>NZ_CP034689.1:0-4800000 GCF_003994415.1 Achromobacter spanius | reverse complement strand
CGGCCGGTTGCCCTGATTGACGCCGCCCGGGGTTTTGGTGAGTTCGCTGTTGATGAACGCCGCGCTTGCCATCAGGCGCAGGCCGGGGACCAGCTCGCCGTAGCCCGTCAGTTCCAGGCCACGGTTGCGCTGTTCGCCAAAGTAGCCGTAGACGTTGTTGTCGTCGGCCTGGCCCGACGGGCGCGCAATCTGGAACAGCGCAAGCGTGGTGGTGATGTTGCCATCCCAATCCACCTTGACGCCGGTTTCGTACTGCTTGGACTTGTACGGCGCCAGCACGGCGCCCCGGTTTTCGTAGGTGTCGCCCACGATCGTGCCGCGCGTCAGGCCTTGGGCCAGGTTGGCGTAGACCGATACGTTCTGCAGTGGCTTGACGACGATGCCGCCGATGGGCGAGTTGGCGCTGGAACGGTAGCCGCTGGTGCGCGCGCCCGTGGTGGTGTTGTAGCTATCGACTTCAACCCGTTGGTGGCGCACGCCCGCCGTCAGCAGAATGCGATCGTCGATAAAAGACAGCGTGTCGACAATGGCGAAGCTGGTCAGCGTGGTGTCCGACGCCTTTTGCGGAGTGAGGCGCACGGCGGGGCCGTCGGGGATGTCCACCGGATCATAGATATTCGAGGCCACAATGGCCGATCCGGTCGAATAGGCGTTACCCGCCTCTTGCTTCAGGTAGGTGGCGCCCAGCGCCAGGCGGTGCTTGATACCGCCGGTGCTGAAGCGGGCCGTCAGGCCGGCGTCGCCGCTGCTCGTCTTCGAATACGAGTCGTAGTACGTCGTCATGACGTTGAAGTTGCCGTCCTGGTCCACCGACTGACGCGCGCCCGCCGTGTTGACGGTCACCGGGAAGATCTGCCGCACCTTGCCGTCGCGATACCCCGCCGCGATGTGGCCGGTGAGGTTGTCGGTGAAGTCATATTCCATGCGCGACATGATGGTGCTGTCGCGTTGCGACAGGCGGGTGCCGGGGTAGAAGTTGATGTCGCCATCCGGCGGCGAGGGCAGTTCCGTCACGTTGGGCTGCCAGCCGATCTGCGAGCGGAAGTTCTCGATCACGTCTTCCTGGTGGATGGCGTCGGCCGACCAGCGCAGGCGCGCGCCGCGATAGTCGATACCCAAGGCGCCCATGTCCAGGCCCTGCTTGCCGTCCTTCAACGTGGCTTCCCCGCCGCGCTTGACGCCATTGAAGCGCAGGCCCCAGGCATTGTCTTCGCCAAAGCGGCGGCCCAGGTCAAGCTGGCCGGTGAAGTTGGCCTTGCTGGCATAGCCCAGCGTGGCGCGCGCCAGCGGTTCGTCGTCGGCGCGCTTGGTCACCACGTTGATGGCGCCGCCGATGCTGCCGTTGGGCGGAATGCCGCGCATGAAGGCGCCGGGGCCCTTCAGCACTTCCACCCGCTCAAGAATCTGTACCGGCACGCGGCTGGACGACACCAGGCCATACAGGCCGTTGACGCTGACGTCGCCGCTGCCCACGGCAAAGCCGCGGATCTGGAAGTCTTCCCCAAAGCCGCCCGCCGATGTCAGCGTGCGGACCGAGGCGTCGTTGACGACCACGTCGGCCAGGGTGCGGGCCTGCTGGTCATACAGCAGTTCAGAGGTGTAGTTGACCGTGCTGAACGGCGAGTCCATCACGTCTTCGGAACCCAGCAGGCCCAGGCTGCCGCCCGTGGCAAGCTGCCCGCCCGTGTAGGGCGGGGCAAGCTCGCCCAGAATGCCGGCGGTGACCGTCACGGCTTCCAGTTGCACCGTGCCGCCCACGGGCTCGGCGCGCGACAGGGTCACGTTGTTGCCATTGCGGGTGTACGTGATGCCCGTGCCTTGCAGCAGTTGACGCAGGGCATCTTCAGGCGACAGGTTGCCGGAGATGGCGCGCGCGGTCTGGCCGGCCAGCACATCCTGCGAATAAAAGATCTGCAAAGACGTTTGCGAACCCAGCTGCAACAACGCATCGCCCAAAGGCTGCGCGGGAATGTTGACGCTGACTGGCGCTTCCTGGGCCTGAACGGCGGGCGCCATGCCAAAGACAAGCGACAGTGAAAAGGCAAGCGCGCTAAGAACCACGCGCGGCGGGACGCGCAGAGCAGGTCGGGCAGAGACGGTATTCAAGATCGGTAGCTCGGTGAGAGGCACGCCATGGGGGCGCACCGGTTCTAAAGGGGGTAGGCGGGCGGCGTGGATATGTCCGCCCCTTCCTCTCTAGACGCATGAGCTGGCTTGAAACCGGAATGGGAATCGCTATTATTTTGTAATAGAGTTGTTACAAATCGTCAGCGCGCCAGGACACGGACCCGACCGTCCGGCAAGCGGTCCAGCGATACCGGCGCAATGGCGGGCAGAGCGTCGATCATGGCCAGCGGATCGTCCACGCTGAAGACGCCCGAAATGCGGTAGGCCCCTAGCGCGGGCGCGTTCAGGCTGGCGGGCTGCATCAGGTAGCGGTTCATTTCACTGATGACCTTGGCCAGCGGTACGTTGTTGAAGATGATCTTGCCGCGCTGCCAAGCGCTCAGGTTGTCGACATTGACCTGGGTGACGTCGCCTAGCGGGCTGTCCGCGTAGGCAATGGCCTGTTGGCCCGCGCCCAGGCGGTGTTCACTGTGGCGCCACCAGGGTCCGGATTCCAGCCGCACGGAACCGGATTCGACGCTGACTTGCAAGCTGTCGCTGTCACGCCGCACGTTGAAGCGGGTGCCTGTCACGGTGACCTGCCCCAAGCCGCCCTCCACCACAAAAGGGCGGGACGTATCGTGCCGCACTTCAAAGAAGGCCTCGCCCTGTGACAGTTCCACCCGGCGTTCGTTGGCGCCGAAGCGGGCGGCCAGGCGGGTGTCGCCGTTCAGGTGCAGGATGGAACCGTCAGGCAGCGTGACCTGGCGCCGTTCGCCCTTGCGGGTGGCGTAGTTCAGCCGCGTTTCGTCGGAGTTGAATAGGTAGGGCGCTGCCAGCAGGCCCGCCGCAACGGGCAGCGCACAGGCCGCCACCATTCTCAAGCCGAAGCGCCGCCGCGACATCGCGGGTGGTGGGGGCGCAGCCCGCGTGGCTTGCATCAGGCCGCGCAGCCGCGTTTCAGGCAGGGACAACACCGCATCCCATTGCGCGGTCAGCCTGCGATAGTCGCGTTCATGGGCCGGGTCAGCGCTGCACCAGGCGGCAAATGCCTGTTGGTCTGCTTCCGTGGTCTCGCCGGAATGCATGCGCGAAAACCAATGCGCCGCGTCGCGCGGGTGTTCCAGCGCGTCGTCGCCAGGGCGCAAGGCAGGGGGGCGGGAGTCAGAAAGGGGCATGGTGTTGCAGCCGATCGTTGATGTGACGCACGGAGCGAGTCATGTATTTTTCCACCATGCTGCGCGAGATGCCCATTTCCTGGGCGATTTCGGTGTGCGTCCATCCTTCCAGACGGCACCACAGATAAACCTGCCGGCACTTGGGCGGCAGGTCTTCCAGCGCACGGGTGAGCTCATCGGCCAGTTGCTGAAACCGCACGCCATCATCGGCCGGGGGCGTGGCGGGATGGTCGCCGCCCGGCACCTCGTCCAGCGGCGTGATGTCCAGCGTGTTGACGTGACGATGCCGGCTGACCAGGCGGTTGGAGGTGCCGCGGGACATATACGCGCGCGGGTCATAGATAGCCGCGACGTCGCCTTCCAGCATGCCAAGCACGGTGTCGTGCATGGCGTCTTCGCCATCCTCGTGCCCCCGCCCGCGCCATTTGCCGATCATCTCCGCGTAATGGGCGAGCCAGTCTTTCCTGGCCTTGGGAGGGTGAGACATGAGGTAGCGCTTGGGCAAATAACAAAAAGTTATTGATTCTAATATGCATTTTCGTCTCTGGGAGGGGCCGCGATCGGCATGGCGCGCGCGAACAACACGCACAATCAACACGCACGATCAAGGCTTGACGGCCAGGCCGGCAGCATGCTGTCTAAGCGCATCGCTCAATGATCTGGGCAAGCTTGCTTGCGGCGGCAATCATCTTGTCTTGCGGGTAGCCCCCAAAGCCCAGGATCAGCCCCTGCCGCTTGTCGGGGCTGCGATCCGAATAGGTGGGAGACAAGGCGCGCACGGCAACGCCTTGTTCGGCGGCCAGGCGGGCAATGGCCATATCGTCCAGACCATCGTCCAGCCAGACCAGCAGATGCACGCCTTGTTCAATCGGCTGCACCCGGGCCAGGCGCGCGGGCAAGTGGGCCTGCAGGATCTGGACAAGCGCCGACCGGCTGTCCGCGTAGATGGACCGGATGCGCCGGATATGCCGGTCCAGGTGCCCTTCGGCAATGAAGGCGGCAAGCACATGCTGGTCGGCGGTGGCCGGGTGCCGGTCCATCACAATCCTGGCGCCGCAAAACGCGGCGACCAGGTCGGATGGCGCAATCAGGTAGCCCAGCCTGAGAGAAGGAAAGAGGATCTTGCTGAAGGTGCCCAGGTAGATGACCCGGCGGCCATCCAGCCCCTGCAGGGCAGGAAAGGGATGCCCTGCATAGCGAAGTTCGCTGTCGTAGTCGTCTTCAACCACCCAGGCATTTGTGGCCGCGGCCCAAGCCAGCAGGGCTTCGCGCCGAGCCATGCTCATCGGCATGCCAAGCGGATATTGGTGCGAAGGCGTCACGAAGGCAACGCGCGCGTTCGGCGCCTTGCGCAGGCCGTCTTCCACTTTCAGCCCCTGTTCGTCCACCGGCAGCCTGACAATGCGATCGGGTCGCCCCGTGCTTTCCAGAATGGACGTGATACCCAGGTAGGCGGGGTCTTCCACCCAGGCCTGATCGCTGTCCTCCAGCAAGACTTGGCACGCAAGATACAGCCCTTGCTGCGTGCCGGACGTGACGATGACCTGGTCCGGGGTGCAGACCACCGAGCGGGATTTTCGGACGTGATCCGCAATGGCCTTGCGCAGGGCAAGCAGGCCCTGAGGGTCGGCGTAACCGGACGGCCCGCCGGCGCGGGTGGCGCGTATGCGGTTGCCCAGCTTGCGCCAGGTGTCATCCGGCGCGACCGGTCCGGCAGGCACCGAAATGGCGAAAGGCGCGGCCGGCAGCGGAACCATGGCGGCCGCAATTCCGGCATAGCGCGCGGCCGTGGCTGGCAGGGGGCGCGCAAACGCGGTGTCCGCTTCTGCGGGCTGGCTTGCGGCGGGGCTTGGGTTCCGCTCGGTCAGCGTGACGGATACGGTGGTGCTGCTTCCCGCCTTGGACTCCAGATATCCCTCGGCCACCAATTGCTCGAAGGCCTCGACGACGGTGCCGCGCGCGATCTGTAGCGCGGCGGCCAACTGGCGGGTGGCGGGCACCGGTTCGCCCGGGCGCAGCGTGCCCGCACGGATCAACTGCCGCAACTGCTGCGCCAGTTGCTGGCTGAGCTGGCCTGCCTTGCGGTCGAGTGGAAACAGGACGGGCAGTTCGATGCTCTTGGGGGTGCGCACAATAGTGGTCTAAAGAAAAGCGGGCAAACTGGATCTTACTGCTAGGCCAGATTGGGGTCATGATGCGGGGCAATTACCCGATCTTTGACCCCCAGAGGCCTTTCGCCATGTACGTACCCGAGCACTTTGCCGTTTCTGATTCCGAATCCCTCTACGGCCTGATTCGGGCCCAGCCGCTGGGGATGCTGGTTACCCACGGCCCGGAGGGCCTGGACGCCAATCATCTTCCCTTCGAGCTAGAGGTGGGCGAGCGCGCCGTCTTGCACGGCCACGTGGCCCGCAACAACCCGGTGTGGCGCGAGGTCGCCGACGGCAGCGAAGTGCTGGTCGTGTTCCGGGCCGGGGATGCCTACATCTCGCCAAACTGGTATCCCAGCAAGCACGAGCAGCACAAGCAGGTGCCCACGTGGAACTACCAGGTCGTGCACGTGCATGGCCGCGTCACCATCAAGGACGACGAACGCTATGTGCGTGGCGTTGTCGCCCGCCTGACGCGCACGCACGAGGCGTCGCAGGAGAAACCGTGGAAGATGACCGACAGCGCCCCGGAATACATTGATGCGATGCTGAAGGCCATCGTAGGCATTCAAGTGGAGATCACGCGCGTCGTCGGCAAGCTCAAGCTGAGCCAGAACAAGGACAAGCGTGATATTGAATCCGCGGGTCAGGCGCTGGTTGCCAAGGGCAAGACCACCATCGGCGCGGCCATGCTGGCCTGTGCCGACCCATGCCCTGGGCGTGAACGTTGACCGCCTGGCCAGCAGTCGATAGGGGCGAACGCTGCCGCCGCGTCGGCCCCGCGCGGACCTTCAGTCGAGAGATATTCCCGAGTTTTGAGCGACCTGGCGCCACTTGCTTTGCTCGGCCGCGAGCCGATCACGGAATTGCCGCGCTGAACCGGGCGAGACTTCCACACCTCGGGCGGTAAGCCGCTCACGGACGTCCGGCAACTCCAGTACGTGGACCAGAGCGGCATTAAGGCGCTCGACGACGTCCGAAGGCACACTGGCGGGGCCGAGCAGTCCCATCCAGCCTTCTGCTATCAACTCTTGGTAGCCCAACTCCCGCAGCGTGGGCGTATCCGGCAAGTCGCGTAGGCGCTTGGGCGACGGCGTAGCCAATGCCCGCAACTTTCCCGATTTGATGTGGGGTAAGGCGACAGCTGCCGTCTCGAACGTGAAATCGACCTCGTTCGCCAGCAGTGCCGTCATTGCTGGCGCGCTCCCTTGATACGGGATGTGTGTGGCCTTCGTGCCGGTGCGCGAGAGGAACAGTTCACCAATCATATGATTGGTGGAACCCATGCCGAACGATGAGAAATTCAAGCGGTTCGGGTGGGCTTTCGCACGCTCAATGAGAGACGGTACGTCCTTGATGGGAGAACTGGCCGGTACAACCAGCACGAAGCTGACACTTCCGACTTCCCCGATGGGCGTGAAATTCTTGAGCACATCGTAGGGAGCCGTCTTGCGGGTGACCGGATTGATGATCAGTTCGGCGCCAGTGCCGAAGAACAGCGTCGTGCCATCTGCCGCGGCGCGAGCCACATTCTGCGCACCCAGCGTGCCGCCGGCGCCTGCCCGGTTGTCAACAATCGTGGGCTGGCCCAGTTGTGCGGGGAGTTTTTCGGCAATGATCCTGGCGGCGCCGTCTGTGCCACCGCCAGGCGGGAACCCGACGACCAGATGTACCGGTCCAGAGGGAAAGCCAGCGGCACTGGCTGATACGGCGCATAGCGCGCCCACACACAGCAAAACACATCGAGTCAGCATACTCATGTCAATTCTCCAGTCAGGATGAGGCAGTGGGGGCCGGTCGCGGCCCCGCATTACTGTTGAACAGCTCGTTCTCGCTCACCTTGCTGGCGAGCGGCTTGTTCGGCGGCGAGTACGCTCGGGCGACTGCCTACACGAAGCAGATAGGCCTCCAGATGCGGCCATGTTGAGGTGTCGATCTGGTGCGCTCGGGTCCACATCGCGATCGTGTAGCAGTGCGCGTCCGCAATCGTGAAGTCAGGCCCCGTAAGGAAGTCGCGATCAGCCAACTGGTCGTTGACCCATTGCAGACGGCCGTGCAGGTATTGGCGGGCGATCTGCTTGTATGGCGGTGGCGTGACGGCTTTGAACAAGGGCATGAAGCCACCTTTGTGCAGGTCCGCGGCGATGAAACTCATCCACTCCATGATGCGATATCGAGCCAGCGACCCTGGCGGTGCGAATAGCTTGGTATCGCCGCGTTGGTCGGCCAGGTACTGCATGATGACGGCGCCTTCACTGAGGTACTGGCCATCCGGCAATTGCAAGGTGGGCACCGTGCCTTTCGAATTGACGAGCAGGTAATCGCTGCCGTCGCCCAACTGTTTTGTACGCATGTCGACCCATTGCAGGTCGAGCGCGATTCCGAGTTCGCGAGCCACGATATCGACGGCCAGCGAGCAGCCTCGGACCTCATGATAGAACTTCATTGTCAGCCTCTCTTAGGGGGGAGCCTGGTGTGTCCGTGAGCGTCACCGCAGCGATGTCCATGCACGAAACGTATGCCAGGAACTGTATTTTCTTTAAAACGATAATACAAAACTGGAATAAACATAATTATCGTCATACAATTCTGGCGTGGTGAGCGTTTATTTCCAACTAGGGGAAACGCTCGTTCGGATGGGTTCTGATCAAAGCAAGGGGAGGACATCATGCAAGGCACCATCTTGGTGGGGACTGCGGGACAAGGCATTCTGCGCAGTGCGGATGCCGGGGCGAGCTGGCATCGGCTGGGCTTGAGAGAGGCCATTGAATTCGATGGCGTTGTGCGTTGCCTGCAGGTGGATCCTTCAGATCCCGCACGCGTTTTCGCTGGTGCGGATGCCGGCATTTGCCTGAGCACCGATGGCGGCGCGCATTTCAGGCGGCTGGACTCTCCTGCCAATGGACTGACCGTGTGGGCGTTGGCGCTCGACCCGCGCGACCCCAAGCTGATCTATGCCGGAACCGGAGCGCCATCACGCGCGCGCATTTTTCGCTCGGCGGATGGGGGTGAAACGTGGGTCCCATTGCCGGTGGAACTTCCGGAGTTCTGCGCCGGCGTCAACCGGCCGCGAATCCTGTCCATCGTGGTGGACCCGGTCACCAGCGAGGTGTGGTTCGGCGTAGAGGAAGGTGGTGCTTGGCGGAGCGGCGACCGCGGCGAAACCTGGCAGCGCATCGACAATGCGGGCAATGGAATCAGCAGTGGCGACATTCATGCCATCAGCATCCTGCCGGCGCTTGGCCAGGAACCGCACACACACCTGGTCTGCACGGTCAATTCGGTCTACACCAATGTTCTCCACGGCGAGGGCGCCTGGCATGGCGCCAGTTCAGCGGATCGCTTCGAGGGCCTGTACTACACCCGCACCATCCAGCCATTGGCAGGCGAAGAAGACGTCCTGCTGGTGGCTGTCGGTGATGGCACGCCCGGCAAGCGAACGCAAATCTACCGGTCTGAAGACCGGGGGCGTCATTGGGAGCCGGCGGTTTTGCACACGCCGCCCAACTCAACCTTCTGGGCCTTCGGCATGCATGCCGCTGATCCGTCGCTCGTGTTCGCCGGCACCAAGTATGGCCATCTGTTCCGATCTATGGACGGCGGCCGCAACTGGTTCAAAGAATGGCGCGAATTCAGTGAAATCACCTCAATCGCGTGGACGCCATTCGTGGCGCCGATCAAGGCGCATCCGCAATCCCGGGTGCAGGTTCCCTCTCTCCATGAATAAGTCGTACCTATGAAAACTCCCAACTTCAGCGCTTTTCACATTCGCAAGTGGTATCTGCAAACCGAGGAAGCCCTGGCGGGTGAAGCCGGCGCTCCGGCCGATGGCGAGCCATTGCTGAAGTTCGTCATCGCCGCCTGCCTCTACAACCCCTTTGCGGGCAAGTACGTTCAAGATTTGTCTGCCTGGATTGATCCGTCTCCAGAGCTAGGCCAGGAGTTTGGTCGCCGTATTCGCGAGGCCGCGCAGGGCCGTGCCATCGAGAGCTATGGCAAGGCATGTCTGGTGGGCATGGATGGCGAGTACGAGCATGGCAATGCGCTTCTGACCAACCCGGCGGCCAACCCGGTGCGCGAAGCGTTGGGTGGCGCCAAATCGTGGGTACCTTCCACCGGTAAGCGTGGTGTGCCTGGCACAGCCATCGACATTCCGCTGGCGCACAAAAATGCGCTATATGTGCGATCGCACTATGACACCGTTACGGCCACGTTCAACGACGGCCCGAACCGCGACGAGGTCATACTGATCTGGGCGTTTGCCACGCGGGGGCGGCTGAACGCGCGCCTGGGAGGCTTGCTGGCCGCCGATGTGCAAGGCCAGAACGGCCTTTACTGACACCACGAAGGAGGATGCAAATGGATCGACGCGACTATACGCTGACCGCTTCCGGCTTGGGCTTTCACGTAACCGAGTGGGGTAGCAGTACCGCGTGGCCTGTCGTCATGCTTCATGGCATCCGAGGCTACGCCGAGACCTTCTCGCGGCTGGCGGCAGCCTTGCAACCGGGCGTGCGCGTGATTGCTTTCGATCAACGCGGACGCGGCAGCTCCGATTGGGATCCCGAGCGGAACTACTACGCCGATGCCTATGTAAAGGATCTGGAGGCAATCACGAACCAAATGGACCTGCATCAGTTCGACCTCTTGGGCCACTCGATGGGCGGTATCAACGCAATCATATTTGCGGCGCGGCATCCGGCGCGTGTGCGCAGGCTGATCGTTGAGGACGCCGGCCCTGGCGCCTTCGAGGCCAGCGCCGGCGCGGCCCGGATCCGCAAGGAGCTTTCCACCACTCCGGATTGCTTCGCTTCCTGGGATGAGGCCGCAGCCTTCATGCGCGCCTTGCGTCCCACGGTTACTGAAGCGGCGCGCGATCAGCGCCTGAAGAGCATGCTCAAAGCCACTGCCGACGGCGGCTATACCTGGCGCTACGATCATGCGGGTATCGCCGCCACGCGTTTGAATCCGGACCCCGCGCGACGCGTGGATCTAGACGCATGCATACAGGCAATTGCCTGTGAAACATTGGTGGTAAGAGGGGGCCGGTCGGACTACCTGCAACCTGAGATGGCGCAGCATATGTGCGGCCTGAATCCGCGCGTCACCGCGATCGAGATTCCTGATGCCGGGCACTACATCCACGATGACCAACCCGAGCTTTTCGCACAGGCGGTGTGCGGCTTTCTTAAGGCTGAGCCGACCCGCTGACCACCGAGGCAGCATGTCCTGAGCGTCGGGCCACGATGATCTAGCCCGATGGTAGGCGGCCCAACCTGTCGTGCCAGGTTGGGCGCCGCCTTAAGCGCCCAGGTCGGCGGGTTTGGTCGCCAGGACTTTCTGGTAAACCGCGATGGTGCTTCGCAACGCGTCCTGTAGCGCTTGCGGCGTGGATCCAACCCAGTCATACCCTTGTCCGACCATGCGTTGACGAACCGCCGAGTCTTTGCCCAGATCGGCCGCAAGCGCGGCAACCGCTTCACAAACGGGCGTCGGCGTGCCTGCGGGCGAAAACAGTCCGAACCAGCCGCTAAAGGCCAACTGCTTCACCTGTTGTTCCTCAAAAGTCTTGATGTCGGGGAACACGTGCGTTCGCGCATTGCCGGTGACCCCCAGCACCCGGATCTTGCCTTCTCGGACCAGGCCTTCCAGCGCACTGCTGGTGAGGAATACCGCGTTGATATGGTCGCCCATGAGGTCGGTGACGGCTTGACCGGAACCTTTGTAGGGCACATGGGACAGCTTGGCTCCGGTTGATTGCGCCAGCAGCACGCCGTACAAGTGCGCCGAAGAACCGGTGCCAAAGGTGCCGTAGGTCAACGTCTGCTGACGGGCGTCATTCAGAAAATCATCAAGTGTCTTCCAACGCGAGGTGCTGGCGACGGCCAGTGCATTGGCCGTGGTGGCCAGCAGGGTGGCCGGGCTGAACTCTTTGATGATCTGGTCCGGAGCCGCCTTGGCGATGAGCGGACCCAGCACGTGGGTGCTGGATGTGCCCAGCAACAGGGTGCTGCCGTCTGCCTTTTGGCGCGCGACATGGCGGGCGGCGATGGCGCCGTTGGCGCCGGGTTTGTTTTCGACGACGAAGGTCGTGCCGGGTGCGCGCGATTGGGCAAAGTGCGCGAATTCGCGGGCCAACTGGTCGGCGCCGCCGCCGGGGGCAAACGGCACTACCAGGGTGATCAAGGCAGGCAGCGGGCCGCTCTGCGCCATGGCGAGCCTGGTCCGTGTAAGGGTGCTTCCCGCCAGCAGGCCTAACAGCCCTGAGTTGAACAATCTTCGATTCATGACCGCAATGCTCCTTGGAAGGGCGGCGGCATGCGGAAGTATTCGCAGACCACCAAAATACGTGCTTGGTGGAAAAAGAATACTACAAAAAATATATGTATTGAAGATTCGGTACTACAATTTAGGGCATGTACCTAGGGTTGGCGGCGTCGAAGGACTTGCAATGCCGTCCGTGACGCCTGACGTACGTGGTGCAGCGCTGCCTTGCCGGCGGCCACTTCGTCGCGTGCTTTTAGCGCCTCGAAGATCTGGGTCAATTCGTGCAACGTCTCGGGTAGGCGGCTTGGCTCGGACAACGACGTGCGACGCAGCAGCACAATGCGGTTATGCAGTTGCTGCAGCATGCTGCCCAGCAGACGATTGCCGCAGCCCGCGGCGATGATGTCATAGAAGGTGTCGCTGAGCGCTACCGTGCGCAGAATGTCGCCTTCGCGCGCGGCGCTGGCGAGTTCGTCGAAGGTAGCCGCCAGCGATTGCATGTGCTCGTTGCGCGCGCGCAGCGCGAAGCCAGTGCAGATCTGCGCTTCCAGGACGCCTCGGACTTCGTAGATATCCTCGGCTTCTTCATAAGTCAGCACCGCCACCACCGGTCCGCGGTTGGGCGCGATCTCGATCAGGCCTTCGGCCTCGACCTGTCGTAGCGCTTCACGCACCAACGTGCGACTTACGTTCAGCAGTTCAACCAATTCGCGTTCTTTAAGGCGATCACCGGGCTTGAAACGGCCAGAGAGAATGGTCTTGCGCAGAGCGTCTTCGGCTTGACGCCGCAGCGGCGTCGATGGCGTGTCCGTCATGGGGCCAGGATTCAAATCGATGGTCTCGGTCGTCATTGCGTTGTCGTATTGAAGATTGCTGAAAGAGTGATCCCATCATACAAAAATATGACCGCGCCAAGCGGAAGTGCGCCATGTTCGACGCCGCTTTTAAGAAATAGGTCGAACCCGCTCGAACCCGCTCAAACCCGCTCAACGATGACAGACGGCTTCCACGTTGTGACCATCAGGGCTGAATACAAAGGCGGCGTAATAGTTGGGGTGGTAATGCGGCCGAATTCCCGGGGCGCCGTTGTCCCGGCCGCCGGCCGCCAGCGCCGCCTGATAGAAGGCGTCCACGTCCGCCCGCGTAGCCGCCGCAATGGCAATGTGCAATGGCGCCGCGGCGGAACCGGTCGCGTATAGCCATAAAGACGGCTTCCCGTTCTTGCCCAGCCCGATGCTATTGGGGCCTTCCATCGCCAGGCCGACGCCAAGCGGTGCTAACGCTTGCAGGAAAAAGTCGCGACTTTGATTGATGTCGCTGACGCCGAAACCGATGTGATCGAACATGGAAACTCCCCGCTTTGCAATTGACATTGATCAACATTGAACCCGTCGCTCGGATCATCATGACATCTGGGTGGGTAGCCGCTCACCACTTGAAGCAATGGAGACGAACATGACCCGTTTGACACAATACAGTCCGTTTTCATCAGACCCGGTTGCTGATGTGTTCCAGGCCTTCCTGCGACCGATTCGTTCGCAGGCAGATGAACGATCCCCCAGGCTGGACATTGACATTACCGAGGCCGGTGACAAGTACGTGTTGAAGGCTGAAATCCCTGGCATCGATAAAAAGGACATATCGGTGGAAATCGACGGGAACACAGTAATGATTTCAGCTAACAAGGAACAGAACAATGAAGTCAAAGAAGGAGGCAACGTGATCCGACAGGAACGATACTGGGGGCGCGTTCAACGTACCGTGTCGCTCGCCAGTCCCATCGATCAAGCCGCCGCCAAAGCCGTGTGTGATAACGGCGTGCTGACGCTGACGCTTCCCAAGCTCGCCGGGAACCAGAACAAGACGCTAAAAATCGAATGATGCGCGTGCCCAAGGCTCGCGACACGCATCTTCCCGCGCCTGGGTCAGGTAAGGCGACTACCTTTGAAAAACATATCGCCCGGGCGCAAGCGTGAGCGCCGACTGATCGCTCCCCGCAACGCCAAGTTCTTGTTTTGCAGGCCTTGGCGCACCTGAACGCTGCGCCAGCCATTCGCTCCACTCGGGCCACCATGAACCCTGGTGCAGCGCGCTGTCTTGCAGCCATTCGTCGGGCCCGCACCGAAAGCCGTTCGCCGGCGTGTCACGGGTTCTGTACCAGCGTCCAATGTGTCCCGGTTCGCTGACCACGCCGGCATTGTGCCCGCCGCTGGTCAGTACGAAGCGGACGTCGGCATCTGTCTGATAGTGCACCTTGTAGACGGAGCGCCAGGGGGATATGCGGTCGGCGTCCGTGCCCAGCAAGAATATTGGCGTTCTGATATTGCGAAGCGCAATGACCCGACCGCCGGCTTGATAGCGGCCCGCCGCGAGCTCGTTGTTCAGGAATAGTTTTCGCAAGTATTCCGAGTGCATCCGATATGGCATGTGCGTGGAATCGGCATTCCAGGCGACCAAGTCATTGGGAGCCGACCGTTCACCGAACAAATAAGCGCGGGTTGCCCGCCCGCAGGCCTCGTCCATCGGCCGCAATGCTTGGAATGCAGCGGCCATCTGCTGCGCGGACAGGTAGCCTTGCGCCCACATCATGCTTTCCAGAAAATTGACCTCGCTTTCGCCGATGAATAAGCCCAGGCCGCCAGGCTCGGTGAAGTCCGTTTGCGCCGCCAGCAGGGTCAACGTTGCGAGCCGATCGTCACCTTGTCCGGCCATGGCGGCCGCGGCGATGGACAGCAGCGTGCCTCCCAGGCAGTAGCCAACAGCATGAACGCGCTGATCCGGGACCACCCGCGTGACAGCATCAAGCGCCGCCATGAACCCGGATTCGCGGTAGTCCTCCAAAGACAGGTTGCGATCTTTGGTGCCGACATTGCGCCAGGAAATGCAGAAGACGGTATAGCCCTGCGCGACCAGGTAACGGATAAGCGAATTATGAGGAGACAGGTCCAGCACGTAGTACTTCATGATCCAGGCCGGCGTGATGAAAATGGGCTCGGGCCGGACCGTGGCCGTCGTGGGCGCATACTGGATAAGTTCAAGAAGATGGTTGCGGAATACGACGGCCCCAGGTGTTATGGCGATGGTCTTGCCCACTTGAAAGCGGTCTGCCCCGCTATCGACGGGGTTGCCGGTCATCCCTTGCAGGTCGGCCACGAAGTTCCTGAATCCGGCGACAAGATTTGCCCCACCTTGGTCCGCGGTGCGTTGCAGGGCTTCAGGATTGGACAGCAGGAAATTCGCCGGCGAGAAGAGATCGCACCACTGCCTGGCACAGAAGGAAACCAGTTCGACGTGGTGCGCGTCCACGCCAGGCACCTGCTTTGTCGCCTGTTCCCACCATTGGCGTGTCAGGGAAAAAGCGTGCATCCAGAATTGATACGGTTCACGCCGCCAAGCCTGTGCCGCGCTACGCGGAGAGTCGGGCATATCAGCGCTGGCGTATGTGCCGCCTGTCGCGCATAGCGCCGCATGCTGGCTTAATTTTGCGATCGAATCGGCGTAGAGCATGGCGAGCTTTAGCCGCGTTCCGGGCGCCGCATGGAGATGGATCCACCAGTCCAGCATGGCAAGCGTGGTGGCGGCCGGTGAAATGCCGCCGGTCAGCCTCGCCAGCAGGGCTTCTTTGCTGTAGTTCAGCGCGTTGAAAATATTGTCGGATGCCTCCTCGGCAGCCCGCTTCGAACGGGTTTTTGGCATGATCACGCCGGTGTGGTGGGTTTGGGCCGCAGTGCGACCACATCAGGCTTTGATTTTTTCCGCCGCGCTGCCATGAGCGACAACCTGGGCAACGTCTTCAGCAATTTGGGAAAAGCGGTCCTGCCAAGGATTGCGGCTATTCCGTAGTGCTTGCGAGGTCGATGCCGAAGCCTCCCGGAAGATTCTTTCCAGTTCCTTGAAGTACTTCAGTTCACGATCGATCAGATCAGTCATGTGCTTCTGTTGCAGGGCGCATATGCCTGCGATCGAGGGCTCAGCGTCGATCTCGGTATGTGCTTGTTGCATCCAGGTCACCATCTCCTTGTCGACCTTCAACTGCAAGGTTCTCAGCTCCTTTACATATTCAAAATAGTTTGATGCCGCCGATAGCGCGACATCAAGGCCGTATTTGTACAGTGCCGTATAGGGCTCGTAGACGGGCTGCATGACGGGATACCTCCAGAATTAAAGCTACGCTGACGCTGGTCTGTACCAAGCTTGTAGAACAAGCGTAGGCTTATCCACCTGCGATGAATTGACAAAACGCAACGTTCTGGCGTCTGCCTGCCGGGGCGCCGTCATCACGCGCATGATGTGGAAGAAACCGGCCTTCGATCCAGCTCGTCATGCCGTAGCAGGGACGTCATGGATTTTTCAGATTGATCACAGGGCGAGGCGACCAGTCTGGGCGGTCGCGACGGTCCGTGTCGACGACAATCAGATAGCGCCCCGCGCCGTATGCCGGCGTTCTTTTAGCGCGCAATACCCAGGGCTGGGTGCCTAAAGCCGCGGCGAGTTCGTACTCGGCATCCAGCAGGCCTAGGCGGTCAATAAATTCGTTTAGCGTGGCCGGGATACGAATGCAGCCCTTGGACTGCGGCGTACCAAGTTTGGCCTCGAGCGAATAGGGGTCGGTCGCGTGCATTTGCAAACGCATCGTGGCGATGCGTTCCTCACCCCAGCCTTGGCGGGCGTCCTGCCAACCGAAGTCGTAGACACGCATGCCCTTCAGGCCATAGCCGAGGATTCCGTTTGCATTTTTTTCACCTTGGGCGCGGTAGTCCGGGTTACCCAAGGTATGCGGAAACACGCCGGTCGGCGTCTCGAAATGGTCGAACGTGCCGACCCGCCCGGTAGAGGCGGGCGATGCGCCGATATACATGGGTGGCGCGACAGGGTGCAACCAATATACGAACACCGCCTGCACGTAGATGTTTCGGTCGGCGATGACAACATACTGAGGCGCCAATAAGGAGATGCCGGCGGATACCAGCGCATGGGTGGCGAGGTCTCCGTAACGAGCACGTTCGGCATCCGGCAACACAAGCCTCGGGGAAACCTCCCGGCTATACGCGGAGGCGACGTCGGCCGGTTGCATTGCCCCCTGGCCGTGCGCCAAGGCAGCAAGGCAAAGCCAGGCCATCATGAAGATGGCGCGATGTTTGCGCCGACGTCCGGAAAGAACCGCAACGCCGGGCGCAAAAGCACTGGAGCACAGCATGGCAGGCACCCGACTTGTCAGAACGGCCGGATGGCCACTTTCAATACGTTGTCTCGCTGATTCGCGAATAAGTCGTAGGCCTGAGCGATGTCGTCCAGGCTGTAGCGGTGCGTGACCATCTTCGTCAGATCCAGCCGTCCCGATTGCAGAACATTCATCAGGCGTCGCATCCGCTCCTTGCCGCCAGGGCATAGGGCGGTATTTATCCTGTGATCGCCCAGGCCCGCCGCGAAAGCCGAAACCGGTATCGTCAGGTCGCTTGAATAGACGCCCAGGCTGGACAAGGTGCCCCCAGGTTTCAGGACGCGCAACGCCGATTCGAATGTGCTCTGCTGCCCCAGGGCTTCAATCGCGGAGTCGACGCCCTTGCCGCCTGTCAGCCGCAAGATTTCCTCAACGACATCGCACTCGTGAAAATTCAGAACGACATCGGCGCCCCAGGCTTGCGCCATCGCCAGCCGCTGCGCGTTTCCATCCACCCCAATGATGGTGGTGGCGCCCAACAACCTGGCGCCGGCCGTGGCGCAGAGTCCGATCGGCCCCTGCGCAAACACCGCCACCGTATCGCCGATTCGGATATTGGCGTTCTCGGCGCCTTTAAAACCCGTGGACATGATGTCCGGACACATGAGCACCTGCTCGTCGCTCAGCGCATCCGGCACGGGCGCAAGATTGGCCTCGGCATCCGGCACCAACAGGTACTCCGCCTGGGCGCCATCTATCATGTTGCCAAATCGCCATCCCGCCGTGGCGCGGTACCCGTGGCATCCGCACATGCCCGTGGCGAGCAGGTAGGTGCCGTCCTGAGACGGCGCGCCGTCTTGGGCTGCATAGGAGTTGAAACTGGGACAGATCGCGCCGGCAATCACGCGTTGGCCTTCGGTGTAGCCTCGTACCGCGGTTCCAAGCTTTTCTATGGTTCCGACGGGTTCGTGACCGATCGTCAGGCCTTCTTTGACCGGGTATTCACCCTTGACGATGTGAATATCGGTTCCGCAGATCGTGGTGGTGGTAATCCGCATCAAGGCGTCATTGGGCCCCACGTCAGGAATGGGCTTTTCACGTATCTCGACACGGTCCTGGCCCGCGAATACGGCGGCTCTCATCTTGGCAGTCATACTGATCTCCACGAAAGCGGCGCCGATGGCGTGTACGTCCACAACCAGTACCGCATGGCATTGGGAAGTTCTGGCAGCTTAGTGCTTGAGAGCGCGCGCCAATTGACCAAAGTCAACTATCCGCAGGATCGCTACCTTGAGCACCAACAGCCAATCCGCCACTCTGGAATATCTGTCTGAAAGATCAGCGTCGCTCTTGTTTCCGCGTTGTTTCCGTCATGTTCGCTGCCCCTAAGGAGCTCTTATGGACGTTAAACCCGCAGTTCTTCTGTGCGCCGCGACGCTGTTTTTCGCGTCCAACAACGTTGCGTTGTCCCACGAGAATGCCGCGGCGCCCCCCGCGGCACTGGCCTCGCCCCGTCAGAACGACCCCCCGGTTCTGATCGAAAACGCGCGCATCTTTGATGGCATATCGCCGGATCTGTCCGAACCCAGCAATGTGCTGCTGCGCGGCTCCGTCATTGCGCAGATATCGCGCCAAAAAATCAACGTGGACGGTGCAAGGGTCATCGACGCCGGCGGACGGACGTTGATGCCTGGGTTGATCGATGCGCACTGGCATAGCATGTTCGTCGGTGTGCCGGTAGCGGTGGCACTGACGCAAGACACCGGGTACTTGAACTTGGTGGCGGGTGTTGAAGCTGAAAAGACGCTGATGCGTGGATTCACGACCGTGCGTGACCTAGGCGGCGCAGTATTCGGGCTAAAAGCCGCGATTGATCAAGGTGTCATTCCGGGGCCGCGTATCTATCCCTCGGGTGCGATGATCAGCGTAACCAGCGGCCATGGCGACTTTCGCAGCATGAGCGATCTGCCGCGTACGTTGGGGGCGCCTGCGTCGCGTCATGACATCGTCGGCGACAGCGTCATTGCCGACAGCCCGGACGAAGTGCGCCTGCGCACCCGCGAACAACTGATGCGAGGCGCCACGCAGATCAAGCTGACTGGAGGGGGAGGCGTGTCGTCACCACACAGTCCGCTTGATGTGGTGACGTTCACGGAAGCCGAGTTAAGCGCGGCAGTTGCCGCTGCAACGGACTGGGGCACTTATGTATCGGTACACGCGTACACGCCGGCGGCGATACAGCGCGCGCTCAAAGCGGGCGTTCGTAGCATCGAGCATGGCAGTTTGATGGACGACGAAACCGCTGCAATGCTCGCTCGCTCGGGCGCCTGGCTAAGCACGCAGCCGTTTCCCGATGCGCTTGCGGACGTGTTTCCTCCTGGCTCCGACGAGCGGGAAAAAGCACTGGAGGTATTCGCTGGCACGGATCGCACGTACAAGCTGGCGATCAAGCATCAGTTGAAGACCGCGTTTGGTACCGACATCTTGTTTTCAAGCCAGTTGGCTGAGCAACAGGGGAAAATACTGGCAAGCCTTGGGCGCTGGTACACGCCCGCACAAGTGCTCACGATGGCCACTAGTGGCAATGCGCAGCTGCTGAAATTGTCTGGCGCACGCAATCCGTATCGCGGCAACCTGGGCGAGGTTCGAGAAGGTGCACTGGCAGACCTGATTTTGGTCGACGGCAACCCGTTGCAGGACTTATCGCTGATCGGCGATGCCGAGCGTAAATTTCTGCTGATCATCAAGGATGGCGTGTTGGTCAAGAACGCGCTGGTGAAGTAGGGTCGGGTGGCAGCCAAGGGTCTGCCTCCCGACTCGTCGCGCAATTGTTGGGGCGTCCCCAACCCGTCAGCGCCGCTCGAACTTCGGCGCGCGCTTTTCTTCAAATGCCTTCCGGCCTTCCTTGGCGTCGGCGGTGGCGAAGCAGATCGCTTGCAGATCGCGCTCGTATTCCACGGCCTTCTCTAGCGGCATCGACAGCGCGGCGCGCAGGTTGACGCGTGCCGTCTCGGCCGCGATAGGCGCGCGCGAAGCGATGGTGGCGGCAAGCGCTTGTGCGCGTTCGCGCAACTGCTCCTGCGGCACCACCTCGCTTACCAGGCCCCAGGCCAGCGCCTGCTCGGCGCGGATGGGGTCGCCGGTCAGCACCATCAGTGCGGCGTTGCTTGGGCCGACCGCATGGACAAGCTGCGCCGTCATGCCGCCGCCGCCGATCCAGCCCAGCTTGATCTCGGGCGCGCCCAGGCGCGCGTTGTCGGAGGCGATGCGGATATCGCAGGCCAACGCCATCTCGAGGCCACCGCCGAAGGTATAGCCGTTGATCGCCGCCACCGTGGGCTTCTTCAACATGCGCACGCAGTCGCAGTAGTCGAGCCGATTGCGAAAATCCCAGGGCGTGGCGTAGCGGTCAAGCTCGGTAATGTCCGAGCCGGCGCAGAAGGCCTTGGGGCCCGCGCCGGTCAGAATCACCGCGCGCACCTGCGGGTCGGTGTTGCATTGCTCCACTGCCGCGATCAGCAGGTCGGCCATCTCGGGCGTCATTGCGTTCAGCTTCTCGGGACGATTGAGTTCGATGATGGCGACATGGCCATCGATACTGAGATTGACGAGTGCGCTCACGTCGACATCCTTAGGTTGCGGTGTGCTTGGGGGCGGCGGCCAGGCTGGCCTGGAAGCGCTGAGTCAGGCCGCGCGCCAATGAGTGAGAGGGCGCGCGGGCGGCGACGCCGTCACGCAGGAACTGCGAGGCCTCGCTCTGGAAAGCGATGTAGCCATCGTGTCGCGGTCGGATCGAAGCGGCTTCGAGCGTGCGGGCCGTGTTGGCATAGAAGTTGCCGCTGGCCGCATTCACGTTCGCATCGGCCCAACTGCCGCGATGGCTGGGCTGTCCTTCATGCTGCGGGATGAAGCGGCTTTGGGTATCGGCCGCGAGCAACCACAATAGATGCGCGCGCAACTCCGGCCCCATGATGCAGCGTCGGGATATCGCAATGCCGGTGCCGCCGAGGATCGAGCCGGGCCTGCCCGCGTCGGCCTCGGGCGCGTCGCGGAACGTAAGCGGTTTCGCCACCGCTACGGTGGCGTAGTTCACATAGCCATAGACCAGCGGGCATAGCGCGATGTCATCGCGCGAGCTCATGTGGCCAAGCAGCGCGATCGGGTTGTAAGCCAGGGCGTGCGCGGGCGTGCGCCGCGCCAATTCGCTAAGCACATCGCACGCGTCGGCAAGCGTCGCCTCGTCGTGCCAGGCGCCGTGCGGGCGCAGGTCGGTATCGGGCGCGATGGCGGCCGCGATCGACAGCAGCGACAGGAACGGGTGCGGACCGCCCCAACTGAGCGCGACCGCGCCGCTGCGTTGCGACAGCGTCAGCACATCGCGCCAGGTGCGCGGCACGGGGCCGTCGAGCCGATCGGCGCGCGTGGCCATCACCTGCGTGGCGGCATCCAGCGGCAGCGCCCATTGGCGATCGGCCATGCGATAGCTGTCGTACGACAGCCCGATGCTGTCCCGCGCGATCCGCGCCAGCTCGTCGGGCGCGAACACGGTGTCTAGCGCTTGCAGGCAATCGTGCGCCAGGGCCTCGCCCAGATGCGGGTGATCCAGCACCACCAGGTCATAGCGGGCGCACAGTTCGGCGATGGGCGCCGATTCGAAGCCTTCGAGCGACTGCTTGTCCCAGTGCACCAGCGGCCTGTGCGCGGTGGCGGCGTGCAGGGCATTGAAGCCGCGCGGGTGGTCCCAGGTCAGGCCACGATAGGGCAGGGCGCGTTCGCTCATTCCGAGGTTCCACGCAGCACCGCGCCCGAGGCCGCATGCGCGGCGATCTCGTCGGCGCTGAAGCCAAAATCGCGCAGCACTTCGTCGGTGTGTTGGCCGGTAAGCGGTGCGCCGCGCAGCACCTGGCTTGGCGTCTTGGAAAAGCGGATCGGAAAGCCCGGTGTCTTGATCTTGCCTTCGGTCGGATGTTCATACTCGACGAAGGTGCCGTTGTGCGCGATCTGCGGATCGTCGACCAGATCGGCGTAGCCATAGACGGGGCTGCACCAGATGCCGGCGGCATCCAGCTTGGCGAACCAATCCGCCGTGGAGGCCTTGGCGAGCGTGTCGCGCACCAGTGCATAGATCTCGTCGCGCTTTTCCCAACCGTCGCGCTCGTCGGTGTACACCGCCAGGCGCGGCTCTTCGGTCACGCGCGCCAGCACGTTCATGTCGGGCATGGCAAGCGCCAGATAGCCGTCGCTGGTCGCGAAGGTGCCATAGGGCGCGCGGATGTACACGTGGGCATGCGGCTCGGCACTGCGCACCTGCGGCTTGTGCCCCACGGTGTAGACCGAAAGCTCCTGCATCTGGATCGTGGTGATCGCATCCAGCATGTTGACCTCGACCTTCTGGCCTTCGCCGGTACGCTCGCGATGCAGCAGCGCGGCCAGCACGCCTTCAAAGGCGCAATACGCGGTGACGGCGTCGACCACATACTGGCCTGCCGCGCGTGGCGCTTCGCCCGCGCGACCCGACGACAGCATGGCGCCCGACATCGCCTGCAACAGCAGGTCCTGACCGGGGCGCGTGGCATAGGGGCCGTCTTCGCCGAAGCCCGACATCGATACATAGATCAGGCGCGGGTTCAGCGCCGACAGCGTCTCGTAGTCCACACCCAGACGGCCGGCGACACCCGGACGATAGTTCTGGATAAACACATCGGCCTGCGCCGCGAGCTTCTGGATGATCTCTTTGCCGCCGGCGCTCTTCAGATCAATCGCGAGCGAGCGCTTGTTGCGGTTCAGCGAGAGAAAGGACACGTTGATCTTGTTGCCCGTGATGCCGCCAGCGGGCGCGTGCCGCTGCCATTCGCCGGTGGGCGGCTCGATCTTGATCACGTCGGCGCCCAGGTCGCCCAGGCGCTGCGCCGCGAAAGGCCCTGCCATGGCGATGGAGCAGTCCAGAACCTTGTAGCCAGAAAGAATACTCATGCTTCTACCCTCTGCGTGCGCCGATGCGCGTCAATGCATGACCCAGCCGCCGTCAACTGCCAGCGTCTGTCCGGAAATGAAACCCGCCTCGTCCGAGGCAAGGAAAACGATGGCCGCGGCGATGTCGCCTGCGTGCCCACGGCGCTTCACCGACTGGCGTTCAAGCACCATGCGGTTGTAGCCCTCGGGGTCGGGATGGATCTTCTCGGCGTCGGTGGGAAACGCGCCCGGCGAGATGGCGTTGACGGTGATGCCCCACTTGCCGAATTCGCGGGCGAAGGCGCGCGTGGCGCCCACCATCGCGCCCTTGGATTGCACGTAGGGCAGCAGGTTTTCCCAGCCGCCGGACAGCGTGATCGACGAGATATTGATCACGCGGCCCCATTGCTGCTCGCGCATGCCGGGCAACGCCGCGCGGATGATCTGAATCGCCGCCTCCACGTTCACGCGGTGCACGCGCGCCAGCTCTGCGTCGCTGTATTCCTCGAACGGGCGCGAAGGGTAGATCGCCGCGTTGTTGATGACGACATCAATCGGGCCCTCGGCGGTCAACTGCTCCAGGTGCGACTGCAACGCGCTGGCGTCGGCAAGGTCTGCCTGCAGGACGTGAAGCTGGTCGGAAAGCCGCGCGGGCACGGTGCTGCGCAAGCGATCGATATGCCCGGCGTGGTTGTCGAGCGCGATCACGCGGGCGCCCGCTTCCAGTAGTGCAAGCGTGGTGTCCACACCGAAGCCGCCCGCCGCGCCCGTGTAAAGCACGCGGCGGCCTTGCAAAGAGAAGCGCGCGCTCATGTGCGCCCCGCGATGGGCGCAAAGCGGCCCGACAACGGCGGATAATCGGCTTCGGGCTGCACCGCGATCGCACGGATGCGTGCTTCGCATGCCGCGATATCGGCGGCCGAGCCCAGCACGCTGAACGTGGTGTCGTAGCGGCGCTCTTCGCCATGCTCAAGCCAGATGAGCTCGTTGCGTTCACGCGCCGCGCCCTGACCCAGCACATGGTTGGTTGAGGGCTCGATGCCCATCGCATACTGGCCTGATTGCAGGTTCTGCCATTGATACTGGCAAGGGAATTGATGCTTGAAGGTGCTGACCTGCATGCCCAGGCCCAGCTTGTCGTTGACCAGGGCTACGGGGACGCTGCCGTCGTCGGCGGCGGCCATCTCGTGCTGCCACACCTGCTCATGAAAGCCCAACTGCGGCGCCGGCATGCGGCGGTAGCCCACGCCCTGCTCGCGGTAGGTTTGCTCGTGCGCGGCCCACACCACATCGCGGATCGGCGCCAGATAGCGCGAGTCGGCGTCCAGCACCGGATAGCCCAGGTTGATGTGATAGCAGAGCATGTGCGGCGTGCGGTAGAAGCCGCGATTCACCACGCGATCCGACAGCTTGATGTCGTTGGTGCCCACCTCGATCTCGATGCGGCGGTGCAGTTCCAGGTGTTCGCCAAACACGGTGCCCTGGCTTACGACGCCTTCCGCCCACAGCACGCAGCGATCGCCGTCCCAGCGTTCGCCGTAGCCGGACAGGCGCGCCGGAATGGTGCCCACGCGGCCATGGATGGACTGCTTGGCGGTCTTGCGCGGGCCATACACATAGTTGTCGGCCGGTGCGTCGTACATGAACAGAATGTGGTCCAGCCCGCAGGTGATCATGAGGCCCGAGAACGAGCGCATCCAGCCCAGTCCGCCTTCGCCTTCATAGTCATGCAGGCCGGGATGCCGAAAGCCCGACGGCGACTGCCATCCCATGGCGAAGCCGCGGTATTCGCAGTCGGCGATGTCCATCGCGCGATCCACCAGCACCGTAAAACGCAGGCCCGTGCCGCTGCGGAACTCCAGCATGCGGATACCGCGCTCCAGCCCGTCGTCCAGCGTCATCAGGCGCACGCCGGCAAACTGCGCAAGCTGCCCGGTGCGCGCCTCCACGTCGCGGCGCGTCATCCAGGTTCCGTAAATGTCAGGCATGAGTTCTCCCTGGCAAAGGCGCGGGTGCGCGTTTGCCGGTGTCGGTGTTCAGAATCGTGTTCGCAGGCGCGCCGCGGGCCTGATGGAAGGGTGCCTCGCGGTGCGCCTGTGTTGCGGCAGGCGGCCTACAGGCCGTTCGCGCGCAGCCGCTCGTCCAGGAAGGTCTTGGCGCGCGGCACGTCGTCTTCGGTCAAGTGCTCGATGATGATGGGAATGTTGGGGTGCTTCTTCGCCAGGCGCTGCAAGTACAGGTCGTAATTCAGCGCGCCCAGGCCCGGCGCCGGCAGCTCGATCTCGCCCACGCCACGGAAGGTATGGCTCTCGGCCGCGCCCTCGTCACCAATGTCGCTGTGCTTTTCCGACTTGTCATCGCCCGAACGCTTCACGTCCTTGGCATGCGCGATGCAGATTTTGTCGGACAGCGCGTCGAACACTTGATTGAGCGTGCGGTCCATCTGGTCGATGTTGTGCGCTTCGAAGTAGTTCGTGGGATCCATCAAGAGGCCAAGGCCGGGGTGATCCACCTCGGCGAACATGCGCAGCGTTTCCTCGACGGATCCCACCACGTTGTTCACATAGGTCTCAAGCAGGAACACCGCGCCATGGTCATAGGCGTGTTGCGACAGCTCGGCGATCACCGCGCGACACTGGTCCCAGCCTTCCTCGGTCTTGTTCTTGGGGTGATGTACCCAGTCGCTGTCGGTGGCGAAGGTGCCGGTTTCCGAGATCACGTAAGGCGAACCCAACTGGCGCGCGTGCGTAAGGATCTCTTTGAGATAGCCGTTGCGGCGTTGGCGCTCGGCGGGATCGGGGTGAACGATATTGGTATAGGCCGAGATGCAGGACACCGGCAGGTTGTAGTTGCGGAAGGTGTCGCGGATCTGGGTGCATTTCTGCGCGGTCAACTGCCCCGGGCCGAGCTCCATGTCCTTGAAATGCAGGTCCAGCTGCACGGTGTTGAAGCCGTGCGAGCGAATCACCTTGGCGGTGCGCTCCAGCTCATAGGGAAAATAGCCCGAGAAGATTCCGGTCTGAATCATGATGTTTGTCTCCGTCTGTTTTTATGACTGGTTATTCAACAGCCGGCAGCCGTACTGTGCGGCCTTCGGCGATGGACGTATACGCGGCCTCGACCAGCGCCATCGTTCGTACGTTGTCGGTCACGCTCAACGCAGGCTCGGTGCCGCTGGCCAGCGCGTACTGCAACTGCTCCATCACGCCAATGAAGGCATGCGGAAACCACATCGTGTCCCACGTGGGGGTTACCCAACGCCCGTCGGTATGGCCCTGGGCCGCGCGCGAGGCGTAGCTAAGGGTTGACGGTTCGCCGGTGGGCCAGCCGATGGTGCCGCGCGCGACGCCCTCGGTGCCTTCCACGCGCCAGCGGATGTGCTGGTCGTCGGGGTATCCCTCGGCCCGCGGGCCCGACCACACATCTTCGAGCGACAGCGCAAGCAGGCCGTTGCCAAAGCGCAGCGTGGTGCTCACCAGCCCATCCTGATGCGCGAATTCGGTGCGCGGATCGGGGCGGGTGATGCTGGTGATTTCGGTGGGCTCGCCAAACAGATAACGCAGGGCATCAAGGTGATGCACGCTCATGTTCGAGAGCGTCAGCCGGTCATAGCCGCGCAAGAAATCCTGCCAGTGCGGGATCGCGTGCATGTCGATCTGCGCGAACACCGGCGTGCCCAGCACGCCCTGGTCCAGCAGTTGTTTGAGCGTACGCATCGATTGGTCGTAGCGCATGTTCTGGTTGACCGACAGGATCTTGCCGGCGGCCCGCGCCTCGTCGCGCAAGGCGCGGGCTTCGTCCAGCGAGAGTGCCAGGGGCTTTTGCGCCAGCACGCCGCGCACGTGCGGGGCGCGCAATGCGGCGCGAATCAGCTCGGGCTGCAGGTCGGGCGGATACGCGATGTCCACGATCTCGATCTGCGGATCGGCGATCAAGGCCAGGGGGTTCTCATGCACTTGCGGGATGCCGTAGCGTTCGGCGACCTGGGTCGCTTTGCTGCGCGTACGCGACGCGATAGCCGCCACCGTGAAGCCGGCCTGTTGGTAGGCCGCCAGATGGCACTCGGCCATGATCATGCCGGCGCCGATGCAGCCGATGCGAAAGCGCCGTTCCCGAACGGGCGGGTCGGGCACCAGGGTAGGGTGCGACATGTGCTCCTCCTGCCGGCTCGGTATGCGCTGCCAACTGCCTGGCATCCTGCCGTGCGGTGTTTGATGTTATTGAGCCGCGATAATCACATCAAAACAATCAGGGGTAAAGGTGGATGGCGCTTATAGGGCAGCAACCTTACCTTTTTGATCCAGAATGATTGCAAATGATGGGTTATGATCGCCTCGCTACCATCGTCCTGATGGTGTCTTGAGAGGCTGGTCCCGCATGCGCCCCACCATTTCCCTCATTGCCCGTGAAGCCGGCATGTCCACCGCCACCGTGGACCGGGTGCTGAACGACCGCGACGGCGTGCGCGGCAAGACACGCGACCGCGTGCTGGCAATCGCCAATCGCCTTGGCTACTTCGTCCAGGGCGCCGATGCCGCCAGCCAGGATGTGCGGGTCGATTTCGTGTTGCCCGCCGGCACCAACAGCTTCATGACCGCGTTGGGCCGGCACTTGCTGGAAGAAGCCGCCACCCGCCCCGATGTGCGGGCCCGCCTGCATCTGATCGAGGGGTTCGACGCCAACAAGCTCGCGCAAAAGCTCTACGAGCTGCGCGAGCAGACGCAGGCCGTTGGCTTGGTCGGGCTGGACCATCCCCAAGTGCGCGACGCCATCATGGCGCTGCGCGACAGCGGCGTGCATGTAAGCACCCTGGTGTCGGACATTCCGATCTCGGCGCGCCTGGGGTACGTGGGCATCGACAACCGCGCCGCGGGCCGCCTGGCCGCGCTGTTGCTGGGCCGGTTTCTGCCACAGCACACCGAGCGCAAGGTTGCGGTGTTCGTGGGGTCTCTGGCGTATCGCGGCCACGAAGAGCGCGAGATGGGCTTTCGCTCGCTGCTGAGCGAAGAGTTTCCGCACCTGCGCATTGCACACATTCTTGAGATCGGCGACGACCGCGACCGCGCCTTTGCCGTCACGCAGGATCTGCTGCGCAAAGATCCGCCGCACGCGATTTACAACATCGGCGCCGGCAACCAAGGCATCGCGCGGGCACTGAAAGAGGCGCGGCCGGCTGAGGCGTGGGGAAACGAGGCTCGATCAAGTAAGGCCGCCTTGGCCCATCGCATTGTCTACGTGGGCCACGACCTTACCGAAGCCACGCGCCGCCTGTTGCTTGATCGCACCATGGACGCCGTGATCGACCAGAACCCGCGCGTCGAGGCGCGCGAGATCGTCAAGCTGCTGGTGGCGGCCGTGAAGGGCGCGCCCGAACCCAGTTATCTGCCGCGGCTTCAGGTCATCTTTCGGGAGAATATTCCGGAGCCGTGATGGTTTCGGGACGGTGCGCGTTTGCGAGCGCCTCACCGTGCTATTGGACCTTGACGTGCGCCTGGTCGATGACGGTCTTCCATTTGTCGAGCTCGGCGTCGACGAAGCCCGTGACCTGTGCCGGCGAAAGCTTGGCCGTCGTGGCATTGTTGTCGTTGATCCATTTGATGTTGGCTTCGGTGTTGGCGCTGTCGATGGCGATCTGGTTCAGCTTTTGCACGATGGATGCCGGCATGCCGGCGGGGCCGAAGAGGCCTATCCAGGCCTGCGACTCATAGCTGGGATAGCCGGATTCGGAGACGGTGGGAACATCGGGCAAGCTGGGCAGGCGGTCTTTTGAGGTGACGGCCAGGGCTTTGACGTCGCCCGAGCGGATGAACGCGGCTGCCGATGTTGCGTCCAGGAATGCCGCCGGGATCTGCGCGCCTATCAGGTCGGTGACGGCGGGCGCGGCGCCCTTGTAGGGGATATGGCGCAGATTGGCGCTGGCGACCATTTTGTAGAGTTCGCCGGACATGTGCGCCGAGCCGCCCACGCTGCTGGAGCCGAAAGCCAGACCGCCAGCTTGTTGGTTGGCGTACGCCGTGAATTCCTTGGCGTTGGAGAGGGGAGATTTTGCGGGAACCAGCAGGACGTTAGGCGCGTAAGCCAGAATGGCCACGTTGGAGAAGCTTTTCTTCGGGTCATAGGGCAAGTTGGGCTGCAGGCCGGGGTAGATCACGTGCTGCGTGGCCGTGACAAGCAGGTTGTAGCCGTCCGGCTTCTCGCGCGCGACGAGCGCTGTGCCGATCTGGCCGCTGGCGCCGGGCTTGTTCTGAACCACGATGGTCGTCTTCAACGCATTGCCCAGGTCCTGAGCGTAGCGGCGCGCAACCAGGTCCGTGAAACCGCCAGGCGAAAACGGGACGACGATGGTGATGGGTTTGCCGTCGGGCCAATCGGCGGCAGCCGCGACGCCAGGCGCGAGCAGGGCGCTGCTGCCGCAGATGATGATGGCGGCCAGATTGCGGCCCAAGGGGATGCGATGCAGTTGCTTGTCAGACACGCTTGTCTCCAGTTTTTTGTAGTTATCAAAACCTCTGTATTTGCTAGCTCCGCTGCCTCTTATTGCGTGTGCGCGGCTTCAGGCAGGGCCATCGTGAAAACCTCGCCCCTCCTGAGCGAGCTTGACGATGAGATTGGCCGGCTTCCAGTATTGGGAACCGTGCTCGGCTTCGTACTTGCGCAGCCCCGCCAGGATGGCAGGCAGGCCGATCCGGTCCGCGTAGCACAGCGGGCCGCCCCGATAGGCGGGAAAGCCGTAACCATTGAGCCAGACGACGTCGATGTCGGAGGCGCGTTCGACGATGTTCTCTTCCAGGATATAGGCGGCTTCGTTGATCATGGAGTACAGGCAGCGTTCCAGAATTTCCTGGTCAGAGATCTGCCGCGCTTGTCGGCCCGAGGCCGCGCGGTGTGCGGCGACCAGTGCTTCGGCAGCCGGTGATGGGGTGGCCTTGCGGTCATTGTCATAGTCGTAGAAGCCGCCCTGGGTCTTTTGGCCCAGCCGGCCCGCGGCGACCATGCGGTCCAGCATGTCGCACTCGCGCTCGCGCGGCGTCAGGTTCGGCAGGCGGCTCTGCCGATTGCGCCAGCCCACGTCCAACCCTGCCAGATCCGCCATGGCGAACGGCCCCATCGGCAGGCCGAAGTCGCGCAGGACACGGTCGATCTGAAAGGGCGAGGCGCCTTCCTGAAGCAGGAAATGACTTTCGCGCGTACGCTTCGCCAACATGCGGTTGCCGACGAATCCGTCGCAGGACCGCACCAGCACGGCGACTTTGCCCAGGCGGCGGCCCACTTCCATGACGGTGGCGCACACGTCGTCAGAGGTGGCGGAGCCGCGCACGTTCTCCAGCAACTGCATGACGTTGGCAGGACTGAAAAAGTGCATCCCCACCACGTCCTGGGGCCGCCGGGTGGCGCTCGCGATAGTGTCGATGTCCAGGAAAGACGTGTTTGAGGCCAGGATGGCGCCGGGCTTGCAGACCCGATCAAGCGTCTTGAATATCTCGTGTTTAAGGCCGATTTCCTCGAACACCGCCTCAATGACCAGATCCACGTCGGCCAGATCCTCGAAGCGTGTGCTGCCCTGTATGCATGCGAGACGCTGCGCGACATCGCCTGCGCTGAGTCGGCCGCGCCGCGCGGAATTGGCGTAGTTTTCTTCAATGCGCGCCAAGCCCTGGCTGAGGCGCTCGGCGTCTTTCTCCAACAGCACCACGGGTATGCCGGCATTGGCGAAGCACATCGCGATGCCGCCGCCCATCGTGCCGGCGCCTATCACCGCCGCCCGGTTGACGGACCTGGCCTTGGCCGCCAACGACAGCTTGTGTAATTGATGTTCGGCCACGAAGAGATGATTGGTGACGACTGGCGTGCTGGTGGTGGTGCTCATGATGGTGTCCGCGGTTATAGCGTTTACAGGGTGGCGCGCGATCCGAGGATCGCCGTGACTTGGCTGGCCAACTGGCCGCCATTGCCGTGGGCCAGGGCCAGATCGACGCCGTCAACCTGTCTGGCGCCTGCGGTGCGGCGAATCTGGTGCACCGCCTCGATGGCCGCGAAAATGCCATACATGCCAGGGTGATTGCAGGACAGGCCGCCGCCGTTGGTGTTGACCGGCAGTGCGCCACCGGGCGCGGTCACGCCTGACGCCACGAACGCGCCACCTTCGCCCTTGGCGCAGTAACCCAGGTCCTCAAGAAACAGAATCGGGTTGATGGTGAATGCGTCATAAAGCTGCAAGACGTCGATCTCTTGTGGCGCGACGCGCGCCATCTCGAAGGCGCGTTGGCCGGATTGCACGGCACCGGTGACCGTAAGGTCTTCCATGCTTGAAATCTGGCGATGCGTGGTGGCCTCGCCGACACCCAGAACATAGGCCGGCGTGTTGGAAAATTCCGGCACGCGCTCCGCGGCGACAAGAATCATCGCTCCGCCGCCGTCGGTCACCAGGCAGCAGTCCCGCAGCGTGAGCGGATCGGATATGGGCCGGGAATCCAGAACATCGGCGATGCTCAGGGGGCCGCGCTCGTGCGCGGCAGGATTGCGCTGCGCCCACTGGCGCGCGGCAACCGCGACGCTGGCCAACTGCTCGCGCGTGGTTCCGTACTGGTGCATGTGGCGCGCGGTAGCCAAGGCGTAGCCACTGATGGGGTTGCGGGGTGAATACATCGCCTCCCAGGGGGCGGGTTCGGTCAGGGTGGTCAGCTTGCCGCCCGCCGACAGTTGGTTCGATCCATAGCAAATGCAGGCCACTTTGCACAGCCCGGCTTGCAGGGCAAGCGTGGCTGACAACAGGTGGGCCAGAAATGAGGATCCGCCGATGTTGGTGCCATCCATATAGGTCGGATGGATGCCGAGATACTCCGCCACGGACAGGGCGGGCATGAAATGCGTCAGGGTGGACGTGAACAAGCCGTCGATCTGGTCCACGCCGATGCCCGCATCGACCGCCGCCGCCTGAACGGCGATGCCGAGTTGATCCAACGCCGAGAACCCGGGGCTGTTCCAGCCAGGCGTGGTGCCGACCCCGACAATCGCCGAGGCCCCTCTTGTACTAGTAGCCATCAAATCATTCCAATAATCATGGGTCGCGCGATAGTCCGCGCGCACAAACACCACACGCGGTCAGTCCGCGCGCACAAACACCACACGCGGTCAGTCCGCGCGCACAAACACCACGCGCGGCACGCCAGAGGATTGGCGGCGCACTTCTGCACGGACTCGCATGCCGATCGTCACCGCCAGGGGCTCCATATCGACAACGGTACTCATCAGGCGCGGCCCTTCTGCAAGGTCCACCAGGACGACGCAATAGTTCCCACCCCGTTCGGGGCGTTGACGCACGACGGTGGTCGAATAGATGGTGCCGTCGCCACTGGCGGCTTCCCAGCGCAAGCTTCCCCCGCCATAAGGGGAGATGGCTCGAGGATAGAAAACGGCGCGGCCGGTTGTTTCGCAGCGCTGAATCATGAACTGCCCTTGTTCGAGCATGCGCTGGAAGTACTGCTCCGGGCCGACTGCCGCGTCGCCCGCTGTGTGTGTGCTGTTAGAGGAATTCTGCACATTCGCCTCCCAAGATTCGTTGGCCTCGGCTGGCCGGCAGGCGGACGGGACACACACCCGTTGGGGGCATGGCTTGTCTGCTGGCGATGCCACGACGCTGAAATGATGTTAGGGGGGCGGGTCGTCTCGGGACAATTAACTAATTTTGACGAGGGTCATAGCGATTGAGCATAGCTGGGCCGTGGCCCGTTGCGTGCAGGGTTCGCGCGCGGAGGGTGCACGCAGAGGGTGCACGCAGAGAGATGAACTCAATCAGCCAGCCAGCGTACGCCGACGTTCTCGAACTGTTTGATGTAGGGCTCGAGCAGGCGGATCAGCTCGGCATGCAGGACATTGACGAGGCGGGGGTTGCGGTTCAGCACGGCGGTGCCGATGATCACGGTGCGTTGCAGCGTGGGGCTGATGATGGGAGCGCCTTCGATGCGCTTTTCGGCCAGCATCGTCATGATGGGCATGGCTGGCAGGATGGTGTAGCCGACGCCGCGTAACACCAGATCGAGAATGACCGTAGTGCTGTCCGACTCGGCAACCAGATTCAGGTTGACGCCGAGGATGGTGCAGGCCCGGTCTATCACGTTGCGCAAGCTGCGCGCTTCCGGAACCACCATGGGCATTCTGGAGACGGCCTCAAGCGTCATCGGGGTGTCTTCGGACAATCCGGATCCCGGCATGCCGAAGACGTAGATGGGTTCGGAATAAGCGGGCGAGGTCTGCAGAAGTTCGGATTGCAGATAGTCGCCCATGAGGCAGATATCAAGCTTGCCGCCCTCCAGGCCCTCTTGCAGGAAATCCGAGAAGCCGGTGGCGATGCGCACGCGCAGATTTGGGTACTGCTGCTGCAACGCGATGACGAGCGGGCCGGCAAGCGCGGCCGCAAGGCTGGGCAGCATGCCGATGGACACCGTGCCAAGCAGCTCCGATTTTGCGGCGCCGATGTCGGCCCGGGCTTCATTGAGCCCCTTAAGGGAAACCCGCACCTGATCGACAAACCGGCGGCCTGGCACGGTCAGCACCATTCCGAGCCGGTTGCGCTCGAAAAGCGGAGTGCCAAGTTCGTCTTCCAGCTGTTTCAGCTGTCGGGACAGGGCGGGCTGCACAACGTGCAGCAGTTCCGCCGCCTTGGTGAGGCTGCCGGTTTCCGCGATCGCCAACACCGTTCTTAACTGCCTGAGTTCCATTTCCGCCTGCTTTTATCGAGACACATGCCAAACGGCTATAGGGGTCAGAGAAAAATGTGAATTGTGCGGCTGTGGCACGACTCCTACCATCCTCACCAAGTTAACGACAACCGTCGGATCAAGCTGGGCTGCGATTGCGCGTATGCGTTTCCATGTTAGTGCTTTTCGGCGCCTGCCCGCAGGCGCGCCTCGTCTGGCAGGAACATGCAATGACTACGGGCAGCAGCTCAAGGACTTGAGCATAAGAGTCAGAGCAGAGACATAGGATCACCATGAAGAGAGTGTTGGTTGCCAATCGTGGCGAAATCGCCGTGCGAGTCATACGCGCCGTGCGCGACCTGGGCTTGGAAAGCGTCGCGGTGTATTCCCAGGACGACTCAAACTCAAGGCATCGAATTCTTGCGGATACCTCGGTTGCGCTGGCCGGCTCGGGTCCGGCGGCTTATATCGATATCGACGCCATCATTGCCGTAGCCACGGCCGAGCATTGCGATGCCATCCATCCGGGGTATGGCTTCTTGAGTGAAAGGGCGGATTTCGCCCTGGCTTGCGATGCGGCGGGAATCACGTTCATCGGCCCGAACGCCGATCACTTGGCTCTGTTCGGAGACAAAGGCCGCGCTTTGCAACTGGCCCGCGAATGCGGCGTGCCCGTCATGCCCGCCACGCCAGGAGGTGCATCACTTGCGGACGTCGAACAGTTCTTCGACGAGCAGGGCGGGGTCGGGATCGTCATCAAGGCGGTCGGCGGAGGCGGCGGACGCGGGATGCGCGTCGTCAAGTCCAAAGCCGATATCGCCGAGCTCTATGCCCGCTGCCGGTCGGAAGCCATGTCGGCCTTTGGTGTGGACGCGCTGTACGCCGAGCGTCTGGTCAATCGCGCACGTCATATCGAAGTGCAGATTGCCGGCGATGGGGCGTCGGTGGTCGCGCTTGGCGATCGGGATTGCACGCTGCAGCGCCGCTTTCAGAAAGTGGTCGAGATCGCGCCCAGCCCGGTGCTGAGCGCCACGCTGCGCGCCGCCATTCTTGCCGCGGCAAAGAAAATGGCGGCCAGGGTGGAGTACCGCAGCCTGGGAACCTTTGAATTTCTGGTCGAAGAAAACGAACACGGGGTGCAGACGGACTTTGTATTCATCGAAGCCAATCCCCGGCTGCAGGTTGAACATACGATTACCGAGCAGGTCACGGGTGTGGATCTGGTGACCTTGCAGATCGGGGTCGCGCAGGGAAAGCGCCTGGCCGAACTGGGCGTGGACCCGAACAACCCGCCGGGGCTGAACGGTTATGCCATTCAGGTCCGCATCAATGCAGAATCGACCGATGCCACGGGCATGGCGCGCCCGGCACACGGCAGGCTGGAGCGTTTCGAGCCGCCCGCCGGCCCCGAAGTGCGCGTCGACACCCATGCCTACAGCGGGTACTCGCCCGCCCCGGCGTTCGACACGCTGCTGGCCAAGCTGATCGTGTTCAGCGGCAGTGACGATTTCTCGGGCGTGGTGCGGCGGTTGCGCCGCTGCCTGGCCGAGTTCCGCATTGCTGGCGTAGCCACGAATATCCATCTTTTGCAGGCGCTTGTGGCTCGGGAGGACTTCCTGTCGCAGCGCAACCATACGCGCTACATCGAGGGCATCCTTGGGGAACTGCTTGCAGCGGCCGAGCAGTACGCGCAAGCGCAGCAGGCCAAGGACAGCCTGATCGGGGATTCGGGGGCGCGCAGCGCGTCGGCGGCCAAGCTGCCGCCGGCAGCGCAGGCCGCGGTGCCGGAAGGGCTCTCGGCATCGCGCGCGCCGTTGAGCGGCCGCCTGGTCGAGGTGTCCGTAAGCGCTGGCGCTCTCGTGCTCAAGGGCCAACCCATCGCCGTGATCGAAGCGATGAAAATGGAGTACAGCGTCGTCGCCGATTTCAATGGCAGGGTCGTCGAGGTGCCGGCCGCCAGTGGCGGCAATGTGCTCGAAGGCGAGATCCTGGTCTTGCTGGAACAGGAATCAAGCGGGGTCGACAACGAGGTCGTGACAGACGCGATCGATCTGGATGCCGTGCGCCCTGACCTGCAAGCCGTTCTCGACCGCCATGCGTCGCTTTACGATGACGCGCGCCCGCAGGCCGTGGCAAAGCGCCGTTCGCGAGGGCAGCGCACCGCACGAGAGAACGTGGACGATCTGTGCGATGAAGGCTCGTTCGTGGAATTTGGTGCACTGGTCATTGCCGCGCAGGCCAGCCGCCGCAGCAAGGAAGACCTGATCGCCAACACGCCGGCGGACGGCATTGTCACCGGCATTGGCAACGTCAACGGCGACGCATTCGGCTACGACGGGTCGCTGACCGCTGTGATGGCCTATGACGCGACGGTGCTGGCGGGCACGCAGGGCAAACGCAACCACATCAAGACCGACAGGTTGGTGGAACGTGCCCGCCGCGACGAAATGCCGATGGTGTTGTTCGCCGAAGGCGGCGGCGGTCGGCCGGGCGATGTGGATTTTCCGTTCGTATCCGGGCTGTATCAGCCGTCGTTCGCGGCGCTTGCCGAACTCAGTGGCGAAGTGCCTTTGCTGGGCATTGTTTCGGGACGCTGTTTCGCGGGCAATGCCGCCTTTCTAGGGGTCTGCGATGTCATCATCGCGGACAAGAGCGCCAACATCGGCATGGCCGGCCCGGCGATGATCGAAGGCGGAGGGCTGGGCATTTTCCGACCAGAGGACGTCGGCCCCGCGCCGGTGCAGTTCGCCAATGGCGTCATCGACATCCTGGTCGACAACGAGGCGCAGGCCGTCGCGGCGGCGAAGCACTATCTGTCCATGTTCCAGGGCCGCACCAAGGACTGGGTGGCGCCCGACCCGCGCCACCTGCGCCATGTGGTGCCGGAGAATCGCTTGCGTGTCTACGACAGCCGCAAGGTCATCGAAGGCATTGCCGACGTAGGCAGTGTATTGATGCTGCGCTCGGGGTTCGGGCTGGGAATGCACACCGCCCTGGCTCGCGTGGAAGGGCAGCCTGTAGGGATCATCGCCAACAATCCGCATCACCTGGGAGGCGCTATCGATGCCGATGCGGCCGACAAGGCGGCACGCTTCATGAATCTTTGCGATATCCACGGTCTGCCCATCATTTCGTTGATCGATACGCCGGGATTCATGGTCGGGCCGGAGCAAGAGGCCAAGGCGCAAGTCCGCCATGTGTCGCGCATGTTCGTGGTCGCGGCCAAGCTGCGGGTCGCTATCTTGGCCATTGCCTTGCGCAAGGGCTACGGTCTGGGAGCCATGGCCATGGCCGGCGGGGGCTTTCGCTCGGCCAGTTGCGCGGTGTCGTGGCCAACGGGCGAATTCGGCCCCATGGGCCTGGAAGGGTCCATCCGGCTGGGCTTCAAGAAGGAACTCGAGAACGTCCCCGAAGGGCCGGAGCGCCAGGCGCTTTACGACCAGTTGGTGGCTCGCGCCTACGAGCGCGGGCATGCCATCAATGTCGCGTCCACGACGGAGATTGACGCAGTCATCGATCCCGCGCAGACCCGCACGTGGATACGCCAAGGCATCGCGTCGGCATCTGTGCGTGCCGGCCGTGCCCGCCGCGCCTTTGTCGATACCTGGTAATCAAGGCGAAGTCTCTTGGAACAGGTTGCGACTATGCATACATCTGAAAGCCGGCTCGCCTTCTCCGGGTTGCGCGTACTTGAAATCGGCTGCGGAGCGGCAGTGGCTTATGCCGGGAAGCTCTTTGCGGATTTTGGCGCCGAGGTCATCAAGCTGGAGGACGCCGACGGCGACACGCTGCGCCGCCTGCCGCCCCTGTTGAACAAGGCCGATGGCGAGTCCGCAAGCGCCTTGCATGCCTGGCTTAATACCAACAAGCGCAGCGTGGCCCGTCGTGGAAAGACAGGCGCGGAACCCGCGTGGCTGTCAGGGCTTGCGCGGACATGCGATGTGATTCTTGACGCCCGGGCCCTGGACGAAGGCTTGGAGGTTCTGAAGCGCCCTGTGTACGCGGGCGATGGGAATGACGGCCAGGGCAATGCGCCCATCGAGGTATGTCTGACCTGGTTCGGCGAGTCCGGACCCTACAGTGGTTTCGCGGGCACCGAGGCTGTGTGCCGCGCCCTGGCCGGCACGGTGTATTGCAGTGGCGCGGCGCAGGGCCCCCCCATCTGCCGCACGATATTCAGACCGCCATTGCCGCCGGTGTCGCGGCATTCTCAAGCGCGACCGCCGCCTTGCTGGGACGATCCGACGGCAGCCGGCGTTATCTGCTGAGCATCCATGAGGTTGCGTTTTCGCTGGTGGAGATGGAAGCCGGCATGGTGCAGGATGGCCGGCATCCCTTGGCCCGGCTGGGTGTCAACCGGTTCTGCACAGCGCATCCCGCCGGCATCTACGAGACAAAGCAGGGCTGGATTGGGCTGTTCGCCCATACCGGCCCGCAGTGGGCAGCGCTGTGCGCTGCCATCGGCCACCCGGACCTGGCCGCGGACCCGCGTTTTGCGAGTGGGCCGACCCGTATGATCCATGCGGACGAAATCGATGCGTTCCTGATTCCCAGCCTGCGCGCCAGGACAGCAGAGGAATGGTTCGATGTGCTGCGCAAGGAGAAATTTCCCGCGGTCATCGTGCCGACCATGGCAGAACTGCTTCAACAAGGCGTGCATCGCGAACGCGGCGCTTTTGTTCCCGTCAAGGTTGGGGCGGCTGAATTCGAGGGGCCGGTCGTTCCGCTGCCCATGGGCGATGCGGGGCCTTTGCCGGGCGGTAAGGCCGCGCTTCTGGATGCTGACGGCCCCCGCTACCGTGAAGCGCAGCGTCTGACGCCGGCCGCTGGCTTGGCCAGGGCTGCGCCGGGTGCGCTGCCCTTACGAAAAATCCGCGTGGTAGATCTGACGATGGGGTGGGCCGGGCCATTGGCCGCAAGGACGCTGGCGGACTTTGGCGCGGAAGTCATCAAGGTTGAAAGCACGGGCTATCCGGACTGGTGGCGGGGCACGCATTACACCGATGAGTTCTATCAGGAAAAGCTATACGAAAAGAACTCGAACTTTGCGCTGATGAACCGCAACAAGTTGGGCATCACGCTTGATCTGACCCGTGCGGAAGGGCGTGCGGTCCTGTTCGATCTGGTGGCCAAGGCCGATATCGTCATCGAGAACTACTCGACCGAGGTGTTGCCCAAACTCGGGCTGGACTATGCCGTGCTGTCCCAGGTCAATCCGCGCTTGGTCATGGTATCCATGCCGGCATTCGGGTCGGGCAATGAGTGGAGCACGATCAGGGCCTACGGCGGCACGCTGGAGCAGGCTAGCGGCCTGCCGCAACACACCGGTTTCCCGCAGGACCCACCCGCGCTGACCTCCTATGCCTATGGTGATCCGGTGGGTGGCTTCAACGGGGGGGCGGCGGCGTTGCTGGCGCTGTTCGTGCAGCAACGCTCGGGCAAGGGGCGCCACGTCAACCTGTCTCAGGTGGAATGCATGCTGCCCATGACAGCGCCGTTCCTCATTGAGCAGTCCGTACACGGCACGACCACGCCCCGCAACGGCAATGTGCATCCTCTACATGCCCCGCAGGGGATTTATCAGTGCGCGGGCGATGACGCCTGGGTGGTGGTAAGCATCACGAGCGATGCGCAATGGCAGGCATTGCTGACGGTCATGCAGGCGGCGGATCTTGGCCTGGACCCTGCTCTGGAGACGGCGGCAGGCCGACGGACCCGGCAGGAAAAGATAGACCGCAGGATCAACGCATGGGCCCGCGCGCGCTCCGCGCAAAGCGCAATGGCCGAACTGCAGCAGGCCGGTATCAGCGCAGGAGAGGTCAAGCCGATCTGGACGGTGCTCGATGACCCGCATCTCAGGGCCCGTGAGTTTTTCAAGGCAACGTCCCGCCCTTATATCGGCGAATTTCTGGCGACCACGCCCTGGTTCAGGGAGCCGGCCGCTACGGTCGCGGCGGTGCGTCCGGCGCCTACGCTCGGGCAGCACAATGGCGATGTATTTTCGCGCGTGCTGGGCATGAGCGTGGATCAGCAACAGACACTGGAACGAGACGGAATCATAGGAAACACCGCAACCAGGAAGGCGGCCTGACAAGCCGCGCAAGCACGATGCAATACACAAGATCTAACTTTCGTGGAGACAAACAATGACTACATCCAATTCGCGCCGTAACTTCCTCATCACTTCCGCTCATGTCGCCGTGGCGTCGGCATTGGGGTTGGGGTCACCTGCCGCGTTCGCGCAGGACAACGCATGGCCCACTAAAGCCATCAAGATCATCGTGCCGTTCCCGGCCGGTTCGATCACGGACACGATGGCTCGCCTGCTGTCGGATTCTTTGTCCAAGACGCTCAAGCAGCCCGTCATCGTCGAGAACAAGGGCGGCGCCAATGGATCGATCGGGGCGGCCGAGGTGGCCCGTTCGGCGCCGGACGGCTACACGCTGCTGGCCACCAACAGCAGCAGCATCACCGTCAACCCCTTGATCTACAAGAACTCCCAGTACAAGACCAAGGATTTCGCGCCCATCGCCCTGGTACTGGACGCGCCGTTCATTCTGAACGTCAACCCCGAATGGGCCAAGAAGCACTCCATCAAGTCGGTCAAGGATCTGGTTGCGTACGCCAGAAAGAATCCGGGCGAGCTCACCTATGGGTCGGGAGGCCAAGGCAACCTGGCCCATCTGGCGTTTGCGCGACTGAGCAATGACACCCAGTTCAAGGCAACCCATATCCCATACAAATCAGCCGCGCAAGCAAGCATGGCGGTCATGGCGGGCGAGGTGAACACGTCTTTCGATACGCTGGCCAGCGCACCGCAAGTGGCGGCCGGCAAGTTGAAAGCCCTGGCAGTCACGCAGAAGCAACGGATTTCCCAAATGCCGGATATCCCGACGATGGCCGAGGCAGGCTATCCGAACATCGATGTCACTTTCTGGCTGGGCCTGTTCGCCCCGGCAGGCACGCCTGCCCAGATCGTCGACACCTTGTACGAGCAGTCCAAGCGCGCGATGGAGCAGCCTGCCGCCAATACCACACTGAGTGCGCAGGGTAGCGTCGTCATGAGCAATCCGAAGGAGTTGTCCACGCGCATCGGGCGTGAGGTCGACCAGCTTTCTCTTGTGGTAAAGCGGGAGAACATCGTCATCGATTGAGGCCAGGCTGAAGCGGCGGACGCCGGGGAGGCGTCTTGCCGTGGGCTTGCCAGGCATGGCGGACGCCTCATATGAGGAAAACCGGTGTTCTGAGCACCATGCCCTTGTCCTTCGGGAGTCTCGCCTTGGCGAGCCGGCAACTTCACTAACCGATTCGATCTCAGAAAGCAGGACAAGACACAACACTATTGGGGCGCTGAATGGACGATCTGACCTATGGGCTACGGCAGCTATGCCGGCGCAACAAAGACGGCAGCCACACGACCCAGGCCGACCGGATGCGCGGGCTGACCCGGGTCGCTCAATAACTGAGTGAAGCGGGGTTTCGGCGGATGAGCACAGGCTCGATCAAGGGCATGTAATGACCCAGTGAAAACCTGCTCACGTCATAATCGAGGGAATTGACGATGAGCATGAAGATGGAAGACGACATCAAACGCTGGACGGCCAAGCGCAAGAGCGCGCTAGTGCTGGACATCATTCAAGGCAAGGTCACCGTCGCAGAGGCCAGCCGCCAATACGACCTGTCGCCCTCAGAGGTCGAACAGTGGGTCGACGATGGCAAGCGGGGCATGGAGAATGCCTTGCGGGCCAATCCACAGGACGTGCGCGAGCAGTACGAGCGCCAGCTCAAGGACCTTCAAGAGGCCTACGGCGAGGCGATGCTGGAGCTTCGCGCGAGAAAAAAATTGCAGTCCCTGCTGGGCGAGGACGAGAAGTGATCGAGACTGGGCGTCCCCGACGATCCACCAGGGACTGCAAGCCGACGGCATCACCGTCTCGATCGCCAAGCTGTGCCGCTGGTTCAACGTGCCTCGCCGCACCGTCTACTACAAGGCGGTGAAGGCATCGCCAAAGCTCGATCCGCAGTTTGTCGCGCCCATCAAGGCGCTGATCGAAGAATCGCCGTCGTTTGGCTATCGAACGGTGGCGCATCTGTTGGGGTTCAACAAGAACACCGTGCAGCGCGTGTTCCAGTTGATGGGCTGGCAGGTCCGCAAGCGGCCCATCGGCTTCAGGCCCCGGATCCAAGCATTGCCGTCGGTGGCCACGAGGCCTAACGAGCGCTGGTCGACGGATCTGTGCCGCGTCTGGGCGGGTCGGGATGGCTGGGCGACGCTGGCGCTGGTGATTGACTGCCATACCCGGGAGTTGCTGGGCTGGCATCTGTCGCGCAGCGGCAAGGCCTGCACCGCAGGAAGCGCACTGGAACATGCCCTGATCGCCCGCTTCGGAACGCTGGGCCGCGTGCCTGTGCCGTTCCTGCTGCGATCCGACAACGGGTTGGTCTTCACCTCTCGTAGCTATACAGCGTTGGTGCGAGGCTACGGGCTGCGCCAAGAGTTCATCACGCCGCACTGCCCGCAACAGAACGGGATGGTCGAACGCGTGATCCGCACGTTGAAAGAGCAATGCACGCATCGGCATCGCTTCGAGACCATCCAGCACGCCAGCCGCGTGGTAGGGGACTGGATACGCTTTTATAACCACCGGCGCCCGCACCAGGCGCTCGGCATGAAGACCCCGGCTGAGGCATTTGCATTAGCCGCTTAACCTGAGCAGGTTCTGCTGGGTCATTACAAATTGGCATACGACCGTGCCGTTGAACAAGACGTGGTAGGGCAGCTCAGGCGCTGTTCCCGGTAGGGCCCACACCGGGTTCTTCGTTGGCACTGGGTTGGCGGACCAGCTATACCTGCTATACGAGAAATGATAGCCACCTCGACCGACTGCAATGGGTCGTCCTCGGCCCTTCGACAAGGACGGCTCGCAGCCGAAAGCGGGCACTTGCCACAGGGGCCATTCCACACAAAGCACTGCGCTGCCTACTCTGACATTTCCCAATAGCCGAGTGCCCTGAGACGTCCATGTCTCCTCCCCAATTCCCGCACGGGCATATCCCAAATCTGCCGCCTTGGGCTGTCACGCTAATGTAATTGCGTCTATCGCAAAGTTCGCCTTTCTTCAATCTGCACGCCGCCCATCTGCACAGAAGAAGAGAAGATGCCCGCGCAATAGCAGGAGTTCCCCATCAAAGCCAAAAGGCGAATTTCAACGAAAAAGGCGAACTCTATCCCCGCCGCTCAGGGTATCCCCCAATCACATTCCCCTTGCGGAAACTCAATCCCCTATAGGACACTTTGTGTCATTAAAGCCGACACGGCGCAATCAAGGGGAATGGCATGAAAGTTTTTCGCAGGATAGCCGCGCTGACCATAGCGCTGGGTTTGACGAGCGGCGCGCAGGCTGCGTATCCGGAACGCACCATCCGGTTGATCGTGCCTTTCGGCGCGGGAGGCATCACCGATATCGTTGCGCGGCAGGTGGGCAAGGGCATGGGCGATGCCTTGGGCCAAACGCTCGTCATTGAAAACCGCCCCGGCGCGGGTGGCGTCATCGCCGCACAGGTAGCAGCCACGGCGCCGCCCGATGGCTACACGATCTTCATGGGAACGGTGGGCACGCAGGTGGTTAACCCGCTGATCTACAAAAAGCTCAGCTATGACGCGAATGCGTTCGCGCCGGTGGGCATGGTGTCCGGGTCGCCGTTTGTGCTGGCGGTGCGGGCGGGGGTGCCCGCTTCCACGTTCGACGCCTTCGTGACCTATGCAAAGGCCAATCCCGGGCGCTTGAACTTTGGGTCGGCGGGTAACGCCAGTTCGCCCCATCTGGGCCTCGAACTGCTGAAGCTGACGGCTGGCGTGGATATTGTGCATGTGCCGTTCAAGAGCGGCAGCGAAGCCGTCAATGCCGCGGTGGGTCAGCAGGTGGATGTGGTGATGGACGCCAGTTCCGTCATCATGCCGCATGTGGCCTCGGGCAAGCTGCATGCCCTGGCGGTGGCGTCGGGCGAGCGTTTGGCGGCGGCGCCGGCTGTGCCCTCCAGCGCCGAAGTGGGCGACGCCGCTTTGCAGATCAGTTCCTGGAATGCGTTCTTTGCGCCGGCCGGCACGCCGCCGGAGGTGCTGGCTGCCTTGAACGCCGCCCTGCAAAAGACGCTGGCGTCCCCGCAACTGAAAGACCGTTTGGCTTCCCAGGGCACGCAGTTGTATACCGGGTCGGCAGACGAATACCAGCGCTTCATCAAGGCCGAAAAATCAAAATGGGCCGACATCGTGAAGCGCGCCGATATCAAGATGGATTGATGGCAGGCATCCCGGACTGCAATCCGGGATGCCATTGCGTGGGCAATTCAGCAAGCAATCCAGCAAGAAATTCAGGACTTACGCCGTGGTTGAACACGGCATGACGGAGACATGATGAGCGATACGATGCACCTGGGAAAAGACGAGCTGATTGCGCGGGCGCAAGCCGAAATGCAGCGCCAGTTCGACGCGCCGCAATGGAGCCTGCGCGAACGGCTGGCGCTGACCTGCCGCATTCTGTTCGACGGTGGGCACGATTCCGGCCTGGCCGGGCAGATCACGGCGCGCGCGCCGGAGCCTGGCCGCTATTACACGCAACGCCTGGGCCTGGGCTTTGACGAGATCACGGCCAGCAATCTGTTGGTGGTGGACGAGGATCTGCGCGTGCAAGAGGGCGGCGGCATGCCCAACCCGGCCAACCGTTTTCATTCGTGGATATACCGCGCGCGGCCCGATGTGAACTGCATCATCCATACGCACCCGTTGCATGTGGCGTCGCTGTCCATGCTGGAGGTGCCGCTGGAGGTGTCGCACATGGACAACTGCACGCTGTACGACGATGTGGCGTTTTTGAAGGACTGGCCGGGCGTGCCGGTGGGCAATGAAGAAGGCGAGCTCATCTCGGCCGCGCTGGGCGACAAGCGCGCCATTCTGCTGTCGCATCACGGCATGCTGATCGCGGCGGGTTCGGTGGAAGAGGCTTGCGTGCTGGCGCTGCAATTCGAACGCGCGGCGCGCATGCAATTGCTGGCGATGTCTGCTGGCAAGATTCAACCCATTCCGCCCGCGCTGGGCCGCGAGGCGCACGACTGGATCTTGACGCCCAAGCGCTCGCAAGTCGGCTTTTCTTATTACGCGCGCCGCGCGCTGCGCTCGCACCCGGACGTGCTGGCGTAAGCCACAGGGGCAGGGGGGAGAAAGGCCGATCAGGTGTAGAGCGTCCTGGCGTAGAGCGGGAAGCCAAGCACCGTGAAGGCGCAGAGCGCTCGACGGCGGCGTCGGTTTCGGGCATGCTTACCGGTCGGATTTTTGCCCTCCCGCCCATGATTGATCTGCCCCACCGCCTACGCACCCTGCGCCGTCAGCAAGCCCTGTCCCTGGAACAGCTGGCGCAGCGCACCGGGCTGACCAAAAGCTATCTGTCCAAACTTGAGCGCGGCTTGAGCGAACCGTCGATTTCGACGGTGCTGCGCCTGGCCGAAGCCTATGGCGTGGGCGTGTCGCAATTGGTGGGCGCGGATGACGCCGCGCAGGACGAAGTGGTCAGCCTGGTGCGCGTGGCCGACCGCGAGGCCCTGCAACGTGGGGGGCTGGGCTCGCAATACCATTACGAGTCGCTCGCCGGACGCCGCAAGGTCAAGGCGATGGAGCCCTTCGTGGTGCATCCGCCGCGCGAATTTCCCGACGCGACCGCGGTGTTTCCGCACCCGGGCGAAGAGTTTCTGCTGGTGCTCAAGGGCGCCATCGAGGTCCACGTGGGCGAACGCCAGTTGCGCCTGGAAACCGGCGATTCCCTCTACTTTGATTCCGAACTGCCGCACCGCATGCGCACGGTCAGCCGCGCCATGGCTGAAGTGCTGGTGGTGGCGGCGCATTGAACCCAAGGCAAGCCATGACACACGATCCTTCCCGCCTGGTCTGCATTGACGCCGGCCCTCTGAAAAACCCGGTGCCGGGCAAGCCGCGCCGCCCGATCTCGGGCGACACGGCTTTTATGTCGGAGACCTTCTTCGAGGGCAACGCCGGCAAGGCCGAAGCCGGCGTATGGGAAAGCACCGCGGGCGTGTTCCAGGCCAACACCACCGGCTATATCGAATTCGGCACCATCATCGAAGGCGCGGCGCGTCTGGTCGACCCGGACGGCACGGTGCATGAACTGACGGTGGGCCAGGCCTTCGTCATGCCCGAAGGCTATACGGGCCGTTGGGAAGTGGACCAGTTCGTGAAGAAGATCTACTTCATCAGCCGCACGGCGTGAAGGCAAGCCGCGATGGCGGCTATCGCGGTGGCCGTTGCGGGTACGCCGACGTGCCGAACGTATTGCCCATGCGGTTGCCGATGGTGGCGGGCGTGGGCAGTCCCATCTGGTTGGGCGGACGCTGCGTGACGGCTTCGGATTCCAATTGGGGCGCGGGCCTGGCCGTGGCGGCCGGCGCCATCTTCTGGTTCAGGCAGTCGTAGGACAAGGCCCGATAGCCATTGACCTCGGTGTCGATGCAGGCGCCGTCGGCGGCGCCTGCCGGTTTGGCGGATGGTTTGGCGGCGGGCGCCACTTGGGTGTCGTTGGCCGACACGGGCGCATGCATCAACATCGCGGCCAACAATAATAAAAACAGCTGGCCAAGGGCCCGGGGCACCGTGCGCATGCGCGCTCCTTGAAGACGCCCCGCCGGCCGGAGCAACCCAGGAAGTATAGGGACGGCAACAGGCGCGCAGGTGACCGTTGCGTGGCGACGGCGCGGCTGACGCGCATGTTGTGTCACGAATGCGTCATTCAGCGCCTCTAGCATGGCGGCTTTTGTCAGGGCGGACATTCCGGTGTCCTCTGTTGCGGCCATGTCAGGCACCTTCCCTTTGCGGTCACGTTTATGAGCGGCGCCTTCAAGGGGCGCGGCGGAGTGCTGCGCGCCTGTCTGGCCTGCGGCCTGTTGGCGCTGGCGCAGGCAGGCCATGCCGCGCCGCCCACCTCATCCATTCGATTCGAGATTGCGGCGCAGCCGCTTGCGCAGGCGCTTGTTGAATACAGCCTGGCAAGCGGCCTGACGGTGTTGGTGGACAGCACGTTGACCGCCGGCCGGCAGGCCCCGGCGGTGGTGGGCGTCTACACACCCAGCGAGGCGTTGCGCAAGCTGCTGGCCGGTTCGCCCTTGTCCATTCGCTATGCCAGCGCGCGGTCGTTCACGCTGGTCTCCAAGGCGGATGAGGCCGCGTCCAGCACGGGCCGGCGCTTGCGCGACACGCCCTACGCCGCCGTGGTGCAAACCGCGCTGAAACGCGCCTTGTGCAAGGCGGCCGGCACGCAGCCGGGCAGCTATCGCGCGTTGGCGCAATTGTGGTTCGACAAAGCCTGGCGCATCAGCCGCGTGGCGTGGGTGTCAAGCACCGGTCAGGCCAGCCTGGATGGTCGGCTGGAAGCGGCGCTGCGTGGCGCGGTGATCGGCCCTTTGCCGGCGGGCACGCCGCAACCCCTGACGGTGTTGTTGCTGCCGCGCAGCGCGGCGGAATGCGACACGGAGCGGGGGGGCGGCAGTGCGGGATAACAAGCCGGAAAACCCGTTGCGGGCCTTGTTTCTGGAGCGCTACAACGACTTTCGCAATCAGCTCAAGCGCCGCTTGGGCTCGGATGACCTGGCACATGACGCGATGCAGGAAGCGTTCTTGAAGGTCAATGACCTGCCAGCCAGTTCGTCTATCCAGCAGCCTGCCGCCTACCTGTTTCGCGTGGCGCTGAATATCGCGGAAGATCAGCGGCGGCGCGACTCCCGGCTGCTGACCGGGGTTGAGATCAGCGAACTGATCCACCTGGCGGACGAGGCCGCGGACCCGGCGCGCATTGCGCAGGGCCGCGATCAGATCGACGCATTCCAGCGCGCGCTGCGCCAGTTGCCCGAGCGCACGCAGCAGATGGTGCTGGCCGCGCGCGTGCACGAGTTGCCGCATGCCGAGATTGCCCGACGCTACGGCGTGTCGGAACGCATCGTATCCAAAGAACTCAAACGCGCGCTGGAACATTGCGCGCGCGAACTGCTCGTGGCAGGGAGCGGAAAGGGCGGGTCGGCCCCGGTCCCCCGTGCCGCGTGCCGGGACGAAGAACCATGGCGCTGACGATGAGCATGCCCGGAAGAAACAAGAACAAAGAAGACGCCGCCACCCGCGAGGCGCGGGACTGGCTGTTGGCGCTGACCTCGGGCCGCGCCACCGAGCACGACGCGCAGGCGTTTCGCGAGTGGCTACGCGCCGACAGCCGACACCAAGCGGCCTTTGCCCAGCAAAAGCAGTTGTGGGAAGGCCTGGGGCCGGCCGTCCAGGAAGTGGTCGCCGAGGGTGCGCGCAGCCGTGCGCGCAAGCCGGTCTTCACGGGTCGTCGTGCATTCCTGGGCGGCGCGCTGGCCGCGTCGGCGGCCTATCTGGCATTTAAGCCGCCGCTGGGCCTGTGGCCGGGCGTGGATACCTTGGGGGCGGACTACCGCACGGCGGCGGGCGAACAACGCCGGGTGTCACTAGGCAGTGCGCTGGACGTGGACATGAACACGTTGACGCGCATCAACGTCGATCACGATGCCGGTGGCCCGATTATTGAATTGGCCGATGGCGAAGCGGAAATCCGCAGCGGTGCAACGGCCGCCGTCGTGGTGGCTGGCAAGGGCCGGATCACCGCGCGGGACGCCAGCTTCAACCTGCGCTACATCGACGGTCAGGCGCGCCTTTGCTGCCTGTCGGGATCGCTGCGCCTGGTGCACGCGCAAGGCGTGTTCGACGTGGTGGCCAATCGTGAGTTGCGCTATGACGATACGCGGGTGATGCCCCCGTGCAGGTGGACCCCGCCGTGGTGACCGCGTGGCGTCAGGGATGGCTGGTGTTCAACCAGCAGCCGCTGGCGCAGGTGGTCGAAGAATTGAACCGCTACCGGCGCGGCCGCCTGGTGCTGATGAATGAGCAACTGGGCCAGCGTCTGGTTCAAGCCCGCTTCTCGTTGGCGCAGGTGGCCGATGCCGAACGCTTGATCCGCGATGCCTATGGCGCGCGTGTGACACACCTACCCGCCGGCGTCGTCCTGTTGTCATAAGCACGGGGCGACTCGTCGCTCGATGAAATATTTATGACAGGGTTCTGGTCTGCATTTTTCAATCCGTCTGTCTTGTTCTAGGTGACGAACACGCGCGATTGAAACAAGGGATGGCGATCATGCAGGCACGGATGTCGGGGTTGGGTGGCAAGCGAAACATGGGGACCGTGCGGGCGCGCGTGCGCCCGAACTGGCGTCCGACGCCACTGTCGCAGGCCGTGACGGCGCTGTTGATCGCGGGCAGTGCCAGCGGGGCGGCGCAGGCGCAGCAACGGGCGTTCAGCCCGGGCTGGTTCTCCGACAAGAACGCGGTGCAATCGACGGCGCAGCGTACGGGCCGCATGCCCGACGGCAGCTTGGCCGGCATCGGCAGCAGTGCGCGCCAACAGGCGCAGTCGCGCCAGCAGTTGCAGCGGTCGCTGGACAACCTGAACCGCACGGCTGCCGCCGTCGCGGCGCAGCAGGCCGCGCAGGCGGCGGCGCGCGCGGCCGCGGCAGCCGCCAACGGTGGCGGCGTGCCCGACGGGCTGGTCGAAGGCGGGCTGTGGGCGGCCACGGGCGCCAATGCCCAATGGGAAGGCGCCAAGGCTGCCAAGCCCAGTGTCGAGAACGGCCGCCAGATCGTCACCATTGAACAGACGCAGTCGCGGGCGATCCTGAACTGGGACACCTTCAACGTGGGGCGCAACACCACGGTGCAGTTCAAGCAGGGTGCGGACGACGCGGTGCTGAACCGGGTGGTGGGCGCAGCGGCCAAGCCCAGCCAGATCCAGGGCGCGATCAAGGCCGACGGCACCGTGATGGTGGTGAACCAGAACGGCGTCATCTTCACCGGCACCAGCCAGGTGAATGCGCGCAATCTGGTGGTCGCCGCCGCCACGATCACCGACGCGCAATTCCGCGACAAGGGTTTGTATGCGGACAACGGCACGCAGCCGACGTTCCAGGATGCGCTGGGCAAGGTCGACGTACAAGCGGGCGCAATGATCCGGACCGCCGCGCCCTCCACGTCCACCACCAGCGGCGGCTATGTGCTGCTGCTGGGCAAGGAAACCGCCAACGCGGGCGCCATCGACACGCCCTCGGGCCAGGCTGTGCTGGCCGCCGGTGACAATTTCGTGATCAAGCGTGGACAGGGCACGTCGGGCAATCTCGCGTCCACCACCAAGGGCAATGAAGTCAGCGTTACCGGCACGCCCGGCCGCGTGGTGAATACGGGTTTGATCCAGGCCTCGCTGGGTGATGTGACCTTGACGGGGGGCGACGTGGTGCAGGGCGGTGTGGCGCTGTCCAGCACCTCGGTCGATACGCGCGGCACGGTGCACCTGAACGCGACGGGCGAGGGCGGCAAGATCACCCTGGCGGAAGCGGGCACAACGGCCATTCTGCTGGACCGCAGCGGCGCGCTGGCGCTGGACAGCCAGCGCGACGGCCTGCGGGCGCCGGTCATCGCCGCGTCGGATTCGGCCTGGGCGCCCGGCGGTAGCGACCGGCGCGAGCTGTCGCGCGTGGAGATCAACAGTTCGGGCACGGTGGATTTTGCGTCGGGCTCCATCACCTTGGCGACGGGTGGCCAGATTGCCGTGCAGGCCGCGCAGCGCAGCCTGCTGCGTGACGGTGCGGTGCTGGACGTGGCGGGCGCGGTGGGGGTGCCCGTGGCCATGGAGAACAACAGCGTCAAGATCAACGTACAGGGCAACGAGCAGCGCGACGCGGCGGTCAACCGCGACAGCGGCAAGCTGAACAACAGCGACATCTGGGTGGATGCGCGCGAACTTGTCTTTGTACCGGCAGGCACCAACGGCTACGCCACCGACCGCTGGTACACGGCAGGGGGCCTGCTGGAAGTCAGCGGCTATCTGGGCACCCAGGGCCACGCCGTCAACGAATGGATGGCGCAGGGCGGCAACGTCGAGTTCACGGGCGGCGAAGTGGTTACGCGCGCCGGGTCGCAGATCAACGTGTCGGGCGGCACGCTGGACGTGCAGGACGGCATGGTCCGCCAGACCTGGCTGCGCGGTGCGGACGGGCGGCTGTATGAGGTGTCGCGCGCGCCCGGCGATCTGGCGTACACGGGCTTGTACAAGGGCTACGAGGCGAAGTCCGAACGCTGGGGCCAGACCCGCTATTTCTACAACCCCCTGCTTGCGCCGAAGGAACGTTTTGAAACCGGCTACACGGTGGGGCGTGACGCGGGCAGGCTGCTTGTCGGCACGAAGAGCGCGGTGCTGGAAGGCGACCTGATTGGCCAGACCTATCAGGGCGAGCGCCAGAACGCGGCGCCGCAGCCGGGGCTGGACGGCTATCAGCAATCGCAACGCGCGGCGGCGCGCGGTGCGCAGTTGGTGGTGGGCACGTACACGCCGTACTACAACAAGGCCACCGGCTCGATGTCGTACGCGCTGGGGCATTCTGAAAACACCGTTCAACAGGTGCTGTTGTCTGACCGGGTGGACGCCATTGCGGATGGGCTGGACCTGGACGCCGCGTTGCCTGAAGCGCGGGCGGGCATCCTGCATCTGGACACCACGCGTTTGAATGCGTTCAACCTGGGCGCGATCAAGATCGCCGCCAACGACATCGCCGTGCAGTCCGATCTGGGCGTGGCGGCGGGGGGCGACATCACCTTGTTCGCGGACAAGGTATCCGTGGATGCCACGCTGACGGCACGCGCGGGCAGCATCCGCCTGGGCAATGTGCTGAACCAGGCTACGCCCACGGGCATGGCCGATACCGCCACCGGAGCCGGGGCTGACGGCGCCCAACCCACGCTGGCGCTGAGCGCGCGGGCGCGGCTGGACACCCGGGGGCAATTCAGCAACCTGGCGATGTCGCCCGAGCAGATTGGCGCCATGCCTTACTTGAACGGCGGCACGGTCGCGCTGCGTAGCAGCGGCGACATCCTGCTGGACGCCGGCAGCGTCATCGACGTGAGCTCGGGCGCGGTGCTGCGCAAAAACGGGCGCGTGACGGGCGGCAAGGGCGGCAATACCACCGTGGAGCTGGTGGCCGGCGGCACGCAGGACGGCCGACTCAGCCTGGGCGCCGAGCTGCGCGGCTATGGCGTGGAAGGCGGCGGCACCCTGGCGGTGACGGGAGACAAGATCGTGCTGGGGCGCGCGCCTGGCGACGCCGACGAGCGCGTGCTGACGCTGGACGCGCCGTTCTTCCAGCAAGGCTATTCGCGCTACGAGCTCACGGGCGCCAACGGCCTGACGGTGGCCGACGGCGCGCGTATCGATGTGTTGATGCCTGTGTACCGCCCTATTGATGGCGCGGCCGGTTTGCCGACGGGCGCGGACCCCTCATCGGTGCTGCAAACGTGGCTGCCGCCGGTCTATCAGCATGACGTGGTCGCGGCAACGGTAACGCAGCGCCAGGGCGCCAGCCTGTCGCTGCAAAGCGGGCGCAACCTTGCCGCGACCGGCGCGAATGTGGACGCCGCGCTGATCGTTGGGCAAGGCGCGCAATTGAACGTGGACCCGGGGCAATCGATTCAGATGCGCGGGGCGGGGCAGATTACCGTGCTGGGCGCGTTGACGGCGGCGGGCGGCAAGATCGATATCCGCCAACTGCGCGTGGGTGACGTGGATGTGGCCGAGTCCCTGGAAGTCGTGCAAGGCGAGGCTCACGACCGCTCCATCTGGATCGGCGAGCAGGCCGTGCTGAACGTGGCCGGCCGCTCGGAAACGGGCGTGGATGCGCAGGGCCGCCGCTACGGCGTGGCGGACGCGGGCGGCGTCATCGTGCTGGGCGGCGAGATCAACCATGATCGCGCGACGGCAACGGCATCCGACCTGTATGTCATCGTGCGTCCCGGCGCGGTGTTGGACGCCTCCGGCGCCAGCACGACCGTGGATGTGAATGGTGTAGGCCCGGTGCGGCTGGACCGCGACGGCGGGCGAATCTCGCTCAGTTCCTACAACGGGCTGCATCTGGACGGCACATTCATCGCACGCGCGGGTGGCGCGAGCGCGGCGGGCGGCACGCTGGATATCGCGCTTGAGACGCCGCTGTACCGCACCTGGGGCGAGGGCGTGGCGGGCGAAGCCGTGCAGGTGCCGCGCGAAATGGTGCTGGCTTCGGGGGCGGGCACCCCCCTTGCCACAGGCCTGACGCCGGGCGAAGCCGACGACGGCTTGCGCTACGGCCAGGCGCGTCTGGATCCGTCGCGGCTGTTGGCCGGCGGGGGCTTCGATCACCTGGGGCTGTTGTCCAACGGCCTGATGTCTTTCGACGGTGATGTCAACGTGGCGGTGGGGCAAAGCCTGCGCTTGTACGCCGGCGCATTTTCGCTGGCGCCGCAGGGGGATGCGCTGGCCGGCATGCAAACCCACGCACCGGCCCAGGTCAACCTGGCCGCGTCCTATGTACGGCTGTCGGGTCCGGGAGAATACGCGGCCTCCAACGGCATGATCCGGCCGCGCGTGCTGTTCGGCGACGCGCAGGACGTGGGCGAGGGCACGTTCACGGTGCGCGCGGGCCGTTTGCTGGAAGTGGGCAACAGCCTGTCGTTCGGCACGCAAGGCACGATCAACCGCAGCGTGGGCGGCGTGCTGTCCGTGGTGCGTAGCGGCTTTGACCGGGTGACGCTGGACAGCGCGGGCGACCTGCGCTTTCTGGCCCACAACGACAACGAGCCGCGCACGCGCCTGTGGACGCGCGGCGATCTGGACCTGATCGCCGCGCAGATCTACCCGGGCACCGGCGTTGAGGCCGAGGTGCTGGTGGGCTTCACGCGTCGGCCGAACGGCACGCAGGTGTTCGACCCGGACCGCACCCTGCGGATTGCGCGGCATGAAGGCACGACGAGCGCCTTGCCCGCGATGCCCTATTCGGCATTTGGCTCCTTGCGTTTGGCGGCGGCAACTGTGGAGCAGGGCGGTGTGTTGCGCGCGCCGCTGGGCGCGATCACGCTGGGCGACTTGAGCGAGCAGATAGGCACGCAGCGCCTGAGCTTGTTGCCGGGCAGCGTTACGTCGGTCAGCGGCGCCGGTCTGGTCATGCCGTATGGCGGCACGACCGACGGCGTGTCGTACAAGTTCAACGGCGCGGACGTGTCCTTGGTGGGCGTGGGCGGCGCGCTCGGCCTGGACGGGGCCGCTACCCTGCGCACCGGTATCACCTTGGGGTTTCGCGACGTGGACGCGCAGCCGGGGTCCGTATTGGATCTGTCCGGGGGCGGCGAACTCACGGGCGCGGGCTTTGTGTCGGGCCGAGGCGGATCCACCGATGCGCGCTATGCGCCGTTGGTCCGCATGAATCCCGAAGGCGGCTTCACCCTGCCGGGGCTGGCAGGCAATCCGGTCTACGCCATCGTGCCCGGCGCGCAGCCGGTGGTGGCGCCGGTGGGTGGCGAGGCGGGAGCCTCCACCCCCGGCGTTGGCCAGCAGATCACGCTGGGCGCGGGCGTGCCGGGCTTGCCGGCCGGCACCTACACCTTGATGCCGTCCACCTATGCCTTGCTGCCCGGCGCGTTCCGGGTCGAGATCAACGGCGGCGCTTCAGCGGGCGCGGCGCTTGCGCCGATGCAGATGCGCAATCAATCCTGGGCGGCCAGCGGCACCTTGTCGACCGCGGGTACGAACGTGGTGAACAGCCTGGCCAGCGCGGTGATCCTGACGCCGGGCAAGGTGCTGCGCACGCTGTCGCAGTACAACGAAATGAGCTACGCCAGCTTTGTCGCGGCCGATGCCGTGACGCGCGGTGTGCCGCGTGCGATGCTGCCGGCCGACGCCCGCACCTTGCGGCTGGCGATCCATCCGGGGTCCACGGACGGGCAGGCGCTGAGTGTTGAAGGGCTGGCGAATTTCACGGCCGCGAAGGGCGGCTTCGGCGGCGCCGTGGCGCTCAACGGCGGCAGCTCGACGGTAGAGATCCTGGCGGCGGGCCAGACCCCCACGGCGGGGTTCGCGGGCACGTCGGTGCAGGCGGATGCCTTGAACGCGCTGGGCGCCAGCCGTTTGGTCGTCGGCGCGCTGCCGGTAGTGTGGTACGGGTCGGGCGGCCGGTTCTATACCTTCCAGGCGTCCGCCAACCAGGTGGTGCTGCGCGCGGGCGCGCAATTGACGGGGCCGGAAGTGCTGATCTCGTCGCGCACGATCGAACTTGAAGCCGGCGCGGGCATATCCACGCTGGGCGCTGGCGCGCCGTCGGTGGACTCCACCAGCGGCTATGCCTTCCAGCCCGGGGCCAGCAGTTTGCTGGCGGTGTCCAATGGCCGTCTGGATGTGCTGGCGCCGGACGCACTGGGCGCGGGCGCCATCCGCATCGGCACCTGCGCGGCGCAGCCCTGCCAGGGCGTGACCCGTCTGTATTCCGAGGGCACCATCGCCGCCGCCACCAATGGCGTATTCGATCTGGGCGAACAGGTGCGCTACGGCACCCGCAACCTGGCCTTGGCAGTGGGCGCGGTGAATGTCGGCACGACCGAGGCGCTGACCCAAGCCGCCGCGCGCGGTGTCTTGCCCAACGGCCTGACGCTGAACCAGGACATCCTGGGCCGCCTGCTGCGCGGTGATACCAGCATGGGGGCCCCCGCGCTGGAAACCCTGACGCTGACCGCGCGTGACGCGCTTAACTTCTATGGCACGGTGGCGCTGGACACGCGCGACCCGCTGACCGGCAAATACAGCCTGGCCACGCTGGCGCTGGGCACGCCGGCCATTTATGGCTACGGCGACGCGGGCGACGAGGCCAGCATCCGCACGCAGAATCTGGTGTGGAATGGGGCTACCCAAGCGCCGGGCGCGGTGGCGGCGGGTGGGGCCGGCACGGGCCACGGTACGCTGCGCATCGACGCCGAACGGATCGAGTTCGGTTATGGGCAGGGCGCGCAACCCACCGGGCTGGACGACAACGCCAGGCTGGCGCTGGGCTTTTCCAGCGTCAACCTGAATGCCAGCGACCGCATCACCGCCAACCACCGCGGCAGCTTGTCGGTCTACGAATCGCAGGGCGCGTTCGACAGCGCCACGGGCCGTTATGCCTACGTTGGCGGCAACCTCAACCTGAACACGCCCTTGCTGACCGGCGGGGCGGGTTCCGTCAACCGCATGACGGCGGGTGGCAATGTGCGGGTGATGGGTGCGTCGGGGGCGTCGGGGGTGCAAGCGGCGGCGGTGCAGGACCTGGGCGCGGAAATCAGCCTGGTCGGGGCGAACGTGCGGGTCGATGGCAGCATCGTGCTGCCCAGCGGCAAGCTGACATTGGAAGGCCGCGACAGCGTGTTGCTGACGTCGGCTTCGCAGTTGGACGTGTCGGGCCGGGCCATCGCCTTCAACGACGTGCTGCGTTATAGCTGGGGCGGCGACGTCGTTCTGGCAAGCAGCCAGGGCAGCATCCGGCAGGAAGGCGGAGCGCTGATCGATCTGTCGGCGCAGCAGAACAACGCGGGCAGTCTGCGGGCCGACGCGATCGCGGCCTCGGCCGGCGTGGTGGACCTGCAAGGCCGCATCCTGGGCACGAGTTCGGGCGTCTACGATGCGGGCGGCACGGCCGTGCCCTACCGCGCGGGCAGCATCGACATCAGCGCGCAACATCTGGGCGCGCCGGGCGCCTTGAACGCGAATTTCAACACGCTGAATCAGCGCCTGAACGACGGCGGCGTGACCGGCGCGCGCAGTTTTCAGATCAAGCAAGGCAGCCTGACGCTGGGCGATACGCTGCGCGCCAACGACATCAACCTGTCGATCGACGGCGGCAGCCTGACCGTGGCCGGCCTGGTGGACGCCAGCGGCGAGCGCGTGGGCCGGATCCGCTTGGCCGCGCGCGATGGCCTGACCCTGGCGTCGAACGCGGTGCTGGATGCGCACGGAACCGTGCTGCGCGTGGACAGCTACGGCAAGATCATCGACGCGCCCAACCGCGCCGTGGTGCAACTGAATTCGGGTCGCGGCGTGCTGACGCTTGCCAGTGGCGCGCGCATTGACGTGCGCCACGGCACGGCGGCCACGACGGGAACGGGCACGGGGCAGCACGACGGCGTGGCGCGCGGCACCCTGGACCTGTTTGCGCCGCGCATAGACGCCGCCGGCAACGCGGCCAACAACGGTAGCGGGGTGGCGGGTTCCGCCGCCACCTATGGCGACATCGCCATCGAGGCGCGCGGCCCGGTCACGATAGACGGCGCCAAGGCCATCTCGCTGATCGCCACCCAGCGCTATGACGACGCCCGGGAAGGCGTTGCGGCGGATCGCACGAGCGGCCGCGAATATCAAATCATTGATCAGGCGTATCTGGAAACGCTGCACGGCGACAGCACAACGTTCATCGGCCGCGCGCGGGCCAATGGCTATCTCTTGAACACCAAGCTTGCAGGCCTGAATAACGCCACCTACCGCGATGTCTTCCATCTGCGCCCGGGCGTGGAAATTGTCAGCAAGACGGGCGATGGCGATCTGGTCGTGCAAGGTGACCTGGACCTGTCGCGCTATCGCTACGCCAGCCTGAACCCGCACTCGGCGATGACCTCGGTCTATGGCTCGGGCGAAGCGGGCGCGCTGACGCTGCGCGCCAAGGGCAACCTGGATGTGTACGGCAGTATCAACGACGGCTTCGCGCCGCCCTCGGCCACGCCGGATGACGAGAACGGCTGGATTCTGACGCCGGGCGCACAAGCGTTTGGCGGTGATGTGGTGTTGCCGCGTGGCGGCGTGGAGTTGGCCGAGGGCACGGAGTTCCCGGGCGGCAAGACGCTGAACTACGCCTTGCCCCTGCAAGCCACCACGCTGGCCGCGGGCACCCGCCTGCCGGTCGAGGCCGCGCTGAACCAGGAGTTGACCCTGGCCGCCGGCGTGGTGCTGTCGGGCGACGTGCGCGATGCCTCCGGGCAGTTGTTGTACGCCGCCGGCAGCATTCTTGAGCAAGCGGTGAGCTTGCCCGTCGGCACGCGCTTGGGCGCGGGCACGATGCTCACGGCCGGCACGGCGCTTCAGTCGTTCACGTGGCCGGCCAACGTGGCCCTGCCCAATCTCTACACGACACAAGGCTATGAGCGCAACGTGTTGTTGATGGCGGGCACCATCACGCTCAAGCAGGGCGCGTTGATCCCGTCGCAGACCAAGCTGGTGTTCCCCGAAGGGGTCGACTATGTTGAGCTGCGCCCGGGCACGGCGGCGGATCAGCGGCGCAACTGGGCGGTGGCCCAGATGCTGCCGGCCGGCAGCCAGTCGTGGTCGATGCAGTTGGTGGCGGGCGCGGACCTGGATGCGGCGGATCCGCTGCGCGTTGTGCGCGGACCGGACGCGGGCAAGCTGACGCTGGCCGATACCCACTACAACGCCAGCCTGGTCAAGGGCGCAAGCCTGGTCTGGGGGCCCGACGCCGGCCCGTCCGGTTTTGAACCCGGCACACCGGTGCCGGAAGACCTGCTCTGGCTGTGCGACGCGATCGAAGGGCTGTGCATGCCGCCGCCGCGCTTTGTCTGGGGGCCGGACAACTGGTTCGGGTATCCGGTGGGAACGCCGGTGTCCGAGGCCGAAATCGACCTTTGCTCGCTATCGGCGGAGCAGTGCATCGAGAATAAATCGTCGACGTCGGTGGTGACGCATACGCAGAATTTCAGCGTGTTGCGCACGGGTACGGGCGACCTGGACCTGGCGGCGGGCGGCGACTTCAGCCTGATGTCGGCCTATGGCGTCTACACGGCCGGCACGCAACCGGCCAACGTGGACGCTGCCTACCAATTGCCGCGTGGCCGCTACGAGACCACGGTGCTGGGCGACGCTCACTCGACCACGTATGAACCCTTCGTGTCGGCCGGCGCGGGGTATCAGGCCTGGTACCCGGAAGCAGGCGGCAACCTCAGCCTGTACACGGGCGGCGCCTTGCGCGGCGATGTGTGGGGCAAGACCACGGGCGGCAATTTCGACTCGCGTGTGATTGATCCCAGCGTGGGCATCGGCAACTGGTTGTGGCGCCAAGGCACCGGCAGCGCCAATGGCGGCGATACGCCTACCGCCTGGTGGATCAACTTCGGCAGCTACACGCGTGCGCCCTCGGCGTTCAAGGACAACACGCCGCTGTTGGTGGGCTTCACCGGCTTCGGGGCATTGGGCGGCGGCAACGTCAGCCTGCGCGTGGACGGCGACGCGGGCAACATCGAGTCGCGCGGGTCCATCAACAATCCGCGCAGCCAGGGCCTGATCGTGGCCGTGGGCAGCACCGGCCGCGTTGCGGCCGACGGCGGCATGACGTTGACGGGGGGCGGCGATATCGACATCCGTGTCGGAGGCGGTTTGAACCCGACGCAAAGCGCGCGCGGTCTGGTGTCCTCGGCCGTGGGGCCAACCCCCTATTACGGCGAACCCGCGCTGGACTTGCAGGGCGCGCTGATCAACCTGCGCGGCCATGCCCAATTGGCCGGTGGCGCGGTGGGCGGGCTGGATCTGCAATACGGCAACGAAGCGCGCGAGCAAGACGTGAAGGAAAGCCGTGGCTACGACCCCTACGTGTCCACGATGGCCAGCGCCACGGGCGGCCTGGTGCTGATTCCCGGCGACGCGGTGATCCGCCTGGATACGCGCGGCGACCTGGTCGTCGGCGGGGCCAGCGATCCGGGCCGTGTCGCCTTGCCCAACAGCACGCCCTACCGCATGCCAGATGGCACCATGCGCACGGGCGGCGGCTATAGCTGGTTCTCGATGTGGACGGAGAACACGGCCATTGAGCTGTCCAGCGCGGGCGGCAACCTGACGCCCAGCCGGCAGACCTCGCACAGCGCGCAGGGCCTGGCGGTGCAGCCGGGGCGCAATACCTCGCCGTCCGACGGGCGTTATCTGTACCCGTCGATTCTGCGCGCCACGGCGTATGACGGCAGTATTTATGCTGGCGTGTCGGCGGGCTACCTGAACAACGAAGCAAGCGGCCTGCCGTATTCGCTAACGCTGGCGCCGGGAGCGCGCGGGCAACTGGAAATTCTGGCGGGGGATTCCATCTACGCGGGTGGCTACGCCATCAACCGCTCGGGGGCGGACCCGGCCAGCGTCGCCAACGTGTTGGCGCCAGCTTTTGCGGGCTACTTGTCCGAGGCCAATTCGAATGTGGCCTTGAGCAACCAGGGTGCCAACGGCCTGGCTGGCGACCGGTACACCCATTTCCCCTTGTTCTACTTCAACGCGCTGACGGCCAGCACGGCGGGTTCCAATACGGTGACGCGCTTTTACGCCCGTGATGGCGACATCGTCGGGCTGCGCACGGGCGAGGCGCTGTCCATTGTGCAGGGCCCCAACCTGGGCCAAACCTGGTACGAGGCATCGGGCCCCGTCTGGATGCTGGCGGGCCGCGACATCGTGGCCTCGGGCACGAACACGGGGACGTCGACCGACGTGCCCTCCACCAATGGCATGAACTTTGGCGCAAGCGGGACGTCGGTGACCTCGACCGGCAACCTGTTCCTGCATCGCGACGCGCTGGATGTGTCGCGGGTGTCGGCGGGTCGCGACATTCTGTACAGCTCGTTCCAGGTAGCGGGCCCCGGCGCACTGGAAGTGTCGGCCGGCCGTCACGTGCTGATGGCGGACAAGGCTTCCATCACGAGCCTGGGCGCGGTGATGCCGGGCGACCACCGCCCTGGCGCGTCGATTGCCGTGCAGGCGGGCGTGGGCGCCAAGGGGCCGGACTACGCGGCGTTCCTGGCGCGGTATCTGGACCCGGCCCAGGCGGCCGATCCCAGCCGTCCGCTGTTGGACCAGGGCCTGGCCTTCAAGACCTACGAAGCCGAACTGCTGTTGTGGATGACGCAACGCTATGGCTTTGCCGGCAGCACGGACGACGCGCGCGCGGCCTTTGCCGCCTTGCCCGCCGAGCAGCAACGGATCTTTGCGCGGCAGGTTTATTTTGCCGAGCTGCGTTCCGGCGGACGCGAATACAACGACCTGGCCAGCCCGCGCAACGGTAGCTATCTGCGTGGCCGGCAGGCGATCGCCGCGCTGTTCCCGGAAACCGCGCCGGGCGCCTACGAGGGTGACATCACGCTGTATGGCGCGGCGGGCATCCGCAGCACCTTCGGCGGCGACATTCAGTTGATGACGCCGGGCGGGCAGCAGGTGTTCGGCGTGGAAGGCGTGGCGCCGCCCGCCACGGCCGGCATCATCACGCAGGGCGAAGGCAACATCCAGTTGTACGCGCAGGGCAGCATCCTGCTGGGCCAAAGCCGGGTGATGACGACCTTCGGTGGGGGGATCACCGCATGGTCGGCGCAAGGCGATATCAACGCGGGCCGGGGCTCGAAGACGACCGTGCTGTACACGCCGCCCAAGCGCGTCTACGACGCCGTCGGCAACGTGACCTTGTCGCCCAACGCGCCCAGCACCGGCGCGGGCATCGCCACGCTGGCGCCGCTGCCGGAAGTACCTGCGGGCGATGTGGACCTGTACGCCCCGCTGGGCACGATTGACGCCGGCGAGGCCGGCATCCGCGTATCGGGCAACGTGAACATCGCGGCCTTGCAAGTGGTGAACGCGGCCAACATCCAGGCGCAGGGCGATAGCGCGGGCGTGCCGGTAACGGCAGGGGTCAACACCGGTGCGTTGTCGTCGGCCAGCGCGGCGGCAAGCTCGGCAGTCAATGCGGCGCAGGATTCCGCCCAGCGCGCGCAGGCCGAGGCGCGTCAGAACCAGCCGTCGGTGATCAATGTGCAGATTCTGGGGTATGGCGATGAGCCGGTGGCGGGCGCCGCGCCGGTTGTGCCGTCAGCGGGTGCGGCTGCGGGTACGCCGAAGTACGACGCGGCCAGCGCGGTGCAGGTGCTGGGGGCGGGGGCGTTGGACGTGGGCGAGACGGCATCTTTGACGGCGGAGGAGCGGCGCAAGTTGATGCTGTGAAGTTGGGGGGCGGGGGGCGAACCGGGGCGTGAGGAACGCGATGGGTTTGACCCGGGGTGGAGTCATGCCGACGGCGGTTGATGGGTTGCGCGCGTTCGGGGCCGGGGTTCTTGCCGTGGGGTTTGCGCGCTTCACCCATCCTACGTATGGGCGGCCAGTTTGCTACTGGCCGCTTTTTTTTGTTGCGCTGCTGGCGCCGTCATGTGGCGTCGCCAGAATCCCCGCCAGACCGTTCGGACCGGTCGACGCCTTGATTTTTTTCGTGAAGTTTTTCTTACAACGCGCGGTCTTGGGCCTGCCAGTACGTCTAGTAACAAGCAGAAGTTGTAGACGCGGGGTTGTGGGCGAAAACCGTAACGGGATTGTCGCGATGCGCGCTGCACGGTAGCGGCCGGTACCAGACCGGCTTTCACACAAGGAACTGAGTGCATCGCTATGCATGATTTCGAAAGTAGGGGCCGCGCACTGCGCGCCATCGTGCGCCGCGCGCCGCAGGCGTTCGTGCTGATCGTCGCGATGAACGCGGCTTGGGCGCAAGGCGCGGCCGGGGCTGACGCCACCTCGGCGCGCCGCGTCAACATCAACGAATACATCGTGCGCGGCAACACCGTGCTTGAAGCCCGTGACATCGAGCGCGCCGTCTATCCCTATCTGGGACCCGACCGCACCCTGGCCGACATTGAATCGGCGCGCGAGGCCTTGCAGACGATCTATCAGGAAAAGGGCTACCAGTCGGTCTATGTGGACCTGCCCGAACAGCAGGTGGCCGACGGCATCGTCTTTTTGCAGGTGTCGGAAACCAAGGTCGGCCGCGTGCGGGTGGTGGGCGCGCAGCACTATTCGCCCCTGGCGATCCGCGACGACGTGCCCGCCTTGCAGGAAGGGCAGGTGCCCAACTTCAATCGCGCGCAGGCCGAGCTGACGCAACTGAACAAGGGCGCCAGCCGCCAGGTGGTGCCGTTGGTGAAGGAAGGGCGCCTCCCGGGCACGATGGATGTGGACCTGAAGGTGGAAGACAAAAGCCCCTGGCACGCCAGCCTGGGCCTGAACAACGATTACAGCGCCGACACCTCGCGCCTGCGCAGCACGGCGTCGCTGGGCTATGACAACCTGTGGCAACTGGGCCATTCCGTCAGCCTGACCTTCTTCACCGCGCCGCAGGAAACCGACAACGCCAAGGTGTGGTCGGGCTCGTACTCCATGCCGCTGACGCCGCGCTGGGGCCTGCAATTCTCGGGCTACAAGAGCGACAGCAACGTCGCCACCATCGGCGGCACCAACGTGCTGGGCAAGGGTTATTCCTTCGGGCTGTCCGCCATCTACACGATGGATCCGCAAGGCGATTGGAGCAATTCGCTGTCCATCGGCCTGGACTACAAGAAGTTCGATGAGTCCACCCGCTTCGGCGACAACGAAGACCAGATCCCCATCAAGTACCTGCCGTTCACGCTGGCCTACAACGGCTACCGCTATTCCGAGTCATCGCAAAGCAGCCTGGGATTGTCGGTGGTGGGCGCCAGCGGTTCCTTCTTCAACCAAGGCAGCGACTGGAAGCAATTCGACGACAAGCGTTATCGGGCCAGCCCCAGCTTCGCCTTGTTGCGCGGCGACGGCACGCACACGCACAACGTGTTTGGCGACTGGCAATTGGGCCTACGCGGCTCGTTCCAGTTGGCCTCGGGCGCGCTGGTGTCCAACGAGCAGTTCTCGGCCGGCGGCGCGACCAGTGTACGCGGCTATCTGGCCGCGGAACGCACGGGTGACGACGGCGTGCTGGCGTCGGTGGAATGGCGCACGCCTTCCCTGGCACGCTGGCTGGGCGCCAACGTCAACGAATGGCGCTTCTACGCCTTTGCCGACGCGGCCAGCTTGCGCCTGCGTGATCCGCTGCCCGAACAGGACGCCAGCTATTCCCTGGCCAGTCTGGGCCTGGGTACCCGCCTGCAAGTGCTGGATTGGTTGTCCGGCTCGCTGGACTGGGGCTACCCGCTCAAGGACGGCCCCAATACCCGCAAACATGATCCCCGTCTGAACTTCAGCGTCCGCGCCAACTTCTGAGCGCACGCGTTTACCCCATTCATCCCGGAGTCTTACTCATGCAACGCCTATTGATGCTCCTGCTAACCGTGCTGGCCGGCGTACTGCCGTCCGCCGCCAACGCCTGGTGGCAACCAGACTGGCAGTACCGCAAGCAAATCACCGTCGACAGCACCGCGCAGGGCATGCCGTTGGGCGGCCCCGCCGGCCGCACGCCGCTGCTGGTGCGCCTGCACACGGGCAACTTCACCTTCGATGGCATCAACGAGAAGGGCGCCGACATCCGCTTCGTGGCGGCCGACGACCAGACCGTGCTGAACCACCAGTTGGAATCGTTCGACCCCTTGCTGGGGATGGCGCTGGTGTGGGTGGATGTGCCGGACGTGGCCGACGGCCAGCGTCAGGACATCTGGATGTACTACGGCAACCAGAAGGCGCCCGCCTCGGCCAACGGCCAACTGAGCTTCGACCTCAACTACACGCTGGTCTATCACTTTGACGGCGCCGCCGGTGCGCCGCCCCGCGACACCACGGGCTACAGCAACCACGGCCAGACGCCGACCGCTGCGATGGTGGACGGCGTGATCGGCCGCGCCGCGCAATTCACGGGCGCCGCGCCGCTGATGCTGCCGGCCAGCCCGTCATTGGCCATGCCTGCCGCGGGCGCGTTCACGTTCAGCGCCTGGGTGCGTGCCGACCAGCCGGCTGGTGAACAACTGATCTACGCGCGTCGCGACGCCGGCAACGCCTTGCTGATCGGCATCAACCAGGGCGTGCCCTTTGTGGAAGTGAACGGCCAGCGCAGCCAACCCGGCCAACCGCTGACGCCCGCCGCCTGGCAACACCTTGCCGTGACGGCCGATGGCAGCCAGGTCCACTTGTATGTGAATGGTCGTGCCACCGCATCGCTGGCCGCGAGCCTGCCGCCGCTTGGCACCACTGCCGCGCTGGGTGGCGATGTGCCGATGCCGGCCGCGCCCATCGCCACCCCCGCCACTCCCGCCACCCCCGCCGCGGACGGCACGACGCCTGCCGAAGTCGTCCCGGCGCCGCAGCCGACGTACGCGCCGTTCGTGGGCGCGATCGACGAAGTGCGCCTGTCCAAGGTTGCGCGTCCCGCTGCGCTGATCTACGCCGACGCGGCCTCGCAAGGCGCGGAGTCGCGCCTGGTGGTTTACGGCGCCGATGAAGAGCAATCCGGCTTTGGCTTTGGCGGACTGGGCTTTCTGCTTAACGCCGTGCCGATCGACGCCTGGATCATCATCGGCGTGCTGGTGCTGATGATGGTGCAGTCCTGGATCATCATGTTCAAGAAGAGCCGCAACGTGGCTCGCGTGGCGCGCGCCAACGAATCCTTCCGCGACGCCTTCGCCACGGTTGGCCAGCGTCTGGAATTGCTGGCGGACGACAAGGCGCTGGCCACGCGCGTTGAGCACGCCTCGCTGTGGCGCCTGTATCGCGTCGCCATCAACGAGATCCGGACGCGCCGCGCGCAAGGCGCCGACACCACGTCCATTTCCACGGCCACCATCGAAGCCATCCGCGCGTCGATGGACGCAGTGCGCACCAAGGAAAACCTGGCGCTGGGTTCGAAGCTGGGTTCGCTGTCCAACGCCATTGCCGGCGGCCCCTACATCGGTTTGCTGGGCACGGTGCTGGGCATCATGGTCGTGTTCCTGGGCACGGCCATGGCGGGCGACGTCAACATCAACGCCATCGCGCCCGGCATGGCCGCCGCCTTGCTGGCGACCGCGATGGGTCTGTTTGTCGCGATCCCCGCACTGTTTGGCTACAACCGCCTGGTGTCGCGCAACAAGGAAGTCAGCGCCGACATGCGCGTGTTTGTCGACGAGTTCGTCACGCGCCTGGCTGAAGTGCACGGCGAAACGCAAGCGCAGGAAGCCGCCCATCAGCAGGCAGTGCGCGCCCCGGCGGCCAGCCGCCCGGCCGTGCGCGACGTGCAACCCGCGTCCGCTGAAGCGTAAGGAGCAGCCATGGCTTCCGTATCCACTTCCCAGGACGATGACGACGACGCGCCCGTGGACGGCATCAACATCACGCCGCTGGTCGACGTGCTGATGGTCGTGCTGGTCATGTTCATTCTGACGGCCACCGCGCAGATCGCCGGCATCAAGGTCAACCTGCCCAAGGCCAGCTCCACCGTGGCCTTGTCGCAGCCGAAAACCAAGGCGATCTCCGTCAACGACGCCGGCCAGGTTTTCCTGGACGCTTACCCGGTTACCTTGCCCGAGCTGGAAGACCGGCTGCGCACCGAGAAGGCACTGAACCCCGACTTCCCGGTCATTGTGCGCGGCGACGCCGCCGTGCAATACCAGAAAGTGGTGGAAGTGCTGGACCTGTTGCGCCGCCTGGAACTTGCACAGGTCGGGCTGGTCACCGGCAAGCCGCAATAGAGGCCGGAACCGACGTCATGCCGCAACATGCATCCGATTCCTCGCGCGATCCGCATCCGGCGCGCCGCTGGCTGAAGCTGGCGGCCGTGGTGGTGGCGGCGATCGTGGCGGCCTATGCGCTTTGGCGCTGGGCCAACGATATGTCCGGCGTTCGGCGCGATGCGCCCAAGGTCACGGCCATCATCCCGCTGCCACCACCCCCGCCGCCGCCACCCGAACCCGAAAAGCCGCCGGAACCCGAGCAGCCCAAGGAAGAGCCCGTGGCCACGCCCGAGCCCGAACCGCAGCCCACGCCCGAACCGCCCAAGCCGCAGGACGAGGCGCCCCCGCGCCCGGCCGACGACCTGGCCAACCCGATGCAGATCGACGGCGACGCACAAGCCGGCAGCGACGCCTTCAACATCGGCGCGGGGCAGGGCAAGGGCATGTCGGGTGGGGGAGGGGGCCGCGCGGGCAACGCCACCTATAGCCAATACCTGGCCTATGCGCTGCAGAAGATCCTGCGCGAAGACGAACGTACCCGCAATCTGACTTTCCGCCTGCAAGCCAACATCTGGCTCACGGCGTCGGGCCAGGTGACCCGCGTTGAACTGACCCGTGGCAGCGGCGATGCCGACGTCGACGCCCGTGTGATCGCCGCGCTGCGCGCCGTGCCGGGCCTGGACGAACGACCGCCGGCCTCGGCCAGCATGCCCATCCGTGCCTCGCTGACAGGCCGCCGCCCGTCTTGATGTCTCACATTGAATTGATCCTGGAGTGACAAGAGCATGAAGTTCCCATTGAACCGGTTGGCGGCATCGCTGGCGTTGGCCGTGGCGGGCGCCGCCTCGCTGCCGGCGCACAGCGCGCCCGCGCCGTCCGAGAACGCCACCATCAACCTGATCCGCCTGCTGGTGCAGCAAGGCGTGCTCAAGCCCGAACAGGCCAACGCGCTGGTGGCGCAGGCCGAGGCCGAAGCCCAGGCCGCGCGCAACGCTCCGCCCGCAGATCGCGGCGCCGCCGTGGCGCAAGCGGGCGACGTGCGTGTGCCCTACATTCCGCAGACCGTGCGTGACCAGATCCGCGACGAGGTCAAGGCGGAAGTCATGGTGCAGGCCAAGGAAGAGAACTGGGCACAACCCAATACCTTCCCGGAATGGGTGTCGCGCATCACCGTGGAAGGCGACGTCCGCGTGCGTGACGAATCGCGCTTCTACAACGGCAGCAACAGCAACGAGATTGTCAATTTCGCCAAGCTCAACGCCAACGGCCCGTACGACGTCAACCAGAATAGCAACGGCGGCTATCCGCCCATGCTGAACACGCGCGAAGACCGCCGCAACCAGTTGCGCATTCGCGCCCGTCTTGGGGTGCGCGCCGAAATTTCCGAAGCCTGGACGGCGGGCATCCGCTTGGCCACCGGCAGCGACGACAGCCCGGTATCCACGTCCCAGACCTTGGGTGGCGGCATGGGCAAGAAGGAAATCTGGCTTGACCAGGCCTACCTGACCTATCGTCCCGCCACCTGGGCCACGGTAACCGGCGGCCGCATCGCCAACCCGTTCGAATCCACCGATACGCTGTTCTCCAATGATCTGAATTTCGACGGTATCGCGGCCATCTTCAAGCATCCGCTGCAAGGCCGCGATGTGACCTTGTTCGGCACGCTGGGCGCGTTTGCGACCGAGTACGCGAACAACGGCTGGAACGCGTCGTCCATGTCGGAAGGCGCAAGCGAAAACAAATGGCTGTTGGGCGCGCAGGTGGGCGCCGACTGGAAGGTCAATAACCAGAACAGCCTGCGCGGCGCGCTGGCGTACTACCACTTCGACAACATCGCCGGCAAGCGCTCAAGCGCGTGCTCGCCGTGGGCGGGCGACGAAAACTGCGATACCGACTGGTCGCGGCCCGCCTTCATGCAAAAGGGCAACACGTTGTTCCTCTTGCGCAATATCGCCCCCAACCCGCTCGACCCGGCCAACACGCCGCAGCCGCAATACGTGGGCCTGGCCTCGAAGTTCGACCTGCTGGATCTGAACCTGCGTTGGGATACCCGCGTGTTCGATGGCCTGGGCCTGCGCGTGAACGGCAACTTCATCCACAACCTGGCCTACAGCAAGGGCAAGATGGCCAGCCGCTCGCAGGGCTACATCGTCAACAACTTCGACGACAACGGCAACGTCGAAAGCGGCCCCAACGCCTGGATGCTGCAAGCCACGTTGGGCCGTTCGTATGACCTGAAAGACAAGGGCGACTGGCTGGCCTTCGTTGGCTACAAGTACATCCAGCCGGACGCACTGCCCGATGCCTTCAACGATTCGTCGTTCCATCAGGGCGGCACCAACGCGCGCGGCTACTACATCGGCGCGGGCTATGCCTTCGAGAAGAACGTGTATGGCGTGTTTCGCTGGATGAGCACCAAGGAGATCTATGGTGAACCGCTGGCCATCGACACCATGCAGTTCGAAATCAACGCCAGGTTCTAAGGCCATGGACATGCACCTCGTATGGAATGAATCCCGTCATTCCCCCACGGCCGGGCGCGGCCGGCGTCTGGCCGCCGCCGTGGCGCTGTGCGCGGCGGGCCTCTCCCTGTCTGGCGGCGTTCAGGCCGAAACCATGGAAGAGCGCCTGCGCACCCAGTTGCGCAGCACCACGCAGCAGCTACAGCAATTGCAAAGCGAGCAGGCCCAGATCAACGCGGCCAAGGCGGCCACCCAAGCGCAGCTGGACGCCGCGCAGAAAGAGCTGGAGTCGCTGCGCGCGCAGTTGGCCAAGAGCCGTGGGCAGGCCGAGAAGCTGGCGGCGCAACAAGACGCCCTGACGGAAAGCGCCCAGGCCCAAGTGGCCGCCAGCCATGCGCAATTGGGCAAGTTCAAGGGCGCCTACGACGAACTGTTGACGCTGGCGCGCGCCAAGGAAACGGAGCGCGTGGCGCTGGCGCGCAACCTGGCGCAGCGCGATGAAGAGGTCAAGGTGTGCCTGGCGAAAAACCGCGAGATGTACCAGGCCGGCAAAGACATTCTGAATGCCTATGAACGCATCAGCACGGGCGACATTCTGGCGCTCAAGCAACCCTTTGCGGGCAAGGCCCGCGTGCAGTTCGAAGAGCAGGCGCAGGTGTACGGCGACAAGCTCTACGACGCGCAAGCGCCCCAAAGTCAAGCTGCTGCAACGTCCACGCCGTAGCCTTTCCCGATTGCCCATTCTTTATTCCTGGAAACCTGAAATGACCGAATCGAACCTGATTCTTGATGTGAACGCCGAACGCCTGCAAGCCCTGCTGCAATCCGTTGGCTACCGCGTGACGCTGTCCGAGCAGAACGGCATGGTGCAACTGTTGAGCGCCAGCCAGGGCGTGGGCTTTGCCGCCCGCATGGGCAACCCGGCCCAGCAGGACGGCCATTATCTGGACTACACGCTGAGCTGCGCGTTGCGCGTGCAAGGCGAGCTGCCGGCCGGTCTGGCCGAGCGATGGAACGTGGAAAAGCGCTTTGCCCGCCTGTCGGTGCAAGGCGTGTTTCTGGTGCTGGAACTGGACGTGATCGTGGCCGGCGGCGTGTCGGAATCGTATCTACGCGCCACGACCGAACTGTGGGACCGCTTGCTGCAAGAGTTTCTGTTGTTCTTGCGCGCTAACGCCTCGGCGGAGCAAGGCGAGGCGGGGCAGGCAGTGCAAGCCGAACCGCAAGCCGAGCAGCAGGCCGAGCCGCAAACCGAACCGGAAGCCGAACCGGAAGCCGAACCGGAAGCCGAACCGGAAGCCGACGCGGTCGAGACAACGGCGCTAGCCTAACGCGGCTTGCCTGGCAAAGGGTGCAATCCATGACCAAGACTCTGACTTCCAACAAGCAATTGCGCGTGACGGCAGCCGTGCTGCTAATCGCCGTGCTGGCGGGCGCCGTCGCGTTGATGCGCGGCAACGATGCCCAAAGCAGCGAGCCCGCTCCGGCGCCAGCCAAAGCCGTGGCGTCCGCCGCGCCCGCGGCCTCGCCGCCGGGCGCCACGGCGACCAAGGTCGCGACGGCCGCGCCGGTTCCCCAAGCCCCGGCCATTGCCACCTTGGGTACCGTGCGTGTTGAACGCGATGAATTGATGCGTCAATTGCAGGCCTTGCCGCCGCAGGCGCGTCAGCAATTGCAGGACAACCGCGCGGGCCTGGACCAGTGGCTGCGCGGGCGCCTGGCCGAGAAGGCGCTGATCGAGCAGGCACGCGCGCAGGGCTGGCAGGACAAGCCCGATATCAAACAGGCGGTGCAGGCTGCGCAGGAACGCATCGTGGTGCAGAGCTATCTGGAATCCGTCAGCCGCGCGCCGGACGATTATCCCGGCGACGCTGAGCTGCAAGCGGCTTACGAACGCGCCAAGCCCCAACTGACCGAGCCGGCGCAATATCGCGTCAGCCAGATCTTCCTGCCCGCGCCGTTGGCGGATGCCGACGCGGTGGCGGCGGCGCGCAAGCAGGCGCTGGACCTGGCCAAGCGGGCGCAGGCGCCCAAGGCCGACTTCGCGGCGCTGGCGCAGGCCAATTCGCGTGACGAGACCACGCGCGCGCAAGGCGGCGACATCGGCTATGTGCCGTTGACGCAGTTGACGCCGGAGATGCGTCCGGTAGTGCAGCAGATGAAGGCCGGCGATGTGTCGGCCCCGGTGCAGTCGGCCGCCGGTTTTCACATCCTGAAGCTGGCGGCGTTGCAGCCGGCCAGCGTGACGCCGTTCGACCAAGTCAGGCCGGCGCTGCGCGCCGCGCTGCGTAACCAACGTCAGGAACTGGCCGCGCGGGCCTATATGGAGGGTTTGCTGAATGCCGGAACCGTCAGCATCGATGGCGCTGCCCTCAATGCCGCGTTCGAACAGAACTCAGCCGCCCAGGCAAGCGCGCCGTCCGTTGCCCGCGCCCCGTGACGCGGCAAGCGCCGTCACGGTGGCGTTGGACGCGCGTCTGACGCGGGTGCTGGGCCACGCGCAGCCGCCCGCCAGCTTGCGAAGCGCGGCGGCGTTACTGCAAGCGCTGCGCCAGGCGTTCCCGAATGATCTTGCGCGTTGGTTTCCGTTGATGCCCATGGGCGTGCCCCTGGGAATGCCCTCGGGAATCTCCGAACCCACAGCCGCGCAGGCACCGCGTGCGCTGGGCCTGGACCTGGCTGACCTGCGCGTGCTGCATCGCGCTATCCGGGTGGTGTGGTTGGCTGAACTGGTTTTCGGCGACCGCGATCACGCGTATCGCTGGCTCAGCGCGCCCAAGCGGCGGCTGCTTGGACGGGTGCCGTTGCGGGTGTGCCAGCACGGGCGATACGCCGCCCAGATCGAACAATGGCTGGTGGATATCGACGAAGGAAACGGCCCATGATTGCCCTGTGGCGCTTGAGCAATGCCCAGGACGTGCAGCCGCGCGCGCTGCCGGCGGGCCGGTGGCACGAGGCGGGCGCACCGGTGATCGTGCTGGATGCAAGCCCGGCCGCCGCGGTGCTCGCGCGACTGGCGTTGGCCGAGGTGCCGCATCCTGACGCCTTGCCGCGCGATTACCTGCTGCTGGAGGTGGGGGCGCCCGCTCGCGCGGTGGGCGTGGCCGAGCCTCCGCCGCATTGGCAGACCGATCTGCGCGCCACGCGGGCGGTGGGCGACGCCTGGCTGGCGGGGGGTGACGCCCTGTTGCTGCGCGTGCCGACCGCCACGGGCGGCGTCCAGTACTTGATGAACACCGCGCATCCGCAAATGGGGCAATGCCGGGTCTTGTCGTCGGTGGCCTATCCCTACGCGCCCCACCTCGGCGGCGTTGTTCGCGCGGTGCGGGACGGCGCCGCCTGGCTGGCCGCGGCATGCCAGGGCGCCGCAGCGGACTAGAATGTTGCGCAGCCGGTCGCTTGCCGGCATGCAACCTTAAGTTCCTGTCAGGAGCCCGCCGTATGACCGCCATTTCCGCTGCCCCCACGCCCGGCGCAGCGTTGCCCGCCTTCACCGCGCAGGTGGACGTCATTTCGATCCAGTCCCAAGTTGTCTACGGCTATGTCGGCAACAACGCCGCCATGCCGATCTTCCGCCGCGCGGGCCTGCGCGTCATCGCGGTGCCCACGGTGGTGCTGAGCAATACGCCGCACTACCCCACGCTGCATGGCGGGGCTGTTTCGTTGGACTGGTTCGCCGGTTTGTTGAAGGGCCTGGACGAGCGCGGCGTGACCCGCGTGGCGCGCGCCGTGGTCTGCGGCTATCTGGGGCAGCCAGGGCAGGCGGACCTGCTGGCAAGCTGGTTGCCGGCCTTGCGCGCCGCGCGGCCGGACCTGCGCGTGCATATCGACCCGGTCATGGGCGACCGCAACGACGGCTTGTATGTGGACGCGGGTCTGGTCGCGCAGTACCGCGACTTGCTGGTGCCGCTGGCCGACGGCATGACGCCGAATCACTTTGAACTAGAAATGCTGGTGGGCCGACCCTTGGCGACGATGGACGAGGTGGCGGCGGCGGCGCGTGAACTGATCGCGTTGGGGCCGCAATGGATTGTGGTGACCAGCGCCGCGCCGATGGCGGCGGAACCGGGCGCCTTGCAGTTGGCGGTGGTCACGCGCGACACGCTCAACGTCGTGACGCATCCGGAAATCGCCATCCCGCCGTCGGTGCATGGCACCGGCGACGTGTTCATGGCCAGCCTGACGGCCAAGCTGTTGACCGGGCAGGAATTGCCTGAAGCGGCGCGCGAGGCGGCGGCGCAAGTCACGGCCACCTTGCAGCGCACGCGCGAGCTGGGCTGGGAAGAGCTGGCGGTGGAAGGCTAGGCCAACACAGCAACCCAAACGCGCCCCGGTCTTGACGCGGGGCGCGCAGCTCAAGCCATCAATACATCTTGTACGGCAGGAACTTGCCGCTCATCACGATCTGCACGCGGTCGCCCTTGGGGTCGGCTTCGCGCTGCAAGTCCATCTTGAAATCGATGGCGCTCATGATGCCGTCGCCAAACTCTTCATGGATCAGCGCCTTGAAGGTGGTGCCGTAGACGTTGATCAGCTCATAGAAGCGGTAGATCAGCGGGTCGGTAGGCACCGTGGTGGGCAGCGAGCCCTTGTAAGGCACCACTTGCAGTTGCAGCACGGCGTCATCCGGCAGGTCCAGGATGCGGGCGGCGGCAAGCGCCTGTTCTTCGGTCAGCGTCATCTGGCCCAGCAGCGCGGCGGTGGTCCATTCCTTGCTTTGGCCGACGGCTTCGGCAATGGCGCTCCAGGACAGCTTTTTTTCCAGTTTGCGGGTAACGACCAGTTCGGTCACTTCAGCGCGGGACATCATGATGGGGTTCCCTCCTTGTGGGATGCCTTGTCGACCAGGAAGTCGACGAGATGGTTGCGAATGTCGTAGTAGCGGGGTTCGTGATGCAGGCTCGCACGGGTCCGGTCGCGCGGCAGGTCCACACTGACGGACTCGGCAATGCGGGCGTAGGGGCCCGCGCTCATGAGCAGGATGCGGTCCGACAGCAGAATGGCTTCGTCCACGTCGTGCGTGATCATGAATACGGTCTGGCGCGTTTGCTGCACGATGCCGCGCAGCTCGTCCTGGATGGTGCCGCGTGTCAATGCGTCCAGCGCGCCGAAGGGTTCGTCCAGCAACAGCATCTTGGGCTGGATGGCGAAGGCGCGTGCAATACCCACGCGCTGCTTCATGCCGCCCGACAGTTCGCTGGGCTTCTTGCCGGCCGCCTGCGCCAGGCCCACCATGTCCAGGTAGCGCAGGCTGTGTTCGCGCACTTGCTCGCGGCTATAGGCGGGCCAGCGCGAACGCACGCCGAATTCCACGTTTTGCAGCGCGGTCAGCCAGGGCAGCAATGCATGCGCCTGGAACACCACGCCGCGTTCCAGCGACGGGCCCGAGATCTGGCGGCCGTCCATGATGACGACGCCTTCGTTGGTGTCGTCGATGCCGGCCAGCACGTTCAGGATGGTGGTCTTGCCGCAGCCGGAATGGCCAATCACGCAAACGAACTGGCCTTGCTCGATGTCGAAATCCACGTTCTCGAACACGGGCGGCTGGGGCTGGCCGTTGCGCCCGGGGTAGCGTTTGCCCAGGCCCTGGACTTGCAGGAATGCATGGCTCATGGCGTTACTCCCGATAGCTGACCAGCCGCGCGGCGCGTGCCAGCACGGTGTCCAGCAGCATGCCGATCAGGCCGATGAAGAAGATGGCGCAGATGATGTTGGCTATCGACAGGTTGTTCCATTCATTCCACACGAAGTAGCCGATGCCCGTGCCGCCGATCAGCATTTCCGCTGCCACGATCACCAGCCAGGCGATGCCTACCGAAATGCGCATGCCGGTCATGATGGTGGGCGCGGCGGCGGGCAGGATCACCTGCAAGGCGGTGCGCAGGCGTGACACTTCCAGCGTGCGCGCCACGTTCAGCCAGTCTTGCCGCACGGCGCCCACGCCAAACGCGGTGTTCACCAGCATCGGCCACAGCGAGCAAATGAAGATGACGAAGATGGCGGACGTGTCGGCGTCCTGGATGGTGTAGAGCGCCAGCGGCATCCAGGCCAAAGGTGAAATGGGCTTGAGCACCTGGATGAAGGGGTCGAAGGCGCGGTAGACGGTCTTGGACATGCCGATCAGAAAGCCCAGCGGTATCGCCACCAGCGCGGCCAGGCTGAAGCCGGCCAGCACGCGCGCTACCGAATACGCCAGTTGCACGCCGATGCCCTTGTCGTTGGGTCCACGGTCGTAGAACGGGTCTTTCAGGTGTTGCCACAGCTTTTCGCCAACGTCGGCCGGGCCGGGAAACGGCGTCTTGGAACCGCTGGCCGCGGCATTGCCGACCAGCGCGGCGTAGGCCGGGTCCACCGTCACGTCGCCCGTGTCGGGGCGCGTGGCGGCGTGCCACAGCAGCAAAAACGCCAGGAACAGCGCGACGGACAGAAACGTGGCCCGCCAATATTGCACCGACCGCATCAGGTTCTCCGGATCTTGAAGCTGGCCAGATAGGCCTCGGGCTGGGCCGGGTCAAACGGCTTGCCCATGACGCTGAAGCTCTTGGCCGATTCGGCGGGCGGGGTCAGGCCGGCCTCGCGCATCAGGCGCACGGCGTCGGTCGCCAGGAAGACCTCGCTGGCCACCTTCTGGTAGTCGATGTCGCCCTTGACCTGACCCCAGCGCTTCATCTGCGTCAGGATCCACACGGCGAAGGACTGCCACGGCATGGGATCGAAGTCGATGCGGTTGGGGTCCGTCAGCACTTTGCCCAGGCCGTCGGCGTAGGTGCCGGTCAGCACCTGTTCGACCACGGTGACGGGCTGGTTCAGGTAGTTGGGCGCGGCGATGGCGGCGGCGATTTCCTTGCGATTGACGGGGTTGCGGGCGTAAGCGGTGGCTTCGATGATGGACTTCAACAAGGCCTGGTAGGTGTTGGGCATGGTCTTCACGAATTCCTGGCTGGCGGCGAACGCGCAGCAGGGGTGACCGTCCCAGATGGTTTTGGACAGCGTGTGGATGAAGCCCACGCCGTCGTAGACCGCGCGCTGGTTGACGGGGTCCGGCGCCAGGAATCCGTCGATGTTGTCGGCGCGCAGGTTGGCCACCATTTCAGGGGGCGGCACGGAACGGATCTGCACGTCGGTGTCGGGGTCCAGGCCGTGTTCGGCCAGGTAGTAGCGCAACAGGTAGTTGTGCATGGAATAGTCGAACGGCACGGCGAACTTGAAGCCCTTCCAGTCCTTGGGGTCGCGGCGGTCCTTGTGTTTCATGGACAGCGTGATGGCCTGGCCGTTGATGTTCTCCACGGCGGGCATGGTCCACGGCACGGCGCGGCTGGCGCCGACGCCCAGCGAGATGGCCAGCGGCATGGGAGACAACATGTGGGCGGCGTCGTATTCGCCGGACATGGCCTTGTCGCGCACCAGCGCCCAGCCGGCGGTCTTCACTACTTCCACGTCGAGCCCCTGTTTGGCATAGAAGCCCATGGGGTGCGCCATGATGATGGGCGTGGCGCAGGTGATGGGAATGAAGCCGACCTTCAGCTTTTGCTTTTCCAGCGGGCCGGTGGATTGCGCGAAGGCTTCGCGGGCGGCGGCTAGCGGAAAGATCGACGCAATGGCGGCCATGGCGGTGCCACCGCCCACCGCGCGCAAGAAGCGGCGGCGCAGTCCGTCTTCCGGAAACAGGGCGCGCATCACCGCCTGGTCGACTGCGTTGTCCGTGATGGATTGCACGGCGCGGTCATGTTCGGCTTGCGAGGCGTGGCGGCCGCAGCCGCAGGCAAGACGGCTGTTGGCGTCGAACGGATTGCTGAATAGGGACATGGGATGGCTCCGGCCAGAGGGGGATTGGAGCCATCATGGGGCCGGGCGCGCGGGGCCGGTATCCCCGGTTCGACGATATGCGTGTAGGGGGTCTACTACGCGGTGCGACGCTGCGCCGTGCTGGTGCGCAAGGCGGCTACAGCGCACCCAGGTGGTGCGTATTGGCGTAGGCCACCAGTTCCACCAGCGTGCGCACGCCGAGCTTTTCGAAGATGCGGCTGCGGTAGGTGGAGATGGTGTTGACCGACAGAGCCAGCTGTTCGCCGATGGCGGATACCGAACGGCCGGCCACCAGCAACTGCAAGACCTGGAATTCGCGGTTGGAGAGTTGCTCGTGCGGGGGGCGGGTGCTGTCCTGGCGCACGGTGTGGGCCAGCAGTTCGGCCACGGTGGGGGTGACGTAGAGCTTGCCGGCGGCGGCGTTGATCAGGGCGGACAGCAGTTCGTCGGGGTCGCAGCCTTTGTTCAGGTAGGCGTGCGCGCCGGTGCGCAGGGCGCGCACGGCGAACTGGGTTTCGGGGTAGACGGAGAGCATGACGACGCCCAGGGCGGGGTAGTCGGCGCGCACGGTTTTCAGGACGTCGAGCCCGTCGCGTTCGCCCAGGGCCACGTCCAGCACCATGGCGTCGTAGCGGGTCTGGCGCAGGGCGCGCAGGGCGGAGGGGGCGTCGGCGGCTTCGTGTACGAGGGCCACGCGCGGGTCTTCTTCCAGGATGCGGGCCAGGCCTCGGCGGATGATGAGGTGGTCGTCGACGATGAGCAGGTTCAGGGCCATGGAGCGGGGCAAGTAGGGTTCAGGCGCGGGTGGGGTTCAGACGCAGGCGGGCGCGCATGCCGGCGCCGGGGGCGCTGTCCAGGGCAAGGTCGCCGCCGATGCCGCGCGCGCGTTCACGCATGCCAAGTATGCCGAAGGTGTGGCGGGCTTCGGGCAGTTGCATGCCGATGCCGTCGTCTTCCACGGTCAGCAGCAGGCCGTCGTCGCTCCAGACGGCGCTGACGCTGACGCTGCGGGCGCAGGCGTGGCGCTGCACGTTGGTCAGCAGTTCCTGGACGATGCGGTAGACGGCGATTTCGGCGTTACGGTCAAGGCGGCGGCGTTCGGTGTCGGGCGGGCAGAGGTAGCGGCATTGCAGGCCGGTGCGGGTTTGCAGGTCTTGCAGCAGGGTTTCCAGGGCGGCCCACAGGCCCAGGTGGTCAAGGACGACGGGGCGCAGGTCGCTGAGGATGCGGCGGGTGGCGCCCATGGCGGTCTGGGTGACTTCCAGCATGCGGTCAACGTGGGTTTGCAGTTCGGGCGTGGCGCCGAGTTGGCGGCGTAGCCAGTTCAGGTCCAGTTGCAGGGCGGTGAAGGATGCGCCGAGGTCGTCATGGATGTTGCGGGCGATGTGGGCGCGCTCTTCTTCGCGCAGGGTGGACAGGTGTGAGGACAGGCGGCGCAGGGAGTCGTGGGCGTTGCTGAGTTCGGCGGTGCGTTCGCCGACGCGGCGTTCGAGCAGGGCCTGGGTGTTGTGCAGTTCGCGTTCGATGCGCTTGCGGTCGGTGATGTCTGAAAACGTGACGACGGCGCCGACGACTTCGCCGTCGTTGCGAATGGGGTAGGAGGCGTATTGGGCGTCAAAGCAGGAGCCGTCGCGGCGCCAGAGCACTTCGTCGTCAACGCGCACGCCACGGCCTTCGCGAAAGGCTTGGAAGATGCGGCAGTCATGCACGGGCATCAGGGCGCGGTTGGCGTGGGAGTGATGGATGAGGTAGTGCATGTTGCGGCCGACAACTTCGTCAGGGGTGTAGCCGAGCAGGGTGGCGCCGGCCCCGTTGATGAAGATGCAACGGCCACGCAGGTCGATCCCGTAAATGCCTTCGCCGGCGGACTCCAACAGCATTTCCAACTGGCGGCGCCAGGCGGCGTGATGGGATAGGTGGTTCAGGTCGGCGAACATGGCGGGGCTTTATGGCGGCGCGGGGCGGATTTTTGGGGAGTGTACGGGAGGCTGGATGTGGAGGGCGTGAGGGAATGCCCTTGGTGTGCGGGGGGCTTGAGATGCTTGGGGCGTAGTTCTTGGGGCGCCCCGGGGCGAGGTTCCTGAGACGCCCGGGGCGGCGGCGTCCTGGCGGCGCGGGTCAACGATTGCGGTCCGGAGCCTTCGCTCCGGACTGCCCCGTCGTCATCCTCGTTGCCGCCTGCGGCGGCTGCCTTCGGATTCCCTCGGGCTTATCGACTCCCCGCGCCACCAGGCCACCGCCACCCCGAGCTGCGCTGCGGGAAACTTGGCGGGCGCTGGGGCGGGTGGTGTGCTTGGCATGCTTCTGTGAGGCTGGTGAGGGATTGGAGGAGTGTGCAGGGCCGCCAAAGCCGGCCGCGCGGGCGGCCTCTTTTGGCATTTGGTTTGGTGGCATTTTCCGGGCGTGATCCGACGGACCTCTCTTGGCATGTAATCCGACGACGGACGTTGGCACCTGATTCGACGGACCTATCTTCGGCACCTGACGCGACGGTACTTTGTAGGATGGGTGAAGCGCGGCACGCCCGTCACGCGAAATCCGACGCTTAACGCGTGTATGGACCGGGGACATGGGTAACGGGTGTTCGGGGACATAGGTAACACTTCTAGCATCACGGTATGGTCGTTTTTAGGAGCGAGCGATGCCGTGGAAGGAGTCAAGCCTTATGTCCTGCCGAATGGAGTTCGTTCAGCTTGCCCTGCAACCGGGCAGCAATGTGCGGGAGCTTTGCCGGCGTTTCGATATCAGCGCCAAGACCGCCTACAAGTGGTTGGGCCGCTACGAGCGGAACGGCCAGGCTGGGTTGCAAGATCTGTCTCGCAGGCCTGGCAATAGTCCTGGGCGCACGTGTGAGCAAATCGAAGCGCAGGTGATCGACCTGCACAAGCGTTACCCGTACTGGGGGCCTCGCAAGTTGCGGGCGCTGCTTGGGCCGACTACGGCGCCCGCGCCCAGTACCATCTCGGCAATTTTGCGACGACATGGCTATCGGGTCCAAGGCGAGGACTCGAACGTCGGGCTGGCGAACCAGCGCTTTGAGCATGAAGCGCCAAACCTGTTGTGGCAGATGGACTTCAAGGGGCACTTTGCCCTGACCGACGCGCGTCAGGGACGGTGCCATCCGCTGACGCTATTGGACGATCACTCACGCTACGCCCTGTGCATCCAGGCTTGTGGCGATGAGCGCAGCAAAACCGTGCAGCAGCACCTGAAGGCCGTATTTCGCCGTTACGGATTGCCCGAACGGATCACCGCGGATAACGGCCCATCCTGGGCATCGGTGCGCGGCCTGGGGCTGACAGGCCTGGAGGTTTGGCTCATGCGGCTGGGTGTGCGTATCAGCCACAGTCGTCCTCGCCACCCGCAAACCCAGGGCAAGCTAGAACGCCTGCATCGAACGCTCAAGCGCGAGTTGATCCAGGCCCGGGGGTTTAGCAGTCTGCTGGACTGCCAGCAAGCCATGGATCAGTGGCGTGAACAGTACAACCACGTCCGGCCCCACCAGGCGTTGGGGCAGATGCCGCCCCTGTCGAGATATAGACCTAGCCCTCGTCGCTATCCTGCCTCGTTGCCTCCGATCGAATACGAGCCGGGCGATCGAGTGCTCAAGGTCAGGACCAAGGGGCAGATCATTGTGAACGGACGCGTCGTCTTCGTCGGAGAGGGAATGGCGGGTCTGCCGGTCGCGGTCAGACCCTCCTCGCAAGACGGCGTGCTCGATGTCGTCTTCCTGTACAAAATTGTCCAACAGATCGACCTCAGAGCACGCCAATAGGATAAAAACCTATGTGTTACCCATGTCCCCGAACATGTGTCACCCATGTCCCCGGTCCATACAAACGCGCGCAACCCATCACGATCAACCCACACCAACCGCCGTCGAAGCACACGCCCGACACTGCGGGGAAACCCGATATAAAAGTTTGCATGGCGTCCATGATCCAGGGTTATGCCTGGGCCGTCCGCCAACACCGTCCGCGTGCTGAATCCTCAATCCAATCAGCGCCTTAGCCACAATCCCCGCCCCGGCCACCGCCCGCCGCAACCCAAGCGCTCACGGTATCGCAAAGTCGCGAAGGCATGCATGCTTCTTTCTTACGGTCGCGCGCGCCATTCGCCGCCACCCGCACCACCCCCCCGGCACTCGAACCCCATTCGAAACGAACTTCTGGAGATTGACATCGTGAGTAACGCATCCCCCGCCCGCAAAATGGGCCTGGCGGTCGCCCAGATGGGCGCCGTGAATCTTGCCGACACCCGCGCGGTGGTTGTGCGCCGCCTGGTCGAGATGATGCGTGAGGCCGCCGCCCGCAAGGCGGAATTCGTGGTGTTTCCCGAACTTGCCCTGACGACCTTCTTCCCGCGCTACTGGATGGAAGACGCCGAAGCCGTGGACCGCTTCTTTGAAAAGTCCATGCCCAATGCCGATGTGCAGCCGCTGTTCGACACCGCGCGCGAGCTGGGCATCGGCTTTTACCTGGGCTATGCGGAAGTGACGCCGGAAGGCCGCCAGTTCAATACGGCCATTCTGGTGGATCGCTCGGCCAAGATCATCGGCAAATACCGCAAGATCCATCTGCCGGGCCACTCGGACCACAAGGTTGACGCGCCGTTCCAGCATCTTGAGAAGAAGTTTTTTGAAGTCGGCGACCTGGGCTTTGGCGTGTGGGAGACCAACGACGTCAAGATCGGCATGTGCTTGTGCAATGACCGCCGCTGGCCCGAGACGTACCGCGTGATGTCGCTGCAAAGCGCCGAGCTTATCGTGCTGGGCTACAACACGCCGTCGCTGAACATCCATTGGAACGAACCCGCGCACCTGCGCACCACCACGCACGAGATCGTGCTGCAGGCCAGCGCCTATCAGAACGCGGTGTGGGTCGGCGCCGCCGGCAAGTGCGGCCATGAAGACGGCCACCACATGATTGGCAGTTCGATGATCGTGGCGCCGTCCGGCGAGATCGTGGCGCGTTCCAGCGGCGAGGAAGACGAAGTGATTACCGCGAAGATCGACCTGGGCATGGGCCAGACCTTCCGCGAACACGTCTTCAACTTCGCCAAGCATCGCAGCCCGCAGCACTACAAGCTGATCACCGAACGCACCGGCGCGGGCGAACCGCTGCCCGTGCCGGACGTGGCTTAAGCCCGGTTGAAAATTGCCTGCGTCATCGCAGGCAATTTTTTTGGCGACCAGGGATAGCTGCGCCAGGAAATGCCTTCAATGGAGGGCGGGGCGCATCGGAGAATGTCTTGGCAATGACTGGCGCAGGCGCAATTCAGGAATGTCTTGGCAATGGATGTCGGAGGTTCCATCCAGGGTTGGATCAAGTCCGCCAATAGCTTCCCGAGTGGGCGGGATCTCGACAATCCGGCCCATGATCATCACGACCCACTGCCCACGCTGCTAGACTGCCTTCGGCTCTTTGATTGATTGACCCTTTTCAGGCACTGAACCCATGCGCTTTATCGACACCGAACAGACACGCGGCGCTCTGTCATTCGACGCCGTCATTCCCGCTTTGCGCGAGGCGTTCCGCCAGGGCGCCACCGTGCCCACGCGCCACGTCCACGCCATCCAGTCGGGCACGGCGCACGGCACCACGTTGATCATGCCGGCCTGGAGCGACCGCGGTTACTTCGGCGTGAAGATCATCAACATCTTTCCCGAGAACACGCACCAGGGCCTGCCCGGCCTGCACGCCACCTACAACCTGTACAGCGCCACGACCGGCGTACCGATCGCACAGGTGGATGGCGACATCGTCACCGTGTACCGCACGGCGGGCGCGGCCGCGCTGGGTGCGGACTATCTGGCGCGCAAGGATGCGAGCACGCTGCTGATCGTGGGCTCGGGCCGCATCGCGGGCCTGGTGGCGCAAGCCATGCGTACCGTGCGCCCAATTCAGCGTGTGATGGTGTGGAATGTGCGCGAGGCCGGCGCCCAGGCGCTGGCGGAAAAACTGCGTGAACAAGGCTTCGACGCCCAGGCCACGACCGACCTGGAATCCGCCGCGCGCGCGGCCGACATCATCAGTTGCGCCACCTTGTCCACCGTGCCGCTGATACAAGGCGCCTGGTTGCGCCCGGGCACGCACCTGGACCTGATCGGCAGCTTCACGCCCGAGATGCGTGAAACGGATCCGGCCTGCTTTGACGGCACGACGGTCTACGTGGATACCGACGAAGCCCCCACCAAATCCGGCGACCTGCTGTCAGCTTTCGACGCCGGCGTACTAACGCGCGACGCCATCCAGGGCAATCTGTACCAGCTCACCACCGGCACCCGCCCCGGCCGCCAAACCGACCAGGAAATCACGGTCTTCAAGGCCGTCGGCAGCGCCCTGGAAGACCTGACGCTGGCCACCCTAGTCTACGAATCCCTGAACCCAGCCTCGTAATGCGTCGGATGGGCGACGCGCGGCACCCCCGTCACGCGAACCCCGTTCACCCATCACGTAGGATGGGTGAAGCGCGCGAACGACGGAAAAAGAACCCCACCACCGAACGCGCGCAACCCATCACACAACGCCCGCAAGTCCCCCATCACCCTCAAGGCACCAACGACAACCCCACCCGGAACTGCGATTCATTGCGCTGGTTATACCCAAGCAATGTCTCGCCATACCCGTTGAAATACTGCAAATGCAGATACCCGTTCATGTTCAACCAAGTGCGTTGCAGCGGCCACGCAAAGTCCAACTGCGTCGTCCGGCGCTTCTGATCGCCCTGGCGGTACATCGCTGACACCACCGCGCCGTTGTCCTGCGCCCAACGCAATTGCCAATCAACGTGCCCGGCATAATCGGCGTAGTCCCGGTTCTCATCGGCCACGCCAAAGTAAGCCTTGACCTTAGGCGCAAAGGTCAGCGTGCTGCCGCCGTCAAAACGGTAGTGAAAGCGCGGTTCGATGTAGCCGTCGTTAACCGAACGCGAGTCTTCGCCATCCTTGCCGTTGGAGCTGTGTTCCACCCCCGTGTTCATGCCGAAGCGCCAGTTCTGGTTGGCGGATTGCCAGATGTTGTCCGACAGCCAGAAGGCGCTGGGGTTGAAGGTGGTGTCGATGAAGGGCATGGAATCGCCCTGCAAATCCCACAGCGAGGTCTGGGTATAGGCCAGGTAGAAATTCTCGCCCCACGTTGCCGGGCGGTCGCCCGACGGGCTGAACAAGCGGTATTTGGCGCTGATCTGAAAGCGCGCCGTGGTGCGGCCGCGCGTGCCGATGTCGAAGTAGACGGGCTTGTATTCCGAGATGGAACTGCGGAAGCGGTCGAACGCGGTTTGCGGCTGCACGGTAGGCGCCACGGTGGCGTCGGGCGCGGGGCCGCCGTCGGGCGATGCGCCCGCGGCGGTAACGGCGGCCACGGGCAGGGGCTGGCCGCTGCGGGCGTCCACCACCGGGCCTTGGGCCGGCGTGCTGGCCAGGGTGCCGCTTTCGCGGCCGGTGGCGTCCAGCGCCATCAAGGACGGCTCGCCTTCAATCGACACGGCCTGCAGGCCGCGCGCATTGCTGGGCACCACCGCCTTCCATGCCATGCGGGCAAAGTTGTTGACGGGCACGCTATAGCTGGCGCGGTCGCCGTCCAGCTTGGCCAGGCTGCGCACGATCTGGCCGTCCTGGCTGCGCCATTGCAGCACCAGTTCAGGCGGCGCTTCCCAGTTGGCGCGTGCGCTGCCGTCGTTGAAGTACACGGCTTCGATGCGGACGGTTTCGCCGGGCGCGGCGGAGGGGCGGTCCAGGCGGTACGACACGCCTGCCGCGGCCGAGCCGGCGGCGCTCAGGGCGACGGCGGCGGTCAGGGTGCGCAGGGCGAAGTGAGGGTGTGCAAGACGGCGTAGGGACATGGGAACGGTGTGTTTTTCTTGTGACGAAGAAATGTAGCATCGCCTGCCGCAACTGTTTGTAAGCCAGGCTTATCGGATGTAGGCCATGTAATAAACAGGTGTTACGCAGGATGTCGTGCGATGGCCCATGCAACAAGGCCCCGCGCGGATCCAACCGCGCGGGGCCTTGCATTTCAAGCCAATGTTCGCAGACTTTCCAGCAGGCTTACTCGCCGAACTTGATCCCCTGCGCCAACGGCAGGTTGCGCGAGTAGTTGATGGTGTTGGTGGCGCGGCGCATGTAATTGCGCCAGGCGTCGGAACCCGATTCGCGGCCGCCGCCCGTTTCTTTTTCGCCACCGAACGCGCCGCCGATCTCGGCGCCGGACGTGCCGATGTTGACGTTGGCGATGCCGCAGTCGGAACCGGACGCCGACAGGAAGGTCTCGGCTTCGCGCAGGTCATTGGTGAAGATGGCCGACGACAGGCCTTGCGGCACGCCGTTCTGCAAGGCCAGCGCGTCGCCGAATTCCTGGTAGCGCATCACGTACAGGATGGGGGCGAAGGTTTCGTGGCAGACCACGTCGGTCTGGCCGGGCATTTCGGCGATGGCCGGGCGCACGTACCAGGCGTTGGGGTATTCATCGGCCAGCACGCGCTCGCCGCCGGTGACCTTGCCGCCTTGCTCGCGCGCGGCGCGCAGCGCGTCTTGCATGGCGTCAAACGATCCCCGGTCGATCAGCGGGCCGACCAGGTTGCCGCTGTCCAGCGGGTTGCCGATGGGGGCGCTGGCGTAGGCCTTGTGCAGGCGTTGCACCAGGGCGTCGGCCACGCTTTCGTGCACGATCAGGCGGCGGGTGGTGGTGCAGCGCTGGCCGGCCGTGCCGATGGCGCCAAACACGATGCCGCGCGCGGCCATGTCCAGGTCGGCGGTGGGGCCGACGATGATGGCGTTGTTGCCGCCCAGTTCCAGCAGCACGCGGCCAAAACGTTGCGCCACGCGCGGGCCTACCTGGCGGCCCATGCGGGTGGAGCCGGTGGCCGACACCAGCGCCACCGTATGCGAATCCACCAGCGCTTCGCCCACGTCACGGCCGCCGATCAGCACTTCGGACAAGCCGGCGGGCGCGTCGCCGAAACGCTGCATGGCTTGCGCGAAGAGCGCTTGGCAGGCCAGGGCGGTCAGCGGGGTTTTTTCAGAGGGCTTCCACACCACGGCGTTGCCGCAGACGATGGCCAGCGCCGCGTTCCACGACCACACGGCCATGGGGAAATTGAAGGCGCTGATCACGCCGATGACGCCCAGCGGATGCCAGGTTTCCATCATGCGATGGCCGGGGCGTTCGGACGCGATGGTCAGGCCGTACAACTGGCGCGACAGGCCGACGGCGAAGTCGCAGATGTCGATCATTTCCTGCACTTCGCCTTCGCCTTCGGCCACGATCTTGCCGGCTTCCAGGCTGACCAGGCGGCCCAGCGCCGTCTTGTTCTCGCGCAAGGTTTCGCCCAACAGGCGGATCAATTCGCCTCGGCGCGGGGCCGGCACGTCGCGCCAGGCCAGGCTGGCCTGGCGGGCGCGCGTGATGGCCGAATGGGCCTGGGCCACCGTGTGTTCATGCACCTGCGCCAGTTCAGCGCCGTCGATCGGGCTGCGCGCGGTCAGCGTGCCGCCGGTAAGCGCGTCGGGGTTCAGGCCGAGCGCGCGCAGGATGTCTTGGGGGGTGTCCATGCCGGTTCCTTGGATTGCCAGCGAAGTCATGGCTTCGCTTAAGGGTTATGCCTAAGTGGCGATTCGGGAAAAAAATTTACTATACGAAACTCCAGCGTGAATTGCGAAACTTTTTTGCTTAACCCGCTTAAGCGCGGTTTTCGAGGTGCATCAGTGGCAGACGCTTTACTGGATGTCCAGGCAGTCACCAAAACGTTCCATCGCGACGGGCAGCCCCCGCATCTGGCGCTGGACGGCGTTGATTGCCAGTTGAACAAGGGTGAAGTCATGGTGGTGGTCGGGCCGTCGGGCTCCGGCAAAAGCACCTTGCTGCGCACGCTGAACGGCCTGGAAAGCATTGATAGCGGCACCATTCGCGTGGACGGCGTGTCCTTGACGGACCCGGCCACCGACGTCAATCGCTGGCGCACCAATGTCGGCATGGTGTTCCAGCACTTCAACCTGTTCCAACACCGTACTGCGCTGGACAACGTGGCGCTACCCCAGCGCGTGGTGCGCGGGCGCAGTCGCGCAGATGCCGAACGCTACGCCCGCGACCTGTTGGGCCGCGTCGGCATGGCCGACTTCGGCGAACGCTATCCCAGCCAGTTGTCGGGCGGCCAGCAGCAGCGCGTGGCCATCGCCCGCGCGCTGGCCATGGACCCCAAGCTGATGTTGTTCGACGAGGCCACTTCCGCGCTTGACCCTGAAACCGTGGGCGGCATCCTGGAACTGATGCGGCAACTGGCGCGCGACGGCATGACGATGGCCGTCGTCACCCACGAAATGGGATTCGCGCGCGATGTCGGCGACCGCGCGCTGTTCATGGACGCCGGGCGCATCGTGGAAATCGGTACGCCCGAAGAGGTGTTCGTTCATCCCAAGGAGCCGCGCACGCGTGCTTTCCTGGACAAGATTCTGTAGTTCAAGCAAATACCGCAGTTCAAGCAGTTCAAGCTGTTCAAGCAATCCAAGCACAGGCCGGTCCGGCAAATCCGGGCGCTGCCGGCCATGCGGCAACACCCTATGCCAAGCCCGGAACGACGTCATCCACCACAAGGGAATATCGAAATGCTGAAAATCAAACAATGGCTGGGCCTGGCCAGCATCGCCGTCGCCGCCAGCACCGTGGCGCTGCCCGCGCAAGCCGACGAACTAAGCGACATCATCAAGCGCGGCGAACTGCGCGTGGCCGTGCAGACCTCGGGCCCCTTGATGAGCTTCATGGACAAATCCGGCAAGCGCACCGGCCTGGCCGTGGAAGTGGCCAAGCGCATGGCCGACGACCTGGGCGTGAAGCTGGTCCTGCAAGACTACGAATGGAAGGGCCTGCTGCCGGCGCTGTTGTCCGGCAAGGCCGACATGGTGGCCGCCGACATGACGCCCACCCCGCAGCGCGCGGCGCAAGTGCTGTTCTCGGCGCCCATGTTCTATGCCGAAACGGTTGCCGTGGTGCAGAAGGACTCGCCCTACAAGTCGTACCAGGAACTGAACAAGGACGGGCTGAACGTCGGTGTGCTGGGCGCCAGCACCTACGCCGAAGCCGGCAAGAAGATGCTGCCCAAGGCCACCATGAAAGAGTTCTCGGGCGGCAGCGCCCCGGTGGGCCAGGCCCTGTCCAGCGGCCGTCTGGACGCCGGCATCATGTCCATGTCCACCGCCAACCAGTTCCTGGTGGACTTCGGCAACCTGCGCGTGCTGGACGGCGTGATGGTGCGCGAGCCGCTGGCGTTTGCCGTCGGCCCCAACGCCTTCCGCCTGAAGTTCTGGCTGGATAACTGGCAAACGCTGAAGACCGCCGACAACACGCTGCCCGAGCAGGTGAAGTACTGGTACTCCACCGACTGGAAGAAAGACCACCAATAAACCGCGCCACATAACCAGGAGACCGGAGCGCCCATGGATTGGCTGATCGACTACTACAACTGGCGCATCGTCAGCCAGTACACGGGCGAATTCGCCACGGGCCTGGCCAACACGCTGATCGCGGCGGGCGCCAGCCTGGTGCTGTCCGTGTTGGCCGGCGTGCCGCTGGCCTTGCTGCACATGTCGCGCCGCGGCGCCATCTGGCGCCCGGTGGCGGCCTACGTGCAGTTCATCCGGTCCACCCCCTTGCTGGTGCAGATCTACCTGGTGTATTACGCGGTGCCCATGGTGATACCGGGCGCCGGGCGCTGGAGCGAAATGGTGCTGGGCATCATGGCCATGACGCTGCACCACGCCGCCTACATGAGCGAGATCATCCGCGTAGGCATTGAATCCGTGCCGCGCGGCCAGATCGAAGGCGCCAAGGCTTGCGGCATGAACTATCAACAGCGGCTGCGCTACGTGGTGCTGCCGCAGGCATTCGCCAACACGCTGCCGCCGTTGCTGGGGCAGACCGCCGTGCTGATCAAAGACACGTCCCTGCTGTCGCTGATCACCGTATTCGAACTGGTCGCGGCCGGCGTGCAGATGAACAGCGACCGCATCGTGCCCAGCGAAAGCTTCCTGACGATTGCCGCGGGCTACCTGCTGATCTACGGCGTCATGCTGTTGTTGTCGCGAGGCGTCAGCCTCTGGTTGGCCGGCCCGGCCTGGAACGCGAGGTAAGCATGCTGGATTCCTATCTTTCCACCGCCGGCGTCGTGCTGCCCTTTCTGCTGAAGGGCTTCTGGGAAACGCTGAAGATATCGTTCGTGGCCATCATCGCGGGCTCGCTGCTGGGCTTTGTGATAGGGGTGATACGCAGCTACCACATCCGTGGTATTCACCAGTTGTTGGGCCTGTACATCCACATCCTGCGCGGCACGCCGTTTCTGGTGCAGCTTTATATCTTCTACTTCGTGCTGCCCAACTCCGGCATCGAACTGCTGCATTGGGATTCCGCCACCGCCGCCTTCGTGTCGCTGTCCGTGTACACGTCCTGCTACGTCGCTGAAATCGTCATGGGCGCCATCCAGTCCGTGCCGCGCGGCCAGACCGAAGGCGCCATGACGCTGGGCCTGCGACCCCTGCAGATCCTGCGGCTGGTCGTGTTGCCGCAGGCCATGCGCCTGATCGTGCAACCCATGAGCGGCGTCTACGTCATGCTGATCAAAAGCACCGCCATCCTGTCGGTGGTCGGCATTACCGAACTGACGCGCCAGGGCGAGGTATTCATCATTACCTTCCCCGCTAAATCGCTGTTCATCTACGGCATGATCGCCGCCATCTACTTCATCTACTGCTACCCGTTGCTGCGCCTGGCCAACTGGCTGGAAAAGCGCCTGACGGGCGGCCTGCAAGGCGCAAGCCTGCATTGACACGGACCTGAACCGGCATGGCCTCCGAGTACATCGACACCTACTACAAGCGCACGCTGTCCGACGCGGACACGCGCTATGCGCCGCTGGCCGGCGTGGCCAGCACCGACGTCTGCGTGGTGGGCGGCGGGCTGGCCGGCTTGTCGACCGCGCTGGAACTCGCCCGACGCGGCCGCAGCGTCACCTTGCTGGAAGGGCGCCGCATCGCCTGGGGCGCATCCGGGCGCAACGGCGGCTCGGTGTCGCCCGCGTTTTCGGCCGGCGCCGACGCCATCAAGCGCCATGTGGACGAAGACCACTACCGCCAGCTTTACCGGCTGTCGATGGAAGGCGTCGAGATCATCCGCGACAACATCCGCACACTGGCCATCGCCGACGCCCACAAGGTCGACGGCCGGCTGCGCGTGGTGCGCTACGAAGCCACCGACGCGCTGAACCAATGGTGTGACGCCCAGCGCCGCGACTTTGGCCGCGATGTGCGCTTCCTGACGCGCAGCCAGGTGCGTGAACGCCTGCTGTCCGACGTCTATCACCAAGGCGTCGAAGACCCGGCCTCGTTTCACTTTCATCCGCTGAACTACGCGCGCGCGCTGGCCCGAGAATGCGTGCGCCTGGGCGTGCGCATCCATGAAGATTCCCCCGTCACCGGCGTCACGCTGACCGGCGCCGTCAAGCACCTGAAAACCGCCCAAGGCCAGATCGAAGCGCGCACCGTGGTGCTGGCCACCGGCGGCTACACCGGCGACGTGGTGCCCGCGCTGCGCCGCGCGATGCTGCCCATTGCCACCTACATCATGCTGACCGAACCGCTGGGCGACCGGGTGCTTGAAGCCATCCGCAGCACCGCGGCCATCGGCGACGACCGCCGCGCCGGCAACTATTACCGCGTGCTGGATGGCGGCCGTATCGGCTGGGGCAGTAGAATCACCACCCGTGTCGACGACCCACCCGATCTGGCCGAATCGCTGCGCCGCGAATTGCTGTCCGTTTACCCGCAATTGCAGGGGCTGCGCGTGGAAACCGCCTGGTCGGGCCGCATGGCTTACGCCCGGCATCTGATGCCGCAGATTGGCCAGCTGGCGCCAGACGTCTGGTATTGCACGGCGTTCGGCGGTCACGGCATGAACACCACCTCCATTGGCGGGCGCGTCGTGGCCGAAGGGATCACCGGCGACACGCAACGCTATAAATTATTCGAACCTTTTGGGCTGGCCTGGAACGGCGGCGGGCTGGGCACGGCGGCGGTTCAACTGACTTATTGGTCTTACCAGGCGCGCGACTGGTGGCGGGAGCGCACCACGCGGGCATGACAAGGTACACAGGATGCACGGCAACAAACAAAGCGCGTTGGCGCAACGGCTGCGGGCCTTGCGCCAAGCGCGCAATTGGACCCTGAAGCAGGCGGCGGCAGCCACCGGCGTTGCCGCGTCCACGCTGTCGAAAATAGAAAACAGCCTGCTGTCGCCCACCTACGACAACCTGATCAAGATCGCCGCGGGCCTGGACCTGGACGTAGCCGAACTCTTCACCGCGTCCGACGCCCACATGGGCACCGGCCGCCGCAGCCTCAGCCGCGAAGGCGAAGGCCGCCAATACGAAACCCCGTACTACGACCACCGCCTGCTGTGCACCGCGCTGTCACACAAGCGCATGATGCCGTTTCACACCCGCGTCAAGGCGCGCTCGTTCGACGAATTCCAGGACTGGAGCCGCCACCGCGGCGAAGAATTCGTCTACGTGCTGGAAGGGGAGGTCATGCTGTACACCGAGTTCTACGAACCGGCGCGTTTGAAGGCGGGCGAAAGCTTCTATATAGACAGCCGCATGGGCCACCGGGTAATCAGCCTGAGCGAGGCGGATGCGATGGTGCTGTGGGTGTCCACGCACGCGGATATCGAGGACGAGTAGGGGGGCGTGGGGGCTTAGAGGCCGCTGCGGTAGGCCGCGTCCCAAGTTTTTCGGCAACAAGGTAAAATGCGGCGCCCGGACATCTTTCGGGGTCATCAAAAGACTGCGCGGCAGTAGCTCAGCTGGATAGAGCACGGGCCTTCTAAGCCCGGGGTCGGGGGTTCGAGCCCCTCCTGCCGCGCCAGAATAGTCTGCAAATACAAGGCTTTGAACGGGCCCACCCACCGAGCCCCACCCACCGAGTCCACCCACTCGCGGTCCAGAAGCCACATCGCGTCGTTGCATTGGTCGATGTATTCGCTGAAGGCGCCGTCCACCATGCCGTCCGTGTCGTGTCTATAATGCGAATCGTTATTGTTCCATTTTGGTGCGGGCGCAGCCGTGTCTTCCTCATCCGATGTTATGAAAGGCCAGGCGGTCGAGGACCTTTATCGCGTCCATCACCGCTGGCTGGTGACACTACTGCGGCGCAAGACGGGTAACGTCGACCAGGCGGCCGACTTGGCGCACGACACCTTCGAACGGGTCTTGCGTGACGATATCCGCGCCATCATCGCGGCGCCGCGCGCCTGCCTGACCAACATTGCTCGCACACTGACCATCGGCCATTTCCGCCGGGCGGCCGTCGAGGCGGCTTATTGCGAGGTGCTGGCGCGCCAGCCCGTCGACGTGGCCCCTTCGCCGGAAGAGCAGGCGCTGGTGGTCGAGGCGGTGACGGCGGTGTGCGCCGTGTTAGATGGCTTGTCGGTGCACGTGCACCGGGTGTTCATGCTGGCGCAGGTGCAAGGTCTGTCGCAGCCCGAGATCGCCCGCGAATTGGGCATTTCCACCAACGCCGTACAGAAAGCCTTGTCCAAGGCCTTGCAGCATTGCTATCTGGCGATCTATGGCTGACGCCGCGATGCTGAGCAAGCGTGCCCCGGACGGCCTGCTGGTCGATCGCAAGCGCCTGGCGCAGGCGGCCGACTGGATGGCCCGGCTGCAAGGCGAGCCCAGCGATGCGACGGTGGCCGCCTGTCTGCGCTGGCGGCAGGCGCATCCCGACAACGAAACCATCTGGCAGCGGATGTGCGCCATGCGGGGCGATCTTGCGGCGCGCTGTGCCGTGGCGCCGCCGGCGGTCGCGGTCGAATTGATCGAGCGGGCCGCGATGCGCCGCGCGCGCCGCGACGCGCTCAAGTGGATGGTGACGGGCGGCGCTGTGGCCGGGCTGGCATGGGCCGCCGAACCGTGGGAACGCTGGCCCGTCCTGCTGGCGGATCAGCGCACGGGCACGGGCGAACTGCGCACCCTGACGTTGGATGACGGCACGCGCATCGTCATGGGGCCGGGCACCGCGCTGGACCTGCGCCTGGACCAGCGGCCTCGCTCCCTGGTGCTGCGTTCGGGTGAAATCTTGATCACCAGCGCCAGTCCCAACGACTTGGGCCCGCTGTCGGTGATGACGCGCGACGGCGTGCTGACGCCTGTGGGTACGCGCTATTCCGTGCGCGACAACGGGGCTGACCGAGGCTATGAGATCGCCGTTTTTGTAGGGGCGGTTGATATCGTCGCGCGCGCCGATGGGCGGGTGACTCGGGTGCTGGCAGGCCAGCATACGGCGCTGCAAGCGTTGGGCACCGGTCCGGTGCTGCCGGTGGCGCCGGGCGCGGACGCCTGGACGCATGGCATGTTGTTGGCCGACCGGATGCCGTTAGGCGACTTCGTGGCGCAACTGGCCCGCTACCGGACGGGCGTGCTGCGTTGTGATCCCGCCATCGCGCGGCTGGAAGTGGTGGGCACGTATCCGTTGGCGGACAGCGACAGCATTCTGACGATGCTGCCCCGGGTGTTGCCGGTGCGGGTGCATTACCGCACGCGATATTGGGTGACCCTGAGCGCCGCCCACTGAGGGCGCGGTGAAGTTGTTACAGGAAAGGCGGAAATTCAGCGTTCGAGCGAAAGAGATAGAGAACGGCGCCAACACACCGGCGTATCTGTTTTCCATCCCAGTCTAGGAACTCTGAGTCATGGCCTTTCCCCGAGCCGCCCGCCACACCCTTCTTGCGTCGGTATTGCTTGGCGCAATCCTTCCCCATCTGCCGTCTTCTGCCTGGGCGCAGGCGGCAGCCGACGATCAACGTCGCGCCTATCGCATTGACGCGGGTGGCTTGAATGCCGCCTTGTTGAGCTTCGGCGCGCAGGCTGGAGTGTTGATCGCAAGCGATCCCGCCGTCACGTCGGGTTTGCAGAGTCCGGGCGTGGACGGGGTGATGAGCGTCAGGGAAGGGCTGGTGGCGTTGCTGCGCGGCACGGGTCTGGAGGCGCTGCCCGAGCGTGACGGGTATCGCCTGGTTCGCGTGCCACCGCCCGGCGTGACGCAGCTTGAACCCGTCACCGTGCTGGGCCGCCTGGGCGTGACCGAAAACACCGGTTCTTTCACCGCCAGTTCGGCCACGGTGGGGGGCAAGACGGCGCAAGCGCTGCGCGAGGTGCCGCAAAGCGTGTCGGTGATCACCCGGCAAGAGATCGAAGACCGGCGTCTGGTCAGCCTGAACGACGTGATGAGCGCCACGCCGGGCATCGCGATGTTCCAGGGGGCGATGCTCAGCAGCAACTACCTGTCGCGCGGATTCGCAATCGGCAATATGCGCGTGGATGGCGGGGCGTCGATGTACCGCTCGTTCGGTGCGGACGATGACATGGCGTTCTATGATCACGTCGAAGTGCTGCGCGGTGCTGACGGTCTGTTTGGCGGCGCCAACGAAGCGGGCGGCACGATCAACCTGGTACGCAAGAAACCCACCCCGGAATTGCAGGTCATCGCGCAGGCCGAGGTAGGCAGTTGGGCCTATAAGCGTACGGATCTGGACGTGAGTGGCCCGCTGACGGAAAACGGCAAGTTGCGTGGGCGCGGCGTGCTGGCCTATGAAGACAAGAATTTCTTCTACGATGTGGCGCACAGCCGCCGCACGCTAGGCTACGGGATTCTTGAAGCGGATCTGACCAGCACCACCACGGCCTTTGTCGGGGCCTCTTATCAAAAGCGGGATTCGTCCTATCAGGGCTACGGTTTGCCGCGCTATGCCACCGGCGAGGACCTGAAGCTTCCCCGCAATACCTACCTTAGCGGCGCCGATGATCAGGCGACCCGGACCATCGTCAATCTCTTCGGGCATGTGACGCAGCAGCTTGGAGGCGATTGGAGCGCCAACCTGGACATCAACCATGAAAACTCGCACCAGGACCGTTTCGATCACTATTTCTCCGGCGCGATCGACCCCTTGACGGGCAGCGGGTTGTTCGACACCGCCAGCGACCAGAACGAGCACTTCAAGAACACGTCCATCGACTTATCCGCCAATGGTTCGTTTGGCCTGTGGGGTCGCCGCCACCAGGTGGTGGTGGGCGCCAGTTGGGAACGTTTTCGGCCCAGCACTTATGGTTCCAAACCGTCCAACCGCGGTCAGGCGGTGCCTGACATCTTTGAGTTCGATCCTTACGATTACCCGCGCGACACGGACTTCACGCCGATGTGGAATCAGACCACCGACACGCGGCAGGCCGGCGTGTACGGGTCGCTGAACATGCATCTGGCCGATCCGCTGCATGTGATTGTGGGCGGCCGCCTGAGCCGGTACGACTACACATTCACGAACCAGACCTTGAATGCCGCAAGAGAGGTCACTGCAACCTCGGTGACCCAGTACCAGGACGACAATGTCTTTACGCCCTATCTGGCCGCGACGGTTGATCTGAACGACACCTGGACCACCTACGCCAGCGTGGCCGAAACCTTCAAATCGCAAGCCAACAGCCTGCAAGGCCCGGCGCCCGGTAACCCGCTGGACCCGGTAACCGGCCGCAACTACGAGATCGGCCTGAAGGGCGAGCATCTGGACGGCAAGCTGCATAGCGCGTTCGCCATTTATCAGATCGAGCGCAAGAATGCCGCCGTGCGCGATACGACCTATCCGTCCAGCAGGGCGGGCAACGGCGCGACTTGCTGCTTCCTGCCCAACGGGAACATCGTCAGCAAGGGCTTCGACGCGGAATTAAGCGGGGAAGTGGCGCCGGGCGTCCAACTGACAGCCAGCTACAACTACAACCAGAATCGCGACCGCAATGCGTCGGGAGGCAGCTATCAGCCCCTGACGCCCAAGCACATGGCCAAGATCTTTGCGACCTACCAGTTGCCGGGCGAACTGCATCGCTGGAAAGTGGGCGGCGGCGTCAGCATCCAAAGCACCACCTATGTCAGCGGCAGCGCGTACTTGCGTAATGCCGACGGCAGCCTCAGCAAGCAAAGCAAGCCTTACAAGTTCACGCAGCCCGGCTACGCGATCTGGAATGCGTTTGCCCAATACCAGATCAGCGACAACTGGTCGGCGCAGGTCAACGTGAACAATTTGTTCGACAAGACCTACTACAGCACGGTCGGTTACCTGGACTACGGCAACTTCTACGGGACGCCGCGCAGCGCCGCATTGACCTTGCGCGGCCGCTTCTAAGCCGTTGTCCGGCTGGCTCCCGAACAGGTTCGCCTAAGAGAACAGGACATGTCCCATACATTTCTAAGATTGTTCTCATTTACCTGCTTAGGAGCTTGCTTCTAAAAGTGGTTACCACCACTTGACGCCTGAGACGGCCACTACGGTCCGTCCTCGGCGGGAGCACGCCATGACTTCTTCGTCCGACTTCCGGACCTTCACCACCCCGCAGATATTCGAAGCAACGCTCAGCGTTCCAGGCCATACGGAAACGGCATGAAGGACACCACGTCCGATCAATCCAACTGGTCGCGTCAAGTGGTGAACACACTGCCTCACCTGAACTGGGCCACGCTCCAACAGGGCGCACGGCCTTGGCTTTGGCTGAGCGGAGCACACAGCGAAACACTTGAACAAGACCTGCTGAAGTTAACCAAGCGTTTTGACTATCGTTGGGTGTGGCGCGACACGCCCTGGGAATACGCTTCTCCAGGCTATCGCGGCGGGCCTTTGCTGGTACCGCTGGACGAGCCGCTCTTTACCTTCGCGCTCGACCACTGGCTTGGCCAGCAGGCGGGCTTGATTCTGCTAGGCCCTGACGACGATGCCATGCTGGTGGCTCACCTCCAGCACTTGCACCAGCTGACGGGATCTGATGGTTTTCCGATCGCTTTCAGTCTCCATGCCGCGCGCGCCCTTGAAGAACTCTGTGAAGGCTTGCCGGCGGATCGTCTATATCAGCTTTTCGGCCCCATTCAGCGCTTTGTCTGGCACGCAGGTGATGTGCTGTCGGGCGAGTGGCTGTGTGCCGATGCTCCGGAAGCCGCTTTCACTTCGTGGATAACGGAAAGCCCCATCGCTTTGACAGCGAACGATGAGGCCGCGCTTGGCCAAGCCAGCCACGCGTGGTTCATGCGCGACTGTGCACGCGACTTTCGTCAACGTTTTCCGGCGTACGGCCGCCCAGAGAATGAACCAGTGCTCTGGCGGCATCTAAATCTCTTCACTAGTGAGGCCACCGATCAACTGGGGCTAGTCACGGAACGCGACGTTCGCCATTACCTGGAACTGCGCTTTCGCTATGCACAGGAGAGCTTTACCAAGGATGTCGCGTTGCGCGACATCTTGGTCAATCGAAAGGTGCAGGGGAAACAGCGCTTGACGGACGCCGAAGCGCGGCTGGCCGCTACTGCTTCCACGATGTCGTAAGGGAGGATGCATGACGACGACTTACAAAATAGCGCTGAGCCCGGACCGCCCCAATGAAAAACAACTGGGTAAAGCTATCTCGGCACCACCGTGTCATCGGTGCATTCCTGTCTACCCACTACGCTACGGCATCGCGGATACGGTGCTAGATAAAGACGTATTTTCCACCCTTGATACCGAGGGCTATCCCGCGCTCACGTCAGGCAAGGCCTACGGTTTGCGCGTGCTGCGTCCGGGCACTTACGTCTACCTCTGCTTTTTCGAGAAGGGCCGCATGTGGACGCAGCACTATCAAGTTACCGAGGACGTGCGATTTGCTCGTATCTGGTGGAGCCGTGCCGATGAAACCGACGCCACCCCGGGTCGGCAGGCGAGCCCCGATACTGCGGGCGCCAAGTCCTTTCTGCTAGCCCCAGAAAGCAAAACCGCAGAGAGCATCTACCTGATGGTAAGTGAGACGATGCTTACTCATCGCACGCTTTGGGATATCGAAACGAACACGGACGGGCTGCGGGATGCGCTGGCCGTCAAAATCAAGTCTGCTGGGGGGGCTAAGCAGAAGCATGTCTTTAGTGCCGCATTGCTTGGCAACGCCGCCCGGGAGCTGGTTCCACCGGCTGTGCACGGCACTCCCATGCATTATGGCTGGAGCGAGATTCAGTTCTCGGTGGCCGTTGCGGACCACAATAATATCTTGGGCAATATGTACATCGAACTGCGCCCTCGTATGGACATCACGCCTCTGGTGGTTGCGCTGCAAGATCCCATCGGAATTGCAAGTGAGCTGCACTACCTGGTCACAGAGGCTGTAGCGAGCAAGACGAAGTATGCCGGTCAAAATGCGCACAAGTTGCAGAGCGGGATGCTCATTACCAACTATTTTGAGGCCATGAAGAAGCAGGCTGCCAGTTCCCCGGATTTGGCCAAGGCCCTGGCCAAGCAACGAAATCTGGTGAACTATGTTGGCGCAACGTCGTTTCCCGATACCTACTCCAAGAAGATCAAAGAGTTTGAGAAAGCCATTGCCACGGCTGTGAAAGATTCCATCGCCTGGGTGCTGCTCATCGACCAAGAGAAGCTGTTGGGCAAGGCACTGAGTTGCTTTGACCTTCGCGTGATCCACAACGCACGCGGCTATGAGAATGCCGTCTTCCAGTGCGTGGGCGGCTTGGTTCATACGAAGGACGGGGCGCAAGCCCTAAGCGACTTGATCGCCAAGCCCGCAGACAAGAGCCCCTATTGGCTCGCACTCGCCAATGGCAGCGAAATCCTGCTGGCCCGGTTGCAGTCCAGTACGGGTTATATCGCCAAGAACATGTTCGAAGTTATGGACAAATTCATGGAAGAGCATGTCATCACTCCCGCCACCAATGCGCTGATTGGATTGCTGCAGGTTTTGCCGCAGGCAAAGCAAGCGGACGTATTGGTACGGCGTCTGCGACACGTGATGGAGATCCGAGCCAACGCAACCATCGTTGTATACGACGTAAGTCTGGTGGATTTGCAGCGCGCCGCCTATGAATTCCAGGGCTATCAAACGCTAGGTGGCGAGCGCTCGCAGGGCTGGAAAATTCCGTCTCCGAAAGTCAATCAGACCGACGTGCTTACTCATGTTTTGGTGTACGACTGGGTCAAGATTGCTGAAACCACATACCGAGAGCTCGATGAGGCGCCAACTGATAGGCCAGCCTTGCCAGCCCCACGGGCTATACACATGGAAGGTAACCCTTTCATCAATATGCTGGACCGAATTCGAGGTCCTGGTGGACATTTCTTCACTGGACTAGGCGGCTTTCTAGCATTGAAGGGGCTGAACAATGCCTGGACAGATTTCAAGAATCCTAGAGACCGTATCGCTGACTTCTCCAGTTTATTGGGCGCCAGCAGTTCGCTCATCGGTGCGAGTATCGAAGTTGGCTCAACTGCTATTGCAATTGGTGCTGGCGCCCGAGGGAATACGGCATTGGTGAACAGTGTGAGGATCTTTGCAGCAAAACGGGGTGTTGCTCTCTTCGGAGCGGGAGGAGCAGGACTCGCTGCTTTCGCAGACTCTATCAGGGCAATTAGTGCGCTTAGTGACAGCAATCCGCAACAAGGAGGAATGCTGCTTGGCTCCGCCCTTGCTGGCGGCACGCTGGCGGTCGCGACTTGGGCGGGTGGTTCGGCCGTAGCGGCGACCATTTCTGGCGGTGGAACAGTGGTTGCAGTGCTTGGCCTCACTCCGTTTGGCTGGGCAGTTGTTGCAGGTGTCGCCGTCGTACTTGTCATTGGCTTCGCGTTCGGCGCTGATATGGCCAAACACGGTCCAGTCGAAATATGGCTCAAACACAGTGCTTGGGGAGTGGACAGTCGTCATTACACCAATCGCGAGGAGTTGGATGCCGTCCATAGTTTGTACTATCGCCCACGACTGACCCCTGAATGGGAAAAGTCTTTTGGATATTCGGTGGGTGCCCTGCGCATCAGCTGTCAGTTGCCCGGTACCACCGACATACCTGGAGAGAGATTTCAAACCAAGCTGGCCTTTACCCTGCGTGGTAACAGACTTGCGCAGGTGAATGGGCCTATTGCGTATGCCCCAGGCACCAACCCCATAGACTATCACCGTGAATGCTTGGTCACTCCGTAAGCTCCCCCTTCAGGTAGACACCGCCCGGTAGAATTTCGGAGCCTCCCTGAGTTGGAGATTCCCTTGAAGAAAAGCAGATTTACCGAGAGCCAGATCGTTGCTGTTCTGAAGGAAGGCGAAGCCGGCATGCCGGTCGCCGAGCTGTGCCGCAAACACGGCATCAGCAACGCCACGTATTACCTTTGGAAGAGCAAGTTCTCCGGCGTTCAAGTTTCCGAGTTGCAGAGGCTGCGCGAACTGGAAGCTGAAAACGCCAAGCTCAAACGCATGTTTGCCGACTTGGCGCTGGAGAATGCAGCGATCAAGGATGTCTTGAATCGAAAATCCTGACGCCGTCGGCCAGGCGCGAAGTGGTGGGACAGCTGGTGCAAGCCAAGCTCTCAATCACGCGCGCTTGTCAGATTGCCGGCCTATCGCGGGCGGCGTACTACAAGAAGCCAATGCCGGCATCTGAGCGGGATTCCCCAGTCATTGATGCTCTCAATGCCATTGTGACCCGGCATGGGCGTTGGGGATTCTGGAAGTGTTTCACCCGGCTGCGCCTCGACGGTCGCGGCTGGAACAAAAAGCGCGTTCATCGGGTGTACTGCGACATGGGTCTGAATTTGCCTCGGCGCTGCAAAAAGCGGCTTCCCGACCGACCGCGACAGCCGCTGGATCTGGCCACAGAGCCTAATCGTTGTTGGGCGCTCGACTTCATGCATGACGCTCTCTACTGCGGCCGGCGGTTTCGCACTCTGAACGTGATCGACGAGGCGAACCGGGAGTGCTTGGCCATCGAGGTAGGCGTGTCCATCCCGTCTGCACGCCTCATTCGGGTATTGAGCCGTTTGATCGACTGCTATGGGCCGCCTGACGCAATACGCCTGGATAACGGTCCGGAGATGATCTCAGAGGCGTTCACCCAATGGGCTAGCGCAAAGGGCATCGCGATCCGCTATATCCAGCCGGGCAAGCCAAATCAGAACGCTTTCATTGAGCGCTTCAATCGAACTTATCGAACCGAGGTGCTCGACGCGCACCTGTTCGCCAACCTTGAGCAGGTCCAGACGATTACCGATCAATGGCTGGTCGATTACAACCAGTACCGCCCGCATGAATCGCTGGGTGGCCTCCCGCCGGTGCAATTCATGCCCCGGCTAACCCTTGCTCCGATCGTCTATCAACCGATGTCTACTTGACAGGGGTGCTTACGACTCCGTTAGGCGGCACCGGTAGAGAATGTGGCTGGGTGATTCAAATGCATGAGGATACGGAAGTCGCATTGGAGTATCTGTACTTTCCAGATCCGGACCAACAACCCGGGTTGGCATTGCTACACCCGGACGCGCCGACGCCGTTGGTGTTCACATCAAGTGGCTGGTTCACGAATCCGATTGATTCAGCCAAGCTAGAACCCGTTGGAGCACCAAATAATGTCCGCGGCTAAACGTCTGCCAAACAGCTTGCGCTTTGGTGGAACGCCTCTATATCGAGATCGACCCACGGGAGAACCGCCTCAACCCGATGGGGTGCGACGTGTCAACGACGAATGTGTCGAACTTGACACTTATTACAACTTCACGCAAAGCGGAGCAGCTGGGTACATTGGCATGTCAATCCTCATTTTTGTCATTGTCTTTGTATCGTGCGTATTAGCCCTCGGCCCCACGACCATTGAGACTGATACAGTCTTGGCTATGCTCACTGGACTGCCGGTATCAACTGGTATGGCCGTCATTTTTTACATAGCTGGCGGTGCTTACAAAAGCCGCGGAGCCTTTATTCGCATTCACCGAGGCACCCGCAAGCTGTACTTCATCTACCCGCGCCAGAAGCGTCTTCACGTACTCGATTGGGGCCAACTCGAAGCCTTGGCAGGATACGTTCCCATTGTGTCTGCAAGTGGCTACGCCAGTCGGCACCCGCTGTACCTTTTTGGCGTGGACTACAGCATGGACCCGCCGACAGAAATCTGTGCGGCATGCGGCAATCTTGGACTGTTTGACGGCGACCGTTCGGCCAAGGCCCTCTGGTCCTATTTGCAAGTCTTCATGGAACGAGGCCCAGAAGGCCTGCCCAAGCCCGCGCCGCTGCCACCACGAGGAAGCCGCTGGCAAGAGACCCAACAACCCTATCGAGACTGGTATGCAGGCCTGCGACGCCGGCTGGCGAAGCCCTATGGAATGTTCAAAGCCCCCCTCACCATTCCGCTCTGGCTAGGCTGGCTGCTCATCAATGCATTTCCGGACAGCGTCGAGGCCTTCATCCAGTACAACGTGCCGTACACACAGTTTCCAAAGGAAATCGATAGGTTGTGCGGCTTTGACGAGAAGCGCAAGCCGGTCATTCGTGTCAACGGGGAGCGCATCGAGCCATGAAGTACCGCCGTGGATAGGACAGACAATGTGATCAAGCGTCTGCCAAACAGATTGCGCTTTGGTGGAACGCCTCTGTATCGAAATCGGCCCACGGGAGAAAGTCCTCAACCGGATGGCGTGCGTAGGGTAAACAGTCAGGCTGTTGAACTCGAAACCTTTGCGAATTTCACTCAACTTGGGGCCGCTGGAGCCCTTGGATTGTCAGTCGTTGTCTCGCTCGGAGCATGTGCGCTTATTCTTTTTGTTGAAGGTATAGAGCAAGTGACATTGAGGAGCTTCGTGGAGATTGCACTCTACATTCCTGTACTGCCTGCAATGATCTCCATTTTCTACTTCGCAAGTGGTGCCCATCGAAATCGCGGTGCGTATATTCGCATCCACCGACGCACCCGCAAACTCTACTTCATCTACCCGCGCCAGAAGCGTCTGCACGTACTCGATTGGGACCAGCTCGAAGCCGTGGCAGGGTACGTTCCCATTGTGTCTGCAAGCGGCTACGCCAGCCGGCACCCGCTGTACCTTTTGGGCGTGGACTACAGCATGGACCCACCGACAGAAATCTGTGCGGCATGCGGCAATCTCGGCTTGTTTGACGGCGACCGTTCGGCCAAGAGCCTTTGGTCCTATTTGCAAGTCTTCATGGAACGTGGTCCAGAAGGCCTGCCCAAGCCCGCGCCGCTGCCACCACGAGGAAGCCGCTGGCGAGAGACCCAACAACCCTACCGAGACTGGTATGCAGGCCTGCGACGCCGTTTGGCGAAGCCCTATGGAATGTTCAAAGCCCCCCTCACCATTCCGCTCTGGCTGGGCTGGCTGCTCATCGACGCATTTCCGGACAGCGTCGAGGCATTCATTCAGTACAACGTGCCGTACACACAGTTCCCAAAGGAAATCGATAGGTTGTGCGGCTTCGACGAGAAGCGCAGGCCAGTGATTCGTGTGAACGGGGAGCGCATTGATTCTTGAGCACATGGCCAGTGTTGGATGAACGAGGGCAGACTCCGCCGCGCTTGCGTATCGCGGCCGCGTTTCGCTTGTGTCAGCGTTGCTGAATGGTAAGCGCCCGGCGAACACGTCTTAAGCGCCGCCATTGTCCGCAAGCCTTAAACCCTGGCACATCGCGTCCTCAAACACCTGATGGACTCGGCGCAATCGCTCGGTGTAGGTGAAGGTGGTGGCATTACCGGAGGGATTGCCCTTTTCGGTGGAGTTACTTAGACCGCTTCCGCGACTACCCTATTCGTTCGAAAAAAAGAACCGAGGGGATCGTCATGAAGAGATGGCTATGCGGGGCGGGCATCATGGGGATGATGTTGACGGGTCCGGTTGCAGCCCAATACATCGCCACCTGGCAGGATCCCGCAGGCGTGTGGAAGGGCCCTGCGGCGAATCAACCGGGTACGGAGCTTTACGCTGCTGAAGCAGCCGCGCAACGCGCTTGCCTGGATCGCGGCAACCCCAAACTTTGGAACCGTGCGGCGAAAGTGACGGAAAAGGCCACGGGAAAGGTGCTCGTGGAACTGGACTGCGACGCGGAGCGCGCCAAGAGAAAGAAGGGCCAGCCTCAGGCAGTCGCATCTTCTGGTGCTACGACCTACCAGGTCTCCAGGAAGGATCCCTTCGGTAGATGGATGCACGGACACGGTTCCGATCCTGGGGCAAATCTCGCTTTGGCGGAAGGCTACGCATACGAAGCCTGCAAAGATCGCGGCAACCCTAAAGACCTGCAGTTGGCGTCCAAGGTGACTGAAAAAGGGACGGGAAAAATCGTGCTGGAACTCGATTGCAACGTCGTGCGCGCGAACGCGAAATGACCGGCTGACCCAGCGAACGTTCCGCCATGCCCGGGCTTGGCGAGCGATACACAGCGCGCCCTCGACGACGTGGCCGCCAAGCTGAATGTCAACGTAACAGCGTGCGAATAAATAGTGGATTAAATCAACTAAAAGGCATATAGTCGATCCACGGCCGCGGCTTCATGCGGTGACAAGAACCGAACATTCAGGAGCAGGCATGACCCGGACTTATCACACGATTCTGTTTGAGGTGCAGGACCGTGTTGCCACGGTGACGTTGAACCGGCCCGATAGCCGTAACGCGCTTAGTTCGCAGATGTGCGCGGAGTTGGTGCAGGTCATGGAGGCGATTGCTGCCGACCCTGGCGTGCACGTGGCGCTGATCACGGGCAGCGGCCCCGCCTTTTGCGCTGGCGCCGATCTCAAGGAACGCAAAACCATGAACCATCAGGAGCTGACGGCGCGCCGGGTTCAGGGCTTTGCCGCCTATGCCGCCATTGAGCGCCTGCCGCAACCCGTGGTGGCGGTGGTGCATGGTCCGGCCTTTGGTTCGGGTTGCGAGATCGCTGGCGCCTGCGACTTCGTGCTGGCCTCCACCGAGGCGGTATTCTGCTATCCCGAAGTGGGTTGGGGCACAGTCGGCGCAACGCAGCGTCTGCCGCGTATTGCTGGGGCTCGCAAGGCCAAAGAGCTGTTGTTTACCGGCCGCCGCTTCGACGCCGCCGAAGCGTGCGAGATCGGACTGGTCAACCATGTGTATGCGCCCGATGCGCTACGCCAGGAGGCGCAATCCATGGCGGCCGCCATGGCCCGTGCCCAGCCTTTGACGATGCGTTTGACCAAGCGCAGCATCGATCAAGGCCTGGCCACCACGCGCGAAGGCGCCATGGCCATCGAACTGTTGGCGATCGAAGAAAACCTGCGCGGCACGGATTGGCAAGGCGCCATCGCCGGCTTTGGCAAGGAGCCGCAGGCATGAAGGCGATGACTCTGGCTGCCTGTTTGGCGCAGACGGTGGCGGCACGCGGCCCTGAAGAGGCCTTTGTCGCACCGGGGGAACGTTTGAACTGGAATGAACTGGCCGCCGGCGCCCGGCTACGCGCGCGGGCTTTGTATGCGGTCGGCGTGCGCCGTGGCGACCATGTGGGCATCTTTCTAGGCAATGGTGGCGACTGGCTGCAACTGTTCTACGCCTGCGCCTTGATCGGCGCGGTGACGGTTCCGGTCAATACCCGGTTCAAGACGGAAGAGCTGGCCTTCTGCCTGCAACAGGCTGACGTCAAGCTCCTGCTGACGGCTGACACTTTTCTGGGCATAGACTTTCTGGATCTGCTGCAACGGGTAGAGCCGGCCCTGGCTCAGCGTCTGCCTGGCGCGGCGCTGCCGGTCTTGGGCAAGGTGGTGGTGCTGGGTGAACGCAGCCTGCCGGGCACGACCTCGTGGGCGGACTTTACCGAAGGCGCGGATCGTGCCGATATGGCCGGCTTTGATGCAGCCATGCACGCCGTCAGCAGTGATGATGTGCTTTTGATCCAATACACCTCGGGCACGACTTCGTTCCCCAAGGGTGTGATGCTCAGCCACGCCAATATGCTGGGCAATGCCGCAGCCGTGGCGCAGCGCATGGGCGTGCAGCCGGAAGACCGCTATTTCAGTATCCGGCCTTATTTCCATGTGGCAGGCACCACGCTGTCCATTTTGGTCAGTCTGGTAACGGGGTGCTGTCTGCTGACCTTGCCGAATTTCGACGTGGGCGAGACCTTGCGTATTTTGGATGAAGAGCGCTGCACGCTGACCTCCGGCAACGACACCATCTTCTTGATGCTGATGGGCCATCCCGATTTTGACCGTCAGCGGATTCATTTGCGTGGCGGTTGGGCCGCGGCAGGCCCCGAGGTGATGCAGAAGATTCGCGATGTGATGGGCGTGCCGTCGGTGTGCAATGCCTATGGGCAGTCCGAAGCCTCGCCCAATATCGTCATGTCGGCCTGGAACGATGAATTTTCATTGCGCGCCCACGGGTGGGCCTTGCCGCATCCCGGCATGGAAATCCGCCTGGTCGATCCGGCGACCGGCGCGGTGGTCGCGCCGGGCGGGCAGGGCGAAATCCAGGCCCGTGGCTGGAGTGTGATGAAGGGCTACTACAAGATGCCCGAGGCCACCGCACGCGCGTTAAGCGAGGATGGCTGGCTTAGCACCGGCGACCTGGGCGAAATGAATGCCGAAGGGCGTTTGCGCATGGTGGGCCGGCTGAAGGATATGTTCCGGGTCGGTGGCGAGAACGTGGCGCCAGCCGAGGTTGAAGAGGTCTTGCATGGTCATCCAGCCGTACGCATGGCCCAGGTGGTGGGGGTGCCCGATGCCCGTCTGGGCGAAGTGCCGGCCGCCTTTGTGCTGTTGCGCGAAGACCAGCAGGCCGAGCCTTCCGAACTGATTGCCTGGTGCAAAAGCCGTTGCGCCAATTTCAAGGTGCCGCGCTATATGGAAATCGTCGATACCTTCGAGAACATAGGCATGACGGGTAGCTCCAAGGTGCAGAAGATCAAGTTGCGCGCTCACGCGATCCGCCTGTTTGGCCTCGAGGAAAAAGCATGACGCGCGACGTGGTGCTGTGCGAATGTTTTGCCCGCGATGGCTTGCAGCATGAGCCGGATTTCATTGCGACCGAGATCAAGATTGAATTGGTCGACGCGTTTGCGGCGCTGGGTTTTGAGCGGGTAGAGGCCACCTCGTATTCCAATCCCAAGGTGGTGCCGCAGTTTGCCGATGCGAGCGACATGCTGGCGGCGCTGCCGCGTCGGGACGGCGTCTGGTACAAGGCGACCTGCGCCAATGCGCGCGCCGTGCAGCGGGCGCTGGCCGATCTGGAACAAGGCCACGGCGCCAATGAGATCAGCCTGCTGGTCTCGGCCAGCGAGTCGCACTCCGAGCGCAATCTGAAGCGCAGCCGCGCTGATCAATGGGGCATCATCGCCGACATGGCCAGCCTGGGCCGGGGCCGTTTCCGCATGATAGGCACGATTTCGGTGGCGTTTGGTTGCCCCTTCGAGGGTGCGGTATCGGCAGATAGCGTGCTGCGCGACGCCGAGCGCTATGCGGCGCTGGGTGTGGACATCGTCACCTTGGGCGACACCACCGGCATGGCCACGCCGCAAGCGGTGCGCGAGCTGTACGGCGCGTTGCAACGCGAACTGCCGCAGCTCACGTTGGTGGCCCATTTTCATGACACCCGCGCAACGGGTCTGGTGAATTACGTGGCCGCCCTGGACGCCGGCGTGCGCTGGTTTGATTGCGCCATTGGCGGCGTGGGCGGCCATCCGGCCAAGGTCAAATATGGCGGTGGACATACCGGCAATGTGGCGACGGAAGACCTGGTCAGTCTGTTTGAATCCATGGGTGTGCGCACGGGTCTGGATCTGGACGGATTGGCCGTCGTATCGCAACGCTGCCGCGAGGTGCTGGGGCGCGACCTGCACAGCCGCGTGGCCGATAGCGGCTTCCATCCGCTGATCAAGGCCGGCGCTTGAGCGGCGTTTGTATATGATGCCCTCGTCACCGCAACCGCTCCAAGAGAATTCCATGGCAACCAGAAGCAAGCTTTCCACCCGCCGCGCCGCACCCGCCACGCTTAAGGAGCTGTTTTCCTATCGCTTGAACCGGCTGGCCTATGTGTCCAGCCGCATTGCCGCGGGCCTGAACGAAAGCCGCTATGGCGTTGGCCCGCGTGAGTGGCGGATTCTGGCCTTGCTGGGTGCCACGCCCGATATGTCTTTGAACGCAGTGGCACGTGAAGCCAATATCGACAAAAGCCAGGCCAGCCGTACGGTGTCCGACCTGATCGAGCGCGGCCTGATCAAGCGCAGCGCCGATGCCCAGGATGCGCGTGGCGTAAGCCTGGACCTGACGCGCGCCGGAAAAAAGCTCTACCAAGAAGTATTTCCGGCCGCCATTGAGCGTAATGAGGAGATGCTGGCCGTGCTGAGCGAAGACGAGCGCGAGGTGCTGGAGCGCGCCTTGGACAAGATGACATCGCACATGCTGGATATGCTTAATGACTTGAAGGCCGAAGTGCCGACACGCCGCGGTCGCGGCGTGCAGCCGCGCTAAGGCGGCAGCCTGTCTGTGACAGGCGTTCTTATGCTCATAAAGTTGATTAAATCAATTAAATAGAGGTCAAGACATGGTTGAATTGATGATTGAAAATCAGGGCGCGGTGCGCGTGCTGCGGCTGAATCGCCCGGAAAAGCACAATGCCTTGAACACCGCCTTGACGACCGGCTTGCTGGCCAGCCTGCGCGAGGCCGATCAAGACCAATCGGTGCGCGCGGTGATGCTGACCGGCAATGGCAAGTCGTTTTGCGCGGGCGCGGATACGACGGAGTTTTCGGCGCTGACGCCAGAGCACCCCGAGGCCGTGTTGGCGCGCGCCAGCCTGACCACCGACCTGCATCTGGTTTTCTCGCGCATGAGCAAGCCTGTGATCGGCGCCGTGCATGGCAATGCGCTGGGCGGCGGCGCCGGCCTGGCGCTGGCCTGCGACATGGTGGTCATGGCCGAGGACACGCGCTTTGGCTATCCGGAGTTGCGCCACGGCATCGTGGCCGCAGTGGTGATGGCCAATCTGGTACGGCAATTAGGTCGCAAGCAGGCTTTCGAGCTGGTGGCCATGGCCGAGGCCATCGACGGCCATCGGGCACTGGCCTTGGGCCTGGCCAACCGGGCAGTTCCGGCCGCCGATGTCTTGCCGCAAGCATTGGAACTGGCCGAGCGTGTCGCCGGCTGGGAACCCGCCGCCATGGGCCTCACCAAGCGCGCCTTCCATCGCTGCGCGGATCTTGCGCTGGAAGAGGCGCTGGGCGTGGGCCGCGACGCCAACGTCATCATGCGTGGCTTTCGACAAGGGGCGGCGCGATGAAGCCGCTTGATGGCGTCACCATTCTGGAATTGTCGCGGGTGCTGGCCTGCCCCTTCGCGTCGATGATATTGGCCGAACTGGGCGCCACGGTGATCAAGGTCGAGCAACCCGAAGGCGGGGATGAGACGCGCGGATTCGAGCCCAAGGTGCACGGCGAGGGCGGCGACGAGTCGGCCTATTACCTTGCCTTCAATCGCAGCAAGCAATCAATCACGGTCAATTTCCGCAAGCCCGAGGGCCAGGCCTTGATACGCCGGCTGGCACAGGACGTTGACGTGGTGGTCGAGAATTTTCCGGTGGGCACCCTGGCACGCTACGGCCTGGACAAAGCGCACATCGCGCCCGAAAACACTGACCTGATTTACTTCTCGTGCACGGGCTTTGGCATGACCGGGCCGTATGCCGCGCGTAAAGGCTATGACACCGTGTTCCAGGCGATGGGCGGCATCATGAGCCTGACCGGCGAGCGTGGTCGCGGGCCGGTCAAGCCAGGCTTGCCGGTGGCTGACCTGACCTCGGGGCTGTGGGCGGCGATAGGCATTTTGTCGGCCCTGGTTGGCCGTGAGCGTAGCGGGCGCGGCTGCCATGTGGATTTTTCCATGCTGGACGGGCAGGTCGGCCTGCTGTCTTTGGCCGCGGCGCGGTACTTCGCCTTGGGGGAAGTGCCGCCGCGCATGGGCACGGAACATCCTGGGCGCGTGCCGTCGGCCGCGTTTGAATGCCGCGATGGCAAGTGGGTGCAGATCACCGGCAGCGACCAACACTGGAAACCGCTGTGTGACCTGCTGGACCTCCCGCAATGGAGCGCCGATGAGGAACTGGCCCGCAACGCTGTGCGCGTGGCCCGGCGAGAGGAAGTCATGGCCGGCTTGCAGAACGCGGTGGCCAAGTTGGACCGCGATGAACTTTGCCGCCGTTGCGATGCGGCCGGCGTTCCGGCCGGACCGATTCTGGACGTGGGCGAGATTCTCAATAACGAGCATGTGCTCGCGCGCGGCATGGTCGCAAGCTATGAGCATCCTCGCATCGGCCGCTTTGGCGCGGTGCCGGTGCCCTTCAAATTCGAGGGATATGAAGATCCACAGGTCGAACGGCCTCCTTTGCTGGGCGAGCATACCGACGAGGTGTTGCGCGCAAGGCTGGGGCTGTCGAACGAGGAAATCACGGCGCTACGGCAGCTTGGCGCCATCTAGCAATACAAAACATGCATCCCAATGAGGATCAGGAGACAAAGATGAATACCTTGAAGCGATTGCTGTGCGGCCTGGCCGTCAGTGCGGTGTGCAGCGGTGCGAGCCTGGCGGCGGACAGCTATCCCAATCAGCCGATCACGCTGGTCAATCCTTATGCGGCGGGCGGCCCCGCCGATGTGCTGGGACGAGCGCTGGCGCGCGAGCTGGAAAAGCAGCTGGGCAAGGCGGTGATCGTAGAGAACAAGGCCGGCGGTGGTGCTGCCATAGGCGCCAATTTCGTGGCGCGGGCCAAGCCGGATGGCTACACCTTGTTGTTGGGCACGTCCGCCGCGCATGTGGTGACGCCCTTGATGCAGCGGACGCCGTACGACGGCATCAAGGATTTTGCCTTCGTGGGCATCGTGGCCAACCAGCCCAATATGCTGGTGGTGCGTTCGTCCTTGCCGGTGTCGACCTTGCCGGAGCTGATCGCCCTGGCACGCAAGGAACCGGGCAAGATCAACTACGCGTCGGCGGGGCCGGGCAGTTCGCCGCACCTGGGCGGCGAGCTGTTTCGCCAGCAGGCCAAGGTCGACATCATGCATATCCCGTATAGCGGTGCTGCCCCGGCCATCAATGATCTGGTGGGCGGACAGGTCGACATGGCCGTGTTGAATCTGGCGGCCAGCGTGCAGTTCATTCGCAGCGGCAAACTCAAGGCGCTGGCCTATGCCAACCCCAAGCGCTCGGCCTTGTTTCCCGATGTGCCCACCTTGGCGGAAGCGGGGGTAAGCGGGGCGGAATCGGCGTCGTGGTACAGCCTGGCTGCGCCCAAGGGCACGCCGCCCCAGGTGCTGGAGACATTGAACAAAGCCGTGCAGGCCGTGAACCAGTCGCCGGAATATCGCAAGCTGATGGACGCGCAGGGTGTCGAGCTCTGGACCAGGACGCCGCAAGAAGCGACCCAGTTCGTGGAGAAGGATCAGGTCGCCATGCGCAAGCTGGTCGAAGGCGCGGGCTTGTTGAAGAAGTAGGGCGGTTGAAGAAGTAGGCTTGCCGAAGAAGTCAGCTGGCTCACGACTTCAGACGTGAAATGAAGGGCCCCGAAGGTTGGGTGATCTCAACCTTCGGGAGCCTGTGTAGAGCATGAAGTTGCTGCTTGCCCAGCTCAACAGCGCTGGACCTTGCCACGGTCGGCACTCAACCCAACGCGGAAAGCCGCCGAATCGCCACCAAGGTTTCTTCCACCAGACGCTGCATTAATTCGCCGGCCGGCACCAGGTCGCCAATCAATCCGGCGCTTTGCCCGGCTTCGACCTTGCCCAGTTCGACGTTGCCTTCCAGCGCGGCTTGCTTCAAGGTGCTTTGCGCAAACAGGGCGTCCAGCTCTTCATCGCTGCCGCTGCGTTCGGCGGTGAGGTACTGCTGGGCAAAGGCGTTACGCAGCATGCGCACCGGTGAGCGCCCTCGGCCAACCAGGGTGGTGTCGCTGATGTTCGCGCCCATCACGGCCGCTTTATAGGCGGCGTGCACGCCCGCTTCGGGTGTCAGCAAGAAACGCGTTCCCAGTTGCGCGCCGGCCGCACCCAGGCAAAGCGCGGCGGCAATCCCCGCGCCATCCGCGATGCCGCCAGCGGCAACCACCGGAAGGTCCACGCGCTGCACCGTCGCCCGCAGCAGCACTTGGGTGGTGATCTCTTCGGGGCCGGGGTGCCCGCCGGCCTCCAACCCGACCGCGATCACGCCATCAACGCCGGCCGCCTGGGCCTTCTCGGCATGGACCGGGCTGGCAATGACTTGCAGCCACTTCATGCCGGCATCGTGGACTCGGCCCAGATGCTCTCGCGGCCCGCCTTGCGAGGCGATGATGATGGGGGCGCCTTCCGCGATGGCAATGTCCAGATGTTCACGCGCGCGCTTGTTGTAAAGCGGGATGTTCACCGCGTAGGGGGCATCGGTCAGGCTGCGCAGCTTGCGCAGCGCGGCTTGCAGCGCCTCCGGGTACATCGGCCCGGACGCCACCACGCCCAGGCCACCGGCGGCCGAGACAGCCGCCGCCAGTTCCGCGTTGGACGAGGCCCAGCTCATGCCGGCTTGAATGATGGGATATCGGATACCCAGAAGGCGGGTCAGCGGGGTCTGCAAGGTCATGATGGCATCTCGGTCGGAAAGCAACCATTTTCGTGCAATTGGTTGATTTAATCAACTAAATTGAGAGCGATGGTTCTTTTACAATCCAGCCCGGTCCCAGGCGGGCATTCCGCCCGCACCTTCTGACGGGCCTTATCAACAATAGGATGTGGCAGTACATGGCAACGCAGCACTCTCAGCCCTCGACAGGCGAACTGATCAAGACTTTTCGGCATGGCAAGTTCTTTGTCTATTTCCTTGTAATACTCGGCATCGCGTGCCTGGCACTGGCCGGTTTCGTTGTCTACCTGAGCACCATCGTGCCGCAGAAGAATCCCCCGCTTTTCTTTGGCACCGCTGGTTTCCTGGCGTTCTGCGGGCTCGGCGCGCTTGCGGCCAGCGTGTGGCAGAAGAAGTTGCGTCAGCCTAGCTATGAGATCTATGAAAAGGGCGTGGCCCGTATCGTCGGTGCGCAGAAGACGTACACGGCTTTTGCCGATATCGAAGATCTGTACCTGTTCAGCTCCGGGCAGACCGTGATGAGCGGCCTGGCCACCAACCTGGCCTATCGCCGCAACGCGAAAGAATCCTTCAACTGGATCAGTCTGCACCTGTCGGGCTTCATGGACTTCCAGCAGTTGTTCCGCGAGCTCTACCTGCGCGAGCGCCAGCCCGTCGTTCTTGATACCCTGGCGTCCGGCGGCGCGGTCACCTTCAACTACATCAGCACGGGACAGGTCTGGCGCAAGCGCATGAGCGGCAAGTTCCTGAGCATCACCACCCAGCCCATCGTTGTCACCCGCGACGCGCTGCAAGTGCAGGGGCAGACGGTGCCGGTATCCAGCCTGCGCAATGTGGACCTGAACGCGTGGACCGAGAAGGTCGTCATCAAGGACGCGGCCGGCAATACCGTGCTGTCGACCATCGGCTTGGGCATTCTGGGCCTTGATCTCTTTCTGAACACCTTGAGCCTGATGCTTGAGCAAAACCAGGACGTTGCGGCGGAACAGGTCGCTTAAGCAGGGAACGTGGGCGGATCGTTACAAAAGTAGGGGCATGGTTGCAGGGCGCCGAAATACACTTTCGGCGACCTTAACCCTATGGATTTCAAGATGAAGATGTTCTGTGCCCTGGCCGTCGTCGCATGCCTGCTTGGTGGATGCGCGGTCTACACACCCGATGGCGCCGTGATCGTGGACCCGCATGGCGGTGGCGGCGGCGGCTTCTGCCCGCCTGGACAGGCCAAGAAGGGAAATTGCTGAGCATCCTTTGACGAAGGCTAGAAGTTTGCCCAGGCATGCAGCACGATGTCGGTTGGTGTGTTTTGAAACATTTATAAAAAAATGGTAAAACCCCCAGCGTTACTTACATCGAGAGCCTGGGCACACCATGAAGCAATTGAAGTTGAAATCGGATCTCACCGTCGGCGATATCATCGGCCACGGGATTATCTGGATCCTCTTGAGCATCGTCACGCTCGGCCTGGCGCTGTTCGTGTTCCCGTACTACATGCAGCGATTCATCATCAGCCGGACTGCGGTGCTTGACGATTCCGGCCGCCGCGTGGGGCGCCTGGAATGCACGATCGATTTGGCCAGCATCATTGGAAATATCGTCATCTGGGCGATCATCTCCATCGTCACGCTGGGCATCGGCTATCTCATCTTCCTGTACAAGATCAATGCGCATTGCATGAATCACACCAAGGTTGTGGACGTCACTATCTGACGATCAACCCGCACGAATCAGCCCGCCTCTACAGGCGGGCTTTTTTTATGACAGAGGGACGTGGCGCTGACAGCCCTATAGGCGCCGCTTCGGCCGCCAGGGCAGAAAGCCCGCTCGCGTAATTGTGTCATTTCGAAACAGGGATATCTTTGTTCCCGGTAATCACCCATAGTGGCCCCCGGGAATATTTTTTCCCTGTACCTCTAGGACATACATTGAAGATAGAAACTGGCATCGTGAAGTGGTTCAACAACGACAAGGGCTACGGCTTTATTTCCCCGGAACTGGGCGGTAAAGATCTGTTCGCGCACTACTCTGAAATCCAGGGTGACGGACACAAGTCTCTTGAAGAGAACCAACGCGTGTCGTTTGTCGCCGGCCAAGGCCAGAAAGGCCCCCAGGCGACGATGATCAAAGCGATCTAATTCCTGAGCTGCTTGCGCAAGCAGGCAGATGGGATGCAGTGATAGGGCCGAATCCTTTGAAACATGGGATTCGGCTTTTTGCTTTCTGATCGCTACGTTGTGCTGCACTGTCGCGGGAGCCCGAAGCATCAGCGCGCCGCGCTGCTTGCAGATTGAACAATTGCACTGCGTACGTCCAGATCCAGATCGACCTCGAAGCGGCAGGCGCCGCAATGGCATGAGCCTTGATAAGGATGCGTGGGGTCAGACGAAGGGCCAGGAGCGGGGTGGGGTGTTGAGCTTGGAAAGGTCAATGTCGACCTGCATCCAGAAGCCGCCTTTAAACGCCGTGCGCTGCATCCAGTCGTTAACGGCGCTGGGGAGCGCGATAGGCTCGCTTTCGCCAAATAAATGGGCCTCAACGGCTTCTTGTGCTGCTGCATGCAACTGTTGCAGCGTGGGGGCTGCGGCATGGCAACCCGGAAAGTCTGGAAAAGAGGCGCCGTAGGCGCTGCCTTTTTCCTTGTGTACGTAAATGGGGTAGAGCACATGGTTCTCATGCCGAACTGCTGTCGCTAGCTAATAGCTTCGCCCGTCAGCGCCAAATAATGCCCAGCCCGGCCGCATGGCAGAGCATTGCCCAGGCCGCATAGGGAATGTGGCTATCGCCGCCAGTCCATCGCCGGACCGTACGCCCGTCTGATATCCCAAGCAGTCTTGCCGCTTGCCCGCCGGTCAGACCGGCCATGGACAAGGCGGCGCGCACCTCATCCGCTGTAGGCTGTTCCCAGCCGTCAGCGAAGGGACGCAGGCATACCGCTCGAATCGTAGTGACATCATCGCCGTAGGGAATGCGGGATTCCATAGTCAAACAGGCCCGGTATTCCGGGCCGCTCCTTGGTTAGTTCATCAGGCCGGATTCAGCGCGAGAGGCGAAGCAGTTGCTTGATCGCCGTTGGGCTGTTTGCCGCAACGCCGGGCTGCCGAAGATGCTTGTCCAGAATGGCGATGGCGGCCTGGACGGTGGCCTGTTCTTGCAAATTCATCGGAGGTACTCCGGTCAGTGACCTTGCGCGAGATGCGCCGGCCTTAAGTGAGAGTTAGGTCATAATGTCCTAATATGCAAGTGTTGATTTCGACGTACCCCTCGCACGTACTGCTACCACTTGGTACGGCCTGCTCGCCGAAGCCTTGCTATAAAGACAGCTACCGCAGCGACGCAAGGATTAGGAAAATGTGGATTCAAACGCTGGGCCGCCCCGCTGTGGCGCTCATGCTGGCCGGACTGGTTGCCGGCTGCTCATCGATACTTCCCGGGTCGTCAGAGCCGGCCTCGGCCTCCGCCGCCGCGTCCGAACGGGTGGTCAGCGATAACTGCAAATTCTTGCGCAGCCGCTGCATTCATGAAGGCTCTTACGATGTCGGCGAACGTGATTACGCCGAGTTGGAAGCGCGGCGTTTGAATCAGGCGGAACTGCAACGCTTGCGGCGCATGGCGCAGTAGGCCGCAACGCCATGAAGGCATCGCGACGAGCCTTCTTGTTCCCTTCCATGGTGTGCCCGCGGGCATCGTGTCGCCAAGCCCCTGTTTATTGAGTAGCATCGGACCACCTTTGGCCGCGCACTTAATGTCAGGAGAACTCGATGGTCCGTTCCACCGCAGTCCAGCGCGACACTTCCCAGACCTATCTATTCAGCCGCAGACGCCCCTGCCATTGCGGCAGCGTGGCGTGCCGCTTGATCTACCAGCGCGTGATGGCGGATATGTCGCGTCGCAAGTTCATGGGCGGTGTGGCGGCCATGGCGATGCCCTTCATGAGCGCGCGCGCCGCGACCGCAGCGACCGATATCTTCCGCCATCCCGCCACGCCTGCTCGCCCCTTGCTGCTGACCAACCTGCGCCTGTTCGATGGCACCGGCAAAGCGGTGCAAGAGGGCGTGCAGGTGTTGATCAAGGGCAATGTGATTACCGACTTGCCGGCCGCTGGCGTATCCGTTGCCGATGCCCAGGTCATCGACTGTCAGGGCAAGCTGGTGATGCCCGGGCTGATCGACGTGCATTGGCATTCGATGCTGGCGGCGGTAGCGCAAACCACGGCGATGACGGCCGACCTGGGCTACCTGTACATTGCGGCCGCCGAGGAAGCCGAGCGCACCCTGATGCGCGGTTTCACCACCATTCGCGACGCGGGCGGCCCCGCGTTCGCCTTGAAGCGCGCCATCGACGAAGGCATGGTGCCTGGGCCGCGCATCTACCCCAGCGGCGCCATGATTTCCCAAACCGCGGGGCATGGTGATTTCCGCTTGCGCAGCGAAGTGCCGCGCGCCGCCAACGCGCCGTTGAGCCTGGTCGAAAGCGTAGGCGTGGCGATGATCGCCGACGGTGCCGACGAAGTCTTGCGCCGGGTGCGCGAACAATTGATGTTGGGCGCATCGCAGATCAAGGTCATGGCGGGCGGCGGCGTGGCCTCGCTTTACGATCCCTTGGACAGCACGCAGTTTTCCGAAGTGGAACTGCGTGCCGCGGTGGACGCGGCGGCGGATTGGAATACCTATGTGATGGCGCACGTGTACACGCCCAAGGGCATCCAGCGCACGATCAAGTCCGGCGTTAAATGCATTGAACATGGCCAACTGGCGGATGACGCCAGTGCGCGCATGATGCGTGACGAGGGCGTGTGGTGGAGCCTGCAACCGTTTTTGCAGGACGAAGACGCCAACACCTATCCGGATGCCGAACGGCGCGCCAGCCAGCAGCGCGTGTCCGAAGGCACGGTCAACGCTTATGAGCTTGCGCAGAAATACGGCATCAAGACGGGTTGGGGCACCGACATTTTGTTCAACGCCAAGAACACACCCAGCCAAGGGCGGCAACTGGCCAAGCTGGTGCGCTTTTACGACCCATTGACCCTGCTTGCCCAAGCCACGGGTGTGAACGGCGAACTGCTGGGGCTGTCCGGCGAGCGCAATCCGTATCCGAGCGCGTTGGGCCGTATCGCCGTGGGCGCTTTGGCAGATATTCTGGTGGCCGAAGGAGACCCCTCACGCAATCTGGATTTTCTGGGCGACCCGACGAATAATTTGCGGCTGATCATGAAAGACGGAAAGGTCTATAAAAATACCCTCGGCGCCTCGGCCGGTTAATCGTTTTTTATTAAGATGCATTATTCGTGCATATTATATTTTTTGGTTTGTTGCAGAATAAATTGAAATAGTTAATGGGTTAGATACTTTCTGTCTGGTTTGATTGCCTTTCTTAAAGACCGGGGGCGCATCACTCTCTACACTGCGCCGTTCTTGTAGAGGTGTAAATCCGGAATGCTGAATAGGGCAGTGCTTGTGCATGTGGCTTCGTTACTGGTGCTCTGGCCATCACAAAAACTACGACACGAGATTATCTGTGTGGAATATCCGGAAAATCCACGAATAATCGTGCTGATCAGAAAAGATGTTTTCCTGAAATGGAATATCCCGGGTCAGGGCGACCCGCAAGGCGGTCCCGAGGGCGGTTGTACCGAAGAACAATCACGCAGCATCCGCCGCATCAAGGCCGTGACCGGTGTCCGGGGTTGATCCTTGGTGTGCTAGCCACCGGGCCCACGGCGTTCCAACTCATGAACAATCTTGTCTCTCAACGCCAGCAGCGCCGCCGCATGCTGCCGTTCTACCGTTGATGCCGTGTCGTCCGTAATCAGGCTAAGGTTCAAGGCCAGCGTTTGCCCGCCGGGCACGGCCAAAGGCGTGGACATGGCGACTACCCCGGTTGCCAGGACGCCAGGCAAACTCCTGTGGCGGCAACTTTCTCAATCGCTTTGCCGACCTCGGCGCTTATCGGTTTCCACGACGCGCTGCGATAGCCCCGCATTATTTCTTCAAGCAGAGCCTGGCGCGCCTTGGCATCCAGGGTGGCCAGATAAGCGCGCCCTAACGAAGTCAGTTCAATGGGCACCCGTTGGCCCGCCACGATGGTGCGTAACGAGGCCTTGCGGTTATAGCGGATGGATTCCAGATAAACCATTTCCGTGCGGTCCGCGCAAGCCAGGCCGATATTGACCTTGCGCTTGTTGGACACATCCTGCATGAATGGCGTGGCCGCTTTCAAGACGGGCGAGGCGGCGCGCATCGCGTGTCCCAGGCTGAGCACGGGCGCGGCCAGCCGGTAGGCGCGCGCGCCCCGTTCGTATTCCAGAAAACCGCTGGTCACCAAGGTTTGCGTCAAGCGGCTGACCGTTGCCGCCGATAAGCCGGTGCGTTCGGCAAGTTCACCATTGCCCAGCAGGTCGGTGCCGGGCTTGAACGCCCGCAGGATGTCCAGGCCACGGGCCAGCGAGCGGTTCTGGCTGATGCCATCGAAACGTTGCGGAGCGGCGGCCGAGAAATCGGCCGAAATTTCGGATGTCCGGGTCGTCATTAGCAATTCCATCTAGTGGAAATAGGTGCGTGTATTCGCCAACTGTAGCGCCTACCGTGTCGATATCGCCAGCCGAGAAAAACCCGTCATAGGGACCGGCTGGCCCATCGACCAAGACGGAGCAAGCAAGATGGCGGACTACGAATTCATCAAACTGCAGTTGGACGGCGGAGTGGCGACGCTGACGCTGAACCGCCCGGAAAAGCGCAACGCGATCAGCGACGCCATGCGCACCGAATTGATCCACGCGCTGGAGGCCGTGAGCGCCGACCGGGGCACAAGGGCATTGGTGCTGACCGGCGAAGGCAAGGGCTTTTGCGCGGGCGGCGACATCTCGGGCATGCAGCGCCGCATGGACGCACCCAGCGGCGAGGTCGCTTTCAACGGCTGGTCGCGGCAGCAGCACGTGCACCACACGGTCAGCCTGCTGTATCGCATGCCCAAGCCCACCATCGCGGCCGTCAACGGCGCGGCTGCCGGGCTGGGCGCGGACACGGCGCTTAGCTGCGATTTCATCGTGGCATCCGAAGCGGCGTCGTTCACCTGGAGCTACATTGCGCGCGGGCTGATTCCGGATGGCGGCGGCATGTACTTTCTGCCGCGCCGCGTGGGGCTGGCGCGCGCCAAGGACCTGATCTATTCCGGCCGCAAGGTACTGGCCGATGAGGCCTTGGCCTTGGGGATTGCGGACCGCCTGGCGCCCGCTGGCGAGGAAGTGCGCGCGGCCCGGGCTTGGGCGGCCGAACTGGCGCAAGGCTCGGCCACGGCGCTGGCGCTCGGCAAGTCGATTCTGGACCAGAGTTCCGAGCTGACGGCGGACCAGGTGTTCGCGATGGGCAGCCAGGCGCAGGGCATTTGCTACACCAGCACGGAACACCGCGAATCCGTGGCGGAGTTTCTGGCGAAGATGGCCCAGGCCAAGACGGCCAAGGCCCCGGGAGCAGACCAATGAACGGCCTGCAAAAGCTGCTGCGGCCGCGCAGCGTGGCGGTGGTGGGGGCGTCGGCGGATCCGGCCAAGACCTCGGGCCGGCCCGTGGCCTATTTGCAGAAGCACGGCTTCCAGGGCCGCATCTATCCGGTCAACCCCAAGGCGTCCGAGATTGCCGGGCTGCGCTGCTACCCCGATGTGCGCGCCTTGCCGGAAGCGCCGGACGTGGCCATCGTGCTGCTAAGCGCCCAGCACACGCAGCAAGCCGTTCGCGCCCTGGCCGATATCGGCACGGGCGCGGCCATCGTGCTGGCCAGCGGCTATTCCGAAACTGGCGAAGAGGGCGTGCGCCGTCAGCGCGAACTGCGCGACGCGGCGGGCAGCATGCGTATCCTGGGTCCCAACACAATAGGCCTGGTCAACCTGACGGATCGCATCACGCTGTCGGCCAGCGGCGCCTTGGAACTCGATGACCTGCACAGCGGCGCGGTGGGCCTGGTGTCGCAAAGCGGCGGCATCCTGGGCGCCTTGCTGTCGCGCGCGGCGGCGCGTGGCATTGGACTGTCCAAGCTGATCTCCACCAGCAACGAGGTCGACCTGGATCTAGCCGATTTTGTGGACGCGCTGGCCGACGACCCCGCCACGCGCGTGATCGCGCTGTATGTGGAAAGCATCCGCAACCCCAAGACCTTCCGCGCCGCCGCGCGCAAGGCAGCCGCCGCGGGCAAGCCCATCGTGGCGTACAAGGTCGGCCGGTCGGCATCCGGCGCCCAGGCCGCCGCGTCGCACACGGGTGCGCTGGCGGGCGCGGACGCCATGTACGACGCGCTGTTCGACGACGTGGGCGTCATTCGGGCGCAGACGTTTGCAGACCTGCTGGACATTCCCGCCGCGTTGGCCAGCGAACGCAAGCTGGGCGGCCCGCGTGTAGCGGTGCTGACCTCAACCGGCGGAGCGGGCACGCTGGTGGCCGACAGCCTGGGCGTGGCGGGCTTTGAACTGCCCGCGCCTGATGCGGCCACCGGCGCCGCCTTGCGGGCGCTGCAAACCGGCGACCACGCCGCCCTGGACCGCAACCCCATCGACGTGACCCTGGCCGGATTGCAGCCGGACCTGTTGCGCAACGCCATCCGCATCGTGCTGGAAAGCGATCAGTACGATGCGCTGGTGGTTGTGGTGGGCTCGTCTGGCGTGGCGCAGCCTGAACTGATGGCCAATGCGTTGCGCGATTCACTTGCGCTGAGCAGCAAGCCCTTGATGGCCTTCGTCAGCCCACACGCGCCGCGCGCGGCCGAGGTGCTTAGCCATTACGGCATCCCTGCGTTCCCAGCGCCCGAGAGCATCGGCGCGGCGCTGTCCGCCATGTGGCGCGTTCAGCGCAACAAGGAACGTGCCGCGCCAGTGCAGCCGCCGTCCAAGGCCACCGAACCGATTCTTTGCGCCGAGCGGGGCTCGCTGGACGAGGCTCAGGCCAAGGCGCTGTTCGCCCGGTTCGGCATACCCGGCGTGCGCGAAATCACGGTCACGTCCGACGCTCAGGCAAGCAGCGCGGCCGCCACCTTGGGGCCACGCGTGGTGCTCAAACTGTTGTCCAGCAAGATCACCCACAAAAGCGATGTGGGCGGCGTGGCGGTCAACGTGGCGCCCGCAGACATCGCAGAGCGCCTGCGGCAGATGACGCAAGACGTACAGCGGCATACGGGCCAGCCGCCCCAGGCCTTTCTGGTGCAAGAGATGGTGACGGGCGCGGCCGAGGTCATCGTCGGCCTGCATCGCGACACGGTCGGTACGGCGCTGCTGCTGGGCATGGGCGGGGTGGTGGCTGAACTGGTGCGCGACACGACCTTGCTGTTGCTGCCGGAAGACGGCGCGGCCTTGACGGAAGACGCGGTACTTGCCGCCTTGCAACGCCTGAAAACCTGGCCCTTGCTGGACGGATATCGCGGCCGCCCCAAAGCGGATGTGCCCGCGCTGATCCAGGCGGTGCTGGCGTTTGCGCGCATGGCCACCGCCTTGCAAGCGCAGTTGATCGAAGCCGAAATCAACCCCTTGTTCGTCAAGCCCTTGGGGCAAGGCGTCTGCGCGGCGGATGGCGTCGTGGTGTTGAAGGACTGACCGGGCGCGGTCATTCGGCCGCCCTTTTTTGCAGAGGCGCCGCAATCAGACCGGCGCAAAAAAATATCAGGAGACAAGCATGAAGACCCAGAAATTTGCATGGCTATCCGCCAAGGCCGTGGCCGCCACCGCGCTGACGATGGCGACGCTTTGCGCACCGCAGGCGCACGCGGCGTTTCCAGACCGGCCGCTGCGCATCGTGGTGCCGTTCACCCCGGGTGGTGGCACCGACATCGTTGCGCGCCAACTTGCCAAGGGCTTGACCGACGAGCTAGGCGAATCGGTCATCGTCGAGAACCGGCCGGGCGGCAGCACCATTATCGGCACGGAAAACGTGGCCAAGAGTCCGCCAGACGGCTACTCGCTATTGATGGCGACCTTCGCCCATGCGGTCAACCCGGCCATCCACAAGAAGCTGCCCTACGACACCGAAGCCGCGTTCGCGCCGGTGGCGATGATCGGCAAGTCGCCCAATGTGCTGGTGGTGTCGCCCAAGTCCCAATTCAAAAGCGTGCAGGACTTGCTGACCTACGCTCGCGCGCATCCCGGCAAGCTGACGTTCGGCTCGTACGGCAACGGCACGTCGGCGCATCTGGCGGGGGAATTGTTCAAGAGCCTGGGCAAGGTCGACATCCTGCATGTGCCGTACAAGGGGGCGGGGCCGGCCATCAATGACCTGATAGGTGGGCAGATCGACATGATCTTTTCTACCTCGGCCAGCGTCAGCGGCCAGATCAAGAACGGGCAACTGCGCGCGCTGGCGGTCACCACCAAAGACCGCTCGCCCGCGTATCCGGGCGTGCCCAGCGTGGCGGAAGCGGGCGAAGCCGATTACTTCGTGGATAGCTGGTATGGCGTCTTCGTACCGCGGGGCACGCCGCAGGCGGTCATCGACCAGCTCAACGCGGCCATCAAGAAGGTGTCGGGCAAGGCGGATTTTCAGGCGGCGCTGGAACTGGAAGGGCTGGTCGCCAGCGTGGGCACGCCGGCCGCGCTGGGTGAATACGTGAAGCAGGAAGAGGCGCGCTGGACCAAGATCATCCGTGACGCGGGGATTGCGGACAAGCCCTGAACGGCGCCATGGACGCGGCCGCATGGCACGCGATCAAGAACGCCATCAAGAACGCCATCAAGGACGCCACCAAGGACGCCATCAAGGACGCCGTGGCGGCGCGGGTCGCGCGTCAGGACTTGGAATTCAAGTCCCGCGGCGCATCCACATCCGCCAGCACGCCCGGGTCGTCGACCGCTAGTTCATGAACCGGATGGCGCATCAACACGCTGCGCGCGCCCACATCGCCCGATAGCGCGGCAAGCTCCGGCCAGAGCGCGCGCGCGAACGCCACCGGATGTCCACGGCGGCCCTGCCAGGTAGGCGCCACGATGCGATGCTGGCTGGTCGCGGCAGCAACCCGCAAACAGGTATCGGCGCGTAGCCACGGCATGTCGGCCAGGGCGATCAGGCAGGCGGACTCTGTCAAGTTCAGGGATTGCGCCTCTCGCATCAAATGACGCGCGGCCGTCGCCAGGCTATCGCCCATGCCGTTGGCTTCCGCGCTGACCAGCACGATGTCGCACCCTGCTGATTCCAGCAATGCCCGCAGCGCCGTTTGGTCGGCGCGTAGCACCGCAATGGTGCGCGCGGTGGCTTGGCGCAGCGCACGGGCGCAAGCCACGGCAACCGGGGTGCCATCGTCCAGCAATGCCAACAGCTTGTCCTGGCCCGGCGCGATGGCGGCGTAGCGGCGCCCGTGGCCCGCCGCCAACAGCACGCCCACGCACGGTCCCGGTGCAGCGGATGCGTCTAGCGTAAGAGAGGATGCGAAGCTGGGCATGGTAATTGCTGGATTGGCGAATTGGCGAATTGGCGCTCCGTCGTATCGGCACATCGGCGCACTGGCGCGTTGGTGAGTTCTGCTGATCAGAGTATGCGGATTTTGCCTCTTTTCTTGTCGGGCGGCGCGCTGCTACAGTGGTTTCGATATCTGGAGGGCAACACATGGAGAGCCTGGATTTGCAGGTTTTAGCCGCAATCGAGAGCTGGCGCCATCAGGGCCACCGATTCATTTTGGCTACGGTCGCCAACACTTGGGGCGCCTCGCCACGGCCACGCGGATCCTGGCTGGCGGTGCGCGACGATGGGCGCATAGTGGGGTCGGTGTCGGGCGGCTGTATTGAAGACGACCTGATCGACAAGATACGGCGCGGCGGGCATTGGCAGCCACGCCCGTATGCGCTGACCTACGGCGCCACCCGCGACGAAGCGTTGAACTTTGGCCTGCCCTGCGGCGGCATTCTGGAATTGCTGATTGAACCCGACCCCGACGTCGCGCTGCTGCAAGGCCTGGCCGAACGCTTGAACAACGGTGAACTGGTCAAAAGAACGCTCAGCCTGGACACCGGCATGGCGGCATTGGCGTCTGCCCAGCCGGGCGATCAATTTCATTGGGACGGCAAAACGCTGACCACGCTGCACGGGCCGCAATGGCGTCTGTTGCTGGTGGGCGCGGGCGACATCGCGCGCTACATCGCGCCCATGGCGATGGCGCTGGGCTTTGAGGTGATCGTGTGCGACCCGCGCCAGGAATACGCCGCGTCGTGGCATGTGCCGGGCACACGGCTGCTGACGACGATGCCCGACGACACTGTCACAGCCCTGGCGCCGGATATCCGCACGGCAATCATCGTGCTGGCGCATGACCCCAAGCTGGACGATATGGCGCTGCTGGAAGCGCTGCCGTCGCCAGCATTCTTCGTGGGCGCGCTGGGTTCGCGGCGTACCAACGACCAGCGCCGCAAGCGCCTGCTTGAACATTTTGGCTTCACGCAAGCGCAGGTGGCGCGCCTGCGCGGGCCGGTGGGCCTGCCCATCGGCAGCCGCACACCGCCTGAAATCGCCGTGTCCATCCTGGCCGAATTGACGCAAGAGCGCATCCGGCACACCACCCCGCCCAGCACCCATTCGCTACGGGAATGCGGGTTGCTGGCCGACGACCTGGAGCGCGGCGTGGTCCGCGTTGCCGACTAAGACAAAGGGGCTGCCTTGGAAAATTCGCTTGCCATCAAGATCACCCGTCGCAACCTGCTCAAGGCAGGCGCTGCGTCGGCCACCGCCACCGCGATGGCCACGCCATCGATGACTGCCGCCCAGCAGGGCTCGCAGGCCGGCATGCAAGCCATGTCCGCCACCGTGACCCTGCGCGTGAACGGCGCGGCGCGCGAGGTGTCGCTGGACATGCGTACGACGCTGCTGGACGCGCTGCGCGAACACCTGCACCTGACTGGCACCAAGAAGGGCTGCGACCACGGCCAGTGTGGCGCCTGTACGGTGGTGCTGGACGGACGCCGCGTCAATTCCTGTTTGACGCTGGCCGTCATGCATGACGGCGCCGAGATCACCACCATCGAAGGCCTGGGCACGCCCACTGCGCTGCACCCGATGCAGGCCGCCTTCGTCAAGCACGACGGCTACCAGTGCGGCTACTGTACGCCCGGGCAGATCTGTTCGGCGGTGGCGATGCTGGAAGAGGTATCGCAAGGCGTGCCCAGCCACGTCAGCGCCAGCCTGACCGAGCGCCCGCTCTTGAGCGCGGAGGAAATCCGCGAACGCATGAGCGGCAATATCTGCCGCTGCGGCGCGTATTCGAACATCGTCGAAGCCATCACCGAGGTGGCGGGGAGCAAGGCATGAGGCCCTTTACCTACGAGCGCGCCCGCACCCCCGCCGACGCCGCCGCCAGCGCCGCCCAGGTGCGCGGCGCGCGCTTCATCGCGGGCGGCACGAACCTGCTGGACCTGATGAAGCTGGAAGTGGAAACCCCCACGCATCTGATCGACGTGAACGGCTTGGGTCTGGACCAGATTACAGAGACGCCAGACGGGGGCTTGCGCGTGGGCAGCCTGGTGCGCAACACCGACCTGGCTGCCCACGAGCGGGTGCGGCGCGACTACGCGGTGCTGTCGCGCGCCATTCTGGCAGGCGCCTCCGGGCAGATTCGCAACCGCGCCACCACCGCCGGCAATCTGTTGCAACGCACGCGCTGCCCGTACTTCTACGACACCAACATGCCCTGTAATAAGCGCGCGCCCGGCACCGGTTGTTCCGCCATGGGCGGCGTGACGCGCCAGTTAGCCGTGATAGGGGCCAGCGAGGCCTGCATCGCCACGCATCCCAGCGACATGGCGGTGGCCATGCGCCTGCTGGATGCCCAGGTGGAAACCGTGCGCCCCGACGGCGCCACGCGTGTGATTCCGATTGCGGATTTTTACCGCCTGCCCGGTGACACGCCGCACATCGATACCAACCTGGAAGCCGGCGAACTGATCACCGCGGTGAACCTGCCCAAGCCTGTGGGCGGCGTCCATGTGTACCGCAAGGTGCGCGACCGTGCCTCGTTCGCTTTTGCGCTGGTGTCCGTGGCCGCCGTGGTGCAGGAAGACGGCAGCGGCCGTGTGGCGCTGGGCGGCGTGGCGCCACAGCCGTGGCGCATGGACGCGGCCGACGCCGCCATGCCGCAAGGCGCCCGCGCGGTGGCCGACCGCCTGCTGGCTGACGCGCGACCCACCGAAGACAACGCGTTCAAGCTGACGTTGGCGGCTAGAACCCTGAGTGCAGTGCTGGCGCAAGCGAGGGCCTGACGCGATGAAATTCGATACTCCCGCTACTGAAAACCCCATTGATCAATTGAAGGTCGTGGGCCATGGCGTTGACCGCATCGACGGCCCGCTCAAGACCACCGGCACGGCGCCCTACGCCTATGAACGCCACGATGTCGCACCCCAGGCCGCCGTGGGCTACGTGCTGGGCGCGGCTATTGCAAAGGGCCGCATCAGCGCCATGGACATCGAGGCCGCGCGCCGCGCACCCGGCGTGTTGGCGGTGGTAACCGCGCAAAACGCCGGCAAGCTGGGCAAGGGCAAGATGAACACCGCCACGCTCTTGGGCGGGCCGGACATCCAGCACTATCACCAGGCCATCGCCTTGGTCGTGGCGGAAAACCTGGAGCAGGCGCGCGCCGCCAGCCGCTTGATCCGCGTGCAGTATGAACGCGCGCCTGGCGCGTTCGACCTGGCGGCGGAAAAGGAATCCAGCGCTAAGGTCGGCAAGGAAGGCGGCGGCAAACCGAACCCCCGCGAAGACCGCGTCGGCGACTTCGAAAGCGCCTACGCACAAGCCCCGGTAAAGATAGACCACACCTACACCACACCCGACCAATCCCACTGCATGATGGAGCCGCATGCGTCCACGGCGGTATGGGAAGGCGATTCGCTGACCTTGTGGACGTCCAATCAAATGATCGCCTGGGGGCGCGGCGACGTGGCTCGTACGCTGGGAATTCCGCGCGAGAAAGTGCGGCTGATCTCGCCCTACATCGGTGGCGGCTTTGGCGGCAAGCTGTTCGTGCGGGCCGACGCCTTGCTGGCCGCGCTGGGCGCGCGCGCGGCGCGCCGGCCGGTCAAAGTGGCATTGCAGCGGCCCTTGATCGCCAACAACACCACGCACCGCCCGGCCACGATCCAGCGGGTGCGCATTGGCACCACGCAAGACGGCAAGATCACGGCCATCGGCCATGAAAGCTGGTCGGGCGATCTGCCGGGCGGCGGTCCCGAAGAAGCCGTGCAGCAGACCCGCCTGCTTTATGCCGGCGCCCACCGGCTGACCGCGCTGAACCTGATGGTGCTGGACCTGCCCGAAGGCAATGCGATGCGCGCGCCGGGCGAAGCACCAGGCATGATGGCGCTGGAGATCGCGGTGGACGAAATGGCCGAGGCCGCGGGCGTGGACCCGGTGGAGTTCCGCGTGCGCAACGACACGCAGGTGGACCCTGCCAAGCCCGAGCGCCCGTTCTCGCAACGGCGCCTGATTGAATGCCTGCGTGTGGGCGCGGACCATTTCGGCTGGGCCGAGCGGAGCGCGCGGCCCGCCTCGCGGCGCGAAGGCCGCTGGCTGGTGGGCATGGGCGTGGCGGCGGCGTTTCGCAATAACCTGGTGATGAAGTCGGCCGCCCGTGTGCGCCTGGATGCGGCCGGCCTGGTCATTGTGGAAACCGACATGACCGATATCGGCACCGGCAGCTACACCGTCATTGCGCAAACGGCCGCTGAAATGCTGGGCGTGCCGCTGGCCAAAGTCATCGTGCGGCTGGGGGATTCCTCGTTCCCCGTGTCGGCCGGTTCAGGCGGCCAATGGGGCGCCAACAGTTCCACGGCTGGCGTGTACGCAGCCTGCGACAAGCTGCGCACCGCCATCCTGCAACGGCTTGGCTTTTCCGGCGACGGCGCGGGGTTCGCGGACGGGTCGGTGACCGACGCCAGCGGCCGTACCGCCACGCTGCGTGAGGCGGCGGCCGGCGGTGAGCTGGTGGCCGAAGACATCCTGGAATTCGGCGACCTGGACAAGAAGTTCCAGCAGTCCACCTTTGGCGCGCACTTTGTTGAGGTGGCGGTGGACGCCGCCACTGGCGAAACGCGCATCCGCCGCATGCTGGCCGTGTGCGCGGCGGGGCGCATCCTGAACCCCAAGACCGCGCGCAGCCAGGTGATAGGCGCCATGACGATGGGCGTGGGCGCGGCGCTGATGGAGGAATTGGCGGTGGACGATCGCGTGGGCTATTTCGTGAATCACGACCTGGCCAGCTACGAGGTCCCCGTGCATGCCGACATCCCCAGTCAGGAGGTGATTTTTCTGGACGAAACCGACCCGATTTCGTCGCCCATGAAGGCCAAGGGCGTGGGCGAACTGGGCTTGTGCGGCGTGGGCGCGGCGATTGCCAACGCGGTCTACAACGCCACCGGCGTGCGCGTGCGCGACTACCCCATCACGCTGGACAAACTGCTGCCCGGGCTGCCTGACCTGACTTGAAGGCCAGGATGCCGCGGTGGCGCGCGCGCGGGTTCAGTTCTTCTGGATATTGTTGGCGGTGGCAATCGGGCGCAGCTTCGCGATGTCTGCCGTGACCCGTTGCGCGTAGGAGCTGCCGGGCTCGAAGCCGGGTTGAATACCGGCGGCCAGCAGTTTGTCGGAAGTTGCCTTGTCGGCCAACGTATCCGCCAAGGCCTGCTCCAGCTTTCTCCGCACATCGGCCGGTAAGTCCTTCGGGCCCACGACGGCAAACCAGGAATCCATCTTGAACCCGGGGTAGCCGCTTTCCGCGATGGTCGGCACGTCGGGCATCATCGGCGAGCGCTTTTCCGTGGTGACCGCGATGGCTTTGATGCGGCCGCTTTTCAACGCGGCGGCGGCGGCGGGGATGGCATCGAAGCTCAGGGGAATCTGGCCGCCCATCAAGTCGGTGATGGCGGGCGCGCTGCCTTTGTAGGGCACATGCATGACTTTGACACCCGCGGCGGACCACAACATTTCGCCGGCAAAATGAACGGTGGTTCCGTTGCCGTGCGAGCCATAGGAATAGGCACCTGGGTTGGCTTGTATGTTCTTGATCAACTGAGGCAGCGTCGATGCCTTTTCTTTGTCGTTGGCCAACAGCACCAGGCCAGTCGAGCCGACGATGCCCAAGGGCGTGAAACTGGTTTGCTCGTTATAAGGCAGCTTTTTGTACAGAATTGGGTTTACGGAAAACGTGGTCGCGGTGCCCAGCAACAGTGTGTAGCCGTCTGGATCGGACTTGGCCACGGATTCAGCCCCGATGATGGTGGCCGCGCCCGCCTTGTAGTCCACGACCACTTGCTGACCCAGCCGCGCACCCAGGCCTTGCACCAGAATGCGGGCCACGGTGTCGACCGTGCCGCCTGCTGGAAAGGGCACGACCAGCCGGATGGGTTTTTCCGGGAATGCCGCCTGTGCTGGCGCCATGCCCAGCCCCGCGGACAACGCCAGTCCAAAGCCCAATGCCAATGTTTTGATCTTCATGTTTTCCCCTTGATACCTAGTAGATAGGTTGCTGTTGGTGATGACAACGACACCCGAGCCGAGGCGTCTATGCACCTTCGGTCCGGTCGGTAGGATAGGTGTCAGCCGTAGGCGATGGCGCTTTTTGTGTCCACGGCGTTCGTGTCCAGTTCAACGATGCGGTTGAAATCTTCGGTGTCGTCGATACTGTCGGCGCTGGCTGCCCACACCGCACCGACCTCGCTGCTGATGGGCAGGGCAAGGCCCGCCTGTGCCATCATGTCGATGGCCAGGCGCACATCCTTGCGCATCAGTTGCATGGTGAAGCCAGAGTCGAAGCCCTTGTTCAAAATGCGGCTGGGATAGTTGTAGAGCGTGACACCGCTGCGGCCCGAGCCTGCGTTGACGGCTTCAATCAATTGCGTGGTGTTCACCCCGGCGGCCTCGGCAATCCTGAAGGCTTCGCTGGCGGTGAGCAGGTGCGACGCGACCAGCAGGTTATTGACGAGCTTGGCGATATGGCCCGCGCCCACCTGGCCAATCACAAATCGTTTGCTTCCCAGTGCGGAAAGCACTGGTTCGGCGGCGCTGAGATCCTCGGGCGCGCCGCCGATGAACATCGTCAGATCGCCGCTTTGCGCGCCGCGCGGGCCACCACTGACCGGCGCATCCACGAACCTGACGCCGCGCGCGCGCAGGACGACAGCCAGGGCCTGGGTGACGGTGGGGTCGGCCGTGGTGGTGTCGATCAACAGCAGGCCGGCCGGCGCCAGGGCGGCGATGCCATCCTCGCCTTCGACCAGTTTGCGCACGATGGCCGAGTTGGGCAGCGACATCACTACGGCCTGCACGTCCGCCAGCAGTTGCGCCAGCGTGCCGGCGGCGTTGATGCCTTCTTCCTGGGCCACGCGGGCGGTCAGCTCGGGGTTGGCATCCAGCCCCGTGACCTGAAAGCCCGCGCGCTTGAGCGACGCCGCCATGCCGCGCCCCATTTTTCCTAATCCGATAACGCCAATTGCTTTGATGTCCGACATGATGCGTGTTCTCTGAGTGAGGGGTCGGCCAGGCTCAAGCGCCCGTGCCGATGGGGATCCAGACGCTTTTGGTCTGGGTGTATTCGTACAAGGCCTCGACGCCACTTCCGCGCCCGTAGCCGCTGCTGCCATAGCCGCCGAAGGGCGTCGAGACATGCATGTCGCGGTACATGTTGATCCAGAAAATACCCGCCCTGACGCCCGCCGCGACACGATGGGCGCGGGCGATGTCGCGCGTCCATACGGCGCCCGCCAGGCCGAATTCACTGTCGTTGGCAATGGCGATGGCTTCTTCTTCGGTGTCGAAGGGGATGGCGACGACTACGGGTCCGAATACCTCTTCGCGCGCAATGCGCATGGTGTTGGTGACGTCTTTCAGTACCGTGGGCTCAACGTAGTAGCCCTGGCCGCGCGCGGCCATCTTGCCGCCCGCCACGCATTGCGCGCCTTCGGCCAGGCCCACGGCAATCAGGGATTCAATGCGGTTCAGTTGCGCCAGGTTGTTGATCGGGCCGCTGTCGGCGGATTCATCCAGAGGGGCGCCAACCTTGTATTGCTGTGCGGCCTGCGCGAGTTCGGCCACGAAGTCGTCGTAGATCGGCCGTTGCACCAGCAAGCGCGAGCCGGCCGCGCAGTTTTGCCCGGTGTTCGCAAAGGCCGCCACCACGGCAGCGCTGACCGCTGCCTTGCGGTCGGCGTCCTGGAAAACGATGTTGGCGGATTTTCCACCCAGCTCGAGCAGGCAGGAAATCGGCCGCTTGGCGGCTTGCGCGTTGACCTTGCGGCCCGTGCCCACCGACCCCACGAAGACGATCTTCTTGATGTGATCATGCGCAATGACGGGGTCGCCTATCGTTTGCCCCAGCCCGTTGAGCACATTGATCACCCCGGGCGGAAAGCCGACCTGCACCGCCAGATGGGCCAGCACCAGCGACGACAAGGGCGTCAGCTCCGAAGGCTTGATCAGGACGGCATTGCCCGTGGCCAGGGCCGGCGCAATGTTCCATGCGGCCAGGTACAGGGGCGAATTCCACGGCATGATGGCAAACACCACACCCAGCGGCTCGCGCAGCGTGTAGTTCAACTGCCCGCCCGGTACCGGCACCACATTGCCGCCGAACTTGTCGGTCCAACCCGCGTAATAGCGAAAAATTTCGGCGACGGCCGCCAATTGCGCTCTGCAACCTTTGATGGCTTTGCCGGTGCTGGCGGCTTCCAGACGCGCCAGCGGGTCGGCAACCTGGCTCACCGCTTGCGACAGCGCCATCAGCAGTTCGCCACGACGCTGGGCGGATAGCGCGGCCCAGGCCAGAAAGCCCGACTGGCTGCTTTGCAAGGCCGCTTGCACCTGCGGCGGGCTGGCGTCGGCGTAGCGGAACAGCGTGGTTTCGTCGGTGGGGTTGGTAATGGTGATGGGGGCGCCATCGCCCGCCAGCAGGGCGCCATGGACATATGACCCGATCTTCGGATCCGGGCCGAGCAACTGCACCAACAATTGTTGGACGATCTCTGAATAGGACATCACGGTCGCCACCTTTGGAATCGCGGACACGCGGGTCACGGCTTGGCCGCTTCGGCGTCGAGTTCGGCAAACAACTGCTTGGCGATGCGCGTGCATTCGCTGCCGGTGGGCACGCCGCAGTACAGCGCGGATTGCAGGAAGACTTCGCCGATTTCCTCGCGGGTCAGGCCGTTGTTCAGCGCGCCTCGGATATGGATCTTCAGTTCGTTGGGGCGGTTCAGCGCGGCCAGCATGCCCAGGTTGACCAGGCTGCGGGCGCGGCGGTCAAGGCCCGGGCGGTCCCAGATGTCGCCCCACAGGTTGCGGATGGCGAAGGCGCGCATCGGTTCGCTGAATGCATCGGTGGCGGCAGCGGAATGACTCACATAGGCTGCGCCCAGGACTTCGTTGCGGATTTCTTCGCCACGCGAAAATAGGTCTTTGCTCAAGGTCGTCTCACCAGATTAGGGGTCGTGATCAGGAATCGTTGAGACCAGTGTAGGAAGCAGAGGGGGATGGCGTAAGATGCAAAAAAAGCCATCACGATAACCAAAGGTTTTCGGCGTAAACGCTATGACTCTGGACCAACTCAAGGCCTTCCTGGCCGTCGTCGAGCACGGAAGCATCCGAGCGGGAGCCCGTTCGCTGGACGTGGCGCAAAGCGGGCTGACCAAACAGATTCGCCGGCTGGAGCAAAGCCTGGGCGCGGCGCTGTTCGTGCGCGCCAATAGCGGCATCGTGCTGACCAATCACGGCAATACCTTGCTGGCGCGCGCCCGCATCATCCTGGGCGAATGCGAGCGGGCAGAGCAGGACTTTCAATCCTTGCGCGGGCAGTTGAGCGGGCGCTTGAATGTCGGCGCATCATCCGAGGCGTTCGCGCGTTTCCTGCCTCAGTGCATTGCGCAGTTGCGTGACCAGCACCCCGCCGTCAGCGTGCATGTGGCCAGCGGGCCGTCCACGACCTTGCTGTCGGGCATACGCGAAGGCAGGCTGGACTTTGCCGTGACGCTGGTGTCCAAACGCAGCGACATGACGGACTTGCGCAGTGATCGGCTCACGGCCTCCCGGCCGCGCATCCTGTGCCGTAAGGGGCATCCGCTAAGGCCAGCAACGTCGATTCGGGAACTGGTGGGCAGCGACTGGGTGAACACCGCCCGCTTGGGCGAGGAAGGCACGCCGTCGAACCGCCTGGGCGACTGGTTCAAGCTGAACGGGCTGCCCGAGCCGAACATCGCAATCTCGGTGGAGTCCCTGCTGGACACGCTGAACCTGATCACGAGTTCGGACTTCCTGTTTCTGGGACCCGAGTTCGTCTTGCAGCAAAGCGGCTTTGAATACAAGTTATCAGCCCTGGACATTGCCGAGCCGATTCCGTATTCCGATCTGTGCGTGGTGCAGCGTGCGGCTGTGCCCTTGGCGCCGGCCGCGCAGGCACTGGCCTCGATGCTGATTTCGTACGGCCGGATGTCGGAGAAGGCCCGCGCACCGGCCGTGTAAGCCGCGCCGCGAACACGAGCAGGGCATGACCCAGCCGCCCCAGCCGCTGGCGCGCGAACCAGCGGCGCGCCGATCAGCGCGGCGCGTGATCCAGCAAGCCGGACAAGGCTGCCGCGCTTTGCCGCACGGCCGCGACGATGGCGTCCTGGTCCAGGCTGCCTCCTTCCCACTGCGCGGCGGGAATGGTCACGCCGATGGCGGCGGCAATGCGGCCGCTCTGGTCCCGCACGGGCGCGACCACGCTTGCGATGGCGGCTTCGAAGAAGCCCGTGTCTTGCACATAACCCCGCTCGGCGTCCTGCCGCAGCATGTCATGCAGTGCTTCCACCGTAGCGGGGGTGCGCGGCGTAAAGCCCTGTAGCGGCGTTTCCGGATATAGGGCGCGCAGTTCGTCCAGCGTCAGATCACACAGCAGCGCGCGCCCCAATGACGTGGAATGCGCGGGCAGGCGCGTGCCCACATACACCGTGCTGACAAACGGCGTGGGCGCCGAAGACTTGGCCACCACCACCACCGATTGCCCGTCACGCACCACCAGGTTGGAGGGCAGGCCGGTCGCATCGCGCAACTTTTCCAGCAGCGGCCCGCCCAGCTCGGTCAATTCCAACGACGCCAGGTATTCGAAACCCAGGCGCAGCACTCCCATGTCCAGCCGGTAGGCGGTGCCCGATTCCACCTTGCGCACGAAGCCCATGCGTTCCAGCGTGGTCAAGAGGCGAAATACGGTGGAGCGTGGAATCGACAGCCGGCGGGCCAGCTCGGGCGCCGTCAACGTTCTGTCGTTCCTGCTGAATTCACAAAGCAGCAGCAGGCCGCGCTCCAGCGCGGGAACGGCATAGCGGTCGGACGGGGTCTCGCTGGTGTCGAGGTCGGTCAATTCGTGCTCCAGGGCGGTGTTCCAAAAATTGGCGACGACAGAGTACCGCAGCTCTTGCGCAAGCGGGGCCAACTCGTACTTGTCTGAAAAACGGCGTGTCTAGGGATATCCCGGATGCCAGGGTGCTGGATGCTCGCCATAATTTGTCCACATACAAAACGTTGTTTTATATATAAGACAAAATGACAATAATGTCATCGGAGATCGTCATGCCCTTGCCCCCTCGGCCAACGGCCCCGCTGTCCTACAACCCGCAACTGACGCCCTGGGCGCCGCCCGCCCTTGAACCCACCGCGGGCAAGGGCGGCATAGAGCGCCCAGGCGCCGTGCCAAACCTGGTGTGGCAAACCCGCGCGCAAGCCCCCACCGCCTACGAAAACGCGCTGGGCGACGCCTTGGAAGCGGCCTTTGACGGCGGCGCCGAGACGCCCGCTGACGTGGTGGCAAGCCTGAACGCCCAGGCGCTGCGCGCGCCGGACGGCGAGGCCTGGACCGAAGCGGGTTTTCTGCAGGAAATGCGTCGGCTTGGCGCCTGATGTTCTTTATCGGCCAGGACTTGATCCGCCGCCATCCATCCCACTTGAGGGGTCTGTGACCATGACATCGCAACGGATAGAAAACCGCCTGAATCAGGGCTTGCGCAATTACTGGTATCCGGTCGTCGCGCAATGGGCCGTGGGCGGCGCGCCGCTGGGGATTACGCGCCTGGGCCAGAACATCGTGCTGTGGCGCGACGCGCAAGGCAATGTCCACGCGCTGGAAGACCGCTGCCCGCACCGTGGGGCGCGCTTGTCCATGGGATGGAACCTGGGCGATCGCCTTGCGTGCTGGTATCACGGCGTGGAAGTGGGCGGCGATGGCCAGGTCAAAAGCGTGCCGGCCGTCAGCCAGTGCCCGCTGGAAGGCCGCAACTGTGTGAAGGCCTACCCGGCGCGCGTGGCGGCGGGCGCGGTGTTCCTGTGGTTCGGCCAGGGGCCGGCGCCGGAACTCAGCCTGCCAGAGGAACTGGACTGCGGCGAGCACTCGCACTTCCTATGTACCGCGCAGTGGGCCTGCAACTACCGCTACGCCATCGACAACGTCATGGACCCAATGCACGGCGCGTATCTGCACGCGGCGTCGCATTCGATGGCCGATGGCGACAAGCAGGCGCAGATGGCCATCCGCGAAACCGACACCGGCCTGATCTTCGAAAAGAGCAATCAGTCGGGCGTGAACTTTGACTGGGTCGAGTTCGGCGAAACCGATTCAATGTGGCTGCGCCTGTCCATCCCCTACAAAAAGCGATTCGGCCCCGGCGGCGAATTCGGCATCGTGGGCTACGCCACGCCGGTGGACGAAAACCACTGCCAGGTCTTCTTCTGGCGCACGCGGCGTGTGCAAGGATGGCAGCGCGACGTGTGGCGCTTTCTGTATCGCAATCGGCTGGAAGGCCTGCATTGGGAAGTACTGGAGCAAGACCGCGTCGTGCTGGAAAGCATGGCGCCGGACGCGCGCAAACACGAAACGCTCTATCAGCATGACGTCGGCATCACGCGCGTGCGGCGCATCCTGCAGCGGCGCGCCGAGGCCGAAGTGCAAGCGGAAGTGCAGGCCGACGTGCCGGCTACCGGGCAGACCACTGTGCAGACGACCGGGCGGGCAAACGAGCAGGCCGCGCATGTCTGACGCCCACACTGCCGCCTTGCCCCCGCTCTCATTGGCCGGCCGCCGCATCCTGGTGACCGGGGCGGCGCGCGGGCTGGGCCTGGCGTTTACGGAATATCTGGCGCAAGCCGGTGCGCAGATCGCAATGGTTGATGTGTTGGGCCCGGAACTGGATCAGCAACTGAGCCGGCTGCGCGATGCCGGCCTGCGCGTGCACGCCTTCCTGGCGGATCTGCGCAACCCGGACTCCTGCCTGCATTGCGTCCACGACGCGGTGTGCGCGCTGGGCGGCTTGGACGGGCTGGTGAACAACGCATCCATCACCCATTCCGGCGGCCGCCTGGCCGAAGAGCTGGACGTGGCGATGTGGGACAGCGTCATGGAAGTCAATGTGCGCGGCACCTGGCTGATGACCACGGCCTGCCTGCCCGCGTTGCGCGCCAGCGGCCGGGGCAGCATCGTCAATATTGCGTCCGACACGGCGTTGTGGGGCGCGCCCAAGCTGCTGGCCTACGTGGCCAGCAAGGGGGCGCTGATCAGCATGAGCCGGTCGCTGGCGCGTGAGTTGGGCGCCGACAACATCACGGTCAACACGATCGCCCCGGGCCTGACGCGCGTGGAAGCCACCGACTACGTGCCGGCCGCCCGCCACGAGCTCTACCGCAACCAGCGCGCCATTGCACGCGAGCAGGTGCCCGCTGACTTATGCGGCACGGTGGCCTTTTGTCTGTCGGACCTGTCGCGTTTCATGACCGGGCAATTACTGGCCGTGAATGGCGGCATGGTGATGCACTGACCCCCAGCAAAACAGGTGCAAAGACTATGTGGCAGTTGAAAAACAAAGTGGCGGTGGTGACGGGCGGCTCGTCGGGCATTGGCCTGGCAACCGTGCAGCGGCTGCTGGACGCGGGCGCCGCCGTCGCATTCTGCGGGCGCGATGCGCAACGCCTGGCCGACGCCCGCGCACAACTGCTGCGGCAATGGCCCGACGCGCGGCTGCTGGCCGCGCAATGCGATGTGCTGGACCCGACACAAATGGCCGAGTTCGCGGCCCAGGTCCAGGCGCGTTGGGGACCCGCCAGCGTGCTTATCAACAACGCCGGCCAGGGCAGGGTATCCACGTTTGCCACCACCGACGATGCTGCCTGGCAAGAAGAACTGAACTTGAAGTTCTTCTCGGTCATCCATCCCACGCGCGCGCTTCTTCCGCAATTGAAGCAAGCGCCCGACCCCGCCATCGTCTGCGTGAATTCATTGCTGGCTTTGCAACCCGAGCCGCACATGGTGGCCACGTCGGCCGCGCGCGCCGGGGTACGCAACCTGGTCCGCTCGTTGGCGACCGAGTTCGCGCCCTTTGGCATCCGCGTCAACGCGGTGCTGTTGGGCTTGGTGGATTCCGGCCAATGGCGTCGCCGTTTCGAGGCGCGCGATGACCAGTCCTTGAGCTGGTCGGCATGGACCGCCCGGTTGGCTGCCGACAAGGGCATCCCCCTTGCGCGCCTGGGCGACCCGGCCGAAGCCGCCAACGCGATTTGTTTTCTGGCCTCGCCCTTGGCGTCCTACACCACCGGCGGCCACATCGATGTTTCTGGAGGATTGTCCCGTCATGCCTGAAGTACCACGCATCACCGTCGGCCACGCCATTGCCGCCTTTCTTGAACAATGCGGAATCAAAGCCGCGTTCGGCGTGATCTCTATCCACAACATGCCCATCCTGGACGCCATTGGTGAACGCGGCCGCATCCGCTTTGTGCCGGCACGCGGCGAAGCTGGCGCTACCAATATGGCTGATGCCTATGCGCGCACGACCGGTGGGCTGGGCGTGTGCCTGACCAGCACCGGCACCGCGGCCGGCAATGCGGCGGGCGCGCTCGTTGAAGCCTGGACCGCGGGCACGCCGCTGTTGCACCTGACTGGCCAGATCGAAACGCCATTTCTGGACCGTGGCCTGTCCTACATACACGAAGCGCCCGAGCAGTTGTCGATGCTGAAGGCCATTTCAAAGGCAGCGTTTCGCGTGCGCAGCGCCGACACGGCGTTAAGCGTTATTCGCCAGGCGGTACACGCGGCCATGAGCGCGCCGCGCGGCCCCGTCAGCGTCGAGATTCCCATCGATATCCAGTCGGCGCTGATCCCCATGCCGCTTGATCTGCAACCCTTGCCGGTAGCGCCCATGGCGCCCGCCGCCAACGCGCTGGACCGTCTGGCCGATGACCTGGCTCAGGCGCGCCGGCCGCTGCTTTGGTTGGGAGGCGGGGCGCGGGGGGCGGCCACAGCGGTCAAGCGCCTGCGCGACATGGGCTTCGGCGTGGTCACCAGCACGCAAGGCCGTGGCGTGCTGCCCGAGGACGACACCAGTTCGCTGGGCGCCTTCAACCTGCAAGCGCCCGTCGAAGCCTTCTATCAAACCTGCGATGCCATGGTGGTGGTGGGCTCGCGCCTGCGCGGCAATGAAACGCTGCAATACCGGCTGAACCTGCCGCGCCGTCTTTACCGCATCGACGCTGACCCTGCCGCCGATGGCCGCGGCTACGCCAATGCGCAATTCGTGCATGGCGACGCCGCGCTGGCGCTGGAAGGCCTGGCCGACCGCCTGCAAGGCCGCATGCGTGTGGAAGACAGCTTCCTGCCCGACCTGCAAACGGCGCGCTCGCAAGCCAGCGCGGCGCTGCGCGACGGGCTGGGCGCCTACGGCGAGTTGGTCGATAGCTTGCAGCGCCACTTGGGTCGCGACTTCAACTGGGTGCGCGACGTGACCGTGTCCAACAGCACCTGGGGCAACCGCTACCTGCGCGTCTTCGACCCCTTGGCTGGCGTGCACGCGCTGGGTGGCGGCATCGGCCAGGGTCTTGCCATGGGCATTGGCGCGGCGGTCGGCGCGGCCGCCACGGGCTCGGGCAAGAAAACGTTCTGCTTGTCGGGCGATGGCGGCTTCATCCTGAACCTGGGTGAACTGGCCACCGCCGTGCAAGAGCAGGCCGACGTGGTGTTCGTGCTGATGAACGACCGTGGCTACGGCGTCATCAAGAACATTCAGGACAGCCAGTACGGTGGCCGCCGCCACTACGTGGACCTGCATACGCCCGACTATGCCGCCCTGGCGGCGTCCTTGGCGCTGCGGCACGCGCGCGTGTCGCGGGTGGCGGACATGGACGCGGCGCTGGTGTTTGCCGCGCGCGAGGCGGGACCGTGCCTGATCGAAGTCGACATGTTGTCCATCGGCGCATTCAAAACCGTCTTCGCCGGCCCGCCGGTCAAGACGCCGGTGGTGGCGTGATGCGCAAGCGCATAACTGGAAGCCAGCCATGACAGACAAGCACATCCTGGACATCTGCGTCGGCGGCACCTGGCGCGCCGGGCGGGGCGAGGTGTATGCCAGCCTGTACCCGGCCACGGGCCAAGCCATCGCACATCTTCGGGCCGCCAACCTGGACGATGTCGATGAAGCGGTAAGCGCCGCCGATCACGCCTTCCGCCATGGCGGCTGGGCCCAAAAACATCCGCACGAGCGCGCGCAGGTGCTGTACCGCGTGGCGCAGATCATCCGTGAACGCGCGGAAGATCTGGCGCAGACGCAGCGGCTGGACAACGGCAAGCCCATTATCGAAACGCGCGCCCTGGTCGCCAGCGCCGCCGCCACGTTCCAGTTCTACGCGGCGGCGTGCGAGACCCTGGAGGACGGCCTGACGCCCATGCGCGGCGACTGCCTGACGATGAGCGTGCACGAACCCATGGGCGTCATCGCCGCGATCACGCCATGGAATTCACCCATCGCCAGCGAGGCGCAGAAGCTTGCCCCCGCGCTGGCGGCGGGCAACGCGGTCATCATCAAGCCCGCCGAAATCACGCCGTTGATGGCCTTGCAACTGGCGGCCATCTGCGAACAGGCCGGCGTGCCGGCCGGCATGGTCAGCGTGTTGCCCGGCAAGGGCTCGGTGCTGGGCGATGCCCTGGTGCGGCACCCTCTGATCAAGCGCGTATCGTTCACGGGCGGCACCGGCACGGGCAAACAGATTGCCCGCCTCGCCGCCGACAAGATGATGCCGGTGTCGATGGAGCTGGGTGGCAAGTCACCCACGATGGTGCTGGCCGACGCCGACATCCAGCATGCCGTCAACGGCGTGCTGTATGGCATCTTCAGCTCGTCGGGCGAGTCCTGCATTGCCGGGTCGCGCCTGTTCGTGGCGCGTTCGCTGTACGCGGAATTCCTGGACCGGTTGGCGAGCGCCGCCCAACGCTTGCGCGTGGGTGACCCGGCGGACCCGGCCACGCAGATGGGCCCGCTGATCAGCGAGGCGCACCGCGCAACGGTAGAACGCTACGTGGCGCTGGGCTTGAGCGAAGGCGGCACGATCCGCACCGGCGGCAAGCGCCCCGAGGGCAGCAGCTACGACCAGGGCTATTTCTACACGCCGACCATTATCGAAAACCTGGGCAACCGCAGCCGCACCTGCCAGGAAGAGATCTTCGGACCGGTGCTGGTCGCCATGCCGTTCGACGATGAGGACGCGCTGATCGAGCAGGCCAACGACAGCGTCTATGCGCTGGCCGCGGGCATCTGGACGCGTGACTACAAGAAGGCCTGGCGCATCGGGCGGCAGGTGCAGGCGGGCACCGTCTGGATCAACACCTATAAGCAGTTTTCGATTTCGACCCCGTTCGGCGGCTGGCGCGACAGCGGGCTGGGCCGCGAGAAGGGCCGGCTGGGCATTCAACAGTACATGGAACAGAAGAGCATTTACTGGGGCATGAACGCGCAGCCCTTGCCTTGGGCGGATGGCTGAGTGGGCCTGCCGCTCGGCGGGCCTATGTGTATATCGGAGAGGGACATGAACCAGAAAATCGTCGGAATCGACCAGATCACCTATAGCGCCGATGACCTGGACGCTTGCCGTGCCTTCTTTACGGATTGGGGGCTTGCGCTGCGCGAAGACGCGCCCGCGCGCCTGGTGTTTGACACCCTGAACGGCTGCCGTGTCGTGGTGTGCGCGCCGTCGGCGGACATTGCCCCGGCAATCGAACCCGGGCCGACGCTGCGCGAGGTGGTCTGGGGCGTGGGGGCGGACGCCGTACTGGCTACACTGGCGGAACGTCTCAGGCATGCGCCCGGCTACGCCTGCGGCCCGGATGGGGTGGCGTGTATCGACCCCAATGGCATGGCGATCCGCTTTGCCCGCACGCGCCAGCAGCCCGTGCAGCTTGAGTGCGCCGCGATGAACACCTGGGCCAGCAAGCCACGGGTGAACCAGGCTGCGCCCATTTATGACCGGGCAATTCCCATCGAGATCGGCCATGTCGTGTTCTTCGTGACCGACGTGGAAGCCACCGCGCGCTTCTACACCGAGCATTGCGGCTTCGTCGTGTCCGACAGCTATCCGGGGCGCGGCGTGTTCTTGCGATGTGACGCAAACGGCGGGCATCACGACCTGTTTCTGTTGCAACCGCCGCAACCGCGCGCGGGCCTGAACCATGTGGCTTTCACGGTGCGCGATATCCATGAAGTCTTTGGCGGCGGCCTGCATATGGCGCGCCGTGGTTGGGATACCCAGTTGGGTCCTGGCCGGCACCCGGTGTCCTCCGCGTACTTCTGGTATTTCAACAACCCGGCGGGCGGCCTCATTGAGTACTACGCCGACGAAGACCACCTGGATGAACGCTGGCAGCCCCGCGAATTCGAGCCCGGCCCCACCGTCTTCGCCGAATGGGCCATAGAGGGCGGGCTGGACGGCAATACCCGGCGCCAGAAGAACGCGAACAGCGCCGGGGGCCGGTTCCTGACGGATCGACCCACCGCCAAGCCCTAACGGCCCCAACCTGGAAGCGTTGCCCGATGTTCACCCCTGTTCCCATACCCGTTCGCGTGCAGTGCATGCGGGTCGAAGCGCGTCACATCCTGAGCCTGGAGCTGGCGGCGATGGATGGCGAGGCCTTGCCCGTCTTCACGCCCGGCGCACATATCGACCTGCATCTTTCGCCGGGCATCAAGCGCAGCTACTCCCTCTGCAGTTCGCCCGAGCAGCGCGACCACTATGTGGTCGGCGTGCTGCATGACCGCAACAGCCGGGGCGGTTCGGCCTACATCCATCAACAACTGCGACCCGGCCAACAGTTGCTGATCGATCCGCCCCGCAACCACTTCGAGCTGGATGCATCAGCCGAGCTGTCCGTGCTGATCGCGGGCGGCATCGGCATTACGCCCATTCTCTGCATGCTTCTACACCTGTTGCGCCAGGGCAAGCGCGTCGCCTTGTTCTACGCCGCGCGGTCACGCGCCGAGGCCGCGTTCCTGGCGCGCTTGCCGCCCGGGCTGCAAGCGCACCTGCATTTCGATGAAGACCATGGCGGCGCGCCCGACCTGCATCGCTTTCTGGCGGCCATGCCTGACACGGCGCATTTCTATTGCTGCGGCCCGCGGCCGATGATCGACGCCTTTGAAGCGGCAGCCAGCCTGCTGAACCTGCCGCATTGCCACGTCGAACGCTTTGGCGCGAAAGACGCCGCGCCCGCCGAGGGCGCCGCGTATCAGGTAACGCTTGCCAAGTCGGGAAAGACGCTTGCGATCGAGGCGGGCGCGGTGCTGCTGGACTGCCTGCTGCGTGCGGGAATCGAGGTGCCCCACAGTTGCCGCGAAGGGGTGTGCGGCAGTTGCGAAACGCGCGTGCTCAGCGGCACCCCCGAGCATCGCGATTCGGTATTGAGCCAAAGCGAGCAGGCCGCCAACCGCTGCATGATGGTTTGCGTCTCTGGATGTTTGAGCAAGGAGCTTGTGTTGGATTTGTAGTGGTTCATCTGAAGCCGTTCATAACAGCCCGCCATGCGGGGATAAGGGGAGAGGCATGATTAGAATCCATTCGCGCCGGCCGTCCTGGCGCATGGCAGCAGGTATTTCGGCCAGTGTCGTCGCCTGCCTGGGCGTCACCGCCTCGGCGCCGGCCGCGGCAAGCAACCTTCAGTTGTACGGAAGCCTGACCCAAGGCGTGAGCTACGTCAGTAATATCGCAGGCGGAAGTTCCGCGCGTATCGACCCGGGAACCATGCAACCAGACCGGTTCGGGCTGCGTGGCTCCGAAGACCTGGGCGACGGGCTGCGCGCCAATTTCCTGCTGGAAAGCGGCTTTATCACGCAGACGGGTTCGTCCGTCGTGCCGGGCGTGCTGTTCAACCGCAACGCCTGGGTCGGCATGAGCCACGGCTGGGGCAGCGTGCAACTCGGGCATCAACCCGACTTCATGTTCGACACCATCGGCAGGTACAGCAACGGCTTTCAGCTGAGCAACTTTTTCCTGTTCCATCCGGGCAACCTGGATAACCTGGCCAACACGTTCCAGGCGAACAATTCCATCAAGCTGATGACGCCCGCTTCCCGGCCCTGGCAAGTGGGCGCGCAGTACGGATTCGCCTCCATGGCCCCCAAGGACGCGCCGCGCGGTACGACCACGCTCAGCGCCTTCACGCGCTATCAACAGGATGGCTTCTCGGGTGCGCTGGCCTTCACCTTGATCAAGGATCGCGCGCGGGTGGACTTGCCAAGCCGCACCGGCGTGGCTCGCCTGTTTGGGCAGACCTTGACCTCGGGCCTGCCCATCGTGCTGGATCGACAGCGCGTCTGGGGCGCGGGCGCGAGCTATCGCTTCGACGACCTGCCCTTGCGCGTCAACGCCACCTACACCGGCGTGCAACTGAAATACCAGGGGCGTGACGAAGCCATGCGCAACGCCGATCTGGGCGCCGCCTGGTCCTACCAGCCGCGCAAGGTGCTGAACCTGGGCTATTCGCGCAGCGCATTGGCGGGCGGTCGTTGGGACCTCTTCAGCCTGAGCCATGTGCATCAGTTCTCGAAGCGCACCGAGTGGTTCGCGCTGGCGGTGTTTCAACGCGCGGGCAGCGGGCTGGCGCATGCGGCGATCAACGGCGTGGGGGTGTCGTCCACGCGTAATCAGACGGTGCTGACCAGCGGCATCCACCACTCCTTCTAACGCACGCCGGGCGGGGGCAAGGCGTTGCGCGCCTGCCCCCGCCCGCGCTCGGCCTGAGATTTCCAAGATTTTCGAGGTCACCATGCAAAACACTTCCAATCGATGGATGGGCGTTGTCGCGATCTTCCTGATCGTGACGATCTCTTATGTGGACCGGATCAACCTGTCCGTCCTGATCACGCAGCCCGATTTTCTGCAGCAGATAGGCCTGACCGCCGTCGACAAAGGCGCGCAAGGCATGTTGGCAACCGTCTTCATGGTGGGTTACGGCCTGTCGTCCATCATCCTGACGCCGTTCTGCGTGGCGGTGCTGGGCGTGCGGCGCAGCCTGATCTACGGCTTGTGCCTGTGGGGTGTCATCACGATGACCTCGCCGCTGTATCAAAGCTATGGGCTGCTGCTGGTTTCGCGCCTGCTGCTGGGGCTGTCCGAAGGGCCGCTGTTCGCCCTGGCGTCGTGCTACGTCAAGGCCAGGTTCGACGGCCATGAAAACGGCAAGCCCAATTCGCTGATCAACAGCGGCACGGGCATGGGCTTTGCGCTGGGCTACCCCTTTGTGGCGATGCTGGTCCTGCATCTGGACTGGCAGGCCTCGTTCTACGTGCTGGGCCTGGTCAACCTGCTGGTCGGCATTCCCGTGGTGCTGCTGTGCATTCATATGCCGGCGGGCAGCGAGCCGCCGCGGGGCGTCGCCGGGCTGTCGCTCTACGAGGTGCTGGGGCGGCGCGTGCCCGCCATGGTGCGCGGCGCGATGCAGACGCGGCACGTGATCCTGATCACGGTGCTGACATCCAGCTTTCTGGCCTATATGTGGGGCGTGGGCAACTGGCTGCCCGGCTACTTGAAAGAGGCGCGTGGCTTTGACCTGCGCGCCATGGGTTGGCTGGCGTCCATGCCGCAATGGTCGACCATTGCGGCGGTGTTGCTGGGCGGGTTGCTTATCGACCGCATCAGCCGCGAGCAGGTGCCGCTGATATTCGTGGGCGGCAGCCTGGGCGTAGTGCTGGCGGTATCGCTGGCGCTGGTGGTGGACGACCGCTATCACGCCATTTACTGCCTGACGGCCGCCGGCTTTTTCTGGGGCCTGCAAAGCCCGGCCATTCCCAGCACCATGCAGTTCTACGCACGGCCGGAACACATCGGCAGTGCGTTTGGCGTGGTCAACGGCGTGGGCAGCATTGTTGGCGGGATGATGCCGGCGATGATGGGCGCGGCCATATCGATGTCGGCCAGCCAAAGCACGCCGGGGTCGGCCGCATACTCGGCGGGCTTTTATCTCTTGGTGGGATCGCAGTTGATGACCCTGGCGTGCGGCCTGTTGTTGTGGCTGCGTGTGCGCCCGCGGGCCGGTGTAAGCGTCGTGCAGGCGGGGGGTGTCAACTAGCTTGAATCCGACATGTGGGTGTCGCCTTTGGACAAGGGTGCCGCGACGCTTGCGCGTCGCAGCAATATGCTTCGAAAGCGCTGCCCACCAAGCATGAAGTGCGCTTTGCAATGCAGCAATACAGTTAGCGCCGAAGACGCGTCTTCGGCGCTAAATATCAGATTTCTAAGAGCGCCAATTAAGCATCCTCCTAGTTAATTTCTTGCGCTCAAATCGTATCGTTCAGGGACTCGCAATGATCCACCACGCATGTCGTTTTTCGGATCATTCGAGCACGCTTAGCCAGGCACGGAAGTGCCATCGCCATTCTTATCCCTGAATAGAGGAAATCGCATGAAGCGCAGTATCTTGACAGCCCTGGCCGCCTCCGGCTTGCTAGTGGCAGTGGTGGCTCCGGGCGCGAGTTTCGCCGCGGGGGGTACCGTCTCTTTCTTCGGCTCGATCAGCGACGTGACTTGCGACGTTGAAGGCAGCGTGGGTGGCGCCGCCGGTAACGTCGACGTGCCCTCGTTCGGTACCGTCAAGCCTGAAGACGTCGTGAACGGATCCGCGCCCGAACGAAACTTTCAGATCAATGTGCAAGGCTCGGCAGATTGCGCGGACGAAACCAAAGTACGGTTGCAGTTCGATGCCCACCAGCCGAACATCGACAAAGTCACCGGCAACCTGAAGCTGGTCGGCGCAGGCTCGGCCGCTGGCGTACAGATCCAGATCCGCAACAACCGCACCGAAGCGCCGGCCAACACCGATCCCATCCGTCTGGGCATTGCCGATGCCAACCCGCAAGTGGCCGAAGTCAAAAACGACCGAGCGGTGCTGTACTACTCGGCGAAGTACGTGCCCGAAGATCCCACCGCCACCTCGGTCGGTTTCGGTGATGGTAATTCGTTCGTGACCTACACGCTGCGCTACAACTAAGCGCGACACTGCCATGACGACGATCAACGGGGCGTTTGCCCGTCATGCGTACGCGCACGTGCTATCGCTCGCCTTGGTCCTGTGCGCCTGGGTGGTTCCCGCCCAGGCCGCACTGGTGCTGCAAGGCACGCGCCTGGTCATCAAGTCCGACGCGCGCGATTCCATCATGATCATCCGCAACAACGGCAGCACGCCCGTGCTTGCGCAAAACTGGATTGACGACGGCAAGGAAAATGCGCTGCCCGCAGACATCCGCGTGCCGTTCGTGTTGACGCCGCCCATCATGCGGATTGAACCCAACAGCGCGTCCAATATTCGCATCACCTACACCAAAGAGCCGCTTCCCACCGACCGGGAAAGCCTCTTCTATTTGAACGTCGTGGAAACGCCGCCGCGCGATCCGGCCTCGGTGAACGTGCTGCAGTTTTCTTTCCACACACGCATCAAGATTTTCTTCCGGCCCGCATCCATGCCGGACGAGGCGGCCACCGCGCCCGACAAACTGACCTGGAAACTGGTGCGTGCCGCCGGCGGAAAGCGTCAGCTTGAAGTCACCAACCCCACGCCGTTTCATGTGTCGTTCGCGCGTATCGCGCTGGTTTCGGGCAAACGAAGCATTGCGGCGGACAACGGCATGGTCGCCCCATTTGGAACATCCAACTTCGCGCTGGCCTCGAATGCGGCCGGCTTGCAAGAAGGCCAATTCACCGTCCAGTACGAAGCCATCAACGACTTCGGCGGACGGCGCACCCTCAACAAGCCTTTGCTTGATTGAGCTGTCCTCTCGGCCCTTGTGGGTGGAGCTTTCCGGTTTGATGAACATTCGACTTGCGCGGACTTTCGTTCGCTATTCCGCTTGCGCGCGTCCCCGAGCGCGGCGTGAGGTCCGGGCGTCAATGCGCGCCGGAAGCTGCCTGCTGGCAGCCGCCTTCGCCATGGCCGGCGCCAGTGCGTGGGCGCAAGACGAGGTCGCTATTTTTGACTCCTACATGCTGATGCAGGAAGTGGGTGGCCCCACCATCGACACCCGTCGTTTTCAACGCGCGAACTTCGCCGATCCGGGCATGCACCGGCTGGACCTCTACTTCAACGGGCAATGGCGCGGCGTTGACGACATTGAATTTCGCAACGTGCCCGGCCAGGACAGCGCCGTGCCTTGTTACGACGCCGCCATGCTGGAACGTGGCGGGCTGGACCTGGGCAAGGTGTCGCGCGCGGATGGCGTTGAACCCTTGCCCCGCGAACTGACCTGCGATGATCTGTCGCGCTACGTACCCGGTGCAAAAATCCGCGTCGACATGGCGCAGCTTGGCTTGTACGTGACGTTCCCGGAATACCTGCAACGCTTGGCGGTGTCGAACCGCTGGGTGGACCCTTCCCAATGGGATAGCGGCATCACCGCCGCGCGTCTAACCTACAACGCCAACGTCTTCACGACCGACAGCCAGGGCCGGCGCATGACGCGCGGCTATGCGGGCATCAATGCGGGCTTGAACCTGGGCGCGCTGCGGCTGCGCCATACCGGTTCGGCGTTCTGGTCGCAAACCCGCGGCGCGCAGTACCAAGCCAGTTCCTATTATCTGCAGACCGACATCCCCACCTGGCAATCGCAGTTGCTGCTGGGCGAAAGCTCCACCAGCGGTGAACTGTTCGACGCCGTGTCGTTCAGGGGCGTGCAGCTATCCAGCGACGACCGCATGCTGCCCGAAACCCTGCGCCACTACGCGCCCACCGTCCGGGGCACCGCCAACAGCAACGCCAAGGTCTCGGTCTATCAGCGCGGCTTTCTTATCTATGAAACCACCGTTGCCCCCGGCCCTTTCGCCATCGAGGACGTGCGCGCGGCCAGCTATGGCGGCGACCTGGACGTGCAGGTGACGGAAGCCGACGGCAGCATGCGGCGCTTTGTCGTGCCGTTCGCGACCATCGTGCAACTGTTACGGCCCGGCGTGACCCAGTACAGCCTGACGGCCGGCCGGGCGGCCGACCCGGGCTTGCGCGGCCCCTCGCCGTATGTGCTGCAAGGCACGCTCAAACGTGGCATGGGCGATGCCGTGACCGGCTACGGCGGCCTGGCGTTCACCGACCACTACGGATCGGTGTTGCTGGGCGCGGCGATGAGCACCACCCTGGGCGCCTTTGCCGCGGATGTGACGGCCGCCCGCGCCAAGGTGCCGTTGGAAGGCAAGCGCGCCGGCGCCAGCTACCGGCTCACTTACAGCAAAGACCTGCCCAACAGCGGCACGAACTTCTCGCTTTTAGCCTACCGCTATTCCACCAGCGGCTACCTGGGCCTGCGCGATGCGGTGGCGCTGGGCAATGTGTCGCGCAACTACCGCTACCAGGGCGATGGCCGCATGCGCAGCCGCTTCGACCTGAACGTCAGCCAGAACCTGGGCACAAGCCTGGGCAGCATGTATGCGTCGGCGTCCACCGCCAACTACTGGTCGCGGGCCGGCAGCGACGTCAATTACTCGGTTGGCTACAACAACGACTGGCGAGACGTGTCGTATTCCATCGCGCTGCAACGGGTCCATAGCGCCGGCATGGGTGGCTATTGGGGGGAGGGGGCAGCGCGAAAAGCACGCAGGTGACGCTTAGCGTCGCCATCCCGCTGGGTCGCCGGGACATGACTTCCCGCGCGCCACGCCTGAGCGCGGTCTACACCGGTGACAGCCGTGACGGCGCGCGCTTGTCGTCCAGCGTCAGCGGCCCGTTGGACGATCGCGGCGCGGGCTCATACTCGGTGTCGGCCGCCCACAATGGCCGCAGCAACGCCAATTCCGCGGACGCCAGCGTGGGCTATAACTTTCCGCAAGGCTCGGTGTCGGCCAGCGTGGGGCAGGGGCGGGGGTATCGGCAAGCGTCCCTGAGCGCAAACGGCGCCATGCTCGTGCATGGCGGTGGCGTGACCTTGGCGCAGACCATGGGCGAAACCGTGGCGCTGGTTCACGCCAAGGACGCAGAGGGCATGCGCGTGGGCTATGGCGTCAACCGGGTAGACGGCAGCGGCTACGCGGTGGTGGGCAGCCTGAGCCCCTACCGCTTGAACTCGGTGGACGTGGATCCGGCCGACCTGCCGGTGGACATCGAACTCAAGACCAGCTCGTTGAACATCGCGCCCCGCGCGGGCGCCATCATCAAGCTGGTCTACCCCACGCTGCGCGCGCGTCAGGTCTTGATCCTTAGCAAGCTGGCAGACGGCGCGCCCTTGCCATTCGGCGCCGAAGCCATCGACCCGCAAACCCGCATGGCGGTGGGCGCGGTGGGGCAGGGCAGCCGCATCGTCATGCGCGCAGAAAGCGACCAAGGAAGCGTGCGTATCGAATGGGGGCCTGGCCAGGGCGAAAGCTGTCACATCGACTACGAATTGCCCGCTCGCCACACGCGCGGCGACAGTGCCTACGACATCCTGGAACTGGAATGTGTTCAAGACCAGCCAGGCCCTGTACAGCAAGGCGGCGTTGGGCCGCTGTCCCTGCGATGAGCGCGCGCGTGCTTGCCGGGTGGCGCGGGGTGTTGATGCTGGCGATGGCGGCGGCGTGCGTGATGGCGCCCGTTCGCGCGGTGCAGGCGGATTTGGTCGTGACCGGCACGCGTTTCATCTATCCGGCGGGGCAAAAGTCGCTGACGCTACGCACCGGCAACGCCGGGCAGCATCCCATCCTGGTGCAAAGCTGGCTGGATTCTGGCGATTTCACCGCCGACCCCAGCCGCGAAACCGTGCCATTCCTGCTGACGCCGCCCGTGTTTCGGCTGGATCCCGCAGGGCGTATGAGCTTGCTGCTGCGGCATACGGGGGAAGCCATGCCGAAAGATCGGGAATCCGTGTTCTGGATCAACTTCCTGGAGGTGCCGGCGCGCGATCCGTCGCAGAAGAACTTGCTGCAGCTTGCGTATCGGTTGCGGATGAAAGTGCTGTATCGGCCCGAAGGTCTGCCGGGGTCGGCCAGTGAGGCGATCGGCAAGGTGGCATGGACGTATCACGCGGCCGAACGCGAAATCGAGGCACACAACGAGACCCCGTATGTTGTGTCGTTTGCTCGGGTGGAGCTGGAAGGGGAGCGCGCTGCCGGCAAGTTCATCACTGGCTCGTTCATCACCTTAAGCGGGCTGACCGTCACGCCGCTGGGCCGCACGCGGTTCCAGCTTCCCAGCGGGCCGGCGCCTCGCTGGGGCAAGGATGCACTGCGGTATCAAGCCGCCAACGACGACGGCGACATCATCGAAGGCCGGGCGCCACTGGGCTTTCATCACAAGCACTGAAGGCGGACAACACGACTAGTACTGCGCGTGGCATGTCGGCCAAGGAGATCAATATGGGCAAGAGACGAATGCGTCATCCAAAGGGATGGAGGGCTGGCGTGGCGATGCTGGCGATGCTGGCGGCGCCGCAATGGGCGTCGGCCGCGGATGATGTCTTCGCGGCGGCCGAGTGTGAGGAGTTTCCAGGGTTGGCAGGCTCTGGATGGTCCGAGGTCGAACCCTTGACAACGCAGTCTCAGGTGGGGCAGGTGCTGTTCGAAAGGCAGGCGCCGATCGCGATCCGGTTCAAGCCGGTGAAGCTGCCAGGTGCGCAAGAGAAGCACAAATTATTTGGCACGGCCGCGTGGCGCAATCCCGTCAACATGGTGAACAACATCGTCAACACCAACGTCGATGGCATAGGCTTGAAAATCCTGTTTCAGGATACCGAGGTTTCCTCGGCTTCGATGAGTCTGGTCATGGGTGCGCAAGACATTATTCCTCGACATGGCGTGTTGTTGCAGTTTGCGTACTTTGCCTACGTGCAGCAGTTGGTTTTGATGGCAAAGCCTGAAGATCTTCCGCGCAATCTGAACGTGACGGGGGTACCGCCCAACACGGCGATGGTGCTTGGGTTTTTCACCGAACGCGCCGGATTAACGGCGCCGGGGCAGATTGGCGTTGGCATTCCATCCTGGCAGAATCCACCGCCGACGGACCCGCCGGGGGCGAAGCTCTGCGGTATGACTTCTGTCTATCAGGGTAGCAAGATCTTCAGCATGGGAACCAACGCGGGCGCGCAAAGTATCACCATCAAGCACCAGTGCGATGCCGGCGCGCACCAGAATATTCCGGTGCACATGCTGCCGGCCTTCGTCGCGGATTTTCCCGCTGAGGGCGCGATGTCAGCACCCAGGCCCTTCAACATCCGATTGAACCAATGCAGCGCGCTTGCGCGGCCGCAGGTCAAGTTCAGGGCCAAGAGTGGCCTGGTTGCCGGCACGGACACTGTCCTGGCCTTGTATGGCCGGAATGCCAACGGCGATAGACCGGCCCGGGGAATCGGCGTCATCGTGGTTGACGAGCAGGATCAGCGCGTGCGCTTCGGACCCGTGGGGGGCGCCTACGGGCCCAACTATGCGATGACCCCGCTGGACGGCGGCGCGCAATTGTCCTTGGCGGCTCGTTATATCCGCACGGCAGTGGGTCGCGACGACCTGGAAGGCGGCGTGGCCAATGCCGCCGCGGAGTTCACGTTCGAGTTTCCCTAGGCGCTGCGACGCGACATCGGCGACGCCGCGTCGGCAACACCGCATCGGCCGCCCACGCGAAGGTGGCGCAATCCGAACGGACTGCGCCACCTTTGTCTTGATGTCAGGGCGTTATGTCGCCACAGCGCCTTACCAGACGGTGCCTGTGTTGCGCCCCACGACGGCGCCGCGGGTTTGCAGCAGCCACTGGCCCCACCAGTAATTGACGCTATTACGCGCATGCGACTGATGGATCAGCCCTTCGTTCACGCCCACCAGCCCGCCCATCGTCGTGTGCAGTCCGCCACTGATGTTGCCCTGTGCGGTGCCGCCCTGGATTTCCGCGGTGACCAGGTTTCTGCCGACCAGACCGCCGATGCGGCTCTTGTATTCGCCGCGAACAGTGCCGCGCGACACGGCTTGGTGGATCGTCCCGCGGTTCACGCCCACCAGGCCCCCCACGTCGCCCCGATCCCGGCCGGAAACGTTGCCGTTGGCCTCGGTGTTGGTAAGCCTGCCGTTGTTGTAACCCACCAGCCCACCGACCGCGCTGTGATGGCCCCCGCTGACGTGGCCGCTTGCGGCGGTTTGGTCGATCACCCCGCCGTTGTAACCGGCCACCCCGCCCAGGGAGAAGGCCGAGCCGCTGCTCACCTGCACCCGGCCATAGGCGGCGGACTTCGCGATGATGGCCTCGTTTGCGCCGACCAGGCCGCCGAAATGGCCGTTGCCGGATTCACCGCTGTGGGTGACCGAGCCTCGTGCCTTGACGTTGTATAGCGTGCCGCCCGCGCGGTTATAGCCGGCAAAGCCGCCGGCGTGAACGTTGCCGGATACTTGCACGGTGGCCTCGGATAACGAGTCGCTGACAAAGCCCCCGTTGTTGTCGCCGATTAGGCCGCCGACGCGCCCGCCCCGGGCTTGCAGCGTGGAGTTGGTAACGCTTGAACGCTCGATCACCCCCCCGTTGCCACGACCCACCAGGCCCCCCACCGCGCCCATGCCCCCCGCCAGGTCGTTCATGCGCGTGCCCGCCGCATGCACGTTGGTGATGGTGCCGGAATTGGTGCCTACCAGCGCGCCGGCGGCTTTGTCCGCCGATCGCGCGTGTTGAGCGGTTGTGACCGAGGTAGAGGACAGGTTCAGGTTGCGGATATTGCCCGATGACTGGGCGAACAGACCCGCATGGTTGTCGCCGGTGACCTCGAACTTGCTCAGAGTGTTGCCCAGGCCCTCGAATTCGCCGGTGAAGACGTCACTGTCATTGCCGATCGTGGCGACCCGGGCCGCCTGAAGGCTCTTGCCCAGCGCATACCGGCCGTTCAGGTCCTTGTTCATGGTTTCCCACTGGCTGACGTCGTTGATGACCGTATAGCGGCCATCGCGGGTTTCGTAGGTGCTGCCCTTGCCGCTCAGTTCAATGGACACGCCATGGCGTAGTTCAAAGTCGGACTTTGCGATCAAGGCCAGCGCCGCGTTGTCGCCCGCCAGGGTCATGCGGGCATTGATGCGCAGGTCTCCGCCCAGCGTCTTCGCCGCGATGGCCGCGCCATTGCCGTGGGCGGTTAGCGGGGCGTTGACGTCCACGTGCCGCGCGGCCTGCAAGGTCAGTGACGTGCTTGCATCCCATTCGACCGGGGCGTTGACCGCGATGTGGCCGACCGTGCTGACGAGCGAGACGTTGGTGGTCGCAAGGCTCTTGCCAAGCGTGCTCGCGGCCAGCGTAACGTCGTTCGTGACGGCGTCTGGGGAAACGTTGATGTGATGCGCGGTGATCGACCATGTGCCGGTTTGCCCCGCCGCGCCGCGCGTGTCGATGTCGATATCGGGCTGGATGAACACGGCTTTGCCCTTTAAGGTCACCGTGCCGCCGGCCATCGTGGTCCCTCCCGTGGCGGTCAGCTTTCCGCCGGCGTTGATGCTGGCGAAGTCGCCGCCGTCCAGAATGATGGAGCCCGATTTTCCGTCAAGCGAATTGGCCTCGATAATGCCATTGTTGTTGACGACCAGGGACGGCATGGCGCTCCTGGAACGTCCCTTCATCATGACCGTTCCGCCATGGGCGCGCAGCGTTCCTTCATTTTCCAGAATAGACTCCAACGCGGCCCGGTCAACCTGCAGGTGCAACAGCGTATTGCCGTCCAGAGTCAAGGTGAACGCCCCGCCGGATGCCATCGCGACGCTACCTCTGTCCGCCTGGATGCTGCCGTTGTTGATTATTTTTTCGCTCAGCAGGGCGACACTGCCGCCATCGGCGCTGATCCTTCCTTCACTAGTGATACCTGTTCTCGATGGACCGTTGAAGCGCATCGTCTCCCCGTCCAGAAAATCGTCCTGGTTGACCTGCTTGGTCGAGGCGACCAAGCTGCCCACGCTTACGCGCGATGACGTCCCGAACATAATGCCGTTCGGGTTGATCAGGAATACACGGCCGTTGGCGGTGATGTCGCCTCGGATGTCGCTGTAGTGTTGCCCAAGTACCTTGTTAAGCACCGCGGAGGTTCGCCCGGGTTGGTTGAAGATCACCTGCTTACCCGCGCCGACGTCAAACCGTTGCCAGTCGATGATCAGCTTGTCCGTCTTCTGGTTGACCCGCATGGTGTTCTTGTCCGCGTCGATAGCGATATCACCGGTTCCATGCTTGATCACCCCTTCCTTCGGAAACTCCTGTGCATGGGCCGCGCCAACAACCCCCATCAACGCCAGCGCAACAACGGTCATCCGCAACCCCCCCGACGATTTTCCACGTCGACGCGCGCATTCGCTGGCGGCAACCCAGCCGCCCCGTGCTTCGCTCCAAACCAATGCAAAAGTCTTGTTCATGTTTCCCTCCTGGGAAAGTGCCGCGCCCGTGCGCCTGCCGGGCGGGGGTGCAGCGGGTGGGTAGGACTCAGAAGTAGCGGGTGGCCTGCACCCAGAACTGGGGTTGTCTGTCGTTCTTCGCGGTCTCTTTGCCTTGGCGCAAGGGCCAGGCGGCGCTGACGTTGACCACATGCTGGGCACCGCCATGCGCGATGCCCACGCCGAATGCGCTTAAGGATTGATGATTGCGTTCGGATGTCCAGGCGCGTTTGTTCACCTGCACGGACCCCGTATCGACGAAGGCCGAGAATTGCAGGCCGGGCAGCGGCAGGTAACGCAGTTCGCCCGTGGCTTGCCAGCCTTGGTCGCCACTGGCGGCGCCCGATGCGTGGGCGCGCACGCCATAGGGGCCGCCCAGGCTGAATTTTTCTGCGCTGTCCAGGTTCTTGTTGGCCCATTGCGAGCGCACCCGTCCGTAAAGCTGCACGGGGCCGGCCACGCGCTGCAAGCGGCTCAAACTGAGGTTGACCACGCCGAAGCCGCCGGCCGCCTGCTTGGCAAACTTGTCGTCGCTCCGCTGCGTTTCGTCGCCAAAGCGCAGATTGCCCCGCGAAACCCCCAGGTAAACGCTGTTGCTGGCGCCGCCCCACAGCGAGTCGCGGGCGCTGGCGTTGATCGCGGCGGTCCATAGGCCGATACGTTGGACGCGGGTCAGGTCGAAGTAGTCGTAGCTATCCCGCAGGCGCTTGTGTTCGTACTGCAACGAGGCCTGGACATTGATGTCGCGACTGCGCAGCAGGTTTTGCCGTACATAAAGGTGCGAGGTCTGCGCGCTGCCGTGGGCTTGCAGCACGGCAAACTCGCGGCCCAATTCATAGCGCATGTTGGACGCACCCATGCCGACGCGGGTGGACCACGGGCCAAGGGGAAGCTGGTAGTCCAGCTGGTAATAACGCTGTTCGCGGTCGCTGGACAGCAGGCGCGCATCCAATTGGTCGCCCAAGGCTAAAGGGCTGTTGATGCTGGCGGCCACGCTAAGGCGGTATTCGCCGGAGTAAGCGCCGCCAAAGTTGTCGGCGTCGATGCTGCCGGCGATCCAGGGGCCGGGTTCGGCGTTGACGACAAGGTCGGTTGTGCCGGGCTCGGCGCCCGCCCGCAGGGTGCCGGTGGCAATAACGCCGGGCAAGTCATTCAGCAGCAGCAGCGCCTGATCCAGGCTACGGCCGTGCACCGCATCACCGGGGTGCAAGGGTTCCAGCACGGGTGCGAGCGCGCCATCCCGAGCTCGCGATGTATTGTTCAGCAGCACCTGGCCATACGCCCCTTCCACAATGCGGAGGCGAACCAGGCCGCCCTGTATTTCCTGGGCGGGCAGGTATGCGCGCGCCAGCAGGTAGCCATCCTGCTGGTAGTGTTCGGAGATTCGGGCTGCGGCGGCGCGCAAGCCGTTCAGGTCTTGCTCCGACCCAAGCAGATCGGCCAGCAGAGCCTGTAGCGTAGAGTCGTCGTAAACGTGATTGCCGTCCAGCAGGAAGCCGTTGACCAAGACCCGGCTGCTTTTGGCGACATCGGTTTCCGGGGTGTGCGCAGGGGCACGTTGGGCCGGAACGTTCAGCGCCGGCGCCTCTGGAGCGGGGGGCGGCGCAGGGATCGTCGATTCCAGGTCGCGAATGAAGCGGCCCGCGTCAGGGCGGCCCGCGTCAGGGCGACCCGCGTCAGGGATTTGCGCCCAAGCAGGCGGGGCGCAGAGCACTAGCACGCAAACGGAAACGTAGTGAACAGTTTGGCGAGAAAATCGCTGAGCAATTCGGAGTGCGAAAAAGAAACGAGGAACTGCAAGCGCCAAGCCGCCGTGTGCGTCGGGTTGCCGCGTATTCATTCTTATCATTCGATGTTGCCGGTGTGTTGTTGCCTTGCACGACTGGCGCAGGCACTGGCATCTGGCCCGTCACGGGCGAATCGAATGACTATACGAAGCGTGAAGCGGACAAGCTCTATGAGGACTATGAAAGTCCTATGCGACGACTACGAATCCCGAATCGTCGCGGCGCCTGGGTATGGCAGGGGGCACCGACTTCGCTAGCGCGAAACCACGTCGTTGGCCATTTGCTTGCAGGACTTGCCGAATTCTTGCAGCGCCAGGTCTAGTTGCGCCACGACGGCGTCCAGCGACAAGTCATGGTTATCGGGGTCCATGCAGGCGTGGCTCAACACCGAGCAAAGCCTGCTCAGTTGCGCGTCGCCCGTCATCTGGGCCGCGCCCTTGATGCGGTGTGCCAAGTGGCGCAGCGCGGCACGGTCGTCGCGGGCATGAAGCAGGCGCAGCCGTTGCAGGTCAATGTCATTGGCCTTGATGAAGGCATGGGCCAAGGTACGGATGCGTGCGGGATCGGCGCAGGTCAACTCGGTGATGGTGCGTGTGCGGCGTTCGTGTCGCAGGGCGGGGGTCATGGGCTTGCTGATATGGCCTGTTGCGGGTATGTGTCTCTTGACGATAGCCGCGAAGGCAGGCCGGGCGTGGTGGGGTTACGCTTGGCTCCTGCGCGGGAAAGATGCACATGGGGTACTTTCGTATTATTCCTATTCTCTTATTGACCTTAGCGCAGCACTATATCGGTCTATCGATATAGCGGCTTCACAATGGCGAAACGCCGATGCAACCCATCCGATGAACAAAACAACTTGCTTGCAGCAGACGCTATCTCCAGCATGCGAGGCAACGTGTTGCCCGGTGGGTCCCGATGTGGAAGAGGGAAATGCAACAATGTCATCACGATACATTCGCGTGATCGTCGCGGACGACCACCCCGCCGTGGCGCTTGGGGTCAGCTATGAACTAGGGCTGGACCCGGCTATCGATGTGATCGGATGCGCGGAGAACTCCACTGACTTGGTCGCGCGGCTGGAAACACAACACTGCGACGTCGTAGTGTCTGACTACACCATGCCCGGCGGCAAATACGGAGACGGCCTGGGGCTGATCGCGCTGTTGCGGCGGCGGTATCCCGCGCTGCGCGTCGCGGTGCTGACCATGATCGACAACCCCACGCTGATCCGCGCCTTGCTGGCTTACGAAAACCTATGCGTGCTCAGCAAATCGGATTCAACCAGCCACATCATCAACGCCGTGCACGCCATGTACCAGGGCAAGACCTATTATTCGCCCACCATCAAGGACATGATCGTCAACCAGGCATTTGTGCTGGGGCGTGGCCGGCTGACCAAGCGTGAAGCCGAAATCGTGCGCTTGTTCTGTGCAGGCGCCACCGTGACCGAAATATCCCAGATGTCGCACCGCAGCGTCCAGACGGTCAGCTCGCAGAAGCGCAGCGCCATGAGAAAACTGGGCATCGAACGCGACGCCGACTTGATCAAGTACGGCGCCGACGCGGTGCAAAGCCAATTGGGCGAAGGCGGCTTCCCGGCGCTTCAGCGGCCGGACAAGACCGCCTGGAGCCTGGCCTGAACTCCCCGATTTAAAACCCCACGGCCTGGCCGTCGCGCCGTGAATCCGATGCCGCCAAGTACCCACCCTGGGGCAGGCGGCATATCAATTGCGCCGAGCCGAATTCCAGGCTGTCGGCGGGCGCCACGGCCACGTTGTGGCCACGGTCGCGCAGCGTTTGCACCACGTCGTCCGGCAGGTGCGATTCCACATTCACCACCGGGCCCTTCTCCACACGGAAGCGGGGCGCGTCGCTCATGGCCTGCGGGTTCTGGCCGAACGCGGCCAGGCGCGTGACCATCTGCAGATGCCCTTGCGCCTGCATGGATCCGCCCATCACGCCGAACGACATCAAGGGCTGGCCGCCGCGCGTGACGAAGGCGGGAATGATCGTGTGCATGGGCTTCTTGCGCGGGGCTACCTGGTTGGCGTGTCCGGGTGTCAGCACGAAGTTCAGGCCGCGGTTGTGCAGGCTGATACCGGTGCCGGGCACCACGACGCCTGAGCCGAAGCCGTGGTAGTTGGATTGGATGAACGACACCATGGTGCCGTTGGCGTCGGCCGTGGTCAGGTAGACCGTGCCGCCGGTGGCGGGCGTGCCGGCGGTGGGAACACTGGCGCGGTCCATGGAAATCAGGCGCGCGCGCTCGGCCAGATAGGCGCGGTCCAGCAGCGCTTTCGCATCCGTGCGCATGTGGCGCGGGTCGGCCACATGATGATGCAGGTCGGCGAACGCCAGCTTCATCGCTTCGATGCTGACGTGGTAGTAGTCGGCGCTGTCCACGCCCATGCCTTCCAGATCGAATTGCTCAAGCATGCCCAGCGCCATCAGCGCGGAAATGCCCTGGCCGTTCGGCGGGATTTCGTGCAGTTCAACGTCGCGGAATGATTGCGAGATGGGTGCGACCCATTCCGGGCGGTGCTCGGCCATGTCGGCGGCGCTGAGCGCGCCACCCGTCTTGCTGGCAAAGTCGGCGATCTTCTGCGCCAGTTCACCAAGGTAGAAGCTGTCGCCGCCGGTTTCGGCGATGTCGCGCAGCGTTTTGCCCTGGGCCGGAAAGCGCCACCATTCGCCTGCTTGCGGCGTGCGGCCTTCCGGCATGAAGGCCTCGGCAAAGCCGGGTTCATGCGCCAGCTTGGGCGCTTGCGTCGCCCATTGCCGGGCGATGGTGGGCGACACGGGAAAGCCTTCTTCGGCGTAGGCGATGGCGGGCTCGAACAGTTTGGCGAAGGGCAGCTTGCCAAAGCGGTCGGACAGCGCTTTCCAGCCGGCCACCTGGCCGGGCACGGTGACCGTGCCCCAGCCGGTGCCGGGCATGGCGTCGCGGCCATTGAAGTATTCGGGCGTCCAGGCGGCGGGCGCGCAGCCGCTGGAGTTCAAGCCATGCAGGCGCCCGTCGTGCCAGACCAGCGCGAACATGTCGCCGCCGATGCCGTTCATGACGGGCTCGACAACGGTCAAGGCAATGGCGGTGGCAATGGCGCTGTCAACGGCATTGCCACCGGCCAGCAGCATGCGCAGCCCCGCCTGCGCGGCCAGCGGTTGGCTGGTCGCGACCGCGTTGGCGGCCAGGACCGGCATTTTTCGGGAAGCGTACGGAAAAGACCAATCGAAGGAGGGGGACATGGATGCTGGGACTCGTAGATAGGATTACTGCGCCGTGATGCCGGCTTGGTCGATCAACTGCTTGGTGCGCGGAATCTCGGCCTTGATGAAGGCGGCGAATTCTTCGCGGCTGCCGCCACGCGGCTCCGCGCCGGCTTCCGCCAGCTTACCGCGCAATGCCGGGTCGGCCAGCACCTTGTTCACGGTGCGGTTGAGCTTGTCGAGGATGGGTGCGGGCGTGCCTGCGGGCGCCACCAGGCCATACCAGGGGGCGATGTCGTAGCCGGCATAGCCTTGTTCCGCGATGGTGGGGATGTCCGGCGCCAGCGCCGAACGCTTGGCATTCGACATGCCCAGGGCCAGCAGCGCGCCGCTCTTGGCTTGGGGCAACCCGGTCATGATGGTGTCGAAGTACATGGACACCTGGCCCGAGAGCAGGGCGGGGATGGCTTCGCCCGCGCCCTTGTAGGGCACGTGCAGGATATCGATGCCGGCGATGGACTTCAGCATTTCACCCGCCATGTGCGAGGTGGTGCCCGTGCCAAACGACGCATAGGTCAGCTTGCCCGGGTTGGCGCGCGCATAGGCGACCATTTCCGGCAGGGTCTTGAACGGTTGTTGCGGGTTGGCCAGCAGGATGTTCGGGGTGTAGGCCACCAGGGACACCAGCTCGAACGCGTCCGGGTCGTAGGCCAGGCGCTTTTGCAGGAAGCGGTTGGTGACGACGGCGGCGGGGCCACCCATCAGCAAGGTGTAGCCGTCGGGCGCCGAGCGCGCGACCGATGCGCTGCCAATGGCCGCCGCGGCGCCCGGGCGGGCTTCCACAACAAAAGGTTGGCCCAGTTCGTTGGACAACGCGGCGCCCAGTTGGCGCGTGATCAGGTCCGTGGCGGAGCCGGCCTGGAAAGGCACGACGATGCGCACGGGGTGCTGCGGCCAATCGGTGGCCGGGGCAGCGGCCGACGCTGCTTGTGCGCCGGCCTGCGTCGCGAAGGCGGCGGCGGCCAGGCCGGCCAACGTCCGGATGAGACGAAATTTCATGGATTCCCCTTGATCGCGTGTGAAAAATGGAATGCCGCCGGGCGGGTCTGTCGCCCGTTCCGGCGCGAACAGCCCGTAGCGGTGCCGTCCGGAGGCAATTAGACGGGAGTGGGCGGGCTTGGACTATTAGTGTTTGCATCCATGGATCACTGGATCCAGTTTGTGTTATTTTTGCGTTTATCTATCATGGCGGCTTTCCAAGCCCGGGGACGACAATGCTGCAGTTTCAAAAGACAGCGATCAGCGCCGAAGACGAGGCGTACCTGCATTTGCAGCGCGAGATCCGCCTGGGCCGTTATGCCCCCGGCCAGCGCTTGGTACCCGATGTAGTCGCCGCTGAAATCGGTACCAGCCGAATGCCGGTGCGCGGCGCGTTGCGGCGCCTGGCTTCCGAAGGCCTGGTTGAAATCCGCGCTAATCGCGGCGCGGTCGTGCGCGGCCTGAATCAGCAGGAAATGCTGGAAGTGTTTGAAATGCGTTCGGTGCTGGAAGGGCTGGCCATGCGCAGCGCCGTGCTGCATATGAATGCCGAACACGTCCGCCGCCTGAGCAACATGCTTGAGCAACTGGATCAAGGGTCTGGTGATTATCTGGACTGGACCACTGCCCACCGGGAATTCCACGAATACCTGTGCAGCTTCTGTCAGCAGCCGCGCTTGCTGGGGCAGATCTCGGAGCTGCATTCCGTGGTTGAACCCTATATGCGCTTGTGGACGGCCCAGCCGGGGCGCGTGCTGCGCGTGCGGGAATCGCACCAGGAATTGATTGACGCGCTGCAAACGCGGGACCCCGAGCGATGCGAAGCGGCGATGCGCCAGCACGTGCTGAACACGGTGCCTGCCTTGCAGGCTTTCCTGGAAAAGAAACCCTGACCGCGCGCTGAACTGACCCCCGAAAGTTGGACTTTGATCCATCCTTCGGGGGTTTTTTGCATGGCAAAGTACGACGAGCAGTTCAAGCTGGACGCTGTCCGGCGGTATCTGTCTGAACAGCATAGTTATGCGGAAGTGGCGCGGGAGGTCGGCGTGGACTATGCGTTGCTGCGGCGATGGGTGGCTGTCTACCAACTGCATGGACGGGCTGGTTTAGTCAGGCCGCGCAAGCGGTATTCGGCGCAATTCAAATTTGAGGTGTTGAAGCGCATCGAGCAGGACGGCTTGTCGGACAGGCAGGCTGTGGCGGTTTACAACTTGGGCGATTCCGGGGCCATCGGCAAATGGCGTCGTGGGTATGATGAGGGCGGAATGGGCGCATTGGCGCCCAGACGTCGAGATAGCCCCGCCATGCCACACAAGTATCCACCCGAGCCAACAGCCAAGGACATGACAGAGAAGCAGTTGCGCGAAGAGAACGCGTACCTGCGAGCGGAGCTCGATTACCTAAAAAAACTCGATGCCTTGATCCAAGCGGAACGGACCGAAGCGCTGGTGAAAAAGCGCAAATGGTCCAAGGGTTGAGGCATCGTCATCCGCTGGCGCTATTGCTGAGAGCAGCCAAGCTGTCGCGCAGCACGTTCTATTACCACCTGAAGGCGCTTGGCGCCGTGGACCCGTACGCCGAGCTCAAGCAGCGCATCGACGCGGTCTATGCGCAGCACAAGGGCCGCTATGGTTACCGCCGGATCACGGCGGTGCTGCGCCAGGCAGGTGAGCTGGTGAATCACAAGACGGTGCAGAAGCTGATGCAGGCGCTGGGCTTGAAGTCGCTCGTGCGCGCCAAGAAGTACCGGTCATACCGAGGTCAGTCGCATCATGTGGCGGCCAACGTGTTGGCGCGTCGCTTCGAGGCCGAGCGTCCGAACGAGAAGTGGGTCACCGACGTGACCGAGTTCAACGTGCGTGGCGAGAAGCTGTACCTGTCGCCGGTGATGGACCTGTACAACGGCGAGATCGTGGCCTACGAGACCGCTCTGCGGCCGGTGTTCAAGCTCGTGGGCAGCATGCTGAAGAAGGCGCTGGCGCGGCTGCGGCCGACGGAGCGCCCCGTGCTGCACTCCGACCAGGGCTGGCAATACCAGCAGCCCATCTACCGGCGCATGCTGGCCGCCCGGTCCGTCACGCAGAGCATGTCACGCAAGGGCAACTGCCTGGACAATGCCGCCATGGAAAGCTTCTTCGGCACGCTCAAAGCAGAGTTCTTCCACCTCAACCGCTTCGAGAGCATCGAGCAGTTGCAGGCCGGCATCCGGCAGTACATCCATTACTACAATCACAATCGCATCAAGCTCAAGCTAAAAGGCCTGAGCCCGGTGCAATACCGAGCTCAGACCTTCGGGCTTTAGTTGACCGTCCAACTTCTGGGGGTCAGTTCACGCTCGCCGCGGGACTTCATTCGCAAGGCCGACCCATTGGCCGCTCAGCGAACAGCTTTTCTTGGTGCACCGGATTCCCGCTTATAGCCGGGAGTAATATGTCGCGTCCGGTGGGCCTATGGTCGCCGGCAAGAACACGCCCACTGCGCGCCGTCCTTCTCCACCCCCGTGTCGTCAGCGGACTTTCGTCCGCGCCTCCCCTGCGGTGTCTGCAAGCCCTGGCGCGCGCGTGCGGCCAAAAAAAGTGACATCAAGGAGAGGCATGTTGGACAAGCAAGAGTCGGGCGGCTGGTATTTCGGCTGGAACATCGTCGGCGCCGCCGCGGTGCTTACCCTGTTGACGGTGGGCCTGCGCATGGGCATCGGGCCATTTTTCCTGCCGATGGCGGACGGCTTGGGATTTTCTCGCAGCCTGTTGTCCGGCATCGTCGCGGTGGGCATGCTGTGCTACGGCCTGGCCATGCCGCTGGCGGGATATCTGGTCAGCGTGCGCGGCACGCGTTTCGTGCTGCTGACGGGCACGGCGATTGTGGTGGCGTCGTCGCTGTGGACGGTGTTTGCGCGTGGCCCGATTGAATTCCTGCTGTCGTTCGGCGTGGCGCTGTCCGTGGGCCTGGCCTTCACCAGCCCCGTGGCGCTGACCCCGATCATCAGCCGCTGGTTCACGCGCCAGCGCGGCATGGCGCTGTTCTTCCTGTCCACCGGGTCCATGGCGGGCATCGCCTTGATGACGCCGACGCTGACCTTCGCGATATCCGCCCTGGGCTGGCAGGAAACGCTGCTGGCGTTTTCCGTGCTGTTCGCCTTGCTGACGGTGCCTGTCGCGCTGTTCGTAATGCGTGATGTGGCGCCCGAGCACACGGACCTGCTGCCGCACCAGATCATCAAAGACAAAGCGCCCGCCAAAACAACAAAAGGCACGGCCTCAGCCAACAGCAGCACCCCCGCGCCCAACGTGCGCAACGCCTTGCGCACGCTGCCGTTCTGGCAGGTGGCGCTGGGCCTGTTCGCCTGTGGCTACAGCATGAACCTGCTGGGCACGCACGGCATGCCCATGCTGATGGACCACGGCTTTGACGCCACCACCAGTTCGCTGGGCATCGGCCTGATCGGCCTGGTCGCCATCTTCAGCACGCTGGTGCTGGGCCGCATGTCGGACCAGGTGGAACGGCGCAACATCCTGGCCGCCATCTATCTGGTGCGCGGCTTGGGGTTCTTTGCGTTGGTCATGGTGGGCGCGCACTGGGAGCTTTATGCGGCGGCCACCATCGGCGGCATCGTGTGGGCGGGCAGCATCGCCTTGTCGTCGGCCATTCTGGCGGACGTCTATGGCATCCGCTTGGTGGGCGTGCTGTACGGGCTGACCTATCTGGGCCACCAGATCGGCGGCATGATCAGTTCGTGGCTGGGCGGCTGGGCCTTCGATACCTTTCACACGCACTGGGTCGCCTTCGGGTCGGCGGGCGTGCTGTTGCTGGTGGCGGCGGCGATTTCATTGCGCTTGCCGGGGCGCTGCCTGGCGCGCGTGCCGGCAACCGTGGGGCGCTGACTTAGCGGTCTTTCAGCAACGTCACCAGCTCGGGCACATAGCGTTCGCCGCCGCCTTGCGTGACGGCCTGGTCGAACGTGTGCTGCACGGCCGCGCCAATTTCACGCACGGCGCCGGCTTCGGCCGCCATGGTGTTGTAGTAGGACAGGTCTTTCTGCGCGTTCGACATGAAAAACCGCAGCGACGATGGGTCCTGCTCCAGCAAGTACGGCTTGATGCGTTCCAGCGCCACGCCGCCACCGCCGCCCTTGCTCAAGACTTCGGCGAACACCGCCGGGTCAATGTCCGAGCGCAGCGCGCACGCCGCCGCTTCCGACAGCAGAGCCACCACGCCCAGCGACACATAGTTGTGCAGCAGCTTCATGCGGTGCCCGGCGCCAATGGGGCCGGCGTGCGTGATGTTTTCGGCAAAGCAGGCCAGGATGGGCTTGCACTCTTCAAACAGCGCCGCATCGCCGCCCACCAGCAAGTTCAGCCGGCCTTCGGCGGCTTCCTTGGGGGTGCGCGTCATCGGCGCGTCCAGGAAGCGGCCGCCGGAATCGGTCACGGCTTGGGCCACTTTCACGGTGGACGACGGAATCGCCGTCGAGCAATCAATGATGACGGTGCCGGCGCGCAGGCCTTCCAGCACGCCGCCTTCCGACAGCAGCACGGCTTCCACCTGCGGGCTACCGGTCACGCACAGAATGATCACATCCGATTGCGCCGCCAGCGCCGCGCCGCTTTCCACGCTGGTCGCGCCAGCGGCTTTCAGCGCATCCAGGGGCTGATTGCCCGGATGCTCAAGCACGGTCAGCGTATGACCATGCTTGACCAGATTGCTTGCAATACCGTGGCCCATGAGGCCGATTCCAACCATGCCGACTTTCGCCATCTTCCACTGCTCCTGCCATGTGTAGGTGTGTTGTGGCGTAAATCTTACTCTTAGATTACTTTCTGGCATCCAATCCAAGCACTGACAATTCCATGATTGATTCCATTCCCGAGGGTTTCGCGCCGTGGCGCCCCAGCAGTCCGTTCATGACGCATCTGGCCGACCTGGGCGCTTTGTACCGGCGTGATGCCGACAGCGTGCTGGCCCTGCGCGTGAACGAGACGCACTCGAACATGCATGGCATGGCGCACGGCGGCTTGCTGGCCACGCTGGCCGACAGCGCCCTGGGGCACACCATTGCCCAGCAGTTGCAGGTGTCTGTCGTGACGGTGCAGATGTCGGTGGAATACCTGAACGCGGTCAAGCCGGGCGACTGGCTGCAAGCGCACGTGCGTATCGACAAGCAAGGCAGGCGCTTGATCTACGCCAATTGCCTCTTGCAGGTAGACGGGCGCGTCATGCTCAAAGCGAATGCCGTGTTTGCCGTGCGTCCGGCCCCAACTCCCGCGTCGGACGGTTGATGGCGCAGCTTTGAAACGGCACGAACGCAGCGTTCGAAACATTCAACTTCTCAGGGTCTGAGGCCGCGAACATACTTCTCCAAAGCTGTTGAATCACGGAGACGCTATGCTTCACAACGCCTTGCGCGGCATCAAAGTCGTGGACTTGTCGCGCATACTTGCCGGCCCCTGGTGTACCCAGAACCTGGCTGATCTTGGCGCCGAAGTCGTCAAGGTCGAACACCCGGAGCGCGGCGACGACACCCGCGGCTGGGGCCCGCCCGATTTGCAATCCGACGATGGCCGCGCGGCCATGTCCGCCTATTTCATGGCGTGCAACCGGGGCAAGCAATCGGTTGCCATCGACTTCGCATCCGAAGCGGGCGCGGCTTGTGTGCGAGAACTGGTCGCGCAGGCCGACATCCTGGTCGAAAACTACAAGGCAGGCGGGCTGCGCAAATACGGCCTGGACTATGACTCGCTTGCGCGCATCAACCCGCGTCTGATCTATTTGTCTATCACCGGCTACGGCCAGTCCGGCCCCATGGCCGACAAGCCCGGCTATGACTACGTGTTCCAGGGCATGGGTGGGCTGATGAGCTACACCGGCCAGCCCGATGGCGCGCCCGGCGCCGGCCCGCTGCGCACCGGGGTTGCCGTGGTCGACCTGATGACAGGCATGTACGCCACGTCCGCGGTCTTGGCCGCCCTGCGTCAGCGCGACCAGACGGGGCAGGGCATGCCACTGGATATCTGCCTGCTGGATGTGGCCGTGGCGCTGAACGCCAACCAGGGCGCCAACTACCTGGTGTCCGGCGTGGCGCCCAAGCGCAGCGGCAACGCGCATCCCAACTGTGCGCCCTATGAAGTGTTTGCGTGTGCCGATGGCCATTTGATCCTGGCGATTGGCAACGACGCCCAGTTTGCGCGCTTTTGCGCCGTGGCCGGGCATCCCGAATGGGCGCTGGATGCGCGCTATGCGACCAACAGCGCGCGGTTGTCGCACCTGGACGGCTTGCGCGCGCAGGTGGCGCGGGTCTTGGCGACCGCGCCACGCCAGCATTGGACCGCCGCGTTCGACGGCGCCGGCGTGCCATGGGGCCCGATCCACACGCTGGATGAAGTTTTCGCGCATCCGCAAGTGCTGCATCGGCAACTGGTCCAGACCGCGACCCACCCCGTGCTGGGCGACATGCGGCTGGTGCGCAACCCGCTGTTGGCCGGCACGCCAGCCAATGCCTTGGGCGCTGCCCCGCCATTGCTGGGCGAGCACACCGACGCCGTGCTGGGCAGTCCGGCCACGATTTGAACTACCCCGAGGAGACAACAATGACATCCATTAAAAAACTGCCGCTTGCGGTTCTGCTGGCTTGCCTGACCACTCCTGCTCTGGCCGCCGCCGAGTACCCCGACAAGCCCATCCGCCTTGTCGTGCCGTATGCCGTGGGCGGCACCACCGACATCATCGCGCGCGTCGTGGGCAACAAGCTGGGCGCGCAGTTGGGCCAGTCGGTCATCATTGAAAACAAGCCGGGCGCGGGCGGCAGCATCGGCTCGGCCTACGCCGCCAAGCAGCCCGCCGACGGCTACACCCTGGTGATGGCGGTGGAAAGCTCGCACGCCGTCAATCCCAACGTCTACGCCAAGAGCGCCTACGACCCCGTTCGCGACTTTGCGCCCATCAGCAACCTGGCCGACGTGCCCAACGTGCTGGTGGTGAACCCGGCATTGCCCGCGCAGGACCTGGCGGGGTTTCTTGCGCTGCTCAAGGCCGATCCCAACAAGTACGCCTTCGGCTCTTCCGGCAATGGCGGCTTGAGCCACATGAATGGCGAACTGTTCATGAAGACCACCGGCACGCGCATGCTGCACGTGCCCTACAAAGGCCTGGGCCCCGCGCTGAACGACCTGGTTGCCGGACAGGTGCAGGTGGTGTTCGACAACATCCCGTCGTCTTACCCCTTGATCCAGGGGCAGCGCATCCGGCCCTTGGCGGTGGCGGCCAAACAGCGGCTGAAGGTGCTGCCGGACGTGCCCACCTATGCCGAGGCTGGGTTGCCCGCCATGAACAACCCGTCGTGGTTCGGCCTGGCCGCGCCGGCCGGCACGCCCGCGCCGGTGCTGGACAAGCTGAACGCGGCGGTGCGCGAGGCCTTGGCGGACCCCGCCACGGTGGACGCCATCGAACGGCAGGGCGCGGTGCCCAGCCCGATGTCGCGGGAAGACTTCGGCGCGCTGATCGCGCAGTCGAACCGCCACTGGAAGGCGGTGGTTGAAGACATTAAATTCGAGAAAATGCAGTAAGAGGAGCGCTTGTGAATACCAAGAATCTGTCGTTTCCCCATGCCGGCGTCCAGATCGACGCGTCCGGCATCGCTACCTTGACCATGCAAGACGCCGGGGTGCTCAACATCTTGAGCACGCCCGTTATCGATGGCCTGCGTCTAGCGCTCACGCACTTGCAGGACGACGAATCGGTGCGTGTGCTGGTGCTGCGCGGCGCCGGCGACCGCGCCTTCGTGGCCGGTGCGGATATCGCCGAAATGGCCGCGCTGGACGAATCCAGCGCGCAACGCTTCATCTCGAACTTGCGTGACCTGTGCAACGCCGTCCGGCACTTTCCCGTACCGGTGATTGCCCGCATCCCTGGCTGGTGCCTGGGCGGAGGGCTGGAATTCGCCTTGGCGTGCGACCTGCGCATCTGCACCGATGACGCCAAGTTCGGCATGCCCGAGGTCAAGGTCGGTATTCCGTCGGTGATCCATGCGGCGCTGATGCCCCGACTGATCGGCGCGGCCAACAGCGCGTGGCTGCTCTTGACGGGTGAACTGATCGACGCGCGCCGCGCGCAGGACTGGGGGCTGGTGAATGCCGCCGTGCCGGCAGCGCAGTTGGACGATCAGGTGAACAAGCTGGCGCAGGGTTTCGCCGCGTTGGGGCCCGCGGCCTTGCGTCAGCAGAAGAAATTGCTGCGCCGCTGGGAAACGATGTCGGTGGACGCGGCGATTGAAGACAGCGTCGCGGAATTCGGCGCGGCCTTCAACACCGGCGAGCCACAGAAGTTCATGAACGAATTCCTGGCCAACAAGCGCGGCGGGAAGGGCTGATCGAAGGGCTGATCGAAGGGCTGAACAACCGATGACCCGGCGAAGGTCAGGCGTTGTTCAAAAGAGGGCGATCAATCCGAGCCGCGCGTCGCGGCAACGATCGGGTCGTCCAGCAGGTACTCGGCAACCTGCTCCACGAACGGTGACAGCGGCCCGTCGGCTTGCGTCACCAGCGTCAGTTCACGCAGTGCCCAAGGTTCGCTGATGGCCACCGCCGCAATGCGCTGTTCGCGCAAGGCGGTGGCGGCGATGCTGCGCGGCACCAGCGACACGCCCACGCCTGCCTCAACCATCGCCAGCACGGCGTCGAAGGTGTGCACGTGGATGCGCACCTTGGGCGTCTTGCCCGCCAGCTTGGCCATGTCGCGCAAAAAGATGTAGTTGCTGCTGGCGCGGCTCATGCACACGAAATCCAGGTCCAGCACGGCAGGGAAACGAATCGGTGAATGTTGCACCACAGGATGATTCAACGGCGCCGCGATGATCAGTTCATCGATCGCATAGCGCACGGCCTGCACCCCGGCGGATTCGGCGTGGCCGGCGAAGATGCCGATATCCGCTTCCTGCCCCGCGATGGCGGCCTCGATCGTGTTGCTGGAGCGCTCTTCCAGCAGGATGTTCACATTCGGGTTGGCCGACAGAAAGCGGCTCAGGCTGGGTACGATGAACCCGTTCAACGAACTGCTGTTGGCGAATAGCTTGACGCTGCCTTTCAGGCCGCTGGCAAAGCCGCTGACTTCACCATGCATGCGCTCCACGCCGGCCAGCAGCGAGCGCACATGCTTGAGCACAAACGCGCCTTCCGCTGTCAACTCCATGCCGCGTGCCTCGCGCTTGAACAGCGGCACGCCCATTGCCATTTCCAGGTTCTTCAGCCGGTAGCTGGCGGACGAGGCGGTCAGGTGGACCGTATTGGCGCCGCCCGACAGGCTTTGTGCCTCGGCAATCGCAAGGAACAGGCGAAGGTCGGTGAGTTCGTAACGCATCGTGCAAGATTACCGTGGCCGCTTTTGATGCGTCAGAGATACGGTGTGGCCAGCCAGATGACCTTGTTGCGCAGCCGCTTGGCGAATGGCGTGCTGGTCAGGGTTTCCAGCGTTTCCGCTTTGGAATTCGCGATCAGCCCATCGATCCGGTTGCCGATCCAGCGTGCCACGGTAGGGTCATAGATTTCGCTGTCCAGCTCAAAATTCAGGCGCAGGCTGCGCGGGTCCAGGTTCGATGACCCCACGTAGGCCCAGGCGTCGTCCACCGTCATCAGCTTCGAATGGTCGAAGGTGCCCAGCGCTCGCCACACGCGGCAGCCGGTGCGCACCACCTGGTCCAGTTGCGCCGACATGGCGTAATCCACCAGCCGCAGGTTGTTCTTGTTGGGGATGACGATATCCACCTGAATACCGCGCCGCGCGGCGGTGCCCAGCGCGCCGATCAGCGTCTGGTCGGGCAGAAAGTAGGGCGATTGAATGCGCACGTGGCGCTGCGCCACCGCCAGCGCACCCAGCAAAATGTTGTGCGAACTGCCCAGCGCACGGTCCGGCCCCGACGGCACGCAGCGCATCGGCACGTTGCCGGTGGGCGGCAATGCGTGCGGATCAAACCAGGGCCGTGCCGGCAGCGATTCATGCGTCGTGAAATTCCAGTCGTGCGCAAACACCGACATCAGCTGCGTCACGATGGGCCCTTCCACGCGGAAATGCGTGTCGTGATTGACGGCGTCGCCCGCCAGCGCGCTCACAAACGCCGCCCGCACGTTCATGCCGCCGGTAAAACCCACGCGCCCGTCTATCACCAGCACCTTGCGGTGGCTGCGCAGGTTGGCATACGGCATGCGCAGCACGCCCAGCGGATTCGTCATGAAGCGCGCCACCGGCACGCCGCCTCGCGCCAGCATGCGCACGATGGGCGGACGCGAATACTTGGAGCCGATGGCGTCGATCAACACCCGTACCTGCACGCCACGCGCCTGCGCTTCGATCAGCGCCTGCGCCATTTCGCGGCCGATCTCGTCATTGTCGAAAATGTAGCTTTGCATCGCGATGGCGTGCTGCGCGTCGCGGATGGCTTGCATCATGGCCGGATACGCTTCATCGCCGCCCGCCAGGGGCTGCACCGCATTGCCGCCCAGCAGCCGAAACTGGCTGACGCGGTCACCCAGGACTTTCAACGACGCAAACTGCGGCCCCGAGACCGCCACCACGTCCACCGGCAAGGTGTCGACCTGCTCGGCATCCACCACCATGGTTTCGTCACGCTGCTGCGACACCCGCGTCTTGCGGATGCGGTTGATGCCGGCCACAAAGTAAAACAGGGCGCCGAACAGCGGCGAAAACAGCGCCACTCCCACCCAGCCGATGGCCGCCCGGACGTCCTGCTTGGTCATCGCGGCATGCACCGCAGCACCCGTGCCCGCCACGATGCTGACGGCAAACACCAGATGGGGCCAGTAATCGATCAAAATTGCGTGTATGCGATCCATAGCGATGACGTAAAAGTCGGCCTCCAGGGTTGAGCCATGCGGAAGGATAGCAAGGTGTGCGGCGTTGGCAATGGGGAGGAAGATAAGGGGCTTTTGACGGCCCCAAAAAATATGCTATAGTTCGGCCTCTTCGTTGCTGAGCTTCAGTTTGAAGCGCGGCGGGGGAGAAGAAAGTAGTACTGAAAAGTAATGCTGAAAAGCAATACACCAGTAGTACCCCAGAGGTGGCTGTAGCTCAGTTGGTAGAGTCCTGGATTGTGATTCCAGTTGTCGTGGGTTCGAGCCCCATCAGCCACCCCAAAGAATTCAAAGAAATCAGCCGCCTAGAGCGGCTTTTTTCTTGTCCGCCGTTTCTGCAATGGTGGCATGAACCGCGATTGGTGGCATCGGTCAGGCACTGCTCTTGATCTTCACCACGCGCCGGCGTTCCATTTGAAAACCCGCACGCCGTGATCACTCATGACGCGGAACAACTACGGCGCATTAACACGAATTGAGCCGATGAGTCGCTGGCGATCCAGCAGTTGGCCAAAGCCGAACAGACCAAGCAGGTCAGCTAAGCATTAGTCATTCGCCGCCGCCGGGCCGTCTGCCTGTTGCGGCGTAGCGGTATCGCGCCGTTGCAGCATGCGGGCGACCCGTTCGCCCGCGATCTGAAAGCGCTGCGCCAGGGATGCCGGCGCCAGCACATCGAATTCCACTTCCAGCGCCAGCAGCCAATACGTCAGCGCATCCAGCGACTGGCCGTTGCAGCGCAGCAGGCAACGGCCATCGTCCAACGCCTCCACCTGGCCGGCCGACGCCGGAATGCGCGCGGCAATCACCGCGTGCGGCGCATGCAGCACGATGCGTGCCTCTTCGGCGTTGGGCGCCTGGCCCACCGCCCGCGTCACATAGGCGCGCAGGTCGCCACCTTCGGGCGGCGGACGCGGCGCGAAGTGCGCGCCCAGCGTTACCGCGCCGGTGATTCGATCGAGTCGGAACGTGCGCCAATCGTCGCGCGCCGGATCCCACGCCACCAGATACCAGCGATACCCCGTGTGCGCCAGCCCCTGCGGCTCGACCTGGCGCGTGCTGGGCTGGCCGCGGCTGTCCGCGTAGTCGAAGTTGATGCGCAACTGGTCGCGGCAGGCGGCGGCCAGCGCGGCCAACAGTCCCGCATCGATCATCGGGCCCCGGCTCGGCAGCGGCACGATGGCCGACCGCAGCGCGTCCAGCTTGTGGCGCAGGCGCGCGGGCATCACCTGCTCTAGTTTGACCAGCGCGCGCAGCGCGGCTTCTTCCACGCCACCGACCGTGCCCGTGGCCGCGGTGCGCAGCGTGATGGCCACCGTCAGCGCCTCGTCGTCGTCCAGCAGCAGGGGCGGCAGGGCGTTGCCCGCGCGAAAGGCGTAGCCGCCCGCCACACCGCTGCTGGCCTGGATCGGGTAGCCCAGTTCGCGCAGCCGGTCGATGTCGCGGCGCAGCGTGCGCGGATGCACCGCCAGGGTCTGCGCCAAGTCGGCGCCGGCCCAATGGCGGCGGGTCTGCAGTAGGGAAAGCAGGCGCAGGAGGCGGTTGCTGGAACTGAGCATCGGGCAACGATAGCCTGTATCAAGGGCGGAAACTGTCCGCAATGGATTTTAAAGTTCGTCCGTCGTCAGCGGCCATGGGGCCGCGGCACTCCCCCCCATTCCGGAGCTTGTCCATGTCTATCGTTTTCCATTGGTACCCCCAGTCCAGCGCTTCCCCCATCGCCTGCGCCCTGGCCGAACTGCAGGTGCCGCACGAACGCGTCAAGGTGGATATCCAGGCCGGCGAGCAGCGCCGCCCGGAATTCCTGGCCTTGAACCCCAACGGCAAGGTGCCGACCCTGACCGTGGACGGTGCGCCGCTGTTCGAAGCCTTGGCCATCCACCTGTGGCTGGGTGAACGTTGGGGCGTCGAGCGGGGCTTGTGGCCCGCGGCCGGCACTTCGCAGCGGCTGGCCGCCATGTCGTGGTGCACGTGGGCCTACGTGACGTATGGCGCGGTGGTCTCGCGCCTGTATGTCGTCGCCCACGGCGACGAGCAAAGCCGCGATGCCCGCCAGGCCGAGCGGGCCATCGCCGATCTGGATTCGCTGTTGGGGCTGCTGGATGCGCATCTGACGCGCCAGCCGTGGATGGTGGGTGACAAGTACTCGCTGGCTGACCTGGTGGTGGCGTCGGTGGTCGGCTACACCGCCTTTCTGGGCGCGCCGGTGGCCGCCCATCCGAAGGTGCAGGCATGGCTGAGCACGATCAAGGCCAGGCCTGCGATGCAAGGCGAGGTCTGAAGCGACGGCGGGCCTGTGCCTGTGTATCGCGTCGACTCCGATATCTAGCTGCAGCTTCCGGCTGTCGAACCGCCCGCATTCAAGCCCGTCCGGGAATGGAACTTGCTGTCGTCATGTTTCCCAAGCCGCCCACGCGGCTTGATAGATCCTAGGAGACCGGACATGGCTGACAACGTCATCAAGACACTGAACCACCTCATCGAAACCTCGAAGAACGGGCAGAAGGGCTTTGAAGCCGCCGCCGATGACACGAAGAATCCTGAGTTGCAGCAGCTATTCAGGAACCGGGCGCAGGATTGCGCCGCAGGCGCCGCGGAGTTGCAGACCGTGATTGCGCAGTTGGGCGGCGTGCCCGAGGACAGTGGCACGGTCGCGGGCGCGGTGCATCGCGGCTGGACCAACTTGAAGGCCGCCGTGGCCGGGCGCACCGATCTGGTCATTTTGGAAGAATGCGAACGTGGCGAGGACGTGGCGAAGGCGGCCTATGCTGACGCGCTGAAGGAACCGCTGCCGGAAGAAATACGTGTGATCGTGGAACGGCAGAATGCTGGCGTTGTGCGCAATCACGATCAGATCCGCGATCTGCGGAATCGCTACAAGGCCGCGAACTAAGGTATCGCCGGGGCTGCACCTGCAAGCCCCCTAAAAGGTGTAGCCTCGGCGTACCCCTACAGCAAGCGCTCGTCCACCCCATTTCGCAAATCATAAGGCGACCACAAGATCCGCCCGACGATGCGAACCTCGCATCCGTCTTCTTTCTCAAGCGCAAAAGGCGCATAGGCCGGGTTCAAGGACTTGGCCAGCCAGCCGCCTTCGCGTTCGCGCGCGATGCACTTCACGATCATCTTGCCGCCATGGTTGATGGCGTAGACCGTGCGCGGGTCGATCTCGCGCGGGTCGGTGATGGGGTCTTCAAAGAACAGCATGGGTCCGCCGTTGCGAATCACGGGTTCCATGCTGTCGCCTTGCGCATACACGATCTTCATGCGGTTGATCGGCAGCTTGAACGATTCCAGGAACGAACGGCGCAGCAGGATTTCGCCGATCTCGGTCTCGTGATAGTTCTCGATGCCAAGCCGGCCGGCGGCCAGGCGCACATCCAGTTCGGGGATGGGCATGAATTCCTGGTCATTGGCGGAATAGCCCGCGTGGGGGACGTGGCCGACGTTGGCCGCGGTGCTGATGCGCAGCGCCTGCATGCGTTCAGCCTGATGCGTGGTGACGCCGTCCGGATCCCAGGGCGCTGCCGATACCGGCGCCATGGGAAATTCGTCGGCGACGGCGTCGATATTCAAAAGCGCGCCGCGCTTGGACTGCGGCGACTTGGATTGCGCGGCCGCCGCCTTCGTCTTGACGCCCATCTGGCCCAGCGCCAATAGCAGCGCGCCTTCCAGACGCTTGAGCTGATCGTCGGCCAAGCCTTTGATCAGCGACTGCGGCACCGAAGGGAAGGGCCACGCCACGTCAGTGGCCGGGGCGGCAAGTGGTGCCGCCGCCGATAACGACGCGGCCTTCTTGGCTTCGGCCGCCAAGCGCGGGCTGATTGCAGCCAGCGTGCAGCCAAACCCTTCGGCATAGGCCATGGCCGCTTCAATCCCAATGGGGCGGCGGCCAGTGATGTGCTGGTAAATCATCGCCTGGCCGCCCTTCACTTGGTGGTCACGAGCAAAGGCCGCGCGGTTCACGCCTTCAAAGCGTGCGCGCAGCGCGGCGGCTTCCTCTTCGATAGTCCACATTTTCATATAGCAATGCTATGCAAATTAAACTATAGCATGGCTTGCTAATAAGATGTAGCGTCGCTATAGTTTTGGTAATGAACCTACATGACTATTTCGAGTGCGAGGGGGCCATTACCGCTGCGGCGCTGGCTCGACGCGTGGGGGTATCGCCCGCGCTGGTCTACCAGTGGCGCACCGGGCGCCGGCCGGTGCCGGTCAAGCATTGCGCCTTGATTGAGTTGGCCACGTGCGGCTGGGTTACCCGGCGCGACTTGCGTCCCACGGATTGCATTCGAATCTGGCCGGAGCTGGCCGAAGGGCTGAAGGCGCAATGAACTACTACCCCCATCACATTGGCGATTTCAATAGCGCCACGCGGCACCTGACGCGCATCGAACGCAGCGTCTATCGCGATCTGATCGAACTCTATTACGACACCGAAGCCCCCTTGTGTGCGGACGTCGACAAACTCTGCCGCTTGTTGATCGCGCGCTCAGACGAAGAGCGGGCCGCGGTGGTCCAGGTGCTGGGCGAATTCTTCGTGGACACCGAGCAAGGCTGGCGGCATGCGCGTTGCGATGCCGAGATTGCCCGCTACCACGGCAACAAGGAAGCGAAGTCCGCGGCCGGCAAGGCCAGCGCGGCCAAGCGGGCGCGGCAAGCTGGCCGGCAAGTGAAAGCGGTGGAGGAGACGGCAGTGAAGGCGACGGCGGAAGGCGAGGCGGAGCAACAGCCGTTGAACACCCGTGCAACCAACCATGAACCAGAACCAGAACCAGGAACCCGAAACCAGAAAACACGGGAGCCCGCGCCGAGCAAGCGCAATGTGGGCTTTGACGCCACGGCCATTGCATTGCCCGAATGGCTGGACCGGGCTGACTGGATCAGTTGGGCAGCGGACCGCAAAGCCCGCAAGAAGCCAATTACGGAAGAGGGGGCACGGCGGCAGTTGCAACAGCTTGCGGGCTACCAAGCCGAAGGCATCCCCGCAAGCGCGGTCATCGCCCACAGCATCGCCAGCGGCTATCTGGGCCTGTATCCACCGCGAGACATGCCGCGCGCCGCCGCAAGCAGCCGCGCACGGCAACGCGCCGACTGGTCTTCCGAACTACGTAGCGTGTTGGCCGAAGGCCGGGCGCGTGGCGAGATCGACATGGGGGTGATCGATGCAAGTCGCTGAATCTGCTACCAATCTGGGCGCGCTGGTTGTCAATGAAATGCACCTGCTGTACGGCGCGAAGTTCGCGCAGCAATGGGAAGGCCTGACCCCGCGCGAGTTGAAGGATTCCTGGAATCAAAAGTTGTCGGGGCTGACCGAGTCGCAAGTCAGGCGAGGGCTGACGGCGTGCCTGACGCGCGAGTGGCCACCCACGTTGCCCGAATTTCTGAAGCTGTGCTGCCCGTGGCTGATCCCCGAGCTGGCCTATCACGAAGCCGTGCGCGGCGTGTCGGCGCGGCGGCGCGGCGAGACCGGTGATTGGTCGCACCCGGCGGTGTATTGGGCGGCGGTTGGCGTCAGTACGGTGGATCTGCTCAATAGCAACTACGGCGCCATCAAGGCAAGGTGGGAAAGAACCTTGACCGAAGAGCTAAGCCGAGGTGCGTGGCCCGATATTCCACCATCGCGCGCCGCGCTGCCCGCGCCAGGCCAGACGTTGGCCACGCGCGCGCAAGCCGAGGCTGCGTTGAAAAAAATGGGGGCGGGAAAGCTGCTGGAACCGCGCAGCCGGTCGCATCGCGAATGGATTGATCGATGGGAGGCACGCATCGCGCTTGGCGGTCATCCCACCAAGGCCATCGCCGAGATGCTGACGCACGCCAGGCACACCAACAAGCCGGAGGCCACATGACACGGGGACAGTCAGCGGAACACGCAGCGGAACACCCAAGCGGTCACGCGATCCGCAAACAAACACGAGGCAACAAGACAATGGAAGCAAGGGCAAGCACGCAAGCAGGCTTACCGCGTTGGGTGGAAGACGAAATTCGCAATTGGGCAAGATCGCAATGGGAAGGCGATTGGCCGGGCCCGCGCCGCATGGCGCAAGACGCGCCCGACCTGTGCGCGTTTCCGCCGCTGCCGGGTCACGATGACGACGATGAGCCGCTACGCATTCCGGTGAATCATGAACGCGCGCGCCGTGTGCATGCCCTGTATGAAGCGTTGCCGCTTATTGAACGACGCGTGGTGCAGGCCGAAACCACGCGCCGTGCCGACTACGGAGACCTGCCCGCGCATCTGCGCCAGGAAAAAGCCTGCCGCGCCATCGGCGTCACGCTGCCTTACTACAAGGTGGCGTTGGGTAGTTTCAAGCAACAGGTCTGGAGGGAATTCAAATGAAGTACGCGCACGAGGTCATTGATCTGCTGGCGGCGTATCCGGGCCGGAAATTCAGAATGGCCGAGATACTGCGGCATGTCAGCCGTGGCATGCCGTTGACGCCGGCTTCGCAAGAAGCCATGCGGCGCGGCGCACGCCGGGTGCTGGACCATTTGCTGGATGCCGGCCATGTGCATCGTTGCGGCGGCAATACAAAATCCGCGACCTATGCGTGGTCGGAATTGGGACACGCACTTCATAAAAACCCTGCGCATTTGGGACCGGATTTGAGACAATAGCCGCGGGGCATTGCGCCCACACGAAATGCAGCCCGCCTACCTTCAACGGTTCGCGGGCTTTTGTTTTTCCCAACCATTTAATCGCCGACATGACGCCCGATAACGCAATCCTTACGCTGGTAAGCGCCGCAGCTGGTGGTGTGCCGGTAGTGCTTTCCGACGACACCGAAGCCTTTCCCTCACCGCCTTACATCGCCATGGCCGTGCGCTGGGTGCAGACCGGGCCTGTTGAGATGGGCCTTGTGGATGATGACGGCAACCAGCCGGTGCACGACCACCGCGATGCCTCCGTCGAACTGCGCAGCGTTGGCGTTGATGCGTATCGCGCGTTGGACAAGATGGGCTTGACCCTGCGCCACCCCGCTTATGAAGAGCAGGCCGAAGCGCTGGGGCTGGCCTTGTTTCAGGCTGGCCGCATACAGCGCGTGGCGCCTGACAGCGCCGGCGCGGCAAGCGAGCGGCTGGGCCTGCTTGAACTGGGCATCCGCTACGCGCAGACCTATACCGATTTTGTCGGCGTCATTGAAACGGTGGCCGGCACGATCACGACCACGGGCGGCGCCACGCCCACCCTGGAAACTTCTTTCTCCGCGAAGACCGATACGGCGCCCTAGCGTCCCGGGCTTCTTAACGCAGTCCCCGCCGCCTTTGGGCGGTTTTTTTTTGGAGCCGCAAATGGCAAAAATCGACCGGATCGTCAATGTGGCGATCTCGCTGAACACCACGGCGATCAAGGAGCAGAATTTCTCTGACCTTCTGATCCTTGGCGCGCACGCGCTGGCCGTCAACCGCATCCTGGCGTTGACCGAGCCGGGCGAGTTGTTGGACATGGGCATGGCGCCGACCGACCCGCTTTACATCGCCGTGCGCGATGCGTTCAAGCAGATTCCGACGGTGGCGCGCGTTTTCGTTGGCCGCCGCCAGGTGGATGCGTCACGCGTGACCGTCACGCGCGCCGCCGTGTCCGATTACCTTGTGTCGTTGTCGTGGCGCGATGCGCAAGGCGTGGTGCAGAAGCGTGACGTAGCGACGTCGGGCCGGACCGACAGCACGCCCCAGACCCTTGCCACCGCATTGGCCGCCGCCATCGCCGACACCGACGCGCCGGTAACGGCAGCCGCCACGGGCGCCGACGTCACGGTCACCGCCGCCGAGACCGGCCAAGCCGTCGCCATCGCCGTGAAGGGCAACCTGCAACTGGCCGCGCCAGTCAGCACCGAAACCCCGTCGGCCGCGCTGAACGCCTGCCTGCGTGAAAACGGCGACTGGTACGGCGTGGCCTTGGCCAGCCGTGTCGAAGCCGATGTGCTGGACGCCGCCGAGTGGGTGGAATCGAACGAGCGCCTGTTCGGCGTGTCCAGCGCGCAAGCCGGCATCATCGATGCCGCCGCGTCCAACGACATCGCGTCCCAATGCCAGCAGAAGCAGTTCTTCCGCACCCATGTCTGGTACCACGGCCAGGCTGCCAGTGAAGCGCTGGACGCCGCCGTCGCCGCCAACCGCTTCACCTTCTATCCGGGTGGCGAGACGTGGGCCAACACGCGGCTCTCGGGTGTCAGCTATGACAGCCTGACCGAAGGCCAGGCACTGGCCGCGCATGCCAAGAACGCCAACACCTTCGAGCAGATGCGCAACTTTGCCGTGACGCAGAACGGCAAGGTCGCGGCGGGCGAATGGATCGATGTGATTCGTGGGCGCGACTGGTTGGCCGAGCAAGTGAAGATCAACGTTGCGTCGCAACTGATCAACGCCAACGGCAAGGTGCCGTACACCGACGCCGGCATCCAGGTGCTGGTCAACGGCATCCGCCAGGCGCTGCTGCTGGGCCAGAGCCGGGGCCTGGTTGCGCCCGATGAAATCGATGACGCGGGCCGCAAGATTCCTGGTTTCGTCATCAACGTGCCGCGCGCGGCCAGCGTGTCGACGAACGACAAAGCCAACCGCATCCTGCGCGACCTGAGCTTCAGCGCCCGCCTTGCCGGCGCCATCCATGTTGCCGAAATCAAGGGCAACCTTACCTACCAACAACTGTAATCGGGGCCTATCCATGTCTGTCAAAACCTATGCACCCAACCAGGTCAAGATCGTGATGGGCGCGCTGCCTATCTCCGGGCTTGCCGAAGACACCTTTGTCACCGTCGCTGAAATCGGCGAAGGCATCGCCTCTGTTGTCGGGGTCGACGGCGAGGTGGCGCGCTCGATGTCGCGCGATTCTCGCTTGCGCATCACGCTGACGCTGATGCAGACCAGCGCCAGCAATGCCGCGCTGACCGCGCTGCACCAGGCCGACCGCGCCACCGAGGGCAACGGCGCCGTGCCGGTGTCGGTGACCGACCTGCGCGGCACGTCGCTGCACGCCTCGGATTCGGCCTGGATCGTCAAGATGCCCGACGCCGGCTACGGCGCCAAGGTGGGCAGCCGCGAATGGACGATCGAGACCGGTCCGGCCATCAACGTGATCGGGGGCAATACCTGATGAGCGCCGTCAAGGAAGTGACCATCGGCACCACCATCTTCCGGATCTCCCGCTTCGACCCGTTCCGCCAGTTGAAGCTGCTGGGCGACTTGCAAAAGGAAGTGCTGCCGGCCGCCGGGTCGATGCTGAATTCCGTGTTCAACGTGGCAGGCGCCGGCGAAGGTCGCGACGAAAGCGCGATGCTGGACGCGTTCCGGGAACTGTCGGCCAAGCTGGGCGGCGACGCCCTGGGCGGTTGGGCCGAGCGCCTGATCGACCCGGAGCTGGTCAGCTTCGAGCTGGCCGGTCGCGAGCCCCAGAAGCTGACGCCCGCCCATCGCGGCCTGGCCTTTGCCGACTATGCCGAAATCCTGGAGCTGTTGTTCCACATTCTTGAGCACAACTTCGCCGGCCCTTTGGCGCGTTGGGCCGGCCGCTTTGGTCCGGCCCGCGCGAAGCTGGCGAGCCTGTCGGGCGGTTCGACGCAGGCTTCGAAAGAGAGTTGATCATCTGGCGGCCCATCCTGGCCCGCCATGTCAGCCTGGACGCCGCCAAGCGCGGCGACATCGATCTGCTGGACATCCTGAAGCTCAATGCGCTGATGGACGCCCAGCAGGCCGCGCAGGCTGCGGCAGATAACAAGGCGAGGTAATGATGATCTTGGTACGAGAGGTGGTGACGCTGCTGCGCTACCAGGTGGACACAAGCGGCTTGCAGGCTTACCAGCAGGCGTTTGAATCCATGCTGAAATCCATGGCTGACGCAACCGTGCAGGCCAGCGCCACCATGCGCCGCGCGTTGGCGGGCGTGTTGCCCAGCGTGGTGAGCACGCAGCAGGCGATAAGCGGCTTGGCGACAAGCGGTCAGCCAACCAGCGGTCAGCCAACCAGCGGCCAGCCAACCAGCGGCCAGCCAACGCGCCGGCAGTCAACAAGCGTGCAGTCGCAAGGCACTGTGGTCCGCCCGCAAGGCGGCATCCCGGCGCCCCGCCAGCACGCGGCCGCGCTGGGCGGCTTGCGCGGCGTCGTTGAACTGACGCTTGGCGCATCGCCGCTCAAGCGCATCCTGAGCGACATCGACGCCTGGGTGCAAATCCAGGAACGCCTGCGGCAAGCGGCGGGGTCGGGCGCGCAAGCGGCCGAGGCCGATCGCGACCTGGCCCGCGTGTCGCGCGCCAGCCGCACGCCGTATGCCGACAACGTCGACACCTATGCCCGGGCCGCGCAGACGCTGCAAGACCACGGGCGTTCCCCGCGTGACGCTGCTGGTATCACCGAGGCCGTCGCCTTGGCCATGCGCTTGTCGCAGACCCCGGCCGAGGACCGGGGCGGTGTCGTGGCGGCGCTGTTGAAGATGGTGGAACAGGGCAGGCTGGGCCTTGAGGAATACAACGCGCTGCCTCGGCGCATGCAGGATGCGTTGGCTGCCGGCCTGAATGTGGACCGCGGCCAGTTGCGCCAGCAGGTGCAAGGCGGCCAGGTCACCGCCGACCGCGCCTTGCCCGCGCTGCAATCGCAGTTGCCCGCCATGCGCGCGGAAGCCGAGGCGGCGCCCGCGTCCATCACGGCAGCGATGACGGTGTTCAACGACGCCTTGCAGCGCTATGTCGGCCAGGCCTTGCCGGCAGGCCGCAGCGTGCTGAACGGGGTGACGGCGTCGATCCTGTTCATGGCCGACAACATCGACGCGGTCGTCAAACTGCTGGCACTGACGGGCGCCAGCATCGGGCTGGTCTCGCTGGGCAACTGGCTGCGGCGCGCCAGCGTGCTGGCCTATGGCCTGTGGCAGATCCTGTCCCCGGTCGGCGGATTCTTGCTGAACCTGGCAAGAGTCGTCGTGCCGATGCTGTGGAACGCGTTTGCCATGACGCCGATCGGCCGGATCATTTCGTTGATCGGCATGCTGGCGGTTGCGCTGTGGCAGGTCTGGGAAAACTGGGATGTGATCAAGGCGTACATCTCGGCATCCTGGGATGCGCTGATGGCGATGGCCCTCGATTCCTTCCTGGGGCCGGTCATTGAATATATCCAGGCTATCTGGCAGTTCTGGACCGAGCTTGTCAACGGCGTCGTGGCCGTCTTCAAGGGCGACTGGGACGGCGCCATCGCGCATTGGGCGGGGGCGTTCAACGGCTTGTGGACGTTCTTCTCGAACATGGGCGGGCGGATGATGGCCACGATCAAACAGATCGGCGGCGCCATCCAGACCTGGGTGCTGGACAAGCTCAAGGTGGCCAAGGACTGGTTCCTGAGCTTGTTGCCAGACGTGTTTAAGTCCGAATCCGAGGCACCGGCGTCGGTGATGGACGCTTTGCCGCCGGGAGAGCAGCAGGGCATCCCACATGGTATGCGGTCGGGCGCATTGTCGAACGACCAAGCTGCATGGTGGGCCGTGGCAAGCGGCGTTTCGCTTCCGCTCGTGCCTCCGGCCAATGTGGTCGGCCCCAAGGCGCTGCTCGGGCGCGCGCCATCCAACTACCAAAGCCTCAACAATATCGTCGTCAACGTGCCGGCTGGCGATCCTCATGTTGTGAGCAAGGCGGTGGCCGATGGCGTGAGTCAGGGCCACCAACGCAGTTATCAGAGCCTGTCGCAGACGTATGACGTGACGCCCGGCGTCGAGAGCCCCCCATAGGAGTGGCAATGAACTTTGTTTCCATGATCTTCGGATGGCACGGTGGCAGCAGCATCGGGACGCTGCCCTTGGACGCGCTGGTCAACGAAAAGACCACGCTAACCAGCCGCGCGACGTCGTTTGCCGTAGAAGACGGCCCGCCCGTGACGGACCACGTGGTGGCGGACTCCGAGCAACTGACGCTTGATGGCTGGGTGACGGCGGCTGACATCAGCTTGCTGGGCGGTCTGCGCGGCACGGCCTTGGGCGCCGGTCGGTCAAAGTTGGTCGGCGCCAAGGACGCATTGCGCAAGATCCATGCGGACCGCCTGCCCATCACCATCACAACCGGGCTGGATGTCTACGCAGACTTCGTGATGGAAAGCTGCTCCATCGGGCGTAGCAACGGCGCCGGCGACCGCTTCGAACTATCCGCCAGCTTCAAGCGCATCCGCAAGGTGACCTTGCGGCAGGCGGATATTCCGCCAGAAAAAACCTCGGGCAGTGCAACGGGCAAGGCCGGCACCACCAAGGCCAACGCGGGCAAGCAAAACGGCGTGCCCGCCAGCCAGAAGCAGCACGATGTCTTCAACGCGAAAGGAATCCTCAACACATGATCCAGATACTCGTTCCCGACGCCAACGACAGCATTACCGAAATGGAGCTGGACGGCATGACTTATTTTTTGCGCCTGTCCTGGAACAACGAGGCGCAGCAATGGGTGCTGTCCATCGAGAATGCCTACAACGAACTGATCGTGGCGGGCATTGTTGTGGTGCCGGACACCCGCTTGTTGGCGGGATACCGGCATCTGGCCGTGCCAGCCGGTGAACTGGTGGCCTTGGCGCCCGACCGCCGCGACACCATCAGCCGTGCGGCGCTGCCTTCCAGCGAGGTGGCGCTGTTCTACGTCAACGCCGACGAGGTGGCCAATGGCCAGGTTTGACCGCGTTTACCGGCTGCTTGTCGGCAAGCCCGGCGGGCAAGGCCTGGAGATCGTCCCGCCCATCCGCATGACGTTCGACATTGCCAAGACTGCCGCCGAAGAGTCCAACGACGCCAAGATCACCGTGTACAACCTGGCCGCGCAAACCCGCCGCACGCTGGAAGAACCCGGCCTGCGCTGCGTGCTGTACGCGGGCTATGCGCAAGAGGGCGGCCCCTTGCTGATGGCGTCCGGCAGCATCGTGTATGCGTATACCCGCTATGACCAGCCGAACGTGGTGACGGAATTGACGGTCAAGGACGGCTATGTCGAAGTCCGCGACACGGCGATTTCAATCGGCCTGGGGCCTGGCGCGCGCGCCAGCGACATCATCCGCGACATTGCGCGGCAGATGGGTTTGCCGCTGATCATGGCCGACGATGCGCCCGACCGTCGGTGGGAGCAGGGCTTTTCCTTCTACGGCGCGGCACGCACGGCGCTGCATAAGGTTACGCAGGGCACCGGGCTGGAATGGTCGATCCAGAATCAGCAGTTGCAGGTGGTGCAGCGGCTGGGCACCACGCGGCGCCAAGCCGTTGTGCTGGCCGTGGACACCGGCTTGCTGGGTCAACCCGAACGCACCCGGGCGGCAGCCAGCGAGAAGGCGAAATCGAAGGCAAAGGCGCCGGGGCAGGCGGGTGTCGCGGTGCCTGCCGGCACGGCCAAGCCCGCCAGCGGCCAGCAGCAGCGCGACGGCTGGAAGGTCAAGTCGCTGTTGCTGCCGACCATCAGCCCGGGTGATCTGGTCAAGCTGGAAAGCCGTTCGGTAGAAGCGTTTCAACGCGCGGAAACCGTGCGCCATACAGGCGATAGCGAAGGCGGTGACTGGCAAACGGAATTGACGCTGGTAGATCCTCATCCGCCCGCCACAAAGAAGGAGCAGTCATGAGCAATGCGGTAACCCTTATCCGCCGGCTTATCGCCACGGAACTGGCGGACGTCTACACGACGCTGCCGGGCGAAGTCGTCACCTATGACGGCACCTTCGTCACGGCCCGCCCCGCGCTGGCCAAGCGGCTGGCCAATGGCGACGTCTTGCCGCCGCCGCAGGTGGTGCGCGTGCCGGTGTGTTGGCCGGTGGGCGATGTGAACGGCGCGCAGGCGCTGATCTCGGTGCCGCTGGCGCCGGGTGACGCGATCAAACTGTCGTTCTCGGCCCGCGCGCTGGAGAACTGGCTGGCGGGCGACAACGGCCCACCGGATGACCCGCGCCAGTTTGATTTGTCGGACGCGTTTGCCTCACCGCTGCTGCGGCCGGGCACGATGGCGGCCGATACGCAGAATGTCAGCATCCAGTACGGGCCGGGTACGTTGAAGCTATCCCCAGCGGGCGACCTGACGTTTCAAGTCAAGACCTGGACGGTGCAAGCGGAACAGGCCACCTTCAACACCCCGGTCACGATCAACGGGCCGCTGACCTATACGCAAGGCATGTCGGGCGAGGGCGGCCAGGGCGGCGCGTCGATGCGCATCCGTGGCGGCGTGGCCTATGAAGGCGGCGCGATCACGCACAACGGCAAGAGCATCGGCGACGCGCATCGCCACGCCTACGCGGGCGGCACGACCGAGGGGCCAATCTGATGACCCTGGACCTTGCCTTGTCCGCCGACCACGATCTGGACCTGGACCTGCTTGGCCGCGCGTCGTTCGTGGATGGCGCCGAGCGTATCGCGCAGCAGATCAACACCACCTTGCTCGCCTTCATGGGCGAGTGGTTTCTAGACACCAGCTTCGGTGTTCCGTACTTCGAGGACGTGCTGGTGAAGTCGCCCGACCGCGCCAGCATCGAAGCCATCTTCCGCGCCCGAATCCGCGCGGTGCCGGGCGTGACGCAGGTGCAGGCAATGCAGTTGCAGATGGAGCGCCAACTGCGTGTGCTGCGGGTCACTTATCAAGCCGATACCGCCTACGGGCGGCTGGATCGCGTGGTGCTGCTGGGGGCGTCTTCGGGCGCGTCGTCCCGCCGCTCATCAAGTACGTCTTAGCCCCTTCCTTTCCCTTATTTTTGTTGAGGTACCTATGGCCTACGGTGTCACACCGGACGGGTTCGTACGCCCGCGCCTGCCCGAAATCCGCCAGGAGATCGTGGCGGACCTGCGCGCGCGCATGCAATCCGCCGGATTCAATGGCGCGGTGGAAACCCGCCCCGACAGTATTACCGGCCTGCTGATCGACACCTTCGCGGAACGCGAAGCCACGTTGTGGGAGCAGGCCGAAGGCGTGTACTACGCGATGTACCCGGGGTCGGCGACGGGCGTGTCGCTGGACCGGTCGGTGTCGTTCACCGGCGTATCGCGCTACCGCGACGAACCCTCGCGAGCCTATGTGGTGCTGTATGGCACGCCGGGCACGACGGTGCCGGCGGGCGCGCAAGTGCGGCATCGCGTCAGCCAGAATGTGTGGGCGCTGGACAGCGCCACGCGGATCTTGCCCGGCGCGGCGGCGGATGTGACGTTGCAGCCCGCCATTGCCCCGCAGACCGCGTACACGGTATCGCTCGATGGCGTGGACCATTCCTACACCAGCGGCGCCACCGCTAATCTGCCCCAGGTGCTGGCGGGATTGGTGGCGGCGCTGGCCGCCAGCGGCCTGGAGGTCTCGAGCGATGGTGTCGCCGTGCGGATCCATTCCGACGGCCGCCAGCCCGTGGCATTTGCGTGGTCGGCCAGCTTGTCCTTGATCCGTCTGGGGGCGCCCGCCTTGGTGACCACGATCGGCGCGTCCGCCGAAGGCGCCGCCGTGGGGGACCTGAACGGAATCATTACGCAGGTCGACGGATGGGAGGCGGTCAACAACCTGCAAGACGGCGTGGCGGGCCGCCTGGCGGAAACCGCCGCCGAGTTGCGCGCCCGCTATCCGACCGGCCTGTTCCGGCTGGGCGCGGCCACGCTACCCAGCATTGCCCCCAACGTGCGCGACCGCGTGGCCGGCGTGCGTACCGTCAAAGTCTTCACGAACAGCACGGACACGCCGGATGCGCTGGGCCGGCCGCCGCACAGCGTGCATGTGGTGGCCGACGGCGGCCTGGACGACGAAGTGGCCGACGCCATCTTCCGTGTGGTGGCGGCCGGCATCGACACCCACGGCCAGCGCCGGGTGGTGGTCAAGGACGCGGACGGCGCGGACCAGGTGATCCGTTTCGACCGGCCCGAGCGCGTCTATCTGTGGCTGCGCTGCGCCACCACCTTGTTGCCGCCGTCGGAACAAGCGTTTCCGCCCGATGGCTTTCAGCGTATTGCCGACAGCCTGGCCCAGGTAGGCGAAGGCTTCAGCATTGGCGAGGACGTGGTCCTGCAACGGTTGTACGGCGCAATTTTTCGCACGCCGGGGCTGGCGTCGGTGGATTTGACGCTGGCTTATTCGACCGATCCCGCCTTCAGGCCGACGCCCGCCGACTATCTCGCGGCAAACGTCACGATCCAGGACTTTCAGGTGGCGGCGTTTGATCTGTCGCGCATCGAGGTGGCGTGATGGATCTGAACCAAGATCATGCACAGGTGGCCTGGGGCCATTGGCTGGGGCAGTTTCAAACCAAGCGGCGGCTGGAAGCGTTGGTCAAGGCGCTGCTCAAACCCGCCCAGGGGCTGCAAGGCGCGTTGCGCGCGCTGTACGAAGACCGTTGGCTGGATACGGCGGTGGGCAGGCAGCTGGATGGCATCGGCGAGATCGTGGGCTTGCCGCGCGTCATCGATGAAGCGATCTACATCCGATTCTTCGGTTTCGACGGGCAGCCGAATGTGGGCAGCTTTGGCGTAGCGCGGTTTCGCCGCGCCAACGAGCGCGCGCTGGCCGGGTCCACCACCTTGCTGGATGCCGAGTACCGCAAGTTGCTGTACTGGAAGATCGCCTTGAACAACGGCCACGGCACCACGCCGGAGATCGCCAGTTCGCTCAAGCCGATCTTCGATGTGACGCGGGTCGTGGTGCAGAACGCTGGCAACGCAAAGATCCGCATCTGGGTCAGCCGCATACCCGGCCCCAACGACCCACTCATGGCCAACCCCTACAAGTGGGTGCCCCAAGCCGCCGGCGTCGGCGTGCAACTCATCACCGGCTCGACCGAAAAGCCCTTCGGCTTTCGCGAGCAAGGTTTCTTTGGCTTTGGCGTCGGCGTGCTGGCGCGAGGGATTTACTGATGGCAGACCCTACTTTTTTCGACCTCTTCAAATCAACCTGGGCACAGAACGGCCTGACCGAAGGCATTACCGACCTGCAATACAAGGCGGGTTGGGCATTCATCGGATCCGTGCCGCCTTCGGTCGAGCAATTCAACAAGGTGCAGCAGACCACCGACGAACGCCTGGCCTGGCTGTACAAGCAGTTGGACGGCCTGGCGGCGGTCACGGGCCGACCGCTGGCGGCCACGGGCTTTGACGCGCTGAGCTATGCGCTGCAAAACCTGGACGCCGGCAACCTGAAGACCGGTACCTTGCCCGTGGCGCGGGGCGGCACGGGCTTGGGGGCCGTCGCGGCAGGTTCGTATGTGACGGGTGCGGGCTCGGGCGCGCTGGCATCGCGCACGCCGGCTCAGGTGCTGGAAGACATTCAGGCGCTGCCGAAGGCGGGGGGAAATGTCAGTGGGCCGATCGTCTTGGGAGCTGGCGCGGCTCTTGGTAGCCAGTACGGATCCAATTCGACATCGGGTCAAACGGCGCATGTTGTGCTGCCGGCCGGCGGCGGATTTTCGACACACACCGCCACCGTCACCGGTGCAATGAAGATCACCTTGCCGGCAGCGGCGGTCGATGCAAACACGATGGTCCGTCTTCGGGTCGAGATCTTCGAGTCGCTGGCTGATGGACCGCCTGTGACGATCCTGATCCATGGCTATGCTCAGACCAGCAAGGTATGGGGTCGGCAGGGCGCGACGATACTTGCCGGCGGCGTCGGATCAGACATGCCCGTGCGGTTTGGGTCTGACTCGAACGGCGCCCTGTGCATCTGGCTGGGCGAGTTGAACAGGGCTTGGTCGTACCCGTCCGTGACCGTGTCGGAGGTGATGGCGAAGGGCAACGCCACCGAGGCATCCGTTGCGAGCTGGGCAAGCGGCTGGAAGGTGGAACCGGTCACCGCGTTTGAGACGGTTTCCCAAGTCGCTGCGCTCAGCAACCTGGCTTTCGCTCGTTCGGATATCCCGCGAGTGACCGGCCTGCAGGCGGCGCTGGATGCGCGCATACCCGCCGTGTCCCTGACCAACTTGCCAACGACCAACGTCGGGCCGGTCCTGGTTGCTGAAGTCGCGGAAGTCTGGGTCTGGGTCTCCACCAGCTTCTATACCGGCTATCGGTCGCCCCTTTGCGGCCGCCCTCTGGACGGCCACACCGTCACGCCACTCGCGAGCGAAGTAGACGCGGTAGGCGGAATTCTTCAGAAGTCCGCTTATGCAGCCCTATGGGGATACGCGCAGGAAAATGGCCTTGTGCTGACGCAGGCCAATTGGGAAGCGCGCCGTGGCGGCCATTACTTCGTCAACATCGACGCCGACACGTTCCGCGTTCCAGACCTGCGCAATATGTTCCGCCGGTTTACCGGAACTGACGCTGACACTGCAAATGCGAGGAATCTCGGCAGTCCAGCATGATCAGTTCAGGTCACATGCACATACGTACAACGGACGGCCTTGGTAGGCATTGCCGCCGGGTCGGTCAATATCTACGGCAACTTCTCAGGCACTACCTCGACTGCTGGCGGTGCCGAACCAGACCCGTGAACGTCGCCTATCTACCCAGAATCCATGCGTAGCTCAGGCATGAATCCGGGGCGATAAGCAGCATTGACGGGGCGGGTTTCTGCACCCCCGTATGCGACGGTGACCCTCCGTTCGGGCTACCACCGGAGCGGCCCACATCATTAGCGTTCGGCGTCGCGCTTGTTTGAAGATTACTAACGCCAGCAGCCAAGGTGTGAGCGTGGCTGCGCAAGCTATCGCCCTGCTGCGTTCCCAACTCTCTCGCATTTGCAGTGCAAATTCCATTTCCTAGGAGAACAGTATGCAGAAAGACGTATTTCAGACCGGCGAAGGCGGTCTATATCTGTACAAGTCCATCGCCAACGAGCTCGCTCTCTCGCCCGGCGCATTCAACATTCCCTATGGCGCATTCGAGGATGCGCCGCCGGCTCCGCCCGAGGGGAAATGGCCGCGGCGTGCGGGCGGAGCATGGACCATGGTCGACGACTATCGCACCACGCCTTTATGGGTGGTGGACACTGGCGCGCCGTATTCGCTTGGTGCCGATCATGAAGGCGCAGGCGGCACAGTCAGCTATCCAGGCTGGGGGGAACTGCCAGCATGGTTGACCGCGTCAGAGCCGCCGCGATCGGTGGAAGTGGCTTCGGGTGAGGCGTAGGCGCTATGCTGCCAGGGGCCGGGCTTCTGACGCAACATCGCGTTCAAGACGCATCTCTTCCAGTTGGCGTCGCCCAAGTGGGCTGCGCGCGAGCTTCAGGGCTAACTCTCGCCCGTGTGGGTGGTAATAGCGCAGCAGCATCCGCGTGTCCACGTTGCCATTGACCTTCGCCAATTCATGAATCTGGAACACCGTAGCAAGCTGCGATGTGCCTTCGTGTCGAAGGTCATGAAATCGCAGGTCGCGAAAATAGGCGCCATTAGGCCTACGGCCGTATTGGCGGCACATATCTTCATAGTGCAATCGAGCCCGGCGACGCGCCCGGATGAAGGCGCGTGTGGCTGACCCCGGTTGCATCGTGAAGATGCTGCCCCGCAAAGGTTTGCCGGAGACCCATCGACGCAAAGCCTCTCGCGCGCGAGGGGTCAAAGGAACATTTCGCGCGCGCCCGTTCTTGGTATGTGGCAGGTGCACCACCCCGTGCATGAGGTCCAGGTTTTCGCGTAGGATTCCCACCACCTCAGACCGGCGCATGCCAGTCTCTTTGGCAACAATGAGGATGGTCGGTAGCTCTGCCGACCGGGTGGCGCGGATGATCCAGTTCAGTTCCTGACGTGGGCAGTCGTCTTCGGAGACTCCGCGCAAAGTGATGCGTTCAAACAGGCGACGATCTCGCGCGTCGTCAATCGTAGGTCGGCGCACCAATTGGACCGGATTGGCTAATTGGTCAAAGCCCCAATCTTTTCGGATCACGGTGTAGACGTGCGAAAGGAAGGCCATCCGCCGTACCACCGTGGCGGGCGCCCTGTCCTTAAGCCACTCGTCTCGCAGTTCGGTTAAGTCGGAGCTACGGATCCGATCAACCGGCCGAATGCCCAGCCGTGTAGCGCGCCAGATGCGCGCGATGGACTGCTCTGCGGCTTGTCCTTTCTTTGTGGACGAAACCTCGGCCAGATAGCGCGTGAGCGCTTCACCCAGGGTGGGCGTGGACTTGCGGCGGGGCTGACGGCGGGACCAGAGTTTCATGGGCAAAAGCCCCGAGTTGTAACGCACATTCTCCATTCATGCCTTTTTTCATTGCCCGCCTGTGCGGGCCTTTTTTTCGTCCCTACAGGAGGCCCCATCCTGCACACAATTTTCAGGAGCAACCCCAACATGGAACCCGGCTCTACCAGTTTGGGCGGCCTGGCCGCCCTGAAGGTCGCGATGGCGTATGGCATTCCGGCTGCGATCGCGGCCATGCTTGGCCTCTTGATCATGCCGCCGCATAGCATTCGCGAATTCACCGTCCGCACGGTATCCACCGTGGTCTGTTCTTTTCTCTTCGGTCCCGCGCTGGCCGCCGCCGTCATCACCTGGAAACCCGCCTTGATGCAATCCATGACCTGGCTGGCCCAGCATGGCGCGGGTACCGATGACGCCTTGCTCGCCAAGTTCTACGTCCTGGGGCCCAGCATGTTGTTGGCTGGCCTGCCCGCGTGGTGGGTGCTGGGCGCCTATATGCGCTGGATGGCCAGCATGCGGAAAAAAGGCGTGTTGGAATGGCTGGCGGATGCGCGCCGCAAGCTGCTTGGCGTGGGCGCGCATCGGCGGGGTGGGGGAAACAATCATGGATCTTGATGTCATCACTCATGCCGCCATCGTGCCCGCGCTCGCGCTGCTTCCGCCGGCCATGAATACGCCCGAAGCCCAGATCCTGCTGCTTGCCATCGGCTTGCAGGAAAGCCGTTTTCAGCATCGCCGCCAGATTGGCGGGCCGGCGCGTGGGTTCTGGCAGTTTGAACGCAATGGCGGCGTGCAGGGCGTGCTGACGCATTCCGCCAGCCGGGACGACGCCTTGCGGATTTGCGCGGATCGTCATGTTGTCCCGGACTCCGCAACGGTCCATGCGGCCTTGGAAACGGACGACGTCCTGGCCGCCGCGTTTGCGCGCCTGTTGTTGTGGACGGACCCGCGGCGTTTGCCTGCTATAGGAGACGCCGATGGCGCTTGGGCGCTGTATCTGCGCACCTGGCGTCCGGGCAAGCCGCATCCGCACACGTGGCCGGCGCTGTACGCCAAAGCCCTGTCCGCGATGGAGCCCGAACATGCGCGCCTGGTTTGAGCGGTTCACGGGGATGGCGATGGCCGCTTTGGCTGCGACCATCGTGCTGCTGCTGGCCTACCTGCGTGGACGCAGCGAGGGCCGCAGCGCCGAGCGCGAGCAGCGCGACACGCAAATCAATCGGCAGGCCGACCGTGCCCGCCAGGAGGCCAGGGATGTTCAGGATCACACGGCGCGCATGGATGATGCTGCCATTGCTGATGAGCTTAAGCGCGACTGGGTGCGTGGCGCCGGCCCGCGTGGGCGTTGAATATTGCGAGCACGCGCGGCCGGTGTATTTTGATGAAGCGGCCCAAGTGGATGCCACGCCCGCCCCGATACGCAGGCAGATCCTGGAGGGCAATGCGGTCTGGCGCAGGCTGTGCGCGGGCGCGCCATCATGACCCAGTCGATATTGCACATCATGGTTCTAGCCATCCAGGCAATAGATGGCGCACGATGGCGGTTCTGTATTTATCGATTCCTGGATCCATCATGAGCACTCGCCTCGACTACGCCCAAGCTTCGCCCGACGGTTACAAGGCCTTCGGCGCGGTATATGCCTACCTGCATGACTGCGGGCTGCCCAAGACCTTGGTCAACCTTGTCTTCCTGCGGGTGTCGCAGATCAATGGTTGCGCCTACTGCATCGACATGCATTCGCGTGACCTGATCAAGCAGGGCGTTGCCGTGGAAAAACTGGTGTTGGTGCCGGTGTGGCAAGAAGCGGGCGCCGTGTTCACGCAGCAGGAACGCGCGGCGTTTGCCTGGGCGGAAAGCGTGACGCGCGTGGCGGATACTGGCGTGCCCGACGAGGACTATGCCGCGGCAACCGCTGAATTCAACGACAAGGAACTGGCGGACCTGACCTACGCGATCGGCCTGATGAACGCCTTCAATCGTCTGGGCGTGTCATTCAGGGCGACTCCGGCCGCCACCAGGGCGGCGGAGAAGGCGGCGCGCTAAGTCAAAGGCAAGGTGGCGGTGACGCGCGCGGCGCAAGCTTGGTGGGCGCCATCCCTTCACACGGCGCACCGATACCCGGCACGCCCTGCCGGACGACCCTGGAAAACCCCGGGGCATTCCCATGGGCCCGCGCCCGATCCGTATAACGGCCCAGCCGCCGGTACTCCGCCGCGCTCTGCGCGCCTTGCAGTACGCCCAGATCGTAAAAATACTCGGGCAGATACCCCGACGCCAGTTGCCGATAGTCCAGCGGCAGGCCTGGCACGATGCGCCGCGCCATCTGGAAGACGATGGTGGTGCAGTTGGCGGTCAGCGTGTGATAGAAGCGCGGCGAGTCGCGCAGGCGGTTTGCGCTGGCCACATAGGCCAGGAACAAAGATCGCGCGTTGTCCGGCGGCATGTGGACGCGGTACAGGTAGCTGTCTTCGTCGCGCACGTTGGTGCGCACGCGCAGGCTGTCTTCTTCGGTAGACGCAATAAGGCTTAGCTCATACTGTTTGAAGAAGCCGCCGATCTCGGAAAACCGGTCACCTTCCTTGCGCCGGATCTCCACCGAGAACACCACGTAGCGGTCATCGCCGAAACCGAACGACACCAAGGCGTGGGCAATGGCGGGGCGGCCCCAGTACGACAGCGCCACGTCCACGGACTGCAATTCGTTGAGCGCATAGTGGCGGGTTTCCCAACGCGGCGTGAAATCGGTGCGCGTGCGCCAGTGGAAGTTGCGCACGTTGTGCAGCGTGACGCGGTTGCCGTCGACCTCGCCATAGGTCTGACGGGCAACCTCCGGGATCCATGCCCGATCGTTTGACGCGCGTATGCCGAGCCACCAGATCAGCAGCGCCAGCGTGGCGGTGGCGAAGCCGTAGCCCGCTGGCCGCCATGATGGCCAGGCCAATGCCGCCAGCGCGGACAGCGCCAGCAGCATCCAGGCAAGGGTCAGCAGGGCTCGCGGGCCGCGTGCCAAGGGCGCGCGTATCCACAAGGCCAGCGCGCCCCAGGACGCGACCAGCACGATGGTGATGCCAAGCAAGAGGGAAGCGGTCATGGGCACCCTGGACGGTTCAGGCCGCCAGAGTATGGCCGCGCTGGATTTGAGCCGTCAATCACGCCATGGGCGTGTCAGGGCTGATTCCGCAAAAAGACTTGCCGGCCGGGCCGGACAGAGGGGCATGAGGCGGACAACGCCGCGCAGGCAGCGAAGCGTGCGCGGTGGGACAAGCTCATGAGCGCGCCCGGCTTGTGGCTGGCGGCTCTTTTTTGGCGCGCGGTTTAGGCGCGGGTTTCTTAACTTCTGCAGGAGCGTCGAACTCCTGCTTATTGCGCTCACCGCGTGGGGTGTTTTCCGGATGCGGCTTGGGAAAAGCCCAGGGCTTCATTTTCTGATCCATTGCATGTACTCCTTGCACAGGCGGAACAGTAGCATTAGCCGTGGCTGTGGGTAAGTGAGGGTTGACGTCAATATTCATCACATCGTGATTCTTAGAAAAAAACTTGGCGCATCGACCAAGGCGGCGCTGGCGAATTTTACGCAGATTGCGCGGTGCAGCGATGCGACGCGTGCGACGGCGCTTCCGCCCGCGGGCCGCGACGGGTAAACCCTGTCAGGATTTGGAGATCATCCTTTTTTTCAGGGCAAGCCGCGTCGCCGTGGGCGGCATGCAGCGCTACGATTGAAAGCGTGCACGTAGGGGGATCACTATGGACACCGCCAAGGACTGGTATGCCGCTGTCAAAGCGTGGCAGCGTGCGCGCGACGAGCTCACCGCAGCGATCGCCGCGATCAAATGGCCGAACCCGACTCCGGGCTGCCTCGAAAGCTACGACCGCGCCTATGCGCGCGAAACTGAGGCTCGAGAGCGCATGAATCAGGCATACGAACGCGTCCGACGATAAGCACGTTAACGATGTGCGCGCTTTGCCGCCCGGCCCAGCCCCGCGGCAAAGCACAGGATGGCTGCGCCCTGCAACAAGGCCGCCACCGCCAGAAAGCCGAGCATCGCTTGCCCGCTTGCGTCCAGCATCGCGCGCAGCAGGCCAAACAGCGCGGGCGCGAAGGCGTATGCGCCTTGGGATAGCGCGACAATCAGCGGCACCACGCGCAGGCTGTCTTCGCGCGCGAATTCCGTTTGCGCAATCAGCGGCGGCAAGGACGTGGCATTGCCGATGCCCGAGCCGAACAAGATTACGCCCAGCCACACCGCCCATGTATGGTCGGCCGCCAGCATCAGCGTGAGCGAACCTAAAATTTGCACGGCGTAGGCCATGCACGCGACTTTGCGCCGGTCGGCACCGGGGGCATCACCGCGCCCACGATCGTGCGGCCCGCGATGGCGGCCGCCGTGGCCAGGCCCATCGCGATGCCCGCCGTCTGTGCGCCCAGCAACGGCGCCAACAAGGACAGCAGGTGCGCAATCAGTCCGATCTGCGCGAACAGTCCCAACGCCATGCCGCCTGCCAGCGTCAGAAAAGCGCGGTCGCGCCACAGTTTGGCCACGCGAGGCAACGGGGCGGACGACGCGGCAGCGGGCGTGGCGGGGCTGTCGCCATCGGGCAATTGGCCCAACTGCTGCGGCGTTACGGCGAACACCTTGCGCGCCAGCAGCGCAATCACCCCCACCATCACCACGCCCACCCACCAGGCGGCGTGAGCAAAGCCCGCCTGCGCGATCAGGAACACCCACAGCGGCGAGAACACAATGCCGCCCACGCTGGCGCCGTTATAGGCCATGCCCAGCGCCGCCGGACGCCGCCGCGCGAACCAGGGGGCAATCAGCGCGTTGACCGCCGCGGCGCCCAACGCCACCCACCCCATGCCGCTCAACATCGCCGCGCCATACAACTGCCACGGCGCCGCGGCCATTGACCACCCGGTCACGCCCAGCGCCAACAGCACCGCGCCGCCAACGGTGACCAGGGGCACGCCAACACGGCGGTACAGACGAGGCAGGTTCGCCACAACCACGGTGCCGCTAAGAAAGTGCAGCGTGACGGCGCCGGACACCAGCGCCACGCTCCAACCGGTGCGCTGCACCACGGCGTGCAGGAACACGGGCGGGCCGTAAAAGCCCACGCCCCAGCCAAAGATGGCCAGCACGAATGTGGCGGCAAGAACTTTCCAACCGAAGAACGCGGAAGGGTTAGACATGATTTTCGGATTTCTCGGATGTTTTGTTGAGATGAGCCGCAGTATGCTTACGCCTTGCACACAACACTTTGGTCTATAGCGAATCATGGAATCCGAGTTCGCCGACATCAATCTCTCGGCCGTGGCGGGCGCCATTGCCGACCCCGCGCGCGCGCGCATGCTGTGCCTGCTGCTGGACGGGCGCGCGCGCACCGCCACCGAGCTGGCCGCCGCCGCCGATATCGGGGCGTCCACGGCCAGCAGCCATTTTCAGCGCCTGCGTGAACAGGGGCTGGTCGATATGGCCGTGCAAGGCAAGCATCGCTACTATCGCCTGGCCAATGGCGAAGTGGGGCATGCGCTGGAAGCCTTGCTGGTGGTGGCGGGCGCCGAGCGCGTACCCTTCAAGCCCAATACGCCGTCCGCGCTGCGCGACGCCCGCACCTGCTATGACCACATGGCCGGCACGCTGGCCGTGCGTATTCACGACGCCATGATCGCGCGCCATTGGCTGGCGGCTGATGGCCGCGATTACACGTTGACCCCGCTGGGTGAGGCCTCGCTGGCGCAGGTGGGGGTGGACATGACGCAAGCACGGCAGCGCCGCCGCCGCTTTGCCTGCGCGTGCCTGGACTGGAGCGAACGCCGTTCGCACCTGGGCGGCGCGCTGGGCGCGGCCTTGCTAAGCGCATTGGTGGAGCGCGGCTGGATCGAAAAAAGCCTGGACTCGCGCGCGCTGTCGGTCACGCGCAAGGGCGCACGGCAGTTTCCGGCTTTCTTCGGCGCACCGGATGCGCCGGCCGCCCATGATGGATTGCAGGGGGACTCGCATGCCGCGGCATAGCCTGCAAGCCTTCGTTTTGCGCATGCGCGGTTTGGTCCGATGGCGGCGCATTGAACATTGCCATTCCAGCCGCGAATGCGGCTTTTTTTTCGTCGGCTTGTTTCCGTTCAATCCTTTTTGAACATTATTTCTTTCGCTTGTTTTTCTCATTAGCCTTATTACTTTCGTCAGGAGGGGGCCTTGCCTACGTTGGCGTTGCACGCATTCCGTTTTCCCGCCCGGTTCGTCACCGAACTTCGCATTGACGTCAATCACGCTCCAGAAGAAATCGAGCGCGAACTCGATGCCATCCACCAGCGGATGCAGCGGCCCTTGGACCGCTTGCACGGACTGCCGCAGGTGCAGACAGACATCCCCGGCATCGTGCTGCGTTATCGCGAAGCCGATGGCGAGTACTACGTGTATGTGCTGGACGCGCGGCGCAACCGCGTGGCGGGTTACACCGTCTTCAACCGGCTGATTGAAGTGGGCAAGCGGGCAGATCCTTTCGTGCGCGCGCCGCATTCCAAATATGCCGCGCCGTATCAGGGCATGGGGCTGGCCACGGCGGTCTATCGATGGGGGTTGGAAGCGGGCTTGTGCATCATCAGTGGCGCGCGCCAATCACCCGGCGCGCATCGGCTGTGGATGGGTCTGGCGCGTGACTACGAACTGGGTTACGTGGATCTGCGACGCAAACAGTTGCGCTATCTGGGCAGGCAGGTGCCGGCCCGGGTGCAGGAAGACCTGCACACGCGAATGATCATGCTGGGGCGTGGCTGGGATCTGTCTGATTACATGGACGTAACGGGGATGACATTGTCCGACGATGCACTTTCGCAACAGGACCTAGGGTAATCCCCGTAAAGCGGTGGGGCGGGCGCCGGGCAAAAAGCGGCGTCCGCCGAAAAGCCGCGCCAGGCTTGCCGTTGCGCCAAGCTCGCTGCCAGGCAGGGTGACCAGGCAGAAACGGGGACGCAATTATTGCAACGCAACAGTGTTTCTATTAACCACCAGGGTTACAAAACATATCCAAACTGTCATGAATGGTCGAGGTATGCTCGATCGCAGAACGAGGGCATCCGAAAGTGCATCAAAACAACTTGATCTACAAGGGATACCGGCTGACGGCCAAGGTGTCCCGGGGCGCGGACGCTGAAATTCCAGCGTTGCCCAGCGGCCCCGTATTCATCGCATCGGTAATGGTGGTTCAGGCTGGCGCCGTGCTGGAAGGCGGCGACGAATATCCGGTTCCCCGCTTTGCGGAGGGCGGATTCGTCTACAGCCCACGGGAAGCCGTGCATGCCGCCATTCTGCATGGCCGCGAAATTGTCGACGGCCTGACGAACATGCCGTCCTAGCCGGAAAAAACTTCCCGCCAATCGCGCGTTTTGGCCAGCGTCTGCACTGTTGCGGACTGCTCAAGGATGGTCACGGCCTTTTTGAATTCCTCGGCCGTGGCGCCATCCTCCAGGATGACCATGCGCGAATTGCGTGCGTCCGCCATCTTCACGTCCGACATCTTGCCGTGGGTTTGATAGACCTGCGTCCAGTCCATCTTCTTGCCGGCCTTCAGCGCAATCGGTTCGATGTAGGTCAGCGCCGTGCTGCCCGCGGCGCGCACGGCAAACGCGAAGTCGGCCGTGTGGCCGCTGCTGCCCTTGGCGCGCGCGCCCTTGACCATGCGGTTCGCTCCCACGCCTTCGGCCAGCGCGCGGCCCACCTGGGCGCGAAAGCGCAGTTGGCTGAACTTGGGCATCCATTTGGCGCATTGGAACGACAGCGCCATCGCCAGCTTCACCGCGTCCCACAAGGCTTCCTGCAACTGCTCGTTCGGGCCGCTTGCCACGATGGCGCCGTCGCGGTCGAAATGCGCCAGGCTGACGCCGGGCGTTTCGTTCAGCATGTCGATGCGCTTGGGGCCGACTTCGATGCCGTAGCTGGAGGCGTGCATCGAGGTCTCACAGGCGTCGGTCAGATAGAACGTGGCGTCGTCCGGGTGCGCGATGAAAAAGGCCGCGTGCTGGCCGTCCAGCCCCAAGGTCATGGGGGCGATGGCGCGAATGGCGTGTTCACCGGCCGGCAGGACGGTCCAGCCGGAGGCTTCCAGAAAATTGCTCATAGGATCAGTTCGATTTGGCGGCCTTTGAGGGGATGCGCAAATCCGCCGACTAGCGTCAGGTTCGCCCGTGGCAGGAAGTACTGCATCAGCGCGCCGATATTGTGCAGGGCGGGCACGATGGGCTCGGCATAGCCTTCGCCTTCGTCCACCCAGATATGTTCGTGGCTGCGGTCAGCAAGCGGCTTGCGGAACTGTGGCCGGCCTTCGCCCACCAGGCTGGTGTGGAAGGAATCGTCGGTGTCCACGCCGAACACGCGGTGCGGGCCCACAAACAGGCTGGCACAGAACGCTTCGGTCAGGAAGATCGTGGCCTGGCCCTGCACCACGGTACGCGCGCCGCGGTAGGTGGCGCGAAAGATCACGTCGTCGCGCACTTCGCCCTTGATCTTGCACGCACTGCTGAACTCCATCCACTGGATGTTGTTGGCGGCGGGCTTGGGCAGCCAGGCGATCGGTTTTACGGTTTCCTTGGGTTCGGCAAGGATCTCTTGCACCTCATCAACGGTAATTAACGGTTCGAACTTGTTGGCCATAAAACGGATCTAGGGTCTTTGAACTGCGCGGCGGATGCGCGGCGCCGCTCGCGGCATGGCGCAGGGACTCATGCGCGCAAACAGGGCGAGGGGGCGTAATCTTACAAGATGGAGTCAGCACAAACCCTTTGCTGTATGGATATACAGCAAAGGGGGCGGTGTCAATCAGGCGTTCAGGCGATGGCTATAGCGTGCTGGCCCCGAACGTATCGCACTGCTTGATGTTGCCGCTTTCCAGGCCGCGCTTGAACCAGCGCACACGCTGGGCTGATGAGCCATGGGTGAATGAGTCTGGCACGGCATACCCTTGCGCCTGCTTTTGCAGGCGGTCGTCGCCGATGGCGGTGGCGGCGGCCAGCGCTTCTTCGACGTCGCCGCCTTCCAGGATGTTGCGAGCCGCATTGGCGCGCTGCGCCCACAAGCCGGCAAAGCAGTCGGCCTGCAACTCCATTCGTACCGACAGCGCATTGGCTTGGGCCGGGTTGCGGCGGCGCAGTTGATCGACCTGATCCGAAATGCCCAGCAGATGCTGCACGTGGTGTCCGACTTCGTGTGCGATCACATAGGCTTGCGCGAAATCGCCCGGCGCCTTGAACTGGTTCTGCAATTCATCGAAGAACGCCAGATCGATATACACCTTGCTGTCGCCCGGGCAGTAGAACGGCCCCATCGCGGACTGGCCCGTGCCGCAGGCCGTGGGTGTGGCGCCACGGAACAGCACCAGCTTGGGCGCGACGTATTGGCGGTTCAGATCTTTCTGAAAAATGGCGCCCCAGGTGTCTTCGGTTTCACCCAGCACCTTGGCCACGAAGCGCGCTTGCGGGTCGTTGGCGGGCGGCTGGGTCGCGGGGGCTTGCTGCGTTGCGGGCGGGCCTTCTGCCATCTGCAGGACCACGCTGGGGTCAACGCCGAAGTACATGGCCACCAAGGCAAGTACTATCGTACCGATGCCGATGGTTCCTCGTCCGCCGATACGGGGACCGCGAGACCGTCGGTCTTCAACGTTGTTGCTTTCGCGCGAGTCATCGAGGCGCATACTGTTTCTCCGGGCGGGGCGGCATCCCCGCCATTTTGCATCGCCGCCCGCCACTGGGCGGCATTCAAGAGTGTTAGGATAATCCCATGGCTCTGCATTTATCTATTCATCCTGCGAATCCTCAACCTCGCCTGCTCAAGCAGGCAGCCCAATGGCTGAACGATGGGGGCCTCGTGGCCGTACCCACCGATTCCAGCTACGCCGTTGTCGCGCGGCTGGACGACAAAAACGCCGCCGACGGCCTGCGCCGGCTACGCGGTCTGGACGAAAGACATCACCTGACGTTGCTGTGCCGTGACCTGGCTGAAATCGGCCATTTCGCGCGTGTCGACAACAAGCAATACCGTTTGCTGAAGGCCGCCACGCCGGGTCCGTGGACCTTCATTCTTGAAGCCACCAAGGAAGTGCCGCGGCGCGTATCGCACCCGTCGCGCAAGACCATCGGCATTCGCGTACCCGATCATCTCGTGATGCTGGGCCTGCTGGAACAAGTCGGCGCTCCGCTGCTTTCCACCACGCTGATTCCCAAGGACGAAAGCGAAGCGTTGAACGACGTCGAAGCCATTCGCGAACGCTACGACCACGATCTGGCCGCCATCATCGACGCGGGCGCCTGCCCGCAGTCACCCACCACCGTCATCGACCTGACCAGCGACGATCCCGTCGTGGTCCGTGTCGGCCGCGGCGACCCGGCCACGCTCGGTCTTGCCTGACTTCCCTTTCCCTGCGTTGCCTTTGCGTGCCGGCTGCCGCCGGCACGCGGCTCATCTACTATCCGGTTCGCCATGAACGACCTCATTCAAACCATTGCCGTCTACGCGATCCCGGTCATTTTCGCCATCACGCTGCACGAAGCCGCTCACGGTTACGTGGCGCGCATGTTTGGCGATCCCACGGCTTATGAGGCGGGCCGCATCAGCCTGAATCCGGTGCGGCATATCGACCCGGTCGGCACGCTGCTTGTGCCAATGGCCATTCTGCTGGCGTCCAAGCTATTGGGAAGCCCGGGCATGCTGTTCGGCTGGGCCAAGCCGGTGCCGGTGGATTTCGGGCGTTTGCGCCGGCCCAAGCGCGACATGCTGTGGGTGGCTCTGGCGGGACCGGCCGCGAATCTGGTCATGGCGATCATGTGGGCGTTTTCACTGCGCCTGATGCTGGAATCCGGCATGCAGGAATCCTTCTGGTTCCAGATGGGCGTGGCGGGCGTGAACATCAACCTGATATTGATGGCGCTTAATCTGCTGCCGATTCTGCCGCTGGACGGGGGACGCATCCTGTTCAGCCTGCTGCCCAACCGCCTGGCCTGGCAATATTCAAAAATCGAACCGTATGGCCTGGTGATCGTGATCGTGTTGCTGGTCACCGATGTGCTCTGGCTTTTGATGAGCCCGATGTATGACCTTGGAACGACTATCGTTCAGTGGTTTCTGTAGGATTTCATCCAATATCCGTTAAACTCAGCGGTTTCACTGATTCTGGCCCCGGGGCATCCTGCCGTGGGGCGTTGGAGCCCTACATTTATGGCATCCCCTGCACCCGCCGCAGGCGTTAATTTCCAGGGCAGCTTGGTGGCCCTGGTCACTCCCATGCTGCCCGACGGCAGCTTGGATTTCGCTGCCTACCGGTCATTGATCGACTGGCACGTCCAGGAAGGAACCGACGCGCTCGTGGTGGTGGGCACCACCGGGGAATCGCCCACGGTTTCCATGGAAGAACACGCGGAACTGATCCGCGTTGCAGTGGAACATGCCGCGGGCCGCATCCCGGTCATCGCCGGCGTGGGCGCCAACTCCACCGACGAAGCTATCCATCTGGCCAACCACGCGAAGGCCGTGGGCGCGCAGGCCGGGCTGTCGGTCGTTCCCTATTACAACAAGCCGTCGCAAGAAGGCCTGTACCGCCACTTCCGCACCATCGCGGAAGCCGTTGACCTGCCCACCATTCTGTACAACGTGCCGGGTCGCACCGTGGCCGACATGTCCAATGAAACGGTTCTGCGCCTGGCGCAGGTGCCCGGCATCATCGGCATCAAGGACGCCACCGGCGACATCGCCCGCGGCGGCCTGCTGTTGCGTGAAGCGCCTGCTGAGTTTCAGGTTTTCAGTGGCGATGACCCCACCGCCGCCGCCCTGATCCTGCTGGGCGCGCGCGGCAATATCTCCGTGACCGCCAACGTGGCCCCAAGCTCATGCGCGACCTCTGTGCCGCCGCGCTGGCGGGCGACGTGCCGAAGGTGCGTGAACTTAATGCCTATCTGGCCCGTCTGAACAAGGCTTTGTTCGTTGAAGCCAATCCCATCCCGTCAAGTGGGCGTTGGCCGAAATGGGCCGCAGCGCACTGGGCTACCGGCTCCCGCTGGTTGAACTGGGTACGCAGAACCACGAAGTCGTGCGTCGCGCGCTCCAGGAAACGGGTCTGCTCTAAATATCGTGAGGATACGTATGAACAAACGTCATGCCGGTTTGTCGGCATTGATGTCTCTGGTGTTGTTGGCCGGCTGCAGCGAGGTCAATCAATTCCTGGGCAATGAAGAATCTGTCGACTACAAGAGCGCCGTCACCCAGCGTGGAGAGCCTCTGAGCATCCCGCCGGATCTGACCCAGGCCAATAGCGACCCGCGTTATCGCGCGCCCGCATCGGGCTCGACGACGTACTCGCAGTTCCAACAGCAGGGCCAGGCGCAAGCCACCGCCCCGAAAACCAGCAACGTGCTGCCGGGCCGGCAAGACATGCGGGTCGAGCGCGACGGCGATCTGCGCTGGCTGGTGGTTGAACGGCCGCCGGAAGAGATCTTTCCGCGCTTGGTCGACTTCTGGACCGAAAACGGCTTTACCGTTGCCAGCAACAACCCGGCCGCCGGCCTGATTGAAACCGACTGGGCGGAAAACCGCGCCAAGATTCCGGAAAGCTGGCTGCGCCAAGCCTTGGGCGCCGTGCTGGAATCCGCTTGGGACAGCGGCGAGCGCGAGAAATTCCGCACTCGCGTCGAGCGCGTCGATGGTCACACCGAGGTGTACGTCAGCCATCGCCAGATGCTTGAAAAGCGCGTTGGCGCCGATGGCGGCCAAGTGCAATGGCAGAACGGTCAGGAAGACCCGGGCCTGAACGCCGCCATGCTTGCTCGCATGATGGTCTACCTGGGTTCGGACGTAGACAACGCCCGCAAGCTGGTGCAGCAGGCGGAAGCCTCGCCGCAGAAGCCCGCCGTGCAGGAAGACGTTCGTACGCAAGGCACCTCTTTGCTGGTCGCCGAATCGTTTGACCGCGCCTGGCGCCGTGTTGGCGTGGCCCTGGACGGTGGCGGTTTTGCGGTGGATGACCGCGATCGCTCGACCGGTGATTACTTCGTGCGTTACGTCGACACCGACACGGGCGAGCAGAACGAGCAGCCCGGCTTCTTCAGCCGCCTGTTCTCGGGCGACAAGAAGGCCGAAGCACCGCAGTACCGCATCCACCTGGCTGGCGCCGGTGAACAGACCACGGTGACGGTGCTGGACGCCAACGGCACGCGCGACAACAGCGCCACGGCCCAGCGCTTGCTGAGCGTTCTGAAGGACAAGATGTAAATCGCGTCAAGCCGGCGCCTGTGTGCCGGTTTGGAAACGCCAAGGCCCCCGATCTTCGGATCGGGGGCCTTTTTCATTTGCGTAGGCCGAATTCAGACGCAAAAAAACCCCGGCAATTTACTTGCCGAGGTTTTCTTGCGTCTTCAGAGCGGGGGTTCGTCTCTGTTTTTATTAAGACGCGGGCGTGGTCGAGCCGCCCGGGGTGGTCGAGCCGCCGCCAGGAGTGGTGCCGGGCGCGGGAGCCGGGGTGGCAGGCGGCGTGGTCGTGGGGGCGGGCGTGCTTGCCCCCGGAGTGGTCGCGGGCGCCGCGGCATCTTCCTTCTTGTTGCAAGCGCTGAGCGCAACGGCCAGCACCGAGGCAATAATCAAGGTTTTGCTCATCATTTTTGGACTCCTGTAGATGACGACTCTTGAAACCCCCATTAGGGGAAACCAGAACTCAGGCTACAGGAGTCCGGCGCCGCAGCGCGTGTGAAAGTTAAAAAGGTCGCATCCGAACGGCAACAAACCTTTCAGCTTGGTGTTATCTCTTTCCTTATGTGTCCCGGGGCATGGATCTGATTGCGTTCTGTTCGAATCCGATACGCCGGCGTGTCGGGATACTACGCCGGCACGTAGTGAATCCAGCCGGAATCCAACCAGTCCGCCAAGCACGAGCGCGCCTCGGGCGACAACTTGGCGCAAGCCGGATCAGCGCAGTCCAGGCGGCGGGCGTCCGCCAGCGTGCGCAGCGCGGCGTCCGCTGGCGTCATCGCGGTTTCGCCGTTGATGAAAAGCTGTTTGCCGCGATAGAGCATGCGGCTGCGGCGGTCCAACACCAGGCGGCCCGAGGTGGGCCAGGCGTCTTCCAGGTCTACGTCGATGTCGTCCGCGGCATCAAAGACGCTTTGGTTATGCGGTTCGGTCAGCCAGCAGCCCAAGAAGCGCGACGCCAGCGCATCGTCAAAACGCAGCTTTTCCACGGTTTCCAGCGTGGCGGCCACCAGCGCGTCAGGCAAGGCGGCGGGCGTGTCGACGGCGGGTTGGCCGGGGTCGCGGTAGACCGCCGACAGTTTCGGGCCGGGCAGCGCCGGTTCGCCATAAGGGCCGCCCAGCAAGCCGACGCGCGCCATCACCTGGTCGGCCGCGGCTTCAAGCAGGCCTCGCGCCAGAATGGCCTGGGTGGGGGCGCGGAAACCGATTGAGATGGTCATGCAGCCGTCGCCGAGCGCAACGCCGTCATGCGCCGCCTGCGGCGGCAGGTACAGCATGTCGCCCGGCGCCAGCACCGCCTTTTCCTCGGGCTGGAAGTTGCTGAGGATCTTCAAGGGCAGGCCCGGTTCCAGCGACAGGTCTTTCTGGCGGCCATAACGCCATTCGCGTTCGCCCGCGGCTTGCAGCAGGAAGACGTCGTAGCTGTCGAAGTGCGGCCCCACGCCGCCGCCATGGCTGGCAATGCTGACCATCACGTCATCAAGCCGGGCGTCGGGAATGAAGCGGAACAGGCCCATCAATTCAGACGCGGCATCGCTGAGCAGGTCTACGCTTTGCACCAGCAGCGTCCAGTCGCCTTCGTTGTCTTTGGGCAGTCGTGCGAAGGGGCCGTTTTCCATTTGCCATTCGCCGTTCTCGCGCCAGATCAGGCGCGATTCCACGTCGTCGCGCTTCGCCAGCTTCTTGATGGCGGCAATGGCCAGTGGCGGTTTGAAGCCAGGGATGGCCTGGCGGATCAGCAGCGGCTTGCGCTGCCAGTAGCGGCGCATGAAGTCGTTGGGGCTTTGGTTGCCCAAGAGCGGCAAGGGTTGGTCGAGGTTCATTGAAGATGCTTCTTCAGGCGGTAGAGGGCGTCCAGCGCTTCGCGCGGGGTGAGGCTGTCGGGGTCGATGGTGGCAAGCTCTTCGCGCAGCGCGTCCAGCGCTTCGATGGCGTCGTGGCGGTCGGCCTGGGCATAGGCTTGCGCATCGGCGTCGGCCGCGGCCGAGAACAAGCCCAACTGCGGGGTGGGGGCGCCTTGCGCCTCCAGCCGTTCAAGCTCGCGCGTGGCCTGGCGGATGACCGCCGCCGGCACGCCGGCGCGTTGGGCCACCTGAATGCCGTAGCTGCGGCTGGCCGGGCCTTCGCGCACTTCATGCAGGAACACGATGCCGGCGGCCGATTCCGCCGCCGCCAGATGCACGTTGGCCGACGCCGGCTGTTCGGCCGGCAGGCGCGTCAGTTCAAAGTAGTGGGTGGCAAATAGCGTCAGCGCGCGGTTGTGCGCCAGCAGACGGCAGGCGATGGCCCAGGCCAGCGCCAGGCCGTCATAGGTGGACGTGCCGCGACCGATTTCGTCCATCAGCACCAGGCTGTTGGGCGTGCTGGCCGACAGGATGGCGGCGGCCTCGGTCATTTCCATCATGAAGGTCGAACGCCCGCCCGCCAGGTCATCGGCGGCGCCGATGCGGGTGAAGATGCGGTCGATCTTGCCGATGCGGGCACGCGCGGCCGGCACGAAGCTGCCAATGCGCGCCAGCAGCACAATCAGCGCCACCTGCCGCATGTAAGTCGATTTACCGCCCATGTTCGGGCCGGTGATCAGCAGCATGCGGCGGGCCGGATCCAGCCGGCAGCCATTGGGCGTGAATCGTTCAATGGCGTGTTCCACCACGGGGTGGCGGCCGGCGTCGATATCGATGTCGGCGTTTTCGGAAAGATCAGGCGCGATCCAGTCGTGGCGGCGCGCGTGTTCGCCCAACGCGGCCAGCGTGTCCAGCTCGGCCAGCGCGGCGGCGCAGTCCGACAAGGGACGCACGTGTTCGGCCAGTACGTCCAGTAATTGCTCGAACAGCCATTTCTCGCGCGCCAGCGAACGGTCTTGCGCGGACAGGACTTTGTCTTCCCAGGTCTTGAGCTCGGGCGTGATGTAGCGTTCGGCGTTTTTCAGCGTCTGGCGGCGGCGGTAGTCTTCCGGCACCTTGGCCGTCTGGCCCTTGGTGACTTCAATATAGAAACCATGCACGCGGTTGAATTCCACGCGCAGGTTGCTGATGCCGGTGCGCTCGCGTTCGCGGGCTTCCAGTTGCACCAGGAAGTCGCCGCCGTCCGCGGCCAGGCCGCGCAGCTCGTCAAGTTCGGCATCAAAGCCCGGGGCCAGCACACCGCCGTCGCGAATGGCCACGGCGGGTTCCGGCGCAATGGCGCGCACCAGCAGCGCGGCCAGCGCCGGGTCAACGGACAGGTGCGACACAAGTTCGCCCAGGCGTGGCGACGCCGCCATGGGTTCGACCAGATCGCGCAGCGCGGGCAGTGATTGCAGAGCGTCGCGCAGGCTGGCCAGTTCACGCGGGCGCACCGAGCGCAGCGCCAGGCGAGCCGCGATACGTTCAATGTCCGGGAAGGCGTTGAGCGCGGCGCGCAGCGCTTCCAGCAGGCCGGCCGACCCAAAGGTTTGTTCCACGTCCATGCGGCCAGCCAGCAGCGCCGAAATGGCCTGCTGGCGCGCCAGCGCCTGCTCGTTTTCGCGCAAGGGGTGATGCAGCCAGCGGCGCAAGAGCCGGCTACCCATGGGCGTGCGGCAGCCGTCCAGCAGTGAAAACAGCGTGGGCGCATCTTCGCCCGACAGTGTTTGCGTCAGTTCCAGGTTGCGGCGGGTGACCGGGTCCAGCAGCACGTACTGGCCGGGGCGTTCGGCCGACAGGCTTTGCACGTGCGCCAGCGCCTGCGATTGCGTACGCGCGGCATAGCGCAGCAAGGCGCCGGCGGCGCAGATGCCGGCCGGCATGTCTTCGATATCGAAGCCCGCCAGCGTGTCGGTCTTGAAGTGCGCCAGCAGATGCGCGCGCGCGCCATCGCTTTCGAAGTGCCAGTCCGGCACGCGCGAGCGCGCGCCGTCGAACGGAAATTCAAAGACGGCGTTGTCCGCGCAGACGATCTCGGCGGGCGCAATGCGATGCAGCTCGGATTCCAGTTGGGCCGGCGCGCATTCGGTGACGCGGAATTCGCCGCTGGCCAGGTTCAGCCAGGCCAGGCCGGCACGCGGCGCGCGGGCATTGCCGGACACGAACACGGCAGCCAGCGCGCGGTCGGCCTTGGCGGGCAGCAGCGCGTCGTCGGTCAAGGTGCCGGGGGTGACGATGCGCACGATGCGGCGCTCGACCGGCCCCTTGGATGCAGCCGGGTCACCAATCTGTTCGCAGATGGCGATGGACTCGCCCATGGCGACCAGCCGCGCCAGGTATTGCTCCATGGCGTGCACGGGCAAGCCGGCCATGGGGATGGGCGTGCCGTTGGACGAACCCCGCTTGGTCAGCGTGAGGTTGAGCAGGCGCGCGCCACGCTCGGCGTCTTCGTAGAACATTTCATAGAAGTCGCCCATGCGGTAGAAGAGCAGCAAGGGGCCAGCCTCCGCTTTCAGGCGGAGGTACTGCTGCATCATGGGGGTGTGGCCGGTGATCGATTCGTCGATTCCGCCCGGTGTTTTGTGGGTTTTACCTTGTGCTGCTTGCATTTACAGAGTGATGAGCCTTGTTTGTTGATCGGCGAATGACCCAACGACGCCCGTCTAAACCCATCATCACTTGCCTGTTTGGCGTAACTTTCCGGGGCGTCGTTTTGAAAACTTACGCCGCATCGTTTAGCATCCTCGGGAAAACTTACGCCAGAGGGGATTCAGACCTATGCAATTCGATGCGCGCGCCGCCAAGCTTCTTGAGCCAGGGCAACACCTTACCATTGATGGGTGCCCTGGCTTGCGCCTTGCCGCAACCGCGACGACGCGGACATGGCTGTATCGGTTCAAGAGTCCCATTGACGGCAAAATGCGGCAGAAAAAAATCGGTCGCTGGCCCGAGGTTTCCTTCCCGGCAGCGCTGGGGGCGTGGGACGCATTGCGCAAGGAACGAGCCTCTGGCGTAGATCTTGCCAAACGCGCGAAAGAAGCGCGCGCGATCGCGAGCGAGACACTGGCTGCGGAGCGAGGCAAGAAGGACGCGCGCGCACTGTCCGTCGCGGATGTCTGCACCATTTATCTGACCGGTCATGTCGAGCGTAATCGCGCGGCGAAGGGCCAGGCCGAGATCAAACGAACTTTCGCGACCATGCTGGGCGCACTAGGATCTGCACCTGCCGCCGCAGTCACTCGGGCCCAGGCATTCGAGCTGATCGATTCCTACGCCCATATACCTGTTCAGGCGCAGATCCTACGGCGTGAGCTTGGGGCGGCCTGGGAGTACTGCCACGATGCCGGTAAGCTGCCGGAGTCAGTGCCGAACTGGTGGCGCGTCATCTTGAGGGGCAAGCTGAAGTCGAATGGCAAAGCGATCAACGGCGTCAAATCGGGCGTCACGAAGAGAGTGTTGTCCCCTGCGGAAGCCGGGGAGCTCATCCGCTGGTTGCCTAATTTTTCCCGAGATATACATGACATCCTGACCCTTTATCTATGGACGGCCGCGCGGGGGCGGAAATCACGGTTATGGAGGCCGGAGAGATTACCGAGGAGGCTGACGGCCTGTGGTGGACAGTCCCGAAGGCAAAGACCAAGAACGTCAAGCGAGTGGAGGCCACGGATTTCCGGGTGCCCTTAGTAGGCCGTGCAGAGGGAATCGTGCGCCGCCGATTGGAGGCGTATCCGAAGGGCTACCTTTTTCCGTCCTATGGCGCGTCAGGGCATTGGGAGCAGAAGTCGGTGCAAACTCGTGTGTATTACCAGCAGCCCTACAGCAACACCGCACCCGAGCGGAAACGGCTCAGGCTGACCGTAACGCATTGGGCCCCCATGATCTGCGTCGCACCGCGCGCACATTTCTTGCGTCATTGAAATGTCCGCGCGACGTGGCCGAGGTGATCCTTGGTCACATGCTGGAGGGCGTGGAGGGCGATTACAACCGCTATTCCTACGATAAAGAGCGCCGCGTTTGGTTGCGGCGCTTGTCGGACTACTTGGAAAAGCTGGCTGCGCGCGGACGCTAACCGCCTTCCGCCTGGGTGGGGTCGGCCTTCCGCTTTTTCGCCCCAGTGTTAGGGGTGGAAGCATCGTAGACTTCGGCCGGCTGCGCGCCCACTCCACGATCTCGGCGTACAGATAACCTACACGTCGTCCGGAGAGTTCCCGGGGCGCGGGAAACTCGTCGCGCGTGACCATCGACTGGATGGTGGACTCTGCCAGCGTTGTGATCGCCGAGGCGGTTGCCAGATCTACGTACACGGGCTCGATTCGCACGTCAGTGTTCATCGTGATCCTCCTGCACGAGCCATTCGCCCCCTCTAGTTTCGACGTTCACACTTCGCACGCATCCCTTGCCGCAATGCTCCGTATGCGTGGCGGTCACGTCGCTAGCCTTGCTGGTGAAGTAGACCCAGCGGCCGGCGTCATAGAAGCGGAAGACGGTCACGCCCTTATGCGTGAACAATTCGGCAACCTGGATACCCTGGTTGTCCGTGCTGGGCACGGAGACGGGATCTTTTGAGCAGCCGGCCAAGGCTAACGTCAATACGGTCAGTGCCGCGTATCGCCGCCAGGTGCGACCGATGCACCAAGGGCGCGAGCGGCCTTGAGTATGCGCTGCTGGATTTCGGCCACTTCTTCCTGCTGCTCCACGATGTACGCCGCCAGGGTGCCCTTCCGTTCCGCGAGCAGGTACTGCTCTTCCACGATGATCTCGTTGCAGATTTCGATGCATTCGTCGCAGATCAGCACCTTTGGCCCCGCAATCAACTTGCTGACCTCGTGCTGAGACTTGTTGCAGAACGAGCAATACAGGGTGTCCGGCTCTTTCTTGCGGCGGCGCGGTTTTTTCGGTTCTTCCATAGGATGTGAATGGCCAGCGAAACGGCGTGGCCGGGGCGGTATTTGAAAAGCGGGACATTAGCATGACGACGCCTCCGTGCGGCCGGCCACCGCCCGGCGCGCAAACTCCACAACGTGCGGGTGGATGAAGAGGCGCTGCACTTCGCCGGCCGCCTGGGCATCGGCGCGCTCGCACTCATTGATAAGGTCTGTCAGGACGGCCCGCATGCCCTGCAAATCATGCTCCTTTTCGTCAAGTGCGTTGCAGAGCTTGCCGACTGCGAACGGGCTGGCTGCTTCGATGAACTCACGTACTCCAGCAGCCATATTCACGTCGGGATGCCCGTCCCTGGCCTGCATCGTGCCGTGCAGCGCGCTGCCGTCCCGCCGATCCTGGCCGTCTTCGAACGTCAGGCGCCGGAATGAATTGGAGTCCCACCACTTCCAGTCCCGATTCCCGAGATCCGCCGCCAGCTTCTTGATGAGCACATTGCTCGCCGTCTCTTCCGGTCCTCGCAAGGTCGCGTCAACGCCGCCCGCATCATCCCGTCGAGGGGCGGGGGGCGCCGCCTGCATGTCGCGGCACGCTACGGTGTCTCCTGCCGCGTTAAGGCGGCTCGGGAGCGGCTCCGTTGCCGCAGGCGTGATGCTCTGGCGCATCAGCCGAAGCGCATACTCGGCGCCGGCAGCCCAGTCTTGCGCCCGTGGGCCCCACACCGTAATGCCGACCTCGGCCAGACCTTGCTCCATGGCGAAGTCCGAAAGCGGTCGCTCGCGCCCACCGACGACACCAGGGTCAAACCCAATACTGGTGCGGGTTGCGACGCTGGCGCGGGGCCCTTCGACACCAGGTTCGCGCCCGGGGGCGGAGAGCAACTTTTCCAGGGCTTTGACTGCTTCGCGGATGTGCGCCGGCATCGTGCTGGCGCGCAAGGAGACATCGCCTTCACCGGTGGCCAGCCATTCAGGAGATATGCCAAGCACGAGCGCAGCTCTGGAATTATTTGCGGCGCTGAACGCCTTCGACCTGCCTTCTGTGGCTCTCTTCACGCCTTGATAAGACATGCCGGTCGTCTTTGAAAGTGCCGAAACACCTACACCCCTTAGCGACATGGCGAAGGACAACCGCGCGGCGTAAGTCTCAAGTTTCGCGGCGGCGGCGGATGGCGGCGTGGCATCGTCGAACGTTGCAATCACCCATCCGAGAAGTTGGCGCAGGTGGTTCATTTCGGACTGCTTCATGCCGCACCTCCGTTACGGGATTCCGCATCCGCGATCCGGCGCAGGCGCTCGATGGCTTCGTTCTCGGCCTGGTTCTTGGTGCCCCATGCGACCAATTGGGCTGCAATCACATCATGCAGCCGTGAGTCCCAAAGGCCGTCCGGCGTGCTGAGTCGGGCGCCCAGCAGAGTGGGGGTGTGACGATCCGGAGTACCCGTGGCGAGTCCAAGACCGATCAGAAAATGGGCAAGGGTGTCCGCACTGATTCCAAGCGCGTCCGCAAGGTCACAAATCGGCTCATAGGTCACGCCCTTCATCGCGCACCAAGCCTGCTGGAGTTGAGTGAGCAGACCTTCCAGCATATCCGCCGTGGCGGAATGCAACGAGCCGAACGTAGGCGAACCGTTCGCCGCGCACGAATCCAGAGCGCGACGAACGGTCGCGTCATGCTCGCGTAGAAACTCGATATGCGCAGAGACTTCGCCGGGCGTGTAGATCTTGATCTTCTTCATTGGTGGGTCTCCTTGTTGGGGGCGCGGCCCGCAGTGTTCAGCAATGTGCGCGCTGCCATGGCGCTCGCCTTCAATTGGTTGTCGGCCGAGGCTTCAAGGATGCTGGTGGTGATCTCCAACGCACTTGCGAGGGTGGCACAACGCTCGCGCATCGCTGCCGCCTCGGCCTTCAGCTGAGATAGCTCCGCAGTGGCCTTGTCATAGAGGCGAACGTACAGCGCGCGGCCGCGCACCGCAGCGGCCAATTGCTCGGTTTGGTTGCGGGGCTTATGCATGGCCCTCTCCCAGTGCGATCACGTCTCGCAGAATGCACATGGTGTCGCACAAGAGATCTCCGTTCCGCTCCGCAATGTCTACGCCAATGCGGGCGAGGGTTTCAAAATGCAGACCAAGATCCGTTCCAGGTTCGTCGGCGGCGCGATCTTGGATAGCGACCAGCAGGGCGCTCATATGGTCTATGTCAGTGCTGACTTTCTGTAGGAGGGCCAGGATTCCGCCGGCCGTGACGAGAGACTTTTGGGCCGGCGTCATGCTGCACCTTCCACCGCACGAGGATTCAAGACCGCGCGGGCATGAGCCCGAGCAGCGGCTTTCGGGACGGGCGCCGGTGTGCTGTAGTCCAGCCGGTTGGCACGCTTCCATATGTAGTGAGCAAGGAGCTCGGGGTGTACGTCGGGCCCCAGGTACGCGGCTAGGTGCCGGCTTTCCAGCATGCGTGGGGATATGTTCACGTACTGACCGGCGGCGAGGGGGCGCACCGCATAGCGCGCGCGGACGTGACGCTTGCTGATTCGGTCTAGCTGCTCGGCGATGTGGGCTTGATCCGTCTTCCCCACACGCGTCATGGGGAGAGACTCGCCGGGCCGGATCCGAGACCAGGCGAAGCGGTCCGCCAGTACCTCGTTTATGTAGCACAGGGCGCCAAAGCCTTCCCGGTCAAAGAGTGCGGCGTCCAGCATGTTGAAGTTGTCGCGGCGGTGGCCAATTTCGTGCCATACGACGAACGGGTAAATCTCCTCATCGCTCAGTACGGACCAGTCCAGTTCCGGGCGAGAACGTCCGGCGCGTCGGAAATCGGCAACATCAATGCTTTCGGCCAGGGTAATGCGACCGACGTGGTGGTCAAAGGAGACTTCGTTCGTGCGAACGTCTGAGATCAGTTCCCAGGCCATGCCGCCACTGAGGCCCCAGCTGTTATGCATTTCCGCGAACGTGGAGACTTCTAGCCCCTGTCCGGCCTCAACCTTGCACAGGTCGGCAAATTCCCGATACTGCTCGTGGGAAAGTTTGAGAGTGGTCTTCATGCCACACCTCCACTTTCCTTCGCTTCTGCGAGGCCGAGGCACTCCCGCAGTTCGTACCAACGCTCGTGGTCTTCATTCAAGTCAGCAGCCAAGCTGACGAGGGTGGACAGATCGGGATTGTCCATACGCTGAACCAGATCCTGAATAACACTCAGAAGGGCACGCGTGCGCTCCTTCTGCTCGAGCATGCAGTCCAAATAGATTGAAGCTAGCCCGAGGTCAATGGTGGGCGCGCCCCTAATCAAGCGATTGTGCTTGACAAGCGTATTTGGGTTTTGTAACGTGCGAGCATGAGAAATCCCCTCCGCGCCTTGCGGGCGGATACTTTGCTTGGACATATTGGCCTCCTACGGCTGTCCAGGTTGAGTGCAGCGACTGCGAATCGCTGTGCTTCTAAGGCCCCGCCGACTGCGAATCGGACGGGGTCTTTGTTTTTGTGCTGCAAATGCACTAGCACGTTCGCAGTATTGCAAATGTACTTATTGAATGCAAGTGTTTTTGTACTCAAAAAAAAGGCCACCCAAAGGTGGCCTCTTTTGTTCGCGGGGAACGAGTTACTTCACATGCACCCATCGCCCGCTATCAGCAACCGGCAACAAGCCGCCGGCCCATACCACTCGGCCAAGGATCCGGACGGAGCCTTCGCCCTGGAGGGGCACGTCCTGATACCGGCTATTCTTGGACCGTGCGACCCAGCGTCCCGTGAGCTCATCCCGGGCGACCATCTTCACCAGCATCTTGCCGTCGTAGTTGATGGCGTAGATCGCGCCCGGCACGAGGTCACGTGGTGTCAGGTTATCGCTCGGGACAACCAAGAGGGCCCAGCCGTCCTTGATATCGGGATCCATGCTGTCGCCTCTGGCGTACACGACGCGCCCGCGTCCGTTGTCCGCCCCCACTGATCGTAGGAACGAACGGCGGAAATGTACGACGCCGGTCTGATCTTCTGCGTGGTTCTCAATGCCGTCTCCCGCTGCCAGGCGCACGTCCCCTAACTCAGGCACTTTCTCGAACTTGTCGTTCGCGGCATGAGGCTCGCCCGGGCCAACGTTTGCAACGAGGCCGCTAAGCAAACCCGTTCCGGCGCGAGCTTCGCGCTCGAACTGGAACGTGGTCTTACCGCCTTCCCATGGCGCCGCGGCCGATCCTCCGATACGCATAGGAAATGGGTCATCGGCGTTGTCCATATCCACCAGTGAGCCTCTGGCCGGGGGCGGCAATTTGGAAGGTGCTGGTTTCGGAGATACGTTAATGCCGAGTTTCAGTTGCGCAATTGCTAGCGCGATGGCGCCCTGCAACGCGTTGAGTTGCGCCGGTGCCAGCGCGCGAACTTCGTCTTCTGGAATCTCGGGAAAGGGCCACGGCTCATGGCGTTGGACTGCCAAATCGGCAACGCCATCATCGGCACCGTCCTTCGGTCCCTCGCCACCCTCCAACCAGCGGGGGTGCACCTTCAAAGCTTCCGCTAGGTTAAGGATGTGCGCGGAGCGCGAATTCCGCCCTCGCTCGATTTGAGCCACGGTTGATTGGGACAGGCCGGCTTTCTTGGCCAGCTCAACCTGGGACAGGCCGAGCTCAACCCGGCGGGCGCGTACGCGGTCTGAGAAGGTTTGCATATTGCAATTGTATTTGTGGAAACAAGTGCGATGGTACTTGTTTAATTAGTACATTCGCAATAATATCTCTCGCATGAACGCAAAAAATATTGCCGAACAACTTATCGCCCTTGGATTGAGCCAGTCCGAGGTGGGGCGGCGCGCCGGTGTGTCGCAGTCCACGGTGTCGCACATCCTCACAGGCAAACGAGGCAAGCGCACATCCTTTGAGGTTGTCCAGCGACTACAGGCGCTGCTGCTGCAAGTTCAGCAGGAAAAGGCGGGTGCGCGCCATGCGTGACGACACACCCGCGCAGTCCGATTTCGGTCAAGCGGGCGAGGGCAGCACTTGGCGGCCCCGGCGTTGGAGCTTGGAGGAGTTCGGCGCGGCATTCGCTCCCAAATTCTTCCTCTATGAGCTAGCGCACGGCGAGGGCGGCCACATTCCTGGCGACACCACCACGCCGCCCGCACCCGGTGCGGTGTGGATTGGCACGGGGGACGCCTGATCATGGCATACGTCCAGCATCCTCTTTCGGCCGCGTTCCCGGCCATGAGCGCCACTGAATTCCTGTCCCTCAAAGACAGCATCGAAAACATCGGCGTCCAAAACCCGATCATCCTGTACGAAGGAATGGTGATCGACGGCTGGCACCGCTACAGCGCCTGCGTCGAGCTGGGCATGTCTTGCCCCGAATCGCAGTTGAGCGACGTAGATCCTGTCGATTTCGTCAGGGCACAGAACAAGGAGCGCCGCCACCTGTCGGTCGGTGCCTGGGCGCTTATTGAGGCCGAGTTGTGGGACTGGCGCGCGGCCGGTCGGCCCGCAGTTGATAAAGGTGCACCCGGTGCACCATTTCCGCCGACCGTGGCGAAGATGGCAGAAGCGGCCGGCGCCAGCGTTCGCACCATGAAACAAGCTGGGAAGGTGAAACGCGAGGCCGCGCCGGAAATCAAAGAGGCGGTGAAGTCGGGCGCGGTGTCGCTTAAGGACGCCCACGCTATTTCGGATCTGCCGAAAGAAGAGCAAGCCGCGCTTGCCGCAGCGGGCCCGCACGCTATCAAGAAAGCTGCGCGCGCTGTGACGCCTTCGAATGAAGCGTCAGCGGTGCAGAGCCAGCCGGGGGCGAACTCTGCGCCCCCGGCAGAAGCGGGTTGCGCTAATGACGGCGCAAGCCATGAAGACCTCGCGGCGGACGCGTTGGAAGACTACCAGCGTCTTCTGGATGACAACCAGATGATGGCGCGCGTCTTTGAGGCAGACGGTCAGCTTGCGGCTGCCATGGCCGAGATCGCCCGGCTTACGGAAGAGAACCGCGTACTGCTGACGCGCGTGAACGGCTTGATCAACGAAAAGGACGCTGCCGTCAAAGCTGCGAGGACATACAAGCGCAAGCTTGACGCGCTGGAGAAAAGGACCGGGACCGCATGAATAACGCTCTCTTTCCCGAAGACGTGGCCGATATGGCGGCCACCACCTTTCCGCCGCCCCGGCCTTTCCAACAGACCGCGCACGAAGACCTGCGCGCGGGCCGGCGCGCCGGCCACAAGAATCAGCTCATCATGGCGCCTACGGGGGCGGGAAAAACTTACCTCGGCCTGCGCATCGCGAATGAGGCCTTGCAGCGCGGCAAACGTGCGACGTTCGTCTGCGACCGTGTGGCGCTGATCAACCAGACGAGCAAGGCGGCGGATAGCTACGGCCTGAACAATCACGGCGTGATCCAGGCCAGCCACTGGCGCGTGAATCCCAGTCTTCCTTTCCAGATCGCCAGCGCTCAGACGCTGGCTAGCCGTGGCTGGCCGGCGTCGGACGTGATCATCATCGACGAGGCGCATACGCAACTGAGCGTCTGGACGGACCACATTCGGACATGCTCGGCGTCTGTCGTTGGTCTATCGGCCACTCCGTTCTCGCCAGGGCTGGGCAAGTTGTTCACGAACTTGATCAACGCCGCCACCATGAATGATCTGACGCAGCAGGGGATTCTTGTCCCGATGCACGTTTTGAGCGCGAAGCGCGTCAACATGGACGGGGCGGCTACGGCCGGCGGCGAATGGACCGAGGCCGCAGCCGCTGAGCGCGGCATGGGCATTGTCGGCGACGTGGTGTCGGAGTGGATCCGGCACGGCGAAGGGCGCAAGACCATCTGCTTCGGCTCGACCATCGCTCATTGCGAGGAGCTTTGTCGCCAGTTCAATGAGGCCGGCGTCATGGCCGCCGTCTACAGCCAGAACACGACGCAAACCGAGCGTGACATGCTCCTGGCGGAGTACGAGAAGCCCGATTCGGTCATCCGCATCTTGATCAGCGTTGAGGCGCTGGCCAAAGGCTTTGACGTGAAGGACGTTGGCTGCGTGATCGACTGCCGCCCCTGCGAAAGTCGCTTTCTACTGCGATTCAGATGTGGGGGCGCGGTCTGCGCTCGTCTCCGGAGACGGGCAAGACGGATTGCATCCTGCTGGATCACAGCGGCAATTTCATCCGCTTCCTGAAAGACTTCGAGAACATCTTCTACAACGGCTTGACCGCCCTGGACGCGGGCGAGAAGCTGGACAAGGAGATCCGCCGCGAGACGAAGGAAAGCGAGCGCGAAGGCTGCCCTTCCTGCGGTCACACGCCGTTTGCGCGCCGCTGCATGGCCTGCGGCTTCGAGGTGCAGAAGCAAGCGCTGGTAGAGGTCGAGGCCGGGGAAATGCTTCCCGTCATGCTGGGCAAGAAGAAGCTCGCCGACGACCGCAGGCATCTGTTTGAGCAGCTTTGCACCTACGCCCGCGAAAAGTCCGCCGAGGACAAGCAGGAGAAGCGTGCGCGGGCGCTGTTCCATGACATTACCGGCAACTGGCCTTCGTGGGACTGGAAGTTTCACGACATGCCGAACACACCGCCGACGCGCAATACGCTCGGCAAGATCACTTCGCTGCGTCTTGCGTATCTGAAGGGCAAGGAGAAGGGGGGCGCGAATGCAAACGTTTAGCGAGTTCGCGCGGGCTTGTGGTGTCCTGGTTGGCGATCTGTACCCGAGCGACCGCATCCGCCGCTGCGCCACCACGGCGCACGAGCGCAGCAAGAACGGCGCTTACTTCTGGGACGGCCAGCGCGGCTGGGTCATGGCATGGGATGGTGACGGCGAAGTCCACTGGTACGGCGGCGAGTTCAAGCCCTGGACGGACGAGGAAAAGCGGGAGTGGGCACGCAAGCGAGATGCGGACAGGCAACGCCGCGTCGCCCGCCAGATCCAGGCCGCGCGCCAGGCCGAGACGCTGCTCCGTAGCTGCATTCCGCTGGCCCACGGGTATTTGCATCGCAAGGGTTTCCCGGACGCGAAAGGGCTCGTTGCGCCTGACGACGCCCTGGTGATCCCCATGCGAGACGTTTCGGACAACCGCATCCTGGGCGTGCAGACGGTGCGATGGGATGCGACCGAACGAGCGTGGGTCAAGCGCATGGCCACCGGTATGCGGGCCACCGGCGCGGTGCTTCGCATCGGGTCGGACAGAGCCCTTGAAACGGTGCTCTGCGAAGGCTATGCCACTGGTCTGTCGATTGATGCTGCGATCAAGCAACTGCGCCTGAATGCTGCCGTGCTTGTGTGCTTCAGCGACAGCAACATGCGCTACGCCGCCGCCCAGTTGCAGGGAAAGAAGTACGCCTTCGCCGACAACGACAAGAGTGGGGCGGGGGAGCGGGCAGCGAAGGAAGCGGGCCTTGCGTACTGCATGAGCGACGTGATCGGCGAGGACGCCAACGACCTGCACATGCGTGCGGGGGTGCTGGCCGTCGCCATGAAGCTGATGGCCGCGAGGAGGACCGCTATGGGCGGGTAATGCGGCGGCATGGCACTCGCGCTGGTCGGACATAGCTTAACGACAGCGGCGCGGGGGAGAGGCTCCTACTGTGGGATAGATCTGAGACAGGGGCGAGGGCGGCGAAGTTAGCACCCTTGATCGAAAAGGCTGACGGGTCATGTGGCTCCGAGACGGACAGCATGTGAAGGCCTCCCCTGGATGGGCGAGGTCTGTCCACCAAGCCGGATAGGCAATAGCACAGGACATAGGCAAGTAGATGACGGTACAGAAGAACACAGAGGCGCTGCCGGCCAAGATCGAGAACCGGCTAATGGAATTGGTGCAGATGAAGGAATTCAACGTGGCAGAAGTCGAGGAATGCCGCCGGACTTATTGGGCCCGCCGTGCGGAATGGCACACGATCCTGGTGAACTGCCACAACCGCGCGTTGGCGCGCATGGGGGCGGCGTGATGGCGACCCGTGTAGCGCGCGCCCCCGTGGCGAGGATGACTGCCAAGCGCGCCCCCAAGGCCGCAAGCGCGCTCGAGGAGCGGTTCGCACGCGACCTGCGCGCCCTGAAGGTGCTGGAGCCACAGCGTGAATACCGGTTTGCGCCCCCGCGCATGTGGCGCATTGATTTTGCTTGGCCCGACCAGAGGGTCGCGGTCGAGATTGAAGGCGGCGTATGGACAAACGGGCGTCACACCCGTGGATCCGGATTCGTCGCTGATTGCGAGAAGTACAACGCCGCCACCCTTGCGGGCTGGAAGGTGTTGCGCTTTACCGAGAGTTCCGTCCGAGACGGCTCTGCGGTTGAGCTTGTGGCGCGGCTGTTGCGCGTCCCTCCCTACAACCCTGGAATCGTTTAAGGAACTGATCATGCTCGATCAAAGCAAACCCGAAACTTGGCTGGAAATCCCGTATCAGGAAACTGGCGCAGACGCGCCCGCGCAGGCCGTGCCGCGCAACGCGCCCCCCGTCGAACATGGCATGGCCTACGCGCCGTGCCGCTGCTGGCGCTGCCGGGGGGGCGTGGCGCTTGCCGACCGTTCGACGCTGGATCGGCTCCTGGCTAAACATCTGATGACGCTCACTGCGCCGGAGCGCGGGCAGTGGCTGCTCATGTGGGCAGGACACCCCCGCCACGACGCGGACGCGCGGGAGCAGCTGAACACGTGGGTGCGCATCGCTGGTGGAAGCGGTGAAGCGGAGCCAGAGTATCCCGTCTACTCGATGCCGGAGGACGCATGAGCGAACGCAATACGCCGTTCCCGCGCGTGGCCGTTGCGCTAGCCTACGCTTTCAGTGAGGAACGTCACACCGCTAACCGGCCGGCCATGGCGCGTGCTGCTGATGACCGACTGGGCGAACCGGGGGCGTTTTCGGGCATGGATGGAGCGGCCGAAACCGGCGACGCCCGAAAGTTCTTGGAACACGGGCTGGACCGCCTGCACTTTGCGGTGCTGTATGCCAAGTATGGTCAACGCAAGACGCAGTGCAAGTGCTGCGGAAGCGTTGGCGATCACTTGGAATGGCTGGGGGCGCTGCGTGCGGTGGCGAACGCTCTGGCGGAGTACCTCTCGATGAGCAGCGTGAGCGCCGAAATGCGGGTGGACCTGGTGCGCCGCCATTTTGATGAGACGTGGTCGCCGCGGCTGGGGGACCTGGCCCGCCGTCACGAATGCAGCCGGTCGAGCGCAGAGCGCGCAAGCGTTAAGGCGGCGGATTGGATTCGTGGGACACGGAAGAAGAGGGCCGGCGAGAACCCCGTATACGGCATCGAGCAGGCCGCGCACGCATCGGCCGAGCAGTTGTTGCGCGACGGGGGCTTTATCCCCTAACTCTTGACACTGGAGGAATCCACCGTCAAAATCCAAGGTATCGGATTTCCTCAGAAGTCCGCCTCCAGAAGCCCGCCAGCGAAAGCAGCGGGCTTTTTCAGTTTGGCGGGTTGGTCAGCGAATTTGGGATACGATTCTATGCATTCCAAATTTCACTACGCGAACATGGACTGGATCAAACCTGAGTATTCAAAGGGCCAGATTGATCGTGCAGGCAGGGTTATGGTTGACCCTTCTGCGACGCCAGAAGCGATTTCGGATGCCGCTGCTGTGGTTAATAATTGGCGCGCATCCCACAACTATCCGTTAAACACGTTTAAGGTCACATTGCGAAGGAAGGCACTCGCCGTTGATCCGGGCCGTTTGGTCGCGCAACGAATCAAACGAATGTCTTCCATCGAAGCCAAGTTGACGAGGTTTCAACGGATGCGCATGTCGCAAATGCAAGATATCGGTGGCGCGCGTGTGATTGTTGGCAATGTGGGGCAAGTGCGAAAATTAGTTCGAACTTATTTGGACAGCGACTTGAAGCACAGCCTTGATGCAATGGATGACTATATCGATAGTCCAAAGGCGTCGGGGTATCGCGGTGTCCATATGGTTTATCGCTATAACAGCGACAAACAAGCTCCTGCCGTTTACAACGGATTGTGCATTGAATTGCAATTCCGCACGCGTTTGCAACACGCCTGGGCGACGGCAGTCGAGACTGTCGGAACATTCTTACAGCAGGCATTGAAGTCGAGCCAAGGTGAAGAGCGATGGTTGCGCTTCTTTGCGCTCATGGGAAGCGTCTTCGCTCACAAAGAGCGTTGCACGAGCTTGGTGCCGGACACCCCCATCTCAGAGGTGCAGCTGGTAGCTGACGTTCGTGAACTGGCCCAGTCACTAAATGTTCACTACGTTCTAAGGGCCTACCAGCAGGCCATTAAGGTTGCTCGAGAGGGCGATGAACGTCGGTCGAACTACTTCTATCTTCTCGTGCTAGAGCCACAATCAGGCAAGATGACGGTGACCGGCTATCCTCGAGCGCGGTTGGATCAAGCGACTGCGGAATACCTGCGCGAAGAAAGACGGGTCGCGGGGTCGGCTGGGGCGGAAGCGGTACTGGTATCTGTGGACTCAATCGCTTCACTCGAGAGAGCGTATCCGAATTACTTTTTGGACACCGCAGTGTTCCTTCGAGAATTGACCGCAATAACGGGCTTGTCACCGCAGGAAGTACGCTAGCTGGGCAGGCGGCATGCCTTGCGAATGTGAATTTCAGCTCCATCCACCCCACTATAAGCAGAAGCCCCGATACGGATAGTCCGGTCGGGGCTTTTGCATTGCAGCTATAGAAGACGGCGACAGCCGGAGAATCGCGAGTTCCCCGACTGACAGCCGAAACACGGAGTTAGCCGTGATCGACCCAAGGCCGTCCCACCTGTACAGGCGGCGGCCAGTTTACATGGACGTTCACAAGTGGCAAAACCGATCATTCCCTGGCTGGGTGGCAAGCGCCGCCTGGCTGACAAGATTCTTCCCTTTTTCCCGAAACATTCCTGCTACGTCGAACCCTTCGCCGGGGGCGGGGCCCTGCTGTTTGCGAGGCCGGAACCAGCCAAGGTGGAGGTGCTGAATGACATCAACGGCGATCTGGTGAACCTGTACCGGGTGGTGCAGCATCATCTGGAAGAGTTTGTGCGCCAGTTCAAATGGGCGCTGTCCAGCCGCCAGATGTTCAAGTGGCAGAAAGAGACCCGGCCCGAAACGCTGACCGACATTCAGCGGGCGGCACGGTTCTACTCCCTCATGCAGAACTGCTTCAGCGGCAAGCTGGAGGGCATGACTTTCGGCACGGCGACAACTTCCCCTCCAGGCCTGAACCTGCTGCGCTTGGAAGAAACACTGTCAGCGGCGCATTTGCGCCTCGCGCGCATCTTCATCGAGCACTTGCCTTGGCTGGATTGCGTGAAGCGCTACGACCGGCCGCACACGCTCTTCTATATGGATCCGCCTTATTGGGCCACGGCTGGCTACGGCGTCGAGTTCGGGCTTGAGCAATATGCCGCGATGGCGGACGCCATGCGGACGATGAAAGGCCGCGCGCTGGTCAGCGTCAACGACCATCCCGAAATGCGGCAAGCGTTCGCCGGGTTTCCCATGCACGTCCTGGACATCCGATACACGGTGGCCGGGGGCGCTGGTGTGCCCAGGCGCGAACTGCTGATTCAGAGTTGGTCGGGCCAATAGCTGATGGGGCAGACTTTGGCTGCCCATGCGCCTTCAGGTGGAATCGGGTTTTCCTGTAAGACACGCTTGAATTTCCGCAAGGTGCGCAGGTTTTGCAAGCCAGGCGTCTACGCCTGGTGGCAATGATCCTACGGCGGATCTAGGCACGGAACCGCTGAAGATGACAATGCGGGCACGCCCGCGACTTAATACTTTTAGGTCGATAGCCAAGTCAAGCCCGGAACCGTCACGTAGCTCCACATCTAGCAAAATCGTATCCGGTGCAAAGTCGGCAACCGCGCGTAGCGCGGCGTCTGCGTTGCTGGCAATCTGGACGGTGATGTCATTGTCCATCATCAAGCATTCGGCCGTCAGTTCGGCGGTGTCTGAGTCGTCGTCAACGATAAGTACGCGCATTTTCCACCCCGATTTAGATGACAGAAATATCCAGGCGACGACCCAATTCTTGAAACGCAGCCTCCATCGCTTCCAGCTTTGAACTGTGCGCCAGATCCAGAAGGCGGTCAACCTGGGGGTTGTGGATGCCGAGTCGCCGCGCGAGTTCGGTTTTTCGCACCCCTTGACGCACCATCTCGTTTGACAGAAAGACCTTTGCGGTAGGCAGTGCGCCTAGCGTCACGCTGCCGTCGCCCACGGCTTCAGGCAGCGGGATAGGGCGGCGCGCGTCGATGTACATCTGTAGCACGGCTTCAAGCCCTTCTGATGCGTTGGCTGGTAGGTCGTGCTCGTCTTCGCTTACGGATGCGCCTTCCGGCAGGTCCGGATACTGAATCAGGTTCGTGCCGTTCGTGTCCGGCGTCAGGGTGTAGCAGTAGGTCAACATGGTGTGTCCTCTGTGATTGGGGAGGCATTCATACAACGGGTGAGAGGCGGCCCTTTCGGGCCACCTCCTTTACTTCAGTCCAAGATCCTTTTTGATCTTCTCTACCAGCCCTTTACCTATCTCTTTGGTGCCGTGGTCTGGAAAGCTTGCTATCCGATCGCCAAGGGTTGCTTTGAAGTGGCTGCTACCTGATTTGTGGGGTTCCAACTTCACGCCCTGTTTCAGCAGCCACCGCCTGAACTCGCTGTATTTCATTACCTCCCCTTCGTTGAATCGATAAGGAATTATACATCATAAATGATGTATGAAGCAATTTATTTGTTGTGTTTGAACGGACACTCCACCCTTCGTCACCGAGGGCCGCGCGCTGGGCATGGCGAGCGGGGTTAGGGTCGTCGCGTCGGGCGGCGTGCAGTTGGTGACACCCGGCAAGAACAAGAGGGACAGCATGAAGCTCAAGACACTTAAGCCACGACTCGCGACAGTGGGGGCCAGGCTTGCCCCCGCGCCCACGCCTAGCGCCAAGCGCATGACGGGCCGTAAGCTGCAAGCTCGTCGGCTGCGCATTTGGTCCGCTAATCCGCACTGCGCGCATTGTGGAGCGTTGACCCTGTACCCGCACGGCTTCGAGTTGGACCACAAGGTAAGCCTGTTCGATGGCGGCGAGGACACCGACGCAAACACGCAGGTGCTGTGCGTCTCCCGCGATGCGTACGGGCGCAAGGTCGGATGCCATGACGCCAAGACACGGCAGGACATGGGATACAGGGGCCGCACGTAATGGCACAGCACACAGTCACGATCTCGGTTCGCCTCGCATGGTGGGTGCGCTGGTATCTGTCCGGCGTGGCATTGGCCGCGCAGATCACTGGTGCAACGCCTGACGCGGCCAAGGTGACGCGCTGGATCGGGCGTGGCCTGTCTGTCCGCGTCACCAGAAGGCCGTAGCGCGTCGCATGGTCATGATGGAGGTGCGCGCCCAGCCGCTTCGGTGTCGCGTCCTGGCGGCCCTGTACGCGGGCGGCAGGGGCCACGGCAGAGGGGGGGCGGGTCGAAAGTCTGGCGGGTTGCCGGACTGGAAACCACCTGTTCCCTCACGCACAGAAAATTTCCCCTTTTCAAATTGGAATTCAAATGGCTGGAGTCAAAGGACGCAGCGGTGGCGCGCGTTCTGGCGCCGGCCGGCCACGGAAAAAGGTAGACGACACGCCCAAGGCGCCGCCTCCGCTGATCGAGGCGGACAACATGTTGGACCTCCTTCAGAAAGTTGCCCTCGGACAGGTGGAGGCGACCGCGCTGCAGGTGCGCGCCGCGATCGCCGCGGTTCAGTACACGCACGCCAAGAAGGGCGAAGGCGGGAAGAAGGGCGAAAAGGATGCAGCCGCGAGAAAAGCCAGCGCCGGGAAGTACGCCCCGGCCGCAGCACCACCCCGGCTTGTCGTCAACAACTCCTAATCCGAAATGATCCGCCAGCGCGGCGGTGTTTGCCGCGAGGAACGCAATGCCGAAATGGACCACGTCTTGCCCTGACTGGGCGGAACGGCTGCGCGCCGGCAAGTCGATCATCCCGCCGCCCATCTTCCCCGATGAGGCCGAAGCCGGGCTTGCTGTGATGCGCGATTTACGGATCGTGGACGCGCCTGGCAGTCCGCACATGGCGGATGCGTGCGGTCAATGGGTGTTTGACCTGGCCGCAACCATTTTTGGAGCCTATGACTCGCAGAGCGGGCGCAGGCTCATCAAAGAATGGTTCGTGATGTTGCCGAAGAAGAACTTCAAGTCTGGCCTGGCGGCGTCGATCATGCTGACTTGCCTGATCCGGAACTGGCGGCGGTCGGCCGAGTTCACGATTCTCGCTCCGACAAAGGAAGTGGCGGACAACAGTTTCGGCCCAGCCAAGGACATGGTGAACTTCCTGGAGGAGGATGAGGACGGCGAGGAGTACAGCGAGCTCGCGGATCTGATCCATGTGCAAGAGCACGTGAAGACCCTCACGCACCGCGAGAAGAACGCCAAGCTCAAGGTGATCGCAGCTGACGCGAGTACGACTGCGGGGAAAAAGTCCGTTGGGATTTTGGTCGAAGAGTTGTGGCTCTTTGGCAAAGAGGCAAACGCCAAAGACATGCTCCGCGAGGCGTCCGGCGGCCTGGCGTCCCGGCCTGAGGGGTTTGTGATCTACATCACAACCCAGAGTGACGATCCACCGGCGGGGGTGTTCAAGGAAAAGCTCGACTACGCGCGCAAGGTACGAGACGGGGAGATCCACGATCCGCAATTCATGCCGATCCTCTTCGAGCATCCGCCAGAAATGGTGAAGACCGAAGAATGCTTGCTCTTGGAGAACCTACCGATGGTCAACCCCAATATGGGGTATTCGGTGGACGAAGAATTCCTGGCGCGAGAGTACCGAAAGGCGGCTGACGAAGGGAAAGAGTCACTTAAGGGCTTCCTGGCGAAGTACGGAAACGTCGAGATCGGCCTCAATCTGCGTTCGGACCGGTGGGCGGGCGCGGACCATTGGTTGGCGCGCGGCAATAGAGTTTTGACGCTTCCCGCGCTGCTCGAACGTTCCGAGGTGGTGACCGTCGGCATTGACGGGGGCGGGCTGGACGACTTGCTCGGCTTCGGGCTCATTGGTCGAGAGCGTGGAACGGGGAACTGGCTGCACTGGGGGCGCGCTTGGGCGCATCCATCCGTCCTTGAGCGGCGCAAGGACATCGCCCCGCGGCTGCAAGACTTCGAGAAGGCCGGCAACCTGGTCATCGTGAACCAGATCGGCGAAGACACAGCCGAACTGGCCGCCATTGTGCGCCAGGTGTTCGAGGCGGGCCTGCTGCCTGAGAAAAACGCCATCGGCGCCGATCAGAACGGCGTGACTTTCAACGACGCGCTGCTGGAAGCGGAGATCCCCGAAGACTTGATCGTGGGGGTGTCGCAGGGCTGGCGCCTGGGCGGGATCATCAAGACGGTAGAGCGCAAGCTGGCCGAAGGGACGTTTCTGCACGGCGATCAGCCCCTGATGGCCTGGAGTGTGGGCAATGCCCGTATCGAAGTGCGAGCAAATGGAATAGTGATCACGAAGCAGGCCAGCGGCACGGCGAAGATTGACCCGCTCATGGCCCTCTTCGACGCGGCGCAACTGATGTCGCTTAACCCATCGGCCGGGGTCAAGAAAATTCAACAGGGATTCGTGGTGATGTGATGGGACTACTTTCCAGATTTTTCGGCTCGGACGGCCAGGCGACACAGCCAGACAGCCGACAAGAGCCAGCAATTGGCAACATCGCCGAGGGCGGGACGGTCTCCTCCTCCGATATCCGTGTGTTCGAGATCTTCGGCGATCAACGAACCGCAGCCGGTGCGGTGGTCAATGAGCAGACCGCTATGCGGGTGTCGGCGGTCTACGCCTGCGTTTCTCTGATCGCGGGGTCCATCGCCCAGTTGCCGCTCCCTATCTTTGAGCGCGTGGACGGGGCACGCCAGCAGGTGGACCACCCGTATTGGTGGACGCTGAACGAACAGTTCTCCCCCACCTGGGTAGCTTCTGCGGCGTGGGAGTTCCTGATCACGCAGATGTTGTTGCGGGGCGATGGAATTGCGTACATCGTTCGCAACCGTGCCGGCGCAATGACGAACCTGATCCCCTGGCCCCGCTCCCGTGTGGAAATCCGCGAGCAGGAGCGAGAAAGCCCGCGCGAAGTCCGGCGGCTGCAGTACACGTTCTACGACGACAAGGGATTCTTCACGGTCGATCAGGACGACGTGATCCACATCCCTGGCTTCGGATTCAACGGCATCAGCTCGATGTCGGTGATTCAGTGGGGGGCGCGCAACGGCATTGGCATCGCCATCCAGGGCGACGAACATGCCGGGAAGTTCTTCAGCGAAGGTGGCAAGCCTGAGGTCGCGATCAAGGCGCCGGCGGCCATGTCTTACGACATGCAAGAGGACTTCCGCGCCGCCTGGGTTGCCAAGTATGGCGGCGTCCAGGGCAACCGGCGCATACCGCTGATTCTGACCGAAGGGTTGGATATCAAGGAACTGACGATGTCGGCGGTGGACCAGCAATTGCTGGAGTCTCGGCAATGGCAGGTGATCGACATGGCGCGAGCCTTCGGCGTCCCGCCACACATGATCGGCGAAATGACCAAGTCCAGCAGTTGGGGCAGTGGCATTGAGCAGATGGGCATCGGCTTCGTGAAGTACACGCTGGCTCCGCATCTGAAGCGGATCAAGGGCGAGCTGAACCGCAAGCTGTTTCGCACCGCTCGGTATTTCACCGAGCACAACACGGACGGGCTCATGGCAGGGGATTCAAAGGCCCAGGCGGAATATTTCTCCAAGGCGCTGGGCGGACCTGGTACGCAAGGCTGGATGAGCGTCGACGAAGTCCGCCGTGTGAAGAACCTCCAGCCACTGGGCGGAGAGTTCGAGCGCCCCATACGGGCTGGTGCGGCTGCGGATGCAGCGGCCGAAGACCACAACGATCAAGACAGGGAAACCCAGAATGAAAATTCCGAAACTGCTTCAGCTGGCGCGTGATAACGCCTCTGGGTCCAAGCCGCTGCGCGCTGAGGCGAGCAACGGCGAGCATACGATCTACCTGCATGGGGTGATCGGCGGCTGGTGGGGCGAAATCGACGCGACCGAATTCGCCAAGGCCCTCTCCGGCATCACGGCCGACACGATCCACCTGCGCATTAACTCGCCAGGGGGCGACGTGTTCGACGCCCGCGCGATGATGACGGCCATCCGCCAGCATTCGGCGAAAGTGATTGCGCACGTGGACGGCCTGGCCGCTTCTGCGGCGACGGACATTTGCATGGCCTGCGACGAGGTAGAGATCTCGCAGGGGGCGTTTTTCATGATCCACAACGCCTGGACAGTCGCTATCGGCAACAAGGCCGACATGCGGGAAACGGCCGATTTGCTGGAAAAGGTGGACGGCGCGATCACCGCTGACTACGTGGCTCGCTCTGGGCAGTCTGCGGATCAGGTCAAGACCTGGATGGATGCGGAGACGTGGTTCAGCGCAGATGAGGCGCTGGAACATGGCTTTGTCGATCGCGTTGTTGACGCTGCTGCTAAGAAGCCGGCCACCTCCAACGCATGGAATCTGGCGGCCTACCAGAATGCGCCTAAAGCGCTGACCGAGCCGAAATCTCCCGGCGTCGACGACGCCCAGGTCAAAGCCCTACGAAATGATCTTGAACGGCGGTTTTCGCTGATCGAGGCCACCCCTGCGTAAGCGGCTCCCGCACGCAGGACAACCCTCCGCCTTCGGGCGGTTTTTTTTCGACTGAAGGAAACTACGTTATGGCTTTCAATCTTCAAGCCGAGCGGGAGCGCCGCAACGCGCTGGCCAAGGAAACCCGCGCCCTGCTGGACAACAACCCCGGCGCCAACTGGAACGCCGACCACCAGAAGAAGTACGACGACAACACGGCGGAAATCGAACGCATTGACGCCTCGATCGAGCGCCATCAAAAGATGATGGACTTGACGGCTGAAAGCGGTCTGCACGACGCGGGCGTGCGTGAGCATGAAACCCGCCCTGGCGCCAAGGGCAACCGCAGTGCCGACGTGGCACTGTTCGATAAATGGTGCCGTGGTGGCGACAACGCGCTCACCGCCGAGGACTGGACCCAGGTCCGCAACGCCATGAGCGGCAACCCGGCAGCAAATCCGGAGCAGGGTGGCTATACGGTGCCCACCACCGTCGCCAGTTCCATTATCGATACGCTGAAATCGTTTGGCGGCATGCGCGCCGTTGCGGACGTCTTCTCGACCGGCGGCGGCGAACCCATGCAGTACCCGACCAGCGACGGCACGAACGAAGAGGGCGAAATCGTCGAGGAGAACCAGTCTGCAAGCGACGAGGACGTGAGCTTTGGCACGAAGGGCTTGGCGGTTTACAAGTTCAGCTCGAAGGTTGTGACCGTGCCCTGGGAACTGTTGCAGGACAGTTCCTCCAACATCGAGGGCTTCATCACCAAACGTCTGAACACCCGGCTCGGCCGCGTCACGAATCGCCACTACACCGTTGGTCCCGGCACGGCCGGCCCGATAGGTGTTGTCACCGCCGCTGCGGTCGGCAAGATCGGCGCCGTCTCGGCAATCCCGCTGATCACCTACGACGACCTTGTGGACATCGAGCACAGCGTTGACCCTGCGTACCGTCTGGGTGCCAAGTGGATGTTCCATGACGACATGCTGAAGATGGTTCGCAAGATCAAGGATGATCAAGGCCGCCCGATCTTCGTGCCGGGCTACGAGCAGGGGAACCCCGGCGGTGCGCCGGATCGCTTGCTGAATCGTGACATCCAGATCAACCAGCACATGCCGGTGCCGGCAGCTGCCGCCAAGTCCATCGCCTTTGGCGACTTCAGCCTGTACAAGATCCGCGACGTGATGGCGATCACGCTGTTCCGCTTCAACGACTCGGCCTACGTCAAGAAGGGCCAGGTCGGGTTCCTGGCCTGGATGCGCTCGGGCGGCAATCTGATCGATGTGGGCGGCGCAGTGAAGCTGTTCCAGCACGGCGCCGCCGCTTAAGCGGCCCGGGTGATCGCAGGTCGGCGGGCAATCCTGCCGGCCTTCTCTTTCAAGGAAAAAACCATGGCACGAAAAACGACAGCCCAGGCCGCGCCGAGTGGCGATGCGCCGGCCCCGTCCGCTCTGTCTGAGCAAGCGGACGCAACGTCGCCCGCTGCCGCTGCCGCTGCGCCTGGGACTGGTGAGGCCGGAGGCACCGAACCGGCGGCGACACTGCCGGGTCCGCCCGATGCGCCGGCACCGGCCCCCGAGCCGGACACCCGGGAACGGGTGAAAGCTCTGGTGCTGCACGACAGCATCTACGGCAAGTGCGGCGAAGTGCGCGAGTTTGACGCCGACCATGTTTCCGCGCTGAAAGGCGCTGGCTACATCGACCCCCACCCGAACGCGGTTGAATCGGCAGGAGGCTGACCATGCTGCGCCTGATCACTCCTGCGGTCAGCGAGCCTATCAGCGTGGACCGGGTGAAGCGGCTTCTACGTATTGATCACGATGCTCTAGATGAGGATATTCCGGGGCTGATATCGGCGGCTCGCGAATTGATCGAGAGAAGAACGGGTCTTGCGCTCGCCACGGCGTCTTACGAATGGACCCCTGTCGGCGGCCGGACGGCCCCGCTGCCCATCTGGCCGGCCGATCTGGACGGGGAGCCAGGAGCGTATCCAGTGGTATTCACGTCCAGGCCGGGGCCCGCTCCGGAGCCGCTGAAATTGGCGATTGTGATGTTGGTAGGCGACATGCTGAACAACCCGGAGGCAGCGGGTGAAAAGATGCTTCACGATAATCCTGGATTTGCGCGACTAGTCTTCCCCTATGGCCGGGTGTTGCCATGAGAGCCGGATCGCTGAATAGCCGCATCGAGCTCCTGATAAATGCGGGGGAACGTGACGCGGCAAACGAGTTAACGAACAAGTGGGTGCGCTATGGCCCGCCGAACTGGGCGTCGATACGGCACACGTCGGGAATTCAGGCAATCAAGGCTGGTGCGGAGCGCCAAATTGTCAAAGCGAGCATCAGGCTCAGATTTCGGCGGGATGTTGTCGCGGGAATGCGTGTTCACCATCGTGAGGACTTCTACGAAATCGAGGCGGTCTTAACGGATGAAGTGAAGCGGGATCATGTCGATCTCGTTTGTAGACTCCTATCTCCGATGGAGGTTGCCGCATGAGCCTGCGAAAACAGCACACTAGTCGATCTGTATCTTTCTCATTCGAGGGGGATATAGCCGGCCAAATTGCGGCGTTTGTGGAGAGAGTGCGTGAGGAAGCTGTCCGGCCCGCGGCGCATGCCATGGCGGTGGTTCTCTACGACGAAATGCGAGCGCGAGTTCCTTTTCATATGGGCAAGCTTCAGGGAGCCATTTACCGCTGGTTCGACGAGGCAGAGTCCGACGCTGACCGCAAGACATATCAGGTCGGTGTGAATAAAAGCAAGGCTCCGCACTGGTGGCTGGTAGAGCATGGCCACTGGCGCCGCCACGCCGTGCTGAGGCTCCCGGACGGATCGTACGTCACCCTCAAAGATAAGCCATTGAAGACGCCGATATTCGAGCCAGCTCAGCCGTATCTACGAGTATCGGTGGACGCAAAAATTTCTGCCGCCGTCGAGGCCGGCCGGATGCGAATGGCCGAGAAGATCGGGGAGATTATGAATGCTTGAGCCGATGATCGTTGCGGCCCTTTCCCCTCTAGTGGAGGGCCGAGTATTTCCCGATACCGCAGCCGGCGACACGCCGATGCCGTTCATGACGTACCAACAGGTCGGGGGGCGCGATGTCGTGTTTGTCGACGGGGAAACGGCGGACAAGCAGGGCGCTCGCGTCCAAATCAATGTCTGGGCGAAGACCCGCCTGAATGCATCCGGACTGATTGCGGCTACCAGGGCGATCCTGTGCGGGGCGCCGACGTTTGCTCGGCCCGAGGGTGGACCGGTGTCCGTCACGGACCCAATCACCGGCTTCAGGGGCGCCACGCAGGATTTCATGATCTGGCACGACACCCTATGACGACACCTCATGTATCCACCGGCTCCACGGTCGGTGTCAGCGCCGTCCTTCCGTCCACGTTGACGCGTTCGGCGTTCGACGCATTGGCCTATACGCCTGTCCGTGGCGTCCGGGTGCTGAGCAGCCTGGGCAAGTCGTATCAGACCGCTCCCTTTCACCCCATTGGCGCAGCGGTTCCTTATCAGCGACGTGTTGCCCAGGCCGCCGCTTCCCTACCGCTGGAGATGTACCGCCTGGTCGACCCGGGTCAGGTCTTGCTGCGCGCAGCGCTTGATTCGGAATCCAGCTTCAGCTTTCGCGTCACGGTTCCGGGTTTCGGGCATCACTATTTCACCGCTCGCGCCTCTAGCCGGATGTTGGGCATCGGTGGCGGCACCGATATCGCTGTCTCCAGCGTAGCGCTTGAAATCGACAGCCCGGTTTTTGAACCACCGTAATTCCCTTTGATGGCCCGCTGGGCCGAAACCGCCCCATTTTTGGGGCAACACCACACAACCCGCCTCGTGCGGGTTTTTTTTCGTCCCGAGATAGGAAGCCCACAATGTCAGTATCCCTCCCGAATGGCGTGATCATCGCGCTGGCGACCGCATATGGCGCGTCGAAGAACATCACCGCTCTTACCAACGCTAATCCGGCCGTTGCGACAAGCGCGGCTCACGGCATCGCCAACGGCGCGCTCGTCGAAGTGAAGTCCGGCTGGCAGAAGATCAATGAGCGCATCGTGCGTGTCGCCGATGCCGCCGCCGGAGCATTCTCGCTGGATGGCATGAATACATCATCTCTGGTGCAGTTCCCCGCTGGCACCGGCGCCGGCTCGGTGCGTGAAATCACGGCGTTCACCCAGATCACGCAGATCCTGGAAACCAGCACGTCCGGCGGCGAAATGCAGTTCGCTACGTACAGCTTTCTGGAAAACGATTTCGAAGCGCAGATCCCGACGCAGGCCAGCGCGCAGTCGCTGGATCTGACCATTGCCGACGATCCGACGCTGGCCGGCTACAAGGCGCTGCAAGCCGCTGCGGAAACCCGTGAAGTGCGCGCTCTGCGCATCACGTTCCCGAACGGTTCGATGATTCTCTACAACGGCTATGTGTCGTTCAACGAGACGCCGACCATGACCAAGGGCGAAGTGATGGGCGTGCGGGCCACGTTCTCGCTGCTGTCGCGCCCCGTGCGCTACGCCGCCGCATAAGCCCATCACCGGTTCCACCGTCCATTCCGGGCGGTGGCAAACGATCAGAAACGCAATAGGAAATCACTACATCATGGCGAAACTCAAATTCACCCTCAACCCGGCTCCGACGTTCAAGCGCAAGGTGGGTCTGCCTGTGCCCGGCAATGGCTTCGTGGACGTGGAATTTACGTTCAAGCATCGCACCAAGGAGGAATTCAAGGAGTTCCTTGAAAAGCTGGAAGGCCGCGAAGACGTGGAAATCCTGCTCGACGTGGCGTGCGGCTGGGAACTGGATGACGCATTCGATGCGGGGAACATCGAACGCATGGTCGAGGGCTACGTCGGATCGGCGCGCGCCGTCGTCGGCGCGTATATCGACGAGCTGAGCAAAGCCCGCCTGGGAAACTGAAGGCGCTGGGCGCCGCACTTTATGAGAGGCCGCCTGATCCGCGCGAGCTCGCGGCATTCGGCCTCACCCCGGATGACGTTGCCGGCGATCCGGTCGAAATCTGGCCGGAGAACGAAACCGCGTTTCTGTTGTTCTTTTCGCTGCGTTCGCAATGGTTAGTCGGAATGGCGGGTGCGACTGGGTTGAACTACGTCGCGCTGTTCCACAAGATGGACCGCATGGGCCTGTCTCCCGAGCAATACGAAGAACTGGAAGACCAGGTGCGCGTCCTTGAGTTTGCCGCATTGGATGAGAGAAACCGGAAGTAGCCCGCCTAGAGCGGGCATTTTTCATTTGGGTTGACTATGTCGAAAGTTATTGCGGAAGGCGTCGTTGCCGTCACGGGCGATACGTCCGGCTTGTCTGCCGCGATGGCGGACGTGGCGCAGGAAACGGGCAAGGCGAAGAAGTCGCTGGACAGTCTGGGGCGTGGTGCGTCGACCAGTCTCAACAAGGCGGCCGATAGCAGCAGTCAGGCGACCAAGAAGATTGAGCGTTCGACGCAGAGTCTTATCGGACAGATTGAGCGCCAGATTGCTGTGACTGAGGCGGGCGCGCGCGGCACGGCTGCCTACTATCAAGAAATCGCCAAGCAGCGAGGAATTGACGCCAACCAGCTCAAGCCGTATCTGGACCAATTGAACGCCGTTACGGCAAAGCAGACCCAGGCGAAAGCGGCTCTGGCAGCCACTGAACCCGTCATGCAGCAATTGGGCATGTCGGCAAAGGCTACGGCCGCCGCGATGCGCGGTGTGCCTGCGCAGTTCACCGACATCATCACGTCCATTCAGGGCGGTCAGCGGCCGATGACGGTGCTGCTGCAGCAAGGCGGACAACTGAAGGATATGTTTGGCGGGATCGGCCCCGCAGCGCGGGCCATGGGAACTTACGTCCGAGGTCTCATCAGTCCCATGACTCTGGCGGCCGGCGCCGTAGCGGCCCTGGGCGTGGCTTATTACAAGGGTTCGCAGGAGTCGAAGGCGTTTGATCAGACGCTTATCAAGACGGGCAACGTCTTAGGCGTGACTGGGGGCCAGTTGCAGGTAATGTCCGACCGCATCAGCAATGTGATCGGTTCACAAAGCCAAGCGGCCGCCGCAGTAAACGTGTTTGCCGGCGCTTCAAAGATTGGCGCCCAGAATCTTGAGGCATTTACTACGGCCGCGATACGCTGGGAGAAGGCGACGGGCACGGCGGTTTCAGACACGGCCAAGGCATTTGAGGATCTGGGGAAAGCGCCCCTTGATGCTTCGCTTAAGCTGAATGAGGGAATGAACTACCTCACGTCCAGCACGTTTGAGCAGATTCGCGCGCTAGAACGCCAAGGGAAGACGACGGAAGCCGCTACGGTGGCGCAGTCGGCCTACGCAGACGCAATCAACGGCCGCTCGCCGAAGATCGTGCAGCAGTTGGGCTATATCGAGCGGGGGTGGAACGCAATTGCGCGGGCTATGAGCAGCGCAGTAAGCGGCGTCGCAAATATTGGCCGCGAAAGCGGGCTTGAAGTCCAAGTCGAAAAGCAGAAAGCAGTAGTTGCCAACCTCCAAAAGTTGATGGATGAGCGTCAAGAACGCGGTCGGCCTTCGGGGGGCGTAGATCGACGGCTGAGCGCGGCGAAAGCTGCTTTGGCTGAACTGGAAACTCAGGCGACGGCGACCGCTGCGGCCGCCAGGACGGAGAAGGAAGCGCAGCAGCAGCTAGAGCAGGCTCGTTTTCGTGCGTCATATTTGGATGATGACAGCCGCAATACCAAGCCCCAGCAGCGCGCCAAAGCCCTTGAGGCGGAGGCCAATGCCTATCGGAAAGCGGTTGCTGGTCTGATCGCAGGGACTGACGAGTATCGCAAGGTGTATGCCGCGCACCAGGCCGCATTGGCTGATATCGAGAAGCGGTTTGATGACAAGGGGGCCGGCAAAGGTCCGAGCGCGACCGATAGCGAAGCCGCCCGCTTGCGGGCGCGCATCGTGGAAGAAAAGGCGCTGGCCGTGGAACTGGCCGAGCGTGGTCTGCAAACCAGCAAGCTCAACGAGCATGAACGGCGCGCCGCTGAGATCGGTGAGCTGCTTCAGGGGAATTTGAAGGGAGCCGCGCGCGCCGGCCTGGAGCGCGTGCAGGCGTTAGCCGCCGAGGCAGGCGCCCTGGCACGCACCAACAAGGAAACGGCAGCGTTTCTGGAGTCGCGCGCGAAGTACATGCAGGATCTGGAAGATGGCGTCGGAAAGATCAGCCTGGAGGCCGCCGCAGTCGAAGATCAGGTTGCCACTTACGGGCTGAGCAAGGCGGCGCTGGAGCGTCTGACTATCGCGCGCTTGTATGACCGAAAGGCAACGCTGGCCGGCTTCGAAGGGTCGGAGCGCGAAGTTGAACTCATCGAACAGGAAATCGAGGCCCGGGAACGGCTTTCTGCCGCGATCAGCGCCAAGGACGTGAAGGACGCCCAGAAGAAGATCGCGGACGACGCAGCGCGTGATTGGGAGCGCAGCGTGGATAAGTACGGCGACGTGTTCCGGATTGGCTTTGCCGACATGCTGAACAACGGTAAGGAGGGCTGGAAGTCATTCACCAAATCGCTGACCACGACGTTCAAGACCACGGTTGCGGACCAGCTGTACAAAATGTTTGCACAGCCCATTGTTGTGAACATGGTCGCCAATCTGGCGGGGATCATGGGCGGTGTTTCGTCCGCAGGCGGCGCGGCAGCGTCCCTGGCAGGCGCAGCGGGCCAAGGCGGCTCGTTTGGGGGGCTGGGACTCATGAATGTGCTGAGCCTTGCCAAGACCGCATACGGTGCCCTGACGGGCGGGATTACCGCGTCGCTTGCCTCGGGCGTTTCTGCCATTGGGAGTGCTATCGGATCAACAGCGGCCACGCAGTTTGCGCTGGGCATGACAGGTCAGGGTGCCACGCTTGCCGCAGGCCTGGCTGGCCCGACGACTGCCGGCAGCGCTGCGGCCAGCGCAGGTTCGATGGCGGCTGGCGCGATTCCCGTGGTTGGCTGGATCGCCGCCGGCATGATGGCTTCGCGTTCGCTCTACAAGCAGGGGTGGGATGCCGGCAATGGCACGATGGCACCGATTGCCAAGTACAACCCAATCACCGGGCCGTCGCTGTGGACGGACAAGGTATTGCGAGCGGTGGGGGTCAAGGGCGAGTGGGCCTCGATGCTCTCGGGTTCGTCCACGATTGCGCGCCTGTTTGGCATGGCGCCAAAGAAATACGGTGACACCTCCATCGTTGGTGACTTCGGCTCCCTTGGCTTTATGGGCCACAACGAGACACCTTGGACTCAAAAAGGTGGGTTGTTTCGCAGCAATAAAAAGGGAGTCCAATACCGTTCGCTGGACAACGAATTTATGGAGTCCATGACGGCCTCCTTTGAGTTGATGAAGGATGGCGTCGGCGCGCTGGCGGACTCCATTGGGGTGTCGTCCAAAACTCTGGACACCTACAGCGAGCGCATCAAGATCACCCTGACGAAGAACGCCGAAGAGAACCAGAAGCTCATCGACACGATGCTGGCGAACGTCGGAGAGAACATGGTTCGGGCGCTGATCCCTGACATTGACCGGTTGGCCGCCGAAGGTGAATCTGCTGGTCAGACGCTCGCGCGATTGAGTGACAGCTTGGCAACCGTCAATTCTTCGCTGAAGCTGCTTCGCCATGGCTTGCTGGACGTGTCGCTGTTGGGCGCGGAGACGGCTACCAAAGTTGCGGCGGCATTCGGTGGATTGGAGAGCCTGACCAATGCCAGCCAAGCGTTCTATGAGGTGGCATATACCGAAGGGGAACGCGCCAAATTCAGCTTGGCGTCCATCAGTGATGCGCTGCAATCGGTTGGTGTCGATATGCCCAACACGATAAAGGAGTTGAACAAAGTCGCGCTGGCGTTGGACCTGACAACGGATTCGGGGCGAGCGGCATACGCCACCTTGATTTCTCTCGGGCCGGCCTTTGCGGCTGCAATGGAGGCGTCTGAAAGGGCGGTGCAGCAAGCAGCTACGGCGTTGTTTGAGCCGTTTGTTGGGCGAGGGGCATCGTTGCCTGCGTTGTCCGGCGCGGCGATCGCGTTTGATGAGGTGTCGGACAGCGCGTCGTCGGCTTCGGCGGCAGTTGGGTATATCTCGCGCCTGTTCCTGATTCTGGATTCCGGCCTGATCCAGTTCAACGGTAATCTGGGCGGCGCTTCCGCGGAAATGACTGCCGGGCAGGAGGCGTCCGCAATGTTGGGCGATCAGATCGCGGATCTGCGGGCGCAAGCCGGAGGCGCGATTATTGACTTTGCTGGGTTGGGCGCGGCTTTGGCGGCGGTCGATACCGACACGTTTGTCGCGACGATGGCGCTGGCATTGCAGAACTTAGCAGGCCGCTTCGCTGGGTTGATGAGCAGCATCAACGCCGAGCGGGTGGCCGTGCGGGATGCGGCGCGCGGGATCATTGACGCCAAGGTCATGACGCCGCAGGCCATTGCGGAGGAAATCACCGGGATTAATACGGTGGGACCGAGCAATGCTGGCCTGGTCGCCGCCGCTGGCCGGCTGAGCGCCGCTGATGCTTTGGCGGCGCAGCGGGTGGCTGAGCGCAAACAGCGTGAGGGGGCATACAACGCCGTAAAGGGACGCTACGACACCGCAACCATGGGCCTTGCAGCGGCTCAGCAACGGGCGACCGAAGCCCAGGCGCTGCTGGATAAACTGAATTGGGATATTTACGCGCCCAAAACGGTCACGTACAAAAAGAAGAACTGGGCGGAGCTTGACGCGGCGCGTAGCGTGGCGCAATCGCAGATGCCGGCTGCGCGAGAAGCCTGGGCGCAGGCGCAAGCGGCGTTGCAGGCCGCTCAGGCGGCGGCAGCAGCGGCACCGGGGCTGGCCGATGTGGCCCGCCTGCAGGCCGAGTATGCGGCGTCGGTGACGGCCGCCGCTAGCGCGCAGGCGGCTGCGACCGAAGCGGCAATAAACGCCAAGAGCCAGCAAACGGCGTATGCGGACGCATTGCAGAAGTTTGCGCTTGATGCAACGAAGTCGGTTTCTCGGTTGGGCGAGTTGCGCGCGGAGACTGTGCGTTACTACGAGGCCCAGAAGGCGTTGGCCGGCTTGATGGCGGAAAGCGCTGCCGGGCTTCGAAAGTCGGTTTCTGACTACCGTTATAGCCAGCTATCTCCCGAAGATCAGTTCGCATCTTTGCAAGGCGACTATGCGAAAGCGTACGCGAGTGCGATGGGGGCGGACGGGGAATCGCTGGCCGGCTATGCCGACAAGCTCAACTCACTTCTGCAACCGATGCTTGAGGCGGCTAAGGATTCGTTCTCATCCGATGCCGCATATCAGGCGTTTGTTGCTACGGCGCTGGCTCGGGCCGAAGCTATCGCCGGCCGTCTGGATTCCGTCGCGCCGAAGGACTACGCGAAGGAAAGCCTGGATCTGCTTGCGCAGATTGATGCGACCCTTGCCGCTCTTGAGACTTCCGCGCTTAGCGGCGAACAGGTGATCACGAATGCGATCAACGCTAGCCGCGATGCAACAGTGAACGGATTGCGCCAGGTGGTCAATGCGTTGACCGGCCAAGCCGTGGCGGCGTTTGCGAAGGGGGGCGACCATGCCGGCGGGTTGCGCCTTGTCGGCGAGCGCGGGCCGGAGTTGGAGGTAACCGGCCCTTCTCGGATCTTCAGCGCAGAGCGTACGCAGGCGATCCTTTCCGGGGGCGGCAATCAAGAGTTGCTGCTTGCAGAATTGCGTGCGCTGCGCCAGTCGAATGAGGCGTTGCGGGCGGAAGTCGCCAGCCTGCGCATCGAGGCGAGAGCGACGGCCAGCAATACGGGGAAGACCGCGCGCCAGCTTGACCGACTCGAAATGGACGGGATGGTGGTTCGTACCGAGGCGGGCGCGCCTCTTCAGGTGGAAAGCACATGAAAGTAATCAAACCTGTGGTGATAGGTCCGGCACAGCTCATCAGTTCGAGCGTGCCGGACAGTGATCTGCCTGCATACGATCCGGCAACCGACTATCCCCTGGGGGCGCACGTCCTCTTCGAATCGATCATCTACGAGTGCGTTCAGGCGCCAAACAAAAGTCATCAACCGGACCTGTCGCCGCTCTATTGGGCGGCGGCGGGGCCGACCAACAAATGGCTCATGTTCGATAGCGAGGTCAGCACGCAGACGGTCGCGCCCAGTCCCCTGGCAGTTGTGGTCAAGCCAGGGATCACGAACAGCCTGGCACTTCTGGAACTGGGCGGCTCGCATTTGTCGGTAGTGGGTAGGGACGGCCCCGCAGGGCCAATCATCTACGAGCATTCTCGGTTGCTGGAGGGTTCGATTGTTTCGAACTGGTTTGAATACTTCTTTGAGCCGTTTATTCCGCTGTCCGAGGTTGTCCTAACGGATATTCCCGCATACGGAAGCCTGCATCTTGAGGTGACGATTAGTGCGCCAGGGGCCGATGCCGCGTGCGGCGCCATGATCTGTGGCACTGCCTATGAGGTCGGTGAAGTCGAGTATGGCGGTAGCGCCGGCATCATCGACTACAGCCGCAAAGAGACTTCAGCGACTGGCGTCACGACGTTTCGGCGGCGGCGCTTCTCTCGTCGCATGTCTCATCGGCTTTGGGTCGATTCAGCTCGCTTCAACGCAGTCTATCGACTGCTGTCTGGCCTTCGCGCCACGCCATGCGTCTGGATCGGCACGGACGCGCAAGGGTATGGCCCGCTGACGATCTTCGGGTTTTACCGTGACTTCTCATTAGAAATCGCCTACCCACTGGTTTCTTTTTGCAGTTTGGAAATTGAAGGACTTACCTGATATGGCTATTACCAATCTTCCGACGCCGCCCAGTCGAAGTGATCCGGAGAATTTCCCGGAACGCGCCGACGCCTTTATGGCAGCGCTGCCGGGATTCGCGACGGAGGCTAATTTGCTACTTGAACAGGCAAGTGAGGCTGCGATTGCGGCAGATGAAGACGCCTCAGTGGCGTCGGCCAGTAAAAATGCTGCGGCTGCGAGCCAGAACCAGGCGGCGCAGTCGGCGCAGGACGCTGATGCCTCCCGCCAAATTTCAGCCGAAAAGGCGGACGATGCCGAAGCAAGCGCGCAACTAGCTCAGCAGTGGGCTACCAAGATGGGCGCTCCGGTCGAGGGAGACGGGTTTTCGGCTAAGCACTATGCCAAACTTGCAGAGGCGGGGACGGGGTTGACCGTGTATTCGGCCGGGGATGTCCCATCTGAAAATATCGGACCCATCTATATCAAGGGCCAAGGTGTTGCTGAATGGGATACCTTCGCTTCGCGTTACGAGGTGCGCTCCAAGATCGCAGTGGGCACGCCATCCTGGTGGCCGTTGCGGGTGTCCATTCCTGCCGGTCAAATCCCCCTGGACGGTCAAGTGGTAAGCCGTGCCACCTTTCCTGATCTCGCTGCCATGGTGATCGCAGGCACGCTACCTGTTGTGGCAGAGGCTGCTTGGCAGAGCGATCCCACGCAACGCGGCATGTACACGGTGGGCGACGGGTCGACCACCATTCGCGTGCCGGATATGAACGGCAAGTCGGCCGGGTCGCTTGGCGCGGTCTTCCGGCGCGGTGACGGGGCTATGTCGGCGGACACGAACGGTCTGATTCAGCGCGACGCTTTGCAAAACCTTACTGGGGCCATGACTACGCGAAGCGGGGCGGGCGGGGTAGGTGCGGTCGTGAGCAGCTCTGGCGCATTTCAAAGTGCGACCAAGGCTACCGGCTCTGGCATCGGGTTCATTGCTTATGCGGCTGGAGACGGTGCGGGCGACCAAACCACGTTTGATGCATCCAGGGTCGCTCGAACTGCCGCCGAAACGCGCCCACTGAACGTTGCCGGTGTTTGGACGGTGCATGCGTTCGGGGCCGTTGTGAACCCCGGCAGTGTGGACGCCGCGCAACTGGCTAGCGATTTGGCGGCTTTGGATGCCGAGTTTCAGACGCTGGTCGGCCAGATTGAATTCACCATCATCTACCCAAATGGCGGGAGCGAGGCGTCGCCTGCGAACATCGCGATCAACTCGCAGTATGTTCTTACCAATCCGTTCCCCGGCCATCACGTTATTTTAGAGCCGGAAGTGTTGTACGAAGGAAATTGGGGAAACCCCGGTTGGTGGAGCGGTGACGCCAACATGGCCGGCATACGCGCCACCATGCGCAACAACTCCATCATTCTTTCCACCGCAAAGAATGCGCTTGGAATCGGCTACCCGCTGGGCGGCGGGGCGTTCACTTATACCGGCTCCACTGGGATAGGTGTAGCTGGGTTGCCCGCCCGGATCAAAGTTTGGAAAGTTAAAGGGGCAGTAGCATGAACGTATACGCACATCCCGGTGAAAGCCAGCAACAGATTGGGGGTGACTGCCCTCCAGGTTGGGTAGCCATGATTAGCCAACGTCCCGCCGATAGCTTCGTTGCGCGGGAAGACGGCCAATGGGCTGCCGCGCCTACCCCTATCCCGCAAGTCGTGAGCCGCTTCCAGGGCCGTGAGGCCATGTGGCAAACGCCGCACGGAGAAACGACGCTGTTCGAAGCGGCCGAGGCCATCATCGATCACGAGGACACGCCGGCCATGTACCGCCGCGCATGGGCCGACTTGCAGGAGTTCCGGCGTGATAGCGAAATGCTGCGGGCCATCGCGGCATTACTCGGCCTGACTGGCGCCAACTTGGACGAGCTTTTCATCTTGGCAGCCAGCATCAAGGCATAAAGGGGCTGGGATGAGAATCAACGCGGATGTGCAGAAGCTCTTATCGAACTAAACCGCCTATAGCCGCACGTCGGCATCACACAACCCCGCTTCGGCGGGCTTTTTTTTGTCCAAACGGGAGGCAATCATGCGCACCGTCTACAGGAGCAGTGCAACTATGGAACCAGGTACTACGGGGCTGGGAGGCCTCGCTGCCTTGAAGGTCGCAATGGCGTACGGCGTGCCGGCGGCGCTGGCGGCCATGCTTGGGCTGCTCATCATGCCGCCACGATCCGTGCGCGAGTTCACTATCCGCACGATTTCGACGGTTTCTTGCTCGTTCATGTTCGGGCCGGCGCTTGCCGCAGGCGTTATCGCCTGGAAGCCAGGGCTGATGGACGCCATGATTTGGCTATCGCAACACGGGGCCGGCAGCGATGACGCGCTGCTGGCGAAATTCTATGTGTTGGGGCCGAGCATGTTGCTGGCCGGGCTTCCTGCGTGGTGGGTGTTGGGGGCGTACATGCGATGGATGGCAAGCATGCGCCAGAAGGGGCTGCTTGAGTGGGTGGCCGAGGTCCGCGCGAAGATTCTGGGCGTGCGGCCTGGTGGGGAGGGGTGATTGTGGATTTGAAGACTGTTCTCGATATCGCAATCGCACCTGCGCTTGCGCTCTTGCCCGCCGACCGCGACACCCGCGAAGCGCGCGTGATGCTGCTTGCCATTGGCTTGCAGGAGAGCCGTTTTGTGCATCGCCGGCAGATCAACGGTCCGGCCGTGGGCTTCTGGCAATTCGAACGCGGGGGCGGCGTGCGCGGCGTACTGGCGCACGCATCGAGTTGGGCGGATGCGCGCTCAGTGTGCGCGGTTCGGGATGTCGAGCCGACCGCGACGGACGTGTACAACTCGCTGGCGCACGACGACATCCTGGCGGCAGCTTTCGCCCGCCTGCTGCTGTGGACTGATCCCCTGCGCCTGCCATCGCTTGGTGACGCGAACGGCGGCTGGGCGCTTTATCTGCGCACCTGGCGGCCTGGGAAGCCGCACCCCGAGACTTGGGCGGCGCTATACGCGCAGGCAATGGCGACGGTTGGAGGCGGCAATGTCGGTATGGCTTGAGCGGTTTAAAGGCCTCCTGCTGCTGATCGGCGTTGCAGCAGCGACTTTGGTCAGCGTGTTCTACCAGGGGCGCGCTACGGGGCGGAAGGTGGAGCGCCAAGAGCGGGCAGACCAAATCAACGAACAGGCGGCAAAGGCCCGCCAGGAGGCGCGCGATGTGCAGCAGGAAACGGCTGGTATGGATGATGGCGCTATTGCTGACGAGCTTAAGCGTAACTGGGTGCGCGGCTCCGGCGACCGTAGGCGTTGAGTACTGCGAGCACGCACGGCCCGTCTATTTTGATACGGCGGAACAGGTGGACGCCACACCGTCGCCAGTCCGACGCCAGATCCGGGACGGGAATGCCATATGGCGAAGGCTATGCGGCCGGCCGTGAGGACGACCGCCGGCGATTGGCCTCAGGCGTTCCCCGGGGGCGTTAATTGGTAGCCGGCCCCTCGGACCGAACGCACCGGGAACGGCACCCCGGCCTGGGCGAACTTGTTGCGCATGCGGGATATGCTGAGAGACAGCCGACTGCCTACGTTCTCAGCCGCGCCAGAGTCCCATAGGCGCAGCAAGTCCGCGTGCAGGGCGTCACGTTCGACCACGGCGCCCGACGCAGCGAGAAGCCGCCCAAAAATGATAAGTTCCGCCGAATTCAATCGAACGACCCCACCCGGACCGCTGACACACTGGCGCCAGAAATCCACCTTCCATGTGCCGTCATCCCACGACAGCGTGTCCGGGGATGCGCCGTTGATGTGGTCAAGCTGGGCGAGCAGGCGGGACAGGTTATGTGCCGCAGCGGGCGTCGTGCGCGCCGGCGGCTCAGTTGACTTGGAGGTCATAGACGTTGCCCCCATCGTCAAGACAGGCGCCCGAGCCGTTTTGCGTCCGGGCATTCATGGCGAACACGCAGCGCAGACCGCTGTTATCCGCCGACTTTGCAAACACGCTTCCGTTGCCTCCGACAAACCCCAGCTTTGCTTTCTTCGCCTCCAACGGAGGGGGAAGATTGTCGGATTGGGAAATCGACGGGACCGAGTAAGTGCTGTCCGAGCGGTAGCTAAATTTTCCCGCGTAGGTTTTGCCGTTCAATTCAATGAGGGCAATAGAGTCGTTCGCCGTGGCGCGTCCATGCCCCGTAGTGCCGCTCTTTTGGTCCATTAACGCCAGGTCGTAACTTGCGCAGCCGGAAAGGGCCATCACGGTCGCGAGCAATGCCGTTTTTTTCATTTGTGTCTCGTTGTCGGTTTTAACGGGTCTCTCAGAATCTAATTATTACACCGTTTACCGTCTGAAATTTGGTGCTGCATGCCCGGGGTTAGCGCGGCCCCATTCCCTTACGCAGCTTGTCGGGGGTTTCCATCATTTCTTGAACGTCCTGGTCGCGCTCAATGACGCACGGCTCTTGCCGCAGAGCCGCCATAAACTCGTCGTACAGATCGCCCGTTATGCCCGCCGGACGTTTGAAATCGTCCGACAGCTGGTACGCCCGAAGCAGAAGTGACCGCAGCCGCTTAACCTCCCATAGCAGGGCGATTACATCGCTGTTCCATGGCTGGCGCTCGCGGATGGTACGCAGGTCTTCGTGAGAGAGTGGGGCTTTGAACGTCATGGCGGAGAACACTGGTTATATATCCAGTATAGTCCGCCTCGCGCCGCTTCACTTCATCGGGGTGGCGACCAGCTTATCCGCCGGGAAGGGCGCGAGGAATTCTTTGGCGGCGTCAGCGGGCGCGGTCAGCCAATCGCTGTACGCGCCCTCCGGCAGGATGACGACCATGCGCTTTTCCTTGCCGGCCTGGTGATAGTCGCGGAATAGCGTCCTCGGCCTTCTTGTCGGCCTGGTAAAGCGAGCACATGGCGAATGAGCCAGGTCTATATGCCTAGTGCGAAGCCGCGAAACGCCTTCGTTTGTGGTGCTGTCGAATACTCAACTTTGTACCCACGAAACGAAGAGGGTATTCCTCGCACAGGAAAGCCCGATTGAATCCATACCTGCAAAAAGCGGTTTCCCAAAGGGTCTAAGCCCCACGTCACCGTCAACTGGCCGCGAGGCGCGCCGAGCTTCTCGTAAAGTTCTCTGGCAGCGTCCATGGTTTGGTTCTCACACGTTGTGGCCAGCAACAAGAGTCACGTTGAAGCTGACCAAGATAGGCTCGATGGGCATGATCAGCGAAACGATATTGCCCGGCGCCCGGTTGTCGGTATACCCCGCAACTATGATGCCGACTGCGTAGTCAATCCCATCAGGAGCTTCATGTACCACTAGCGACCCAGAGTCGCCCGGTTCGGAGAAGCGGTCTGCCTTACCCACCACTGCAAACATGCGGTCGAAGTACACGGGGCCGCTGAAAGCGTGCTCCGGTGCTTGATAGTTTACACGGTGGGCGCCCACCATTTCGCCCAACACGACGCCCTCTGTAAAGCCGGAGCTTCGGCCGACCTTTTTGACATGCATGCCGCCCATCAGAGGCATGCTGGCAGCCGGCGTGTCGTAACTATTTTGTTGCATCGACGAGATCCGATCCACCGCCACAATCTTAAAAATACTGGCGTCTTGATTGATCAGCGTATCTACAGTGGTTGGATCGCCCATGTTCATCGGAAGCTGGCGCTGGTGGGTGCCAATGGTGAACGGATGTGGCATGTTCGGGCTGACGTCCATTACGCCAGGAGCCAGAATGGGAAGTCCCCCTGGAGCGTAATTGCAACCTCCCGAGACATGATTGTTCGATAGGCCGTAAAGATCGCCTGCGGCATCACGTACCAGACACCCAAGCGTTCCGGCGGCGGCCGCGTTCCCCACAGAAATGGAACTCCCGCACGTATAAAACTGTCCGCCCGCCTGAGCTTGGTGGACTGCGCACGGGTTGGCTGCTTGACCAACTGCTGACGGTGTGACCGGGTCAGGCTGCCCCTGGTGATACTTCAACTGAATGCCGTCACAAGCAGTCGGCAGTGTTAGTACTTGTCGAACTCCTGGTACCGCCCGCTGGAGAAATACCACTATCTCTGGAACAGACACGTTTATTCCAACGGCGCGTATGAGCTTTGCTCGTAGGAGAGATACTGCAGCATCTGTCGCATTTGCGAGTACCGGTGCCTCGTATCCATCGCCTGGATAATAAGCGTCGGTCGAAAGCAAACCCCGCTGGTGAGCCCAAGCGAGAAACTTCATTGCGGATGTCCGCAGTGATGCTTCATTCACTGGCTGCTCGGCCATTTCAGGGTTCACGGGCAGGTCTTCAGCAACTCGTTGATCCATGTGGTCCTCACTTTTGCGTGAGGATTATGCAGGAAGTAAACGATGTGAGGCAAAATGTTACCAATTGGGTGGGTGCAAGCTGACTTTCTCACCGTCGGATTTAAGGATTTCTGGCGTAACTTTTGGCGTAACCAATACCATAATTGCCAGAAGCTCCCTATGAAACATCCCTATGCATCATGGGGGTGTGGCCTGCGTGGGCCTCGGCGGCGGTGGGTTGTGTTGCTGAATTCATGCCCGTGATTGTATCGGGGCGGGCGGGCATGTGCCGCGCCAGGCAGGATGGTTTTGGCGCTTGTTTGCCTTAATCGGGGTCGGGCTGAGGATTGCGCGACTGCATGCCGAAGAGGTTCCCGGATTTCCCCGCAATGGGTTCCATGGTGGGCTCCGACCGCCTACCGCGCGGTCCTACGGATTTGCCGCCACCAAGCGCCGGCGGCACAATCGCATGACGCGGCCCTGTGATGGCCGCGGGAGCAGCAGATGCCGGATTTTCCCTTCGCCGACCCCGTCAATGCGGTCGAGCGCGTGACGATTTCCAGTGGGGCGCACCTGGCCGAATTCGCGCCTGGGGGCGGTGGGCGCTTGACCCGTTTGGCTACGGGCTCGCATGACTGGATTGTGCCGCTGAACGCCACGGAGTGGCCGCCCGGCAAGTGGCCGCGCGCGGGGTCCTACCCCCTGACGCCGTATGCCAATCGCATTCGCGACGGCGTGTTCACGTTCAATGGCGCGCGCCATGCGCTGGAATCCGTGCCGGGCCGGCCGCATGCCATCCATGGCGCCGGCCTGTTCCAACCCTGGCTGGTGCGCAACCACACGCCGGATGGTATTGACCTGGTGCTGAACCAGCCGGCGGGCGTGCTGGGTTGGCCCTGGCCGTTTGAATGCGTGCAGCGCTACCGGCTGGACGCGCGCGGCCTGAGCCTGTCGCTCAGCCTCATCAATCAGGGCGATTCGCCCATGCCCTGCGGCCTGGGCATCCATCCGTATTTCACCGCCGAGCGCGTGGCGCTGAGCGCGCGGCGCTTGTGGCCCGCCGATGCAGACGGCTTGCCGACAGGCAGCCGGGTCAAGCATGTGCGTGAATTGCGCCGGTCGGCCGAGGGCTGCGATACCTATCTGTCGCAATGGGAAGGGCGCGCCACGCTGCAGTGGGCGGACGGCCACGAACTGGCGCTGCACGCGGATCCGGCGTTTGCGCATCTTGTCGTCTATACCGCGCCCGGCTCGAATTTTCTGTGCGTGGAGCCCGTCACCAATGTGGCGGATGCGTTCAATCTGGCGGCGGCGGGCGAGACTCGCACCGGGATGCAGGTGCTGGAGCCGGGGGCGCGGTTCGCGGTAACGGCCTTGATGGCGCTGACGCCGCCTCGGGGGCAACGCTGAAGGCCGGACTTTGAAACCCCGGCCTCCTGCGGCGATAATCCGTCAACCCAATCCAGGAGTTCCTACGTGAAAAAGCTCAGCACCGAACAATTGCAGGCCGCGGCCGAAACGCTGCGCCGGGTGCAGGCGAAGCTGGCCCGCTCGGGCAGCCTGCCGCTTGAGCCCACGCTGTACGCCAGTGCAAAAGGTTTTCGCCGCAACGTACCTGACTATTTATGGGCATGGCTGTCGGGCCTGCTGGCGCCGCACAAGAGTCTGGCCTCCTGGATGGACACGCATCAACCGGGCTGGCGCGACGGCAAGACGCCGGCCGCCGTGGTCTATGCGCGTACCGAGAAGGGCTGGTTCGATTGGCTGATCGCTGAACTGGAAGCGGAGATCAACGATCCGCGTGCTCGCGCCAAACGGGAAGGGCAGGCCTGACGGGAAGGGCAGGCCTGACGGGTCAAGCAGGGCCGTCCGCTGGTGGCGCAACGCCACCCGTCATCTTTGCGTAAGCCGTTGCGCCCAATGACGCGCCATGCACGGCCAGATGCGCGCCCAACTGAATCACTTGCAGGATCTCGGCACGCGCGACGCCTTCGGCCAGCGCATGCGGGATCAGCGTCTGCAACGTTTGGCGGTCTGCCTGCGTGAAGCAGGCGTGCAGCGCGATGCGCACCAATAGCCGCTCGGCGGGTGTCAAGCCAGCGGCCGGCGCGCCGCCTTCAACAAAATCGAGCAGCACGGCCACGTAGCCAGGGTCTTGCGCCGCCAGTCGCAGCAGGCTTGGCGCTTGTTCGGGCCATCGCGCATGAATGCGGGCGCAAAGGGGTTCATCCGGGGGCAAGGTTGCGACCGGGGCGGCTTGATGCAGCACGTCGGCGGCTTGCAGCACGGCGCTCAGGCCTTGCACGGTGACCAGATGCAGCACGTCGAACACATCGGCTTCGCTGGCGCCGGCTTCACGCGCCATGCGCAGATGGGTCGCCAGACCGGGCTCGTACAGATGCGTGGCCGAGGCATCCAGCGCCACATAAACCAGTTCCACCATGCGGGGTGTCAACGGCCCGGTTCGCGCCGGATACCCCGCGTAGTCCGCGTAGTGCAACAGAAATGCGGGGTTGGCGCGCAGTAGCGCTTCGGTCCATGGCCGCCAATAGCCGCGTGCGGCGATGAAGCGCGATTTGATGGCGTCCAGGTCGTCTAGTGGGTGCATAGCGTTTGCCCGGTCAGGTATTGGGATTCGGCGCCGGCCACGAAGCGCAGCAGCGGCGATAGCGTGGGGTTCGGCGCCGCCGAGGCGATTTCGACGGCGTTGATGCGGCGTGCGCGCGGCCCCCATTCGCAGGCGAGCGTGGCGATCAGCATGCGCGCGGCGGCGTCGTCGCCCGCGTGTTCCCAATCGGTGTCAGCGGCGCGTGGCAAGAGCAGCGTCAGGCTGCCGGGCGCATCGCCCCCGCCATGGCGGCGGGCGGCGGCCAAGGTGGCGGCCAGACGCCCGCCGGGCGGGCTTGCCAACACGGTGGCGTCGAGTACCGCGCGGTAGCCGTCGCGTACCTCCGTGCCGGATAGCGCCGGCCAGTGGCCATGCACGGTCAAGGACAACGGCGTATCACAGGACGCTTGCGCGATGCTGCTGGGGCATAGGCTTGGCTGCCGCCAAACACCGACGATCCGCCGTCTACGGACAAGCGGCCGCCCGAGACGAGTGCCGCGTGGTCGCTGGCCAGAAAGGCCAGGGCGCAGGCGATTTCCTCGGGGGCGGCCAATCGGCCCAATGGAATCTTGGCGACCGCGCGCACGGGGTCCAGTCGGCCGGATGCGATCAGTCCGTCGACCAGCTCTGTTTGCACGAATCCGGGACACAGCACGCTGACGCGACGTTCCGGGTGCGCCTGCGCCAAGGCTTGGGTTTGCGCGATCAGTCCGGCCTTGCTGGGGCTATATGCGCCGCGCAACGGAATCGCGCGCAGCCCCGCGCCCGAGGCCACATTGACGATGCGCGCATGCCGCGTCAGCCGTCCGTGCAGGGCGCGCAGCAGCCGTGCCGGCGCGTGCAGGTTCAGGTCCAGCAGCCGCTGCCAGTTGTCATCGGCTTGTTCGACGGCGGGCAGATTGCTGGCGTCCGTCATGCCCGCGTTGTTGATGATGGCGTCCAGCGGCGGCACGTCGTCGGCCAGCGCGTTGATCTGCTCGGGATCGGTCAGGTCCGCGACGCGGGCAAGATGATCACTGCCCGCGTGCTCTGACCGCAGCGCCGTCAGCAGCGCATCAAGCGCTTCCGCATTGCGGTCCACCAGCACGCAGCGCCGTCCCAGTCGTGCCAGCCGCCAGGCCGTGGCGCAGCCGATGCCGCTGGCCGCGCCCGTCAACAGCACCGTTTCCATCAGAGCGTGGTGAACGTGATGCCGCCGTCCACCACCAGCGCCTGCGCCGTGATGAAACGCGCTTCGTCGCTGGCCAGAAACGCAATGCCGCTGGCCACGTCTTCCACCGTGCCCAGCCGTCCCATCGGCGTGCTGGCGATGCGGCGCGCGTCACGTTCGGCGTTGCGGTTGCGCTGGGTGCCTTCGGTTGGCACGGCCGACGGGCAGACGGCGTTGACGCGGATGCCGCGCCCGCCCAGCTCGGCTGCGGCCGCGCGCGTGATGCCCAGCACGCCCGCCTTGATGCCCGAATACACCATCGAACTGGGCGCGGATTTCAGGGCGGCGGTGGACGCCACGTTGACGATGGCGCCGCCGCGTGCCGGGTCCATCGCCTCGGCGGCCGCCTGGATGCCCCAGATGACGGCTTTGAAGCCGATGTCCAGCATGCGGTCCATCGTGTCGGCCTGGATCTCTGCGGCGCTTTGGTAGCGCACCCATGCCGCGTTGTTGACCAGGATGTCAAAGCGCGAGCCATGTTCGGCGGCCTGGCGCACGGCCTGCCCGATGCCTACGCGCGAGGCCACGTTCTGCACCACCGCAAACGCCTTGCCGCCCGCGGCGGTGATGTCGGCGACGGCCGCGTCCACCAGTTCCTGTTTTAAATCGTTGATGCCGACGATGGCGCCGCGCGCGGCAAGCACGCGGGCCGTTGCGCGGCCGATGCCGGCGCCTGCGCCGGTGACGAGCGCGACGCGCCCAGCCAGATCTTGTTGCATGGTTTTTTCCTACACCGATTCAATGAAATCGCGGCCGACTGCGCGCGACAAACCGTTGAACGCCGCATCCAGCTTGCGCACCGCGCGCAGCGCGGGGTGCAAGGGCAGCTCCCAGGTAAAGCCCATGCCGCCGTGCAGGTGGATGGCTTTCTCGATGACGAAGGCGGCGTTGCTGATGGCGCCGGCCAACGCGGGCCGGGTGTCGCGCGGTGCGCCGAATTCGTCGGTGTGCATGGCGCGGCGGATGGCGGCGCTGGACACGTCCTGCACCAAGCGCATGCGGGCCAGCAAGTGGCGCACAGCCTGCTTGGCCGACAGCGGGCGGCCAAATTGCACGCGGGCGGCCAGGTAGGTGGCAGCGGCTTGCAGCGCCCCTTCAGCCGCGCCGTTGGCGAACTCGGCCAGCAGCAAGCGGGCGGCGCGTTGCAGCGCGGCCCATGCGCGCGCATCAAGCCGCGTCAACACCGGCGCGCCCTGCAAGGTCAGCCAGATCTGAGGATGCTCGGGGTCCAGCATGGGCTGTGTCTCCCGCGCCACGTCACGCGCATCCACCAGCGCCGCGCCGTCGCCATCGACCACCAACACCCAATCCGCGGGGCCGTGGTCCAAGCGGGCAAAGCCTTCCTGCAAGCTGCCTTGCCAGGCGATGCCGGCCAGCCGTTCGCCCGCCACCAGGGCAGCCGCGTGCGGCGTACCGGCCAGCGCGCGGGCCAGCAACATCTGTTCGGCCAGCGGCAGGGGCAGTTGCAGCCGGCCCGCCGCGTGCGCGATCGGCAAGGCGAATGCCAGGTCCAGGCCCAGGCCGCCGTCAGCTTCGTCCGCCAGCACGCCGCACAGGCCGGCCTGCGCCAGCACGGCGGCCATCTCATGCGGATCCTGGCGCGACAGCGCATCAGTGATGGCCGCGTCGGCGGCTTGCGCAAACTCTTCGGGCCGCAGTTCTTCGCTGCTCATGTCAAATCCTTGGGTAGTTGCATGACGCGCTGCGCAATCACATCCAGCTGCACTTCGGTGGTGCCGGCATAGATGGTCTCGGCGCGCGCGAACAGGTACGCGTGGGTAAAGGCCTGCTGCGCGCGCCGCGCCAAGGGGCTGGAATGCGGCCCTACCTGTGACAGCAGCGATAGCGCCAGGCCGGCAAACGCCTGATGGCATTCAGACCAATACAGCTTGGTCAATGATCCCCGCGCGCCGATGGATTCACCGCGCAGCATGCGATCCACCGTCAGTTCCACCAACCCCTTCAAACCGTCGATCTCGGCAACTAGGTCACCGACGCGGCGTTGCACATAGCCATCGTCCAATGACAGCGCAAGGCGGGCGTCGGATTTGCACGCGGCGAGCAACTGACGCAGCTCGCATTCGAAGCGCCAGGGGCGGTACATGCGGTTGGTGGCGCGTTCGATCGACAGCACGCGGATGGCCGCGTTCCAGCCTTCGTCCGGTGCGCCCAGGCGCGCGCTGTCGGGCACGATCACATCGTCAAAAAAGACTTCGGCGAATGACTCCTTGCCGTCGATCGACTTGATCGGCACCACGCGGATGCCCGGCGTGTCCATCGGCACGGCGAACATCAGCAGCCCCCGGTGCTTGTCCGCCACGGTGCCGGTGCGCGTCAGCAGCAGGCAGTAATGCGCCTTGGCCGCGCCGCTGGTCCAGATTTTCTGACCGTTGATGCGCCAGGTTTCGCCTTCCTGCACGGCCTTCGTGCGTAGCCGCGCCAGGTCCGACCCGGCGTCCGGTTCGGAAAAGCCCTGGCACCAGAACTGCCGCATGGCCAGGATTTCCGGTAGGAAAGCCTGCTTCTGGACGTCGTTGCCAACGGCCATGATGATGGGGCCGGCCAGTTCCTTGCCGATGGAACTGACGCTTTCTGGCATCGGCAGCGCGCCGATTTCCTTGTTCACCGCCAGATGCTCACGCAGCGTCAGGCCGTGGCCGCCATAGGACTTGGGCCAGGTCATGCCCGCCAGGCCGGCCTGATGCATTGCCGCTTCCCAGTCGCTGCTTTCGGCCAGTGTGGCGGCGCGCCAGTTCAGGCTGTCCGCGCGCATGAAATCCGGTAGATGGGCGCGCAGCCAGGTGCGCGCGTGTTGCCGGTAGACTTCGGCGCCCGAAGCGGGGTCGGGAACGATCACCTGTTGTTCAGCGTTCATGCTTGTCCTTGCGGTGCGGGGGCGGCGCGTGGAATCATCAACGCGTCCAGCACCACCACGCCCTGGCCCTGGGGCCTTACCAGAATGGGGTTCATGTCGATGTCGGCAATGTCGTCGCGATGGCGGAAGGCAAATTCCGACAGGCGGGCTACGCTGCGTGCCGCCGCCGCGATATCGGCCTTGGCCTGTCCGCGCGCGCCGTCCAGAATCGGAAACATTTTCAACGACCGGATCATCGCCAGCGCCTCGTCTTCAGTGACGGGGGCGGCCTGCACCGCCACGTCGTTCAGCACTTCGGCAAAGATGCCGCCCATGCCCACCATGACGATCGGCCCGAAGACCGGGTCTTGCGATACGCCCGCGATCATCTCCGTGCCGCCGCGCAGCAGGGGCGCCACCAGCACGCCGTCAATGCGGGCGCTGGGCGCGTGGCGCGCCACGTTGGCAAGAATGCGCGCGTGGGCCTCGCGCACGGCTTGCGCATCGGCCACGTCCAGCGCCACGCCGCCGGCCTCGGTCTTGTGCGCCACGTCCTCCGACGCGATCTTCAGCACGACGGGGTAGCCGATGGCGTCAGCGGCGCGCACGGCCGCGTCGGCATCCGTGGCGACCACTTCGCGCGGCACGTCGATGCCCGCGTCACCCAGCGCCTGCTTGGCGTGGAATTCATTCTTGAAGACGATGGGGTCAACGGCGCGAGCGGCCTGCGGCGCCGCCACAGTCTCCGCCTCGCCCTTCCCACGCAGCCGTCCTAGCCGTGCCAACCCCGCCAGGCCCGTCGCCGCGGCGTCGATGCTGCCGAACACGGGGATACCCAGCGCGTTGATCTGTTCGATGGCGTCCGCCGGCCCCTGGCTGATGATCATCAGCAGACGATCGGAGTGGCTCGCGCGTACCTGCGCCAGCGCTTCCAGGTAGATGCCGCGCAGCCGCGTGTTGTACAGCGACAGCGACATGAACAGCAGCAGCGAACTGTCCGACGGGTCTTCCAGCAACGCGGTCAGCATCTTTCCCAGGATGTCCGGCCGGCTCGACATCTGCGCCGACGCGTCGACCGGGTTGCCGGTGCTGGCGGTGGGCACGGCTTCATGGATGCGTTGCTGCGTCAGCGGCGCCAAGGCGGGCAGGGTCATGCCGGCCTCGCTCATGGCGTCGGCCATCATGATGCCAAAGCCACCCGACGCCGCCACCAGCGTCACCGCGTCGTTGCGCGGCAGCCGGTTCGGCATCAGCATCGACGCCGCGTGGCCAATGTCGATCAGCGCTTCCACCGAGCGCACGCGCAGCACGCCGTGGCGGCGGAAGACGGCGTCGATGACGGCATCGGATCCGGTCAGCGCGCCGGTGTGCGAGGCGGCCGCCTGCTGGCCTTTTTCAGTGGAGCCGATCTTCAACACGATGACCGGCTTGCCGCGCTGGCGCGCCAGGCGCAGCGCGCTGATCAGCTTGGTGGCGTCGCGGCAGGTTTCCATGCAGCACAGGATGATGTGCGTGTCCGGGTCGTCGGCCAGCGCCGCGATGCCATCCGCCACGTCCACGTCCGCCTCGTTGCCGGTCGCGATGAAGCAGCTGACGCCCATGCCGCGCCGGGCCACGCTTTGCATGGTGTGGCTGCCCACGTTGCCCGACTGCGACACGATGCCCGCGTGCCCAACGGGCGGCATGTGTTCTTCCAGCGCGATCGAGAACGAGCCGATCAGGCGGTCGGCCACATTGACCGCGCCCAGGCAGTTCGGCCCCAACACGCGCATGCCATGTTCGCGCGCAATGGCAACCAGCTCGGCTTGCAGCGCGGTGCCGGCAGGGCCTGCTTCCGTGAACCCCGCCGACAGCACGATGGCGGCCTTGGTGCCGCGCGCCGCGCAGTCACGCAAGGCGGCGGGCGTGGCGCTGGCGGGCACCGCCAGAATCGCCAGTTCGGGGGCGGTGGGCGTGTCGCGCACCGAGACGTAGGCGGGCAAGCCCTGGATGACGCCGCCCTTGGGGTTGATGGGATACACGGCGCCGGCATAGCCATGCTTGATCAGCATATGCACGGGCCGACCGCCGATCTTGGTGACGTCGTCCGACGCACCCACGATGGCGATGCTGCTTGCCTTGAAAAACGGCGTCAGCCCGGCGCCCGCGGGTTGCGGATTGTGCGCTTGTGCGGTCTGCGCCATGCTCAGCGCCCCTTGAATTGCGGCTGGCGCTTTTCCAGGAAGGCCATGCGCGCCTCGCGGGCATCTTCCGTCTTGGCCAGCGTCATCGTGAAGTCCTGCTCGAAGCGGTAGGCGTCGCGTTGCGGCATCAGGTCAACCATGTTGGCCGCGCGCTTGGCATACAGCACGGCCAGCGGCGCCTTGGATGCGATTTCATGCGCCAGCGCCAGCGCCGTCGGCAGCAACTGGTCAGGCGGCAACACGTCTTCCAGTACGTTGCGGCGCAACAGGTCATGCGCGCTGAGACGCTGGCCGGTGAAGAACATGCGGCGCAGGGTGGAGCGGCCCACCAGCGTGCGCAACATGGACGCGCCGCCCGCCAGGCCGACGTTGATCTCGGGCATGCCGAAGGTGGCGTTGTCCGATGCGTACATGATGTCGCACGCAGCCATCAGCCCCAGCCCCGCGCCCAGCGCCGCGCCATTCACGGCGGCGATCACGGGCTTGGCGCATTCCTTGATGGCGTTGCCGGTTTCGCGGGTGATGCGGTTGTGTTCCAGGAAGTCGCCGGCGATGTCGGCGTTGGGGCGGTCTTTCAAGTCCGCACCAGCGCAAAACACCTTGCCATGGCCGGTCAGCACCGCGCAGCGTATGTCGTCGCGTTCGGATATTTCGTCGAAGATGGCGACGATGCGGCGGCGCATGGCGCGGTTCAGTGCGTTGACGGGCGGGCTGTTCAGCGTGACGAGCGCAACGCCTTCATTGACTTCCAGAGTGACGGTGGCCTCGCTCATGTGGTCACCTTGTTGGTCGGGAAAATGGCAAGGGCGCGCAGGGCGCCGGTGGCATGCTGCATGACGTGTCTCCTTGAGTCCGATGGACCGGTCCTGCTGCGTTTCACGCGCTGGGCGGCCGGCTTTTTTTGGATTATATGGACGGGTATTGGGCAGGATTCAGGCCAAAAATGTTGGTTGTGTTCTGCATGAAAACGGCATATTCCCGTGCGCTTCAAGCCGATACCATGGCTTGGGAAATCGTCCGCCGGACGAGCAGAACAGAGGCGGTCGGCTTATGCAGATTGAGCGTATCGGCACGGTTCGCGCCGCGTTGGGCGAGTGCCCGGTGTGGGACGCGGTGGGCAATGCCTTGTGGATGCTGGACTGCCGCAGCGGGCAGTTGCTGAGGGTGAATCCGGACAGCGGCGCTACACGTGAATGGACCTTACCCGCGCCGGCGGGTTCGTTCGCGCTGAATCGCGATGACGAAGTCATCGTGGCGCTGAAAGAGACCTTTGCGCTGGTCAGCCTGATCGATGGCACGCTGCGCACGCTGGCGCGCATCGACGACAGCCATCCGCATCTGCGCTTGAACGACGGCGCGCCGCTACCCGATGGCAGTTTCGTGGCCGGCACCATGCACATACACCGGCAAAATGGCGAAGCACCGCTGGGCGGCTTGTATCGCGTGGACACACAGGGCAATGTCCACCGCATCGCGCAAGGCTTGGGCGTGGTGAACGGCCCGGTCATGCATCCGGACGGGCAGCATTTTCATGTGTGCGATAGCGCGCAGCGCAAGGTGTTTCGGTATCGCATGGATGAGGTGGGTTGCTTGTCATCCCCGGAAGTCTTCGTTGACACCGACGCGTTGAAGTCGGCCCCGGACGGCTGCTGCTTTGATCGGGATGGCGGCTTGTGGACCGCGCTGGTGCATGCGGCAGCCATCGCGCGCTTCGATGCGAACGGCAAGCTGGATCGCCGCATCGAGCTGCCGGTCGCGCATCCGGCGTCGCTATGTTTTGGCGGCCCCGATCTGTCGGATATCTTTGTCACCACGATCAGCGACAGCGGCCGCCTGACGGCCTCGGGCCCGTTGGATGGGGCCTTGCTGCGCATTCGGGGTGCGGGCGCCGTGGGCGCGCCGCGCGGGCGGTGCCGCATTCGCCCCTGATCACTGCCCCTGATCAGGGGCTTTCAGCCGCGGCCATCTTGTTATACGCCGTGAACCGCAGCGCCGACCCCGACACGTGCGAGGCCACGAAATCCAGGAACAGCCGGATCTTCACGGGGATCATCGCGGTGTCCAGAATGGTGGCGTACATGCCTTCTTCGAAGGTCGTATTCGTGACGTGGTAATCGGGGAATAGACGCACCAGCGTGCCGCGCGAAATATCGTTGTGCACGGTGTAGTCATCCAGAAGCGCAATGCCTTCGCCCAGTAGCGCCAGTTCCAGCAGCGCAACGCCGTTGTTGGTGACGTGGCGCGGCTTGATCAGCACTTCTTCGATGGCCTCTTCCTGCTTGAAGCGCCAGCAGGTTTGATCGCCCGGCAGCAGATAGGCCAGGCAATCGTGCTGCGCGATATCGGCAGGCAGCGCGGGCGCCGGGCGCTTGGCCAGATACGCGGGCGAGGCCACCAGGAAGCGTTCGCTCTTGAACAGGATGCGCCGCTTCAGGCCCGCTTCCACGGGTGGCGATATACGGAAATCGATGTCGAAGTTGTTGCGGCGCAGGTCGGCCTTGGCCTCGGTCAGCACCAGTTCAATATGGATGTCGGGGTACTGTTGGCGGAAGGCGGCTACCAGCGGCGGCAGCACGCCCAGGCCGAACATCATGCGCGAATGCACCCTCAATATGCCCTTGGGCGCGGCGCGGATTTCGGTGATGTTGCGATGCGCCTCGTTGATGTTCCACAAGATGGATTCAAGCTGTTGCGCATATTCCTGGCCGGCTTCAGTCAGCACGACCTGGCGGGTCGAACGCAGCAGCAGCTTCACGTTCAACTCGTTTTCGAACTCGGTGATCATGCGGGATACCGACGTTGCCGACACCCCGAATTGCCGAGCGGTTTCAGAGAAACTCTCGGTCTTGGAGATCGATAGAAAGAGCTCCATCGCGCGCAGCCTGTCCATCATTCCTCCACTTTACGCAGCACAGAACGCCGCATTTTCTGTATTCATCCGATGACTGCCGGCCTCTAGAATTTCCTCAGAACGTCAAGCATTCAATGAGGAGACATTATGGAATTCGGCGTGTTCATTCTGGCGCAGCAGCGAGGTTACCACCAGTCCTCAAAGCAAGTCATCAACAACTCCATCGAACAAACCGTGGTGGCGGAGCAGGCCGGTTTCGACGCCGCCTGGTACGCCGAGCACCACTTCAACAACTACTCCTTGTCGCCGTCGCCGCTGATGACGGTGGCGCATGCGGCGGCCAAAACGCACCGCATCCGTCTGGGCACGGCCGTGTGCATCTTGCCGCTGTACCACCCCGCGCGCTTCCTGGCCGAAGTGGGTTTTGTGGACACCGTGTCCAACGGCCGTCTGGACCTGGGCGTGGGCTCGGGCTATCAGGAATTCGAGTTCGAACGCTTTGGCGTGCGGATCGAGGATTCGGGCGCGATCTTCAATGAGTTTCTTGACGTCATTCCCAAGGGCCTCACGCAGAAGATCTTTGAACACGACGGCCAGTTCCTGAAGATTCCGCCCAGCTCGATCGCGGTACGCTGCCTGCAAGACCCGATGCCGCCGCTATGGATCACGTCGGGCAACCCGGTGACGTTGGGCCGTGGCGTGCGCGAAAACCATAACCTGTTCGTTACCGCGCTGCTCAAGGGCAACGACGCCATTGCCGAGCTGCGCGGCCGCCTGGAAAAAGTGGCCGAAGACAATGGCCGCGACCTGGATCGCGATGTGAAGTTCGGCTTCCTGCGCTGTGGCTACGCGTCGGACAACAAGGCGGAGATCGACGCGTACCTGGACTGCGCGCGCTTTCAGCGCCGCATTTCCGAAAGCCTGAAGTTCCGTCGCGCGCAAAGCGATGACGGCTACATGGTCAAGGAAGTGCCGTCGGAAAATGATCCCACGTTCGAGCAGCTGCGCAAGAACCTGCCGGTGGGCTCGGTCAATGAAGTCATCGACAAGATGCTCGAAGAAATCAGCATCCTGCGGCCCAAGCACATTGCCCTGCAGACGCAGTTGGGCGACTTCGACCAGAAGACGATGCTCAAGCAGATCGAACTGTGGGGCGACAAGATCATTCCGGCCATCCGCAAGGAAGTCGGCAGCGCCACGGCCGTTGCCTGAAAGGAGCGCAAGATGCAGATCTATCTGAGCAACGCGGGGGCGATCACGTTGCGCCATCCGTCGGACTTTCGGCGGCTGGACGTGCTGGCCGATCCGCAGCCGCGTGAACGGCTGGAACACGCCATCGCGCGGGTGGGGCGGCGCGAGGACGAACGCCATGTGCGCCTGTCACCGTCCGTGCTGCGCTTCTTGTCGCAACACGCGGGCGACCCAAAGTGGGAGGCGGATTTTTCCGCCATGGTCGACTACGCGGCCACGCACGGGTGGGTCGATGAGCGCGGCGACATCCGCGCGCACATGGTGTTCAACGAGCATGACCAGGTGGTGTCGGTTGACGACTTCAAGGCGGCGATGCGCTCGTTGCCGGCCGGTATCAGCGCGGTGACGACGGGCGACGGCGAACAGGTGGCGGGAATGATCGTGTCCAGCCTGACGTCGATCTCCGCCGACCCGCCGATGGTGGGTTTCTTCGTCCAGCAGACCTCGTCCGCGCGCGAGCCCTTGCTGCGTCATGGCCGCTTCGTGGCCAATGTGCTGGGCGAGGGGCACGAAGCCGTCATGCAGGCGTTCCTGAGTCAGCCGCAGGGCATGGCCCGGTTCGCGCACGGCGGCTGGGAGATGAACGGGCAGGGCACGCCGGTATTGCCGGACGCGCTGGCCAGCATCGAATGCGATATCGTGTGCACCGAAGCGCTGGGGACTCATGACCTGATCGTAGGCAAGATCCGCAAGACGACGTGCCGCGAGGCGCAGCCCGTAATCAATTTCCAATCCGCCACGCATCGGATCGCCCGGGCGCCGCTGCAGTAGGACGGGGGGGGCTGCCCGTTAGCGCTGCCAGCAAACGGGCGGCTAGGCGTGGTTCAGTCCAGAACGATGTGGTTTTCCTGGATGACGCGGCCCCAATATTTGCGGTCGGCTTCCAGCTGGGCGTCCAAGGCTTGCGGGCCGCCCGCCTTCTCGGTCTGCCCGTTCGCGACCAGCAGTTTGCGGAAGCTCTCGGACTGAACCGTCTTGATGGCGGCGGCGGAATAGGCCTGGATAACGTCGGCGGGCGTGCCTTTGGGCGCATGCAGCGCGGTCCAATAGCTGGCTTTCAGTTGGGGGTAACCCAGTTCCGTCACCGACGGGACGCCGGGCAGGGCAGGGTCGCGCTGCTCGGTCGTCAGGGCAAGGATCTTCACCGCGCCCGCCTTTTGATGGTCGGCCAGGGCGATGGGCGTCATATAGGACAGGTCATTGCGGCCGGTGATCAAGTCGATAAGACTGGTCGGCGTGCTCTTGTACGGTACGGCCATCAAGGGAATACCCAGCGTTTTGGACAGGATCAGCCCATAAAGATCCGTCACGCTGCCCGGCCCCAGCGAGCCATAGGTCAGCGCGCGGTTTTCCTTCTTGGCGTAAGCGACCAGGTCCGCAATGGAATTCACGCCCATCGTCGCGGGCACGGTGATGGTCAACGGGCCATCGAACATCATTGCCACGGACTCAAAACTGTCGAACCGGTACTGCAAGCTGGGGCGTAGCAGGATGTTCAGCGACACGGGACCCGAGCCGCCCATCAGCAGCGTGTGGCCGTCGGCGGGGGCGCGCGCAACCTGCGTGGCGCCGATGATGCCGTTGGCGCCCGGCTTGTTTTCCACGACGAACGGCACGCCCAACTGCGCGCTCATGCCTTCGGCCAGCACCCGGGCGAAGTTGTCATTGGGGCCGCCCGCGGCGTAGGGCACGATCAGGGTCACGGGCTTGGGCGCGGCGCGCAGCGGCCGGGCAAGCATCATGAGGGAGCCGGCCGCGATGAAGCCGCGGCGCGTGAGCTTGAACATTGTCTCTCTCCTTGTTCCCCGCCGCCCTGCGTGTCCGTGCCTTCTGCGGGCCGGCTTTGCGTCTTGTCATGGTGGCGGCTGGGGGAGGCTGGCGCTTGGGCGCCAGCCCGGGGTTGTCACAGAAGTCGATGATAATTTTTATCGGCCGTGACGATTACCCCATCTTTACGCAGAACAGTTCTGCGAAGGCAGTCAGAACCCTTCCAGCACCACCTTGCCCTGTGCCTTGCCGCTTTCAATGAAGGCGTGCGCGCGGCGCAGATTTTCGGCGTTGATCTTGCCGTAGTGCTCGCCCAGCGTGGTGCGCAGCGTGCCGTTGTCGATCAGGCGCGCGGCCTGGTTCAGCAATTCGTGCTGGGCAATCATGTCGGACGTCTGGTGCAGCGGCCGGGCAAACATGAATTCCCAATGCAGCGATGCTGACTTGCCCTTGAGCAGGCGCACGTCGATGGCGGCGGGGTCGTCGATCAGCGCAATCTTGCCTTGCGGGGCGATGGCTTCGGCTAGTTGCGCAAAGTGCTTGTCGGTGTGCGTCAGGCCGGCAATATAGCTCACTTGCGGCACGCCGATACGCTTGAGTTCTTCAGTCAGCGGCTTGCTGTGGTCGATGACGTGGTGGGCGCCCAGCTCGCGCACCCAGGCTTGGGTTTCCGGACGCGAGGCGGTGCCGATCACCGTCAGGCCGGTCAGTTGACGCGCCAGTTGCACCAGAATGGACCCCACGCCGCCCGCCGCGCCGACCACCAGCAAGGTGCCCTGGCTGGGAGCGGCGTTGTCCAGCACGCGCAAGCGGTCAAACAGCAACTCCCAGGCGGTGATGGTGGTCAAGGGCAGCGCGGCGGCCTGGGCAAAGTCCAGGCTCTTGGGCATATGGCCGACGATGCGCTCGTCCACCACATGCCGTTCGCTGTTGGCGCCGGGCCGGTTCAACGCGCCCGCGTACCAGACGCGGTCGCCGGGCTGGAACAGGCTGGTCTTGGCGCCCACGGCGCGCACGACGCCCGCCGCGTCCCAGCCGATGATCTCGGGCTTGCCGTCCTTGGGTGCGCGGTTGGCGCGGATCTTCACGTCCACCGGGTTCACCGAGATGGCGTGTACGTCGACCAGCAGGTCGTGGTCACCGGGCACGGGTTCGTCGACGGTGATGTCTTGCAGCGCGTGGGCATGGTCGGCCGGCAGGTTCTTGAAATAGGCGATAGCTTTCATGGGGATGGCTCGTTAGGGGGATGGAAATCAAAGAATGGAGCGGACCACGCCGCCGTCCACGCGCAGCGCCGCGCCATTGGTGGCGCTGGCCTGCGTGGAGCAGGTGTAGACGACCATGTTGGCCACTTCGTCCACGGTGGCCAGGTGGCGCAGCAGCGACGTGGGGCGATGCTGGGCAATGAAGTTGCGCTCCATTTCGTCTTGCGACACGCCTTGCTCCTTGGCCATTTCGGCGAAAAAGTCGGCCACGCCTTCCGAGCGCGTCGGCCCCGGCAGCACGGCGTTGACGGTCACGCCCGTGCCCGCGGTCAGCTCGGCCAGGCCGCGCGACACCGCCAGCATGGCGGTTTTGCTGACGCCGTAGTGGATCATCTCGGCGGGAATCTGCACCCCGGATTCGCTTGATATGAAAACAATGCGGCCCCAGTTGGCGGCGATCATGCGGGGCAGGTAATAGCGTGACAGCCGAATGCCGCTCATGACGTTGATGTCCAGCATGTCCTGCCAGTCGTCGTCGGTGATTTCCGTGAACGACTTCGGGGCGAAGAAGCCGGCGTTGTTGACCAGGATGTCTACGTCGGGGTGGGCAGCGCAGACCGCGGCCGCGCCATCGGCGGTGGCCAGATCAGCCTGGACGGTGGTGACGCTGGCGGTGGGGAATTTCTGCGTGATGGCCGCGGCGGCCTGGGCAAGCTTGTTCGGGCTGCGGCCGTGCAGCACCACTTGGGCGCCGGCTTCAGCCAGGCCAAAGGCGATCGCCAGGCCGATGCCGCCGGACGATCCGGTCACCAGTGCTTTCTTGCCATTCAGTTCGATGTTCATGTGTCAGCTCCAGAAAGGTCGAGAGGGTCTTGAATACGTCGCCATGATTACCCAGTCCGCGCCGCCGAAAAACCGGCTAGCATCGCACTCAGTTTCAATAATTTTTTGAAAATGGGCCTGGCATGGTGCGGTTTGAAGACTTGCGGATCTTTGTGGCGTCGGCCAATCACGGCAGTTTTTCGGGCGCCGCGCGCGAACTTGAGGTGTCGCCGGCGGTGGCCAGCGCCGCGCTCAAGCGCTTGGAACAGACCCTGGACGCGCGCCTGTTCGTGCGGTCCACGCGCAGCCTGCGGCTGACCGCCGACGGCGAGCGTTATCTGGAATACGCCCGCTCGGCCCTTGCCACGCTGGAGGCCGGCAAGAACGCCATGGCGCGCGACAAGACTGCGATATCCGGCACGCTGTCGGTTTCAATTCCGTCCGACCTGGGCCGCCATGTGCTGCTGCCGTGGCTGGACGAGTTCCAGCATCAATATCCGCGCGTGAGCTTCCAGGTGCGCATCAGCGACCGCCTGGCCGACCTGTATCGCCAGCCTGTCGACATCGCCATCCGCTACGGCAAGCCCAGCGATTCCGCGCTGGTGGCTTTGCCGCTGGCCGAACACAACCGCCGCGTGGTCTGCGCGTCGCCCGCCTATCTGGCGCGCCACGGCGTGCCGCAAAAGCCCGATGACCTGCGCGACCACAACTGTCTGTCCTTCGTGCTGGGCGAAACCTTGCACGACCGCTGGGCGTTCGAACACGACGGCGCGGCGATGACCGTTCCGGTCAAGGGCGACCGCGTCGGCGACGACGGCGATCTGGTGCGCCGCTGGGCGCTGGCGGGCAAGGGCGTGGCCTACAAGTCGCGCTACGACGTGTTGCGTGATCTGCGCGCCGGTCGGCTGGTGGCGTTGCTGCCGGACTACGCCACCGAACCATCGCCGCTGTACTTGCTGTGCGTGCACCGCATGCTGCTGTCGCCGGCCGTCAAGCGCATGCGCGAATTCCTGCAAGAGCGCTTTCGGCAGTTTGACGCGGGCTAAGCAGCGGCAACACGCTTAATGCGCCGCATGGTGGCGCGACGCCGCGGCTTTGTTTCTTGCGCGCGTGCGCGCCGCCTTCTTCGCGGCGGCGGAACGCCCGGCCGCACCCTTGGTGGCCGCCGCCTTTTTCGCCGCCGCCGAGCGGTCGGCGGCGGTGCGCCGGCTGGCCGTCTTGCTGGCGTGGTGCGAGAGCGCCGAGCGCGAGGCGGGCTTGGTGCTTTCCTTCTTCAAAGCCTGGGTGGTGGCACGCGAGCGCGTCGCGGACTTGGCGTGCCCGTCATGCGCGGCTTCGACATCCTTCTTGGCGCGGCGCTTCGTGGCCGCACTGGCGCTTTTCGACGGCGAGGCCTTCACGCCCGCGCGCCTGGCCTTGGACAGTCCGATCGCAATGGCTTGTTTGGTGGAACGCACGCCATGCTTGCCTTCGCGCACGTGTTCGATTTCCTCGCGCACGAATTCGCCGGCCTGCGTGGACGCGGACTTGCCTTCGCGCTTGTCTTGCTTGGCACGCTCCAGGGTTTTTCGTTCAGGCATGGTGATCTCCTTGCTGGGTTGCGGGAGCGGGCTCCGTCGCCAGTCGAGACCACGCGACGGAACTCGTAACACCACAATAGCGCCGCGGCAGTATCCTGTGTGTTCGAATGGATTGCCGGTCGTAAGCGCCGGAACATCGCGTGCAGACCGACAGTTCACGACTCACCCCCTTAGCGGAGACGAGCTATGTCGAATCATGTCTACAAGCAAATCGAACTGGTGGGCTCTTCCACCACCTCAACCGATGACGCCATCGCCAAAGCGATCGAGCGAGCATCCGAAACGCTACGCAACCTGGATTGGTTTGAAGTCACCGAAGTGCGCGGCCATATCAAGGACGGCAAGGTGGCCCATTGGCAGGTCGGTTTGAAGATCGGCATGCGCCTGGAAGGCGACGAGTAATCCCTCGGCTGGTCTTTCTTTGAGCAGCGCTTCCAAGTGCTTGTCGGATAAGAAGTTTTCAGGCTTGTTATCCGACTGTTCATAGGCTTGTCCACATTCCATGGGGACAAGCCTGTTCTTTATCCCCAGCTTGTGCGGCCTCGGTCGGGGGGCGTGGGCCCTCGCGGGTGGGGTGCGCGTTATTGGGCGTTTATTGCCCGCTGTCCCCAAGTGCCTGGCCCATAAGGGTTTTTAGCGACTACCCGCACACTGTCCTCAGCCTTATCCACATTTGGCGGGGACAACTTGGCGCCCCTGAACGCACAGCTGGGTCATTGTTGACCACCCCCTGCAGGTGCTTGATATCAATGACGTTTTCGTACCTGCCCTCAAACTGTCCTCATGCTTTTCCACAGAATGCTGGGACAAATAAACAAGCGCTGCGCGGCGTCGGCAATGGCTGGTTGGACATCCAGCTTTTTCGGGGATAAGTCCGGTCAATCTCATCCAAAAGGATGATTGCGCATGGTTTGATCAGCAAGCGCAAGTGCTTGGCGGGACAGGAGATTTTGACTGTGCCCCAAGACTGTCCTCAGCCTTCTCCACAGATGGCGGGGATAAGTTTCAAAGGGACCGCGGAGGTGGGCGACTGTTCGCTCCGCGGATCAAGTCGGGCCACTGCGTGATTCCATATCCATCGCAGCCGGCCATTTGACCTTTGGCGCCAGACGAAGCGCCAGGTTGTGCGGCGGAACGTCGTTGGGATCGTTGAGTTTTTCGATGGGCGGCAGCGCGTCGGGGCCGTGCTGCATGTAGGTGCGGACGTAATCCCATGAGCTGCCTTCGTCTTGGCATACGGTCAGGGGAAAGCGGGTGATCACCACATTGGTTTTGGGTTTGACGACTGCGATGGACACGCCCCAGGTGATGATTAAGCCCCCTTGTGGGGTAAACGCGCGTCGACGCCAAAATTCGGCATGCAGGTCGTCCCAATCGAAGGAATGCGTGGTGACGCGCCACCGCGTCGGGAAGGTAAGCCAGTTTTGCTTGAACTCGTATATATAGACTTTTCGGCGAAGACGATTGAAGCGGATAGGGCAATCTCTGGGTGGCAATATGGCGGCACCTAGAAGAAAGGCTGGTGCGATGATGACGAATATGATGGCACCGACGTAGAGACCAATCATCGTGGGGTCGAAACCAAAAAAGTTATTTGAAAACAGCATCTTGGTTGACCATGTAAAGAAAATTATGCTTGTTATCAACTGAGCGGTACCCAGCAGCAGAGTTATGTTTCGGCGCGTCGAAACATTGCGCGAAAGTTCCAAATAGGTGCTGCTTTGGCTATTGGTGCTGGCACTTGGGCGTGCTTTTATGCTGATGGGATCGTTGGCAGGCGGGAGGTCAGCCTGCCATCCGGCGCATGGTTGATTAAGAATGGGAGATTTTCTGCTCACGAGTGCTCTTGCCTAGCGCTGGGAATATATTGTCAGGTCCGCATAGTCAGCGGCATCGGAACTCTCGGGCCAGTACTTAATACGCAATGTCGCGGCCTGAACGTCCTGATCGAATAGTTCTAAAAGCAGCGTGCCCGCGATAGTAGGCCGCGACTGAGTGGGCCTATAGGTCGCATTAACGTCTTCGGCGTAATTCGGCCGTTTTTCAACTGGCGATATTTCGCGAAGCTGGGTGCTGTTATGGTGTCCGTTTATCGCCACCTGTTCACCCTTGTAGCTGTGGACGCTCAGATACATTGAATATGCTGAATGGTCCGCATCCCAATACGGCAGTTCGATTCGATACGTAATTGCCTTTCCTGCTATGACGCTGACGCCATCCGTTGAAATTCCGGCAGGGTGGGAAATGTTGACGAAACTAAGGTGAGCCTTCATGCCTAAGATTGCCGCGTTTAGCGCTCCAATGGCGACATCCTTGTCCGCGTTTGCTTGCTTAGCTTTGATGATGTTCTCTTCGATCGTCCTGCGCTCCCGAAGAGGGAGTGATGTCTTGGCAGTGTTCCACCATATCGGGGGCGATTCGTCGTGATTGCCGAAATAGCAACGGCGGGCCCATAGTTCGAGGTCTGTCGATTCTCGGGTTTTGGCATATTGGGATACCGAGTACGCCACGATGCCGAGCGCTATGGCCCATCCAAGCGGGCCGAGCAAGCTAGTAACGCCAGCGGCGGCTGCGTGGGCTGCAAAGTACGCGGTCGCAAGGTGAACGACGTGCGCAATGCCGTGGATAAAGGCAGCCTCCCTATCGCCGTTTTTGAGCGATCGGTTTACCGCGAATCCGCTTTGCATCCCGTCCGCAATGCCGGAGAGGGCCGCTGTTACGCCGCCAAACCGCACAAATCCCTTGCCCAGTTCCAGCGCGTTCAATGCAGTTGCTCCGCCGAGGCCGGCCTTGGTCGCCGCGTTGGCAACTCCCCGTATCCCCACGCCCGTCGCTTCAATACCCACACCCACCACCCCCACCGCGCTTGCCGCCACGCCCGCGACGGCTTCCGGGTAGCGGTCTCCCATCACGCGTTCCAGGTCTTGCAGGCTTCTTGCCAGCCCATCCTGCTGAAAGAACAACGCGCCCATCGATAGCGCCAAATCCAGGTTCGCCATCCCGCGTATTCCGACAAAGGCGGTATGCGCCCGTAGCTTTGCATCCGCAACAGTGGTCCGTAGTTGCCCGGCTATTGCATGTGCCTTGGGTTCCAGGCCGCCAATGCCCACCACCACGCTGCGCCAACCGCCTTCCAGGGTCTCCGCTGTGGCATTGGACATTGCCCTCAGCTTTTCTTTCAGCCCTTCAGCGGTATCCGCCACCCAGAACGTGGCTTTGAATATCTGGTTCTGCGCCGGCCCCGGCAGGGTCAGCATGCCGCTGAATATCAGCGCACGGGCCTTCTTGCCGGCTTCCTTCGCTGCCTTGTCGTATTCCTGGCGCATCTGCTGGGTGAGTAATTCCTGATACTCGCCCAGCGTCAGTTCGATCTGAACTTGCAGCATCTGGACGCGCTCGCATAGCAGCAGGGCGGCTTGATGCACCGTGGCGGCCACGGGTAGAAGCTGTTCTTGCGCCCGTGCGTCCATCGTCAACATCGCGTTGATCATTGCGCCTTGCAGTTGGCCGACCGCGTCTCTCACGCTGCTACGTAGGTACATCTCGCTTTCTTGCGAGGCCATCACGTCTTTGATCGCGGCATACAGCTTGCCGGAATCATTCGCCTTAAAGCCTTCCGTAAAAGTGGGACGCAGGCCTTCAAGCAGGGGGGCATTCTTGGCCAGTAGCGCCTGGTACAGAATGCTGTCGGGGTTCTCCAGCAAGGCTTTCCATAACTGCTGCGTGGGACCCAGTGCCGCGCCGTCGACCGGGGGCGCGTCGCTAGGACCGCCATCCAGGCAAGCCGCCACCATCTTGGTATACGCCGCGGCGGAATACGGATCGCTTGCCGAGTAGTCGTAGCGCGCAATGCGCAACCAGGCTAGCGATTGCAGCCAACTCACGTAACGGTTGGCCATTACGTCGATCAAGGTTTGCCGGCGTTGCCATTCCTTGTCGTGGGCTTCCTGAAACTGCTTGCGGCGTGGTTCGCTGTAGCGTTGTTCCAGGCGTTCGTGATAATCGGCCGCGATGCGCTTGGCAGCAGTTTCCGTTGCGCGCGGCACATCAACAGGCGGCAAGTATGAGCGCGTGCCCAGCACCGGATGGTCGTTATGTTGCCGGCGGTATTCGATGTCTTTGTCGACTTCCTGCACCGCTTGCGTGTGCGCCCAGGTCTTCTCAAGCTCTCTGATCTGCAACAGCGCCGCCGAGGTGAACAGCAGATACTGCCGCTCGGCGTTCCCCGCCCAGGCCAGCCGCTCGTTAATCAGCATATGCCGCTGCTGGTTGAATTCCAGCACTGCGCCCACGGGGTCTGGCAACGCCAATACCGGCACGCCTTGCGGCAGCCCCTGAGTCTTGGCGATGTCGTCGACGTAGTCATTCAGCGGCACGAACCGATGAGTGCGCAGCCGAACTGCATGCCGGCTGCCAAAATCCACCCCGTCGTAGCGGTATTCCCACACGTGATCAGTCAGGAATCCATCCGCGAACTTCAAGCCATGCAGTATTTCCTGCGGCGTCTCGCGCAGCGTTGTCAGATCGACTTTCAAGAACCGCGCGGACGGCGCGCGTTGTGCTTTGTAATCGTCCAGCACCGGCTGGGGCCACCGGTCTTGCGAGAAGGCGATCCACGCTTCCTTATAGACCTTGGTGTCAATATGAATGAACGAAGCGCGCACGTCATGCCCTTCGCTTGTGCAAGCCTGGGACAGCGGCTTTGGCCTGCCTTTCGGCATTCGGTAGGGGTCATATTGGCGCATATGCCCGTCGGCAGTGACTTGGTACGCATGCCAGATCTCTTGATCCAGCAGCACATACACATAGCCTTCGCGCAGCACGCGGTATTTGCTCGGCTGCAGATCAATGCGTACGCGGTCTTGTTCAGGATCAAAGGGTGTCGCCGACGTCGGCGGCAAAGGCGCATCCCGTAGCAGCAAGATCGGCATGCCGCCGCGCTCGCAGGCACGGCAGGTATCTATCGGCACCGCCGACGTTTCCTGAAGCGCCAGTCGAATTTGATTGGTGAACGAATCTGCGTGCGAACCCATGTAGCAACTCCCCGTATTGGCCGAGAGGTGAAGACGGTTGCGCCGCTCGGCGTTGCCGTTGAGTACCCAGGCAGGCGCGCGGCGCATCTGAGCCAGAAACGCGCGCGCCTACCCAATACGAGCTAATGCAATATCCATGCCATGTGACGGGCGTCGAGAAATAGTTCAACCATATCAATGGCTTGCGAGAGAATTGGCAGGGATGAAGAGTCGTGGATTGCGCAACGCGTCTTGCAAACACATGTTTTCGACGAGAAATCGGGCCAGATCTGACCTGATTGAAAATAAGCCGATATTTATCAATGGCTTAGATCGAGCCAGATTTGGCCCGATCGGGTCAAATCTGGCCCAGTGCGTTATGAAAGCCGGAAATCGCCATAAAAAAGCCCCCCGACGTATCGGGGGGCTTGATCGCCCGGAGGTAGATCGGGCGATCGGCGCCGGCGGGTTTTGGCCCTGCCGGCGGCGGCGGCGATCAGCAGTTCACAATCAGCGCTGCACAATCAGGTGCTCATCTTCTTGACCCAGTCGACGTAGCGGTCGACCCAGCCTTGCAGGAACTTGCGTGTGCCTTCATTGGTGATGGTGTATTGGTCGTCGACCAGGCCATCGGAATACTGCAGGAAGACTTCAGGCGTGGTCAGCGCGTTGGCGCCTTCGGCGGCCAGGATGTTGCGCAGGTGCTGTTGCATCATCGCGGTGCCGGCGGCGCTGGGGGACGCGCCCACGATGCCGACGGCCTTGCCCGGCCAGGAATTCTGGCCCCACGGGCGCGAGCCCCAATCGATGGCGTTCTTGATGGCGGCGGGCACCGAGCGGTTGTGCTCAGGGGATACGAAAAGAATGCCTTGCGCGTCGGCGATCTGCTGCTTGAGCTTGGCGGCGGGGGCGGGCAGGTTGTTTTCGTTGTCCTGGTTGTACAGGGGGATGTCGCCCAGGCTCACATACTCGAATTTGAAGTCCGCGGGAACCAACTTTTCAAGCGCTCGGGCCAATCGCAAATTGATCGAGGCGGCGCGCAGGCTGCCGACAAAAACCGCAATCTTGTATGTGCTCATGGGCAAATGCTCCGGCGGAAAAAAGGTAGGGTCAGTGTAGACCTGGTGCGCGATGCGCTCAATCATCAAGCGCGTGATGTCTTGATGCGAGATGTGTCATTGTGCACCCGTCATGCCATCAAGCTGACGTGCGCCGACACCACGCGCCAACCCGCGGGGGTACGCATCCAGGTCTGGCTTTGGCGACCGATGCGGTCGCTGCCTTCGCGCTGGAATTCAATATTGGTGGTGGCGAAGTCGGTGCCGTAGGTGGTGATGGCGGTGCGCAGGACGCGGCGGGCCAATCCTTGCGGTGAACGGCCCGCGCGGAATTCGCGGATGGCGTCATAGCCGTAGAGGTTTTCACTGGCGCCGTAGCGCAGCGTGTGGGGGCTGTTCCAGAACAGCGTGTCCAGCTCCTCGACGTTATTCGTGACCAACGCCGTTTCGTAGCGCTCGAAGGCGGTGGTGACCTCGGCGACGACGTCGGGCAGGTTGATGTCCATAAGCTTTCTCCGAATGCACCGATGTGGTGCGTTAAGTAGGGGTAATCACCAATATGGTGTGTGCTGCGGTGCGCAAAACCTCGGGCGTTGCGCCTTGTCTTCATTCACGCCTGGGAAATGCTGCGCCGCAAGGCTGGCACGCGGATTGCTAGGGTTAACACTGCATAACAAGCTGCACCGTTGCTCAGGAGTTCCGTCATGTCCAGTTCCGCTGTTTCTGCCCCGGTCACCATGCTGGTTACCCGTCACATTGCGCCCGAACGCTATAGCGATTTTTTGTCCTGGATGCGCCAGGGCGAAATCCTGGCGGCGGGGTTCCCCGGCTTCTTGGGGTCGGGTGTGCTGCAACCGCCTGAAGGGGGTGACGAGTACCAGATCGTGCTGCGCTTTACCGACGAGGCCAGCTTGTTGCGCTGGGAAAAGTCCTTGCCGCGCCGCATGTGGCTGGAACGCGGCGCGAATCTGGTGCGCGCGAGCCATGAGCACCGCGTCAGCGGAACGGAGGGCTGGTTCGCACCCAAGGCGGCCAGCGCGCCGCCACGCTGGAAGCAGGCCGTAAGCATCTGGCTGGCCTATTTTCCGGTGCTGCTGGTGTTTTCGATTCTGGTCAGCGAACACTTGAACATGCTGCCGGTGTTCTGGCGCGTGCTGATCACGAGTGTGATATTGACACCCATCATGGTGTTCATCTGCATCCCGGTCATATCGCGCGTGTTGCAGCGCTGGTTGCGGGCGGGGTGAGCGTGGGCGCGAAACCCGGGGTATGAGCCTGACACCGAGCGCCGGGGCATGAACCCCGGCCTTCCGTACCGCTGCGTCTTCATGCCGCCTTGGCATGCCGCGTGGAGTACAGGCGGTGCAGGGTGATCTTACGCACCGCGGTCTGGCTGTCATGGATATGCGCCTGCAGCAGTTGCGCGGCAACGGCGCCGTCACGCGCGAGCACTGCGCGCAAGATTGCGCCGTGTTCTTCGTAGGTATTGTCGATGCGGTCCTGCAGCGTGAAGTCCAGCCGGCGCACGATGCGGATGCGTTCGGTGGCGGCGCGATGCACGCGCGAGATTTCCGGGTTGCCGGCGGCCGCCACCAGGTCGATATGGAAGCGTTCGTCCAGGTCGGCCAGCCATTCGCCATCGTTGGAACGTTCGCTGGGGCTGACCAGCCACGTGTCCGCCAAGGCTTGTAGCGCGCGCAGCGGATCGGGCAGTTGCCCAGGAGCGCACAAGGCATGGACAGACGCGATTTCCAGCACGCTGCGCAGTTCGTAGAAATGGTCCAGCGTGTTGAAGTCCAGCGGCTTGACCAACCAGCCGTTGCGCTGCCGAACTTCCAGATAGCCTTCGCGTTCCAGCCGGAACAGCGCTTCGCGCACCGGGGTGCGACTGACCTGCAGCCGTTCCGCGATTTCGGTTTCAGTGAAGCGGTCGCCCGGCGCCAGCCGGAAGTCCAGGATGTCGCGTTTCAAAGCCCCGTAGGCCGTGTCGGCCAGGGTGCGCGGCATGTCGATGGCAGCGAAAGCAGTTTCCATAACGGGGCCTTGATTGCGAAAAGGTATGGGGCGGTCGGGCGTAGTCGAAGGCGGGCGGGGTGGCTGGGGTGGCTGGGGTGGCTATGCGTCGGTAAGCGTCAGACTGTCCGGACCTGCGCCGCGCCGGCCTGTTCCAGCGCGTAGGCGGCGGCCAGGCAATCGGCTTCGCGCCAGGGCGCGCCGATCAGTTGCACGCCTAGCGGCAGGTGGCCGTCCTGCTCGGCGTCTGGCCAGGTGGGGGCGGTGCATACGGGCAGGCCGATGCATGAAATGGGCTGCGTCAACAGCCCCATGCTGGCGCGCGCCGGCAGTTCCTTGTCCGCCAGCGTCAGCCAGTCGGTGCCGATGGGCGTGGCGGACACGGGCGTGGCGGGCGCGATCAGCACGTCGTACTGGTCGAACAGCGCCAAGGCCTCGCGGTAGACGCGGTGGCGGATGCGTTGCGCCTGCTGCACCCAGGCTGCGGGCACCAGGCTGCCGGCCACGAGGCGGTCGCGGGAATAGGGTTCGTAGTAGTCGTAGTGGGTGACCAGCTTGCGCCGATGCAAGGCCCCGCCTTCGGCCGCCGTGATGATGAAGGCGGCGGCCCGGGCTTGTGTGGCGCCGGGCAGTTCAACGATGGCGGTGGCGTCCAGGGCGCGCGCGGCGATCTCGACGGCACGGCGCGCGGCGGGGCCGGCCCAATCGTTGAAGTAGCCGCCCAGGACCGCCACGCGCAGCTTGCGCGCGCCGGCCGCAAGCGCGGGTAGCACGGGTTCGGCGGCGTGTTGCGCGCAGGCGGCGTCGTCGGCGTCCGGCCCTTGCAGCGCATCGTAGGCGGCGGCCAGGTCGCTGGCGCTGGCCGCGAACGGCCCCAGGTGATCCAGGCTGCCCACGAACGGAAAGGAACCGGTGCGGGGCAGGCGGCCATAGGTCGGCTTCAAGCCAAAGACGCCGCACAGGGACGCCGGCACCCGGATCGACCCGTTGGTGTCGGACCCCAAGGTCAGCGGCACCAGTCCGCCCGCGACGGCGGCCGCGCTACCGCCGGACGAGCCGCCCGCGACCCGGGTGACGTCATGCGGGTTGCGGCAGGGGCCGTAGTGCGTGTTTTCGGTGGTGAAGCCGTACGCGTGTTCGTCCATGTTCAAGGCGCCGACCAGCACCGCGCCGGCCTCGCGCAAGCGCGTGACCAGGCGGGCGTCGTGGCGGGCGGGCGGGTTGGCGGCATTGACGCGGCCCCCCGCCAAGGTGACTTCGTCGGCGATGTCGAACAGGTTCTTGACGGCGTAGGGCACGCCGGCCAGCGGCGGCAGCGCTTCGCCACGGGCGCGGCGCGCGTCGATGGCGGCGGCTTCCTGACGCGCGCGCGCTTCGGTGATGGCGGTAAAACAGTTGTAGCGGGCGTCGCGTTCGCGGATGCGCGCCAAGGTGGCGTCCAGCACCGCGACGGCGCTGCGCTCGCCGCTGGCAACCTGGCGGGCGATGTCGGTGGCGGGGCCGCTCATGGACGGAACACCGATGCGGATTCCAGTTCCACGGGCAACGGCTCGTCGACAAAGCTTGCCGCAATGTCGTGGATGCGCGCGAACTGCTGCACGACTTCCACCGTGGTGGATTCGCGCAAGGCATAGCCCGACAGCGCCAAGGCGCTACGCACGTATTGATCGATGGTTTCCTGGGTCATGGCGGAGGCTCCCGATAGATGCTGGTTTGACCTACTTGCGCACTTCGCGCTGGAAAATTTCCAGGCTCAGTTTCTTCATCTGGATGAAGCTGGGTTCAGACAAGGTTTCCACGGTGCGCGGGCGGGCGTCGGTGTAGTCCAGAATTTCCGCCACGCGCGTGGGCCGCTTGGTCAAGAGCAGCACCTGGTCGGCCAGGTACACGGCTTCTTCCAGGTCATGCGACACCAGCAGCATCGTCGTGCCGGTCTGCAAAAATACCTCTTGCAGCTTTTCGCGGATGAACAGCGTCATCTCGAAGTCCAGCGCCGAAAACGGTTCGTCCAGGAACAGCACCTCGGGTCCGGGTGCAAGCGCGCGCATGATGGACGCCGTCTGCTGCTGCCCGCCCGACAGTTCATACGGATAGCGTTTCAAGTCGAACTTGACGTCGAACGAGGCCACCAACTCTTCCACGCGCGCATCCACTTCGGCCTTGCTGCGGCCTTCCAGCCGCAGCGGGTAGGCGATGTTGTCGATGGTGCGCAGCCACGGGAACATGGCTTCGCGGTAGTTCTGGAACACGTAGCCGATCTTCGTTTGCGCCAGCGATTTGCCATCGAACAGGATCTCGCCCGCATCGATGGGAATCAGGCCCGCGATCATGTTGATCAGCGTGGACTTGCCGCAGCCGTTAGGGCCAAACACCGAAACGATCTTGCCTTTGGGGATGTCCAGGTTGAAGTCTTCATACAGCGGCCAGCCCGCGAAATACTTGGTCAGGCCGCGAATGGTGATGTGCGTGCCCAAGGGGCCGGGCGCAAATGGCGCGGCGGCGGGGGCGGGGGCGATGATGGGATTGATGACGGTAGACATTTATCGGCCGCTCCAATGGACCACGCGCTTTTCCAGCACAAGAAAAAGAATGTTCAGCACATAGCCCAGCGCGCCCGCCGCCAGGATGGACGCATACATCTCGCGCACGTTCAGCACCTGCTGCGAATTGATGATGCGATTGCCCAGCCCACTGTCGGACCCGATGAACATTTCGGCCACGATCACGATCACCAGCGCCATCGACACGCCACTGCGCAAGCCCACGAACGTGGGTTGCAGGCTTTCCCAGATCAGCACGTCCTTGAAGATCTGCCAGCGCGATGCGCCCATCACGCGGGCCGCCATCACGCGCTGCTTGCGCGCGTTGATGACGCCATAGGCGCTGTTGAACAGAATCACCAGCACGGCCGCGAAGGCCGCGATGGCGATCTTGTTCATGTCGGTGACGCCGAAGATCATCAGGAACAGCGGGATCAGCGCGGACGACGGCGTGGAGCGGAAGAAGTCCACCAGGAACTCCACGCTGCGATAGGCCTTTTCATTGCTGCCCAAGAGCACGCCCAGCGGCACGCCGATGACGCCGGCAATGACGAAGGCTTGCAGCGTGCGGTTCAGGGACGACAGGAAATCCCACAGCAGCGGGCCGCCCGCCAGACCCTTTACCAAGGCCACGATAGTGGCGCTGGGGGTGGGCAACAGCACGGGGCTGACCAGTTGCAGCCGCACAACCAGGTCCCAGATGACGAAGAGCGCCAGGGGCCCGATCAGCGGCAGGAAGCGCGACGCATCGAACTTGCGCGGCGGCGCCTTGGCGGGGGCGGCGGCGCCAGCAGAGGCGGTGGCCGCGGCGGGCGTTGCAGACGTTGCTGTCATGGATCAGCCCTTGTAAAGCATGCTCGACACGTCGACCTTTTGCGCGAAGATGCCCTTGTCGGTGAACAGGTCGAAGAATTTCTGGAAGTACTGGATGTCGCTTGCCGTGAACTCGTTGTAGAGCGTGTAGGCGGCCAGCGGCACTTCTTCGGTCATGGGGCCTTCGATGGCGGTGTAGCCCTTCATGAAGGGGCGCGCCTCGGCCGGCTTGGTGCGGATCAGTTCAATGCCGCGCGCATAGGCCGCGATGAATTTCTTGCTTTCTTCCGGATGCTTTTTCAGGAAGGCGGTGGTCAGCGAGGCCGAGCCGCCGAACCACGGCGCCATGGGATCGCCCAATACGTACTTGGCGATGACGCCGGTTTCCAGCACGCGCGTGGTGCCGTTCAGGCGGCCCACCGTGCCCGTGGGTTCCAGCGTGTAGCACGCATCCAACTGGCCGGCGGCAACCGCGGCTACGTGCTGGCTGATTGCCAACTCGACCACGGTTGCCCCGGTTGCGCCGGCGCGCTCCAGTACTGCTTTGGCCAGCGTGGCGTTCTGGATGCCGGGTCCAGATCCGACCTTTTTCCCCTTGAGGTCTGCTATGGATTTGATGGGACTGTCTTTCGCGACGATGAACTCATCCAGCACGTTCTTGGCGTTGCTGGGGTTGGACGCAAAAATCTTGAACAGGCCGGGCGAGGCGATTTCGCCGATGGCCAGGTTGGCCGAGCCCGTGCCGTTGGCGCTGCCGTCCGCGCGACCGGCCAGCATGGCTTCCATGACCTGCTGCGCGCCGGCGAACTTCAGCGGCTCGACATTCAGGCCGGCTTCCTTGAAATAGCCTTTTTCAACCGCGGCGTAAAACGGCAGGCCGGCGGCAACGGGCCAGAAGCCGATGCGTATCACCGGACCCGACTGCGCGCGCACCAGCGCGGGCGCGGCCAGCGTCGCGGCGCCCATGGCGGCGCCCTGGATCAGGCGGCGGCGGGTGGCGTTGAAAGCAAAGGGCGCATTGCGGTTGATCATGAGGGCTCCTGGAGGGCTTGCATGGATTTGGGTCTGAGGCCTGTCTTGTAGACAAGCTTGCATACCAGTCATCAAGCAAAACCCGTGCCAGGTTTGCGCGTGGGGCTTTTCCTTGGAGTTCTCCCGGGCTTTTCGTGCGGCGGAGCCCGCTCGAGCTTCGGGCTGGTGCCTTGCGTGAACCAATTTGGTGCATGGCGCACCATTTAAGGGGACGTATCGCGGGTCGACGTAGGCTGGCCGCGCAGCGAGCCACTCGCCGACCTATCAGCCGACCTATCAGCCGACCAGCCGGTTCACCAGCGGCCCGCCGCCAGCGCGTCATACGTGGCGGTGTGACGGGCATCCGCCACTGGCGTGGCGGAATGGCGCACCACTGTCAGGGTCAGGCCCAGCGCGCGCAGCAAGGCGCCAATGCGCTGGCCGATGGCGCCCCAGCCCACCACTACCGCGTGCTGGCCCGCCAGATCGCGCGGCGTGCGGGCGATCGATCCTGCCCAGTTCGGCCACCCGGACGAAATAGCGGAGTTGTCGAAGTTCCATGGATCGGGGGAGGGAAGAGAGCTTGCCGGATAGTAGCGGCGAGCCCTTGATATTGCGCGGATTCCATCGGGAAAGCCGTTCAAAAAAGTGTCAGGTATCTGACTTAGGGCTGAATATCAAACGAAAATTGTTTACACTCGCATCCTCAAAACTGAAGTCGGAACGGCCCGCCGCGGGGGCGGACACCGTTCGAGTCACGGGAGAAAGTCGATGCGCAAGTTGTTGTTGGGAGCGGTGCTGGCCGCGGCGGTATTCGGAGGAACGGCCCACGCGGCGGCAGAGCCTCGCGCCGTGGTCGCCACCTATTCGGACCTGGCGCTGGCGGGCTATGAAGACTCGCTGACCGCCGCCAAGACGCTGCGCACGGCCATCAATGCACTGATCGCCAAGCCCAGCCCCGACACGCTGAAGGCCGCGCGCGAAGCCTGGCTGGCGGCCCGCGTGCCCTACCAGCAAACGGAGGCTTACCGCTTCGGCAACCCCATCGTTGACGATTGGGAAGGCCGCGTGAATGCCTGGCCGCTGGACGAGGGCCTGATCGACTACGTCGACGCTTCGTACGGCACCGAAAACGACGAAAACGCTTTCTACGCCGTCAACGTCATCGCCAATTCCAAGATCTCGGTGGGCGGCAAGACGGTGGACGTCAGCAAGATCACGCCGCAACTGCTGTCTGAAGTGCTGCACGAAGCCGACGGCAACGAAGCCAACGTGGCCACGGGCTATCACGCCATCGAATTCCTGCTTTGGGGCCAGGACCTGAACGGCTCCGGCCCCGCGCCGGCCGACCGCAAGGGCACGCCGCAAGAGCGCCATTCGGGCAACCGCCCGCACACGGACTTCGACACCAAGCAATGCACGGGCGGCCACTGCGAGCGCCGCATTGAATTCCTGAAGGCCGTGACGGATCTGCTGGTGACCGACCTGGAAGAAATGGTGGGTAACTGGAAGAAGGAAGGCGCCGCGCGCAAGGCCGTCGAAGAAGATCCCAAGGCAGGGCTGATTGCCATGCTGACCGGTCTGGGCAGCCTGTCGTACGGCGAACTGGCCGGCGAACGCATGAAGCTGGGCCTGATGCTGCATGACCCCGAAGAAGAGCACGACTGCTTCTCGGACAACACCCACAACTCGCACTACTACGACCAGATCGGCATCCGCAACGTCTACCTGGGCGCCTACACCCGCATCGACGGCAAAGAGGTCAAGGGCGCAAGCTTGTCCGAACTGGTCAAGGCTCGCGATCCGAAGCTGGATGCCGAAGTGCGCGCCAAGCTGGACGCCACCGTGGCCGCCATGCAGGCCATGAAGACCCGCGCTGAAACGGTCGAAACCTATGACCAGATGATTGCGGACGGCAACAAGGAAGGCAACGCCGTGGTGCAGGCCGCCATTGACCGCCTGGTGGACCAAACCCGCAGCCTGGAGCGCGTGATCACGCTGCTTGAGCTGGGCAAGGTAGCCATCGAAGGTTCCGACAGCCTGGACAAACCTGACGCCGTATTCAAGTGAAACTCGTACTAGCCGCCGTACTGGCGGCGTCGGCTCATGCCGGCGCCGCCGCCACTGAAGTGACTGCCGGACGTGATGACCTTACGCCCGAAGACCAAAAGCGCGTCACCGCCATCACCGCGCCCACGCGCGACTTTTCAAAGGTCGAATCCTTTGAAACCATGCAGGCGGGCGCCGCGACCACCAACAAACTGATCAACGCCGATATCTTTTCCCAACCCTCGGCCAACATGAGCTTCGAGGGCCGCCAGGAATTCCAGGTTGGCAATGGCCTGTTCCGCAAGGACTGGGTGTCGGCGCCTGCCTCGACGCAGGCCTCCGATGGCCTGGGCCCGCTATTCAACGCACGCTCTTGCCAGGCCTGTCATACCAAGGACGGGCGCGGCACGGTGCCCGGCTTCGATCCCTTGGAACGCACGGACGCCGTGGCGCTGCTGTTGCGCCTGGCCATACCGCGCGGCCCCGACCGTGGCCATCCCAAGCTGGCGCCGGGCGAAATCGCCGAACTGCCCGAACCCGTCTACGGCGTGCAGTTGCAGAACTTCGCCGTAGCGGGGCTGCCCGCCGAAGGCCGCATGGAGATCGAATACGAGCCCATCCCGGTGGCGCTGAATGGCGGCGAAACCGCCACGCTGATGAAGCCCACCTACCGTATCGAGAACCTTGGCTACGGCCCGATGCGCGCCGACACGCAGATCTCGCCCCGCCTGGCGCCGCCGATGATCGGCCTGGGCTTGCTGGAATCCATCCACGAAGCCGACATCCTGGCCAACGTGGGGGCGGACAAGCGCGATGGCATCGTCGGCAAGCCCAACTGGGTGACCGATGCGCGCACCGGCAAACGCGCGCTGGGGCGCTTCAACCTGAAGGCCGGCCAACCCACTGTGGAACAGCAGAGCGCCGCGGCGTTCTCGAACGACATGGGCTTGTCCACGCCGATGTTTCCCAAGCATTCGGGTGATTGCACGCCCGCGCAGAAGCAATGCCTGGACATGCCGCACGGGGCGCAGCCGCGCTTTGGCCCGGAAGAAGTGCCGGCCAAGCTGATGGACTTCGTCACCACCTATGCCACCAACCTGGCCGTGCCGCAGCGCCGCGACGCGGACGACGCGCGCGTGCTGGCGGGCAAGAAGCTGTTCTACGAAGCCAACTGTGTGGCGTGCCACGTGCCCAAGTACGTGACAAGCCGCAACGCCAAGCAGCCGGAGCATCGCTTTCAGCTGATCTGGCCCTACACCGACCTGCTGGTGCACGACATGGGTGATGACCTGGCCGATGGTGTGTCCGATGGGCAGGCCAATGGCCGCGAGTGGCGCACGCCGCCGCTGTGGGGCATCGGCCTGACCAAGACCGTGAACCCGTCTGCCACCTGGCTGCACGACGGACGCGCGCGCACCTTGCTGGAAGCCGTGCTGTGGCATGGCGGCGCGGGCAAGGCCTCGCGCGACCGCGTGGTGGCGATGACGCCTGACGAGCGCGCCGATCTGATCCGTTTCCTGGAGTCGCTGTAAATGGCCCGATACGCCGTGATGACCGAATTCAAGCCTGCCGTGTTCAAGCCTTTCGGGTTCAAGCGGGCGGTGTTCAGGCATGGGGTGTTCAAGCATGCTGTGGCTACCGTGCTGGTGGCGGCGGCTTCGTTGATCGCATCAACGGCCGTGCAAGCCCAGTCGCACGCCACGTTGCCGGCGGACCTGGGCGAACGGCTGGCGCGCGATTACGCGCGTCCGGCCGTGGGCAAGATGGCGGATGCCGCCGCCGCGTTGGACGGCGCGCTGGGTGGCTGGTGCGCCAAGCCGGATGCGGCGGGCGCGGCGCGTGTGGGCGAGGCATTCTCGCAGTTGGCGCTGGCCTGGTCGGGCGTGGAGATTCTGCGCTTCGGGCCGTTGGTGCAGGCCAACCGCTTTGAACGGCTGGCCTTCTGGCCCGACACCCGGGGCGTGATGCCCCGGCAAGTGCAGCAACTGATTGCTGCCAAGGATGACGCCTTGCTGGCGCCCGGCGCGCTGGCCGGCCGCAGCGTGGCGGTGCAGGGCCTGCCCGCCTTGGAATACGTGTTGTACGGCGACCCGGGTTTGCTGAAGGAAGGCAAGCAAAGCACCGCACCCACCTTCGCCTACGCATGCGGCTATGCGCGCGCGCTTGCCGCCAACGTCACCACGATATCGCGCGATGTGGCACAGGCCTGGAGCGCGCAGGGCGATTTTGGCCGCCAGTTCGCCAAACCGCAGCCAGCCAACGACCTGTACCGCAATCCGCAGGAAGTGGCGGCCGAAGCCATGAAGGCCTTGTCGACCGGCTTGCAGTTTGCGCGCGACGTGAAGATCTTGCCGGTGCTGGGCGAATCGCCCGATGCGGCGCGGCCCAAGCGCGCGGCATTTTGGCGCAGCGGGCTGTCTACACGCCTGTTGGCCGCGAACCTGGACGGCCTGAAGGCGTTCTACCAGGCTGGCGCCTACCCCTTGCCGGCGGGCGAGGAGTGGATGGACGGCTCGGTGCGCGGCGAATTGCAGGCCGCCGCGCAAACCGTGCAAGCCGTGCCGGCGCCGCTGGATGCGGCGCTGCAAGATGAAGAGGGCCGCCGTCTGTTGCTGTTGGCTTCCCTGACCATCAAGAACGCCAAGGACATCGTCGACCAGAACCTGGCGCCCGCCCTGGGCGTCACCATTGGATTCAATGCGCTTGATGGTGATTGACCGCCGCCGCTTCCTGTCTATGGCCGTGGCGCTGGGCTTGTCGCCCACCGCCGCCCGGGCGGCGTTGCCGGCCGACGGCGGCCCGCTTTACCTGAGCGCGCGCAAGCGCGGTGGGCGTGACGAAGCCGTGCTGCTGGACGAGGCCGGGCACGACCGCCTGGTGGTGCCGATGCCCGCGCGTGGCCACAGCTTTGCCATAGATGCCGCGAGCCAGCGCGCCGTGGCGTTCGGCCGCCAGCCGGGGTTTTTTGCCGTGGCGTTTTCGCTGCGCGAGGGCGGTGAACCCCAGGCGCTGCCGGTGCCAGACGAACGCCACTTCTTCGGCCACGGCGCGTTCGTGGAGGGCGGACGGCTGCTCATCTCCACGGAAAACGACTTCGAGGCCGGGCGCGGCGTGCTGGGCATCTACGATGCCTCGCCGGGCGGGGCGTGGCGGCGCGTTGGTGAATTCGATTCCGGCGGCATCGGCCCGCATGAAGTGGTGCTGATGCCCGATGGCAAGACGTTGTGCGTGGCCAATGGCGGCATCCTGACGCATCCCGACTACGGCAAGCTGGAACTCAATCTGGACACGATGCGGCCGTCGCTGGCCTACATCGATGCTGCCAGTGGCCAACTGCTGGAAAAGGTGGAGCTGGCGCCCGCGCTGCATCGCTTGTCGATCCGGCATCTGGCGCTGGCGGGCGACGGTTGTGTGTGGTTCGGCTGTCAATACATGGGGCCGGCCGCCGACCGGCCCGCGCTGGTGGGACGGCATCGCCGAGGCGCCCCGCTGGAACTGTTCGAAGGGCCGGCCGAGACGCTGCGCAACATGCGCAACTACGTGGGCTCGGTGTCGGTGGACGCGGGCGGTGGCATCGTCGCCACGTCCAGCCCGGTGGGCGGGCAGGTGATCTATTGGGACGCCGCCAGCGGCCGCTGCCTGGGCACCACGCAATTGGCCGACGGCTGCGGCGTGGCGCCGGCGCGCCAAGCCGGCTTCCTGGTCAGCAGTGGCTTGGGCGCCATGCTGCGCACCGACGCCGCGGGCCACGAAACGCCCGTGCTGCCGCCGTCGCGCGAGCTGTCCTGGGACAACCATTTCCGCATCGTTCCGGCTTGAAAACAAGCTGACAAACAAGCTGACAAATAGGCTGACAAATAGGCTGACAAACCCCCGCCGCATCGCTTACAAAGCTTGACATAGCCAGGCTGCGGCGCGCCCCTTTGCGTCTCCGCCATCTGATACAGTTTTCGGTTGTCATTTTTGCTGGAGATTCCATGGAAGACGCCTTGAACGAATTCAATGCCTGGGCCCCCAGGCTGGTGGAGATGGGCATCAATTTGCTGGTCGCCCTGTTGATCCTGATCATCGGCTGGTGGGTGTCGTCATTGCTGGGCAGTTGGGTTCGACGCGCCGCCACGCGCTCCAGCAAGATCGACCCGACCATCGTGCCGATGTTCTACAGCACGGTCGTCTGGGCGGTGCGTATCTTCACGGTGATCGCGGTGCTGGCGCGCTTTGGCGTGCAGACGGCCAGCCTGATCGCGGTGCTGGGCGCCGCCGGTTTGGCAGTTGGCTTGGCCTTGCAAGGCACGCTGCAAAATATCGCGGCCGGCATCATGCTGCTGATCTTGCGGCCCATCCGCGCGGGCGAATACGTGGCCCTGAGCTCGGGCTCCGATGGCACGGTGGAAGAGGTCGGCCTGTTCCTGACCCGTCTGGTGCAGGCGGACGGTATCCACCTGACCTTGCCCAACAGCACGGTGTGGAACGCCACCATCACCAACTACAGCCGCAATCAAACCCGCCGTCTGGATATCCCGGTGCCGGTGCGCTATGGCGATGATCTGGAAGCGGTGCTGGCCAAGCTGAACGAAATCGTGGCGGCGCGTCCGGACGCGCTGAAAGATCCCGAGCCGCAGGTGAAGGTGTTTGAGTACAAGGAAAGCGGCGTCATCGTGAACGTGCGCGTGTGGGCTGAAACCAGCAAGTACTGGGACCTGCGCTGGGGCCTGTACCAGCAGATTCGCACGTCACTGGAAGCGGCCGGCTTCCAGCCGCCGATTCCGCTGCGCGAAATCCAGAATCCCAAGACGGCGGGCAAGGCCGACGCGGCGGCCTGACCGACAGCCTGCTCGCCAGCCTGACCGCCAACGTTGTGTCTTCAATGCCAGCGGGCGCCTCGGTTCATCCGGGCGCCCGTTTTTCTTATCTTGCTCGCGGTGGGCCGATCAGGCCTGCATGACCAGCCGCGCCAATTCCGCCTTGATCCAGCCCGCGATTTCACGCTGGCGCTGGGCCGGCATGCGGTCAATGATGGCCGTGACGCTGACGGCCAGCAGCGGCGCGCCGTGTGCGTCCAACAAGGCGCAGCCCACGCCCAGCGCACCGCGCACGGCGTGGTTGCCCACCACCGAATAGCCGCGCGCGCGAGTGTTGTCGATCAGCCGGTACATTTCCTGCGGCGTCATGCCGCCGTACTCGTCCAGCCGGCCCGAGTTGCGATCCACGATGCCGCGCGCAATGTCGTCCGGCAGCGCGGCCAGCAGGGCCATCCCCCCCGAACCCACGCCCAACGGCTGGCGCTTGCCGGCATAGGTGGCCAGGATCTGCACCGGGTAGCTGCCGATCTCGCGATGCAGGCTGATGGAATCGTCGTCTTCGCGCACCACCAGGAACACGGCGTCGCCGGTGCGGTCGGCCAGGCGGCGCAGCACCGGCAGCAGTTGGCGCACGCGCGGATCGCGCGAGCGCGTGTCCGGGTCCACCGCCAATTGGGCGCGGTATTTCTTGGTGCCCGTTACGGGCAGCACCAGGCCGGCGTCAAGCAGGGCGGCCAGCAAACGATAAATGGTGGGGCGTTGTATGCCCGTCAAGCGGGCGATATCGGTCACGCTAAGGCCGTCGGGTCCCTGGTCGCGCAGGGCGGCCAGCACGGCCAGTCCGCGCCGCAAAGTCCGTGGGCCTGCCGCCGCGGCATCACTGTCTGGCATGCAAATCTCTGAAAAGTTAGGGTTATTCCGGAATAGTCAAGGGAAAACCATTGTCCGTAGCGTGGACTCTACCTTGATGCACCCGTCGTGTATAGATCAAAATGCGTCATCCAATAATTCAAATCGTCCATCTGATGGACAGCACCTGCACGGAGACACTATGACTACAGGTCAAAAGCCTGGCCTGCGGCGTTTCGCCGCCACCGTTCTGGCCACCGCCGCTAGCGCACTCGCCATGGGTACCGCCCATGCTGCATACCCTGACAAACCCGTCCGTATCGTGGTCGGTTTTTCGGCTGGCGGTACTACCGACGTGATCGCCCGCATCATGGCCAAGGAACTCACCGAGTCCCTGGGCCAATCGTTCGTGGTTGAAAACAAGCCGGGCGCCGGCAGCAACATTGCCACCGACTACGTGCAGCGCGCCACGCCTGATGGCTACACGCTGCTGTTCGTGGCCGTGACCAGCGCCATCAACCAGACGCTGTACAAGAACGTCAACTTTGATCTGACCAAGGATTTCGCGCCGGTGGCGCTCGGCGCCAAAGTGCCGAACATCCTGGTCGTGAACCCGCAAGTGCCGGTGAAGTCGGTCAAGGAACTGGTCGACTACGCAAAGAAGAACCCGGGCAAGCTGGCGTTCGCCTCGTCGGGTAGCGGCACGTCCATCCACATGGCGGGCGAGCTCTTCAAGATGAAGGCCGGTATCGACGTGTTGCACGTGCCGTACAAGGGCAGCGCACCGGCCATGACCGACCTGATCGGTGGCCAGGTGCAGTTCATGTTCGACAACATGCCGTCGGCCTGGCCGCACGCCCAGTCGGGCAAGCTGCGCGCCCTGGCCGTGACCACCAGCGAACGCTCCAAGAGCGCGCCGGACCTGCCCACGATGCAGGAATCGGGCTTTGCCGGCTTTGACGTGTCGTCGTGGTTTGGTCTGTTGGCCCCGGCCGGCACGCCGCCGGAAGTGATCACCAAGCTGAACGCCGCCATGCAGAAAGCCTTGGACAACCCCGCCGTGCAGACCAGCTATGACAAGCTGGGCGCCGTGGCCGTGAAGACCACGCCGGCCGAATTCGGCGCGTTCATCAAGTCGGAAGTCGAAGGCTGGGCCCCGGTGGTCAAGGCCTCGGGCGCCAAGGTGGACTGATGCTTGGGCTGCCCCGGCAGGCTTGCCGCCGGGGCTGACCAGAAATAGGGATGGGCATTGCGCCCATCCCTATTTTTTTGCCTGGCCCTTTCGTGCCGTGGCCAGCATGGCGGTGCAGACGCCGCGCAGCATGTCCACTTCGTCGCGGGTCAGCGCGGGGCGGGAAAACAGGTGCCGCATGCGCGGCATCAGTTTCTTGGGATGGGCGGGGTCCAGGAACTGCACGCCGACCAGCGCTTCTTCCCAGTGCGCCAGAAACGCCTGCACGGCCTCGCCCGATGCCGGTTCGGCGCCGCGCGACGGTTCCTGCGCGGTCGAGGCGGGCAGCAGGGCGGCGCCCTGTTCCACCAGCAGCGCATAGCGCAATTCCCAGGCAGCCAGCTGTAGCGCCTGGGCCACGTTGAGCGAGCTGTATTCGGGATTGGCGGGAATGTGGCAGATGCGATGGCACAGCGCGATCTGCGCGTTGGTCAGCCCGGCACGTTCGGTGCCCAGCACCACGGCAGCTACCCCCTCGGCCGTGCTGGCCAGATGCGCGCGGGCCAGATCGGCCGCCTGGCGGATATCGCAGGGCGGGGGACCCAGGTCGCGCACGCGCGCGGTCAGCGCGAAGGCCATGGTCACCGGGGCCAGCGCTTCTTCCAATGAGGGGTAGATGCGTGCGTTTTCCAGCACGTCCAGCGCGCCGCTGGCCAAGGCCACGGCCTCCGGCTGGGTAGTTACATCTGGAAACTTAGGCTCCACCAAGACCAGTTCGGAGAAGCCCATTGTCTTGATGGCACGGGCCGCCGAACCCACGTTTCCGGGGTGGCTGGGGTTCACCATAATGAAGCGAACACGTGAAAATGCTTGAGTCATTTAAAATGGCGCGTTTGGCTTCACGCCTTCCTGGTTTTTTGGGTCGATTTCCCCGTTGGGGCGACGATGGATCCGGGGGGCGGCAAGTGGCCTATCATCACGCGAACCCACCGCATACGTACGGAATTTTATGCACCCGATGCTCAACATCGCCATCAAGGCGGCCCGGCGTGCCGGCACCATTATCAACCGTGCCAGCATGGATTTGGAACGACTCAGCGTGGCTCGCAAGGGGCCGCGCGATTATGTCACGGAAGTCGATCGCGCCGCCGAGGAGTCCATCGTCGAGACACTGCATGCCGCTTACCCGGACCATGCCGTGCTGGGCGAGGAATTCGGGCTGCAAGGTCCCGACCAGGCTGAATTCCAATGGATCATCGATCCCCTGGACGGCACCACGAACTTCATCCACGGCCTGCCCAACTACGCCGTGTCCATCGCGCTGACCCAGCGCGGCCAAGTGACGCAAGCGGTCATTTATGACCCCTCGCGCAACGAACTGTTCACGGCCAGCCGTGGCAGCGGCACCTTCCTGAACGACCGCCGCGTGCGCGTCTCGGGCCGCACCCGCTACCACGAAGCGCTGCTGGGCGCGCACTGGCCCAACGCTGGCGACCCCGAGCAAGGTTCGCAGCGTTTCCGCCATATGGCGGAAAACGTTACCGGCGTACGCCGCATGGGCTCCACCGTGCTGGACCTGGCCTACGTGGCCAGCGGCCGCCTGGATGGCTTCTGCGGTGTGGGCCTGAAGCCTTGGGACCTGGCAGCCGGCAGCTTGATGGTGCTGGAAGCCGGTGGCCTGATCGCCGACTTCGACGGTGAGCAAGGCTGGATGGACACCGGCAATGTGCTGGCCGCCACGCCCAAGATCTTCACGCAGATGCTTAGCTCGCTGAACCCGCCGTCGGCGGCCTGATCCCGGTGTAAAACCGGCTTCAAAAAGACTGGCCTTCGGGCCGGTTTTTTTTTGGCACGACGTCTGCGTGCAAGCCCTGCGCATGGCGCAAAGCCAATGGCCATCAGGCAAACGGAGGGGGGCGCGTCACCGGCATGTCATGAATTTTCCATGTACGATTACCGGTCGTGTAACTTCTGGAGCTCCTGATGGAGTGGCTGCTGGACCCCGCCGCGTGGGTCGGCTTGCTTACCCTGGTCGTCCTTGAGATCGTCCTGGGCATTGATAACCTGATATTCATCGCCATCCTGGCGGACAAGCTTCCCCCGAGCAACGCGACCGCGCTCGCGTCCTGGGGTTGAGCCTTGCGCTGATCATGCGCCTGGGTTTGCTGTCCGTCATGTCGTGGCTGGTCACCTTGACCACGCCCTTGTTTTCGGTGGGTCCCTTGTCCCCGTCGGGTCGCGATCTGATCCTGATGGTGGGCGGCCTGTTCCTGCTGTTCAAGGGCACGATGGAACTGCATGAGCGCCTGGAAGGCGGGCATCAAAGTGGCTCGTCCGGGCCGCGCGTGTACGCCAGCTTCTGGGTGATCGTGACGCAGATCGTGGTGCTGGACGCGGTGTTCTCGCTGGACTCCGTCATCACGGCCGTGGGCATGGTGGACCATCTGGCCATCATGATGATCGCCGTCGTCATCGCCATCGGCATCATGCTGATCGCCTCCAAGCCGCTGACGCGCTTCGTCAACGCGCATCCCACCGTGGTGGTGCTGTGCCTGGGCTTCTTGCTGATGATCGGTTTCTCGCTGCTGGCCGAAGCGTTTGGCTTCAAGGTGCCCAAGGGCTATCTGTATGCCGCCATCGGCTTTTCGGTGGCCATTGAAGCGTTGAACCAGGTGGCGCGCCGCAACCTGCTCAAGCTGGATGCCCGCCGTCCGATGCGTGAGCGCACAGCGTCTGCCGTGCTGCGCATGCTGGGCAAGCGCCCGCCCGCCAGCGACGAGGCCGACCTGCCCAATATGGATGGCCCGGCCATGCCGGCCTTCGGTGTTGAGGAACGCAATATGGTCAGCGGGGTGTTGACCCTGGCCGAACGGTCCATCCGGTCCATCATGACGCCGCGCACGGATGTGTCCTGGATCAATATCGATGACGACCCGGAACTGATCCGCCGCCAATTGACCGAGGCGCCCCATAGCTTCTTCCCCGTGTGCCGGGGGTCGCTGGACGAGGTGCTGGGCATCGCGCGCGCCAAGGACCTGGTCGCGGACCTGATCACCGAAGGCCGCGTGCGCCGCAATCGCCTGCGCGACCCCATCATCGTGCATGAGTCCATCGGCATCCTGCGCTTGATGGATACGCTGAAGCGGTCGCGCGGCCAATTGGTGCTGGTGGCCGACGAGTTCGGCGCCATCGAAGGGCTGGTCACGCCGATTGACGTGTTCGAGGCCATCGCTGGCGAATTCCCCGACGAAGACGAACTGCCCGACATCGTGGCCGACGGCGACAACACCTGGAAGATCGATGGCGCAGCCGACCTGCACCATGTTGAACAGGTGCTGGAAACCGAGGGCCTGGTGGACGACGCGCAGGAGTTTTCGACCCTGGCGGGCTACCTGCTGTCGCGCTTCGGCCACCTGCCCAAGCCGGGCGATGTTTGCGAGTATGAAATCCACCATCAGCATTTCCGCTTCGAGGTGCTGGAAATGGACGGCCGCCGCATCGCGCTGGTGCGCGTTGAAAAGCGTCCGCAGGAAATGCTGTCGGACGAAGCCCCGCTGGCTAACGATTAACCGGACCCTTATCCAACGTGACTGATAACGCGCTCTACCTGATCAAGGCATTCATCCTTGGCATTCTTGAAGGCCTGACCGAGTTCATCCCCGTGTCCAGCACCGGCCACCTTATCCTGGTGGGCGACTGGATCAATTTCCAGTCCAGCGATGGCAAGGTATTCGAGGTGGTGATCCAGTTGGGATCGATCCTGGCGGTGATGTGGGTGTTCCGCGCACGGCTGCTCCAACTGATTCGCGGCACGCTCACGGGCGTGGCGAGTGAGGTCGCGTTCACCCGCAACCTGATCATCGCCTTTCTGCCGGCGGCGGTCATCGGCGCGATTTTCATCAAGACCATCAAGTCGGTGTTCTATCACCCGGGCGTGGTGGTGGTGACGTTGGTGGTGGGTGGCTTGATCATGCTGTATGTCGAACGCAAGACCCATCACACACCGGGCGATGCGCCGGGCGCGGCGGACGATACGGCATCGGATGAGCGGGCGTCAGCGCACACGCTGGAGCAGATCACCTGGAAACAGGCGCTGGGCGTGGGGGTGGCGCAGTGCTTTGCGATGATCCCGGGCACGTCGCGGTCGGGTGCGACGATCATCGGCGGGATGATTGCAGGGATTCAGCGCAAGACGGCGACGGAGTTCTCGTTCTTCCTGGCCATGCCCACGATGTTGGGGGCGGCGGTTTTTGATATGTACAAGAACTTCGGCGTGTTGACCCAGCATGATCTGTCGGGCATCGCCGTGGGCTTCATCGCGGCATTCCTGAGCGCGATGGTGGTGGTGCGCGCAGTGCTGCGGTTTGTGGCGAACCATACGTATAGAGTGTTCGCGTGGTACCGCATTGTGTTCGGCGGGATTGTGGCGGCGTGGATATTTACGCGCTGAGGTGGTGTTGGCGCGGTAAGTAAACGTGCCTTTGCCGGGCTGCACCTGTTCTACGGTGGGGGCTGGTTGATGGGTTTGCGCGGTGGGGGCTGGGGTTCTTGTCCATGGCTTGCCGCGCGGCACCCATCCTACGGAGGGACGTTGCTTGATGGGTTTGCGCGGTGGGGGCTGGGGTTTTTATCCATGCCTTGCCGCGCTGCACCCATCCTACGGCTGCTGCGGGATGGGGGGGTTATCCGTGCCTTGCCGCGCCATACCCATCGTAGGATGGGTGTGGCGCGAGACGCTGCAGGCTAGGGCGAAGGCGGTACAACGCGCGAACCCATCAATCGGCATTCGCTACGGAAATCGTACGCTGCCTGATGGGTTTGCGCGGTGGGCATGCCTTGCCGCGCTACACCCATCCTACGTTTCCAGGTCGTAGAACTGTAAGCCGTCGCGGTCGATGGTGAGCCAGCCGCCTCGGGGGGGCGACACGTGGTCGCAGTCCCAGTCGGGCAGGACCCAGCGTTCGCATTTCTTGCCGTCGATGTCCAGCACGTGGCGCGCCGGGCGGTGCGTGTGCCCGTGTACCAGTACGCGCACGCCGGTGTCGCGGAAGATTGCGTCGATGGCCGCGCCATTGACGTCCATGATTTCCATGGACTTCGTCTGGTTGGCCGCCTGGCTTTCGCCACGGGCCTGCTGCGCCATCGCCAGCCGTTCGGGAATGTTCTTGGCCAGAAACTCGGCCTGCCATTGCGGATTGCGGACCATCTTGCGGAACTGCTGATACGCGGCGTCGTCCGTACAGAACTCGTCGCCGTGCGTCAGCAGCACCTGGCCAAAATCCGTTTCCAGCAGCGCCGGTTCGGGCAACAGCTTGGCACCCACGGCATTGGCCAGTTCTTCCCCAATGAGGAAGTCGCGGTTGCCGCGGCCCAGCCATACCGGAATGCGCGTGGCCGTCTCGCGCAGCGCCGTCAGCACCGTGGCAAGCCACGGTGGCGCGGCGCGGATCACGTCATCGCCGATCCAGGCGTCAAAGATGTCGCCCGGCAGCAGCAAGGCAGCGGCGTCTTCTTGCGCGGCTTCCAGAAATGCCAGGAATGCCTCGGACGTGGCCGGCGTGGCCGGCCCCAGGTGCAGGTCGGACGCCAGCCAGATCGGGCCGGGCAGGGCAATCTTATTCAAGAATTTCGGCCTTCTCGATGATCACGTCTTCGTTGGGCACGTTCTGGTGGAAGCCCTTGTTGCCGGTCTTCACGCCCTTGATCTTTTCGACCACGTCGGTGCCTTCGGTGATGGTGCCGAACACGGCATAGCCCCAGCCGTTCGGCGTGGGCGACGTGAAGTTCAGGAAGTCGTTGTTGGACACGTTGATGAAGAACTGTGCCGTGGCCGAATGCGGGTCGCTGGTGCGAGCCATTGCCAGGGTGTACTTGTCGTTCTTCAAGCCGTTGTTGGCTTCGTTTTCGATGGGGGCATGCGTCTGCTTTTGCTTCATGCCGGGTTCAAAGCCGCCACCCTGGATCATGAAACCGTCGATCACGCGGTGGAACACCGTGCCGTTGTAGAAGCCTTCCTTGACGTAGGTCAGGAAATTCTCGACGGTCTTGGGGGCCTTGGCGGCATCCAGGGTGATGACCATATCGCCTTGGTTCGTGACGAGCTTGACGCGCGGATTGGTGCTCATGGCTTTTGTGCCTTCAGTAGTAGTGGTGGTGGAGGAGGCCGCTGGGGCGGCGCTGACAAGCGCTGGGGCAAATGCGGCCAGCGCGAACGAGCACGCCGTCAGGCGCAGCAGGTGAAAGGGGGAGTATCGGGACATCATTTGCCTTGTTTATCCTTCAGCATGGTTTCGACTTCACGGACCTTTTCCTGCATGCCCGGCACGCCATCGCTGGCGGCCTTCTTGTAAGTGCGCAAGGCCTGTAGAAGTTGCAGATCACCCAGATTGGCTCGGGCGGCGGCATAGCCGGGGTCAGCGCGCAGCGCCATTTTCAAGGCGTCTTGCGCTCTTTCAAGTTCTCCCCGACTGGCATATAGAGCGGCCAGATTATTCCAAGGTTCCGGAAGCTCCGGGAAACGCGTGGTCATTTCGGTATAGATGTCGATGGCTTCGCCCGGACGGTTCAGGGCAGCCAAGGCGCGCGCGTGCTGGAACATCAGTTGCACATCGGTGCCGCGCTGGTCCTTGATTTCAGCCTGACGCTTTTCAATCATCGCCAGCGCTTCTTCGTTGTCGCCGCGGTTCAGCAGCGTTTCGATGCGGGTGGTGATCTGCGATGCAGAAGGCTGCAGCCGCGTATCGACACCGGGTTTCGCCGCTTCCAGCAATTTGGCCAGGCCGTCCCAGCCGCCTTCGGGCGGGATGGGGTCCAGCGTGGTGCGCGTGGCGTTGGGGTTGGCCCCGCTGCCGCCAGCCATCGACTGGGCAAGGGCGATTCCGGCCGGCGCGCCGGCGAGGGCCAGGGCGAGCAGGGCGACAAAAAAACGCGGCTTGATCGTCACGTGGGTATCCGTTAAAAGTCGTGGCCGGGCAGCACTTAGGCGTGCGACCGGGCCGCTTGCTATACTTGACGACCGCCATTTTAGCCCCGGTTGAGATTTTGGTTCGGCACGGGTCCGAGCTTGAGCCATATAGGGCCGGCACGCTGCGCGGGTATCGTCCCGCCCAAGCCACTTTTTCCGATTCCGCCGCGGAAATCAATCAATCAGACACGACACAAGCGCCATGCTGCAGATCTACAACACGTTATCGCGTACCAAAGAACCGTTCAAACCGGCCCAGGCTGGTCAGGTGCGCATGTACGTGTGTGGCATGACCGTGTACGACTTCTGCCATCTGGGCCATGCCCGCATGCTGGTCTCGTTCGACGTGGTGCAGCGTTGGCTGCGCGCCAGCGGCCTGGCTGTCGACTACGTGCGCAACATCACGGACATCGACGACAAGATCATCCGCCGCGCCGTTGAAACCGGCCGCCGCATCGGCGACGTCACCGAGTTCTACATTGCCGCTATGCATGCCGACGAGCAGGCGCTGGGCGTTGAACGGCCCGACCGCGAGCCGCGCGCCACGCAGTACGTGGGCGAGATGCTCGACATCATCGGCAAGCTGGAACAGAACGGCCTGGCCTACCAGGCTGATGACGGTGACGTGAACTACGCCGTGCGGGGGTTCCCCGGCTACGGCAAGCTGTCCGGCAAGACGCTGGACGACCTGCGCGCTGGCGAGCGCGTGGCGGTGGGCTCGGCCAAGCGCGACCCGCTGGACTTCGTGCTGTGGAAGTCGGCCAAGGCCGAAGAACCCGACGACACCAAGTGGGAATCGCCCTACGGCATGGGCCGCCCGGGCTGGCACATCGAATGCTCGGCCATGAGCAAATCTTTGTTGGGCTTGCCGCTGGATATCCACGGCGGTGGTCCCGACCTGAAATTCCCGCACCACGAAAACGAAATCGCGCAGACCGAAGGCGCGTTCGGCGGCACGCTGGCCAACGTCTGGATGCATTGCGGCCCGCTCATGGTCGATTCGGACAAGATGTCCAAGTCGCTGGGCAATTTCCGCACCATCCGCCAGACCATCGCCCAGGGCGACCCGGCCACCGACGCCGCCACTTACAGCGTGAACCCGCGCGAAGCCGAAATGGTGCGCTTCTTCATCGTGCGCAATCACTACCGCAGCTCGCAGAACTACACGCCCGACAACCTGATCGACGCGCAAAACGCACTGGACCGCCTGTACCAGGCCTTGCAGAACGTGCCCGCCGACGACCAGGGCATTGACTGGAACGAGCCGCAAGCCCAGGCCTTCAAGGCCGCCATGGACGACGACTTCAACAGCTCGGGCGCCGTCGCGGCGCTGTTCGAACTGGCTTCCGAAGCCAACCGTGGCAAAAGCGCCCGCAGCGCTGGCCAGTTGAAGGCGCTGGCATCGCTGCTGGGCCTGTTGCAGCAAGACCCGGCTGCGTATTTCCAATCGCCCACCCGCTATTCGGCGGCCGCTATCGAGCAAGGCCAGCGCGCCACGCTGGACGCCACGGCCATCCAGGCCCTGATCGACGCCCGCGCCGCCGCCAAGGCCGCTCGCGACTTTGCCGAAGCGGATCGTATCCGCGCCGAATTGCGCGAGGCCGGCATCGAACTTGATGACAAGCCCGGTGGCTTGACGCAATGGCGACGGGCGTGAGCCCAGTGGATACGCCCGATATGTCCACCCCTGATCTCGACATTCCCAAGCCTGACTATTGGGAAGCCGCCGTTGCCCATCTGATGCGGCGCGATCGCATCTTGAAAAAGGTCATCCCCCAGCACCCCGAGGTCTGGCTGACCTCGCGCGGCACGCCGTTCGTGACCTTGGCGCGCGCCATCATCGGCCAGCAGGTCTCGGTCAAGGCGGCAGACGGCGTCTGGACCAAATTCATCGAAGCCGTGGGCAAGCGCCCTACGCCCGTCGCCGTGCTGCGCGTGGGCGTGGACGGCTTGCGCCGCGCCGGGCTGTCCCAGCGCAAGGCCGAATACGTGCTGGACCTGGCCGTGCACTTTGGCGAACGCCGCGTTCACCCTGAGAAATGGGCGGCGATGGACGACGAAGCCGTTATTTCCGAACTGGTCGCCATCCGGGGCATTGGGCGCTGGACGGCGGAGATGTTTTTGATTTTCAATCTACAGCGGCCTGACGTTCTGCCGCTGGATGATCCAGGGTTGCTCAAGGCAATCTCGCTACACTATTTCAGTGGCGAGCCTGTCTCGCGCTTCGAGGCTCGCGAAGTCTCGCTGGCGTGGCAACCCTGGCGTACCGTGGCAACCTGGTACCTATGGCGCAGTCTGGAACCGACACCGGTTCAATACTGATGCACACCAGGCAGCCCATCTACGGAACCACACTACATGCGCAATACATTTCTGGAATTTGAACAGCCGCTGGCCGAACTTGAAAACAAGATCGAACAGCTGCGCTATGTGCAGGCCGATTCGGCGGTAGACATCTCCGACGAAATCGGACGTCTGCAGCAAAAGAGCCAGACCTTGGCCAAGGAAATCTACGCCAAGCTCACGCCTTGGCAGACGGCCCTTGTCGCCCGCCATCCCCAGCGCCCCTACACGCTGGATTACGTGCGCGAAATGTTCACCGACTTCCACGAACTGCACGGCGACCGCATGTACGCCGACGACCAATCCATCATTGGTGGGCTGGCGCGGTTCAACGGCACGCCCTGCATGGTCATCGGCCATCAAAAAGGCCGCGACACCAAGGAACGTGCCGCCCGCAATTTCGGCATGCCGCGTCCCGAAGGCTATCGCAAGGCCCTGCGCCTGATGCGCCTGGCCGAGAAATTCGGCGTTCCCGTGTTCACCTTCGTGGACACCCCGGGCGCCTACCCCGGCATCGGCGCTGAAGAGCGCGGCCAGTCCGAAGCCATTGGCCACAATCTGTACGCCATGGCCGAACTCAAAGTCCCCATCATCTGCACGATCATCGGCGAAGGCGGCTCCGGCGGCGCGCTGGCGATTGCCGTGGGCAACGCCGTGTTGATGCTGCAATACGCCACCTATGCCGTGATTTCCCCCGAAGGCTGCGCGTCCATCTTGTGGCGCAGCGCCGACAAGGCGCCGGACGCCGCCGAAGCGCTTGCCATCATTGCGCCGCGCTTGAAGGATCTGGGCCTGGTTGACCGCGTGGTCAACGAACCGGTGGGCGGCGCCCATCGCGACCCCCGCGTCATGGCCCGCCTGTTGCGCCGCGCGCTGGGCGACGCCCTGCGCCAGTTGCAAGGCATGACGCCCGAGCAACTGGTGGAACAGCGCGTGCAACGCCTGCTGTCCTACGGCGCCTATCAGGAAGTGCGCGCATAACGCAGGCAAAGGCGCTGGCCGCTGGGCCGGCGTCACGGCCGCGCCGCCCGCGCCTCGCATCATGAATACGCAACCCACGCCCGACACGCTCCTTGCGGCCGAGTCGGGCGTGTTGCATTGCGCGGCCGCCGTGCTGCCCTTGACGCCCGCGCTGCTGACGGCGTTGCGACTGGCCTTGCGCGCCTTGCCAGCGCAACCGGCACGCATCGGCGTGGCGCTTAGCGGCGGCGCCGACTCGGCCATGCTGGCCGTGCACGCGGCGGCGGTGGCGCGCGAACTGGGCATTGGTCTGGTGCTCTTGCATGTGCATCATGGCTTGCAGGATGCCGCTGATGAATGGGGGCGGCAGGCCCATGCCTTGGGCGCCGTGCTGGGGTTACCCGTCCAGGAAGCCCGCGTGCAGGTGGAGCAGGGCGCAGGCAAAGGTATCGAGGCCGCCGCGCGCGACGCCCGCTATGCGGCGCTGGCGCAGCTTGCGCGGGCGCAGGGCATCACCCACGTGCTGCTGGCGCATCACCGCAATGATCAGGCCGAAACGGTATTGCTGCGTCTGTTGCGCGGCACGGGGGTGACGGGTATGGCGGCCATGTCCGAGGCATCCGTTCGTGATGGCATCACCTATTTGCGCCCATGGTTGGGGCAGGACCGCGCCACGATCTTGCAGGCCGCGGCTGCCGTCGAAGGCGCTTGTGGCTGGCGTCCGGTAGAAGACCCCACCAATGCCGACCCGCGCTATACACGCGCCGCCGTGCGCGAATTGCTGGCGCCGGTGCTGGACAGCCGCTGGCCCGGCTGGCGCGCCATCGTGGCGCGGCACGCCGCCCACATGGCCGAAGCCGCCCAGATCCTGGACGAGGTGGCGCGCGAGGACTTCGCGCGGCTGGAACCGAGTGAAGACGGCGCCAGTTTTTCATTGAAGGCCTGGCGCGAATTGTCGCCGGCGCGCCAGGCGCAGGTGCTGCGCTTCTGGCTGCAACAAAACGGCGCGCGCATGCCCACGGATGCACGCCTGCGCGACCTGCTGCGCCAATTGCGCGAGCTGCACAGCCTGGGCCACGACAGGCAGTTGCGGGTGGAGCAGGCCGGCCATGTCGTGCGCTGCCATCGGGGGCGGGTCTGGGTCGAACCGCGCGGATAGCGGCGAAAGTCGATCACGGTCTGACAAGAAATCCGAGCAAAAATAACCGCCCAATGAACGAAAATCCCGACAAATTGAGCAAATTTTTACCGCCGCGCTAGAATATATGGTTTTGCCCGTCACCACTTTGCGGCGGGTTTCCAGCCAGAGTACGAGATGTCCCTGATCGTTCACAAATATGGCGGTACTTCGATGGGCTCGGTCGAGCGCATCCGAAACGTGGCGCGTCGCGTCGCGAAGTGGCATGCCGCCGGCCACCAAGTTGTTGTTGTGCCGTCGGCAATGGCGGGCGAAACCAATCGCCTGCTGGGTCTGGCGCGCGAAATTTCGCCCCAGCCCGACGGCCGCGAACTCGATATGATCGCCGCCACCGGCGAGCAGGCCAGCAGCGGTTTGCTGGCCATTGCGTTGCAGGCCGAAGGCGTGCCCGCGCGCAGCTATGCCGGTTGGCAAGTGCCCGTGCGCACCGATTCGTCGTTCACCAAAGCCCGTATCAGCTCCATCGACGACGCGCGCGTGCGCGCTGATCTCGACGCGGGCCGGGTGGTGATCGTGACCGGCTTCCAGGGCATAGACCCCGAAGGCCACATCACGACGCTGGGCCGTGGTGGTTCGGACACCTCGGCCGTGGCCGTGGCAGCCGCCATCAAGGCCGACGAATGCCTGATCTACACCGACGTGGACGGCGTCTACACGACCGATCCGCGCGTGGTGCCCGAAGCGCGCCGCATGGCCGTCGTTTCCTTCGAGGAAATGCTGGAAATGGCGTCGCTGGGTTCCAAGGTGCTGCAGATCCGCTCGGTGGAATTCGCCGGCAAATACCGTGTACCGGTCCGGGTGCTGTCCTCGCTGACCGACCCGCTCATTCCGCTCGACGAAGAAATGGTCTCGGGCACGCTGATTACTTTTGAGGAAGACGAAAAAATGGAAGCCGCCGTAGTCTCCGGCATCGCCTTCAGCCGCGACGAAGCCAAAATCACCTTGCTGGCGGTGCCCGACAAACCGGGTATCGCTTTCTCCATCCTGGGGCCGGTCGCCGCCGCCAACATCGACGTCGACATGATCGTGCAGAACCAGTCCGTGGCTGGCACTACCGACTTCTCGTTCACCGTGAATCGCAACGAATTCGCGCGTGCCGTCGAACTGCTCAAGCGCGAAGTCATCCCCGCCGTGGGCGCGCGTGAACTGTCCACCGACGAGAAGGTCGCCAAGGTCTCGATCGTGGGCATCGGCATGCGTTCGCACGTGGGCGTGGCCAGCCTGATGTTCCAGACGCTTTCGCAAGAAGGCATCAACATCCAGATGATCAGCACCAGCGAAATCAAGACCTCGGTCATCATCGACGACAAGTACATGGAATTGGGCGTGCGCGCGCTGCACAAGGCGTTCGGCCTGGACCAGGCGCCGGGCGCCAAGGAATAAAGGCAGCGAGTCCGGCACGTTTTTTTGAATGATGACCCCGTTTGCGGGCAACGGCCAAAAATTTCGTGCTAGAATCTCGTTCTCTTTTCGGAGACGTGCCCGAGAGGCTGAAGGGGCTCCCCTGCTAAGGGAGTATGTGGCTAAAAACTGCATCGTGGGTTCGAATCCCACCGTCTCCGCCAGATAAGCTTCGGCGCTGGCTTAAGTACAGCGTTGAAGATAAAAACCCCGCAATCGCGTAAGTGATTGCGGGGTTTTTTCATGTCGTTCTTATCTGCATCGCCTACTTCTGCATCGCCTACTTCTGCATCGCCGCCAACAGCGCGCGCGCCTGTTCCACCACATCCGCATCGTTCGGCCTGAACCTCATCTGCGTGGCTTGCGGCAACTGCGTGTAGTGCGCGTGGCCGCTGCGGGCATACGCGGGGTCGTAGTGGCGCTTGATCAGGTCGCTTGCCAGATCCAGGCGGCGGCCTTCGTCCACCATCTGTAGCCAGCCGTTGATGACGTCGCGGCTGTGCAGGCCAAGCAGGCGTTGCAACTGTTCCTTGAGCCAATCGGCGTTGTCGAATAGTTGCGCGTAGTCTTGCTGCAGAAACGCCGCGCGGTCTTCGGGGGTGCAGACCACTTCGATGCACGCTCCCTGATGCATGGCTTGCAGCAGGGCAGGCGGTAAAGCCACGGCGCCGATCTTGCGGCTTTCCGCTTCAACGAACACGGGTCGCGTGGTGTCCAGGGCACGCAGCCGCGCCGCGAGCAGGGTGTCGAAACGTTTTTGCGACGGTTGCGCAATGCCAGGCACGGCGCCCAGCAGCGAGCCGCGATGTGATGCCAGGTGCTCAAGGTCCAGCGTCTGCGCGCCGGCCGATTCAAGTGCGTGCAGCAGGCGCGTCTTGCCGCTGCCCGTGGGGCCGACGAGCACCACGCAGCGCAGCGTGGTGGGCAGGGTGTCCAGGGCAAGCAGCGTGGCCCCTCGGTAGCGTTTGTAGCCGCCGTTCAATTGCCTGGCGCGCCACCCGATCATGTTGAACATCACCGTCATCGAACCCGAACGCTTGCCGCCGCGCCAGCAATACACCAGCGGCCGCCAGCCTTGTGGCCGGTCGACGAAGGTGGTTTCCAGGTGCCGCGCAATATTGCGCGCGACGATGGCGGCGCCAATGCGTGAGGCTTCGAAAGGTGAGACCTGGGTGTACAACGTGCCGATTTGCACGCGCTCTTCGTCGTTCAGTACCGGTGCGTTGAGGGCGCCGGGGATGTGGTCGATGGCGTACTCCAGCGGCGAGCGCACGTCGATGATTTCGTCGAAGTCGTTTAGCTGTTCCAGATCAGCGAGCAGGTGTTTCACGTTCAAGGCCGTTGTGTTGAGCGGCCATTAGAGTAGTGCTTTTCTGACCGCACCCAAACTTGCACGCCGTAAAAAATCACGCTATTATTCAAGGCTTGCTTGAACACGCGCCCGTAGCTCAGCTGGATAGAGTACCTGGCTACGAACCAGGGGGTCGTAGGTTCGAATCCTGCCGGGCGCACCAAGTTTTGTAGTGGTTTGATTGTGCTGATGTTGAGCCGAATGAATCGCTAAAAAACTTGAGCAGATCAAGCAAGGTAAGTGTCAAAAAGCAGTACGAAAAAAAGTACTGAAAGCAGTAAATTGGTGAAATTGTTCTGATATAATTTCGCCTCTTTGTCGGAGCGCCCGTAGCTCAGCTGGATAGAGTACCTGGCTACGAACCAGGGGGTCGTAGGTTCGAATCCTGCCGGGCGCACCAGATTTCAGGTCACACTGAAGTCACCGTCAAAGAAAATGGAAAGGCCTTTGATCATTGATCGAAGGCCTTTTTGTTTTGTGTGGCGTGGCGTCATGCGCATCGATATTTTTACCTCGATTTGCACGACCCTATTTTTTCATGTTATAAACACGCCTCTTTCGGGGCGCCCGTAGCTCAGCTGGATAGAGTACCTGGCTACGAACCAGGGGGTCGTAGGTTCGAATCCTGCCGGGCGCACCACCTTATTTTTGAACACGCGATAGTCGATAACACGTTTGTCGCGATGCCGCCGAAGCGCAACAGCGAACTGCTGAAAGCGCACGGCAAAAGAAAATCCAAAGCGGCTTGATGGTCATTCATCAAGCCGCTTTTGTTTTGGTGTCTGGCATCCGAATCGGATCAGACGCCCCGTCTTCGGTCCACCGCGGTCAACGAGATGCCGTTCTTCATCATCTGGTAGGCCTGGCCGCCCAGCCAAGTGACTTTTTCGCCAGAGCTGGTCCGGCAGATGCAATGCGTCTTGGGGTCGAAACGGGAAGTGCCCAACGCGGAATAAGCATCCAGGTCCGCAACGAAGCGTTCGATGCGATACAAGGTGCCGTCGGGCGATGTGACAAGCACATCGGTCAATCTTCTTGCGGTGCCGAGCATACTCAGTACCTCCACGGGCCGGCAGTGTTGCGGCGCAAAAGTGGTGTGGACGTTTCAGGGTGCTGCGCGTGCGCGATGCCGTGCGGCACTACAGAAAGCGGCCTCCAAACAATGAATCATCGAGTTGGTCGGGTGACACGCCCAAGGCCTCGGAGACTCGGTCCAGCACAATCTGTCGAGGGCGCGGGCGTGGCCGTTCCAATTCAATGTAAATGGAATGATCCACGCCAAGCCGGGCAGCCATATCAGCAGTAGTGATATTGAGGTGCTCGCGCCACGCGCGTATCAAACTCCAATCGTTGCCGGTTTTAAGATTGACGACAGCCAGTGGTAAGGGGTTATGCCCGTCGGCCCGTCTTGTTTGCGGGCCAGCCGAGGCGGGGCCGTGTTCGCTACGCTTGGCGGCGTCGCTGGCATGGCGTTCGCGGATGGGAGTGGAGACATCGGGTTCGGCGGTATAGATGGCGCCGCCGTTGATTTGTCGATATCGATTGCTTCCCGCCCACACGAGCGCCTCGCCGTTATCAAGCATGCATTCGCAATCCAAGTGGTAATTGCTGGGGATGCTCTCAAGTTTGGCGATAGCCTCCGTGGTCGTGGCGTGGCGCACAACACGGTGCAGCGTACCATCCGACGCACGTACGAATACGTCGGGAAGTCTCCAGGAAAAAGGGATGATGATCTCCACGGTCGAAGCCACGTTCGCCACTTTAGCCCGATGGCGACGCGGCGAGATTTGGGGTTTCCCCTCGACTGCTGCGCTAGCTCGTTTCTACTCGATGTGGGTCGTAAAGATCTTCACAAATGTTCACCCGATATTCCTGACGGCGCCGTCTATGCAAAGGCCGCCGCCAGCACGCGCGGCATCACGTCGGCGGCCGCGCCATGCAGATTGCAATGCGCCTGAGCATCCAGGGGCGTGAGGTTCGGGTTCACCTGAACCACCGTCGCGCCTGTGGCCAGCGCGCGCTGCGGTAGTTCCGCTGCGGGGTAGACCAGGGCCGACGTGCCAATGCTGAAGAGCAGGTCGCATTGTTCCGCCGCGCGCAGCGCGATGCTCCATGCTTCGCCCGGCAGGCTCTCGCCAAACCACACCACACCGGGCCGCACGGGTTGACCGCAGCGCGCGCAGGCGGGCGGAGGAATGCGGCGGCCACCGTCGGGTTCGTCGGGTACAGCGATCGGAAAGGCTTGCGGCGCGGCGCAAGCCGAACAGCGCGGCGCGTGCAGGCTGCCATGCAGGTGCACCACCTGCGCGCTGCCCGCGCGTTCGTGCAGGTCGTCCACGTTCTGCGTGATGACGGTTAATTCAGGCACGTGGCGCGCCAGTGCCGCGATGGCATGGTGCGCGGCGTTCGGCGCGGCGCGCAACACTTGCGCGCGCCGCCATTCATACCAGCCCCAGACGATGTCGGGATGCGCGCGAAAGGCTTCGGGGGTGGCCAGCGCTTGAGCATCGAAGCGCGACCACAGCCCCGTCAAGGCGTCGCGGAACGTCGCGATGCCGCTTTCCGCCGACACGCCGGCGCCGGTAAAAACCACGACACGCTGCGCGCCGCGCAACGCATCCAACAATGCATGAGGAATATCGTGCTGCGTATTTTCCATTTCAACCCTTGAAGACAACGCATACGCTGCGCGCCGTGGCCCGGGCCTGTCAAGAGGGGTTTTCGGGGCGGGGCGCCACGGCTCCGAAGTCAGTGTGCGCAAGCGTCCCGAATGGTGGATACTGCTTTTCTCATCTGGGATTGCCCCAACGATTGTCCCAACAACAGGAGACACGCGATGCCCGACTCTTTCGCCGGCCTGGACCGGCTTCGCCGCTTTATTGCCACCGCCACACGCCTGGCCACGCCCGACGCGCTGGCGCAAACGCCCGCCCTGCGCGATGCCTTCGCCGACCTGGTGCGCCACGACGACTGGCTGCCCGAAGACTGTACCGTGCCGCATCCGCAGTACTACCAGCAATATCTGTTGCACTGCGACCCCTTGGAGCGATTCTCCCTGGTCAGCTTTGTGTGGGGGCCGGGCCAGTTCACACCCGTGCATGACCACGAAGTCTGGGGCTACGTGGGCATGCTGCGCGGGGCCGAGATCAACCAGCGCTACGTGCGCCATGCCGATGGCCGCGTGCTGGCCGCGGGCGAACCCACCACCTTGCAAGCTGGCGATGTGGAACGCCTGTCGCCTGTCGAGGGCGACATCCATCGCGTGTCCAATGCCTACGTAGACCGCGTGTCGATCAGCGTGCATCTGTACGGCGGCAATATCGGCGCGGTGTCGCGCCATGTCTACGACCCGGATACGGGGCAGCCCAAACCCTTTGTGTCCGGCTATTCGTCACCCCGCCTGCCCAATCTGTGGGACCGGTCGGCGGCGGTACGCGCCACGATCGCGGCCAGCGGCCCTTAAGTGCGCCGCGCGTTGTTCGGCGGCGCGGTCCCGTGCTATGTTCACGTCCTAAATATTAGGAAATAAGCAAGATGGACAAGACGCTGCTCAAGGGGCTGATGGTGTTGGAGGCGGTGACCGATGTGGACAATCCGCCGCGCACCATCGACGCCCTGGCCGCCCGGGTCGGCCTGACCCGAAGTAATACGCATCGCACGCTGCAAACCTTGATCCACGCGGGCTATGTGATCAAGGACGATGACGGCGGTGGTTACCGGGGCGCGGTGCGTCTGTTCGAATTGGCCGCGCGCCAGTTGGCGCAATTGGACGTGCGCAAGCTGGCCGCGCCGTTCATGCGCACGCTGGCGGACCAGACCGGCGAAACCGTGCACCTGTCGGTGCTGGACGGCTTTGACGTCGTGTATGTGGACAAGATCGACAGCCCGCAACCCATTCGTGCGTATTCGATGGTGGGCGGCCGCGCACCCGCGTATGCCGTGGCCACCGGCAAGGCGTTGCTGGCCTATCAACCCGAAGGCTATGTCGAGCGCTATGCCGATCAGCTTGTGCGCCACACGCCGTCCACCATCGTGTCCTTGCCCTTGCTGAAAGATGAACTGCGCAAGATCGCGCGCGCGGGCTATGCCGTGAACCGCGGCGAATGGCGCGAAGGCGTGGGCGGCCTGGCCGTGACCTTGTTCAACAGCCTGGACCAAGCCGTGGCGGCGGTGGGCATCTCCGGCCCGCTGGACCGCCTGAGCGCCGCTAGGATGAAGCAGTTGGCGCCGGATGTGTCGGCCTGTGCGCAGTCCATTTCGCAAGGGATGGGGTATCGGCGCGGCTATCTGGATCAGTGATACCGGTGGGCCGCGCAAGCGCCGTTGCTATACGCACCGCCTGGTCGCGCGCCAAGCGGGCGTTGACGTCCATGGACGTGGTCCAGAAGTACGTGCCGCCCGCCAGGCTGCCCAGCACCGACACCTGGCCCAGCACGGCGTCCTGCGCGGTCTTCAGGCAGCCCGTATCGAAGTCCAGCGCCACGCCGCCGAAGGGGTCGGCGCGCGCATGGCCGTCGCGCAGCAGGGTTGAGATCAGCGGGTCGTCGGTGTGTGCGACGTCGACTGAAAAGCTGGTGGCGTTGATGAGGTAGTGGCTGCGATGCGTGACTTCGCCATCGGCGTCGCGCAGGCGAGTATGGAACGCGCCTGCGGCCAGGTCATGGCGGCCTTCGACATGGCGTGTATCCACATACCCCGCGCGCACTTGCAATTGGCCCGTCTTGAACAGCGCTTGCAGCTTCAGCGCATTGCGCATCGGGAAGGTGGCGCGCCGCGCCATCCACAGCGCACGCCAACGCGATTGAAATCGCTGGCGTTCGGCAGGCGGCATCAGATGCCACACCTGCTCGACCACCGCATTGGTCGCGGCCGCCACCGCCTGCCAGGGCCGGGCCGCGAGCGCTGAGCGGCGTATCTCTTCATCCAGCGCCTGTTGTGCATCAACAGCCAGGCCAAAGACCTCGTCCGCGTCCACCGCGCCATGCATCGCCAGCACCTCGTCTTGCAAGGCGCCGGCAATCGCTTCCAGCGTCAACATACCGCCTTGGCGTGCCGCCAGGCGCATGAGCCCTTCGTGATTGAAATGGCGCAGCGCGGCCGGCGCCTGGTTGTGCGGGCTGCGCACCGAGGGCAGGCGCCCGTTGCGCGACACGCAAAGAATCGGGCCGCGGTGGCCCGATTGCTGCAAGGCCGCCACCGCGTCCACGGCGCTTAGGCTGGTGCCGATGATGCAGACGGAGGCGTCCGACGATATGCCTCGCGCCAGGTCGGCAACGGGATAGGGGCTGTTGAAGTAGCCCGGTGCACCTTGCAAGGCAGGGAAGGCCTGTGAGGGCAGATTGCCGTTGCACAGCACGGCGTAGCGGGCCAGGCAGGGCGCATTGCCCTCGGACTCGATTCGCACATTGCCGTCCTGCAAGGGCGAAACGCGGTGCACGGGGCTTTGCACATGGGCAAGCGCAACGCCTTGCGCCAGCGCCAGTTCGCGGCAGCGCGCATACACGGCCCGCATATAGGCGCCGAACAAGGGGCGTGGAAGAAAGTCCGACGGCTCAATCGTGTCCACGCCATAACCGCGCAACCAGCCCGGGTCCTGCGTGCGCAGCCAGTCGACAAAGTCCATGCGCTGGTCCGCGCGTGCCGACATATTGCCGGCGGGAATGTTGAGCAGGTTGCTGGGCAGGTCTTCCTGATACGCGCCGCCCGGGCCGGGCGCGGCTTGCGGTTCGAACACGGTGATGGTCAGCGGGCGCGCCGCGCTGCCCGCCTGCCAAGACAGCAGCAGTTGGTACAGGAAGCTGATGGCGACCGAGCCGCCGCCCACAATCGCCACGTCGGTGGCGATGGGGCCAGGGCAAGCATCAAGAGGCTTCATTTTGCGGACGACATGCGCACGACATCGGCCCAGCGCGCCACTTCCCGCTTCAGCACACGGCTGGTGTCAGCCGGGGAGGTCGCCACCGCATCGGCGCCCAGCTTCAATGCCGCTTGCTGCACCGATTCCATGGCCGCGGCCTTCTGCATGCCGGCCGACAGCTTGTCCACCACGGCGGGCGGTGTGCCGGCGGGGGCCAGCAGCGCGTAGGCGGTCGCGACGGAATAGTCCTTCACGCCTTGTTCCATCAAGGTGGGCAGGTCGGGCAAGGCCGTGGCGCGCTTGGCGGTGGTCACGCCCAGCAAGCGGATTTTGCCGCTGGCCACTTGCGGCAGCAGCGCCGGCAGGGTTTCGATGACCATGTCGATCTGGCCGCCCAGCAAATCGGTGATGGCCGGACCGCTGCCGCGATACGGCACATGCATGAGCCGGGTACCGGTCACCACCTGGAACAGTTCGCCTGCCATGTGCTGTGAGGTGCCCGGCCCGGCCGAACCGAAGGTGATGGTGCCGGGCTTGCTCTTGGCCAGCGCAATCAATTCCTGCACGTTTTTGGCCGGCACCTTGCTGTTGACGGCCACCGCCATGGGCATGCTGGTGGCCATCGACACGCCGACGAAGGCGGTGGCGAAATCGTAGCCGGGCTTGTCGGGCATGGCCGCATGGATGGCATGGCTGCCCACGGCACCCATCAGCAGGGTGTAGCCATCGGGGGCGGACTTGGCCACGTATTCCGCGCCGATCTCGCCGCCCGCGCCCGCCTTGTTTTCAACCACAACCCCTTGCCCCAGGAAGTCGCCCAGGTGCTGCGCATAGATGCGGGCCGCGGCATCGGTGGCGCCGCCGGGCGGGAAGGGCACGACCATGCGGATGGGCTTGGTCGGCCAGGTCTGGGCCAGGGCGGGGCCGGTGGCAAGCGCCAGGACCGCGCCCGCCAGGGCAATGCGCCATGTTTGCTTCATGTCTGTCTCCTTGGTGTACAGGGCCGTCTTGCGCAGGGTGCGCCGCAGCCCGTTTTTATAAATCCTAAAATATAGGATTCGTATTTCAATAAATGGTTTACGTAGAATTCCACAGGGTGATATGCTGGTCAACAATTAAGCGCAAGACCTAGGGATTGCACTAGGAGCCACACGGAAGGCGGCGCGGATTGCCTGGCATGATGCCATCCTGAAAGCGGCGCACTTATACTGATTTGCTTATCCCAAATATTGAATTTTCATAATGAGAGGTCAGACATGACACCCAGTTCGGCACTGGCCGGCATCACCGTGCTGGAAATTTGCAACGTCGCGGCGGGACCGTTTTGCGGCATGTTGTTGGCGGATATGGGCGCCGACGTCATCAAGGTCGAAAACCCCGAGGGCGGCGATACGCTGCGTAGCTGGCCGCCCATCACCGATGGCTACAGCGAGAATTTCGCGTCCTTGAACCGCAACAAGAAGTCGGTGACGCTGAACCTGAAAAACCCCGAAGACCTGGCCCTGGCGCGCGAACTGGCGCAGACCGTCGACGTGTTGATTGAAAACAACCGGCCGGGCGTGATGGACCGGCTGGGGCTGGGTTATGCGCAACTGCGCGAAGCCAATCCCAAGCTTGTCTATTGTTCGATCTCGGCCTACGGGCAGTCGGGTCCGCGTTCGCAGGAAGGTGGTTTCGACCTGACCATCCAGGCCATGAGCGGCATCATGAGCGTCACCGGCGAGGCCGGCGGCGAACCCGTGAAATGCGGCGTGCCCGTGGCGGACTTTTCGGCCGGCCTGTATGGCGCTTTCGCCATCGCATCGGCCTTGCGCGCGGCGCAGGCCAGCGGGCAGGGCACGCACATTGACGTGCCGATGCTGGGCGCCACGTTGGGCATTGCCGCCTTGCAGACGTCAGAATTCTTCGGCAGCGGCAAAGACCCCGTGAAGCTGGGCTCGGCCCATCCGCGCAACGCGCCGTATCAGGCGTTCCGTTGCCAGGGCGGCTACTTCGGCATGGCCGCCGGCAACCAGGCCCTGTGGAAGAGCGTGTGCGCCACGGTCGGGCGCGACGACCTGCTGGCCGACCCGCGCTTTACCGACACCAGCGCCCGCGCGCGCAACCAGACGGCATTGCGCGAGATCCTGGAAGCCATTTTCGCCGAGGGCGATGCGCAGACCTGGCTGTCGCGCTTCCGTGCCGCGGGCGTGCCCTGCGCGCCGATCAACACCTATTCCGAAGTGCTGGCCGACCCGCAGGTGGAACACATGGGCTGGGTGCAGCCGGTTGAACTGCCCAACGGCGTGCAAACGCGCACCTTCGGCCTGCCCGTGCGCTTTGACGGCCAGACCACCGCGTTGCGCTTGCGTCCGCCCGCGCTGGGCGAGCACAACGACGAAGTGCTGGGCGCCTTGCGCGCCGCAAAGAAGGGAGTGGTGGCATGAGCGTGCTGCGGATCGACAAACAGGGCGCGCGACACGTGCTGACGCTGACGCGCCCCGACAAGATGAACGCGCTGTCCGCCGAATTGGTGGACGCGCTGATCGCCGCCCTGGACGAAGCCGAGGCGCAAGGCGCCAAGCTGATCGTGCTGAAGGGCGAAGGCAAGAACTTCAGCGCGGGCTTTGACTTCGGCGATTGGCAGTCGCAAAGCGAGGGCGACCTGTTGCTGCGCTTTGTGCGTATCGAAACCCTGCTGCAACGCCTGGCCGCGTCGCCGTGCCTGACCGTGGCGCTGGCGCATGGCCGCAACTTCGGCGCGGGTGTCGATGTATTCGGTGCCTGCAAATGGCGCATCAGTGCGCCGGACGCCACGTTCCGCATGCCGGGCCTGAAGTTCGGTCTGGTGTTGGGCACGCGCCGCTTTGCCGCGCTGGTGGGCGCCGAGCGTGCCCGCGTGGTGCTGGAGCAGGCCGCCACGTTCAGCGCGGAAGAAGCGCTGCGCGACGGCTTTGCGACCCGGCTTGCCGTGGCGCAGGAATGGCCCGACATCGAACAGCAGGCGTGGGACACGGCGCTGGCATTGACGGACGCCAGCCGCATTCAGCTCTACGCCGCGCTGTCGCAGGAAACGCCCGACGCCGATCTGGCGCGCCTGGTGCGTTCGGCCGCGGCGCCCGGCTTGAAGGACCGCATAGCCGCCTATCTGCAAGCGCGCTAACGGCACAAGAATCAGGAGGAAGACTATGGCTTCGGGCTTCAATCAACCCAACAAGCAATGCACGGTGGCCGAACTGGCCGCGCTGGTGTCCAATGGCGCGTCCATCGCGCTGGGTGGCAGCTTTTTGCACCGTGGGCCGTTCGCGTTCGTGCGCGAACTGATCCGGCAAGGCAAGCGCGACCTGGAACTGGTCAAGCAGTCGCCGGGATACGACGTCGACATACTTTGCCGCGCCGGCGTGCTGCGCCGCGTGCGCGCGGGCATCGTCGCCATGGAAGGCAACTTCGGCCTGGCGCCGTGGTATCGCCGTGCGGTGGAACGCCGCGAGATCGAACTGGAAGAACACGCCTGCGCCAGCCTTACCGCTGGCTTGCGGGCGGCGGCGTTCGGCGTGCCGTTTCAGCCTTGCGGCGGACTGCATGGCAGCGGCCTGCCGGAACTGAACGGCTGGACCTGCCTGGACGACCCTTACGGCAGCGGCCAGAAAACCTATGTGGTGCCCGCCATTCGTCCGGACTTCGCGGTGATTCAGGCGTCGGAAGTGGATGCGTTGGGCAATGTGCGCGTGCATGGCACGGCGCATTGGGACCGCATCATGTCGCGCGCCGCCGGCAGCGTGCTGGTGGTGGCCGAGAAGGTCGTCGACAGCGCGGTGTTCGAAGCGCAGCCGGAATCCACGCTGGTGCCGTACTTCATGGTGCAGGCCTATGCGGTGGCGCCAGGCAGCGCCTGGCCCGGTTCATGCTGGCCCGACTACGCCATCGACTACCCGGCCGTTGAGGCCTATATGGACAAGAACAGCGATCTACAAGCGCACCTGGCCGCCGCGCCCGAAGTGCAAGGGGGCAATCATGGCTGAACAATGGTCGGGCTTTTCCTACATCGTGACGAACCTGGCGCGCTTCATCCGCCCCGATGAAATCACCTTCAGCGGCGTCAATTCCACCATGCCGATGCTGGCCTGCCTGTTGGCCAAGCGCGCCTACGACTGGGACTTCGTCTACATCAACGTGGCGGGCGGCGTGAACCCACGCCCTTCGCAAATTCCCATTTCCAGTTCCGATCCGGTGCTGGCCGAACACACCGCGTCGATCTTCTCGAACGAAGATTTCTACGACCTGTGCACGCGCGGCCGCATGGACCTGACCTTCCTGGGCGCGGCGCAGATCGATGGCGCGGGCTGCGCCAACAACTCCTGCATTGGCGACTGGCACGAGCCCAAGGTGCGCTTGCCGGGCGGGGGCGGCGGCGCGGTAATGCTGCCCACGGCCAAGCGCGCCTGCACCTGGCGCACCGAGCATTCACGCCGCACCTTCGTGCCCAAGCTGGACTTCATGACGTCGTGGGGCGGTTTTCACGGGGTGGTGACGCCCATTGCCGTATTCATCAAGCGCGACGGGCGGCTGGCGCTGCAATCGTGGCATCCGGAATCCAGCTTGTCGGAAGTGCGCGAGCGCACCGGCTTTGAGTTCGATGCGACCGGTGCGGAACCCACCGCGCCGCCGACCGAGCGCGAAGTACGCGCCTTGCAAGAACTTGATGCAGACGGGCAGTTTGAACGCGACGCCGCCGTCGCGCTGCGCTAGGGAGGCCGCCATGATGCTTTCCGAACCCACGTTGGTAGCGGCGTTTGCGCGCGCCTGGAGCCAGCCCGACTGGGCCGCGCGCCCCGCCTTCGTCACCGCCGACACCACGTTGACGTATGCCGACCTGCATCGCCGGGTTGGGCGCATTGCGGACGGCGTGCGCGCGGCGGGGGTTGCGCCGGGCAGCTATGTGGCGGTTGCCATGGAGCGGTCGCTGGATCAGGTGTTGACGATACTGGGCGTGATGGCGGCGGGGGCGTGCCCCTGCCCGTTGGAACCCCGGTTGTCGGCCGAGGAAACGGCACGGCGCGTGGCGGCGGTGGGCCTGACGTGGCTGCTGCATGACGAGCCGAATATCGCCACAGCGGCGGCCAGTGGTTTGGCGTCGTCGCGGGTGCTGGAGGCGGCAAGCGTGGCAAGCGCGGCGGACGTGGCTCGTCCGGCACATTCCGCGCGTCCGGACAACGCGTCGGCGCTCGGTTGCGCCGACGAGATCTCGCCGGATGCGCCCGGCTTGCTGCTGTTCACTTCCGGCAGCACCGGTAACCCCAAGGGCGTGTTGCTCAGTCACCGGGGCTTGATCAACAACGCGCGCGGCGTGTTGGCGCACACGGGTCTGACGCCCGACGACCGGCTGCTGCACGTGATGCCGCTGCATCACACCAACGCGCTGAACAACCAGATCTTCGCGCCGCTGCTGGCCGGCGCCAGCGTGGCGCTGGCGGGCCGTTTCCGCGCGGATGACATGCCGGGGCTGTTGCGCACCTTCCGTCCCACCATCATTACCGGCGTGCCCACCATGTATGCCCGCATGCTGGAACTGGAATTCGACCCGGCCAGCCTGGCGGGCCTGCGCTTTGCGCGCTGCGGATCGGCGCCCATCACCGAAGCGCTGCATCGGCGCATCGAAGCGTTTCTGGGTTGCCCGCTGGTGGTGTCCTACGGTCTGTCCGAAGCCACCTGCACGTCCACAATGAACCCGCCCAATGCGCGGCGCGTCGGCTCGGCCGGCACGGTGCTGGCCGGGCAACGCGTTACGCTGCGACTGCCGGATGGGTCCGAGGCCGCGCCTGGTGGCGAAGGTGAAATCTGCATCGCGGGCGACAGCCTGATGCTGGGCTACCTGGGCGTGGACAATGGCGACGATGGCGCGCCAACCTTGCTGCGCACCGGAGACCTGGGGCGCTTTGACGAAGCGGGCTACCTCAGCATCACGGGCCGCATCAAGGACGTGATCATCCGCGGCGGCGAGAACATTTCGCCCGCCCTGATCGAAGGCGTGGTGACGGGGCTGCCTTTCGTGGCCGCGTGCTGCGTGGTGGGCGCGCCGGATGACGACCTGGGCGAAGTGCCGGTGATCTTCGTGCAGCCCAAGGCCGATGCGACAACCGGCGCGGAAGAAGCTGCAGCCCTGCAAGCGGACGTGCTGTCCCGGCTAGGTCGGATCTACGTGCCGCGCGACGTGTTCTGGGTCGAGCGGCTGCCGGAAAACGCGGTGGGCAAAGTGGACCGCAAGGCGCTGGCCGGCATGGCTGCACGCAAGGCCGAGCACGCATGATCCCTCTGTTGACAGCACGTTGACATGGAAAATGGCTTGCGTGGCCTCCCGCTAACCTTGCAGCGGAAGCAGGGGCCTCACGCCATCTGGCTCAGGGTCTTGCGAAAGCGCTTCAACGAGAAGGCGAACAACACGCTGCCGATCAGCGCTAGCGCCAGGAAAGGCTGCCAGACGACGCTGAGCCCCGCGCCGCGATATAGGATCGCCTGGCCCAGCTCCACGAAGTGCGTGGTGGGCGCGGCCAGCATGATGTCCTGAACGAACTGCGGCATGCTTTCGCGCGGCGTCGTGCCGCCCGACAGCATCTGCAACGGCAATAGCACCAGCACCAGCAGCATCCCGAACTGCGGCATGCTGCGTGCCAGCGTCGCCATGAAGATTCCCATGGATGTGGTGGCAAACAGGTGCAGGGCCACGCCCGCCAGGAACAGCGCCACGGACCCTTCGATGGGCACGTGCAGCAGCCCCCGCACCACGAACGTCAGCGACAGGCCGGCGGCCACCAGCACCACCATCCCCATGGACCAGACCTTGGCCAGCATGATTTCCGTGGGCGTCACCGGCATGACCAGCAGGTGTTCGATGGTGCCGTGTTCGCGCTCGCGGATCAGGGCCGCGCCGGTCAGGATGATGGACAGCATTGTGACGTTATTGATGATCTCCATCAGGCTGCCGAACCACGCCTGCGTCAGGTTGGGGTTGAAGCGCATGCGCACGGCCAGCTCTACCGGCAGTTCGGTGGGCTTGCGGTAGCGCCTGACAAATTCGTTGATCTCGTCGCCGACGATCTGCTGGATGTAGTTGCTGCCCGTGAACGCCTGGCTCATCCGCGTGGCATCCACGTTCAGCTGAATCTGCGCGGGCTTGCCGGCCAGTACGTCGCGCTGAAAATTTGGCGGGATGTTCACCGAAAACGTGTAGCGCCCGGCGTCCATGCCGGCGTCGGCTTCGGCCGCCGTGGCCATCTGGGGCGGCGTGAAATGCGGGGGATAGAACGCCGACGTGATGCGCGACGACAGCGGCGAGACGTCTTCGTCCACCACGGCGATGGCCGCGTTGTGCAGCGATTCGGGCACCGCGGTGGCCGCCGTGTAGATCATCAGGGTGAACGAGATGACGATCAGCACCAGCATCATGGGATCGCGCGCCAGGCTCCAAAGCTCTTTCACGCCCAGCCGGTAGATATTGGCGACATGTCGCGGCATGGTCATCAGGCCTCCTGCTTTTTCAGTAGCAGCACCGACGCGCCCAGGATCACGGGTATCGCCACCAGCAGGGGCCAGAACGAGCCTTGCAGGCTGGCAAAGTCCAGCCCCTTGCTGAACACGCCCCGGCTGATGGTCAGCATGTGCGTGGCCGGATAGACCTGTCCGATCAGACGGCCCATGCCTTCCAGCGAGGACACCGGATTGAGCAGCCCGGCAAACTGCACCGCCGGCACCAGCGTGCCGATCATGGTGAAGAACAGCGCCGCGATCTGGCTGCGCGTGAAGGTCGACGCCAGCAAGCCGATGGCGGTCGCCACCACGTTGTAGATCAGCGCGGCGGCCAGCAGGGTAGCGAAGCTGCCGGTGATGGGCACGCCGAACACGGTCACCGCCAGCAGCGTCATCAACAGAAAGTTAAGCATCGCCAGCGCCACGTAAGGCAACTGCTTGCCCAACAGGAATTCCAAGCGCGTGACCGGCGTGACGTACAGGTTGATGATCGAGCCCAGTTCTTTTTCGCGCACGACCGCAAGCGCTGTCAGCATGGCCGGCATCATCAGCAGCAAAAGCGGGATCACGGCCGGCACCATGGCCGGAAGGCTGCGCACGTCGGGGTTGTAGCGAAAGCGCGTTTCGATGCTGATCTGCTGCGTGGCGGCGTTGCCCAGCCGTTCGCGCGCCTGCTGTTGCAGCCAGCCCTGGTGCATGCCCTGCACGTATCCCCGGATGGTCTCGGCGCGTTGCGGCATGGCGCCATCGATCCAGACGCCGATCTGCGCGTTGCGCCCGCGTTCGACATCGCGGGCGAATCCCTGCGGGATCTCGATGGCCAGGGAGAGTTCACCGCTGCGCATGCGGGCATCCATGTCCTGGTAGCCGGAAATGGGCGGCTGCTCGATGAAATAGCGCGAGCCCGACAGGTTCAAGGTGTAGTTCTGGCTCAAGCTGGTCTGGTCGCGGTCCATGACGGCGTAGCGCAGGTCTTCCACGTCCAGGCTGATGCCAAAGCCGATGACGAACATCAGCAGCAGCGAGCCGGCCAGCGCTAGCGTGGCGCGCACCGGGTCACGGCGCAGTTCCAGCGTCTCGCGCCACAGGTAGCTGATCATCCGTTGCAGGTTGAAGCCGCGATGCCTGGCGGTGCTCGCTTGTGCTTGCGTGGTGATGTTTTCTTGCGATGCAGTCGTGTCTTGCGCCTGACGGGCGGGCGCGGGTGTGTCGGCAGATGGCGTGGCAGATGGCGCGCCGGACGGTGTGCCAGCACCGGCGTCGATCAGGTAGGCGATGAAGGCCTCTTCCAGCGACTGGGCGCCGCGCATCCGGATGATTTCGGCGGGTGACGCACTGACCAGCACCTTGCCCGCATGCATCAACGACATCCGGTCGCAACGCTGCGCCTCGTTCATGAAGTGGGTGGAAATGAAGATCGTTACCTGGTCCTCGCGCGCCAGCGAAATCAGCAGGCGCCAGAAATTGTCGCGGGCCACGGGGTCCACGCCCGAGGTCGGTTCGTCCAGAATCAGCAGCTCGGGTTGATGCACCATGGCCACCGCCAGCGACAGGCGCTGGCGCACACCCATCGGCAGCTTCTCGGGCAGTTCATCCAGCGCGTCGGCCAGGTCAAAGCGCGCCACCATTTTGTCCACGCGGGCGGGAATATCGGCCTCGGGCACATGGAACAGGCGGGCGTGCAGCACCAGGTTCTGGCGCACGGTCAGTTCCCCGTATAGCGAGAACGCTTGCGACATGTAGCCCACCCGACGCCGCGTATCGATGTTGCGAGGGTCGACCTCGGCGCCGAACAGCCAGGCCTGGCCTTCGCTGGCCGGCAACAGGCCGGTCAGCATCTTCATGGTGGTGGATTTGCCGCAGCCGTTCGATCCCAAAAACCCGAATATCTCGCCTTGGCGGATGCGAAAGTTCACGTGGTCCACGGCCACGAAGTCGCCGAACCGCATGGTCAGGTCGCGCGCTTCGATGGCGATGGGGGCGTTGTCGTCCAGCGCCAATGGCGTGATATGCACAGGCTGGTGGCCGCGCCGCTTGGCCTCCGGCAACAGGGCGATGAAGGCGGCCTCAAGCGTGTCGGCGGCGGTGCGCTGTTGCAGCTCGGCGGGTGTGCCCGTTGCCAGCACGCGGCCCTCGTCCATGGCGATAAGCCAGTCAAAGCGCTGCGCCTCGTCCATGTAGGCGGTAGCCACGATGACGCTCATGCCGGGGCGTTCGCGCCGGATGTCGTTGATCAGATCCCAGAACTGCGCGCGCGCCAGCGGATCGACGCCGGTGGTCGGCTCGTCCAGGATCAGCAGGTCGGGGTCGTGGATCAGCGCGCAGCACAGGCCCAGCTTTTGCTTCATGCCGCCAGACAGCTTGCCGGCCGGCCGCGACAGAAACGGAGCCAGGCCGGTGCGGCGCGTCAGGCTGTCGATACGGCGACGGCGCTCGGCCTCGCCATGGCCGAACAAGCGTGCGAAAAATTGCAGGTTCTCTTCTACCGACAGGGTCGGGTAGAGGTTCTTGCCCAGGCCCTGCGGCATGTAGGCGATGCGGGGGCAGACGGCGTCGCGATGACGCTTGGAGGCCATGTCGCCACCCAACACATCCACCGTGCCGGTCTGGACGGCGCGCGAGCCGGCGATCAACGCCAGCAGGCTGGACTTGCCCACGCCGTCCGGGCCGATGATGCCCACCATGCGGCCGGCGGGAATGTCCAGCGTGATGGCGTCCAGCGCCCGGGTCTTGCCGTAGCGCAGTGTCACGTCCGACAGCTTGACCGCCGCGGGCGCGGGCGCTGACCAGGCCGTCGCGGTTGTGTCCATCAGGGCACCCTGACTTCCAGGTCGACGGGCCAGGCGGCAGCAGCGTCCAGCTTTAGCCAGGCCACGCCGGGCACGCCGGTCTTGACCTGCCGCAGATGCTGTTGCAGCAGCTTGCGATCGATCTGCGCCTTGACGCGGAACATCAGTTTTTGCCGCTCGGAGGCCGTCTCGACCGTTTTCGGCGTGAACTGCGCGGTGCTGGCCACGAACGACACCTTGGCCGGTATGACGTATTGCGGCGCGGCATCCAGAATGATGCGCACGTCCTGGCCCAAGGCCACGCGGCCGGCCGCCTGCTCGGGTAGGAAGAACGTCATGTAGACGTCGGCCAGATCGACCATGTTCAGCACCTTGCCGCCCGCGCCAAGCACTTCGCCCGGCTGGGCGACCAGGTACTGTACGCGGCCGGCGCGTGGCGCGCGCAGTTCGCTGTCGGTGATGTCGGCGTCGATACGCGCGATGGTGGCCAGCGCCGCATTCACCGCTGATTGCGCGCCCACCTGCGCGGCGCGCGCCGCCTGGATGGCGGCTTGCGCGGCATTCACTTGCGCGCGCGCGGCATTCACCGCCGCCTGGGCGCTGCGGACGCGGGCCCGGTCGTCGTCCAGTTCCTGGATGGACGAGGCGCCTTCCTTGGACAAGGTCTCGGATCGGGCCAAGCGCCTGCGGGCCGCGTCCAGTTCGCTCTCGCGCTGCACCACCACGGCATCGGCGGCCAGCTTGTCGCTTTCGCGCTGGGCAATCTGGGCGCTGGCGCTGGCGGCGTTGTTGATGGCTTGCTGATGCTGGGCACGCGCTTCTTCGCGTTGGGCGTTCAGCGTATCGATCTGCATGCGCGCCAGCGCCTGGCCGGCGGTGACGAAGTCTCCTTCGGCCACCAGCACCTCCTGGACGCGGCCGGCCAGCTTGGTGGCGACATCGATCTCCGTGGCTTCGATGCGCCCGTTGCCGCTGATGAAGCCAGCTCCCGGGCCGTTGTCGGCCAGCATGCGCCAGCCGGCGTAAGCGGCAGCGGCCACGGCCAGTACGAGCAGCACGGGTATCAGTTTTCGGGTGGGCAGCTTCATGGGTCTTGTCCTGTTGTTATTGCGGGGCGGGCGCTTGGGTTGCCGCGCCGTCAGGGCCGGGCGCCGACTCGCCCGCCTGTGTGCCGCCTCCCAGTGCTGCGTAGAGGCCGACGCGCGCCGATAGCAACGCGCGGCGCGTTTGCACCAACGCCTGCTGCGCGGCCAACAGGTCGCGCTGCGCGTCCAGCACTTCCAGGTAGGGCGATGCGCCATGGTCATAGCGCAGCTTGGCGAGCCTGGCGCGTTCGCTTTGCGCGGCCACGGTGGCGCGCAATACCTGCACCTGTTCGGCCAGCCAGTGGCGGGCGGCCAGCGCGTCGGACACGTCCTTGAATGCGCTCTGGATAGTTTGTTCGTAGCCCGCGACGGCCTGGTCGCGGCGTATCTCGGCCAGGTCCAGGTTGGCGCTGCGGCGGCCGGCGTCAAAGATCGGCAGGTCGACGCTGGGCGTGAAGGTCCACGCGCGGCTGCCGCTTCCGAACAGGTCATTGAGTTCGGCGCTGGCGCTGCCAAAGGCGCCGGTCAAGGTGATGCGGGGAAAGAACGCGGCGCGCGCCGCGCCGATATTGGCGTTGGCCGCCTGCAGTTGATGCTCGGCCGCGACGATGTCGGGGCGCTGGGTCAAAAGGTCGGACGGCAGACCGGCGGGCAGGTCGCGCATCACGGCCGCATCATCCAGGCCGGCGTTAGGCATCGGCAGGTTCAGCGGCTTGCCCACCAGCAGCTCCAGCGCGTGCGCCTGCGTGGCGCGCGCCTGCTCCAGTTCGGCGCCCAGCGCGCGGGCCTGCTGCCACAGCGTTTCCACTTGGGTCAGGTCCAGCTTGGCGATCGCACCGACCTCGTAGCGGCGGCGGAAGATGCGCAGGGATTCCTCGCGCGAGGCGATCGTCCGGCGGGTCAGCGCCAGGCGCTCGTCCAGTTCGCGTAGCGTCAGGTAGCTGTCCGCCACCTGCGCAATCAAGGACAAGGTGACGGCGCGCGCGGCGGCATCGGACGCCAAATAGTTTTCCAGCGCGGCGTCTTTCAGGCTGCGCACGCGACCCCAGAAGTCCAGCTCCCAGGTCGCCATGCCGACACCGGCCTGGTATTGGTTGGCCACCACGGGCCGACCCGTCAGATTCAGGTCCGCCGGCGTGCGCGAACGGGTGCCCGTGGCCTGGACGCCCAGCGTCGGAAACTGGTCGGCCCGCTGGATGCCGTACAGCGCGCGCGCTTCTTCCACGCGCAACAGGGCCTGGCGCAGGTCGCGGTTGTTGGCCAGCGCTTCGTCGATCAGGCCTTGCAGGACGGGGTCCGAAAAATAGCTGCGCCAGCCCACGTGTGCGGCGTTCAGCCCGGCATTCTCGCTGGAGTGCGGGGCGGACCAGGTGGCGGCCACCGGCAGGGCGGGGCGTTGGTAAGGCGGGGCCATCGACACGCAACCCTGCGCCAGCAACACGGCCAGAACGGCCGGCGCCAGGCGGGCAGCATTCCATGCCGAAACCGGGCGGCGAGTCATGTGTCGTTCTCCATCGTGTCAATGGAAGTCTTACGTCCAACAGCGGTAACCGTGGCGTCTTCGCAGCATCAATTTTGCCCGCGGGGTGCCGGCAATTCCTTGATCGACATCAAGTTAGCGACTGACCGGTCGGTTTTTAATGAGGCCGTAGAAGGGCGTGCGACGTCGACGCCGCGCGTCATTTCGCAAGGAGCCATGAATGAGTACGCAACGCCAGCGTCTGCCACCCACGGTGCGGACGGGGCAGATTCTGGATGCCGCGCTACAGGAATTCTCGGCGGCGGGTTACGAGGGGGCGCGGATGGAAGACATCGCGCTGCGGGCAGGCCTGTCCAAGGGCGGCCTGTACGCCCATTTTTCCAGCAAGGAAGAGGTCTTTCGGGCGCTGCTGGAACGGCACCTGTCGCCAGCCCGCCTGGACGCGCGCGCCATCGTCGATGGCTGCGAGTCGGTTCGGCATCTGGCGGAACGCCTGGTGGACCATCTTTACGCCAGCCTGGCCAACCCGGCGATGATCGTCACCATGCGGCTGCTGCTGGCCGAAAGCGCGCGCGTGCCGCACCTGGCGCGGCGCTGGCGGCAAGAGACGGCCGAGGCCCATCAAGCCGATATCGCCAGCTTGCTGGCCTTGGCGCGTGAACGGGGTCTGTGCGAAGGGGGCGTGGCGGCGCGACATCCCGAGCTGCTGCTCTCGCCGGTGGTGCACGCCGTCGTCATGGCCATCCTGACAGGCGCGGACGAACCCTTCGACCTGTCGGCGCGGCGCGACGCGCACATCGCGCTGATTTGCGGATTGTTGTAGCGCGCAGGCTCAGGCCTGGCCGCGCAGCCGGGCCAGCTCGGCCGATAGCTCGGCCACCAGCGCCTGGGCGCGCGCCAGGGGATCCTGCGGATCCGGGGGCGGGGATGGCAACGCGCTGGCCGGTTCAGCCGGTGCATCCTGCAAGCGCGGATGCACGCTTTCGTGGCCGTTGCTGACGTCCACGTCGAACACCAACTGCTCGGCGCGGTGCCAGGTGGTGAACCACTCCAGCGGCCGGTCGTGCTGGTCCATGCCCTGGCCCTGCAGCATCAGCAAGGGTGTACCGGTCGTGGTGTCGAGCAGGTCGGCCAGCTTGGCGTCGGCGGCCACCGCGCGGATCTGGTTGCGGCCGGCGCCGGGGCGCAGGCCAAAGCGGCGCGTCAACACGCCGTGCAAGGAAGCGTCGGTCAGGTCCTCGGCGCGCAGGCCAGGCACCACATCGACGGGCAACCAGGTGCGTACATAGGCCAGCGGCGCGTCGGCCACGTGGCGCAGGCGTTCCAACATCAGCAATTTGGTGGTGCCGAAAAACGCCGCCACATCGGCGGGCGGTTCTGCGCGCGCAAAGGCCAGCACGCGCGTCTGCAAGGCCACGCCAGACTGCGCGAACTGCTCGTACAGGCCGGTGGACCGCTGCACCAGCCGGCGATGTTCCTGCGGCGCGGCCACCGTGGCCGGGCGTCCGCTTTCGCGTTGGATCAGCCCTTCGGTAGCCAGCGCGGCCAGCGCCTGACGCACCACGCTGCGCGCCACGCCAAAGCGTACGCACAGCGCGGCTTCGCTGGGCAGCACGGCACCCGTCGCCAGCTTGTTCGACCGGATGAATCCCCGCAGCAGCGTCGCCACCTGGGCGTGCAGCGGGACGTCGCCAGAGCGATCAAGAACGGGCAATGCGTCGTGCGTGGCGGGCGCCATGGAAATCAACCTCCGGTTTGTGCCCGCGCAGTTTCCCATACATGCGTCCAGCCCGGGGCCAGATGCGCGGCGCGCTCGGCGGCCAGGATCAGGCTGTCTTCGCGCGCGATGCCCTTGCCAGCGATGTCGAACGCGGTGCCGTGGTCCACGGATACGCGCACCACAGGCAGGCCCACCGTGATGTTGACGCCGTCATCGCCATACACGGCCTTGAAGGGCGCGTGGCCCTGGTCGTGGTAGCAGGCGATCACGAATTGCCACTTGCCGCGCACGGCTTGCGGGAACAGGGCGTCGGCCGGGATGGGGCCGGCGGCCAGGATGCCAGCCGCATTGGCTTCGGCCACGGCGGGGGCCAGGATGTCGGCGTCTTCGCTGCCGAAGATGCCGTTTTCACCCGCGTGCGGGTTCAGGCCCGACACAGCCACCGGCTGGTCGCCCCGGCCCAGCGCCTTGGCGAACGAACCCGCCAGGCGCAGCACGGCGCGCATGCGCGTGGGCGTCAGGTCTTCAATGGCCTGGCGCAGCGATACGTGGGTGGTGGCGTGGAAGATGTAGAGGTCGCCGGCCGACAGCACCAGCGAGAAGGTCTTCACGCCGAATTCATGCGCCAGCAATTCGGTGTGGCCGGGCCACTTGTGGCCGGCGGCGTGCATGGCAGCCTTGTTCAGCGGCGCGGTCACGATGCCGTCGACTTCACCGGCGCGCGCCAGGGCGCAGGCGGTGGTGACGAAGCGCACGGAGCCATCGCCCGCGTCGGCGCTGATTTCACCCAGCTTGACGTGAGCCAGCGACGGGCCGGCTTGCAACACTTCGATCGTGCCGGGCGTGTTGGTACAGTCGGCCGCGCGGTCCAGCTTCTTCACGATGGCGGGGTCGCCACCCAGGCCGCGCACGGCGTTGACCATGACGTCTACATCGCCGACCACCAGCAGGCGGGCCTTTTGGCGCAGTTCGTCGTGGCCCATCAGCATCTTGGCCGTGATTTCCGGCCCGATGCCGGCCACGTCGCCCAGGGTGACGGCCAGCAAAGGCAGCTTGTTCGGTTGGGGTTGTGTCATCGCTTGAATCTCCTGTCGCGGATCGCGCGCACGGCGCGAACCAATACGTCTTCGGTGCCAAAGCCGCCGGCCTTGGTCACCACGGGCAGGCCCGCGGCCGTACCCCCGGTCAGCGTGCCTAGCGGCACGCCACCCATCACTTCATCCACCAGCGCGATACCGCTGGCGTTCAGCGCCACCAGCACGCTGCGCGCCCCGTCGCCGCCCGTGGCGACCACGCCGGCCGCGCGCGAGGTGGCGATCAATTGCGCCGCCAGGCTGCCCAGGCGGTCGGCAACTTTTTCCGAATCCAATCCTTCCAGTTGGCCTTCGGGCGCCAGCAGCAACACCGTGCCCGCTTCGGCGGGCGCTTTGGCGTGGGCCTGCAGCAGCGGCTGGCTCCAGGCCTGCCATGCGGCGTCGTCGGCCAGTTGAGCGAGCGTGGGCGTCCAGGTGTCGGCGCCCGAGGCTTGCAGGGCGGCGGCTTGAGCGCGCGCCGCGCTGTGCTGCGACGTCACCACGACCACGACGGGCGCGGTCTGGTCGGCGCCGGCCCAAACGCGGGCCAACGGCACGGCCAGGCCGCCCGCGCCCACGGGCAGGGCGTGTACGCCCAGCAGGCCGATGGCGCGCGCCAGGCGTTCCAGGTCGGCATCGGTGCTGGCGTCAACCACCACCGTGTTGCCGGCCTGCCGGATGCGCGCGGCAAGCGTGTCGGGCGTGTCGCCGTCTTGCGCCGCCACATGGGCGCAGCCCAGCAGGGTGGGAATATGGCTTTCCGTCACCGGGGTCACCGGGTCGGTGGCGGCGGACGTCTCGGTGACCGGCTTGCCGTTGACCAACAGCACGCCGTGTTCCACGGTACGGCCGGTGGCGGGGAACGCGGGGCAGATCACCGCCACCGTGTCCGAGCCCCAGGCATCGCGCGCCGCGTCGATCTCGGCCTTGAAGGCGCCGCGCAAGGTGGAGTCCACCTTCTTGTACAGGCGCGATACGCCGGCCGCGCGCAGTTGGCGCACGTTCTGTTCAATGACGCGGGCGGCGTCGGCGGCGGGCAGCGCGCGGCTGTGGGTCGTGACCGCCAGCACTTCGACGCCGGCGGTAGCCGGGCCGGCCAGCGCCTCGTCGGCGCCGCCGATGGACAGGTGCGTGCTCCAGCCGGCGCGTACAAATTGCACCGCGGTGTCGCCGGAACCGGTCAGGTCATCGGCGACGATGGCGATGGTGGGCGTCAAAGCGCCTCTCCGCGCGCGCTGGCCAACGTGGGCGTGGCGCTGCTGTCCGCATCGGCGTCTTCGGACTTGAGTTCACCGGCGCGCTTGAGGAAGTACGAAGCCAGCATCGGCGCCAGGATCGAACTGATCAGCACGCAGGCCGCAACCTGCGCGGTGGCGGTCGACACGTATTGCTGGAAGTTGGGGTCGGCGGCCGCGACCACGGCGGGCGTGGCGATGGCGTTGCCGGCGGTCGTACCGGCCGCGAAGCCCAGGCCGCTCTTGCCGCCACGGCGCAGAATCAGGCGATAGCCCAGGTAGACCAGGCCGCCGGTGATGGGGCTGATGATCAGGCCCAGGATCAGGCCGCTCATGCCGCCGCTGACCACCGCGCCCAGGTTGATGCCGGTGCCCAGCGCAAAGGCGAAGAACGGGATCACGATGTTGGGCACGGGCTTGAGCACGTCGCGCCACTTCGGGTCCAGGTTGCCAACCACCACGCCCAGCAGGAACGGCACCAGCGCCGCCACCAGGGCAATCATCGGAATATCGGCCAGGCCCGAGGCGCCCAGGAACAGCAGGCTGAAGAAGGGGCCGTCGTTGACGGCGCTGGCGACGTAGGCGCCGCGGTCGCGGGCGTCACCGTACTGGCCGGTGTAGGCCAGCCACAGGCCGCCGTTGCTGTTGTCGAACGCGGCCAGCAAGGCCAGGATCGACACGCCCATCACACCGTCCAGGCCCACATAGCTGCCCAGGATGATGATCAGCGTGGCGGGCACCAGCGTCTTCATCAGCAGCAGGGTGCCGGCGGTGGCCAGGATGGGGCCGCCGGTGCGGGCGTTGACTTGCGTGCCGGTCGCGAAGATCAGCAGGGCGATCAGCGGCAGGGCGCTGTTCTTGAAGAGGGCGGTGGTAAAGCCGCCGATGGCAAGCGCATCAGGGGCGAAGGTGCCGATCAGGGAACCCAGGATCAGCGGTACGAGCATCAATCCACCAGGGATTTTCTGCATGGTGCCAAAAAAAGGCGAACGGGAAGAGGCGGTGGTCGACACTTGCGTAAGTCTCCAGGACGATTCTGGTGGATTGCAGACGTTCGTTGACGCGTCTGTCAGTGGGGGTTGAAAAACCGCTAGTGTACACCTGTACGTACTGCCTGTACGTACAGGTTTTTCGTCCTGGGGGGAGGCGGCCTGCGCCGCGTCGGCTTAGAAGCGGTACGCCCCGCTGAGCATGACGGTGCGGCGCGCGCCGTAAAAGCAGTCGCCACGGTCCAGGCAGACCGTTTCATAGGTGCGGTCGGCGATGTTGTTGACGTTCAAGGCATAGCGCCACGGACCATTGTCGTAGCTGACCATGGCGTCGAACAGCGTGACGGCGGGCGTTTCCGGCGCGCCGCCATCGCGGAACGCTGTCAGGTAGCGCACCCCCGCGCCCACCGCGAAGCCGGGCTGGCCGGCCAGCGCAAAGCGGTACTTGCTCCACAACGACGCCATGTGCTTGGGCAAGCCTTCCAGTTGCGGGTCGACATCGGTGTAGATGTAGTTGGCGATCACGTCCACGTTCTTGGTGACGCGGCCACGCAATTCCAATTCAACGCCGCGCGTGCGGGTCTTGCCGGCCTGGAGCTGGTTGTTGGGATTGTCGGGGTCATTGGTCTGGCGGTTCTTTTCGCGCAGGTCGTAGGCGGCGGCCGTGAATTCCATGTCGGCGTCGCGGGGCATGTACTTGATGCCGGCCTCGACCTGTTTGCCGCGCATGGGCTTGTAGCGTTCGTTGTAGAAGTTCGATCCGGCAATCGGCGTGAACGATTCGCTGTAGCTCAGGTAGGGCGACCAGCCGTTGTCGGCCGCGTACATCAGGCCGAAGCGCTTGGTGGTGGCGTAGTCGGTTTCCTTGTCCTGGCCGTCGATGCGGTTGTCGGCGCGGTCGCGGCGGATGCCCGCCAGGAAGATCCAGTTCTTGTCGAACTTGATCTGGTCTTGCGCGTAAAAGCCCAGTTGCTGCTGCTTTTGCTTGGGCGTGTCCGACAGCTCGTATTCCGGCACGTTGCCGTAGACGGGGTGGTACAGGTTCAGCGGCGCGCCCAGGCCGGAGGCCGTCTGGCTGGTTTCGCGGTAATGCGAATAGTCCATGCCCAGGATGACGGTGTGCTCGGTGCGGCCCCAGTTGAGCTTGCCTTCGATGTTCTGGTCGGCCAGCAGCGTGCGCATGCGCGGCTTGTTGACGTAGAAGTAGCGGTCGGTGGTGGTCTGGGCGGCGTCGATGTAGGAATCGCCACGGCGCGCGCCGTACACGTTCGGGTACAGCGATTGATAGTCGACCCGGCTGACCGTGTTGCGGAAGTTCTGGCGGAATTTCCAGGTGTCGTTGAATTGGTGCTCAAACAGCCAGCCCACGCTGAATTGCTCGGTGTCGTAGGCGTCCCAGCCCGGCTCGCTGACGAAGCGGCGGGTGGGGATGCGGCCGTTCGGGTTTTCTTGTACCGAGCCGCTCCAGGGCAGGAATGACTGTGTGGTGCCGGCCCTGTCCTTTTGCCACAGCGCCTGCAAGGTCAGCGAGGTGGCGGCGCTGGGCTGCCACGTGAGCGACGGCGCCAGCATCAGGCGGTCGTCCTGCGCGTACTGCACCTGGGTGTCGCTGTCGCGGCCCACGGCCACCACGCGGTACAGCCATTGCCCGTCTTCGGTCACGGGGCCAGTCAGGTCGGTATGGATTTCGCGGCGGTTGTCGCTGCCCAGCACCACGCCGATTTCGCGTTGCGCTTCAGCCTGCGGGCGCTTGCTGACCAGGTTGACGATGCCGCCGGTGCTGCCCTGTCCGTACAGCATGGACGAGGGGCCGCGCAGCACTTCCACGCGCTCCATGCCATAGACCTCGGTGCGTGGGTTGTTTGAATTGAAGAACTGGCGCAGGCCGTCCAGGTACTGCGCCGGCTCCGTGCCACGGATGCGGACGTAGTCGCCGCGGTTGTCCACGCCATACGCATTGGGCCGCACGCCGGCGGCGTAGTTCATGGTGTCCTGCACGTTCTGGGCGCCCTGGTCCACGATCTGATCGCGCGGAATCACCGTGATGGCTTGCGGCGTTTCAGACAGGGGGGTGTCGGTCTTGGTGCCGGTTGCGCTGCGCGTGGCCACGTAGCCCGCGACCGGGCTGGTGGCGGTTTCGGCCGTGCCGGTCACCTGCACGGCGGGCAGCACGGTGGTGGGGCCGGCGGCGGTGGCGGGGGCGGTTTGGGCGTGGGCGGTGGCGCCCAGGCAGGCGGCCAGCGCGGCGGCGGGCAACAGGCTCTGCGGGCGCGCGCGGCGGGCGGCCCGGGTTGGATGGCGTTTCAAGTGAGTCCCCTGCGACACGGTGGTCGCTGATTACATATAGGAATTGCAACGATAATTATTATTAATTGCGCTGCGCCCACACGGCTAGGCATCCGAGCAGTCCCAGATGTAAAAAAGGCCTGCAAACCAGGCAGGCCACGGCGTTCGGGCGGGTAAAAGCCTTTTTATTCAGCGGTTTGCCAATGGGTTCTCAGGCGGCGCTTGCCCTGCCGAAATGTTGGCCCGGCGCGACACCCTTGGCTTACGCGTACTGCGCGCGCCGCGTCCCGCCTTCGCGTCGGCTGGCCTTTTCCGCCACGATGTTGTCTTCGGCCATGCGCCGCCCGCGCTGCTCGATGCGGCCCAGAAAGTCGCGCAGTAGCGCGACTTCGCTGTCGCTCAAGTCCTGCACCAGCAGCGCGTTCAGCCGCAAGACCTCGGGCAGCAGCGCCTGATAACGCGCCTGGCCCTCGGCGGTGGCTTCGACCCGCACCACGCGACGGTCGCTGCTGTCGGGCAGGCGTCGCAGCCAGCCCTTTGCACACAGCGAGCCCAGCGTGCGCGACGTGCGGGCCAGGTCCAGCTTGGCGGCGGCCGCCAGCTCGGCCGAGTTCATGATGCCGCCTTCGATGGCGCAGGCCAGAATGCGCCATTCGCGCCGCGTGATGCCGAAACGGCCTTCGCACAGCCGCACGAACACCGGGTTGGATTGCGACCACGCCTGGTACAGCCGGTACATCAGCATGTCGGACAGATGAGGAGGCGGGTCGGAAGCAGGCAGCCCTGATGCGGTCTGCTGTGCGGCGGGCTGCGCTGTCGAGGGCCGATCGGGTATCGGGTGGGTTGGCATGGCGTCTCCTCCTTGCCGCAGTGCGGGCCGCGTCCCGCGCGGTGCGTGCTGCATATCGTTATCGAAAGTCCTGGATTAGATCAAGCAACGGCCGCGTTGCTAAATTGTTTCTGCTTATTTGTATTTGGCCAGGCAGACAGAACCATAACCGACAGCGGGCCACTGTCCCCAGGAGAAGACGATGCATCAATGGACGAAGGGATGGATGGCAAAGGCCATTGTGGCCACGGCCGTGGCCACGGGGGCGTCGCTGGCCTGTGCGCAGCAAGCGCCGCTGGACGGCACCTTGACGATCGTGGTGGGCTACCCGCCGGGCGGCAGTTCCGACCGCATTGCGCGGCTGGTGGCCGACCGCCTGAAGGACCGCGTGGGCGTGCCCGTGGTGGTTGAAAACAAGACCGGCGCGGGCGGGCGCATCGCGGCCCAGACGCTGCATGCGGCGCCGGCCGAGCAAAACGTGCTGATGCTGGCCAACCCCGCGGTCATGGTCGTGGCGCCGCTGGTCTACGCCCAACCCGGGTATGACGCCAAGCGCGACTTTACGCCGGTGTCGCTGGTCAGCCGCTACAAGTTTGCGCTGGCCGTGCCGGCCAGCTCGCCCATCAAGAACGTGCCCGCCCTGCGCGAGTGGTTGCGCGCCAACCCCAAGCAATTCACGGTGGGCGTGCCGGCCACCGGCAGCCTGCCGCACTTTTTCGCGCTGATGCTGGGCCGCGAGATCAAGCAGGATCCGGAAGTGATTGGCTATCGCGGGTCCGCGCCTTTGATATCGGAACTGATCGGCGGCATCCTGCCGCAAGGCATCGACACGCTGGACACCCTGCTGCCGCAGCACCGCGCCGGCAAGATCCGCATCCTGGCCACCTCTGGCGATACGCGCGATGCGGATCTGCAAGACGTGCCCACCTTCAAGGAAAGCGGCGTGGACCTGGCTGCCGATGGCTGGAACGCCTTCTTCGCGCCCGCCGCCATGCCCAAGGCCAAGGCTGACCGCCTGGGCGCCGACATTGCGGCCATCATGCGCGACCCCGGCATGGAAAAAGCCGTGCGCAGCGTGTACCTGGAACCGGTGTCGCAGGACGCGGCCGGCACCGCCAAGGCGCTGGACGCCTATCGCAAGCAATGGGAACCGGTGGTGCGCGACTCCGGCTTCACGGCCACGCAATAGGGGCGGCAATGAGCACGGTGCAGAATGTGTTGTTCATCATGGCCGACCAGTTGCGGGCGGATCACCTTAGCTGCTATGGCCATCCTTATTTGCAAACCCCCAGCCTGGATGCGCTGGCGGCGCGCGGCGTGCGCTTTGACCGCGCCTTCGTGAATTCCGGCGTGTGCGGCCCGTCGCGCATGAGCTACTACACGGGCCGCTACCCCTCGCGCCACGGGGCTACGTGGAACCGCGTGCCGCTGTCGGTCAACGAAATCACGCTGGGCGAGTACCTGGCGGGGCAGGGGCGCGAGCTAGCCCTGGCCGGCAAGACCCACATCATTCCCGACAAGGCCGGCATGGAACGCTTGGCCATCGACGGCGCATCCGAGCTGGGCGTGCTGCTCAGCCGGGGCGGCTTCACGGAGCTGGACCGCTACGACGGCCACCACACGCCCGGTCAGGAAAGCGGCTATCCCGCTTTCCTGCGCCGCCACGGCTACGACAGCGCCGACCCCTGGACCGACTACGTGATTGCCGGCGTGGACGCCAACGGCCAGATCGCCAGCGGCTGGAACATGCGCAACGTGCATCTGCCGTCGCGCGTGGCCGAAGCGCATTCCGAAACCGCCTACATGACGGATCAGGCGCTGGACTTCATGCAACGCCGTGGCAGCCAGCCCTGGGTGCTGCACCTGAGCTACGTCAAACCGCACTGGCCTTACATGGCGCCGGCCCCGTACCACCAGCGCTATACCGCTGACCAATGCCTGCCCGTGCGGCGCAACCAGGAAGAGCTGGCGAACGCGCATCCCGTGGTTGCCGCCTACCGTCAGCAGGAAGAGAGCGTCAGCTTTTCCAGCGACGAATGCGTGCGCGTGGTGCGGCCGGCTTACCAGGGCTTGATCCGGCAACTGGACGATCACCTGGGCAGATTGTTCGACTACATGGAAGGCGCGGGCCTGATGAAGAACACGCTGATCGTGTTCACGGCCGACCATGGCGATTTCCTGGGCGACCACTGGCTGGGCGAAAAAGAACTGTTCTACGACACCGTGCAGCGCGTGCCGTTCATCGTGATGGACCCGTCGGCGGCGGCTGATGCCACGCGCGGGCAGGCCTTGAACGACATGGTGGAAAGCGTGGACGTGGTGCCCACGGTGCTGCGCGCATTGGGCACGCCCGGACCGTCGCATCGGCTGGAAGGCAGGGAACTGCAAACGCTGCTGCATGGCCGAGGGGACGGCACTGCATCCAGCACGGAATGGCGCGATTGTGTGTTCTCGGAACTGGACTACAGCTTCCGCCAGGCCCGCATCCTGCGCGGCAAGACGCCGCAGAATGCGCGCGCCTGGTCGGTGCGCACCGACCGCTGGCGCTATGTGTACTGGCTGGACGAGCCCGAGCAGCTGTTTGACCTGCACGCCGACCCGGATGAGTTCCAGGACCTGGGCACCAGCGCCACGCACGCGGCCACACGTCTGGAACTGCGCCAGCGCCTCTTGGACTGGATGCTGCGCGGCAAGCGGCGCACCACCATCAGCGACGAAGCCGTGGAAAAAGCCACCAACGCGCACAAGCGGGCGGGGGTGTTCTTCGGGCAGTGGTAGTGGGGGAAGGGAAAGGAAGGGAGGTCAATATGCCACGGCTGGCGCAACTCGTAGGATGGGTGCAGCGCGGCACGGTCATACCCAGAACCCACAACGCCGATCGCGCGGAACCCATCTTGCAATGGTTGCTGTGTAGGAAGGCTGCGGAAGAATTGGGGTGCTGCTTGATGGGTTTCGCGCGATCGGTGGTGTCGTTCTTTTTGTTGCCTTGCCGCGCTGCACCCATCCTACATGCCATGGCGCGGCGCCCGTAGGATGGGTGCAGCGCGGCACGGTCATGCTTAGAACCCACAACGCCGATCGCGCGGAACCCATCTTGCAATGGTTGCTGTGTGGGAAGGCTGCGGAAGAATTGGGGCGCTGCTTGATGGGTTTCGCGCGGTCGGCGGTATCGTTCTTTTTGCTGCCTTGCCGCGCTGCACCCATCCTACATGGCATGGCGCGGCGCCCGTAGGATGGGTGCAGCGCGGCACGGTCATGCTCAGAACCCACAACGCCGATCGCGCGGAACCCATCTTGCAACGGTTGCTGTGTGGCAAGGCTGCGGAAGAATTGGGGCGCTGCTTGATGGGTTTCGCGCGATTGACGGCTTCGTTCTTTTTGCTGCCTTGCCGCGCTGCACCCATCCTACTGATACGGCTGGCGCAAAAGCCGTGGGGGGGTTCAACCCTGGCCGGCGCTTTGCTTTTCCACTTGCGGGGCAGCGTCGGGTTTCAATTCCCGCCGCAGGATCTTGCCCACGTTGGTGCGCGGCAAATCATCGCGGAATTCCACCTGGCGCGGCACCTTGTAGCCCGTCAGGTGCGTGCGGCAATGGGCGATCAGCGTTTCGGCATCCAGCTCGGGGTCCTTGCGGATCACATATAGCTTGACCACTTCGCCCGAGCGTTCGTCCGGCACCCCCACCGCGGCCACTTCGCGCACGCCGGCGTGCAGCGCGGCGACGTCCTCGACTTCGTTGGGATACACGTTGAAGCCCGACACCAGGATCATGTCTTTCTTGCGGTCGATCAGGAACACGTAGCCGTCCTGGTCCACGTAGCCGACGTCGCCCGTGCGCAGATAGCCGTCAGGGGTCATCACCAGCGCGGTTTCGTCGGGGCGGTTCCAGTAGCCCTGGGTGACCTGGGGACCGCGCACGCAGATTTCCCCCGTTTCCCCTACACCCAGTTCCACGCCGTCATCGTCGCGGATGGAAATGTCGGTGGATGGCACCGGCAAGCCGATGGACCCGGTGAATACCTTGACGTCCAGCGGGTTGACGGTGACGGCGGGTGACGTCTCGGTCAGCCCGTAGGCCTGCGCCAGCGGCTTGCCCGTGACCGCGCGCCAACGCTCGGCCACGGCACGCTGCACCGCCATGCCCCCGCCCATTGTCAGGCGCAGGCGCGAAAAATCCAGCTTGGCGAAATCGGGATGATTCAGCAGCGCGTTGAACAAGGTATTGACGCCGGTGAATGCCGAAAATGGCACCTGGCTCATTTCCTTGATCAGCCCGGCAATGTCACGCGGGTTGATGATCAGCAGGTTGCTGGCGCCGATCTTCATGAACGTCAGGCAGTTCGCCGTCAGCGCAAAGATGTGATACAGCGGCAAGGCCGTCACGATGCACTCTTCGCCGTCTGTGACCAGCGGCCTGATCCAGGCATGAGCCTGGTTCACGTTTGTCACCAGATTGCCGTGCGTCAGCATCGCGGCCTTTGCCACGCCGGTGGTCCCGCCCGTGTATTGCAGGCAGGCCAGATCGCGTTGGTTCAGCGGCACTTCGGCAAACGGCGCCTGCCGGCCCGCGCGCAACGCATCGCCCAGGCGCACATGGTGCGGCAAGGACCACGCCGGCACCATGCGCTTGACGCGGCGGATGACGAAATCCACCAGCCGGCCTTTAAGTGGACCCAGCATTTCGCCGATGGACGTCACCAGTACATGTTTGACCGCGCTGCCTTGCCCGGCAGCGGTCAGTGCCTTTTCCACGGTGGCCGCGAAGTTGTCCGCCACCACGATGGCGCGTGCGCCCGAGTCCACCAACTGGTGTTCAAGCTCGTGCGGGGTGTAAAGCGGGTTGCAGTTGACCACGACGCAGCCAGCGCGCAAGGCGCCGAACAGGCAAACGGGGTATTGCAGCAGGTTGGGCATCATGAGCGCAACGCGGTCGCCTTTACCCAGGCCCTGGGCGTGCAGCCAGGCGGCGAAGTCGCGCGTCAATTCGTCCAGTTCGGCGTAGCTGATCGCTTTGCCCATGCTCAGGTACGCGGTCTTGTCCGCATAGCGGCGGCAACTTTCCCGCACGACCGAGACCAGTGTGGTCACCCCGTCTATCTCGATTTCCGCGGGTACGCCCGCGGGATAGCTCTTGTGCCAGATTCGTTCCATTGTGTGCGGTTCCGCCTAGTTGCCCAACAGGGCCGTCTTCAGGGAAGTCTGCGCGGGCTTGTCGCCCAGCCAGACGCGGAGCAAGGCGCGGGCGAAATCGGGGCCGTCGACGCGGCCGCGTGGCTTGCCGTTGTGGGTCACGGCAACGCCACGGGCGTCAAAGTCCAGGTCGACCACATCGCCCTCGCGGGCAATGCCCAGATCGGCCACCAGGCTCTTGAGGCGTTCGGTGGATGCCTTAAGCCTTGCCAGTTCCGGCGGCGGCGTATTGTCGCGCAGGCCTTCCTGCAGGGCGTCGTCAAGGCTCTCGCTGTCCACGTCTCGCAACAATTGCAGGCGGATGCGACGGGGTTCCGTGCTGTTGATCAGCACCGACGCATCGTGGCTTTTCGTGGTGACGTACAGCGCGGCCACGTAGACCTTCACGACGAATCTCGTGCGCAGGCCCGCGCCGTTGAGCACCAGCGTGCGGCCGCCCTCGCTCAGGTGTTCGGGCACGCGCTGGCCGCCAACCTCCATGTCGGCGGCGAACGCGGGGCCCAGCGCCAGGCTGGCGGCAAGGATAAGGCTCAGGGCGGTGTATCGCCCTCCAGAGATGCGTTGCATGAGTCTCCTCCTGTGTTCTTTCGCTTGTAGAACTTCTTGTCCGCGATATAGATGGTGCGTTCCACCACGGCGTAGACCACGCCGTCCTTGTCCTTCAATTCCACCGTGTAGGAGCGGGTGGTTTCGTGGTCGCGCGCGAGCACATCGCGTATGTCGGCGATTTCTCCGGGCGGCAGCCGGAAGTCGGCATACAAGGTCGTGTAGGCGGGTTTGCGAAAGCGGATGGACGCCGCCTTGTCCCACACGATGTGGTCCGGGCCGAGCGCCGACATCAGCATGGTGGGGTGGGCGCCGTCCGTCACCGCGAACAGCGACCCGCCGTACATAGAGCCCACGATATTGCGCGTGCGCCGCAACAGCGGCAGCTTGATGCGGATGTGCAGGAAGTCCGGCGACACATGCATCACGCGGCCGCCGGTGGCGCGAAACGCCGGATGCAGGTTGAAGCCCACCCGCATCAGGCGCGCGCGCCATGCTGGCGACAGGTTCTTGAACCAATAGGGCTTCATGCTGGGCATGCCGGCTTATGTCGCGGGAAGGGTTTGCAGGATTGCGCCAGACATCACATCGCTTCGAACAGCCCGGCCGCGCCCATGCCGGTGCCAATGCACATGGTGACCAACCCGTACTTGCCGCCCGTGCGGCGCAGGCCGTGCGTGATGGTGGCCGTGCGGATCGCGCCGGTAGCGCCCAGCGGGTGGCCCAGTGCGATGGCGCCGCCCAGCGGGTTGACCTTGGTGGGGTCCAGCTTCAGTTCGCGGATCACCGCCAGCGATTGGGCCGCGAAGGCCTCGTTCAGCTCGATCCAGTCCAGCGCGTCTTGCGTGATGCCGGCGCGTTCCAGCACCTTGGGGATGGCCGCCACGGGGCCGATGCCCATCACCTCGGGCGGCACGCCGGCCACCGCGAAGCTGACGAAGCGCGCCAGCGGGCTCAGGTTGAATTCGCGCAGAATGCGGTCGGACACCAGCACCACGGCGGCCGCGCCGTCGGACATCTGCGAGCTATTGCCGGCCGTGACGCTGCCGCGCGTCGAGAACACGGGGCGTAGCCGCGCCAAGGCTTCGGCGCTGCTGTCCGGGCGCGGGCCTTCGTCCACTTCCACCAGGCGGCGCACCACGCGCACCGCGCCGCTGGCGCCGTCCGGCAAGTGCGACACCACTTCATACGGCGTGGTCTCAGCGCGGAAATGGCCGGCCGCGATCGCGGCGCAGGCCTTCTGGTGCGAAGCCAGCGCGAAGGCGTCCTGGTCTTCTCGCGAGACCTTCCAGCGTTCAGCCACTTTTTCACCGGTCAGCCCCATGCCGAAGGCCATGCCGATGTTTTCGTCGTGGGCGAAGATCTCGGGGTTCATCGACACCTTGTTGCCCATGATCTGCGGCATGGCGCTCATGGATTCGGTGCCCGCGCCGATCATGATGTCGGCCTCGCCCATGCGGATGCGCGCGGCGGCGTCCGCCACCGCCTGCAAGCCCGATGCGCAGAAGCGGTTGACGGTCACGCCCGCCACGCTTTGCGGCAGGCCCGCCAGCAGCAGGCCGATGCGCGCCACGTTCATGCCTTGTTCGGCTTCCGGCATGGCGCAGCCGGCAATCACGTCTTCGATGCGCGCGGTGTCCAGCGCCGGCACTTGCGCCAGCGCGCCGTTCAGCGCGGCGGCCAGCATGTCGTCGGGGCGCGTGGTGATGTAGGCGCCGTTGCGCTTGCCCACCGGCAGGCGCGTGGCGGCGACGATGTAGGCGTCTTGTATCTGCTTGGTCATGATGCTTTCCTCAGTTGCGCAACGGCTTGCCGGTTTCCAGCGTGTGGCGGATGCGGGCCTGGGTTTCAGGCGTGCGCAAGAGCGCAACGAATTCGCGGCGCTCAACCGCCAACAGCCATTCTTCGTCCACCTTCGTGCCGGTTTCGACCTCGCCGCCGCACAGGGCCACGGCGGCGCTGCGCGCCACGCGGTAATCGTGCGCGCTGATCATGCCGCCTTCGCGCATGTTGACCAGCACCATCTCGAAGTTGGCGATGCCGTTCCTGCCCGCTACCGGAATGTTCGACAGGCGCGGCGGTGGCGTGTAGCCGGCCTGGGCCGCGGCCCGAGCCTGGCCGATGGCCACATACAGCAGCTCGTCCGGGTGGAACAGCACGATGTCGTGTTCGCGCGCGAAGCCCGCGTCGATCGCTTCCAGCGCGCTCTTGGCCACCTGCGCCATGGCGATGGTCTGGAAGACGGGTTGCAGGTAGGGGAAGACTTCGCCCGGTGTGGCGGTCTTGGCCGCCAGCGCGGCCGCGCGGCCAGCGAATTCCTTGCTGCCGCCACCTGCGGGAATCAGTCCGACGCCCGCTTCCACCAGGCCGATATAGCTTTCCAATGCCAGCACGCGGTGCGACGCGTGCATCAGGAATTCGCAGCCCCCGCCCAGCGCCATGCCCTGCACGGCGGCCACGGTGGGAATCTGCGCATACTTGAACGACTGCGACGCGCGCTGGAATTTTTCGACCATGGCTTCCAGCATGTCGAACTGGCCTTCCGCGCAAGCCTGAACCACCTGCTGCAAGTTGGCCCCCACGGCAAAGGGCGGTTCATGCCAGATGACCAGGCCGTCGAAATCACGTTCGGCGCGCGCCACGGCTTGCAGCACGCCTTCCAATACTTCGCCGCCCAGCGTGTGGTTCTTCGACGTGACGGACAGGATGGCGATGCCCGCATCCACGTCCGGCAGGTTCCACAAGCGCACGCCTTCGTTTTCCCACACGGTGACGCCACGGTCATCCGGGCCTTCACCAAAGACACGCTCGGGGAACAACTGGCGGTGATACACCGGCAATGAAGAACGCGGATGCAAGTTGCCGGTACGTGCGGAATACGAGCCCTGCGGCGCATGCACGCCCTGGCGGTCGGGTTCTTGCACCCAGGCCGGCAGGGGCGCGTTGCTCATGGCGCGGCCGGCGGCGATGTCTTCGGCCACGGCGGCGGCAATGTCCTGCCAGCCGGCCGCCTGCCAGGTTTCAAACGGGCCTTGCGCCCAGCCGAAGCCCCAGCGCATGGCCAGGTCCAGGTCGCGCGCGTTGTCGGCCACGTGTTCAAGCTGCACGGCGCTGTAGTGGAAGATGTCGCGGAACAGGCTCCACAGGAACTGCGCCTGCGGGTGCTCGCTTGCGCGCAGCGCGGCAAAGCGCTTGGCGGGGTTGCGTTCCTTCAAGAGAGCGGCGACCTCATCGGCCAGCTTGCCGGCGCTGGGCACGTAGTCTTGCGCCTTCAGGTCCAGCACCAGGATGTCGCGGCCTTGCTTGCGGTAGACGCCCGCACCGGTCTTCTGGCCCAGCGCGCCTTTCTGGATTAGGGCCGACAGCCATGCCGGCAGCGCGAAGTAGCGGTGCCAGGGGTCGTCGGGCAGGTTCTTTTCCATGGTGCCCACCACGTGGGCCAAGGTGTCCAGGCCGACCACGTCGGCCGTGCGATAGGTGGCGCTCTTGGGGCGGCCGATCTTCGGACCGGTCAGCGCGTCGACTTCGTCAAAGCCCAACCCCAGGCGCGCGGTGTGGTGCATGGCGGCCAGGATGGAGAATACGCCGATGCGGTTGGCCACGAAGTTGGGCGTGTCCAGCGCGCGGATCACGCCCTTGCCCAGCGTGGACGTGAGCCAGGTTTCCAACTGGTCCAGCACGACCGGTTGCGTATGCGATGTGGCGATGATTTCCACCAGCCGCATGTAGCGGGGCGGATTGAAGAAGTGGATGCCGCAGAAGCGCTCACGCAGGCTGGCGGGCAGGGCGTTGGCCAGCGCGTCGATCGACAGGCCGGACGTGTTGGACGCAACGATGGCGTCGGGCGACACATGCGGGGCAATGCGCTCGTAAAGCGCCGTCTTCCAGTCCATGCGTTCGGCGATGGCTTCGATGACCAGGTCGCAGCCGCGCAGCGCGTCCAGGTGGTCGTCGTAGTTCGCGGGGGTGATCAGGGCGATGCGGGCCGCGCCGGCCAGCGGTGCGGGTTCCAGCTTTTTCAGGCCGGCCAGGGCCTTGTTGACGATGCCGTTGCGGTCGCCTTCGGACGCGGCCAGGTCGAACAGCGTGACGGGCACGCCGGCATTGGCCAGGTGGGCGGCGATCTGCGCGCCCATGACGCCGGCGCCCAGGACGGCAACGTGTTTGACGACGAACTTGCTCAAGGGGAATCTCCTTCAAAAAACGGGGGGCGGCGCGCGGCCGCCCGCCCGTGCAAGCCTAGAAGCGGGACGTCAGTTGCAGGCCGACGATGTGGGCGTTGCTGTTATAGGTGCCTGCTACGCGGCCCTTGGTCGCCGCGCTGCCGGACGTGGTGTCGATGTCCGTGTCGCGCAGGTACAGATAGGTGTAGCCCAGGTCCAGTGTGGTGCTCTTGGTGGCTTCCCACTGTACGCCGGTCGAGAACCAGTAGCGATTGTTGTCGGGCAGGGACGTCGGGCGGTCGGCCTCGTTGTGGACTGGCGACTGGTCATAGGCCAAGCCGAATTTCCACTTCCAGGCTGGGGCGAACTTGTAGTTCGCGCCCACGGCGATGCGCCAGGTGTCGCGGAAGTTCAGGGGCAGTTCATCGTCGCGCGCGCCCGGGCCGGAGTTACGGATCTTCAGCTCGGGAATGCTGCTCCAACCCGTCCACGACACGTCGCCCAGCAGTTCCCAGCGTTCGTTCAATTGATGCGCGGCGCTCAGGATCAGCGTATCGGGCAGGTCCACCGAGGCCTTGGCGTCGAACGACACCGATTGCCCGGTGGGGCCGATGTTGGTGATGTCGGTATCGCCCTTGGCGGTGTGCTTGATCTTTGAACGGTACGACAGGCCGATGCGGGTGTCTTCCGTGGGTTGCAGCATGAAGCCGACGTTCCAGCCCCAGGCGTCGCCCTTCAGGTTCAGGTCGGCGTCGCCGTTGGTGGCGACTGGCAGGCCGGCAATCGGCACCACCGTTTTCTTCTTGTAGTTGGCGTCGATGTGCTGCCAGTTCAGGCCGAAGCCCATCGAGAATTTCTCGTTCACCTTGTAGGCAATCGAGGGGTTCACGTTGATGGTCTTGATCTCGAACTTGTTGGAGTGGTACTGGCCCACCCAGCCGTCGTCGTATTCGGTCATCAGGCCGAAGGGGGCGCCGATGCCCAGGCCGATGTACCACTGCTCATTCAACTGCCAAGAGGCGTAAAGGTTGGGTACCACGCCCAGGTTGCCCGCGTCGCCACCGTTGCCGCCTGTGGGCACCGAGCCGTTCAGCCCCGAACCCGGCAAGCCGGGAGCGGTGGGGTTGCGGCTGTCGCCGTTGTCCTTGAACTTGAACGACGGCTTGATGAAATTGACACCGCCCGATACGTTGACGCCCGGCAGATACGTCATGCCCGCCGGGTTGTAGTAGATGATGCTCGCGTTTTCCGGATTTGCCGCCGAGCCTGCGTAAGCGTTGCCCAGGCCGCTGGCATTCTGCTCCAAGAGCTGAAAACCGGCGGCGTAGGACGTTGCGGACGCGCCCAGGCCGACCACGATGGCCGACAAGGTGCTCAGGGACAATGAACGTCTGCGCATGGTACTGCCTCCTCGAGTTGGATAATTGCCTCTATTGCACTGCCGGTCTGTCTGTTGGGCCGGTCTAATCGGCATGAGCCGTTCTACTGCGGTGCCAGGCATTGCTGCCCTGGTAATGCAAGGGTCCGCCCGTGAATGGCGCGAACCCCGTTCCAAAAATGACGCCGGCATCGGCCAGGTCGGCATCGGCAACCACGCCGTCTTCCACGCGCTGCCGGGTGGCGTCCACCAAGGGTTGGATCAGGCGCTGCGCCAGGCCATCGGGGGCGGCGGCGGGCTCGTCGTTGGCCTTGCCCCGGGCGGTCTTTCCCTTCGCTGCTTTAACCGGCTTGCCGTCGCGCCAGGTGTAGAAGCCCTGGCCGCTTTTCTTGCCAAGGTCGCCGCGCGCCAATCGATCTGCCAGGCAGCGGGGCGGCTCGGCGCCGTCCGCCAGGGTTTCGCCCGTCGCGCGGGCGATATCCAGCCCCACGGTGTCGGCCAGTTCCAGCGGCCCCATCGGCATGCCGAAGGCCACCATGGCGGCGTCGACGGTTTCCGGCGCCAGGCCTTCATCCACGCTGCGCATGGCTTGCAGCATATAGGGCGCCAGCACGGCGTTCACGAGGAATCCCGGCGCGCTCTTGACAGGAAGCGCCAACTTGTCGATCTGGCCTACGAAGGCGCAGGCGCGCGCGGTGGCGTCGCTCATTGCATGCTTGTCGTCGTCTGCGTGCACCACTTCCACCAGCGGCATCTTTGCCACCGGGTTGAAGAAGTGGATGCCCACCAGCCGCTCGGGACGCTCCAGCCCGGTGCGCAAGGTTTCCAACGACAGGCTGGACGTGTTGGTGGCCAGCAGCGCATCGGCCTTCATGTGAGGTTCCAGCGAGGCATACAGCGCGCGTTTGGCGTCGGCCTGTTCGCTGATGGCTTCGATGATGATGTCGGCGCGCGGCACGCCACCGCCCGCGGGGTCGGGAATCAGGCGATCCAGCGCGGCGCGCGCCAGGCGGGTGTCTTTCAAGCGGCGCGTGTACAGCGCGGCAGCGCGCTTGATGGCGGGCGCGATGCGCGCCATGTCCTGGTCTTGCAGGGTCACCGTCATGCCCTTGAGCGCGCACCACGCCGCGATGTCGCCGCCCATCGTGCCCGCGCCCACCACGTGCACATGGCGCGCGGGCGCCACGCCGGGCTGCTTGCCGTTGGCCTTCAGCCGTTCTTGAAGGCGGAACACACGCAGCAGGTTGCGCGCGGTGTCTGACGAAATGATGCGGTCGATCAGCTCTGGGGCCTGCAAGGCGTTGCCGCCATGCTTTTCCCATAGTGTGACGATGGCGGGCGCGGCGGGGTAGTGCCCCAGCGGGTCCTTGTCAGCGATCTGCTTGCGCGCGCGGTTGGCGACCAGGGATTTGAACGGCCAGTGGTTCAGCCAGCCGCCCAAGCCGCGCGCACGGCGTGGCGGCTTTTTCGACAGCACGGTCTGGCGCGCGGCGGCCTGCAGCAAGCGCTTCGGCACGCGCGCGTCGGCCAGGCCCAGCGCGGCGGCGCGACGGGCATCCGCGCCACGTCCGGTCAACATCATGTCCAACGCGGCGGGCGCGCCGATGACTTGCGGCAGGCGCAGCATGCCGCCCCAGCCCGGGAAGATGCCCAGCATGACTTCCGGCAGCGCCAGCGAGGTGCCGGGCTGGTCGGCCACCAGCCGGTAGCGGCAAGCCAGCGCCAGCTCCAGGCCGCCGCCCAGGCAATGCCCCTGGATCAGGGCCAGCGTGGGATAGCGCACAGCGGCCAGGCGGTTGAACAGGTTCCAGCCTCGCGCCACCAGCCCGCGCGCTTGTTCCGGTGTGTTCAGATCGGCGAATTCGTTGACGTCGGCGCCCACGATAAAGCCCGTGGCCTTGCCGGACTGGATGATCAGCCCCTTGGGCGGGGCGGCATCCAACGCGTCCAGCACCACGGCCAGTTCGGCCATGGTGTCGGCCGACAACGCATTCACGGCGCTGCCGGCGCGGTCGAAGGTCAGCCATGCCAGGCCGTCGGTGTCGCGGTCCAGGCGCCAGTGGGAAAGCGTGTCCAGGGTCGTCATGGGCGGTCCTCGTCCAGGGTTTCAACCAGCATCGCGCCGCCTTGGCCGCCACCGATGCAGATGGCCGCCATGCCGCGCTTGGCGCCTCGGCGCTTCAGCGCGTCAAGCAGGTGCAGCACGATGCGCGCACCGGATGCGCCCACCGGGTGCCCGATGGCGATGGCGCCGCCGTCCACGTTGAGCCTGGCGGGGTCCAGCGAGCCCCATGCCGGCGTCCCGAAATGTTCCTGGCAATAGGCCTCGTCGCGCCACGCGGCCAGGCAGCCCAGCACCTGCGCGGCAAACGCTTCGTTGATTTCCCACAAGTCCAGGTCGTTCAAGCCCAGGCCGTGGCGTTGCAGGATGGGGGTGGCGGCATGCACGGGGCCCAGCCCCATTTGCGCGGGGTCCAGGCCGGCCCATTGGCTGTCGACAATGCGGCCGATGGGGCGCAGGTTCCATTTGGCCACGGCCTCTTCGGAAGCCAGCACCAGCATGGCCGCGCCGTCGGTCACCTGCGAACTGTTGCCCGCCGTGATGTTGCCCCAGGGCTTGTCGAACACGGGTTTGAGCCTGGCCAGCCTGTCGGGCGTGGAGTCTTCGCGCACGCCGTCGTCGTCGGGATACAGCTTGCCTTGTGCATCGATCAGCGGGGTGATTTCGTCCAGCGCGCCCGCGGCACGCGCGGCCAGCACGCGCTGGTGGCTGCTGGCCGCGTAAGCGTCCATGGCGGCGCGGTCGATGCCGAAACGGGTGGCCACGTTTTCCGCGGTCTGGCCCATTGACAGGCCCACCACCGGGTCCGTCAGGCCCTTGAGCAGGCCGATGACCGGCGCCAGGTTTTTCAGTTTGAAGCCGCGCAAGGCCGCCAGCTTGGCGCCCACGCCGCGCGCCGCATACCAGCCGGACAGCCAGCGCACCATATCGTCCGAAAACAACAGCGGTGCGCGCGACAACGCATCCGTGCCGCCCGCCAGCACCAGTTGCGAACGGCCGCTCTGGATGTTGGCAATGGCGGAATCCAGCGCCTGCATGCCGGATGCGCAATTGCGCATGACCGTCCAGCCGGGCACTTGGTTGCCGCAGCCCAGGCGCAATGCAATCACGCGGCCGATGTTGACTTCATCGGGCGAGGGCGCGGCGCAGCCCACGATGACTTCGTCCAGATCGGTGGGGGCATAGGGCTGGCGCAGCAACAGGGCGCGGCCGGCCTGCACCGCCAGGTCGCCCGCTGAAAAGGGACCTGGCCCGGTGCGGGCTTTCAGGAAGGGTGTGCGGGCGCCGTCAACGACGTAAACCGGTTTGAATGCCATCGGTTTCCTCCGTCAGGCGACCTTGCGTTCGGCATTCGGCCGGCTGGCCTGCGACGCGCCAAGGTCAAAGGGGAAATCATCCACTTTCACCACCGTATCTCGCAAGACGTTGCGGCGTTTCACCACGGCATATTCTTCCGCGGTGATGCCGCCGACGGCGTAGGCGGCATCGGCGATGTCGCGCACGTTGGCTTGCGGCTTGCCTTCCAGCGTGCCGCGCTTTTCGAGTTCGCGGATCTTGGCGTCGATGGGCTCGGCTTCCAGCGTGGCGGCCAGCGCCTGTTCGATCGCGCCCACGGGTTCGTCGGCGGTGGCGGGCAGGTGGCAGCCCGACGTCAGGCGGTCGCGCGTGGCGCCGGGGTTGATCAACAGCCGCGCCACGTCCTGGCCCAGCGCGTCAGATGGCTGCACTTGCGTGTGGCCCCAGGGGAAGATCAAACGCGTCATGCTCCAGGCCACAAACCGGTTCGGGAAATTTTCAAGCACGCCGTCGAACGCGTCCTGCAATCTGAACAGCGCGTCCTGGATCGACCAATGCGCAAGCGGCGCATCGGCGGCCTGGCGGCCTTCGTCCTCGAAACGCTTGAGCGTGGCGCTGATCAGGTACATCTGCGAGAGCACGTCGCCCAAGCGCGCCGACAGGCGCTCGCGGCGCTTCAGGCTGCCGCCCAGCACCAGCATCGACGTATCGGCCAACAGCGCGAAGGCGGCCGAATAGCGGCTGAGCAACTGGTAGTAGCGCTTCATGTCGGGCGCCACGTCGGCGTTCACCTTGACCCAGCGCGCGCCGGTCAAGGCGGTGCCCAGGGTGCGCAGCTTGTTCTTGGCCACAAAGCCCACGTGGCCCCAGAAGGCGGCGTCGAAGTCGGTCAGCCCCTGCTTGGCGTCCGACGCTTGCGCGGCCTGCATTTCAGCCAGCACGTAGGGATGGCAGCGGATGGCGCCCTGGCCGAAGATGATCAGGCTGCGCGTCAGGATGTTGGCGCCTTCGACCGTGATGCCGATGGGAATCTGCTGGTACGCCCGGCCCAGGAAGTTGTTGGGGCCCAGGCAGATGCCCTTGCCGCCTATCACGTCCATGCCGTCGTTGACGACCTGGCGCGCGCGTTCGGTCACGTGGTATTTGACGATGGCCGATACCACCGAGGGCTTTTCGCCCAGGTCCACCGCGCCCGCCGTCATGCTGCGCGCGGCGTCCATCATGTAGGTGTGGCCGCCGATGCGGGCCAGCGCTTCTTCCACGCCTTCGAACTTGCCGACGGGCATGCGGAACTGGCTGCGCACGCGCGCATACCCGCCCACGGCGCGCGCCGTCAGCTTGGACATGCCGGTGTTGGAAGAGGGCAGCGAAATCGAACGGCCCGCGGCCAGGCATTCCATCAGCATGCGCCAGCCCTGGCCGGCCATGGCGGGGCCACCGATGATGAAGTCCAGCGGCATGAAGACGTCCGTGCCGCGCGTGGGGCCGTTCATGAACATGGCGTTCAGCGGGAAGTGGCGGCGGCCGGTGTCCACGCCGGGGTGGTCGTGCGGCACCAGCGCGCAAGTGATGCCCAGGTCTTTCTTGCCGCCCAACAGCCCGTCGGGGTCGTACAGGCGGAACGCCAGGCCCAGCAGCGTGCAGACCGGGGCCAGCGTGATGTAGCGCTTGTCCCAGGTGACGCGCATGCCGATCACTTCGCGGCCCTGCCATTCGCCCTTGCAGACGATGCCGCTGTCGGGGATGGCGGCGGCGTCGGAGCCGGCCCAGGGGCTGGTCAGCGCAAAGGCCGGCACGTCTTCGCCGCGCGCCAGGCGCGGCAGATAGTGGTTCTTCTGTTCATCGGTGCCGTAGTGCAGCAGCAACTCGGCGGGGCCGAGAGAGTTCGGCACCATCACCGACACGGCCAGCGCGGACGAGCGCGTCGACAGCTTGGTCACGATTTCGGAATGCGCGTAGGCCGAGAACGCCAGGCCACCATATTCCTTGGGGATGATCATGCCCAGGAAGCCCTGGGTCTTCAGATAGGTCCAGACCTCGGCGGGCAGGTCATGATGTTCGTGCGTGACGCTCCAGTCATTGACCATGCGGCAGGCGGTTTCGGCCTGGTTATCCAGAAAGTGCTGTTCTTCGTCGGTCAGGCGCGGGCGCGGGTAGGCCAGCAGACGGCTCCAGTCGGGGCGGCCGCGAAACAGTTCGCCTTCCCACCACACCGTGCCGGCCTCCAGGGCGTCGCGCTCGGTGTCGGACATCTGCGGCAGCACCTTGCGGTACAGGTTGAAGATGGGCGCGGACAGCAGCGCCCGGCGCAGCGGCCGCACGGTCAGCACGATGGCGGCAAGGGCCGCGATAACGAGAAGCGTGAGGATCACTGCGTTCATTTCTTTGTCTCCGTGGAGATCAGTTTTTTGCCTGATCGGGTGCCGGGGTTTGCGCGGGTTTCTGCGCCTGGTCTGTGCCTGCCCTGGCCGCTGCTAGCTGCCGGCCACGGGCGGCAAGGGCGCGCGCAGGCCGCCCAGCAAAAAGCTCATCAGCCGGGGCAGCAGCATGTCGGGGTTGTCGGGTTGTTCGGATTCATCGATCTGCCAGCCTGTAACGGAGCGCAGCAGGTCGGTGCCGATGATGGCGTAGGACGTGGCGCCCAGCATGAACTGGAAGCGCCACACAATTTCGGCTTTGGGCACATCCGGCAGCGCGGCGAACAGCGCGTTGCGGTAGCGCTCGAGCACGTCGGCGTATTCCTCGGCGAACAGCGCGCGGATGAAGTCGGAGGGGTGGGTCATGGTGCGTTCCAGCAGCGGCAGGAAGGTGCTGCCCGCCTGGGCCGGGTCGGCGGCCAGGCGCAGCAGCGTGCCGAAGAAGGCGTCCACGATCTGCGAGGGCTTCAAGGGTTTGCCCTCGGACTGAGCCTCAAGCTCGTCCAGCAACCGCATGCGCTCGCGGTTCAGCACTTCAAGGCGGCGTTTCAACACCGCCTGCACCAGCGATTCTTTTGACCCGAAGTGATAGTTCACCGACGCCAGGTTGACGCCCGCCGCGCCAGTGATCTGGCGCATCGATGTGCCGTCGTGGCCTTGCTGCGCGAACAGCGCTTCGGCCGTGTCGAGGATGGAATCGCGGGTATTGGGCGTTCTTATTTCTTGCATAAAGTTGAATTCAAACGTTTGTTTAAAAGCCATTATGCGGGAGAGAAGGAGGAGAAGCGAGACTCGGCTATCCCCAATAGGGTTTACCCCTAAAGTGCGGCGTGACCATGGCCGCCGTACTAGTGCACGGTGTCGCTGCACCAGATCAACTAGACCGGAAGGATGAAGACGCGCGCCGTCGGACGAGCCGCCGCTCGCGCGAGCGCACGATGCTGAACCGTTCGTCCTCGGACGCCCGACCTAGGATGAATGTGGTCTGGAAGACAGGGGAAAAACCCCGCAGTATCAGCGCGAGGACTTAATTGCGTTGCGTCGGCGCTGCCGTCGGCGACCCCGCGCGCCAGGCCGGTGCGGGTGCCCAAGACGCCCTGACACAGGAGCGGGACAAATGAAAACCTACCGAGTGGGACTGTTGGTTGACGGGTATGAGCAACCCGGCTGGATGCATGAGATGGTGGACTGGCTCATCCATAGCCAGGACTTCGACATCTCCGCCTTGTTGGTGATGGACGGCGTTGGCGCCGAGAAAGCGCCGCGCCTGGGCGTCAAGGCGCTGTTCGGCACGCTGTCGCGCTTCGAGGCCCGCATGCTGCCCGCCAAGCAGCGTCAGATGTTGTCTTGCGGCGATATGCGCCAGCGCATGCCGTCCGCCTCGGTGCCGGTGCTGCCGCTTGAAGCGCGCGATGCCGAGCCCGGTGCGCAGGACGCGGTGGCGGCGCTGGGCCTGGACCTGGTCATCACGCTGGGCGCCTCTTGCGCCACGCGCACGCAGATGAGGGGCTGGGCGCGGTTGGGCGTTTGGCAACTGAGCTATTCCGACATTGCCGTGTCGACCAGCCGGTACGCGGGCTTTTGGGAAGTGTTCCAGCGCCAGGACCACACCACCGTGAAACTCTGGCGGGTGGGGCCGGAACCGGAGCAGGACGAGCTGCTGGACCAGCGCAGTTTCAATACCGAAGTGTTCTGGCTGAAAAATCAGGCGCGCGCATTCAGCCTGGGCAATTTCATGGTCTACGACGCCCTGCAGGCGCTGGCCCGCGCCAGGCAGAGCGAGCCGGCCCCCGACATGCAGATCATGAGCGGGCCGCGGCGTGCCGACCCGGTCGAATGGGACAGCGCCGCTTATATCGCGCGTCAGGCGTGGTTAATCAGTGATTTGATTGTGCGGCGCATCATGAAGCGCAATATTCGATGGCGGATTGGTATGTTTCCGTCATCAAGGCAGCAGGCGGTGGTATCAGAGGCCATGGTGCTGCAACCTCCAAAAGGTAGGTTCTTCGCAGATCCGTTTGTTTATACGCACGATAAAAAACCGTATATATTTTTTGAAGATTACGATTTTACTTCCCGCAAGGGCACGATCTCGGTCGCGACCTACTCTGACGGGGCTTTCCGGCTGTTGGGCACCGCCTTGAACCTACCCTATCACCTGTCGTTTCCATATATTTTTGAATACGATGGCGTCACGTACATGGTTCCGGAAACGTGTGGAAATCGCAGTATAGAATTATGGAAATGCACTGAATTTCCGCTTAAATGGGAACTTGATGTCACGTTAATGACCAATATATCGGCCGTGGATACCATTATTTTTAAACACGGAGAATATTGGTGGTTATTAACCAATATTGACCGAACTGACGGCCAAAGCCACTGTGACGAGCTTTTTGCATTTTTCTCGGACTCACCACGTTCAACTGAGTGGACGCCGCATGCCTGCAACCCCATCGTGCGTAACCCCATGCGGGCCAGAAACGCCGGAATCGTTGTCTCTCCTAGCGGAGACGTGATCCGCTGCGCCCAGTACCAAGGCTTCTGCCACTACGGCAAGGGGGTCTCGTTGAACCGCATTGAAGAGCTGACCCCGTCGACCTACGTCGAAACCGACGGCGAAATCCACTATGCAAACTTTTTAAGCAAACGCCATGCTTCAATGCACCATTGGCACCACCAGGGGGGGCATACGGTATTTGACTTCGCCTATATGGAGTAAATGATGCATCCGGCACAAAAATAAAAATGTTACCTATATTGCGAGTGACCGATCCGCGCCGGGGCGCGGTGTGTCCACGGAAACATATCGAGAACTTTTCCGTGCAAATCTTGGGTTTCGTGCCGTGGAGAGCATCTGCCTCGCCGCGGCTTTTTTTTGGCCGCGATCAGGCGCAAGCCATGACGAATCAAGCCTCCTGGCGGAGCCTGTCATAGAGAGAAGAGCGCGTGCGGCGCAGAGAAGTTGGTGGAAACCCCAACGGCAAAAAGGCGGAGGAGGGCGCCTCATCCGTATTTACGAGAGTGATTAAGGCTAACGAATGATTTCTGTTTTTATCGGATTATATCGCCCTGAAACGTCTTGATTTTGAAGGTTTCGAACCATAAGATGGGTCCATGCCATCCGTTATGTTGGCTACCAAAGTTGCCCAGCCCAAGTGTCCCGGTCCGGCTTCATTAGATATTCCGGGATATTGCGGACCACCCCCGCAGGGTTGGAAAAAAATAGTCTTCAGCACAGCGAAGATCCCTTCTAGGCCCGTCGAAAAACCGGGAGGACACCATGGCCAAGATGGTCCTGATTGAAGCCCATCCGCTACTGCGGTTGGGGTTGTGGCAGATACTCAGCAAGTTGGATGATGTGTGGGAAATCGAGGGTATGGGCTTGGCGGACTTGTCCAAGGCCGACGGCGCGCACGCGGGCGCCGATCTCTTGATCTACGGATTGCCGGTGGAAACTGATGAAGCATGGAGCGCGCTGCACGAAATTCAGCGCGTCCTCACGCCCAAGCGGATTCTGCTGTTGACGGACGTGATGCCCCTGCCGATGCCGGTGCAGGGGTTGCCCGGAGCCAGCGTGTATGGCTGCTTGATGAAGACGGCCTCGGTCGAAATCCTTGAAGCGGCGATTCGCCTGGTCATGGCGGGCGGGCAGTGTTTTCCCAGCGAACAGGCGTTGCAGGCCCCGGCCTCTACCGTCTGCGCGTTGCCCACCCGTGATGGCGATGATGCATCCGCCAAGGCCACGATGCCGGTCAGCGCTGGCGCGCAACTGCTTCAGATCACGCCGCGTCAATACGAGGTGCTGGTGCTGTTGGCCAGGGGGTATCCGATCAAGACCGTCAGCCGGATGCTCAACATTTCGGTCGCCACGGCAAAGACGCACGCTTGCACGCTCTACCAGCGTTTGCATGTCAAGAACAAGGGCGAAGCCGTGTACGCGGCGCTGCAACGCGGTGCGACCTTGGAATGGCATGAACCGAACAATGGCAGAGAGTCGGACACCGGGCAGATCTATGGGCGCAAGCTTGGGTAATGACAGGCGCGCCGCCTGCCCGGCGGCCAGGAATCCATTTGTTCCGCTGCTGCCGGGTGCGCCCCACCAACACGCCTAAGTCATACATCGCAGTATCCGCGCCCGCCCGGGTGCGGTTTTCCTCCTCCAATCATCCTCCTGAACGAGATTCAGCGAACGGTGCCGCTGATAGCATGGGTTGTGTCCGCAAGCATGGATCGAGAGCGCGAACTACAACGCCTCGCGACGCCGATCCAATAGCGCGGGCAAGATTCCCTTGGGGCTGGCGCCGCACATAACCTGCTATTCGCAGCGTGATGCGCCGACGTCATGGGAACCGTGCATGGGCCATGTGTCACAAGGTTCTCTCCGGGATGACAACCGTACTGATAGAAGACTACGCACTGCTACGCGTCGCCATCCAGCATGTGCTGGAACGGGTGCGCAACGCCGACGACATCCTGGCCATTTCGCCAGCGCATCTGCTCAATATGTCCAGTTCGATCAACCGTCCCGTGGAACTGCTGGTGATCGGTTGCAGCGGCGTTGCCGATCAGGACATCGGGCTTATCTCGCAGTCCATGGCGTTCTTCATGCCGCGGCTGGTGTTGGTGCTGTATTCCACGCTGGACCCGGCGGTGATGGGCACCTGCGCGCGCGCCGGCGTAGCGGGCTATCTGCCCAAGGCCTCCAGCCCCGACGCGCTGGCCGCGGCCGTCAGCCTGGTGGTGGCGGGCGGCGAATGCTATCCGCAGCCGGCAGGCCGGCCGCAAGGCGTGTCGCAAGGACCCCTGCATGAATTACGCGAGCTGACGCAGCGGCAGGAAGAAATACTGCAACTGCTGGTGCAAGGCAAAACCATGCGGGAAATCGGCCAACATGTCGGCATCTCGGTCGCCACCGTAAAGAGCCACGCGCGTACGCTCTACTGGAAACTCAACGCCCGCAACCAGGCCGAAGCCGCCTACATTGCCGTGCAAATGGGCCTGGTAAGAAGCGGCGGCACGTTGCCTCCCGCAAAGAATGACGTGCCCAGCTAAAGCCCGCAGCCTCGCCGCATGCCAACCGTTGCAAGATGGGTTCCGCGCGATCGGCAATTTTGTTCTTTTTGTTGCCGTGCCGCGCTGCACCCATCCTACATACCACGGCGCAGCGCCCGTAGGATGGGTGCAGCGCGGCACGGTCATGCCCAGAACCCACAACGCCGATCGCGCGAAACCCATCAAGCAGGGGACTGTCAGGATTTTTGTGTGCAGGCCTATGATGGTTTTCAAGGAGACCGACCATGGCACGCAACCCGAAGTCCACGAGGCAGTCCAGCACGTCTGCGCTACCGGCCAGTGCCGAGCAGTTGCTCGATGAACTTGTAACGGGGCCGATGACAGCCGAGGCGGTCCAGGACACGTTCATGTTGCTGAAGAAGGCGCTGATCGAGCGTGCTCTGGGCGCTGAACTGGGCCGACACCTGGGCTATCCCGCAGGCGGCGAGCGCCCGGAAGACACCACCAACCAGCGCAACGGCAAGAGCAGCAAGACCGTGCTGACCGACGACGGCCCGCTCAAGCTGGATATCCCGCGGGATCGGGATGGCAGTTTTGCCCCAATCCTGATTCCCAAGCACGCACGTCGGTTTACCGGTTTTGATGACAAGATCATCGCGATGTACGCCCGTGGCATGAGCGTGCGCGAGATCCGAGCGTTCCTGGACGAGCAATATGGCACTGACGTGTCGCCGGAGTTCATCAGCTCGGTGACCGATGAGGTCATGGATGAAGTGCAGGCGTGGCAGAACCGCCCTCTGGAACCCATGTTCCCCGTGGTGTTCTTCGACGCGTTGCGGGTCAAGATCCGCGACGAAGGCTTGGTGCAGAACAAGGCGGTTTATCTGGCCTTGGGTGTGCTGCCCGATGGCACGCGTGAGATTCTGGGCCTGTGGGTCGAGACCACCGAGGGCGCGAAGTTCTGGATGCGGGTGTTCAACGACCTCAAGACCCGAGGGGTGCAGGACATCCTGATCGCAGTGACCGATGGTCTGAAAGGGATGCCCCAGGCGCTAGAGGTCGTGTTCCCAGCCACCACGCTACAAACGTGCATCGTGCATCTGATCCGCAATAGCCTGGCCTACGCCGGCTGGAAGGATCGCCGCGCGATCGCCACGGCGCTGCGCCCGATCTACGCTGCCGTTAACGCCCAGGCCGCGCAACAGGCCCTTGATGAGTTTGCCAAAGGCGCTTGGGGCTTGAAGTACCCAATGATCGTCAAAGCCTGGAAAGACGCCTGGGAACAGGTCATCCCCTTCTTCGTGTTTCCACCCGCGATCCGACGTGTGATCTACACGACGAACGCGATAGAGAGCGTGAATGCGCAGCTACGCAAGATCATCAAAACGCGCGGCCACTTCCCTACCGACGACGCGGCGATTAAGCTGCTCTGGTTGGCGCTGCGAAACATTACCGTCAAATGGGGCACGGCCACACACCATTGGACCGACGCGATGCACCAGTTCGCCATCCTCTACGAGGAGCGATTTACCCGCATCCGTACCAACGCCCAGTGGGCCAGCGAGTAAATGATGCAACGTCAGAACAACGCCTAGAACACAAAATTTCTGACAGTCCCTCAAGCAGCGCCGGAATTAAAAAAGGACGGCAGAAAAATCCCCGTCCTTTCTTTCCTAAAGAAATCCCGTCCTTTCTCCCGCACAACTCAAATACCCGCTACCTCCCCACCGCCGCCGCTTCCTTCCCTCCCACCACCTTCCCAAACTCCCTTTCCGCCGCTGCCAGCACCGCATCCACATGCAGATTATTCAACGCATACAGCCGCGCCGCCGCGCCCAGCGTCTCGCGGATCGCTGCGTTGTAGCTCAGCTTGCGCACCGCTTCGGCCATGGCCTCGCCATCCTCGGGCGGCGTCACCAATCCACATCGCGCCACCACTGCGGCAAGCTCCGTTCCTCGCGCCGCGCCGCACACCACGGGCCGTCCGCTGGCCAGCATCCCTGTCAGCTTCGACGGCATCACCAGGTCGGCCGCGCCGGCGCGTTGCGGCAGCAAATGAATGTCGGCGGTGTTCAGCAACGCGCCCAGCCGATCGGCCGGCTGCAAATCCAGAAACACCACGCGAGCCAGTCCCTGGCACGCCGCTTCCAATGGCTCGCGTTCCGGGCCTTGCCCGCAAAACACGAACCACAGCCGGCTCTCGCGGCTTAAGCGGCGCGCCACATCCGCCAGCGTCTGCAAGCCTTGCTTGCCGCCCATGTTGCCGGAATAAAGCGCCACGATGGCGTTATCCGGAATGCCGAGCTCGGGGCGATAGTCGCCGCCGTCCCCGCGTGGGGTGATTGCGTTGACGTCGATCCAGTTGGGCAGCAGCACCGCGCGGTCAGGTTCCACGCCCTTGGCCAGCGCCAGGTCCAGCATGCGCTGGGAAATCGTCGACACCCGATCAAAGCGGCGCATCAACCAGCGTTCGGCCCGCTTGACCAACGCGCGCAGACCGGCGCCCTTGAGCAGGCCCAATTCAAACGCGGCGTCCACTTCGTAATCCTGGATGTGCAGCCACGCGCGCGCGCCGCACAGGCGCGCCGTGATCCAGGCGGCCGGCGCGCAGAACAACGCAGGTTCCACCACCAGGATCAAATCCGGCCGCCCTGCCGCCGCGCGCAGCAGCGAGGGCAGGCTGGACAGCGCGAAGCTGGCCAGGTGGATCAAGCGTTTAAGCCCCCCGGGACGCGCGGGCACCCACAGCGGTGCGCGGCGCACGGTGACACCGCGCCGCACTTCCTTTTGGTAGCGTCCGGCGCGGTAGCCGTCGTGTACCTGCCACTGCGGATAGTAGGGCGGGGCGGTCACCACACTGACCTCGTGGCCGTGCGCCGCCAGCCATTCCGCCAGCTCGGCGCTGTACTTGCCGATGCCGGTCAATTCGGGGGCGTAGTTGATCCCGTAGATCAGGATTTTCATGGCGCCGTCGCCATGCGCGGACGCACCGGACGGCAGGGATTGCCGTGGCAGATCATCGCGGGCGGCATGTTGCGAAAGACGGAACTGCGCGCGCCCACCACGGCCTCGCGGCCGATGGTCACGCCAGGGCCGACGAAGACGTCGGTCGCCACCCAGGCGCCGTCCTCGACGCGGACGGCGCGTTCGCGCAGGGGAAAGTCCGGCTGGCCTGCGTCGTGATCCGCCGCGCATAGATAACTGCGCTGCGACACGACGGCGTGCGCGCCGATCTGGATGGGACCCAGGCTGTAGAGGACGGCGTCGTCGCCGATCCAGGCATAGTCCCCAATCTGCACTTTCCACGGATAGGTCACCGTGGCGCTCGGCCGGATCAGCACCTTTTTGCCCACTTGCGCGCCAAAGCAACGCAGCAGCCAACGCCGAAACCCGTAGGCCACTTGTGGCGACCAGCGGAACAGCGTGCTCTGCACCGTCCACCACAGCTGCACCGTCAACGCGGAGCGGCCGCGCTGGCCGGGCGCCAGCGCAAAGCGATCCAGTTGCTGCAGCGTGCTCATTTGGCGGCTCCGGTCACGGGGTCGGCCTCGGCCTCGGCTTCGCCAGCGCGCGCCAGCCGCGCCTTCTGCAGCTCTTCGGTCTTGATGCGGATCTGCCAGTAATACATGGCGCGCGCCACCGCGTAGTCATAGCCCGCCTTGCCATCCAGGAAGCCCAGCCGGAACACGTAGGAATGCAGGAACGAAATCGGCGCCTTGAAGGGCATGGCCTGGAAAATGCGCTTGAGCAGGGCCCGCGCACCCACGTTGGCTTCGCGCGGATCGTTCATCAGGCCCTTGGTGCGCAGGTTGGCTTCCCAATCCGAATAGCGGTTGTGCTTGTCGAAATAGTGGAAAAGCGAATCGTGGTCGTTGTGCACCATGCGCTGGCGCAAGGCAAAGGTTTCGCCCTGGACCTGCGGCTGGTAGTGGCCTTCCACTTCCCACATATGCGCCACGTCCAGGTCGTCGTAATCGAGGAAGCGCGATTGCTTGCGCGCCAGCAGCGCCAGCTTGTAGACGCGGTGGCCGTGTTCCAGTTTCTTGCCGCAGAACACGTAGTCGAACGGCACGAAGGCGCCGCCCGCGCCCGCGGCAAAGCGTGGCAACACATCACGGATTTCCTCGGCCAGGGCGGGGGTCATTTCTTCATCGGCATCCACGTACAGCACCACGGGATGCGAGAAAGGCAGTTGTTCCAGGCACCATTGCTTTTTCTTCGGATACTTGCCGTTCCATTGGAAGTTGGACACGCGGGCGCCGAGCGCCGTCGCCATCGCGCAGGTGGCGTCGGTGCTGTTGGAATCCACCACGAAGACTTCGTCAAAATCCACCAGCGCCTTCAGGCACTTGGTGATGTTGCGCTCTTCGTTCTTCGTCATGACCACCACGGATACCGGTATTTTCTGCATGATTCCTTCCTGTTCAAGGCGTGCCGCGTTGCATCAGCGGCTGGAATAGCGCGATGACGTTGCGGCAGTGCCGTTCTAGGGAAAAGGCGTCGGCGCGCTCGGGGCCTTGCGCGGCCAGTTGCTCGCGCATCTTGGCGTCGTAGGCCAGGCGGCGCACGGCGTCGGCCAGGGCCGCGGCGTCGCCTACGGGCACCAAAAGGCCGTAACGGCCGGCATCAAGAATTTCGGCGGGGCCGTGGGGACAGTCGGTGGAAATCACCGGCACGCCCAGGCACAAGGCTTCGACCAGCACGTTGCCGAAGCTTTCGCGAATGGAGGTCAAGACAAACGCGCCGGCGCTGGCGATGACGGGAAAGGGGTTGTCGATGTGCCCTGCCAGTGTGACGGGGCTGCGCGAGGCGCGTTCGTCAATGCGTTTTTGCAGCGCGGCATGCTCAGAGCCTTCGCCCAGGATGGTGAAGGCGATGCCGGGGTCGTCCAGCAAGGCGGCGGCATCGACCAAGGTAGCGTAGTCCTTCACGGCTTCCAGCCGACCCACCGCCACGACGTGATAGGGCGCCGCGCCGTCGCCGCTGGTGCGCTGCGCGCCTTGTCGGCGCACATTGTCCAGGGGCACGCCGTTGTAGATCGTATGCACCTTGCCGCGTAGCGGCGGAAACATGCTGACCAGGTCTTCCTTGACGCCGCGCGACACGCCCACCACCGCGTCATGCCGGCGATACGTCTGGCTGACCAGCCAGCACTTCAGCCGCCGCATCTTCGACGCGCCGTAGTGGATGGCGGGGCTGCTGTGCTCAAAGGCCACGGTGCGGAACTTGCCGCGCATCAGCTTTCTGGCCAGCACCACCAGCATGTTGCACAGCAAGCCATGCGAACACACGATGGCGGGCCTGTCGCGGCGGATCTGCGCCAGCAAGCGCATGAAGGCAAAGGGCAGCATCAGCCGCAGCTTGGTGGACGATTCAATGATGGGCAGGGCGCGCGTCACCTTCGGGTTGGAGACGGGGTATTCCCGGTTGCGCGAACGCAGCAGGAACAGGGCGGAATCAACGCCCTGTTCCGGTAAGGCATCCACGATGAAGGCAACGCATCTTCCGACGCCGCCGTGCAAGTCTGGCGCGACAAACAAGACATCAGGCATGGGGTATCACTCGAGGTGGCGTCCGGTGCGCGGCATCCGGACGGTGGCTGGTGGGGCGCCGGGCCACGGGCGCATCCGCCCTGGGCACGGGCATGATCTGGGCATTTCGCATCAACGACAGGCAGTAACACAGCAGGAATCCGGTGAAGGCGGTCTTGGGCGCGTAGGCCAGCCCGCCGGACAACGAATCAATGAAGATGTAGATGGGCGCGGTGGCCAGCAGGTAGCGGCGGTGCATTTCCAGGCCGGGGTGCGCGTATCGTCGGAACAAGGTCAAGAGCAGGATCAGCAAGGGCGGCAGCATGATCATGGTGGTGCCCACCACGCCGAACTTCATCAGGTAGAAGGCCCAGGAGTTGTGCGCGAAGGTGCTGAGTTCGAAGCCGTTTTCGCCCATGACCCAACTGCGAAAGCCCGCGCCTTTGCCAAACACCGGGCTTTCGGCGAAGAAGTCCATCTGGCCTTCCATTTCCTGGATGCGCGCACCGTAGCTGGAGTCCTCGTCCAGTTTTTCGACGCTGAAGATGCGGTTGGCCAAGACGTCCAGGTAGCCGATGCTGGCGAACACCAGCACGCCCGCGACGGCGGCCGGCACGAAGATCAGCACCGCGCGCCGGCGGATCTCCGGGCCCGTGCCCAGCAGCACCGCGATGAAGACGGACACCGCCAATTGCAGGTACTGGCTGCGGTTCAGCGAAAACACCAGCGCCAACAGCATGAAGAGCGTCAGCGCATAGGCCTTGGGCCCAGACACATTCAAGGTGCGTCGGAAGGTCAACAGCGACACCACGCCGAACGGAATGGCCCAGACGCCCAGGCGCACGTTGCGCAGCGGGTCCGACACGCTGAAGCCCGTGGCCTGCTCCAGCAGCATCTGCACGGCCACCAACAGGCAGGCCGCCACGATGTACTTCTGCAGCACCGCGTAGGCGGCAGGGCTGTCGATGTCCTTGTAGCAAAGGAATGGCGTACTCAAAAAATAGAACACAATGCGCAGGTCGCGCGCCACGTCGCCCGTTTCAATGCCGGGGTGGTCCATCGACACCAGCAGCAGATAGATCACCGATAAGGTCTGCAAGCCCAACAACGCGCCCAGCATGCCGCGCGGCAAGGCGTAGGCGCTGGGCTCGGCCAGCCGCAGCGCCTTGACCGCCAGGATCATCACGAACAGCACATCGAAGGGCGACAGCTTGAAGCTACCGACGCCCAGGATGAAGCGGTCATCGTTCAGGGCAAGCGCCGTGAAGGCGAACAGCCCCAGCAGATGCAAGGTGGAGAAGCGGCGGTGCGGGCTCATGTCGGCATCGTCCTAGTGCGCGGCCCAGTCGTCGCGTCCGAAGATCTTCGTGGTCAGCTTTTCGAACAGGTACGTCAGGTCGCCCTGGCGAGCGTGCGCGGCCACCTTGGACGCGCGGCACGACAGCTCGAACAGGCGGCCCAGCCCGGGCTCGGTGCGCCGGATGCGTGTGACGATCTGCTCGCGCTCTTCCAGCAGCACGTCCTGCATCAGCGCCGTCTTGGTCTCGTCGTGGGCGGTGTAGACGCCCAGCGCATCGGGCACGATCAGGTTCTTGCCCTCGCGCAGCAGGCGGCTCCAGAGTTCCAGGTCCATGCAGTAGCGCATGCTTTCCTGCAGCAGCCCGTACTTGCGCAGCAGGTCGCGCCGGAAGATGGCCGACTGGTTCGGAATGGACGCCTTCACCACCGTCAGCGTGCCGCGATTGACCGGCGTGTAGTGGATCTTGCGGAAGATGTGGTTGTTGGCGTCTGCCACGAACAGGTTGCCGCTGACGATCGGCGCGCGCCCGCGCGAAGCGGCCACGCCCAGCTTGCGCAGTGCGCCCGGAAAGTACAGGTCGTCTGAATTCTGCCAGCCCACGTAATCGCCCGTGGCGCGCTCGAAGCCCTTGTTGATGGCGTGCGATTGCCCGCGGTCGGGCGTGCTTTCCCAGTAGCTCAGGTAGCGCTCGTACTTGCGGATGATGTCCACGCTGCCGTCGGTCGATCCGCCGTCCATGATGATGTATTCCAGACGCGGATACCCCTGGTTCAGCACCGACAGAATGGTGCGTTCCAGGAACTTGGCCTGGTTGAACGACGGGGTCACGATGGTCACTTTGGGCAACAGGCCGCCGGCGATCGGCGCGGGCGGACGCAGCTCGCGCACGAAGTCGATGAGCTGACGTGAATACTCGTTATGACGCTTGCGCATGTAAGACCTCAGCATGTTGGTGTTATCGGGTGGCCGCGGGTAAGGCGCCCGGATACTCGGGGCGCGATTGACGGATAGCTAGTGCCACGCCGGCCAGCGTGATCGCCGCATAAGCCATGCGGCCCCACGCCGCCGCATGTTCGCCCGCGGCGTGCACCAACCCCGCCATGACGCACAACATCGCCAGTCCGCCCAGCCCGTTCAGGATGGCGACGGCGCGGGAATTGCCCAGCCCCAACAGCGAGAAGTGAGCCGCGGCATTCAACGACAGCAGCCCGGAGGCCACGATCAGCAACTGGAAGGTGCCCAAGTGGCCCGCCGCCACGTTGTCTCCCAACAGCAGATTCAAGAGCGGGTGGCTGACCGCCAGCACCGCCAGCGTGGCGGTCGCCGACAGCGCCAGGTTCCACAGCATCATGCGGCGGATCTCGCGTTCGGCGGCGCCCGCATAGGGGGGCGACACTGACAGGCGCGTCACGCGCGGCATCGCCTTCTGGAAGATCGCAACGGCGGCGGTGTGGATGATCTGGCCCACCTGCACGCCTACCGTATAGATTGCCAACGCGGCCGGCCCCATCATGCTGCCCACCAGCACCCGGTCGACTGACCCAAAGGCCAGCGCGCTCAGGCTGTTCAGCCAGGACCAGCGTGAAAATTTGAAGGCGTCCATCATGGCGCCCCGGTCGCGCACCGGCCGCACCACGACCCGGCCATAGGCGCGCGAGAACACGCGCATCTTCACGCTGCCCGCGATCAACAGGCCGGCGGCCTGCGCCAGCCCGGTGTAGGTGGGCGAGGCGGTGTACCAGGCGGTCGCGCAGGCCAGCGCCATGGTGCCGCTGCGGCTGAACACTTCGCACAGCGCGGTGGCGCGGAAATCCTCGCGGCCTTTCAGGCAGCCGGAAAACAATTGGTCGTATTGCTGGGTCAGGTAGATGGCCAGCGCGGGCATGGCCAGGAGCGTGACGGCTACGCCGCCGAAGGTGGCGGTGGGCCAGGCCAGACCCACCACGGCCCACAGCAGCACGGCGGCCAGCGTGACCACGCCCAGCGCGCAGCCGATCAGCGACAGGCTGACCCCCGCCGCGCGGTAAGCGCCGCCCGGTTCGTGCAGGCGTTCGGACACCAGCTTGGTGGCGGTGACCGCCGCGCCCAGGTTGGCGGCATTGCCGAAGCCGGCCAGCGCGATGATCATCGAATACTGGCCAAAGCCCACCGTGCCCAACTGGCGGAACAGGATGGGCAGGGCCACCAGCGCCGCGACCGGGCCGATGCCGTATTCCACCAGCCCCCAGAACGAGGCATTGCCGGCGATGTGTTTCCTGACGAATCCAAACATCGGGGAACCTGTGGGTGAGGCGGGCGCGGCCCTCAGGCCACGGGCAGCGCCGGTTGGGATTGATCGGCGCGTTCGCGCAGGAAGTGCTGGTAGGCCAGCGCGATGCCGTCGCTGAGCGACACGGCGGGTTGCCAGCCCAGCGCGCCGACCCTTGACGAATCCATCAGCTTGCGAGGCGTGCCGTCGGGTTTGCTGGTGTCATACACGATGCGGCCCTGGTAGCCGACCACGCGCGCCACCAGCGCCGCCAGGTCGGCGATGCTGATGTCCTTGCCCGCGCCGATGTTGTAGATGCCTTCGGCGTCGGGGTGCTCCATCAGCATCACGCAGGCCTTTGCCAGGTCATCCACATACAGGAATTCCCGCAGCGGCGTGCCCGTGCCCCAGATCGTCACGCTTTCCCGACCGGCTTCGCGGCCTTCATGGAATTTGCGGATCAACGCCGGCAGCACATGGCTGCTGTGCAGGTCGTAGTTGTCGTGCGGGCCGTACAGGTTGGTGGGCATGGCGCAGATAAAACGCGCCCCGTATTCCCGTTGATAGGCTTCGCACAGCTTCAGGCCCGCGATCTTGGCGATGGCGTAGGGCTCGTTGGTGGCTTCCAGCGGGCCGGTCAGCAAGGCGTCTTCGCGCAGGGGCTGGGGGGCTTCGCGCGGATAGATGCAGGACGAACCCAGGAACAGCAGCTTGCGCACCCCGGCCGCATACGCGGCGCGGATCACGTTGCACTGGATCATCAGGTTCTTATAGAGAAAGTCGACGGGATGGTTCTGGTTGGCCAGGATGCCGCCGACCTTGGCGGCCGCCAGATACACCACGTCGACCGGCGTGGTCGAGAAAAAGCGATGCACCTGGTTCTGGTTTTCCAGGTCCAGCTCGGTTCGATTGCGGGTCAGCACGTGCTGATAGCCACGGCGGTTCAGCTCGCGGGTGATCGCGGCGCCGACCATGCCGCGATGGCCCGCGACAAACACGCGTTGGTCCAGGTTCGTCATGGCGCGCTACTCCTTGTAGGCGTAGATTTCGTAGCCGTTCTGTTCGACCAGCGCGTCGCGGCGGGCGTCCTTCAGGTCGGCCTCCACCATTTCCTTGACCAGCTCCGCGAACGTGGTGCGCGGCGACCAGCCCAGCTTTTCGCGCGCCTTGGTGGGATCGCCCAGCAGGGTCTCCACTTCGGTCGGACGGAAGTAGCGCGGGTCCACGCGCACGATCACCTGGCCGGGCTTCACGTCATGCACCGGCGAGAACAGCACGGTGGCCGTTTCTTCCAGCCCTTCGCCTTCCCAGGCCAGCAGAATGCCCAGCTCGCGCGCCGCCGTATTGATGAATTCGCGCACGCTGTATTGCAGGCCGGTAGCGATGACGTAGTCCTCGGGCGTGTCCTGTTGCAGCATCAGCCACTGCATTTCGACGTAGTCGCGGGCATGGCCCCAGTCACGCAGGGCGGACAGGTTGCCCAGGTACAGGCATTCCTGCAGGCCCAGCACAATGCGCGCCAGCCCGCGGGTGATCTTGCGCGTGACGAAGGTTTCACCGCGCTTGGGTGATTCGTGGTTGAACAGAATGCCGTTGCAGGCGTACATGCCATACGCTTCGCGGTAGTTCACGCTGATCCAATAGGCGTAGAGCTTGGCGGCGGCGTAGGGGCTGCGCGGGTAGAAGGGGGTGGTTTCCTTCTGCGGCGTTTCTTGCACCAGGCCGTATAGCTCGGACGTGGACGCTTGATAGAAGCGCGCCTTGTTTTCCAGCTTCAGGATGCGGATGGCTTCCAGCAGGCGCAGGGTGCCCAGGCCGTCGGCATTGGCGGTGTACTCCGGCTCTTCGAACGAGACCCCCACATGGCTTTGGGCGGCCAGGTTATAGATTTCGTCCGGTTGCACCGATTGCACGATGCGGATCAGGCTGCAGGAGTCCGTCATGTCGCCATGGTGCAGCACGAAGTTGCGCGGCTTGTCATGGGGGTCTTGGTACAGATGATCGATGCGGGCGGTATTGAACAGCGAAGCGCGTCGCTTGATGCCGTGGACCTCATAGCCCTTGGCCAGCAGGAACTCCGCCAGGTAGGCCCCATCTTGGCCGGTAACGCCGGTAATCAGTGCCCGTTTTGGCATGGTTGTGTCCTTAAGACTTAGTGACTGCACGAAAGGAGCCGAAGGCTGCGGAACCAATGTGCAATGAGATTACTGTTGCACCCGCCGCCAAGATATCGGCCAAAAGGTCTAAGAGTTCAGCCTGTCGGTAGGGAATAAAGGATTGGATGGTCTCGTCCACCACGCCCAGCGCCGTCACGGCCACCAAGGCCACCAGCGCCGGGCGTCGGTTGACGGACAGGTAGATCAAGCCGGTCAGCACGGCGTAGGCCACAAGGTGCAGGCGCTTGTCGCCAAAGGCGTCGGACATGTCGGCGGCCAGGCCGGGCAGGTTGCCCACGGTGACCAGCACCAGGAAGAACAGGCCGGCGGCGGGCAGGCAAAGCCTGGCGACGCCCGGCCGCCAAAAAGGGACGGAAGACACCCCTTCAGACTCGGCCATACATGTCCTGGAAGCGCACGATGTCGTCTTCGCCGAGATACGCGCCGGATTGAACCTCGATGATCTCCAGCGGGATCTTCCCCGGGTTTTCCAGGCTGTGGGTTTCACCCAACGGGATGTAGGTCGACTGGTTCTCCGTCAGCAGGTACTGCTTGTCGCCGTTGTAGATGCGGGCCGTGCCCGACACCACGATCCAGTGCTCCGCGCGGTGGTGATGCATCTGCGACGACAGGCGCGCCCCAGGCTTTACCGTGATCCGCTTGACCTGGTAACGCGGGCCGTGGCCCACCGAGTCGTACGAGCCCCACGGGCGCTGCACCTCGCGGTGGTGGTTCAGCTCGGAGCGGTGCTGCGTCTTGAACGTCTCCACCAGCCGCTTGACGTCTTGCGAGCGCGACTTGTGCGCCACCAGCACGGCGTCGGCCGTTTCGATCACCACAATGTCGTCCAGGCCCACGGACGCGACCAGCCGGCTGGTGGAATGGATCAGGCAGTTGCGCGAATCCTCCACCATCACGTCGCCCGTGGTGGAGTTGCCTTCCTCGGTTTTCTGGGCGATGCCCCAGACCGCGTCCCAGGCCCCTACGTCGCTCCACGACGCCGCCAGCGGAATGACCACGGCGCTGTCGGTGCGTTCCATGATGGCGTAGTCCATCGAGTCGCTGGGGCAGGCCTCGAACGCGGGGCCATCCAGATGGAACAACGCGTCTTCCCCCAAGCCGTCGGCCACCGCCGCTTCCACCTGCGCCAGCATCTTCGGCGCCAGCCGGCCCATCTCGGACAGGAACACCGACGCCTGGAAGGCGAACATGCCGCTGTTCCAGTAGTAACCACCGTCTTCGATCAGGCGTTGCGCGACTTCGGGCGAAGGCTTTTCCACAAAGCGCAGCACGCGGCGCGCGGGGGCCATCACGCCGGGTTCGTCCGACTGAATGTAGCCATAGCCGCTGAGCGGCGCGGTGGGCGTAATGCCGAAGGTGACCAGCGCGCCCTGGCGTGCCGCCTCGTAGGCCTGGGCGAAGGCGGCGCGAAGCACCTCGCCATCTTCCAGCACATGGTCGGACGGCATGATCAGCATGATGGGGTCTTCGCCGTCACGCATGGCGCGCAGCGTGGCGGCGGCAATGGCCGGCGCGGTGTTGCGCGCAAACGGCTCCAGAATCACTTCCGCGTCCTTGATGCCCAGCTCCTGCGCCTGTTCGGCGGCAATGTACTGGTGGGCGTCGTTGCAGACCAGAATCGGCTTGGCTTGCGCGCCCGCCGACGAGAGGCGCAGCAGCGTGTTTTGCAACAGGCTGCGCGAATCGGTCAAACGGATGAACTGCTTGGGCAGCAGTTCGCGCGACAGCGGCCACAGGCGCGAGCCGGAACCGCCGCAAAGGATGACAGCCCGGTAGGCGGGAGGGGGATTCGTCATGGCGCTCACTCCTTGAAGTAGGCCTGGGTGTACGGATGCACGCCGGGATCGGCGGCGATCTCTTCCGCTTGCAGCCAGCGGTAGCCGTGGTGCTGGCCGCGCGGAAGGCTTGCGGTGTCCAACGAAAGCTCGGCCTCGTAGGCGAGGACGACGTAATGGGTGGAGCGTCCCGCTTCACCCGCGAAATTGGTGCCGTAGAAGTGTTCGTACACGCCGCGTGGCGTCCAGGTGTCAGGCGCGATGGCCAGGCCCAGTTCTTCACGGGCAATGCGGTCCAGCGCGGCGCGTAAAGGCTCGTTCTTGCGGATGCGGCCACCCGGCACGAACCAGGCGCCGCGCGCCGGCGGGTTGGTGCGCCGCCCGGTCAGGTAGCGGCCGCTGGCGTCGCGCAGCAACAGGTCGATGGAGACCAGCGGCAGCATCTCCACCGCCTGGCGGAAGTCGGCTCGTGGCAGTAGGCCGTCGGGCGAAAAGGCCGGGCCTCCGCTTGGCGCCGTGCGGGTGGCGGGCCATCCCAAGGGGCTAGTAGACATTGCGGCCCGTCCATCCCGACACGGCCGTGCGGGCGATGATCAAGAGATCCATCCGAAACGTCCAATGCTGGATGTAGTAGATGTCGTGCTCGACGCGGTCGCTCATCTTGCGCAGCGTGTCCGTCTGCCCACGAAAGCCGTTGACCTGCGCCCAGCCGGTAATGCCCGGCTTGACGCGGTGGCGCATCATGTAGCGCTGCACCAGGTCCTTGTACATTTCGTTGTGCTCCAGCGCGTGCGGACGCGGGCCGACGACGGACATATCGCCCATCAGCACATTCAGGAACTGCGGCAGCTCATCCAGGCTGGTGCGGCGCAGGAAGCCGCCGATGCGGGTGATGCGGGAATCATTGCGCGTGGCCTGCGTGACCGTGCCGTGTTCCTGGTGCACGGTCATGGTGCGGAATTTGTAGACGTGGAACACCTTGCCATCCACGCCCAGGCGAGGTTGCGTAAAGAACACCGGCCCGCGCGAGGTCAGCTTGATGGCCAGCGCAATGGACAGCATCAGGGGCGCCAGGCCGACCAAGGCGAAGAACGCAAAGCCGCGGTCGAACACTTCCTTGGCCCAGCCGCGCACGCCGGCAGCGGGCAGGCTGTTGAGCTGGATGGCGGGCAGGCCCAGGAATTCGCCGATGCGATGGCCCAGCAACTGGATCGACATCACATCCGGAATCCAGCGGATATCCACCAGGTCGTTGCGCAGGTGATACAGCACTTCGCGCAGTTCCTGCCCGGCCTCCATCGGAAGGACGATCCAGATTTCGCGCACATTGTGTTCGCGCACGAAGGTGTGCAGGTTGTCCAGCTCGTGCAGGCGGCGTACCTGCGGCGGCAGGATTTCGTGCGGTTCGGCGTAGATGCCGGCCACTTCATAGCCCGCGCCCCGATAGCGTTCCACGCGGCGCCACAGGTCATGGCCCAGCGCACCGAAGCCCACCAGCAGCACATGCTTCTTGTTCAGGCCGCGATCGCGCGCGGCGCCCAGCGCGGCGTAGACCGCGATGCGTACGCCCGCCAGCGTCAGGGCGGTCATGCCGAACCAGGTACCCGCCCACATGCGCGATATCGCGGCGGTCTGATGCATGAGAAAACTGATAAGGATGCCCAGCGCGAACACGGTGGCCCACGCGACCAGGCTGCGCACCACCAGATCCGTCAGCATCCGGCCGCGCCACGACACGTACAGGCGAAAGGCCGGGAACAGGGCTATCACCCCCAACCCGCACAGATAGATCAGGAACAGATGAATCTGCGGAGGCTCCGCCATTGCATCGTCCGAGAATTTCAAGCCGGTGGCAGTCAGGCCGCAGGTGATGACGATCGCGGCGTCGAGCAGGCGATACAGATAGCTTGCTCCGCTGAATCTTGCCGATGTGTCCGATTGGGACGGGTCCATCGCGCACTCCTGTTCGTGGGGCGTCTTCTTGCGGCGAAAGCAAAAACGATGCACTGCCGCAAAACATGTGGCTACCGACGAAATCTTATTGAGTGCGTGGCTTAGCCGAAACCTCCAAACGATGTAGGAGAAGGCTTAGGGCATCCGTCGAATGTGCGGGGCTTCGAAAAGAGAGTGGAATGTCGCAACCCGTTACGCATCGGGCTCCATTCCAAGCAACGAAGTCATTCACTGTGGATTCGCCATGACGACATTTATCGGAACGTTGAGCCGAGCCATCGCCGCTATCGCGCTCGTGTCCTCGCTGGGCGCTTGCGCCTTGTCCCCTGGTATGACCTTTAACGCCGACCATCTCGTTGATCCCCTGGATCCGAATTCGGTGGCGACGGTCAAGGAAATCACCCCCTCGCTGGTCGTTGACGACCTGCGCAACCGCGAGGCGGTCATCAACAACGATGGCGTCGAAAAGCTGGTGGGAAGCGCCGAGCCCTACCGCATCGGGCCGGGTGACATTCTTTCCATCGTGGTGTGGGATCACCCCGAACTCGTCCTTCCGACGCAAACCTATGCCATCGGGACTGGGGTGACCGAACTAGTCATGGGGGATACCGCCTCGGGCATACCGGGGTATACCGTCTCATCCACTGGATATATCCAATTTCCCTATACGGGACTGCTGAAAGTGGCGGGGTTGACGGAACTTCAGGCGCGCAATCTCATAGTGAATAGTTCCGGCAAGTACATCCAGGATCCGCAGATCACGGTACGCGTGCTGGGCTATCGAAGCAAGCGTGTCTACGTGGAAGGCGAGGTCAAGTTCCCCGGCACGGTTGCCATCAACGACATTCCGATGACTCTGCTCGAAGCGGTCAACCGCGCGGGTGGCTTGCTGCCCACCGCCGACCGCAGCGCCGTCTATGTCATCCGCGATGGCCGCCGTACCCGTGTGAACCTGCCCGCGTTGGTTGAACGTGGCCAGGACTTGAATCAGGTGATGCTGAAGTCGGGCGACATCGTGCGTGTGACGCCGCGCGACGACAGCAAGGTGTTTGTGATGGGTGAAGTGTTTTTGCCCACCACGGTCGTGATGCGCGATGGACGCATGACGTTGACCGAGGCGCTGGGCATGGCGGGAGGCCCCAATCAATTGACGGCCGACGCTTCGCAGATTTTTGTGGTGCGCAGTACCGAGCAGGCGACGCCCGAGGTGTTCCACCTGAACGCCAAATCGCCGCAGGCTTTGGCAGTGGGAGCGAAGTTTGAGCTGGACCCCAAAGATGTCGTGTTCGTGGATACGGCCTCGCTGGTGCGGTGGAACCGCTTCATCAGCAACCTGTTCCCGAGCGCGCAAACGGTGCAGACCGTGAAGTCGATCGATTAATCCGCCTTTCAGGGCCAACGGGCCCTAAACAACGCCTTTTGGGGGCGCCGCATCCGCCGCGGCGCCCACGTCTGGAGAGCTGCATGTCGTTGCCCATCGAATCATTCGAGCCGAGCGTCCCGGCTCGTCAGCAGGAAACCCCGTTGTCCTCGCATGTGGACGCCATCATCAGCAACCGGTGGATGATCATCGGGATCACGTTGCTCGCCTTGCTGGGCGCGCTGGCGTATGTGATGGTGACGCCGTCGGTGTATTCCGCCGACATCATCGTGCAGGTTGAAGAAGAGGCGCCCAATGGGCAGGCGCGCAGCCTGTTGGGCGATGTGTCATCCATGTTCGACACCAAGGCGGAGACCTCGGGCGAAATGGAAGTGCTGCGTTCGCGCATGGTGGTGGGGCCGGCGGTTGATAAATTCCTGCTGTACATCCACGCCAAGCCGCGTTATTTCCCCGTGGTGGGCGAATGGCTGGCGCAGCGCTACGAAACCTTGCCGTATCCCGCCAGCCTGCCGCGCGGCGGCTACGCCTGGGGCGGCGAGACCATCGCGATCTCGCATCTGGACGTGCCGAATGAATGGCTGGGCAAACCATTCATCGTGACCACGCAAGGAGAAGGCCGCTACACGGTGACCGACAAGTTCACGGGCGCCACGTTCAGCGGCGCCGTGGGCAAGCCCGAACAGTTCCGCTTGCCCGGCGGCGGTGTGATGGACGTGCATATCGACGCGTTGTCGGGCCGGCCGGGCACGCAGTTCACCATCTCGCGCAGCTCGCGCCTGGCGGCGATTGAAAACGTGCAAGCGCGCATGGGCATCTTCGAACGTGGCCGCGCGTCGGGCGTGATCGGCGTCACGCTGGAAGGCAATGATCCGGCGCTGACCACCGCCGTGCTGAACCAGATCGGCCAGGAATACGTGCAGCAGAACGTGAACCGCAAGGCGGCGCAGGCCGAGAAGTCGTTGAGCTTTCTTGAACAGCAACTGCCGCTGCTCAAGGGCGAGCTGGACGCGGCCGAGAGCAAGTACAACGCCTTGCGCAACAAGCGCGGCACCATCGACCTGAGCGAAGAGGCCAAGCTGATCCTGGGTCAATCGGTGGAAGCGCAAACCCGCGTGATGGACCTGCGCGCCAAGCGCCAGGAACTGATCACACGCTTTGCGCCCAACCATCCCAGCATCGTGTCCATCGATCGCCAGATCGCATCGCTGTCCAGCGACGTCAACCGCATCGGCAACAACATCAAGCAGTTGCCGGACCTGGAGCAGGACGTGGTGCGCCTGGTGCGCGATGTGCGGGTCAACACCGAGCTGTACACGGGCCTGTTGAACAACGCGCAGCAACTGCGCCTGATCCGCGCCGGCAAGGTGGGCAACGTGCGCATCCTGGATGCCGCGGTGCAGCCCGACCGCCCCGTGCGCCCCAAGGCCGCGATCATCATCGGCGTGGCCACGGTCATCGGCCTGATCTTCGGCATGCTGTGCGCCTTTGTGCGCAACGCGTTGTTCGGCGGCCTGTCGGAACCGGACGATGTGGAACGCTACACGGGCCTGCCGGTGCTGGCGGCTATTCCGTACAGCGACATACAGGACAAGCTGTGGCGCCGCAGTCGGCGCAAGAACGCCACGGTGCCCGCGCTGCTGGCGCAAAGCCAGGGCAGTTCGCCACCCATCGAAAGCCTGCGATCGTTTCGCAACGTGCTGCAAGCGTCGCTGCGCCAGTCGGCCAACAACATGGTGATGTTCACCGGCCCGGTGGCGGGCGTGGGCAAGTCGTTCCTGTCGGCCAACTTCGCTTTCATTCAGGGCGGCGTGGGCAAGCGCGTGCTGCTGATCGACGCCGATTTCCGCAAGGGTCAGTTGAACCGCTATTTCGGCGTGCCCAAGGAAGACGGCCTGTTCGAAGTGCTGTCGGGCACGATTCCGCTGACGCGCGTCAGAAAGCACAGTGTGTCCGAAGGCGTGGACTTCATCGCCACCGGCGCGGTCACCTTCGACCCGTCCGAACTGCTGGCCTCGCCGGTGTTCGGCGCGACCCTGCGCGAACTGTCCTCGCAGTACGACATGGTGATCCTGGACACCGCGCCCGTGCTGTCCTCGCCCGACGCGGCGGTGGTGGGCACGCATGCCGCCGCCGTCATGGTGGTGGTGCGTTCGGGCATGAACACGGTCGGCGAAATCCGCGAAACGGCCAAGAGGCTGATCCAGGCCGGCGCGCCTGTTGATGGCGTGCTGTTCAACGGCCTCAAGCTCATGCCGGAACGCTTCGGCTTCCGGTCCAAGTATGGGAATTATCGATACTCCCGTGCGGCGTATTACGGCGATTTCAAACAGAACGGTCCCAAGTAAACGCCACCCGGAGAAACTGGCATGCACGGAACTTTTGGCTGGGACACCCCGCAAATTCTGGATGCGGTTTTCAAGGCTTACGACATAAGAGGAACGGTACCGGACGAGATCGACGCGCGCTTTGCCCACAGCCTGGGCATGGCAGCGGGCACCCAGGCGCATGCGCAGGGGGCGCGTTCGATGGTGGTGGGGCGCGACGGCCGCCTGAGCAGCGTGGAACTGGCGGCGGCGTTGCAGGCCGGGCTGCGTTCGGCGGGCATGCATGTGATCGACATCGGCATGGCGACCACGCCGATGGTGTATTTCGCCACGCGGCTGATGGACACGGGTGCGGGCATCGCGGTCACGGGCAGCCACAACCCGCCGTCGCACAACGGCTTCAAGATCGTGCTGGATGGCGCGTCGCTGTACGGCGAGGGCATTACCGCCTTGCGCGACGCGATGCGTTTGCCGATCGAGTCGGCCAGCGTGTCGGGCGGACGCACGCAGATGCAGATCCAGCCCTGCTACGCCGCGCGCCTGGTGGGCGACATCCGCATGGCGCGCCCCATGAAGATCGCCATCGACTGCGGCAACGGCGTGGCGGGCGCGGTGGCGCCGGCCTTGTTCCGCGCGCTGGGCTGCGACGTGACGGAACTGTTCTGCGAGGTGGACGGGTCTTTCCCCGGCCACCACCCCGATCCGGCCGACCCCCAGAACCTGCAGGACCTGATCTATTGCCTGCGCTATTCGGACTGCGAGGTCGGCCTGGCGTTCGACGGCGATGGTGATCGCCTGGGCGTGGTGACGAAATCGGGACAGATCATCTGGCCCGACCGGCAACTGATTTTGTTCGCCCGCGACGTGCTGTCTCGCAACCCCGGCGCCGAAGTGCTCTACGACGTGAAATGCAGCCGCCACGTGGCTCGCGCCATCTTCGAAGCCGGCGGCAAACCCACCATGTGCAAGACCGGGCATTCCCTGATCAAGGCCAAGATGCGCGAGTCGGGAGCGCTACTTGCTGGAGAGATGAGCGGCCACATGTTTTTCAAAGAGCGCTGGTACGGCTTTGACGATGGCATCTACGCCGCTGCCCGGCTGCTGGAGATCCTGTCGGCGGCGCCGGACCCGTCGGGCCTGTTGGAAAGCCTGCCGCAGTCTTGCGCTACCCCCGAAATCAAGCTGGACACCGCCGAAGGCGAACAGTTCGAGCTGGTGGAAATGCTGCGCCAACAAGGGGAGTTTCCCGGCGCGGTGTCCATCAACGAACTGGATGGCGTGCGGGTGGACTACGTGGATGGCTTCGGCCTGGCGCGTCCATCAAACACCACGCCGACGGTGGTGATGCGTTTTGAAGGAGACACCGTGGCCGCATTGGCCCGTATCGAGGAGGATTTCCGCAACGCGTTCCGGCGCATTGCACCTCATGTTCGTTTACCGTTCTAAGGAGCATCACGCGATGGGAAAGGCCAACTATGCGATTGAGGCGTTAAGGGCGAATTCCGGCCTGGCGCAGAGCCCTGAATGGCAGGCGTTCGCGCAGGCCGCCGAGGCCGCCGAACTTGACGCCAATACGCTCAAAGTAATTGAGGCCGCAGGCTTGTGCGTGGACCTGACCATGCAGCGCCAGTCACCCGCGCTGGAAGCGGCGGCCTTGAATCTGCTGCAGGCGCGCGGGCTGGCGGACGCCCGCCACGCGCTGTTCGCGGGCGAGCCCGTCAACTGGACGGAAGGCCGGCCCGCCTGGCATACCGCGTTGCGGGCGGGGCGTACCCGCGAGCAGCCGGACGGCCTGGATGCCGATTCGGTCTGCGAGTATTCGCGCATGACCGACTTCGTGCGCAAGCTGGACCAGACGGCGGATTTTTCAACGGTATTGCACATCGGTATCGGCGGCAGCGACTGGGGCCCGCGCCTGGCGGTCCAGGCGTTCGGCGGCCCCTCGCAGCGCCGCCAGATCCGCTTCGTGTCCAACATCGATGGCCACGCCTTCCATGACGCGGTGGCCGGACTGGACCCGCGCCGCTGCCTGGTGGTGATTTCGTCCAAGTCCTTCACCACCTCCGAAACCCTGCACAACGCGCGCGCGGCCATGGCCTGGCTCAAACAGGGCGGGGTGGCCGATGTGTCCGAGCACCTGGCGGCGGTCACCGCCAACGTGTCGGCCGCGCGCGCCCTGGGCGTGCCGGCCAGCCACACCTTCAAGATGTGCGACTGGGTGGGCGGACGCTATTCCGTCTGGTCGGTGGCCGGCCTGTCCATCGCGCTGACCGTGGGCGCCGAGGTGCTGATCGGCATGCGGGCGGGCGCCGAAGCCATGGACCAGCATTTCCAGCAGGCGCCGTTCGCCGCGAACGCACCGATCCAACTGGCCTTGGCCGGCCTGGTCAATTGCAGCGTGCTGGGCCATAACTCCTTGAACATTGCCGCCTATAGCGCGCGTCTGCTGCACCTGGTGACCTATCTTCAGCAGTTGGAAATGGAGTCGCTGGGCAAGCGCGTGGCGGGCGACGGCACGGCGGTCGGTGTGCCCACCGCACCCATCATCTGGGGCATGCCGGGCACCGATGGCCAGCACACGTTCTTCCAATGGCTGCACCAAAGCGAGGACGGGGCGCCGGTCGACTTCATTGCCAGCCTGCAAGGCCACGCCGACAGTCCGGACGCGCACCGCCTGCTGCTGGCCAACTGCCTGGCGCAGCGCCAGGCGCTGCTGCGCGGCAAATGCCTGGAAGAAGCGCTGCGGGACGTGGCGCACATCGACGATCAGGAACGCGCGCTGAGCCTGGCCCAGCATATGGTGCATCCGGGCGGGCGGCCGTCCACCCTGATCGTGCTGCGCCAACTGGATCCTCGCGGCCTGGGCGCGCTGCTGGCGCTGTATGAGCACAAGGTGTTCGTGCAGAGCGTGGTGTGGGGCATCAACCCCTTCGATCAATGGGGAGTGGAACTGGGCAAGCGTCTGGCCACGGGCATCGAGCGCGAATTGGCGGTGCCGGTGTCGGCCGGCGTGGTCGACTGGGGGCACGATGCGTCCACCTCGTACTGGATCGACCGCTACCGTGGCCATGCGCAGGCGCCGCGTCCGCGGCATGCGTGGGTGCCGGGCGTGGCGGCGCACCTGTGACGGGGGCGCGGATGCCAGACGCAGACCTGCAACGCCCAGGCGTGCAAGATCCGTCCATGCACGTCCTGGTTACCGGCGGGGCAGGCTACATCGGCACGCATACCTTGATTGCGATGTTGGCGGCCGGTCAGCGCCCGCTGGTGCTGGACAACTTCAGCAACGGCAGCCGCGAGGCCGTGCGCCGCGTCGAGCGCTTGTGCGGCGTACCGATAGCGTTGATCGAAGGGGATATCCGCACACCAGGCCTGATCGAACGCGTGCTGTCGGACGCGGCGGCACGCGCTCAGCCGGTGCGGGCCGTGCTGCATCTGGCCGGCTGCAAGGCGGTAGGGGAGTCGGTGGCGGACCCGCTCAAGTATTACGACAACAATGTCGCGGGTTCGCTGGTGCTGCTGCAGGCCATGCGCCAGGCGGGCGTCACGCGGCTGGTGTTCAGCTCGTCGGCCACCGTGTATGGCGAGCCGCAAACCCTGCCCTTCACCGAGGCGCATCCGCTGGCGCCGGCCAACCCTTACGGGCGCACCAAGCTGATGGTGGAAGAGATGCTGCGCGACGTCTGCACGGCCGACTCCGCCTTCAGCGCCGTTACGCTGCGCTACTTCAACCCTATCGGCGCACACCCCAGCGGCCAGATCGGCGAAAGCCCGCGCGATCTGCCCAACAACCTGTTCCCCTTCATCACCCAGGTCGCAGTGGGCCGTCAGCCATTCCTGCGGGTGTTCGGCGACGATTACGACACCGCCGACGGCACGGGCGTGCGCGACTATCTGCACGTCATGGACCTGGCGCAAGGCCATGTGCGGGCGCTGTCGTACTGTGTGGACCACCCCGGGTTCATCGCGGTCAATCTTGGCACGGGCCGCGGCACCAGCGTGCTGGAGCTGGTGCGCGCATTCGAGCTGGCCAGCGGCTGCCGGATTCCGCTGCGGACCCTGGCGCGACGGCCCGGAGACGTGGCCCGCACCTGGGCCGACCCTACGCTTGCCGAGTCCTTGCTGGGCTGGCGCAGCACCTACGACGTGGCCGCCATGTGCGCCGACGGCTGGCGCTGGCAGCAAGGCAACCCGCAGGGCTACGCGCCGGACGAGCCCAGCCAGGCCGCCGCATAACCCCGATGCCATATCGGCCGCTTTACGGAATGGGGGGGCTAGCGGTTACAGTTGACGGGACTATTGCGTAGCACCGTCAGCGAGGCACTTCCATGTTTGAAACCCATTCCCAGCCCGGGCTCCCCCGCAACCACCAGGGGCAGTCCCAATGAACGGGCCCACCCACCTTCCGCCCGCCCACTGGAACCTGGACAGCATCGTGTCCGGCTTGCGCGAAGCGCGCGTCGCCTGGCGCGGCCCGCGTGGCCGCCTGCGCGAAGACGCGGACCTGCGTGAATTCCCATCCCAGGAAAGCCTGCGCCAGATCATCAAGAACCTCTGTGGCGCCTTGTTCCCCATGCGGCTAGGCCCCATCGATCTGCGCGAAGAGGTCGAAGACTTCTATGTGGGCCACACCATCGGCGCGGCGCTGGATGCCCTGTTGCATCAGGTCTGTCTTGAACTGCAATACGTGGGCCGCAATGAACACGTCGACCCGGCCGAGACCCAGCGGCGCGCCATCGAGATCGTGCGCCAGTTTGGCGCCGAACTGCCGCGCGTGCGCGCCGCGCTGGACCTGGACGTGACGGCCGCCTACCAGGGCGACCCGGCCGCGCACAGCGTGGACGAAGTGCTGCTGTGCTATCCCGGCCTGGCGGCAATGATCCACCACCGCCTGGCCAACGTGCTGTACCGGCTTAACGTGCCGATGCTGGCCCGCATCGTGGCCGAGATCGCGCATGCCGACACCGGCATCGACATCCATCCTGGCGCCACCATCGGCCGCAGCTTTTTCATCGACCACGGCACCGGTGTCGTCATTGGTGAAACGGCCATCATCGGCGACCGCGTGCGCCTTTATCAAATGGTGACCCTGGGCGCCAAGCGCTTTCCGCCCGGAGAAAACGGCGAGCTTAAGAAGGGCTTGCCGCGCCATCCGTTGATCGAAGACGACGTCGTCATCTACGCGGGCGCCACGATTTTGGGCCGCGTCACGATCGGCAAGGGGTCCACCATTGGCGGCAACGTCTGGCTGACGCGCAGCGTGCCCCCGGGCAGCAACGTCACGCAGGCCAGCCTGGTCAGCGACATGCCGGACTGCGGCTTGGGCGGTTGATGGCAAGCGGCCAGGGCAAGTGGCCAGCATCGCCAGTGAGGATGCCCAAGGGCAGCCAGGGATAGGAGCCAGGATGGACACGCAAGTCTCGGATCTGGCCGCGTTGCGCGGCTTTGTCGACCGCCACCCGCGGCTGTTCGTGTTGACGGGGGCGGGCGTCAGCACCGATTCCGGCATCCCCGACTATCGCGACACCGAAGGCGAATGGAAACGTTCGCCGCCCATGACCCTGCAAACCTTCATGGGTACGGAGCTGGCGCGCGCCCGCTACTGGGCCCGCAGCATGGTGGGCTGGCGCCGCTTTGGCCAGGTCAAGCCCAACGATTCGCACCGGGCACTGGCCCGGCTGGAATCGCGCGGCCGCCTCAGCGTGCTGGTGACGCAGAACGTAGACGGCCTGCATGCCGCCGCCGGCAGCCGCGATGTGGTGGACCTGCACGGCCGGCTGGACGAAGTGCGCTGCATGCAATGTGACTGGCGCGGCGACCGCCACGACTGGCAAGACCGGCTGCACCACAACAACCCTGCGTGGGCCCTGCTGGACGCCACCGATGCGCCGGACGGCGACGCCGACCTGGACGGCCAGGATTTCTCGCAATTCACCGTGCCGCCGTGCCCGCGCTGCGGCGGCATCGTCAAACCCGATGTGGTCTTCTTTGGCGAAACGGTCCCGCGTGATCGCGTCGACCGCGCCAACGCCGGCCTGATGAACGCCGACGCCGTGCTGGTGGTGGGTTCGTCGCTGATGGTGTATTCGGGCTACCGCTTCGTGACGGCGGCCTCGCGCAACGGCATGCCCATCGCCGCCATCAACCTGGGCCGCACGCGGGCCGACAGCCTGTTGACCCTGAAGGTGGAACAGCCTTGCGCCCTGGCCTTGGACGCGCTATAAGCCCGCTTTTCAACGGCCGGTTTTTGACCGGTTTAAGCAAGTGCTTGCCCTGTCAGGGATTTTTCGCGCTGTTACAGACCTTTCCATAGGGTTGTCCACAGGAACTGTGGATAATTCCCTAGGGAATACCCGGGTTTTTCAGCCCTCCGATCCTTCCAGCCCTTCGCCCAACAATGCCTTGCGCGCGGCATGCCAACTGCCCGCATCCGGCGCATACAACAACCCGCCCGTGCGGTGCGTGGGCTTGTAGGGCGAGCCATCAAAGCGCGCTGCGTAGCCGCCCGCTTCGCGGTGCAGCAGCCAGCCGGCGGCGTGGTCCCAGGCGGTCAGTTGGTTGTACAGCGCAATGTGGCAATGGCCCGCCGCCAGCATGCGGTATTCGTGCGCGGCGCAGCGTAGTGACGCGGTGCTGGCCAGGCGCGACAGGTGGCTGTTGACGGTGGTGCGTGCCGGCTCGGGCAGGGCGCCCGTGGAAATGAAGCCGTCCATGTCTTCCAGCGGCGCGGGGGCGGCCACGGTCAGCGGCACGCGCTGGCCGTTCTCGTATTCCATCCAGGCGCCTTCGCCGCGCAAAGCCAGCGCGCTGTCGCGGCTGACGGGGTCGTAGATCACGCCGGCGATCACGTCGCCACGGTGACAGGCCGCGATCATCATGCCGAACAAGGGCAGGCCCGCCACGTAGTTGCGGGTGCCGTCGATGGGGTCGATCAGAAACGCCAGGTCGGCGTCGACCAGCATGTTCAGCAGCGCGGGGTTGCGCGTGGATGCTTCTTCGCCGATGAGGACGGCGCCCGGATGCAGCTTGGCCAGGCGCGCGGCGATCATGCGTTCGGCCGCTTCATCTGCGTCGGTGACCAGATCACGCGGCGAGCTCTTGGCTCGCACCGCGCCTTCAGGCAGGCTGCGAAAGCGCGGCATGACCTCGGCCAGGGCCGTTTCGGCCAGCACGGCGGCCAGCTTGCGGGTGTCCTCAAAGGAGAAGGGTTTGCTCATACGGATCCATCCAGGGAACGCGCAAATCTATCACGCCTGAGCGGCATTTGATCGCGATTCGCAAGTGACTGGATTGAAAGGACTTTTTTGCGCTGTGCAGGACTTATCTGCCGGCTTGTCCACAGTTGTTGGGGATAAGCGGCGTTGAACACCGCCGTTGAACACCGCTTATCCCAGGTGCGCGGCGAGCGCCGCGCACCGCTTCGGGCTTAGGCGCCCAGGTCCACGCACAGATACTTGATTTCGAGGTATTCCTCGATGCCGTACTTCGAGCCTTCACGGCCCAGGCCCGACTGTTTGACGCCGCCAAACGGGCCGACTTCGTTGGAGATCAGGCCGGTGTTGATGCCGACAATGCCGTACTCCAGTGCTTCGGACACGCGCCAGATGCGGGCGTAGTCGCGGGTGAAGAAGTAGGCGGCCAGGCCGAAGATGGTGTCGTTGGCCATGCCGATGACTTCGTCTTCCGTTTCAAAGCGGAACAGCGGGGCCACCGGGCCGAAGGTTTCTTCGGTGGCAAAGCGCATCGACTGCGTCACGTCGCGCACCACGGTCGGTTCAAAGAACGTGCCGCCCAGCGCATGCGGCTTGCCGCCGGCAATGACCTTGGCGCCATGCGAGGTGGCGTCGGCAATGTGCTCCTGCACCTTTTCAATGGCGTTCTTGTCGATCAGCGGACCTTGCGTCACGCCGTCGGCAAAGCCGTCGCCCACCTTCATGGCTTCGACCTTGGCCACCAGGCGCTTGGCGATTTCCTCGTACACGCCGGCTTGCACGTAGATGCGGTTGGCGCACACGCAGGTCTGGCCGGCGTTGCGGTACTTGGAGGCCAGGATGCCGTCAACGGCGCGGTCCAGGTCGGCGTCGTCGAACACGATGAACGGCGCGTTGCCGCCCAATTCCAGCGACAGCTTCTTGATGGTGGGGGCGCATTGCTCCATCAGCGTGCGGCCCACTTCGGTGGAACCGGTGAAGCTCAGCTTGCGCACCACGTCGCTTTCGCACAGGGCGGCGCCGATATCGCGCGAGCTGCCCGTGATGACGTGGAACACGCCCGCGGGCACGCCGGCTTCTTCAGCCAGCACAGCCAGCGCCAGCGCGGTCAGCGGGGTTTGTTGAGCGGGCTTGACCACCATGGTGCAGCCGGCGGCGAGTGCCGGGCCAACCTTGCGGGTGATCATCGCGGCCGGGAAGTTCCACGGCGTGATGGCGGCGGTAACGCCGATGGGCTGTTTCAACGCCAGGAGGCGCTGACCGGCCTTGGGGCTTTGCAGCACGTCGCCGTCGATGCGCTTGGCTTCTTCGGCAAACCATTCCAGGAACGAGGCTGCGTAGGCGATTTCGCCCGCGGCTTCGGTGACCGGCTTGCCCTGTTCAGACGTCATGATGGCGGCCAGGTCTTGCTGGTTCTGCATCATCAGTTGCGACCACTTCAGCAGGATCGCGGCGCGTTCCTTGCCGGTCTTGGCGCTCCAGGCGGGCAACGCGGCCTGCGCGCTGGCGATGGCGTCTTCGGTTTCCTTGCGGCCCAGCTTGGGCACGGACACGATGGTCTTGCCGGTGGAGGGGTTGTCCACCGGGATCGACGCGCCGTTGCCGGCGCCAACCCACTTGCCGTCGATGTAGCAGGCGTCGCGCAGCAGATCAGGGCGCGACAGGGGGTGAGTCAATGCGGTCATTATTGAAGTCTCCTTGATTGGGATTCAGCGGGGCCAACAAGCACTAGCGGGCGCGGCGGAAAGATCCGCGACGCCCGCAATTACCGTGCCTGTGGTCCCCTGAAAAAAGGGTTCAGGCCGTGAACCTTACGCTGCCAGTGCGTCGGACAGAATCGCCAGCGCGCGGTCGAACTGCGCGTCGGGGATGGTCAGCGGGTACAGGAAACGCAGCACGTTGCCATACACGCCGCAGCTCAACAGGATAAGCCCTTGTTCCAGCGCGCGCGCTTGCACGCGCTTGACGGCTTCGGCGTCCGGCTTGCCGCTGGCGTCGTTCAGTTCCAGCGCCACCATCGAACCCAGGCCGCGCACATCGGCAATGCCCGGCACCTTGGCGCGCAGGCCTTCCAGGTGGGCGCGCAGCTTCTCGCCCAGCACGTTGGCGCGGTCGCACAGCTTTTCTTCGGCAATCACGTCCAGCACGGCGTGGGCCGCGGCAACGGCCAGCGGGTTGCCGGCGTAGGTGCCGCCCAGGCCGCCAGCGGCCGGGCCGTCCATGACGTCGGCACGGCCGACCACGCCCGAGATCGGGAAGCCGCCGCCCAGGCTCTTGGCCATGGTGATCAGGTCGGCCTGCACCGAGTGGTGTTCCATGGCGTACAGCTTGCCGGTACGGCCAAAGCCCGTTTGCACTTCGTCGGCGATCAGCAGGATGCCATGCTCGTCGCAGATCTTGCGCAGCGCGCTCATCAGTTCGGGCGGGGTGATGTTGAAACCGCCTTCGCCTTGCACTGGTTCAATGATGATGGCGGCGACACGCTTGGGGTCGATGTCGCACTTGAACAGCAGGTCCAGCGCCTTGAGCGAATCGGCCACGCTGATGGATTGGGTGCCGTTGGGGAACGGCACGTGATAGATGTCGCCGGGCATCGGGCCGAACGACAGCTTGTACGGGGCGACCTTGCCGGTCAGCGCCATGCCCAGCATGGTGCGGCCGTGGAACGAACCCGAAAATGCGATGACGCCCGAACGGCCGGTGGCCGAGCGCGCGATCTTGATGGCGTTTTCAACGGCTTCGACGCCGGTGGTGAAAAAGGCGGTTTTCTTCAGGCCGTCGATGGGGGCCAGGCGGTTGATGCGTTCGGCCAGCGAGATGTAGCTTTCGTACGGAACGATCTGGTAGGCCGTGTGCGTGAAGTTGTCCAACTGCGCAGCGACGGCGGCCTTGACCTTGGGGTGCAGGTGGCCCGTGTTCAACACGGCGATGCCGCCCGCGAAATCGATGTATTCCTTGCCGTTGGCGTCCCACAGGGTGGCGTTCTCGGCGCGCACCGCGTAGAAGTCGCACATGACGCCAACACCGCGCGGGGTGGCCAGGGAACGGCGGGTATTCAGGTCTTGATTCTTCATCTCAGCCTCGATGAACAGGGTGGGCGGGAAAAACCTTATTTAATGCTACGATGGCCCCATTTGTGGGAACCACTTTTATAAAACAGGTAGAACCAATTGCGGTCCATTGTAGGTGACTTGCTGCTGCTGCGCCTGGCCGACGGATCCAGCGAGCCGATGAACAAGCGGCTGTACCGGGGCATACGCGAAGCGATCCTGGATGGCGCCATCGCGGCGGACTCGCGTTTGCCCGCTTCGCGCGACCTGGCTACCGAGCTCGGCATCGCCCGCAATACCGTGGTTCACGTCTATAGCCAACTGCTGGCCGAAGGCTACACGCGCAGCCGGCAGGGCAACGGCACCTTCGTCAACGCTTCGGTGCCCGACTCCTATCTGGCCAGCGGCCGCCGCTTGCGCCATCAGGGCCAGACCCAGGCGGGCGCCGCGCTGTCGGCGCGCGGCGCGGCCATCGTGGACGGCGTGTCGGCCTCGCCCTATCAATGGGGCGCCTTCATGCCCGGCGTGCCCGACCTGACGGAATTCCCGCACAAGAAGTTTGGCCGCATATTCAGCAGCCTGTGGCGCAACCCGTCGCCCGATCTGCTGACCTACGCCTACGGCGGTGGCCTGCCGGCGCTGCGTGAAGCGCTGGCCCAGCATCTGGCGCTGACGCGGTCCATCGATTGCGACCCCGACCAGATCATCATCACCGAAGGTTCGCACCAGGCCATCGACCTGACCACCCGCATCCTGGGCGAAGCGGGCGAAACGGCCTGGGTCGAAGACCCGGGCTACTGGGGCGCCCGCACCATCTTGCAAGCCAACGGCCTGCACACGGTGCACCTGCCGGTGGACGAAGAGGGCATGCGCCTGCCCGAACCAGGCGGCACGCCGCCCCGTTTCATTTTCGTTACGCCCTCGCACCAGTATCCGCTGGGGCCGGTGATGTCCCTGGCGCGCCGCCGCCAATTGCTGGCGGTGGCGCGGCAAAGCGGCAGCTGGATCATCGAAGACGATTACGACAGCGAATTCCGATTCTCGGGCCGGCCCATTGCATCGCTGCTGGGGCTGGAGCCCGACGCGCCGGTCATCTACATGGGCACGTTCAGCAAGACGCTGTACCCGGGCCTGCGCGTGGGCTATCTGGTCTTGCCCAAGCCCTTGACCGCCGCATTCCAGGCGGCGCATGCCGAGCTCTACCGTGAAGGCCACCTGATGACGCATGCGGCGCTGGCCACGTTCATCTCGGAAGGGCACTACGCCGCGCACATCCGCCGCATGCGCATGCTGTATGGCAGGCGCCGCGCCATGCTGGTCAACCTGATCGAACGCCGCCTGGGCCCCAACTGGCTGCATCGCGACGCCAGCATGGCGGGCCTGCATCTGGTGCTGACCTTGCCCCCGGACATGGACGACCTGCGCGTGGTGGACGTGGCGCGCGGCAAGGGCGTGCTGACGCGCGCGCTGTCGCGCTATTACGTCAACGCCGAGGGGCGGCGGCCGGGGCTGCTGTTGGGCTACGCCTGTGTGCCCGAGAACGACATCGCGCGCAAGTTTGAAGTGCTGCTGGAAAGCCTGGCCGAAGTGGCGCGCAAGCCTGTCGCCGCCTGACGCGCCGGGTCAGGCAGGCCTATCAGAAAGGCCATCAGGCAGGCGGTCGGTTGGCAATCAGAAAGGCAATAGCGCGGCGGCAAACGCGGCGGCGTTGCGCATGCCCTGGTCTTCAAAGTTGGTATTGAACACCGCATGCGCCTGAGCGCTTTGCGCGGCCAGGCGCGTGTAGCGTTCGGCCAGTTCCGCCAGTTCCTGTTCCGTGTATTCGTATTGAAAACGGCTGGACGAAGCGGGGCCGGACGCATTCCACGCAGCCGCATTGCGCCCATGCAGGCGCAGCAGCGTCAGGTCGGGATGCGTGCTTTCCCACACCGCGGGCACCGTGTTGTCGAAGCCCTGCGGCGCATCGACCACGGTATGCACCACGCCCAGATCGCGTTCAAACGCCAGCGTGTCCGCGATGGCCGCCGGGCTGTCGAACCAACTGCGATGGCGGAATTCCACGGATATCAGGTGCTCTTGCATGCGCTGCGCGCAGTCCGCCACATGCGCGCGGCCTCGGGCGTCACGGCGGATCCACGGGGGGAACTGAAAATGCACCGCGCCCAGCTTGCCCGGCATGCGCAGCGGTTCCAGCGCCAGTTGATATCGGCGCCAGAGTTCGTCGCGCAGGTCTTCGGGCATGTGGTGGTGGTAGATCATGGGTTCCGGCCAGTCTTCCAGCTCGCGCGCAATGTCTTTGGGCAGCGCGGCAAGCGGCGTCTGGTGGCCGGTGAACAGGCGGAACGCCTTGATGTTGAACACGAAACTGTCGGGCGTGCGCTGCGCCCAAAGATAAGCATTGTTGGCCGAGGGCAGGGCGTAGTAGCTGGAATCGATTTCCGCCATGGAAAATCGGGTGGCGTAGAAGCGCAGCCGCGCCTCGGCGCCACGCACGTCAGGCGGGTAAAAGCGCCCGCAGGCGAGCAGGGTAGGGTCGGTCCAGGAGGCGGTGCCGGTCAGGATACGCATGGCGAAAGGTCGACGGATGAGGCGGGGGGCGTGGCGGCTACGCTGCTATGATAGCTGGATAAATAGCCAGTCATTTGGCCTACTTTGCCGTCATGTCCGACCACAATCCCCCTTTGAATTCCCGCCCCGACCCCCTAGCCGACCTGAACCCCGCCCAACGTGAAGCCGCCGAATTCGGCGTCAGCGCGCCTGGGGGCGGGGCGGCGGCGGGCGACGACGGCCCCTTGCTGGTGATCGCCGGGGCGGGCTCGGGCAAGACCAACACGCTGGCGCACCGCGTTGCCCACCTGATCCTGAACGGCGCCGACCCGCAGCGCATGCTGCTGCTGACGTTTTCGCGCCGCGCGGCCCAGGAAATGGATCGTCGCGTGGGCAGCGTGCTGCAACGGGTCATGAACCTGCGCGGCTCGCAGCAGGCGCCGTCGCTGCCGTGGGCGGGCACCTTCCACGCCATCGGCGCGCGGCTGCTGCGTGATTGCGCGCTGCGCATCGGGCTGTCGGAAGCCTTCACCATCCACGACCGGGGCGACGCCGAAGACTTGATGGGCATGGTCCGCCACGAACAGGGCCTGTCGTCGACCAAGTCGCGCTTTCCCCTGAAGGGCACTTGCCTGGCCATCTATTCGCGCGTGGTCAACAGCCAGAGCCCGGTGGCCGATGTGCTGAAGACCTCGTTCCCCTGGTGCGCGCAATGGGAAGACGAACTGAAGACGCTGTTTCGCGGCTATGTGGCGGCCAAGCAGGACCAGCAGGTGCTGGACTACGACGACCTGCTGCTGTACTGGGCCGAAATGATGTCTGACCCCGGCATCGCGGCGGATGTCGGCGCGCGCTTCGACCATGTGCTGGTGGACGAATACCAGGACACCAACCGCCTGCAATCCGCCATTCTTCTGGCCATGAAGCCCGACGGGCGCGGCCTGACGGTGGTGGGCGACGATGCGCAATCCATTTATTCGTTTCGCGCGGCCACCGTGCGCAACATCCTGGATTTTCCAACGCAGTTTCCCAAGCCCGCCCGCGTCATCACGCTGGACCGCAACTACCGTTCGACCCAGCCCATCCTGAATGCTTCCAATGCGGTGATCGGGCTGGCCACGGAACGCTTCGCCAAAGACCTCTGGACCGACCGTGCGTCGTCGCAATTGCCGGAACTGGTCACCGTCAGCGACGAAGCCGGGCAGGCGCGCTGGGTGGCCGACCAGGTGCTGGCGCAGCGCGAAGGCGGCGCCACGCTGAAGTCGCAAGCCGCGCTGTTCCGCACGGCCAGCCACAGCGCCGCACTGGAATTGGAACTGACCCGGCGCAACATTCCCTTCGTGAAATTCGGCGGCCTGCGCTTTCTGGAAGCCGCGCACGTGAAGGATTTGTTGTCGCTGTTGCGCTGGGCCGAGAACCCGCGCGGCCGCATGGCGGGCTTTCGCGTGGCGCAGTTGATGCCCGGCATAGGCCCGGCCACCGCCGGCAAGCTGATGGACGCCATGTCCGCCAGCGCCGAACCGTTGCGCGCGCTGCGTGAATTCAAACCGGGCGCGGCGGCGCAGCAAGAGTGGGGCGCGTTCGCCGATACCTATGCGGCGCTGTGCGACCCCGGCCTGCGCTGGCCCGCCGACGTGGACCTGGCCTTGCGCTGGTACGCAGGCCAGCTTGAACGCCTGTATGACGACGCCCGCGTGCGCAAGACCGACCTGGACCAGTTGGTGCGGCTGGCGGCGGGCTACCCCTCGCGCGAACGCTTCCTGACCGAACTCACGCTGGACCCGCCCGACGCCACCAGCGACGAATCCGGCGCGCCCTCGCGCGACGAGGACTACATGATTCTGTCCACCATCCACTCGGCCAAGGGCCAGGAATGGAAGGCGGTCTATGTGCTGAACGTGGTTGACGGCTGCATCCCTTCCGACATGAGCACCGGCACCGCCGAAGAGATCGAGGAAGAACGCCGCCTGCTGTATGTGGCCATGACGCGCGCCAAGGAACGCCTGCAATTGATCGTGCCGCAGCGCTTCTACGTGCATCAGCAAACCGGCATGGGCGACCGCCACGTTTACGGTTCGCGCACGCGCTACATCACCAATGCCATGCTGCCGCTGTTCGACCACCTGCCCAAGCCGCCCGCGCTGGCCGACCTGCCTGGCGGCGGCGCGGCCAAGGAACCGCAGGCCCCCACCATTGACGTGACCAAGCGGGTGCGCAGCCTGTTCTCATAGCCTGGGCTATCATCGCCCGATGCCATGAGTTGTTCGGCACGGATCGCATTGCCAGAGGGTGTCCATGTCCGCTGAAGAGAATTTTGCCGACCTCCACAAGGGCGAGGTGGTTGCGTCGATTGCCTATGTGAACGGCCGCCGCGACCGCGAAGTGCCCATCGACGAGGTGGGCCAGTACATCGCCCAATTCAGTAGCCAAAGCGACCAGCAAAGCGACAGCAAAACGCCGGCTCAACTGCCCGGCATGCTGTGGATCGGCCTGCGCAACCCTACGCCCGAACTGCTGGCCCGCGTCGCCGGAGAACTGGGCGCCTGCGACAAGAACCAGGAAGAGATGCTGGAACCGCATCGGCGGCCCAAGATCATCGACTACGGCAACATGGTGCTTATCGTGACCATCACGGTCGAGGTCGAAGCTGAACGCCCGGTCTTTGGAGAAACCCAATTACTGATCGGCGACGGCTTCCTGGTCACGGTGCGGCGCGGCGCCACGGCGGCACACAGCCCGCTGCGCGAACGGCTGGAAGCCTCGCCCGACCTGCTCAAGCGCGGCAGCGACTACGTGGCTTCCGAAGTGCTGGACTGGCTGGTTGACCGCTACGTGGCGGCGGCCGGCAAGATCGAAACCGTGGTGGAAGGCGCTGAACAAAAGCTGCTGATCCGTGGCGCCAAGGATTCCGACATCCGCCGCCTGTACCGCCAGCGCCGCGACCTGCTGCGCATTCACACCGTGGTGTCGCCCATGGCCGAAATCTGCCGACGCCTGGCGCGGGTGGAAATGTCCGCCGTGGATGAACACGCCCGACCGTACTTCGGCGAGGTCGCCGACCGGGTGTTGCGGGTGGATGAACTTTTCAATGCGCTGCGCGAATCGCTGGCCTTCGCGTTCGAAGCCAGCCTGATGATCGGCCAGGCCGCGCAGAACGACACCACGCGCAAGCTGGCGTCCTGGGCCGCCATCCTGGCGGTGCCCACCGCTATCGCAGGTATTTACGGCATGAACTTCGAATTCATGCCCGAGCTGAAATCACCCTGGGGCTATCCCGTGACGCTGGGCGTCATTGCGTCGATCTGCTCGCTTCTTTACTGGCGCTTCCGGAAATCGGGCTGGCTGTAGGGCGGCAGGCCATGGCCGGCTTGCAATAAAGGGCAGGCCAACGCGGATGGGCGTAGCGGGCTGGCAATAGCGGGCTTGCAATAGCGGGCTGGTGCCGGCGTGCTTTTTCGCCCACGGTTTTTTGCAAATACGCGCCCGGCCTGTGGCACACTTGCCGCGTTTCTCATCTGGAGCCCGGCCGGTGCGTGGCAAACCCCCATTTCGCGGCGGCGGCAAGCTGACCGCCCTGATCGTCGCCCTGATCCTTGCGGCGGCGGGCGCCATCGTCAATTGGCTGCAGCCCTCGGGGCGCGGCGATTCCCCTCCGGCCTCGCGCCAACCCCAATCCCAAAGCACACCCGCGCAGCCGTCCGCGCCTTCCTCGCGGCCTGGCGCCGCGCTGTCGGGCGGCATACCGGCGGGCAGCTACACGCTGACCGGCGCGATCGTCAACGTGGCTGACGGCGACACCGTCACGCTGCGCGCCAGCGGCGGCCAGCGCCGCATCCGCATGGACAGCATTGATGCGCCCGAAGAGGGCCACGGCGCCGACCAGCCCGGCCAACCCTATGCCGAAGCCTCGCGCAAGCATCTGGCCGACCTGGTGGCGGGCAAGACCCTGACCGCCCAGTGCTACGAACAAGACCAATACGGCCGCGACGTATGCGCGCTGATCCTGGAAGACGGGCGCTCTGCCAACCGCTTGCAGGTGGAAGCGGGCTACGCCTGGGCCTACACCGCCAGAAAGGGCGCATACCTGCGCGACAAGGCCCTGCCTGGCCTGCAACGCCAGGCCAAAGACGCCAAGCGCGGCCTGTGGGCGCAGCCCGCCGCCATGCAGCCCTGGAAGTGGCGCTATGACTGCTGGCGTCAGCGCCAGTGCGGCTGATGCGGGCCAGCGGGCGTCTGGCGCCCTCGACGGCGCCCCGCTACCCGCTAGGGGGATGCCAGGGTACTGGCCCCGTCCGGCGTTTGCTATTCTCTGTCGCAACGATTTGAAGGGAAGGTTTCCATGCTTGCTATGAAGCGGCTCGGGGCAACAGCCATGCTGATGTTGCTGGCGCTGGCGGGCTGCTCGAAAGAAGGGCCCATCAACAGCCCGTATCCGTCCGGCGCCGAAAGTCAGAACACGTTCTACTCTGCGTTCGTTCAGCGTTCGCCCAAGTACCTGGACCCGGCAAGCTCTTATTCCGGCGACGAAACGCCCTATACGTACAACATCTACGAGCCCTTGTACGGCTATCACTATCTGAAGCGGCCCTATGAACTGGTGCCGCGCGCCGCGCAGTCCATCGATCCGCCGCAGTATCTGGACGCCCAGGGCCAGCCGCTGCCAGCCGATGCGCCGGGCGAAACCATCGCCGAAAGCGTTTACGACATCAAGATCCGGCCGGGCGTGCGCTACCAGCCGCACCCGGCCTTTGCCCGCAACGCGGATGGCAGCTACGACTACTACCCGCTTGCCGACGGCGAACTCAAGGACAAGTACTACATTCCCGACTTTCCGCGCACCGGCACGCGCGAGCTGACGGCGGACGACTACGTCTATGCCTTTCGCCGCCTGGCCAGCCCGCGCGTCGTGTCGCCCATCTATTCGGTAATGGCCGACCACGTGGTGGGCATGCAGGAATATGGCGACCGGCTGCGCCAACGCGACCAGGCCGCGCGCCGCGATCTTCCCGGCGGGGGCGCCGCCACGTGGCTGGACCTGCGCGAGGCCGACGGCTTTACCGGCGTGCAGGCGCTGGATCCGCACACGCTGCGCATCCGCGTCAAAGGCAAGTATCCGCAGTTCAAATACTGGCTGGCCATGACGTTCACGGCGCCCATTCCCTGGGAGGCCGACCGCTTCTACAACCAGCCCGGCATGGCCGAGCACGACCTGTCCTTGAACACCTGGCCGGTCGGCACGGGCCCTTACATGATGGCGGAATCATTGCAGAACCGCCGCCACGTGCTGGTGCGCAACCCCAACTACCACGGCGAAGCCTACCCCTGCGAGGGCGAGCCCGGCGACAAGGAAGCCGGCCTGTTGGCCGACTGCGGCAAGCCCACGCCCTTCATCGACCGCGCGGTGTTCAGCCTGGAAAAAGAGGCCATCCCGCTGATCGGAAAATTCATGCAGGGCTACTACGACGTGCCGCAGATCGAACGCGGCGAATACGGCGTGGCCATGCTGGTGGCCGCGGGCGACAGCCAGGACAAGGCCAAGCAGTACCGCGAGCACGGCATCCGCCTGCCCACCACGGTGGAAACCGCCAACTGGTACATGGGCTTCAACTGGCTGGACCCGGTGGTGGGCAAGGGCGACACGCCCGAGCAGGCGGAAAAGAACCGCAAGCTGCGCCAGGCCATCAGCATCGTGTTCGATTGGGAAGAATTCGTCACCGTGTTCGAAAACGACCAGGCCTCGGTGGCGCAAGGCCCGGTGCCGCCGGGTGTGCTGGGTTACCGCGAGCCGCCCGAAGGGGTGAACCCGGTTGTCTACAACCTGGTGGACGGCAAGCCGGTGCGCAAATCCGTGGACGTGGCCAAGCGCCTGCTGGCCGAAGCGGGCTACCCGAACGGACGCAGCGCCGAGACCGGCGCGCCGCTGGTGCTGTATTACGACGCCATGCAAGGCGGCGGCTCGAACCCGCGCTTTGACTGGATGCGCCGGCAAATGGCCAAGATCGGCGTGCAACTGGACGTGCGATCCACCGACTACAACCGCTTCCAGGACAAGATGAAGCGCGGCGCGGCGCAGATTTTCCTGTGGGGCTGGAACGCCGATTATCCCGATGCCGAAAACTTCCTGTTCCTGCTTTACGGCCCCAACGCCAAGGCCCGCGGGGGCGGTGAGAACGCGGCCAACTACGACAGCCCCGAATTCAACAAGCTTTTCGAACAGATGAAATTCCTGGACGATGGCCCCGAGAAAGAACAACTGATCGCCAAGATGGTGGCGGTGGTGCAGCGCGACGCGCCCTGGATGTTCGGCTATTTTCCGATGTCGGGCGGCGCCTACCAGCAGTGGGTCGGCAACGCCAAGCCTACGCAGATGGTGCGCAACACGCTTCAGTACATGAAGATCGATCCGCAACTCCGGCAGCAGAAGATCAACGAATGGAACGTCCCAAGGTGGTGGCCGATCGGTCTGTTCGTGCTGCTGCTGGCGCTGGCAATCTGGCCGTCCTACGTCGCGCTCAAGCGCCGTGAGCGCCAGACCGCCTTCGGCCCGGTCGGGCGCAAGGAGCATCAATCATGATCGGCTACGTCATCCGCCGGCTGCTGTATGGCGTGCTGATCCTGATCGGCGTGAACCTGTTAACGTTCATCCTGTTCTTCGCGGTCAACACGCCCGACGACATGGCGCGCCTGGCCATCGGCGGGCAGCGCGCCAGCCAGGACGCGGTGGAAAAATGGAAGGTCGAGCGCGGCTACGACAAGCCCTTGTTCTTCAATGCTCAGGCGCAAGGCGTGGCGCAACTGACCGACACCATCTTCTATCAGCGCTCGGTGCCACTGTTGGTCATGGATTTTGGCGCGTCGGATAGCGGGCGCGACATCGGCCGCGAGATTCAGACGCGGATGGGCCCCAGCCTGGCGCTGGCCGTGCCCACCTTCGTGCTGGGGCTGTTCGTCAGTATTGTGTTTTCGCTGACGCTGGTGTATTTCCGCGCCACGCGGTTGGACTTCTGGGGCGTGGTGGTGTGCGTGCTGCTGCTGTCGATTTCCAGCCTGTTCTACATCATCGCGGGCCAGTGGGTGTTCGCCAAGCTGTTGCGGCTGGTGCCGTTTTCGGGGTTTTCGGGCGGGCTGGACGTGGTCAAGTTCCTGGCGCTGCCGGTGCTGATCGCCATCATTTCCCGCCTGGGTCCCGAAGCGCGTTTCTACCGCACGCTGTTCCTGGAAGAAATCGGCAAGGACTACGTGCGCACCGCGCGCGCCAAGGGCCTGGCCGAGCGCGTGGTGCTGTTTCGCCATGTGCTGCGCAACGCCATGCTGCCCATCCTGACCAGCACCGTCGCCGCCTTGCCCTTGCTCTTCATGGGCAGCCTGATCGCCGAATCGTTCTTCGGCATTCCCGGGCTGGGCAGTTACACCATCGACGCCATCAACGCGCAAGACTTTTCCGTGGTGCGCGCCATGGTGTTCCTGGGCGCGGCGCTGTACATCGTGGGGCTGATCCTGGCCGACATTTCCTACACGCTGGCTGACCCCCGCGTTCGATTCGAGTAGCCGCCATGCCCAAGATCGTCTTCCTGTGGACCGACATTGCGCTGTGGCTGATGGTGCTGAGCGCGCTGGCCTACCTGTGGCATGTGCGCCGTAGCCCGAACCTGCGCGCGACCTGGGGGCGCGTGGCGCGCGACACGCCCGCCATGTGCTCGGCCGTCATCCTGGCCGCGTTTACCGTGGTGGGCTTGCTGGACTCGGTGCATTACCGACCGCAATTGCCGCCCGCGCCAGGGGCCGCCGCCAATGCCGCGCCTATTTATGCGCCAGTCGTGAAGTCCGTGCTGGACGGCCTGTTGGCCGGCACGGTGCTGACGCAACCGGAAAGAAACTATTCGCAGCCCTTGGCCACGAAGCTGTTCCTGAAGGAAACCATGTTGGTGGATGACAAGCCGGTGCGCGATTTTCCGCGCCTGCGCGGCGCCGCCACGCATCTGACGGATCCCGATACGCAACACGTGGGCGATGTCTTGAAACGCCTGGGCTGGGGCGTGGCGGGTGGCCTGGGCGTGGCGCTGTTGGCGGCGGCCGTGTTCTACGCCTGCCTGGCGCGCCGCCTGGGGTCGGCGTCGCATGCGGGGCAGGTATTGCTGCGCGGCGAATCGGATGTGCCCTGGCGGGCCATGGCCATCACTTTCGCCCTGTTGTGCATGACAGTCGGCGCGCTGGCGGGCCTGTCCACCGGCTACCACGCGCTGGGCACCGACCGCATCGGCAACGACGTCTTGTGGCAAGCGCTGAAAAGCATCCGCACGGCGCTTGTCATCGGCAGCCTGACCACCATCGCCATGTTGCCGCCGGCCATTATTTTTGGCATTGCCGCCGGCTACTTCAAAGGCAAGGTCGACGACGCCATCCAATACCTTTACACCACCATCACGTCGATTCCTGGTGTGCTGCTGGTGGCGGCCTGCGCGCTGATGATGCAGGTGTACATCGACAACCATGCCGACCTGTTCGACACCTCGGTTGCGCGTGCGGACCTGCGGCTGTTCCTGCTCTGCATGATTCTTGGGCTGACCGGCTGGGCGGGCCTGTGCCGCCTGCTGCGCGCCGAAACCTTGAAACTGCGCGAACTTGAATACGTGCAGGCGGCGCGCGCGTTCGGCGTGTCGCACTGGCGTATCATGGCGCGGCACCTGTTGCCCAATGTGGCGCACCTGGTGCTGATCACGGTGGTGCTGGAATTCTCGGGCCTCGTGCTCTATGAAGCCGTGCTGTCCTACCTGGGCATCGGGGTGGACCCCAGCATGAATTCCTTTGGCTCGATGATCGACGGGGCGCGCCTGGAAATGTCTCGCGATCCCATGATCTGGTGGAGCCTGATGACCGCGTTTCTCTTCATGCTGGCGCTGGTGCTGGCGGCCAACCTGTTTGCCGACGCCGTGCGCGATGCCTTCGATCCGCGCACCCGCCGCTACAAGCCCAGCCGCATGGCGCGTCTGGGCAGCGTGTTCGGCCGCGGCCAAGGCTTGGCCGCCGAAGCGCGTCCCAGCAAATCGGGAGAGACGCCATGAATACTGGGATGAGCAAAAGCCCGAGCCAAAACCCGCCCTTGCTGGCGGTGCGCGGCCTGGAAGTGGACATTGCGGGCGAGGCCGGCATGACGCATGCCGTCAAGCGGCTGGAGTTGGCCATTTCGCGGCGCGAGACTTTTGCGCTGGTCGGCGAATCGGGCTGCGGAAAAAGCATTACGGCGCTGGCCTTGTTGCGCTTGCTGCCAGACGCGGGCCGTATCGTGGGCGGGCAGATCGACCTGGACGGACAAGACCTGAACAAGCTGCCCGAAAGCGCCATGCGCGGTGTGCGCGGCGGCCGTATCGGCATCATCTTCCAGGAACCGTCCACCAGCTTGAACCCCGTCATGCGCGTGGGTGACCAGATCATCGAAACCCTGACGGCGCATACGCCCTTGCGCGGCGCGGCGGCGCGCGCGCGGGCCATTGATTGGCTGCGCCGAGTGGGCATTCCCGAGCCCGAGCGGCGCGTGGACGACTACCCATTCCAGTTTTCGGGCGGACAGAAGCAGCGTGTCATGATCGCCATTGCGCTGGCGGCGGAACCGCTGCTGCTGATCGCCGACGAACCGACCACGGCGCTGGACGTCACGGTGCAAGCGCAGGTGCTGGACCTGCTGGCCGACATCCAGCGTGAAATGGGCATGGCGGTGCTGCTGATCACCCATGATCTGGCGGTGGTGAAGAACGTGGCGCATCACGTGGCGCTGATGCGCGGCGGCGAGATCGTTGAAAGCGCCAGTGCCGATGAATTTTTCCGCGCGCCCAAGCATCCCTATGCGCGGCAACTGTTCGAAGCCATTCCCACCTTTGGCAAGCGTGGCGCGCCGCTGACGGCGCAGGCGCGCGAGGCCATCGCGCAAGACGGTGGCAAGCGCGCTACGCCGCGCGCCGCGCTTGGCGCGGGCGGCCTGGTGCTGGATGTGCAGGACCTGAAGGTGCATTACCCGGTGCGCAAAGGGCCCTTGCGGCGCACCGTGTCCTGGGTCAAAGCCGTGGACGGCGTGACGTTTACCCTGCGCGCGGGCGAAACGCTGGCCCTGCTGGGCGAGTCCGGCTGCGGCAAGACCACTACGGGCAAGGCGCTGCTGCGGCTGATCGACGGTGCCCGCATCTCGGGCCGCGCCATGCTGCAAGGCAAGGACTTGCTGGCGGCCGACCGCCGCACGCTGCGCGATCTGCGGCAAGACATCCAGATTGTGTTTCAAGACCCCTATGCCTCGCTCGACCCGCGCATGCGCGTGGGCGACATCCTGGATGAAGGCCTGGCGTCGTTGCGGCGGGGCATGAGCCAGCAAGCACGCGCCGCGCACGCCGCGCAACTGATTGAGCGCGTGGGCTTGCCAGCCAACACGCTGACGCGCTATCCCCATGAATTCTCGGGCGGCCAGCGCCAGCGCATCGCCATTGCGCGCGCGTTGGCCGTTGAACCCAAGGTCCTGATCTGCGACGAACCCACGTCCGCCCTGGACGTGTCGGTGCAGGCGCAGATCCTGGATCTGCTGCGCGAGCTTCAGAGCGAACTGGGCATTGCGTATCTGTTCATCACGCACAACTTCGGCGTGGTCGAATACCTGGCGGATCGCATCGCCGTCATGGATGGCGGGCGCATCGTTGAACTGGGCGATGCCGATACCGTTCTGCACGCGCCGCGCCAGGAATTGACGCGCCGGCTACTGGCGGCGGTGCCGCGTCTGGAGTTCGGTACGTCAAGCGTGGACTGAACCGCCGCTCAACGGCGTGCGAATCAGGCAGCTTGTGCTTCCATGAAAAGAATGCGCCCTGATTCCTTGAAATCAGGGCGCGTGGCGAACTGGCGTCGCGGCTGACGCCAGCCGGCTTACTGCTCGTCGCGATGCGCGCTGGGCGTTTCCAGCCACACCAGCGTGTCGTGCCGCAAGGCGCGCACGCATTGCGCCAGGAAGGCATGCACGCTTTCCAGCTCGGCCGTGTCGTAGCGCCGCGCCATCAGCGTCACCGCGTCCGCCACCCATTGGCGCTCCTGCGCCAACTGCTGGCACTGTTCCTCTACCGGCCGGATCACGATCATCCTGCGGTCCAGCGGATGGCGGCCGCGCTGCACGTAGCCCGCCGCCTCCAGCCGGTTGATCAAGGCGGTGGCGCCGCCCGAGCTGATGCCCATCAGTTGGGCAAGCTGCCCGGTGGGCAAGGCGTCGAATTCCATCACCAGTTCCAGCGCTTTCAGATCAGCCAGGGCAATACCCAGCTTTTCCGCCAGGGCCGACTGGCACGCGGCGTTGTACACCGAAATCTGCCGGCCCAGCATCAGGGCGATATCGTCAAGCATGCCTGGTCGCAGGTCACTCGTGCGGGATTCAGGCATCACGGTCACATGCTCATGGTGAAGGATCGTTTGTTGTTGCAGCATGATGTCGCTCCGTAACGGATAGATCGTTTACTTCTGCGCCGACAAGCCGCCGAGCAGGCCGCCCAGCAAGCCGCCGTTAGTGGTGCCGCCCGCCGTCGTACCGCCCGTCAAGCCGCTTGTGACCCCGCCCAGCAACCCTCCCAGCAAGCCGCCATTGGCAGCCGTGCCCGCGCCACCGGCGCCCGCATTGGCGCCCGTGCCGGTCGTGGCGCCTGTGGTCACACCGCCAACCACTCCACCCAGCACGCCGCCCAGCAAACCGCCACCGACACCACCCGCGCCACCCGCGGTGCTTCCGCCGATGCCGCCTGTCACGCCGCTCAGCAGACCGCCCAGCAGGCCGCTATTGGCGCCACCGGCTGCGCCACCCGTTGCGCCACCCACTGCGCCCGTCACGCCGCCAAGCAGGCCGGTCACCGGCGCCAGCAGGCCACCCACACCGCCCGCGGCCGGGGTGCCTCCGATGCCGCCGACGCCACCCAGGATGCCGGTGATGGGGCTGAGCAAGCCGCCCGTGCCGCCGCCGGTCAGACCACCCGTGGCGCCACCCAGGCCCAGGCCGCTGGTCAACGAGGCGACCGCGCCGGTGGCGTTGGTCAGCGTGGCACCCAGCGGATTCGTATTGCCCGGCGTGGCGTTCAGCAGGCCGCCAGCGCTTGCGACCGCGCCGCCCAGGCCTTGCAGAACTCCGTTCATGCCTGCCGTGTTGCCAGGCAGCGTGCCGCCGGCGCCGGCCACCGTGCCGCCCAGGCTGGAGAGCAGCCCGGCCACCGGTGCGCCCAGATTGGTGGTTGCGCCCACTTGTTGCGTCAGGTTCGTGACCACGCCGGCGACCGGCGCCACGTTGACGTCCAGCGCCGCGCCGACGCCGCCCAAGGCCGGTTGCAGGCCCAGCGGCAGCACGTTGTCCACGGCTTTGCCGGTATTGGACAACGCGGGTTGCAGTAGGGGGCTGCCCGTGCCATCCAACACGCCGCCCGTGACACCGCCCAGTGCTTGGGTGACGGGGTTCAGCAAGCCGCCCTGGTCCGACAGGCCAGCGGTCAGCGCGCCCACGGCGTTCGTGGCGTTGCCCAGCACGGTCGTCAAAGGCATGGGGTTGGCGGGATCCGCATTCAGCAGATCTCCCGCGCTGGACACGGTCTTGCCCAGGCCGTCCACCAAGCCGCCTGCGCCTGTGCCCAGGCCACCCGGCAGGCCGGCGCTCTTCAGGGTCGTGCCCAGGTCGCTGACCAAGCCGCCTGCTTGCGTGGTGATGCCATCCACGGGGGCGGCCAGGCCGGTCGTGGCGCCGATTTGCTGCGTCAGGCCGACCACGGTATTGGCCACGGGCGCTATGGTGGGATCCAGCGCCTTGCCCACGCCGCCCAGCGTCTCGCCCAAATTCAGGGGCAGGGTATTGTCGACGGCGTTGCCGGTGTTGCCCAGGGTGGTTTGCAGCAAGCCGGCGGTGACGGGATTGACCGGGTTGTTGGGATCGGTACCGCCGGGGTTGGTGGGGTCCGTGCCGCCGGGGTTGGTCGGAACATCCGTGCCAGGCAGGCCGGCGGACCGGTTGCTGCCACCACCACCGCCGCAAGCAGACAATGCGCCAGCCAAGGCAGCTGCCATGACGGTGGCGGTCAGAATACGTTGAATGCGGTTTGCTTCAATCTTCGATTGCATGACGAGCTCCTCGGGTTGGATGGTCAAGGCAAAGAAACTGCCCGATACGCCACTACATGCATAAACCGTGCCAATATTTTTCAATGCCTGTGAAAATGCATTGGGGTGGAATTTTCAAACAAAAAAATCCTTTGTTTATCAATGCCTTGAGTGGCCTATAAAGGGTTTTTACTAATTCTTGAAAATCGCAATGTTGCGACGACGAGAAGCCTGCGAATGTTACGAATGGTCGGTTATCCGCCGTTACGTTACGGGCGACGTTACGTAACGTCGTGTATGAAACGTCGCCTGTATAAGCGTTGTCGGCGCGGGCAGTGCGGCCATGAAAAAGCGCCTGTCGTAACAGGCGCTTCAGGAAACAAGCGGGGGGTGGGCGTGGCGGCCGTCAGAACGCGTCGTAAAACAAGGAGTAGTTCGCGTTGAAGCGCACGTCGTGGTCGTTGTTGATCGTGGCGGACCCGATGGGCTTGGCCACGTTGAAGTCAAACAGATAGTATTTATCGTCCGTGAAGCGCAAACCCAAGGCCACCGATGACAGATGGCGCTGGTTCAACGCCTGCAGGTCTTTGTTGTTGTACCAGGTGCGCGCATAGTCGATCAGCGCATACGGCTGCACACTGGACAGGTATTCCCAGCCGGTTCCGAAGCGGCGGTTGACTTCAGCCGACACACCCACGCCTTTGTCGCCGCTTTGCTCGCCCTGGGGGTATCCCATCGCATAGCGCCAACTACCGAACGAGACCTGCTCCGAGGACGGCAGTATATTGCTCGAATATTGAGCCGCGCCCGAGAGTATCAGGCCAAACTGGGCGGGTAGTGCAAACGTTTGTTTGGCGTTCAGGTTATAGCGGGTGAAATCCAGATCCAGAATAGGGGTCGCCGAATAACCATAATTGGTCGATATGTCTTTTTTGGCGCCGGCAGTGTCAAACCCCTTGGATATGCCGCCGCTGACGTCGGTGGTGCGGCTTTCGGAAATCTGAATATATCGTAGTTCGACATTAGCGGCGCGCACACGCGCGTCTTGCTGCAGCCAGCGGTCGGAATTACGCGCTTCATAGCGGTCTTTGGAATTGGCCGCGTACATCCCCACCGTGCCGGTGAGCGAACGCGTGTTGTTCAGCAAAATCGGATAGCTGACGCCGATGCCGATACGGTCGTTCTTGACGCGCCGTTCAAAACCCAGATATTCGATTGCGTCATCCTTGGGTTTGGCGTCGTAGTGATAGCCATCCACCTTGACCGCCAAACCGTCGGGGCCGATGGGCACGCTGATTTCGCCCATGACGTATTTCACGTCGTCGGTATTGAACGGCACCGCAGCGGTGAGTTTGACCTGTTCGCCCAGCGGCGTGAGGCTGTTGGCGCCCATATTGACCAAGGGTTGCATGCCGGTACCCAGGTCGGCTATCCCGCCCGTCAAACTGAACGGGTGCCGGGTGGCGGTCAATACCAGTTCAGTGGCGCCGTCCGCGCGGCGCGGCAAATCCAGGCTGGGGGTGAATTTCACGCCGGGCACCGTGCGCATCAAATTCAACTGGCGCTCAAGCGTGGCCTGTTTGAGCGGACGCTCTTGCGTTAGCGGGCCGGCCAGGGTGTCCAAACGCCCCTGCGCGTTGCCGATATCGCCTTCAATCCGCACGTTGGCAATAAAGCCTTCGACCACGGTCACCACGACCAGGCCATTGGCAAACGTCTGATTCTGTACCAGCGCGAAAGACAGCGGATAACCCTTGTCGCGGTATAGCTGTGTGATCTTGTCGACTTGCTGAACCAGCTCGCCCAAGCTGATTTCCTTGCCCGACAGCGGGCTGAGTATCGCGGAAACCTCGTCGAAGGGAATGGCGTGAACGCCGCTGACGTCGAAGTTCAAGGGGACGATGCGTTGCGCCAGCCTGGCCTGCAACGCCAACTGCTCGGGCGTGGTGGTTTGCACGACGGGAGGCGGTTGCGTGGCGCCGGGCGGTCTTTCAAGCTGCGGCAGGGCGTCAACAGGGTTGCCTCGGAGCGGGCCATCCGCCCGCGCCTGTGCGCCAAGGGCAAAGATACAAACAAGGGCGAGGGTAAGCGAACTTGCCGGGTACGTACGTCTCATTGCCTATATGTCTCGGTTTGCGCCGCCGCCGTCCCGATGAATATTCGATATTGCCAATATATTGAATAATTAAAGGGACATAACATGGGTAAGGGGCTTTCAGTGCGCCGCGGATAGTATGCAGTCAGCGGCGAGTAATAATAACAATTTATTTCATTGTGACCGGACGGGCACGGCAGCATTACAACATATGGAAATTCTCAGGAACGAAAATGTTCACGATTTATAAGGGTTAACTAGGGCATTTTCATCAAATAAGTTCGAATTTTGGTATATCTGTTACATGTCTGTGCCCGCATTATCGTGAATATAGGTAATAACCCTGATGTGTATTAAATGTTAATAGATAAGACTATATAAACGTATCAAAAACATATCGGTTATGAGCCACCGGGAGTTCCCAAAATGGGCGCGCATCACCCCAGTAATGCACGGCGCGATCAACCGATCCCGCTCCTTGGATGCCGGCGTTTTCATCGGAGCCGTTCATGAACCCGGGCGATATCGTTCCGCTTTCATTCAATGGTGGTCTGGTTGCCTTGTCTTTTCTCACGGCGGTGCTGGGTTCATACGTCGCCTTGCTGGCGGCGGCGGGCATACGCACTGAAACTCAGGACGGTGACATCCGTATCGGTTACATCATCATCGGCGCCGTGGCGATGGGCGGCGTCGGTATCTGGAGCATGCACTTCATTGGCATGCAGGCTCAAAACCTGCCATTCGACGTGGGTTATCAGCTTGGCCTGACCACACTGAGCTTCGTCGTGGCGGCCGGTTTTTCCGGTTGGGCGTTCTGGTATGTCGGCCGCGCCAACTTCACGTTCGGCCGTTGCGTGATGGGCGGTTTGGCCGCTGGCTTAGGGGTGGCCGCCATGCATTATCTGGGTATGGGCGCCATGCGCATGCCGGCCGTGTTGCTGTGGAATTTGCCGATTGTCGTTTTATCGGTGCTTATCGCCGTAATTGCCGCGTCAGCCGCACTGTGGCTGGCATTCAATACTCAGAACGAGTTTCAGCGCGGCGGCGCGGCCATTTTGATGGCGGTGGCCGTGTGCGGCATGCATTACACCGGCGCGGCGGCCGGCACCGTTATCTGCACAGCCCCTCGCGACAGTTCCAGCCTGCAAATCGGTGGGGTCATGTTGCCGTATATCGCTTTCGTGCTGTCCGCGCTCATGTTGCTGATCATGCGTTGGCAATTGCAGCGGGCATCAAACCGTTTCCGTGCGCGCATGGCGCAGCGGATCGACTCTTTCATTGAATCGGCGCCTGTGGCTGAACCAGGCAAGGCGCCCGGCTCCACGCTGGGGCCGGGTTAGCAGGGCCCGGTCTGCGAACGAATGCAGGGCATTCGCAAAGCAGAAATACCGGGAATAGGGGGTCGTAGCCGCATCGCGGATCGGCTCAATTATCAAGCGAGTGTCAGGAGTTCGAAATGAAAGCGAAACTTGCGCAGTTCTGGAACGACGAAGACGGCATCACCGCCCTGGAATACGGGCTGATCGCGGGTCTGGTGGCAGTGGCCCTGATCGCTGCCGTGGGCACTTTCACTGATGCCCTCGGCAATATGTTCACGGGGCTCGGCGGCAAGCTCGATACGGCTGGCGGCACTGCCGGCGGTTAATCGCGCCTTGGTGTGCCACGCGTACCGTGCCGGCTCAATGTGGCGAGCCATCGCGGTACGCGCGCTGTATCAGTGGCTTGACCGGGCATGTCCGTCTGGACGAACGCGCCTGCCGTTGAATCTGATTGATAAGAAGGTCCCGCCTTGTATCCAGGGGAAGTGCTGTGGCTGCTGGTGTTCGCATGCTGGAATGGGGTGCTGATCTACAACGATCTTCGCTATCGCCGCGTACCCAACACGTTGATCGTGGCGGGCTTCGCGGCTCAGCTGCTATGGCTGGCCGCCGCCGCGTTCGTGCCCGGATGGATGTTTCCCCCGCGTTGGACGGGTTGGCTGATGACCGTGGCGGGGTTTCTAGCCGCCTTTCTGTTGCTGCCGCTGTGGGGCCGGCGCCTGATGAGCGCGGGCGACATCAAGGCCGTCGCCGTTCTGGGCCTGTGGCTGGGCCTGGCGCCGTTGGTGCTGGTGCTGTTGTTGTCGAACCTGCTGGCGGGCCTGCACAGCCTCGGGGTCTTGGTCGTGTCGCGCTATTGGGCGCTGTCGCAACGTTGGCGCCAGGTTCCCTATGCAATGTATCTGGGCATCGCCGCGCTCAGCGTGGTGCTTATGCCCTTGAGTTCGCCCTGGTATTCGTGGTGTTCTTCCTGGTGTTCTACGGCATCCTGACCTACGGGCTGGTGTTTCTTGCTCAGAATTCAGTGACGTTGGCGGCGCAGGATGGCGCGCGCAAGGTTCTGCAATGGCAAGCCGGCACGGCTTCGCTGGCGGCGCGGGCCAACGCCGGACGCGACACGGCGCTGGATATCGCGCAATGGATGTCGTCTATGTCGTCCGCGCCCATCAAAGTGGCGGTGTGCGGCAGCGGGGGCGCCTTGAGCAGCAGCGCTGGCGGCACCTGCAGCGGCCAGCCCCTGGCGCCCGACCAGATTGAAGTGACGGTGTCCTACGCCTATGGCGCGAACCCCTTGATTCCGTCGTTCCCGCTGTTGCAGTTGGCCATGATGCCGGCTTCCAGCGTGTTGAGCGCGCGCGCCACGGTCCACCTGGGCAACACTCTGGGCGTAGGGGGCTGACATGAGCCTGCCCAAGCCCGCCCGCCGTGCTCCTCGCCATCCACGACGCTTTTGCGCGCCATTGATCCGTCAACGCGGCATTGCCGCGCTTGAGCTGTCGTTGACCTTGACCATGCTGCTGATCTTCATCTGCGCGGTGGTCGGCTACGGTGTGCTGTTCTGGATGCAGCAACAACTGGCGGCCGCCGCCGGCGAAGGCGCGCGCGCCGCCGTACACGCCCAGATCACGGGCAGCCCGAACGTGCAGGGCGATGCCTGCACCGCTGCCATGAGCGTCTTTTCCTCGGGTTCGGCCGTGGCCTGCGCGACCACCAGTGCCCCGTGCACATGGACCGGATCCGGTGGCCAAGTCGCCAACTGCGCCACCGTCGCCATGACCTACAACACGCAATCCTGGCCCTTGCTGGCCACCTTGCAGTCGTTCATCGTCCTGTTGCCCGGCACCAACAAGGACTGGGTTCCAAGCAGGTTGTCGTCGAAAGCCATCGTACAGATATCGCAAGGGACACCATGAGCAGTCTTAGCAAGATCATCGCGGGCGTGTTGTTGGTGGCGGGTCTGGTGCTGGCCTTCCTGGCTTGGCGCCTGGCGTCCCAACCCAGCGCACCGCCAGCCAGCCCGGTTCCGGTGGCCACGGCGCCCGCGCCGGTCGCGCCGCCCGTCAAGTTTTATCCCGTGGTGGTGGCCAAAGAGGCCATTCCCGCCGGCACCCGCATAGACGCCGAAAAAATGCTGACGTTGGCGCAATGGCAGGTGGCGTTGTCCAACAGCTTCGACACCCTGGCGCCCTTGGAAGGCTCGGTGACGCGCGTGGACGTTGCGCCGGGTGACCCCATCGTGCCCAGCCTTTTGGCGCAAGGCCTGGCCAGGCAGCTCAAGCCCGGCGAGCGCGCCGTGGCGATCGCGGTTGACGAAGTAATCGGTGGCGGCAACCGCATCGCGCCCGGCGACATGGTGGACGTGTTCTTCATGGTGGAAAAGAACCAGGAAATTTCGGGAGGCCAGGCCCGGCTGCTTCAGGCGCAATTGCGCGTGCTGGCCTACGGCAAGGCCTCGGTGGATGGCCCGGAAGAAAAGTCGGTGCTGCAACAAGGCCCCAGCCAGCCGGCGCGCACCGCGGTGCTGGCGGTGCCCGTCGAACACATCAACGAGCTGATCCTGGCCAGCCGCGCCGGCCGCCTGCAATTGGCTTTGCGCCCGGTGGGCGACGACGCGGTGCCCGACGAGACGCTGTTCGCCAAGCGCGGCACGGTGTTGGCGACCCGCGCCGACCTGACCCCGGCGCAGCGCGAGGCCTTGCAGGACGGTCCCAATCGTGCGTACGCGGGCGACAGCCTGCTGCAGCTTGAAGGCACCACGCCCGCGGCCCAAGCCCCCGTCAACCGCGTGGCGGCGACAGGCGGCAAAGGCGGCGGCAGAACCATCGAAATCCTGCGGGGAGATAAATCCGAGCGCGTTCGCTATTGACCATCGCTGCGCGTGGCCAGGTGCCGCCCGCGGCTGGACCTTTCAAAATAACTAGATCCGGCACAATGAAGAGATATCAGCGCACCACCATGACTTGCGTCCTGTCGGCCGCGGCGGCGATGACATACGGTGTCGTCGGCCTGGCGCAAACCGGCGCGCCCGCGACAGGCGCGAATGCGCCTGTCCGTGATATCGCGGTGGCCGTCAAGGGCCAGCAATCGCTCATGCTTGACGGCGCCACGCCGCGCCGCATCGCCATCGGGGACCCCGAGGTGGCCGACGTGAAAATCCTGCCGGCCTCGGGCAAGCGCGCGGGCTCGCTGCTGCTGTACGGCAAGAAGGCAGGCACCACGCAGCTTCAGATATGGACCGGCAACAACGCCGCGCCGCAGATCTGGAATGTGCGCGTGGCCTCGTCGGTGCAGGCCGCGCTGGCCAGCCGGGGCATCGACGGCGGCGTCAACGTCGACATCGCCGGTGACCGGGCGGTGGTTTCCGGCTACGCCGAAACGCCCCTGGCACAGATCGCCGCCGCGAAAGCCGCGGCCGCGGCCGTGGGCGACAAGAACGTGGTGGACGTGTCCACTGCCGGCACGGGGGGCGTGGTCCAGGTCGAGGTCAAGGTGGTGGAAGTATCGCGGTCGGTGATGAAGCAGGCCGGCATCAACTTCGCCGCCAGCAATGGCCCGTGGGCAGGCACCAGCGCCCAGTCGCCGGCCGGTCTGGGTTCCCCTCTGGGCTTTACACCCGGCGGCGCCATCGCCTCTGGATTTTCGCTGTTCTACGACTCGAACAATTTTGCGGCGCGCCTGCGCCTGTTGCAAAGCAACGGCATGGCGCGCGTGCTGGCCGAGCCCACGCTGGTGGCGCTGACGGGCCAAAGCGCCAGCTTCCTGGCGGGCGGCGAATTGCCAATTCCGGAAGCGGGCGGCCTGGGCACCACCACGGTCACCTTCAAGCCATTTGGTATCGGCCTGACCGTGACGCCCACCGTGCTGTCGCGCGATCGCATTTCGTTGAAGGTCGCGCCCGAGGCCAGTGAACTGGACTACAGCAACGGCATCGCCATCAACACCAGTTCGGACAGCAGCACGATCATTCCGGCACTGCGCACACGCCGCGCGGACACCACCGTTGAACTGGGCGACGGCGAAAGCTTCGTGATCAGCGGGCTGGTGTCGCGGCAGACCAAGGCCATGGTCAACAAAGTGCCGATGCTGGGCGACCTGCCGATCATCGGTGCGTTCTTCCGCAGCGTCGACTACTCGCAAGAAGACACCGAACTGGTGATCATCGTAACCCCGCGCCTGGTGCGCCCGATTGCGCGCGGCGTGACGCTGCCGCTGCCGGGCGGGCGGCAAGAGGCGGCGGATTCAACTTTCAATGCCTGGGGCTATTACCTGATGGGCCCGGCAAGCGGGCAGCAAATGCCGGGCTTTTCACGGTGAGTAATATGAAGACACATGCCAGCGAGTGGGTTGGCCTGCAAAACGGCAAGCGGTTCCTGTTTTGCTCCAAAGGTGATGGTGTAGCCGCGCAGCTTGGACAGGCGCTGGGGGATATGGGCATGTTGACCCAGGAAACCCCGGGCATCGAAGAGCTGGCGCGGCGCTTGGCCGAGATTGCACCGCAGGTGGTGTTTCTGGACTTCACGCTAAGCGAAGACGAACCGGGCAAGTTGTTCAAGTCGGCGGAGCTGGCGCGCGTGTTGGCGCGCATTGCGCCCACCGTGCCGCGCGTGGCGGTGGGTTTGCTGAGCCAGCCCGAAGGCGCCATCGCCGCGTTGCGGGCCGGCGTCAGCGATTTTGTCGACCCCACCGTTGCCCCCGAGGAAGTGAAAGACGTGGTGTTGCGTCTGTTGGATGTGCCGTCGGGCGGCGGCCGCATGGATGGGTCGCGGCGCAGCGTGCTGCTGTTGGGCGCGCGTCCCGGCGTGGGCACCAGCACGCTGGCCGTGCATCTGGCCGGCATGGTGCAAGACCGCTTGAAGCAGATGCATGCCGCGCGCAGCGCGGCCAACGGCGCCAAGCCCGCCAAGCCGGCCGAGCAAAGCGGCGCCATGCTGCCGCTGGCCAGCCGCGTGGCCTTGATGGACCTGGGCTGGCCCGTGGGCGATTGCCAGCTCTACCTGAATATCGGCAGTGACTTTGATTTTGCCGAAGCCGCGCGCAACCTGCGCCGCCTGGACTCCACCTTGCTGGGTTCGGCGATGGCGCACACCGCCAACGGCCTGAGCGTGCTGGCGTTGCCGCGCGACCTTGCCCAGATGCGCGACGTGTCGCAGTCCGACTCCCTGTTGGTGTTTGAGCGCATGCGCCAGCACTTCGGCGTGGTCGTTGCGGATGCGGGCGGCTTCACGAACCCGGAGTTCGTGGCGGGGCTGGCGCGTTCGTCTCAACAGAACTGGATAGTGACCGACCAAAGCGTCGGGGCGCTGGTGTCGCTGGCCGGCCTGCTGCAAGAGCTTGAGCAACTGCATGTGGACCGCCGCAGCCTGGGCCTGATCGTCAACCGTTACGACGAACGCTATGGCATGACCGCGCAGCAGATCGCCGACCGCTTTCAGTTGGAACTGGTGGGCACCTTGCCCGACCGCACGCTGGCGTTGATGGTCTGCACGAACCAGGGCCACCTGCTGCACGAAGAAGCCGAACGCGACGTGTATGTGCGCGCGGTGCAGACCCTGGCGGAAAAACTCTGCGCGGAAGAGAACTCTCCCGGCGGGCGGGCAAGCTGGTTGGCCACCTGGCTACCGGGCGTGCACCGCCGCATGATCGTCGGTTAACGGCAAGATTCACGGGGCGGCGGCGGAATCCGACATGATCATGACAGCAACCATAGAATTCGGCGGTGACGGCGACAAGGGCTTTGCTTCGTCGAACCGCTTTCAGGAAGTCAAGACGGCGGCATACGAACACCTGCTGTCCCGTATCGAGGAACTGGGCGCCGAGTTCGGCCGTTGGGCCCATTCGGCGATCCAGGAATTCGTCGACATCGAAGTCGCCAGCTTCGTGCGCTTGCGCCGCGTGCCGATCAACGAAGGCGAGATGCGCCAGATTGCCGAGGCGCTCACCAAGGAATTGGCGGGCCTAGGGCCGCTGGAAGACCTGCTGGCCGACCCGGCCGTTGAAGATATTCTGATCAACGGCTACGACAACGTCTTCGTGTCGCGGCGCGGGGTGCTGGCGCGCGAGACCCTGCGCTTCACCGACAACCAGCATGTGCTGCGCATCGTGCGCCGCATCCTGGCGCCCATCGGCCGGCGGCTGGACGAGTCCAGCCCCATGGTGGACGCGCGCCTGCCCGACGGCGGCCGCTTGAATGTGGTGATTGAACCGCTGGCCGTGGACGGCCCGATGGTGTCCATCCGCAAGTTTCGCCAAGATCCGCTCAAGCCCGCCGACCTGCTGACGCTGGGCACCTTCGACGAAGACATCTATCGGCTGCTGCACGAAGCGGTGAAGAACCGCTGCAACGTGCTGGTGTCGGGCGGCACCAGCTCGGGCAAGACCTCGCTCTTGAACGCGCTGGCGTTTTTCATTCCGGAAACGGAGCGCGTGGTGACGGTGGAAGACACCGCCGAACTGTCGTTGAACCATCCGCACGTGGTGCGGCTGGAATCGCGTCAGGGCGGGTTTGATGGCAGCGGCGCGGTCAGCATCCGCGAACTGATCCGCAACAGCCTGCGGATGCGGCCCGATCGGGTGGTGGTGGGCGAAGTGCGCGGCGCCGAAGTCATGGACATGCTGCAGGCCATGAACACCGGCCACGAAGGCTCCATGGCCACCATCCACGCCAACTCCGCGCGCGAATGCCTGTACCGCATCGAAATGCTGGCGGGCTTCGCGGGCTTTCAAGGTAGCGAAGACAGCTTGCGCCGGCAGATCGCCAGCGCGCTGGACTTCATTGTGCAGATCGGCCGCCTGTCCAACGGCAAGCGGCGCGTGCTGTCGGTAACCGAAGTCACCGGCATGGGCGATAACGTCATTTCGACGCAGGAACTGTACCGCCACGAAACCTTCACCACGCCCGAGGGCGAGGAAAAAGACCGTTGGAACTGGCTGGGCATACACCCGCACACGCCCAAGCTGGCGAAACTGCGCAACGACGCACGCACCCATGACGCTCCCCCGGGAGACAACGACGGGGGCGGCGGTGGATTCTGGAGCCGGAGGCGCTGATGCAAGACGCTTTGATCCTGGCTGCGTTGGCATTGGTGCTGGCTTCTGGCGCGGTGCTGCTGTGGCGCCACGCCAATAGCGGCGCGCGGCGCGCCGCCAGCTCGGCGTTCCTGGACAACCAGCTCAAGCGGGGTCGTGAAGCGGTCGAAGCTGCACCGTTCGCCGAAGGCGGGCGCGCGCTGCGCAGCGGCTTTTCCAGTTGGGACCGCCTGCTGCTGCTGGCGGGCGTGCGTCAAAGCGTGGGCTTCTATCTGCGGATCGCCATTCCCGTGGCGGCGGGCACGGTGCTGGCCTGGGTGTTTTTGGGCCCCCTGTCCGGCGTGGTCTCTTTCATCATGCTGGCCGTGCTGACGTACTTTCTGCTCTGGCTGCGCGCCGACAAACGCAGGCGTCGGATGATCTCCCAACTGCCCGCCTTCCTGGACAACATCGTGCGCCTGATCACCATCGGCAACAGCATGGGCGCGGCATTCCAGACGGCGGCGGCCTCCACCGACCAGCCCTTGCTGGAAGTGGTGGAAACGGCGGCCAGCCTGAGCCGGTCGGCCAAGGAACTGGACGCGGCGCTGGTGCAGGTGTCGCGCATGTACGGCTTGAAAGAGCTGTACATGGTGGCCGCGGTGGTGTCGCTGGCCATGCGCTTCGGCGGCCGTAGCGACCAGGTGCTGGAACGCATGGCCGCGTTCATGCGCGACGTGGCCCAGGCCCGCAACGAATTGACGGCCAGTTCCGCCGAGGTGCGCTTGTCCGCCTGGATCCTGGCCTTGCTGCCAGTGGGCATCGCCGGCTTCATCATCGTGGCCAACAACAAGCTTTTCATGGGGCTGTGGGAAGACCCGCTGGGCTTCAAGATGCTGCTCACCGCCGTGGTGTTGCAGATTGGCGGCTGCTATTGGCTGTATCGCATGGCCAAGTCAATTTAAGGGATGGCGACGATGGAGATGCTGCAATCCTGGAAGGCCTCAACCGTGCTGGCGGCAGGCTTGTTGCTGGTGGCCGCGGCGCTGCTGGTGCTGGGCATCGGCATGGTGCGGCGCCTGCGCGGGCAGAGCCGCAGCCGCCAGGTGATCGATCAGGCGCTGGCGACGCGCCAGAACCCTGGCGCGGCGGCGGGCACGATGCCCGCCGACACGGGAGAAGGGCGGTTTTCATCGGCCACCCGTGCTGCCGATGCGTTCGGCAAGCGCTTGAGCGAAGGCCGTCTTGCCGACACGCTGCTGGCCGCCGAGGACCGCAAGATGGTCGACATGGCGGGCTATGCCAACTCTGGCACCGCGCGGTCGCGCTTTGTGGTGGCGCGCTTCGGCCTGGCCATCTTGCTGCCCATCGCGGCGGTGCTGCTCAACCAGCAGAAGCAGTTGATCGACTCTCCGATGGGCGGCTTGATCGCCGCGTTCTTCGGCTTCGCTATCGGCTACATGCTGCCCAAATGGGTGGTCAGCCGGCGTCTGGCGCGCCGCAAGCGCATGGCCGGCGACGAATTGCCGCTGCTGATCGACCTGCTGCGCTTGCTGCAAGGAGTGGGCCTGTCCATCGACCAAAGCATGCAGGTGCTGATAAAGGAATTCGCGCAGGTGCTGCCGGTGCTGTCGCACGAACTGCGGCTGGCGTCTGAACTGCATGTGCGTGGCCGCAGCCGCGAGCAATCGCTGGCGCGGCTGGCCTCGGGCTTCGACAACGACGACCTGTCGGCCATCTGCCGGCTGATTGCGCAAGTGGATCAGCATGGCGGCGCCGTGCAAGAGCCCTTGAACCGCTTTGGTGAGCGCTTGCGCGACAAGCGCAGGTTGGAACTGAAGGAAAAGGTCGGCAAGACCACCGTGAAGATGACGGGGGTCATGATCGTGACCTTGCTGCCCGCGCTGTTGATCGTGACGGGCGGGGCGGGGTTCATCGCGGTATTGCGCGGCATGTCGCGCATGGGGGGGATGTAATGGCTGACGGAATCAAGAGCAAGGCGCGTGTGTTGCGGTGGACGCTGATGGCGACGACGGTGGCTGCCGGCGCGGGCCTTGCCGGATGCAAGACCAATAGCGCGGAGTCGGCCTGGCAGTTGATCCAGCAGCAACAGCAGGAACAGGCGCTGGCGCGGCAGAAGGAAGAAGAGGCCGATGCCAAGGGGCGCCCCAAAGAGCCCGAGATGATGTTGTCGCTGATTGCCGAGGCGCAGCGCCAAGAGCGGTATTTTGCGTCCCTGGCGTATATCGACGCCTATCGGCAGAAGTTCGGCAACGACGCGCGGGTGGCGGTGTTGCGTGCGGAAGCCTTGCGCCAGACCGGCCAGACGGCGATGAGCGAACAGGCGTATCGCGCGCTGCTGGGCACCGATCAGGCGGCCGACGGCTGGCATGGCCTGGGCTTGATCGCCGGCTCTCGCGGCCAGTTCGAGCAGGCCGCCGATGACTTCGCGCGCGCGGCCAAGCTGTCGCCGATGGATCCGCGCATTCTGGGCGACCTGGGTTATGCGCGGCTGCGCGCGGGGGACCCGGCCGGTGCGCGCGTGCCCTTGGGGCAGGCGGCCGAACTGGCGCCCGACAACGGCAAGGTGCTGGCCAATCTGGCCGTGCTGCTGCTGGTGGAAGGCGAGCCGGTGCGGGCGCAACGGCTGATGGATCAGGCCAGGCTCAGCGACGAGGCGCGCAACCAGGTGCTGCGCATGGCGTCTGACATCCGCACCCAGCGTGCGCCGATGCCGGTGCCCGTGGCGGCTGATGCGTCGGCAACCCGCGTGTCCAGTGGCGGCGGCATCGTGATGCCAGTGATGAGTCCGTTGATGGAAGGCCTGGGCAATGGGCCCATCGTGCGCTAACCCGTATTCAGGAAGAGATCCATGTCTGACTCCCGTTATTCCGCATCCATCGCATTGGCCGCCGCCTTGGCCGCTGCGCTGACGGCCCTGGCGCCGTTGGCCAGCCAGGCGCAGTCGAACGCGCCGCTGACTGGCGGCATGACTGGCGGCGCGACCGCTGCGGCGCCAGCTCAGGCCTTGCCGCGGGCGCCACTGCCCTCGCGGCCCGTTGTGCAGCAGGTGCAGACGCCAATGCCGCAGCCGGCAGCGACCGCCGCCACGTCTACGCAAGTCGCGCAGCCCGCATCAACCAGTACCCAGGCCGCCGCGCCGGCCGAGGAAGCGTTCGGTGACGTCACGCGAGGCTTGTTGGCCGCGCAGGCGGACGGCCGCCGCGCCGGCGCCATGTTGCCCGTGCTGGGGCCGGTCTCGACCGCCGCCTGGAACCGCTATCTGGAAAGTTTTTCGCACCCGATTCCGGAGTATCTGCAAAAGCGCGTAGAGACCAAAAGCACCAACTGAACCCCGATCCGCCTTCATTGCATTGCAATCCAGGATTGCCCACCCATGCCCGCCAGACCTCATCGTGGTGTGTCCTTGCTCCGCCAGCGCGGCAGCATGGCCGTGGCCGTCGTGTTCGCGGTGCTGGTGGGCGTGGCGATGCTGGGCGTGGCGCAGTTGGGCTACGGCTACTACATGAAACGCGAAGTGCAAAAGGCCGCGGACCTGGCGGCACTGTCGGCGGTACAGGTGCTGGGCATGGGGTCGCCAGCGGATTGCACCCGGGCCGCTGCCGCCGGCAAGACGTCCGCCTTGGCGAACCTGCCCAACATTTTTGACACCTTCGCCGCTGACGACATCACGGTGGAGTGCAAGCGGTGGGACTCCACCCGCGCCGACGCGAGCGGCATGCATGTGTTCGACCCTGCCGGCGCGGAGACGCTCAACGCCGTGCGCCTGACCATTCGCAAGCAACTCGCCAGCCTGTTCGGCACCCTGGGGCTGAGCACGACCGTATCGGTCAGCGCCGTCGCCACCAATACGCAACCCGTGGCGGCATTCACGGTGGGTTCGCGCTTGCTGCGCCTGGAACGCGGCGGGCTGCTGTCGCAATTGCTGTCGACCGTGGGCGCCTCGCCCGCGCAGTTGGACGTGCTGGACGCGGCGGGCCTGGCCAGCGTCAATATCACGCCGTCAGGCCTGCTGCAGGCGCTGGGCTTGCCGCTGTCGGTGGCTACCGGCGTGGGCACGCCAGCGGAATTGGCGGCGCTCGACAATCTGACCCTGGGCCAGTTGCTGCAAGCCACGCTGACGGTCGTCAACCAAAGCGGCACGGCGGCGGCCGACATCGGCCTGATCAGCGACGCCATCAACACGGTGCTGGCGGTGATGCCGCTGAACCTGCCCGTGAAGCTGTTTGGCGATGGCGGTGTGCTGGGTCTGTCGGTGGTGGGGGGAGACGCCACGGGCGCGCTGGCGGCGAACGTGAACGCGCTGAACCTGTTGGAAACCGCATTGGTCGTGGCCAACGGGGAGAACCTGATCAACCTGGGCTTGAGCGTGCCGCTGCTGGGCGTGGATGCCCGGGTGCGCGTGGTGGAACCGCCCACGCTGGCCATCGGCGGTATTGGCGCCCAGGCCACCAGCGCGGGCATACGCGTCTACCTGCGCGTGAACACCAGCAACATTCCGCTGGTGGGGCCCTTGCTGGCGAATACGTTGGGCACGCGGGTCGACCTGCCCATCATCATCGATGTGGCGCAATCCACCGGCACGCTGACCAACCTGTGCCAGGCGCCCTTGACGGAGCACCAGGCCACCATCGCGGTGACCGCGTCGGCGGCCAACATCTGCCTGGGACGCTTTCCGGGCATGACGTCAAACACGGATCAGAACGCCGCGAATTTCGTGTCGCTGACCAATAGCTGCGAACCCGGTTCGTTTGGCGCCATCCAGCGCCATCAGGTGTTGAACGTGCTGGGCATTCTGCCCCTGACCGCCAAGGTCACCTTGCCGGTTTTCAATTCCGCGGCGCCGGTGTCGGTCACGCTGACGGAACCACCGGGCGCGCCGTCCAAGCAGACGGTGAACGCCACGTCCATCGATCTGGGCGGCTTGGCCTCGAACCTGGCGGATGCCGTGGTGGGCGGCATCCTGGGCGACCTTTTCAGTTCCGGAACGCCGCTGACCGCGGCGGAGCGCGCGGCGCTTGCCACCAACCTGGTTGGCGGCGGCGGCAGCAATGCCGGCAAGTCCATCACGCAGGTATTCAATGACATGCAGTGGTCCTCGGCCGCGTTGGATCAGTTGGGCAACCGGCTGTCCACGGGCGGCTTGACGGGCGTATTGGGCGGCACGCTGCAACTGGTGGGCAATATCCTGACGTCGCTGCTGGTGGCGCCCGTGAATGACCTGGTCTGCACGCTGGCGATCACGCCCAGCGCGATCCGGCAGTGCCGCATCAATTCGGTGGCGGCGCTGGCGCTGGACGGCAGTTCGCAGGTGGGCGGGGTGTTGTCCATCGTAGTGAATCTGTTGCAGCCGGTGCTGTCGCCCCTGTCGGCGCTGCTGCAACAGTTGCTGGACATGCTGGGCGTCAGCGTCGGCCAGACCGACGTATCGCTGCTGTCCGTCGATTGCGGCCAACCCCGCTTGGTGTACTGATGAGGATGCTTTTGAACTTCGCCCCTTCCTTGCCGGCATGGTGTCTGCGATGACACAGAAATTTACCCGCGATGAGTTCGATGTGTACGTCTGGGAAGGCACCTCGGACATTGCCGGCCGCGCGGAACGCTGTCTGGCCGGCATGGACGTGACGCTGGTGCGCGCGGACGCCGGCACGGCCTTCCCGCCGCCACGCGACCCGACGCGCCCGGCGGTGGCCCTGGTATCGGTGTCGGTCATGGGCGACAACCGCTTCAGCGGCTACGACTGGTTGTCGGCCCAAGCCATGCCGGTGATCTGGGTGTCGGCCGAGGCGCGCGGACGCGATCCGCGTTATTACCCGCCTGAATATTCCTATACGCTGCCGCTGTCCTTCACCTCGGCGGATTTGCGCAAGCTGCTGTATGAGCTGTTGGGCACGCTGGACCAGTTCAACCGATCCGCGCCCAAGCGCGAACAGCCGCTGATTGCCGTTTCCGAGCCCATGCGGGCGCTGCTGGCCGAAGCCGAGCTGTTTGCCGATTGCCGCAGCAACGCGTTGATTCACGGTGAAACCGGCGTGGGCAAGGAACGCATTGCGCGGCTGCTGCACGACCGCGCCGCCTGGTCCGATGGCCCCTTCGTGGCTGTCAACTGCGGCGCCATTCCGGAAGGACTGTTTGAAGCGCATTTCTTTGGCCACGCCAAGGGCGCCTTCACCGGCGCGGTCGGCGCGCACAAGGGCTACTTCGAACAGGCCAACGGCGGCACGCTGTTCCTGGACGAAATCGGCGATCTGCCGCTGTATCAGCAGGTCAAGCTGCTGCGCGTGCTGGAGCAAAGCGCGGTGACGCGGCTGGGCTCGACGGTCGAGATACCAGTGGATTTCCGCCTGGTCGCGGCCACCAACAAAGACCTGCGCGTGCTGGTGGGCCAGGACGAATTCCGCGCGGACCTCTATTACCGCCTGGCGGTGATCGAACTGCGCATTCCCAACCTGGAGCAGCGCGGCGGCGAAGAAAAGATCGCTATTTTTCGCGCGCTGCTCGAACGCATGGGCGGCGAGGGCGAGCCGCCGGATTGGCTGCTGGACCGTGTGGCGCGCACCCGATACGCGGGCAACGTGCGCGAGCTGTCCAACGTGGCTGAACGCGTGGCCATCATGCGCCGGCAATTCCAGGCCTGGGACCAGGCCCGCATCGAACGTATTTTTGACCAGATCGCCGAACCGCTGCGCGCCGCGGGCGCCTTGGGAGGCCCCAGCACGCTGTGCGAACCGCCGGTGTTCACGGACGCGGAACGAGCCGAGCGCGCCCGCATCCTGGCGGCCTTGGACGTCAACGGCTGGCGCCGCCAGGACACCGCCAACACGCTGGGCATCAGCCGCAAGGTGCTATGGGAAAAGATGCGAAAACTGCATTTGGGCGGTGGCCAGGGTGAAACGGCGGAAGGGGTCGTCGAGGCATCTTGATTGCCGCAATTGGGGAAGGCCCTAGGGGGCGACAATCCGCTGGCGGCTAATGTAAGCGGATCAGCCGCGAGCGAAATAAATTGCTATAGTTCCGCAACGATTTTTTTGGGGAAGGCATGAACGTCCAATTTATCCGTGCCGCCACACGCATGGCGCTGTTAGGCACGGCATTGTCCGGCTTGGCGGCGTGCGCCAGCGCTCAGCCCGAAGCGCCGAGGCCCACGGTCAAGCAGGTCGAAGATCCGCAAGCCGCTGCCAAGCCGGTAACCCCGCCCGCCGCCCCGGCCGCGCCCGCGCGACCGGCTTCCACGGTGGCCGAATTGCAAGATCTCATCCAAAGCCGCCAGGTTTCGGAACTGCGCACGGCCTATAACGGCACGTATGGCGCCAGCCTGCTGTTCAAGCCCGAAGACCTGACTTATTACGTGGCCTTGTTCCAGCAAAAGGATTTTTGGCGCGTGCTGAAGACGGTGTCCGAAAAGCAGGCCGAATCCACCTACCGCGCGTTTGCCGCGCAGTCGGCCGAGCTGGCCGAAGTCGACATCAAGCGCATCAAGCTGCAAGCCGAATACGCGCATGCCGAAAAGCTGCTGGCCAGCCGCAGCGCGCAGCTCAGCACGCTGCAGGCCGACCGTGCCTTGCGCATGCAGCAGGAACAGCAGGTGGCGGCGCGCCAGGAACAATCGCGTCAGGAAACCACCGCGCTGGCCGACCAGCAAAAGGACGTGCGCCAGCAACTGCGTGACTTGCAGCGCCAGATTGATTCGCTGCAGGCCCAGCAAGCCAAGATCGACGCCGGCCCCGGCGCCAAGCGCGGCAAGTAATTGCCTGGGCCGCGCCAGGACGGGCCTGCGGGCCCGTTTTTTCTTGGGATGTCGGCGCCTTGCCCCTACGCCGTCAAGACGATAGCGTTTGCCGCGAGCGGATTCTTGTATTCTGTCCGCTGGCCCCCATATGACGACCATGGCTCTCAAAGTTTTTGACCTTCAGTGCGAGCACAACCACATTTTTGAAGGCTGGTTCGGATCGCACGACGACTATGACGCGCAACAGGCGCGTGGCCTGGTCACGTGCCCCGTTTGCGGCTCGGCCAGCATCACCAAGCGTCTGTCGGCGCCGCGCTTGAACGTGTCGCACCTGCATGCACCGGCTCAGCCGCCCGCCGTGCCGGCAGGCGCGTCCGACGCCGAGAAAATGGCGGCCGTGCAGGCCGTGGTCATGAAGCAGGTGCGGGCGCTGTTGCGCAACACCGAAAACGTCGGCCCCCGCTTTGCGGAAGAAGCCCGCCGCATCCACGACGGCGACGCCGACGAACGCCCCATCCGCGGCACCGCTACGCCCGAAGAGCGCGAGGCCTTGGCCGAGGACGGCATTGAAGTCATGGCGGTGCCTGACTTCCTGGATGACGAACGCTTGCAGTAGGTAGGTGGCACGCCATGCGCGCCCATTTCCAGACAGCGCAACCATAAAAAAAGCCAGGCCCTGTTGTCAGGGACCTGGCTTTTTCGTACCTGCTGCCGGATCAGTTGTTGACGCGGCTGCGGTATTCGTTCGTGCGGGTGTCGATTTCGATCTTGTCGCCGATGGCGCAGAACAGCGGCACGTTCAGTTCGTAGCCGGTGTTGATCTTGGCCGGCTTGGTCACCTTGCCCGACGTATCGCCACGCACGGCGGGTTCGGTATAGGTGATTTCGCGGACGATCGTCGTGGGCAGTTCCACCGAAATGGCGCGGCCGTCGTAGAAGACCACTTCCACGGGCATCGCTTCTTCCAGGTAGTTCAGGGCGTCGCCCATGCTTTCCGCTTCGATTTCGTACTGGTTGTACTCTTCGTCCATGAAGACGTACATCGGGTCGCCGAAGTAGGAGTAGGTGCACTCCTTGCGATCCAGTTGAACGACTTCGAACTTTTCGTCGGCCTTGTAAACCGATTCGCTGGCCGAGGCGGTCAGCAGGTTCTTGAACTTCAGCTTCACAACAGCAGCGTTACGGCCAGACTTGTTGTATTCGGCTTTCTGGACCACGAGGGGATCCTTGCCGACCATGACCACGTTGCCGACTCGCAATTCCTGAGCGGTTTTCATCGATAAAACTCCGGGGGATAGGGTGCACTCGCCGTGCTTGCAAAAAGCCGCCGTACTGTACTTGCGTACTTGCTATGCGTATTTGCATTGCGTACTTGCGGCTTTTTGCACACCCCGGGAGGCGTCAGGTTGAGGCCCGACAAAATTCAGGGCGACTCAGAAAACTCTCTATTCTAACGTTTCTTGGCCAAGTCTGCGCAAAAGTCGGCCAGATTTTCGGCCAGATCGGGTTGGGCCGCCTGCTTGGCGTCCCAGTCGCGCGCGGCGGCGGCCCAGTGTTGCCAGGCATCCGGCGCCAGCGCCGAGGAGACCGTCGCATGGGTTTGCGCGTCTTGTGGCATGTTCCAGGCCCGGATCAGCGCTTGTGCGGATTCCGGGGCCGGATAGCGGGCCAGCCATGCCTCCAACTTTTCCAGATGCACGTTCTGGTCTTGCGGGTAGATCTGCCAGACCAGCGGGCGCGCCGCCCAGGCGGCGCGGATGAACGAGTCTTCACCGCGCACGAAGTTCAGGTCCGACAACCACAGCACGCGGTCGAAATCCGGCTGGGCCACAAAGGGCAGGCGGGCCAGCAGCGGGGCGCCGGGCGCCTCGCAAGCCGCTTCCAGCCCCGGCGCGATGCCCACGGGCGCCAGCAACACGCTGGGCCGCGAGTCGGCCGCCAGCGCGCTGACCAACGCCTGCACCGGCGCCGTGGGATAGCAGAACAGGCTGACCGTGCGCGCGCCGTCGCGGCGGCGCGAGAGCACGGCGTCGCCCACTCCCAGCGCGCGCAAAAAGTCGTTTTGCAGATCCATCGAGGCTTGCAGCGCATCGCGTTCCGCACTCAAGCCTGGTTCGCGCAGCAGGCCGCCTGTGGCGGTGGTAAAGCCGGGAAAGAAAAAGTGCTTTACCAAGCCATCAGGCCGCTGCGAGGGCAGGCCGTGACAGCTTTCCACCCAGGCTTCGGCGCTCAGGTATTCCAGATTTATCCAGACCGGGTGCACGCGGCGCATGCTGTGCAGAAAAGCGTCGGGGGGATCACAGGCAAAGGCTTCGATGACGACATCGCGTGCGCCCAGGGCCGGGTCCGGCGTGTCGGTCCAGTGCACGATATCCACGCCTGCGCAGCGTTGCCGCACGGCGTGTTCGGCTATACCCGGTTGGATGCGGGCGAAGCTGGCCAGGTCGTCCACCCACAAGCGGATATCCCAGCCGCAGCCCTGAGATAGCCGGCGGGCCAGCCGCCAGCACACGCCGATGTCGCCATAGTTATCGACGACCCGGCAGAAGATATCCGCTTGCATGGGCGTTTAGTGGAACTTGGCCGGCGCGGCTTCGGCGTCCTCGGGCAATTCGGCGTGTACCAGTTCGCCCAGCGGGTTGGGGAAGTAGGGCGCGCCACAGTCTTCGCAATATTCCGCCGGCAGCACGCCCGGGATGCGGCGCATTTCGGTGACGCCGTATTCCTTCAGCAAGGCCGCGATTTCATCGACTACGTCAGGCTGGCCTTCGTCGGACGGCAGTTCTTCCTCGCGACCATACAAGGGCCAGACGCAGCCGTAGTACACGTCGTTGCTGTTGCGCGCCGTGAAGCTGATGCGGTATTCGTCGATGCGGCTTTCGCCGCAGCCCGCGATCACCGCGCGCAGTTGCGAGGCATCCAGGTTGACCGCGCCTTCCAGCCAACTGACGGCGGCGCGCAGCGACAGGGGGCGCACACGGCGGTCGGCCTCGCGGTTGCTGACGTAGTAGGCGTCGGGCAGCAGGGCTTCGAAACCGCAACCCGGCAAAAGCGTGGCCAGCGTGGGTTGCGCCTGGGCGGCCCATTGTTCCTGGCAGGCGTCGCGCGTGGCGTCGGCGTCGCCCAGGCTTTCCTGCCAGCGGAAGATGGGTGCGTTTTCGGGCACCGCGACGGCGCCGATGATGTAGCGCGTGTCAGCCAGCATGTTGGCCGTTTCAACTTCGGTGTTCAGCGTGGGCTTGGTGGCTTCGCCGCCCAGGGCCTGCGAGCCCAGGCGTTGCAGCCACTGCCAGGTTTCGCCGAAGGTGCGCGGCATCTGGTCCACGCTGACCAGCATGGGCATCAATGCCGTGCGGGCCTGGCTGGACAGCACATGGCCGTGCAGTTGCGCCAGCAGCGCCTGCTGGGCGCTGGCGGAAACGGGGCCGGTGGGGATGGTGTAACGGGTCCAGGCGACAATCGGCGCGACGATCAGCAACACGTCGTGCACGACGCCGTCTTTCTCGATCTTCATGGATTCGGACAGCGTTTCCGCCTGTTCGATCAAGACTTCGTAGGCGCCTATGTCGCTTTGCGCGAGGTGGTCCAGGGCCGCTTCCAGCGGGGCGTCCTGCCCAGCCTTGAGCAGCTTGGGAATCGCTTCGCCAAGCTGGTTCTCCCAGAACACGTCTTCAACGCGGCTGCCCGAGCGGTTAAGCGCCTGGGACAGCGCCACCAGGCGGGTGGCGTCGCGGGTCATGCGGGGAGCGGATTGGCTGCGGGATCGGGCCATAACTTCGAGGGACGTCCAGTAAGTGTGTAACGACGTAGTTTAACGCCCGCCGCGCGCGTCGGCGTGGCCGGGATGGTTTGCAAGGGCAGGGGCGGTCGGGCGTGGCAGTTGTACACGCATTCATTATTGATGCTGGATTGGCAACAGAGCATGCCTGCCGCAGGGGTTTATTGCTGATCGGAATCATCCGAAAATCTGGGCATCGATTTTATTGCTGGAGGCATGCACCATGCGTTGGCCTACGTTATTCGTTTCCCATGGCTCGCCCATGCTGGCCGTTGAACCCGGGCTGACCGGCCCCGTGCTGGCGGCATGGAGCCAGGCCCAGGGCCGCAAGCCCCGCGGCATCCTGGTGGTGTCGCCGCATTGGATGGGTGAGGGCCTAGCCCTGTCCACCCGCGACCAGCAAGTGGCCTGGCACGATTTCGGCGGCTTTCCGCCTGAGCTCTATACGCTGCAATACGCCGCGCCCGGGTCGCCCGAACTGGCCGCGCGCGTGCAAACGCTGCTGGCCGAATCGGGCATCGCCGCCGACCGCGACCCGCGCCGTCCGCTGGACCATGGCGCCTGGGTGCCGTTGCGTTACCTGTATCCCGATGTCGACGTGCCGGTGGTGCAACTGTCGCTGGACATGGGCCGCGACGCGGCGGGCCAACTGGCGCTGGGCCGCGCGCTGGCGCCGCTGCGCGACGAGGGCATCCTGATCATCGGCTCTGGGTCGTTGACGCACAATCTGCGCCATGTGCGCATGCCGCAAAACGCGCCGGCGGCGCCGTATGTGCCCGAGTTTCAGGACTGGTATGCGCGCCATCTGGCCGATCACAACCTGCCGGCGCTGTTGGACTGGCAGGCGCAGGCGCCGGGCGCATCGCAGGCCCATCCGCATGATGATCACCTGATGCCGCTGTATGTGGCGCTGGGCGCGGGCGGTGCGTCGGCCAAGCGCTTGAACGACGAGATCTCGTACGCCGCGCTGGCCATGGACGCCTATCAGTTCGACGACTGAGTCGCAGCCGGCCTGCATAGTAAAAAGCCCCGAAGCCGCAAGGCTTCGGGGCTTGTGCATTGCGCCACCGCGAGGGCGGCGCAAGCGAGTGGCGGGGTCAGGCCGCCAGCAGTTGGCGCAGCACGAAGGGCAGGATGCCGCCGTGCTGGTAGTAGTCGACCTCGATCGGCGTATCGATGCGCAGCAGCACCGTCACGTCCTGCTTCGAACCGTCCTTGCGGGTGATCGTCAGCGTCACGTCCTGCATCGGCTTGATGCCATTTTCCAGGCCCGAGATGTCGTAGGTTTCTTCGCCGGTGATGCCCAGCGACTCCACGCTGTCCGTGCCCTTGAACTGCAGCGGCAACACGCCCATGCCCACCAGGTTGCTGCGGTGGATGCGTTCAAAGCTGCGGGTGATCACGGCTTTCACGCCCAGCAGTTGCGTGCCCTTGGCCGCCCAGTCGCGCGACGAGCCGGTGCCGTATTCTTCGCCGCCGAAGACGACGGTGGGGGTGCCCTGCGCCACGTACTTCATGGCCGCGTCGTAGATGGACATCTGTTCGCCGGTGGGCTGGAACAGGGTCTCGCCGCCTTCAAAACGGCTGCCATCCGGCAGCGACGGAATCATCAGATTCTTGATGCGCACATTGGCGAAGGTGCCGCGCATCATGATTTCGTGGTTGCCGCGACGCGAGCCGTAGCTGTTGAAATCGGCCTTCATGACGCCGTTTTCCTTCAGCCACTTGCCGGCCGGCGAGGTTTCCTTGATGGAGCCCGCGGGCGAGATGTGGTCGGTGGTGACCGAATCACCAAACACGCCCAGCGCGCGCGCGCCCTTGACGGTGGGCATCGCGGCCGGCGTCATGTCGAAGCCTTCGAAGAAGGGCGGTTCGGCAATGTAGGTGGAGTCGGGCCAGTTGTAGGTGTCGCCGGCCACGCCCTTGATGTTTTCCCACAGCTTGCCGGGGTTGCTCTTGACCTGGCCGTAGTTGGCTTCGAACACCTTCGGGTCCAGCGCGTGCTTCATCAGCGCTTCGACTTCTTCGGACGTGGGCCAGATGTCGCCCAGCCAGACGTCGCCGTTCTTGCCCTTGCCAACCGGTTCGGTCATCAGGTCGCGGGTGACGGTGCCGGCCAGCGCGTAGGCCACCACCAGCGGGGGCGAGGCCAGGAAGTTGGCCTTGATGTTCGGGTGGATGCGCGCTTCGAAGTTGCGGTTGCCGGACAAGACTGCCGAGCAGACCAGGTCGTTGCCGATGATGGCTTCGTTCAGGTCGGGCGTGAGGTCGCCGGCGTTGCCGATGCAGGTGGTGCAGCCGTAGGCGGCCACGTCAAAGCCCAGCTTTTCCAGGTAGGGCAAGAGGCCCGTCTTGGTCAGGTAGTCGGTGACCACGCGCGACCCGGGGGCCAGCGACGTCTTGATGTGCTTGGGCACCTTCAAGCCGGCCTCCACGGCCTTCTTGGCCAACAGGCCGGCAGCCAGCAACACGTTGGGGTTGGACGTGTTGGTGCAGGACGTGATGGCGGCAATCAGGATGTCGCCGTTCTTGATCTTGGTGCCGGTGCTGGTGGTGAAGGTCTGGTTCAGCTTTTCGGCCGGCTGGTTGAAGCCGTTTTCGGCGACCGGTTTGGAGAACAGGTCGATGAACGTGTTCTTGACGTTGCCGATTTCGATGCGGTCTTGCGGGCGCTTGGGGCCGGCCAGCGACGGCGCCACGGTGGACAGGTCCAGCGTCAGCAGCTTGGTGAAGTTGATGTCTTGGGCGGCGGGGATGCCGAACATCTTCTGCGCCTTGAAATAGGCTTCGAAGGCGGCGATTTCGTCTTCGGTGCGACCGGTGCCACGGAAGTAGTCGATGGTGCGTTCGTCAACCGGGAAGAAGCCCATGGTGGCGCCGTATTCCGGCGCCATGTTGCCGATGGTGGCGCGTTCGGCCACGGTCAGGCTGGCGGTGCCTTCGCCGCAGAACTCAACGAATTTGGCCACCACTTTTTCACGGCGCAGCATTTCGGTAATGGTCAGCACCAGGTCGGTGGCGGTGACGCCGCCGCGCAACTGGCCCTTGAGTTCAACGCCCACCACGTCGGGCGTCAGGAAGTACACGGGCTGGCCCAGCATGCCGGCTTCGGCTTCGATGCCGCCCACGCCCCAGCCCACCACGCCGATGCCGTTGATCATCGTGGTGTGGCTGTCGGTGCCCACCAGCGAATCGGGGTAATAGACATTGTTTTTCTTGTCCTGATGCACGCCGCGCGCCAGGTATTCCAGGTTGACCTGGTGGACGATGCCAAAGCCCGGAGGCACCACGCCGAAGGTGTCAAAGGCCTGCATGCCCCACTTCATGAACTGGTAGCGCTCTTGGTTGCGCTTGAATTCCAGCTTCATGTTCAGGTCCAGCGCATTCTTGGTGCCGAAGTAGTCGATCATGACCGAGTGGTCAACGACCAGGTCAACCGGCACCAGCGGTTCAATGCTCTTGGGGCTCTTGCCCATCTTGTCGGCCACCGAACGCATGGCCGCGATGTCGGCCAACAGCGGCACGCCGGTGAAGTCCTGCAGCACGACGCGCGCCACGACGAAGGGGATTTCGTCTTCGCGGCGGGCATTGGCCTGCCAGTTGGCAAGCTGCTTGACGTGTTCTTCCGTGACCTTCTTGCCATCACAGTTGCGCAGTACGGATTCCAGCACGACGCGGATCGATACCGGGAGCCGCTGCACATCGATGCCGAGGGACTTGCCCAGCGCCGGCAGCGAATAGTACTGACAGGATTTATTGCCGATCTTGAAATTCTTGAGAGTGTCTAGGGTGTTGTGCGGCATGATGGACTCCGTGGTTTTGCCCGGCTGTGATCGCCCAGGCGCAGGCGGCATTTTCTGGCGTTTTTGCGCGTTTGTCATTGTAGGGGACACAAGCCCGCGCGAGGGCGCATGTCTTATATCTTATATAAGACTTGGGGCGCGCGTCAAAGTTCAAGCCCAAGTCCAGTCAGGTCCCGTTCAGCGACTGCGAAACCCCTACTTTGGCGGACATGGACCAAGCCCGCAAGACCCCGTCGTTTTACCAGGCTTGTCCTACAGCGGCGTGGCGGCGGGCGCGGTCAAAAAACAGGGGCGCCGGCTCAGTCCAGATAGGCGCGCAGCAACGGTTCCAGTTCGCGTTTCAGGAAGTCGACCAGGGCGCGTTGGGCGGTGGACGGATAGGGGGTGGGCGAGGTCAGGATGAACAGCTTGTCGCCCGGCCCTTCCGGGCGATACGCGGGCAGCACGTCGCGCAGGCGCTGCGATTCCAGGTCGGGTTGCACGATGTAGGCGGGCAGCAAGGCGATGCCCGCGCCGTCGCGCGCGGCCTGGGCCAGAAACGGGAAGTACTCGGATTGCAGCCGGGGCGCCAGCTTGGTTTCATAGGTTTGCCCTTTGCGGGTCAAACGCAGCGTTGCCTGCGCCTTGGGGCCAGGCGGGCATAGTAAGTCGAACCGGCTCAGATCGCGCGGGTGGGCGGGCATGCCCACGCGCTGCAAATAGCCGGGGGCGGCGCACAAATGCCATTTCACGTCGCCCAGCTCGCGGGCCACGTAGTCTTGCGGTGGCTGCGAAATCACCCGCAGCGCCACGTCGATCTCTGACGAAATCAGGTCGCTGACGCGGTTGGAAAACAGGACCCGCAGGCTCAGGCTGGGGTGCTCCAGCGCAAAGCGCACCAGCAGGGGGCGCAGCGCGTCCAGTTCGCCCAGGCCAGTGGGCAGGGACAGGCGGACGTGGCCGGTGGGTTCCGCGCCCAGCTTCTGCAAGGCATGGCGCGCCGATTCCACCTCGCGCGCCATGCGCGCCCCATGTTCGTACAGCACCGTGCCCTGCTGGGTCAGTTCCAGGCGGCGGGTGGTGCGCCGGATCAACTGGGCGCCGAACGCGCGTTCCAGCTTTTGCAGGTTGCGGCTGACGTGCGACCGCGTCACCCCCTGGCGCAAGGCCGCTTCGCTTAGCGTGCCGGCCTCGACGATGGTCACGAAGAGCTGGATCAGGTTCAGGTCCAACGCGGGCAGGGCGGACATGGCTGTTTTGGATTGTTGACTCTGAGGAAACAGAGTTTACTCAGACTGAAGGATTGTCGCGATATCGGTGCGTTGATAATCTGCTTCCCACACCGGCATTGCGATCAGACAAAGGAGACAAATCATGGTGCAAAGCATGTTCCGCGCGAACCTGTTCCGCGGCCAGCGCATTCTCGTCACGGGAGGCGGCACGGGGCTGGGCCTGGCCATGGCCGAACAACTGGCCTCGCTGGGCGCCACCGTGCATTTGTGTGGCCGCCGCCAGGCCGTGGTGGAAGAAGCCGCCGCCGGGCTGCGCGCCAAGTACGGCGGCCAGGCCTACGCGCATGCCGTCGACATCCGCGACGCCGATGCGGTGGATGCCATGGTTGAGGGCATCTGGGCCACGCACGGCGGGTTGGACGGCCTGATCAATAACGCGGCGGGCAACTTCATCAGCCCCACCGAAAAATTGTCGGCGCGCGGTTTCAACGCCATCGCCGACACCGTGTTTCGCGGCACCTTCTACATGACGCAGGCGGTAGGCAAGCGCTGGATTGCGTCCGGCACGCACGGCGCGGTGGTGTCCATCGTGGTGACCTGGGTGTGGACGGGGTCGCCGTTCGTGGTGCCCTCGGCCATGTCCAAGGCGGGCATCGACGCCATGACGAAATCGCTGGCGGTGGAGTGGGGCAGGCATGGCATCCGCCTGAACGCCATTGCGCCGGGCGTTATTCCCACCGAAGGCGCGACGGCGCGCCTGCGTCCCAATGGCGACGGCCAGGATGCCCTGACCCAGCAGAACCCCATGCGGCGCCTGGGCACGGGGCACGACATCGGCGAACTGGCTGCCTTTTTGTTGGGACCCGGCAATGATTGGATCAACGGCCAGACGATTGCGCTGGACGGGGGCGATTACCTGGCCAATGGCGCCTATTTCAAGCAGTACTTCGATTGGTCCGACGAAGACTGGGCCGCCGCCCGCGCCGCCATCGAAGCGCGCACCGCGCAGGACAAGGCGCAACGCGCGGGGAAGCCGGCATGACGGCACGCATCATTGCCGGTGACCTGAGCCTGACGCGCGATGCGCTGGTGGCCCGGGGTGAGCAGGTCGCGGCGGGTCTGGCGGCGATGGGCGTGCGCGAAGGCGACGTCATCGCGGTGCTGCTGCGCAACGGCATGCCATATCTGGAAATCATCCAGGCCTGCAAACGGCTGGGTTGTTATTACTGCCCCATCAACTGGCATTACACGGCTGACGAGGTGGCGTTCCTGGTGGCCGACAGCGGCGCCAAGGTGTTGATCGCGGAAGACGATTTGTGGCGCCAGGTGCACGCCGCATTGCCCGCCGGCCTGCCCGCGCTGCGGGTCGCGGCAAAGGGCGATGCCAGGGCCGCGCCGCTCAGCGAAGATGATGGCGATGGCGATGGCGATGGCAGCGGCCATGGCGCCGACTACCACGCCTGGCGTGACGCGCAGCCCCGCTACGACGGCCCCCTGGTCGCCCCGCGCGGCCACATGGCGTACACCTCGGGCACGACCGGCCGGCCCAAGGGTGTGGTGCGCCAGCCGTTTCCGGTGGACCGTCTGGCCGAGCATCTGGCGGCGGTGGAGTCCGTGGTGGAACAAGCCTACGGCCTGCGGCCGGGCTGCCGCGCCTTGTTGCCCGCACCCATCTACCACAGCGCGCCCAGCGTCTTCGCGCAAGTGGCCTTGCGTGTGTGCGACACACTGGTGCTGACGGCGCGCTTCGACCCGCTTGAGGTCTTGCGCCTGATCCAGCAGCACCGTATCGACACCGTGTATCTCGTGCCCATCATGTATGTGCGCCTGTTGAAGCTGGATGCGCCCACGCGCGCATCGTTCGACCTGTCATCGTTGCGCTTCGTGGCGTCGACCGGCGCTCCCTGCGCGCCCGAACTCAAGCGCGCGATGATCGACTGGCTGGGGCCGGTCATCCATGAAACCTATGCGTCCAGCGAAGCGGGCATGGTGACGGTGATCGACTCGCACGAAGCGCTGACCAAGCCCGGCAGCGCGGGGCGGCCCATCGGGCCGGCGCAAGTGCGGGTCTACGCCGACGACGGCCGCGTCTGTGCGCCGGGCGAAGTCGGTCGCATCTACGTGCGGCAGCCCGCCTACGCCGACTTCACCTACCGCAACCATCCCGACGCCCGCCTGGCGGTGGAACGCGACGGGCTGATCGGCCTGGGCGACCTGGGCTACGTGGACGAAGACGGCTATCTGTTCGTGTGCGACCGGGAATCAGACCTGGTGATCTCGGGCGGCGTGAACATCTATCCCGCCGAAATCGAACACCACCTGACCCAGTACCCGGGCGTGGCCGATTGCGCCGTCTTCGGCGTGCCGGACGCGGAATTCGGCGAACGCTTGCTGGGGCTGATCCAGCCCGCGCCCGACACCGACATCAATGTGCAGGACCTGACGCAATGGCTGTCCACCCGCATCGCCCGCTACAAAGTGCCGCGCGAATTGTTGCTGCGCCCGGCGCTGCCGCGCGACGACAACGGCAAGATCGCCAAGCGCCGCTTGCGCGCCGAGTTTTGGGAGGGCCAGGCGCGCAAGGTGTAAGCGCCTGGCCGCCACGCAGCACCGCCCGAATGCCGGGCACACCACGATAGACGTCAAAAAATCAGAGTCGCCAAAGACTCGGGAGACAAGCATGTTGAAGATGAATCGTTGGATCGGCCGCGTCGCGGCCGCGATGTGGGTTTGCGCCGCCTTCGCCCCGCCCGCGGTGGCGGCGTTTCCCGACCGGCCGTTGAAGCTGGTCGTGCCCTATACGCCGGGCGGCGCGGCCGATCAGTTGTCGCGCGTGCTGGCCGAGCGCCTGTCGCGGGAACTGGCGCAGCCTGTCGTGGTAGAAAACAAGCCCGGCGCCAACACCATGATCGCCGCCACGCAGGTGGCGCGCGCGCAGCCCGACGGCTACACGCTGTTCCTGGCCAGCAACGCCAGCATGGTGTTGAACCCCATGCTCTATCAAAAGATCGCCTACGACGCGGCGCGCGACTTCCGCGTGCTGTCCGTGGTGGCCGAGCTGCCGCTGGTGGTGGTGGCCAACAACGAGGTGCCGGCCACCACGCTGGCGCAATTCGTCAGCGTGGCCAAAGCGCGCCCCGGCAAGTTGAACTACGCCTCGGTCGGCATCGGCAACCCGCTGCAACTGGCGACAGAGCTGTTGAAGTCGCGCACCGGCATGGACGTGGCGCACATTCCCTACAACGGCAGCGCGCCCGCGCTCAGTTCGCTGATGGCCAACGATACGCAGTTGATGGTGGATGTGATCAGCACGTCGCTGCCGCTGATCAAAGAGGGCAAGATCAAGGCCCTGGCGGTGACCACGTCCGAACGCCTGCCGGTGCTGCCCGACGTGCCCACGGTGGCCGAAAGCGGCTTCCCCGGTTTTCGCGCGGCAACGTGGTTTGGGGTTGCGGTGCCGGCGGAAACTCCGGCGGCCGAGGCCAACGCCCTGCGCGACGCGGTGGCCAAGGTGATGCGCCAGCCGGATTTCCGCGAACGCTTTCAGGCCTTGGGGCTGGTGATCCAGGCGCCGCGTGATCAGGCCGAGACCGAACGCTATGTGGAGGAAGACCGCAAGCGCTGGGGCGAGGTGATCCGGGCGAACCACATCAAGCTGGACTGAGCGGCCGCGTCATGCCAGCCAGCAGGCCGCGTCACGCCAGCAGGGCCGGCAGCTCGGCCGCCGCCACTTCCAGAAAGCGGCGCAGGGCCAGGGGTTCGCCTCGGCGGGCGGGCATAAGGGCGTAGATGCGTGACGGCGCGGCCCGCCAGCCCGGCAGTATCTCGACCAGTTCGCCCTTGGCCAGCATGTTGACGCACAGGTAGTGCGGTATCAACGCCAAGCCCAGCCCCGTGCGCGCCATGGAACGCAGCGTTGCCATGTTGCTGCTCAGGCAACGCGGCTGAAACGCAAGTGACGCCGTTTCCCCCGCCGGGCCGGTAAAGCGCCAGGTGTGCAGGTTGTCTTGCGTGGCATGCGCCAGAAGCGGTAGCGCGGCCAGGTCGCGCGGATGGCGCGGCGGCGGCGCCGCCTGGGCCAGGGCCGGCGCGCCGACCAGCGTCAAAGGCGCCAACGCCAGTTCGCGGCCGATCAGCTGCGAATCGGTCAAGGGCGAACTCATGGCGCGAAACGCCAGGTCATACCCTTCACCCACCAAGTCGATGATTTCGTCACGCGTGTCCAGCAGCACGCGCACGCCGGGGTGGGCCAGGCAGAACCGGGCCACCATATCACCCAGCAGCGTGACCGCCAGCGGCGCCGGGGCGGTGATGCGCAACAGGCCGCTGGGCGTGTCGCCCATCGAGGCCGCCAGGTCAAACGCGGTACGGGCTTCGCGGGCCACGGCCTGGGCATGCACGTAAATCTGTTCGCCCATCGGGGTCAGCGACACACGCCGGGTGTTGCGATGAAGCAGCCGGACGCCCAGGCGCGCCTCCAGCTCGGCCACGCGTCGGCTGAGCTTGGAACGCTGCATGTTCAACACGCGCGCGGCGGCCGAGAAACCACCTTTTGCCACCACTTCGCTGAACAGCAGCAGATCGTCAAGGTGATGCAGGTGCGGGTACATGGGTGGTGCGCAAACGGTTGAGGCGGGGGCGGATTGTCCTGCACACCAGGACAAATATTCCTGAAATTGGTCTCTACTGTCCGCCAGGTGGAACGCATAAGCTTCGGCATCGCAAGCGTCATTCCAATCAGGCAGCCGTTTTTTTGACTATTCATCTCAGCCAAGTCGTTGCCAGCCAGCCGCAAGCGGCCGGAGATTCGTGCACGACCCGTCCGTTTTTCCATGCCGATTTTTCCTGCTGCGCGTCGCGGGTGTCTTCCCCGTTGATCAGGGTGGACCATTTCGCCATGACCGCGTCGACAGCCGTGCTGCCGTCGGTGCCCGATCCGCGTCCCGGCATGTGTGTGGCGACGCTGATGCTGGAGGACAGCCGAGGCGGCATGCAAAGCCTGGGGGGCAACGGAGATGACCATGAATTGTGCGCGGGCGACCTGCATTGGGGGCAGGCGGATGCGGGCATCATGCGGGCCTGGCCGGCCGCGCGTGAGGCGGCGCATCAGGAGGCGGGCCGCAGCGAAGGGGTCCACAGCGAAGGGGCCCGGCTGAATGGCCTGCGCATGGTGCTAGACCTGTCCGGCTTCCTGGCTGACCAGGTGCCTGAGCGCATCGCTGACTCCGTCTCTGATCCCCAGCCGGAACCGTCTTTGCCCGCCACGCCGTCGCTGCTGCGTGCCTGGGAAATGCCGGTGATACAGACGGATGCCGGCCGCATCCGGGTAGTCGCGGGCAGCCATGCTGGCCGGCAGTCGCCCTTGCTTACCCCTGCGCCCATAGCCATTCTGGACGCTTGGCTGCGCCCGGGCGCTACGCAGTTGGTGCCGCTGGCGCCGGGCTGGAATGCCTGGGTCTATGCCGTGTCCGGCGCGCTGGGCGTGCGCGCCAGGCATCGCCGGATCGGCGCGCCGCCACTGCCCAGGCAAGCAGGCGGCGATCCGGACTTTGCGGTGCTGGAAGCGGGGTCGGCCCTGATCGCATCCGCCTTGGCCGGTGAAGATGAAGGCGTGCTGGTCTTGATGGCGGGCAAGGCGCCTGCGCACTTCGTGTTGATGGGGCATGCGTGCAGCGCTGGCGCGCTGGTGTCGCGAACACGTCGGCGTGGCGGCGCCAAATCGCTTGCCGCTTGACCCTTTCGGCAACAGGGGCGTTTGTTGCGCGACGGCAACGTCAAGCTAAGCAAATAACAGGGAAGTATTGAGAATGATTATCGGTTTGATAACATTTGCGACTCAAGACCTCAAGACCCCTTGGTGAACGGGCTCGGTCAGGGCCTGATGCCAGGCTTTCGCGGTAGTGCCCACTGATAAGCCGTTTTCCGTGCGTGACCCAATCGGGATTGTGTGTTTTTTTGCGTGGCAACGCGCCTCACCTTCCTCTCTTGATCCCGATATGAAAATTCGAACTCTCGCTTGCGTGGCCGCGACGCTGCCATGCATGGGCGTCGTCCATGCGCAAACCACCACCCCCGTCCAAGCGCAACCCGCCACGGACAGCAGCTCGGTGGTGTCGATGCAAGCCATCAAGGTAGAGGCCAGCGCCGACGCATCGGCCGGCGGCCTGGCTCCGGCGTTCGCGGGCGGGCAGGTGGCCACGGGCGGCCGGGTGGGCGTGCTGGGCACGCTGGACAACCTGAGCACGCCGTTCAGCATCACCAGCTACACGAACGAACTGATCCAGGACAAGCAGGCGCGCAGCGTGGGTGACGTCTTGCAGAACGACGCGGGCGTGCGCGTGGCGCGCGGCTTCGGCAATTTCCAAGAGTCTTACTTCATTCGCGGCTTCATCCTCAGTTCGGACGACGTGGCCTACAACGGCCTGTACAGCCTGCTGCCGCGCCAGTACATCGCCACTGAACTGTTCGAGCGCGTGGAAGTGCTGCGCGGCGCAACCGCTTTCCTGACAGGCGCCACGCCCGGCGGCGGCGGCATCGGCGGCGTGATCAATCTTGTGCCCAAGCGCGCGCCCAACGAGCCGCTGACCCGCATCACCACCGGCGTTTCCAGCGGCGGCCAGTTCCAGCTTTCCACCGACATCGCCCGCCGCTTCGGCCCGGACGACAGCACCGGCATCCGTCTGAACGCCGCGCAACGCAGTGGCGACACGGGCATTGATGACGAACATTCGCGCACCAGCCTGGTGTCGCTGGGCCTGGATTGGCGGTCTGCGGATACGCGCCTGTCGGCGGATATCGGCTGGCAGGAAAACAAGCTGAAGCGCGCGCGTCCGAATGTGAGCTTGAGCTCCAGCGTGACCACCGTGCCGGACGCGCCGGACGCCAGTTCGAACTACGCGCAACCGTGGTCGTATTCGAACGAACGCGATGTGTTCGGCACCGTGCGCGCGGAACATGACTTCAGCGACAAGCTGACCGGCTGGGCCGCGTATGGCTTCCGTCGCAGCGACGAAGCTAACTCGCTGGGCAACGTGACGTTGACGAACGGCAGCACGGGCGATGGCACGTTTGCGCGCTTTGATAATACGCGCGAAGACGCTGTGGATACCGGTGAGTTCGGCTTGCGCGCGAAACTGCGCACCGGGCCGGTTGGCCACGAACTTGTAACGTCGGCGTCCTTCTTCCAACTGAAGAAAAAGAACGCATACCTGTTTGGTGCTTCGGGCACCCCGACGAATATCTACAATCCGATCTCATATGACAAGCCGTACCTTGATCCTACGGGTAACCCGGGGGGGATCTGGATAATCCGCTGTTGCAAGGCAGGGTGCAACTGAGCAGTTTCGCCTTTGGCGACACCATGTCTTTCCTGGATGAAAAGGTACTTCTGACCTTGGGCGTTCGCCATCAGCGTCTTTCCCAGCGCGACTATTCATACACGACGGGAGAGGAAACTGGTGCATATGACGCCAGCCATAATTCGCCCGCTGCGGGCATCGTCTTCAAAGTGTCGCCCAGCGTCTCTTTGTATGCGAACTATATCGAGGCGTTGGTGGCGGGTGAGACTGCCCCTGCGCAGAGCAATAATCAAGACGTGAGCAACGCGGGCCAAAGCCTCGCTCCTTATGTATCGAAGCAAAAGGAAATTGGCGTCAAATATGAAGCGGACGGGCTCGGCGCCGGGCTGGCCTTGTTCTCCACCGACAAGCCGCGGAGTTTCGTTGACGTGAACGATAACTACACGTTTAAGTCTGCGGGCAAAGACCGCCATCAAGGCGCTGAGTTCACGGTATATGGTGAAGTGACGCGAAGTGTTCGACTGCTTGGCGGCATGACGTTCCTGGATGCCAAGCAGCGATCCACCGGAGATAGCGCGACCGATGGCAACCGCGTAATCGGTGTGCCGCGTTTCCAAGCCAACATGGGCGTGGAATGGGATATTCCGGGGGTGCAGGGCCTAGCGGTAGATGGCCGCGTCGTCTACACCGGTTCGTCCTACGCTGATGCGGAGAACACGCTTAAGGTCCCCGGCTGGACTCGCTTTGATGCTGGCTTGCGTTACATGACCGATGTGAATAACCACGTCTTGACCCTGCGCGCCCGCGTGGAGAACATCGCCAACCGCAACTACTGGTCCTCAGTGGGTGGCTACCCTAACAGCGGCTACCTGGTGCTCGGCGGCCCGCGCACCTTCCTGCTGTCGGCAAGCATGGACTTCTGATCGAGGCGGCCGGCTTCGGCCGGCATACCAAAAGCAAATCCCGGCTTTGTGCCGGGATTTTTGCTTTGGGATAGAAAGATCAACAGCGGATCACGCTGCTTCCTGAATCGTCATCTGCACGTGCAGGCCCGCGGCGGTTGCCATATTGACCAGCGCGTCCAACGCAAACAGGTTGATCTTGCCGCGCATGAGATCCGACACGCGCGGCTGCGTAACACCAAGCAGTTGCGCCGCTTGCTGTTGGCTCATTTCAGAACGAGCGATGTGGTTCTTCAGCGCTACCATCAGTTCGGAGCGCAGTTTCATGTTTTCAGCTTCGGCGGGAGTGTCTTCAATGGCATCCCACGCGCTGGTGAATGGTTGGCTGCTCATGGGCCTGCCTCCTCTAACAGATATCAACGCCAGCTTAACGCCTTACACGCTCACCAAAACCACCCCCCGCGCGTCAAATCCGCTTCGCAGCTTTTGTACTGCGACGTGAATTTCTCCGCGCGTGCCTTGACCTTCAGCGAAACCGTTTTCAGCCATGCCTTGCGGTCGTAGCTGCGGTTGCGGTAGCCCGTCCAGCCTTCGTGGTAGTTCAGGTATTGGCCGTAGGCGTCCCATTTGGATACGCCGTTGATGCGCTGGCTTTTGCTCATGTACCAGCCCATGAAGTCCAGCGCGTCGGCGAAGTCGTCGCGGCTGGCGCCCCAGCTTCCGGCTTCGCGCTTGTAGTCGGCCCAGGTTTCGTCCTTGGCTTGCGCGTAGCCATAGGCGGAACTGACGCGGCCCCAGGGGATGATGCCCAGGAAGTAATAGCGGGGCGGCAGGGCGTCCTGTTTGTAGGAGGACTCCTGATACATCATGGCCATCGGCACCGGCACGGGGGCGCCCCATTTCTTCTGCACCTTCAGGGCGGCGTCGTGCCAGTCCGGCTTTTCACGGAAGATCGCACAAATGTTCTCGGGGTTGGATGGCGGCGCCGTGGCGCAACCGGCAAGCGCCAGCAGTAGCAGCGGCGGCAGCAAAAGCCGGGTCATTGGCGGGCTTCCTCTTTCGGGTCATGGCGCGCGGATTGCTGCGCCGGGGCAAGGGTCACAAAGTACCGCGATTGTATGAAAACGTATCGTGGGAAAAGTTTCCTGTTCGGATGCTTGCTCGGGCGTTAAGAGCGGCTGCTGAAACCCGCCCCAAAAGCAAACGGCCCCGGATTGCTCCGGGGCCGTCGTTCCTACTGCAAGCAGGCTAAGACGCCTGGCCAGCGTGCAAGGCTTACACCTCGATCACGTCCGCCACGTCTTTGTAGTCGGCGATCTTGTCGAAGTTCAGGTACTGATAGATCTGGTCGCCGCTCTTGTTGATGACGCCCATGTCGGCCATGTACTCGTCCTTGGTCGGGATGCGGCCCAGCTTCGAGCAGATGGCGGCAAGTTCTGCCGAACCCAGGTACACGTTCGTGTTCTTGCCCAGGCGATTCGGGAAGTTGCGGGTGCTGGTCGACATGACGGTCGCGCCTTCGCGCACTTGTGCCTGGTTACCCATGCACAGCGAGCAGCCCGGCATTTCCGTGCGGGCGCCGGCGGTGCCGAAGACGCCGTAGTGGCCTTCTTCGGTCAGTTGCGTGGCGTCCATCTTGGTGGGCGGGGCCACCCACAGCTTGACCGGGATGTCGCGCTTGCCTTCCAGCAGCTTGGACGCCGCGCGGAAGTGGCCGATGTTGGTCATGCAGCTGCCGATGAACACTTCGTCGATCTTGGCGCCGGCAACTTCCGACAGCGTCTTGACGTCGTCCGGGTCGTTCGGGCAGGCCACGATGGGCTCGTGCACGTCGGCCAGGTCGATTTCGATGACGGCGGCGTATTCGGCGTCGGCGTCCGGCTCCAGCAGCTTGGGGTCAGCCAGCCAGGCTTCCATGGCCTTGATGCGGCGGCCCAGCGTGCGTTCGTCTTCGTAGCCGTTGGCGATCATCCACTTCAACATCACGATGTTGCTGTTGATGTATTCGATGATCGGTTCCTTGTTCAGGAACACCGAGCAGCCGGCGGCCGAACGTTCAGCGGACGCGTCCGACAGTTCGAAAGCTTGCTCGACCTTCAGGTCCGGCAGGCCTTCGATTTCCAGGATGCGGCCCGAGAAGATGTTCTTCTTGCCTTGCTTAGCAACCGTCAGCAGGCCTTGCTTGATGGCGTACAGCGGGATGGCGTTGACCAGGTCACGCAGGGTGACGCCAGGTTGCAGCTTGCCCTTGAAGCGGACCAGCACCGATTCCGGCATGTCCAGCGGCATCACGCCGGTGGCGGCGGCAAAGGCGACCAGGCCCGAACCGGCCGGGAACGAAATGCCGATCGGGAAGCGCGTGTGCGAATCGCCGCCGGTGCCGACGGTGTCGGGCAACAGCATGCGGTTCAGCCACGAGTGGATCACGCCGTCACCCGGACGCAGCGACACGCCGCCACGGGTGCTGATGAATTCCGGCAGCGTGTGGTGCGTCTTGACGTCCACGGGCTTGGGGTAGGCGGCGGTGTGGCAGAACGACTGCATCACGAGGTCAGCCGAGAAGCCCAGGCAAGCCAGGTCTTTCAGTTCGTCGCGGGTCATCGGGCCGGTGGTGTCCTGGCTGCCGACCGAGGTCATCTTCGGTTCGCAGTAGGTGCCCGGGCGGATGCCCTTGCCATCCGGCAGGCCGCAGGCGCGGCCAACCATCTTCTGGGCCAGAGTGTAACCCTTGCCGGTGTCGACCGGGTCTTTGGGCAGGCGGAACAGCGTCGACGGGGCCAGGCCCAGTGCTTCGCGCGCCTTGCTGGTCAAGCCACGGCCGATGATCAGCGGAATGCGGCCACCGGCGCGCACTTCGTCGAACAGCACGTCGGACTTCACTTCGAATTCAGCGATGACTTCGCCGTTCTTGATGGCCTTGCCCTCGTAGGGGCGCAGCTCAACGACGTCGCCCATTTCCATCTTGGAAACGTCGAGCTCGATCGGCAGCGCGCCGGCGTCTTCCATCGTGTTGTAGAAGATCGGGGCAATCTTGTTGCCCAGGCACACGCCACCAAAGCGCTTGTTCGGCACGAAGGGAATGTCTTCGCCCGTGAACCACAGCACCGAGTTGGTGGCCGACTTGCGCGACGAACCCGTACCGACCACGTCGCCCACGTAGGCAACCAGGTGGCCCTTTTCTTTCAGCGATTCAATGAACTTGACCGGGCCGCGCTTGCCGTCTTCTTCCGGTTCGAACGCCGCGCCGTCGCGCTTGTTCTTCAGCATCGCCAGGGCGTGCATCGGGATGTCGGGGCGGGTGGTGGCGTCGGGCGCGGGCGACAGGTCGTCGGTGTTGGTTTCGCCAGGCACCTTGAAGACGGTGATGGTCAGGCTTTCCGGCAGTTCCGGACGGCTGGTGAACCATTCGGCGTCAGCCCAGCTTTGCATCACGGACTTGGCGTTGGCGTTGCCCTTGTCGGCCTTTTCCTTCACGTCATGGAAGGCGTCGAACATCAACAGGGTCTTTTTCAGCGCATCGGCGGCGATGGTGCCGATTTCCGCATCGTCCAGCAGTTCGACCAGCGGGCCAATGTTGTAGCCGCCGAGCATCGTGCCCAGCAGTTCCGTCGCCTTGGCACGGCTGATCAGCGCACAAGCTTCCTTGCCCAGCGCCACGGCGGCCAGGTAGGACGCCTTCACCTTGGCGGCATCGTCCACGCCAGCGGGCACACGGTGGGTCAACAGTTCGACCAGGTTCTGCTCCTCGCCAGCGGGCGGGTTCTTCAGCAGTTCGATCAGTTCGGCGGTTTGTTTAGCCGTCAGGGGCAGCGGGGGAATCCCCAGAGCCGCGCGTTCGGCAACGTGTTGGCGGTAGTTATCCAGCATGTGAGGCCTGCTCAAAAGTCGGGTTGGAAGAAGGGTTGTCGGGCGGAATTGTAGAGGCAACAGAAGGCACTAGCAAATGTCTTATATCTTATATAAGACCTGAGCCGATAGCTGTTGCGTTGCGGAGACGCGGGGGTGGGGCCACGCTGGGCCCGGGCAGGTCGGGCACAGAGGCCGGCACAGACGCCGGCTAGCGCGTCGCGACGTCGTACACCACGCCCACCCGTGCAAAATTCCCGCCGTGCTGCTTGACGACGACCTCGAACGGGGCGCTCTCGCCCGGTTGCAGCTTGGGCAGGCGCAGTTCCTTGAAGGTGGCGCCGCTGAGCCTGTCCTGGGCGTCATACAGGCTGACCCAGACTCGCACGCTGTTCACTTCCGCCTGGTCGTCATTGCGCACGCGGCCCGTCACGGTGACGTACTTGTAACGGTAGCGGTAGCTGAAATTCAGCGTGCCGGTGCCGACGCCGGCCTCGGTGTTGTCCACGCTGATGTCCAGCTTGGGCCGGGGGCCGGGCAGGGCGGCGCGCTTGGCGGGTAGCCAGTCGGTCTTGACCTCGGTATAGCGTTCGTAATTGCCGCCCACCAGCGCCACCGGCACGCGCTCTCCGGGATACAGATAGGCGGGTAGCGTCCAGTCCTGCCGTACCTTCAGCGGAGTCGAGCCATCGAACACGGTGATCTGCGCCTTGGGCGACAGGGCCACGTAGTCCGGGCTGGTGTTGACGACTTCCGCATACAGCAGCGGGCGGTCGATTTCATCGAGCAGGCGGCGTGGCGTGGACAGGGTCAGCGCGTTGTTATCGAACAGCGCAAAGCTGGGGTCCAACAGTTCTTCGGTGGTCAGGCGCACATGGTCGATCACCCGCACATCGGCCGGACTGACCCGCACGATGCGGGAGGCGGAAGCGGCCTCATCGGGGGGCTCCGCGTTGGCGCAAGCCTGGGCGGCCGTCCCCATCATCAGCACCCATATGGCCCTGGCCGGCCAGGACAGCGGCAACGCGCCGCAACGATCAGCTTTCACTTTGCACCATGTAGTCGTAGGACGCGACCTTGCCGTCGGCAAGCATTTCACAGCGCACGTCGAACGCCGTCAGCGCGCCGGGCGCCAGCGGGTTGGCCGTGGCGTAGCCGTTGCCGGTGCCGATCATCGTGCCGTCTTCGCCGTAAAGCATGACGGTGATCTGCGTGCTGCCGGCCTGCGCGTCGCCCTCGTTTTTCACCAGGCCCACCAGACGGTAGGCGCCGTCGTTTTTCACCAGTTGCACCCTGCTGGGCGCCACCTTGTTGTTCTTGCCGCGCGCGGCCGATGGCGTGGCGACCTCAAGCGTGTAACGCGTGTAGGCCTTGTCTGGCACCGAGATCAGCACGGGCACGTATTCGCCTGGCTGCAACGAGCGCGCCGACGGCGAGGCCGACGCGGACGACAGCGTCAGCTCGCCCTGGTAGAAGGTCGCCGTGACGCGGGGCGGGTCGATCTTCCGGCCGGTTTCGTTGCGCATGACCATCACCAACTGCTTGCGCCCGCGCGTCTGCACTTCGCGCACGTCCGTCAGCTTGACCTTGGTGGCGTTGATAGGTGGCGTGGCGGGTTGCGCGCGGTAGGGCGCCGATGGGCGGTTTGAGGTCAGCAGCGACGCCACCAGCGGGATGGCCACCGCCGCCGCCACCACCAGTGCGATGGCCGCCAACGCGCGGGGCTTGATCGCGGCTGTGTGGGCCGGCCGCTGCATGCCCGCCAGGATTTTCTCCAGCCGCTGGGCGACATCGTCCGCCACCAGCGTCAGCGCGTGGCAGTGGTTGCAGCGATATTCGTTGGGGGCAAGCTTGGTGAATTGCGCGCTGCCGCAAGTCGAGCAGGTCAGCGTGACCGTGTTGATCGTGGTGTGGTGGGGCGTCATTCTGTGCGGGGTTGGCCGGGGCAAGGCGGACAGGGGGACAGGGCGGGAAGGATAGCGGCAGGGCATCGCTCGCGGGGTGCGGGTGCGCTTCCGGTTGTGACAATATGTGCCCGCCGTTGACGATCACGCCCCAGGTCGCAGCCCCTTTGGCCCGCGGCCCTCACCCCAAGAGACTGATTCCCGGGTGATATCATCGCCGCGACTAACCCCAGCCCCTTTGCATGAGCATTTCCCATCACTTGCTGTTCCTGGCCTGCGTGGCGCTTGCCACTTATGCCCAGACCATGACCGGCTTTGCCTTCGGACTCGTGCTCTTGGGCCTGTCCGGCGTATTCCAATTGGCTTCGGTGGCCGAAGTGGCCAATGTGGTCAGCGTGTTGTCGCTGGTGAATGCCGCCGTCACGCTGGCGCGCGTCAAGCCGCAAGTGAACTGGGCGCTGATGCGGCCCGCCATGATCGCCAGCTTCGTTGGCGTGGGCGTGGGTGTTGCCGCGTTGACCTGGATCAGCGGGTCAATGACGGTAGTGTTGCAGTTGCTGCTGGGCGTCACGATCCTGGCCTGCGCGGTGCTGCTGGTGGCGCGCGCCAAGCCGTTGGAACGCCTGTCGTCCAAAGCGTCCTTCTGGTTCTTTGGTGGCATATCCGGGGTATTGGGCGGCTTGTTCTCCAGCGCCGGGCCGCCGATGGTGTATCACCTGTACCGCCAGCCCCTGCCCTTGGCGTCCATCCGCAACAGCCTGCTGGTGCTGTTTTCGCTGAATGCCGTGGTGCGCCTGACGCTGGTGACGGGGCAGGGCGAATTCGAGGCCTCGTCATTCTGGCTCAGCGTGTATGCCTTGCCCGTCGTGATCGCCGTGACCTGGGCGGCACGGCGCTTCAGCACGGCCGGTTCAATGAAGACCGTCAAGCGCATGGTGTTCGTGCTGTTGCTGGCGGCCGGCATGGGCCTGATCGTGCCGGCGGCGCGGATACTGGCGGCGGGCTAGCCGCCAGCGTCGTGTCGGCCAAGCGCCTGCCCTAGGCGTGGCCGCCGCTGATGTAGCGTTCCAGTTCGTGGATGATGAATTTCTGTTCGCTCATGATGTCCTTGACCAAGTCGCCGATGGACAGCAGGCCGATGAGCTTTTGATTTTCGATGACAGGCAGATGGCGAAAATGCCGTTCGGTCATCATGGCCATACAGTGTTCCCGCGTGTCGGCGGGGCCCACGTAATAGACCGAGTCGGTCATGATGTCGCGCACTTTGGTGCTGCGCGATGAACGATCCTGTAGAACGACTTTGCGGGCATAGTCGCGCTCGGAGAGCATGCCCAACACCGTTTCCCCTTCCACGACCACCACGGCGCCGATGCCGCGTTCGGCCATGGTCTTGATGGCGTCGAACACCGAGGAATCCGGTGAAACCGTCACCACTGAAGGGTCTGACTTTTCCCTGAGAATCTCAGCCACTGTTTTCACGATGTGCTCCCGGATCGCTGACAAGGTTCAACCGCGAACCGCGCGTTGCGCCCTGGGATAACGGTCAGGGCGCCGCGGCGCGGTCATGCTCCATCCTAAGCCTGCCGGCCACCTTGCCGCAAGCGCGGCGCGCTTATTTGACTGGCCGGGGGCGGAAGGCGTGGCCGGCCAATTCGCGCAGGTTGCGCGCGGCGCTGCGCTCGGTGGCTGGGTTCCAGGCCAGGGAAATGCCGATCGAGGCATCGGCCGGAAAATCGGACAGTGTCTTGGTGACCACATTTGGGCTGGGATGGCGGCGGGCGCCGGCCGGAACCAAGGCGACTCCCAAGCCGCTTTCCACCAGGCTCAACAGGGTTTGCACCTGCACCGCCTCTTGCGTGATGCGAGGGGTGAAGCCGCGCAACTGGCAAGCATTGATGGCCGCCATGCGCAAGCCCGCGGCTTCGGTTGCGGTGTACATGATGAAGGCCTCGTCGGCCAGGTCAGCCAGCCGCAGGCGGCCTCGGCGCGCCAAGGCATGACCCCTGGGCACGGCCAGCACAAAGTGTTCGGTGGTCAGGGGCGAAAGCCGCACGTTCGAGCCCATGGCCACCGGCACGCGCACGATGCCGACTTCCAGGGCGTCGTCAGCCAGGTCCTGCATGATGCGGATGGACGTGGCTTCGCGCAGCACCACCGTCACACCCGGATAGCGTTGGCGGAATAACGGCAGCACGCGCGGCAGGATGGCGTGCGTGGCGGACCCCACGAAGCCCACGCGCACCGTGCCGCCTTCGCCCGCCGCGCCAGCCCGCGCAGCCAGCCGGAATTGCTCGGCATGGAACAAGGCGCGGCGCGCTTCGTCCAGCGCCGCCAGGCCGGCCTCGGTCAGTTGCACGCCTTGGCGGCCGCGCACGAACAGCGGCACGCCCACGCTCTCTTCCAGCTTGCGGATCGACACCGACAGCGGCGGCTGCGACATATGCAGCTTTTCCGCCGCGCGGTGAAAATTCAGCGTGTCGGCAAGCACGAGGAATTGCTGCAGGTGACGGAAATCCATGAGGGCGGTCCAAGGCGGCGGTGGCCTTCGATGATACGTGGACGCTATCGTCGTCGCCATCCGTACAAGCCTTTCGGTATCAACGGTACCTAGGTCATGCCTTGCAGCGTGGTGCGCACCGTGTCCAGCGCGCTGGCGTTGCCTGCCAGCGCATGCGCGCCGATGCGCTCGTGCCAGAAGGATTCCGATCCCGCGGCCAGACGCCAGTCGCGCAGGCGGCGCGTGGCCAACTGCAAGTCGAATTCCGCCGTGATCCCCATGGCGCCATGCACGGCATGCGCGATGTCGGCCACCAGCGGCGCCGCCTGGCTGGCGCGCGCCTTGCCCACGGCCGCCAGCATGGATTGCGGCAGCCCGTCGCGGCCTTGGAATGCCAACTGGGCGGCCATGCGAGCCGCCCACACCTGTTCAGCCATCACGCTGATTTGCTGTTGCACGGCTTGAAAGCGGCCGATGGCGCGTCCGAACTGCGTGCGGGTGTTGGCGTGCGCAAGCGTCATGTCCAGCACCCGTTCCATCGCACCGGCCATCAAACCGGCATAGGCCACGGCTGCCAGGGCGTCCAACGCGGGTCCGCTGCCCAGGCATCGCGCATCCGCCAGCGCCCATGACGCCTCGCCGTCCAGCGATCCATGCACGCCGTTGTGGTGGATGCAGCCCGCCGCCACGGGCAGCAGCCATGCCTGCCCGTTGATCTGCGCCAGCACGTGGGCGGCCACGCGTACCCAGGGCACGTTCATGCCCGTGATGCGTTTGCCATCAATAGCCAGGCCAAAAGGCGCGATGGCGATGGCGCCCGCCGGCCGCGCCTGCTCTGTCTGCCCCATAGCCGCCAGCCAGGCGCGCGCCAGCATCGTCTGCGCGATGGGGTAAGGGCACAGGTGGCGGCCCGCCGCCAGCGCCACGGGCAGGGCGTCGGCCAGCGTCAGCCCGGCGCCGCCTTGCGATTCCGGCACCAGCGCGTCCGCGTAGCCCGCGTCCTCGCAGGCCTGCCATGCCGAATCAACAGGCAAGCCTTGTTCGGCGGCGCGCACCAGCGCAGGCGTGCAGGTTTGGGCGAACAGGCGTTCGGCGGCGTCGCCAAGCAGGTTGTCCATGTGAGTCGTCCGGTTGCTTATCGAAGGCCAAGGCCGCGCGCGATGATGCCGCGCAGAATTTCGCGCGTGCCGCCGCGCAAGGAAAAGGTGGGGGCAATCTGTTCCAGGTAGGTCAGCGTGTGCAGCAGCGGCAAGGGCGGCGGCACATCAGGCTGGCGGCCCAGCGCATCGCCGATCAGCCGTGGAATCTGCTGTTCCAGTTCCGTGCCCAGGTCTTTCACCAACGCGGCCTCGGTGGCCGGGCTTTCGCCGGCCGCCAGCTTGCCCGCCACCGCCAGCGACATCGCGCGCAGCACCGCCATCTGCGACAGGATGGCGCCCAGCGTGGCGCGGTTGGCGGCGTTGTCCGACAGGCCGCGGCAATGCGTCAACCAGCATTCCAGCAGCGCAATGCTGGAATACAGGCGCTCGGGGCCGCTGCGCTCGAAAGCCAGTTCCGCGTTCACCTGCGCCCAGCCCGCGCCTTCCGCGCCGATGAGCGCGTCGGCGGGGAGTTCGACGTTGTCGAAGAACACTTCCGAAAAATGCGCGTCGCCCGTCAGGTCTTGAATGGGGCGCACGGTCACGCCGGGCAACGACAAGTCCACAATTAGTTGCGACAAGCCCTGATGCCGGTCTTCGGCGGTGCCCGACGTGCGAACCAGCGCAATCATGTAGTGCGAGCGGTGCGCGTTGGTGGTCCAGATCTTGCCACCGTTCAAGCGCCAGCCGCCGCGTTCCGTGTTGATAGGGTCCGCCCGTGTGCGGATGCCCGCCAGGTCGGAACCCGCGCCGGGTTCGCTCATGCCGATGCAGAAAAAGGCGTCGGCGCGGCAGATGCGCGGCAGGTAGAACGCCCGTTGCTCGGCCGAGCCGTATTTCAGGATCAAGGGTGCGCTTTGGCGGTCGGCGATCCAGTGCGCCGACACCGGTGCCCCCGCGCCCAAAAGCTCTTCCGACAGCACGAAGCGCGCGAAGTGGCCGCGCTCGGCGCCGCCGTATTCGCGCGGCAACGTCAGGCCGAGCCACCCGCGCGCGGCCAGCTGGCGGCTGAAGCCGGCGTCGAACCCCATCCAGGAACGCGCGCGTTCGTCCGGCTCCAGGCCGTCCAGCGTGTCCGCCAGAAACCCGCGAACCTCAGCGCGCAAGGCTTCGTCGGCGCAAGGGATGGTGCTCAGTTCCAGCGTATCGATCATGGCGGTGAACCGAAAGGGTAGGCATGCCCAAGGCGGGCGTATCGAACCACTATCACTGAGCGTGCAGACAGGCGTCCAATATTATTTTCAGGGTTTTTGATACTGGCTATGTATCACCACGCCCAAAACTAATATTGGACGATGCCCAGGCGCGGGGCCTACGCTGGTGCTTTCGCCGCTGCGCGCGCAGGCGATTCATGAACTTTCATTTCAGGAGCACAACATGACGGAACTCGTGCATTTCGAGCTGGACGCCGACGGCGTGGCCACGCTGACGCTGGACGACCCGGCCACGCGCAACGCACTTACCGGTAGCGACATCGTGGACCAGATGCTGGCCGTGTTCGCGCGCATCGAACGCGACCCGGCCGTGCGCGTGCTGATCCTGACGGCGGCGGGCAAGGCGTTTTCCTCAGGCGGCAACATCAACGAGATGCAGCGGCAGATCGGCCCCGAGGTGGGCAGCGTGGAATTGCGCCAGGAATACCGGCACGGCATACAACGCCTGCCGCTGGCGCTGCATGCGCTGGAGGTGCCGACGATTGCGGCCGTGAACGGGCCAGCCATCGGCGCGGGCTGCGACCTGGCCTGCATGTGTGACGTGCGTATTGCATCGGAGGCCGCCACGTTTGCCGAAAGCTTCGTCAAGCTGGGCATCATTCCGGGGGACGGCGGCGCCTGGTTTCTGCCGCGCCTGATCGGCATGGCGCGCGCCGCCGAAATGTCGTTCACCGGTGACGCCATCAGCGCGGCCACCGCGCTGGAATGGGGCCTGGTGTCGCGCGTGGTGCCGGCCGTGGAACTGTTGCCCGCGGCGCGCGCGCTGGCGGGACGCATGGCGGCCAATTCGCCCCAGGCCGTGCGCCTGACCAAGCGGCTTTTGCGTGAAAGCCAGCATGCTCGGCTGGACGCCTTGCTGGAACTGTCGGCGGCTTATCAGGCGCTGGCCCACAAGACCGACGCGCACGCCGATGCCGTCGCCCAATTCCTCGCGGCGCGGCGGCGCTAGGCCGGCAGTATGATGGAAACATCGCATGGAAAACACCACAAGGAGGAAACACCATGAATGAAGTCATCGTCGCATCGGCAGTCCGCAGCGCCATTGGCGACTTCGGCGGCGCGCTGAAAGACGTGCCGCCCTGCGACCTGGGCGCCACCGTCATCCGGGCCGCGCTGGAACGCGCCGCCGTCAAGGGCGACGAGGTCGGCCACGTTGCGGTGGGCCACGTCATCAACACTGAACCGCGCGACATGTATTTGTCGCGCGTGGCGGCCATGAATGCCGGCATCGCCAAGGAAACGCCAGCCTTCAACGTCAACCGCCTGTGCGGCTCGGGCCTGCAGGCCATTGTGTCCGCCGCGCAAACCATCATGTTGGGCGATGCCGACATCGCCATCGGCGCGGGCGCCGAAAGCATGAGCCGCGCCCCGTACATCGTGCCCTCGCAACGCTGGGGCGCCCGCATGGGTGACAGCACCATGCTGGACATGATGACCGGCGCCTTGTCCGACCCCTTTGGCCGCATGCACATGGGCGTTACCGCCGAAAACGTGGCGGCCAAGTTCGGCATCAGCCGGCAAGATCAGGACATGTTGGCCGTGGAATCGCATCGCCGCGCGGCTGCCGCCATTGACGCCGGCTATTTCCGCGACCAGATCGTGCCGGTGGTGTTGAAGACACGCAAGGGCGAAGTCGTGTTCGACACCGACGAGCACGTGCGCCGCGACGTCTCGGCCGACACCATGGCCGCGCTCAAGCCCGTGTTCAAGAAAGAAAACGGCACCGTCACGGCAGGCAATGCGTCGGGCCTGAACGACGGCGCGGGCGCCGTGGTGCTGATGAACGCCTCGGTGGCCGCCAAGCGTGGCGTCAAGCCGCTGGCGCGCCTGGTGGCGTACGCGCATTCGGGCGTGGACCCGGACATCATGGGCATCGGGCCGGTGCCGGCCACGCAGGCCGCGCTCAAGCGCGCCGGGCTGACGGTGGACCAACTGGACGTCATCGAAGCCAACGAAGCCTTTGCCGCGCAAGCCTGCGCCGTGTCGCGCGAACTGAAGCTGGACCCGGCTAAGGTCAACCCCAACGGTAGCGGCATCGGCCTGGGCCACCCCATTGGCGCCACCGGCGCGATCATCACCGTCAAGGCCCTGCACGAACTGCAGCGCGTGGGCGGACGCTACGCGCTGGTGACGATGTGCATCGGCGGCGGGCAGGGCATCGCGGCCATTTTCGAGCGCATTTAAGTTGCTGACTGCACGCGCCCCGCCATCACGCGGGGCGCGTGTCCATCATTCATGGCCCAGATAGTCCTGCGCCCAGGCCAGGCATTCAGCGTGCAGCAGTGCGCCCATCTTGGCGCGGCGCGGCGCATCCAGCCGGCTGCTGATGGCGCCGAAGCTGAACGCCACCCACGTCAGTTCCGACACCGGAAACGCCACTCCCACCCCCGACACGCCCGGCGTGATCGTGTCCACGATCTCTGAATACCCCGCCGTGCGCGTCTGCTTCACGGCCTTCATCAAGGCAGTGCTTGATACGCCGATCTGCGCATAGCTGGCCGCGTGCCGCGCATACAGCGACGCAATCTCTTCATCCGCCAGGCTGGCCATCAGCGCCAGGCCGCCCGCGCCCACACCCAGCAGTCGGCGTTCGCCCTGGTCGATGGTGAATACCTTCACCGGAAACGAACCCGCCTCGCGCAGCAGGCACAGCGCGTAGTCGCCCTGGCGGATCACCAGGAACACCGTGTCGCCCGACAGCCGCGCCAGTTTCTGCGCGAACGGCCGCAGCGCGTCCAGCAGCGGCGTGCGGCGCAGCGCGGCAAAGCCCAATTGCATGGAATCCACACCCAGGCGGTAGCGCCGCGTGCGGCCATCGCGCTCGGCGAACTGCTCTTCCAGCAGGCAGCTCAACAGGCGATGGGCAGTGGAGCGTTCCAGCCCGGTAGCCGCCATGACGCCTTGCAGGTCAATGCCGTCTTCCTGGTGTTGCGCCAGCACCCGCAGCAACCCCAAGGCCCGACGCATGCTTTGAGTCCCGCCGGTGGCCATTGTCTTGTTCATATTGTGGGAAAAGTTGATTGAATATTTTGTATTCTAGGATTCAAGGTGCGTTAATTCAATCAAATCAATGCAGCGCAAGCGCTGCGATCCCACCGACCCGGGCCACGCGAGCCCGGGCTTCGCAAGAGACGAGGAGACTATGGAATACGCCACCCTGGCCGTCGAGCACCACGACTCGGTCTGCCGCATCAGCCTGGCGCGCGAATCCGCGCGCAACGCCCAAAGCCAGCAGATGCTGGATGAACTGGACGACGCCTTGACCCGCGCAGAGCAGGACGACGCCGTCCGGGTGGTGGTGCTGGCCGGGCGCGGCGCGCATTTCTCGGCGGGTCACGATTTGAAAGAAGCGCAGGCCAAGCGCGCGGACTTCACCGTGGAAGAACGCTGGGAATACGAATCGCGCCGCTATTACGGCTACTGCCTGCGCATTTGGGACTTTCCCAAGCCCACGGTGGCCCAGGTGCAGGGCGCCTGCGTGGCCGGCGGCTTCATGATCGCCAATATGTGCGACCTGGTCGTGTGCGCCGACACCGCGTACTTCTCCGACCCGGTCGGCCACACACTGGCGGCCGCCGCCACCGAAGTGCTGATCCACCCCTGGGTGATGGGCCTGCGCAAAGCCAAGGAAATGCTCTACACCGGCGAAAAGGTCGACGCACAGGAAGCGCTGCGCATCGGCATGGTGAACCGCGTCGTGCCCGAGGCAGAGCTCGACGACGCCACCCTGGCTTTGGCGCGGCGCATTGCGCAGGCGCCGCCGTTCGGGCTGCGGCTGATCAAGCGGTCGCTGAACCGCACCGCCGATGCGCAAGGCTTTCGCACTGCGCTGTCGGCCCACTTCGACACGCATCAACTGTCGCACCTGAGCGAAGAATTCCAGGCGGTGCGCGAGCGCGGGCTGGCGCAAGCGATTCAGCGCAACAAGAAGGGCGAAACGGCATGAGGCCCGCGCTGGATTGCCTGCTGGATCCGCATTCCATCGCGATGATCGGCGCCAGCGCCAACGGGGGCCGCATCGGCGGCATGCCCTTGGAATTACTGACGCGCTTTGGCTACGCGGGCGGTATCTATCCGGTCAACCCGAAGTACCAGGAAGTGTTCGGCAAGCGCTGCTGGCCCGACATCGAATCCGTGCCCGAACCCGTGGACCTGGCGGTGCTGGCGATTGCCGCGGCGGACGTCACGCCCATGCTGCGCCGCTGCCGCGCCAAGGGCGTGCGCGCGGCCATCGTCTATGCGGCGGGTTTTGCGGAAGCGGGTGGCGAAGGCGTGCGCCTGCAAGACGAGCTGGAAGCCTTCGTGGCGCAAAGCGGCATGGCCGTGGCCGGGCCCAACTGCATGGGTTTCGCCAACTTGAACACGCAGGCGCACACGGCGTTTGCGTCGGTCTTCAAGACCGCGCCGGCGCAGTCCGGGCCGGGCGTGGTCAGCCTGCTGACGCAAAGCGGCAATGTGTGCGCGGCGGTGTACGCCATTGCGCGCCGGCTTGATCTGCCGTTCTCGCATTTCATCAATACCGGCAATGAGGCCTGCCTGGATTTCTCGCAGTACCTGGAGTATCTGGCGGGGGACTCGCGCACCGAAATCGTGCTGGGCTATATCGAACAACTGCGCGACGGTGAACGCTTCGTACGTGCCTGTCGTGAACTGGAACGCCAGGGCAAACTGCTGATTGCCCTGAAGGCCGGCAACACCGACAAGGGTGCGCAGGCCGTGCGTTCGCACACGTCGGCGCTGGCGGGCGACCGACGCGTGTACGCGGCGGCGTTTCGCCAACTGAACGTGATCGAAGCCACCGACTTTGCGCAGATGGCGCATCTGGCCAGCCTGGCCACGCTGCGCCATCGCAGCGCCGGCAAGCGCGTGGCGGTGTTGACGATGTCCGGGGCGCTGGGCGCGATTCTGGCCGACAAGTTCATCGGCGCGGGGCTCGACCTGCCCGATCTGCCCGACGATTTGCAAGCCGTTCTGCGCGGCGGCATTCCCGACTACGGCATGGTCGGCAACCCGGTGGACGTGACCGGCAACGTGGTCAACGACCCCGACTTCGTGCGTACCGTGCTGCAAGCCCTGGCCACCACCGACGCCATTGACGCGGTGGTTGTGTACGCGCCCGGCTACATGCTGGACCGCATGGCCGATGCCTTGGCCGAGGCGTCGCGCCAGCATGCGCGCCTGTTCATCGCCATCGATACCGGCCTGGCGCAAAGCCGCGCCACCTTGCGCGAGGCCGAGGTGGCCGTGTTTGAAGACCTGGGGCAGGCGGTGTCCGCGCTGGCGCCTTACCTGCTGTGGTGCGAGGCGCGCGGCAGTCATCGCATTGCGCCCGTGCCGCGCCTGGATGCGACGGCGGTGCCGGCGCTGCCCTGCAACGAAGCCGATGCGCGCGCCTACCTGGCCGCCTTCGGTCTGCCACAGGCCACGGTCCATGCCGCGCGCAACGCCGACGAAGCCGTGGCCGATGCACGCGCGGCGGGCTATCCCGTGGCCTTGAAGATTCTTAGCGCCGACATCGCGCACAAGACGGAAGTGGGCGGCGTGGCGCTGGGGCTGGCGGATGACGACGCCGTCATAGCGGCCCGCGAACAGATTCTGCATTCGGCGGCCGCCGCGCAACCCGATGCGCGTATCGACGGCGTGATGGTGCAGAAGATGGAACGCGGCGTGGCTGAACTGATTGTGGGCGCCACGCGCGATCCGGTCTTTGGTCCCGTGCTGACAGTGGGCCTGGGCGGCGTGCTGACGGAAATCTATCAAGACACCAGCCACCGGCTGCTGCCCGTGGACGAAGACATGGCTATGCAGATGCTGCGCGAGCTGAAGGCCTTTGCGCTGCTGGACGGCTATCGCGGTAAACCGCGCGCCGATCTGGCGGCGGCCTGCCGAAGCATCGTCGCCGTGGGCAACGCCATGCTTGCCGCGCCGGCGACTGTGGCGGAAATTGAAGTCAATCCCTTGCTGATCAAAGAGGCGGGACAAGGCGTTGCGGTACTGGACGCGCTGATCCTGCCCGCAACCCCGTAGTGCAACCGCGCAAACCGCGCAAGCGCATCCCCCAGGAGGAGACAAGCATGATGAAAAGACTATTGGCCGGCGTAGCGCTGGCCTGCATCGGCGTGACAGGCCCGTCGCACGCCCAGGATCCGTATCCCAACCGCCCCGTGCGTATCGTGGTGCCGTTTTCGCCTGGTGGCGCGACGGACATCATGAGCCGCCTGCTGGCTGAACAGTTGACGGCCAAGCTGGGCCAGACCGTCATCGTGGAAAACAAGCCGGGCGGGGGCACGATGATTGCGTCCGACTACGTGTCGCGCGCCGCGCCCGATGGCTACACGCTGCTGATGGCGGCGTCGTCGCTGGGCATCGCGCCCAGCATCTACGCCAAGGTCAATTACGACCCCATCAAGGACTTCGCGCCGGTCAGCCAGGTGGCCTCGGTGGTGCATGTGCTGGAGGTGCATCCGTCGGTTCCGGCCAAGAACGTGGGCGAACTCATCGCCTATCTGAAAGCCAACCCGGGCAAGGTCAGCTATGGCTCGGTGGGCGCCGGCAGCTCCACGCATCTTGAGGCCGAACTCTTCAACAGCATGGCCGGCGTGCAGATGGCGCATATCCCGTACAAGGGCAGCGCGCCCGCGCTGAACGATCTGGTGGCCGGGCGCATCCAGGTGATGTTCGACGCCTGGGCCTCGTCCGGCCCCTTCGTGAAGGACGGCAAGCTGCGCGCGCTGGCGGTGACGACCACGAAGCCATCGGCGTCAGTGCCGGACCTGCCGACGGTGGCGGCGTCCGGGCTGCCCGGCTATTCGGCCATGCCGTGGCTGGGTCTGGTGGCGCCGGCGGGCACGCCGCAAGCCGCAATCGACAAGCTCTACCAGAGCCTGGCGCAGATTCTGGCGCAGCCCGAGGTGAAGGCGAAGTTCACGGGCCTGGGGCTGGACATCATCGGCAGCGACCCCAAGGCCTTCTCCGCCTTCATCCGGCAAGACGTAAGCACCTGGGCCAAGGTGGCGCGCGAATCCAACATTCGACTGGAGTAGCAGGAATGGCTCGACAGGAACACGCCTCGCACGATGGCGCGGGGCGGGGCGCATGGCAGAAAGGCGCGGTGCGGGAAGTCGCACAGCCGGCGCCCGCGTGGCAGGAAAGCGCCGCGCGGGCCATCGCGGCCACTGACGACACCGCCTTCCGCCAGCAACTGCGCGCGTGGCTGAACGACGCCTACGCCGGCTTCGTGCGTGGCTGGCCTGGCGGCGCGGCCCCGCGCAACCTGGACTTCAGGCGAGCCTGGGAAGATGCGCTGTGCGCCGCCGGCTGGTCGGGCCTGGGTTGGCCACCAGATTATGGCGGGCGGGGCTTGCCGCTGTCGCGCCAGGCCGTGTTCCATGAAGAGCATGCGCGTTGCGGCGCGCCCTTGGGCGTGAACCTGATCGGCCACGGCATTCTGGCGCCCACGCTGCTGCACTTTGGCAGCGAGGCGCAGAAGCGCCGCTTCCTGCCCGGCATTCTGTCCAACCGCGAGGTCTGGTGCCAGGGCTATTCGGAACCCGGCGCTGGCTCCGACCTGGCCTCGGTGCGCACGCGCGCCGAAGCCGTGGCGGGCGGCTACCGCGTGAACGGCCACAAGATATGGACGTCGTTTGCCGACCGCGCGCAGTGGTGCTTCGTGCTGGCGCGCACGGACACCAGCGCGCCCAAGCACAAGGGCTTGAGTTTCCTGTTGGTGGACATGCGCAGCCCCGGTGTGCGCGTGGAACCCATTCGCCAGATGACGGGCGAGGCCGAATTCTGCGAAGTGTTCTTCGACGATGTCTTCGTGCCGCAAGACCTGCTGCTGGGGCAGGAGAACCAGGGCTGGAAGGTGGCGATGGCCGCCGCCAGCTTTGAACGCGGCACCTATTTCATTCCGCGCCTGGTTCGCTTTGGGCAAGAGCTGGATGCGGTGCGGCGGCTGGCGTTGCGCCCCGATGCCTATGGGCATGTGCCGGCCTCGTCGGCGGCGGTGCGCCACAAGTGGGCGCGGCTGGCGGCCGACAGTCATGTGCTGGCACTGAAGTCGCAACGCGCGCTGGAAGGCGCCATGCGCGGTGACCCGCCCGGCCCGGAAGGCTCGTCCACCAAAATCCACTGGAGCGAGGCGCATCAGCGGCTGCTGGAACTGTCCATGCAGATGCTGGGCGATGAGGCGTGCTTGGCGGACAGCACCGACGCACAAGCGGCGGAGCTGACCCACGCCTACCTGTGGTCGCGCGCCGAAACCATCCTGGCGGGCACGTCCGAGATCCAGCGCAACATCATTGCCGAGCAGATGCTGGGCCTGCCGAAAGCTTGAATGCCACGAGCCTGAACTTTGCCACGACAAGCACCATGACTTTTTCCTTGAACGAAGACCAGCGCATGCTGCAAGAGGCGGCCGGGCGCTTTTTGGCCGACCGCCACCCTCCAAGCGTCGCCCGCGCGGCGACAACGCGTACGGGGGACGCCCGCCTGGCGCTGTGGCGCGAGATTGCCGAGCAAGGCTGGCCCGCGCTGCTGGCGCCAGCAGGGCACGATGGGCTGGGCTTGGGCCTGGGTATGCGAGAAGCCTGGATCGTGGCGGAAGCGGCGGGGCGCCATTTGCTGAGCCTGCCGTTGGTGTCGAACATGGTGGTGCTTCCCACCCTGTGCGAGGCCGGCGCGGCAGGGCCCGTGGCGCAGTGGGCGCAAGCCATGATGCAAGGCGAGATGTATTTCGCGGATGCGGCGATGCGGCCGGACGGCTCGGCGTTCATCGAGGGCGCGGGGGCAGGCGTGCCGGCCTTGGCGCTGCGATGCCTGGGGCCAGGCAGCTTGCGGCTGGAACGCCATGCGCCCCTGTCCGGCACGGTGGGCACCGAGGGCGCTTCGGGTATTTCCAGCACGTCGGGCATGTCGGCCACCGCCGGCCTGGATCCGACGATGCCGGTGGCGCGGGTGGCGCGCCCCGAGCTGCAGGAGGCTATCGAGTTAACAGTCGACGCGCGCATGTGGCGACGCTTGAAGACCCGCATGACGCTGCTGCGCTCGGCGGAATTGCTGGGCGCGGCGTCGGCGGCCTTGGACATGGCGGCGGCGTACGCGCGTGAACGCCGCCAGTTCGACCGCGCCATCGGCGCCAACCAGGCGATCAAGCATCGCCTGGCCGACGACTGGATGGCGCTGGACGACGCGCGGCTGGCCGGCATGGCCGCAGCGGCGTCGCACGACGCCGACGCACCGTCGGCAGACCGCGACAGCCTGTACGTACCGTTGCTGGCGGTGGAAGGCGGCCGGCGCGCCGTGCAGAACGCGATTCAGGTGCATGGCGCCCTGGGCATCACCTGGGAATGCGACGCGCACCTGTACCTGAAGCGGGTGCTGCGGCTGGCGGCGAGCCTGCACGCAGAGGCGTCTTGCACCGAATGGCTGGAGCGGATCTGGGAAGGGGCCGACGCTGAACGGGTTGCGGCCTGATAGGGCATCCCGGCGTGGCGCTCGCTTGTGAGACGCCCGCGCGGCGTCCGCCCTACAATCGCCGCCATGAATAAATCGAACTTCCCTTCCGAACTTGACCAGCCGACCCTGTCCGAACTGGACGGCGTGCGCTATCTGCACTTCAACACCCAGTGGGTCCAGGGCGCCATGCGTGTCAAGACCCCGGCCGAGCTGGTGCTGGAATACACCGGCCAGATGATGGCCTGGCTGCTGTTCCTGGAGCCGCCCAAGGAAGAGGCCATCGGCATGCTGGGCCTGGGCGCGGGTTCGCTGGCGCGCTTTTGCGTGAAGCACACGCGCAGCCCGCTGCTGGCCGTGGAATGGAACCCCCGCGTAACCGCCGCCTGCCACATGTTCTTCCGCCTGCCCGGATCGAACCGGCTGCAAGTCGAACACATGGACGCCGGCCTGTGGGTGGCCGACCCCGCCAACGCCGGACGTTGCCCCGTGCTGATGGTGGACCTGTATGACGCCGCCGCCGAAGGCCCGGTGCGCGACAGCGTGAAGTTCTACCGCGATTGCCGGCGCGTGCTGGGCGAGGTCGGCGTGGTGGCGGTGAACCTGTTCGGCCGCCACGAAAGCTTCGGCAAGAACATCGAAAACCTTTCCAAGGCCTTTGACGACCGCGTGGTATTGCTGCCGGAAGTGGACGCGGGCAACCAGATCGTGCTGGCTTTCTCGGGGCCGCGCCTGTCGGTCACGCCCGCCGAATTGCTGGAACGCGCGGAAGTGGTCGAATCCCGATACGGGCTGCCGGCGCGCCGCTGGGCGCGGGCGCTGACCCGCCACGCCGTGGACGGCGTGCTGCACTTCTGATCGGTCCCCGGCGTTCTGCCGGGGGCGTTTTCGTCTTTAGGATCGTGTTCGGGGGCGGAAGGGGTTTTCCCGGGGCTTTACCTTTTTCCGCGTCGGGATTTAACATGGGCCTGTTCATAATTATGAATTACGGCGTCACGTACAGCGTCACATACAGCGTCACATACGGCGTCCATTCCAGCCCCGCCCCATGAGCCAACCCATCGTCCGTCAAGCCCTCTACCTGGAAGTCGCGGATCGCCTGCGCGCCATGATTCACGCGCGTGCGCTGTGCAATGGCGAGTGGATCGACGAACTGCGCTTGGCCGGCGAAATGGGCATTTCCCGCACGCCCTTGCGCGAAGCGCTGAAGGTGCTGGCCACCGAAGGGCTGGTGCGGCTGGAACCTCGGCGCGGCTGCTTCGTCAACGAACTGTCCACGCAAGACCTGGAAGACATCTTCCCGCTGATGGCCATGCTGGAAGGACGCTGCGCCTTCGAAGCCGCGCGCAAGGCCTCGGACGTAGAACTGGCCGCGCTTGAGCCGCTGCACGCCGAACTGGCCGGCCATGCGCGCGCTGGCCGTATCGACGCCTACTACCAAACCAATTACCTGATCCACGAAGCCGTGCAGGCGCTGGCCGGCAACCAATGGCTGTCGGACATGGTGGGCAACCTGCGCAAGGTGCTGAGCCTGTCGCGCCACCGCAGCCTGGCGCGGCCCGGGCGCATCCAGCAGTCCTGCGCCGAACACCTGGCCATTTTCGAAGCGCTCAAAGCGCACGACAGCGACGCCGCCCAGACGCTGGCCCACACCCATCTGATGCGCCAATTGGAAGCCCTGCGCGCATTGGCCAATGAAGACGCCGCCGACCCGGCTTTGACCGATCCCATCGTTATCCAGGAGCCCGCCCATGTCCGTACCCGCCAATCTCGCGCCCGCGCGGGGCGCTCGCACGCCTGAACCCGACCCCGAACTGATCGATGCCGCCGCCGCGGCCGAAGGCGCCAGCCTGATGACTCGCCTGGGCAAGCTCTGGGAGCGCGGCCGTTTGCCCAGCGAATCCGAAGTGCGCCGCCTGTTCGAAGCGCGCCTGACCGACGTGGCCGCCAACAAGCTGGCGCGCCGCTGGTGCGAGCAATACAGCGCGGCCGACGGCAAGGACCGCCGGCTGATGCTGGCCGCCCTGGCGCAAGTGCGCGCCACGTTCCCCGGCGATGGCGGCGAGGGCACGCGCCTGTTCAAACGCTTCAACGCCTTGCCGCAGGGCCTGCGCTTCCTGGTGGATCTGCGCGCGGACATGCTGCGCTGGCGCAAGCAGGTGTCCGGCATCCAGGGGCTGGACAAGGAACTGGAAGGCCTGCTGTCGGCATGGTTTGACGTGGGCTTGCTGGAGCTGCGCCCGCTGACCTGGGATTCGCCCGCCTCGCTGCTGGAAAAGCTGATTCTGTACGAAGCCGTGCACGAGATCACATCATGGGATGACCTGCGCCGCCGCGTGTCGCCCGACCGCCGTTGCTATGCCTATTTCCATCCGCAGATGCCGGGCGTGCCGCTGATCTTCGTGGAAGTGGCGTTTGCCAGCAATATGGCCGACAACGTGCAGGTGCTGCTGGACAGCAGCTTGCCGCCGCAGGATCTGGACAAGGCGCGCTGGGCCATCTTCTATTCCATTTCCAACACGCAGCCCGGCCTGAAGGGCATCAGCTTCGGCAACTTCCTGCTTAAGCGCGTGGTCGAGCAACTGCTGGAAGAACTGCCCAAGCTGAAGAACTTTGCCACCCTGTCGCCCATCCCCGGGTTTTCGGACTGGCTGGGCAAGCTGGACGCCAACGCCGTGGAGGCCATCGTGCGCGAAGACAAAACGCGCGCCAAGGACCGCAAGCGCGAAGGCGTGCCCGACGGGCAGCGTTGGGTGTCTCGTCTGGCCAAGGCCGCGCAGGGCCCAGCGTCCGACGTGGTCAAGCGCGCGGGCTTCCGCCTGGCGGCGACCTATCTGCAATCCATGAAAAACGGCTTGCCGCTGGACCCGGTGGCGCGCTTTCACCTGGGCAACGGCGCCCGCATTGAACGCTTGAACTGGGCGGCTGATACGTCCACCAAGGGGCTCAAGCAATCCTGCGCGCTGATGGTCAATTACCTGTACGACCTTGACGAGCTGGACACCAACCTGGCGCGCCTGGGCGAGGGCAAGCCCCAGGTCAGCCGAGGGGTGGGGCGCGTGGCCTGATTGCCATTGCCCGGCGACGACAGCAAGACATATCAATAAAAAAGGGTAGGGGACATGACGCAAGACGTGACCGGCCGCGTGCGGCTGGAACGCGAAGGGGCCTTGGCCTGGGTGACGCTATCGCACCCGGGGCGCCTGAACGCGATAACGGTGGGCATGTGGGGCGAACTGCGCGACGTGTTCACGCGCGTGTCGGCCGACGACGCCCTGGGCTGCGTGATCGTGCGCGGTGAAGGCGGCAATTTCGCGGCAGGCGCCGACATCCGCGAATTCCCCGCCCAACGCGCCGACATGGCGGGCGTGCAGCGCTATCACCGCGACATCCTGGCGCCGGCCCTGCAAGCCGTGGCCAGTTGCCCGCATCCGGTGGTGGCGCAGATTGAAGGCGTGTGCGTGGGCGGCGGGCTGGAAATTGCCAGCCAGTGCGACCTGCGCATCGCGGGCGCATCCGCCCGTTTCGGCGTGCCGATCAACCGCCTGGGTTTTCCCATGGCGCCCGATGAAATGCGCGGCCTGCTGGCGCTGGTCGGGCGCGCGGCCACGCTGGCCATCCTGCTGGAAGGCCGCGTGTTCGGCGCCGACGAGGCCCATGGCCTGGGCTTGCTGACGCGCATCGTGCCAGATGACCAGGTTGCCGACGCCGCGCGCCGCAGCGCTGAACGCATCTGCCAGGGCGCGCCCTTGGCCGCCCGCATCAATAAACGCCTGTCGGCCAGGCTTGCCCAAGGCGGCGCCTTGACCGAAGACGAATATCAAGATTATTTCTCCTATGCCGAAAGCCGGGACCACCAGGAAGGCGTGCGCGCATTCCTGGCCGGCGTAGATCCATCCTTTTCCGGAGACTGACCAAGGTGAGCAACGCCAATCTATATGCTGTCCTGCAAGGCGGCTTTCCCACAGACCGCAGCAAAGTCGCGCTGGAAACGCCCGACCTTGAATACACCTGGGATGACATCGATCGCGCCTCCGCGTGCCTGGCCAACCTGCTGACCTCGCTGGACCTGCCCGACGGGTCGCGTGTGGCGGTGCAAGTGGAGAAGTCGCCGGAAGCGCTGCTGCTGTACCTGGCCACCTTGCGCGCCGGCCTGGTGTATTTGCCGCTGAACACGGCCTACCGCGAAGCCGAGATCGAATATTTCCTGGGCAATGCCGAGCCGGCCGTCGTGGTCTGCGCCAGCAAGAACCGCGACTGGGTGCAGCGCGCCGCCGACAAGGCCGGCTGCGCGCACGTCTACACGCTGGACGAAGACCGCACGGGCACGCTGCTGGACGCCGCGGGCAGCCTGCCGCAAACGTTCAAGACCGTGGAGCGCAAGCCGGACGACCTGGCCGCCATTCTGTACACGTCCGGCACCACCGGCCGCAGCAAGGGCGCGATGCTGTCGCACGGCAACCTGGCCGCCAACGCGCAGGTGCTGCACGAATACTGGGGCTGGCGCGAAGACGACGTGCTGCTGCACATGCTGCCCATCTTCCACGTGCACGGCTTGTTCGTGGCTTCGCACGGGGCCTTGCTGGCGGGCGCCAAAATGATCTGGCTGCCCAAGCTGGACGCCGACCAGGCGCTGCATTACCTGCCGCAATGTACGGTGATGATGGGCGTGCCCACCTACTACGTGCGCCTGCTGGCCGACCCGCGCTTTGACCGCGCCGTGTGCGCCAACATGCGCTTGTTCATCTCGGGTTCGGCGCCGCTCCTGGCCGAGACCTTCTCGGACTTCAAGACCCGCAGCGGCCACGCCATTCTGGAACGCTACGGCATGAGCGAGACCGTCATGCTGACGTCCAACCCCTACGATCCGAAACTGGGCGAACGCCTGGCCGGCACCGTCGGCCGCGCGCTGCCGGGCGTGCAGGTGCGAGTGGTGGATGACGCGGGCGTGGCGCTCGCGCCGGGCGAGATCGGCAATGTGCAGGTGCGCGGCCCCAACGTGTTTTCAGGCTACTGGCGCATGCCCGAAAAAACGCGCGAGGAATTCACCGTAGACGGCTGGTTCAAGACGGGCGACGTCGGCCGCTGGGGCGGTGAATCCGCCGGTCGCGACGTGCCCGCCGATACGCTGTCCATCGTGGGCCGCAGCAAGGACCTGATCATCTCGGGCGGCTTCAACGTCTATCCCAAGGAAATCGAAACCCTGATCGACGACATGCCCGGCGTGGCCGAATCGGCCGTCATCGGCGTGCCGCATCCGGACTTCGGCGAAGCCGTCGTCGCTGTGGTGGTGCCCAAGGACGGCGTGTCGCTGGACGCGGATGCCATGCAGCGCGAACTGAAGTCGCGCATTGCGAACTTCAAGGTGCCCAAGCGCGTGCACATCGTTGACCAACTGCCGCGCAACACCATGGGCAAGGTGCAAAAGAACGTGCTGCGCGAAACCTATCAGGCGCTTTGACGCCAACCATCAGTGCCGGCCTTCAGGGGCCGGCATTTTTTTCTTCAAAGGAGGCAGCGCCGACCCGATTCCCGCTACGCAGTCCTGGCAGCTTCATTCAATAAAAAATTCAAGAGACGAGACGCAGACAACCGCGCCGTCCCCGTGATGCAGCAAGAGGAGACATTATGAAAGTTCGCACGATCGCCACGGCCGTATTCGCCGTGGCAGCCCTGGGTTTCGGCGGCACGGCCGCCGCGCAATGGCCAGAGCGCGCCATCACCTTGATTGTTCCGTTCCCCGCTGGCGGCGGCACGGATACCTTCGCCCGTCCGCTGGCCCAGCAACTGACCATGCAACTGGGCCAGACGGTCGTCATCGACAACAAGGGTGGCGCGGGCGGCACGGTGGGCGCCGGTGTGGCGGCCAAGGCCAAGCCCGACGGCTACACCTTCTTCATGGGCGGCGCGCACCATGCGCTGGCTCCCTCGCTCTACAAAAACCTCAGCTACAACATCCAGAAGGACTTCGTGCCCGTGGCACTGGTGGCGCAGCCGCCCCAGGTAGTGGTGATCAACGCCGGCAAGCTGCCGGTCAAGACGCTGCAGGAATTCATCGACTATGCCAAGAAGCATCCCGGCGAAATCAACTACGGCACGGCCGGCAAGGGCAGTACGCACCATCTGGCGGGCGAGCTGTTCGCCATGCAGACTGGCATCAAGTTAGTCGACGTGCCCTACCAGGGGGCGGGGCCTATGCTGTCGGCGCTGATCGGCGGACAGGTGGACATGGCGTTCGACGGCCTGGGTTCGTCGGCCGGCCACATCCGCGCGGGGGCAATCAAGCCCTTGGCCGTGGCCGCCACCGAACGGTCGGCTTCCTTGCCCGACGTGCCCACCGCTGCCCAGGCGGGCGTGCCGAATTACGTGGTCTCCACGTGGTACGCCATCTGGGCGCCGGCCGGCACGCCGCAAGAGGCCGTCGACAAGATGGCGTCTGAAATCACCAAGGCATTGAACACGCCGAAGTTGAAGGAAACCTGGGCCGGCAATGGCTCGGCGGTGCCCAACATGACGGGCCCCGCCTTCGGCAAATTCGTTGACAGCGAAGTGGCTCGCTGGGCGAAAGTGGTGAAGGATTCCGGCGTGACGCTGGATTGATGCGGGGGCGCCGCTAGTTCCCACTAGCGGCGCTTGGCCCTCGTCAGCGCCACTCGCTGGCCTGGGTCAGCTTGGTCAACTGGTCATGCGTCAGCGTCAGGCTGGCGGCCTTGACCAGTTCGTCCAACTGCGCCAGGGACGTGGCGCTGACGATGGGCGAGGTGATCCCCGGCTGCGCGATCTGCCAGGCCAGCGCGGCCTGCGCGGGCGTGCAGCCGGCGTCTTCCGAGACTTCGTCCAGCGCCTTCAGAATGCGCATGCCGCGTTCGTTCAGATACGTGTCCACAATCTTCTGGCCACGCGCGCTTTTGCCGGCATCGGCCGCGCTGCGGTACTTGCCGCTAAGAAAGCCGCTGGCCAGCGCGTAGTAGTTGATCGTGCCCATCTGCTGCGTCTTCACCAGGCTTTGCAAGCCGGATTCAAAGGACGCGCGGTTGTACAGGTTGTATTCGGGCTGAATGCTTTCGTAGCGCGGCAGGTCGTGGCGTTCGGCCGCGATCAGCGCTTCGGACAGGCGCACCGCCGTGTAGTTCGACGCGCCAATGGCGCGCACCTTGCCCGCTTCCATGTGCTTGGCGTATTCGGCCAGCGTGTCGGTCAGCGGCGTGTCCTGGTCGTCCTTGTGCGACTGGTACAAATCCACGTAGTCGGTCTGCAACCGGGCCAGCGAGGCCTCCAGCGCGCGCCGGATGTACGCGGGCGACAAGCCCACCGCGTCAGGGCCCATTTCCATGCCGACCTTGGTGGCGATCATCACGCGGTCGCGCTTGCCCGAGCGCTTGAGCCATTTGCCGATCAGGGTTTCAGATTCGCCGCCCTGGTTGCCGGGAGCCCAGCGCGAATACACGTCGGCCGTGTCGATGAAATTCAGGCCCGCGTCCACCATGGCGTCCAGCAGGGAAAAGGCGCCGGCTTCGTCAACGGTCCAGCCGAAGACGTTGCCGCCGAAGGTCAGCGGGGGAACTTGCAGGCCGGAACGGCCCAGCGCGCGTTTGATCATGGTGAGGCCTTTGGTTGCGTCTGACGGGTTGCCCGGGCTGCTGAATGAAGCGCGGGGCAGCAAGAGCCCGGGTGGCGATATTTAGTATATTGGCGCCGCGCGTCCCGGCTTGGAGCATGCCTGATTGGCATGCACCATTTCAGGGATTCCCCGCAAATTCTTTTGTCTGGCGGCAAGTTAGACTATACGGCTTTACGGCTGACCGACCGGCGGGAAGCCGCCGGCGCAGTTGTAGTAATGAACAAAACCAAGGGTTCAAGGAGCTTAGTATGCTGATCGGAAAAAAACATTTTCTGACGGTTGGCGCCATGGCGCTGGCAATGGCTATCGCCGCGCCGGTGTCCGCGCAGCAAAAATCGGTGGCGGTGACGGCCATCGTCGAGCACCCGGCGCTGGATGCCGTGCGTGACGGGGTGCAAGACGCCCTCAAGCAAGCCGGTTTTGAATCCGGCAAGAACCTGAAGTGGCAGTACCAAAGCGCGCAGGGCAACAACGGCACCGCCGCGCAGATCGCCCGCAAGTTCGTGGGTGACCGCCCGGACGCCATCGTGGCCATCGCCACGCCGTCGGCCCAGGCCGTCGTAGCCGCCACCAAGGACGTGCCCGTGGTGTATTCCGCCGTGACCGATCCCGTGGCCGCCCAACTGGTCAAGAGCATGGACGCCACGGGCACCAACGTGACCGGCGTGTCGGACATGCTGGCGCTGGAAAAGCAGGTTGAACTGATCAAGAAAATCGTGCCCAACGCCAAGCGCGTGGGCATCGTCTACAACCCGGGCGAGGCCAACTCGGTCGTGGTGGTGAAGAAGCTTCAGGAAATTTTGCCCAAGTCGGGCATGAGCCTGGTGGAAGCCGCCGCCCCGCGTTCGGTGGACGTGGCATCCGCTGCGCGCAGCCTGATCGGCAAGGTCGATGTCATCTACACCAACACCGACAACAACGTCGTGTCGGCGTATGAATCCCTGGTCAAGGTGGGGAACGACGCCAAGATCCCGCTGATCGCCTCCGACACCGACAGCGTCAAGCGCGGCGGTATCGCGGCGCTGGGCATCAACTACCACGACCTGGGCATGCAGACGGGCAGGGTGGTCGTACGCATTCTGAAGGGCGAAAAGCCCGGCGCGATTCCGTCGGAAACGATCTCCAAGCTGGAACTCTACGTGAACCCGGGCGCCGCCGCCAAGCAGGGCGTGACGCTGTCGGACGACGTCATCAAGTCGGCCGCGGTGGTTGTGAAGTAAAGCGCCACCGGCCAGACCCCGCCACGCCCGAGCGGTGTGCGCGGGGTTTTTGTTAGGTTTTTTTGGGGCGCGCGGCGGTCCGGCCCCTGTTGTTTTGCTCCCTTTCCTTGCTTTGACCGACATCGCTTTCGGCCCGGCCGGCAAGCGCGCGCAGGCTTGGGCGCGAAACGCGAGAAAATGACGAACCGGGAAACGTTTATTGCGAAAGCTCGGGTAAAACTGATGCCGGAACGCAAGAAATCCGACGTTTCAAGTCTTTAATATGCACCATCCTTACCCTGATTGGATTTAACCCATGTCATTGTTCTCGTTGTTAGGCGCGTTGGAGATCGGGCTGATCTTCAGCCTGGTGGCCTTGGGCGTGTTTATCTCCTTTCGCCTGCTGCGCTTCCCCGACCTGACCGTTGACGGCAGCTTTCCGCTGGGCGGCGCCGTCTGTGCCACGCTGATCGCGTCGGGCACCGACCCGTTTTCCGCTACCGTCATCGCCACCATCGCCGGCGCGGCGGCGGGGCTGGTGACGGGCTGGTTGAACGTGAAGCTGAAGATCATGGATCTGCTGGCCAGCATCCTGATGATGATCGCGCTGTACTCGATCAACCTGCGCATCATGGGCAAGCCCAACGTTCCGCTGATCACCGAACCCACCGTGTTCACCATCTTGCAGCCGGAGTGGATTTCCGACTATGTCGCGCGTCCGTTGATCCTGATCGTGATTGTGATCCTGGTGAAGCTGGCGCTGGACTGGTTCTTCGCCACGCAAAGCGGCCTGGCGCTGCGCGCCACCGGCTCCAACGGCCGCATGGCCCGCGCGCAGGGTGTCAACACCGGCCGCATGATCCTGGGCGGCATGGCGTTGTCCAACGCGCTGGTGGCGCTGGCCGGCGCGCTGTTCGCACAGACGCAGGGCGGCTCGGATATTTCGATGGGCATCGGCACCATCGTGATCGGCCTGGCCGCGGTGATCGTCGGCGAAAGCATCCTGCCGTCGCGCAGGCTGGTGCTGGCGACGCTGGCCGTGATCATCGGCGCCATCGTCTACCGCTTCTTCATCGCGCTGGCGTTGAATAGCGATTTCATCGGCCTGAAGGCGCAAGACCTGAACCTCGTCACCGCGGTGCTGGTCACGATTGCCCTGGTCATCCCCATGCTCAAGCGCCGTCTCGTCGGCAAGAAGGGGCGCTGATATGTTGTCCGCAAAAGATCTGAAAATTACCTTCAACGCGGGAACGCCCATCGAAACGCGCGCGCTGCGTGGGTTGTCGCTGGAGATTCCGTCAGGCCAGTTCGTGACCGTCATCGGGTCCAACGGCGCCGGCAAGTCGACGTTCCTGAACGCGGTGTCGGGCGACCTACCCGTTGATTCGGGCACGATCGACATCAATGGCGTGGATGTGACGCGCCAGCCCGTCTGGGCACGCGCCGGCCAGGTGGCCCGGGTATTCCAGGACCCCATGGCAGGCACCTGCGAAGACCTGACCATTGAGGAAAACATGGCGCTGGCGCAGATGCGCGGCGTGCGCAGAGGGTATAGCCGCGCGGTCAAGGCGTCGATGAAGGAAGGGTTTCGCGAACGGCTGGCCACGTTGGGCTTGGGGCTGGAAAACCGGCTGACCGACCGCATCGGGTTGTTGTCGGGTGGCCAGCGCCAGGCGGTCAGCCTGCTGATGGCGGCCTTGCAGTCGTCACGCATTTTGCTGCTGGACGAGCACACCGCGGCGTTGGACCCGCGCACCGCGGATTTCGTGCTGCAACTGACGGCGCGCATCGTGGCCGAAAACCAGTTGACGACCATGATGGTGACCCACAGCATGCGCCAGGCGCTGGACGTGGGTGACCGCACGGTGATGCTGCATCAGGGGCAAGTGGTGCTGGACGTATCCGGCGACGAGCGCCGCGGCATGGACGTGCCGGATCTGCTGGCGATGTTCGAGCGCGTGCGCGGGGAAAAGCTGTCGGATGATGCGTTGTTGTTGGGGTAGGACGGCGGCTATCCTTTATGGCGATCGCCATTTGCCCATACCCGATCGTCAAACGACCCACCGTAGGATGGGTGAAGCGCGCGATTCCCGTCGCAAGAACCCCATCCTGGATCGCGCGCAACCCATCAATCACCGCCCGTGAGACGCCCTAAATCACCGCCCGCGACACACCCTAAATAAACCGCCCCGGCCGAAACGCCTGGTGGCGCGATGCCTCACCCTCGTCGAACATCAACTCGCCCAATATCTTCGCCGTGCCCGGCGCGGTGCTGAAACCTATATGCTGATGGCCCAGCGCCAGCCATAACCCAGGGTGCTTCGGCGCCTGCCCGATCATCGGCCGGCTATCGGGCAGGGTAGGGCGACGACCCAACCAAGCTGCCGCGTCCAACCGCTCACCCAACGGAAACGCTTCACGCGCCCGCGCTTCCGCCATGTCCAACTGCGTGCTGCGCGGGGCGGCTTCGCAGGCGTCCAGTTCCACACCCGTGGACAAGCGCAGCCCGCGCGCCATGGGCGACAACACATACCCGCCGCCCGTGTCGTACACCGGGCGCGTGACGCTGGCCCCGTCTTCACCACGGTAATGCATGTGATAACCGCGTTCGAACGCCATCGGCAAATCGATGCCCGTGCTCTTCAACATCGCCTTCGACCACGGCCCCAGCGCCACCACCAATTGCTCCGCCGACACTGATTCCGAGCCTTGTGCGCCTTGCACCGTCCATCCCTGGTTATCGCGTCGGATGCTTGCGGCCTGCAAGCGTTTGAACGTGCCGCCCTTGGCGCGGAACAGGTCGGCGTAGGCCGCTACCACCGCATGCGGGTCGTCAACCGAATACGAGCCCTGGATCCACAGCGCGCGGTGAAAGATCGGCGACAACGCCGGTTCCAGCTCCGCCAATTCGGCGGCGTTCAAGGTTTGCGTCGGCACCTGATACTGCGCAAAGGTGTTGCGCGCCAACGCGCTGCCGTGCCATGCCGCCTCGCTGCGGTACAAAAACACCCAGCCGGTGTCCCGCAAGCGATGTCGCGCACCAGCTTCGTCCAACAGCTTCAAATGTTCGGGCGCGGACTGCCGGATCAGGCCGTCCAGCGCCTTCACGGTTTCCTTGAACACCGACGGCCGCGCGTTCAACAAGAACCGCGTCGCCCAGCCCAGGTTCCTGGCCAGATACGACGCGCGATATCGGAACTGCACGCTGTCGTTCTTCATCAAGCGGGGCAGTTGCCCCCACAAACCGGGATGGTTGAACGGCATCAGTGAACTGCGCGCCAGCACGCCCGCGTTGCCCAATGACGTTTCCATGCCGGGCGCCTGGCGGTCGACGAGAGTCACGCGCACACCCCGGCGCAATAGCTCCAGCGCGCAACACACGCCCACAATGCCCGCGCCCAAGACGATGACGTGCTTATCCATGTGTTCCTATTCCTGTTCCTTCACCTGGCGCGGCTTGCCCCAAAATCCGGCCCGCCGCCACCACGCCCCACCACGACGCTTCCTCAAAGACGGAATAGCCCGACAAGTCCGCATGCGCGAACAGCACCGGGCCGTCCACGTCACGCAAGGCGGCAAGCCCGGCGTTGGATAGATACCCGCACAGCGGCGAAGCCATGGCATGACCGCGCACGGTGATGTCCAACCGACGCGCGTTGCGCCAGAATTCGCGGCCATAGGCGGCAATCAAATCGGCGGCGGCTTCGTCGCGCAGGTCTTGCGGGCTGGCCGTGGTCAACCATTGCCGCGCGGCGCTGGGTGTCTGCCCGCTTAGCGCGTGATAGGCCGTGAAGGCAGTGCGCGGCGAGCGCGTCACGCGCAGCAATTGGTGCGTGGACACCACATAGCCCAGCCCGCGCCCCTGGTAGACCACGTTGTCCCAGGACAGCGGTTCGCCGGGGGCCTCGATGGGATAGCCTTCCAGCAAGAAATTGGACACCAGCCAGGGCGCATGCGACGAGGCATGCACGGCCGGGTCATACCCATAGGCGCGGATGTCGGGCAGGATGCGTTGGGCCACGAACAGCGGCATGGCGCACACTGTGCGCCGGCTTTGCAGCGTGTAGGCGAGCGGCTCGGCGTCCAGCCTCAAACAGGTCGTCAAGGGGCCGGCGGGCGTCTCGGCCACGCGCACTGCCGTGCCGGCCATCAGCCAGTGGGTGTGCCCCAGCTTTTCATCAATGGATTGGCGCATGCTCTCGGCCAGCACCGACAGGCCGCCCGGCCAGGTCAGTACGGCGCCTTCGCCGGCATTGGCGGCATGGCCGTCGCGGCTGGCGAAATAGTGCAGCCCCGCCCAGGCCGAGACCACGTCGTAGTTCGCGCCGTAGTCGTCGCGGCAGCAGTAGTTCAGATACCAGTGCAGGGCGGGCGACGTGTAGCCTTCGCGGTCCAGCCATTGCTTGAAGGTGATCGCGTCCAATGCCCGCCACGCGGGGTCTTCCGACGACAGCACAAGCGGAATGCAAAAGACCTTGCGCCCATCGTTGCCAAGCTGGGTATGCAGGCGCTCGATCAGCGCCAGGAAGCGATGGTGTTGCGCCACGTCCGCATTCGGCAAGCCCGTCATGGGCAGCAGGCCGTCTTCCCAAGTTCCGTTGCGCAGCAGGCGTTCTTGCGGAGAATGCACCAGGATGGTCTCGTCGTAGTACGGACGGATATCGCCCGCGCCGCGTTCGATGATGCCGAAGTCGGCCAGCATCTCGCGCACGTGGGTGGACGCCATCGAGGGCAGCGGCAGGTAATGCGCGCCCAGCGGATAGTGCAGTTCATCGCGCAGCCCGCCCGCCGCGTTGCCGGCGAATTCCGGCCCTTGCACCACGACGAAATCGGTGAACCCTTCGCGCGCCAGCTTCCAGGCGCAGGACAGGCCCGCCACCCCCGCGCCCAAGATAACCACCTGATGCCGATAGTTGGCCGTGGGCGCGGGCAGCGCGGCGCCGTCGCGCAGCGCGTGCCCGGCCTGCATGCCGGGATAGGACACGTCGGCCGGGGTCTCGACGATGCGCGACCGGGCGTACCCTGCCGCGCCCGCCACCGCTGCCGTGGCCGCGCCCAGAAGAAAGCTGCGGCGTCGCATCAGCGAATGACCTTGCGCCAGTCCTCGTCGAAATAGCGCACGAGCGACTGCTCATTCAAGCGGTTGGGCGGCATCGCCAGCGCCGGCATGTCGGCGGGGAAGTGGAAGAGTTCGCGCGTGGTGACGGCATCCAGGTAGCGCGTGGGCACGGTGATCTTTTCAGGCGGCGTGTAATCGCGCCGCTTGCTGGCCAGGATGAAGCCCCAGTCGCCGAACGACGGCACATAGGTGTGATACGGCCAGGTGTTCAGCCCGGCTTCCTTCAGCGTGGCGTCCACGCTCCAGAACGAGCGCGGCGCGAAGTAGGGCGACGTGGACTGGATCACCATATAGCCGTTTTCCGCCAGATGGCGCGCCATCAGGTGATAGACGGGCACCGAGTACAAACGGCCCAGGCCGAAATTGGACGGGTCCGGGAAATCCACCACGATGAAGTCGTAGACCTCGGCATGCGTTTCCAGCCAGCGGCCGGCGTCGTCGTTGATGACGGTGACGCGCGGGTCCTTGAGCGAACCCTGGTTCAGTTCAACCAAGGGCTCGGAACGCGAAAACAGCCCCGTCATGGCCGGGTCCAGATCCACCAGCGTGATGTGCTCGACATTCTTGTATTTGAGGATTTCGCGCACCGCCAGCCCGTCGCCGCCGCCCAGCACCAGCACGTTGCGCGCCCAGGGCAGCGTCTGCAAGCCCGGATGCACCAACGATTCGTGGTAACGATGTTCATCGCGTGACGAGAATTGCAGGTTGTTGTTGATGTACAGGCGCAGGTCGTCGTGCCAGCGCGTTACCACCAGGCGCTGGTAGGGCGTGGTTTCCGCATGCACCACGTCGTCGCCGTACAGGCCTTTTTCGGCCCAGGTCGTCATGGCGGTGGAATAGAAGAAGCCCAAGCCCAGGAACCCGATCACCACGCAGGCGCGCAAGGCCTTTTCACCGGGGCGGCGCACTTCGGCGCGAAACAGCCACGTAGTCCACAGGGCCACGCTGGCGTTCAGGATACCGAACAGGAAACTGGTGCGCAGCAGCCCCAGCTTGGGCGCGAGCAGCAGCGGGAAGATCAGCGACACGGCCAGCGCGCCCAGATAGTCGAAGGTCAGCACGCGGCTGACGATTTCGCGGAATTCGGCCTTGCGCTGGTTGAACACCCGCATCACCAGCGGAATCTCCATGCCCACCATCAAGCCGATGACGAAAACGCCCACATACAGCGCCGCGCGAAAGGGCGCGGACAGCCAGGCAAACACCAGGAACAGAACCGCCGCCGACACGCCGCCCAACAAGGCCACCAGCAGCTCGACGTCGATAAACCGATTCAAAACGTCTTCGTCTTTTACATATTTTGACAACCATGAACCGATGCCCATGGCGAACAAATAGCAGCCGATGACGGAAGAGAACTGAAGGATGGAATCGCCCAGTAAATAGCTGGCCAGCGCGCTGCTGATGAGCTCATAGCCCAAACCGCAGGAAGCAACGATCAATACCGATAGGATGAGAACGCGGTCGCGCATGAGGTGTCCGGGGCGAAAAATGCGTTCGCAGTATATCGAACGCCGCGTATATACTGCGCGCAATTAGGAGGCTGGCAATGGGAGAAGCGATGCATCCGGCGGTGACCTATCTGATCTATATCGTCTCGGCGCTTGTCATGCTGGGCGTCTTCACGGCGGTCTATACCGCCGTGACCCGCTACAAGGAATTCGACCTGATCCGCGAAGGCAACATCGCCGCCGTGCTGTCGTATGGCGGCGCGCTGGTGGGCTTCAGCTTCACCTTGTGCTCAAGCATTGCCGTGCATGCCAGCTTCGTGATGTTCCTGGTGTGGGGCCTGGCCGCCATGCTGGTGCAGATCGTTGTGTACGTGGTGGTCAACAAGGCCATCCAGGGCATGAACGAGGCCATCGAACAAAACAACATCGCCATGGGCGGCCTGATCGGTTCGATCTCGCTGGCCGCCGGCATCGTGAACGCGGCCTGCCTGACCTGAGGGCGGGCGCCGTCGAATCCGATCTGACACGGGAGAGCTATTCATGAGTCTCGGTTCCTTTATTCGCAAGCAGTTCATCGACATCCTGCAATGGAACGAGGATCGCGACGGCGTGCTCGCCTGGCGCCATCCGATGCAGGACTTTGAAATCCAGTACGGCGCCAGCCTGACCGTGCGCGAATCGCAGATGGCGGTGTTCGTGAACGAAGGCAAGGTGGCCGACGTGTTCGGCCCCGGCATGTACAAGCTGACCACGCAGACGCTGCCGATCCTGACCTACCTGAAGAACTGGGACAAGCTGTTCGAGTCGCCCTTCAAGTCGGATGTGATCTTCTTCAGCACGCGCCTGCAACTGGGCCGGCGCTGGGGCACGGCACAACCCGTGACCTTGCGCGACAGCGAATTCGGCATGGTGCGCTTGCGCGCGTTTGGCGTGTATTCGTACCAGATTGCCGACCCGGCCAAGTTCTATCGCGAAATCAGCGGCACGCGCGACGAATACACGGTGGACGACCTGGAAGCGCAATTGCGCAACATGGTGGTGGCCGCCATGACCACGGCGCTGGGCGGGTCCAAGGTGCCGTTCCTGGACATCGCGGGCAACCAGGGGCTGATGTCGCAAAGCATCAGCGAGCAACTGGCGCCCGTGTTCGACCGCTATGGCGTCAAGCTGGACAACTTCACGGTTGAAAATGTGTCCTTGCCCGAAGAGCTGCAAAAGGCGCTGGACACGCGGATTTCGATGGGCATGGCGGGCGACCTGGGCAAGTTCACCCAATACCAGACGGCCACCGCGATACCGCTGGCCGCGCAGAACGAAGGCGGTATCGCCGGCGTGGGTGCGGGCCTGGCGGCGGGCGCGGCGTTGGGGCAGACCATGGCGGCGGGCTTGGGCGTGGGGCAACCCCAGCCCCAGCAACCGGCGCAACCCCAGCAACCCGCGGCGCCGTCGCAACCCGACCCCGTCGCGCGCTTGCAGCAGTTGAAAGACCTGCTGGATAAAGACCTGATCACCGCCGCCGATTACGACACGGCCAAGGCGGAAGTGCTGAAGAAACTGACCAGCTAAGGCCCCATGCAGCAGGTTCTGTGTCCGCAGTGCGGCGCCCCGGTCAAGTTCACCTCTACCGCCTCGGTCATGGCGGTCTGCGGCGCATGCCGCAGCACCTTGTTGAAAGATGCCGAGTCGGTCAAGCGCATCGGCGAAATGGCCGACGTGCTGGAAGACTATTCGCCGCTGTGCCTGGGCGCGGCGGGCAGCGTCGATGGCAAGCGCTTCGACGTGATCGGCCGCATTCAACTGCGCTATGACGACGGCTTCTGGAACGAGTGGTACGTCTGGTTTGAAGACGGCGCCGACGGCTGGCTGTCGGACGCCTCGGGCCAGTACGCGCTTACGCGGCGGCGCAAGGTCAAGTCCACGCAAGGCCTGCCGGCCTTTGCCGACATCGCGCCAGGCGACGAGCTCAAGCTGGACGGGCAGCGTTTCGTGGCGTCGGACATGCGCCGCGCGCAGGCCGGCGGCGCGCAAGGCGAACTGCCTTTTGTGCCGGGCGATGGCTGGGAAGCCAAGGTGGCTGATTTCCGCAGTGTGGACGCCTTTCTCACACTGGATTTTTCCGACGGCCCCGAACCCGAGCTCTATATCGGCAAGGCCTTCGACCTGTCCGCCATGCAGGCGGCCTCGTTGCGCAGCAACGAGCAGGTGGAAGAAACAGCCGGCCGTTTTCGCGGCCAGATCAAGGCGCTGGACTGCCCCAACTGCGGCGCGCCCATCAGTTTCGTGGCGGCCATGGCCACCCATGTGGTGTGCCCGTCCTGCGCGGCCGCGGTCGATTGTTCCGGCCCCACCGCAGAAGTCATCGCGAAGGCGCGCAAGCTCAAGTCCATTAGCACCACTTTGTCGCTGGGCGCGGTGGCCAAGATCAGCGGCGTCAGCTACACACTGATCGGCTTGATGAAATGCGCCGACCCCGACCCCGAAGAGCCGTCCGACTGGATTGAATACCTGCTGTTCAATCCGGCCAAGGGCTTTATCTGGCTGGTGGAAACCGACGAAGGCTGGGAACGCGTGCAAGTCTGCGACACCTGGCCCAGCCAGAACAACGCCACCAGCGTGCGCTGGCGCTCAAAGCTGTACCAGAAGCTATACGACTACACCTCGCGGGTAGAGATGCCGCTGGGCGCGTTCAACTGGCGCGTGAAGGCGGGCGACACCACCAAGATCACCGACTACAAGGCCGGCACGCTGAAGCTGACGCGCGAACTGAGCGAGTCCGAACTGGGCTGGTCGGCATCGGCGCCGGTGGCGCCGGCGCAATTGGCGGAATGGTTCGGCAACCCCGAGCTGGCCAAGCAGAAGTCCCTGCCGCTGGGCGGCAAGCAGGGCGGATACAGCAAATGGGCCTGGATCGCCACGATCGGCATGGTGTTTCTGAATTTCGGCAACATCCTGAACGGTCGTTTCGTGCCGATCCTGATCGGGCTGGCGTTCCTGTGGTTCCCCGCCAAGCTGGCGGACAAGCTTTCCGGAAAGGACGAGTAGAACGATGGGCAAGTTCCTGTATGGCATCTATGCCTTGGTGGTGGTGATGGCGGCCACGGGCGCCAATTCGCCGGGCGTCAGCATGAGCGGCGGCAGCGGCAGCCGCAGCAGTAGCAGCAGCAGTTGGGGCAGCTCGTCGGGTGGCTCGGGCTGGTCGTCGGGCGGATCGCACAAGTGACGGTGCACGCCACGCCCGGCCGCCATGTGCTGGCCGATTTTCGCGGGGTGCGTGCCGACCTGCTGCGCGACGCCAAGGCGCTTGAAGCGCAACTGGTCGCGGCGGCGCAGGCCGCGGGCGCCAATGTGCTGAGCGCGCATTTCCATCACTTCGGCGAGGGCGCCGGGGTGACTGGCGTGGTCATGCTGAGCGAATCCCATATCAGCATTCATTCCTGGCCCGAACATCGCTTCGCGGCCCTGGACATCTTCATGTGCGGCGCGGCCCAGCCCGAGCTGGCGCTGGCCAGCCTGCAGGCGGCGCTGGCGCCGGAATCGCTGCGCGTCACGACCGTCGAGCGCGGCTGAACCCGCTTCTTCCCTAAACCTTGATCGGGCGCAGACCCTGCCCAGGCGCCAAATTGACGGTCGTTATATACCGCTATATATTTCGCTACCGATCCCGCAATTTCCAAGGAAGATCATGTCTTGCAAACGTGCGCTGCCAGCGCTGGCCCTGGCGCTTTCCGCCCTGTGGATGCCTGGCGCCCAGGCCGCCGACCTGGTGGTATCCGCCGCGGCCAGCCTGACCAACGCCTTCAAGGACGTGGCGCAGGCCTACGAAAAGGAACACCCGGACACCAAGGTTGTGCTGAACTTCGGCGCGTCCGACGTCTTGCTGCAGCAGATCTTGAAGGGCGCGCCGGCCGATGTGTACGCCTCGGCCGACCAGAAGGCGATGGACAAGGCCGTGGAAGAAAAGGCCGTGAAGCCGGCATCGCGCGTGGACTTCGCGGCGAACCAGGTCGTGTTGATCGTGCCGGCCGACAGCCAGGCCAACATCACGACACTGAAAGACCTGACCCGCGATGACATCAAGCGCGTGGCCTACGGCAACCCCGCATCGGTGCCGGTGGGCCGCTACACGCAGGGCGCGCTGGAAGCGGCGGGCTTGTGGAACGCCGTGCAGGCCAAGGGCGTGCTGGCGCAGAACGTGCGCCAAAGCCTGGCCTATGTATCGCGCGGCGAGGTCGATGCCGGGTTCGTGTTCGCCACCGACGCCGCCATCATGCCCGACAAGGTCAAGGTGGCGGTGCGCGTGCCGTCGCAAACGCCCGTGACCTATCCGATTGCCGTCACCGCGCGCGAGGAGGCCGCCGCGGAAGCCGAACGTTTCGTGGCCTATGTGCTGTCGCCGGCGGGTCAGAAGATCTTGGCGCGTTATGGCTTCCTGCATCCTTGAACCCGGGTTGATGGGCGGTTATCGATGACGGAGTCGGTCTGGGTGCCGTTGCTGCTGTCACTGAAAGTGGCGGGCTGGGCAACGCTGTTGGCCACCGTGGCCGGCACCGCCGCGGCCTATGGCCTGTCGCGTTGGCGCTGGCCGGGCCGCGATGTGCTGGACGCCATTCTGACCCTGCCGCTGGTCTTGCCGCCCACCGTTCTGGGCTACTACCTGTTGGTGTTGCTGGGCCGGCGCGGCATCATCGGTGAAACGCTGGCGAAGTGGGACATTGAACTGGTGTTTACGTGGCAGGGCGCGGTGATCGCCGCCGCCATCGTGGCGTTTCCGCTGGTGTTCAAGTCAGCGCGCGCCGCGTTTGAAAACGTGGACGTCCAGTTGGAAAACGCGGCGCGTGTGCTGGGTGTGAGCGAAGCCGGGGTGTTCTTCCGCGTGACGCTGCCCTTGGCCGCCCGTGGCATCGTGGCGGGCGTGTTGCTGGCCTTTGCCCGCGCGTTGGGCGAATTCGGCGCCACGCTGATGATCGCCGGCAGCCTGCCGGGCCGCACACAGACGCTGTCGGTCGCCATCTACGAAGCCGTGCAGGCGGGCGACGACCGCACCGCCAACCTGCTGGTGCTGGTCACGTCGATGACCTGCGTGCTGGTCTTGGTGGTGGCGGGCAAGCTGCTGCCCGTGGCCGCCCGGCAGCGCGATGGGGGCGGGCGATGAGCATCAGCATCCAGATCTCCCGACGCATGGTGTCGGGCGACCGGCACTTTCAGCTGGACGCGGCGTTTACCTCGTCCTCAAAACGCATCGCCCTGTTCGGGCCTTCCGGCGCGGGCAAAAGCCTGACTTTGCGCGCCGTGGCGGGGCTGCTGCGGCCGGACGCCGGACGCATCGAGATCAACGGCCGGGTGCTGTTCGATTCCCAAGCCGGCATCTGCCTGCCCGCGCAGGCGCGGCGCGTGGCGTATCTGTTTCAGGACTATGCGCTGTTTCCGCATCTGACGGTGGCGCAGAACATCGCCTTTGGATTGCGCCGGGGCTGGCGCAATCCGCCCCGGCGCGAGGTGGGGCCCGAGGCCAAACGCTGGGTCGATGCCTTTGAACTGGGCGCCATCGTGGGCAGCTATCCCGGTGAAATTTCCGGCGGCCAGAAGCAGCGCGTGGCGCTGGCGCGAGCCTTGATGCTGCAACCCGACATCCTCTTGCTGGACGAGCCGTTCTCGGCGCTGGACTCGCACCTGCGCGGTCGGATGCGCCAGGAATTGAACACGTTGCAGCGGCAGTTGGACGTGCCGATGCTACTGATCACGCATGATCCGGCGGACGTGGACGCCCTGGCCGACGAGGTCTTTGAAGTACGCGACGGCAAGGTCGGCCGCCGCCGCGATGATGTGGGAGTTTGATTCCAGGCGTTGACCCCGCGCCTGCGCCTAGTCCAGCACGCCCAGGATCACGCTGGATGCCTTGAAAATGGCCACGGCCGGCGCGCCCACTTCCAGCCCCAGTTCCTGTGCGCTGTCGTTGGTGACGATGGCCGCAAGCGTGGCGCCGCCTTCCATGTCGATCAGTATCTCGCTGTTGACCGCCCCGGGCCGGATGGCGCTGATGTGGCCCAGCAACTGGTTGCGCGCCGACAGCCGCAAGCCCGGCCCCGGCGCGCCGATGATGACGGCCGACGCCTTGACCAGTGCAATGGCTTCTTTGCCGGGCGCCAGGCCCAGTTCGGCCGTGCTGTCGCGCGTGATGGTGGCGGTGACGAGGTGCCCGCCCGCGATGCGAAGCTGGATTTCATCGTTGACCGCGCCGGTGCGGATCTCGGTCACGGTGCCCAGGAATTTATTGCGTGCGCTGGTTTTCAGCATGAAGCGCCTCATCAGATCGATGTCGCCGCTGGCGTCCAGCCCCGCGCGCACCAGGTTTTCCATGAATTTCCGGTGCTCGGATTCCAGCGCTCGGAAGGTCACGATCAGGCCACGCGCGCGGTCGGTCAGCTGCGTGCCGCCGCCGCCCTTGCCGCCCGCCGCCCGCAGCACCAGCGGTTCGCCGGCCAGGTTGTTCATGGCGTCGATGGCGTCCCATGCCCCTTGTAGCTCATGCCCACGGCGCGCGCGGCGGCCGTGATGGAGCCGGTGGCGTCGATCTGCGCCAGCAGGTCTATGCGATTTTTTCCGCCCCAGGTCTGGGCGCCGGAACGGAACCAGATCGAGCCGTCGAGTTCCAACATGGTGGTCAGTGTCAGGGTCAAAAAGCCAGCCCCGAGTGTAATGGACGGGCAGGGTACGCCCAGGCGTCATCGGCGGGTGCAGGCACGGGATGCGAATGAGATTCTGTTGAAACTTTGCGGGCTTCGCGGCACTATGTCGTGGCCCAGTGCTCTTGGAGACATCCCCATGAAAGCGATGAAAGCGGTGAAATGGTTGACGGCGGGTTCCATGACGGCCTTGCTTGCAGCGTGCGCCTCGGGGCCCACGATCAAAGGCGATTACGACCACCAAGCCGATTTTGCGCAGTACCAGACCTTCGGCTTCATGAATCCCCTGGGCACCGACAAGGCCGGCTACAGCACCTTGCTGACCGAGCGTCTGAAGGACGCCACGCGCGGCCAGATGGAAATGCGCGGCTATACCTACAACGCATCCAACCCCGACCTGCTGGTGAACTTCGGCGCCAAGCTCCAGCAGAAAACGCAGGTCACGCCCGCCGCGCCGCCCATGGGGCCGTACTACGGCTACCGCTCGGGCTTTTACGGCGGCTGGCCCGGCTACGGCTGGGGCGACGACGTCTACCAATACACCGAGGGCACCTTGAACATCGACCTGGTCGACGCGCGCCGCAAGCAACTGGTGTGGGAAGGCGTGGCCGTGGGCGAAGTGCAGAACCCCGATAGCGCCAACACGCCGCAGAACGTGGACAAGGCCGTGGCGCAGATCTTCGCCAAGTATCCGTTCCGCGCCGGCGTGGCCGCGCCGCAACTGCCGGACAAAAGCAAACCCTGACCCGAGGTAGCCGCATGACCACTCCCCGCAAGGCTCCGTCCCAAGACACCGGCAATACGCCGTCCTACGATACCGTTGCCCTTGTGCTGCAAGGCGGAGGCGCGCTGGGGTCCTATCAGGCAGGGGTCTACCAGGGCTTGCACGAGGCCGGCATCCGGCCAAACTGGGTGTCGGGCATTTCGATTGGGTCGATCAATGCGGCCATCATCGCGGGGTCCCGCGAGGATGAGCGCGTTGATCGCTTGCGTGGTTTCTGGGAAAGCATCTGCCGCCCCTCGGGCTTCGCGTCGGTGCCTTGGGGCGATACGCTGGCGGGCATGTTCGAAGGCATTCCGTTCGGCTTTGGTTCGCCGACCATGAACGGCCAGCTGTCCGCGTTCCAGGCCTTGTTTTCGGGGCAGCCGGGTTTCTTCAAGCCGCGCTTTCCGCCGCCTTACATGGTGAAAGGGCGGGGCGCGGCCTCCACCAGTTTCTACGACACCACGCCGCTTGCCGCGACGCTGCGCCAGTTTGTGGATTTTGACCTGCTCAACAGCGGCGTCATACGCGCCAGCTTCGGCGTGGTGAATGTACGCTCGGGCAACTTCGCGTATTTCGACAGCCTGAAAGACACACTGGGACCCGAACACGTGATGGCGTCCGGCGCCTTGCCGCCGGGCTTTCCTTCCGTTGAGATCGGTGGCGAACACTATTGGGATGGCGGCGTGGTGTCCAACACGCCGCTGGCGCAAGTGCTGACCACCGAGAACATGCGCGACACGCTGGCCTTCCAGGTTGATCTCTGGCCCGCGCGCGGCGGCCTGCCCACCACCTTGGAAGAAGTGGCCGAACGCCAGAAAGACATCCAGTATTCGAGTCGCACGCGCCTGGTCACCGACCAGTTGCGCCGCGTGCTGAAGCTGCGCCACGGTTTGCAGCGCCTGCTTGAGCGCCTGCCCGAGGCCGAGCGCGACGCGCCCGAGCTGGCCGATATCCGCATGCTGTCGCATACGCCAGCCACCAACATCATCAACCTGATCTACGAAGCCAAGCATCGGGAACGCTATTCCAAGGACTATGAGTTCGGCACCGAGGCCATGCGTGAACACTGGGAGTCGGGCTTGTCCGACATCCGCAAGACGCTGGCCAAGCCCGGCATTTTGGCCCGCCCGACGCAGGACAGCTGCTTCGTCACGCACGACATCCATCGCAACGGCATGCGCAATTAACCAGGGTTTCGTAGGACTGGTCTGATATTCGGACCCATAGCTCGTCAAACCCGCGTCACAAGGCCGCAAGGCCGGTAGTCTTCAAGGACAAACCGCAACCTTGTTCCGGGACCGGGCCGCCGCCACTGTTGGCGCAGGCCGTCCTGGTGGAGACTCGCCATGAACGCGCTCGACGTTTTTAACCGCCTGACATCCCGGTCGCCAGACGCCTCCGCCTTGCCCCAGACCGCCGCGCCCCTGCCGTTGGCGAACGACCGTCTTGATGGCTGGTGGAGCCTGCTATACCGGGGCTGGACGCTCTTGGCGCCCAGCGGCGTGCGTATCGACCTGACCGAAATCGAACGCGCTTGCTTCATCTGCCTGCTGCGTAACCCAAACCGTGAACTGTTGCGTGAAGAACTGATGACGTTGCGCGCAAGCACCAACCTGCGCACCCTGAATGTGGCGATCTGCCGACTGCGCGGCAAAGTTTTGCAGACAGGCATTCGCTTGCCGCTGCATACTGTCCACGGCGTGGGCTATGTGTTCCTGGGCAATCTCAGAGAGCTTTCCAATCTGTGAGCCTGTAACCGGATTGTCTCCCCCATGCATCCTGTGAACAGCTGAAAAACCGTAATTTCCCTAGTAACTGAGTTACATTATTGGGCTGTTTACGTATCGTGCCTGACGTAAAGGCTTGGTTTGATCACGCATGATCGCGTTTGGCCGTCATGGTTCAAGCGCGCGCGCTTGATGATTCGATAGCCTGATCAGGTCAATTGATGCGATTGATATTGATGCATTTGACGAAGATGCGGATCGATTCAGATCGATGCGGATTGATGCGATTAACTGAAGCGGTTCATTACGCTTACGCGGGGGTTTCAATGCGGTTTTTGCCTAAACGTGTTTCAGGTCTGGCTGTTTCCGGTGGCATCCTCGCGCTGATGTTGGCGGGATGCGGAGAAGAGCCGCAGATGAACCCGGGCATGCCTCAGGTCAGCGTCATCACCGTTCAGCCTGAGCGCGCGCCCATCGTCTCTGAGCTGCCTGGACGCGTGGATGCCGTGCGCGATGCGCAAATCCGCGCTCGCGTGACCGGCATCGTGCAGAAGATCACCTTTGAGCAAGGTGGCGACGTCAAGGAAAACCAACTGCTGTTCAAGATCGACCCGGCGCCGTACAAGGCCGCGTACGATCAGGCCACGGCGCAGCTGAAGCAGGCGCAAGCGAACTTGTTCAGCGCCAAGCTCCTGGCCGACCGCTACGCCCCGTTGGTGAAGGCCAACGCGGTCAGCAAGCAGGAATACGACAATGCCGTGGCCTCGTTCCGGCAGGCCGACGCCACCGTCGCCGCCGCGAAGGCCGCGCAAGACAACGCCGCCATCAACCTGGGCTATACCGACGTCACCTCGCCCATCACGGGCCGCATCGGCAAGCCGCTGGTCACTGAAGGCGCGCTGGTGGAATCCACCTCGGCCACGCAGATGGCCACCGTGCAGCAACTGGACCCGATCTACGTGGACTTCACCCAGTCCACCGCGGAACTGGCCGCGCTGCGCCGCGCGTTCGCCAGCGGCAAGCTGCAGCAGGTGGGCAAGGACACCGCCCGCGCCACGGTCGTGCTGGAAGACGGCACGGAATACGACCACCCCGGCAAGCTGCTGTTCACGGGCATTACCGTGGATCCGTCCACGGGCCAGGTGAACCTGCGCGCCGAAGTGCCCAACCCCGACGGCATCTTGCTGCCCGGCATGTATGTGCGGGTGCGTCTGGAGCAGGGCGTGGACGACAAGGCGCTGATGGTGCCGCAGCAGGCGCTGCAACGCACCGCCGATGGTTCGCAAAGCCTGATGCTGGTCAAGGACAACAAGATTCAACAGTTGCCCGTGACCACTGGCGGCGCGCTGGGCACCAATTGGTTGATCACCAGCGGCCTGAAGGCGGGCGACGTGGTCGTGGTTGAAGGCTTCCAGAAGATCCGTCCGGGCGCGCCCGTGCAGGTCAGCCAATGGACCAAGAACGGCGCGGCCCAACCGGGCGCACAGCCTGGGGCACAACCCGGCGCACAGCCCGCCGCGAAACCCGACCCCCAACCGGGTGGCCAGCCCGCCGCGCCGTCCAAACCTGCCGAGCCCGCTCAGCAGGACAAGGCCGCAGGCCAGAAATCGTAAGCGGCACGCGGCGTCACAAGCGCCGCGTTCCCCTTTGGTGAGCATCGCTTTCAGAGTCAGCCCACATGCCGCAATTTTTTATTGATCGACCAATTTTCGCCTGGGTAGTCGCCCTGTTCATTCTGCTGGCCGGGGTGTTGGCCATCCCGAACATGCCGGTGGCGCAGTATCCAGACGTGGCCCCGCCGGCCATCACGATTACCGCCACCTACCCGGGCGCATCGGCCAAGGAAGTGGCGGAATCGGTCACCAGCATCATCGAAGACAAGCTCAACGGCGCCAAGGGCCTGATCTACTACGAGTCGGTCAGCGATTCCTACGGCACGGCCACCATCACCGCCACCTTCGCGCCGGGCACCAACCCTGACCTGGCGCAGGTTGACGTGCAGAACCGCGTGTCGAACGTGATTGCGCAGTTGCCCACGGCCGTGCAGCAGCAGGGCCTGCAATACGAGCAGACCAGTACCGGCTTCCTGATGATCGTGACGCTGTCGTCCGCGGATGGCTCGCTGGACCAGACGGCGCTGGCCGACTACATCACGCGCAACGTGCAGAACCCGGTTTCGCGGGTGGCCGGCGTGGGCCAGTTCCAGTTGTTCGCGGCGCCGCGCGCCATGCGTGTCTGGGTAGACCCCGCCAAGCTGGTGGGCTTCAACCTGAGCATGAACGAGGTCAACCAGGCGATTTCCGCGCAGAACGTGCTGATCTCGGGCGGCAGCATCGGCGCGCCGCCCAACCCGGAATCGCAACGCATCACCGCTACCGTTACCGCCAACGGTCAGTTGAGCACCGTGGACGGCTTCGGCAAGATCGTGCTGCGCGCCAACACCGATGGCTCCAAGGTGCTGCTGCGCGACGTGGCCCGCATTGAAGTCGGCGCCGACAACTACCAGTTCGGCGCCCGCCTGAACGGCAAGCCCACGGCGGCGTTCGCCATCGTGCTGTCGCCGGACGCCAACGCGCTGGCCACCGCCCAGGGCGTGCGCCAGCAGATGGAAGAACTGTCCAAGTTCTTCCCCGGCAACATCCAGTACGCCATTCCCTACGACACCGCGCCCTACGTGAAGGTGTCGATCGAGCAGGTGCTCCACACCCTGGCCGAAGCCATGGTGCTGGTGTTCCTGGTGATGTACCTGTTCCTGCAGAACGTACGCTACACGCTGATTCCCGCACTGGTCGTTCCGGTGGCCATGCTGGGGTCGTTCGCGGTGATGCTGGGGCTGGGGTTCTCGATCAACGTATTGACCATGTTCGCGATGGTGCTCGCCATCGGGATTCTGGTGGACGACGCCATCGTGGTGGTCGAAAACGTTGAGCGCATCATGGCCACCGAAGGCTTGCCGCCCAAAGAGGCCACCAAGAAAGCCATGCCGCAGATCAGCGGCGCCATTATCGGTATCACGCTGGTGCTGGTCACGGTGTTCCTGCCGTTGGCCTTCATGAGCGGGTCCGTGGGCGTGATCTACCGCCAGTTCTCGGTGGCCATGGCCGTGTCGATCTTCTTCTCGGCCCTGCTGGCGCTGACCTTCACGCCGGCCTTGTGCGCCACCATCCTGAAGCCGATTCCCAAGGGGCACCACAACGAGAAGAAAGGCTTTTTCGGCTGGTTCAACCGCAAGTTCGACGCCACCACCCACGGTTACCAGAACTGGGTGTCGCGCATTCTGCACAAGGGCGGCCGCATGATGCTGGCCTTCCTGGTGCTGGTGTTGCTGCTGGGCTGGCTGTACCTGCGCCTGCCGTCGTCGTTCCTGCCCGAGGAAGACCAGGGCTACGTCATCAGCAACATCGAACTGCCCACGGGCGCCAGCGCCAACCGTACGGTTGAAGTGATCGAACAGGTTGAGGAATATTTCCGCAACGTGCCGGCCGTTGAGAACATCATCGCCGTGCAGGGCTTCAGCTTCAACGGTAACGGCCTGAACGCCGCCATCGCGTTCACCACCTTGAAAGACTTCAAGGACCGCAAGGAAAAGCAGGATTCCGCGGGCGCCATCGCCTTCAATGCCTTCCAGAAGCAGTTGATGGGCATTCACGATGCGCAGGTGTTCACCTTGGTGCCGCCGGCCATTTCGTCGCTGGGTAACGCCACCGGTTTCGACTTGCGCCTGCAAGACCGGGGCGCGGCCGGTTCCGAGGCGCTTGCCGCCGCGACGGGCCAACTCATGGGCATGGCCATGAAGAGCCCGGTGCTGTCGCAGGTGCGTATCACCGGCCTGGCGGCCGGCACGCAGCTGACGCTGAACATTGACCGCGACAAGGCCGCCGCCTTGGGCGTGGATTTCAATGAAGCGGCATCGCTGATCTCGACGGCGGTGGGCTCGGCCTACCTGAGCAAGTTCCCCAACATGGGCCGGATGCAGAACATCTGGGTGCAGGCGGATGCGCCGTATCGCATGCAGTTGTCCGACGTCTTGAAGCTGAACGCGCGTAACGCCCAAGGCGGCATGGTGCCCTTGTCGACCTTCGTGTCGGCCGAGTGGGTCCAGGGCCCGGTGCAGGTGGTTCGCTACAACAGCTACGAGTCCATGCGTATCGGCGGCGCTGCCGCCGCGGGCTACACCACCGGCCAGGCCATGGAAGAAATGCAGAACCTGGTGGCGCAGTTGCCGCAGGGCTTCGGCTACGAATGGACGGGCCTGTCCTACCAGGAACGGCAAGCCGGCAACCAGGCGCCCATCCTGATGGGCCTGTCGCTGCTGATTGTGTTCCTGGTGTTGGCCGCGCTGTATGAAAGCTGGGCCATTCCGCTGTCGGTCATGCTGGTGGTGCCGCTGGGCATGCTGGGCGCCGTGGCGCTGGTCAGCGCGCTGGGCATGTCCAACGACGTGTACTTCCAGGTGGGCATGGTGACCGTGATTGGCCTGGCGGCCAAGAACGCCATTCTTATCGTGGAGTTCGCCAAGGATCAGTACGCCCGCGGCATGGGGCTGTACGAGTCCGCGGTGGAAGCGGCCAGGTTGCGGTTCCGGCCAATCCTGATGACGTCGCTGGCGTTCATCCTGGGCGTGGTGCCGCTGGCCATGGCCACGGGCGCCGGCGCCGCCAGCCAGCGCGCGGTGGGCCTGGGCGTGTTGGGCGGCATGCTCGCCGCCACGCCGTTCGCCGTGATCTTCGTGCCGACCTTCTTCGTGGTGGTGCTGGGCCTGTTCAAGACCCGCCCGCGCCTGCTGGGCGCCGAACTGAAGGCCTGGGAAGAAGAGCAGGCGGCCAAGAAGGCGGCCGGCGACCAGCCCGACGCAGAAGCGGGATACACCCCCGTACAACCCAATGGTGGCCCGGAGGGCAAGGCATGAAAGCCCTGATGATCAAGCAATCCGCCCTGTCCGCCTTCGTGGCGGTGGCGTTGGCCGGCTGCTCGCTGGCGCCCGACTACAAGCGTCCCGACGCACCGATCACGGGCACTTGGCCCGACCAGCCCAAGGTGCAGTACGGCGGCTACAACAAGCCCACGTCGCTGGGCTCGCAGCCGGCGTCGGCGGTCGTGCCCGAAGCGGGCATACCCGCCGCCGATTTGGGCTGGCGCGAATTCTTCCGCGACCCGCGCCTGCAAAGCCTGATTGCGCTGTCGCTCGTCAACAACCGCGACCTGCGCGTGGCGGTGCAGCGCGTGGAAGAAGCGCGCGCCCAGTATGGCGTTCAGCGCGGTGAGCAGTGGCCCAGCATTGGCGCCGGCATCCAGGGCCAGCGCCAGCATCTGCCGGCCAACATGCGCGCGGGCGGGCCGGATTCCAGCTCGATTTCCAGCTCGTACCAGGCCGGCATTGGCCTGACGACGTTCGAAATCGATTTGTTCGGCCGACTGCGCAACCTGTCGGAAGCGGCGTACCAACAGTACCTGTCGACCGAGCAGGCGCAAAAGACCGTGCAGATCACGCTGGTCGGTTCCGTCGCGCAGGCGTACTTCAACTTCCGCGCGGCCGAAGTCCAACTGGACCTGACCCAACGCACGCTCGCGTCGCGCCAGGAATCCTATGACCTGGTCAAGCGCCGTTTCGACGGCGGCGTGGCGTCCGAACTGGATCTGAACCAGTCCAAGACGTTGCTGGACACGGCGTCATCCGACCTGGCGCAATTGGCCCGGGCCCGCGCCCAGGCGCTGAACGCGCTGGTGCTGCTGGTGGGCGCGCCTTTGCCCGAAGACCTGCCGCCGCCCGCCACGTTTGGCCGCGACCAATTGCTGGCCACCGTGCCGTCGGGCCTGCCGTCCGACCTGCTTGAACGGCGCCCCGACATTCTGGCGGCGGAAAACCAGTTGCGCTCGGCCAACGCCAACATCGGCGCGGCCCGCGCGGCGTTCTTCCCCACCATTTCCCTGACCGGGCTGTTGGGCGTGGCCAGCCCGTCCCTGGGTGACCTGTTCAAGGGCGGCCAGGGCTACTGGAGTTTTTCGCCGTCGATCACGACGCCGCTGTTCGCCGGCGGTTCGATCCGTGAAGGCTTGAACCTGGCCAAGGCGCGCGACAACATCGCCGTGGCGCAATACGAGCAGACCATCCAGCAGGCGTTCCGGGAAGTGTCCGACGCGCTGGCGGGCGAAGCTACCTACGGCGCGCAACTGGATGCGCAACGCGCCTTGCAGGAATCGTCGTCGCGCACGCTGGAACTGTCGAACCTGCGCTATACCAATGGCATCGACAGCTTCTTGCAGGTGCAGACCGCGCAGGTAGACTTCTTCAATGCCCAGTTGTCGCTGGTGCAGACCGGTTTGGCCGCGCTGATCAACCGCGTGGAGCTCTACAAGGCCTTGGGCGGCGGCTGGGAAGAAACCACGAAAGAACCGACCAAAGTGTCGACGACCACGCAATGATAGAACTTGGTGTAAATATTGATCACGTTGCCACCTTGCGGCAACAACGCCATACGGCGTACCCGGACCCGGTGGCCGCCGCGCTGCGCGCGGAGGATGCCGGCGCCGACCTCATCACGCTGCATCTGCGTGAAGACCGACGTCATATCCAGGACGCGGACGTCTACGCGATTCGTCCGCAACTGCGCACGCGCATGAACCTGGAATGCGCGATCACGGCCGAAATGCTGGAAATTGCCTGCGCCGTCAAACCCCACGACGTTTGCCTGGTGCCCGAAAAGCGCACCGAGCTCACCACCGAAGGCGGCCTGGAAGTGGCGGGCGCCTTGGATTCCGTTACCGACGCCGTGGGCCTGCTGGTTGAAGCGGGCATACGCGTGTCCCTGTTCATCGACCCGGACCCCGTGCAGATTGCCGCGGCGGCCAAGACCGGCGCCACGGTCATCGAACTGCATACCGGCGCCTACGCGGAAGCCCAGGGCGACGCGGCCAAAGCCGAACTGCAACGCATCCGCCTGGCCGTGACCGAAGGGCTGCGCCATGGCTTGCGCGTGAACGCCGGCCATGGCCTGCACTTGGGCAACGTGGCCCCGGTGGCCGCCATTGACGGCATCTCTGAACTGAACATCGGCCACGCCATCGTGGCGCAAGCGGTGTTTGACGGCTGGGAAAAAGCGGTCCGCGACATGAAAGCGGTGATGGTGCAGGCACGCCTGCAAGCGCTGCGCGGTTTGTGACCGCTGGCCGGATGACGGATGTCACTGTCGCTTGCCGCAGCTTCCGTGCCGCTGTTTTTGGGTGACGTTTATGTCTGACTCCTCCAAGGTTCCCGGCGCAACTCCCGGCGCGGGTCCCTCCGCAACTCCAAGCGCGGCAGCGCCAGCCCCGGCCGGCGCCATCGCCGGCATCGGCATGGACTTGCTGCGCATCGACCGCGTTGAACGTGCGCTTGCGCGGCACGGCGACCGGTTCGCGGAAAAGATCCTGGGCACCGAAGAACTGCAAAAATTCCATGCGCGCCGCGCCCGAGACCCGGTGCGCGGCGTGCGCTTCCTGGCGACCCGCTTTGCCGCCAAGGAAGCTTTTTCCAAGGCCATCGGCCTGGGCATGCGCATGCCCATGACGTGGCGGCGCGTGCAGACGCTGAACGCGCCGGGCGGGCGCCCGGTGCTGGTCATCGCGCCGGAGCTGCTGGACTGGTATGGTCAACGTTTCGGTGCGGCGCATGTGTCCATCACCGACGAATCCGATATGGCCGCCGCCTACGTGGTGGTCGAACGCAAGCCCTGAATTAGGACCGCCTCATGGCCAAGAAAAAATCCAAGGTAGTCCTGCCCCCCGGCCCCGTGATGGTCGACGTGGCGGGAACCTCGCTGACCAAAGAAGAGAAGACCCGTCTGCGCCACCCCTTGGTGGGCGGCGTGATTCTTTTCGCCCGCAATTTTGAAAATCGCAAACAGCTGACCAAGCTGACTCGCCAGATCCACAAGGCCCGCAAGGAGCCGCTGCTGATCCTGGTGGACCACGAGGGTGGCCGCGTGCAGCGCTTCCGCGAAGACGGTTTCACCGCCTTGCCCGCCATGCGCGACCTGGGCACCCTGTGGGACCGCGACCCCTTGCAGGCCATGCGCCTGGCCACCGAGGCCGGCTACGTGCTGGCCGCCGAACTGCGCGCCTGCGGCGTGGACATGAGCTTCACGCCGGTGCTGGACCTGGACTACGGCGCCAGCCAGGTGATTGGCAACCGCGCCTTCCATTCGGACCCGCGCGTGGTCACGATGCTGTCGCGCGCCCTGATCCAGGGCCTGGCGCTGGCCGGCATGGCGGCCTGCGGCAAGCACTTTCCGGGCCACGGTTACGTGGGTGCGGATTCGCACCACGAAATTCCTGTCGACCCGCGCAAGCTGGACGACATCCTGAACGACGACGCCGCGCCCTACGCCTGGCTGGGCGACGCCGTGCTGCCGTCGGTGATGCCCGCGCATGTGATCTACCCGAAGGTGGACAAGCACCCGGCCGGCTTTTCCAAGAAGTGGGTGCAAGACATCTTGCGCAAGCGCCTGGGCTATGACGGCGTGGTGTTTTCCGACGACCTGACGATGGAAGGTGCGTCGGTGGCGGGTGATATCCTGGCTCGTGCCAAGGCGGCGTTGAACGCAGGTTGCGACATGGTGCTGGTGTGCAACCGGCCGGACCTGGCCGACGATTTGCTGTCGCGCCTGAAGTTCGACCACGCGCCCGAATCGGTTGAACGCATCCGCCGCCTGATGCCGCGTTTCGATGCGCCCGACTGGGATACCTTGCAGGCCGAACACCGTTACCAGAATGCCCGACGACTTCAATCTCAAATCGTTCCTGTCTGACCTGCCGCATCTTCCAGGTGTCTACCGGCACCTGGATGCAGCAGGCGAAGTCATGTATGTCGGCAAGGCGCGCGACCTGAAGAAGCGCGTCTCGTCGTATTTCCAGAAGAACCTGGCCAGCCCCCGCATCGCCCAGATGGTGTCGAAAGTGGCACGGCTGGAGGTCACCGTGACGCGCTCGGAAGCCGAAGCGCTGATCCTGGAAAATAACCTCATCAAGAGCCTGAAGCCGCGCTACAACATCCTGTTTCGCGACGATAAGTCCTACCCCTATCTGCTGATCACCGGCCACGAATGGCCGCGCATTGCCTACTACCGTGGCGCCACCAACAAGCGCGGCCAGTACTTCGGCCCGTTCCCCAACGCCTGGGCAGTACGCGAAACGATCCAGATCCTGCAAAAAGTCTTCCGCCTGCGCACCTGTGAAGACACCGTCTTCGCCAACCGCTCGCGCCCCTGTCTGCTGCATCAGATCGGGCGCTGCTCGGCGCCGTGCGTGGGCGCCATCGAGGCCCAGGAATACGAGCGCGACGTGCAGCGCGCGGTGCGCTTTCTGAATGGCGAAGCCCGCGATGTCATGGGCGAAATCGAAGCGCGCATGCAGCAGGCGGCAGGTGAGTTGCGTTTTGAGGAAGCCGCCGCGCTGCGCGATCAGATGGGTTCGCTGGCGCGAGTGCTGCATCAGCAGACCATGGAAAACACCAGCGGCGAAGACACCGACATCATTGCGGTGGCCGTGGCGGGCGGCAAGGTCTGCGTGAACCTGGCGATGGTGCGTGGCGGCCGCCATCTGGGCGACAAACCCTTCTTTCCGACGCATGCCGAAGGCGAGGCCGCGCCGCAGGTGCTTGAGGCCTTCATCGCCCAGCACTACACCGACAACGCGATGCCGCCCGTGCTGGTCTGTTCGCATGCCTTGCCCGACCCGGATCTGATCAACCTGCTGGTCGAACAGGCGGGTGGGCGTCCGTCACGCCTGCTGACCCGTCCGCAGGGCGCGCGCCGGTCGTGGCTGGAACAGGCGGGCAAGAACGCCGAGATGGCGCTGGCCCGCGCCTTGACCGAATCCGGGGCCCGCGCCGGCCGCACCCTGGCGCTGGCCGAGGCGCTGGACCTGGACACCGATGAAGCCGCGCTGGATGCGCTGCGCATTGAATGCTTCGACATCAGCCACACGGCCGGCGAAGCCACGCAAGCATCGTGCGTGGTGTTTGAACACCACGACATGCAGCCCTCGCTGTACCGCCGTTACAACATAGCTGGCATCACCCCGGGTGACGATTACGCCGCCATGCGTCAGGTGTTGACGCGCCGTTTCGCCAAGGTGGCGGACGGCGATGCCCAGATGCCCGGCCTGGTGCTGATCGACGGCGGCAAGGGTCAGGTCGAAGTCGCGCGCAAGGTCTTTGCGGAATTGGGGCTGGACATCCAGACGCTGGTGGGCGTGGCCAAGGGAGAAGGGCGCAAGGTCGGCCTGGAAACCCTGGTGTTCGCCGATGAACGGCCGCCCGTGGCGTTGGGCGGGGAGTCCGCCGCGCTGATGCTGATTGCCCAGGTGCGCGACGAGGCGCACCGTTTTGCCATCACCGGCATGCGGGCGCGCCGCGCCAAGACACGCAATGTGTCGCGGCTGGAAGAAATTGAAGGGGTGGGCGCCCGCCGCCGTCAGCGCCTGTTGGCCCGATTCGGCGGGTTTTCGGGGGTGGCGTCCGCCAGCATCGAAGACCTGGCATCGGTGGACGGCATTTCCCAGGACCTGGCCGAACGCATCTACGAGGCGCTGCGTGGCTAGCCCCAAAGCCGGCCAGGGCGCGGCCGCCATGCCGCACCGATACAGCCAGCGTCATCCGGCTGATGTAGCATACGAACACTATGCCAATTAACGTACCCATTATCCTGACGTGGCTGCGCATCGCCATGATTCCGCTGGTGGTCGGGCTGTTCTACCTGCCCGAGAGCTGGATGTCGGTCCCCACGCGCGACACCTTCGCGGCGTGGGCGTTCATCATTGCGGCGCTGACCGACTGGTTCGACGGCTGGCTGGCCCGCCGCTGGAACCAGACCTCGGCCTTTGGCGCCTTCCTGGATCCTGTTGCCGACAAGCTGATGGTCTGCGCCGCACTGATCGTGCTGCTGGACCTGAGCCGCGTCGACGCCTTTATCTCGCTGATCATCATTGGCCGTGAGATCACCATTTCCGCCTTGCGCGAATGGATGGCCAAGATCGGCGCCAGCGCAAGTGTCGCCGTGCACCGCCTGGGCAAGTTCAAGACCGCCGCGCAGATGGTGGCGATTCCCTGCCTGCTGTACAACCAGCCCGTCTACGGCATCAGCACCAAGCTGCTGGGCGACGTGCTGATCATCGTTGCCGCGGTGCTGACGGTCTGGTCGATGCTGTATTACCTGCAGCGCGCCTGGCCCGCCATTCGCGAAAAAGCGCTGTAGCCGGAGACAACCCGCGCACCGCATTGCTTGCGTGCGCCACCTGCCGCTTTCGCGGCCTTTTGCAATGAACACCGCCGCGCAAGCCTTGCCCTCGGACGCCGAAGTTCGTCGGCGCGACTGGAAAACCATCCTGCTGATCGGTGTGGCGCATGCTGCATCGCACTTTTTCCAACTGGTGCTACCCCTGCTCAACGTGTCCCTGGCCACGGCATTCGGCCTGGACTTCGCGCGCGTGGGGGCGCTGGTCGCCACGTTCTACGTGGTGTCGGGCATCGGCCAGGCATCTTCGGGTTTCGTCGTGGATCGCATCGGCGCGCGACCGGTGCTGTGGTTCGGGCTGGCGTGCTTTGTGTTGTCGGGTGTGTTGATCGGCTCGGCCAACGGCTACACGATGCTGATGGCGGCCGCCATCGTCGGGGGCATCGGCAATTCGGTGTTCCATCCGGCCGACTATTCCATCATCAACCACCGCATTACGCCGTCCCGCCTGGGGCATGCGTTTTCGGCGCACGGGCTGACCGGCAACCTGGGCTGGGCGTTGACGCCGATATTCATGACCACCATCACCTTGCTGGCCGACTGGCGCGTGGCCGCTTACAGCGCCGCGGGGCTGGTGGCGGTGGTGCTGGTGTTGACGGTGTTGGGCGGCAAGCTGCTTGGCGGGCCCTTGCCGCTGGACGCTGACGCCACGGATGAAACCCCGGCCGCCACAGCAGCGTCCAAGGCCGCGCCCAAGCCGCAAGAGGGCGTGCTGACCACCCTGGCAACGCTGTTGTCCAAGCCAGCCTTGTGGGGCGCGTTCCTGTTCTTTGCGTGCACGTCGATTGCACTGTCGTCGGTGCAGAACTACACGATTCCGCTGTTGGACCAACTGTACGGTCTGTCTGAAGTGGTGGCCAGCTCGGCCTTGTCGGGCTATATGGTGGCGTCGGCAGTGGGCATGGCGGCGGGCGGCTTCCTGGTGTCGGCCAACCCGCGCACCGAGCGCACCGTCATGGTGGCGCTGCTATTGGCCGGCCTGACGTTGGTGGTGCTGGCCCTGGGCCTGGTGCCCGCCGCGCTGGCCGCGCCGGTGGTGGGCCTGGCCGGCTTCTGCTCGGGCGTGGCCGCGCCCTCGCGCGACATGCTGATCCGACGCGTCACGCCCAAGGGGTCCACCGGTTCTGTCTATGGCCTGGTGTATTCGGGCATGGACGTGGGCTCGGCCGTGGGCCCGCTGGCGTTCGGCCTGCTGCTGGACGCAGGATTCCGACAGGGGCCCTGGGTGGGCGCGGGCGTGGCGTTCGCGGCGGCGGCGTTGCTAGCGCAGTGGATCGCCGTGCAGGCGCGGCGTGCCGATCCCGTGCTGGCGGGGGGAGCGGTCGCCCGGTCCTGACGGCTCCTGGGTGCGGTCTCCTCCCGGCTTGCCCGGCCCCAACAGCATCAGCCCAATCAAACCGATCAGCACGCATAGCGCCACGTAATAGGCCGGCACCATCAGGTTGCCGGTTTGCTGGATCAGCGCGGTGTTGATGAAGGGCGCCAAGCCGCCAAACAGCATCACCGCCAGGTTGTACGACAGCGACACCCCCGTGGAACGCAGATTCACGGGCAGGATCTCGGTCATCAACGCAGGGGTGGGCCCCCACATGAAACCCATGCAGGCCGCCGCCAGCAACTGCGCCTGCAGCAGGGTGGCGAAAGACGGCGCCTGCAGCACGCGCGCCATCATGAACCACGTGACTACGCCAAAGGCGAACGTGGCCGGCAGCATGAGGGCGCGGCGCGTCAGGCGGTCCGACAGCGCGCCCGACAAGGGGCACAGCACCAGCAGCAGCACGGCGGCCAAGGCGCTGCTCAGTTGCGCGTCGCCCATCGTCAGCCCCAATTCCGTGACGGCGAAAATGGGCAGGTACAGCAGCATGACGTAGTTGGACGCCGTGCCCGTCACCACAATGCAGAACGACCCGATCAGTTCGCGCGGATAACGCGAAAACAGCGTGCGCAGCGTGGTGCGTTCGGGTTTGACGAGCTGGTCCTGAAAGCGGCGGAATTCGGGCGTTTCATCTACCTGCGTGCGCAGGTAATAGCCGATGGGTCCGATCAGGATGCCGAACAGGAACGGCACGCGCCAACCCCAGCTTTCCAGGTCCGCCGTCGATAAATTCGACGACAGCAGATACACCACGCCTGCCCCGGCTGAAAACGCCAGCGACTGCGAGCACATCTGAAAGCTGCCGTACAGGCCGCGCCGCCCGGTGGGGGCGAATTCCACCAGCATGGCGCTGGCGCTGGCGTATTCGCCGCCCACCGAAAACCCCTGGATCAGCCGCGCCACCAGCATCAACAAGCTGGCCGCCACGCCGATGGACGCATAGGTGGGCAGCAGGCCGATCAGGGCGGTGCCGCCCGCCATCATCAGAATCATCAGCGACAACGCACGGCGGCGTCCGTGGCGGTCGGCGTACATGCCCAGCACCAGGCCGCCGATGGGGCGCACCGCGAAGGCCACGCCAAAGGTGGCCAGCCCCAGCAGCAGCGACGTCGCGCTGTCGCCGGTGGGAAAGTACAGGCGCGAAATCACGGCGGCGAACATGCCGTAGATGGCGAAATCGAACCATTCGAAGGCGTTGCCCAGTACCGAGGCAATGACCACGCGGCGCCGCATGGCGGCCGACACTTGATAAGCGGGGGAAGACGAAGACGTCATCTTGGACTCCTGCGAACGCCGTAGAGGCGCAAGGGGACACGGGCGCGTTGCCTGGCAACGCGGCCCGAGGACTCGACAGCAAGAAAAGGGAAGGATCAGCCCAGGCGGTCGCGCACGATCTCGACGAAGACGGCTGCCCCGGTGGGCAGGATGTCGTCATCGAAGTCGTATTCAGGGTGATGGCAGAAGTGGCCGTCCTGGCCGACGAAGAAGTAGGCGCCCGGGCATTCCTGCAGCAGATAGGAGAAATCTTCCGAGGCCATCAGCGGCGTGATGCGGTCATCCACCAGATCGGCCCCGACCACGCGCACCGCAGCGGCCGCGACGGTGGCCGCCGGGCCGGGCGCATTGATGGTGGGCGGGCAGCCCATGCCGAATTCAAGGTCGATGCGGGTGGCATTGGCCACCCCCAGCCCCTCGCATATTTCGCGAACCCGGCGCAGCGCCGTTTCTCGTGCGGGGATGCTCATGGTGCGAACCGTGCCACGCAGTTCGATCATGTCGGGGATGACGTTGGGCGCGGTGCCGCCGTTCATCATGCCCACACTGACCACGCCCGCCACCAGTGGGTCCAGAGAGCGGCTGACCACGGTTTGCAGCATGCCGACCAACTGGCTGGCGATGACGACCGGGTCATTGCCCTGCTGCGGCATGCCGCCGTGGCAGCCCACGCCATGCACGCGGATGACGAAACCGTCACAGGCGGCCAGCAACGCGCCTTCACGCACCGCCACGCGCCCCTTGCCCAGCATGGGGTTGTTGTGCAGACCGTAGATTTCGTCGCAGGGAAAGCGGGTGAACAGCCCGTCCTGAATCATGGCGACGCCGCCGGCCAGGGTTTCCTCGGCGGGCTGGAAGATGAAGTTCAGCGTGCCGGCAAAGTCCCGGTTTTGCGACAGGTGCTGCGCCACGGCCAGCAGCGTGGCCGTGTGCCCGTCGTGTCCGCAGCCATGGAAAGTGCCTTCATGGGTAGAGCGGTAGGGCAGCGTGGTTTTTTCCTGCATGGGCAGCGCGTCCATGTCGGCCCGCAAGCCGATGCGGCGCTTGCCCGGGCGCTCGCCCTGCAACACGGCCACCACCCCCGTGCCGCCGATGCCGCCATGCACGTCCAGGCCCCATTGCCGCAGCTTGGACGCCACCAAGTCGGCGGTGCGGTGTTCCTGGAAACTCAGCTCCGGGTGCGCGTGAAGGTCTTGCCTCCATTGCGCGAACTCGGGTTGACGCTCGACAAACCAATCTCGCACTTGCATTGCCGCCTCCTTGGGGGAGTGAATGTCTAAGGTTCGGATGTGGCGGCGAGCCGGGCGGCCCGCCTGATGCCGTGCGAACCATAAACGAAATCGATAGCGGGCAGTGCGTGTGCAACTAATTGTTAATAGGTGCCGCGGTGCACCAATGCATTTATTGCCGAACCGTGCGCACGTCGGCTGGGGGCGCGGTTTCCACGTTGCTGCGCCAGGGGTTGATGTCCAGTCCGCCGCGGCGCGTGTAGCGTGCGTACACGGTCAGGTGTTCGGGGGCGCAGGCCTGCATGATGTCGCTGAAGATGCGTTCCACGCAGTGTTCGTGGAATTCAGCGTGCTGGCGGAACGACACCACGTAGCGCAGCAGCGATTCGCGGTCGATGGGGGCGCCCCGGTAGCGGATCTGCACGCTGGCCCAATCGGGCTGGCCGGTCACCGGGCAGTTGGACTTCAACAGGCGCGAGGCCAGCGTTTCTTCGACCACGTCACCGGGCCGGGTGCGCAGCACTTCGGGCGCGGGCTCGTAGGTGTCGATCTCAACGTCCAGCTTGTCGATATAGATGCCGTCCAACTCTCCCATGCGCAGTTCGGAAAAACGTTGCGGCAGGAAGAAGTCCAGGCCAACGGTAGCGCCCGCGGCGGCGCTCAGGTCGCGTTCCAGGCGCCCGCGCAGGGCCGCCGAATTCACCAGGCGCGTCTGGTTGAACGAATTCAGATAGAGCTTGAATGACTTGGATTCAATGATGTTGGGGCTGTCGGCCGGCACCGAGAACGTGGCCATGGCCACGCGCGGCTTGCCCTTGGCGTCCAGCCAGGACAGCTCGTAGGCGTTCCAGATATCCACGCCCCTAAAGGGCAGCTTGCCGGCTTCCAGGTTCAGCGCCGCACGGTTATGCGAACGGGCGATGGGAAAAAGCAGCGAGGGATCGTATTGCGAGGCATAGGCCACGCTTTGGCCCAGGGGGCCGTGAGACAGGGTCATGGCAAATCAAGAAATTCGGGGGAATGACGGCATTGTAGGCGCTGCAAAAAGCGCCGAATTTCCGCATTATGAAATGTAAGTCTCGTCATGTGAAAGTTCCTGCTGCTGCGCAACCAAAGCGCATTTCACAGATGGCAAATTCATTCCGCAATACGAAATGGAAGTTTTAATTCATTGATTTTAAAGAAAAACATTTTTCATCTTCTATAAGACATAAGCCCACATTGCCCTGCAGCACAGGCATAGACTTTCTCCAACGATTCACGCAATGCAAGACGCGAATCTTTTGAAGTCTTCCCATCACTGACCAGGAGCAACACCATGAGCACTCGCGAAACCGAAATCCGCAATTTGCAGAAAGACTGGGCCGAGAACAGCCGCTGGCAAGGCATCAAGCGCGACTACAGCGCTGAAGATGTCATCCGCCTGCGCGGCTCGATCAGCGTGCAGCACACGCTGGCCGAACGTGGCGCGACCCGCCTGTGGGAATCCCTGCATAGCGAACCCTTCGTGAATTCGCTGGGCGCCCTGACCGGCAACCAGGCCATGCAGCAGGTCAAGGCCGGCTTGAAGGCCATCTACCTGTCGGGCTGGCAAGTGGCCGGTGACGCCAACCTGGCCGGCGAGATGTACCCCGACCAATCGCTGTACCCCGCCAACTCGGTGCCGCAAGTGGTTCGCCGCATCAACAATTCACTGGCGCGCTGCGACCAGATCCAGTGGATGGAAGGCAAGAACCCGGGCGACGAGGGCTATATCGATTATTTCGCGCCCATCGTGGCCGATGCCGAAGCCGGTTTCGGCGGCGTGCTGAACGCCTTTGAACTGATGAAGGCCATGATCGACGCGGGCGCCGCCGGCGTGCACTTTGAAGACCAATTGGCGTCGGTGAAGAAGTGCGGCCACATGGGCGGCAAGGTGCTGGTGCCCACCCGCGAGGCCGTTGCCAAGCTGGTGTCGGCCCGCCTGGCCGCCGACACGATGGGCACGCCCACCGTGCTGCTGGCCCGCACCGATGCCGACGCGGCTGACCTGGTGACCAGCGACGTCGACGAAAACGACCGCCCGTTCATCACCGGCGAGCGCACCGTGGAAGGCTTCTTCCGCACCAAGGCCGGCATCGACCAGGCCATCTCGCGCGGCCTGGCCTATGCGCCTTACGCTGACTTGATCTGGTGCGAAACGTCCACGCCCAACCTGGAATACGCCCGCAAGTTCGCGGACGCCATCCATCGCCAATTCCCGGGCAAGCTGCTGGCGTACAACTGCTCGCCCTCGTTCAACTGGAAGAAGAACCTGGACGACGGCACCATCGCCAAGTTCCAGCGCGAGCTGGGCGCCATGGGCTACAAGTTCCAGTTCATCACGCTGGCCGGCTTCCATGCGCTGAACTACGGCATGTTCGAACTGGCCCACGGCTATGCCCGCCGCCAGATGAGCGCCTTCGTGGAATTGCAGCAGAAGGAATTCGCCGCCGCCGACTTGGGTTTCACCGCCGTGAAGCACCAGCGCGAAGTGGGCACCGGCTACTTCGACGCCGTGACACAGACGATCGAGAACGGCCAGTCGTCAACCACCGCGTTGACCGGTTCCACGGAAGAGGCCCAGTTTGAACACGGCCAGGAACAGAAGGTGGCTTGATCGCGTTATCGCGCTATCGCACTACCGCATGACACGTCGCCCGGTAAGCCGTTGACCGGGTGACGAGATTGATTGCTTTGCAGTTGCAGTTGTAGGTGCTGTTGTAGGGTGGATTCGGGGTGCCTGCGGGCACCCTTTTTTTTCCCTATGCCAGCACGCTTGCGCGTCAGGCGGCGGCGGCCTCTTGCTCAAGCGAGGCCATGTCGATCACGAAGCGGTACTTCACATCGTTCTTGGCCAGGCGCTCGTAGGCGTCGTTCACGGCCTGGAGCCTTTGCGGATTCGGGCACGCAGGTCAGAAAAATAGGCGGCGTCGGCGGGAGCCGCTGGGGCGGAAGATGCGCCGACAAGCATCAAGCTTCGCAACTGAAGCCGATCCTGATCTTTGCGGATGAGTTCGCGTACATACTCGCTGCTGGTGCCGTAGCCTCTTTCGGTGACTTGTTCGTCAACAAAGGATTTCAGCGCGTCCGGAAGGGAAATGTTTATGGTGCCCATCGCCCTAGATTAGGGGCCTTGGCGAAATATGGCAAAGCCGTACTTCCCGACCCCTAATCCGCCACCGTCGGTGCCTCGCCCAGCGCCGCCAGGCATTCCTTCAAAGGCGGAATGCCCTGCGCCAGCCTCGCGACCGTTGCCGCGTCGACGTGCGACAGCGGCGGGATTTCGGCCAGCACCCGGACGTTGCCGAAGCGTTCGATGGCTTCCTTGTTGCCGGGCGACAGCGGGCCGCTCATGACCACGCCCAGAATCGGGATGCCACGGCGCTTCAGGGCTTCCAGGCTGAGCAGTGTGTGGTTGATGGTGCCCAGGCCGCTGTGCGCCGCCAGCACCACGGGCATGTCCAGGCGCGCGATCAGGTCGATCATCATGTGCGTGTCGTCGATGGGCACGTACAGGCCGCCCGCGCCTTCCACGATCAAGGGCGCGGTGGTGGCGGGGGGCACGATGGTGGTGGCGTCGACCACCGTGTCTTCCAGTGTGGCGGCGGCCCAGGGCGACAGCGGCGCTTGCAACACGTAGGCGGGCAGGTGCAGGCGTTCGGGCGGTAGTTGCGCCAGTTCGGCCACGGTGTCGGTGTCGCCCCGTTCTTCGGATACGCCGGTCTGCACCGGCTTCCAATAATCAGCATTCCAGGCGCGCGCGAGGATGGCGGACACCAGCGTCTTGCCGATGCCGGTGTCAGTGCCGGTCACGAAAACCCCGGCGGGGCGTTGCGTTGATTTTTTCCACATACCGTAGGCCAGGTGATACGTCACCGTGGCTCCTTGTTCGTCAAACGCGGCCAGCACGCGGCGCAACGCCGCCGCGGATAGCGGTGGGCGTCCGGGCGCGGGCGTGGTGGCGCCGATGCCTTTCAGGCCCTTCAGGAAAGTCAGGCCATCAGGATGATTTTGTATCAGCCGTTCGCCGCGCACGCCACCGGTCATATTGCTCATGGCGGGCCTGATGACCGGGCACGGCGGGTAGGGCGGCGTGGCGGCGACGAAGCCCGCCGCCTGATGCGCGTGCTGCCATTCAGCGAAGGTGCCGGCGGCCAGCGTGGCCACGGCCAGATGGCCGCCGGGCGCCAGCAGCGCAGCCAAGCGGCCCAGGCCGGCGTTCAGGTCGGTGAACCACTGCACGGCCAGGCTGGAGCAGATCAGGTCGTACTCGCCATCCAACCCCTGCGGGTGTTCGCCATCCAGCAACTGAAAGCGCGCCGTGCCGGGTAGTGCCGGGCCGCGCTGGGCGGCGGCGAGCATGGCGGGCGAGATGTCGGTGATGGTCCAGTCCGCCTTACCCAGCCGGCGCGCCAGGGCCTGGGTCAGCAAGCCGGTGCCGCAACCGATCTCCAGGATGCGAGGGCGCGCGGGCAAGCGCAGGCAGGCGATATCGCTGGCCAGCCGTTCGGCGGTTATGCGCTGGATGGGCGCGTGGTCTTCATAGCGGTGGGCAGCCGCGCCAAAGCGGGCGCCGACCCGGGTGTTGCGGGGCGTGGCTTGCATCAGTCGGCAGGCGCCACGCGGTCGATGAACGCGGCGATGTGGCGCGCGCACCAGGGCGCGGCCGACACCGGTAAAAGATGGCCGCCGTGTTCCAGATCGTGCCGTTCGTCGCCCACGCGGCCGCCGAACGCGGCTTGCGTCATGGTGGGGGGGACGATGGGGTCGTCCAGTCCGGCCAAGATCAGCAAGGGAACCGGCAGCGCGGCCAGGGCGTTGCGCTGGTCATCGTCGCGCAAGGCTTCAAGATCGCGGGCCAGCGGTTCCAGGCGCGGCGAACCGAAGGCGGAAGCATCGCCGCAGCGTTCGCGGAAGTCTTGCACGACGGCGACGGGGTCAGCCGACAGCCGCTTCATCATGCGGTCCAGCATACGGCGCGGCACCCCGGCGTCAAAATCCGGCGCGGCGCCAAAGCGCGGAAACCCGTTGATCGACACCAAGCCCACGCAGTGGGACGGCAGATTCCGCAACAAGCGCAGCACGCCCAGCGAATGGCCGATGGCGATGACGGGGGCGATGGCTTCAGCCGGCGTTTGCGCGGCGCCGAAGTAACCGGCATCGGTAACGGCTTGTGGCCAGTCTTCAAGCTCGGCGCGCAGCGGCGTCCAGACAGACGCGTCGAACGCCCAGCCGTGTACGAAGAGCAGGGTGGGGCGTGTGGGGCTCATGCCAACACTGCCTTGATGCCATCAATCAGTTGCGCGACGTCGGCGTCGCGGTGCGCGGCGCTGAGCGTCAGGCGCAGGCGGCTGGTGCCGGCCGGCACGGTGGGCGGGCGGATGGCCACGGCCAGCAGGCCCCGGCGTTCCAGGGCGGCCGCCATGCTCAGCGCGCGCGCTTCGTCGCCCACGATGGCGGGCACGATCTGCGTGGAGGAATCGCCCGTGTCCAGGCCCATGTCTTGCAGCGCGGCGCGCAGCCCGTCACCGGCGGCAGCCAGCCGGGCGCGCTCGGCGTCCAGCGTGGGCACCAGGTCCAGCGCCGCGTCCATGGCGCCCAGCACGGCGGGCGGCAGCGCCGTTGTGTAGATGAAGCCAGAGCAGGTGTTGACCAGGAAGTCGCACAGCGCGCGCGACCCAGCCACATAGGCGCCGAATCCGCCCAGCGCCTTGCTGAACGTACCCATCGCCAGGTCGATACGCCCCGGCGCCAAGCCCGCCAAGCCCATGCCGCCCGGACCCAGCACGCCGGTGGCATGCGCTTCGTCCAGGTAGACAAAGGCTTGATAGCGGTCGGCCAGGTCCGCCAGCCGGACAACGTCGGTTCGGTCGCCGTCCATGCTGAACACGCTTTCCGTAACGATGAAGCGGGCCACGGGCTTGCCCGCGCCGGTCTGCACGCGAGCGGCGAGCAGGCTTTCCAGATGATCCAGGTCGTTATGCCGGAACCGGATCTGCCTGACCCCAGCGGCCTGGCAACCCTGGTGCAGGCTGGCGTGATTGAGCTTGTCGGCGTACAGCTCGATGTCGCCCAGGCTGGCGGCGGCGCGCAGCAGGGCGGGCAGCACCGCGGCATTGGCCTGCCAGCCCGAGGCCAGCAGCAGCGCGGCCTCGGTGCCTTTCAGACGAGCCAGCTTGGCCTCGACCTGTTCATGCAAGTCCAGGTTGCCGCAGACCAGCCGCGACGCTTGCGCGCCAGCGCCATGGCGCGCGGTCCATTCCCGGGCGCGTTCGATCAGCAGCGGGTGCTTGGACAGGCCCAGGTAATCGTTGCTGGAAAAGTTCAGCACAGGCGCGCCATTGAGCACGATGCGCCCGGGCGGCGCGGCCGTGACGGTGCGCAGGCGGCGGCGTACGCGGCGGGTGTCGGCGGTGGCCAACTCGGAGAGAAACAGGGAATCCAGCTTTGACATCAATCGTTCCGGCAGCGGCCGGGCAAGGGGAACGCCTGCGCCAAGCCGTAGAATGCGGGCCATTGTAGTGGAGGCGCGCACGGCGTTTTCCGGGGTCCGGGACGCCAGGAATGCCCCTGCGACCGCGCCTGTTTTTTCGGAGCTCAACCATGCACACGCCCGACTGGGTGGCCCAGGGCCAAGCCCATATCTGGCTGCCCTATGCCCAAATGAAAACGGTGACGCCGCCGCTGCCCGTGGTGCGCAGCCAAGGCAGCCGGCTGGAACTGGCGGACGGGCGCAGCCTGATCGATGGCGTGGCGTCCTGGTGGACGGCCTGTCACGGTTACAACCACCCGCACATCGCCCAGGCCGTGCGCGCGCAATTGGATGCCATGCCGCATGTGATGTTTGGCGGCCTGACTCACGAGCCCGCACTCACGCTGGCGCGCCGCCTGGCCGGCTTGCTGGGGCCGGGGCTGGACCGCGTCTTCTACACCGACTCCGGGTCGGTGGCGGTCGAGGTCGCCATGAAGATGGCGGTGCAGTTCTGGCTGAACCAGGGCGAGCGCGGTCGCAGCCGCTTTGTAGCGTTTCGCGGCGGCTATCACGGCGATACGTTCGGCACCATGGCCGTGTGCGACCCCGACGAGGGCATGCACAGCCTGTACCGGGGCATGCTGGCCGAGCACGACATCGTGGACCTGCCGCGCGACGACGCCGCCTACGCCGCGCTGGATCAGTTCCTGCAAGCGCGCGCGCCGCAACTGGCGGGCATTCTTGTCGAGCCGCTGGTGCAGGGCGCGGGCGGCATGCTGCTGCATGACCCGGAAGTGCTGCGCCGCTTGCGCCGCCTGGCGGACCGCCACGGCCTCTTGCTGATCTTTGACGAAATCTTCACCGGCTTCGGGCGCACCGGCACCATGTTCGCCTTCGAGCAGGCCGGCATCAAGCCCGACATCATCACCTTGTCCAAGGCGCTGACGGGCGGCACGCTGCCGCTGGCCGCCACGGTGGCCAGCAACCGGGTGTTCGACGCCTTCTGGTCCGACAACCCGGCGCACGCGCTGATGCACGGCCCCACGTTCATGGGCAATGCGCTGGCCTGCGCGGCGGCCAATGCCTCGCTGGATCTGTTCGAGTCCGAACCCCGGCTGGCGCAGGCCCAAGCGCTGTCGCTGGCCTTGGCAACCGGCCTGGAACCCTGCCGCGACTTGCCCTGGGTGCGCGACGTGCGCGTGCTAGGCGCCATCGGCGTGGTGGAGCTGGACGGCATCACCGACCGCGAAGCCTTGAAGCGCCGGCTGGTTGACGCGGGCGTGTGGGTGCGCCCCTTCGGCAACGTCGTGTACCTGACGCCGGCGCTGACGATTGATGGCGACGATCTGGCCGAGTTGATTCGCGCGGTGGTGGCCGTGCTGCGGCTGCAACGCCCTTGATGCGATCTCTGGACATGCTGGACACGCCTGGCAAGCCGCAACAAAAAGCGGCTTGATCCAGATCAAGGCGGTGGGCGGGGGCGCTCGTTACCATCGGCGCATGCGAGCAAAATCGATCTTCGCCGTCCCGTCCTGCCTGTCGGATACCGACCGCCAGCAGCGTCGCCATGCCTTGGTGCGCCTGTCGCTGGCCTGGCTGGCGATGATGCAGGTGATGATGTTTGCCTGGCCCGGCTACCTGCGCCACGACAGCATGCCCGCCGACGCCCTGGAAACGCTGGACTGGGCCATCGTGCTGATGAACTGGGCCAGCTTCGCGCTGACCATTCCCGTGGTGCTGTATTCCGCCTGGCCCATCTGGCGCCATGCCGGCGACAACCTGCGCCAAGGCCGCGCCGGCATGGACGTGCCGGTGGCGCTGGGCATCGTGGCCGCGTTCATACCCAGCGTGCACGCCACCTGGACGGGGCGCGGCGAAGTCTATTTTGATTCCGTCACGATGTTCGTGGCGTTTCTGCTGACCGCGCGCTACCTGGAACTGTGCGCCCGGCAATCGTTTGGCGGCGCGGCGGGCGGGTTGCGTCATCAGCGCGTTGAGGCGCAGCGGCTGGACCTGGGTGCGCGCGCCGATCGCCTGGCGTCGCGTTTTGTTCTGGCGCAGGTGGCGTTGGCGCTGGCCGCTGCAATTGGCTGGGCCTATATCGACCCCGCCCACAGCCTGCCCGTGATGGTGGCGCTGCTGGTGATGAGCTGCCCTTGCGCCATGTCGATGGCGGTGCCCACGGCGATGGCGTCCGCGCACTCGGCGCTGGCAGCGCATCCCACCATGCCCGACGCCGCGCTGGATGCGCTGTTGAGCCAGGCGCGTCACAAGGCGCGGCAGAACCTGTACGGTTCGCTTGTCTGGCATCTGCTGATGACGCCGCTGGCGTTGATGGGTTGGGTGCAGCCCTGGCTGGCCGCCATCACGATGCTGGTGTCGTCGTTGGCGGTGGCCTATAACTCGTGGCGCCTGTGCCGCCGCGACTGGTCCGGCGGTGCTGCCCCCGTGGGCGCGTTGGAAGCAGCCAGGATGGAAACTGCGCAATGACCATCCTGTACTTGTTGCTGCCCCTGTCGCTGCTGTTCGTGCTGGCCATCGGCGTATCGCTCTGGTGGGCCGTGTTCAACGGCCAGTACGACGATACCGACAGCGCCGGCACGGCGATCCTGCGCGATGACGACAGCGGCCGCGCTGGCCGCGGCGCTAATTCATAACAAACCCTTGCTGATGCGTTGCGGCGTTGCCGCGTTCCCTTGCTGCCCCACGCGCGCTTGATCCATATCAACGCCGACTTCTGAACCCGGTCCCATCATTCAAGCCTGGAGCTATTTGTTACTTTGGGGGAAGGGTGATGAACGATTGCGCCGCAATCGCAAGCAAGGCCGACACCTTCAACTACAAGATCGTGAGGCAGTTCGCGCTCATGACGGTGGTTTGGGCCATTGTCGGCATGGCTGTGGGCGTTTTTATCGCCGCGCAGCTGATTTGGCCACAGTTGAATTTCGATACCGCATGGCTCAGCTACGGCCGTCTGCGCCCGCTGCACACCAACGCGGTGATTTTCGCCTTTGGCGGTAGCGCGTTGTTCACGACGTCGTACTACGTCGTCCAGCGCACCTGTCAGGCGCGGCTGTTCTGCGACAAGCTTGCCGCCTTCACGTTCTGGGGCTGGCAGATCGTCATCGTGGCCGCCGCCATCACCTTGCCGATGGGCTTCACCAGCAGCAAGGAATACGCTGAACTCGAATGGCCCATCGACATCCTGATCACCTTGGTCTGGGTGGCCTACGCCATCGTGTTCTTCGGCACCATCGTCAAGCGCCGGTCCAAGCACATCTACGTGGCCAACTGGTTCTTCGGCTCGTACATCCTCACCATCGCCATCCTGCACATCTTCAACAACATTGAAATGCCGGTGTCGATGTGGAAGTCGTACTCGGCTTACGCCGGCGTGCAGGACGCCATGGTGCAGTGGTGGTACGGCCATAACGCGGTGGGCTTTTTCCTGACCACCAGCTTCCTGGGCATGATGTATTACTTCGTGCCTAAGCAGGCCGGCCGCCCGATCTATTCGTACCGTCTGTCCATCGTGCACTTCTGGGCACTGGCCTTCACGTACATGTGGGCGGGTCCGCACCACCTGCTGTACACGTCGCTGCCTGACTGGACGCAATCGCTGGGCATGACGTTTTCGCTGATTCTGCTGGCGCCGTCCTGGGGCGGGATGATCAACGGCATCATGACGCTGCAAGGCGCCTGGTACAAGCTGCGCACCGACCCGATCCTGAAGTTCATGGTCACCGCGCTGTCGTTCTACGGCATGTCCACGTTTGAAGGGTCGATGATGTCGATCCGCACGGTCAATTCGCTGTCGCACTACACGGACTGGACCATCGGCCACGTGCATTCCGGCGCGCTGGGTTGGGTGGCGATGATTTCCTTCGGCTCGCTCTACTACCTGATCCCGCGCCTGTATGGCCGCGAAAAGATGTACAGCGTGAAGGCCATCGAACTGCACTTCTGGATCGCCACCATCGGCGTGGTGCTGTACATCGCCGCCATGTGGATTGCCGGCGTGCAGCAGGGTCTGATGTGGCGCGACACCGCCGGCGACGGCACCCTGGTCTACAGCTTCGTTGAAGAACTGAAGACGCGCGTGCCGTACTACCTGATCCGTTTGCTGGGCGGCGCGCTGTTCCTGTCGGGCGTGTTCGTCATGGCCTGGAACGTGTGGATGACGGTGCGCGGTGCGCTGCCGGTCAACCCCGCCATTCCCGAAGACGACCCCCATGCCGCCCGCCCGCCGGTCGCAGCGACCGACGTGCCCGCCGCGCCCGCCGTGCCGGCCACTGCTTGACGAGGACATCATGGCCAACAATAAAACTGGCTTCTTTTCTCACCAGACGCTTGAGAAGAACATCGGCTGGATGATCATCGCCAGCATCCTGGTGGTGTCCTTCGCGGGCCTGGTTCAGATCATTCCGCTGTTCTTCCAGCACAGCACCACCCAGCCCGTGGCGGGCGTCGAACCCTACAGCCCGCTGCGGCTGATGGGGCGCGACGTGTACATCCGCGAAGGCTGCGTGGGCTGCCACTCGCAGCAGGTGCGCGTGCTGGCCGCCGAAGTGCAACGCTACGGCTCGTATTCGACGGCGGCGGAATCGGTCTTCGACCATCCGTTCCTGTGGGGCTCCAAGCGCACCGGGCCAGACCTGGCGCGCGTGGGCGAACGCTATTCCGACGATTGGCACCGCATTCACCTGCGCGACCCGCGCAAGGTGGTGCCGGAATCGAACATGCCCGCCTATCCCTGGCTGCAAAAGACGGTAATCACCGGGCAGAACGTGGCCGAGCGCATGCGCGCCTTGCGCACGCTGGGTGTGCCCTACACCGACGAGCAGATCGCCGCCGCGCCGAAGGCAATCGAAGGCAAGACGGAAGAGGACGCGCTGGTGGATTACCTGCAAAGCCTGGGCGTGGGTGTGCGCCTCGCCAAGCAGGCGGCTGAAGCCAAGAAGGCAGAAGAGGCCAAGAAGGCGGAAGAGGCAACGAAGGCGGAACAGGCCAAGAAGGGCGCTGAATCGGCCGAGCCGACCGCGCAGTCCGCGGCGCAACCCGCCACCGGAGGCTGACCATGGTGGCTTATCTGAGCGCAATCGTTACCGCCATTTCCATGGCGACCTTTTTCGGCATCGTCTGGTGGGCCTGCTCGCGCGGCCGCCAGGGCGCCAACCGCGACGCGGCCATGTTGCCGTTCGCCCTGCCCGATGAATTCGGCCAGGCACAACAAGATGGAGCGAATCGATCATGAGCGATTTCGTCAATGGCTTCTGGGGGATTTTCATTTCGGTGGTCGCCGTGGGCGGCGTGCTCTGGTGCGTGTGGCTGCTGTACACGCAGCGCCGCTGGCTGGGCGCCAAGCCGGCCGCCGGGCAGGTGGAAGACACCGGCCACGTCTGGGACGGCGACCTGACCGAACTGAACAATCCCGTTCCCACCTGGTGGACGTGGATGTACCTGCTGGCCTGCCTGTTCGCGCTGGGCTATCTGTTCTTCATGCCGGGCCTGGGCTCGTACAAGGGCCAACTGGGCTACAGCAGCACGGAAGAGGTGGCGCGGCACCAGGCCAAGATGGCCGATGCCGTGCGCCCCATCTACGCGCGTTTTGAAACCATGACCGTGCCGCAGATCGCACAGGACGCGGGCGCCCGCGAAATCGGCCAGCGCCTGTTCCTGAACAACTGCGCGCAATGCCATGGCTCGGACGCCAAGGGCGGCCCCAGCTTTCCCAACCTGACCGATGGCGACTGGCTGCATGGCGGTTCGCCGGAAGTCATCATGAAGACCATCAAGGAAGGCCGCCACGGCGTGATGCCGCCCTGGAAGTCCGCCATCGATGCGAAGGCGGCGGGCGACATCGCGCAGTACGTGCGTTCGCTGTCGGGGCTGACGGCGGACCCCATCCGCGTGTTTCGCGGCAAGCGCGAGTTTGGCAACTTCTGTGTGGCGTGCCACGGCGTGGACGGTAAGGGCAATCAGTTGATGGGCGCGCCCAACCTGACGGACGACGTGTGGCTGTACGGGTCTTCGGAAGCCTCTATCGTGAAGACCATCCTGGACGGCCGCGACAACCGCATGCCCGCGCACGAACACATCCTGAACCCTGAACAGATCAAGGTGTTGACGGCCTGGGTGTGGGGCCTGTCGAACAAGCCGGAAGGTGCGGGAGCAGCGCAAGCGGTCGACACCGCGGCGATCAACACCGCGGCTGTTGGCACCGCGCCCCTGGCCAAGTAAGCCGGCCAGTGGCGCTTAGGTGGGGCGGGCCACGCACGGCCAACCCCACATCATCGGATTTACCGTACGGAGCAGCATATGGATGATGGGTCAACCGCAAGCGTGGGCACGCCGCCTGGCGGCGAGCCGCCGCCCTGGCGCCCGCACACCCGGCCGCCACGCCCGGGGGCTGAAACCCTGGAGCAGACGTTGGCAGGCGTGCGCAGCAAGATCTATCCGCGCTCTGTCAGTGGCATCTTCGCCCGCTGGCGCATCGCGTTCGTATTCATCACCCAGCTCATCTTCTACGGTTTGCCCTGGCTGCAATGGAACGGCCGCCAAGCCGTGCTGTTCGATCTGGGCGCGCGCAAGTTCTATCTGTTCGGCCTGGTGCTGTGGCCGCAAGACGTCGTGTACCTGGCCGTGCTGCTGGTGATCTCGGCGCTGGCGCTGTTCCTCTTCACTGCCGTGGCCGGCCGCTTGTTCTGCGGCTACGCCTGTCCGCAAACCGTCTACACCGAAATCTTCATGTGGATCGAGCGCAAGGTCGAAGGCGACCGCATTGCGCGCATCCGCCTGGACGAGTCGCCGTGGAGCCTGCGCAAGGCGCGCCTGAAAATCACCAAGCACTTCTTATGGATCGCGCTGGCCTGGTGGACGGGGTCCACCTTCATCGGCTACTTCGCGCCCATTCGCGAACTGGGCCATGAACTGTTCACGCTGCAACTGGGCCCGTGGCAATGGTTCTGGATGCTGTTCTACGGCTTCGCCACTTGGGGCAACGCCGGCTTCATGCGCGAATCGGTGTGCAAGTACATGTGCCCCTATGCCCGCTTCCAGAGCGTCATGGTGGACCCGGACACCTTCGTCGTCACCTATGACAAGCGCCGGGGCGACCCGCGCGGCGGGCGTTCGCGCAAAGTCGATCACAAGGCGGCTGGCCTGGGCGATTGCGTGGATTGCAGCCTGTGCGTGCAAGTCTGCCCCACGGGTATCGACATCCGCGACGGCCTGCAATACATGTGCATTGGCTGCGGCGCCTGTATCGACGCCTGCGAACAAGTCATGGACAAGATGCAGTACGAACCCGGCCTGATCCGCTACACGTCGGACCGCGCCATGCAGGACGGCCTGAGCAGCCAGAGCGCGCGGTCGCATCTGCTGCGCCCGCGTGTGCTGATCTACGGCACGCTGATCCTGATTCTGGTCGTGGCGTTTGTTGCCTCGTTGGCGATGCGCAACCCCTTGCGGGTGGACGTCATCCGCGACCGGGGCGCGCTGGGGCGCGAAGTGGCGGGCGGCCAGATCGAAAACGTCTACCGCCTGCAGATCATCAACACGTCGGACAGCGCCATGCAGTTGCGTCTGTCGGCCGACGGCATGCCCGGGCTGCAAGTGATGGCCGGGCGTCAGGGGTCGGACACGGTCGAGGTGCCGGCCGCCGCCAACAAGCTGGTGCCCATGGTGATCCGCGCGCCCGCGGGCGCTGAACCCGGCGCCCACCCCATCACGCTGCGCGCGCGCGGCCACGACGGCGAAAACCGCTCCATCCATACCGATGAGGCCGCCAGTTTCTACGTACCCGACTAAGCCTGCCAAGGACTGCTCATGACACTTGCTCAACATGCCCCGACCCCCAAGCCCTGGTATCGGGAACCCTGGCCCTGGATCCTGATGGCTGGCCCGTTCGCAGCCATGGTCGGATGCTTCATCACGATCTACTTCGCCTACAGCAACTTCATCCACGAGCCTATCCAGGACGGCGTGGTCAAGCGCGGCCTGGTCATTGAGCAGGCCGTACCCCAGGCAAGCGAGGGCGCGGGCGCCGCGCAAGCCAAGCCTTGAGCAGGGAGAGCACAGATGGGCCTGCGTGCATTGATGTGGATTCTGTGGCCGTCGTTCATGGCGGCCGGGATAGGCAGCGCGCTGATATTCGCGCTGATTGACCCCTTGGATGTGGCGATCTTCGGGTACGTGCCCACGGGACGCATGGGCTTTTATACGGTGTCGTTCTTCGTGCTGTGGGTGATGGCGGGTATGTCCAGCACGCTCACGGCCTACCTGATGCCCAAGGCGGCGGAAGACGAAGACCTTTGATGGGGCGGTCTTGATGAGGGGGGCTTGATGGGACAGCCGTGACACGCCAGCCTTGAGCTGGCCGCTATGAATCGCCGTCATGAACGGCCCCCCGCGCGGCGCAGTGCCGCCCGGGGTGCGCACGTGGCGTCAGATTTTCTTCACGAACTCCGACTTCAGGCTCATCTGACCAAAGCCGTCGATCTTGCAATCGATGTCGTGGTCGCTGTCGACCAGGCGGATGCCCTTGACCTTCGTGCCCATCTTCACCACGCCGCTGGAACCCTTGAGCTTCAGGTCCTTGATGACGGTGATGGTGTCGCCGTCTTGAAGCACGTTGCCGGCGGAATCCCGGTAGACGCGCGCTTCTTCGACGACAGCGGCGGTGTCCTGGGCCGACCACTCATGCGCGCACTCCGGGCAGATATAGACGCCGCCGTCTTCGTAGGTGTATTCGGATTGGCAGGCGGGACAGGCGGGTAATGCACTCACGGAAGACCTCGGATAAATCACGCGCGTTGCGCAATCGGCGATTGTACGTCCCGCAGCGGCAAAATTTCGCCTAAAACGCGCCCATCATCGTTGAATATCGTGCAGCAGGTCGACAAAATGTTGTCCGGCCGCGCTTAACGGGCGGTCGCGCGACACGATGCTGCCGAAGGCGGTCAGCGATTGCCGGATCTGGTAGGGCAGGATCGCCAACAAGCCATGCGCCGCGTAGCGGCTGGCTACCGATTCCGGAATCACGCCCAGCATGTGCGACTTCATGGCCAGGTTGGTGGTCGTCAGAATGGACGCCGATTCGATCAACCCTGGCGGCGTCGCCACGTTATGCGACCGGAATTCCTGTTCTATCACCTCGCGCATCGGGCTGCCGTGGGGTTGCAAAATCCACGGATACGCCAGCATCGCCTCGAAGTCCAGGCGCTTATGCACGGCCTGCGGCGAAGCCAGCGGGTGGTCCACCGCCGCGATCACTGACAACGCCTCGTCGCCGATTGGCCGGAACACGTAGTTGCGATCCGACAGGGTCAGCATGCGCCCGATCACCACGTCCAGCTTGCCTTCGTTCAATTGCGCGATGAGCAGGTCGCTGGTGCCGGTGGCGATCTCCACGGCAAGCAGCGGATACGTCTGCTTCAAGCGCAGCAGGGCATCAGTCAAATGCCCCGGCGACGCCGCCATGATGCTGCCGATGAACAGCTTGCCGGCGCTGCCCAGCCTAAGTTCATCGAGCTCGCGCGCCAGCGACGACATGGTGCCGCGCATGCCCCGGAAATACCCCATCACGCAAGCGCCGGCCGGTGTCAGCGCCAGCCCGCGGCCCACCCGTTCAAACAGCGGCTGCCCCAGCGCCAATTCCAGTTCGTGCAGCATTTTGCTGGCCGCCGATTGGGTCATGTTCAGTTGCGACGCTGCCGCCCGCAGCGTGCCGCGTTCATCAATGGCCAGCAACAGCACGATCTGGCGCATGCGCAGCCGCGAGAGCAGGGCGGGAACATTCAAATTGCGGTCCATGATTGATCGCCTGTAGTGAACGGTTGGTGCAAAAGTTTCATTTTACGGAAACAGCCGATGTTTCTAAGATGGCTTCACAACAAAGCCGTAAGCGGCGAAGAAACATCAAGGAGACAAACCATGAAGATTCGTGATATCCGCGACATCCGCGCTGTGCTCGCCCTGGCGGCCGCCGCGCTGTGCCTCGCAACCCTGGCGCCCGCCCAGGCGCAAAACGCCGACTGGCCCAACAAACCGTTGCGCCTGCTGGTGGGCTCCGCGCCTGGCGGCGGCACCGACGCCATGGCGCGCGCCGTGGCCGACCGCCTGGGGCCGATGCTCAACCAGACCGTCGTCGTGGAGAACAAGCCGGGCGCTTCCAACACGCTGGCGGCGGACCAGGCGGCGAAGTCGGCCGACAAGCACACCATGGTCATGGGGGTATCCACCGCCCACGCCATTGCCCCGCATCTGCTCAAGCTGGGTTACGACAATGACCGCGACCTGACGCCGGTGGTGTTCGTGGGGGCGGTGCCGAACATTCTGGTGGTCAATAACCAGGTGCCGGCTGATTCCGTCCAGGCGCTGATTGCGCTGATCAAGCGCCGTCCCGGCGAGTTCAATTTCGCCAGCAGCGGCTCGGGCAGCACGCAGCACATTGCCGCTGAACTGTTCAAGGACGCAACCGGCGTGCAGATGACGCACATCCCGTATCGCGGCAGTGGCCCCGCCATGGTCGACCTGATGGGCGGACAGGTGCAGATTGCGTTTGAAACCGCGTCGTCCGTCATTCCGCACATCAAGAGCGGCAAGGTGCGCGCGCTGGCGGTGCTGAGCGCCCGCCGCAATCCCCAGCTTCCCGATGTGCCCACCATGGCCGAGGCCGGCGTGTCGGGTGTGGAGATGAGCGCCTGGTACGGCATCTACATGCCGGCCAACACGCCCGCCGCCATCCAGACGCGCATCCATGACGATGTGAACCAGATTCTGGCCCTGCCTGAAACGCAGGCCCGGCTGCTGGCGATCGGCGCGGACATCACCCCGATGAGCCAGGCGCAGTTCGCGCAGTTCCATACCGCTGAGAACCAGCGCTACGCCGACATCATCAAGAAGAACAACATTTCCGTGGAATGACCTGACATGGACACGCAGCAAAAACCCGTCATCGCCCTGACCCTGGGCGACCCGGCCGGCATCGGCGCCGAACTCATCGCCCGCCTGTTGGCCCGGCCTGAAGCGTGCGAGCGCGCCAACATTGTGCTGGTGGGCGACGCCTGGCTCTGGCGCGAGGGCCAGCGCGTAGCCGGCGTGCAGGTGCCGACCCAAACCGTGGACAGCATGGCCGCCGTGCGGAGCCGCGCCGATACCCGCCAGCCCGCCTGGCTGGCCATGGACACCGTCCGGCCCGAGCAGGTGACGGTGGGCCAAGCCCAGGCGCCCGGCGGCGCGTCGGTGCTGCAAGTGCTTGACGCTTGCATGGACGCGGCGCGCGACGGGCATATCGACGCCATCTGTTTTGCGCCCCTGAACAAATTCGCCATGAAGCAGGGCGGCTTGAAGCACGACGACGAGCTGCATCACTTTGCGCAGTACCTGGGCGTGACGGGCTACTTCTGTGAATTCAATACGCTGGGCGATCTGTGGACGTCGCGCGTGTCGTCGCACATTCCGCTCAAGAACGCCGCCGCCGCGCTTAGCGTTGACGGCATCAAGGCCGCCACGCGCCTGATCTATCGGTCATTGCAGGCCAATGGCATCGCCCAGCCGCGCGTGGCGGTGGCGGCGTTCAACCCGCACGGCGGCGACGGCGGCACCTGCGGGCGCGAAGAGGTCGACATCATCGAACCCGCCGTGCGGCAGATGAATCAGGAAGGGCTGCCCATTGCCGGGCCCTTTCCCGCCGACACGATCTTCCTGAAGGCGCAGGCCGGCGAGTTCCAGGCGATTGTCACCATGTATCACGACCAGGGGCAGATCGCGATCAAGCTGCTGGGCTTCTCGCGCGGCGTGACGGTGCAGGGCGGCCTGCCCATTCCCATCACCACGCCCGCGCACGGCACCGCTTACGACATCGCGGGCCAGGGCCGCGCCAATGTGGACGCCACCTGGCAGGCGTTCCTGATTGCCTGCCGCATGGGCGCATCGCACCGAACCTCTCTTGTTTGAACAGGGACCACACCATGAAGATCAAATCCGTCCGCGCCCGTGTCTTTGAATGGACCGGCAAGACCGTGCCGCCGCAAGGCAACTTCTGCTCCAACGCCATGGACCTGCTGTACTCACGCGAGGAAACCATGAGCACGTTCCGCTTTCATGGCTGGACGGTGGTGGAAGTGGAAACCGACGACGGCATCGTCGGGCTGGGCAATGTGGCGCTGGCCCCGCGCGTGGCCAAGGCCATCATCGACCAATACCTGGCGCCCCTGGTGGTGGGGCAAGACCCCTGGGACTACGAATACCTGTGGCAGCGCATGTACCGCGCCACGCATGCCTGGGGCCGCAAGGGCGTGACGATGGCGGCGATTTCAGGCGTGGATCTGGCTATCTGGGACATTCTGGGCAAGTCGGTGGGCAAGCCCGTTTTCAAGCTGCTGGGCGGGCGCACCAAGGAGAAGATTCCCGTCTATTACTCCAAGCTGTACCGCACCGACCTGAAAGCCATGCAGGAAGAAGCGCAAACCTATCTGGACCAGGGCTTTACCGCGTTCAAGATGCGCTTTGGCTATGGGCCCGCGCATCTTCAGAAGGGCGTCGTCGAGAACCTGAAATCGGTGGAGGCCATACGCGAAGTCATCGGCTACGACACCGATCTGATGCTGGAATGCTATATGGGCTGGAACCTGGAATATGCCAAGCGCATCCTGCCCAAGCTTGAAAAGTTTGAGCCGCGCTGGCTCGAAGAGCCCGTCATTGCGGATGACATCGACGGCTACGCCGAGCTGAACCAACTGACCTCGATTCCGATCTCGGGCGGCGAGCACGAATTTTCGCTGTATGGCTTCAAGCAACTGCTGGACAGGAAGGCCGTGTCGGTGGTGCAGTACGACACCAACCGCGTGGGCGGCATCACGGCGGCGCACAAGATCAACGCGCTGTGCGAAGCCTACAGCGTGCCGGTCATTCCGCATGCCGGCCAGATGCACAACTACCACCTGACGATGAGCACGCTGGCTTCCCCCATGAGCGAGTACTTTCCGATGTTTGATGTGGAAGTCGGCAACGAGCTGTTCTACTACATCTTCGAGGGCGAGCCCGTGGCCAAGGAAGGGTTTATCGACCTGGACGACAACACGCCGGGCCTGGGGCTGACGCTGAAGACCGAATACCTGAACGATTTCAACATCATCGAGTAAGCCGCCATGACCCTGACCACAACCATGACGCCGACATCCCAGGCGCCGCGCTATCGCGGCATTTTCCCGGTGGTGCCCACCACGTTCACCGAATCGGGTGAGCTGGACCTGCCCAGCCAGAAGCGCGCGGTGGATTTCATGATTGATTCTGGCGTGGACGGCCTGTGCATCCTGGCCAATTTCTCGGAGCAGTTCGTGCTGTCGGACGACGAGCGCGAGGTACTGACGCGGACCATACTGGAACACGTCAGCGGCCGCGTGCCGGTCATCGTCACAACCACGCACTTCGGCACGCGCGTTTGCGCGGCGCGCAGCCGGCGCGCGCAAGACCAGGGCGCCGCCATGCTGATGATCATGCCGCCGTATCACGGCGCCACCATCCGGGTGCCCGAGGCGCAGATCGAAGCCTTCTTCCAGCAGGTGTCGGACGCGGTGGATATTCCCATCATGATCCAGGACGCGCCGGTGGCGGGCACGCCGCTGTCGCCCGCGCTGCTGGCGAAGATGGCGCGCGAGATCGAGCAGGTGTCGTATTTCAAGATCGAGACCGCGGGCGCGGCCTCGAAGCTGCGTGACCTGATTGCGCTGGGCGGGGCGGCCATTGAAGGCCCGTGGGATGGCGAAGAGGCCATCACGCTGCTGCCCGACCTGGATGCCGGCGCCACGGGCTCGATGACGGGCGGGGGCTTTGCCGACGGCATCCGCCCCATCATCCAGGCGCATCGCCAAGGGCAGCGCGACGAGGCGTACCGTCTGTATGAACGCTGGCTGCCGCTGATCAATTATGAAAACCGCCAGGGCGGCATCCTCACGGCCAAGGCCTTGATGAAGGCGGGCGGCGTGATTGATTGCGACGCGCCCCGGCATCCGTTCCCGCCGATGCGCGACGAGGTCCGCCAGGGCCTACTGGAAACCGCCCGCCGGCTGGACCCCCTGGTGCTGCGCTGGGGGCGGTAAGCGCCAGATGTCAAACACAGCGTTCCACCAGGCCGACCAAGCGGTCCTGGTGTAACGAGTAAAATCCCCGGCTATCGATTACGTTGGGGGCTTGTGTGCAGCCGGTTATTTCAATTCAAGGTTTATCCAAGCGATACGCCTCGGGATTCCAGGCGCTCAAGGGCGTCAACCTGGACATTCAGCGCGGTGAAATCTTCGCCTTGCTCGGGCCGAACGGCGCGGGCAAGACGACGCTGATCAGCATCATCTGTGGCATCGTCAACCCGTCCGACGGCCGGGTGCTGGCCGATGGCCATGACATCGTGTCGGACTTTCGCGCCGCGCGTTCCAAGATCGGACTCGTACCCCAGGAAATTTCCACCGACGCCTTCGAAAGCGTGTGGAACACGGTCACATTCAGCCGGGGCCTGTTCGGCAAGCCGGCCAACCCGGCCTACATCGAAAAAGTGCTGCGCGATTTGTCGCTGTGGGACAAGAAGGACAGCCGCATCATGGCCTTGTCGGGCGGCATGAAGCGCCGCGTGATGATCGCCAAGGCGCTGTCGCATGAGCCGGCCATTCTGTTCCTGGACGAGCCCACCGCGGGTGTGGACGTGGAATTGCGGCGCGGCATGTGGGAAATGGTGCGGCGGCTGCGCGAAAGCGGCGTCACCATCATCCTGACCACGCACTACATCGAAGAAGCGCAGGAAATGGCCGACCGCATCGGGGTGATCCGCAAGGGCGAGATCATCCTGGTGGAAGAGAAGAACGCGCTGATGGCCAAGCTGGGCAAGCGCCAACTGAGCCTGACGCTGAAGGCGCCGCTGCCGGGCATTCCCACCGCGCTGGACGCCTATCAACTGGACCTGTCCGCCGACGGCTACAAGCTGGTCTACACCTATGACAACCAGGGCGGCGGGCAAATTTCACAGTTGCTGCAGGACCTGAGCCGGCTCCAGATTGAATTCACCGACCTGAGTTCATCGGAAAGCTCGCTTGAGGACATCTTCGTCAGCCTGGTACACGGTCAATCATGAACTTCTACGCCATACGCGCTATCTACCTGTTTGAAATGGCCCGCGCCTGGCGCACGCTGATGCAAAGCGTGTTGTCGCCCGTCATTTCCACGTCGCTGTATTTCGTGGTGTTCGGGTCGGCCATCGGCTCGCACATGGTCGAGATCGACGGCGTCAGCTACGGCGCCTTCATCGTGCCCGGCATGATCATGCTGTCGCTGTTGACTCAAAGCATTGCCAACGCCTCGTTCGGCATCTACATGCCACGGTTTTCCGGCACCATCTATGAGATCCATTCCGCGCCCATCTCGTATGTTGAGATCGTCATGGGCTATGTGGGGGCGGCCGCCAGCAAGTCCATCATCCTGGGGCTGATCATGCTGGCCACGGCGCGGCTGTTCGTGTCGTTCGAGGTTGCCCACCCGTTCTGGATGCTGGGCTTCCTGGTGCTGACCGCCGTGACCTTCAGCCTGTTCGGCTTCATCATCGGTGTGTGGGCCGACGGCTTTGAAAAGCTGCAGATCATTCCACTGATGATCGTCACGCCGCTGACCTTCCTGGGCGGTACCTTCTATTCCATCAAGATGCTGCCGCCGTTCTGGCAGACCGCCACCTTGTTCAATCCGGTGGTCTACCTGGTCAGCGGCTTTCGCTGGGCATTCTATGGCGTGTCGGACGTCAGCCTGGGCGTCAGCGTGGGCATGACGCTGGTGTTCCTGCTGGCCTGCCTGATCGGCGTGCGCTGGATCTTCAAGACGGGTTACCGCCTGAAGACCTGATCAGCGAGGGCCTCTTAGCGCGGCCTCTTAGCGCGGCCTTTCAGCGGGCCCTCTTGGCTAGCCCGCTTGGTGGCCCCTCTTAGCAGGCTGCGGTCGGCGCCTTGCGCGCCAGGCCGCCAAAGGCGTCCAGCAACCGTTCGCGCCAGGCGTGAACGGGATCGTCTTCCGCCAGCAGTTCCAAGGAGCTGGTGCAGCGCGCCCACATGAACATGCCAAAGACCGCATAGTCGGCGTAGCCGTGCTGGGCGCCCGACAAAAACGGCTGCTTGCCCAGCGTGTGGCGCAAAGGCAGCAGCGCCGCCCGCAGCGCGTCGATCTGTTCGGCGTAAGCCGCCGGCAAGTCTTCAAGCCTGCCAAAACGCTTTTCGCGCGAGGCCCGGAAATAATCCTTGTCCTTCTCGTGGATCAGTTCGTGGATGGCGGGCAGCAGCAAGCGCGCCAACACCGGCACCAAGGTGGTGTCGGCCCAGGAGTTCGCGAACAGGCTGAGCGCGCGGCCGCCCTCGCCATTGAACAGCGAGGGCCGCTCGGGGAAGGTGTCTTCCAGATAGCAGGCGATGCGCCAGGAATCATTGACCACATGCTCGTCGTGCACCAGCACGGGCACCAGCTTCTGGCCAGAAAATTCAATAGCTTCTTTCTCAGTGAAGCGCCACGGCACGGTCTTGGCCGACAGCCCCTTGTGGGCCAGCGCCATGTGCGTTTTCCAGCAGTGCGGGCTGAAGCGCAGCGTCTCGTCGGCGCCAGCCAGGTCATACAGGGTGAGATCCGGGGTCAAGATGCCGTGCTCCTTCGAAGTGGGGTCGATAGCGGAACCGGCAGCCAGGATACTGCTTTCCGGTGGCGCGGAAAACGTGGCGCGCGAGTGGAAAGCGCAAATCCGAGAGCACAAATGAAAAGCGCCACGCGCTCAAAGAACGCGTGGCGCGGGCCGGACAATCCCCGGTCCGGCCGGTCATGCCTGTATGTCCTACTTCGACTTGCCCTGGCTCAGGTTCATGACCCGCTGCTTCAACTGCGGATCTTTTTGAACGGCCTGGCCAATGCCATTGAATTCTTCAACCGTCAGGCCGTCGGCGCGCACCAACTGCACCATCTTCGCGTCGGCTTCCTGCACGACCTTCTGCTTGTCGTCGTTGGTCTTCGCGGCGTCGACCTTGGGACGGTATTCGTCAACCACGCCCGACACCTTTTGCGATGCCGAAGCGAAGCGCTGTAGTTGCTGATCGGTGGGTTGGGTGATGGCGGGGGCCATCTGCGGCTGAGCGGCCGGCTGGCTGGCGTTCTGCGCCATCGCGGGAGCACCGGACAGCGCCGTCGTCAGGATGGCGGCGGATAGGAATGCGTAAGTGGAACGCTGCATGAAACCTCCGTGTTCCGGTTAAGTGTCCGACCATGATGAAGACCGCAAGCGCCCAGGGGCAAGTTTCGCGATGTGTTTTCCTGTGTCGGCAGGCCACGAGCGGGCGCCGCCCTGTAGGAGGGAGGCCCCTGGGGCGGCCACGGAAACGTTTTGCGCGGTTTCGTAGTGGCTGCTGGCCGCGATGTGTCGGCAGGTGTGCGCGTGTGGGACGTTGCGACCCACGAATGTGCGGGGCGATCGTAGGATGGGTGGAGCGCGAGGAGACGTTCAGAAAAACCCAAGCGCCGAACGCGCGCAACCCATCAGCCGCCGGTGAAGATAAATCGGACCGCCGCTAGATGGGTTACGCGCGATGGCCCCCCGGCGATCTTGCCCCCGACACCTCGCGCTACACCCATCCTACGAATTTGGCCCGGATGCGCGCATGCCGCCGCAAACCTGGGCTGACCGGCTGCACATGAGCCCGCGCACGTTTAGCCGATATTTCCGTCAGCAGACGGGAATGGCGTTTGCGCAATGGCGCCAACGCGCTTGCGTGGTCTTGGCGCTGGCCCGCCTGGCGGCTGGCGGCTCGGTCACCGCGATTGCGCTGGACTTCGGCTACCAAAGCCCCGCCGCTTTCTCAACGATGTTCCGCCGCGTGCTGGGGCGCGCGCCCACTGACTACCTGCGGCATCGCTAGGGCCGGGACGCCTCGTGGCGGCGTTGCGTAAAGCTCAGGCCGCGTACCAGAGCACCGCGAAAAAGTGGCAGACCGTGCCCGCCAGCACAAACAGATGCCAGATGAAATGGCTGTAGCGCCAGCGGTTGTCGAAAACGAAGAACACCACGCCGCCCGTATACGCCAGCCCGCCCGCCACCAGCCAGGCCAGCCCGCCCGAGGGCACGCTTTCGATCAGCGGTTTGACCGCGATGATCACCAACCACCCCATGGCCAGGTACAGTCCGGTGGACAGGGCAGGGCGATTCAGCCGCTTGCTGGCCTTCAACCCCACACCCAGCAACGCCATCGCCCACACCAGCCCGAACAAGGTCCAGCCCCAAGGCCCACGCAGGGCGCCCAAGGCAAACGGCGTATAGGTGCCGGCAATCAGCAGGTAGATGGCCGAGTGGTCCAGCACGTTGAAGATCTGCTTGGCCCGGCACAGCGGCAAGGCGTGATAAATCGTGGATGCCAGATACAGCAAACACATCGACGCGGCGAACACCGCCGCCGCCGCGATGAAGGCGGCATCCCCCTGACGCACGGCGGCCACGATCAGGATGGGCGCGGCGGCCACAGCGCCCACGGCGCCAATGCCGTGGCTGATGGTGTTGGCGATTTCTTCGCCGAAGGTTTGGGGGCGGTCGTTGGGAAACATGAATACGTCTTATTGATGCAAGGCTACAACCATAAGCGCTTTGGGCGGCGGGCTCAATGGTTGTCGGGGTGGTGGGCACGGGGGATGCGGGTCGCGCTTGATATTGTGCAAGCCCAGCGCACGTGATCAACCGGAAGCGACTTACTCCGCAGTAACCCTGTGATACATTTCATGCGGCTGTTCCAACCGCCCGCAGAGGCGAACGCCTTGTTCTTTTTCCTGGGCTCGCACCCGCGTTGGCGCATCGGCGTCAGCGCAACAGATACTCTTAGCGTTCTGACCATCGCGGTCGCGTTGGTGTCCCGTTTGCAATGGCTGACGGGCGGCCCCGGCCTGGCCGGGAGGTTCTAGCAGGTTTACTGGCCGAGGCCTACCAATGGCGCGCAGTTTTACCAATCTGTTTTTCAAAGCGGCAAAGAAGCTGAGCAAGCTGCAACGCACGGCGATGCGCATGGCGACGCCCAAGCCCGCCCGCAAGCGGGCCACGTCGGCGCGCAAGGCGGCGGCCAAGGCAGCGCCGGCCACGGCCACCCCACGTCAACCCGTAACCCCGTCGCTGGGTAGCGGGCGCTGGGAAGGCTCCCGGCGATTTTCCGATGGCCAGGGGCGTCAACTTAGCTTTGCGCGCTATACCCCGGCTTCCGCGCCGCCCACGGGCATGCCCTTGGTGGTGATGCTGCATGGCTGCCGCCAGACCGCGCTGGCCTTCGCGCGGGGCACGCGCATGAACCAATGGGCGGACGCGGGGGGCTTCATGGTGCTGTACCCGCAGCAGTCCATGACGCGCCAGGTGCAGCGCTGTTGGCGCTGGTTCCAGCCCGACGACGCGCACGGCGGTGCCGAGGCCGATTTGATCGCGGCGCTGATCCAGTCTGAAGTTGCGCGGCACGGCCTGGACCCCGAGCGGGTCTATGTGGCTGGCCTGTCCGCGGGCGCGGGCATGGCGGCCTTGGTGGCCTTGCGCCATCCGTCGATGATCGCGGCGGTGGCAATGCACTCGGGGCCGGTGGTGGGCGACGCCCACAGTGCCACGGCCGGCATCAGCACCATGCGCCGCGGTTCGGTCAAGCCCTTGCTGCCGCTGCTGGCAAGCGTGTCAGACCCCGCCGTGTTTCAACTGGGCATGCCCGCGCTGATTCTTCAGGGCCAACTGGACCCGGCGGTGGCGCCGCGCAACGCCAAGCAACTGTTCGAGCAGTTCCGCGCGCTGAACGCCCCACGCCCGGAAGACGTGCCAATTGAACGTGTGCTGGGCTTGGGCACTGACAAGGCGTATCGCCGTGTGGATTTGCTGCGCGGCCGAAAAACCGTGCTGCGCCTATGTGAGATCACGCGCCTGGAGCATGCCTGGAGCGGAGGAGATGCCTCAGTGAAGTACCATGCCCGGGGTGGGCCGGATGCGTCGGCGCTGGTGTGGCGCTTCTTCCAGGGCTTGCGCCGCGTGGGGGCGGGTCGCTCCAAACCCTAGGCAGGATTGTTCCGATTTTGGGAACGGATATGTCGAGGCCGGGCGCCAGGGAAATGGCACCCGGTGGCAGTAACATCGCCGCATCCCTGGCGCTGGCTGCATTCCGCGCGCGCCCACCAGACGAACCCCTTTGGAACTTCCCGCCATGACGCTTTCTGTTTATCAGGCCTCCGTGCCCGTGCTCATCCGAGGCCTGACCGTGCTGGCCAGCCTGCTGGAAAAAGGCCTTGCCCATGCCGAAGCAGCGGGCACCGACCCCGCCGACCTCGTCAACGCGCGCCTGGCGCCCGACATGTACCCCTTGTCGGGCCAGATCCAGCGCGCCAGCGATGCGGCCAAGTTCGCCGTGCAGCGCTTGTCGCAGGGTCAAGCACCCAAGTTTCCCGATGAAGAAACCACGTTTGCGCAATTGCAGCAACGCATCCAGGACACGATCGCCTACCTGCAATGCGTGACGCCCGAGCAGTTCGACGGCGCCGAAGACCGACAGATCGTCATCAACTTCGGCGACTTCAAACCCGAGTTCAAGGGCGACACCTATCTGCTGAGCTTCGCGCTGCCGAACTTCTATTTCCACGTGACGACCGCCTACGCGATTCTGCGCCATGCGGGCGTAAAGATCGGCAAGCTGGATTTCCTGGGGCCGTACTCGCAATAAGCGGCGGCCAGGCGCAGGGCAAACGCAGGCCATGCAGACCGGCGGGCCCGCCGCCCGCCGCGTAGGTTTACTTTTTGTTGGCGTCGCCGCAACCCGACATCTCGCCCATCTTGGCCATGTTTTGCTGGATTTCTTCGGGCGTGTAGTCGAACTGGTGCGTGGCGATGGACCAGCGGTGGCCAAACGGGTCCACCACCTGGCCGTACCGGTCGCCCCAGAACATATCTTCGGCGGGCATCGCCAGGGTGGCGCCGGCGTCCACCGCTTGCTTCATCGCGGCGTCCACGTCCTTCACGTACAGGTGCAGCGTGACGGGCGTGCCTTTCAGCGCCTTCGGCCCCAGGCTGCCCCATTCGGCAAAATCATCCATCAGCATCAGCACGGAATCGCCGATGCGCACAGCCGCGTGCATGATCTTGCCGCCCGGGCCGGGCAAGCGCGCCAGCTCTTCGGCGTTGAAGGCTTTCTTGTAGAAGGCGATGGCGTCGGCGGCGCCCTCGCAGATGATGTGGGCGGTCAGCGTGTGCATGCCGGCGGGAATGGGTGTGGTGGCGGGCGTGGCCATGGTCAGTCTCCAGATAGGTGAGGTGATGGGTTGGGGACGGAGCACCGCCGCGCGTGGCGTGCCGGCTTGTCCTGTCTATACGACGAACGGGCGGTGTCGATATCGACACGCCGCGCCATTTTTTTTATTTGCTTACCAAGGTGCTGAATCCGCCCCAGCACATCCGCTTGAAATCGAACACGTTTTCGCAACCGCTCATATTGGCCAGGCGGGGGTCGGCCATGACCAACGGGTTGATGCGGTCGCGGTCGGCCTTGCTGGCATACAGGATCCAGGCGAAGACCACCGTTTCGCCGTCCTTGACGCCGGCCGCTTCGGCAAACGACCGCATGTTTTCGCCACCCGGTCCATCGGCCACGCATTCGCGGTAATCCAGCGCGCCATGGTCCAGCCAGACCACCTTGGCCTGTTCCGCCATCTTCTTGTAGTCGGCCAGGTTGGCCTTGGGCACCGGCAGCAAGAAACCGTCTACGTATTCTTCCATCGCACACTCCTTTGGTTGCTGTGGTTGGTTCGGCGAGCGCGCCCGCTGGTCGCGCCTGCCGCCGTCCGGCCATACAGCCGTAGACGCCACTTTATCGGCATCGGCGCCGCTTTCAGATAGGGGATTGCGACATTCTTGCGGGTGGATTGCGTCAACGCCCGGGCGTATGCTTAGCGTCATGAAAAATGTCGCGTTTCTTCTGCCCACGGGCACCAACATTGCGTCCCTGGAAACCGCGCGCCACGGCTTCCTGGTGGCCAATAACTACCTGGCCGCGCAAGGGCGCGAACCCCAATTCCATGTGCGCACCCTGGCGCTCACGCGCGAGGTCAGCCTGGATGAGGGGCGCATCAAGGTGCAGGCCGACCTGGTGCTGGCCGACGCGCCGCAAATCGACATCTGCATTGCTCCACCCCTGTTGGGCACGGTGTCCGACGTGGTGCTGTCGAACCGGGAGTTGATCGATTGGTTGTCGACGCATCACCGCAATGGCGGCGAAGTGGCCAGTTTGTGCGTGGGCGCCGCGCTGTTGGCCGCGGGCGGCGTGCTGGACGGACAGCAGGCGGTGGTGCATTGGGTGGCGCAGAACCTGTATGCCAGCCTGTTTCCGAATGTCCGCTGGATCAGCGACCGCGTGGTCATGGCCGAGAACGGCGTCTACACCAGCGGCGGCGCGTTTTCGGCGGCGCATCTGGTGCTGCACCTGATCGAAAAATACACCGACCGCGACACCGCCATCTGGTGCGCCAAGTATTTCCAACTGGACTGGAGCCGCCAGAGCCAGTTGCCGTTTTCGGTGTTCATGGGCCAGAAGGCCCACGCAGACGAGGTGGTGCGCGCCGTGCAGACTTACATCGAAGGCCGCTACACGGAAAAGATCACCGTGGAAGAGCTGGCCGGCCACCACGCCATGGGCCGTCGCACGCTGGAGCGGCGGTTTCGCCAGGCCACGGGCAACAGCATCGTGGAATACCTGCAGCGCGTGCGCGTGGAAGCGGCCAAGAAGCGGCTGGAAAGTTCGCGCAAGAGCGTGGCCGAAGTCATGTACGAAGTGGGCTACAACGACACCAAGGCGTTTCGCGACATCTTCAATAAATATTGCGGCATGTCGCCCGTGGGCTATCGCGAACGGTATCAGTAGAAAATCGGACTTCTCTTACAGATGTTCGGGGCGCTCTCGGCCTATTCTTGATGCGTCGCGGCCTGACTCCCAGGCCCGGGAGGCAAGCCGACATGAGCATCAGCGTCACGCAAGATGATCCCCGCTACAAGACCCTGAAAAAGGGCTTCAACCTGCGGTGGCCCGCTCAACCTGCTGATGCCGTCGCACGCATCGAACTCTGTGAAACGCCCGAGGATGCGGCCCGCGCCCTGACCCGCATCGTCGCCGACGGCAAGCGCCCCACGATACGCAGCGGGGGCCATTGCTACGAGGACTTCGTCTCGAACAATCCCGACGGCGTCATCCTGGACCTCAGCCTGCTGGACCGCGTGCCGCCCGCATCCGACGGGCTGCTGCGCATTGCGGCTGGTTCGCAAAACTGGAACGGCGACCAAGACCTGTACAAGCGCCATGGCGTGTCCTTGCCCGGCGGTTCATGCTATTCGGTGGGGGCGGGCGGCCACATCACAGGCGGCGGCTACGGCCTGCTGTCGCGCTTGCAAGGGCTGGCGTGCGACTGGCTGAGCGCGGTCGACATCCTGACGGTGGACGCGGGCGGCAACGTCGTGCCGCGCACCGTCAACGCCACGCGCGACCCTGACCTGTTCCGTGCCTGCCGCGGCGGGGGCGGCGGCAACTTCGGCGTGATCACCAGCTATGGTTTCGCCACGCTGCCACAGGCCCCGCGCGAAGTGGCCATCGCCACGGTCGCGTTCGACTGGGCCGGCATGACGCCCCGACGCTTCGCGCAATTGCTGGACATCTACGGCAGCTATTGGGAAACGCGGGGCAGGCAGTCCGATACCTGGGGCATGTTCTCTTTGCTGAAGCTTACGCATCAGGCGGCGGGGCAGATCGTGATGATCGTGCAGTTCTGCAACCCCGACGGCACCTGCCAAGACCTGACGGTGCTGCAAGACTTTCTGGACCGCTTTCGCGCCTGCGCGCCGGTGGCCGCGCGCCCCACCACGCCGGGCCTGCCGCGCCCGCGCATCGGCGGCGACCTGCTCTGCAGCGAACCTCACACCGTCATTCGCTACGACTGGCTGACGGCCACGCAAACGCTGAATGGTTCTGGGCCAAACCAACGTGGCAAATACAAGTCCGCCTATATGAAACGCAACTTCAGCGCGCATGAAGCCGCCCGCATTTACGTGCACCTGACTCGCGATATGCCCGGCGCCGACCTGCGCCAGTCGCTGTTGCAAGTGGACTCCTATGGCGGCGCCATCAACCGCCCCGAACGCCTGCGCGACACCGCCGTGCATCAGCGCGAATCGGTCATGAAGCTGCAATACCAAAGCTACTGGACCCACGCTGACCAGGACGCCATTCATTTGCGCTGGATGACGGACTTCTACCGTGACGTGTATGCCGACCCGGCGGAGCCGTCCGAACGCGATGTAGCGGGCACGCCGTATCCCGGGGACCGCTATCAAGGCTGCTACATCAACTACCCCGACCGCGACATGCTTGCGTATGCCGTGTGGCCGCGGTTGTATTACGGCAAGGGCGAGCTTTATCCTTTCCTGCAACAGGTCAAGCGCCGCTACGATCCGAACAATGTCTTCCACCATGCGATGTCGGTGCGCCCGTGATGACGCCCGCTACGCCCAGCCGGAACCTGCCATGAATACCCTTGCCAGCGCGCCGCGCAGATCCTTTATCCAGCTTGCGGGCGGCTTGTCGGCCGCGAGCGCGGCGGGGCCGTGGTTGTCTGCGATGGGCGCCACGGCATCCCGTGGCGATGCCGCCGCCTTCGCCTATGTGGGCACCTACACGCACGATGCGCCGGGCGGCACGGCGGGCGGGCCGCCGTCGGCGGGCATACAGGTGTTTGCGGTGCGCGAGGCGGGCTGGCGGCTGATCCAGGTCATGGAAAGCGACAACCCGTCCTACCTCGCCATGCATCCGACGCGGCGTTTTCTGTACGCCATCAACGAGATCGAACTCTGGCAAGGGCTGCCCCGGGGCACGGCGGAAGCCTACGCCATTGATCCCGATGATGGCCGCCTGCGCTTGCTGAACCGGCAGCCGCTGTCCTTGTCCAGCACCGCGCCTGCCCACCTGGCGGTGTCGCCGGATGGCAAGCATCTGGTCACCGCGCAGTATCTGGGCGGCACCTACAACGTGCTGCCCATCCACCGCGATGGCTCGCTGGGCGCGGTGTCGGGCATTGTCAAGGAAACCGGCTCGGGCCCTCGCCCCGAACAGCAGTCCGCGCACCCGCACATGGTGTTGTTCGACCCCACCGGCCTGCGCGTGCTGGCGACTGATTTGGGCAGCGACCGCATCAATCTTTTCACGTTTGAAGACGGCGACTTGTCGCTTGCCGGACGCACCGAGCTGCCGCCAGGCAGCGGGCCGCGCCACCTGGCGCTGCATCCCGACGGCGCGTTGCTGTATGTGGTCAACGAGCTTGATGCCAGCGTGTCGTGCCATGGTTATGACGTCATCGCGGGCCGTGTGCTTGAACCGCGCCACACGGTGCCGGCCACGCCCTCGGGCTTTACCGGCACGGGCGACGCGGCGGCGCTGCTTATCCACCCGTCCGGCCGCTTTTTGTATGTCTCAACCCGCCGGGTGCAGAACGATCATCCGCAGGCCGACAGCATTGCCGTGTTCGACATCGGCGCGGACGGCGCGTTGACGCCCCTGCAGTTCTGGACCGAGGGGCTGCGTTTTCCGCGCGCGTTGGCCCTGGCGCCGGATGGCGGAGCCTTGTACGCGCTGAACCAGAAGGGCGATTCGATACTGCGTCTTGGCATCGATGCCAAGACGGGCCGCCTGGGCAGCCCCCAGGTGGTGGCTCAGGCCCCCACGCCTGTGTGCCTGGTGTTCGCGTAGGGGGCCGAGCGCCCTGTTCATTTCGCACACCGGGGAACCCCTCCGCCCGCTCGGCGTCGAACGGTTCATGAACGCCAACCCTGTCTTGCGCTTCATCAAGCGCATCGTCGTACTTTCCTTGTTGGCCGCGCTGGCGGTCTGGGCCTGGCCGCGCCTGCCCGACGCGGCGCGCGCGCCCTGGCATATGGCGCGGCTTGCCTGGCAGCAAGCCCCGGCGTCATTGCCTGTGCCGGTACAGGGCGTGTCCGCCGCGCGCCTTGCCGACACCTGGGGCGCAGCCAGGTCGGGTGGCCGGCGCCACGAGGGCATCGACATCTTTGCGCCCCGTGGCACGCCCGTGCTGTCCACCACCGAAGGCGTGGTGATGCAGGTGGGCACCAACAACCTGGGCGGCCAGGTGGTGTGGGTGCTGGGCCCCGGCCGCCAACGGCATTACTACGCGCATCTGGACGGCTACGCCGACATTGAACGCGGGCAATTGGTGGCGCCGGGCGACGTGCTGGGTTATGTCGGCAATACGGGGAATGCCCAAGGAACGCCGCCGCATTTGCATTATGGAATTTATGACGGCGGGGCCATCAACCCGTATGCGCTGTTGGTGACGAAGAAAACGCCGTCCTGACGCTTTCCGCCAGCACTTGCGCGGTGGCCGCCGACAGGGTCCAGCCCAGGTGCCCATGCCCGGTGTTGTAGAACACGCCCGGGCGCTTGCCCGGCCCGACGCGCGGCAGCATGTTGGGCGTCATCGGGCGCAGGCCGCACCAGGGCACCACGCGCGATGTCATCACGTTGGGGAAATGCTGGCGGGTCCAGTCGATCAGGGGTTGCACGCGCTCGGCGCGGATGTCCAGGTTGAAGCCGTTGAACTCGGCCGTGCCCGCCACGCGGAAGCGGTCGCCCAGGCGGCTGGTGACGATCTTTGCCGCTTCGTCCAGCAAGCTGACGCGGGGCGCGGCGGCGCGGCTGTCGACGTCGTCCAGGTGCACGCTGATCGAATAGCCCTTGACCGGGTAGATGTTCAGCGTGTCGCCCAGCAGCTTGGCGAATTGTCGGCTGGCGGATCCCGCGCACACCACGATGGCGTCGGCCTCGTGCGGTTCGCGTTCGGCGCCGCCGTTGCGCCGTACCTCCAGCCGGTATCCGCCGTTGTGCGGGCGAATGGCGCCGATGTCGGCGTCTTGCACGAAGGCCACGCCACGGCGTTCGCACGCGCGGGCCAGGCCTCGGGTGAACTTGTGGATGTCGCCGGTGGCGTCCGACGGCGTGTAGAAGCCACCGTGGCACTGGCTTTGCAGGGTGGGTTCGATGGCGCGGGCTTCGTCGGCGGTGACCGCATAGCGGTCCAGCCCGCCGGCTTGCAATAGCGCGTTGGCGCGATGTGCCGCCTTGAAGCTGTCGGCATCGTGGTAGATGTGCAAGATGCCTCGGCGTTCCAGGTCGAAGTCAATGCCTTCGGCCTCGGCCATATCGAACAGGTGTTGCCGCGCCTGGATGGCCAGGCGCGTGGTGGCGATGGTGTTGTCGCGGTAGTTGGGAATTTGCCCCATGAACTGCGCCAGCCACGAATACTTGTGCCAACTGAACCGGGGGTTCAGCAACAGCGGCGCGTTTTTGCGCAGCATCCAGCGCAGCCCTTTGAGAATGGTCGCGGTGCTGTTCCAGACTTCGGCGTTGCTGGCGGACAATTGGCCACCGTTGGCGTAGGACGTTTCCATGGCGGGATAGCGCTGGCGGTCGTAGACGGTGACCTGGTATCCCAGTTTGCACAAGGCATAGGCGGACGTGACGCCGGTGATACCGGCGCCAATGATGGCGATGCGGGGCATGGTGGCTCCAGAGGGGGTGGCCGCACCCAATGTGGACGCGGCACCCCATCTGTCTTTGATACCTGAGAGCTTCACCCGGCCGGCTTTGCGGCGGGTTCCCCTTCGGTGGGCGCACACGGCGCCTCTCTCCAGATTGTCTAGACGCGCGCAGTCCTGTTGCCTGAGAGTTTCCGGGGCGGTTGCTCCGTCGGCGTTGGCCGCAAGGGCCAATCTCTTCTGCGCGGTTTTGAATCGACGGGGTAGAGAATAGCCAAGTTCCTGTCGTAATTGATTCAGGGTTAGTACTATGTCGCGTGCGCCGCGCACGTTGATGGGGCGGCGCAAACCGAGAGGACGATAGGAATGATGTTTCACGCCGCGCGACGCGCCGTCTTGCACGCCCTGGCCACCGTGGCCGGCTGCTCCCTGTTTTCGTTGATGGCCGTGTCCGGCGCGCAGGCGGGCTCGCCTCCTGCGAAGGCGGATCAATCCGCCACCTCCGGCCAGCCCGCGCGTGCCGAGCCGGTGCCTGCTGGCGCCGATATCGACGACGCCGTGCATGCGCTGATGCAGGAGTACGACGTGGCCGGCCTGGCCATCGCCGTCACCCGCGAAGGGCAGCATGAATTCCGCAACTATGGCGTGGCCTCGCTGCAAACGCACACCCCCGTCAGCCGCGACACATTGTTCGAGCTGGGCTCCATCAGCAAGACCTTTACCGCCACCTTGGCCACCTATGCCCAGGCGCTGGGCAAGCTGTCGCTGTCCGACAGCCCGGCGCGCTTCGTGCCGGCCTTGCAGGGCACGGCATTCGGCAAACTGAACCTGATACACCTGGGCACGCACACGGGCGGCGGCTTTCCCCTGCAAGTGCCGGACGCGGTGACGGACGACGCACAATTGATGGCCTACCTGGCTGCCTGGACGCCGCGCTACGCGCCGGGCACGTACCGCACCTATGCCAACCCCAGCATCGGCATGCTGGGCGTGGTGGCGGCCAAGAGCCTGGGTGAGCCGTATGCACAAGCCATCGAGAAGACGCTGTTGCCCCGGCTGGGCTTGTCCAACACATACATCCACGTGCCGGCCGCCAAGATGGGTGACTACGCGCAGGGCTACAACAAACAGAACGCGCCCGTGCGCGTGAACCCGGGCGTGCTGGCCGACGAAGCGTACGGCGTGAAGACCAGCGCCAGCGACCTGATCCGCTTTGTGGATGCGAACATGGGCGTCGCGTCTGCCCCGCGCGAATTCAGCGCGAAGGCCGCGCGCGAAGCGAAGATTGCCCAGGACGTTGTTGGTGATGCCGTGATTGCCAAGGCGCTGGCGGACACGCACGTGGCTTACTACGACGTGGGCGCGATGACGCAGGACCTGGCGTGGGAACAACTGGCGTACCCCGTCACGCTGGACGCGCTGTTGGCCGCCAACGCGGGCACGATGAACAGCCAGAGCCAGCCGGCCAAGGCCTTGACGCCGCCGCAGTCGCCGCGCGCCGATGTGTGGATCAACAAGACCGGTTCCACCAACGGCTTCGGCGCCTACGTGGCGTTCGTGCCTGCCAGGAAGGTCGGCGTGGTGATCCTGGCCAATCGAAATATTCCGAACGAGGCGCGCGTGCGCCTGGCGTATCGCATTCTTGAGGCGGACGCGCGCTGAGTTGAAGCGGACGCGCGCTGAGTTGAAGCGGACGCGCGCTAAGGGGGTGGCTGGCGCGCACCACCCGCGCGCGGCAATAGCCCCATCACTTCCAGCCGCTTGCACAGCTGCCCCAGGCGCTCCATCTTGTAGGCGTCCACGTCCACGCCGGCATAGTCGTAAAAGCCTTTGCCATCGCGCAGCCCGTTGCGGCCTTGTTCCATGTTGCGGGCGATGACATCCGGCGACGCGAAGCGTGGGCCGATCTCGCCTTCAAGGTAGCGCGACGCGTAGTACAGGATGTCGCCGCCGCCCCAGTCGATGAATTCCAGCAAGCCCAGCACCGAAAAGCGCAATCCAAATCCCAGGCGCACGGCCGTGTCGATGTCCTCGGCGCTGGCCACGCCTTCCTCGACCATGCGGGCGGCTTCGTTCATCGCCAGCGCCTGGATGCGCGGCACGATGTAGCCCGCCGAGGGCGCGCACTGCACGGGCACCTTTCCGGCCTGGCGTAGCACGTCCAGCAAGGCTTGCAAGGCGGCATCATCCGTACGCGGTCCACGGCTGACTTCAACCAGCGGAATCAGATAGGCCGGGTTGAGCCAATGCGCGTTCAGAAAGCGCTCGGGGCCGTGCACCAGTTGCGCCAGCTCGGTCACCAGAAACGTGGAAGTGGTTGATGCGATGATGGCGTCCTTCGCGCAGACTTGCCCCAACCAGGCGAAGGCGTCGCGCTTGGCGTCCAGGCGTTCGGGCACGGCTTCGAAGACGACGCGCGCGTGTTGAAGATCGGCAATGGCGTCATCGCGCCCGCACAGGCGCACGCGCTGCATGGCGGTGTCGGCCTGCTCGGCATCCAGCAAACCCAGGCGGCTTAGCGTGCCCAGTTCGCGCCGCAGGTTGGCCAGCACGCGCGCGTGGTGCTCGGCTTGTTCGGCGGGCGTTCTGGGCTTGATGTCGATAAGCGTCACGTCGCGGCCGGCATGCACGTACGACAAGGTGATGCCTTCGCCCATGCGGCCGGCGCCGATCACGCAGATTCTGTCTTCCATGATCAGCACCCCTGTTCCAGCAATTCCGCCATGCCGGCACGCGACAAGCGGTCCAGCCCCAGGCGTTCCAGTGTGCGGCCTTCGGCGTAAAGATCGCGGCCGGTGATGGCGCTGGCGATATTCAGCAGGCCCTGCGCGACCGGCGTCGGTACGTCTGCCCAGCGGCCGGTGGACACCAGGAACGACAGCCCCAGCCGCGTGTCTTCCAGCATGTAGCGGTGCGTGTGCAGGTCGATGGTTTCGCGCCAGTCGCCGCTGTCGGTCAGCTTGCCGTGCGCGCCGCGTCCGTACATCCATTCGTCGCCTTGGCTGGCGTAGTGATCGGCCAGCGGAAAGTGCGGCGCCCCGTAGCCCAGCGCCTCGCGGATGGCCACGCGTTCGGCGTCCAGCGTGTCGGTCACGCGGCGGATGGCGGGCTGCGTGCCTTCGTTATGGATGTCCCACTTGTCGAAGTGTTCCAAGGGGCCGGCATTCATCAGGATGAGCGGCGGGTGGATGATGGGGCCGGCGTTCATCAGCGCGCCCGCCAGTCCGTCTTCGATGGGTTCGATGCTGGGGTAGGCCTGGCCCAGCAGCGCCAGCGCGTTGTCGGTCAGGCGGCTGGGAAACACGCCGGTGGGCAGGCGCGTGGCGTACCCGCTGATCACCACCGTGTTGCCGTGTTTGCGCGCCAGGTAGGGCAGGGTGCCGGTTTCCGCATACGCGACGCGGGCGGGGTTGCCGGCGTCTTTCTGCGCGCGCGCAAAAAGGTAGCTGCCGAACGTGCCGGGCGGCAGGAACACCACCTGGCCGTCTTGCAGCAGCGGCGCCAAGGCGGCGGCGAGCGCGTCGTGGGTGGTGCAGGGCAGGGGGATGACCAGCACCTGCGCGTCGGCCACGGCGTCAGGCAAGGCATCTGTCAGCGCCAGATGGCCGGGGCCGGAACCCAGCGGCACCTGGCGCGTGCCGCGATAGTCGGTGACCGTCAACGCGCCGGCATCGCGCAAGCCCTGGAAGGCGGCGCCGTCGCGGCGCCACCAGCGCACCTCGTGTCCTTTTTCGGCCAGTTCGGCGGCTGCCGCGTAGCAGCCATGTCCGCCGCCTATGACGCTGATTCGCATGATCAAGCTCCTTCGATGAAGGCTTGATCCTAGCGGTGGCGCGGAGCGCGGGCTGCGCCAAACGCGCAAGCGCCGTTCAGATCCGGCAAGGAAATGCGGCGCGCGGCTAACAGCGAAAAAGGATGGCCGTAGGATGGGTGAAGCGCGAGAATCCTTAAAAAAGAACAATGCTGCGCAACGCGCGCAACCCATCAAGCAGCGATGGAATTCTTAACCCCCTCAGCCACAGCATCACCTCCGCGCGATGGGTTACGCGCGATCTCCATTTCCATTTTTTTGGATGGCGTCTCGCGCTTCACCCATCCTACGATTTTGGCGCAAGGTGTCTGATGGAAGACATCCGTAGCGCTTGCGGTAGTGCGTGGCGAAATGGCCGAAGCTGGTTACGCCGTGGCGTAGCAGGATGTCGGTCACGCTGTCGCCCGCGCGGGCCTGTTCCAGCGCGGCATGCACCAGCGTCAGGCGCTGGTGGCGCACGTAGTCGCTGGGGCTTTGCTTGAGAAACTGCGTGAAGCCGTTTTGCAGCGTGCGCACGGATACGCCACAGTGCGCCGCCAGGTCAGCCAATGAAATCGCTTCATCGACATGGGTCTCGATGTAGTCGCGCGCGCGGCGTACGTGCTGCGGCAAGGGCTGGCGGTGGTCGGTGCGCAGTGCGTCGGAATAGTTGTGCGGCAGTTGCGTCAGCAGCAAGGCCAGCAGGTAGTCGGAAAAGCCCGCCGCCAGCGTCTGCGTCACGCCATCAATGGCGGGGTGCTGGTACAGCCGGCAAAGATAGTCCAGCGTTTCGCGCACGGCGGCCAGGCCGGGGGAATTGGGGCCGACTTCCAGGTCGAAGACCAGCGCGTGCTTGATGGGCCGGTCCAGCAGGCGTTGCAACTGATGTTCAAGCGCCTGCCGTTCCACGCGCAGGATCAGGTTGCGGCAGTCGCGGCCGATGCTGATGATGCTGGGCTCGGACGGTGACGAAATCGTCAGGCTGCCCGCCTGCATGGCCGCGCTGCGCTTGCCCAGCGTGACCAGGCCCGAGCCTTGCAACGTGATACGGATCAGGTAATAGCTGGCGATGTCGCCCGCATCGATCTCGACTTCGGCGCCGTAGTGCAGATCGAACAGCGCGGCGTTGCCGAAGAACACGCCGTACAGCCGCGACTGCAAGGGTTTTCCCTGGGCGACGCACATGCGGTGCGACCACAGGTGTTGGCTGACCTGATCCTTGACCTCGGCGGCGTTGCCCGAGTTCAGCAAGCAATGTCGGTTCAGCGGATAGGTGTCGTTGAACATGCTTTCCTGCGCGGTGGGAACAGCCGTTGCGCGCGGCGTATAGAGTCCGGCGGCGCAAAGGCCTACAAACGATGGACAGAACAAGGACAAGACAAGGGAAAAAACATGACCGACGCCACCCTGCCGCCACTGGCCAAAAGACGCTACGCCTACGAGTGGTACGTCGTGGTGATATGCATGCTAGCGTACATATTTTCCTTCGTCGACCGGCAGATCCTGGCGCTGATGATCGAACCCATCAAGCGCGATCTGCAACTGTCAGACACGCAGTTCAGCCTGCTGCACGGCCTGGCGTTTTCCTTGTTCTACGCCGTCATGGGCATTCCCATCGCCTTGCTGGCCGACCGCTATTCGCGCCCCAAGATCATCGCGATCGGCGTGGCGTTCTGGAGCCTGGCGACGGCCGCCTGTGGCCTGTCGCGCAGTTTTGCCCACATGTTCCTGGCGCGCATCGGCGTGGGCGTGGGCGAGGCCGCCTTGTCGCCCGCCACCTATTCCATGCTTAGCGACATGTTCCCGCGCGACAAGCTCGGCCGCGCGGTGGGCGTCTATTCGATAGGTTCGTTCATCGGCGGCGGCATGGCCTTCCTGATCGGCGGCTATGTCATCAACCTGCTGAAAAGCGTGGACAGCGTGGTGGTTCCTTGGGTGGGCGCGATGCGGCCCTGGCAGGTCACGTTTTTTATCGTGGGCTTGCCCGGCTTGCTGGTGGCGCTGCTGATTGTGTTGACCGTGCGCGATCCGCAGCGCCTGGGCCTGCGCCGCGCCGCCGACGGCCAGGCGCAAAAGCCCAGCATCCGCGACACCTTCCGCTTTCTGGGCCGGCACCGGCGCACGTTCTTCTGCCACTACCTGGGCTTTTCTTTCTACGCCATGGTGCTGTTCGCACTGCTGAGCTGGACGCCCGCGTTCTACATGCGCCGCTTCGGCATGTCGCCCGTGGAAGCCGGCTACATGCTGGGTGTGGTGGTGCTGGTGGCCAACACGGCCGGCGTCTTCTGCGGTGGCTGGTTGATGGACGGGCTGGCCAAGCGCGGCTATCGCGACGCGCCGTTGCGCGCGGGCGTGATCGGCGCGGTGGGCATGGCGCTGCCGGCGGTGGCGTTCACGCAGGTGGACAGCTTGTGGCTGTCGGTGGGCTTGCTGCTGCCCGCCATGTTCTTCGCCTCGTTTCCGATGCCGACGTCTACCGCCGCGATGCAGATCCTGCCGCCCAACCAGATTCGCGCGCAGGTTTCGGCGCTGTTCCTGCTGATCTCAAATTTGATCGGTCTAGGCGTGGGCACCACGGCTGTCGCCTTGCTGACCGACCGGCTGTTCGGCAACCCCGGCGCGGTAGGGCAATCGCTGTCGCTGCTGATCGCCGGGGCCACCGTGCTGTGCGTGCTGCTGCTGGCGGTGGGCTGCGCCAGCTACCGGCAGAGCCTCACGCAAGAACACGGCCAGGGCTACGTCTTGTAAATGGGGCTTGGCAGGGCGCTGGTACACAGAGCAGAATCGGGCGAGTCCGAACCAGAACCCGTGCCGCGAGCTTGCGCGGCTGCTTGTTGAACAGGAGTCCCCATGAGCCTTGCCCCCGCTACCGAAACGCTGGCCGACCTGCGCGTGGATGGCGCGCGCCTATGGCAGTCATTGATGGATCTGGCGCAGATTGGCGGTACGGAAAAAGGCGGCGTGTGCCGCCTGGCCCTGACCGACCTGGACCGCCAGGGACGCGACCTGTTCGTGCGTTGGGTACAAGAGGCCGGCTGTGATGTCCGCGTGGACGCCATCGGCAATATCTTCGCGCGCCGCCCGGGCCGCAACAACGACTTGCCCGCCGTCATGACGGGCAGCCACATCGACACCCAGCCCACGGGCGGCAAGTTCGATGGCAACTACGGCGTGCTGGCCGGGCTGGAGGTGCTGCGCACGCTGAATGACCATGGCGTGCAGACCGAGGCGCCGCTGGAACTGGCTGTCTGGACCAATGAAGAGGGCTCGCGCTTTGTGCCGGTGATGATGGGCTCGGGCGTGTATGCCGGGGCCTTTACCTTGCAGCATGCGCTGGCGCAGCAGGACCGCGAGGGCGTGAGCGTCAGCCAGGCCCTGGAGGCCATCGGCTATGCGGGCCAGGTTGCCGTGCCGCCAGCGCGGCAGGACGGCGTCCCTGCCTATGACGTAGGCGCCTACTTCGAGGCGCACATTGAGCAAGGCCCCGTGCTGGAAGCCGCCGACACGGTCATCGGCGTGGTCACCGCCGCCTTGGGCCAGCGCTGGTACGACGTGGTGCTGACGGGCGTCGAGGCGCATGCTGGCCCCACGCCCATGCCGCTGCGCCGCGATGCCTTGCTGGCGGCGTCCGAGCTGGTGCTGGCGGTGAACCAGATTGCCCTGGCGCACGCGCCGGATGCGCGTGCCACGGTGGGCTGGATGGATGTGTTCCCCAATTCGCGCAATGTGATTCCCGGCCGCGTGCGCCTGACCGTGGACCTGCGCGCGGCCGACGACGCCACGCTCTCGGCCATGGACGCGGCCTTGCGCGCGGCGGTGGATGCGGCGGCCGACAGCCGTGGCGTCACGGCGCAGATCGAGCAGGTGGTGTACTTTGCGCCGCAACCGTTCGCGCCTGCCTTGGTGCAGTCGGTGCGCGAAGGCGCGCGCGACCTGGGCTTGTCGGCGATGAACGTGGTCAGCGGGGCGGGGCACGATGCCGTCTACGTGGCCCGTGTGGCGCCCGCGGCCATGATCTTCGTGCCCTGCAAGGACGGCATCAGCCACAACGAAATCGAAGACGCGCGCCCCGACCATCTGGAGGCAGGATGCAACGTCCTGCTGCGCGCCATGCTGGCGCAAGCGGGCGTTGCCAACTGATGTGTTGACGCGCAGGTGCGCGGACGTGTGCATGCTGCACCAAGGCGGCGCACGGGGAGCGCACTTCGCGCCGCCGTGGTGCCTGTCGCCCGTCTGGCTCCTACCCGTCACCCACCCCAGCACCTGCTGGTAATCCCTTTGCATTGACTCCCCGCACGCGCTCGGACACGTTCGCGCGGCGGGGGCGTCCGACGCTGCGCCCGGCACCCCCGCGCCCGCCTCGGGACTATCCCTGACTCTGCTTCCCGGTTCCAAAAATGGCACGGATATTGCTTATACAAAATCTGTGTACCAACCCTGTTCACGCGCGCCTCACCCTCGCGGGGAAGGCATCTTGCAAGACATTGGAGAACCACATGCAGACACGGAGTTTCCGCCTCAAGTCCTATGCCGCCGCGCTTGCGCTGACGGCCGCCGGCGTTGCAGTGATCGCCCCTGGCGCGGCGCAAGCCGAAAAGGTGTTGCGCATCGGCATGACCGCCGGCGACATCCCTCGCACGCTGGGCCAGCCCGACCAAGGCTTTGAGGGAAACCGCTTCACCGGCATTCCGATGTACGACGGCCTGACGCAATGGGACCTGTCCAAGAAGGACGGGCCCAGCGTGCTGATCCCCGACCTTGCCGTGTCGTGGGATGTGGACGCTTCGGACAAGACCAAGTGGGTATTCAAGCTGCGCCCCGGCGTGAAGTTCCACGATGGGTCCGACTTCAATGCCGACGCCGTGGTCTGGAACGTGGGCAAGGTCTTGGACAAGAGCGCGCCGCAGTTCGACGCCAGCCAGGTAGGCGTGACGGCCTCGCGCATGCCGACCCTTAGGTCCGCGAAAAAGATCGATGACCTGACGGTGGAACTGACGACGTCCGAGCCGGATTCCTTTCTGCCGATCAACCTGACCAATCTGTACATGGCGTCGCCCGCGCAGTGGAAGAAGAAGCTGGCCGAGGTGCCGGCGTCCGTCACGGATCCGGCCGAGCGTTCGCAAAAGGCCTGGGCCGCCTTTGCCGCCGATGCCTCGGGCACCGGCCCGTTCAAGATGGCCAAGTTCGTGCCGCGCGAACGGCTCGAAGTGGTGAAGTACGACCAGTACTGGGACGAAAAGCGCCGCCCGAAGATCGACCGCGTGGTGATGCTGCCGCTGCCCGAAGCCAACTCGCGCACGGCTGCGTTGATGTCCGGCCAGGTGGATTGGATTGAAGCGCCAGCGCCGGACGCCTTCGACGCCATCAAGAGCCGTGGCTTCATCATCTATTCCAATGAACAGCCGCACGTGTGGCCGTGGCAGTTGTCGTTCAAGGAAGGCTCGCCGTGGCTCGATGCGCGCGTGCGCAAGGCCGCCAACCTGTGCGTGAACCGGGGCGAGCTCAAGCAGTTGCTGGGCGGCATGATGGGCGAGCCCAAGGGCACGGTGCCGCCGGGCCATCCGTGGTGGGGCAACCCCAAGTTCGACATCAAGTACGACCCGGACGCCGCGCGCAAGCTGATGACCGAAGCGGGTTATTCCCAGGCCAAGCCCATCAAGGTGAAGGTGCAGACCTCGGCATCGGGCTCCGGCCAGATGCAGCCTCTGCCCATGAACGAGTTCGTGCAGCAGAACCTGAAGGACTGCTACTTCGACGTGAGCTTTGACGTGGTGGAGTGGAACACCTTGTTCACCAACTGGCGCAAGGGCGCCAAGGACCCGTCGGCCAACGGCAGCGACGCCATCAACGTCAGCTTCGCGGCCATGGACCCGTTCTTCGCCATCGTGCGCTTTGCCAGCACCAAGACCTTTCCGCCGGCCTCCAACAACTGGGGCTATTTCGGCAACGCCGAAATCGACGACTTGATCAAGGATGCGCGCACCACCTTCACCCCCGCCGAACGCGACGCCGCCCTGGCCAAGCTGCATGCGCGCGTGGTCGAAGAGGCGCCGTTTGTCTGGATTGCGCATGACGTCGGCCCGCGCGCGATTTCGCCGAAGGTCAAGGGCGTGGTGCAGCCCAAGAGCTGGTTCATCGATATCGCCACCATGTCGATGGATTGATCCTGAACGCGCCGAAGGCTGCCCCGTGCGGCCTTCGGCGCCCTAGCCGGTGACGCCTATGCTGTCTTACATCCTGCGGCGCATCGTGTACGCCTTGCCCATCATGGTGGGGGTCGCGCTGCTCTGTTTTCTGCTGATCCACCTGGCGCCCGGCGATCCGCTGGTGTCCATTCTTCCTCCCGATGCGTCCGCCGACCTGCAACGGCAATTGATGCAGCTCTACGGCTTTGACCGCCCCTTGATCGAGCAATTCGCCGGCTGGCTGTGGCGCGCGCTGCATGGGGACCTGGGTACGTCCATCGCCACCGGCCGCCCCGTGTCGGCCGAGGTCTTCAAGGCGGTGGGCAACACCTTGCGGCTGGCCTGTCTGGCCACGCTGCTGGGCTTTGTCGTGGGCGCGTTCCTGGGCTTTGTCGGCGGGTACTTCCGCAATTCGCCGCTGGACCGCATTGCGTCCTTCGTGTCGGTCTTCGGCGTCAGCGTGCCGCATTACTGGCTGGGCATGGTGCTGGTCATCATCTTTTCAACGCAGCTGATGTGGCTGCCGCCCACGGGGGCGGGGCCGGGCGGGTCGGGCGAATGGGCGGCGGACTGGGCGCACATCCGCCACATGATCCTGCCCGCCGTGACGATGTCGGTGATACCGATGGGCATCATCGCGCGCACCGTGCGCGCGCTGGTGGCCGAGACGCTGTCGCAGGAATTCGTGGTGGGTCTGCGCGCGCGCGGCCTGACCGACCTGGGCGTATTCCTGCACGTCGTCAAGAACTGCGCGCCCACCGCCTTGGCGGTGATGGGCCTGCAACTGGGCTATCTGCTGGGCGGCTCCATCCTGATCGAAACGGTGTTCTCGTGGCCGGGCACGGGCTTCCTGCTCAACGCCGCCATCTTCCAGCGCGACCTGCCGCTGTTGCAGGGCACGATCCTGGTGCTGGCCTTGTTCTTCGTGGTCTTGAACCTGGCCGTGGACATCCTGCAAGGCCTGTTCGACCCACGCATCGAAAGGAGCTGACATGAGCGATTCCGTTGCCAGCCTGACCGCCACGGCGGTCGTGGCGCCCGTGGCGCGATCGCCGGGCTATTGGTCGAACGTGCTGCGCCGCTTGCGCCGCGACCCCGTGGCGCTGGCCGCCGGCGGCGTCATCCTGGCGCTGATCCTCATCGCCATCCTGGCGCCATGGATCACGCCGGCGGACCCGTTCCATGCGTCCATGCTCAAGCGCCTGCGGCCCATCGGTACCGAAGGCTATCCGCTGGGGGCCGACGAGCTGGGCCGCGACATGTTGTCGCGCTTGATGCTGGGCGCGCGCCTGTCGCTGTTCATGGGCATCGTGCCGGTGATTGCGGCGTTCGTGGTGGGCAGCGCCATCGGCATCCTGGCGGGCTACGCGGGCGGCTGGACCAGCACGCTGATCATGCGGGTGGTGGACGTGTTCTATGCGTTTCCGTCGGTGCTGCTGGCCATTGCGCTGTCGGGCACCTTGGGCGCGGGCATCTTCAACGCGCTGCTGTCGCTCACCATCGTCTTCATTCCGCAGATCGTGCGCGTGGCCGAAAGCGTCACCACGCAGGTGCGGCGCAGCGACTACGTGGACGCGGCGCGGGCCTCGGGCGCATCGCCGCTGACCATCGTGCGCGCGCATGTGCTGTCGAACGTGCTGGGTCCCATCTTCGTGTATTCCACCAGCCTGATCTCGGTGTCCATGATCCTGGCCTCGGGCCTGTCGTTCCTGGGGCTGGGCGTGCGCCCGCCCGAGCCGGAATGGGGCTTGATGCTGAACACCTTGCGCACCGCCATCTACACCCAACCTTGGGTGGCGGCACTGCCGGGCGTGATGATTTTCATCACGTCGATGTCCTTCAACCTGCTGTCCGACGGACTGCGCTCGGCCATGGAGGTCAAGGAATGAATGCGGTCAACGATGCAGTGCGCTTGGCTCATGAAGACGTGGGCGGCCCGGCCCAGCCCTTGTTGAGCGTGCGCGGCCTGGTCAAGCACTTCCCGCTGAAGCGCGATCCGCTCTCGCGTGGCCGGGGCGGCAACGCGGTACGCGCGGTGGACGGCGTGGACTTCGACGTGAAGAAGGGCGAGACGCTGGGCGTGGTGGGGGAATCGGGTTGCGGCAAGTCCACCACCGCGCGGCTGGTGATGCAACTGATCAAACAGGACCGGGGCGAGTTGGTGTTCGATGGCATGGCGGTAGGCTCGCGCGCGCTGGCGCTGCGCGAATTTCGCCGCCAGACACAGATGGTGTTCCAGGACAGTTATTCGTCGCTGAACCCCCGCATGACGATCGAAGATTCCGTGGCCTTCGGCCCGCTGGTGCACGGCAGCCCCAAGCGCGACGCCATCTCGGTGGCGCGTGGGCTGCTGGGCCGCGTGGGCCTGGAGGCGCAGCGCTTTGCCGGCCGTTACCCGCATGAATTGTCGGGCGGTCAGCGCCAACGCGTGAACATCGCGCGCGCGCTGGCCTTGCATCCGCGCCTGGTGATTCTGGACGAAGCGGTGTCCGCCCTGGACAAGTCGGTGGAAGCGCAGGTGCTGAACCTGCTGCTGGACCTGAAAGACGATTTCGGGCTGACCTATATGTTCATCAGCCACGACTTGAACGTGGTGCGCTACATCTCGGACCGCGTCATGGTGATGTACCTGGGCGAGGTCGTGGAGCTGGGGCCGGTGGATCAGGTGTTCGACGCGCCGCGCCATCCCTACACGCAAGCGCTGCTGCGGTCCATGCCGTCGATGGAACCTGGGCAGCGCACGGAATCGGCGCCCTTGTCTGGCGACCCGCCCAACCCCATCGACCCGCCTTCGGGGTGCCGCTTCCACACCCGCTGCGCGTTTGCGCGCGCGGCCTGTGCGGCCGAAGCGCCAGCCGTGACGCAGCAGGGCGGCCATGCCGTGCGCTGCCTGATCCATCAACCTGATTCGGGCTATGCCGCTTCTGGAGCGCTGACATGACCGCGCCGACCTCCCCCTTGGTCCGCATCCGCAACCTGGAAGTCGCCTTTCAGGCGGGCGCCAAGACCGTGCATGCCTTGAATGGCGTGAACCTGGACGTGGGGCGCGGAGAAGCCGTGGCGCTGATCGGCGAATCTGGTTCCGGCAAGAGCGTGACCCTGCGCGCCCTGATGCGGCTGCACCCGCCGCGCCGCACGCGCATCAGCGGCGAAATGAGCGTGGATGGCCGCGACGTGCTGGCAATGAACGCCCGCGAGCTTGCCGCCCTGCGCGGCCCGGTGGTGTCGATGGTGTTCCAGGAGCCGTTGCTGGCGCTGGACCCCGTCTACACCGTGGGCCGTCAGATTGAAGAAATGGTGCGCCGGCACACCGGCAAGAGCGCCGCCGAGGCGCGTGCGCGCGCCTTGTCGCTGTTCGAGCGCGTGCGTATTCCCAGCCCCGAGCGGCGGCTGCAAGCCTATCCGCATGAAATGTCCGGCGGCATGCGCCAGCGCGCCATGATCGCGCTGGCCCTGTCGTGCAACCCCAAGGTGCTGCTGGCGGATGAGCCCACCACCGCCCTGGACGCCACGGTGCAGATTCAGATTCTGCTGTTGCTGCGCGAGCTGCAACGCGAACTGGGCTTGTCCATCGTGTTTGTGACCCATGACATCGGTGCGGCCGCGGAAATTGCCGACCGGGTGGCGGTGATGTATGGCGGGCGCATCGTGGAGCAGGGCAGCGTGGCGGACCTGCTGCGCGCACCGCGTCATCCCTACACGCTGGCTTTGCTGAAGGGCCGCGCGCATGGCGCCATGCAGAAAGGTCAACGGCTGGAAACCATACCGGGGTCGCCGCCCGACCTGGCCGCCTTGCCGCCCGGATGCGCGTTCGCGCCGCGTTGCGGATTGGCCGAGCCGCGCTGCCAGGCGGCGGTGCCGGACATCGTGCCCGTGGCGTCGGGGCACGAGGTGAGGTGTATTCGGGTGAATTAACTGTTTCAACGCATCACGGGCCGGGGGGATCCGGTTGGCAGCCATTCGCCAGCCGTTTCTTTCTGGTCGATAATGCCCGCTTTACGCCCAAAGCCGGACCCCTCATGCCCTGCGTTACCCGTCGTCTGCCTGTTGCCCTGTTTGTCTGCCTGACGGCGATCCTGGCGGGATGTACCTCCCCCAAACCGGCCTACGAACGCGAAGACTTCACGCAGAACGACGTGTTCTCGCGCACCTTTCCCACTGCCAGCACCACGGCCTGCGACGCGGGCCGCCGCGCCTTGCTGAGCCAGGGCTACAACATCGATCGCTTTGACCCGGCGCGAGTGTCCGGCCACAAGAATTTCCAGGGCGAAGACGGCCAGCACACGCAGATCAATTTCAATATTGATTGCGCCTCGGACGGCAGCGCCAACCAGCGCGCCACGGTGTTCGCCAACGCGGTGCAAGACCGCTATTCCATCAAGCGCACCACCAGCTCGGCCAGCGTGGGCGTGAGCGTGCTGGGGCAGGTATCGATGCCGTTCGGTTCCAGCGACGATTCGCTGGTGAAGACGGCCAGCCAGACGGTGTCGCGGCCGAAGTTCTACGAAGGGTTTTTCCAGCTTTTGCAGCGTTTCCTGCCGGATGCCGAGGCCGCCGTGGCGCCGCATGTTGCGCCACGGGTTGCGCCCAAGCTTGTGCCCCAGGTGGCGCCACCAGCCGCTCCGTCCGGCCCGGCCAGCGCCGCTCAGCCCTCCATGCCCAGCACCACGTCCCCGCCGCCCGCCGCCTCCAAGCCTGCCGAGCCGCCGGCTGACCCCGTGGTGTCGCCGGACGCGCCAGCCGACACGCTGAACCCGGCCACCGCGAATGGTCCCTCCGGTTCGGCCACGCTCAACGAGAAAGCCGAATCGGCGTCCGACGCCGGCGCGGACAAGCCCGCGCCATGACGTATCAACTCTTGAAGATGGCCCATGTGGCGGCCGTGGTGACGTGGATTGTCGGCTCGCTGTTCGTGTCCTTGTTTCTGTTGTCGTCGCAGCCGCAAGACGGCGATGAAGCGCCCAAGGAACGCAAGATGCTTGGCGCGCTGCGGCGCTGGACGCTGTGGGTGACCACGCCGGCCATGCTCGTGTCGTGGCTGATTGGCCTGCATCTGGCCATGACCTTCGGCTGGTTCGCCATGAACTGGATCTGGATCAAGGTGGGCTGTGCGCTGGCGCTGTCGGCCTTGTTGGGCCTGCAAAGCGCGTCGTTGCGCCGGATGGTCAACGGCTCGCTCAAGCGTCCGCCGCTGGTGGACCTTTACGCGCCATTCACCGTGATCGCGTGCGCGGTCATCGTGACGCTGGTGGTGGTCAAGCCGTTCTGACGGACGGCGCGGGGCAGGGTGTCAAGGAAGTACCGCGAACAGGTTGGCCAACTGCTGCTTGCCCAGCCGTTCCTGTTCAAACGCCATCTTGTTGATCGCCACCATGTGTTGGTTAAAGCGCTTCAAGTCGCCGTCGCGTTCAAACATCAGCTCGTCATGGTCGGCGTACCAAAACTGGCGGTTGTCATCCAGCAGTGAAATCATCTGGCCGAACTCGTGCAGGATGCGCGTTTCCAGCAGCCAGACCTGGCCCAGGCTGTCGCTGCGGCGCGCCAGGGTTGCGGTCAGCGTGTTCATCATCTTCTGCTTTTCGGGTTCGCGTATGGCCAGCGACCGGATCAGTTCCGGCATGTCTTGCAGCACCCGGATGCTTTGGTCGCGGTACTTGGGCACCAGGCGCTCGGCCTGCTCAAGAATCATTCGGCTTTCCACCAGGCCGGTGTCCAGCGCCAGCCGGTGCGCGTCCAGCAGCCGGGGCATGCCGATGTCTTTCAGCTCGGTCAGATAGGCCTTGTGCTGCGCCACCCGTTCACTGGCCACCGTCTTGACCGCCCGTTCCAGTTCGCCATAGAAACCCTTGGCCTTGGGGGTGGGGTCGATGGATGGCAGGGCGTCCGGCTCGCCCTCGGCGCCCGCCACCATCTGGCTGAGCGTATCCGCGACCTTGCGGATTTCAGCGGTGGCGACCTTTTCCTGAGCGCGTTCGCCCAGGTGGTCCCATGCCTGCGTGGCCGCGATGGCCGCCAGCACAATCAGCCCTGCACTTAACGCGACGCGCCCGCCACGGTGCGCGCGCAAGCGCTTCCATGGCGACAGCGTGTTTTCCTGGGAATTCATGGCGCACCAACAAATGGGGTCATCGGTCTTGACTGTAGTAAGCGAGTTTGACGGCGTCAATCGGGCCAGGGCGTCAGCAAGTGCCGTGCCTGGCATCCAGTGTCCGGCAATGACTCGGGGCTATAGCGGGGGCTATGGCGCGGCGCTATCGCGGCGCCAGGCGGGCCACTCGCCTTCGCCTTTGAAATGGCGCAGCCCCCGGCGCGCGGTCGCCAGCCCGGCGTGCAGCACGCTTATGTCCAGCCCGGGCAGGTTGCGCAACAGCGCGGGCGGCAAATGGTTGGCGTCCAGCAGCCGTTCATCAATGAACACCCGCATCATGTCGCCGTCTTCGCAGCGTAGCCACAGGTACCACAGGCTTTCCATGTAGTCGCCATACCAGGGGTCGGGATAGAGTGCGCGCTGGAATGAAAAGCCGAACTCATGCACGTCCGCCCAAGGCCAGAACGCTTGCAGGCCCATCGCGCGCGCCAATTCGCAGTGCCGCGTGAACCCGGCATCGTCGAAGCTCACCGATTGCCGGAAAGGATCTTCGGGCGCGGGCGGGCCGGACAGAAAGCGCTTGATGCGTGACCACATGAGAGGTAGGGAGCGATGAGGATTCGGCAGTGTAGCGGCGCCTGTTGTTGTAAAGAATGTTACAACCTTTGATTCTCGTCAATTCCACGCCGCATGCAAGCAGGTAGGGTTGCGCCTTGCCCTGACGGGCTGCTCGCTCTGGGTTGGCCAGCGTGGGCTGGACGACAAGCGCAGCAAGGACAGGATCGATGACAGACAAGACACCGCAAGCCATTCCGGACAATGTAGCCGCCGCGCCGCGCAAGCGCCGCGCAGCTTCGCCAGGCGCCGCCAAGCGTAGTGCTGACAGCAGCGCTGACAGCAGCGCAAAAAACAGCGCAAAAAACAGTGCCAAACGTAGCGCCGAAACCGGCAGCGCCGCGGCCTCGCGCCCGGCGCCGTCCGCCAACAATGGCGTGCTGGCGCGCAAGCAGGTGATGGCCGCGCAGGTCAGGGCACGTGAAGACGCCGCGCGGCAGGAAACGGTGTCGGTGCTGGCGGACATTGCCCGCCGCTATACCGTCGGCCCCGACGCGCAAGCCCACGAGGCGCTGCGTTCCGTCATCGAAGAACTGTCGCCCGACGACGCACGCGCCGTGCATCGCGCGCTGTTGGAGGCCAACACGCAGGCGCCCGGCACGCGGCGCAATCCCGACGAAGAGCTGGCGATGGACTGGCGCGAAGGTATCTACCCCTATCGCCACCGCATGCTGCGCCGCAATTACGAAAAGCAGAAGTACCAGTTGCAAGTGGAGTTGCTGAAGCTTCAAGCCTGGGTCAAGGCCACCGGGCAGCGCGTGGTGATTCTGTTCGAAGGGCGCGACGCGGCGGGCAAGGGCGGCACCATCAAGCGCATGATGGAACACCTGAATCCGCGCGGCGCACGCGTGGTGGCGCTGGAAAAGCCCTCGGATACCGAGAAGGGCCAGTGGTACTTCCAGCGCTATGTGCAGCATCTGCCAACTGCCGGCGAGATCGTGATGTTTGACCGGTCCTGGTACAACCGCGCCGGGGTTGAGCGTGTGATGGGCTTTTGTTCACAGCAGGAATACCTGGACTTCCTGCGCCAGGTGCCGGACTTCGAACGCCACCTGGTATCCAGCGGCATCCACCTGGTGAAGTTCTGGTTTTCGGTCAGCCGCGAAGAGCAGCGCCGGCGCTTCCTGCAACGCAAGGTGCATCCGCTGAAGCAATGGAAGCTGAGCCCGGTGGACCTGGCGTCCTTGGATAAATGGGACGATTACACGCGCGCCAAAGAAGCGATGTTCGCGCATACGGATACTGCCGACGCGCCGTGGATCGTGGTGAAGTCGGACTGCAAGAAGCGCGCGCGCCTGAACGCCATGCGCTATGTGCTTAACCGCCTGCCCTACGAGGGCAAGAGCGGTGAACCCGGCCTGGCGCTGGACCCGCTGATCGTGGGCCGTGCGCTGTAAGAAGTCAGTGGCCCCGCGCCTGTCGGGGTCAGCCGCCCAGCGCTTGCAGGTTCAGTACATGGCTGCGTCCGATCCACACGGCGCAATCGCGGTGGTCGCGTAGTGAATCGCCCGTGTTCGGATGCATGAACACGTCAAGCGCCCCGTGATTCAGCGTGAGCCAGGTAGCGATGTCGGCGAAGTGCTCAGGGGCGAACGCAATCTGGTAGCTCCATAGCGGATGCGGGCCGACGGGGCGCTCATGGAAGCGCCCCATTTCCATCTTGCCGTCCCACTGCGCCAGCACGCGTTCACGCAATGCAAACGCGGCGTCGCGGCTGGCCGCGTCGAAGTACACATGCGCGTGCCAACTGACCACGCTGCTTATTGCCAGATCATTCATGAGTGTCTTGTCCGGTTCAGCCACCCGCGCGCTTGGCGCGATGGCCGCTGCTTGTCAGGGCGTTGATGATGCGTTCGCAGTGGTCACCCTGCACCTCGATCACGCCATCCTTGGTGGTGCCGCCCGAGCCGCATGCCGTGCGCAGTTGCTTGCCCAGGGCCGCAAGTGCTAACGGGTCCAATGCCAGTCCGCGTACGACCGTTACGCTTTTGCCGCCGCGGCCCTTGGTTTCGCGCGATACACGCGCTACGCCGTCGCCCGCAGGCAGGGCGCGCGCGGCGGTTTTGCATTGGCATTGCGCAAGTGCCTGGCGGCATGTCGGGCACATGCGGCCGGATTCGGTGGAATAGACCAGGCCGCCGCTTGAGCTGCGTTTCATGATGCTTACTTGCCTCGCATCTGGTCGATCAGTCGGCGGTCGCGCTTGGTGGGGCGGCCGGTTTCAATACCCAACGCGGGTTCCGGCGCCAGCCGCCGCATTTCCGCCGCGCGTTCGCGCGCGGCAATGCTGTCGGGAGTTTCTTCATACAACAGCCGCGCAACCGGCGCGGGGCCACGCACGCCGCTGACCGCAACGACTTGCACCTGTAGCGCGGGGTCTTCCTTGCGGATGGTGACGCGGTCGCCGGCCGAGACTTCGCGCGACGGTTTGGCGGCCTGGTCGTTCACGAAGACGCGGCCCTTGCCGATCTCTTGCACGGCAAGGCTGCGCGTCTTGTAGAAGCGCGCGGCCCACAGCCATTTGTCGAGTCGAATTTTGTCCATTTTGAAGCGCTTTGCGATGTGTTTTGCCCAAGCCGCAATGATAGCCCCGAGCGCGCATTCAAAAAAAACGGCGCCCTGAGGGACGCCGCAAGTCCGGCTTTCCGCCAACCCGGCCCGCCCGGCAATGTGCCGGCGGGCCGGGCAGGTCTTAATCCAGTTTCAGATTGGCTTCCTTGACGACGCGCTGCCATTTGGCGATCTCGGCGCGGCGGAAGATGTCGAGTTCGGCCGGGGTCGAGCCGATGGGCTCCGCGCCAATACCCGCCAACTGCGCGGCAATGGCGGGGTCTTTCAGCACCTTGGCCAACGCTTGCGACACCTGCTCCACGATGGCGGGCGGCGTGCCGGCCGGCGCGAACACGGCATTCCATTCATAGGTTTCGTAGCCCGGCACGCCGGACTCTGCGATGGTGGGCAGATCGGGGGCGGCCTTGGAGCGCTCCGAACCGCCGACGGCTACCGCGCGCAGCTTGCCGTTCTTCACGTGCTGCCACGACGAACCCATGCTGGCGAACATGACGGGCACCTGGCCCGACATGACGTCGATCATGGCCGGGCCGCCGCCCTTGTAGGCCACGTGCTGCAGATTTGTCTTGGCCAGCAGGTTGAACAGTTCGCCGGCCAGGTGCTGCGCCGAGCCGGGGCCGGCCGACGCGAAGTACACCGGTTCCTTGGCGTCGGGCTGCCCCAGGCGGATCAGGTCGGCCACCGACTTCACTTCATACGACGGCGTGACCACCAGCACGTTGGGCACGCGCAGCAGCAGCGATACCGGCGCGAAGGCGGTCAGCGTGTCGAACTGCATCTTGGAATGCAGCGCGGGATTCTGCGCGTGGTTGGACGCGTCCAGCATCAAGGTATAGCCGTCAGGCTGCGCCTTGGCCACGACCGCGCCGCCGATCATGCCGCCCGCGCCGCCCCGGTTTTCAATCACTACGGGCTGGCCCAGTTCGGCGGCCAGCTTCGGGCCGATGAGGCGGGCAACGACGTCCACGGTGCCGCCCGGCGGATACGTCACCACCAGCGTGACGGGGCGTTCGGGATAAGCGGCCGATGCGGCGCCCGCGGCGCTTGCCAACAGGCCTGCCGCGATCAACACGCTGCCACGGTGGGCCAGTCGTTTGAAGAAGGGGTTCATGGTTTGTCTCCTTGGAATTGGAATAATTGCAACGGCGTATCGGCAAGCACGCCGCGCCGTTGCGTGGGATCGTCGATCCAGGCGTCCAGCCATTGCGTTGCCGCAGGGTAGGACGCCACGTCGCGATGTTCGGTGTGCGGCCAGTCACTGCCCCACATCAGGCGTTCGGCCGTGTAGGCCTGAAGCAAAAGCTGCGCGGCCTGCCGACCAGACGCGGCGCAGTCCGTACCCGTCCAATTGCGGTAGGGCGCGGACAACTTCACCCACACCTGGCCGCTTCGGCCTTGTTGCAGCAGGTATTCAAAGCCGGGGTCGGACACGCCCAGCGCCGGGTCGGGCCGGCCGAAGTGGTCCACCACCACGCGGCAGCCCGCCGCCAGCAATGCAGGCAAGACTTCATGCAGGCGCGCGGCCTGTAGGTGGACTTCTACGTGCCAGCCCAGCGCATTGACGCGTTCCAGCAAGGCGCGCCAGGGCGAGTCATGCAGCGCGGGGGTGGGCAGGCCAATCAGATTCAAGCGGATACCCACCACGCCGCCGTCGGCCAGCGCTTGTAGCTGCGCGTCCGTGATTTCCGGTGCCACTACGGCCACCCCGCGCAAGCGCTCGGGCGCCGCGCGCAGCGCTTGCAGCATGTGACTGTTGTCGGTGCCCAGGAAGCTGGGTTGCACCAGCACGCCATGGCTCAAGCCGTGCGCATCCAGCAGCGCCAGGTAGTCGGCCAGCGTGGCGTCGTAATCCGGGGTATGGCGGCGGGTGCCTGCCAACGCCAGGCCTTGCCGGAATACGTGTGCATGGGTGTCGACGGCAACGCCGTTCGAAAGCGGGGGCAAAGCAGTCTCCTGTCCGTGGCGCGGGCATGGCCGCGCGCTCTTCTATATGGCCGGATTCTAGGGAGTCGAGGTATAGTTTTCTATTGTTTGAAACTGCGATTTATATATCGGATCAAGATGGAAACCAGGCACCTGCGGTATTTCCTGGCGGTGGTGGATCACGGCAGCGTGAGCCGCGCGTCTGACTGGCTGGGCATTGCGCAACCCGCTTTGAGCCAGGCGCTAAGCCGCATGGAAAAAGATCTGGGCGTGCGTCTCTTTGAGCGGTCGCGGCTGGGGGCCGCGCCCACGCCGGCCGCGCTGGCCATTCTGGAAGACGTGCGTATCAGCGTGGCCCGGATCGACGCGGCGGCGCATCGCGCGCAAGAGATCGGGCGCGGCAGCGCGGGGCAACTGACGGTGGGCCTGGTGTCGTCGGCCTTGTTTGACACCTTGCCGCGCGCGCTGCGCGAGATGCGGCGGCAGGCGCCCGGGGTGCGCGTGATCTTGCGTGAGATGAGCAATGCCGAGCAGGCCGATGCGCTGCAAACCGGCGAGATCGATATCGGCCTGATGCACACGCCGGTAGCGGTGGGCGGACGCATGCGCGAACGGCAACTGCTGCGCGACCGCTTGGTGGCCGCCGTGCCGGATGAGTTTGACGTAGCTGACGACGGCACGGTATCCATGGCGCAGATCGCGCACGCCGGGCTGGTGATGTACCCGCAGGCGCAATTGCCGGCGTTCTATGCGGGCATCCTGGACGCCATGCGCAAGGGCGGCCACGACGCGCACGTCGCGCAAGAGGCCAACCGCACGCTGACGGTGCTGTCTTGCGTAGCGGGTGGATGCGGGGTGGCCTTGCTGCCCAGTTGGATCCGCACGATGAATTTTGGCGGCGTGCGCTTTTGCGAAGTGCGCGACGGCCAAGCGCTACCCAGCTTCGACCTGAGCGCCATCTGGCCCGCGCGCTCGGTGCCTACCTTGGCCGATGTGTTCGCCAATCTGGACCTGGGCACGCGCTGATGCGGCCCATCCTTTCAAACCGCCTTCACCTACCCAGCCGAAACGCTTAAGCGACGCTTAAGACCGCATTTTTCGTGGAACCCGGCACAAAGTCCCCGTCTAACCAGGATCGGTGTTGATAGGGGCGTGTCGATGGATCTGAACTGGCAGCAGCAATTGGTGGACAGCGCCATCTGGTTGGCGAGCGCGTTTGGCATCACGGCGCTTGCGCTGGCCGTCGTGTCCGTCGTGCTGGCGCGCACGACCGATTGGGGGCGCAAGTTCTGGCGCCTGGCGTGGCCGTATCTGACGCCCCGGCGTAGTTGGCGGCCCTTGTTGACGTTGGCCGTGCTGCTGCTGTTGGCCATGGCCGCCGTGCGCATGACAGTGCTGTTCTCGTTTTGGTACAACGGCTTTTATAGTGCGCTGCAAGCGCTGGACCAGAGCGCGTTCTGGCGCTTTCTGGGCATTTTTTCAGTGTTGGCCTGTGTGCATGTGGTGCGCGCGCTGGCCGACAGCTACGTGGGCCAGGCCTTCGACATCCACTGGCGCGTGTGGCTCAACGACCGCCTGACACGCGACTGGCTGGGCGCGGGCGCGTACTACCGGGGCCATTTCGTGGATGAGCCCGTGGACAACCCCGACCAACGCATCGAACAAGACATCTCGATGTTCGTGACGGGGTCGCGCACGCTTGCCATCGGCGCGTTAAGCGCGATTGTGTCCTTGGTGGCGTTCACCGGCATCTTGTGGGGCTTGTCCGGCCCCTTGATGGTGGCGGGCGTGGAAATTCCGCGCGCCATGGTGTTCGTGGTGTTCCTGTACGTCATCGTCGCCACCTGGTTCGCCTTCAAGATCGGCCGGCCGCTGATCAAGCTGAATTTCCTGTCTGAACGGCTGACCGCCAACTTTCGCTATGCGCTGGTCCGGCTGCGCGAGAACGCTGAAAACGTGGCGTTTTATCAAGGCGAAGCGGTCGAGCGCGGCACGCTGTGGACGCGCTTTAGCGCCTACATCGCCAACCTGTGGGCGCGCGTGTATCGGGGCCTGAAGTTCGACGGCTTCAACCTGTCGGTAAGCCAGGTGGCGGTGGTGTTTCCCTTCATCCTGCAAGCGCCGCGTTTTTTCAGCGGCGCGATCAAGCTCGGCGACGTCATCCAAACCTCGCAGGCGTTCGGGCAGGTGCAAGATGCGCTGTCGTTCTTTCGCACGTCTTACGACAGCTTTGCGCAGTATCGCGCCACGCTGGACCGGCTGAATGGTTTTCTGGACGCCAACGAAGCCGCGCGTGCGCTGCCTTCGGTGGATACGGAACCCTTGCCCGATGGCTTGGAGATCAATGGCGTGACGGTCAGGCGGCCCGATGGCCACGCCTTGCTGCAAGGCTTGAATCTGCGCTTGCACCCCGGGCAGACCTTGCTGATCAAGGGGCCGTCCGGTAGTGGCAAGACCACGTTGTTGCGCGCGCTGGCGGGCTTGTGGCCCTATGCGCAAGGCCATGTGCGGCGGCCGGAGGGCACGGCGGCCTTGTTCCTGTCGCAGCGGCCATACCTGCCGCTGGGTGATCTGCGCAGCGCGGTGGCCTATCCCGGGCAAGCGCTGCCGCAAGACGACGCGCGGCTGGTGGATGCGTTGCGTCTGGTCAACCTGGGGCATCTGAGCCATCGGCTGGACGAGGTGGCGGATTGGTCGCGCATCCTGTCCATTGGTGAACAGCAGCGCGTGGCGTTCGCGCGCGTGCTGTTCAACCGCCCGGCCATCGTGTTCCTGGATGAAGCCACCTCCGCCACGGACGAAGGGCTGGAACACATGCTGTACGGCCTGCTGCGCAGCGCCTTGCCTGACTGCATGCTGGTCAGCGTGGGGCACCGCAGCACGCTGGACCCGTTCCATACGCATCGGCTGCATCTGGATGGCGCAGGCGGGTGGACGACGGGCCCGATGGCGCCGCCGCAAGACAAGGCCGCGCTGCGCGAGGCGGCGTGATTCGGCTCAGGTCCCCACGCGCAACGGCCCGGTCAGCTTGCGCAAGACCGCAATGACGCTTTGCGCGGTGATGCGGCCGGTCTTGGGATTGGCCGACGGGATGTTCTGGATTTCCATCGAGAACATGGCGGAATCCGACACGACTTCCACGCGGTGCACATTGCGTTCCAAGGACGGGTCGGCCCAGATTTCCAGTGTGGTCCGGTCGGGTCCGATGCCCGCCAGGGACACGCTGACCGCCACGTTCAAGTTCGCCGGAAAGCCCGTTGCGGCTTCGCGCGGCGATCCACGGAAGATCAGGCGCGGTTCGGTCAGGCCATCAAGATTGATGTTGTTGTCGGTCAGGTAGGGGGCGCCCATCAGGCCGCGCGGCGGCTTGCGCGTCATCATCGTGACGGAGTGGATGACGCCTTCGGCGGCAGCGGTAATCGCGTCCAGCCCCAGGATGGCGCCCGACGGCACCAGGATCTGCCCGTGGTGCCGGCGGGCGAGTTCAATCAGGTCATCGTTTTGCAGCAGCGCGCCGGAACTCAGCACCACCATCTTCTTGCCGGCGCGCAGCACGGGTTCGGCAATGTTGCGGAACACCGAGGCAGGCGCGCATTCCACCACCACGTCGCAATGCTCGTGCAGCGCGTCGAGGGTGGTGAAGGCCGGCGCCGCCTGGGTCCACGCCACCTCGGGTGCGGCCTTGGGGTCGCGCACCGCGATGGCGGCAAGGGTCAGGCCGGGTAGCCCGGCATCCAGGGATTGCGCCACGGCCTGGCCGATGGCGCCGAAGCCGGCGATGCCGACGCGGTAGCTGTTCATGAAAATTCCTGGGATCGTGCGGATTGGCCCCGCGGCGCAAATGCAAATGCAAATGCACATGCAAATGCACATGCAAATGCACATGCAAACGCACACGGGGTAAAAAGGGCAACGCCATCGATGCCGATGGCGCAGGGTTGCCGGCCAATGTATCCAGGGCCTGCCCGGCCGTCAATGCGGAATGGCCGCAAGGTGATGCCGCAAGGAAAGCGCTACTGCAATTTGATCCCCAATTCCTTGATCAGGGGCGCCATGGTGGCGCGATCCGCCTTGATCGTGGCCGCGAGTTCGTCCGGCGTACTGCCGATCGGTATCATCCCCAGCGTTTCCATTTGTGCGCGCATCTCGGGCTGCTTCAGGATGTCCGACACGGTTTTCTGAATCAGCGCCACGCGATCCTTCGGCACGCCGGCAGGCGCCATCAGACCAATCCATGGTTGCGGTGCGTAGTCTTTCAAGCCGGATTCCTTCAGCGTCGGCGTGTCGGGCAGCCCGCCGAAACGCTCCGGGCTGGTGATGGCCAACGCACGCAGCCGGCCGCTGTCGATCAAGCCCTTGGAACTGGAAGGCGCGTCCAGACCCACATCCAGCTGGCCGCCGATCAGGTCGTTCTGCGTTTTTCCCGATGAAGACGACGGCACGTACAAGGCCTGGATTCCCGCGCGCCGCGCGGTCTGTTCCCACACCAGGTGAAACGCGGTGCCGATTGAAAACGAGCCCACGCTCAGGCTGCGCGCTTTGCTCTCGCGCACAAAATCGTCCCAGGTTTTGATGGGGCTGTCCTTGGGCACGATGAATATGAAAGGCGTGCGCGCCACCAGCGAAATGGGTTGCAGGTCTTTCTCGGTATCGAAGGGCAGGCTGTCGACCGCGAAGGGCACGATGGTGACCGACGAGGCCACCACCATGCCCAGCGTGTAGCCGTCAGGCGCGGACTTGACCAGCGCGCCGGTGCTGATGATGCCGGACGCGCCGGGCCGGTTCTCCACCACCACGGGCTGGCCCCAGGCGGCGCCAAGCTTGCTGGCCAGGACGCGCAGCATCACGTCCACCGGCCCGCCCGGTGGGTTCGACACGATGATCTTCACCGCCTTTTCGGGATAGGCGGCCTGCGTGGTCTGCGCGGCCAACGGCGTCAGCAGCGCAAGCGCCAGCACGGTTTGCTTGAACATGGAATTCCCCTTGTATTTGTTGCTGGTTCAGGCCAGCAGTTGTTGATGCGGCGCCATCGGCCAGTCGGGCGCGTCGCCGCGTATGAACGCTATCCATGCCTGCTGGGTCTGCGTCACCAGCTGTTCTGCGTGATCTTGGCTCAGCCCTGCAAGCATGGGTGCATCGGCAAAGGCCGGTAGCGTGCCGAACACGAAGGGCAGTTCGATGCAATGGCAGGCGCCGAAGCGCGTGGAAGGCGCCACGTCAAAGCGCGCCAACCAGGCTTGACGGCCTTGGGCCAAGGCCTCTTGCGCCCACAGGCGGGAAGGCGCGCCGAAGACCTCGTCACCCATCTGGTGGCTGGCCGCATCCAGGGCGTGGTCGGGAAACGCGGCCATTTCGTCGCGGGTATACGCCACCAGCACGTCCGCGCGCGACGCGGCCTGGCGCAGTGCCGGCGCAATGTCTTCCGGCAACACCTGTCCGTCCAGGACGGGGCCGAACTGGCTGCGGCTGCTGCCCTCGGCGCGCAGCGCTTCGGCCACGGCGGGCGCCCGTTGCGCGGCTAGCAAGGCCGACACGGGAAGCGCGCGCGCGGCGTCCAGGGTGTCGACGCCGGCGGCCTGTAGAAAGGCACGGCCCAGCGCGTCGGCTTGGGACGCGGTGCGGAACCCCCGACCCAGCGCGGCGCTTTGCAGGATGGCGCGCGAGAAGCGCGGACGGCGCGCCAGCATCGCGCAAATGGAAGATGCGCCGGCCGATTGACCCATGACCGTGATGCGTTCGGGATCGCCGCCCAGATCCTGGATGTTGTCCAGCACCCAATCAATGGCGGCCTCCTGGTCCAGCAGGCCCACGTTCGCTGTCTGCCCCGGCACGTACAGCCAGCCCAATGCGGCCAGCCGATAGTTCACGGCCACCACCACCAGGTCACCGCGCGCTGCCAGGCCGGAGCCGTCGTACCAGTCCAGCGCGCCGCCACCGCTTTGCCAGGCGCCGCCATGCAACCACACGACCACCGGCCGGCGCTGTTGGTCCGCGGCGGGCGTCCACACCGTCAGGTGCAGGCAGTCTTCGGATTGCGGGGTATCGAAATCGCCCATGGCCTCGCGCAGCCGCGAGGGCAGTTGAGGTGATACCGGCCCCGGCTGGGTGGCGTCGCGCTCACCGCGCCACGTGGGCGCTTGCGGCGGCGCAAAGCGCAGGCTGCCCACGGGCGCCTGCGCATAGGGAATGGCGCTGTAGCGGCACATGCCGTTTGCTGCACGCATACCGGTCAGCGTGCCGGCTCGCAGCGCCGCCTGGACGGGTTGATCCATATATGCCCCTTGCCTTGTTGTGATGTGGCTGGCGCCTAGGGCGCCGTCGTCGGAAGGCTTAATGGTAGGGACGATCAGGGCAGCGAGGGCATGCCGGATTTGATCAAGGCCATGCGGAACACGCATGGCTGGGGGGGGGAGGGCGCTATCGGGTTGGCCGCGAGCGAAATGGCGGTACGTCTGCCGTGTGGGCCAGATTTGACTCGATCGGGCCAAATCTGACTCGATGTACTTCCTTATGAATCAATGGCTTAGCAAAAAGCGGGTCAAATGTGGCCTGATTTCCCCTGAAAAACGCGTGTTTTCAGCGGTTTGGCGGCCAATTCCTGGAGGGACGCGCTGGCTCTGAATCGTAAGTCGCTGAATCCATTGCGTTTAATCCGGGAAACGGAAAGCTGGCACGGAAGTTGCATTGAGGTATGGGCCGCGAGTATTGCGGTGCGCCTGCCCAGGAACCCTCCATGCCCCCCTCATCCGATCTGCGCTTTACCTTCGTGCCGTCCGCTCGCGGTGTGGAATTCGACGTTATTGAATTCACGCTGGACGAAGCCCTGTCCGAGACCTATCGGCTGGAGCTGGACTTGTCCAGCTTCAACCCCGCCATCGACTTCGGCGCCATGCTGGATCAGACGGCGCTCTTCACGCTGTGGCGCGGCGACACGCCCGTGCGCCATGTGCACGGCATCGTCACCGCCTTCGAGCAAGGCGACACCGGCTTTCGGCGCACACGCTACCGTGCCGTGGTGGAACCGTCGCTGGCGCGCCTGGCGCTGAGTTCGGACTGGCGCATCTATCAGCAACTGTCCGTGCCGGAGATCCTGGCCAATGTCTTCAAGCGCCACCACATCACCGACTACGAACAGGTCACCACGAACAATCATCTGCCACGCGAATACTGCGTGCAGGCCGGTGAAACCGATCTGGACTTCGCGGCCCGGCTGGCCGCCGAAGAAGGCTATTTTCATCGCTACGAACATACCGAACAAAGCCACCGCCTGATCCACGGCGACCGCATCTACATCCATGGTGAAATCGCTGGCGGCCCCGTCGTTTATCAAGCGCTGGCGGGCGGCGACCCGGCCCAGCCCGCGCTGCGCCGCTTCACCTACACCGAACAGCTGTGCACCGCGCGCCAAACCCAGCGCGACTACACCTACACCCACCCGCAGTACGACCAGGAACACACGCACGTCGCCAGCGACTTGCAACACCAAGACCGCCGCTACGAACGCTACGACTATCCCGGCCGCTACAAGCGCGACGAGGCCGGCAAGCCCTTCACACAAAGCCGCTTGCTGGGCCTGCGCCGCGACGCGCGCATGGCGCAGGTGCAGGGCGACGACGCCCGCCTGATTCCCGGCGTGGCCTTCGACTTGACCGGCCACCCACGCGAAGACTGGAACCAGGGTTGGCGTCCGGTACGCATGCGCCATCATGGCGTGCAGCACAGCAGCCAGGAAGAAGACAGCGCGGGCGCGGAACAGGGCACACGCTACGGCTACACCGCCGACATCGTGCCCGACAAGGTCGACTGGAAGCCCGCGCCCAGCCGCAAGCCGGTGGTCGACGGCCCGCAGATCGCCAGCGTGGTGGGCCCGCCCAACGAAGAAATCTACTGCGACGAATACGGCCGCATCAAGGTGCAGTTTCCGTGGGACAGGCTGGGCAGGAACAACGAACACAGCTCGTGCTGGATCCGCGTGTCGCAGAACTGGGCGGGCGCGGGCTGGGGCCACATGGCCATTCCGCGCATCGGGCAGGAAGTCATCGTCAGCTTTCTGGACGGTGATAGTTCGCAGCCGATCGTCACGGGCCGAACCCACCGGTCGATCAACCCGCCGCCCTACGCACTGCCGCGCCACAAAACGCGCATGACCATCAAGAGCCAGACGCACAAGGGCGAGGGCTATAACGAGCTGCGCTTCGAGGACGAACGCGATCAGGAAGAGATCTACATCCACGCGCAGAAAGACCAGAACATCCACGTCAACCACAACGAAACCACCTTCGTTGGCAACGACCGTAGCGAACAGGTTGAGCACGATGAAACCATCACCATCGGCCACGACCGCAGCGAAACGGTGGGCAACGACGAACAGGTCAACATCGGGCAAGACCGGCGTCACGCCATCGGGCAAGACGACTTCCTGACCATCGACCGCAACCACACCATAGCCACCGGGCGCGACCGCACGGAAGACGTGGGCAACAACCGCCGCGACAAGACGGCCGCCAATCACTGGATAGAAACCGGCGGCCATGTTGAACACAAGGTGCAAGGCCACTTCCAGGTGCATGCCGGCGAGCGGATCGACGGCAAGACGGTCACGCTGGAATTACAGGCGGCGCAACGCGTGGTGATCCAAGGGCCGGGCGGCACGATCACGATTGATGGGGATGGCATCACGCTGGAAGCGCTTGCCATCAACCTCAAAGGCCCCGTCGCGCAGGCGAACGGGAGCGGCAATTCGCTGTCGATGGCAGGCGACGTGGTCGAGGGGCTGATAGAAGACTGCATGGAACGCACGCGATGACCGCTGCCGTCATGCCCAGCCTGATCACCGAACGCCGTCATGCGGCAGATGCCATTTATCTGCTGGTGGACCCGCTGGCCGACTGCGCGCCAGAGCAGCCCCTTAGCCTGGCGTCGCTGACGGCGGCATTCGGCGCTGACGCCTTGACCACGGTGGCACGACCTGATCTTGCGCACACGCCAAGCGCCTGCCCGGTGTTGATTCGCCTGGCGGATCCCGGCCAGGAGCCTGCCGCGGCATTTATCCGTCAGATATCGCAACACGCACTGGCCGACGTCGTGCACCGCAAACGCTATATCTGCGGCCTGCTGCTCAGCCCCTTCCACGCCGATGCCCTGGCCGACCATGTCGCCGCACGCTGCATGGAATTTTCAGGCAGCGCCGTGGGCGGCATGTCGCCATGGTTCGAGCCGTTGCGGCTGGAACTGCTGGCCGCCTCGATGTCCCGGGAGTCGCTGGGCCGTCAGCTCTGGCCAATACGCACGTGGATGCTGCCCACCAGTTGGGGCTCGTTTGCCATCGTGAATGGCGCACCGGGTGGACCGGCGGACGCCTCAAGCGCTCAGGCCGATCTTCTGCCGACGCTAGCCCGCCAGACGCAACATGACGCGCCGCTGATCGCAACGCTGTTGGCCGCATGGCGGCGGTCGTTGCAACAGCCTTTGGCCTACGCGCCAAGGCGCTGGCAAGGCAAGACGCCACTGCCACCCCAGGCCGCCGCGCAAGCCTTTCGCATGATCCGGCAGGCGCGAGAGATTGGCTTGACGGATAACCGCGACATCATCGTCTTGGCGCTGCATCAAGAGGCGATACATCCGCGGCTGTTGCGCTATGAGCCATTGCGCCAGGCCTTGATCCACGCGTCCCCCGGCGGCGCCGCCACCGCGCTGGCGGCTTACAGCGACCTTGCGTGGCAGCGCATCGCCCATCATCTGAACCTGGCGGAAACCCCCTCATGACACTCAGCTCCCAACTCGGCATCACCGTCCAGGAGATGCTGCCCTTGCCGCTGGGCAGTTGCAAAGCCTGCGCGCGCACTGGCATCCCCATCTTGCTGCTGCGCGAGGCCGCCATTCCCTGGACGCCGGCCCTGAACAAGCACGGCGCGTTGACCCATCCCGGCCTGCAACAGACGCTGCGCGTGCTGCGTAGCGGCTATGTCTACGTGCTGCTGGACGGCAATGTCTGGCAGGCCTATCAGGTCACCGACGCCGGCCACCTACGCCTGTTCGACCCCTACGAGATGGGCAGGGATGCACCCAAACCCTTGTCCGAGCGGTGCGTGCAGCATGCCCATGACCTGCCGGCGTCCTTCATCGGCATTGACGTGGATAAGTACAAGACCGCCTGGATCGCGTATGCGCAAGACCCGTGGTCCACCGCCGTGCTGGATGCGTACAAGTCTGGCGCCACGGCAGCGGCTCAGGCGCGGAAAACCGCCCACCCGTTGCGCTTCGTGATCGTGGACCTGATTACCCTGCGGCAAGATCCCACGGCGGGCGGCGTCGCACTGGCACTGGAGCACGCGCATCCACTACATACGCACGTGGCGGAGTACAGCTCGGATGTGCGCGACTTCGGCAGCGTGCATGGCTGGCATTCGCGCGCCCTGCAAGCCACGGGCATGCGTAACTATCTGAAGATGATGGAAAGCCAGCATCGCCTGCCGCAAGGCGTGCCGGGGTTGATATTGCCAGACCCGGTGGGCATGGCGCAGGAACTGAATAACTTTCGATTGGCCGCGTACACGCAGAAGCGGATGTGGGCCGAAGAGCCGCAGAGGCGCTATGCCTATCTGACGTCGCAATGTTTGCTGGGCATTGAGCAGCTTTACGCCGCCCAGGCCGATGCCGAGATGCCGCAGAGCCCCGCCTACATCCGGGACTTGATACCCAGCGCGTCCGGCATGGCGCCGAGTTTCTGGGACCCCGCGCAGGAGCGCCGCGAACGCGTGGCGCACGAGGTGGCACGGCGGATGGGTCGACTGAAGGAACGCTATTGGGAAACCGACCCGCCGTCCGAGCGAAGCCGCCAGGGCCGCGCCAGCTTTCAAGCGAGCTATGACAAGGAGTGCAAACGCCTGGAGGACAACATCGATGCCTATGGCGAAGACTGGGCGCAAGTTGTGCGCGGCGCCGCTTGGCAGCGGATAGTCGATCTGGATTACAGCGACCTTGACGAACGATCACGCCGTTTGCGCCTGCTGATGGTCAGCGCGTGCCTGGACGGCGGTATTACCGACGCGGTCCAAGCGCCTGTTGTCAGCAGAATGGGCGCACCGACGGTTGCCCCCAATCTGGGTCCCACGTCGCAGGCATGGCAGGAGCTGTTGTCCGATCCGCACAGCGCGGTCTATGTGGCGTTGAACGGCCAGCGCAGCGATCTGCAATCCAGCTTTCTGCCCTTGTTCAGCGCGGGCGCGGGGGCCGCGGCCAACGACGCCGCCAAGAAATACTTCGACGCGGTAAAAGGCGTGGTCAGCAGCAAAGAGATCGGCGTGTGGCGTGAAGGCTTGGCGGCGGACGCGGCAGATCAACTGTTGGCCGCCATGCACGGCGCCAGCAGCCGGCTGCACGATCTTCTGAACGAAGGCACCCGCGCGGCGATCGATGCCGTGCACGTCGGCGGCGCATGGTTGTACCGTGGCGCGCAGATGACGCAGGTCGTGATCCAGCTGACCGTCAGCGAGCTGCTAGGAATCTACGCCGACGAACTTCAACGTGTCGGCGCGTCCCTGAACCAAGACACCGGCCGCCGAGTACGCGCCTTCATCTTTTCCGGCCTGATCAGCATCCCGGACCCCGCGTTGCACAAGATACTGATCAACGTGACGATCTGGATGGAAGGCAGCGCGGAACAGATCGCCAAGCGAATAAAAGAACTGAAGACCGGCGCGGCGAGCGTGGCTGGCAACGTGATGCAAGACGTGCAGGAGGCAATCGGCGGCGTGACACACAGCGCGCGCGGCATATCTGGTAGCGCGATGCGCAAGCTGTCAGTGGGCATCAAACACCTGGAATCGCCAGCGTCGCAACTGCTCATCGGTCTGGAACTCAGCGCGGAGCATGCACGGGAGTTCGCCAAGAACGGCTTCACCAGCTTGAAGCGCTTATCTGTTGGTGCGGGATATGGCGGGTTATCGCTGGTCAGCCTTTATTTTCTGCATGACACTGTGCGGTCCAGCCTGGATTCCGCACGCCAGGCGGTAGGCGCGGAGCACGCGGAGGCGATGGCTGCGCTGTATGGGGCAGGCATCGGCATGCTGGGCGCGGGCGTGGAGGCGGGTGGTTTGGCGCTTAGCGTGGCGGGAGAGGCTGTGCAGCCGTTCATGCGCCGGGTGGCGAGTGCTGAGGCCGGGATGGTTGCGAAGGCGATTGGGCTGGGGAAGGGGTTGGTAAAAGCGGGTGGCGCGATTGCGGCTTTGGGGGGAGTGGCGGATGGGGTGGGAGGGTTTGCGGCGGCGAGACGTGCGGATGCGGTGGGAGATGCTGGTGCAAGCAAGGCATACGCAATTGGCGGATTCGTCTCTCTAGCAGGGGCACCGTTTAGTTTATATGGCACTGCAACCGGCGCAGTATTGATGGGGCCGCTGGGTATTGGCATTTTGGCTGGACTTATAGGATTTGCGCTCGCACAGGTCGCCAAAGAACGAGAATCGGATGCCTTGGAGATGTGGGCCCGTCGCTCCTATTTCGGTCGGGCGGGAAAAAGCTCCCGCTGGGCAACGGCGGATCAAATGGGTGCAGCAATTTCGGAACTGAATGCCGCGCTTATCGGTATGGAAGTGGTCGTTGGCTTTCGCTCTGCCCAGCGAACTATGGACTTCGATTCGCTCTTGGCGGCCGACATATTGCAGATTCAGGCAACGGGCGGGGTGGAAGCGGGACTGGAACTCGGCTATCGAATCGTACTGCCCGGCTTTGACCCGGAAGTGTCTCGCTACGAATTTAGGCTTCTTGTAGAGTGCTTCGCGGTAGATAAAGTCGGACGACATACTCCAGTTCTGGTGGAGAGTGTCCTTGAGGCCGTCCACCACAACAGCGAAGTATTTGCACCCGCTCAGCGCGGCTTTAGCGGGTTGACCCCTAAAGGCTATGTGTTGCCTACGAAAGAAGCGCCAGTGCTCGCTTGCAAATTTTGGCTCGAGCCATTGCACAGAATCAAGAGCGCTACGGTTGGCATCATCTATTGGTGCGACAAGGACGACCTCGCGGCTTTTGCCAGTGTCACCATGACGGAAGAGGCGTAATGGCGCGATCTCACCTCACTCCGCAGTGCGCTGGATGGCAGCGCGATTTGCCAGGTCCTAATGAAATGCACACTGTGATGCCAAGTCTGAAAGAGAGTGCGCCGAACCACGTTGATAACACATACTTGGAACTCTCCAGGCGCTCGTCTAGCATTCGCGGAGCCTTGTTATTTGCTATCCCGTTCACCGGCTACGGGGCCTTTATTGAAATGCCCCGCATGATTTTCAGCGAGTTGTTCGATGGACTATCGAGTTTCAAATCTATTGATCTTTTTATCCTGGCGTCTGCGCTCTTGGCCATGGCCTTATGCACATGGATCACCGTACTTATATATCGGACCGATATAACTCAACCCCGCGACCTCCCCATCCGCTTCAACCGCGCCCGCCGAAAAATCTACGTCTACGGATTCCATATGGTCTGGTGGAAGCCCTTCTCACGCTGGTACGTCACTACCGCCAGCTACGACTGGGACGACGTTCGAGCCGAAGTCTGGGAACAATGGGGCGCGTCATCTAGTGGCAGCCTGATCATCAAGTGGGGCGTATCACTCGCCATCGTCAAACCCGGCACGAACGAAGTCCTCGAACGTTTCCACCTCAGCACCTACAACCAAGACCTGGACAATCTCTGGGCCTACGTCTGCACCTACATGCAGCAAGGCCCGGAAGCCTTGCCAGCGTGCGACATCGAACCGCGTGACGCGAACGACGTGCCGGCATACAACCTGGCGCTGCGTTGGGCGCCAAGGGTTGAATGGCCAGAGGCGATGGATGCCGAATCTCGGAGTGCGCCGTGATGGGATGTATCGAGCGTGTTCCAACAGTGCTGATAGATTCTCGCCGCAGGCGTATTTCGGGACGCGCGTGGATTGATCACCGTCCAACGCTTGTGCCAGGGCCTATGGACGTCGTCGGTTCGCTTGTGGTGACCGACATCTATTGGTGTGACAAGGACGATCTTGCCGGATATGCCAGCGTCACAATGACGGAGGTGGCGTGATGGCGCGGTCCAAACTCGTTCCTTCGTGTCCAGGATGGCAGCGCGACTTGCCGGGGCCGAATGAAACTCCCCTTGTGACGCCAAACGTAAAAGAGGATGGGCCGAATCACATTGACGACATCTACTTGGAACTGTCCAGACGCTCTTCCTCCATACGCGGAATTTTGCTCTTTGTTGCCGCCTTCATCGGCTATTGCGCCGTCATTGAAGCTCCTGGCATCGTTTTGAGTGTGCTGTTCGCCGACCGTGCGAGTTTTAGTTCATCTCATTTTTTTTTGGTGTTTTCTGGGCTGTTCATGATGGCGCTATGCGCCTGGACCAGCGCGCTTATGTACCGGACAGACGTCGCGCAACCCCGAGACCTCCCCATCCGCTTCAACCGCGCCCGCCGAAAAATCTACGTCTACGGTTTCCACATGGTTTGGTGGAAACCCTTCTCACGCTGGTACGTCACTACCGCCAGCTACGACTGGGACGACGTTCGAGCCGAAGTCTGGGAACAATGGGGCGCCTCATCCAGTGGAAGCCTGATCATCAAGTGGGGCGTATCACTCGCCATCGTCAAACCCGGCACCAACGACGTCATCGAACGTTTCCACCTCAGCACCTACAACCAAGACCTGGACAATCTCTGGGCCTACGTCTGCACCTACATGCAGCAAGGCCCGGAAGCCTTGCCAACGTGCGACATCGAACCGCGTGACGCGAATGACGTGCCGGCATACAACCTGGCGCTGCGTTGGGCGCCAAGGGTTGAATGGCCAGAGGCGATGGATGCCGAATCTCGGAGTGCGCCGTGATGGGTGGTGTAAGGCGTCAACCTGACCTCCACCGCACCCCCACCTCCTTACTTCACGATCCGCGCGTCCAAGCTATTGTCCGCCAGCGCCTTGGCCTGTTCCTGCGTCATGCCCAGATGCTCATACAACGCATGGAAGTTCTCGTTTACATAGCCGCCAAAGTAGGCCGGGTCGTCGGAATTCACGGTGACTTTCACGCCCGCGTCCAACAGCTTCAGGATGTTGTGATCGCGCATGTGTTCGAACACGCGCAGCCGCGTGTTGGATAGCGGACAGACGGTCAGGGGGATCTGTTCGTCGATCAGGCGCGCGATCAGGTTCGGGTCTTCGGCGGCGCGCACGCCGTGGTCCACGCGCAGCACCTTCAGCAGGTCCAGTGCTTCCCAGATGTATTCGGGCGGGCCTTCCTCGCCCGCGTGCGCCACGGCGGGCAGGCCTTCGGCGCGGGCGCGGTCGAAGACGCGCTGGAACAGACGCGGCGGAAAGCCCATTTCGCTGCTGTCCAGGCCGACGGCGACAAAGGCGTCGCGATAGGGCAGGGCTTCGTCCAGGGTGCGCATCGCCTGTTCTTCGGGCAGGTGACGCAGAAAGCTCAGGATCAACCCGCTGGATACGCCCAGTTGCTTGCGCCCGTCTTCCAGTGCCCGGCTGATGCCCTCCAGCACGACGGCGAAGGGGATGCCGCGATCGGTATGCGTCTGCGGGTCGAAGAAGGGTTCGGTGTGCACCACGTTCTGTTCGCGGCACTTCAAAAGATAGGCCCAGGTCAGGTCGTAGAAGTCCTGTTCGGTGCGCAAGACGTTGGCGCCCATGTAGTACAGGTCCAGGAATTCCTGAAGGTTGCCGTAGTTGTAGGCGCCGCGCAGGGCATCGATGTCGGGCCAGGGCAGCGCAACGTCGTTGCGTTGCGCCAGTTTGAACAGCAGCTCGGGTTCCAACGAGCCCTCCAGATGCAGGTGCAGTTCGGCCTTGGGCAATGCGTTGAGCCAGTCGTACATGGGTGCTCCGATAAAAAGGGGCGTGATCAATGAGGATTAAGCGCTGGGGCTTCAGCGCGGAGGTTAAGCGTGTGCTTTACGCGGCCAGCGCGGTCTGATCCGCCTGGATGGCTTGCTCCAGGTGCGCCGCAAAGGCGCGCGCCTGGCGGGTGCTGGGGCGGTCGCGCCGCCATATCGCGGCCAAGGGCGATTTTTTGATGGCGGGGCGCGCGGGCAGCACGATGAGTTCGCCGCGCGCTTGGCGGACGGCGGCCACGCTGCCGGGCAGCATCCACAGGTAGTGCCCGTCCAGCAACATCTCGCGGCCGAACTCCAGGGACAGGGCGCCGATCATATCCGGAATTGCCAAACCGGCCTGGCGCAGCGACATTTCCAGTTCGCCACGGATGCGGCTGCCGGGCAACGCGGTAATCCAGGGGTAAGCCACATAGTCGGCCAGCGTGGTGTTCGGTAGCCTCGCCAAAGGGTGATCCAGGGCGCAGCCCAGCACGACGGGGTCTTCCAGCAACGTGGTGGACCGGTACACCTGCGGGTTGACCGTGGACGAAAAACGGCTGATCAGCACGTCTACCGCACCGGCGTCCAGGTCTTCGATCAAGCGCTCGTGTGTGCCGATCTCGATGGTAAGCGTGATGCGGGGATAGGCCAGGCGGAACGAACGCGCGGCTTCAGCCACCGGCCAGCCCGCGAACATGGAAAAGCAGCCGACCGTCAGGCTGCCTTCGTCGCCGCGCGACACGGCGGCCAGATCGATCTCGGCCTTGCGGAAGTCGGTTAGCAGCAGGCGGGCATGGCGGCACATGGCGTCGCCCAGCGGCGTGCAGGTCGTGCCCTTGGCGGTGCGCTCGAACAGGCGCGCACCCACCAGTTCTTCAATCTCGGCGATGGCGCGCGACAAGCCCGATTGCGTGCTGTGCAACTGCGCCGCCGCTTTGGACAGGTTGCCCAATTCAGAGACGGTCAGCACGATTTCCAGGTGCCGGATGCGGAGTTTGCCTCGGAACGGTGTCATGGGAAGCGGCCAATGGCGATGTGCCGATTATTCTCTGCCGCGCAACGCTTGGCAACGGCGGTGTGGGATTCAGATATAGTTCGTCGCCAAGCGAGGCCTCGAACCCATCGCGCCGCTCCCTGCGTTGACCGCGTGTGCGGCGGCAAGAAAGGCACAACATGCATCCATCCCTATCGACTATTTCCACACCCCGCGCGCGGCGGCTTGCCCAGTATGCGGGGGCCGGGCTGATGGCGCTTGCACTAAGCGGCTGCGGCGTTTCCCGCGTGGATGAGGTGTCGGTGAAGTGGCCGTCTTTCAAGAGCGTGACGCCGGTGGTCCTGCATTCGGACCCGGCGCAATGCCCGGACTTGGGCGGTACCTACCGCGCCCAGGGTGAACTGCGGTCGGGCGAGCCATCCCACTCCCTGAAAGACCTGCGTACTTTTTTCCTGTATCCCTTGGCGCTGCCCGGCATGCGTGACACGCTCCTGCCGGAATGGCGCTCGACGCCCGCCGCGACGGTGTCGTTGTCGCCCGACGGCAAGGGGTGGAACGTGTTGGCCCTGGACGGGCAGGGCGCACGCTCAGCGGCGCGTTTGCCCATGCTGGATGGCGGCGAGGATCCGGCGGCCAAGTCCGGCGAGGGCGGCTTCTATCTGCCCGACGACATTCGCCGCTATACGGGCTGCACGCAAGGCCGGCTGTGGGTCAGCGTGCGGCACGACTGGCGTCAGCATGAATCGATGGGCGTCAGGCGCCACGTGGCAATATTCCGTCCGCAAGCCGGCGGCTTGCTCGTAACCGTGCAACGCGAGTCGGACAGCATCGGAATGTTGCCGTGGTATTCCAACGAGAGCAGCGTGTCGCAGTACTGGTTCGCACCGGTTGGCCGCTGATATTTTTTTTTACCAGGTGACGCCGCGGCGGCGGCTTGCCGATTAGCTTCTGACTCATGACACGTAAAAGCCTGTTTATCTCGACCTTGCTCCTGATTGTTTTCACGCTGCTTGTGGCATTGTTCTGGCGCCATCAGTTCGCCAACACACCGCCTTCGCTGCGCGGGCTGATCGAAGACCCGGTGGGCAGCAACGCGCACGTCTATGGCGAGTCGCCACGCGAAGACGCCCAGGCCCTGCGAGCCTTGCTGGCCGACGCGCAACGCGGCAACCCCGAGGCGCAGTTCATGCAGGGCCTGATGCTGGAACAGGTGGATATGAAAGAAGCGTTGCGCTGGTACGAGACGGCGGCCGCCCAGGGGCATGAGGCTTCCATCGAGCGCCTGGCGCAACTGCGCGGGCAGGCGGCGGTTCGATAGGCGTGGCATAGCGCGCTGGCGGAGTCTTCCACCAGACCCGCCTGCTTAGGTAGGAAGCGGTAGCGCAACGTTACGACCGGCTGCAGGTTCGAGCCCGCGAGTTCGATTTCGGCAGCCGGTCGCGGTACGATCCTGGCTGACTTCGATTATTCAGGAATACCATGCGTCAGCGTTCATCACGCCCTCGAATCGATTCCCTTTCCCGTGTTGTGCTTGCGGCTTGCATTGCGGCTGCGACCGCAACCGCAGCCCAGGCGCAATCGCCCGCGTCCGCCACGGGATCGCGCGTGCAGACAACGCCCGCGCCGGTACAGCCGCAACCGGCCTTGACGCCTAAGCGCAGCTTTGACGATGTGGTTGCCGCGCAGGAAGCGGCAAAATCCGGTGCGCCGGCAGCTACCCCCGCCGTTGCCGCGCCGGCAACGGCAACTGCGCCTTCCGCGGGGTCTGCAACGCCCGCCACCGCACCTTCGGGCTCAGCCGCCGCTGCCGCACCCGCTGCCACCGCCGCACCCGCCGCACCCCCCGCACCCCCCGCAGCCCCGACCGTCATCATCCCGACCGAGCTGGACACCAAGGCGTGTATCGCCAAGTTGCGCAACGGCGCCACCGCCAATGGCCTGACCGTGGCGGATTGGGACAAGTACACCGCCAATGCCAAGCTGTTGCCCACGACGGTGGCGTCTGCCAAGGGCCAACCGGAAGGGCGTGAAAGCTGGTGGGACTACATTGCCAAGACCGTTGACGATGAGCGCGTCAACGACGGCCTGGCCGTGATGAAGAAGGTGGGGCCGCAGTTGTCCGCCATCAGCCAGCAATACCAGGTAGACCCCGCGACGCTGGTCGCCATCTTCGGCATCGAAACCAACTACGGTCGCCAGATCGGCAAGACCGACGTGCTGAACGCCTGGCTGACGCGCGCCTGCACCGAGAACAAGACCTTGTGGGAAAAGAACGCCTATGCATCGGTGCGCCTGTTGCGCGACGGGACCGTGCCGGCTGATAGCTTCGTGGGTTCCTGGAGCGGCGCGTTCGGCATGACGCAGTTCATTCCGACGTCTTTCTATGAACTGGCGGCAGACGGCGATGGCGATGGCCGCATCGACCTCTACAACTCGCTGCCCGATGCGCTGGCCTCCACCGCCAACCACCTGCGCAAGCGCCGAGCCAAGTGGACGCACGGCCTGCCCGCCGTGGTGGAAGTGCGCGTGCCCGCTGACGTGGCTGCCGCGATTCCGCCGGAGCCCGACGCGGAATACGTGGGCTCGCAAGACCGCCGAACTATTGCGCAGTGGGCGCAGGCCGGGTTGAAGCAGGGTGACGGTTCGGTCTTGAAGCTGCCGTCGGGCAACGATGAAAAAGCCTATCTGTTTGCCCCCACCGGCGCCAAGGGGCCGGTCTTCCTGGCCACGGGCAACTTCGACGCCATCCTGCACTACAACCAGTCGCGCCGTTACGGCTTGGCGGTGTCGTTGTTGCTGAACCGCTTGCAGGGCCGTCCGGGCATCATCGCGGCCTGGCCGACGGATGACCCGGGGCTGTCGCGTGCCGAGATCAAAGAATTGCAAGAGGCGCTTTACGGACGTGGCTACGACGTGGGCGAGGCGGACGGCATTCCCGGCGCCAAGACCCGCGATGCCGTGCGCGCGGAACAAGAGCGCCGTGGCCTGCCGCAAGATGGGCGCGTGGGCAAGCGCATTCTGGACGCGTTGCGAGCCGACAAGCCCGACGCGTTACGCGCGCGCCCGGCCCAGTAAGGCGGCGGCGTGCCCCCAGGCGGAGCCAACATCCGCGCCTGACCGGCGCGGTGTTCAAGGCACTCACCAACGATGGGACGGCGGATGTCATGCGCGGCCAAGCGCCGCTATGATGGAGCCGTCCCATCAATATTAAGAATGTCATGTCGTCCGCTGGTTTTCCTGACGTATTCCTGACGCCTCGGCTGCGCGCGCAGCGCATGGGGCAAGCGCATCTGCCGTTCATCGAGCGAATGCACGCCAACCCCGATGTCATGGCCACGATGGGCGGCACGCGCGACGCGGCGGCCAGCCGGCTGTACCTGGCGCAGAACGAAGCCCATTGGATGGATCACGGCTACGGCATGTACGTGCTGGAAGATCGGGAAATGGGCGCGGTGGTTGGACGCGCCGGTTTGAAGTACACGGTGTCTGATGAGCAAGGCGCCATTGAGCTTGCCTATGCGTTTGAACCGGAATGCTGGGGCCGTGGTTATGCCGTGGAGATTTCAGTGGCGCTGATCTCGCTGGGATTCAAGTTGCTGCCGGTCGATGTGTTGTGCGCCGTGGCGATTCAATCCAACACGGCGTCGCGCCGCGTGCTGGAAAAGATCGGTATGCGCTATGTGGGAGAAGCGGCGGGCAAGGGCGCCGATGTGAAAGTGCGCTACGAGATCCGCCGCACGGAATGGCGGGTGCAACAGGGGCAGGCCGACGACCACGCGTGGCAGCCGCGGCGTTAACATTCGGCTATGAGCACCCCCACGATTCCCGACGACGACCCTCAGCCCGTCCCCCCGAACGCCCCGCGCCGGAAGAATGCTGCAACAGCGGCTGCATTCCCTGCGTGTACGACATGTACGACGAAGCCATGGAAAATTACCGCCAAGCCTTGAAAGCGTGGCGGATACGGCATGAAATGGAAGGTTCGTAGGATGGGTGTAGCGCGCACGGCTAAATAAAAGAAAACAGACGCTCAACGCGCAAACCCATCAAGCAGCCTCCGGCGATGGTCGCATTTGAATAGCATTCAACGCCGGCTGATGGGTTACGCGCGTTGTCCGGGCGTGTTCTGTTGGCCAGTCGTTCGCGCTCCACCCATCCTACGAATGGGCATGCAGCGAAACGTAGGATGGGTGTAGCGCGCACGGCTAAATAAAAGAAAGCAGGCGCGCAACGCGCAAACCCATCAAGCAGCCTCCCGCGATGGTCGCATTTGAATAGCATTCAACGCCGGCGGATGGGTTACGCGCGTTGTCCGGGCGTGTTCTGTTAGCCAGTCGTTCGCGCTCCACCCATCCTACGAATGGACATGCAGCGAAACGTAGGATGGGTGTAGCGCGCAGGGCTAAATAAAAGAAAGCAGACGCTCAACGCGCAAACCCATCAAGCAGCCTCCCGAGATGGCCGCATTTGAATAGCATTCAACGCCGGCTGATGGGTTACGCGCGTTGTCCGGGCGTGTTCTGTTGGCCAGTCGTTCGCGCTGCACCCATCCTACGAATGGGCAGGCAGCGAAACGTAGGATGGGTGCCGCGCGCACGGCTAAATAAAAGAAAGCAGACGCTCAACGCGCAAACCCATCAAGCAGCCTCCCCCAATACTCGCCCCTCAACCTGCCAGCTTCATATGCACGATCGGAAACGGGCGGCCGGCGTCGTCGTGGGCCGAGCGGCCGGTGTCGACGAAACCGTAGTGCTTGTAGAACCCGTGCGCTTGCGGATTCTGTTCATTCACGTCGACCAGCAGGGTGCCGTGCAGCGAGCGCGCAAAATTCAGCAGGCGGCGGCCCGCGCCTTTGCCACGCTTGCTGGCGTCCACGAACAGCATCTCTACCTTGTTGCCGGACAGCCCCATGAAGCCGGCGATCTCGCCGTCTACGTCCTCGCACACCCACACCCGCACCGATGGCAGATAGGTGTTGAGGACCTGCGGGTACATGGCCTGTATTTCCTTTTCCGTCAGGAAGGAATGTGTGGCGCGCACCGAGCGGAGCCAGATGTCCGCCAAAGCCAGGTCGTCGCCGTGGTTGCGTTCTCGGATATTCATGTTCTTGTTGATGTTTACAGCCCGGATCGATACAGCTCTGTCGCGGCCAGGACGGTTTCCATTTGCACAGTATGCGCGAAGACAAAGCGGTCGCCGTAGACGGTTTCATCCGGAAACTCCGAAATCAAGGCCAGTGGCAAATCTTCGCGATCCGTCTCCGTGATCTGTACCGGAATGCCATTCATGACATCAAAGCCGGTTTCGAGCGCATGTGCGTGAAACAGCTCCAACTGGCGGGCATTGAATTCCACCAGCCCGGCCACCTTGGCGGCCAGGCGCGCGGTGACGCCTTCAATCAGCCGACGGGCGCGTTCACGCCAGCCCGGATGATGGCGCAACACCAGGAAGAATCCCTTCGGTATGGTCCATAGTTCGAAATGGCGTGGCAGATAACCAGACAGGGGCCGCGTCCACTCGTGCGCGGGGTAGCCGTGCAGGTTGATGTGCAATTGCGCGCCGCTGATCGCATGGGCTTGATGACGCGCGTCGCGTTCAAAGAACGGCGCATGTTCGCGGTAGGCGATGTCGTCACCCAGCGCGCTGTAGCGCGAGGCGTGCAGCATGTGGCGGGGGTGATGTTCGCGCAGGCGGTTGAACAGCGCGTAGCCGTCGGGGTTTTCGGCGGCGATCAGTGCAAAGTGCGCGCTGCCGCGTTCCGCCAGCGTCTGCGCGGCGCGCAGCGCGCCGACAATGCCGGACGTTTCATTGGCGTGCTGCGCGCCCGAGATGAAGACGGCCGGCCCGGGGCCGCGCACATACGTGCCCAGTACCGGACGCCCCTGACGCGACACCGCCTGGAAGGTGTCGCCGCCAAACGCCGCCACACAACCCGCAATCTGGGCGGCCGTCAGCGGCTCGCGGCGTTGCGCCAGCGGCCCATCGGGTGACGCCGGGGTAACCGGCGCGACCGGCGCAAACGGTTCAAGCGATATCTGCACGCGCGCTGCGCCGTCATGGCGGCGGATGTCGGGAATGATCTGGCCGGGCTGCAAGCCGCGGTCGCCCGACGGCCGGCCGGAGTGATGCTGAAAATGCTCCAGCAGCGTGAAGTACACGTCTTCGTGCAGGGCTTCGAAGGTGCTGACGATTTCCTCGTCCACCGGTAGCGCGAAGTCCATGCCGGGCAGGTCCACCCGAATTTCCAGACGGTCGAAATACGGTTCGTGCGCGCCCCAGGCGTGATTGCGCACGGTGTCTACGATGCTGCGGAACACTTGCTGGTATTCGGTGGCTTGGGCGCCGTCGGTCTGCACCACCCCATCGGCATCGCGCACGCGCAGCCAGCCGGTGGGCGACAGTTCGGGCGTGCCATCCTGTGCCGCGCCCAGCACGTTGGGCGCGAACACGCGGGACTCGACCTTGCGGCCATCGGCGTAGTTCAAGGTGACGTCATAGTGCAGGTCGGACGCGCCTTCCTGCATCACCACGCGCACGCCTTCCAGCAACGCGACCAGCGGGTAGGCTTCCAGCGTGAAGCGCTTGGCCAGCGCGTGTTCGTGCAGCGGATAGCGCACCAGCACCGACACCAGGCCTTGGCGATCGACGTCTTCCAGGAAGTAGTGCAGCAACGGCTTGTAAGCGCTGCGAAAGCGCGCGGTGACGCCGGCCTGCGCCAATCGCGCCTCTGCCGCGCGGCGGGCGTCAACACCTTCAAACAGCCAGCCTTCCACCACCGCGCCGCGCCACACGGGCGCCAGGTAAGAATGGGTCCAGGCGTCCAGCGTGCGGTCAAATGATTTTTCAAGCAAAGACATGCTTTGGTTTCCTTCGGGGTTCTTGCGGCATCCGGCAAAGAGACAAATGCCCCTTTCGGGGCATCTGATCTTTTACACCTTTCCAGTGGGGTCGAGGCGGTCTCGCAACCAATCTCCCAGCAGATTAAGGCCCAGCACGGTCAGCATGATCGCCAGACCGGGGAAGACGCTGACCCACCACGCGGTTTGCATGTAGGTGCGGCCATCGGCCAGCATGCCGCCCCAACTGGGAATCATCGGGTCCACGCCCAGGCCCAGGAAGGTCAGGCTGCTTTCCAGCAGAATGTTGTTGGCCACGTTCAAGGTCATCAGGATCACCAGCGGACCCAGCAGGTTGGGCACGATGTGATGGCGGATCATGGCCAGGTCGCGCACGCCAAAGGCGCGTGCGGCCAGCACGAATTCGCGCTCACGCAGCGCCAGCACCTGGGCGCGTACCAAGCGGGCGTACTGCACCCACTGCGACACGATCATGAAGAAGATCACGTTGAACAGGCCACCACCCAGGATGGCGATGAACGTGATGGCCACCAGGATGAACGGCAGCGCCAGTTGCACATCGGCAAAGCGCATGACGACCATGTCCCAGAAGCCACGGTAGTAGCCCGCGATCAGACCCATGACGATGCCCAGCAGCGCGCCGCCGATGACGGACGCAAAGCCCACCATCAGCGAGATCTTGCCGCCCACGATCACGCGGGCCAGCACGTCGCGGCCCAAGGGGTCGGTGCCGAAGGGGTGCGCGGGCGACGCGAACGGCGCCATCAGGCGCGAGGCCAGGTCCATGGATTCGCCGCCATCGGGGAACAGCCAGCCGGATGTCAGCACCAACAGGATCATGACGCCGGTCAGGATCGCGCCCAGCACGAATTCCAGCGAACGGTAGCGGCTGCGCGGCTTGACGGGTTTGGGCGCGGCGGCGGTGGGGAAGTGGTCTGCATAAGGCTCAACGCGTGCGGATACGGGGGTCGACGATGCCGTAGGCAATGTCGACGATCAGGTTGACCAGGACGATGACGGCGGCCAGCACGGTGACCGTGCCTTGCAGCACCGGGTAGTCGCGGCCCGAAATGGCGTCGAACGCCAGCGTGCCCAGTCCAGGCCAGTTGAAGACCATTTCAATCACGACGATGCCGCCGATCAGGCCGCCGAACTGCAAGCCCAGATACGTGATGAGCGGAATCGCGCAGTTGCGCAGCGCGTGCTTGTACAGCACCACGCGCTCTTTCAGGCCCTTGCTGCGCGCCACCATGATGTATTGCGCCGACAGCGTTTCCAGCATGGTGGTGCGCACCAGGCGGATGTTGGTGGCGCTAAGAATGATGGCCATCGTCAGGGACGGCAGCACCAGGCTGGCCGGGCCGCTCCAGCCCGAAGGCGGCAGCAGCGGGAAGGTGATCGACAGCAGCAGCACCAGCATCAGCGCCAGCCAGAAGTTGGGAAACGACAGCCCCACCAGCGACAGGATGCGGATGGCCTGGTCCGTGGGCTTGCCGCGCTTGATGGCGGCCTGGATGCCCAGCGGCAGCGAGATCAGGATGGATACGATCAACGACGTGAACGCCAGCATCAGCGTGGCGGGCAGGGCGTCGCCGATCAGCTTGGACACCGACGTGCCACCCATGAAGCTGCGGCCGAAATCGCCGTGCAACAGGCCCTGCATGTACGACAGGTATTGCTCGTGGAAGGGGCGGTTCAGCCCCAGCGCCTGGCGGATGTTGGCCAGATCTTGTTCGGTGACGCTGCCCGAACCCTGGCTGAGCATCAGCGCGGGGTCGCCGGTCAGGCGCACGGCATAGGAAACCAGCAGTGTCACGGCAACGATCACGAAGACCGCCTGCAACACGCGTTTGATGAGAAATCCGGTCATGAGGCGCCGCCCCGGTTTGCACCGGGGCGGATCAGTAATGTTAATGCTGCAAGTGCCCCGCTGGCGGGATGCCGCGGAGTCGGCTTTGCCGGTCCGCGGGCATGCCCCCTTGAGGAGGAAGCGCGGTAGCGCTTCGGGGGGATTTACTCGACGGTCGCGTTGAGGAAACGGAAGCGAATGTCGCCCGGAACTTCCAGGTTCTTCACGCGCTTGTTCACGCCCACGATCGTGTTCAGGCTGTACAGCGGCATTTCCAGCGCCTGGTCGGCAACGTAGGTGGCAATTTCTTGCAGCATGGCTTCGCGCTTCTTCACGTCATAGACGGTGCGTTGCGCTTCCAGCATGGCGTTCAGCTTGGCGTCGTTGTCATACGGGTTCCACTTCTGGCCCGTGTGATACATCAGGTACGCGGTGTTGTCGTAGTCATACGTCCAGCCACCCCACTGGTTCTGCCACATTTCGCCCGTCTTGCCGCCCGGGATGATGTCGTTCAACAGCACGCCGGTTTCATACGGCTTGATGGTGGCGCGCACGCCTACGCCTTGCAGGTAGCCCGACACGGCCTGGGCCACTTCGCGGAAGTTCGAATCGCTGCCGCGCACGTCGATCTGCACGGTGGCGCCCGGCTTCACGCCGGCGGCGGCCAGCAGCTTCTTGGCTTCGGCGGGGTTGAAGGGCAGGGGCTTTTGCTCGGGGTTGAAGCCGAACGATTGCGGGCCCTGGAAGCTGGCGATGACTTTCGCCTGGCCCAGCAGCAACTGCTTGACGATGGCTTCACGGTCGACCGCCATGATCAGCGCGCGGCGCACGTCGCGGTTCTGCGTGATGCCGCCCTTGGTGTTGTAGCGCAGCGCGAAAGCGACCGGGCCGCCGGTCGAGATGACGTCGGCGTTGCCGGACTTCTTCACGGTGTCGATCAGGCCCAGCGGGATCAGCGTGGCGATGTCGATGCGGCCGGCTTGCAGCTCGGCCACTTGCGTGCCGGGTTCGCTGATGAAGCGGTACACGACCTTGTCCAGCTTGGGCTTGCCGCCCCAGTAGTCGTCGTTGCGCGCCAGGGTCACGTTGACCTTGGGCTGGTAGCTTTCAAACTTGAACGGGCCGGTGCCGACCGGGTTCGTGTTGAAGTAGTCCTCGCCCTTTTCCTTGATGTACTTGGGCGGCACGATCATGGCGCCGTAGCCGGCCAGCTTGGTCAGCAGCACGGGGTCAGGCTGCTTCAGGATGAAGTCGACGGTGTATTCGTCCACCACCTTGATCTCGCCAATGGAGTCGTAGTTGGACTTTTGCGGGCCCTTGGCGCCTTCCGCGCCCAGCAGGCGTTCAAACGTGAACTTCACGGCTTCGGCGTTGAAGGGCTCGCCGTTGTGGAACTTGACGCCTTCACGCAGCTTGAAGCGCAGGCGCTTGTTCTCGTCCAGGTATTCCCAACTGGTGGCCAGGCCCGGCTGCAGCTTCAGGTCGGCGCCGCGCATCGTCAGGCCGTCGTACAGGTTGCCGCCCACCGAACCCCAGAAGGTCACGAAGGTGTCGATGGGGTCCCAGCTACCCGGGTCCTGGTTGATGGCCACGCTGAGCGTGCCCGCGGCATGCGCGGTCGACAAGACGGCGGGCAGCGCGCCGCCCAACGCCAGGGTCAGGGCGGTGGCGGTGAAGGTGGTGCGGAAGAATTGCATGGTCGCTCCATGAACGGGAACTCGGGTCACACCGAGGAAAAAGGAAAGGCTGTCTTCAGGCCGCGCGGGCCACTTGATGGCCGGGCGCGAATTCAATCAGCGGGATGATGGCGGGTTCGTCGCCGACGCGGCGGACCGGGCTGGGGATTTCACCTTCGATCAGCGACGTATCGATATGGCGGCCGGGTTCGGCCACGGGCACGGCGGCCAGCAGCTTGCGCGTGTAGGCATGCTGCGGTGATTCGAAGATCTGCCGGCGCGTGCCCAGTTCCACGATCTGGCCCAGGTACAGCACCGCCACGCGATGGCTCACCTTTTCCACCACCGCCATGTCGTGCGTGATGAACAGGTACGACAGGCCACGGTCTTTTTGCAGATCCATCAGCAGGTTCAGGATCTGCGCCTGAATGGATACGTCCAGCGCGGAGACGGATTCGTCGGCAATGATCAGCTTGGGGTTGCTGGCCAAAGCGCGCGCAATGCACACACGCTGGCGCTGGCCGCCCGAGAACTCATGCGGATAGCGCTTGGCGTGTTCGGGCTTCAGGCCCACTTGTTCAAGCAGTTCACCCACGCGGCGGGCGATGGCGTCCTCGCCATGCAACAGGCCGTGCGTGCGGATGGGCTCGGCGATGCTGAAGGCCACCGTCTTGCGCGGGTCCAGCGATGCGTAGGGGTCTTGGAAGATGTACTGGATTTCCTGGCGCAGGCGCTGGCGGCCCGCGGCATCCATCGAAAAAATGTCCTGGCCGTTGTAGCGCACCGCGCCCGAGGTCGGCGCCACCAGTTGCTGCAAGGTCTTGCCGATGGTGGATTTGCCGCTGCCCGATTCGCCCACCAGCGCCAGCGTTTCACCGGGGTAGACATCAAAGCTGACTTCTTCCACCGCATGCACGCGATGCGTGACGCGGCCAAACAGGTTGTGGCCGACGTCAAAACGGGTGGTCAGCTTTTCCACGCGCAGCACGGGTTCGTCGTAGCGGGCGGTGTCTTGTTCGCGGGTCTCGCCCACTTCGCGCAGCGTGTCGCCGTCCAGCACGGTTTGCGGCGTGCGCAGCGGCAGGTCGCGGCCGGTCAGGCTGCCCAGGCGTGGCACGGCGGCCAGCAGGGCGCGCGTGTACGGGTGCTTGGGCGCATTGAAGATCTCGTCGACGCTGCCTTGCTCGACCTTCTTGCCGCGCAGCATCACGACCACGTCGTCGGCCATCTCGGCCACCACGCCCATGTCGTGCGTGATGAAGATGACGGCGGTACCCAGGTCGCGCTGCAATTCGCGGATGGTGTTCAGGATTTGCGCCTGGATGGTGACGTCCAGCGCGGTGGTGGGCTCGTCGGCGATCAACAGGCGCGGCTGGCATGACAGCGCCATCGCGATCATCACGCGCTGGCGCATGCCGCCCGACAACTGGTGCGGATAGCGGTCCAGCAATTGTTCGGCGTCCGGCAGTCGCACTTTTTCAAGTAGCTTGCGGGCCGACTGGCGCGCGGCAGAGCGCGACAGTTGCTGGTGCAGCATGATGGCTTCCACGATCTGGTCGCCGATGGTGAACACCGGGTTCAGCGACGTCATCGGTTCCTGGAAGATCATGGCGATGTCGTTGCCGCGTATGGCGCGCATCTGCTCGTCGCTGGCCTGGGTCAGATCGGTTTCGCGGCCATCGTTGTCGCGAAACAGGATCTGGCCGGTGGCGATGCGGCCGTTGGAGTAGTCCGTCAGCCGCATGATGGCCATGGACGTCACCGACTTGCCCGACCCGGACTCACCCACGATGGCCAGCGTCCTGCCGGGCTTGACGTCGAAGTCCAGGCTGTCGACAGCGCGGAACACGCCGTTGTCGGTATTGAAGTCAACCGATACGCCGCGCACGGACAACAGCGGGGCGGGTGTAGAAGCGGTAGTGCTAGACAACGTGAATTCTCACAGCGAGGTGGCGGCGCGGGCAGCTTGGTCGTACAGGCCCGAGAGGGCGCGCAGGGTGTTGGCCAACTGGTGGCTGGCCTCGTCCGCGGCAGGGGAGTCGATGAACGATTGGACCAGGCACTGCTCGCGCACTTCGGCGTAGCGCGCAATGGCGGCGGCGCCGGCGTCGGTGGTGGTGTAGATCACTTCCTTGCCCGTCTTGGCGCTTTGCACGACGCCCAGCCGCTCAAGTTTCTTCAGCGAATAGTTCACCAGGTGGGTGTCTTCAACGTTCAGCGTGAAGCAGATGTCCGCCAGTTTCTTGCCACGTCCCCGATGAAACACATGGTTCAGCACCAGGATGTCCAGCGAGGTCAGATCTGGCAGGCCGGCGCACGCCATGCAGCGCACCATCCAGCGATTGAAGGCGTGCGACGCGATGATCAGGCCGAACTCCACCTCGGATAACTGCGGGGCGGACGTGGCCAGATGCGCGGAAGAAACGATGGCGTCCCGGGGGGAGGCAGGCATGTACGGCTGGAGTGAAGACAGTTCAATGACAAAACGTTGGCGAATTATTGACGATTTGTCGATAAGCAGGCATTCGGGATAACCCTGGTCAGATTTGCGAAAATTCGAATTATTACGATATTTATGTCACAAATGGTATTATTTGTGCCCTGCTTTAATTCAGGCTGAACACGCGGTCAGTCGGTGCTAAAGCCCCCTGAATGCTTCGAAATGAGAGGGAACAAGGCGTGCGTAATCCGGGTTATTTGTTAAAGCGGGCTCTGTTCAAGTTGTCACCAAGGTTTGCGGAACGTCTCAATATCGATTTCAGGCTGCATGCGCCGAACCGCGTCTTTCTCGAAGAATCAGTGTTTGGTTATCTGAATGATTCGGCCGCTGCCTCGTCCGACGACAGCAAGACCTTGTTTGTGGGTATCGACAAGCACAATTGGCATTACCCGCGCCTTTTGAATTCCGAATTCCATTCCCTTGACATCGAGGAACGCAAGGCGGTTTATGGTCAGCCTGGCAGGCATTGGACCGGCAGCGCCACGGAAATGGCGGATCACTATGGTGATGATGTCTTTGACGTGGTGGTGGCGAACGGGCTGTTGGGTTTCGGCGTAAACACCGAGCCTGATTTCAGGCGCCTGCTGGAACAATGCAAAAAGGTATTGAAGCCAGGGGGGCTGTTCGTGATTGGGTACAACGACCGCCCCGATCGCGCCCCATTCCCTGTCTTGCCCGTGTTGCGCGAGTTCTTCGAATTGTTCGAGCCGCCGATTGCCGGTGTGGACGGCCACGTTCATCGGGTTGATGACGGCTTTCAGCACGTATTCGTGTTTCTCAGAAAGGCAAAGGCTTCAGATCGCCCGGCGTTCCGCACCGAACTGGCGGACGCCGCCTCAGTGCATTAAGCGCCGCGCCGTGGGTCCGCCTTCCCACAGTGACCAGGCGCCGTCGTCGGTGCAGGCCAAGCAATGCGTGGGACTGATCCGCTCCAGGAATGTCGCATCGTGAGAGACCACCACCAGGGCGCCGGGATATTGCGCCAGCGCATCTTCCAACGCTTGCGCCGATGCCATGTCCAGATGGTTGGTGGGCTCGTCTAACAGCAGCAATTGCGCGGGTTGCCTGCGCCATAGCGCGCAAGCAAGCGCGCCCTTGACGCGTTCGCCGCCGCTCAGGGTGGTGGCGGGCGCCTGGACCTGGGCGGGACCCAGACCCAGCAGCGCCAGCCGGCTGCGCAGTTCGCCCTGGGACAGTGTCGAGCCGCACGTTTCCAAGGTTTCCAAGATCGACGCCTTCGTCGCCAACGCGTCCGCGCCTTGGCCCAGCATCGCGGTGGGCACGCGCACATCGCAGCGGCCTGAGCGCGGGGAAAGATCGCCCGCCAGCATCGCCAGCAAGGTACTTTTTCCACAGCCGTTAGGCCCTTGGACCGCCAGCCGGAATGGGCCGTCCAGGGTCAAGGTCAGCGGTTGCGCGTGGGGCGGCCAAGGGGGCCGGGCGGCTTCCAGATGCAGGACGCGCCGCCCACCGGGCACGGTGGTGTCTGGCAAGGCCAATACCGTGCCTGCCGTGGCGGGCGCTTGCGACGCGGCCAGCCTGACAGCCTCTTCCAAGGTGGCGGCAGCTTGCTCACGGCGCAAGCGATCACGTCCCGCGTGGGCTTGTGCGCTGGCCTTCTTGCCGCCAAGCAAAACGGGTGCCTGATTGGCCCCGCGGGCGTTGCGGCTGTTGCGCGCGCTGCGGTGCTGCTGCGCATCGTGCTGTTGTCGCAGCACCCGCAGGCCGGCGGCGCGCTCGTGACGGGCATGCGCCAGGACGGCGTCGGCGGCTGCGTTCTGCCTGTCGCGTTGGGCGCGCCAGGCGCTGTAGTTGCCAGCATGGCCGCTCAGCGTGCCGCGCGCCAGTTCGACAATGTTGTCCATAGCTTCCAGCAGGTGGCGGTCGTGGCTGACGACGATCAACGCGCCGCGCCATGCGTGGATTTTCTGGGTCAGCCAATCGCGCGCACGGGCGTCCAGATGGTTGGTGGGCTCGTCCAGCAACAGGCCGTCGGCGTGTTGCTGGAAGGCGCCCGCCAGCGCCAAGCGAGTCAATTCGCCGCCGCTGGCCGCGCGGGCGGGATGCATGGGCGGCCAGTCCGGCAGCCTGGCATCGGCAAGCATGCGCGCCCAGTCCTGATGGATTCGCCAATGGCCTTCGGCCAAATCAAAGTCCGCTCGATCGGTACTGCCGGCTTCGATATGGGACAAGGCCCGGAACACGGGGCCTAAGCCCGCGACGTCGGCCAGGGTGGCGCGGACGGGGTAGGCGAGCGTCTGCGCCACGTAAGCCAGGTGGCCATGGCGCACGACATGGCCCGACTGTGCGGGCTGCGCGCCCAACATGACCTGCAATAGCAGCGACTTGCCCGCGCCATTTCGGCCGATGACGCCATGGCGCGCGGTGGTGAAGTCGTGGCTGAGGTCATCAAACAGCATGCGGCCGTCGGGCAGGGCCAGGCTGACATGCTGCAAAGCAAGAAAGAGGGGCGCGGATTGTGTAGAAGAATGCGCCGGGGGCGGCGCGCTGGATGACCGGGCCATGAATAGCTCTCCGAAATAATGAAACGCTTTGCGCGCCGGACGCCAGGGGGCTGCGGGGCAAAGGGGAATCAGCAGGAGGGCTTAAAGAATCATGGTCTTGGGGGTCTCCAGGGGGGGCAACGCTCTAAGGGTGCCGCGTTAAGGGCCACAGACACGAGGGCTGCAGACATGAGGGCTGTCGATACAAGGGCCGCCATCGAGGCGCAGCATGGGCGTTCGAACCGCATCGTACGTGAAAGTTCCCGCCTCAGCTTTCCAGCAGGCGAAGATCTGGCGGACGATTTTCGATAATAGCTTCCATGCTGAAGAAACCCGTCACGGTCGACAGTTCAAAATCGGTGATCAGCTTTTGATAGAAGCGGTCGTAGCCGGCCATGCCTCGGCAGACCACCTTGATCAGGTAATCCCAGTCGCCGCCGATGCGATAGAACTCCGTCACTTCAGGCAGGCGCTCAACGTGCTGGCGGAAACCGTCGGCCCAGGCTTTGGCGTGGTGGCTGGTGCGGATCATCACGAACACGGTCAGGTCCAGCCCCAACGCCACCAGGCTGACTTCGGCACGGGTGCCGCGAATGATGCCACAGGCATTCAGGCGCTGAAGCCGACGCCAGCACGCATTCTGGGAAAGGCCCACCCGATCGGCCAGCTCGCGCTGCGACAGCGAGCCGTCTTTTTGCAGACAAGAGATGATGCTTAGATCAAGTTTGTCTATTTTTTCAAGCCTATCGTTCATATGACTCACTTTCAGCAGATTTACGCAAAATTACGGTGATGTTTGTTGTCGGCTTCCATCGTATGATATTTCGGATCAATTGGAAGACCATCATGACTACGCTTACCGCCACGGCCTCCGGCACCGCAGGACCGTTGCAGCAGTTTCAAGACAGCCTGAACACCGGCGATGTTGCCGCCGCGCTTGCCGATGGTCTGATCGGCAAAGACGCCTTTATCGACGGCCCCTTTGGCCGCAAGCCCCTGGTCTACGCCGACTACGTTGCATCGGGCCGCGCCCTGATGCAGGTCGAGCGCTTCGTCCTGGAACAGGTGCTTCCGTACTACGCCAATTCGCACACCGAAGCGTCTTACTGCGGCGGCTTCATTACGCGCTTGCGCCGCGAGGCCCGCGCCGCGATCGCCCGGTGTTGCGGCGCCAACGATGCGCACGCGGTGATCTTTGCCGGTTCGGGCGCAACGGCGGGCATCAACCGCCTGGTGCACCTGTTCGGCGTGGATGCGGCGGTGGCGGCGGGCAAGCCGGTCCGCGTCATCATCGGCCCCTACGAACATCACTCGAATATCTTGCCGTGGCGTGAATGCGGCGCGGACATCGTCGAAGTGCCTGAAAGCGCGCAAGGCGGCCCCGACCTGGCTGCATTGGACGCGGCGCTGACCGCGCCCGCTGGCACGCTGGTGATCTGCGCCTTATCGGCCGCGTCCAACGTGACCGGCATCGTGGCGGACGTGGCCGGCATTACCCGGCAGGTCAAGGCGGCGGGCGCGAAAATGCTGTGGGACTACGCGGGCGGTGCGCCTTACCTGCCCATCCAGATGTCGCCCGCTGCGGACGCGCACATCGACGCGCTTGTTTTTTCACCGCACAAGTTCATAGGTGGGCCGGGCGCATCGGGCGTGCTGATCGTACGGCGCGACGCGGTGCTCGACACCACGCCGACCTGGCCGGGCGGTGGCACCGTAAAGTTCGTGTCGCCCGAAAGCCACGATTACAGCGCTAGCCTGGAAGCGCGCGAAGAAGCCGGCACGCCGAACGTGGTGGGCGATATTCGCGCCGCGCTGGTCTTGTTGGTGAAGGATGCCCTGGGCGCGGATTTCATGCGCCAGCGCAACGACCATTTCGTGCAGCGCGCGCTGGCCGCGTGGCAGGGCTCAGATCAGTTGGAATTGCTGGGTTCGCTTAGCGCCAAGCGGCTGCCCATTTTTTCGTTCCGCGTGCGCAATGGCAAGGGCGGATTCGTGCATCAGCAATTGGTGACCCGCCTGCTGAGCGACCGTTTCGGCATTCAGGCGCGGGGCGGCTGCGCGTGTGCGGGGCCGTACGTGCATCGGTTGCTGGACATTGACCCAGCCCAGTCGCGGCAAATGCGTCAAGCCATTCTGGATGGCCGCGAGATTGAAAAGCCGGGTTTTGTCAGGCTGAATTTCAGCGTGTTGCTGTCGGATGCGAAGGCCGACTTCATTCTTGAATCGGTTTTGGCGCTGGCGGCCGATGCCAGCCAGTTCGAAGCCCGTTACGGTTTCGATCCCAGCCGCGCCATCTTCTTTCCGCAACACACCGAGATGGAAATGTCCATCTGATCAGGCCAGGGTGCCGCCGCGCCTGTCCATGGCGTGGCGGCGCCAGGCATGCGCATCAGACATCGGGTTTCAATCTTGCATCTGCCTGGCGCAGGTTCGGATCCAGGCGGCCTTCATGTCGGCAAGTTCATCGGATGCCTGGGTCAGCCGACGCACCACGGCGTCGGGAAACGCCGTTCCCTTGCGGCGGCACGCCTCGAAATCATCGCTAAGCGCGTAACGCGCATCCAGCAGGTCCAGCCGGCCTTGGCACAGCGCGCGGTTCAGCTCCAGGTTGTTGGCGGCTTCGTGCGTGCGCTGCACGTCTTGCTTGCGCTTCAAACTGGCCTCTGCCGCGTCGACGCGCGCAACGCAGTCGCCAGCAGCGCGCGCCGGCGCGGCGGTGCAGGCCGCCAAAATCAAAAAAGCGGCCAGCGGCCGACGATGCTTTGCTGCCATGCGAAAAACCCAGGTGTGGCGTGGGATGCATCATAACTGGTGCGAAAGGCGGCCACGGGAAAAGCGCGCCGCGCGTCTGCCACTGCATGGAAAACCAGTATGGCGATTCCCGCCAACGGGTCTACCATCGACCACGGTTCCCTGATTCAAAAGACCCGAACCGCAATGGATTCGGGCGCCTGCCTATCCGGCTGAAGTTCTGTTTTATCAACACGTCACGTTGGAGATGAAAGAGAATGACCACACCCCTCATCAAGGTCGATCTGGACCAGTCCCCCTACGAGAACAAGCACATCCATAATCGCTGGCATCCGGATATTCCGATGGCCGTCTGGGTCAAGCCCGGCGATGACTTCGTGCTGGAAACCTATGACTGGACGGGCGGCGCGATCAAGAACGACGACAGCGCCGATGATGTGCGCGACGTAGATCTTTCCACCGTGCACTTTCTTTCCGGCCCAGTGGGCGTGGAAGGCGCGGAACCCGGCGACTTGCTGGTGGTTGACCTGCTGGACATCGGCGCCAAGCCCGACAGCCTGTGGGGGTTCAATGGCTTCTTCAGCCGCAACAACGGCGGCGGCTTCCTGACCGAACATTTCCCGCACGCGCAAAAATCCATCTGGGATTTCCACGGCATGTTCACGTCGTCACGCCATATTCCCGGCGTGAACTTCGCGGGGCTGATCCACCCCGGCCTGATAGGCTGCCTGCCAGACAAAAAACTGCTGGACACCTGGAACCGGCGCGAACAGGCCCTGATCGACACCAACCCCAACCGGGTGCCGCCGCTGGCCAATCCGCCCGCGCCCAAGACGGCTCACATGGGCGCCTTGCAAGGTGCAGACCGCGATCGAGCAGCGGCCGAAGGCGCACGTACGGTGCCGCCCCGCGAGCACGGCGGCAACTGCGACATCAAGGACCTGTCGCGCGGGGCCCGCGTGTTCTTTCCGGTGTATGTGCAGGGTGGCGGCCTGTCGGTCGGCGATCTGCACTTCTCGCAGGGCGATGGTGAAATCACCTTTTGCGGCGCCATCGAAATGGCGGGCTGGGTGCATATGCGCGTGTCGCTCATCAAGGGCGGCATGGAAAAATACGCCATCAAGAATCCCATCTTCAAGCCCAGCCCCATCACGCCCGCCTACAAGGACTACCTGATCTTCGAAGGCATCTCGGTGGACGAAGAAGGCAAGCAGCACTACCTGGACGTGAACGTGGCCTACCGGCAGGCGTGCCTGAACGCCATCGAATACCTGAAGAAGTTCGGCTATTCGGGCGCGCAGGCGTATTCCTTGTTGGGCTGCGCGCCAGTGCAGGGCCATATCAGCGGGGTGGTGGACATACCCAATTCCTGCGCCACGCTGTGGCTGCCCACCGAGATCTTCGACTTTGACATCCAGCCGTCGGCGTCGGGGCCGGTCAAGCACATCAAGGGCGGGGTGGACATGCCGCTCTCGCGCGATCGCTAAGGAGCGCTGCAATGCCCATGTATGACTATTCCTGCGGCGCGTGCGGCGACTTTGCCGCCTTGCGGCCGCTGGCGCAATGGCGTGATCCGGCGGCGTGCCCGCAATGCGGCGCCGCATCTGGCCGCATCATCGGCGGGGCGCCGGCAATCTCCGCACTGTCGTCCGCCCTGAACCGCGCGCGTGCCGTGAATGAGCGCAGCGCGAACGAGCCGCGCAGTTCGCGGTCGGGCCATGGCATTAATTGTGGTTGTTGTGGAGGCGGGCGAACGTCGGGAAAGACGCGCACCAGCGCCGACGGCGCGAAATCATTCGCGGGCGCGAGGCCCTGGATGATCAGTCACTGATGACGTTTGCGTGAAAGGCAAAGTGCCGGCCGATGTCGTCATCGGTCGGCACTTTTTGTTTGCGCGTGGCCGGCTTCAGGCCTGAGCCGGCGCCACGGCTGCACCCTGGATCTTGTGGCGCGCCAGGGCCTCGGCCACAAAACCGGATTTCTTCATGGCTTCGACGAAGGCGGCCAGGTAGGCGCTGGCCTTGTCGCCACGGCTCTTGGGCACGCCCATGGCCTGGCGGATCAGCATGAAGTGGCCATCCAGGAGCCTTAACCCACCCAGGCGCGCGGCGTCGGCTTCAAGTTGTTGCTTCACGCCCGCCGCCACTTCCAGGTTTTCCTGCAGGAAAGTGTCGACGACGGCCGGCGACGTGGGCGCGCGGAAGATCTCGGCCTGCTTGAGTTCGCGCGTCAGGTAAAGGTCGTAGGCGCTGCCTTTGCCAACCACCACGCGCACGCCATCGCGGTCAACCTGGTCCATGGCGGTGACGGGGGAGTCCTGGCGCACCAGGTACGCGCCTTCGATGACGACATAGGGGGCGGTGAACGCGATCTGCTCGCCGCGCAGCGGGTCGATGGCAAAAAATCCCACGTCGGCCTGCTCCGTGGCCACCGCGTTGACGGATTCGCCGGCTGACTTGAACACCACCAGATCCAGCTTCACGTCCAGGCGCCGTGCCAGCTCCGTGGCCAGGTCCACGGACACGCCGCCGGGCTGGCCGGTGCTTGGGTCGGCGTTTGCCAGGATGGGGTTGCCCAGATTGATGGACGCGCGAAGGGTGCCGGTGGGGGCGAAGGCGGAAAGCAGCTCGTGGTCGGTCTTCATGGTTTCCTTGAGGATGAAGCGCCGGGGCGGGGGCACGGGCGGCGCGGTTTTCCTCAAGAATAGCCGGAACGCAATGGCCGGAACAGTCGCAACCGCGACGCCGGCGCGGCCCCGCGCGCGGCCTGGCACGCCCTATTGGGCGCGACGCAGCACGTAGTAAGAGGCCAGCGGACCGGTAGGGCGGGTGCCGTCGCGGTACAGCATGATCACCTGGTTTTCGGCGACGAAGTAGCGCTGGCTATCTCCCGAGGCATCCAGCCGGATGGTGCTGCCGTCGGACTCCCAACTGAACGTACCGGTGACGATTTCGGGTTGCGGCTCGCGGTCCAGATACTGGGTCTGGCGTTCGTAGCGGTCGCCCTTCATCAATGTCAGCCGAGTCTTGATGCCAGGGCAATCGGCGCAGGGCAGGGTGCCTTCGTAGCTGCCCGGCCAGTCCAGCGCATTGCGCGCCGTGTGGCCGTCGGCGGGCGTATCGCGCGCATCATGCGACGCAAAGGGGGCGCAGCCGGCAAGCAGGGCAAGGCTCAGGGTGCAGGTCAGGGTGGTTTTCATCATGGCGAGCTCCTGTGGGTAAACGGGTTCACGATACGGACAGTAATGGGGGGCTGCTGAAACGGGATGTAAGGTGTGCCGCGTGGTTCTGGCACGCCAGCCGGGTTCTGGTATTGCGCTGAGGTAGACTGCGCGCCATGGATCCCGAACTGCTTAATCTGTTGGTGACCCGCGACATGCCGTTCGGCAAGTACAAGGGACGGCTGATCGCCGATTTGCCTGGCCCGTACCTGGCGTGGTTTGCGCGCAAGGGGTTTCCACCCGGCGAACTGGGCCGCTTGCTGGCGTTGATGCATGAACTGGACCATAACGGCCTGTCGTCCTTGTTGGCGCCGCTGCGCGCCTCGCGGCCAGGCGCGGCGCCCAAGCGATAGCGCTGGTGGCCTGCGCCCAATGGCGCGAGTCACCTTGAGAAACCACGAGAAACATCTGCGGCCCGGCCGGTAGCGTCTTGGCACGCCGGGCTGGCGCGGGCGGCGCTACGATAAGCCGGCCCCCGTCAAGCTGGCCTGCCAGTATGCTGGCCCGACGGGGCGCCCGCCCATTCCAGAGAGAGGTCTTTATGAAAAAATATTCCGTTCCTGCTTGCCTGCTTGCGGCCGTATGCACCCTGGGAGCCGCCAGCGTCGCGCAGGCACAGAATGCCGCTCCGGCCACGCAGGAAATGCAGTTTCCCAGCATGCCGTCCAAGGATGGTAGCCAATCGCCACCCTCGACCCTGCGCATGACGGTCACGCCCGCGCCCGGCACCGGCCCCGCGGTGATCCGGGATTCAGCGGCCAGCCAGGCCGAGTATGTCCGCTGCCGCGAGGTGTCCGATCGCGCCGCCGTGTCGAACGCACAGATGCAAGCCGGCGTGGCGCAATGCCTGAAAGAGTTGGAGCAACGCCGCCAGCAATAGGGCGCACGCCAAACGCCGCCGGGTTCCAGACACGGTTGCAGGTCCGGTTCCAAACCCGGTTCCAGATCACTGCAGTGCTGCCCCCGCCGCGGGCCCATAAGCCAGCTTGGGTAGCGCTGCGGCTGCCTTCGGCGGTGATCGCGGCGGGCCCTTCAAGGCCGGCGCCTTGGGGCGAATCGGGGGCGCCACAACCGATTTGGGTGGCGAGGGTGGGGGTTTGGATGCCTCGGCCAGCAAGGTCTCGGGCAGCGCAAAGCCGTCGAAGCTGGCTTGTGTGAACGGGTTGTTGGCTTTTTCGGCTGTGATCCGGTAGCGCATGGCGCCGTCGTTCGCCGAGAAGCTCAAATCAACGCTGTTGGCCGTTGCGCTGTCCAGCCGCGCCTGGCTCAGCAAGCGGAACATCGACCAAGACCCGCGATACGCCAGCCCGCTGCTGGTGCCGGCCGCGCTGACCAGGGTGATGCGGCTTTCCGTGGAGTCCCCCAGGTTGTTCGGCCAGATCAGCCCAACGCTGTTGCTGGCGCCATGGCTGTAGCTGATCAACTGGCCTTCGACGCTGAGAACGCTGCTGCGACGGCTGGAGGTCAGCCCCAGCGGCTCGATACTGAACTGCACGCCCAGCGCGCCTCGGCTGTTGAAGAAGGCGTCGCGGATGCGGTCGGCGGCTTCAAGTTGCTCCAGCACGTCCATCCGCACCAGATAGCCGCCCCGGCGTTCCGAATACAGGGCCTCGAGGTTGTCGTCGAAGAACAGCTTCAGGTATTGATCCTTGAACTGCGCCAACCTGCCTTGCGGGCCGAACAGCGCGGTGAAATCCTCAAGCGAGGCGTCGATGCGGCTCTTCGGGTTGAACGGGTAGCGGCTGGCCAGGCGTTCCTGGTAGTAGCGGTACACGTCGGTCTCCCAGCGCCGCTCAAGCTCTTTCAGCGCTTCGATCAGCAGCACTTGCGACGATTCGTCGGCCAGCTTCTTTACTTGCCGGTTCAAGGGTTCGGGCAAGCCGGCGGCCACGCGCTGCAGGTTGCCGATCGGGTCGGCGCCCTTGAGCGCAAACCGGTCCATCACCACCGCAAGCGCCGCTTTGCCGGGTTCGGGGCTGTCATGCACGGTTTTCAGGGTGTCGTGGACACGGCTGATGGCGGTCATGCTTTCGTCCAGGTAGGACGGCTTGTCGCCCTTGGCCACCAGCAGTTCGGACAGTGACGCAAATGGCCGCGCAATGGCCGCCACTTGCGGCACGTTGGCGCCGGTGATGGCGTTGGCGGTCAAGGGCTCGGCGTTGTCGCGCGGCTGGCCGGCCACGGCGACGCCGGGCGACGGCGGGCTCAACACGGTGTTGTCGCGCACGGTCTCAACCAGCCGGCGCAGCGGCGCGGCGGGGCTGATCACATTGCCCAGCACGGTCACGGCCTGGCTCAGGTCGTTGAAGTCCACGATCTCCAATTGGTTCAGGCTGCGTTGCCAGGTGTCGATGTAATCGCTGCTGTAGAGCGCACGCACCCGTTCGGCCAATACCTGTTTGTCGGCTTCCGAATAATCAATCCGCTGGCGTTCGCCCAATGTCCAGCGGTCGATCATGGCAAGGTCGGTGAAGTCTTTGCCATGCGCCGCGAAATAGCCGTGATACCCGGCCGCCGTCAGCAAGGGGTCGATGCGGGTGGACACGCCGTTCTGGCCGGCCGGCGCAGTGGGATCCTTGTAGACGATGTCGAACGCCGGGCCCACTTCATTGCGCAGGTCCAGCGGCGAGTGCAGGATTTTGCCGGCCTGCTCGCGCATCGTCATATAGACGCGCTGCGGCATGGGAATCTGGCGCAGGCGTTGCTGCACTTCGGCGATGCGCGCCCGGTTTTCGGGAAGTTCGGCATCGGCATACTTCATGGCGTAGTCCAGATGGCGCATCAGCCCGTTCTGCACCGATCCCTGGCCGGGAAAGGCCGCCTGCCATTGTTGCGTCATCCAGTCTTCCACAATGGGCGAACGGCGGTTGGCGCGATCTTCAAGCATGCGGTAGACACGCAGCGCCGCCAGTTGCTGGTTGCTGCCGGACGGCGCGCCGTTGATGGCGTTCATGACGCCGTTCGCCAACTCCGGCAGAAAGCGCCTGGACAAAAGTTGCAGGTAGGCTTCGTCCACCTTGGGGCCGATCTTGCGGCCCTGGTACAGGCCCAGTTCCGACACCACGGGCCAAGCCTTGCGATAGTCGCCAACCACGGCGACGGCGCTGCGGATCTGGTCCAGCGGCTGCAGGAGGTTGCGGCCGGTGGGGTCGCTGCTGCCGTCGATCTTGTGCGCGCTGAATTCGCGGCTCTTTTCCAGCACTGACATCGCCATCTCTCGGTTCACGCCGTGGTAGTGATACCAGCCTCCGGCCAGCAACAGGCCGCCCAGCGCGGCAACGCCAAACCCCACCATCAGCGTGCGCCGCTTGTCGGCCAGCACCTTCAGGTTGTCACCCGCCAGGCCCGCCTCGGGATAGATGATTCGCTGGAACACCTGTTGCGCGAAATAGACGACGGAACGGCCGCTGGGCTTGGCGTGCGCGGACGGCTCGGTCAGGCCATAAGTTTTCGACGCGGCGTTGATGAAGGCGTCGCACAGCAGCCCCTGCTGATAGACCGATGAAAAGTACACGCCACGCGGCAGGGCGGGCGTGATGTAGCGGTCGCTGCCCAGCACCTCTTCCAGGAAACCAAGCAGAACGGGGCGCATGCCGGCCAGTTGGCGCACCAAAGAGAACAGCGCCTCGCGCGCCTGCATCGTGGTGGCCTCGCCCATGGCGTCGAAAATCTGCTCATTCAGGCGCTGGATGAAGCCGTCGTAGCGCTCGGCCAATTCCTCGAGCCAGGCGTCGTAGTCATGGACGGAGTCCAGCGTGAAAGTGAAGCCGAAGATGTCCTCGCGCACGGCGCGGGGCAGGCGAGCAAAGAATGGCTCAAAGCCGTTGAGCAAGTCGAACTTGCTCAACACCACATACAGCGGAGGCCGGGTGCCCAGATGTCGGCTCAGTTCAGCCAGGCGGGTGCGAAGCAGAATGGCCAGCGCCTTGCGATCGCTGGCCTTCTGGTTCAACAGGGTGACCAGGTCCACCATCAGCACCACGCCATTCAGCGGGCGTCGGCTGCGGTTGCGTCCCAGCCAGTCCACCAGGCCGGCCCACAAGCGCGCGTGCGCGCCCGGTGGCAATGGCATGCGCGCCGCCGTGCGCGTGACCTCGGGAACGGCCGCAGTGGCGGAGACCGCGGAGGGGGCGGCGGCGCCAGCTTGGACGGTTGCGTCCCGGTCGGGGGTGGCGTCGGTCTGTGCCTCTGGCGCGGGCAAGGAATCGGCCTGGCTGACCAGTTCTCCGGGCGGATCGATCAGCACCGCCTCGTCGCCCATCCACCAATCAATGTCATACGCTAAATCAGGGTCGGCGAAGCCGCGGCGCACTCCCGCCTTGCTTTCGTTGCTTAGCGAAAAGCTCTGGCTGGACCGGTTGATGAAGCTGGTCTTGCCGGTGTTCTCCTGGCCCAGCACCAAGTACCAGGGCAGCTCATAGAGCGCGTTGCGCCCTTTCAGATTGCCGCGCAGCAAGGCCAGGCTTTGATCCAGCGCGCGTTCCTGCGCCTGGACGAAGCGCAACAACGGATCGTCCAGGCGCTGCGCCACCGCGCCGCGTTCCGCTTCCAGGCGGAGGTTGCGGCGTCGCAGCGTCCAGAGCCAGGCCAGCACGGGCACCATCAAAATGGCCAAGGTGCACAGAATGCGCAGGGTCAGGTCTGCCAGGGGCTGCTGCTCATGCCAGGTCCAGTGCGGTCCCAGCCACCAGACGCCGATCAGCAGGAACACAATGGCCAACAGCGCCAGGATGGGCATCGCGCTCTTGAAGTGACCCGCCACGGGCAATCCGTAGCGCTTGATGATGGGCCAGATATTTTTCATCGCATGACTCCTTAACCCTTGCGGTCCGCGTCCACGGCGGGGCGCATGGGCATGTACTTGTTCAATTGTTCGGCAAGCTCTGGTTCCCATTCATGGGCGGGCAGCGCGCGCAGCGTGATGGCGACGTTCGAATAAAGGTTTTCGGCCAACCAGGACAGCCCGCGTGACGCCAGCAGGTCCGCCGCGATGACCGTGGCGTACGCGCGCTGGCGCGGCGATTCCGAATTGCCTTGCTTGTCCTGCAGGCGATGCAACACGGTTTCGACACCGTCACCGTCCAGTTGCGCAATCAGTTCCTCACGCAATTCGGCAAAGGCCTGCTGGGGGGCGGCGCCTGCCGTGTTGCCATCGGCGCCGCTCAGCCACGCCAAGGTTTCACTGTCGACAAAGGCGCGCCCATCGCTGAAGCACAGATCCCGCAAGGCCGGAATGCGGCGCACGAAGCGTTCCGTGGCCAGGCGGATGGCGGCGGCGGCGTCCTTCATCTCCAGGCGGGCGGCGATGCCCGCGGCCAGGAAGCTGCCCCGTATCCAGTAAGGCGACGCGACCACGCTTTTCTCCACACGCTGCAACAGGGCGGGGCTGACCGCATTGCCGGCCAGCGCTTCACCGTAGCCTTCAACAATGTCTGGGGGCACCGCCATCAATTCGGTGCGCATGCCGTTGCGGGTGGTGGGCGCGGCATGCAGGTGTGCCCACAGCGCGAAGCGCCGTAGCTGATAGCCGGTTGGGTCATAGGCGTCTTGTTGATTGATAAATTCGGCCACGCTCAGCAGGGAGCGCCGGTTCTCCCGTTCATCACCGGGCTTCAACGTCGTGTTGGGGGCGTTGAAGAAGGCCTCATCGATGGTCTGCGTGGCGGATTGCTTGCCTGATTGGCCTTGGGTCTTGCTGCGTTGCCCGGCGGCGGAGTGGCCCTGTGCGCTCGGGTCGGGAAAGCGGGCCTGTTCGACGCAGCGCGAAAACTGCGCCTCCAGCCGAGTCAGCAGCGCCGGATCAAGCTTGGTGTCTTGCACGCGGCCCTGGAGGCGGTCCAGCGCCTGTTGCGCACGTGCCTGGTTCGCCTTGGTGTAGCTGTCCGGCGGCAACGCGTCCAAGGCGTCGCGCAGGCGATCGGCCAATAACGCCACCAGCCGACGCTTGCCCAGGTATCCGGTGGGGCCGGGCTTGGGGTGGCCGGTCTCCCAGTAGTGGTCGACCATGCCGGCCAGCACATCGACCGCCTCCGACCAACGCTGCCACGATCCTGCTTTCAGCCGGGCGGTGATCAAGTGCCCCGCCACGCGGAAATGCTTGCACTGCCCGCCCAGGTATTGACGCGCGGCTTCGTCGACGTAAAGCCAGTCCAGGCGGGCCTCTTGCAGGCCACCGAGCTTGATCATTTCGTGGTCGATGGCTTGAAAGGTCTCGTCTTCTTCATCGAAATGGCCGGCCGGCTGGCGCGCGTCCAGCGGCGCCAGCAAGGCCTCGATGTCGAGCGTGGCGTAGTGGGTCACCAGTGACAAGCCTCGCGTTGGCGCGACAACAGCGTTTGCAAGCCGCTGGCGTCAAAGGTCAGCCCGTTGAGCTGTGCGTAGTCGCTCTCAATGCGCAGGCGCTGGCCCGCGACGAAGGGCCGCAATTGGTCAATGGCGACCAGCCCTCGTCCGGCGTCGGCAACGTTGCCTTCGTCGAGCACGCGCCACGGTCGCGCCGACGACAAGGGCCGATCATCCATGTAAAGCTGAACGGTCATCTGGTGGCGTTCAAAGGGCTTCTCGGCCAATAGCTGCAAGCGCGAGATGTTGGACAGGCATGTGATGGCCAAGTAGACGGGTGGCCGCGTGTTCAACGCGGGTGCTGAAATCACCACACGTTGTTGGCCGGCAGGCGGCTCGTTGGAATCCGTCAGCAGGAAAGTCGAGTCGCCATCGGGTCGAGACGATTCGTTGTGCCGGATGATGTCCGACGCGCGCGCCGATGGCGGCAGCAGCTTGGCCGCCTCGATGGGATCGGAAGCGGCGTTGCCGGTGGTGGCAGGCCTGGCCAAAGCGGCATCCCGCGCGGTGGCGCGCGTTGGACCGCTGTCCAGGGCGGGCGGTGTACCCGCGGCCGCGTCAAAGCAGGCCAGCCGTTCGACGCCGGAGATGATCTGGGTGCAATGGTGAGCAGGGGTATCGGCGGCCAGCGCTGCAAGGCAGGCCGGTGCAGTCATCAGCAGCACAAGCAGGGTAGTAGCGGGTTTCATGTAGTGTGGTCCTCCCGGTCCAGATTCCACGCCTGGCAGCGGCGCGCCAACGTACGTTTGGGGATGCCCAGGCTTTGTGCGGCGCGGCTGCGAGATCCGTTGACCTGTCTCAGGCGCGCCCGGATGACCAGGCTTTGAAAGGTGTCCAGCGCTTGGGGCAGGTTGTCGGTGTGCAGCAGGCCATGCAGCAGATCGGCGCCAGCGCTGCGTTGGGGCAGGGGGGGCATGTCAGCCTGCGACAGGTCAAGCAGGTCTGCGCGGATGGGCTGGCCTTGCGGCGTTCTTTCAGCGGCCACCAGCACCAGGCTGCGAAGCTGGCGCACATTGCCGGGCAGGGCATGGGCCACGAGCAGCGCCAGCGCGTCGGGTGCAAGGCCGGCGACACGCGTTTGGCGCTCGCGATTGTGCTGCAGCACAGTGTGGTAGCTCAATGCGGGAATGTCCTCCGGACGCTCGCGCAGCGGCGGCAACGCCAGTGTCAATTGCCGGATGCGGAAGTACAGGTCTTCGCGAAAGCGTCCGTCGCGTATCAATTGGGGCAGAGGGCGATGAGTCGCGCAGATCAGTCGGAAGTCCGACCCGTGCTCGCGCGTGGCGCCCAGCGGTCGGTATTTTTTTTCATTGAGCAGGCGCAGCAGCGTGCCCTGCAGCGCCATGGGCATGTCGCCGATCTCGTCCAGGAACAGGGTGCCGCCGTCCGCCTCGGCAACCAGCCCCGTGCGGGCCTGCACGGCGCCGGTAAAAGCGCCTCGAACGTTGCCGAACAGCTCGGCCTCGATGAGCTCTTGCGGAATGGCCGCGCAGTTGAGCGGCACGAACTTTCCATTGCGCGGCGAGGCCTGATGAATCAGCCACGCGGCATGGTCCTTGCCGGTGCCTGTCTCGCCGGTCAGTAGAACGGCCAGCGTCGAATCGGCAAAGCGCAGCATGTCTTCCCGGATGGTTCTGGCCGCCGCGCTGACGCCAATGAATTCGGCCGCCAAGAGACGCGACGCGCGCTGCCTGCCAGCGTCAGCCGTGGGCGTTTGCCGCAGGCTACGTTGGTAGCGTGCGTCGTCGGCGGCATGGCTCCGGGCATGCAGGCCGGCGAACAAGGATTCATGCGCAACTTGCAGGGCGCGCCAGACAGGGTCGGCGCGCCAGCGTGACAAGGTGGCGGCCTGCCCAGCCAAGGCCAGTACCGCCAAGGGCAGCCGCCGCGCGTCCAGCATGGGGATGGCCAGTAGCGCGTGCTGCGCGCCCAGGTGGTCGCGCAGTCGTTCAAAGCCCACGCCCACGCCAACCAGCGCGGACATCTGTTCAACCTGGCAGGGCTTGCCGCTGGTCAGCGCATACACCAGCGGGTCGTCCAGCGCGTCCATGCTGATTTCCGGTAAAGGATCGTCAGCGGCGTTGGCCGCGCCCGCCACGGCCAACGCCACCAGCTTGTCACCCGTGGCGTTGCGGACATACAGGCAGGCCGAGCCTGCCCCAAGCCAGGCGGCGCAAGCGGCCGCGAAGGTGCTTGCCAAGGCATCTGGGCGGGTGGCAATCGCCATGCTGCGGGCAGTATCCGCCACGGTTAGCGCGTCCATGCCGCACCTCAACCCAGATGGGCGACGAATGCGCCCTGGACCCAATGCAGCCGGGCACTTTCCAACGCCATGCCAGCGGCCAGTTGCTGCAGCACCGCCAGTGACAAGGGCGGCAGCAGTTCGCCATCAATGCAGGCGTCAAGCAGGCGCGCACCGTTTTCATGACGAGTGCAACGGCTGCGCAGTTCGTCGCGGGCGCTGGCGTCAATGATCAGGGGGGCGTCGAAACGCGTGGCGAATTGCGCGCGCAGGAGTTCCAGGCGGCCGTGGATGATCTGGTCCAGCACGTCTTCGTCAAGATACCGGTAGGGAACCAGTTGCATCCGCGCCAGCAACGCCGGTTTGAAGAAGGTGGCCAAGCGGGCGCGCAGCGCGTCTTCGGTCAGATCGGCAAGGTGGCCGTCCTGGTCGTCGAAGCCCAGGTTGGAGGTCAGGAAAAACAGGACGTTCTTGCAGTCGATCGGGCGTCCTTCGCCGTCGGCAAGCTCGCCTTTATCGAAGGCCTGGTAGAACAGGCTCATGACTTCGGGGTGTGCCTTCTCGACCTCGTCGAGCAGCACGATGGAGTAAGGCTGCCGCCGGATCGCTTCCGTCAGGACTCCGCCCTCGCCGTAGCCCACATAACCCGGCGGCGCGCCCAGCAGGCGCGACACTGTGTGCCGTTCCTGGAATTCGGACATGTTGATCGTGGTCAGGAACTGCCGACCGCCGAACAACGCGTCGGCCAAGGCCAGCGCGGTCTCGGTCTTGCCGACGCCGCTGGGGCCTACCAGCAGGAAGGCGCCGAGCGGTGTGCCAGGGCGGCGCAGGTCGGCGGTGGCCGTCAGCAGGTGCTTGTGAATGCGGTCAATGGCCATGTCCTGGCCTTTGATGCGCTGGCGCAGCACGATGGGCAATTGCGTCAGGCGGTCCATCTGGCCGCGGTTGATGGTGGTGGCGGGAATGCCGGTCCAGTCGGCAATGACCTGCGCAATCTGTTCGTGGCCAACATCAGCGTGCAGCAAGGCGCCGTCGCGTTGCAAGTCCGACAGTTCGGCCACCTTGCGGGCAAGTTCGTGGACGCCTTCGTCAGCAGGTTCGTGGGCAGGTTCGTGGGCAGGTTCGTGGGCTCCAGCCTGGGCGCCGTGTGTGCAAGCTTCGTCCTCAGCGTCATCCGGCAATGCGGCCCGCAAGCTGAGGATCTGGTCAACCAGCGCCTTCTGGTGTTCCCACGCCTGCCGCAGTTGCGCAATTCGTTCGGAGACGGCCTGGCCGTCGGCTTGAAGCGCGGTCATCCGGCGTGGATTCGGCTCGCGGCCCGCGCGCGCGTCGCGGCGCAGTTGCGTCAGTTCGGCGGCGATCTGCATGTGCTCGTGTTCCAGCGCCGTCAGGCGGCGTGGCGGTTCGGCCAAGGCGGTGGCGACGCGGGCGCTGGCGGTGTCCAGCACATCAATCGCCTTGTCGGGCAGTTGCCTGCCGGACAAGTAGCGCGCCGACAGGGTGACGGCGGCCTGCAAGGCATCGTCGCCGATGTAAACGCGATGCGCCTGTTCGTAGAGCTTGCGCAGGCCGCGCAGGATGTGGATGGCCTGCTCCTGCGTGGGCTCGTCCAGCTTCACCAATTGGAATCGGCGTGTCAGGGCGGGGTCTTTTTCAAAGTACCTTTTGTATTCAGACCAGGTGGTGGCGGCGATGGTGCGCAGTTCGCCGCGGGCGAGGGCCGGCTTGAGCAGGTTGGCGGCGTCGCTGCCGCCCGCCGCGTTGCCGGCGCCGATGAGCGTGTGCGCTTCGTCGATGAACAAAATGATGCGCTGCGCCGACGCTTTGACCTCATCGATGACGCCCTTGAGGCGCTTTTCGAATTCTCCCTTGACCGACGCACCCGCCTGGAGTGCCCCCAGGTCCAGCCCCCAGAGCGCAACGTGGCGTAGCGGCTCGGGAACGCGCTCTTGCACGATGCGCAACGCCAGCCCTTCAACGACGGCGCTCTTGCCCACGCCCGCGTCGCCCACGACGATAGGGTTGTTTTTTCGCCGCCGGGAAAGGATGTCGATCATCAGGTCGATTTCCGCGTCGCGGCACAACACCGGATCGATCTTGCCGGCGCGTGCCTGGGCAGTGAAGTCGTGCCCGTATTTCGCAAGCGCCGTATCCACCGGGTCCGCCGATGCCGCGGACGCGTGGGGCTCGGTGTCAGGTGATTCCGCGGTTTGTGCAAACAGCGATTGGAACGACTTTCGCAGCCCCTCGCGGTTGACGTTTTCGAACAGGGTGATCGCGGGCAGGGGCAGGTAGCGGCCCGCATTCAGCAGCGCCGCCAGCGCCAGGCTGCCACCGCGCAATCGCGGCTGCGCTAGCTCCAGCGAGCCGAGCAGCCAGGCTTCTTGCAACCATTCAATCAATAGCGGCGAGAACGTCGGGTACTGATCAGGCGCGGCGTCGTGGTCGCGATACGGCTTGGCGGCAGACAGCGCCTGTCGCACTGTGTCGGTGTCCAGACCGGCATGCGAGATCAGCACGCGCATGTCTGACAAGGGCGCGTCGACCAGCTTGTACAGCACATGTGCAACGGTGATCTCCGCGCAGTGCTGGCTGATGCACAGGCTGGCGGCTTCCTCTACGGCCTGACGGCAAATTGGGTTCAAACGATCTATCAGGGAAGAGAGATCAATTCTGATCATGATGCGCACACTTTCGAACAAAGCGGTAATCCGCAACGACACCATGCCTCGTCGTTTTTATCCATAGGAGGAATCAGAAAGCCGCTTGAATTGCGGCGAATACTGAGTTCCTTTGCGTGCGTTGACAAATGTTTTGCCGTTTTCGAAGTCGTCCTATTGCGACCACTCAGCCAGCCCTCTTAGCATCCTTGCTCCACTTGTCGCGGCAGCCCAGCGCGGCTTCCCCTGAGTCACAACAGGAGCTTTCATGTCGAAGAAAATGGTCTCCGTCGCCCCGCCGGAACGCATCAACATCAAGTACGTGCCCGCAACTGGCGACCAGCAGGCAGAGATCGAACTGCCTTTGAAAATGTTGGTCACGGGGGACTTCAAGGGCCATGCCGAGGAAACCGCCCTGGAAGAGCGGCAGACCGTGCGCATCGACAAGGACAGCTTCGATGACGTGATCGCCGAAGCCGGCCTGGCCTTGACGATGCAGGTGCCGTCGCGCCTGGGCGAAGCAGGCCAGGAAGACGACACGCTCAACGTGTCGTTGAATTTCAAGCGCATGAACGACTTCGCGCCCGATGCCATTGCGCGACAGGTGCCGGAATTGAACAAGCTGCTGGAATTGCGTGAAGCGCTTGTGGCGCTGAAGGGGCCACTGGGCAACGTGCCGGCGTTTCGCAAGCAACTGCAAACGCTGTTGGCCGATGACAAGGCGCGCATCGCGCTGGCCAAGGAATTGAACCTCGTGTTGGACAAACCGGCCGCCTGAGCCGTCATTCCATCCGCAATGCCAACCCGCAATAAAAGGATACGAGCATGAAGGCCCAAGCCGCCGCCAAATTGGAAGACAAACAGACGATCGGGTTGCTGGAGCAGATCATGGCCCAGACCCGCATCGAACCCAACCACGAAGGTTACGCGGTGGCCGAACGCGGCGTCGCGGCGTTCATTTCGGAAATACTCCGCACGCAAGAACCGCAGCAACAGGTCAACAAGCAGTTGGTGGACCAGATGATCGCGCAGATCGACCGCAAGCTGGGTTTGCAGATGGACGCCATTCTGCACCAGGCGCCCTTGCAAGAGCTTGAGTCCGCGTGGCGTGGCCTGAAGCTGCTGGTGGACCGCACGGACTTCCGCGAGAACATCAAGATCGAGATTCTTCACGTCACCAAGCAAGAGATGCTGGAAGACTTCGAGAGCTCGGGCGACATCACGCGCAGCGGCCTCTACAAGCAGGTATATACGGCGGGCTATGGCCAGTTTGGTGGCGAACCGGTTGCCACCATCGTCAGCAACTACACGTTCGGCCCCTCTTCTCCGGATATCAAGCTGCTGGCCTATGTGGCGTCGGTTGGCGCCATGGCGCATGCGCCGTTCCTGGCCGCCGCGGGCGCCGAATTCCTGAACATCAAGAGCTTCCAGGAACTGCCCAACCTGAAGGAAGTGCGCGACATCTTCGAAGGCCCGCGCTTTACCAAGTGGCGCGGGCTGCGCGAATCCGAAGACGCGCGCTATCTGGGGCTGACGATGCCGCGCTTCCTGCTGCGCCAGCCTTACGATCCCCTGGAAAACCCCGTCACCAGTTTCAACTACCGCGAGACGATCGACGGCGCCCACGAAAACTACCTGTGGGGCAACACGTCGTATCTGCTGGCCAGCCGCATCACCGACAGCTTCGCCAAGTATCGCTGGTGCCCCAACATCATCGGGCCGCAGTCGGGCGGCGCGGTCGACGATCTGCCCGTGCACCTGTACGAATCGCTGGGCCAACTGCAGGCCAAGATCCCGACCGAAGTGCTGGTGTCCGACCGCAAGGAATTCGAACTGGCCGAAGAGGGGTTCATCGCGCTGACCATGCGCAAGGACAGTGACAACGCCGCGTTCTTCTCGGCCAACTCGGTACAAAAGCCCAAGTTGTTCCAGAAGACCCCTGAAGGCCAGGCCGCGCAGACCAACTTCAAGCTGGGCACGCAGTTGCCCTACATGTTCATCGTCAACCGCCTGGCGCACTACCTGAAAGTGCTGCAGCGCGAGCAGATCGGAAGCTGGAAAGAGCGCCAGGATCTTGAGCGCGAGCTGAATACGTGGCTCAGGCAGTACATCGCTGACCAGGAAAGCCCGTCTGCCGACGTGCGCAGCCGCCGTCCGCTGCGCGCGGCCAAAGTGATGGTGCAGGACGTTGAGGGCAATCCCGGCTGGTATCAGGTGTCGCTGGCCGTGCGTCCGCACTTCAAGTACATGGGCGCCAACTTCGAACTGTCGCTTGTTGGTCGACTCGACAAGGAATAAGGAGCCCACAACATGCCCAGGTCGCGGGGACAAGGCAGTTTGTTCGAACGGCTGGTGCCGCACGCCGCGCCCAGGCGCACCCGCAGCCGGCACGAGCTTGCGGCCGAGCGTATCCACGCCATCAAGCGCCACCTGGAACGCATCTTGAACAGCAGGCGGGGTTGCTCAATGAGCAGCCCTGGCCTGGGTTTGCACGATTTCAACGATGCGGCAATGGGCAGTGCCGACCTGCTGTTGCACGTCAGCCAGGACATCCGCGCATCGGTGGCCGCTTACGAACCCAGGGTCAAGGTGCTGAGTGTGCATTCACGGCCTGACCCAGCCCAGCCGCTTAGCCTGAACTTCAGGCTTGAGTGTCTGGTGCCTGTCTTCAATCAGGAAGAACAGGTAGAGATAGACCTGGTGATTCACCATCAAGACCGGTATACGCGGGTCGTTTGACCGCGGTGCCACGGAGACGGGAAAACATGCCGCTGCGAGGAAAGTTTCGCGAAGAGATCGACTATCTTCGGCGGCTTGGGCGCGAGTTTGCGCGCGACAATCCGCAGTTGTCGCAGTTTCTTGGCGACGAGGCGGCCGACCCTGACGTGGAGAGGCTGCTTGAGGGCTTTGCGTTCCTGACGGCCAAGTTGCGTCTGAAGATTGAAGACGATCTTCCCGAACTGACGCATTCGTTGCTGCAACTGCTGTGGCCAAATTATTTGAGGCCCTTGCCCAGCGTAACCATCATGCGCTTCGATCCGGTTGAACGGGCCATCACGACGAGGCAAGTGATACCCAAGGGAACGCGCGTGCATTCCTTGCCGGTCGACGGAACACGGTGCGAATTCCGCACCAGCGCGGACGTGGTGATCTATCCGCTGGAGATCACGGACGTGAGCGACGCGCACACGCGCGAAAAGTCCATCATGCGCATCGACCTGGCGCCGTTGGCCGGCAACGCTATCGACTCGTTCGATTGCGACAGGCTGGATTTTCACTTGAGCGGCGACGACACCACCGCCATGACGCTGTATCTGTGGCTGTCACGCTATCTGGGCGAGGTCCGGCTTGAGGCTCAGGGCCAGACACGCCTGATCGCGCCACGCCAGGTGACATTTCCCGGATTTTCTCCTGAAGAATCACTGCTGCCTTATCCGAAGAATGTGTTCGACGGCTATCGCATCCTTCAGGAATACTTTATTTTTCCGCGCCGTTTCCTGTTCTTCAGCCTGAGCGGTCTGCGCTCGTTGTGGCCCGAAGGAACCACCCAGGATGTGCGCTTCGAATTCCATTTCACTCGCCCCATGCCCGCGGACATTCGTCTGCGTATTGGTGATCTTGCCTTGTACTGCGCACCAGCGGTCAACTTGTTCGAGCAGGATGCCGAACCCATCAATTTGAACGGGCGCGCCGTGGACCAACGGCTCATGCCGGGTGGGCATCGTGGCGACGCTTGCGAGATATTCAGCATCGACGAGGTCACCGGGTGGCAGCGCATCGCACAGGGGCAGCGCGGCCGATTTCTGCGGACCTTCCATCCGTTTGAGTCGCTGCAACACGAGATCGAACATGCACGCGGCCGTAACGTGCTGTATTACCGAAGCCGGATCGAAAACGCCATCGGCGAAGATGGCGTGGCGCATCGGATTGCGTTCATTCGTGGCGACGAGACCGACTACATCGACGAGGACGAAACGGTATCGCTGGCGCTGACCTGCACCAACCGTGACCTGCCCCTGGCGCTGGGCGTTGGCGACATCTGCGTGCAAACGCAGACCACTCCCACCTTCGCCACCTATAGCAACATCGTGCGTCCAACCCCGCCGTACCGGCCGGTGCTGGATGGCGCGCTGCAGTGGACCTTGATCTCGAACCTGTCGCTGAACTATTTGTCCTTGCTGTCGACCGAGCCCTTGAAGGCGGTGTTGCGCGCCTACGATTTCGCGGCGCTGCACGACATCCAGCATGCGCGCGCCGGCAGCAAGCGGCTGGACGGCATCGGCGACGCCGTCACGCAACCCACCGATCTGTTGATGAAGGGCCTGCCCATCCGCGGGCTGAAGACGCAACTGAAGCTGGACCCGTCCGCCTTTCTTTGCGAAGGCGACCTGTACCTGTTCGGCACGGTGTTGAGCCATTTTTTTGCCCTGTACGCCAGCATCAATTCCTTCCACTTGCTGGAAGCCACCAATACCGGTAACAACGAGCACTACGAATGGCCATTGCAGACCGGAAAACAACCGCTGATCTAGCGGATCGCTTGCTGGCCGATGCGAAGAACTACGACTTCTTCCGGTTGCTGGAGCAACTGCACGGCCTGCACGACGACGACCTGGAATCCCGGGACAGCCACGAGCCCGAGCGCCAGCGTGTGCGCCTGAGCAGCTACGCAGGCTTGGGCTTTCCCGCGTCCGACGTGGCGGTGGCCGAGCGCATGCCGGCTGGCGCCCGCACCGACTACCACGTACAGGCGACGTTCTTCGGCCTGCACGGCCCCGATTCCCCACTGCCTGGCCACTACCTGGACCGCCTGGCCTATGAGTACGGCCAGGGCGTGGGCATACGCCCGGCGTTCCTGGACTTCTTCAACCACCGCTTGCTGACGCTGCTGCATCAGGCGTGGCGCAAATACCGCTACTACGTGCGCTTTCGCCGCGAGGCGCACGACCGTTTCTCGCGCTATGTGTTCTCGATGGTGGGCCTGGGGGATGTCGAGTTGCGCGGCGCAACCCCCATTCCCTGGAGCCGTCTGCTGAGCTACGCCGGCGTGATCGCCAGCCGTAGTCGTTCACCGCAAGTCGTGGCAGGCATCGTTGCGCATTGCTTTGACCTGAGGCAGGTGCGGGTACGTGAGTTCGAACTGCGCTACATGCATGTGGCGACCGGCCAGCAGCTGCGTCTGGGGCGGCGTAATGGTGTCTTGGGTGACAGTTTCGTGGTGGGCGCGCGGGTGCGCACGCGCTACAGCAAATTCTCCATCGTCATCGGCAACCTGGATCAATCCCGGTTCCGCGAATTCCTGCCCAGCGGCGAGAACTTCGACAGACTGCGCAAGCTGATCGACTTCCTGTTGCGCGACCCCGCTGCCTACGACCTGGAACTGGGTCTGCGGCATGACCAGGTGCCGCCCTTCAATCTGGGGCGCGATACCGGCGCCCACCTGGGCTGGACCAGCTTCGTCCAGCACACGGCGGTGCGCCGGCCGTTCACTGTCCGAATCAAGGCCCGTCTATGACCTATCACGCAGCTTCGCCGTCTCATGATCCAAACCATTCGTCGTCGCCGCAGGCGCCGCAACCGCGACTGGCGCTGGTCGTCGCGAACCCCGGCGCGCTCGAGCACGGCAGTACGCCGCGCCATAGCTTCAGTGCCGCGGGTGGCACCATCGGCGACCAGGGCGCCGACTGGACACTGACGGACAAAGCGGGCCGAGTTGATGCCATTCACAGTGAAATCGTCTACGAGGATGCCGCCTTCTGCGTGGTGGACCGTAGTGGCATGACCCGCGTGAACGACGCCAACGCCCCGCTGGGACTAATGGTCGGCGCCCGGCTGCGGGAAGGGGATGTCCTGCACATTGGCCCCTACCGCGTGACCGTGCACCTGGACAGCCCGCATCAGGAACAGCTTGAGGCCTCGCGCCATCTGGCGCAGTACGAGCTGGATGAATTGTTGGAAGGCACGTCGGGCGGCCATGATGGCTTGCCCGCCGGGTCCTATGCCCTTGACGCCGATCCCGAGCCCCTTGTCTCGGATCGCGCGTTCGTGGCGCTAAGCGCGCCGTTCGATGTGCGTACCGACAACGACCCCCTGCGTGCGCTGGATGAGGCGGACCGCGCGGCCGCGCATGCCCCGGTACTGATGGAACCCTGGGACGTGCGGCGTGGTGGCGCCACAGCGCCCATCCAAGCCGATCTTGCCACGACCCGATTCGAAGCCTTTACGGGTTCGCCCTTGCCATTTTCCGGAGTATCTCCCATGCCGAAGTCAGCTGGAAAGCCGTCGACCCCCGCCTATCGCCTGAACAACAGGCAAGCCATGGTCGGTGACCCAAGCGAGGCGACCGAGCTGCTGATGCAGGGCCTTGAGGTGCCCTTGGGCCCCTTGGACGGGCAGGCGGGGCAGGCGCTGTTGCGCGAAGCCGGGCAGGCGCTGAGCGCGGCGATCAAGGGCATCGCCGAGGTCTACGCGGCGCAGGCTGGCGACGCGCAACCTCGCCGGTTGTTGGGCAGAAACCTGCAGCCCATTGAAGATAATCCTCTGCGGCTGGGTTTGGCTTACCCCGAAACGGTGCGGGCGATGTTCGCCAGCGACCGCAGCGTGGTGCATTTATCGCCCAAGGCCGCAATGGACGAAAGCCTGGCGCAACTGCGGGCGCACCATGGCGCGATGACGCAAGCCATCGAAGCCGGCCTGCAAGCGGTGTTGCGCAGCTTGTCGCCCGCTTTGCTGCTGCAACGCTTTGAACGCTACCGCCCCGAGCACGAACCGCTGGCCAACGCCAACGCCAACGACAGGGCCTGGCAGATGTACACGCACTACTACGAAGAATTGGCCTCGACACGCCAGCGCGGCTTCGAAAAACTGTTCTGGGATGTCTTTGAACAGGCCTATGACCGCGTGTTGCGGGCGGAGGCCGAATGAAGCGGCTTCTTCCCCTGCTGGTGTTGACGTCGCTGCTGGCGGCTTGCGGCTCGGTGGGCGATGTGCTGACCAAGACCGGCCAGATCCTGATGGATCCTTCCATCCCTATCGGGCCGCCGGACGAGCACCCATCGCTGGTGGGTTTGAGTCTGTACGCCGCGCCGGACGTGAACCCCAACCCCGCCAGCATGCCCGACGATGACGAAGCCGCCACCAGCGCCGCCGCGCCGTCCAACCGTGAAGCCGGTCCTTACGAGGTCAAGCTCAAAGGCGATGATCGTCAGGATCTGATCGAGAGCCTGCGCGGGCTGTTGGAGGAACTTGAAGAAGGGCGCCCGTCCCTGCATCCATTGCGGCGGGTGGACACGGGGCCGTCGACGATCTTGCGAGATCCGTCCGAGGCAGAGCCGGCGCCGCCCGCCGAGGAAGCCATCGTCACGCGGGACTTGACGCTGAAGCTGGGCGTGTCCAAGGATTACCTGCCCGGTCGCCAGTTCGGTTCGGGCCGGCAAGTGATCGAACAAGGATACTCGGGGGTGCCCTTGCCGGTGCTTGGCGGGCGGGCGGCGCCGGCGGCGCAAGGCGCGCATGACGTTTCCGCCGAGGAACAATCGGGATCGGATCCGGGGTCGGGCCTGGGCCTGGGCCAATACAGCCGGGCTCACAACCTGCCGCCCGACGAGCCCGCGCCGCCGCCGCGCGGCGCCGCCACGCCCATCGCCTTCAAGGTATTGCAGCTTAAAGATGATTCGCTGCTGCTCAACGTTGATCCGGTGCAACTTGCCAAGGACCTGAAGAAGGCGCTGGGCAGCACCTATATCACCGAGGAGGACTACGTGCTTCAGCCTGGCCAGTTCAAATTCATCGACTTCGCCCGCATCGACCAGGCCACGCGCTATGTCGCGATCGTGGCTGATTTTCACGACCAGAACGGCGCGGTGTGGAAGCAGGCATTCAGGCTGGAACCCAACGGCCGCCGTTACGCGCTGCTGATGACGCTGCACGGCAACCGCGTCGCCATCGTCGACGAAAGCTACCGCCCGCCGCAACCGAGACCCCAACCATGACTACACGCAATCCCGTCATCTGGAACGAGGGGCTGTTCGTCAAGCCTCAGCATTTCCAGCAGCAAGCCCGCGCCCTCGAACACCATGCCAATCAGCGCATTGGCGGCGTTAGCGAACATCTCTATGGGTTGAGCGAACTGGAGCTTAATCAGGAATACCTGAGCTTTGGCAAGATCGCCATTGTGCGCGCTCGCGGCGTGATGCCGGACGGCACGGTGTTCGACATTCCCAATGATCAGCCGCCGCCCGTGCCGCTGGCCGTCACCGACACCTCGTCCGTCAACCAGACCGTCTACCTGACGCTGCCGCTGCGTTCGGACGGGGTGCTGGAAGTGCAATGGCCGGACACCTACGCCAAGGCCCGCTACGTGACGCGCAGCGAAGAGGTGCGCGATACGCACAGCCAGGAAGGCGACTACGTGTCCATGGACCTGGCCGCGCCCAACCTGCAACTGACGCTTGAACGCGAAGACCGCAGCGCGTTTACGGGCGTGGCGCTGTGCCGGCTGATGGACCGCCGGCCCGATGGCAGCCTGCTGCTGGACGACGCCTTCTACCCCACCGGCATGTCGCTCAACGCCATCCCGCCGCTCAAGCGCTACCTGGGCGAGATCGCCGGCCTGATGCGCGAGCGTGCGAAGAACATCGCGGAACGCATTGGCTCGCCCGGCCAGGCAGGCGTGGCGGACGTAACCGACTTCAACTTGCTGTTGGTGCTTAACCGGCTACATCCGTGGTTCTCGCACCTGTCGCGGTTGCGACACGTACACCCCGAACTGCTTTACGTCGCCTTCAGCCAGGCTTGCGGCGAGTTGGTGACGTTTACTGACGAGGGGCGCTTGCCGCAGGAATTTCCGGCCTACCAGCACGATGACCCCAGGCAGTCATTCCGGATGCTGGAAGACACGCTGCGGCGAGCGCTCAGTACGGTGCTGCAACCGCGGGCGGTGTCGCTATCTATCGAACGTCAGCAATATGGCGTGCTGACCGCCGCCGTGCACGACCGCAGCCTGTACGCCGACGCGGACTTCGTTTTGGCCGTGCGCGCGCGCATGCCGCTGGACAGGCTGCGCCAGCAGTTCATGCAGCAAACCAAGGTGGCATCGATGGAAAAGCTGGGCGAACTCGTCAGCCTGCAGTTGCCCGGCATTCCCTTGCAACCGCTGCCCGTGGCGCCGCGCCATCTGCCGTTCCACGCGGGGTTCACCTATTTCCAGTTCGACCGCAGCCATCCTTCCTGGCAAATGCTGCGGGACACCGCGGGCTTCGGCATGCACATCGCCGGTGACTACCCCGAGATGGAATTGCAACTGTGGGCCATCAGGAGCCAATGAGATGAATACTCCCGCCACCGCCGAGCGCGTTGAGGCCCAATTCCTCCGAACCGGCGCCACCGCCGAGGTGATCGACAAGGCGCGCATCGGCTTTGACTCCATCGGCCATATCGACCGGGACGAAGACCTGGGTTTTCAGCTGCGCGGGCATGGCTACAACCCGCTGGTGGATGGGGCACTGCCTTTGTTCGGATTGGTGATCCGGCTGCGCGGGCTGGCTGAGTACCGCGACATTCAACACCTGTATGCCACCGTGCGCGACCAGATATCGACGCTTGCCGAGGAGATCCGGCAGTACGGCTATGACGGCGCCACACAACTGGCCTACCGCTACGCACTGTGCACGTTTATCGACGAAGCTGTGATGGGAACGGCTTGGGGGGCGCATTCGCCATGGGCTGAGCGCTCGTTGCTGAGCATCAACCATAGCGAAACCTGGGGCGGCGAGAAGTTCTTCACCGTGCTGTCGCGCATGATGATGGACGCAGCCCGGTACCGCGACGTGCTTGAGTTCAAGTATTTGTGCCTGTGCCTGGGCTTCAAGGGCAAGTACGGGCTACAGCACAACCAGAACGAGGCCTTGCAGGTCATCATCGTGAAGCTGCACCGCATGTTGCGCGAGTTGCGCGGCGAAACGCCGGAAACCCTGACAGACGCCAGTACCAACGTCGCGTCGCGCCGCTATCGGGTGGGTCGCCAATGGCCATGGTGGACTCCGTGGGCCGGTGCCGCGCTGTTGCTGGCGGGCGTTTATGCGGCCTTTGCGTTGAGCCTGGGCAGTACAACGGAAATCGTCCTGCATTCGCTGGACGGCATCTTGAAGAACTGAATGAAACGCTGCCTGCGTTCGACCAAGGCACCTCCGGGTTTCGGCGCGTGGGCTATCGAACCGTGGTCGAGCCCGCTTTGGCGCGCGCGGCCCTGTTTTCCGATAGGCGCATTTTCCAGCAGCAGTCCGTGGCGTGCCGCACGGCCGGGGGACCCCACCTCGCATGGCGGCGTCGTGTTGGAGGCGTCGTGTTGGAGGCGTTTGAAAACACGAACCTGAACGGCAAGCCGGTCGCATTGAATGGCATGAAGACGGCCTGCGGCGCGAGTTTGATCGCGACGGGGCCCAAGGGCAATGTGCAGTGACCCATGACCTCTACACGAAGTGACCCGAATGAAGGCGCCTATATCAAGGCACCTATATGAGGTGCCTCTGAAAGAAGGCATCCGAATGAGGGGCCGGATGCCCTTGGACCGCGCATGACGCCCCCGCCTCGGCGAAGCGAGTACACTTGTCCGCCGTTTTGCTTTCAGCCCCAGAATTCTCCATGATCTCCACTGCATGCGGCGTCGACTTCGGCACGTCCAACTCCACCGTAGGCTGGAGCCGCCCCGACCAGCGCGCGCTTCTCGCCCTGGAAGACGGCAAGACCACTTTGCCGTCGGCCATTTTTTTCCACGATGAAGACGCGGAGGTCAGTTATGGCCGCGCCGCGATTTCCGACTATCTGGCGGGTTATGACGGGCGCTTGATGCGGTCGATGAAGAGCCTGCTGGGCAGCTCCTTGATCGATGGGTCCACGGAAGTCCAGGGGCGTTCGATTCCGTTTCGCGTGCTCTTGACCCGCTTCATCGCCGAATTGAAGCGGCGCGCCGAAACAGCCGCCGGTCGCGATTTCACGCGGGCGGTGTTGGGCCGGCCGGTGTTTTTCGTTGATGACAACAAGGCCGCCGACCAGACCGCGCAGGACACGCTGGGCGAAATCGCGCGCGATGTAGGGTTCACCGACATCGAGTTTCAGTTTGAACCCTTGGCAGCCGCGTTTGACTATGAATCGCAGATTGACCGCGAGGAATTGGTGTTGGTTATCGACATCGGCGGCGGCACGTCGGACTTTTCCTTGATCCGCCTGGGGCCGGGCCGCGCCGCCAAGGCCGATCGGCGAGACGACATCCTGGCTTACGGTGGGGTGCACATCGGCGGGGTGGATTTCGACAAGCAATTGAGCCTGGCGCACGTCATGCCGCTGCTGGGCTTGGGCAGCCAGTTGCGCAGCGGCAAGGATGTGCCGTCAACCCAATACGGCAACCTGGCCTGCTGGCACACCATCAACCAGGCGTACACGCGCAAGGCCGCGGAGCATTTTGCGTATATTCGTGCCGAAGCCGGCGACCGCGACAAGATCGACCTGTTGCTGAACCTGGTGAAGCAGCGCGCCGGCCACTGGGTGGCGGTGCAGGTGGAAGAGGCCAAGATCGCGCTGTCGGAAAGCCCGTCGGCGCGCATCGATCTGTCGCGGATCGCGCCGGAATTGGCGGTGGACGTGACGCGCCCGTCATTCGATGCCTGCGTGGGCCGCTTGATCGAAAAGGTCGAGACCACGGTGGGCGCATTGTTGCGCGATGCGGGCGTGTCCACCGCGGATGTGGATACGGTGTTCTTTACGGGCGGCTCCAGCCGCGTGCCGCGCTTGCGCGAGACCGTATCGGCGCTGGTGCCGGGCGCGCGTAGCGTGGAAGGCGACCTGTTCGGCAGCATTGGCGCCGGCCTGGCGCTGGACGCCAAGCGCAAGTTCGATTGAGCCATCGGCAGGGCGCAAGACGTGTAGTGGCGGAGGGCCGGTGGCGGACGGCCGGTGGCGGACTGCCGCTGTCGGACTGCCGCTGTCGGTCGGCGATGGTAAGCTGCAAGGCTTGCCCGAGGCGGCCTGCCGCTTGCCTCTTTCAATAGACTAAGACGCCGTCATGACCCGCCCATCCGCTGAAAGCGATACGCATCTTGTTGAAACGCTGGTGACCCGCGAAGCGCCGTTTGAAGGCAGTTTCCTGAAGGTTCGCCGCGACATCGTCAGCCTGCCCAACGGCAACACCGCCACGCGCGAATACATCGTGCATCCAGGCGCCGTCGTGGTGATCCCCTTGCTGGACGATGGCAGGGTGCTGCTTGAACGCCAATTCCGTTATCCCATCGGGCGCGTCATGACGGAGTTTCCGGCCGGCAAGCTGGATCCGGGCGAAGATCCGCTGGTGTGCGGCAAGCGCGAATTGCTTGAAGAAACCGGCTATACCGCCGACCAATGGGCGCATGCCGGCGCCCTGCACTTGGCCATCGCCTATTCCACTGAAATCATCCACATCTTTTTCGCGCGCGGCTTGCGTGCCGGACCGCGGCAGTTGGATCAGGACGAGTTCCTGGACGTGATCAGCGCAGACCCCGCCGAGCTGCTGGCGGCATGCAGCAAGGGCGAGGTCACCGACGCCAAGACGCTGACCTGCGTGCTGTGGATGCAGAACGTGCTGTCAGGCGCCTGGAAGCTGGACTGGCAGGACAACGCCGCCTAGGGCGTCGTCCGGACCCGTCGTCATCATGGCCGTGTTTTCCATTCTGATCGAACCGGCGGGCCTGCGCATTGACGCGGAAGCCGGCAGTTCGGTGCTGCTTGCGGCGCAGGCGGCCGGCATCAAGCTGCCCAGTTCTTGCCGCAACGGTACCTGCCGTGCCTGTATGTGCTTGATGCTGGAAGGTTCCGTGACGTATTCCGTTGAATGGCCGGGGCTGTCGCGGGATGAAAAGGAAGAGGGCTGGATCTTGCCCTGCGTGGCGCAGGCCACGTCCGCGCTGACGATCCAGGCGCCGCTAGCCGCACCGATAGCACCCACCGCGCCGGTTGTGCGCCCGCTGACCGGGGCACGCCGCTAAACGTTGCGCGGGGTTGGCCACCAGATGCGCGGATGGATGCGCCACAAGATTCTCCACTAGATTCGCCACTAAGCGCGTCGCTGAGCACGGCCCGGGCCAAGCGCGGCCAGGGGCAAGAGCGCGGCCGCCATCCCTATCGCCATACCCACCGTCATACCCAGCACCAGGCCGGCAAATATCGTCGCGCCCGCGCCTTGGGCCATCGCCATCACCACGCCCAGCCTCGCGCCCAGAATCATGCCGATGACCATGAACCCGGCGCAGAGCACCCGCTCGGTCAACGGCGGCGCGCCGGGCCAGGGCGCCAGGGCGGCCAGCGCCATGGCGGCGCTGGTGACGGGCATGAGCACGGCATGCCGCCACGCCATGTCCAGCAAGCCGCCCGGCGCGCCGCATTCGCTGGCCAGCAAGGCGGCGGGGGTGTGACGGGTGTCGATCAGCAGGCCGATCAGCATGGCCGCCACGCAGGCAAGCCATGGGCCGGCTATCGCCCGCAGCCGCCTAGCCGCAGGCGTGGCAGTTCGCGGAGGAGGCGTGATCGTACTGGTCATGATGACGCACCCAATCGCCCAAGTTGAAGTTCGGACCGTTTTCGTTGCGGCCCATCGGGGCGAAGTCCAGATAGTTATAGGCCCCCACCAACTTTTCCACGCCACGTTCAAAGGCGGAATACGTCAGGAAGATGTCGCCGCCTGGATCGCGGAAAAAGGCGCTGGCGCCAGGCCGGTCTTCAATGCTGCCGTTGGCTTGGGGCACGGATGCGTGCATGTCGCCATTGAAGTCGCAACCTTCGGAAGACAGCCAGGTAAAGCGCCAGCCCATGCGCCGCTTGAAGGCGTTCAGTTTGGCCAGCGGCGCGCGCGATACGGCCACCACGCTCACGTCATGATGGCGCAGATGCACCAGCGCGGCGTCCAGGTGGTCGGCCAGGAATGAGCACCCCACGCAACCTTCGTCCCAGTCGGGCGCATACATGAAGTGATAGATGATCAACTGGCTATTGCCGCCGAACAGGTCGGCCAGGCCCAGCGGCCCCTGTTCACCTTGAAACTGGTAGCGCTTTTCGACCCGCATCCAGGGCAGGGCGAGGCGGTCGCGCATCAGCGCGTCCTGGCTGTGGGTCAAGGCTTTTTCGCGGGCCAGCAGGGCTTCGCGGGCGGCTTCCCATTCGGGGCGGGATACAACGGCGTGATCAGTGTGCATGGTGCGTCTCCAAGGGACGGGCCCTGAGTCCCGCCAAGGGGCGGGCCTTGCGACCCGTCTGTGGGGCAAGCGGCCAGTCAGGCCGAGCTTGCCAGGTGGCCTGCCAGCCGATCCATGGCGCCCGCCCAACCGGTTTCGTGGCCGTCGCGGGTGGCTTGATCGACAAACGGAGTTTGCAGGAAGGCCAGCTCGGTGCCGCCCTGCACGGGGGTGAATTCAAGCGTGATCAACGACGTTTCATCCGGCGTATCGCGCCATGCCCAGGTGAACACCAGGCGGCGCAGCGGTTCGACCTCCCGGTACTTGCCGCTGGCGTAATGCGCCTGGCCGTCCTCGGTCACAAAACCCACCTGATAGGCGCCGCCCACGCGTACATCGGTGTCAGCCTGCAGCACGCGCTGGGTGCCGGCGGGGCCAAACCATTTCATCAGCGCTTGCGGGTCGGTCCACGCACGCCAGAGCCGGTCGGCGGTGGCGGTGAAGCGTCGGGTGAGCCGGAGCTCGATGGGGGTTTTGCCGTGGGCGGCGTTGGGGCTTGGGTTGTGGCCGGGGGCGGTGGACATGGGTGGATCTCCTCGTCGTGATACAGGTAGCGGGCCAGTGAATCCAGTTGGCCGGTCCAGAACTTTTCGTAACGCGCCAGCCAGTCGGATGCCGCCTGCATGGGTTGGGGCGACAAGGTGCAACTGACCACGCGGCCGTCCTTGGCGCGTGCGATCAGGCCCGCGTCTTCCAACACGCGCAGGTGCTTCAGAAAGGCCGGCAGGGACATCGCGTGGGGGCGAGCCAATTCGCTTACCGTCGCGGTGCCCTGTTCCAGGTCCGCCAGCACGCGGCGGCGAGTGCCGTCGGCCAGGGCAGAGAAGACGCTATCCAGCGTGTCGTCATTTAAGTTAACCATAAGGTTAAGTATCGGCCCGCGACAAAGCGGGCGTCAAGACGGTGACGTCAGGAATTTCCCTAGGTCTATTTGCCGCGCGGCTTGATGATGTCGCAGGCGGCTGCGCGTTCGCTCGTCTGGGCGCCGAAGCCCAGCAGCGCCTGCGCCCCGCAGACCGAGCCGAACATGCGCTTGCTGTCGTGCCCCACGCCGCCTACTTCGAAGCTGCTGTGATGTAGCGGCACGGGCTTGGCGCCGCGGGCGGCCAGCACATGTTCGTATTGCACGTAGCCGGTGCCACGGGCCAGGCGGGTGGCGCCCTGCGCCTCGGCGCCGCAGGTCTTGTCCAGCAGGCGGTGTTCGGGGTTGTTGTCCGCGCCGCCCAACAGGTAGGTGACCTCGCGCGCCGCATAGCGCACGAACAGCCGGCTGTCGTCGGCATCGCCCGCGTAGGCGGGCAGCTTGTCGGTGCCGTACTTGTATTGGTTGTAGGTGGGGCAGATGCCGCGTTCGTAGCGGGCGTAGCCCTTGCCGTCGGCACGCGGCCGCTCGTTGGTCAGGTACAGGTAGGACGATGGGTTGGCGACCACGTAGCGCAGCGACAGGCCGTCGCGCCGCAGCGTGCCGTCGATATTGTTCAGGATGGCGTAGCGGTGCACCAATTGGGCGCCTGCCGAATGGCCGGCCAGCACGATGCCGGCCAGTGTGGGCAGGCGCTTGCGGTCGTCCAGACTGCCCAGCAGATCATCCAGCACCTGAAAGGACGTAACCGGGGCGGGCCGCCCGCTGGCTTTGACGCTTTCGCCCCCGTCTTCCCAGCCGGCTTTGCGCCATGCCACCATGCCGCCAAACCCGGAGTCGATCGAGCCAGAGAAGCGCGGCGCCAAAATCAGTGTGTTGCGCGCCCGGTCCGGGTTGTGCACGAGTAATTGCGCGACGGTTTCGTAGTAGCGGTCGGCATCCCGCTTCACCCCGTGCACGACGATCACGACCTGCTTGATGTCGCGCAGCTCGTCTTTCGCCAGGTTGCGATTGGCGTAGACCGGGATCTTGTAGCGACGGCCCGGCTTGCCCAGTTCCACCGTTTGCCAACGCAAGGGCGCGGCTCGTTGCGGGGTGGGCACGGGCTCGTCGTAGTCGTAGGGCGGGGGCAGGGGGGTCTGGGCATGCGCGGCCCAGGGGGCCAGCATGGCGGCCAGCACCAAGGCGGCGCGAAGACGCCGCGCAGGGGCCGGGCGCGTGGCCCCTGCCGCAGTGTGGGACAAGAAAGAAGCGGGCGCGCGGTGCATGGCGCGTCGGGCGTTCAGCAGCTCTCTTGGCCCAGCAGTTGCTTCAAGGCGGGCAGGTCCAGGATGCGGACTTCGCGCTGATTGATCTTGATCAGGCCCTCGCGCGCAAAACGAGAGAACAATCGGCTGACGGTTTCAAGGGTGAGGCCCAGGAAGTTGCCGATTTCTTCGCGGCTCATGCGCAGCACGAACTCGGTGGACGAATAGCCCAGCGAGGCATAGCGCTGCGACAGGTTCAGCAGGAAAGCCGCCAGGCGCTGTTCAGAGCGCATCGAACCCAGCGACGCCAGCATTTGATGCGAGCGCGTGATTTCGCGGCTCATCAGGCGGCGGAACTGTTGTTGCAACGACGGCAGGTGCGAGGCGACGCGGTCCACCTCGTTCAGGCGGATGACGCACACCTCGGAGTCTTCCAGCGCCACGGCGGCCGACACGTGTTTGCCTTCCAGCATGCCGTCCATGCCGACGATTTCGCCGGGCAGGTGAAAACCGGTGATCTGGATCTGACCAGTGGCATCTTCCAACTGCGTCTTGATGCTGCCAAAGCGCACGCCATAGACGGCGTCAAGCGGATGGTCCAGCGAATACAGCATCTTGCCTTTTTCCAGGCGCACGCGCTCTTGCACCAGTTCGTCCAGCTTTTCCACTTCGGCGGCAGCCATGCCCACGGGCACGCACACGTGGCCCAACATACACGTGGAACAGTGGGCGGCATCCGGGGCGACAGGAACCCGTTTTTGCATACGATGACCTTTATAGTGCCCGGCGCGCCGGGAAGGCGCGCACGGGTGTACAAGCGTGAAGACAAAATCCATTGTAGTCGGTTGTTACTACGGGTGTCTTACGTGCCGGGGGGCGCCGGACGCGCTTGCCGGTAGGCGATCCAGTCGTCTTCCGAAATGTCCACGGCCGACGCCCGATGCGCTGGATCAATCGGATAGTACTGGCAACGGAGCTCGCGGGCATCCTCGCGGGTACCCTCAAGGGGCGTTTCCAGCCGCGCGGTGATTTCGCGGCGCACGAAGCAGCACGGCTGTCCGGGGACGTATTCCTCGATGTCGTCCATCAGGGCGATCAGGGCCGGGTCCACGCGATAGACGTCGCCGCGCACCCGCCGCCCGTCGGCCACGGGGATCAGTCCCGGCCATTGGCCGAAATCCACCAGCATGCCCGGCACCGTGGCCCGGCCCAGCCATTGGGCCGCGGGCAGCCCGCGCCGGGCGGCGGCTTGCGCCAGATCATTGATTTCGCCTGCGCGTAGGGTGCCGTATACAAAAACGTATATGCTCATAAATCGGTTCTTCAAGCCGTAAAAGCCCAGCACGTCGAAGCAAACCATGGGGCGGCAGGTGTTGAAATTTTCTCATCCGGCCGCATATTCAGGATATCGAGCCAGCCGGCACGTATCGGTCAGGCTCTTCAACAAGCCAAACGACCATTATGCGATTCGACAAACTAACCACCAAGTTCCAGCAAGCCCTGGCCGACGCTCAAAGTCTGGCCGCCCGTAACGATCATCCCTATATCGAGCCCGTGCACGTGCTGTCGGCATTGCTGTCCGATCCGGACAGCGGCGCAGGCAGCCTGCTGGCGCGCGCCGGCGTGGCGGTGAACCGCCTGCAGCCCGCGCTGGAAGCCGCCATGAAGTCCTTGCCGCAAGTGCAGGGCGACGACAACGTGCAGGTGGGCCGCGACTTGAACGCGGTGCTGACCCGCACCGACAAGGAAGCCGCGCGCCGGGGTGACACCTACATCGCCAGTGAACTGTTCCTGCTGGCGCTGGCCGACGACAAAGGCGAGGCCGGCCGCATCCTGCGTGAAGCGGGCCTGCAGAAAAAGGCCTTGGAAGCCGCCATCGACGCCGTGCGCGGCGGCGAAAACGTGTCGGGCGCCGAAGGCGAGTCCAACCGCGAGGCCTTGTCCAAGTACACCCTGGACCTGACCGAGCGCGCTCGCCAGGGCAAGCTGGACCCGGTGATCGGCCGCGACGACGAAATCCGCCGCACCATCCAGATCCTGCAACGCCGCACCAAAAACAATCCGGTCCTGATCGGTGAGCCGGGCGTGGGCAAGACCGCCATCGTCGAAGGCCTGGCGCAGCGCATCGTCAACGACGAAGTGCCCGAGACCCTGCGCGGCAAGCGCGTGCTGTCCCTGGACCTGGCCGCGCTCTTGGCCGGCGCCAAGTTCCGTGGCGAATTCGAAGAACGCCTGAAGGCCGTGCTGAAAGAACTCGGCCAGGACGACGGCAGCAACATCGTCTTCATCGACGAGCTGCACACCATGGTCGGCGCGGGCAAGGCCGAAGGCGCGATGGACGCGGGCAACATGCTCAAGCCGGCGCTTGCGCGCGGCGAACTGCACTGCATCGGCGCGACCACGCTGGACGAATACCGCAAGTACATCGAAAAAGACGCAGCTCTTGAACGCCGCTTCCAGAAGGTGCTGGTCGACGAACCCGATGTGGAATCCACCATCGCCATCCTGCGCGGCTTGCAGGAACGCTATGAAATCCACCACGGCGTTGAAATCACCGACCCGGCCATCGTGGCGGCGGCAGAGCTGTCGCACCGCTACATCACCGACCGCTTCCTGCCCGACAAGGCCATCGACCTGATCGACGAAGCCGGTGCGCGCATCCGCATGGAAATCGATTCCAAGCCGGAAGTGATGGACAAGCTGGACCGTCGCATCATCCAGTTGAAGATCGAGCGCGAGGCCGTCAAGAAGGAAACCGATGACGCCTCCAAGCGTCGCCTGGGCGTCATCGAAGACGAGCTGGAAAAGCTGCAACGCGAATACAACGACTTCGAGGAAATCTGGAAGGCCGAGAAAGCCGCCGTGCAAGGCACCCAGGCCATCAAGGAAGAGATTGACAGCGTGCGCGCCGAAATGGCCGAACTGCAACGCAAGGGCCAGTTCGACAAGCTGGCCGAACTGCAATACGGCAAGCTGCCTGACCTGGAATCGCGCCTGAAGGCCGCCGAAGTGGGCGCCGAGCAGGCCGCTGAAAATGCCGAGGGCGACGGTAGCCGTCCGCGTCTGTTGCGCACCCGCGTGGGCGCGGAAGAGATCGCCGAAGTGGTGTCGCGCGCCACCGGTATTCCGGTGTCCAAGATGATGCAGGGCGAACGCGAGAAGCTGCTGCAGATGGAGGACTTCCTGCACAAGCGCGTGGTGGGTCAGGACGAGGCCGTGCGCCTGGTGTCCGACGCCATCCGGCGTTCACGCGCCGGTCTGGCGGACCCGTCGCGGCCCTATGGTTCGTTCCTGTTCCTGGGCCCCACCGGCGTGGGCAAGACCGAGCTGACGCGCGCGCTGGCTGAATTCATGTTCGACTCGGAAGACCACATGATCCGCATCGACATGAGCGAATTCATGGAGAAGCATTCGGTGGCGCGGCTGATCGGCGCGCCCCCGGGATACGTGGGCTACGAAGAGGGCGGCTACCTGACCGAAGCCGTGCGCCGCAAGCCGTACAGCGTGGTGCTGCTGGATGAAGTTGAAAAGGCGCACCCGGACGTGTTCAACGTGCTGCTGCAGGTGCTGGACGATGGCCGCCTGACCGATGGCCAGGGCCGCACGGTGGACTTCCGCAATACGGTGATCGTGATGACGTCCAACCTGGGCTCGCATCACATCCAGAGCCTGGCGGGCCAGCCGTATGACGTGGTCAAGGAAGTGGTGTGGGGCGAACTCAAGGAAACCCTGCGCCCCGAATTCCTGAACCGCATCGACGAAGTGGTGGTGTTCCACGGGCTGGAAGCGCAGCACATCGAGTCCATCGCCCGCATCCAGTTGCGCCGGCTGGCCGCGCGGCTGGAAAAGCAGGAAATGCGGCTGGAGGTCACCGAACCGGCGCTGGCCGAACTGGCCCGCTCCGGCTTCGATCCGGTGTTTGGCGCACGCCCCTTGAAGCGTGCGATCCAGCAGCAGATCGAAAACCCGGTGGCGCGCCTGATTCTGGAAGGCAAGTTCGGGCCTCGCGATGTGGTGCCGGTGGATTGGCAAAACGGCGAATTCATCTTCACCCGAACCTTGCAGTAAGCAGAACCCGCGGTAAGCAAAAAGCCTGGCATTTTTCAATGCCAGGCTTTTTTTTGTGCCGCGTTCTGGGCGGCGGGTTTACCGACGGGGTTTACATCACTGCGCGACGGTCACGAACACCGGATTCGAATAGAACCACAGGTCGTTGTAGTTGCGCGCATTGATGGCGTTGAAGCGCGCAACGTTATCGGCCAGGTCCACCTTGGCGTCAGGCAGCGGTTCGCCGGCCGCGGTTTCCCCGGCCACGTCCACGCCCAGATTGGTGCCGCGCAGGCGCAGGTACTGGCTCTTGTCCGCCGTCACCGTGGTCTTGATGACGTTGTAGCCGTCGGCGTCCACCGTCCAGTCGGCGCGCGTAAAGCGGGCCAGCACGCGCGTGGACGGGTTGGTGTCGACGTCGTAATCGGGCGTGCCGGCGGCGGCGCGCGGGCCGATGTCGCCCACGATCAAGTCCACGTGGTTGACGGTGGGCTTGACGTAGGTGGGGTTGCCGCTTTCGATGGGGTATTCGTAGTTGTTGCTGTCCGGGCTGCGAAAGCGGATGGTGACTTCCACCTTTTCGCCCTTCGCTGCTTGCAACTCGCCGCCCATGTGCACGGTGCCGGCCGCGCCTTGCGCCTGGAAGTCCAAGGCATCGATCAGGTCGCCGAACACGCCGAACACGCGACCGCTTTTCAGGCCGGCCATCACCGCCGCCATGTTGTCGCCGTCTTTCCATACGTGCGTCTTGGCGTATTCGCCGGGCGCGTAGCCCGAGCTATACAGACCCGAGGCCGTGCGGAAATGGAAGTCGGAATCCGCTACCGTCCAGATGCGCCGACCTTCGCCGAGCAGCGCGTCCCAGGTTCCGCCCAGATTTGCCACCAGATAGTCCACGCCGCCATAAGTGCGGTTGGGCAGGAAACCGGCGGTGTAGGCCTCGGCGTAGCCGCCGCGATCCGGTTCCATCTGATTGCCGACCATGCCTTCGATGGCGAAGAAGACGTTGGGCGCCAGGTCATTCATTTCACGCAACTGCCCCACGGTGTACTTGCCCGCATAGCGCGACGGGTGGTTCAGCAGCATGTAGCTGTCGGGATGCTTGTCGCGCAGCCACTTCAAGGCCGCCAGCGAATCCGCATGCGTGGTGTAGGCGCGGGTTTCGCCAGACAGGCGCGACACCAGCAGGGGGTCGAACAGCGCGGGGGCGCGGTTGGTGAACAGGTATTCGAATTCGGCGACGGCCTCCAATGACTTGGCTGACAGCGGGTCATCCGTGCCGATGCCGATGTTGACGTGGTCATGCGTCGGCATGTCCCATTCGAACGACGAGAAAATGATCTTGCCGGCGTAGCGGCCGGCGGCCTGCGCGGTCTTGATGAAGGGCACTTCATACAGGGCCATGCCGGTGGAAAACGCAATGGGGCCGCCGGCCAGCGTCGTGCCGGTATGGTCGCGCGCAGAGAGGCGCAAATGGTTCGATAGCGCGGCCCAATCCAGCTTGTAGCGGTCGAAAGCCTGATCCAGCGCGCTTTCCAGGCTGACTTGCGCGTCGTCCGATTGGTAGGTATGCACGTGCAGGTCACCCGCGCTCCAGGCTCCGGTTTCGACCGGCGTGGGGGCAGGCTCCGTGACGATCGGGGGCGAGGGCTGGGCGACGGCGTCATCATCGTCATCGCTACCGCATGCGCTCAACAGGGTGACGCAAGCCAGCGACAGGGGCATGATGGCCCGGCGCAAGCGGGATACTTCGAACTGCATGGACACACTCCAACGTCGGGCGGCCTACGAAGGCAGGCCGCAAAACGCCGAACTATGCCGGTGGCGGGTGACGCAGCCATGACAGCGCCGCGTCAGCCGGGCCGCTACGGTTTGGGCGTTCGCGCCTCGCTCAGGGCCTGCTGGACGATGGCCCGGGCGGTCCAGCGCACCACGTCGGTCACGGCAGGCAGGTCCAGGTTCCAGATGTCCTTCAAGACGAGGAACACTTCGGTGCCGTAAACCAAGGACAGGGCTTGCGCCACGCGGTCCTGCTGCGCCGCCGACAGCTCTGAGGCCAACGGCGCGATGGCGCGCCGCAGGATGTCGACCCGATGGCCGCGCACCAGCCTGGGTTCGGCGCCGGCCTTGCCAGCGCTGGCCTCGGCATGTTGCTGTAGCGACACCATGATGGCGGCGCGCAACGGGGCCTCGTGCGAGGCCAGCCTGGGGTAGGCGAACCGCAGCAACTCATCGACGCGGGTGGCGGCGTCGGGTGCGTCGGAGTTCCAAGCCAGGATGGGGCCCAGACTTTCGTCGACCACCGCCGCGATCAATGCGCTTTGGCTGGGGAAGTAGCGATACGCGGTTGCCCGCGAAACGCCGGCATGTTCCGCCAGTTCCGCGACAGACGGCGTGATGCCCTGCGCCATCAACTGCTGGGCGGCATCCAGCAAGATTTTTCGCATGCGCGCGCGCGGGCCGTGCGGTGGCTCGCCGCTGGCCGCGGCCTGTCGGCTGGCAGGCGCGATCAGGCGGGCCTCGGCGTCCGGCGGCGACGGACGCCGAGCGGGGCGGGAAGTTTGACGTGAGACTTGTGTCTCAGTATGATTCTTTCGTCTCATTTCTAGATTCTACAGGCCTGGTTGAGGCCTCACATATCGAGGCGCGCACCGAGTGTAGCCGCCCGCGGAGGAGCCATGATGCATGCAAATCAGCAGGTCTTTGTTGCGGCGACGTTCGACACCAAGGGGCAGGAAGCCGAGTACGTCGTGAACCTGCTCAAGCGCGAAGGGCTGGAGGTGGTGTCGGTGGATGTGTCCACCTCAGGCGCTGCCAGCACGGCGCAGGTGCAGGCGCAGGAAGTGGCCCGCAGCCATCCCGGAGGCGTGGACGCCGTGTTCACCGGCGACCGGGGCACGGCCATCGCGGCCATGGCGCTGGCCTTCGAACGCTACGTGGCCGGCCATGCCGGCATCGGCGCCATGCTGGGCCTGGGCGGCTCGGGCGGCACCGCGCTGATCACCCCCGCCATGCGCGCGCTGCCCATCGGCACGCCCAAGGTGATGGTGTCTACGATGGCGTCGGGCAACGTCGCGCCCTATGTCGGCCCGTCCGATATCGCCATGATGTATTCCGTGACCGACGTGGCGGGCCTGAACCGCATTTCGCGCCGCGTCCTGGCCAACGCGGCGGGCGCTATCGCAGGGGCGCATCGCATGGCTGCCGCCAACGCCGCCGGCGACGACGACAGCCGCCCCGCCGTCGGCATCACCATGTTCGGCGTCACGACCGCCTGCGTGCAACAAGTGACCCCCCTGCTGGATTCCCGGTATGACTGCCTGGTGTTCCACGCCACCGGCACGGGCGGGCAGTCGATGGAAAAGCTGTTGGACAGCGGCTTGCTTGCCGGCGTGCTGGACCTGACGACCACCGAAGTCTGCGACTTTCTTTTCGGCGGCGTGCTGGCCTGCACCGAAGATCGCTTTGGCGCCGTGGCCCGCACGGGCGCGCCGTATGTCGGCTCGTGCGGGGCGCTGGACATGGTGAATTTCGGCGGCATGGACAGCGTGCCCGAACGCTACCAGGGCCGCATGTTCTATCCCCACAACCCGCAGGTGACGTTGATGCGCACCACGGTTGAGGAAAACACGCAGCAGGGCGAGTGGATCGCCGCGAAGCTGAATCAATGCAATGGACCCGTGCGTTTCCTGATCCCGGAAGGTGGCGTGTCGGCGCTGGATGCGCCGGGCCAGGCGTTCTGGGACCCCGAGGCGGATGCCGCGCTGTTCGCCGCATTGGAACGCCACGTTGTGCAGACGCCGGACCGCCGCCTGCTGCGGGTGCCCTGCCATATCAACGATCCGCTGTTCGCCAAGACGGCGGTCGAACAATTTCTTGAAATCGCCACTAGCCATTAAGGACCGCCGTCATGCCGCGTTTTGATCGTAACGAACTGCTGGACAAGTTTCACGCCATGGTGCGCGCGCGCACGCCCATCGTGGGCGGCGGCGCGGGCACGGGGCTATCGGCCAAATGCGAGGAAGCGGGCGGCATTGACCTGATCGTCATCTATAACTCGGGCCGCTACCGCATGGCGGGCCGGGGTTCGCTGGCCGGGCTGCTGGCGTATGGCAACGCCAACGAGATCGTGGTCGACATGGGCCGCGAAGTGCTGCCCGTGGTGAAGCAGACGCCCGTGCTGGCGGGCGTGAACGGCACCGATCCTTTCTGCGACTTCGACGTGTTCCTGGACGATCTGAAACGCCAGGGCTTTTCGGGCGTGCAGAACTTTCCCACCGTGGGGCTTATCGACGGCACCTTCCGCGCCAATCTCGAAGAAACCGGCATGGGCTACGCGCTGGAAGTCGACATGATCCGCCTGGCCCACCAGAAGGGCATGCTGACCACGCCCTATGTGTTCAACGAGGACGACGCGGTGGCCATGGCGCAGGCGGGCGCGGACATCATCGTGGCGCATATGGGCCTGACCACGGGCGGTTCGATCGGCGCGGAAACCGCACAAACACTGGACGGCTGCGTGGCTGCCATCGACCGCATCGCCGCCGCCGCGCTGGCCGTGCGGCCCGACATCATCGTGCTGTGCCATGGCGGCCCCATCGCGACACCCGACGACGCCGCCCACGTGTTGCGCGCCTGCAAGCATTGCCACGGCTTCTACGGCGCCAGTTCCATGGAACGCCTGCCCACCGAACAGGCGCTGACCGCCGCCACGCGCGAATTCAAGAACCTGAGCTTTTGATCCGGGCCTGGCTTCAGCCTTGCTTGGGGCCGCGGCTGGCTGACACCTGTTTGCAGCCCGCGGGCAGCACCGCATCGCGTAAGTATTCGTGGATGGCGCGGATCAGCGCCTGGCTTGCCGGGCTTAGTGGATATTCCTTGTGCCGGATGATGCACACGGTGCGCACCACGGTCGGGCGCGCCAGCAGCGCATAGGCCAAGCCCGGTTCCAGCACCCGTTCGGCGGCCAGCGCGGGCAGTAGCGCCACCCCCAGCCCGGCCTTGACCAACGCGGCCTGCGAGGTGGTGCTGGACGCTTCATAGAAGGGGGCGCCCGCCTCAATCGGCAAGTCGGCGCGGGCGCGCAGCAGCGCCATGATGCCGGTTTCGTCCACCACCCCCACCAGCTTGCGCGCCGCCAGGTCCGACCAGCGCATGGTGCCGTCGCGGCCTGAACGCATGCTGTCGTCATCGGCGCGGTAGAGCACGCCGAAGCGGTCTTCCAGCAAGGGGTCAAAGCGTAGTCCCGGCGCATCGGCCCAGCGGCTGGTCAGGCCGAAGTCCACCTCGCGGGCGGCCACCTTGCGTTGAATTCGGCCGGAATTATCGTCGCTGAGGTAAAGGCGCACGGCGGGATATTGCGCCGCGAAAGCCTTCGCCGCCGGGGCAATGATCTGCGTGATGGCCGATGGCGCCGCCGCCACGCCCACGCGCCCGCGCTCCAGTGCGCCAAAACGCACCACGTCTTCGATCACGCCATCAAAATCGGCAAGCAGCCGCATCACCCGGGGCAGAAATTCCTCGCCCGCCGCGGTCAGCAGTACGCGCCGGCTGGTACGCGCAAAGAGCTGGGTGTTGAGCGCGTCTTCCAGTTGCCGCACCAGACTGGTCACGGAAGACTGGGTCTGGAAAAGACGCTTGGCCGCGTGCGTGAAACTGGACTCCTGCGCTACGGCGACGAAGGCGGTCAGGTGCTTCAGGGTGACGTGCTTGGGCAGACGATTCATTTCAAACGACGATAGATGGATCAATAAAAACAATTTTTCCAGATTGATCGGGCCGACGATACTAGGGCCTTCATCCAGGCAGGACGATCATGCGGCAGGAACAATTGGATCTGATCATTGAAGGCGGCTGGGTCATTGACGGACTGGGCGGCGCCAGGCGGCGCGCGGACGTGGGTGTGGCGGGCGAACGCATCGCGGCCATCGGCGACCTGTCGGGCGCCACCGCCGCGCGCCGGGTGGCAGCGCACAGCAAGATCGTGGCGCCGGGCTTCATTGATACGCACGGCCACGATGACCTGATGTTCGTGGAAAAGCCCGGCCTGGAATGGAAGACCAGCCAGGGCATCACGTCGGTGGTGGTCGGTAATTGTGGCGTCAGCGGCGCGCCCGCGCCCTTGCCGGGCAATACGGCGGCGGCGCTTGCGCTGCTGGGCGAAACGCCCTTGTTCGCCGACATGCATGCCTACTTCGACACCCTGCGCGCGCAGCAGCCCATGATCAACGTGGCGGCGCTGGTCGGGCACGCCAACCTGCGTCTGGCCGCCATGCGCGACCCCGCCGCCGCGCCCACGCCCGCCGAGCAGGACGCCATGCAGCGCATGCTGGCCGATGCATTGGCGGCCGGCGCGGTGGGCTTCAGCACGGGGCTGGCCTACCAGCCGGGCGGCGTGGCCGAGCAAGCGGAACTGGACGGCCTGGCGCGTGTGGCCGCGGCCCAAGGCGCGCTGCACACCAGCCACATCCGCAACGAGGGCGACGAGGTGGAAGCCGCGGTGGACGAAGTGCTGTCCGTGGGCCGCAACACGGGGTGCGCCACGGTGCTGTCGCACCACAAATGCATGATGCCGCGCAACTGGGGCAAAAGCCGCGCCACGCTGGCCAACATCGATCGGGCTCGCGCCGAGGGTATCGACGTGGCGCTGGACATCTACCCGTATCCTGGCAGCTCCACCATCCTGATCCCCGAGCGCGCCGACAGCATCGACGACATCCGCATCACATGGTCGGTTCCGCATCCGGAATGCAGCGGCGAAACGCTGGCCGATATCGCGGCGCGCTGGGGCTGCGACAAGACCGACGCCGCGCAACGCCTTTGCCCTGCCGGCGCCATCTATTTCGCGATGGACGACGCCGAGGTACAGCGCATCTTCAAACACGAATGCTGCATGGTCGGTTCTGATGGCCTGCCCAATGACGCGCATCCGCATCCCCGCCTGTGGGGCAGCTTCACGCGCGTGCTGGGCCGCTATGTGCGCGAAGCCCAACTGCTGACGCTGGAAGCGGCCGTGGCCAAGATGACGGCCTTGCCCGCGCGCGTGTTCGGCCTGGCCGGACGCGGCCAGCTCAGCGTAGGCGCCTGGGCCGACATCGTGGTGTTCGATGCGGACACCGTGGCCGACCGCGCCACCTGGGACGCGCCCACGCTGCCATCCGTTGGCGTGGAACACGTGCTGGTCAATGGCCAGCCGGTGTTTCCCGCCACGCCGGGCATGACACGGCCCGGCAAGATATTGCGGCGCGAAGCTGCTTACAACAACACCCCCAAGGAGATACACCCATCATGATGCGCAAAACCCTCATCACTGTCGCGTTGGCTACCGTGCTACCCGCCGCCCACGCCGCGTTTCCCGACCATCCCATCACCTTGATCGTGCCGTTCTCGGCCGGCGGCCCCACCGACATCGTCGGACGCGTGGCGGCGGCGAAAGCGGGCGAGATCCTGGGCCAGCAGATCGTGGTGGAAAACCGCACGGGCGCATCCGGCACCATCGGCATGATGGCTACCGCGCGCGCCAAGCCGGACGGCTACACCGTGGGGCTGGCCACCGTCAGCACTCATGGCACCGCGCCGCACCTGTTCCCCAAGCTGGGGTATGACCCGGTCAAGGACTTCACCCCATCAGCAACCTGGTCACCAGCCCCAACATCCTGAGCGTCAATCCGAGCTATCCGGCCAAAACCCTGGCCGAATTCGTCGAGCACGTGCGCGCCAATCCAAACAAGGACGGCTACGCCAACGCTGGCGCGGGCGGTGTGAATGATCTGGGCATGATCTGGTTCCTGCAACTGATCGGCGGCAAGATGAACAGCATTTCTTACCGGGGTTCGGCGCCCGCGCTGACCGACGCGGTGGGCGGTGTGGTGCCGGTGATCTTCGACAACTTCCCATCGTCGCTGCCCTACATCAAGAGCAAGCATCTGCACGCGCTGGCCATCACCGGCGCAAAGCGCAACCCGCGCCTGCCCGATGTGCCGACGTTTGCCGAGCAAGGCTACAAGGATTACGACGTGACCGCCTGGTATGGCGTGGTGGGTCCGGCGGGCATGCCGGCCGACGTGCGCGACAAGTTGGCGCAAGCCTTCGCACAAGCCATGCGGGACCCGGCCACCGCCGCCAAGATGGAAGAGACGGGCGCATTTCCGCTGGGCAATACCCCGGCTGAATTCGGTGAGCAGATCCGCACCGAGCGCGACCGTTGGAAGACGGTGATTGACCAGGCGCAGATCAAGCTGCAATAAGCCAGGCAGGCCTGGAACGCTTGGATAAGCAGGCCTAGTACACGTCGCGCCGGTAACGGCCGGCGTGTAGCAGCGCCTGCAGGGACTCGTCTCCCAGGATGTCTTCCAGTGCGGCCTCCACGCCGGCCGCCATGCCTTGCAGGCTGCCGCAGACATAGATCGCGGCGCCTGCCGCTACCCATTGCCGCAAGGCGTCGGCCTGCTCGCGCAGCACGTGCTGCACGTAGCGCCGTTGGGGCTGGTCGCGCGAATAGACCGTGTCCACCCGTTCCAGCGTGCCGTCTGCGCGCCAGGCGGTGATGTCGTCGTGGCAGAAGGCGTCATGCGCGGCGTTGCGCTCTCCGAATATCAACCAGTTGCGCCGATGGCCCGCCGCGCGCCGCGCCTTGATCAGCGCGCGCAGCCCGGCCAGGCCAGTGCCATTGCCCACCAGGATCATCGGGCGCGCATCGGCGGGCGCATGGAAGTTGCGATTGCTTCGCACGCGCAGGTCGATCTGCTCGCCGACCTCCGCCACATGGGTCAACCAGCCGCTACCCACGCCCAGGCCGCCGTCCGCGCTGCGCATCTGGCGCACCAGCAGGTGGATGGCGCCGTCTTGCGGCAGCGACGCGATGGAATATTCGCGGTGCGTTTGCAGCGGCCCGCTGCGCTTCAGGCGTGGACCAATTTCAGCGATATCGCCGGCCTGCCAGTGCGCGGGTTGGCCTGGCGGCGGCGTCAGCGTCAGCAGGTAGCACGGGTTGCCCTGGCTGCCGGGGTTCAGCAGCGTGCGGGTCGCCAGCCGCCAGGGCTCGTAGACCGGGGCTTGCCAATCGGGCAGGTCGCTTCGGCCCGTCAGCAGACCCAGATGATGCTGCCAGTGGCGCAGCGCGGCAGGGTCGTCGTTGTCCACCTCCACCAGGTCGAACAGCGGCGTGGCGCCTTGCGCATGCAGCCAGTCATTGAGCTGATGGCCAAAGCCGCAGAAGTGCGCGTATTCACTGTCACCGAGCGCCAGCACGGCGGTTTGCGCGCCGGCCAGCGCGCGCGTGGGCGGCGCCTGCATCTGGCTGGCGAAGGGGGCGGCCGAGTCGGGGGGATCGCCTTCGCCATAGGTGCTGACCACGAACAGCATGCGGCGGTAGCCCGACAGGCGGGTCAGGTCCAACTGGCCCAGCGCGGCTACGCGCACCGTCAAGCCGCCCGAACGCAGGGATTCAGCGGTTTGCGCCGCGAGGGTTTCGGCGTAGCCCGTCTGGCTGGCGTACGCGACCAGCAGCGCATCGTCGGCGGCGGGCGCGTTCAGGGTTTGCAGGGCCTGCGCCTGCCGCGCCATGTGCTGCTGTGTACGGCGCCATGCCCACAGGCACAGCAGCAGCCATAGCGTTATCACGCATGCCGCGGCAATCAAGCGGGTTGGACTCATGGGTTCAGCGTGCCAGGGTCTGGGCCTGGCGCGGGGTTTGTGTTTGGGCCTGTGTTTGGGTCAGCGTCTGGAATGCCGGCGTCGCAACGACGCGGTAGTCGTGGGCGTCGCGCAGGATGAACAGGGCTGCCAGGCCATGGCGGCGGGCATACGCCAGGCCGTCCGCTTCGCCCAGTACCGTCAGCACGGTAGCCAGCGCGTCGGCCTGCATGCATTCGCGGTGCAGCACCGATACCGACGCGACGTTGTTGCGTACCGGCTGGCCGGTACGCGGGTCGATGGTGTGGGCATAGCGCGCGTCGCCGCTACCCGCGTGGCGCCGATAGTCGCCCGACGTGGCGATGCTGTGGTCTTGCAAGGGCAAGGCCAGCGCGTGGTTGTCGCTGGCATCGGGTACTTCAATGGCCACGCGCCAGGGCTGGCCGTCGGGCCGCATGCCGCGCGCACGCAGTTCGCCGCCCACTTCCACCAGATACTGCGTGATGCCCAGCGCGTCCAGCGCCAGCGCCGCGCGGTCCACGCCATAGCCCTTGGCAATGGACGACAGGTCCAGATACGCGCCACCCGGCTGATACGCCGCCTGCCGCGCGGTATCCAACTGCACACGTTGCCAGCCACAGCGCGCGCGGGCGGCGTCGATGGCAGTGGGCGAGGGCGGTTCAAAGGCGCGCTGATGCGGGCCGAAACCCCAGGCATTGACCAGCGGGCCAACCGTGGGGTCGTAGGCGCCGCTACTGTCCTTGGCCAGCGCCAGCGCATGCCGCAGGACATGGAAGAATCCATCCGGCAGTGCCAGCCAACCGGTGGCGGACTGGTTGAAGCGCGTGATGTCGGACACCGATTCCCAGGTGCTCATCTGCGCCACCACCTCGTCCAGCGCGGCCTGGATGGCGTGCCGCGCTGCATCGTCGCGGCACCCGGCGGGCAAGGCCATGCGCGCGGACCAGGTGGTGCCCATGGTCGCCCCAGCCAGCGCTGCCAGGGTTAGTGACGGCAAGGGCATGGCGCCATAGGCCACGCGCACGGTAGGGGCTGCCATGCCGCGAGGCGCGTAGGACGGAGCAAGCGGCACGCGATTGTCCTGCTTTAAGGTTGCAGCACTTCGACGGTGCCGGCATAGGACAGGCGGCGCTTCTGCGCTTGCGGCACGCTGACCTTGGCGTCTTCCATGCCGGCTTCAATCCAGTACAGGCCGGGCTGCGGCCACTTGACCGAAAACTTGCCATCCTTGTCGGTGTTGAGCTTGATCTCGCCGACCTTGTCGCGATAGCGGCTGCCACCCGGCACCACGTTCACTTCCAGGTTGGCGGCGGGCTGGCCGTCCAGAAGCATCTGGAAGGTGGCGGCTTCGTCGGTGAACAAGTCGTTGGGGTGCGTCACCGGCGCCAGTTCCAGGCCACGGCCCACGGGCTTGATGGTGCTGGGCTTGCCCGCCGTGACGAAGGTTTCCACGCGGCCCAGGCTTTGCGACACCTCCAGGTCTTGCGCCTTGGCGGGCACGGCTTGCGCCATGCCTTCCACCTTGCCGAAGTAGCGCTTGTTCTTGCCGTCTTCCTTCCAGCGCGCGAACACGCCGTCGTTGACGACCGCCACGCGGTAGGTGCCGCTTTGCTTGAGCTGCAAATCGAAAGTGCTGCGCAGCTTGCCGCGGTTGATGTTCTCGGCGTCGGCGCTGCTGCCGTCAGGGGCGACGATAGCCAGGCCGTCCAGCCGCAGCGGCGCGTGGTTGAAATAGAACTTGTCGTTGCTGACGGCGGCGTCAACGGTGATCCAGCTATCAGTGCCCGACAGCACGGTGGACGACGGCACCATCCACACATCATGCGCGTGGACGGCGAAGGGCAGGCACAGTGCCAGGGCGGCGGCCAGTTTGGCGGCGGATTTCATGGTCGTGCTCCTTGAAGGCAAGGGGTGGGCATCAGGGTTTGAGGTTGAGCGCGATGGCGCCCAGTTCGTGTTCGCCTTGCGCAGTCAGTTGTTCGGCCTTTTGCGGCGGCCACTGGAAGGGAATGCGCAGCAATTCGCGGCCGCCTACTTCGCGCGCCGCTTCCACCACTACGGCGTATTGGCCGGGCTTGAGCGAGGCCAGCGGCTTGGAACCTGCGTCGAAGTTCAGCGCATGCTTGCCCACCGGCTTGGTCGCGCCGCTGACGCCGTCAACGGGAAACTGCTGGTTGCGGCCGCTGCGGCGCCACCACTGGCGCATGTCCTTGAGCCACTCGGTGCCTTCGTTGTTCTTCTTGGCCACGTCGTACCAGACGGCCAGATCGGTGGCCACGCTCTGGTCGGGGTTCTCGATCCAGATCGCCACGTAGGGGCGGTGGTATTCGGCCACATCCAGGCGCGGCACCTCGATGGACAGGCCGATGTCGGCCGCATTGGCCGTTCGGGCGATCGCGCCGGCCAGCAGGGCCGACAACAATAGTTTGCGCATGGACATCTCCAGGGGCGGATCGAAGGAATCAGTGGATGAAGAGCAGCGCCAGGACGACGGGGATCACGACGCCCAGCCCCACCATGGGCCAGGTCGCGCCGCGGTTGCCGGCGTGCATCTTCAACAGCACCAGCCCGGTCAGCGAAAAGACCAGACAGGCAACGGCGAAGATGTCCAGGAACCAGCTCCAGGCAAGGCCGGTGTTGCGGCCCTTGTGCAAATCGTTCAGGTAGGAAACCCAGCCGCGGTCGGTGCGTTCGTATTCCACGTCGCCGCTGCCCAGATCGATGGACAACCAGGCGTCGCCGCCCGCGCGGGGCAAGGACAGATAGATTTCGTCGGCCGACCATTCAGCGGTTTTGCCTGCCGCGCCGGCATCGAACGTGTCGTCCAGCCATTGCGCCACGGGGGCCGGCAAGGGCGCCTTCTTCTGCTTGGGCGGCGCCGTCAACTGCTTGAGCACGGCTTCGGGCAAGTGCGCCTGGCGGCTGGTCACCACGGCCTTCGATTCAATGTGCGAGGCGTTGTTCAGCGTGAGGCCGGTAATGGCAAACAGCAGCATCCCCAGCAGGCATAGCGCCGAACTGATCCAGTGCCATTGATGCAAGGTCTTGAGCCAGTAGGCCCGGCGCTTCGGAGTGGGTGGACTGTCCATGCGGGATTCGGTTTGAAGCGGCGGATTCTAACACTTAATGAGAATTACTCTTATAAAAGGACAGCCCGCGCGCGCAAGGTGATTTCAATTGATTTCGACGTGCGGGCGAGGCGAAGACCGTAGCGCTTGTTGACGGGATTCGACCCAAGCGGCGTCCGCGTTTTAGCCAGGTCCGCGCGTGGGCAGGTTATGCTGCTCCAGGTCTTTTTCTTGCGCCTTGGCCTTTGCCGGACGCCCCGACGCCCATGTCCGTTTATCAAACCTTGATCCCCTTGAACTTCCTGGCCGTGGGCCTGGGTGCCGTACTGGGCGCGTGGACACGCTGGTTGCTCAGCATGTGGTTGAACGTCGAGTCCTGGCCTTGGGGCACGTTCACCGTCAATCTGGCGGGCGGCTATTTGGTGGGCGTGGCGATCGCGCTGCTAGCCGGCCATCCGGAATGGCCCGCGTGGATCAGATTGGGTGTCATCACCGGCTTCATGGGCGCCTTGACCACGTTTTCCACGTTCTCGGCCGAAACGGTATCGATGCTGGAACGCGGCGCCTATGGCACCGCGTTGGGCTATGCGGGAATCAGCCTGGTGGGGTCGCTGGCGTTGACGGCGGCGGGCATCGCCACCGTGCATGTATTGCGCTGAAAGAACCGGGTACGCGGGGGGCAAAACGCGAGGGGCAAAACGCGGCGGAAGCGTTCCCGCGCGGTCCTGCGCCTTCGCACCCGCGCATCAATGCGCGCGGGGATTCAACACGCGAGCCGCCATCAGGCCGCTTTGCACCGCGCCTTCCAACACCCCGGGGTAGCCCGTGTCGGTCCAGTCTCCCGCCAGCGCCAAGGTGGGCCACGGCGTGGTGTTCAGCGGGCGCGTCAAACCTGGCACCGCGGCGAAGGTGGCGCGCTTTTCAATCAACAGTTCGGCTGCCGTCACTTCGGGCAGGGCAGGCAGGCGCGCGGGGTGGCGCGCCGCCTGTTCGGCAACCTGGTCGATCAACGCTTCGATGACCTGGCGGCGGTTGCGTTCCGCGATGCGGGTGGCGGCGCTGGCCACCACGGCAAGTTCGCCGGCCTTGGTGTCACCCGCCAATTGCGCGCGGTCGAACACCCACTGCCCGACGTGCCCGCGCGCGGCTTCCTCGCGCAGCATCATCATGGGTTCCGGCAAGCGCCAGGGGTCGGCCAGACGCACGTTCAGCGTGGCGATCGGCAGGTAGTCGAACGCCTTCAGCGCTTCCAGCAAGCCCATGGCGCCGGCTTCGCGCAAGGGCGCGTCCAGCAGCCGGGCGGCATAGGTGGGCGGCACGGCCAGCACGGCGGCATCAAAGCGTTCCTGGTTGACCACAATGCCGTCATCCGAGGGGTGCAGTTGGCGCACCGTGTTGCCGTAGCGCATGGTGACCTGGCGCGCGGCGGCGTCGGGCCAGAGCGCCGACAGGTCGGTGCAGGGCAGCAGCAGGTCGCTGTCTTCGCGGGCGCCGGCCAGGCTATCGCGCAGCACGCGCGCAAACAGCGCGGCGCTGGCGGTGGCGCACGGTGTGTTCAGCGCGGCCAGGCATAGCGGTTCCCAGAGCTGGCGGATCAGCACATCGGATTGCGCGTGATAGTGCAGCAGTTGCAGCACGGTCCAGTCGCGCGGGGGCGACCATGACATGGCTTTCAGGCCGCGCATCAGGCGCAGCGCGGCATAGCGGTCGGCCCAGGTCAGGCCGCGTGCGCGCAGAATGGCCACCGCCATGTGCAAGGGCGCGGGCAGCCGGGGGGCGGACAAACGGAAGCGGCCGTCCAGGCTGGCCAGCCGCAGCGGCCGGCGCATCAGCAGGGCGTCGGGGTTGCGTCCCACGCGGCGCATCAGCGCCAGCGTTTGCCGGTAGGCGCCTGCCAGCAGGTGTTGGCCGTTGTCCAGCGGCGCGTCGAACGATTCATGGAATACGCGGCGAGCGCGGCCGCCGGGCGTGTGGCCGGCTTCGAACACGGTGACCTTGGCGCCGGCCTCACGCAGCGCGATGCTGGCCGCCAAGCCGGCCCAGCCCGCACCGATAACCGCCGCCTTCACCGCGCCAACCGGCGGACCAGTCCGCGTCCGCCGCCCACCCACGTTTTCCAGGCCAGCCACAGCTTGCGCAGTGGCGTCAGCGAGATGCGCTGGTGCAGCACCTGCCAGTTGTCTTGTTCAATTTCATCGAGCAGCGCGTGGTAGATGGCCGCCATCATCAGGCCTGGGCGTTGCGAACGGCGATCCACCTCGGGCAGATTGCTCATGGCTTCGCGATACAGTTCGCGGGCGCGGTCGGCCTGGAATTTCATCAAGGCGCTGAAACGGTCGGAGTATTCGCCATTCAGGATGTCCGACGCCTTGACCTCGAACTGCTGCATGTCGTTGACCGGAATATAGATGCGGCCACGGCGCGCATCGTCGCCAACGTCGCGGATGATGTTGGTCATCTGGAATGCCAGTCCCAGCTTTTCGGCATAGACCAGCGTCTTGGGATCGCTATAGCCGAACACGCCGGCGGATAGTTCGCCCACCACGCCGGCCGCATGCCAGCAGTATTTGCGCAGGCCGGGCCAGTCCAGGTAACGCGTCTGGTCCAGGTCCATTTCCATGCCGTCCACCACGGCCAGCAGGCGCTCGCGGGTGATCGAACAGCTTTCCAGGTGCGGTTGCAGCGCGCGCGTTACCGGATGGTCGGGCTTGCCGTCGTACATCTGGTCGACCTGCGTGCGCCACCAGGCCAGCTTGATGCGGGCCAGCGACGGGTCGGTGCATTCATCGACCACGTCGTCCACCTCGCGGCAGTAGGCGTAAAGCGCCGTGATCGCGCGGCGGCGTTCGGGCGGCAAAAACAGGAATGAGTAGTAGAAGCTGGAACCGCTTTTGGCGGCTTTCTCCTGGCAGTATTCGTCAGGGGTCATAGATAGGCAGGGCCTGTTACTTGATAGAGCGCCACAGCATGATGGCCCAGTCTTTGGCGCCCAATTCGGGGCGGTTCATGAATACATCGTAGCTGCTTGCCTCGATACGCTCCAGCACGCGCAGCCCGCCTTGCACCACCAGGCGCAGTTCCAGGCCAATGCGGCCGGGCAGGCGGCGCGCCAGCGGAGCGCCGAAGTGTAGCAGTGCTCGCGTGCGTTCCACCTGGAAGGCCATCAGTTCGCGCCATTGCGGGGTCAGGCGGCAGGCGGCCAGGTCTTCTTCGGTGACGCCGTGGCGGCGCAGGTCTTCCTGGGGCAGGTAGACGCGCTGCTTGTGCCAGTCCACCCGCACATCCTGCCAGAAATTCACCAGTTGCAAACCGGTGCAGATGGCGTCGCTTTCGGCCACGTCTTGCGGGCTGGAAGCGTCGAACAGGTGCAGCATCAGGCGGCCGACCGGGTTGGCCGAACGGGTGCAGTAGTCGGCCAGCGTGGCGTAGTCTTCGTAGCGCTTGACGGTGATGTCCTGCTCGAAGGCGGACAGCAGGTCGTAGAACGGGGTGATGGGCAGTTGATGCCGGGCGATGGTGCGGGCCAGCGGCGTGAAAATGTCGGCCAGCGGCGGCAGCCCGGGCGGGGGGGTGTGGTTGGGTTCGGCGCCAATGCGGTGCAGCTCGGTGCGATAGGCCGCCAACTGCGCCAGGCGTTCGTCGTCGGTGGCGCTGCCTTCGTCGGCGATATCGTCCGCGGCGCGGGCGAAGCGGTAGATATCGGTCACGGCGCCGCGCATCCGGCGCGGCAACAGCAGCGAGGCGACGGGAAAGTTCTCGTAGTGATCGATGGACATGGGTCGTGGTGCAGAGGGCGGCCCCGGAGCGGGTTCGCACCATTTTAGAGTAGTCGGCTTTTGGCGCAGGATGCCGCGCCGATGCCAGCGGTGATCAGTTAGACTTAAGCGCCACAGGATCTCACACCATGCCGCGCCCCATATCCGCCACCGTTTCCGTTTCCGCGCTTGCGCACAATCTTGCCACCGTGCACCACCACCTTGAACAGACGGCCCAGGCCGCCTCCGGGCTGGCGCCTTCCATCTGGGCCGTCATCAAGGCTAACGCCTACGGCCACGGCATCGAGCAGGCCGTGACCGGATTTTCCAAGGCGCAGGGGCTGGCCATGCTGGACCTGGACGAAGCCGTGCGTTGCCGCGAGGCGGGCTGGGGCGGTCCGATCCTGCTGCTGGAAGGGTTTTTCAAACCCGCCGACCTGGACCTGATCGACCGCTACCACCTGAGCACCACGGTGCATAACCGTGAACAGCTGGACATGCTGGCGCGTGCCCGCTTCACGCGGCGCGTGGACGTCATGGTCAAGCTCAACAGCGGCATGAACCGGTTGGGCTTCAGCCCGGCTTCCTACCCCGCCGCGTTTGAACGCGCGTTGATGCTGCAACAGCAAGGCACGCTGGGGTCGGTGGGCAAGATGACCCACTTCGCCTGCGCGGACGGCCCCCAGGGCGTTAGCGAGCAATTGGCGCTGTTTAATTCGGTGACGCATAAGATGCCGGGCGCGATCAGCGTCTGCAACTCGGCCGCCACGCTGCGTTTTGCCGACGTCGCGGTGGGCTCGCCCACGCAAACGCATTGGGTGCGCCCCGGCATTTGCCTGTACGGCGCCTCGCCTTTTGCTGACGCCGAAGCTACCTCGTTCGGCCTGCGTCCCGCCATGACGCTCAGTTCCGAAATCATCGCCGTGCAAGAACTCAAGGCGGGTGATTCGGTGGGCTATGGCGCCATCTTCCGCGCTGAACGCGCCATGCGCGTGGGCGTCGTGGCCTGCGGCTACGCCGACGGCTACCCGCGCCACGCCACCACCGGCACGCCTGTCGTCGTGGCCGGCATTCGCACCCAACTGGTTGGCCGCGTGTCGATGGACATGCTGATCGTTGACCTGGACCCGATTCCCGCCGCCGGTGTCGGCGCGCCGGTCGTGCTGTGGGGCGAAGACGGCCCCTCGGTGGACGAAGTGGCCCAGGCCGCGGGCACCATCGGCTATGAATTGCTGTGCGCGCTGGCGCCGCGCGTGCCGGTCAGCCGCGACGCCTGAAGACCGCCTTTGTGCCTTGTGCGAGCCACTCGCGAGCCTTTTTCGGCGGGTGTCCGGTGCGCAAGAATTGCTACGCAATTTACAAGACAGCCATCTCAGGATGGTGTCTACTTGGAACACCGGGCGCCCACGCGCCCGTTTTTGACCGAGCAATCTGACTACGAGGTTTCAATCCATGAAGGATAAATGCGTGCTCATAACGGGCGCCACCAAGGGCATCGGCTGGGCGCTCACGCAGCGGCTGTCCGACATGGGCTGTCATGTGGTTGGCATTGCGCGCAATACCAGCGACGTGGATTTTCCCGGCTACCTCTACCCCTGTGACCTGGCCGATGCCGGCCGCACCGAAGAGGTCTTGCGAGAAATCCGCGACAAGTTTCCCGTGGACGCGGTGGTCAACAATGTGGGCATCGCATCGCCCCAGCCGCTAGGCGAAATCGACCTGGCCACGTTGTACAACGTGCTGGACCTGAATGTGCGCGTGGCTGTGCAGGTGACGCAGGCCTTTATCGAATCGATGAAGGTGCGCCGCGCCGGCCGCATCGTGAACGTGGTCAGCCGCGCCATCTACGGCGGCCTGGACCGCACGGCCTATTCGGCAGCCAAGAATGCGCTGGTGGGCTGTACCCGCACCTGGGCGCTTGAGCTGGCGGAATACGGCGTCACCGCCAACGCGGTGGCCCCGGGTCCCATCGAAACGGAAATGTTCCGCGCCACCCGCCCGGCCGGCAGCGAAGGTGAAAAGCGCGCGCTGGCTTCGGTGCCCATGAAGCGCTTGGGCACGCCGGCCGAGGTGGCGGCCGCCATTGCCTTCCTGTTGTCGGACGATGCCGGCTTCATCACCGGCCAAGTGCTGGGCGTGGACGGCGGCGGCAGCCTGGGCGGACGTTCCTGATTGCAGGGGGACGAAAACAAAATGGCGCACGTTTTGACGGTGCGCCATTTTTTTGCCTTGGTTATTTTCCTTGGTTGTTTTCCTTAGTTATTTTCCTTAGTACGGCCCCGTGCCTGCCGCGACGCTCTTCACGTCCTTGAATTCTCCCGCCAGCTTTTCTGCCGCGCGCGCCAGCAGCACGGCGTCCACGCCGACCGCCACGAACGTTGCGCCCAGCGACAGGTAGTGCTTGGCCTGCGCCACGCCGCTATGCAAGATGCCGGCGGCCTTGCCCGAACGCACGATGCGGGCGACGGCCTGGTCGATGGTGGCCAGCACTTCGGGGTGGTCCGGTTGCCCCAGATAACCCATGCCCGCCGACAGGTCGGCCGGGCCGATGAACGCGCCGTCCACGCCGTCCACGGCCAGGATGTCGTCCAGTGCGTCGATGCCGGCCGGCGTTTCAATCTGCACCAGCACGCACATCTGGTCGTTGGCGCGTTCCAGGTAGTTGGGGATGCGGTTCCAGCGTGATGACCGCGCCAGCGCGCTGCCCACGCCACGGATGCCGGCGGGCGGGTAGCGCACCGCGGCCACGGCGGCGGCGGCTTCCTCGGCCGACTGGATCATGGGCACCAGCAAGGTTTGCGCGCCCGTGTCGAGAATCTGCTTGATCTGCACCGGGTCATTCCAGGCCGGCCGCACCACGGGCGCCACCGGGTAGGCCGCCACCGATTGCAGTTGCGACAGCGTGGTCTGCAAGGTGTTCGGCGCATGTTCGCCGTCGATCAGCAGCCAGTCGAAGCCGGCGCCCGCAATGATTTCAGAGGTATAGGCGCTGGCCAGTCCGGCCCACAGTCCGATCTGGGGCTCGCGGTTGCGCAAGGCTTGCTTGAAGGTATTGGTCAGGATGTCCATGGACGGCGTGCCGTGTTAGTTGAAATGACAGTTGACGGAACCCAGCACGCCGTAATCGACGTGGAAGGTGTCGCCCGGCCGGGCGGCCACGGGGCGGGTGAACGAGCCCGACAGAATGATCTCGCCCGCCTCAAGCGCCACGTCGTGGGCGGCCAGCTTGTTAGCCAGCCATACTACGCCATTGGCCGGGTGATTCAAGACGCCCGCGGCCACGCCGGTTTCTTCGATGACGGCGTTGCGCGACAGGATCGCGCCGGCCCAGCGCAGGTCGATATCGCCCATCTTCACCGGGCGCCCGCCCAGCACCACGCCGGCGTTCGCGGCGTTGTCGGCAATGGTGTCGAACACCTTGCGCGGCCGCTGGGTGTCGGGGTCGATGCCGTGCGAGCGCGCATCGATGATTTCCAGCGCGGGGATCACGTAGTCAACGGCGTCATACACCTGGAACAGCGTCACGTTCGGGCCTTGCAGCCGCTTGCCCAGCACGAAGGCCAGCTCGACTTCCAGGCGCGGCAGGATGAAGCGGCCGGCCGGAATGGCGCCGCCGTCTTCAAAGAACATGTCGTCCAGCAGCATGCCGAAATCGGGCTCGTCGATCTGCGATGACTGCTGCATGGCGCGCGAGGTCAGGCCGATCTTGTGGCCGCGCTTGACGCGGCCCGCCGCCAGCTTGATGTCCATCCAGGCGCGCTGGATGGCGTAGGCGTCGGCGATGTCGATGTCGGGGTGGTCTAGCGATATCTGGCGGATTTGCGTGCGCGTGCGCTCGGCCTCGTGCAGGCGCGCGGCAATGGCGCGTACGGTTTGGGTGTCTAGCATGGAGAGTCCGGAAGTGAGTGTTATGTCGGGCAGGCGGCCAAGGTATTGACCAGCCTTCCGATTCCTTCGATTTCAGTCACGACCTCGTCGCCGGGCATGACGTTGACGATGCCGTCCGGCGTGCCGGTCAGGATCAGGTCGCCGGGCGACAAGGTCATGAAGCTGCTGAAATATTCGATTAGCGCCGGCACGTCGAACACCATGTCGCGCGTGTTGCCGCGCTGCGTTTCAACGCCGTTGACGGTGGTGCGCAGGTTCAGGTTCATGGGGTCGGGCACGTCGTCGCGATCCACCAGCCAAGGCCCCAGCGGCGTGCAGGTGTCGCGGCTTTTCACGCGCAGGTTTGGCCGATACCAGTTTTCCAGGTAGTCACGCAACGCGTAGTCGTTGGCGACGGTGTAGCCCGCCACATAGTCATAGGCGTGAGCGCGCGGGACCCGCTGCGCCGTCTTGCCGATAACCACCGCCAACTCGCATTCGTAGTGCATGAACGCGACGTCGGCTGGGCGCAGCGTGCGCGCGCGATGGCCGACGAAGGTGTTGGCGGCTTTCAAGAAACCCAGCGGTTCGTCGGGCGCCTTGAACGCGAGTTCCTTGGCGTGGTCCGCGTAGTTGATGGCCAGCGTGAAGGTTGTGCGCGGCTCGATGGGGGGCAGCCAGGTGACGGCGTCTTCGGCCAGAACGCGTCCATCCGGCAGCAGGACGTGGTTCGGCGCGCTGTCCGCTTCGGTGACGCGGTGGATGGCGCCTTCATAGGCGATGCGTGCGTGTTTCATGGCGGCGTGTTTCATGGCTGATTCCTCAGAGTGCGGCCGCGGCCAGGGTGTTGCCCAGCGTGCCCACCTGCGCGATGCGGATGTTGTAGCGTTGCCCGGCGCGCACGCGCGGCGCGTCGTGGGGCGCGCCCACCAGCAGCATGTCGCCCGCTTCGAAGCTCATGAACTGCGTCACGTCGGCAATCAGCCGCGCCACGGGGCGGATAAGATCAGCCGTGTTGGCGCGCTGCACCACCTCGTCGTTCACGCACACTTCGATGTCCAGCGCGTCGGGGTTCGAAACGGCCGAGACCGGCGTCAGCGCGTCGCTCATGGGGCAAAAACCGTCGCGGCATTTCTGTTTGAGCGCGGGGCGGAAGTAGCTGGCGTGCGGCACGGACAAGTCCGCCACGACGCGGTAGCCCGCCACATGATCCAGCGCACGGGCTTCGCTTAAGCGCGTGGCGCGGCGCGAGAACACCACGCCCAGGCAGGCGCCCACCTCGATGTCATCCACGTCGACGGGCAGGGCGATGGTGTCGCCGTCGCGTGCATAGGTGTTGGCCGGTTTGATGTAGAGCACGGGCGCGCGGGGCGCCGCCTTGTAGGGCGGCGCGTTGACGCTGTCGCCCAGCGCGTCCAGCGACTGGCGCGTATTGAGCGCGGCGCCGACCACGGTGCGGGGCAGGGCGGCCAAGGCGGCGTGGGCTTGCGCGGTGCGCGCGGCCAGGTAGTCGCGGTAGTTGTTCTGCTTATAGTTCAGTATTGGATCCGCCTCTTCGATCTGCATCGAAATACCCAGCGGCCGCATGGCCATGTGCGGCGCCAGCGCGGCGCTTAGCGCATTGAATACGCGTTCGCCCAAGGCCGCTTTTTGCGCGTCGCTGCGCCCGTGGCCGATGCGCAGCACGACATGGACGAAGGCGTTGTCGGGGTGGCCGTCGACGATCAGGCAGTCGTCCACGCGCAGGGCGCGGGTGCGCGCGCCGGCCAGGGGAAACAGGCTGCCGTCGCCAACGGCGGCGTCCTGCACCGTGCGCATCAGTGCGTGCGTATCCAGGGCCAGATTGCCCGAATACTCAATCCAGATATGGGGCATGGAGTCATCCAACAAAATTGTTAGCATGTTAATTAGAATAGCGGGAAAGCGGATCGGCGGCAACGAATGTGTAGGGCAGTGCGAACGAGATAACCGGCCGTTGACAGCGTCAGAATGCCGGCATAAAGTTAACGTGTTAATTAAAAAGCCGCGACCCAAACCGCGCGGCCCACGACCAAAACGAGGAGCCGCACGTGAGCATCAAGCATTGGATCAACGGCAAAGAGGTCGACAGCGCCGACCGCTTCGTCACCTATAACCCGGCCACGGGCGAAGCCATCGACGAGGTTGCCGCGGGTGGCCAGGCAGAGATCGACGCCGCCGTGTCCGCCGCCGCCCAGGCTTTTCCCAAATGGGCCAACACACCCGCGAAAGAACGCGCCCGCCTCATGCGCCGCCTGGGTGAACTGATTGACGCCAACGTCCCCCAATTGGCCGAACTTGAAACGCGGGATACCGGCCTGCCTATCTCGCAAACCCGCAAGCAACTGATTCCGCGCGCGTCCGAGAACTTCAATTTCTTCGCCGAAGTCTGCACCCGCATGAACGGCCACACCTATCCTGTGGACGATCAGATGCTGAACTACACCCTGTACCAGCCGGTGGGCGTGTGCGCCTTGGTGTCGCCCTGGAACGTGCCGTTCATGACGGCCACCTGGAAAACGGCGCCGTGCCTGGCCTTGGGTAACACCGCCGTGTTGAAGATGTCGGAACTGTCACCGCTGACGGCCGACCAGTTGGGCCGCCTGGCGCTGGAAGCCGGCATCCCCGCGGGTGTTCTGAACGTGGTGCAGGGCTATGGCGCCCAGGCGGGCGATGCGTTGGTGCGTCACCCGGGCGTGCGCGCCATCTCGTTCACGGGCGGCACCGTCACCGGCAAGAAGATTCTGGCCAGCGCGGGCGGCATCAAGAAATATTCGATGGAACTGGGCGGCAAATCGCCCGTGCTGATTTTTGACGACGCCGATGTCGAGCGCGCGCTGGACTCCGCCTTGTTCACGATTTTTTCGCTGAACGGCGAGCGCTGCACGGCGGGTTCGCGCATTTTTGTCCAACAAAGCATCTACGATGGTTTCGTGCGCAAATTCGCCGAACGCGCGCAGCGCCTGGTGGTGGGCGACCCCACCGACGAGGCCACGCACGTGGGCGCGATGATCACGCGCCAGCATTGGGAAAAAGTCACCGGCTACATCCAGCTTGCCGAACAGGAAGGGGCGCGTATCCTTGCCGGCGGCGCAGGCAAGCCGGCGGGCTTGCCGGCCCACCTGGTGGGCGGCAATTTCGTGCGGCCCACGGTGCTGGCCGACGTGGATAACCGCATGCGTTGCGCGCAGGAAGAAATCTTCGGGCCGGTGGCCTGCCTGATCCCGTTCAAGGACGAAGCCGAAGGCCTGGCGCTGGCCAACGACGTCAAGTACGGGCTGGCGTCCTACATCTGGACCAGCGACATTGGCCGCGCGCACCGCTTGGCGCGCGGCATCGAGGCAGGCATGGTGTTCATCAACAGCCAGAACGTGCGCGACCTGCGCCAGCCGTTTGGCGGCACCAAGGAATCGGGCACCGGACGCGAGGGCGGGGAATACAGCTACGAGGTATTCGCCGAAATCAAAAACGTGTGCGTGTCGATGGGCAGCCACCACATCCCCAAGTGGGGTGTGTGAATGCGTAAAGGAGACAAGCATCATGGGTAAGCTTGCACTGGCGGCCAAGGTGACGCATGTGCCGTCGATGTATCTGTCGGAGCTTCCCGGCAGGCACCATGGCTGCCGCGAGGCCGCCATCGAGGGCCACCGCGTGATCGGCCAGCGTTGCCGGGACCTGGACGTGGACACGATCGTGGTGCTGGACGTGCATTGGCTGGTGAACGGCGGCTATCACGTGAACGCCAACCACGCCTTCAAGGGCCGCTACACCAGTAACGAGCTACCGCATTTCATCAAGGACATGGACTACGCCTATGGCGGCAATCCCGAGCTGGGCCGTCGCATCGCCGAATGCGCCAATGCGGCGGGCGTGGGCACGCGCAGCCATGAAATCGATAGCCTGGAACTTGAATACGGCACACTGGTGCCCATGCGCTACATGAATGGCGACGGCCGCTTCAAGGTGGTGTCGGTGGCCGCGTGGTGCGCCTGGCACGCGCTGGACGACAGCCGGCGCTTCGGCGCGGCCTTGCGCCAGGCCATCGACGCTGGCGACAGCCGCGTGGCGGTGCTGGCCAGCGGGTCCTTGTCGCACCGCTTCAACGACAACAACAGCCCCGAAGCCGCCATGCACCAGATCAGCCGCGAATTTTTCCGGCAGGTGGATTTGCGCGTGGTGGACCTCTGGCGCCAGGGTGACTGGAAAACCTTCTGCGCCATGCTGCCCGACTACGCCGAGCTTTGCGTAGGCGAGGGCGGCATGCACGACACGGCCATGTTGCTGGGCCTGCTGGGGTGGGACGGCTACGACAAGCCGGTGGAGGTGGTGACCGACTACTTCACCAGTTCCGGCACGGGCCAGATCAACGCGATCTTCCCGGTGCCTGACTGAGCCAGCTTCAGGCGGGGTCGCCGGAATCGGCGGCTTCCGCCGACGCCGGTGCATCGCGCTTGATCAGCGCCACCATGGTGTCGACGTCGTGGTACAGGCGGTCCAGCAATTCCTTGCCGATCTTCGCTTCGATTTCCTGGTATTTCGCATCCACATGCGGGCGCATGCGGTCGATCAGCTTGTGGCTTTTGGGGGTCAGGGATATTTCCTGGCGGCGCTGGTCGGCGCTGGAGCGCACGCGCTTGATCAGCCCTTGTTCTTCCATGCCGGCCAGCATGCGGGTCAGGCTGGGGCTGAGGATCTGGCAACTGCGCGCGATCTGGTTGGGTTCCATCGCGCCCGTTTCGCTCAGGGTGCGCAATACCCGCCATTGTTGTTCGGTGACGCCGGCCGCGTGCAAAACGGGACGGAAATGCGCCATCAGGGTTTCGCGCGCGTATAGCAGCAGGTGGGGAAGATTGCGGTGGTGGAAGCTGGGACTCATGGCGGCTATGTTAGCAAGAAGCCGCCCATTTTTTGACCACAAATTTCAGTGCGTCATGCGCGCAACAGCACGCTGGGCACTGCCATGCAGGCGGCCATAGCGCTGGGCTGGGTAAGCACCGTCAGGCGGGATTTTGCTGAGCCAGTTCCTGTAGATCATCCGGCAAGACCAGGTCCGAGGCACCCTGTTGCAGTTCGCGCAGCGCAAGCACAGCGGCGTCTTGCTGGTCGTCCTGCACCAGTTGCCGGATATGCGCCACGCGGGCCTCGATGTCCTGTTCGCTGAACGCCGCCACTTCCACGGCCGCGGGCTCGCCTTCCTGAGCGGCCACGGTGGGGACGGCTTCCACGGCTGGGGTCAGCGGAGTCAGCGGGGCCGTAGCCAGAGCCGAAGCCGGGGTTGTAGCGGGCAGCGCAGCCGGGGCCATTGCCTGGCTCAGTGCCTGAGTCATTGCCTGCGTCATCGCCTTACCGGCAGTCTGGGAGGCAGGATGGGTCATGGCCTGCGTCATCGTCTGCGGTTCGGCCTCGTTCTGGGGGACGGCTTCGCGCATGTTGGTCCAGACGAACAGGCCGGCCACCAGCGTGGCGCAGGCGGCGGCGGCCCAGCCAGGGTGCCAACTATGTCCGGGGTGCCAACTGCGACGCACCGCGGCGTCCAGTTCAGGGCTGCTGCCGGGCCCGTGCTTGCGGTACAGGGCGCGCAGTTCCCGTGCATCGTCTTCGTCGAAAGGGGGGCGATAGGTAATGCTCATGCGCGTGCTCCTAACGGTGGCGTCCGGGGGCAAGACGCCTACGCGTTTGACCTTTGGCGGGCGCTGTACTCGACGATTATGCGCGATTCGCGGCATTTCCGGCAGGTAAATTTCGCCGATTGCCATGATGTAACGTTCGGCCCCGGCCCCGGGAAAAGTGGGTTGCCAGTACACTTTCGCGCATGGCTAAATCCCGAACCGTATATGTGTGCGCCGACTGCGGCGGCACCACCCCCAAGTGGCAGGGCAAGTGTCCCCACTGCAATGCCTGGAACACGCTGGAAGAGACGGTGGAATCATCCACCCCCGCCGCTGCCGCGCACCGCTACGCGCCGCTGGCCTCGGCCAGCCCGGTTCGCAGCCTGTCCGAAATCGAAGCCCGCGAAACGCCGCGCCAGCCCACCGGGCTGGATGAATTTGACCGGGTGCTGGGCGGTGGCCTGGTGGCTGGCGCGGTCGTGCTGATTGGCGGTGATCCGGGTATCGGCAAGTCCACGCTGCTGCTGCAAGCGCTTGCTTCCTTGTCGGAGACCACCAGTGTGCTGTATGTCACCGGCGAGGAATCCGCCGAACAGGTGGCCTTGCGCGCCCGCCGGCTGGACTTGCAAACCGGCAACGTCAACTTGCTGGCCGAAATTCGGCTGGAAGCCATCCAGGCGGCGGTGTCGGAACAGAAGCCCACCGTGGCCGTCATCGACTCCATCCAGACCCTGTACAGCGGCGAACTGAGCGCCGCCCCGGGATCGGTATCGCAGGTGCGCGAATGCGCGGCGCAACTCACGCGCCTGGCCAAGCAGACCGGCATCGCTATCGTCATGATCGGCCACGTCACGAAAGACGGCGCGTTGGCCGGCCCTCGCGTGCTGGAACACATCGTTGACACCGTGCTGTATTTCGAGGGCGATACGCATTCCTCGTTCCGCTTGGTGCGCGCGTTCAAGAACCGCTTTGGCGCGGTCAACGAATTGGGCGTCTTCGCCATGACCGACCGCGGCCTGCGCGGCGTGGCCAACCCGTCCGCGCTGTTCCTTTCGCAGCACGAACAACAGGTGGCGGGTTCCTGCGTGATGGCTACGCAGGAAGGCACGCGCCCGCTGCTGGTCGAGATCCAGGCGCTGGTCGACAGCTCGCACGCGCCCAACCCGCGCCGGCTGACGGTGGGGCTGGAAGGCAACCGGCTGGCCATGCTGCTGGCGGTGTTGCACCGGCACGCCGGGGTCACCACGTTTGACCAGGACGTGTTCGTCAACGCGGTGGGCGGCGTGCGCATCACCGAGCCCGCGGCGGACTTGCCGGTGCTGCTGGCCATCATGTCATCGCTGCGCGACAAGCCGCTGCCGCGCGGCCTGATCGCCTTTGGCGAAGTCGGCCTGGCTGGCGAGATCCGCCCCGCGCCGCGCGGCCAGGAGCGCTTGCGTGAAGCGGCCAAGCTGGGCTTCTCCATTGCGCTCATCCCGAAGGCTAACGCCCCGCGCCAGCCCATCGAAGGGCTGGAGATCTGGGCGGTGGACCGCCTGGACGCCGCGTTGGACAAGTTGCGCTGACGCGCTGATTCTCCTGGTCGTGAAGACAAGGACTGCTGGAGCAAGCAAGACGTGAGTCTGTTGATTATTGCCGTCTGCCTGGCCGCGGGTAGTTTGATCGGTTTCATGGGCGGCGCGCTGGGCATCGGTGGCGGGCTCATCGCCATTCCCGCGCTGGTGTTGTTGATGGGCATGTCGCAGCAGTTGGCGCAGGGCACCGCGCTGATCATGGTGCTGCCCGCCATCACCGTGGCGGTGCGCAAGTACAACCAGCAAGCGCGCATCGACAGGCGCGTGGCCGCGGCGGGCGCCGCGGGTGCGGTGGTGTTCACCTGGGTGGGGGCGCGCTTGGCGCTGGGCATTGATTCCAGCGTGCTGCGCCAAAGCTTCGCCGTGTTCCTGTTCTTTGTTGCGTTGTTCTACGTCTGGCAGACCTGGCGCGCCGGCCGTTTGGCAGCGCGCCGTCAGCGGCCGGAGCAGGCGTCGGAAGCGCGGTCGGAAGCGCGGTCGGAACATCCTTCGAACAAGCACGCGCCGCCGCGCCCGGTCCCGATCCTTACGCCACGGCGCGCCAGCGTGCTGGGCATGCTGTGCGGCACCTTGGGCGGCTTCTTTGGCGTGGGCGGCGCGGTGCTGGCCGTGCCTATCATCACGACGGTGTTTCGCTTGTCGCAGACCACGGCGCAGGCCTTGGCGCTGTGCATGGTGATTCCTGGTTCAACCATTGCGCTGATCACCTACGCCTGGGCCGGGCAGGCGAATTGGATGGTGGGCCTGCCAATGGCCATCGGCAGTTTGCTGTTCGTGCCTGTGGGCGTGCGCTTGGCGTACAAGCTGCCCGAACGCAAACTTAGAGTCTGCTTCGCGCTGCTGCTGTTCGCCACTGTCGCTTTGTTGGTATTCGAGTCGTAGCGCTGATGTCGATCGGACGTCGACAACGCGTCGACAACGCATTGCCAACGCATCGACAGCCCCCTGATAGTGCGCTGACAGCGTATCGACAGCGATATTTCCAGGCGTTAGCAGCCGAAATTTTCTGGTTCCGCATTGAACCTTCCGCATGCGCGCTCTTCAAACGGAGTACGGCATAAGCGGCGATGTTGCCGCCCACTGCCGCACGGGCTTCGGCCTTGTTTATCCAGGAGTTCATGCAATGACGACACACTCCCGTATCGCTGCGTTCTTATCCACTTCGGCCTTGTGCCTCGGTCTTGCTGCTGCGCCTTCTGCGTTCGCGGCGGGCGCTGATGCGCAAGCCAAGACGGGTGATTCCAAGACCCACGCGCAGCACAAGCATCACAAGTCTGACAAGGCATCCGCCAAACACGCGGGCGCGAAATCAGGCGCGGCTTCAAGTATGGGCCAATCCGGCACCACGCCGGCGAAGTAAGGCAGGGAAGGTAAAGCCCTGCTGGTTCCTTTGCAGGAAGACTGCCGACCCTTGGGCCGGAAAGTCGAAAGCCTCTCGGTATGGGCGCCGAGAGGCTTTTTCATTTGCGCGCGATAAGCGGTCTATGCGCGCAATCCGCGTGATGCTTACTCCACCGGCGTGATCACGCGCCCGGTGTCGAAGTAGGACTTCAGGTTGTCCAGCATCAGGTTTTCCATGTCCAGGCGTGTCTCCAGCGTGGCGCTGCCGATGTGCGGCAGCAGCACGGCGTTGTCGGTATCGATCAGCGCTTGCGGCACCTTGGGTTCGTGTTCGAACACGTCCAGTGCGGCGCAGCCCAGCTTGCCGGCTTCCAGCGCCGCCACCAGCGCGGCTTCGTCAATCACCGGGCCGCGCGCGATGTTGACGATGATGCCCTTGGGGCCCAACGCTTCCAGCACGGGCTGATTCACCAGATGGCGCGTGGTGGGTCCGCCCACGGTCGCAACCACCAGGAAGTCGGCCCAGGCGGCCAGGTCTACCAGCGATGCCTCGTAGCCATAAGCGATGTCGTCGCGCTTTCTGCGGTTGTGATAGCGCACGTCCATGTCGAAACCCGCGCCGCGCTTGGCGATGGCTTCGCCGATGCGACCCAGGCCCACAATGCCCAGCTTCTTGCCGCTGACACGCTGGCCCAGCGGAATGCTGCCATGCACCTGGCCCCATTGGCCGGCGCGCACGAAGCGTTCGCCCTGGCCCATGCGGCGCGCGCCCGCGATCAGCAGGCCCCAAGCCAGATCAGCCACGCAATCCGTCAGCACGTCGGGCGTGTTGCTGACCTGTACGCCGCGCTTCTTGGCGGCCTCTACATCAATCGTTTCGTAGCCCACGCCCCAACTGCAAATGGCTTTGAGGTCAGGCAGCGCATTGATCAGTTCGGCATCGGCGCCGAAATTGGCCGACGTAACGACGGCGGTGATGCCCTTGCCGTGTTCGGCCAACGCCGCCTTGCGGTCGGGAAATTTCCACAGTTCGACGACGTCATAGCCGTCGGCAAGGTTCTGGTTGGCGGAGGGGGAGCCGGCCAGCGAGCCGACCTGGATGATGCGATGCTTGGTGGTCATGTTGTCGTACGTGTGGGTGGCGAAAACGGTCATGCTACTTGATTCAGGCTTGAACGCCGCTTAAGGGGATGCCCCAAGGCACCCCCCTCGCGTGACGGCCCGAGAGCTCGGCGGACCGGCGGCCCGGCGCTTACTCCAGTTGGATGTTGGCCTTCTGGATGACGTCCTTCCACCGCTTCACTTCGGCCTGCTGGAACGCGGCGAACTGCTGCGGCGTGTTGGCCACGACTTCAAAGCCCAGCCCTTGCAGCGTCTGCTTGGTCTTCGGGTCGCGCAGCGCGTCCTGCAAGGCCTTGGACAGTTTTTCCACGACGTCGGGCGGCGTGGCCTTGGGCACGGCGAACCCCTGCCACGAATACACCACCATGTCCTTGATACCGGCTTCGGCCAGCGTCGGCACGTTGGGCAGATCGGTTGCGCGCGTATCCCCGGTGATGGCCAGGGCCTTGAGCTTGCCGGCCTTGATGTGGTTTTGCACCGCGCCCAGATTCTGGAACGACACGTTGACCTGTCCGCCAAGCAGGTCGGCAATGGCGGCGCCGCCGCCCTTGTAGGGCACGTCTACGCCGGTGCTGCCGGTGCGCTGGCGAAACAGCACGGCGGACAGGTGGTCCGACGATCCCGTGCCGGACGAGGCGTAAGACACGCTGCCCGGATTTTTCTTCGCATAGGCCACCAGTTCGGCAACGGTGCTGGCGGGAAATTTGGTAGCTGCTACCAGCACGTTCGGGTTGCGCACCGCCTGCGTCAGGTAAGTGAAGTCCTTACTGGGGTTGTAGGCCAGGTTCTTGTAAAGCGCCTCGTTGATGGCGAAGGTGCCGATGGAGCCGACCATCATCGTGTAGCCATCCGGCGTGCTGCGGGCCAAGGCCTGCGCGCCGATGGCGCTGTTGGCGCCGGGTTTGTTCTCGACCACGAAGGTCTGGCCCAGGGTCTGGGACAGCATCGGCGTGACCGAGCGCGCCGTGATGTCGGACGAGCCGCCCGGCACGAACGGCACAATCATGGTGACCGGCTTTTCGGGGTAACCGGCGGCCTGGGCCAGCGGCCCGGCCAGTAGCACAGCGCCCGCCGCAGCGGCCGCGCAGAACAGTTTATTCATGTTGTCTCCTGGTTCGCGTGGTGATGAAAAGCCCGGCGCTCACGCGTTGCGCACGGGCCGAATCTACGTGGGGTCAGTCGACTTTGGCGCCCGAGGCTTGCACTACCTTGGCCCACTTGGCGGTTTCTTGCGCCATGAATTGTTTGAACTGCGCGGGCGTGTTGCCCGACGGCGTGGCGCCCTGCGCCTGCAATTGCGCGCGCACCGGCGCTTGCTGCAAGGCGGCGGCCACATCGCGCTGGATCTTTTCGACGATGGCGGGCGGCGTGCCCGCCGGCGCCAGCAAACCAAACCAGCTGGATGCCTCGTAGCCCTTCACGCCGGCTTCGGCCATGGTCGGCACGTCGGGCAGGGCGGGCGAGCGCGCGGCGGTGGTCACGGCCAGCGGACGCAGCTTGCCGCCCTTGATATAGCCCATGGACGAGGGCAGGTTGTCGAAGATCAGGTCGGCAGAGCCCCCCATCACGTCGGTCAGCGCGGGGCTGCTGCCCTTGTACGGCACATGCGTCATGCGCGTGCCCGTCATGGTCTGGAACAGTTCACCCGACAGGTGCGTGGACGTGCCGTTGCCGGTTGAGGCCATGTTGACGCTGTCCGGGTTCGCCTTCAGGTATTTGATCAGGTCGGCCACCGTGCGGATGCCGTGCTTGTCCGCGAACTTGGGATTCACTTCAAGAATGTTCGGCACGGGTATCACCAGCGTCACGGGCACGAAGTCCTTCACCGGGTCATAGGGCAGCTTGCTGTACACGGATTGGTTGATGGCATGCGTGCTGACAGTGCCCATCAACAAGGTATAGCCGTCGGCGGTGGCGCGCGCGGCTTCCGCCGTGCCGACGTTGCCTCCCGCGCCCGCCTTGTTATCCACCACCACCGGCTTGTTCCACGTCTTGCCCAGCTCGGCGGCCACGACGCGCGCGGCGATGTCTGTTGTGCCGCCGGCGGGAAAGGGCACGATGATCTTCACGTCGCGTTCGGGGTAGTCGGCCTGGGCCTGGGCGGCGGGTAGCGTCAAGGCGATGGCCGTCAAGGTGGCGGCCGCGAGCAGCCGACGTCGCGCGAGGGGGGCGTGCATGGTCTTGTCTCCTTGGTTGTGCGCGTGACCGCGCTTTCTTTTTTCAACCGCAAGGTGCCGCAACGCACCCCGCTTTGTGATGCCGTTTCACTTGTCAAACAAATATAGGTATTGAGAATATGCTTGTCAACCAAGTATACTTTTTTCACCTTACTTATCTGACAAGTGGATCAGCCAGGAGCCCCGCCCATGAAAACTTCCCCGGTCACCGCGCAGGATTTGCAGCGTTCGGTCATTGCCGTGCCGCCCTTGGCCCGCCATGCCGATCTTTCCTTGAACGAGGCCGCCAACAAGGCGCTGCTGGGCCATCTGGAAGCGGGCGGCGTGCGCAACGTGATGTACGGCGGCAACGCCAATTTCTACAACGTGGGGGTCAGCGAATACGCGCGCATCGTGGACATGCTGGCGGGCCTGGCCGGTTCGGACACCTGGATCCTGCCGTCCGTGGGGCCCGACTACGGCAAGATGATGGACCAGGCGGCAATCCTGCGATCGCGTGCGTTTCCCACCGCGATGCTGCTGCCGATGTCGTTCCCGTATACGGACGCGGGCCTGGCCGATGGGGTGCGCCATTTCACCGACGCGCTGGGCAAGCCCGCCGTCATGTACATCAAGTCGGCCGACTACCTGGCGCCGGAAACCGCTGCCCGCCTGATCGAGGAAGGCCGCATCGTGGCGTTCAAGTACGCCGTCGTGCGCGACAACCCGGCAAAGGATGCGTATCTGTCGTCGCTGCTGAAATCGGTGGATGCGCGCTGGATCGTCAGCGGCATCGGCGAACGTCCGGCCATCGTGCACTATCGCGACTTCGGCTTGAAGAGCTTCACGTCTGGCTCCGTTTGCGTGGCGCCGCGCGGGTCAATGCGTCTGTTGCAGTTGCTGCGCGAAGGCCGCTACGACGAGGCCGAGGCCGTGCGCCAACACTATCTGGGCCTGGAAGACTGCCGCGATGGCATCAGCCCCATTCGCGTGCTGCACGACGCAGTGACCTTGTCCGGCGTGGCCGATATGGGCCCCATGCTGCCGCTGCTGACCGGCATTTCCAGCGCCGAGCGCGAGCGCGTGGCGCCGGTGGCGCGCGCCCTGGCGGCCTGGGACAAGGAAGCCGTGGCGGCCTGAGCGTGAACGGCATGGCCGCGCTTCGCTCATCGTTTCGCGTGTTGGCGGTACGATGGGCGCTGTCCGCGTAAAGGCGGACAGGCCTTACGCATTCAGGAGGTTTCGTGGCCCGATCCAAAACAACAACGTCAGCCGAACCGCAAGCACCAGAGCCGGCCGACGCGCCCGGCTCCCATGTGCTGGAACGCGGCCATCGGGTGCGGCTGGCGGACCAGGTTTACGGGCAGATCTTTGAACAGATCGTGTCGGGCGGATTGAACGTGGGCGACAAGCTGCCGTCCGAGAACGAGATCTCGGAGCGCTTCGGGGTGTCGCGGCCGGTGGTGCGTGAAGCGCTGCTGCGCTTGCGGGCAGATGGCCTCATCACCGCGCATCAGGGCCTGGGCACCTTTGTCAGCCATCAACCCGCGCCGCGCCTGAAGACGTTCAACGACGTGCAAAACGTCAGTGCCTATCTGCGGGCGCAAGAGGTGCGCGTGGCATTGGAAGGCGATGCCGCGCGGCTGGCGGCACTGCGCCGCACCGACGAGCAGCTCAAGAAAATCACCGATGCGCACGCCGCCTTTGCCGACAGCCTGGCGCAGGGCCAGGTGTCGCCCGAAGCCGACCTGGCTTTTCATGCCAGCATCGCCGAGGCCAGCGGCAACGACTTTTATCTGGGCGTGCTGGAAAGCATCCACGAATCCATCAACGGTTTCATGCGGCTGACCTTGAGCCTGACGCGCACCGGTTCGCGCCAGCGCGCGCAGCGTGTGGTGGACGAACACGCCACCATCCTGGACGCCATCCGCGAACAGGACAGCGAGCGCGCCCGCGTGGCCATGCAGTTTCATCTGGGGCAGGCGCGCCACCGGCTGGTGGACCGCGACCGAGATTGATCGCTTGCCCGCCGGGGTGGGCCAGCCCCCCACAACATCAAACGGAGACAAACCAGTGCAAGGCAACGGAGCAACAGCCAGGGACGTGCCGGTGGAGCAGGTTCTTGAACAAATCTTGCAGGTGCTGCAAGCATGGGGCATGGAAGAAGATCTGGCGCACACCACGGCCAGCCTGATGGCGCAGACGGATTTGCTGGGCATTGATTCCCATGGCATTTCGATGCTGCCTTCGTACGAGGAAAAATGGCGCGCCGGCTCGTTGCGGCTGGACGCGCGTGCGAAGGTGGTGCGCGACGGCGGCGCCAGCGCGCTGATCGACGGCATGGGCGGGCTGGGTTATCCGGTGGCGGCGCAAGCCATGCACCTGGCCGTGGACAAGGCCTTGGAACACGGGGTGGGCGCGGTGTCGGTGTGCAACTCGCATCACTTTGGCGCGGCCGGGGTCTATGCGCGTATCGCCGTGCAGCGGGGCGTGGTGGGGCTGGTCACGAGCAGCGCCAACGGCATCATCATGGTGCCCACGCGCGGCGCGATGCCCATGCTGGGCACCAACCCCATCGCGTTCGGCGCACCGGCCGCGCACAACGAACCGTTTGTGCTGGACATGGCCACCACCACCGTCGCCGCGAACAAGGTCAAGGTGTATGACTTCCTGGGTAAACCGCTGCCGCCGGGCTGGGCGGTGGATGGGCAGGGCGGGGCCGTGACCGACGCGGATGCCGCGATGCAATTCATTTTCAAGCATCCCGAAGGCGGGCTGACGCCCTTGGGCGGCACGCCCGCCATGAGCAGCCACAAGGGCTACGGCCTGGCGATGATGGCGCAGATTCTTGGCGGCACGCTTAGCGGCAGCGCGTTCGCGGCGCGCCGCGCACCGACGCGCAAGCCGGGCGAACCCGACGACGTGGGCCATTTCTTCCTGGCCCTGAACCCCGATGCGTTCCGCGCGGCAGGCTCGTTCGAATCCGATATGGACGACATGATCGATTCGCTGCACGACACGCCGCCCGCCAACCCCGATGAGCCCGTGCTGGTGGCGGGTGAACCTGAAGCGGCCGAGCGCGCGCGGCGGTTGCGTGCCGGGATTCCCATTTCGGCTGCATTGGCCGAGCGCCTGCGCGGCATCTGCGAACGCGCGGGCACGCCCTATCTGCTGGACGATATCTGATCGCAAGCGCTTGGTTGCGCTGACTTTGTTTTGCCCGAATTGTTTTACCCATAACACCAGACCCGGTCACCGGGCTTACCTCCTAAAAAACCATACGGAAGAGACAACCATGCAACAACCCAAACCTTCGGCGCGCAGACGCCTTGCCATGCTGGCCGCGGCCACGATTGGCGCCGTGGCGCTGCTGCCCACGGCGGCGATGGCGCAGTCTGACGCCTGGCCAAGCAAGCCGATCAAGCTCGTCGTGCCGTTCCCGGCCGGCGGCAGCACCGACTCCGTGGGCCGCCTGTTGGCGGCCGAATTGTCCAAGGAGTTGGGCCAGAGCGTCGTCGTCGAAAACAAGGGTGGGGCCAACGGCAACATCGGGTCCGATGTGGTGGCCAAGGCCGAGCCGGACGGCTACACCTTGCTGCTGTCCGGGGTGGGCTCCAACGCCATCAGCTATGCCATCTACCAGAACATGCCGTATCGCAACAGCGACTTCGCGCATATCTCGCTACTGGCCACCGGCCCGAATGTGCTGGTCGCCAACATGGAGTTTCCCGGCAAGACCTTCGCCGATTTCATCAAACTGGCGCGCGAGAACCCGGGCAAGTACACGCACGCCAGCTCGGGCAGCGGCTCGTCAGGCCATCTGGCCATGGAAATGCTGAAGCAGGACGCCAAGATCGACCTGGTGCACGTGCCGTACAAGGGTGGCGCCGCCGCCATTACCGACATGATCGGCGGGCGCGTCTCGGTCATGTTTCTGAATCAGGACACGCTGCTGCCGCAGGTGACATCCGGCAAATTGCGCGCCTTGGCCGTGGCCAGCGCCAAACGCAACCCGGCCTATCCCGATACGCCCACGGTGGCGGAATCGGGCTATCCGGGCTTCTCGGCGGAATCCTGGTTTGGCTTGTCGGCGCCCGCCAAGACGCCGCCAGCCGTGATCCAGCGCCTGAACCAGGCCACGGTCAAGGCGCTGTCGGCGCCCGACATCCGGAAAAAACTGGAAAGCGTGGGCTTTGTCGTGGTGGGCGACGACCCGAAGTCGTTCTCGGCGTTCGTCGATAACGAGATCAGCAAGTGGGGCAAGGCGGCCAAGGCATCGGGCGCGCGCATGGATTGACGCGGGGCGGCCGGGCGTTGGCTCGGTTTGTGCTTTCCCGTTTTCGGATTTTTATCTTGCATAGACGAAGGTGGCAATGAACTCTCCCTTACCCAACCGCTTCCGGCAGCGCATCCTTGCCCGAGAAAGGCTCATCGGATTCTGGATGTGCATGTCCAGCCACATCACGGCCGAGCTGGTCGGGCTGGCGGACTTCGACTGGCTGCTTCTGGACGGCGAGCATTCGCCCAATGAAGTGCCCATGTTCCTGCAGCAGTTGCAGGCCTTGCAGGGCAGCGCCAGTGCGGCTGTGGGGCGGCCATCGTGGAATGATCCGGTGCAGATCAAGCGTCTGCTGGATATCGGCTTCTACAACTTGCTGATTCCGTTCATCGAGTCCGAAGCGGACGCGCGCCTGGCCGTGGCCGCCACCCGCTATCCGCCGCAGGGCATACGCGGCGTGGCGGGCGCACAGCGCAGCAACCGCTATGGCACGGTGCCGGACTACCTGCAAACCATCAACGACAACATCTGCGTGTTGCTGCAAATCGAAAGCCGCGCGGGCATCGAAGCCGTGGACGAGATTGCCTCCGTGGAAGGGGTGGATGGCGTCTTCATCGGCCCGTCGGACCTGGCGGCCGCGCTGGGCCATATCGGCAACCCCGGCCACCCGGAAGTGCAAGAAACCATCCGCCATCTGCATCAGCGCGTGACGGCCCAGGGCAAGGCCGTAGGGATTCTTGCGCCCGTGCATGCGGATGCGCGCCGCTATCTGGACATGGGCATGCACTTTGTTGCCGTGGGTACGGACCTGGGCGTGTTCAAGCAGGCCACGTTCGCCTTGCGCGACGCTTTTCCGACTTGATTGCGTCGCGTCTGATGCAACACGCCCCGCGATTAAGGCGGGGCGTGTGGTTCAGGCTTTTTCGTTCAGACTGATCTGCTTAGTCTTCCAGCGCCAGCAATTCGCTGACGGTCTGGCGGCGGCGGATCAGGCGCGCTTCGCCGTTATCCAGCAAGACCTCGGGCGCCAGCGGCCGGCTGTTGTAGTTCGATGACATCGACGAACCATACGCGCCCGCGTTGTGCATGACCATGAAGTCGCCAATGCGCGGCTGCGGCAACAACTGATCGGTCATCACGCCGCCTTCCTCCTGCGTGAACACGTCGCCCGATTCGCACAGCGGTCCGGCAACGGCGATGCGCGTTTGCGCCACTCCCTGCGGATCCGACCCGTCGCGCGCGTGTACCGAGATGCGATGAAAGCTGCCGTACATGGCCGGGCGCATCAAATCGTTGAAGCCCGCGTCCACCAGCGCAAAGTCGCGCTCGGGGCGGTGGTTGATGGCATGCACTTCGGTGACCAGCACGCCAGCTTCGGCCACCAGGAAGCGGCCCGGTTCGATCTCCAGCCGGACGTCGTGCCCCAGGAACTGTTCAATGCGCTTGCGGGCCGAATCCCACTGTTCAAAGTAGTGGTCGCAGTCGATACGGGGTTCGCCATCGCGATAAGGAATCGACAGGCCGCCGCCAGCCGAGATGGCGTCGATGTCATGGTCCAGCGAACGCACTACGTCCACCATGGCGTCGCAGACGCTGGAGAGGTGGCCGTAGTCCACGCCCGAGCCGATGTGCATGTGGATGCCGACCAGCTTCAGCCCGTGGCGGCGCACGATGGCCACGGCTTGCGCCACGTCGTCGATCCAGATGCCATGCTTGCTTTGGGGGCCACCGGTGTTGGTCTTGTTGCTGTGGCCATGGCCAAAGCCGGGGTTGATGCGCAACCACACGCGATGGCCGGGCGAGGCCTGGCCCACGCGGTCCAGCATGTCCAGCGAACCGGCGTTCACGGTGATGCCATGCTTGAGCACGGTGGCCAAGGTGGCGTGGTCGATCAGGTCGGCCGTGAAGACCATGCCTTCAGGCTCGCCCTTGGGGTCGAAGCCGGCGGCCAGGCTGCGTTCGATTTCCCCCAACGATACGGCGTCGACCACCGCGCCTTCCTCGCGCATCAGACGCAGGATGTGCAGATTCGAGCACGCCTTCTGCGCATAGCGGATGGTGTCGAAGCGGCGCAGTTGCGCGATGCGTTCGCGGATGACGGCGGCGTCGTACACCCACAAAGGCGTGCCGTGCTGCGTGGCGAGTTGGGTGAGTTGGCGCGGATCGAATGCCATGACGGGCGGACCTTGAATGGATGAGTTGAAACCAGGCAGCATGATGCCGGTTTCACGGCATCCAGTAAAATGCTTATATGTTGAACATCCATTCATTCTTGATATGAGGTGCGCATGCTGACGCATCGGCAAATTGAAGTGTTCCGGGCGGTGATGATTGCCGGCGGCGTCACGCGGGCCGCTGAGCTGCTCAGTACCTCGCAACCCACGGTCAGCCGTGAACTGGCGCGCATGGAGCAGGGCATCGGGTTTGCGCTGTTCGAGCGCGTGCATGGCCGGCTGCGGCCCACCATGCCTGCCCTGGCGCTCTATGACGAGATCCGACAGTCCTATGCGGGTCTTGAACGCGTGGCGTCGGCCGCCGCGCGCCTGCGCGAGTTCCGGGGCGGGCAGTTGTCGGTGATCGCCTTGCCCGCTTTTTCGCATTCCATCCTGCCCGACGCATTTCGGCGCTTTCATGGCGAGCATCCAGGGGTAAGCCTGTCGGTGGAGACGCAGGAATCACCGTTTCTGGAAGAGTGGCTGACTGCCCAACGCTACGATCTGGGCTTGACCGAGCGCGAGGCCGCTCCGGCGGGCACGCGGGTGCGGCTACTGCTGCAGGTGGATGAGGTGTGTGTGCTGCCGGACGGGCATCCGCTGATGGCGCGCTCGGAAATAGATCTGGCTGATTTCGAGGGGCACGCTTTTGTCAGCCTGTCGGCCAGCGACCCGTATCGGATACAGATCGACGAAGCTTTTGCGGAAGCGGGGGTATTGCGGCGGTCCATCGTGGAAACGCCGACCGCGGTGTCGGTCTGCTCGTTCGTGCGGCTAGGGCTGGGCCTGGCGATCGTGAACCCGCTGACGGCATTGGATTTCGTGGGCCGCGGCTTGCACATTCGACCGTTGCGCCGATCATTGCCCTTTCGCGTCAATGCGGTCTTTCCGGAGCATCGGCCTGCCAATCCACTGGTGGATGGGTTCATGGCGTCCTTATCGGATGCCGCTTGCGCCATCAAGGCCAGACTGGCGGATATGCATGCCGGTTCGCGCTAGGCAAAAATCAGGCAAAAATCAGGCAAAACAAAAAAGGATGCCCAAGGGCATCCTTCTTCATTTGCCGTATTCATGACGCCCCAAAAAGCGGGGCGGCAGAATCTTAGGCCAGCGCCTTGATGGCGGCAGCCAGGCGGCTCTTGTGGCGAGCAGCCTTGTTCTTGTGGATGATGTTCTTGTCAGCCACGCGATCGATCACGCTCGAGGCCTTCTGGAACACGTCGCCAGCCGCAGCTTTGTCGCCAGCGGCGATAGATTGGCGAACGCGCTTGATGGCGGTGCGCAGCATCGAGCGCAGGCTGGAATTGTGCTTGTTGCGCTCAACGGATTGGCGAGCGCGCTTGCGGGCTTGGGCGGTATTGGCCATGTTGCTATATAAGTTGAATTCGGCAAAGTCCAACATTTTAGCAAGTCCCCGTGGGATTGCAAGCTTTTAATGTCAGATCTGTCGATGGAGCGCCCGTCAACCGGGCGGGGGGCGCTGGGGCAGAAAAGTCCCTGGGCTAAAGAGTCCTAGCTGGAGAACCCTTTCGGATAATTCCCTGCTAAGCCTGAACCACAGCCTTGAGGAAAACCCGCGGCGCCTACTGGATAAAAATACGGTACCGAGTATACAACGAAGCGAGCGCCAGGCACAGATGCGCAGCGCAGCGTTGTCAGGTCGCGACGTTGATGGATACGAACCAGGGGGTTAAACGCCGCACGTGAATGGGCATCATCTGTTGGAGCGCGTCGAGGGCGGCATTGGTGTCGTCCAGCGGAAAATGCCCCGATACCGGCAGGCCACCGGCCGCCATGGACACGCGCAGCGTGCCCGTGCGGTACGGGCGCAACGCGGCGATCACTTCCGCCAGCGGGCGGCCACGGGCATCGACCCAGCCGGATTCCCAGGCCGCTTCGGCCATCAGTTCGGCGCGCGGGGTGTCCATTCGGGACACATCGAATCGGGCGCCGGTGCCGGCACGGACGGTGCCATGGGCGCCGGCCATGGTTTCGACCTCGACCTCGTGTTCATGCACCACCACCACCGTACGCTGAGCCTGCTGGCGCACCATGTAGCGGGTGCCCAGCGCACGAACGGTGCCTTCGGCGGTCTGCACCAGGAAGGGGCGGCGCGCGTCCGGGGCGACGGCCACGGTCACGGCGCCGTCCAGCAACCGGACTTGGCGGTAAGCGGGGGTGAAGTCCAGGTCGACCCGGCTGCGGGCGTCCAGCAGCAGTTGGCTGCCGTCCGACAGCAGATAGCGGCGGCGTTCGCCAGTGGCCGTGGCTGCATCCGCGGTTATGTTGTTGAGCGGGTAGAAGGCATTGCCAACGTAGGCCGCGCAGGCGCCGGTACTGGCGAGCGCCAACGCGCCGGTCAGAAAACGGCGGCGGGGCGGCGCGATGGCCGGGGGCGGAGGGATCAGCGACGGCGCGGTGGGCGCGGCTCCGGTGGTGTAACCCGCTGCCGGGTACGCGTCACCAAGGCGTCCGAACGTGGACCCTGCGAGCGTGCCGGTCAGTTGCTGCCAGGCATTCTCGTGGAGGGGGTCAGCCGCGCGCCACGCCAGGAAGTCGTTGTAGTCCTGCGCGGTTGCCTTGCCTGAGCGCAGCAAGAGCAACCAATTGATCACCTGGTCCGCCATGGGTTGTCCTTGGGCGTACTTCACTTCATCTTCCCGCCCGCAAATCGCGGGAATCCTTTCGATGGCAATTTGTAAATAATAAAGGTTTTTTACCAAAGATTACCGGCGACTTGTCAATTCTTGATGAATCTAATGCAAAAAGCCGGCGGAAAGCCGGCTTTTTGGTGGGAATGTCGCCCGCACGGTTGAAATCAGGCTTTTGGACGACGTCCGAAGTCTTTAAGCCGGAACCCAAAGAGTAACAACATTCCGAAGTAGACCGCGCCGCTTGCGGCCAGCACCCCGCCCAACCAGGCGGCACGCAAGCCTGGATTGGCCTGCAAGCCAATCCAGTCGATCTTGCCATCGGCATACCAGAGCAGGGCAGCCAGCGCCGCCAAGGCCGGCAGCAGGCGCAGGGCAAAGACCGTCCAGCCGGGGCCGGGGTGATAGACGCCGCGGCGGCGCAGGCCGATCAGCAAGGCCAGCGCATTCAGGCAGGCGCCCAGCCCAATCGCCAGCGCCAAGCCAGCATGGGCCATGACCGGCACCAGCATCAAGTTCATCAACTGCGTCAAAATCAGCACGCCGATGGCGATTTTGACCGGGGTGCGGATGTCTTGCTTGGCGTAGAAGCCAGGGGCCAGAATCTTCACCGCCAGCAGACCGATCAAGCCGGCCGAGTAGGAAATCACGGCCAGCCGGGTTTGCAGCACGTCTTGCGCGCCGAACGCGCCGTAATGGAACAGGGTGGCGACCAAGCCATCCGACAGCAGCGCCATGCCCACCGCGGCAGGCAGGCCCAGCAACAGCACCAGGCGCAGGCCCCAGTCCAGCAGAGCGCTGTAGCCGCCCTGGTCGTCGCGGGCGTGGGCGGCCGACAGGCTGGGCAACAGCACAGTGCCCAGCGCGACGCCCAGCAGGGCGGTGGGAAATTCCATCAGCCGGTCGGCGAAAGACAGCCAGGTCACGCTGCCCGGCGTCAGCCACGTGGCGATGTTGGTATTGATCAGCAAGGAAATCTGCGCCACCGATACGCCCAGCGTGGCGGGCGCCATCTGCTTGAGGATGCGCTGCACCGTGGCGTCACCCCAGGCTTGGCGAAAGCGCAGCGAAAAGCGCGGCGTCAGGCCCAGTCGCGCCAAGGCGGTCCACTGTACGGCCAGTTGCGCCACGCCGCCGATCATCACGCCGATAGCCAGCGCATAGACAGGGACGTCCATGCGTGGGGCCAGCCAGATGCAGGCGGCGATCATCGACAGGTTGAGCAGCACCGGGGTAAAGGCCGGCACGGCGAAACGGCGCCAGGTGTTGAGCACACCCGAGGCGAAGGCGATCAGGGACATGCAGAAGATGTAGGGAAACATCATCCGCGTCATCCAGACGGCAGCGCCGAATTCGGTATCGCGGGCCGCCCCGCGCAGGCCGCTGGCCATGGCCGATACCACCCAGGGCGCGGCCACGATACCGATCAAGGTAATCAGCATCAAGGCGGCGGTCAGCAGCAGCGCCACGCGATCCAGCAGGACACGAACCTCTTCTTCCGACCGCTGATTGCGCGCGGCGCCCAGGATGGGCACGAACGCCTGGGCGAACGCGCCTTCGGCGAACAGGCGCCGCAGCAGGTTGGGGATGCGGAATGCGACCCAAAAGGCGTCAGTGATGGGGCCGGCGCCAAACGCGCGGGCGACAAGGATGTCGCGGATCAGGCCGGAAATGCGGGACAGCAGGGTAAAGCTGCTGACGGTGGCCGCCGAACGAAACAGGCTCATGGATGGGTACTACGTAAAAAAGTGCGGGCCGGCCCGAAACGACTGCGTGAAACGTGAAGTCTGTCAGATAAAAAGGCGGCCCACTTTGTGGGCCGGCCTTTGTACTACATCACTTCGGCGGCATGCGGATGGCGCCGTCCAGGCGGATCGTTTCGCCGTTCAGCATATCGTTGGTGACGATGCTGTAGACCAGCTTGGCATAGTCTTCCGGGCGGCCCAGGCGGGCGGGGAAGGGGATGCTGGCGGCCAGGGAATCCTGCACTTCCTGCGGCATGCCGAAGATCATCGGCGTGCCGAAAATGCCCGGGGCGATGGTCATGCAGCGGATGCCGGTCTTGGCCAGGTCGCGGGCGATCGGCAGGGTCATGCCGGCCACGCCGGCCTTCGACGCGGCGTAGGCCGCCTGGCCGATCTGGCCGTCGAATGCCGCAACCGAGGCGGTGTTGATCATGACGCCGCGCTCGCCGGTGGGCTCGGGCGTGTTGGCGCTCATGGCTTCGGCCGCCAGGCGCATCATGTTGAAGCTGCCGATCAGGTTGATCGACACGACCTTCTGGAACAAGTCCAGCGGATGCGCGCCGTTCTTGCCCACGATTTTCGCGGCGGGCGCCACGCCCGCGCAGTTCACCAGGCCAAACAGGGCGCCCAGCTCTTGCGCGGCGGCCACGGCGCTCTTGCCGTCGGCTTCCTGGGTGACGTCGCAATGCACGTAGCGCTGGCCCAATTCCTTGGCCAGGGCCTGGCCGGGTTCGTCCTGCACGTCGGCAATGACGACCTTGGCGCCGTTTTCCACCAGCATGCGCACGGTGCCCGCACCCAATCCGGAAGCGCCACCCGTAACGATGAATACCTTGTTCGCGATTTCCATGTCTCTACCACCAGTTCAATTCAAAGGGGATGAAAGCGGCGCGGCAGGCGCCGAATGCGACAAGGCCTTCGGGCCGATGCCGGAGCGCATTGCGTCCAGCCGGCGCCGAAGGCCTTTGGGCCAACCAAGCGCCAATCAGCTCTTGACGGCTTCGAACAGGCGCGACTTGATTTCGTCGACGGCGCCCACGCCCGAGATCTTGCGGTACTTCGGCGCCTCGGCGGCGCTTTGCTGCGCCCAGGTCGAGTAGTAATCGACCAGCGGGCGGGTCTGTTCGCGATATACGGACAGGCGGTGGCGCACCGTTTCCTCGCGATCATCGTCGCGCTGGATCAGTTCTTCGCCAGTGACGTCGTCACGGCCTTCGACCTTGGGCGGGTTGAAACGCACGTGGTAGCTGCGGCCGCTGGGCTGGTGCACGCGGCGCCCGCTCATGCGTTCGATGATGTCTTCTTCGGGCACTTCAATTTCCACCACGTAGTCCAGCTTGACGCCGGCGCTCTTCAGCGCGTCGGCCTGCGGAATGGTGCGGGGGAAACCGTCGAACAGGTAGCCGCCGGCGCAGTCGGGCTGCTTCAGGCGGTCTTGGACCAGGCCGATGATGATCTCGTCGGAAACCAGACCGCCGGCATCCATGACCTTCTTGGCTTCAATACCCAAGGGCGTGCCTGCCTTCACCGCGGCTCGCAGCATGTCGCCGGTGGAGATTTGAGGAATGCCGAAGTGTTGGGTGAGAAACGCGGCCTGGGTGCCTTTGCCGGCGCCGGGGGGTCCGAGCAAGATGAGACGCATGAGTGCTCCTGATGGGGTTTATTTTTTGTGATCCGGGGAATTATGCCGCAACGCAGCAGCCAATGCGGGGCTGCGCCATGGGAATAACCCTTACATCTGTTTGCTGTAGAACTGCCGCACGCGTTCCAGATCAGCCGGGGTATCTACGCCAGCAGCAGGAGGGTTGAACGTGCGGTGTACGACGATTTGATGGCCATGTTCCATGGCGCGCAGTTGTTCCAAGGACTCGAATCGTTCCAGCATGCCTTGCGGCAGCATCGGGAAACGGCGCAGGAACGACACGCGGTAGGCGTAAAGACCAATGTGATGCCAGGCGGGCAGGCCGTCGGCCAGCACCCGTTCGCCCGAGGCGAGCGCGTCGCGCGCCCACGGAATGGGGGCGCGCGAGAAATACATGGCGCGGTCATCCGCGGCGCACACCAGCTTCACCACATTCGGGTTGAACAGCGCGTCGGCGTCGGCCAGCGGGCAGGCGCAGGTGGCGATATCGGCCTGGGGGTTCGCCAGCAGCTTGGCCGCGACGGCGTCAATGAGTTCGGGTTCGATCAGCGGTTCGTCGCCCTGCACGTTCACCACGATGGCGTCATCGGGCAGGCCCAGCTGTTCCACGGCTTCAGCCAGCCGGTCGGTGCCGGTGGGGTGGTCGCCGCGTGTCATCAGGGCCTTCAGGCCATGCGCCTGGGCGGCCGCCTGAACGCGGACGTCGTCGGTGGCAATGAACAATTGCGACGCGCCCGAGAGGGCGGCGCGGTCGGCGGTACGCACAACCATCGGCTTGCCGGCGATGTCGGCAAGCGGCTTGTCGGGCAGGCGGGTCGAGGCGGCGCGCGCCGGAATCAGGGCGATGAAACTCACGGTGCGGCGGTCAGGATGAGACGGTCTCGTCCAGCACGCGGGCATCCGATTCCAGCATGACGGGAATGCCGTCACGAATCGGGAAAGCCAGGCGGTCGGCACGGCAAACCAGTTCAGCTTGCTGGCGGTCGTGTTCAAGGCGGCCCTTGCACAAGGGGCAGACGAGGATGTCGAGAAGGCGGGATTCCATGACCGCGATTCTAAAACAGTTTGGGTGGCCCCAGACTTGCTTGCCCTGGGAGAACTCCGATTTTCTCGATGCCGGAAACGCGCACACATGCGCTTTGTTAATTAATGTCATGAATTGAATCATGCGTTTCAAAATATGGGACGCATCAGCGCTATCATCCGCCGCGTTCTATGCGGAGGAAGGTCGCGAGATGGATTCCAATACCCTCAAGCTGGGTTTGATGCTGATCATTCTGGTTTGGTCGTTGATCAGCTGGATTACGTACATGATGCGGCGCAGCGATAACAAAGGCGCGCTGCGCGAGCTCAAGCACGAGGGGCAGGCGCTACGGGCCATGACGGCCGAAGAGGCCGCCTTGGTGCAGCCCTTCCTGGTGTACCCCGCGAACCCCAAGAAGACGGCCACGCTGGTCAATGACCGCGTGTTCCCGCTAAAAGGCGCGTTCGTACGACACGGCCTTGAAACCGGCCAGGGCGGCTCGACCATGCATGACACGCTGGGCGGCGTTGACGTGGTGTTGCCGTACGACGCCCGCAATTATCTGCGCGAGGACAACGTTGCCGAAGTCGTCATGACCGAAAAATTCGCCGTCGTCGTGGCCTTGAACGGGGAGTTCGACATCGCCAGCGGCCGCGAACGCGATCAGCGCCGCCAAAAACAAGACCAACAATGGTCCAGCGGCAAGCTTGGGGCATTGCAGGACGTGGTGCCGCCAGAGTCCGACGCCGTTTTGTCTGGCCAGCAGTCTGAACCGCCCGGCGGACCGGGTGACCCCAGTCTGGCTGACGCGGTACGGGTGGAAATTCTGAGCCAGCGCGACGAAACGCCTGCGGAAATCGCCGAGCGTCAGCACCCCGGCATTGCCTTCTGGGTGTCGGTGGTGTGGTTGCTGGCCTTCATCTGCCTGGCCGTGACTGGGGCCGGTGGCGGCGTGGGATTTGCCGGCGCGGCAAGCGTGCTGGCGGTGCTGGCCTTGTGGCTGACATGGCGCCGCCGCGCGCCGGGTGAACCGCAGAAGGTCAACCGTGCGCGCGGTGAACTGAACGCCATCGTGCTGACCAACCCGGACAACACGCAGGCCGTGTCCACCCAGCTTTTCCTGGGCGACAAGCTGCCAATCAAACTGCCGGAACACTGGCGCAGCAACCTGGTGCTGCCGGACGACGGCCGCGTCGACGTGGACATGCGGGTGCAGGACTACTCCGTCGTGCGCCTGGGCGGCAGTCACTCGCTGGACGAAGAGCAGCGCCTGTTCCCGCGTGCCCATTGGGGGCGGCATGTAACGTTGACGTTGGTGGGGCTGCTGGCCGGCGCGGCGGTGTGGTTCATGGCCGACAACCTGAAAGCGGATGCGGCGTTGACCCAGGCGTGGCTCAGCGGCGCCCAGCCGCGCTCTTACGGCTCTGCCGCCGACCTGGCGAAAGATCTACCCGGCTTCGGTACGTTGGTGTCGTTGCAGGGCCGCGCACGTTGCGAGCTGGTTCGAACCGATGGCGTCGCCGTCGATGGCGGGGCGGGGTTCGATTGCAGCCGGCTGCGCTGGGGCGGAGACCAGCCCCAAGCTGCGTCGCTAGAGGTTGACGAGCCGCTATTGCATTTGTATTCCGGTGATTTTCTCAAGACCAAGCCGAACCCGATGATGGATATGCTGGTCCGGGGCCAGGTCCTGGGCCAGATGCGCAATAACCCGATGGGGATGTACAACTCGCGGTCGGTGTCGGTGGTGAGCGTGGTCGGGCTGAGCAAGACGGTGCTCGGTATCGAGACGGCCTGCGAGGCCGTGTCGGGCGAGGCGATCGCCGCTTGCGATCGGCTTAAGCGCGCGTTTGTCGATAGCGTTATGTTGGCCAGGGAAGAGCCGCGCGAATGGCTGGAATTGCTCAAGCTGGTGGAAGCGGGCGCCTTGACGGAGAAAGGCCGCGGCGACGAAGGCTTGATGTTGTCCCGTTCCGTTGACGAGGCTCGGCGGCTGGCCCGTGCCAGCGCCGAACCCGCCGTCCGGGCTGCGCTGAACCGCGCGTCGGACCTTGCGATGGGCACGCAGAAGGGCGGGGTGGTGCTGGATGTGTTGCCGGGCCCGTATGCCTCATTGCCCGAGCTCAAGCGGACCCGTGTGGCGGACGCCCTGGCCGAGTGGCGCCAGCAAGTGCGTATGTTCCTGCCCGAGGGCGCCATGGCGTTCAAGGTCGACGGCATGGTGCTGGACGTGGGCGCAGAGGCGTCTGACGCGCCGCGGATCATCGTGGATGCCACGCGCAGCCTGGATGACCCCTGGCCGTCCGCCGCCCGGATGGCATGGCTGCTGCTGGCCGCGCTGCTGGTCCTGGTGCATGCGCCGCTTGCCGTGATCCGCCAACGCGCCGCCGCATCGCGCGACAAGGCGCTGCGGGAGTACGCACAGCGCCGTGGCGCGGCCAAGCCCGCGTTCTTTTAAGCCTGGGCGGGCTGGCGCAATGCCTGCGCCAGCCAATCGAACAGCTGGGGATCCGAAAACGCTGCCTGCACCGGCACCTCCCACAGGCGCGCGTCGTGCAGCGCGGCGCACTTGATCGCGTCCTTGGAGGTGACCAGGATGGTGTCCGCCGTCATCGCCCGGAAAGGGGAATCGGCGTAGTCGTGGTGATCCGGCAAGGGCAGCGTCGCGTCCAGCGTGATGCCGGCCGCGCGCAGTGTGGTGAAGAAGCGTTCCGGGTTGCCAATGCCGGCCGCCGCCGCGATGCGCGCTTGCCCCCCGTACGCCGACAGCGGGCGCATCGCACCGCTTTCGATGTTGCGGGTGTCGCCAGGCTCCAGCCACATGCGCACCGGGCGCGGGTGGGCATTGCCCGTGTCGACCGGGCATCCGTTGGGCGTGCCGATGTTGGTGACCACCACATCCACCTCGCGCAAGCGGCTGGCGGGTTCGCGCAAGGGGCCGGCGGGCAGCAGCCGGCCGTTGCCCACGCCGCGTTCGTCCTGCACCACGATTTCGACATCGCGGGCCAGCGCCAGATGTTGCAGGCCGTCGTCCGAGACAATCACGTCCACCTCGGGGTGGGCTTGCAGCAAGGCCTGGGCCGCCAGCGCGCGCTTGGGGTGCACGGACACCGGGGCGTCCGTGGCGCGCGCGATCAATGCGGGTTCGTCGCCAAAGCGGGCGGGTTCCAGCGCGCCGACGCCCACCCTGGCGCGTGCGCCAATCTTCACGCCGTAGCCCCGGCTGACCACGCCGGGTGTGAATCCGCGTGCGCGCAGCCCTTGCACCGTGGCAATCACCACGGGCGTCTTGCCCGTACCGCCGACATAGATGTTGCCCACCACCACCACCGGTACCGGCGCGCGGTAGCTGCGTTTGACGCCACTCTGATAGGCGGCGCGCTTTCTGGTCACCGCCCACGCCGTCAACGCGGACAAAGGCAGCAGCAGGGCCGATAGCCAGCCGCCGTGCTGCCACTGGCGCGCCAGCAGCGAAGGGGACGAACGCGGGGTGCTCACCGTGAAGTCTGGGCGGCGAAGTTGACGCGGCCGATGCCGGCCATCCGGGCGGCTTCCATGACGTTGATCACGGATTGATGGGTGGCTTGGGCGTCGGCGTTGATGATGACAAGCGCATCGGGTTTGCCGGCCGCGGCCTGGCGCAGCGCGTCGGCGATTTCGGGCGGCGTGGAAACGTCGATCAGCGTGCCGTTCAACGCGTAGCGCCCATCCTGGCTGACAGCCACTTCCAGTGCGGGAGGCGTGTCTTGTTCCGACGAGGCCTCGGGCAGCGTCACCTGCAACTGCGTGAATCGCGTGAACGACGTGGTGGCGGCCAGGAAAATCAGGATGACCAGCAACACATCAATGAGCGGAATCAGGTTGATGTCCAGCTCGTCGCGGTCCCCCCGGGCACCACGGAAATTCATGAACGCCCCTCGCGCACGGCGGGTATCGGCGACAAGGTGCGGGCAAGCCGCGAGGCCGATTGCTCCATAAGGCTGAGGTAGTTGTCCACCCGGCTGCGCAGGTAGCGATGCGCGATCATGGCGGGAATGGCGATCAGGATGCCGAAGCCGGTGTTGTACAGCGCAATGGAGATGCCGCGCGCCAGTTGGGCGGGGTCGCCGCCGCCGGGCGTATATGAGCCGAAAATCTCGATCATGCCGACCACGGTACCGAATAGACCCATCAGCGGCGCCACGACGGCGATGGTGCCAATGGCGGGGATGTAGCGGCTGAGGTCGTGCGCGACAGCGCGTCCGGTGTCTTCAACCACACTGCGCAGCTCTTCGCGGGGCAGATGGCGATGCCGCATCACCTCGGCCAGCACGCGGCCAAGGGGGGAATTGCGTTCCAGGCGATTGATGGCTTCAGGGGTGTCTTGGCGGTTGCGCAGCATGTCCACCACCTGATCGTTCAGCCCTCGGGGCAGAATCAGGTTGCGGCGCAGGGAGAAAAAGCGCTCGAAGATCAGCGCCAGTCCCAGCACGGATGTCGCCAGCAGAGGCCAGATAGGCCAGCCGGCCTCGCGCAAAATGGAAAGCAAAGCGTTCAACTCCCGGGGGCCAGGGCAGCGAAGCGCTCGCGCCGTGGAATCAGATCAAGCCGAAACTGTAACGGGGCCAGGGCTTTGTGGCAAGGCGGGGAAGCCCCGGAATTATCCACAGAAGTTGTGGATAATTCTGTGCAAAACTTCCCCGGAACGCTTGTGGGCACAGGGCTTGCGCTTGTTTGCTTCAAAATCGCGCAGCGGGATTTAATTAAAAAACCCATATAAATCAATTGCTTGCGTAATTTTTATTGGCTTTCGGGGCGGTCGCTGCAAAATTCGCTGGAAAAGGTATCATTGCGGCCCGCTCCGTATGGCCTGTGGACAGATACGCATCGGAAAGCCTCATGACAATTGAATTTGCAGTCACAAACAACGCATTCACGCGGGATATCCTGACAGTTGCCCAGCTAAACCAAGCAGTGGGGCAATTGCTGGAGCGCAGCATTCCGGCGTTGTGGGTTCGTGGAGAGATTTCCAACTTCACGCAGGCGGCATCCGGGCATTGGTACTTCACGCTCAAGGACAGCCGGGCCTCGGTGCGCGCCGTCATGTTCCGAAGCCGCGCCAATGCAGTGGGTTTCGTGCCGCGCGCGGGCGATCAGGTCGAAATCCGCGCCCGGGTTTCCCTTTACGAGCCCCGGGGCGATTACCAATTGCAGGCCGACGCCATGCGCCGCGCGGGGCTGGGCAACCTGTATGAAGCGTTTCTGCGGCTGAAAGAGCAACTGGCCTCCGAAGGCCTGTTTGACCCAGCCCGCAAGCGCGAGCCCGTCCGGCTGCCGCGCGCAATCGGCGTCATCACGTCGCTGCATGCGGCGGCGTTGCGGGATGTGCTGTCCGCGTTGGCTCGCCGGGCGCCGCAGGTGCCGGTCATCATCTATCCGGCCCCGGTTCAGGGGGCGGACGCCGCCAGCCGCCTGGCGGCCCAGGTTCGCCTTGCCAACGCGCGCGCCGAAGTCGACACGCTGCTGCTGGCGCGTGGCGGGGGCAGCATCGAAGACCTCTGGAGCTTCAATGACGAGGACCTGGCCCGCCAGGTGGCGGTCAGTGAAATTCCCGTGATCAGCGGCGTGGGCCACGAAACCGACTTCACCATCGTGGACTTCGTGGCTGATGTGCGTGCCCCGACGCCCACGGCCGCAGCGGAACTGGCCTGCGTACCTCGCTCTGAATTGCTGGGCCAGGTCATGCAAGCTGCCCAGGCCATGGCGCGCGGCCAGCAGCGCCGCCTGGAGCGCGCCGCGCAGCGGCTGGATCGTGCCGCCGGCCAACTGGTGTCGCCCTCGCAACGGCTGGAGCATCAGCGTGAACGCCTGAACAGCCTGCGCTTTCGCCTGGCGTCCGCCTGGTCCGGCCCGCAAGACCGCCGTACCGCGCGGGTCAATCTGCTGGCGCAGCGTTTGACGCATCGGGTACCCGACACCCGCCGCGCGGCTGACCGCCTGGCCAGCGCGGCGCGCCAATTAGGTCAGGCGCATGCCCGCTTGCTGGTGCAGGGCCGCAACCGCCTGGCCTCGGCCACGGCGCAATTGCGCGCGCTGGATCCCGGCAACACCCTTTCGCGCGGTTACGCCATTGCGCGCGATGCCGACGGCCGCATCGTGCGCGACGCCGCCGGGCTGGAAGCGGGTCAGACGCTGGACCTGAGCTTTGCGCAAGGCGGCGCGCAGGTCGATGTGCGCCAGACCCGCAAGACGCGCGACGCCGGCTGAAGCAGGCGTCGCGTTAACCCCGCGCAGGCCCGGGGTTAACGCGGTATCCTCATTAGTTGCCGATACAATTGACCGGCTTGATCGTGCACTCAACAGAAGGAACCCACACATGGCACATACTCTTCCCCCCCTGCCTTACGAACTCGACGCTCTGGCTCCGCACATTTCCAAGGAAACGCTGGAGTTCCACTACGGCAAGCATCACCAGACTTACGTCACGAACCTGAACAACCTGATCCCGGGTACGGAATTCGAAACGCTGTCGCTGGAAGACATCGTGAAGAAGTCCTCGGGTGGCATTTTCAACAACGCCGCCCAGATCTGGAACCACACTTTCTACTGGAACAGCCTGGCCCCCAAGGCCGGCGGCGCACCCTCGGGCAAGCTGGCTGACGCCATCAACGCCAAGTGGGGCAGCTTTGACGCTTTCAAGGAAGCGTTCAACAAGTCGGCAGCCGGCAACTTCGGTTCGGGCTGGACCTGGCTGGTCAAGAAGGCCGACGGCTCGGTTGACATCGTCAACACCAGCAACGCGGCCACCCCGCTGACCACGGCCGACACGCCGCTGCTCACCTGTGATGTCTGGGAACACGCGTACTACATCGACTACCGCAACGCGCGTCCCAAGTATCTGGAAAACTTCTGGGCCCTGGTGAACTGGGAGTTCGCCGCCAAGAACTTTGCCTGATCGGTAAAGAAACAAGCCTCGGCTTTCACGCCGCTGGCTTGCACCCCAAACCCCTTTGCGCACCGCCAAGGGGTTTTTTATTGCCCGTTCAGGAAAAATTCAGCTTACATAAACCTGTCGATTGCCGATTTCATTCCTGGGAAATGACGATGAAACACGCTTTTATCTAGGGTTATCCCTAGGGTTTCCTGCCACTATTGTTGCGAACGGTCGGGGGGCTGAACCACGGGGCCAACGGATTGCGGCATGCCCGCTTACAACCGGGGTAACTACAGGGAAGGGAAGCATGTTTCGCTTATTTTCGGGCTTGCGCATCGGGGCGCGCCTGTCGGGTGCATTTTTGCTTGTGGCGGTTATTGGTGGTGCGATTGGGGCCTTTGGCGTGTGGGGGCTGTCTCGCATCAATGAATTGAACGACCGCTTGTACGACACTGAGCTGCGTGGCATCTCGGATCTGAAAGAATCCAATCTGCACCTGATCTACGCGGGCCGCGCCCTCAGCGGCTATCTGGCCGCCAGCACCGATCAGGATCGTGAAGCGTTGAAGAAGCGGTTCGACGAGGCGGTCAAGAACCTGGACGTGCTGCGCGACAAGGCCGCGAAAAATTTCCACGAAGAAGAAGGCAAACGCCTGCTGGCGCAGTTCGTTGAAACCGAACAGATCTGGAAGCGGGAGTCGGAAGCGTTCTTCGCGGCCGCGAAATCGCAATCGCTGACGCAAACGGATCCGCGCGTTGCCGAGATCGAAAAGCGTGTCATCGCCTCGTCGCAAAAGCTTGATGACCTGATGACCGACCTGGCGGTGGGCAAGGAGAAATCCACCGCGCAATCCGTTGACGTCGCCACGGACCTGTACCGCAACGTGCGTGCGGTGATGATCATCCTGGCCGTGGCCGGCGTGGTGATCGGCATGTTGCTGGGCTGGCTGGTCACGCGTGGCATCGTGCGTCCGCTGGAGCAGGCCGTGAAGGCCGCGCGCCAGGTTGCCGCGGGCGATCTCACCACGAACATCCAGGTCGCCACGCGCGATGAAACCGGTGAACTGATGGCGGCGCTCAAGGCCATGAACGACAGCCTGGGCCGCATTGTGGCGGACGTGCGCGATGGCTGTGAAAGCATCGCATCGGCGTCGTCGCAAATTGCGCAAGGCAACTCCGACCTGTCGCAACGCACCGAAGAACAGGCCTCGTCGCTGGAAGAAACCGCGGCGTCCATGGAAGAGCTGACCAGCACCGTGCAACAAAACGCCAACAACGCCAGCGAGGCCGACCGCCTGGTGACGCAGGCGTCCACCGTGGCGGTGCGCGGCGGTGAAGTGGTGGATGGCGTGGTGCAGACCATGAGCGCCATTTCCGACAGTTCGCGCCGCATCGCCGATATCACGGGTGTGATCGACGGTATTGCGTTCCAGACCAACATCCTGGCGCTCAACGCCGCCGTGGAAGCGGCGCGCGCGGGCGAGCAGGGCCGTGGCTTTGCCGTGGTGGCGGGTGAAGTGCGCACCTTGGCGCAGCGTTCAGCGGTGGCCGCCAAGGAAATCAAGGCCCTGATCGATGAGTCGGCCGCGCGCGTCGAAGGCGGCACGCGCCAGGTCGATGAAGCCGGCCGCACCATGCGCGAATTGGTCGACAGTGTGCGTCAGGTGGCGGTGCTGGTGCGCGACATCGCCAGCGCGTCGGAAGAGCAATCGGCAGGCATCGGCCAGGTCAATCAGGCCGTGTCGCAGATGGACGCCGTGACGCAGCAGAACGCCGCGTTGGTCGAAGAGGCGGCGGCAGCGGCCGCCAGCATGCAGGAGCAGGCCGGGCGCTTGGCGCAGGAGGTACGCCGCTTCAAGGTCAACGGCAGTGTTGGCACGGCTCTCGACGCGGGCGTGGGTTCGGCACGCCATTCGTCGGCTCGACTGCTGCCGGCAGCGTGATTTTCTGCTGAAGTTTGTGGGCTGCGGGTCAGGTGAGAGTGGTAAGGTTACTGACTTTGCGCCGCACGCCAGCAGCCCATGAGCCTGACCGAACCTTTCCGCCGAACCACCACCGCCGCACGCCGCCTGATGCGGCGCAAGGTGCGCCAGATCAACCGCCTGTCACGCAAGAGCCTGCAAATGGCGCTATTGCTTGGCGGCGCGGGCCTGGTCGCGATGATGTCGCTGGGGTTTGCGTATCTGGCCGACAAGGCGCTTGACTGGAACCGCGAATGGGTGGGGCACAACGGCTGGCTTGCCTTGCTGGTGCTGCCCTTCAGTCTGGCCGCCCTGCGTTGGTTGACGTTGCGCTTTGCCCCGAACGCGGCGGGCAGCGGCATTCCTCAAGTCATCGGCGCGCTGTCCCTGCCGCCCGGCGCCAGCCAAAGCAGCCTGGTGTCGCTGGCACAAACGCTATGGAAGATTCCGCTGTCGTTCTTCGGCATGCTGGCGGGCGCGTCGATCGGGCGTGAAGGCCCGTCGGTGCAGGTGGGCGCCGCGCTCATGTTGGCCTGGGGCGATTTCTGGAAGCGTCGTGGCGTGCAGTTGCGCGGCTTCCATTCCAATGAACTGATCGCCGCCGGCGCCGCGGGCGGGCTTGCAGCCGCCTTCAATGCGCCGCTTGCCGGCGTCATCTTCGCCATCGAAGAGCTGGGCCGCGGCACCGTATTGCGGTGGCAGCGCCTGGTATTGATCGGCGTGCTGGCCGCGGGCTTCCTGGTGGTGGCGGTGCAGGGCAACAACCCCTATTTCGGCGTGTTCGGCGGGGCGCCGCTGGCGCATGGCATGGTGATGTGGATCGTCATTTGCGGCGCCATCAACGGCGCGCTGGGCGGCATCTTCGCGCGGCTGCTTGGCAAGGGCGCATCGGGTGCCGCGCCGGCTGCGTGGCGCGCCTGGATCCGCGCGCATCCCATCTGGACGGCGTTCATCATGGGTCTGGTGCTGGCCGTGATCGGCCTGTGCACGGCCGGCAGTGTCTACGGCACGGGCTACGGCGTTGCGGCCGACCTGCTGTCGGGCCAAGACAGCGCGCCGGCCGGCTTCGGCCTGGCCAAGCTTGCGGCTACCGTCGCCTCGTATTGGGCGGGCATCCCGGGCGGCATCTTCACGCCCGCGCTGACTACCGGCGCCGGCATCGGCCAGCACATCTGGGAGCTGGCGGGCGAGGGCGTGGACCAGCGCGTGTTGGTGCTCGTGTCGATGGCGGCATTCCTGGCGGCGGCCACGCAGGCGCCGTTGACGGCCAGCGTGGTGGTCATGGAAATGACGGGCAGCCAGCCGATGTTGTTCTGGTTATTGGTGGGTTCTTTGCTGGCTTCTGGCGTGTCGCGCCAGTTCTGCCCGCAGCCGTTCTACCATTTGGCGGCCGGGCGTTTTCGCCGTCAGGCCATCGTCGATACGCGCCGCGCCGCGCAACAAGCCGAGGCGGGCGGCGCGCCGGGCAAGGCCGCTTCGTCCTGATCGCCACCGGGTTTTCTTGACTGCGCCCGGCGCGATCAGGGTGAACACCTACCGGACACCGTCCGTGTGGCGGACAGGTCGCCGCTGCACCAACTTGGCGCTAAATGTGGTGCGCTAAGATCGACCGATCCCGAATTTTTCACTTCACTTCGAGCTTCCCATGACCGTGAATGCCTTTATTTGTGATGCGATCCGCACCCCCTTCGGCCGCTACGGCGGTGCACTGGCCAGCGTGCGCCCCGACGACCTCGCCGCCGTTGCCATCAAGGCGCTGATTGCGCGCAACCCCGGCGTGCGCTGGGAAGAACTGGACGACGCCATCATGGGTTGCGCGAACCAGGCGGGTGAAGACAACCGCAACGTGGCCCGCATGGCCACGCTGCTGGCTGGCCTGCCCATCGAAGTGCCCGGCGCCACGGTCAACCGCCTGTGCGGTTCGGGCCTGGACGCCATCGGCACCGCCGCCCGCGCCATCCGCGCCGGCGAAGCCGGTTTGATGCTGGCCGGCGGCGTTGAAAGCATGAGCCGCGCGCCCTTCGTCATGGGCAAGGCCGACAGCGCGTTCTCGCGCAATGCCGCCATTTTCGACACGACGATCGGCTGGCGCTTCGTCAACAAGCTGATGAAGGCCCAGTACGGCGTGGACTCCATGCCGGAAACGGCCGAAAACGTCGCTGACGATTTCAAGATCAGCCGCGAAGACCAAGACCTGTTCGCGCTGGCCAGCCAACAAAAGACGGCTCGCGCGCAGCAAGAAGGCGTGTTTGACGCCGAAATCGTGCCGGTGTCGATCGCCCAGAAAAAGGGTGACCCCATCGTCGTCTCCAAAGACGAACACCCGCGTGAAACCAGCCTGGAATCGCTGGCCAAGCTGAAGGGTGTGGTCCGCGAAGGCGGCACCGTCACGGCCGGCAACGCGTCGGGCGTGAACGACGGCTCCGCCGCATTGCTGCTGGCCGATGAAAAGGCAGCAGCCCGCCACGGCCTGACTCCGCGCGCTCGCGTGGTCGGCATGGCCACTGCCGGCGTCGCGCCGCGCATCATGGGTATCGGCCCCGCGCCCGCCACGCTGAAAGTGCTGGCGCAAACCGGCCTGACGCTGGACCAGATGGACGTCATCGAACTGAACGAAGCGTTTGCTGCCCAAGGCTTGGCCGTGCTGCGCCAACTGGGCATTGCCGATAACGACCCGCGCGTGAACCCCAACGGCGGCGCGATCGCCCTGGGTCACCCCTTGGGTGCCTCCGGTGCGCGTCTGGCCACCACGGCCATCAACCAGCTGCACCGCACGGGCGGCCGTTACGCGTTGTGCACGATGTGCATCGGCGTGGGCCAGGGCATCGCGCTGATCATCGAGCGCGTCTAAGCCTGAAGTGTTGTTTTTTCCGCCGCGAGGCCGGTGGCGGAAATGAAAAGGGAGCCCTGCGGGGCTCCCTTGTTGTATCTGAAGGGGGCGCTTACGCCCTGTGGCGGCCGTTCAGGGCAGCCCGTCGACTTTCCGGCCGGCCTTGATGCCGTGCTCGTCGAACCAGCCTTGGGCCATTTCCAGGGCATAGCGCACCGGCTTTCTTGCGCAGTGCGGGTCTTCGGTCTGCGGCGCCATGTCGTCGATATTGACGATCGTGCCGTCGTCGGCGATAAAGGCTATCGAGAGCGGCAAGAGCGTGTTGCGCATCCAGAAGCACTGCACGTCCGGCCGCTCGAACACGAACAGCATGCCGTCGTTGCCCTGGAGTTCCGTGCGGAACATCAGGCCGCTTTGGCGGGTGGCGTCGGTGTCGGCAACTTCCGCTCGGATAATATGGATGCCGGCCGAAAGTTGCGTGGTGGGCAAGGGCGGTTGCGGACCGGTTTGCGCTTGGGCGCCCGCGGTCAGCGCAAGCGCCGTGGCGGCCAGTGCCGCCGACAGTGCTTTCAGAAATGCTGGTTTAAAGAACGCTGTCTTGAACAACGTAGGGTTGACAGGCAATAACTTCACATTCTTCAGCATGACTGGCGCAGTAAAAAGAAAATAACAAGGCGGGGCCCGAAAGCCCCGCCTGGATAATGGTGCAGCCTTACCGCTGCACTTTAAGGGATACTCAGGCCGCCGTGATATTAAGCGCCTGTTTGCCTTTAGGCCCCTGAATGATTTCGAAAGCCACTTTCTGGCCTTCCTTCAGGGTTTTAAAACCATTCATCTGTATGGACGAAAAGTGGGCGAACAGATCTTCACCGCCGTCGTCGGGCGTAATGAAGCCAAACCCCTTTGCATCGTTGAACCACTTGACGGTACCCGTCGATTTGGGATTGTCCCCTTGGACGGCGGTTGCGGTCGTATCAGACATGCGGACTGCCTCATTGAATCGTATGTTGACAGAAGGGCATCGCGGTCTAGACCTCTGTCCCCCCTCCGAATTCCTGTCAGATTTTCGATGAGTTGAAAACCCCAGAATGCGCTGATAATGCGCCGCTTTTCTTCGTGTCGTCAAGTATGGAAACTACGTATTTCTGCGTGTAATTTTGAGTAAGTTGCGCGTTAGCCGTCCCCAGTTTAAATAGAATACCCGCCCTATGAGTTCTACCTTGGATACCCAGCATGATTTGGCCGTCGAGAAGGCACCGGCGCGCGCCGCGCCGCCTCCGATGTATCAGGTTTTGCTGCTTAATGACGACTACACGCCGATGGAATTCGTCGTGAAAGTTCTGCAGAAATTCTTCAATAAAAACCATGAAGAGGCCACGCGGATCATGTTGCAGGTGCATCACGAAGGTCGCGGAGTATGCGGGGTGTATCCCCGAGATCTCGCGGCGACTCGCATTGCCCAGGTAGGGCAGTATGCGCGGGCGCGCCAGCACCCGCTGCAATGTGTGATGGAACCCGTTTAACACCAAAAATGAAGATGCCGCCCAAGTAGGCGGCGTTGTGCCGTGCAAAACACGGCAGGTTCCGCGTTTGGGGAAGCGCGCGGAGCAGTGGGTCGGCAGCTCCGCCGCGAAGGAGCTTGTGTACGAGTAGGCGGAGGGGTTTGCCGTGAGTGGAAAGGTTAGTAAGACCTGGCTGGCGGTTGCCGGCGTAGTGGTGTTGGCCGGCGCCATCGGCGTAGGCTGGTGGATGGGCGGTAAGGACAAGCAGGGCGCGGCCCCGGTCCAGGCGCCGGCGGCTTCCACCGCGACGCAAACCCCTGCGGCGGCCCCGGCCGCTGCGCCTGGTGACGGCAAGCCCGCATTGGGCGCCAGCGCGACGGTGGGCGCACCCGACCCCTTTGCGGCGCTGACCTGCCAGCCGCGCCAGTTCAACGAGGCATTGTCGCTCTCGGTCACGTTCACCCAGCCGGTGGACGCCAAGGCCAAGCTGGATGATTTCCTTCAGGTCACCGACCTGGGCGCCTCGTCCGGCAAGGCCGACGAAGACAACGAAACCGCCGCCAATGCGGGTGACCAGCCGGCCTCGGTCAAGCCGGGCGATTCCGCGCCCAAAGGCAAGATCCTGAAAGGCAGCTGGATCGTGGGCGAGAACCCGCGCATGGTGTATTTCCCCTACATCCAGCCGCAGCGCAAATACGCCATCACGGTACGTTCGGGTTTGCCCGGCGTGGGCGACAAGGTCGTGTTGGCTGAAACCTCGAATTGCGAAGTGAACACGCAGGCCATGCCGCCCTCGTTCTATTTCGCCAGCCGCGGCGTGGTGCTGCCGGCCGGCCAGAACGGCGGCCTGCCCGTGGCGACCGTAAACGTGCCCGAGGTTGACGTGCAGTTCCTGCGCGTGGCGCCGGACCGTGTGCCGGAACTGTTCGAAACGGTGCTGGGCATCGGCCGCAACACCACCTCGGCATCTGACGAAGACGAAGCTGACTACGACGATGACAACTGGCGCTATTCCGACAACCGCAGCCTGAAAGGCTCGGTCAGCAACTGGGATCTGGACCGCCTGAATTCGCTGACGACCAGCGTCTATCAGGGCCGTTTCATCACCGACGACAAGCCGAACCGCCGCCACGTCACCTTCCTGCCGGTTGAAGGCGTGAAGGAATTGCAAGAGCCCGGCATCTACATCGCGGTCATGAGCCAACCGGGCCGGTTCCGCTATGAATACCAGGTCACGTATTTCTACGTCAGCGATATCGGCCTGCACGCGCGTCGTTACAGCGACCGCGTGGAAGCCTATTCCGTGTCGCTGAAGTCTGGCCAGGCCATTCCGGGCGCCGTGTTTGAACTGGTGGACGGCGCGGGCAAGACGCTGGCCAAGGCCGCTGCCGATGCGCAGGGCCATGTGCGTTTTGACGGCAGCTTCACCAATGCGCGCGTCATCCGCGCCTCGCGCGACAAGGAAATGACCGTGCTGGCCCTGGGCGAACCGGCGCTGGACCTGTCTGAGTTCGATACGGGCGGCCATGTGTCGCGCCCCAATAATCTGTTCGTCTACGCCGGCCGCAATTTGTACCGTCCGGGCGAGACCTTCAACGTGTCGGTGCTGCCACGCGACCTGGACGGCCGCATGCTGACGCCCGCGCCGCTGACGGCGACGATCAAGCGCCCCGATGGCCGCGTGGTGCAGACCACCCTGTGGCAACCCAAGAAAGATCTGGTCGGTTATGTTGAGCGCGCCATCGAATTGCCGCTGGACGCCCAGACGGGTTCGTGGCTGCTTGAACTGCGCGTGGACCCCGCTTCGCGCACGCCGGATGCGTCGTGGAAGTTCCAGGTCGAGGAATTCCTGCCTGAACGCATGAAGATGGCGCTGACCTCTGATCAAGAGGTGCTGTCGCCGGACGAGGAACTGATCGTCAATGTGCAGGGCGATTACCTCTACGGCGCGCCCGCAGCCGGCAATCGCCTGCTGTCCAGCTTCCAGGTCAAGCGCGACCGTTTCGCCTTGGCGCAGAAATGGCCGGGCTTTATTTTCGGTGATGTTGCCGATGACACGCGTCGCACGTTCAGTGAACTGCCCGAGGAAGCGCTGGACGACAAGGGCGCAGCCCGGATCAGCGTGAATCCCAGCGTGGCGGGTACGCACTCGCCCATGAAGGTGCGCGTGTCGGCCAGCCTGCTTGAATCGGGCGGCCGCCCGGTGGTGCGCTCCATCGAGCGCAGCGTCTGGCCCGCCGACAAGCTGATTGCCGTGCGTCCGCAGTTTGACAGCGATGTGGCGCGCGAGCGCGCACCCGCCGTGTTTGAAGTCATCCGGGCCAACGCGCAAGGCGAGATCGTTCCGCTGGCCCAGGCCCAGATGCGCTTGTTCCGCGAAGAACGCCAATACTACTGGCGCTTTGACGACCAGCGCGGCTGGAACAGCGGCTATACCGAAACCGAAGAACTGGTCGATTCGCGCGAAATCGCCTTGAACGACCGCGCGCAACTGACCGTGCCGGTCAAGTGGGGCCGTTACCGCCTTGAAATCGCCGACCCGGAAACCGGTGAAACGATGCGCTACCGCTTCTATGCGGGCTGGAACGCGCAGGACGCCGACGCGATGGGCAACCGCCCCGACCGCGTGCAGATGAAGCTGGAAGGCGTGCCGGCCAAGCCGGGCGATACCGTCAAGGTCACGCTGACGCCGCCGCACGACGGCCAGGCACTGGTCACGGTGGAAGGCGACCGCATGCTGTGGTCCACCTGGGTGGCCGTGAAAGCAACGGGCACCGAAGTTGAGATTCCGATCAACAAGGACTGGAAGCGCCACGACCTGTATGTGGCCGCCGCCGTGTTCCGCCCGGGTAGCGAAGGCGACCGCGTGACGCCGGCCCGTGCGCTGGGCCTGGCGTTCCTGCCAATTGCCAGCGCCGACCGCAAGCTGGATGTGAAGCTGACCGCCGCGGCCAAGACCGAGCCCGAAACCAAGACGACAGTGCGCGTCAAGGTCGACGGCGCTCAAGGCAAGCAAGCCACGGTGACCTTGTCCGCCGTGGACGTCGGCATTCTCAACATCAACCAGTACGCCACGCCCGACCCGCTGGACTATTTCTTCGGCAAGCACCGCTACGCGCCCGAACTGCTGGACATGTACGGCAAGCTGATCGAGAAAATGGACGGCACCAAGGGCAAGCTGAAGTGGGGTGGTGACGCCGCCATGCGCGGCGACAGCAAGAGCCTGCCCAAGAAGGTCAAGCTGGTCGACCTGTTCTCGGGTCCGGTCACCTTGAACGCGCAGGGCGAAGCCGACATTCCGTTGGACCTGCCCGATTTCAACGGCACGCTGCGCCTGATGGCCGTGGCGTTCACGGCCGACAACTACGGCAGCACCGACACTGAAATGGTGGTGGCCGCGCCGATTGTCGCGGAAATGAATACGCCGCGCTTCATCACGCCGGGCGACCAGGCCGCCATCGCGCTGGACCTGACCAACCTGAGCGGCGCCGAGCAAAAGATCAGCATCAAGCTGGAAGCCCTGGACCCGCTGGCCATTCCGGACGGCGTGCGCACGGTGACGCTGAAAGACAAGCAGCGCACGACTTTGCGCTTCAACGCAACGACGACGGGTTCCTACGGTCTGGGCCTGATGCGCCTGACCATCGACGGGCAGGGCGGCGCCAAGCCCGTGCACATCGTGCGCGAATCGGTGCTGCAAGTGCAGCCGGCCTATGCGGGCGAACGCCAGGTGCGCCGTCTGCGTCTGAATCCGGGCGAAACCAATGTGGCGCAAGCGGCGTGGGTGTCTTCGTACTACCCGGATTCGGCTTTGGTCAGCCTGACGGTGTCGAACCGTCCGCCGTTCAACGTGAACAAGCTGGTTGAAGGCCTGCTGGCGTATCCCTACGGATGCGCCGAGCAGACCATCAGCCGCGCCTTGCCGTGGGTGTTGATCGACGACGCCGTCGCCAAGCAGTTCGGCCTGAAGCCGCACTCGCAGGTGGAACGCGCCGCGCAGGTGTCCGGCGCCATCGGCCGCCTGTCCGGCATGCGCAACGCGGTGGGTTCTTACAACCTCTGGAGCGGTTCCAGCTCGCGCGATGTGTGGCTGACGGCCTATGCCGTCGGCTTCCTGCAAGACGCGCGCGACCAAGGCTTTGAAGTGCCCGAAGCCACGCTCGACCGTTCGCGCCAATGGCTGCTGGAGCAAGTGCAGCAGACGTCCAACACCTTCGGCACGTGGTCGGTGAACCTGCGCCGCAACGTTGAAGCCGGCCGTATCGACGGCAGCGATGCCAACGTCCTGCGCGAAGACCACCGCCGTTTTGCCGGCTTGTCGACCGCCGTGCTGGCCTTGGCGCGCGACAAGAAGGCGCCGTTGTCGACGGTGCGCCAACTGTTCGACAACTATCAAGAACGTGCGCGTTCGCCGTTGCCCCTGATCCAGTTGGCGGCCGCATTCAAGCTGATGGGCGACGAAGGGCGCATGCAGTCCGCGCTGGACGCCGCCATGTCACGCGAATACGGTTTCCCCCGTCGCAACTACAACGCCTATTACGATGAATGGCTGGGCGACTACGGCAGCAGCGTGCGCGACTACGCCTTGTCGTACGCGCTGGCCAATCAGTACGGCCTGAAGCATGAGCGCCTGGAAAACCTGCTGACGCAATTGACAGCTCGTCTGGGCAACCGTTCGTACCTGTCCACGCAGGAACGCATGGCGCTGTTGATGGCGGCGCGCGCCATCGGCGGCGACAAGGGCACGCCCTGGCAAGCCGCGCTGACGGTCAACGGCGCGCGCAAGCCGCTGGATGGCGGCAAGAGCGACCAGACGGTGGGCTTGTCGGCGGCTGACCTGGCCAACACGCAAATCGTCAACACGGGGTCGCAATCATTGTTTCTGGAATACGACATCCAGGGCAGCCCGATGGTTGCGCCCAAGCCGCGCAACGACGTGATCCAGCTCAAGCGTGGCTGGTATCGTCCGGACGGCAAACCGTGGGATGGTGGCACGCTGCAAAGCGGCGACATGTTGGTGGTGTGGGTGCAGGCCAGCGCCAACCAAAGCATTCCCGATGCGCTGATCGAGGACCGCGTGCCGGCCGGTTTTGAAGTGGAAAACCTGAACCTGTCGCAAAGCCCCGAGATGCAGGAATGGACGATTGGCGGACGCCGAGTGGCCGAAGCCATGGCCGACTCCAACATCAAGCATCGTGAATTCCGCGATGACCGTTACGTGGCCGCCGTGTCCCTGGGCCGCGGCAAGGTCGACGTGTTCTATCTGGTGCGCGTCGTCACGCCGGGCCGCTATGCGGTGCCGTCGACGGTGGCCGAAGATATGTACCGCCCGGAAATCCGGGGTGTGGGTGAGCAGTGGAGCACGGTCGACATCCGCGATCGCGGCGCCAAGCGTCCTTGACCGCCGCCGCCTCCTCCACGGCGGGCGCCATGCGTGCCCGCCGCTGGCGGCGGCGCGGCATCATCGCGGCCAGCGTGTTGTTTGCGCTGGCCGCGTTGTTATTCGTGCTTGACCGCCTGTTCCCATTGCCCGCCATCGACTCGGGCGGCGCCGCCGTGATCGTTGCCGCCGACGGCACACCGCTGCGCAACTACCCCAGCCGCGACGGCATCTGGCGCTATCCGGTGACGCCGGACCAGGTCTCGCCGCGCTATCTGGACACCTTGCTCACATATGAAGACCGCTGGTTCTACTGGCATCCCGGTGTCAATCCCGTGGCGATGGCGCGCGCGGGCTGGCAGTGGGCCACGAACCGTCGCATTGTGTCGGGCGGTTCCACGCTGACCATGCAGGTGGCGCGCCTGATCGACCCGCAACTGGCCGGCAAGCCGTCGCGTTCCATGTCGGCCAAATTACGACAGGCCTGGCGCGCGGTGCAGTTGGAGATGCACTACAGCAAGGACGAGATTCTTTCCATGTACCTGACCCATGCGCCGATGGGAGGCATTGTGGAGGGCGTGGAAATGGGGGCGCGGCTATGGCTGGGCAAGTCTGCCCGCGACCTGGGCCCGGCCGAATCGGCCATGCTGACCGCTTTGCCGCAAGCCCCATCGCGCCTGCGCCCCGACCGCCATCCCGAGGCGGCTCAGGCCGCGCGAGACAAGGTGCTGGATCGCATGGCCGAACTGGGCCGCTGGACGCCGGCCGAAGTGGCCGACGCCAAGATTGAAAACGTGATCGCGCCGCCGTTGCGCGCGCGCTGGCTGGCGCCGTTGGCCGCGCAACGTCTGTTGCAGGAAGCGGGCGCCACGCCCGCCGCGCGCCGCGCGGGTCAACGGCCGCCGTTGGTTGGATCGACGCTGGATGCCGACATGCAGGCGTCGGTGGAACAAATGTTGCTGGACCGCGTGGACAGCCTGCCGCCCAAGGTGTCCATGGCGGTGCTGGTGATGGATAACGATACGCTGGAGGTCAAGGCCTACGCGGGTTCTGCTGATTTTTCGGACGATACCCGTTACGCTCATGTGGATATGGTGCGTGGCGTGCGCTCGCCGGGTTCTACTCTGAAACCGTTTCTTTATGCGCAGGCGCTGGACGAGGGGTTGATTCATTCCGAAAGCCTGCTGATTGACGCGCCGCTGTCGTTTGGCGGCTACGCACCGGGTAATTTCCAAGCGGCGTTTTCTGGGCCTGTCAGCGTCGCGCAAGCCTTGCAACGGTCGTTGAATGTGCCGGCGGTGGACCTGCTGGACCGCGTCGGGCCGGTCAGTTTCGCGTCGGTTATGCTGACCGGCGGTGTGCGCTTACGTTTGCCGGCGGGTGCCGTTCCAAATTTAAGCTTGATTTTGGGCGGGGGTGGCACCACATTGGAAGAACTGGTCGGCGCTTACCGGGCTTTGGCCCGCGATGGCATCTCGGGACGGCCCCGTCTTCGAACGGAGCAACCCAGGATCGAGTCCCGTATGATGAGCCCTGGAGCCGCCTGGATCGTTCGCGATATCCTCGAAGGTGGCGGGCATCCCGACCGGCCTTTCTACCAGTCGGGCAGTCCGGCCCGGCGGCTGGCCTGGAAAACCGGAACCAGTTTCGGATTCCGGGACGCCTGGGCGATCGGGGTGACCGATAGATGGACGTTAGGCGTCTGGGTCGGTCGTCCGGACGGTACGCCCAACCCCGGTTTTTTCGGGGCAAATGTGGCGGCGCCGTTACTGCAAGATATTGTGGCTGCGTTACCGGAAGGGGCGCAGCAGGTCCGTAGCCGGCCCGAAACGGTGCAGGCGGCGGTCACCTGTTGGCCACTGGGTTATCGGCTGGGCAGCGTGCCGTCCGGGGAATGCCCCGAACAGCGCGCCGCGTGGCTGCTGAACGACACGGCGCCGCCGTCATTTGCCGGCTATGCCGACGCCACGCAGGGCCTTTGCGCGTGGGTGGCGTGGCCACTGGTTCGGTGCTTCGGCCCGTACCCGGCAGCCGGGAAGTGGCGCTTGATGTGGATGTGCAGGGCGCCGAAGGAGAAGTATGGTGGATGCTGGACGGGCGCGTGGTGAGTCAGGGCGCGTCGAGTCATCCGTTTAAATTAGTGCTGGCGCAAGACGGCCGGTATACGCTTACCGTCATGGACGCACAAGGCCGCCACGATAGTGTGGTTTTTGAAATCGCTGGCGTTACGCCATGATCGGCATAGAATATGAATCGTGTATTTGACCGCTTCGATGCAATACGGAGGAAGCGTGATTTCTCAAGAGCTTGAAGTCAGCCTGCATATGGCTTTCGTCGAGGCCCGTTCGGCCCGGCATGAATTTATTACCGTCGAGCATCTGCTGTTGTCGTTGCTTGACAACGCTTCGGCAGTCGAGGTTCTGCGCGCCTGCGCGGCCAACCTTGACGACTTGCGCCGCAACCTCCGCCAGTTCGTTTCGGAAAACACCCCGGTGATTCCAAGCGGCGCCGAGGTCGACACGCAGCCGACGCTGGGCTTTCAGCGCGTGATTCAACGCGCAATCATGCACGTATCCGCGGGCGGCACCGGCAAGAAGCCGGTGACCGGCGCGAACGTGCTGGTGGCCATCTTCGGCGAAAAGGACTCGCACGCCGTGTACTACCTGCAACAGCAGGGCGTCACGCGCCTGGATGTCGTCAATTTCCTGTCGCATGGCATTACCAAACAGCCCCAGGTGGAGTCCGCCGCCGTGCAGAAAGAGCAGCAGACCAACGGTGAAGAGCAGGGCGAATCGCGTCAGTCGCCGCTTGACCAATACGCCACCGACCTGAACGCCGCCGCGCTGGCGGGCCGCATTGATCCCCTGATCGGACGCGAGCACGAAGTCGAGCGCGTGATCCAGGTGTTGTGCCGCCGCCGCAAGAACAATCCGCTGCTGGTGGGCGAGGCCGGCGTGGGCAAGACCGCTATCGCGGAAGGCCTGGCCTGGCGCATCACGCGCGGCGAAGTGCCCGAAATCCTGCAAGCCGCGCAAGTGTTCTCGTTGGACATGGGCGCGTTGCTGGCCGGCACCAAGTACCGCGGTGATTTCGAACAGCGTCTGAAGGGCGTGCTGAAGCAAATTCGCGGCAACCCCGACGCCATTCTGTTCATCGATGAAATCCACACGCTGATTGGCGCCGGTTCGGCCTCGGGCGGCACGCTGGATGCGTCCAACCTGCTGAAGCCGGCCTTGTCCTCGGGCCAGTTGAAGTGCATTGGCGCCACCACCTACACCGAATATCGCGGCGTCTTTGAAAAAGACCACGCGCTGTCGCGTCGCTTCCAGAAGATCGACGTGCCGGAACCCAGCGTCGAACAGACCGTGCAGATTCTGCGTGGGCTGAAGAGCCGCTTTGAAGAACACCACAGCGTCCGCTACTCGGCGGCTGCGCTGTCGGCTGCCGCTGAACTGTCGGCACGTTTCATCAATGATCGTCATCTGCCCGACAAGGCCATCGACGTCATCGACGAGGCCGGCGCAGCCCAGCGCCTGCTGCCGCGCTCGCGCCAGAAGAAAGTGATAGGCAAGGTGGACATCGAAAACATCGTGTCCAAGATCGCCCGTATTCCGCCGCAGTCGGTCTCCAACGACGACCGCAGCAAGCTGGCCACGCTGGACCGCGATTTGAAAACCGTGGTGTTCGGCCAGGACGGCGCGATCGATGCCCTGGCCGCCGCCATCAAGATGGCGCGCTCGGGCCTGGGCAAACCGGAAAAGCCCATCGGCGCTTTCCTGTTGTCCGGCCCCACCGGTGTGGGCAAGACCGAAGTGGCGCGGCAACTGGCGTTCACGCTGGGTGTCGAGCTGCTGCGTTTCGATATGTCGGAATACATGGAACGCCACGCGGTGTCGCGCCTGATCGGCGCGCCGCCGGGGTATGTCGGTTTCGACCAGGGCGGCCTCTTGACCGAAGCCATCACCAAGCAGCCGCACTGCGTGCTGCTGCTGGACGAAATCGAAAAGGCCCACCCGGATGTGTTCAACATCCTGCTGCAGGTCATGGACCACGGCACGCTGACCGACAACAACGGCCGCAAGGCGGACTTCCGTAACGTCATCCTCATCATGACGACGAACGCGGGCGCCGAAACCTTGAACCGTCCCTCGATCGGCTTTGCCAATTCGCGGATGCTGGGCGACGAAATGGCGGAAATCCGTCGCATGTTCACGCCTGAATTCCGCAACCGCCTTGACGCAATCATTCCGTTTGCCGCGTTGGACCGCGAGGTCATCCTGCGCGTGGTGGACAAGTTCCTCATGCAGCTTGAAGACCAGTTGCACGAGCGCCGCGTGGAAGCCGTATTCACCACGAAACTGCGCGAACACCTTGCCAAGGAGGGGTTCGACCCGCTGATGGGCGCGCGTCCCATGCAACGTCTTATCCAGGACACCATCCGCCGCGCGCTGGCCGACGAGCTGCTGTTTGGCAAGCTGGTCGACGGCGGCTCGGTCACGGTGGACCTGGACGAGTCGGGCAAGGTGACGCTGGACTTCGACGACAACGGGAAACCACCGTCCTCGGATGCGCCGGATAAGCAGGAAGTCGAACTGATCGATTGATGACCGCGGACAGCCAGCCGCTGATCGAATGCGAACACTGCGCAAGCGTTTATCGCCGACATCAGCTTGAACCTGGCGAGACCGCCAATTGCGCCCGCTGCGGGGCCACACTGTGGCGCTACAGCGGGCTTACTTTGTCCAATTGGCTGGCGCTTGCCATTAGCGCCCTGATCATTTTCGGGGTGGCCAACGCTTACCCGGTCGCTTCCATGTCCGTGCAGGGCATGGTGCAGCAGGCCTCCTTGCTGGACTCGATTTCCATTACGTGGCGCCAAGGTCATTGGGTCGTTGCCGTCATGACGGGGCTGGCCGGCTTCGTCTTGCCACTGCTGCAGTTGACCGTGCTGTTGTGGGTGCTGGGCCCGTTGTCGCAAGGCCGTGAACCCGTGGGCTTCCGTGGCGCCATGCGTTTGCTGGGCGTGCTGCGTCCCTGGTGCATGGTGCCCGTGTTTCTGTTGGGCGTGCTGGTGGCGGTGGTGAAGCTGGCCGGCATGGCCGCGGTGCAACCCGGTATCGGGCTGGGTGCCTTTGGTCTGTTGACCATCTTCCTGACGATGCTGGGCCGCCTGTCACCGCATGTGCTGTGGCGGTATGCCGAGACGGCGGGCGTGGCGCCCGTGCATATTCCGGAAAGCAGTCCCGACAACGTGTTGGCCGGCTGCCATGTGTGCGGCCAGGTGCAGGCCTTGCCGCGCGACGCCGATCCCGAAGAAGAGCACCACTGCGTGCGCTGCCATGCCGTGGTGCATTACCGCAAGCCGGACCACGTGGCGCGCACCTGGGCGCTGCTGCTCGCGGCGGTCGTGTTCTATATCCCGGCCAACGTGCTGCCCGTCATGCAGGTGAGTTCCGTTTTGGGCGACAGCGCCCACACCATTCTGGGCGGCGTGGTCGAACTGTGGCAGATGGGCTCATGGGATATTGCGTTGATCGTGTTCATCGCCAGCGTGGCCGTACCCCTGACCAAGCTGCTGGCACTGATCTTGCTGTTGCTGACCGAACAGTGGCGCAGCACGACCAATCTGCGGCCGCGCACCCGCTTGTATCAGATGGTCGAGTTCATTGGCCAATGGTCGATGCTGGATGTGTTTGTCGTTATATTGCTGGCGGCGCTGGCCGATTTCCAAGGCTTGATGGAGATCAGCGCGGGTGCCGGGGCGGCGGCCTTCGGTGTGGTGGTGATCTTGACCATGCTGGCGGCCATGAGCTTCGATTTGCGCCGTAGCTGGGATCTGGAAGGCGAGAGCGAAATCGACACCCCCGAGATCGAAGGCCGGGCTCACCCGGGTCACCCGGCCCAGGCGGCGCAGCAGCCACCGGCTCAGACCAGCAGGGAAGTGGGTTAGCAACAACAGCGGGTCCCGCGGAAGAAGAAAAAAGGAAAGTAGATGTCCGACCAAGCACCCGATGCCGGTGAAGAGAAGTACAAGTCACCGACCATCTCGCGCAAGCAGAAGAGCCGGATTTCATGGATCTGGCTGGTGCCCATCGTGGCCGCGCTGATGGGTATGTCGCTTGTCATCCGCACCTGGATGCAGGCCGGCCCGGATATCTCCATCTCGTTCAATACAGCCGAAGGGCTGGAGGTGGGCAAGACGCAGCTGCGCTACAAGGATGTGAACATCGGCACGGTGAAGTCCATTGGCTTCAACAGTGACCGCAGCAAAGTCGTGGTGAAGGCCGAGCTGGCGAAAGAAGTGTCGGACCTGGCCCGCGAAGGCACCAATTTCTGGGTGGTGCGGCCGCGCCTGGACGTCAGTGGCGTATCGGGCCTGGGCACCTTGCTGTCGGGCGCCTACATTGGCGTGGACGCGGCCGAGGGCAAGAACGGTTCCGCCAAGGCCACCAAGCTCAGCTTCGAAGGCCTGGAGATTCCGCCCGCGGTCACGCATGACCGCGCCGGCAAGCGCTTCAAGCTCAAGGCGTCGGACCTGGGGTCCCTGGACATTGGCTCGCCCGTCTACTTCCGCCGCATCAATGTGGGTCGCGTCATTGGTTATGAACTCGACAAAACCGGCACGGCCGTGAACGTTGAAGTGTTCGTGGATGCGCCCAACGACAAGTTCGTCACCAACGGCACGCGCTTCTGGAACGCCAGCGGCGTGGACTTCAGCGTCAATGCCGACGGCTTGAAGGTTCGCACGCAGTCGCTGGTGTCCATGGCGGTGGGCGGCGTGGCGTTTGAATCCGTGCAAAGCGCGCGCGACGGCAGCAACCCGGCGCCGGCCGATGCCAGCTTTGACCTGTACGCGACCGAAGCCGCCGCCAAGGCCAACCCCGACGGCGAAGCCTTCCCGATTCGCATGCGCTATGACCAGTCCATCCGTGGCCTGGCCGTGGGCGCACCCATCGATTTCAACGGCATCACGCTGGGTAACGTCACGCAGATCACGCTGGACTTCGATCCGGCCACCAAGCGTTTCTTCTCGCTGGTGGACGCCACGCTGTATCCGGAACGCCTGGGCCGCGTCTATGAAGAGGTGCGCGAGCGTGCGCTCAAGGATGGCGACGAGGCCGGCACGCGGCTGCTGGGCGTGATGATCAAGTACGGCCTGCGCGCCCAACTGCGCACGTCCAACCTGCTGACCGGTCAGCTGTATGTGGTGCTGGACAACTTCCCGAACGCCAAGCCGGTGGAGTTCAAGGCGACCGACCCGGCGATCATTCCGACCGTGCCGGGCAACCTGGATCAGTTGCAGCAGCAGGTCAGCAATATCGTCGCCAAGATCGAGAAGATTCCGTTCGACAAGATCGGCGAAGATCTGCGCACCACGCTGGCCAGCACGTCAAAACTGATGAATCGGCTGGACAAGCAGGTGGCGCCCGAGGCCCAAAGCATGTTGAAGCAGGCGCGCCAATCGATGGCGAATATCAATTCGCTGCTGGCCTCGGACGCCTCGCTGCCCGTCAATACCGAAAAGGCGATGCAGGAACTGAGTCGCGCGGCCCGCTCGTTGCGTGCGCTGGCCGACTTCCTGCAAGCGAATCCCGAAGCCTTGTTGCGGGGCCGTGGCGATGACCCGATTCCCGGCTCTGGCCCTGTCAGGAACTAAACAACCATGACTCTATTCTCGATCCGTCCCGTCTTGTCCCTGTTGGCGCTGAGCGCCGCCTTGGCGGGCTGCGGCTCGTCGCCGCCCGTGCATTACTACACGCTTCAAAGTCCGGCGGCGCCGTCTACGGCCGCGCCCGCCGGGTCGGCGGACTTCCTTATTGAGGTGCAAGCCGTCAGCTTGTCGACACAGGCCGACCAGCCGCAACTGATGGTGCGCACGGGCGACGGCAGCGTGGCGGCGCTGTATTCCGAACGCTGGAGCTCGCCTTTGGGTGACGAGTTGCGGGGCGCCTTGTCGGACGCCCTCAAGCGCGAGCTGGGCGCCCTGGACGTGCAGATGGTCAAGCCAGGGCCGGCGGCCCCGGTGTGGCGCGTACAGACGGACGTGCAGCGTTTTGAAATGATGTCCGGCAGCATGGCGCAGTTGGACGCCACCTGGCGCGTGCGGCCCGTCAATGCCAAGGGCACGGGCCTGTTGTGCCGCAGCGTGGTGACGGAAACCGTGTCGGAAACCGGTATTCCTGCGCTGATCGCCGCGCAGCAACGGGCGGTGGTGGGTTTGGCGGGCGTGATGGCGTCCGCCATACGTGGGCAAACCCCTGCCGGAACCGGCTCGGTGCAGATGCTGGGCTGCTCGCCGCTGAAAGAATGAGAACCTGCATCAACTCAACCGGTTAACCTAGGGTTAACCTTAATACAAACAAGGTTGCAACCTGTCTAGCATACGGTCCTACCCATACTGGGTTTCGTTCGGACTCAGTAACACCTTTGCCATGCGACAGGAAGCAATCTCTTATGGCCAGCACGACCCTCGGCGTCAAAGTTGATGACGCACTGCGCGACCGCCTCAAGGCCGCCGCGAACAAGCTCAACTGCACGCCTCACTGGCTGCATAAGCAGGCCATTCTTTCTTATCTGGACAAAATCGAGCGGGGCCACCTGCCCGCCGAGATGTCGCATCTGGGCATGGACGCCGGGGCCGACGACGAGTCGGGCGATGCGCCCGCCGCGCCCACCCCACCTTTCTACGAATTTGGCCAGGACGTGCAGCCGCAGTCCGTGCTGCGCGCCGCGATTACCGCCGCGTATCGCCGCCCCGAACCTGAATGCGTGCCGCTGTTGCTGGGTCAGGCCCGTGTGCCCAACCTGGAAAAGGTCCACGCCATGGCGTCCGACCTCGTCAAGAAGCTGCGTGGCAAGCGCAGCGGCGGCGGCGTCGAAGGGCTGATCCAGGAATTTTCCTTGTCCAGCCAGGAAGGCGTGGCGCTGATGTGCCTGGCCGAAGCGCTGCTGCGCATTCCCGACCGCGCCACCCGCGACGCGCTGATCCGCGACAAGGTGGCCCGTGGCGACTGGAAGTCGCACATGGGCGGTTCGCAATCGCTGTTCGTCAACGCCGCTACCTGGGGCCTGATGATCACCGGCAAGCTGGTTGCCGTCAGCAGCGAACAGTCCTTGTCCAAGGCGCTGACGCGCCTGATCGGCAAGGGTGGCGAGCCCCTGGTGCGCAAGGGCGTGAACATGGCCATGCGCATGATGGGCGAACAGTTCGTGTCCGGCCAGACCATCTCCGAAGCGTTGGCCAACAACCGCAAGATGGAAGCGCGCGGCTTCCGCTATTCCTACGACATGCTGGGCGAGGCCGCCACCACGGCCGAAGACGCCGAGCGCTATTACGCGTCGTATGAGCAGGCCATTCACGCCATCGGCAAGGCCGCGGCCGGCCGTGGCATCTACGAAGGCCCGGGCATCTCGATCAAGCTGTCGGCGTTGCATCCGCGCTATTCGCGCAGCCAGCGCGAACGGGTCATTGCCGAACTGCTGCCGCGCGTGAAGGCGCTGACGGCCTTGGCACGCAGCTACGACATCGGCCTGAATATCGACGCCGAAGAAGCCGACCGCCTGGAAATTTCGCTGGACCTGCTGGAAGCGCTTTGCTTCGCGCCGGAACTGGAAGGCTGGAATGGCATTGGCTTTGTCATCCAGGCCTATCAAAAGCGCGCGCCGTTCGTCATTGACTACGTCATCGACCTGGCCCGCCGCAGCCGTCACCGCGTGATGGTGCGCCTGGTCAAGGGCGCGTACTGGGATACCGAGATCAAGCGTGCCCAGGTTGATGGCCTGGAAGGCTATCCCGTCTACACCCGCAAGCTGTACACCGACGTGGCCTACCTGGCGTGCGCGCGCAAGCTGCTGAACGCGCCCGAGGCCGTGTATCCGCAGTTCGCCACGCACAACGCCTATACGCTGGCCGCGATCTATCAATTGGCGGGTCAGAACTACTACCCCGGCCAATATGAATTCCAGTGCTTGCACGGCATGGGCGAACCCTTGTACGACGAAGTGGTCGGCCCGCTGGCCCAGGGCAAGCTGAACCGCCCGTGCCGCATCTACGCGCCGGTCGGCACGCACGAAACGCTGCTGGCGTATCTGGTGCGACGCCTGCTGGAAAACGGCGCCAATACCTCGTTCGTGAACTTGATCGGCGACGACACCATTCCGGTTGAATCGCTGGTGGCCGATCCGGTGGAAGCGGCCTCGCGCATTGTGCCGCTGGGCGCGCCGCACGAAAAGATCCCGCTGCCGCGCGAGCTGTACGGCAATCTGCAACAGGGCGCCCGCGCTAACTCGGCTGGGCTGGACCTGACTAACGAACACCGCCTGGGCTCGTTGTCGGCCGCGCTGTTGGCCAGCGCCGGCACGCCATGGCGCGCTGGCCCGATGTTGGGCGAGGGCGAGCAAGCCTGGGATGCGGCGCGCGCCATTGAAGTGCGCAACCCCGCCAACCTGCGCGATGTGGTGGGCCACGTGATCGAGGCGCAGTCGGAAGAAGCCGACATCGCCTTGCGCGCCGCCGCCAATACCGCACCCATCTGGCAGTCGACGCCGGTGGCGGAGCGGGCGCAATGCCTGCGCCGCGCGGCGCAATTGCTGGAAGAGCAGATGCAGACCCTGTTGGGCCTGATCGTGCGAGAAGCCGGCAAGTCGCTGCCCAACGCCATTGCCGAAGTGCGTGAAGCCGTGGACTTCCTGCGCTACTACGCAGACCAGGCTGAACAGGAGTTCAGCAACGACACGCATCGCCCCTTGGGTACGGTGCTGTGCATCAGCCCCTGGAACTTCCCGCTGGCCATCTTCACCGGTCAGGTCGCGGCCGCGCTGGCTGCCGGTAATACCGTGGTGGCCAAGCCTGCTGAACAAACGCCCTTGATCGCGGCGCAAGCCGTGGCCATCCTGCGCGCGGCCGGCGTGCCTGCCGGCGCCGTGCAACTGCTGCCCGGCCGTGGCGAAACCGTCGGCGCCCAACTGGTGGCCAGCCCCGCCGTGCGCGGCGTGATGTTCACCGGCTCCACCGATGTGGCGCGCATCATCGCACGCACGCTGGCCGACCGCCTGGATGACGACGGCCACACCATTCCGCTGATCGCCGAAACGGGCGGCCAGAACGCGATGGTGGTGGATTCGTCCGCGCTGTCCGAACAAGTGGTGTTCGACGTGTTGAGCTCGGCCTTTGACTCGGCCGGCCAGCGCTGTTCGGCGCTGCGCGTGCTGTGCGTGCAGGAAGACAACGCCGACCACGTGCTGACGATGTTGCGCGGCGCCATGCGCGAATTGGCCGTGGGCAACCCCGACCGCCTCTCGGTGGATGTGGGCCCTGTCATCGATACGGAAGCCCGCAACGGCATCCAGCGCCACATCGAAACGCTGCGCACGGCGGGCCACCGCGTCGATCAGGTTGAACTGAACGGCGAATGCCGTCACGGCACCTTCGTGGCGCCCACCATCATCGAAATCGATCACATCAGCGAACTGACGCGCGAAGTGTTCGGCCCGGTGCTGCACGTGGTGCGCTACAAGCGCGACGAGCTGGATGCGCTGCTGGATGCCATCAATGGCACGGGCTACGGCCTGACCTTCGGCGTGCATACCCGCATCGACGAAACCATTGCGCACGTGACCGGGCAGGTGCATGCCGGCAACGTCTACGTCAATCGCAACATTGTGGGCGCGGTGGTGGGCGTGCAGCCGTTCGGTGGCGAATGCCTGTCGGGCACGGGTCCGAAGGCGGGCGGTCCGTTGTACATGTACCGCTTGTTGGGCACGCGCCCGGCCGGCCTGCCGCCAGCGCTGGACGCCGCCGCGCCGCTGCCGCAACGCATTGCGTTGCCCGGCCCCACGGGCGAAACCAACACCTATATGGTCGAACCGCGCGGCGCCGTGTATTGCGTGGCGGCTACCGAAGCCGGTGCGCGGGCGCAGTGGTCGGTGGCACGCTTGACGGGCAACCATGCCTGGTTCGCGGACACGCCAGCCGCGCAGGCGCTGTTGGCCACGCTGGACGCCGAGCAGCAAGGCCAGGCGGGCATTCTGGCCGACGATGAGGTCGACCAGGCTGACTACCAGGCCGTGCTGTTCGAAGGCGATGGCGACGCGCTGCAAGCGCTAAACCAGCGTATCGCGCAGCGTCCGGGGGCCATCCTGTCGGTGCATGGGCTGACGTCCGACGCGTTGGCGGCAGGAGCCTCCTATGTGCCGGAACGCCTGCTGACCGAACGATCCATCAGCGTCAATACGGCCGCCGCCGGCGGCAACGCCAGCCTTATGACTATCGGTTGACCGAACGGCGAGGGTGACCACAAAGTCACCCTCGATGACTGAGGGTTATCTCCAATATCGGGCAAGGTTGCACTGGAACGAAAATCCGGTCGCACCTCAAGTCTGGATGTCGCAACCCGGCATCCAGGCCTTGCAGAACATGCAGTCGCGGGACCCGGCCACCGCCGGGCCCGTGGTAGTAGAAAAACCAAAAGCCTGGCTAAAAGCTCAGGTATAACAAGGCCTTAAGTACCGCTATCAGTACACGGCCATCCGAGACCCCGGAGGATTCCCCATGAAGTTCCGCACGACTTTGAAGCTACTCGCCGCCAGCATCGCCGCGGTGGGCATGACGGCCGCCGCGTCGGCCGCCGACATCAAACTTGGCTTTGCCGCCCCGCTGACCGGCCCGCAGTCGCACTACGGTGAAGACATGCAGAACGGGCTGAACCTGGCTTTGGAAGAAGCCAATAAGAAGGGCATCAAGGTCGACGGCGAACCCGCCAAGTTCGTGCTGGTGTCGCGCGATGACCAGGCCGATCCGCGCGTGGGCGTGCAGGTGGCGCAGCAATTGGTTGACCAGGAAGTCGTGGGCATTCTGGGCCACTTCAATTCGGGCACCACCATCCCCGCGTCGCGTGTCTACCATGAAGCCGGTCTGCCCCAGATCGCCATGGCCACGTCGCCGGAATACACCAAGCAGGGCTACGAAACCACGTTCCGCATGATGACCAGCGACACCCAGCAGGGTGCGGCGGTCGGCAAGTTCATGGTGCAGAACCTGAAGGCCAAGAAGGTTGCCATCATCGACGACCGCACGGCCTATGGCCAAGGTCTGGCCGACGAAGTGGAAAAGGCCGTGAAGGCCGCGGGCGGCGAGATTGTTCGCCGCGAATACACCACCGACAAGGCCAACGACTTCACCGCCATCCTGACCAACATCAAGGGCGCCGCGCCCGACGCGATTTTCTACGGTGGCCTGGACGCGCAGTCCGGTCCCATGAAGCGCCAGTTGGCCACGCTGGGCCTGAAGGCCCCGCTGGTGTCGGGCGAAATGACGCGCAGCGACACGTTCATCAAGCTGGCGGGCGATGCCGCCGACGGCACGTTCGCGTCCCTGGCCGGCGTGCCGCTGGACAAGATGACGGCGGGCAAGGACTTTGCCCAGCGCTACGAGGCGCGTTTCAAGAAGGCCCCCGGCGTCTATGCGCCGTACGCCTATGACGGCGCCTGGAACATGATCACGGCCATTGAAAAAGCCGGGTCGTCCGACCCCGAGAAGTACCTGCCGGCGCTGGCCAAGCTGAACCGCAAGGGCGCCACCAGCGAGCACATTTCCTATGACGCGAATGGCGATCTCAAGGAAATTTCGGTCACCATCTACGAAGTCAAGAACGGCAAGTGGGAGATGGTTGAAACGATGGTCAGCCAAGCCAACTAAGGCGGGCTGAACCCCGGGCGGGGCCGGCTGCGCCGGTGTCCGCCCACTCTTTGCGCTTGCGCCGCTCGGCGTGGCGCCGTGCCCGCAGCGTCCCGTCCGTCAAGACCAGGGCCGCTGCGTTGCGCGACTTTTTCCAGGCTTATTTCCGCGGCCCCTATGGATATCTTCATTCAACAACTGATTAACGGCGTCACGCTAGGCAGCGTGTACGCCCTGGTCGCCCTTGGCTACACCATGGTGTACGGCATCATCGGGCTGATCAACTTCGCGCATGGCGATGTCGTCATGATCGGCGCCATGGCGGCCACGACGGTCGCCATTTCGCTGGTGGGCGGCGACCCCGGCGTGTCTGCCTTCGTGGTGATAGGCGTGGGCCTGCTGGTGTCTGTGCCGCTGTGCATGGCGGTGGGCTGGACGGCCGAGCGCGTGGCCTACCGGCCGCTGCGCCGTGCACCGCGACTGGCCGCGCTGATCACCGCCATCGGCGTGTCCATCATCCTGCAGAACGTGGCCATGATGGCCTGGGGCCGCAACTACCTGAACTTTCCGCAAGTGCTGTCGCCGCGCGTGTTCGAGTTTGCCGGCGCCCGCATGAGCACGCTGCAGATCGCCATCGTGGTGATTGCGGCGCTGATCATGGGCGGCCTGCTGGCCATCGTGCACAAGACCCGTCTGGGCACGGCCATGCGCGCCACCGCGCAGAACCGGGAAGTGGCGGGGCTGATGGGCGTGAACATCAACACGGTGATTTCGGCGGCATTCCTGATCGGCTCGGCGCTTGCCGCCGTGGCGGGCATGATGGTCGCCACGTATTACGGCGTGTCGCAATACACCATGGGCTTCATGCTGGGCCTGAAGGCCTTTACCGCCGCGGTGCTGGGCGGCATCGGCAGCATGGTGGGCGCCATGGTGGGCGGGCTGCTGCTGGGCGTGATCGAAGCGCTGGGCGCGGGTTATATCGGCGACATCACGGGCGGCTTTCTGGGCAGCCATTATCAGGACGTGTTTGCGTTCTTCGTGCTGGTGCTGGTGCTGATCTTCCGCCCCTCCGGCCTCTTGGGCGAACGTGTGGGAGACCGGGCATGAACGTATCCCTGAAAAACAGCGGGCTGTCGACCCGCAACTTGATCGGCATTGCGCTGATCGGCATCGTGCTGGCGGTGCTGCCCTTTGTGATCGGCATGGCCGGGCAGAGCTGGGTGCGCATCCTGAACTTTGCCCTGCTGTACGTGATGCTGTCGCTGGGCCTGAACATCGTGGTGGGCTTTGCCGGCCTGCTGGATCTGGGCTACATCGCGTTCTACGCCGTGGGCGCGTACACCTGGGCGCTTTTGGCGTCGCCGCATTTCGGGCTGCACCTGCCGTTCTGGGCGATCCTGCCGATTGCGCTGGCCGTGGCCTGCCTGTTTGGCGTGCTGCTGGGGGCGCCAACGTTGAAATTGCGGGGCGATTACCTGGCCATCGTGACCTTGGGTTTCGGGGAGATCATTCGCATCTTCCTGAACAACCTGAATGCCCCGATCAACATTACCAACGGGCCGCAGGGCATCAACCGCATCGATACCTTCAAGGTGGGCGAGTTCTCGTTCGGGCGCACGGAAAGCCTGCTGGGCATGCGCTTCACCGGGCCTGAAAAGTATTACTACCTGCTGCTGGCCATCACGCTGATCATCATCGTGGTGTGCGTGCGCCTGCAGAATTCTCGCATCGGGCGTGCCTGGGAGGCCATCCGCGAAGACGAGATCGCCGCCAAGGCCATGGGCATCAACACCCGCAACATCAAGCTGCTGGCGTTCGCCATGGGCGCGTCTTTCGGCGGCGTGGCGGGCGCGCTGTTTGCATCAATGCAGGGCTTTGTCAGCCCCGAGAGCTTCTCGCTGATGGAGTCGATTTCCATTCTGTGCATGGTGGTGCTGGGCGGCATGGGGCATATCCCCGGAGTGATCCTGGGCGCGCTGATCCTGGCGGCCTTGCCGGAGTTCCTGCGCGCGGTGGTGGAACCCTTCCAGCACATGGTGTTTGGCGCCGTGGTGCTGGACCCCGAAGGCATCCGCATGCTGCTGTTTGGCCTGGCCATGGTGTGCGTCATGCTTTTCCGCCCGGCGGGCTTGTGGCCATCGGCCGTGCGCAAGCGCGAGCTGTCGTCGAAGGCGCAAGGAGGTGCGGCATGAGCAAACTGCTGCAAGCGCAGGGCCTGGGCAAACGCTTTGGCGGCCTGCAAGCCTTGTCGGATGTCAGTTTCGATATTGAACAGGGCGAAATCTATGGCCTGATCGGCCCCAACGGCGCGGGCAAGACCACGCTGTTCAACGTGCTGACCGGCTTGTACATCCCGGAAGACGGCAGTTGCACGTTCAACGGTGCATCCCTGTCCGGCAAGAAGCCGCATGAGGTCGCCTACGCGGGGTTGGCGCGCACGTTCCAGAACATTCGCCTGTTCGCCAATTTGTCCGCCATCGAAAACGTGATGATCGGGCGCCATCTGCGCACCAAGGCTGGCGTCTTGGGCGCGGTGCTGCGCACGCGCGCCACGCGGGCGGAAGAAGCGGCCATCGAGGCGCGGGCGCAGGAACTGCTGGACTACGTGGGCATCGGCCATCGCGCCAATGACGTGGCGCGCTCCTTGCCTTACGGTGATCAGCGCCGCCTGGAAATTGCACGCGCCCTGGCCACGGACCCGAAGCTGCTGGCCTTGGACGAGCCCGCCGCCGGCATGAATGCATCAGAAACGGTGGTGCTGCGCAAGCTGGTCGAAAAGATCCGCGACGATGGCGTCACGGTGCTGCTGATCGAGCACGACATGAAGCTGGTGATGGGCCTGTGCGACCGGGTGCTGGTGCTGGAATACGGCAAGGTGCTGGCCATGGGCAAGCCCGCCCAGGTGCAGCGCGACCCGAAGGTTATCGAAGCGTATCTGGGCGCCGGCGCGGCGCAAGACCCGCTGATTCACAAGGAGAGCCCGGCATCATGACGGCATCCCAACCCTTATTGGAATTGCGCGGCCTGCAAGTGGCGTATGGCGGCATCCGTGCCGTGCGCGGCATCGACCTGCGCGTGGACTCGGGTGAACTCGTGTGCCTGATCGGCGCCAACGGCGCGGGCAAGAGCACGACGCTACGCGCCATTTGCGGCCTGGTGCCGCTGGCGGGCGGTGAAATCGTCTACGGCGGGCAGTCGATCGGTGGCACGAAATCGCATGAACTGGTTCGCCGTGGCCTGGTCATGGTGCCTGAAGGCCGGGGCATTTTTGGCCAACTGACCATCGAAGAGAACCTGGCGATGGGTGCGTACATCCGCCGAGACGCGGCGCAGATTCGGCAGGATACCGACCGGGTATTCACGCTGTTTCCCCGGCTTGCCGAACGCCGCAAACAGGCGGCCGGCACCTTGTCGGGCGGCGAGCAGCAGATGGTGGCGATGGGCCGAGCCATGATCGCGCGCCCCAAGCTGCTCTTGCTTGATGAGCCCTCGATGGGCTTGGCGCCGCTGATGGTCGAAAAGGTGTTCGAGGTGGTGCGCACTATTGCCAGCGAGGGCGTGACGATTTTGCTGATCGAACAGAACGCGCGCCTGGCGCTGGAAAACAGCCATCGGGGCTACGTGATGGAGTCGGGCGAGATCATTCTGTCCGGCCCCGCCAAGCAGATGCTGCATGACCCGAAGGTTCGGGCGGCGTATCTGGGCGAAGTCGAGGAAGCCTCGGCGTAGTCACCTTGTCTGCGCGAGAAATGGGCGTGCGTCTGACAATGTGCGCCTGAAAAGCTAGCAGTTGAAAATGCCCGGCATCCAGATCAGATGCCGGGCATTTTCATGCGCGCAAGGATAGCGTTCAAGCGGGCTGCGGCACCACGCGCTTTTTGCCGATCCGCAAGGCGATGAACGCGGCGATCAGCCCCGTGACGCCGGAGATCACAAAAGCCATCAGGTAGCTGCCTTGCGCTTCGCGGATGGCGCCCGCCATCCAGGCGGCGCTGGCGGCGCCCAACTGGTGGCCCGCGACGATCCAGCCGAACACGATGCCGGCGTCGCGTTCGCCAAAGGCTTCGGTGGTCAGGCGCAGGGTGGGCGGCACGGTGGCGATCCAGTCCAGCCCGAAGAAGATGGCGAAGATCGACAGGCTGTAGAACGAGAAATCGGAGTAGGGCAGGTAGATCAGCGACAGGCCGCGCAAGGCGTAGTAGACGAAGAGCAGCTTGCGCGGGTCGTAGCGGTCGGTCAGCCAGCCGGATGCCGTGGTGCCGACCAGGTCAAAAATACCCATCAACGCCAGCAGCCCCGCGGCTTGCACTTCCAGCATGCCGTGGTCGCCACACAGCGCGATCAGGTGCGTGCCGACCAGGCCATTGGTGGTGAAGCCGCAAATGAAGAACGTGGCGAACAGGAACCAGAAGGTGGGGGTCTTGGACGCGCGTGCCAGGGCGCCGAAGGTGGCGGCCAACATGCCGGTGCGCGGCGCGACGGGGGCGGGCGGGGCGTGTGGGTCGCTGCCGAACGGCACCAGCCCGACGTTGGCCGGGCGGTCGGGCACCAGCCACCAAGCCAGCGGCACCATCGCGGCGGCGGCCGCCGCCACCGTCCAGACCACGCGCGTCCAGTCCCCGGAAGACGCCAAGGTGGCAAGAATGGGCAGGAAGACCAGGGTGCCGCTGGCGGTGCTGGCGGTCAGCAGGCCCATCATCAGGCCGCGATGCTTGGTGAACCAGCGGTTAACGATCGTGGCGCCCAGCACGGACGCGACGGCGCCGGAGCTCAAGCCGGAGAACACGCCCCAACTCATCAGCAGGTGCCAGGGCTCCGTCATGTAGGCGCTGACGGCGCTGGAGGCGGACATCAGGACCAGCGCGGTGATCAGCACGCGGCGCAAGCCAAAGCGTTCCATCGCGGCGGCGGCGAAGGGGCCGACCAGCCCATAAAGGAAGATGCCCGCGGCGGCGGCGAATGAAATCGAACTGCGGCTCCAGCCGAAGGCATCTTCCAGCGGTACCAGCAGTACGCTGGGCGTGGAGCGCAGGCCGGCAGACACGAGCAAGGCCAGGAATATCACCGCCACCACGACAAAAGCGTAGTTTTGCCCGATGTGGCGGAAGGGGATTGGGGGGCGGGCTATACTCATGTTACTTACCGGTACGTATCTGAATTTGCAAGTTTTTGAATGGTACGTACCGGTCAGTAACATCGTCAAGCGCTTTTTGACGCATGTGTTTTTCGCGCAGTTTTCAGGAGTCCAGCATGGCCACCAAGCCCAATCCGGGGTTCGACATCGCGCCCGACATCGCGCCCGATACCGCGGCGCAACCCGCTTCCAAGCCGCTGCTTGCGGCCGACCGCATACGCAAGACGGCGCGCGAAATGTTCTACCGCGACGGCATCCGCGCCGTGGGCGTGGACGCCATCGTCAACCAGGCCGGCGTGACCAAGCCCAGCCTTTACCGCAGTTTTTCGTCCAAGGACGAATTGGCGGCGGCCTATCTGCGCGACTATGACGCCGAATTCTGGGCGCGCTTCAACGCCGCCTGCGACGCGCATCCAGGCGACCCGCGTGCGCAATTGCTTGATTACCTGTCGGGCCTGGGCAAGCGCGCGGTGGTGAACGGCTATCGCGGTTGCGGGCTGACCAACGCCGCGGTCGAATACCCTGAGCCTCAGCATCCGGCCCGTGCGGTTGCCGTAGAGCACAAGCTGGAGCTGCGGCGCCGCTTGAACGAGATGGCGGCGGGCATGGGCGCGCACGACCCCGAGGCTCTGGCCGACGGCTTGCTGCTGTTGATTGAAGGCGCCTTTGTGTCCAGTCAGCTATTTGGCGAGGGTGGCCCGGCCGGACGCGTGGCGGACATGGCCGATAAGCTGATTCAGGCGCATCTTCAGTCGCATCGCCCGGGCTGAACGGGGGGGGCGGCGCTGCACAAGACTAGTGCTTAACGTGGTGCCGCCTGCACCGCTTTGGTGGTGTTTGTCCCCATTGCGCAACGGTTAAAAAAATGCTTGAAGTTTTTATTGCGGCGCAACAAACGCGGATCTAACATGAAGTCGTGTTGTTCCACATCGCGCTTTCTCAAGGAGAGAATCATGAGCGATACCGCGTTGAAAAATGCCCGTATGTCGGATGCGCTGGAGCGGTCCTTGATCCGCGAGGCCGTCAAAGCGGAAACCCTGTCCAGTCCCTTCAACCGTGGCATGTGGTTGCGCCTGAAGCTGCGCGTGTCCTCGTTTGGCGGCGCGGTGGGCGAAGTCCTGCACGACATGGACGTGGGCCGCAAGCAGCATCCGGTCGTCTCCGCCTACCACTAAGGCGCCAGCGCGCCGCCGTCTTGGGCGCGGGCATAACCGGCAAGCCAAAAAAACGTCAGCACGCGCTGACGTTTTTTTTGGCCTAGACCACCATGTCCACCAGCAGGTAGCCGTCCAGAATCACGATGCCCACGGTGGCGCTGACCGCAGCCCAGGCCCAGGCGCCACGCAGCGCGTACTGGCCCATCACCCCCTTGCGGCAGGCCAACACCACCAGCGGGCCCAGCGCGAAGGGCAGGGCCAGGCTCAGGATGACCTGGCTCAGGACGAGCAATTCGTCGGGATCCTTGCCGCCCGTGAAGATCAGCAGGCCGACAGCCGCAGCGCCCGCAATCAAGCGGGTGGCCAGCGCGCGGCGCCGATCCGACCAGTTGCTGCGGATCTGAAACCCCTTGGACAGGATGCGTCCGGCCAGCACGCCCGTGATCGTGGAGCTTTGTCCGGCGGCATACAGCGCCACCGCGAAGACGACCGCGGCGCCGACTCCCAGGTTGTGGCCGATGACGGCGTGCGCGTCATCCAGGCTGGACACGATCAGGCCCGAGCCCGACAGCGATGCCGCCGCCACGATCATGATTGCCGAGTTGATCAGCATGGCCACGCCCAGCGACACGATGGTGTCGTTGCGGGCCACCCGCATCGCCATCCCGCGCGCGGACGAGGGCAGCGCCTGCGCGCGCTCGGCCAGCGAACCGGAATGCAGGTACAGGTTGTGCGGCATCAAGGTGGCGCCCAGGATGCCCAGCGCGATCAGAAAACCCTGGGGATTGCGCAAGGCCTGGCCCGTTTCCGTCACGCCATGCGCCACGGCCGTCCAGGCGGGATTCGCTTTGAACAGCAGGAACACGAACGACGCGGCCACCACGCCCAGCAGCACGGCAATGACCCGTTCATGGCGGTCGGCGTTGCCGCGCGTCAAGGCCAGCACGGCAAACGTGCCCACCCCGGTAACGGCCACGCCCGCGATCAGGGGCAGGTCGAACAACAGCCGCAACGCGATGGCGCCACCGATCAGTTCAGCCAGGGCCGTGGCCAGAATGGCGGCTTCACCCGCCAGCCAGGCGGCCTTGGACCAGCGCGCGGGCAGATGGCGGGCAGTCAGCGTGGCCAGGTCTTGTCCGGTAGCCAGCGCCAGGCGCGACACCAATATCTGGAAACCCAGCGCCAGGAAGGCTGAGGTGATGACGACCATCAACAGGCCGTAGCCGAAGCCGCTGCCGCCCGCGATGTCGGTCGCCCAGTTGCCCGGGTCGATGTAGCCCACGGCCACCAGAATGCCGGAGCCCACCATGCGACGCAGGTTCGCTGAAACCTGGGCGTCTTGGGCCAGGGCGGCTTTGCCCCCTGAAATCGCGTAGATGAAACCGGTCATGCGGCGCTCCTGAGAATGGTTCTCATTTTCTAGAAGCGCCTATCCGCCGTCAAATTGATTTTGGAAAAGCTTGGGATAGGGCGGGCCAATCGGGTGGCAATCTGCGGGGGGCTATTGGGGAGCCCATCGCAGAGGCCAATGGCGCCGGCCTGGGCCAGCCCCATCAGCCGGTCTCGTGCTTAGGACTTGAGCTTTGCTTCCATGGTGATCTTGGCGTTCAGCACCTTGGAAACCGGGCAGCCGGTTTCGGCCTTGCGCGCGGCCTCTTCGAAGGCCTGGGCGGTGGCGCCCGGAATGACGGCTTCCACGCTCAAGTGGACGGCGGTAATGGAAAAGCCATCGTCCACCTTGTCGAGCGTGACTTCGGCCTTGGTATCCAGGCTGGTGGCGACCATGCCGGATTCGGACAGGATGTTCGATAGCGCCATCGTGAAGCAGCCGGCGTGCGCGGCGCCCAACAATTCCTCGGGGTTCGTGCCCGGGGTGTCGCCAAAGCGCGTGTTGAACCCATATGGTTGGGCCTTGAGCGCGCCGCTTTGGGTGGAGATCGTGCCCTTGCCAGTCTTGAGATCGCCCGACCAGGCGGCGGATGCGGTTTTCTTCATAGTGACTCCTTTAAGGGATGGGCGCGTGCGTCGCGGGCGCGCCCGGTGCAAAAAGACGACCGCCGGCAAGGCGGCGTGCCTTGCCGTGCAAGGCATGAACGATGATAAGACGAGGCCGGGGGGCGGGCGCGGAATCCACCGGTGCGCAACGGCAAGCCGATGTAACGGCATCGACTATCTTGGGCCGATCGTCCACGGTACGACGCGGCCCATCAGGCAAAATAGCGGCATCTGTTCAAACCACCCCAAGAGCTGCTGTCATGCCTCGCAATTTTCTTCGCTATGCCTGCGCCGTCGCGCTGGTGCTGCCCACCTTGACGTCCCAAGCCGAAATCGTGATCGGTGTGGACGTGTCCACCACCGGCCCCGCCGCCTCCATTGGCATCCAGACCAACAACGCGATCCGCCTGTGGCCCGACACGCTGGGCGGCGAGCCGGCGCGCTATGTGGTGCTGGACGATGGCACCGACGTCAGCCGCGCGGTGAAGAACCTGCGCAAGCTGACGTCCGAAGACAAGGTCGACGCCATTGTCGGCCCCAACACCACGGCGGCCGCCCTGGCCGCGCTGGACGTGCTGGCCGAAACCAAGACGCCCATGATTGCGCTGGCGGCCTCCAGCGTCATTGTGGAACCTCTGTCCGACCCCAAGCGGGCCTGGGCGTTCAAGATGCCGCAGAACGATTCGCTGATGGCCGCCGTGCTGGTCGAGGACATGAAGAAGAAGGGCCTGAAGAACGTGGCCTTCATCGGGTTCGCGGATTCCTATGGCGACAGTTGGTGGAAGGAGTTCACCGCCGCGGCCGGCAACGACCTGAAGATCTTGGCGCAGGAACGCTTCCAGCGTACCGATGCGTCGGTGGTGGGCCAGGTGCTGAAGGTGATCTCGGCCAAGCCGGACGCCGTGCTTATTGCCGGTGCGGGCACGCCCTCGGCCCTGCCGCAAAAGACCTTGCTGGAACGCGGCTACACCGGCGCCATCTATCAAACCCACGGCATCGGCACCCTGGAATTCCTGCAGGTCGGCGGCCGGGATGTGGAAGGCACGCTGTTCCCGACCGGCCCGGGCGTGGTGGCGCGCGAGCTGCCTGACAGCAACCCGGTGAAGAAGGTGGCCGTGGCGTTTGCCGATAAGTACGAAGGCCAATACGGCGCCAATACGCTGACGCAGTTTGCGGGTGACGCCTATGGCGCCTGGATGCTGCTGGATTCAGCGGTAGGGCGGGCGCTGAAAACAGGCGCCAAACCCGGTACTCCCGAGTTTCGCAGCGCGCTGCGCGATGCCTTGGAAAGCACGCGCGACCTGATCGTCCCCAACGGCGTGCTGAATATTTCGAAGGACAACCATCAAGGGTTTGACGAGCGTGCTCGGGTGATGGGCGTGGTCAAAAACGGCCGCTTTTCGTACGCGCAATAGCGTGGCCATGTTTTTCTACGTTTTGTAACATTTGCTGACGCTCCATAGGGCATCGGCATCCAAAAGCAGGCTTAGGCCTGCTTTTTTACGTCTACATGATTAGTGTAGAAATCATTTAATAGCGTATTATTTTTAGCGAAGCCATGTACCTAGAAATAAATTTAGGAGAAAGAATCCATGACCTTGCTTCAATCCAAACGCGTGCTGTTGGCCCTGGGCCTGGGCGTGTTGGCCGCGTGTTCCGACTCGGGCGGCGACAAGCCCCAGGCCGCCGGCGAGGGGGCGTCCACTTCCGCTACCAGTACGCTGGAAGCCGCCAAGGCGGCGGGCAAAATCCGCATCGGCTACGCCAACGAGGCGCCGTTCGCGTACATGGACAGCAAGGAAGCCAAGGTCACGGGCGAATCCGTGGAAATTGCCCGCGTAGTGCTCAAGCGCATGGGCATCAACGAAGTGGAAGGGGTGCTGACGGAATTCGGCTCGCTGATTCCGGGCTTGGCCGCCAAGCGCTTCGACATCATCGCCGCCGGCATGTATGTCACGCCCGAACGCTGCAAGCAGGTGGCGTTCTCGGACCCGACCTATGGCGTGGGCCAGGCATTCCTGGTGAAGCAGGGCAACCCCAAGAACCTGCACAGCTATGAAAACGTGGCAAAGAACCCCGACGCCAAGCTGGGCGTGGTGGTGGGCGCCATCGAGGGCGAGTACGCCGAAAAAGTGAAAATCCCGTCGGACCAGGTCGTGGTATTCCCGGACGCCGTCAGCGCCTTGTCGGGCGTGCAGGCGGGCCGTGCCGACGCCTACGCCGCCACGGGCTTGACGGTCAACGACCTGATGGGCAAGACACAGGCGGGCAGCGATCTTGAAAAGGCGGACCCGTTTACCGACCCCGTGATTGATGGCAAGGATGTGCGCGGTTACGGCGCCTATGCCTTCCGCACGGAAGACAAGGACTTCGCCGACGCGTTCAACGCCGAACTGACGAAGTTCGTCGGTACGGACGAGCACAAGAAGCTGGTGGCGCCCTTTGGCTTCACGGACGACGAACTGCCCCAGGGTATGACAGCCGCCAAGCTCTGCGCCGCCCAGTAAGGAGCGCCGATGCAACTTATCTCGGAACATATCGCGGCGCTCGTGCCGCCCCTGCTTGAGGGCTTGGGCGTCACTCTCCAGATCATGGCGGGATCCGTCGTTCTGGCGGTGCCGCTGGCGCTGGCCTCGGGTATCGGCCGCCTGTCGCCTTTGCGGCCAGTGCGTTGGCTGTCATCGGTCTACGTCGAAGTCTTCCGGGGTACGTCGGCCCTGGTGCAACTGTTTTGGTTCTACTTCGTGCTGCCGTTGTTCGGCGTCCAGTTGCCGGCCATGCTGGTGGGTATCGTGGTGCTGGCCCTGAATGCCGGCGCTTACGGCGCCGAAGTGGTGCGCGGCGCGATCCGGGCCGTGCCGCCCGGCCAGCGCGAGGCGGGTATCGCCCTGAACCTGACGCGTACGCAGATCATGCGGCGAATCGTGGTGCCCCAAGCGATACCGGCCATGCTGCCGCCCGCCGGCAACCTGCTTATCGAACTGATGAAGAACACGGCGCTGGTGTCGCTGATCACCATCACCGACCTGACCTTCCGTGGCCAACTGCTGCGCAGCGAAACCTTGCGCACCACCGAGATTTTCACTTTGATGCTGTTGATGTACTTCGCGGTGGCCTTGGTCATTACTGCCTGCGTACGCCTGCTTGAGCGGAGGGTCCGCGTCCGATGACACCGATATTCGATTGGTCTTTCGCGCTGGAAATCTTGCCCACGCTGGGCTCGGCGCTGGTCATCACGATTCAGGCGACGGTGCTGGGCATGCTGGTGGCTATTACGCTGGGCCTGGTCCTTGCCATGCTGCGGCGCTCGCGCTTGCATATTGTGTCGCTGCCCACGGCGTTCGTGATCGAGTTCATCCGCAGCACGCCGCTTCTGGTGCAGATGTATTTCCTGTTCTACGTGCTGCCTCTGACGGGCGTACAGATGTCGCCGTTGGCGACCGGCATCGTCGCGCTGGGCGTGCATTACGCCACGTATTGCGCCGAGGTCTATCGCGCCGGCATTGAAGCAGTGCCGCGCGGGCAGTGGGAAGCCGCCACGGCGTTGAACATGTCGCGCTGGCGCACGGCGGTGGGTGTGGTGCTGCCGCAGGCGATTCCGCCGGTGGTGCCCGCGCTGGGCAACTATCTGGTGGCGATGTTCAAGGACACGCCGCTGCTGTCGGCCATTACGGTGGTTGAACTGCTGCAGCAAAGCAAGATGATCGGATCCGCAACGTTCCGGTACACCGAACCCCTGACGCTCGTGGGCGTGCTGTTCCTGGCCTTGAGCCTGGTGGCGGCGTGGGGTGTGCGCGGCCTGGAGGCCCGCCTGCAACGATATGGAGGAAAGCGATGAGCGCCAGCTTGACCATCAAGAATCTGCACAAGCGTTACGGAGAGCTGGAGGTGCTGCGCGGCATCAACCTGGAAATTCCGGCGGGCCAGACGGTGGCCGTGATCGGCCCGTCCGGTTCGGGCAAGTCCACCTTGCTGCGTGTGCTGATGACGCTGGACCAGCCTACCAGTGGCGACATTGAAATCGATGGTCAACCGATGTGGACGGACGAGCAGGGTCGACCGGTGGGCGTCAATTCCGAATACCTGCGCCGGGTGCGCGGCAAGATCGGCATGGTGTTCCAGCACTTCAATCTGTTCCCGCACATGACCGCGCTGGGCAACACGATGGAGGCGCCGGTGCACGTGCTGGGCATGTCCAAGGACCAGGCGCGCGAGCGCGCCGTGGAATACCTGGACATGGTCGGGCTGGGCGACAAGCTGGATGTCTACCCGGCGCAGTTGTCCGGCGGCCAGAAGCAGCGCGTGGGCATTGCGCGCGCGCTGGCCATGTGCCCGGAAATCATGCTGTTCGATGAAGTGACGTCGGCGCTTGACCCGGAGTTGGTCGGCGGCATTCTGGAAATTCTGCGCAAGCTGTCGGCCCGCCGCAGCATGACGATGATCATCGTGACCCACCAGATGAAATTCGCCGAACGCAGCTCTGACCGCACGCTGTTCTTCGATCAGGGCAATATCGTCGAGGACGCGGAATCTTCCGTGCTGTTCAGCCAGCCGAAAGAAGCGCGCACGCGGCAGTTTCTGGATTCGGTGATTGAAGGCCAATAACCGGGGCGTTTAACCCTGACGGGGGCGATGGGATTGCGCTTGGCGTCAAGCGCGGGCGCTATGCTTTCGCATCCCATGCCCGGAGGCGCCCATGAGTCACCTGTTCAGTCCCACGTCGGTCGGCAACGTCCCGCTGGCCAACCGCATCGTCATCGCACCCATGTGCGAATACTCGGCCGAAAACGGCTGTGCCACCGATTGGCACATGATCCATCTGGGCCATCTGGCTTTGTCCGGCGCGGCGCTGCTCTTTACCGAAGCGACCTCGGTGGAGCCCGATGGCCGGATTTCGCCGGGAGACCTGGGGCTGTGGTCCGACGAAACCGAAGCGGCGTTGGGCCGCGTGGTGGCCGCGGTGCGGCGCTATTCGCCCATCAAGCTGGGTATCCAGTTGGGCCATGCCGGGCGCAAGGCGTCCAGCGACGCGCCCTGGAACGGTGGCCAACTGGTGCCGCCGTCCGAGGGCGGCTGGCAAGGCTGGGCGCCGTCGCCCATTGCGCACAAAGCCTCCGAACCGCCGCCGCTGGCGCTGGATGAAGCCGGCCTGGCGCGCGTGCGCGATGCCTTCGTGGACAGCGCGCGCCGCGCCATCCGCTTGGGCTTTGACGCCATCGAGCTGCATGCCGCGCACGGCTACCTGCTGCATCAGTTCTTGTCGCCCGTGGCGAACCAGCGCACGGATGCCTATGGCGGCTCGCTTGAGAACCGCATGCGCTTTCCGCTTGAAGTGTTCCAGGCGCTGCGTGAAGCCACGCCGGCTTCGGTTGCGCTGGGTGTGCGCGTGTCGGCCACGGATTGGGTGGAGGGCGGCTGGGATCTTGAGCAGACGCTGGTCTTCGCGCAGCAGTTGAAGGATCGCGGCTGCGAGTTCATTGACGTGTCCAGCGGCGGCGTTTCATCGCAGCAGAAAATTCCGGTGGGGCCGAACTACCAGGTGCCGTTCGCGGCCGAAATCAAGCGCCAGGTGGGCATGCCGACCATCACGGTGGGCCTGATCACCGAGGCGCAGCAGGCCGAGGACATCCTGGCCGAAGGCCAGGCGGATATGGTCGCGCTGGCGCGCGGCATGCTGTACGACCCGCGCTGGCCCTGGCACGCGGCGGCGCAATTGGGCGGGCAAGTGGCTGCGCCCCACCAATACTGGCGCTCGCAACCGCGCGAACTGAAGGAACTGTTTGGCGAGACGCGCTTCGGTCAGCGTTGAATCTGAACAGCAGGGCCTGCAATGAAAATCGCCGCTTGAAGCGGCGATTTTTTTAGACGGACGGGTTTGCCGTGGTCTTACAGGCGGGCGTAGGCCTGTTCCAGTTCGCGCGCCATCGCGTCGGCGAAATCCGCGCTGGCGGGGTCCAGCTGTGTCAGCAGGCGAGCCAGCACGACGTTGTCTTCTTCGCCGTTCCAGATCTTGATGTAGGTGCCTTCCTTGTAGCCGTGCTGCTGGCGGAAGATGTTCAGCACGTTCTTCGATACGTACTGCGTGTAGGCGTCGTTCCAGCTCATCTCGCACGCCGTCATGGTCTGTTCCAGCACCTTGTAGCTGGCGCGGCCGCAGACGGCCAGGCCGCCGATCAGTTCCAGCAGCTCGGGCACGGGCAGGGCGCCCAGCGAATAGGTCTTGCCGTCCAGTGTGACCGAGGCGGGGGTGGCCAGGTCGGCCATCAGCGCGCGCGCGGCATCGGCTTGTTGGCCGCTGGCTTGGACGATGGTGTGCGACAGGTAGAAGTGCAGGATGTCCACCAGTTCCATCTGCACCTGTGGCAGGTCGATGGTTTGCTTCTTCCACCATTTCCAGCCGTAGTGCTCAAGCGCTTCGGCGGACTCAACAAAAGCGGCGCGCAGGAAACGCGATCCGCCATTGACCCAGTCGGGATTGATCATGCTGTTCAAGTGGTCTTGCAGCTTCAGCATCGTGGCCGCTTGGGCCTGGTTCAATCCGACAACGTTATTCACTTTTACTCCGTAATTCTTGAGGGTCTTTGCGACGGCGGCGGAAATGTTAGCACCAATGCCGAGAGGCCCAGCGGCGTCAGTTGTCTTTGCGGTAGGACGACGTTTTCAGTGGCGGCAGTTTGCCCAGCGGCGTGCCGCGCGCCTTGCGCGCGTTGCCGGCGGCCTTCAGCAGCATGACCGCAAAGAACCCCAGGAATACCGCGGGCATCAACTCGTCCAGTTCAAAATGGGGAGTGCGCAGCACGCGGAATGCAATATTGGCGGCCGCCCAGCCCGCCAGCACGCCGCCCACGGTCAGGATGACGCCGAATTTGCGCTGGCGCGCGCGCTGGGCCATTGAGATTTCGGCCGCGTCGGAGGGGGCAGTGGAGCCGGGGGAGCCGGTGCTGCGCGAGGGCGGAGCCGTGTTGCCCCAAGGAGCGGTGGACAAGGAGTCACCCGACGCGGGGGCGGGTACGGGCACCGGCACGGCGACGCTGGCCTGGCGCGACGCACGGCCCTTTTCGGGCACCTTGCCGGGCGTGATGCCGCCCGCGCGCGACAGGTTTTCGATGTAGCGCGCGAAATCGCCGTCTTTTGGCTCCAGGTCAATCGCCATGCCATTCTCCGATCAGTTGCCGCGGCTTTGCCCCGCCCGTTGCCGAGCAGGTTGACGGCGCTTGCGCACCATGGCCAGCAGAAGCCCGCATCCTAGCAGCACTGAGAGGCCCGCGCCGATCATCATGGCGATTTGCTGCGCGTTTTCCGCCGTTCCCAGGCTGCGCGCCGTGATGTAGCCCGGCGCCAACATCAAGGGCATCCACAGCAGCGCCGACATGACATTGGCCAGTTGGAAGCGGTGGTGCGCCATGCCCATCACGCCGGCGACGGTGGGAATGGTTGAGCGGATCGGCCCCAGGAAGCGGCCGATCAGCACCGAGGCAAAGCCATAGCGGTAAAAGAACAGCCGCGCGCGCGCCACGCCGGTGCGTTGTTGCTTGAGCGGCCAGCGGCGCAACACGCCGGGGCCGGCCCAGCGGCCCAGCCAGTACGACAGCGCGTCGCCCACAATGGCGCCGGCAATACCCCAGGCGACCACGCCCCAGGGGTCCAGCGTGCCCGCGCCGATCAAGCCACCCGTCAGCAGCATCAGCGCCGTCGCGGGAATGAACAGGCCCAACAGCACCATCGATTCCCCCATGGTAAGCAGGAACGTGATGGGGCCTGCCCACACCTGGTTGGCCTCGATGAAGAGGCCGATCTTGTCGATATATTGATCCATGAAGGCGAAGTCTGAAAATTAGCTGAAAGCAATCGGGTATCTTAACGCCTGGCTTGATGGCCAAATGTTATCTAGGCTGTCTGATTGATGCGGTTGATGGAAGGTTCGACTGGGAAACTATGGATTCGGTAACACAAGCCGTGCTGGGCGCGGGCATACAAGGCGCCTTGCTGGGACGCTTCCAAGGGCGTCGGGCGCTGATTTACGGCGCGGTGCTGGGGACGCTGCCCGATCTGGACGTATTGGTGCGGTACCCCGACCCCGTGTCCCTCATGACCTACCACCGGGGCTTCTCCCATTCGGTGTTCGTGCTGACCGGCCTGGCCATGCTGCTTGCCTGGCTGATACGCAAATACTGGCCACAGGCACCGTATAGCGGGCGACGGCTGTTCCTGACAATATGGCTGGTGCTGGTGACGCATCCGATACTGGATTCGTTCACGGTCTATGGCACGCAGCTTTTTTGGCCGATGACCACCATACCCGAAAGCTGGTCGGCCATTTTCATTATTGACCCCGTCTACACGGTGCCGATGTTGCTGGCCGTGTTCTACGCCATTGCCGTCGGGGTGACGCAACGTGCACGCCGCTTCCTGGCCGGCGTGCTGGTATTCAGCACCGCGTATCTGGGCTTCGGCCTGGCCAGCCGCATGGCGGCGGAAGACCGGGTGCGCGAGGCGATGCGCGATCAGGGCATCGCGGTAACCGAGCTGCGGGCCGTGTCGATGCCGTTCAATACCCTGGTCTGGCGCGTCATTGCCAAGACGCCGGATGGCAGCTACTACGAAGCCGTCAGCAGCCTGTTCGACCGGGACCCGCCGGAATGGCTGCGCCAGCCGCTGCACCTGGATCTGGCGCAAGCGTTGGATGATGTGCCCCTGCACCAGCGCCTGCAATGGTTCACGGATGATTGGCTGCGCTATGACGCCATCGGCGACGCCTTGGTCGTGAGCGATTTGCGCATGGGCATGGCGGGGCACTACACCTTCCGCTTCAAGATGGCCGAGCGCACGCCAGAGGGCGGTTGGAAGCCGGTCACGCCGTCCAGTTGGCCCAGCGAGCGGGGCGGTTGGGAGGAATTGAAGCGGGTGCTTGCCCGCATCCTGCATGCGCAGCCGCCGTTGCCGCTGGCGCAATGGTCGGAATTGTCGACGAAGTAGCGGGGAATGTGCGTGGTCAGGAACAGGCGCTAATCGCCATGTTCCCGACCATCTGCACGATGTTCTGGATGTCCTTGGGTGACAAGGTTTGGACACCCAGCCGGCGCAGCAGCGCCTCGCGCGCTACCGCGAAGGCAAGCGCCTGGCCCAGGATGGCGTGGGCGCGCAGAATGGTGTCGCGATCTCCATGCGTTTGCCCACGGATGTCCGCTACCAGGTTTGCAATGTTCTCGTGCAGCGGCTGGAACAACTGCCCATACAACGCGTCGAATTGCTCGGTGGGTTGTAGCTGTTCGCGCGCCAGCAGCAGGCTGCTGGCGGCCGACGCTTCTGAATCCAACAGTGCCGATACAAAATCCTGCATCAGCAACTGAAGCGCCGCACGGGCGGAATCTGGCGACGTCGCCGCCGGGCGCGGCAGGCCCAGGCGCTCGGCGATGTGGGCGGCCACCTGCTCAAGCACTGCTGCATACACCCCGTCCTTGCCCCCGAAATGATAGGGAATAGCGGATTGGTTCACGCCTGCCGCGTCGACCAGTTGCCGGGTCCGCACGCCGTCCAGCCCATGGCGGCTGAACAGCGCCAGGCCTGCCCGGATCAGCCGGTCGCGCGTTTCGCGGGAGCGTGCGTTGAGAGTGTCTTGATCGTGCATCGATGTCTTGGAGTTGGCTGCCCGCGTGTGACTAGTCGTCTGCGTGCATCAGCCACGTTGAGTTTTGGTTCAGTTCCACTCCGGCCGTGAGGCCGACGAGAACGGTGCCGCCGATATTAGCCAGATGGCGATCAAAGGCGCAATTCGGTTCGAAGGCAAAGCACATGCCCTCTTGCAGTGGCACGTCGCGCCCCACGGTGGGCAGGCGCCGCAGGTCTGCATAGCGCGCGGCTTCGGGCAGGGATTCTATGCCAGGGGCGGTGCCAAAGCCTACCGGCCCATAGGGATTGATGCTGTGAATCAAGGGATGCACATGCCAGCCGCCGGCCTCAAGCAGCGGTGCTTCCATGGCGTCGACCACATCGCCGAAGGTATTGCCCACCTTTAACGCTGTGACCCCGGCTTCGTAACTGGCGCGGGCAACCTCGGCTGCGCGCAGGATGTCCGGGTGCACCGTGCCGATCGCCACCGCCGCCTGGTGCTGGGTTTCCATCATGCCGTACAGCGCAAAGATCTCTGACAGCACCACGTCCCCCTGTTGCAAGATCCGGGGCGCTTGCGCACGGTACTGCCAGGCGGCGGGCCCCCATCCCACGTATTCGGGCCCGGAACCCAGCAGGATTTCGGCGGTATAGCCGCCCATGGAAAAGCACGTGGCAGTGACCGCCGCGACCAGGTCTGCCTCGGACACGCCCGGCTTGGCCGTGACGCGCAGGGTTTCGCTCATGGCTTCGCCAATGCTGGCGGCGTGCCGGATCATGGCCTGTTCTTCTTGGCTCTTCACCGCTGCGCGCTGAAAGAACGGGCGGAACACGGGCACGAATACCGCATCCGGCAACGCAGCTTCCAGGCCTTGCAGCGTGCGCGCGGGCATGGCGCCGTCGAAATAGAAGGGAGGGTAAGGCTCCAGGCCGATCACGCCGATGCGGGCGCCGTTCAATTGCCGGCTGGCCAGCCAGGCGCCGACGTCGCGGCCCGTCTTGCCGACAAACAGCTGTTCCGGAGCGATCCATTGCAGGTCTCCGCGCAGCGCGGCTTGCAGGTGGTCGGCCACCATCAGCGAGGCAAAGGTATAGACACGCGGCGCTTCGTCGCCGACGAACACCACGATTGATCCCGGGCGGTCGTTGGTGAAGTAACAGTCATGGGCAAAACCTGCCGGGGCGGCGGCTTCGCGATCGCCGTACACAATCAGGGCGTCCAGGTGTTCGGCCGCCATCAGGTCGCGGGCAAGTTGCCAGCGCCTGTCGCGCTCGGTCAGGGAAAGGGGGGCGGGGGACATGGGTGTGTTGCTCCATAGAGGGTGTTAGCAAGCGGTGACTATAAATCATTCATATGAATGAATCAATCAAATGAATTAATTAATGAATAAATAAAAAGGGATAAGAGCGAGGCAGCCCTTGGGCACACATCCATGTCCCGACAATCCTCATATTGACCACTTCCTGCCGCATGTTTTATTCTTGTCCTATATTAAGGAACTTAAGTTCCATTTTATGGAACACCATGAGCATTCTAGATGGAGTACAACGCGTGCTGTCGCTGTATGCGGAAGGCGCGACGGAGCTGAGCTTTACCGACGTCGCCGCACGGCTGACCATGCCCAAGAGCACGGCCTCTCGCTTGCTGAACCAGATGCAGCATTACGGCATGCTGGATCAGGACGCCGCCACGCGTCGCTATCGTGCGGGGGCCTTGCTAGCGCAGGCCGTGCGCGCCGGCATGGCCGCAACGCCGCTGGACGAAGCCTGCCGCGCGGTGCTGACCCGCCTGTCCGACGACAGCGGTTTGACCGCGTATTTGTCCACCTTGAACCAACGTGAAACCGTGGTGCTGCAACGCCTGAATGGCTCGCATCCGGTGCAGGTGTTGTCACCGCCTGGCTCGCGCCGCAATGCGTCCGGCACGGCGATGGGCCGGGCGCTGTTGTCGCGCTTGAGCGATGCTGAATTTCAAGCGCTGTACGGTGCCGACCCAGCGCAGCCCTTGCCGATGGAAGGCCGTGATTGCCCGGCCACCGTCGGCGACCTGGCTCGCCTGGTCGAGCAGACCCGCGCTGACCATTGCGGCGTGGCGATTGACCAGGCCATGCCCGGCATTGGCGCCGTGGCGGCTGCGGTACGTGACCCGGCCACTGGCGAATTGCGCGGCCTGTGTCTGTCGTTTGTGTCGTTCCAGGCCGATGCGGCGCGCGTGGCGCGCTTGCGAGATTCAGTGCTGCAACAGGTGGCGGCGTTGGGCCGCGAACTGCACGACCCTTATTGGCTGGCGTGAACCCTTGGGCTTAAACCCCCTGCTGGCTTGAGACCTTTCTCTTGTCGACGCGCCCACGCGGGCGCTCACCTCGAACATCCCCTGACGGAACCTATCCCATGAACCTTTTGCTACTCAGCAATTCCAGCAGCGACGCCGGCTACCTGGTACACGCCTTGTCGGACATCCGCGAACTGATCGAATCCTTGCCGCAAGGCGCGCCGACCGTGTTCGTGCCGTTCGCCGGCGTCACGCGGGATTGGGACGACTACACCGCGCTGGTGGCCTCGGCCCTGGCGGACACGGGCCTGGCTATCGAAGGCCTGCATCGTGCAGCGGACCCCGCAGCCGCGCTGGAAAATGCCGCCGTCATCATCGTGGGCGGTGGCAACACGTTCAACCTGTTGGGGCAATTGCGTCGCCAAGGCTTGCTGGACGTGGTCAAGCGTCGCGTGCGCGCAGGCGCGGCGTATCTGGGCTGGAGTGCTGGGTCCAACCTGACGTGCCCCACCATCTGCACCACCAATGACATGCCCATTACCGACCCGGGCGGCTTCGATGCCCTGGACTTGATTACGTTCCAGATCAACCCGCACTACACCAACGCGCATCCGCCCGGACACCGTGGCGAAACGCGCGCCCAACGCCTGGCGGAGTTCTGCGTGTTGAACCCCGCGATGCCGGTGCTGGGGCTGCCCGAAGGATCGGGCCTGCGTGTGCGCGGTCAGCAGGTCGAACTAATCGGCCCACACGACGCTCCGTTATTCCTGGGCAGCGAAGAGCCGCGCGTGTTTCGCCCGGGTCCGCTGGAGATTCCGGCATGAAGCAGGTGATCGACACCATCGAGCTGCTGTCGTCGGCGCGCATCAGCGGCGAAGCGGTGGCCAAGGTGTTGCGCGACGCCGGCGATTGCGAAGTGGAAGTCACCCACCTGGAACGCGACGGCGCTGCTACCGATTTTCTGTCCATCGTCATTCCCGGCCTGGATCCCTTCGCGCCGCAACTGGGCATCGTCGGCCGTCTGGGCGGCATCGGTGCACGGCCCGCCGTGACGGGCCTGGTGTCCGATAGTGATGGAGCGGTCGTGGCGATTGCCGCCGCGCTGAAGCTGATGGCCATGGCGCGACAGGGCGACGTGATGCCGGGCACCGTGCGCATCCGCACGCACATCTGCCCGCGTGCCGGCACGCGCCCGCATCATCCCGTGCCGATGATGCGTTCGCCTTTTCCCATGCGCGAAATGATGTCGCACGAGGTGGACCCGCGCATGGACGCGATCCTGTCCGTGGACACCACGCGCGGCAACCGCCTGGTGAACAAGCGCGGCGTGGCGCTGACGCCGGTGGCCAAGCAGGGCTATCTGCTGCGCGTTCCGGAAACGATGCTGGATGTGATGGGTTGGGTCAGCGGTGAACTTCCCGTGACCCTGCCGCTGACCACGCAAGACATCACGCCTTATGAAAATGGCCTGTGGCACGTGAATTCGCTGATGCAGCCGGCCACCCTCACCGATGCGCCCGTCGTGGGCGTGGCGCTGACCGCGCAAACCACCGTGCCCGGTTGCGCTACTGGCGTGACCAACGCTGTGGATGCCGACGTCGCGATGCGCTTCTGCATAGAAATCGCCAAGCTGTACGGCCAAGGCGCGATGACGTTCTACGATGAAGCGGAGTGGGCTGCGTTGCAAGCGCGATACGGCTCCATGGCGCACCTACAGACCATGGGCCGCGGTCAGTAGGATGGGTGAAGCGCGAGAAACCCAAGGCAAGAAGAACAACGGCGAACGCGCGCAACCCATCAAGCACCGCCAGCACCAAAGCAACTTCAGCCACAACGGACGCACCGCTTGATGGGTTACGCGCGTTCGGCCTTACGTTTCTTGCCCTGGCTTTCGCGCGCTTCACCCATCCTACGTAGGAAAGCGGGCGGCGATTTCCGCGATCAGGCGGCGGGCGGCTTCCAGCTTGTCGCCGGCGGGCAGGGGATGCGCGCCATGTTCGTCGAACAGGACCAATTCGGTGGTGTCCGCATCCATGACCTTGTGCGCCAGGTTGCCCACCAGCAGCGGGATGCCCTTGCGCTGGCGCTTGGCTTCGGCATGTTCGGCCAGCTTCTCGGTTTCGGCTGCGAAGCCCACGCACCATGGGCCGTTTTCCAGCTTGGCCACTTCGGCCAGGATGTCCGGATTCGGTTCAAATTCCATCAGCGGCGCGCCGCCGCCTTCACTCGTTTTCTTCAGCTTTTGCGTGCTGACGTTCTTCACGCGCCAGTCGGCCACGGCGGCCACGGCAATGAAAATGTCGGCATCGGCCGCGCTGGCCATGACGGCGTCATGCATCTGGCGCGCGGTCATGACCGATAGCGCCGTCACACCGCGCGGTACGGGCAGGAACGTGGCGCCGGTAATCAAGGTAACGCGGGCACCGGCTTCGCGCGCGGCGCGGGCCAGGGCGTAACCGGTCTTGCCCGACGAACGGTTGCTCAGCACGCGCACGGGGTCCACGGGTTCAGACGTGGGGCCAGCGGTCAGCAACACGTGGCGGCCCGCCAGCAACTTGGGTTGGAAGAAGGCGATCAGGTCGGCCAGCAGTTCATGCGATTCCAGCATGCGGCCGTCACCAGTCTCACCGCAAGCCTGTTCGCCCGCCGACGGGCCCAGCACGCTGATGCCGTCAGCCCGCAATTGTTCAACATTGCGTTGGGTAGCCGGGTTGGCCCACATTTCGCGGTTCATGGCGGGCGCCACGAGTAACGGACAGGCACGTGCCAGGCACAAGGTGGACAGCAGGTCGTCGGCCATACCGTGCGCCAGCTTGGCCATGAAGTCGGCGCTGGCGGGCGCGATCAGCACGGCATCGGCGCCGCGCGTCAGGTCGATGTGCGCCATGTTGTTGGGCACGCGCGCGTCCCAGGCGTCCACGAACACCGGCCGGCCCGACAGGGCTTGCATCGTCACAGGGGTGATGAAGTGCGTGGCCGCCTCGGTCATTACCACGTCCACGGTGGCGCCTTGTTCGGTCATGCGCCGCACCAGCTCGGCGATTTTGTAGCAGGCGATGCCCCCGGTCAGACCTAGGACGATGCGTTTGCGGGCGAGATCGAGCATGAGGGCGTGGCGGCGGTTCAGCGCCGTGAAAACGAGGAATGGACGGTGATTTTATTCTGCATTGCGGCATTGCGCCGTTCGCCATGCATTCAGGGGGTATCAAATAGGACAAAACCCTGCGTGAAGCACGGCGGCCGAGGCGTTGCGCCCCGGCTCGCCGTTCGGCTCGCCGTCCGGCTCAAGCCAGGTTTTAAATCCTGGCTGGCCTCGGTCAGGCTTGCGGCTTCTTGCGAGCGCGCAGCAGTTCGTCCAGCACCAACAGCACCGCGCCGCAGCTGATGCCGACGTCCGCCAGGTTGAAGGCGGGGAAGTAGGAGTCGTTCCAGTAGAACAGCAGAAAGTCCACTACGTGGCCATAGGCCACGCGGTCGATGACGTTGCCGACGGCGCCGCCCAAAATCAGCGTCAGCGCCAGGCTGAAGCGCGGTTGGCCGTGCGTGCGCCGCAAGATGATCGTGATGACCACGGCCGCCACGATTCCCAAGCCCGTGAACAGCCAACGCTGCCAGCCTTCCTCGGACGCCAGGAAGCTGAACGCGGCCCCCCGGTTGTACATCAGCGTGAAGTCGAACACCGGCAGCACGTTGACGCGTTCGCCATATTGGAACGAGGTGTTGAAGTACACCTTGGTCAACTGGTCCAGCACGATGATCAGCAAGGCCAGCGCCAGCCAGCCGCCCACGCGCGCCGGGGCGGCGCGGGCGGGCGCCGCGCCCGTCACTCCCGAATCGGAGGGGCGGGCCATGTTCACGCCTTGTCGCGGGCTTCGCCCGAGCCGAACAGGTTGGACACGCAGCGGCCGCAGATCTCGGGGTGGTCCGCGTCCTGGCCCACGTCAAGGCGCCAGTGCCAGCAGCGTTCGCACTTCTTGTGCGTGGACGGCGTGACGTCGATGCGGGTTTCGCCGTCGCCTGCATGCACGGTGGCGCGCGACACGATCAGCACGAAGCGCAGGTCGTCGCCCAGGCTGGCCAGCAATTGCTGGTCGTCGCCGCTGGCGTAAAGATCCACTTCGGCTTGCAACGACGAACCGATGTCGCCCGCTGTGCGCACTTCTTCCAGCTTGCGCTGGACCTCGGCGCGGATCGCGCGCAGGCGCGTCCACTTTGCCGACAGCGCATCGGCATCGGCAAACGGCGGCAGCGCGTGATAGACCTCGGTGAAGATCGTCGTGCGGGCGGCGTCGGCCTGGTGCTTGAGCGCCGAGCCCACCAGTTCCTTCCAGGCTTCTTCGGCCGTGAAGGACAGGATCGGCGCCATCAGCTTGAGCAGCGTCTGGGTGATGTCCAGCAGCGCCGTCTGTGCCGAGCGGCGCGCCACGCTATTGGGCGCCGACGTGTACAGGCGGTCTTTCAGGATGTCCAGGTAGAACGCGCCCAGGTCTTCCGAGCAGAACGTCTGCAAGCGCGAGACCGCCGGGTGGAAGTCGTAGCGTTCGTAGTTGGCGTGCACTTCGGACTGCATCTGCGCCGTCATCGCCAGCGCGTAGCGGTCGATTTCGAACAGATCACCATACGGCACCGCCTGCGACACCGCATCGAAGTCGGCCACGTTGGCCAGCAGGAAGCGCAGCGTGTTGCGGATGCGGCGGTAGCCCTCGACCACGCGCTTCAGGATTTCGTCCGAGATGGACAGTTCGCCCGAGTAATCGGTGGAAGCGACCCACAAGCGCAGGATTTCGGCGCCCAGCGAGTCCGACACCTTTTGGGGTGCGATCACGTTGCCCACCGACTTGCTCATCTTGCGGCCCTGGCCGTCCACCACGAAGCCGTGCGTCAGCAGCGCCTTGTAGGGCGGTTGGCCATACAGCATGCAGCCCGTCAGCAGCGACGAATGGAACCAGCCGCGATGCTGGTCCGAGCCTTCCAGGTACAGGTCGGCGGGCCAGCCGAGTTCAGCGCCGTGGGAACCGGCGAACTCGCCGTCCTTGCCGCCCAATACCGTGGCGTGCGTGCTGCCGGAATCGAACCACACGTCGAGCGTGTCGCGGTTCTTTTCGTACTGGTCGGCTTCATCGCCGAGCAGGTCGCGCGGTTCAATGGCTTGCCAGGCTTCGATGCCGTCTTTCTCCACGCGCTGCGCCACTTGTTCCAGCAGTTCAGACGTGCGCGGATGCAGTTCGCCGGTTTCCTTGTGCACGAAGAAGGCCATCGGCACGCCCCACTGGCGTTGGCGCGACAGGGTCCAATCCGGGCGGTTGGCGATCATGGCGTGCAAACGGGCGCGGCCCCAGGCCGGGTAGAAGGCCGTGGCGTCGATACCGGCCAAGGCCGATTCGCGCAGGGTCGGGCCGCCGTCTTTCGGGGCCACGTCCATGCCGGCGAACCATTGGCTGGTGGCGCGGTAGATGATCGGCGTCTTGTGGCGCCAGCAGTGCATGTAGCTGTGCTTGTGCTTTTCGACGTGCATCAGCGCGCCGGCTTCAGTCAGCGCTTCGACGATCTTGGGGTTGGCGTCCCAGATGGACAGGCCGCCGAACAGGGCCAGGCTGTCCACGTACTTGCCGTCGCCCATGACGGGGCTGATGAAGTCGGTGTCCTTCATGCCGTGCGCCTTGCACGACACAAAGTCCTCGATGCCGTAGGCTGGGGCCGAGTGCACGACGCCCGTGCCCGAGTCGGCCGTGACATAGTCGCCCAGGTAGATCGGCGCGCGGCGGTCGTAGGCGTCGTTGAACTGCGCCAGCGGATGGCGGAATTCAATTTCGGACAGCGCTTCGCCGGGTGCCGTGGCGATGATTTCGCCTTCCAGGTTCCACGACTTCAGGCAGGCTTCGACGCGGTCTTTCGCGACGAGCAGCAGCGGGCCGAATTTGGGCACTGGCGACACACGCACCAGCGCGTATTCGATTTCCGGATGCACGTTCAGCGCCTGGTTGGACGGGATGGTCCAGGGCGTAGTGGTCCAGATGACGATGGCGCCGTCATCCACCGAATCCAGCTTGAACGCCGCCGCCAGCTTGGCGGGTTCGGCGAACGGGAAGGCGACGTCAACGGCGGGGTCGACGCGGTCGGCGTATTCGACTTCGGCTTCGGCCAAGGCCGAGCCACAGTCAAAGCACCAGTTCACGGGCTTCAGGCCGCGAAACACGTAGCCCTTGTCAAGGATGCGGCCCAGCGCGCGGATCTCGTCGGCTTCATTGCTGAAGTTCATGGTCATGTACGGGCGATCCCATTCGCCCAGCACACCCAGTCGCTTGAAATCCTTGCGCTGGCGGTCGATCTGCTCAAGCGCGTAGGCGCGAGCCTTCGACTGCACTTCCGCCACGGGCAGGTGCTTGCCGAATTTCTTTTCGATCTGGATTTCGATCGGCATGCCATGGCAATCCCAGCCCGGCACGTAATGCGCGTCGTAGCCGGCCATGTTGCGGCTCTTGACGATGATGTCCTTCAGGATCTTGTTGACCGCGTGGCCGATGTGAATGTCGCCGTTCGCGTAGGGCGGGCCGTCGTGCAGCACGAAACGGGGCCGGCCGCGGCTGGCTGCTCGGATCGCCTGGTAGACGTGGTTTTCCTCCCATTGCGAAATCCAGGCGGGCTCGCGCTTGGCAAGGTCGCCCCGCATGGGGAAGGGGGTATCGGGCAGGTTGAGGGTCTTTTTATAGTCCATGAACGGCAAAATAAGCGCGCGCGTTTCGCGCGTCTTCGGCGATGGCGGCAGTCAGGGAAGGGAGGTCAGGAAACTTTTCTTCGTCCCGCAGCTTGTGCAGGAATTCGACGCGTACGAGTTTACCGTAAGCATTGATCGTGTCTTCGAGCAGGTGTGACTCAAGTAGCACTCGACCGCGGTCTTCGACGGTTGGGCGCACGCCCAGGCTGGCCACGGCGGGCAGGGGCCGGTCGGCCAGCCCATAGACCTGCACCACGTAAATGCCCGAGCGCGCGGCGCAGCGTTCGGCCACGCGCAGGTTCATGGTGGGGTAGCCCAGGGTGCGGCCCAGCTTCTGGCCGTGGATGACGTGGCCGCTGATATGGAAGGGGTGGCCCAGCAGGTGGCGGGCGCGGTCCAGATCGCCCACGGCCAGCGCCGTGCGCACCTCGGAACTTGAAATGCGATGGCCTTGCTGGTCGGCCACGTCCGCCAGTGTCTGCACCTCGAAGCCGTGGTGCATGCCGGCTTCGCGCAGCAGGTCGATGTCGCCGCTGCGCTTGTGGCCAAAACGGAAGTCTTCGCCCACCAGCAGCCATTTGGTTTGCAGGCCCTGTACCAGAAGGTTTTCGATGAAGGCATTGGCCGACATTTCAGCCAGGCGGGCGTTGAACCGCTGCACCACCACTTGGGACACGCCATAGCGGGCCAGCGCCGACAGCTTGTCGCGCAAGCCCGAGACTCGGGTGGGCGCCAATTCGGGGCGTTGGTTCAGCGTGGCGAAATACTCCCGGGGATGCGGCTCGAAGGTCATCACGGAAGGGGTAAGACCGCGCTCGCGAGCGGCTTGGCAGACGCGAGCCAGCATGGCTTGATGCCCGCGATGGACGCCGTCGAAATTGCCGATCGTCAGCGCGCAAGGAGCGCGCCGGTCGGGCGGAGGCAGGGATCGGTAGATACGCAGCGATGGTTTCACGAGCGAGAGTTTACAATTTTGGATTCCGGGTTTGTTCCAATCCCCCCAATCAGTTGTGCGCCAGCGGGTTTTCATGGCGCTTGAATGATGACGGACAAGCCCGCGGGCACACGCGAACCGCGTCCTTTCTGGGGCGCGTGGGGGGCAATCTTTGGATTCTTTATCTTGCCGGACACACAACTTACCAAGCGTCGCCTTGTCATCCTGATCTCGGGGCGGGGCAGCAACATGCAGGCGTTGGCCGAAGCCTGCCGCAACGAGGGCTGGCCGGCCGACATCGCCGCCGTCATCGCCAGCCGACCGGATGCGGGCGGCCTGGAGTGGGCCGCCGCCCAAGGCATCCCCACGGCAGCGCTGTACCACAAGGACTACCCCAGCCGCGAGGCTTTCGATGCTGCCCTGGCCGCCGAAATCGATCGCTATGCGCCTGATTACGTCATCCTGGCCGGTTTCATGCGCGTGCTGACGCCAGGCTTCGTCAACCATTACGCCGGCCGCCTGGTCAATATCCACCCATCGCTGTTGCCGGCATTTCCTGGCCTGCATACGCATGCCCAAGCCTTGGCCACCGGCGTGCGCGTGCATGGCTGCACCGTGCATTTCGTGACCCCGGTCCTGGACCACGGCCCCATCATTGCCCAGGGCTGTGTGCCGGTTTTGGCTGGGGATACGCCGGAACTGCTGGCCAACCGCGTGCTGGCCGTGGAACATCAGGCTTTTCCGGCTGCCGTGCGCTGGTTGGCCGAAGGCCGGGTTACCCTGACAAACGACCATCGGGTGGACGTGCAGGGGGATCCCGCACGCCTTTTCACCTGGTCGCCGGCCGCCTGAGCGGCCCTGAATCGCTTTTATCGGGCGGAACTCCTCCGCCCTACTGGAACACACCATGACTAAACCCCAATCTCCGCGTTCTCGTCCGGCAGGCTCCCCGAGGGCCGCCTCCGAAGGGCGCGACGGTCGGTCCTTCTTCTCGCGTCCCAAGGGCGAAGCCCGCGAGGCGCCGGTGCGCGAACGCGCCGAACGGGGGCGTGAAGAGCGCCCCAGCCGCGATGCCGGCCGCCCGGCGCCCCGTCCGTCCTACGACGCCCCGCGTGGTGAAAACCGCGGTGGTGAGCGGGCATCCTACGGTTCGGAGCGCCGTAGCGGCCAGGGACAAGGCCAGGGTCAAGGTCAGGGCCGACCGGATTCCCGTCCGTCGTACGGCAACGCCCCGCGTGGCGAGAACCGTAGCGGTGAACGTGGTTCCTATGGCTCGGAGCGCCGTGAAGGTTCGGGCCGTCCGGATTCGCGTCCGTCGTACGGCAATGGCCCGCGTGGCGACAGCCGTGGCGGTGAACGTGGTTCCTATGGCTCGGAGCGCCGTGAAGGTTCGGGTCGTCCGGATTCACGCCCGTCGTACGGCAATGGCCCGCGTGGCGACAGCCGTGGCGGCGAACGTGGTTCCTATGGCTCGGAGCGTCGCGAAGGCTCGGGCCGCCCGGATTCGCGTCCGTCGTACGGCAATGGCCCGCGTGGTGATAGCCGTGGCGGTGAACGTGGTTCCTATGGCTCGGAGCGCCGAGAAGGTTCGGGTCGTCCGGATTCGCGCCCGTCGTACGGCAATGGCCCGCGCGGTGACAGCCGTGGCGGTGAACGTGGTTCCTATGCTTCGGATCGCCGTGAAAGCCAGGACCGTTCGGATTCGCGTCCGTCCTATGACGGCCCGCGCGGCGACGACCGTGGTGAACGCGGCCAATATGCTGGCCAACGTGGTGGCGATGCCCATCAGGGCAGTCGTGATCAGAACGCGCCAAAGCCGCAGTTCAATCGTCCCCGCCAGTCTTATGCAGCCATCCGCATCGATCAAGTCCAGCGTGTTTTGGGCGAAATCCTGCAATGGACCTATCCGGCTGATGCCGCGCTGTCGCACTGGCTGCGTCACCACCCCAACCTGGGCGCGCGCGATCGCTCCGAGGTTGCCGAGGCCGTCTATGATGTGCTGCGCCATCTGCGCCGTTATCGCCAGTTTGGCGAAAGCGGCGTGGGACCCGCATCGCGCCGCCTGGCCATCCTGGGCCTGAACGCGACGCTGGGTGCCGAGGCGCTGGAAGAGGGCATGGACGCCGCTGAGGCCGAATGGCTCAAGCGCGTGTCGCAAATTGACCTGTCGACCTTGCCGCGTGCCATTCGCGGCAGCATTCCCGACTGGCTGGATGAGCGCCTGGCGCTGATGGACAGCCCGGACACCCTCGTCGAAGCGCTGAATCGCCAGGCCAGCCTGGACCTACGCGTAAACCCCCTCAAGGTTGAACGCGACGCCATGCTGACCGAATTGCAGCAAAGCGCCGGCCGCTACGAACCCGTAGCCATGCCGTATTCGCCGTGGGGCATCCGCATGGAAGGGCGTCCGGCAATCAACCGCTGGCCGCAGTTCGAAAACGGCAGCATCGAAGTGCAGGACGAAGGCAGCCAGTTGCTGGCGCTGCTGGTTGCCCCGCGCCGTGGCGAAATGATCATCGATTTCTGCGCGGGCGCTGGCGGCAAAACGCTGCTGCTGGGGGCGCTGATGCGCTCCACCGGCCGCCTGTACGCCTTCGACGTCTCGGCCGCCCGTCTCGCGCGCGCCAAGCCCCGTTTCGCGCGCAGTGGCCTGTCCAACGTGGTGCCTGTCGTGATCGACAGCGAAAACGATTCCCGCGTGAAGCGCCTGGCCGGCAAGGCCCAGCGCGTGCTGGTCGATGCGCCGTGCAGCGGCATCGGCACCTTGCGCCGCAATCCTGACCTGAAGTGGCGCCAGCACCCCCAGGCGCTGGCTGAACTGGGGCAGTTGCAAGAACGCATCCTGAATAGTGCCGCCCGTTGCGTGGCGCCGGGTGGACGTCTGGTCTATGCCACCTGCAGCCTGTTGGCGGAAGAAAACGAGGTGCAGGCCGAACGTTTCCTGGCCAGCCACCCTGATTTCGAACGTCTTGATGCCGCCGAAATCCTGGCCTCGCGCTGCGAAACGCTGAAGCTGGAAGGCCCGTATCTGCAATTGCGTCCCGACGTGCATGGCACCGACGGCTTTTTCGCGGCGGTATTCGAGCGCAAAAAGAAGGGCGCGGCAGCGGAGCCGGCGGCGGCAGGCGTAGCGGTTGACGCTGACCTGGCGGAAGACGGCAGCCAGGAAGTGCTGGCGGAAAGCGGGGTCAAGGCCACGCCGGTCGAAGCCGAGGCGGCTGAGGGTAAACCGGTGATGGAACCCATGGCTGATGCCGAGGCTGGCACCGAGGTAGACACCGGGGCTGACACCGAGGCACCGGGCAAGCCGGCCTGACACCCTGTGCGGCGCGCGCTGGCTATCTGGCCGGCGTGACGCCCACCGTGGCGCTGTAACGACGGGTGCCCAAGGTCTTGTTCTGGTATTTCACCTGCCAGGCCAGGGTGTCCGAGCCCGGCTGGTCGGCAATATAGACCACCTGGGACACCGCCACGGACTTATAGGCGCAGCGGCCAGAATCGCTGGATTGTCCGCGAGTCTGCACGATGCTGGCCTTGCCCAGGCGGGGCTTCTCCGTGATCACCACGTACGGTGCTCGCAGTGCCAGGCAGTCCGACCCGCGAATTTCGTAGTACGACGCCAACACGGCCACGTCACCCGACTTCATTGCCTGGGCGGACACGGGGGTGTGTAGCACCAGCGCAAGGAAGGCAAGGGCCGAAAACAATAAGGGACGGGGTTTTGTCAGCAGCATCAGTGGGGCAAATGAGACAGTTCGTCGGCATTTTAGGGGTGAAATTTTGCCCTGCGCATATGTCTTGGGAAAAACTGTCGGGGGAGACACCATGTATTCCCCCAGCGCCTTTGCTGACAGGAACTTTAATTGCGGATGGTGGCCAAAATCTGGTGTCTTTGCGAATACCCCGCAACTATCAGGGGTAGCCGGCCCAAAGCGCCGCATGTCCGCAAGGCTAGCCTCGCGATCTGTCCGAAGTGATCGCGAGAGTGGCTTTTTTTGCTCTAAAAGCAGGGCTTAGTCCTTGATTTCGCTCAAAAACTATTTTGAAACTACCTTGTCATAAGTCGGCAAAGGTAAGCTAAACTTCAGGCACTTAACAAGCGAGGCTCATAACAGCTTTATGGATTACATCCTCTCCTTCATTGCCGGCGGTCTGACCCAAGCCACTTGGTGGCAGATTGTCGTTTTCACCTTGGTCGTGACGCACATCACGATTGTTGCGGTCACCGTCTTCCTCCATCGCAGCCAAGCGCACCGCGGTCTGGATCTCCATCCAGCCGTCATGCATTTCTTCCGCTTCTGGCTCTGGATGACGACCGGCATGGTCACCAAGGAATGGGTCGCCATTCACCGCAAGCACCACGCCAAGTGCGAAAAGGAAGGCGATCCTCACTCGCCCATGCTGTTCGGCATCTGGAAGGTGCTGTTCCGCGGCGCGGAGCTGTACCGCGAAGAATCGAACAACAAGGAAACCATGGCCAAGTTCGGCCACGGCACGCCTGACGACTGGCTCGAACGCAACGTCTACAGCAAGCACAGCTTGTGGGGCGTGTTGTCCATGCTTGCCATCGACGTCGCCCTGTTCGGCGCTGTCGGCGTCACGGTGTGGGCGGTTCAGATGGCCTGGATTCCCTTCTGGGCAGCCGGCGTCGTCAACGGTATCGGCCACTACTGGGGCTACCGCAACTACAACAGCCCGGACACCAGCACCAACGTGTTCCCCTGGGGCATCGTGATTGGCGGCGAAGAGCTGCACAACAACCACCACGCCCACGGCACGTCGGCCAAGTTCTCGGCCAAGTGGTACGAATTTGACATCGGCTGGGCCTACATCAACATCCTGAAGTTCTTTGGCCTGGCCAAGATCAAGAAGGTTGCGCCCAAGCTGAAGCTGGACGACACCCGCACCGGCATCGATCTGCGCACGCTGCAAGGCGTGATCACGCACCGCTACGAAGTCATGGCCCGCTACGCGGACGTGATCAAGAGCGCCGCTCGCGAAGAAATGAACAAGTTGAAGGCCTCGCGCCAGGAAGGCAACGCGGATTGCGGCTATACCAAGCTGCGTCAGGTGCGTAGTGCCCTGCACCGCAACGAGGACATCCTCCAGCCGGAAACCCTGGCTGCCGTGGACAGCGCCATTGCCCAGAACAAGTCGCTGTCGACGCTGGTGCAAATGCGTCGTGAACTCGGCCGCATCTGGGAAAGCTCCAGCGCCAGCAGCGAACAGCTTCTTCATGACCTGCAGGCCTGGTGCCAGCGCGCCCAGCAAAGCGGCATCGCCGGGCTCGAGCAATTTGCTCAACATCTGCGCCGCTACGCGGCATGATGCTAGAGAAGCTCAACCCTGAACAACGCGCCGCAGTAACGTTAGAACCGCAGCACGCCCTGGTCTTGGCCGGGGCGGGCAGCGGGAAGACCCGGGTACTCACTACCCGCATGGCCTGGCTGATTCAAACCGGCCAGGCCTCGCCTTTTGGGCTGCTGGCAGTCACGTTCACCAATAAGGCAGCCCGCGAAATGCTGGCGCGTATGTCGGCGATTCTGCCGATCGATACGCGTGGCTTGTGGATCGGCACGTTTCACGGTTTGTGCAACCGCATGCTGCGCGCGCACCACCGTGATGCCGGCTTGCCGCAAAGCTTCCAGATCCTGGATGTCACCGATCAGCTTGCCGCCATCAAGCGCCTGATGAAGGCCAATGGCGTCGACGATGAAAAGTACCCGCCGCGCGACGTGCAGCGCTTCATCAATGGTGCCAAGGAAGAAGGCCTTCGTCCGCAAGACGTCGAGGCCTACGATGCCCATCGCCGCCGCCTGATCGAGATCTATCAGCTTTACGAAGCCCAATGCCAGCGCGAAGGCGTGGTCGACTTCGCCGAGTTGCTGCTGCGGGCCTATGAGCTGCTGTCGCGCAATGCGCCGGTGCGCGAGCATTACCAGCGCCGCTTCCGCCACATTCTGGTGGACGAGTTCCAAGACACCAATACCCTGCAATACAAGTGGCTGCGCCTGTTGGCCGGTGGTGGCGCCGCCATCTTCGCCGTGGGCGACGATGACCAGTCCATCTACGCCTTCCGTGGCGCGAACGTCGGCAACATGTCCGACTTCGAGCGCGACTATGCGCATGGCACCGTGATTCGCCTGGAACAGAACTACCGTTCGTTCGGCCACATCCTGGATTCCGCCAACGCACTCATCGGCCACAACAGCGGCCGCCTGGGCAAGAACCTGTGGACGGACCAGGGCGAAGGCGAACCGGTGCGTGTCATCGAACAGCCTTCCGACGGCATGGAAGCCCAATGGATCGTGGACGAAATCCGTTCGCTCATTCATGACGGCAGCCTGCGCCGCGAGATCGCTGTTCTGTACCGCAGCAACGCGCAATCGCGCGTGATCGAGCACGCCATCTTCTCGGCCGGCATTCCGTACAAAGTCTATGGCGGGCTGCGCTTCTTCGAACGTCAGGAAATCAAGCACGCGCTGGCCTATCTGCGCTTGATGGCCAACCCGCACGACGATACCTCGTGGATGCGCGTCGTCAATTTCCCGACACGCGGCATTGGTGCGCGCACGCTGGAGCAACTGGCCGACGCAGCCCGCGCGCACGACACCAGCCTGTACGGCGCGGTGGCGTTGGTGGGCGGCAAGGGCGGTTCCAACCTGGCCCAGTTTGCCCAACTGATTCATCGCCTGATCGAAGAAACGCGCGACCTGCCTCTGCCGGAAATGGTTGAGCACATGCTCGAGACCAGCGGCCTGAATGCCCATTACAAGGCGGAACGCGAAGGCGCCGAGCGGCTGGAAAACTTGAACGAGTTGATCACGGCCGCTGCGGTGTTTGCGTCCGAAGAAAACTACGACGGCATGCCTGCCGGTGTGGTGCCCGACCAGGCCACCTCGTCGACGCTGATGCCCGGCGTGGTTGACGCGCCCATCGTGGCTTCCGACGGGTTGACGCCGCTGGCGGGCTTCCTGTCGCACGCCGCACTGGAAGCCGGCGACAACCAGGCCCAACAAGGCCAGGACGCGGTCCAGCTCATGACGGTGCATGCCGCCAAGGGTCTGGAATTCGACGCGGTCTTCATCACCGGCCTGGAAGAAGGGCTGTTCCCGCACGAGAACAGCATCCTGGAGCAGTCGGGGCTGGAAGAAGAGCGCCGTCTGATGTATGTGGCGATCACGCGCGCCCGGCAGCGCCTGTACATCAGCCTGGCCCAAAGCCGGATGCTGCATGGCCAGACGCGCTACGCGATGCGTTCGCGCTTCCTGGACGAGATTCCCGAAGAGCATCTGAAGTGGCTGTCGCCCAAGGCCGGCCTGGCGCCGCTCAGCAGCACGGGCGCTGGTTGGGGCGGTGGCAACCGTGGCGACGCATTCGGCCGCAAGGCCACCAATACCATTGCGCCGCGTCAACCTCGTGGCATCGCAAGCGGTGTCACGGTGGGCGACAAGCAGTATCGTGTGGGTCAGGGCGTGCATCACGCGCGGTTTGGCGATGGCACGATTATTGGCTTGAGCGGGGCCGGTCAGGACGCCCAGGCAGAAATCCAGTTTCGCGACGTGGGCGCCAAGACCTTGGCGCTGGGTATCGCGAAGCTTGATATTGTTCAGGGTTAAACATGGCCAACAACGAGTCCCCAAAAGCCGAGCTGGCGTCGCTGCGTGCCGAGATCGACGAAATCGACCAGCAAATCATGCTGCTGTTGGGCGTGCGCTTTCGCTGCACGGATATGCTGGGCGAACTGAAAACCAACCACGGCATGGACCTGGTGGACCCCGTCAGGGAAACCCAGCAGGTCGAGCGCATCCGCCGTTTGGCCGAAGAAGCGGGCGTGCCGCCTGCCTTGGCCGAAACCATCCTGCGTGAAGTGATCGACACCGTGGTCGATAATCACACCCGCCTGCGCGAACGTCCGTACTCGTAAACGGATGAGCGGGGGGCCTGTTGGCCCCCCGTTTTTTATTGCGTCAGGCTTCGCTTTGATCGATTTCTTCCAGCGAACCCTGGATTTCAAGCCATTGCTCTTCCAGTTCGTCCATGCGCTTGCCGTGTTCTCCGTGCTCGGCCATGACCTTCTGGCGTTCCGCACGGCGCGCATCGGAATACAGATCGGCGTCGGCGATGATGGCATCCAGCGCGTGCAGCTTGGCGCGCAGTTTTTCCATCTCGGCCTCGACTTTGGCCAGCTTGGATTCCAGCGGCTTGCGCAGCGCTGACAGGCGTTGGCGTTGTTCTGCCTCGGCCCGACGCTGCGCCTTCCGGTCTACAACGGGTTCGCTGCCTTCGGCGCTTTCGCGTGCGGCCTCCGCCCGTTCGCCGGCATTGCGCGCAGCCAGCCAATCCCGATAGTCTTCAAGGTCGCCGTCGAACTCGCGCACCGCGCCGTCCGCGACGATCCAGAAGCTGTCCACGGTGGTGCGCAGCAGGTGCCGGTCGTGCGAAACCAGCAGCATGCTGCCGCCGAAGTCGGCCAGCGCGGCGGCCAGGGCCTCGCGGGTTTCCACATCCAAGTGGTTGCTGGGTTCGTCCAGCAGCAGCAGGTTGGGCTTTTGCCAGACGATCAAGGACAGCGCCAGGCGCGCCTTTTCACCGCCGGACATCGGGCCGACCTTGCTGGTGACCGTGTCGCCAGAAAAACCGAAGCCGCCCAGGTAATTGCGCAGTTCCTGTTCGCGCGTTTCCGGCGCCAGGCGCGCCAGATGGGCGATAGGCGTGCTGTCCACGTCCAGCATGTCCAGCTGATGCTGGTGAAAGTAGCCGATGGCCAAGCCGCGCGAGGCGCGGCGTTCTCCGGCCTGCACGGGGATTTCTTCCGCCAGGGTCTTGATCAGCGTGCTCTTGCCCGCGCCATTGGCGCCCAGCACCCCCACACGGCTGCCCGCGCGCACCATGAGCGTGACGTCGCGCAGGATGGGAATGGTGTTGCCCGCCGCGTCGGTATAGCCGGCGGACAAGTGCTCCAGCGTCAGCAGCGGGTCGGGCACCTGGTCAGGCGAGGGGATGCGAATGTCGATGCCCGCTTCCGCATGCAGCGGCGCCAGCACCTGCATGCGCGCCAGCGCCTTGACCCGGCTTTGCGCCTGCTTGGCCTTGGACGCCTTGGCCTTGAAGCGGTCAATGAAACCTTGCAGGCGCGCGGTTTCGCGGGTCTGGCGTTCGTAGGCAATATTGGTCTGGCGCAGGCGCTCGGCGCGTTGCGTCAGGAAATCACCATAACCCCCGCGATAGCGCACCAGCTTGGCGTGGTCGAAATGCAAGATGGACTTGGCCACCGCGTCCAGGAACTCGGTGTCGTGGGAGATCAGCATGACGGTGCCCGGATAGGCGCCCAGCCATTTCTCCAGCCACAGCATCGCGTCCAGATCCAGGTGGTTGGTGGGTTCGTCCAGCAGCAGCAGTTCGGACGGGGCCATCAGCGCGCTGGCCAAGGCCAGGCGCATGCGCCAGCCGCCGGAAAAACTCTCGACCGGCAGCATCCATTCGCTGGGCTTGAAACCCAGGCCGGCCAGCAACTGCTCGGCACGCGACGCGGCGCTCCAGGCGCCCGCTTCGATCAGCGCGGCTTCCACTTCGGCGATCTGCGTGCCTTGGTCGTCCGTGAGTTCGGCGCGGCGCGCCTGCAACTCACGCAGGTGCGTGTCGCCGTCAATGACGAATTCGCGGGCAGGGCGGTCGTCGGCATCCAGTTCCTGCTTGACGCTGGCGATACGCCAACCCGCGGGCAGGTTCACCGTGCCGGCGTCCAGGTCCAGCGCGCCGGTCAGCAGCGCGAACAGCGAGGACTTGCCCGCGCCGTTCTTGCCGACGATGCCAACGCGCTCGCCCGGGTGCACGACAAATTCAGCGTTATCCAACAGCACTTTCGTGCCACGGCGCAGGGTCAATCCAGTAGCGCGTATCACAGGCTGAGTTGCTCTTGGGTAAGCAGCAGGATCTGGTCCGAGGCTTCTTCCGTGTCCAGCCAGACGGGCGACAACTGTGGGAAGGCGGCTTCGAAGAAGTCGCGCTCGTGGCCGATCTCCAGCACGATCACGCCGTCGGGCGTCAGGTACTGGGGGGCCGCCGCCAGAATGCGCCGCACGAGGTCCATGCCGTCCTCGCCGCCGGCCAGCGCCAGATGCGGTTCATGGCGGTATTCCTGCGGCAGCACATTCATGGAGCCACTGTTCACATAAGGCGGATTGCAGATGATGACGTCGTACTGGCGTGCGGGCAGGGCGTCGAACAGATTGCTTTCGTGCAGGTCCAGCCGGTCTTGCAGGCCGTAGTCGTCCACATTGCGACGGGCCACTTGCAGCGCGTCGGCCGACACATCCACCGCATCCACGTGGGCGTAGGGGAAGGCCATGGCCGACAGGATGGCCAGGCAGCCCGAACCGGTGCACATGTCCAGCACGTTTTCCACGGCGCTTGCGTCCTGCACCCAGGGTGAAAGCCCTTGGTCCAGCAGTTCGGCGATAGGCGAGCGGGGCACGATGACGCGCTTATCCACGTAGAAGCGGTGACCGCGCAGCCAGGCCTCGTTGGTGAGGTAGGCGGCGGGTACGCGCTCGGTGACGCGGCGTTCCAGCAGGTCCAGCACGCGGTCACGTTCTTCACGAACGACGCGGGCATCCAAAAACGGTTCCAGCGTGTCCAGCGGCAGGTGCAGGGCGTGCAGCGTCAGGTAGACCGCCTCGTCCCAGGCGTTGTCGCTGCCGTGCCCCAACGCCACCTGGGCGCTGTTCAGGCGCGATACCCCATAGCGGATGAGGTCACGCAGGGTCAGCAATTCTTGGCGGGCGGATTGATACATAACAGGCCTTGTATTCCCCGTTCAGTTTGCCGAAGCGGGGAAAAAACACCCCCCTCTGAAGGGGGGCAGAGCGTCCGCGTAGCGGCGTTTTACTTTGCTAAGAGCAGGTTTTCCAGCGTGCGGCGATAGATGTTCTTAAGCGGCTCCAGCGAGGCCACTTCGATGCGTTCATTCACCTTGTGGATCGTGGCGTTGCCAGGGCCGAACTCAATCACCTGCGGACAGATCTTGGCGATGAAGCGGCCGTCGGACGTGCCACCGGTGGTGGACAGTTCGGTGGTGACGCCGGTTTCAGCGTGAATGGCCTGCACCAGCGCATCCGTCAACGAACCGCGCGGGGTCAAGAACGGCTCGCCGCCCAGATCCCAGTCCAGTTCATATTCCAGGCCGTGCTTGTTCAGCACCGCATGCACGCGCGACTTCAGGCTTTCCGGCGTGCTGGCCGTCGAGAAGCGGAAGTTGAACAGCGCCACGGCTTCGCCCGGCACCACGTTGGTAGCTCCCGTGCCCGAATTCAGGTTCGACACCTGGAACGTCGTGGGCGGGAAGTATTCGTTGCCCTGGTCCCATTCGATGCCGACGATCTCGGCCAGCGCCGGCGCCAACTGGTGCACCGGGTTGCGTGCCAGGTGTGGGTACGCCACGTGGCCCTGGATGCCCTTTACCGTCAACTTGCCCGACAAGGAGCCACGGCGGCCATTCTTGCAGGTGTCGCCCAGCACATCGCCGGAAGTCGGCTCGCCCACAATGCAGTAATCCAGCTTTTCGCCGCGTGCCTTCAAGGCGTCGCAAACGATGGCCGTACCGTCGATGGACGGGCCTTCTTCGTCCGACGTGATCAACAGCGCGATCGAACCGCCGTGCTGGGGGTGGGCCGCCACGAATTCCTCGGCCGCCACCACGAAGGCGGCGATCGAGCTTTTCATGTCGGCCGCCCCACGGCCGTACAGCCAGCCGTCGCGTTCGGTGGGCACGAACGGGTCGCTATCCCACTTTTCGCGCGGACCCGGAGGCACCACATCCGTGTGGCCGGCGAACACGGTCAGCGGCGCGGCGCTGCCGCGCCGGGCCCACAGATTGGTGACGCCGCCTTGTGCGATGGTCTCGCACGTAAAGCCGATGCGCTCCAGCCGGGCGGCAAGCGCCGCCTGGCAATCTTCGTCCGCCGGGGTGACCGACGGACGGGCGATCAGGTCCTTGACCAGATCCAGTACGGCAGACGTGCTCATTACGCCCTCAGCAGATCATTGATGCTGGTCTTGGCGCGCGTTTGCGCATCGACACGCTTGACGATGACGGCACAAGCCAGGCTGTGCGAGCCATCAGCCGACGGCAGCGAGCCCGGCACCACGACCGAACCCGAGGGCACGCGGCCGTACGTGATCTTGCCCGTGGCGCGGTCAAAGATCTTGGTGCTTTGCGACAGGAACACACCCATGGCCAGCACCGAGTTTTCTTCCACGACCACGCCTTCAACGACTTCCGAGCGGGCGCCGATGAAGCAGTTGTCTTCAATGATGGTGGGGTTGGCTTGCAGCGGCTCCAGCACGCCGCCAATGCCCACGCCACCCGACAGGTGGACGTTCTTGCCGATCTGGGCGCACGAACCAACGGTGGCCCAGGTGTCGACCATGGTGCCTTCGTCGACGTAGGCGCCAATGTTCACGTAGGACGGCATCAGCACGACGTTGCGGCCGATGAAGGCGCCGCGGCGGGCGACGGCGGGCGGCACCACGCGGTAGCCGCCTTGCTTGAAGGCGTTGTCGCCGTATTCCGAGAACTTGAGCGGCACCTTGTCGTAGAACTGCAGCGGGGCTTCGCCCATGATGGCGTTGTCGCTCAGGCGGAACGACAGCAGCACGGCCTTCTTGATCCACTGGTGCACAACCCAGTCGTCGTTGATTTTTTCAGCCACGCGCAGGCGGCCCAGATCCAGCCCGTCGATGGTGTGTTCCACCGCCTCGCGCACCTCGGCGCTGGCGTCGGCGGGCGTCAGGTTGGCCCGGTCGTCCCAGGCTTTTTCGATGGTGGTCTGCAGGTCGAGAGTCATAGCGGCTCAGCTTTTAAAGGTTGATCAAACAGAAGTGTGTACAAAATGGGCGATGCGCTCGGCTGCCTGCACGCAGTCAGCCAAGGGCGCCACCAGCGCAATACGAATGCGGCCCTGGCCGGGATTCACACCGTGTGCCTCCCTCGCCAGAAAACTGCCCGGCAGAACGGTAACACCCGTGCGGCCGTAAAGGTCGCGCGCGAACGCCGTTTCCGAGCCCGGCGTGGCCGCCCACAGGTAAAAAGAAGCCTGCGGCCGTGACACATCCAGCACGTTTTCCAGAATGGGCACGACCGCATCGAACTTTTCACGGTACAGACGCCGGTTGTCTTTCACGTGCGCCTCGTCCGTCCAGGCGGCGATACTGGCGGCCGATACCAGCGGGCTCATGGCACTGCCATGATACGTGCGATACAGCAGAAAGCGGCCGATAAGCGCAGCGTCACCCGCCACGAAGCCGGAACGCAGGCCGGGCACGTTGGAGCGCTTGGACAAGCTGGAAAAGCACACCAGGTTGCGGTAGTCGTCCCGGCCCAGGCGGCGCGCGGCCTGCAAGCCGCCCAGCGGGGCGTCGCCTTCGTCCAGGTAGATCTCGGAATAGCATTCGTCCGACGCAATGACAAAACCGTGGCGGTCAGACAGCTTGAACAGCGTTTCCCATTCGTCCAGCGACATGACGTTGCCGGCCGGGTTGCCCGGCGAGCACACGAACACCAGCCGCGTTTTCTTCCAGACGGCGTCGGGCACCTGGTTCCAGTCGCTGGCGAAGTTGCGCAGCGCGTCGGCGTTGACGAAGTAAGGCGTGGCGCCCGCCAGCAGTGTGGCGCCTTCATATATTTGGTAGAACGGGTTGGGGCAGATCACCACCGAACCGGCCGACGGGTCGATCACAGTCTGGGTGAAGGCGAACAGCGCTTCGCGCGATCCCAGCGCCGGCAGCACCTGGGTGTCGGCGTCGGGTGCGGGAATGCTGTAGCGGCGCGCCAACCAGTCCGATATCGCCTGACGCAGCGCCGGGTCGCCCTTGGTCGAGGGGTAGACCGACAAGCCTTCCATATGGTTGCGGATCGCCTCCGCCACGCGCTCGGGCGCGGCGTGCTTGGGCTCGCCAATCGACAAATTGATAGGCGTCAGGCCGTCCGGCTGCGAGCTGGCAGAGGCCAGCAACGCGCGCAATTTTTCGAACGGGTAGGGGTGTAAAGCATCGAGGCGCGGATTCATGACGCAAGATTTTAACAAGCAAGCTACAATAGCGGGCTTGACCTTTAGCGAAGGTGGCGAAATTGGTAGACGCACCAGGTTTAGGTCCTGACGCCGTAACAGGTGTAGGGGTTCGAGTCCCCTCCTTCGCACCACTAATATGACAAAACCCCCTGGCTGTTCAGCCAGGGGGTTTTTTGCTTTTGGGCCAGCTGGGCTGGTCCCTCGGATTCAGCCGGTCAGTTCTTGAGCTTCACGCGGTCGCGCCGCTTTTCCGTGCGCTGCTCAACATCGCGGCCCAGTTCCACGTCCAACTGGATCGCCGCGTGCACCTTGGCGCGGGTGGCTTCAATGCGGTGGGCGCAGGCCCAGCCACGGCTGGCCGCAACTTCAAGCTTCTTATCCAGTTCCAAATGACGGCGACGCTTGTTCTCGGTCGACATATTGCTGAGTTCTTGATCGGTGATTAAGCGCATGGGAATCCTCTTTCGGCTTGGTGGGTGGAGTTTCAGAATGCGCGTAGTTTGCCTACTTGCAAAATTAATGCAAGTCATTGAAAAATAAAGAAAAAAACATATAAATTAATCGCATTCCTTATCCTTTTCCGACCCTTTGGATACTTTTTTCAAGCCCAAAAAAACGCCGGGAAACAGGGTTTATCCCGATACGCCTTCTTCTTGACACCCCTTTGCGCAGCCCATAAAGTCACCGCACAGATTTAGATAAAAGACCATCTGTAGGGTGGTCTTTTATTGCGCGCAGTTTGCGTCGACCTCTTACAGAAATAATTCCAAGAGGAGACGACTGTGCAATCATCGACCGTAAAAATACGTGGCATCGACGATGTCATCGCTTATATCGATTCACGCCCCGGTATTACTGGCCGGGCCGGCCTTATCTGGTGGCTGGCGCTGGGCGGACTATTTCTGGATGCATTCGCCAATTCCGCCCTGAGCGCGGCATTGGGCCCCATGACGCGCGACCTGGGCTTGACCGCCGGGCAGGTGGCGCTGATGACGTCGTTCGCGGCCTGGGTCGCTATCGCCTTCAACCCCATCGGCGGGTGGATGGCTGACCGCTGGGGCCGCATCCGGCCCTTGATCATCGCCAAGTTCCTGGCCGTGATCGGCGCGCTGTTGGTGATGTTTGCGCCCAGTTTTGACGTCATCCTGGTGGGCCGCTTCTTTGTCGGCGCGGCTTACGGCATCGACTTCGCCATTGCGATGGCCGTGTTGGCCGAGTTCACGCCGCTGAAATTCAAAAGCCGACTGAACACCTGGCAGGGCATGTGGTACACGGCCGTGTGCACGAATCTGTTGCTGGCCATGCTGTTCTTCTCTTGGGACGTGGGCGATTCGATCTGGCGTTATTCGGTGGCGGCCACCGCCATCTTCGCCGTCGTCATCCTGGTGCTGCAACTGAGCTACATGATCGAAAGCCCGATCTGGCTAGCCCGCAAAGAGCGAGTCGAGCAGGCGGCGCGCGCCATGACCCGCATTTATGGCCAACCCTTCGCCGCCGCGCCCGTGCATGAGCGGGTGCCGGTAACCAACCAGGCCAAGCGCGGCATGGCCAACGTGTTGCTGATCTTTCGCGGCGTCTACCTGCCGCGCACGATTCTGGCTGCCACGGTCCAGATCGGTCAGTCGATCCAGTATTTCGCCGTGGGCTGGTACTTGCCTTTGATCAGCGCCGCCCTGTTCGGCAAGGACTTCATCTTCGCCACCATCGGCGCCCTGGTGTTCAACGTGTTCGGCATCTTCGGCGGCTTCTTGTCGCCCTACATCGGCCGCAAGTTGGGGCTGCGGCGCGCGTCGGCGTTCGGTTTCGCCGCGGTGTTTCTGATGCTGCTGATCCTGGGCACCTTCCACGGCAAGATGCCGCTGTGGGTGGCCGTCATCGTGCCCTCGCTGTTCATCCTGTTCCACTCCGGGGGGCCGGGCGCCAATGGCAAGAGCCTGTCGTCGCTGTCGTTTCGCAGCGAATTGCGGGCGGGCGCCAACGGCATCATTGGCGCGCTGGGTTCGACGGGCGCCGCGATCGGGCTGCTGGTGTTTCCGCTCTTTCGCGAGAACTATGGGTTGGAGAAGACCTTCCTCATCCTGTCGATCGTGCCGCTTGTGGCCAGCATCATCTGCTTCGTGATCAAGTGGGATCCCACCCGCACCGCCATCAACCCCGACAACGAAGCCGGCGCGCCGCAGTTCAAGGATGACGCCCTGCTGCCCGCCCTGGACCCCGCCATTGGGAAAGCCTCGCGATGACAAACAAAAATGTGATTCTGGCCATAGACGAGGGCACGTCCGGCACGCGCGCCGCCACGGTGTCCGCCGATGGGCAGGTGTCTTGCTTGCAGTACGCGGCCTTGCAGGTGGACTCGCCCAGGCCGGGCGTGGTGGAGCAGGACGCCAACGACATCCTGGATCGCACCATCGAGGTCTGCCGCGCCACCATCGCGGATGCCCAGCGCGCCGGCCAGGAGATCGTTGCGCTGGCGCTGGCCACGCAGCGCGCCACGGCGGTGCTGTGGGATACGCACACGGGCCGCGCACTGGTGCCTGCCATGGTCTGGCAAGACACGCGCTTTGTGGATGACTTGGACCTGCTGGCGCCGGAATGGGATACGCGGCTGCGCGAGCGTGTCGGTCGGCCGGTGGGAGTGCGCTCGCTGTATCTGTGGGCCGCGCGCCATTTGCGAGATACACCGCAGGTGGCGGATGCGTGGCGCGACAAGCGGCTGGCGTTTGGCACCGTGGACACCTGGTTGCTGTGGCACTTTTCGCAACGGCGCGAATGCGTGACCACGCCCACCAACGCCACATCCGCGGGTGCCTACGTGCTGGCCGACCATCGCTACTACCTGGAATGGGCGCAGGAACTAGGCTTCCCGCACGAGCTCTTGCCCACGCTGCGTCAGGACGCCGATGACTTTGGGCGCACCCGCCCCGAGGTCCTTGGCATCGACGTGCCGATTCTGGCATCGGCCGGCGACCAGCACGCGGGCGCCATCGGCCTGGGCTGCCTGGACCGTGGGCAGGCGATGTGTGTGCATGGCACCGGCAGCTTTGTGGACCTGATCATCGGCACGGAGCCCCCCGCGAATGCGGGCATGTCCGACGGCTCGCTGACGATGATGGCGCGCCGCCAGGGCGGGGTGTCGCACTTCGCGGTGGAGACCTTTGTGGCGACGACCGGGTCGGCGCTGAACTGGGTGTGCGAAAAGCTGAAGTGGTTCAAGGATGCGCACGAGATCAGCGCGCTGGCGCAAACGGTGGACTCGTCAAACGGCGTGACCTTCGTGCCGGCGCTGACCGGCCTGCGCGTGCCGCGCATGGAAGCGGCCGCGCGCGCCTCGCTGACGGGTGTGTCAATGGCCACCACGCAGGCCGAAGTGGCCTACGCCATTCTGGAAGGCATCGCGCACTCGGTCGCCAGCTGCATCGAGGCGGACGAGGAAGCGTCGGGCGTTCGGGTGTCGGAATTGGTCGTGGGTGGAGGCCTCTCGCGCAGCGATCCCTTGCTGCAGATTCAGGCCGATCTGATCGGCATTCCCATACGCCGCATGCAAGAAGCGGACCGCGCCAGCCTGCGCGGTATCGCCTATCTGGCGGGGGCGTCGGGCTTGCTGTGGCCCTCGCTGCACGAGGCGCGCAAGACCATCGTGACCGACGCCGTGTTCGAGCCCGCTGTCGATGCCGACGAACGCGCGCGCCGCCGCGCCCTGTGGCACGCCCGCGTGGGGTCGGAATTGGGGCACGTAAAACAGTTCAAGCAAGACAACCAGGAGGCATTGCAGAAATGATCGGGTGGCTATCCAGACAGCCCAGAAAGGACCGGGCCGACATGACCAGCACCGAGCCATTACGCCTGAACCGGCAGGAACATTTGGACCGGTTGGGCAGTGAACAATTCGACATGTTGATCGTGGGGGGCGGCATCACGGGCGCCTATGCCGCCTTGGATGCCGCCTTGCGCGGATACCGTGTCGCTGTGATCGAGAAAGACGACTTTGCCTCGGGCACGTCGTCCAAGTCATCGAAGATGGTGCACGGCGGGTTGCGCTACATCGAGCAGGGCAACCTGGGACTGGTGCGCCATTCCCTGCACGAGCGCCAGCGCTTGCGGCGCAATGCGCGGCACCTGGTGCAGCGCTTGCCGTTCCTGTTTCCCATCCTGGAACGCGGCGGGGTGTTCGACAAGCGCTTGTCCAAGGCGTTTGAAAGCCTGCTGTGGACCTACGACATGGCCGGCGGCTGGCGCGAAGGCATCCTGCATCAGAAGCTGACGGCGCCGGAAGTCCTGTCGCATTGTCCGACCTTTAAAGAAGACGGCCTGCTGGGCGGCTTTCTTTACTACGACGCCCGGGTGGACGACGCGCGCCTGACGCTGACGGTTGCGCGCACCGCCGCCTTTCACGGCGCGGCGGTGGCCAACCACGCCAAGGCGGTGGCGGTAACGCGAGACGCGCAAGGCAAGGTCGACGGCGCGATCGTGCACGCGGACGGACGCGAAATCCGCGCGCGAGCCCGTGTGGTGATCATGGCCACGGGGGTGTGGCTGCGCGACTGGACCGGCGCGAAAAAAGGCGACGAGCCCGCCTTGCATGTGCGCCCTGCCAAGGGCGTGCACGTGGCCGTGCCGTGGATGAAAATCCGCAACGACTGCACCGTCACCATTCCCGTGCCCGGCCGCAGCCGCCGCGCCACCATCACGCGCTGGGGCGACGTGTCTTACTTGGGCACGACCGATGAAGACTACGACGGCAATCTGGACGACGTGCACTGCACGCGGCGCGAGCTGGACTTCCTGCTGGAAGGCGCGCGCTCGGCGTTAAAGACCGACCTGCAAGCCGAAGACGTGGTGGGCAGCATCGCGGGCTGTCGTCCGCTGGTGGCGCCGCCAGGCGGCAAGACGCTGGAGATCAAGCGCAACCACGAGATCCGCGTGTCGGCCGACGGCCTGGTCACGATTGTGGGCGGCAAGCTCACCACGTCGCGGCACATGGCGGAACAGACCATCGATGCCGCGCAGCAGGTGCTGGGGCAGCGCAACGCCTGCCAGACCAAGAAGGCGTATCTGCTGGGGGCGGCCGGCTACGACCCGCAAGCCATCGTGGCGTCCGGCGGCATGTCGGCGCATCTGGGCGAACGGTACGGCACCGAGGCGCGCTTTGTCAGCGACCTGATGCAGGCGTCGCCGGCATTGCTGGCGCCCATCGTCCACGGCCTGCCGTACACCGAAGCCGAAGTGCTTTACGCGGTGCGTCATGAAATGGCGGGCACCGTCGAAGATGTGCTGGCCAGGCGCATGCGTACCCGCCTGATGGCGCGCGATGCCTCGGCGCACGCGGCTGGCCGGGTGGGACAGATCTTGCAGGCGGAACTCGGTTTGCCGCCCGCCACCATCGCGCAGCAGGTCAACGATTACCTGGCTGCTATCAAGCTCGAAAAATCCATACTCATGGGAGACGAAGAATGATCAGTAAAGAAGCCATCAAGCGCGGCTACAACCGGGGCAACTACGTGGTGGGCGCACACACGCCGCCAGCCTATGCGGCAACGCTGACGGACTCCGGCACCGAACCCGGCTTGCAGCGCGACCCCGTGCGCGTCACCGACGCCCAGCTTGACGCCTTGCGCCATGTGGCCGACAACGTGTTGACCGCCACGGGCGACGTGGTGGCCTGGACCCGCGACTGGTGGGCGGGGTCGATGGTGTCGGAGACGGGCGGCAAGCCCGCGACCCCACACGCGGTGATCGTGGCGGTGTCGTCGGTGGAGCAGGTGCAGGCCGTCATGCGTCTTGCGCATGCGGAAGGGATTCCGGTCACCGTGTCAGCCGGCCGCAGCAACGTCACCGGCGCGGCCTTGCCCGTGCGCGGCGGCATCGTGCTGGATGTGTGCCAATTGAACAAGCTGATCGGGGTGGACCGCGACAGCCAGATTGTGGACGTCGAAGCCGGCATGTTCGGCGATGTGTTTGAACAGACCATCCAGAACGAATACGGATTGACGATGGGCCATTGGCCGTCGTCGTTCGGCATCAGCACCGTGGGCGGCTGGGCGGCCTGCCGCGGGGCGGGGCAACTGTCCACGCGCTACGGCAAGATCGAAGACATGGTGTTCGGCATGGACGTGGTGCTGGCGGATGGCAGCCTGGTCTCGGTGGGCGGTTACTCGCGCGCGGCGGTGGGGCCGGACCTTCAGCAGTTGTTTATCGGGTCGGAAGGCACGCTGGGCGTGATTGTGCGCTTGCGGCTGAAGCTACATCGGTTACCCGACTATGGCCGCGCCATCGCCTACGGTTTCAAGACCTTTGCCATCGGCCTGGATGCCTGCCGCGAGATCATGCAGCGCGGCGCAAACCCCGCGGCGCTGCGCCTGTACGACGAATTGGAAAGCGGCGTGCAGTTCAACCGGCCTGACCTGAACGTGTTGCTGGTGGCCGACGAGGGCGCGCGCCAGATGGTCGACGCGGTCATGCAGATAAGCGAAGGCGTCTGCGAGGAGCTGGGCGAAAAACTCGACGGCGACGCCATCTTCGAACGCTGGCTGGAAACGCGCTACCTGACTGGAAAGAGCGCCGAAGGCTTCAAGCGCAGCCCCGGCTTCGTGGCCGATACGCTGGAAATGTCGGGACGTTGGAGCGATCTGGCCGCCATCTACGACGAGGTGGTGGCGGCGGTGAACGCGGTGCCGGGCACGCTGGCGGGGTCCGCGCATCAGTCGCATGCCTACGTGGACGGCGCCTGCCTGTATTTTTCGTTGCGCGGTGACGTTGCGGTTGAGCAGCGCGGCACGTGGTATCGCGCTGCCTGGGATGCCGCCAACGCCGTGCTGATTAAATATAATGCCGCGCTCAGCCATCACCATGGCGTGGGCCTGTTGCGGGCGCCGTACATGCAGGAATCGCTGGGCGGCGCGTTCAACGTGATGCTTGCCGTCAAACGCCAACTGGACCCGCAAAACCTGTTGAATCCCGGCAAGCTGGGCTTGAGCGATCAGCGCTTTTACGGTCAGGAAGATCGATAACCATGGATAGGTCATTTGGGGCATGCCTGGCGCGTCACCCGGTCATTGCGACTTTGTACGGGCTTGAGCAGATCAATACCTTCGTGGGCAGCGTGGCCGAAATCGGTATCGTCGCCAACGTCGAACTGCGCAAGCTGGCGCCCGTCATCGCCACCTTGAACCGCGCGGGCAAATTCGCCATCGTCAATATCGACAGTTGCGAGGGCCTGTCGCAGGACAAGGGTGGGGTGGAGTACCTGGCCGACATCGGTGTGGCCAGCCTGGTATCCACCCGCGTGGCCACCATCCAGCGCGCCAACCGGGCGGGCATGGTCACGATGCAAAAGGTGTTTGTGACCGACCGCTCGACCTGGCCGCGCAGCGTCAAGGCGCTGGAACAAAGCGACCCGAATCTGGTTCAGCTGATGCCCGCGCCCATGCTGACGCACATGGCCAAGCAAGACTTGCAAGCGCTGCCACCCATTGTTGCATCGGGGTTCGTCAGCAACCAGGCGGACATCGGCATTGCCATGAAGCACGGCGCGGTGGGGGTGTCCACCAGCGACCCCGTGTTGTGGAGCCTGGAGGCGCGGCAGCTCAAGGGCTGAGGCTGCCGCACTTGCTACGGTACTTCGTCCAATTCGGCAAGCTGGGCATCTTCAGGAAAGCCGCGAGTGCGATACCGGATCGGGTACCCCGGTTCTTTGCTCAGCAGCGGCTCCAGCAGATGTGCCGACTGTTCCCATGACACCACCCGGACTTCGCCGATCTCGTCTTCGGCCTCGGGGCGTACAAGCGCCAGGCGATCCACCTTGGGCAGGGATGTGTCCACCCCGCGCGTCCATGATGCCAACGAGAACGACGTGACTGGATCGTCATCCGCGGTGAACAGGTTGTAGTTGGCCACGTAGATGTCCATGCCCTGTTCTTCGTGGATATGGTCCAGCGTGGCCTTCTGCGCGTCGTAGTCGGACTTGTCGAGCAGGCGGGCCAGGTGCGCCTGGCGTTGCGCGAGCGATGATTCTTTCGGTACATAGCGCAGTGCTTGTCGCTCGTTGTAGTGGTACATGTGCGCGCTGACCGAACGGCCTTGCGTAAGCGCCTGCTGGCACAGTTCAACCATCGCGGTCATGCCGTTGATGTCGTTGTCACCGGTAACAAGCAGCACATCGCGCGTGGGCATCATGAAGACCGGTCTGCCACGTACCGGCACGCGTTCGATCATGTCGGGCAGCAAGGCACGGCTGATGTCGTAACCGTCGCCCCATCCTCCACGGAAAACGCCGGGTGCAAGTTCGGTGAAGTTGTCCGGGGCGTCGCGCAGGTTGTCGATGGCAATGGCCAGGGCCTCGTCGTACGTCAACTGCCATGCGGCTTCGGGGCCGTTGGTCAGTGTGGAGATTGCGTCGGGGTGGTCCAGCGCCAGCAGCACCACGCAATCGTCGCCAAATGGCTGGAAAGCAGGGTGGAAGGCGCTATCGTCTCCTTCAGTGCGAACGTGATGCAGGCGCACGTCCTCCAGCGCGGTACGGCTGCGGATCACGGCGCGAAGCATCGGCCTGATTTCGGTGGCCCGCTGGGGCGTCGTCTGCTTGCTGCCGGCCAAGGCTGATACATAACCCTGCAAGGCGCGCTTTTGCTGCGCCCCCTGCGTGTTGCAGTAGGCGTGGTAGGCATTATGCAGATTGAAGTACGAGCCTTCGCCCAGAAGCAGCCGGAATTCGTCGGCCTTGTAGACGACATCACCGTCGAAGCCTTGTTTGCGCGCCGCTGCCACGAACAGCTTGGCGAACTGGTCCGGCGAGGGCGTGCGCCGGAACAGTGTGTCTAAAAAACCCATGAGTCCGCCTTTGAGTCGAATGCTGGCCGGCACAATGGCCGGTCCGTGACGGGTCATTGTGGACAGGGATATCGGTCGCGTCCAGCGATAACGCCATCAAGAGCAGAGAGGACGTCGACCCGAGCCGCTGGGCCGTCTTGGGCGGCGCATGCATTTTTCGGTTTGGGCAGGTTGTACATTACGCACTGTCACCCGCAAAATTTTTACAGGATTCGCCCATCATGACCGCCCCAGAAGTCGCTATTTCTTCGTCGATCCACTGCGCCAATGATCGCCCCTTCGTGCTGTTTGGCGGTATCAACGTACTGGAATCCCTGGATCTGGCGCTCCGCGCGTGCGAAGAATACCAACGCGTGACGCGCAAGCTGGGCATTCCCTACGTGTTCAAGGCATCCTTCGACAAGGCGAACCGCTCGTCAATCCATTCCTACCGGGGGCCGGGCCTGGAAGAGGGCATGAAGATCTTCGAAGCGGTCAAGAAGGAATTCGGCGTGCCGGTCATTACTGACGTTCACGAACCCTGGCAGGCCGCGCCGGTCGCGGAAGTGGCCGACATCCTGCAGTTGCCCGCCTTCCTGGCCCGGCAGACGGATCTGGTGGTGGCGCTGGCGCAGACCCAGCGCGTGGTCAACATCAAGAAGCCCCAGTTTCTCAGCCCGACCCAGATGCTGAATATTGTTGAGAAGTTCACCGAAGCCGGTAACGACAAGCTGATTCTGTGCGACCGTGGCACCAGCTTCGGCTACGACAATCTGGTGGTCGACATGCTGGGGTTCGGCGTCATGAAAAAAGTGACGAACAACCGTCCGCTGATTTTTGACGTAACGCACGCCTTGCAGCAGCGCTCGGCGCTGGATGCGGCATCGGGCGGCCGGCGCGCGCAGGTGGCCGAACTGGCCCGTGCTGGAATGGCCGTTGGCTTGGCGGGCCTGTTCCTGGAGGCCCACCCCGACCCCAAAAATGCCAAGTGCGACGGTCCCAGCGCGTTGCCGTTGGACAAGCTTGAACCCTTCCTGACCCAGCTCAAGCAACTGGACGATCTGGTGAAATCCTTTGCCGCCATCGATATCGAACCGTGATGGGGGCGGGTATGCCGCCCCCGTCAACTTGCTATACGATCCTGGCCACACCACTTTAGGGAGGCCTGGATGTCTTTTTATGTGATCGTCGCCGTTCGAAAAGAACCCATCAGCGGGCACATCGCCTATGTGCGTTGGGGCCAGGCCGAGCGTGGTGTGCCGGGCTGGGTCACCGAACCCGCTACGGCGTCGGCGTCCGAGGTGATCGACATGATCAAGGGCGGGGCGGACGTGGAAACCGCCATCAGCGTGGACGGCACCAGTGTGGCGCTGCGCCCCGTCCGAGTCCTGTTGACCGACGCCGGGCGCGAGGTGCTTGCGTCGGTGCCCGCGCCCAGCTCCACACTGCACACGCTGTTTGATCTGCCCGAGTTCTAGGCCGGCTGGCGGCGGCCTTCCGCGAATTGCTTGAGTGCATCGTCCGTCAGGCGGTAGCGCACCCATTCATCCAGCGGCCTCGCGCCGATCGACACATAAAAATCAATGGCTGGCTGGTTCCAGTCCAGCACGCTCCATTCCAGCCTGCCGCAGCCGTTGGCCACCGCTTCCTGCGCCAAATGGCGCAGCAGGTCGCGTCCGGCGCCAATGCCGCGGTGCTCGGGAGTGATGTACAGGTCTTCCAGGTAAATGCCGTTCTTGCCTAGCCAGGTGGAATAGCTGTAGAAATAGACGGCGTACCCAATGGGTTTCCCGTCCGCTAGGCACATCAGGGCCTTGGCGGGCGCCCCGGGGGCAAACAGGGTACGGGCGACGTCGTCGGCGCTTGCGATCACTTCATGCGCGGCGCGTTCGTAGACGGCCAGTTCAGTGATGAAGGCATAGATCTGGGCCGCGTCCGAGAGGGTCGCGGGGCGGATGGCGATATTCACGTTGACTTCCTCCAAATAGGAGGGCCATGCTACCCGCTATTCCAGGCGCTTGCTGGCGGGCGATCGGGTCTGCTGCGTACACGAAGGAGATATCCTCGATGGCTGAGTCTGGTTCCGCCGCAGCAACCGTTGCGTCGCGCAAAGCGCGCCGCCGCATCTCGTGGATATGGCTGGTGCCGGTGGTTGCCGTGATCGGCGGATTGCTGCTGGTGGTGCAGGCCTGGCTGAACGCGGGTCCCACGGCTACCATCCACTTCCAAACGGCCGAAGGGCTGGAAGCCGGCAAGACGCAGGTCCGGTACAAAGAGGTCACGGTCGGACTGGTGGAGCGCGTCAGCCTGAACCCTGAACGCAACGGTGTGGTGGTGACCATTCGCGTTGACAATGACGCCGCCAGCCTGCTGCGGGAGGGCACCGTATTTTGGGTGGTCAGGCCGCGCTTGACCCTTAGTGGCGTCTCCGGCCTGGGCACGCTGCTGTCGGGCTCCTACATTGGTCTGGACCCGGTGGGTAGCGCGGGAAAAGAGGGGGCTTCGGGCGAACGGAAAACCCAATTCACTGGTCTGGAAATACCGCCTGAAGTGGCTCAGGATCGCGCCGGCAAGCGTTTTACGCTGCATGCTGCCGATCTGGGTTCCCTGGATATCGGCTCGCCCGTGTATTTCCGCCGTATTCCGGTGGGACAGGTGGTGAGCTACCGCCTGTCCAAGGGCGGGGATGGCGTGGACGTGCAAGTCTTTATTGATGCGCCCAATGATGCCTACGTCAACCCCAGTACGCGCTTCTGGAATGCAAGCGGTGTGGATTTCAGCGTGGACTCGCGTGGCTTGCAAATGCGGTCGCAGTCGCTGGTGTCGGTGCTCATCGGCGGCGTGGCCTTCGATACATTGAACCAGAGCGGGCCCCAAGCCGCCGCAGACGGCGCCACCTACACCATCTATCCCAATGAAGCCGCTGCCCGCGCCCAGCCAGATGGCGTGCCGTTGCGGATTCGCATGCGCTTCAACCAATCGGTGCGTGGCCTGACGGTCGGCGCACCGATTGACGCCTACGGGGTCATCATCGGGCAGGTGGACGCGATCAACCTGGATTTCGACGACGTCACCAAACTGTTCTTTGCGGAGGTCTCCGCCACGGTCTATCCCGAACGCTTGGGAGGGCAAACCTTCCGGCGCATCAAAGAGTTTTCGGGCGCCGATACCTCCCACCCAAGCGGCAAATTGCTGACCGCGATGGTGGAGCGCGGTACGCGGGCGCAGTTACGTATCGGCAACTTGCTGACGGGCCAACTGTATGTGGCGCTGGCCGAATTTCCCGATGCGCCACCGGTAGCATTCAAGATGGAAGACCGACCTTTCATCCCCACCGTGCCGAACAACCTGGATCAGTTGCAGCAGCAGTTGAACAGCATTCTGACCAAGGTCGACAACGTGCCGTTTGATGCCATTGGCGCGGAGCTGGCGGGCGCGCTGCGCGGCGCGTCCCGTCTGCTCAAGCGCATGGATACGCAGTTGGCTCCCGAGGCGCAGGCCATGCTGCGACAAGCCAACCGGTCACTCGCTGCCTTGAGCGCGCTGCTGACGCCTGATTCAGGTTTGCCATTGAGCACCGACACCGCCCTGCGCGAGCTGAGCCGAGCCGCCCGCTCGTTGCGGGAGCTATCCGATTATCTTCAGACGCATCCCGACGCGCTGTTGCGGGGCAGGGCGCCGGATGTGGCGCCACGGCGTTAGTCAGCAGATGTCTTTCCAGAGCATGAGCCTAGCTGTCGATGGGATTTGGGCATGGCACTTGCTGGATATCGGGCACGCACGGTCGGCGCGCGCCGGCGAGGGTGCGGTATCCGAGGGGGGCATTCGAATGGACCATAGTGAAATGATGGCGCGCATGATTTCTCAACCCGTCGCGTCGGACCAGTTGGACGGTTGGGATGGGGTGCTGTCCGCCTACGCGGATTGCCTGTTGCAGGTGCAGGGCAAGCTGACGGATGCGGATGTGGACCGATTCCTGGACGTAGGCGCCCTGGTCTTTCGCTCGTGCTGTCAAGACGAAGCGCGGCAGCGTTGGACTGCCGAGGAAATGGCGGCCTTTCAACGCAAGCCCGGTTCAGGCATGTGAATGGGGCGAATCCCGGGCGTTAATCCCTGGGCATTGATCGCGCCGCCGCATGCAATCCGGAAGTATTTAATACAGGCACTGGCTAAGGGCAAATTTTCGCCCAAAAGCATGGACTTCGTCTCCATCCACCGACGCCGCCACGTCCCAGTGGCCGCCGCGCGTCACCAGGAACGATTGGCCAAAGAGAGCATGCCGCATCGCGAAACGCCAGAAGGCGGGTTCCGACCCGATCGGCTCCAGGTCATGCGGCCCGATCATCAACCGCGTAGGGCGCGGGGTAACGCCCAAAGACCACCGCAGAGCGATCGCCATGAAGGCGAATCGTGCGGCCACGGACGAGGGCTGAACGCAAAGGACTCGAATCTTGTTGCTCATGGGCGCCACCTTCTTCAGGTGCCTGTGAGCGTAGCAAAGACACGTGTGACGTTCTATACCGCCTTTGCTGTATTTGCGGTTCGAATAGTCCAAGTTCTGACGGTAACGCGCCGGGGCCAGGTGCCGAATGGGCGCTTACGTGGCGCGGGTCACTCTGGGCAGCAGCAGCAACGCCAACGCGGGCGCCAGTGCAAAGGCGGCAAATAGCCAGCGCGCCGCGTGGCGAGCTCCGTCGACGCCGCCGGGGTCGGCCAGGCCGGCGCTATTGACGACCACTCCCGCCAGCGCCGCGGTCAGCGCGGCGGCATAAAGTTGGACGGTGGTGATCGACGATGATGTCAGTGTTTCCTCGCCCTTGGGGGCGACCGTGAAGACTTTCGTCAGCAGATGCGGCCAGGCAAGGCCAATACCGAAACCCACGCCCATCAGTGCAACGATGTATGCGACGAGTCCGGCGACGGATGCCAGGATCGATGCTTGAGGTGTCATCACCGACAACCCGATCAACGAAGCCAGGATCACGACGGGGCTGAGTCGCACCAGGCGGTCGGCGGCGGGTCCGGTGCGTGTGGCGCTGGGCATGGCGGCGAACGTCCAACCCGCGCCCATCGCGGCCGTCATGTAGCCGGCGGTCAACGGCGTCATCCCATGAATGATCTGCAGAAAGTAGGGTACGAATATCTCGGTGGCGATGGCCGCCACCACCAGGCACATCACGGCATACAACGCACCCAGTGGCGCGCCGATGGAGTAGGCGCCCGTGGGCAGCAAGCGGTTGTGGGCGCGCGAGTCCACGCGCGCAACGGCCGCGGCGATGGCCAGTCCTATTGCGATGCCCGCTGCGTTCCAACCCCATTGAGTCGACAGGCTGGCCAGCGTCACTGCCAGCACCGAAGCGACCAGCAGCCCCAGCGTGCGCAGCGGCAAGGAAGTGGGCGCCGCTGGCGGCACCGACGCCCGTCCCCCGACCTTGAAGGCGACGATCAGCGCCAGCGCGGCGGCCACCGGCAGCAGCGCCCAGAATGCCATGCGCCAGTGCCCCGTTTGCGCAAAGATACCGCCGATCGCGGGTCCGGACAGCGTTGCCACGCCCCACATGCACGACACCAGGGCCATGGCACGCGTCCAGAGCGGGGCGTCGAATACCAACCGTATCAACGCATAGCTCAAAGCGAAAAGAATGCCGCCACCCAGTCCCTGCACGCTGCGCCCGACCAACAGCACCGGCATGCCGGGCGCCAGCGCACAGATGATCGCGCCGCTGCTGAACACGGCAACAGCCAAAAGATAGGCGTTGCGAGGCCCCAGCGTTTCGATCAGCTTGGCGGACAGCGCCGACCCGACGATGGACGTCACCACGAACAGGGTTGTGTTCCAGGCGTAATACTCCAGGCCCCCGATATCCTGGATGATGCTGGGCAGTATGGTGGTGACGATGTAGACGTTGATGGCATGCAGGGCCACGCCGCCCGCCAGGGCGATTGATCGCAGCGCATTGGCGCCGTGCAGCAAGTCGCCCCAGGACGCGCTGGACTCAAGGGTCGGGGTGGTGGCCACGGGCTCTCCAATTTAATTAAACAAGTTTTCGCTTGGATAATAAGCCCATTATGAGAGCCGCAGCAAGCCGCGCAACATCAGGTCCAGGGCATGCAGGGCATCTTCAAGGCGTTGGGGTTCCGATGCCGAGTCGGCAATCCAGAATGCGCTTTCTGTCAGGCCTCCGTTGATAAGTTGCGCCAGCGCCTGCGGGTTGCCGGCTTCGATCACGGATTCGTCGATCAGGCGCTGCAGCAACGCTGCCAAAGACGCGGCGCACTGTTGCTGCGCCGCGTTTGGGGCCATGCCCAGAACTGCCCTGGCGTCTTGCAACACGATGCGGCGGATCTCGGGCTCGGCGGCCATCCGCAGATAGGTGCGGCACCGGTCGCGCAAGGCGCTCCAGGCGTCGGGCGCCTTGTCCGAAATGGCATTCAGCCGTTGGTCCATTTCATGGTCGATCTGTTTGACCACGGCCGCAAGCAAACCTTTTTTGTCACCAAAATGGTGATACAACGCTCCTCGCGTCAGTCCGGCCGCGGCGGTGAAATCGTCCATGGACGTCGCGGCATACCCCTCATGCGCAAATGCCTGCCTGGCGGTGGCCAGCAGTTTTCTGCGCGTGGACGCGATCATTTCCGGGCGGGTGGGGGGCATGCGGCTCTCCAGTGACATACGGTGCGTATCTTAATTGACATACGCAATGTATGTGAATAGGATCTGCCCGTCCACTCAATATTCAAAAGGTTATCGGTGCCGAATCCGTATCGCGAGTTGTTCAAAGCGCCTGGTGCAACCGGTTTTGTTGTGGCCGGCGCCATTGCTCGTCTGCCCTTGCCGATGATCGGCATCGGCATCATCACGATGCTTTCCGAGGTGCAAGGCTCCTATGCGCTGGCTGGCGCCGTGGCCGCGACTTTCGCCTTGGCCACCGCTCTGCTGGCACCACGTATCTCACGTTTGGTGGATCGCCATGGGCAAGGCCGGGTGCTGCCGGTGGCAGCCGCCCTCTGCGTTGCGGCCCTGATCTGCCTGGCCGCGTGTGTGCAATGGGGCGCACCGGACTGGACGCTGTTTCTATTCGCCGCCTTGGCCGGCACCTTGCCCAGCATGCCGGCGATGATCCGCGCGCGCTGGACAGAGATCTTCCGCGATCAATCGCAACTCCGCACCGCTTACGCGTTGGAGTCCGTGGCGGACGAAATCAGCTTTATCCTCGGGCCTCCCTTGGCCGTGGGGCTTAGCGTGGCCTGGTTTCCACAGGCAGGGCCGTTGGCCGCCGCGTTGCTGTTGGCCGTGGGTGTGACGGCCTTTGTGCTGCAGCGCGCCACCGCACCCGCGGTACAGCTCAGGCAGGCAGGGCGCGAGGCGTCGGTGCTGCGCATGCCATCCATGCTCGCGCTGGTGGCCATGATGTCGGCCATGGGCGTCATCGTTGGCACAATTGATGTGTTGAGCGTGGCCTTCGCTCGCGCTCAGGGCGTGCCGGCAGGCGCCAGTGTCGTGCTGTCGGCCTATGCGCTGGGATCGTGCGTGGCGGGGTTGGTGTTCGGCGTCATGAAGTTTCAAATGCCGCTTGGCCGCATGCTGTCGATCGCGGCAGCCGTGACGGCGTTCACGACCTTGCCGCTGCTGTTGGTGAATGACCTGATCACGCTGTCACTGGGCGTGTTGCTGGCCGGCTTGTCGTTTGCACCAACCATGATTATCGGCATGGCGCTCGTGGAAAGCAGTGTGCCGGGCCAACGCCTGACCGAAGGGTTGACGTGGTTGGTCACTGGGTTGGGGGCGGGCGTGGCCGCTGGCGCGGCCATGGCCGGTTGGGTCGTCGACCATTACGGCGTGCAGGCGGGCTTCTGGACGGCGGTCGTGGCAGGGGCGGTCGTGCTGCTGGTAGCCTTGCCGGGCGCGCGAGCGCGCCCTGCGGCAAGCGCGGCAATGTGAAAGGCCTATCGTTAGAATGGCCGTTTTGGCGCGCTGCGGGGCGCGCTGTTCACAGGAGCGCAGCATGTCCAGAACCGTGGTCAATCCCGATACCGTTTTCAACACCGTCCAGTACGGATTCAGCCAGGCGGTGATTGTCACCGGGCAGCGCAGGATATTGCTGTCGGGCCAGGTCGGCGTGGATATCAACGAACGCACCGTCGGCCCGGGGCTTCAAGAGCAAACCGAGGCCGCGCTCGACAACATCGCGCGCGTGCTGACGGCCGCGGGTGGCACGATGGCGCAGGTCATCATGCTGCGCATTTACATCTGCGAAACGGCGCGTGAGGATCAGGAAGTCATTGCCCAAGCGCTGCGCGACCGTTTTCCGGCGGACCCGCCACCATCCTCGTGGGTCATTGTCAGCGGCTTGTCGCTGCCCGAATGGCTGATTGAAATCGAAGCGGAAGCCATGCTGGATTAGCATGGCGCGGTGTCGGGTGGCTGTTATGTTTGGTCGCGCCACGGAACCGTTGCGAAGGCATCGCGTAGATACGCCAAAAAGCCTGCGGTTCGTGCCGACTGTTCCTGGCGTGACTTCACCAACGCCACCACGTTGGCGTCCGGCAGATTCCAACCAGCCAACAGCGGCACCAATGCGCGCGTTTTCAGGTGGTCGGCTACATCCCATTCCGATCGCACGACAATGCCCTGCCCCGCCAGGGCCCATTCCAGCGCGGCGGCCCCCGTGTTGCTGGACAGGACAGGCGTGATACGAACGCCAACCGCGGGACCCCGGCCGCGCCGGAAGCGCCACAACGTCACATCCTCGTCGTTTTCGCGCAAGGCGATGCAGTCGTGGTCCCGCAGGTCTTCGGGTTTCGCGGGGGCGCCGTGGCGCGCCAGATACGCGGGAGACGCGCACAGGATGCGGCGATTTGGCGCCAGCGGGTAGGCCACCAGCGTAGAGTCGCGCAGTTCGCCGATATGCACCATTACGTCCCAGTTGTCGGTGGCCAGGCGTGGCGGGCCGTCCGACAACAGCAGGCTGGCCGTGACGTTCTCGCTGCTATTCCGAAAACCGGCCACCAGGGCCGCCACATAATGCTGGCCGAAACCCAAGGGGGCAATCACGCGCAAATGGCCCGCCACGACGCCGCGGCGGCCTGCCAGTTCATCGGCCAGATTTCCCAGCTCGCCGCAAATTTGTCCCGCCCGCAAGGCCAGCAAGCGGCCCTCGTCGGTCAATGCGGTGCCTCGTCCCGAGCGGTTCACGAGCCGCACGCCCAGGCGCTTTTCCAATGCATGCAACCGTTGCGTAACGGCGGGGGGCGTCACGTCCAGCGCACGCGCAGCCTGCGCAAGCGACGGGGTGGCCGCCAAACTCAGGAAAAAGCGCAGGTCGTCACTGGTAATCATTTAGTTTGGAATTAATAAGAAATTAAGCCTGTATTAAACACGGCAGGACAGGGACGCGCCATACTTCCAGGCATCAAACCAGAAATTTCCGCATTCTCTGTTCATTTTCCGAGACCCCCTTATGACTCCCGTCCGATTTCCGACATCACTAGACAGCCTGGAGACCCCGTGCCTGCTGTTGGATGAAACGCGCATGACGCGCAACATTCAACGCCTGGACGCGCTGATGGCCTCGCACGGCGTGCAGTTGCGGCCGCATCTGAAAACGCCCAAATCCATCGACGTGGCGCGCCGCGTCATGAGTAGCCCGAGAGGGCCGGCGGCGGTTTCCACGTTGCAGGAAGCCGAGCAGTTCGCTGCGGCGGGCGTTACCGATCTGCTCTACGCGGTGGGTGTGGCGCCGGGCAAGCTAGGGCGGGTGCTGGCGTTGCGCCAGCGCGGGGTGGATGTGACGGTGGTGGTCGACAGCGTTGATGCGGCCGGGGCGGTGGCGGCGCAGGCCAAGACGTCGGGCGTGCCCCTCCCGGCATTGATTGAAATCGATTGTGACGGGCATCGTGCTGGCGTGCAACCGGACAACCACGAGCAACTGTTGGCGATTGCCCGAGTGTTGGCCGATGCGGATTGCCTGCGCGGCGTAATGACCCATGCGGGCGAATCCTATGGTTGCCGCAGCCCGGAGGCCATCGCCGACATGGCTGAGCAGGAGCGCGCAGCGGCGGTCGGCTGCGCTGACGCCATCCGTGCCGCCGGGCTGCCATGCCCGGTCGTCAGCGTAGGGTCCACGCCCACCGCGCATTTCGCTCGCAGCCTGGCAGGCGTGACGGAAGTGCGCGCGGGCGTGTATGTATTTTTCGACCTGGTGATGGCTGGCCTGGGTGTCTGTTCGGTGGACGACATCGCCACAACCGTGCTGACGACCGTGATTGGACACCAACCCGAGAAAGGCTGGATTCTGGTCGATGCGGGGTGGATGGCCATGTCGCGCGATCGCGGCACCGCCAGGCAGGCCGTCGATCAGTTGTACGGCCTGGTGTGCGATGCGCAGGGCAAGGTCTATCCCGATTTGCTGTTGGCGGATACCAACCAGGAGCAGGGCATCATCAAGCTGCGCGCGGGCAGCGGCGTCCGCTTGCCTGATCTGCCCTTGGGTACGAAGCTGCGTATCGTCCCCAATCACGCCTGCGCCACGTGCGCCCAGCACGACGCTTACAACGTTGTGCGGGCCGGCGAGCAAGGCGTGGTGGCCCGATGGGAACGGTTTCGCGGCTGGTAAACCTGAGTTTGGCAAGGTGCCAGGCAGGGGTGTCGCCTTGAACTTCGAGGCTTCGCGCGGGCAGGCCGCACGCCTATAATGCGGTCGCCTCAACGCCCTAGGGGAAGACGCGTCATGCAGTATGAATATTTGTTCTGGTCCATGGCTGCAATGGTGGCGGCCGCGCTGGTGGGCGGCTCGTTCTGCGGCCGCTTGCGCACCGTCAAACAGGTACTGCTGGGCGTGGTTGCGTTGGCCGCCGCGGTCTGCGTAGCCGTGGTCTTGCTATCGCGCCACGGCGGCTTCAACGACTTGTCGGCAATGCTGGCCATTGCCGCCTTCATGTTCAGCCTGGTGATCGGCACAGCCGCATCCCTGCTCACGCGGCGCATCCTTCAGCGCCGCTGAGCCCCAGGCCGCCTGCTTACTCTTCGGCGTCGAAGACGTCATCATCTTCGTCGTCCTCATCCTGTTCCAGGGCGTCGTAACCCTTCCAGGTGATGCGCCAGCGGGTCGCCGCCGCGTTGGCTGCCGTCTCGCTCACTTGTTTGACCAGGCCGGCATCCGCCAAAAGATCCAGATGATGCGCAATGACCTGCAAGCCCTGTTCTTCCGGGTGCGGAGCCAAGGCGGCGTTCTTGATGTCGTGTGTGCTCAGGTTGGGGCCGGGCGCGTCGCGCAGGGCGCCCAGAATCGTGACGACCAGATCAAAATCGCGTTGCATGATGTTCACCGTAAGAAAAATGGTAGAGCGACGATAGCAGAGTTCCTTGGCGCCAATGCGACGGGGCGCAAGGCCGGGTTACAGTCCATGGTTCTAGACAACCGACACCTAAGTACAGAACTTTATGAAGAAACCCGCTGAACGCGATTGCCTCGCCGTGGTCCCTGGTTATTCGGGCCAGGCTGCCAAGCTTTACCTCACGCGCGGTGAAGACGAACGCATCGACGGCGTGACAATTTTCGACCTGCTGGGCCACGTCAAGCTGCAGGCCGACCCCGACGCCGCTTCGGCCTGGATCGGCGACTGGCTGGCCCAAGAGGCCGACAACCGGCGCGCGCGCCGGACCCAGTTGCAGGCGCAGATGTTCATCTGCAAGCTGGCTGGCGACGAAAAGGACGCCTTCCTGGCTGCCCAGAAGCCGCTCATCGCCGTCCTGACCGACGCCGGGGTGCGCTGCCGTCGCGTGGCGGCCACTTCTGGGGCCGCCCGACAGTCTTTGGGCCCGAATGTCAAAAAACATTAGGCTAAGGCTGTTATAGTCGCGCCTGGGCGTGAGATTGCACCTTCACGGTGCGTGCGTCCAAGCGGGCCAGGCCCGCTGATCAAGGAAGATTGAACATGGAAATAGTAAGTCGGCACCTTGCCGACGTAGCGGGCGGCGTCGAGCTGCTCACGACGCTGGATGGCGGGCCCATCAGCGTTTACGTGGTGGTGGGCGTAACCGATCTCAATGCGATCGCTGACATCGTCCCCATCGAAAAAGTCGAGGCCGGAGCGGATATACACGCTTCAAATGTCGACAATGTTGATAATGCGCAAGAACAAATCGACCAGGTCCTGGAGAATATGAATCCAGGCGACGTGGCGGTTTTCCTTTGCTCGGGTTCCGATGCTTTCGGCGCGGCGCTCGATCTGTTGGGTTTACCTATCGACCAGTAAGCCTGACGGCAAACCAAAGTGCTGATCCAAAAGGCGTATGAAAGACATACGCGTTGAGACGGCATTTAAATAAGCCCTGATTGTTTTTTTATGTTGTATGGGTGTTTACACCTATGCAGGGACAAGTTTTGCCTATGAAAACGTGCGGATTTTCAACCCAGTTTCTCTTTGTTGCATTATTGGCACGTATTTTTTAGGATTATATTGACTTGTGAGGGGAATATAACGATAGTGTCGGCACACGATCACAAGCGTTGCGATTTTCGTTCAGTGCCGTGCCTTTTCCGGCTCAGCGTTATTGTTCTACTGTCCCCTCCTTGATTGATTCGTGACCTCCGGGCATTTGCCCATTATCTCTAGGAAATACAGTATGGAAACCGGCGTCGTTAAGTGGTTCAATTCGGAAAAAGGCTATGGCTTCATCACCCCGGAAGCGGGTGGTAAGGATCTGTTCGCTCACTTCTCCGAAATCCAGGGTTCTGGCTTCAAGTCTCTGGAAGAGAACCAGCGCGTCAGCTTTGTGACGGCCAATGGCCCCAAGGGCCCGCAAGCCACGAAGATTCAGGTCCTGTAAAGGTCTGATTTTTCGCAAAAAAGCCCCTTCGGGGGCTTTTTTTATTTTTGCGCGCTATGCTTTCAAGTTCACGCAGCAAGCCCGCGCCCGTTTGGCCAGCGCCGCACCGTAGGCCCTCCAGGATCGTTTCCCATGACATCTCACACGCCCAAGCCCCTTACGCAGCAGCCGCAGGATGTGGTTGCTTTCTGGACCGATGCGGGCCCCCAGAAGTGGTACGCCAAGAGCGATGCGTTTGATGCCGAGTTTCGCCGGCGCTTCGAAGCCGCGCATTGGGCAGCCGCTTCTCGGCAGTTGGATGCCTGGCAGGAAGATGCTGACGGCGCGCTCGCCTTGATGATCTTGCTGGATCAGTTTCCCCGCAACGCCTTTCGCGGCACGGCGCATATGTTTGCCACCGATCCTTTAGCGCAGTACTTCGCGGAGCGCGCAATCGCCGCGGGCCACGATTTGGCGGTGGCGAGGCCTTTGCGGCAGTTCTTTTATATGCCGTTTGAGCATTCGGAAAGTCTGGCAATGCAAAATCGTGGCGTGGCTCTGATGGAACCCCTGGATGCGGATACGCTGCGTTGGGCAGTTCTGCATCGCGACATCATCAAGCGCTTTGGTCGTTTCCCGCATCGCAACGCCGCGCTGGGCAGGCAGACGACCCAAGCTGAACAAGATTTCCTTGCCGAGGGCGGCTTCGCCGGTTGACGCCAACCACGGTGCTGGGGCGTGACTGCCCGCTCATCGGGTGTCGGCGTGTATCCATTCCTGCCAAGGTGAAAATGTTCGTCAATTTGGTGCGGCCGGTTGCGGCCCGCAAGCCATCGCGATTCGACCATCCGCGTGTTTGACGTTTTTCAGGGTTCACCAATACACTGGGTTCAGCGAGATTCTCAAGCGACGCGGTCTGCGTCAACTTGTCGCCGTCAGTGGTGCTGCGGTTGCTTCCTCTCCCATCCTTGATGATCTGGCGCCCCGCGAGCAATCGCTTCTTTTAGGTTCAAGGACACTCCATGGCAACCGGCATCGTTAAGTGGTTCAACGCCGAAAAGGGTTACGGCTTCATCATGCCCGACGACGGCAGCAAAGACCTTTTCGCTCATTACTCCGAAATCCGCAGCGAAGGCTATAAGTCGCTGCAGGAAAACCAGCGCGTCACCTTTGAGGTCGGCACCGGTCCCAAGGGCCCAAGCGCCAAGAACATCAAGGTCGCAGCCTGACATTTTTGGGGTGGCGTGCCGGGCGCACCCGGTGTTCGACCCATGAAAAAAGCCTCCACACGCAATGTGCGGAGGCTTTTTTTTGCAGCTGACGCCGCCGCCACGACTCTAGTGCTTATGGGTGGGCGAAGTCGACAGTTTGTCCACCAGCGCGATGCCCAGCGCGGACAAAATGAACAGTGCGTGAATGATGGTTTGCCACATCACGCCCGCTTCGGTGAACCGCGCGTTCGGCGTGCCGATCGTGCCGGCCTCGATAAAGGTGCGCAAAAGGTGGATCGACGAAATGCCGATGATTGCCATCGCCAGTTTCACCTTGAGCACACTGGCGTTGACATGGCTCAGCCATTCCGGCTGGTCCGGATGATTCTGAAGGCGCAGGCGCGACACGAACGTCTCGTATCCCCCCACGATCACCATGACAAGCAGATTCGAGATCATGACCACATCGATCAGTCCCAGCACCAACAGCATGATCTCCATTTCGCCAAAGCTACTGGCATGCGTCACAAGGTGCCAAAGCTCTTTCAGAAAGAGCATGACGTAGACGCCTTGCGCAACGATCAGGCCCAGGTACAGCGGCAGTTGCAGCCAGCGGGAACTGAAGATCAGATTGGGCAGCATGCCTAAGCGGGGAGGGGGATTTTCAATCATGTTGGGTGCGAGCCGTATGTTGGTGTGCAATAAAAGTGCGGCGGCAATTCTAACAACCCCAGCGTAACGCCGGCAGCAGATTTTTATGACAGTTTGCCGTTGCGCTTATCGACGCTGTTAGCACGTCCGGGCCGCGTTTGCCCGACTTTTATGTAAGCGAAACTGGCATTTGCGAAACTCTGTGGCGAAACGCTTGGAGAGCTTTCGGCGTATATAGAATTGCCGCCTTGCTCGCATAGAGTTAGCCAATAGGAGTTTGTTCCCATGAAGATCCGCTACACCGTTGCCGCGTTGGCCGTTGCGCTTGCCCCTTTTTCCGTATCGCACGCCTTCGACATCGGCGGCCTGGTGGGCGCCGGCAGCAAGGTCGTACAAGCTGCCACGCTGAGCGATGCTGAAATCAAGACGCTGTCTGACAAGGCTTGCGCGCAAAGCGATGCACAGGAGAAGATCGCCGCGCCGGGCAGCAAGTACGACGCGCGCCTGCAGAAGATCGCGAAGGCGTTGGGTGGCAGTGTTAATGGCCAGAAAGCCAGCTACAAGGTCTACATCACCAAGGACGTCAATGCCTGGGCCATGGCCAACGGTTGCATCCGCGTCTATAGCGGCCTGATGGACATGATGACGGACGACGAAGTGATGGGCGTGGTGGGCCATGAGATCGGTCACGTTGCCTTGGGCCATAGCAAGAAGGCCATGCAGACCGCCTATACGGTGTCGGCCGCGCGCGATGCGGCAGGCGCTGCGGGGGGCGCCACGGTTGCCGCCCTGAACGCGTCGCAACTGGGTGATCTGACCGAGAAGTTCATCAACGCGCAGTTCTCGCAATCTCAGGAAAGCGCGGCGGACGACTATTCGTTCGACCAGTTGCAGGCCAAGAAGCTCAATACCCGCGGCTTGGTGACGGCATTCCAGAAGCTTGCCGAGCTGGATGGCGGCAAGAGCGATATGATGAGCTCGCACCCGTCCTCGGCCAAGCGCGCTCAACACATCGAAGACCGCATCGCCAAGGCCAAATAAGGCGTCGAAGCGACGTTTGCTCTCCCTTTTTGGGCGGAAAACGGGGCGCGAGTATCCGGGCAAATCCGGGACTCGCGCCCCTTTGCGTCAGGGTTCCGGAAGTTTCCGGTAAAATGGCACGTTTATCCGCCCGTAATCTCATCTCTCGGAAAATAGGTCTTTTAATGCAGCCTGTGGTTGAAACCCTCTCCGGCCTGGAGCGCCGTGTTGATCTGGCCGTCTCGGTGGCCGACGTCGAAAAGGAAGTCCAGGCGCAATTGAAGCGCGTGGCTCGAACCGCCAAGGTCCCCGGCTTCCGCCCGGGTAAAGCTCCGCTCGCCATGCTCGAGCGTAGCCATGGCCCCAGCATTCGCTACGACGTGATCAACAGCCAAGTTGGCCGTGCGTTCGAACAAGCCATCGACGGCGCGAAGCTGCGCGTCGCTGGTGCCCCGAACCTGGAACCCAAGACTGAAGGCGTCACCGATGACACGCTGGCGTTTACCGCCACGTTCGAGGTGTACCCTGAAGTCGTCGTCCCGGATCTGTCGGCCCTGGCCGTCACCCGTTACGAAACCGCCGTCACCGACGCCGAAGTTCAACAAACCCTGGACGTCCTGCGTAAGCAGCGCGCCACGTTCGAAGCTCGTGAAGCTCGCGCCTCGCAAGACGGCGACCGCGTCACGCTGGACTTCGCCGGTACCATCGACGGCGTGCCGTTCGAAGGTGGCAAGGCCGAAGATTTCCCGTTCGTGCTCGGCCAAGGCCGCATGCTGCCGGAATTCGAAGAAGCCGCCCGCGGCCTGAAGGCTGGCGAAACCAAGGTCTTCGAACTGAAGTTCCCGGACGACTACCAAGGCGTGGAAGTTGCCGGCAAGACCGCCGAATTCACCATCACCGTCAAGGAAGTGGCTGAAGGCGTCCTGCCCGAACTGAACAGCGAATTCGCCCAGTCGCTCGGCCAAGCCGAAGGCGACGTCGAAAAGCTGAAGGCCGACATCCGCAGCAACATCGAGCGCGAAGTCAAGGTTCGTTCGGCTGGCCGTACCAAGTCCAGCGTCATGGACGCCCTGGTCGAAGCCGGCAAGTTCGACGTGCCGAAGGCACTGGTCGACAACGACGTGCAAGGCCGTGTCGCCGCTGCCCGTGAAGAGCTCAAGCAGCGTGGCATCCCCAACGCCGAGTCCGTGCCGATCCCGCCAGAAGCCTTCTCGACTGAATCCGAACGCCGTGTCCGCCTGGGCCTCTTGGTGTCGGAACTGGTCAAGCAAGCTCAACTGCAAGCCAAGCCCGAGCAAGTTCGTGCGCGCATCGAAGAATTCGCGGAAAACTACGAACAACCCGCTCAGGTTGTCAGCTATTACCTGGCAGACCGCCAGCGTCGTGCTGAAATCGAGGCTATCGTGCTTGAAGACAACGTTGTCGCGCACGTTCTGGAAAAGGCCAAGGTCACCGACGAAAAGGTGCCTTTCGATCAGTTGATGGGGATGGCGTAACACTATGCAGAGATTCACCGATTTCTATGCGGCAATGAATGGCGGGTCTTCGGTGACCCCCACCGGCCTGGGCTACATTCCCATGGTTATCGAGCAGTCGGGGCGCGGCGAGCGCGCCTACGACATCTATTCGCGTCTGCTCCGCGAACGGCTCATTTTCCTGGTGGGTCCGGTCAATGACGCAACGGCCAACTTGGTTGTGGCGCAGTTGCTGTTCCTGGAATCGGAGAATCCTGACAAGGACATTTCCCTTTACATCAACTCGCCCGGCGGGTCGGTGTATGCGGGAATGGCCATTTTCGACACCATGCAGTTCATCAAGCCGGACGTTTCCACCCTGTGCACGGGCCTCGCGGCCAGCATGGGCGCGTTCCTGCTGGCGGCGGGCAAAAAGGGCAAGCGTTTCACGTTGCCCAATTCGCGGATCATGATCCACCAGCCGTCCGGCGGCGCCCAGGGGCAGGCGTCCGACATTCAGATCCAGGCTCGCGAGATCCTGGACCTGCGCGAACGTCTTAACCGAATTCTGGCCGACAACACCGGCCAGTCGATGGAACGCATTGGCCTGGACACGGAACGTGACAACTTCATGTCCGCCGAAGATGCGGTATCGTATGGATTGGTGGACAAGGTAATGAACTCCCGTTCGGAAGGCTGACTTCCCGGTTGATCTGAACCCGCTGCCATCAAGTTTGAGTAAGCGCATGCGCTGGACTTCTTACCGGTCCGGCGCATCTTTACCTGAGATACGAAACAAATATGCCTGAAAAAAAGGGATCGGCAGACGCAAAAGTGCTGCATTGCTCGTTTTGCAATAAAAGCCAGCATGAAGTCCGCAAGCTGATCGCGGGTCCGTCGGTATTCATCTGCGATGAGTGCATAGATCTGTGCAACGACATCATCCGCGAAGAAGCGCAGGCTACCGCGCGCGCGGCGATTCGTTCCGAACTGCCCACTCCGGCCGAAATCAAGACTTTCCTCGACCAGTACGTCATTGGGCAAAACTCGCCCAAGCGTATGCTGGCCGTGGCGGTCTACAACCATTACAAGCGCATTCGTCACGGCGAGATCAAGGGTGACGAAGTCGAACTCTCCAAGAGCAACATCATGCTGATCGGCCCCACGGGCTCCGGCAAGACGCTTTTGGCGCAGACGCTGGCGCGCATGCTGAATGTGCCTTTCGTCATGGCTGACGCCACGACGCTGACCGAAGCCGGCTATGTCGGTGAAGACGTCGAGAACATCATTCAGAAGTTGCTGCAGAACTGCAACTACGAAGTCGAGAAGGCGCAGCGCGCCATCATCTACATCGACGAAATCGACAAAATTTCCCGCAAGTCTGACAACCCGTCCATTACCCGCGATGTGTCGGGCGAGGGCGTGCAGCAGGCTTTGTTGAAGCTGATCGAAGGTACGGTCGCTTCGGTGCCCCCGCAGGGTGGCCGCAAGCATCCCAACCAGGACTTTGTCCAAGTCGATACGACCAATATCCTGTTCATCGTGGGCGGCGCCTTCGACGGATTGGAAAAGGTCATCCGCGACCGTACCGAAAAGTCCGGTATCGGCTTCTCGGCGTCGGTGCGGGCCAAGTCTGAACGTGGCGTGGGCGAATTGTTCTCGGAAGTCGAACCCGAAGATCTGATCAAGTTCGGCTTGATTCCGGAGCTGGTCGGTCGTCTGCCCGTGGTCGCCACGCTGGACGAGCTGGACGAAGCGGCTTTGGTTCAAATCCTGACCGAACCTAAGAACGCATTGCTCAAGCAGTTCCAGAAGCTGTTCGCCATGGAAGGCGCAGAACTTGACCTGCGCCCGGCAGCATTGAAAGCCATCGCTCGCAAGGCGCTGAAGCGCAAGACGGGGGCTCGTGGTTTGCGTTCGATCATTGAACAAACGCTGCTGGACACCATGTACGAGCTGCCTTCGCAGGGCAACGTGAAGCGAGTGGTCGTGGACGAAAACGCGATCGAAGGCGAGGGCAAGCCCTTGCTGATCTACGCTGACGAGGCCGGTGAAAAGGACAAGCCCGAGCGCGGCGAAGTCCGCGACGCCGCTGCCTAATATTTCAAAAAAGCCCGTTCTTGTAACGGGTTTTTTTGCCGTAGGACTGCCCTTCGGGGCATTTTTTTTGGCCTTTAGACTATCCGGCAGCCGGGATCTTGAATTTTCGGCTATTGTTCCCATAACAGACGTAACTGACGTGGATAGCTCGGGGACACCCCGAGCACCCTGTCCCCGATACGCCGAGTCATACCGAGGAACCTCCTATGTCTGCCAGCCAGACCCTGCCTTCCGACCCGATCGACCTGCCCCTGCTCCCACTTCGTGATGTCGTGGTGTTTCCGCACATGGTCATCCCGCTGTTCGTCGGCCGTCCGCGCTCTATCCGCGCGCTCGAGGTTGCGATGGAAGCGGGCAAAAGCATCATGCTCGTGGCCCAAAAGTCCGCCGGCAAGGATGACCCCACCCCTGAAGACGTCTACGAGATCGGCTGCGTTGCAGGTATCCTGCAGATGCTCAAGCTGCCCGACGGCACCGTAAAGGTGCTGGTCGAAGGCACCCAGCGTGCCCGCATCAGCAGCATCGAGGATGCCGATTCGCATTTCACCTGCCAGGTGACGCCTATCGAACCGGACGCCATGCAAGGCTCCGAGACCGAGGCCCTGCGCCGCGCGATCGTCGCCCAGTTCGAACAGTACGTAAAGCTCAACAAGAAGATCCCTCCGGAGATCCTGACCTCGTTGGCTGGCATCGATGATGCGGGCCGCCTGGCTGACACGATCGCCGCGCATCTTCCGCTGAAGCTCGAGCAAAAGCAAAAGATGCTCGAGATCGTTGGCACGTCCGAGCGCCTTGAAGGTCTGCTTACCCAGCTCGAAACCGAAATCGACATTCTTCAGGTCGAAAAGCGGATTCGTGGCCGTGTGAAGAAGCAGATGGAAAAGAGCCAGCGCGACTACTACCTGAATGAGCAGGTCAAGGCCATTCAGAAAGAGTTGGGCGAGGGCGAAGAAGGCGCGGACATCGAAGAGCTTGAAAAGAAGATCATCGCTGCCCACATGCCTAAAGAGGCACGCAAAAAGGCCGATGCCGAGCTCAAGAAGCTCAAGCTCATGTCGCCGATGTCTGCCGAAGCCACGGTGGTGCGCAACTACATCGATACGCTTATCAACCTCCCCTGGAGGAAGAAGAGCAAGATTAACAATTCGATCTCCAACGCCGAGACGGTGCTGGACAACGACCATTACGGTCTGGAAAAGGTCAAGGAACGCATTCTTGAATATCTTGCCGTGCAACAGCGCGTAGACAAGGTGAAGGCGCCGATCCTGTGCCTGGTTGGCCCTCCTGGTGTGGGCAAGACCTCGCTGGGGCAGTCCATCGCGAAGGCCACGAATCGCAAGTTCGTGCGCATGGCGCTGGGCGGTGTGCGCGACGAGGCCGAGATCCGTGGCCACCGTCGCACGTACATCGGCTCGATGCCGGGCAAGATCGTTCAGAACATGTCGAAGGTCGGCGTGCGCAATCCTCTGTTCCTGCTTGATGAAATCGACAAGCTGGGCATGGATTTCCGTGGCGATCCCTCGTCGGCCCTGCTCGAAGTGCTGGATCCGGAACAGAACCACACGTTCCAGGACCACTACATCGAAGTCGACTTCGACCTGTCCGACGTCATGTTCGTGGCCACCAGCAACACGCTGAATATCCCGCCGGCTCTGTTGGACCGTATGGAAGTGATCCGGCTGTCCGGTTATACGGAAGAGGAAAAGATCCATATCGCTCGCGACCATCTGCTGCCCAAGCTGATGCAAAACAACGGCGTGAAAGACAGCGAGCTGACCGTTGACGACAGCGCATTGCGCGACATCGTGCGCTACTACACCCGGGAAGCCGGTGTGCGGGCGCTTGAACGCGAAGTGGGCAAGATCTGCCGCAAGGTCATCAAGCAATTGCTGACCCAGAATGATCGCGCCAAGGCTGAAGGCAAATCCCTTGAGGTCAAGTCGGTCAATGTCACGGGCGACAACCTGAGTGACTATCTGGGTGTGCGCCGCTACACGTTCGGTATGGCCGAGAAGGAAAACCAGATCGGCCAGGTGACCGGACTTGCCTGGACGGAAGTGGGCGGCGACTTGCTGACCATCGAAGTCGCGGACATGCCCGGTAAGGGTGTCATCCAGCGCACGGGTTCGCTCGGCGACGTGATGAAGGAATCCGTTGAGGCTGCTCGCACGGTGGTGCGTTCACGGGCGCGTCGTCTGGGCTTTGCCGACAGCGTCTTCGAAAAGCACGATATGCACGTGCACGTGCCGGAAGGTGCGACGCCGAAGGACGGCCCGTCCGCGGGTATCGCGATCACCACGGCCATGGTTTCGGCGTTGTCGCGCATTCCCGTGCGCGCCGATGTCGCCATGACCGGTGAGATCACGCTGCGCGGTGAGGTGTTGCCGATCGGCGGCTTGAAGGAAAAGTTGCTTGCGGCCCATCGCGGCGGCATCAAGACGGTCTTGATCCCGGAGGAAAACGTCAAGGACTTGGCGGAGATCCCGGACAACGTCAAAAACCACCTTGAGATCGTCCCGGTCCGCTGGATCGACAAGGTGCTGGAGCTGGCCTTGGAGCGTCTGCCTGAGCCGTTGTCAGAGGAAGAGGCCGTGAAGGAGCCGCTGGTGGCCAAACCGGCGGAACCGGGTTCAACTGACCCTGTCCTTAAGCACTGATTGCTTGCTTGGGTTTGGCCGTCCTTAGAGGTAGAAGAGGGCGGCCAAATAAAAACCCCGTCACGTTCTGAACGTGGCGGGGTTTTTTATTGCGCAGACGAATGCGTGGCGCTTGCTTAATGCAATGCGTGCGTACGAATCAAGCCGACCGCAATCCCTTCCAGTGCAAATTCCTGGTCGGCTTCGACCACGATGGTTTGAAAGTCTGGATTTTCAGGCAGAAGCTCGATATGACCGTTAATGCGCTGCAGGCGCTTGACCGTGACTTCATCGCCAATACGCGCCACCACAATCTGGCCGTTGCGGGCTTCGGACGCTTTCTTAACGGCGAGTAAGTCGCCTTCAAGGATCCCGGCGTCGCGCATGCTCATGCCTCGCACCTTCAGCAGGTAATCGGGCGTTTGCGCGAACAGGTGAGGGTCAACGCCAACTTCACGTTCCACATGCTCGGCCGCAAGAATAGGGCTGCCTGCCGCTACGCGCCCCACCAGTGGCAGCAGCAATTGCGACAGTGAGGGCAGTGGTGAGGATGTTTGTGCGGGCGCTGATCCACCATCTTTCAGGCGTATGCCACGCGAAGCGCCAGCGGTGAGTTCGATAGCACCCTTGCGGGCAAGTGCTTTGAGGTGGTCTTCCGCGGCATTGGGTGAACGGAAACCCAAGGCTTGGGCAATTTCGGCGCGCGTCGGTGGGAACCCGGTGCGCGTGACGGTTTGCCGGATAAGGTCCAGAATTTGTTGCTGGCGATCTGTAAGTTTGCTGGCCATGGCGATGATCCGGTGCGAGCGGACTGTACATATATACAGCGCCATTCTGGGGGACGCAGCGCAAAAAAGCAAGCTGGTGCCTGGCGGAATGCAAAACGGAGCCCGAAGGCTCCGTTTTGTCAGGCAGGCTCGCAAGAACCCGCTGGCGGGCGAAGTTACAGCACAGCAGCGATGCCGGCAGCGACCTTGTCAATGTTGCCGCTATTCAGTGCGGCAACGCAGATGCGCCCGCTGGACACGGCGTAAACGCCATGTTCTTCGCGCAGACGGTCGACTTGCGCCGAGGTCAGGCCCGAATACGAGAACATGCCACGCTGTTCCAGAACAAAGCTGAAGTCCTGCTTGCCGCCGTGTTCCTTGATTTTCTCGACCAACTGCTTGCGCATCAGGCGGATGCGGTCGCGCATGCCGGCGAGTTCTTCTTCCCACATGGCGAAGAGCTCAGGGGTGTTCAGAACCGTCGACACCACCGTGCCACCGTGCGTGGGCGGGTTGGAGTAGTTGGTGCGAATGACGCGCTTGAGTTGGCTCAGTACGCGAACGGCTTCGTCCTTGCTGCCAGCGACGACCGTCAGGGCGCCGACGCGCTCGCCGTACAGCGAGAACGACTTCGAGAACGACGAACTGATGAACATGGTCATGTCCAGATCGGCGAACATGCGCACGACGGCCGCGTCTTCGGTCAGACCTTCGCCAAAGCCCTGATAGGCGATGTCGAGGAACGGAACCAGGTTGTTTTCTTTTACTACCGCAGCGATTTGCTTCCACTGTTCGGTCGTGGGGTCCACGCCGGTGGGGTTGTGGCAGCATGCGTGCAGCACAACGACGGTCTGCGCCGGGGCTGCCTTCAGATCGGCCAGCATGGCTTCGAAATTCAGGCCGCGGGTGGTGGCGTCGTAGTACGAGTACGTGCCAACTTCAAAGCCGGCTCGCTCGAACAGCGCGCGGTGGTTTTCCCAGCTGGGATTGCTGATCAGCACCTTGGAGGTGGGCAGCAGTTGGCGCAGAAAATCAGCGCCGATCTTCAGTGCGCCGGTGCCGCCCAGTGCTTGGGTCGTCAGGACGCGCCCGGCCGCGGCCAGCGAGGAGTCTTTGCCCAACAGCAGCGCTTGCGCACCCTGGTTGTAGCCGGCGATGCCTTCAATAGGCAGATAGCCGCGAGCGGCGGCGGCTTCAATGCGGGCGGTTTCGGCCTTGCGAACGGCGCCCAACAGGGGGATCCGTCCCTGATCGTCGTAGTACACGCCCACGCCCAGGTTGACTTTACCCGGGCGCGTATCCGCGTTGAATTGTTCGTTCAGACCAAGAATGGGGTCGCGCGGCGCGAGTTCGACGGAATCGAAAAGGTTGCTCATGGGCTTCTGATGAGGATGGGTGGACGCAGTACGAGGTGCTGTGGATAATGGGGGGTTTACCCTGGAACAGTCTAGCATGCCAAACAGCCCAATAGACCCAAGCGGCGCGGGAGATCTGGCTCAGAATCCCGCTACGGATTCTGTGGTGCCGGCAGCGTCTGAGGCCGTGCCTGGAACCAGCGTCGAACCCCGCTTTGTCGAGTATCCAGGCAGCCCCTATCAACTGTTCCAGCCCTATCCCCAGCGGGCGATCAGCCCGCCGCCATTGAGGGCCTGCAGCAAGGGATAGAAGACGGCCTGATGTTCCAGACGCTTTTGGGCGTTACGGGTTCGGGCAAAACCTACACCATGGCCAACGTGATCGCCCGCTTGGGGCGTCCCGCGTTGGTGCTGGCACCCAATAAGACGCTCGCGGCGCAGTTGTACGCGGAAATGCGCGAGTTTTTCCCAAAAAACGCGGTCGAGTACTTCGTTTCCTACTACGACTACTACCAGCCCGAGGCTTATGTGCCCACGCGCGATCTGTTCATTGAGAAGGACTCGTCCATCAATGAACACATCGAGCAAATGCGGCTGTCGGCCACCAAGAGCCTGCTCGAACGGCGCGATACGATCATCGTGGGTACGGTATCGTGCATCTACGGTATCGGCAACCCGGGCGACTACCACGCCATGGTGCTGATTCTGCGCAGCGGGGACCAGATCTCGCGGCGGGAAATCCTCGCGCGCCTGGTGGCGATGCAATATACGCGCAACGACGCTGAGTTCACCCGTGGCGTATTTCGGGTGCGGGGCGAATCCATCGATATTTTTCCCGCAGAAAGTGCCGAGTTGGCCCTGCGCCTGACCCTATTTGATGACGAGATCGAAAGCCTGGAGCTTTTTGACCCGCTGACCGGTCGCATTCGTCAGAAGTTGCCCCGTTTCACTGTCTATCCCGGTTCGCACTATGTCACCCCCCGCGATACGGTGTTGCGTGCGATTGAAACCATCAAGGAAGAGCTACGTGAACGGGTAAAGCGGTTTGTCGACGATGGCCACCTGGTCGAGGCGCAGCGGCTGGAACAGCGGACTCGGTTCGACCTGGAAATGCTGCAGGAATTGGGTTTCTGCAAAGGCATTGAAAACTACTCCCGCCATTTGTCGGGGGCGGCTGCCGGGGAGCCGCCGCCCACGCTGATTGATTACCTGCCTTCCGATGCCTTGATGTTCATTGATGAAAGTCACGTGACCATCGGGCAACTCAGCGGCATGTACCGTGGGGACAGATCGCGCAAGGAAACGCTGGTGCAGTATGGGTTCCGGCTACCGTCCGCGCTGGACAATCGGCCGCTCAAACTCGAGGAATTCGAGGTGCGGATGCGCCAGTGCGTGTTCGTGTCTGCAACTCCCGCGGCATACGAAAAAGAGCATGCCGACAATGTGGTCGAGCAGGTTGTGCGACCCACCGGCCTGGTCGATCCGTTGGTGGAAGTGTTGCCAGCCCGCACGCAGGTGGACGATTTGCTAGGCCAGATCAAGGCTCGGGTATCGCTAGGCGAGCGTGTCCTGGTGACAACGCTTACCAAACGCATGGCCGAAGATCTGACTGACTTCCTGAGCGAGCATGGTGTCAAGGTCCGTTATCTGCACTCCGACATCGACACGGTCGAACGCGTGGAGATTCTTCGCGATTTGCGGCTCGGAACGTTCGACGTGTTGGTTGGAATCAACCTGTTGCGTGAGGGCCTGGATATTCCCGAGGTTTCGCTGGTGGCGATCTTGGATGCAGACAAGGAAGGGTTCCTGAGGTCGGAGCGCAGCCTGATTCAAACCATCGGCCGGGCCGCCCGCAACCTGAATGGTCATGCAATTCTGTATGCAGACCGTATTACGGATTCCATGCAGCGCGCCATGGAGGAAACCAGCCGTCGACGCGCCAAGCAGTTGCAATTCAATATCGACAATGGCATCACAGCGCGCGGCGTACGCAAGGCAGTGCGAGAACTGATTGATGGCATCGTCGCGCCGGTGCAGCATGACGCTTTGGAAGCTGCGGTTCCGGCCGAGTTCTTGAAGGATGAAAAGGCATTGGCTCGCGAACTCAAACGCCTTGAAAAGCTGATGATGGACCACGCTCGGAATCTGGAATTCGAGCAGGCAGCCGCTGCCCGCGACGCGCTCACCGCCTTGAAGCAGCGGGTACTTCTGGACGGGGCTGTGTGACCATTTGGTCTCTGTCCATGCATTCAACCATGCTTACATAAAGCTGAAAATCATGAGACCTGATGGTGTAGTGGCGTCAGTTTCGCTACGCACTGGGTCAGCGCCTTTCTCTTATGAGTCTCAGCATTTGAATTTGACTGTAATGCGCTGATTTAATTGGGTAAATTTAAATTTAATGCACGCTGGTACCCAATTGTCCATTTGCAAAAAAAGCTTGCCTTATCTCGGGTTTTCCCGCACACTTACTCCCATGATGACCAAGGTACTTTTCGTTTGCATGGGCAATATCTGTCGCTCGCCGAGCGCAGAGGGCGTGTTTCGCCATTTGGTGAACGACGCGGGTTTGGGCGATGTGGTTCGCATCGACTCCGCGGGCACGCACGCGTTTCACATTGGCGAGGCGCCTGATGCCCGGGCGCAGGCTGCGGCGCGTAAGCGTGGCTACGAGATTACGCACTGTGAGGCGCGTCAAGTCACTGCGGAAGATTTCCGCGACTTTGATCTTATCCTCGCCATGGATTGGGACAACCTGTCCGCCATGCAGCAACAGTGCCCCAAAACCTATCAGCACAAACTGATGTTGCTGATGCGTTTCGCCAATGAGTTCGAGGAGGCCACTGTGCCGGATCCCTACTACGGCGGCGCTGATGGCTTTGGCAAGGTGCTCGATTATTTGGAAGACGCCTGCCAGGGGGTCCTGGAATTGGTCCGCAAGCGCGCTACCCAGTACCAAGCGGCCTGATCGCTTTTACATAGAACCGCCAGCAGTGCGGCTCTTGAGGTACTTGGCAGTGAAAAAACCGCGCAACCGCGCGGTTTTTTCTGGCCTGGAGCCATACCAAATTAGTCGGGAATAGGCTATACTTGACCCAATTACTCGGGTATTGACCGCTGGATTCGCTGGCGGCCATTGCCGAATCACAGGGAACCCACCATGCGGCTAACTACCAAAGGGCGTTTCGCCGTGACTGCCATGATCGATCTCGCCATGCGCCAGCATAGCGGCCCGGTCACTCTTGCGGCCATCAGCCAGCGTCAGAACATTTCGCTTTCCTATCTGGAACAGCTATTCGGGAAACTGCGTCGTCACGAGCTCGTGGACAGCGTGCGTGGCCCGGGCGGCGGGTATTCGCTTGCGCGCCTTGCGCGCAACGTGACCGTTGCAGACATTATCTTCGCGGTCGATGAGCCGCTGGACGCCACCAGTTGTGGCGGTAAACGGGACTGTACGAGCGGCAATGACGGCAAGCCGGGCAAGTGCATGACGCATGAGCTTTGGGCCACGCTGAATCGCAAGATGGTCGATTACCTGGATTCGGTGTCCCTGCAAGATCTGGTCGATCAGCAGCGCGTGCGCCAATTGCAGGAAGCCAGCAATCAAGCGCAGGCCTGCGCGGTGCGTGTCAATCGGGTGGGGGGCGCCAATGCCGCCGCCAATTCCCCGACCACGGCCGTAGCGGCCAATGCCACCGTATAAGCAGCATCAGGAGTTGTAGATATGACCACCCGCCCGATTTATTTTGATTATTCGGCCACCACACCTGTTGATCCGCGCGTCGTGGACAAGATGGTGCCCTGGCTTTACGAAAACTTCGGCAATCCGGCGTCGCGCAGCCACGCTTATGGTTGGGATTCCGAAGAAGCGGTTGAGCGCGCCCGCGAAGAAGTCGCCAAGCTGGTGAACGCCGACCCGCGCGAAATCGTATGGACTTCCGGTGCAACGGAATCCGACAACCTGGCCATTAAAGGCGCCGCGAATTTCTACGCGGAACGCGGCAAGCACATCATCACCGTCAAGACCGAGCACAAAGCCGTGCTTGATACCTGTCGTGAATTGGAGCGCCAAGGCTTCGAAGTCACTTACTTGAACGTAAAGGACGACGGGCTGATTGATCTGGACACCTTCAAGGCGGCACTGCGCCCCGACACGGTGCTGGTATCGGTCATGATGGTGAACAACGAGATCGGCGTCGTCCAGGATATCGAAACGCTGGGCGAGATCTGCCGCGAGAAGGGCATCATTTTCCATGTGGACGCTGCTCAGGCGACCGGCAAGGTGGAAATCGATCTGCAAAAGCTGAAAGTCGATTTGATGTCGTTTTCGGCGCACAAGACCTACGGTCCCAAGGGTATCGGCGCGTTGTACGTGCGCCGCAAGCCGCGTATCCGCATCGAAGCGCAAATGCACGGCGGTGGTCACGAACGTGGTTTCCGTTCTGGCACGCTGGCCACGCATCAGATCGTGGGCATGGGCGAGGCGTTCCGCCTGGCTCGCGAAGAAATGGGTACCGAGAACGAGCGAGTCCGCATGTTGCGTGACCGTCTCTGGAACGGCCTGTCGCAGATCGAAGAGGTCTATTTGAACGGCGACATGGACCAGCGGGTACCGCACAACCTGAACGTCAGCTTCAACTACGTCGAAGGCGAGTCCCTGATCATGGCGATCAAGGAACTGGCCGTGTCCAGCGGTTCGGCTTGCACGTCGGCCAGCCTGGAGCCGTCGTACGTGCTGCGCGCCCTGGGTCGTAATGACGAGTTGGCGCACAGTTCCATCCGTTTCACGTTGGGCCGCTTCACGACCGAAAAGGAAGTGGATTACGCGATTGAATTGCTCAAGAGCCGCGTTGGCAAGCTGCGCGATATGTCGCCGCTGTGGGAAATGGCCAAGGAAGGCATTGACTTGAACACCGTGCAGTGGGCTGCGCACTAAGCGCCCGCGCCAAGAAATTCGTGGAGAAATAACATGTCTTACAGCACCAAAGTTCTGGATCACTACGAAAACCCGCGCAACGTTGGTTCGTTCGACAAGTCGGACGAGTCGGTGGGCACCGGCATGGTCGGCGCGCCCGCCTGTGGCGACGTCATGAAGCTGCAGATCAAGGTGAATGAGGCCGGCGTGATCGAAGACGCGCGCTTCAAGACCTACGGCTGCGGCTCGGCCATCGCGTCCAGCTCGCTCGTGACCGAGTGGGTCAAGGGCAAGACGTTGGACCAAGCCATGAGCATCCGCAACACGCAGATTGCCGAAGAGCTGGCCTTGCCGCCGGTGAAGGTGCACTGTTCCATCCTGGCCGAAGACGCAATCAAGGCCGCGGTGCAGAACTACAAAGAAAAGCACTCGGCGCCGGCTGAAGCGGTGGCAGGCTGATCATGTCCGTCACCCTGACCCAACAGGCAGCCAATCACATCGGCCGCTACTTGCAAAAGCGCGGAAAGGGTATTGGCTTGCGGCTCGGCGTTAGGACGACGGGCTGCTCCGGCATGGCCTACAAGTTGGAATACGTGGACGACTCGGCGCCGGAAGACGTCGTGTTCGAGAGCTTTGGCGTAAAGGTCTTCATTGACCCGAAGAGCCTGGCTTACCTGGATGGCACCGAGCTGGATTACGCCCGCGAAGGCCTGAACGAAGGTTTCAAGTTCCGTAACCCCAACGAGAAGGCGACCTGCGGCTGCGGCGAGTCGTTCACGGTGTAAGTCTTGGCTGTAGACGACCATTTCACGCTGTTCGGCTTGCCCGCCCGTTTCGATCTGGACGCGCAAGCCTTGGAAACCTCGTGGCGCGCTGTTGCCGCGCAGGTGCATCCTGATCGCTACGCCACAGCCAGTGCCGCGGAACGTCGCGTCGCCATGCAGTGGGCGGCGCGCGCCAACGAGGCTTACCGCGTGTTGCGAGATCCCTTGCTGCGGGCGCGCTATCTGTGCGAACAGGCAGGCGTGGATTTGCAGACCGAGAGCAACACGTCCATGGACACGGCTTTCCTGATGCAGCAGATGACGTGGCGCGAGATGCTGGATGACGCGCGCGACGATGCTGATGCCTTGGCGGCGTTGCGCACTGAGCTGGAAGAGGCGCGAGTTTCGATGCGCGCCACGCTGAAGCGCCTGCTTGACGACGAGCGCGATTACGCGGCCGCAGGCCTGAAAGTGCGGGAATGGATGTTCGTGGAAAAGCTGGCGCAAGAGCTGGCAGACGCCCAGCCCGCCGGATAGCGAACCCTGTGTTGCGGGGCTCCCGCCGTAGCGGGTGCCAGCACGCCGCTGCTCACTGACCAGAAGAACACAATCATGGCCTTATTGCAGATATCCGAGCCCGGTGAGTCGCCCGCGCCGCACCAGCGCAAGCTGGCGGTGGGCATTGATCTGGGCACTACCAATTCCCTCGTTGCGGCGGTGCGCAGCAGCGTGGCTGAAGTGCTGCCAGACGCGCAAGGCCATGCCTTGCTGCCGTCGGCGGTGCGTTATTTTCCTGGTGGCAAAGTCACGACCGGCCGCGAGCCGCTGGCGCAGCAGGCTGAAGACCCCTTGAACACCGTGGTGTCCGTGAAGCGATTCATGGGCCGCTCGTTGGAAGAGGCGCGCGCCACGCGGGCGCCTTACGAATTTGTGGATGCACCCGGCATGGTGCGTATTCGCACGGTGCAGGGTGACCTGAGCCCGGTTGAGGTGTCGGCGCAGATTCTGGCGGTGTTGCGCCAGCGCGCCGAAGACGTACTGGGCGACGATCTGGTGGGCGCGGTGATTACCGTGCCCGCTTATTTTGACGACGCACAACGCCAGGCGACGCGCGATGCTGCCCGCTTGGCTGGCCTGAACGTGCTGCGCCTGCTGAATGAGCCGACGGCCGCGGCCATTGCCTATGGCCTGGATCATGCCTCGGAAGGCGTCTATGCCGTATACGACCTGGGCGGCGGCACGTTCGACATTTCCATTTTGCGTCTGACGCAAGGCGTTTTCGAAGTGATTTCGACTGGCGGCGATACGGCGCTGGGCGGTGATGACTTCGATGCCTTGATCGCCGACCACGCGGTGGCCAAGCTGGCCGCTGGTGAATTTTCACCCGCCGACCGCCGTGGCCTGTTGATGGCCGCGCGCACCGCGCGCGAAGCCCTGTCGACCGCCGATAGCGCCTCGCTGAAGCTGCCGCTGTCTGACGGGCGTGAGGTTGACCTGGTATTGACGCGCGCTGAGTTCGAAGCGTTGGCGCAGCCGCTGATTGAACGCACCCTGGATTGCGCGCGCCGTGCCTTGCGCGATGCGTCGCTGAAGCCAACTGACGTGCGCGGCGTGGTGATGGTGGGCGGCGCAACGCGCATGCCCGTGGTGCGTGCCGCGGTGGGCAAGGTATTTGGTACCGAGCCGCTGACCGATCTGGATCCCGATCAAGTGGTGGCGCTGGGCGCCGCGTTGCAGGCGAATTTGCTGGCGGGCAACCGCGCGCCGGGCGAAGACTGGCTGCTGCTGGACGTGATTCCGCTGTCGTTAGGTCTGGAAACCATGGGCGGCCTTGTTGAGCGCGTGATTCCTCGCAACAGCACCATCCCCGTGGCACGCGCACAAGAGTTCACCACGTTCAAGGACGGCCAGACGGCCATGAGCATTCATGTAGTGCAGGGCGAACGCGACCTGGTGGCGGATTCCCGTTCGCTGGCGCGATTTGAACTGCGCGGCATTCCTCCCATGGTGGCTGGCGCAGCGCGCATCCGCGTGACGTTCCAGGTGGATGCCGACGGGCTGCTCAGCGTGACCGCTCGTGAGCAAAGCACGGGTGTCGAGGCCGCGGTCTCGGTCAAGCCGTCCTACGGGCTGAGCGACGACGAAATTGCGCAAATGCTGGCCGACAGTGTCGCGCAGGCGGATACGGATGCCCGCGCGCGCATGTTGCGCGAACAGCAGGTGGACGCTCGCCAACTGGTGGAATCGGTGCAGGCCGCGCTGGCAGTGGACGGCGATTTGCTTGACGCCGATGAACGCAAGCGCGTTGACGAATGTCTGCAAGCCGCCATCGATGCGCAGGCCGCAGACGATGTGGACACGGTAAAAGCCGCGGTGCTGGCCTTGTCGGCTGCAACCGACGACTTTGCCGCGCGCCGCATGGATCGCAGCATTCGCGCCGCGTTGGCAGGCCGCAAACTTGATGAGATTGCTTGAAAATACGATATGCCGAAACTGACTGTATTGCCTCATCCCGACTACTGCCCCGAAGGTGCCGTGATTGAAGACGCGCCCAAGGGCGTGTCGATCTGCCGCGTATTGCTGGATAACCACATCGACATCGAGCACGCCTGCGAATTGTCGTGTGCGTGCACGACCTGTCACGTGGTCATCAAGCAAGGCTATTCCGCGCTGGAAGACGCGACGGACGACGAAGAAGATCTGCTGGACAAGGCCTGGGGCCTGACGCCCACGTCGCGCCTGTCGTGCCAGGCGCTGGTGACCGACACAGACCTGACGGTAGAAATTCCGAAGTACACCATCAACCACGCCAAAGAGGGCCATTGATGAAGTGGACCGATACCTACGACATAGCTACCGCCCTGGTCGACGCGCACCCCGACGTTGACCCCAAGACGCTGCGCTTTACGCAGTTGCGCGAATGGGTCATGGCATTGCCTGAATTCAACGACGACCCCGCCCACTGTGGCGAGAAAATCCTTGAGGCTATCCAGATGGCCTGGATAGACGAAGCGGACTGACCCGCCGACGCGAAAAACGCTCCCGACAGGGAGCGTTTTTGTTTGCGCGGCCGTCATGCCGCGCCAAGGGCGGCCACGGTATCATCAAGGGTCCGCACGTTGTGACCATCCTACCTGTTCGAGTCTACTGATGCCCGCTGCCCAACTGCGCTTTGGCCTGGCCGCCAACCGTCTGCACCACGAAACCCCCGACGCCGCCCTGTTCACCTGGCTACGCGCGTGTTCGTCCACGATACGCGAGCTCGGCGTGCAGTTGCACACCGTTGGCCGCACGCATGACGCCATCGTGCGCGAAGGCATGCTGCAAGGCTATAGCGGCCTGGTTCGCTATCCCTACGGACGCGAAGGCGGGCTGATGAAGCTGGTGGCCCGTGTGACCGAAGGGCGGGATGGGCAGGCGCCCTTTGACGGGGCAATCTATCTGATCGACCCAGTGGATCCGTCGTCGATTTTTCCGGAAGCGCTGGCGTTGAAGCGGCAGTGCATCACCCACGGCCGTCCTTTCATTTCGACCTTGGCGGGCGCCATCGAATGGATGGAAGTCGAACGCCTGCACGCGGGACTGGCGCCGGATGCGTCCGTATCGCGCTTGTTCAATTTTTCTGGTCAGACCTTGGCCATGATTGCCCACGATGCGCTCAAGGACGAGATGGTGGCGTTCGCAAGCGAGCATTTCGATGTGCTGTCGCAATTTGCGCGTCGGGTTGCGACGGGTACCACGGGCGGGCGGCTGAATGACCTGGCCTGGTCGCGCGGGTGGCCGAAAGATAAGCCCTGGGTGCATCGCTACCTGAGCGGACCGCTGGGCGGTGATGCCCAGATCGCCGAGTTGGTGCTTGAACATCAATGCCAGCGTGTGATCTTCTTCGAAGACCCGCATGTTGCACGCCAACACGAGGCCGACATCCAATTGCTGGAGCGCGCCGTGCGCGTGGTGACGGAATCGGCAACCTGCGCGACGTCGCCCACCGTGGCGCGGCGCTGGGCGCAGGCCGTGGAAAAGCGCATGGGGCTGATCTAAAACGCTGATTACGCGAGTGAGCGGCCATTGATGATGATCCGGCCAACCCGATCGGCTACGGCGGTTGCCGACAGCGACAGCGGCAGTTTGGCCAGCGCGCTTGGTCTGATCTGGTGAAGCCCGATTGGTGCTCGGTCTGCACTCGATGATTGTCACGTGGACATCCGGCCAGTGTTGCAAGCTGAAGCAGGAGAACCGTCTTGACCTATCTACGCTACGACGTCCGCGACCGGGTCGCGGAAATTCATCTGTGCCACGCGCCAGTCAATGCGCTGGACGTGGACATGCTGGATGCGCTGATCGCCGCGCTTGAGCGCGCCAACGCCGACACGCAAGTGCGCGCGGTGCTGTTGGCCAGCGACTTGCCCGGCCGGTTCTGCGCCGGGCTGGACATGAAGAAGCTGCTGGCCAGTTCGCCGGTTCAAGTGCATGCGCTGCTGACCCGGCTGTACATCAAGCTTTACGATGCGCAGTTCAACCTGACCAAACCATCGATTTCAGTCGTGGCTGGCGCGGTGCGGGGCGGCGGGATGACGGTCGCCATTTCCAGCGACATGATCGTGGCCGCGGACACCGCGTCTTTCGGCTATCCAGAGATCGATGTTGGCGTGTTGCCGGCGATCCACTATGCCCATCTGCCTGCCATCGTGGGCAAGCACCGTGCGTTTGACCTGCTCTTCACCGGCAGGACATTCAGTGCGCAGGAAGCGCACGGCCTGGGGCTGGTGGCGCGCGTGGAAAACGAAGGGCAATTATTGGAACGCGCGCGACTGCTGGCGCAGTCCTTGGCGGGAAAACCGCCACAGGTGCTGGCGATGGGGCGACGCGCCTTTGTGTTCGCCAACGACAACGACTACCGCCGCAAACTTGCCACAGCGGTCGAGGTATTCTGCAACGCCGCCGCCACGCCTGACGCGGCCGAAGGCCTGGCGGCCTTTGTGAACAAGCGAGCGCCAGTCTGGAGCGATCCGCAGGGGTAGCTCGCGGTTGCGTTATTGCCCCTTGAACACCGGCGCGCGCTTTTCGCGGAACGCCTGCACCCCTTCGGCGAAGTCCACGCGCGTGGCCGAGTCCAAAAAGCGCGCCGTTTCGTTAGCCAACTGCGTTTCCAACGAGGCATGCTCGGCTGAGCGCAGCAGGTCTTTCGCGCCCGCGATGCCGTGGGGCGCGTGGCGCGCCAAATCCTCGGCATAGTGTTCCGCGGCCTGGGAAAATTCGCCAGCCGGTGCGCTGCGGGTGATGATGCCCCAGGCCAGCGCGTCGCGCGCGGTGAAGGCATCGTGCCGCAGCAGCAGCTCCAAGGCGCGCTTGGGGCCCAGCACGCGGGCCAGGCCGTGCGTCATACCGGCGTCGGGCGTGGCGCCCAGCTTCAGATATGCCGTCATGAAGCGGGTGTCGTCTTCGGCAATGGCCAGGTCGCATGCCAGCACCAGCGACAAGCCCGCGCCCGCCGCCACGCCGTGCACCTGCGCCAGCCATAGCTTGTTCATGCGGGCGATGCGCGCCACGAAATCGTTAAGCGGCGTGAACAGATTCTGCAAGGTGGCGCGGACCTGCGCGGGCTCGCCCGTAAACATGCTGATGTCGCCACCCGCGCAGAATGCCTTGCCCGCCGCGCACAGGCGCACGACGCGGATAGCGGGCTGCGTTTCGATCCACTGCGCGGCGCGTTGCAGGTCGCGCGCCATGGCAACATCGATGGCGTTGAGGGTGTCAGCGCGGTTCAGCGTCAGCGTGGCGATGGCGTCATCGGCAGTCAACAGCAGCGTCTGAAACGCCGGAAGTTCCTGGGTCATGGCTTGTCTCCGTTATCGGGTAAGTACCAACTGTCGATCCAAAAACCGCGATGCTATGGTCTGAACCGAGCGCTTGCTTGGTTTTGTTTTAAGCAGACCTAGCGTAACGCATAGTGCTACCGCATAGAACGATTTTCCAGCGCTGGATTGGCGTAGGTAAAGACAGGTTCGTTGCATCTCCTGCCTCGCGGGTTGCCGATTCATCGTTTAAAAAATGTCCGCCCAAGGCGGCAAAAAAACTTCGCGATCAATCAGCGAGGAGACAAATGGTGGATCAGTCCAAGCACGCTCCTTTACTGGAGGTGGATGGGGTTACCTTGGCGTTTGGCGGCGTCAAGGCGCTGACCGGCGTGGGGCTTAGCGTGGCGCCCGGCACGATCACCACGGTGATCGGCCCGAACGGCGCGGGCAAGACTTCGCTGTTCAACACCATTTCCGGCTTCTACAAACCGGCCACGGGCCACATCCGATTTGAAGGCCGGGACATCACCCGCGTAGCGGCGCCCGAGCGCGCCCGGCTGGGCCTGGCGCGCAGCTTCCAGAACATCGCGCTGTTTCGCGGCATGACGGTGCTGGACAACATCAAGCTGGGGCGGCACGCGCACCTGCGCACCAATGTGCTGGACGCCTTGTTCTACTTTGGCCGGGCTCGCCGCGAAGAGATGGCGCTGCGGGCCGACATCGAAGAACGCATCATCGACTTTCTTGAAATCGACCATATCCGTCACGCTCCGGTGGCGGCCTTGTCGTATGGCTTGCGCAAGCGCGTGGAGCTGGCGCGCGCGCTGGCAATGCAGCCCAAGGTGCTGATGCTGGACGAGCCCGTGGCCGGCATGAACCGCGAAGAAACGGACGACATGGCGCGCTTCATCCTGGATGCGCGATCTGAATGGGGCGTGACGGTGCTGATGGTGGAGCACGACATGGGCATGGTGATGGACCTGTCAGATCACGTCGTGGTGCTGAACTTCGGGCAGGTGATTGCGGACGGCACGCCCGCCCAGGTGCAAGCAAACCCGGAAGTCATCAAAGCCTATCTGGGCGCGGGCGATGTGGGCGACCTGCGCCGCCGCCTGCGGGAGGCCGCGTGATGGATGCGCTGTTCTTTGTGGAAGTGAGCCTGGCGGGTTTGGGCAGCGGCGGCCTGTACGCGTTGGCGGCTTTGGCTTTCGTGATCGTCTACAAGGCGACGCGGGTGGTGAACATCGCCATCGGCGAATTCCTGATGTTGGGCGCGTACGTGTTCTATGCCTTCGCAACCAGCATGGCGTGGCCGATATGGCTGGCTATCGTCGGCGCGGTGGTGGTGTCGGGGGCGTTGGGCGCGCTGGTCGAAAGGTTGACGATACGGCCAATGCTGGGCGAGGCCCCGATCTCTGTCTTCATGGTGACGGTGGGGCTGGCGTCGATTCTGGTGGGTGCGGTGGAACTGATCTGGACGGCCGATCAGCGCCGCCTGCCGGAGTTCATGCCGCGTTCGCCGGTGATTATCGGCGAGGCGTTCGTCGCGCCCAAGGTGTTCTACGGATTCTGGGTGGCGGTGGTATTGGCGCTGCTGGTGTTGGTGGTGTTTCGCTACTGGCGCGGCGGCGTGGCGCTGCGGGCGACGGCATCCGACCAGGGCGCGGCTTACGCAATGGGCATTAACGTGCCGCGCGTGTTCTCGCTGGCGTGGGTGGCTGCCGGCGCGTTGGCGGCCGTATCCGGCGTGATTGTGGGCGCCATCGGCGGCATCTCCTCGTCGATGGGCGTGTTTGGCCTGTCGGTGCTGGTGGTGGTGATCGTGGGCGGGCTGGACAGCGTGGCGGGTGCGCTGGTGGGTGGCGTGTTCATCGGTTTGCTGGAGGCTTGGGCGGGCGCTTACCTGGGTGGTGAATTCAAGCTGCTGGCCACTTTCATCGTACTGGTCGTGGTGTTGATGGTCAGGCCGTATGGCCTGTTCGGCACCCGTGAAATCGAGAGGCTTTGACCCATGCGCATCGCAACCGCGAAGCAAACTTACCTGGCTGACGAAGCCCTGTTCGATACGCGCACCCAGCATGTATGGCTGGCCTTGCTGGCGGCGTCGCTCGTGCTGTTTCCCTTCGTGGCGGACGCCTATTGGCTGTACCTGGCGTGTCTGGTCGCCATCAACATCGCCAGCGCCACGGGCTTGAACATCCTGACGGGCTACACCGGGTTGGTCAGCCTGGGGCAGGCGGCATTCATGGGGCTGGGCGCGTACACCGTGGCGGTGATGGAACTGCGGCTGGGCACGCCGGTGCTGGTCAACCTGTTGGGCGGCGGCGTGGTGGCGATGCTGGGCGGCTTGCTGGTGGGCATTCCGTCGCTACGCGTAAAGGGCTTGTACCTGGCAATTTCGACCATTGCCGCCTCGTTCATTGCGCACTTCATTTTTGCGAACTGGGAATTCACGGGCGGAACCAGCGGCTTGCAGGTGCCGCCCGCGCGCGTGCTGGGCGTGGACCTGGATACGTCCTTCAAGATCTATTGGCTGATCGTGCCGGTGACGGTGCTGATGGTGCTGGGCGCGGCGAATCTGTTTCGCACCCGCATCGGGCGCGCGTTCATCGCCATCCGCGACCGCGACATTTCGGCCGAAGTGCTGGGCATCCACTTGCTGCGCTACAAGCTGCTGTCGTTCGGCCTGTCGTCGTTCTATGCGGGTGTGGCTGGCGGGTTGTGGGCGTATTTCTTTCGCGTCGTCACGCCCGAGAGCTTTCCGCTGATCATGTCGATCTTCTTCCTGGCCGCCATCATCGTGGGCGGCATGGGCTCGATCCTGGGGGCCATTCTGGGCGCGGTGTTCATGACCATGGTGCCCGAACTGCTCAAGCTCATCGTGGGCTGGCTGCCCGTGGGCGGCGACGCGCTGCGCCTCGTGTCGCCCGTGCGCACCATTGTTTTCGGCCTGCTGATCGTGGGCTTTTTGATCTTCGAGCCGCATGGGCTCGCGGAAATCTGGCGGCGCGTGCGCCGCTTCTTCCACCTGTGGCCATTCCGGACCTGAACGCTGACTGGCCGATTGCAAAACGCATTGCAACACCTACAAGACCCAAGGAGACACATCATGAAGCGCATCCGGATAGGCAGCGGTTTATCGAAGTTGTTGGCCCCGTTGGGCCTGGCGGCGGCATTGGCGGCGGCGCCGGCAGCACAGGCGGCGGACGACCTCGTGCTGGGCGGGTCCATTCCCTTGAGCGGCGTGTTCGCCTTTGCCGGCCAGGGCATCCACGCCGGCATTTCCGACTATGTAAAGATCATCAACGAGCAAGGCGGCATCAAGGGCCGCAAGCTGCGCTACGTGCCGGAAGACACGGCCTACAAGGTGGATGCGTCGGTGGCGGCCTTCAAGAAAATTACCAGCCAGAACAAGGTGAATTTCTACTACGGCGATTCCACTGGCTTTTCAAAGACCATCAACGCGGAATTGAACCGCACCGGCGACATCCTGATGACCGGTGCGTCGTTCGCCACTGAACTGAATGACCCCGCCAAGTATCCGGCGCAGTTCATGCTGGGGCCGGACTACACCGAGATGTTCGGCATCTTGCTGCGCTACATCGCCAAGGAACAACCGGGCGCGAAAGTGGCGTTTGTATATTCCGACACCGAGTTTGGCCGCGACCCCATTGCCAGCTCGCGCGCCGTGGCGGAAAAGCTGGGGCTGAAAGTCGCCACCGAAATCATGACGCCGCCGGGTAGCGTGGATGTGTCGACCGAAGTGATCAAGCTGCGCCGGGCCGACCCGGACTTCACGATTTTCCACGGCTATGTGCTGGCGCCCATTCCGGAATTCGTCGGGCAGGGCAAGCGCATGGGCCTGAAGACCCGCTACATGGGCACGTTCTGGACCATGGACAACTCCACCGTGATGCAGATGGGTGAAGACGCCGAAGGCTTCATGGGCGTGATGCCTTATCGCTACTACTACGACACCGAGGGCGATGCGCCGATGTTGAAGAAGATCCGCGAAATGCGTCCGCAATACCAAAGCACCGGCTATATGCAGGGCTTCCTGGCGGCGATGCTGTTTTCGGAAGTGGCCAAGCGCACACTGGATGCCGGCAAGGAACTGACTAGCGCCAACATGAAGGCCGCGCTGGACGGCATCAAGGACTTCGACACGGGCGGTCTGATCGGCGTGCCGGTCACGATCAAGGGCAACTCCATTCCGGTGGGCCGCATCTATCGCGCCGATGTAAAGCAAAAGCAGATGGTGCCGGCGTCCGACTGGATCGTGCTGAAGTGAGGCGGCTGTGAACCTGGGACAAAGCGCGCAGTTGGCACAGACATCGGCATCGGCCAACACCGCCGCGCCTGCGGCGGTGTTGGACATCAACAATATCGAGGTCGTCTACAACAAGGCGGTGCAGGTGCTGCGCGGCTTGTCCCTGTCGGTGCCGGCCGGCAGCATCGTGGCGCTTCTGGGCAGCAACGGCGCCGGCAAATCCACCACCTTGAAGGCCGTGTCCGGTTTGCTGGACCTGGAGGACGGGGAACTGGTGCGCGGGCACATTGCCTTCAACGGCGATGACACCGCAGGCACCAAGCCGCAGAACCTGGTGCGCGCCGGCCTGGCGCACGTCATGGAGGGCCGCCGCGTGTTCGAAGACCTGACCGTGGAAGAAAATCTCGTGGCGGCCACCTACGCGCTGACGGGTCGGCCCGACGCGCGCGTGGACTTCGATCTGGTCTACGGCTATTTTCCGCGCCTGTTCGAACGGCGGCGCGGCTTGGCGGGCTACTTGTCCGGGGGCGAGCAACAGATGCTGGCCATCGGGCGCGCGCTGATCGCGCAGCCCCGGCTGATGCTGCTGGACGAGCCGTCGCTGGGCTTGTCGCCAATGCTGGTCGAGAACATCTTTTCCATCATCGCGCGCATCAACGCCGAGCAAGGCGTGTCAATGCTGCTGGTTGAGCAGAATGCGTCGGTGGCGCTGGCCGTGGCGCACTACGGCTACATCATGGAAACGGGCAAGGTGGTGATCGACGGTTCGGCCGACAAGCTGGCCGCCGACCCCGACGTGCGCGAGTTCTATCTGGGCGTGGGCGGCACGGGCGACGCGCGCGGCTTTCGCGACATCAAGCACTACAAGCGCCGCAAGCGCTGGCTGTCATGAAGGACAAGGCCATGGTTGCGTTGATTGACCCCGCCGTTTGGCCCGAACTGACCCTGCCGCAGATGCTGCGCGAGCAGGCGCGGCGGCAGCCCGAGGCCATAGCCATCCGGCAAAAAGACTTTGGCATCTGGAAGCCGCTGACCTGGGCGGGCTACTGGCAGCGGGCATGCCGCGTAGGGCTCGGCCTGCGCGCCCTGGGCTTGAGTGTGGGCGGCCGGGTTGCCATCGTGTCCGAGAACCGGGTGGAGTGGCTGCTGACCCAGTTGGGGGCGGGCACGGTAGGGGGCGTGGCCGTGGGCGTGTACCCCACCAGCCCGGCCGAAGAGATGGGCTATGTGCTGGAGCATGCCGACGTCGAGCTCGTGGTGTGTGAAGACCAGGAGCAGACCGACAAGGTGTTGCAGGTGGCGCACCGCTTGCCGCTGCTGCGCCGCATTGTGATGATCGAGACCAAGGGGCTGCGTTCCTATGCACCGGCCGAGCGCGAGCGCATCGTGACCTTTGCCGAGATCGAAGCTGATGGGGCACGCCGTGAGTCCGCGGAATTCGCGGCCTTGAACGCCGCGCTGGATACGCAGCGCCTGGATGAAACCGGCTTGATGATTTACACCTCCGGTTCCACCGGCAAGCCCAAGGGCGCGATGCTCAGCTACCGCAACATGCGGGGTGTGGCGCCGGGCATCGCCGACCGCTTGTCGATGGACGCGCACAGCGTGCATCTGTCGTATCTGCCGCTGTGCCATGTAGCCGAACAAATGCTGTCCACCTTTGTGCCGCTGTATCTGGGGTCGCAGGTGAACTTTGGCGAATCCATCCGCACGGTGCAGGAAGACCTGCGCGAAGTCGCGCCGACGATCTTCCTGGGCGTGCCGCGCATCTGGGAAAAGCTGCACGCATCGATTTCGATCAAGATGCAGGAAGCGGGGCGCTTGCAGCAGTGGCTGTACCGGCAGGCATTGGCGCGCTGCGCACCCTTTCTGGAAAAGTCGCCCGCGCAGTACAGCCCGGGCGAACGACTGACGCATGCGCTGTGGTACTGGCTGGTGCTGCGCGCCTTGCAGAACTTCATCGGCTTGCGGCGCGTGCGCGTCGCAATGACCGGCGCCGCGCCCATCCCGCCTGACGTGGTGCGCTATTTCCGCACCCTGGGCGTGCCACTGGTGGAAGTGTATGGCCTGACGGAATCGGCCGGCATGATCTTCGGCCAGCATCCCGACCGCGTGAAAGTAGGCACGGTGGGCGAACCGATTCTGGGCGTGGAGTGGAAGATGGGTGACGCCGGCGAACTGCTGGTGCGCGGCGACATGGTGTTCCAGGGCTATTACAAGAACGCGGACGCCACGGCGGATACGGTGCGTGATGGCTGGCTGCACACGGGCGACGTGGTGGCGGAACAGGACGGGCGCGTACGCATCGTGGACCGCCTGAAAGACATCATGATCACGGCGGGCGGCAAGAACCTGACGCCGTCCGAAATTGAAAACGCCGTCAAGGGCAGCCCGTATGTGAAGGAATGCATCGTCATTGCCGATGGCCGCAAGTTCGTGTCGGCGCTGATCCAGCTGGAGTTCGACACGGTGGGCAAGTGGGCCGAGTCGCGCCGCATTGCGTTCACGCATTTCCGGTCATTGGCCGAGTCGGCCGAGGTGCGTGAACTGGTTCAGCAGGAAGTGTCGCGCGCCAACGCGGGGCTTGCACCGGTGTCGCAGATCAAGCGCTTTCACCTGCTGACCAAGGAACTGGATCATGACGATGGCGAGGTGACGGCCACGATGAAAGTGCGCCGGGCCAGCATCTATCGCACCTACGCCAAGGAAATTGAAATGCTCTACGTTGAGGAGACGATGGCATGAACGAAGCCGTGATCGTGGAAGCGGTGCGCACGCCGTTCGGTCGGCGCGGCGGATGGTGGGCCGACACGCGGCCAGACACGCTGCTGGCGCAGACGGTGGACGGCTTGCTGGCGCGTGCCGGCTTGCCTGGTGAAAAGGTCGAGGACCTGATCGCGGGCTGCGTCAGCCAGGCGGGCGAGCAGGGCGCGAACGTGGGGCGCCTGGCGGCGATGCTGTCGACCCTGCCGGAAAGCGTGCCCGGCGTGACGCTGAACCGCATGTGTGGATCCAGCCAGCAGGCGGTGCACTTCGGCGCGCAAGCCATCGCGGCGGGCGATATGCGCTATGTGGTGGCGGGCGGCGTCGAAAGCATGAGCCGGGTGCCGATGTTCCTGGACGTGACCTTGGGGCAAAGCGAATTCAAGGGCTTTGAATCGCTGAACCCGGCGCTGCTGGAACGCCATGCCCTGATCCACCAGATTGAAAGCGCGGAGCGCATTGCCGAGCACTGGCGCTTGTCGCAGGCCGACATGGATGACTGGGCACGCGAAAGCCATGCGCGCGCCTGGGCCGCCGCGCGCGCCGGGTTGCACGCGGAATTGCTGCCTGGTCCGCAGGCCGCTGTGCATCGCGATGAAGGCATCCGCGAAACTACCGACCCGGCGCGCATGGCGGCCATGGCGCCGGCGATGCGGCCGGCGGGGCAGGGTGGTGTCACCGCTGCCAACGCCAGCCAATTGGCCGACGGCGCGGCGGCGGTATTGCTGGCCGACCACGACACGGCGCTGGCAGACGGGCTGCGGCCACGAGCCAGGTTCCTGGCGCGGGTGGCGGTCGGCTCAGACCCCGTGATGCAGTTGACGGGCGTGATCCCCGCCGCCCGCATGGCCTTGGCGCGTGCCGGCCTGGCGCTGGACGACATCGATTGGATCGAAATCAACGAGGCCTTCGCCAGCGTGGTGCTGGCCTGGCAGCGCGAGCTGGACGCCAAGCCGTCGCGCGTGAACCCGTGGGGCGGCGCGATTGCGCACGGCCATCCCTTGGGGGCGACCGGCGCGGGCTTGATGGCCAAGATGCTGGCCGGGCTTGAAGCCACCGAGGGCGAGATCGGCATGCAACTGATGTGCATCGGCCATGGCATGGCCACGGCGACCATCATCCAGAGACTGTGAAGCGCCATGAACAAGACCGTGGCCGCCGCGCCGCGCGATGAAGGCACGGAGTCGGAGCGCCGCCGCGAGCTGGTGCTGACGGCGGGCAGGCTGTTCTGCAAGCACGGCTACGAGCGCACCACCGTGCGCGAACTGGCCCGCGCCGTGGGCTTGCAGTCCGGCAGCCTGTTCCACCATTTCCGCAGCAAGGAAGAAATACTGGTGGCCGTCATGAACAACGGCATCCAGGAAGTGATCGACGGCGGCGAACGGGCGCTGGCGCACTACGACGCGCCGGCCGACCGCCTGGCGGCGCTGTTTCGCGTGCACATGTGGAGCATGCTGCAAGGGGCGGGCGGCGACGCCATGAACGCGCTGGTGTACGAATGGCGCAGCTTGTCCGCGCCCAGCCAGTCGGCGGTGAAGGCGCTAAGCGATCACTACGAGGCGATGTGGCAGTCGGTGGTGGCGGGGGCCGTGGATGCAGGCCTGATCAAGGGCGATGCGCGCGTCATCAAGCGCTGCGTGCTGGGGGCAATGAACCTGACGGTGCAGTGGTACAAGCCGGACGGGCGTCTGGCGCCGGCGGCTTTCATTGATGCGATGTTGTCGGCGTCGTTGCCGACACTGCCAGAAGGGGCGGGCGCGTGGCCGCTGTAGGGGGATGCTGACGCGTCGCCGATGATGTCGGCGCCGAGTGGGCCCACATCACCATCGCCTGATGCCGGCGCCTAGCCGCGACGCTTCAAGAATGCAGCCACGGCGCACGCCACGCCCAAGGCCAGCAGGCAAGCGGATACGGGCAGCAGGAAGTCGGCTTCGCCGTGATAGCCGCCGCCGGTGACGCCGCCGGCCACACCACCCATCCACAGCAGGGCCGTCAAGATCGCGGCCGCCACGGAGATCGCGGCGGCGATGCACAAGGCAATGAACACCGGCCGGCGCGGCCGCGCGGAGACATAGGGCGAAGCCGGCAGAACGCGGCGGGGTTGCTTGATCCAGTAGATCAGCCCCGCCGCGATCAGCAGCAGCATCAAGATCTTGAAGATCATGACGCGGCCTTGGCCAAGCAGCCTTTAGTCTTCACGACGCAGGTGCGGGAACAGGATGACGTCGCGAATGCTGGGGCTGTCGGTCAGCAGCATGACCAGGCGGTCGATGCCGATGCCGCAGCCGCCCGTCGGAGGCATGCCGTATTCCAGCGCGCGGATGTAGTCCGCGTCGTAGAACATGGCTTCTTCGTCGCCCGCGTCCTTGGCTTCCACTTGCGAGCGGAAGCGTTCGGCCTGGTCTTCGGGGTCGTTCAATTCCGAGAAGCCGTTGGCGATTTCGCGGCCCGTCATGAACAGCTCGAAGCGCTCGGTGATGCCTTCGCGCGTGTCGGAAGCGCGCGCCAGCGGCGACACTTCAACCGGGTAGTCGATGATATAGGTGGGGTTCCAGAGCTTGGCTTCGGCCGTCTCTTCGAACAGCGCCAGTTGCAGCGCGCCCAGGCCGGCGCGCGACAGCACGGGGCCGTCGGCATCCGCGCCCAGCTTCTTCAATTCGGCGCGCACGAAGGCGGGGTCGTCCAGTTGTTCCTGGGTGTAGCCCGGCGCGTACTTCAGGATGGCTTCGCAGATGGTCAGGCGGTCGAACGGCTTGGACAAGTCCAGCTCGCGTTCCTGATACGTCAGCACGGCGCTGCCGGTGGCCGAGACGGCCGCCTGGCGGATCAGTTCTTCCGTGAAGTCCATCAGCCAGCGGTATTCCGCAAAGGCCGCGTAGAACTCCATCATCGTGAATTCAGGGTTGTGACGCGGGCTGACGCCTTCGTTGCGGAAGTTGCGGTTGACTTCGAACACGCGCTCGAAGCCGCCGACGATCAGGCGCTTCAGGTAGAGCTCGGGCGCAATGCGCAGGTACATTTCCATGTCCAGCGCATTGTGGTGCGTGACGAAGGGCTTGGCCGCCGCGCCACCCGGAATCGGGTGCAGCATGGGCGTTTCGACTTCCAGGAAGCCGGCGTTCAGCATGAACTGGCGGATGCTGCCCACGGCCTTGCTGCGCGCTTCAAACGTGCGGCGCGTGGTGTCAGTCATGATCAGGTCAACGTAGCGCTGGCGGTAGCGCAGTTCCTGGTCGGCCACGCCGTGAAACTTGTCGGGCAGCGGGCGCAGCGACTTCGACAGCAGGCGGGCGGTGGCGGCATGCACCGACAGTTCGCCCTTGTTGGTCTTGAAGACCGACCCTTCGATCGCGATGATGTCGCCGATGTCCCATTGCTTGAACGCGGCGTAGTTGTCTTCGCCCAGCGTGCCACGGTCCAGGTAGATCTGGATGCGGCCGGTGCTGTCTTGCAGCGTGGCGAAGCTGGCCTTGCCCATGACGCGCTTGAGCATCATGCGGCCGGCGACCTTGACGGTGACGGCGGCGGCGGCCAGGGCTTCCTGTTCTTCGCCGTCGTACTTGTCGTGCAGCGCGGCGGCGCGGGCGTCCGGAACGAAATCGTTGGGGTACGCGACCCCGGTTTCGCGCAGTTTGGCCAGCTTGGCGCGCCGTTCGGCGATCAAGCGGTTTTCATCCTGGGCGGGTGCCGGAGTGGTCGAGTGGTCGGTCATGGTAAGGGGATCAGTCGTAATTGCGGATGTCGTCGATTTCGGTCGTGCCGAAATCTTCGCGATCCAGGTAGGCAAGGATGCGGGCGGCCACGTTGGCGGGCGAAGCGAGCTTGCCGGTGGCGTGGAAGTCCTGGAACTTGGCCAGCGCCGGGAAGCTGTCGGGGTCGCTGGAACGGATGGCGACCTGCATGTCGGTGTCGACGATGCCGGGGGCCAGCGCGACGATGCGCGCGCCGTCATCGCCTTGTTCCTGCTTGACCACGCGCGTATACATGTCCAGCGCGGCCTTGGTGGCGCAGTAGACGCCCCAGCCGGCGTTCGGGTTGCGGCCCGCGCCAGACGAGATGTTCAGCACGCGGCGGTCGGCCTTCAGGTCTTCGACGGCGGCCAAAAAGCGCGCGGTCAGCAGCATGACGGCGGTGACGTTCAGATTGAACGCGGCGGTAATGGCCGCGCTGTCGGTCAAGGCGTCGGTGCCGGCCACGGGGTGCACCGTGCCCGCATTGTTGATCAGCAGATAGCGCTTGGCATCGCGGGGCAGGGCCGAGCAGATGCGTTCGGCCGCGGTTTCCGCTGCCTTCAGGTCCGAGAGGTCCACGGACAGTTGTTCCAGTTGCACATCCTGCGACCGCGCGTAGGCGGCTAGTTCGGGGTCTTCGCGGCGCGCCAGCGTGATCAGGCGGGTGCCCGGTTTGAGCAGGCCGCGCGCCATGGCGGCGCCGATGCCGCGCGAAGCGCCGGTAAGGATTGCGATGGTGTCAGACATTCGTGGACCTCTGGGTGCGGTTAGCGGAAGTACTGCGACAAACTTAAACGCCTTGCTTCAGGCTGGCCTGGATGAAGGGATCCAGGTCGCCGTCCAGCACTTTTTGCGTGTTGGAGATTTCAACGTTCGTGCGCAGGTCCTTGATGCGGCTCTGGTCCAGCACGTAGGAACGGATCTGGTGGCCCCAACCCACATCGGTCTTGGAGTCTTCCAGCTTCTGCTGTTCGGCCATGCGGTTGCGCATTTCCAGTTCGTAGAGCTTGGACTTCAGCATCTGCATGGCTTCGGCGCGGTTGCGGTGCTGCGAACGGTCGTTCTGGCACTGCACCACGATGCCCGTGGGGATGTGGGTCAGGCGCACGGCGGAATCGGTCTTGTTGATGTGCTGACCGCCCGCGCCGGACGCGCGGTAGGTGTCCACGCGCAGGTCGGCGGGGTTCACTTCAACTTCGAATGATTCGTCGACTTCCGGGTACACGAACACGCTGGCAAACGACGTGTGGCGGCCGCCGGAGGAATCGAACGGGCTTTTGCGGACCAGGCGATGCACGCCGGTTTCGGTGCGCAGGTAGCCAAAGGCGTATTCGCCTTCCATCTTGATGGTGGCCGACTTGATGCCCGCGACGTCCCCTTCGGATTCTTCCAGGACTTCGACCTTGAAGCCCTTGCGCTCGGCGTACTTGAGGTACTGACGCAGCAGCATCGAGGCCCAGTCCTGCGCTTCCGTGCCGCCCGCGCCCGCCTGGATGTCCAGGAAGCAGTTCAGCGGGTCGGCCGGATTGGAGAACATGCGGCGGAATTCCAGGTTTTCGAGCTTTTCCTGGAATGCGTCGGCGTCTTTTTCGATGGATTCAAGGGTGGAATCGTCGTCGTCGGCCTCGGCCAGTTCGAACAATTCATTGGCGTCGGCCAGGCCCGTGCCAAGACCGGTGAGCGTTTCCACCACGTCTTCCAGGGCTTTCTTTTCACGGCCCAGGTCCTGGGCGTGCTTGGGGTCGTTCCAGACCGCCGGGTCTTCAAGCTCAGCGTTTACAACGTGCAGGCGTTCAGCTTTGGCATCGTAGTCAAAGATACCTCCGTAGAGCCTGTTCGCGCTCCGCATAATCGGCGAGGCGGGCTGCGAGCTGGTTCTGACGTTCGGCTTCCATGATGATTCCTGATGACTTTTGTGCGAAACCTGGCATTTTACCGTGGATGAGGCAATAGCGCGGGCGGGTGTTGTAAGACGGGGGGACGGATGGGATAGAGCGGGCGCGCTGATCGTAGGATGGGTGAAGCGCGGGAAGGCGTTGGCAAGAATTCAGGTGCGGGACGCGCGTAACCCATCAGCCGGCCGCCACCGTATAGATACGGCCCATGAGAATTCGGCGTTGTTTGATGGGTTGCGCGCGTTCTACACCTGCGTTCTTGCGCGGACTTTGCCGCGCTTCACCCATCCTACGGATGTGAATTTGTGTTCTACCCCGCGTGTTCGATCACCAACTGTACCGACACCATCCCGTTCCACACGTTCTGCTCCAGCCGGTACGCGGCCTGTATGTGTTCCGGCAACGATTGGTCGTGGCCGAACCAGATGGCGTCAAAGCGCTGATGCCCGCGTTCCAATGACAGCTTCAAATGCTTTTCACCAACCAAACGCTGGTTGCGCACGGTGAATTCGTCCAGGAACAAGGGAGCGGCAAAGCCGGCGCCCCAGACCTGTTGCTGCAGCATGCCCGCGACTTCGGCGTTGGCGTAGCCCGACTCCAAAGACCCGTCGGTTTCGATGACGGGCTCAAACGTGTCGCGGCCGGTCAGCTCACGCACCGCCGCGTCGAATGCGGGGGCGAAGGCGGGGAAGTCGGCGCGGCCCAGCGTCAGGCCGGCGGCCATGGCGTGGCCGCCGAACTTGCGGATCAGGTTGGGGTGGCGCTTGGACACGAGGTCCAGCGCGTCGCGCAGGTGCACGTCGGGAATCGAACGGCCCGACCCCCGGATCTCGTCGTCGCCCGCGGGGGCGAACGCCAGGGTGGGGCGCCAGAATTTTTCTTTCAGGCGCGAGGCCACCAGGCCCACCACGCCCTGGTGCCAACCGGGGTCGAACACGCAGACCGTGGCGCCCGCCGCCGCGTTGGGTTCTTCCATGGCGGCCAGCGCCTGCTCGCGCATTTCGGCTTCGATGGTGCGGCGTTCGCGGTTGATGTTGTCAAGCTCTCGCGCCATTTCCAGCGCCTGGGCTTCGTCGTCGGTGGTCAGGCAGGCAATGCCCAGGCTCATGTCGGCCAGACGGCCCGCCGCGTTGATGCGCGGGCCTAGCGCAAAGCCCAGGTCGAAACCATTGGCGCTGCGCGGCTCGCGGCCGGCCACGGCGAACAGCGCGCGCAGGCCCGGTTGCAGGCGGCCGCTGCGCATGCGTTGCAGGCCTTGCGTGACCAGCAGGCGGTTGTTGGCGTCCAGCTTGACCACGTCGGCCACGGTGCCCAAGGCCACCAGATCTGACAGCGTATCCAGGCGCGGGCCGCCATCGGCCGGGTAGACGCCACGGCGGCGCAGTTCGGCGCGCAAGGCCAGCATCATGTAGAAGATCACGCCCACGCCCGCCAGGTTCTTGGACGGGAAACCGCAGCCGGGTTGGTTCGGGTTCACGATGGCCAGCGCGTCGGGCAAGGTGTCGCCCGGCAAGTGGTGGTCGGTGATGACCACGCCGATGCCGGCGTCGTTGGCGGCGGCCACGCCGTCGACGCTGGCGATGCCGTTGTCCACGGTGATGATGATGTCGGGCTTGCCGCTGCGGTGGCGCACGGCCAGGTCCACCACGGCGGGCGACAGGCCATAGCCGGTTTCAAAGCGGTTCGGCACCAGGAAGTCAACGTCGGCGCCCATGGCGGACAGGGCGCGCAGGCCGACCGCGCAGGCGGTGGCGCCGTCGCAATCGTAGTCGGCCACGATCAAGAGCTTCTTGCCGGCCTGGATGGCATCGGCCAGCACGCCGGCGGCGTGCGCGGAATGGGTCAGGCCGGCGGGCGGCAGCAACGACGGCCAGGCCAGCTTGGTTTGATCAGGGTGCGTGACGCCGCGCGCGGCCCACAGGCGGGCCAGCAGCGGATGGATGCCGGACGCTTCCAGGATGCGGCAGGCTTCCAGGGCGGCGGGTCGGGTCGTTAAGCGGGGTGAGACCACCAGGCGCTCCAGTTTTTCTTGGGCGCGGGCAGCAAGCCTAGCAGGCCCCCGCGCGGTTTCAGGGTCAGCGCGGCTTGGCGGTCGTCGCCCAGCAGCAGCAGTTCGGTGGGGGCGGCGGGCAGGCCATGCTTGCCGGCCAGCGGGCGCAGGTGCTGCGCATCCAGTTCGGCCAAGGCGTCCAGCCAGCCGGACCAGTCGCCCGTCCGTTGCGGGGTGTCCAGCCCGGTCAGCACGTATTCCGCACTGGCAGGCGCGGCCGTCCAGGGTGTGCCGCCGCCGTACAGCCACAAGGCATTGACCGGGGGCAGGCCGCGCGCGGCGCGCTCGTCGTTGACGGGGTGTTCGTGCCACGCCATCTGGATTTCATTGAGCAGCCGGCGCCAGGGCCGGGTTTCGGCGTCTTGGCGCCACCATTCGTTCAGACGGTGGCCGGCCACTACCTGCGGCGACGCGGTCTGCGGACGCAAGCCCTCGGGCAGCGTCAAGCGCCAGCGTTGGGGTGACAGCGCGTGGACGGCGAAGCCCGTGCCGTCAAACAGCGGGCGCGCCGTGTCCAGCAGGGCGTCGGATTCCTGCGCGCGCAAATCCATTTGCGCCGGGTCCAGCAGGTTGGCCTGATCGGCCCCCAATGCCAGGTGGACCAACTCGGCCAGCCAAACGGCCTGGCCGGCAGGGGCTTGGTCCCCCGCCAGCAGGGGCCCCAGCCCCGCGCCTTGCAGCAGGCCGGGTTCGGCCTGGTAGCCCGCGCGGTTCAGTTGCCAGGATTCAAATGCGGTACAGCCGTGGGCGCGCATATCAAACGGCGTGGCGCGGGCGGTGCCGGCCTGCAACCAGTGGTGCAGCGTGGGGGCGCGCTCGGGCAGCAGTTTGGCCAGTTCGGCGGCAACGGGAAGGGCGGGCAGGGCGCCCGGAATGACGATCAGCATGGCGGGGATTGTAGTCTGGCAAGGCGGCGGGAACTAAGCGGCGTTGGCACCTGCCATAGCTTGACACGGCTGGTCGTGGAACCGCACATCCGCGGCGCGATTTCCAGGCCGTTAATGCCATAATGCGCACGTGCTAAAAATACCCTACGAACTCTGGATAGGCGCCCGCTATGCCGGGATGGCCCGAATCCGCCAGCGACGCGGGCGCCGCGATCGCTTCATCTCCTTCATCGCCGCCAGTTCCATGGCGGGCATCGCGCTGGGCGTTGCCGCCCTGATCGTGGTGCTGTCCGTGATGAACGGCTTTCAAAAAGAAGTGCGCGACCGCATGTTGTCGGTGCTGCCGCACATCGAACTCTATATCCCCGGCGCCTTGCCCGAGCGGGTGCTTGAGCAGTGGCAGCAGTTTGCCACCGCCGCCGAGCAGAACCCCGAGGTCAAGGCCGGCGCGCCCTTCGTGGCGGCGCAGGGCATGCTGGTACGCGGCCAGGCGCTGCGGGGTGTGCAGGTACGGGGCATCGACCCGGCCACCGAAGGCAACGTGTCTGACCTGCCGCGCCAGATGGTATCGGGCAAGCTGACCGACCTGAAAGCCGGCGGCTTCGGCGTGGTGCTGGGCAATGAGCTGGCCGATGGCCTGGGCGTCAAAGTGGGCGACACGCTGCTGATGATGGCGCCGCAGGGCTCGATCAGCCCGGCCGGTTTCGCGCCGCGCATGCGCCAGTTCACCGTGGTGGGCGTGTTCTCGTCGGGCCACTATGAATACGATTCGTCGCTGGCGTTCGTGGACAACCAGGACGCCGCGCGCGTGTTCCGCGAAAGCGGCACGGCGGGCGTGCGGCTGCGCATTGCCGACATGCAGAAAGCGCCCGAAGTGGCGGTCGAACTGAAGAAGGTCTTGCCGCCCTACGTGATGGCCAGCGACTGGTCGCGCAACAACCGCACCTGGTTTGCTGCCGTGCAGACCGAAAAGCGCATGATGTTCCTGATCCTGGCCTTGATCGTCGCCGTGGCCGCGTTCAACCTGCTGTCGTCCTTGGTGATGGCCGTGAAGGACAAGCAGTCGGACATCGCCATCCTGCGCACGCTGGGCGCGGGGCCGGGCGAAGTGGCCCGCATCTTCCTGGTGCAGGGCGCCTTGATCGGCGTCATCGGCACCTTGCTGGGCGTGGTGGGCGGCATTGCCATTGCCTACAACGTGGACGTGATCGTGCCGTTCATCGAGCGCCTGCTGGGCGTGCATTTCCTGCCGCGCGAAGTCTATTTCATCAGTGCGTTGCCGTCGGACCCGCAAATGGGCGACATCGTCACCATCGGCCTGACGTCCTTGGTGCTGTCGCTGCTGGCCACGCTGTATCCCAGTTGGCGCGCTTCGCGCCTGCAACCGGCACAGGTGCTGCGCCATGATTAAGATTCCCAACGCAGACGCCCTGACCCCCGCGCTGCAAGCCGAAAATATCGTCAAGTTCTACGACGATGGCGCTGCCCGCATTGATGTGCTGAGCGATGTCAGCCTGACGGTGGCGCGCGGCGAGATGGTCGCCATCGTGGGCGCGTCGGGCTCGGGCAAGAGCACCTTGTTGCACATTCTTGGCCTGCTGGACGTGCCCAACAGCGGCTCGGTGTCGGTGGACGGCAAATTGGCCGTGGGCTTGTCCGAAGCCAAGAAGAGCGCGGTGCGCAACAGCAGCCTGGGCTTTGTGTACCAGTTTCACCATCTGCTGCCGGAATTTTCGGCGCTGGATAACGTGGCGATGCCGCTGATCGTGCGTCGCGAAAGCCGCGACAAGGCCCGCGAGGCTGCGCGCGAGGTGCTGGCGCTGGTGGGCCTGGCCGCGCGCGAAGACCATTTTCCGGGTCAGTTGTCGGGCGGAGAACGCCAGCGGGTCGCCTTGGCGCGCGCGCTGGTGACGCGCCCGGTGTGTGTGCTGGCCGATGAGCCCACCGGCAACCTGGACCGCAACACGGCGCACAAGATGTTTGAGCTGCTGACCCGCGTGAACCAGGAATCGGGTACGGCGTTCGCCATCGTTACGCACGACCCCGAACTGGCTGCCCGCGCCGACCGCCAATTGTTGATGGAAAGCGGCAGGCTGGTGTCGGGGTAAGCCGGGCAGGGGTGCATAATTCCGCCAAGGAGGCCATGCCCATGCTGATCGACACCCACTGTCATCTGGACGCCGCGGAATTCGACGCCGACCGCCAGCAGGTGGCCGACCACGCTTGCGAAGCCGGCGTCGGGTCCATCGTCATCCCCGCCATCGAACGCGCCAACTTTTCCGTGGTGCAACGGCTGGCCGGCCAGATTGCCGGCGGCGCCTACGCGCTGGGCATCCATCCGCTTTACGTGCAGCGCGCGCAAGAGTCCGACCTGGACGTGCTGCGCGACACCATCAAACAGTGCCTGGGCGACCCCCGCTTTGTTGCTATCGGTGAAATTGGCCTGGACTTTTTCGTGCCCGAGATTTCCGCTGGCGAAGCGCGCGAACGGCAGGAACGGTTCTATGCCGCCCAACTGGACATGGCCGCGGAATTCAAGCTGCCCGTGTTGCTGCATGTGCGCCGGTCGCAAGACATTTTGCTGAAATACCTGCGTCGCCATGGCCCCATTGGCGGCATCGCGCACGCCTTCAACGGCAGCGCGCAGCAAGCCCAAGCGTTCATTGATCACGGGTTTGCGCTGGGCATGGGGGGCGCCATGACGTATGAACGGGCCTTGCAGATTCGCCGCCATGCGGTGGACGTGGACCTGGCGCACCTGGTGCTGGAAACCGATGCGCCGGATATTCCTCCTGCCTGGCTGCACCCGCCCCAGCGCCGCAACCGGCCGGGCGAATTGCTGCGTATCGCCGCCGTTCTGGCGGAGCTGCGCGGCATCACGCCCGCGCAGGTGGCGCATGCCACCACGGCCAATGCGATGCGAGTATTGCCGCGCTTGCCGGCCGCGATTCTGACGGACGACGACTAAATCCGTCCCTGAATTTTTAACGCAAATGACAGTAGTTGTCGTAGGGATGCATCACAGATCTAAGAAATTTCTGAAAGCTTTCTAAAAACTGAATGAAAGCTGGCAAAAGGATGGACCGCTTATTGGGAATGCCTATCATTGGCGTTCGTTAAAAATCCCAATCAGCGCGATGCGCGCCACCCGCCCGGGTGGTTCCCTGCGATTCCTTATGTCTACTCAGAAAAGCGTTACCGTCCTGGGGGCAGTTCGTCCCACAACCCTTCCAGCTTTCCGCCTGCTGCCCCTGGTCATGGCCATCGCCATGACCGGCGCGGCCCACGCGCAGTCGGCCAACCGGGGCATGGAAGACACCCAGGGCGTTGCGCAACTGGATACCGTGGTGGTCACCGCAGCCGGCTTCGAGCAGGAAATCAAGAACGCGCCCGCGTCCATTTCCGTGATCACGCGTGAACAGCTTGAAACCAAGCCGTTTCATAACCTGGCCGATGCGGTGGCCGACGTGGAAGGCGTGACGGTGGAACGCGGCGGCAAGGCGGGCGGCATGAACATCAGCATCCGTGGCCTGCCCAGCGACTACACGCTGATTCTGATTGACGGCAAGCGATTGAACCAGAACAGTTCGGGTGCGCGGCCCAACGGCTTTGGCGACGTGGACACCAACTTCATCCCGCCCATGGCCGCCATTGAACGCATTGAAGTCGTGCGCGGCCCCATGTCCACGTTGTATGGCTCGGACGCCATGGGCGGCGTGATCAACATCATCACGCGCAAGACCAGCCAGGAATGGATCGGCCAGATCACGCTGGACGGCACCGCGCAAGGCGACAACACCTACGGCAACAACTACGGTGCGGCGTTTTACCTGAGCGGCCCCATCAAGACCGACAAGCTGGGCCTGACCCTGCGCGGCGGCCACTACCGCCGGCTGAGCGCGCATGGCAGCTACCCCGCCAACCAGGCGGAAGCCGACAGCGGCTACTACACCGGCAACATCGCCGCCTTTTCGGGCCTGGGCGACAGCACGCAACAGAACGTGGGCCTGCGCCTGGCGCTGACGCCCAACCGTAACCACGACGTGCTGTTCGACGTGGACAGCAACTGGCAAACCTATGACAACGGCAACGAGGAACTGGGCACGCTGAACAGCAGCATCGCGCCCAAGCGACAGGGCGGCGGCTACGAACCCGAATTGAAGTTCAACCGCCAGCGTTACGCGCTGACGCACCTGGGCCGCTACAGCGGTTCGCTCAGTTCCGACACCAGCCTTGTTTACGACACCACCGAAACCATCGGCCGCACCAATCCGATGAATGCGCCGCGCCGCCCCACAGACGGCGACAAGCGCGACCTGGAATACGACAACTGGGTGTTCGACACCAAGTGGACGACGCCGCTGCTCAACGAACGCCACAACCTGACCGTGGGCGGGCAGTGGCGTGAACAGCATTTCAAGGACACGCTGGTGTCCGCGCCGCTGGACCAGCGCCAGTATCAATGGGCGCTGTTCGCCGAAGACGAATGGCGCATTGTCGACGACCTGGCGCTGACGGCCGGCGCCCGCTACGACCGCAACGAACAATTCGGCGGCAAGTGGAGCCCGCGCGGCTACCTGGTGTGGAACGCCACGCCGATGTGGACGGTCAAAGGCGGTGTCAGCAAGGGCTACAAGACGCCCGACATCAACTTGATGACGGACGGCATCATCGGCCTGGGCGCGCAGGGCACCAAGCCCTTGCTGGGCAATTCGCAACTGAAGCCGGAAAGCAGCACCGCGTCTGAATTGGGCCTGCTGTTTGACGACGGCGAGGGCCTGTCCGGCAACCTGACGGCATTCCACACCAAGTTCAAGGACAAGATCGACAACCAAAGCGTGCCCAATTGCCTGGCCGTGGGCGGCCCGGTGGCCGGGTGCCTGGACTTGGGCGTCTGGGAACGCAACGGCATCCCCGTGGCGGACTTTTCGCAGCGCGTGAACGTCGATACCGCCACCATCCAGGGCTTTGAGCTGGGCGGCCGGGTGCCGCTGGGCGGCGGCGTCTCGTTCAACGGCAACTACACGCTGACCGCCAGCGAAGTGACCTCGGGCGACAAGCAGGGCCAGCCCCTGGGCTCGCAGCCGCGCCACGCCCTGAACCTGGGCTTGAACTGGCGCATCAACGACCAGTTCAACGTGTGGGCGCGTGGCGAATACCGCGCCAAGCAGTTCAACAACATGAACTGGGAAAAAGAGCAGGTGTTCTACAACCCGTACTGGCTGGCCAGCACGGGTGGGTCGTATACCGTCAACAAGAACGTGACCCTGTCGGCGTCGGTGTTCAACCTGTTCGACAAGAACTTCGTGAACTACGGTCCGACGAAGGTGGGTTCCACCACGCCCGCGGCGAACGCCAACTGGACCAACTCGTACCGCCAGGTGCTGGAAGGCCGCCGCTTGTGGGTATCGGCGAACATCACGTTCTGATGCCGGTGGACAACGGTTGCCGCGCCTCGCGCGGCAGTTCGATGCGCACGCTCAAGCCCTGCGGCGAGACGTTGCGTGCCCGGATGCGGCCTTTATGTGCCGCCACCGCGGCCTGGGCAATGGACAGGCCCAGGCCCGCGCCGGAACCCGGCGTGCTGGCGCCCGAGGCGGCGCGGAAAAATGGTTCGAACAGGGATTCCAGGTCTTCCTGCGCAACCCCGGGCCCCCGGTCTTCAATCTCTACGCAAACGACATCGGCGTGCTCCAGCAGCCGCACCCGGATCGCGCTGTGGGCGGGCGCGAAGCGCAGCGCGTTGCGCATGACGTTTTCGATGGCGCTGGACAGGCTGTCGCGGTCGCCGATGAGGGGCACAGGCGCCTGCGGCTCCCACACGATACGCAGCTGCTGTTCGCTGGCTTCAAAGCGGGCGTCGTCCACCACCGCGCTGACGATGTCGCTCAGGTCCAGCACGTCGCGCGGTTCCGGCAGCGCGCCCAGGCGGGCCAGCCGCAAGGTGCTGCCGACCAGCGCGTCCAGCCGCTCGCATTCACGTTCGATGCGGTCCAGTTGCACGTCCTGGCGTTCGTCCTTGCGGCGCGCCAGCTCGCTGGCAAGGCGCAGGCGGGCCAGCGGTGACCGCAGCTCGTGCGCGATGTTGTGCAGCAATTGTTCGCGCGTATCCACCACCGCCTTCAAGCGGTCCGCCATGGCGTTGAAGTCGCGCGCAAGCAGGCCAAGTTCGTCCTTGCGCCCGGCCAGCTTGGCCGGCGTATGGGCGTCCAGGTCGCCCGCCGCCAAGGCATGCGTGGTGTGGCGCAACTGCGTCAGGGGCGCGGTGACGTGACGCGTCAGCGCCCAACAGAAGGGCGCCGTGACGGCCAGCGCGAACAGCAGCAAGGCCAGCGCCACGGGCGACAGCCCCAGCACTTCCCAGTGCGAGGAATCGAAGGGCAGGAACAGCATCAGCCGTTCGGACCCATCAGGCAGCACCAGACGCTGGGGTTGCCACCATGACACGCGTTGGCCCGCGGGATCGGGGGAAAGCAGGTCCGCCTGCATGGGCCGATCGGATGCCGCGCGATAGGCGCTCAGCCAATCGTGCATGCGGGCGGGCAGCGTGCGGCCCAGGATTTCGGCGTCGTTTGCGTCCAGGATGTAGATCTTCAGCGCGGAATAGCGCTGGTCCATCGCTTCGACCCAGCGTTGCAGCCCGCCTTCGCCATGGATGCGCGCCACCTGTTCCGCGTCGTGCGTCAGGCTGGCGGGATTCAGGCCGTCCAGGGAATTGATGCGATACCAGGCGACGGCCGCCGTGAACAGCATGCCGCAGACCAGGATGATGGCCATGGCAGACCAGAACGTCAGGAATGCGCGCCAGAACAGCGACCGCGTGGGCAACAACCAGGGCATCAGGCCGAACCCGCCAGCACATAGCCCAGGCCTCGCAGGTTGCGGATCGACAGCGCGCCGTTGGCCTGGTCCAGATGCAGCTTCTTGCGCAAGGCGCTGATGTGGGTGTCGATGCTGCGGTCGTAGCGGTCAGGCCGTCGGCCCAGCGCATACAGGCCGATCTGCTCGCGCGCCACCACTTGGCCGGGCGCGCGCATCAGCAGTTCCAGGATGCGCTGCTCGGCGCCTGTCAGCGGCACCTCTTCGGTGTCCAGCCGCGCGCGGCCCGTGGCCGGGTCCAGCGACAAGGCGCCCACCGTCAGGCTGGGCCGGGTGGTTTCCGGAATTTCTTCAAAGCGCCGCAGCACCGCCGTCATGCGCGCCTTGAGCTCGCGCGGGCTGAAGGGCTTGGCCAGATAGTCGTCGGCGCCGAATTCGAGTCCCAACACGCGGTCGGTTTCACCGCCGTGCGCCGTGAACATGATGACCGGGCGTCGCGATCGTTGCCGGTATTGCTTTAGCAGGTCCAGGCCATTGCCATCTGGCAGCATCAGGTCCAGCAGGATCAGGTCGTAGTCGTGCTGCGCCAACAGGGCAAGCCCGTGGGCGCCCGTGTGAGCCAGGCTGAGCAGGCAATGATTGGGTTCAAGGTATTCCTGCAGCATCTGCGCCAGTTCGACGTCGTCGTCGATGAGCAGGATGCGGCGCGCAGGCGCTGATTGTGAGAAGAGCATTCTGATGGGGTTCCGCACCCGGTAGTGTGGCTGAACGCCGCCTGCCGGAGTGTCAAGAAGTGCGAAGAAGATAAAAGTTGCGGAAAGGTGTTTGCCGGGTTCCGAAGGCCTCAATTCTAATATGAGAATAGTTTTCATTAAGAAATAAGAGGCAGACCCAAGGCCGCGCAAGGGGCGCGGCAAGGTCTGGTACGGGAGCAAGCGAGCATCATGAGCAGCAACGATCTGGCCTTGGGCGGCCGTGTTTTGACATCGCGCACGCAGTTGGCGGCGGCACTTTGCGCAGCGGGTTTGGGCATGGGCCCGGGGGCGGCGTGGGCGCAGAACGCCAACGAAGCCAAGACCCTGGAAACCGTCGTGGTAACGGCCAGTGGCTACGAACAGCAGATTCAGGATGCGCCCGCGTCCATCAGCGTGATCACCCGCGAAGACCTGGACAAGAAGTTCTACCGCGACGTGAACGACGCCTTGCTGGAAGTGCCGGGCGTCATCATCACGGGTGGCGGTGACCGCCAGGACATCAGCCTGCGTGGCATGGGCCCGCAATACACGCTGATCCTGATCGACGGCAAGCGCCAGAGCTCTCGTGAAACCCGCACCAACTCGGATTCCGCCGGCGTGGAAGGCGGCTGGACGCCGCCGCTGGCCGCCATCGAGCGCATCGAAGTGGTGCGCGGCCCGATGTCGTCGCTGTATGGTTCGGACGCCATGGGCGGGGTGATCAACATCATCACTCGCAAGGTTCCCGATGAATGGGGCGGCGAGATCCGCATGGACACGACCATTCAGGAAAGCAATAAATCGGGCGACATCTACCAGGGCAACTTCTACCTGGCGGGTCCCATCAAGAACGATTTGCTGGGTTTGCAGATCTACGGCCAGGCCTCGCAACGCGACGAAGACGACATCGTCAACGGCTTTCGCAAGCGCAATTCGGACAGCGTCACGGCCAAGCTGGCGCTGACGCCCAACCGCGACCACGACATCGTGCTGGAAGCCACCACGATGCGCCAGAAAATGCAGGAAACGCTGGGCAAGACGGTGGCCCCGCTGGAGCCGGGCGTGGCGTGCCCACGCACCGGCTGCCCGGCGTCGGGCCAGAACGACTACCGCAGCAACAAGTGGGCGCTGTCGCACACCGGGCGCTGGGGCTGGGCCGTGTCGGACAGCTATGTGCAGCAGGAAGAGTTTGACAACCGCTCGCGTCAGATGAAGGTCAAGAACCTAAATCTGCAAACCAGCTGGACCATGCCGCTGGGCTCGCACATGCTGACCTTGGGCGGCACCTATTTGAGCCAGCGCCTGAACGACCAGACCGGTAACCAACTGGCCGGCGGCCCCAGCAAGGTCGACCGCTATCAGTGGGCCTTGTTTGCTGAAGACGAATGGCGCCTGACCGAATCGTTTGCCGTCACCACCGGCCTGCGCATGGACGAAGACGAAAACTTCGGCACCCATTTCAGCCCGCGCCTGTATGGCGTGTGGCACATGGCTGACCGCTGGACCTTGAAGGGCGGCGTGTCCACGGGTTTTCGCGCACCGGACCTGCGCCAGACGGTGGCGGGCTGGGGCCAGGTCAGCCGGGGCGGCAACATGTACGGCAACCCCGACCTGACGCCCGAGAAGTCGGTCACCGAGGAAATCGGCATCCTGTATGACGATGGCGAAGGCTTCAACGCCGGCCTGACTTTGTTCAACAACGACTTCAAGGACAAGATCACCCGCGTGGCTTGCCCCTTGTCGCAATGCACGGAAGGCCCCAACCAGTTCGGCTCCAATCCCACCACCTACATGAACGTGGACAAGGCCGTGTCGCGTGGCGTCGAAGCCAGCATGAAGCTGCCGCTGGCGCGTGACTGGTCCATGACCAGCAGCTACACGTACACCAAGTCGGAACAGAAGTCGGGCCAGTACAAGGGTGAGCCGCTGAACCAACTGCCCAAGCATTTGTTCACCACCACGGTGAACTGGCAGGCGTCGGACGCGCTGGAAGCCTGGGCGCGCGTGAACTACCGAGGCAAGGAAAGCCAGCCCACCACGGGCGCGTCGTCGTCGGCGGTGGTGGCGCCGTCCTATACCTTCGTGGACATGGGCGCGTCGTACGCGGTGAACAAGACCGTATCGGTGTATGCCGGCATCTACAACCTGTTCGACAAGCAGGTCACGTATGACGACTACGAGTACGTGGAAGACGGCCGCCGTTACTGGCTGGGCGTGGGCGTGAAATTCTGATCGCAATGAGCAAGGGGGGGCGCTTCTCGTCCCCCCGCAATACACAGAGGGTTCTATGACGATGCTGAAAAAAAAGAGCTGTGCCCGCCGTTGGCTGCTACAGGCGGGCGCCGCGTTGGCGCTGAGCGCGGCGGCCGGGGTGTGCGTGGCGCAGGCCACCGTGTCCGTCAAACACGCGCGCGGCGAAACCAACGTGCCTGCCAATCCAACCAAGACCATCGTCATGGACATGGCCGTGCTGGATACGATGCACGCGTTGGGGGTGGATGTGTCGGGCGTGCCCACGGTGGCCAAGCTGCCGCCGCAACTGGCGCAGTACGCCGACGAGCGCTACCTGAAAGTCGGGTCGCTGTTTGAACCCAACTACGAGGTGATCCATGCCGCCCAGCCGCAGCTGATTTTCGTGGCTGGCCGGTCGGCGCCCAAATACGATGAACTGTCCAAGCTGGCTCCCACCATCGACCTGACCGCCAACCCGCGCGACCTGGTCGGCAGCGTGACGCGCAACACCGAAACCCTGGCCGCCATCTACGGCAAAGAGGCGCAGGCCAAGCAGCAGTTGGATGCCTTGCGCGCGTCCATCTCCGCGCTGCAAGGCCAGGCGGCCACGGCCGGCACGGCGCTGATCGTGCTGACCACCGGCGGCAAGATGAGCGCCTATGGTCCGGGTTCGCGCTTTGGCGTCATCCACGATGCGTTTGGCATCAAGCCGGCCTCCAAGGATTTGAACGTGTCGAACCACGGCCAGGCCGTCTCGTTTGAGTTCATTGCCGAGATGGACCCGGACTGGCTCTTCGTGATTGACCGCGATGCCGCGATTGGCCGTGAAGGTGTGTCGGCGCAGCGCATGCTGGACAACGAACTGATGCGTCCCACCAAGGCGTGGAAGAACAAGCGCGTGGTGTATTTGAACGGCTTCAACTGGTATTTGCTGGGCAGCGCCGGCTTGACGGCCATGCAGCAGAACGTGGACGACATCGCGGCGGCGTTGGCGGCGGGAAAGTAGTTGGCATGAAAGCAATCAGCACGACGGTTTTACAAGAAGGGCGTTTGTGAATTGGCGGCGGGTGCTAAGCGGTTGGGGCGGCCTGGCCGCGGTGTTGATGCTGTTGGTGGCGCTGTGCGTGGCCAGCGTCAGCCTGGGCGCGGGCACGTTGTCGCTTACGGCGCTATGGGGTGGGGGCGAAGAGGCCGAGCGCGCCTGGCGCCTGCTGATGGTCAGCCGCGTGCCGCGCACGCTGGCCTTGCTGCTGGCCGGCATGGCGCTGGCGGTGGCGGGCCTGATCATGCAGATGCTGGTGCGCAACCGCTTTGTGGAACCCACCACCGCCGGCACCGTGGAATCGGCCACGCTGGGCATCCTGGTTGTTACCTTGCTGGCGCCCGACACGCCGGTGATCGGCAAGATGCTCACCGCCACGGCCTTCGCCTTGGCCGGCACCTTGCTGTTCCTGGCGCTGCTGCGCCGCGTGCCGCTGCGCACGCCCTTCATCGTGCCGTTGATCGGCTTGATCCTGGGCGGCGTCATCCACGCGGCAACCACCTTCCTGGCGTTTCGATTCGACCTGTTGCAATCGCTGCACGCCTGGACCACGGGCGATTTCTCGGGCGTGTTGCGCGGCCGTTATGAATTGCTGTGGATCGGCTTTGCGCTGGCATGCGCCGCCTACGCCGCCGCCGACCGTTATACGGTGGCGGGCATGGGGCGCGAGTTCGCCTCCAACCTGGGCCTGAACCACGCGCGGCTGACCTTCGTGGGCCTGCTGATTGTGTCAGCCATTTCGGCGGTGGTGGTAGTGACGGCGGGCGGCATTCCATTCTTGGGGCTGATCGTGCCCAACGCCGTCAGCCTGGTGTTGGGCGACAACATGCGGCGCGCCATTCCGTGGGTGGCGGCGCTGGGCGGCGTGTTCGTGCTGGCCTGCGACATCATTGGCCGGCTGGTGATTCACCCCTACGAAATCCCGATCGGCACCGTGGTCGGCGTGGTCGGCAGCGTCCTGTTCCTGGGCTTGCTGCGACTGCGGAGGAATCGCCTTGGTTGATACTGCTTTCTCTGGCGCTACCCGCGCCGTGCCGCGCCCGCCGCAACCCGCGCGCCTGCAGTGGCTGGCCGCCGCCGCGCTGCTTTGCGTGATCGCGTTCATGACCTTGGGCGCCAACGGTCAGTGGTCGTTCGTGATTCCGTTTCGTGGCGGCAAGCTGCTTGCGATGCTGCTGGTGGCGTATGCGGTGGCGGTGTCGTCGGTGTTGTTCCAGACCGTCACGCACAACCGCATCCTGACGCCCGCCATCATGGGCTTTGACGCGCTGTACCTGTTGATCCAGGCGGTGGTGGTGTTCGGCTTCGGCCAGGCCGCCGTGGCCGCCGAGCATCCCGTGGCCGCGTTTCTGCTGGAAGTCTGCGCGATGACGGCGTTTGCCTGCCTGCTGTTTCGCTGGCTGTTTTCGGATGCGGTGCGCAGCCTGCATCTGATGATGCTGGTGGGCATAGTCTTCGGGCTGCTGTTTCGCAGCCTGTCCAATTTTGTGGTGCGCCTGATCGACCCCAACGAGTTCCTGGTGCTGCAAGACCGCATGTTCGCCAGCTTCAACACGGTGCGCGTGTCGCTCTTGCCGATTGCGCTGGCCGCCGTCTGCGTGGCGACGCTGGTGGTGTGGCGCTTGCGCCATCGCTACGACGTGCTTGCGCTGGGGCGCGACATTGCCGTGAACCTGGGCGTGGACTATCGCCGCTGCCTGATGCTGACGCTGGCGGCGATAGCGGTGCTGGTGTCGGTATCCACGGCGCTGGTCGGGCCGGTGACGTTCTTCGGCCTGTTGGTCAGCAACCTGGCCTACCAGGCCATGGGCTCCGACAAACACAAATACACGGTGCCCGCCGCGACGCTGTTGGGCGTCATCTTCCTGGTGGGTGGCCAGACCTTGCTGGAGCGAGTGCTGGGCTTGAACACCACCGTCAGCGTGGTCATTGAATTCGTGGGCGGGGGGTGATGTTCCTTGCCCTGATCTTGCGCAAGGGGCGCCGATGATAGACATCGCAGAAGTCAGCAAGCAATACGGCGATAGCGTGGTGGTGGATGACGTCACCCTGCAACTGCCGGCCCAGGGCATAACCGCCATCATCGGCCCCAACGGCGCGGGCAAGTCCACCTTGCTTTCCATGGTGAGCCGCCTGCTGCCCGTGTCCGCCGGACAGATCCGGGTGGACGGGCTGGACGTGACCCGCGCGGACAGCCGCGAGCTGGCGCGTCGCCTGGCCATCCTGCGGCAAGACAACCACCTGCCGCTGCGCCTGACCGTCAGGGACCTGGTGGCGTTCGGCCGCTATCCGCACACGGGCGGCCGGCTGACGCTGGACGACAAGGCCCACATCGACCGCGCGCTTGCGTACCTGAACCTGGAACCGCTGGCGGACCGCTACCTGGACGAGATGTCGGGCGGGCAGCGCCAGCGCGCCTTTGTGGCGATGGTGCTGTGCCAGGACACGCGCTACGTGTTGCTGGACGAGCCCTTGAACAGCCTGGACATGAAGCACGCGGTGGCCATGATGGGCACCTTGCGCCGCGCGGCGGACGAGCTGGGCAAGACCGTGGTGCTGGTGCTGCACGACATCAATTTTGCGTCCAGCTATGCGGACCGCATCGTGGCGATGCGCCAGGGCCGCGTGGCCCACCAGGGCACCCCGGCGGAACTGATCCGGCCCGAGGTGCTGAGCCCGTTGTATGAACTGCCGATCGATGTGCATGACATCGGCGGCAAGCGCATCTGCGTGTATTACCGTTAGCGGGGCCTGGCCTGTTATGCCGATTCCGTGCTGGCGACCAGTTGAGCCTGGCGCGCGGCGCGGTGGCGCCGCTCCAGCATCACGGCCCACAGCCACAAGGGCATGCTGCCCAGGGCCAGCAGGCTGCCCACCCAGCCGGTGGACGTCCAGCCGTAGCCAGCGGCAATCGCCAGGCCGCCCAGAAGAGGGCCCAGCGCATTGGCGGTGTTGAAGGCGGAATGGTTCAGCGCGGCGGCCAAGCCCTGGGCATCACCCGCCACATCCATCAAGCGGGTTTGCAGCACGGTGCCCAGCGCGCCGCCCACGCCTACCAGGAAGACGTTCAGCGTGATCAGCCAGACGTTGTGCGCCATCAGGGGAAACAACGCCAGCACGACAGCCGACCACACCAGCAGCAAGCCCGCCGTGCGCATCACGGCGCGGTCCGCGAAGATCGGCACCACCATGTTGCCCACCGTCAGCCCCACGCCAAACGCGCTGAGCACGAAGGGCACGGTGCTGGGCGCAACTTGCGTAACGGCGGTAAGCGTGTCGGCCAGGTACGTGTACACCGAGAACAAACCACCAAAACCCACCGCGCCGATCGCCAGCGTGATCCAGACCTGGCCTCGGCCCAGCGCGCTTAGTTCGCGCAGCGGGCTGGCCTTGCGGTCGGCGGGCGTGTCGGGGGCGTAAACGGCCACGCTGATCATGGTCAGCACCGCCAATAGCGATACCAGGCCGAAGCTCCAGCGCCAGCCGACCACCTGGCCCAGCCAGTTGGCCATGGGCACGCCGATGATGGTGGCGACCGTCAGGCCCAGGAACACGCGGCCCACGGCCATGGTGCGGCGGTTGGCCGGCACCAGCGAACTGGCCACCAGCGACGCAATGCCGAAGTACGCGCCGTGGGGCAGCCCGCTAAGAAAGCGGAAGAACAGCATCCAGTGATAGTCGGGCGCGATGGCGCTCAGGCCGTTGCCCACGGCGAACAGCCCCATCAGGGCGATCAGCAGGCGGCGGCGCGGCATCTTCGCGCCCAGCACGGCCAGGATCGGCGCGCCGACCACCACGCCCAGCGCATAGGCGCTGATGACGTGGCCGGCCGTGGGCGCGTCGATGCCCAGCGACTGCGAAAAATAGGGCAGCAGGCTCATCGTGGCGAACTCGGTGGTTCCGATGGCGAAGCTGCCGACAGCAAGGGCAAGCAGCACCAGCGCGGGCCGGTGCTGCGGGGAAACAGGGTGAGACATGGGGGAGGGCTAGGGGTGATTCGAGGAATGTTGCGACGCAACAGCGCTATTGTAAGCAGCCCAAGCTGTCATCAAGATGTCGGCGGCCAGATGGGTGACATCCCCATGCCTGCCGCAACCCGAATTCAGCGCAGCGGCGATTCCCGTGTCAGGCAGTCGGCTTCCAGGGCCGCCAGCGCATCCAGGAAACGCCAGGCGAATGAGCCCGGGCCGTCGGCCAGTTCACCCGCGCGCCGCCCGGCGATGGCAAAGCAGGACAGGGCGGCAACCGCCGCCGTGTACGGATCGTCTTTGGATACCGCTGCAAAAGCGCCGACCAGGGCCGTCAGCGCGCAGCCGGTGGCGGTCACGCGGGGCATCAGCGCACACCCGCCGGTAATGCGCACCGATCGCTTGCCATCGGTGACGTAATCGGTTTCGCCGGTTACGGCCACCACGGTGCGATGCGCGAGGGCAATGTCGCGGGCCGATTGTTCCGCCTGCGCCACGGCGTCACGCGCGTCCACGCCCTTGCCGGCGCTTTGGCCACCCGCCAACGCAATGATCTCGGATGCGTTACCGCGCACGATGCTCGGCTGCAAGGCCAGCAATTGCCGCACGGCGTCGCGCCGAAAGGCGGTGGCGTGATGGGCCACGGGGTCCAGCACCCAGGGAATGCCAGCCTGCCGCGCGGCCGCGGCGGTCAGCAGCATGCTTTCCAGCCACGGCGTGGACAGGGTGCCGATGTTGATGACCACCGCGCCGGCCATGCGCGCGAATTCCGGCGCTTCGTCGGTGGCGTGCACCATCGCGGGCGACGCACCCATCGCCAGCAGTACGTTGGCCACGATGTTCATGGACACGAAATTGGTCAGGCATTGCACCAGCGGCGCGTCTTGCCGCAGCGTGGCGTACAGGCTTTGGCACGTCCGCGCCAGGGGGGCGGTGTCGTTCGGGGATTCAGCCATGCCAGAAGGTCCTTGCAACGCGTTTCGATAGATCGGCGTATGTTCTTGCGCCGCAAGGAGGGCTGTCAAGCAAAGCTGTCAAGCAAAGCTGCACATGACCGATCGGATCAGCCCTCATTTTCCAAGGGCGCCCACAGTACAATCGCGCCTCGAAAAACGAAGTAAGTGCGGCGCGCCATCTTTGCGCGTCAGGTCGATAGCACCAAGGGGTGATTCAAATGGGCCATGTCTTACGCAGCCGAGCCAGTGGTTTGGCGGCAAGCCTTTGCATGACGGTGGGGCTTGCCCTGGCAAGCGGTTGGGGCGGGCCCGCGCAGGCGACCGAGCCTGGGGCCAAGGCGCAGGTCACTGAAGGCGCCGTGCTGGCCTCGGGCGTGCGCTACGAATTCCTTGCGCGCTGGGACACCGAACGCCTCAACCGCATCCTGCAAACCGACACGCCGAATTTCGCCGGCACGCGCGCCACTTATACGCCCGCGCGTAACGCGGTGAATCTGTACCGCGTCAGCTACGCGTCGGTCATCCCTGAACGCGGCAACCTGCCGACGGTGGCCACCGGCCTCGTCGCCGTGCCGGACACGGCCCAGACCGCATTGCCGATGGTGTCCTACCAGCATGGCACGGTGTACGGCAAACACGAGGTGCCCTCGTACCCCGAACAGTCGCCAGAAACGCAGCTGATGATTGCCCAATTCGCGGGGCAGGGCTACGCGGTGATCGGCGCTGATTACTTCGGGCTGGGCGACTCGACCGAACCCGAGGGCTACATGGTCAAGGGCAGCCATCAACAAGCCAGCTACGACATGCTGCTTGCCGCCCGCGCCGTGCTGGCCGACCTGAAACGCAGCAGCAACAAGCTGTTCCTGGCGGGTTGGTCGCAGGGCGGTTTCGTGACGATGGCCTTTCTGGAAAAACTGGAAGCGGCCGGCGTGGCGGTGCAGGCCACCGCCACGGCCAGCGCGCCGGTTGATGTGTTCGTGGCGCTGAACGGGTTCTTGCAGTTCCCGCGCCCCAATGACGCCACCTGGGTGACCAGCCTGTTCATCCTGTCGTCGTTCTCGTTCGAGAACTACTACGGCGAACCGGGCCTGGCGCGTTCGCTGATCAACCCGGCGTATTACGAGGTGTCGCGCAAGGCTTATGCGCGTGAACCGTTCAACGCCGCCGACGTGCCGACCGATGTGCGCAAGCTGATCAAGGCCGAGTATTTCAACCCGAAGTTCTTCGCCGCATCCGCCTATGGCCGGCTGGTGGCGCAGGCGCAGTCATATCGTTGGGTGATCCAGACGCCCGTACGCAATTACTACGGCGATACAGACGAAGCCATCAGCACGGGCCTGGGTCAGTTGGCGGCCACCTACCAGCACGCGATGGGGGCGGGCAACGCCAAGGTGGAAGCGATTTCAACCGGCGCCACCACGCACCGAGGCACGTACGCGCACGCCGTGCCTCAATGGAAATCCTGGTTTGACGCGATGTGATTTCCGGGTGTGACTCCCCGGTGTGACTCCCGGGTGTGTCTTCCGCTGTAACCCCCCCCGGCTCTGGCGGCCGGGGCGTCCCCGCTATTCGACCTGATCCGGCCCATCCACATACACCAGCCCCGCCGCGCGCAGCTTGTCGCGCATGCCGTAGATGTCCAGGCCCAGCTCACCCGCGGCCAGCCTGGCGCGCGTGGCGTCTTCTTTCTTCAGCCGCGCCTCGCTGGCATCCGCCACTGACGCGGCGCGCTGGCGTTCCACCACCACCACGCCATCTTGATCCGCCACGATGATGTCGCCCGGCCGCACCAGCGCGCCGGCGCACACCACCGGCACGTTGACGCTGCCCGGCGTGGCCTTCACGGTGCCCTTGGCGGAGACCGCGCGCGACCAGACCGGAAAGCGCATGGCTTCCAAGGCCATCACGTCGCGGCAGCCGGCATCGATGACCAGCCCGCGCACGCCGCGCGCGGCGCAGGACGTGGCCAGCAGTTCGCCAAACATGCCGTCGTGATTCTCGGTGGTGCAGGCCACGACCAGCACGTCGCCGGGTTGGCACAGCTCCACCGCCACGTGCAGCATCCAGTTATCACCGGGCTGGGCCAACACGGTGACGGCGCTGCCCGCAATCGCCGCGCCGCGCCAGACGGGACGCAGATAAGGCTGCAACAAACCCGAACGGCCCTGAGCTTCATGCACGGTGGACACGCCGGCCGCTTGCAGGCGATCGATCACGGCGGGCTCGGCGCGGGCAATGTTCCGAACGGCGATGGCGCGCGCGCTCATGCGAAGGCTCCCGTCACTTGCGGGAATATCCGCTGATAGCCCTCGGCATGCGTGATCTTCAGGTCTGAATTGCGCGATGCCTGCACGCCGCGCTGCAAGGCCACGCGGGTGTAGTACTCCCATAAGTGTTCCTGCGCGGCCATGGTCTCAAACGCGCGGCGCTTTACGTCCCACACCGATGAAATGTCCAGCAGCACCTCGGGCTTCCACTCGCATTGCTCGGGCTGATGCGGCTCGAACAGAAACACGGGCGGCGCACCCAGCACGGGCTGGCCCGGTTGATGCCCGTGCGCCTGGGCGATGATGCGCGCTTCCTGCGCCACATGGGTCGCCAGCGGGTGGTCGAAGTTGTAGGGGTCTTTCAGCGAATGCGTCAGCACGAAGGCCGGCCGCAGTTCACGATAGATGTCGGCCAACTGGAACAAGGCGTCGTCGCTGACGCGCAGCGGGTAATCGCCGCAATCCAGAAAGCGCACCGACGCGCCCAGTATCGAGGCGGCGCGCGTGGCTTCTTCGCACCGCGCCGCCTTGACCTTTTCCAGCGTCATGCCTGGCTCGCGCCAGAGCTTGGCCGATTCGCCGCGTTCGCCAAACGACAGGCACACCACGGTCATGTTGAAGCCGCGCTGCGCATACAGCGCAATGGCGCCGCCCGCGCGCCAGACGAAGTCCGCCGAATGGGCGCTGACGATCAGGCCGTTTTGAGTTGTGCTGCTCATGCTTTCTTCCTGAAAATAAAGACTGTTCAGTCCGCGCTGATGCCGGCTGCGCGGATCACCTTGGTCCACTTCACCGATTCATCGGCCACGAAGCGGCCAAAGTCCGCGGCGCTGCCCGGCGTGACTTCGGCGCCGATTTCGCTCATGCGTTGCTGGAAGGCCGGGTCGGCCAACGCGGCCTGCAATGCCTTGTTCAAACGGTTCACCACGGGCTCGGGCATGCCGGCCGGGCCGACCAAGCCCCACCACACGGTGGCATCCGCGCCCGACAGGCCTTGCGATGCGGCGGTGGGCACATCCGGCAGCAGTTTGGCCGGATGCGGGTTCAGCACGGCCAGGGCGCGCAGCTTGCCGGCCTTGACGTGCGAGGCCACTTCCAGCGGATTGATCGACATGAAGGACAGCCGGCCGCCCAACAGGTCGGTGACGGCGGGCGAGCCGCCCTTGTACGGAATGTGCAGCGCCTTGAAGCCGCCCTCTGACTTGAGCAGTTCGCTACCCAGGTGGCCCGAGCTGCCGTTGCCCGCCGAGCCATAGGTCAGCTTGTCGGGATTGGCGCGGCCTTGCGCCACCAGGTCCTTCAAGGTCTTGGCGCTGGCGTCGCTGCGCACCACCACGACCAACGGCGCGAAGCCGATGGCGCCGATGGGGGCGAAGTCCTTGGCGGGATTGAAGTTCAGTTTCGGGAACAGGGCGGCATTGCTGGCCAGCGTGTTCGACGCAGTCAGCAAGGTGTAGCCGTCCGGCTCGGCGCGCGCCACGTGTTCCATGCCGATGTTGGTGGCGGCCCCGGGGCGGTTGTCCACGATGACCGGCTGCTTGAGTTCTTCGGACATTTTCTGCGTGATCAGCCGCGTCACGATGTCCACGCCTCCGCCCGCCGCATACGGCACCACGATGCGTATCGGCTTGTCGGGATAGGTGTCGGCGGCATACGCGCCCAATGGCGCCGCCAGCCCGGCAACCAAACCCAGCGTTACGCCAAAACGGGCGAGGTAAGTCTTCTGCATCAATGTCTCCTGTGTGCTTGTTCTCGTGTCGACATGGTGCTTGGGCGCGACTAATATCGTCCAATACTTTTTCCACCAACGACTTATTTGGTTTTCAAATAAATTGGACTTCCGCCAACTTCGCTATTTTGTTGCCGTGGCCGAGGAGCTGAGCTTCAGCGCCGCCGCGCGGCGCTTGCATGTAAGCCAACCGCCGCTGAGCCTGCAGATCAAGGCCCTGGAAACCGAATTGGGCGCGGTGCTATTGGAACGCGATAAACGCAACGTCGCCCTGACCACGGCGGGGGCCTTGTTCCTGGAACAGGCGCGCCGCGCGCTGGGTAATCTGGACCGTGCCGCCGAAGTGGTGCGGCTGGCTTCTCAAGGCGAGGCCGGTGAAATGCGCATTGCGTTCACGGCCTCGGTGCCCATGGCCGAAGCGTTCCCGCGCGTGGTGCAGACGTTTCGCAGCAGCCATCCCGCCGCCCGCGCCGACCTGATCCATATGTCCACCGGGCAGCAGCTTCAAGCCTTGGCCGACAAGAGCATCGACGTGGGCTTCTTGCGCCCGTCGCTGCTGTTTTGCCCGCCGCCCAACATCCAGACGCTGGACTTGTGGACCGACCGTCTGGTGGCGGTGCTGCCCGCTTGGCATGCGCTGGCCGCCACGCAAAGCCCCTTGCCGATGGCGGCGCTGGCCGACGAGCCCTTCATCCTGTTTCCGCGTGGCCTGGGCTGCGGTTTGTTCGAACACGTGATGGTGCTGGCCAGCCGCGCGGGCTTTGCGCCGCGCCTGATGCAAGAGGCTCGTGAAGGCGCAACGATCGTCGGCCTGGTGGCGGCCGGCATGGGCATTTCGGTGCTGCCCGACACCTATGCGCGCACCGGCATTCCCGGCGTGGTGTATCGCAGCCTGGATACGCCCGACGCCACCAGCCGCCTGCTGCTGGCGTACCGGCGCGATGACGCCGCCCCGTTGCTGCAACGGTTTGTGGACGTGGTCAGGCCAAACGCGGGGACGGCGGTGTAGGGACTGCGCTGCTTTTTATTTTGCTGACGGCCAGCGTCCGCCCAGGGACCGTGTGGCGTCGGCCGCGGCTTCCTGCACCAGCTTGGCCATCTTCTTGACGGCGGCGGGCGAGTAGCGTTCCTTGGGACCCGACAACGAGATGGCTCCGCAGATGTCGCCGTCCGGCCCGAACACCGGGCTGGCCACGGCGGCGCAGTTCGGGTCGCGTTCGCCCATGGATGTCAGCATCAGGCCCACTTCGGCGGGCGACTTGCCTTCGACCAGATAGGCCGTCAGCAGCTTGCCGGCGGCGCCCTTGTCCAGCGGCAGCAAATCGCCCACGCGAATGCGGTCCAGGGTGGAATGGTGCGAATCGACGCGCAGCACGCACACGCGGGAATGCGCGTCGTGATAGACGTGGAACGACGCGCTTTCCGTGCCCTTGTCGACCAGGCCTTGCAGCAGCGGCAGAATGGTTTCCGTCAGCCGGTAGGTGGCTTCGTAGGCGCGTCCCAGGTGGTGGGCGTAAGGCCCCAATGAATAACGGCCGTCGGCGCGGCGCACCACCAGGGCTGCTTTTTCAAGCGAGGCGATGAGCCGCAAGAGCGTGCTCTTGTAAAACCCCGTGGCTCGGGAAAGGTCGGCAAGCGTGATGGGCTCGGTGCGTTCGGCCACGGCGCCGACGATCGTCAGGGCGCGTTCGACGGCGGCGACGCCGTCACTGGAATTGTCCTGAGTAGGGGTACGGCTCATTGGAATGATAGGGATGATTAGGCGGTGGTTCCCGGGTCCGGATCAATGACCCGGCTGATGACCGGGAAATAGCGGTTGCCATGGCCCTGGGCCATCGCGGCGTCAAACCAGTGGTCTACGTTGCGGGCGCCCAGTGCCTCTACGCCGGTCTGTTCCGCCAGTGCCAGCGCGTAGCGCAGGTCTTTGCGGGCATAGTCCACGGGGAAGGCTTTTTCGGGAAATTCACCGGGCAGAATAGCCTTTAAGCCGTGGTTGCGCAACGCGAAGCTATCGGCCGAACCGCGTGTGAAGGTCTCCAGCAATACCTGCGGATCCACCCCCGAACGGCGTGCAATGGCGCGCGCTTCCGACAGCGCCACCACGGTCTCGAACAACACCATGTTGTTCAGGATCTTCACGACCTGGCCACTGCCCACCGGGCCGCAATAGGTGATCTCGTTGGCGAACGTGGATACCAGCGGCTTGATGCGCGCAAAGGTCGCCTCGTCGCCGCCGATCATGACGGACAGCGTGCCGGCTTCGGCGGCGGCACGTGTGCGCGCGACAGGGCCGTCCATGAAGGTGGCACCCTTGGCCGCGAATTCGGCGGCGAGTTCGCGCGTGACGTCCACCGGCGAGGTGCTCAGGTCCACGATCAATTGGCCCTGGCGCGCATGGGCCAGCAAACCATCCGCCGCGCGCGCAAGCTGCGCCACGATTTCGCCGGATGGCAACGACAGGAACACCACGTCGCATTCGCGCATGATCTGCGTGGTGGTCGCGGCTACCACGCCATGCGAAGCCAGGCGCTGCAAGGGCGCGGGGTCGGTATCGCAGCCCAGCACGGGCAGCCCGCCCTTGGTGGCCAGGTTGCGGCAGATGGGTTCGCCCATGACGCCCAGGCCGATGAAGCCGGCTCGTTGAAATTCAGACATGTGGATAGTCTCCGAAGAAGGGGAGGCCGTCGTCGCGGCCCTGAAAGAAAAATGAAGAAAGAAAGCGAAATTCGGCTCGGCCTACATGCCGAAGTAGATGCCCTTGGATTGCTGGTACAGGCGCAGCCCGCTCACGCCTTTTTCGCGGCCAATGCCGCTTTGCTTGAAGCCGCCGAAAGGCGTGGAAATGGAAAGCTGCTTGTAGGTGTTGATCCAGACGCTGCCTGCTTCCAGGCGCTTGGCCACGCGCCAGGCGCGGCGGTAGTCCGCCGTCCAGATGCCGGAGGCCAGACCGTAGACGCTGTCGTTGGCCTGCTCGACCAGATCGTCTTCGTCGTCGAAGGTCAGCGCGCACAGCACGGGGCCAAAGATTTCTTCGCGCACCACGTGCGCGTCGCGCGCCAGTCCGCCCAGGATGGTGGGGCGGTAGAACGCGCCGGCTTCAAGCGCGGCGCCGTCCGGTCGCTGTCCGCCCAGCAGCACTTCTGCGCCATCGCGCTTGGCGGCGTCGACCATGCCTTCGATCTTTTCGCGATGGGCAAATGATGCGATCGGACCCATCTGCGCGCCAGCGGCATCGGGCAGGTCCACCTTCAGCTGACCCGCGCGCGCCACCAGTTTTGCGATAAAGGATTCCGCGATGCTCCGATGAACATACAAGCGCGAACCCGCCACGCAAGACTGCCCGCTGCCTTCAAAAATGCCGCCGATCACGCCGGCTATCGCGGCGTCTTGATCGGCGTCATCAAACACGATGTGCGGCGACTTGCCGCCCAGCTCCAGCGCCACCGGCATCAGCTTTTCGGCGGCGGCGTGGGCAATGGCCCGGCCGCTGGCGGTGCCGCCCGTGAAGGACACCATGCGCACGCCGGGATGTTCGACCAGGCGGCGGCCCACCGTGGACCCCAGGCCCGTGACCACGTTGAGAATGCCCGGCGGCAAGCCCGCTTCCAGGGCGATGCGGCCCAGCGCCAGCGCGGGCGAGGACGTCACTTCGGAAGGTTTGAGGATGACGGCGTTGCCGGCCGCCAGCGCGGGCGCCACCTTCTGCGCTTCCATCGTCAGCGGTGAGTTCCACGGCGTGATCGCCACCACCACGCCATACGGGTCGTAGTGCGTCATGGACAGGTAGTTGCCGCGCGCTGGCGTGACTTCAGCGCCCAAGGTTTCGCACACGCCCGCGTAGTAGCGGAAGGTGGCCGCGGCGCTGGCCACCTGCGTCTTGCATTCGGCCCAGACCTTGCCGTTTTCAATCATCTGCAAACGCGCCAGCAGGTCCGCGTGTTGTTCCATGCCGTCGGCAATGCGGCGCAGGATCGCCGCGCGCTGGTGCGGCAGCATGTCGCGCCAGGCGGGCTGGCGCTGGGCTTGCCAGGCCGCTTCCACGGCCTGGTCCACCTGTGCATCGGAGGCCGCGCTGATCAGGTAGTTGTGGGCGCCGTTGGCCGGGTTGACCGACGCGAATGCGGCATCGCCCTGGGCGATCCATTCACCGCCAATCAGCATGGATTTAAGGGTTTCCGAGGATTCGGACATGACGGGTTGTTCCTCTCTTGATGGAAATTCCGGACCGGCCGTGCGCCGTCCGGATGCATTTATTCGTTGACAGGCTTCGTGCGAAAAAATATAAAATAGAATAAGCGTTCTGTCTACTGGAACGATAAGAATATACAAACCGTCATTCGATGACAAGAGGAGACCTCTCGATGCAACGCAATTGGTTGTGCGCCCTGGCATGTGCCACGACGCTGTTCGCGGGAACGGCAGTCGCCGATTCCTATCCGTCCAAACCCGTGACGATGGTGGTGCCGTACCCCGCGGGCGGGGCCACCGACGTGGTGGCGCGCGCCGTGGCGGAAAAACTCACGCAGGCCTGGGGCCAGAGCGTCATCGTGGAAAACCGCGCGGGCGCGGGCACCACCATCGGCGCCAGTTCGGTAGCGCGCGCCAAGGGCGATGGCTACACGCTCTTCATGACCACGTCCGCCCATACCATCAGCGGCCACCTGTACAGCAAACTGAACTACGACCCCGTCAACGACTTCAGGCCCATCACCTTGGTGACCAAGGTGCCGCTGGTGCTGGTGGTCAACCCCGATATTCCGGTCAAGACGCTGCCCGAATTTCTGGCGTACCTGAAAGAGAACAGCGCGTCGGTCAACTTCGCATCGCCCGGCAATGGCACGGCGCAGCACCTTAGCGGTGAACTGTTCAAGATCGCCACGCAATCGCGCATCACGCACGTGCCGTACCGAGGCGATGCACCGGCCTTCACGGACCTGGCGGGCGGGCAGGTGCAGATGATGCTGGCCACGATCACGTCGGCCTTGCCCTTGATCGAATCCGGCAAGCTGCGGGCGCTTGCCGTTGCCAACGGCAAGCGGGTGCAGGCGCTGCGCGACGTGCCGACCCTCGCGGAAGCCGGCATGCCCGGCTTCGAGGCGGCCACCTGGTTCGGCCTGTTGGCGCCGGCATCGCTGCCGCAGGCCCAGGCGCAACGCATCTATGAAGACGTATCCAAGATCGTCGCCACGCCCGCCATGCAAACGCGCATCGAGGCCATGGGTGGCGACGTGGTGAACAGCACACCGCAGGCGTTCGCCACGTTCATGGCGCAGGAACAGAAGAAGTGGGGCCAGGCCGTCAAGGCGTCTGGCGCCGTCGCCCAGCAGTAAGCGCAACCGCGCACGCAAGCGTCCGTAGCCCCGCGCCGACGTAGCGCGGGGCACGGCATCAGGCAACCTCGGAGGAGACACATCATGACCGTTTCAACATGGCTGGCAGCAGGTGCGATCGCGTTATCCACGGCCGCGCCGATTGCGGCAAGCGCCGCGGACTATCCCAATGCCCCAGTGAAGTTCGTTGTGGGCTTCAGCCCCGGCAGCACCATCGACACCGTGGCGCGCATCGTCGGTGACGCGCTGTCCACCCGCATGGGGCAGTCGTTCGTGGTGGACAACAAGACCGGCGCCAACGGCATGATCGCCGCGCGCGCCGTGGCGCAGGCCAAGCCGGACGGCTACACCATCCTGGTCAGCAATTCCAGTTCCATCACCGTCAACCCCTTGCTCTACAAGGATCTGCAATACGACCCCTTGAAGGATTTCGCACCGGTAACGACCGTGGTGTCGGTGCCCTTCATCCTGACCATCAACGCCGAGAACCCGCGCGTGGCGGGCGTGACCGACGTCAAGTCGCTGGTTGCGCTAGCCAAGAGCAAGCCCAACACCATCAGCTATGGCTCGGCCGGCAACGGCAACCTGATGCATCTGGCCGGCGCGCAGCTTGCCGCCATGTCCGATGTGCAGATGCTGCATGTGCCGTACCGGGGCGCGGCGCCGATGGAGGCAGGCTTGCTGTCCAAGGAAGTCGACTTCGGTTTCGACACCTTGTCGGGCGTGCCGCTCATCAAGGCCGGCAAGCTGCGCGCGCTGGCCGTGTCCACCGCCAAGCGCTGGCACGACCTGCCGGACGTGCCCGCCGTGGCCGAGCTGGGCTATCCGGATTTCGACATCTCGTTCTGGGTGGGCATCTTTGCGCCGGCCGGCACGCCGCCCGACGTGGTGGACCGCTTGAACCGCGAGATCGCGGCGGTGGCCAAGGACCCCGCCGTGCGCGCGCGGCTGGCGGCGCAGGGCAATCCGTCCACGCAGTCTCCGCAGGCTTTCCGGCAGAAGATCGCCGACGAGCTCAAGCAGAACGAAGCGCTGATCAAGCGCGCCAACATCAAGATTGATTGATTCGGCATCGACTGAACCGGCGGCGCATGCCGCCATCGCAACAGGCAGGGAGGAGCACAAGGTGTCCTGGGATAAAGAACTGCAAGAACTGGCGTTGCGCAAGGAGTTGGCGGCGCGCATGGGCGGCGAGGCCAAGGTGCGCCGGCATCGGGAAGGCGGCAAGCTGCCGGTGCGCGAACGTATCGCCACCATGGTCGATGCGGACTCGTTTCGCGAAGTGGGCGCGCTGACGGGCAGCGGCGAGTACGACTCCGAAGGACGCCTGACCGACCTGACGCCGTCCAATCTGCTGATCGGCCGAGCCAAGGTGGAAGGGCGGCCGGTGGTGGTGGCCGCCGATGATTTCACTGTGCGTGGTGGCGCCAACGACGGCGCGGTGGGCGACAAGCTGGTCGAGGCCGAACGCATGGCGCATGATCTGCGCCTGCCGCTGTTGCGATTGGTGGACGGCACGGGCGGCGGCGGGTCGGTGCGCAATATCGAAATCAAGGGCCACACCTTGTTGCCCAAGCTGCGCATGTGGCCCCTGATGGCGCAAAATCTGGCCACCGTGCCGGTGGTGTCGCTGGCCTTGGGCTCGGTGGCGGGCCTGGGCGCGGCGCGCGTGGCCGCCAGCCATTACGCCGTGATGGTGCGCGAGACCTCGCAGCTATTCATCGCCGGGCCGCCGGTCGTGGCGCGCATCGGCCAGAACCTGGAAAAGAATGAACTGGGCGGCAGCGACATCCATACCCGCAATGGCGTGGTGGATGATGAAGCCGATTCGGAAGCGGACGCCTTCGCCATGGCGCGCCGCTTCCTGTCGTATCTGCCACGCTCGGTGCATGAGTTGCCGCCGCGCGCGGCAAGCCCCGGCAGCGCTGCCGGCGACCAGGACTGGCTGCGCAACGCCATCCCCAGCGATCCGCGCGCCGTCTACAAGATGCGGCCCATCGTATCGGCCTTGATGGACGAGGGATCGTTCATGGAAATCGGCAAGCGCTGGGGCAGGGCGGTGATCGCGGGCCTGGCGCGTATCGATGGCTGGCCGGTGGCGGTATTCGCCAGCGACCCCTATCACTACGGCGGCGGCTGGGACGGCCCCGCCGCCGAGAAGTTCACGCGCCTGCTGGACCTGGCCGAAACGTTCCACCTGCCTGTCGTGAACCTGGTGGACGTGCCGGGTTTCCAAATTGGCCTGAATGCCGAGAAGGCCGGCGCCATGCGTTACGGCGTGCGCGCCTTGACCGCCGTGGCGCAGTCCACCGTGCCCTGGTGCTCCATCATCGTGCGGAAAGCCTTTGGCGTGGCGGCGGGCGGCCATCAAAGCGCGGGCCGCTTCAATTTCCGCTATGCCTGGCCATCAGCTCAGTGGGGGTCTTTGCCGGTGGAGGGCGGGCTGGAGGTGGCCTACAAAGCCGAGATCGAAGCGGCGTCAGACCCGGAGGCCAAGATGCGCGAGATCGAAGCCCGCGTGCGCGGCCTGACCTCGCCATTTCGCAGCGCCGAAGCCTTTGTCGTGGAAGACATCATCGACCCCGCCACCACGCGCAAGGTGCTGGAAGAGTTCGTGGAAGTGGTGATGCCCTTGCGCGAACCCGGCCCGCGCGCCTTTGGCTATCGGCCATGACACCGCATCGGGAGCGCAAGATGAAACGAGTCATTATTGCCAACCGGGGCGCGGTTGCCCGGCGTGTCATCCGGGCGCTGCGCGCGCTGGGCCTGGAATCGGTTGCCGTGTATTCCGAGGCGGACCGCGATCTTCCTTATCTGCGTGAAGCAGACGCGGCGGTGGCGATCGGCCCCGCGCCCGCCGCGCAAAGCTATCTGAACCGTGACACCTTGCTGCGCGTGGCGCGCGAGACCGGCGCGGACGCGCTGCATCCGGGCTATGGATTCCTGTCCGAGAACGCGGACTTTGCCCAGGCCGTGGAACAGGCGGGCATGGTCTTTGTGGGGCCGTCGCCGCGCTGGATCCGGATGCTGGGGCACAAAACGCAGGCGCGCGACGCCATGGCCGCGCTGGGCATGCCGATGGCGCCCAGCAGCGCGGTGCTGGGCGCTGACCTGGATGCGGTGCGCCAGGCCGCGCAAGCACTGGGTTATCCGGTCTTGATCAAGCCGGCCTCGGGCGGCGGCGGCATCGGCATGATTCCCCTGCACGGCCCGCAGGATGTCGACGCCGAATGGGCGCGGGCGCGGCTGATCGCAGAGCGCAGCTTTGGTGGATCGGACCTGTACCTGGAAAAGCTGCTGAGCAACCCAAGGCATATTGAATTCCAGTTTCTGGCTGACCGACACGGGCAGGTTCGTTGTCTGTACGAACGCGATTGTTCGACCCAGCGCCGTCATCAAAAAGTGCTGGAAGAAGCGCCCGCGCCAGGGCTGGATCGTGCCGCCGTGCAAGACATGGCGACCCGGCTGGAAGGTATGTTGGCCGGCCTGGGCTATGACGTGATCGGCACCGTTGAAATGCTGTACACGCCGGAGTCTGGCTTTTCCTTCCTGGAAATCAATACCCGCTTGCAGGTCGAGCATGCCGTGACGGAAGCGGTGACCGGCGTCGACATCGTGGCCGCGCAGTTGCGGTTGGCGGCGGGCGAGCATATGGAAAGCGTGCTGCCACAGGTGCCGCCCTTGCGGGGGCATGCGCTGGAAGCGCGTGTGTATGCGGAAGACCCCGTGCGTTTTCTGCCGTCACCGGGCGTACTGCGGGCGTTTTCCCCGCCCGACCTGCGCGGCGTGCGCGTGGAAACGGGCTACGCCGAAGGTTGCCGCGTGTCCAGCCACTACGACCCCATGCTGGCCAAAGTGATCGCGCATGCGGCCACTCGGGACGAGGCCGTGGCGCTGTTGAAACACGCCCTGGCGCAGTTCCGCATCGAAGGCGTCAAGACCAACATTCCATTCATGCTGCAGGTGCTGGACGACCCGGCGTTTCGCGCGGGCGAGGTCTGCACTGGCATGGTGAGCCGCATTCTGGAAACGCCGCGCGCAGCGGCGCAGGCGGCCTGATCAAGCCAAGAAACCCAAGCAAGCTAAGCATCAGGGGTTCAAGCCCCGGCATCCAAGGAGAAGACGATGTTCAAAGTGGAAACGCCCGTGGTGGGCCGTGTGGTGGCCGTCAGCGTGCGCAACGGCCAGCGTGTCGAAGCAGGCGATAGCGTGATCAAGGTGGAGTCGATGAAGATGGAAATTCCCGTCGAGGCCGAACGCGGCGGCATCGTGGCGCGCGTGCTGGTGGGCGAGGGCGACGAAGTGGACGAAGGCCAGATTGTGGTTGAGCTGGAGTGAGGCCGCCATGCTGATCCACACAGAACGGACAGAGTCGGGCCGCGTGGCGCTGCTGCGTTTGCGCAACCCCCCGGTCAACAGCTTGAGCGCGGCCCTGCGCGCTGAACTGCACGCGGCGATTCAAGCGGCGCTTGCGGATGAAAGCGTGCAGGCGCTGGTGCTGGTGGGTGATGGGGCCTTCTTCTGCTGCGGCGCGGAGATCCGCGAATTCAATACGCCTATGTCCACGCGTGAACCGACGCTGCGTTCAGTGATCGCGCTGATCGAGGGGGCATCCAAGCCGGTGACTGCGGCGATACACGGCGCGGCCCTGGGTGGCGGGCTGGAGCTGGCGCTGGGGTGCCACTACCGCGTGGCGCTGGGCGGCGCGTCGTTGGGCCTGCCCGAAGTGAAGCTGGGCGTGCTGCCAGGCGCGGGCGGCACGCAGCGCCTGCCCCGGATCATAGGTGTCGAGCGCGCGCTGACGATGATTGCACAAGGCGATGCCATTGACACGGCCACCGCCTTGGACTGGGGCCTGCTTGACGAGGTGTTTGCCGACGATCTGCCGCAACGCGCCGCCGCCTATGCGCTGGCGCATGCCGATGCGCCGCTGGCTGGCCGCAACGTCGGTGCGCGCAAGGTGGCGGCGCCGGCGGACGCGAGTGTGTACGACCGCGCCCGCAAAGAGGCTGCCCGCCGTTATCGCGGTTGCGTGGCGCCGCTGGCCTGCGTGGACTGCGTGGAAGCCGCCGCCAAGACCACGCTGCAAGACGGCTTGGCGGTTGAGCGCGAACGCTTCCTGGAATTGGTCAACGGCAGCCAGTCCAAGGCCCAGCGTCACCTGTTCTTTGCCGAACGCGCCGCCGTCAAACTGCCCGAGGGATGGAAGGCTCGAAGCCCAATCGCCACGGTAGGCGTGGTGGGCGCGGGCACGATGGGCGGCGGCATTGCGATGAGCCTGGCCAATGCCGGCCTTGCCGTGGTGCTGGTTGAACGCAACGCGCAAGCCCTGGAGCGCGGCTGGGCAGCCATCCGCAAGAACTACGCGGCGACAGCGGCCAAGGGCAAGCTGACGGCGGCGCAAGTGGAAGCCCGTCAGGCGTGCATCCGCACGAGCCTGGACATGAATGATCTGCGCGACGCCGATCTGGTGATCGAGGCCGCCTTCGAGGACATGGACGTCAAGCGCCAGATCTTCACCGCGCTGGACGCCATCTGCAAACCCCAGGCCATCCTGGCGTCGAACACGTCGCGCCTGGACATCGACCAGATTGCCGGCTTCACCCGCCGGCCGGCGCAGGTGCTGGGCATGCATTTCTTCAGCCCGGCAAACGTCATGCGCTTGCTGGAAGTGGTGCAAGGCCGCGACACGGACGGCAACGTCATCGCCGCCGTGTTCCGGTTGGCGCGCGCAATGGGCAAGCTGCCGGTGCTGGTGGGCGTATGCGATGGCTTCGTGGGCAACCGCATGGTCAGCCCCTACACGCGCGAAGCGCACTTTTTGTTGGAGGAAGGCGCGTCGCCGTCGCAGGTGGATGGCGCGCTGCAACGTTTCGGTCTGGCCATGGGCCCCTTGCGCATGGCGGACATGGCGGGCCTGGATATCAGTTGGGCGTTTCGCAAGCGCATGGCGCCCACGCGGCCCGCGCACCTGCGCTATTCGCGCGTGGCCGACAGCCTGTGCGAACAAGGGCGCTTTGGCCAGAAGACGGGCAGCGGCTTTTACCGCTACGTAGCGGGTAGCCGCGAACCGCTGGAAGACCCGCAGGTGCTGGCGTTGATTGAGCAATGCGCCCGCCAGGACGGCATTGCCCGCCGCGAGATCAGCGACGATGAAATCGTGCAGCGCACGATGTATGCGCTGGTCAACGAGGGCGCGCGCATTCTGGAAGAGGGTATTGCCCGCCGCGCGTCCGACATCGACGTGATCTATGTCAACGGCTACGGGTTTCCGGCGTATCGGGGCGGGCCCTTGTTCTACGCGGATGAGCAAGGCTTGCCGGCCGTGCTGGCCACCATCCGGCGTTTTCATGAAGCACACGGCGAACTCTGGCAACCCGCGCCGCTGCTGGAACGGCTGGTGGCCGAAGGCAAGCGCTTCGCGGACCTGTAAAGCAGAGGGGCCGCGCATCGGGCGCGGCGTCCTGATAAAAATCGAGGAGACAGCAATGCATACGGAACAGGCCGGCGCCACGGCGCGGGGGCCGCAGGAACAGTACTTTGCCGCCCTGGCCGAGGGCCGCTTCCAGATTCAACACTGCCCGGCTTGCGGCCGGCATCAGTTCTATCCGCGCACGCTATGCATGCACTGCGGCGCGACGGATCTGACGTGGGCGGACCCGGCCGGCACCGGCACGGTCTATTCCTTCAGCATCGTGCGGCGCAAGCCCGAGGCGGGCGGCGACTACAACGTGGCGCTGATCGACCTGGACGAAGGCGTGCGAATGATGAGTCGGGTGGACGGCGTGGCGTTGGATCGGCTGCGGATCGGCATGCCGGTCAAGGCGCGGGTGCTGCGCGACGCGGTCCAGGCACTGGTGGTGTTCGACGCCGTGGAGGCCGCATGATGTCGCTGGAATCAATGCGCGGGCAGGTCGCCATTGCTGGGGTCGGGCATGCGGGCCTGGGCGAAGCGCACGGCTATACCGAGATGGAAGTGTTGGCGCAGGCCGCGTCGCGCGCGGTTGCCGACGCCGGCTTGACCATGCGGGATATCGACGGCCTGGCCACATGTAGTTCGTCCGCCACGATGTGGAGCATGCCGGTTGCCGAATACCTGGGCCTGCGCCCACGCTACATCGAAGCCAGCATGCTGGGCGGTTCTAGCTTCGTCTCGCACCTGTTGCCATCAGTGATGGCGCTGGTGTCCGGGCAATGCAATGCGGTGCTGGTCTGCTATGGCAGCACGCAGAAGACAGCCACCTTCGGCCGCAAGGAAGGCGTCAAGGCACGCACTTTGCTGGACCCGCAGCCATTCGAACATCCGTATACGCCCTTGCAGCCGGTCACGTCTTACGCTTTGGCGGCCGCCCGCCACATGCACCAGTACGGCACCACGCGCGAGCAACTGGCCGAAGTGGCCGTGGCCGCGCGCGCCTGGGCGGCCCTGAACCCCGAAGCCGCAATGCGCGAACCCCTGTCGATTGACGACGTACTGCGCTCGCGGCCCGTGTCGGACCCACTGACGGTGCGCGACTGCTGCCTGGTCAGCGACGGTGGTGGCGCCTACGTGATGGTGCGTGCCGACCGCGCCCGCCAACTACGGCAGCCGCCTGTCTACGTGCTGGGCAGCGCCACGGCGGTGTGGAATCGACAGATCTCGTCCATGGAAGACCTGACCGTGACGGCGGCGGCCGAATCGGGCAAGCGCGCGCTGGCCATGGCCGGCCTGAGCGTGGCGGACGTGGACGTGGCGGAGCTCTACGACGCCTTCACCATCAACACGCTGCTGTTTCTGGAAGACCTGGGATTCTGCAAGAAAGGCGAGGGCGGGGCCTATGTGCATGGCGGCGGCATCGCGCCGGGAGGCCGGCTGCCGGTGAACACCAATGGCGGCGGTTTGTCCTGCGTGCATCCCGGCATGTACGGCATCTTTCTGGTGATCGAGGCCGTGCGCCAACTGCGCGCGCAGGCGGGAGAACGCCAGGTGCCGGGCGCCGACATTGCGCTGGTGCATGGCAACGGCGGCACCTTGTCCAGCCAGTCCACCGCCATTCTGGGCGGCCCGTCCACGCGCTGAGCGGGCCGCTTTCCCATCCAGAAAAAAGGAATTCCATGCTGGATAAAACATTCGATACGCTGGCCGCCGCGGTGGCGGACGTGCAGGACGGCGCGGTCATCCTGATCGGCGGCTTTGGCGCGTCGGGCGTGCCCACCGAACTGGTGTGCGCGCTGCTGCAGCAAGGCGCGCGCGATCTCACCATCGTCAACAACAACGCCGGCAACGGCGAGCGTGGCCTTAGCCAGTTGGTGCAGGCCGGCCGGGTGCGCAAGATGATCTGCTCGTTTGCGCGCTCGTCCGACCGCAAGAACCCCAACGCCGCCGCCTTCGCCGAGGCCTATCGCGCCGGCAAGATCGAACTGGAATGCGTGCCGCAGGGCACGATGGCCGAGCGCATGCGCGCGGCCGGCGCGGGCCTGGGGCCGTTCTTCACACCCACCGCCTACGGCACACCGCTTGCCCACGGCAAGGAAACCCGCGTGATCGACGGCGTGGGTTACGTGCTGGAGTCGCCGCTGAAGGGTGACTTCGCGTTCGTCAAGGCGCGCACGGCGGACCGCTGGGGCAACCTGGTGTACCGCTACGCCGGCCGCAACTTCGCGCCCGTCATGTGCATGGCCGCCACCACCACGGTGGCGCAAGTGGACAGCATCGTGGAACTGGGCGGCATCCCGCCCGAACACGTCATGACACCGGGCATATTCGTCAAGCGAGTGGTGCAGGTGGGAGACAAGCATGGAATATGAAAAGCTCAACCGGCGGCAGATCGCGCGGCTGGTCGCGGCCGACATTCCGGACGGCGCCTACGTCAATCTGGGCATCGGCATTCCGACCTTGGTGTCGGCCTTTCTGCCGGCCGACCGCGATGTGATCCTGCATACCGAAAACGGCATAGTCGGCATGGGGCCGGGCGACCCCGACGCGCCGCTGGACCTGGACCTGATCAATGCCAGCAAGGAAGCAGTGACCTTGTTGCCGGGCGCGTCCATCACGGACCACGTAGTGTCGTTTGCCATGATGCGCGGCGGCCATCTGGACCTGACGGTGCTGGGCGCATTCCAGGTGTCGGCGCGTGGCGATCTGGCCAACTGGGACACCGGCGCGCCGGGCACGATACCGGCGGTTGGCGGTGCGATGGACCTGGTGGCCGGTGCGCGCCAGGTGTACATCACGATGGAGCACGTCACCAAGGACGGCCAGCCCAAGATCGTGCGCGAATGCACCTACCCGCTGACCGGCGCGGGCGTGGTGGACCGCATCTATTCGGACCTGGCCATCATCGACGTGCTGCCGGATGCCATGCGGGTGATTGCAATGGTGGCGGGGCTGCGCTTCGACACCTTGCAAGCCCTGACGGACTGCCCGCTGACGCTCGCTGACGACTGCCGGGTGTTGGCGCCGCAATAAGGTTCGGCTCGTACTTTCCCCGTGTTGACACGGGGATATTTCGATCCTTAGAATGTTCTTATAGAAAGAATAAACGTTCTGTACATAAGAACGATGCATCGGGAAGAGACAATGGAAACCAACGCTATGCCAGCGCAAGCCGCCCTGGACGCGCAGCTTGCACATCGATTCCGCAGCCGTGCGCTGTCGTTCTCGCGGCCACGCCAGGTCAATATGGACCTGCTGCTGCGCTTCGGCGATGCCCCGCTGCTTGTCCGGATCCGCGATGGCCATGTCACCGCCGCTGACGCACCCACGGCGCCGCTGCCGTCGTGCGATGTGTCCTTGCGTGCATCCGCCAGCGCCTGGTCACGCTTCTGGCAGGCCGTGCCCGACGCGGGCTGGCATGACATCTTTGCGCTCAGCAAGCGCGGCGAGCTGATCGTCGAAGGCAACCTGCAACCGCTGATGGCGCATCTGCAATTCATCAAGGACCTGCTGGCGACCGGCCGCGAGGCGCAAGCATGAGCGCCGCGCTGGAACCCATTGTTGGCCGCTATGTGTCGGTTGAAATCGCGGGTCGGCCCTACCGCGTTTATTTCGAAGAAGCGGGCGAGGGCATTCCGCTGGTCTGCCTGCATACCGCCGGCGCCGACAGTCGCCAGTACCGCCACATGATGTGCGACCCCGACATCACCTCGCGTTATCGCGTGATCGCTTTCGACATGCCCTGGCACGGCAAGTCTTACCCGCCGCCCGGCTGGCAGGACGAGGAATACCGCCTGTCCACCGAGCTTTATGTAGAAACCGTGATGGCGTTTTGCCAAGCCTTGGCACTGGACCGCCCGGCTTTGATCGGCTGCTCGATCGGCGGGCGCATCGTGTTGCAGCTTGCGCATCAGCATGCTGATCACTTTCGCGCGCTGATCGGAGTGGAAGCGGCGGACTTCCAACAACCCTGGTACGACACATCGTGGTTGCATCGTGGCGACATCCATGGCGGCGAGGTTTGTGCCGCGCTGGTGTCCGGCTTGGTCGCGCCGCAGTCCCCCGAGGTCCATCGCCAAGAAACCCTGTGGCAGTACATGCAAGGTGGCCCCGGTGTGTTTCGCGGCGACCTGTATTTCTATCGCGTGGATGGTGATCTGCGGGGCCGGCTGGATGGCATCCGCACCGATCGCTGCCCGCTCTTTCTGCTGACGGGGGAATACGACTTCTCTTGCACGCCGGAAGACACCCTGCGCACCGCCGCCAGCATTCCCGGCGCGCAGGTCACCGTCATGCGCGAGTTGGGGCATTTCCCCATGAGCGAAAACCCCCAGCAGTTTCGCGGCTATGTCCTGCCGGTGCTGGACGCCATCGCCCGCCTATAGCGCAGGCATAACCGACGGGCAACCATGCCCGCGACCCCTCAGGAGACATCATGCGTTATCCGATCATTCTGGCCGGCATGTTCGCCTTGGCCGCAGTTCCCGCCGTCCAGGCGCAAGACACGCTGAAACTGGGCGCCTTGGTTACGCTTTCCGGTGCGGGCGCGGCCTGGGGGCAGGGCATGAAGAACGCCGCCGAGATTGCGGCGGATCAGGTGAACGAGGCCGGCGGGCTGGAAGTAGGCGGCAAGAAGTACCGCGTTGAGGTCGTGGCCTACGACGACAAATATCAGGCCAACGAAGCCGTGACCGTGGCCAACCGCCTGGTGTTTGAAGACAAGGTGCGCTACGTGATCGGCCCGGTGGGGTCGGCGCCCGTGCTGGCCATTCAGCCCATGACCGAAAAGAACAAGGTCATTGTGATGACACTGGGCTTTACCGCCAAGGCCTTGGCCGCCGACAAGCCGTTTACGTTCCGCCCCAACGTCACCACCGCCGAGGTGTCGCAGCCGCAGATCGACTGGGTGGTCAAGTCGCAGGGCCTGCGCAAGGTCGGCGCACTGTTTCCCAACGACGAGACGGGCCAGCAAATCGCGTTGGACCTGGAAGCCGCGTACAAGAAGGCGGGCGCGGCCTTGTCCGTGAAAGAATTCTTTGAACGCGACCGCGTCGACTTCGTGCCCGTGCTGACACGCATGATGGCGCGCGGCATTGACGCCATCGAACTGGACGGCAATTCGCCCACCACGGCGGGCTTGATCGTCAAGCAGGCGCGCGAACTGGGCTTCGAGGGGCGCATCGTGCGCACCGGCGGCCCCGCCACGCAAGAGATCGTGAACGTGGCCGGCAAAGCCGCGACCGAAGGCATGCTGGTGCACACGCCGATGGATCCGGAACTGCCCGCCACCAAGGCCTACGCCGAGCGCTACGCCGCCAAGTACAAGCATTCGATGAACGGCTTCAGCCCGGCTTTTTATGACGGCACCAACATGCTGTTCGAGGCCATGCGCCGCGCCGGCACCGTGGAAGACACGGACCGCGTGCGCGCCGAACTGGAAAAGCTGGATGGCTTTGATGGATCGCTGGGCAAGCTCAGTTGGACCGGCAAGGCCATGTACGGCATCAACCACCAGTTGAACGCGCCGTTCTATGTGGCCGAGGTCAAGGATGGCCGCGAGGTGATCCGCGCGCGCTGCACCGTCGAGGGATGCCGCTAGCGCGGCGGGGGATGCCACGTGGATTGGAGCATTTTGTTAACGCAGGCCACGATCAACGGCTTGATCGTGGGGCTGCTGTACCTGCTGATGGCCGTGGGCTTCACGCTGGTGTTCGGCGTCATGCGGATGGTGAACTTCGCCCACGGCGAGTTCTACATGCTGGGCGCGTTTGGCGCTTATTACCTGACGACGCAGGCGGGCTTCACCTTCCTGCCCGCCGTGGCGCTGACCTTCGCCTTGGCGGTGGCGGGCGGCGCGGTGTTGGAATGGGGCGTGCTCAAACCGTTTCGGCGGGATGAGCTGAACGGCATGATCGCCACCATCGGCCTGGCGATGATCTTGCAGAACCTGGCCTTGATGTTTTTCGGCCCCGACCCCTTGTCCATGCCCGCCGTCGCCCAGGGCACGGCGCGCATGGGCAAGCTGGTCATCCCGCTGTCGCGTGTGTATGTGGTGGTGTTCGCCTTGCTGGCGCTGGCCTTGCTGTATGGCTTTCTGCGCCATTCGCGCCCGGGACGCGCCTTGCGCGCGGTGGTGGAGGACTTTGAGATTGCCGGCATCCAGGGCATCCGTTCGCGCATCTATTACCCCTTGGGCTTTGGGCTGGGCGTGGGACTGGCGGCGGTGGCGGGCGCGCTGATGGCGCCGCTGTTCTCGGTGTCGCCCTTCGTGGGCGCCACGCCGCTGCTGAAAGCGTTCATCGTGGTCATTCTGGGCGGGTTGGGCAGCATACCTGGCGCGGCGGTCGCGGGCCTGGCGCTGGGCCTGGCCGAAAGCTACGGCAGCCTGCTGTTTCAAAGCAGCACGGCGGACATGCTGATCTTCGCGGTCGTAATCGTGATGCTGGTGGTGCGGCCCAAAGGGCTGCTTGGCCGAGGGGAGGCATAAGCCATGACGGAACTTTCTCTACAAGCCGACGTGGCGCGGCCCGCGCCCTGGCGCTGGCTGTTGTGGGCGGCCCTGGCCGTGGCCGCGGTCGCGCCCTGGTTCGCGGGGCCATTCGTGCAGCACCTGGCAGTCCTGACTTGCCTGAATGTGTTGATCGTCAACGGGCTGGCGCTGATCGCGCGCTGCGGGCAGTTGTCGCTAGGGCACGCCGCTTTCGTTGCGCTGGGCGCCTACGGCTCGGTATTGGCCACGCGCCTGCTGGGCTGGAGCTTCCTGCCGTCCACGCTGGCCGGGGTGGTGCTGACTGCGCTGGTGGCGTTGGCGTTGGGCGCAATCATCCTGCGCTTGAAGGGCGTGTACTTCGTGCTGGTCACCTTTGCCTTCGGCGAACTGGTGCGCTTGATCCTTCTGGATGGCTCGTCCTGGTCGGGCGGCGCCAATGGCATTGCCGGCATTCTGCCAGCCGCGCTGGCGGGATTCGTATTCGATACGCGCGCCAGCTTCTATGGTTTGGCGCTGTGCGTGGCGCTGGCCTCCGTGGCGCTCTTGAACGCGGTGGCCAAGCGGCCCTTCGGCCATGCCATCGATGCGGTCGCGGAGAACCCGGCGCTGGCGGAATCCACGGGCTTAAGCGTACGCCGCATCCAGCTTTGCGCCTTTGTGGCCGGCTGCGCGCTGGCGTCGGTGGGTGGGGCATTGCAGGCACGCTATGTGGGCTACGTGTCGCCCGAGTCGTTCAACGTCAGCATCTCCATCGGCTTCATCATCATGCTGGTCATCGGCGGGCGCCGTTCGGTATGGGGCGGCCTGATCGGCGCGATGGTGCTGACGCCGCTGCCGGAGCTGTTTCGCGGTGCGGTGCAAACGCAGCACATTTTCTATGGCGCGGCGCTGATCCTCATCCTGCGTTTTCTGCCGGCGGGTCTTGCCGGCTTGCCGGGGCCGTGGCAGGCGCGTCGGCACAAGGAGTCCCAATGAGCCAGCCTTTATTGCAGGTACAAGGCCTGTCGCGCAGCTTTGGTGGCCTGGCGGCCTTGCGCGACGTGAGCTTTGCCGTCGCCCCGGGTGAAATCGTTGGCCTGATCGGCCCCAACGGCGCGGGCAAGACGACGGCGTTCAACGTCATCAGCGGCACCATGCCGCCATCCGCGGGCACGGTCCATTTCGACGGCCGCGATATTTCCGGCTGCCCGCCCAGCCGGGTGGTGGTGCTGGGGTTGGCGCGCACCTTCCAGTCCACCTCGACGTATCCCGAAGTCAGCGTCGCCGAGAACATCCGGCGCGGCATGTTGTCGCGCGTGCGGCACTCGTGGCTGCGCCGCCTGGCGGGACGTAAGCAAGATCTACTGTCAGCGGCCGAAGTCACGCAGGAAGTGGACCGCTTGCTGACACTGCTGGACCTGCAACCCTGGCGCGACGCGGAGGCGGGGTCACTGGCTTATGGCTTGCAGAAAAAGCTGGGCATCGCCGTCGCGCTGGCCTGCCGCCCGCGCATGTTGCTGCTGGATGAGCCCGCGGCCGGCCTGAACCACGAAGAATGCAATGAGCTGGGGCGCCTGCTGCGCCGCCTGCAATCCGAAGAAGGGCTGACGATGCTGCTGGTGGAACATCACATGGCGCTGGTCATGGAGTTAAGCCATCGCATCGTGGTGCTGGTGCAAGGCGAAAAAATCGCCGAAGGCACGCCGCAAGCCATCCGCGACAACCCCGCCGTGATCGAAGCCTATCTGGGAGCCCCCGACTATGCCCATGCTTGAAGTCCAGGACCTGAAGGTCCGCTACGGGCCGTTGGAAGCGGTGCGCGGCATCAGCTTCACGGTTGAACAGGACCAGATCGTGGCGCTGGTCGGCTCCAATGGCGCGGGCAAGAGCTCCACGCTGAAGGCCTTGATTGGCCTGGCCCCGGCGGCGGGCGGCCGCATCCTGTTCGAGGGGCGCGACATCGCGCGTCTGGGGTCGGCGGCGCGCGTCTCGGCCGGCTTGGCCTTGTCGCCGGAAGGTCGGCGCCTGTTCGGCCGCATGACCGTGCTGGACAACCTGATGGCGGGCGCGCATGGCGTCCGGTCTCGTGCTCGCGTCCGTTCGCGGCTGGACGAGATCTACACGCTGTTTCCGCGCGTGCAGGAGCGGCGCGCGCAGTTGGCGGGTTCCTTGTCTGGCGGCGAACAGCAGATGGTGGCCATCGGGCGCGCGCTGATGGCGCAGCCCCGCTTGCTGATGCTGGACGAGCCATCACTGGGCATCGCGCCCAAGGTCGTGGCCGAGATCGCGGATGCCATCCAGCGCATCAACCGCGACAGCGGCATCGCCATCGTGCTGGTGGAGCAGAACGCGCGGCTGGCGCTGCGCCTGGCGCATCAGGCCTATGCGTTCGAGCACGGCGAGGTGGTGCGCAGCGGCAAGGGCGCCGACCTGTTGGCCGACCCCTTCGTGCAGAAAGCCTATCTGGGCATTTGACGCGAGCTTGACGATGCAAAACACGCTTCCCGAGTACGAGGTATACGCCATTCGCTACGCCCGCATGCCGCGCCAGCGGCGCGACAACTTCCTGGGCGGCGACCCGCACGACGGCGACATGCCCATGGATTTCTTTGTGTGGCTGATACGCGGTGCGGGCCGTGTCGTGCTGGTCGACACGGGCTTCAACGCCGACATGGCGCGCACGCGCCAGCGCGAGCTGATCCAATGTCCCATTGCCGCACTGGCGCAGCTTGGCGTGCAGCCCGAAGACGTGCAGCACGTGTTGCTGACCCATCTGCACTACGACCATGCGGGCAATCTGGATCGGCTGCCGCAGGCGCGCTTTCATGTGCAGGACGATGAAATGGACTATGCCACCGGCCGCTGCATGTGCTTTGCTCCGCTGCGCCATGCCTATGCCGTGGAAGACGTGGTCACGCTGGTCAGGCGCGTCTACGACGGCCGGGTGGAGTTCCATGCTGGCGACGGGCAGTTGCTGCCCGGCATCGAATTGCTGCATATCGGCGGCCACACGAAAGGCTTGCAGGCGGTGCGGGTGCATACCGAACGTGGCTGGGTGGTGCTGGCGTCGGACGCCAGCCACTACTACGAGAATATGGGGCAGGGCAGGCCGTTTCCGATCGTCTACAACACGGCGCAGATGCTGTCGGGATATGCGAAGCTGTATGGCGCGGCGCAGTCCGAGCAGCATGTGGTGCCGGGGCATGACCCGGCGGTGCTGGAGCGGTATCCGGCGTGGCAGGATTCGCCGCATGTGGTGATGCTGCATCGCGAACCGCGGCTATGCGGTGGGCGCAAATAGTAATAATATTCAATCTCATCAAACAGCCCGCCCGCCACCCGCCCGCCATCCGCGGGCGCTTTCGTACTCGTGTCCCCGAACCGCCCCGATATCGACTGGACCGTCTCCGCCGCTACGCCCGCCATGGCGCTTGCGGGAGGCACGCTGCGCTTTGGCCAGCCCGAACGGGTGCATGAAGACCTGGAGCCGGGCGTGAAGTTGGTGTTGGTGGTGGAGGGCGGTTTGCACTACCGCGTGGACGGCGCGCCGGCCGTCCATGTCAGCGGACCATCGCTGCACATGAGCCTGTGCCACGACTCGATGGGCATGGAGCACGAGTTCGGTGCCAATCGGGTACTGCGCTTCGTATCGCTGCGCACCCGGCTGGATCAGTTGTGCGGCGCCTTCGCGATGGAGCCCACCGACTTCGCTACGCTGTTGCGGGCGCCGCGCGGCAAGCCCTATGCCGACGCGAACCTGCATGCAGACCCTGCGCTGCTGGCCCTGGGCCACCAGATGCTGGCCTGCCCGATGCAAGGGGCGATCAAGCGCATGTACCTGTCAGGCAAAGCCCTGGAGCTGGCGGCGCTGGCGTTCAACGCCTTGCTGCCCGCGCGGGCAATCGCCGCCGACCACCGCCTGTCGCGCGCCGACGCCGAACGCTTGCATCACGCGCGGGACTTGCTGCTGGCGGACTTGCAGGACCCGCCGTCGCTGCCCGAGCTGGCGCGCCGCGCGGGCATCAACGTCAACAAGCTGACCACGGGGTTTCGCAAGCTGTTCGGCCTAAGCGTTTACGCCTTCGTGCGGGAACACCGCATGGCGCAGGCGCATGCGTTGCTGGCCGCCGGTGCGCTGACGGTATCCGAGGCCGCCTATGCCTGCGGCTATACCGATTCCCACTTCACCAAGGCGTTCCAACGGCGCTACGGCGTGCTGCCCAGCAGTCTGGCGCCCCGCCACTGAACGCGCGCCGGCCGCGCATTCGGGCCGAATACTTCCGCAATCGCTACTGAAACTTCCGCAATCGCCAGCGGCCGCATCGGCGCGTCTCTAGAATTATTTGAGAATCACTCTCAATAATGAAAATAGAGGAACGGCGGTGCGTATACAGGTGAAAACAGGGGCGGTTGGATCGCGCGGTGTCGTGGCGCGCAGCAGGCTTTGGCCGCTTTGGATGGCGATGGCGGCAAGCGCCGTTTGGGCGGAAGAGGCGCCGTCACTGCCGGCGGTGACGGTCAGCGGAGACGGCGTGGGGCAAGAAGCGCCCACCCTGGCCAAGCTGCCGCTGACCGTGCGGGAAATTCCGCAATCGGTCACGGTGATCGGGCTGGAGCAGATGCGCGAGCAGAACCTGCAAAGCCTGGACGACGTGATGCAGCACGCCACCGGCATCACGGTGCAGCCCTATCAGTTGCTGACCACGGCGTACTACGCGCGCGGCTTCAAGGTGGATTCGTTCGAGCAGGACGGCGTGCCCGTGCTGATGGGCAATATGGCCGCGTCGCCGCAAGACATGGCGGTGTACGAGCGGGTGGAAATTCTGCGGGGCGCCAATGGATTGATGCATGGCGCGGGCAACCCGGCCGCCACCGTGAACCTGGTGCGCAAGCGGCCGCAGCGCGAGTTCGCCTTTAACGGCATGGTCAGCGCCGGAAGCTGGGACCGCTATCGCGCCGAGGCCGATCTGGGCGGCCCCTTGAACGACAGCGGCAGCGTGCGCGGGCGCATTGTCAGCGCGGTGGAAGATCGGGGCTATTTCTACGACGTGGCCGATCAGCAATCGGCCTTGCTCTACGCAATTGGCGAAGTGGACCTGGGGCCGCGTACCGTGCTGTCGGCCGGCGTGCAAACGCAGCGCATCCATTCCACCACCAATATGGCCGGCGTGCCACGCTACAAGGACGGCGGCGATATCGGCTTGCCCCGGTCCACGTATCTGGATGCCGCCTGGGACCGCTTCAACTGGGACACGACCCGCGTGTTCGCCGATTTGGAACACCGCTTTGGCGAAGGCTGGACGGCGAAGATCAGCGCAAACTATCTGACCGCCGACAGCAACTTGAAGTACGCCGGGGCCTATGGCGCCATCGACCGGCAAACCGGTTTGGGCGCGCGCCTGATGGGCGGCGCGTATAAATTCGACAACACCCAGGCCAGCGTGGACGCCTACGTCAGCGGTCCGGTCCAGTTGTTTGGGCGCCGCCATGAATTGCTGCTGGGCGGCAATGCGCAACGAACCACGTCCGAGCAGTACACCGGCATGTTGACGCCGGCCTTGAACGTGCCGGTGAACGTATTCGACTGGGACCCGCACAGCGTGCCGGAACCCGGCGTTGGCCCCTACACATCGCCCGGTGAAACGCGCCTGAAGCAGCAGGGCGTGTATGGCATGGGCCGTTTTTCGCTGGCGGATCCGGTCACCCTGGTGTGGGGCGGGCGCATGAGCTGGTGGAACCAGACCGCGCCCGGCGCGCGCCAACAGATCGACCCCGAGTTCACGCCCTACGGCGGCTTGATCGTGGACCTGAATTCGCAGTGGTCGCTCTATGGCAGCTATGCGCAGGTGTTTCAACCCCAAAGCCAACTGACCCGCGAAGGCAAGCCGCTGGACCCCGTCACCGGCACCAACTACGAAGCGGGCGTCAAGGGCGAACTGGCGGATGGCGCGTTGAACGTGTCCTTGGCGGTATTTCAGATCCAGCAAAAGAACCGCGCCCAGCAAGATCCCGCGTGGCCGTGCGTGGGTAATAACTGCTACTACATCTCGGGCGGCGAAGTGCGCAGCCGGGGTATCGAAGCCGAGGCCAGCGGGCAGATTACACCGCACTGGTCGGTGGCAGGCGGCTACACCTACAACACCAGCAAGTACGTAAAGGACGCGGTGTCCAACGGCCAAGCCTACGCCAGCTTCACGCCCAAACACATCTTCCGCGTCTGGACGAACTATGCGCTGCCGGTGCTGGATAGACGGCTAAGCGTGGGCGGCGGCGTGCAGATGCAGTCGGGCTACACGACGGTGTCAGGCCCGGTCACCTTGCGCCAAGGCGGCGTCACGCTGGTGGACCTGCGCGCGGCGTATCGCGTGGACAAGCACCTGACGGTGGCCTTGAACCTGAACAACGTCTTTGACCGTGGCTACTACCAAAGCCTGTCGGGCACATCGTGGAACAACCGCTACGGCGAACCCCGCAACGCGATGCTGACGCTGCGCGCGCAGTACTGATCGCAGTGAGTTCGGGCGGCGCGCGTGCCACGCATGCCGCCCATTTGAATATTTCGGAGTTTCAACAATGAACATCGAGAATGCCTCGGTGCCGCCTGCCGTTTTCGAATGGCTGGATCACTTCATGGCGCTAGGGCAGGGCGGCAGCTTGCGCCAAGTCGGCAAGCCTAGCCGCCTGTCGCCGCGTGAAGGCTGGGTGGTCGGCATCAAGGCGGTAGCCAACGATGCCGACGTGCACGGTGATGTCTGGGAACGCCATGGCGCCGGCGACGAAATGCTGTGCGTGCTGGAAGGCCGCGTGGTGTTGACCCTGATGACAGACAGCGGCGCGCAAACCGAAGTGCTGCTGGAAGCCTGTCATGGCACGGTCGTGCCGCGCGGCGTGTGGCATCGGCTGCATGTGGCAAGCCCCGGAAAAATCATGTTCGTCACGCCGGCCCATGGTAGCGAACACCGCAGCGAACACCGTAGCGAACACCGCCGCGCGTCGGCATCCCCAACCTAGGAAATATTGACCGTGAATCGATTCGCAAACAGGCGCTTGTTCATCATGATCGCCGCCCTGTATTTTTCGCAAGGCATTCCGCTGGGCGTGGCGATGGAGGCCTTGCCGACACTCCTGCGGCGCGACGGGGCCGAGCTCGGTACGCTGGCCTGGTTGCCGCTGGTGGGCCTGCCCTGGGTGTTGAAATTTCTGTGGGCGCCGCAGGTCGACAACCATTGGCGGCCCCGGATGGGCCGCCGCCGAAGTTGGATCGTACCGATGCAGACCTTGGTGCTGGTCTGCATGGTGGGCGTGGCGCTACTGGGTATTTCATCCGCCAGCGCCGCCTGGGTCGTCGGCCTGATGGCGGTGGCGTCCTTGGCCAGCGCTACGCAAGACATCGCCACCGATGGCCTGACCGCCGAACGCTTTGAAGGCCAGGCCCTGGCGCGGGCCAATGCCGTGCAGGTGGGCGGCACGATGGTCGGCTTCTTTTTTGGCGGCCCTGGCGCGTTGATCATGGCGGGCTATATCGGGCAGGGCGGCGCGCTGGCCGTGCTGGCGGCGGTGGTGGCGTTCAGTCTGTTGCTGGCCGCCTCATGGCGCGAGATGGCGCTTGAGGGCAAAGCGCCTTGCGCGCCGCGCCAGCGTGCATCCTTGGCGGGCTTCGCGCGCCGCCGTGGCGCATGGCAGCTTGCACTGGCCGCTTTCCTGTCTGCCATGACCGCGGTGGCGGGCTATGGCTTGTCCAAACTGTTTTTGGTGGACGCGGGCTGGACGCTCGAGGCCGTGGGGAAAATTGGCATGGCGGGCGGTGTGGTCACGGTGTTGCTGGGTTGCGGCGGCGGTGCGTGGCTGATCGGAAGGCTGGGCGCGCGCACCGTGCTGGCGCTGGGGCTGGCCGCCTCCGGCACCGCGGCGTTGTGCTGGCTGGCACAAGCCCAAGGATGGGCGTCGCCGGTATCGGGCATGGCCTACGCGGCGCAAAGCCTGGGTTCATTCGGGGCGGGCGCGGCGTCGGTCGCGCTGATGACCCTGGCCATGCGCTTCGCGCGGCAGGGCGTGCAATCGGGCACGGACATGACGGCGGTGCAAAGCGCGCGTGACCTGGGCGAGATTTTGACGTCGTCGATGATGACCGGGCTTGCCGCGCAGTTGGGCTATGGAGGCGGCTTTGCGTGCGGCGTGGCGATAGCGGTGGCGACGTTGGGGGTCGTGGGGGTGGCATTGCGGCGGTGATTACCTGCCAGGCGCCAAGCGTGCCTGCCTTGATCCTGGATGCGTTATCGTTTCCACTAATTATCGTAATCCCTAGCTTTTTCTAGGTAATACTTGCCTCCATAATTTGCGGAAACGTTTCCACAAAAAGGATTTCCATGAGTACCGAGTTGCAGGCTGAGCGGGTAAAAACCGTCGTAGACCATATGGCCTTGGAGTGCGTCCAGGAATGGGACAAGGTCATCGATACCTTTGAACACCCCCGCTATGAAATGCACTCAAGCGGCGCCGTTTTCGATGGTGAGCGCGAAGTGATGGGGTACTTCCATTCGTCACGCGCGTCGTTCCCCGATCTGAAAAACGAGATCATCGCGGTGGGCGCGGCCGACGGGACGGACATCGTCCTGGTGGAGTTCTGGCTGTCCGGCACGCATGCCGGGCCGTTCACCGTCGACGGCAAGACCTACGAGCCGACGGGGCGCAAGTTTCGCGTCCGCATGGCGGCGACATTCGAGTTCGCGCCCAATTCAGCCAAGATTATTTGCGAGCGTCCGTACACCTGTCAGAACGCCAAGCTGCGTTCGCTCGGGTTGCTGTAGCGGTACCCGGCTATCCCGTTCAGGAGGCGGGTAGCCATAAAAATACCTATTAGATAAATACCAGGAGACAACAATGAAAAAGCTGTCCGTTGCAGCCGCGCTGCTTGCCGTGTTCGGCATGGGTGTCGCGCACGCCGATGACTACCCGAACCGCCCCATCCGCATGCTGTTGCCGTTCTCTGCCGGCGGGGGTGGCGACACCTTGGGCCGTATCTTGGCCGAGCGCTTTTCGGCAGAACTGAAGCAACCCGTCATCGTCGAGAACAAGCCTGGCGCGGGAGGCACGATCGGCATCGCAACGGTTGCTCGCGCGGCGCCTGATGGCTACACAATCACGATCGGCGGCATGACCACGCACATTCTTTCGCCCCTGGTCTACAAGGAACTGCCGTACGACCCCATCAAGAGTTTCACGTCGCTGGGCGCCATCGGCAATTCCGCCATCATGGTGGTTGCCAACAACAACTTTCCCGCGAATGACATCGAGGGGCTCAGGAAGCTGGCGGAATCTCGTAAAAACCCAGTGCAGTACGCAAGCTGGGGCGTGGGCTCCACCGGCCATTTTTGCGGCGAGATCCTGGTGCAGAAGGGCAAGCTGAAGATGCAGCATGTGCCCTACAAGGGCACCACGCAGATCATGACCGACGTCATGGGCGGTCATATTGATATTGGCTTTGTCGACATGGCGACCGCCACCCCGATGGTGACGCAGCATAAGGTGAAAGGCCTGGCCGTCTGTACCAAGCGTTCCCCCAGCGTGCCGGACGTGCGCAGCTATAAGGAACAGGGCATCGACTTCGATCGCGACCTGAACTGGGCCATGTACGTACCCGCCGGCACGCCCAAGCCCATCGTTGAACGCTTGTCCAGCACCCTGGAAAAGGTGCTGAAAGAGCAGGAAGTGATTGCCAAACTGCTTGGGTTGGGCATCTCGGCCAACTACGTGCCCGGACCCGCTCATGAAAAGGCGAACCTCGCCGACATCGAAGCCTGGCGCGCGGTTGCGCAAGATGCCGGCATCAAGCCGCAGTAGGCAGGCCACCCGCTTGGCGGCGAGTGATCTCGCAGCCAAGCCTTCAGACACGAGACCTTGATGAAACTGCTACAAGACCGCGTTGCCGTCATTTCGGGGGCGGCGCATCCCAAAGGTATAGGCAAAGCCACCGCAAGACTCTTTCTGGAACATGGCGCGCGCGTGGCCATGCTTGACCTGGATGAAGCCCGAATACAGGAAAGCGCGGCGGACCTGGGCGCGGCGCCCACGCAACTGCTGGCGCTGGCCTGTGACGTTGGTAGTGACCTGCAATGCCGCGCCGCCGTTGACCAGATCGCGGCCTGGTCGGGCGGCGGGGTCGACGTGCTGGTGAACAATGCGGCGATCACGCAGAAGGCTACGTTTCGCGACATCACCCCAGCGGATTTTGAACGCATCCTGCGAGTGAACCTGACCGGCGTCTTCAACCTGAGCCAAGCCGTCATCCCGTTGATGATTCAGCGCGCGGCGGGAAGCATCATTTCCATTTCGTCGCTGTCGGCGCAGAACGGCGGCGGCATCTTTGGCGGCGCGCACTATTGCGCGGCCAAAGCGGGCGTGCAAGGCATGACCCGCGCCATGGCCAAGGAATTCGGCGAGCACAAGATCCGGGTCAATGCGATTGCCCCGGGTCTGATCACCACCGATTTCTCGCGCACCGGGCGCTCGGATGAAAGCAAGGACGACGCCGCCCAAGGCTGGCCGCTGCGCCGGGCCGGACGCCCGCATGAAGTGGCCGGCGGCTGCCTGTTCCTGGCCAGCGACCTTTCCAGCTACATCACCGGCACGACGTTGGATATCAACGGCGGCGCCCACATGAACTAAGGAACATTCATGAGCAGAATTTTTGGTGGCGTTCGGCAAGTGGGCTACGTGGTCCGCGACATAGAAAAAGCCATGAAGCACTGGTCCGACGTGCTTGGCGTTGGCCCTTGGTTCTACAAGGAAGAGGTTGGCACCACGGAATTTCGATATCGCGGCCAGGTATCGCAACCGCCGCGCCTGTCCATTGCCTTGGCGAACTCAGGCGATCTGCAAATCGAACTGATCCAACAGCGCGATGACGCGCCGTCGCTCTATCTGGATTCCTTGCGCAACAGCGGCGAGTGCGCGCAGCACGTGGCGTTCTGGACGCTGGACCACTTCGACGAGTTTTGTGGCCGACTGCTGCGTAATGGCTACGAGGAAGGGCACGGCGGAAGAATGGGCTTGCGCGGCCGCTTTGCCTACTTCGTTCATCCTGACCTGCCCAGCGGCATGATCGAAGTGTCGGAAATGAAAGGCGGCAAAGGCGAGTACTTCGACGAGATCAGAGCGGCTTGCGCATCGTGGGATGGATCCGCGCCGATACGCCCGCGCGTCTAGCCGGCCGAGTGCCGAAGACGGTGTATGTTAGCCACTTCCGGCACAGACAGAACCACAATCATGAAAGACCGAAACACCCGAATCACGATACGCGACGTCGCCAAGAAAGCCGGGGTTTCCCTGGGCACGGCATCGCGCGCGTTGAACCGCACCGGACGCGTCAGCGAAGCCGCCATCGCGGCGGTAGAACAGGCGGTGCGCAGCCTGGACTATCGGCCGGACGCCGTGGCTAGAAGCCTGCGCACCAAATCTTCCGGCGTGATCGGGCTGCTGGTGTCCGACCTTGCCAACCCGCTGTACGCACGCATCATCACCGCCACCGAGACCGCGCTACAGGCCGAAGGCTATTCACTGCTGGTGGCAAGCACCCACAACGAAAGGCGCCGTGAAGCGTCCTTGGTCGACATCTTTCGCGGCCGGCGCGTGGACGCCTTGATTCTGGGCCCCTGCGAAAAGGAATCCGCCGAGCTCATCGACAAGCTGTCGCAAGAGCTGCCCGTGGTGGCGCTGGACCGAGAGTTCGGAGACTCGTCAGTCGGTATCCACGTCGACCATGCGGCGGGCGCGTTCCAGGCAACGCAATATCTGCTGAACCTGGGCCACACGCGCATCGCGCTGCTGACGCCGGGCACGGACCTGCGCACCGGTAAAGAACGTATCGCGGGCTTTCGCCAGGCATTCGACGCGCGCGGCATCGTTCCCGACCCGGCGCTGATCCGGGCGGAACGGTCCGCGATGCAGTTCGCGTTCACCGAGGCAATGTCACTGTTGTCGCACGCGAACCGCCCCACGGCATTTGTCTGCCTGGGAACCAGAATCCTGTCCGGCGTGCTGCAAGCCCTGCGCCATACCGGAGACTCGGTTCCCAACGACATCAGCGTGATCAGCATCGGTGACACCGATCTGTCGCAGCTATTCAGCCCCGCCATCACCTCGCTCAGTTGGGACCTGGAGGCTGTGGGCACGTGCGCGGCTCAACTGGTTTTAAAGCAACTGGATCGCCAGACGGCGTCTGCCCAAGGCGATCGCATCGTTATCAAGACGCAGCTGATATTGCGCGAATCGTGCGCGCCCGCGGCGCCGTCTTGACTCTTCATCCACTTCAGGAACGCTCATGACACTTCCGTACACCATCACCCATCAAGATCGCCTGCTGACCGTCAACATTGAAGACGGCGTAGAAGTGCCAGGCGCCGCCCCGGGCTCATCGATCATCCCCTTGTTTCTGGACCGGGAGAACGGTGTGTGGGTGCTGTACGGCAAGTTCGCCCCGGGCACCCGCCTGCCCACGCATTTTCATACCGGCGTCGTCCACTTCTACACCACCAAGGGGCAATGGAACTACCTTGAGTACCCGGATGACGTGCAGAAGGCCGGCAGCTATCTGTATGAGCCCGGCGGCTCGGTCCATACGTTTTCGGTGCCCGAGGACGCCACGGAACCGGCCGAAGGCTTCATGGTTGTATTCGGCGCCAACATCAACTTCATCGACGGCCAGTTCGCCAATATCCGCGACGCGGGCGCCATCGAAGATTCGATTCTTGACGCGGCCAAGAAGGCCGGCCTGCCGATACCGCGCTATATCCGCCCCAAGGGCGGCGCCGAATTCACGCGCGATTGACCGGGGAGGTTTCAAGTTATGCGCTTGGCATCAAAAGTGGCCCTGGTAGCAGGCGCCGGCACGTTAAGAAATTCGTTTTCCGCCGCCGATCAAGTGGGCAACGGCGCAGCCTGTGCGATCCGGTTCGCGCGTGAAGGCGCGACCGTCCTCTGCACCGACCGGTCCCTGGCGGCCGCGCAAGAGACCGTGGAGATGATTCGCGCGGAGGGGGGTGTTGCGGAAGCGCTTGAATTGGACGTCACCGACTCAGCACAGATCGAGCGGGCCTCGCAAGACGTGGCTCGGCGTTTCGGCGGCGTCGATATCCTGCACAACAATGTAGGCATCGAAATCCAGGGAGACCTGCTTGCCGTGCAGGACGACGAGTGGGACCGCGTCATGACGGTCAACGTGCGCGGTTCCATGGCGATGGCGCGTGCCTTCCTGCCGCAGATGAAGGCGCGCGGTGGCGGGTCCATCATCAACGTATCGTCAACGGCCAGCCTGAAATGGAGCCCGATGCAATTCCTGTCGTACAGCACCGCCAAAGCGGCCGTCAATCACATGACGCGGGTCATCGCGCGGCAATATGCCCCGGACCAGGTGCGGTGCAATTGCATCATCCCAGGCATGATCCGCACGCCGCATGCGGATGCGCTGTATGCAAACGCAGAGGCGGCGGAAGCCGGGCATAAGACGCGGGACGCAAGGTGCCCGATGGGGCGCCAGGGCAGCCCTTGGGATATTGCCAATGCGGCGCTGTTCCTGGCGTCTGACGAAGCGGCTTACGTTACGGGGTGTTTGATGGTGGTGGATGGGGGATCGAGTTTGTAGCGAGGCGGTAGGGGGCAGGCCAGAAGATACTGCCCCCGACTGTCAATACCGATATCCCAGCGTAAGCATCGTCGTGCGCCCGTCACCCAGCGCGACGGCATTGCGCAGGCCGCCGGCAAAGTAATCCTTGTCGAACAGGTTGCGCACGGTCAGCGCCGCGCGCCAACGTTCCGCGTTGTAGGCGATGCCCGCGTCGGCCACGGCATAACCCGGGATGACGTATCCATAAGCGTGGCGCGGGCTCTCACCACGCATGCCGCCGTTCAGTTCCCAGCCTTGCGCAGGGCCGCGCAAGCGGTAGCGCGCCGTCAGGTTGAAGCTGTGGCGCGGCACGTTGTCCAGCCAGCCACCTTCGGTGGAGGCCGCCTGCCCGCCGTCGTCGGTGATGACGGCCGCAATGTAGGCGTAGCCGCCCATCAGGCTCAATCCATTGCCCAGGTCTGACACGAAGCCAAGCTCCGCGCCCCGGGTACGTTGCTCGCCAACGGCAATGCTGTAGCCGTCGTTGATCGGGTCGGACTGAAGCACCTGGCGCCGCCGCAGGTCAAAGGCCGCCACCGTCAGGCTGGTATTGCCGTCATCCAGGTCAAATTTGACGCCGGCTTCCCATTGGCGGCCGGTCTCGGGTGCAAAGCCCTGGCCGTTGGCGTCGGTGCCTACGTTGGGATAGAACGAGGTGGCGTAGCTGATGTAGGGGCGTACGCCTGGGGCAATTTCATACATGACGGCGCCCGAACCGGTGGTCTTCTGTGCCGGGTTGTCCTGGCGGTTGCCGGTCAGCCTGTCCGTGGAATAGCTGGCGGCATCATCACGTCGCAGGCCGGCAGTCAGGCGCCAACGCTCGCCAAGCTGGATCTGGTCACGAAAGTAAAAGCCCAGGGAACGCACAGTGCTTTGGCTGTTGGTGCGAGGATTCGCGGGGCAGGTGATCGGGCTTCCATAAACCGGGTCGTACATGTTCAACGGACCGACGGAGCAACTAGTTTGCAGCGCATTCTCGCGCGTGCGCAGATAGTCGACCCCGACCGTGATCTCGTGCTTGCCCCACGCGGTATCGAAGCGGCGCTGCGCATTCGTGTCCATCGAAAACGTATCGCCATCCCAATGCTGGTCGGTGGCGGTACGCCGCAGGCTGCGGCCCCCTGCGGCAAGCGTGCCGGCCGCCACGAGTTGGCCGTCAAGCGTGAATTCCTGCCAGCGCAGGTTCTGGTTGACCGTCCAGCCGTTGTCAAAGCGATGCGTCAGGGCATAGCCCACCCGGCTCTGGAATCCGCGATACGGGTCCTGATCCGGTTCGCCGATAAAGCGATCGCGAGGGATGCTGCCATTCGGGTTTTCAAGCACGGACCCGATGACCGGCAAGCCTTGCTGCCGCACATAACGGCGTTCCTGATAGCTGGTAAGGATGGTGAAGTCCGTTCGCGTTCCCAGATCCAGCGACAGCGACGGCGCAATCCACCGATTCTTGAACCACACGTAGTCGGTGGCGTCATGCGAGTTCATCGCCAGCGCGTTCAAGCGGAAAGCGGCCTTGCCGTTTTCTGACAGCGGCGTGCCCATATCCAGGGTTCCCTGATAGAAATCGTGGCTGCCGACCGTGGTCTCAACGTTCGCGAAAGCCTCGGGCTGGGGGCGTTTGCTGACCATGTTGACCAGGCCGCCTGGCAGCACCAATCCGTAGAGCAGCGAGGCCGGGCCCTTCAGCACTTCCACTTGTTCAAGCCCGAACAATTGCTCGGCAACCCGGTTGGACGCCGCCGTACGCAGGCCGTCCAGGAACAAGGAATCGGAAGCGACTTGCCCACGAATGATCAGGTCATCCCACCCCCGTCGCCCAAACTGGTTGGCCACCACGCCCGGCACGTTGTGCAAGGCGTCGGCCAGGGTCTGTGCTTGTTGGCTGTCGAGTACAGCCCGTGGGACCACGGTGATCGACTGCGGGGTCTGCGACAGCGGCACGGAGGATTTGTTGACAGAGGGCGGCTGAACGGGATTGAAACTGCCGTCGGCTTCAGGTTCGGCGGTGACGCGGACGGAGGGCAGTTGGACGACGTCTGGGGACTGTGCGTGCAGGGCGCCGGGGGCAAGCAAAGCCAGGCCGGCGGATAGGGCGGTGAACAGGGCAGGGGCGTGAAGGTGCGACATCAAAAGAGGGGAAGGCTGCTGGAAGAGGGGCGCGAAGATGGCCGTGAGGCGCAATGCAATGCACGGTAAGGGCCGGGCGGAGTCGTTCTTGAAATTTATTAATGATAATAAAACGCATTTATATTGCGATCCGCGATAGTAAAGTCTGCGCGCCCGATCGGCAAGACGGGTGTTGCGGCATGCCGAGGTGGACGAAACCGTTCATTCGGTGATGGCGGTATTGCCCGCGCGTCCTACGCTCCTGGTTTTAGGAGAGGGACATCACCGGTCGTTCTTTTTGCCTGGCGTTCGTGGGCGGCGCGGCGTGGGTGCAGTGCTTTGCGGTGTTGCCGGGCGCGTTCGTTCTGGCGTTGGTAGCCATTGCCGGCGTAGTCGCGGGGGTTTTATGCCTGCGATGCCATAGCAATGTTGCTCGCGTTGCTTCCGCCCTGGTGCTGGGCCTTTGCGCGGGCACGCTTAACGCCTGCCTGCAAGCACAGCACCGCCTGGACGATTCGTTGGCGGACCTGCACCAAGACCAAGTCTCGCGCCTGATTCTGCGCGTAGCCGAATTACCCGATGGCGACGACAGGCACCATCGCTTCATCGCCGAACTGGCCGAGCCCGCGCGCCCGGGCATTCCGTCTCGCATCCAGGTCACCTGGCAAGCGCCGCCCGGCGCCTCCACCCCCATGCCTGCGTTGCTGCCCGGCCAGATCTGGCGGATGGCGCTTGTCTTGCGTCGTCCGCACGGCGTGCTGAACCCGGCGGGGCCGGATGCGGAAGCGCGCATGTTCGCGCGTGGCTTGCGGGCGGTGGGCACGGTGCGCGGGCGACCGCGGTTGTTGGACGATCAGCCTTGGGCGTCGGCGGGCGTGGCCATCGAACGGGCGCGGCACCATGTGCGTGTGGGCATGCGCGAGGCCTTGGGGAATCATCGCTATGCGCCGGTGCTGATTGCCTTGGCGATTGGGGATCAGGCCGGGGTGGCGCGCGATGATTGGCGCATTTTCAACCGCAGCGGCATTACGCATCTGGTGTCGATCAGCGGCATGCACGTGACGTCCATTGCGGGCATCGCGGGCGTGCTGGTGGCGGCGGCTTGGCGGCGCACACGATGGCGGGGCGTGGGCTTGGCGGAGCTTATGCCGTCGCGCGTGGCGGGCGGCGCGGCGGCGGCCGTGGTGGCTTTGCTGTACTGCCTGTTGGCGGGGTGGGGCGTGCCGGCGCGGCGCACGTTCTTCATGTTGTCGGTGGTGTTGGCGGCGGCGATGTCACGGCTGCCGTTGACGGCGGGCAGGGTGTTGGCGTGCGCGGGGGCGGGCGTGGCGGCGTTGGATCCGTGGGCGCCACTGTCGGCGGGGTTCTGGTTGTCGTTCGGGGCGGTGGCGATACTGCTGCGCATTGCCGACCTGCCCTTTGATGCCGAGGCCGGGTGGCGCCAGCGTTGGGCAAGCCGGTTGGCGCAGGCGACGCGTTTGCAGTTGCTGGTCACCTTGGGGCTGACGCCCTTGCTGGCGTTTCTGGTGTATCAGGTGTCGGTGGGTTCGCCCTTGGCCAATGCGGTGGCGATTCCGTCGGTGACCTTCATCGTGACGCCCTTGGCCTTGTTGTGCGCGGCGCTGTCGGTCTTGCCTGGCGCGCAAGCGGCAGCGACTTGGGCGGCTCAAGGCGGGCTGGCCGCTTTTGACGCGACGATGGTTCCCGTGGCATGGGTGGGCAATGCGGACTGGGCAAGCTTTGCGGTCGCGGCCGCGCCGTGGCCGTGGCTCTTGTTGGCCGTGGCGGGCATGGTCTGGGCTTTGCAGACACGAGGATGGCCGGCGCGCCAATTGGGTTGGGTGTGCATGTTGCCGCTGCTGTGTTGGCGGCCGGACAAGCCTGAGCCAGGCTATTGGCGCATGAGCGCGCTGGACGTGGGGCAGGGCAGCGCCATCCTGGTCGAGACCGCCAGCCAGACCTTGTTGTTTGATGCGGGGCCGCGCCACTACGGCGGCAGCGATGCGGGCGAGCGCGTGCTGGCGCCGTTTCTGCAGGCGCGTGGCATTACGGCTTTGGATGTGCTGGTGCTGTCGCATGCCGACCAGGACCACGTGGGCGGAGCGCGCGCGGTGCTGGCGGCGGTGCCGGTGCGTCTGAGTTATGCGTCGTTTGATGTGGCGGCGTTTGTGCGGCGCGATGCCAGTGTGTGGCCGGCGACTGGACCGGGGCAGCGGCCCGTGCAAGAGGCCGCGTGGGGTCAAGCGTTGTCTGGCGGACCCGCCACGCTGCCTGCCCGCATGCTGCGTTGCCGCCGTGACGACACATGGGAGGCGGACGGTGTGCGGTTCACCTTTCTGCACCCGGCCAAGGGCGGCGGCCGCGCGCCGGCAGACAAGAATGCCGACAGTTGCGTATTGCGAGTGCAGGGCGTCAGGCATTCGCTGCTGCTGACCGGGGATATCGGTGTGGCGCAGGAGCGGGAACTGGTGGCGCGTGGCGTGCCCAACACCGACGTGGTGCTGGCCCCGCACCATGGTTCGGCCTCGTCATCCGGACGCGATTGGGTGCTGGCGGTGCAGGCGACACATGCGATAGCCCAGGCGGGCCATCTGAACCGCTTTCGTCACCCCTCTGCTGCGGTGCAACGGCGCTGGCTACGCGCGGGGGCGACGTTCTGGCGCAGTGATCGGGATGGCGCGGTGATGGCGGAATCCCGCGCGGAAGGATTAAAGGTGTGGTCGCAGCGGGAGGACGAAAGAAGATATTGGCATGGGCGATGACAGGCTTGAAGGCGCCGTTTCCCGGTAAGCGAGCAGCCCGAATTAATCGCCATTTATTACAGAGTCGTTAATTTCACACGAGGAAATATCGCCAAAATCGGCCAAGCAAACCATTATGTCTGCCATCATCTGCTAATTTCTCTGTGTAACGGCATAGACACAGCAGATATATATTGCAATATACGGTTTCTGATAGCAAAATGCGGCGCCAAACAGGTCTACAGGAGGCGGCGCGTTGGCGGATATCCGTTTGCGTCCAATCGTATGAGGGGATTCCGGCAGTTGCGGTTGGCAGTGTTGGTGGCGATAGCGGCGGGCAATGCGGCAGCGGTGGCGCAACCCGTGCCAGACGCCGTGCGTCGCGCCACAGAAATCGAACGTCGACAGGAACAAGAGGTCGATGCCCAGCGCGCCCGCGCGACGGAACGGCCCGATGTGCTGTCGGCGCCCGCGCAGGACGCCGCGCGCGGCTTGGTCCTTCCGCCTGAAACGCCTTGCTTCCTGCTGCGTGAAGTGGTTTGGGATGGCGCGGAACCGTCCGAGTCGCTCGCCCGCGCCGCCGCGGTCGTGGTCGGCCAATGCGTGGGCGGCAAGGGTTTGCGCGCCCTGCAGGAATACCTGATCAACCTGCTGATCGACAACGGCCAGGTCACCGCGCGTGTCGTCGTGCCCGAGCAATCGCTGGCGGCGGGCACCCTGAAGTTGCGCTATCTGCCCGGCCGCATCTCGGCGGTCAAGGGCGAGGGCGCTATCGGCTGGTGGCGTACCGCCTTGCCTACGGGGCCAGGCGGCGAACTGAACCAGCGCGACCTGGACCAGGCGCTTGAAAACATCCGGCGCCTGGGCAGTCAGGCGGACGCGGCCATCGACATCGCGCCCGGTCCCGAGCTGGGCGACTCCGACATCCTGATCAAGCCCGGCACAGGCAAGCGCTGGCACGGCTACGTGGGCGGCGACAACGGCGGCATGGATTCCGTGGGCAAGTACCAGGTCAACGCCGGGCTGACGCTGGATTCCCCCTTGTTCCTGTACGACCAGCTATCGGTGTCCTGGAACAGCAACGCGCGTTGGCGCGACGCGAACTCCAACACGCGCGCCGCGTCCGTGAACTACAGCGTGCCGTTTGGCTACTGGAGCGTCTTTGCCGGCGCCAGCAAGTCCACCTATCGCCAGACCGTGGCCGGCTTCGAAGAGCCCATCATCTACGGCGGCACCACCAAGCAGTTGCAGGCGGGCGTGTCGGTGGTGCCGTACCGCGGCACGGCCTACAAGGGCAACCTGTCAGTCATGCTGCTGCGCAAACGCACCGACAGCACACTGAACGACGTGCCCATCGACGTGCAGCGCCGCGACGTCACCGGCTACGAGATCAACTACGGGCACCGCCACTATGTGGGCCAGGCCGTGCTGGACATCGGCGGCGGCGTGCGCGGCACCTTGCCGCAGTTCTCCGACCAGCCCGGCTACGTCTATGGCGACCCGGACTGGAACGGCCGCAGCACCATCTACACCGCCAACGCCGGCCTGTATTTGCCCTTCAAGGTGGCCGACCAGCCCTTTGCGTATCAGGCCAATTGGCAGATCCAGCATGCCAAGACGGCAATCGTGCCCGCCGACTACTTCACCATCGGCAACCGCTATGCCGTGCGCGGCTTTGATGGGCAGATGACCTTGGCTGCCGAGGATGGCTGGACGCTGCGCAACGATCTGTCGCTGAACCTGGAAGGCCTGACTGGCCTGTCGGGGCAGCAGTTGTACACCGGCGTGGACGTGGGGCGCGTCGGCGGTCCATCCGCCGCGTATCTGTCCGGCCGCACCTTGGTTGGCGCGGTCGCGGGGGTGCGTGGCCGGCTCTCTTTGCCCGGTGTCGCGAGTGTGGTCAATGCCAGCTACGACTTGTCGGCCGGCTGGCCGCTAAAGAAACCCGAATCGCTAAAAACCGCATCCACCGTCTTCGCGATGGCGTTGATGTTCGAGTTCTGAATCCGTTGTTGTTTCCCTGGTGCACATGATGTCCAAGCTTCGCTCGTTGATTGTCTGGTCCATCGTTTTTACGCAGGTGTGGACGCCGGTGCTGGCGCAGACCTTGCCGATCTCGGTGGACAAGAACGTGGCCGGCCAGAAGCCATCAGTGGGCGTCAACAATGGCGTGCCCGTCGTCAACATCGCGCCGCCGTCCGCCGGTGGGGTTTCCAACAACCGCTACACGCAGTTCAACGTGGGACCGTCGGGCGTGGTGCTGAACAACAGCGGCGGCGCCAGCCAGACCCAGCTTGCCGGGCAGGTGGCGGGCAACGTCATGCTGGGCAACCAGCGCGCCACCACCATCCTGAACCAGGTCACCGCGCCCAACCCCTCGCAACTGATGGGCACGCTGGAGGTCGCGGGCAATCGGGCCAATGTCATCGTCGCGAACCCGGCGGGCATCACTTGCAACGGCTGCGGCTTCTTGAACGCGAATCGGGCCACCCTGACCACCGGACGGCCCCAGGTTGGCTCCGATGGCAGCATCGCGCTCGACGTGGCGGCAGGCAAGATCCGTGTTGAAGGCGACGGCTTGAACGGCACCAACGCCAGCCAGGTGGACCTGATCGCCCGGTCGCTGGAGATCAACGCTGGCGTATGGGCCGACCGGCTCAACGTGACGGCGGGCGCGGCGCGTGTGGACTATGCGTCGGGCGCGGTCTCGGCTCGGGCGGGCGAAGGCCCGGCGCCGGCGGTGGCGCTGGATACCGCTGCGCTGGGCGGCATGTATGCCAACAGCATCCGGCTGATCGGCACCGAGGCCGGCGTTGGCGTCAACGTGGGCGGAAACCTGGTGGCCCTGACGGGAGACCTGGAGGTCAGCGCGGCGGGCGACGTGCGCATCGCACCCAGTGCTGCCGTGCAGGCGGCGCGCAATCTGAGCTTGGCGGCCGGACGCGATCTGGCCGTTGATGGCGTGGCGCAGGCGGCGGGTGGTGTGGCGCTGGCCGCTGGCCGCAATGCCGGGATAAAGGGCGCCGTTGGCGCGGGCGGCTCAGTCGATGTGAGCGCCGCGGGCGACGTCAGGATTGCCGCGCAGGGTGCGTTGCAGACGCAGGGCGCACTGCGTGTCGCTGCGGGACAGGACCTGTCGCTGGAAGGTTCGCTGCTGATGGGCGGCCAGGACGTGGGCATCGAGTCCGCGCGTAACCTGCGGATAGGCGGCGCCTTGCCCACGTCGGGCGTGACGCCACCGGTCGGTGGCGCAAGCGGTACGGAAGGCGGCGGATCGAACGCGGGCGGCGGCGGTGCTTCCGGCACGGGCGGCACCGCATCAAACACCACCACCGGCGCGGCGCAGGCGGGCACCAATGCCAGCGGCTTGGTCACCGCCCGCGGCGCGGTCGCATTGACGGCCGGACGCGACATGGTGCTGCCCGGCCAGGTGACTGCCGTCGGTGCGCTGCACGCGCAGGCGGGGGGCGACTTGACCACGGGCGCCAGCGCCCAACTGCAATCAGGCGAATCGGCCAAGTTGCGTGCCGCCGCCGACCTCAACCTGGACGGCATGGTCGGTGCGCGCGGCGACGTTTCGTTGATGGCGGGGCGCGACGCGCGCGTGTCGGGCAAGGGCGCGTCCACCGGCCGCGTCGCCATCGATGCAGCGCGCGACCTGCGCATGGATGCGCCCGCGCAATGGGAAGCGGAAGGCGGCGCGGCGGCCAAGGCCGGCGGCGCCATGGCGCTGGCCGGCACGTTGCGCGCCAACGGCGACCTGGACCTGTCGGCGGGGGGCAAGCTTTCCGTCGACGGCACGCTTGCAGCGGCCGCTGGCGGCGTCAATGCCGCGGCCGGTGCCGATATCGAGGTCGGTGCCCTAGGCCAGATCGCCGCAGCTGAAAGCGTGGGCCTTGCCGCGGACGAAAGCCTTCAAAACGCTGGCAAGATCACGTCCCTCAAGGACGTGACGCTGCAAGCCGCGCGCGACCTCACGCTGGACGGGCAGGCGTTGGCTTCCGGCGACGTGCGGCTACAGGCGGGGCAGGCCATGACGGCATCGGCCGCGTCGCGGGTGCAGGCCGATGGCTCGATCGTGGCGGATGCAGCCAGCGCATCGCTGGCAGGTTTGTTCATCGCGGGCCAGTCCGCGCAAGTCAGCACGCAAGGCGATTTGCGCGTGGACGGCACGATGCTTGCCGACGCAGGCACGCTCAAGATCGCAAGCGGCGGCGACATGGCGCTGGGCAGCACCAGCGTCCTTCAGGCGGGCCAGCAACTGAACGCCCAGGCCAGCGGCAAGCTGATCGCGGACGGCACGATTTCCGGTGAACAAGACGTCCTTCTGTCCGCCGGTACAAACGCCGAACTGAACGGCAAGACGGTTGCCAACGGCACGCTGCGCGCAGAGGCCGGCGCGGACCTTACGGTAGCCCAAGGCGGGCTGGCGCAAGGCAGCAACACGCTGATCCTGGGCGCCGGCCAAGACCTGCGCATCGCCGGTACGGCCGGCACCGCCGAAGCCGTGCCGGGCGCGGGTGGCTTCCTGCAAGCCCAAGCGGCGCGTGACCTGTTCGTGACCGGCACCGTCACGGCGGGCACGCCCGCCAGCCTGTCCGCCACGCGCGACCTTGGCGTCGACGGTACGGTGGCGGCGCTGGCGGGCACCCTGACGGCTGACGCTGGCGGACAGTTGCGCGTGGGCGCAAACGGCCGCATGCAGGCGGCGCAGAACCTGAGCGCCCAATCAGGCGGTGACCTGGACTCTGACGGCGTCATCGTCGCGGGCGGCGGCCTTACGCTGATGGCGACGGGCGATGCGCGCCTGGGCGGCACGGCTGCCGCGCTGGGCGACGCCATGGCCGGCAATCTGCTGGTGGGCGGGCGCGATGTGATCGTCAAGCAGGGCGGGTAGGTGCAGGCCGCGGGCACGCTGACGGCACAAGCCCAGCGCGACCTGGTCGCCACCGGCGCACTGGCCTCGGTACAGAACATGATTCTGGCCGCCGCGCGCGATGCGCGCGTGGACGGCACGGCGGCCAGCGACGCAAACCTGACGATGGCGGGCCGCAACATCGCGGTTGGCGTGGCGGGTCTGGCGCAAGCCGCAGGCACACTCACCACTACCGCACAGGGCACGCTGCTTGCCGCGGGCAGCATGCTGGCGGGCATCACGCAAACGCTCAGCGCGGGCGACGGCATGACCGTGGATGGCACCGTCGCGGCCTTGCAGGGCGACCTGACGCTGGACACGCAGCGCGGCGACCTGGTCATGGGCGCCGCGTCGAGTCTGCAGGCGGGCGCAACACTGACCGCCACATCGGGCGGCGCGCTGACCGCCTTGGGATCGACCGCCGCCGGCCAAGGCATGACGCTGCGCGCGGGCACGGACGCCACGCTGGGCGGCATCGCCGCCACGCAGGGGGGCGACGTGACCATCAACGCGAACGGCAATCTCACTACCACCGCCGATGGCCGCATCCAGGCCGCTGACGCGATCAATCTGCAAGCAGGCGGCGCGCTGCAGAACGCCGGCATCCTGTCGGCGGCGGGCGCGGCCAGCCTGCGCGCGGGAACCACGCTTGATAACGCCGGCTCGGTGCTGGCGGGCGGCGATGTCAACGCCGTCACCAGCGGTGCGCTGGGCAACACCGGCCGCTTTATCGCGGGCGTAGGCGCAGACGGCACGCTTAGCCTGCCGGGCAGCGTCAACCTGACCGCCGCCTTCATCACCCATCCGGGCATCAGCGCGGCTGGCAAGGACATGACACTTGTCGCGGACGGCATGGACCTGTCCGGCGGCAACCTTTCCGCCATCGGCAAGCTGGCGCTGAATTCGCCCGGCGACCTTGCCACGCGCAACGCCGTCCTGCATGGCGGCAGCCTTGACATCACCGCCGCCAACCTGCGCAACCAGGGCGGCAAGCTGACGTCTGCTGGCGACGCCACGTTGAAGCTGGGCGGCGAATTGGACAACACCGCGGGACTGATCGCCGCCGCCAGCAACGTGCAAATTGAAGCGGCGCGCGTCGGCAATGCCGGCGGCACGCTGGCGGGCGGGGATCTCACCCTGACCACGGCCGGGGCCGTTGACAACCGGGGGGGGCTGATCCAAGCCGACGGCACCCTGACGTTGAGCGCCGCCAGCCTGGACAACAGCGCCACGCTGACCGCCGCCGCCGCGCCGCCCAAAGGGGTGCTTGCCAAGGTGGCCGCCATCGTTGCCGACCGCGTCAACAATCAGGGCGGCTCCATCAGCGCGGGCCAGGACCTGACCGTCACCACCGACGAACTGGACAACGCCGGCGGCGAAGTCGCCGCGCAGCGCTACGCCACGGTCGAGGCCGCCGTCCTGAAGAACCACCAGGGCAAGGTCATGGCGGGCGAGCGTCTTGCCGTCATGATCCAGAACCTGCAAGGTCTGGGTACCCTGCAATCCGCGCAAGATTTGTCCTTTACCTACACGGGCTCGCTCAACCAGACCGGTACCATTGCCGCCGGCCGCGACCTGAGCATGTCCGTCGGCGGCGCCATGGACAACAGCGCCACCGTCAGTGCCGGCCGTGACCTGAGCATCACGGCCGCCTCGCTCAACAACCAGGCCAGTGGCGAACTGCTGGCCGGGCGCACCAACACCATCAACGTCGCCAATGGCCTGACCAATTCCGGCCTGATCGATGGCGGCTCCACCAACATCACCGCCGGCCGCCTGGACAACTTCGGCCGCATCTATGGCGACACCATCGCCATTCGCGCGGGTGAACTCGTCAACGGCGCGGGCGCCGGCGGCGGCGCCGTCATCGCCTCACGCGGCGATTTGGACCTGGGCGTGGGATCGCTGGTGAACCGCAGCCATGCGCTGATCTATTCCGGCGCGGACTTGCGCATCGGCGGCGCGCTGGATGCCAACCGCAAAGCCATAGGCCAGGCCGCGTCGTTGCTGAACGCATCGGCCACGATCGAGGCGGCAGGGAACGCGGCGATTTCGGCTGCGTCGTTGCAGAACGTCAACACGAACTACGTCAGCCAGGTAGTGCCTGTGATGACGGTCCCCAAGCTGTACGTGACACCGGCGGGCACGACCGACGTGTACGACATGGAGACCAACTGGTTCTGCGACCAGGTCACACCGATGTGCGGCAAGGTTCCGGAATGGCTGGATGACGATCCCGAGCGCCGTTTCCTGCTGCCTTCGAGCAAGTATCCGGCATCGCGATACGGGCCGCCGTTTGATTACGTGCAGAGCAAAAAGGGCCGCGCCGGCGAGACCGCGCCAATACCAATTACCCATATCCCCGAATCCGTAACGTGTTCTGGCGGGGATAACGGTGGCGATTGCTGGACCATTCCCGAATCATTCGTCTACAGCTCAGATGCTCGTGTATGGGCCGTCTTCGGCGTCACGCCGCCTTCTGGGTCGATGCCGGTCTGGGTGCCGCCGCAGCAGGAGTGCCGCGGCAAGGAGGCATGCGCTGCTGAAGCGGCCCGCCGCCAGGCCTACGAAGATGCCTACGCCGCGTATAAAGCTCCGCATGTTGAGCTGGACCGGCGCATTCGCGAATTCAACGCCGACTTCAACAACCGCCTGGTCGCCACCTTCACCTACTACCAGGTCGAAGAAACCGTCACAGAAACCCGCACCGTCTCGTCCGACCCCGGCAAGATCCTGTCGGGTGGCGCCATGACGCTGAGCGGCACCGTCACCAACGACAAGAGCCAGATCGCCGCGGGCGGCGCCCTGACCGTCTCTGGTCCCGCCATCAACAACATCGGCGCCGGCGGGCAGCGAATCGTCACAAGGACAGGGACGGCCACCGTCACCCAGGCCCGTGACCGCGACCGCAAGGAATATTCCAGCGCCTACCAGCAAACCCTGGCTGCGCAGGCCATTGAACTGCCGGTCGGCACTTCCGGCGGCAACGTCTCTGTCTCGCTGAGCGGCGCGGCCCCCGGCGCCAGCGGCGCCACCGCGCCCGGCCCCGTCCTGATCGCCAGCCTTGGCCTGCCTGGCGGCAGCGTCGTGCGCAGCGTATCCAACCCGGCCACCATCCCGGACAGCCAACTTTTCGCCGTGGGCGGCACACCCGACGCGCCCTACGTCGTCGCTACCGACCCGCGCTTTGTCGGCAACCGCCCAACAGTTTCCAGCGACTATCTGTTCGACCTGCTGCAACAGCCCGGCGCACCCGTCGGCAACGCTGGCGCGTCCGGCTCCGTCAACGCCGGCCTGGGCAGCCGCCCCGGCGGCCTGAACGCCCTGATTCCCGCCGGCGCAAAATTCCTGACCCCGTCCGGCCAGCCCCGCCGCCTGGGCGACGGCTTCTATGAACAGAAGCTCGTCGCCGATCAGATCCTGGCCACCACCGGCCAGCGCTTCCTGGAAGGCTTTGGCGACAACGACAGCCAGTACAAGCAGTTGCTTGCCAACGGCGCGCAATTCGCCTTGGACAACGGCGTCAAGCTTGGCGCGGCGCTGACCGAAGCGCAGCAACGCCAACTGACCACCGACCTGGTCTGGTTGGTCGAACAGACCATCACGCTGCCCGACGGCACCACCGAGACCGTGCTGGTGCCGCAGGTGTACCTGCTGGTGCGCGAAGGCGACCTGAAGGGCGACGGCACCCTGATGGCTGGCCGCGACGTCAAGCTTGCGGCCGACGGCGACATCAACAACAGCGGCACCATCGGCGCGCGCGACGCCACCGTCATGACGGCCGCCAACATCGTCAACCAAGCCGGCGGCCTGATCCAGGGCGCCGTCGTCAACCTGGCTGCACGCGAGGACCTGACCAACCTGGTGTCGCTGATCAAGGGCGACAACGTCGCGCTGTCGGCGGGCCGCGACATCGCGCTGACATCCACATCGGCATCGGAAAACAACGGCGCGACCTGGGGTTCGTACATCTCGGGCGTGTCGCGCGTGGATGCCGGCAACCTCAGCATGCAGGCGGGTCGCGACCTGACCATGACGGCGGCGCAAGTCACCGCCAAGGACGACGTGCGTCTGCAAGCGGGCCGGGATATCAATCTGGCCACGCGGGAGGAGAGCCACGGCGAGTCGCTCGTGCGCAACAAGAAGAATCGGCATGACCTGAGTACCAGCAAGGAAATCGGTTCAAGCATTGCCGCTGATGGCAACGTCACGCTGATCGCGGGGCAGGACGTCAACGCGCGCGCGGCTGACGTCACGGCCGGCGAGCAATTGGCCGTTGGCGCAGGCCGCGACATCAACTTGATCGCCGGAGTGCAAAGCGGCTCGGCCTACGACGAAACGCATTACAAGACCAAAGGCTTCCTGTCGTCGAAGACTACGCATACCAAGACGGCCCTTGACTGGGAACAGGCCCTGTCCACTACCTTCACCGGCGACACCGCCGTGCTGATGGCTGGACGCGACTTGACCGTGGCGGGCTCGAACGTTGGCGCGCAGAAGGATCTGGTGATGTCGGCCGATCGCGACGTCAACATCCTGGCCGGCCAGAACGCCGAGGACAGCTACGACTACAAGATGGTCAAGAAGTCGGGCTTTGGGGCCATGGGTGGTTTCAGCTATGGCTCCAGCAAGCAGACGGATTCGCTCGACAGCAAGAAGGTGTTCCACAGCGCGAGCACCGTGGGCAGCGTCGAAGGCGACGTGCTGATCAACGCCGGCAACGCCCTCAACATCACGGGCAGCAACGTCATTGCACGGCAAGGCGACATCACGCTGATCGGCAAGGAAGTCAACATCGGCGCGGCGCTGGACACCACGCAAGAGAAGGAATTTCATGAGATCAAGCAGACGGGGTTGAGCATTAATGCCAACACGCCTTTGGTCGACGCGATGCAGACCGCGGGAAAAATGGGGGATGCAGCAGGGAAGACCGATAACAAGGTCATGCAAGGACTGGCTTTGGCGACTACCGGTCTTGCCGCGGTCAACGCCTATGACGCTGTCGCGGCCGATCCCAAGAGCGCTGGCGGCGTGAGTGTCAGTATCAACTTTGGAGTAAGCAAGAGCCAAAGCACGACAGATCGCGCGTCGTCTTCCGTTTTGGGATCTACCGTGGCGGCGGGCAAAGACCTGACCATCGTCGCTAAGGGGGCCGGCTCCGCGTCTGACGTCACCGTCACAGGTTCACGCCTGTCAGCGGGGAACAACGCCATCATCAAAGCAGATGGCGACATTCTGCTGCAAGCTGCGCAAAACACCTTTGAGCAGCACACGAAAAACAAGAGCTACAACGGTAGCGTCGGCATTGGGGTCTCAGCGAGCAGTGAAAAAGGCATAGGCGTGATGCTGAACATCGGTGCAGGTGGTGGCAGAGGGCGCGCAGATGGCAAAGACATCAATTGGACGTACACCGATGTGGTTGCCGGCAACGTGTTGGCATTGCAATCGGGCGGCGACACCTCGCTGATTGGTGCGACAGCCAGCGCAGATCAGATCATCGCCTCGGTCGGCAAGAATCTTCGAATCGAGACGCTGCAAGACACCAGCACCTACGATGCCAAGCAGCAGAGCGCCGGCATTCAAGCCAGCATTTGCATTTACGGCTACTGCAAAAGCTCCGTCTCCGGAAATGTCTCGCAAGGCAGGATGGACAGCAATTTCCAGACCGCTACACAGCAGGCGGGGCTGAAAGCGGGTGACGGCGGTTTTCTGGTGAGCGTAGGCCAGAACACCACGCTGATTGGTGGCGTCATATCGAGCAGTGAGCAGGCTGTGGCAGACGGCCTGAATCAGCTGTCCACCGGCACGCTTATCGTCAAAGACTTGCAGAATACCGCGCGCTACAAGGCTGATCAGGTCGCGCTCAGCGGCGGATATAGCTGGGGAGGCAGCGGGGGAGGGGAAGCTAAGCAGGGTGATGTCGGTACGAACTCGAAAGGGCAAGCGGCGGGCGGTGCGGATAAGGTGCCTGGCACGAGCTTACCGACGAACAGCAATGGAATGTCCGCCGGTATGCCCGTGGTCGTTGCGGCGTCTGGGAATGCCGATTCGACGACATACAGTGCGATCAGCGGCGGCAGCGTAGTCATTCGTGATGGGGCTGGCCAACTTGCCCTGACCGGCAAGACTGCGGCGGAGACGATCGCGGCGTTGAACCGGGATACGTCCGATACGTTGAATGCGCTGAAGCCGATCTTTGACAAGGAGAAGATCGAGGCGGGGTTTGAGATTGCGTCAGAAGCCAGTCGGCAGATGGGGCAGTTTTTGACGAATCGGGCGAAGGAAATTGACGCTCTAAAAGCTCGTGCAAAGGACCAGACGCTGTCTCAAGCCGAGCGCGAACAAGCCGCCGCAGCTGCGGAGAAGCTGGATAGTGAGTGGGGGCCGTCTGGGTCTTACCGCCGCGTTGTGGGCGCGATTTCAGCGGGCGCGGCCGGCAATGTGACAGGCAGCGCTGGTGCCTTCGTGCAAGCTGCCGCAGTGAACTATTTCCAGGGTCTAGGCGCATCGCAAGTTAAAAAGCTCGCCGATTCCATGGGTGATGGAGCAGATTCGGAGGCAGCGCGCGCCCTTCTGCATGGAATTGTGGGATGTGCAGGAGCCGCGGCTAGCAGCGGAAATTGTTCCTCCGGTGCATTGGGGGCTGCAGCGAGCTCGGTGCTTGCAAAGCTCATCGGTATGGCTGCGGGCGATGAACTGTCCGCGGAAGAACGTGAAGCGCGTGGCAATTTGATCGCCAGTATTGTGGCCAGCATATCCGAAGCAACTTCGGTGGATACCACCACTAGCACCATCGCGGCTGTGACGGAGTTGACAAATAACGCACTCACTTTGTCCGACCTGAAGCGATTTGGAGCAGAAGCCTCTAGTTGCGAAGCGTTTGGCAATTGCGATGAAGTACAGGAGAAGTTCCGAAAGCTAAGCATCGAAACCCAAGAAACCATGATCGCAGTGTGTGCGGCAGACCCGAACCGCTGCCGGGAACTCTATGGTGATTTTGTCGAGCAAGTTACCGAGTATCGGGAGGAACTGGATAAGTTAAGTGGCATGGACCTTCCTGCGGGCCTTAGGAATGATGTTGCCATATACTTCTTGCACAACGCTGAGGCGGTCAGTATGGTTCTCCATACTGAAATCGCCGCTGATCTTCAGAAGAGATATGGCGTAAGTTCCGAGACGGCCATAAGGCTTGTGGCGGCTGCGAGCGCGGTAGCTGGGTCGATTAAGGGTGTAAAAGCGACAGATGTTGTAGGCGGAGTGCCTCAGATCACCCTTAATCGTCAAAGTGGCGTTGCATTTGAACGCCAAGTGACAGAGGCATTAGGGCATGTTGGTGGGGTGAAGAATACTAATCCGGTAACTGTTCAGCTACCTAACGGCGCGCAGGTAACAACAATTCCTGATCTGTGGGGGACAAACGTCGGGGGGCTTTTGGAGGTTAAAAATGTCCAGAACCTTTCAATGTCTAACCAGTTGCGGGCACAGATTCAAGCTGCAACTGCAATAGGTCAGCCATTGAATCTTGTTGTGAGTCCTAGGACAAATAATATTTCTAGAGAACTTTTGCGCCAAGTTAGAGGTACTGGTGGTGATGTATTCAGATATAACCCTACTACCGGTGACTTGACGAAGTTTTGATGGCTTATGAAATCATATATACAAATAGCGATTCGAACAAAATCTGAGACCATTGATTGGGGTGCTGGCGAAAAGCTCATTGATTCGTTAAACGTGAGCGGAGGGTGGCTGCATCCTGAACAGGTATCACACAATGCGGATAAGTTCACGGAGCTTTTTTTGGGAAAGAGTTCGTGTGAAAATATTTGGGCTTCTAAAGCTTCATTGCGCCTTAATGGAGTTTTGTCCGATTTTTACCAAGACTTTGCGTGGCGAAGAAAGAAGGCTATAAAATCGTCTGGCAGTGTTGTTCACACATCTCGAAATAATCGAGGGCAAGTCGTTCCTGGGACCATTTCCTTAAAGGCTGACTATAGCGATAAGGTTGATTGGTATTCACTCTTCAAAGTGTGGTGTGAAATTTTCTCTCCTCAGCTCGGTATGGTGCATTTATTTACTAGTCCCGAGTTGGCTCCTGCTGATAAGAATGGCAGCTTCCAAATCGGTTCATTCAATGCTGCATTAAAACCAGGCATTCCGAATGTGGGGTGGGGTATGTTCTACGGAGACGAATTTGCCCGAGAGGTCAACGTCGTTAAAGTCGCCGCGGCAGGTTTTCGTATTGAGGAACTAGGGGGCGGTTACTTGGTGAGGGTTACAGAAAATATCAGCGACGTTGCAAACGAGTTTTCGTCGTTTTCTAAAAGCCGTGCTGAGCTTCGGAATTTATTTCCAGAGGGTTTTTTTTTAATTAATAACGAACCTTTAGTTTGAGTTGGCCAGCAGCGACCCCGCACCAGTGCTGTTTCAGCTTTTACTCATCGTGAACGTTGGGTTGATTTTGGCCGCCTCCCACGGTGGTTGCAGAATCTCAAGCGTAGAGATTTTGATAATGGCCAAGGCTCTTTCGGCATAGATCATCGCACCTAACGTAAGCAACGATATGGTCGGCCTATATTTCCGATGGTTGGAGTCGTAGGTCGGCCGTAGTTCGTCCAGCGCCTTCGGTTCGACGGTCGCGGCCGGCAAAGACCTGACCATCGTCGCCCAAGGAGCCGGCAAGGACTCGGACATCACCGTCACGGGCTCGAACCTGTCGGCGGGTAATAACGCGGTGCTCAAGGCTGAAGGCGACATCGTGCTGCAAGCGGCGCGCAACGTGTTCGAGCAGAAGACGGACAGCAAGAGCAGTAGCGCCAGCATCGGCATCGGTTATTCCACAGGCGGTCAGCAAAACGGATTCACCCTCGAACTGGGCGCCTCGGTTGGACGCGGAAAGGCCAACGGTCGCGACGAAAGCTGGACCAACAGCAATATCACGGCAGGCAACGTACTCGCCATCCAGTCGGGCGGGGACACGACCTTGAAGGGCGCGGCGGGCAAGGCCGACCAGATCATCGCGTCGGTCGGTGGCAACCTGCTACTTGAGAGCCTGCAAGACAGTAGCAAGTACGACTCCAAGAACAAGAGCGCGGGCTTTGGCGTGAGCCTGTGTATCCCGCCGTACTGCTACGGTTCAAGCAGCGCATGGGCCAACGCCGGCGCCGGCAAGATGAACAGCGACTTCAAGACGGTCACTGAACAGACGGGCTTGTGGGCGGGCGACGGCGGTTTCCTGATCGACGTCAAGAACAACACCACCTTGCTCGGCAGCGTCATTGCCAGCAGCGACCGCGCGGTGGCTGACGGCCTGAACAAGTTGACGACGGGGACGCTGGTCGCGCAGGACCTGAAGAACACCGCCAAGTACAGCGGTAGCCAGGTGTCGATTGGTGGGAGCTTCGGGTTCGGCGGAAGCGCCAAGGCGGGCGACTCAGGGCTGGGCACGACCAAGGGCGGCCAGGTAGCCGGCGGCGCATCGAAGGACGCGGGTTCGTCGATATCGACGGGCAGCAGCGGCTTCGGCATGGGCACGCCCGTGGTGGTGGCTGCCAGCGGCAACAGTAGTTCGACCACACAAAGCGGCATCAGCGGCGGCACGATCGTCATTCGTGACGAGGCGGGGCAGTTGGCCCTGACCGGCAAGACGGCAGCGGAGACGATCGCGTCGTTGAATCGGGACACGACCGATACGTTGAATGCGCTGAAGCCGATTTTTGACAAGGAGAAGATCGAGGCGGGGTTTGAGATTGCGTCGGAGGCCCAGCGGCAGGTGGGGCAGTTTTTGACGAATCGGGCGAAGGAGAAGCAGGCGGCAGAGAAGGCGCTATCTGACGCGATCGAGACAGGCGGAGCCAACGACGCGGCAAGCATGAGCGCGCTCATGGATCAGGCGCAACGCGCTCAGGATTGGAGTGCTGGTGGCAAGTACGGCTTGGTCTTGTTAGCGTTGTCGGGCGCGGCTGGCGCAAACGTGACGGGATCGACCAGCGCATTTGTGCAGTCGGCCGCGGTGAACTACCTTCAAGGTCTTGGGGCAGCCCAGGTGAAGCAGATCGCCGATAGCCTAGGCAGGGATCCGCAATCGGAGGCTGCGCGCGCGGCGTTGCACGGCATCGTGGGATGCGCGGGCGCCGCAGGCCAAGGTGCAGCCTGCGCTTCGGGCGCCTTGGGTGCGAGCGCGGGCAGCATCCTCAACAGCCTGATGGGCTCGCCCGAGGGCCTAACCCCCGAGCAAGTCGAAGCGCGGCGCAATCTGGTCACAAGTCTGGTGGCTGGCATAGCGAGCGCTGCGGGAGCGGATGCGGCAACGGCGGGTACTGCGGCAGCGCTGGAGACATCGCAGAACGGGGCGCAGCTCGCAATCCCTGCGGTTGGCGCGGCGGCGGCTAAGTGTGCAACGACGCCGAGTTGCCAGCGAGCAGTCACGTACGTGTTGGACAAGACCGTCTACGTTGCCGTGCAAATGAAGGACGGCGCCATCTATGTGGGAACTGCTGCGCTGGTGGGTATTACCGCTGCGTCTGACGCGGTAGGAAACTGGGTGACAGAATTCGTGGGCAGCGCGGTGGGGCGCGAGACGGCGCTGCCGGGTAAGCCTGGCGATGTGGTGAGGGTGGATACGCCGCCGCCACTGCCTTCCGAGAAGGAGACGTTTGGTTCGGAGATCCCGGTTTGGCCGGGTGATGCGGTTGGGCCGATTGGGGTGCCAGGCAGCGGGGAGGCGGACGTCGACAGCGGAGGTACGATCAGTACTCCAAACAATGGTCCTATTGTCGTCGATCCGATCTTTAGCAGAAGCAAGGAGTTGGAGCAAAGGGCCAAAGAACTGGGCTATACGAATAGAATTTCCCCGCAAAGGGCTCCGTTTGACTCGCATGGGCAAGTCGTATTCTGGAATGGGAAAAACTACATTACGCCCGATGTTGACGGTCATAATGTGTCAGATGGTTGGAAGGTATTTGATCGTCGCGGAAACAGAGTCGGCACGTACGATCGAGACTTGAATAGGATAAAAAAATGAGTTTTAGCATTGCTCTGGGCGAAGAGGTGTTGACAGAATTCAATGAGCCGGTGTTGAAGGGTGAAATAGAAATTGATGGATATACTGAAAGTTTCTTTGCGCCGACAGAATATTGGTCAAGAAATGAATATATAAGTAGTTGGAAGAAATCGTTAAAGCGGGGTTTGCGAGAAGGTGATCATGCCGTATTGGTGACATCTATGCGGGACCCGGAGGCAAGTAATTTCATTTTTTATTGGGTAATTTTCATAGAGGGTGAGCAGGCTTATATTCAGAACAGGATCTTATTTCTTGAGGAAATGTCCGAGCCTTTCGATCCTGAAAAAATAAGTTCTTACGTATCTCGGAGGACGGAGTTCAATGAGGACGGTCTTGAAATATCTCAATGGAAGACAGATATGACCTCGATTGTCGATTTTCTTAATGAACTTTCAAATTAATAGTCCCAGTTGATTCGGCAGCTTGGGGGCAGTCTCGACCAAGAATTGCAAGGGGCCGGGCCGGCCGCGACCTGACGATCATCGCAGCGGACAAGGCCGATCAATGCAGCATCGTCGTGGCCGGCTCCGCCCTGGCCGCGGGCCGCAACATTCTGCTTGCCGCCCAGCAGAGTACCGCCAGCCAGAAGACTGGCGGCAAGAGCAGCAACGCCAGTGTCGGGGTGGGCTTTTCGATCGGTGGAACCCAGAACGGCGTCAGCATCAACTTGGCGGCAGGCGGCAGGCGGCAGCAAGAACAAAAGCGATGGCCGGGATACGACGTGGAACAACACCCATGTCCAGGCCGGCGGCAACCTGACCATGAACTCCGGCGGCGACACGGTCTTGCGCGGCGCGCAAGCCAGCGCCGACCTGATTATGGCGACGGTGGGCGGCAACCTTGTTGGCGAAAGCCTGCAGGACATCAGCCACTACGCCGCACGCGACCGCAGCGTGGGCGTGCAGGTAAGCCTGTGCATCCCGCCCCTGTGCTACGGCGCCAACTCGGTCAGCGGCAATTACGGCCACACCAAGATCAACAGCCAGAATTTAAAGTCAGACTGCATGGTAATTAAGGGAAGCATTGATGCCAATGCTTTGCAGAAGTCGCCAATATTCCCAGAGCCGGTCGATTTTTGGATGCAAGGACAGGGCATATCAACGTCATTGAGGAAGTCGAGGGAAGGTTGATTCGAATTCACCCTTGAACTGGGTGCCTCGGTCGGACGCGGCAATGCGGACGGTCGCGACGAAAGCCGGACCAACAGCAATATCACGGCAGGCAACGTACTCGCCATCCAGTCGGGCGGGGACACGACATTGAAGGGCGCGGCGGGCAAGGCCGACCAGATCATCGCGTCGGTCGGTGGCAACCTGCTACTTGAGAGCCTGCAAGACAGCAGCAAGTACGACTCCAAGAACAAGAGCGCGGGCTTTGGCGTGAGCCTGTGTATCCCGCCGTACTGCTACGGTTCAAGCAGCGCATGGGCCAACGCCGGCGCCGGCAAGATGAACAGTGACTTCAAGACGGTCACTGAACAGACGGGCTTGTGGGCGGGCGACGGCGGTTTCCTGATCGACGTCAAGAACAACACCACCTTGCTCGGCAGCGTCATTGCCAGCAGCGACCGCGCGGTGGCTGACGGCCTGAACAAGTTGACGACGGGGACGCTGGTCGCGCAGGACCTGAAGAACACCGCCAAGTACAGCGGTAGCCAGGTGTCGATTGGTGGGAGCTTCGGGTTCGGCGGAAGCGCCAAGGCGGGCGACTCAGGGCTGGGCACGACCAAGGGCGGCCAGGTAGCCGGCGGCGCATCGAAGGACGCGGGTTCGTCGATATCGACGGGCAGCAGCGGCTTCGGCATGGGCACGCCCGTGGTGGTGGCTGCCAGCGGCAACAGTAGTTCGACCACACAAAGCGGCATCAGCGGCGGCACGATCGTCATTCGTGACGAGGCGGGGCAGTTGGCCCTGACCGGCAAGACGGCAGCGGAGACGATCGCGTCGTTGAACCGAGACACGACCGATACGTTGAATGCGCTGAAGCCGATCTTTGACAAGGAGAAGATCGAGGCGGGGTTTGAGATTGCGTCGGAGGCCCAGCGGCAGGTGGGGCAGTTTTTGACGAATCGGGCGAAGGAAATTGACGCTCTAAAAGCTCGTGCAAAGGACAAGACGCTGTCTCAAGCCGAGCGCGAACAAGCCGCCGCAACTGCGGAGAAGCTGGATAGTGAGTGGGGCCCGTCTGGGTCTTACCGCCGCGTTGTGGGCGCGATTTCAGCGGGCGCGGCCGGCAATGTGACAGGCAGCGCTGGTGCCTTCGTGCAAGCAGCCGCAGTGAACTATTTCCAGGGTCTAGGCGCATCGCAAGTTAAAAAGCTCGCCGATTCCATGGGTGATGGAGCCGATTCGGAGGCAGCGCGCGCCCTTCTGCATGGAATTGTGGGATGTGCTGCTGCGGCGGCGAGCGGCAGCAATTGCTCCGCCGGTGCATTGGGGGCTGCAGCGAGTTCCGTCCTTGCCAAGCTGATAGGAATGGCCGCGGGGGATGACCTATCTGCAGAGGAGCGTGAAGCGCGAGGCAATTTGGTCGCCAGTATTGTGGCCGGCATATCCGAAGCAACTTCGGTGGATACCACCACTAGCACCATCGCGGCTGTGACGGAGTTGACAAATAACGCACTCACTTTGTCCGACCTGAAGCGATTTGGAGCAGAGGCCTCTAGTTGCGAAGCGTTTGGCAATTGCGATGAAGTACAGGAGAAGTTCCGAAAGCTAAGCATCGAAACCCAAGAAACCATGATCGCAGTGTGTGCGGCAGACCCGAACCGCTGCCGGGAACTCTATGGTGATTTTGTCGAGCAAGTTACCGAGTATCGGGAGGAACCGTAAGCTCCCCCTTCAGGTAGACACCGCCCGGTAGAATTTCGGAGCCTCCCTGAGTTGGAGATTCCCTTGAAGAAAAGCAGATTTACCGAGAGCCAGATCGTTGCTGTTCTGAAGGAAGGCGAAGCCGGCATGCCGGTCGCCGAGCTGTGCCGCAAACACGGCATCAGCAACGCCACGTATTACCTTTGGAAGAGCAAGTTCTCCGGCGTTCAAGTTTCCGAGTTGCAGAGGCTGCGCGAACTGGAAGCTGAAAACGCCAAGCTCAAACGCATGTTTGCCGACTTGGCGCTGGAGAATGCAGCGATCAAGGATGTCTTGAATCGAAAATCCTGACGCCGTCGGCCAGGCGCGAAGTGGTGGGACAGCTGGTGCAAGCCAAGCTCTCAATCACGCGCGCTTGTCAGATTGCCGGCCTATCGCGGGCGGCGTACTACAAGAAGCCAATGCCGGCATCTGAGCGGGATTCCCCAGTCATTGATGCTCTCAATGCCATTGTGACCCGGCATGGGCGTTGGGGATTCTGGAAGTGTTTCACCCGGCTGCGCCTCGACGGTCGCGGCTGGAACAAAAAGCGCGTTCATCGGGTGTACTGCGACATGGGTCTGAATTTGCCTCGGCGCTGCAAAAAGCGGCTTCCCGACCGACCGCGACAGCCGCTGGATCTGGCCACAGAGCCTAATCGTTGTTGGGCGCTCGACTTCATGCATGACGCTCTCTACTGCGGCCGGCGGTTTCGCACTCTGAACGTGATCGACGAGGCGAACCGGGAGTGCTTGGCCATCGAGGTAGGCGTGTCCATCCCGTCTGCACGCCTCATTCGGGTATTGAGCCGTTTGATCGACTGCTATGGGCCGCCTGACGCAATACGCCTGGATAACGGTCCGGAGATGATCTCAGAGGCGTTCACCCAATGGGCTAGCGCAAAGGGCATCGCGATCCGCTATATCCAGCCGGGCAAGCCAAATCAGAACGCTTTCATTGAGCGCTTCAATCGAACTTATCGAACCGAGGTGCTCGACGCGCACCTGTTCGCCAACCTTGAGCAGGTCCAGACGATTACCGATCAATGGCTGGTCGATTACAACCAGTACCGCCCGCATGAATCGCTGGGTGGCCTCCCGCCGGTGCAATTCATGCCCCGGCTAACCCTTGCTCCGATCGTCTATCAACCGATGTCTACTTGACAGGGGTGCTTACGCTATGATTTTGTCTTTGACGCGTGCGCCGACGGTCAGCAGATCAAATGCCTGACGCTGGTCGATGAGTACACGCGGGAATGCCTGGCTATTGATGTGGCCGGGTCAATCCGCTCGCGCAGAGTGATCGAGATATAGACCCGCGTCATCAGTGACCGCGGAGCTCCCCGATATCTGCGTTCGGACAATGGCCCGGAGTTCGTCTCGCCCGCTTTGCTGCAATGGATTGCAGATCAAGGCATTGAGACGGCGCTGATCGACCCGGGCAAGCCCTGGCAGAACGGCACGACCGAGAGTTTTAACGGTAAGCTGCGCGACGCGTGCTTGAATATGGAATGGTTCCGGAACCGGACCGAGGCACGCATCGTGATCGAAGACTGGCGCGAGCATTACAACACTGTCAGGCCGCATTCCAGTCTGGGCTATTTGACACCGCAGCAGGCCGCCCAGGTCGCTGTATCAGGATTACTAACCGAAGCTAAATTCCAAATCCCGGTGGTGTGAAAAATCCGAGCAGGTCAGTCTGACAGGAAAATAATGGCTTTTTTATTGATGGAACTGGATCGTAGGCCCATAAAAGTAAAAGGAGAGGCCATTCTTCCTGGAATAGCTATTCCTGGTGGCGCCGAAGATTTTCGGCCAGGGGAGTACATAGGTGTCAACTCTGGAGTTGTTGTTGAGTTGGTGAACGTAGGTGGGAAAATCCTACCTGAAGAGCCGGCACGTTTTGCATTTTCTGTGTGTGGGCCGACCCCAGTTTCGTTGCGGGTTGATCGCATCCATCGAGATACCCTGTTGACTGATGTTTTAGTCAAAAATAAATCAGAACTTGTTGTCGCGGAGTGTGAGTTCTCTCGAAATTCTCTTCCGCACGAGCTAGAAGGGTATTGGTTGCCCACTGTTTTTTTTCGCGGAGAGACTCGAATAGGCACTGGATGGATCCTGCAGACAGCCGGGCGTATTGTGTGTCGACTCGTTCATCAGAGGGGCGTAGAAGTTAGAGGGAAAATTTTGGCCAAATTGCTTAATTTAAAAGGAGTTTTTTTGAATTTGAGATGGTCGACTGATTAATTGAGCGCGTCAGGCTGGGCTGACCCTAACCCCGAATTAGTCCTGATCAGAAGTAGAGATTTCGGGACTGTCAGGATTTTTGTGTGCAGGCCTATGATGGTTTTCAAGGAGACCGACCATGGCACGCAACCCGAAGTCCACGAGGCAGTCCAGCACGTCTGCGCTACCGGCCAGTGCCGAGCAGTTGCTCGATGAACTTGTAACGGGGCCGATGACAGCCGAGGCGGTCCAGGACACGTTCATGTTGCTGAAGAAGGCGCTGATCGAGCGTGCTCTGGGCGCTGAACTGGGCCGACACCTGGGCTATCCCGCAGGCGGCGAGCGCCCGGAAGACACCACCAACCAGCGCAACGGCAAGAGCAGCAAGACCGTGCTGACCGACGACGGCCCGCTCAAGCTGGATATCCCGCGGGATCGGGATGGCAGTTTTGCCCCAATCCTGATTCCCAAGCACGCACGTCGGTTTACCGGTTTTGATGACAAGATCATCGCGATGTACGCCCGTGGCATGAGCGTGCGCGAGATCCGAGCGTTCCTGGACGAGCAATATGGCACTGACGTGTCGCCGGAGTTCATCAGCTCGGTGACCGATGAGGTCATGGATGAAGTGCAGGCGTGGCAGAACCGCCCTCTGGAACCCATGTTCCCCGTGGTGTTCTTCGACGCGTTGCGGGTCAAGATCCGCGACGAAGGCTTGGTGCAGAACAAGGCGGTTTATCTGGCCTTGGGTGTGCTGCCCGATGGCACGCGTGAGATTCTGGGCCTGTGGGTCGAGACCACCGAGGGCGCGAAGTTCTGGATGCGGGTGTTCAACGACCTCAAGACCCGAGGGGTGCAGGACATCCTGATCGCAGTGACCGATGGTCTGAAAGGGATGCCCCAGGCGCTAGAGGTCGTGTTCCCAGCCACCACGCTACAAACGTGCATCGTGCATCTGATCCGCAATAGCCTGGCCTACGCCGGCTGGAAGGATCGCCGCGCGATCGCCACGGCGCTGCGCCCGATCTACGCTGCCGTTAACGCCCAGGCCGCGCAACAGGCCCTTGATGAGTTTGCCAAAGGCGCTTGGGGCTTGAAGTACCCAATGATCGTCAAAGCCTGGAAAGACGCCTGGGAACAGGTCATCCCCTTCTTCGTGTTTCCACCCGCGATCCGACGTGTGATCTACACGACGAACGCGATAGAGAGCGTGAATGCGCAGCTACGCAAGATCATCAAAACGCGCGGCCACTTCCCTACCGACGACGCGGCGATTAAGCTGCTCTGGTTGGCGCTGCGAAACATTACCGTCAAATGGGGCACGGCCACACACCATTGGACCGACGCGATGCACCAGTTCGCCATCCTCTACGAGGAGCGATTTACCCGCATCCGTACCAACGCCCAGTGGGCCAGCGAGTAAATGATGCAACGTCAGAACAACGCCTAGAACACAAAATTTCTGACAGTCCCGAGATTTCCGGCTCATGACCCTAACCCCAAATTAGTCCGTCTGAATCCACAATCGCTATAAATGGGGGGATTACCGCATGTTCTACCCCCCGCCCGCCACCAATCGATCGAACAAATCATCCCCGCCCATCTGCCCACCCTTAAGCATCAATTCCACGCCATCAACCACCGGGTTGTCGCTGCGAGCAACGCTGACAGTCACGCCGGGCGCCAACACACATCGAAACGCCAAGCCCCACAAGCCAAGGGCCAGCGTGGCCTGGCTTGATGTGTCGCCGCCCGCGATGCCGACTCGTGCAAGCCGGGCTCCCGCCTGCGCGCTGGCGGTGATGATGGCGGCGGCAAGTTGCGCGGTGGCGCGGGCGGTGGAGGCGGCCTGATCGCTGGTCACCGCTTGTTCGGGGCGGTCGGTATGTACCAGCACGTTGTGGCCTTGCGCCAAGACGTGGGCTGCCAGCTGGACTTGATCGGCCACGTAGGCGGGGGATTCCAGCAGCGCTTGCACTTGCAGCGGCTGATGTGTGTAGCGCGTGCTCGCGGCAATCTGCCGCGCGGTGACGGGCGACAGGCTGCCGGCCATGACCAGCACGGGGCCGGTGGCGGCGGGCAGGGGAGTCGCGCTACTGCTTGCGGAAACAGCGGCATCACGCCCGGCACCCTTGCCATCACGCCCCGCCACCTCCCCCCCGCGCTCGAACACCGCCGCGCGCGCCAGCGCCTGTTGCACGCTGCTTGGGCCAACCGCCAACAACGGCGAACTCTCCGCCGCGCGCCAGATCAATCTGCCGATCACGGCCAGTTGGTCATCGTCGGTCAGGTCGAACAGCACCGGGCCGTCACTGGCGCTGATTATCCCGTCGATCCAGCCATCCACTTCAGCGGCATCGTCGGCACTCCTCATACGCGGATACGCAATATGCGGCACCGACCGAATCCCATCCAGCCCCTGTACCGCCAGATGCAGCCGCAGGTCAGCTTCATGCATCGGTGTGACCGGATGCCGGCTCATCACCGGATGCCGATCAATGCGATAGACCTCGGGGGCAGCCCCGGCTCGCGCGAACAATTGCGCAAAGCTGCAATAGCGTCCGATGCTGGGTTGCCCGCCCACAATCGGCACCAGCGGGTTAGGCATGTAGCGGCGCAGTTCGCGGATGGCGACGCCGATGCTGCCGACATGCGGGGCGCTGTCGAAGGTGGAGCAGCATTTGTAGTGCAGCACGCGCGCGCCGGTGCCGGCCATGAAATGACCGACGGCGCGTAGTTCCGTTTCCATATCGGCGGGGGACATGGCGCGCGCGGCGCCCGCGATGCCGATGGCGTCAAGCGGGCCGGCGCGGCGCAGTTGCTCGGGCGTGGGCACGCCCAGGAACAGCAAGCCGCGCAAGCCGGCGCGCGCGACTTCGGCCAGCGTGTCGGTGGCGCCGGTGAAATCGTCGCCGTACCAGCAAACGCGGGGTGCGGCTATCTTGCCTGCGGAGTCTGCGCTGCTTGCGTGCCCCGCGTTGCCCGCTTCAGCCGCGCTGCCTGCGGCGTCTACGCTGCTCGCATCATTGGCACTGCCCGAGCCGTCCATATCTTTGCCGCTGCCAACCCCACCGCCAGCGCTCCCGACACCCGCAGTCATGCCCGCCCGCCAAAGAACTCCAGCGCCCGCTGCAACTCCGGCGCATTCCCCGCAAAGTCCTCCAACGCCTGCCCATCCCGCACCGCCTGCCATGCTTGCCGAATGCTCTGTACACCAGCAGCCGGCCCATCCGGATGCGCCAAAATGCCGCCACCCGACATGAACATCAGATCGTCGGTACGCACCGCCGCCCACGTGGCGGGCACGGTGCCGGCCCATTGGCCGGACGAGAACGCGGGCATGACCGGGTCGTCGATGCCGGGCGTGAGCGACGCCAGGCAGTCGCGCGCGGATTCCACGACTTCGCTGTCTTCCTGCGCGAACTTGCCTTGCAGGCCATGCACATGCATATGGTCCACGCCGGCCAGCCGCCACAGGGTTTGATACGCCTGAAAACCAATCCCCAGCAAAGGCGCGCGCGACAAGGCGCCGAAGCCGTTGCGGTGCCCGTGCAAGGCCAATGGCGTGCTGCGGCGCAGGGTCTGGATGGCTGAAAAACCGCACCAGTTCAGGCTGGCCATGACGCAGGTGCCGCCTTCGCGTTCGATCAGGTCGGCGTGGCGGCGCATGGCGTCGGTTTCGTCGCTGATGTTGAAGGCCACCATCACCTGGCGGCCGGTACGTTCGCGGTGGGCGCGCACCACCGCCATGACGGCGGCGACGCGTTGCGCCAGGGGCGCGTGCGCCGGGTTGGCGCAGACTTCGTCGTCCTTGATGAAGTCCACGCCCGCCGCGCACAGTTGGGCGACCAGATGCGCGGTCTGCTCGGGCGACAGGCCCACGTTGGGTTTGATGATGGTGCCCACCAGCGGGCCCGTTGCCACGCCCGTCAGTTGCCGCGTACCGGCGATGCCCACTTGCGGCATGTCGAACTGCGCGCGGTAGTTGGCGGGCAGCTCCATGCTTTCCAGGCGCAGGCCGGTGACTTCGCCCAGGTCGTACAGGTTGCCGCCGACGGTAGCCGCCAGCGTGGGCAGGTTGGCGCCCACGTTGGCCACGGGAAAGGCGATGCGCACGCGGGCGCGCTGGTATTTGCCCGGCATGCCGCCCGGTTGGCGCGCCAGCCAGGCGTTGGGCAGGCTGGGTGTGTCGGTGGTGTCCAGCAGGTCGATGGCTTCGATGCGGGCACGGGCACGGGCGCGCAGCTCATCGGTTTCGCCTTGCACGCGGGTGAAGGTGCCGCAGGACTGCTCGCCCGCCATCACTTCGGCGACCCGCGCGGGGTCCATCGGGGTTTCGATCAGATAGGTCGCGCTAAAGGACTGGGAATTCATAAGCTTGGGAATTCAAAGGGGGCGGCGGGCGGCAAGGTTGGGTCAGCAAGGGGCAGCAGGCGTCAGCAGGGATAAGCAAGCGACAGAGGCATCAACTGGCACCCGCAGGCATCACCAGGCTTCCGCAAGCCTCAACCGACGTCAGCAGGCTTCAAAGACGGGACAAGTCCGGAAACGGGCGGACCGGATCCTTGCCGTCCCAGCCGTTGGCGCTTTCTCGAATCAGGTCGAACAGGCGGCCCTTGGGGCCGGCCACTTCCGACAGTTCGATGACGGTGCCCGGGTGGTATTCGGTGTCGAAATAAATGAAGCGGCCTTTTTCGCCGACTTCGCCGCTCATCTTGGGCTTGAAGCCCTGGGCCAGCAGGCGTTCCAGGTCGGCGTCGTAGCTTTCGGTCCAGTAGGCCACGTGTTGCAGGCCGGTGCGGCCGGCTTGCAGGAAGTCGCGGTACATGGACGGCACGTCGTTGCGCGTCTGGATCAGTTCAACTTGCACGAAGCCGGAGTTGGCCAGCGCAACCGAGTTGTGCGGCTGGTGGCTTTCACCGTCGTACTGGTAGTTGACGATCGGCACGCGCGGGTTGTAGTACCAGGGGCCCACGCCCAGCGTGGTGCTCCAGTACTCCATGGCGGCTTCGATGTCGTGCACCACATAACCGAGTTGGCGGATTTCGCCCAGAAAACGACTCATGATGGATCTTTATAAAGAGGGAGACGGAAGGGGAGGCGGCCCGGCGCGGATTCACGCGCGGGCCGCGTCAGGTCACAGGAAGCCGATGGAGAACCAGGGGAAGGCGGCCACGACGATCAGCCCGATCAGCAGCGCCGCGACATAACCCCAGATGGGGCCGATGCCCTCGTTGGGATCGACGCGGCTGATGGCGCAGGCGCCGTAGTAGCCCACGCCGAAGGGCGGCGCGAACAGGCCGATGCCCATGGCGAAGATGACGACCATGGCGTAATGCACTTCGTGCACGCCGGCCTGCACCGCGATCGGGAACAGCAGCGGGCCGAACAGCACGATGGCGGGAATGCCCTCCAGCACGCTGCCCAGGATGATGAAGGCCACGATGGACACCGCCAGGAAACCGTAGCTGCCGCCGGGCATGTCGGCCATCAACTGCGCCAGGTCGCCCGAGAAGCCGGACTGCGTCAGCGCCCAGGCCATGGCCGTGGCGCAGCCCACGATCAGCATGATGGCGCCGGACAGCGATGCGGTCTCGATCAGCATGGGGCGCAGGCGCGCCCAGTCAAAGCGGCGATAGATCAGGATGCCGATCACCGCCGAATACACGATGCCGATAGTGGACACCTCGGTAGCGGTCGCCACGCCTTCGACCACCGCGGCGCGGATCACAAAGGGCAGGGCCACGGCGGGCAGCGCAATCACGAAGAAGCGGCCGATCTCTTTGAGGCTGAAGCGTTGCACCAGGCTCAGGTCTTCCTTGCGATAGCGCCACCACACCACCGAGCACAGGGCCAGGCCCAGCACCACGGCGGGCAGCAGGCCGCCCGTGAACAGCGCGGCGATCGACACGCCAGTGACCGAACCGATGGTGATCAGCACGATGGACGGCGGAATGGTTTCCGTCTGCGCGCCGGTGGCCGACAGCAGCGCCACCAGATCGCCGGGCTTGGCGCCGCGCTTGCGCATTTCCGGGAACAGCACGGGCGCAATGGCGGCCATGTCGGCGATCTTCGAACCCGAGATGCCGGACACCAGATACATGGCGCCGATCAGCACGTACGACAAGCCGCCGCGCACGTGGCCCAAAAGGCTGGCCAGAAACTGGATCATGGCGCGCGCCATGCCGGTCATCTCAATCAGGGAACCCAGGAAGATGAACAGCGGCACGGCCAGCAGCATCAGGTGCGACATGCCTTCGTCCAAGCGGCCCACCATCACTTCCATGGGCGTGTTGGTGGTCAGCGCCAGATACGAAAAGGTGGCCAGCGCGAACGAAAACGCAATCGGCACGCCCGAAAACACGGTGGCCGCCACGATGCCCACGAAGAAGATCACCAGGTTCAGCTTGCCCAGGCCCTGGAACAGGGGTTGGGCCAACCAGAACAGGGCGACCACCGCCGCCACGCCCACCAAGGCCACCAACACCTGGCGTACCGGCGTGGTGCGCAACAGGCGCAGCAAGGCCACCACCGCCATCAGCGCCATGCCCACGGGAATGGCGGCGGCGCGCCACGCATTGCTGAGTTCCAGCGCGGGCGTGGTGATGAAGTGTTCTTCGTGCGCGTATTCGATGGCGGGCGCCAGGATCAGCACCAGAAACGCCAGCGACGCGGCCAGCGCAGCCGTTTCCAACTGCGCGCGCCGCGCGGGGCTCACGTTGTTGACCAGGGCCGTCATCCGCATGTGCTCGCCACGCCGCAAGGCGACTACGGCGCCCAGCATCGACAGCCACAGGAACAGGATGGAGGCCAGTTCGTCGGACCAGACCAGCGGGCTATGGAAGACGTAACGCGCGACCACCCCCGCGAACAGCACGCAGATCTCGACCAGTACGATCGCGGCCGCAACGTGTTCGACCACGCCGCCCAGCACGCTGTCCAGCGCGTTGGCGGCGCGCCGCAAGGGGTTGGCCGGCAGCACCGGGGCGGCGGCGTGGGAAGCGGACAGGGAAGACATGACGCGACCTCAGGCCAGCTTGCCGACGCTTTGTTCCAGCAGCGACCAGGCTTCGTTGCCGAAGCGGCCCTGCCATTCCTTGTAGAAGCCCGCCGTGCGCAGTGCCTGGCGGAAGGTGTCCGGCGCCGGCTGGTTGAATTGCAGGCCCTTGGATTCCAGGTCCGATTGCACCGACGCGTTCAACTTCTTGATGTCTTCGCGCTGGGCCAGGCCGGCTTCGTTGATGCCGCGCGCCACGATGGTCTTCAGGTCTTGCGGCAGGCCTTCCCACATGCGGCCGTTGGCGATGAACCAGTAGCCGTCCCAGATGTGGTTGGTCAGCGAGCAATACTTCTGCACTTCGTACAGCTTGGCGACTTGAATGATGGGCAGCGGGTTTTCCTGCGCGTCCACCACCTTGGTCTGCAAGGACGAATACACCTCGCTGAACTGCAAGCTGGCCGGCGCGGCGCCCAGGCCCTTGAACATGGAGATGGGCAACGAGCTGACCGGCACGCGAATCTTCAAGCCGTCCATGTCGGCGGCGGTCGACACGGGCGCCTTGCTGCTGGTGGTTTGGCGAAAGCCGTTGTCCCACATTTTTTCAAAGGCGTAGAGCTTGCGCTGCGCGATGGCGGCGCGCACGTGTGCGCCCAGTGCACCGTCCATGGCGCCCCAGACCTGGCTGTAGTCCTTGAACGCGAAGCCGACGGCATTGATGGCGGCCACCGGCACCAGCGTGGCGATAACCAGTGCCGACGGGGTGAAGAAGTCGATACCGCCCGAGCGCACTTGCGCCAGCATGTCGGTGTCGCCGCCCAATTGGTTGTTCGGGAAAATCTTGATGTCGACGCGGCCGTTGCTTTCCTTAAGGATGCGTTCGGCGGCTTCTTGCGCGCGGATGTTCAGCGGATGCGTCACCGGCAGGTTGTTGCCGTACTTGAGCGTGTAGTCGGCCGCGCGGGCAATCAGCGGGAATCCGCCGGCCAGGGCAACGGCGGGCACCGCGCAAAGGCGACGCAAGGCACTACGGCGTGTGAGCAGCTTCATGGTTGTCTCCAAAATGTCTTTATGATGTTTTTTGATGTGCCACAACAGCGCCAAACCCATGCGGCAGACTGGACAATAGTGAATTGCCGCTATCATCGTCAAACTTGTTTCATGATGGTTTTTGATGTGAATAAAGCCACCCCCGACCGCAAGCTTGCAAGATTGGCCGATGTGGCGGCGCGCGCCGGCGTGTCCACCGCCACGGCCGACCGCGTGTTGAACCGCCGCCCCGGCGTACGCGCCAACACCGCGCAGAAGGTCTTCAAGGCCGCCATTGAACTGGACTATCTGCCCGAACAGGAGCTGGCCGCCGCCGTCCCCGCCGAGCCGATGCGGCTGGTGTTCCTGCTGCCGCGCGGCAGCAACCGCTATCTGCGCATGCTGGGCGATACCGTCAGCTATGCGCACGAACACTTTGCGCCGCTGAACGCCAAGTGCCAGATTGAATACGTGGAAAGCTTCAACCCCGACGCGCTGGCCCAGGCCTTGGCCAAGCACGGCAAGCGTGCCGACGGCATTGCGTTCATGGCGCTGGAACACCCCGTGGTGCGCGAAGCAGTCAACACGCTGGCGCAGCAGGGCGTGCCCACGGTGACCTTGATTTCAGACCTGGCCAACAGCGCGCGCACGGCCTATGTGGGGCTGGACAACCGCGCCGCCGGCCGCACGGCGGGCTACCTGATCGCGCGCTTTATCGGCCCGCGCGCGGCCCATGTGGCCTTGATTGCCGGCTCGCGCCATTACCGCGCACACGAGGAACGCGAAAGCGGCTTCTTGCAGTTGTACGCCGAGCAGTTTCAGGCGATGCAGGTGGTGGACTTGCGCGAAGGCTATGACGATGCGCAGCGCAACTACGAGCAGACGCGGCAATTGCTTGAGCAATATCCCAACCTGGCGGGCATTTACAACATCGGTGGGGCGTCCGACGGCGTGGCGCGGGCCTTGAAGGAAGCCGGCTTGCAGCATCGCGTGGTGTTCATCGGCCATGGGCTGACGCCGGACACGCGCTCGCTGCTGATCGACGGCACCATGGACGCCGTCATCACGCAAAGCCCGATGGAAGCGCTTATGAGCTGCGTGCGCATTTTCAGCAATCTGCGTGACAAGCGCAGCGCGATGAACGGGGTGGAACTGGCGCGTAGCCAGGTGATCTTCCGAGAGAATTTGCCTTGATGCCTTTGTCCAACATGCAGCGCTTGCTATTTAACTGCCTAGGCAGATAAAATCACCGAACCGCGATCCACAGGGCATGTTGCCTGATGCCATCGCCATCCTCGCGCCACCCCATAACGAGACACCATGGCTGCTGCTACCCCTTCCGTGCTGGACAAGTTCTACACCGGTGAACTCGGCTTCATGGTCACGTCCGTGCGCAACGGCATCCACGATGCGCTGGAGCGCGAGCTGGCGCCGTTCGAGCTGACCACGCCGCAGTACGTGGTGTTGAACTGCCTGGCCCGGGGCTGGGGCCGCACGCCCAGCGACTTCTGCCGGGTGCTGGCGTATGACTCGGGCGCGATGACCCGGCTGCTGGACCGCATCGTGGCAAAGGGCTTCATCCGACGCGTTGAAAACGAAGCTGACCGCCGCAGCCATTTGATTGAACTCACCGAATTGGGCCACGCCGCCTTGCCGCAAGCCTTCGCGGCGACGGACGTGGTGATGCGCCGCCTGCTGGCGGGGTTTTCGGAAGACGATGCGCAGACCTTGCACCTGTTGTTGTCGCGCTTGCTGGTCAATGCGCAACACGGACAGAAAACCGACTGAGACGAACTGAGCAGACGGAGCCGTTTTTCGGCGCCGTTTTTTTATAAGCATTTACCTGCCTAGGCATATACAGCCTGGGCATAAATATGGATCACAGCCATGCAAGCTGCTGCTGCTTCCCCTGCAACATCCCCGCCGCCGGCTCTGCTGGCGACCATCGGCGCGCTCACCTTCATCGACTTTCTGCAGAACGGCATGGTCACCTTTGCCGCCACGCCCATCATGGGCGAGATCGGCGCCAGCCCCGAGGAATACACCGCCATTGCCGTCATCTACGCCTGCGTGGCGGTGGTGATGATTGCCTTGCAAGCTTGGCTGGTGCATCACCTGGGCCAGCGCCGCTATCTGCTGGCTTCCCTGGGCGCGGCGGCGATGGGGGCGGTGGTGTGCGCGTTGTCCGTGGGCCAGGGCGGTTTCCTGGCGGGCCGGGTGCTGATGGCGATTGGCTGCGCGGCGATGCTGACGTCGTCGCGGCTGACGGTGAACTTGATTCCGCCCGGCCCGGGGCGCTTTCATGGCATCAAGGCCTTGGCCACGGGGCTGTGTACCGGCACGGCGCTGGGGCCCTTGCTGGCTTCGGCGGCGGTGGATCACGATGGCTGGCCGCTGATGTTCTGGCTGGTGGCGGGGTTGTCGGTGTTGGCCATGGTGCCGGTGGCGCTCTCCATGCCGGGCAGGCAAGGGCAGGCTACCGTTGCCGGGCAGGCGCGGCTGGCGCCCATCGCGGCATTGGGCCTGGGCAGTTTCCTGCTGCTGCATGCCTTGCAGCGGTCCTATTACGACTTCTTCAGTGACCGCCATCAACTGGTGCTGTTCGCCGTGGCAGGGGTCGCCGCGCTGGCCTATTTCGTTCGATCCGAAACGCACACCGGCGCGCCGCTGCTCAAGCTGGGCGGCATGAAAGAAGTGCGTTATCTAAGCGGCCTGGCGCTCTTCATGTTCAGTTATGTGATGCTGGGCGCCAACGGCTATCTGGTGCCCCAGATGCTGCAACGCGCGCTGGGGCTGTCGTGGTCCAACACCGGCATGTTTTTCTCGATGGGCCTGGGGGCGGGGGTGCTGACCTTTGTGGTGATGGCGCAGTTGATTGCGCGCTGGCCGTCGCCGCGCAAGTTCTTCGTGGCGGGCTTTGTGGCGCTGGCGACGTTCGGCGTGTTGATGTCCGGGCTGACGCCCACGGCAGACCCCTGGACCGACGTCTTGCCCGCGCTGGCCTGCTATGGCGTGTTCATCATGATCATCATGCCGGCCACGGCCATGAATACCTTTTCGGGGCTGACCCATGACGCGGCGGTGTTCGCGCACGCACAGCAGGTCAAGAACATGCTGGCGCAGGTGGGGCAGGCGCTGGGCATCATGGCAGCCACGGTCAGCCAGCAGTGGCTGACCACCAAGCACTACAACGTGTTGAAGGAGAGCATTGCCGAGGGCAATGCCAATTTTGAAGCGGCCAAGGCGCAGCTCAGCAACGTGTACGCGGCGGTGGCCGATCCCGCCCAGGCGCAGCGGATGGCGATGGCGCGGATTGCGCAGATCCTAGATCAGCAATCGGTGCTGCTGGCCAACCTGGACCACTTCCGTGCGTTGGCCGTGTTGGCCGTGATGGGGGTGCTGGTGAGCTGGACGCAGCGGGTGTTTCGGTAGTGCTGGATTCGGTAGCGCTGGATTCCGTCGCGCTGGACCCGTCAGCCATGAATTTTGTCGCCCTGGCTTTCAGTTCCCGCCCAATTGCCCGATCACCTGCCTTGCCACGTCCGCCAGCGACAAGCCGCCGTCCATGGCGGCGCGTTGCAGGCGTTCATGCGCGGCCTGCTCGGTCAGCCCGTACTGGCTGATCAGCAGCCGCTTGGCGCGGTCGATGCGCTTTCTTTCTTCCAGCGCGCCGCGCACCGTGTTCAAGGCGTCGTCGGTGCGCTGCATGCGCAAGGTCTGTTCGCGCATCATTTCCAGCACCGAGCGTTCCAGCACGCTGCCCACGCCGTCCGCGGGTGGCGTGTCCACGATGCGGCTTTGCACGCTGAACACCATGCTGGGCGCACGGCCGCTGGCGTGGTCGGCATAGCGCGCCAACAGCAGTTGGCGGTCGTCGAGTTCCTGGCGGGTTTCGGCAATGCGGCGTTCGCATTGCTGCGCCAGCGCCTGGGCCAACAGGCTTTCCACTTCGCGCATGGCGTCGATGCGCGCCGTGTACAGGTCGAACCACAGCTCAGCCAGGGCGCCGTCCACGCGCTGCTCGGCAGAGGTGCGTTGCGCCATGTCGCGCATGCGCTCAACCGGCTGGCCTTGTTGCTGGATGCGTTCCCAACATTGCAGCGCGGCGTCTTGCGCGTATTGCGCATAGATGTCGAAGCTGCGGGCCTGGTGGGCGGCCAGGCCCAGCATGCGCGCCTTTTGCGCGTCGGTGAAGAAGCCGGCCGTAAAACCGATGACGCCCGCCGCGCGTTCCTGGCCGCTGAGTTCCTTACCCTGCATGAAGTTCAGCAGGGCGACCAGGATGCGAGTGACGCCGGGGTCCAGCGCGGAATCAGCGGCTTCGAACACCACGGCCAGCAGGCTGCTGATGATTTGCGTGAAGCGCGCGTCGGCGTCGTCGGCGGGCACGGCGTGGTCGCGCACCTGGCGGCGCAGGCCCGGCAATTCGTCCAGACGGAATAGCGCAAAGGCAATGCAGTTGAGCAAGCGCGCCTTGTCGCTGCCGTGCGGGGTCTTGGCGGCAATGGCGTCCAGGAACCCGCGTACGTCGGTTTCCACGCGGGTGGCGTCTTGCACCAGCGCCGCCAGCGTTTCCTGCTGGCTGTCCGGAGCATTGCACAGCGTCAAATTCGAATACCCGCGTTCCTTTTGCAGGGCGTGCACCAGCGCGCTGATGTGCACGGTCAGTTCGCAGGTGACGGCCAGGCTTTCCAGGCCGTGGAGTTCGCTGCGCCGCGCGGCAAGCAGAAAGCGCAGGGGCGGCGGGATGTGGCGTTCGACCATAAGGTGGGGTTGTGATCAGGCGCTGCGGCGCAGCAGCGGTTCGGCGGACGGCAGGGGAAAGCGGGGCTGGACGAAGGGGACCGTGGGGGTGGCAAGGTCGGCGGCCTCGGCGGGGTAGGCAGGGTAGGCCAAACCAACCGCGCCCGCCACTTCCAGCACCTGGCACGCCGCCACTTGGCCAATGACCAGCACGGCGGGGCTGCGCAACTGGAAGGCGGCGGCGTCCTGGGCCATGCTGGCAAGCGTCGAGCGGCATTCGCGCTGATCCGCCAGCGAAGCGCGTTCGATCATCGCCACGGGCATGTCGGGGGCCATGCCGGCGTTCAGCAATTGGCTGCTCATGTCCTGCAATTTGGCCACCCCCATGTAGACCACCAGCGTCGTGCCGCTCTTTGCCAGCCCCGTCCAATCCGGCGTGGCGCCGTCCTGGGAATGGGCGGTGATCAGTGTAACGCCCTGGGCCATGCCGCGTTGGGTCAGGGGGATGCCGCAGGCGGTGGCGGCAGCCAGCCCGGCGGTGATGCCGTTGATGATTTCACAGGCCACGCCGTGGTCGCTCAACCATTGGGCTTCTTCGCCGCCGCGCCCGAAAATGCAGGGGTCGCCGCCCTTCAAGCGCGCCACCCGCAGGCCTTGGCGGGCGTAGCGCAGCATCAGCCGCTGAATGAATTCCTGCGGGGTAGAACGGCAGCCGCCGCGCTTGCCCACGTACACCAGCCGCGCCTGCGGGCAGTAGTCCAGCACCTGCGGGTTGACCAGGTCGTCCACCAGCACGACGTCGGCCTGGCCCAGCACGCGTACGGCTTTCAGGGTGAGCAACTCGGGGTCGCCGGGGCCGGCGCCAATCAGCCAGACGGAGGGGGACAGGGCGGTGCTTCCGAACATGGTGTGCTCCAGAATTCAGCGATCGAGCAAAAGAAAGATGACGATGGCAAACAGGATCAGGCTCAGGCCTTTCCAGAATGCCAAGGGGTTGCGTTCCAGCAGCGGCAGGCGTTCGCCCCGGCGCGCGGCCTCGGGCGGATGGCGCAGCGCATGCGTGAATTCCGATAATTCGGCCGTGCGCTGGGCCGGGTCGGGGTGCAAGGCGCGGCTAAGCACGCCGTCGATCCATGCCGGCAGTTCGCGCTCACGGTCCAGCACCGACACATAGTTCAGCCGCATCTGCGCGGCGCGGCTGCGGGCGCGCGCTACGTCCGCGCCGTAGGGCAGGCGGCCGGACAGCATCTGGTACAGCATCGCGGCCAGGGAATACAGGTCAGATCGCGGCGTGCCGGCTTCGCCCAGGAAGTACTCGGGCGCGGCGTATTGGGCGGTGCCCAGCATGGCCGGCGCATCGTCGTCTTGGCTGGCGCCGTCCCACAAGCCGGCCGCTTGCGTCGAACCCAGGTCGATGATGCGGGCCACGCCATCGTCGCCGATCAAGATGTTGTCGGGCCGCAGATCCTGATGCACGATCTCCAGCCGGTGAAACGCTTGTAGGCCGCGTGCAATCTGTTCAATCAGCGTCACCGCCTGGTCCAGCGTGGGGCGCGGATGCTCGGCCATCCAGCGCGTCAGTGTGCGGCCCGGCAGGTATTCGCTGACCGTATAGAGATAACGCCGCGTGCGCGGCATCGGCCAGGCGCGCACCACGTGGCGGCTGTCGATACGGCGCGCAATCCATTCCTCGGTCAGCAGCCGTTCCAGATAGGCCGGGTCGTGGCGCAGGTCCAGCGACGGGATCTTGATGACGACCTTATCGCCGCTGTCGATGTCCTCTGCCAGGTAGACGTGGCTGCGGTGGCTGGCCTGCAACTCGTCCTGAATGCGAAAGCCTTCGAATTCCATGCCGGCCGCCAGCAACGGCGGGCAGGGCAGGTTCAGGCTGTAGCGCGCGATTTCATCGGCGCGGCGCGCGGGCAGCGCATCCACGCGGACGATCTGCACGGTCAGGTTGTCGTCGCTGCCGCGTTCGAACGCCAGCCGGGCCAGGCTGCGCGCCGCCGCGTCCAGCGTGTTGGGATGCGCGGCGATGGCGGCTGCCACATCGCCCGTATTGATGTGTTCATACACGCCGTCGGTGGCCAGCAGAAAGACGTCGCCCGCTTCCAGCGGCTGCGTGTGATAGTCGATTTCAAGGTGGGGCGCCAGGCCCAGCGCGCGCCCCAGATAGCTTTTGTCTTGCGAGATCCAGACGCGATGGTCGTCGGTCAATTGCTCCATCGTGCCCGCGCGTAGCCGGTAGATGCGGGCGTCGCCAATATGCAGGATGTGCGCGGTGGTGGCCTTCAGCACCATCACGGTCATGGTGCAGACGTAGCCCCGGTCGGCGTCGCGCGGTTGGTCGGGGTGATGGCGCTGGCGCGTTTGCGCATGCAGCCAGCTATTGGCCGCGCTTAGCACCTTGTGCGCGGACTTTTTCACCGACCAGGTTTCGGGCGTGCAGTAATAGTCTTCCAGGAAGCTCGCCACGGCGGTCTCGCTGGCAATGTGGCTGACCTGGCTGCTGCTGATGCCGTCGGCCAGCGCGATGGCAACGCCCTTGGTGCCCAGCAAGGGTTCGCCCGGCACGCACAGGCCGTGGAAGTCCTGGTTGACGGGCTTTCTGCCGGCTTCGGTGTGCTGGCCCACCGTCACCTGCAAAGAGGCGGCGGTGGGCTCAAACCCGGGCTTAAACCCGGGCTCGGGCTCGCGGCGGTCCATCACGGTTGGCGTCCTGGCGCGTGATCAGTTGAAGCGGCGCTTGGGCGCGGTCTTCATGTGTGTCGTGTACAAGGTCAGCCCGGTCAGCGAGAGGCCACCGATCAGGTTGCCCAGCACCACGGGGATCTCGTTCCAGATCATGTAGTCCATGATGGAAAAATTGCCGCCCATGATCATCGCCGACGGGAACAGGAACATGTTGACGATGGAATGCTCGAAGCCCATTGCGAAGAACAGCATCACGGGCATCCACATGGCAATCACCTTGCCGCTGACCGACGTGGAAATCATGGCGCCGACCACGCCCAGCGACACCATCCAGTTGCACAACACGCCTCGGATGAAGATGGTGAGCATGCCGCCCGCGCCGTATTCCTTGTAGCCCAGCGTGCGGTTTTCACCGATGTGCGAAATGACTTCGCCGACCTTGTTGGGCGGTACGGAAAAGCCGTAGGTGAACACAATCGACATCAGCACCGCCACCGTCAGCGCACCCAGGAAATTGCCGACAAAGACAAAGCCCCAGTGCTTGAGAATGCCCTTGAAGGTTACGCCGGGCCGCTTGTCGAACAGCGCCAGCGGCGTCAGCACGAACACGCCCGTCAACAGATCGAAGCCCATCAGGTACAGGATGCAAAAGCCCACGGGGAACAGCGCCGCGCCCAGGATGGGCGAGCCGGTCTGCACGGTGACCGTCACGGCGAACACGGCGGCGATCGCCAGAATGGCGCCCGCCATGAAGGCGCGGATCAGCACGTCGCGCGTGGCCATGTAGATTTTGGATTCGCCGGCGTCCACCATCTTGGTGACGAATTCGGAAGGGACCAGGTAGGACATAAGTTACCTATCGTGTTGATGATTGTGAAAAGGGAAACGCGCGGTCAGGCGATTTCAATGGTGTCGCCGTTGAACCGGGCCTGCCAGGTGCGCAACTGCTGTTCGGGGTACTGCACGCAACTTCCATCCGCCAGACGGAAGTGCTGCTTGTAGAGCGGCGAGGCCACCACCAGGCTGCCGCCCAGGTGACCGACCAGGCCGCGCCCGATGACGTTGGCGCCGGATTTCGGGTCGCGGTTTTCAATGGCGTAGAGCGGGTTGCCATCGGCTGCGGGCACGTAGAACAAGGCAATCTGCTGCCCGTCCAGCAAGACGACCACGCCGGAGTCGGCCACCAGGTCGTCGCGGGTGCAGACGGCGCGCCAGGCTGGCGTGGGGGTAGCGGAAGCGGCGGCAAGGGCTGAAGCATTCATCAGACGATCTCCTCGGCAATGGGAATGACGCGCGCGGGCTTGCGATCAAGCTCGGCGGTTCGCGCGGGCCGGGGCTGGCCGCGTTCTTCCACGAATTGAATGTCCGGGTCGCCGCCGCGCTCGTTGACGAAGGTGCGGAAGCGCTTGAGCTTTTCCGGGCTGCTGACGGTGTTGGCCCATTCGCATTCATAGCGGTCCACCACCAGTTGCATCTGCGCTTCCAGTTCGGCGGCCAGGCCCAGGCTGTCGTTCAGCACCACGTCTTTCAGATAGTCCAGCCCGCCTTCCAGCGACTCGCGCCACACCGAGGTGCGTTGCAGCTTGTCGGCGGTGCGGATGTAGAACATCAGCACGCGGTCGATGATGCGGATCAGCGTGGCGTCGTCCAGATCAGTGGCGAACAGTTCGGCGTGGCGCGGGCGCATGCCGCCGTTGCCGCACACGTACAGGTTCCAGCCGTTCTCGGTGGCGATGACGCCGATGTCCTTGCTTTGCGCCTCGGCGCATTCACGGGTGCAGCCCGACACGGCAAACTTCAGCTTGTGCGGCGAACGCAGGCCCTTGTAGCGGTGTTCGATGTCCAGCGCCATGCGCACGCTGTCCTGCACGCCATAGCGGCACCAGGTGCTGCCCACGCAAGACTTCACGGTGCGGGTCGACTTGCCGTAGGCGTGCCCGGTTTCAAAGCCGGCGGCGATCAGCTCGCTCCAGATGTCCGGCAGTTCATGCAGTTGCGCGCCGAACAGGTCGATGCGCTGGCCGCCCGTGATCTTCGTGTACAGCTTGTATTTCTTGGCGACGGCGCCGATGGCGATCAGGCCGTCGGGCGTGATTTCGCCGGCCGGAATGCGCGGCACCACCGAATAGGTGCCGTTCTTCTGCATGTTGGCCATGAAGGTGTCGTTGGTGTCTTGCAGCGGCACCAGGCGCGGTTCCTGGATGGGGCGGTTCCAGCACGAGGCCAGGATGGAACCGACGGCGGGCTTGCAGATGTCGCAGCCGACGTGGCCCTTGCCATGGCTGGCCAAGAGTTCCTCGAACGTTTCAATGCCGCCCACGCGCACGATGGCGTAGAGTTCCTGGCGCGTATAGGCGAAGTGTTCGCACAGGCTCTTGTCCACGGCCACGCCTCGGCTGGACAGTTCGTGTTCCACCACCTGCTTGAGCAGTGCGGCGCAACCGCCGCAGCCCGAGGCCGCCTTGGTGCAGCTTTTGACGCCGGCCAGGTCCGTGCAACCGCCGTCGATGGCGGCGCTGACGGCTCCCTTGCTGACGTTGTGACAGGAGCAGATGGTGGCGGTGGCGGGCAGCGCGTCCACGCCCAGCGCGGGCGCGGCGCTGCTGGCGGGCAGGATCAGGCTTGCCGGATCGGCGGGCGGCGCGATGCCGTTCTGCGCGTATTGCAGCAGCGTGTCGTAGTAGCGGTTGTCGCCCACCAGCACCGCACCCAGCACGCGCTTGCCGTCGGCCGACACCACCAGACGGCGGTAGCTGGCGCCGGCTTCGTCGATAAAGCGGTAGCTGCGCGCGCCGGGCGTTGTGCCATGCGCGTCGCCAATCGAGCCCACGTCGACGCCCAGCAGCTTGAGCTTGGTGGACATGTCGGCGCCGGTGAACGTGTGTTCCGATGCGCCGCACAGTTCGGCCGCGGCGATGCGCGCCATCTGGTAGCCGGGTGCCACCAGGCCGAACACGCTGCCGTTCCAGGCGGCGCATTCGCCGATGGCGTAGATGTGTTCGTCGCTGGTGCGGCAGTGGTCGTCAATGGCCACGCCGCCGCGTTCGGCCAGCGTCAGCCCGGCCTTGCGCGCCAACGCCACTTGCGGGCGGATACCGGCGGAAAACACAATCAGGTCGGTTTCCAGCGGCGCGCCTTCGGCAAAGCGCATGCGGTAGCGATACTGTGTGCCGGGCTTGATGTCCTGCGTGGCGCGCGACAGATGCACGCCCACGCCCAGCGCTTCAATGCGCGCCTTCAAGGCCGCGCCGCCTTCCTCGTCCAACTGCACCGGCATCAGGCGCGGCGCGAACTCCACCACATGCGCTTCCAGGTTCAGCGACTTCAAGGCGTTGGCGGCTTCCAGGCCCAGCAGGCCGCCGCCCACCACCACGCCCCGGCGCGCGCCTTGGGCGGCTTCGCGGATCAGGTCCAGGTCGTCGATGCTGCGATACACCAGGCGCGACGTGCCCTCGGCGCCAGCGATGGGCGGCACGAAGGGGTAGGAGCCGGTGGCCAGCACCAGCTTGTCGTAACCGACGCGGCCATTGGCGGTAATGACTGCTTGCGCGTGGCGGTCGATGTCCAGCACCGGCTCGCCCAGATGCAGCGTGAGCCCGTCGCGTTCATAGAAGGCGGCATCGCTCATCGACATGGATTCGGCGTCGCGGCCATTCAGGTATTCGGACAGGTGGACGCGGTCGTAGGCGCGGCGCGTTTCCTCGCCATAGACGTGGATGCGATAGCGCTCAAGCGCGCCTTGGGCGATCAGTTGTTCGACGCAATGGTGGCCCACCATGCCGTTGCCGATGACGACCAAGGTCTGCAAGGAATCGGGAGTGGCCGCTGCTTTCATGAATATCCCCAGGCTTGTGGTTTGGGTTTCAAAAGACAAAAAGCGCCCTGGACCTTTCGGTCGGGGCGCCTTTGCCGGTACTGCTTGAATTGTGCTGCGGGCCTTGCGGCCTGCATGAACAACTTAAGCAAAGACCATGCCAGGTTTTCGTAAGGGAGCCGTGGGGCAGAGTTACGCGCGGGGCGTCATAGGGGAAAGCGCGGGCAAGCGCGGAATCCAGGCGCTGATCAAGCCAGCCCGGCGATGCGGGTGGCTGGCGCTGAGTGCTTCAAAGCGGTGCAAGCCGTTGTGCGCGCCGCACTGATTTGGCGCAGCGCAACATGGCGGGGCAGGGGTGATTCAGTGACGCGCGGCTGTCCTTGTTCTGGTTTTGCTGGATCAGGAACGCCATCAGGAACGTGATGATGGTGGTGCCGGTGTTGACCACCAGTTGCCAGGTTTCGGAATAGCTTTTGGGGGGCGCGATGGGTCTTTGGCCGTCTCTTTCGCCTCGCCGGATAAGCAACGTGACGCCTACTTGGGCCGAGGCTCGCGCAGCCCTTTATCAGGGGCCGCCAGTTCCCCTGCGCGCAGGCGCGGCAGGCACTGCGCCATCGCGCGCGCCACGTTGCGCACTTCTTCCTGCACGGCCTGATCCTGATCCAGGTCGGCGTGGCTGGTGGCGTAGGGCTGGTAATAGCCGATATAGCGGTCCAGCCGCGACATCGCCCCGGCGTCGATCAGGCCCATCCAGTCCAGCCAGTCGCTCAAGGCGCGCCGCTGACCTTCAATGCCGGCCACGTCGCCATGCACGACCAAGCCGTAAGCCCGCCCCGCCAGATGCTTGGGATAGGGCCAGCCGTCCAGTTCAATACGCTTGGCCTTGGCCGCGTCCTTGCCGGACGTGGTGGTGGGATCGGGGTTGCCGCCATCGGCGCACACCAGGCGGTCGATCATCAGCTTTAACGGGCTGGGCGATTGATACCAATAGGTGGGCGCCAGCAATATCACCCCATGCGCCGCCACCCATTGTTCGTAGATGTCGTTCATGGCGTCGTTGTCCTGACCCAGGGAATGGTTGGGATAGCAACTGCATGGCCAATGGCACAGCGGCATGGCGGTGGATACGCAGCCTTTACAGGGGTGGATCTGGAATTGGTATTCAGACGTCAGCCGGCTCAGGTCCAGCAGGTCGGTTTGCACCTGGGCGCTTTCCAGTTCCTCGCGGACAATCCGCGCCAGGCGCCAGGTTTTGGATATCTCGCCCGGGCAGGTGCCATCGTTGCGCGACGCGCCCGCCACCACCAGCACGCGCGAGGGGGTGTCGGCGCGGCGCTGCGTCTCGGCGGCTTGCGCCAGGCGGTCGTGTGCTTCTTTCCATTCCACCGACAGGTCGTAATCCGGGTCGGCATACGCCGCGCCAGCCTTCACGGTGATGGGCGCTTTGCGCCCGCCTTGGTAAGCGTCCCAGGCGATGGCTTCCAGGCGGTTCAGCGCTTCCTGTTGCGCCTGGAAGGCGGGGTCGTAAAAGCGGCGCATGAAGCGCTGCCTGAAGGTGTCGCGCGCAAGCGGGCCGGTGTATTGGCCTTTGCGCACATCGGGCTTGGATGCGGTCATGGCAGGCTGATCGGGTACGGTGACGCCCCGCCGCCAGCAAGCCGCGTGCCCGCTGCTATTGGCCGCCCGTCATCACCACCATGACTTCGGCCGGCTTGGCGCTGCGCGACAGGTAGATATGCCCCACGCCGCTGTCGAAGTAAGCCGTCTCGTGCTTGGCCAGCACCAGCGATTGACCGTTTTCAAAGCGGATTTCAAGTTCGCCTTCCAGTACCACCAAAAATTCCTGGCCGGCGTGGCGCATATAGTCTTCGAACTCCGACTCCTCGCGGGCCAGGATGCGGCCATACATGGGCGTCATGCTGCGCTGCGGATACTGGCCAGCCAAGAGCTTGTAGTCGTAGGTGCCCGTCAGGTAGCCCGGCGATTCGGCCAGGGTGCAGCGCAAGGCCGTGGGGGCGGGGCCGCTGTCATCCTGCGCCGTCACCGGCCCGAACAGTTTGGCGATGTCCACCTCCAGCGCGCGCGCCACGGCGGCGAACTTGGCATAGCTGATGGACACCTGGCCCAGTTCCATCTTCGACAAGGTGGACAGCGCCACGCCGGTCAGCGCCGACAGTTCTTTCAACGTCATGGAGCGGGCTCGGCGCAGCGCGCGCAAGCGAATGCCCAGACTGGTGCGGTCGGCCAGGATGTTGGTGGCGGGCGAGGGCGGACGGATGATGGGCATATCGGTGCTTTCCCCTAGCGGCAAGGGCTGGCGTCATGCCGCCTGCCTTTTTTTCGTTGACGGATATTCTGTCATATTCGAGAATTCTCAAATCCGAGAATTATGGAATCGCCATGAGCTTGCAGCAGTTTGACGTGGTCATCGTGGGGGCAGGCATTGCCGGGGCCTCTCTGGCTTATCGCTTGACGGCTGAAACACAGCCGCCTCTGCGCGTACTGCTGCTGGAGCGCGAAGCGCAGCCCGGCTATCACGCGACCGGCCGCTCGGCCGCCATGTTCATGGAAACCTATGGTACGCCTCAGATCCAGGCGCTGACTCGCGCCAGCCGCGCCTTTTATGAGCAGCCGCCCGAGGGCTTCACCGAGCACCCGCTGCTGCATGAGCGCGGCTGCATGTATATCGCCACGGCAGACCAGCGCGACGCGCTGATGGCAAGCTACGAAGGCGCCCAGGCGCTGGCGGGCAATGTGCAGTTGCTGGACGCGGCGCAAGCCCTGTCGCGCGTGCCGTGCATCCGCCCCGAGGCGGTGGCGGGCGGCGCCATGCTGGAACCCGACGCTCGCGACCTGGACGTGCATGCGCTGCATCAAGGCTTTCTGGCCGGTGCGCGCCGGCATGGCGCGGTACTGCGCTGCAACGCCGAACTGGAGTCCGGCCAGCGGCTGGGCAGTGACCAGTCGGACGAACAATCCGGCGGGCCCTGGACGCTGCGGCTGAAAGACGGCACGCAATGGCAGGCGGGCGTCGTGGTCAACGCCGCGGGCGCTTGGGCCGACGACGTGGCCGAACGTTGCGGTGTGGCGCCCGTGGGCTTGCAGCCTTGCCGGCGCAGCGCCTTCACGTTTGCCGCGCCGGAAGGCCTTGATTGCAGCACCTGGCCGGCCGTGGTCGGCATCGACGAGTCTTTCTATTTCAAGCCCGACGCGGGCCAGTTGCTGGGTTCACCCGCCAATGCGGACCCGGTGGCCCCGCACGATGTGGTGGCGGAAGAACTGGACGTGGCCACGGGCATCTATCACATCGAAACAGCCACCACGCTGACGATTCGGCGGCCCTCGCATGTGTGGGCCGGGCTGCGGTCCTTTGTGCCCGACGGCGACATGGTGGTGGGTTTTGACAATGCCCAGCCCGGCTTTTTCTGGCTGGCCGCGCAGGGCGGTTATGGCATTCAGTCGGCGGCCGGGGTGTCGACCTTGGCGGCGGCGCTGGTTACTGGCCAAGCCCTGCCGTTGGAACTGATCGATCAGGGCGTGGCGCCGTCCTTGATGACGCCCGCCAGGCTGCGTTGAAAGATAGGCCTGCGCAAATTGAAACGCGCTGATTGATATGTGTGTGTAGTGACTTCTGCCTAAGACTCATCGAACAACAAGGGGACAACCATGTTCATGCAACGCAGGAAGTTCGTCGCGGCGTGCGCCGCCATCACCCTGGCGGCTGGCGCGGGGGCGGCACAGGCTGCCGACTACCCGCAACGGCCTATTCAATTGGTCGTGCCGTATCCGCCAGGGGGCGCGGGCGACGTGCTGGGCCGCATCATCGCCAAGCGCCTGGGCGAAGAGCTCAAGCAATCCATCATCGTCGAAAACAAGGCCGGCGCGGGCACCATCCTGGGCGCACAGACCGTGGCCAAGGCGGCGCCCGACGGCTACACGCTGCTGCTCAGTTCGGGCACCACCTTCACGGTGAACCCGGCCGTGTACGCCAAGCTGCCCTATAGCCCGACGCAAGACTTCCAGCCCGTGGGCATGGTGGGCCGCGCGGCGCTGATCATCGTGGCCAACGAGCAAACCCCGTATTCAGACTTGAAGGGGCTGGTGGCCGCCGCGCGCAAGGAAGGCGACAAGTTTTCCTATGGCTCGTTCGGCATCGGCACGGTGTCGCACTTTGCGGGCGAAATGTTCCAGGCGGCGGCCGGCACGCACATGACGCACATCCCGTACAAGGGCAGTGGCCCCGCCATGACCGACCTGATCGGCGGGCAGATTCCCATTCTGTTCGACACGGTGGTGTCGGCAATGCCGCAGATCAAGTCGGGCAAGATCAAGGCCATTGCCGTGACCACGCCGCAGCGCTCGGCCTTCCTGCCTGACGTGCCGACGGTGGCCGAAGCCGGTTACCCCAGCGTCAGCATGGACACCTGGATTGCGGTGTTTGCGCCCAAGCGGGTGCCGGCCGATGTGGTCGCCACGCTGAACGCCGCCCTGACCAAGGCCTTGAAGGACCCCGAGACGCAAAAGCAGTTGCGCGCCAGTGGGTTCGACCCCACGCCGATGGACGCCGCAAGCGTGGCCAGGGTCATCGAGGAAGAAACACCGCGCTTTGCAGAGATCGCCAAGCGCGCGGGCATCAAGGCGCAGTAATCGCGTAACCGTCCTTAGCCGAACGCCGCCCTGACGGCGGCGAAGGCGGCCCCCACCAAGGGGTCGCCTTGGCGGGCGGCCTGGGTAATGAAAGACAGCTCGGCCGGGATGGCCAGGCCGGGCAGCAGCAACAAGCCATTGGCCTGCGATTCACGCAGCGCAATCGAATCGCGCACCAAGGATAGCCCCACGCCGGATCGCACCAGGTCCAGCATGGACGCTTCCTGATCCACTTCCGCCACCGCGTTGGGCGCGATGCCCAGCGCGTCGAACTTGGCCGCCAGCAAGCGGTGGTGCACGGAATCCGGCGGGGTCCAGATCCAGGGCAGGGCGGCAATCTCTTGCCAGCCTCGGCCGGCCACCTGTGCGCTCCAGCCCTTGGGCGCCACCACGTAATAGGTAAACGACGCCAGCGGCAAGACTTCCAGCAAGGGGGCGCCGCCCGTTGCGCCTGCCGGCCCCAAATAGAAACCCACGTCCAAATCACCCGCCCGCACCTGCCGGCCGACGGACCCTGACATGCCATGGCGCAGCGTGGGTCGGATTTTCGGATAGTGCTCCACCAGGTATTGCAGCGTGGCGCCCAGGCGCAGGAACTCCGGGTCCAGGATGGTGCCGATGCGCAGTTCGCCTTGCACCGTGTCGCGCAGCGCGCCAATGGCGCGTTGGAAATCTTCCATGGCGTCCAGAATGCGCAGCGCGGACGGCAGCAGCGCGCGTCCATCCGCATTGGGCGCCAGCCCCTGCGCCGTGCGCGCGAAGAGCGTCAGGTCCAGCGATTCCTGAAAGTTTTTCAATTGCAGGCTTAGCGCGGGCTGGGTCACATGCAGGTGTTCCGCCGCGCGCGTCAGGTTGCCTTCCCGCGCCACGGCGGCAAAGGTGCGGATGTGCTTCAAGTCCATGGCGCTGTCCGTCCCGAAATGGGGGTGAGCATTATTAAAGATGCTTATAAACCGAATTTCAACTTTTCATTGGACAGTTGGGGGCGGCTGCGCCAGAGTCATGGCAGACGCGGGGGCACGGCTGGCGATGCACAGCAAGTCATGCCCCGCAAACCAATAAAAAGCAGATAACAAGTGCTTATGGAGACATACGGTTGATGGAGACATACGATTTCGTCATCGTGGGCGCGGGCTCGGCCGGCTGCGTGCTGGCCAACCGCCTCAGCCAGGACCCCAACACCAAAGTGCTGCTGCTGGAAGCCGGGGGCCGCGACAACTACCACTGGATCCACATCCCCGTGGGCTACCTGTATTGCATCGGCAACCCCCGCACCGACTGGATGTACCGCACGGTCAAGGAAGCCGGGCTGGGCGGGCGTTCCTTGATTTATCCGCGCGGCCGGGTGCTGGGCGGATGCTCGTCGATCAACGGCATGATCTACATGCGCGGCCAGCGTGAAGACTACGAGGACTGGGCCGCGCTGTCCGGCGACCCAGGCTGGGGCTGGGACCAGGTGCTGCCGGTCTTCAAGCGCAGCGAAGACTATCACCGTGGCGCCGACGAATTCCATGGCGCGGGCGGGGAATGGCGGGTCGAGGCGCAACGGCTGCGCTGGGACATCCTGGAAGCCTTTGCCGCCGCGGCCGAACAGGAGGGCATCCCCCGGATTCAGGACTTCAACCGGGGCGACAATTTCGGCAGCGGCTATTTTGAAGTGAACCAGCGTAGCGGGTGGCGCTGGAACACGGCCAAGGCATTCTTGCGGCCGGTGATGAAGCGGCCCAATCTGCATGTGATGACGGGTGCGCAGGCCGAGCAACTGGTGTTCGAGGGCAAGCGTTGCGTGGGCGTGCAAGTGCGGCTGGAAGGCAAGGGCAAAGAGCGGGGCACGCCGCGGACGATTACCGTGCGCGCTCGCCGTGAAGTCGTCATGGCGGCGGGCGCCGTCAACACCCCGCATCTGCTTGAATTGTCGGGTGTCGGCGAACCCGCGCGCCTGCGTGAAAGCGGCATTGGTTTGCGCCACGCCTTGCCTGGCGTGGGCGAAAACCTGCAAGACCATCTGCAATTGCGCGTCATCCTGAAGGTCAATGGCGTGAAGACGCTGAATCGCATCGCCGGGTCGTGGCTGGGTAAGGCCGGCATCGGGCTGGAATACCTGCTGCGCCGACGCGGGCCGATGAGCATGGCGCCGTCGCAGTTGGGCGCGTTTGCCAAGTCGGACCCCGGCCAGACGCGCGCCAATGTGGAATTCCATGTGCAGCCTTTATCGCTGGGGGCGTTTGGCGAACCGCTGCATGCCTTCGACGCCTTCACGGCTAGCGTATGCAACCTGCGGCCTACCTCGCGCGGCAGCGTGCATGCGCAAGGGGCGGCGGGCACGCCCGATGGCGCGGCGCCCGTCATCGCGGCCAATTACCTGAGCACGGAAGCCGACATCCAGGTGGCGGCGGATTCCATCCGGCTGGTGCGGCGCATTGCCGCCGCGCCCGCCTTGCAGCGTTATCAGCCCGAGGAATGGTTGCCCGGTCCGGATTATCAGACGGATGAGCAATTGCGCGAGGCGGCCGGCAAGATCGGCACCACCATCTTCCATCCGGTGGGCACCTGCGCCATGGGCAAGAACGCGGACAGCGGCGCGGTGGTGGACGCGAGGCTTAGGGTGTTCGGGCTGGAAGGGCTGCGCATTGCGGACGCCTCGGTGATGCCGCTGATCACATCAGGCAACACCAATTCGCCCACCATCATGATCGCGGAGCGCGCGGCAGACATGATCCTGGAAGACGCGCGAGCAGAATCGCGGGCAGACGCGTAGGAAAGCCCGCGCCGGGCGCGTCCTTGATGTCTCTTGGACGCGCCGCGTGATTTGAATGGGTGTGAATGCGTGCGATCAGCGCAGCGAGCGGTATACGTCCGGGCGCTGCGGGTGCGTCAGGATCACTTGCCAGAGCTGGCCTTCGCGTGACCGGAAAAAGCCCGCGCAACACATCAGATAGTATTTCCACATGCGGTAAAAGCGCGTGCCGTAGCGTGACTGCAAGGCCGGCCAGGCGCGCTCAAAGCGGTCCCACCAGGCCATCAGCGTGCGGTCGTAGTCGGTGCCGAAGTTGTGCCAGTCTTCGATGATGAAGCGGTGTTCCACGGCCGTGGCGATTTCGCGCGCGGACGGCAGCTTGCCGTTGGGGAACACGTAGCGGTCAATCCACGGGTCGGTGCTTTGGCTGGTGGCCGCGATGCCGATCGTGTGCAAGAGGAAGATGCCGTCCGGCGCCATCAGGCGTTGCACGTTGTTGAAGTAGGTGTCGTAGTTCTTGGGGCCGACGTGTTCAAACATGCCCACCGATACGACCTTGTCGAAGCTGCCTTGCAGGTCGCGATAGTCTTGCAGCAGCAGTTGCACCGGCAAGCCCTTGACCCGTTCCTGCGCCAGCGCCAACTGTTCCTTGGACACCGTCACGCCCGTGACCGTCACGCCGTAGTTCTCGGCGGCGAACTTGGCCAGCCCACCCCAGCCGCAGCCAATGTCCAGCAGCGTCTCGCCGGGCTTGAGCTGCAGCTTGCGGCAGATCATGTCCAGCTTGGCCAGTTGGGCGTCTTCCAGCGTCTGGGCGTTTTCCCAGTACGCGCAGGAATAGATCATGCGGCTGTCCAGCATGGCTTCGAACACGTCATTGCCGGCGTCGTAATGCTGTTCGCCCACTTCAAAGGCGCGGTGCTTGGACTGCAGGTTGAACAGCTTGTGGCGCAGGTGCTCGGCAATCAGCTTGATGCGCGCCACGCCCAACGCGGCCGAGCCCATGTCGGCGCGCAGCAGGCGGGTGAAGAGTTCGTCCAGTTGTTCGCAGTCCCATTCCCCGTCCATATAGGACTCGCCAAGGCCCAGCGACCAACTGGCGAAGACGCGCTCGTACATGTGCTTGTCATGTACCTGGATGTCCCAGGGGCGCGTGCCGTTGATCTGCACGTCGGCCCGGGACAGCACGTCCTGCAGCACTTTCGGTGGTTCGGGGGGAGGGGGGCTGACGTCGGGCGACGAGTGGTCAGCGGTTAGCGGAGAGACAGGACTGCTTTGCTGCATACGGACTCCATATCAATTTTGGGATGACTGATCTGGCAATGCCTGAAGCTCATAACTCTCGCCCCAACCGGCGGCCGATTCCAATTTAATGATTGGATCGGCCTGATAGCTAACGGCAATTCCGTACCGCCGCGACAAGGGGGCGCCGATGAGAATGGGGTGATCGTAGCGAGGCGCGGGCGCAGTGTCCAGCACGGGGCGCGGCGTCTGAATTGCACCCGGCCGCGCCGTCGCCGTCATGCGAATGTCCGGCTGACGCGATTACACTAGTGCGCCCTGGTGGGCCGCCGTTGCGGCGCCCGCCGATACGTGGAGTGATTAGTTTGGACGCCAGCCTGCAACCCCGCTTGGAATTCGTCACCTGCGCCAGCCCGGCCGGCTTGCATCGCATGGCCTACTGGGAATGGGGCGACCCGGCCAACGATCAAGTGCTGCTGTGCGTACACGGGCTGACCCGAAGCGGGCGCGATTTCGACGTGCTGGCGCGCCGGCTGGCCGGCCGCTACCGCGTGGTGTGCCCCGACGTGGTGGGCCGAGGCCGCTCTGACTGGCTGGTCAACCCCGCGTTCTACACGGTGCCGCAGTACGTGTCCGACATGGTGACGCTGATTGCGCGCTTGCAGCCCGCCACGCTGGCCTGGGTGGGCACGTCGATGGGCGGCTTGATCGCCATGGCGCTGTCCGGCGCCGCGGTGTTCGCCACCGCCATGCAGGCCATGCGCCCGCATGCGGGCATGCTGCTCCCCGACCATGGCATCCGGCTGAGCAAGCTGGTGCTGAACGATGTGGGGCCGCGCCTGGAAACCGGCGCCTTGTCGCGCATCGGCCAATACGTGGGCCAGCCGGGCGAGTTTGCCTCGTTCGAGGAAGCGGTGGCCACCATGCGCGCGAATTCCGAGACTTTCGGACCGCACACCGACGCGCAATGGAAAGATCTGGCCCAATACCTGTACCCGGAATTCGGCGGCAAATGGGTCAAGCACTACGACTTGGCGCTGGCCCAGGCGCTGGCCGCGCAAACGCCGGAAGAATTGGCGGCGGGTGAAGAGATTCTGTGGCGGTCCTACGACGCCGTGCCGTGCCCCATCCTGATCGTGCGCGGTGAGAAGTCCGACCTGCTGACGCCGGCCACCGTGGACGAGATGCTGAAACGCAACCCGCGCGCCCAAGCGCTGGAAGTCCCGGGAGTGGGGCATGCGCCGACCTTGATCGCGGACAGCCAGGTGGAGCCGGTGGCGGCGTTTCTTCTGGCCTGAGCGTCCGCGCTGCGATTAGGGGGACGCCCCGGCGCTATTCAGGGTGCCGGGGCTTCTCTACAATAGCCCGATGAAATCGCCCACCCTGAACATTGATCTGCACTGCCATTCCACCGTCTCCGACGGCGCGCTGGCGCCTCGCGACGTGGCGCAGCGCGCGCACGCCAACGGCGTCGACGTCTGGGCATTGACGGATCACGACGAAGTGGGCGGCCTGGCCGAAGCTGCCAGCGCGGCGCAAGACCTGGGCATGCGGTTTTCCACCGGCGTTGAAATCTCGGTCACGTGGGCGGGCCTGACGGTACACATCGTGGGCCTGCAATTTGATCCGGGGAACGCTGACTTGGTCGCGGGCTTGCGCAAGACCCGATCGGGCCGCGCCGAACGCGCCAAGCGCATCGGTGATCGTCTTGCGGACATGGGCATGCCTGGCGCCTACGAAGGCGCGCTGCCCTTTGCCGGCAACCCTGAATTGATCAGCCGCACCCACTTTGCGCGTTATCTTGTCGAGGCGGGTTATTGCCCCGACGTGCAAACCGTATTCACCAAACATTTGGGCGACGACCGCCCCGGCCACGTGCCCATGCAATGGGCCACGCTGGCCGAAGCAGTGGGCTGGATCCGTGGCGCGGGCGGCCGCGCGGTCATCGCGCACCCGGGCCGCTATAAATACACGCCGCTGCAATTCGCCGCGCTGTTCGACGAATTTTTGCAGTTGGGCGGCGAGGGCATCGAAGTCACCACCGGCAGCCACACCGTGGAAGAAGCCCGCCAGTATGCCGAGGTGGCGCGCCGCTATGGCTTCCTGGCGTCGCGCGGGTCTGACTTCCACAGCCCCAAGGAAAGCCGCATCGACCTGGGCCGCCTACCGTCGCTGCCGTCCGACCTGAAGCCGGTCTGGCACGACTGGTTCTGACGCGGGCGACGTTGGCCACCCTGCAAGCTTGACGCGGGTGGCCAACGTCGCTGCCTCTGCAAGTTTGACGCGGGCGGCCAACGTCGCTGCCTCTGCAAGTTTGACGCGGGCGGCCATCAACGCCGCCCACCCTGCAAGCCATTGATATTGGGATCGCGCCACTGCGGCGCAGCCGCTATGAACAAAGCCTTTGTTAAAGAGTCCGACAACGAGGACGACGACGACCTGCCGCAAGCCCAAGCCTTGCCCGCGGGCACCAAGAACTACATGACCCCCGAAGGCTACGAACGCCTGCGCGCCGAACTGACGCACCTGATGAACGTAGAGCGCCCGTCGGTAGTGCAGGTGGTGTCGTGGGCAGCCTCCAACGGCGACCGTTCCGAAAACGGCGACTATCTCTACGGCAAGAAACGCCTGCGCGAAATCGACCGCCGCATGCGCTTTTTGACCAAGCGCCTGGACATCGCCGAAGTGGTCGACCCCGCCTTGCAGCCCAACCGCGACCAGGTCTTCTTCGGCGCCACGGTGTTGTACAGCGACAAGGCCGGCGAAGACCACACCGTCACCATCGTCGGCGTCGACGAAGCCGAGCCCCTGGCCGGAAAAATCAGCTGGATTTCCCCCGTCGCCCGCGCGCTGATCAAAGCAAGAGAAGGCGACACGGTAGTGCTGCGAACCCCCGGCGGAATAGAAGAGCTGGACATCATGGAAGTGCGATACCCGTAGGATCGCCTTGGGATACCCGTAGGATGGGTGAAGCGCGAGAATCCTTAAACAAGAACAAAGCCCTACAACGCGCGCAACCCATCAAGCAGCGGTGGAGTTTTTAACGGCAGCAGCCATAAAGCCACCTCCGCCCGATGGGTTACGCGCGATCCGCATCCGATTCCTTTTGGAATGCATCCCGCGCTTCACCCATCCTACGAGTCCGCAAAGGAAACAGGCGCCAGCTTTTGGCTGGCGCCTGTTTGGTTGGGAGGGCTCTGACGTCCCTGCCTCGGTTTGGCGGCTTGCGCCGTCGTTCCCCTGGGGCTTGCTGCTAAATCAGTACGTTGGCGTCAACTCGCTTCACTGCTTGCGCGCAGCGATGGATTTTTCGGCCATGTTGACCAGGTCTTCGCCGATCTGCTTCTTCCACTTGTCGTAAACCGGCTTCGTGGTCTTCACGAACGCCTCGTGTTCCGCTTTCGACAAGGACGTGACCGTCACGCCGTGGCCTTCGATTTCCTTCAGCAGCGACGGGTCGCTGGGCGTGACGCCCTTGCGTGCAATCACGATCTGCTGCTTGCCGGCATCCAGCGCGGCCTGGCGCACGATGTCGCGGTCCTTTTCCGACCAGGAGTTCCACACCTCGCGGTTCACCACGAAGATCAGCGGATCGGCCACGTAGTTCCACAGCGTCAAATACTTCTGGCCCACCGTATACAACTTGGAACCCGTGTAGATCGACAGCGGATTTTCCTGCCCATCCACCGCACCGCTAGCCAGCGCCGGTTGCGCATCCGCCCAGCTCATCTGCGTGGGGTTCGCGCCCAAAGCCGTGAACGTGTCGATGTACAGCGGCGAGCCCACCACGCGCAGCTTCATGCCCTTCATGTCGGCGGGCGATTTCACTTCGCGCTTGGAATTGCTAAGTTGGCGATAGCCGTTTTCACCCCAGGCCAGCGGCACCACGCCGGCTTTTTCGATCAGCTTGAACATTTCGCGGCCCACGTCGCCTTGCACCAGCGCGTCGATGGCGGCGTAGTCGGGCATCAGGAAGGGCAGCGAAAACAGGTTCAACTGCTTGACCTGCGGCGACCAATTGATGGTGGACCCCACGGCCATGTCGATCACGCCTTGGCGGATGGCGGTGAATTCGCGCGTCTGGTCGCCTTGCACCAGCGACGTGCCCGGGTACACCTTGATGTTGATGCGGCCATCGGTGCGCTCGCGCACCAGCTTGGACCAGATTTCCGCGCCCTGGCCCCACGGGAACGTCGTGCCCACCACGATGGACAGCTTGTATTCGGACTTGTAGTTCTGCGCGTGCGCGGGCGTCATGCCGACCACGGCGGCGGCGCACAACGCGGCGCCGATCAGGTTGCGGAAGTTCATGTTATGTCTCCTCTCTTTGCGAGTGTGTCTGTTGTTGTAATCAAGATCGCTACGGACTTGCTTTCGCTTCAATAGCCCAACTTCAATAACCCAATTTCCCCGGCAGCCACAGCGCCAGTTGCGGGAACAGCAGCACCGCCACCAGCACCAAAAACATGGAGCCCAGCAGCCACACTACCCACCGCACCGTGGACTCCATGGGCACGCGCGCAATGCGGCACGACACCATCAGGTTCACGGCCAGCGGCGGCGTGAATTGGCCCAGCGCCACCTTCAAGGTCAGCACCACGCCGAACCACACCGGATCCCAGCCGTAGGCATTGGCAATCGGCATCAGCAGCGGCACGAAAATCAAAAAGATCGAGATGCCGTCCAGGAACATGCCCACCGTCATCAACAGCAGAACCAATAACGACAGCACGCCCCATTCGCCCAAGCCGGAATTGACGATGGCGTTGGTGATCGGGTCAATCACGCTCAGCGTGGACAACGCCCACGCAAAGATGCCGGCCAACGTCACCACCAGCATGATCACGGCGGACAGTTCGGCCGCTTCGCGCAAGATGGTGAAAAGGTCGCGCAGCTTGATGGTGCGGTGAATGAAACCGCCCACGAACAAGCCGTAGAACACGGCCACCACTGCCGCCTCGGTGGGCGTGAACCAGCCCAGCCGCATGCCGCCCAGAATCAACACCGGCGCCGCCAAGCCCCATGAAGCATCGCGCAGGCTTGCCCAGAAGGGCGGGCGCGGCAGGTGGGATTCCAGCGCGCCCATCTTGTATTTGCGCGATAGCCACACGGCCGGAATGATCAGCGCAAAGCCCGCCAGCAGGCCCGGAATCATGCCGGCGGCAAACAGCGCGGGCACGGACGCGCCGGGCACCAGCACCGAATAGATGATGAACGCCACCGACGGCGGAATCAGGATGTCGGTGGCCGCGCCCGCCGCCACCACCGACGCCGAGAACGACCCCGGATAGCCCGCGCGCGACATGGCGGTGATCATCACCGCGCCCACCGCCGCCGCGCAGGCCGGGCCGGAACCCGAGATACCGCCCAGGAACATGGCCACCGCAATCGACACCAGCGGCAGCATGCCCGGGCCGCGGCCCACGATGGCAATCGCAAAATCCACCAGCCGCTTGGCCACGCCCGACCGGTCAAAGATGGAGCCGACCAGCACGAACATGGGGATGGCCAGCAGCGGGTACTTGGCCAGCCCCGCATAAAAGTTCTGCGGCACGGCCAACAAGCCATACCAGGGTGTGTGCAGATTGGACAGCACGATGGCGATGGTGCCGCCGATGCCCAGCGCCACGCCCACCGGTACCCCGATCAACATCAGGACGACAAAGACAATGAACAGCAGCGACACAATCATGGCTTGCCCGCGCTTTGCAGAAGGCGGCGGATGATGCCCAAGGTGCGCAACGAGATTGCCGCTGCCATCACCGGCAACCAGATCGAATACCACCAGGTCGGCACGCCGATCGCGGGAGACGTTTCTTCGTAGATGTACTCGTCCGCCACCAGCTTCACCGACAGCACGGTCAGCAGCACGAAGAACGCCAGCACGCAGCTGTTGGCAATCAAGGCCATGATGCGCTGGCGGCGCGCTGACCCCGAGTCGGCCAGGATTTCAATGCGGATATGGTGGTTGCGCACAAAGGCCACGCTGCCGCCCGCCATGGTCAGCACGATCAGCAGGAACACCGAGATTTCTTCGGTCCAGGCGAACGACTGGTCCGTGAAATAGCGCACCAGCACGTTGGCGAAGGTGATCAGCGCCAGCGTGGCCAGCAGAATCACGGCGAGCCATTCTTCGATGGCCAGCGGCACCTTTACGGCGGGATCGGGTTCAACGGGGATGATCGGTTCGACGGGCTCGACGGAGGCTTCAGGGCGGGACATGGGTGCGACGACGGCTTGGGCGCTGGGGCCCGCTTTATGAATTGGGTCGCTGCATCCTACCGTCGCCCTCAGGGCGCGGGTGTTCGTGTTTTCCCGTGGTGCGGGGCGACAACAACATGTTGCATTGCGTCAGACGGGGCGGCGTAGCGTTGGGAAGACTCTGGAAATTCCGCGATGACAACAGGGCTTCAGCAAAATATTGCTATGCACCATCCTGGCGCGTTCGCATCAGAATTCTTTTGTAACACCAGGGAAAACAAGGGCTTTGCAAGCTTCTTGAATAACGGCTCCGGGAAAACCCCCTAAACAGGTAAAATCCCGTTTTGCTCCCATCCTTATACGGCGCCCGCATCGTGTCCCTAGTTCAGCATCTGCCTGGTTCCTCCGTCCTGTCCTCCTTTCGTCGCGATCGCCTGTTGGCGCAACTAAAGGAAGCCGGCCTGCCGGTGGCCGACATCTCCGCTCGCTACGAGCACTTCGTCAGCACCGACGCCGCCTTGACGGCCGAACAGCAGCAACACCTGACCCAACTGCTGGATTACGGCACGCCCAGCACGGCCGACGCGCCGGCCAAGAGCCTGTCGCTGCTGGTCATTCCGCGCCTGGGCACCATTTCCCCCTGGGCCAGCAAGGCCACCGACATCGCCCACAACTGTGGCTTGTCGTCGGTACACCGCATTGAACGCGGCGTGCGCTATGTGATCACCCCCGAACGCGGTCTGCTCGGCACCAAGTCGTTTGACGACGCCATGCTGGCGCGCGCGGCCGACTGCCTGCACGACCGCATGACCGAAACCGTGGTCGACGCCAGCTTCGACGGCCAGGCGCTGTTCCAGACGCTGGCCGGCAAGCCCATGCGCACCGTCGGCGTTCAGGCCGAAGGCTTCAAGGCGCTGGCCGAGGCCAACGTGTCGCTGGGCCTGGCCCTGTCGGAAGACGAAATCGAATACCTGGCCAAGTCGTTTACCGACCTGGGCCGCGACCCCACCGACGTGGAACTGATGATGTTCGCGCAGGCCAATAGCGAACACTGCCGCCACAAGATCTTCAACGCCGAATGGGTCATCGACGGCCAGTCGCAGCCCAACACGCTGTTCGGCATGATCCGCGCCACGCACAAGGCGCAGCCGGAAGGCACCGTCGTGGCTTACTCGGACAACGCCGCCATCATGGCCGGCGGCCCCGCGCAGCGCTTCCAGGCCGGCGTGCCTGGCGTGACGGGCGAGGGCGCCGACGGCGCCAAGTACATCCGCCGCGACACCACCGTGCACACCTTGATGAAGGTGGAAACCCACAACCACCCGACCGCCATCGCCCCGTTCCCGGGCGCGTCCACCGGCGCGGGCGGCGAAATCCGCGACGAAGGCGCTACCGGCCGTGGCTCCAAGCCCAAGGCCGGTCTGACCGGCTTCACCGTGTCGCACCTGCGTTTCGACGACGCGCTGCAACCCTGGGAAGCCGACCACCACGGCCTGCCCGAGCGCATCGCCTCGCCCTTGTCCATCATGATCGACGGCCCCATCGGCGGCGCGGCGTTCAACAACGAATTCGGCCGGCCCAACCTGCTGGGCTACTTCCGTTCGTTCGAGCAGACCGCGGGCGGCACGCGCTGGGGCTATCACAAGCCCATCATGATCGCGGGCGGCCTGGGAAGCATTGACGCGGGCCTGACCCACAAAGACGTGATTCCTCCCGGCGCGCTGCTGATCCAACTGGGCGGCCCGGGCTTCCGTATCGGCATGGGCGGCGGCGCCGCGTCCAGCATCAGCATGGGCAGCAACTCGGCCGAACTGGACTTTGATTCCGTCCAGCGCGGCAACCCGGAAATCGAACGCCGCGCGCAAGAAGTCATCGACCGCTGCTGGCAGCAGGCCGAGAACAACCCCATCATCGCCATTCACGACGTGGGCGCGGGCGGCTTGTCCAATGCCTTCCCGGAATTGGTCAACGACGCCGGCCGTGGCGCCATCTTCGACTTGAAGCGCGTGCCGCTGGAAGAGTCGGGCCTGTCGCCCGCTGAAATCTGGAGCAATGAGTCGCAGGAACGCTATGTTCTGTCGATTCTGCCGAAAGACCTGGAACGCTTTGACGCCATCGCCCGCCGCGAACGCTGCCCGTACGCGGTGGTGGGCGTGGCCACCGAAGAACGCCAACTGCGCGTGGTGGACGGCGAAGGCCTGCCGGGCCTGGACACGATTCGCCCGCAAGGCGACGCCGAAGTGCGTCCCGTGGACGTGCCGATCGACGTCATCCTGGGCAAGCCGCCGCGCATGACGCGCGACGTGCGCCGCCTGCCTGGCGTGTCCGCGCCGCTGGACCTGGCCGGCATCGACCTGACCGAAGCCGCTTACCGCGTGCTGCGTCACCCCACCGTTGCCAACAAGTCCTTCCTGATCACCATCGGCGACCGCACCGTGGGCGGGCTGTCCAGCCGTGACCAGATGGTCGGCCCGTGGCAAGTGCCGGTGGCTGACTGCGCCGTGACGCTGGCCGACTACGAAGGCTTCCGTGGCGAAGCCATGTCGATGGGCGAACGCACCCCCATCGCCATGCTCGACGCCCCGGCATCCGGCCGCATGGCCGTGGCCGAAGCGCTGACCAACCTGGCCGCCGCCGACGTGGCGCGCCTGGAAGACATCAAGCTGTCCGCCAACTGGATGGCCGCTTGCGGCGTCGACGGCCAGGACGCCGCGCTGTATGACACCGTGTCCGCCGTCAGCGAACTGTGCCAGGCCACCGGCCTGTCCATTCCAGTGGGCAAGGATTCGCTCTCCATGAAGACGTCCTGGGAACAGGACGGCGAGCAGCGTCAGGTGGTGGCGCCGGTGTCGCTGGTGGTGACGGCGTTTGCGCCCGTTGCCGACGTGCGCGCCAGCCTGACCCCGCAACTGCGCACCGACGCGGGCGACAGCGTGCTGATTTTGATCGACCTGGGCCGTGGCCGTCACCGCATGGGTGGTTCCATCCTGGCGCAGACGTACAACCAGATTGGCGAAACCGTGCCGGACATCGACGCGCCGCAAGACCTGCGCGCGTTCTTCATCACGATCCGCACGCTGGCCGAAGCCGGCACTATTCTGGCTTACCACGACCGCTCCGACGGCGGCCTGTTCGCCACGCTGACCGAAATGGCCTTTGCCGGCCGCACCGGCGTGTCCGTGAACCTGGACATGCTGACCTTCGATCCGCAATCGGCGGATTGGGGCGACTACAAGATCCGCCCGGATCAAGTGAAGGTGCAACGCGAAGAGCTGACGCTGAAGGCGCTGTTCTCGGAAGAAGCCGGCGCCGTCATTCAGGTGCCCGCCTCGCAACGCGACGCCGTCATGCAGGTGCTGCGTGGCGCGGGCCTGTCGGCTCACTCGCACGTCATTGGTGGCCTGAACGGCGCCGACGAAGTCGAGTTCTATCGCGACGGCAAGAAGGTCTGGGGCCAGCCGCGCGCTGAACTGGGCCGCGCCTGGAGCGAAGTGTCCTACCGCATCATGGCCCGCCGCGACAACCCGGCGTGCGCGCAAGCCGAGCTTGACGTCTGGAACGACACGACCGACCCCGGCATGAGCCCGAACGTGTCCTTCGACCCGCAAGAAGACATTGCCGCGCCCTTCATCAACACCGGCAAGCGTCCGCGCGTGGCCATCCTGCGCGAGCAGGGTTGCAACAGCCAAGTGGAAATGGCCTGGGCCTTCGATACCTCGGGCTTCGAAGCCATCGACGTTCACATGACCGACCTCTTGTCCGGTCGCGTGGACCTGGCGCAGATGCAAGGCTTGGTGGCCGTGGGCGGTTTCAGCTACGGCGACGTGCTGGGCGCCGGCGAAGGTTGGGCGCGCACCATCCGCTTCAACAGCCAGTTGTCGGATCAGTTCGCCGCGTACTTCGCGCGTCCGGATACGTTCGCGCTGGGCGTGTGCAACGGCTGCCAGATGATGGCCGCCTTGGCCCCGATGATTCCGGGCGCCGAGCACTGGCCGCGCTTCACGCGCAACCAGTCTGAAAAGTACGAAGCGCGCCTGTCGATGGTGGAAGTGGCCAAGTCGCCGTCCATCTTCTTTGCCGGCATGGAAGGCGCCCGTATTCCGGTGGCCGTGGCCCACGGCGAAGGCTATGCCGACTTCTCGCAGCAGGGCGACGCCAGCCGCGTGCTGGCCGCCGCGCGCTATATCGACAACCGTGGACTAGCCACCGAAGCCTACCCGTTCAACCCGAACGGCAGCCCCGGCGGCCTGACTTCCGTCACCACGGCTGATGGCCGCTTCACGGTCTTGATGCCGCACCCCGAGCGCGTGACTCGCAACGTCATGATGTCTTGGGCGCCCGAGAAATGGGGCAACGCAGACAAGGGCGGCGCGTACAGCCCCTGGATGCGCATCTTCCGCAACGCGCGCGTCTGGCTGAAGTAAATCATCCAGACACGCGGGCGGTAAGTCAGTCCGTCAAGGCGAAGCCGTGTGCAGGTCGGCGGCTTCGCGTTCAAACTGGGTCGACAGTTCTTCCGCCGCTGGCGTCAACGGCTGCGCCGTGCGTTGAATCAGGCCGATCACATAACTGGGCAGGGGCTCGGCAATGGGCACGATGTCCAGTTGCTCGCGCCACAGATCGGTGGTGATCAAGGCGGTGGGCAGCAAGGCCATGCGGTCGCTGTTCGCCACCAGCGCGGCCGTGTCGATCAAGCCATCCGTATGCATGTCCACACACGGCGTACCCAGGCCGGCATGGCTGAACACGGGGTAGACCGACGCGCCCGGCTGCCCGGGCGGCCCTGCCACCGCGAAGACGGTATCGCGTAGGTCATGCAGGCTGCACGCCTGCCGCAATGGGTGGTCGCGGCGTGCGGCCACCACCAAAGGGCTGGTCAACAGCACACGGGCCTTGAGTTGCGGGTCGGTTTCGTCCGCGTTCAGCGAACAAATGGCGAAATCCAGTTGGCCCTCGCGCAGCAGAGGGGTCAAGGTGTGGTACAGGCCGCTGCGGCAGTTGAGTTCCACTTCGGGGTAGCGCTGTCGGAAGCGCTGAATGGCGGACGTGGACAGCAATACGGATGCTGCCGCCGAGATGCCGTACTGCACGGTGCCCAGGCGTTCACCGCGCATCTGCGCCATGGTGTCCCGGGCGCGCTTGGTTTCGTGAACCAGGTGTTGGGCGTGGGGCAGAAACCGCTTGCCGTAGTCGTTGGGCCGCATGCCTTTGGCGTGCCGGTCAAACAAGGGCAATCCCAGCGTTCGTTCCAGCCGCCGCAAGGACTTGGTTAATGCCGGTTGGGTCTGCCCGGTGGCCCGGGCTGCTGCGTGCACGCTGCCATGTTGCGTGACGGCAAGAAAGTCGAATACTTGCTGCAACTTCATCTTGATGCCTCCCCGTAATTGCTCAGCCGATCTGGCTGAAAGGTCCCCGGCTGCTCGCATCTGAATTGCCGACCGACCGTAGTTCATACTTTTCAAGGCCGCAAGCAGGGGTGGGGGGGAGTAGGGGCTGCGGATCACGCACATCCAGCAACGGCGGGCCTTGCGAGGCGATTGACGTCGCGCCGTGAAGCGCCTTGTCAAACTTTTGTAACGCACTGAGATATTTAACCTTTCGTTGCAAGATGCCGTTAACCGGGGGGAGCGTACTGCAACCCCCTGGAGTGGCCTTTTCATGTTCAAGAATTTAAGTATCCGCGCAATCCTGACCACCGCCTTGGGGGTCTTCTTCGCGCTTTTCCTGCTGACCGGCGTGGCCGTGCATCAGCAACTGACGTCCAATCGCACGTCCATCGAATTGCTGCTCGACACCAACCTGGTTCGCGCGAATGCCGTGGATGGCGCCGGCGCCGAACTGCTGCGCGCCCGCCTGGTGTTGTTGGCCGCGCAAAGCGCGCTGCTGGAAGGAAAGTCCATCGACAACATGGCCAGCATGCAGCGTCTGGATGGCTACACGAAGAAGGCATCTGATTTGATAGAGGTCGCGCGCAAGCAGCCCGAGACGTCGGCACAAGGTAAGCCGCTGTTCGACGCCGCCTTGGCCGCTTACGACGTCTATCAGCGCGATGCGATCACGCCGATGGTGGCGGCAATACGCGCCGGCAAGCCGCAAGATGCCAGCCGCCTGAACCTTGAAAAAGTCACGCCGCTGGGCATTGCGTTTACGCAGGCGATCAAGAGTTACGTGGACTACGCCGATGACGTTGGCCAGCGCGTGGCGCGTGATGCATCCACCAGCATCAACAGCGCGATCATCCTGCTGATTTGTCTGCTGGTGGTGGTGGCGGTGTTGGTGGTGAGCTTGTACGCGATCTTTGCGCGGTCGGTGTTCCGTCCGCTGCACGAGGCGGGCCGCTTGTTCGACCGTATCGCCGGCGGTGATCTCAGCAATCGCATCGAGCAGCGCGGTGACAACGAAATCGGCGTGCTGTACGCCGCCGTCAAGCGCATGCAGGACAGCCTGGCCCGCACCGTGTCGGCCGTGCGTCTGGGTGTGGAAGAGATCCACACCGGTTCGCGCGAAATCGCGGCGGGTAACATCGACCTGTCATCGCGCACCGAGCAGCAGGCGGCATCGTTGGAAGAAACCGCCGCCAGCATGGACGAGCTGTCGTCCACGGTGAAGAACAACGCCGATAGCTCGCGCAGTGCCTCGCAGTTGGCGACGGCGGCGTCCGAAGTGGCCACGCGCGGCGGCAAGGCCGTGGGCGATGTGGTGGGCACCATGCGCGGCATTGCGGATAGCTCCAAGCGCATCGCGGATATTGTGGGCGTGATCGACGGGATTGCATTCCAGACCAACATCCTGGCGCTGAACGCGGCGGTGGAAGCGGCGCGGGCCGGCGAGCAAGGCAAGGGCTTTGCGGTGGTGGCCAGCGAAGTGCGCGCCCTGGCGCAACGCAGCGGGCAGGCGGCCAAAGAGATCAAGGGGCTGATCGACGAGTCGGTGCAGAAGGTGTCGATCGGGTCAGATCAGGTGGAAGCCGCGGGTGCCACGATGCAGGAAATCGTGACGTCGGTGCGCCGCGTGACGGACATCATCAACGAGATTTCCAGCGCATCGGAAGAGCAGTCGCAGGGGATCCAGCAGGTGAATCAGGCGGTGTCGCAGATGGACAGCGTGACGCAGCAGAATGCGGCGCTGGTCGAACAGGCCGCGGCGTCGGCGGCATCGTTGGAGGCGCAGGCGCAGCAGTTGCGCGAGGCGGTGGCGGTGTTCAAGTTGCAGGCCGGCGGGCAGGTGATTGATGCGGAGGCGCCGGGTTTGGGGCGGGGTGCAGAGCCGGTGATGATTGGGGGGTGATGTAGGATGAGTGCAGCGCGCGCGGGCGTTCAGCTGAAAGAAAATCCCGATCGCGCGAAACCCATCATCGGCTGTGAAGGCATGGCCGGAATTGCTGATTCATCACCGCTGCTTGATGGGTTACGCGCGATTTCCGGTGGGGCTCTTCTGTCCACTTTCGCGCGCTTCACCCATCCTACGACCATGACGCGCTGGATTGAATCGTAGGATGGGTGCAGCGCGCGCGGGCGGGCAGAAGAAGAAAAATGCCGATCGCGCGAAACCCATCTTCGGGCCGTGATGATAGGGCTGGAATTGTCAATTATTCACGCGCCCTGCGGGGGCCGACAAGCTGGTTGCCGTCAGCGCGCAGGTGTCGTCGGGCAGCCGCCAGCCCGCTACGCACCCGCTCTGCCGGCGGCAGGCATAAAATACCGGATTACCCCATTCCGCACCCCCACGCACCCCTAAAGGATTCCGCGCCATGAACGCCCGTATCCCCGACGACGCACTGCCGCCCACCCTTGATCCCGACGCCCTCCAGGCCTTTGTCGACGACAAGTGGGACAACGAAATCATCCCCGCGCTGACCGATTACATCGCCATTCCCGCCAAGAGCCCCGCGTTTGACGCCGACTGGGAAAAGAACGCGTTCATCGAGCGCGTGGTGCGCGATGCCGCCGCGTGGGTCGAAGCGCAGAAGGTCTCGGGCCTGAAGCTGGAAGTGGTGCGCCTGCCGGGCCGCACGCCCGTCATCTTCTTTGACGCGCCCGCCACCCGCAGCGACAACGGCGACACCGTGCTGCTGTACGGCCACCTGGACAAGCAGCCGGAATTTTCGGGCTGGCGCGCCGGTCTTGGCCCCTGGACCCCCAAGTACGAAGACGGCAAGCTCTACGGCCGTGGCGGCGCGGACGACGGCTACGCCGTGTACGCCTCGCTGACCGCCATCATGGCGCTGGACAAGCAGGGCGTCCCGCGTCCGCGCTGCGTGGGCATTGTGGAAACCTGTGAAGAATCGGGCAGCTACGACCTGCTGCCGTATGTGGATGCGCTGCGCGACCGCCTGGGCAACGTGGCCCTGGTGGTGTGCCTGGATTCGGGCGCCGGCAATTACGACCAGCTCTGGATGACGACCTCGCTGCGCGGCATGGTGGCCGGCACGCTGGAAGTGCAGGTGCTGGACGAAGGCGTGCACTCGGGCGATTCCAGCGGCGTGGTGCCGTCGTCGTTCCGCATCTTGCGCCATCTGCTGGACCGCCTGGAAGACAGCGCCACCGGCCGTCTGCTGCCGCAAAGCCTGCATTGCGAAATTCCCGCCGACCGCGTCGAACAAGTGACCGCCACCGCGCGCATTCTGGGCGACGAAGTGTGGCGTCGTTTCCCCTGGAGCTGCGGCGCCGAAGGCGGCTTCGTGCTGCCGATGACGACCGAACCCGAAGAGGCACTGCTGAACCGCACGTGGCGCCCGACCTTGTCGGTGACCGGCGCCGAAGGCCTGCCGCCGTTGTCCAGCGCCGGCAACGTGCTGCGCCCGCGCACGGCATTCAAGCTGTCGCTGCGCCTGCCGCCGCTGATTGACGCCGTGGCCGCCTCGCAGGAAATCAAGGAACTGCTGGAAGCCGATGCGCCCTATAACGCCAAGGTCATCTTCAAGGCCAACGAAGGCGCGGCCACCGGCTGGAACGCGCCGGCATCCGTGCCCTGGCTGACCCAGGCGCTGGACGCGGCGTCGCAGCAATACTACGGCCAGCCTTGCGGCTACATCGGCCAGGGCGGCACGATTCCGCTGATGAGCATCCTGCAAAAGGGCTTCCCGCAGGCGCAATTCATGGTGTGCGGCGTGTTGGGTCCGAAGTCCAACGCGCACGGTCCCAATGAGTTCCTGCACGTGCCGTATGGCAAGAAGCTGACGGCGGCGGTTGCGCAAACCATGGCGGCCATGCCGGCATGATTTCGACTTCCGACGCTTATGCCAACGTGGTGGCTGAAACCCGCCACTGGCTGACTCAGGCCGTGATCGGCCTGAATCTTTGCCCGTTCGCCAAGGCGGTTCAGGTCAAGGACCAGATCCGCTTTGCCGTCAGCGACGCCACCGACGCCGAAGGGGTGCTGACCGACCTGCAGGACGAGCTTGCCCTGCTGGCCGAGACCGACCCCGAGAAGATCGACACCACCTTGTTGATCATTCCCGACGCGCTGGACGATTTTCTGGATTTCAACGATTTCGAAGACCTGTCCGACCGCCTGCTTAAACGCATGCGGCTGGTGGGCGAATTGCAGGTGGCCACGTTCCACCCGCAATTCCAGTTTGCGGACACGCAGGCCGACGATATCGAAAACTACACCAACCGTGCGCCGTACCCCATCCTGCACCTGCTGCGGGAAGACAGCATCGACCGCGCGGTGGAGTCGTTTCCAGACGCCTCGGAAATCTATGAGAAGAACATCGACACGATGAAGAAGCTGGGCCTGGAAGGCTGGAAGAAGCTGATGACCAAGGCTTGAACATTCACGCTTAAGCATTCACCAAGGGCATCCATTTCGCCGTCTGCTTCGTATAGGGGGGTATCCACCCACGATGCGACAGGAGGCGGCGGTGCCCGATTTTTCCTTCTCTGCAATTTTTTTTGCCGTGGCGCGCCATGCGTAGCGCCGCCATGGTGGCCGCGCTGGCGGCCTTGCTTCTGCTGACGCTTACGGCCTGTTCGCCGCTGGCCGTGCTGAACGGCGCGGTGCCCGACAACGCCAACCGCGTGGTGGCGGACGTGGCCTATGGCGCCGACCCCCGCCAGCGCCTGGACATCTACGCGCCGCCCGGCGTGGCACAGCCGCCCGTCGTCGTGTTCTTCTACGGCGGCAGTTGGCGCAATGGCTCGCGCGCCGACTACAAGTTCGTGGGCGACGCGCTGGCGTCTCGCGGCATCCTGGCCGTGATCGCCGACTACCGGCTCTACCCCGACGTGGCGTACCCGGACTTCCTGGACGATTGCGCCCGCGCCGTCGCCTGGACGCTGCAACACGTGGCCGAGTACGGCGGCGACCCCGGCCGGGTCTTCGTGGCCGGCCACAGCGCGGGCGGTTACAACGCCGCCATGGTCGCGCTGGACCCGCGCTGGCTAGAACGCCACGGCGCGTCGCCGTCGATGCTGCGCGGCTGGATCGGCATGGCAGGCCCCTATGACTTCCTGCCCATCGTGGCCAGCAGCTTGAAACCTGTGTTCCATTTCCCGGGCACGCCGCCCGATTCCCAGCCCATTGCTCACGTCACGTCCAACGCGCCGCCCGCCTTGCTGATGGCGGGCATGGCCGACACCACCGTTGACCCCCATCGCAACACCGAAGGGCTGGCCGCCGCCTTGCAGGCCGCGCGGGTGCCCGTGACGCTGGTGCGTTACGACGGCCTGGGGCACGCGCTGCTGGCCGGCGCACTGGCGCGTCCGCTGCGGTGGCGCGCGCCTGTGCTGGACGACTTGGCGGGTTTTGTCTTGGATTCGTCGGACGGGCTGCTCCGCGCGGACAAGTAGCGCGTTCAAGTATCACAACCCCGTAGCACAACCCCGTAGCACAACCCCGTAGCACCGCCCCGTCGCGCCATCGACCCGCGCATCCGCATCGGGCGTGCGACTACGGGTTTTCCCTGGTGAATCCAATTCGCCGGGGCGTACGTATATAGGGCATCCACGCGCGCATGCGGGAATTCTGACGCCCATCGGAACCCGCGCGCTCAATTCGCCTAACCGGGAGAAGACTGATGAGATCCCCCTCCGACTCCGAACGCCTGGCGCTCAACGATGCCTGCGTGCCCGAGGCCGCGCAGACCCTGTCTCTGACCGAACGCCTGCTGCGTCGGCGCTTGCTGGACCAACTGGGGCATTTGCAGGGCGGGCGGCTGCTGATTGACGACGCAATGGGCAGCGTCGAACTGGGCAACGTCGAACCAGGCAACGTCGAACCGGGCGAGCAGGGCGCAACAGCCGGCCGGCCTCTGCGGCTGCGGGTGCAAGACCCGGCGTTCTACGGCGCGATCGCCCGCCATGGCAGCGTGGGCGGCGGCGAATCCTATGGCGACGGCCACTGGCACTGCAATGACCTTGTCGGCCTGATCCGCCTGCTGGTGCGCAACCGCGACCTGCTCGACGGCATGGAACGCGGCATGGCGCGGCTGGGCGGCATGGCGATGCGCGCGCTGCATGCCTGCCGCCGCAATACGCGCGCGGGCAGCCGGCGCAACATTGCCGCGCACTACGACCTGGGCAATGAATTCTTCCGCCTGTTCCTGTCCGACGACATGATGTATTCGTCGGCGCTGTGGGCGGGCGAGGACGACACGCTGGAGCAGGCCTCCACCCGCAAGCTGGACCTTATCTGCCGCAAGCTGGACCTGCGGCCCGGCCAGCACGTGGTCGAGATTGGCACGGGGTGGGGCGGCTTTGCGCTGCACGCCGCGCGCCACTACGGCTGCCGCGTCACCACCACCACGATCTCGCGCGAACAGCACGCGCTGGCCACCGAACGCATTCGCCGCGCCGGCCTGCAATACCGCGTGGACGTGCTGCTGCAAGACTATCGCGACCTACACGGCCAGTTCGACAAGCTGGTGTCGATTGAAATGATCGAGGCCATCGGCGCCGCCTACTTGCCGGCGTACTTCGCCAAGGTGGGCGAACTGCTCAAGCCGGACGGCATGGCGCTGATCCAGGCCATCACCATTGAAGACCATCGCTACGCGCAGGCGCTGAAGGCAGTGGACTTCATCAAGCGGCATATCTTCCCCGGCAGCTTCATGCCGTCCATTCAGGCCATGCTGCAAGCCAAGACGCGCGTCAGCGACCTAAGCCTGGTGCACCTGGAAGACTTCGGCCTGTCTTACGCGCGCACCCTGGAAGCGTGGCGGCATCGGTTCATGGCGCGACTGGACGCCGTCCGCGCACAAGGTTTTGACGAACGCTTTATCCGCCTGTGGGAGTTCTATCTGGCCTATTGCGAAGGCGGCTTTCGGGAACGCGCCATAGGCGTGTCGCATCTGCTGCTGGCGCGGCCCGGGGCCAAGCCGGCGACCGCGCGCTGGACCATGCCATGACGCCCGGCATGCAAATCCTGATGGTGGCGGCAGTGGCCGTGGTGCTGATGACCGTGGGCTGGCGCTGGCAGGGGCGCCATCACAACGCGGGCATCGTGGACGCGATGTGGGCGTCGGGCATGGCGCTGGCCGCCGTGCTGCTGGCCCTGACCGGCCCGGGCGCCGCCATCCCGCGCGTGTTGCTGGCCGTGCTGGGCGGCGTGTGGGCGGGCCGGCTGGCGCTGCACATCTGGCGGCGCGTGCGCCATGGCGAGGAAGACGGCCGCTACCGCGCCTTGCGGGCGCATTGGAATGGGCACCAGGGCAAGTTTGCGCTGTTCTTCCTTGCCCAAGCGGGGCTGGTCGTCTTCATGTCGCTGCCCTTCATCGCCGTCGCTTCCAACCCCGTGCCGCGCATGACGGCGTGGGTGTGGCTGGGCCTGCTGGTGTGGGTGGTGGCCGTGGCGGGTGAAACGATTGCCGACCGGCAGTTGGACGCTTTCCGCGACAACCCGGCCAACCGTGGCCGCACCTGCCGCCAAGGCCTGTGGCGCTATTCGCGGCATCCCAATTATTTCTTCGAATGGCTGCACTGGTTCAGCTATGTGGCGCTGGCCGTGGGCTCCAACCTGGCCTGGTTGGCATGGCTGGGTCCCATTGCCATGTTCATATTCCTGCGCTGGATCAGCGGCATCCCCTACACCGAAGCGCAGGCGCTGCGCACCCGGGGCGACGACTATCGCCAATACCAGCGCACCACGCCGATGCTGTTCCCCTGGTTTCCCAAGCGGGAATCGACGGGCTCAACGCATGTCAATGCAAAGGGCAAATGATGACGACCGCAACGCTTAGTGATACCCGCCTGGCTGCCGACCGGCCGGCGCCCGGCTTATTGGGCCTGGCCGAACGCGGCCTGGTGCCCGACGCGTTGATGCGCCACGGCATCCGCCGCTTGTGCGCCCAGCGCCTCCGTGAGGAACAAGCGGACGGCCCCGCCGGACAGGCGCGGCGCTACCAGCTATTGATTGATGAGCTGCGTACCAGCCCCGTCGCCATCCATACCGACGACGCCAATGCGCAGCACTACGAGCTGCCAGCCGACTTCTTCAAGCTCTGCCTGGGCCGGCAACTGAAGTATTCCGGCTGCTACTACCCCACGGGCCGCGAAACGCTGGACCAGGCCGAAGCCGCCATGCTGGAACTGACTGGCCTGCGCGCCGAACTGATGGACGGCCAGCGCATTCTGGAACTGGGCTGCGGCTGGGGATCCCTGACGCTGTGGATGGCCGAACGCTATCCCTCGGCGCGCATTACGGCGGTTTCGAATTCCGCGTCGCAGCGGCAGCACATCCAGGCGCAATGCCGCGCGCGGGGGCTGCTGAACGTGGAAGTCATCACCTGCGACGTCAACACGCTGGAATTGCCACCATCGGCATTCGACCGCTGCGTGTCGGTGGAAATGTTCGAGCACATGCGCAACTACCAGGACCTGCTGGCGCGGATCGGGTCGTGGCTGCGGCCGGGCGGCAAGCTGTTCGTACACCTGTTCGCGCACCGCAGCCTGATTTACCCGTTCGAAACCGAGGGCGCCGACAATTGGCTGGGCCGGCATTTCTTCACGGGCGGCATCATGCCGTCGGTGGACACCTTGCTGTGGTTCCAGCGCGACCTGCGCATCCAGGCGCGCTGGCTGGTCAACGGCCGCCATTACGAGCGCACCGCCAACCACTGGCTGGCCAACCAGGACAAAAAGCGGGCAGACATCATGCAGGTGTTGGAACAAGCCTATGGCGCGCCGCTTGCCGGCTTGTGGTTCCACCGCTGGCGCATGTTCTGGATGGCCTGCGCCGAACTGTTCGGCTATCAGGACGGGCAAGCGTGGATGGTGGCGCATTACCGCTTCGTGCGGCCGGACTGAGCGCTGACAAAGGCCGTACTCAACCGTACTCAATAGTGCAATCAGACTCAGAGGAGGGCGCCATGCCGAAAACCAAACTTGTTGCCGGATTGACCGGACTTGCGGTGCTGGCCGCGCTTGTCGCGTTGGCCGGTTGCAGCAGCCCGCCGCCGATGCCTCCCGTCAACAACGTCGACATCAAGCGCTTCATGGGCGACTGGTATGTGATTGCCGGCATTCCCACCTGGCCAGAGCGCCAGTCGTACAACGCCGTGGAAACCTACGCCTTGCTGCCCGATGGCCGCATCCAGACCACTTTCCGTTATCGCCACGGCGGCTTCGACGCCAAGCTGAAAACCATGCGCCCGGTGGGCACGGTGGAGCCGGACACGGGCAACGCCATCTGGGGCATGCAGTTCATCTGGCCCATCCAGGCGGAATACGTCATCGCGTATCTGGACGACGACTACCAGCAGACCATCATCGGCCGCAGCAAGCGCGACTACGTCTGGATCATGGCGCGCACGCCCAGCTTGCCCCCGGCCGACTACGCCCGCCTGGTGGATAAGGTGCGCGAACTGGGCTATGACACCGCGGAATTGCGCCAGGTGCCTCAGCAATGGCCCGAGCAGGGACCCGATCCGCGCACGTATCCAGATGCAGCCGGCGCCACACGCTAAATATTTTTTGGTTATATAGCGGAGGCGGCTTATTTCAGCGCCCGGCAAGGGTCAAAGGACTGATCCGGCCCATATACCAGTACAGAAAGAGGGTGCGCGCCATCAAGGCCGCCGCTGGTCATACCAGTTATACGAAGGCGAAAGATTTCACGAAGCTTACGGCAAGGGTTTTCCCGCTACGCCCCTTGCATCATTTGCCGATAGCATCGCAGCCAAATTCATGAAGCGCGACCATTTGTTACCCACGGGATCGCGCCTTGGGGGCTCCACCAATTCGCCCCGGGACCGGAAAAAAACTTTATCCAAGTTGGGAGACTTGCATGCAACGCCGTTCATTTTTGAAGAAAGCCACCTTGGGGGCCGCAGCAGGCGGCGCCACCCTGGCGGCGCCCGTCATCGCCCAGGAGGCCCCCACTCTGAACTGGCGCCTGGCGTCCAGCTTCCCCCGTAGCGCCGACGCCATCTATTCCGGCGGCGAAAGCGTCGCCAAGTACGTGTCCGAAGCCACTGGCGGCAAGTTCTCCATCCGCGTGTTCCCGGCGGGCGAAATCGTCCCGGCGCTGCAAGTGCTGGACGGCGTGCAAAACGGCACGATCGAATGCGGCCACAGCGCGTCGTACTACTACTACGGCAAGGACCCGGTCCTGAGCTTTGACGCCGCCGTGCCGTTTGGCCTGAACACCCGCCAGATGAATTCCTGGATGCGCCACGGCGACGGCCTGTCGCTGCTGCGCGACGTCTTCAAGGCCTACAACATCGTCAATTTCCCCTGCGGCTATACCGGCACGCAGATGGGCGGCTGGTTCCGCAAGGAAATCAAGACGGTGGACGACCTGAAGGGCCTGAAGTTCCGCGTCAGCGCCTTCGCGGGCGCCGTGTTGTCGCGCCTGGGCGTGGTGCCGCAGCAGATCGCTGGCGGCGACATCTACCCGGCACTGGAAAAGGGCACCATCGACGCGGCCGAATGGATCGGCCCCTACGATGATGAAAAGCTGGGCTTCAACAAGGTGGCCCCGCACTACTACTACCCGGGCTGGTGGGAAGGCACGCTGCAAGTGTCGCTCTACGTCAACCAGGACGCCTACAACAAGCTGCCCAAGCACTACCAGGCCATCCTGGCGCAGGCATCGGCCGCGGCGACCAACGACATGATCGCCAAGTACGACGCCGAGAACCCCGCCGCGCTGCGCCGCCTGATTGCCCAGGGCGCCAAGCTGCAATCGTTCCCCAAGCCCGTCATGGACGCGTGCTTTGCGGAATCGGTCAAGCTGTACGACGAAATGAGCGCCAAGAGCCCGGCGTTCAAGAAGGTCTACGAAAGCATGAAGAACTTCCGCGACAACGAACTGCCCTGGTTCCGTGTTGCTGAAGGCAGCTATGACAGCTACATGGGCACGATCAACCGCGGCAAGTAAGCGACCCTGATTGTGTCGGCGCGCGTGGATGTGCCGCATCCGCGCGCGCCTGCTGGTTTTCTCCTCTCTTCTCGTTGCACATTGACTGCGCGCCAAGCCCCGCGCCAGTCCGGATATCCAACATGAATGCCCTATTAGCCCTATCCCGTTTGATCGATGCGATCAACACGGTGGTTGGCCGGTGCGTGACGTGGCTGACGCTGGTCGTCGTCGTGGTCAGCGCTGGCAACGCCATTGTGCGCAAGGTCTTCGAGGTCAGCTCCAACGGCTGGCTGGAATTGCAGTGGTACCTGTTCGGCGCCATCTTCCTTTTGGCGGCCGGCTATACGCTGCTGCGCAACGAACACGTGCGTGTGGACGTGCTGTCGTCCCGCCTGTCGCGACGCAAGCAGATCTACATCGACATTTTCGGCGTCATCTTTTTCCTGATGCCCGCCTGCCTGCTCATCACCTACCTGTCGTGGCCCGTGTTCATGGATTCGTTCCTGACCAACGAGCAGTCGTCCAATACCGGTGGCCTGGTGCGCTGGCCCGTCAAGCTGCTGATTCCGGTCGGCTTCGCCTTGCTGGTGCTGGCCGGCTTGTCGCACCTGATCAAGTGCGTGGGTTTCCTGATGGGCAAGTGCCCCGACCCCGGCGCGCGACCCTCCGAAATTTCCGCTGAAGAAGCCCTGGCGCTGGAAATCGCCGAAGAGGCGCGCCTGCGCGAAGAACGCGCCCTGGCGGCGCAAGGCGGGAACAAGCCAGACGGCGCCCGCGGCCAGAACGGACAGGACGGACGCTGACCATGGAATTCTTGACTGCAAACATGGCCCCCATCATGTTCGCCACCTTGGTGGTGTTCCTGCTGATGGGCTTTCCCGTGGCCTTCGCGCTGGCGGCCAACGGCATACTTTTCGCACTGATCGGCATTGAACTGGGCCTCTTGAACGCCGCGCTGTTCCAGGCGCTGCCGCAACGCATCTTCGGCATCATCTCCAACGACACCTTGTTGGCGGTGCCATTCTTTACCTTGATGGGGCTGGTGCTTGAAAGATCAGGCATGGCCGAGGACCTGCTGGAAACCATCGGCCAATTGTTCGGCACCGTGCGCGGCGGCCTGGCGATTGCCGTCGTTTTCGTGGGCGCCATGCTGGCGGCCACCACGGGCGTGGTGTCGGCCTCGGTGATTTCCATGGGCCTGATTTCCCTGCCCATCATGCTGCGCTACGGCTACGACCGCAGGCTGGCCAGCGGCATCATCGCCGCGTCCGGCACGCTGTCGCAGATCATCCCGCCGTCGCTGGTGCTGATCATCCTGGCCGACCAGTTGGGCCGTTCCATCGGCGACATGTACCGTGGCGCCATCGTGCCCGGCTTCCTGCTGGCGGGCACCTATGTGGCGTTCGTCATCATCAAGTCGTACCTGAAGCCCGACTCGGCACCCGCGCTGCCGGAAGAGGCACGTTCTTTCCAAGAAGCCAACGGCACGCGCGGCGGGCGTTCGCTGCTGGTGCTGATGGTGATCTCGGCGCTGTCCGCGTACTTCGTCGGGCAGTACATCGAAGCCGATACGGCGCCGGTGGACGAGCAGATCGTGCTGTCGCTGCTGATCTGGGGCCTGACCGCCTTCATCATTGCGGGCGTCAACAAGGTCTTCAAGATCGGCATGCTGTCGGCCCTGGCCGAACGCGTCACCTTCGTGATGATCCCGCCGCTGTTCCTGATCTTCCTGGTGCTGGGCACGATCTTCATCGGCGTGGCGACGCCCACCGAAGGCGGCGCCATGGGTGCCGTGGGCGCCATCCTCATGGCCATGATCCGCGGCCGGCTGACGCTGAAGCTGATGAAGCAGGCCATGGACACCACCACCAAGCTGTCCACCTTCGTGGTGTTCATCCTGGTGGGCTCCACGGTGTTCGGCCTGACCTTCCGTGGCGTCAACGGCGACCTGTGGGTGGAACACCTGCTGGTCAGCCTGCCCGGCGGTGAAATGGGCTTCCTGATTGCCGTCAGCGTGCTGACCTTCGTGCTGGCCTTCTTCCTGGACTTCTTTGAACTGGCCTTCATCATCGTGCCGTTGCTGGGTCCGGTGGCCGACAAGCTGGGCATCGACCTGATCTGGTTCGGCGTGCTGCTGGCGGTAAACATGCAGACTTCGTTCATGCATCCGCCATTCGGGTTTGCGCTGTTCTACTTAAGATCGGTCGCGCCCAAGGACCGATACAAGGACAAGGTCACGGGCAAGATGATCGAACCCGTTACCACGGGCCAGATCTACCGCGGCTCCATCCCGTTCATCATCATCCAGCTGACCATGGTGGCGGCGGTGCTGGCGTTCCCGGGCCTGGTCATGCACTACAAGAGCGACGAAGCCAAGGTTGACGCCAGCAAGGTGAAGATCGAGGTGGATACGTCCTACGGCACCAGCACCTATGGCGGTGGTGATCCGGGGGCGGACTTCAAGTAGCGCACCCCGCAAGAAACCTAGGAAAGCAAATGCCGGCAGCGATGCCGGCATTTTTTTCGCGTGCTTTCGGGATTTCCCTAAATGGTGGCGGCACAAGATTGAATACAGAATACCGGCACGGTGACCGCCGCCGTTCGGCGCGCGGCCTGTGCGCCTTGCCGGAGAACCCCATGAGATTGTCCCGCCGCCATGCCTTGGCCGCGCTTGCCGCGCTGCCCGCGTCCCTGACTTCCCTTAGTGCGGTGACTGCGCTGACCGCGCTGACCTCGCGCCCAGCCTGGGCGCAGAACACGTTTCCGACGCGGCCGGTGCGCCTGCTGGTGGGCTTTGCCCCGGGCGGCCTGACCGACATCGCCGCCCGTGCCTTGGCCGAACGCATGGGCAAGACGCTCAAGCACAACGTTGTGGTGGAAAACCGGCCGGGCGGACAAGCCATCATCGCTACCGTGGCAGTGGCGCGGGCCGAACCCGACGGCTACACATTGGGCTTTGCCGGCACCAACGGAATGATTCTGAATCCCTTGCTGTACAACAACCTGCCTTACCAACCGTCTGATTTCAAGCAACTGGGTTCCATGGGCAAGTCGCCCATGCTGTTGATCGTGCACCCCGACCTGGGCGTGAAAAACGTGCAGGAATTCATTGCGCTGGCCAAGAAAAAGCCCGGCGACATCACCTGCGCGCATGCGGGGCGCGGCATCATCAACCATCTGGCGCTGCTGCACTTCCAGTCCAAGACCGGCACGCAATTCCAGGACGTGCCCTACAAGGGCAGCGGCCCCGCGCTGCTGGACCTGATGGCCGGCACCGTGCAAAGCAGCTTCGACTTTCCCACGTCGGCCTTGCCCAACATCAAGTCGGGCAAGCTGGTGGCGCTGGCCGTCACCGCCGACAAGCGCCTGACCAGCCTGCCCGACGTGCCCACCATGAAAGAGGCCGGTGTCGACGACTTTGAGCTGTACACGCGCATGATGATTTCCGGCCCAGCCGCCATGCCGGCGAACGTTGCGCAGGTGCTGGAGAACGCCGTGCGCGTAGGCACGCGCGACCCCGGCCTGATCCAGCAATTCGCCGAGCAGGGCGTGGCCGTGGAATTCACCTCGTCGGCGGACCTGGACAAAGTCATCGCCGACGAATCCGCCATGTGGGCCCAGGTCATCAAGGCCAACGGCGTGCCCAAGACCGATCTGAAAGCCTGAGGACACCCCGTGACCGACCTAGCCCGCATTAGCGTCACCCCGGAATTCGCCCTGATCGATGTCGCTCGCGACATTCGCATCGACGGCTTTCCTGCCTACGCCTTCATTACCGTCACCGCCAGCATGCAGATGTGCGGTGCGCCGTGGCGCTCGCAAGCCGTGTTCGTGGCCGGGCACGACGGCAGCCTGGACCTGGGCCGCGACTGCCCCGTGTCAGGCAGCTACGCCGAACCTTCGGCCATGGGCATCGTGTGGTCCATGGTGTGCGAGGACATGAGCCGCGTGGTGTTCCCGCCCGACCGCACCGAACCCTTGGTGATTCAGATCGAGGCCACGGACGGGGTGCGCAGCGCGTCGGCGCGGCTGGTGCAGGAATTTTTGGAGGAGGGCGTCACGCATCGCGCGGTGCGTGAGCAGGTCGGCGGCATGACCGTGTCGGGCGAGCTCTATACGCCCGCCGGACCCGGCCCGCATCCGCTGGTGATCTACATGAACGGCTCGTCGGGCGGCGTCAACGCGCCACGCGCCGCGCTGTTCGCCGCGCGCGGTTTCCAGTGCCTGGCGCTTGCCATCTTCAACTACGACGGCCGGCCCAAGTACCTGAACGACATGCCGCTGGAATACTTCGAACACGCGTTGCGTTGGGCGCACGCCGAGCTGGCGCCGCGCGATGGTTTCGTGGCCTTGTCGGGCATCAGCCGGGGCGGCGAGACCTCCTTGCTGGTGGCCTCGCAGTATCCCGAGTTGGTCAGCGCGGTGGCCGCCTACGTGCCGTCGCCCGTCATGCACGGCGTGGTCAGCGCGGGGTCACCCGGCACCGGCCGTAACGCCCAGGTCTGGACCAAGAATGGCGAACCCTTGCCGCATCTGTGGCAAGACAACGCAAGCGCCGACTGGGAAGCGGCCTATGCGTCCGAGCCGCCGTATCGGCAAACCCACGCTTTCCTGAGTGCCACGCGCGATGCCGCGGCCGTTGAACGCGCGCGCATTCCGGTGGAAAACTATCCCGGCCCGATCATGCTGATCAGCGCGTCCGACGACGGCTTCTGGCCCAGCACCGCGTATTCCGAAATGGTGATGCGCCAGCGTCAGGCACATGGCCTGCCCACGTTTCACCACGTGTGCATGGGGGCGGGGCACCACGTGCAGTACCCCTATCTGCCCGCCACGCTGATCAGCAAACCGCATGCGATGTCGGGCTTGCTGCTGGACGCGGGCGGCACGCCGGCCGCGAATGCGGCGGGCAACGAGGGGTCGTATCTGGCGGTGCTGGAATTCTTGAACCGCGCGGCGGGGGTATCCGGCTGATCGCCGGTGCGCCGGCCGCGGGTACGCCCGCCGCCGGTACGCCCTTCCTTATTCTTCGCTAGTCCATTCGACCTGCACGCCCAGGCTGCGCAGGTTTTCCACGAACTGCGGATGCGCACGGCGGATCGGCGTCGCGTTGTGGATTTCCGAGCGGCCCTTGATGCTGCTGGCCACCATGAACAGCGCGATCGCCACGCGGATGATGTAGGGGCTTTCCACCACGGCCGGCGTCAGCGGCATGCCGCCGAAGGTCACCACGCGGTGCGGGTCCGACGAGAACACGTGCGCGCCGAACTTCGTCAGCTCGCCCGTCCAGCCCAGCGCGCCGTCGTAGACCTTGTTCCAGAACATCGCATTGCCCTCGGCGCACACGCCCAGCGCAATGAAGATCGGCAGCAGGTCCACCGGAAAGTACGGCCAGGGCGCGGCTTCCACCTTGGTCAGCACGTTGCTGGTGAAGGGCGTCTGCACCTTCAGCGGACCGGAACGCAACGCGCGCGACCAACCGTCCTTGTGCTCGATCGTGACGCCAAACTTGGCGAAGGTGCGGTCGATCAGCGGGAAGTTGCCCGGCGTGCGGTTGCGCACCACCACATCACCGCCCGTGATCGCGCCCAGCGCGAGGAAGGTCGTGATCTCGTGGAAGTCTTCTTCAAAGGTGAATTCGCCGCCACCTAGCCGCGCACCGCCGCGCACCGTCAGGCGCGATGTGCCGATGCCATCAATGTCGGCGCCCATCATCGCCATAAAGCGGCAAAATTCCTGCACGTGCGGCTCGGACGCCGCATTGGTCAATGACGATTCCCCTTCGGCCGCCGCCGCGCACAGCACGAAGTTCTCGGTGGTGGTGACCGAGGCGTAATCCAGCCAGTGATGCGTGGCTTTCAGCGTGCCGCTGCTGCGCACCAGCAAAGACCCGCTGGCGCGTTCCACTTCGCCGCCGAACGAGCGGAAGATATCCACGTGCGGATCAATCTCGCGCACGCCCAGCGTGCAACCCTTGACGTTGTCTTCAAGCCGCGCGATCCCGAAGCGCGCCAACAGCGGCGGCACCAGCATGATCGACGAGCGCATCTCTTCGGGCAGCCGGTGCTGCGTGGCGTCGAACGTGGTGTTGCGGTGATGCAGGTTCAGCGTGCGCGTGGATTCGTCCAGTTTCACGTCACTGCCCAGCGTGCGGAAGATGTCTAGAATCTTGCGCACATCGGTAATGTCCGGCACGCCGTGCAGCGTCAAGGGCTGGTCGGTCAAGAGCGTGGCGCACAGTATGGGCAGCACGGCATTCTTGTTGGCCGAAGGAATGATGCGGCCGCGCAGGGGCGTGCCACCGTGGACGATGAGGCTGGACATGGGGAAGGCGGACGGGTTGCGTACGGGTAGCGGGAAGTGGCGGGAATTGTACTGTTGTCGCCTGACGGGGACGGGTGGCCCGGTGATGAAACGTTTCAAACTGCAAGTGGCTTGGCGGTCCAGGGTTCACGGGCCCCGTGGCATTACGCAACTATGTGCGCGTTGCGCGGGTCAATGCCCCACGGCCGCCATGCCCGAGGTCCGTAATCCGGGCCGGAACGCATGCGCGCGCGCCGACCACGCCATCGCGAACGCCAGGGCGATCAGCACAAGCAGCGCCCACGGAAACGCCCCTACGCCCCAGGCCTCAAGCAGCATGCCACCCGCCACGCCGGCGCCGGCGATCGCGCCATTCCACGCCACCACGTTCATCGACAGCGCGACGTCTGCGCCGCTACCGGCCGCATCGGCCAACGCCGTTTGCAACAAGGTGGCGGCCCCGCCGAAGCTGATGCCCCAGACCGCCACGCCCAGGTAGATCACGGCGGGGTTGGCTGGCGCCAGGGCGAAGACCAACGCCGTGGCGGCGAAAGCGGTCAGGCTAGCCAGCACCGTCAGGCGCAAATGGTGGTCGACCAATTTGCCCGTGATCCAGATGCCGGCAAGCGCTGCCATGCCAAAGACCAGCAGCACCAGGTCCACCCGTTCGGACAAGCCGGCGGGGGCCACAAAGGGGGCAATGTAGGTGTACAGAATGTTGTGCGCCAGCATCCACGCCACCACGACCGCCAGCACGGGCCGCACCCCCGGCGTTGTGAAGACGCGGTGCAGCGGCATGCGTTCATGGGCGGACTGCCCCGGGTAGTCAGGCACCTTGGCCAGCACCCAGACGACCAGCCCCAGCGTCAACGCTGACATGATCCAGAACGCCACGCGCCATCCCACCGTGGCCCCCAGCAACGTGCCCAGCGGCACACCAAGAGACAGCGCGATCGGCGTGCCCACCATTGCCAACGCCATCGCGCGCCCTTGTTGCCAGGGGGCGACCATGCGCCGCGCGTAGCCTGCCAGCAAGCTCCAGGCCAGCCCCGCCGCCATGCCCGCGAAGAAGCGCACCACCAAGGTCAGCCCGTAGTTTGTTGATAGCGCCGTGGCGGAATTGAAGAGAAGAAAGCCGATGATCGTCATCAGCAACACGTTGCGGCGGCGCCAGCCACGGGTGGCGATCGTCAGCGGAATGGCCGCCAGCAAAGAACCCAGCGCATAAGCCGTCACCGTCTGCCCGGCCAAGGCCTGGCTGACATCCAGGCCGGCGCTGATCTGCGGCAACAGCCCGGCGGGCAGGGTTTCGGTAACGATGCAAAGAAAGCCGGTCATGGCCAGCGCCAGCAGCGCGGAGACAGGCAGGCGGTCAGACGCGGGCTGCCCGGTTGAAGTTGTTGAGTGATTCACGCAAAAGTCCTTTGGTAGAGGTAGCCGGATCGATATACGCGGCGAGCCATGCGCGGTGGATGAGCGCAAAGATTGGCTGCTTTATATACCGATCAGTACAAATGTAGGTCGGACGCTTTCGCGTTGTCAACGACTTTTGTATCGATTAGTATTGATGTCGCGTTCGACAATAGGGAGACCGTAATGGCGCAAATGGGCAGGCCGCGCGCGTTTGACCGCGAGCAGGCGATCGACCAGGCGTTGCATCTGTTTTGGGAGCAGGGCTACGAATCGACTTCGCTCAGCCAGTTGAAGGCCGGGATCGGCGGGGGTATTTCAGCGCCCAGTTTTTATGCGGCGTTCGGGTCGAAAGAGGCGCTGTATGCGGAAGCCGTTCAACGCTATCTGGACACCTACGCACGCGTGAACGATAGCCTGTGGGATGACAATATTCCCCCCAGAACCGCCATAGAACTGGCGCTGCGCCGGTCGGCGAAGATGCAGTGCGAGCGCACTCACCCCAAAGGCTGCATGGTGGCGCTGGGCGTCATGAGTGCGCCCACCCCTGAACATGCCGCCGTCGCCAAGCCCTTGGCGGCATCGCGCCAGCGCACGCATTCTGGCTTCATCCGCTGCGTGGAACGCGGCATTGCCAGCGGCGAGCTTGTGGCGACGACGGACGCCAAAGTGCTGGGTACCTTGTTCAACAGCTTTCTGTTGGGCGTGTCGCTCGCGGCCCGGGACGGCGTGCGGTACCCCGTGTTCGACGCCGCGATTACGCAACTGATGCTGCAATGGGACGCGGCGTGCGCGCCGGCAAGCTAAGCGAACAAACTAAGGCTCAGGCGTCCGTTTCACCCCGTCCAAACGTCAGCTCGCGACCCCGCGCGTCCACGCGTGCGCGGGCCTGTTCCATGCGCCGCCGCAAGCGCCAGCCACCAAACCAGCCACTGGCGTCATTGATTTCGCCGCTTAAGCGCTGCAAGTATTCATTGTCGGGCGACAGCGCGCAGGCGCGCGCAATCCACACCTTGGCCAGATAGGCATTGGGCTCGCAGCCGCGGCCTTCCATGAACGCGATGGCGTAGCTGCGCGCGGCGGTTTCGCGGTCGCCGTCATCGCTTTGGTCCCACAGCCAGGGCAATACACGGTCCAGGGCGGTGCGCTGGTCTTCATCCGACCCGCTGTGCATCAGCATCAGCCAGCTCAGGTTGCGGGCGGCCATCGCTTCCATGCGGGAGCCGCGATCGGCTACGTGCCAGTTGTTTTCCAGCCAGAGCCGGTACGTCTGGTATTCGCCCGTTGGAATGTCGCGGCCTTCGTCGATGGCGGCATAGGCCAGGTTGTTGCGGGCCACCAGATGGCCGGCTTCGGCGGCGCGCGTCAGCCAATCGCGTGCGGCGGTCTTGTCGATGCCGTCGTAGTCGGCGTCGATCTTGCCCGCATACAGTTCGCTTAGCGACATCAGCGCATCCGAGCGCCCACGCGCGGCGCCTTCCTGCCACAGGAACAACGCGGCGTCGGGCGATACGTCGCCCCACAGGTTGCGGCCCAACTGCGGCAGGTTGAACTCGCGGGCCTCGCGGTCCAGCGCAAAGCCGCGTTCCAGCAGCGCCTGGGTATCAAGCTCACCCGCCTGCAAGCCGAACAGGCCAAACTGGCTGCCCACGGCCGCCAGCAACACGGCTTCCACATCATCCCCCCAGCGCGCACCGCGCAGCAGAATCTGGCGGAACAAGCCCTGCGTGTCGGGCATGCCCTTGAACCACAGGCACGCCTGCAACGTGAACAGCGTGCCGGGATAAGCCTCGTCCGTCAGGTCGACATCGGCGGGCGCCGTTGCGCAGGCCTGCGTCAGCAATGCGTAGGCGTGTTGCAGCAGTGCGGCATCCCAATGCACCTCGCCGTCGTCGTCAACGTGGCGCGCACGCATGGTTTCGAAGTTGGCGTAGTGGCACAGGGCCACGGCGCGTTGCTCGGCGGAAAGCTGCAAGGTCAGCCATTGCTCGAACGCCTGGAGGAACACGTCGATCTGCTCGTCGTCATCCGGTTCCGGATGAAAGGCGGTGTAGCCCAGGTAATCGAATTCCTTATGGAACCGCAGCTCATCGCGCTCGGCCTCGGTCAGGCCTGCGCATACGGGGCCGTTGATGAAGGCGTCCATTGCGGCGTGGCTGCCGCCCCAACGCGGATACAGGAAGTACAGGTACGCGCTCAGCGCGCCCACATCATTCGGACGCAGGGCAAGCGCGGTGCGCAGCCAATAGGTCTTGGGATCGTCGTTGTCGCTGGCCTGGCGCGCGGGCAGGCCGGGTGGCAATGAGGCGGGCAGGTCGGCCAGGCCCATGCCGCTGTGTTCGGCCAGCAGGTTCAGGCCTTGTTCCCAGACCTCGGCGGGCCAGTGCGCCTGTAGCGCGTCGTGCGACGCCTGGGGTGAAAGTTGGAGCGAAGCCTGGGGCGTGGCCGGTGCGGCGGTGGCCAAGCCCGCCAGCCATTCAGGTTCACCCAGGTACGCGCAGACCCGCATGGTCCGCTGCACGGCCACCGCCGGCCGCTCGTGCAAGGCCATGGCTTGCAGGAATGCGGCCACGGCATGGTCGCGCGCCATCATCGCGCCCACCCATTGCTCATCGTCCACGTAGTCGGCGGTGTTGCTGGTGCGGATGGTGCCGGCAATGATCTCCCACTGGTTGCCGTAGGCAAGATGCGCGTGATACGACGCGGGCCGCGCGTCACGCCATGCGCGCAGGCGGGCTAGGTTGTCGGCGGCAGACAGTTGCGGGTCGCGGATTTCATCCAACAACCACCGGTACCCGAAGGACTCTCCCTTGCTGTCCAGCCACCGCAAGGCGGCGGGTTCCAGGATGGCGTCCAGTTCATCAAACTGGCCGCTTTGCAGCAGTTGCCGAATTTCCGCGCGACGCGCGAGATGGGTGTCGATGGTGTTGGGGGATGAGGTCATGCGCTACGCAGGTGGGTTCAAGGAAAGGCGAACCCATGCCGGCTGCGCATGGCGCATGCGGGGGCCGCAATGTTCTAACAACGGCAGATTCGGGGATTAGTTAAGGACCGGGTCTTTGGTGACGGGGTTCTTGCGCACCAGTACCGTGCCCAGAATCGTCAGCGCCAGCCCGCCGCCAACATAAGGCAGGCCGAAAATAAGCGCCCAGAAGAAGAGGGCAGTATTGGCATCGCGCGTATCCGCGGCGGAGGCGTTCTGCGTACCGGCGTCCATGGTCAGCAAGGTGGCGGGAATGGTCAGCACCAAGGCCACGCCCAGCACGACGCAACCCCAACCGATCAAGCGGCGCAGGTTGGGAATGCGCGCCAGCATGACGCTGGCGATGACGGTGACGACAAGCCAGACGACCAGACCGGCCACGATCATCGTGTTGGAATCCGCCAAGGCGGCGCCTTGCTCGCCCGGGCTCAATGCCATGAAAACCGGCAGCAGCACGCCATAGCCGACCCTGCCGATGATCAGTCCGAAGACGATGCTGACAATCCATTTAATGCTGTTCGAGGGCATGCCGGGAAATCCTGTCGTGGTTCGGATAGCGATTCTGTGTCGGGATAAAACCTACGGCAGAAGCTACGCCCGGCGCCGCACGTTCTCTTCATGCAGCAGCTTGATCTGCTCCGCAAACTCCGGCACGGGGCCATCAACCGTCACCCCATCGATAACGTCTTGAATCGCCAACGTTTTTACGCGAGACGGCGCCACGCCCCATTCCCGCATCCACTGCGCATACTGCTTCGAAGACGCCGCATACACAATGCGCCCCAGCCCCACCCAGCCATGCGCCGCCGAACACATCGCGCAGTGCTCACCCGAGGTGTAGACGGTGCACGACGCGCGCTCGGCTGCCGGCACGTGGTTGGCCGCCCAACGGGCAATTTCAAATTCCGGATGCTGGGTGTGGTCGCCGCCCGAGACGTGGTTATGGTCTTCGAACAGCACCTCGCCATTGGCGGACACCAGCACGGAGCCAAAGGGCTGATCGCCCAGCTCCAACGCGCGCTTGGCCAGCTCGATGCAGCGGGTAAGGTGTTTTTTGTCTAGGTCGTTGATCATGTGGGGGTCTCCTAGTGGGGGATGCGGTGCCTGCGCGGATCTCAATGCAGCATCCTAACGTGTGGCCCACATCCCCAATCAATAAAAAATATCCACGTAATCCGTCAGACGGTCGCAGCTTTCCATTTGCTGCAGGCGCCAGTATTTGCGCTTGCCGGTGGCCCGAAACTCGTAGTCGCCCGTGCGTTCGCAACGGCGGCCTTTGTCGGGGGCGTCAAGAATCAGGATCGTGCCGCGAAAGGTGAAGCGGTCTTTGTCGATCGACACGATTTCACCGTTGATTTTCAACGTGCCTTCAAAATTGGCCTGCGTGCCATCGATGCGCACGACGTCGTTCACGTCCTTCGCATTCAGGTGGCCACGTTCGGCCGACCACAGCCACTGCACGCTGACGCCGCTGTTGTTCATCAGGCGTTCGTAGGCGGTCTGGCTTTTGATTTCGGTCTTGGTGACCGGGGCCAGTCCCGTTGAACCCGCCTGCGGGGTTGCCTGTTGTGGGGCTGCTTGCTGCTGGGCCGCTTGCTGCGCAGGGCCGTGGGCGCGGATGGTTTCAGCTTGCGCCGCCTGCATCGGCGAAGCCGCGGCCAACGCCAGCCCGAACGCCAGGGGAAGAATCCGGGAAAGCCGCGTGCGCGTGCTTTGCGTGCGGTGCGGAGCGGTGTTCAAGTCGCGATCAGGCGTGTTTTGCATGGTCATGAATGGTTGGCTAAGAACGTCCGCCACGGGCAAGGGCGGCCACGGGCGCTTAAATTAGCACGCGGATTGCATTTGGTAATTGCTGATTACCGGCGTTATGTATCTATCCGTAAAGGGCGGTGTCCGAGTGGACACCGTGGGCTATCCGATGCGGCAAAGCGGCGTAGAGTGGCGAAGTCGACGCGCAGGCGTACCCACGCCGGCGCACCTATAAAGGAAGCTCATGCTGACCGTGCATCATCTGGGAAAATCGCAATCCGAACGCATCGTGTGGCTGTGCGAGGAACTTGCCATCCCGTACAACCTGAAGGTCTATGACCGCGATCCGGTCACACGGCTGGCCCCGCCTGAATACAAGGCGCTGCACCCGCTGGGCACGGCGCCCATCATTACCGACGGCGACGTGGTGTTGGCCGAGTCCACCGCCATCGTGGAATACCTGTTGACCCGCTACGGCGACGGCCGCCTGACGGTGCCGCCCACCAGCCCGGACTATGCCAACTACCTGTATTGGTTCCACTTCGCCAACGGCTCGCTGCAACCCAGCCTGATGCGCTGCATGGTGCTGGCCCGAGCCGAAGTGCCCGCCGACAAACCCGCCGTGCAATTCGCCGATGCGAGGCGCCAGCAGGCCTTGGCGATGGTCGACAAACAGTTGGGCAAGACCGATTACCTGGCCGGCAATGTCTTGACCGCCGCCGACATCATTGTTGTGTTTTCGCTGACGACGATGCGCCTGTTCTATCCCTACGACTTGTCGCCGTATAAGAACATTCTGACGTACCTACAGCGCATCGGCGCGCGCGATGCGTATCGCCATGCCATGAAAAAAGGCGACCCGGAGATGGCGCCTATGTTGTCCTGAAGGCGGGCGGCAGCGCCGCGCCGAGGTCAGGATGTGGGGACCGGCCCATGCTGTGAAGCAGCGTCCAGCCGGTCCCGAAGGGCAGAGGATTACAGCGTTGTCGGCGATATCTTGTTGCCGTCCACCGACACACCGGCCATCAAGCCGCCGTTGTTCAGCACAAAGCCCACGATAGGTTGCTGGGCGGTATTGGAATCAATACTGCCGTTGGCACCCACATTGGCCACGGCCACGGAGGCGTCGGCGCCGATGGTCCAACCGCTGCTGGCGCGGAACTTGGCAAGGGCGTCATCCGTCATGAACAACAGCACCATGGCTTTGGATTGGGCGCCGGCTTGAAAGCCGATCGACCCGCCACTGATGCTGTAGTAGCCCGTGTCTTGCCCTTTCACCCGCAGCACCCCGGTGCCGTGTTGGGCGCCGACGATGAAGCTGGCGCTAAGCACGTCCGGAAATACCAGCACGCCGCGCGCGCGTTCCACCAACTGCCTGGATTGCGGCGAGCCCTCGTACAGCTTGGTCAGCGTGGCGTTGGCGGCGGCGTTCAGCTCTTGCCGCTTCTCGGCCGACGTGGCCTTGTCGGCGGGGGTGGTTGTTGTGCAACCCGCGAACATCACACTCGCCACGCCTAGCGTCACCGCCACCGTGGTCCTACGCCATGTAGAAGAGATCTTATTCATATGCGCTTCCTTTTTGGTTGCAGGCGAATTTGCAGATTACTCTTGTTGATGGCGTTGGTGCGGGCTTAAGAAGCGGGTTTTGGGAAAAATTTGGGCGCGGGACTAAGTCTGATCGCTGACCTTGAAAGCCACGGATAGCGCGTCGCGGCAGGCTATCGCGGTTTACCATCGCAATATGTTTCTGCTTATTCTCCTTTGGATCGTCCTGGCCCTGGTGGTGGGCGGCTTGGCCGCCGGCCGGGGCCGCAAGCGCATCGGCTGGACGATACTGGCCTGCCTGATCAGCCCGCCCTTGGCCGGCGCGTTTTTGTTTGCCATTGCCGACCGGTCAGCCCATGCGCGTGAACCGGTGCTGCCGACCCATACGGAATGCCCGCACTGCGCCGGGCGGATTTTGCGCGACGCGCGGGTTTGCCGGCATTGCGGCGGCGAGGTATCGGCTTAGTCCAGCTTGATGTTGGCCTTGCGGGCAACGTCGCGCCAGCGTCGAAGACATGCGCGAGAACGTCAAGAAGGGCACAGGGGGTTGCAGGGGACCGCCTTGAAGGAGACGTCGGTGGCCATGCTGGCGCTACGCGACTCGGCTCAAGGGGCATCGCGCGACGACCTTGTTTGTGCCAGGCTTGATCACGGCGATCGATACGCCCCAAGTGATGATCAGGCCGCCATTCGGCGTAGCACCTCGTCGTCGCCAGACACCGGGCTGATCTTCCTGCCATCCAGGATGTGGCCTATCAAACAAAGGACTTCTGCGTTTCATTTCTCGATCCGTCCTTCGTGCTCGGCTTGCACAACTACTGGGCTGTCTTCAGGCCCACTGCGCGACTCTGCATCCATTTGCTCTGGCCAGCGGACTTTAGGAGCTAGGCGTAGCGCAAGGTTGTAGGAAGGAACTTCATTGGGATCGTTGAATCTTTCGACCGGCGGCAAGGCTTCGGGGCCGTGCTGCATATAAGCGCAGACATAGTCCCAAGAGCTGCCTTCGTCTTGTCCCACGCTCAGCGGAAAGCGGTCGATGACTTCGTTTGTGCCTGGTTTGATGACGGCTATGGATACGCCCCAGGTGATGATCAAGCCGCCTTGCGCGGTAGCACCGCGTTGGCGCCAGACTTCAGCGCGCAGGTCCGCCCAGTTGTAGGATTTCGTGGTGACGTACCAGCGAGCGAACGGGTTCCACCAGAGGAAACGGAAACTATAAACAAATGCCTTGCGGCGCAAACGATTGAAGCGGATGGGCTCGTCCCGAGGGGGCGCGGTGTCAACCCGTATCATGAAAATAGTCCACCACAGCATTGCGGCGACAACTGCCGAGATCTCAAGCAAGTTCAATATTTTCATTCCGGGTGAAATTAGTAATGGAATAGCGAAAATTAACCACGCTATGCCGAATATAGATAATGCAAGTAATAGGCCTCGCATTTTTCGAGGCTTTCTATTTACTTCTAGATAGACACCGTTCATGGAATTAATGACCGGCACTTCTTCGATACTGATGAGCGTCGGAGCGCAGCTATCAGGTTCAGCCAAGTCTCGGACCCAGCCACGATGTGGCGGCACGAGGAGAGGTTCGGTGCTGGGCGAATATTTGTTTTTTTGGATCAATGCTGGCCTCGTAAAAGATAAAAATTTCATATGCACCCCGATCAAACGAAGCTACCGGAATGCAATGGCCGTAATTTCTCCATATACGCTCGTATCCTCGACGTTCGGCCAGTATTTGACGTGCAGCGTGGCGGACTCAATCTCTTCCTCGCCGAGGTCAATCAAAATTGACCCGGCTATTAATGGTGAGGCTATTGTCGGCTGACGAGTGGCGTTGCCGTCGATTTGGTGCCCAGGGCGCTTGGGAGTGACTGACAGTTTCGCGATTGCTTTAGAATTGTGCTGCTCCGCGACTACTATTTGCGCAGGCGTGTGCCGCTTTAACGCTAGGTACATCGCGTAGCCTGATTGCTCCGACGTCCACCTTGGTAGTTCGACGCTATAGTCAAGCGTTGTTCCCCACGTGATGCCCGAAGCGCCCATCGGGGCTAGCGACGATCGGGGGCGGAAATTAAATTCAAAATCTATTATTAGCCCTATTAGAGCTGCATTCAGAGCCCCAATAGCAGTGTCTTTATCCGCATTGGCAGCACCTGACTTTTCGATAGCTATTTCTTCGCTAGCGTGTGGGGGAATATTAATAATGGTTTTAGCCGCGTTCCACCAGATGGATGGGATTTCGTCATGATTCCCAAAATAACACCGGCGAGTCCATTGCTCGATAGAGGTTGACTGGTTGCGCCTTGCGCATGCAGATGCGGTGTAGGCAAGCAGGCCAAAAGCAATAGCCCATCCAAGGGGGCCCAGAAGTGATGACGCCCCAGATAGAGCAACGTACGCCCCTGCGAAGCCTGAAAGTATGGATAGACCACTGGCAGCTAAATAACGGTTGCGTGAGTCGGCATCTCCCGATCTATGCGTACGCGAGGCCGCAAACCCAAATTGCACTCCCTCAACCACTCCCGACAGCGCACTCGTCACCCCTCCAAATCGAATCAGTCCTTTCCCCAGCGTCAGCGCGTTCACCGCACGCGCTTCTGCGATACCTGCTTTCTGCAACGCTTGCGCCACGCTTCGGATGCCCACGCCGGTCGCCTCTATCCCAACGCCCATTACTCCGACCGCGCTCGCAGCTACGCCCGCGACGGCTTCCGGATACTGCGCGCCCATCACCCGGTCCAGGTCCTGCAAACTTCGGGTCAGCCCGTCTTGCTGAAAGAACAATGCCCCCATAGACAGCACCAACTCCAGGTTGGCGAATCCGCGCATGCCTACCAAAGCGGTGTGCGCTAGCAGCTTCGCATCCAAGGCGGTCGTCTTTAGCTGTCCCGCAATCGCAATAGCGCCGGGCTCCAAGCTACCCACGGCCACCTCCAGGCTGCGCCAACTGCCGTCTAGGGCGTTGGCTGTAGCGTTGGACACTACGCTCAGTTTTTCTTTCAGCCCTGCAGCCGTATCCGCAATCCAGAAAGTGGCTTTGAATATCTGGTTCTGAGCCGGGCCGGGCAGGGTGAGCATGCCGCTGAAAATCAGCGCGCGGGCCTGCTTGCCGGTTTCACGTACCGCCTCGTCGAACCCTTGGCGCATTTGCTTGGTCAGCAAATCCTGATATTCACCAAGCGTCAGTTCGATTTCCACGCGCAAAAGCTGGACGCGTTCGCACAGCAGCAGGGCGGCTTGATGTACGGTGGCGGCTACGGGTACAAGCTGCTCTTGCACCCGCGCTTCCATCGCCAACATCGCGTTGGTCATCGCGCCTTGCAACTGGCCAACGGCTTCCTTGACGGTGCTGCGTAGGAAAATCTCGCCTTCCTGAGACATCATCAGATCTTTGATCGCGGCATACAGCTTGCCCGAATCATTCGCCTGAAACCCTTCCGTAAAAGTCGGACGCAGTCCCGCGAGCAGGCTTGCGTTCTTCGCCAGCAGCGCCTTGTACAAGATGCTGTTCGGATCCTCCAGCAACGCCTTCCACAGCTTCTGCGTGGGACCCAGTTCACCGCCGGTGTCTGGCGGTGTTTCGCTGGGGCCGCCGTCCAGGCACGCCGCCACCATCTTGGTATAGCCTGCCGCCGAATAGGAATCGTCCGCCGAGTAGTCGTGTTGCGCAATCCGCTGCCAGGCGTCAGACAACAGCCATGCTGCATAGCGCTTGCCCACAACGTCGATCAACCCCTGTCGACGTTGCCATTCTTTGTCATGCGCGTCTTGAAACTGTTTGCGGCGCGGCTCGCTATAGCGTTGTTCCAGGCGCTTGTGATAATCCGCCGTGATGCGCTTGGCGGCTTTCTCCGTTTCACGCGGTACATCCACCGGCGGTAAGTACGCGCGCATGCCCAACACCGGGTGGTCATTATGTTGTTTGCGGTATTCGATTTCTTTCTTGACTTCTTCCACCGCTTGCGCTTGCGCCCAAGTCTTTTCCAGTTCTTTGATCTGCACCAACGCCGCCGAGGTGAACAGCAGATATTGCCGTTCAGCATTGCTGGCCCATGCCAGGCGTTCTTGAATCAGAATATGGCGTTGTTGATTGAATTCCAGCACCGCGCCGACGGGGTCGGGTAAGGCCAATACCGGTACGCCTTGGGGCAAGCTTTGCGTTTTCCTGGCGCTGTCGACGTACTCATTCAGTGGCACGATGCGATGGGTGCGCAGTTGAACGGCGTGTCGGCTACCGAAGTCGTGACCGTCGTAGCGGTATTCCCATACGTGGTCGGTCAGGAATCCGTCCGCATAGTTGAGGCCATGCAACAGCGTGTTGGGCGTGTCGCGTAGCGTCGCCAAATCGACTTTCAGAAACCGGGTTGAAGGCGCCCGCTGTGCTTTGTAGGCGTGCAGTACCTGCTCGGGCCATCGGTCTTGCGAGAACGCGATCCACGCTTCCTTGTAGACCTTGGTGTCCAGATGAATAAACGAAGCGCGCACGTCATGCCCGACCGCCGTGCAGGCTTTGGACAGCGGCTTGGCCGTGCCCTTGGGCATACGGTAGGGATCGTACTGACGCAGATAACCATCCGCGCTGACTTGGTACGCATGCCAGATTTCTTGATCCAGCAGCACATACACATAGCCTTGACGCAGCACGCGGTACTTGCCCGATTGGATATCGATGCCAGGGCGGTCTTGATCGGGGTTGAACGGAGACGACGGCGGCAAGGGCGCTTCGCGCAGCAGCATGATGGGCATGCCGCCCCGTTCGCAGGTCCGGCATGCGCCGGCCGGCACCGCAGAGGCTTCTTGCAGCGCCACGCGGATCTGATTGGTAAAGGTATCCATGAATCAGCTCCGAGTGCGGGTCAAGGTGGCGAGTACGTCGTGCCATTCGGCACGGTCCAGCGCGCCGAATGCATCCTCCAAGGACGTTTTGCCGGCGGCGGCTTCCTGTATGCGCTGCTGAATACGCGGATGGGCTTCCAGATGCGGATTGACGGTCAAATGCTGCAGGGCAAATGTCATACGGTCGTGCGCGCCACGCAAACCAAGCGCATAGCTGCGCCGCAAGTGCGCCAACACCTTGGCCGCGGCGTGGATGCCGGGGCCAGGCGTCTCGCTTAGCAACGGCGCCAGTGCGTGCAGGTCAGCGCGCATGGGCTGTGTGGTCAATTGCTGCCAAGCGGAGAGAACACTGCCCACCATCGGCGCCAGATACTGTGCGGAGATTTCTGCGACACCTAACGATGGCGCGTGCGCATTGCCGTTGCCGCTAAGGTGCAGCAAGCGCCCGCCGCTGCTGGGCACGATCCATTGGCTGATCGGCCACAGCCATGGCCCGATGCTGTCGCGCAGGCTGACGGCCAACAGTTCCAGACGCAAGGGCTCAAAGAACGGCACGACACGTTGCGCGTTCTGCTCGGCAACCAGACAGCGTTGCGCCAGGTGTTCCGCCACCACCGTCAGCGGCGACGGGCTGCTTAGCCAACCGCAAATCAGGCGTTTACCGCCGATGGGCTCGGCCAGCGCCACGTTCACCGTCATGCGCAGATAGTCCTCGTCCAAGGTCTGCCCGGCATTCGCCAGGGTGATCAGCCTTGGGCAGGCGGAGAGGTCATGCGTCAGGTCCGCGCGCAACACAGGTTCGACGGCATCGGTCGCAAACCGTGCCAGCAAATTGTCGGGATGCAAGGCGTGATCTTCGTCGAAATCGGCCAGCGGATCGACCAAGAGATAGAAGCCTTGGTCGGCGATTCTGGACCGGGAAAGCAGGGCCGCGTAGGTGGTCATGGCGGCGTTCTTCGGTCAGCGATCAAGCGGCGGCAAAGCATAGGTTGCTTCATGGCGGTTATTGGCGGTGTCCTGGTGGCAAAGCGCAGCCGAAGGGGCTGGGTGCTTTCTCTAAAAAGAAGCGCTACCAGGGCTAATGCAATATCCGTGCCACGTGCGGTCGCCGGGAAAATATCCCTTTGCGATCAATGGCTTGTGTTTTTGTGGCGTGGCGTGTCGACGCGCGCACCGCGTCAAACGCCTAAAAAAACCGTGTTTTTACGAAGAATTGGGCCAGATTTGACCCGATAAAAAATATCCGCTGCGTTATCAACGGCTTAGGGCGAGTCATATTTGGCCCGATCAGGTCAAATCTGGCCCACTAGGTCAGCGGCGCGGTAATCACCGCAATAATCGACGCGGTGATCAGCGCAGCAATCCGCGTACTAAGCGCTTTAGTCAGCGGCACGCCAAGACTTGCGCCGCGACGTCTTAGGCTTGGGCGCCACGCCCATGCGCGGGTCTCGGTCCAAGGCCAGCGCCACCAGCACGGCCGCATGGGACTCAAACGCTTCGTCGGTCTGCGGCAGGTACAGCCACTTACCCAACTCTGGATGCTCCAGCAGCCCGGGCACGTCCGCCATCAACGCCGCATGGTGCTCGCGCGATGTACACACCATGACCCCGGTCCAGGGCGGTTCACGGTCAGCAACCACCAAGTACAGCGACTCATCCAGATACGCCGCATCGCAGCCGAACATCTTGCGGCGCTGGTAGGCGGCGTCGCTTTCCATGGGCTCCAGAATCCATAACAGGGAATTCACGCGGGCAGGGGAGCGCTTGCGAGGCGGCGCGAAGAGGTCGGACGAGGGGGATAACGATTTACTCATGTCGGCAAGTTTAGGCGGACAGGGCGCTATCGTTCACCTGGAATTTTTCATTTAGACTTTCGCGGTTTGCCCACGAATCGCAAACCGTTAACCCCGGAATTTGCAAACGCATCCCCCATGTCTGAACATCACCAATTCATTTGCCCGCGCGATTTTCACCTGCCGCCACCCGATTGGCAGGCCCTGGAAGCGCAACTGCTGAAAGGCGGATACGTGCTTGAGCCACGCGGCCGGCAAGTGCCGTATCGCGCCATCATCAACCTGGGGTTTGGCGTGGCCGGCCTGAACGAAGGCTCATATCAAAACCCGGAACCCGTGGGTACACCGGGCGACTTGCTTGCGCGCTATGTGCAGGCCGGTCATCTGCCCGCCGACCTGCCGATTCGGCATGACGCAACCATCGAAGAAACGCTGAGCCTGCTGGCGCAGCATGGCATTACGCCTGACCCGCTATACGACGATTACGAAAACAGCGACTGGCACAGCCCCCAATACTGCCTTGGCCCAGCCGCGCGCCCCTACCTAAGCGCCGAGGTTCGAGAGGACTATGACGCAGACCCCAGGAATTTTCCGCTGATGCTGCTGGCGTTCAACGGCCATAACCCCAACGTGGCCGTCGGAGAAAACCTGTCCGAGCCGTGCCTGCCCGGTTCCGACGAACCCTTGGAATCGCTACCGCCATTTGAATCGCACGTGGATTTCATCGGCGCGGCGTATGAGGACCCGGCCGCGCAATGGCATAGCGAGGCAAATGGTTGTGCCTACCGCATCCTGGAACTGGACTGGCGCTATAGCCTGGCAATGGGATTTCGGATGGTGCGCATGGAATGGCTGGATGAAGCGAGCGCGCGCGGCATCGCCAAGCTGATTGGCGAACTGACCGGGCAGGCGATGGTGTGTAGCCATCGGCATTTGTGATGGCGGGTGGGGCGCATCGCTGCGGCCATTGGGGCGTTCAATAGCCGAGATAACTGGCAAGAAGTTTGTACGTGTAACGTGCTGAACGGGGAAATTGACGGGACGGCAGTTGCGATGTCGGTGAAGTCGGGCCGTGAGGCTAAAAGTAGGACTCTTTCACGGTGTTTATGGGCGGTTATTGCGGGTGTTTTTGGGTGTCGACGGTCTATGATGGATGGTTCGTATCGAACAGCAATTTGACCTTTTGATGTGGCCCAGAGGCAAAATCTATGATTCCTGCATGGAACCTTCAAGGCGTTCTTCCGCCGGTGCGCCCGGGTGCTCATGGGCACGATCCTGATCGTTCGCCATATAAATCGTCCCTTCATTCGCTGATCGACGCGATGGGGATATCGCGCGCTCGATTGAACATTCTTGATGGGCTTCTGAAGTTCCGCGCCGAGATTCACAGAATTGGAATCGACACGGGATTTCAATGGCTGAACGGCAGCTTTTCTGAACACGTCGAGGTTGTTGAAGCAAGAGACCCGCGTGACGTTGATGTTGTGACGTTTTTGGATCTTCCGAATGGGCTGGACCAAGAGGCACTAGTGGCTAGGAATCCACGTCTTTTCGATCAAGCGTATGTGAAAGACACCTATCACGTGGATGCCTATTGGGAAGTTCTGGGCCGCCCGCTGCAAGCCGAATCGGTTCAATCAGTATCCTATTGGTACAGCATGTGGTCCCATAGAAGAGACGGCATGTGGAAGGGCTTTGTTCAAGTGGAATTGGACCCGTCCGAAGATGTCGTTGCTGTTCAGGTGCTAGCTCAAGCCAAGAGCGAGCTTGGAGTCGAGCCATGACTAATCGTGATGAATTCCTCACCTCCGAAATCCGAGAGTTGGAACGAATGTTGGAGGATATTCCTGCGTCAGCGGCGATCCAACGTATCTCGATTCAAAATCGTTTGAAGACGGTTCGTGCTGCGCTCAAGAGCGAGCTAGCCTCCCCACAACCTTCACGCGTGAAGCTTACTTTTCGAGGACGTCCCACGATCGGGAGCCATGGAATTGCGGCGGACTTTGGGGGAAAGGCAACCACCGCGTTTGCCGATGCCTTTGCAGCTGTAGTGGCCGGGCTCAACGAAAATCTTCAATTGATGGGGCCCATTCCTGACCGCGATAAAAATCAACTTTTGATCACTGGCACCGCGGTAGGTTCGTTCGGATTCGAATTCGAACTTCCCGCCGGGGGTCTGTTTCCCGAGCACGAGAAAACAGAGGATGCACTGCAGAAGATGCAGTCGTTGCTAGAGGCCTCGGCGACCGGCAGTGATGATGATGTGGCGGAGTTTGTTGATGCGATTCATCCTCGTGCAGTAAAGAAAATCTCTGAGTTTCTCTCGGTCTTGTTTCAGTACCACGCGTGGTGTGGGCTGGAATTTAAAGGCAGGATATTCAGGTATGAGGGCTTCGACCAGTTGACACACTCCGCCAGTCGGCTGGGCGAAGAAAACATACAGGAGGCGTCCGAATCCTTTGCGGGTGAGTTTGTGGGCATTCTTCCCAACTCGAGAACGTTCGAATTTCAGACCGAGGATGGGCTGATCAAAGGCAGGATAGGCGCTTCAATTGCAGATCCCGACGTGATTCTCAGAGACTGGCTCAAGCGCAGCGTACAAATAACGTTAGCGGTTGTGCAAGTAGGCCAAGGGCGTCCTCGCTTCACGCTGAACGCCCTTCCCAAGTAACGCGGTACGGCTACGGCGCTGGCTTACCCTTGTTGCAGCATTGCTCCATGAGCGCCTTATCTGCCGCCTCGGACACCTCGACCCACTCCTGATCTGGCGGCGCACCTGGCACATAACTATCGTGCCAGTTCCACCAGGTGTACGCCGGCGTCTGCGGATACCCTTCAGGCGAATCCTCCCAAGCTTCCTGCCGGCCCAACGGCGTGATGTCCAGGTAATTCCACGTCCCGCCCATCTGCTCGTCGCCACGGTTATTCAAAAAGTACGTGCGGAAAATGCGGTCGCCATCGCGAAAGAACACGTTCGTCCCGTGCCATTCGTCCACGCCAAAATCCGCGTCGAAGCTGTCAGTGATCGTGAACCACGGCATCGTCCAGCCCATGCTGGCCTTCAGGCGGGCGATGTCGGCTTGCGGGGCGCGTGAGACAAAGACCAGCGTGGTGTCGCGGGCATTCAAGTGGGCCAGATGCGCCACTTGATCGGCCACCATGGAACAGCCTCGGCATGCGTGCTCGGGCCAGCCGTACACGCCGGGTTCGAAGAAGGCGCGATAGATGATGAGCTGGCGGCGCTTGTCGAACAGGTCGCGCAGCGTCAGCTTGCCGTTCGGGCCGTCGAACGTGTAGTCCTTGTCGACAGGCGTCCAGGGCATGCGGCGGCGCTCGGCGGCCAGGGCGTCGCGGGCGCGGGTTTGGGCTTTTTCTTTCAGCAGGAGTTGCTGTCGGGCGGCTTCCCATTCGTCGGCGGAGACGACGGGGGGCGTCTGCATGCGGCCCGTGGGTTCAGTGGCAGCGGTCATGGCGGTGTTACCTCCGGTGGTGATTCCTTCTTGGCTAGGATGAACGGCGGGATGCATGACAGCCCGCCGTGTAAGGGTGCTTACGAATAGTGTTGCACCGCGTGCCGAGAGCCGGGAGTAACAAACGTGGCGTTATTTCCGTGGCATAAGCCGCCACGGCCGCGCGTCTAGCGTCTAGCGAAACCCGTCAAACCTGTGCGAATCGCGCCGCCAACTGATCGCAATGCCGTACCAAGATCGCCGCGTCCACGCCCACTGCCGTAAACAAGCTCCCGGCCTCGATATACCGCCGCGCCAAGGTCTCATCCCCCGTCAACACCCCCGGCGCCTTGCCCGCCGCGCGTATGCGCTTGATGGCGCTTTCCACTTCGGCCACCACCTTTGGATGCTGCGGCTCGCCCGGATAGCCCAGGCTGGCGGCCAGATCCGCGGGGCCTAGAAACACCCCGTCGACCCCATCCACCGCAATCATGGCGTCCAGATTCTCCAGCGCCTCGCCAGTCTCTGCCTGCACCAGCAAACACAGTTCCTCTTCGCACCGGCGCATATAGTCCGGCACGCGTCCATACCGCGTCGCGCGCATGGTCCCGCTTACGCCCCGCACACCACGCGGCGCATAGCGCATGCCGGCCACCGCGCTTTGCGCCTCGTCCGCGTTCTGCACATACGGCAGCAGCAAGGTCTGCGCGCCGATATCCAGATACTGCTTGATCTGCACCTTGTCATTCCAAGACGGGCGCACTACCGGATGGCTCTTATACGCGCCAGCCGCCTGCAACTGCGCCATTACAGTCGGCAGCACCACGGGCGTGTGCTCGGTATCCAGCAGCAGCCAATCAAAGCCGCTGGCCGCTACCAGTTCCGTGCTGTTCGCAGCCCCAAGCGTCACCCACAGCCCGGTTTGATGACGCTGTTCGCGCAGCGCGCGTTTAAACGTATTGATGGGAAGTTCCATGCGCGCCGCCTTATGAGAAATGCACCGAGATGCTGCCCAGCTTGCGGTAATCGGCATGCAACGTGTCGCCGCGTTTCACCGCGACCGTGCGCGTGAAGGACCCCGCCAGCACAATATGCCCGGCTTCCAGCCCGGCGTCGTGCTGCGCAAGCTTGTTTGCCAGCCACGCAATACCCAACGCCGGATGCCCAAGCACGGCAGCCGACACGCCGGATTCCTCGATCACGCCATTTTTAAGAAGCAGGGCGCCAACCCAGCGCAGATCAATATCCATCGGCCGCACCGGCCGGCCGCCCAGCACGATGCCGGCGCAGGCCGCGTTATCGGCAATGTTGTCCACGATGCGGCGCGGATACTTGCTGCGCCCGTCAATCAGTTCCAGCGCGGGCACCACGTAATCGGTGGCATCCAGCACATCGAACAGGCTTACGTCCGGGCCGCGCAAGGGCTTGCCCAGCACGAAAGCCAGCTCCACTTCCACGCGCGGCACGATCAGCTGGTCGGTGGGAATGGTCTGCCCATCCTGATAGAACATCGTGTCCAGCAAATGGCCGTAGTCCGGCTCGTCGATGCCCACGGTGCTTTGCATGGCCTTGGACGTCAGGCCGATCTTGTGGCCGCGCAGTTTGGCGCCGTCGGCAATCTTTTGGTCGATATTGCGTTGCTGGATGGCATACGCATCGGCAATCTCAATATCGGGAAACGCTTGATCAAGCTGCGTGGTGGGCACGCCGCTGCGCTCGGCTTCAAGCAGCAGGCTGGCCGCGCGGGCGCGGTCTTCGTCGTTAAGCATGGAAGGCTCCTGATCAGTGCGCGGCGACTTCGGCGGCCACGGGGTTCGACAACACGCCAATGCCGGCCACTTCCACTTCAACCACATCGCCCGGCTTCAAGAAGCGCGGCGGCGTGAAGCGCACGCCTGCGCCAATCGGCGTGCCGGTGGAGATGACGTCGCCGGGTTGCAGCGTGGTCCAGATGGAGATGTAGCGGATCAGTTCCGCGAACGGAAACATCAGGTTGTCGGTAGCGTCTTGCTGGCGCAGCTCGCCGTTCACGCGCGTGGTCACCGTTAACGGTGCGGCGGGATCGAATTCGTCGGCCGTTACCATCCACGGCCCCATGGACCCGCTGGCGTCAAAGTTCTTGCCCTGCGTGACGTTGAACTTGCCGTGCTTGATCCAGTCGCGCACCGTGCCTTCGTTCAGGCAGGTCAGGCCCGCGATGTGGCTCCAGGCGTCTTCGGCCGCAATGCGGCGGCCGGCCTTGCCGATGATGATGGCGATCTCGCCTTCGTAATCCAGTTGTTCGGATTCCGGTGGGCGCAGCAAGGGTTCGCCATGGCCCACGAACGAACCCGGAAAGCGCGGGAACACGCTGGGGTAGGCAGGCGGCGCGCTGCCGTCTTTATATTCCTCGTTGCGCTTGCCGTAGTTCACGCCGACGCAGATGATTTTTTCTGGCGAGGGGATTGGCGGCAACAGCCGCACTTCGTTAAGTTTGTGCGTGGCGGGAATCGAGTCCGCCAATTTGGCCAGCGCGGGCAGGGCATCGGCTTCCAGCGCAGCGCGCAGGCTGTCATAACCATGGCCATGTCCATCCAAGGCCACGATCTGGTCCTGGCCGCGCAGCGCGCCAAAGTGCGTGCGGCCTTCATGCGTATAAGTCAGCAGTTTCATTCGTCGAATCCAAACAAGCGGGCGGGGTTGTCCACCAGGATTTTCTTAAGCTTCGCGGCGTCGCCTGCATAGCGCGCCAACTGGTCCACCAACTGGCCCTCGTCGGGCGTGGGCTTGGTGGAGACGGGGTGTGGCCAGTCGCTGCCCCACACTACGCGGTCGGGGTTGGCGGCGATCAGCGCTTGCGCAAGCGGCGTCACGTCGTCCCAAGGCGGGCCGCTGCGTGAGATTTTTTCCGTCAACGACAACATCACCCAGAAGTTGCCGCGACTTAGCAACGACTCCAACAACTGCCGAGTCGGATCTGCCGCGCCCGCAGTGGGATCGGCACGCCCCATGTGATCCAGCAGCACCGGAATATCCAGCCGTTCAAACTGCGCCGCCTGCGCCATCATGCCGTCGGGCTCCGGCTGAAACTTGGCGTACCAACCCAGTTCACGAATGCGCGCAATGGCGCGGTCAAACACGGCAGGCGCCATGCTGATGCCCAAGCCCTGACGCGTGAACCGCGCGCCGCGCACGCCCGCATCGTGCAGCTTCTGAATGTAGGCGTCATCACGCTCGGCCAGCACCACCGCATTCGCGCAACCGCGATACGACGGGCCGGCGGCGGCCAGGCCGTCCAGCACCACCTGATGATCCGCGCCATAGGTCGTGGCCTGCACGATCACGCCGCGTTCGATGCCCAGCAGGCGATGCAGGCCCAGCGCGGTCTCGATGGTGGCGCTGGGCATCTCGTACGCCGCGCCGGGGCGCACGGGGTAACGGTCAGCGGGGCCGAACACATGAAACTGGCTGTCGCAGGCCTTAGGCGGCAGGCGAGTGGCAGGCGCAGTGGGGCGGGGATTGAAGGGTTGGTACTGCGAGGGGGAATGTTGCGGCGCTTGCTTCTGCGACGCTGGATTCTGCACGGCTTGATTCTGCAAACTTTGGCTGTGAGTCATTTGGCCTTGAGTCATCGTCTGTCTCCCTTACCCGATCACGGCCACAAAATCGCATTCGATCAGCTTGTCGCCATCCAGATCGGCCTGCATCGTGTGGCGCGCCGGGCGGTTCTCCGCATCCGGAAACGCTTGCAGCCACACCGCATTCAGCGCCGCGCGCTGGCTGCGGTCGCGCATCCACACCGTCATCTTGGCGATGTGATCCAGCGTGCCGCCGCCCGCTTCCACAATGCGCCGCACGTGGTCGAACATCAGCTCGCACTGGCGTTCCAGCGACGCGCCGTACGCGCCCGTGGCGGGGTCGGTGCCTTGGATGCTGCCCGAATACAGCATGGGCCCAATCCGGCACGCGGCCGGAATGGGATTCTTGTGGCTGAAGCCTTCGGCGTAGATGCTGCGTCTGCTCATGGCGGGTTCCGTTTGCAAAAGAAGAGGGTGGGGCGGCACCGCGGCCATGACCAAGCAAGGCCGCGATGCGTTTCGTTTTCAGGGCGTGGCTACTGGCGGGTCAGGCCAGGCTGCGGTCCGGCGGCGGTGGTCTGGCCTTAGTTCGCCGTGATGCCCGCCCGCTTGATGATCGGCGTCCAGCGCGCGTCTTCCGCCGCCAGATAGCGCGTGAATTCCTCGGGCGTACTGCCGCGCGCCTCGGCGCCCAGGTCATCAAATCGCTTGATAATCGTCGGCTGCGCCAGAATCTTGGTCAGCGCCTCGCTCAACTGTTTCAGCACATCCGGCGGCGTGCCCTTCGGCGCAAGCAGCCCGGTAAACGTGGCCGCCTCCATGCCCTGCACACCCGCTTCCGCAAACGTCGGCACGTCCGGCATCGACGGCACGCGCTTGGCCGTCGTCACCGCCAACGCGCGCAAGCGGCCTTCCTTCACATACGGCAGCGCCACCGAAATCTGATCAAAATTGAAATCCACCTGCCCGCCCAGCAGATCGGTTGTGGCCGGCGCGTTGCCCTTGTACTGCGCCGTCGTCCAACGCGCGCCCGTCAACGACTGCAACAGCTCGCTGACCAGATGATTCGTGGTCCCCGCACCCGGAGACGCCATGTTCAGCTTGCCCGGCTCTTTCTTCGCCAGCGCCAGCAATTCAGCCAGCGTCTTCGCCGGCACGCTTGGCTTCACCTGCAACACCAGCGGCGTGTACGACACCGAACTGATCGGCGCAAAGTCCCGGTCCCACTTGTAGGCATCCCGCTTGAAGATCAGCGGCGAGAACAGCAGCGGCCCGTTCGCCGCCATGAACAAGGTGTAGCCATCCGGCTCGGACCGCGCCGCCTGCTCACCGGCAATCATCCCGCCCGCACCCGGCTTGTTCTCGACAATAAACGGCTGCCCAAACGCCGCCTGCAAGCCCGGCGCAATCATCCGCGCCGCCACGTCCACATTGCCGCCCGGCGGATAGGGCACCACGATCTTCACGGGCTTCTCGGGCCACGCGGCGTGCGCCATGGAAGTCAGAACGGTTAGCGCCACCGTGGCGCAGGCGCGAAGGGTATTGCGATGCATGGTTTGTCTCCTGGTCGTGTCATCACGTTTTGTTTGTTGTGTTTGACGACACTCTAGAAATTCCCGCGCCGCTGAACAATCCGAATTTCAAGAAAAGTTCCGGATGTTGGACTCTTTTGGCAGGTTGCTTTGCGAGCGGCTTCTGGCATGACCGCGTTTCGCCGCAGAATTACCCTGGGCGCCTATTGCGCGCGCAGTTTTATTCATTGTTGAATGTTCAATATCCGGACTACGGAGCCAGACCCATCATGCACTTTCCCGCCAGCGACCTGAACCCCGAACAAACCTACCGCCTGATGAGCGGCATCGTCGTGCCACGGCCCATCGCCTGGATCAGCAGCGTCAACGCCCACGGCGGCGTCAACCTGGCGCCGTTCAGCTGCTACACCTTCGTCTCAAACAAACCCCCCATGATCGGCGTGAACATCGGCCGCAAAGCCGGCAAACGCAAAGACACCGCCGAAAACATCCTGGCCAACCGCCACTTCGTCGTCAACGTCGGCGACGAAACCCTGCTTGATCCCCTGCACGACAGCGCCCAAGAACACCCGCCCGAAATCAGTGAAGTCGACGTGCTGGGCTTAAGCGTGCTTCCCGGCGCCGTTATCGACACCCCCAGACTTGCCGCCGCGCCCATCAGCCTGGAATGCCGCTTTCATAGCGTCACCCCGTTTGGCGACACCGGCGCGGAGTTCTTCGTGGGCGAAGTGGTGATGTTCCATATTCGCGATGGCCTGCTGCAAGACGGCAAGATCGATACGGCATTACTACGCCCCATCTGCCGCATCGGCGGGCCGAACTATGCATCGCTAGGCCCCATCGTCACCAAACGGGGTATTCAGCAGACTCCGAAATCCATTATCAAACCGGAGGCCACGTGAGCGAATCAGAAGATAAAAGCGCATCCGGCGCGCAGACGGTACGCAGAGCCTTGGCGCTGCTGCGCCTGATTGCCTGCGGACAAGAGCGGGGAGTAAGGCTGGTGGATCTGGAACGCATGTCCGGTTTGAATCGGCCGACTGTGCATCGCTTGCTGAAGACGCTGGTGCAAGAGGGCGCGGTTGAACAGGATTCAGAAACTCGACGGTACTTGATCGGGCAAGAGATCAGTTTGCTGGGGCTGGCCAGGACGCGGCGCTTTCCGCTGCTGACGCTGGCGGACCCGTATATGAGCGAACTGGCCGATCAGGTGGGGGATACGGTGTTTTTGAGTATTCGACATGGGCACGATTCGATTTGTATTGGGCGGAGGACCGGCAGGCATCCGATACAGGTGCTGTCGATTGAGGTGGGGGTTAGACGGCCGTTGGGCGTCGGCGTGTCGGGCGTGGCGTTGTTGGCGAGTTTGGGGAGGGAGGAGAGTGTGGAGTTGGTGCGGGGGAACGCGGCCAGGCTGGAGGTGATGGGGGAGCGGGTGGAGGATGTGATTGCGCGGGTTGAGGTGGCAAGAAGGGAGGGGATTGCGCATGCGGCTATGGGGTTGATGCCGGGGACTAGCGCGGTGGCGGTGCCTGTGTTGACGGAGGGCGGGGTGGCGCTGGGGGCGATTACCGTGACGGCGATGGCGGAGAGGTTGGGGGTGGGGAGATTTGGGATGGTGGTGGAGAGGATGAAGGCGGCGGCGGGGGGGATTGCGGGGAGGTGGGGGAGGGTGGAGGGGAGGTGAGAGGAAAGATTGGCGGGTATTGGGGCCCTCGCGCAGGGACATTCACATTAAGAAAGAGCGAGCGCAATCAACAGATCGATATCTGCTCCTGTATGGCCGTCGGGACTGTCAGAAATTTTGTGTTCTAGGCGTTGTTCTGACGTTGCATCATTTACTCGCTGGCCCACTGGGCGTTGGTACGGATGCGGGTAAATCGCTCCTCGTAGAGGATGGCGAACTGGTGCATCGCGTCGGTCCAATGGTGTGTGGCCGTGCCCCATTTGACGGTAATGTTTCGCAGCGCCAACCAGAGCAGCTTAATCGCCGCGTCGTCGGTGGGGAAGTGGCCGCGCGTTTTGATGATCTTGCGTAGCTGCGCATTCACGCTCTCTATCGCGTTCGTCGTGTAGATCACACGTCGGATCGCGGGTGGAAACACGAAGAAGGGGATGACCTGTTCCCAGGCGTCTTTCCAGGCCTTGACGATCATTGGGTACTTCAAGCCCCAAGCGCCTTTGGCAAACTCATCAAGGGCCTGTTGCGCGGCCTGGGCGTTAACGGCAGCGTAGATCGGGCGCAGCGCCGTGGCGATCGCGCGGCGGTCCTTCCAGCCGGCGTAGGCCAGGCTATTGCGGATCAGATGCACGATGCACGTTTGTAGCGTGGTGGCTGGGAACACGACCTCTAGCGCCTGGGGCATCCCTTTCAGACCATCGGTCACTGCGATCAGGATGTCCTGCACCCCTCGGGTCTTGAGGTCGTTGAACACCCGCATCCAGAACTTTGCGCCCTCGGTGGTCTCGACCCACAGGCCGAGAATCTCGCGCGTGCCATCGGGCAGCACACCCAAGGCCAGATAAACCGCCTTGTTCTGCACCAAGCCTTCGTCGCGGATCTTGACCCGCAACGCGTCGAAGAACACCACGGGGAACATGGGTTCCAGAGGGCGGTTCTGCCACGCCTGTACTTCATCCATGACCTCATCGGTCACTGAGCTGATGAACTCCGGCGACACGTCAGTGCCATATTGCTCGTCCAGGAACGCTCGGATCTCGCGCACGCTCATGCCACGGGCGTACATCGCGATGATCTTGTCATCAAAACCGGTAAACCGGCGTGCGTGCTTGGGAATCAGGATTGGGGCAAAACTGCCATCCCGATCCCGCGGGATATCCAGCTTGAGCGGGCCGTCGTCGGTCAGCACGGTCTTGCTGCTCTTGCCGTTGCGCTGGTTGGTGGTGTCCTCCGGGCGCTCGCCGCCTGCGGGATAACCCAGGTGTCGGCCCAGTTCAGCGCCCAGAGCACGCTCGATCAGCGCCTTCTTCAGCAACATGAACGTGTCCTGGACCGCCTCGGCTGTCATCGGCCCCGTTACAAGTTCATCGAGCAACTGCTCGGCACTGGCCGGTAGCGCAGACGTGCTGGACTGCCTCGTGGACTTCGGGTTGCGTGCCATGGTCGGTCTCCTTGAAAACCATCATAGGCCTGCACACAAAAATCCTGACAGTCCCTGGCCGTCTGCATGGAGCTTTAGATCTGCCATAGATCAAAGTTAGTAACTAAGGTAACATTTGGAATCTTTGGCCGACCTTGGCCCCTGAAGTCTTGCTTCAGGGCAACGCGATCAGCATCGATTCGTTAAGCCAAGTTGTCACTGCGGTTTGCTTGTGCATCAGCTTTGGCAAGGTCGGCGGCATCACACCGCAAGAGCAGCCCAAGCACGGGACAGCACAATCCGCATCATCGGTCGGGACTCGGAGTTACGCACATAAGCGCTTTCCGAGATAGAGAGTTTCTATCCTGCAACCTTAGAACGAGATGTTGATGTTCCGTACCCGAAACGCGGCCCAGTTGTCCCCACCCTGGACGCTTGCACGACCTGGAGATCCTCCGCTGAGGCGGGGTGGCGTCCAGCATCGACGATTTCTGGGGCAACTTAGACTTGGATGAGGCCATCCCAGACGCTACACAGCAGCCACAACTGAAGCGAATCTGCCTACCAGTGGGAGCATCTGCAGTCAGACGCCATCATTCCTTTAGGCATCTAGTGTCAGAGTGAACGAAGCGCAGATATGTGCTGCGACCAGTCATCCCTGTCGGCGCTACCGACCCAGTAGCGGCGAGGTTTGAAGACTTGCTGAAGAAGTCCGAAGAACAATTGCTAGCACTTGCATATACCCGGGGGCCTCCGATATTGCGCAACTTTATTGCGTCGAATACGTGAGTCTGCCGGAACCGGATGGTGCCGTTTGATTACGCCTCAGGGCATATCGGTCGACATAATAAAGTTACTTCGTCAAGCCTCCGGGTGGTGGAGCCCTCCCTTTATTTAAATGAAATTAAATATCACGATGGCAATATTTGCTCTAAGTGTTTTCTGTCGTGACTCGTGCCGAACTAGTCGACGAGCTGGTTCGGATCATTTAACTATTGAGTAGATAATAATGGCAAAAAGGCAAATTTTTTATAGCTTTCACTTCGCTAACGACGTGATGCGCGTACAGCAGATTCGAAACATGGGAGTCGTTGAAGGTAACACGCCAGTTTCTCCCAATAATTGGGAGGAAGTGAAAAAAAAGGGCGATGGTGCCATCAAAACTTGGATTGATGACAATATGAAAGGCAAGTCGTGCATTATCGTTTTGATAGGCACGGATACGCACAGAAGACCTTGGGTCAACTACGAAATCAAGAAGGCATGGGAAGACGGGAAGGGTATTCTGGGCATCTATGTCCACAATCTTAACTGCCCGAATAACGGAAAATGTGCTAAAGGTACGAATCCGTTTGACAGTATTACGTTCAAGCGCGGCGATACTGTGATTGTGCCAAAGGTGTACGACCCGAAGGTAAGTGATGCCTATAAGGACATCTCCAACAATCTATCTATCTGGGTTGAGGCCGCAATCGCCCAATAGTCGCTTGCCGAGTATCGGTATTGACATGTCCCTGTACTCCATAGCGACGCACTGGTGAAGAAGTTACATAGCCAACCGGGAAGTAGACCTGCGGAGCACGCTCTGGGCATGCATGGTGCTGCCTGGAATGCGCCGCGCTCAGACATACTCGCTAAGCTGCGAGGTATAGATATCTAGAGTGGAAATATGGCACGAAAAATATTCGTCACGTACAAGTATGCGGATGAGCTAGTCAATTCGCTCGAAGTCGAGAACACAACCGCACGCACTTATGTGGATGAGCTTCAGAAAATGCTGGAGGGCAAGGAGCATATTAATAAGGGGGAGAAGGACGACGCTGATCTCAGTGCTTTCAAAGACGATACGATTCAGACCATATTAGGCGAAAAAATCTTCGATAGCTCCCTCACTATCATTATGATTTCCAAGGGTATGCTAGATCCGATGATTCCGGAGGCTGACCAGTGGATACCATGGGAAATATCGTATTCCCTGAGGAAGAAGAGCCGTGGCGGCAAATCATCTCGACCAAATGCGCTCTTGGCAATTACCTTGCCTGATGAAGCAGGTCTCTATGACTACTACATTATTGATGCGTCATGTCCGCATTGTAAAAGCCGCACGCTGAGAACAAGCAAGCTATTCAAAATTATGAAGGACAACATGTTCAACATCAAACAGCCAGAATATACGGAATGCACTCATCATAACTCTGGGTCTAGAGTTTATTCAGGAAGTTCATCGTATATTTATTCGGTAAAATGGTCTGATTTTGTGATAAATCCTGAGCGCTATATTGATCTGGCAATCGGTATTGGTGAAAATATCGATTCCTACAATATAACAAAGCAACTTCCATAAAGCTAAAGCGGAACGCTCAGCATAATGTTCTCGAAATATCTGGTTCGGTAGCAAGATGCCGATTAGGATATCGCATAGCTCAATAGTATTAGCGTAACTTTCGCTACATAGGGAATAGACGAATGATCGTAGTTCTGCATAATGAGGCATGCGGGAATATCGCCAATTGCATCCAAACTGACTTGCTCGAGACATTCCAAGACCACATATCTGTAGCGCTTGCGTTAGACTCCATACCCTACGTTTGGCCAAGCGACGTGAATTGGGATGATCTATTAATCGTACTTTACGATGAGCACCCTTTTCCAAACGAAGCGAATACGTTTATTGAAGAATTCTTGCGTAGTCGACCCGATACAGCGATGATTCTGCCTGTCGCTATCAATAAAGATTTCCCAGTACCACCCGGCGCTGCCAAAGATTACAAAGCGCTGGCTTTCGACGGCAACTCGTTAGGGGCTAACGGTCGACTAATACATCGCGCCGGCGCTATGCTGGGGCTTCGTCTACAAGGCCGCAATACAAAGGTCTTCATATCATACCGAGCTGTAGACGGTAAACAGATTGCTTCGCAAATTTATGACTACCTCTACACCCTGGGATATAAACCGTGGCTTGATGAGGCTAAGGATCTGGACGGTGCCACCCAGATATTGCCGGGCAATCTCGTTCAAAAAGAAATTGAAAATGCCCTATCCGAGGCGAGTTTGGTCCTTCTGGTCGATACGCCAGAGTCCTACAAGTCGAAGTGGATAAAGGAAGAAATCAACACTGCTGACAGTATGTTGATTCCGGTCCTTCCGGTGGTTTTTAGATCGCAAGGAGATGGGAAGAAAGGGCCACGATTCCGCGCATTATTGAGTCTACAGCGCTGGATCGACATGACCTTCTTAGATGTGCCCACACAAAAAAATTTGTCCGATGCTGAATTGGAAAAAATTACTGTTGAGATCGAAACCTATCTCTGCGACATCTTCGTCAGAAAATGTCGCGTTCCCTTCCTCGTCGAAAGATCTTTTAAGGCGGCCGGGTACGATTGGGAAGCATTGGATCGCGCATTGCTTATGTTCAGGTCGCACCAAGAGTTCAGTCCTCGATTAAAAAGGACGATCCACAGTCATTGCTCCATTTTTGATCAGATTTATGATCCCGCCCGTGCACGCTTTAAGAGCTTCCTGCAAACACAACCGCGCGCCAATCACTCTCTCTTCGTTTATGACGGCGATCTTTGGCCCGAGGACGAGTTTAGAGACTACCTCGATGATGACATGATCGTTCTCCACCACCAGGAGCTATCCGCGCTCTTGGCTTCACACTTCACGAAACTGGGTGGCGCATGAGCGAAATCGGCCTGAATAACGGAAAAATTGACGTGCGTCTGGAAGGCTTGGAAGTTGGGCTCTCCGGCGCCATACCAGAACGCGAAAACTGGACTGAACGAGCAATGGATCGAGGTATTCTCGAGTTCGTAGCGCTCTTCAGTGGGTTGATTTTCAAGTACGGCGGTAGAGTTGTTCATGGTAGTCATCCGAGTTTTACGCCCATTATCTTGAGGCAAGCGCGGTTGCATTCAACTCGGACTGATAGGCCGCCGGTGACGTTAGTGATGTCTGACCTCTGGTTCGACTATTACTCAGCAGACGAGATCCAAGCTATGACTGACGTGGCCCAACTTATCTTGACGAAAAAGATTGGTGATGGCACAGATGCTCACAGACAAACCAGGAATGACAGTTTGTCCGTGATGCGCAAGGTTCTCGTTGCGGCTCAAAACGTGATGGTCTCAGTCGGCGGAAAGATGCACGATAGAGACGGCGCCAATCCAGGAGTGGCCGAAGAGATGGCGCTCGCGGAAAAGCGGAAAATTCCTCGATATCTAATAGGTGGACTCGGTGGTTACTCGCAACAATTGGCTGCAGAGCTAACGCCGGCATCGCTGAACAATGAGCTGTCAATAGCGGAAAACGTAGAGCTTTTTGGTTCCGATGACGTTGCCTCTTGCGTCAACATCATCTTTGAGAGTTTATGTCGGCACTACTGGTCGAAAACCGCTGTCCAGTGGTCACCCGTATCGCTCTTAAATTTTGAAAAATTTATCCTTAAAATTGTTCCGCAGAAGATGAAAGAAACTCCTTAAAAGGGGCGGGGCTAGGGTTGCGCCAAAACTCCGATATTCGTCGCGCCGAAAAAATCGCGATTTTTGGCTGGATTGAGGCCGCTGACGGATTCGACGGTGGATAGCCCCCGCGTGCGCAGACGTCTGCATGAAGGGTGCCGCGGAGCACCACTCAGCGAATGAGTTGATTTTATTTGCCGCTTCCGGTCGAATAGAAGCGGTTCTAATTCAAACCAGGAATACCAAAATGGATGGTGGGAATGGCAGTCAAACAACGCCTGACGGGCGTGCGAATTTCAACTTCGATCCGCCTTCAAGTCGGATCAATCCACCAAGATAATGGGCCGCTTGATCCCGGCCACGAACTGGCGGCACAGCAGCTGATAGAACATGGGGCGTTCGCTATGCAGATGACGGTTGCCATGCAGCCGGTCTACGCGCTTGATCCGATGCCTCATCGCTTGCCCAGTCGGCAGTCCGCGCGCCAGTCCGCTGAGTGTTAACCGTCGCGTCGCCATCGCACTTCGCACCGTGCATAGCAACGCCTTGAGTCGGCTCAAAATGTAGGTTAGGGATCGAATCCTGAAGCAGTTTCTGCAATACTCCGACTGCGTGCATGGCCTTGTCTTCCTTCAAACGGTTTGGTCGCCTGATGAAGGGTATAAGACTGGCGCCATGCGCGCCCTAATCACCGCCAACCGAACCAATTGAGCCCCGGCTCGCTGAACAGACCGTTGATTCAAAATGAATTTCGTTGGAAATTCGTGGGGAAACATCAGTGCCTGACTGCAATTTCGCGGTAGGCGGATGGCCGAGTTGCAGTTAGACAGCGATATTAAAAGATCGAATCGGCCTGTCTTGTCGCTCAGCCGCCTGAAATAGACCTTCGGCGAACGGGCTCCTTTACATAGGCCTGCATTTTTCGCTGTCAGAAATAAGGGGTATGAATGGGAACCAGTCCACCGATCAAGGTCATGTTGTCAAGCCGATGCAACGATCTTTTCTCTGCAAACGAGCGTGTGTCGTTGACCGAAATTCGCCGGGATCTTAAGCGCACTATCGAAGCAGAGCGCCTTTTCGATCTGCAAACTTTCGATGTCTGGATCAATGAAGATGCTGAGGCACAAGATCACACATTGGATAGTTGGGATGCGTGCCTTGCGCAGGTTCGAAAATGCGACGTTCTGCTTGTTCTATATAACGGTAACGCGGGCTGGGCGAAAACCGCCGAAGACATTGGTATCTGTCACGCCGAATATGTAGAAGGTCTAAAGGTGTCCCCCGGGAAAATAAGGGTAATCGAGCTGCCCACATGCGGCCCGATGGGAGACGTAGAGCAAGAGGCCAGGAACCGACGCTTTACGACATATAAGAATACGGTTTCGGCGTTTCGTGGTGGGAAGGTGGCTACGATTGATGATCCGCGGAACGAGGTCAAGAAGGCGCTAGTGGATGCAGTATTGACTCAAACGCGCCGAGGCGCTGAGAGCGTTAAAGCCGGACGGTACGACCTAGGTGCTGCTTTGGAATGGAGTCGATTGGACTTCGGCGGGCGCCGAGCCGCGATGGAAACGGAGCTGTCGGCTGCTTTGACATCGAGGCAAAGCTCCGGAACAACTAAGGATGCGCTTTTTCTGTCAATCGAAGGGGCGACCATTCTTGCGAAGATCCACGCAGTTCCCGCCGCTTTTACTGTCGCCGCCGCGCGTGAGCCGTTAGGACGACCGCATCTGCAAGACCACAAATTCGTTAGTGAATTGACTTCTGCGGGCGGGCCGTTGCATCTCATAGCCTGTCATCGCACCGTGACGGAAACGCAGGCGACGAACCTACTGGGCTTTCCGGACGCGACGCTGATCAGCGGCCCCTTCGGCATATACGTGGCAGACAACGTGCAAAAGATGCAATTTGTCTTTCTCGCAAACTGCCGAGATCCAGTGCAAACACGGCTAGCGGCACAGCGATTTTGGGAGTGGTTGGAACAGGCGGGAGAGGGCCAATTGCTCGTAGCGCGAGCTATGGCGCGATCGAGGATTGTGAAGGCGGTCGCAAAAGAGCAGTCTGCGACTGACTAGATAACTGAAATAATCACATCTGCGGGGAACGTATGACCAAACTGATATTGGGACCCGTATTATCGTTTCGTGGTGGGTCGAATGAGGGCGTGTGGAAGGTAACGGCCTTGATTGGTGTTGAGGGCAAAGCACCAGTGCCCACAGTGTTGATCAAAGGAAAGCCCACAAAGGATCCGGTAATCTTGCTCCAGCAAGGCGGCCACACCTATTTACGCTACGACCTCTCCTGCAAGCAGTCAAAGGTCGAACGACGTGTGGAATATCGGATCGACGGAATCGACGAAGTGTGGCATTTCACAGTGCCGGGTAAAGACTTCGCGCCTCGGATGGCCTATGTGTCCTGCAACGGTTTTTCAGATCCAAGTGCAATCCGAAAACTTATAAAGTCGGAAAACGCTGTGTGGGAAGACTTGCTATGCAACCACGACAAGAAAGTTAGGCCCGATGGCTATCAACTGGACAAAGAGCAAATCTGGCACGAGGCCCGGACCCACGAAAAAGGGCTGCAACGTTTTCATCTGCTGTTGATGGGTGGCGACCAGATCTATTTCGATTCAATCTGGGAGGACATTAAACAGTTGAAAGCGTGGATTGGGCTTCCGCGCGAAAAGCAGCTGACATACCCTGTGAGCGCCTCGCTGGAGAAAGAGATCGAGAGCTACTACGTTGGTCTTTACAGCTCCCGATGGCTCCTTAAGGAGCGCTCGCCCTGGGGTTCAAAATCCAAGTCGCTGGATGCCGCCCATGCTATGGCGCGCATGCCCACTGTGATGATGTGGGACGACCACGACATCTTTGACGGATGGGGTTCCTACAGCACAGAAATGCAGCAAAGCCCACTGTTTAAGCGGCTGTTCTTTCACGCGCGTAGAGCGTTCTGGGTGTTTCAGATGCAGCATGCAGTGGACCAGCTCCCGGAATTGCACCTGCGAACTGATGTTAGCGCTCGCAATGACGACCCACTCTACGAAAAGATCGCGTGGAAGGCGGTGCTCAAGTCCGACAAATTAGCACTGCCCATGCTCGACGAGCAGCCTGGCTTCAGCTTCGCGCATGCGGTCGGGCCAGTGCAACTCATGGTGGCCGACCTACGCACCGAGCGTTCCCATTCCCAGGTGTTAGGACCCGACACCTGGTCCTCCCTTCAGCGGTGGATTCAAGACGTTCCCCCCAACAAACGAATTCACCCCGGAACCGGTTGCCAGCATTTGATCTTTATGTCGTCTGTTCCGGTTGTGCACCCCAAGTTATCGCTAGCGGAAGCGTTTCTGGACAACTTTGGATCAGACCATGTTCTTGATAGCAGCGCGGATGATCTGAAGGACCATTGGACCGCCGACGATCACGAGGGAGAGCGCAAACGGCTCCTTGAGACTTTGCTGTTAGTTGCAAAGCAGAAAGAATTGCGCGTGACTATCGTGTCGGGCGACGTGCATGTTGCGGCGTGGGGCGTCGCATACCGAAAGGACGTAGGCCCTACCGACAACTGGGCCCAAATTCAGCAGGTGACATCCACTGCGGTAGTTCATCCTTCCCTAGTGTCGGTGATGGAGCGCCTATTCTTCCATGTGCTTGATTCTGTTGCCAACAACAAGCAAGTTTTGGATGTGAACTTGAATGCGGAAATGATGTTATTTCCCGGGTCAAATAGGCATGTAATGGCTGCGCGAAATTGGTTAGCACTTGAACTAGATCTCGGTGGAGGGGATCCTAACGGTTCCAAACTTTGGAGCACTTGGCGTTGTGAATCCAAAAAATCATTCACCAATCATCTATTAGCAACGGAGCCTGCGAAATTATTGGTGTTAGGAGAGTTGCGTGGCCGACAACAAGCAATATAGATATTTAAATGCACTTTTGGTTAAGAATGAGTGCGCAGAGAACGATTTCTCTGCGTTTCTAAGTTCGGATTCAATGGTGACAAATTCGCGGTCGAACGGCACATCCGAACTTCCGCTTTGGGTCGAAAACTGCCTGTCATCGACGACTGCTCCCGGCCAAGGGCAGTCATTCGGATGTGACTAGTATCGGCAAGACATATATTCCATCTTCAATTTTCAAGTACACCTGCACACATGAATGAAGCCATCCCCTACGACCAGCGCTGTCACCGCACCGAGTCAGGAGTTGCCGTTATTTGGCCGTTCCTAAACGTTCAGCGGAGCCGAGGAGAACTTGAGCTCTTCTTGGACACCAATGCCCTCACCAGGTCTCAGTGGCTGTCCGAACTATCTGAAGATCTGCTTCGATATTGCGTGGTAAATCCTTGGATGGCAATCCAAGAACAGTGGTTCTCTAACTCCTGCTTTCGCAATGACCCCGAGAGCCGTATCAATGGCTGGATCGAAAATCTTGAGCAGTACGGCGTCAAGTTCCGCCCAGGATACGCAAGCGATCAAGTTCAGTTATTGATGAAGAACGAAAGGGCGCTTCGCAGGCAGTTCAGTTCGATAGTTCCGTTCGTCGCAATCATGAAGTGCCTGCTGTCGCAGAAGATGCCGGTCGATGAATCGCTGGCACGCTTGAAAGAAATGGGACAGTCCGACATTCCGCGCTTCACAGGTGTGATTGCGCTGACAGCGCTGGGGGTTTCGCTAAAGAAGCAGCAGGCATTCAAGTGGGTAAGTGACCCCAAACCTGCCTACTCTTACCTCTCGTCTTTCTTGGATTTCCAACCGGCGGGCAAAGACGAGAGCGACTACATGAACGTCTCGTACCTCCGCAATCGCGCTGGGGATCTGAATACATGGCTGGCACTACCAGTTCTGCGCCAACTGGGATATTCGATCGGTAGCCATTCCGCGCTGGCTACCGGTGACAAGGCCCTCCATCGGCTCATCTTTCGGGCGATTCCCCCGGTCATGATGCCCACTGGAGCGACCAGTTTCAGTGTGGCGCCCAATGAACTCTCTCAAGAGACTTTTGAACGCGTCGTCGGGGTTGCCCGAAGCTTGCAGGCTCGAGAAGTATCTACTCTTGATGAGCAACTTGCGAGAATGAAGACAGTGTTCAACCTCGCCAAGGCGTGGACTAATGATCAACGCGAGCGCGATGCGCTAGATGAGGTGTTCTCCGAATGGTGGCTACCGGGCCATGGAATGGAGATCATGCCACTGTGAGTCGCGGAGCGATACGGCTTGATGCACTCGCCTGCTGGTACTTGGTGCAGGGCTTTTTCGGCTGTCTAACGGGGCCAAGGCCAGCTTGCGAGCCTCAAATTCGGTGCGCCGGATGACTGCAATGGGCTGACTGCCGACGTTCAGTTCTGTGCGTAGATAGCCGCTTGAATTCGTGAAGCGGAAGTTATGCTGCGAAGGAGAAATGTCGCCCGTGGTTCTCTTGGCTCAACGGTAAACGCGCCCCACCTTGACGCAGTGATCGGGTGGAACGAGCGTCGAACGCATGACCCGACCGGCGTCAGATTTCCGTCTGATCCGAATGTCCAACGCGTCATCTACTTCAATGCCAAGGTAGCGCACGGCGGCCTCGAGCTTCGAGTGGCAACAAGGCAGCCTTTGCGCAGACCGTACTCGCAGTCGACGACCGACTTGTGTTCGCGATAATCCCAACCCGTGCCGACGGGGGCGTTACTACTCGGCAAATTGAACATCCGTTTCGCATATACTTGCCTGTCCCCGCTACGAATGACCATCGGCTTTGCGTAGCTGGCCAACGACGCTTTCAAACTTACAGCGTACCGAGAACAGAGCGTACCCAGGGGCAAAGGTCGCTTATGGATCAGCCTTGGTTAATGCCCTGCGGAGTCTCGAGAACAAAACGATGCGGATTCTCCATCTTTCTGACATTCACTTTAGAGCCCCTGAATGTCTTGATCCCGACCACGACCGGGACAAGCCTTATCGCACGCGCCTCGAGCGGCACCTGACTGGCCGAGTTGCCGCGATGGGTCCGATAGACGCAATCATGGTAGGCGGCGACATTGCGTATCAAGGGGATCCTCGGGAATATGAGGTGGCGCGAACCTGGCTGCTTGACTTGGCGGCGAAATGCGGGTGCGACAGCGCCAGTATCTGGGTGGTGCCCGGAAATCACGATGTGAACCGAAAATCGTGTGAGGACACACCCACGATGAACGCGCAGTCCATGATCTTCCAAGCGCGAAGCGAAGAAGACCGAGTATGGATGCTCCGAAAGCAACTCGATCACAACGACACCGGGCAGGCTCTCTTCCATGGCCACGCTGCGTACAACGAGTTCGCTAAGAAGATGAGCTGTCAGGTTTATCCGGGTCACCTCTACTGGAAGCAGGAGCGCGAGCTGGGATTGGGCGTCATGCTTCGTATCCATGGTCTGACTTCCACCCTATTGTCGGGACGCAACGGCGGCGATGACAATAGGGGTTCGCTTTACCTGAGCCCGCTCCAGACAATCGACCCTTCGCCGAATGTCGTGAACCTCACTATTTGTCATCACCCTCCCGACTGGCTTCTTGACGGTGACGACGTCGAGGACATGCTTAACGAACGGGCGATGTTCCAAGTGTTCGGTCACAAGCACCGGCAGCGTATCCAAGAGGGTGCGAACTTCGTCCGATGGAGTGCGGGCGCGGTGAACCCGTCGCACGCCGACAGGCAGTTCGATCCGAGCTATAACATAATCGAACTGAACGTCGCGGGTGAGGGCGCGGAGCGTCGGATTGACGTCGCTAGTCACCTTTACAAGTACCAGCCGCAACCGGAGGGCTTCCAGCCGATCCGACAGAACGACGGCCAAGACGTAGTCAGGCGCTCCATGCCCTTTCCGGCCGAAGTAACGACCGGAATCAGGAGCGGCGGGATCGTCGACGCTGTCGTAACCGAGACCTTCAAGGTTCAGGCGAAGGCTTCCGCTCCCGACACAGACGCGGAGGCATCCATGGGCGACGCAAAGACTAGACATCTTGTCGACCGTTTCTGGGATTTGGACGCGAGCGACCGGCGTGAGATCGCGCTCGAACTCGCTCTGATCAGCGACGAGGAGATCAATCTGCCTGAGCCTCAGCGCTACGGCATCGCCCTAATCCGCGCATCAGAGCGCGGCCTGCTCGATCTACTGGAGCGGCTCATCGACGCTCGAGAGCAATAGACTGGGAGAGGAATCAAATATGCACGCGGACTTTCCGAAACTGTACTCCGAGATCTCGACCGACGGCGCACAACGAGACCTGCGCTGGACCGCAATCGACGCCATCGCTAGAAACTGGACGAAATCCACAATCGAGATGCTCGCAAGGTTGGCCTTCGGCACGAAGGCGCCGGCCGGGGGGCATCAGGAGGATGAGCTGGCCGCGGCATTAGCAGCGTTTCATAAGGCGTTCTCGGATGCGGATCCGTCGATTGAATCAGGAGCTCGACAGGATCAGGTTTTGGCTGCGGGCGTTCTCCTACAGTACGTCGGTTTGAATTCAATGGCCGCATTGGCCGTCTGTGCGACAGCGTGCGGCGGTGCGCGCAAACTCGCACTACCGGTTGATTTAGTCACTTTGGCCGAGAACAGTCTGTCGCGGCTTGGCGCTTCGCGCCGCATGCGACCTGATCTCAGCAAGATCAGCATTCCCGATCCAGAGTTTGCCTTCGAGCCCGACTTTGCCGGGGTTGCACCTAATTCCCCAAGTACGTTCAAGAATGTCTTCGACCAATTCACCGAAACCGTAAGCGAAGCGCTAATTGATCTCGTCGGCAAGTTCAACGCGTCCACCGAGCTGCTCGTGGAGGCCGGTAAGAAGGCAGACGAGGAACTCGATTTACTATCATGGGCGCTCGGACAGCGATCGCTGCTTTCGAACCAGTCTTTCGCTGACCTTTCCGCCAGCGAGAAGCCTCTCGTGTTCGCGCGCGACCTTGCATCGCTCACAAAGATATACCCGGGCCCGAACTCGATACCCGGGTTGCTGTCGCGCGCCGGCGTAAAGGCGACGGGAAAGATTAAGATCGCCGACGCGGTGGATGCCGTTTCAGACGATTGGACATCGACGGCTCTGAAGGGCCGCAAACCGTCACCGGTCACTTCACCAGTCCATTTCGCGCTGCTTAGGCGCCAAGAGACCGGGGCCGGCGAGGGCTGGTATGCCGGATGGTCTGCCATAACCGGTATCAATGTCGGGGCCGCCATGGCGCCCATCGCACTCGCGGAACAGTTCTACCGTGAAAATCTCTGGCTGCGTTGATCCGCGATGGCTGAAACCGAATTAGTCTGCGCAAACCGCGAGTGCCGCATCGCTCAGGGCGGCCGCTGCATCGAAGGCCACGACGATCTCGCCAGGTGTCTTTATTACGGCAAGGAACCGGAGGAGAGCGAGCAGGACGAGGACGAGGGCGATGACGATCAGGAGGCAATTGACCGCTTCGACGGCGTGCTTTTGCCCGATGCACTTCCGCTTGAGAGCAGGCGCGCCGACCGCGTGCTCGCATCGTTACCCTCGCGGATGATTGGGGTGATCGGCGTGCATGATTCCGGTAAGACGAGCGTCATTGCTGGCCTATTCGACTTGTTCCAAGTTGGCCCCGTAGCCGATGCAATTTTTGCTGGGTCATCAACCTTGCACGGGCTGGAGATGATCTGTCATGACGCGAGGGTAGCTTCGGAGCGCGACGAACCGCATTCAGAGCGAACTAAGAGAGGCGAAGTTCGCTTCTACCATTTCGACGTGCTGCGGGATGGGCTGCTCCAGTCGGTGCTCATCGCCGACCGTTCAGGCGAGGAGTACGAAGAGGTCGCTGACCTTGCGGCGAACGCGACCGCTATGTTCGAACTCCGGCGTGCCGATGTGATCACCGTACTGGTGGATGGCCGGCGGCTAGCATCGTCGCGCGACCGAGCGGACGTCATAGGTGCCATACCGCTAATCATTCAGGGCATGGTCGAGAACGGCGCATTCACACGGAGGCCGAATCTCGCGATCGTCCTGACGAAGGACGACGCTGTGCAGGCTTCGCCCCGTAAGGACCAAGTGCAACGCGACTTCCATGCCATCATCGGCGGCATCAGGGACGCGTTCGCCGTCCACTTCGGCGAGATTGGCACTTTCGTCACCTCCGCGTCGCCCAAGGACACGAACGTGATGCGTGGCGCCGGCTTGGCCGAAATGCTGGAGTTCTGGATGAAGCCGGGTGCGGAGCCCCAAGGGATTAGGCAGCATCATCGCAGCGGTCGCGTCTTCGACGGCCTCATGGTTGAGGAGGCGGAACGTGGCTGATCACGGCAAGCACCACGTCTCAATATCGATCATTGGCCTGCCCGGATCTGGCAAGACGACCTTCTTGGCGGCGTTGTGGGAGCTAGTGAACGAGCGACGCGTCACGAAGATGCTCGCCTTCGATTCGATAGGGGAAAACGACCACAGCTATCTGCGCAAGATCGTGACGGTTTGGCGGAAGGCGACCGAACAAGCGCGCACAAGGCTCACGGGCTTGAGTGCGGTAAAGATGAATTTGAAGGACGCTGCCGGAAAGGTGGTCGAGGTCGCGATGCCCGACGCGCCCGGGGAAGACTTCCGCGCAATGTGGGAAGATCGCGAGCTCGGGCGAGTGCTGGGCGAGAGCCTTGCCGAGGGCAACATTCTACTGCTCTTAAACGGCAACAAAGTGAAGGCGCCCGCCTGGGTCGCGGAGCGCGCAGCGCAGCGCAGGGCGACTGGCAGGAAGAAGGTTGAGGCCCTTCCGAAAGATTGGGAACCAAGCCTCGCCCCGACCCAGGTGCAGCTGGTGGATCTGCTTCAATCAATCTCGCGTGCTCCCGTAGGTCGTGCGGGTCGCAAGATCGTCGTCATGATTAGCGCCTGGGACAAGGTTGAGGGCGAAAGGCTCACGCCCGATGCCTTCCTCGGGCAAAAGCTGCCTCTCCTCGCCCAGTATCTTCAAGCCGCCCGTGACGGTTGGACGACCCGGGTGTACGGAGTCAGCGCACAAGGCGGGGAGTACGACGGCAACGAGGCAAACGCCCAACCGGTGGATGGAGAGGCCCTGAAGAAGAGGGCCACGACGGGCAGAGACGCGGAGCGACTGCGAGAAGTGGACATCGCGGCCAAACGCATCCGTCTCGTCTTCGCCGAACGCGAATCGAACGACCTGACAGAGCCGCTGCAATGGCTAATGCATTGAACAGGGATCGCATAAAAGTCGATCAGACGCTTCACGGCTACAGCGAGGGCCATCGTCTCATTGAAGGATCGCTCAAGCTCCCGCAGTCTGACGCGCGTACTATGTTGGTGCTTAGCGACGCATCCGGCAGCGGCAGTCGCATTCCCGCGAACGGCTACATCACGGGATACCCTCTCGCCGAATCGGGCAAGTACGTCCTCGCGCGAACCTGGGCCGCCCCAGAGATGAGCCGACCGGGTTGCGTATGGACTCACTCTCTCCTCATAGACTTTGCGGATCTCGCGAGGCTTGGCTCGGCGGACGACCTGCTCGGACGCCTCCAACGCCCCTCCGTCGGCGGAGGATCCGCGTTCGCGGCCCAGTTCGAGGTCATGGCCTCCAGGGCGCCGACTCCCGTCGCGCCTTCCGATCTGAGGCGAGCCGGTCAGTGGGCCAGCGCGCTCTATGAAAAACCGAAGGAAAGGATTGTCGATGAACGCGAGCGTCCGGAAGACGAGGAGCTCATCGTGGCCATATGGATGCAGCAGTGGCCCCGCCTGCGTCGGGCCTTTAGGTTTTGCTCGTTCTCTGCGGAAGACCGCTCCACCTCGGCCGACGCGTTCGACCTTCAACTGATAGATGTGAGTAGAACGAGCCGTTCGAAAGTGCCTCGGGCGGTCTCCTCCGCGAAAAGCCGGGGCGACTGGATCGAGACCCTTCTCAACGACCTCGTAACGCCTACAGGATCGGGGCTGCGGCAGTTCCTGCGCGACGTGGGTTCGGACGTCACCAACGGCCGGGCAGCAATGATTCCGCTTGTCCACTTGTACGCCGCCCTGGAGCAAAACGCAGATTCGATTAGATTGGCCGAAGCAGTTTTCGAACTCGAGCAGTTGGGGACAAACCAAGCCCGCATGGGTCGCGCTGCGGCTGCGCGCATGGTGTTCTCGCGACCTGGACTCGTAGATCGAAGGCTCTTTGATTTCGCGTTGCAGCAGGTGCGCGTAGACCGTGACCTGCTTGGCGTCGAACCGCTCGTAGTAGGCCGCGCCCTGCTGCGATGGAAGCCTGAGTTTCTCGCCGACGACCTGCCGGAGGAGGATCCGCTACATAAGGCGATCGATGCCGCGCTCCCCGAAGCGGACGTAGAAGAGCTGATCGATTTGATCGAGGCCTTGCCCGGCGCCGCAATGGCAGTGCTTCCCGCACGTCCGGACGTCTTCGAGCGTGCGTCGTTCTGGCGGATAGCCTCACTAGACGCGCCGAGATTAATCGGAGCCCTGGACGCCGGTCAGGATGGGACTGTCCGGATAGTAGGCGCGCTAATGGAGGCGGGTCGCGACGAATGCTCGGCAGTTATGGTCGACCGCTTCGGCATCGATCCGGTAGTGGCTGCACTGTCCAGTCTGGACGCCGCCGGGATCCGTTCTAGGCTAGCCTGGATTCGAACAATTGCGCATCGTATCGACGATCTGGCCGAAGGAATGTCGTGCGGAATCATCTGGCACAGGCCGTTGCTGTTCGCCCTGGCCAAGATCTTGGCCCCTGAGTCCGTGCCGAACAGCGTCGGGACCGACCCATGGGTGACTGCTGTCGAACGAACAAAAACTTCAGATGATGTGCGGCACGAGGATCTGCTCGCCTCTTTCCTTTTTGCCCGCGCCAGAGGATGGTGTTCGAAGTCGGCCGGTAAGCTGTTTTTCCTCTCCGTGCAGCGCCTTCACGAGGCGATGGCATCCGAGCGCCTTACCGACGAGGCGTGGCGCATCGCCAAGCCGCGGCTGCCATACGGATCAGTCTGGCGTGAATGGGACCAGTGCGAGAAGCTCCGGAACGCGGTTGTCGATAGCTTCATTGACCGGGAACTGCCCCCGATCGAATTTGGTACCGTCGTCGACAACGACAATCTCTGGAAAGAACTGGTTGACCTCGCGGCCGATAGCTTCAGGGGGCGCCGCTATCTGGATAAGGTGCGTAGCGCGCTACGTGGCGGCGGCGAAGCTTGGTGGAATGAGCGGGCGAAAATCATCGACCGCAGGATAGAGTAGCGGGGAAACCTGCGGATGAGACGGCTCGTCAGTGAAAAGCTGTCGCATAATGAACTGACCCGGCATCTATGCATTTCCCGAACAACTGTTGTTCGGCTCAAACGACATTGTCACGGTGTTACTACGGCGGACTGCAATCGCTGCGAGGCAGGCGACGACTACCCCGGCTCGAACGGCTGCAATGGGTCGAGGCTGTGTGAAAACTCTTTGACGCCGCTTCGGTGGTGTAGATAAAGTTTGGTATCTCGATCCCGGGAGTCGACATGCCCCGATTCATCGAAGGTCAGGACCGGCATCAGGTAGCGTTGATCCCGGAATGCCTGGATGACTTCATCGCCGACGACAACCCGGTGCGCATAATCGACGCATTCGTCGAAGAGCTCAACCGGGAATCGCTGGGATTTGAGAAGGCGGCGCCAGCAGCTACCGGCCGCCCGTCGTATCACCCGGCCGTGCTGCTGAAGATCTACATCTACGGCTACTTAAATCGGGTCCAGTCCAGTCGCCGACTCGAGCGAGAGCGCCAACGCAATGTCGAACTGATGTGGCTGGTTGGTCGTCTGGCGCCAGACCTCAAGACCATCGCGGATTTTAGCCGTGACAATGGGTCGGGCATTCGCAACGTTTGCCGGCGGTTTGTTGCCGTATGCCGAGATCTCAAGCTATTCAGCCAAGCCATGGTTGCCGTTGATGGAAGCAAGTTCAAGGCAGTCAACACGCGCGACAAGAACTTCACGGCTGCCAAGATAGACAAACGTCAGCAGCAGATTGAGGAGAGCATCCACCGCTATCTGACGGCGCTCGACACAGCGGACCGAACGCAACCTGTCGAGATCGAGGCCAGGACCAATCGGCTCAATGACAAGATCGAACGTCTGCGCAAACAAATGCGCACGCTGGATGACGTCAAGGAGAGGCTCAAAGACAGTCCAGACGGTCAGCTGTCGGTGACCGACCCGGGTGCCCGCTCGATGGCCACCAGCGGCCGGGGCTCGGGGATGGTCGGCTACAACGTGCAGATGGTTGTCGAAGCCAAGCACCATCTGATCGTCGTGCACGAAGTGACGAACCGAGGACATAACAGGGACTCCTTGGCATCGATGACACAAGCCGCGCGGGAGGCGATGGGCAAGAAGCGACTCCGTGCGATTGCCGATCGCGGCTGCTACAGCGCGCCTCAGATCAAGGCATGTGCAGAAACAGGTATTGATGCGATCTTGCCCAAGCCGACCACTTCCAATGCCAAGGCCGAAGGCCGCTTCGACCGTTCGGACTTCATGTACATCGCGAAGGACGATGAGTACCAGTGCCCTGCGGGCCAGCGCGCCATCCACCGGTTTACGCGAGAGGAAAATGGTCTTCAATTGCGGCGCTACTGGAGTAGTGCCTGCCCACAATGCGCTATGAAGGAGCGATGCACACCTAGCGCGTATCGGCGCATCAGTCGATGGGAACATGAGGCGGTGCTTGAGGCGGCGCAGCGCCGTCTAGACCGAATGCCAGATGCGATGAAGGTGCGGCGGCGCACAGTGGAACATGTGTTCGGCACGTTCAAGCATTGGATGGGCTATACACACTTCCTAACTCGTCGCTTGGGCAATGTGGGCACGGAAATGAGCTTGAATGTACTGGCTTATAACCTCAAGCGGGTCATGCGCATCCTAGGCTTCCAGCAAACGATGAAAGCGATGCTGTCGATGGGGGGCTGAGCCCTTCATGTGACCAATGACGCACTTCATATCGTATCCGCGCCGCTCAAACGGCCTTCAGGGAGTCTCGCGTCGAAAAATCGAAGTGAAGACCGCTCAAGTTGATGCGGTCCAGGTGAATTCGCTGTGGTCGTTAGGGCGAGATGAGTTTCCACACAGCCTCGGTCGTAAGCCGACTTACGGGCAGTGGTTTCTGCGCTTGCTGACAGTACTGCGCTATTGCGTCGAAGTCCTCGCCTTGGAGAAGAAGGAATCTAACGGCGGTTCCTCCATTGCGCCTGCCACCTGATCAGCGATCTGATCGCACAGGCTCTCCACTCCGCCCATCAAATTCGATACCACCCAACCATGCAGCGGCGTGACTCCCGTAGCCCCAGGCTCATTCGCAGTATTCCCCACAATCCTCGCAATAGCCCAAATCCCCAAGCAAGCCCGCTCGATCTTCCGCAAATCATCAAACCGCACAACACCAAACTCCGGATCATCCGGCGTGGCCCAACGGTCATAAGTAAAAGGGTGGTCGCTCATCTCGACGCTCCGGTGTAATTGACGCAATGAAAGAAAGGAGGCCACCGTTGCAGCGGCCACTTGTTCTGTCTTTCCGGCTGTCAACCCGGGCGATCCTTTGGACCACGGGGCGAGTATGCCCCGCTAGGCGACGGACGCGATGCGGTTCCGTGCCAAATTGATCACGCTTTCTCTTACGTAAGCGCAATCGCAGGCTACTGATTAGAGAAGGATCAGCAGCCCACCACCAGCTAAAGCTATCTCTGGTTCATGCCAATCAGCCAAGCAGATACCTACTCAGCTACCGCCGCCGGAGCCACCGGCACAAAAAACCGATCCTTCAACTCCTGCAACCCAATCCGCGCCAACATCTCCGTCAACCTCTCCGCAGGCTTCCGAGTCGGCAAATCCTTAAACTGCGCCACGATCAGCTCATTCTTCATCGAATGCTCCCACCCGACCAGCTCCGTCACACTAACCTGATACCCATGCGCCTCAAGCTGCAAGCACCGCAGCACATTCGTAATCTGGCTTCCAAACTCCCGGGTATGCAACGGATGCCGCCAGATCTCCGCCAACGGATCAGCCAGCGCCTTGCCTTTATTCTTCCTTAGCACCGACGCCACTTCCGCCTGGCAGCAAGGCACCACCACGATGTACTTCGCCTTCTTCTCCAACGCAAAGTGAATCGCGTCATCGGTGGCGGTATTACAAGCGTGCAGTGCAGTGACTACATCAATCGTCGCCGGCAACCGACTCGACGTAATCGACTCCGCCACAGAGAGATTCAAGAACGACATCCCACCAAACCCGAGCCGCTTCGCCAGTTCTTCTGACGACTTCACCAGTTCTTCACGAGTCTCGATCCCATAAATATGGGACCCATTCCCGACGGCGTCCTTCTGTTCCTTGAAGAACAAGTCATACAGAATGAACCCCAGATACGACTTACCAGCCCCGTGATCCGCGAGCGTGACGGCGCCGCGTTCTTGTTGGACGTCTTTCAGCAGCGGCTCGATGAACTGAAACAGGTGATAGACCTGCTTCAATTTACGGCGGCTGTCCTGGTTCATCTTGCCGTCGCGGGTCAGGATGTGCAGGGCTTTTAGGAGTTCGATCGACTGGCCGGGGCGGATGTCGTGGGTTTTTTCTGACATGGGGGAAGGCAAAGCGCCCCGCACGGGGCGGGGCGCGTAGTGGCGCGGAAAGCGTCAGTTTAACGAAAACGCTGACGCGGCCGCTGGGCGGCGGTAAAGCGGGTCTTAGCCTACGGTGGCAAAAACCGGTTCGCCCAGGTTCAGCATCAAACGATTTGCCCAGGCGAAGATCGCGTCCGAGTGCAGCAGGTCCAGCACTTCGCCTTCGCTCAAGCCCGCATCCTTCAATGCCTGGATACTGTTGGCGTTGACGTCGGCCTGGGCTTCGGTGATCTGGATCGAGAACTGGGCAATTGCCAGTTCACGTGCCGTGGTGCCGGCGGTGTAGGGGTCTTCGAACACTTGCGCGATCACTTCGTTACGCTTGGCCAGTTGTTCGAAGCGCTGCGCGTGGACGGATGCGCAGTACACGCAGCCGTTTACGCGCGAGACGACCGTGGAGCCCAGCTCGCGTTCGGCGCGCGACAGGCCGCCTGGGGCGTACATGATGGCGTTGAAGGCGGTGGAGCGCTGGCGCAGGATTTCCGGTTGGTGGACCAGGAACAGGTAGTAGTCCGAGACCTTGGCCTTGGGGTGGCTTTCTTCCAGGACGGCGACTTGTTCCGGGGTGGCGGTGTCGACGTTGACGACGTCGAGCCATGCCTTCCACTCCAGCACTTCGTTGGTGAAGCCGTGGGCCTTGATGACGGCGCCGGGTTCGGTGGCGGCGGTGTTGGGTTCGAAGGGCGCGGGCGGGACGGCGGCGGCGCGGGGGGCTTGGCCTTCCAAGTCTTTCATCGCGGCCAGGCCGGCGACCAGACGGGTCTGGTACGACAGGAAGGCGATCAGTTGCGACAGGGTGACCACCGCAGGCGTGGTGACGCCGGCTGCGGGCAGGGTCTTCAGTGCGGCTTCGTCGCCTTCGACGGGGTTTTCGATCAGCTTGCGCGTGAATTCCAACACAGCAACCAGGCGCGGGGTGGAGGCGTCTGACGGCTTGCCGGATTCTGCGACGGCGATGTCGGCGGGGGCTGCCTCCGTTTCCGCCAAGCGTGCGCGGTAGTGGGAGGCCAGCAGCGGCGACAGGCTGATGCGGGTGGCGTACAGCGCGACCAGCAGGCGTTCGGCCAGCGACAAGCCGGGCAGGGCCGGGTCGAACAGGGCGTCGTAGCTGCCTTGCGTGGCGGCGGCGACTTTTTCGCGTTGGTGGCGGACCTGAAAAGTTTTGCTGCCGGGTGTCAGGCCGACAAGCTTGTCGACCAGATCATTGACGGCGTCATAGACGATGGGTTGTTGTGCCATGGGGATGTTCTCCTTGGTGTCTGATCAGCCGGCGTTGCCGGAAGTGCTTGCGGAATGGGCAGCAGCCGATTGCGAGCTTGCGGAATCCGCGCTAGTCGAACTAGACGCTGCCGAAGCCGAAGCCGAAACCGCAGCCGCCCGCGCCTTCACCGCCGCGTCCAAAAACTTCTTCACGCCTTCCCACGATTCCTGGTCGGCGCGTGCGTTGTCTTTTGGATTCCCGCCGCTGGTGCTGATCTTGCCCGACACGGGGTGGGCGTAGACGAGCTGGGTGGTGGGCACGTACGGGAACAGGATGGAGTGGCCGCCGTTTTCGTAGTCGAGCCATTCGACGGGGTAGGGGTGTTTCACGTCGACCAGCTTGTCCTGCACCATCTTCGAGTACAGGCTGGACGGCCATGAACCGTCGTCGGTGCCGGACAGCAGCATGACCGGGCCTTCGATGTCTTCCACGCGAATGCGGGCGCGGGCGACGGCGTCGGGGTCTTGCAGCGCGGTCAGGATGGCTTTCTCGTGACGATGCGGCGATGGGCCTTCGTCAAACGGGGCCCAGGTGGCGGTGCGGTTGTTTTCCCAGACGTGGGGGATGGGCTTGCCGCCCAGCAACCACGTGGGGCCTTCGCGGCCGATCTTGGGGTCGCAGGCGTTCTGGCCGCTGTGGACGACGGCGCCGGGTACGTAGGCGACGACGGCGGACACTTCCTTGGGGAAGGTTGCGCCCAGCAGCAGCACGAGTTCACCGCCGCGCGATTGGCCGCTGATGGCGACGAAGTCGTGCTTGGGTTGAACCTTTTTGCGCAGCCAGCGCAGGCCGGTCTGGAAGTACTCCAGCGGGGTGTTCGAGATGTAGTCGGACAGGCCCGGCGCCTTAAAGTACGCCAGCGCAAAGGCGGCGTAGCCGCGCGATGCATACAGCGCGGCGCGCGGTTCGTTGATGCCGCCGCCCGAGCCGTTCAGGATCATGACGGCGGGGTGCGAACCGGGCTTGCTGCCTGCCGGCAGGTACAGCGTGCCGACCAAGCCTTCTTCGCGGACCTCGTGGCGGGTAACGCCGTCCAGCGCCAAGCGTTGCGTGAACGTGGCTTGGGCCTGCATTTCGGCCACAGCGCCGGCTACAACGCCGGCATCAGCGCTGGCTTCCGCACCGCCTTCAACCGCGCCCACACGCGCAACTACATCAGTAACCAAAGCATCGGTCACCGGGTGGTTGAAGTGTTCGCGGCTGGGCGAGTCCACGGGGGCTTGCGACCAGATCAAGCCCATCGGCGACAAGCCGGTGTAGTCGCCCGAGACAGGCGCGTCGCGGGTCAGGTCGACCACGCCGTCTTCGCCCGCCGTGTAGGTGGCGTGGGCTTGCCACAGCACGCCGTTGCGGCGGGTGCGCGCGGTGATATGCACCGTTTGGCCGGGTGCCACGTTTTCCACCCGGATCTGGCGCGGCACGTCGATCAAGGCGTCCGCGGGGGTGATGGTCAGGGTCGGCGCCATGGCTTACTTACCGGCCGCGGCGGCGGGTTCTTTGGTGACCATCATGGCGGCCGTGCGGTCGCTGGTCATCGGGGTGACTTTCAAGCCCTTCTTGGTGGCCCAGATGTTCTTGTAGTGGAACAGCGGGAAGATGCCGACGTCGTCCGACACAAGCTTGACCGAGTCGCGCAGGATGGCTTCACGCTTGGCCACATCGAATTCCGACGTGGATTGTTCCAGGGCAGCGTCCACCTTGGGGTTGGAGTAGTGGCCCCAGTTGGAGGCGCCCAGGCCCTTCTTGGGGTCGACCGACGCCAGGATGTTGACCAGCGCGTAGCTGCCTTCACCCGTGCCGTTGCCCCACGCCAGCATGCTGACGGCGAATTCGTTCTTGTTGGCGCGGCCCGAGTACACGGCCCATGGCACCACTTCCACTTGGGTCTTCACGCCCACGCGGGTCCAGAACTGCGCCACGGCTTGGGCCGTTTCCGGGCCTTGCGGGTAGCGGTCGTTGGGCACATGCATGGTCAGCTTGAAGCCGTCGGGAAAGCCCGCTTCGGCCAGCAGCTTCTTGGCTTGCGCGACATCGTTGGGGATGTCTTTAACGTCGGGGTTGTAGCCGAAGGTGCCCTTGGGCATCCACTGGTTGGCTTCGGTGGCCGCGCCTTGCAGGATGCGGTCGGCGATGGCCTTGCGGTTGATGGCCAGGTTCAGCGCCTGACGCACGCGCAGGTCCAGCAGCGGGTTCTTGTCCAGCGGCTTGCCGTTGTTGTCGGTGATGTATTGGTTGGGCGCGGGGTTGAAGCTGGGTTGCAGCAGCATGACGCGCAGGCCGTCGTACGGGTACACCGAGATGTTGGCGGACTTTTGCAGCTTGGCCAGGTCCGACACCGACACCTTGTCGATCACGTCCACGTCACCGGCCAAGAGCGCAGCGGTGCGCGAGGCGGCGTTGTTGATGTAGCGGTAGTTGACCTTGTCCCAGGTGGCCTTCTCGCCCCAGTAGCCGTCGTTGCGTTCCATGATGACGCGGTCGCCCGGCGTGTAGGACACGAACTTGTACGGGCCGGTGCCCACCATGGCCTTGCCCGAGTTGTAGTCTTCGGTGGTGGACTTTTCACCGACGTGCTTGCTGACGACGTGTACGGATGCCAGGTTCAGCGGCAGGTCGGGGTTGGGCGCCTTGGTCTTGACGATAAGGGTCAGCGGGTCTTTGGCGGTCATCGTGTCGATGGTGCGCAGGTAGCCGGCGTACGTTGCCACGCTGCCCGGGACGGCGCGCGCGCGGGTGTAGGAATAGATCAGGTCGTCGGCGGTGAACGGCGTGCCGTCTTGCCACTTGACGCCTTCACGCAGCTTGAATTCCCAGGTGGTGGGGTCCAGCGGTTTCCAGCTAACGGCCAGGCCGGGTTGAAGCTTGTTCCACTTGTTCTCGATCAGCAGGTCCCAGAAGTGCAGGGCCACCGAGCGGTCGCCGGCGTGGTTGTTCAGCTGCGGGTCCAGGGACGACAGCGGGTCGGCGAAGCCGATCGACAGGTTGTCGGCGGACGCGGCGGCAGAGGCGCCGAGGATGGCGGCGGTCAGGGTCGAAAGAATCAAGCGTTTCATGTTCGGGGTCCTTGGTAGGGGGGGAACGAGTTAAGTGTTCCGAAGGCTGCGCGGTATTTGCCGTATTTGCGTACCACGCGGCCAATTAGGTTCAGGCCATGTCGTTCAAATGACAGGCGCTTAAATGGTTGATGGCGATTCCCTTCAACGTGGGAACTTCGGTCTTGCAGCGCGGCATCGCATGCGGACATCGCGGATGAAAATGGCAGCCGCCGGGCGGGTTCAGCGGGCTGGGAATCTCGCCTTTGATCGCGGTAAAGATCTTGTGGCGCGACTTCAGGCTGGGAATTTCCGCTAGCAGCGCTTGCGTGTACGGGTGGTTGGGGCGCTGGAACACTTCGTCCACCGTGGCCGTTTCCACGACGCGGCCCAGGTACATGATGACGACGCGGTCAGACAGGTGTTCCACCACGCCCAGGTCATGGCTGATGAACAGGTACGTCAGGTTCAGTTCTTCGCGCAGGTCCATGAACAGGTTCAGGATCTGCGCTTGGATGGATACGTCCAGCGCGGCAACGGCTTCGTCGCACACCAGCATGGACGGCTGCACGGCTAGCGCGCGGGCGATGCCGATGCGCTGGCGCTGGCCGCCGCTGAATTGGTGCGGGTAGCGTTGGCGCAGGGCAGGGTCGAGCCCCGCGCGTTCGAGCTGGGCGCTGACGTAGTCGTCAAAGCCCGCGTTGTCGACCAGGCCGTGGATGCGGGCCGCTTCGCCCACGATCTCGTCCACGCGCAGGCGCGGGTTGAGGCTGGCGTAGGGGTCCTGGAAAATCATCTGCACGGTCAGGCGCGCGGCGTGGGCGGCGGCCGAGTTCATGTCGGACGGGCGCACGCCGTTGATGCGGACTTCACCGCCGGAAGGCGTCAACAAGCCTGCGGCGATGCGGCCCAGCGTGGATTTGCCGCAGCCGGATTCACCGACCAGGCCGACGACTTCGCCGGGGTTCACGATCAGGTCCACGTTGTCGACGGCGCGCGTGATCGCGGGCGGCTTGGACAAGCCCATGCGCTGCATGGCGCGGCCGGCCGCGCCGACCTTTCTTTCGCCAAAGCGCTTGCTGACTTGAGCAAGGTCAATAAGCGGCGTGGGGGCGGCGGATACAGTCATGCCGTCACCTCGTTGTGGATCTGGATAGTCGGATGGAAGCAGCGCACGTCGTGTTCGGGCAGGGCTTGAGTGATGCCGGGTTGCTGGCCACAGGCGGTGGTGGCGCGCGAGCAGCGCGCGGAAAACGCGCAGCCGGCGGGCAGGTGCAGCAGGTTGGGCGTCATGCCGGGGATCTGGCGCAGGCGCTGGCCCCGCAGGTTATTGCTGGGCAGGCTGTCGATCAGGCCGACGGTGTAGGGGTGCTGCGGGCGGTCAAGCACGTCGTCGACCTTACCGTGTTCAACGATGCGGCCGGCGTACATCACGGCCACGTCATCGGCCAAACCCGCCACCACGGACAAGTCATGCGTGATCCAGATCAGGCTGGTGCCGTGCTGCTGCGCCAGCTTTTGCACTTCAGACAGAATCTGCGCCTGGATGGTGACGTCCAGCGCGGTGGTGGGTTCGTCGGCAATGATCAGGTCAGGGCGGTGCAGCATGGCGATGGCAATGGCCACGCGCTGGCGCATGCCGCCGGACAGTTGGTGCGGGTAGGCCAGCAAGCGTTCTTCGGGGCTGGGGATGCCCATCATGCCCAGCGTGTCGCGGGCCAGCGTGCGGGCTTCGCGCTTGCTCATCTTGTTATGCGCGCGCACGGTTTCGATCATCTGCACGTCCACGCGCAAGACGGGGTTCAGCGTCATCATTGGATCTTGGAAGATCATGGCGATGCGGTTGCCTTGCAGGCGGCGCAGTTCACGCGGGGCCAGCTTGGTCAGGTCGCGGCCCTGGAACAGGATTTCGCCGCCGACGATGCGGCCGGGGGCGTCGACCAGACCCATGATGGAAAAGCCCGTCACGGATTTTCCCGAGCCGGATTCTCCGACCAGGCCCAGGATCTTGCCGCGCTCGAGCGTGAACGACACGTCGTCCACGGCGGGCAGCACGCCCGCGCGGGTATGAAAGTGCGTGCGCAGGTTGCGCACTTCAAGCGTGGCCGGCGCGCCGGTAGCGGTGCGGTCGGTCATTTGTGAGTCCTTGGGTTCAGCACGTCGCGCAGGCGGTCGCCCACCAGATTGATGGCGACGATGGTGATCAGCAGTGCGATGCCGGGGTAGAAGCTGATCCAGTATTCGCCGGACAGCATGTATTGAAAGCCGTTGGAAATCAGCAGGCCCAGCGACGGTTCGGTTACCGGCACGCCCAGGCCCAGAAAGCTCAAGGTGGCTTCCAGCGTGATGGCGCGCGCAATCTGCAAGGTGCCGATGACGATCAGCGGCGGCAGGCAGTTGGGCAGAATGTGCTTCAACATGATCCGCCAGTTGGGAATGTCCAGACAGCGGGCGGCTTCGACGTATTCACGGCGGCGTTCCACCAGCGCCTGGCCGCGCGCGGTGCGGGCGTAATAGGCCCATTCCAGAATCACCAGCGTCAGCACCACGTTGCCCACGCCCTTGCCCAGAAAGGCCAGGATCATCATGGCAACCAGGATGGACGGGAACGACAGGATCAGGTCGACCAAACGCATGATGAAGGCGTCGACCTTGCCGCCCGCGTAGGCGGCAAGCAGGCCCAGCAGCGTGCCGACGATGCCGGCGATAACGGCCGAGCCCACGCCCACCATCAAGCTGATGCGCAGGCCGTACAGAATGCCGGACAGCAAGTCGCGGCCTTGGCCGTCGGTGCCCAGCCAGTAGTGGAAGGTGTCCAAGCCGTTCATGGAACCCGGCGGCATGCGGGAATCCAGCACGTCGATTTGCAGCAGGTCATACGGGTTCTGCGGCGAGATCCACGGCGCGAAGATGGCGGCCAGAATCAGCAGGGTGGCCACGGCCAGGCCGAACACCGCCGTCTTGGACGACAGGAATTCGGTCAGGTTGCGGCGCCAGGGCGATTCGCGGCGCAGGGCGGGAACCTTCTCAGGGGTTGCAGTGGTGCTCATGCCGAGCCCTCCAGCCGTACCCGGGGGTCCAGCACTTTATAAAGAATGTCGACGATCAGGTTCAGCGTCACGAACAGGCACACGACCACGATCAGGTAGGCCACGATGACGGGGCGGTCCAGCGCGTTCAGGCTGTCCAGGATCAGCTTGCCAGCGCCCGGCCACGAGAAAATGCTTTCCGTGATGACGGCGAACGCAATGGTCGAACCCAGCTCCAGCCCCAGCACGGTCACCAGCGGGATCATCGTGTTGCGCAGCACGTGCACACAGACCACGCGAAACGGCGACAAGCCTTTGGCGCGGGCGAACTTCACGAAGTCCAGCGGCATCACGTCGCGCACGCCGGCGCGGGTCAGGCGGATGACAAGCGAAATCTTGAACAGCGACAGGTTCAGCGCGGGCAGGATCAAGTGGCGCCAGCCGTCGGCAGTCAACCATGACCACTGAAAGCCCAGGAATTCCACCGTCTGCCCACGGCCGCTGGCGGGCAGCCAGCCCAGCGACACGCTGAACGTCATGATCAGCATCAGCGCCACCCAGAAGGTCGGCAGCGAGAAGCCGACGATGCTGCCGGCCATGATCATTTTGGAAAAGCGGCTGTCGGGGTACAGGCCGGCAATCAAGCCCAGCGGCAGGCCGATGATGACGGCCAGGCCCAGGGCGCTGATCGCCAGTTCCAGCGTAGCGGGCAGGCGCTGGATGACGAGTTCAATCGCGGGAATGTTGTAGACGAAGCTGTTGCCCAGGTTGCCGTGCAGCGCGCCGTTCAGGAACGCCAGGTATTGCTGCCACAGCGGTTTGTCCAGGCCCAGCTCCGCGATGATGCGGGCACGGTCGACCTGGTCCACGTCCTGGCCGATCAGGATGTCCACGGGGTTGCCGATGGCGTGCAGGCCCACGAAGACGATCAAGGTCATCAGAAATACAACCACCGCGGCTTGTGCAATGCGGCGTATCAACCAACCAGTCATTGCGCGGTCTCCGCTTGCGAGGCCGCGGCTTGGGCGGGCGGTGGGGCCGGCGTCCATTCATCGCCGAACACTTCCGGTTCGGAAAATGCTTCCATGTTGGCGTAGTACGTTTCGACGTCTTCGCGGTAGAACAGGCCGGCGATGCCTTGCGCCAGGCGCTTGGCGCCTTCGCTGATGGCCGGGATGTCGCCCGAGATCGTGCCTTGCGTCAGCGCGGCGGGGTAGGAAAAGCAGTGCACGCGGTCCAGGCCCGGGCAGGCGCCGGGCACTTTTTCTTGCAGTTCAAAGACGGCGCCCAGGTCGGGCGAATCATGCAGTTCCTGGTCTTCTTCGCCGGGGGGCGGGGTGAAACGGTCGCCCCAGTTGCGCACGTGGGGCGCCAGCGGCGCGAATTCCGGGCGCACGGTCCAGTCGATACGAAAGCCCGTGGAGAAGATCAGGAAGTCCAGCACGAACACGCCTTTGGGCGTGGTGACGTGGATGTCGTCGCCCACCATTGCCAGGTCTTGCACGCCACAGCCCAGGTTGAAGCGGGCGTTGGGGAAGCGCGACACGCGCAAGGTGCTGCCGCGCGGGGGCGGCACTTGCGCCGCGTTGATGTAGTGGCGGATCTTCCACTTCCATTCGTCGGGCAAGGTCAGGTGGCCGTGGGTCAGGCCGGGGTTGCCCGCGCCTTTGCCTTTGTTCACGCGCGGGATGTCGTTGCGGCGGATCAGCAGGTCGACGCTGGCGGCGCCGGCTTCCAGTGCCGTGCCGGCGCTGTCCATGGCGGACGCGCCCGCGCCCACGACGCCGACGCGCTTGCCGGCCAGGGTGGCGTAGTCCATCACGTCGGACGAATGCGCCCAGCGGTCGCGCGGCAGTTTCTTGGCAAAGTCAGGCACATAGGCGCCGCCCAGGCCGTCGCGGCCGGTGGCCAGCACCACGCGGCGGGCCAGCACGGTGCTGCGTCCGGCGGGGGACTCGATGTCCAGTTGCACCAGGCGGTCGGCGCGCGGTTGCACGGACAGCACGCGGTGTTCGTTGCGCACGTCCAGGTTCAGCACGCGGCGATACCAGCGCAGGTAGTCCATCCATTGCAGGCGGGGAATCTTGTCCAGCGCGTCCCATTCAGCCGAGCCAAACTGCGCTTCGAACCAGGCGCGGAACGTCAGCGCGGGCAAGCCCAGCGCGGGGCCGGTCAGCTGCTTAGGCGAACGCAGCGTTTCCATGCGGGCCGTGGTGGCCCAGGGGCCTTCGTAGCCTTCGGGCGCCTGGTCGAAGATGGGCGCCGTGATGCCCAGGTGAGTCAACGACGCGGCGGCGGCCAAGCCGGCCATGCCGCCGCCGATGACGACAACGTCCAGTACCTGTTGTCCATCAACCAGACGGGGCGCAACCCAGTTCTTGGCGGGAATTTCCAGCCAGGACAGGTCTTGCCGCAGACGCGCTTCCAGCGCATCCAAGCCTTGCGGCGGGGTGGCAACGGGCAAATTCATAGTGTGGGGGAGTCCAAAACAGGGGCGTCATCACCGTAGACAGAGTGCAGCAGCGCGGCATGCTCGCTGGCGTCGTGCAGCACAAAGCCGGGCAGCAGCGCGGCGGCGGCTTCGGCCAGCGCGTCGGCCATAGCCTGGCAGGCGGGCGTCAACGGTTGAGGTTGCGGTTGCGGCTGCGGGGTGATGACCCCAAAGAAGAAAGGGATGTCCAGGTCGATGGGCCGGATCGCCACGCCCGGCATCGGAACGCCGTAAGCGGTAATCGGTTCCAGCACCGACACACCCAGGCCGGCGCGCACGGCGGCCAGGGCGTTGACGGACGAATTGGTTTCGATGGTGCCGGGCGCATTGCCGTCGGGGGCCAACGCGGCGTCCAGGCGGCGACGCAGGCGGTAGGGGTTGGCCATGGTGATCAGGCGGCGGCCGGCCAGAAGGGCGACGGGCACCACGGCATGCGCGACCAGCGGATCGTTTTCGGGCAAGGCCACTACGCAGGGCGCTTGCGCGATCCAATGCACGGTCAGGCCGCGATGTTCCAATGGCAAGCTGGTGGCGCCCAGTTGCGCGGCGCCGGTCAGCACTGCGTGCACGACCCGTTCGGGCGAGGCGCTGCGCACTTGCACCCGCATGGCGCCGGTTTGGGATTCGATGCGTTTGAGCGCGTCCGGCACCAGGCCAGCAGCCAGCGCGGACGTTGCCGCCAGCAGCAGCGGCTTGGCCTGGCCGCGCGCAATTTCTTCGGCGCGGCTGCGAATCTGCTGCAAACCGGCCAGCGCGCGTTCCACGTCGTCATACAGCAGAAAGCCCTGTTCGGTGGGCGTGACGCGCGGCCCGCTGCGGTTGAACAGGGCATAGCCGATTTCCGCTTCAAGCTCTTGCAACAGGCGGCTGATGGCCGGCTGCGAACGCCCAAGCAGGCGCCCGGCAGCGGTGACGCTACCTGTAGACATGACGGCCGCGAAGGCCTCGAGTTGGCGAAGTTCCATCTGGGGTGCTTTATGCTCAGCGCGAATTCTGACCCGGCAAGTATGCGCACAGCAAATAGTTAAAAGGCATAAGTAAATTCCCTAATTCGGCATTTCCTTATGCGGTTTCATAACTGCCAGTTATTTCAAGGGCTTAGGGTCGAAGCGCGAATTCCCGGGTGCCAGGGGCGGCGTGTAGCGTGGCCTTGGTACCATGGCCGCACAGAAGATCGAGCCGGCGCGCGCGCTCGACCAACAGGGGCCAAAGCACCAATAAGGTGGATGGCCGCAACCGGGATCAGGACATGTTCAAGAAAATCACCGATCTGGCTTCGGGCGCGTCTGGCACCGCCAAGAACTTGGCGGACAAGGCGTCCCGGTCAGTCAGCAGTGCAGTGGAAAGCACCGCGTCTTCAGCCGTGAAGGTCAAGGCCACTGGCGGGGCCGCCTTGGACGCAGTCAGTGGCAAGGGCCATGACTTGATTGACCAGCATTGGCCAAAAATCGAGCGGGTGGTGGTGGATGGCCTGTTGAACGTGGCGTCTGACAAGTTGAAGGACGAGGCGTCGGTGCAGTTGGTTTTGGAACGGGCTTACGAGGCACTGCCGACGCTGGTGCGTTTGGCCTTGTCGCGAGAGCGCTACCTGGAAATGGTCGTCAAGCGTAAAGGGCCCTTGCTGGCTCGTATTGAAAGCGCCCGCGCTCGGCGTCAGGCCAATGCCGAGGAATCTATCAAGATGAAACATCCATAGGCCATCCACTTGGATGGTTTTATGCTTCGTTTCATGCCTCCACGTCCCCCACGCCTCGCTTCCGCTCCCAAGCCCTCAGACGAGAAGATCACGATCAACCTGGGTTATGTCGACCTGGGCCAGATTGATCTTCTGGTTCAAGAGGGCTTCTACGCCAACCGGACCGACCTGATCCGCACCGCCATCCGCAACCAGCTTGCCGCCCATGGCGATGCCGTGCGGCAGGCGGTCAGCCGGAAGACTTTGGTGTTGGGTATTCAGCACTACACGGTCGACGATCTGCTCGCGGTTCAGGCCGCGGGTGAAATGCTGCAGATCCGGATCCTGGGGCTGGCGACCATCGCGCCGGACGTGACGCCCGAATTGGCGTTGGCCACGATCGAATCCGTGACGGTATTGGGGGCCTTGCATGCCAGTCCCGCCGTCAAGACTGCCCTGCGTCAGCGCATCCGCTGACCCCTTATTGCCGCTTCCAAGGTCTTCCTATGCACCCAGAATTTCAGCAACTGATGAGCCAAGCCACGCGGCTTACCCGTTCCGGCAACCTGGCCGCGGCCACGGCTGCCATTCAAGCCGCTTTGATGGGCGTGCAGCCCACGGCGGCATCCGCCGCGCCGCGCTATGACGAGGCCGATGTGATTGACGTCGAGGCGCGCGAGGTTCCCGCGCGGTCGCCGAGCGCTTCATCCCCTGCCGCCGCACCGTCCCCGGCAAGTGACGATGGCGCCGCCCCGACATCCAAGCCCACCCATCGCGCGCCCGGCGAGTCCTCCGCCACCCAGGGTGATTTCTTCACGGCGGGTTCGTTTCGCAATAGCGCCGGTCAGCGCGCCTACAAGCTGTATGTGCCGCCAGGCGTGAACGGGCAAGCGAGGCCGCTGGTCGTGATGCTGCACGGTTGCACGCAGGACGCCGACGACTTCGCGGCTGGAACCGCCATGAACGAGGCGGCGCGTGAGCAGGGGTTCTATGTGCTGTATCCGGTGCAGCCGCGCGAAACCAATCCGCAAAAGTGCTGGAACTGGTTCAAGCACAACCACCAGCAGGCCGGCAAAGGCGAGCCGTCGATTTTGGCGGACATGACGCGCCACGTCATCGCTGAATACGGCATCGATACCCGGCGCGTCTACGTGGCTGGGCTGTCAGCGGGCGGCGCAATGGCCGCGATTCTGGCCGATACCTATCCGCAGTTGTACGCGGCTGCGGGCGTGCATTCGGGGCTGGCTGCGGGCGCGGCCAAGGACCTGCCGTCCGCCTTGTCGGCCATGAAGGGCATTGGTATCCGGCCGGGTGCGGTGTCCAGCACGCCGGTGCCGACCATTGTTTTTCATGGGGATCGCGACGCCACCGTGCACCCGGCCAATGCCGGCGCGGTTGTCGCCGCCAGTGCCGGCGGCGATGCGCGCGTGCAAAGCCAGCGCGTGTCGGGCGCGAGCCAAGGGCGTGACAGCACCAAACGGGTGTACACGAATGCGCAGGGCCAGGTGATTGCGGAATATTGGGAGGTGCACGGGGCCGGCCATGCCTGGGCAGGCGGGTCGCCCAAGGGGTCGTATACGGATCAGAGCGGACCGGATGCCACGCAAGAAATGCTGCGGTTCTTCTTTGAACATCCCTTGGCGGTAAAGCAGTAAGCGCGGGGAAAGCGTTACGCAACCAGGCAGGCGACCAAGTCGCTATCCGGTCGCGGCCTTCCAACAGGAAAGGCCGCGACCGTGCAAGCGCGGATCAGGTCGGCGCGATCAACCCGCGCAGTCAACCCGCACAATCAAACCCGCACAATCAAACCAACGTCACCTTCCCCGTGGCCAAGTCATACACGCCGCCCGCCACCATCAACTTCTTTTCCTGCACCATGCCTTGCAACACCGGCTGCGCCGTCTGCAAGCGCTGGACGGCCTGACGGACGTTTTCAGCGATTGACGCTGTCAGCAGGTTCTTGGGGTCGCCCTTGCTGGCGCGTTCCACGGCGGGCTTGATGGCACTGACCAGTTGGGGCAGATGGCCGGGCAGCTCGGCGTTTTCTTTCAGGACCTTTATCGCGGCGTCCACCGCCCCGCAGTTGTTGTGTCCCAGCACCAGGATCAACGGCGCGTTCAGAATCTTGGCGGCGTATTCGAAGCTGGCCAGGCCATCTTCGTTGACGAAGTTTCCCGCGACCCGAACGATGAAGACATCGCCCGGGCTTTGGTCGAAGGCCAATTCCGGCGCCACCCGGGAATCAGAGCAACTGAGTATGGCGGCGATCGGCTTTTGTGTTTTAACGCGAGCCGCCCGGCCCGCTGAAAAGTCCCGCATATTGGGTTTGTTGGCCGCATACCGGGCATTGCCGGCCATCAGTCGTTTCAAGGCTTCGTCGCCGCCAATATCATTCGACGGCACTTCGGCATTGGCCGTTTCCGCCCAGCCGGTCGCGCCAAAAGCGGCGAGACCTGCCGCGCCCAATAGCAGGCGACGGCGTGGGGCGGAGTCCGGGGAAGGGGTAACGCAAGCAGCGCAATCGCACATGAGGGTCTCCCAAAGGACACGATGTCCAGAGAATTCGTGCGCATTGATTGTGCGGCGATAACCGTGTTTTGGTGCGGTAATTGGGGTGAAATTGACGATTATTTTCAGTCGCGGGCGCTTGACCTTGCCATCGTGGGAATCTTTAGTCTCGGGGCACTGGTTTGAATCTTCCAAGACCGACACATAAGGTGGGCCCGCCCAATATGCCAAGAATCACCGTTCTTCCCCATCCCGATCTTGCTCCCGCCGGCGCGGTGCTGGACGTATCCTCAGGGACTTCCCTCTGTGATGCGTTACTGGATCACGGCATTGACATTGAACACGCGTGCGAAAAAAGCCGCGCCTGCACAACCTGCCACTGCATTGTGCGCAGCGGTTTTGATGCGCTTAATGACGTGGAAGAGGGCGAAGAGGACCTGCTGGACCGCGCGTGGGGCGTCGAGCCGCAGTCGCGCTTGAGCTGTCAGGCCATCGTCGGCGAACAGGACCTGACGGTCGACATCCCCAAGTACACGGTCAATCATGCAAAGGAAAATCACTGAAGTGAAGGGCAACGCTGCGCTGCCCGTCGTGACTACGGGCGCTTGTGTGCCACGGCCACCGCGACGGCGCCGTCTGGCAAACGGTACTTGCCATCGCCCAGCCAAGTCACTTGCTCGCCTGATTCCAGCGTGCAGACATAGCGATGTTCTGGCGGCGCGTCGGCACTTCGAGTAATAACCAGGCGACGTTCAATGCGTACGGTCGACCGGTCCGGCAGTTTGACAATTACGTCAGACAGCCGTGAGCCTGAGGCCATGACAAAGCCCTCCCTCAGATTGCCAATCCGTATCGGGCCGGATGTTGTTGTGCCTGCGGACGGCGGTTTCACCCTTGGCGTTTTATTGATAGCACTGAAGGCGGGAGGGGGATATCGCCCTTGTGGGCGAATGCCGCCCGCTATCACTTATGCATGACATGCGTGCGTTCCCAGCAATGAAGGGCTTGTTTGCGAACCCTTACGTCGCTGTTACAACTGCGCAGATAGGATTCTTATATTCGAATATTGGAGTCCATCATGAATAACGAAAAGCCGACCCCTGAACCGAACAAGCGCCGCTGGCCGTTTGGCTATGCCGACGAAGAATTGCGTCGCTAACGGAGTCAGGCATGGATTGCTCAGTGGAAGGAAAGGTCGCTTTCACGGATGGACATTCGTACCACTTCGCGACGGTGGATGCCGCGCTGGCCTTTGCCGAGTGCGTGAAAAGCTCGCAGCTGCCCGGCCAATGTGCGGCAGCCAATGGCTGTACGCAGACGGTGAAGCTGGAGGATGTGGCGGCGGCCGAAGAGAAGGAACGGCAGGAAGAGCGCTGATAGCGGTTGACGCTCAGGCGCGGCTTGCAGTTGACCACGCCGGGGCGCTTCGTTTCACGTCACGCCACTTGGGACGCGTCTGCGCTTGTCGGACGCACGCTGCCGGGTTTGCCGTAGAACCAGTAGGCGCAGAGAAAGCCGCTGAGCATCCCGGGCAGGCCACCCACGAAGAACGGGAAGAGGACGTCGCGCACTTCGGCATCGCGGCCGGAGAACGGCAGGAAAGAGCCCATTCCAAACACCAGGCCGACCAGCGCAATCTTGCCCAGCGCCACCCAGGTGGATCGCACCGGCCTCAGCGCGCCGGCCACGACGCCGCACAGCAGCGCGGGGATTACGCCAAATAAATAAAACCAGGGCAGGCCGAAAACCATGATCATCAGGTTTCTAGGGGTCTGTGAAATGGCGCTGAGCACCAGCGTGACCGCGATGCCGCCAATGGCGGGCGCAATAAACGCAAACATCAAGCCGCCCGCGACGAGATCGCTGCGGATGCGGTGGCCGGTGTCGTCGGGGCTGCGCCGGGCTACCCGATAAATGATGGATGCCACGGTGGCCAATAGCAGAACGGCGGCGGTGATGATCAATTTCATGGCGCAATTCTGGCATAAACCGTGGCCCGTACCCGCTTGCTCCGATCCCGGTAGACTGCTTCTTTTCGCGCCTTGTTTTTTACGAGGCAGCAATAGACCGGCGCTGGCCCACGCGGGTGGCCACGCGTCCAAGACCAAGGGGGCTGGAACGCTGTGAAAATAAAAAACTGATTGAAGAACGCCGCCTGGGCGAACGCGTCGCGGTCAGCGAGCGCGACGACCCAAGTCACGCCGATAACTTGGCCGCGCTGGACCAACTGGACGGCGCGCAATTCAGTTCCATCGCCTTCGTGACGGAAGACGAAACCGTCATGGCTATCGGGGGCGGCGATGGCGCGTTTGTCGTGTCCATCACGTTGGATGACGACGCGCGCATCTATACGCTGATCGACCCGTCGCGCTCGGAAGACCACGATCAGGAAGTGGTGGTGGGCGGCCAGGCGGGCAGCTACCAGCAGTACCAATGCGTGGACCGGGACATGGCGAAGGCGGCTCTGCTGCATTTCCAACAGGAAGGCGCGCCGTCGCCCGACTTGCAGTGGGTCAGCGAGTAAGGGCGAGTCCAAGCGCTGTGCCCTATCGCTTTGGCTCAAGCGCCGCGACGCCGGCGCTTTCGTGCCATTGGCTTAAACCACCCGCGTCAGCACTTTCTCATCCCGAAACCAGCCGTCCAGATTCGCCACCATCAAATCGGCCATGGCGCGGCGGGTTTCGTGCGTGCCGCTGGCGATGTGGGGCAGCAGCACCACGTTGTCCATCGCGTGCAGCGCGGCCGGGGTCTCGGGTTCGTGTTCGAACACGTCCAGCCCCGCGCCCGCGATACGCTTGTTCTGCAAGGCGCTGACCAACGCGGCTTCGTCAACGACCGTGCCGCGCGCAATGTTGATCAGCCAGCCCTGCGGACCCAGCGCGTCCAGCACGCGCGCGTTCACCATGTGCTGCGTGGCGCCGCCACCCGGCACGGCCAGCACCAGGAAGTCGCACTGCGCGGCCAGTGTTTCGATGTCCGCCACGTAGCGGTATTCCGCCTGCGCATCGGCGCGCGGCTTGCGGTTGGTGTACAGGATTTCCATGTCGAAGGCGGCGGCGCGGCGGGCGATCCGCAAGCCGATATTTCCCAGCCCCACGATGCCGCAGCGCTTGCCGCTCATGCGGGTGCCCAGCGGAAAGCCTTCATTGGGCCAGCGGCCGGCGCGCACGAAGCGGTCGGCTTGGGCGATGCGGCGCGGTGCGGCCAGCATCAAGGCCAGCGCCGTGTCGGCCACGCAGGCGTCCAGCACGCCCGGTGTGTTGGTGACGACCACGCCGCGCGCCTTCGCGGCAGCCAGGTCGATGGTGTCGTAGCCCACGCCAAAACTGAATATGCCTTCCAGCGCGGGTAGCGCGTTGATCAGGTCGGCCGTGGCGCCAAAGCGCCCGCTGGTGGCGATGCCGCGAATGTTCGCACCCTGTTCGCGCAGCAGCGCATTGGCATCCGCCGCTTCCCACAAGCGATGCACGTGATAGCGCGATTCAAGGTCCGCAATCAGGTCCGGCAGCAAAGGGCCGACCATCAACAGGTGCGGGGCGGAGGAGGGCAGGGAATCGGTCATGGATGCGGCTTATTGGGATGGAGGTTTCATCGAAAACGGCCCGGCGTTACCCGGGCCGGGTCAAGCTCAGTTGGTCTGGATGTTGCGGGCCTTGATGATCTGCCCGTAGCGCGCGCGTTCGCTGGCGGCCAGCGCTTGCAGTTGCTGCGGGGTGGACCCGTGCGCCACGGCGCCTTGCGATTCCAGCTTGGTTTTCATGGCAGGGTCGGCGGCGACCTCTTGGATGGCTTGCGACAGCTTGTCAACGACGGCTGGCGGCGTACCGGCCGGCGCCAGCACCGCGGTCCAGGAACCGGATTGCGCGTTCTTCACGCCGGCTTCGTCTATGGTCGGCACGTTTGGCATGGCCGATGACCGCGTGGCGCCCGTGACCGCCAGCGCACGCAGCTTGCCGGCCGAGACATAGGGCATGGTTTCCAGCACGGACGCAAACAGCATGTCGACCCGGCCGGCCATCAGGTCGGTCATGGCGGGGCCGCCGCCCTTGTACGGCACATGCATCAGGTCGACGCCGGTTGCCTGCTGGAAGATCTCGCCCGACAGGTGCGGCGCGCCGCCCGTGCCGGAACTGGCAAAGGTGTGCTTGCCCGGTTCGGCTTTGGCCAGCGTGACCAGGTCCGCCACGTTCTTGGCGGGCAGGCTGGCGGGTACGACCAACACGAAGGGCAGATCCGAAAACAGCGACACGGGCGCGAACGCGGTGGCTGGGTCCGAATGCAGCTTGTAGATCCACGGGTTGATGGCCAGCATGCCGGAATTGGCGAACAGCAGCGTGTAGCCGTCGGCCTGCGAACGCGCGACCAGGTCCGCGGCGATCTGCCCGCCCGCGCCCGGACGGTTGTCGACCACCACCGACGACCCCAGCTTCTCGCTTAGCGCCGCCGCCAAGAGCCGCGCCGAGATGTCGGTGCCGCCGCCCGGTGAAAAAGGAACGATCAGGTTGATGGTGCGCTCGGGGTAACCGGCGGCCTGTGCACTGAAGGGCAACGCGGCGGTGGCGGCCAGAGCCAGCGCCGCGGCGATGAGCCGGACGCGCGGTCGGGCGATGGGGGTTGTCTCCATGTCTCTTCTCTTTTTTGGGGTTGGGAAACGGCTTGCGCCGTGAAAAATTACCGTGCTGCGGTGAAGCTCCTTTGGGTACTTTCGCGGTCACGTCGACCCGTGCGCCGCGATTTTTTCGAAGTATAGAAACGGCTTTCGATGGATAGCCGTTCGAGCTATAAATAGCATTGATCAATTCAAGGATTGAATCGATGGAATTCCGTCAGCTGGAGTGCTTTATCGCCGTGGCAGAAGAGCTGCACTTTGGCCGCGCCGCCGAACGGCTATGCATGACGCAGCCGCCGTTGTCGCGCCAGATTCAGTTGCTGGAACAGGATCTGGGCGTGACGCTGTTCGAACGCAACAGCCGCCAGGTGCTGCTTAGCGCGGCAGGCCGGCGTTTTCTGCGCGACGCGCGCCACCTGCTGGAGTTTTCGGCGCGCGCGGCCGCCACGGCACGGCGCACCTCCGGCGGAGAAGCCGGCCACATCACCTTGGGCTTTACCGCCGTGGCGTCCTATCGCTTGATGCCCTCGATGATCATGCAAGCCCGCAAGCTCTTGGCCGGCGTTGAAATTCAACTGCGCGAAACGGTCAGCACCGATCTGGTCCGCCTGCTCTTGGCGCGCGAGCTGGACGCCATTCTGTCGCGCAGCGTGCCGCAGCAGGCCGGCATTGAATCCCGGCTGGTCGAGCGTGAACCGCTGGTGTTGGCGCTGCCCGCTGGATCGCCGCTGTGCGAACACGAAACCGTGCCGCTGCGCCTGTTGCAGGGCCAGCCTTTCGTGTTGTATTCGCCGCGCGAAGGCAAGTATTTCTATGACCGTATCGTGGGGGCGTTCGGGCTGGCGGATGTGCAGCCCGACTACGTGCAGCGCGCCGGGCAAACCCATACGCTGCTGGCGCTGGTGCGCGCGGGACTGGGCGTGGGCATCGTGCCGGATTCGGCGCGGGAATTGCGCTTTGAGGGGGTGGAGTTTCGCCCGATCGGGCAGCGCAATCTGTACGCGGATATGTACTTGGTGTGGCACGCCCAGCACGACAACCCGGCGCTGGGCGCGTTCTTGCAGCGGGTGGTGGATGTGGATGGAGTGGCCACGCGCCGCTAAGCGCCTTCGTTGCGCGAGCCTACAACTGCATCTTGCGCTTGCCCAGCAGTGTCAAAGCCAGGCTGCGGCCGGTGCGCATGAAGGGGTATAGCGCGGTCGACAGGCAGCGGTTGCGGAACACGGCGGCGTTCAGGCTGTTGAACAGATCGTTGCCGGTGCTAAGCATGGCCAGCCGATTGATGCAGTCGGCGCCCCAGTAATCCTGGCCATCCAGATGCAGCAGCATGCCCTGATTCAGGTCATAGCCCTGCGCCTTGTAGGCCACGGCCAGGTCGGGATGGTCGCGCATATTGAGCAGGTCGATCTGCCCTACCGCCTTTTGCAGATGCAGCATCCGCACGTAGTTCGAGCAGAAGGGGCAGTCGCCGTCGTACAGCAGGAAGTTCTTGGAGATGGACATGGCGCACCTTCGGTTGACATCACGGGTTCATTAAAGCGGCAATGCGCCGGGTTGTGTGTGGCGATGTGTGAGTGGTTGTTGATCGCGCTGCCTGGGGCAGGGCCAGCCTTGCGCGGGCGGACGGCGCGCGCAGGCGTTGTGGTCGGCAATGCGCTTAGTGGCGCGCCTGCGTGTCGGATGCAGCCTGCCACGCCAGGCGCGTGGCATAAGCGCGGACGTCCTGCGGCCACGCGGCGATGCATTGCGCAAATCGCTCTCGGTCATTGGCGTACAGCGCCCGGGTCGCTTCTTCGAAGCCGGGCAGATTCCCGGCCATGCTGGACATGAAGCGGTACGCGGCTTCCTGACGTTGGCGCTGCTGGTCCTGCGTGTCGTTGTCGCGGCGCGCCTGTTCCACCAGCTTGCGCAGCGCCACCGACGCGCCACCTGGTTGTGTGGCCAGCCAATCCCAATGCCGAGGCAACAGCGTCACCTCGCGTGGCACCACGCCCAACTTGGGCCGGCCACGTCCGCGCGGGTGCAGGGCGCTGTGGTGGCTTGCTTCGCGTGGTTCGGCGGAGTCGTCGGGTTCGGTCGATGGCGCCGACCCGGGGTTCGCCGCGTCAACGGGTTGGCGGTGGCGTTCGATGATTTGCGCGTCGGTGCCCGCCAGGTTCAGGTCGGTCTGGATACCGGTGCCGTCCTGATACACCAGCATCGTGTGGGCGGCGCCTGAATCCATGGCGCGCTTGACCGCCAGCGCTACGTCTGCAAGCGGCCCGGCGGCAAGAATTTGATGGCCTTCAAAGGCGGTGTAGGTATTGGTGGGGGCAATGTTGGCGGCGGGCAGGTTCATGGCATAAAGGTCCAAGGGGCAGGGGAGAGGGTGGCGAGAAGAGGATGTCGAAGCGCTGCGAATTATTACCCGGATGAAAATATGCTGTCAATATCACCCGGGTAAAAATACTTGTGGCTTTCGCGATGCGGGGCTATAACGCGGGCACTGATCCCCGGCGTTCTTGGTGCCGGCCTGGCTGCGCCGTCATGTAAAAAACCCGCATAAAACCTAGGGTAGACACCTAGAAAAAATTGGCGGGCGGCGTATAATCTTGCTTTGCGCCCGGAGTTACCCATGCGTCTCGTTCAAAAAGCGCTCACCTTCGACGATGTGTTGTTGGTGCCTGCGTATTCCGAGGTGTTGCCGCGCGACACCTCCCTGGCCACCCGCCTGACCCGCAATATCAGCCTGAATATTCCGCTTGTGTCCGCCGCCATGGACACCGTCACCGAAGCTCGCCTGGCCATCGCCATGGCCCAAGAAGGTGGCATCGGGATCATTCACAAGAATTTGTCCGCTGATGCCCAAGCCCGTGAAGTGGCTCGCGTAAAGCGCCACGAATTCGGCATCGTGATCGATCCGGTCACCGTCACCCCCCAAATGAAAGTGCGCGACGCCATTGCGTTGCAGCGCCAGCATGGCATTTCGGGCCTGCCGGTGGTTGAAGGCCGCAAGCTGGTCGGCATCGTGACCAACCGCGATCTGCGTTTTGAAGAAAACCTGGATCAGCCCCTGCGCAACATCATGACGCCGCAGGAACGCCTGGTCACCATGAAGGAAGGCGCCACGCTGGACGAAGCGCAATCCCTGATGCACAAGCACCGCCTTGAGCGCGTGCTGATCGTGAACGACGGCTTTGAGCTGCGTGGCCTGGCCACCGTCAAAGACATCGTCAAGAACACCGAACACCCGATGGCCAGCAAAGACGGCCAAGGCCAGTTGCGCGTGGGCGCGGCCGTGGGCGTGGGCGCGGGCACTGAAGAGCGCGTGGAAAAGCTGGTTGCCGCTGGCGTTGACGTCCTGATCGTCGACACCGCGCACGGCCACTCCAAGGGCGTGCTGGAAGGCGTGCGCTGGGTCAAGCAGAACTACCCCAAGGTTGAAGTCATTGGCGGCAACATCGCCACCGCCGCCGCCGCGCGCGCACTGGTCGAGTACGGTGCCGACGGCGTCAAGGTCGGTATCGGCCCCGGCTCCATCTGCACCACGCGTATCGTCGCCGGTGTGGGCGTGCCGCAAATCCATGCCATTTCCGAAGTCGCCAAGGCGCTGGAAGGCACGGGCGTTCCGCTGATTGCCGACGGCGGCATCCGCTATTCGGGCGACGTCGCCAAGGCGCTGGCCGCTGGCGCGTTCGCGTGCATGATGGGCGGCATGTTCGCCGGCACGGAAGAAGCCCCGGGTGAAGTCGTGTTGTTCCAAGGCCGTTCGTACAAGTCGTACCGCGGCATGGGCAGCCTGGGCGCCATGACGGACGGCTCGGCCGACCGCTACTTCCAGGACCCGTCCAACAACGCCGACAAGCTGGTCCCCGAAGGCATCGAAGGCCGCGTCCCCTACAAGGGCAGCGTGCTGGCCATCATTTACCAATTGGTGGGTGGCATTCGCGCCTCGATGGGCTACTGCGGCGCCGCCACCATTGACGACATGCGCACCAAGGCCGAATTCGTGGAGATCACCTCCGCCGGCGTGCGCGAGTCCCACGTACACGACGTGCAGATCACCAAGGAAGCGCCCAACTACCGCGCCGACTGATCCGTACAGTCAACTACAATGTCATGCATCACGCACCGGCAGAATCGCATTAACAACAGCGGTTCTGCCGGTGCGGTTTTATTTAATCGGTAGAGCTCAATGCACCAGCGCATCCTCATTCTTGACTACGGTTCGCAAGTCACCCAACTGATCGCCCGCCGCGTCCGCGAAGCCGGCGTCTATTCCGAAGTGCACCCCGGCGACGTCGACGACGCCTTCGTGCGCGAGCAGATGGCGCAAGGCTTGAAGGGCATCATCCTGTCCGGCAGCCACGCCTCGGCCTACGAAGAAGGCTCGATGCGCGTGCCGCACGCCGTGTTCGAACTGGGCGTGCCGGTGCTGGGCATCTGCTACGGCATGCAATCCATGGCGCAGCAACTGGGCGGCGTGGTCAGCTTTTCCGACCACCGCGAGTTCGGCTACGCCGAAGTCCGCGCCCACGGCCACACCAAGCTGCTGGAAGGCCTGGACGACTTCACCACGCCCGAAGGCCACGGCATGCTGAAGGTCTGGATGAGCCACGGCGACAAGGTCACCGAGCTGCCCCCGGGCTTCAAGCTGATGGCGTCCACGCCGTCGTGCCCCATCGCCGGCATGGCCGACGAAGACCGCCGCTTCTACGCCGTTCAGTTCCACCCCGAAGTCACGCACACGGTCCAAGGCAAGGCCATGCTGGCCCGCTTCGTGAACGAGATCTGCGAATGCCAGGGGGACTGGAACATGCCCGACTACGTCGCCGAAGCCGTTGCCCGCATCCGCGAGCAAGTCGGCACCGACGAAGTCATCCTGGGCTTGTCCGGCGGCGTGGACTCCTCGGTTGCCGCCGCGCTGATCCACAAGGCCATCGGCGACCAGCTCACCTGCGTGTTCGTCGACCACGGCCTGTTGCGCCTGGACGAAGGCAAGCAGGTCATGCAGACCTTCGCTGAAAACATGGGCGTGAAGATCATTCACGTCGACGCCACCGCCCAATTCATGGGCAAGCTGGCAGGCGTGGCTGACCCGGAAGCCAAGCGCAAGATCATCGGCCGCGAATTCGTCGAAGTGTTCCAGGAACAAGCCGGCAAGCAGCAAAGCGCCAAGTGGCTGGCCCAGGGCACGATCTACCCCGACGTCATCGAATCCGCCGGCGCCAAGACGGGCAAGGCCACGTCGATCAAGTCGCACCACAACGTGGGCGGCCTGCCGGACACGCTGAACCTGCAATTGCTGGAACCCCTGCGCGAACTGTTCAAGGACGAAGTCCGCGAACTGGGCGTGGCCTTGGGTTTGCCGCCGCAGATGGTGTACCGCCATCCGTTCCCGGGCCCCGGCCTGGGCGTTCGGATTCTGGGCGAAGTGAAGCATGAATATGCTGAACTGCTGCGCCGTGCCGATGCGATCTTCATTGAAGAACTGCGGAACACCAAGGATGAAGCTAGTGGCTTGACCTGGTATGAGCTGACGTCGCAAGCGTTTGCCGTGTTCCTGCCGGTGAAGTCGGTGGGCGTGATGGGCGACGGGCGGACTTATGAGTACGTTGTGGCGCTGCGTGCGGTCCAGACGTTTGACTTCATGACGGCCGACTGGGCGCCGCTGCCGCACCCGCTGCTGGCTCGCGTTTCTTCACGGATCATTAATGAAGTGCGCGGGATTAACCGCGTGGTTTATGACGTGTCGAGCAAGCCGCCGGCGACGATTGAGTGGGAGTGATTTGAGGTCCTTCGGGAACTATCGCCAGTTATCGGCGAGGCATTCATACGTTCTTATCCCAAGCTACCGGCAAAACGCCGTGCATAGTCTTGACGTTTGAATGCCTCGATCACGAAGTCGATGAAGACTCGCGTCTTGCCCGGGAGCAGGTCGCGACTCGCATAGTAGAGCGAGATTGCGCCCGCATCGGCCCACCAGCGCGGTAAAACTCGCACAAGCTTCCCCGACTCCAATCCTGCTAGAACATCAGGGACGGCCAGCATGGCGACACCCAAGCCTAGCTGCACTGCCTCCCTCAGCGCGGTAGGGTCGTTGACCACTAAAGTTTCGCGCATCAATGCGGCAACCTGATCGCCTTGCGCGTTGCGCATGTCCCAGGTACGGATGCGGCCCGACTTGAGTGAACGCATGACGATTCCATCCAGCTCAATCAGCCCGGATGGGTCAGCAGGTGCCGTGCGTCGGGCCAGATAGGCAGGAGATGCGACGGCGATGATGTGCGCTGGTGCCAATGTCCGGGCGATCATGCCGGGCGCGAGCTCGAAGCCACCACCAATAGCGGCGTCGTAGCCTTCGGCGATCAGGTCCACCGCGCGGTTCTCGAAATGCCACTCGGGCTTGATGCGAGGGTAGCGCTGCAAGAACTCAGGCAGTAGCGGCAGAATGTGGCTCATTCCGACGGTTGGCGGCAGGCTGATCTTGAGCACACCCGCAGGCTGTCCGTCGTCTGCCGATACCGACGCAATGGCGTTTTGCAAAGAGTCCAGATTGCCGCCGATCGCGCTCAGGAATGCCTCACCCGCCTCGGTCAGCGTCAGCTTGCGGGTTGAACGATGGAACAGCCGTACTTTTAGGTTGCGCTCCAGCATGGCCACGTTCCGGCTTACTGCTGCCGGACTTAGCGCCAACCGCCGCGCCGCAGCCGAAAAGCTTCCGCTTTCAGCACTGCGCACGAACGACTCCAAGTTGGCCAAGGTCTCCATTTGTGAATACTAAATGGATGCTTGAAGATGATTCAAGTCATATGGCACTAATCAAGAGGAAATAAGTGGGCGACAGTGCGGGTGACTCAATCACGACCACTAACGAAGCCGGAGATGCAGCATGCCAGCGGTACTCGTCCACGGCGTTCCCGACACCCATCGACTCTGGAACCGCCTTCTCTCACAAATCAAAAGGCAGGACGTGATTGCACCCGACCTGCCGGGTTTTGGAAAACCTGTGCCCGATGGATTTACGGCGACAAAAGAGGAATATATCGATTGGCTGACTAGGGAACTGGAGGCGATTGGCACACCGGTCGATTTGGTTGGCCACGACTGGGGTTGCCTGCTGACCGCGCGGATCGCGTCGACTCGCCCCGATCTTGTCCGCACCTGGGTGGGGATCAGTGGTCCAGTCGATCCCGCATATCCCTGGCACGATCTGGCGAAGATCTGGCAAACCCCGGTGGAGGGCGAGCGCTGGATGGAAAATCTCGATCTGGAAGCGTTCGCCGATCAGCTCGTTCAAGCGAAGGTGCCCAGGGACGAGGCACGAGAGATGGTTCGCTATATCGACGAAACCATGAAGTCGAGCATTCTTGCGCTATATCGATCAGCCGTCCATGTCGGTGCGGAATGGAAGCCAGAGCTGAGCAACATCACTGTACCGGCGCTGGTGATTTGGGGTTTGGATGACCCCTATCTGCCACACCGATTTGCCGATGAGCTGGCGAATGCTACCCGCGCTCAGGCTGCAGTCAAGCTTCGTAGCTCCCATTGGCCCATGTTGGAGCGGACCACGGACGTGGCGCGGGAATTAGAAGCGCATTGGGCTCAGGTTTAGATATCAATGGTCTAGGTGCATGCCGAAAATTATTCAGATGCAGTCCCTCGGCGGTCCGGCCGTGCTGCAGATCATCCACAGCGACCTGCGGGCGCTAGGTGCTGGCGAGGTTCAGATCACCCAAGACGCGATTGGTCTCAATTTCGTCGATACCATGATACGGAGGGGGCAGTATCCGGTGACGATGCCGGCGGTCCCTGGTTTTGAAGCAGCGGGGATAGTCACTGCGATAGGACCCGACGTCAGTGGGCTCTCGGTCGGCGACCGTGTCGCCTACTTCTACGCCGAGGGTGCATACGCTACCGAGAGGGTGATTTCAACGGCACCGTTGGTTCGCCTGCCTGGCGACATCACCAATGAGGTCGCAGCGACTTTCTTGGCCAAGGGCGGAACGGCCTGGATGGGTCTTCGTGGGCTATACGATCTCAAACCGACTGATGTGGCGCTGGTGCTCGGCGCATCAGGAAGCGTGGGCTCAATTCTTTCCCGTTGGGCAAAATCGCTCGGCGCGACGGTCATTGGTATCGCTGGGTTTCCGAACAAGCTTTCCAAGGTAAGCGCTGGCAGCACTTACGCGTTTCACTCACAAGATCCCGACATCGCGGCGAACATCCGCGCGATCGCCCCGGATGGGGTGGATGTGGTTTACGATTTTGTAGGGCAGGCGATGTTTGATCTGGGCGCTGCAAGTGTCCGGGACGGCGGTGTCATAGCAGCTATCGGCTATGCGTCGGGCCAAGCATCGATAAACCGACCAGATTTCGCTCGACGAGCCATCGCAGTTCGAAGTGGCGGTGCCCCTCAATATGTGCGTGGTCAGGCGGTTGGGATTGCGACCAACGAGCTATGGGCCGCAGTGCGTTCCGGCATTTTCGACGACCTAGAAACCGCTCGCTATCGGTTCGATGAGATTACGCGTGCACATGACGACATGGACCGTCGCCGCTTGACCGGGCTTCCGGTTCTGATCACATAGACCAACCTCCAGGCGGATATTAAATAATTGCTTGAAGATGATCCAAGTCATTTGATACTAATCAATCGGCAATAAAAGCGCGAAAGTCACTCCACCGAATTCTCGGCATTTAAACGGAGTGACCTATGAACGACACAACTTCTACCCAATCGCTTCCGCTGCTAGGCAAGACGGCTTTCGTCACTGGTGGTTCGCGCTCCATCGGGGCGGCCATCAGCAAGCAACTCGCTGCCGACGGTGCCCAAGTCGCCTTCACCTACCGCGGCTCGCCTGACTCGGCCAAGCAAACAATCGCCGACATCGAGTCAGCCGGTGGCCGCGCGCGGGCCATCGTAGCCGACGCTGCGGACCCGGACGCCGTGCGCGCGGCCATCACCAAGACGGTCGAGACATTTGGTGGTCTGGACATTCTGGTGAATAACGCCGGAATCGCGTCGGCGAGTCCGATAGACCAGATTACGTTCGAGGACTATCAGTCGATGCTCGCGGTCAACGTCACGGGCGTGTTCGTTGCCACGCAGGAAGCCGTACGCCACATGAAGGAAGGTGGCCGAATCGTGCACATCGGTAGTTCGGCCACGAAGTATGCCGGTGTGCCCGGTCTCTCGGTGTACGGACTGACAAAGGGAGCCATCACTGGCTTCAACCGCAGCTTGGCATACGACCTGGGCTCGCGTGGTATCACCGTCAACGCCGTGCACCCCGGGCCCGTAGACACGGACATGAATCCGGTCGATAGCGAGTGGGCCAAGTTGCTCATCCCCGGTATCGCGGTGGGCCGTTACGGTAAGCCGAATGAAATCGCCAGCGTCGTGGCGTTTCTCGCCAGTCCACAGGCCTCCTATGTCACGGGCGCCGACATCCTGGTCGACGGCGGCTTCACGTCTTAAGCGTTTCTGGAGTGGGCCCGTTGGCCCGCGCCACACGACTGCAAAGCCGATCTTCATCATCAGACACAATTTTTGTTCGGCCTAAAGCGGTCTAGACAAGCCGCGCTTGCTCCTCCCCGGCAAACTAGGGTTATCCGGGATTCTTTATGCTTAAACTTTTGTGAAGAATGAGCGGCAGATGCAGGGCACCGCCGTGATGAGGCATCAAGGCGGTTCACCGGGGTGCGGCACCTGACGCACCGTACGCAGGATCGCGCGGTGGCGGCCCATAAGGAGAATCGCATGCCGTTGCGTAGACATTGCCTGGCCATGATGCTGCTGGCGCTGACTGGCTGGGCGACGGGCAGTCAAGCGCAAACGCCGCCTCAGGCTTGGCCCAACAAGCCGGTGCGCCTGGTCGTGGGGCTGGCCCCTGGCGGGCTGGTCGACGTGCTGGCGCGCACGGTACAGCCGCATTTGGCCGAGGCCTTGAAGCAGACCGTTATCGTGGAGAATCGCGGCGGCGCGGGCGGCAACGTGGCGGGCGCCGAGGTCGCGCGCAACGGCCGAGACAACCATACCTTCTTGCTCAATCCATCGACGACTGAATCGGTCAACCCACTGATGTTCACCAACATGCCGTTCGATCCGCAGCGTGACTTGCGGCCGGTCGCCTTGTTGGCCAACAGCCAGTTGTTCCTGTTCGTCCGGTCCTCGCTGGGCGTCGATACGCTTGAAGCGTTCGTCGAATACGCGCGCAAGCAGCCCAATCCGCTTAACTACGGTTCGGCCGGCAACGGCACGACGCCGCATCTGGCTGGCGAGCTGCTCAAGCAGGCTACCGGCATGCAGGCCACCCATGCGCCTTATCGCGGCGTGGCGCCGGCGATACAAGACCTGGCCGCGGGCCAGATCGACTTTGCTTTTGGACCGGCCACGGTCTTTCCCATGGTGCAAGCGGGCAAGCTGAAGGTGCTGGCGGTAGCAAGCCGGCAACGGGCCGCCGTGGCGCCAGACATACGAACCTTTTCTGAGGCCGGCATTGACGGCGTTTTCGCGGACAGCCTGTTCGGCGTGTATGCCGCCGCCAGCACCCGCGATGATGTGGTTGATCGCATGAACGGCGAAATCAACAAGGTGCTGGCACGGCCGGAGATCAAGGCGCGGTTCCTGGACGCCGGCGCCGAGGCGCTACCGCTGAGCGTGGCCGAGTATGCCGCGCGTGTGCAGGAAGAGAAGAAATTGTTCGCCCCATTGATCAAGTCGTTGGGGCTGAAGGAACAGTAGGCGGAACAAAGATAAAACCTCCGCCTTCGCCCCGCATTCCCACGAAGTCAGACTGCAATTTCGCCGATGCCAGCGCAAAAATGCAGTCTGACTCCATGGCGCATCAGCCCAACAGTTCCTTGCGAACGATTTCCGCGCCTTCGCTCAAAGCTAGCAGCTTGCCCTTCGCAATAGCCCGCGACAACGGCGCCATGCCGCAGTTCGTGCACGGATACAGCTTGTCGGCATCCACAAACTTCAGCGCCTTTCTCAGCGTATTGGCCACTTCTTCCGGCGTTTCAACCTTGTCGCTCGCCACGTCGATGGCGCCGACCATCACCTTCTTGCCGCGTACCAATTCGAGCAGATCGATCGGCACGTGCGAGTTGTGGCATTCCAGCGAGATGATGTCGATACTGGACTTCTGCAGCTTGGGGAACGATTCCTCGTACTGACGCCACTCCGAGCCCAGCGTCTTCTTCCAGTCGGTGTTTGCCTTGATGCCGTAGCCGTAGCAGATATGCACGGCGGTTTCGCACTTCAGGCCTTCGATGGCGCGTTCCAGGGTGGCAATGCCCCAGTCGTTCACTTCGTCGAAGAACACGTTGAACGCCGGTTCATCGAATTGGATGATGTCCACGCCTGCGGCTTCCAATTCGCGGGCTTCCTGGTTGAGGATCTTGGCGAATTCCCAGGCCAGTTTTTCGCGGCTCTTGTAGTGGGCGTCGTACAGCGTGTCGATCATCGTCATGGGGCCAGGCAGCGCCCACTTGATGGGTTGCTTGGTTTGCTGACGCAGGAATTTGGCGTCTTCAACGAACACCGGCTTTTGACGGCTGACGGCGCCCACGACGGTCGGCACACTTGCGTCATAGCGATCACGGATGCGAACGGTCTCGCGCTTTTCGAAATCCACGCCGTCGAGATGTTCGATGAACGTCGTGACAAAGTGCTGACGGGTTTGCTCGCCGTCGCTGACGATATCAATGCCCGCGTGCTGTTGTTCTTGCAGCGCCAGGCGCAAGGCGTCTTGTTTGCCCTCGATCAGCTCGTCGTCTTGCAGTTTCCAAGGCGACCAGAGTTTTTCAGGCTGTGCAAGCCACGAAGGCTTGGGCAGGCTGCCGGCGGTGGAGGTGGGCAGTAGTTTTTTCATGATCAGGTGGTCTCGTGTGTTTTTTGAGTGATTAGTGCGCGTAGTTGGCGGCCCAGCTTTCCAGCACATGCTTGTAGGGCTTGATGAAGTGCTCTTCCGTGAACTTTCCTTGCTTCACGGCGAGCTGGCTGCGCTCATCGCGGTCATAGACAATCTGCGTCAACGAGTAATCCTGATTCTTCAGGCTCGGTTGATAGACCTTGCCCGCGGCGGAATTGGCGTTGTAGATCTCGGGGCGGTAGATTTTCTGGAACGTTTCCATCGTGCTGATGATGCTGATCAGCTCAAGGTTCGTGTAGTGGCCAAGCAGGTCGCCCTGAAAGTAAAAGGCCAACGGCGCGGCGCTGCCCGGGGGCATGAAGTAACGGACCTGCAAGCCCATTTTTTCGAAGTATTGGTCCGTCGGCGAGAATTCGTTTTGCTGATATTCAACGCCCAGGATGGGGTGCTGATTTTCAGTGCGCAGGTATGTCTTGCTGCTTGAGGCGCTGATGCAGATGACAGGCGGCTTGCTGAACCGCTCTTGGTAAGCGCTGGAACCGACAAAGTGCTTGAACAGCTTGCCGTGCAAGTCGCCGAAACCGTCAGGCGAGCTGAAGCTGGATTTGTTTTTGTTGTGCTCTTGCAAAAGCACGCTGAAGTCGTAGTCGCGCACGTACGAAGAGAAGTTGTTCCCGACGATTCCTTCGATGCGTTCGTTGTTGTGGTGGTCAACGATATTGGTCTTCAAGATTTCAATCAGCGGAAACGCATCACTGCCGCCGTTGGCCGCGATGTTCATTTCAACGGAGATGATTTCGAGTTCGACCGTGTAGCGATCTCCCCTGGGGTTGTCCCAATGCGCCAGGCTATTGAAACGCCGGTCGATCATCTTCAGCGTGTTGCGCAGATTCTGCTGGCGACTCGTGCCCCGCGCCAGATTGGCGAAGTTGGTCGTGATTCGCGTGCTGTCGGAAGGCTGGTAATTTTCATCAAAAGGAATGCTCTTGATGTTGAATGTGAACGCGTTGCTCATGGTGATGGGGTGTGCTGATTTTTACGAAAGAAATGCGGAGTCCGGCGGCCGCTTGGCGACGGACGCTATTGCCGCTGCGGGCGGCGCTTGATTTGGCTTTGCGTCAGGCTGCTACCGCTTCTTCCGCGGCGGCGGTGCGTGGATGGCGCATCAATTCGATCAAGGGCAGTGCGCGCTGGACCGCCAGCCTGGCCCGTTCGATCAGGGCCATGTCCTGCACGCGGTAGTCGGCAAAATCCTTGTCGGTGGCGTAGACGCCCAGCGGCAAGGTGCGTGCCTGGAAGAAGCTGAACAGCGGCCGCAACTGGTGGTCGATGATCAGGGCATGGCGTTCGCTGCCGCCGGTGGCCGCCAACAAGACGGGCTTGTCGATCAGGGCGTCCTGATGAATGAAGTCGAAGAAGTGCTTGAACAGCCCCGTGTACGAGCCTCGGTAGACCGGGGTTGTCACCACCAGGATGTCCGCTTGTTCGACCACGCCAAGCTCGCGCTCCACCGTGTCGGGCAATTGCGAGCGCCAGACGGCGCCGGCCAGTTGCGGGGCCAGCTCACCCAGTTCAACCAGGTGCTGTTCGCACGGAATATGGTCGGCGATCAGATCCAGCAGGTGTTCTGCCAGGGCCGCTGACTTGGAGGGGCGTTGCAGTCCGCCGGAAACTGCGACTAGACGGAGTGGACGTGTCATCTTTGCTTCACATGAATGGATCTACCCGGCGCCGCACCTGTTTGTGCAGTTGCAGCATCAAGCTGGAACCGCATGCTAGATGAGGGTAACCATGAAGTAAAATGGTTTTATTTCACCAATCCATGAGCAGGAATCATCTGAATGCTTGAGCGCATCCATCTCAGCATCGTCCAGCAGGTCGAAAGGCAAGGGTCGTTGACGGCCGCCGCGGGCGTGTTGAACCTGACCCAGTCGGCCCTGAGCCACAGCATGAAGAAGCTGGAGGTGCAACTGGGCACCGACGTCTGGCTGCGCGAAGGTCGAAGCCTGCGCTTGACGCAGGCCGGCCAATACCTGCTGGCGGTGGCGAACCGCGTGCTGCCGCAACTGGACCTGGCCGAAGAGCGGTTGGGCCAGTTCGCGCAGGGCGAACGCGGCGCGCTGCGCATCGGCATGGAATGCCACCCTTGCTATCAGTGGTTGCTGAAGGTGGTTTCACCGTATCTGGCGGCCTGGCCCGACGTGGATGTGGACGTCAAACAGAAGTTCCAGTTTGGCGGGATCGGCGCGCTTTTTGGCTACGAGATCGACCTGCTGGTGACGCCCGACCCGCTGTTCAAGCCAGGCCTGAAGTTTGAGCCCGTGTTCGACTACGAGCAGGTGCTGGTCGTGCCCAAGGGCCATCCCCTGGCAACGGCTGCGTACGTCAAGCCGCAACAGCTTAACCAGGAAGTGCTGATCAGCTACCCCGTGGACATCGAGCGCCTGGACATCTACAACCAGTTCCTGCTGCCGGCCGGTGTCACGCCGAAGCGCCACAAAGCCATCGAAACCACCGACATCATGGTGCAGATGGTGGCCAGCGGACGCGGTGTGGCCGCTCTGCCGCGCTGGCTGGTCGAGGAATACGCGGCGCGGATGGATGTGGTGCCGGTGCGGCTGGGCGTGCGCGGCATCGCCAAGCAGATTTTTCTTGGGGCGCGCGAGGCGGACAGCGCCATTGACTACGTGCGGGCCTTCATCGAACTGGCCCGCCATCCGGGCGCCGACGTGCCGACCGCTGTGGCGCAAGAAGCCAATGGATGAACTTCACGGGGGTAGGCAAACCGCTTGCCAAGTGGTTTGGCGTGCCGGGTAGCGGTGTCCTTGATTTTCTCTCATACGACTATGGCAGCCAGCAACTGAAGGTTTTCCTCGCCATTTAAGTTATAGAAGATATGTTATGGTGACATAATTGTTATAACTCTGACGGAGCTCAGCCATGGGCGTCGTACAAGACCATCCTGGGGTCTCCACCCTTGTGGGTACCCCGAAGCAAGCACAGGACTACCTCCGAAAATCCCACGCCAATCAGGTGGTGGTGCTTGCATTCGAACATGTCGACAACGCCTCGCTTTCCACTGTTGCCCGGAACATGTCCAGCGTCGCGGAATCGATGCTTGAGCTTTTCCTTAAACGGCAGGATCGGGAGCTCGTCGAGCGCTTGGTTGATGCCCTTGTGCCCCGCAAGCCCGCCTCGCCCCAGCTTCTCAAGGAAGCGATGATGCTGGCTCGGGCTCGCATGGCTGTTCTCGAAAGTGGAGACTGGCTCACAGCAGCCGAAGTGGCCCAGTTGGCAGGCCTGAGCACCGTCAACCCTAGCGCGCAGCCAAACAAGTGGAAGAAGCAGGGGCAGATATTTGCCATTCATCACAACGGCGTTGACTACTTCCCAGCCTATGGTCTGGATCGGGAGGCCAGCTTCCGTCCATTGAAAGCGCTGGCCGGGATCATTAAGGAATTTGACGGGCACAAGGATGCTTGGGGCATGGCCTATTGGTTCCTGTCCGCCAATAGCTTCCTGTCAGGCAAGCGGCCGCAGGACTTGCTGGCTGCTTTGCCGGATCAGGTGATCGAGGCCGCTCGCGATGAGGTGCAAGAGGTCGCACATGGCTAACCGCCGTAGCCGTTCTGCCGATTCGGTGTCGATGTCGATGGAAGCTCACCCCGGCAACGCCACGCCGATACCTCCTGAAGTCCTTCACGCGACCATAAAAACGCTAGAGGCTGGAACTATCCTGCACCGCGTTCACCAGGGGAAATACCGGGCGGACCAGTTCAACCCTGGCACTCAGGGGAACGCGCGCTTCAGTCCTATTCGGGATGCCCAAGGCGCACCGATTCCGACGCTCTACGGTGGTGCGACCATGGACTGCGCCATGATGGAGACGGTATTCCACGATGTTCCGCACGCGCCGGGTTTCAAAAGTCTGGATAAGCGCAAACTGGAAGGTCAGGTTCACTCATGTGTTGAAGTCACCCAGGACCTGCAGCTCGTCGATTTGGCTAGCGTACCGTTGCGCAAACTAGGCGTGACCCGTAGGCAGCTTATCGATACGGAAAAAGACCAGTACCCAGTCACCCGCCAATGGGGGAAAAAACTTCATGAGAAGCATCCACGGGTGCAGGGTTTATCTTGGATTTCTCGACAAGATGACTCCGCTCGGGCCGTGGTTCTGGTTGGGGATCGAATCGCCGACGGAACTCTGCGCCCGGATGGTGAGTCGCGCAGCTTGATGGACGATGTCGGGGCGTACGACGCGTTGTTGGATCTTGCGGGGCGGCTGGGCGTGCTTATTGTTCCAGGCAAAAGCTAGGCGAATCGGGTAAGTGCAGGCCTCCGCATAATCCAGGGCGACTCACTCCTGCCCACCCCCCTCAATCAGCATGCCTCGCAACCGCTGGCGCTGCTTTTCCAGCGCCGCTATCTGCTTCTCCAGTATCGCCAGCCGCTTACGCTTCGCATCCGTCATATCCGTGCATGCCTTCGCCCCTTCGATCAGCAACATGCAATCCGGAAAGCTGCGGATTTCTTCCAAGCTGAAGCCGGTGGCGATCAATCGTTGGATCTGCTTGACCTGTGTGACGGCCACTGCCTCGAAGGCGCGGTAGCCATTCTGAGCACGCGTTGACGCAAGCAGGCCATGCTGATCGTAGTGACGAATCGAGCGCACGCTGACGCCGGTTGCTTGCGCCAAAGCGCCGATCTTCAGCAGGGTGATGGACTCAGTCTTCTTCATGGATCGAACCTTATCATCCGCGCTTGACTGTGACACTAATGTCAGGCTTTAGCCTGGGCTCTTTCTATTCGAAGGAGCTTCAACATGATGTTTTTCAACCTCTTCAGCCAATGGCGCAAGGGCTTTGCCGCGGTTGCCTTGATGGCTGTGGCCGCGCTGGCGCATGCCGCCGTGGAACCGTACACCGTGACGGCGCCTGATGGGGTGCGCATCGCGGTGCAAGAGGCCGGTGACCCGAACGGCCAGCCCATTATCTTCATTCACGGCTTGCTTGGCAGCCATCTGAGTTGGGACAAGCAGGTCAACAGCCCTGAGTTACAGCGCTATCGGCTGATTACCTTTGATATGCGCGGGCATGGTATGTCCGGTCAACCGGAGCGCGCCGATGCCTACCGTGATGGACGCCGTTGGGCAGATGATCTGGCAGCGGTGATTGCTGGGTCAGGAGCCCGGCGGCCTGTCTTGGTGGGATGGTCGCTGGGCGCTGCCGTGGCCACTAATTACTTGGCTGCCTATGGTGACGAGAAAATCGCCGGCGCTGTGTACGTGGGTGGTGTCATCGAGCTGAAGCCCGAGCAAATCGTTTCGCATCCGCAGGTGTACAGCGGGATGGCATCGCCGGATCTCAAGACGCATCTGGATGCCGAGCGTGAGTTCGTGGCGCTGTGCTTTGCCAAGCTGCCCGACGCGCAGACGTTCCAGCGTTTGTTGGCGAATGCGGCCATGGCCTCACAGGCCATGCAGAACGCCGTGCATGGCATGTCGTTGAATGCGCCCAAGGGCTTGGGCGCCATGCACAAGCCGCTGTTGCTGATTTACGGTGCGCGTGACGCCTTGGTTCAAGCCGAACCGTCCTTCAATCGGGCCAAGGCCCTGAACCCCGACGCCATCGGCAAGTTCTACCCAGAAGCGGGGCACTCGCCCTTTATCGAAGAGGCGCAGCGCTTCAATCGTGATCTGTCTGCCTTTGTTGATGCGGCGGCATCGCATTAGCCGTTCATCGGCGCTCTGGGAAAATCAATGCTGGCATGTTTTATAGCAGTCGATATAAAATTGCCAGACATCGCACGGCACCTGCAACGCAAGTGCCTTCGTCAACCCGCTTGCCCCAGGGGGAAGGCCACCGCATGACGCAACTTGCCGACCCCGCCCAGAACGCCGCCATCGGACCCGCTCCCATATCCCATTCCCCGCGACCCTCTCGCCAAACCCTTCACGGACTCTGCTGGGCGGCGCTTAGCGTCCTGATTTTCGCGGGCTGGTTTGTGGTGACGCGCTTTAGCGTGACGCGGGAACTGCGCTTGTGGGATGTCACCGCGCTGCGGTTCGGTATCGGCGCTGTGATTCTTTTTCCCGTACTGCTGCGCGGCGCAAGGCACATGTCCGCCAAACAATGGGGTGAAGGACTGCTGTACGCCTGCCTGTGGGGCATGCCCTTCGTACTGGCGGTCGCCCTGGGCTTGCAGCTCACGTCCGCCGGTCGGGCGGCGGCAGTGGCGCCCACATTGATGCCCGTTTTTGTCGGGCTTTTTGCGTGGATCTTCCTGAAAGAACAACCAAGCAGGGGCCGCTGGCTGGGTTATCTGGCTATCGTCATCGGGTTGGTCTGCATGATCGCGGGCGGCGCCTCGGCGCACGGCGTTGCGAACCCGGTGGGCATCCTGGCGCTGATCACGGCCGCGGCGATGTGGGCCGTGTATACGCTGCTGTTTCGGCGCAGCAGGTTGACGCCGGTGCAGGCGGCAGCGTTGATCTGCTTCTGGTCGGCCGTGTTGTTTCTGCCGATCTACCTGTTTGCCGGACTCAGCCGCCTTGACTTGGCGTCACCCGGTGAAATCGTTTTGCAGGCGTTCTATCAGGGCGTCTTGATGAGCGGCGTGGCCATCGTGTCCTTCAATCGATCTGTCACGTTGCTGGGGCCGTCCGCCGCGACGGCCATCATTGCCTTGATTCCGGCGGTTGCCGCGCTGACCGCCATTCCCGTCCTGGGTGAGTTGCCGTCATGGGAAGAGGGCGTTGCGCTTCTTGCCGTCGTCGGCGGCGTGCTTCTGGCAGCCCGTCCCAAGCGCAAGGTAGCAGTCCCATCGACCACCACGACAGCGAGACAACAGCCATGATCCGTTTTTACTTTCATCCGACGCCCAACCCCGCCAAGATCGCGCTCTTTTTGGAAGAGACCGGGCTGGAGTACGAAGCCGTGCCGGTCGACACCAGCAAAGGCGAACAGCACACGCCGGCCTTTCGGGCCATCAATCCGAACGGCAAGGTGCCGGCCATTGTTGACACCGACGGCCCCGGCGGCAAGGAAGCGCGCGTGTTTGACTCGACGGCCATCCTGATCTACCTGGCCGACAAGACCGGCAAGCTAACAGGCACGCCTGAAGATCGGCCCGAGCTGTTGTCGTGGCTGCTCTTCATTGCCTCGGGCCTGGGGCCGTTCTCTGGCCAGGCGGTGCACTTTCAGTTTGCCGCGCCCGATGGCCTGGACTACGCCGTCAACCGTTACCGCCGCGAAGCCGATCGGCACTATCAGGTGCTGGACGAGCATCTGAAGGGGCGCGAGTTCATTGTTGGCAACAGCTTCACCATCGCGGACATTTCGGCGTGGGGTTGGCTGGACCGGGCTTCCCGCGTGCGCAAGGGCGCCGAAGACCCGCTGGCGCCGTTTCCGGAACTGAAGCGCTGGTTCGCCAGTGTGGATGCGCGCCCGGCGGTTGCGCGTGCGCGGGCGCTGACCAAGAGCCACCAATGGAAAACGGTGAACGACGACGAGACCAAGCGGGCGTTGTTCCCGTCGAACTTCCCGCCCGCGTCGTCACAAGGAGCCTGAGATGGATCTGAAGAACAAGCGGGTTCTGATCACAGGCGGATCAAGCGGCATCGGCCTTGCGCTGGCCCATGCGTTGACGGCGCGCGGCGCCAGGGTGGTTATCACGGGGCGTCGGCAAAGCGTGCTGGATGACGCGCTGCGCGGTCTGGATTCCGCCACGGGGGTTTGCGCCGATGTGGGCACGACTGAAGGACGGCTTGTCACGCTGGACAAGGCCGTGGCTGCCTTGGGTGGCCTCGACATCCTGATCAACAACGCCGGGGGCGTGCGCGCCGGCCGCTTGGAAAATACGGCAGAGGCCGACATCGAGCAGATGGTGAACGTGGACCTGCTTGCGCCGATCTTGCTGACCCGCGCCGCGATCCCCGCCTTGCGGGCCAGCGGCAACGCCATGGTCGTGAACATTACGTCTGGCATTGCGCTGGTGGGCGCGCCGTTCTACACGACTTACGCAGCGGTGAAAGCGGGCTTGGCGCATTTCGGCGAGGCCCTTCGGCGCGAGCTTAAAGGCGAAGGCATTCATGTGTTGACGGCCTATCCGGGCGGGACCGATACGCCCATGATGCAGTCCAACCGCGCCGGCCCGGAACTGGGGTTTTCGCGGGAGCCGGCTTCCGCCGTGGCCGAGGCCATCGTCGAGGGTATCGAGACCGACGCTTTCGAAGTCATCCGCGGCGGCGAGACACGCGCGCAGATGATCGCGCTGAACCGCCAGGATCCCGCCGCCGTTGATGCACGGTTTCTGACGCTCAAGCCTGCGCTGGAAGACGCGGTCAAGGACCACAGCGCATTATGATGGCGTCGCCTTTTCCCGTTCGCTGCGCGACGCAACCGCTGAGGAGCCCCCATGGCGCGCCCCAGGCAGTTTGACGAAGCGGCGGCGCTTGATGCCGCCATCGAATGCTTCTGGTCGCGCGGCTATGAAGCCACGTCGGTGCGCGATCTGGCCGCTGCCATGGGTATCGTAGGCCCCAGCCTGTACAACACGTTTGGCGACAAGCGCGGCTTGTACCAGCGGGCGCTTGCGCATTACGTCGAGCGCGGCTTTTGCGAACGGGTCAGGCGTTTTGAATCGCAATTGACGCCTCGCGAGGCCATCGGCGCGTTCTTTGACGAGATCATTGAGCTATCTCTGGCGGACGAGCAGCGCAAGGGCTGCATGATTGTGAATTCGGCGCTGGAGCTGTCTCCGCACGATGCCGAATTCCAGCAGGCGCTGGCGCTTGTGCTGCGGGATATGGAGGCATTCTTCCTGCGCTGCGTGCAGGCGGGCCAAGCAGCCGGCGCCATCAACGCCACGCAGTCGGCGGAGGATCTTGCGCGCATGCTGCTCGGCTTGCTGATGGGTCTGCGCGTGCTGGCGCGTTCGCGACCGAAACCGGAGTTGCTGCGTGGCCTGGTGCGGCCCGCGCTGGCGTTGCTTGATGACGCCAGCCCGGCCCGTTGATGGGGCGGAAAGCTGAGGTGAAGCCGCTCAACCGTGCCAGTGTGAGCAACGGATCACGCTGCAGAAGTTGCCACGGTGGAAGTGCGGCGCTTTGTCGGCGATGACGTCGGCCTTGACGTTGCCAAAGGTCGTGTCGGGCTTGTGTTTGATGCCGTCGTAGAACGCCTGGATGATGTCTTCCTTGAACCGGGGCGTGCGGGGGAAAGCGCTGACCACGGCCTCGCGTTCCGCGTCCGAGTATTGATGGTAGGTGAGGCCCAGCACGTCCATCTCGACGCCTGCGGTCACGAGCGCAACGACAGGGTGCATGTGCTGCGGTACGCCAGGCGTGGTGTGTAGCGCGATGGCGGTCCACACCGTGTACGCGTCCTCTTCCGAGATGCCGTGGCTCTTGAGAAACGAGCGGGCGGCGTGCGCACCGTCCACCTCGAAGCGCTCGTCCTGGCTGCTATGGCTGGGCATCAGACCGATGTCATGGAACATGGCGCCGGCATAGAGCAGTTCGCGGTCGAAGGTCAGGCCGCGCTTCACGCCAGCCAACGCGCCAAAGTGATAGACGCGGCTTGAATGGTTGAAGAGCAGTGGCGTCTCGGTGTCGCGGATGAATTCAGTGATGGCGCGCGCCAGGGTCGAATCGGGAATGGCGGCTTCGTGGATGATGGACATCAGCTTCTTCCTGGGGTGAGTGGGTTCTATCAAGAATAGGGCCGTGCTAGCATGGCAACAATAGGCGGAACACGTCGATTTCAGCCATTTAAAGATCAAGGCAGCCATGGCGCGCGATAAGGTCAAAACGATCATGGTGCTGGCGTTGCCAGGGGTGCAACTGCTTGACGTGTCCGGCCCGCTGGACGTCTTTGCCGAAGCAAACGTGCAGGCCGGGCGCGAGGTGTACCGGTTGCTGGTGGTCGCGGGCGGATCCGGCCCCATCCGCAGTTCTTCCGGCGTTCGCTTGATGGCTGATCGCACCATCGGGCGCGACGCGGACGAACCGGTCGACACTCTGCTCGTTGCCGGCTGCCCGAACGCGGCGGAGGTGCCGGCGCGCAGCGTGGTGGTGGACTGGCTAAGGCGTCGCGCGCCCAAGGCAAGGCGCTTTGGGTCCGTGTGCAGCGGGGCGTTCTTTCTGGCGGCAGCCGGGTTGCTGAGTGGCAAGCGCGTCACCACACACTGGGCCGTTGCCGAGCGGCTTGCCCAGCAATTCCCGGACGTCACGGTTGACCAGGACGCGATCCACATCAGTGATGGTCCGCTGCGTACCGCCGCCGGTGTTACGGCCGGCCTGGACCTGGCCATTTCCCTGGTGGAAGAAGACCTTGGGCGTGAGATCGCCCTTAAAGTCGCAAGCCAACTCGTCATGTTTTTCAAGCGGCCCGGCGGACAACTACAGTTCAGCCGTAAAAGCGAAGCCGCGCCCGCGGGCAGGGCGGCGTTGCAGGAGCTTCAGCGCTGGGTCGCCGCCAATCCCGAGTTAAACCACAGCGTGGCAAGCCTGGCCGAGCGCATGAACCTCAGCCCCCGGCACTTTGCGCGGCTGTTCCGTAGCGAGATCGGCATCACGCCCGCAAGCTGGGTTGAAGAGGCACGAGTGAACGCGGCGCGTCGCCTGCTGGAGCAAGGGCAAGCGGCACCCAAGCAGGTCGCGGCGCGTTGCGGGTTTGCCGATGCGGATGTGTTGCGTCGGGCGTTTGCGCGGCATGTCGGCGTGACGCCCGCGGAATACCGCAAGCGCTTCGCGGCGCTGCTGCCGCCGCAATAAGTCATCCGCAATCCGCAATCCACCATCCGTGGATCCGTACAAAAACGTACGAAAAATATGCAGGAATGGCAGTTCGCAAACAGTTTTATTGAGATCACCATGGCGGCTTAGCCGAGCTGGTCCACGTTGGGCCAGCCGATTCTGGGTTCTCAAGACATGAGCAAATTGAAAGATAAAGTCGCCCTGGTAACGGGCGCATCGAAAGGCATTGGCGCCGGCATCGCGCGCCAACTCGCGGCCGACGGCGCGAAGGTCATCGTCAATTACGCGTCAAGCCGGGGTGGCGCGGACAAGGTGGTGGCCGACATCGAAGCCGCTGGCGGCAGGGCGGTGGCGGTGGGCGCGGACGTCACCCAGCAGGCGGACGTCGAGGCGCTGGTCGGGTCGGCCATCGAGCACTTCGGGCGGCTGGACATCGTGGTGAACAACGCCGGCATCTACCAGTTCGCCAAGATCGAAGACACCACCGAAGCGCTCTACCGTCAGCAGTTCGACATCAATGTGCTGGGCACGCTGCTGGTGGCGGGCGCCGCCGCGCGGCATCTGGGCCAGGGCGGCAGCATCATCAATATCAGTTCCAACGTGACGAGTGTGTTGCCCGCCGAGAGCGCCATCTACACAGGCACCAAGGGAGCCATTGACGCCATCACCGGCGTGCTCGCACGCGAACTCGGCCCCCGAGGCATCCGCGTCAACGCGGTCAACCCCGGCCTGATCGAAACCGAAGGCACTCATGCCGCTGGCGTGATGGGCTCGGACTTCGAGGCGTGGAATGTGGGCCAGACGCCGCTGGGCCGCGTCGGAAAAGTTGAGGATATTGCGTCGATCGTCGCGTTCCTGGCGTCCGACGAGGCGGGGTGGGTAACGGGCGAGGTGATTCTGGGGTCGGGAGGGATGCGCTGAAGAGGGCGCGCAAGCGTGCGTCTTAATTGCGATGCACGCTGTTCTTGGTGCATTGTCCGGCGATGTGTGACAGTATTCCGTTATCGTTTTTTTTGAATTACCAAAGGACGTACTGGAGATGCCGGACGCGGACGCTGTACGCATGATCCGCTCGATCAAGGAACACGGGTGGCGCATCTCGGGCAAACTCGCGAATGAGTACCCGGTACTCGACGACAAGATACGGGCCTTGCGTGTTATCGAGGCCGTGCAGTCCGCGTTCGAGGATCGGGACCCGTCACCCATCGTCGAATGATCCGCAGTTAAACATCGCAGATCAAGATGGCATGAACGATGCTGTCTTGGCCAAGCACTCAAAGCTCATCGTATTTCTTGCTGCTACCCCGAGCGCGGTCGACGGGGTACTTCTGTGCGTTCAACGGAATCTTTGCTTGCGCGGCTTTCACGGGGTCGATGCCCAGCACGTTGCCGAGCTGGATCAGGTAGAGCAGCACATCGGCGATCTCGCTGCCCACCGCTTCAAGTTTTTCTGGGGAAAGCGCGCGGCTTTGTTCTTCGGTCAGCCACTGGAAATGTTCAAGCAATTCTGCCGCTTCCACGATCAGCGCGGACGCCAGGTTCTTGGGGGAATGGAACTGCTCCCAATTGCGGGCTTGGGCAAATTCGCGTTGTTGCTGGCTAAGGTCTTGCAGGGTATCGGTCATAGGGGGCAGGGTTGAGTGGGCAGGGTTGATTGGGCGGCTGGATGCGGTATTTAGCAGCCATTTTCGCGCATCACCGTCTCAACGAATTCAGCAAATAGCCGCGCCTTGGCGGTGGCCAGGCGTCCCGTGGGGAATACGGCCCACAGGTCGATGTCGGGAAGCGACCAATTTTCCAGCACGCGGACGACGCGGCCATCGGCCAGTTCCGGTGCGAACATCCAGTCAGATGCGATGGTCAGGCCCAGGTGGGCAAGCACCGCCGCGCGTATGCCTTCAGCCGCGCTGAACCTTGCCCGGCCTCTGACCAGCACCGACACCTCGGCGCCATCACGCTGGAAATTCCACGCATTGCCCGCCTGGCTGAACACCACTGTTTCGTGGTCGGACAGCTCAGCGGGTAGCCGTGGCGTGCCGTGTCGGGAAAGGTATTCCGTCGTGGCCAGTACCGAGCGGGGTGAAGACGCCAACTTTCGCGCCACGGCGCTGGAGTCGTTCAGTGCGCCCATTCTCAACGAGATATCAATGCCCTCGGCAATCAAGTCGATGACGCGATCGTCCAGCACCACATCCACGTCCAGGCCGGGGTTGGCGTCCAGAAAGCGCGGCAGGTGGGGAATGACGTGCAGGCTGGCGAACGTGGGCGCCGCCGAAATGCGTAGCCGCCCGGACAGGCTGGCGCCCACGCCGCGCGCGGCCAGGTCGGCTTCATCCGCTTCCTGAATGGCAAGGCGGGCGCGCTCGTAGAAGCGCAAGCCGGCTTCGGTTGGCGTCAGCCCGTGCGTAGAACGCAGCAACAGCGTCACGTTCAGGTGCCGCTCCAGGTGGGCCACGCTTTTGGAGATGGCCGGCTGCCCCACCCCCAGCACGCGGGCCGCGCCAGAAAAGGAGCCGGCTTCGACCACCCGCACGAAGGTGGTCATGGCCTGAAAGCGATCCATGAAATTCCTTTTTGGAATAAGCGTTATCGCTGAATGGTATCTGCCCTTCCTGATGCGCGCCATCCAGAATGTGCTCTCCCAATGCGTGTTCTCAAAACGCTTTCATTTGCCAAGGAATTCTTATGTCGCTCCAGGTACAGCTCGATACCTTCAAGGCCGCCTTTGAAGCCGGCCAGCCTCCCTATAACGTGCCGCGTGCAGTCGTCGAGACCATGCACCGCGCCACCGCTGAACTCATCAATTCCGGCGCGGCGCAACGCGCCCTGAAGGCGGGGGATACGATGCCAGCGTTCACGCTAGACGATGCCGAGGGCAAGCCCGTGTCATCCGCCGATCTGCTGCGGCAGGGCCCCTTGGCCGTCACGTTTTATCGCGGTGTGTGGTGCCCGTACTGCAATATGGATTTGCAAGCGTTGCAGGCCGCGCTGCCCGCTGTCCAAGAGGCGGGCGCAAGCCTGGTGGCGATTTCGCCGCAGCTTGCAGCAAACAGCCGCAAGGCAGTGCGTCAAAACTCGCTGACGTTCCCGATTCTGTCGGACTCGCACAACGACGTGGCGGCCGCGTTCGGCCTGCGCTTTGAGCTACAGGACTATCTGGTTGATCTGTACAAGTCGCTCAAGAACGAACTACCCGCCTTCAATGGCGATGCCAGTTGGACGCTGCCGATGCCGGCTCGCTACGTGGTCGCGCAAGACGGCACGATTGTCTACGCAGAGGTCAACCCCGACTACACCCGTCGCCCGGAACCATCAGACATGTTGCCCGCCATTGCGCAGGCAGTCGCCCGCGCTGTCTGATTCGTCTGGATAAGCGCTCGCTGAAGGGCGAGCGCGAAGGAACTCCCATGCCTCGTACTTTTCTTGTCACCGGCGCCAGCAAGGGCATCGGTCTTGCGTTATCGGTCCGGCTTGCCGCTGGCGGCCATCATGTGATTGGCTTGGCCCGTACCGCGCCAAGCGATTTCCCCGGTACCTTCGTTGCCGTGGATCTGAGCGACGACGACGCCACCCGCGTCGCATTGGAAGGCATCATTCAGCGCTTCGAGGTGGATGGCGTGGTGAACAACGTGGGGCTGGTCCGGCCCGCCTTGCTGGCTGACGTGACGCTGCCCGCGCTGGATGAAGTGTTTCGTGTGAACCTGCACCCCGCCTTGGCGGCGGTGCAGGCGGCCTTGCCGGGAATGACGGCGCGTCGTTGGGGGCGCATCGTTAATATTTCCAGCCTGACCATCCTGGGCATGCCCCAACGCACCGCCTACGCGGCCGCCAAGGCAGCACTGGTCAGTTTCACGCGCGGTTGGGGTTTGGAACTGGCTGACACCGGCATCACGGTCAATGCGGTGGCGCCCGGTCCCACGGAAACCGAGCTGTTCCGCGCCAATAACCCACCCGGCAGCGAAGGCGAACGCCGCTATCTGTCTGGCGTGCCGATGGGGCGCTTTGGCAAGCCGGATGAGATTGGCGCGGTGATCTCGTTCCTGCTATCGGACGATGCAGCGTTCATGACCGGGCAGACCTTGCATGTGGATGGCGGGGCGTCGTTGGGAAGGGCGTTGTTTTGACTCGTGTGCCAGGCAAGCGGCAACCCGGAAGGCCGCGCATCTTTCCCGTCAGTACGGCTTCTGGCACACGACTTCCACATTGACGCCGTCCGGGTCCAGTACATAGGCGGCGTAGTAATTCGCGTGGTAGCGATCGCGGATTCCCGGTGGTCCGTTGTCGATGCCGCCTGCGTCCAACGCGGCCTGGTAGAAGGCGTCGACCACGTCTCGGTCCTGCGTGGCGAAGGCAATGTGCGTGCCTGCGGCCGCGGGTTGCTTGTCGTGGACCCACAGGCAGGGATAGCCGTCACGGCCAAAGCCGTGGCGGGTGCCGCCGTGGCGCGTGCGGTCAGGCCCGACGGTGATGACGCGGGCGATGCTCAATGGCGCCAGCGCGTGTTCGTAAAAGCGGCGCGATATTTCGGCGTCTCGCACGGCGAATTCGATATGGTCCAGGAGGCTCATGGTTGCTCGATGTGGGGCTAGGTGGAAGTGGGAAGGGTACGGCGGTCGACGCCATTGAACGCTGTTTCTGGCGCTACGCCTAGAGAGGAAGCAGGAATAGGCAGGATTGGAGCAGGATCAGATAGGCCGCAAGGCAAGCGGCGGCCTATCGTCTCCCTACTGAACTGCATTCCTTGGAGCCATGCATGCGCAAACAACGAAGTAGCGGTCGGCACCATCACCCTGAGAGGAACACTTGATGCTTGATCATCTTTTTCTTACCGTCAGCGAACCCGCGCGTTCCATTGCGTTTTACGAGAAGGTGCTGCCCGTGTTGGGCGTCACCAGCCGCCTGGACTATGACGGTAAGGACGGCCCGGCCGGCCATCCTGACCTGAAGGGCTTTGGCGCAAACGGCCGGGTGTTCTTCTGGCTAAGGCAGGGCGTGGCCGCGCCCGGTGCGGTGCATGTCGGGCTGGTTGCAGACTCGGAAACCATGGTGAACGCTGCCCACGCCGCCGCCTTGGCAGCCGGCGCGACGGAGATCCACCCGCCCGGTCCGCAGCATCATTACGACCCTCGCTATTACGCCGCCCAGGTCAGGGACCCGGACGGCTATAGCCTGGAATTCGTTTACAAAAGCTGGCAGCTCGGACGCTGATGTGTTGCTGCCGTCCGCGTGGCGCGACTCTACAAATCAAGCACGATCCTTCCGCCCCGGGCTCGGGACACGCAGATCAGCATCGTTTGCTGCGCCGCCTTTTCGGCATGGCTGAGATACTGATCAGCGTGTTCGGCTTCGCCTTCCAGAATGCGGGTCTCGCAGGTGCCGCACACGCCTGCGCGGCACAGGCATTCCACCGGCACGGTGCTGTCGCGTTCGATGGCGTTCAGGATCGATTCGCCGGCAGCCACTGTCACTGTCCTGCCGGACTTGGCCAGCACCACGGTGAAAGCGCTGCCTGTTGGCTTCGGTGCGGCGAATTGCTCGGCATGCACACGCGCGGACGCAATGCCGATCGCTTGCGCGGCAAGGCGGACGGCGTCGATCAGCTTCCCGGGGCCACAGACATAGGCATGCGCGCCAGCGTCCATGCCGCCCAGCAAACCGGCCAGATCCAGCTTCTGGCCTTTGCTGCCCGCATAGAACCTGACGCCGTCCCCGCAGAGCCGGGTCAGCTCATCCCGAAAGGCGCCGTGCTCGTCAGCGCGAAAGGCGTAGTGCAATACATACGAAGCGCCGCGCTGGTGCAGCTCGTGCAACTGCGACATGAATGGGGTGATGCCGATGCCGCCCGCGATCAACACATGGTGGCAAGCCGACTCATCCAGCGCGAACAGGTTGCGGGGGGGGTGATGGCAAGCGTGTCGCCCACGGCCACGCTGTCATGCAAAAACGCCGACCCGCCCTGGGATGCCGCTTCGCGCCGCACGCCGATCTGGTAGTTGCCTAATGCGCCAGGCGCGCTCATTAGCGAATAGGCGTTGTTGACCTGACGGCCACCGTTGCGCATCTGCACGATGATGTGACTGCCGCCCGTGAACGGCGGCAACGCGCCGCCGTCCAGGGCTTCCAGCGTGTAGCGCTTGATCAGCGGGGTCACGCGCTCAATGCGCGCGACCCGTACTTGCAAGGTCTGTTGTGTGCTCATGCCGAGGCGGGGGCCTGTTGCGGCGTCGACCGAGGCATATCAGAAGCAGCCGCCGCTGCGTATTCCGTTGCCAGCTTGCGATGAAAATGCACGATACCGTGTTCGCTGATGCCGCTGCGCTGGCGGTCGACCATGATGCGGCCCTGGCCACGATAGCCCCGGGACTGCAGGCCTTTGTGCACGCTTTCCACCAGACGCAGGTCTTCGGGGCGGAACACGTCGCGGTACCACTCCACCAGCGCCTGCTGCTCGTTGGTGAGTTCCTTGTTCAGAAAGTAGATCTCGTAGTGCTGCAACGTGACGCCAGCGCTGGCGGGAAATTCGTAGATGACGGTCATGAAGTCGGCGCCCGGCGGCACGTTGAACATGGTGCATGGCCAAGCCCAGAAGCCGGCAAAGCTGGGGTCCTTTACCGAGGGATCCACCTTGAAAGATTTTTCCGACGACTTGGCCAAGCCGAATTGCAGTGTCCAATTGCCGTGCATCGTGTGCTGATATTTATCCACCTGGACGGAGTCCGCGAAGCTGGGGTGTACGGGGCCGCAGTGGTAGCACTCCAGGTAGTTGTCGACGATGGACTTCCAGTTGGCGGGTGTTTCCGTGACGAAGCGCGCGGCCAGGTGCAGGTCGTCCACTACCGGGCAGGCGGCGCGCAGGCGGGCTGCAAGGCCGGGGAGTTGATCTTCAACGGTGCCGGCGTCCGGGTTCAGGTTGATGAAGATGAAGCCGGCGGTTTCCTCAACCCGAACGGAAACCAGGCTGGCCTTGTCGGGGTTGAAATTAGGCACGTTGTCGCAGTTGCGGGCCAGGGCAAGCTCGCCATCCAGCTTGAAGGTCCAGGCGTGGTACGGACAGGTGATGACGTTCTTGGCGCGGCCGCTGCCTTGCATCAGTTGATGACCCCGGTGCGGGCAAACGTTGTAGAACGCTCGCAAGGCGCCTTCGCGGTCGCGCAGCACAATGATGCTTTCTCCAATGATCTCGCGCGTGACATAGTCGTTGGGCGCGGCCAGTTCGCTGCGGTGCGCCACGCAGATCCAGGCGTTGGCGAATACTTTTTCTTTTTCGTAGTCGAACACGGCGTCCTTCGTGTAGTACGCGGCGGGCAGGGTCCAGGCATTTTCTTCGTCGGCGCAGAAGTTGGCGGGTAGTTTGGCGATGAGGTTCATGATGATCTCCGGGTAACAAAAGCAGGTTGGGTGGGCGATTCGATTTGGTGCGCGGGGGTATCGCCGTAGTCCTGTATCAGCCAGCGGAACAGGCCGAACAGCTTGATGGCAAGGATGAACAGGAAGGGGATGGCCGTCAGCACCACGGCGGTTTTCATGGTTTCCAGCGATGCCTTGGTGAACAGCATTGCAAGCGGCACCAGCGTCAGCGCAATGCACCAGAAGACGCGGCTGGTGGGGCTGGGGTCTTCGCCTTCGGACAGGTTGCGGGTGGTGGTGGCGGCCACGGCGTAGGCCACGGCATCCACGTGGGCCGCCAGGAAGACGATCATGATGGCCAGGTACAGCGCCAGGAATAGCCAGCCGACGGGCAGCGCGTTCAACAACATTTCCACTGCCGTTTCGCCACCGTGTTCCTTCAGGATGCGGGGCACGTCGATGGCGCCCGACATGAACTGGTGCATGGAATAGCTTTCCAGCGCGCCGAAGAAGAACCAGCAGCCGACGCTGCCGCCCAGCAGCAGCGCGTAGATCACTTCCTTGATCTTGCGGCCCTTGGATACGCGCGCCACGAACATCGCCACACCCGGCGAATACGACACCCACCACAGCCAATAGAACACTGTCCAGCCACGGTTGAAGGCGCCGTCGCCAGCGGGGTCGGTGAAGAGGCTCATGCGGATGTAGTTCTGCAGCATCAGGCCCAGGCCGTTCACGATGTTGTTGCCGGAAAACTGGGTTGGCCCCACCAGCAACACCGCGGCGGCCAGCAGCAGCGCGCCCCAGCAGACCATATGGCTAAGCCGCTTCATGCCGCTGGCGATGCCGATATAGGCGCTGGCCGAGAACAGGGCCGACACGCCCACGATCACGATCACTTGCATGCTGAAGGTGTCGGGCGTGCCAAGCAGGCTGGACAGGCCGCGCGTGAAGGTCGATGCGGTCAGCGCAATGGACACCGTCAGCGCGCCGAACATGGTCAGCAGAAAGATCAGGTCCACTGCGCGGCCGACCGGACCCGTGGCCCGAAACCCCGTGATGGCCTGAATGATGGACGCCAGGTTCAAGCCCGTGTTCTTGCGTACATGGAAGTGATACGCCATGGCCAGCGAGGGCAGGGCGTACACCGCCCAGGCGCTAAGGCCCCAATGGAAGAAGGAATAGCTGATGCTGTATTCCAGTGCCTCACGCGAGCCGGCGGCGACGTTAAGCCCCGGCGACTGGTAGTAGTAGGCCCATTCCATTACGCCCCAATACAGGGTTGACGACCCCATGCCGGCGCAGATGAACATGAAGACCCAAGACAGCGTTGAGTATTCCGGCTTGTCTTCGCCAAGCCGTACGTTGCCGTACTTGCTGAATGCCAGCCCGATGCAGGCGATGACACAGCCAAAGACGAACACCTGGATCACTGATCCGAACGAGCGCGTGGTCCAGTCGAACAGTACGGTGGCCGTGGCGGCCGCTTCAGTGGGCCAGAGAACCATGGCGATGACGGTAAGCAGCACGGCGGTAAGCGTGCATAGGGTCAGGAACTGGTCGCGGCGTGGCGCGGATGTTTTCACGTTGTCTCCTCCGATGCGTCGTTGCGCACGGTGTCTTGTTGGGAGTTAACCAACGGTTTACATTAACCATTAGCTAACAATTGACTAACGCGACTGTAGGTACAGCCCAGCCTATGTACAAGCATCAATCTGAACGCGGCGCGTTTGTAACGGCGCGCAGTTTTTACCCCTGCGCGCGCAGGAGGACAGCGTCATGACGGAAGACAGCTTTGCGTTCCGCCTGAAAGAGCTGCTTGAGCACAAGCAGTTGTCATTGCAGGCCGTGGCCACCGCGCTCAGCGTCTCGCGCCCCGCCGTTCATAAATGGACGAAGGGCGGCGAAATTGACTATGAAAAGCTGCGCAAGCTGGCGGCGTTCCTGGACGTCAACTGGATCTGGCTGCGCTACGGCGAGCAGGGCCTGGAAGCCGCGGGGGCCTCGGGCGCGGTGGCCATGCCCATGACCGATACGCGGCGCCGCTACATGGCCGAGATCATGGAAAGCGAAGCGCGCATGAAGCTGGCGCAAGAGGGCGCGCGCATCGTCACATGGGAATGGAACCTGGTCACGGACGACGTCAGCTACTCGTCCAACGTCCAGGCCGTTTATGGCTGGCGCATTGTCAGTAACGAGAGCTTCTGGAAGCACGTGCACGCCGACGACGTGCCCATGATGAACGCCGTCTACGAAGAATCGCTACGGACGGGAAACGCGCATGAGTTCGACTTTCGGCTGTTCCAGCCAGACGGCGGCCTGCGCTGGATTTCATCGCGCGCCACGCCCGTGCGTGACTTGGACGGGCGCGTCGTGAAGGTCGTGGGCATCAGCATGGATAACACCGCGCGCAAGCTGGCCGAGCAATCGCTGCGGGACCAGCAGGCGCGTTTCAAGGCGGTGTTTGAGCTGACGTCGCAAGGCATGGCGCTGTTGGACGCTGACCTGCGCTGCGAATCCGCCAACGCGGCGCTGGCGCGCATGCTGGGCTACCGACAAGAAGAACTACTGAGCGATGGACTGGCCAGCTTGCTTGCCGACGGGGGCGCGCGGTTGAAGAAAATGTTGCATGGCAGGCCCACCGCGGCGTTTAGTGCAAAGCTGCGTGGCAAGGATGGAAGCTGGCTGAACGTAACGCTGCGTGCTGTGCTGACTCGTGCCAAGGATGACGGCACGGCGGCGTACTTTGCGCTGGCGCTTACGCCCCGCGACGCTGCACCACCAGATTGCTGACGAAGATCTGCACCACTTCATCGTTTTGATTCAGCGTGGTCGTGCGCGCTTTCACCATGCCTTGCTGGGGCCGCGTCTTGGATGGCCGCACTTCCAGCACTTCGCTTTCTATCCGCAGTTCATCGTCCGGGCGCACCGGCTGCGGCCAACGAATTTCATCCACGCCGGCGCCAATGATGCCGCCCGCCGGCTTGAATTCGCTGGCGACCAGCAACTGCATCGTCAGCGCGGCGGTGTGCCAGCCGCTGGCGGCCAGGCCCTTGAACAGGGTGCTGCTGGCGGCGTCTTCGTCCAGGTGAAAGGGTTGCGGGTCGAATTCGGACGCAAAGGCCTTGATGCGTTCGCGGGTAACGCGCACGCGGGCGGTGCCGATGAAGCGTTGTCCGGGGCTCAGGTCTTCCAGGTAGTGCAGGGGCATGGGGATTGGCTCCATCAGATGGGCGGTGAATTCAAGGCACTGAACACAGAACAACGGAGACGTTAAGCGGCGGCTTCTGGCGCCAGGGACGCAAGCAGTTCATTGCGACAGGCCTCCAGTATTTCGTCGGCCAGCGGGGAATCATCAGGGCAGGCGCGCGACAAGGCGACGGCTCCAACCACACGGGCAAGCAAGTCGATGCGTTTGGCGCGGGCACGCGTCGGGTCAGCGTCTTGCGGCGCGGCGTCGTCCCGGCCCAGCACGGCCAGCATGTCTTCGATGCCCGTCGCAAAGGTGGCTTTGACGTCGTCTGATTGGCGCGCGGCATCGCCGCACAGGGCAGCCATGGTGCAACCGGCGCTGCGCCCGTCGCGGTGGGCGCGCGACACATACACGCTGATGAACTTGGCCAGGTCCATGTCGCCCGTCATGGCCAGGGATTGCGACAGCCCCGACGCGGCGGTCTCCGCCATCAGGTCGGCCTTGGACCGAAAGTGTTTATAGAAGCCGCCGTGGGTGAAACCGGCCGCGGCCATCAATTCGGCCACACCCACGCCGTCGTAGCCGTGCTCTCGGAACAGGGCCGATGCGGTCTCGACGATATGCGCCCGGTTGGCCTGCGCCTGCGCCTTGGTGACTCTCATTTGCTGTCCCTCATTCGTTGTTTCTCACTTCGCGGCCCACATCGCGTGCCTCGTTGATCAATGCAGTGCCCAGGACGTGAATATACATTGATGTCGATCATCATCAAAGTGCTTGACGATTTAGATGTTGATCATCATCATTAACGCCGTTAGCGCATCCAGCGCCAGCGCAACAGGCCAAGCACGCACTTTCGGCCTTGGCGCTCAACCCTTTTCGATGGACCCGATCATGACCGACAACGCTTTGTTTCAGCCCTACCAACTGGGATCCCTGACGCTTTCCAACCGCATCGTGATGGCGCCGCTGACGCGCAACCGTGCCGAGGCGGGCTTCGTACCCAGCCGGTTTGCCGCCACGTACTACAGCCAGCGCGCCTCCGCGGGCTTGTTGATTGCCGAGGCAACGCAGATTTCGCGGCAGGGGCAGGGCTATCAAGACACGCCGGGGATCTACACGCCCGCGCAGGTCGAGGGATGGCGCCAGGTGACGCAAGCCGTGCACGCCAAGGGTGGCAAGATCTTTCTGCAGTTGTGGCATGTGGGCCGCGTGTCGCACGTGGACTTGCAAGAGAACGGGGCCGCGCCCGTGGCGCCATCCGCCATCCGCGCCGAGACCAAGACGTTTGTGAACAATGGCTTTGTACCGGTGTCGACGCCGCGTGCCTTGGCGTTGGACGAGCTGCCCGGCATCGTCAACGATTTTCGGCAGGCGGCCGCCAACGCCATCGCGGCGGGCTTTGACGGCGTTGAAGTCCACGGCGCCAACGGCTATCTGCTTGAACAGTTCGCCAAGGACGGCGCCAACCACCGCGACGATGCTTACGGCGGCTCGGTGCAGAACCGTGCCCGGCTGTTGCTTGAAGTCGTCCAGGCGGTGGCCGCAGAGGTTGGCGCTGACCGCACAGGCGTGCGGATCTCGCCGGTATCGCCCGCCAACGGCATCTCGTGCAGCGACCCGCAGGCGCAGTACGACTACATTGCCGACCAACTCAACGCGCTGGGCGTGGTCTATCTGCATGTGGTGGAAGGCGCCACGGGCGGCCCGCGCGACGTGGCGCCGTTTGATTATGGTTCGTTGCGCCGGCGCTTCAAGAACACCTATATCGCGAACAACGGCTACGGCCTGGATCTGGCCGCTACCCAGTTTGCCCAGGGCCATGCCGACCTGTTCGCGTTCGGGCGTCCGTTCATCGCCAACCCGGACCTGGTCCAGCGCCTGAAGACGGACGCGCCGCTGGCGCAGTTGGACCCGGCCACGCTTTATGGCGGCGGCGCGGAAGGCTACATCGACTATCCGGCCTTGGCTGACGTGCGCTGACCCGCGCTGACCCGCATTGACTCCCCTTGACTCCCCTTGACCCGCTGCGCATCGCGGCGGGGTCCGTTCCCACTTACAAAGAGAGCTGCAAGATGAATTCCTCCACAGTGTTGATTACCGGCGCGTCCTCCGGCATTGGCGCCACCTATGCCGAACGCTTTGCGCGGCGTGGCCATGACCTGGTGCTGGTGGCGCGCGACCGAACCCGGCTTGACACGCTGGCCGCGCGCTTACGGCAAGACCATGGCGTTGCGGTCGACGTGCTGGTGGCAGACCTGACGCGCGACGACCACATCGAAGCCGTCGAGGCCAGGCTGCGCGATGACGCCCGCATCCAGATCCTGATCAACAACGCGGGCGCCGCGCAGACGGGCAACTTTGTGGCGCAAACGCCTCAGGCGGCTGGCCAACTGGTGGCGCTGAACACGACGGCCCCAACGCGGCTGGCCAGCGCCATCGCGCCGCGTCTGGTGCAAGCCGGCACGGGCGCTATCGTCAACGTGGGGTCGGTGGTGGGCTTCATGCCACAGTTCGGCATGGCGGTCTATGGCGCCACCAAGGCTTATATGTTGTTCCTGTCGCAGGCCTTGCATGAAGAGCTGTCGCCCGCCGGCATCTATGTGCAGGCCGTGTTGCCAGCCGCCACGCGCACCGAAATCTGGGAACGCGCGGGCATCGATATCAATGCGCTGCCGGAAGTGATGGACGTGGGCGAATTGGTGGACGCCGCGCTGGTTGGCTTTGACCGGCGCGAGGCAGTGACGATCCCGCCGCTGCATGAGGCGTCGCGCTGGGAGGCCTTGGACGGCGCGCGGCAGGCACTGCTGGGCGACATCAGGATGGCCAGCGCGGCGGCACGCTATCGCATCGCTTGATGGGCGAACTGCCGCCTACTGAAGCATGGGTGCCGCGACCCCGATCGCACCCGTGTTGATCAGCCGCTGCAGATACTGCGTGCCTTCGCGCAGCGCCTCGGCGGGGGTTTCCCAGGGCGTGTGCGGGCAAGGCATGCACCAGTCGACCAGAATGTCGGTGCATCGCACCACCTGCACCAGCGAAATGAAGCCGGCCGGCAGCGACCCAGGCTTGTCCAGCGCGCGCAACGGAACGGCGCGCACGCTAAGGATGTAGCCGCGATACTGCGTAATGACGGAATGCTCCATAAGGCCTCCCCACAAGACCTTCACTTGATGTTCACAAGACCCGGACGCGATTGCCGCAAGGCTTTCGTGACCGCTGAAACGTCAATGCGCCCGGCGGGTGCCGGGCGCAGGGTTGCACGCTCGCAAATCACGATACGGTGACCGAGATTTTGCGGGGCTGTGCTTCACGCAGGCGCGGAATCTGCAAGGTCAGCACGCCGTGCTTCAAGTTGGCGGTGATGTGGTCCTTGTCCAGGTCATGGCCCAGCGTGAAGCTGCGGCGGAACAGGGGTTCGCGCAGCTCGTTGTGCACCAGCCGCACCTCGGCCGGCACCTGCACGGCCGCTTCGCCTTCGATCAGCAGTTCGTTCGACTGCACCTTGATCGACAGCCTGTCCTTGGACACGCCCGGCAGGTCGGCCAAGAGCGTAATGCCGGTGGCGTTCTCGTAAATGTCCACGGCGGGCAGGGTGGCGGGGCGGTTGCTGTCGTTCGAGACCTTGGCCAAAGATTCCGAGCCGCGCGTGGCGGCCAGTTGGTTGCGTTCTTCCATGATGGTCCTCCTGTGTCGTCAGCGTGCGTTCATTGGACGGAGATCAGGCGCGGCTTGGCGGATTCGCGCTTGCCGATCGAGATGCAAAGGCAGCCGTCGGTGTAGCGCGCCTGGATGTTCTCGGGATCCGCGTCGCTGGGCAGTTCCACCACGCGGCTGAAGCGGCCACGCGCGCGTTCGCGGGCGTACAGGGTGGTTTGCCCGGCAGGTTCCTCTTCGCGCCGTTCGCCGGAAATGCTCAGCAGGCCTTTTTCCATGGTGACCTCAAGCGCTTCCGGGTCCACGCCGGGCACGAAGGCCACAACTTCAATGGAATCGGCGCAGGCGCCCACGTTCACGGGCGGAAAGTCGCCGCGCGCGGTGGATCGCAGATTGGAAGGCGCGGTCGAGGACCGCAGGATTTTGTCCAGCTGTTGCAGGGTGTCCAGGGCGGAACTGATGCCGCTATCGAAAAATGGATACGTTGCCATGATCGTCTCCCGATAAGGTCTGGTTCAGACGGGCGTAGGGCTCAGCGGCATGGCTTATATAAGCCGCGCGGCCCCGCCATAGCGCAAATGTGGCATCGGGTTTGCAGGTTTCAAGAGACGGGTTTGATTGATTTCTTCAATCAGGCCGGCGGGAAAAATTGCGGATTTTTTTAGGCTGCAACGCAGGCTTCAATGCAGGTTTCAACGTCAGGTTTCAAACAACGCCTTGTTATCGCCAAACATCTCGGGCAGGTAGTCCACTACCGTCTGGATGGGCGCGTCCTTGCGGTCCTGTCGGCGTGTAAGCAGCACGATTTCACGCGGGGGCGGCGGGGCTTCCACCCGGGATATCCGCGTCAACGGCGGTGTCGCCCGGCGTCATCAAGACGCCCATGCATGCGCCCAAAACGCATCAGGCGTGGGGGGGATTGCATCCCATGAAGCGTTTGGGCTACATCGCCGATATCGCGCAGGCGGTAATGTATCGGGGGGACGCCGGCTTTGTGACTGGCGAAATCCTGCATGTCGATGGTGGCCAGGTGGCGGGCGCTTGACCGTCAACATCGCCGCCAAAGCACTGATCCCGTGGCAAGGCCAAGTTCAAAGGAGAACAACATGCCCTACGTAAATATCAAAGTTACTCGTGAGGGCACCGCGCCCGGCGCGACGGCCACAACGCCCGAACAGAAGCGAGCGCTGATCAAAGGCGTCAGCGATCTGCTGTTTGACGTGTTGGGCAAGCCGCGAGCGTCGACCTTCGTGGTGATAGACGAAGTGGATATGGAAAACTGGGGCGTCGGCGGCCTCGCCGTGCCTGAGTATCGAGCGCAACAAGCCAAGGCCGACACGTAGCTTGCCGCGATAGTCGTCCGGACGTCCCGGCATTTTCTCTACGCTTGAGCACCATTTCAAGAAGCGATAAATTCGTCAGGCATGTTTGTTCGATGGGCATGCCCCCACGCGAAATCCGCTTTTCGATAACGGAGATCTCATGGACATCTTCACGACTATCCGCACGCATATCGCCGCGCTGGGCCTGCCGCTATACGCGGTCAGCGCCAGCGCGGTGCAAAAGTCCGACACGCCTATTTTGTTGACGCTGCACTGGCACGGCTTCAAGCCCGACAGGACGGCGATTGCGCAGCCACTGCGGTCGGTGGCGGCGTCGGCCTTGCAGCTGAACCAGCGCTGGAATGACGTGGCTGAAATCGACGAAGCCGTGTTGGAAGCCGGATGGCGCTTGGGCGCTTGGGACGTGGAGCGCGTGGCGCATCCCGGTTGGTGCCGCCTGAATGCGCCGCTGGAAGAAGCCGTGGCCTGCCGGCGGGCCTTTGCCGACTATTCCGATCTGCCCGGCGGGCAGGAACGCGTCGCGCTGGAAGCGCCCGATCACTCGGCGCTGATGGAACTGGCTGCCCGGAAAGGATATCTGCGGTGGATGTTCCGGCCGCGCAAGAACGGCATCTGGAATCAGACGGACGCGGATGATGCCACCGTGGATGCTGAAGGAGGGCGTTCGCAGCCCCGTCCCGTGCATGCCTCGCCCACCGCCAAGCTGCAAAAGCGCGTGACTTTTCGGCTGGGAAAGGCGGTCGGCATCTGGGTCTCTGGTGAGCCACTTCGTTGATGCAATTTGATGCAATTTGCGGGTCTTGAAGCCGCGCGGGTCTGCCCATAAATCCTGATGCGCGCCCGCGAGGCGCAGTGTTTGGTGATCTGTATTGTTCAGGAGATTGAGTCATGAAGATCCGTCCCCTCTATGACCGGGTAATCGTCAAGCGCATCGAACAGGAACGCAAGACCGCATCCGGCATCGTGATTCCCGATTCCGCGGCGGAAAAGCCCGAGCAGGGCGAAGTCGTGGCGGTCGGTAGCGGCAAGGTCGGTCGCGACGGCGCCGTGCAGCCACTGCAACTGAAGGTGGGTGACCACGTCCTCTTCGGCAAGTACGCCGGGCAAACCGTGAAAGTCGACGGCCAGGAGCTGTTGGTGATGCGGGAAGACGATGTGCTGGCGGTGCTGGAACCCGCCCGCGACACGTTGAAGAAAGCGGCTTGACGCCGCTGCCCGAGCCGGTATCAGGAGTCTTCCAAAGACATAGACATATCAGGAGCCTTAGAAATGAGTGCCAAGGACATTCAATTTCACGACAACGCGCGCGCCCGCGTGGTGAAGGGCGTCAACATTCTGGCCGACGCCGTCAAGGTCACGCTGGGACCCAAGGGCCGTAATGTGCTGCTGGAACGCAGCTTCGGCGCGCCGACGATCACGAAGGACGGCGTGTCGGTCGCCAAGGAAATCGAACTGAAGGACAAGTTCGAGAACATGGGCGCCCAGATCGTCAAGCAGGTAGCGTCGAAGACGGCCGGCGTGGCGGGCGATGGCACCACCACTGCCACCGTGCTGGCGCAGGCCATCGTGCAAGAGGGCATGAAGTACGTGGCCTCGGGCATGAACCCCATGGACCTGAAGCGCGGCGTGGACCAGGCCGTGCAGGCCGTGGTGGAAAATCTGAAAACGCTTTCCAAGCCCATCTCGACCAGCAAGGAAATTGCGCAGGTGGCGTCTTTGTCGGCCAATTCCGACGAGACCATCGGCCAGATCATTGCCCAGGCCATGGACAAGGTCGGCCGCGAAGGCGTCATCACGGTGGAAGACGGCAAGTCCTTGGACAACGAGCTGGATGTGGTCGAAGGCATGCAGTTTGACCGCGGCTACCTTAGCCCGTATTTCGTGACCGACCCCGAGAAGCAGGTGGCGCAACTGGACGAGCCGCTGGTGCTGCTGCATGACAAGAAGATCTCGAACATCCGCGATCTGTTGCCGGTGCTGGAAATTGCCGCCAAGGCGGGCAAGCCCTTGATGATCGTGGCCGAGGATGTGGACGGCGAAGCGCTGGCCACCTTGGTCGTGAACTCGATTCGCGGCGTGCTCAAAGTGGTGGCGGTAAAGGCCCCCGGCTTTGGCGACCGCCGCCGCGCGATGCTGGAAGATATCGCCATCCTGACGGGCGCGACCGTGATCTCGGACGAGACCGGCATGCAGTTGGAAAAGACCACGCTGGAACAGCTGGGCGGCGCGCAGCGCGTGGAAGTGCGCAAGGAAGCGTCCGTCATTATCGGCGGCGCGGGCAAGCAGGCGGATATCGAAGCGCGCGTGGCGGTGCTGCGCAAGCAGGTGGACGAAGCCACCAGCGACTACGACCGCGAAAAGCTGCAGGAACGCGTGGCGAAGCTGGCCGGCGGGGTTGCCGTGATCAAGGTGGGCGCCGCCACCGAGGTCGAGATGAAAGAGAAGAAGGACCGCGTGGACGACGCGCTGCACGCCACGCGTGCCGCCGTGGAAGAGGGCATTGTGCCCGGGGGCGGCGTGGCGTTGTTGCGGGCGCGCACGGCCATCCACGGCCTGAAAGGCGCCAACGCCGATCAGGACGCAGGCATCCGCATCGTGTTGCGCGCGCTGGAGGCGCCGTTGCGCGCCATCGTCACCAACGCGGGCGACGAGCCTTCGGTGATTGTGGCGAAGGTGCTGGAAGGCAAGGGCAACCATGGCTACGACGCGGCCACCGGCAACTACGGCGACCTGGTGGAACTGGGCGTGATCGACCCCACCAAGGTGACGCGCACCGCGTTGCAGAACGCGGCGTCCATCGCCGGCCTGATCCTCACCACGGACGCCACCGTGGCGCAACTGCCGGAGGAGTCCAAGGCGCCCGCCGCGCCCTCGCCTGAAATGTCGTTCTAAGGGGGGCGCTGGGGCTGCTCGCCCCGGTTCAGGGTGAAAAAAGGGCGCCAGGCGGCAAGGTAATGCTTGCCGTCTGGCGCCCTTTGTCGTGCGGGGCTTTTGTCGTTCGGGGGGGGCTATATCAGGGGGGCTGTTATCTATTCGACGTCAGCCTTGGCGGCCCATGATGCTCAACGCCACGGCCTCGGCAATCTTGATGCCGTCCACGCCCGCCGACAGAATCCCGCCCGCATAACCGGCACCTTCGCCGGCCGGGAACAGGCCCTTGGTATTCAGGCTTTGCAGCGTGTCGTTGTCGCGCTTGATCCGCACGGGCGACGACGTGCGCGTTTCCACGCCAGTCAGCACGGCGTCGTGCATGCCGAAGCCCTTGATGGTCTTGTCGAAGGCGGGCAGCGCTTCGCGAATGGCCGTGATGGCGAAGTCGGGCAGCGCGGTCGCCAGGTCGGTCAGGTGCACGCCCGGCGTGTAGGACGGCAGCACGGAACCGAATTCCGTCGACGCCTTGCCCGCGATGAAGTCGCCCACCAACTGGCCGGGCGCGCTGTACGTTTCGCCGCCCAGCACGAAGGCCTGCGATTCCCATTTGCGCTGGAAGTCCACGCCGGCCAGCACGTGTTCCGGGTAGTCTTGCTCGGGTGAAATCCCCACCACGATGCCCGCGTTGGCATTGCGTTCGTTGCGGGAATACTGGCTCATGCCGTTGGTGACGACGCGGTTGGGTTCCGACGTGGCGGCCACGACGGTGCCGCCCGGGCACATGCAGAAGCTGTACACCGAACGCCCATTGCTGGCGTGATGCACCAGCTTGTAGTCGGCGGCGCCCAGGATGGGGTGGCCGGCGCTGGGGCCGAAGCGTGCCTTGTCGATCAGGGATTGCGGGTGTTCGATACGGAAGCCGATCGAAAACGGCTTGGCTTCCATGTACACGCCCTGGTCATGCAGCATCTGGAAGGTATCGCGCGCGCTGTGGCCGATGGCCAGCACCACGTGATCGGCCTCGATGTGTTCACCGCTGGCCAGCGTAACGCCGGTGACCTGGCCGTTTTCGCGTTGCAGCGTTTCCACCTTGCTGGAAAAGCGCACTTCGCCGCCCAGCTTGGTGATGGTGTCGCGCATGACTTCGACCATGCCCACCAGGCGGAACGTGCCGATGTGCGGCTTGCTGACATACAGGATTTCTTCCGGCGCGCCGGCCAGCACGAATTCCTTCAGGACCTTTTCGCCATAGTGCTTGGGGTCTTTGATCTGGCTGTACAGCTTGCCGTCCGAGAACGTGCCCGCGCCGCCTTCGCCAAACTGCACGTTCGACTCGGGGTTCAGGATGCGCTTGCGCCACAGGCCCCAGGTGTCCTTGGTGCGTTCCCGCACGGCCTTGCCGCGTTCCAGGATGATGGGCTTGAAGCCCATCTGCGCCAGCACCAGGCCGGCGAACAGGCCACAGGGGCCGGTGCCGATGACGATGGGGCGCTTGGCCAACGTGGCGGGCGCCTGGGCGACGAATTTGTATTCGGTGTCGGGCGTGGGCTTCACATGACGGTCGTCATGAAAGCGGGCAAGCAGCGCCGCTTCGTTTTCCACGTCGATATCCAGCGTGTAGGTCAGCAGGATATTGTGCTTTTTGCGCGCATCGTAGCTGCGCAGAAAGATGGTGAAGCCGTGCAGGTCGCTAGCCGGAATGCCCAGTTTCTTAAGAATCGCGGCGGGCAATTCTTCGGGCGTGTGGTTCAACGGCAGCTTGATTTCGGTCAGTCGCAACATGCTTCGGTCCAGAAGGTGGGCGATCACAACGTCGCCAAACGCGGGATTGTACTGGAGCGATCAAGAGGCGGCCTCCCCAATTCGCCACCACGGGGTGCCGGCCCCGGGGGCTTCCATCGCCACCCGTTCCCCCATCACGGGCGTCGTCAGTGCCACCCCTTTGGACGACGCCAGCGCCGCGATCCGTTCAAACGGGTCTTCCCACGCATGCAGTGCCAGGTCGAACGTGCCGTTATGAATCGGCAGCAGCCAGCGGCCGCGCAGGTCCAGGTGGGCTTGCAGGGTTTCTTCGGGCTGCATGTGCACGAAGGCCCAGCGCTTGTCGTAGGCGCCGGTTTCCATCAGCGTCAGGTCGAAGGGGCCGTAGGCGTTACCGATGGCCTTGAAGCCGTCGAAGTAACCGCTGTCGCCGCTGAAGAAGACGCGCAGGTCGGCGTCCTGGATGACCCACGAGGCCCATAGGCTGCGGTCCGTGTCGGTCAAGCCGCGTCCTGAAAAGTGTTGGGCCGGCGTGGCGGTCAGGCGTAGCCCGTCGACGTCGGTGGATTGCCACCAGTCCAGTTGTTCGACGCGGGCGGGGTCGACGCCCCAGGCGATGAGCTGGTCGCCCACGCCCAAGGGGGTGATGAAGCGGGCGGTCTTGGCGGCCAGCTTGTCGATGGCGGCGCGGTCCAGGTGGTCGTAGTGGTTGTGCGACAGGATCACGCCGGCAATGGGCGGCAGGTCTTCGATGTAAATAGGGGGCGCGTGAAAGCGCGCCGGGCCGGCCCATTGCACGGGCGAGGCGCGCTTGGAGAAAACCGGGTCGGTCAGCCAGTAGCGGCCACGCAGTTTCATCAGGATGGTCGAATGGCCCAGGCGGTACAGGCTGCGCTCGGGCGCGGCTTGCAGGTCGGCCAAGGTGAGGGGGCGCACGGGAATCGTTTGCTCGGGGACCGTGCCACGGGGCTTGGCGAAGAAGAACGTCCACATGAGCTTCACGCCTTGCCAGAAGCCCAGCGAGGGGCGCGGCAGCGGGTTGCGGAAACGGCCTTTGTGGTGTTGGGGTGACTGCGGATAGCTGGGTTGGGCGGCGGGGCAAGAGGTGAGGGCGGTCACGGCTAGGGTTCCAAGCGGGAAGGGGCAAGGGCGGTGCGGCTGATGCTTCACGGGCCGCAAAAATTACACTGCGCAGTGTAGTTTTGATTTTCTGAAAAGTACACTGAGCGGTGTAAAATTTCTCATCCCCGAAATCCGTGTATCGGCACCTGCCTGTTGCGACGTGCGCACCTCGCCCGCGTGCGCCACCCACCTGACAACGAGCCCCCTTCATGCCCACCCCCCCGATCCGCCTGACCGACCGCAAACGCCAGGCCATCGTGCGCGCGGCGGTGGAAGAATTCCGGTCGGCCGGATTTGATGCCACCAGCATGGATCGCATTGCCGCCGTGGCGGGCGTCTCCAAGCGCACGGTCTACAACCATTTCCCCAGCAAGGAAACGCTGTTCTCGCTGATTCTTGAAGAGCTATGGGCCAGCAGCGCGGCCAGCGTTGCGCTGGCTTATCGCCCCGACGTCGCGCTGGATCAGCAGTTGCGGCAGTTGCTGATGCAAAAGTTGGACCTGCTGGCGGACCCGAACTTCATCGACCTGGCGCGCGTGGCCATGGCCGAAATCATCCATTCCCCCGAACGCGCCCAGGCCATTGTGTGCCGCATGGGCGAAAAAGAGGGCGGCGAAACGGCCTGGATACGCGCGGCCATCCAGGACGGGCGGCTAATGGATGTGGACCCCGAGTTCGCCGGCCACCAGTTGCAGGGGCTGGTCAAGAGCTTTGCTTTTTGGCCGCAAGTCACGCTGGGGCAGCCGCCCTTGAGCGCCGCCGAGCGTAAGCGCGTGGCGGATTCGGCGGTGGAGATGTTCCTGGGGTGCTACGCGCGGCGGGGGTGACGGGGCGCAGTAGGGTTGCTGCAATCCGATGGCGCGGCCTTGCGCAAGCGCATTCCTTACATTATGGTAAGGCACACTTCCAAGGAGCTAGCCAATGACTTCCGCCACCGTGACTTCCAAAGGCCAGATCACCATTCCGGTCGATGTGCGGAATCGTCTGGGCTTGTCGACTGGCGACAGAATCGAGTTTGTTCTGAATGAGGCAAGCGGCCGTTACGAAATGGTGCCGGCAACCTACTCGGTTACGGCGCTTAAAGGCATCATCGCGAAACCACGCAAACCCGTCACGATTGAAGAGATGAACGACGCGATCGCCGAGCAGGGCAAATCAGCGCGATGATCGGCCTGGATACCAATGTGCTGGTGCGCTACTTCGCGCAGGATGATCCGGTGCAGACGCGGAAAGCAAATGCCTTGATCGAATCTTTGACTGCTGAGCAACCCGGTTTCGTCGCCTTGGTGGCTCTGGTCGAAACGGTATGGGTGCTTGGTCGGGCCTACGATGCGCCGCGCTCTTCCATTGCGGAGGTTATCGAAACCCTGCTTCGCACGAAGGAAATTCATGTCGAGGCGGGCGAGACGGTATGGAAGGCAGTGCGTTTGTACGCAGCCTCCACAGCGGATTTTGCCGATTGTCTGATCGAGCGCACCGGACACGAGGCGCTGTGTGAATACACGGCGACGTTTGACGTGAAGGCTGCAAAAGCCACCGGTATGCGGCTGATCAAATAGTTCGTGCATGCTGCACTGGCGGACGTAAAGCACCCGTGTCGTGTGGCGCGACGGGAATAGCCCTAAAACACATTCAACGCCCGCGCCACCCACAGCGCCAAGCCCACGGCTATGCCGATTAAAAGCGCGCGGCGCAGGCCGCCGCTTTTGGGCACGGCGCCGGGGGACGCGGCCGGGTCCATATTGATGCGCGCGCCCTGCGCGGCGGCAGTGCTTGGGGTCCTGCCGGTTTCAGCAGCGTCCGGCACGTCAACCACCGGCGCTGACGTTGCCGCTATCGCACCCGCGCCATCACCGTCCGTCTCAATCGTGAACGCAGGCTTACCTGCGCGTGCAGCATGATCGCCCGGCACATCTTCAATCGACACCCCGGCGTTTTTCAGCATGTCCCACAGGCCCTTCATGCCTTCGCCGTCGCGCAGCGCCTCGATGCGTTCGCGTTCCGCGCGCGGCACGTCGTCCAGGCTGTTGTAGCGCTGGCCGTTGACGGTGACCGCGCCGTTATCGATATCGACCTTGAACACTTCGCCGTTGTCAGTGCCGGCGTAGCTCCATTTTTCTTGAATGCTGACGCTGCCCAGCTTGCCGTCCAGCAGATCTTCAATGTTCACCCGTTGTTCGGGCGTCAAGTTCGTGGTGGAACTCCAACTGCGTGTTGTCGTCGAACTTTTCCAGATCTTCGTCTTGTCGTTCATGCCTGCCGTCCTTGGTGTTCCAAGCGCGAAATATACAGAATTCGTTCACCTAGTTGTCAGAAAAGCCCGCTTTTGCGGGCTTCTTACTTTGTCCTTAATGCAAAACACTTTTCCATGTCAATAAATTCAATCTGATTCGGTCCTGCAAGCGGATCAGATGCATCAATAAGCGCATAATGCCAGCACCTTCTCTTACGTCCCCATTGAAGAGCAGGTTCGATTCTTTCTGAAGTACAGAGCGTGTTGTCACTAGCTCGGCAGTTCGTGTTTCCAGGGTTCATGTTCGGTAGCGCGCTAGGACAACTTGGAATATTCACGGAGATGTCTATGACAGATGATGCAAAGCCGCGTCGTCGGTTTCTTCAGGCGATGGCGATCGTGCCGGCGTCGACACTGGCAGTTGGTGCACTGACCACCGGCTGTACCAACGCCGCGGACGACAAGACCGCGGCGGCCGCCAAGCCCTACGAACCCACCTATTTCACCAAGCCCGAATGGGACTTCATCGTTGCCGCGGTGGATCACCTGATCCCTGCCGACCAATATGGTCCGGGCGCGATTGAAGCCGGTGTGCCCGAGTTCATCGACCGTCAGATGGAAACGCCATTCGGCCACGGCAAGCTCTGGTACATGGAAGGCCCGTTCCACACCGACCAGGCGCCGGAACTGGGTTACCAACTGAACCAGAACCCGCGCGAAGTCTATCGCCACGGCATCGAAGCCTGCAACGCCTGGTGCGTGAAAACGCACGGCAAGGTCTACGCCGAACTGGACAAGCCCTTGCAGGAACAGATCCTGAAAGACCTGCAAGGCAACAAGATCAAGCTGGAAACCGTTCCCGCATCCACCTTCTTCAGCTTTCTGCTGGCCAACACCAAAGAAGGCTTCTTTGCCGACCCGATGTACGGCGGCAACAAGAACATGGTGGGTTGGAAGATGGTGGGCTTTCCGGGCGCGCGTGCCGACTACATGGACTGGGCGGATCAGCCCAACGTCAAGTATCCCTATGGCCCCGTGTCGATCTCTGGGGAAAAGGGTTAATCAATCATGGCTATCAAGAAAGACAAAGTGGATGCGGTACTGGTCGGGTTCGGCTGGACCGGCGCAATCCTGGGGCAAGAACTGACCGAAGCCGGCTTGCATGTGCTGGCGCTGGAACGCGGCGGCATGCAAGACACGCCCAAGGACGCCGAGTACCCGAAGGTGATCGACGAGTTGGCGTATTCGGTGCGCGGCAAGCTGTTCCAGGACCTGTCGAAAGAAACCGTGACCATCCGCCATGGCGTGGACGACGTGGCCGTGCCGTATCGGCAGAACGGCTCGTTTCTGCTGGGCACGGGCGTGGGCGGCGCGGGCTTTCACTGGAACGGCATGCACTACCGCGTGCTGCCCGAAGAACTGGAACTGCGCACGCGCTACGAAACGCGCTACGGCAAGGACTTCATTCCCGAAGGCATGACCATCCAGGACTTCGGCGTCACCTACGACGAACTGGAACCGTACTTCTCCAAGTTCGAATACGTGTGCGGCACGTCGGGCAAGGCCGGCAACCTGAACGGCAAGATCGTCGAAGGCGGCAACCCGCTGGAAGGCAAGCGCAGCCAGGAATATCCGCTGGCGCCGCTTGCCACCACCTATGGCGCGCAGTTGTTCGAGAAGGCCGCGCGCGAAGTGGGTTTCAACCCGTATCCGACGCCCGCGGCCAACGCTTCCGCCCCGTACACCAACCCCTATGGCGTGCGCCTGGGCCCCTGTAATTTTTGCGGCTTCTGCGAAAACTACGGCTGCTACATGTATTCCAAGGCTTCGCCGCAGACGACGATTCTGCCGGTGCTGCTGAAGAAGCCCAACTTCGAACTGCGCACGCATTCGCAAGTGATCAAGGTCAACCTGGATTCGACCGGCAAGAAGGCCATTGGCGTGACGTATATCGACGCCCAGGGCCAGGAGATCGACCAGCCGGCTGACCTGGTGATCCTGTCGGCCTACCAGATGCACAACGTGCGCCTGCTGCTGCTGTCGGGCATCGGCAAGCCGTATGACCCGAAGACCAACGAAGGCGTGGTCGGCAAGAACTACGCCTATCAGATGAACGGCGGCATCAATGTGCTGTTGCCCAAGGGCACGCAACTGAACCCCTTCATGGGCACGGGCGCGGGCGGCGTGGGCATGGATGATTTGAACGGCGACCAGTTCGACCACGGCCCCTTGGGTTTCGTGGGGGGCGCCAGCATCCGCCACGTGCGCACCGGCGGTCGGCCCATCAAGCAGACGCCGACCCCGCCGGGTACACCGACGTGGGGCACGGGCTGGAAGGCCGGTGTGCAGGATGCTTATCAGCGCTACATGATCATCGGCATTTCCGGTTCGGTGATGTCGTACCGCGACGCCTATCTGTCGCTGGATCCGACCTACAAGGATGCCTTTGGCCAGCCGCTGTTGCGCATGACGTTCGACTGGCACGACAACGAGTTCGACATGCTGGGCTACATGGGCAAGCGCATGGAGACCGTGGCCAAGGCCATGAACCCCGAAAAGTATTTCGTGGGGGTGCGCAAGAAGGGCGCGCACTACGACACGCGCATCTACCAAAGCACGCACAACACGGGCGGCGCCATCATGGGCTCGAACCCCAAGGAAAGCGTGGTCAACAAGTACCTGCAAAGCTGGGATGTGCCGAACGTGTTCGTGATGGGCGCGTGTGTGTTCCCGCAGAACATGGGCTACAACCCGACCGGGCTGGTGGGCGCCTTGGCCTATTGGGCCGCGCAGGCGATCCGCGAGCAGTACCTGAAGAACCCCGGCCCGCTGGTCCAGGCTTGAGGAGACGGAACAATGTTGAAGCAAACCATTGTTGCGGCCTTCTCGGCCCTGGTCGCCAGCACCGCCTTCGCGGCGGACGGCACGCCCGCCACGAACGACGCGCAGATGATCAAGCAGGGTGAATACCTGTCGCGCGCCGGCGACTGCATTGCCTGCCACACGGCCGGGGGCGGCAAGCCCTTTGCTGGCGGCCTGGGCATTGAATCGCCCTTGGGCACGATCTATTCGACCAACATCACGCCCGATAAAGAAACCGGCATCGGCAACTACACGTTGGAGGACTTCGACCAGGCCGTGCGCCATGGCAAGGCCCGTGATGGGCATTCGCTGTATCCGGCCATGCCTTACACCGCCTACGCCAAGGTCACGCCCGAGGACGTGAAGGCGCTGTACGCCTACTTCATGCACGGGGTTGAACCGGTCAAGCAGGAAAACAAGGACACGGATATTTCGTGGCCCATGTCGATGCGCTGGCCGCTGACCGTGTGGCGCTGGATGTTCGCACCCGACGTCGTCAACGGCCCGGCCGCCAGCGACTTGAAGGGCGCGGACCGCGCGGCGCTGCTGCGTGGCCAGTACCTGGTTGAAGGGCTGGGGCATTGCAGCACCTGCCACACCCCGCGCGGCTTTGCCTTGCAGGAAAAGGCCTTGAGCGATGCGGACGGCTCGGCCTTCCTGTCGGGCGGCGTGGTGGAAGGCTGGCTGGCCAAGAACCTGCGCGGCGACGTCGTGGACGGCCTGGGTAGCTGGACCAAGGAAGACATTGCCGTGTTCCTGAAGTCGGGCCGCAACGGGCATTCGGCGGCGTTTGGCGGCATGGCGCAGGTGGTGCAAGACAGCACGCAGCACTTGACCGATGACGACCTGAACGCCATCGCCGTGTATCTGAAGAGCTTGCCGCCGGTCAACAAGGACGCCGCCAACAAGCCCCTGGCTTATGACGAGACGGTGGCGCAGGCGCTGCGTACCGGCAAGGACAAGGGCGACGGCGCCATGGCCTTCCTGAACAACTGCGCGGCCTGCCATCGCAGCACGGGCAAGGGCTACACGGAAACGTTCCCGCAGTTGGCGCTGAGCTCGACGGTGAATTCGGCGGACCCGACGTCGCTGATTCACATCGTGCTCAAGGGCGCCCAGATGCCGGGCACGACGGCGGCACCCACCGCCTACGCCATGCCGGGCTTTGACTGGCGCATGACCGACAAGGAAGTGGCCGATGTGGTGACCTTTGTGCGCTCAAGCTGGGGCAATAAGGGCTCGGCGGTCAGCGCGTCTGATGTGGCCAAGGTCCGCAAGGACGTGGGCGCGGCGGCGCAGCCGGCGCGATAAGGTGGTTTTGGGTGGGCGGCCATTGACAAGAATTCGCGCCAAGCGCAATCTCTTGCCCATGCGCCGCCCCCTGACCGCCTTTGCCGTGATTATTAGCCTCCTTGGTACCAAGGTGGGTTAGCGCGCATCGGCACATCGCTACACAACCCGCCAACCGGCGGGTTTTTTGTTGGCCCGCCTGGCACACGCTCAAGGAGAGCCTTGCATGACGTCGTTATCCTCATCGCCCGCCACCTTGCACTTTCTTTGCGGCAAGATCGCCGCGGGCAAGTCCACATTGGCCACGAAGCTTGCCGCGCAACCCGGCACGCTGCTGATCAGCGAAGACCATTGGCTGGCGGCGCTGTATCCCGGCGAGATCCAGGGCATTGCGGACTACGCGCGTTGCGCCGCGCGGCTGCGCGACGCGATGGGCGCGCACGTGACGGCCCTGGTGGGGGCGGGGGTGTCGGTGGTGCTGGACTTTCCGGCCAACACGCTGTCGGCCCGGCAATGGTTGCTTGAGGTGGCGCGGCAAGCGGGTTGCCCGCATCAACTTCATTATTTGCAGGCGTCCGACGCGCTGTGCAAGGCGCGGTTGCGGGCCCGCAATGCCGGAGGCACCCATGCGTTTTCCACCTCGGACGAGCAGTACGACGCCATCACCGCCTACTTTGTCGAACCCGATCCGCAGGAAGGGCTGACCATCGTGCCGCATAGGCAAGGCTGAAAATAGTGGCAAAAATGGCCCGGTGCGACGCCGGGCCGCCTGCTATGATTACTGGATAAAAAACCAGCTATCCGGCCCGGCCGATGTTTCCCCCGCACCGCTACTACTACCTGCACAATTTCCAGCGCGCCTTGGCGTGGGTCGGCGACCGCTATGCCGACCTGCTGGACGCTGACGAGCACCGCTTCCTGGCTGACTTCCAGGCCTTGCCGCAAGCCTCGCAGGCCCTGATGGTGCGCATGCTGATGCGCCGTGGGCCCTGGTTTCGGGCCAGCCGGCTGGTCTATGAAGAAATCGGCAGCACAGTGGATGCCGCCGTGCCGCTTGCGGCGCTGGGTTGGCTGGACGCGCGGGCGCCGATGACGCTGGACGAATTGTTCTGCCTGCATACCAAGCCGGAAATCTGCCGGTTGTATTCTGGCCAGCCCCTTAAATCCTCCTCCCGCAAAGCCGATCTGCTGGACGCCCTGCGCGCCGCCCACGGCTCCCCCCGCCCATACGCCGAATGGTTTCCTGGCGCGAAAGAACCCGTCTGGCGCGTGATGGTGGGCGACCTCTGCGAACGCTTCCGCTTGATGTTCTTTGGCAACCTGCACCAGGACTGGTCGGAATTCGTGTTGGCCGACCTGGGCGTATTCCAGTACGAAACCGTGCCGTTTGATGCGTCGTCGCGCGCGTTCCAGACGCGCGCGGACGTGGACGCCTACCTGGTGCTGCATGCCTGCCGCACGGCGCTGGATGATGGCGCGGACATTGCGCCCTTGCTGGCGACGGTGCAAGGCGGCGTCAGCCAGAACGCCTGGCTGGAAAAGCGACGCGCCAAGGTGCTGCTGCGCATCGGGCAGGCGTGTGAACGCGCGCAGGATTGGGCGGCGGCGCAAGCGGCCTATGAGCACTGCGCCTACCCCGGCGCGCGCCATCGCCGCATGCGTGTCCATGAACGCATGGCCCGGTATGACGAGGCTTTGGCCCTGGCGCTGCAAGCGCGCGACGCGCCCGAAAGCGAAGAGGAAAGCCAGCGCGTGGCGCGCATGTTGCCGCGCTTGTATCGCGCGCTGGGGCAGGCGCGGCCGGCGCGCCCGCCGGCCCACGCTGTGCCCCGCACCGACCTGACGCTGCAACGGCCGGCCACGCCAGCGTCGGTGGAATTCGTCACGCGCGACCACCTGCATCAAGACGATGCGCCCGTGCACTACGTGGAGAACGCGCTGCTGAATTCCCTGTTTGGCCTGTTGTGCTGGCCAGCCGTGTTCGCGCCCTTGCCAGGCGCGTTCTTTCATCCGTTCCAGCGCGGCCCGGCCGACCTGGACGCGCCCGATTTTCACGAACGTCGCCAGGCGCTGTTCGCCGATTGCCTGGCGCAGTTGGATACGCCCGCCTATCGCGACCTGATTCTGCAACGCTACGCCGACAAGGCGGGCGTGCAGTCGCCGTTTGTGTTCTGGGGCGCCTTGTCCGAAACCTTGCTGACCCAGGCGCTGGATTGCCTGCCCGCTGCGCACCTGAAGCTGGTGTTTACCCGCCTGCTGCGTGACGTGAAGACCAACCGTTCAGGCCTGCCGGACCTGATCCGCTTCTGGCCGGCCGAGCGCCGCTATGAGCTCATTGAAGTCAAAGGCCCCGGCGACAAGCTGCAAGACAACCAGATCCGCTGGTTGCAGTACTGCATGGCGCACGGCATGCCGGTCCGTGTTTGCCACGTTACGTGGCAGGAGGGCGCGGCATGAGCTACGCCGTGGCGGTGCGCGCGCTGTGCGAATTCACGGCGCGGGCCGGTGACCTGGACTTGCGCTTCACGCCCGCGCCCAGCGGGGTAGAGGGCATGGCGGGGCACGCGGTCGTGACCGGGCGGCGCGGCCCGGCGTATGAGACCGAGGTGTCGCTCTCCGGCCAGCATGAAGGCCTGCTGGTGCGTGGGCGCGCCGATGGCTATGACCCTGTTGCCAATCAGCTTGAAGAGATCAAGACGTATCGCGGCCAGTTGGACAGCGTGCGCGAGAACCATCGCGTGGTGCATTGGGCGCAGGCGCGGGTCTACGGGCATCTGCTTTGCCAGGCGCGCGGGCTGGAACAGGTGCGCGTGGCGCTGGTGTATTTCAACGTGGTCACCGAGGAAGAAACGGTGCTTGTGGAAACGCACGATGCCGCGGCGCTGCAAACGTTCTTCCAGGAACAATGCAGCCGCTTTCTGGCATGGGCCAAGACCGAACTGGCGCATCGGCAGACGCGCGACGCGGCGCTGGAAAAGCTGGCGTTTCCGCATGGTGAATTTCGTGCCGGGCAGCGCGATCTGGCCGTGGCCGTGTACCGCACGGCGCGCGATGGGCGCTGCCTGATGGCGCAGGCGCCCACCGGTATCGGCAAGACGCTGGGCACGATCTTCCCGCTGCTCAAGGCCAGCCCTGGTACGGGCCTGGACAAGATCTTCTTCCTGGCGGCCAAGGGCTCGGGCAGGGCGCTGGCGGTTCAAGCGCTGGACACGGTCAACGCGCAGCCCGCCGCGCCCGGCTTGCGCGTGCTGGACTTGCAGGCGCGCGACAAAACCTGCGAGCATCCGGATCTGGCCTGCCACGGGGATTCCTGCCCCTTGGCGCAGGGCTTTTACGACCGCCTGCCCCAAGCGCGCCAAGCGGCGGTGCAGCACGCACGGCTGGACGCGCCCACGGTGCGCGCCGTGGCCCGGGAACACAGCATCTGCCCCTACTACCTGTCGCAAGAGCTGATCCGATGGAGCGACGTGGTAGTGGGCGACTACAACTATTACTACGACTCTTCGGCCATGCTGTACGCCATGACGCAGGCCTACCAATGGAAGGTGGCGGTGCTGGTGGACGAGGCGCACAACCTGGTTGACCGCGCGCGGCGCATGTATACGGGGGAATTGGATCAGGCCTCGTTGTCGGCAGCGCGTTATGCCGCGCCCAAGGCCTTGAAGAAGCCGCTGGATGGCTTGCAGCGGTCGTGGAATGCCCTGAACAAGAAGCAGGCAGAACGCTATCAGGCGTATGACGCGGTGGCGCCGGGTGTGTTGGCGGCCGTGCAGAAAGCGGTGGGCGCCATCATGGAATACATGGCCGAATCTCCCTTGCCGCAAGACGACCCGGTGCTGACGTTCTACTTCCAGGCGCTGCAATTCATGCGCCTGGCTGAACAGTTCGGTTCGCATGCCTTGTTTGATGTGACGCTGTCGGACGTGGGCGTGGCCAGCGCCAAGACGCGGCCGTCCACCTTGTGCGTGCGCAATGTGATACCCGCGTCTTACCTGGCGGCGCGCTATGCGGCGGCGCACGCCACCGTGCTGTTTTCGGGCACCTTGAGCCCGCAGCAGTTTTATCGCGACACCTTGGGGCTGCCCAACGAAACCCCGTGGATCGACGTGGCCGCGCCGTTTCAGGCCGAGCAACTGGCGGTGCGGGTGGTGGGCAATGTGTCCACCCGCTATCGCGACCGCGAGCGTTCGCTGGCGCCCATCGTTGACCTGATCGCCACGCAGTACGCGGAACGCCCGGGCAATTACCTGGGCTTTCTCAGCAGCTTTGACTACCTGCGCCAGGTGTCCGACCTGATGCGCGCGCGCCATCCTGCCGTGCCCATCTGGCTGCAAACACCGGGCATGGACGAAGCGGGCCGAGCAGGGTTTCTGGCGCGTTTTACCGAAGCCGGCCAGGGCGTGGGCTTCGCGGTATTGGGCGGCGCGTTCTCGGAAGGGGTGGACCTGCCCGGCAAGCGCCTGATCGGCGCTTTCATTGCCACGCTGGGCCTGCCGCAGGTGAATGCCGTGAACGAAAACATGAAGCGCGCGATGGACCTGCGCTACGGCGAAGAAAACGGCTACGACTACACCTATCTGTACCCCGGCATGCAAAAGGTGGTGCAGGCGGCGGGCCGCGTGATCCGCACCGAAAGCGATGTGGGCACGGTCCACCTGATTGACGACCGCTATCGGCGCGCCAAGGTACGCGGGCTGCTGCCTAGCTGGTGGCGGGTGGACTGAGCCGCGCCGCAACCGTTTCGCGACGGCCCAGCAGCAGGGTGATGCACAGCGCGGTCAGCACGGCAATGCCAGCCAGGGCATGCAGCACGTGACGAAAGGCGGTGTCATAGGCGTCATGCAATAGCGGCATGGCCTGGGCCGCAGCGTGCGGTAGTTGCGCCGCGGCTTGGTCCAACTGGCCCAGCGCCGCGCGGTTGGCGGCCATTACCAGCGCTTGCGCGTTCAGGAGGCTGGACTGCGCGTCGGGCAGGGTGGCTGACAACTGCGTCTGGATCAGTAGCGCCAGCAGCGCGCTCAGCACCGCGATGGCGACGCCGTCGGCCGACACGCGCACCGTGTTGAAGATGCCGGTCGCCATGCCGACATTGCGCGCATCGACCACGCTAACGGCCATGGCGTCCATCAAGCCCCAGGGCAGGCCGATGCCGCAGCCGATCAACAACATGGGCATCCACAGGCCTGCCGCGCCCGCGGCCATCACATCGGCCAGCCAGATCAAGCCCGCCGCCACCGCGATCAGTCCGATGGCCGACAGCAGGCCAGGGCGGAACCAGCGCGTCAGCAGCGCGGCCAGGAACGGCACCACCAGCAAGGGCGCGGCCAGGCCGATCATCAGTTGCCCGGCCTCAAGCGCGCTATAGCCGTCGATGCCGATGAAGCGACCGGGCAGCAGCGCAATCAGCGCAATGAACAGAAACGCTGGCGACGCGGCCAACACCTGCACACCCACAAAGCGCGGGTTGCGAAACAGGCTCAGGTCCAGCATGGGGCGGGCGACGCGGCGTTCAATCCGCACGAAGGCCACGGCCAGCAGCACGGATGCCAGCAGCGCGCCGAGCACATGCGCGTCCGTCCAGCCCGCCTCGGGCGCCAGCAGGATGCCGTAGGTGAACAGCCCCAGCGCGCCGGTAAAGCTGATGGCGCCCGGCCAGTCCAGCCGGCCTTGCGCCACGCCTGCCGTGGGGCGCACGCTGATGGCCACCATGACGGCGCCCAGCAGGCCCACCACGCCCGTGGACAGAAACACCCACTGCCAGCCGGCCGCCTGCACCATCCAGCCGGAAGCCAGCGGCCCGAACGACAAGCCGATGCCGAACGTGGTGCCCAACAGGCTGAATGCACGGGTACGCGCCACGCCATGGAATAGCGGCGCCAGCGACGACATGGCGGCGGCAAACGCGGCCGCGCCGCCCACGCCTTGCATCAGGCGCAGGAAGTTGATCCAGGCGGTGGTGGGCACGAAGGCAATGGCGAAGGTCGTGATGCAAAAGACTGCCAAGCCCAGCAGCCATACCCGGCGCGGCCCGACCAGGTCGGTCAGGCTGCCGGCTACCATGATCACGCTGCCGTAGGCCAGGATGTAGCCGTTCAAAATCCAATTCAGTTGCACGGGTGTGCCGCCCAGGTCGTGGCTGATGGATGGCAGCACCACGGCGGGGCCGGTGAAGCACAGGGGTATCAGCAGCGCGGTAAGGCATGCGGATAGCAGTTGCAGCCAACGGTGGCGGGGCGCCGGAAAGGGGGTGGAAAGGTCAGGGGTAGGCATGGCGCACATCAGGGAATACAAAAGGGATGGCCAGCTTATGGCCCCCGGAATGAAAGAAAAATAGGCTAGGATTCCCGTCATTCCGGACATTTTTGTCCGCATGGGAGCGTGGTGGATGGATAGCCTGAGCGGCATTGGGGTGTTCGTATTGGTGGCGCAGGCCGGCAGCTTCGCCGAGGCGGGGCGTGTGCTGGGAGTGTCGCCGTCGGCGGTGGGCAAGAGCATTGCGCGGATGGAAGCACGCTTGAAGGCACGGCTGTTTCATCGCAGCACTCGCCAGCTTGCGCTGACCCCGGAAGGCGAAAAATTCCTGGATCGCTGCCGCCGCATCTTGTGCGAGGTCGAAGCGGCCGAACTGGAATTGTCGGCCGCGTCCGACGCGCCGCAGGGCAAGCTGCGGGTGAGCCTGCCGCGCTATAGCGGCTTGTACGACGCCAGCATCGCCAGCTTCATGCGGCAATACCCCAAGGTGGAACTGGACCTGGATTTCACGGACCGGATGGTGGACGTTATTGGCGAAGGCTATGACGCCGTGGTCCGCACGGGCGAAATGGATGACTCTGGCTTGAAACGACGCCGCCTGGGCGCGTTTCGTCGGGTGCTGGCCGCATCGCCCGACTATCTGCGCCAGCACGGCACGCCCAAGCGCGCAGCCGACCTGCTGGGCCATGCCTGCCTGCATTACCGCTATCCGGCCACGGGCCGTCTGGAAAAATGGCCGTTCAAGCTTGGGCCGGACGCTCGAGCGCCCGAGCTGCCTTTGACGCTGGTATGCAACAGCGTGGAAACGCGGATTGCGCTGGCGGTGGGCGGGCAGGGCATTGTCTGCCTGCCGGACTTCACGATCCGCCGGGAACTGGCGGCGGGGCAATTGCAGATCGTCATGGAAGACCGCACACGGGGCGGCGGCACGATGTGGGCGCTTTGGCCGGCCAGCCGCCATGCGTCGCCCAAGCTGCGCGCGTTCATCGACCACCTGGCGCAGCATTTGTTTCCATAACGGCCGTAACGGCCATAACGTCCGTAAAGGCCGTGCCGGCCCCGGCCAGGTTGCGTAGTATGTCGGCTGGGTGCACGGGCCCACGCGCCCGCCTGACAACGACCAAGAGAACCCGGAGACCTTCGCATGCCCCTCGCCACGCCGACCGACGCCGCCAGCCTGAACCCCATTGTCGCCATGCCGGCGCATGCCTTGTCGGACGCGATCCGGCGCCGCGAGTTGTCCTGTGTCGAGGTCATGCGCGCCTACCTCGCGCATATCGACAGCGTCAACCCCAAGATCAACGCCATCGTCGCCCGCCGCGATACCGACGCGCTGCTGCGCGAAGCCGCCGAGCGCGATGCGCAATTGGACGCCGGCCAATGGCTGGGCTGGATGCATGGCATGCCGCAGGCGCCCAAGGACCTGACGGCCGTGCGCGGCATGGTCACGTCGATGGGCTCGCTGGTCTACAAGGACCAGGTCACGCAGCATGATTCGATCATCGTCGAGCGCATGCGGGCGTCGGGCGCCATCTTCATTGGCCGCACCAACGTGCCGGAATTCGGCTTGGGCTCGCATACCTATAACCAGGTCTACGGCACGACGGGCAACCCCTACGACCCGTCCAAGACGGCGGGCGGCAGCAGCGGCGGCGCGGCGGCGGCGCTGGCCGCGCGCATGCTGCCCGTGGCCGACGGCAGTGACTTTGGCGGTTCCTTGCGCAACCCGGCGGCGTTCTGCAATGTGTACGGCATGCGGCCGTCGGCGGGGCGCGTGCCGTTCGGACCGTCGCCCGAGGTGTTCCTGAAGCAACTGTCCTATGAAGGGCCGATGGGCCGCACGCCGCGCGACGTGGCGCTGCTGCTGTCGGTGATGGCGGGGCATGACAAGCGTTCGCCCTTGTCGCTGCGCGACGACCCCGCGCAGTTCGCCACGGCCTTGGATGCCCCCTCAGACGCGGACCCGCGCGGCAAGCGCGTTGGCTGGCTGGGCGACTGGGGAGGCTACCTGCCCTTGGAACCGGGCATTCTGGACGTGTGCGCCCAAGGCTTGGCCACGTTGGATACGGTGGGCTGCGACGTCGTCGATTACAAGGTGCCGTTTGCGGGCGACCGGCTGTGGCGCATGTGGCTGACGCACCGCCACCTGATGGTGGGCGGTCAATTCCATGCGCTGGTCCAAGACCCGCAGACGCGCAAGCTGGTCAAGCCCGCGCTGATCTGGGAAGTGCAAGGCCTGGAAGGCATGACCGCGCACGACGTCTATCAGGCCACGCAAGAGCGTAGCGCCTGGTACCAGACGGTGCTCGCCATGTTTGAAGAGGTCGATTTCCTGGCGGTGCCGTCGGCGCAGGTGTTCCCGTTTGACGCCACGCTGGACTGGCCCAAAGACATTGCCGGCCGCGCCATGGACACCTATCACCGCTGGATGGAAACCGTGACGCCCTGGACGCTGGCCGGCTGCCCGGTAATCAGCGTGCCGGTGGGCTTTAGCCCGCAGGGGCTGCCGATGGGCATGCAGTTGATTGGCCCGCCGAACGCCGACCTGGACGTGTTGCGCTTGGCGCAAGCCTACGACCAGGCTTGCGATTGGGTGGCCGCTCACCCGCCCGCGTCGCTGTGGCAGGCCGCCTAGCCACCTAGCCGCGCGGGCTTGCGGTACGCACAGTCACGGAAAAACACAAGTTTTGGTAAACGGCCTTTGCGTGTTTCTGACGGAAGCCTCTATTTTTACGGGGTTTCCCTAGTTTTTCGTGGCTGACCGAACCCGCCTTTGTAATAATCAGTGCATTTCCCCACATCCCGTCATGGATGGCGTGGGCGTGGTCGTGTTGCACCTGCACAAAGGTCTCCCTGAATGAAGAATCTGACTCTCCGCCAACGCATCCTGGCCAGCTTCATGGTCATTCTGGCCATCATGACCTTGATGGTGGTGGTCGATTACCGGCGCCTGCTGCACATAGAAGACGAAGTGGTGTTGATCAACACGGATGCCGTGCCGGGCATCTACTACAGCACGTCGATACGTGCGTCGTGGCTTGCCGGCTTCGTGGTGGTGCAGGACGCCTTCAACAGCGATTCCGACGCAGAGCGCCGCACGGTACTGGAAGGGCTGCCCGATAGCGATCAGCAATTGGAGGAAAACATCGAGTTCTACCGCCGCACGATTGCGCGCGCGGAAGACCGGACGATGTTCGCCGATTTTGAGAAGGCCTTGCAGGACTACAAGCGCATTCGTGCCGACATTCTGGGCACCGCCATGGCGGGTGACCCGGTCGTGGCGAAAAGCCGTGTCAAGAACGAATTGCGGCCCGCCTTCTACCTGGGCCGCGACATCCTGGCGAAGATGGTGCTCGAAAACAAGAAGCAGGCCGACGAAGCCGCCGTCAGCATCAAGCAGGCCGTGGATGCGGCCGAATACGACATGCTGGTGTCGCTGGGCCTGGCGATCGCGGCGGCGATCGTGTGCGGCATTTTGCTGATGCGCGCCATCGGCAACCCCATGCGTCAGATCGTCAATACCCTGGAATCCACCGGCAGCGGCGACCTGACCCGCCGTTTGTCCCTGGCGCGCAAAGACGAATTCAACGCCATTGAAACCGGCTTCAACGGCATGGTGGACGAACTGACCGGGCTGGTTGGCAAGACCCAGCGGTCGGCGGTGCAGGTGGCGACGTCGGTGACCGAGATTGCGGCCACGTCCAAGCAGCAGCAAGCCACCGCGTCCGAAGTGGCGGCCACCACCACCGAAATCGGCGCCACCTCGCGTGAAATTTCCGCCACCTCGCGCGAGCTGGTGCGCACCATGACCGAAGTGTCCAGCGCCGCCGAGCAGACCGCGTCGCTGGCCGGAAGCGGGCAGGTTGGACTGGCGCGCATGGAAGACACGATGCGCAACGTGGTGGGCGCGGCGGGCTCGGTGAACGCCAAGCTGGCCATTCTGAACGAGAAGGCCGGAAATATCACCCAGGTGGTTACTACGATCACCAAGGTGGCGGATCAGACCAACCTCTTGTCGCTCAACGCCGCCATCGAAGCGGAAAAGGCCGGCGAGTACGGCCGCGGCTTCGTGGTGGTGGCGACCGAAATTCGCCGGCTTGCGGATCAGACCGCCGTGGCCACCTATGACATCGAACAGATGGTGCGCGAGATCCAGTCGTCGGTGTCGGCCGGCGTGATGGGCATGGACAAGTTTTCGGAGGAAGTGCGCCGGGGCATGGCCGACATGCAGCAGGTGGGCGACCAGTTGTCGCAGATCATCCAGCAGGTGCAGACGCTGGCGCCACGCGTGCAGATGGTCAACGAAGGCATGCAGGCGCAAGCGACCGGCGCCGAGCAGATCAACCAGGCTTTGCAGCAGTTGAGCGACGCCGCCCAGCAAACGGTGGAATCCCTGCGCCAGTCCAGCCTGGCGATTGAAGAGCTGACGGTGGTGGCCAACGACCTGCGCAGCGGCGTGTCCCGCTTCAAGATCTGAGCTTCTCATGGCGCAACTTGCCCCATCCCTCCATCCCGGCGGCCTGAATGCGGCAGCCGCCGCGCGGCGCTTGTACCTGCTGTTTCGCATCGGCGGCGACCGCTATGCGCTGGACGCGGGCGAGGTGATCGAGGTGCTGGGCTTGCGCGTGCTGAAGCAGGTGCCCGGCGCGCCGTCGTGGGTGGCGGGCATGCTGCATTGGCGCGGTAGGCCCGTGCCCGTGATCGACATGAGCGCGCTGGCGGGCCAGGATGCCGCCGCCCGGGTCACCAGCACCCGTTTGGCGCTGGTGCATTACCGGGCCGACGCGGCCGAGCAGGTGCTGGGGCTTATTCTGGAACAGGCGACGGAAACCGTGCATTACGACCCGACCGCCTTCCAGCCCGCTGGCCTGGACAACCCGGATGCGCGCTACCTGGGGCCGGTGCTGAACGACGCCCACGGCATGGTGCAGGCCGTGGGCGTGAACGACCTGCTGGCGCCGCCCGTGCGGGCGATGCTGTACCCGGCGAGCCACGCGCGCGAGGTCCGGCCATGATGCTGATCGATGAGTTCAGCGCCTTGCTCAAGCGCAAGATGGGGCTGGACAGCGGCTCCATCGGCAAGGCCGCCGTTGAACGCGCCGTGCGCCACCGCATGAACGCCGTGGGCGTGGCGGACGAACACGACTTTCTGCGTCGGCTGCACATGGCGGCCGACGAGATGCAGCAGCTGATCGAAGCCGTGATCGTGCCCGAGACCTGGTTCTTTCGGTATCCGGAATCGCAAACGGCCATGGCCGGCCTGGCGCGTGAACGCTTGTTCGCGCCCGGGGTGCCGGACAGCCGGGTGCTGCGGATATTGAGCGTGCCGTGCGCCAGCGGCGAAGAGCCGTACTCCATCGCCATGGCCTTGCTGGATGCGGGCGTGCCGGCCGCGCGTTTTCAGGTGGACGCCGTGGACATCAGCGAGCGCATGGTGCAGTTCGCGCAGCGTGCCGTGTATGGCCGCAACGCCTTTCGTGGCGGCGACCTGGCCTATCGCGACCGCCACTTTGTTGAAACGGCCGAGGGCCATCAACTGAACCCGCAGGTCCGCGAACGGGTCCGTTTTCAACACGGCAATCTGTTCGACGGCGACCTGCTGGCGGGCGCCGCACCCTATGACTTTGTGTTCTGCCGCAACTTGCTGATCTACTTTGACGGGCCGACCCAGGAACGTGCCGTGCAGGTGCTGCGTCGCTTTGCGCGCGACGACGGCCTGGTCTTTGTGGGGCCGGCGGAAACCAGCTTGTTGACGCAACGCCGCCTGCCCGCGCTGCCAATCGCGCGGGCATTTGCATTTCGCGCGCAGCCCTTGCCACCGCCACCCGAACCCCCCATGCGGGCCTGGGGCACAGCCGGGTCGATGGGGGCCAATGGGGCTGCCCCCATCGTGCATGCCTGGTCGCCGCCCCGGCGGCCCGTGGCGCAGGCGCCGGCAGCGCGCCTGCCCTTGGCGCATGCGGCCATTGCCCCTGCGCCTGGCCATGGCGACCACAGCGCGGCAAGGGGCGATTGCGCCATGCCCACGGGCAGCACCAGCGCCACGGCATCTCTGCGCCAGATTGCGCAGATGGCGGATCGCGGGCGCGTGCAGGATGCGCTGGCGCAATGCCGCGCGCACATAGACCTGCACGGCGTCAGCGCCGATGCGCTGCATCTGCTGGGCCTGCTGCAAGACGCGGCGGGCGACGCAAGCCAGGCGCAAGCGTCGTACCGCAAGGCGCTGTATCTGGACCCCACCCACCGCGAGGCGCTGCTGCATCTGGCCGCCTTGATTGCGTCCTCCGGTGACATCGAAGGCGCGCGCCGCCTGCAGGCGCGTGCCGCGCGACAGGAGGCACGACGTGATTGAGTCCCCCGCGCGCTTGTCCGACGTTGACGACTGCTGGAACCGCATCGGTATCCGCGGCGACAAAAGCTGCGAGCAATTGCCCGCGCACGTGCATTGCCGCAACTGCCCGGTCTATGCGGCCGCCGCCAAACGCATTCTGGACCGGCTGCCGCCACAGCTGGATTCGTCTGACAGCGATATTGCCCAGATCCGGCAAGATGTTCGCTTGTCTTCGCTGCTGGTGTTTCGCGTCGGCGGCGAATGGCTGGCGCTGCCGACACGGGCGTTGGACGAAGTGGCCGCCAGCCGCCAGATTCTGGCGCTGCCGCATCGCCGCGACCCGGCGGTGCTGGGCGTGACCAATGTGCGCGGCACCTTGACCGTATGTGTGTCGGTGGCGCGTCTGCTGGGCTTGCACGGCGCGTCGGACGACACGCGCGACCGCCCCGGCGCGGCGCGCATGCTGATATTCGGTGGCGCGGGCCGGGCCGTGGTGCTGCCCGTGGACGAGGTTGAAGGTATCCATGCCGTCAACCTGGACCAACTGGAACCGCTGCCGTCCACCGTAGAGGGCGCCAGCCTGAAGTATTCGCGCGGCGTGGCGCAGTGCGGCGGCCGCAGCGTGGGCGTGCTGGACGAAACCCTGCTGATGCAAGCTTTGGAACGGAGCCTGGCGTGAACCCCGACGAAATGCGCGACGCCTCTTTGCTAGAGCTGTTCCAGCTTGAAACCCGCACGCAGGTGCAGGTGCTGAACAACGGCCTGCTGGCGCTGGAGCACGACCCCACCTCGGCGGCCCAGCTTGAAGCCTGCATGCGCGCGGCGCATTCGCTCAAGGGGGCGGCCCGTATTGTGGATCTGCACCCCGCCGTGCGTATTGCGCACGCCATGGAAGACTGCCTGGTGGCCGCGCAGGAAGGGCGGCTGCGCTTGCAGGCGGACGATATCGACGCCTTGCTGCTGGGTACCGACCTGCTGCAGCGGGTGGCGACGCCCGGCGCGGAACTGGGCGGCGAGATCGATGACCTGGTGGTGCGCCTGAGCAATGCGTGCGCGGCACCCAAGGCACCCGCCACGCCCGCCGTGTCCGCATCAGCCTTTGCGCTGGCGCGACCGCCCAGGCCGTCGGACTTCCTGCCGCCCATCGTGCGCATCGAGGATACGCCGACGCCGACCTCGGCGCCCACCCCCACATCTCCCGCTCCGCCGACCGCACGCCGCAGTTCCGATCAAGGCATCTTCGAAGGCGAGCGCGTGTTGCGCGTCACCGCCGACACGCTGAACAAATTGCTGGGCCTGTCCAGCGAGACGCTGGTGGAGTCGCACTGGGTTGGCCCCTTCGGCGCGTCCATGCTGCGCTTGCGGCGTTTGCAGGCGGGCGCTGCGCAGGCACTGGATGGCGTGCGCGGCGCGCTGGCGGGCCAGTATGTGGACGCGCGCGTGCAGGCAGCGCTGGACGACGCCCAGCGCATCGTCGAGCAATGCCAGCAGGAACTGACCCAGCGCACCAATGAAGTGGATGAGTTTGGCTGGCGCATGAGCCATCTGGCCCAACGCCTGTACGACACCGCGCTGGCTTGCCGCATGCGACCGTTTGCCGACGGCGTGGGCGGCATGCCGCGCATGGTGCGCGACCTGGGCCGATCGCTGGGCAAGCAGGTGCGGCTGGAAATCGAGGGCGACACCACGCAAGTGGACCGCGACATTCTGGAAAAGCTGGACGCGCCGCTGATGCATCTGCTGCGCAACGCGGTGGACCACGGCATTGAAATGCCGATGGATCGGCTAGACGCCGGCAAGCCCCCGGAAGGCCTGATCAAGCTGTCGGCGCGGCATTCCGCCGGCATGCTGGTGGTGGAACTGAGCGACGACGGCGCGGGCATTTCCTTGGACCGGTTGCGCGGGGAAGTCGTGCAGCGCAAGCTGACCACGGCTGACACGGCAGCGCGCCTGAGCGAAGCCGAGCTGCTGGAATTCCTGTTCCTGTCCGGCTTCAGCACGCGCGGCGAAGTGACCGAGATATCCGGGCGCGGGGTGGGCCTGGACGTGGTGCAGACCATGGTGCGCCAGTTGCGCGGCGCGGTGCGCATTCATCAGACCAGCGGGCAGGGCACGCGCTTCGTGCTGGAAATGCCCTTGTCGCTGTCGGTGGTGCGCAGCTTGTTGGTTGAGGTGCAGGGCGCCATCTATGCGTTCCCGCTGGCCTACGTCAGCCATGCCTTGCAGGTGCGCAGGGAAGACATTGAACAGTTGGAAGGCCACCAGCACTTTCGGTTCATGGACCGGCAGGTGGGCCTGGTGTCGGCGCGGCAGATCCTGCGAGGCGGCGAGCCCGCGCCCGCGACGGAATCCGTGGCGGTGGTGGTGGTGGGCGATCACGACAAGCGCTACGGCATCGCCGTGGACCGCTACGTGGGCGAGCGCACGCTGGTGGTGCAGCCGCTGGACCCCCGGCTGGGCAAGGTGCAGGACGTGATGGCGGGCGCCTTGATGGACGACGGCACGCCGCTGTTGATTCTGGACGTGGAAGACATGCTGCTGTCGGTGCAGAAGCTGATCGAAGCCGGCCGCCTGACGCGGGTGGACGGCGCGGGCCAGGTTGCCCAGACGCGCCGCCGCAAGCGCGTGCTGGTGGTGGACGATTCCCTGACCGTGCGCGAACTGGAACGCAAGCTGCTGGTGAACCGGGGCTTTGAGGTGGCCGTGGCGGTCGACGGCATGGATGGCTGGAACATGCTGCGCAGCGAGGATTTTGATTTGGTCGTGACCGATGTGGACATGCCGCGCATGGACGGCATCGAACTGGTGTCGCGCATCAAGGCCGACGCCAAGCTGCAAGGCGTGCCGGTGATGGTGGTGTCGTACAAAGATCGCGAGGAAGACCGGCGGCGCGGGCTGGACGCCGGCGCTGACTACTATTTGGCCAAGGGAAGTTTCCATGACGACGCGTTGCTGGACGCCGTCGAAGACCTGATCGGGAAGGCACTGACGTGAGAATCGGCATCGTCAACGATCTGCAAATAGCGGTTGAAACCCTGCGGCGCGCCATCGCGCTGGAACCCGGGCTGGAAGTGGCATGGGTGGCGTCCAACGGCGAAGAGGCCGTGGCCCAGTGCGCGCGCGACCGGCCCGACGTGGTGCTGATGGACCTGATCATGCCCGTCATGGATGGGGTGGAAGCCACGCGCCGCATCATGGCCGAGTCGCCGTGCGCCATTGTGGTGGTTACCGTGGACGTGGCCCGCCACACCGCGCGGGTGTTCGACGCCATGGGCCACGGCGCGCTGGACGCGGTCGATACGCCCGTGGTGGGCGGGGGCGATCTGCGCACCGCCGCCGCGCCCTTGCTGCGCAAGATACGCAACATAGGCTGGCTGATCGGTCGCTACGGCAGCCGGCCCAACTTGACCCCCGTGCCCAAGGCTGCCCCCCGCGCCGATGCGCAGCGGCTGCTGGTCATCGGCGCATCGGCGGGCGGCCCGGCCACGCTGGCCCAGTTGCTGCGCGACGTGCCGCTGGATTTTCCCGCCGGCATTGTGCTGGTGCAGCATGTGGATGCGTCGTTTGCCGCGGGCATGGCCGACTGGTTGAACGACCAGGTGCTATTGCCCGTGCGCTTGGTGCGCGAAGGCGAACGCCCCTTGCCGGGCCAGGTCCTGCTGGCGGGCACCGACGACCACCTGCATCTGCTGGCCGACGGCACCCTGCGTTACACCCCGGATCCCAAGGAAAGCCTGTACCGGCCGTCCATCGACGTGTTCTTTCATAGCGTGGCGCAGCACTGGCGCGGCACTGCCGTGGGCGTGCTGCTGACCGGCATGGGCCAGGACGGCGCGCGCGGCCTGAAGGCCATGCGCGAACGCGGCTGTCTCACCATTGCGCAAGACCAGGCCACCAGTGCCGTATACGGCATGCCCAAGGCGGCGGCCGCCCTGCAGGCAGCGGTGGAAATCAAACCGTTGGACCAGATCGCGCCGCGCGTGATCCAGGCCTTGGCCTGAGCGCCCAACATTGCAAGACATCAAGGAATAGCGATGCACCCTCCCATAGATAGCGCCGGCTCGGCGGATTTGAACGCCCACGCGGCCATGGTGCTGCTGGTTGACGATCAGGTCATGGTGGCCGAAGCGATCCGGCGCGCGCTGGTGGTGGAGGGCAATATCGATTTCCACTATTGCTCGGACCCTCACAAAGCGCTGACCGTGGCCATTCAGACGCGGCCCACCGTCATCCTGCAAGACCTGGTGCTGCCCGGCGTGGACGGCTTGAGCCTGGTAAAGGAATACCGCACTCATCCGGTCACGCGCGACATTCCCATCATCGTGCTGTCCACCAAGGAAGACGCCGCCATCAAGAGCGCGGCGTTTTCGTCGGGCGCCAACGATTATCTGGTGAAGCTGCCGGACTCCATCGAACTGGTGGCGCGCATCCGTTACCACTCGCGCTCGTACCTGGCGCTGGTGCAGCGCGACGAGGCCTACCAGGCGCTGCGCCAAAGCCAGCAGCAGTTGCTGGAAAGCAATATGGAACTGCGGCGGCTGACCAATTCCGATGGCTTGACGGGCCTGGGCAACCGCCGCTACTTCGATGAATACCTCACTGCCGAATGGCAGCGTGCGCGCCGCGACAGCCGCGAGATCAGCATGTTGATGATCGACGTGGACCACTTCAAGGCCTACAACGACACCTACGGCCACATCGCCGGCGACGAAGCGCTCAAGCGCGTGGCCAACACCATCTTCGCCAGTTGCGACCGTTCCACCGACCTGGCGGCCCGCTTTGGTGGCGAAGAGTTCGCGCTGGTGCTGCCTGGCACGCCGGGTGGCAGCGCGCGCCTGGCGGCCGAAAAGCTGCGCCGCGCGGTCGAGGCCATGCAGATTCCGCAAAAGGATCTGGGCTCGGGACCCTGGCTGACCGTCAGCATCGGCACGGCCACGGCCATTCCCACTGACGACCAGCCCTGCACCGACTTGATCCGGGCGGCCGACCGTGGCCTCTACCAAGCCAAGCACCACGGCCGCAACCGCGTCGTGCCCGGCCAGTTGCAGGCGGACGAATAGGCGTTATCGTCGCAACATGCGAGACGCGCCTGCCCGGTCGGCGGGAATCCCAGAGTAAGAGGCACACCATGACGTATTCGACTTATCACAAGAAGGATATTTTTGGACGCCCGCTGCATGCGGAAACGCAGATGATGTCCTATGGCTATGACCCCTTTCTGTCCGAAGGCGCGGTCAAGCCGCCTGTTTTCTTGACGTCCACCTTCGCGTTCCGGTCCGCCGAGGACGGCGCGGCCTTCTTTGATGTGGTGTCGGGCCGCAAGCCCTTGCCGCAGGGCGAATCCGCCGGGCTGGTCTACAGCCGCTTCAATCATCCCAATCTGGAAATCGTGGAAGACCGGCTGGCCTTGCTGGATGGGTCCGAGGCGGCGGCGGTCACGGCCAGCGGCATGGCCGCCATCAGCGCCGTGCTGATGGCGTTCTTGCGCCCCGGCGATCAGTTGGTGCAGTCACTGCCCCTGTATGGCGGCACCGAGACGCTGATTGCCAAGGTGTTTCCGGAATGGGGCATCGGCTCGCACGCCATCCGCGACGGCCTGTCGCCCCAGGCCATGCGCGCGGCGCTGGAGGAGGCGGCGGCCAAGGGGCCGGTGCGCGTGCTTTACGTGGAAACGCCGGCCAACCCCACCAACGCGCTGATCGATTTCGAAGGCATGAAGAACGAGCTGGATGCCTTTGAAACGCGCCACGGCTATCGCCCCGTATCAGTGTGCGACAACACGCTGCTGGGGCCTATTTTTCAAAAGCCGGCCGACCATGGCGTGGACCTGTGCGTGTATTCGCTGACGAAGTACGTGGGCGGCCACAGCGACCTGGTGGCGGGCGCCGTCACGGGCAGCAAGGACCTGATCAAGAAGGTGCGCGCCATTCGCAGCGCGTTCGGCTCGCAACTGGACCCGCATTCGTGCTGGATGATCACGCGGTCGATGGAAACGGTGGTGCTGCGCATGAAGCAGGCGGCGCGCACGGCCACCAAGGTGGCGCAATGGCTGGCCGGCAATCCGTATGAGAAGGTCGTTATCTATCATCCGGAGATGATCGCTGACCGCGCCTACCAAGAGGTCTATAAGCGCCAGTGCACCGGCCCCGGCTCCACCTTCGCCTTCGTACTTGAGGGCGGCCGCGAGCGGGCGTTCCGCTTCATCAACGCGCTGCATCTGTTCAAGTCGGCGGTCAGCCTGGGCGGCACGGAATCGCTGGTGTGCCACCCGGCGTCCACCACGCATTCCGGCGTGCCGGCCGAGGAGCGCGCGGCGGCGGGCGTGTCGGAGGGGCTGATCCGGATTTCGATCGGGCTGGAGCACGAAGAAGATTTGATCGCCGATATGGACCACGCTTTTCGGATTCGGTGACGGGAGTGCCTCGCTCAGCCCCGGGCCGGCTGCCGGCGCGTGCGGTTCAGCAGCACGAACGCGGCGGTGGCCAGCAGCATGACGGTGGCGGTGGCGATCACGGCGGCATAGCCGGTGTCGAACGCGGTCTTGGCCAAGTGCGTCAAGGTGGCCGCCAGGTCCGTCGGCAGGCCTTCCGCCACGATCAGCGCCTCGTCCAAGCTGTCACGCAACGCGGGCGCAGCGGCCAGGGCAGGGGGCACGTCCAGCGTGTTGGCATACACGCCCGACAGGATCGACCCCATCAGCGTCACGCCTAGCGCGCCGCCCAATTCGTAGGACACCTCTTCAATCGACGCCGCCATGCCGGCGCGTTCCGGTGTGGCGCTTTGCATGATGGAGCTGGACGCCGCCGTCATGGTCGCGCCGATGCCCAGGCCCAGCACGCTCAGGCTGAGCATTTGCGGCAGGATGGCGCCGTCATAGCACAGCAGGTAAGCGCCCATGCCCGCGGCCGACACGGCCAGCGCCAGGAACATCAGGCGCGGGCCACGCATATAGGCCAGCAGCCAGCCCGCCAGCGGCCCCGCCACGAAGGCGGCAAGCGGCAGCGGCAGGATGAACAGCGCGGCCTGAATCGGCGACATGCCCAGCACCAGTTGCAGGCGCTGGCTGAACACCAGTTCCAGCCCCAAAAGCGCGGCGCCCGCGAACAGTGCGGCGGCTACGCCCGAACTGAAGGTGGCGTTGCGGAAAATGGCGAAGTCGATCAGCGGATATGGGCGGCGACGCTGGCGGCGCACGAACAAGGTCAAGATGGTGACCCCGGCCGCGCAAGCCAGTCCGGCATGCAGCCACGAGGTGGTGGCGCGGCCCAGTTCTTTCAGCGCGTAGGCGCACAGGATCAAACCCGCCATGACCTGCAAGGAGCCCATCAGGTCCCAGGGGCGGGCGGCGGCGGCGCGGCTGGCGGGAATGCAGCGCCAGGCCAACGGCAGCGCAAGCAGCACGATGGGCACGTTGATCAGGAACACCGAGCCCCACCAGAAATGCTCCAGCAGCACGCCGCCCACCACCGGCCCCAGCGCCGCGCCGCCGGAGGCCACCGACGCCCAGATGCCGATGGCCACGGCGCGCTCGCGTTCCTGGGCGAACGTCAGGCGGATGATGGACAAGGTGGCCGGCATCATCATGGCCGCGCCCACCGCCAGCAGCACGCGCGCCGCAATCAAGGACGCCGCGCCCGGCGAATAGGCGGCGGCCAGCGAGGCCACGCCGAAGACGACCAAGCCCATCATGAACAGGCGCTTGTGGCCCAGCCGGTCACCCAGCGTGCCCATGCCCAGCAGCAGGCCGGATACGACCAAGCCGTACACGTTCACGATCCACAATTTTTCAGACGCGGTCACGCCCAGCTCGTGCGTGAGCCGGGGCAGGGCGGTGTACAGCACCGTCATGTCCACCACGATCAACAACAAGGCAATGGACACAATGCCCAGCACCAGCCAACGGCGCGGGTCGGCCGTGGCGACAGCGTTCGAATGAGTCCGCTGCATAGTTCTACTCCTGGTTAAACCACACCCGGCCGCGCGGTTTCGGCGGCGCTACGAGTGCAAGGCCGGCATTATCTATCTGTTTATTTGCCGTAAAAAGTTTGATTCCATCTATAAAATAGATGAATTACGGAGGGCGACATGCAATGGACCTTGGATCAACTTCGGCATTTCGTGGCAGCGGCGGATGCCGGTTCCTTTTCTGCCGCGGCGCGTGCGCTGGGCCGCGCGCAGTCCGCCGTCAGTACCTCGGTGGGCCTGTTGGAGGCCGACCTGGGCGTGGAATTGTTCGACCGCTCGCGGCGCAACGCTACGCTGACGCCCGCTGGCGAAGTGATGCTGCAAGAGGCGCGTGAACTGCTGCGGCAGGCGGGCGGGCTGGATCAGCGGGCCTTGTCTTTCGCGGCGGGGCAGGACGCGCGACTGTCGATCGCGCTGGACGAAGCGCTGCCGTACCAGGTGCTGGGCGCGCTGATGGTGGAAGTGGCTGAGCGCTTTCCCGCCCTGGAACTCACGCAGTTGAACGGCACCGCGACCGAGGTGGCCGACTACGTGCAGCAGGGTCGCGCCAGCATTGCGTTCCACTTCGACCGGGGCGACCCCGGCAGCGCCTTCGCGCACCGTTATCTGGGCCATGTGGCGCAGGCGGTGTTCGTGGCGTCGGGCCATCCGCTGGCGGCCCTGGCCGAGGTCACGCGCAGCGACCTGGCGCGTTACCGGCAACTGGTCATGCAGATGGAAGGCGTGGAAGAGGTGGTGCTGAGCCCCACCGTTTGGCGCACGGACAGCTTCTACAGCATTGCCGGCATGGTGGCCGACGAACTGGGCTGGGCGATCCTGCCGTTGAACATCGCCGAATACGAAAGCTTTCGCAGAACGCTGACGCGGGTGCCGTGCACAGGCTTGTCCTTGCCGATGTTGTCGGTGCGTACCTTGTGGCTGCAAGGCGCGTCGTTAAGCACGACCGAGCTTTGGCTACAGCAGCGCATGGGGCAGATGCTGGGTGGGACGACTGCGGGGTGAAAGGAGTACGGCCTCAGCTAAGCAGCGCCGTGACCAAGTCTCCGCCACCCGTGCCGTCTTCGGTGAAATTCAGCGCGGTCTGTACGTGTTCCAGGTGTTCGTCCATCAGCGCGCAAGCGCGTTCGGTGTCGCCCGCGCGCGCGGCCTCGATGAAAGCGTGGTGCTCTTGCGACGAGCAACTGGCGTCATGCGAGCTTTGGTACAGCACGGTGATCACGGCGCTGCGCGCGGACAGTTCGCGCAGCATGCCCGTCAGCACCGAATTGCCCACGGCTTCGGCCAGCAGAATGTGGAAATGCCCCAGCAGATAGTTGCGCTTTTGCACGTCGCCGGCTTGCACCGCCAGCCGTTCCTCGGCCAGGTGGGCGTCAATACGGCGGTAGTCGGCGGCGGTGGCGCGCGCCACGAATTCCTTGGCCAGCGCGGCTTCCAGGATGCGGCGCACGGCATAGACTTCGCGCGCTTCGTTGGCGTCCGGCTTGCTGACAAACGCGCCCTTGTCGGGAACGATGTTGATCAGCTTGTCCTTGGACAGCATCAGCAACGCCGCGCGGATCTTGGTGCGGCTGACCTTGTAGACCCGCGCCAGCGCTTCTTCGCGCAAGCGCGTACCCGGCGGAAGCTTGTGCGCCACGATGGCGGCGGCCACTTCGCGGGCAATATCGTCGGCGCTGGGGTCTAGCGGAACTTCCTGGGTCATGGGGCGCGGCTGCGGCGGGCCGGAGGGTAAAACAATCGGGCAGCCAGTCTATCAAAAAGCCGGACAGGAAAGGCAGACATTTTTTGCATACAAACGTAGCATGCAAAGAAAATCTGCGGTCCCGTCCGGCTTTTTTGGCCCTGTATCAGGGCTCTTGCCGACCTATGATCAATCCTTCGCCATCAAGCCCAGGTATTCGATCAGGTCCTTCTCTTTCACGAACGTGGCTTGCGCCCAGGCCTTGTAGTCCGCGCTGTTGCGGTACGCGGGTTCCTGGTTCAGTTGCTTCATGACGTCCATGCTGGCTTTGTCGAACAGCGCCTTCTTGAAGGCGTCATGCAGCGTTTTCACGACGGCCGGGTCCATGCCCTTGGGGCCGGCCAGGCCATACGGCGAGGTCGACACCACCTTGTAGCCGAGCTCTTGCGCGGTGGGCACGTCGGGCCAGCGCGTGGTGCGCTTTTCGCCGAAAGTGACCAACAAGCGCATCTTGCCGGAGTCCACGAACTGGTCCCAGCCGGTGGCGTCGCTTTGCGCCATGACGTGGCCGCCCAACAGCGCCTGCTGCATGTCGGCGTTGCCCTTGAACGGCACGTGGTTCAGCTTGACCTTGGAATTTAGGGCGATTTCTTCAATCAGCAGGTGCGGCGACGAACCCACGCCGGTGGAGCCGTAGTCGATGGTGCCCGGCGCCTTGCGAGCGGCCTCGATGTATTCGTTGAAGGTCTTGTACGGCGAGTCCGAACGCACCGTGAAGCCGAAGGTGTAGCCCGACAAGCCGATGATGAAGCTGAAGTCGTTGATGGGATCCCAGCTGCTTTTCTGCATGTACGGCATGCGCAGCATGGCCAGCGTGTACAGGCTGATGGTGTAGCCGTCGGGCTTGGCGGTGCGCGCCATGGTGGCCGGGCCCAGGGTGCCGCCCGCGCCGGGCCGGTTTTCCACGATGACCTGCTGACCCAGGTATTTGGAGGCGTCCTGCGCCACGATGCGCAGGTGGCGGTCGGTGGAGCCGCCGGCCGGGAAGGGCACGATCAGCGTGATGGGCTTGGTGGGAAAGTCGGTTTGCGCGTTGGCGGCCAGCGGCAAGGCGGCGCCGGTGGTGGCAAGCAGCAGTGCGGCCAGGCAGGCGCGGCGCTTGGGCATCTTCAGCATGGGTTGTCTCCAGTGGTGTTGTGGTTTGTTGTGTGTGTGGAAATGGGTCGAGATGTGCTTGGACGCGTTCCGGGGTCAGTCGCGCAGCACGACTTTGACCGGCAAGCGCGCCAAGGCTTCGCGCAACTGCTCCTTCAGCGGCGCGGACACGCCGGATGCCGCTTCAACAGCGACATCCGGTTGCGCATCGGCCAGCACGCGGAAGATATTGCTGTCTTCCGCCAGCCCGGCCGTTTGCAGGGTGCGCGCCACCACCGCCTCTACCGATACGGCAGTGGCCAGGTGGCGCAAATCAGGTTTGTAGATCTTGCCCACGTTGGTCATGGGCATGGCGTCCAGCACGATGACGCGCTTGGGCCGCGCCGGGCCTTCATCCACGTGCGCGGCCGCGTAGGCAACGAGTTCGGCTTCGGTGGCTTGCGCGCCTTCCATCAGCGTGACGAAGGCCACCGGCAATTCGCCGGCATAGGCGTCTGGCGCGCCGACGGCGGCGCACAGGTGCACGGCCGGGTGCGTGGCCAGCGCGTCTTCGATGGTCTTGGGGTCGATGTTGTGGCCGCTGCGAATAATCAAGTCCTTGGCGCGGCCTTGCAAATGCAGCCGGCCTTCGGCATCCATGAAGCCCACGTCGCCGCTGATCAACCAGCCGTCTTCGGTGAAGGCGCGGGCGGTGTCGGCGGGGTCCAGAAAACCGGGGATCACGTTAGGCGCCTTGAACAACACCATGCCGGGCGTGCCCGGTGGCAGGTCCTTCGCGGCTTGCCCAGCGGGGATGTCCAGGCCGACGATGCGTACCTGCACGTAGGGCAGCGGGTAGCCCACGCAGTTGACGGGAAACACCGAGCCCGGCGGCGTGATGGACGAGATGCCGGCCATCTCCGTCATGCCCAGGCTTTCATTCACTTGCAGGCCGAACAGCCGCTTGAAGCGCGCGGCCAGTTCGGCGGGCAGCGGCGCGGCGCCGGTGCGGCAATAGCGCAAGGACGAGATATCGGCGCCCGCCAGCGGCACGTCGGCCAGCGCCGCCAATATGGTCGGCACACCTTGCAAGGACGTCGCGCGATGCTTTTCGACCAGGCGCCAGTAGTTGCGCAGCACGTCGCGGTTGCGCAGCAGCATGGGGGTGGGGATCACGGTTTCCACGCCGGCCGACAAGGCCGCCAACGAGGCCGGCAACACGCCCGCCACGTGGAATAGCGGATAGCCGTTGATGACCACGTCGGTCGGCCCCGCGTTCTGCAACTGCACGGCCGCCCAGGCGGTGAAGACCTGGTTGGCGTGGGTGTGGATGGCCAGCTTGGGCGCGCCCGTGGTACCGCCCGTGTGGAAGTAGGCCGCCACGTCGCTGGCGCGGATGACCCGTTCGCTGAGCAGGCGGTCGGCCGGTTGCGCCGAGCGGTTGGCGTTGAAGTCCAGCGCGTAGTCGGGCAGGGCGGGGCGGTCTGACAGCGGCTCGGTGTGCGGCGCCACGCGCAGCAGGGTTTGCAGGCTGGGCACGCGCTCGCGCAGCCGCAGCGCCTTGGACCACATTTCGCAATCGGCGTCCGCGCCGTAGGCGATCAGCACCTTGGCGCGCGCGGTTGTCATCAGCGAGGCCAGCTTGTCTTCCGTCAGCAGCGGGTTCAGCGGCTGGACAATGCCGGCGGCCTCGCCCCCCCACAGCGCCAGGTGGTATTCCAGGCAACCGGGCAGCATCACGGCCACGGCGTCGCCCGCGCGCACGCCCAGGTCGTGCAGCAGGTTGGCTGTCTGGTGGATGCCGGCCAGCAGTTCGCGATAGCTCCAGCGGATGGCTTCGTCATCCGGATTCGCCGACCGCAGAAAAGTCAGCGCGGTCTTGTCGCCAAAGGCCGCGGCCGAGTTGCGGAAGATCTCGTAGGTGCTTTGCACCGTCAGCGTTTCCGCCAGCGGGCGCGCTTGCAGCCGCTGCACGTCGGCGGCGCTGCGCACGGGGAACGGCGCCGAGAACGGAGGTGATAGCGGTGGCTGAGCAGCGTGGGCCTGCGTCATGTCGGGCTGCCTCCGTTCACGCCTGCGCCAGCGCGATGTAGCGGCGCAGGTGATGGTCTTCGTCGCCCAACTGGTGGTCGATCATGACGAGGCGCTTGGCGTAGTGCGCCAGCGGCAGTTCCCAGGTCATGCCGATGCCGCCGTGCAACTGGATGCTTTCTTCGGCCACCAGCGTGCCGATGCGGCCGATGGTGAACTTGGCGGCGGACAGGGCGCGTTCGCGGGTGACGCGGTCGGGGTTGTCCAGCGCGGCGGCGGCGTTGATGACGGCTGAGCGCGCCTGTTCAATTTCCAGCAGCACATCAGCCATGCGGTGCTGCAAGGCCTGGAAGCTGCCGATGGGCGTGCCGAACTGGCGGCGCGTGCGCAGGTATTCCAGCGTGGCGTCGCGGGCGCAGTCCATCGCGCCCACGGCTTCGGCGCACAGCGCCAGGATGCCGCGCCCGGTGGCGCGTTCCAGCAGCGGGTAGCCCGCGCCGGCCTCGCCCAGCAGGGCCTCGGGCCCCAGCTTGACGTCGGTCAGCGTGACTTCGGCGGCGCGTCCGCCGTCGATCAGGCCATAGCCGCGCACCTCCAGGCCGGGCGTGCCGGCGCTGACCAAGAACAGGCTGATGCCGGCTTCGTCATCTTCCGCGCCGGACGTACGCGCCGACACCAGGAATAGGTCCGCGTGTTCGCCCGCCGTGACCACGGCCTTGGCGCCGTTGAGCACCCAGCCGTCGCCCGCGCGTTCGGCGCGCGTGCTGACCCGCGCCAACTCATAGCCGGAATCCGGTTCCGCTTGTGCCAGAGCAGCGGTGATGGCGCCCGAGATCAGGCCGTCCACGGCTTCGCGCTGCGCGGGCGTGCCGGCGGCGGCGATGGCGCTGCCCACCATCAAGGCGTCCAGAAAGGGTTCCACGACCAGGCCGCGTCCCAGCGCCTCGAAGACGACCGAGATATCAAAGCCCGCGCCGCCCAGGCCACCATCGGCCTCGGTGAACAAGGCGCCGATCGCGCCAAGCTCGGCATAGCGGCGCCAGAATTCCACGCTGTAGCCCTGGGGCGATTGCGCATGGCGTTCGCGGGTGGCGAAGTCGTACTGCTCGCTGACAAAGCGGCGCAGCATGTCGGACAGCATGCGCCGGTCTTCGGTGTGTTCAAAGTTCATGGCCGGCCCTTACAGTCCCAAGATCATCTTCGAGATGATGTTTTTCTGAATTTCATTGGAGCCGCCGAAGATCGACAGCTTGCGGTTGTTGAAGTACTGCGCCGCCGCGCTGTCGGCGCCTTCGGGGCCGATGGGGGCGGCGTCGTAGCCGTCGTGCAGCGCTTCGGGCACGAAGGGGCGCGCATACGGACCCATGGCGCGGCGGTTCAAGGCCGTGATTTCCTGGCGGATCTGCGTGCCGCGTATCTTCAGCATCGAGCTTTCCGCACCCGGCGCACCGCCGCCCGCCACCGCCGCCACCACGCGCAGGTTGGTGGTGCGCATATTGGCCAGTTCAATTTCCACGCGCGCCATCCGGGCGGCAAAGTCAGGGTCTTCGGCCAGGGGGCGGCCGTTCTTTTTCTGCTTGGCGGCCACGGCCTTCAGACGTTCCAGCGCGGCGGTGGATTGGCCCACGCCCGCAATGTTGGTGCGCTCATAAGTCAGCAGGTACTTGGCGCAGGTCCAGCCCCGGTTTTCTTCGCCCACCAGGTTCTCGACGGGCACGCGCACATCGGAAAAGAACACTTCGTTGACTTCGTGTTCACCGTCCAGCGTGATGATGGGGCGCACTTCGATGCCCGGGCTGTTCATGTCGATGAGCAGGAAGCTGATGCCCTCCTGGCGCCGGCCTTCCTGCGAGGTGCGCACCAGGCAGAAAATCATGTTGGCGTACTGGCCCAGCGTGGTCCAGGTTTTTTGCCCGTTGACGATGTAGTGGTCGCCGTCGCGCACGGCGGTGGTCTTGACGGAAGCCAGGTCGGAGCCCGCGCCGGGTTCGGAATAGCCCTGGCACCACCAGTCGCTGCCGTCCAGGATGCGGGGCAGCCAGTACTGGCGCTGCGCTTCGTTGCCGTACTTGATCAGCACCGGCCCCAGCATGCTCAGGCCGAAGGGCACGATGCGGGGCGCGGCGGCCAGCGCGCATTCGTTATCGAAAATGAATTTTTGCGTGGCGCTCCAGCCGGTGCCGCCGTATTCCACGGGCCAGTGGCTGGCCAGCCAGCCTTGCTGGTTCAGGATGGCGTGCCATTCAACCATGTCGTCTTTGGTAAGCAGCTTGCCCAGCCCAACCTTGTCGGAAAGGCGCCGGGGCAGCTTGGCCGCCAGGAAGGCGCGCACGTCGTCGCGGAAGGCGTTTTCTTCGGGGGTGAATTCCAAGTCCATGTCGGTCCTTAATGCATCTCAAGCATAGATTTCAAACAGGCCCGCCGCGCCCATGCCACCGCCGATGCACATCGTGACGACGGCATAGCGGGCGCCGCGGCGGCGGCCTTCGATCAGCACATGGCCGGCCAGGCGCGCGCCGGTGACGCCAAACGGGTGGCCCAACGCAATGGAGCCGCCGTCCACGTTCAGGCGGTCCATGGGGATGCCCAGCTTTTCCTGGCAATACAGCGCTTGCGACGCAAATGCCTCGTTCAGTTCCCAGAGGTCGATGTCATCGACCTTCAAGCCATGGCGCGCCAGCAACTTGGGCACGGCGTAGACGGGGCCGATGCCCATTTCGTCGGGCTCGCAGCCGGCAATGGCCAAGCCCCGGAACGCGCCCAGCGGGCGGATGCCGGCGCGCTGGGCGTCGGCGGCTTCCATCAGCACCAAGGCGGCCGCGCCGTCGGACAGTTGCGAGGCATTGCCGGCCGTGACGAACTGGCCTTCGCCGCGCACGGGCGCAAGGCCGGCAAGCGCTTCGTAGGTGGTGCCGGGGCGGTTGCAGGTGTCCTTGTCCACCGTGACTTCGCGTTCGCTGACGACGCCCGTGGCGCGGTCGGTGACGGACATGGTGGTGGTAACGGCGATGATCTCTTCGCGGTAGCGGCCGGCGGCTTGCGCGGCTTCGGTGCGCGCCTGGCTTTGCGCGGCAAAGCGGTCTTGCGCTTCGCGGCTGATGCCGTAGCGGGCGGCCACGATGTCGGCGGTTTCGATCATGGGCAAATACAGCTCGGGCTTGTTCGCCAGTATCCAGGGGTCCATGCCGCTGACGCCGTCGTCGCGCGTGCGGATCTGCGACACCAGTTCCACGCCGCCCGCGATCACGGCCGGGGCGCCGTCCATCACGATGCGGCCGGCGGCCGACGCAATGGCTTGCAGGCCCGACGCGCAATAGCGGTTGATGGTGGCGCCGCCCACGCTGACCGGCAGGCCGGCGCGGATGACGGCTTGCCGGCCGATGTTGCGGCCCGTGGCGCCTTCGGGATAGCCGCAGCCGATGAAGGCGTCTTCGATCAGCGCGGGGTCAATGCCGGCGCGGTCAACGGCGGCGCGCACGGCGTGCGCCGCCAGCGTGGGGCCGGCGATCTGGTTGAATTCGCCGCGCCCCGCCTTGGTGATGGGGGTGCGGGCGGTAGAGACGATGACGGCTTCGCGCATAAGGGTTCCAGTCGAAAGTGGGTTCTGTATTCAGGCGGGCGGTGTTCAGGCGGCCGGCGGCTAAAAAACGTGCGTTCAGGCAGCCTGATTCAGGCTGGCGAAGTTGCGGCCGGATTCGGCCAGGCGTACCAATAGCGGCGACGGCTTCCAGAACGCCGGGTCTTCCTGCGCATAGGTGCGGATGTCGGCCAGCACGCGGTCCAGGCCCACGCTGTCGGCGTAGTGCATCGGGCCGCCGTGGTGGCGCGGAAAGCCGTAGCCGGACAGGAACACCACGTCCACGTCGGACGGGCGCAGCGCAATGCCCTGGTCCAGCACGTTGGCGGCTTCGTTGATCATGGCGGCCAGGTAGCGGCGCTGGATGTCTTCGTGCGTGAACGGGCGCGGCGTAACGCCCGCGCGGCGGCGTTCGTCGTCGATGATGGCCAGCACGTCCGGGTCCGGCGTGCCCACGCGCGCGCCATCGGGGTACAGGTAAAAGCCACGGCCCGTCTTCTGGCCGAACCAGCCGCGTTCGCACAGGCGGTCGGGAATCTGCACGTAGCGCAAGGCGGGGTCGCGGGTGGCGGCGCGGCGCTTGCGGGTGGCCCAGCCGATGTCACCGCCCGCCAGGTCGGCCATCTGGTAGGGGCCCATGGGGTAGCCAAACTCGCGCACGGCGGCGTCGATGTCGTAGGGCGACGCGCCGTCTTCCATCATCATGTCCGCCGCCTGCCGGTGCACGGCCAGGATGCGGTTACCGATAAAGCCATCGCACACGCCCGCGCGCACGGGCGTCTTGCGCAGTTTGCGCGCCAGTTCGAAGCCGGTGGCCACCGTGTCGGGCGCGGTCTGCTCGCCCACCACGATCTCCAGCAGCTTCATGATGTTGGCCGGCGAAAAGAAGTGCAGCCCCAGCACGTTGCCCGGATGTCGCGTGGCGGTGGCGACGCGGTTCACGTCCAGGTACGACGTGTTGGTGGCCAGCACCGCGCCGGGCTTGGCCACGCGGTCCAGTTCGGCAAACACGGCCAGCTTCACGTCCATGTCCTCGAACACGGCCTCGATGATCAGGTCGGCATCGCTCAGGGCGTCGTAGGTGGTGGCGCCGGTCAGGCGTGCCAGCCGGGCGTCGCGTTCTTCTGCCGTGATGCGGCCTTTCTTGAGCAGCAGGTCGTACACCTGCGCCACACGCGCGCGGCCACGTTCCAGCGCGGCGTCGTCCTGCTCAACCATCACCACCGGCAAGCCGGCGTCCAGCACCGACACCGCGATGCCCGCGCCCATCGTACCGCCGCCCACCACGCCGATCTTGTTCAGGGCGCGCGGCTTGCCTTCTTTCAGTTCGGGGACCTTGGTGGTTTCACGCTCGGCAAAGAAGGCGTGCACCAGGCCGGCGCGCTGCGGGCTGTCCAGGCATTGCAGGAATAGCGCGCGTTCGGTGCGCAGGCCTTCGTCAAAGGGTTGTTCGATGGCGGCGCGCACGGCTTCCACGATTTTCGCGGGCGAATACAGCCCGCGCAGCGTCTTGGCGATGCGCTCGCCGGCCGCAGCGGCTTCGGCCAGGGCGGCGGCCTTGTCGGCCAACGCTGCGGTGGCGTCGCGGCTGCGGCGGGGGCCCGCGCCTTTTGCCAACAGTTGGCGGGTATACGCCAGCCCCGCCGCCAGCGGGTCATTGCCTTCAGCCAGCGTATCCACCAGCCCGGCGCGCAGCGCGGCGTCCGCCGACAGGTGTTTGCCCGACAGCATCAGGTCCAGCGCGGCGGCCGCGCCAATCAGGCGGGGCGTGCGCTGCGTGCCGCCCGCGCCCGGCAGCAGGCCCAGGTTTACTTCGGGCAAGCCCAGCTTGGCGCTGGCAAGCGCCACGCGATAGTGCGCGGCCAAGGCCACTTCCAGTCCGCCGCCCAGCGCCGCGCCATGCAGCGCGGCCACCACCGGCTTGGTGCTGGCTTCAATCTGGTTGCAGACGTCGGGCAGGGCGGGTGGCTTGGGCGGTTTGCCGAATTCGCGGATGTCGGCGCCGGCAATGAAGTTCTTGCCCGCGCCCACCAGCAGAATGGCGCGCACGTCGGGGTCAGCCTGCGCGGCCTGGATGGCGTCGGCCAGGCCGCGCCGCACGTCCGCGCTAAGCGCGTTGACCGGCGGGTGGTCCAGGGTGATGACCAGGATGTCTTCGTCGCGGCGCGCGTGGGCGGCGCCGGCAGTGCTGCTGTCCGTCATGGGTCCTTGTCTCCTTAGTGGCGGCCGCTGTCGCGGCGCCTGGCAAGCCGGAAAAACCGCTTGTCTTGTTTTGCGTGTGTCTCTTAGTTCTTTATTCTTTCCCAGTAAAGATGTCTTGACAATGCCATCAGGAATTGACACGACGGATAAAAAAATTTGACAATCCGGCCCAAGGAGACGCCATGGACACCAAATCCCTGACCTTGCTGGTCGATATCCTGGACGCCGGCAACTTGAGCGAAGCCGCGCGCCGGCTGAAGATGACCCGCGCCAACGTCAGCTACCACCTGAATCAACTAGAGCGTTCAGTGGGCATGCAACTGGTGCGGCGCACGACGCGCCACGTGGAAGCCACCGAGATCGGGCTGAAGCTGTATCAACATGGCCGCAGCATCCAGGACGAACTGGTCGCCGCGCGCGAGGCGGTCGACACCCTGGGCAAGACGCCGCAAGGCAAGGTGCGCTTGAGCGTGCCCAGCGGCTATGGGCAATTTGTGATGACGCCCTGGCTGCTGGAGTTCAAGCAGGCGTATCCCGATATCGTGCTGGACGTGCTGTTCGAGAACAGCGTTGACGATCTATTGCGCGACGAGGTCGATATCGCGGTACGCATCATGTCCGAGCCGCCGCAAAACCTGGTGGCGCGCGAACTCGGGCTGGTGCGCTACGTGGCCTGCGCATCCAAAGCTTATGCCGACGTGCGGGGGCTGCCCCAGCGGCCCGATGATCTGGCCCAGGCGCCCATCATCAGCGCAGCCGTCATTGGCCGGCCATTGCGGTTGTCGGCCTACTACGGCGGCCAGCCACGCCAGCATGTGGTGCTGGAACCCACGGTAATTTCGCGCAACTACGCCTTTCTACGGGATGCGATTCGCGCCGGGCTGGGGGTGGGCGTGGTGCCGGACTACGTGGTGCATGACGACATTGCGCGCGGCGAGCTGCTGGCGGCGCTGACGCAGTGGCGGCTAAGTATCTTTGGGCGCGGCATGTACATGCTGTACATGCCCAACCGCCACCATCCGCGCGCGATTTCCATGCTGATCGAATTCATTCTGGAACGCGCGCAGCGCGACCACGAAGGGCAGGCGGGGCTGCTGGCGGTGAAGGGGTAAAAGGCAGGGCTGAAAAGCAAACGGAACATCTCCAGGCACGATACTTGCTGTCCGCGTTCACCAAAATGAAATGCGAGGGGACGGGATGGAAAGCGCGACGCCGGGGAAGGTGACGCCGGGAAAGACTACGCTGGAAAAAGCGTCGCCGGAAGAACGGGCGGCGGAAAAGTCCGGGCCGGACGACCGCGCTTCGGATGAAAAAGCCACCGTCCAAGACGCCGGCATCATCCCCGAACCCGCGCCCAACGTCACGCACGTCTGGGCGCGCGGCGCCTGTCTGACCACGCTGACCGTGTTGGCCGTGCTGTTTTCCCTGAAGATGGCGCAGGAATTCATCGTGCCCGTGGTCATGTCCATTGTCGTGGCGTATGCGCTGGACCCTGCCGTGACCCTGATGGAACGGGTGCGCCTGCCGCGCCCGGTCGGTATTGTCATCCTGATGGCCGTGATTGCCTTCGGGCTGGCGGGCCTGGTGTACGCCACGCAAAGCCAGGTCAGCTCCATCATTGAGGCGCTACCCGAGATTTCCGGCAAGATCTCGCGCACGCTAAGCGGTTTTTCCAGCGGCGATGGTTCCTTCATTGAACGCATCAAAGGCGCGGCCAGCGTGCTGCAGGATACCGGCGGCGTAGAGCCGGGCCGCCAGGTGGTGGTGGCCAAGTCCGACGCGGGCTTCAGTGAATTCCTGCTGTGGGGTTCCAAGGGGCTGGCTACCTTCCTGGGCCAGGCCACCATGAGCGTGTTCCTGGTGTTCTTCCTGCTGCTGTCGGGCAACGCGTTCAAGCGCAAGTTCGTCAAGGTGGCGGGCACGACCTTGTCGCAGAAGAAGATCAGCGTGCACATGCTGGACCAGATCAACAATTCGATTCACATGTACATGGCGATGATGCTGGTCACGAACGTGGCGCTGGGCGTGCTGTCGTGGGGCGCATTTCGCCTGTTGGGCCTGGAGAACGCCGCCACCTGGGCGGTGGTGGCGGGCGCCTTGCACATCATTCCGTACTTTGGCCCGCTGATGACGGCGGTGGGCACGGGGGTGGCGGCGCTGATTCAATTCGGCGAAATCGGGCCGGCGCTACAGGTGGCGGGCAGCTCGGTGGCCATTGCCTTGCTGATCGGCGTGCTGGTCACGACCTGGATGTCGGGCCGCATCGCCAGGATGAACTCGGTGGCCGTCTTCATGATGCTGCTCTTGTTCACCTGGCTGTGGGGCATCTGGGGCACGCTGCTGTCGGTGCCCATTGCGTTTATCGCCAAGGTGGTGGCGGATCACATCGAAGGGCTGGAGGCCGTGTCGGAGTTCCTGGGCGAGTAGCGCAGTTGGTATGCTGACGCCTCGCTTGCCACGCCGAAGTTGCCACGCAAAAGCCCGCCATGCCTGATAAGCCCGAACCCGCCGACACGCCGAAGACGCCCGGCTTTCCGCCCCAGCCCGGACGGGCCTCCGCCGCGTTCGCCACGCATTCCACCTTGGCCTCCGACGCGCGCCGCACGCAGTTGCGGCGCATGAAAATCGCCGCGCTGGCGCTGTTGGTGGCCATGGTCTGTGGCTTCATCACCAGCCATGTCATGGGCGGGCAGGGGGCATGGGCCTGGGTGCGGGCGTTTTGCGAGGCGGCCACGGTGGGCGCGCTGGCCGACTGGTTCGCGGTGGTGGCGCTGTTTCGCCGTCCGATGGGGCTGCCAATTCCGCACACCGCCATCATCCCCAGCAACAAAGACCGCATTGGCGACAACCTGGCCGTGTTCGTGCGCGACCACTTCCTGGACCCGGACACGCTGATGGAAAAGCTGCGCGTGTTCGATCCCGCGACGCGGCTGTCACGGTGGCTGGTGCGGCCCAAGCAGGCGCATGCCTTGAGCGACGGCGCGCGTCGCGTGGCGCTGCAAACGCTGGACATGCTGGACGACCACGCCGTGCGTGGCGTGATCCAGGAATTCGTGGTGAAGAACCTGCGCGGCTGGGACGCGGCGGGCACCGTCGGCGAAGTGCTGGGCCTGTTGACGCGCGACGGGCGCCACCAGGAATTGCTGGATGCGGCCATGGAGCGCCTGGGCGGCTACCTGGGCGAAGACGACGTGAAGGAACGCGCGTCCACGCTGCTGGTGAAATTTGCGCGCAAGGAATGGCCGCGCATCATCGCGGCGGTGGACGTGGTGAAGTCGGTGGACGGCATTGCCGACAACCTGGCCGACCGCCTGGCCATGGCCTTGATGGACGAGCTGCGCGACGTGCTGTCCGAACCCGACCATCCCGTGCGGCGCGACTACGAAGCCTGGGTGCTGAATTACATCGAACGCCTGAAGACCGACCCGGCCTTGTCGGCCCAGGTTGAAGCCTTGAAGCAGCGCGCCATCGACCACCCCAAGGTGCAGGAATACGTGCAAGGCCTGTGGGACGACATCCACACCGCCTTGCGGCGCGACCTGTCTGACGAAAACTCGGCGCTGGCCGGCCATCTGGAACGCGCCATGCTGGCGCTGGGCCGCAAGCTGGGCGAAGACCCAAGCCTGCGCGACGCCATCAACAGCCACGTGATGGGCAGCGCGCGTCGCCTGACCGGCCGGCTGCGCATCGGCGTGACCGAACACATTTCACGCACGGTGAAAAACTGGGACGAACGCCATCTGGTCGACGAACTGGAGCTGAGCGTGGGGCGCGACCTGCAATACATCCGCTTTAACGGCACGCTGGTCGGCGGGCTGATCGGTGTTGCGCTGCACGCGCTGGTGCTGCTGGTGAATCGTTAAGAAGCCTGATCGCTTGTATCAGGAAGGAAGAATGCTGGTGCGCCGACTTGCCCCGGTGCTATTGTTTTCTGCGCCCTGGGCCAGGCGGCAAGGTTTGCGCTGGCCGGGCATCCGCACCTTGCGTGCATGATTCCAGGAGGCACTTCATGAAGAAAATCTCGATGCTTGTCGCGGCGCTGACGATGGCGGGCGCGTCTGGCGCCGTGCTGGCCGAAGACGTTTCGATGTCGTTCCTGACCGCCGACGGCCTGGGCAAAAGCGCCGGCACGATTTCGCTGAAGGACACCCCGGGTGGGCTGGAGATCACGCCCAATCTGAACGGCTTGAAGCCGGGCGAGCACGGCTTTCACGTCCACGAAAAGGGTTCCTGCATGCCGGGCATGGTGAACGGCAAGATGGCGCCCGGCGGCGCGGCGGGCGGACATCTGGACCCCAAGGGCACCAAGGCCCACAAGGGGCCGATGGCCAAGGACGGGCACCAGGGCGATCTGCCGTTCATTACGGTGGCCGACGACGGCACGGCCAAGAAAGCCGTGGTGGCGCCACATCTGAAGCTGGCCGATGTGAAAGGGCACGCGATGATGGTGCACATAGGCGGCGACAACTATAGCGACAAGCCCGAGCCGCTGGGCGGCGGGGGCGGGCGTTTGGTCTGCGGCGTGGTGAAGTAGCACAGCAGGCTGGCTGATCGGTCAGCGGACCCGTCAGCCAAGCCCACCCGTCAAACCATGCCGTTGCGCCCGTACAGCCGGTAGCCCTCGCGGGCGGCCAGCCGGTCGTAATAGGCGCTGACGGCGGGCAGGGCGGGTTTTTCATGGGCAGGGCCGAAAGGCGTCGCGAACCAGCGGTTGACCGATAGGCCGATGGGGATGTCCGCCAAGCTGAAGGCCTCGCCCGCTACATACGCACCGGTTTGCGCCAGCCGGGTATCCAGGATGCCCATGTACAAGGCCCAAGCCTGGCACGACGCCGCGATACTGGCCGCATCCTGGTGCGCGGGCGATTGCCGCGCCAGCGCCATGAAGGCGTAGCTCCAGGACCGGTTCAGGTCGGTGGCCTGCCAATCCATCCATTGATCCACGCGCGCTCGTAATTTCGGTTCAGCCGGATAGAGCGCCTGCCCGCCGTACTGCGCGGCCAGGTAGCGGATGATGCTGTTCGACTCCCACAGCACGAAGTCTCCGTCCTGGATGACGGGCACCATGGCGTTCGGGTTCAGCGCCAGAAAGCGCGGGTCGCTGGTGGGCTGAAAGCCCGAGCCCCAGTCTTCGCGGGTAAAGGGCAGGGTCAGTTCCGCGCAGGTCCAGAGCACTTTGCGCACATTGATGGACGAGGCTTTGCCCAGGATTTTCAGCATTTTCGGTGGCGAGCAGGGCGGTTGTGCGGCGGCTGGAAGCAATATCAAAGGGGTATCGCCGCAGTCTAGCGGCAGGCAGCCACGGCCGCCAGATACAGAGCCACGCGCGCGCAGGCACAACAGATTGCTGGCGGACTTCGACCCTCGGGTCAGGCTTCAACGGTGTGTGGTTGGCTTTGCAGGCGCGCGACGGGCGACGTGAACAACACCACGAACTGCACCAGAAAGCCCGCAGTCGACACCCACAGGCAGGCGTCCAGCCCGATGCGGTCGGCCAGCGCCGCGCCAATCAGCGCGCCCACGGGCCGCGCGCCATAGGTAGCTGTCAGGATCACGGCCGATACGCGGCCCAGCAGCGCGTTCGGCGTGACGGCCTGGCGCAACGTCGTGGTGGTAATGGTCCACAAGATCGGGCCCGCCCCAAACAGGAAGAAGCCCACCGCCGCGACCACGCCCGACGGATACGCCAAGGTGAACAGCAACAGAACGCTTGCCGCCAAGGCCGATAGCGGTCCGGCCGCGATCATCGCGCCAAAGGACAGGCGGCGCGCCAGCCATGGCGCGGCCAGGGCGCCCGCCAGCATGCCGCCGCCGTACACGCCCAAGGTGATGCCCACGCCCGTGGCGTTCAAGCCCAGGCGCTCAATGGCATAGACCACGTACACCGCTTGCAGCACGAACCAGGCGGTATTGAAGAACACCGCCGTGATCAGCACGGGATGCAGCAGGGGGTGCGTGGCGACGAACGCGGCCCCTTCGCGCAGTTCGGTCAAGGGATGGCGGCGAGCCGGTTTCCCGTTACCCGCCGACCCATCCCGAGGCAAGCCCGCCAGCAGCGCCGCCGCCAGCAAAGACAAGGTGGTGGCCAGCACATAGGCGGTGGGCGCGCCCATCCAGCCGACCAGCGCGCCGCCCGCCGCCGGCCCCGCCGCGAACGCGCTGCTGCGCGCCAGTTCCAGCCAGCGGTTGGCGCTGGCCAATTCGCTGGCGGGCACCAGCCGGGGCAGCAATGCCGGCGCGGAAACGTTGTACGCCACGGTGCCAACCGCGCCCAGAAAACCCAGCGCGGCCAGCCAGGCCAGGTTCAGTCCCCCCATCCACAACAAGGCCAGCAGCCCCAGCAGGCTGGCGGCGCGCACGCATTCGGCAGCGGTCATCAGCGCTTTGCGCGACATGCGGTCGGCCAGCACGCCGGCCGGCATCGATAGCAGCAGAAAGGGCAAGGTTTGCGCGGCTTGCAGTGTGCCGGTCTGCGCGGCGGTGGCGCCCAGCGCCAGCACGGCGACTAGCGGCGCGGCCGCCAGCGCCATCTGCTCGGAAAACTGGGCGGCCAGGTTGGACGCGGCCAGGCGGCGAAACGCAAGGGGCAGGGTGGGCATGGGGGAACAAACGCTGCGCCGAAAACGGCAAGGGCACGATCATGATCGTGCCCTTGGCGGTTTGCACTCCGGTCCTTGCCCTTTGCGCCTATCCGGCGTGATCAGGAAAGGCGGGGTTCAGGAAGGCTGGGTTCAGGAAAGGCGCGTCAGAAAAGGCGCTTCAGGGAATCGGCGGATAGTCGCCGTAGCCGTCCGGCCAGGGCGTCAGCACCTCGTAGCCGGTGTCGGTCACCACCACCATGTGTTCCCATTGCGCCGACAGCGAACGGTCTTTGGTGACCACGGTCCAGCCGTCCGGCAACTGCTTGGTGGCCGGTTTGCCCGCGTTGATCATGGGTTCGATGGTGAACATCATGCCGGGTTGCAGCACCAGCCCTTCGCCGGGCCGGCCGTAGTGCAGCACCTGCGGTTCGTCGTGGTAGATCTGGCCGATGCCGTGGCCGCAGTATTCGCGCACGATGGAAAAGTGCTCGCGGTGCGCCACGGTCTGGATGGCGTGGCCGATGTCGCCCAGCGTGGCGCCCGGCTTCACGGCCATGATGCCGGCGCGGGTGGCTTCATAGGTGGTGTTGACCAGGCGGCGCGCCAGCGGGCTGGGTTGGCCCACGTAGTACATGCGGCTGGTGTCGCCAAACCAGCCGTCCTTGATGACGGCCACGTCGATGTTCAGGATGTCGCCGTTTTTCAGCACCTTGGGTCCGGGAATGCCGTGGCAGATCACATGGTTGACCGACGCGCAGATGGTCTTGGGAAAGCCGTGGTAGCCGACGTTGGCCGGAATGGCTTTCAGCACATTGACGATGTATTCGTTGCAGATGCGGTCAAGCTCGTCGGTGGTAACGCCGGGGCGCACGTGTTCGCCGATCATGTGCAGCACTTCGGCCGCCATGGCGCCGGCCTTGCGGGCCATTTCGATATCAGCGGCGGATTTGATGGATACCTTGCGTGCCATTTACGCGACCTCCTGGGCCGCGTCCGGCAGCCGCCGAGACAGGGAGGCAATGGTGAAGCCTTCGCCCTGTTCAATGCGGATCAGCAACTGGCAGATGTCAGCGTGGCGCAGTTCGGGATAGAGCTCGGACAGCATGCCGATGCGCATCCAGTGTTCGGCTTGGGAATTGATCGAGCGGCTGAGGGCGCCGCTGGCGACGCGCAGATTCTCATGCATCTGCTCGGAAATTTTGACGAGGCCCATAAAGAATGATCCATATATGGTTTGTATATGGACCGTATGGTACAGCGCGGTGGGGGCCTCGCGCAAATCGAGGCATTCCCGGCCTTAGCCTTGCTGGCTGAGCGCCCGCGCAATGCGGTTTTTCGACACGGTGGTTTTCGGCACCTTGAACGGAAACCAGGTTCGCACGTCTTCATCCAGGCCAATGCCGTGCATGTAGTTATAGATGGCTTTTTTCAGCGCGCGGCCCAGCGCATCATGATCCACGCCCGTCGGGTCATGAAAACCGATGTCGTTCTTGGCGAAGGTGACGGGCGGCAGCGGTTGCAGCGTTACCCCGTATTCCTCGGGGTTCTTGCCCACCGGCGAATGCACCGTACAGGCAAAGCGATGGAAGAACCCGCTTTGGATGCAGTCGTTGGCGAACAGTTGGCGCACGTATTCCAGCGCGTCCACGGTATCTTGCACCGTCTGCGTCGGAAAGCCGTACATCAGATACGCATGCACCAGGATGCCGGCATCCGAAAACGCGCGCGTGACGCGAGCCACCTGGTCGACTGACACGCCTTTCTTCATCAGATTCAGCAAGCGGTCCGACGCCACTTCCAAGCCGCCTGATACGGCGATGCAGCCGCTGTCAGCCAGCAGCTCACACAATTCCGGGCTGAAGGTTTTTTCGAAGCGGATATTGCCCCACCACGAAATGCCCGTGTTGCGCTCGATGAGCTCGGTGGCCAGCGCCTTGAGCGACTTGGGTGGCGCGGCTTCGTCCACAAAGTGGAAACCGGTCTGCCCGGTTTCACGCACGATGGCTTCAATGCGGTCGGCCAGTACGGACGCCGACGCGCCTTCATAGCGGCCGATGTAGTCCAGGCTGACGTCGCAGAAGCTGCATTTTTTCCAGTAGCAGCCATGCGCCACGGTCAGCTTGTTCCAGCGCCCGTCGCTCCAGAGGCGGTGCATGGGGTTCAGCATGTCCAGCAGCGACAGGTAGCGGTCCAGCGGCAGGCCGTCCCAGGTGGGCGTGCCCACTTCGGCGAAGGCCACGTCGGGTTCCACCAGGTTCACGTACTGCACGGCGCCGCTGTCCTGGTTGCGCACAAACGTACGCACCAGGCGTTGGCGCGAGCGCTTGCCCTGCACGTGTTCCAGCAAGGCCAACAGCGGGCGCTCGCCGGCATCCAGGCAGACGTAGTCAAAGTAGTCGAACACGCGCGGGTCTTTCAGTTCGCGCAGTTCGGTATTGACGAAGCCGCCGCCCAGCACGGTGACGATGCTGGGGTCCTGCGCCTTGATGGTCTGCGCGATGCGGAAGGCCGCGTAGACCGCGCCGGGAAACGGCACCGACAACAGCACCATCGTCGGCGCGTGGCGCGACAGGGCTTCGGTCGTCAGTTCGCGCAAGGTGTCGTCGACTAGCGTGGGCGCACTGGTCAGGGCGTTGGCCAAAGGGTCGAAGGTGGGCTGGCTGCCCGCCAGCGATTCGGCATAGCGCACGAATTCAAAGCGATCGTCCACGGCGTCGCGCAGCACGTCGGCCAGGTCGTTCAGGTAGAGGGTGGCCAGGTGCTTGGCGCGGTCTTGCAGCCCCAACGCGCCGAACGCCCAACCCAAGGGGTCGCCGCCGTCTTCGTCCATGTAGACGTCCAGCGTGCTGAAACGCGGGCCTTCGGGCAGGAAGTGACGCCCCACGATGCGGTGCGCCAGCGTGGAATCCCGCCCTTGCAGGAAAGCGATGGTCGGCCCGATGGTGGCCAGGTAGCGCGGCTGCATCGCCACGAAGGCCTGGATGGCGGGCGTGTGCTTTTCAAGCGGCAGGGCGTTGACCCGCTCCGCCACGGCGCGCAAGCCCTCCGCCGACAACAGGCGCAACACCAGCGCAAGCGCCAGGTCTTCCTGCACCGCGTTCACGTCGCGCGAACGCAGGAAACCGGTCAGGTAGGCAGTGGAGGGGTAGGGCGTATTCAGCTGCGTCATCGGGGGGATGATGGACAGCACGCGTAGGGGCAAGGTGGACATGAGGCACGGCATGGTTGCCGTCAAAGCGGAAGTTGAGACGATGGGTCGGGGCGGCGGGTTTGGGGCGATGGGCTTGGGCCGCTGGCTAGGGCAATTATAGGCAGCACGGCCATTTGCCCTGAACGCCGGGCTGCTTGCGCGCGAGCCTGGGTACGCCTTTCAGTACCCTTAGCGCGCCTTCGCCCGCGATGTTTTCTTGGCGGAGCCCCGCGCGGCGTCCTTGGGGGCGGGCGCGGTGGCCGCGTGGATCTGCTCCATCCACATCAGCGCGTCCGTGTACGACAGGAACTGCTGCAGGTAACCGGGCGATAACTCGCGCATCAAGGACAGCGCACGGTGCACCAACTGGTTGGAATTGAGCGGGCCGGCGTTCTTGTGCACCTGCTGCTGCGACTGCCGCACCTGCCGGTCAGCGCTGACGCGCGACCACACGGCGCGAAAATACTCCAGCATCTGCACGTCGGGGTAAGCCTCGCGCAGGCCGAGCGCGTCGCGGTTCCAGTCGGGCTCGCCATCCGGGGTGTTCAGGCCTGGGTCCGCCAGATAAGCCAGCAAACCGGCCAGCGCGCTGGGTTCGGCATCCGGTTCGGCGTCTGCCCCAGCTTCTGGTTCGGCATCCGCATTGGCATCCGGCTCGGCATCCAGCAACTGCGCGTAGGCATTCAAATGCCCCGCCAACTTTTCGTCCAGCAACCGCCGCGCCGGGCCGTCCAGCACGGCGGCGCGCCGCGCCATCGCTTGCAGGAAGCAAAAGCGCACCGGGTCGGCCTGGTCGGCTCCACCCTCGCGCCAAGCGTCCAGCATGGCCTGCGCGTCCAGCGTGCCTTGGCTGCTGCCGTCACTGCTCACGCGGTTTTCCCGGGGCATCGGATTGCTTGGGGATGGGCGTGATCTCTACCCGGCGATTCTTGGCGCGGCCTTCCTCGTCGGTGTTGGACGCCACCGGCTGCTCGGACCCGAACGCCGCTGCGAACACCGTTGAAGACGGCACGCCTTCGTCGATCAAGGCGCGCGTGACGGTCAGCGCGCGCTGCGCCGACAAATCCCAGTTGTCCGCAAAGCGGCGGTTGCCCTCGTGCACTTGCTGGTTGTCGGTATAGCCGCTGACCATCAGAATTTCGTCGTGCGTTTTCAGGTACCTGGATAGCGGTTCAATCAGCGATTTCAGAATCTCGCGGCCTTCCGGCTGCAACTGGTCGGAGTTCAGCGCAAACAGCACGCTGCCGCTGATGCCGATGCGGCCATTGACCAGGGTCACGCGGCCCGCTGCCAGCGGAACGGCCAGCGCCTGTTCCAGCGTTTCGCGACGCTGGGTTTCTTCCTGGCGCTGCTTGACCTCTTCTTCCAACTGCGTCGACAACTGCAACTGCATGCCGATCACGCTGACCAGAATCAGCACGAAGGCGCCCAGCAGCACCGACATCAGGTCGCCGAAGACGGCCCAGGCGGGGGCGGAAGGCTCGATGCCGCCGTCGATGTCGTCGCTCATGCGGTTTCCGCGCTGGCGGCAGCGCGCTGGACGGCCAGCTGCTGCAGGTTTTCAATAATCTGCTTTTGCGACATCAGGCTCAGGTCCACCACTTCGCGCGCTTGCGCCACGTAGTAGGACAGTTGCTCGTCGCCCCGGGCAATCGACTTGTCCAGCGCGGCTTCAATGCGTTGCAGGTGTTCCACCAGCGTGTTGTTGGACTCGCCGAACAACTGCACCGCCGCGCCGAAGGATTCGCCCAGGCTGGCCACTTCCACCGCGCTGGTGGTGACGTGCGCCGCCACGTCCGTCAGCTTGCCGGTTTCGGCTTCGACGCGTTCGGTGAACTGCGTGCCCACGCGCTCCAGCAATTCGGCCGACGAGGCCAGCAGCGCATCCACCGCAGAGCGTTGTTCGGCGGCGGTGTGGTTGACGGCGTTGAGCAAGGTATCCAGCGTGTCCAGCAAACGATTGCGCTCTTGCAGCATGTCGTTGTCGCGGACCATGCTGTCGGACAGCTTCTGGCGCAGTTCGCCGATGACGTCGGCGGCAGCCTTCGGCGCTTCCGACGCGGCCTGCACCAGGCGGCCGATTTCGGCAATGGTCTCGCTGGCGTGGGCCTGCGTTTGCGCGGTGATGCCGTGCGCGGTTTGCGCCAGCGTGTCGGCCAGCGCGGCCAGCTTGGCGGTCCAGGCGGACAGGCGTTCTTCGTCCTTGGCGGCCAGCGCCGCTTGCAGGTCCGCGTGCGACTGGTCCAGCGTGTGCAAGAGCGCCGTCGAGTGCTGCTCGAAGGTGGCCGCGGCCGCCTCCAGCGCCTGCTGATTGGCCTCGGCCAATTGCTGGCCTAGCTGTTCCTGGCGCGTCTGTGCGTCGGTCCAGGCTTGCGTGACCTGGCTGGCGGCGGTTTCCAGGCGCGTGGACACGGTCTCCAACACGCCCGCCTGCGCCTGGGTCTGCGCCGTGATCTCTTGCGTGGCTTGCCCCAGCGCCTGCGTCAGTTCCTGCTGGCGGGTGGCGGCCTGCGCGCCCGCCAGTTCCCATTCCTGGCCCAGCGCCTCAGCCATGGCGGCCAGCTTGGCGGTCCAGACGGACAGGCGTTCTTCGTCCTTGGCGGCCAGCGCCGCTTGCAGGTCCGCGTGCGATTGGTCCAGCGTGCGCAACAGCGCGGCCGAGTGCTGCTCGAACGCAGCGGCGGCGGTGCTCAGGGCTTGCTGGTTGTCGGCGGCCAGCTTCTCGCCCAGCTGCGCCTGGCGCGTCTGGGCCTCGGTCCAGGCCTGGGTCACGCTGCCGGCCGCGCTTTCCAGACGGGTCGACACGCTGTCCAGCAGACGGGACTGCGCTTCGGTCTGGCCGGTGACGTTCTGCGCGGTCAGGGCCAGCGCGTCGCTGATTTCCTGCTGGCGCGCCACGTTCTGGTCGCCGGCTGCCTTCCATTCCTGACCCAAGGTGGCCGCCATGGCGGCCAGCGTATCGGTCCAGGCGGACAGGCGTTCGTGGTCCTTCGCGGCCAGGGCTGCATGCAGCTCGGCATGCGACTGGTCCAGCGTGCGCAGCAGCGACGCCGAATGCGCCTCGAACGCGGCGGCCGCCGTCGTCAAGGCTTGTTGATTGTCTTGCGCCAGCTTTTCGCTGACTTGTTCGTGGCGGCTCAGCGCGCTGTTCCAGCGGTCCGACACGCTGTTGGCGGCAGCTTCCATGCGGGCCGACACGGCTTCCAGCACGCGGGCTTGCGCGGCGGCCTGCGCGTTGATGTCGCGCACGGTCTGCGCCAGCGTGTCGCTAATGGCCTGTTGGCGGTCGGCGGCTTGGGTGCCGGCCTGTTCCCATTCCTGGCGCAGCGTGGCGCCCATGGCGCCCAGGGTCTCGGCCCAGGCGGCCAGGCGCTGTTGATCGCGCGAGGCCAGGTCCGACTGCAACAGCGCGTGCGAATCGTTCAGCGTGCGCAGCAGCGACGCGGAATGCTGTTCAAAGCTGGCGGCGGCGGCGGTCAGCGCTTGCAGGTTGTCGCCCGCCAGTTTTTCGCTGACGCGCTCCTGGCGCGACAGCGCGGAAGTCCAGGCTTCCGACATATTGCCCGACGACGCCTCCAGGCGCGCGGACACGCCGTCCAGCAGCGCGGCCGAGCGTTGTTCGAAGGTTTCGGCAAAGCGGTCCATCGAGGCGCGCAGGTCTTGCGCCAGCGTTTCGCTTGCGCGTTGCTGGCCGGCCAGCGCCTGGTTCCAGATGTCGGCCACATTGGCGGTGGACGCCTGGAAGCCCGAGGTCAGGCTGCTCAATTGTTGCTGCACGGCTTGCGCCACCGTGTCTTGCAGGCTGGCGGTTTCGCGCGACAGGCTTTCCATCGTGGCCTGCACGACGGGCTGCAAGGCCACGCCGGCGGAACGCGCGCTTTCGGCCACGCCTTCCTTCATGGACTGTTCCATTACCGACGCCAGCCGGGCGTAGGCGGCTTCGGCCTTGCCCTGGAAAGCGTCCTGGCTGGCCAATTGGCGGTCATTCATGGCGCGCGTCTGCTGCTCCATGTTCTGCATCATGGCTTGCAGGCGGTCAACCAGCGTCGGCATGGCCTCGGCCTGGCGCTGCATGACTTCGGCCTGGCGTTGCAGCAGCTTGAAGGATTCTTCGCGCTGATAGCTTTGCGAATACACGCGCAGGGTCGTGGCGATCTTGCTGTCCAGCAGTTGCGCGGCCTGCACCCGTTCACGGCGGCACAGCGCGGCTAGTAGACCCAGCATGGCGGACGTCGCCACCCCGGCAATCGAGGTGCCGAAGGCAAAACCCAGGCCCTTGACCGGCGCGGCCAGCGACGCGCGGATGGCGCCCAGGTCGGTCGCGCTTTCCAGCGCCATCCCGGTGCCGCGCAGCGTCACGACCATGCCCAGGAACGTGCCCAGCATGCCCAGCAGCACCAACAGGCCAACCAGATAGGGCGCCAGGGCCGGGCCGGGCAAGCCTACCCGTTCACCTTCAACGCGCAGGCGCGCGGCGTTGCGCAGGCTGGGGTGCAGTTGGTCCAGCCAGGAAGCCAGGCTGGCGGGCGCTTCGGACAGCGCGGCAGTGGACCGCGCCAAGCTCGACGTGGCTTGCTGATAACGCAGCAGTTCCCACGCGCCGGCCAGGTAACAGACGGCTATCAGCAGCGTCACGGCCAGCGCAAGCGGGTTGGACCCCGCGTAGCCCGCGCCAATCCAGCCCACAACGGCCAAACCGGCCAAAAACACAACGAAATTGATCAGAGTCTTGGACATGGTGTCCTGGTTAGCTGGCGCGAAGGGCGGCAAGCAGCCCTTCCACCGGTTGTAAACGTACATCCAATTCGGCAAGCAGAACGCTGCGCATATCCTTGCGGAATACGTCCAGCCACGCACCTGGGGTGGCGGGCTCTTGCGCTTCTTCGGCCAGACGCAAACGCTCGAAATGCTCTTGCAGCAGCTTCGGGATCGCGCCCAGCAGGGTGCGTTCCTTGGGCAGCAACGCGCGGTCCATGATGGCGTCCACCACGGCCAGGCGCGTCATCTCGCCATTGCGGGCGGCGACCATGCCGCGCAGGCGGCTGCGCAAATTGCCCACGCTGGTCTCCATCGTGTGCTGTAAGGACACGTACCGCTGACGAAAATTCGAGTAATCGGCCTGGGCTTCTTCAACCGCCGCCGACGGCTTGGCAGGCGCCTGTCCCGGCACGAACCGCTTGGCGCTTGTGGCCGCCGTATCGCTGGCGATGGCGTCGGCCAGCGTCGTGCGCACGCGCACGCATTCACGCTCTTCGGCGCTGCTGAACAGACGCGCGCCGGGGGCGATAACCGGCGGGCTCGTGGTCAGCGCCGCGGACAGCGCGATCGCGTCCGTCCAGCCGAGCCACTGGCTCAAATGGTCGGACAGAGATTGCCTGGATTCCGGAACGTCGACATCCGTCAGGCGAGTCAGCAAGCGAATGAGCGTCGGGCCGCTTAAACCTGTGCGCTGTGGGGCTTGCAACATACCACCAGAGTCAAAAAGGGGGGAGTTTACACGCTGGCAGGCGGCTGAAGGGCGGGTGGGCGGGCGCCGGCTTATAAATGGGGCCGCATGGGCATCCCCGCATCCGCGCCACGGGCAGTGGTAGATTCAGTCGCAACCGGCATGGGCAAGGGTTGAAGGTGGCGAGACATTCATGGATTTGCTGATCACAAGCGCCGCGCGCGCCCTGGCGGCAGGCGACCCGCTGACCGCGCTGAACCACGTTGCGCTGCGTGATGATGCGCCTGCCTTGGCCTTGCGCGGCATCGCCATGGCGCAACTGGGCGATTTCGTTCGGGCCAAGGTCTTGTTGCGCCAGGCGGCCCGCGCGTTTGGGCCGGCGCATGCCGTGGCGCGCGCCCGCTGCATCGTGGCCGAAGCCGAAGTCGCGCTGGCCTCGCGTGACCTGGCCTGGCCCGAGAAATCGCTGGCGGCCGCGCGCGCCACGCTGACCGCGCAGGGCGATGCCGTCAATGCCGCGCATGCCGCGTATCTGGCGGCGCGGCGCTTATTGATGTTGGGCCGCCTGGACGATGCCGAACAAACGCTGGCCAGCGTGGACGGCGACGCCGTGCCGGCCGCGTCCCGCGCCATCCATGAACTGATCGCGGCCGGCATCGCGCTGCGGCGCGTGCAGGCCGCGCGTGCCAAAGCGGCACTGGCGCGCGCCGAACACGCTGCGCGTGAGGCGGGCATTGCCGCCTTGCAGGCCGAGGTGGATCACGCGGTGCAGACGCTGCGCGCGCCGGCCGCGCGTCTGGTCACGCAAGACGGCGCGCGGGATCTCTTGCTGGACGAAGTGGAAACGCTGCTGGCGTCTCCAGCGCTGATCATCGATGCGTGCCGCAACGTATTGCGCCAGAACGGCCAGACGGCGCCACTGGCCAGCCGCCCCGTGTTGTTCACGCTGGCGCGCATGCTGGCCGAGGCCTGGCCACAGGACGTGACCCGCGAACTGCTGATCGCCCGCGCCTTCCGCACCGGCTTTCAAGACGAGTCGCATCGGGTGCGGCTGCGCGTGGAAATTGGGCGTTTGCGCACCGCGATGCAAGGCATGGCGGACGTGAATGCCACGCGGCATGGCTTTGTGCTGCGCCCGCATGCGGACACGCAGGTCATCGTGCTTGCCCGTCCCGTCGACGTTGCGGACCGCGATCACGCGGCGGTGCTGGCCTGTCTGGTGGACGGGCAGGCGTGGTCCAGTTCGGCCTTGGCCTTGGCCCTGGGCGCGAGCCAGCGCACGGTGCAGCGCGCCTTGGATGCGCTGGCGGCGTCGGGCCAGGCGCAGCCGCTGGGCCATGGCCGCGCGCGGCGCTGGACGACACCGGCCGTGCCGGCATTCACGACAAGCTTGTTACTCCCTACGCTGGTGCCCGGCCTGTAGCATGGATTCACCCCATTACAAGGAGCCAGACATGAAACGAAGCCAAGCCCAAATCCTGCGTGAGTATGGTCCTTTCCCTGATGTCGACGCCGTGCATGGCGTGAGCTACGACGGCAGCCAGATCTGGTTTGCCACGGGTGACAAGCTAATCAACCTGGACCCCGACAGCGGCGAAACGCAGCGCACGTTGAACATGGTGGCCAACGCCGGCACCGCCTTCGACGGCAAATTCCTTTATCAAATTTCGGACGGCAGCATTCTGAAGGTGGACCCGGCCAACGGCCGCGTGCACGCCACTATTCCCGCGCCCGGCGGCGCGGAAGCGTCCGGCATGGCCTGGGCCGATGGCTCGCTGTGGGTTGGTCAATACCAGCAACGCAAGATCCACCAAGTGGACCCGGAGACCGGCCGCGTGCTGCGCACGATAGATTCCAACCGCTACGTGACCGGCGTCACCTGGGTGGACGGCGAACTCTGGCATGGCACCTGGGAGAACGACGACAGCGACTTGCGCCGCCTGGACCCGGCAACTGGCGCCGTGCTGGAAAGCATTGACATGCCCGCGGGCGTGGGCGTGTCGGGCCTGGAGTCAGATGGCGCGGGCCGCTTTTTCTGCGGCGGCGGCAACAGCGGCAAGGTCAGGGCGGTGCGTCGGCCCGAGTAGGCCTGCTTCGTGATGGCATGCACATTGCCTGGCCGCGCGGCAGGTCGGGCAAGCGCAACATCCCCTTCAAACGCACTAGCCCCCCTGTAGGGTAATTCCCGACAACAAGCTGATTGTCAGCCGTTAGTCAGGCAGGTTTAATCAGCACAAAGTTGCAAAGCAGTCGTAGCCCCGACACAGGGAAGCGCGCAGCAGGCGATCCCCCGCGTCCTCGCAGGTGCAGTTACTACAAGCTGGTCCCATGTAGTCCACCAAGGAGACAAGAAGCCATGCAACACGTCACAAAGCCCCGCCGCAAGTTCATTTCCGGCGCTGCCGTCGCGGGCGCCGCCGCACTGGGTTTTCCTGCTGTCACCCGGGCGCAGAACGCGCCCATTTCGATGCGGTTCCAAAGCACTTGGCCCGCCAACGACATCTTCCACGAGTTCGCCCGCGACTACGCGCAAAAGGTCAACGACATGGCCGGCGGCCAGTTGACGATCGAGGTGTTGCCGGCGGGCGCGGTGGTGAAGGCGTTTGACCTGCTGGACGCGGTGTCGGCTGGCACGCTGGACGGCGGCCATGGCGTGGTGGCGTATTGGTACGGCAAGAACACGGCCGTGGCGCTATGGGGCTCGGGGCCCGCGTTTGGCATGGACGCCAACATGCTGCTGGCCTGGCATGAGTACGGCGGCGGCAAGGACCTGCTGACGGAAATCCAGAAGGCCATGGGCGTGAACGTGGTGTCCCTGATGTATGGCCCGATGCCCACGCAACCCTTTGGCTGGTTCAAGCGGCCGGTCACCAAGGTTGAAGACGTCAAGGGCGTGAAGTTTCGCACCGTGGGTCTGGCCATCGATATGTACACCGCCATGGGCCTGGCGGTGAACGCCTTGCCGGGCGGTGAAATCGTGCCCGCCCTGGACCGCGGCCTGCTGGATGGCGCCGAGTTCAACAACGCATCGTCGGACCTGGCGCTGGGCTTTCAGGACGTGTCCAAGATCTGCATGCTGCAGAGCTTTCACCAAAGCGCGGAACAGTTCGAAATCCTGTTCAACAAGGCCAAGTACGACGCGCTGCCGCCGCACTTGAAGCACGTGCTGAGCTATGCGGCGCAGGCCAGCAGCGCCGACATGTCCTGGAAGGCCGCGAACCGCTACTCGCAGGACTACATCAAGCTGCAGAAGGAACACAACGTCAAGTTCTACAAGACGCCCGACGCCATCCTGCAGCAGCAGTTGAAGATCTGGGACGAGATGATCGCCAAGCGCTCGGCCGAGAACCCCTTGTTCAAGAAAGTGCTGGAATCGCAGCGCGCTTTCGCCGAACGGGTGGGGCGTTGGCAGGGGGATACCTCGGTCAATTTCCGAATGGCCTACAACCATTATTTCTCGCGTAGCAGCAAGCCGGCCTGACCCCAACCCAGGCCCATCGATGCTTCGTCTCGTCCGTCTGATAGACCGCGTCTCCACCTTCGTCGGCAAGACTTTTGCCTGGCTGATCGTCGTACTGACCCTGCACGTGTGCTGGGAGGTGGCGGCGCGGTATCTGCTGAACAAGCCCAGCGCCTGGGCGTTCGACATGCAGATGATGTATTACGGCATCCTCTTCATGATGGCCGGCGCCTACACGCTGGCCAAGAACGGCCATGTGCGCGGCGACATCCTCTACGGCTTCCTGCCGCCGCGCGTACAGGGTGGCCTGGACTTGATCCTGTACCTGGTGTTCTTCTTTCCCGGCGTGATCGCGCTGGTGTGGGCGGGCTGGTATTACGCCAGCTACTCCATCGCCATCGGCGAGCACTCGTCGCTGATGGCCAACGGGCCGCCCATCTATCCCTTCAAGGCCTTCATTCCCGTGGCGGGCGCGGTGCTGCTGCTGCAAGGCGTGGCCGAGGTGCTGCGTTGCGTGCTGTGCCTGCGGCGCGGCACGTGGCCGTCACGCGAAGAAGACGTCGAGGAAGTGGACATCGACAAGCTGAAGAAGATGGTGCACGTGAAGGACGAAGACATCGCCCAACTGGACCGTTACGTGACCACCCCCCGGGAACCCCACCGATGAAAATCCACAAGGCGTTGTGGTTTGGCCTGTCCTGCATCGGGATAGTGCTGTCGATGATCGCCTTCCTGACCCCATGGGGCGAGATCACCCAGGGGCACATCGGGCTGTTGATGCTGGCGCTGATTGTCGTGGCCATCATGCTGGGCTTTCCCACGGCGTTCACGCTGATGGGCATGGGCGTGTTGTTCACGTTTCTGGCGTACTACCTGCAAAGCGACGACGCGGGCCGCTCGATCAGGCAGACGCTGGACCTGATGGTGCAGCGCACGTACGCGACCATGACGAACGATTCGCTGATTTCAATTCCGCTCTTCGTCTTCATGGGGTACTTGGTTGAACGCGCCAACCTGATTGAAAAGCTGTTCCGGTCCATGCACCTGGCGCTGGCGCGTCTGCCCGGCGCGCTGGCGGTGGCCACGCTGGCCACCTGCGCCATCTTCGCCACCGCCACCGGCATCGTCGGCGCGGTGGTGACGTTGATGGGCCTGTTGGCCATGCCCGCCATGTTGAAGGCCGGCTACAGCGTGCGCCTGACGGCCGGGTCCATCACGGCGGGCGGTTGCCTGGGCATCTTGCTGCCGCCGTCGGTCATGTTGATCGTGTACGGCGCGACCACGGGCGTGTCGGTGGTGCAGTTGTACGCCGGCGCACTGTTTCCCGGCATCATGCTGGCCGCGCTGTATATGGGCTACGTGATCATCCTGGCCAAGCTGCGCCCCGACATGGCGCCGCCCTTGCCGGTTAGCGAGCGCGGCGTGCCCTTGTCACCCGAAACCAAGACCTTGGCCGCCGCCGGATACACGCGCGCCTTGACCGGCATGGTGGCCGCCATGTTCAAGGGCCGCCGCAACCACGGCGTGCCGTTCGGCTTCATGCTGCGCAACATGGCGACGGTGCTGGCGCCGCTGGCCGTGACCGTGTTGCTGGTGGCGGTGGTGCACCATGGGCTGACGCGCCCGGTGGTGGAATACGAGATTCCCGCTGAACTGCAATTGGGGGGCGGTGGCTTTGATTCTGGCGGCTTTGATTCGGGCGGGTTTGATTCCGGTCTGAGCGAACCCCCGGTCGATGGCTTGGCCGAGCCGCCGTTGTCGGATGCCGGTTCAGGGGGCTTGTCGGAACCGCCCGGCACGCCGCAGGCCGAACCCGCCACCGAGCCCGCCGCTGCCGCCGCCTCGGCCGCCGTTGAAGACAAGGACAACGCCGTCGCCGCGCCAACCGGCTTCTGGATTTTCGCCGCCATCTGCGCGGTGATGCTGGTGGTGTTCTACGCCGCGCTGACCTGGGCGCGCCTTGAGATCTTCAAGATGCTGATGGGCTCGTTCTTCCCCTTGGCGGTGATGATCGCGGCGGTGCTGGGTTCCATCGTCTTCGGCCTGGCCACGCCCAGCGAAGCCGCGGCCATGGGCGCCATGGGCGGCGCCTTGCTGGCGCTGGCGTACCGGCGCCTGAACCTGCCGGTGCTGCGCGAATCGGTATTCCTTACCGCCAAGACCAGTGCAATGGTGTGCTGGCTGTTCGTGGGGTCGTCCATCTTCTCGGCGGCGTTCGCGCTGCTGGGCGGCCAGCGCATCATTGAAGAATGGGTGCTGTCGCTGGGCCTTACGCCCATCCAGTTCCTGTTGCTGGCGCAGGCCATTATTTTCCTGCTGGGCTGGCCCTTGGAATGGACCGAGATCATCGTGATCTTCATGCCCATCTTCGTGCCGCTTCTGAACACCTTCGGCATCGACCCCTTGTTCTTCGGCCTGCTGGTGGCGCTGAACCTGCAAACCGCGTTCTTGTCGCCGCCCGTGGCCATGTCGGCGTTCTATCTGAAAGGCGTATCGCCGCCGCACGTCACGCTGAACCAGATTTTCCTGGGCATGATGCCGTTCATGGGCATCCAGATCGTGGCGATCTTCCTGCTGTACATGTTCCCGGAAATCGGGATGTGGCTGCCGACGGTGCTGTACCGCTAGGCGCAGCGCCGGGGCCTGGGGCAGCGCTTGCTACCCGGTGCCCATGCATCATTGTGCGCCCGGGGACCCCGGGCGTACTCTTTTCGGCGGCCGGGTTGAAAGACCTGCATCCAGGTAAACGCTTGGGCACAGGCGCGCACGGCGCGTCAAGGCGAGACGGCATGGATCGGGCAATCGTTCTTATCGGCGTTAGCCAGACGCGCGGCCATTTGGGCCGTCTGGAAGCGGTGGAAAGCGCCGTGGACCTGATGGAGCAATGGGCGCGCGGGCAGGGCATTCCGGCAGACCGCATTGCCCGCATCACGGACGGCGCGGGGGAGCCTGTGACGACTCATCAGATCTACCGTTGGGTCCGGCATTTTGTTGAGCAGGACCCGGTGGAACAGTTGATTGTCTATTTCTCCGGACACGGCTCCATGGACGGCCGCGGGGAGTTCTGGCATCTGTCCGATGCCCCCAATGACCTGAATGCGGCCGTCAACCTGTTTGTCAGCCAAGAATCCGCGAAACTCGGCAGCGTGCGCCATGTGGTGTTCATTTCAGACGCCTGCCGCACCGTGCCGAAAGACGTGGCCCATACGAAATTGCACGGCGCTGGCATATTTCCCAATTCTATTGATGTGAACGACTCGTCCTGGGTCGATGTCTTTTACGCTACCAGGTTGGGTGCGCCGGCACTGGAAGTTCCTGTTCGGGTTGGCGCCAACGGCGTGTATAAGGCCGCTTACACCGAGGTGCTGTTCGAGGTGCTGCGCGGCGCGAAACCCCAGGTGGCTACGGCCGGCTTCATCCGGCCGCGGCCATTGCAGATGGCGTTGAAGACGCTTGTGCCCGAGTACCTGCGCGCGCAGGGCTTTTCTCCGACCATCAATCAGGATCCCGACGCGTACATCCTGTCGGACGAACAAGCTTGGCTGGCGCGATTTGATCCCAGAATTTCCCAGACGGGCGATGGGCCGTTCGGAAACCTGGGTGCGTCCTTCGGCGACGGTTCCCACAGCGGGCTCCCGGACGCCAAGGGGCAGGCAAGCAAAGACGGAGCGTCAGGAGACGGGCATGCGCCGTCCGGTGCGCCCGCCTTGGGTTCGCCCGGCCTGTCGCTGTTATCGGCGGAAGGCTTGGTCAGCCATGTGCTTCGTCATTCGCTGGACGAGGCCAACCTGGAAATTCCGTCGCTCGATGTTCTGGGTGAACAAGCCCGGGACGTGCTTCAAAAGGCGACTAGGGCGCTTGGCCTGGGTATTCCCGAGCTGGAGGCGTCCGGTCTGGTCGCGATCGGGCAACGGGTGCTAACCGTAACGTGTCTGGAATACGATGGCGCCATCATGCCCGGCTTCGGCACGGTCGGCGCGAACGGCGGCCAGGACATCGTCGTGTTCGACTCCTGGCAATTCCCGGATCTCTGGACGCCCAAGCAGGCATTGGTGCAGCTGCACGACGGCTCGGGCTTCCTGGTCCCCCTTTTCAACGGATGCATCGCCACGCTGAGATGGGACGCCGAAGAACGCATCGCGCTGCACTACGACCCGCTGTACGCCCAGGCCGACACCGACGATATGCGCCAGCTTCAGTGGCTGCGCGCCGTGGTGGCGGAAGCCGCCAAGCAAAACGTATTTGAAGTCGACAAGACCAGCGCGCAGGCCTTGGACGAGCGCATGGCCAAGCTGCAATTCCTGGATCCCGCCCTGGCCCTTTACGCAGCCTACGCCTATCGCGAGATCGGCGAAATTGACCGTATCCGCGAGTTGCGCGACTACATGTTCCAGCGTTTGGGCGTCCATCTGTTCGACCTGGCATTGCTGTCGCGCGACCTGCTGCGTGGCCCCTACACGCCCACTGATTTCATGCCCGCCACGCCCTTGCTTTCAACCGGATGGGTTCTGATGGATGCCTTGGGGCACACGCTGCCTGCCGAACTGCGCAGCCTGCGCCAGTACGACACAGGCCAGTTGTGGGCGCATTACTCGCCGCAAGGGATGCAGCGCCTGGCGGGGTGGCTGGAGCCTTCCACCGGACAGGCCGAGGCCTACTCGATGTCGGCGCCGACCTTATGAAAGAGCTGGTGCTGATCCACGGCCGATCGCAACACGACCAAGCCTCCGAGACGCTCAAGCGCGAGTGGATTGCCGCCTGGGAGCGGGGGCTGGGCAAAGCCGGGCTGTCCCTGCCCATTCCTGTCGAACGGATCCGGTTCCCTTTCTATGGCGACACGCTCAGGGACCTGGTGCGCGGCGTGGACGAGCACTCGGCGGCGAAGATCATCGTGCGCGGCGCGCAAGACGACGCCGCCGCTTCGGGCTTCCTGTTGGACTTGCTGGACGAATATATCGTGGCCTGCCGGATCGGCGAGGACGAGATCAACCGAAATATCCCGCGCGACGGCGAGCCGATGGTGATTGAGCGCGGCGTGCAAAATTGGCGCTGGGTTCACGCGGTGCTGCGCACGATCGACCAGCACATGCCGGGCGGCGGCGCGCTGATCGGCATGCTGACCCATGACGTCTATATGTACTTGCGCAAGACCAACGTGCGCACGGTCATTCATCGCGGCGTCGGTCTCGCCTTTGATAACCCGGCGGACAAGGTGGTGGTGGCCCATTCACTGGGCACCATCGTTGCCTATCTGATGCTGCGGCAAACGACCGCCCAGGCTGGGTGGCGCGTGCCCACCTTGATTACGCTGGGTTCGCCGCTGGGCATCAAGGCCATACGCGACCGGCTGGGCGGCGTGTCGCACCCGACCTGCGTGGGCAATTGGTTCAACGCGCTGGACCCGCACGACGTGGTGGCCTTGTACCCGCTGGACCAGCGAAATTTCCGGGTCAATCCGCCTATCGAAAACAAGACCGACGTTGCCAACCATACCGGCAATCAGCACGGCATCGAGGGCTACCTGGATGATCCGGTCATTGCCCGCCGTATTCACGATGCGCTGATAAAGTAATCAAGCGCTTAGGTCCGTCATGCGCCCACCCCGCTGTTCGCCAACCCCGCTATTCGCCGTTACTCACCCACCAGATAAGCCTGCCCGCCCGGCGCCAGATACGGCGTCAGGTCCTTGAACGGCACACTTGCGTGCGTTCCCAGGCATACGCCCATCGCGTGGCCCACGCCGGAGACTGACAGGGTCAGCACGCCCGGCGCCTGGGTGCCCAAGGCCAGATAGCTGGGCCAAAGGTCAGAGCATTCCTTCAGCGATGCCTCTTCCGTGTTCTCGATCTTTGCGCCGGCCAGCGGCGCGCGGGCTTTCTCCACCAGCGCAAGCAGGGCGGGGCTTGCCTGGCGCCATCCGTTGTCGCCCGGCACGTATGCGTCCAGCACACGGTTCCAATCCAGATAGCCGCCTTGCAGCAGGTCGAAGGTGTAGGGCTCGAAATGATTATCGGGATGCGCGCCACCGCAGTACAGGCTGCCGGACTCGGTCACGGTCATCAGCGCGGACGATAACCACTGCACCGTGATGGCTTCGTCGTCATAGCTGCCCAGCGTACCGGCGGCGGGGTTGTCGTCGGTATAGGCGGACGCCATGCAAGCCAGCGCGGCCAGGTTCATCTGCCAATGGCGTTGTTCAAGCAGGTGGTTGACGCGCGTGAGCACTTGCGGGTCGGGGTGGCGGCTCAGGCGCGGGTAGCTGAACTTGGTGCGCGGATCGCGCCACATACGGTAGGCGACTGCGCCCGTGCCGCTGTCGGGGCCGGCCGGTTTGGCGAAACCCGCAAGCTTCAGGGTTTCGTACGGGGCGTTGGTGGCATTGATGCCGACGCCGCGATCGATACCGCTACCCGTGCCGCCGCTGATCGCGTCGGTAACCGCTTGCACGCTGTCCGGCGCCAGCGCGTCGGGATCGTACTGGGCCACGCGGCGCAGCGTGAACGCACGTTGCCTGCCCGTGCGCGCGTCGATCCATCGTCCGCGATAGCCGTCGGCGTCGCGCCGCCCTTGCCAGGTGGCGGCGGCGGCAGCCGGCGTGTCGGGGTCGATGCCGGCTTGCGCCAGGTCCTGAAGGGATCATCGGGATGGGCGGATCGCTTGGGGGGAAGATCGGGATGATAGCGGCAGGGGGCTCGTGGTGGATCGTGGGGAATATCGGCGGCTAACGCCGCGCCTTGCCTTCTTATAATTAGGTGCCTTACTATCTGCCCGTGAATTGAACCAGGAATCTCGCCTTGCCTCCCGACATCCCCATGCTTGAACCCAAACATCACGCGCTGCTGGACGAAGCCGCGCGGCGCGGCCTGGCCTCGGCCGACGATATCGGACTGTGCTTTCAGCTGTTGTCGCTGGCCAATGCCATCGACCGCGATTGCGCGGCGCGCCTGGCGCCCCGGCAATTGTCGGAAGGCAAGTTCGTGCTGCTGTTTCTGTTGCACGAGCAGACCGATGGCTTGTCGCCGCATCAGTTGGCGGACGGGGCGGGCGTTACGCGCGCCACCATCACGGGCCTGCTCGATGGCTTGGCGCGGGACGGCTACGTGCAGCGCCAGGCGGGCCAGGGCGACCGCCGCAAGATCATGGTGACCTTGACCCCCAAGGGCAAGACGGCGGCGGCGCAGTTGTTCGACGAGCACACGGCCTGGATCGCGTCGCTGTTCGGCAAGTTGAGCGCGGCGGACAAGACACAACTAAGCGGATTGCTGGCACGCGTCTGGCGCGGCACCGATGCCGGCCGCGCCACTATCGCGCAGAGGCGGTCATGAGGACAGCCAAACCAGCCGCCGCCAAATCACGCACCGCCAGATCACCCACCGCCAACATGCCCACCGCCAAAAAATCACCCACCGCCAAACCCAGCGGGCGTGGCGTCAAGGACATCCCCGCCGCGCGACTGGCGCAACTGAATGCGGGCGCGCCAGCCACGACGCTGACCGAATGCCTGGCGGTGGATTTCGCGGCGCTGATGCAGGCGGCGGCGCCGCAAGCCGGGCCCGAGGCCATCGCGCGGATGCAGGCGCAGGCGGCGCTGGGAATTTCCAAACGCATGGCGCTGGCCGCCGAACTTCTGGTGCAAGCATTGGGCGCCGATTGCGAAGCGCAGCTTGCCGCGCATGCGTCCGACACCGTGCGCGGCTGGGCCTGCTTCGTCATCGGCGCAGTGCCGGACTTGCCCTTGCGCGCGCGGCTTGAGCGGATCCGCCCCTTGGCCGACGATGCGCATTTCGGCGTGCGCGAATGGGCATGGCTGGCGGTGCGCCCGCGCCTGACGGCTGATCTGCCGGCGGCCATTCAGGCATTGCACCCCTGGACGCAAGACCCTTCCGAGCGCGTGCGCCGCTATGCCAGCGAATGCCTGCGCCCGCGCGGTGTCTGGTGCGCGCACATCGCGGCGCTAAAAGCCGACCCCGCCATGGCGCTGCCCTTGCTGGAGCCGTTGCGCGCGGACCCCTCGGTGTATGTGCAGGACTCGGTGGCGAACTGGTTGAACGACGCCAGCAAAGACCAGCCCGACTGGGTGCGGGAGGTCTGCGCGCGATGGCTGGCGGGCAAGCCAGGCGCTGCCACCGAACGCATCTGTCAGCGCGCGTTGCGCTCGATCGGGGCGTAGCAGAGGGGGCAGCGCTGATGAGTCAAAGCTGATGAATCAAAGCTGATGAGTCAGAGCTGACTCATTCCCCCATCCACGATGATCTCGGTGCCCACGATGAACGCGGATTCCGGCGCGGCCAGGTGCAGCACGGTCGACGCCAATTCTTGTGGCGTGCCAAAGCGGCCCAGCGGGATCTGCGCCTGGATGCCGGCGGCGGTCTTCTCCAGGGTTTCCGCGTCCAGGCCCAGCTTGCCGTAGATGGGGGTGGAGATCGGGCCGGGGCTGACCACGTTCACGCGGATGCCGCGCGGCAATAGTTCCGCCGACAAGGTCTTGGCCAATGAGATCAGCGCGGCCTTGCTGGCGCCGTAGATGCTGGATGCCGGCATGCCGATGTGGGCGCTGATGGACCCATTCAGCACGATGGACGCGCCTGGGTTCAGCAGCGGGTCCAGCGCTTGCAACTGAAAGAACACGCCCTTGCTATTGGTGTTGAAGGTTTGGTCCCAAAGGTCTTCGGTGGATTCGGCCAAGGTGGCGAACTTGGCGATGCCGGCGTTGAAGAAGACGGCGTCCAGGCGCACGTCCGCGTCTTTCAGTGCTTGTGCCAGCGCGGCGGCGGCGCCCGGCGCGCCCGCCACATTGCGGATCGCCAGCGCATTGCCGCCCAGGGCGCCGCGCGTGGTTTCCAACGCGGCTTCGTCGCGCCCCGTGACGATGACGCGGGCGCCTTCGGCCGCAAACGCCTGCGCTGCCGCCAGCCCAATGCCGCTGGTGCCGCCGGTGACCAATACGGTCTTGTGTTCAAAACGGTTCATGGTGATCTCCTTGGGAGTCGTTCGATAAGGTGTAGCCATGTTGCGCCAGGGCTGGCGCTTTGTCGTACGATCTTTCGCATGAACACGTTCGAAGGAATCGCACATGTTGTCGGTCAATGAACTGACGCTGCTGGAAGCCATCCGGGACAGCGGCAGCCTGTCCCGCGCGGCGGTGAAACTGGGCCGCGCGCCGTCGTCGGTATCTCACGCGGCGCGCCAACTGGAAGAACGATTCGACGCCTTGCTGTTTGATCGTCGCCGCTATCGACTGCAATTGACGCCAGCCGGCCAGTTGCTGGCCGATGAAGCCGCCCGCCTGATGCAGGACGTGTCGCGGTTGACGCAGCGGGTCAAGCAGGTGGCCAACGGGTGGGAAGACCGTCTGCTCATCGTCAGCGACGAAATTCTGGAATTCGAATTGATGCTGCCCTTGATCCGCGCGTTTGATCGCCTGGAGTCCGGGGTAAGCCTGCGCTTGACGCAAGAGGTGTTGGGCGGCACCTGGGAAGCGCTGCGCGAAGGCCGGGCGGATCTTATCGTGGGGGCGACGAACGAACCTCAGTCTATGCCCAATCTGCAGTGGGCGGAATTGGGGGCGATGGAATGGTTGTTCGCGGTGTCGCCCCGCCATCCGCTGGCCAAGCTGAAAACACCCTTGCGGCAAGACCAGATTCAGCAGCATCGCGCCGTGGTGGTCGCGGACACATCGCGCGGCGCGGCGGCGCGCGGCTACGGCCGCGTGGGCGGGCAGGCGGTGCTGGCCGTGCCCAGCATGCGCGCCAAGATTCTGGCGCAGCGCGACGGGCTGGGCGTGGGCTGGGTGCCGCGCCATCGCGTGGCGTCGTTGCTGGCGCGCGGCGAATTGGTGGAAAAAACCACCGAGACCCCGCGTGAACCCAACTTGCTTTACCTAGCGTGGCGCGGGGGCCACGAAGGGCGCGCGCTGACGTGGTGGTTGGAGCAGTTGCGCCAACCGAAGATGGCGCAGGCGTTGATGCGCGGCGTGGATGCGTTTCGCTGAACGGCGCGGCGAGCTGCGACGGCAACGCTTGCGGCAAGATGGCGCGCGTCAGGAATTACGTACCGCTGGCAAGTCCTTCGGCCGCCAACGCCGCCCGCACGCTGGGCCGCTCGCCGATGCGGGCCATGTAGTCCGCCAGGGCAGGCCAGCGCGTCAGGCTGATGTCGAAGAACGCGGCCCAGCGCAAGACCGTGTACAGGTAGGCGTCGGCCACGCCGAAGCGGTCGTCGACCAGATAGGAATGCGGCTGCAAGGCGCCCGCCACATAGTCCAGCCGTTTTTCCAACCTCGCCTGCCACCACTGGCGTGCAGCGGGCGGCAGCGCGCGGTTGAACAGCGGGCCAAAGCCGCCATGGATTTCGGTGCTGATGAAGTTCAGCCATTCCTGCAAGCGGCTGCGTTCCCACGTGCCGTTGGCCGGCGCCAATCCGGCTTCCGGCTTCAAGTCGGCCAGGTACTGCACGATGGCCGGCCCCTCGGTCAGCACCTGCCCGTTGTCACGTTGCAGGGCGGCGACGTAGCCCTTGGGGTTGATCGCCAGGAAATCGCCGCCGTCTTCCGTGCGCTTGGTCTGGTTGTTCACGCGCACCAGCGTGAAAGGTAGGCCCAGTTCGCGCAGCACGATGTGTGGCGATAGGGAGCAGGTGTCGGGGGCGTAATACAGCTTCATCGGTCACTCCTGATTCAACAAGGCGTTCAGCTTGAGCCCGCCCGAGGCATGCGTAAAATTACTTCTTCAAAAATGTGAAATAAGAAGAGCTAATGCCATGATGAACCTGATGCATTGGCGCCTGGTGCTGGCGGTGGCCGACGCCGGCAACATCACGCACGCGGCGGCCGAGGTGGGCATGACCCAGTCTGGCGCCAGCCAGGCCATCGCCAACCTGGAGGACACGCTGGGTGCACCGCTCTTCACCCGCGAACGCCGGCAGACGCTGCCAACCGCATTGGGGCTGCGCGTGGCGGATGAAGCGCGCGCCATGCTGGATGCGCTGCGACGCATACAGGATATGGCGCAAGACGCGCGCGGCGCGGCGCGCGGCACCTTGCGGCTGGCCAGTTTTCCGATGGTGTTCTCGACGATTCTGCCGCCCGTGTTGCGGCGCTTTCGGCAATTGCATCCGGCCATCGATGTCGTGTCCCTGGAAGCCAGCGATGACGAAGTCGAAACGCTGCTGGCGGCCAACACCGTGGATGTGGGCGTGGTGCTGAACGCCGCGCCCGACCGGCACGTGTGCCCGCTTGGCGAGGATGAATGGTTGGCCGTGCTGCCCGCCACGCATCCGCTGGCGCGCGCCGGCAACGCCATCGATCTGGCCGAGCTTGCCCGGCAGCCATTCGTGCTGGCCACGGGCGGATGCAGCGTGCATGCGCAAAGCGTGGCGAATGGCGAGGGCGTGACGATCACGGACGTGCGCGCCACAGTGCGCGACTGGAGCAGCGCGTTTGCGCTGGTGCGCGAAGGCGTGGGTGTGTCGCTGGTGCCCGCGCTGACCTTGCCTGAGAACCGTCGCGGCTTGCGTGTGCTGCGACTGGCCGCGCCGCTGTACCGGTCGTTCGGGTTGGCAGCGTCAGCGCAGTCGGCGGACAGCGCGCCGGTTCAGGCTATGTTTGCGATGTTGCAGCGGCAAGCGCCAGGCGGCATTGGGCGCACACCCTGACCCTGTGCCTGTGTGTTTCATGCATGGGCGGATTGGTGCATGCTTACGGCTGATCAGCGATTGGGCAGCAGGCGATCAAGCCGCGCCCAACTCGCCGGCACGAATTCCCATCGCGGCAGACGCCGCGCACAACAGTCCAAAGGACAGGTATGGAAGAGACAACGCAAGACGCGACCATGAACTGGCCGCAGTTGGTGGACGACCTGAACAAGCTGCTGCGCTTGAAGACCACGGTCATCGGCATGAAGCTGTTCGAGAACGAAGCGGACATGGCCGGCGTGAAGGGCTTGCGTCGACCGCAGGCCACGCACACCACCGACCAGATCGTCGGCATGGCGGCGCGGCTAGGCTGGACGGTGGGCATCACGGGCGATGATCTTGTCGGGTCGCAATGCCGCGCGGTGATAGGTCTTGGCCCGCAGGACGAAGCCTGGAAAAGCGGCAAGGACTACGTGGGCGTGTGGCATGCCACTGAAGCCGACGCGCGTGCACGCCAGGAAGCGCTGTCCTGTGTGCCGGCGGGCAAGTACCGGGGCTTGGTGGTGTCGCCGCTGGCCTCGGGCCGGCTGAACCCGCCCGACATCTGCCTGGTGTATGCCACGCCGGGGCAGATGATCATTCTTATCAATGGCTTGCAGTGGAAGAACTATCGGCGCTTTGACTTCAGCGTGGTGGGCGAAACCGCCTGTGCGGATTCCTGGGGACGGGCGCTTGCCACGGGCGAACCGAGCTTGTCCTTGCCCTGTTTCGCCGAACGCCGCTACGGCGGTGTGCCCGATGAAGAAATGCTGATGGCGTTGCCACCGCGCTATCTGCCGATTGCCATCGAGGGCATGAAGGCCTTGGCCGCCAATGGCTTGCGCTATCCGATCCCGCCCTATGGCATTCAGAATGACGTGCGCGCGGGTATGGGGGTGAGCTATGCGCAAGCGCCCGCGCGGGGGGATCGCAAGGCCTAGAAGGCGATAGGTGTCGCAGGCGGAGCTTGCGGCTTGGCGCGTAGGCGCGATGCTTAGGCGCAATACGTAGGCGCAATACGTAGGCGCAATGCTTAGGCGCAATGCTTAGGCGCTGGCCCTCAGCGCTTCCGCAAACGCGCGCGCGGCCGGACCCAGCGGCATGTCGATGCGGTGCGCCAGGTACGTCTCGGTGGCGACCTGGCTGCCGCGTCCCAGGCTGTGCGTGGGCAGGCGCACTAACCTGCCTTCGGCCAGGTCGCGCTCCACTTGCCAGAGCGGCAGTCGGCCCCAACCCAGGCCCGCCACAATCAAGGCATGCTTGGTGTCCTGGCCGCTGACGCGGCAGGTTTGTGGCGACAGCACCGCAAAGTCGCGCCCCTCGCTCAAGCTGGACGGATCGGACTGCACAATCTGCAAATGGTCGGCCAATTCCGGCGCGCCCAGCGCGGTGTTGCTGGCTGCGTGCCGCGCCAGTGGATGGCCGGCGCTCACGACCGCCACCATCTGCACCGACGACAAGGCCTGCACGGTGATGCGCGGATGGCGAAAATGTTCGCCCGCAATGATGCCCAGCGTATGGCTGCCCGACAGCAAGGCATCAATCGGCCCGCCCAGCGGCAAGACCGCCACGCGCGTGGCCACCATGGGATACAAGTCGCGCATGGTCTTTAGCGCCGAGCCCACCGTGGCGATGGGAAACAGGGTATCCACCACCAGCGAAAGCTCTAGTTCGACTCCCGTGCCCATGCCTTGCGCCCGCGCGCGCATGGCGTCCACGCGCAGCAGAATGTCGCGGGCATTGGCCAGCAGCGCCTGGCCTTGCGGGGTCATCACTGGGCGATGACCGGCGCGGTCGAACAGCGTCACGCCCAACTGCTGTTCCATATTGGCGATGGCGTGGCTGACGGCCGATTGCACGCGCGACAGGCGTCGGGCGGCGGCGCGAAAGCTGCCGGCGTCCGCCACGGCGGCGAACACGCGCAATTGGTCCAGGGTCAGGGCGTCTATCATCGGGCGGGCTGGTCGATTCAGTGATCTATTTTGTCGATCATTTTTATCGAAAATTTATCACTTCTCAAGATCGCTTCCAGCGGGCATGCTGGCGACCATCGCATGGGTATCGAGGCAGCAATGAATCAGGGTGAAACCCGTTGGACCGGGGTGCTGGCTATTGTGGGCGCCGGCGTGGTGGCGTCGTTGCAGGTGGGCAAGGTGATCATCGCCGCGCCCTTGTTGCGCCAGGACTTGGGCCTGGACCTGGCGTCGATCGGCACGCTGACCGCGGTGTTTTCTCTCTTGGGTGTGGTGGGCGGTATTGCCGCCGGCGGCGTGATCGCGCGTTTTGGCGCGCGGCGCATGCTGCTGCTGGGCTTGCTGGCCACGGCGCTGGGCACGGCCATGGGCGCCATGGCGCCCAGCTACGGGCTGCTGCTGGCGTCCCGCGTCGTCGAGGGTCTGGGCTTCCTGATGATTACGGTAGCCGGCCCCGCCGCCTTGCAGCGCATGGTGTCGGCATCCGGCCGGGATTTCGCCTTTGCGCTCTGGAGCTGCTACATGCCGACCGGCATGGCCGTCGCGATGCTGGCCTCGCAGGCGTTTGACCACTGGCAGGCCTATTGGTGGTGCGCCGGCGCGGCGGTGGTCGTGGCGCTGGCAAGCGTGGCGGCGTTGGTGCCCGCGGGGGAATCCACGGCCTCGGCATCGCTGTCCTGGCGCGGCATGCGGCAGGACACGGTCGATACGCTGGGCGCGGCCGGGCCGGTATTGCTGGCCCTGTCGTTCACGCTTTACAGCCTGATGTTCTTCGCGCTGTTCACCTTCCTGCCGGTGCTGCTGATGGAACAACTGGGCCTGACCCTGGCGCAAGCCGGCCTGTACAGCGCCATCGCCAGCGCCGCCAACATCATCGGCAATCTGGGCGCGGGCGTGCTGCTGGCGCGCGGCTGGCGGCGATCCACCCTGATCGCCTGCGCCAGCGCCACGATGGGCCTGGTGGCACTGCTGATCTTCCAATCCGTGTTGCCGGCCATGCCGACCTTCCTGCTGTGCGTGCTGTTCTCGGCGGTGGGCGGCCTGATACCCGCCACTTTGCTGGGCACCGCGCCGCTGGTCGCGCCACGCCCCGCGCTGACGGCGGCCTCGGTCGGGCTGGTGATGCAGGGCAGCAACCTGGGCCAGGTGATCGGGCCGGTCACCGTGGGCGGGGTGATAGACCGCTACGGCTGGGGTGCGGCGTCATATGTGGTGCTGGCGGCGGCGCTGGGGGGCTTGGTGATTGCCGCCGGTCTACGGCGGGTTCGGGCGGCCCGGCTATAGCGGCGCGGGCACCGGCACCGGCTTGACGCGCACCGCGCGCAGCACGCCCACCATCAGGCACGCGATGCCAACCAAGGTCAGCGGTTGCGGCATGGTGCCGCGCAGAATGAAGGCGTAGGCCAGCGCGGCCAGTGTTTCAAAGACGATAAGCTGGCCGGCCAGGGCGGTGGGCAAGCGTTGGCTGGCCTCGTTCCAGCACAGCGTGCCCAGCCAGGACGCGAACAGGCCGATGGCGATCATCAGGCCCAGGAATACGTCGGGGCGCGGTCCCAGCGGCATGTCGAAGGGGCTGCCGGTAGCGGCCATGCCACCCCACAGCACGGCGTAGCCCACCAGCGCCAACGGCAAGGTGGCCACGCCCTGCGCGGTGGCCCAGGTGCTGGGGCTGCGGTCGGGGTGCGCCCGCAGCCAATCGGCGTTTCGCAGGGGATACCAGGTCCAGCAGGCGACGGCGGCCAGCGCTAGCAGGGCGCCCACGGCGTAGCGCGACAAGTCGGCATCGGCGTCCTGGCGCAGCGCTTGCAGCTCAACCTGGTTGACGCAACCAATGCCCAGCGCAATCAGAGCCAACGAGGGCGCCAGCCGTTTCCATGGCAGCTTGCCGTCGCGGCGCGCGTTGCGCAGGTTGGCGCAAACGGCAATCACGACCGGCAGCGTGCCGATGATCATCGTGGGCACGGGGCCGCCCGCGCGCTGGATGGCGCTGGCCAGGCACAGGTAGTACAGCAGGTTGCCGATGGCGGCCAGTTTCAGCGCCTCGATCCAGTCGGCGCGGCGCAACTGCCGTAGCCGATTGCGGTCCAGCCACGCCAGCGGCAGCGCGATCAGGCCAAACGCCAGGTAGCGCGCCACCGATTGCAGCGCGGCCGGGTATTCCGGCAGCAACAACGGCCCCACGAACACCAGCCCCCACATCAGGCCGGCGGCCAGCGCGTAAAGGGTTCCTGCCCACATGCCATGCTCCTGCGTATCAATGCGGGCAGTCTAGCGGCGCGAGCGGGGCCAATCTTGTACCAGATTGCGGTGTGGTGAGCTTACGTCCGATCCTGCTTCTGGTTGGCGGTGTGGTCGGGCCTACCCGCGCACCTGCTTCTGATAGCGGGCGGGCGTGACGCCGTAGCGGCGCGAAAACGCCCGCGTCAGGTGCGCCTGGTCGGTCAGGCCGGCCGCCAGCGCCGCCTGAGCGGGCGGGATGCCCGCAGCCAACAGCCGCTTGGCTTCAAACAGGCGCAAGGCCATCAGCATCTGCTGGGGCGTGGCGTGGTAGTGCGATTGAAAGCGACGCAGGAAATGAAAGGGGCTCAGCCCCGCCACCGCCGCCAGCTCATCCAGCGTGAGGCGGCGCGACAGGTTCGCGCGCAGGTAGTCGACGACGGGGGAAAAACGAGGCGCGCCCTCGGATGGCGCATCGCGCGGCACCTGGGCGTGGCGGCGGAATTCACTGAGCAGCGTGTAGAGTGCGCTGTCGAAAGCCAGCGGTTCGCGCGCCTGCCATAAGGTGTCGAGCAGGGCGGTGACGCGCTGTGCGCTGGCGACGTCATGGCCGACGGCCGTGTCGAACCACCACCCGGCTTCGCCTGATACACGCGCCACCACGTCGGGGTCGATGTACACCATGCGATAGCGCCAGCCGCCTTCCGTTTCGGCGCGGCCGGTGTGCAGTTCGTCGGGGTTCATCAGCACGACCGAGCCGGACGGCGCCAGGTGATCGGCGCCCCGATAGCGAAACCGCTCGACGCCGGATTCGATGGCGCCCAGCCCATAAGCTTCGTGCGTGTGCGGTTCGAAGGCGTGGCGGATGATGTGGGCGCGGTACAGCTCCACGCCGGGCTGATGCGCCGCGCGGCGAAATTCGGCGCGGTCGTTGGGATGGTCAAACTCGGCCGGCACGCCCGTCAAGACGGAAGCGCCGGCATCGGCGTCGGAATCGGATAAGGCGGCAGGCAGGGAACCCATGCGTGGAATTTAATCCACCTACGCCTGCATCGCCTGGGCGCGCGCCAGCAGCAGTTCGCGTTCGCGGGCGTTGCGGGTCATGCCGGCCGCGCGCTCGAATTCTGTACGTGCTTCGGCGTTGCGCCCCAGCTTGGCCAGCAGGTCGCCGCGCACGCTGGGCAGCCAGTGGTAGTTGGCCAGGGCGGGCTCGCTTGCCAGCGCGTCGACCAGGTCCAAGCCCGCCTGCGGCCCGAACGCCATACCCACGGCCACCGCGCGGTTCAACGCCACCACGGGCGAGGGCGTCAATTGCACCAGCGCGTCGTAAAGCGCCACGATGCGTGGCCAGTCGGTGTCGGGCGGCGTTGCTGCGCGCGCGTGGCAAGCGGCCAGTTCAGCTTGCAAGACATAGGGGCCAGGCGGCCCGCCTAGCGCGGCGGCGCGGGTCAGTGCGGCCAAGCCGCGCCGGATCAGCAAGGGGTCCCAACGGGCACGGTCCTGATCCATCAACAGCACCGGCTTGCCGTCGGCATCCGTGCGCGCATGCAGGCGCGAGGCTTGCAGTTCCATCAGCGCCACCAGACCGTGCACTTCCGCATCGTCAGGGGTGAGTTCGGCCAGAATGCGGCCTAGTCGCAAGGCTTCGTCGCACAGCGCCGGGCGCATCCAATCGTCGCCGGACGTCGCCGAATAGCCTTCGTTGAAAATCAGGTAGATGACTTCCAGCACGGACGCCAGGCGCGCGGCGCGGTCCTTGGCATCGGGCACTTCAAACGGCACATTCGCGGCGGTCAAGCTGCGCTTGGCGCGCACGATGCGCTGGGCAATGGTGGATTCCGATGCCAGAAACGCACGGGCGATCTCGACGGTGGACAGCCCGCCCAGCAGGCGCAGCGTCAACGCCACCCTGGCATCGGTGGACAGCACCGGATGGCAGGCGGTGAACACCAGGCGCAGCAGGTCGTCGCCGATGTCGTCCTGCCGTGCGGCGTCCAGCGCGTCGACAAAGTCGGGCTCTACGTCCGCGTGCAAGGCTTCAAGTTCGTGGCCGATCTGCTCGTGCTTGCGGGTGTGCAGCGCATCCAGCCGCAAGCGGTCGCGGGCACGGTTCTTTGCGGTGGTCATCAGCCAGGCTCCCGGGTTGTCCGGCACGCCGGTCTGCGGCCAGCGTTCCAGGGCGGTCACCAGCGCGTCCTGCGCCAGTTCTTCGGCCAGCCCGACGTCGCGCACCAGGCGCGCAACGCCGGCGATGACGCTGGCGGCCTCGATCCGCCAGACCGCCTCGATGGCACGATGCGTGGCCGCCTGCGTCATGCCGCGGGAACCTCGCCGGGCGCCATGTGGACCAATTCCCAGATGTGGCCGTCCAGGTCTTCGAAGCCATGCGCGTACATGAAGCCGTGGTCTTGCGGCTCGCGCGGCACGGTGCCGCCGGCGGCCCGCGCGCGGGCGACCAGATCGTCGACTTCGGCGCGGCTTTCGCAAGACAGGCAGATCAGGACTTCGGTTGCCTCTTTGGCGTCCACCAGCGGTTTGCCGGTAAAGCCCTGGAAGAAGTCACGCGTCAGCAGCATGGCGTAGATGTCATCGCTGATGACCATGCAGGCGCCTTGCTCGTTGGTGAAATCGGGGTTGAAGGTGAAACCCAGCTTTTTGAAGAAGTCCTGCGACTTCTGCATATCGTTGATGGCGATGTTGACGAAAATCTGCTTGTGCATGGCCTTGTCTCCTGAATATCAGTGGCTGGCGCTGGGCATGTCGCGAAAGCGTTCCACTTGCTGGCTGGGTTCGAAGTCGTCCAGTTCGTACAACTGGCGCACTTCGATGGCGCAGTTTTGGCCGGGGAAGGGTTGCGGAAAGCGCATCGCCCATTGCATGGCTTCTTCGCGCGAGCGCACCTGAATCAGGGTGTAGCCCGCGATCAGTTCCTTGGTTTCCGCGAAAGGACCGTCCACCACCTGGCGTTGGCCGTCCGCGTATTGCACGCGCCAGCCTTGGGATGTGGGCTTCAAGCCATTGGCGTCCAGCAGCACGCCAGCCTTGACCAGCGCTTCGTGGTAGGTCGCCATCGCGGCAAGCAGGCTGTCGTCCGGCATCAGGCCGGCTTCGCTATCGGGCGTGGCCCGCACAATCATCATGAAACGCATCCGAGTCTCTCCTTGGATTGGGACTTCGCCGCCCGATCCGGGGTGAATCTTCGGGGGCTTGTAGGGGGACGACGAATGGAAGACGGTCAGATCGACAGCAATGTCGCGAAACCAGGGTAATTACTAGTGCGGTGGATGCGCGCCCCAAGGGTTGATGACGGAAACCCCGGCGGCTTCAAAGGGCGCCACGTCCCGGGTCGCGACGCTCATGCCGTGCGCGGCGGCGGTGGCGGCAATGTAGCCGTCTGGCCCGCCGATGGCCTGGCCCGAGGCCCGCGCACGCGCCATCAGCGCGGCGTACTCCAGGCTGGCGGCGGTATCGAAAGCCAGGATGCGCCCAGCAAACAAGGCCAGGACGCGCTGTTCCAGGTCTGCATGCAAGGCGTCGCGCCGTTTGCCCACCGGCATGCAGGCCACGCCAAAGCGCAATTCAGCGACGGTGACGGCGGAAAGAAACAAGGTTTCCAGGGGCTGCCGGTCTATCCATTCGATGACGGCGTCGGCGGGCGCCTGGCGCAGCGGCTCCGAGATGACATTGGTGTCCAGCAGAATCATTCAAACCTCGGTGGGGCGGCGGGCGCCTTGTCGCGTTGGTCGAACAAGGCGGCTTCCTCGTCGGTGAGCTTGGCCTGGCGGCCGATCTGCGCAAGCAACGAGCCCAGCTTGACGCGCCCTTCAGGCTTGACGGCGTCTTCAAGAATGGCGCGGACCTCGGCTTCGGTGCTTCGGCCATGCTGGGCGGCGCGCACGCGCAGGGCGCGGTGCACTTCTTCAGAGATATTTCTCACAGTCAACATAGGCATGATGCGGGTGCTCCCGATGCATTCAGTGAAGGCATTCTAGGAATATGCCGTCACTTGTGCAACCCGCGTTGCGGTGGGTGGCCAGGAGCCGGCCATGCTTCTACATAAAGCAGGGCCCAAGTTCGCGGACTTCTACGGTTGCCCATTGGGCGGCGGGGCATTCGGCGGCTAGCGCCAGCGCCTCTTCGCGGGTGTCGCAGGTCAACAGAAAGAATCCGCCGATCATTTCCTTGGCTTCGGCGAATGGCCCGTCCATTAGCGACCGTTCGCCGCCGCGGATTTGCAGGCGGACGCTTTCGGATTCCGATTTCAATGATTCGGCGCTGACGAGCAGGCCACGGCTTTTCAGGCCTTCGGCGTAGCGCACCATCTGCGCGTAGGCCTCGCGGCCCTCGTCGGGCGTGCGCTGGGCGCGCTGGCCTACCGGTTCAACGATCAACAACATATAGGACATGGCGTTTCCTGGTTCGAGCGGTGGGGCAATTGGGCGAAGCTTACCGCCCTTGCCCAGCACCCCGCCAGCCTGACCGTGACGCCTTTATCCACCCTGGGGCGACACAAGCCACGCGCTGATTGTTGTGATGTCGCCCGCACTCAGCGTTGCGGGGTTGCCCGTTCAGGACCGCGCCGGTGCCGTGTCCGCCTGGGGCGTCGACGGCTCGGCGGGCGCCTGCGCCTTCTTCGTGGGCGCCTGTTTCGGCGCGATGTCCATGATCAGCTCGACACGGCGGTTGGCGGCCCGGCCGGCCGGGGTGTCGTTGGATTCGATCGGGCGCGTTTCCGCATAGCCCACCGCGCGCAGGCGGTCGGGGGACACGCCGTCGCGCACCAGTTCACGCAGCACGCTGGTGGCGCGGCTGGTCGACAGTTCCCAGTTAGAGGCGAACTGGCGCGTCTGGATCGGCACCGGGTCGCTGTGGCCTTCCACGGACACCGGGTGCCCGTTCTTGTTCAGAATGGTCGCCAGGCGCTTGATCACGTCCAGGCCGGACGGGCTGAGGGTGGCCTGACCCGAGGGGAACAGCAATTCGTTGCTGATCCGAAAGCTCACGGATTGTTCGTTGATGATCACATCCACCGACTTGCCCAGATCGTCCAGTCCCAGAGATTCCTTGGACGGCGCGACCAGCGGCGGGGCGGCGTCGGCCACCTTCACGCCGTCTTCGACCGGCGCGGCCTCGGCACTCTGGACGGCAGTTGCCGGGGGCGCGGGCGGTTCGGCCCAACTGGCGGGGATGGCGACGGCGTCGAATTCCGAATATTCACCGTCGTACTTGGGCAAGCCGGCGGTCGCCAGCGTGCCGACCAGTTCGATGGGTTTGTCAGAGGCTTCAGCGCCCAGGCCATGCAGGCGCGACACCGCCAGCATCACGACCAGCATCGCCAGCAGCAGGGTGATCAGGTCCAGGTAGCTCAGCAGCCAGTTCTCGGCGTCCTGCTCAACCGTTTCTTCGACGTGCCAGCGGGCGTAGCGGTCCTTGCGGTCGGTCTTGCTGGGCCGCCAGGCGTTCGTGTCCGCGGCTTTCTGGGCGCGCAGTTGGGCCTGGCGGGCCAGTTCGATCCGCTGCGCCAGGGAAGGGGAAATCAGGCTCATTGACGCGTGGCGGCTGGGCGGCTGATGGAGACGGGGGCGTTGGCGCCAGCCTGGCCGCCCTTGGCGGGGCCCTTGGCCGGAGCGGCCGCCTTGGCTTTGGACGCGGGCGCGGCCGCCACGCCGCCGTCGTAGATTTCGTCTTCGATGTGCAGCACGAAGGAATTCAGCGTTTCGCGCACCACGGCCGGGCCGCGCTTTTCGCACATCATCGAAATGCCTTGCAGCACCATGTTCATGGATTCCACGCGGCGCGCGGTGCGGCGTTCAAGCTTCAGCGCGATCGGCTTGCAGATCAGGTTGGCCAGCAAAATGCCGTAGAACGTGGTCATCAGACCCACGGCCAGGTGCTGGCCGATTGTGGTCATGCTGCCGTCGCCCAGCACCGCCATCATGTTGATCAAGGCGATCAGCGTGCCCAGCATGCCGAAGGCCGGTGCGAACGTGGCCATGACGCGGAACATCTGCGCTTCGGCCTGCTCGCGGGCGCGCAGTCGGGCCACGCGCCATTGCAGCACTTCAATGATCTGGTCTTCGGGCGTGTTGTCGATGATCAACTGCACGCCGGTGCGCAGGAAGGGGTTCGACACCTTCTTGAGCTCCTGCTCGACCTTGTGGACGTCGGTGTTCATCCACAGTTGCGCCATCGTCGCCAGTTCTTCGATGTCGCGCTGCTGGTCGTGCTGATCATTACGGAACACCGTGCGGACCAGCTTGAAGATCCGCAGCACTTCCGACAGCGGGTAGGCGATGAACAGCGCGGCGCAGGTGCCGCCCAGCACGATGGCCAGACCCGGCAGGTTGACGTACATGCTGGCGTTGGTGGCGGACAGCGCCACGACGATAACAAGGGTAAGCAGGCCGACGGCGGCGCCGATGAGGGTAGACGGATTCATGGATCTTGCCCGAAGGGGATGGCACGCCGAGCCGGAATGCCGGATTTTCGGGAATTCTAGCCAGCGCGCGTCCAAGTCAATCCGCCGGAAAGCGGGGCGAAAGGGCCGGTAAGCGCCGGCTTAGGCAAGTCGTCAGGAAGGCGGTCGGGGCGTCAGAAACGGGGCCAGGTCATGTCGCCGCGCGGATGAAATTGTGCGGCTGCTCGGGTAGGGATGGGGGACCAAAGCCGGATATGTATATCATGAGCGCTATCTGGCGGCCCGAAGTACGTGGCCGCCTCGCTTTGGAGAAGAATATGACTACCCCCAACGAAAACGTCAGCATGGCGCTTTTCTGCGACTTCGAGAACGTGGCGCTGGGTGTGCGGGACACCAAATACCAGAAATTCGACATCCGGCCCGTGCTGGAACGCCTGTTGCTCAAGGGCAGCATCGTCGTCAAGAAAGCCTATTGCGACTGGGAACGCTACAAGGAATTCAAGGCCCCCATGCACGAGGCCAATTTCGAGCTGATCGAAATTCCGCACGTGCGCCAATCGGGCAAGAATTCGGCCGACATCCGGCTGGTCGTGGACGCGCTGGACTTCTGCTATACCAAGTCGCACGTCAATACCTTCGTGATCATCAGCGGCGATTCCGACTTTTCGCCCCTGGTGTCCAAGCTGCGCGAGAACAACAAGAAGGTGATCGGCGTCGGCGTGAAGCAATCCACGTCCGACCTGCTGATTGCCAACTGCGACGAATTCATCTTCTATGACGACCTGGCGCGCGAAGGCCAGCGCACCGCCGACGCCCGCCGCGACAACCGTGGCGGCGCCGCTGCCGGCACCGGCCAGCGCCGCACGCCGGACGAAGAGCGCCGCCGCAAGGAAGAGCTGGAAGCGCGCAAGACCCAGGCCGTGGACATGGTCGTCGAGACCTTCGAGGCGCTGATGGCCGAACGCGGCGACAGCGGCAAGATCTGGGCGTCGGCATTGAAAGATGCGTTGAAGCGCCGCAAGCCGGATTTCAACGAGTCGTACTACGGCTTTCGCGCCTTTGGCAACCTGCTGGACGAAGCCCAGTCGCGCGGCTTCCTGGAAGTGGGCCGCGAAGAGAAGTCTGGCACCTATGTGTATCGCGACAGCATTGATGGCGCGCCGGAAGTGAACCGCGCGGGCGGCCAGGGTAGGTCTCGTTCCGGGCAGGGCCGACAGTCGGCCGAGGCGGCGCAGGTGGATGTTGACGATACCCAAGCTGGCGCGGAGCAGGAAGAAACCAGCTCCCGGCCTGCCCGTAGATCACGCGGCGGCCGCAAGTCGGGCGGATCCGGCCGAGGCGCCAACCACGCGGTTGAGCAAGGCGCGGGCGAAGCGGCGGTCGCCGCGCCGTCTGACGCTGCGCCGGACGCGCAGGCGGCGGTTCTGGTCGCAGCACCCGAGGGTGTGCAGGATCGGGCGCAAGAGCGGACCCGAGAGCGGCGGACCCAAGAGCGGACCCAAGAGGGCGCATTTACGCCGGCCACTGCGCCGGCCACTACGGCAGCCACTACGGCAGCCACTACGCCGCCCGTATCGTTCCAGGGCGCAGCCCAGGCCGAACGCCAGGCGAACCAGCAAGCCCAGGTCGACAAGCAAGCCGAGGCCGACGAGGAAACCGCCAAGGCGCTTGCTCGGGAAGTCGCCAAACTGGAGTCCATGCGCGCGGATGCCCTGGCGCGCGCTCAAGCGCCCAAGCCTGTCCAGCCGTCGCGCCTGCCGCCCATGCCGACGCCCTTGCCGCAAGCGCGCCAGCCGCTGCCTGCCGTGAATATCGCGGAATGGACGTTCGTTGAGCCCCCCGCGGAGACGCGCCGCGAGGCAGCCGACAAGGCGCCCGCCAAAGTGGCCGACCCGTTCGCAGGCGCAAATGCCAGGCCGGCGGCAGAACCTGCTCCTGCTCCCGCTCCGGCAGCCCCGGCCAAGCGCGCCCGTGCCGCCAGCAAGACCACGAAGGCCAAGTCGGCTGAATCGGACGCGGGTCGCGCTGCCCGGGCCGTGACAACGGAATCGGTGGCGACCAAGTCCACGGCTAAGGGAGCGACGGCAACGAAACCGTCGGCAACCGAAGCGGCGGCATCGGCACCGGCTGCTGAACCGCAGGCCGAGGCGCCTGCCAAGCCTGCCCGCAAGACCGCGTCGCGTACCCGCAGCCCTCGCAAGACGGCGGCCAAGGAATCCTGATCGGGTTTACAGCACCGGGCCGCGAAAGCGGCCCGGCGTGATTCCGAATTCGCGTTTGAACATGGCGATGAATGCGCTGATGTTGTCGTAGCCCAGTTCCAACGCCACCGTCGTAACGGCACTCCCCGCCGCCAGCATTTCCTGCGCCCGCATCAGGCGGGCCTGCTGCCGCCATGCGCCCAGGGGCAGGCCGGTTTCCGCCAGGAAACGGCGCGCCAAAGTGCGCGGCGCCATGCCGACCTGCGCCGCCCAGGCATCCAATGACCGGGTGTCCGAGGGGTGATCCGAAATAGATACCGCCAGCCGTTGCAAGCGTGGGTCGTCAGGCAGAATCAGCGCCTGGCCTGCCGGGGGTAGCGTGCGTATTTCGTCCCGAATCAGTTCTTGCACGCGGATGCGCGCGGCGACGGTCTCATTGCCATTCCACGATGCGGCGCGGTCCACGGCAGCCAGCAGCAAGGCTGATGTTTGCAGCACATGGGCAGTGGTGGGCAAGCCCGCGCAGGCCGCAGGACTCAGGTAGGCGCTATAGCCCGCGTACGGCCCGTGCGATCTCAACCCATGGGGCTGGTCGGGCGGAATCCACACGGCATGGGCGGCCGGCACCACCCATTGCCGCGCGCCCGCATACACCGTCAGCAAGCCTCGATAGGCGCCCAGCAATTGGCCGCGCGCATGCTGGTGCATGGCGGTGTCGCGCAGCAGGCCGTCGTCGCGGCGCACGGCGATGAGCGCCGGGCCGCGAGTCGATTGGGCCTGTTCGGGGGGCAGCAAGGGAGTCGTCATATCAACAGGTGGCAGGCGACGATGGCAGAAACACGGTATTCATTGGCCAAAACCCCGCAGTAACGCCAACGTGATGCCGCTATCGTAACGCTTGTGCCTCACTATCAGGAGCCAAGCATGCAAGCCAAAGACATATTGCCGGACGGCATGAACCACAGTGAATTCAACGGCGTGCCGGTGCGCAAGGGCACCGTGGGCGCGTTTCTGGCGAACGCGCGCGTATGCACCGATGCCAATGCATCGCCAGAGGCGGTGGCCGCAGCGCGGCGCGACATTCAAGATGCGCTGCCAGCCCTGCACGCGCTGGGTTTGTTCGACGTGTTGGAACTGCGTGACCCTGGCTTGCGGGCCTGGATACACGCGTTGATGTCGGGGCGTGACTGACGCGCGTGCTTGCTGGTCTATGATTCAGGGCTGCTAATTTCCAAGCCCAGCCCAGTTTGATTTCGCCATGCAATACGTGTTGATCAGCTCCTGCCTGTTAGGCAACCCCGTGCGCTATGACGGACGCGCGGTGCCCAACGATGACGCCGTCCTGGCTCGCTGGCGCGAGGAAGGGCGGGTCGTGTCGGTGTGTCCGGAAGTCGCGGGCGGCATGGCTACCCCGCGCCCGCCCGCCGAGATCGAGCCGGGCAAGCGGGCCGCCGATGTGTTGGCCGGCGGCGCGCGCGTGATTGCCGTGACAGGAGACGACGTCACCCAGCCATTCGTGCAAGGCGGCCATGCGGCCTTGTCCGTGGCGCGACAGCGCGGCATTCGCATCGCGGTGCTGAAAGAAGGCAGCCCGTCGTGTGGTAGCGGCTATGTGTATGACGGCCATTACTCGGGTCAGCGAAAAAAGGGCGTGGGCATCACGGCCGAATTGCTGATCGGCGCCGGCGTGCAGGTCTTCAGCGAAAAGCAATGGGCCGAGGCCGACGCTTGCCTGGCAGAGTTGGATGCTCAAGATGTGGATTAGCGCGGGAGCCGTGGTGTTGGCGCTGCTGGCCATTGCGGCCTGGGGCGCGCGCGTTGCAGGGCGATCGGGCGGGAAGGGCGCCGCGCGCCACCCGTGGCGGGCGCGCGTCAGCGCCGTACTGTGCCTGGGGCTGTCCGCCTTCTTCTACTACGCCTGGTATGCGTTCTATTGGAAGTGGGACTTCAACGAATTAGGTCGCTATTACGATCCCGTGGACCAAGTGGTCTATACGTCGTCAGGCTTTGTCTGGGTGTTGCCGGCCACGGCATCGCTGATCGCCGGGCTGGCGCTGGCGTGGCGCGGTTGGCGGCACCGTGCGCGCTGACACGCTTTATTGACTTCGGTAACCCCGGCTGGTCATGCACGAATCCAGCGAATGGTTGTACGAATCCACCATCACTTGCGTCGTCCATTGCGAAATGGTGGCCGGGTTATAGCCGCTTTGATTCATGGCCCAACGCTGGCAATCGGTGGTGGCGCTGACCTTGGGCGCGGCCTCGTACTGCACGGGCGCGTATTGCGGCTGCGATTCAAGCTGCGATTGCGGTTGCGCATAGGCAACGGACGGCTCGGCATACACAGGCGGCGCGTCATAGACGGGCGCGGCATAGATCGGCGGGCTCGTGTAGGCAATGCCCGGCGAGGCGTAGACGCTGGTCTGCGCATAACTGGGGCCAGAGTTCGCCGCCAGCAATAGGCCAACGGCGGCCAGCGCAAAGGCGCCGCCTATCCACCAACCGTCCGAACTGCTGCCGCCGCCGCCATGGTGGTGATAGCCACCGCCGTTGTAATAGCCACCGTGGTAACCGCCGCCGCCCCACCCACCGCCACGACCGCCCGCCATCGCGGGCGCACCTGCAACGGCAAGCGCCACCGTCACGGCAATCAGTCGGCCTGTAAACCGTTTCATGATCTTGCTCCTGTCCGCCTGGCACGGGCATATTTGAAATGCGCCATGGCGATAGCGTTACTTTACTGCTGCGCAGGCATCAAGAGTTGTTGCAAAAGCTACCGGCATTTCAAGTGACTTCAAGGGGTTTCAACGCGGCTGGGGAACGTATTGGGACGCATAAGAATCGGCACTTGTCGGGAAATTGCGACGGCTTTGTTTCAGTAATTTGTAAGCGTTTGGGCGCGCCCCTTGGAAAGCCCCGAAATACCGTGACATTGCGTTGCGGGAAGGCCATGCGAACTAGTAGCGCAAAGCCATGAAGCAGGGTACTTTCTCGCGATGATGACGGCACGACCCCCTTCTTTATCGCAAGACAAGCGTCTCACCAAAGGTGAACGCACCCGTTTACAGCTTTTGCAAGTTGCCGCCGCGGAGTTCGCCGAACGCGGATTCCAGCACACCCGGATCAGCGACATCGTTGCCCGGGCCGGCGTGACGCAGCCTGTCTTTTATCAATACTTCTCAAGCAAGCAAGCGGCCTACGACGAGCTGGTCGGCATGTTCGCGCAGCGCTTGCGCCAGGCGATCAGCCAGGCGCGTGTGCCGGCAGGTCTGGATGGTGCCGAACTGGTTGATCGCATTCGTGGCGGCATCCTGGGCCTGCTGGCCATCTTGCAGGAAGATCCCAACCTGACCCGCATCGGCTTCTTTCAAGTGGCGGCGGCCGAAGCGTTGAAGGACGAATTGGTGGCGATGATCGCTGACAACATTCGCGCCGAACAGCAGGCGGGTTTGTTTCGCCCGGAGATTTCGGCGGACTGGTTTGCGCAGTCGTTGATGGGCATCATCGAACGCTTCACCCGCCAGATGCCGGACGCGGCGCAGCAACAGGCGCTAGCGGAGTTCATCACAGACCTGCTGCTGGATGGCATCCGCCACCCTCAACGACAAGCCTCGTAGACGGAGGCTTTTTTGGGCCATTGCCCGCGCGGTCAGCCGGACGCATTCGTGTCGGGCGTGGCCTGGATGTGCAGGGTCTGCGTGTCGAAGTCGATGAACACCTTGTGGCTGCGCAGGAAATCCATGCCAATCAATCCGTCGAATGGCACGCCTGCCATGGGGACGACGAGAACGTCCAGGTCGTCCAGCGGCATACCGTGAGATTCGGGACGCGTCAGCCGCCAGATGCCGCAGTGCGTGTCCTCGGCTTGTTTGCCGGCGCAGGGCGACGGCCGCTGGGTGAAGATAGCTGCGTCGTCGCGCAGTATCGACGTGCTGGCGCCGGTGTCCAGCGAGAAGCGTATCGGGATGCCATCGGCGTGTAGCGTGATCACGATTCCCTCGTCGTCGTAGACAAACGGAACGTGCTGCCAGGAAGACAGGTCCGGGCGCTCCATGCCACCGCGTTCGTACAACAGCAGGCGTTGCTGCGCCATATCCAGCAGCATGTTGCGCGAGGACAGGGCGCCCAGTCCGATGACGCCAGCGTTCAACGATTCTGGCGCGGGCATGCGGTCGTCATCGTTGATGCGCAGCCCCCAGTCGTAATGCAGGGCGCCCGCGACGGGACCGAGTTTTGCGGTGTCCAGATAGACGTCGGGGGCAATCAATTGCCGCACCTGGAAGATTTTCCCGGTCACGTCGGTCCGGCGTTCTTGCCTGCCCGTCAGGAACACCCCGGTCTCGGGGGTGATCAGGGTTTCGGGCACGGTGATGCCAATCTGACCGCCCGTGTCCAGCATCAAATCCGTCTTGACCGTGCCAAGCGTCACGCTGATAAACGGCACGCCGAGATCATCGGCGATCTTGACGGGGATGACGGTGGGGGATGCAAGGCTTGCGCCGCAAGCAAATAGCAGCGCTGCGGTAACGGTCCAACGGCAATAGGACAAAGCACGTTTCCTGGTTTTAAATGCACAGTGCGGGCATTTGACAGCAGAAGCGGGCTAATGTCGAATTTTCTCTGTCTGTTGAGAACCAATTCGGGTGGTGCGTAGGATGGGTGTAGCGCGCCAAGGCCATCGCAAGAACACAAAAATCGACCGCGCGAAACCCATCAAGCAACGGTTGAGTTCGACACGACGTTCGCCACAACGCAACGGCTGCATGATGGGTTACGCGCGAAAGGAATCGGGTTTCTTTTTCCGACCTTCGCGCGCTACACCCATCCTACGAAGCGGCACCGTAGGATGGGTGTAGCGCGGCATGTCGGTGAAAAAAGCGCCGACACGCAACGCGCGAAACCCATCAAGCAACGGTTGAGTTCGACACGACGTCTGCCACAACGCAGCGGCTGCATGATGGGTTTCGCGCGAAATGTATGGACCGGGGACATGGGTGACACATGTTCGGGGACATGGGTAACACATAGGTTTTTATCCTATTGGCGTGCTCTGAGGTCGATCTGTTGGACAATTTGTACAGGAAGACGACATCGAGCACGCCGTCTTGCGAGGAGGGTCTGACCGCGACCGGCAGACCCGCCATTCCCTCTCCGACGAAGACGACGCGTCCGTTCACAATGATCTGCCCCTTGGTCCTGACCTTGAGCACTCGATCGCCCGGCTCGTATTCGATCGGAGGCAACGAGGCAGGATAGCGACGAGGGCTAGGTCTATATCTCGACAGGGGCGGCATCTGCCCCAACGCCTGGTGGGGCCGGACGTGGTTGTATTGTTCACGCCACTGATCCATGGCTTGCTGGCAGTCCAGCAGACTGCTAAACCCCCGGGCCTGGATCAACTCGCGCTTGAGCGTTCGATGCAGGCGTTCTAGCTTGCCCTGGGTTTGCGGGTGGCGAGGACGACTGTGGCTGATACGCACACCCAGCCGCATGAGCCAAACCTCCAGGCCTGTCAGCCCCAGGCCGCGCACCGATGCCCAGGATGGGCCGTTATCCGCGGTGATCCGTTCGGGCAATCCGTAACGGCGAAATACAGCCTTCAGGTGCTGCTGCACGGTTTTGCTGCGCTCATCGCCACAAGCCTGGATGCACAGGGCGTAGCGTGAGTGATCGTCCAATAGCGTCAGCGGATGGCACCGTCCCTGACGCGCGTCGGTCAGGGCAAAGTGCCCCTTGAAGTCCATCTGCCACAACAGGTTTGGCGCCTCATGCTCAAAGCGCTGGTTCGCCAGCCCGACGTTCGAGTCCTCGCCTTGGACCCGATAGCCATGTCGTCGCAAAATTGCCGAGATGGTACTGGGCGCGGGCACCGTAGTCGGCCCAAGCAGCGCCCGCAACTTGCGAGGCCCCCAGTACGGGTAACGCTTGTGCAGGTCGATCACCTGCGCTTCGATTTGCTCACACGTGCGCCCAGGACTATTGCCTGGCCTGCGAGACAGATCTTGCAACCCAGCCTGGCCGTTCCGCTCGTAGCGGCCCAACCACTTGTAGGCGGTCTTGGCGCTGATATCGAAACGCCGGCAAAGCTCCCGTACATTGCTGCCCGGTTGCAGGGCAAGCTGAACGAACTCCATTCGGCAGGACATAAGGCTTGACTCCTTCCACGGCATCGCTCGCTCCTAAAAACGACCATACCGTGATGCTAGAAGTGTTACCTATGTCCCCGAACACCCGTTACCCATGTCCCCGGGCCATACACGCGAAAGGAATCGGGTTTCTTTTTCCGACCTTCGCGCGCTACACCCATCCTACGAAGCGGCACCGTAGGATGGGTGTAGCGCGGCATGTCGGTGAAAAAAGCGCCGACACGCAACGCGCGAAACCCATCAAGCAACGGTTGAGTTCGACACGACGTCTGCCACAACGCAGCGGCTGCATGATGGGTTTCGCGCGAAAGGAATCGGGTTTCTTTTTTCGACCTTCGCGCGCTACACCCATCCTACGAAGCGGCACCGTAGGATGGGTGTGGCGCGGCATGTCGGTGAAAAAAGCGTCGACACGCAACGCGCGAAACCCATCAAGCAACGGTTGAGTTCGACACGACGTTCGCCACAACGCAGCGGCTGCATGATGGGTTTCGCGCGAAAGGAATCGGGTCTCTTTTTCCGACCTTCGCGCGCTACACCCATCCTACGAAGCGGCACCGTAGGATGGGTGTAGCGCAACGCGTGCAACCATCAAGCATCCTTCTCCCGCGATACCGCCGGCGTTCCCCCCGCGCCCAAATCCCAATACAAGCCCGTCATCAACCCCAGCGCTTGCCGCAGCAGCTCCGGCGGCAGGTGCTCATTCGGCGCGTGCTGCGAACATCCAGGATACGAATGCGGGACCCATATCGTGCGCAGGCCCAGCACGTCCGTGAAAATATCATTCGGCAATGACCCGCCCAAATTCGGCAGCAGCGCCGTCTTCTGCCCCGACGTGCGTTCCAGCGAATCCACCGCCCAGCGCACCCAGGCGTCGTCGGGGTCAATCCGCGTGGCGCGGAACATGGATTCGCGTGTCAGCGCAATCTTCACCATAGGAAAGCCCTCGCGATCCAGATGGCGGCGCAGCGCGGGAATAAGATCGTCCGGGTCCACGCCCACCACAAAGCGCAGTTGGCAACGCGCCCAGGCACGCGGTGGGATCGCGTTGACAGGCGTTTCCGGGTTGCCGGTTTTATACGCCAGCACTTCAAACGAGCACCAGCCAAAAACCCGTTCCGCCGGCGACAGGCCGGGTTCGCCCCATTCCGGTTCAATCTCGGGGCCGTCCGTGCCGCCATCCACCTGGCAATCCGCCAGCGCGCGGCGCACCGCGTCGGGTAATTCCGCGGGCACCCATTCCTTGATACGGATCTGGCCGGTGGGCGACACAATCGTGGAAATGGCATGCGCCAACTGAATGCCGGGGTTGGAAATCAGCCCGCCCCAATTGCCCGAATGGTGCCCGCCCGCACGCGCCTCGATCGACAGATCAAAGTTCAGGCTACCGCGCGCGCCCAGAAAGATGGTGGGCCGTTGGGGCGCCAGGCGCGGGCCGTCGGACGCAATCAGCAGGTCGGCCGCCAGCATGTCGCGATGCTCGGCACACAGTTCCCGCAAGCCCATCGACCCGGTCTCTTCGCCCATCTCTATCAAGTACTTGGCGTTGAAGCCCAGCTTGCCGCGCGTTTCCAGCACCAGCCGCAGCGCTTCCATATTGATGGTGTGCTGCCCCTTGTTGTCGGCGATGCCACGGCCGTACCAGCGGCCTTCGGCCTCGGTCAGCGTCCACGGCGACAAGCCTTCCTTCCATTCCTTTTCCAAGCCCCGGATGACGTCGCCATGCCCGTAGCCCAGCACGGTGGGCAGGCTCGCGTCTTCAATCCGTTCGGCATAAAGGAAAGGCGCCAGCGCCTTGGGATGCGTCAAGGTGCGGCAGGTGAAACCCAGCGCCTCGAACGCGGGGCGGATTTCCGATTCCAGGTAGTCCGCCAGCACGGCGGCGCGTTCCGGGTTCTGGCTTTCCGTGGGCAGCGCCAGCCGGCGCGCCAGCAGCGCGCGGAAGGCGCCAGAATCAAAACAGTGTTCCGCCTGGGCGATGGCTTGCTCGCGGCTCATGATGGTTGGACTCCGGTCAGGGTAGGGGAAACGGGGGAAGACACGGCGGGGTACAGATGGCAGGCCACCACGGATTCGTCGCGCAAGGTCAATGCCGGCCGTTCGGTCTTGCATTGCGCCATCGCGTACTGGCAGCGTGGGTGAAAGGGGCAGCCCGGCGGCGGGTTTAGCGGGTCGGGAAACGACAGCCCCAAGCCCATGTCCGGAATGCCCAGCCCGGGCTCGGGCGTCAGCACCGACGCCAGCAAGGCCTGCGTGTACGGGTGGCGCGGGTCGTGGAACAGTTTGGCGGTGTCGGCGGATTCCACCACGCGGCCCAGATACATCACCGCCACGTGCGTGGCAATGTGCTCCACCACCGCCAGGTTGTGGCTGATGAAGACATAGGTCAGGTTGAATTCGCGGCGCAGGTCCATCAGCAGGTTCATGATCTGCGCCTGCACCGACACATCCAGCGCGGACGTCGGCTCGTCGCAAATCACGATCTCGGGGTTCATGACCAGCGCCCGCGCAATCGCCACCCGCTGGCGCTGCCCGCCCGACAACTGCCCCGGCGTGTTGTGCGCCAGGCGCGGCGGCAGGCCCACGCGCTCCAGCATTTCAATGGCCTTGTGCAGCTTGGGGTTGGGGATGCCGTGCACCTCCAGCGGCAGCGACACGATGGACGCAATGGAACGGCGCGGGTTCAAGGACGAATACGGATCCTGAAAAATCGGCTGCACACGGCGGGCCAGCGCGCGCCGGTCCATCTGACTGATGTCTTGCCCGTCCAGCTTGATCACGCCCGCGCTGGGCGGCGTCAGCCCCAGCAGCATGCGCGCCAGCGTGGATTTTCCGCAGCCCGATTCGCCCACGATGCCCAGCACCGCGCCGCGTTCCACCGCCAGGTCCACGCCATTGACCGCGTGCAAGGTGCTGCGCGGGCGGAACATGCCCGAGCGGATGGAAAACTGCCGGCTGACGGCTTCAGCTTGCAAGAGCGCGCTCATGCCGGAACTCCTTCTTCTTGGCGGATGCAGCGCCATTGCTGGTGCGGCGGATGGCCGTACACAGGGACCGTGTCGCGGCATTGCGGCTGCACATACTGGCAGCGGTCGGCGAAGGCGCAGCCGCGCAGGTCGCCCACCAGCGACGGCACCACGCCGGGTATGGTGCCCAGCGATTCGCCGGGCGGGGTGCGGCCGGGCACGGGAATACAGCCCAGCAGCCCCTGCGTATACGGATGACGCGGCGTGGCGAAGATGTCTTTCACCGGGCCTTCCTCGACGATCTGCCCGGCATACATCACCGCAACCTGCTGCGCAATGCGCGCCACCACGCCCAGGTCGTGGGTGATCAGCACCATCGCGATGCCCAGCTCGGCTTGCAGGTCGGCCAGCAAGCGCAGGATCTGCGCCTGGATGGTGACGTCCAGCGCGGTGCTGGGCTCGTCGGCAATCAGCAATTCCGGGCCGCACATAAGCGCCATCGCGATCATCACGCGCTGGCGCAGGCCGCCCGACAACTGATGCGGATACTGCGTCAGGCGCTGTCCGGCCGAGGCAATGCCCACTTTCTCCAGCAGTTCCACGGCGCGGTCGCGCGCCTGCTGCTGGCTGGCATGACGGTGATGGATGTAGTGCTCGGTCAGTTGTTCGCCGATGGCGTACGCCGGGTTCAGCGCCGTCATCGGTTCCTGGAAGATCATCGCCATCTTGCTGCCGCGCAGTGCGTTGATGCGGCGGCCGCGCGCGGCGGACAGGTCTTCGCCCAGCACCGCCAGGCGGCGCGTCGTGCGCTTGGCGGCCTTGGGCAGCAAGCCCATGATGGCCAGCGAGGTCATCGACTTGCCGCAGCCCGACTCACCCACGAGGCACAGCGTTTCGCCGCGCCTGACCTGGAACGACACGTCGCGCACCGCATGCAGCGGCCCGCGTGGCGTGGCGATGTCCACCGTCAGCCCTTGTACGTCCAGAACAATTTCTTTTTCGTTCATGGTCAGGCCCTCTCTTCAGGCGTCAGCAGTTGATGCAGCCCGTCGCCGGCCAGATTGATCGCAAAGATCAACAGCGCCAACGCCGACCCCGGAATGGCGATCAGCCAGAACGAGAAGAACATATAGGCCTTGGCTTCCGAAATCATCAGCCCCCAGGACGGCAGCGGCGGCTGCACGCCCAGGCCCAGGAACGACAGCGAGGCCTCCAGCAGAATGGCGCTGGCGGCTTCCAGCGTGGCAATCACGATCAGTTGCGGCACCACATTGGGCAGCACTTCGCCCCACACGATGCGCCAGGTGGACGCGCCCGCGGCCTGCGCCGCCGCCACGTATTCCAACGACCGCACCTGCTGCGTGGCGCTGCGCATGACGACGGCGTAGCGGTCCCATTTCAGCAGGCCCAGCACCAGGATGACGACCCACAGCGAGCCGCCCACGATGGCCACGGTAGCCAGCGCCACCAGAATCACAGGCATCGACAAACGCGTTGTGATCAGGAACGACACGGCCATGTCGACCTTGCCGCCGAAGTACCCGGCGGCCATGCCCATGGCGGTGCCGATGATTCCCGAAATCAGCGCCACGCTGATGCCGATCAACAGCGAGATACGGGCCCCGTAGAACAGGCGCGACATATAGTCGCGGCCCAACTGGTCGGTGCCCAGCGGATGCAGCCAGGTGCCTTTTTCGTACCAGACGGGCGGCGCGGTGCGGTAGGCCAGGTCCTGGAAGTAGGGGTCGTGCGGAGATATCCACGGCGCCAGCAGCGCAATCAGCACAATGATCAGCAGGATGCCGCCGCCCGCCAGCAAGGCCTTGTTGCGGCGCAGCCGGCGCCAGCGCAAGGTGGCGGCGGTGAGTTCCATGGGCGCGGGGGCGCCCGGAACCGTAGGGGTGAGGATAGGCGTAGTCATGTCAGGACACCCGGATGCGCGGATCAAGCCACGCGTTGGCGATATCGGCGGCAAGCGTCAGCAGCACATACAGCACGGACAGCAGCAGCACGATCAGCTGCATCACCGGAAAGTCCTTGTACGTAATGCTTTGGTAGGCCAGGTAGCCCAGCCCGTCCAGCGCGAAGATGGTTTCAATGACGACCGAGCCGCCCAGCAGGTAGCCCAACTGCACGGCGGCAAGCGCCACCACGGGCACGATGGCGTTGCGCAGCGCGTGCTTGAAGATGATCTTGCGGGCCGGCAGGCCCTTGGCGCGCGCGGTGCGGATGTAGTCGGCGCCTAGCACCTCGATCATGCCGGCGCGTATCAGCCGCATGAAGGCGGGCGCCACGTAGTAGCCCAGCGCAATGGCGGGCATCACGAAGTGCTGCCAGGTGCCGCTGCCCGATACCGGCAGGATGCGCAGCGAGATCGAGAACAGCATGATCAGGATCAGCGCGAAAAAGAAATTCGGCAGCGCCTGGCCCAGCACCGCGATGGCCAGACAGGCGCGGTCGATCACGCTGCCCTTGTAGATGGCGGCCAGCACGCCCAGCGGAATCGAGATAAACAGCGCGAAGCCCAGCGCGCCCATGCCCAGCATCAAGGTGGTCTTGAGCTTGGACCAAATCAGCGGGCCGGCGTCGGTCTTGAAGTACACAGACGTACCGAAATCGCCTTGCGCAATATGCCAGAGCCAATCGGCATACTGCACCACCAGCGGCCGGTCCAGCCCGTAGGTCTTGCGGATCATGTCGATGTCGGCCTGGCGCGCGCCTTCGCCCGCCAGGGCCAGGGCGGGGTCGCCCGACAGGTGCAGCAGCAGGAACGCCAGGACCGATACGGTCAGCGCCACCAGCGCCGCCAGGCCCAGACGCCTGATCGTGAAATACAGCATAGGACTTCCTCTAACGTGTCAGCACGCCGGGCGCGCATTACGCACGCCCGGCGCCAAGCCTGCGCCTTACTTCCAGCTCATGTCCCAGAAGCGGACGAGTTCGTCCGAATAGGGCTTGAAGTTCACGTCCTTGGTGGCAACGTAGTAGGCGGGCAGCGTCCACAGCGGCACCGCGTACGCCTTCTCCGCAATCAGGTCCAGCGCTTCCTTGTAGGCCGCTTTGCGCGGCTTGGCCTCGATGGTGTGGTCACCCTTGTTGAGCAGGTCGCGCACCTTGGGGTCGCGGGTGATGTCGTCGTTGCCGAAGGCAAAGTACACGGGCGTGGACGCCGACACATCGTTCACCAGGTTGGAGCCCCAGGTCTGGTGCGTCAGCGACGCCTTGTTGGCGCGGATCATGTCGCGCATGGCGGCGTACTGCAAAAAGTTCAGCTTGGCGCGGATGCCCACGGCACGCAGGTAATTGATGATGGCTTCCGTCTGGTTGCGCTCGCGGTAGGCCACGATGTCGATGTCGAAACCGTCGGGGTAGCCCGCTTCGGCCAGCAGCTTCTTGGACAGCGCCGGGTCGTACTTGTAGGTGGGCGCGCCATCTTGTGTGCAACCCACTTGCGAGGGGGTGCAGATGGTGTTGATGAGCCCGCCGCCTTCACCCACGATGTTCTTCAGCATGGATTCGCGGTCGATCGCGTGGATGATGGCCTTGCGCACGCGCTCGTCTTTCAGTTGCGGCGCGGGCGTGCCTTCCTTGATGTTCATCTGCATGAACACGATGCGCATGGTGTTGCCGGTGACCATCTGCAGGTTCGGTATCTGGCCCAGCTGTTCGGCCTGGTCCTTGGGCACGCTCATGATCAGGTCTTCGCCACCCGAGATGACTTCAGCCATCTGCGTCTGGCGGTCAGGAATGAAGCGGATGACGACCTTGCCGATCTTCGGCTGCGCCTTGGGCGAATCCTTGAAGTACTCGGTGTTGCGTTCCAGCGTGATGGACTTGCCCGGCTGGTAGTCCACCACCTTGTACGGGCCAGAGCCCACCGGCTTGGCGTTCATGCCCTGGGGGCCGACTTCCTTGTAGTACTTGGCCGGGTGGATGGCCACGGTGGTGGACAGGTATTCCTTGGCGGCAGGGAAGGGCGCCTTGGTGGTCAGGCGCACCTTGTACTTGTCGATTTTTTCGACCTTGTCGATCCACGACACGTTTTGCTGCGTGACGGCCTTGTTCTTCGGGTCGGCCACATAGTTCAGCGTGTACACGACCGAGTCCGCGTCGAACTCTTCGCCGTTGTGGAATTTCACGCCTTGGCGCAGCTCGAATTCCATCGTCTTGTCATCGATCTGCTTCCAGCTCTTGGCCAGTTGCCCCCGGTACTCGTTGGAGACGGGGTCGTGGTAGAGCAGCGTGTCCCAGACGTTGGCGGCAATGATGACGCCGATCCGCACATTGTTGAAGTACGGGTCCACGCTTTCCGGCGCCTGGTCATAGGCCATGCGCAAGGTGTCGTCCTTCTTGCCGGCCAGCGCGGGCTGGGCCGTAAGCGTGGCGCAGGCCAGGAGGGCGGCGGCAACCGCGCGCATCGGGGTGATGCGGCGGGCGCGCAAGACGGGGGCAAAGGCAGGGTGCTGCGGTGTGAAGCGACTATCAGCCATGGTGAAGGCTCCTGTGGAAGGCACTACAAGTACTGCGTATCCAACGTCTCGCTCCGGGTCGCGCCACCCTGTTTTTATCGTTATCGTCCTTGCGCCGGGAGGGCAGGCTCAACCAGATTTGGACGATTGCGCGGGCGGGGGCGCCGCATCGGGGTTCAGGCTTTTCAGCGCGGCCTCGCACTTGCGCTGCAAGTGCTGCCGCATGATGCCCGCCAGCCGGTCCGCGTCGCGCGCGTCCAGGGCCTCGGCCATCTCGATGTGTTCACGCATGGCCAAGTCCCACTTCTGCCGGTTCTCGTTCGACACGAAACGCAGGTTCTGGATGCGCGCGTTCTGCGCGTCGTACAACTGCTTTAGCAGGCTGTTGTGCGAAGCCAGACTGATGCGTTCGTGGATCTCGCGGTTCGTGTGGAAGTAGGTAGGCAGGTCGTGGCGCGCGTGGCTGGCCATCATTTCGTAGGTCAGCGCGCGGATCTCGGCAATTTCAAGGTCGGTGGCGCGTTCGCACGCCAGCCGGCAAGACATGGCTTCCAGGCCGCCGATGACTTCGAAGGCCTCGCGGATGTTGGCTTCCGACAGCGCCACGACTTGCGCGCCGCGGTTGGGTTCGATCTGCACCAGGCCTTCGGCCGCCAATACGCGGAAGGCTTCACGCAAGGGGGTGCGTGACACGCCCAGCAAGTCGCACAAGGCGCGTTCGTTCAAGCGGGAACCGGGGGGGAATTCACCTTGGATGATGCGTTCGCGCAGCGCGCTGGCAACCGTGCCGGGCAGCGTGCGGCCGTTGCTGGCGGCGCGTGGCGCGGCGGGCGCGGCGGGCGCGGCGGCGTTTGGCAACGCGTCGGGCATGGCGGAATCGGCGCGTGCCGACCTGGCCAAATCCGGCATCAGGCTAGGATTGCTGCTCATTGGTATACCAACATTTCCCCGTGTTTTTTTGCACTATAAACCTGTCGCCGCGACTTCAATCATGGGTGTATACCCTAGGTTATCGATGCAAAAACAATGGGATAGAGTGGCGCATGCTGCAAGTCCGCGTGCTCGGCCCCGGCCGTTTCAAACGCCGTGTTAAACGCCGCGCTTCTTTCACTGGTATACAAAAAATTCCACCCTGGGGCTACGCATGCTTACCCTGAACACCCATCTGTCCGGCCGGCACTTCTTGCAGATTCCGGGGCCAACCAATGTGCCCGACCGCGTCTTGCGCGCCATTGATCAACCCACCATCGATCATCGCGGACCCGAGTTCGGCGCGCTGGGCCTCGCGGTGCTGGAAGGCGCGAAGCAGGTCTTCCAGACGCAATCGCCGGTGGTGATTTTTCCGTCGTCGGGCACGGGCGCCTGGGAAGCGGCGCTGGTCAATACGCTGTCGTCCGGCGACCGCGTGCTGATGGTGGAAACCGGCCACTTCGCCAGCCTGTGGAAGAAGCTGGCAGGGCGGCTGGGGCTGGAGGTGGATTACGTGGAAGGCGACTGGCGCCATCCCGTTGACGCCGCCGTGATCGGCGCGCGCCTGGCCGAAGACACGCAGCATCGCATCAAGGCCGTGTGCGTGGTGCATAACGAAACGTCTACCGGCGTCACCAGCAACATCGCCGCCGTGCGTGCCGCGATCGACCGCGCCGCGCACCCCGCGCTGCTGATGGTGGACACGATTTCTTCCTTGGGTTCGATTGATTACCGCCACGACGAATGGGGCGTGGACGTCACCGTGGCCGGCTCGCAAAAGGGCTTGATGCTGCCGCCGGGCCTGGCGTTCAACGCCGTCAGCGCGCGTGCGCTGGCGGCAGCCGATAGCGCGCGTCTGCCGCGTTCGTATTGGGACTGGGGCGAAATGCTGACGGCCAACGCCAAGGGCTATTTCCCGTATACGCCGTCGACCAATCTGCTGTACGGCCTGCATGAAGCGTTGGCCATGTTGCAAGCCGAAGGCTTGCCCGCTGTGTTCGCGCGCCACGAACGCCACGCGCGCGCAACCCGCCTGGCCGTGGCGGGTTGGGGGCTGGAACTGCTGAGCCTGGATCCGGCCGCGCATAGCCCCGCGCTGACCGCGGTGATGATGCCCGAGGGCCATAGCGCCGACGCGCTGCGCAAGCTGATTCTGGAACGCTTCGATATGTCGCTTGGGCAGGGTCTGGGGAAATTGTCCGACCGCATTTTCCGCATCGGCCACCTGGGCCACTTCAACGACCTGACGCTGTGCGGCACGCTGGCCGGCGTCGAAATGGGATTGGCCGCCGCGGGCGTGCCGCATCGTTCCGGCGGCGTGCAGGCCGCGATGGAATTTCTGGCGCGCACGCCCGAGGGCGCGGCGGCGGTCTGAAGATCAAGCAAGACAAAGACAACACGAAGGGAAACCATGAACACGCTTATGCAGCAGGCGATTGAATTCGCCAATGAACACGAATCCACCTGGGACCGCAGCGTCAAGGGCAACTTTGGCGTGCACCTGAACGACCCGCCGCCCTGGAACCGCCTGCTGGGCCCCATTCACGATCGTGGCCCGGTGTCGGGCGTGGTGGTGGTGGACGGCAAGACGGTGGCATCCTGGGGTGAGCCCGAGCGCGCCGATCTGACCTTCAGCGTGGCCAAGCTGTACCTGGCGATTCTGGCCGGCGTGGCGCATGACCGTGGCCTGTTGCCCGACGTGGACGAGCCCGTGGGCAAGCGCGTGCCGGGCATCGGTTTTGATGAAGGGCAGAACGCCGACATCACCTGGCGCCATCTGTTGCAGCAGACCAGTGAATGGGAAGGCGAACGCTTCGGCGTGTCGGACCAGGCAGACCGCTATCGCGCCGTCACCTTCGGCGTGCCGCCGGACGGCAAGAAGGGCGATGCGCGGCCCTTGCAGCAGCCTGGCACCTATTGGGAATACAACGACGTCCGCATCAACCAGTTGTCGTATGCGCTGTTGCACCTGTTCCGCAAACCTCTGCCGGACGTTTTCCGCGAAGCCGTCACGCGCCCCATCGGCGCTAGTGAAGATTGGCAATGGGTAGGCTACGACACCGCCTGGGTCGAGATCGACGGCCAGCGCATGCCGTCGGTGCCGGGCGGTTCGCACTGGGGCGGCGGCATGTCCATCAGCGCGCGCGACCAGGCGCTGATCGGTCAGATGCTGTTGAATGACGGCCAGGCCGCAAATGGGAAACAGATTCTGTCGCGTGAATGGATTCAGGCGATGCGTACGCCCTGCGAGATTGCGCCGTATTACGGTTATCTGATCTGGCTGAACCACGAAGGCCGCGTGTTTCCCAGCGTGCCGGCTTCCAGCTTCTTCGGCGTGGGCGCGGGCAGCTCGTTCACGTGGGTGGAACCGGAGCGCAAGATGGTGGTTATCGTGCGCTGGTTGAATTCGGCACACGCTGATGCGCTGTTTGGGAAGATTTTGGCGGCGGTGGATGCGGGCGAGGCTGCTTGATGGGTTCCGCGCGTTCCGCTTTATTTTCCTTCTGACGTGTGTCTTCGCGCTTCACCCATCCTACGTGGGAAACGCCGTCGACGAGGTGTAGGATGGGTGAAGCGCGCGAAACCGCAACATAGCAAACAGGTGTCGAACGCGCGTAACCCATCGTGCAGCGCAACGGTTTTCTTGTGATGGCCTTCATATAGGAACAATCTTCGCGAGGCCTATGCTGCTTGATGGGTTGCGCGCGTCGCGCTTTATTTTTCTTTTGGCGTGGGTCTTCGCGCTTCACCCATCCTTGTATGTTTTCATAGCACTTACCGATCTTGCTTCGGGGGTGCTGGGGATCGGGACGCACCCATCCATCAGCCGTCACTAGCGGACTGACGTCGGTAGATATCCCACCCCGCCCAAATACGTCGATTAAGAATCTAGCGGCCATGACCGCCGATTGATCGCAAGGTAACGAATCGGGCGCGGCTTCCCCAGCAGACACAACGCTATCGCAGGGAGTCTAGAGATGCAAACGTCTCAATCTTTCTTTGGTGTGGATGTGGGGAAATCCGAGGTTGTTGTGGCGATGCACGGGGCGGCCAAGCCGTTGACCCGGGCCGTCAAAAACTCAACGACTGGCTTGGAAAAATGGTTGCAAACGCTGCCGCGCGGAAGCGTTCTTGCCATGGAGTCCACCGGTGGCTACGAGCGCCTGTTGGCCGACCTGGCATATGAGCGTGGGCTGCGCGTCTACGTGCTGAACCCCAAGGCCCTGCACCATTACGCCAAGTCGCAGGCTCAACGGGGCAAGACCGACCGACTCGACGCTGTCATGATTGCGCGTTACGTGGCGCTCGAGCACGAGCGGTTGCATAGGTACGAACCTTGCCCGGAGCACATCGAGCGCCTGAGTCAGATCCAACGCTTACGCAAGGTGGCGGTCACGACGCGCACGAGGCTGCGCCTGTCCAGCGATCGGCACAAACACGTGGGCTCGCAAGCTCAGGTCCAGCGAGCGTTGGATGCCTTGACGCAGTTGGCAGACGCTCTTGAGCGCGAAATGCTCGATCAGATCGCTGCCGAACCCGCCTTGGCCGACGACTTCAACTTAATCACCAGCATTACCGGCGTGGGAAAGCTGACTGGGGCCGCACTGGTGACCGCCTTCGCCCGCATCCCGTTCGCCTCCTCGGACGCCGTGGTGGCCTACGCGGGGCTAGACCCCAGGCCCAAGGAGTCTGGCGCCTACAAAGGCCTGCGTAAACTCAGCAAGCAAGGCGATGCGGCCCTGAGAAGCCTTGCCTACAACGCGGCATCCTCAGCAAGCCGAACAGCTGCCTTCAAACCCCTCTACACAGCGCTACGAGTCAAGGGCTGGGCCTCAACGCAGGCATTAAACATCATCGCCAGAAAACTCCTACGCATCGCCTTCGGCGTATGGAAATCGCGCAAACCCTTCGATGTAAACCTCTTTATGGCCAGCCAGGCTTGCGCCAAACCATAGAATCTACGTGGGAAACGCCGTCGACGAGGTGTAGGATGGGTGAAGCGCGCGAAACCGCAACATAGCAAGCAGACGTCGAACGCGCGCAACCCATCGTGCAGCGCAACGGTTTTCTTGCGACGGTTCCTATACGGTTTTCTTGTGATGGCCTCTATATAGGAACAATCTTCGCGAGGCCTATGCTGCTTGATGGGTTGCGCGCGTTCCGCCTTGCTTTTCTTTTGGCGTGCATATTCGCGCTTCACCCATCCTACATTTGAAAGGGAAATGTCCCATGAAATACCGTCGACTGGGAACCAGCAATCTTCGCGTTTCGCCCTTGTGCCTGGGCACGATGATGTTTGGCGAGCAGACGCCGGACGACGAGGCCGCGCGCATCGTTGCGTCGGCGCGTGACCATGGCGTCAACTTCATCGATACTGCCGACGTCTACAACGAAGGCCGCTCGGAAGAAGTGGTGGGCAAACTGCTGCAAGGGCAACGCCACGACTGGGTGTTGGCCAGCAAGATCGGCAACCCGGTCGGCAAGGGGCCGAACCAGTCGCATTACTCGCGTCAATGGCTGATGCGCGGCGTCGAGCAAAGCCTGGCGCGCATGGGTACGGACTTCATGGACATCCTGTACCTGCACCGCGACTTTCACGAAGAGAACCTGGAAGAAGCGTTGTGGGCGCTGGGCGACCTGATCCGCGCGGGCAAGCTGCGCAGCTTTGGCTTGTCGAACTTCCGGGGATGGCGCATTGCCGAGGTGATGCGCCTGTGCGAAAAGATGGGCGTGCCGCAGCCGGTGGTCTGCCAGCCGTACTACAACATGCTGAACCGTGGCCCTGAAGTCGAAATCTTGCCGGCGTGCAAGCACTACGGCCTGGGCGTGGTGCCTTACAGCCCCATCGCACGTGGCGTGCTCACGGGCAAGTATCTGCCGGGCCAAACCCCCGCGTCCGATACCCGGGCCGGCCGTGGTGACCGCCGCATCCTGGCGACTGAATTCCGCGAAGAATCGCTACAGATCGCCCAGCAACTGGTGCAGCACAGCGCCGCGCGCGGCGTGCAGCCGGGCCATTTCGCCACCGCCTGGGTCTTGGCCAACCCCATCATCACCGGCGTGATCGCCGGCCCGCGCACGCTGGCGCAAATGGACGACTACTACGCGGCGCTGGATGTCACCATCACGCCCGAAGACGAAGCCATCGTGGACGGCTGGGTCGTCCCTGGCCATGCGTCCAGCCACGGCTACAACGACCCGAACTACCCGTTCTTCGGTCGTCCCGTCGCCAGCGCCTGATCAGGCCGGTGCGCCCTGGGCCGGGGCGCGCACCGGTTCGCTGGCGATGCCGTGCAGCATCATCTGCTCGACCACGGACGCAATGCCCAGCCGTGCGACGCGCCCGCGTCGTTCGGCGTCCACCATGCTGGTCAGCACGCCGAAGAACATCTCTGTCAGCGCCGCCGCCGTGATGTCCACGCGGAAGGCGCCTTCGCGCTGGCCGCGCAGAAAGAACGCATCCAACGACTCCTGATAACCCGACCAACTGCTCATGATGTCGGGCTGCTGCTCGTTGTCGGGCTTCCAGTGGTACATCAGGAACGCCGTCAATTCCTTGTGCGCCATGTTCTGCTGAATCAGGTTGCGTAGCGCCTCGCGCGGCGGCGCGCTATCCAGATGCGAGTCCGCCAGCGCCTTCTTCATGATGTGCGCGCAATGCGTCGTGAGCCGCAGGACCAATTGGTCCCGCGTCTGACAGAAGCGGTATAGCGTCGCTTTGCTGACGCCCACGGCCTTGGCCAGGTCCTGCAAGGTGGCGCGCGGCTGGTCCACCATCGCCAACGCCAACGCAACCAAAAACCGCTCGTGTCCTGTGTCGTCAGACATCGCCTTCCCCTGTTATGTGCGTGAGATCCCCATTTGCGGGGTATTGGAGCATGCAGGATTCAGCTTGTGCAAACTTTTGCTGATTTGACAAGAAACGACTTGTTAATGGTCTTTGATGATCTTTTGATAATCAAATGAATCGTTATTGATTCAAATCAATCTTTCAAGTAGCATCCGCAGCTTGGTGAAAAAACAGTGCCGCGGGGCGCAAGGTAAAAAAATGAAGATTCAGATGAAGCGGCGCTTGCCTGCAACGGCATTGGTGGCGGCCTTGGGCTTGACCCTGGTTTTGGCCGGTTGCGGCGGTGAACCCCCCAACCAGTCGCAGGCCGACACGCCGCGTCCGGTGCAAGTGCTTGAGGTGCAAACGCAGCGCTATGCGCTGTCCAGCACCTTGCCCGGGCGCGTCGAACCGGTCCGAGTGGCCGAAGTGCGCGCCCGCGTGGCGGGCATCGTGCTGACGCGCAATTTTGAGGAAGGCGCCGACGTGAAGGCGGGCGACGTGCTGTTCCGCATCGACCCCGCGCCGTTCAAGGCCGCGCTGTCGCGCGCGCAGGGCGAGCTGGCCAAGGCGGATGCCGCCGTGGCCGACGCGCAAGCCATCTTGAAGCGCTACACCCCCTTGGTGAAGATCGAAGCCGTCAGCCAGCAGGATTTCGATACCGCCACCACCACGCTGAAAAGCGCCCAGGCCGCGCGCCGGTCTGCCCAGGCCGACGTCGAGACCGCGCAACTGAATCTGGACTACGCAACGGTCAAGGCGCCGATCTCTGGCCGCATCGGCCGCGCGCAGGTGACCGAAGGCGCGCTGGTCGGCCAGAACGAAGCCACCGCCATGGCAACGATCCAGCAACTGGACCCCATCTACGTCGACTTCAACCAGCCCGTGGCCGACATGCTGCGCATGCGCGCGGCGTTGCAGAACGGCAGCCTGGGGCAGGGCGAGGGCGCCAGCATCTCGATCACGATCGACGGCACGGACGAACGCCGTAGCGGCAAGCTGCTGTTCTCGGATATCGCGGTAGACCGGACAACCGGGCAGGTGTCGGTGCGCGGCGAATTCGCCAACCCCGATGTGTTGCTGTTGCCCGGCATGTATGTACGCGTGCAAACGCAGCAGGGCGTGGACCTCAACGCCATCCTGGTGCCGCAGCGGGCAGTCACGCGCAGCACCGACGGCAAGCCGCAGGTGATGCTGGTGGGCAAGGACGACGTAGTGGAATCGCGCGCCGTGCAAACCGGCACGATGCGTGGCTCGGACTGGCACATCGTGGACGGTCTGGCGGTGGGCGACCGCGTGATCGTGGGCGGGGTGTCGGCCGCCGTGCCGGGCCAGAAAGTCAGCGTGGCGCCGCCCGCTGAACAAGCACGGGTGGCGGTAAACAACGCGGCAAGCAACGGGGCGACCCATGAAGCCACTGACCCGGCCACCAACGCAGCCGCCAGCCATGTCGCGAACTAAGCAGCCGCCGACGCACTGCGTGCATACCCAAAGGTAGATCATGTCCAAGTTTTTTATTGGCCGCCCCAATTTTGCGTGGGTGGTGGCCATCTTCATTTCGCTGGCGGGCTTGCTGGCGATTCCGTCGCTGCCGGTGTCGCAGTTTCCGGTGGTGGCGCCGCCCCAGGTGACCATTGCCGCTACCTACCCGGGCGCATCGGCCTCGGTGCTGGTGGACTCGGTGACGAGCGTCATCGAAGAAGAGCTGAACGGCGCCAAGAACATGCTGTATTACGAGTCGTCCAGCAGTTCGAGCGGCAGCGCTGAAATCACCGTCACGTTCGAACCGGGCATGGACCCGGACCTGGCGCAGGTGGACGTGCAGAACCGCATCAAGAAAGCGGAAGCACGCTTGCCGCAGGCGGTGACGCAGCAGGGCTTGCAGGTGGAGCAGGCCAGCTCGAACTTCCTGATGATCTACGCGCTGACCTACAAGGGCGAAGACGCGCACAAGGACGTGGTGGGCTTGTCGGACTATGCCGCGCGTCACATCAACAACGAGATCCGCCGCGTCAAAGGCGTGGGCAAGGTGCAGTTCTTTGGCGCCGAAGCGGCCATGCGCGTGTGGATCGATCCGCAGAAACTGCTGGGCCTGGGCCTGTCGGTGGCGGACGTCAACGCGGCCATCGCCGCGCAGAACGTGCAGGTGCCGGCCGGCAGTTTCGGCAGCCGTCCCGGTTCGGCCGAACAAGAGCTGACGGCCACGCTGGCCGTCAAGGGCATGCTGGATTCGCCAGAGGAATTCGGCAACATCGTGCTGCGCGCGAATGCCGATGGTTCGGTCGTGCATCTGTCGGACGTGGCCCGCTTGGAAGTCGGGCGCCAGAGCTACGACTTTGAAACGCGCCTGAACGGCAAGAAGTCGGTGGGCGCGGCGGTGCAGTTGGCGCCGGGCGCCAACGCCATCGACACGGTCAAGGCCGTGAAGGCGCGCTTGCAGGAACTGTCCGCTTCGTTCCCCGAGGACGTGGAATTCTCGGTGCCGTTCGATACCTCGCAGTTTGTCAGCGTGGCCATCACCAAGGTCGTGCATACGCTGCTGGAAGCCATGGTGCTGGTCTTCTTGGTGATGTTCCTGTTCTTGCAGAATTTCCGCTACACGCTGATTCCCACCATCGTCGTGCCGGTCTGCCTGTTGGGCACGTTCGGGGTGATGTCGGTGCTGGGTTTCTCGGTCAACATGATGACGATGTTCGGCATGGTGCTGGCCATCGGCATCCTGGTGGACGACGCCATCGTGGTGGTCGAAAACGTGGAACGCATCATGGCTGAAGAGGGCCTGCCCCCCGCGAGGCCACGATCAAGGCCATGGAGCAGGTATCGGGCGCCATCATCGGCATCACGCTGGTGCTGTCCGCCGTATTCCTGCCGCTGGCCTTCATGAGCGGCTCGGTGGGCGTGATCTACCAACAGTTCTCGCTGTCGCTGGCGGTGTCGATTCTGTTCTCGGGCTTCCTGGCGCTGACCTTTACGCCGGCGTTGTGCGCGACCTTCCTGAAGCCCATCCCGAAGGGGCATCACGACGAGAAGAAGGGTTTTTTTGGCGGCTTCAACCGTATGTTCAACCGGCTGACCGGGCGCTTCGAAGCCTTGAACTCGCGGCTGGTCAAGCGCACCGGCCGCTACATGGTGATCTATGTGGCCATCGTGGCGGTGCTGGGCGTGTTGTACGTGCGCGTGCCGGAATCCTTCGTGCCGGCCGAAGACCAGGGCTACGTCATCGTCGACGTGCAGTTGCCGCCGGGCGCTACCTACAACCGCACCGACAAGGTCGTGGCGGATGTCGAGGAACACCTGATGTCGCTGGACGCCATGGGCGACGCCTTTACCGTGATGGGCTTCAGCTTTTCGGGCACCGGCCAGAACGCGGGCATTGCGTTTCCCACGCTGAAAGACTGGTCTGAACGTGGCAAGGGCCAAGCCGCCTCTGACGTCGCGGCGGGCGTGAACGAACGCTTCGCGGTGATTCCGGACGGTTCCATCATGGCCGTGAACCCGCCGCCCATCGACGGCCTGGGCAACTCGGGCGGCTTTGCGCTGCGCCTGCAAGACCGGGGCGGCTTGGGCCGCCAGGCGCTGACCGATGCACGCAACCAACTGCTGGCCAAGGCCAATAGCTCGCCCGTCATCGCCTACGCCATGATGGAAGGCCTGGCCGACGCGCCGCAGCTGCGCCTGGACATCGACCGCCAGAAGGCCGAAGCGCTGGGCGTGGGCTTTGACACGATCAGCACGGCGATCTCGTCGGCCTATGGCTCGGCCACCGTCAACGACTTTGCCAACGCCGGGCGCTTGCAGCGCGTGGTGGTGCAGGCCGACGTGCGTGATCGCATGACGCCCGAAAGCATCCTGATGCTGAACGTGCCGAACAAGTCGGGAGGCATGGTGCCGCTGTCGGCCTTCGTCAAGACCGATTGGGAAAATGGCCCCGTGCAGATCTCGCGCTACAACGGCTACCCCGCGTTCAAGATCGCGGGCGACGCGATGCCGGGGCACAGCACGGGCGAGGCCATGGCCGTGATTGAGAAGATCGTGTCCGAACTGCCCAACGGCATCGGCTACGAATGGACCGGCTTGTCGTACCAAGAGAAATTCGCTGGGGCGCAGGCGCCCATGCTGTTCGCGCTGGCGTTCCTGGTGGTCTTCCTGTTGATGGTGGCGCTGTATGAAAGCTGGGCCATTCCGGCGTCGGTGATGCTGATCGTGCCGATCGGCGCGCTGGGTTCGGTGTTGGCGGTAACCGTGCTGGGCATGTCCAACGATGTGTATTTCAAGGTGGGCCTGATCACCATCATCGGCTTGGCGGCCAAGAACGCCATCCTGATCGTGGAATTCGCCAAGAGCTTGCGCGAGCAGGGCCATACGTTGGCGGACGCCGCCATCCAGGCTGCCAAGCTGCGCTTTCGTCCCATTGTGATGACGTCGCTGGCGTTCATTCTGGGCGTGGTGCCCCTGGCCTTGGCCAGCGGCGCGGGCGCGGCCAGCCAGCGCGCCTTGGGTGTGGGCGTGATCGGCGGCATGCTGACCGCCACCTTGTTGGGCGTGATTTTCGTGCCCATCTTCTTTGTCTGGGTGCTGTCGCTGCTGCCCAAGAATCGCAGCAAGCCGGCCCCCGATGCCTTGCCTGCCACACGCACGGCCGAGGAATGACCGTCATGATGCAAACTTCTTTTTCGCGCTCCCTGGGCGCCCTGATGTTGACGGCAGCGCTGGCCGGCTGCTCGATGGCGCCGGTCTATCAGCGGCCTGATGCCCCCATCCCCACGCAGTTCGGCCAGCCGGAAGCCTCGGCGCCTTCGGCGGCCGGCACGCTGGACTGGCAGGCCTTCGTCACCGACGAACCCTTGCGTCAACTGGTGGCGTTGGCGCTGGACAATAACCGCGACCTGCGCCAGGCCGTGCTGAATATCGAGGCGGCTCGCGCGCAGTACCGCATTGAACGCGCCGACCGCCTGCCGGGCATCAACGCGCAAGGCACGGGCACGCGGCAGCGGGTGCCGGGTGACCTGAACAGCACGGGCAGTTCTGCCGTGCAAAGCAGCTACCAGGCCGGTATTGGGCTGACCTCGTTCGAGATCGACCTGTTTGGCCGCGTGCGCAGCCTGTCGGACGCCGCGCTGCAAAGCTATCTGGCTACCGAAGAAACCGCGCACAGCACCCGCATCAGCTTGGTGGCTGAAGTGATACAGGCGTATCTCACGCGCGACAGCGCGATGCGCCGCCTGCAAGTCACCGAGCAGACGTTGGCCAGCCGCGAGGCGTCGCTGCACCTGACCGCCCAACGACGCCAGGCCGGCGCGGCCACGGCGCTGGACTACCAAGAGGCCTTGGGCCTGACCGAACAGGCACGCGCCGAGCGCGAGCGTATCGACCGCGAGGTCCGTCAAGCCGGCAACGCGCTGGCCCTGTTGGTGGGTGTGAACGATCTGCGTCCATACCTTCCCAAGCAACTGCCTACGTCACCCGTGCTGGTGCAGGAGATTGCGGCGGGTGCGCCGTCGGAACTGCTGGAACGTCGGCCCGACATCCTGGCCGCCGAACATGAACTGCAAGCGCGCAACGCCAGCATCGGCGCGGCGCGGGCGGCGTTCTTTCCCAGCATCACGCTGACGGGCCTGTTCGGTTCGTCCAGCGCGGACCTGTCCGACCTGTTCGGCGGTGGTCAGCGGGCCTGGTCGTTCACGCCGCAGATCACGCTGCCCATTTTCTCGGGCGGGCGCAATGTGGCCAACCTGGACCTGGCGACGGTGCGCAAGGACATCGCGGTGGCGCAGTACGAGCTGGCGATTCAGACCGCGTTCAAAGAGGTATCCGACGCGCTGGCCGCCACGGACACCTTGCGGCGCGAAGAGGCATCGCGGCGGGCGTTGGCCGAGTCCAGCCAGGAAGCCATGCGCCTGTCGGAAGCGCGCTATCGCGGGGGCGTGGACAGCCACCTGCGCTATCTGGACGCGCAGCGTAGCGCGTTCACCGATCAACTGACCTACATCGAAGTCAGCACGCAGCGCCAGATCGCGCTGGCGACCTTGTTCAAGGCGCTGGGCGGCGGCTGGACCGGCGTCCAGCCGCCCGTGGCGCAGGCCAACTGAGCGACCACGCTCAGACCCCGCTCAGGCCTTGCGCAAACCCGCGCGAGGCAGGGGCGCCGTAGACTGCGCGACCGGGTCTTCGGCGGGCTTGCCGCGCCCGATCAGCCACGCGCACCAGGCCGATACCGCGCCGGCAAACAGCACGTACAGGCAGATCAGCCATGGCTGCCCGCCGCCCGTCTTCAGCAGCGCGGTGGCGATGATGGGCGTGATGCCCGACGCGAAGATGCCCGAGAACTGGTAGACGAACGAGATCCCCGTGTAGCGCACCTTGGCGTCGAAGAGCTCGCAGAACAGCGCGGCTTCGGGCCCGTACACGGCGGCGTAGAAGATGCCGAACGGGATGATGATGGCCAGCCAGATCAGCATGACGTTGCCCTGGCTGTTCAGCATCAGCCAGAAGCCCGGAAACGACGCCAGCGCGGTGATCAACGAGCCCCAGAAGTAGACGCGCGTGCGGCCGATGCGGTCGGACAAGCGGCCGAAGAAGGGAATGAAAAAGCACATGACCAGCGCGGCGGCCATGACGCCGATCAGCGCCTCGGTGCGCGTGATCTGCACGGTCTGCGTCAGGTACGAAATGGAAAACACGCCGAACACGTTGAAGAACACGCCGTCGATGTAGCGCGCGCCCATGCCCTTGAAGACGTTGCCCGGATAGCGCTTGAGCATGTCGAAAAACGGAATGCGGCTTTCGGCGTTGTTGGCCTTCACCGCCGTGAACTCCGGCGTTTCCTTGATGTTCAGCCGGATGTACATGCCCACCAGCACCATGGCGGCGGACGCCAGGAAGGCGATGCGCCAGCCCCAGGCCATGAACTGTTCATCGGTCAGCAAGGTGGACAGCAGCGCCACCGTGCCGGACGCCAGGCACAGCCCGATCGCCAGCCCGATCTGCGGCAGCGACGCATAAAAGCCTTTCTTGCCCGGCGGCGCGTACTCGTAGGCCATCAACACCGCGCCACCCCATTCACCGCCCAGGCCGATGCCCTGGAAGATGCGCAGCAGCAGCAACAGGATGGGCGCCCACACGCCGATGCTGTCGTAGGTGGGCACCAGGCCGATCAGGAAGGTGGACACGCCCATGATCATCAGCGTCATCACCAGCATGCTCTTGCGGCCGATGCGGTCACCAAAGTGGCCGAAGATCAGCCCGCCCAATGGCCGCGTGATGAAGCCCACCGCGAAGGTGGTGTAGGCCAGCATGGTGGAGACCAGCGGGTCGCCGGTGGGAAAGTACAGCTTGTTGAATACGATGCCGGCGACCACGCCGTATAGAAAAAAGTCGTACCACTCGATGGTGGCGCCGATCAGCGATGCGGTGACGACCTTGCGTACCGCGGCTTCGTTTTGCTTGGGCATTGCAGTCTCCTTTGATGGGGCGGGGCGCTCTGCGGCGCCGTGCGCGGGTCTGGCTTTAGCTTCGTTCGGGACTTCCTTGTCGATGGGGTGACGATCAGGCGGCGACAAGATCCGCCCGGCGCCGGGACAGCTTGAAATCTTCCAGCATGAAATCGGCCGCGCGTTCGGCCAGCATCACCACGGGCGCGTTGGTGTTGCCCGAGACCAGCGTGGGCATGATGGAACAGTCCACCACCCGCAGTCCGGCCACGCCATGCACGCGCAGGCGCTCGTCCACCACCGCCATCGGATCGCTGCGTGGCCCCATCTTGGCCGTGCCCGACGGGTGGAAGATGGTGGCCCCATGTTCGCGGCAGAAATGCAGGATGTCGTCATCCGTGCGCACCTCGGGCCCGGGCCGGAATTCGCGTTTCATCAGCCCGGCTAGTGGCTCGGTCGCGGCCAGCCGCCGCGCATGCTTGACCGCCGCTACCGTCATGTGGCGGTCAAGCTCGGTGGACAGGTAGTTGGCCTGCATGGACGGCGCTTCGAACGGGTCCGCGCTGCGCAGCCGCACCTGGCCGCGTGACGTCGGGCGCAACTGGCAGACGGAATACGTGCATCCTGAAAACGGATGCACCTTGCCGCCGGCCATGTCGGCCGACAGCGTGGCGAAGTGGTACTGCGTGTCGGGCGTAAGGCTGGCCGGGTCCACCCGGCAGAACAGGCCGCCCTGGTTGATGCCGACCGCCAGCGGGCCGCCCCGGAACAGCAGCCATTGCAAGCCCATGCGCACGCGCCCGGGCAGGCTGCGCAACTGGTCGTTGGTGGTGATGGGCTGCGTGGTTTCGTAGATCAGCCGGATCTGCAAGTGGTCTTGCAGGTTTTCACCAACGCCGGGCAGGTCGCGCACCACGCGGATACCAAACTGGCGCAGCAGCGCGGCGGGGCCCACGCCCGATAGTTGCAGCAACTGCGGCGATTGCAGCGCGCCCGCGCATAGCACTACCTCGCGCCGCGCGCGTAGCGTTCGCACCTGGCCGCCTTGCCGGTAGCGCACGCCGCAGGCGCGTCCGCCTTCAAACAGAATCGCCATGGCGTGGGCATCGGTTTCCACGCGCAGGTTGGGGCGGTCTTCGGCGGGCCGCAAGTAGGCCACGGCGGTGGAGCAGCGGCGGCCGTTGCGCGTGGTCAGTTGGTAATAGCCCACGCCTTCCTGCTCGCCCGTGTTGAAGTCCCGCACCGCCGGTACGCCCAGCGTTCCGGCGGCGGCGATCATCGCTTCCACCAGCGGATGGGGGGTCTTGATGGAGGTGGCGTTCAAGGGGCCATCCACGCCCCGGGTGGATCCTGCGCCCAGGTCGTTGTTTTCCAGCTTGCGAAAGTAGGGCAGGCAATCGTCCCAGCCCCAGCCGGGGTTGCCCGCGCGCGCCCAGGCGTCGTAGTCGGCGCGCTGGCCGCGTATGTAGATCAGGCCGTTGATGGCGCTGGAGCCGCCCAAGGTGCGCCCGCGCGGCCAGTAGATGCGGCGGCCCAGCATGTTGGGGTCGGGGTCGGTGTAGTAGCCCCAGTTCACCACCTTGTGGAACATGGTCTTGCCGTAGCCGATGGGAATGTGGATCCAGGGGTAGGTGTCCCTGGGGCCGGCTTCCAGCAGGCAGACGGCGTGTGTGCCGTCGGCGCTAAGCCGATTGGCCATCACGCATCCGGCCGAGCCGGCGCCCACCACGATGACATCCACGGTATCGGACATATCGCCTTGTCTCCCTGTTGTTGTGCCGCCTGTGCCGCCTGTGCCGCCGCAACCCGCACCGCCCCATGACGGCGCGTTTTCCCTGCTTGTTGCGGCGGGGCGCACTTATATACTGCTTCGATCCCATCCGGTGTTGATGCGGGAACCGGCTGGACATCTGTGGCGATTCTAGAAAGCAGGCGCGTAGAACAAAGCACAACGCGCGAGGGGGCGGACAAATGGAACGGAACATGCAACTTCGGTTTCAAAATCGCAGTGCAGCATCGGCGGCCACGCCGAAGGCGGGGGTGAAGTCGAGCGACGGCGACACGCCCGAACAGCAGCAAGAGGCGGCGCGTTCACTACGTGCCCTGGTGGTGCTGGAACACCTGGCGCGCGCCCAGCATCCGCCCACCTTGGCGCAGCTTGCACAGCGGCTGAACATGCCCAAGACCACGCTGATGCGGCTGTTGGCCGCGATGCAGCGCGCCGGTTTCGTGGCGTCCACGCCCACCGAACACGGCTTTGTGCCGGGGCCGCAAGCCACGTCGTTGGCGCTGGCCACCTTGCACGCGTCGGCCTTCACGCGGGCCTGCCGCGCGGTGCTGGCGCAACTGGTCGGCACCCTGGGTGAAACCTGCAACCTGACCGCGCCCGACGGCGACCGCGTGGTCTATATGGAACGCGTGGAAACGTCGGAACCCTTGCGGCTGTTCTTCGCGGTGGGCAGCCATGTGCCCATGCATTGCACGGCCAGCGGCAAGCTGTTCCTGGCGTCAATGAACCGGCTGGAACGGGGCCGCGTGGTGGCCCGCCTGCCGCTGACGCGCAACACGCCGCGCACCTTGACCGACCCCGCGCAACTGGAAGAAGAACTGGAACGCCTGGCCGCGCGCGGCATCGGTATCGACAACGAAGAATTCGTGCGCGGCATGAGCGCGGTGGCGGTGCCCGTGAAAGACGCCGAGGACCGGGTGGTGGCGGCGGTGGCCTGTCACGCCCCCACGGCCCGCGTCATGCTGGACGACTTGCTGCGCGCCGTGCCGGTGCTGCAACGCGCGGCGCAATCGTTGCACGATGTGCTGGCGTTGCATCGGCCGGGGGCTTGATGCCTGGCCGGTGTGATCACTTCGGCCACTCCGTTTCGGTCACTCCGTTTCAGTCACTTCGACCACTTCCGACCATTTCCGGCACGGGCGCGGACCTGGCCTGCTAGCCGCGCAACGACGGGGCCGTGCGTAGCGCCATCCACACCACGCAGGCGGATGCGGCAGCCAGCGCGGCCAGCATCACGACCTGGCCGGCGGCGTCCATCAGCACTCCGGCCGCCAGTGGCACGGCGATGCGGGTCAGCGAGAACACGCTGGACTGGATGCCGTAGTCCAGCGCCTGCCAGCCGGGGCGGGCGTGCGACATCATCAAGCTGAAGGTCAGCGCGGCCGTGGCGCCCATCGCGGCGGCAATGCCCATGGCGCAGGCTATCAAGACTGCCGGCGGCGCCTGCCACCAGACGGCGGCCGCCAACGACAAGAGCGCGGCGCATACCGCTGCCGCGTGCCACGGCACGGTGACGGCCGGACGCATGCGTTTGCTGCAACGCGCCGACCACGCGCTGGCCACCGCTCCCACCGCGCCGCCCGCGACGCCGACCAGCCAGCCCACTCGCTCGGCCGGCAGGCCTTGGTCCAATAGCAGCGGCTTCAGGAAAAACCATCCCGACCCGATGAAGGGAAACAGCAAAGCAAGCAAGGGGAGCCAACGGCGCGTGTCGTCGCGTTTGACGTAGGCGCGGATCTGCGGCCAGACATGGGCGATGGCGCCATCGTTGCCATTGCGATTGTCATTGCCGTCCCCATTGCCACCGCCATTGCCATTACCGTGAACACGGTCTGGAGCGGATTTCGTTTGCCCCCCGATCAGGTCTTCGCGGACGAACAGAAGCGAGGCCGCGCCCAAGGCCAAGGCCCCCGCCATGATGGCAAAGGGCGCTTGCCAGCCCCAGCGCGCCTGCGCCACCAGCATCAAACCGCCGCCCGCAATGGCGCCCAGGCACAAGGCCATCGACCGGACGCCGCCGGCCCAGGCGCGGCTGGATGGCGGCAGCACGCGAATCGCCAGCGCGTTGACGGGCACATCGGCCCAGGTGCCAGCCAGCGCCGCGGCCGTGGCCAGCGCGAACAGCACGCGCTTGTCATCCAACAGGTTGCGCCATCCCAGCGCGCACAACACGGCGGCATAGATCAACAACAGCAAGACGGCCCAACCGCGATAGGCTGCGCGGGCCGCCGGGACCGTCGCTGCTGGCGGAGCCGCTTTCGTTGTGGCGGGCGTTGCACGACGGCGCTCCAAGGGCAGGGCCAGCAGGAACTTGAACAAGGTCGGCAGGCTGGCCAGTTGGAACAGGCCAATGGCGGTGCCGGACCAGCCATGCTGACGCAGCACCATCGGCAGGCCCAACCACAGATAAACGCCGGGCGCGGTCAGCGCCAGATTCAACCAGCCGAACAGCGCCTGGCGCAACCCATTGCGTAGCGGCGCGTTCATGCGTATGCCTTGCGGGCGGCCAGCACATGCACGGGCGCCATCGGAAAGCGGTCGGAATCGAATCCGCGCACGTCCGCGAAACCGCAAGCTTGCAGGGCTTGATGCAATTCACCCGCGCGCGTGACGCGCCGGCCCAGCAGCATCATGGGCAGGTAGTAGGGCAGCACGCGGGCGGCGGCATGGGCATCGGCCGGCACCTCGGCATGCACCATCACCAGCGTTCCGCCAGGAGCCAGCGCGTCGTGCATCTTGTGCAGCGTGGCGTGCGGGTCGGGCAGAAAATGCAGTACCGACGAGCACCAGATCAGATCGTAGCCTTGGCCGATGTCATCGGTGGCAAGGTCGCCGCCGATGACCGACATGCGGTCCGACAGACCCGCCTGGACGATGTTCTCCAGCGCCACGGCAGCGGTGTCGGGCCAGTCAAACACCACGCCTGTCGCGTCAGGCCAGCGTTGCACCAGTGCGATGCCGATCAAGCCCGGGCCACCGCCCAGGTCGAGGATGCGCCGCGCATGAGTGGCGCCGGGTACGCATGCGATGGCATGTTCGGCGGCGGCCACGGCGATGGCGCGCTGCTCCTGCGCGATCTGTACTCGCGCGGCCTGCGTCCAGCCGGTGGCGTTGGTCTGCACATAAGGTTCGACGGCGGGTCCGTCCAGATGCAGTTGTTCACCCAGTTGTTCGCTGAAGTGCGCCAGCGCGCGGCGCCGGTAGCGCCAGGCGTCGGCGCAGTAGCCCGGTTGGCCCTGGCAGAAGTACTTGCGGGCCTCGGGCTGGCACAGGTATTGCACCGGGTCGCCGTCAATGCGGTGCAGCAGGTCCAGGCTCCAGAGCATGTCCAGCAGATGCACGGTCTGCTCGGGGCGCAGTGCCAGCGCTTGCGAGACATCGGCGGCGCTGGCCGGCTGCGTCAGGCGGTCCAGCAAGCCGAGTTCCAACGCTGCATCCAGCGCGGCCGCCTGGATCGGTGCGGCCGCCAGGTCCCAGTAGCGTTGCAGGGGGTGGGTAGTGGGCGAACTCATCGGTGTCCTTGTTGAAGGGTTCAGGCTAAGTGGATGGGCCGGACTCAGATGCGCCAGGTGAAGCGCAAGCCAACTTCGCGCGGCGGGCTATAGACGGTCACAATGCCGTTTTGATAGCCCACGGCGTCGTAGCGGCGGTTGGCCAGGTTGTTAACGTAGGCGGAAACTTCGACCCGCCGCACGGTGACGCCGGCGGCCAGGTTGACCAGGCCATAACCGTTGCGGGAATAGCGGTTGGCGGCATCCAGGTAGACGCGGCCGGCGCCGGTCAGCGAGGCCTGGGCGTACCAGCCGGCGGGGGCGTCGTAGCGCGCGCTGACATAGCCGTTGATGCGCGGCGCGAAGGGGTTTTGATTGCCGCTGTAGTCGTTGGCGCCATCCATGAAGCTGGCAAATCGCGTGCGGTTCAGGCCCAGCCCGGCTTGCATCGACCAGCCGTCGCCCAACAGGTATTCCAGCTCGAATTCGGCGCCGATCGACCGGGCCGAGGCCGCATTGGTGACGTAGACCAGGCCGGGCACGGGCATCTGCTGCACCTGCATGTTCTTGACCGTCATCACGTAGAAAGCGCTGGCGTAGCGCAGTCGATTGCCCGGCAACCAGCCCTTGGCGCCGATTTCGTAGGAACGCAGCGTCTCGGGTTGGTACGCAGCGTAGTCGGCGGCGGGGGAAAACACGTTGAAGCCGCCCGCGCGAAAGCCATCGGATAGGGATGCGTAGACCTGCTGGCGCGGCGCGAAGGAGTACTGCAAGGCCACGCGAGGGGTGGCGCGCGTCCAGTCGGCGGTGCGAGTGCTGCCGCCCGCGCCGGCACCTGGACCTGCTGCTTCGGGCCGGAACCGGACGCGGTCGCGTTCGATGCGCGCGCCGGCTTCCAGCGTCCAGCGTTCGGCCAGCGGCACCGTCCAGTTCGTGAACGCCGCCGTGGAATTGCCGCGCAGCTTGACGACGCTTTCCGTCAGGCCCATCGGCATTTTCTGGGTGTTGCGCAAGTGGTGATCGTCACCGTCGGCATACAGGCCGACGAGCCAGCGCGCGTGGCGCCATTCGCCTTCCAGCCGCAGTTCCTGCGACAGAGTGCTGAACTGGTGATCGCGCCGGATATGCAGCAGGTCGGCGGGCAGGAAGTCGGTGTCTTGCTGCACGCGGTCACGAAAATCGTTCCAGGCGGTGACGGACGACAGGCGCAGACCCGAGTCAAAATCGTGGCGCACGGACAGCGATGCGCTGCGGCCGATGGAGTGGTTCCAACTGGGCGTGCCAGAGGCAACCGTGTCGCGCGGGGCGGCCGGTGACCCCCACAGCGCGGCGCCGTCGCGGTAGTCCACTTGCGCGTAACGCAGCGTGGCGTCGGTGCGGGCCGATGGCGTCCAGCGTAGCGCGACCTTGCCGTTGCGCAATTCGCGGTCGTCTTCGCGCTGGCCGGTGTACGTGTTGTCGATGAAGCCGTGCTGGCTGCGCCACGTGCCGGCAACGCTGGCGGCCAGGCGGTCTTCGATCAGCGGGCCGCTCAGGTCGAAACGCATGACGCGCAGGTCGCGGCTACCGATCTCGGCGGAGACCTGGCCGCGCAAGGTGTTGTCGGGCTGGCGTGTGTGAATGTTGATGACGCCGGCCTCGGCATTGCGGCCGTACAGCGTGGACTGCGGGCCGCGCAGCACTTCGACGCGGTCGATGGCCAGCAGTTGGTCGTCGTAGCCTTGCGCCATCAAGGTCGGCACGCCATCCACCACCAGCAGCGTGGACGTCGAGAACGAAAAGAAGTTGGCGGACAAACCGCGCATCACGGCCGAATTGACGCCGGCCTGGCCAAAGGGCTGAAAGCTTAAACCTGGCGTGATGGTCTGCAACGCTTCCACGCTGTGGATGCCTTGCGCGTCCAGCAGGTCGCCGTCAAAGACCGACAGGCTGGTGGGCACGTCTTCCAACGCGCGTTCCTGCTTGTCGGCCGTGACGGTGATGGCGGGCAGTTCGGCGGGGGCGGGGGTAGAAACCTGGACGGGACTTTCAGCGCGATTCTGCGCCTGCGTTTCCGGGGCCAGCGTCAGGCAGAACAAGGCCAGGCAGATCAAGGCCCGGATGGGCGTGAGGGGAGCGGGGTGGGGCATCGGGCTTCCTGTGCGGACATCGCGACCGCTATGCATTGCGGCCGTCCGAAGGATGGTATTTCTTTATGCGAACAACTATCATTCACATTTATATGCATTCCGGATCCATCCGTATGCAAGTCGGCGGCGCGGCTTTTTTTGCCGTTGCCTACGCCGCCGGACCAGGAAATCCCCATGCCCATACGCGTTTCTTCGCTGCTTGCCCAACCCGGCCCGAGCCCCCGCGTGGGCTGGCATCGCCTGGCCTTGCCGACCGACCTGGGCGATTGCCACGCGGACCGCATGGAACTGGATGAGGGATTGACGCTGGTGCATTCGCAATACACCCCAAGGCGCGACCTGATTGAAGAGAATGCCGCCGGGCATGGCGCGCGCACGCTGGTGATTACGCTGGCGATGCAGGGCGTGTCGGCTTATCAAGGCGCCGATGGCGCCGCGCTGGATTTCCGTGGTGGCACCACGACGGTCACCGCATTTCAGCGCGTCCGGGGCGAGCGCCGCTATCTGGGCGGCGCCACCGTTTCGCAATTGCGGCTGTTGGTGGGTGAACAGGTGCTGCGCCGTTATGCGGGAGTTGAACGCGCGGAAAGCCTGCTGGGCGCGGGCGGTTTTCGTCGTCTGGCGCAGGGCCGCACCGCGCCTGACCTGGCATCGGCCGCGCTGGAACTGGCGTCAGGCCAGGACCCGCTGGACGCGCACATCCGGGCATTGACGCTGCTGTCGCGGCAACTGCGCGGCCTGGCGCCCATGTCTGAACCGGGTCGGCTTAGTCAGGCCGATATTGCGCGGCTGGAAGCGGTGCGCGCCTTGATGCAGGAACAGATGGACCGCGACCTGACCGTGGCCTACCTGTGCCTGGCCACGGGCTTGAACGAGTTCAAGCTGAAGGAAGGTTTTCGCAAGTTGTACGGCACCAGCCCGCATCGGATGCTGACCGAACTGCGCATGCGCCGCGCCTGGGAATTGCTGGAAACCGGGTGCCAGGTGGCGCAGGCGGCGTATCGCGTGGGCTACCGGCACCCCGCTAATTTCAGCGCGGCCTTCACGCGCTTTCACGGACGCACGCCGAAGTCCGTGTTCGGCAAGCGGCGCGCCTGACGTGTCGACGGCGCGGCGGGGGATCCGCGCGCTTACGGGGGCGACTACGTGGCGGCCAAGCCGCGTGTGGGCATGGCCGGGCCACGCCCACACGCTTAATGCGTGATCTTGCCGCCGCTGACCATCCAGCGCGTTCCAAAGCGGTCCAGCAACGCCCCATACGCGTCTGCCCAGAATGTTTTCTGCAATGGCATCGTCACGTTGCCGCCGTCGGCCAATTGATCGAACACGCGCTGGGCGTCGGACACGGTGGGGTAGACCAGGGCCAGGGCAATACCTTGCTTGCCGGGATAAGGATGGCCGCTGGTGGCGTCGCTGCCCAGCAGCGTCTGCTCGTCCAGCACCAGGCGCGCCACCATGACGCGTTCGGCGTCCTCGGGTGACAGCGCGGGCATGGCCGCGTCCGACGGCGCGTCGGCGTAGCGGATCAGCGTTTCAAGGCGGCCGCCCAGCACGCGCTCGTAAAAGCGCATGGCGTCCGCGCAGTTGCCGTCAAAGCTGAGATAGGCGGATAGCTGGGGCATGATGTTTCCTTTTTTTGGGGGGCGGGTGCGCGCAGCGCTGCCGCACTATGATGGAAAACCCGGCCCACGGTACCCGAAGAAGCCGGCAAAGTACGCACTGTAGCCGCTTGACGGCAAATTCGGCCTGGCATGGGCCTCACATAGGATAAATGGCATGAGCACGGTCAAACTGCTATCGGACGACGAAGTCCGTAAAAGCCCTGAGGCATGGGCGGTGTTCGAAGACATCCGGGCGACGCGCAAGTCTGATTTCGTGAATAATTTCTGGCGTGCGCTGGCGAACGATCCCCTGCAATTGCAGCGCGTGTGGGCGCAGTTGAAGCAAGTCATGATGGCCGACGGCGAATTGTCGCCGCTGGTGCGCGAGATGATCTATATCGCCGTGTCCACTGCCAATGGTTGTTCGTACTGCGTGCATTCGCACACGGCGGCGGCCAAGGCCCGGGGCATGACCGACGGCCAGCATGCGGAACTGCTGTCGGTGATTGGCATGGCGGCGCAGACCAACGCAATGGTGACGGCGATGCAGGTGCCGGTGGATGCCGCATTTGACCTTAGTGCTTCCGTCAACGATTCCGACATCAAATAAGGAGCCGGCCATGGCGCTGATTCCGCTGTTTCCCTTATCCAACGCACTGTTCCCCGCCGGCGTGCTGCATCTGCGCATTTTTGAGGTGCGCTATCTGGATATGATCCGCCGCTGCATCGCGGATGGCAGCGAGTTCGGCGTGGTGGGCCTGCTGGCGGGTAGCGAAGTGCGTTCGCCCGAGGGCGTGGAGACGCTTGCGTCGGTGGGCACCATGGCGCGCATCGCCTCTTGGGACGCGCCCATGCCCGCCTTGCTGCAAGTGCGCTGTATTGGCGGCAGTCGGTTTCGGCTGCTTTCCAGCGAAGTGGCAAAATACGGCCTTTGGATGGGGCAGGCCGAGCCCATTGCCGACGATCCGCCCACGCCCGTGCCGGCCTCCATGCAGCCCAGCGCCGATGCGTTGGGGCGGCTGGTTGCGCAATGGCAGCAAGAGGGCGTGCCTGCCGACAAGATGCCGATTGCGCCGCCATTCCGGCTGGACGACAGCGGCTGGGTGGCGGACCGCTGGTGCGAATTGCTGCCCCTGCCGCCGGATGACAAGACCCGTCTGCTGGGCCTGACGGACCCGGTGGCACGGCTGGAAGCAATACAGGATTTTCTGCGCGGCCAGGGGCTGACGTAGCGTCAGCCCGACAAGATCAACGAATTGGACACCATGGAAATCAGGATAGACGAGGGCCTGCGCGCCTACATAGACCCCTTGACCGAAGACGAGCACGAGGCGCTGGAACGCAGCCTGCTGGCCGAAGGCTGCCGCGATGCGCTGGTGCTGTGGGGCGACCTGCTGGTGGACGGGCACAACCGTTACGCCCTGTGCAAGAAACACGGCATTGAATTCCAGACGCGCCAGAACACCACGTTCAAGTCGATGGAAGACGTACATCTGTGGATGATTGAAAACCACCTGGGACGCCGTAGCGTGTCGGACTTCCAGCGCGGCGTGCTGGCCTTGCGCAAGAAAGAAATTTTGCTGGCGCGCACACCGCCCGAGGCGCCCGAGACCGCGCCTGACGCGCAGCAGGCGGATGGACCGCCGCCCTGGGATGAGGACGACGGCGCGCCCGCCGCCGATGGCGCCCCGCGCCTGCCGCCCAACATGTCATGGACGCCGCCCGTGCCCAGCCGCCAGGCGCTGGCACGCGCCGCGCGCATCAGCAGCAATACCCTGGGGCAGATCGAAAAGATTCAGAAAGCCGCCGCGCCGGAACTGGTGCGCGCCGTGAAAGAGGGCGCGATTTCCATCAATGCCGCGGCGGCAGTCGCGTCCTTGCCGCCCGAGCGCCAGGCGGCGGCGGTGGCGGGCGGCAAGAAAGAACTGCAACAGGCCGCGCGCGAAGTGCGCCTGGCCAAGGCGCCGCCGCCCCGCGAAGCCCCGCCCGAGGTGCCGATCGAACACATCGCCGATTTGCCAGCCGAAGTGGCGCGATTGCGTGGGGTGTTGGCGCGCGTGACGGAAGAGCGCGACCAGTTGAAGAAGAAGGTCGTCAACCTGACGATCGCACTGTCGGAAGCGCGGGCCGCCAACGGCGGCGGGGACGATTAAGCTCCCCCGATTACGAATAAGGGATAACCCTTAACGAGCGTATGCACGAAAAAAATTCCTGATTAGCTGGGAATTTATATCGTTTTGAGGAAAGGTGCGCGGGGCTTTGTAATGCGTATTCGCTTAATCGCTTGACGCATTCATCCCCCTCGACTTTCTTATGACTCCCATCGGATTTCGCATTCTTTCTCGGTCGGCGCCGGCCGTGGCCGCCGACGTGCTGGCCAGCTTTGCCGATATCGGCTCCGCCCAGATCAGCGACTGCATGAATCGCCTGTACGGCGTGTCGGGCCTGCGCCCGATGCATGGCGGCACGCGCCGCATGGTCGGCCTGGCGCTGACCGTCAAGACCCGTCCCGGTGACAACCTGTTGATCCATCAGGCGATTTCGATGGGCGCGGCGGGCGACGTCATCGTTGTCGATGGCGCGGGCGATGCCAGTAACGCGCTGGTGGGCGAGCTGATGATGATGGATGCGCAGTCGCGCGGCATCGCGGGCTTTGTCATCGACGGCGCGGTGCGCGACGTGGACGTCTTTGGCCAAGGCGAATTCGGCTGCTTCGCGCGTGCCGTGTCGCACAAGGGTCCGTATAAGGACGGCCCGGGCGAAATCAACGTGCCGGTGTCCGTGGGCGGGCAGGTGGTCAACCCGGGCGATGTGGTCGTGGGCGATGCCGACGGCGTGGTGGTGATTCCCGCCGAACACGCGGCCGCCGTACTGGCCCTGGCGCAAAAGAAGGAAGCCGATGAAGCCGTGGCCAAGGAAAAGCTGCGTGCCGGCACCTACACCAAGCCGTGGTTGGCAAAGACCATTGCCGAAAAGACGGGCGGCGCCAAATGAGCATCATTGCAGACCGCATCAAGCGCATCAAGCTGTCGCCCAGCGTTGCCGCGCGCGCCATCATTGCCGAACTGCGCGAACAAGGCCGCCGGATCATCGACCTGACGATTGGCGAACCCGACTTTTCAACGCCGGAACATATCCGCCAGGCCGCCACCGCCGCGATGAACCGTGGCGAAACCAAATACCCGCCTGCCCAGGGCACGGCGGCGTTGCGCCGTGCCGCGCGCGGCCATGTTCAAGCGGCCACGGGCGTGGACTATCCCGTGGCGCGGATCATCGTGAGCACCGGCGCCAAGCAGGTGATTTTCAATGGTCTGGCCGCCACGTTGAATGACGGCGACGAGGTGCTGATCCCCGCGCCGTTCTGGGTGTCGTACCCCGACATGGTGCTGGTCAACGGCGGGGTGCCGGTCGTGGTGCAGACCTTGCCGGCCACGGACTACAAGCTCACGCCCCAGGCGCTAGAACAAGCCATCACGCCGCGCACCAAGTGGTTGATGATGAACGCGCCCAGCAACCCCACCGGCTCGGTCTATACCGCCGACGAATTGCGTGGGCTGACCGACGTGCTCAAGCGCCATCCGCACGTCTGGCTGATGACGGACGACATCTATGCCCGGCTCAATTTCACGGACGAGCCGACGGTGCATCCGCTGCAGGTGGCGCCCGAACTGGCCGACCGCACGCTGGTGGTCAACGGCGTGTCCAAGGCCTACGCCATGACGGGCTGGCGCATCGGCTATGGCGCGGGGCCCGACGAATTGATCAAGGCGATGGCGATTCTGCAATCACAAAGCACGTCGGGCGCGTCGTCGGTCAGCCAGGCGGCGGCGCTTGAGGCCCTGTCCGGCCCACAGGATTGCGTGACCGAATTCGCCAAGGTTTTCAAAACGCGCCGCGACCTGGCGGTTGCCGAGTTGTCCGGTACGCCGGGCCTGAGCATCGTCGTGCCGCAAGGCGCGTTCTACGTATTTCCGGACTGCTCGGGCCTGCTGGGCAAAAAAACGCCCGCTGGCGACGTCATCGCCACCGACACCGACCTGACGCACTACCTGCTGCGCGAGGCGGGCGTGGCCGTGATCGACGGCAACGCCTACGGCGCGCCCGGCACGTTCCGGCTGTCGTTCGCCGCGTCGCTGGAAGATATCAAGCAAGGATGTTCCGCCATTCGCGAGGCCTGCGCCAAGCTGGCCTGAACGCCAGGCGGCACACCACGCTACGCAAGACCGTTTGACCACCACACAACACACAAGGGGAATCAACCATGAAACGCCACTCCATCTTCGCGGCCTGCCTGGGCCTGACCACGCTGGCGCTGGGCGCCACCGCGCAAGCGGATCAAGTCGACGACATCAAGGCGCGCGGCGAACTCGTCTGCGGCACGTTGGGCACGTCGCAGCCGTTCAGCTTCCAGGACGGCGCCACCCGCCAGTTGGTGGGCTATGACGTGGACGTGTGCAAGCTCGTCGCCGACAAGCTGGGCGTGAAGATCAGCTACAAGCTGCTGTCGGTGGCGGCGCGCGTGCCGGAATTGAATGAAGGGCGCGTGGACATCCTGGCCGCCAACCTGGGCTATTCGCCGGATCGCGCTGAACAGATTTCCTTCAGCCATGCTTACTACGTCAGCCCGCAAAAGCTGTTGGTGCGCAAGGACTCGGGCCTGGACAGCATCGAAGCGCTGAACGGCCACCGCATTGGCGCCACCAAGGGCTCCAGCTCGGAACGCGAGATCAAGCGCATCCTGGACAAGTCCAAGGTGATTGGTTATGGCGACAGTTCGGCCACTTACCTGGCCTTGCAGCAAAAGAAGGTGGATGCGCAATTTGCGTCGGAACTGGTGCTGGTGCGCCTGGTGCTGCAAAGCCCGCCCACGGCGCCCGTCAGCGTGATCGGCAAGTCGGTGTTTGACGAACCCTGGGGCCTGGGTGTGCGCAAGTCCGAGACGCGCATGCTGCAAACCGTGAACCAGGCGCTGGACGAAGCCGAGAGCTCGGGCGCGGCGGCCAAGCTGTTCGACAAGTGGTTCGGCCCCACCACGCCCTACAAGCTGGAGCGCGGGTTCAAGATCGGCCCCATCGCCGGCTGATGGCCGCGCAACCGCCAAGGGCCGACGCTTTATGAGCTTGCTAGATGCATCCCAATACCAGCTGCTGCTCAGCGGCATGGTGGTTACCGTGCAACTGTTCTTCGTTGCCTGGGTCATGGCCTTCGCCATTGCGGTGACGCTGGTGGTGGTGCGCGCCACCAACCTGGCGCCATGCCGCTGGGTGGTGGACGCCTATGTGGAATACCACCGCAACGTGCCGCTGTTGGTGCAGGTGTTGTTCTGGTATTTCGGCATGCCGGAGCTGCTGCCCGAAGGGCTGCGGCTGTGGCTCTACGATCACAACGCCGAGATGTCGCTGGCCGCGATTGCGCTGGCGTTGGGGTCGGCCGCGTACATTGCCGAGGACATCCGCAGCGGCCTGCGCGCCATACCGTGGACGCAGTTCGAGGCGGCGCGCGCGCTGGGCGCAAGCTATCTGCAATGCATGCGTTACGTGATCGTGCCGCAGGCGTTGCGCATATCCATTCCGCCGCTGGTCGGCCGCGCGTTGCTGCTGTTCAAGAACACCAGCGTGGCGATGGCGATCGGCGTGATGGAGCTGACCTATCAGGCGCGCGAAATTGAAAATGAAACCTATCGCACCTTCGCCACCTTCGGCGCGGCCACGATCATGTACCTGCTGGGATCGTTCCTGATCATGGCGGTGGGGTCGCGCGTCTACGCCCGTTATCGCTTGAATCGCGGAGGCCACGGTGCTTGACCTGCTGATGCAATACTGGCCGACGCTGCTGGTCGGCCAATACCCCAACGGGCCCTTGGGCGGGCTGGCGCTGACGCTGATCCTGGCGGCGCTGGGCTTGTTGATGTCCTTACCGTTGGCGCTGTTGATTGCGCTGGCCCGAGTCAGCCCATTCGGCGCGTTGCGGGCCGCCAGCAAGGCGCTGGTCAACGTGGTGCGCGGCATGCCGCTGCTGATGCTGATCTTCTGGGCGTACTTCGTGGTGCCCAAGTTGACGGGGCAGGTGGTCAGCGGTTTCTGGACGCTGATCTTCGCGCTGGTGGTCTATGAAAGCGCCTACTTGTCCGAGGTGATCCGGTCGGGCATCGAGGCGGTGCCGCGCGGCCAGATCGAGGCATCGCGTTCGTTGGGCGTGGGCTACTGGACGACGATGCGCAAGGTGGTGCTGCCGCAGGCGCTGTTCAACGTGCTGCCCAGCATGACGAGCCAGTTCGTCTCCACGATCAAGGAAACGTCCTTGGGCTATGTCATCAGTGTCAACGAGCTGACCTTTGCGGCCAATCAAATCAATAACCTGGTACTGACGCAGCCGCTGCAGGTGTTCGGCATTCTGGCCATTATCTATTTCCTGGTGTGCTTCAGCCTGAGCCGCGGCTTGAGCTGGCTGGACCTGCGTATCCGCCGCTCGCGCGCCATGGCTTAACGGAAAGAATCATGATCAAGCTTGAAAAAGTGAACAAGTGGTATGGCGACCATCACGTGCTGAAAGACGTGGACCTGTCCGTGGCGCGTGGCGAAGTGCTGGTGGTGTGCGGGCCGTCGGGCTCGGGCAAGTCAACCATGATCCGCACGATCAACCGGCTGGAACCCATCGAGAAAGGTCGCATCCTGATCGACGGAGCCGACATCTACCAGAAGGGCGCCAACCTGAATGCGCTGCGTCAGAAGATCGGCTTTGTGTTCCAGCAGTTCAACCTGTTTCCGCACATGAGCGTGCTGGAAAACGTGATCTTCGCACCGGTCAATATCCGCAAGCAGCCGCGCAAGCAGTCGGTGGAATTGGCGCGTGCGCTGCTTGATCGGGTGGGACTGCTGAACAAGATCGACGCCTACCCTGGTGCGCTGTCGGGCGGCCAGCAGCAGCGCGTGGCGATTGCGCGCGCCTTGGCGTTGCAGCCGCCGGTGATGTTGTTCGACGAGCCGACCAGCGCGCTCGACCCGGAAATGGTGGGCGAGGTGCTGCAGGTGATGAAGGGCCTGGCCAAGGACGGCATGACGATGGTCTGCGTGACCCACGAAATGGGCTTTGCGCGTGACGTCTGCGACCGGGTCGTCTTCATGGACGGTGGCGAGATTCTTGAGGTGGACACGCCCGAGCGCTTTTTCAGCGCGCCCTCGCATCCGCGCGCACAGCGCTTTCTGGCCGACATCCTGCACCCACGCGGCTAGGGCCGTGGCGGCGATGGTAACGTGAGGGCTTTCATGCGTTTCGCATCCACCGCCGCGATGTACACCCTTAAACAGCTAGAGGCTTTTTACTGGAGCGCCGAGCTAGGCAGCTTCAGCGCATCTTCCCGGAAACTGCACACCACGCAATCGGCGGTGGCCAAGCGGGTGGGCGAACTGGAAGCCTTTGCCGGGTCGCCCTTGTTCGAGCGCCGGGCCAAGAAACTGGTCATGACGCCGCAAGGGCGCAAGCTGTTTGAACTGGCGCGTGAAATGCTGGATTTGAACAGCCGCATCGTGCAAAACATGGCCGACCCGGCCAGTTTCGAAGGCGTGATACGGCTGGGGGTGACCGAGCTGGTGGGCATGACGTGGCTGGCGCGGCTGATCAACCAGATCAGCTTGCGCTACCCGCGCGTACAACTGATGCCCGAGATCGACGGCGGCATTACGCTGTACGAAAGGCTGGACCAAGACCAACTGGACCTGGCCATCATGCCTGGCCCGTTCTGGAGCTATCAATACGAGGGCATTCACCTGGGGGGCGTCACCAACGTCTGGATGGCCAGCCCCGCGCTGGATATCGATTTGCAGGCGCGTTTGTCGCCGCAGGACCTGGCGCCGTATCCGGTGATTTCGCAGCCGACCAATTCCGCGCTGTCTCATCTGTACGACGCCTGGTTCGCCGAACAGGGCTTGTCGGTCAAGCGGGTGTTGACCTGCAACAGCCTGGGGATGATGGCGCAACTGACGATGCTGGGGCTGGGCATCAGCTATCTGCCTGGCGCCTACTTCGCGCCACTGGTCGAACGCGGCGCGCTATGCCAGCTGAATGTGGAACCCGACCTGCCCACCATCAATTACTACGCGGTGCACAAGAAGAACATCGTCAACCCGATTGTGTCGCGGGTGATCGAGATTGCGCGCGAGGAATGCGCGTTTGAAGTGGCGGGGGCCTTCCTGCCCCACGTGCCGCCCACGCCGCCCGCCGCTTTGCCGGACGAAGCCTGAGGCGGCCGGCGATGTCAGGCGTCGGCCAGTCCGGGGCGGGGTGGGGTCCTCGCAGGGCTTGGGGGGAGATCAACCGCAGCGAATGGCGGTCATGACGTCTTTGTCATCCACGATCAGGTTCAAACGGGTGGCGTTGTATTCCATGGTGACAAGTTGGCCGGGGCGCAGAATGCGGGCGGTGGTACTGCCGCTGCGCGTACGCAGGTCTTCCATCGAGGACGTGGTGGCTTTTTGGCCAATTTGCGATTGCAGCGCGGCGGCATCGCAGGTTTTGCTACCGTAGCCCGGCATGGCCGAGCCCGACCCACCATAGGAAGCACCGCCCGACGAGCTGGCGCCGGACGAGGATGAAGAGCTGGAGGAGCTGGAGGCTGCCGGTGCGCTGGACGACGACGTTCCAGTGTTGGCGCATGCGGTCAGGCTGGCAACCAGAATGAAAGGGATCAGCTTGCGGATCATGTATCGCTCCTTACAACTTCACGACGAAAAAAGCCATGATAGACCAGCCTAGGCGCGCTGTAATCTGGCGTTGCGGCGGCGCGCCAAAAAGTGAAAAGCCCGCGTTGAAATGAGATCAAGGCGGGCTGCGATGGCGGGGTTTGGTTACTGAGGAAAGTACTAGCTTCCGCCAGTTGACGCCTCAATGAAAATTCCGGCTATGCGTCGCCAGCCCGCCCAGCAGGTCGGACAGGTCCACCAGGCGTTGCGCGATCAGGTGGCGCACGCCGTCCACGTTCTGCCAGGCGCCGTAGACGCCCAGCAGCTTGGCGCCCAGCAGTTCGCGGCGTTGGCGTTCGATGAGTTCCGGGCGCACGACCACGTTGACGGGGCCGGTTTCGTCTTCCAGCGTGACGAAGATCACGCCCTTGGAGGTTTGGGGCCGTTGGCGCACGGTGACGATGCCGCAGGCGCGGGCCACGCGCTTGTCGGGGTAGCTGTTCAGGACCTCGGCCGGCTGGAAATTGCGGGCGGCAAGTTGCGCGCGCAACAGGGCGACCGGGTGGCTGTGCAGCGTCAGCCCCAGGCTGCGGTAGTCGGCGGCCACGGTCTGGTTTTCCGACGGGGCCGACAACTGGGGGGCCTGGGTTTCCACGATGGCGGCGTCGCGCAGCAGGTCGCGGCTTTGCACGCTGGCGGCGGCTTGCCAACTGGCCTGGCGGCGGTGGCCGGCAAGGGTGCGCAGCGCGTCGCCGGCGGCCAGGGCGTTCAGGTCGTGGCGGTTCAGCGTGGCGCGGCGGGCCAGGTCGCCGGTGTCGGTGAAAGGCGCCTTTGCGCGAGCCTCTTCGATCCGGCGCGCGGCGTCTTCCCGCATGCCCTGGATCAGGCCCAGGCCCAGCCGGACGGCGGGGCGGGTGTCTTCGGCGGGGGGTGAGTGCGGGCGCGGGCGTCGCTGGGCGCCGGGGTGATCGGCCGGCAAGGTTTCCAGCGCCGAATCCCAGCAACTGACGGTGACGTCGGCGGGCAGCACGCAGACGCCATGTCGGCGGGCGTCCTGCACCAGTTGCGCGGGCGCGTAGAAGCCCATGGGCTGGGAATTGAGCAGGGCGGCCAGGAAGGCCTCGGGTTCGTGGCGCTTGAGCCAGGAACTGAAGTACGCCAGCAGGGCGAAGCTGGCGGCATGGCTTTCCGGAAAACCGTATTCGCCAAACCCCTCTACCTGCCGGAACAGGGCTTCGGCGAATTCCAGCGTGTAGCCGTGCGCCAGCAGGCCGCCCACCAGCTTGACGCGGAATTTGTCCACGCCGCCCTTGCGTTTCCAGGCAGCCATGGACCGGCGCAACTGGTCGGCCTCGCCCGGCGTAAACCCCGCGGCCACCACCGCGATCTGCATCACCTGTTCCTGGAAGATGGGGACGCCCATGGTGCGGCTGAGCACGCCACGCACTTTTTCGCTGGGATAGGTTTCGTCTTCCTTGCCCTGGCGCCGGCGCAGGTAGGGGTGGACCATGCCGCCCTGGATCGGGCCGGGGCGCACGATGGCTACCTGCACGACCAGGTCGTAATATTTGCGCGGCCGCAGGCGGGGCAGCATGGTCATCTGCGCGCGCGATTCGATCTGGAACACACCCACTGTGTCGGCGTCGCAGATCATGTCGTAGGTGGCTTCGTCGCCTTCGGGTATGTCTTGCAAGGCCAGCGGCTTGCCACGACGCTGGCCGGCCAGCTCCAGGGTGCGGCGCAAGGCCGACAGCATGCCCAGCGCCAGCACGTCCACTTTCAGTAGTTTCAGCGCGTCCAGGTCGTCTTTGTCCCATTGCACGACGCTGCGGTCCCGCATGGCGGCGTTTTCAATGGGCACCAGGCGCGACAGCTTGCCGCGTGAAATCACGAACCCGCCCGGGTGCTGCGACAGGTGGCGCGGAAAGCCCATCATGGTTTGCGCCAGCGACGCCCATTGCCGCGCCACGCGGGATTCCGGGTCCAGCCCGCAGGCGCCCAGCGTGCGCAGCATTTCCTTTTTGCCGTCCCACCACTGGTGCGCGCGCGCCACGGCGTCGATCACGCCCAGGTCCACACCCAGCGCGCTGCCGGTGTCGCGCAGCACGCTGCGTGGCCGGTACGAAATGACCACGGCGGTCAGGGCGGCGCGGTCGCGTCCGTATTTGTCATAGATGTACTGGATGACTTCTTCGCGGCGCTGGTGCTCAAAATCTACGTCTATGTCGGGTGGTTCGTTGCGCTCTTTGCTGATGAAACGTTCAAACAGGTTGTTGCCTCGGACCGGATCGACGGCAGTGATGCCCAGGCAATAACAGACGGCGGAGTTGGCGGCCGACCCCCGGCCCTGGCACAGGATGCCCTGGCGGCGCGCGTATTGGACGATGTCGTAGACGGTCAGAAAATAGGCTTCGTAGTGCAGTTCGCCGATCAGGTCGAGCTCTCTTTCGATCTGGCCGGCCACGTTTTCCGGCACCCCGGCGGGAAAGCGACGGGCGGCGCCGGCCAGGGTTTCCTGACGCAGATAGGAAGCGGGCGTGTGGCCGGGCGGCACGACCTCGTCGGGATATTCGTAGCGCAGTTCGTCCAGTGAAAACGCGCAGCGGCGGGCCACCACCAGCGTTTGCGCCAGCGCGTCGGGCGGATACAGGTTGGCCAGGCGCATGCGGGTGCGCAGATGCTGTTCGGCGTTTTCAGACAATTCGTAGCCGCATTGAGCCACGGGCTGGCGCGTGCGGATGCCGGCCAGCGTGTCGTGCAGGGGCTTGCGCGATCGCACATGCATCTGCACCTGGCCCACCGCCACGATGGGCAGATCGGCCTGGCGCGCGGCGTGTTCGACGGCGGCGCGGTGCTGGTCGTCGCGTGACCGGTACAGCAGGTTCAGCCCGACCCAGGCGCGGTTGGGAAATACACGCGCCAACCAGCGTGCCTGCTCGGCCAGGCGGTCGGTGTCGGTGCCATAGGCGGGGGTCAGGATGGCCAGGCATTCCGGTACTTGGCGCAGGTGCTCGGAGCCCTGGGGCGGATGGGTCAGGTCGTCGGGGGCCAAGCGGTATTCGCCCTTGGGGGCGCGGGTGCGGGCCAGCGTGATGAGTTCGGACAGGTTGCCGTAGCCTTCGCGGGTTTGCGCCAACAGGGTCAGCCCCAGCGGGGCGGCGTCGGGCGCGGCGCGCAACTGGAACGTGGCGCCGATGATCAGCGGTAGCTTCTGGGTCTTGGCTTCCATGTGGGCGCGCACCACGCCGGCCAGCGAGCATTCGTCGGTCAGCGCCAGCGCGGCGTAGCCCAGTTCGGCGGCGTGCGCGACCAGCTCTTCCGGGTGCGAGGCGCCTTGCAGGAAGGAAAAGTTCGACTGGCATTGCAGCTCGGCGTAGCCGGGTAGCGTTGCCAAAAGTTCGGACGGATCGGGGGCGTCGTAGGGATCGTCTTGCATGTGGCCAGCCTCAGGCGTAGAGCCCGTGCAGGAACCAGCGCGCGTGTTCCGCGTCGCGTTCGCGGTAGATCCAGTAGCGCGCGGCCGCCGCGTCTTCGGCAACGAAATAGTCGCGCACGGTCAGGGCCGGGTCCCACCAACCGCTTTCGATGCGTTCCGGCCCGCGCACCAACCGCAGCGGCTGGCCGCCGTATTGGGGGCGATGGCCCGACAGCTTCAGGGCCAGCGGCGTTTCCAGCAGCCAGAAGGGGCGGTCCAGCAAGGGGGGCAGGGGCTGGGGCGGGCGCGGGGCAGTCAACGCGTCGCCCCAGGAATTCGCGGCTTCGGGGCGGTGGTCGGGCGTGGGATGGGCGTGGCGCACCTGATCGCGGCCCAGCCGGGCCACCAGCAGGTCCAGCAGCCGAGCGTGGTCGGCCGCGGTGCCACCGGGTTCGGGAAACAGCGTGGTGCTGACGGCGGGTTGCTCAACGGTGTCGGGCGCCAATAGGGACACGGCGATGACGGGGGCTTCCAGCGTGACGTGGTTCAGTTTTTCGCGCAGCAGGTGCAGGATTTGCGGCGCCTGCCAGACCGGTTGCGCCAGCGCCAGTTCCAGTTCGGTGGGCGGGCGGGCATGGCGGCCGCGTTCGTGTTCCATGCTGAGCACCACGCGCCGCACCGCCAGTTGCCGCGCGGTGAGCCAGCCGCCCAGTTGTTCGGCCAGGCGGCGCGCCACCGCCAGCACGGCGTCGGTGTGCTCGACGTAATCCATGAGTTCGATGCGCCGGGAGAACTGGTTGGGCGGTTCAATCCAGCGATACAGTTCGGGCGCCTGGCCGTAGGCGGCGTCCAGGGCGGGGAGTAGATCCGGCGTGCTGCGGCGTTGCAGGCCGGCGCGCGGCAGGGCGCGCAGGTCGGCCAGCGTGTGGCAGCCGATGTCGCCCAGCCAGTCCAGCCGCGCCTGGGCCTGGGGCAGCAGCGCCAACGGCAGTGCGTCCAGCCGACGGGCCAGAGTGGGCAGGGTGAGCGTGCGCCGGGGCACGCGGCGACCGGGGCGGTGCGCCAGCAGCCAGGCGCCCCGGGCGGTGGACGCCATGCCCAGGGACACACGCAGGTCCAGCGCTTGCAGGGTGGCGCGTATGCGCCGGGCCAGCGCGCGTGGGCCGCCAAAGAACATCAGGCTGGCGCCCACGTTCAAGAGCACGGTGTCGTTATCGCCCAAGGCAATTTCAGGGGTGTATTGCAGCAGCGCCAGCGCCGCGCCGTGCAGGGTGTCGGCTTCGGCTTGCGGCTGGCGCGGCAAGAGTTCCACCTGCGGGGCGATGGCCGCGGCGCCGGCGCGGCGCATGCTCGGCTTGACGCCAGCCTGGCGGGCGGCGGGGGTGAGGGCGGCAACGCGTTCCTGGTCCAGGACGGCGAAGGCGTGTTCCTCATGCGGCCAGTGCGGGCGTAGTACGTCCAGCGGCAGGCAGCGCAGGAAGGCGGCGATCCAGAGGCGCATGGTGGGGGGAAGACGGTGTCGGCGCGCCGGGCTCCAGGCCCACGTACAGCGGGGTGTCGCAGACGGGCCCCCGGCGCTTCAGAATATGGACGGACAAACCGCCCGGGGCGGGCGCAAGCGCCAGCCGCAAGGGGGCGGCGGTGGCATTCTGCGCGGCCTTGGCCGGGCGGATGGCAATGAAGAGCAGGTCGCTGGCCTGGGCCGCCAGATGCAGCCGCCGCAGGGATTCAGGGCGCACATGCGGCAGCCAGCAGATCAGCGCGCCGCAACTGCCGTTTTTCAGGATTTGTTCCGTGGCCCAGAGGGTGTCGACGGGTTTTTGCGGCGCCACCCACAGCAATTGCCGGGGATCCAGCCGCCAGCTCATCCAACTGGCGATGTGGGGCACGTGCGGCGGTTGCACCAGCGCAATGGGGCGACGCGTTTCCAATTGGGCCAACGCTGGGCGCAACAGGCGGATTTCGCCCACGCCGGGGTGCGGGGTCAGCAGTTCGATCAGGGATCCCAGCGGCCAGCCGCCGTCCGGCAGCTCGGCGGAAAGCGAAGCGTGCCCGGTGGGCAGGGTGCGCGCGGCGCCTTTGGCCAACTGGGTGGCGCGCCACAACGCGGGATGGATGCGTTCAGGGGTCATCATTACTGTATGAATATACAGTATTGTAGCCCTGTTTTTGTCGCTGCTTTTGTAGCGACTTTGTGACCAGAAAGGGCGGAGCAGCGCCTAGCCGTGGCCCCGATCCAGCCCATAAAAGCGCATGTCTCCGTAGCGCACCCAGCGCGACTTCTTCACCAGGCGGTGCCCGATCCACAACGCCAGGAACAGCGGAATGGCCAGATACGTGGACACCACCCCGATCCAATCAATGCGATCTTGCAGGAACGCCTGGTAGTTCTGCCCCAGCGTCACCACCAGGCACAGCACAAAGGCCAGCACCGGGCCGAAGGGAAACAGGCCGGCCTTGTAGGGCAGGTCGGCCGTGTCGTAGCCGTGCCTGACGTAGCCCTGGCGAAACCGGTAATGGCTCATCGCGATGCTCAGCCACACGATGAATTCCGTCATGCCCGCAAAATTCAGCAGCCAGATATAGACGGCCTTCGGGCTGTACACCACGCTGAACAGGCACAGGCAGGCCAGCGCCGTGGTGGCCAGCAGCGCGTACAGCGGCACGCCCCTGGACGTCAGCCGCTTGAACACTGCCGGGGCCTGGCCTTCGGCCGCCATGTTGAACAGCATGCGGGTGGCGGCGTACATGCCCGAATTGCCGGCCGACAGCACCGACGTCAGGATCACCGCGTTCATCACGGTGGCGGCCGACAGCAGCCCCGCATGCTGGAACACCAGCGTGAACGGGCTGACAGCGATGTCTTCGACGTCGTTGCGCAGCAATTGCGGGTCGGTATAGGGCAGCAGCAGGCCGATGATCAGAATGGCCAGCACGTAGAACAGCAGGATGCGCCAGAACACGCTATTGATGGCGCGTGGCACGTTGCGGCGCGGGTTTTCGGATTCGCCTGCTGCCACGCCCACCAATTCGGTGCCCTGGAAGGAATAGGCCACCACCATCGCCACGCCCACCCAGGTGGCCGCGTTGCCCACGAAAGGCGCGTCGCCGATGGTCCAGTTCGCCAGCCCGACCTGGTCGCCGCCGTGGATGATGCCCACCAGCATGCCCAGGCCAACGGCAATGAAGCACAGCACGGCCACCACTTTGATCAGGGCGAACCAGTATTCGGCTTCGCCGAAGCTGCGCGCCGAAAAGGCGTTCAGCCCGAATGTCAGCGCTAAAAACGCCACGCTCCAGATCCAGCCCGGCGTATCCGGCAGCCAGTACGCCATGACCAGTTGGGCGGCCACCACGTCCACGGCAACGACCGTGGCCCAACTGACCCAGAAATTCCACCCCAGCGCGAAGCCGAAGCCGGGGTCTACGTAGCGCGACGCATAGGTGCAGAACGAGCCCGACACTGGCATGAAGGTGGCCAGTTCGCCCAGGCTCGTCATGATGAAGTAGACCATCAGGCCAATTACCAGGTACACGAGCAGGGCGCCGCCCGGACCCGCTTCGGCAATGGCCGCGCCGGAGGCCACGAACAGGCCGGTGCCGATGGCTCCGCCCAGCGCTATCATCGTCAGGTGGCGCGCCTTGAGCACGCGGTGCAGCTGATTCTGGCTGGCGGGGGTGGCGCCAGAATCGGAAATCGGTGTTTGCATTGCAAGGGGGAAAAGTGGCCGCCGCGGCGGCATTCAGGCAGGGTCCGCTATGGGGGCTGCCAAGAGGGGCAAGGGCATCCCCCGGGAACAAAAGGGGGCCAGGGCCAACGCCGCGCATTTTACAATGCTGTGACAGCGGCGCAGTCCCGCAGCCCCAGCCAGCACGGAGCAGTTTCATGGCATCTACCGGTTCACTTGAATTCCTACCCGAGGCGGGCGTCGACGTGCGCCAGTTGTTCATCCTGCTGCACGGTGTGGGCGGGTCACCCGATAACCTGCGGCCATTGGCCAACGCCGTGCGCGCGGCCTTCCCGATGGCGGCGGTGCTGGCGCCCGAAGGCTTCGAACCCTTTGATGGCGGCGGCGCGGGGCGCCAGTGGTTTTCGGTACGCGGCATCAGCGAAGACAACCGCGCCGAGCGCGTGGCGGCGGCCATGCCGCCCCTGGAAGCCTATGTGCGCGAGGCGCAAGCGCGCTTCAATCTGCTGCAATCGGACACCGCGGTGGCGGGCTTTTCGCAGGGCGCCATCATGGCGCTGGAACTGGTGCAGGCCCACGACGGCATGGCCGGGCGCGTCATCGCGTTTTCGGGCCGCTACGCGCAATTGCCAAAGGCTGCGCCGCAATTCACCACCTTGCACCTGCTGCACGGCGCCGACGACCCGGTCATGAACGTGTCCCACATCCAGGCCGCGCAAGCCCGGCTGGAAGCGCTGCACGGAGATTCCACCATCGACATCGCCAGCCACGTCGGCCACGAACTGCATCCCGCCCTGATCGAACGCGCCATCGTCCGCTTGCAGACCTGCGTGCCGCTGCGAAGCTGGGAAGCGGCCCTGGGGCTGAACCAGACACCGCCCGATGGCACCACCGTGCATTGATTGCGGGATGAACACAGCCCGTGAGCAGAGCCCGATGACCCGCAGCCCGATGACCCACAGCCCGATGACCCATGCCCCGATGATCCGCATCCAATGAGCACCGCCCGTTCTTCCGTGCCGGCTCCGCCGCGCGCCGCCGATGCGGTCGGTGGCGCGCAAAGCATTTTCCGCGTGCTGCGCCTGCTGAAATATGTGGGAGCCGCGCCCGCGCGTGGCGTGGCCTTGAGCGACGTCGTACGCGACCTGGGCCTGACCCCGCCCACGGCGCATCGCATGTTGGCGGCCTTGTTGCAGGAAGGCTTTCTGTCGCTGAACGCCAAGCTGAAAACGTACAGCCTGGGGCGTGAGTCCTACATCCTGGGCCTGGCCGCCGAAAGCCGCCACGGCATCAAGGCGATTGCCGAATCCGCCGTGCTGCGGCTGGCCCAATCCACCGGCGACACCAGTTTCCTGTCGGTGCGTTCCGGCCACGAGGCCGTGTGCGTGGACCGCAAGACGGGCGACTTTCCCATCAAGATCCTGACCTTGGAAGTGGGGCACAGGCGGCCCTTGGGCGTGGGGGCGGGCAGCTTGGCGCTGCTGGCGTTTCTGCCCAATGACGATATCGAGCGGGTGCTGGCCCGCTATGACGCCACCACCGCGCCCGACCTGCCATCCACCGACATGCTGCGCGACGACATTGCCGCCGCCCGCAAACAGGGCTATGCGCTGAACCCGGGTCGCATCATTCCCGACATGCTGGGCGTGGGCGTGCCGGTGTTGGACCGCGAGCAGAACGTGGTGGCCGCCTTGAGCGTGGCGGCCATCCGCTCACGCCTGTCCGGCGCGCGCCTGCATGACGTGGTGGCGGCATTGCAACGCGCGGCGGCCGAGTTGTCGGCGGACCTGCTGCCGCGTCCTTGAACGTGCGCCGGAGGGACTAGCGCCCCGCGCAGGCCTTGCCGCCATCCACCGGCAGGCACACGCCGGTGATGTACTTGGCTTCGTCGCTGGCCAGGAACAGCGCGGCGTGCGCCACGTCCCAGGCATCGCCCATGCGGCCCATCGGGCTGGCGGCGTTGCGACGCTGGCGCATCGCTTCCACGTCCTGGAACTGGCCGGCAATTTGCTGGTAGATCAAGGGCGTATCGATCACGCCCGGCAGCACCGCGTTGACCCGGATGTTGTCCGGCGCATAGCGCACGGCCAGAGACCGGGTCAGATGGTTCAACCCCGCCTTGGCCGCGTAATAGGACGTGTACGGGTAGGTGTTGACCTGTATGGACGCCAGCGACGAGATATTGATGATGCTGCCGCCGCCTTGCGCCAGCATGGCGGGCAGCACGTGCTTGCAGGTCAGGAACACGCCGGTCAGGTTGGTGTCCAGCACGCGGTGCCAGCTTTCCTCGCTGGCCTCGATGGGGCCGCCCATTTCGGTGATGCCCACATTGTTGTGCAGGATGTCGATGCGGCCGGCTTCGTCCAGCACGCGCGCCACCACCGCCTGAATCTGCGCGGACTGCGTCACGTCGGCCACCAGCGCGGCGCATTGCCCGCCTTCGGCTTCGATGACGCGCCGGGTTTCCTCGGCCGCTTCCGCGCGCACATCCACGGCGTAGACCCGCGCGCCCTCGCGGGCATACAGCGCGGCGGCCGCCTTGCCGTTGCCCCAGCCCGGCCCCGACGACCCCGCGCCGAACACCAGCGCGACCTTGTCTTTTACGCGCTGGCCCATGCTATTGCACCGAGATGTTGGCGAAGTCGGCCACCTTCTTCCACTTGGCCACGTCGGCTTTGATCATCGCGCCAAACTCCTCGGGCGTGTCGGCCACCACATAGGCGCCCACGCCCGCATACTTGGCCTGCACGTCCGGGTCCGCCAGGGCCTTGCGCGATGCGTCGCTCAGCTTGGCCAGCACGTCCTTGGGCAGGCCGGCTGGGGCCAGCAGGCCATTCCACATTTCGGCGTCGTAGTCAGGCAGGCCCATTTCCGCGAAGGTGGGTACGTCGGGCAGTTGCGGCAAGCGCGTCTTGGCCGCCACCACGATCGCCCGCAAATTGCCCGACTGGATGTGCGCCATGGACGACGCCGCCGTGTCCCACAAGATGGGTACCTGGCCTGCGATGACGTCGTTCAATGCCGGGCCGGTGCCGCGATACGGTACATGCATCATGTCCAGCCCCGACAGCGACTTGTAGTACTCCATGGCCATGTGCGTGGCGCCGCCATTGCCCGAGGACGCATACGAATACTTGCCCGGCGCGCCTTTGACCAGCGCGAAGAATTGCGCGTAGTCCTTGGCCGGGAAATCCTTGTTGACCACAATCACGCCCGGCACGCGGATGATCTGCGTGACCGGCGTGAAGTCTTTCACGGCGTCGTAAGACAGGTTCTTGTACACCGCCGAATTGGTGCCGTTGGTGCTGGATGTGCCCAGCAGCAGCGTGTAGCCGTCGGGCGCGGCGGACGCCACCGCGCGCGTGCCGACGGTGCCGCCCGCGCCGCCCCGGTTTTCCACGACCACCGTCTGGCCCAACTGCTTGCCCAGCGCCTCGGCAAAGATGCGGCCCACCACGTCGGACGTGCCGCCCGGTGGAAAGGGCACGATCAGGCGAATGGGGCGGTCGGGGTAGCTGCCTTGCGCCGTGGCGGCGCCCGTCAGCGACAGGGCCAGCGTTGCGGCCGCCAAGTTCATCCAGGTTCTTCTCTTCATGGTGTTGTCTCCTCGCTTTGGTTTGTTGTGCGTGTTGTCGTTGTTGTAGTTGCTGACTGATATCAGGCGATGCGGTCGCCCGGCTTGATCTTGGCGGCGCGGCTGTCCACGCCCGGCAACATGTGTGCCGGGTCGCGCGTGACCACGACGTCCAGGATGGTGGGGCGGTCCTTGCAGGCGTAGGCGCTGGCCAGGGCCGCCTTGATGTCGGCGGGGTCTTCCACGCGGATGCCGTTGCAGCCCAGCGCGCGCGCTACGTTGGCGTAGTTGGTTTCCACCAGATCGGATGATTGATAGTTGCCGCCACCGTACATCAGGTGTTGCAACGCCTTGATATAGCCCGACGCCGCGTTGTTCACCACCACCAGCGTGAAGGCCAGGCCCATGCGCACCGCCGTTTCCAATTCACCCAGCGACATATTGCAGCCACCGTCACCCGTCAGGCTGACGACTTGCCGCCCGGGCGCGGCGGCGGCGGCGCCGATTGCACCCGGAATGCCGTAGCCGATGGAGGCAAAGCCGCGGTCGGGCACAAAGCCCCGGCCCGCGCGCTTGGTGTCAAACAGCAGGCCGCCCCAATGCGCCGCAAAGCCGCCGTCGGCCACCAGGATGCCGTCTTCGGGCAGCGTGGCGTTGATCTCATGCATCAGGCGCGCCATGCCGATGGGGCTGTCGGAAGACGTCAGCTTGCCCTGCACGGATTCGCGCCAGGCGTGCATGGCTTGCCCGACTTCATCCGCGTATGCCTGGCGGTCGGCTTGCGAGGCTTGCGCCGCCATGCGTTCGCCCAATTCTTCAAGCGTGGCGCGCGCGTCGCCCCATAGCCGCAGGGCAGGGGTGGTGGTGCGGTCGAACTCTTCGGCCACGATGTCCAGATGAATGACCGGCACGCCCGCGTTCAGCAGGTCATAGCGCCGGGTGGCCACTTCACCCAGCTTGCAGCCGACGACGAACAGGCAGTCGGCCTTGGCGATCAGGTCGTTGGCGATGCGGCTATAGCGGCCGAAGAGGCCGGCGTTCAGCGGGTCGCTGCAAGCAATGGCGCCCTTGCCGCTCATGGTGTGCGCCACGGGGATGTTGAAGCGGCGCGCGAAGGCTTCGACGGCCAAGGCGGCCTCGCTGATGTGCACGCCGCCGCCACACAGCATCAGGGGGCGCGCGGCGCCGGCCAACATGCTGGCGGCTTGGGCCAGGTCATCGGCGGCGGGGCGGCAGCGCAACGCGGGGGCGCGGCGGGCGTTGGCGCTGGAATAGAACTCGTCGGCGTCAAAGGCGTGGATGGCGTGCGCGATGTCTTCGGGCACGTCCAGCACCACGGGGCCGGGGCGGCCGCTGGTGGCCACCGCGAAGGCGCGACGCACCAGTTCGGGAATGCGCTCGATCATCTCCACGCGCAGCACGTCCTTGACCACGGGGCGCAGCACTTCAAGCTGGCGCGCTTCCTGCGTCATGTTCTTCCACGAATGCAGGCGGTGCGAATCGCCCACCAGCGCCACCAGCGGCGTGCCGGCGTTGAAGGCTTCGGCCAGGCCGGTGACCAGATTGGTGGCGCCCGGCCCCAAGGTGGCGTCGCACACGCCGGGCCGCCCGCTGACCTTGGTGTAGGCGTCTGCCGCGAACACGGCGCAGCGCTCGTCGTTGATCAGGTTGTGATTCAGCTTCAAGCGCCGCACGGCGTCGTAGAAGGGCAGCAGTTGAAAGCCGCCCATGCCGAACATCAGGCCGACGTCATGCGCGGCGAACATGCGGGCGATGGCCTCGCCGCCTGTGATTTCCAGTTTTTCCGACATGCGGATGTGCTCCTCGTTTCTCGTGTTTGTTTTAGTGATCGGTTCTATTGATTGACGCGCCCGTTCAAGAGGGCGTCGATAAAGGTCTTCAATGGCGTGCCGACACGGCAGCCGAGTTCGCGGGCGCGCGCGTTCGCGCAGGAAATCACGCCCTCGTCGTAGCAGGATCTGGCGTCGCCAATGCAGGCGCTATGGGCCGACACCGTCAATGCCGCAATGCCACGCTGTTGCAGCAGCGGCAGGCGGCCGACGCCCGCGCCGTCCTGGCCCATGCCCGCGTCGTTGAACGTCACCAGCCTGGGCGTGGCCTTGACGCCGTCGGTCGGCAGCCCGGCCAGGCGCTCGCCATGCGATGCCGTGACGGCAATCAGGCCGTTGTCGCGTTCGTCCAGCAGCGACACCGAGTCCACGCCGATGACGCACGGCGTGCCGTCGGCGGCGGTGCGCAGCACCATGCGGGATTCTTCGCGCTCGGCGGGCGGTGCGGGCCGTGCTGGGGAATGCGGTGAAGAGGATTGGTGCAAAGGGTGACCCAAAGACTGACCCAAAGACTGACCCAAAGACTGACCCAAAGACTGACCCAAAAGCGCGGCGCATTCGGCAACGCGCATGCCGGCCTGGCAACCCAAGGCCTGAGCCAGCGGGTTGGAATGGCTGATGACGCCACGGCGCAGCATGTCGGCGCCGTCGCCGATGCGGCAACTGCGGTAATCGGCCGTGGCGGCGGGCACGCCCCAGAGTTCCAGGTCTTGCAGGCCTGCGATGCCGGCTTCTTGCCAGCCCACGCCCGCATCGTTGAGCACCACGGCGTGAACCCGACCCCGGGCGGCGCAATAAGCCGCATAGCGGCCGCCATGGGATCCCGCGATCACGACCCGGCCGATATCCGCGTCGCCAAGCTTGGTAATGCTGTCGAGCACTCGTGCGTCGACGCGTTCTGTGTATTCCATATTATGGATTTTTGTTTTGTGCGTTTGCCGGCCATGTGTGCCTGCGGACGGCGTTGAGCATTTGCGCTCAATTGGTTTCAACTGATTTGTCTCGGAATTATTCTAAGGGCCGGGAAACATGCACCGCAATGCGGCATCCATATTATGGAAATGGATTTAGCAAAGAGGCCGCGAAAAGAAACTGAAGCGTCAAACGCCAAGCAAAAAAAAAGCGCCCCGCGTAGGGGCGCCGATGCGGGGCATCCGCTGGCTAGTCTTCCCAGCCACCGCCCAGCGCCAGAAACACCGCGATCTGGTCGTTGCTGAGTTCGGCTTGCGAGGCCGCCAGTGCACTCTCATTGCTGGCCAGCGTGCGTTCGGCGTCCAGCACGGTCAGGTAGTCGGTCTTGCCGTACTGGAATAGCCGCCGCGCTTGCGAGGCGGCTTCGGCGCTTTGGTCGCGGGCGGCGCGCAAGGCGGCGTCGCGATCCAGTTGCCGCGCGTAGACCACCAGCGCGCTTTCGGTTTCGCGCAGCGCATTCAACACGGTGGCATCAAAGCGCGCCACGGCGGCCTTGGTGTTGGCTTCGGCCTGGGCAATGCGGGCCTGCACCGCGCCCGTGTTCGGAATCGTCCACGAGATCAGCGGACCCACGCTCCAGCTGAAGGTGCCCCGATCGCCCAACATGGCGGCGGGGCCGCCCGACGCGGCGGACAAACCCAGCGTGACCTTGGGGTACAGGTCGGCGGTGGCCACGCCGATGCGGGCGGTGGACGCGGCCAAGGTGCGCTCGGCCTGGCGGATGTCGGGCCGGCGGCGCAACAGCGCGGCGCCGTCGCCCACGGGAATGGTGCGGGTCAGGCGCGGCGCGGCGGCGCATTGCAGCAGCGACGCGGGTATGTCGTTCGGCGTCTGCCCCGTCAGCGTGGCCAGACGGTACAGCGCCGTGCGCTGCTGCGCCTGGAACGGCGGCAGGTTGGCCTGCAACTGTTCAAGCTGGCTGCGCGCGCGCGTGACGTCCAGCGTGGTGCCACGGCCGGCGCGTTGCAAGCGGCTGACGGCATCCAGCGATTCTTTTTGCACCTGCACCGAATGCTGGGCCGAGGCCAACTGCATGCCCGCCGCGCACATATTGGCGTAGGCGCGCGCGGTTTCGGCCGCGACGGTGACGCGGGTGGCGTCGTAGGCGGCTTGCGCAGCCTGGGCGTCGCCGCTGGCGGCTTCGATGGCGCGGCGAATCTGGCCGAACAGGTCCAGTTGGTACGACACGCTGGCGCCGGTGGAATACGACCAGCGGCTGGGCGGGTTGACGCCCGGTTGCAGTTCCTGCAAGCCCGATACGTGGCCAAAGGTGGGCGATGCGTTCACGCCGATGCTGGGCTGCTGCTGCGCCTGGGACTCCTGCACGGCGGCCTGCGCGCGTTCCAGGTTGGCGCTGGCCACGCGCAGGTCGGTGTTGGCCGACAGGGCCTTGTCGATCAGGCCGTCCAGCACCGGGTCGTTATACAGCCGCCACCAGTGCCCGGCTACCGGCTCTTGCTGATACACGCCGGGCTGCGCTTCGATGAAGGCGCCTTGCGCGCTGGGCCGTTGCACGGCGGACCCGGCGGGCGTTTGATAGTCCGGGCCCACGGTGGTGCAGCCGGCCAGCGCTATCGCCACAGCCAACAGCGGGGGTAGAAAGTGCCGGGCGTTCATGCCGGGTCCACCGACACGGTGGCCGTTTGGCCAGCGACCAGGCGCACGCCGTCGGGCACGGCGTCGATCTTCACGCGCACCGGAATGCGTTGGGCCAGGCGCACCCAGTTGAAGGTGGGGTTCACGTTGGGCAGCAGATTGGCGCCCGTGCTGCGGTCGCGATCGGCAATGCCCATGGCGATGCTTTCCACATGGCCACGGATGTGGTGCGTATCGCCCATCAGCGTCACCGTGACGGGGGCGCCTTCGTGGATGCCAGGCAGCTTGGTTTCTTCAAAATAGCCTTCCACGTAGAAGCTGCCGGCGTCGACCAAAGCCATTACACCGCGCCCGGCGGTGGCGTAGGAACCCGCGCGCAAGTCCAGGTTGGTAATGCGGCCGTCGCTTACGGCCAGCACGCGGCTGCGTTCCAGGTTCAGGCGCGCGGTGTTCAGTTGCACTTGCGCCTGCGCCAGCGCGGCTTCGGTCTGCTGCACCTTGGTCTGGCTTTGCTCGACCGCTTCGGCAGCCACCAGTTGGCCCAGCGAACGGTTGCGCTTGGCGTCGCGCAGCGCCTGGTCGTGCGCCACTTGCTGCGATCGCACAGCTGCCTGCGCTTGGTCGAACGCCAACTGGAAGCGGGCGCGGTCGATTTCAAACAGCAGGTCGCCGGCCTTCACGTCCTGGTTGTCGTGCACGGGCACGCTCGTCACCAGGCCCGAGACGTCGGGCGCCACCTGCACCACATAGGCCTTGACGCGGCCATCGCGCGTCCAGGGTTCAACTTCATAGTGCACCCAAAGCTGCCAGCCGGCGTAAGCGGCGGCGGCGACGACGATGGCCGTCACCGCGAACTTGCCGATAGCAGCAGGGCGAAGGGCGTTGGGGAGTTTCATACCTATCTCTGTAAAAAATATGGGGAAATCAGGGACACGCCATACAGCAGCACCACGAACAGCGCCAGATCAAACAGCGCGGGGTGCCATACCAGGCGGTACAGGCCGGCGCGGGCCAGCACGCGGCGCACCGCCCAGGCCACGCCGAGCGTGACGACGCCCAGCACCAGCAGCCAGGGGAAGTAAATGCCGTAGAAATTGAATTCACCGATCATGATGCGTGGCCCTCCATGGCGGGATGGGCGGGTTGGTAGTCGGGGGCGTCGGGAAAGAAGGCACGGCGGATGCCCACCAGCGCCACCACCGCGCGGTCACGGGCGGCCAGGCCTTGCGGCGTGGCGGCCACGCTGCACAGTGCGCGGTCGATCTGCGCCAGGAACTCGGGCGTTTTTTCGCCGACGCGCCACGCCGAGCGGGCGCGGAAGAACTGCGCCAGGCTGGTCAGCACGGGTTGGATGGTGGCCTCGGCCATCGGCAGATGGCGGCGGGCGCGCTGCAATTCGGTAATGTCACGGCCCACGCGCAGGTCTTTCAGCGCATCGGCGGCCACCAGGTCATCGGGCCGCTGGGCCAGCGCCAGGCGCGGTTGCAACAGGCCGATGCGGTCCAGCATGCGGGCGGTGTAGGTGTGGCGCGACGGCGCGCGCGGCGAGGCGGCCAGCGTCGCCAGTTCCTTCCAGTTGGCGGCCTGGATGCGGCGGGCGCTCCAGTCGACGCTGACGGTGCGGAACACGGCGGCAATGATGGCGGCGGTGGCCACGCCCATGCACTGCGCCACCTGCGTGTCGATGAACGACACCACGTTGGCGGTGTGGGTGTCTTGCAGCGCCATGGTGCCCAGAAAACCGAACAGCATCGCCATGCCCTTGCCGGTGCTGGCGGGCCGCGCAATGAAAATGCCCAGCACGAAGGCGGTGGGCAGCATCGCCAGGGCCAGCATTTCAAAGGAATGGATGGCCGGCATGATCCCCAGCAGGTACAGCGCCGACAGCGGAATCGAATACACCGTGTACGTCAGAAACTGCATGATGCCCGGCACGGGGTTGTCTTGCGACGCAAAGAAGCAGCTGAAGATGGCGGCCATCAACGCGGCGGTGGCGCCGTTGCTCCAGGCCGTGCCGATCCAGAACGCGCAGCACACCGAAATGGCCACACCCGCGGCCAGCGCGGACAGCAGCGCCATGCCATGGTCGCGGTGCAGCGCGGCGTTGGGGTCGCGGGCAGCGTGGGCTTTATGTGCCGAAGCCCGTTGTGGTGCGCCCGCCAAGCCGGCGTGGATTTCGCGGCGCAGGGCCAGGCATTCGTCATAGGTGTCGATCAACTCGCGCAGCCGCGTCATCAGGCTGGCCAGCAGCGCGTCGCGCCAGGGGGAATGGCTGTCGATGGCGGGGGTCAGCCGCGATACGGCGGCACGCAATGCTACGGCGGTGTCGTGCGAAGCCTGGGCGCCAGCATTGATCCATTCCGATATATCGTTCAGCAGCGCGGACACGGGTTCGGGCAACGCTTGGTCATTGGCCTGAAGCGCCCGCAGGCGGTCTTCCACGGCCGACACCGCTGGCGTCAATGCTGAAATCTGGTCCTGCATGGCGCGCACGGCGCCGGACGTCCAGCGCAGGTTGCTGGTGTCGAACGGCACATGGGTGGACAAGAGCCGCAATTGGGTGATGTCGTTGGCCAGCACGCGGCGGTCGCGGTCGCGCTGTTCGGCGGTCTTGCCGCTAAGCGTGTCGTGCATCCAGTTGCGAGCGTCGCGCACGGCCTTGTCCAGTTGCAGCGTCAAGGCAGGCGCCAGTCCACGCGGCAGCACAATGCTGTGGACCAGCGTGGCGCAGACGATGCCCAGGGTGATTTCCTCGACGCGGGCAAGCGCGGTGTCGAAGACCAACGACGGGTCGGTCACGCTGGGAAAGCCGATCATGGCGGCGGTGTAGCCCGCCAGCATGAAGAGGTACGAACGCGGCGTGCGGTCCAGCACCGACATATACAGGCAGACGCCCACCCACAGCACCATGGCAGCGGTCATGATGACGGGTGAATTCGACAGGCGCGGCACCAGGTAGACGGTGGCGGCCGACCCGGCAAAGGTGCCCACCAGCCGGTACAGCGCTTTGGAACGCACGGCGCCAGACCAAGGTTGCGCCACGACGTAGGCGGTGGTCATCGCCCAGAACGGACGCGGCAAACCCATGCTGTAGGCCAGATAAAGCGCCATGATGGCGCTTAGGTAGCTCTTGAGCGAAAAAAGGGTTTCGCGGACGTTGGGCAATTTCACGATGCGTTGTCCTGTTGCTGCTGTGGCTGCGCGCTGGCCGCGCCGCGTCCCAAGGACACATTCAAGGCGTCGAAGACGCGCAGGCAGGCTTGCAGGTCGGCTTCGCTGACGCCGCTGAACAAGCGCCGGCGCAGTTCCACCAGCACGTCTTCAACCTGGGCGCGCAAGGCATGGCCGGCGTCGGTCAGGTGCAGGGTCTTGGCGCGGCGGTCATGGGCGTCTTCGCGGCGTTCCATCAGGCTGGCGGCGACGAGTTGGTCAAGCACGCGAACCAGGGAGGGGCCTTCGACGCCCAGCGCCTCGGCCAACGCGCCTTGGCGTACGCCGTCGCCCAGGCGTCCGGCCAGGATGACGGGCCAGGCGGTGGCTTGCGATAAACCGTAGTCGGCCAGGGCTTTGTCAGCCGCCCCGCGATAGGCACGCGACAGCACCATCAAGTGAGCGGTGGTGGCCATGAGTTGGGAGTCTGAAGGAGGGTTCATGGAAATCGATTGTATCCTATCTATTAGCTTACTAATGATTGAATGTGCCGAATGGGTCGATAGGAATTTTTAATCGGTGGGTTCTTGTGTCTTTTCTTGCGCGCGCTGTACTGATCACGCGGCAAGGCACGTAGGATGGGTGCAGCGCGAAATGACCCGTGGCAAGGACGCCTCCGTTGATCGCGCGTAACCCATCGAACCACCGCCAGGATGTGGCCGGATTATTTCGGGTTCCGGGGTTGATTGATGGGTTTCGCGCGAACGGCAATTGGGTTCTTGTGCCTTTTCTTGCGCGCTGCACCCATCCTACGATGGGGGGATCCATCCGCGATCTATCCGCGGCCCATCTCGCCGCCAACCCTCAGCCGTTGCAGTCTGCCCAGCAATTCGGGGTTTCGTACAAGCGTACGCGGGACAGGCGCAGGTCGGCGCCGTAGTGGCCGTGGTAGTGCGGCGCCAGCGTGTCGAACACGATCTTGGCCAGGTTTTCCGCCGTGGGAATGCGGTCCAGCACCACGGTCTTGTGGTCGGGCAGGGTGTCCAAAAAGCCGCGCACGGCGGCGTCGCCTTCGTACACCAGGAAAGCATGGTCCCAGACGTCCACGATGTGGGTCTTGGCGATGTGCTTGATCTCGGAAAAATCCATCAACATGCCGTTGTCGGATTCGCCGGGGGCTTGCACCACGTCGCCCGTCAGGGTGATTTCAAGCACATAGCGGTGGCCATGCAGATTGCGGCATTGGCTGCGGTGATCGGGGATACGGTGGCCGGCGTCGAATTCCAGCCTGCGGGTAACGGAAATCATCGCGCGATCCGCCGCGCGTGGGGGGTCATCATGGAATGCCTATGTATTTATGGGTCTGCAAACTCAGCCGCCATTGCGGATGCTGCATACAGTACTGAACGGCACGCTCGGTGTTGGCCACGCGCGCGGGGCCGTCCATGGGTTGCAGGAAAAAATGCTCGAAATCCAGGTGGGCGAAGGTCTCGGGCAAGGCGTTCAACTGGGGGTAGACCAGCTTTAACTCGTCGCCGCGTTCGATGACCAGCGGCGCCGTGCCCTTGGGGCTGACGCAGATCCAGTCGATGCCGGCGGGCGGCTTGACGGTGCCATTGGTTTCAATGGCAACGGTGAAGCCGCGCGCATGGATGGCGGTGAGCAGCGCCGCGTCCAGTTGCAGCAGGGGTTCGCCGCCCGTGAAGACCACGTAGCGGTCTTGCGTGCCCGGGCCCCAGGTGGTGGCGATGGTGTCGGCCAAGAGGTCGGCCGTGGCGAACTTGCCGCCGCCTTCGCCATCGGTGCCGATGAAGTCGGTGTCGCAGAACGTGCAGGCGGCGCTGGCGCGGTCGCTTTCGCGGCCGGTCCAGAGGTTACAGCCCGCAAACCGGCAAAATACCGCCGCGCGGCCTGCGTGGGCGCCTTCGCCTTGCAGGGTCTTGAAAATTTCTTTGGCGGAGTAGGTCATAAGGTTGCTGGCGGCCGGAGGCGCCGCGAAAATCGGGCAAAAGCGGATTATTTTACTTGGTATAGACTCCCGCCCTATGTTTCATGTCCAAGATTCCCTGTATATCGACGAACGCGACCTGACGTTCAGCATGATCCGCGCCCAGGGCGCGGGCGGCCAGAACGTCAACAAGGTGTCCAGCGCCGTCCACCTGCGCTTTGACGTGCGGGCTTCACGCCTGCCGCCCGAGGTGCAGGACGCCGTGTGCGCCCTGAGCGATCACCGCATCTCGAAAGAGGGCGTTATTGTCATCAAGTCGCAGTCGTTTCGCAGCCAGGAGAAAAACCGGGCCGAAGCCATCGAACGGCTGGTGACCATGGTTCGCAACGCCATCCAGGTCGACAAGCCGCGCCGCGCCACCAAGCCCACACGATCTTCCCAACGCCGCCGCGTGCAACGCAAAGTCCTGCACGGCGAGGTCAAGCGTCTGCGTGGGAAGGTGCAAGGCGACTAGGCAAAACCTCGTTGTCCTCAGGGGCATGACTATATATCGAATACTTTCGATTTAAGATTCGATAAATTGCGATATACAAATATGACTCGCTCCGCTTCCGCTTCGTCCTCCGATCAGACCGGCGCAGAACCCGGGATTGATACCGACGCCATCATCAAGGCGCTGGCCAATCCGGTGCGGCGTGACATCCTTGCATGGCTGAAGACGCCGCATGCGTATTTCGAGGAACGTCCGGGCCACTCCTTTGAACATGGGGTGTGCGCGGGCCACATCGATGACCGCTGCGGGCTGTCGCAGTCGACCGTGTCTTCGCACCTGGCCGTCTTGCAACGCGCGGGCCTGATTACGTCGACCAAAGTGGGGCAGTGGGTCTTTTTCCGTCGCAATGAAGCCACGATTGCCGCGTTCCTGCGGCAGTTGAACCAGGATATGTAGTCAGCCGGCAGGCGTGTGCCCCCCACACCGCACTACGCCACCTTGTATGCCGCTGCACATCGCGCCCCATCGCCCCGGGGCGGAAGGACTTTGCATGAGCACCCTGTTTGAACCCCTGCGCGTTGGCGCGCTGACGCTGCGCAACCGCATTGTCATGGCCCCCTTGACGCGCCAACGCGCCAGCGAAGGCCGCGTTCCCAATGATTTGATGGTCGAGTACTACACCCAGCGCGCCGGCGCGGGCCTGATCTTGACCGAAGCCACCGCCGTGACCCCGCAAGGCGTGGGCTACGCCGACACTCCCGGCCTGTGGTCCACCGAACAAGTGAAGGGCTGGCGCAAAGTGACCGCCGCCGTCCACGAAAAAGGCGGCCTGATCGCGGCCCAGCTTTGGCACGTGGGCCGCATTTCCGACCCCATCTTCCTGAACGGCGAACTGCCCGTTGCGCCCAGCGCCATCGCGGCCGGCGGCCATGTCAGCCATGTGCGTCCCAAGCGTGCCTACGTCACCCCGCGCGCGCTGGAAACGGCCGAGCTGCCTGGCGTGGTCGAGGCCTACCGCCATGGCGCGCAAATGGCCATGGAAGCGGGTTTCGACGGCGTGGAAGTGCACGCCGCCAACGGCTACCTGCTGGATCAGTTCTTGCAAGACAGCACCAACCAGCGCACCGACCAATACGGCGGATCGCTGGAAAACCGCGCCCGCCTGCTGCTGGAAGTGGTGGATGCGTGCGTGGCCGTCTGGGGCGCGGACCGCGTGGGCGTGCACCTGTCGCCGCGCGGCGATATTCACACCATGGGCGATTCCGATCTGGCCACCACCTTCCTGTATGTGGCCACCGAACTGGGCAAGCGCGGCATCGCCTTTCTTTGCGTGCGCGAGCGTGAAGCGGAAGACAGCCTGGGCCCGCGCTTGAAGGCGGCCTTTGGCGGCGTCTACATCGGCAACGAGGGCTACACGCGGGAATCGGCCGAAGCCGCCATCAAGGCCGGCCGCGCCGACGCCGTGGCGTTTGGCGTGCCCTACATCGCCAACCCCGATCTGGCGCGCCGGTTTGAATTGAACGCCGAGCTGAACAAGCCCGAACCGTCCACGTTCTACGCGCAGGGTCCGACGGGGTACACCGACTATCCGGCGCTGGCGTAAGCCACCTGCCGTGCGGGAATACGGCGCGGCTGCGCACCAGAACGTCACGCTAGAACACCGCGCGCATCGGGTAGGTAAATAAACCGAAGTGCGCGGCGTTCAAGCCCAGATGCGCCAGCACCGCCGCCGCCAGTCCGCCGTAGCGGTAAGCCACGCCATAGGCGGCGCCGGCGATGGCGGCCAGCAACATCCATTGCCAGCCGCCCGCAAAATGCGCCAGCCCGAACAGCACCGCAGCCACGCCCAGCGCGGCCCAGGCGCCCCAGGGATGATGCCGCCAGCGCGTGGCCAACTGCTGCTGCACATAGCCGCGAAACAGCGCTTCTTCAGCCAGCGTGACCAGCAACGCATTGTTGATGAGCCAGATCCAGCCCGAGTCCGGCCACTTGGGCGCCCAGCCCACCACGCCCAACGCCAGCGCAATGCCCAGGCAGGCCAGCACCGCCGCGCCGCAAGCCAGGCTGGCCGCCAGCACCGTGCGCCGCAGGTCGACGCCCGACATGGGCGGGGCCAGGGCTAAGATCACCCAGAAGGCAACCAGCGGCTTGTCCAGGTTCAGATACATGCCAAACGCCACGGCGTCCGCGCTCAGCGGGGCGGGCGCAATCACCAGCGGGTTGTGAAAGCCCGGCAGCAGATGCAGGAAGAGCGCTGCGGCTAGAAGCAGGAACAAGCCGTGGCCGGCCATCCGCACGGCATCACCAGACCCCGGCCGCACCCAGGCCGCCGCCAACACCAGCAGCGCCGGCGCGACGAACGCCACGGGGTCTATCACGCCATCGGCCCAGCCCCACGCCCAGGCAAGCATCAACGGCGCCAGCGCCCAGCGCCGCGTTGCGGGGGGCCAGAGCAGGGCGGCGGCAAGAAATAACGGGGGCCAGGGGCTCAGCAAGGTCATCAGGCAAGCGGGCGCAAAACTTGGAGCGCAAAGTGTAAGCGCGCATGGCGGTTCGTCCCAGCGCGCGGCTTTTCATTTTTTTGCTTTCAGGCGACCATGCCGCAGCGGCGGCGAAATGCCCGTCACCCTGTCCGGCCCCACCTTGGGGCGGCGCACCTGGATCCTATTTAAGGTGTCGGAATTTGATTCTGCAGATTTTGGGGGGGCATTGATTGTTCTTAAATATCAAACGGGCAAGTGACTTGCTCTGAATATGGATGCCTTGGTTCGGGCAGATTTTCGTGGCGCGAACTTCCATCGCTTGATGTTTGATGATATGGATTTGCAGGCCGCCGATTTTTCCCGTTCTTAATTCAGGATATTGGGTTTGTGGGATCCAAACTGTCTGGCGTGAAAATGGTGGAAGCCTGGCTTATCAATTCATACTTCATGCGTGTGATTGCCAGAAACTCCGATTTTACAAACGCAATTGCGATTTGTGCTGATTTTTCAAATGGAGATTTTACGGGGGCAACGCTTTGCAACTTAGATGTTCGTTTTGCCAGTCTGGAAAGGACGAAGCTTGTTGGGGCAGACGTTAGAGTAAAAAATGCGGAAGATGCATCATGGCATGGTGCGCCTGATGACGAAAACACTATTTGGCCGTCAAACCCCGATCCGGGAGAGGCAGGGTCCAAAAAAATGCCATAGATATATCGCGCGGGTCCAGCACAGCGGTAGAGGTATATCGTTTCCATACCACCTAGGTATATAGGAAGTTATTAAATGGACATCAGCATAAATAGTCTGAATAGACTGTCTATCGACTGCACTGAGGGTGGGTTAGGTCAATGATCCCAATGAATTTGCCGGCTATCAGCAATATTCACCGAACGTGCGCGTAGTCATTCGTCTGTATGATGCCAAGTCTGGCGAATATCGAGCTAAGGCCCACGCCATATATGGGATCGCGCCGCAGAGCTTAATGAAATTGGCGAGTAATTGAAATCAAGGTGCGCGAAGTGAAGCATAGACTAGAAGAATTATTTATGAAATATGCAGTCCGCGACGGTCATTTGCGCTACGTATATGTTCTGATTTGCGCTTTTGTAGGGGTGTGGATGCTGTTGATCGATCTGTATCACTGGCACACCGGGTGGTTGTATATCGTGGGTTTGGGTATTGGGGCTTTTGGTGGCTACTCCGCGCAAGCTTATGTTTTAAAAATTCGCCCATTTGATAAGCCGCCATATCCGCCGGAATGGCTGGCCGAAAGAAAGCCAACTCAGGCCAGCGAGCCTGACGTACGCAAGGAAAGCAAGTGAGTTCCGGGCAGATTCAGAGCTCTATCGTTTCCCACGATAGCGGAGGCCCGATTCCGAGTGGGTATTCCTACATTGATAGCCCCAGCGCGGCCACTCAATGGCAGACTCGGGTTGGCCGCTAAGGAACGATCTCCGACGACTCAGTACTGTATTACTGCGCCTTGCGCTGCTGGGCCTCAGAGGGATATAACTCCTGCTCATTATGAAAATTAATTGGTTTGCGAGAATTTTAAAAGCACTAAAAATAGTATTTATTCATGATGGAAATTTCCGGTCCATATTTCGATTTGTTTTTGTGATCGTTGGCGGTGGATTGGTTTTCCTCGATCTGGATATCTGGCGGACGGGTTGGTTATATATAGTCGGTTTTGTGGTCGGGGGTGTCGGTGGTTATGCCGCTAGGGCACATCAATTGGGCATTCGCCCGTTTGAGGCTTCTTCATATCCTCGCGGGTGGTTTAAAGGGCGCCAGCCGAAAAGTGAAGAGAAAGAATATGATTCAAATGGATCGAAGTGACAGATGTGCTCGGGAAGAAGGTTGGTCAATCCCAATCCATATCGACTGCCCTCCGGTCGCTGTGTGGCCTCCCGCCGGTGCAATTCATCCCTCGGTTAACCCTGACTCCGATCATCTATCCGCCAATGCCTGCTTGACAGGGGTGCTTACGGGTCAGTTCAATGTGCCTGGTTTTTCATTTCTTCCGCTTTCAGGCGACCGCTGCCGCAGCGGCGCCAAACGCGAGCCGCCTTATCTTGCGCACCTGGAGTCAGTATGAAAATGATCGCGTGGTTGATGTTGGCAGCGGCACTGCTGCCGCTGGTGTCGACAATCATCGCCAAGGCGGGGGGAAAGAAGTTCGACAACAATGACCCTCGCGCGTGGCTTGCTCGCCAGGAAGGCTGGCGGGCGCGCGCCAACGCGGCGCAGATCAATGCCTTTGAAGCGCTGCCGTTCTTCTTTGCGGCGGTGCTGTTCGCGCTGTATACGCAGGCGTCGCCCGCGCATGTGGCCACCCTGATGGCGTGCTGGTTGGGCGTGCGCCTGGGCTATCTGGCGATGTATCTGGCAGGCTGGGGAGCGCTGCGGTCCCTGGCTTGGGCGATCAGCGTGGGCTTCATCATCGCCATCCTGTTTTCAGGGGTCTAGGCGCTTACTTCCATTCAAAGACGGCGCGCGCGGTGCCGGTGCCTTGCACGGTCACTGCGCGTTCCTGCTTCTTGCCCTCAAACGTCGCTGAAATCTTGTAGCTGCCCGCGGGCAGCTTGACCAGCATGTAGGGACCTTCGGACGTGGCCTTCAAGACTTCCTTGCCTTGCGCGTCGAGGATGGTGACGCCGACGCTGGCCACATAATCGGCCTTGCCATCACGCTGGGCCGCGAAAGTCAGCGCCAGCGGATAATCTTTTGCGGCGGCTTTCATGGCTTCGGATTCATCGATGCCGATACCGCCGCTGACGTATTGCACCGAGCCCTGGTGCTTGACCGGTGGTAATGCCGCCTGCGCGGTGGACAGCACGCCGGCAATGGCCATGCTGCCCAAGGCCATCATGGCGGACAGGGTGCAGCGTTCAATGCGTTTTTTCATCTGATTCTCCAGACGTGAATGATTGAGCTTCGACCTGGGCGACGGCACGGAGTTCGCGGCAGCGCGTCTCGGAGATCAACCGATTGTTTCCGTGACCGTGATTCTGCCGCTGGTTTTCTTGCCGCCTCGCAAAACAGCATATTCCCGCGCGTTCAGCCTTGCCAGGAAAAAGCCAGCCGGCTTTCCCCGCTGACCGTGCCGTCGGGCGCAAAGCGCCTTTCATCCAATTGGCCCGCGCCGCCCTCGCGCAGCACCAGCACGCTGGAGGCGCGGGTGCCGTAGTCGGGGCTGACGATGAACGGGCTGCTCAACAGTCTTTCGCGGTCTTGGGGCAGGCCGGTTGCGGGCATCTCGTCATCGGTGGCCGTCTGCCTATCCGCCAGCGCGTCGAACAAGGCGGGCAGGTCAGGTTGCGGCGTACGCCCCAGTACCTCGGTAAACGCCGTCTTGGTGCGGGCCAGCTTGGGCCAGGGCGTGTCCAGCAAATGGTTGGACAGGGCATAGATGCCGGGTGCAAGCGGGCGCGGCGCGCCATCGCGGTTGCTCAGATACCAGGCCTGACGGGTGTCGCCCACGATCAGGTTGAAGCCGTTGTAAGCCTGATCCGATTCGTGCGTGCGCGCCAGGTATGCCTGCGGCGAATCGCTGCCGCGCAAATAATCTTCAACCAGCGCGCCGCGTGACGGGGCAGGGTCCAGGTGCCTGCCGGGTTCGCGGAAATTGGTGACCAGCGCAAAGCGGCCTTGCGCCGTCACGCCCATCCAGCTGCCGCCGGCCAGGCCGTCGCGGCCTGCGTAAAGGCCGGGCGCATCCGCCCATTGCGCGGCTGGGAGCGTGGGGCGTGCGTGGAATTCGTCGCGGTTGGCGGCGATCAGGACGGGAATGCCCGGCAAGGCGTGCAGGGCCAATACGGCAAGACACATGGTTCAGACCTGGTTGGATGGAGGGGTAAGGGGATGGGTGGAGCGACGCTTGGGCAAAGCGGCGAGGGGCGCGGCGGCAAAATCCGGCCCAGCCAGCGCGGCGCGCAAGCTTTCGATTTCGGCGGCCACGTCGGCCAGCGCCGGGATGGGGGCGGAGATGGCCGCGGTCGGTACGGCCGTGCCTCCCACCACCGCGACGCTCATGGCGTGCAAGGCGTGCGCCAGTTGGCCGACTTCGGCGGCGCTGGGGGTGGGCTGGTCGGCAGGCAGCGACCAGGCCGTGTCCGACACGGCGTTGGCCACGCGCTCCAGCGCCACCTCCACCGGCCACCAGGCCAGCGCGCGGCGGCTGACCAAACGCGGTTCGGACAGGCCGCGCTGCAACGCGATGCGCAGGTCCGACAAGCTTGCATAGGCGCGGGCGCGCAGGGCGTGGCGCTTGGCGGGGTCCGCCTGGAACACCGTATTGACGTAAGCAGCCAGCGTGGACATCGCCGTGGCCACGGCCTGGTCCAGGTTATTGCGTTCGATGCGGATCCACGGCAGGTAGCCCACCAGCAGCACGATGCCGGCCGCCACGCCCACATCAAGCAGGCGCGCCAGCGCGATAGCCCAGGTGCCGGGCTGCAAGGCGCCGATCAGCAGCATCAGGATAGGCACCAGAATGGCGGAAAACAGCCCGTAATTGCGGCGGATGGACCAGGGCAGCAAGGCCGCCAGCGCCGCCACCGTCAACACGCTTGCAATGCCGTTCTGGTCCACCGCCAGCACGGTGGCGCTGATGGCCACGCCCACCACGCTGCCGCCGCAGCTTTGCAGCGCCCGCGCGAATACCGAACCGAAGTTTGGCTTGAAGATCACCACCACAATCAAGGGCACCCAATACGAACGCGGCAGCGACGCGGCCAGCGCCACGGCCTCGGCGGCGATCAGGCACAGGCCCAGCCGGATCAGATATCGCACGGTGGTCCGACCGGGGCGGTAGGTGCGTGCAAGCACCCGCCATGGTGTGCGCGGAGGCGCCGGCGCAAGCTGGGCCATGGGGTCGGCGTCGGGCGTCTTGGCGCCCGTCAGCAAGGGTTCGGCCTGCGCCAGCGCATCCGCCAGTTCCAGCATGCCGGCTTGGCGCAAGGCCGTGATGTCGTCGCCGGGGGCGGGGGGCTGATCATGCTCGACCCGGTCCGCCAGATGGTTCATGACGCGCGCGCAGGCCGGCGGCAGGACGCGGCCGGCGCGGGCCAGCGCCAGCGCCGTATTGGTCAGCGGAGTGCAGGCCTGGAGTTGGGCCGCCAGGCGGGCCAGGCGCGGCGACGGCCCGGCGGCGCGGCCACGGGCCGCCAAGACCGTGTCGTAGGCGGTGGCCATGGCCGCTTCCATGTCGCGCCGGGCAACCATGGTGCGCGATGTGCCGATGGCGGCGAACAAGGCGGCCAGCTTGCGATACGCCTGCGCCACGGCGGCGCGTTCGGGCGCAATCGGGTGCACCACCCAGCCCGCGAGCGTCAGCGCCAGGCCAAACAGCCCGCCCATGCCTACCAGCACCGAAGGCAGCCAGGCGGGCAGGGTGGACGTCAGGCTGGAACCCACGATGACGTACACCGCGAATTGCAGCGTGGCGACCGCCGCGATGTTGTTGAAGGTGCCCACCAGGCTGGCGATGAGCACCAGCAGGGTCATGGCGGCGGACGTCCACAGCCCGTGTCCGGCCACCAGGTTGCCCAGCAGGTAACCCAAGGCGCCGCCGAACACCGTGCAGCCGATGGACAGCGCCCGGTTGCGGTAAGGGCCGCCGTTGTCGCCGGTGATGGCGGGCAGCGCGCCCAAGGCGACCAAGGCGGCGGGCCCGATCTGGTCCAGCGCCAGGCCCACGGCCGTGGGCAGGCCGATGGCCAGCGCCGCCCGCAGCGCCACCCACGGGCTGACGGGCGACGGCTCCATGTGCGCCAGGCTCATCAGCCAGCGCATGTTGGCGCCGCGTGCAATCTTGGAGCGGAACACGGCGGGCGTCATGGTGGGGTGGTGGCGGCGGGAGTCAGGCCTTGATCAGCGGCGCTTCCTGGGGCGCCGCCAGCCGGAAGTAGTCTTCCGTGTTCAGCAGAATGGACGCATCCAGCCGCCCCGCGTTGAACACGATTTCATCGTGGCGCGTGCGCAGGCTGGGGTCCACCAGCAGGTGCAAGTCAGGGTTGAAGGAAAACGGCGGGATGGCGCCAATTTCGCAGCCGGTCAGCTCGCGGGCCAGGTCCTGCGAGGCCAGCGACGCCTTTTTGCCGCCCGCGGCGCGCGCGATAGCGTCCAGGTCGGCCTGCTTGTCGGCGGGGAAAACGGCCAGCACGTTCTTGCGCACGTTCGACGAAATTTTCACTCGGCAGACCAGCGCCTTGGCGCCCTGGCTGACGTCGGTGCCACGGATGGCGGCCACTTCCACCGAGCGGCCAGCGGCGGGATGGTTGATCAGGCGGTGGCGCGCGTGGTGCTGGGCAAGCAGCGCTTGCAGGCGTTCGAAAACTTCCATATCGGTGGCGGTGGCGTAGGGAACAAGGGGGAATGCAAACAACGGGCGCCAGACGCAAGATGTCTGGCATCGGCCCCGCTACGCATGATACGCCCGCCAGCCGCCGTCAGATCTCGCCCGTGAAGGCGTAGCCCCAACCCCAGACGGTGCGGATCGGCAGTTCCACGTTCAGGTCCTGCGCCTTGCGCCGCAGCCGGCTGACCACCACATCGGTGCGTCGGACGGATTCACGGCCGACCTGCGCGTCGGAGCCGGACGCATCGCCGCGCGGCAGGCGCTTGTCGGCCGATGTGGTCAGCTTCAGCAGGAATTCCCGTTCCGCCAGGGTAAGCGACACGCGCGTGCCTTGCGGGCTGACCAGCGTCCAGGCGGCGTCGTGGAACTGCCACTTGCCCGCGACGTCGCCTGCCGGTGGCGTGGCAATGGCGCGTGGCTCGGCCTCGGTCAGCAGGGGGCGGCGTCCGGTGGCGGGCACGCGGCGTACCAGCGCCTGCAAGGCGGCGGCGATTTCCGCGGTGGCCACGTCGTGCTGAAAGCAGGCGTCGGCGCCGCAATGCAGGCCTAGAATGCGGTTTTCAGGCGTATCAAAGTTGGACACGGCGATGATGCCCGCCGTCGTGTCCATGGCGCGCAGACCAGCGACGGCCATGCAGAGATCGGTAAGGTCGGCCTCCATCACTAGCAATGGCGTGCGGCGCGCCTGAAACAGGCGGAACAGGCCATTGGAGTCCTCGCACCGGCGTGGCGAGAATCCCATCTCGGCCAGTGCGTCGCTGCGGCGCACGCGTTGGTCGGGATCGGGAGAGAAGACGATCAGGTCTAGTAGGTCATTCATGAAATCGTAGTGATCTGTGCAGCTTGAGCGCTTGCATGATGCTACGAATTGGCGGTTTCCCTAACCCCGCTCAACGACACTTTCGTACCCGAATTCTCAGACATGATTACAGGCGGCCTATCGCGGTCAATTGTCGGGTGGTTACCGAACAATGTTTGAATTCGGCGGTTGCTGCTACAACCCTGACCTTCAATTGAACGTCGGGGCTCGTCAGGGGCTCGCGGTCAGGGGGGGCGACACGCTGGATTGCGCTGCCCTCGGTCCGGCGGCGGGCTCGTTCCACCAGCCGCCGCCCAAGGCTTGCAACAGCGCCGCGGTGTCGGCGTAGCGGGCCGCGTCCGCCTCGGTGCGAGAAATCTGCGTTTGCAGCAGCTGGCGCTGGCTGTCCAGCAGGCTTAGGTGGCTGATGCCGCCTGCCTGGTAGCGGCCTTGCGCGATGCGTTCGGCGTCGGTGGCGCGGCGCCAGGCGTCGTCATAGGCGGCGTAACTGTCGGCATCGGTCTGCACCGCGCGCAGGGCGTCGGCCACCTGGCGGAATCCGTCCAGTACCGTTTGCTGGTAGGCGGCCGCCGCGGCCTCGTAGGCCGCTTCGGCGGAACGCTTGCGCGCCCGTAGCTCACCGCCGCGAAACAGCGGTTGCACCAGCCCCAGCCCCAAGCTCCACACATTCACGCCGTCGGACAAATCGCCCGCGCGTGTGCGTTGTGAGCCAAAGCTGGCCGTCAGCGTGAACTGCGGGTACTGGTTGGCGGTGGCCACGCCCACATCGGCCGACGCCTGGCGCCACAGCGCCTCGGCGGCCAGGATGTCCGGGCGCAGGCGCGTCAGCGCGGACGGCACGCCGGTGGGAATATCGGCGGGCAAGCTCAGGTCGGCCAGCCGCAAGGGCGGCGTGCGCAGCGCGGCGGGAGGCAGGCCCAGGTACACCGCCAACTGATGCGTGGTTTGCGACAACTGCTTTTCCAGCGGCGGCAGCGTGGCGCGGGTCTGGGCCACCAGCAGTTCCTGGTTGCTCAGGTCGGCCTGGGCGGCGCCGCCCGCTGCCACGCGCTGCCGCATGATGTCTTGCTGGCGCACCTGCGCGGCCAGCAGGTCGCGGGTGGCGGCCAGACGTTCGGACAGGTCGGCCTGGCGGATGGCGGCGGTGACGACATTGGCGGCCAGCGACATGCGCGCGGCCTGCAATTCGTGCGCCTGGTAGTCCACCTGCGCCGCCATGCCTTCCAGTGCCCGTCGGTTGCCGCCGAACACGTCCAGCGTGTAGGACACATTGATCGAAGCGTTGTAGAGCGTGAAGGGCGGCGGCAATTCCGCCACCGGCACACCGTAGGCCGATGGGTCCACCTTTTGCCGTTTGACGGAAAGGTCCGCATCCACTGACGGCAACAGCCGGCCGCCGGTTTCGGCATCCAGGTCTTCGCTGGCCTGGCGCAGCCTGGCGCGCGCCTGGGCCAGCGTGGGGCTGGCTTCTAGCGCCTGGCGCACCAGTTGGTCCAGTGCGTCGGACTGGAACAGCCGCCACCATTGCGCGGGAATGTCGACGCCAGCCTGCAAGCGTTGCGCGCCGGGGGGGAGGGATCGGTGTCGTGGGCAGTGTAGGACGTGGCGTCGGGCGCCGGGGGGAGCTTGAAGTCTGGCCCGACGGCGCAGCCTGCGATCAGGGCGGGCAGGCCGATGGCCAGCATGGCAATGTGAAGGCGCTTGATGCGGCGGTGCGGCGCGGCACACCGGCTCAAGGCCAGGCCGACAGTCGCGGGCAACGATGAAACAGGGTTCAGGGCTAGGCGTGGCATGGCGCATCAATCCAAAGTTCGGCGGTAGAACTTCACGGCGGCGGTCATGACGACCGCGGTGAACAGCATCAGCGGCCAGATGCTGGGCCACAAGTCCCACCAGCCGTTGCCCTTGAGCAGGATGCCGCGAATCAGCCGGTTGAAGTGCGTCAACGGCAGCAGGTTGCCCAGGTACTGCGCCCACATCGGCATGCCCTGAAACGGGAACATGAACCCGGACAGCAGCAAGTTGGGCAGAAAATAGAACATGGTCAGTTGCATGGCTTGCAACTGGTTCTGCGCCAGCGACGACAGCGTGATGCCCACCGTCAGGTTCGCCGCCACGAACAGCAGCGCCGCCAGATACACAGACAGCAGGCTGCCCAGGATCGGCACATGAAAAACGAAATGCGCGGCCAGCAGGATGATGGTGGCCTGAATCAACCCGATGGCGATGTAGGGCACGATCTTGCCGGTCATGACCTCCAGCGGGCGCACCGGCATCGACAGCAGGTTTTCCATCGTGCCGCGCTCGCGTTCGCGCGTCATGGCCAGGCCCGTCATCATCACCAAGGTCATCGTCAATATCACGCCCATCAGGCCGGGCACCGTGTTGTATTGCGAGATCTGCTCTTCGTTGTAGAGCTGGTGCACGCGCACGTCGAAAGCCGGCTGCCCGCCCGCCAAGCCGGCTAGCGGCCCGGTCAGGTCTTTTTGCGCCACGGCTTGCGTCAGTTGTGTGGCCGCGCCAATCGCCATGCCGGTGGCCATGGGGTCGGTGGCGTCGGCCTCGATCAGCAGCGCTGGGCGCTCCCCGCGCAACAGCCGTCGCGAAAAGTCCGGCGGAATGGTCACCACGAACAGCACACGGCCTTGCGCCAGCGCGGCGCGGCCGGCTTCCTCGGAGTCCAGTTCTTCGGTGATATGGAAGTAGTCGGACGACTTCATCGCCGCGATGAAGCTGCGCGTGAACGGGCTGTGATCGGCCGTGATGACCGCCGTGGGCATCTGCTTGGGGTCGGTGTTGATGGCGTAGCCGAACAGCGCCAACTGCATGATGGGCAGGCCCACGATCATGCCGAACGTGATGCGGTCGCGGCGCAGTTGCAGAAATTCCTTCAGCACCATGCTCCACCAGCGCGCCCAGGAAAAGCCTTGCATGGCGCGCATCATGGGGGGCTCGCGAAGTTGTCGGTGGACCGGTTCATCAGGTAGATGAATACGTCTTCCAGGCTGGTGTCGATGCGTTCCAGGCGCAGGTCTTGGCCACGGATGGCGTCGCGCAGCGTGCGTTCCAGCAGATCGGCGTCCTGGCCGCTGATGTGCAGCGCCGACCCGAACGCCACGGTCTGGTCCACGCCCGGCGCGCTGCGCAGGCGCTGGCCCAGCGGCACCAGGTTGTGGCCGTGGATCGCCCAGGTGGACAGGCGCTGTTCGGCAATCACCTGTTCGGCCGTGCCTTGCGTCAGCAGCTTGCCGTACGAGATATAAGCCAGCTTGTGGCAGCGTTCGGCTTCGTCCATGTAGTGCGTGCTGACCAGCACCGAGATGCCGCGCGCGGCCAGCTCGTGCAGTTGCTCCCAGAAGTCGCGCCGCGCGGTCGGGTCCACGCCCGCGGTGGGTTCGTCCAGCAGCAGCAGGCGCGGCTCGTGCAGCAGGCAGGCGGCCAGCGCCATGCGCTGCTTCCAGCCGCCCGACAACGAACCCGTCAACTGGTTGGCGCGAGTGTGCAGGCCCAGGTCTTCCAGCGCGCGGTCCACCGCCTGCCTGCGTTGCGGCATGCCGTACATGCGCGCCACAAAGTCCAGGTTTTCGCGGATGGTCAGGTCATCCCAGTACGAAAACTTCTGCGTCATGTAGCCCACGTGGCGCTTGATCTGGGCACTGTCTTGAACAATGTCGTAGCCCAGGCAGGTGCCGCTGCCGGAGTCCGGCGTCAGCAAGCCGCACATCAGGCGGATGCAGGTGGTCTTGCCGCTGCCGTTGGGGCCTAGAAAGCCGAAGATCTCGCCTTCTTGAACACGCAGCGATACGTCGTTGACCACATGCTTGTCGCCAAAGCGCTTGTTCAGGCCGCGCACGTCAATCACGGCCTTGCCGGGTTCGGGTGCACCGTTTTGCGTGTCGGACGAGGCGGTCGCGTTCATGGCAGCGTCGCCTCGACCGGTTGCCCAGGATGCAGCCGCGCGGCGGCGTCCGGCGCGGGGCGCGCTTCCACCATGTAGACCAGCTTGCTGCGGCTTTCGCGGCTGTAGATGACGGGCGGCGTGTATTCGGCCTGGTCAGACACGTAGTCGATATTTACGGGTATCGGGTCGCCGCAGCCGTCGCAGCGCAGCGTGGCCGTTTGGCCGGTCTTCAGTGTGCCCACCACGGTTTCGGGCACGAAGAAGCGCACCTTCACATTGCCGGGTGGCAGCAGGCTGACCACGGGGCTGCCCGCGGGCACCCATTCGCCCACGCGGTACATCGTGTCGAACACTTGGCCCGCGGCCGGCGCGCCCAACTGCTTTTGCGCCAAGGTCCATTCCGCCTGCGCCAGCGCGGCGCGCGCGGCGGCGACTTGGGCGGCCTGCGCGCGGCGCTGGTCGTCGCGGCCGGGCAGGTTGGCCACTTCCAGTTGGGCGCGCAGTTCGCGCACGCGGGCGGCGTCCGACTGCGCCTGTTCACGGCTGTCGTCCAACTGCGCGCGCGCTATGCCGCCGATGCGGAACTGCGCCGTATCGCGTTGCAGTTGCGCGGCCGAGCGGCGGCTGGCGGCCTCGGCTTGCGCCAGTTGCGCGCGGCTGACGTCGATTTCCGCCGGCCGCTTGCCCGTGGCGATGTCTTCCAATTGCGCGGTGGCGGCCGCCAACTGCGCGCTGGCCTCATCGCGGGCGGCGCGTTCGCGCGTGGCCTCCAGCGTAAACAGTGGCGCGTCGGCGCTGACCTGCTGCCCGCGCTTGACTGCCAGCGCATCCAGGCGGCCGGCTTCGGAGGAGGCCACGTAGACGTAGTCGCCTTCCACATACCCCTGGTAGAACGGCGTGCTGTCCGGGCCGCAGCCGGCCAATAGCAGCGTCAGCACCGGCAGACCGGGCAGGAATCGAAGCAGAGCAGGGCGGGTGCGCATGGTCGGCATCCTTATCGGGCAGCGGAATGGGGCGGGGAAAGCGGGGCGGCCGGCGAGAACAGGCCGCCGGTCAGCATGGCAATGGCGTGCGCCGCGATCGCTTGGGTATCGATGGCTTGCGCCTGCGCGTCTCCTTGCCAGATGCGGCGCCACAGGTTGGACGTGGCAAGCGGCAGCAGGGTCAGGCCAAGAATGGAAAGAAACACCAAGCGGGGTTCAACGCCGGCCGTGATGGCGCCCTGATGCTGGGCCTGGCCGATCATCCCGGCAAAGGCGGCCAGCCGGTCGGTCGGCAGGTGGGGCAGCACCCGTTCACGCAGTTGCCCGCCTTCATTCACCACTTCATGCATCCACAACGCCGGCAGCCACGGCCGTTGCGTGGCGCTTTGCACGATGCGATTCACGATTTCCGTCAGGTAGGTGCGCGCCGCCGTGGCGGGGTCCGTGTCGGGCGCGGCGTCGGGGTCAATGGCGGTAGCAGGGTCCGACTCCGAGGCCAGTCGCACCGGCGCCCAGACATAGGCGATGACCGGCACCACCCGTTCCAGCACCACGGCATCGATCAGTTGGTCGCGGCTTCTGAAGTAGTAGTGCAGCATCGCCGGCGTGACGTTGGCGCGCTGGGCGATCTGCGCAATGGTGGTGGCCGCCACACCCTGCGCAGCGAACAGGCCGGTGGCGATGTCCAGCAATTGGGCGCGCATGGCGGCGTTGTCAGGACCCGAAGCACGCGCGGGGCGGCCGGGGCGACGGGTGGGGGCAGGCGGAATCGGGCACATGGCGCGCAGTTTAATTAAGTATTTAATTAATTAAAACAGGGTCGGCGTTAAATGTTGCAACGCGGGGCAGCGGGCATCGATGGTGTAATGGATCGGTTTCCCAATCCGCCGCCCGGGCCTTGCCTGCAAGGCCTGGGCGGCTTCCCCAGGAGGCTGGACTTCATGACGCAATCCCCGTCGATCAACCGCCGCATCGTGCTTGCCGCTCGCCCGCATGGCGAGCCCACCGATAGCGATTTCCGCCTGGAAACGGGCGAGGTCCCGCAGCCCGGTCCCGGCCAGGTATTACTGCGCACCGTGTACCTGTCGCTCGACCCCTATATGCGCGGCCGCATGAGCGACGCGCCGTCCTACGCCGAACCCGTGCAGATCGGCCAGACCATGGTGGGCGGCACGGTGACCCGCGTGCAAGCGTCCAATCACCCCGATTTCAAGCCAGGCGAATGGGTATTGGCCCAGTCCGGCTGGCAGGACTACGCCTTGTCCGACGGCGCCGGCCTGTTGCGCCTGGGCCCCAAGCCGCAGCATCCGTCGTATTCGCTGGGCGTGCTGGGCATGCCCGGCTTTACGGGCTACATGGGGCTGCTGGACATCGGCCAGCCCAAGGCCGGTGAAACCGTGGTGGTGGCCGCGGCCAGCGGCGCGGTGGGCGCGGTGGTGGGGCAGATCGCCAAGATCCATGGCTGCAAGGTGGTTGGCATTGCGGGCGGCGCGGACAAATGCCGCTACGTGGTCGACGAATTGGGCTTTGACGACTGCCTGGACCACAAGTCGCCCGACTTGCCTGGCCGTCTGGCGCGCGCCGTGCCGCAAGGCATTGATGTTTATTTCGAAAACGTGGGTGGCGCGGTGTTTGATGCCGTGCTGCCGCTGCTGAACCCACGCGCCCGCGTGCCGGTCTGCGGCTTGATCTCGGCCTACAACGCGACCAGCCTGCCCGATGGCCCGGACCGCCTGGCGCTGTTGATGCGCAACATCCTGACCAAGCGGCTGAAGGTGCAGGGCTTCATCATCTTCAACGAATACGCCCACCGCTATGGTGAATTCCGCGAAGCCATGGAAGGGCTGGTTGCGCAGGGCCGCATCAAGTATCGCGAAGACGTGGTCGAGGGCCTGGAAAACGCGCCACGCGGCCTGATCGGTTTGCTCAAGGGCGAAAACGCCGGCAAGCGCATCGTGCGCGTCGGTTCGGATGAATAAGCGCGTACCGCAATCGGAGCGAAACATGAAAATCCTGATCGTGCTGACTTCCCATGACACGCTGGGCGACACCGGCCGCAAGACGGGCTTCTGGCTGGAAGAGTTCGCAGCGCCTTACTACGCCTTTATCGACGCGGGAGCGGCGGTTACGCTGGCCTCGCCCAAGGGGGCCAGCCGCCGTTGGACCCCAAGAGTGATGATCCCGACGCACAGACCGACGCCACGCGCGGTTTTCGCCAGGATGCCGACGCCCAGCGCGTTTTGGCCAACACGCAGCCGCTGGCCGACATGCAGGCGGCGGACTTCGACGCGGTGTTCTATCCCGGCGGCCATGGCCCGCTGTGGGATCTGGCGGAAGACGCCAAGTCGGTTGCGCTGATCGAAACCATGCTGGCCGCCGGCAAGCCGGTGTCCGCCGTCTGCCATGCGCCCGGCGTACTCCGCCATGCCAAGACGGCCGATGGCAAGCCGCTGGTGCAAGGGCGGCAGGTAACGGGCTTTTCCAACAGCGAAGAGGCAGCGGTGCAGTTGACCGATGTGGTGCCGTTTTTGGTGGAAGACGAACTGACGCAGTTGGGCGGTTTGTATAGCCGTGGGCCGGACTGGCAGCCCCATGTGCTTTGCGACGGCTTGTTGGTAACGGGGCAGAACCCGGCGTCGTCGGTGGGCGTGGCAGAAGCGCTGTTGGCGCGCTTGAAGCAATGAAATTGTTCGGATAGCCGCGCGGCGCGGGGGGCAGGGAAAGCTGAGCCAACCCCGGTGCCGCTGGCCAGCGGGTCGTTGGTGTCGTAAAGATTGGTGCGCATTGTGTCAGAATTGCGACTTTCCGACATAAGCGCGCCGCTCAAGCGAGGCGCCGCGCGTTTCCTGATGCCTCCCGACGTACCCGAGTATCCAGCAAGTTCCTGCGAGGCCGCGCTGTTCGCCGCCATGCAGGCGCGTGACCCCGCCACCGGTCGACATTGCGGCCGTGTGGTCGCGCTAAGCGTGGCGCTGGCACAGGCCTGTGGCCTGTCCGAAAACGAACAACAGGCCGCCGCCGTGGCCGCGCGGCTGCACGACGTGGGCAAGGTCGGCACGCCGGACCGCGTGCTGTTTTCACCGCATCGCCTGGAAGGCGAAGACTGGGAAATCATGAAGTCCCACGCGGCGGTTGGCGCCGATATCATCATGCATAGCGCGATGCCGCAACGCGACCTGATCGCGCAAGCGGTGCGCCACCATCACGAGCATTTCGACGGCTCGGGTTATCCGGCTGGCCTGCACGGCCACGATATTCCGATGCTATCGCGCATTATTTCGCTGGCCGATTCGTATGATGCGCTGGGCGACGCGCGCCCGTATCACCCTGCGCGCGGGCATAGCGAGATCATGCGGATCCTGCATCGCGAAGCCGGTTCAAAATGCGACCCGGATTTGCTGCGCGTGTTCGACGCGATGATAGAAACGAGCACGCTGCGGGTGCCGTGAATCGCTGCGGGCATGCGGGCAACGTGCATCGATGCTCGTAGGATGGGTGTAGCGCGAGAAATCAGCCAATAGAAAGCCAGCCCATGCCGCGCGCAACCCATCAAGCAAGCGTGGATGCATTCCAACGTTGGCAAGAACTTCACGGGTGCTGATGGGTTTCGCGCGTAGTACGCCTGGTTTCTTTTGAAGGCGTCCCCGCGCTGCACCCATCCTACAGCCGATACGTCTTCGCTACCGTAGCCAGCTCTTGCAGCGTGCGTTGTTGCCACGCGGCGTCGTGGCCCAGCTCTTCGGCCAGTATGCGGGCGACTTCGGGGGCGGCCAGCATTGCGGCTTCCGCGTCCAGGAACAGCGCGCGGTTGCGGCGGGCCAACACGTCTTCGGCGCTGCGCGCCAGCTCAAAGCGTGCCGCGAAACGTACGTGCGCTTCCGACAAACCACTGGCCTTGACCAGCATGCGGTCGGCGCCCGGCAACGCCTTCAACACTGCAAGATCGCTGCCGTAGTAACTGTCTGGCGTGCCCGCATGCTCTTCGGACGGCGCCAGGCCCGCCGCGCCGTGCAACGGCAGCGATTCGGTCCGGCACGACGCCTGCGTCAGCAAGTGATGTTGAATCGCCGTGTCCACCACGTCCTGCGCCATGCGGCGGTAGGTCGTCCACTTGCCGCCCGTTACCGTCACCAGCCCGGCGTTGGACACCAAAATCGTGTGCTCGCGCGACAACTGCTTGGTCGACGCTTCGCCCGTGGCCTTGACCAGCGGACGCAGGCCCGACCAGACGCTGGTGACGTCGTCGCGGGTCGGCTTGCGGCTGAGGTAGCGCGCGGCGGTGCTCAGGATGAAGTCCACATCCTGCGCGCCGGCTTCCGGGTCCAGCGGCAGATCGCCGCGCGGCGTGTCGGTGGTGCCCACGATGGTGTGGCCGTTCCATGGCACCACGAACAGCACGCGGCCGTCGTCGGTCTTCGGGATAAGAATGGCGCGTTTGCCGGGCAGGAACTCTTGCGGCAAGGTCAGGTGCACGCCCTGGCTGGGCGCCACCATCGTGGCCGCGTTCTTGTCTTCCATGCGGCGCACGGCGTCCACCCAGACACCGGTGGCGTTGATCACGCAACGCGCGCGCAACGAGAAGCTGGCGCCGCCGATCACGTCTTGCGCGGTCACGCCGTCAATTTTGCCGTTGCTGGTGCTAAGGCCCGTGGCGCGCACGTAGTTCACGGCCGTGCCGCCCAGGTCGAACAGCGTGCGCATCAGGCTCATCGCCAGGCGCGCGTCGTCGAATTGGCCGTCGTAATACAGCACGCCACCCTTCAAGCCACGCCCGTTGACGTTTTCCGCCAGCGTGGGCGCATTGGCCAGCGTGTCGCGGCGCGACAACCAGCGGCTGGGCGCCAGGTTCAGCTTGCCGGCCAGCATGTCGTACATCTTCAGGCCGATGCCATAGAAAGGCTGGTCGAACAGGTTGTAGGCGGGCACCACGAAACCCAGCGGCCACACCAGGTGCGGCGCGTTGCGATTGAGCAGACCGCGTTCGTGCAGCGCTTCGCGCACCAGACTGACATTGCCTTGGGCGAGATAGCGCACGCCGCCATGCACCAGTTTCGTAGCCTTGCTGGACGTGCCCTTGGCAAAGTCGGCGCCTTCGATCAGCAAGGTGCGGTAGCCACGCGCGGCGGCGTCCACGGCGGTGCCCAGGCCCGTTGCGCCGCCACCGATGACGATGACGTCCCAGGACGGCGTGTTGTCCAGCGTGGACAGCAGGCGGTTGCGATCGGGCGGGGTGACGTTGGCGAGCGGTTGGTTCATAAGTTGGATGCGGAATTATTCGTGGGGGTCTCTACGCCGGCTCCATTGGGCGCGGCCGCGACTTCGCAGCGCACGCCGGAATCCAGCAGCACCTGCGCCAGGGGTTCCTGCGGGTGCGCGTCGGTAAAGAATCGGTCGATTTGCGAGATATGCGCCAGTTCCACCATGGCCTGGCGTTTGAATTTGCTGCTGTCGGCGGCTAGCCAGACTTCGCGCGATTGTTCGATGATGGTTCGCGCCACACGCACTTCGCGGAAGTCGTAATCGCGCAGCGTGCCGTCGGCTTCGATGCCCGAAATGCCGATCAGGCCGATATCCACCTTGAACTGGCGGATGAAATCCATGGTGGCTTCGCCCACGATGCCGCGGTCGCGCGAACGCACCACGCCGCCGGCCACGATGACTTCGCAATCCGGGTTGTCGGACAGGATGTCCGCCACATGCAGGTTGTTGGTAATGACGCGCAGGCCGCGATGGCGCAGCAGGGCGCGCGCGATGGCCTCGGTGGTGGTGCCGATGTTCAGGATCAGCGAACAGCCGTCCGGCACGGCGCGCGCCACGGCTTCGGCAATGCGTTGCTTGCCCGCGGCGTGCAGCCCCTGGCGCTTGCGGTAGGCAATGTTCTCGATGGTGGACGCTTCAATGCGCACGCCACCATGAAAGCGCGACAGCATGCCGGCTTCGGAAAGAATGTTGACGTCGCGCCGCACGGTCTGCAGCGTGACGTCAAAGCGTTTGGCGAGCTCTTCGATCGTGGCCGAGCCTTGGGCCCGCACCATTTCGACCAACGCGCTCTGTCGTGGATTCAGTGTCATATTCGCATGATAAAACAACAAAAGCGAAAAATAATGCCGCACTGCAAGATTGTTTTTTGTTCGCTTCTTGGGTAAAACGCAAAAAAAACGAAAGATACCTGAAAGAGTATGCTCATCCTGTTACGCCATTGCGCGTAGCGGCTGGGGCGCTGTACCGAATACCGAAGTCCGTTTTAAAACAGGGACATATAAGTAGGTTGAGGAGACTAGATGCAGCTGACCTTGGACAGGATAGGTTTGCGGGCCGGCTCGCAAACGCACCTGACTCCCATGAGCCTGGCCCCCGTGCCGGGAGCCATGACGGTGCTGCTGGGGGTGACCCTGGCGGGCAAAACCTCGTTGATGCGCATCATGGCCGGGCTGGACCGACCCACCGAAGGCCGCGTACTGGTTGACGGCGTGGATGTCACGGGCGTGCCCGTGCGCCAGCGCAACGTCGCCATGGTGTACCAGCAATTCATCAATTACCCGTCGATGTCGGTCTACGACAACATCGCGTCGCCGCTCAAGCTGCGCGGCGAAAAGGACATCCGCGAAAAAGTCCGCGCCATGGCGGCCCGGCTGCACATCGACCATCTGCTGGCGCGCTACCCGTCGGAACTGTCTGGCGGGCAGCAGCAGCGGGTGGCGCTGGCCCGGGCTTTGGTGAAGGACGCGCCCCTGATCCTGCTGGACGAACCCCTGGTCAACCTGGACTACAAGCTGCGCGAAGAACTGCGCGACGAGCTTTCGGAATTGTTTGCCGAAGGGCGTTCCACCGTGGTCTACGCCACGACCGAACCGGGCGAAGCCCTGTTGCTGGGAGGCCACACCGCCGTGCTGGATGCGGGCGAGCTGCTGCAATACGGCCCCACGGCCCAGGTCTTTCACCGCCCCAATTCCATACGCGTGGCGCGCGCATTCAGCGATCCGCCCATGAACCTGTTCGCGGCCCGGCGCACGGACACGGGTTTCGTCCTGCAAGGTCAGGTGGCGGTTGACCGCGACCTGCCTGCGCAGGCAGGCGCCGACATCACCGCGGGCCTGCGCGCGGGCGCGCTGGACGTGGAACCGCGCCCCGGTCATGTGGGCCTGGCCGGCGTGGTGAAGCTAGCTGAAATTTCAGGTTCCGACACCTTCGTGCATGCGGAAACGGCCGCGGGCGACGTGGTGGCGCAACTGCCGGGCGTGCATCGCTATACCTTGGACGAGCGCGTGCAACTGTATTTCGACCCGGCCAACACCTATGCATTCAACACCGGCGGCGCGCTGTTGGCCGCCCCTCTGGCCGCACCGCGCCATCCGGGCATGAACGGGGAGGCGGCCTGATGGCGCAGATCGAGCTGGACCTTTCCCATTCCTACGTGGCCGACCCCAAGACCGACGACGACTACGCGCTGCTACCGCTGCAATTCACCTTTCGCGACGGCGGCGCCTATGCCTTGCTGGGCCCGTCGGGCTGCGGCAAGACCACCTTGCTCAACTGCGTATCGGGTTTGTTGCGCCCCTCGCACGGGCGCATTTTGTTTGACGGCCAGGACGTCACGGCCAAATCCCCGCAGGCGCGCAACATCGCGCAGGTGTTCCAGTTTCCCGTGGTCTACGACACGATGACGGTGGCCGACAACCTGGCCTTTCCGCTGCGCAACCGGGGCGTTGCGCCCGAACACATCCGCGAACGGGTGGGCCGCATTGCCGAAATGCTGGAGATGTCGCACGTGCTGGACCGCCGCGCCAGCGGCCTGACGGCCGACGCCAAACAAAAAATATCGCTGGGCCGTGGCCTGGTGCGCAATGACGTGTCGGCCATTCTGTTCGACGAACCCTTGACGGTGATCGACCCGCAACTGAAGTGGGAGCTGCGGCGCAAGCTCAAGGAAATTCATCACGAATTCAAGCTGACGCTGATCTACGTGACGCACGACCAGACCGAAGCGCTGACGTTTGCCGACCAGGTCATGGTGATGGCGCGCGGACGCGCCGTGCAGGTGGGCAGCGCGGACGATCTCTTCGAACGGCCGGCGCATACCTTCGTGGGCCATTTCATCGGGTCGCCCGGCATGAACTTCCTGCCGGCGCAATGGCGCGACGATGCGCTGTGGGTGGGGCAGACGCGCGTGCAAGGCGCCACGCCCGAAGTGGCCGCAAAGCTGGCTAACGCCGGCCCCATCAAGCTGGGCGTGCGCCCCGAATACCTGCGCCTGACAGACGCGAACACGGCGGGCGCTGTACCCATGCGGGTAGAGCGCGTGCAGGACGTGGGCACCTACACCTTGCTGGTGGCCGACTTCGAAGGCACGCCCGTGCGCGCCCGCTTGGGCAGCAATATCGTGCCCGCCGCCGTCGGCGGCACCGTCTGGTTGTCGGTGCTGAATCCGCACACCTGCTTTTATCGCGACGAGGTGCTGATCCCATGAAACCCATTGATCACCGGGCCTGGTTCCTGGTTTTACCCGTGGTGTTGTGCGTGGCGTTCTCGGCCATCTTGCCGCTGATGACCATCGTCAACTACTCCGTGCAAGACATCATTGCCCCGGACCGCCGCGTCTTCGTGGGCACGGAGTGGTTTGCCGCCGTGCTGCAAGACGAAGAACTGCATGGCGCCTTGTTCCGCCAGATCGGGTTTTCGCTGGCGGTGCTGGCCATAGAGATTCCGCTGGGCATCTTGCTGGCCTTGTCCATGCCCGCCAGTGGTTGGCGCGCGTCGGCCGTGTTGGTGATCATTGCGCTGTCCTTGCTGATTCCCTGGAACGTGGTGGGCACCATCTGGCAGGTGTTCGGCCGCACCGACATCGGCCTGCTGGGCGCGACCTTGTCGTGGCTGGGGGTGGACTACAACTACACCGGCAACGACGTGGACGCCTGGGTGACCGTGCTGGTCATGGACGTGTGGCACTGGACGCCGCTGGTCGCGCTGCTGTGCTATGCGGGCCTGCGCGCCATTCCCGACGCCTACTACCAGGCCGCGCGCATCGATGGGGCGTCGCGGCTGGCGGTGTTCCGCTACATCCAACTGCCCAAGATGCGCGGCGTGTTGATGATTGCGGTGCTGCTGCGCTTCATGGACAGCTTCATGATCTACACCGAGCCCTTCGTGCTGACGGGCGGCGGGCCGGGTAACGCCACGACGTTCCTCTCGCAGTACCTGACGCAAAAGGCCGTGGGCCAGTTCGACCTGGGCCCCGCCGCGGCGTTCTCCATCATTTACTTCCTGATCATCCTGCTGCTGTGCTTCATCCTCTACAACTGGATGCAGCGCGCGGGCACGACCGGCGGCGTCGACGAGGAGCATCCCCATGCGTGACCAATCCACCTGGTGGCGTACCGCCTTCCTGATCCTGTACCTGGTGTTCGCGCTGCTGCCGCTGTACTGGATGCTGAACATGTCGTTCAAGACCAATACCGAAATCGTCAGCACACTGACGCTGTGGCCGCGCGACTTCACCTTCGAGCATTACCGCACCATCTTCACCGACCCCGCCTGGTATTCGGGCTACATCAATTCCCTGATCTACGTCGTCATCAATACGGTGATTTCGCTGGCGGTGGCGCTGCCAGCGGCCTACGCGTTTTCGCGCTACCGCTTCATCGGCGACAAGCACGTGTTCTTCTGGCTGCTGACCAACCGCATGACGCCGCCCGCCGTGTTCCTGCTGCCGTTCTTTCAGCTCTACAGTTCGTTCGGGCTGATGGATACGCACCTGGCCGTGGCGCTGGCGCACCTGGTGTTCAACGTGCCGCTGGCCGTGTGGATTCTGGAAGGCTTCATGTCCGGCGTGCCGCGCGAAATCGACGAAACCGCCTATGTCGACGGCTATTCCTTTCCCCGGTTTTTCCTCACGATCTTCCTGCCGCTGATCAAGTCGGGCGTGGGCGTGGCGGCGTTTTTCTGCTTCATGTTCAGTTGGGTGGAATTGCTGCTGGCGCGCACGCTTACGTCCGTCAACGCCAAACCCATCGTGGCCACCATGACCCGAACCGTGTCGGCGTCCGGCATGGATTGGGGCGTGCTGGCGGCGGCCGGCGTGTTGACCATCGTGCCCGGCGGCATCGTCATCTGGTTCGTGCGCCACTACATCGCGAAGGGCTTCGCGATGGGCCGCGTGTAGAAGGGGGCCGACATGTTCAGTTGGATGGTATGGACCACGCCGGTCGCCGTGTTTTTCACCTGCATCGTGCTGATGCTGATCGGCATGACCGTATGGGAATTGAAATCGCCCACGGTCGAACGCAAGGGCTTTCTGCCGCTGCGCACCACGCGCGGCGACAGGCTGTTTATTGGATTGATGGCCGCGGCCTGGGTCAACCTGGCGTTTCTGGGGTTTGGCGAAAAGGTGATGGAGTGGCTGTCACTGGACGAGCCGCCGTCGGTGTGGATCAGCTTCGTGGTGTCCATGCTGTTGCTGGCTTTCATCATGAAAAAAGGCTGAAGAAAGGGCTGAAGGGGCGCGTCGACCCCTGGCAGGTTGGGATGGATGGTTTTGAAGGACTGCGGCCCGCATCTTCCCCGGCCAGAGGTCCGCAGCAGAACAGAAGGGGAAGGGTATTCGAGGAGACAGGTCATGAAATTGCGCATGCACGCCATGGCGGCCGCTATCGCCCTGATCGGCACATCAGGGGCTTGGGCCGGCGAACCGGAGGCGAAGAAGTGGGTGGATTCCGAGTTCCAGCCTTCCACGCTGTCCAAGGACCAGCAGATGGCCGAGATGAAGTGGTTCATGGACGCCGCGGCCAAGCTGAAGGCCAAGGGCGTCAATGAAATCAACGTCGTGTCGGAAACCATCACCACGCACGAGTACGAATCCAAGACACTGGCCAAGGCGTTCAGTGAAATCACCGGCATCAAGGTCAACCACGACCTGATCCAGGAAGGCGACGTGGTCGAGAAACTGCAGACGTCCATGCAGTCGGGCAAGTCGATCTACGACGGCTGGATCTCGGACTCCGATCTGATCGGCACCCACTACCGTTACGGCGCCATTCTGCCGCTGTCGGACTACATGGCCGGCGCGGGCAAGGAATGGACCAACCCCGACCTGGACATCAAGGACTTCATCGGCACCAAATTCACCACCGCGCCCGACGGCAAGCTGTATCAATTGCCCGACCAGCAGTTTGCCAACGTCTACTGGTTCCGCGCGGATTGGTTCGCCCGGCAAGATCTTAAGGACAAGTTCAAAGCCAAGTACGGCTATGACCTGGGCGTGCCCACCAATTGGTCCGCCTACGAAGACATTGCCGACTTCTTCTCGAACGACGTCAAGGAAATCGACGGCAAGAAGGTCTATGGCCACATGGACTACGGCAAGAAAGACCCGTCGCTGGGCTGGCGCTTTACCGATGCGTGGCTGTCCATGGCCGGCGCGGCCGACAAGGGCCTGCCCAACGGCATGCCGGTGGATGAATGGGGCATCCGCGTGGCGGATGACAAGTGCACGCCGGTCGGTGCGTCGGTATCTCGCGGCGGGGCCACCAACAGCCCGGCCGCCGTCTATGCGCTGACGAAATACATCGACTGGATGAAGAAGTACGCGCCGCAGCAGGCCATGGGCATGACGTTTTCGGAGTCCGGCCCGGTGCCCGCCCAAGGGCAGATCGCCCAGCAGATCTTCTGGTACACGGCCTTCACCGCCGACATGACCAAGAAGGGCCTGCCGGTGGTGAACGACGACGGCACGCCGAAATGGCGCATGGCGCCGTCGCCCTACGGCCCGTACTGGAAGGACGGCATGCAGAACGGCTATCAGGACGTAGGTTCGTGGACGTTCTTCAAATCCACCAACCCCGACAAGATGGCCGCGGCCTGGCTGTATGCGCAGTTCGTCACGTCGAAGTCGGTATCGCTGAAAAAATCCATCACCGGCCTGACCTTCATCCGCGACAGCGACATCAACAGCGAGTTCTTCACCAAGAACGCCGCCAACTACGGCGGGCTGATCGAGTTCTACCGCAGCCCGGCCCGCGTGGCATGGACGCCCACCGGCAACAACGTGCCGGATTATCCGAAGCTGGCGCAGTTGTGGTGGAAGAACGTGGCCACGGCGGTTACCGGTGAAAAGACCCCGCAGGCCGCCATGGACAGCCTGGCCAATGAAATGGATCAGGTGATGGCGCGGCTGGAGCGGGCAGGCATGGCGCAATGCGCGCCCAAGCTGAACCCGAAGAGCAACCCCAGCAAGTGGCTGTCGGACCAGCACGCGCCGTGGAAGAAGCTGACCAACGAGAAGCCCAAGGGCGAAACCATTCCGTATGAGCAACTGCTGGCGGCTTGGAAGGAGGGCAAGGTTCGGTAAGGGGGCAATGCCATGGATAGCCGTAGCGCCGCCGCGTGGGCCGTGGCGCTACGGCATTCCCATCCATCCCGTTGTTTGATGCACGAGCGCATGGTTGCGTCGCGCCGTAGCCGCTACAAGACATGTTCGAATCCGGTATTGTCGATACCCCGCTGCACCGGTATGGGTGCGTGACCGGTATTGTCGATACCGTGCTGCGCAGGTATGGGTGTGCGGCTTGCCCCGTCGTCCTTTTCCTTGTTCCGTTCGACCATGACTTTTCTTTCCCTCTTGCGCGCGCGCTGCACGACCGCGTCCACCACTGCCGCCGCTGTTGTTTCCGTCCTTGCCCTAGGTCTTGCCGGCACCCTGACGCCGAGCGCCGCCCGGGCTGCCGGCTTCCAGCGCCTGACGATACCCGTGGACATGAACGGCCCGGCGCTCACGGGCGGCATCTGGACGCCTTGCAACGCCCCCGCCACGGAGATCAAACTGGGTCGCGCCACCATCCCTGGCGTCTTGAACTGCGCCGTGCCCGACGGTCGGCATCCCTTGATCGTGATGTCGCATGGGTCGGCCGGTTCATTCTTGAGCCATCACGACACCGCCGCGGCGCTGGCGGATGCGGGCTTCGTGGTGGTCGCCATCAACCACGTGGGCGACAACGCGCAGGACCGCTCGCGGCAGGGATACCTGTCAATCTTCTCGACGCGCCCGCGTGAGATACGGCGCGTAATCGACTACATGACGACCGCCTGGCCACAGCAAGCGCGCGTGGACGCCACCAAGATCGGCGCCTTCGGTTTTTCGCGCGGCGCGTATACCGCCTTGGTGTTGGCCGGCGCCAAGCCAGATTTTCAGGCGGGCTTGGAGGTTTGTCAGGAAGCGCCGACGCTTCCCATGTGCCGAGATATCGCATCCGGGAAAATTCCTCAGCAGCCCTATGTGCAAGATGCGCGCATCAAGGCGGTGGTCATTGCAGATCCGCTGAATGTTTTTCCAGGCAATGCGTTGCAAGCGGTGAAGATCCCCGTGCAGCTTTGGGCGTCGGCGCTGGGCGGAGACGGTGTAAGCCTGGCCGATGTGGAAGCGGTGGGGCTGGCGCTGGGTCGAAGGCAGGGTGAGGGCCAGGATCAGAGCCAGGATCAGAGCCGGGAGCAGACCCACGATCAGACCCAGGAGCAAAGCCAGGATAAGGATAAGGATAAGGATAAGGATCAGGATCAGGATCAGGATAAGGATAAGGATCAGGGCCAGGGCCACACTCCGGATTATCAGGTGGTGGCAGGCGCGGGCCACTTCGCGTTCCTGGCACCTTGCCCGCCCGACCAGGCACAAGCCGACATCTGCCAGGACGCGCCCGGCTTCGACCGCCGCCAATTCCATCAAGCCTGGAACGCCCGCATGGCGGCGTTCTTCAAGGCGCGCATCCGCGATACCGTGATCCCGCCGACACCGACGCCCGCCAACCGGTGACCCGGCCTCCTGCCCAAGATGCGTAGGATGGGTGTAGCGCGGCAATGCCTGCCCGCGAAAACCGGCGCCTGCCGCGCGCAACCCATCGGCAACGTCCGCGCGATGAGTTGCGCGCGATTCTCGGCAGGGTTCTTGCGCCACGCATCGCGCGCTACACCCATCCTACGAGCCGGGACCGGCGTGCCGTCCAATATGCGTAGGATGGGTGTAGCGCGGCACCGCCTGCCCGCGAAAACCGGCGCCTGCCGCGCGTAACCCATCGGCAACGTCCGCGCGATGGGTTGCGCGCGATCTTCGGCAGGGTTCTTGCGCCACGCATCGCGCGCTACACCCATCCTACGAGCCGGGCCGGCGTGCTGTCCAAGATGCGTAGGATGGGTGTAGCGCGGCACCGCCTGCCCGCGAAAACCGGCGCCTGCCGCGCGTAACCCATCGGCAACGTCCGCGCGATGGGTTGCGCGCGATCTTCGGCAGGGTTCTTGCGCCACGCATCGCGCGCTACACCCATACTACGAGCAATCCATCACCAGCGAACGATGCGCGCACACGCCCGCCATCACGCCGGACGCGCTGGCTAGCGTGGCGTTGCTCATGGGAATGGCGGCGTCGCCTGCGGCGAAGACGCCTTCGACGCTTGTCTGCCGCAGATCATCCACACGTATCAACGGACCCAGGGGGCCGTCGCTGAACGCGCAACCCAACTGCGCAGCCAGCGGGCTGGTCATGTGCGTCTTGCTGGCCACGAACAGCGCGTGGACTGCCATGCGCCGCCCGTCGGCCAGCTTGACAGCGTCCAGGCTAGGGGACGTGCCCATCAATTCAACGATAGGGCTGCGCTCGATACGCACGCCGCGCTTGGCCATCAAAGCGGCCTGTTCCTCATCCGGTTCAAATTCACCTTGTGTGAAGAACGTAGTGGGACCCCAGTCCGGCAGCAGCATGGCCTGGTGCGCCGACATCGGATGCGCCGCCATCACGCCCAGCGGGCTGCCGGCCACTTCATAGCCATGGCAGTAAGGGCAGTGCAAGACCGTCTTGCCCCAACGCTCGTTCAAGCCGGGCAGGGCGGGGAGTTCGTCGCGCAGCCCCGTGGCCAAAATCAGGCGCTTGCCTTGCACCTGCTGCCCGTCCGCCATCGTTACTGCAAAGCGGCCGATTGAACCACTGGCCGTTACGGCGTTGCCATCCAGGAATGTCACGGTGGGATAGTGGGCCAACTGCTCGCGGGCCTGCTGCACGATGTCCTGCGGCGTCTTGCCGTCCTGGCCAAGGAAGCCGTGCGAGTGGGCAGCGTAACGGTTGCGGGGCTGGCCGCCATCGATCAGCGCGATACGCCTTCTGGCACGCGCCAGTTGCATGGCGGCCGATAGGCCGGCAAAGCTGCCGCCCACAATGATCACGTCGTAATTCATGCGCAAACTCCTTTCCATGTCTCATCAAGATACTTAATAAGTTGCATGATAATTCGATCCTCGGTTTTCACGCAACACTAAAAGGTTCTTGAAGCGAACAACCTTCCCGCGCGCATGGGAACGACGGTGTATTCTCGATGCCGTGCCTCGTCCGTACCCCGCCAACGCGGCACGACAGAACAAGGCAAGCGGCGCCCATCCGGCGCCCGCCCGCCCGCGCAACCCAGGAGACAAAACATGCTGTTGACCGAAGAGCAACTCAGTATTCAAGAGATGGCGCGCCGTTTCGCCACGGAACGCCTGACGCCCAACGCCGAGCGCTGGGATCGTGACCACCACTATCCCGCCGACGCCATTCAAGAAATGGCGCAGTTGGGTTTCTTCGGCATGCTGGTGCCCGAGGAATGGGACGGCAACGACAGCGGTTACGTGTCGTACGCCGTGGCGCTGGAAGAAATCGCGGCCGGCAGCGGCGCGTGCTCCACCATCATGAGCGTGCATAATTCGGTGGCCTGCATGCCCATCCTGAAGTTCGGCAACGACGCGCAGAAAGAGCAATTCCTGCGGCCGCTCGCAAGCGGCGAGCACATCGGCGGCTTTGCCCTGACCGAGCCGCAAGCGGGTTCCGACGCCAGCAGTCTGCGCACCCGCGCCCGCCGCGACGGCGACGACTACGTCTTGAACGGCGCCAAGCAATTCATTACGTCGGGCAAGAGCGGCCAAACCGTGATCGTCTTCGCGGTCACCGACCCCGACGCCGGCAAGCGCGGCATCTCGGCCTTCATCGTGCCCACCGACACCCCGGGCTATCAAGTGCTGCGGGTCGAAGACAAGCTGGGTCAGCATGCTTCGGACACCTGCCAGATCGCGTTTGAAGACATGCGCATCCCCGCCGCCTACCGGCTGGGTGATGAAGGGCAGGGCTACAAGATTGCGTTGGCCAACCTGGAAGGCGGGCGCATCGGCATCGCGTCGCAATCGGTGGGCATGGCGCGGGCCGCCTTTGAATGCGCGCGCGACTACGCCCGCGACCGCCAGGCATTCGGCAAGCCCATCATGGAACATCAGGCCGTGGCGTTTCGCCTGGCCGACATGGCGACGCAGATCCACGCCGCGCGCCAGATGGTGCTGCATGCGGCCGCGCTGCGCGAAGCCGGCAAACCTGCGTTGATGGAAGCGTCCATGGCCAAGCTGTTTGCGTCGGAAATGGCCGAGAAAGTGTGTTCGGCCGCCATCCAGACCTTGGGCGGATACGGCTATCTGAAAGACTTTCCGGTTGAACGCATTTACCGCGACGTGCGCGTGTGTCAGATCTACGAAGGCACCAGCGACATCCAGCGGCTGGTGATCGCGCGCGGTCTGTAAGCTTGGGCGCTGGGCCTTGATGCGTGCTTTATCAGCCTGGCGCGATGGCTTGGCTTGTAGCGCGTGCCGGCGTTACGGCGCGGCGCGCCTGGCACGCCGGCGTCGGCGCACCCACAGGGCATACACCATGATATTGCCGATGATCAGCAGCGCGGCCAGCACCATCTGCGTGGTTCGGGTGATGCTATCGGGGTAGATGAGGCCCAGTAGATAGTGTTCGATAAAACCACCCGCATAGCCTTGCTGGCCCGCCTGTTGGCGCAGCGACACTTCCAGCGGCGTCAAGGGGCAGATCCAGCCCATGCCCACCACCACCGCGCCCCACACCAGCGCCGGCAGATGCCAGTAAGCGATGCGCGGCCGCCATAGCGCCAGCAGCCCGCCGAATACAACGAAGGCAACGAACAGCCCGTGCACGACAAGCACCAGATCGGCAAGGATGCGATAGGTCATCGAAAGATCCGGATCGAACAGAAAGGCGCGAAATGTCGGCCCGCTCAGACCTTCAGGTCGCGCAGCAACTTGGCCAGTTCCGGCGCCGTCATCAGCGACACGCCTTGCGCCTTCGCGTACTGCCAGGCGTTGTCGGAGACGTCGCCCAGGGCGATGTAGATGGCTTCGCGCGCGCCGCGTTTTTCACGCGCGGCTTGCAGTTCACGCAGCGGCTCCACCCCCACGCGCGCGGCTTTCCAGCGTTTGGCGCTGACGATCGCCACGTGGCCGTCTTTGCTCAAGGCGAAGTCGGCGCCGGGTGTCTGCAGGCGTTGGACCTCGCAGCCGTCGCGTTTGAAACCGGCTTCAACGGTATTGGCGAACTCGACCCACGTCATGGCCGCGGCGGCTTCGGCCACGGCCTGCACGCGCGTTTCCGACGGTGCCCGCAACTGCTTGTAGGCCGCCATGATGGCAATGACCGCGAACGGCACCGCCGCGAACACGCCCATCGCCGCATAGTCCAGCGGCAGCGCGGCGAAACCGCCGGCGCTAAGCAGCACGGCCACGCCCGCGCTCATCCACCAGGGCGAGCGCAGCAGCACGGCGAAGATGGAGTTCTTGGCCATCTTGAGTTTCATTGCGGGCCTCGCACAACGATGCGGATGTCGCCGCAAGTGACGATCTGGCCGTCGCGGATCTTCGCGGTCTTGCGCGTTTCGATGACGCCGCCCACGCTGACCTGGCCGTCGGCCACCATCATCTTGCCCGCGCCGCCACTGTCGCAGACGCCGGTGGCTTTCAGGAGCTGGTTGATTTCAATATAGGGGCTGCCTTCGGCAAGCGTGAATTCAATAATGGGCATGGATTGCGCGGAAAGGGATAGATGAAAAACCGGTCAGGCCGGGTCGCCGCCATTCGTGTTGGCGGGCGGCGGCGGCGGGGGCGCCACGGGCGTGTCCGGCACGGGCGGGGCCGTGGGGCGGCTGTTGTTCTCGGCGCGCGCCATCCAGGCGATCAGCGATGAGCGCATGGCTTCCTCGACCGACATCTGGATGGGCTGTACCCAGTCTTGCGGCACAAATACGGTGTAGCCGCCAATCATGTAGCCCATGGGCAGGTAGACGGCCACGCGATCGCCCTGTGTAAACCCTTCGGGCAGGCCTTCCAGGCTGCGCCGCGTCACCAGGCCCACCAGTTCGAGTTGCTGCCCCGGCAAGCGCAGGACAACGACCTGTTGCGCCGTGTTCTTGGAACTGGGCGAAAAATAGTCGGCAAAGCTCTTCAGCGACGAATAAATGCTCTTCACCACCGGCAGGTTGGTAAAGGGCATTTCCACCACGGTCAGGAACTTCTGCACGCGTTGCTTGGACACCAGATAGCCGATGGCCAAAATGCCCAGAATGCCCAGCGCCAGCCCCATGCCCGGCACGTAGAAGCCACCAATGAAGGGGCGCAGAAACGTCAGCGCCACGGCCTCCGTCCACGCCAGAAAGATGTAGAGCAGGTAGATGGTCAGGGCCAGCGGCAGCACGGTAATCAGGCCGCGGAAGAAGTATTTGTAAAGGCGAGTCATAGGTTGGGACTAAAGAATTGGGGTCGGACCAGAACTGGGCGGCACGGGTCGGAGGGCCGCCAGCATAGCAGCCGCGCACGCGCGCGCCCGTAACAATCCGCGTATCCGGTGGGGCGCTTGCCCCAAGGCCAGTGTGTCAATTACCGATCCACCGGCAGATACAGCGTTTCCTTGATTTCTTCCATGACGATGTAACTGCGGGATTCCGCCGACGCCGGCAAGCGCTTAAGAATTTCGCCCAACAGGCGCCGATATTCGTTCATTTCCGTCAGGCGGGCCTTCACGAGGTAATCGAAATCGCCAGACACCAGATGGCATTCCATCACTTCGGGCACGTACAGCAGCTCTTTCTTTACCTTGTCGAACACGTCGCCGGACTTCGCCGACAGCTTGATCTCTAGAAACACCAGCAGGTTCTTGCCCAAGGCCGCCGGATTGACGCGCGCATGGTAACCCGTGATGACGCCCTCGCGTTCCATCCGTTTGACCCGGTCCGAACAGGGGGTGGCCGACAGGCTGACCCGCTCGGCCAGATCGGTAACGGAAATGCGGCCTTCGCGCTGCAGGATTTCCAGGATTTTCAGGTCAATTCGGTCTAGGTCGCGCATTTCACTTTTGCCGATCGGAAAACAGGGGGCACCCCAGAAAAAGCGCTGCTAAAGCAAAATAATCAGTGCTTTTCACTGCGATTGGAGTCATAGACTACCGAAATAACTGAGTAAATCCAAATACGGAAAGAATCATGCATGTAATCGTCCTTGGCAGCGGCGTGATCGGCACCACGACCGCGTATTATCTCGCCCGTCAGGGAGCCCGCGTGACGGTCCTGGACCGCCAGCCCGCCGCCGCCCAGGAAACCAGCTACGCCAATGCCGGCCAGGTTTCGCCGGGCTATTCCACGCCCTGGGCCGCGCCCGGCATTCCGCTAAAAGCCATCAAATGGCTGTTCAAGAAGCATGCGCCCTTGGCGATACGCCTGGACGGTAGCCTGTACCAATTGAAGTGGATGGCCGCCATGCTGGCCAACTGTTCGGCCGACCGCTATTCGGTCAATAAAGAGCGCATGCTGCGCCTGGCCGAATACAGCCGCGATTGCCTGCGCGAACTGCGCACGTCCACGGGCATTCATTATGAAGAGCGTGCGCGGGGCACCTTGCAGCTGTTCCGCACCGACGCCCAATTGGAAGCCGCCCGGCGTGACATCGCGGTGCTGGAAGAAGTAGGCGTGCCCTACGAACTGCTGGACCGCAACCGCCTGGTCACGGCCGAACCCGCCCTGGCGCGCTCGATCCACAAGCTGGCCGGCGGCCTGCGCCTGCCCAACGACGAAACCGGCGACTGCCGCCTGTTCACGACACGGCTGGCCGAGATGGCCGCTGCCCTGGGCGTGGACTTCCGCTTCAACCAGACGGTCTCGGGCTTGAACACCGCAGGGGGCCAGATCACCGGCGTGCGCGTGGGCAACGAGGTCCTGACGGCCGACCGCTACGTGGCCGCCTTCGGCAGCTACTCGCGCGGTCTGCTCGAACCGCTGGGCCTGGACCTGCCGGTTTATCCGGTCAAGGGCTATTCGCTGACCATCCCCATGAAAGACGAGGCCGCCGCGCCTGTGTCCACCATCCTGGACGAAACCTACAAGATCGCGGTGACCCGGTTCGACGACCGCATCCGGGTGGGCGGCATGGCCGAACTGTCCGGTTTCGACCTGCGCTTGAAGGACGCGCGCCGCAAGACGCTGGAACTGGTCGTGAACGACCTGTTCCCCGGCAGCGGCCACGTGGCCCAGGCTGAATTCTGGACCGGCCTGCGCCCGATGACGCCGGACAGCACGCCCATCGTCGGGCCCACCCGTTACGGCAACCTGTTCCTGAACACCGGCCACGGCACGCTGGGTTGGACCATGGCTTGCGGCTCCGGCAAGCTGGTGGCCGACCAGGTGATGGGGCAGCGCCCCGCCATCCGCACCGACGGCCTGGGCATTTCGCGCTACGAGCGCGGCGCGGCATCGAGCCCGTCCTTGGTGTTGGACGGCAAGGGCGCTTGAACGGGCGCTGATACGGCGTGACGGATTCGGCACTCTGCTGCTTTCGCGGGTGCCGGCTTATGCCAAAATCGGCGCATGACTCATTTCCTGCATACCGCCGACTGGCAGATCGGCCGTCAATACGGCCAGTTTGAAACCGACGACGCCGCCATCCTGGCCGAGGCGCGCTTTGATGTGGTGGCGCGTATCGCGGCGCTTGCCGCCGAACGCCGCGTGGATGCCGTGCTGGTCGCAGGCGATGTCTTCGATACGCAAGGCGTGTCCGATCGCACTATCCGCCGGCTCTTCGCCGCCATGGCCGCCTATGCCGGCCCCTGGGTCATGATCGCCGGCAACCACGACGCCGCCTTGGCCGACAGCGTCTGGAGCCGCGCCGCGCAATTGGGCTGCATACCCGCCAACGTACACATGCCCACGCGCATCGGCGTGGTGGACTTGCCTGCCATAAACCTTGCCGTGCTGGCCGCGCCGCTGACCCAACGCCATACCTACGACGACGTGACCCAGTCCTTCGATACGCTGGACACCGAAGCCGGCCGCGTGCGCGTGGGCCTGGCCCATGGCAGCGTGGCGGGCCGTTTGCCGGACACCATCGACGCCACCAACCCCATCGCGCCCGACCGCGCCGCCCGTGCCCGCCTGGACTACCTGGCGCTGGGCGATTGGCACGGCTGCCTGTCCATTGACGCGCACACCTGGTACGCCGGCACGCCCGAACAAGATCGCTTTCGCGGCAACGAGCCCGGCTACGTGCTGGACGTGCAGATTGATGCGCCGGGGGCGGCGCCCGTGGTCGAACGCATCGCCGTCGGCAAGTACCGCTGGTCGGCGTGGACGGAAACCATCAGCCTGCCCACCGACGCGCAGGCCCTGGCCGAACGCCTGGCGGCCTTGCGCGCTGACGAGGTGCTGCGGCTGGACGTGCAAGGCCACGTCAATATGGAAACGTTTGATGTGCTGCAACGCGCGGTGGATCAGGCCGCCGCGCAGGTGCGTGCCTTGCTGCCCGACCTGTCCGGCCTACGGCTGGAGCCTGACCAGGCCGATTTGGCCGAACTGGGCGCCAGCGGCTACGTAGGCGAGGTGGCCGCGCAATTGCAGACCCTGCAGGACGAAGGCGAGCAGGCGGCGGTTGCCGCGGAAGCCTTGCGCCTGTTGCTGCGGTTCCAGCGTGAAAGCGCCATGGGGGCCGCCAAATGAAGCTGTCAAGAATCGCCCTTGAAGAGTTCCGGAAATTTCGCCAACCCTTGGTGCTGGACGGCCTTCAAGAAGGCTTGAACCTGTTCGTGGGCGCGAACGAGGCCGGAAAGAGCACGGTTGCCGCCGCCATACGCGCGGCCTTTCTGGAACGCTACAGCACCAGCAAGGTCGCGGACTTAGCGCCGCATGGCGAGTCCGGCGCGCGGCCCAGCGTGGAGCTGTCGTTCGCGCATGCCGGCCATGCGTATGTGCTGAAAAAGCAATTCCTGTCGCGCGCCCGTTGTGAATTGCTGATCGACGGCGGCGCGCAGCGCCTGGATGGCGAAGAAGCCGAAAACGCGTTGGCCGCCTTGCTGGGGTTTGAACTGCCGGGCCGCGGGCAAAGCAAGCCGGACCTGGCCGGCATCCCCGGCCTGTTGTGGATTCAGCAAGGCGACGGCCACAACCTGCAAGCGGCGGCGGCCTACGCCAGCACGCATTTGCGCGATGCCTTGACGCAGTTGTCCGGCGAGCTGGCTTCAAGTGATGGCGATCGCCTGTTTGAGCGCGTGTCCGCCGAGCGCGCCGCCTTGCTGGATGCGCGCAACGGACGCCCCAAGGGCATCTATAAAGACGCCGAAGACGCCCTGGCGCGCGCCACCACCGAACGCGACGACTGCGCGCGGGCCATGGCGCAGTTGAATGCCGATGTGGACCGCCTGGCCGAACTGCGTCGCGAGCATGAACGCGCCCAGGCCAACGAACCCTGGAAAGACTTCGAGGCCAAGGCTGCCGACGCGCGCGCGCGGCTGGCGGCGGTGGCGAAACAACGCGAGGCGCTTGACGGTCTGCGGCGCGAACAGGTCCAGGCCGCGCAAACCTTGGCCTTGCTGCAAGACCAGGTGGGGCGCGATCAGCAAGACGACGCCGATTACCAGGCGCTGGTCAAGGAAGCGCAGGGCGCGCGTGCCCGGGTGGATGCGGCGCAGGCACCCCTGGCCCGCGCGCAGCAGCAACAGCAGGCGCACGCCGCCGCGGTCGACGCGGCCCGCTTGCGGGTAGCCGCCGTACAGGCCGTGACTGACCGCCGCGACCTTGAACGCCAACTTGTCCAGTTGAACGCCGAAGTTGAACGGCTGGACGACGCGCTCAAGGCCGCCACCGCGCTGATCGAACAGGGATCCACGCTGAAGACTGAAGCGCTGCGCATTGAAATCGCCGATGGCGACATCGACGCGCTGCGCAAGACCGAACGCGAACTGGCCAACCTGCAATTGCAACAGCAAGCCGTTGCCACGCGTCTGTCTTACCAACTTGAACCAGGGCATCAGGCAATGCTTGACGGCCGGGCACTGAGCGGCGCCGATCAGGTATTGCTGACGTCTGCCGCCAACCTGGAACTGCCCGGCGTGGGCCGGTTCCGGATTGAGCCGGGCGGTCAGGATTTGCCCGCGCTGCAGCGCGAACTTGGCGGTTTGCAGTCGGCGTGGGAGGCTTTACTGGAGCGCTTGGGCGTGGCCACGCTGGCTGACGCCGAGCAGCGCCATGCGCGCTATACGGCATTGCAGCGCGAGCTTGACGGCATGCGCAAGACGCTGGCCATTCATGCGCCCAAGGGGGTGGATGTGCTGCGCGGGCAGCGCGACGAGGCCCTGGCTCGCCGCGTGCCGTTGCAAGAACGGCTGACCAAGCTGCCGGCCGTGGCGTCGGCGGACGTAGATGATTTGCCGGCGGCCACCCAGGCCTTGCGCGAAGCCACTGCGGTTGCCACACAGGCCGAGGCCGCGCTGGCTGCCGCCCAACGTGCGCTGGACGCGGACCTGGCACGCGCGCAACTGCTGGAAGGGCAGGCGGCCGCACGCGCCGCTGACATGCAGTCCGCCGAACGCGCCGCCCAGCGGCAGGCTCGGGCAGGGCGCCTGGCCGAAGTGCGCAGCGCGCACGACGACCTGGACCGCCGGGTGCGCGAGGCGCAAGCCGCGCTGGCGGAATACCGGCCCGAACTGGCCGAGCAAGATGTCCAGCGCTATGAAAAATCGGCGGCTATCGAGCGTGAGGCGCAACACAAGCGTCACGGCGACATCCTTCAATTGCAGGGAAAGCTGGATCAGGCCGGGGCGCAGGGCTTGGGCGAACGCCTGTCAGAAGCCACGGCAGCGTGCGAACGGCTGGCACGCCGCCGTGATGAATTGTCGCGTCGTGCGGCCGCGCTGGATCTGCTGCAAAAACTGCTGACGGATAAACGCGCCGCCGCCACGCAACGGCTGCAGGCGCCGCTGGCTCGCCGCTTGAACCACTACCTGGCATTGCTGTTTCCCGACGCCGCACTGCGGCTGGACGACGCCTTGCTGCCCACGGCGCTGCGCCGCGCCGAGGGCGAAGACTTGCTGGACGCGCTCAGTTTCGGCACGCGCGAGCAACTCGGAATCCTGGCCCGGTTTGCGTATGCGGATCTGCTGCAAGAGGCCGGGCGGCCCACCTTGCTGTTGCTGGACGACGCACTGGTACACACCGATGACGCCCGTCGCGACTTCATGAAGCGCGCCTTGTTCGACGCGGCAACCCGCCACCAGATCCTGATGTTCACCTGCCATGGCGAGGCCTGGCGCGACATGGGTGTGGAACAGCGGCGCATCGGCGCTTAAGGTTCTTGACGGGAAAAGGGGCGGTCGGTAGTCTTTGCGGATGCTCGATTTCATGCCCCTCTCCAGCTTTGCCATTGCCGCCGCCCCGGCCGCGCGTGGCGTGCGCCTGGCTTGGGCGCAAATGACGGGCAGCGCGCTTCACCCTGCGTTTTCCGCTGGCATTTGTTCCGCCATATCTCCCGTCGTTTCTCCTGTCTTCTCTGCGGTGATGTCGCCGCCCGTCTCGCCGCCCGTCGGCGGGGTCCGTGGCGCGAATCCGCCCGCCGTGGTCGTGATCGGCTGATCGCCGACCCACCATTCCCGGCTCCAACTCCCGTTCATAGATAGTCCCTTGACGCGCGACAGGCGTGCGCCAAGTTGCGTATGCGCTTGTCGCGGCTGATTCCGCGAGCGGCCGTCGGCTGTCGACTATCGGCTATCGGTCTGGAGCCTGTGCTTACCCTGACAGGTGAAATCTCATGTTTTCGAATCGCATCTCGTGGGCCGCTTACGGGTCTACAACCTTGTTCGTGCTGCTGTGGAGCGCCGGCGCAATCTTCGCCAAATGGGGGCTGTCGCAAGCGTCGGCCTTTGGCTTTCTGCTGCTGCGTTTCCTCCTGGCGTTGTCGGTGCTCTTGCTGATTTGCATCCACCGCAAACGCTGGCTGCCCGCGCCGGGCACGCGCGTGATGGTCGCGGCAGCCGGCCTGTTGCTGATCGGCGTCTATTCCATCTGCTACCTGCTTGCCCTGGACCACGGCATTACGCCGGGCGTGTTGGCCACCTTGCTGGGAGCGCAGCCCATCCTGACCTTGGCTTTAATGGAACGGCGCTATGACCCCGCCCGTATTGCCGGGCTGTTGCTGGCATTGGCGGGTCTGGTCATGGTGATGTATCAAAGCATCGGCATGGCGCGCTTCTCAGTAGCCGGCATGGCCTTCGCGTTTGCGGCGCTGGCCAGCATGACGGCGGGCGCTATTCTGCAAAAGCGCGTCACGCAGGCGCCGTTGGATGTCATGCCCTTGCAGTACGCGGTAAGCCTGGCGCTGTGCCTGCTGTTGGCGCCGTTCCAGCCAATCGCAGCGCAATGGAACATCGGCCTGATACTGCCCTTGGTCTGGATGGGGCTGGTGATTTCCATCGGCGCCACGCTGCTGTTCTACCGCATGATCCAGGCCGGCAACCTGGTCAACGTCACCAGCCTGTTCTATCTGGTGCCGGCTGGCACCGCAGCCCTGGATTATCTGGTGCTGGGCAACCGCCTGTCCGCGCTAAGCCTGGCCGGCATGGGGGCGATTTTGCTGGGCTTGATGCTGGTGCTGCGGCATCAAGCCCCCGCGGTTACGCCAAGGCAGGGCTGACCGGCTGGGTCCTAGCCTGGCGGGCGCTGCCCGCTTTGGCAGTGCTGCCTGCAATGTCGTTGCTGTCTGCGTCTACGTTGCCGTCAGCATCAACGTCGCCGTCAGCATCAACGTCGCCGTCGGCCACGGTGCTGGGGCCAGCCCAGTGCCCGCTGACCAACTGGGCAGGCCGCGATCGCGCAACGACGCGGGCGCAAACGGACCACGCGTCCAACCTGACACTCAGGCCGGCGTACACACCATGGCCGTCGCCGGCCTGGATCACGCCGTCCGCTTTCAGGCCTTCCCCGGCGCGAATCGAGCCGTCGGCGCGGATGTCGCCCCCGGCGATCATGCCCCAGCCCGAAGCCAGGTGGTCGCCGCATTGAATCGCGCCACCCGCCTGAATGCCGGAGGCCGCGCTGATGGCATGGTCGGCGCGCACATCGCCGCCCGCCTTGATGCCTTGGCCGCATTGGATGGCGCCTTGCGCCTGCACGTCCTGGCCTGCATGCAAGTGGCCGGTGACGGCGAGGTCCTGGCCCGCGCAGATGTCCCACTTGGCGCGCACGTTGCCGCGGCACTCCACGCGCGAGGCGGATTCGATGCCCCAGTCCGCGCTGATGTCGCCGCCCGCGTGGATCTCGCCGCCGCTTGCGATGTTGGCGGCGGCCGTGATGTTTTCGCCCGCCATGATGGTTTCTCCGGCGCGGATGCCGCCGCCCGTGATGATGCTGCGCCCGGCGCGCACCACCGTGTCCACATTGATGCCCATGCGAATTTCCAGCGTGCCCGCGAAGACGATGGCGTGGGCGTCAAGCGAGTCCAGCCTGAGCACCGCGTCGGTCGGGCCAAACTGATCCAGCAGCCAGTTGGCGTCGCCGACGCGACCGTCGGCGACCAGGGCATCAAGCACGGCTTGGTAGTCCCCCTGACCGTTGTGATCGCGAATGAACCATTTGTAGCCGCCCGCGCAGGGGTTCTTGGCTTTGACGAATTTCTTGGTAAGTTGCATGGCGCTGGAATGAAGATCAATGCGTGGCCGGGCCGCCGGCCATCGGGCAAGCGACAAAGATTCAAAAGGAGTATTGACGGACGCACCCAGCCACGCGGCAGGGCGTTCGCCGGCCAGGCGCGGCGGGCAAGCACGGGATGTGCTCAGCCCGCCGGCAGCAGGCCGGAATCAGGAATTGGGAAGGTGGGAAAGCCGGGCGATCAGCCGGGCTTGGAGCGCGCGTAAGCGCAACGCGCGGCGACTTCCTGCGAGCTCAACAAGGTCGAGCGCAGGGCGCAGAGAACGCAAGCAGCGGGGAGGAGGGGAGAAAAATGGGATTGCACGGGGGCAGATGCTAACACCCGGGCATCGCTAGTCAAGTCGGCAAGCTGTCCCCGGTTCGGGGACAGCCGCGCGCGTTGACGCGATCAGTTCGTCGACACGATGTTGCGTTCCTTGGCAATGCGCTGGCGCAGCTCCAGTTCGCGCTTGATCTGTTCGGCGTACTGAGCGGGCGTGTTGCCGTCCACCAGCGAGCCGCCGTCGGCCAGGCGCTGCACCGTCTTGGGGTCTTTCAGCGCCTTGACGGCCGCATCATGCACGCGATCGATCACGGCTTGCGGGGTGCCGGCCGGCGCCACCAGCCCGTACCAGGCCATGTTGTCCATTTCCGGCAAGCCCGCTTCCGTGAACGTCGGTACATCCGGCAGGCTGGGCAGGCGCTTGGGGGCGGCCACGGCCAGGGCGCGCAGCTTGCCAGCTTGAATATGCGGCATGGACGACGGCAGGTTGTCGAACTGCGCGTTCACCTGACCCGCGATCACATCATTCAAAGCCGGGCCCGAGCCGCGATACGGCACGTGCACCATATCGGTCTGGGTCAGGGACTTGAAAAGCTCGCCGTCCAGGTGGCCGATGCCGCCCGCGCCGGACGAGGCATAGGCGTACTTGCCCGGGTTTGCCTTCAGCAAGGCGATGAATTCCGCCAGGTTCTTGGCCGGCACCGACGGGTTCACCGTCAACACGTTCGGCACGTTCACCAGGTTGGTGATGGGCGCGAAGTCCTTGAGCGGGTTGTAGGGGTTCTTGGGGTTGGTCGCCGGGTTGGTGGCCATGGTGCTGACGGTGGCCACGCCCAACGTGTAACCGTCGGGGGTGGAACGCACCACCGCGTCGGCGCCGATGGACCCGCCGCCGCCGCCCCGGTTTTCCACCACCACGGCTTGCCCGAGCTCGCGGCCCAGGCCATCGGACACGATGCGGGCCACGATGTCGGTGGTGCCGCCGGCGGCAAAAGGAACAATCAGGCGGATGGGTTTGTTCGGGTAGGGGTCGGCGGCCTGCGCCGCGGAACTAAAGCAGACGCCTGCGATGGCGGCGGCCAGAATGGCCTTGGCATGTGACAGCACGGTCAAGAGTCTTCTCCATATAGTTGTTCCGAGCCGGCCGGCTTCTTGGGCCGGCGTCGGTAAAGCGTGCCTTGCCGGGGTACGAGCTTGGTCACGGCTTCGTGGGCGCAATTCCACACAGGAATCCCCCTACGGTCAACTCAGGATTTCTCCTCGCTAGTCAGGCATATATTTTTCGGGTGGCTGGGTGTTGTACGAAATTGACGTCAGATAACCAAAAAAGTCATGTCTGACAACAACATGAATACGTTGGGATCGCCTTTCAATGCGCAATCATTGCGCAGTCATCTTGCCGTCATTAGCCGGTTACGTGCATAAATTGCTGCATAACTTACAAGAATCTGATATTTTTCGGATGAGATTCTTGGCCGGTCTTGCAAGACAGCTATTGCGTTTGTTTCAATCTGCGGCGTTCAATGGGGCGGTAGTTACGTCCCCGCGGGGCAACGTGTAGTGCAGCGACGCACCGGGCCAGGGTTCCGTCCGTCATTCAATCCCCGGTCTGTTTCGTCTTTCGCTGCCATGTGCTGGCGGGAGGGGGCCCGGACATTCTCGGAACGCCATGTCGCTGATCCTGATCCTCGCTCTGCCGTTTGCCGGCAGCCTGTGCGCCGCGCTGCTGCCTTCCAACGCTCGCAATGCCGAGGCGTGGTTGGCAGGCATCATCGCCCTGGTCTGTGTGGTTCTGATCGCCAGCCTGTACCCGGAAGTCGCCAACGGCGGCGTGATCCGGGCCGATATGCCCTGGGCGCCCGCCCTGGGCCTGCAATTCACCCTGCGAATGGACGGCTACGCCTGGCTGTTCGCGCTGATTGTGTCCGGCATGGGCGCGCTAGTGGTGCTGTACGCCCGCTACTACATGTCGCCCGAAGACCCGGTCCCACGTTTCTTTTCGTTTTTCCTGGCCTTCATGGCCGCCATGCTGGGCGTGGTGCTGTCGGGCAACCTGATCCAACTGGTCATGTTCTGGGAAATGACCAGCTTGGCGTCGTTCATGCTGATTGCCTATTGGCATCACCGTCTGGATGCCCGCCGCGGCGCGCGCATGGCGCTGACGGTGACTGGCGCGGGCGGACTCTGCCTGTTGGCCGGCGTGCTCATTCTGGGCCACATCGTGGGCAGTTACGACATGGACCGCGTGCTGGCGGCCGGCGACTTGGTGCGTGCCGACCCCTGGTATCCCGCCGTATTGATCCTGGTGGCGCTGGGCGCGCTGACCAAGAGCGCCCAGTTTCCGTTTCATTTCTGGCTACCCAACGCGATGGCCGCGCCCACACCGGTGTCCGCCTACCTGCATTCGGCCACCATGGTGAAGGCCGGCGTGTTCCTGCTAGCGCGATTTTGGCCGGTGCTGGCGGGCACGGACCAATGGTTCTGGGTGATCGGTGGGGCAGGGCTGATCACGCTGGTGCTGGGCGCCTATGCCGCCATCTTCCAGCAGGACATGAAAGGCGTGCTGGCGTATTCCACCATCAGCCATCTGGGCCTGATCACGCTGCTGCTGGGCCTGAACAGCGAACTGGCCCTGGTGGCGGCCATCTTCCACATGATCAACCACGCCACATTCAAGGCCTCGTTGTTCATGGCGGCGGGGGTGGTCGACCACGAAACCGGCACCCGCGACCTGAGCCGCTTGTCCGGGCTATATAAAGCCATGCCGATCACCGCCACGCTGGCCATGGTGGCGGCGGCGTCAATGGCGGGCGTGCCGCTGTTGAACGGATTTTTGTCCAAGGAAATGTTCTTCGCCGAGACCACCTTCGTCAGCGGCGACCGCTATACGCAGATTGGCTTGCCGCTGTTGGCGACGATAGCCGGCGCGTTCAGCGTGGCGTATTCCTTGCGTTTCATCCTGCAGGTGTTCTTCGGTCCGCCGGCCACCGACCTGCCGCGCGCGCCACATGAGCCGCCGCGCTGGATGTTGTTCCCCAGCGCCTTGCTGGTGTTGATGTGCCTGCTGGTGGGTGTCGCGCCCGGCCTGACGGTCGGCCCCTTCCTGGCGACCGCCGCGCAAAGCATCCTGGGCGACAACATGCCCGAATACAGCCTGGCCGTCTGGCATGGCGTGAACCTGCCCTTGGTGATGAGCATGGTGGCCACCACCGCGGGCGTGCTGCTCTACCTGGTTCTGCGCGCCCACCAGCGCGCCAACCCGGGCCGCGTTCCCTTCATCTACCGTCTGGACGGCCGGCGCACGTTTGAAGCCCTGCTGGACGGCTCCAGCGTGGCGGCGGCATGGTTGCTGCGTTGGGTGGCGTCGTCGCGGCTGCAGGTGCAGATGCTGCTGATTGTGCTGGGCACCTTGTTCGTGGCCTGGCTGCCCTTGCGTGCCGGCGGCTGGCTGGAGGGCACGGGCCGCATGACGCCGCTGGACCCGGCCTTTGCCCTGCTGTGGCTGGTGGGCGGCGTTTGCGCGGTGGCCGCGGCCTATCAAGCCAAATATCACCGTTTGGCGTCCTTGGCGCTGGCTGGCGGCGCCGGGCTGATCACCTGCCTGACATTCGTGTGGTTTTCCGCGCCTGACCTGGCGTTGACCCAGTTGTCCGTGGAAGTCGTCACCGTGGTGCTGTTGCTGCTGGGCTTGCGCTGGTTGCCGCGCCGTATCGAACAGGACGACGAAGAAACACTCAAAGAGACGCTGCTGGCCCGTGGCCGGCGCTTTCGCGACCTGTTGATGGCCACGGCTGCCGGCACCGGCATGGCGGCGTTGGCCTATGCCGTGTTGATGCGCCCGCAAGGCGACACGATTTCATCCTATTTCGTCGACCGCGCGCTGCCTGACGGTGGCGGCACCAACGTCGTGAACGTCATCCTGGTGGACTTCCGCGGCTTCGATACCTTTGGTGAAATCACCGTGCTGGGCATTGTGGCGCTGACCGTCTACGCGCTGCTGCGCCGCTTCCGTCCCGCCGCTGAAAGCATCGACCTGCCGCGCCAGCAACAAGAGCAGGACGGCGGCGTGCCGGCCGCGCCCGACATCAAGGCGCTGTTGCCCAGCGGTTCGATGATGGTGCCAACGGTGCTGGTGCGCCTGATGCTGCCCACCGCCGCGCTGATTTCGGTGTACTTCCTGCTGCGCGGCCACAACCAGCCGGGCGGTGGTTTCGTGGGTGGCCTTATTTTTGCCACCGCCGTCATCCTGCAGTACATGGTGGGCGGCGTGTATTGGGTCGAGTCGCGCAGCCGCTTGAACCCGCAGAACTGGATCGGCATCGGGCTGCTTGCGGCGGGCATTGCCGCCGTCTCCGCATGGCTCGCCTACAAGCCCCTGCTGGCGGCGTTGGCCTGGGACGTGGCGCTGCCGCTGATCGGCCATGTGCACTTGTCCAGCGTGCTGCTGTTCGACCTGGGCGTGTACATGCTGGTCGTGGGGGCCACCGTGCTGGTGCTGGTGGCGCTGGCTCACCAATCGCTGCGCGCACAACGCAAGGCCGCCGCCGAGATACAGGCGGCCACCGTACAAACAGGGGAAGCCTGATGGAATTGATTTATGCCGTCGCGATTGGCGTGCTGGCGGGCTCTGGCGTCTGGCTGCTGCTGCGGCCCCGCACCTTCCAATTCATCATGGGCCTGTCGCTGGTTTCCTACGCGGTCAACCTCTTCATCTTCGGCATGGGCCGGCTGACGTCGGGCCGTCCGCCGGTGATCGATCCGGACATGGCGCACGATCCGTCCTGGTACGCCGACCCGTTGCCGCAGGCGCTGGTGCTGACGGCCATTGTGATCGGCTTCGCCACTACCGCGTTGTTCCTGGTGGTGCTGCTGGCCTCGCGCGGGCTGACGGGTACCGACCACGTTGATGGACGGGAGTCCCAATCTTGAATTTTTGGCTGCAACACCTTCCTGTATTGCCCATCATCGTGCCGCTGTTCGCGGGCGCGGCGATGCTGCTGCTGGCCGACACCAGCCGTTATGCACGCGGCACCATTTCCGTCATCGCCACGCTGGGCCAACTGGCTGCCGCCATCGCCTTGCTGGTGGTGGCCGGTGGCGGCGTGCCCGGCGTCTGGCCCCAGGGCGTGGGCGTGTATCTGGTCGGCGACTGGCCCGCGCCGTTTGGCATTGTGCTGGTCGTGGACCGCTTGGCCGCCGTCATGCTGACCTTGACCGCCGTGCTGGGCCTGGCCACGCTGACCTATGCGCTGGCCCGCTGGGACCGCGCCGGCGTGCACTTCCATTCGCTGTTCCAGTTCCTGCTGATGGGCCTGAACGGCGCGTTCCTGACCGGTGACCTGTTCAACCTGTTCGTATTTTTTGAAGTGCTGCTGGCCGCGTCCTACGGCTTGCTGCTGCATGGCTCGGGCGTGGCGCGCGTCAGCGCGGGCCTGCAGTACATCGCGGTCAACCTGATCGCATCGTTCCTGCTGTTGATCAGCATTGCACTGATCTACGGCGTGACCGGCACCCTGAACATGGCCGACCTGGCTCTGCGCGCGGGACACCTGACCGGCGCTGAACGCATGCTGTTCGAAGCCGGCGCGGCCATTCTGGGGGTGGCGTTCCTGGTGAAGGCGGGCGCCTGGCCCCTGAATTTCTGGCTGGTCAAGGGCTATGGATCGGCCAGCGCGCCCATCGCGGCCATGTTTTCCATCATGACCAAGGTGGGCATCTATGGCTTGTTGCGCATTGGCTCGCTGCTGCTGCCCACCGGCGCGCCGGCAGCCTTCAGCCTGGACTGGATGTTCGCGGCAGGCTTGGCCACGCTGCTGTTCGGCGCCTTCGGGCTCTTGGCCACGCAGCAGTTGGAGAAGATTGTTGGCTACTGCGTGATCGTGTCGGCCGGCACCTTGTTGACGGCGCTGGGCATGCCCGGCGTGACGCTTACCGGCCCCGCGTTGTTCTATCTGATCAGCTCGGTGCTGACGACCGGCGCGTTCTTCCTGCTGGCCGAATTGATCGAACGCACCCGCAGCTTCGGCGCCAACGTGCTGGCCGTGACGCTGGACGCTTTTGACCTGGATGATCCGGCGTCGGTGAACCGGTCTGACGACGTGGTTGGCGTGGCCATTCCCGCCGCCATGGCTTTCCTGGGGCTGGCTTTCATTTCCTGCGCGTTACTGGTCACCGGCTTGCCGCCGCTGTCGGGTTTCGTGGCCAAGTTTTCGCTGCTGTCGGCCGCTGTCTCGGCGGCCACCGAATCCGCGCCACCCATGGATGCCTGGATTCTGGTTGCCGCCGTGCTGGTCTCCGGCCTGGCTGGCCTGATCGGGTTGAGCCGTACCGGCATCCGCGTATTCTGGGCCAGCGACGACCGCAGCACGCCACGCCTGCGCGTGATCGAGGCGGGTCCGGTTGCGGTGTTGCTGCTGTTGTGTGTGGGCCTGGCGGCGGGGGCAGGGCCGGTATCGGCCTATCTGGACGACGCGGCGCGTTCGCTGGATCAGCCTAAGTCCTATATTGATGCCGTCATGTCTGCGCAGCCGGTACGTGGCGCCAAGGGGGGATGATGCGTCGTCTTTACTTCCTGTTGCTGCCGGTGTTCCTGTTTGTCTTGTGGCTGGTGCTGAACGAAAGCCTGTCGGCCGGCCAGATTGCGCTGGGCGCGGTGTTGGCGCTGTGGTTTACGTGGGCGGCATCCCGCTTGCGCCCGCTGCACGCGCGGCCACGTCATCTGTGGAAAGCGGTGCCGCTTTTCCTGCATGTCTCGCTGGACATCTTCAGGTCCAACATCGCGGTGGCCAAGCTGATCCTGAACCCCCGGCGCAATGATTTTTCGCCCGGCTTCATCCAAATACCGTTGACCATGCGCGACCCCCACGGCCTGGCCATGTTGGCCTGCATCGTCACGTACACGCCCGGCACCGTCTGGGTGGATCTGACGCCGGACCACAGCCTGAAGCTGCACGTGCTTGATCTCCAGAATGAACAACACTGGGTCGATCTGGTGCAGCAGCGCTACGAGCGCCCCTTGATGGAGATGTTCGAATGACAATGAATACCGCACTGTATTGGGCAGCGTCCTTTGCCATGGTGTGTTTTGCGCTGGGCATGGTGTTTGCCTCCGTCCGGCTGTTGCGCGGCCCCACCGCGCAAGATCGCGTGCTGGCGCTCGACACGCTGTACATCAACGGCATGCTGATGATGCTGGTGTTCGGCATTCGGTCGGGGTCGTCGCTGTATTTCGACATCGCCTTGCTGATCGCGCTGTTCGGCTTTGTCGGGTCCACCGCCATGGCGCGCTTCCTCTTGCGCGGCGAGGTGATCGAACCATGATGGACGCCCACATTCCCCTGTGGGCTGGTATTCCGGCCTGCATTCTGATGGTGCTGGGCGGCTTGCTGGCATTGACTGGTTCCGCCGGCCTGCTGCGCTTTCGCAGCTTTTATGCCCGCATCCACGCGCCTACGCTGGGTAATACGCTGGGTTGCGCCTGCGTGCTGCTGTCGTCCATCCTGGTGTTTTCTGCGTGGTCGGCGCGGCCGGTGTTCCATGAAGTGATCATCATTTTGCTGCTGGTCGTTTCGTCGCCCGTTACCGCCATGCTGCTGATGCGCGCAGCCACGTATCGCAAGCGCCTGACCAAGGCCGACGCCGACCAGGACGCGCGCTAAGGTCGTAACAAGCGACACGGCATGTGAACGTAACCAACCATGGCGCAGCGCGGCATTTCTCGCGAACAGGGGCAACTGCCCCTGTTTTTCCGCCTGTGCGGACTTCGTCGCAAATCTGGCGCTTGATACGGAACCTTACGAAATCACGTCGCTCGTCATGTGCCTGGCGCGCCGCCGTGGGATAGTGGTTACAAGCAGTCGGCGTGGCCCCAGTTCGGTCCATGCCGTCTACAGTTCAATTCTTCAAAGGAGCTGGCCATGAACGTACGACCCATGCATACCCAACGCCTTGCGGCATCCCTTTGCGCCGCTGGCTTGATGCTGGCGGCGGGGGCGGTCCACGCGGCAGATGCGATTGGCCGCGCCGCCATCCAGTCCCAATACGAGCAGGACGTGGCGAACTGCAAAAGCGGCAAGTCCAACCAGGACCGCGCCACCTGCATGCGCGAAGCGGGCGCTGCCCGCCAGGAAGCCAACCGTCAGAACTTGAAGGAAGGCTCCACCGCCGATTATCAGCAGAACATGCTTGACCGTTGCAATCGCCTGCCAGCCACGTCGCGCCAGGATTGCATCACGCAGATGACGTCGCCCACCAATGTGCGCGGCAGCGTGCAGGGCGGTGGCGTCTTGCGTGAAACGGTGATCCAGGTGCCTGCGGGCACGGTGCCGCCCAGCACCACCATGCCGCCGCCGGCGGCTCCGGCCCCGGGCATGGCCCCCCCGCCCGCCACCACGGGCGCCCCGATGCGCCAGTAACCCCCGCCAATAGCAAGCGTGCCCTGAAGGGCCATGACGACGGCGCCGCGGCCCCGCAAGGGGTTTCGGCGCCGTATTTGCGACGGCCGACGGCGCAGCGGCCGTCACATTCAGGCAAAATGGCGGCTGTTGCGCGCTTGCGCGCTTGTCACACCCCCATTCACGCACCTTCCCATGTCCGACGTCATCGCCCTGATTTTCGATTTCGACGACACGCTGGCCTCGGACAGCACGTCCGGTTTCCTGGAGAGCATCGGTGTGGACACGGCCTCGTTCTGGAAGGACGAAGTCGACCCGCTGTTGTCCCAGCAGGACTGGGACCCCGTCCCCGCCTATCTGTACAAGATGATCCAACTGTCGCAGGCGGGCACGCATGGGCCCATCACGCAGCAGCGCCTGAAAGACTGGGGCGCGCGCCTGGACCTGCATGACGGCGTGCCGACCCTGTTTCAGCGGCTGCGCGCCGCGGTGCGGGCTGAGCAGCCGCAAGTCCAGCTAGAGTTCTACTTGATCTCAAGCGGCATCGGCGACGTGGTTCGATCCACCCCCATTGCCCACGAATTCACCGAAATATGGGCTTCTGAATTCGTCTATGGCGACGATGGCGGCATCGCTTTTCCACGGCGCATCGTCAGCTTTACCGACAAGACACGGTATCTGTTCCACATTCAAAAGGGCATCATCGGTCGCGACTTCCGCAACAAGCCCTTCGAAGTCAACCGCAAGGTGCCGGAAGACCGCTTGCGCGTGCCCTTCGACCAGATGGTTTTCGTGGGCGACGGTTACACCGATATCCCGTGTTTTTCCTTGATCCGGCGCGCCGGCGGTTTTGCTTTTGGCGTCTGGGACCCCAAACACCGCGACAAACGCAGCCGCGCCTGGGGCTTCATCGAAGAAGGGCGCGTGTCGAACCTGAACCAGGCCCGTTACGACGAACAGGCCGAGCTGTACCAATGGCTGGAAGAGGCCGTGACCAGCCTGGCCGGCCGTATCGCGCTGAAATCACGGGTGTACCGTGGTTGAGGCCGGCCCCGTGGCGGCGGTTACGGCAGTTGCGCCCTGGACCGCGGAAGACGAACGTTACATCGGGCTGGCGCTTGAAGAAGCCCAGGCCGCCTACGCCATCGGCGAGGTGCCGGTGGGCGCCCTGGTCGTTTCCGCGCAGGGCGAGATCCTGGGGCGCGGCTACAACCGCACCATCATCGACCACGACCCCACCGCCCACGCCGAAATTGTCGCCTTGCGCAGTGCGGCGCGGCAACTGGAAAACTATCGCCTGCCCGGCATCACCGTATACGTCACGCTGGAACCCTGCGTGATGTGCATCGGCGCCATGCTGCACGCGCGGCTGGCCCGCGTCGTGTTCGGCGCCTACGACCCCAAGACCGGTGCCTGTGGCAGCGTGCTGGACGTGGGTTCCGTGCCCAAACTCAATCATCACACTTCAGTCACCGGCGGCGTGCTGGCGGAACCTTGCGGCGATCTGCTGCGCCGGTTCTTCCGTGAACGCCGCACCAAGGAATCCATCGCATGAGCACCCGCAAACCCGCCAAATCCGCCTCCAACAAGGCGGCTCGGCCAGCCAGCAAGGCGGCCCCACCGGCGGCTAATAAGGCGGCTAATAAAAAGGCGGCCAACCCGGCGGCCACTACGGCAGCCGCCACGGCAAGCGCCGCCCACGATCATGATCACGGGCTTGCCTGCGGCGAAGACTGCGGCCACGATCACAGCCATGATCACGCCGAAGGGCAGGTCATGCCGGACGCCCGCGGCATCTATCTGATCTCGCCGTCGTCGGCCGTGCGCGACCCCGCCACGGTTGAATTGGCGCGCGAGCGCTTGCAGCAGCAGGGCTTCAAGACCGCCCTGGACCGCACCGCTTTTGCCGAGCATCAACGTTTTGCCGGCACCGACGCCCAGCGCGCGGCCAGCCTGGCGCGCGCCATCAAGCAAAAGCTGCCCATCGTCATGGTGACGCGCGGCGGCTATGGCATGGGCCGCCTGCTGGACCAAATCGACTGGAAGGCCATGGCCGACAGCGGCAAGCGCTTCGTGGGCATGAGCGACTTCACGGCATTCAACCTGGCGCTGCTGGCGAAGACGGGCGCGGTCAGCTACACCGGCGCGACCGCCGTGGCGGATTTCGGCGGCAAAAAGGTCGACGACCTGACCGAAGCGCTGTTCGGCGAGGTCATGCGCGGTGAGCTTGAAATCCTGAGCTTCGAGACCCAAGACGCCGACCCGGTCGACGCCCGCGGCATCCTGTGGGGCGGCAACCTGGCCATGGTGGCGTCCCTGATCGGCACGCCGTACATGCCCAAGGTGCGTGGCGGCATCCTGTTCCTGGAAGACGTCGCCGAACATCCGTACCGCGTGGAACGCATGCTGATCCAACTGTGGCAGGCCGGCATTCTGGCCAAGCAGAAGGCCATTGTCCTGGGCCGTTTCACCGACTACAAGCTGGCCCCGCACGACAAGGGCTACGACCTGCATGAAGTCGTGGCGTGGCTGCGCAAGACGGTCAAGGTGCCGGTCATCACCGGCTTGCCCTATGGTCATGTTGCAACCAAGGCCACGCTGCCCATCGGGCAAAAAGTGGGCATCGCCACCGAGAAGGGCCTGGCCCACCTGGTGCTGGACGAGCACCACCACTGATCGGGTACGCACGGCCCGAAGCCTGAGGCGCGCGGAGCGCAGGCGGGAAAAACCCATTTGCTACACTATTGGGTTTCCTCGCATGCGTCTTCGGGCGCCTTCAGACTCAAAATACCGTGATATCCACAGCCAATCTCACCATCCAGTTCGGTCCCAAGCCCCTTTTCGAGAACGTCAGCGTCAAGTTCGGGGAAGGCAACCGGTACGGGCTGATCGGGGCCAATGGGTCCGGTAAGTCTACGTTCATGAAGATCATCGGCGGCGACCTCGAAGCCTCCGGTGGTAATGTTTCGCTTGAGCCGGGCGTGCGCCTGGGCAAGCTGCGCCAGGACCAGTTCGCGTTCGAAGACCTGCGCGTGCTGGACGTCGTCATGATGGGCCACACCGAGATGTGGGCCGCCATGTCCGAACGCGACGCCATCTACGCCAACCCGGAAGCCACCGAAGACGACTACATGCGCGCGGCTGACCTGGAAGCCAAGTTCGCCGAGTACGACGGCTACACCGCCGAAGCGCGCGCTGGCGAACTGCTGCTGGGTTTGGAAATCGCCGTGGACCAGCACAATCTGCCCATGCGCGAAGTGGCCCCGGGCTGGAAGCTGCGCGTGCTGCTGGCACAAGCGCTGTTCTCGAACCCCGACGTCCTGCTGCTGGACGAGCCCACCAACAACCTGGACATCAACACCATCCGCTGGTTGGAAAACGTGCTCAACAGCTACCAGAGCACGATGATCATCATCAGCCACGATCGCCACTTCCTGAACCAGGTGTGCACGCACATGGCCGACGTGGACTACGGTGAAATCCGCATCTACGCGGGCAACTACGACGACTACATGCTGGCCTCCACCCAGGCCCGCGAACGCCTGGTGTCCAACAACGCCAAGGCCAAGGAACGGGTTGCCGAACTGCAAGACTTCGTGCGCCGCTTTGCCGCCAACAAGTCGAAGTCGCGCCAGGCCACCTCGCGCCTGAAGCAGATCGACCGCATCAAGGCCGACCAGGTCGTGGTCAAGCCGTCGTCGCGCCAGAACCCGTACATCCGCTTTGAACAGAACAAGGTCATGCACCGCCTGGCGGTCACGGTCGAAAACCTGACCAAGGCTTACGACGCGCCCGTCATCACCAATTTCTCGGCCATGGTCGATGCCGGCGAAAAGATCGCCATCATCGGCGCCAACGGCGTGGGCAAGACGACCTTGTTGCGTTTGCTGGCCACTGAGCTGCAGCCGGATTCGGGCTCGGTGAAATGGTCTGAAAACGCCGACCTGGGCTATATGTCGCAGGACGTCTCCGACCAATTCCTGCAAACCGACATCAACCTGCTGGACTGGATGGGCGACCACCGCCAACCGGGCGACGATGACCAGTCGATCCGCTCGGTGCTGGGCCGCCTGCTGTTCTCGGCGGATGACCTGCCCAAGGCGCCCAAGGTGCTGTCCGGCGGCGAAAAGAACCGCATGACCTTCGGCCGCCTGATGCTGGGCCGGCACAACGTCATGCTGCTTGACGAGCCCACCAACCACCTGGACATGGAATCGATCGAATCGCTTCAGTTCGCCTTGGAAAAGTACGAAGGCACGCTGGTGTTCGTGTCGCATGACCGCGAATTCGTGTCCGGCCTGGCCACCCGCGTGATCGAAATCCTGCCGTCGGGCGAGATCATCGACTACCGCGGCGGCTACGAAGACTATCTGGAATCGCGCGGCATCGAAGCCTGACGCCCCTTCAGTGGCTACAGGTCAAGCACGGCGCGCCCTTGGTGGCGCGCCGTGTTGTTTTTGGCCTGGCCAACATCCGGCCGGGCAGGGCTGGCGGCTTGTGTCTTACAAGCCTGGGCCTCGCATCAGGGTCTTATATAACTACTAGCTTTAAAGACATTCAATATCGATTGTTTGAGTTCATATAACGGATTGTTAGATTGGAGCCTCGTTTTCATGCCCGGCCAAGATTCGTCCTATGAACCTGAACTTCGATCACGTCCACAAGCACTTCGGCGACCTGCCCGTGGTGGATGGCTTCACCAGCGAATTCAAGAGCGGTGAGCTCGTCGCCCTGGTCGGCCCGTCCGGCTGCGGCAAGTCCACGCTGCTGCATCTGGCGGCGGGCCTGGAAAAACCCACGCAGGGCAGCGTTCTGGCCGACGGTAAGCCCGTGGCCGGTCCGCATCCCAGCCGCACGCTGGTGTTCCAGGAACATGCGCTGTATCCCTGGCTGACGCTGGAAGACAACGTGGCGCTGGCGCTGGAATTCCAGAACGTCGGCAAAAAGCCTGCCCGCGAGGCGGCCCGCCAGTGGCTGGCGCGTGTCAGCCTGGCCGGTTTTGAACACTACTATCCGCATCAGGTGTCCGGTGGCATGCGGCAACGCGCGGCGCTTGCGCGTGCGTTCATCGCGCAGCCCAAGACGATGCTGATGGACGAACCCTTCGGCGCGCTTGATGCGCTGACCCGGCTGAGCCTGCAAGACGTGCTGCGTCAACTGATTGCTCAGGAAAAGCCCACGGTCTTGCTCGTGACCCACGACGTTGACGAGGCCCTGTTTCTGGCCGACCGCATCGTGGTCTTCAGCCCCCGCCCGGCGCGCGTGTTGCGCGAATTCAACCTGGCCAATCGCGTCAAGACGCACGACCTGACGGATCTGGCCGCTGAAAAACGCGAGATCCTGCGACTGCTGGGCATTGCGGTGGACGGCTCGCACGCCGACGCCGACATGGCCTTGGCCGCCTGATCCCATTCCCCGTATTCCTCATTTGTGGCGGCGTTCGCGCATTGCCAACCTTGTATCCCCTGGAGTTCCTCTGATGAAATTCAAGCAATGGCTTTCCCTGCCGCTGGCGGCCGCGCTGCTGGCCGCGGCCCCTGCAATGGCCGCCGAAAAGTTCCGCGTGGGCTATCTGCGGGTGATGGACGACGCGCAAGCGATCGTGGCCCAAGAGGGCGGCTTCTATCAAAAGGCCGGCCTGGATTCCGAACTGATCGAATTCAAGTCGGGCACTGACCTGATCAAGGCGATTGTCGGTGGTCAGCTGGATATCGGCGTGCTGGGCTTTACCAACGCCGTGGCGTGGGCCTCGAAGGGTGCAGACCTGAAAGTGGTGGGCGGCGCACAGCAGGGCTATCACTCGCTGGTCGTGCGTGACGATTCCGGCATCCAGGACATCGCCGGTTTGAAGGGCAAGACGCTGGCCTCGCAAGCCGAAGGCAGCACCGCGGACGTAGTCTTGAAGGGCGTGGTGCTCAAGCAAGGCAAGCTGAACGCCGACGACGTCAACATCATGGGCGTGAGCCCGGCCGTTGCCGTGCAGTCGCTGGTGGGCAAGCGCGTGGACGCGGCCTTCCTGTTCGAACCCTATGACCGCATTGCGCAGTTGGTGGCGCCGGTCAAGCAGATCTACGAAGTGGGTCAGGCCTGGCCGTTCCCGTGCATGGTCGTGATTACCTCGGGTGAAACGCTGGCCAAGCGCAAGGACGATGTCTGGAAGGCGCTGGACGCGCAAAACCAGGCCATCACGCTGCTGCAGAAAGAACCCGCGCAGGCGTCCAAGCTGATCGCGTCCTACTTCATCGCCGAACCCACCTTGAAGACGCTCAAGCGCGGCGAATTGCCGCGTGAAACGGTGATCGCCGAAGCCATCAGCACGCAGGTGTTCACGCCCAAGCTGACGGAGAAGGACACGGCCCGCATGCAGGAAATTGCGGACATCCTGCAAGCCCAAGGTTCGCTGAAGACCCGCGACGGCAAGCCGTACGACGTGTCCAGCATCGTTGATCTGTCCTGGCAAGAGGCGCGCAAACTTTGAGCTCGTCTACCCGTGTGACCGGCGCCCGCAAGCATCTTGCGGGCGTTTTGGGTGTCCTTTTCATTCTTCTGCTGTGGCAATCGGCCGCGTTCGTCCTGCCTGATTTCCTGATGCCGGGCGTGCCGGCCGTTGTCGAACGCCTGTTCGAAGACCTGGGCAAGCAATCCTTCCATCAAAGCCTGATGGGTACCTTGGGCCGGCTGGGCGCAGGTTATAGCCTGGCGCTGCTGGCGGGCATCGGCTTTGGGCTGGTGGCCGCGGTGCTGTTCTTCTTTCGGGAAGTGCTGCGCAGCGCCATTGTCATCCTGCAATCGATTCCGTCCATTGCCTGGGTGCCGCTGTTCCTGATCGTGATGGGCTTTGGCAACACGCCCATCATCGTGGTGGTGGCGCTGTCGGCGTTCTTCCCGGCCGCGCTCAGCGTCATGAACGCCACCGAATCCGTGCAACGTGTGCATGTGTCGGCGGCGCGCGTCATGGGCGCCACGCGGTGGGGCCTGGTCAAGCGCGTGTACCTGCCCGCCGTCATGCCTGAACTGATCACGGGCGCGCAGCTTGCCTTTGGCAACGCCTGGCGCGCGCTGATCTCGGCCGAAATGCTGATCGGTTTCGGCAAGGGCCTGGGGCGCTCGCTGGCGTACTCGGGCGAGATCGCGGACATGACGGGCGTGATGACCAACATCCTTGTCATCGCCGTGCTGGCTGCTTTGATCGACCAGTTCGTGCTTGAAAACCTCAAGCATCGCTTGTTGCGTTACCAGTACGTGTAGGTCCATGCCCATGATCCGGCGCCTGACCCATCTGACTCATCTGTTCGCTCTGACGGCTGGCCTGCTGCTTGCCGGCGCGGGGACCGCGCAGGCGCAGCAACCCGCGGGCTTTGCCGCCGCGAAGGCACGCGGCGAATTGGTGGTGGGCGTGCCGTATCTGGCGCCGCTGCCTGTTGCGGGGGCAAAGATACGCACCCCCCATGGGCTGGACGCCAACATGGCGGAAAAGCTGGGCCTGAGCCTGGGCCTGCCGGTGCGCTTGCAGCAGGTGCCGGCGGACGAGGCCGGGGCGCGCTTGGCGGCCGGCGAGGTGGACGTGGTGCTGGCGGATCAAGCCAGCGCCCCGCCATCCGGCGTGGCGGTGCAACCCACCGGTTACCGCACCCGCCCCAAGGCCGTCATACGCAGCGACACCACCCTGCGCACGCCGGCCGATGTTCGGGGTCGAAGCGTCTGCATGGCCGAGGCGGCAAGCGAAACGCGTGCGCTGGCCGAAAGCTGGGGCGCCGTGGTGCGCACCTACCGCGTGCCGTCCGACGCGCTGGTGGCGGTGCGCGAAGGCGCTTGCGATGTCGGCTTGGTCGATGACGCCGTGTGGGGGCCGCTGGTGCGCTTTCCCGAATGGAAGAAGTTCTCCTCCACGCTGGAACCGGACGGCACGCGGCGCGAACGCGTATGGCTGTTGTCCGCTGCGGACTCGGCCAGTCAAGCGTGGCTGGCAGGCGAAATGAAGGCATGGAACCAGTCCGGCGCCTGGAAGGCGATGACGGCGAAGTGGGCGCGCGACGTCGCTTTCGACGTCTACCTGGACCAGGAAGTGCCCGACTGCCACGGCTAGGGCGGCGCGTGCGGTCCAGCACTTACAATGCCGGGCATGACGCACACGTTGACCGCTCCTTGCTCGTATCAGGAAGACATCAAGAAAAGCCGCTTCGTCGCGTACGCCGCCCCGGTTGCCACCGTGGAAGAGGCGATGCGATTCTTCGCCGAGCGCGGCGACCCCGAGGCCACCCACAACTGCTGGGCGTATCGCATCGGGCAGGAATATCGATTCAACGACGATGGTGAGCCCGGCGGTACGGCGGGCCGACCGATCCTGCAAGCGATCGAGGGCCAGGACATGGACCGTGTGGCCGTGCTGGTGGTGCGCTGGTACGGCGGCATCAAACTGGGCGCTGGCGGCTTGGTGCGGGCGTATGGCGGCTGCGCGGCGAATTGCCTGCGGTTGGGCCAGCACAGCGAAATCGTCGACTTGGCCACTGTTCGCTGCGCCTGCGGTTTTGCGGAACTGGCGCTGCTGAAGTCGCGGCTGGCGCAGGCCGGCGCGGTGGTGCAGCAGGAAGACTTCAACGAAGACGGCGTGGCGCTATGTTTCGTGGCGCCGCGCACCGTGATAAGTGACCTGGAAGTCACCGTGGCCAACATCACGCGCGGGCGCTCGGCCTGGGAAGTGCTGTCATAGCGACGGTGATGGAGATGGCTACGGCGATGGCGCCAGGCCGACGATAGGGGCGGTGGCGGCCAGGCCGATTGCGAAGACGGCCCCACAGCTGCATTGAAAAAGGGCCCGGATCATAGCGAACCGGGCCCTTGTGTGTTTACGCACTTACGCGTTCTGGCTGTCTTGCGCCGCGGCGATTTCCTGGTGGACCTTTTCCATGTCCACTTCCTTGATCTTGGCCAGCAGCTCATTCAACTGCCCGCCCGACAGCGCGCCGGGTTGCGAGAACAGCAGGACCTTCTCACGGAAGACCATCAGCGTGGGAATTGAACGAATTCCCAGCGCGCCGGCCAGTTCCTGCTCGACGTCGGTGTTCACCTTGGCAAACGTGACGTCGGTGTGCTCGGTCGCGGCTTGCTCAAAAACGGGAGCAAAGCCACGGCACGGGCCGCACCACGGAGCCCAGAAGTCAACGATCAGGGTACCGTCAGGCGTAATGGCTTCCTGGAAGCTTTCTTTGGTGAGTTCAACAATACTCATTTTGGATCCTTGCCGCGGAGCGCGGCGCAAAAAGGCGGTATCGGGGATCCGGGGTGTGCCAGCCCCGGCCTGATTCGGCGACGCTTTATGTGCCACGCGCTCTGGGTCAATAGTAGAGCGGGCGATGGCAGCGTCGCAATGGTTGGCGCTGTGGAGAGCGCAGTCAGCGGTGCTCAGACCGCGGTTTTTGTCGAGACGCCCGCGTCGTTCTTCAAGGACGCAACAATCTCAAAAGAGCGCAGGCGATCGGCGATGTCGAAAAAGTCGGACACGATCATGACTTCATCGGCCTCGGTTTCGGCCACCAGGGCTTCCAGCCGCCGCTTCACGGTGTCCGGTCCGCCCACGATCGAAGCGCTCAGTCTTTGATTGACCGCCTCACGCTCCCATTCGTTCCATAAGCCGTCCATGCTGTCCACCGGCGGCTGCAATTGCAGGCGGTGGCCACGCACCAGCGACAGGAATTTCAGTTGCTGCGTGGTCGATTGGCGCTGGGCGGCTTCGTCGGATTCGGCCGCCACCACCGGTACGCCGATCATCGCGTAAGGGCGCGACAGCGTCTCCGACGGCTTGAACAAGTGCCGGTACAGCCGCATCGCGGCCATGCCTTCCGGCGAGAAATGCCCCGCGAAAGAAAACGGCAGACCCAGTTCGGCGGCCAGGCGCGCGCTGAAATCACTGGACCCCAGCAGCCAGATCGGGATGTCCAACCCCTCGCCGGGAATGGCTCGCACGGGCTGGCCCGGCCGGGAAGCCGCCAGGAAACCACGCAGTTCTTCAACCAGCGCCGGAAACTCCAGCCCGCTGCGCGGGCCCCGGCGCAGCGCGTGCTGCGTGGCGCCATCGCTGCCGGGCGCACGGCCTAGCCCCAGGTCGATACGGCCGGGGTACAGGGTTTCCAGCGTGCCAAATTGCTCGGCGATGATCAGCGGCGCATGGTTCGGCAACATGATGCCGCCCGATCCGACGCGCAGCGTGCGTGTCTGGCTGGCCACATGGCCGATCAACACGGCGGTGGCGCTGGACGCTATGCCATTGATGTTGTGGTGCTCGGCCAACCAGAAGCGGTTGTAGCCCAACCGCTCCACATGCTGGGCCACCGCCACGGTATTGCGGAAAGCGTCGGCAGCGTCACGGCCCTGAACAATAGGGGCCAGATCAAGGACCGAAAACGGGATGCGGGCAAGGGCGCTCATGCGGACATCCCCTCGTTCAGGGCAAGACAGGACGGCAACGCGGGGATAAGGCGAATAAGGCGCAAGGTGAACTCCATACGGGATACATGGGGAGTGTATCGACGAATTCAACCGGGGCAGGCAGCAACCTTATGGGCGGGCGGGTTGTAACTCAACGGGGGCAGCGCCAGGCGAACCCATACCAGGTCTTTGTTCAGCCCGTAAGCACCCCTGTCAAGTAGACATCGGTTGATAGACGATCGGAGCAAGGGTTAGCCGGGGCATGAATTGCACCGGCGGGAGGCCACCCAGCGATTCATGCGGGCGGTACTGGTTGTAATCGACCAGCCATTGATCGGTAATCGCCTGGACCTGCTCAAGGTTGGCGAACAGGTGCGCGTCGAGCACCTCGGTTCGATAAGTTCGATTGAAGCGCTCAATGAAAGCGTTCTGATTTGGCTTGCCCGGCTGGATATAGCGGATCGCGATGCCCTTTGCGCTAGCCCATTGGGTGAACGCCTCTGAGATCATCTCCGGACCGTTATCCAGGCGTATTGCGTCAGGCGGCCCATAGCAGTCGATCAAACGGCTCAATACCCGAATGAGGCGTGCAGACGGGATGGACACGCCTACCTCGATGGCCAAGCACTCCCGGTTCGCCTCGTCGATCACGTTCAGAGTGCGAAACCGCCGGCCGCAGTAGAGAGCGTCATGCATGAAGTCGAGCGCCCAACAACGATTAGGCTCTGTGGCCAGATCCAGCGGCTGTCGCGGTCGGTCGGGAAGCCGCTTTTTGCGGCGCCGAGGCAAATTCAGACCCATGTCGCAGTACACCCGATGAACGCGCTTTTTGTTCCAGCCGCGACCGTCGAGGCGCAGCCGGGTGAAACACTTCCAGAATCCCCAACGCCCATGCCGGGTCACAATGGCATTGAGAGCATCAATGACTTGGGAATCCCGCTCAGATGCCGGCATTGGCTTCTTGTAGTACGCCGCCCGCGATAGGCCGGCAATCTGACAAGCGCGCGTGATTGAGAGCTTGGCTTGCACCAGCTGTCCCACCACTTCGCGCCTGGCCGACGGCGTCAGGATTTTCGATTCAAGACATCCTTGATCGCTGCATTCTCCAGCGCCAAGTCGGCAAACATGCGTTTGAGCTTGGCGTTTTCAGCTTCCAGTTCGCGCAGCCTCTGCAACTCGGAAACTTGAACGCCGGAGAACTTGCTCTTCCAAAGGTAATACGTGGCGTTGCTGATGCCGTGTTTGCGGCACAGCTCGGCGACCGGCATGCCGGCTTCGCCTTCCTTCAGAACAGCAACGATCTGGCTCTCGGTAAATCTGCTTTTCTTCAAGGGAATCTCCAACTCAGGGAGGCTCCGAAATTCTACCGGGCGGTGTCTACCTGAAGGGGGAGCTTACGAGCCCTGTTTAGGCAGCGTGGGTTAGCCCAGGAAAAGCCACGGTTAAAAGGAGGCCGTCACGATAGGCCGCAAGGCCCGCTAGCAGGATTTGTGATTAAAGTAATCTTCCAGTGCTGTAATTTGCGGGAAAGTCGAATGCCACGTTTCAGTCGAAAAATCTAAGTGGTCTTCGAGGTCGCAGTAAAAAACATCTCTTTCTTCGAACGCAACTACAGCCTTCATCGCTACGAATACTCTGCATGGGGATAGGTGGGACCAGGCTGCGATGCATAGGTTGGAGGTGCGGTCTGTGAATGTCCATTGCGAAACGGCGTAGGACATCAGCTGATTTATTAGATCTTGAGGTGGACTCTTGGTTTCGGATATGTATCTTAATAATGAAATTCCAGTCCTCCAATCCAACTCTGCCTTCCTGCGGAAGCACCAAGAAATGAAATTGTCGAGCGTAGAGGTGTCGTTCAAATTGCAAATAAGAGAGGTGAATGGTGCTGCTCTCAGTATGTGATCACGCATCGAATCTTTCACCAATGCTACGTACGAGCGTGCTGTTCCGGAAAGACTCGAAGATTGACCGCCAGGGTCGACGATGGCGTCGTAAGTTCTCGAGATCATGGTATCAAGTTTCGCACACGAGATATTTCGTTCATCCAATTTTCGACTTCAAAGTTGGAATCTCTTTCGACGCATACGGTGATTTCCTCTCGGTTATTCAGAATCTTCTCCGCAAGCCGAATGCTGCGCGGGTCGATGTTGCAGTCGTGAGTGTCTACGAAGAAATGGGGAAGAAACGAAGTCTTGGCGAAACCAGCAATATGGAAGTGCTTTGTGTCAGTGCTGAGTATTCGCCATGCCAATGCATCCTCGCCTATATTAATTTCCGCGATCGTTGCGTTTGAAATGTCAAATAGGAGATTGCATGATGTGCTTCTTTTCAACTGTTCAAAAAAATCCGCCTGTTTGTACGGCTGGGCAATGATGGACGGGTAATTTTCGATGAAAAGAGTCGACCCCAGTATTGCCTGCCAGTGTGAGAGTTTCTCTGAGCAAAAGGCTAAGTCGGTGGCGTAATTGACTTCTAGCATTTGAGGAAAGTAGTGGCCGCGGTGAAGGAACTTTCCTAGATGATCTGAGGTATAGATGGGGTTGAGGGCGGAACTGAGTTCATTAATTTTGCAGGCAATTTCCATGAGAACCTCGGAATCTTGGTGGAGGAATCTGGAGTTCATAATGTGAAATGCGCATGCCGTTCCGCCCAATACGGATTTGATGGAAGCTGCATTGCATGATAGAAAATTGTCAATCATTATTTCGACAAAATCAATTGCGCCTTTGTTAATTATTTCCCTTACGCTAGCCAAATCTCGCGTGCTAGTCCAGTTTATTCCGATTTTCATTATTTGTTCAAAAAATCCGAAAAAGAGTCCAAAAAATAAACTGATGATTTTTCAGTCTCACTGTCTATTTCTTCTTTAGAAAGAGATATGCGCTTATCCATTTTTTTTACATGATCCACCCAGTCATGAAGCAATTGAGATTCGGACCTTCCATCTAGTTCGATAATTTCAGAAAAATTCGCAACGGCGCCTTTCAGAATCTTCTTAAGGAAATTCTCTGCATACTTGAGATTTGCATCGCCCACTCTCGCGGTGGGGGTGCTGCGTTCAGCCAGGATGGCTCTCAAGGTAGCGAAATCGTCCTTGTATTCTGAGGGAAAGTCCTTCCACTCTTCGTCGCTGTGCTCAATATTTATATAGGCGTCGCGTGGGATGAGGTCAGCACGTATCAGACCGTTGAGCAGGTGCCAAGCTTTAGCGTGTACTGGCGTTCCATGGCCGTCATGCATGCTTCCATCTTTTCCGGTAGTAATGCCGGATAAATGTACTTCCACGACCCTATTCCAAGGTATTAACCCGATTGATGCATCGGTGGGGAGTTTTGCATTGTGGGAGTCAATTATTAAATGGCTGACATCCACGATTAGATTGGCATCGCTCTCTCCGGCTATTTTCTCTATGCTTTTCCAGGTGCTGAAAATTTCTGCGGCACTGTTCGAGTAGAAATTTGCATTTTCTATCCAAATTTTCTTCCCGGATTCTTTTCTGGCGAGATCTATAAATTCGACCGCACTTCGCTCTGTGGCGGCTGTTGCAGTGTAGTGAGAAGAGAAACCTAACTTTCCAATGTTGTGGTGTCGTTCTCCACAAAGGTGGAAGCCAATGCTAATAACTCGTTCGTCATATTTAAGAGGAGACAGCTTTTCTTTGATGAAGACTTCTTGATGGCTTCGCTTTTCTGTAATGGGTGAGCGAGAGATGTCGTAAGCTCCCCCTTCAGGTAGACACCGCCCGGTAGAATTTCGGAGCCTCCCTGAGTTGGAGATTCCCTTGAAGAAAAGCAGATTTACCGAGAGCCAGATCGTTGCTGTTCTGAAGGAAGGCGAAGCCGGCATGCCGGTCGCCGAGCTGTGCCGCAAACACGGCATCAGCAACGCCACGTATTACCTTTGGAAGAGCAAGTTCTCCGGCGTTCAAGTTTCCGAGTTGCAGAGGCTGCGCGAACTGGAAGCTGAAAACGCCAAGCTCAAACGCATGTTTGCCGACTTGGCGCTGGAGAATGCAGCGATCAAGGATGTCTTGAATCGAAAATCCTGACGCCGTCGGCCAGGCGCGAAGTGGTGGGACAGCTGGTGCAAGCCAAGCTCTCAATCACGCGCGCTTGTCAGATTGCCGGCCTATCGCGGGCGGCGTACTACAAGAAGCCAATGCCGGCATCTGAGCGGGATTCCCAAGTCATTGATGCTCTCAATGCCATTGTGACCCGGCATGGGCGTTGGGGATTCTGGAAGTGTTTCACCCGGCTGCGCCTCGACGGTCGCGGCTGGAACAAAAAGCGCGTTCATCGGGTGTACTGCGACATGGGTCTGAATTTGCCTCGGCGCCGCAAAAAGCGGCTTCCCGACCGACCGCGACAGCCGCTGGATCTGGCCACAGAGCCTAATCGTTGTTGGGCGCTCGACTTCATGCATGACGCTCTCTACTGCGGCCGGCGGTTTCGCACTCTGAACGTGATCGACGAGGCGAACCGGGAGTGCTTGGCCATCGAGGTAGGCGTGTCCATCCCGTCTGCACGCCTCATTCGGGTATTGAGCCGTTTGATCGACTGCTATGGGCCGCCTGACGCAATACGCCTGGATAACGGTCCGGAGATGATCTCAGAGGCGTTCACCCAATGGGCTAGCGCAAAGGGCATCGCGATCCGCTATATCCAGCCGGGCAAGCCAAATCAGAACGCTTTCATTGAGCGCTTCAATCGAACTTATCGAACCGAGGTGCTCGACGCGCACCTGTTCGCCAACCTTGAGCAGGTCCAGGCGATTACCGATCAATGGCTGGTCGATTACAACCAGTACCGCCCGCATGAATCGCTGGGTGGCCTCCCGCCGGTGCAATTCATGCCCCGGCTAACCCTTGCTCCGATCGTCTATCAACCGATGTCTACTTGACAGGGGTGCTTACGATGTGAACAGATAAATCGTTCCGATAGTTGGATATAAACTTTCTTTCGCGAGAGAACACCCGGCGGTATGCGGTTAAACCCACCTCCATTAGTTCTACGTCATGTTCTAGAAGATTTTTGGAGGTAATGAAATTTGGGTTGTAGCTACATGCGATTCTCATTTGTTTCTCCGTCTAAGCGTAAGGCGGCCAACGAGGTGGGCTCGTCGGCCGCCCGTCGTTACGGACTAATTACTTGTTATAACTGCCGCAGGTCGCGTCCTTGTCGTTTACTTTAACCACGATTTTTTTCGATTTCATTGGGCTTCCTTGTTGAAAAGAGGTTGAATGCCTAGGAAAAATCTGACTCATGAATCTGTCCTGGCGGTTGAAACTTAACTTGGTAATTATTTGGCCTCAATTCGTGTAAACCCTTTCGTAAAAATACGATTTTTTGAGGTTCTTATTATTTGCTTGACCTTCATGCTGGTTTTCTGGCTTAGTGAGACAGAAGGGCTATTTGAGGTGCGTGCGAAGCTTGGCGTAATGCCAAGCACTTATCAATGGCGCAAGGAGCAGAAGTGAACTATTGGGAGGTTATCCGCCAATCCCTGACCATCTCGGGATCCCGATTGGTCGCTCTGTCCATGGTGTCGCTGGATCTGATGATCCTGAACAGGTTTTCTCTAAGCGAGACGGCCGACTTTGCGCTGGCAGTCCAGTTTTCGCAGATCTATATCGTGCTTGCGCTTGGCCTGACGGTGGGCGTGAACATTGCTTTTAATTTGCGAAAGCCGCACTCGAAAACCATCACGAGGTCGATCGTTGGCTATGGGCTGCTCGCGGGCGTTTTGCTTTTCCTGATGTCAGTCGCCATGGCATTTTTTGTGGAAATGTCGGAGAACGCGCGCGATAGTTATTACGCACTGGCGATTGGTATCGCCCCCACCACTATCTACATTGCGCTCTGCGCGATGATCGAAGCGTCGGGTGGGGCAGGCTGGGTGCTCAGGTTGACCGTCGGAGCAGCCGTTGCGAACGCGTTGCTGGACCTGCTTTTTATCAACGTTGGACTGTTTTCCCCTGCCGTGGCGGTGGCCGTTGCCACAACGGTGGTCAGACTACTGCTGTTGGCGTGTGTGCTCTACGGCTGTGTGGCCACTTATCGAATTTCCATTGCGCCGGTTTTCGACCGGATCGAATGGAAGGACCTGTTCAGCTACGGTCGATCCGAGGCGCTGGTGGGGTTGATTTTTACTGGTGGCATGTCGTTTTTGTTTGCGTACGCCAGTGCACGAGGCAACGAGGGGTTGGTGGCGCTGCTCGCTATTGGGATAAATTTCTTGAACATTGCCTCTGTCATCTACATCGGGATGACTCGCGCCGTTGCCAACGTCGCTTCTGCGCTGCCGCATCGGATCCTCACTGATTTGAAGGGCCTCGCAATTTTTGGACTTTCTTATGTCGTCCTGAGCGGAGCAATCCTGTATGTCGCGTCTCCTCTGCTTTCCTGGCTTTATCTGGGACAGGTCTCGCCAGAGTTGCTAAGCGTCTTCTTTATTGCGATCTGGGTGGTGGCGTTCGACGGATTGGCGATGTTGCTCATTACATTGCTTCGATTGCTGGATTGGAGGGCGGGTCCGCCATTGCTCCGGCTTGCGCTGATTATTGTGGGGGTCCCTATATCCTTAGGCTGGTTTGATCCATCGGCGATTCAGCCCGTATTCAAAGGACTTCTGATCGGCAATGGGGTTGCGGCAGTGCTCGCGGCCGCTGTATTGCTCTACGCCGTGGTGGACCGAACGCGAAAGGAACTGATCGCTGCGCCTGGCGGCAATTGAAAAAGCCGCCACGGCAACGCCGGGCGGCTGAATGAAAGCTGACTTCTACCCAGGCTATTCGGGGAAAAAGGCGTAGCGGATCACGAACAGAACAGCGACCAACCAGGTGGCCGGATGCACGTCGCGGATCTTGCCGGTGGCGGTTTTCAGCACCACGTAGCTGATGAAACCAAAGGCGATGCCGTTGGCGATGGAGTACGTGAAGGGCATGACCAGCGCCGTCAGCGCAGCCGGCGTGGCTTCGGTGACTTCGTTCCAGTCGATGTCGATCAGTTCGCGCATCATCAGGCCGGCCACATAGAGCAGGGCAGGAGCCGTGGCGTAGGCAGGCACGGCGCCGGCCAAGGGCGAGATGAACAGCGCGGCCAGGAACAGCAGGGCCACCACCAGGGCGGTCATGCCGGTGCGGCCGCCGGCCTGTACGCCCGAGGCGCTTTCCACGAACGCGGTGGTGCTGCTGGTGCCCAGCGCGGAACCGGCGACGATGGCCGTGCTGTCGGCGAACAGCGCGCGGCCCAGGCGGTTGGGGCGGCCTTCCGGGACCAGGCCGGCGCGCTTGGCCACGCCGACCAGCGTGCCGGTGGCGTCGAACACTTCAACCAGCACGAACACCAGAATCACATGCACAAAACCACTGTGCAGCGCGCCCAGGATATCCAGCTTCAGGAAGGTGGGGGCCAGGCTGGGCGGGGCCGAGAAGATGCCCTTGAATTCGTTGTAGCCCAGCGCCATCGACAACACGGTGACGACGATGATGCCGATCAGGATGGCGCCGCGCACGCGCAAGGCGTCCAGCGACGCGATGATGAAGAAGCCCAGGATGGCAAACAGCGGGCCATGCGCCGTCAGGTTGCCCAGGGAAACCTTGGTGGCCGGATGGGCAACCACAATGCCCGCGCTGGACAGCGCGATAATGGCCAGGAACAGCCCGATGCCCGCCGCGATGGCGCTGCGCAGGGAATGCGGAATGCCTTTGACGAGCCACACGCGGATGCCCGATATCGTCAATATCAGGAAGATCACGCCCGAGATGAACACGGCGCCCAGCGCCTGCTCCCAGGTGTAGCCCATGGTCTTGACGACGGTGAAGGCGAAGAACGCATTCAGGCCCATGCCGGGCGCCATGCCGATTGGCCAGTTGGCCACCAGCGCCATCACCAGCGAGCCCAGCGCGGCCGCCAGGCAGGTGGCCACGAAGACGGCGTCGCGGTCCATGCCGGTGGACGACAGGATGTCCGGGTTGACGAAGATGATGTATGACATCGTCAGGAACGTCGTCAGGCCAGCCACGATTTCGGTGCGCGCCGTGGTGCCGTGTTCACGCAGCTTGAATAACTTCTCCAGCATTCCAGTCCCCAGTGTGTTTGCAGGCTTGTAGGTTGTTGTAGGCGGCGGCCGATGGGCGCCGCGCGATTTCAAAACAGGCGTATTTTCGCATCAGTTGTAAACTCTGCCGCCATGATTATCCTCGGCTTTGAAAGCTCCTGCGACGAAACCGGTGTCGCAGCCGTCTGTACGGAACGCGGTCTGCTGGCGCACGCGCTGCATACCCAAATCGCCATGCACCAGGAATATGGTGGCGTGGTGCCGGAACTCGCGTCGCGCGACCATATTCGCCGCGTCGTGCCCTTGACCCGCCAGGTGCTGCAAGACGCCGGCCTGCAAATGTCGGACATTGGCGCCGTCGCCTACACGGCGGGGCCGGGTCTGGCGGGGGCCTTGCTGGTGGGCGCCAGCGTCGCGCAGTCGTTTGCGTGGTCGCGCCATCTGCCCGCCATCGGCATCCATCACCTGGAAGGCCATCTGTTGTCGCCGATGCTGGCGGACCCGCGCCCCGACTTCCCCTTCGTGGCGCTGCTGGTGTCAGGCGGCCATACGCAACTGATGCGCGTGGATGGCGTGGGCCGCTACGAACTGTTGGGCGAAACGCTGGATGACGCCGCGGGCGAAGCCTTTGACAAGTCGGCCAAGCTGATGGGCCTGGGCTACCCCGGCGGTCCGGCGCTGGCCAAACTGGCGGGGCAGGGCGACGCGACCCGTTTTGATTTGCCGCGCCCCATGCTGCATAGCGGCGACCTGGATTTCAGCTTCAGCGGCCTGAAGACGGCGGTGCTGACGCGCGTCAAGGCGGCTGAAAAGGAAGGGGGGCTGGACGATCAGACCCGTGCCGACCTGGCGGCGGCCACCCAAGGCGCGATTGTTGATGTGCTGGCGGCCAAGGCCATCAAGGCGCTCAAGCAGACCGGGCTGCGCCGCCTGGTCGTGGCGGGCGGCGTGGGCGCCAACCAGTTGCTGCGCGCCAAGCTGGCCGCGGCGCTCAAGCCCTTGCGCGCGCAGGCTTATTTCCCGCCGCTTGAGCTATGCACCGACAACGGCGCAATGATCGCCTTCGCGGCGGCCGAGCGCGTCAAGGCGGGGCTTGTGACCCTGGACGCGGATGCGCACAGCTTCACGGTGAAACCACGTTGGGACCTGGCGGATATTGCCTGACCGGTTCACGTTCCTCGTTCCACCGGCCGGCAAGACAGAACTACTTCTTCTTGCCGCCGCCGATTTTGCTTTCCGTGCCTTGCACCAGGCGCGCGATGTTGGCGCGGTGACGGTAGAACAGCAGCACGCCAATCACCGCCAAGGCCACGCCCAGCGCCGGCTTAGCGTGCCAGGCCAGCCCCGAGCCAAAGACGTAATAGACGGGCGCAAAGAACGCCGCCACCAGCGACGCCAGGGACGAATAGCGGAAAAACACGGCGATGATCAGCCAGGTGGCGGCGGTGGCCACGGCCAGCCAGGGCTGGATCGCCACCAGCACGCCCAGTGCGGTCGCCACGCCCTTGCCGCCCTTGAAGCGCAGGAAAACCGGGTACAGATGGCCGACGAAAGCGGCCAGCGCCACCAGCGCCAAGCCGACGGGGGCGATGCCGGGGGCCAGCCTTTCGGCCAGCCAGATCGCGAACCAGCCCTTGGCGGCGTCACCCAGCAAGGTCAGCGCGGCGGCGGTCTTGTTGCCGGTGCGCAGCACATTGGTGGCGCCGGGGTTCTTGGACCCGTAACTGCGGGGGTCCTGCAGCCCCATCAGCTTGCTGACCACCACGGCGAAGGGCACGGAGCCGATCAGGTAGGCCAGCAGGACAAGCGCAGCGGTGAACGCCAGCGAGGGTTCGGTAATCGCCATGGATAAGGGAGTCCGTTGTTGTCGGTTGTTGTCGTAATGGCTGCGGATTCTACCGCGCCGCGCGCAACCACTGGGTACGGGTTATCGAGCGTGGCCCGCATGCCCCACGGATGCACACGGTCATACAGGGTGACGCGGCGGACGGTACAATCCGACACGTCCAACCGCGTTTTATTTTCTTTCGGATGCACAATGCGAATTCTGGTTTCGAACGATGATGGTTACTCTGCCCCTGGGCTGGAAGCGCTGGTCGAGGCGCTGCAGGGTTTGGGCGATCTTACCGTCGTCGCGCCCGAGACCAACCACAGCGGCGCCTCTAATTCCCTGACGCTGAACCGGCCCTTGACGGTTCGCACGGCCTCGAACGGCTTCATTGCCGTCAACGGCACCCCGTCCGATTGCGTGCACGTGGCGCTGACGGGTTTGATGGATGCGCGACCCGACCTCGTCGTGTCCGGCATCAACAACGGCGCCAACATGGGCGACGACACGCTCTATTCGGGCACCGTGGCGGCAGCCAGCGAAGGCTATCTGTTCGGTATTCCCGCCATCGCCTTTTCGTTGGCCGAGAAGGGCTGGGAACACATCGATTCCGCCGCGCGCGCCGCCCGGCTGGTGGTGGAACGTCATCTGGCGCAGCCTCTGGCCGCGCCCGTGCTGCTGAACGTCAACATCCCCAACCGCCGCTTTGAAGACCTGCACGGCTTTGCGGTCACGCGGCTGGGCAAGCGCCATCCGTCGCAGCCCGTCGTGCGTACCACCACCCCCTACGGCGATACGGTGTATTGGATCGGCCCCGTCGGCTTGGCCGCCGATGCCACGCCGGGCACTGATTTTCATGCGGTGGAGCAGGGCACGGTATCCGTGACGCCTTTGCGGCTGGACCTGACCCAGCACAGTCAACTGGACGAAATCCGAACTTGGGCAGAGCCGTTATGCGCAAACGCGTAAGTCAACCTGATGTGTCGCAGGCAGTGCCCGGACGGCCCAGCCCGGTTCGCTACGACTCAGGCCGGCTCAGCCCCGGCGTCACCGCGACCAACAGCAACACCCGTATTTCCGCGGCCACTTTGCCGCGTCAGACGCAGGCGCCCACGCCTGCCTCGGGCAACAATCTGGGTTTGAACTCTGACCGCTTGCGTCAAGCCATGGTGCAGCGCTTGCGTGGGCAGGGCATCAGCGACGAGCGCGTGCTGAACGCCATGGCCGCGGTGCCACGTCATCTGTTCGTGGATGAAGCGCTGGCCAGCCGAGCCTACGAAGACGCGGCGTTGCCCATCGGGCATTCGCAAACCATCTCGCAACCCTGGGTGGTGGCACGTATGATCGCGGCAGCGTGCGACGACCGCACGCCGACGCGCGTGCTGGAAGTGGGCGCGGGCTGCGGCTATCAGGCGGCGGTGCTGGCGCAGTTTGTGCGTGAAGTGCATTCCATCGAACGTATCCGCGGCCTTTACGAACTGGCGCGCGAGCATCTGCGCGCCTTGCGGCTGACCACCCGCATCCGTCTGATCTACGGCGATGGCACGCTGGGCCTGCCCGGCGTGGCGCCGTTCGATGCTATCGTTGTGGCTGCCGCTGGCCTGGCCATTCCGCAAGCGCTGCTTACGCAGCTTGCGCCTGGCGGACGCCTGATCGCTCCCGAAGGGGGCACCAACCAGCGCTTGGTGTTGATTGAACGCACCGGCGCGGCCAGTTGGAAACGCACTGAATTAGAGGCCGTGCGCTTTGTGCCGCTACGCGCCGGAATACAATCTTGAGCAAACAGGAGAAACGTATGCTCAACGGGCAGTCGCAACTGACCGATATGACTATGGGCGCGTCCATGACGCGCCTGCGCCGCCCGCTCTTTATCGCGGGGGCACTCAGCCTGGCTATTCTGGCCGGCTGCGCATCAAAAGGAACTCGTGCTCCGGTGGTCGACATGACCAACGGACAGCCGTCGTCGGTACAACCCGGTGGCAGCTATGTGGTCAAGCCGGGCGACACGCTGTACAAGATCGCCCGCGCCAACAACGTGGATATCGAAAGCGTCAAGCGCTGGAACAACCTCAGCGATCCCAACCAGATCTCGGTAGGCCAGGTGCTGAAGATGTCGGGCGGCGCCAGCACGGGTGCGCAACCGGCCCCCATCGCCAGCGCCAAGCCGCAGCCGCGTCCGCTGGACCAGCCTGACAGTTCCACCGCCACCAATCCGCCGCCCGACGCCACGCCCGCGCCAGCGCCGGTCGAAGTCAAGCCCGCGCCGCGCGCGGCAGACGCCAGCGTCATCAATTGGGCATGGCCGGCTAGCGGCCCCATCGTGCAGACCTTCAACGCCAGCAGCAAGGGCATCGACATTTCCGGCGCCCTGGGTGACCCGATCACCGCCGCCGCGGATGGCCTGGTCAAGTACAGCGGCAACGGCGTGCGCGGTTTGGGCAACCTGATCATCGTTGAACACCAGAACGGTTTCATCACGGCCTACGCGCACAACCGCTCCTTGCTCGTGAAGACGGGGCAGAACGTCAAGCGCGGCGCCAAGATCGCCGAACTTGGCCAGAGCGACACGACGTCGCCGCGTCTGCACTTTGAAATCCGCCGCCAGGGCACGCCGGTCGATCCCATGCAGTACCTGCCCGCAAAATGACGCCCACCCTGGTATTCGACCTGGAAACCATCCCTGACGCCGATGGGCTGCGCAAGCTCAACGGCTGGGGGGCGGATGTTTCGGACCAGGAAGTCGTTGAACGAGCCCTAGCCGCGCGGCGCGAAGCCGTAGGGCATGATTTCCTGCCGCTGCACTTGCACAAGGTCGCGGTGGTGGGCTGCGTGTTCCGCGACGACCAAGGCTTTCGCGTCAAGACGCTGGGGCAGCCCGATGACCCCGAGGCCGCCTTGCTGGCGGGCTTCTTCAAGACCATCGAACGCTACACGCCCAAGCTGGTGAGCTGGAACGGGTCGGGTTTCGACCTGCCGGTTTTGCATTACCGCAGCCTGATCCTGGGCGTGCCCGCGCCGCGCTATTGGGACATGGGCGAAGAAGATCGCGACTTCAAGTTCAACAACTACATTGCGCGCTACCACACGCGCCATGTGGACTTGATGGATGTGCTGGCCAAGTACAACGGGCGTGCCAACGCGCCGCTGGATGACCTGGCCAAGTTGTGCGGCTTTCCCGGCAAGCTCGGCATGGACGGCAGCAAGGTATGGGAAGCCTGGAACACGGGCCGCGCCGACGAAGTGCGCGCCTATTGCGAAACCGACGTCGTCAACACCTGGCTGGTGTACTGCCGCTTCCGCTTTCTGCGTGGCGAGCTGGACCGCACCGGCTACGACGCCGAAGTATCGCTGGTGCGCGACACGCTGTCGGCCAGCGACGCGCCGCACTGGAAGGAATACATGGCGGCCTGGGACGCCATCTGAAGCCGGGCCTTGCGTTGGCGTGTAGATGCAAACCAGGCAAACCAGGACATGACGGGGCCCCGCAAGGCCCCGTTTTCACGTCTGGTGCAGGCGCAATCGACTGAAACATGGACCGCGACGGCGAAACCCGGTTGAAACCGGGCCAACCGCACAATGGCCTCGCTTTCTTCACTTTCAGGAGACACACATGTCCCGATTCGCACTTCGCTCCAATTTGGCCGCTCTTGCATTTGTCGCCGCGACCGGCGGCTTGGTGGCTGGCTCCGCCGTGGCCGCGCCTCCGGCTCCCGCCGACGGCGGCCCAGCCGCCATGCATCACCACGGCCCGCGCGGTGGCGAGTTCCACAAGGGAATGCGCGACGGCCTGTTCATCCCCGGCCTGGGGCCCGTATCCAAGGCGCAGGTTGATCAACTGAAGCTGGACGAGAAACAGCAGGCGCTGTTCAAGACCGCACAGGAAGGCCAGCGCGATCTGCACAAGGCCATGCGCGAAGCCGGTGGCAAGCGCCATGATCTGTTGAAGTCGCAACTGGACAGCGGCAAGCTTGACCCCCGCGCGCTGATGGCGCAATCGGAGCAATCGCGCGATCAGTTCGGTGCTGAAGCCAAGCAGGTGCGCGAGCAATGGCTGGCGGTGTGGGACAGCCTGAACGATACGCAACGTGGGCAGGTGACGAAGATCGTCAAGGACCGCGAAGCCAAGATGCAGGAGCGCCACGCCAAGATGGAAGCACGCCATGGCAAGGGCAAGGGCGGTATGCCGCCGCCTCCGCCCGCTGGCGCCGACGCGCCTCCGCCTCCGCCGCCTTCGGCCAACTAAACAGCCACCGTTCGCTGCCATCAAGGGGCGGACGCCATTTCACCAAACCCGGACGCGTTCCCCGCGTGCCGGGTTTTTGTTTGTTCCAGTGGTCTGCACGAGCCCGCGCGTTGAACCAGTTTGGCGCAGATTCCCCATGTTGATGCACGGCGTCACGCTGGCGTGACGGGATGCGCCCGCTTCTGGTGCGTGTGCGCGTGCGTTCTGTGTCGGAATTACTGCTTGTCACTGTGGCATTACTTCAGGCGCGACCCGCGTGTCATCCCGCTGAAACCTGGCACGGACATTGCTTCAGGAAGAATGAACCGGTAACCAACCGCTGCAAAGCCGGTCAGAGGGAGGCGCCACAGGCCGTCCTCCTCCTCCTCGTTAAATCCGATCAGGACTCCGCACCATGAAGAAGACGTTGCTAGCCTTGCCTTTTGCGCTTGCCGCTTGTTTCGCCTCGACCGCCCAGGCCGAACCCACCGACCTGGGAGCCGGATTTTCGCTTAGCGGCAACGCCGCCATCGTCAGCGACTACCGCTTCCGCGGCTATTCCCAAACTGACTTCCGGCCTGCCGTGCAGGTGGGGTTTGATCTGGCCCATAGCTCTGGCTTCTATCTCGGCAACTGGAACTCCAACGTCTCTGATTTCGTGTTCACCGATGGCAACCTGGAAATGGATTTCTACGGCGGCTGGAAAGGCGACGTAGGCGGCGGCTTTACCTTGGATGCCGGCGTGCTGCATTACTACTACCCCGGTTCCAGCTCCCCGAAGGGCGGCAACTACAACAACACCGACCTGTACTTGGGCGCCTCCTACGGGAACTACTCGTTGAAGTATTCCTACACGCCCAGCGACTTTTTCAGTACGCCCGACAGCAAAGGCACCTGGTACCTGGACGGCACGGCCACCTTTGATCTGGGCGACGGCTGGGGCTTGCTGGGTCACCTGGGTTATCAAAAGCTAAAAAACCAATCCAATATGGACGGCGACTCCATCGGCCACTACGTCGACTACAAGGTCGGCGTCACCAAAGACCTGAAGGGCTGGGTGCTGGGGTTGGCCGCAGTGGGCGCCACCAAGGACAACTGGTTGCCCACCAAATACGGCCATCCGTCCGGCCGGATAGGCGCGGTGTTTTCCGTGGCGCGTGCGTTCTGATTTGAAATCCGTGGCGGCGCTGTAAATGGCGCCGGCTTTTGGGGAATGGAAGGAGACTGTCTGATGGGACAGTCCCCTTCCATTCCCCTTTTTTTATCCTGCAATGGGCGCCAAAGTCCCCGGGCAAGGCGGCCTTCACGACGAACCGCGTTGCACTCATCGCAATAATTGCCTCTAATGGGCGCGCACAAGATGCGGAGGGGACTTTCCACGCATCAGCCTGGCCGCTACTGTCGGCGGCCGGCGATTCAAGGAGCTTTGAGCGCAGTGACTATCGATTTCGAAGAAACAATCAAGCCGTTTTCCTGGATGGAGTACGAAGGCAACTTCTCGGTAAGCCTCAATGTCGGGGAATACAAGGAAGAGGTTTTTCGCCGCAGAAGGGAAGAGGGGTTTCTGGGCACGGGCTACGACTGGACGTCGTTGGCGCTGGTTTTTCTGAACGAGAAAACGCCCGAACTCGATGAGTTGATCGATTTCGATCCGGAAGCCGATACGTTCTGCGCCTATTCGTCCGATAGCGAAGCGCTCAAGACCTTCGCGCTGGCGTTCAAGGCCGCTTGCGAAGACAGGAAGCTGATTCAAGACCTGTTTTCCCGGGCTGAACTGGACTGATCGCGCCGCAATGATCGAAACCCGGTTGTTGCGGCAGTTTGTCGCCGTGGCGGAAACCCTGCATTTCAATCGCGCGGCGCAGCGCCTGCACATGGCGCAGCCGCCGCTCAGCCAGGCCATCCGGCGGCTTGAAGCTGAAATTGGCGCGCAGTTGTTTGAGCGCACCAATCGCAGCGTGGCCCTGACGGCGGCGGGTGCGGCATTCCTGCAGTCCGCGCGCCGCATCCTGGGTGAACTCGAAGACAGCGTGGCGCATACGCGGCGCGTGGCGCAAGGCATGGACGGCCATTTGACGCTGACGTTCATCAATATCGCGCCGTATGCTCCGCTGCTGCGTGCGTTGCGTGGTTTTCGCGATGCGAATCCGGCGGTCGCTTTCACCTTGCAAGAGGCGACCACGCACGAGCAAGTGCAGGCGCTGGAGGCAGGGCGCGCCGATATCGGTTTCATGCGTACACCCGGCGCCACCACGCCCAGCCTGCAATTCGACCGCCTGTTGCAAGAGCCTATCCAGGTTGCCTTGCCGGCCGGGCATCGCCTGGAAGGCGAAGCGGTGGTGGACTTGGCTGCGTTGAAAGACGAACCGTTCGTAGGGTCGCCCCGCCGTTTGGGGCAAGGCTTTCACGATCAGCTCACCCAGCTCTGCCAAACGGTGGGCTTTGTGCCCAAAGTGACGCAGGAGGCCCGCCAGTTGCAGACGGTGACGGCCTTGGTGGCGGCGGGCTTCGGCGTGGCCTTGCTGCCCGCGTCGCTGGTCCGGGCCGGGGGCGACGACGTCGTGTTCCGCCCCATAGCCGCCGATGCGTCCGAGGCGCTGCGGCATGTGGAATTGCTGATGGCGTGGAATGCAGAGCGGGCGTCGCCTGTGCGGGATCGCTTGATCGACGCCGTTCGGCTGATCAAATAAGACGCTAGAAGTCTTATTTAGCGATAAATAAACTATTTTACGGCGCACGGTGGCGCTTCTAAGCTCGGCGGCTGTCTTTGCTGACCTTTGAACGCCATGCCTATCGCTGTCTATCTTTTCTCCGTCTGCACCTTTGCATTCGGCCTGTCTGAATTCGTGGTGGCCGGCCTGGTCTCGGCCATGGCCGATGGCCTGCACGCCAAGATCGAGGCGGTCGGCACGGCAATCGCCGCCTATGCCTTCGGCGCGGCCATCGGCGCGCCCCTGCTGACCGCCTTGGTTGCGCACTGGCGAGACCGGCGCACCCTGGCGTGGGCCATGGGGGTGCTGGCGGTGGGTAGCGTCCTGATGAGCCTGTCGGGCACGCTGCCGATGCTGCTGGGCTTGCGGTTTGCCGTGGGGCTGGCGCATGGCGTGTTCATGGCGGTGGCGTCCGACGCCGCCACCCGGCTGGTGGACGAGGCGCGTGCCGGACGCGCCGTGGCGGTGGTGTGGATCGGCCTGACGCTAGCGTTGGCGCTGGGTGTACCGCTGGGCACGTTTCTGGGCAGCGTCTGGTCATGGCGCGCGGTGTTCCTGGCGATTGGCGCGTTGGCCGTGCTGGGCTTGGCCGGCTTGCTGTGGTGCATGCCGCGCGACGCGGGCGCCGCTACGGCGGCGCAGGGCAGGCCCGGCGCCATGGCCGCGCTGCGTGCCATCGCCCACCCGCAAATGCTGATGACGGCAGGGGTGGGGGCCTTGGTCAGCGTGGCGACCTTCTGCTTTTTCACCTTTATTTCGCCCTATTTATTGCAGGTGACCGGCGTGGGCGTGCAGCGGCTCAGTACGGCGATGCTGTTGTTCGGGCTGTTTTCCATCGGCGGCAACCTGCTGGGCGGCTACCTGGTCGACAAGATGGATCCCGACCGCGCCGCGTTGCTGGCGTTGACGGGGCTCTTTGCGACGCTGCTGGGCCTCTACCAGTTCCGCGCCTCGGGCTACGCCGTGCTGGCGCTGGCGGGCGTGCTGGGCCTGGTGTTCTTTTGCATCGTGACGGTGTTGACGCTGCGTTTGCTGAAGCTGGCGCAACGCCGCGTGCCGGCCGCCACGGCGGTGGCCGCTGGGCTGAACATCGCTTCGTTCAACCTGGGCACGGCGGTGGGGGGCGGCTTGGGCAGCCTGACGATCGCGTGGCTGGGTTTGCCGGTGCTGCCGCTGGTGGGCGCCGCCGCCGCTCTGGCCGCAATGGGGGCGCTGTGCCTGCAATCGTTGCGCTTGCGCCGCAGGCAGGCTGCATAACCTGGGCTTGCCGGCGGGCGGGGAGGCGGGGCGGTCCGGCCCCGTCAAAGACCATTTCCGGGAATGCACGGAGTCCTTTTACAATCATGGGTTGCGTGTAATTCTGGACTGCGTGAGATGTCAGACGTTTTGAGTATCGAGTCCCTGGATCTGGAAGCCAGGGGGATCGCCCGCCGCGACGGGAAAGTGGTGTTCGTGGAAGGCGCCTTGCCGGGCGAACGGGTCACCACCGTCACGGTGCGCCGCAAGCCGTCTTACGAGATTGCGCGCGTGGATGAGGTGCTGCGCCCCTCGTCGCAGCGGGTCGTGCCGCGCTGCCCGCATTTTGGCGTCTGTGGTGGCTGTGCCATGCAGCACCTGGAACCCAGCACGCAGGTGGCCATCAAGCAACGTTCGCTGGAAGACACCTTCTGGCACGTCGGCAAGCTGCGTCCGGCGCTGATTCTGCCGCCGTTGCAGGGCCCGACCTGGGGCTACCGCTATCGCGCCCGCCTGTCGGTGCGGGTGGTGCCGAAGAAGGGCGGGGTGCTGGTGGGTTTTCACGAGCGCAAGAGCAGCTATGTGGCCGACATGCGTGAATGCCATGTACTGCCGCGCCACGTCAGCGACCTGCTGATGCCGCTGCGCGCCATGATCGGGTCCATGTCGGCGCCCGACCGCATGCCGCAGATTGAAGTGTCGCTGGGTGATGGCGTCACCGCGCTGGTGCTGCGCCATCTGCTGCCCCTGACCGATGGCGACATCGCCATCCTGCGCGCCTTTGCCGCCGAGCACAACGTGCAGTGGTGGTTGCAGGCGAAGGGCCCGGAAACCGTGCATCCGCTGGAGCCTGAGCACGCCGACTCCTTGTCCTACACGATGCCGGAATTCGGGCTGCGCATGCCGTATCGCCCCACCGATTTCACGCAGGTCAACCACGCCATCAACCGCGCCATGGTGTCGCGCGCCTTGAAGCTGCTGGATGTGCAGCCTACGGACCGCGTGGCCGACCTGTTCTGCGGCCTGGGTAATTTCACCTTGCCGCTGGCCACGCAAGGCCGCGAAGCGGTGGGCGTGGAAGGCAGCAAGGCCTTGACCGACCGCGCCTTTGACGCAGCGTCGCGCCACGGCCTGGGCGAACGCACCAGCTTCGCCACACTGAACCTGTTCGAGGTTGATGCGCATTGGCTGCGCAGCCTGGGTTACTTCGACCGCATGCTGATCGACCCGCCGCGCGAAGGCGCGCACGCGGTGTCGCAAGCGCTGTCGGAACTGACGGTGCAAGAGCGGCCGCGCCGCATCGTCTATGTGTCCTGTAACCCGGCCACGCTGGCGCGCGACGCCGCCATCCTGGTGCATGAAGGCGGCTATGTGCTGAAGAGCGCGGGCGTGATCAACATGTTCCCGCATACGGGCCACGTGGAATCCATCGCCGTGTTTGAATCGCTGGATGCCGCCGGCGTGGCGGAGGTGAAGGAACGGGCTCGCCAGCGCGCCATCCAGGCAGAAGCCGACGCCATCGCGGCGGAAGAGGCCAAGGCCGCTGCCGCCGCTGAAAAGGCGGCAGTCAAGCAGGCGGCGACAGACGCCTACCATGCGCGCGTGGCGGCAGAGGCAGCAGGGGCGGGCGAGGCCGCGGAAACGCCGTAACTTTGTCTTGGCGCGGGCCCTTGCATGGGCCCCTGCGCAGACCGCTGCGCGGGCCCTTGCCCAGGCCATTACTCAGGCCATTACTCAGGCCATTACCCAGGCCTCAGTGCGACCGGCCCAGGTTTTCCAAAATCGGGCAGTTGGGCCGGTCATCGCCATGGCAGTTCTGCGCCAGATGTTTGAGCGTCGCGGCCATGTCGCGCAGGGCTTCTGCCTTACGCTCCAGTTCCTCTACGTGCTCCAGCGCAATGCGCTTGACGTCGGCGCTGGCGCGGCTGCGGTCCTTCCACAAGGCCAGCAACTCGTTCATCTGCTCCACCGAAAACCCCAGGTCCCGCGCGCGCCGCACGAAGCGTAGCGTGTGCAGGTCCTGGTCGGTGTAGACGCGATAGCCCGAGTCCGTGCGCGTTGCGGGGCCGATCAGGCCGATGCTTTCGTAATAGCGGATCATCTTGGCGGAAATGCCGGAGCTTTTTGCTGCTTCGCCGATATTCATGTTGGGGCTCCTGGACTCAGGCGCGGCCGGCATGGGGCCGGAACGCTTTCAAACGCAGCGCATTGCCCAGCACGAAGACGCTGGACAAGGCCATCGCGCCCGCCGCGAAAATGGGCGACAAGGACAGGCCAAATGCCGGGTACAAGGCGCCGGCCGCCAGCGGTATCAGCGCGGCGTTGTAGGCAAACGCCCAGAACAGGTTCTGGCGGATGTTCGCCAGCGTCGCGCGGCTTAGCGCGATGGCGTTGGGCACGCCATGCAGGTCGTCGGCCATCAACACCACCGAGGCCGCTTCAATGGCGACGTCCGTGCCGGTACCGATCGCAATGCCGGTGTCGGCGGCGGCAAGCGCGGGCGCGTCGTTGATGCCATCGCCCACAAAGGCCACCTTGCGGCCGCCTTCACGCAGGGTGCTGATGGCTTGCACCTTGCCGTCGGGCAACACTTCCGCGCGCACTTCGTCGATACCCAGTTGGCGCGCGACGGCTGCCGCCGTGTAGCGGTTGTCACCGGTGATCATGGCCGTCTTCAGGCCTTGCGCATGCAGCGCGGCGATGGCGGAAACGGCGGACGGCTTGATCGGGTCCGTTACCGCCATCATGGCGGCGGCCTGGCCGTCGATGGCAACAAAGATGGGTGTCTTGCCTTCGTTGCCCCAGTCGGTGGCGCGCGCGCCGAATGCGCTGACGTCGACGCCGCGTTCAGCCATCAACCGCGCGGCTCCCGCCAACACGCTGCGACCCGCCACGCGGGCTTCAACACCCGCGCCCGTGATGGCGGCAAAGCCCTCGGCCGGCAACAGCGCAATCTTGCGTTCTTCGGCGGCGGCCACGATGGCCAGCGCAATGGGATGCTCGGAACGCGCTTGCACCGAAGCGACCCATTGCAAGACCTGCGGGCCGTCATGGCCAGCGGCGGGTTCCAGTTCGGTCAGCGTGGGCTTGCCGAGTGTCAGCGTGCCGGTCTTGTCGAAAGCCACGACGTTGACGTCGCGCAAGGTTTGCAGGGCATCGCCCTGGCGGAACAGCACGCCCATTTCAGCCGCGCGGCCCGTGCCCACCATGATGGACGTGGGCGTAGCCAGCCCCATGGCGCAAGGGCAGGCAATGATCAGCACGGCCACCGCGTTGACCAGCGCGTGCGACAGGGCGGGCGAGGGGCCGAAGAAGAACCAGACCATAAAAGTCAGCAGGGCGGCCGCCATCACGGCGGGCACGAACCAGGCGGTGACCTGGTCCACCAGTGCCTGGATGGGCAGCCGCGCGCCTTGGGCTGATTCCACCATGCGGATGATGCGAGCCAGCATCGTGTCGGCGCCGGTATGGGTGACGCGCAGCGTGAAGCTGCCCGAGGTATTCAGGGTGCCGCCGGTGGCTTGCATGCCGGGCTGTTTTTCAACCGGCACGGGTTCGCCCGTAAGCATGGACTCGTCGACATACGAACTGCCTTCGATGACGTCGCCGTCCAGTGGGATCTTTTCGCCGGGGCGCACCAGCACGATATCGCCCGTGTTGACCTTTTCGATCTCGACATCCACGGCCTGGCCATCGCGCATCACGCGCGCCGTGCGCGGCTGCAAGCCGATCAGGCGCTTGATGGCCGCGCCGGTCTTGCCCTTGGCGCGCGCTTCCAGGGTGCGCCCCAGCAAGATCAGGGTGACGATGACGGCTGCGGCTTCAAAGTAGACGTTGCGCGCGGCCTCGGGCAGCCAGGTGGGTGCAAAGGTGGCCACCACCGAATACCCCCAGGCGGCGCCCGCGCCCAGGGCCACCAGCGAATTCATCTCGGGCGCGCGCCGCCATAGCGCGGTCAGCCCCTTGGTGAAGAATTGGCGGCCGGGCCAGATCAGGACGGCGGTGGTCAGCACGAATTGAAGCAGCCAACTGTTTTGCTGGCCGATGGTGCCCAGCACCCAATGGTGCAGGGCCGGAATCAGGTGCGATCCCATTTCCAGCACAAACACGGGCAAGGTCAGCACCAGCGCCACGGTGAACGCCCGTTGCAGGCGCTGCGCTTCGACGTCGCGCGCTTGTGACTGGCGCTCTGCGTGGTCGTCTTGCGCGACGATGGGGCGGGCCTCGTAGCCCATCTTGACCACGGCATCCACCAGGGCTTGGGGTTGGGCGGCATCCGGGTCGTAGGACACCAGCGCGCGTTCGGTGGCCAGGTTGACCTGGGCCTGCGCCACGCCGGGAACATGGGTCAGGGCCTTTTCCACGCGCTTCACGCACGACGCGCACGTCATGCCTTCAATGGCAAGTTCCAACTGGGTGCTTGAGGGGCTGGCAACGCTCATGGCGATTCTCGTTTTGAGGGTGAGCCTGCAGTTTCATCCTTCCCATCGTGGGAAGGTCAAGGGGACAATTTTACGCTTGACCTTGACACGATGGGAATGTTTAAGCTGCGTGTCATGGCGGGTCGAATCCTTCATCCGCCAATGCTGATCTTGAGGAAAACCACCATGAGCATCGAATTCCAAGTCCCAGACATGACCTGCGGCCACTGCGTCAAAAGCATTACCAGCGCGGTGAACCAGGCGGTTCCCGGCGCTACGGTCGCTGCCGACGTGGCCTCGCACCGCGTCACGGTAACGGGCACGGATCAGGCCGACAAGGTCGAAGCCGCGATCCGCGAAGCGGGTTACGAGCCGGCCCGGGTGTAAAAAAGCGGCAGTATCGGAAGGCGGCTATGATAGATGCCGCTTTCCGAAAGTCATTATTTCATTGTTAAAATCTATCAATCAATTTAGTTTATTAAATTTGTTTTATCGATAGCTGACGTTTATGATTCTTTCCATGGTGGTTAAACAAAACCCCGCTACCCCAGGAGAGATTTGAATGCTGCAAAACCGCGAAGGCCAACGTGTTCCGAACGTAACGTTCCCCGTCCGCGAGGACAACACGTGGAAGAAGGTCACAACCGACGATCTGTTCAAGAACAAGACGGTTGTCGTCTTCTCGCTTCCCGGCGCTTTCACGCCGACCTGCTCGTCCACCCACTTGCCGCGCTACAACGAACTGGCCCCCGCATTCTTTGCCGCCGGCGTCGACAGCATCGTCTGCGTGTCGGTCAACGATACCTTCGTCATGAACGAATGGGCCAAGGACCAGGAATCGGCCAACATCACGCTGCTGCCCGACGGTAACGGCGCCTTCACGGAAGGCATGGGCATGCTCGTCGACAAGAGCGACCTGGGCTTCGGCAAGCGTAGCTGGCGCTATGCGATGCTGGTGAAGGACGGCGTCGTGCAGAAGATGTTCATCGAACCCGAAAAGGAAGGCGATCCGTTTGAAGTGTCGGACGCCGACACGATGCTGGCGCACATCGCGCCGGCGGCGAAGAAGCCCGACCAAGTCGTCGTGTTCTCCAAGCCGGGCTGCCCGTTCTGCGTGGAAGCCAAGGCGCTGCTGGACGAAAAGGGCTATGCCCCGATCGAAATTCCGCTGGAAAACAAGGTCCGTGGCCGTGTGATCGGCGCCGTGTCCGGCAAGGGCACCGCTCCTCAGGTATTCATCAATGGCGCGCTGATCGGCGGCCTGGAAGACCTGAAGGCGCACTTCGCTTAAGCGGCTGTTGGCCGGGCAGGGTAAGCCCCCGCGCCCGGCCGATGAAGGCAGGCGGTTGTAGCTTGACCGCCTGGTTTTTTTTCGGCCCGAGCTTCCCTTTTTACGCACCCTTAATGCATGCCCTATGCGACCCGTCACAGGCGTCGCCGGACGGAGCTCGTCCCAAGGATGCGCAACAAGGCGGAACTCGCCTTTGAATTCTTCTTGCTACCCGCAACAGGGGGAACCCCAGTCATGAAAACTCTGCATACCGATATCGCTGTCATCGGCGCCGGCACGGCCGGTCTGGCCGCTTATCGCGCCGCGAAAGCCGCGGGCAAGCGTGCGCTGCTTATTGAAGGCGGCCCCTATGGCACCACCTGCGCCCGTGTTGGCTGCATGCCGTCCAAGCTGCTGATCGCCGCGGCCGAAGCCGCCCACAACGCGGCGCATACCGAAGCCTTTGGCGTACACGTCGGCGGCGAAATCACGGTGGATGGCGTCGAGGTGATGGACCGCGTCAAGCGCGAACGTGACCGCTTCGTGGGCTTCGTCCTTGAAGGTGTCGAGAACATTCCCGCTGAAGACAAGCTGCGCGGCTATGCGCGCTTTGTCTCCGACACGGTGTTGCGTGTGGATGAGCACACGGAAGTGCATGCTTCGCGCGTGGTCATCGCGACCGGTTCGCGGCCTTCGGTGCCGCCGCCTTTTCGTGCGCTGGGCGATCGCCTGGTGGTGAACGACGACGTCTTCGCCTGGGACGATTTGCCCCGTCGCGTCGCGGTGTTCGGGCCTGGTGTGATCGGGTTGGAACTGGGCCAGGCGCTGGCGCGTTTGGGTGTCGAGGTGCGAGTCTTCGGTGTCAGCGGCAGCCTGGGTGGCATCAGTGACCCCCAAGTGCGGCATAGCGCCCGCAAGATCTTCCAGCGTGAGTTCTATCTGGACCCGGACGCTCGCGTGCTGGAAACCACGCGGGTGGGCGACGAGGTGGAAGTGCGCTACGTCACGCTGGATAACGCCGAGCGTATCGAACGCTTCGACTACGCACTGGTTGCCACGGGCCGCCGCGCCAACGTGGATGGTCTGGGTCTGGAAAACACCTCGCTGGAACTGAACGTGCACGGTGTGCCGCTGTTCGACCGCGAAACGATGCAAGCAGGCGATTCGGCCATCTTCATCGCGGGTGACGCCAACGCCGACGCGCCCTTGCTGCACGAAGCCGCGGACGAAGGCCGCATTGCCGGCGAAAACGCCGCGCGCTTTCCCGAACTGCGCAAGGGTTTGCGCCGCGCGCCGCTGGCCGTGGTGTTCTCCGACCCGCAGATTGCGCTGGCGGGCCAGGGCTACGGCCGCCTGATTCCCGGCACCTTTGTAGTGGGCGAAGTGGACTTCAACGACCAGGGCCGCTCGCGGGTCATGTTGAAGAACAGGGGCATGCTGCACGTATACGCCGACATTGCCTCGGGTCGCTTCCTGGGCGCCGAAATGGTCGGACCCAGCGCCGAGCACATCGGCCACTTGCTGGCCTGGGCCGTACAGCAGGAACTGACCGTGGCGCGCATGCTGGAAATGCCGTTCTACCACCCCGTCATCGAAGAGGGGCTGCGCACGGCGCTGCGCGACGCGGCCGCGAAACTCGCCGCCGCTCGCGAATCGCTGCGCAACGAGACGTCGGAACAAGAGACGGTGTGATATCGCGGGCTTGAGCCGCCCTGGCTACGTCCATGAAAAAGCCGCGATATCGCGGCTTTTTTGTTGGAAATCCTGATCAGTCGTCCGACTGCTTCTTCGGCACCGGGAACGGGTTTTCGCGGTATTGCAGGGTGAAGCCCGCGCGTTCGTCCTGGCCCAGTTCGCGGGCAAGGTAGGGCATGGCCTGCTTCAAGCCTTCGTGCAGCGTCCACGGCGGGTTGATCAGGAACATGCCGCTGCCATGCAGACCGTAGCCGTCGATGGTGGCCTTCTTGACGGTCAGCGTGGCGTGCAGCCAGCTCTTGACCTTCAGGTTTTCAAAATGGCGCGCCATTTCGCTGGCCTCGCGGCGTTGCACCAGCGGATACCAGATGGCGATGGTGCCGGTGGCGAAGCGCTTCACGCATTCCTTGACGGTAATCAGGGTGCGGCGATAGTCGTGCTTGTCTTCGTACGACGGGTCGATCAGCACCATGCCTCGGCGCGTGGGCGGCGGCAGCAGGGCCTTTACGCCCTCGAAGCCGTCATCGCCGTAGATGGTGGTCTGGCGCTGCGCGGTGCGGCCCTGGTGTTCCAGGTTGACGACCAGCGTGTCGATCTCGGTCGGGTGCATTTCGAACAGGCGCAGGCGGTCGGACGGGCGCATCACGTCCAGCGCCAGCCACGGCGAACCGGGATAGCGTTTCAGACGGCCATTGGTGTTGTAGTCGCGGATGCGGGCCACGTAGTCGGCCAGCAGCGGGGGCAGGTCCTTGGCGTCCCAAAGGCGGCCGATGCCGTCCTCGAATTCCGACGTTTTGTTGGCCCAGTCGCTCTCAAGGTTGTAGAGGCCGGCGCCGGCGTGGGTGTCCACGACCCAATAGGGCGCGTCTTTTTTGTTGAAGTAGTCCAGGGTGTGGACCAGGATGGCGTGCTTGAGCACGTCGGCGTGATTGCCGGCGTGGAAGGCGTGGCGGTAACTGAACACGGGGCGTTCTGCCTCAGGCGGCGGGCCGGATCGCGGCCAGCTCGTCGGTGAAAATGCCGTCTATGCCCCAGTCCAGCAGCAAGCGGGCACGTTCGGGGTCATTGACGGTCCAGGCCGCGATCCGATAGCCGGCGGCATGCACGGCGTCGATCAGTTCGCGGGTTGCGTCTTGTTGGTTGATGTTTAGCGCCACGCATTGGTATTTGGCAAGGCGTTCGCGCCAGTCGGCGGGCACCTTTTCCACCAGCAGGGCGCGCGGCAATTCAGGGACGGCTTCCAGCGCCGCTTGCAGTGCTTCTTCGGCAAACGACGACAGCAGCGGAAGCGTGCTGGCGCCTTGCCACAGTTGTTTGCACGCCAGTGCCACGGCGGCGCCGGTTTCGGCTTCGCGGCCGGGGCAGGGCTTGATCTCGACGTTGCTGGCAATGTGGTTGGCCACCGTGTACCGGGCCACGGCGGCAAGCGTGGGCAGCGGTTCGCCTGCGTAGGCAGCCGAATGCCAACTGCCGAAGTCCAACTGCGCCAGTTCCGCATAGGGCTTGGCGGCCGCGGGGCCGGTGCCGTTCGAGGTGCGGTCGACGTTATCGTCGTGCATCAGCACCAGCACGTTGTCGCGGCTGAGCTTCACGTCGTATTCAAACATCGTGAAACCGTGCTGGGCGCCCACGCGCATGGCGGCCAGGGTGTTTTCCGGCGCCAGACGGCCGCCACCACGGTGCGCGATGTAGCGGGAATAGGGCCAGGAGGGCAATTCTGCGGTCATTTTGGTGTTGCTTGGGGTTCTTGGGGACAGGGTTGCAAGGATACTCCTTCTTGGCAGGCGCCCGCTTAGGCACAAGCGGGTCCGGCCTCCCGGAAAACCTGAAGAGAATCTAAAGGCCCCAGGCGAGTGAGAAATGCTAAAATCCGCCCGCTGATCCGGTATTGACCGGTATGGGAATGGGGCGAATCAAGTTCGCCCTTTTTTTTGCGTTTTCGTGCGGCTTCGGGTGGACACCCCCGGAGCGCGGCAACAGGGATTCCATGTTCGAATTAATTCGCAGCCATCGGCGCTGGATGCAGCTCATCCTGCTGCTTCTGATTGTGCCGTCCTTCTTCCTCGTCGGAATTCAAGGCTATGACAGCTTCATGCGCCAAGAGCCTGAATTGGCAACAGTTGCTGGCCAGCCGATTTCGCGCGCCGAGTTCGACCAGGCGCATCGCAACCAACTGTCGCAGATACAGCAGCGTCAGGGCACCCAGTTCGACCCCGCCGTCGTTGATACGCCCGCCTTGCGCGAAGATCTGCTGAACCAGCTCATCAATCAACGGCTGCTGGCCAACGTTGCCGTCGACAACCGCTTCACGGTGTCGGACGAAACGCTGCGCAACACCATCGCCGCCATTCCGCAATTCCAGGACAACGGCCGTTTCTCGCCCGAGCGCTATCGCCAGGTGCTGGTGGCGCAAGGCATGTCGCCCACGTCGTTTGAAGCCGGCCTGCGCCGTGACCTGGCCGTAGGCCGCGTGCTGGAGCCCGTGGGCGAATCCGCCACCGCGCCTGCCGTCGTCGTGGCGTCGCTGGAATCCGCCTTGACGCAGCAGCGCACCGTGCAACTGCGCCGTTTTGCCGCCGAAGACTACCGTTCGCAGGTATCCGTCACGCCGGCCGACATCCAGGCCTGGTACGACGCCAACAAGCAGCAATTGCAGATTCCCGAGCAGGTCCAGGTGCAATATCTGGTGCTGGACGAAGCTGCCGCTACGCAGGGCATCCAGGTCAAGGACGAAGACCTGGCGTCTTACTACGAACAAAACAAGAACCGCTTTGGTCAGCCCGAGCGCCGCCGTGCCAGCCACATCATGATCGAGCTGCCCTCCGGTGCCTCGGAAGAGGCCCGCAAGGCCGCGCGCGCCAAGGCCGAGGACCTGGCCAAGCAGGCTGCCGCCGACCCGGCCAAGTTCGCCGAACTGGCCTCCAAGAATTCGCAAGACGCCGGCTCCGCCGGCAAGGGCGGTGATCTTGGCTGGCTGGCGCCGGGCATGTTGGCGGGCCCGCTGGAAAAGGCCATCTTCAGCCAAGCCAAGGACCAGGTATCCGGTGTGATCGAAACCCCGTCCGGCCTGCACATTGTCAAGGTCACCGAAATCCAGCCCGCAGCCATCAAGCCGCTGGCCGAGGTCAAGGACCAGATCACTGGCGAAGTGCGCAAGCAGCTTGCCGCCGTGCACTTCTCGGAAATGGCCAGCCAGTTGAACAAGCAGGTCTATGACCAGCGCGACAGCCTGCAACCCGCCGCCGATGCCGTGGGCCTGAAGCTGCGCACCGCCTCCGGCGTAACGCGTGAAGGCCTTTTGCCTGCCGACAAGGCCGGCCCGGGCGCCGCCGCCGATAGCCCCGATGCCGAATTGCTGGACAACCCGCGCGTGCGCCAAGTGCTGTTTTCGCCCGACGTGCTGCGTGAAAAGCAGAACTCCGGCGTCATTGAGCTCTCGCCCGCCGTCATGTTGGCACTGCGTGTCGCCAATGTGGAACCGGCCCATGTACCGGTACTGGACAAGGTCAGCGATTCCATCCGTGCCCGCTTGATCAAAGAGCGTTCAGCTGAAGCCGCCAAGAAGGCCGGCGAAGCGGCGCTGGCTGCCGACAAGGCCAACCCGTCCGCCGCGCCGGAAGGCTTCATGCCCGCCGTGGTGATCTCGCGCCAGGATCCCAAGGACCTGTCGCAAGCGGTGGTGGATGCCGCGATGCGCCTGCCGTCGACCCCGCTGCCGGGCTATGCCGGCGTTCAATCGGGTGACGACTACACGCTGGTTCGCGTGGAAAAGGTTGAGGCCGGCACGGTAGACGCTAGCGCCAAGGAACGACTGGCGCAGCAGTTGTCGGGTGGCCTGGGTCAGGCCGAAATTGAAGCCATGCTGAAAATGCTGCGTGAACAGTACAAGGTGCAAATACTGCCCAGCGCTGCCGAGGTCATCCGCGGCGATCAGCCGCAGGCAGAGGGCTGATCCGCCCTAGTTCAACAAGGGCCGCAGCGTCGGCCATACGTTGTCCAGCAGTTGGGGTTGGGCATCCTCGTTAGGATGGATGCCGTCAGCCTGGAACATCGCCCGGTTCGTTGCAATACCTTCCATCAGGAAGGGCACGAGCCGGGCGTTTTCGTCTTTGGCGACCGTGGAAAACAGTTGGGCGAAGCGCTGGGTGTAATCGCGGCCGTAGTTGGGCGGAATCTGCATCCCGACAATCACGACTTTTGCTTCGGCCTGCTTGGCGGCTTGCGTCATCGCGCGTAGATTCTGTTCGGTCATTGATAGCGACAAGCCGCGCAGGGCGTCGTTGGAACCCAGTTCCAGCACCACGACTGAGGGCGCGTGCTGGCGCAGCAGCGCCGGCAGGCGCGCCATGCCGCCGCTGGTGGTGTCGCCGCTGATGCTGGCATTGACGACCTGGTACTTGGGGTATTGTTCGGAAACCCGAGCGGACAGCAAGGGCACCCAACCCGTGCCGCGCTTGATACCGTATTCGGCGGACAGGCTGTCGCCCACCACCAGCACGGTGCGCGATGCGGAACCCTCGGCCGCCTTGGCGGTCTGAGCGTGGGCGGGAAGCGCCATGACGGCAATCGCCAAGGCGGACGTTAGATGCAGAAGGGAAAATAGGCGCATGGATAGCAAGAATTCGATCGAGGTGAAAGGGCTGGGCAAGCGGGTAGCCGATGCCGGCGGGACGCTGTCTATCCTGGAAGGAATTGATTTTACGGTGCAGGCGGGCAGCGCCGTCGCCATCACCGGAAGTTCCGGTTCGGGCAAGTCCACGCTGTTGGGACTATTGGCCGGGCTGGATGTTCCCAGCGTGGGCAGCGTGCATCTGGCCGGGCAGGACCTGTTTGCCCTGGACGAGGATGGCCGCGCGCGCTTGCGCGCCAATCATGTGGGTTTCGTGTTCCAGTCGTTCCAGTTGCTGCCCAACCTGACGGCGCTGGAAAACGTGATGCTGCCGCTGGAACTGGCCGGGCAATCCGCGCGCGAAGCCGCGCAGGCCATGCTGGAGCGCGTGGGACTGGGTGCGCGTCTGCATCATTACCCCCGCACCTTGTCGGGCGGCGAGCAGCAGCGCGTGTCGCTCGCGCGCGCCTTCGTGGTGCAGCCCGACCTGCTGTTCGCCGATGAGCCCACCGGCAGCCTGGACGCCGCCACGGGCGTCACCGTCATCGACCTGATGTTCGACCTGCACCGCGAGCACGGCACCACGCTGGTGCTGGTGACCCACGACCCGCAGTTGGCCGCCCGCTGCGGCCGCCAGCTTGTGCTGGCAGCCGGCCGGATGGTGCAGGGCGACTGATACGCCCCGACCCGGCCGGCCCCGGTATTACTTCGCCTTGGCCACCGCCTGGTTCCAGGCCGCGACCACCGCTTCATAGTCGGTGGCGGCCGCTTCCTGGCTGACGGGGAAGATCTTGATGGTCTGCTCACCGACTACAAGCAAAGCCTGCGCGACCGCGTGGCCTTATTGGCCGGCATGCGAGAAACGTTGCCGGGGCTTTTGGAATTGATCTTGACGAAAAACCCGAAGTAAGCGGCGTTTTTAGACTTAATGCAGATTGATACGATAAATGCTTCAGAGTAGTCTGATTAGCAACCGAGACATGGAATTCGCCACGGCGCCTGCCTAGCAGCGCTTTGACGCCGGCCTGATGCCACGGCGATGTCGAGGGAATGCAGTTTGGCGGGCAAGCGTGCGCGCCAGACGTTGCCTCGCTCTGGAGCCGCCATGACTATTTGTCGTTCAGCGCTTGTCTTGTCTCTAGCCGCCTTGCTGACCCCGATGACGGTCAGTGCCGCAGGCGGCATCATCCGGTTTTCCGGCTCGATTGTGGAACCTACCCGATGTCAGGCCAGCCGCGTGCCCGTGGCCGGGCAGGGCGCGCATCGGGTCAGTTGCATGCCTGCCCCGGGCAGGCAGCCGGTGACGAGTGAAAGTGTCGTCAAGGTCAGTACGAAGGCGCTGCGGCCCTTGCCCGGCGGACCTGGTGGCGTGGCCGTGCCGCATCGTTTGGTGACGCTGGATTATCTGTGACGCCCTGCGCGGCCGGGCAAGCCCGGCGCGCAAGCCGCAAGAGGCGATCCAACCGCGATCAACCCGCGATCAGCCCGCGATCAAACGAGGCCGCGAATTTCCACGACCGGATCCACATCGGCGTCGTAATCCACCCCATCGATCTCGAATCCGAACAGGCGCAGGAATTCCTGTTTGTAGCCGGCGAAGTCGGTCAGTTGGTAGATATTGTCGCTGGTGACCTGGGTCCATAGCGCCTGCACCTGCGCCTGCACCTTCGGGTCCAGTTCCTTGTAGTCGGCGCGCAGGCGGCCTTGCTCGTCCAGGATGGGCGTGTCGCTGCACAGGCTGTCCTGGTACAGGCCGTAGACCTGTTCGATGCAGCCTTCGTGCGTACCTTCCGCCTTCATGATCTTGAACAGCAGCGACAGGTACAGCGGCATCATCGGAATGGCCGAGCTGGCCTGGGTGACCACGGCTTTCAGCACCGACACGCGGGCGTCGCCGCCGCGCGCGGTCAGCTTGGCGCGGATGTCCAGCACCTTCTCGTCCAGGTCCTTCTTGGCCGCGCCGATCGACCCGTTCCAATAAATGTCGTGCGTGATCTTTTCGCCCAGGTAGGTGAAAGCCGTCGTCGTGGCGCCTTCGGCCAGCACACCGGCATCCAGCAGCGCGTCGATCCACATCTGCCAGTCTTCGCCGCCCATGACGGCCACGGTGGCGTCGATCTCGGCTTGCGTGGCTGGCTCCAGCACCGATTCCTTGACTACTTCGCGGTCGGTGTCCAGGCCGCGCAGGTTGACGGCGTTGCCGATTGGTTTGAGCGTGGAATTGAACACCTGGCCCGTCCTGGGATGGGTGCGGCGCGGGGCGGCCAGGCTGTAGATGACCTGGTCCACCTGGCCCATGCCCGCCTTGATGGCGGCAATGGTTTTTTGTTTGATCTCGTCCGAGAAGGCGTCGCCGTTGATGCTGGTGGCGGTCAGGCCCTGGGCTTGTGCCGCCTTGTGGAAGGCGGCGGTGTTGTACCAGCCCGGCGTGCCGGCCTTGGCGGCGTCGGCGGGGCGTTCGAAAAACACACCCAGGGTCTCGGCGCCACAGCCAAAGGCCGCGCTGATGCGGGCGGCCAGGCCATAGCCCGTTGACGCGCCCAGCACCAGCACGCGCTTCGGGCCCCCAGCGATGGGGCCTTGCGCCCGAACGTAGTCGATCTGCTTGTTGACGTTGGCTTCGCAGCCAACGGGATGGGTGGTGACGCAGATAAAGCCGCGCACACGGGGCTTGATGACCATGAAGACCTCGCTCGGGGAAATGCCGGATGCTGGGAGCCTAAGCGCGAAAGCGCAAAAAGCGACCAGCATTGTACGGGAGCGGTCTGGCGCGTGCCGTCCACGGCCACACCATGCGGTTCGCCATGGGCTTGGCCATGGGCTAGGCCGCGGGGGCGGGCGTCGGTGTAGTCGTGGGTTTCGACGTCGGCTCGGCGGTGGATCTAGCCCTAAGCCTAGCGAACAGCGGCTCTCGCGGACGCCGCGCTGCTGACCATGCTGCGGCGCCATTCGATCAGGCCGATGCCGATGCCGCTGGCGCAGATGATGGCGATGCCCAGCCAGGTCAGCGGGTCAGGGAAATGGCCGTACACCAACCAGCCTACGGACGTGGCGCTGATGATCTGCAAGTAGATGAACGGCGCCAGCGTGGACGCCGGGGCGCGCCGGTAGGCGGCGATCTGGAACAGATGTCCCACTCCGCCAGTCAGGCCGGTCGAGATCAGCAAGAACCAATCGAAGCCCGACAGGCCCTGCAAGACCGGCAGTGCCGCCGGCAGTACGAAGGGCAGGGTCACTGTCAGGCAGACGGTGCCCACCGCGCCGCTCCAGATCAGCGACGTGAACGGGTCATCGCCCGCCACCCGCCGCGTGGCGATGAACTGCGCGGCAAAGCAACAGGCCGTCAGTAAACCGAAAATGGTGCCGACCGGATGCAAGCCGCCGCCAGGACGGATGACGATGATGACGCCGATAAACGCAATGCCCGCCGCCACAAAGCGCGACATGCGGGCGGGCTCTTTCAGGATCCAGGGCGCCACCGACAGCACCAGCAAGGGCGCCAGGAAGTTGATGGCCGTGGCTTCGGCCTGCGGAATGTAGCTGAGCGTCGTGAAGAACATCAGCGTGGCCAGGAACATGGAGCCGCCGCGTATCAGTTGTTCGCGCGGCTTGTTGCTGCGCAGCACCCGCAGCCCGCGCGCCGGCAATACCAGCGCCAACACCAGGATCAGGTGCACCACGTAGCGGAACCACGACAGCACCAGCAGCGGCACGCCCGCATTCATGACCCATTTGCCACTGGCGTCCAGACAGGAAAGCGTCCACATCGATAGCACCAGCAGCAAGATCCCGACGAGCGGGCCGCGCGAGGCGGGCGCGGGGGCTTGTGGGCGACCTGAATCGGCCGGGGGCATGGACGGGCTCCTGATGGGGAAATGGGCGGCTGCCATGATACGCTCATCGCGCCGGGGGAACAGGCCAATGATCGAACTACGTAACGTCGAAACTTTTTTTTGGGTCGCCACGCTGGGCAGCTTTCGTGCCGCGTCCGACAAGCTCAACACCACACAGCCCGCCGTGTCGCAGCGCATCGCCTCGCTAGAGGCGGACCTGGGCGTTCGGCTTTTCGAGCGCGACGCGCGCGGCGTCAAGCTCACCGCCAAGGGTCACGAATTGCTGTCGCATGCCGAACGCATGCTGCAAGTGCGACGCGACATGTTCGAGGCCGCGCGCGAACAGAATGTGATGACCGGCACCGTGCGCATTGGCGTGGCCGAGACCATCGTGCAGACCTGGCTGCCTACGCTGATCGAACTGATCCATTCGACCTACCCGGCGCTGGTGCTGGAAATCGAGGTGGACACCACCCACGTGCTGCGCCCGCACCTGATGTCGCGCCAGATCGATCTTGCCTTCCTGATGGGGCCCGTGCTTGAAGCGCGTGTTGAAAATCTGGCGCTGTGCAGCTATCCGCTGGCCTGGGTGGCCAGCCCCACGCTGGACCTGGGGCCCGAGCCGCTGACGCTTGAGCGTATCGGCAAGCTGCCCATCATTACGTATCCGTCCAATAGCTCGCCGTACCGCGTGGTGCGCGACATGCTGACACGCGCCGGCGTGGCCTCGCCGCGCATGTATGGCAGCGCATCCATGTCGATGGTGGTGCGGATGACGCAGGACGGCATCGGCACCAGCGTGATCGCGCCAGTGTTCCTGGGCAAGGAACTGGCGCGCGGCGAATTGCGCATTTTGCGCGTGCAGGCCGACCCCTTGCCTGAACTGAACTTCACCGCAAGCTGGGTACAGGGGCCGGACAGTCACGCCGTCAGGGTCATTGCGCAGATGGCGCAGAAGGTCGCGGCGCAGGCCGGGGACGGAATTCCCATCTAGGTGTTTTCCCCTGGTCACGGGCCGGCACGGGGCCCCCGGGGGTATCGTCAACCATGCGCCGGCCCGCCGGCAACTGCCTGCAAGCCCGCGCCAGGCTGTCATTTGCGCGAATCGCGCCCGCGCCGCCAGGCGAGACCCAAGAAATATTTATACCCCCACATCGCAACATACGATTGGACGCTTCCTGCCCTGGCGGATGCAATGGCAAGACATCAAGAATGCAACGCCTGGATACACAGTGCGGGGGAAAAGCATGAACAGTCATTTGATCCAATTGCCCACCCTGGCGCCACGTCCTCGGCCACGCGCAGCGCGCGTTCATCGCGCCTGATCACCTGAACCCAAACCGCACGCGACCGGGGTAACGGGATCCCGCGTGCGCAGACCATCCCGCCAGCCAGGAGTTTTGTCCATGAAGAAGTCTCTTGTTTTCGCCGCCGTCGCCGCTAGTTTGCTGACCGGCGCCGTCCACGCGCAGGACCTGCCCAAAACCCAGTTGAAGGTCGTGGGAGGCCTGTCCAACCTGACCGCCTATAACGACTACGAAAAGCCGTTCTGGACCAAGACCATCCCTGAACTGTCCAAGGGCCAGGTCACGGCGGAAATCAAGGGTTTCAACGAAATGGGCTTGAAGGGCCCCGAGTTGCTGCGTTTGATGTCGCAAGGCGTGATTGAATTCGGCACCGCCACGCTGTCGTACTTCGCCAGCGACAACCCCATCAACGAAGCCATCGACCTGGCCGGCCTGGCGCCCGACGTCAAGACCGCCCGCGCCGTGACCGATGCGTTCGAACCCGTCTACGCCAAGCTTTACGGCGAAGGCAACAACGTCAAGCTGCTTGGCATTTCCACCTATCCCGCGCAAGTGCTGTTCTGCAACGCCGAGATCAAGGGCCTGGCCGACATCAAGGGCAAGAAGGTTCGCACCAGCAGCCGCACCACGGCCGAATTCGTTGAAGCGCTGGGCGGTTCCAGCGTGACGATGGCTTTCGGTGAAGTGGTTCCGGCCCTGCAGAACAAGGTGGTGGATTGCGCCATCACCGGTTCGCTGTCGGGCTACTCGGCCAAGTGGTACGAAGTTTCCACGCACTTGGTCGCGCTGCCGATCAACTGGAACCAGCAGATCCACGCCGTCAACCAGAAGGCCTGGGACAAGCTGGACCCCGCCGTGCGCACGTTCCTGCAAGCCAACGTGAAGACGCTGGTCGACAACATCTGGGACGCCGCCGCGCGCCAGACGCAGGAAGGCTATGACTGCAACACGGGCGCCGCTGCCTGCCCGTTCCCGGTCAAGGGCAAGATGGTTCTGGTTCAGCCGTCCGATGCTGACCGCGCGCTGCTGAAGAAGGTTGCTGAAGAAGCCGTGCTGCCCAAGTGGGCCGCCCGTTGCTCGGCACAGTGCGTGAAGGACTTCAACGCCACCATCGGCAAGACGCTGGGCCTGACCGCCAGCAAGTAAGCGCTGGACAGCGCCGCCGCATCGCGCGGCGGCGCGTTTTCCCGCTAGTCATACCGGGCGCAAGCCCGCAGAGGTGCTATCCATGACCCAAACCGAACACTTCCGCCTGCTGGGCGGCCTGTTGCGGCGCGCCGAGAGCCTGTCGCGCCTGGCCGTCTGGGCCGGCGGCGCGTTGACGGTGGCCAGCGTGCTGCTGATCTCCTTCGACGTGCTGGCCCGCAAATTCCTGGGTTTCACGACCGGCGGCGCCGACGAGCTTTCCAGCTACGCCTTCGCCATCAGCACGTCCTGGGCCTTGGCGTTCGCCACCTTGCAGCGCGCCAACGTGCGCGTTGATGTGCTCTATCAATATTTACCGGTGCGCCTGTCGGCTGTGCTGGATTGGATTTCCATGGTGGCGATGGCCGTCTTCATGGTGTTCCTGACGTATTACGCCTACGACGTGGTGCAGACCTCGTGGGCGCAGAAGTCCACGGCCAACACGCCGCTGGCCACACCCTTGTGGATCCCGCAGGGCCTGTGGTTGCTGGGCCTGGCCTGGATGTGCATCACCGTCGCGCTGATGCTGACGCGCGCGTCCGCCGCGCTGGTCACGGGTGATATTGAACTGGTCAAGCAGATCTGTGGCGTGCGTTCGGCGCAGGAAGAAGCCGAAGAAGAAGCCGCCGCGGGCGAGCGCATGGTGAAAGGAGACGCGGCATGATTTCCACCGCATTGACGTTGTTGCTGGTGCTGATCGGCCTGTCCATCCCGGTGGGTGCGGCGCTTGGCGTGCTGGGCCTGATCCTGGACCCGCTGTTCTCGATGCTGCCGTTGTCGCGCGCCATCGGTGAAATTTCCTGGAGCTCGAACAACGAGTTCCTGCTGGTGGCGATTCCGCTGTTCATCATGCTGGGCGAAGTGCTGCTGCGCGCGGGTTTCGCCGAACGCATGTATGGCGCCATGAGCCTGTGGCTGTCGTGGTTGCCGGGCGGCTTGATGCACGCCAACATCGGCGCATCCACCTTGTTTTCGGCCACGTCCGGTTCCAGCGTGGCCACCGCGGCCACGGTGGGCACCGTCGCCATTCCGCAGATCCGCAAGTACGGCTACAACGAACCGCTGTTCCTGGGCAGTTTGGCCGCGGGCGGAACGCTGGGCATCTTGATTCCGCCGTCCATCAACCTGGTCATCTATGGCGTGCTGACGAATTCGTCGGTACCCAAGCTGTACCTGGCCGGCATTATTCCCGGCTTCGCGATGGCCGCGTTGTTCATGCTGATGATTGTGGTGGCGTGCGTGGCCAAGCCGTCCTGGGGCGGCAAGAAGATCCACGCGACCTGGGGCCAACGCCTGGCCAGCCTGATGCACCTGGCGCCGCCCATGGGCATCTTCTTCCTGGTGGTGGGTTCCATCTACGCGGGCCTGGCCACGCCAACCGAAGCCGCCGCGCTGGGCGTGCTGGGCGCGTTCATCCTGGCCGCCTGGTTCCGCCGCCTGAGCTGGAAGATGCTGCGCGAAGTGATGGAAGGCACGATGCGGTCCACGGCGATGATCATGCTGATCGTCATCGCGGCCAGCTTCCTGAACTTCGTCATGTCGGCCACCGGCCTGACCGATGCGCTGACCAAGTCGATCACCGGCCTGGGGCTTTCGCCCGGCTGGATGCTGTTGATCGTGGTGATCTTTTACCTGGTGCTGGGCTGCTTCATGGAAACGCTGTCCATGATGATCACGACGATTCCCATCGTGGCGCCGATCATGATTGCGCTGGGTTACGACCCGATCTGGCTGGGCATCGTCATCATCATCCTGGTCGAAGCCGCGCTGATCACGCCGCCCGTGGGCCTGAACCTGTTCGTGGTGCAAAGCCTGCGCAAGAGCGGTTCCATGGGAGCCGTCATCGTCGGCAGCCTGCCGTTCGTGGCCGCCATGTTCCTGATGCTGGCGCTGCTGGCGTTCTGGCCCGACCTGGCGCTGTGGCTGCCGCGCGCCTTTGGTTGATTGCTTGTTTGAACCGGGTGCGGCCCATGGGTGGCCGCGCCGTTTTCCACCCGTTATTTCCGCAGGACTGATATGAAAGCCGTATTCAACATCGACGACGCCAATCCCCGCCAGGTGGAAGTGGACTTCAACACCCTGATCGTGGCCGGCTGGGCCGGACGCGACATGGCCGCCATTGAGCACCACATCGAAGAGCTGGCCGCCATCGGCGTGCCGCGCCCGACCAGCGTGCCGCTGTACTACCGCATTGCCGACAACCAACTGACCCAGGCCACGCAAGTGCAGGCCGTAGGCGAAGATTCCTCGGGCGAAGTGGAAACCTTCGTGTTCGCCGTGGACGGCGAAATGTACGTCAGCATCGCGTCCGACCATACCGACCGCAAGCTCGAAACCGTCAGCGTCGCCATGTCCAAGCAGGTCTGCGTGAAGCCGGTGGCCAACGTTGCCTGGCGCCTGGCCGATGTGGCCGACTACTGGGACGAACTGGTCATCCGTTCGTACATCGTCGAAAACGGCGAAAAGGTGCTGTACCAGGAAGGCCCGTTGTCCACGCTGCGCACGCCGCAAGACCTGATCGCCGGCTACACCGGCGGCGCCGCCGTGCTGCCGCAAGGCGCGGGCATGACCTGCGGCACGGTGGCCGCCATTGGCGGCATCCGCGCCGCGGCAGACTTCACCATGGAACTGTTCGACCCGCGCCGCCAGCGCACGATCAGCCACCGCTATCATGTTGAATCGCTGCCCGTGGTGGCCTGATTCCGGTTCCGGATCCTGATCGCATTGAACGCCAGGCGCGCCTTTTCTCAAGGTTGCGCCTGTCCGCACTTTTACGCCGCAAGTCGGCACGAGGACAAAGATGGTTTCGACCTTGAATGAACTGACCTTGGCCCTGAGTGAAGGCCGTACCACGTCGGTCGCACTGACCGAACTGGCGCTGGCGCGCGCTCAGGATGCGGCGGGCGAGGGCGCGCGCGTGTTTACCAAGCTGTATGCCGAATCGGCGCTGGCCCAGGCGCGCGCTTCCGACACGCTGCGTGCCGCCGGCATCGTGCGATCGGCCGTGGAAGGCCTGCCGATCAGCATCAAGGACTTGTTCGACATCGAAGGCGAAACCACCATGGCCGGTTCCGTGGCGCGCGAAGGCGAGCCGGCGGCTGACGCCAACGCCGAAGTCGTGCAGCGCCTGATTGCCGCTGGCGCCGTCATCATCGGCCGTACCAACATGACCGAATTCGCCTATTCGGGCCTGGGCATCAATCCGCACTACGGCACGCCGCTGAACCCCTACGACCGGGGCACCGGCCGCATTCCGGGCGGTTCTTCGTCGGGCGCGGCGGTGTCGGTGGCCGACGGCATGGCGGTGGCTGGCATCGGTTCCGACACGGGCGGTTCGGTGCGCATTCCGGCCGCGCTGTGCGGCCTGACGGGCTTCAAGCCCAGCGCTTGGCGCGTGTCCATGACGGGCGTGCTGCCGCTGTCGGCCAACCTGGATTCCATCGGCCCCATCGCCGGCAGCGTGCGCTGCTGCGCCGAGCTGGACGCCATCCTGTCCGGCGACGGCGGCCCGGTGCCCGAAGCCATGGCCCTGCGCGGCCTGCGCCTGGCCGTGCCGACCACGCTGGCGCTGGATGCCATGGAAAAGCACGTTGCCGACAGCTTTGCCGCTGCCGTGGCCAAGCTGAAGGAAGCGGGCGCGCTGGTCGAGGAAATCGCCATTCCCGAATTCGCCGAACTGGGCAACATCAACAGCAAAGGCGGCTTCACGGCGGCCGAAGCCTGGGCCTGGCACCGCGACCTGATCGCGCGCGCCGGCAAGCGCTACGACCCGCGCGTGGTCTCGCGCATCATGCGTGGCCAGGACATGAGCGCCGCCGACTACCTGGACCTGCTGGACGCGCGCGAAGCCTGGGTGGCTGCGGTGGACCACCGCATTGCCGGCTACGACGCGCTCATCATGCCCACCACGCCCATCGTGGCGCCGGCGGTGGCGGATCTGGTGGCCTCCGACGAAGCCTATTACGCGGCCAACGGCCTGATTCTGCGCAACCCCACGTTGATCAACTTCCTGGACGGCTGCGCATTGTCCCTGCCTTGCCATGCGCCGGGCACCGCGCCGGTGGGCTTCATGATCGCCGGCAGCAACGGCGCCGACCGCCGCATCCTGGCCGTGGGCCTGGCGGTGGAAGCGCTGCTTGGCGCACGTTGATCGCCTGGCGCACCACAACCTGCATCAAGAGGAATTGTCATGTCGCCCGTCGACGTAGTACGCAATAGTGTCGAACTGGCCCGCCAGGCGCGGCTGGACGCCCGTAGTGGGCGCCTGATCGGCCCCACGGCCAACCTGGCGCCGGGGCACGTTCAGGCCAACCTGGCCATCCTGCCGCGCGCGCTGGCCGCCGAGTTTCTGCATTTCTGCCAGCGCAACCCCAAGCCTTGCCCCTTGCTGGCCATGTCCGAACCCGGCAACCCGGCCTTGCCGGAATTGGGCCAGGACATCGACATCCGCACCGACATCCCGCGCTACCGCGTCTGGAAGAACGGCGAGCTGGTGGCCGAACCCACCGATGTGCGCGATATCTGGCGCGATGATCTGGTGTCGTTTCTGATCGGCTGCTCGTTTTCGTTTGAAGAAGCCATGCTGGACAACGGCTTGCCGGTGCGCCACATCGAGCAGGGCTGCAACGTGCCCATGTACCGCACCAACATCCCCACGCATCCGGCCGGCTCGTTCAGCGGCCCGCTGGTGGTGTCCATGCGGCCCTTGAAGGCGGCTGACGCCATCCGCGCCATCCAGGTCACGTCGCGCTTTCCGTCGGTGCATGGCGCGCCGGTGCACATTGGCGACCCCGCGCTGATCGGCATCGCGGATATCAACCGGCCGGATTACGGCGACGCGGTTGAGATCCGCGCCGGCGAAATGCCGGTGTTCTGGGCTTGCGGCGTGACGCCGCAGTCCGTGGTGTCGTCCGTGCGCCCGGAGTTCTGCATCACGCACGCCCCGGGGCATATGCTGGTGACCGACCTGGTCAACAGCCGCATGGCGATGCTGTAAGAAAAAAGACCCATCACAACCATGCGATGGGTCTTTGTCTTGGGGACGCCAGGTTTTAGAAAATGTGGCGGAAGCCCACGGCCGCACCCACCTGGTGGTTCTTGCCGGCAATTTCATTGCTGGCGGCGTCGCTGACCTTGTTCCAGTCCACGGTGCCGTAGACCTGCGAGCGCTTGGACAGCGCGTATTCCGCCACGGCCACCAGCGCATAGCGCTTGCCCTTGTCGCCGTCTTCAACCACGTTTTTGCTTTGGTCGTAGTAGCCCGCGCCGGTGATGGCCCAGCGCGGCGTGGCTTGCCAGGTGACGCCGGCGAAGTAGCCGTTGTCCTTACGGTTCAGGCCGGCGGTGCTGGTGGCGCCGCCCATGACGGCATTGACCCAGCCGGTTTCGTCGCGGCCATTGAAGTAGCCGACGAACACCTTGGCGCTGTCGAACTGATAGGACGCGTTCAGGTTCCAGACGCGTTGGCGCAGATCCGAATCCAGGCCGTCGTAGGTTTGCTGATACGCCGCGCCCAGGCCCAGCTTGCCGACCATGTAGCGCAGGCTGGCGCCGTATTGTTGGCCGGCCTTGTGGTCTTCCCAGCTTTCGCCGTTAGCCCACGACAACGCCAATGACAGGTCGCCAATGGTGTTGGAATACTTGGTCATGTTGTTGGTGCGCACGCGCGACATGGCGGCGGGCAACCAGGCGTTCTGATCGTAGTTGCCCACGGTCAGCGGGTCGAAGTGATCGGCCAGCAGATCGAACATGGGCGTGTTCTGCAAGCCCAAGGTCAGTTGGCCGATGCCGCCGCCGTCCAGGCCCACGTAGGCCAGTCGGCCAAACGCCTTGCCCGTGGCGGACGAATTGCCGTTCTGCATGTTGAAGCCGTTTTCCAGGCGGAAGAAGGCGCGGTTGCCATTGCCCAGGTCTTCAGAGCCGCGCAGGCCCCAACGGCTGTTTGAGATGGCGCCGTTTTCCATCGACACACGGCTGCCGTCCTGGCCAACGCTGCCGGCGCTGGTGCTCAGGTAGCGGATGCTGACGTCGGCGATGCCGTACAGGGTGACGCTGGTTTCCGCCGAAGCGGCGCCGGCGGCCAAGCCCATACCGCAGGCGGCAAGTGCAAGAGAGATGCGTTTCACTGAGAACTCCTCCTGTGTAGCTGATTTATTTTGATTGCATCCGGCTTGTGGCCGGGGATATTGCGCCGGACGGATCGTCCGATGCTGAGCTTTTGCACCGACGCTTTGGATTCAGCGCGGGTCCGGAGCATAGGCCCAATGGGGTGTGCGAAACGGCTGCGCCAATTTGGTGCAGCCGTTTGGCGCCAGGGGATTCTAAGAAAGTTGAGGCTTCTGTAGTACCCAATCGGTTTTGGCGTTTTCCCTGGTTTACAGAACCGTAAACGCGCGGGCGGTTGGAACAAGGCGTAGGCGAAAAAAAACCGGCCGCCTGGGCGACCGGTTTTGCGTGCTGCCTTAAGGCGTCACAGTTTCATGTGCAGCGGCAACCAGGTTGCGATACCGGGTACGAAGTACAGCAAGAGCACCGCCATGGCCATCAGCAGGAACATGGGCATTGAAGCGCGCGCAATATAGGGCAATTCGCGACCGCTCATGCCGGAAAGCACGAACAGGTTGAAGCCCACCGGCGGCGTGATCTGTGCCATTTCCACCACGAAGACGATGAAGATGCCGAACCAGATCAGGTCAATGCCGGCTGCTTGCACGGTCGGCAGCAGCACGCCCATGGTCAGCACCACGATCGAAATGCCGTCCAGAAAGCATCCCAGCACGATGAAGAACACCATCAGCGCCATGATCAGGCCAAACTGCGACAAGCCCAGCCCGCCGATCCATTCGGCCAGCGCGCGCGGCAGGCCGATATAGCCCATCGCCAGCGTCAGGAACTGCGCGCCCGCCAGAATCAGCGCAATCATGCAATACAGGCGGGTAGCGCCCAAGAGCGATTGCATGAAGGTCGACCGGTTCAACGAACCCTGCAGCGCCGACAGGATCAACGCGCCCACCACGCCCACCGCCGCCGCTTCCGTGGCCGTGGCGATGCCGCTGTAGATGGAACCCAGCACCGCGCCGATCAGCACCATGACGGGAATCAGGTGCCGCGACTGCGACAGTTTCTGCATGAACGGCATGCCGGGATCCGCCGCCGGCACCTGCTTGGGATTGCGTATTGCCCACCAGCCGATATAGCCCATGAACAGTACGGCCAGCAGAAGGCCCGGCAGAATCCCCGCGATGAACAGCTTGGCGATCGACACGTCGGCCGCCACGCCATACACGATCATGATGATCGAAGGCGGAATCAACAGGCCCAGCGTGCCCGCGCCCGACAGCGTGCCCAGGATCTTGTCCTCGGGGTAGCCACGGCGCTTCAGCTCGGGAATGGTCATCTTGCCGACGGTGGCGCAGGTAGCGGCAGACGAGCCCGACACGGCGGCAAAAATCGCGCAACCGATCACGTTCGTGTGCAACAGCCGGCCCGGCAAGCGGTTCAGCCACGGCGCCAAGCCCCTGAACAGGTCTTCGGACAGCCGCGTGCGAAACAGGATCTCGCCCATCCACAGAAACAAGGGCAGGGCGGTCAGCGTCCAACTGGACGAGGCGCCCCAGATGGTGACGGCCATGGCGTCGCCCGCGGGGCGGCTGGAGAAGATCTCCATGCCGATCCAGGCCGTGCCGGCCAGCGTCAGGCCGACCCAGACCCCGCAGCCCAACAGCGCGAAGATCGAAACGACCAATAGGGTAATGACAAGAAGTTCATTCATGGGATTGCTGCGAAGTAGCGGCGGCCACGCCGCGTGAGCGACGGATCAACTCGTCGACAAGGGCGACCAGGAACAACACCGTGCCCACCGCCATGCTGATCTGCGGAATCCAGAGCGGCGTGGCGTCGTTGGAGGTGGAGATGTCGTTGTACAGCCAGGAGTCGTACGTCAGCTTGATGCTGAAGAACGCAAAGGCCGACGCCAGCAGCGAGCCGACGGCCAGCGCAAAAATATCCAGCCGGCGGCTGCCGGCAGGCGCCAAGGAATTCAGCAACAGCGTCACACGGATGTGTTCGCCGTGCTTGAACGTGCTGGCCAAGGCCAGAAAACCCGCCGCGGCCATGAAGTAGCCTGCATACGCATCGGTGCCCGGAATGTTCAAGCCGAGCTGGCGGGCGATGATCGCCGCCAGCACCGACGCCAGGACGCCTATCGTGCACAAGCCGGCCAACAGGCCGGCCGCGCCGTAAAGACCATCTAAAAAGCGGCGCATGGAACTATCACTGCTTCTTGTAGGTGTCGATCATGGTTTTGCCGTCCGCACCAGCCTTCTTCAGCCAGTCATCCAGCATGCGCTTGCCAATCACCGACAGGCCTTCCTTCAGCTCGACGGTGGGCTGGATGGTTTCCATGCCGTTCTTGGCCAGCTGTTCCTGATACCACTTGTTCTTTTCTTGCGACAGCTTCCAGCCGCGTGCTTCGGCATCCGCGCCGGCCTTCTTCAAGGCTTCCTGCGAGGCCGGGTCCAGTGCGTCAAACGCCTTCTTGTTCACGATGATGGCGTTCTTGGGCAACCAAGCCTGCGTGTCGTAGAACTTCTTGATGTACTCGTAGGTCTTGGTGTCGTAGCCGGTGGAGGCCGACGACATGTAGGAATCGATCACGCCGGTGGCCAGCGCTTGCGCCAGTTCAGCCTGCTGCACCGTGACGGGTTGCGCGCCCACCAGTTCAGCGATCTTGGCCGTGACCGGGCTGTACGCGCGCCACTTCAGGCCCTTCATGTCGCTGATCTGCTTGATTTCCTTGTTGGCGAAGATGCCTTGGGGCGGCCATGCCACGGCGTACAGCAGCATCATGCCTTGCGACTCAAGCTTCTTTTCCAGGAAGGGCTTTTGCGCCTGGTACAGCTTGAACGAAGCGTCGTAGCCGGTGGCCAGGAAGGGCAGGCCGTCCAGTTCGTAGATCGGGTCTTCGTTGGCGAAGTTGGTCAGCAGGATTTCGCCGATCTGCGCCTGGTTGCCTTGCACGGCGCGCTTGATTTCCGGCGCCTTGTACAGCGACGCATTGTTGTGCAGCTGAATCTTCAGCTTGCCTTGCGACAGCGTATCCACTTCCTTGATGAAGCTGGTCAGGTTTTCAACGTGGAAGTTGCTGGCCGGGTAGGCGCTGGGCAAATCCCACTTGGTTTCGGCCTGTGCGCCGGCGCTGAATGCCAGGATGATGCTGCCGGCCAGCATTGAGATTTTCTTGTACATGGATGGTCCTTCTGTGCGAATGGTGAAGACGGGTTGTGCCCGATAGGCATTCTTGAAAGAGACTGCTGCGCGGATGGTGCGCGGCCTAAAAGCCGTGCCATTCTATGGTGCTGCGCGGCACCATCGCGCGAAAAAAACGCCGGTTTACGGGTTAATCCTAGGCTTGGGCGTGCCAGTTCGTTGAAGGTTAAATCGTTGTGCACGCCGTGGACACCTCGCATTCATGCCCCCGTTTTTCTTCTAAGATTGCGGCTGTGTATGCAAGCTGCAGAGGCCCCTTGTGAATTTCGTTTTCCGCCGAGATGAGTTGCTGGTTGAAGAAGCGTCCAGCTTGTTGCCGGATCTGGCATTGTGCGAACGCATCGGCCTGGCCCTGCCGGCCTTGCAGCCGATCTGGACCACGCCCGATTCGCCGTATCGGACGATGCACGTGGACCCCACGCTGGAGGCGCCCGAAGGCTATGCCTTCAAGAAGCTGCGGTCGCTGTTCGGCGTGCTGGACGACGAGCGCATGGCGCTGGCGGGCCGCGCCTACCAGATCGCCGAATGGGCGCGCACGCACCGGTTCTGCGGCGCCTGCGGGACCCCCGCCGAGCGCGTGGCGCATGAATTCTGCCTGCGCTGCCCGTCCTGTGGCTTTTCAGCCTACCCGCGCATATCGCCGGCCATGATGGTGCTGATCCGCAAGGGCGACAGCATCCTGCTGGCGCGGCACACTACCACCGCTACGTCCCGCTACACCGCGCTGGCGGGGTTCGTGGAACCGGGCGAGAGCATCGAAGAGACCGTGCACCGCGAGGTCTACGAGGAAGTCGGCCTGAAGGTCGGCAACCTGCAGTACTTCGGCAGCCAACCCTGGCCGTTCCCGCATTCCCTGATGGTGGCGTTTACCGCCGACTATGTCTCGGGCGACATCCGCGTGCAGGAAGACGAGATCGCCGATGCGCGCTGGTTCGGCCCGGGCGACCCCATGCCCGACATCGCGCCGCGCATTTCGATTGCGGGCTGGCTCATCCGCGCCAATCTGCCCATGGGCTGGGCCGCGCCCTAAGCACATCAAGCCGCCTCCGGCGGCATTTCCATTCCACAACGCTAGGGGTATTCCCTTGAAACGGCCGTTTTTGGCCGTTTGGTTCTTATTTTTTATGGATGAAATGCCCATAAATTATTAGTATTTCGACCAGATAAACTTGGTTCGAGCGTTTCATGAGCTCCACGTTGATAGCCTCGTCGGCCCACCTTGCCGGCGGCAGCGCGCCCGATCTGTCCGAAGTTGAATTCGGCCTGATGATCGCCAGCCATGCCTTTGACCGCTGGACGGTGCGCTGCATGGCGGCGGCCGGGCTGCCCGACCTGACGCCTACCGACGTGATGGTGTTCCACCATGTCTACCACCGGCAACGCGCCAAGAAGCTGGCCGACATCTGCTTCACGCTCAACGTCGAAGACACCCACATCGTCAGCTACGCGCTGAAGAAGCTGGAGCGCCTGGGCGTTGTCAAGGGCGAACGCAGCAGCAAGGAAGTGTTCTACAGCGTCACGCCAGACGGCGCGGCCATTCTCAAACGCTACGGCGAGATCCGCGAGCAATGCCTGACCGCCGGCCTGGACGGGCCAGGCGGAGGCGGGCTGGATTTCAGCCGCCAACTGGCGCACGCCTTGCGCTCGCTATCGGGCCTGTACGACCAGGCCGCACGGGCGGCAACCTCACTCTGAATCTGTTCGGGCATGGCCCGGCACACCGCAACCCGACCGCGGCGGCACGCGCCGTGGCCGTTTGTTTTCAAGGATTAGGCATGAAGAAGTGGCAATTCTGGATCGATCGTGGGGGCACCTTCACCGACATCGTGGCGCGCCGCCCCGATGGCACGACCACCACCGCAAAAATGCTGTCGGAAAACCCCGAGCAGTATCGCGACGCGGCCGTGGCCGGCATTCGTAAGCTGCTGGGCGTGGCGCCTGGTCAGCCCGTGCCGGTCGAGCAGGTCGAGTGCGTGAAGATGGGCACCACCGTTGCGACCAACGCCTTGCTGGAACGCAAGGGCGAGCGCACGCTGCTGGTCACGACGCGCGGGTTCCGCGATGCGCTGCGCATTGCGTATCAGAACCGGCCGCGGCTGTTCGACCGCAACGTCGTGCTGCCCGAAATGCTTTATGAATCCGTCGTCGAAGCCGACGAGCGCGTGGCCGCCGATGGCGAAGTCATCCGCGACCTGGACGAAGCCGGCTTGCGCGCCGGCATGCAGGCCGCCTACGACAGCGGCATCCGCGCAGTGGCCATCGTGTTCATGCACGCCTGGCACGCTACCGGCCATGAACAGCGCGCGGCCCGCATCGCCCGCGAAGTCGGCTTCACGCAAGTGTCGGCCTCGCACGAAGTCAGCCCGCTGATCAAATTCGTATCGCGCGGCGACACCACGGTGGTTGACGCCTATCTGTCGCCGATCCTGAAGCGCTACGTGGATCAGGTGGCGGGCGAGCTGCCGGGCATCCGCCTGATGTTCATGCAATCCAGCGGCGGCCTGACCGACGCGCACCGTTTCCGTGGCAAGGACGCCATTCTGTCCGGCCCGGCCGGCGGCATCGTCGGCATGGTGCGCACCAGCGAAATTGCCGGGTTCCCCAAGGTCATCGGCTTTGACATGGGCGGCACGTCCACCGACGTGTCGCACTACGCGGGCGAGTTCGAACGCGAATTCGAAACCCAGGTGGCGGGCGTGCGCATGCGCGCGCCCATGATGAGCATTCACACCGTGGCGGCGGGCGGCGGGTCCATCCTGCATTTCGACGGCGCGCGCCTGCGCGTCGGCCCGGATTCCGCGGGCGCCAACCCCGGGCCCGCTTGCTACCGCCGGGGCGGCCCGCTGGCCGTGACGGACTGCAACGTGCTGCTGGGCAAGATCCAGCCGGACTTTTTCCCCAATGTGTTTGGCCCCGAGGCCAACGAAGCCCTGGACCGCGACGCCGTGGTTGCGCGCTTCACGGCCATGGCGGACGAAGTGCGCGCCGCCACCGGCCGCGAGATGACGCCCGAGCAACTGGCCGAGGGCTTCCTGGAAATTGCGGTCGGCAACATGGCGGAGGCCATCAAGCGCATCTCGGTACAGCGCGGCCACGACGTCACGGAATATGCCCTGACCGTGTTCGGCGGCGCGGGCGGGCAGCATGCCTGCCTGGTGGCCGATGCGCTGGGCATGACAACGGTGTTTGCGCATCCGCTGGGCGGCGTGCTCTCGGCCTATGGCATGGGCCTGGCCGACCAGACCGACATGCGCCAGAAGACGGTTGAAAAGGTGCTGGACGCCAGCCTGATGGGCGAGCTGAAAGACGAGCTGGATGTGCTGGCCGAGCAAGCGGTGGGCGAGCTGCGCCGTCAGCATGTGCCGGAAGGCGACATCAGCGTGCAGCGTCGCCTGCATTTGAAATACCGGGGCACCGATACGGCGCTGGAAGTTGCCTTTTCCACCTTGGAACAGGCGCGTGGCGATTTTGAAGCCGCCTATCGGCAGCGTTATTCCTTCCTGATGCCCAATCGCGAACTCGTCGTCGAGACCATTTCGGTGGAAGCCACCGGTGGCGGTGAGCGCGTCGGCGAAGCGTCGGTGTCGCGTACCCGGGACGGCGCCTTGTCGGCCCGTCGCGTGGTCAGCATGTACAGCGCGGGCGAATGGCGCGACACGCCGTTGTATGTGCGTGAAGACATGGCGGGTGGCGACGTGGTGGCGGGTCCCGCCATCATCTCCGAGCCCAATCAGACGACCGTGGTGGAACCCGGCTGGCAAGCCGAACTGACGTCGCAGGACCATTTTGTGATCCGGCGCGTCGAGGCGCGTGCGGACCGGCGTCGCATTGGCACGCAGGCGGACCCGGTCATGCTGGAGGTGTTCAACAACCTCTTCATGTCGATTGCCGAACAGATGGGCTACCGCCTGCAGAACACGGCGTACTCCGTCAACATCAAGGAACGCCTGGATTTCTCGTGCGCCATCTTTGATTCGCAAGCGCGCTTGATCGCCAACGCGCCGCATATGCCGGTGCACCTGGGGTCCATGGGCGAATCGGTCCGCACGGTGATGAACGCCAACGCCGGCCGCATGATGCCGGGCGACGCCTATGTGGTGAACGATCCGTACCACGGTGGCACGCACTTGCCGGACGTCACGGTCATTACGCCGGTGTTCGATCATGCCGGTCGCGAAATCCTGTTCTACGTCGGCTCGCGTGGGCACCACGCGGATATCGGCGGCACGACGCCGGGATCCATGCCGCCCGATTCCAAAACGGTGGAAGACGAGGGCGTGCTCTTTACCAATTTCCAGTTGGTGAAGAACGGCGAATTCCGCGAGGAAGCCGCGCGCGAGATCCTGGGCTCGGGCCGCTGGCCCGCGCGCAATCCGGATCAGAACATCGCCGACATGCACGCGCAGATCGCCGCCAACGAGAAAGGCGTGCAGGAACTGCTGCGCATGTGCGACCACTTCGGCCTGGACGTTGTGCGCGCCTATATGGGCCACGTGCAGGACAACGCCGAAGAAGCGGTGCGCCGCGTGATCTCGGTGCTGAAGGATGGCAGCTACGAATACCCGTTGGACAACGGCGCGGTGATACGCGTGGCGGTCAAGGTGGATACGCAGGCGCGTAGCGCGGTGGTCGATTTCACTGGTACGTCACCGCAACTGGACAACAACTTCAACGCGCCTGGCGCGATTGCCGTGGCTGCGGTGCTGTATGTGTTCCGCACCATGGTCAACGACGACATCCCGCTGAACGACGGCTGCCTGGCGCCGTTGTCGATCATCCTGCCGGAAGGTTCGATGTTGCGGCCCAACCCGCCGGCGTCGGTGGTGGCGGGCAACGTGGAAACGTCCATGTGCATCGTCAACGCGCTGTATGGCGCGTTGGGTGTGCTGGCCGCCAGCCAGGGCACGATGAACAACTTCACCTTCGGCAACGCGCGCCATCAGTATTACGAGACCATCTCGGGCGGCACGGGCGCGGGCCCGGTACGCATCGACGCGGCCGGACCACACGACGAGGGCTTCGCCGGCACGTCGGTGGTGCAGGCGCACATGACGAATTCACGCTTGACGGACCCCGAGGTGCTTGAGTTCCGCTTCCCCGTGCGGCTGGAGTCCTACGAAATCCGCAAGGGGTCAGGCGGCGCGGGCCGTTACCCGGGCGGCGAGGGCGGCGTGCGCCGCATCCGCTTCCTGGAAGACATGACGGCAGCCATCCTGTCCAACAACCGCCGCTTCGCGCCGTTCGGCCTGGCGGGCGGACAGCCTGGCGCGATGGGCCGCAACTCGATCGAGCGCGTCGATGGCACCATCGAGGAACTCGGCCCGCAAGACAGCGCCCAATTGCAGCCGGGCGACGTGTTCGTGGTTGAAACCCCCGGGGGTGGTGGCTACGGCAAGGCGTGATGATGGTATCGCCTTGGTGCACAAAATAGGCAGGTCGTAGGATGGGTGAAGCGCGCGAACTCCGGGGGCAAGAACCCCGACGTACAACGCGCGCAACCCATCATGCAACGGTGGACGTGTGGCAAATTCAGCCATGGCTCAACCACCACTTGATGGGCTACGCGCGTTCCGCGTCCATTTCCTGTTCCAGGACGGTGCGCGCTACACCCATCCTACGATCCTGCTATTCCGGGTCCGACATTACATCCAACGCAATGTCCGCCATCTTTCTGCGGTCATAGACTCGCAACGTGACCTCGTCATCGCGGATTTCAAACATCGCGGTCGCCAGCGTATTTTCACCATCTGGGTCGGCGGCGTCGGTGCGCAATATCGGCAGGGCGCCCAACGTGTCGTGCAGCGCGGCCAGCATGTCCGCGCTGCCCGTTTCCGGCGACCAGCCATCCACGATGCCCTCAATCCGGTTTTGTCGGTTGCGCGATGATTCCGTAATCACTTGCGGTTGGTCGCGCGCCTTGGCGTGAACCATGTGGTTGGCATGGCCGTAGCGCGTGCCGATGTCCATGATGGATGTCGAACCCGGCGCCACCTCGGCGCTGATCAGACGGGGGTCCGTGGCACTGCCCAGCAGATGGTGAAAGCCGCCAGCATGCGGCAGGTCGCGAAGCAGGGCGACGGCCTCATCCAGCGTGGAGCAGTCCAGAACCGCGCGCGCCAGAAACATGCGCGGCACGCCCGGCTGGCGCAGTCGGGTGCGCAGGTTATTGATGGTTTGCACCAGGCCGGCCCGGTTGGCGCCGAAGGTGTGGCCTGGCAATGACCCCGGGTAATAGAAGCTGACAAAGCCGGGCGCGTCGTCCAAGGCCACATCAACCAACTGGCAGCGCCCGTACAGGTAGGGGTCGCCGTCTTCGTTATGGCCGATCCAGCGTGTGCCGTCCGCGCCTTTCAGTGCGACGGACGTGCAGCCGTCAGTGGTGCTATGCAGCAAGTCACCCCGGCAATTCCAAAGCAGCACGTCTTTCACAGGCATGCGCAGGCCGTCGGCCAGCCCTTCAAGTTCTTCCCATAGCGTCGGCAACACCGCCTGGATCTGTTGCCCCAGTTCGTCCACATAGGGATGGCCACGCCAGCGGCGCAGCGCTTCCCAAGTGCTGCTTTGATTCAGGTACACCGACATCAGCGGGCGTGCCAACTTGCCCAGCGCTTGACCGACTTCGCGCCGGTTTCCGGCAATGCGTACATATTTGTAGGGCATGGGGATTCTCCGGGGTGTCGTGTGGATTGTAATTTTTCTAAGCTCTGCCGGGTGGGGACGCATGCGTTAAGATCGCCGATAAGCGGCGCCGGTGACCCCGGAGCCGCCAAGGAATCATGCCCCTACAACAACCCGGGGAGCCGACGGTCCCCACGAGGAGAGTTTCATGATCAAACGTAAAGTTGCCGCCGCCTTGGTCGGCCTGTCCGTGGCCATGTTCGGCGCTGTATCCGGCGCCCAAGCCCAGGGCAGGGAATTGGTGGTGGCCACCGACACCGCTTTCGTGCCGTTCGAGTTCAAGCAGGGTAATACCTATGTGGGCTTTGATGTGGATCTCTGGGCAGCCATCGCCAAGGAACTGAACTTGAAGTACAAGCTTCAGCCCATGGATTTCAACGGCATCATCCCGGGCCTGCAAACCAAGAACATCGATGCCGCGCTGGCGGGCATCACGATCCGGGACGACCGCAAGAAGGTCATCGACTTCTCGGACCCCTACTACGAAAGCGGCCTGGCCATTCTGGTCAGCGACAAGAACACCGATATCAAAGACGCCAAGTCCCTCTCCGGCAAGACCGTTGCCGTCAAGACCGGCACCGCCACCGTTGATTTCCTGAAGTCCCAGGTGCCGGACGCCAAGCTCAAGCTGTTTCCCAACATCGACAACGCGTATCTGGAACTGGCCACGGGCCGCGTGGACGCCGCCGTGCACGACACGCCCAACGTGCAGTACTACGCCAACACGGCAGGCAAGGGCCGCGTGAAGGTGATCGGTTCGGTCAAGAGCGGTGACTTCTACGGCATCGCCTTCCCCAAGGGTAGTGAATTGGTCCCGCAGGTGAACAAGGCCTTGGCCACGCTGAAAGCCAACGGCCAGTACGACGCCATCTATGAAAAGTGGTTCGGCAAGAAGCCGTAAGCGCTGGGCATAGCCTTGCTTTCCGCGCCGCTTCGCCGTGAAGTCAGCGGGGCGGCGCCGCGATGATGCGGCGCCCGACGGCGCCCTGGGGGGACTACCGTGGAATTTGACTGGGCTGTAATTCAAGACGCGATACCCAATCTGCTTGAGGGTACGCTGATGACCATCAAGATCACGTTCTGGGGCTTGGTCGGCGGGTTCCTGCTGGGGGCGTTGTCTGGCGTGACCCGGGCTTACGGCCACCCCGTCCTGTCGGCGATCGCGCAAGTCTATGTGGCGGTGATTCGCGGCACGCCGATCGTGGTGCAGGTGATGTTCATCTACTTCGCCTTGCCGCTGCTGGCCAATATCCGGGTGGATGCCGAATGGGCGGCCATCGTCACCCTGATCATCAACTCGGGCGCCTACATCTCGGAAATCGTGCGGGGAGCGCTGCTGTCCGTGCACAAGGGGCTGAAGGAAGCGGGGCAGGCGATGGGCTTGCCGTTTCACAAGATCTTGTTCCACATCATCGGGCCGGTGGCGTTTCGCCGCATGATCCCGCCGCTGGGCAACCAGTGCATCATCAGCTTGAAGGATTCATCACTGTTCATCGTGATCGGCGTGGCCGAACTGACGCGTCAGGGCCAGGAGATCATGGCCAGTAATTTCCGTGCTGTTGAAATATGGTCCGCGGTCGCGATCGTCTACCTGATCCTGACCGGCTTGATGGCGCTGAGCCTGCACCTGGTGGAAAGAAGGATGCGCATATTATGAGCATGGTCGAATTCCATAACGTCACCAAGAACTTCGGCGAATCCATGGTGTTGGACGATATTTCGCTGAACATCGACGCGGGTGAGGTCGTGGTGGTGGTGGGTCCGTCGGGGTCCGGCAAGTCCACGTTCCTGCGATGCATCAATGTGCTGGAAACCATCAACGGCGGAGATCTGCTGGTGGATGGCTTAAGCGTCAAGGGCGATACGGCGCAGGTGCGCGAGATCCGCCGAGAAGCCGGCATGGTGTTCCAGCAATTCAATCTGTTCCCGCAGATGACCGCGCTGGAAAACGTCATGTTCGGCCCCGTGCATACGCGCGGCCAACCGCGCGGTGAAGCACGCGAGCTGGCCGAGGCATTGCTGGACAAGGTGGGCCTTGCTGAGCGCATGCATCACTATCCGGCGGAGCTGTCCGGCGGCCAGCAACAGCGCGTGGCCATTGCCCGCGCCCTGGCCATCAAGCCCAAGCTGATGCTGTTCGATGAGCCCACCTCGGCGCTCGACCCTGAACTGCGTCACGAAGTGCTGAAGGTGATGCGGGACCTGGCGGAAGAGGGCATGACGATGGTGGTCGTGACCCACGAAATGGAATTCGCGCGCAAGGTGGGTAGCCGGCTTCTCTTCATCGACGCGGGAAAAATCGCGCACGATGGGCCACCGGCTGAATTACTGAGCAACCCGCCCAGCCAGCGTTTGAAGGATTTCCTGCAGCACGTTACCTGAGGCGCCATTCATTCATGGCGTAAAAAAACCAGCATGCTGCTGGTTTTTTTTTTACGCTTGCGTCGGGTCATGAAGAAATGGCGTCAGCCTTTCACCCGAACGATCTTCTGCACCTGCGGCACGTGTCGAATGGCGCGGATGACCTGGGCCAGGTGCTTGCGGCTGTCGACCTGAATGGTCAGGTGCAACGACACCGTGGACACCGCATCGTCGTGCATCGTCACGTGCATGATGTTGGCGTCAGCGGCGGTAACTTCCGCCGCGAGCCGGCCCAGCACGCCGCGCTCGTTGCGGGTGATGATGTCCAGACGCGTGGCCAGGTGCTTGGCCGTGTGGGCATCCCAGGCCACGTTGATCCAGCGCTCGGGTTCGCGCAGGCGTTGGCGCATGGCGACCGGGCAGTCGGCGGTGTGCACCACCAGCCCATGGCCCATGCGCATGCCCGCCACAATCGGGTCGCCAGGCAGCGGGCCGCAGCACGGCGCCAACTGCACGGCCTGGCCTTCGTTGCCCTGGATCAGGATGGGGGCGCTGCGCGCGGAAGTCAGCTCGTCCACGGCCGCTGCCGTGGTGGCGACCAATTGGTGTTCGGGCGCAAACCGGCGTGCAACCACTGCCGCCAGGCGCTTGCCCAAGCCGATATCGGCAAGGATTTCCTCGCGCGAGCTGGCGCCGGTGCTGCGCGCCAATTTCTGCCAGGCGGGGTCATCGGTGGCCGGCATCGGCATGTGCAATTCCTGCAAGGCCTGGCTGAGCAAGCGTTCGCCGAACGCCACCGATTCTTCGTACTTGACGGTGCGCAGGTAATGCCGGATTTCGGAGCGTGCGCGGCCGGTGCGTACGTAATTGAGCCACTGTGCGTTGGGGCGCGAGGCGGGCGACGTCACGATTTCCACTGTGTCACCGCTGTTGAGTTCGGTGCGCAACGGCACGAACTCGCCATTCACCTTAGCCGCCACGGCCTGGTTGCCGATGTCGGTATGGATGGCGTAGGCGAAGTCCACGGGCGTGGCGCCGCGTGGCAGCGAAATGATCTTGCCGCGTGGGGTGAACACGTACACGGCATCCGGGAACAGGTCCACCTTGACGTGTTCAAGGAATTCGCCGGAATCGCCCGTCTGGCTTTGAATGTCCAGCAGCGATTGCAACCATTGATGGGTGCGCTTTTGCAGGTCGTTCAGCGTCAGGTCGGCGCCCTTGTACAGCCAGTGCGAGGCCACGCCTTCTTCGGCCACGTGATGCATGTCGCGCGTGCGGAACTGGAATTCCACCGGCGTGCCGTAGGGGCCGACCAGCGTGGTGTGCAAGGACTGATAGCCGTTCACCTTGGGAATGGCGATGTAGTCCTTGAACTTGCCGGGTACGGGCCGATAAAGCTGGTGCAGCGTGCCCAGCGCCAGATAGCACTCGGGCAGGGTATGCACGATGACGCGAAAGCCGTAAATGTCGAGCACGTCGGAAAACGATTTTTTCTGGTCCACCATCTTGCGGTAGATGCCATAAAGCGTTTTCTCGCGGCCCGTGACTTCGGCTTCGATGCCGGCGGCGGGCAGCGACGCCCGCACCGAATCTGCAATCTTGGTGATGACTTCGCGGCGGTTGCCGCGCGCGGCCAGCACGGCCTTGTACAGCACCTGGTAGCGGTTGGGGTACATGGCCGCGAAGCACAGATCCTGCAGTTCTCGGAACAGCAGGTTCAGGCCAAGACGATGTGCAATGGGCGCGTAGATGTCCAGCGTTTCGCGCGCGATACGTCGGCGTTTCTCGGGGTTGACCGCGTCCAGTGTGCGCATGTTGTGCAGGCGGTCGGCCAGCTTGATGAGAATGACGCGCACGTCGCGCGCCATCGCCAGCAGCATCTTGCGGAAACTCTCAGCCTGCTGTTCTGCCTTCGTGGCGAAGTCCAGACGGTCGAGCTTGGACAGGCCGTCAACCAGCTCGGCGACTTCAGGACCAAAGCGTTCGGCAAGCTCGTGCTTGGCGATGCCCTGGTCTTCCATCACGTCATGCAGCAGAGCGGCCGACAACGCGTTGACGTCGAGCTTCCAGCCTGCGCAGATTTCAGTGACGGCGATGGGGTGCGAGATGTAGGGTGAACCGCTGGCGCGGAATTGGCCCAGGTGCGCCTGATCCGCGAAGCGATAGGCTTCGCGCACACGTTCTACATCTTTGGGATCGAGATAGCTGCCGATGATTTCGGTCAGCGGCGCCAGCGAAGCAACCGGCGAAGCGGTCGCGTCCGCCGCTTCTTGTGCAGCGACAGACGGTGGCGTAGCGAGGTTCTTGCTTTTCTTACCCGTGCGGCGCCCAAGACGGGAGCCGGCACGTAGCGCGGCAAGCAGACCAGATGAAGCGTACTTCAGCCCGGGAAAAGCCATACTTGCCGCCCCCCGGAGAGTATCAGGTGGGAACTTTACGCAGCATTTCCACGCCGGTTAGGCCGCCTGCGATTTCGCGCAGCGCAGTGACCGTGGGCTTGTCTTTGCTGTCCAGGCGCGGGGCATGGCCTTGCGCCAACTCGCGGGCGCGATACGTCGCGGCCAGCGTGAGCTTGAAACGGTTGGGGATTTGATTCAGACAGTCTTCGACGGTAATGCGAGCCATTAGGACACCTGGTGCTGATGGATTATTGGAGAGAATGCAGTCGGCTCAGTGCTCGGCGGGAATGCCAAGTTGCGAGAACAACTGAGCGTGCCGGGCGGCCTGAGACGAAAAACGCAGCCGCGCGGCGCTGACTATTTGTATCAGTTCCGACAAGGCTACGCTAAATTCTTGATTAATAATAACATATTCGCATTCTGGCGCGTGGGCGATTTCACCGCCCGCGGCCATCAGCCGCCGCGCGATGACTTGCGGCGCGTCCTGGCCGCGCGCCTTCAAGCGGTTTTCCAGTTCATCGATCGACGGCGGCAGCACGAAAATGCCGATTGCGCCCGGAAACCGCTGTTTTACCTGGCGAGCGCCTTGCCAATCGATTTCCAGCAGGACGTCGCGCCCTTCGCGCGTAGCGGTGTCGATACGGTCGCGCGGCGTGCCGTAGAAATTGCCGTGTACTTCCGCCCACTCCAGCAGGTTCTGCGCGTCGCGCATCTGCCTGAAATCGTCAGATGACACAAAGCGGTATTCGCGGCCGTCTTCTTCACCAGGCCGGGGCGCGCGCGTGGTGCAAGAAATGGAAAGTTCGATGGAAGGGTCTTGCTGGAGCAAGGCCTTCACCAGGCTGGATTTGCCCGCGCCGCTAGGGGCGACGACCATGAAGACGTTTCCGGGATTGGCGTGCATGAAATAGGACCGGCGAGTGATGCTAAGACCGGGAGTCTAGCAAATCACGCGGCGCGGCAGGGGAAAACCCGATGCCGCGCCGCGTGTTTTTTCAGGGTCTGCGAATGGTGTGGCTCGACCTGTGGGGTTGGTATCGGCCCTTAACCCGCCGGTTGGGTATTCGCCTGAATCAACGTGCCGCCCGCCGGTGGGGCGTCGCTGCCCAGCAAATGGCCATTGACCTCGACCCCGTACAAGGAATCCTCCGAGTCGTGATATTTGGAGCGCGTCGCCGCGACGGATTCCGTATAGCGCGGGTCTTGCGGGCGTTCATGCGCATTCATGAAGTAGGCCACGTCCCAGGCCTCCTGGTCGCTCAACATGCCGGCCTGGCCCAGCGGCATGTTGGACTTGATGAAGCCGGCCGCGTTGCCGATCTGGTGCATGCCGGCGCCCCAATTGAACGAGTCCGCGCCCCACAAGGCGGGAAACACCCAGTGCTTGCCATTCTTCTGGCCCTGGCCTTCGGCGCCGTGGCATACGGCGCAGTACTGCGCATAGACCTTGCTGCCGCGCACGTAGTCGGCTTTCTGGGCGGGTGGGGGCAGTTTGCGATAGCCCTGGCCTTCCAGCACCACGCCCGTTGGCGCTTTGCTGGCTAGCCAGAACATATAGGTTTGCAAGGCGGTCAGCGTGGGGTCGTCGGCCGCCGGCGCCTTGCCGTTCATGCTGAAACGAAAGCAGCCCTGCAGGCGCTCGGCCAGCGTATTGACGTGTGCGTTCTTGGCGCGATAGGCCGGATAGAGCACATAGGCCGCCCACATTGGCGCGGAATCCGGCCTGCGTCCGGCATCCAAATGGCAACTGGCGCAATTCAGGTTGTTGCCCACGAACTTCCCCGCCAGTTGCGGCGTGTGCAGGAAGATCTGTTCGCCCTGGCGCACGACCTTGCCAAATTCGGTGTCAGGCAACGAGGCGGCGGAAGGAGGCGTGAAGGCGGGTTTGGCGTCTGCCGCGTATGTGGCAGACGCCGTACAGAACAAGGCCAGCAGGGACAACAGCGCGGCGGCAAACCCGCCCGTGGACGTGGCGCGGAACATGGAATCGGGCTTCATTGCTTGTTCCCCTGGTTGGCGGGCGATTGCTTGACGAGCAGCTCCGCGGCGGCGGGCAGGCCGGCGTAATAGGCCGAGACGGCGTCGATTTCGGCGTCCGTCAAACGGGTGACCACGGCGGGCATCAAACCCAGTGGGCCGGGCGGCCGCTGCCCTTGCTGCCACGCGCGCAACTGGCCGGCGATATAGGCGGCTGGCTGGCCCGCCAGGCTGGGGAAGTTTTCGCCTACCCCGATGCCGCCCGGGCCATGGCACTGATTACAGGCGGGCACGTTCTTGTCCCAGGCGCCGCGTGTGGCCAGCCACGCGCCGGTGTCGGTTGGCTTGACGGGGTGCATGGCCGTCGCGGCGAGGTGGTCAGTGTTCAGCGGGGAGGGCAGCCCGGCGTAGTAGCGGGCCACGGCGTCTTGTTGGGCGGGGCTCAGGGCCTTGGCGGTCGCGGCCATGATGGGGCTGACGCGCGAGCCGTTGGCCATGGCTTCCAGTTGTTCAGTCAGGTACTTGGCGCCGATACCTGCCAGTTGCGGAAAGCCCGCGGCGGGGTTGCCTTCGCCGCGGGCGCCGTGACAGGTAATACAGGCCGGGGCGCCGTTCGCGCCTTGCATGCTGATTTGCTTGCCGTCAGGTTCGGCCTGTGCCTGCGCAGCCGTTGCGCATACCAGACCTGCCAGCAGCGTGGCGCTAAAGGACCGTGGGGTCATGGGTGCCTGCTCCAAAGCTTGTTATTGGATTTGGGTAATAAGCTAATTTCTACAAATTATATAAAGACTTGTGACATATCAGTGCGCGCTTCGCGACTAAGACGGCATTTTCCTTAAGGCGGCACTTTCTCGCTTCTTCTGCTTGCACGTCACCGCAGCGCATTGTGTCCGCATTGGAAACTTTGCTTGCAGCTTCGCAAGAATGATTGCGGTAGCATCTCGCCGATTGATAACAAGGAGAATTCGATGCATGCGAACGAGATCGAACCGCCGCGCGTAGCCCTGGTAACCGGCGCAGGGACAGGAATTGGACGCGCGGTAGCACTGGAATTTTTGGCTCAAGGCTACCGGGTGGTGCTGGCGGGGCGTCGACGCGACCCGCTTGAAGCCACCCGTACCGCAGCCGGTGAAGATGGTGTGCGTGCCCTGGTGGTGCCCACCGATGTCTCGGACGAGCACGCTGTGCGTGATCTATTCGACACTGCGCAGCGGGAGTATGGCCGCCTGGATGTGCTGTTCAATAATGCGGGCCGTGGCGCACCGGCCATGCCCATCGAAGAACTGCCCGTCTCGGTATGGCGCGAAGTTGTCGATACCAACCTGACCGGCATGTTCCTGTGCGCGCAAGCCGCCATCCGTGTGATGAAGGCGCAGTCCCCGCAAGGCGGCCGCATCATCAACAACGGGTCTATCTCGGCACATGCGCCGCGTCCGTTCTCCATTGCCTACACGGCAACCAAACACGCGGTGACGGGCCTGACCAAATCCATTTCGCTGGATTGCCGCCCCTATGGCATTGCCTGCGGGCAGATCGACATCGGCAACGCCGCCACCGACATGACCGAGCGCATGGCGGCGGGCATTCTGCAGGCCGACGGCAGCACCAAGGTCGAGCCGCGCATGGATGTGGCGCATGTGGCGCAAGCCGTGGCCGCCATGGCGCGCCTGCCGCTGGACGCAAATGTGCAGTTCATGACCATCATGGCCACCAACATGCCCTTTGTGGGGCGGGGCTGAATCCACGAAGCCTGCCGGCTGTAGCCCGGCAGGCTTCGGTGCCCTGATGCTAGGCGCCCGGCAGGCGCCTTTTTTTTCGCGCCGGTTCGCCGGCCCCAAAATGCCTTAACGCCAGGCCTTAACGCGAGGCTTGTGCCAGCATCTGGCCCTGCGTGGTGTCCAGATAGCGCCGCGCGCCAACGTAACGCTTGGTCCAGTAGGGATTCGTCATTTCGTCGACGCGCACCTTGGTGCCGCGTCGGGGCGCGTGGACGAATTTGTTCTGGCCGATGTAGATGCCTACGTGCGACGTTACACCACGCCCCCGAGTGGCAAAAAAGACCAGGTCGCCAGGACGCAGTGCCTTCTTGTTGGACACGGACTTCCCTTCGCTGCGCTGGGCGCGGGCGGTGCGGGGAAGTTCAAGCCCGGCGATTTCTCGGTAGACATACAGCACCAACCCGCTGCAGTCGAAGCCTTCGGCATCGTCGCCACCCCAGCTGTACGGGGTGCCGATGGCGTCCAGGCCCGCTTGCACGACACGTTCACGCAAGGTGGGCACGGTGGGCTCTTGCGCCAGGCGCAGGCCGTTGAGCGTCGGGCGGGCTTGCTCGGTGGGCAGGGAGGCCTGGGCGGCGCCTGGTATCCACGAGAGGGTCAGGGCAAGAAGGGGGGCAGACAGGAAAACGGGAATGCGGAAATCGGCAATTCGGACTTTTCGCGTAGGCGGCGTCATTACGTCACTTCAGAAATCGGAGTAGGCGGCATGGCTTTGCCTGGAGGGGGCAAGCCGGCGGAAAGGGGCGGCTTCGGGACGCAAAAGGCCCGGAAGCTGTTGAATTATAGTGGAATAAAGTTTCATTACATTTGTAGTGCAATGCAGCAATATCGGGGCAAATCCGTTACGCCCTCCCGGGAGAACGACGTAACGGTTGCAGCATTTTGGACTTCAAACACCGCGGTTCAGTAAGCCACGCCTCAGAAGCTGCCGCGCAAGCCCACCATGACGGCGCGCCCCCCTTCGGGCGCCACATCGCGCAGTACCGATGTGGCGTAGCGGATGTCCTGATTGGTCAGGTTCAGGCCGCGTAGGTAAGCCTCCCATTGCACGCCGGTGGTCTTGAAGCGATACCCGGCATTGGCGTCCAGGCTGTAATACCCGGCGGTAGACGTGTCGTTGGCCGGGTGGTCGTGCTGGGCAAAGGCTTTGGACACGCTCACCCCGGCGCAGTAGGGCCCGTAGCCGTAGTCCAGCGCCACGCGCAGGCGCAGCGGCGGAATGCGTGGCAGCGAACGCCCGGTATCGCGGTTGCGCGAGAGGGTGTAGTCGCCAGACAAGCCCAGGTCCAGCGTATGACCGTCGCGCTGCAACACCCGCGTCACGTTTTCAGCCTCCAGGCCGTACAGGCGGGCGGATACGCCTTGGTAGCGCGCCTCGGGCAACGCGTCGTCGCCGCCCGCCGCGACCACGCCACCGTCGTCGTTGCGATAGCGACCGGTGTTGGTTTCCGCCAGATAGTTGGCAAAGCTGCTGTAGAACACGCCGATGCTGCCGTGGTCGGCATCGTTCTTGTAGCGCAGCGCCAGGTCGCCCGACCAGGCGCGTTCCTTGCCCAGGTTCTGGTCGCCGACCAGGTATTGGCCGGTGGCCGCGTGGGGGCCGTTGGCGTAGAGCTCGTAGAAGGTGGGCGCGCGCTCGGTGTAGGCGCCGTTGGCGGCGACCGACCAGCGGCTGTCCAGCTTGTAGATGCCGCCCACCGAGAAGCTGCCGGCGTTGAAGTCGCGGCGCGAGGAGCCGTCAAAACGGTCGTTGCCGCCCGCCGTCGGCTTCAACTGCGTGTGATCGATACGAGCGCCGGCCGACAGCGTGAACCGGTCGGTCAGGTCCCATTCCTCCAGCGCAAAGAGCGCGGCGGAATCGGTGTCGGTGGTGGGCACCAAGGCTTCATCGCCCAGCGCCGAGAAGCGCGTTTGTCCGAACTGCAGACCCAACACGCCGTGCAGCGGGCCGATGTCGGCGTGGCGCGCCTCGATTCGCGCCTCATAGCCCCGGTTCTTGAACACCGTGCCGGTTTCGCCGTCTTCCACTTCCTTGTGCTGATAGTCGGTGTAGGCAAAGTTGAGCTTGATGCTCTTGAACGGCCCATCCAGGTTGCGCAGTTCGCCCGCCGCGCCGAAGCGCTCTTGGTGCATCTTGATCCGCACGTCCTCTTCGGCGACCGACCCATAGTTGGCGTCGTAACCGCTGTAGGACAGGCCTGCGTAGCCATGGTCGCTCGTCCATGACATGCCTAAAGCGCCGCCGCTGGCCTCGCCGTCGCTATTGGGCAGGCGGCCGCGCGCTTGTTCAGTATCCGGCCCGTCTGCCGCGCGTTGCTGCGCCGTGCGCGCATAGCCCGGAATACGCAGCGTGTCGGTCTTGCGTCCGAATACATCGGCGTGGATGGCAAAGGTGCCGTCGCCGCCTTCCAGTTGCACGGCGCCGTTGCGGTCATTGTTGGCGCCGCCGTAGCTGCCGCCCACTTCGCCATGAACGCCGTCGATGGGCTCGGTGGGAATGCGGTTGTCCACGGTGTTGACCACGCCGCCGATCGCGTTGCCGCCGTAGAGCAGGGCGGCGGGGCCGCGCAACACCTCCACCCGGTTCATCGACAGTGGGTCCTGAGGCACGGCGTGGTCGAACGATAGTGACGACGCATCCAGCATGCCGACGCCATTGTTCAACAGGCGGATCCGGTCACCGTCCAATCCGCGAATGATCGGCCGACCCACCATGGGGCCGTAACTGGTGGTGGATACGCCGGGTAGCCCGTTCAACGTTTCGCCCAGATTCGAGGCGCGGCGCAACGCCAGACCCTGGCCTTCAAGCACGCTGGCGGGCGTGGTCAGCGCGTCGCTGCCCAGCGGATTGGCGGTAATGACGACTGGCGCCAGCGTTGCGGCGTCGGATGGGGTTTGCGCCTGCACGGCAGCGGGAAAGGCGTAGGGCAACGCAGCCAGGCAGGCCAGCGTCAACGGGCGCATGGCAACGGCGCGCAGCGCGGCACGCGCCCCGGCGGGGTATGTCGGGAGACTCATGGTGACAATCCAGGAGCCGGCGCAATGGCCGGCGGATGAAATCAGAAAAGGGAGGCTTGCGGATTTCAGCCCTGCAGGGGCGGGGCGCGGGATTGGAACCAGGTGCCGCTGATGGCGATGGCGCTGGTCGGCGCTGCGGACGCGGGCGGTGATGTGGTGGCAGGCGCCGCATGCCAATGAAACGACGACGGCAGCGGCGCATCCAGCAGGTCCCACAGGTCGCACAGGCTGCACTGGCCTGGCTTGTCTTGCGGGTGAGAGTCGTCCTGGCTGGAAGTGGGCGGCTCACCCAGGTGGGTCAGTGCATGGCGAAGGTTGCCGACGGGCGCCAGCAGCAGGCAGGCGCACACCCAGGCGAGCACCGCCCAACGCGTGAATAGCGGCGGGGTGTTGCGGGGTGGGGGAAGCTGCGAGCGCATCCGTCAACGGCAAGAATAAAGTACGGAATGATATATCGTTTCCTATAGGTGCGCGATGCATGCCTTGTCCCGAGAGGGCTGAATGTGTCACTTCAGGCGCGAAGGGCTCGGGCATAATCGTCGACATCGGCGCTTTACGGCATGACACGCCCCGGACGTTCAACCCGATGGCCGTGCAAACCGATAAGACAGATAAGAAGCGGAGTAGAGCTCAATGATGAACGCAGTACACCCTTTGTCTTCCATGAACCGGCCCGACGCCTTGCCCTTCGAACCTTTCCAGGATGCGCGGGCCGCCGTCGACCGCTTGTCCGAAATCTATGCGCGCAACACTGCATTCCTGCGCGCCGCCTTCCGCGAAGTGCTCAAAAGCCCCGGCAATGGCCCCGAGCGTGCCCGCGCGTACTACCCGGCCATCCGTATCGTGGTTGAAACCTACGACCCGATCGATACCCGCCTGTCATACGGCCATGTGGCCGAACCCGGCGTGTACCAAACCACCATCACGCAGCCCGAATTGTTCCGCGACTACCTGATCGAACAGGTGGGCCAACTGCTGCAGAACCATCGCGTGGCTGTGGAAGTGGGTGAATCCGATTCCCCCATCCCGCTGCATTTCGCCTTCCCCGAAGGCGCTTATGTTGAAGGCGAGCACCTGGAAGCGTTGAAGCGCCCGCTTCGCGACTTGTTCGACGTGCCCGACTTGGCCGTTACCGACGACGCCATCGTGAATGGTTCCTGGCGTGGCAAAGAGGGTGAACCCAAGCCGCTGGCGCCGTTTACGGCCCAGCGCGTCGACTATTCTCTGCATCGCTTGCAGCACTACACGTCGACGGCGCCCGCGCACTTTCAAAATTTTGTGCTGTTCACCAATTACCAGTTCTATGTCGACGAGTTTTGCGCCCGGGCCCGCGCGCTGATGGCCAGCGGCAACGAAGACTACGAGATGCTGGTCGAACCCGGCAACCGCATCACGCGGCGCGGCGAAAGCGGCCCGGGCGACGAAGGCCAGGGCGTGCGCCTGCCGCAGATGCCTGCCTATCATCTGGTGCGCGGCGACCACTCCGGCATCACGCTGGTCAACATTGGCGTGGGGCCATCCAACGCCAAGACCATCACCGATCACATCGCCGTGCTGCGCCCGCATGCCTGGCTGATGCTGGGCCATTGCGCCGGCCTGCGCGATTCCCAGCGCCTGGGCGACTACGTACTGGCGCACGGCTATGTGCGCGAAGACCACGTGCTGGACGATGACCTGCCCACCTGGGTGCCCGTGCCCGCGCTGGCCGAAGTGCAGGTGGCCTTGGAACAGGCGGTGGAAGAGGTGGCCGGCCTGTCGGGGTGGGACCTGAAACGCATCATGCGCACCGGCACCGTGGCCACCATCGACAACCGCAACTGGGAACTGCGCGACCACGTTGAACTGGTCGAGCGCTTTGCGCAGTCCAGGGCCATTGCGCTGGACATGGAATCCGCCACCATCGCCGCCAATGGTTTCCGCTTCCGTGTGCCGTATGGCACGTTGCTATGTGTATCCGACAAGCCCCTGCACGGTGAATTGAAACTGCCTGGAATGGCCAGCGTTTTCTATCGCCGGCAGGTCAACCAGCACCTGGAAATTGGCATCCGCGCGCTGGAGCGCTTGCGCGACATGCCCCCTGAACGCCTGCATTCGCGCAAGCTGCGCACCTTCATGGAAACAGCTTTCCAGTAGGCTTGATCCGTCCCCAAACCCGCGCCGTTTTTGCGGCAGGCGGGTTTGCGCTATTCTCGCGCGTTGCTCGGTAATCCCCGGCTTTCGCGCGGTACTCGCGCGGACGCTTTCAAGACGTGAAGGAATGCATTTTGGCCCCCTCGGAACACGATGAACGCCGCTCCGGCGGCACGCGCGCAGCAAAGGCGGGCGCGCCTTCGGAGTTGCGGCGCACCCTGTCCGCACGCCACCTGACAATGATCGCGGTAGGCGGCTCCATTGGCACCGGTCTCTTCGTGGCCTCGGGCGCAACCATCGCCAGCGCGGGCCCGGGCGGCGCGCTGCTGGGCTATGTGCTGATCGGCGTGATGGTTTACTTCCTGATGACGAGCCTGGGCGAATTGGCCGCCGCCATGCCCGTGTCGGGCTCGTTTTCCACCTATGGCGCGCGCTACGTCGAAGACGGCTTCGGCTTCGCGCTGGGTTGGAACTATTGGTACAACTGGGCGGTAACGGTGGCGGTGGACCTGGTGGCCGCGCAGCTCGTCATGGCTTATTGGTTCCCCGATGTGCCGGGCTTTTACTGGAGCGCCTTGTTCCTGGCGATTACCTTCGGGCTGAACGCGATGTCGGCGCGCGGCTTCGGCGAGGCGGAATTCTGGTTTGCGCTGATCAAGGTCGTGGCCGTGCTGGGCTTTGTGGCCATGGGCGTGATGATGCTGCTGGGCATTATCCGCGGCGGCGAAACCGGTGGGGTGGCCAACTGGACGGTAGGCGATGCGCCATTCGCCGGCGGGTTCGCCGCTTTGATCGGCGTGGCGATGGTGGTGGGGTTTTCGTTCCAGGGAACGGAACTGATCGGTATTGCCGCGGGCGAATCCAAGGACCCGGCCCGCAACCTGCCGCGCGCGGTTCGCCAGGTGTTCTGGCGGATTCTGCTGTTTTACGTCATGGCGATTCTGGTGATCGGCCTGTTGATCCCGTATACCGACCCACACCTGCTGCGCAACGACGTCAAAGACATCAGCGTCAGCCCCTTCGCGCTGATCTTCGAACGGGCTGGTTTGCTGGCGGCGGCCTCCGTCATGAATGCGGTGGTGCTGACGTCGGTATTGTCCGCGGGCAATTCGGGCATGTACGCGGCAACTCGCATGCTGTACAGCCTGGCGCGCGAGGGCAAGGCGCCGCGCATTTTTGGCCGCATTTCGCGCCATGGCGTGCCGATGTGGGCGCTGCTGGCCACGACCGTGGTCGCGGCTTTGTGCTTCTTCACCTTCATCTTCAGCCCGAACGCGGTGTACATCTGGCTGTTGAATACTTCCGGTATGACCGGTTTCATTGCGTGGCTGGGCATCGCCATCAGCCACTATCGTTTTCGGCGCGGCTATGTGAAGCAGGGCCACAGCCTGGCCGACCTGCCTTATGTGTCGCCGTTCTTTCCCTTTGGCCCGATCTTTGCCTTCGTGCTGTGCCTGGTGATCACGCTGGGGCAGAACTACCAGGCGTTTCTACAAGACCGTATCGATTGGGGTGGCGTGGTGGCCACCTACATCGGCATTCCGCTGTTCCTGCTGATCTGGCTGGGCTATCGCCTGGCGCGCGGCTCGCGCTTCATCAGCTACCGGGACATGCGTTTCCCGGAGCCGCGCGCGCGTAGCGAGTATCTGGATTCAGCCTTGCGCGGAGAGCCGGCGGCGGGCGAGGCGCGTTAGGAATAGCAGGCGCTGGATTGCCCGGCAAGCGGGATCCAGCGCCAGGCCGCGCTCAGGCCGTGGGCCGGCACTGCTCAAGCATCCATGCCCCGAACTCGCGCACCAGCGGCGTGTCGGCCTGCGCTTGGGGATAGACGAAGTAATAGGCGTCGGTGCTGCTTAACACTTGCGGAAACAGTTGGATGAGTTCGCCCGTGTCGATCTCGCGCTCAACCAGAAAGCGGGGAAGCAGCGCCGCGCCCAGGCTTGAGGCGGCGGCTTGCGCCAACATGGATGCCTGCTCGAAGTGGGGGCCTTGCATGGCGCGTGCTGAACTGGCGCCGTGCTGGTCGAACCACGTGGCCCACTGGGCTGGGCGTGAGGTCTGGTGCAGCAGCACCACCTGGGCCAGGTCCGAGATATGCCGGATACCATGGCGCCGTTGATAGCCGGGGCTGCACACGGCGATGACTTCTTCGGGCATCAGGTATTCGCACACAGCGCCGGCCCAATAGGGCGCGCCAAAGTGGATGGCTGCGTCAAACGGCTCTTGCGAAAATTCGAAGGGCAGGGTGCGTGACGTGAAGTTGATGGTGACTTCAGGTTTGCGCGCCATGAAGTCCCCCAGGCGCGGAATGAGCCAGCGGGTACCCAAGGTGGGCAGCACTGCCAGATTAAGCTGGTCGCGCCGCGTGCACGCCATGGTGCGGCGCGTGGCGTCGGACAATTGGTGCAGCAGGACGCGCACTTCCGAGGCGTAGGCGCGGCCGGCATCGCTTAACACCACCCGTTGGCGCACGCGATGGAACAGCGTCACGCCAAGTTGCGTTTCAAGTTGGTGAATCTGGCGCGATACGGCGCTTTGCGTCAGGTGAAGTTCATCCGCCGCGCGCGACACGCTGTTGCGCCGGGCGACTGCTTCGAAGGCCAGGAGGTTGGCAACGGGCGGCAGAAAGGTCTTGCGGAACATGGCGATTCCTAATCGGTGTGTCCTGAAAGTAAACCCGCCATGACAACACGCTCGCGCCGGCGCTCGAATAGGAAAAGTCTGGAATGCAAAAAGGCCGCATGACGCGGCCTTGAAACGTGAGCAGCGAGCGTGCCTTACTCGATGTTCTGCGCCTGTTCGCGCATTTGCTCGATCAGCAGTTTCAGATCCATGGCGGCACGCGTCACGTCCATGCTGCCGGCCTTGGACCCCAGGGTATTGGCTTCGCGGTTCATTTCCTGGAACAGGAAATCCAGGCGCTTGCCCGCGCTGCCGGCCTGCTTCTTGCCCGACGCGGCTTTGCCACCGCCATCGCTCAACAGGTGACGCAATTCCTCAAGGTGCGAACGCAGCCGCGACAATTCTTCCGCAACGTCGATACGCAGCGCGAACAGATTGGCTTCCTGCGACAGGCGTTCGGACAATTCCGTGCCCGAGATATGGGTGAAACCGCCCGGAAAGGCCGACTCGACGCTTTCGCGCAGCTTGGCGGCCAGCTTCTCGCGGTGGTCGGCCAGCAATTGCGGTAGATGCGCCTGAACGATGTCAACCACGCGGGCGACCCCATCGGCGCACTCGCGCATCATGCCGGCCAGGCGTTCGCCTTCGCGCGCGCGGCCTTCCTGCAACTGGATCAAGGCCTGTTGCGCGGCTTGCAAACAAGCGGCACCCCAGATTTGCGGGTCCAGCGCGTCGTTGCCGCGTTGGCCGGGCCAGTTGAACAGTTCCACCAGACGGGGGGGAGAGATATCGGGAACAATGCGGCGAGCCGCCTGGAGCTGCTCGGCCAGGCTTTCCAGCCAGGTCGGGTCCAGCTTGGACAGGTCGGTGCTGGCATTGCGGGTGAACGACACCCGGATCTCGACCTTGCCGCGCGCCAGGTTGGCCGTCAGCAGCTCGCGCAGCGGCGTTTCAACGTGCCGCAGCTCGTCGGGCAAGCGGAAATACAAATCAAGGAATCGGCTGTTGACGCTGCGCAGTTCAATGGCAAGCGTGCCTTGTTCTAGGTCTGCTCGGGCGTTGCCGAAGGCGGTCATGCTGCGAATCATGGGCGTGTCCTGGTGAAGCTTGGGGTAAGAGCCGGTTGCGCCGGGGCCCGCGGCATCCTGGTAAAGGGGGCGGGTCTGTTTATTGAACCGGATATATCGCGGCAGGATACTCCAAGCCGGGATTTCCTGCGGCGGCTGCCCGTACAATGCCGCGAACCCTATTTCTGTCTGGAGTCTGCCTGTGACCACTACGCCCACCATCGCCCGTCCGTCTGGCCGCGCCGTCGACGAACTGCGGCCGTTCAGCCTGGAGCGCGGATTCACGCGCTACGCCGAAGGGTCGGTGCTGGTGAAGGCGGGCGACACGCACGTGCTGTGCACCGCAAGCGTGCTGGAAAAGGTGCCGCCGTTTCTGAAGGGCAAGGGCGAAGGCTGGGTCACGGCGGAATACGGCATGCTGCCGCGCGCAACGCATACGCGCGGTGACCGCGAAGCGGCGCGCGGCAAGCAAAGCGGCCGCACGCAAGAGATTCAACGCCTGATCGGCCGCAGCCTGCGTGCCGTGTTCGACATGCGCGCACTGGGCGAACGCACCTTGCATCTGGACTGCGATGTGCTGCAGGCCGATGGCGGCACCCGCTGCGCCAGCATCACGGGCGCCTGGGTGGCGGCAGCCGACGCCGTGGCCTTGCTGATGCAGCGCGGCGACGTGGCGGTCAACCCGATCCGCGACGCAGTCGCCGCCGTGTCGGTGGGCTTGGTGCAAGGGCGTTCGGTGCTGGACCTGGACTACCAGGAAGATTCCGCCTGCGACGCCGACGTCAATGTCATCATGACGGGCAGCGGCGCGTTCGTGGAAGTGCAAGGCACCGGCGAAGGCGCTACCTTCACTCGCGCTGAACTGGACACCATGCTGGTTTTGGCGGAAGGCGGCATTGCGCAGTTGGTCCAGGCGCAGCGCGCTGCGCTGGTGTGACCTTTGTAGGATGGGCGAAGCGCGAGAGGCGGGTTGCAAGAATTCGGTTGGGAAATGCGCGTAACCCATCGTTCGGTGGTGATTTTTTGGCCTTGTTGGTTCTTTGGCGAAATCGGCCTAATCCTCACCGCTGCTTGATGGGTTTCGCGCGTTCGATTTCATTTTTCTATTTAATGGGATCTTCGCGCTGCACCCATCCTACGTGGGCAACAGGGCGCCTACTTTCTCTGCCTTTTCCAAGGCCCAGATTTTATCTATCAGGCCGCGTAGTTCCTGTTCCGTTGCCGCATTGGCGTAGCGGCCCAGGCTGAGCGTCTTGTCTTCGATTTCCGGGCGGCTCAGGGTGTTGCCGGGGTCGCCCTTGGGTTCGTCGACGCGGCCGTGCAGGGTGCGGCCGTCGCGTGTGGTGACGGTGACTTTACCGATCCAACGTTGCGGATAGGCGTTGTCGACCTCCGGGTCCAGCGCCATCTCCACTTTCCCACGGAATACCGCGACCGCCGGATCATCCAGCCCCGCATCAAATTCCGCCAAGCCCGCGCGTCCTTGGCGGGCGATCAGCGCCAGCACCGTGCCCATTGAAAACTTGGACTGGTGCACCGTTTGTGGGTTGACCACCGGGCCCAGCACATCGATCGCGCCCTGGTGCACATGCGCCACCACGCGTTCCACATCCGCCTCGGTCAGCTTGTTGTCCCGCAGCGCCTGTTGCAAGGCGTCCGCCGCCGGGTGCGTGTGACGGCACGACGCATGGAACTTGAATGACGTTTCCGCCAAGGCCCAGCGTTCACCCAGGCGGTCGCAAAGCTTCGAGGGATCGGCATCGGTCGACATACCCGCCGCCATGCCCTGCGGGCCTTCCAGGATGTGGCGCGCGCCGGTGAAGCCCTCTTGCGCCAAGTAGGCGGCGGTCATGCCGTCGGCTGCTGCCTTGGCCGTATGCAGTTGCTTGGAGTCGGCCGCATCGCGCAGAAACTCCCACAGGCCCGCCGCCTGCGTGCCGGCCGAACCCAGGGCGTGCAGCATCTGGTCGGGCGTGAGCTTGAGCAGGCGGCCGGTGGTGACAGCGGCGGCCAGGGTGCCGGCCGTGCCCGTCGTGTGGAAAATCTTGTAGTGCGAGCGACCCAGGAATTCCCCCACCCGGATGCCCACTTCATAGCCCGCCACCGACGCCACCAACAGATCACGGCCCGAACTGCCCAGCGCCTGCGCAACCGCCAGGGCAGGCGGAAACACCACGGCGGCCGGATGGAACACCGAACCGTTGTGGACGTCGTCCTGTTCCACCACATGGGCCGCCGCCGCGTTCACCATGGCGGCAAACAACGGCGTGGTACGGCGGCGGTTGATCAGCACTTCGCTGGGGCCATCGGCCGGCCCCATCGTAGCGGCATAGCGGTCAATGGCCAGCACGGCGCGCGCCGACGCGCCAGCGAGTATCGACGCCAGGCAATCCAGCAGCAGGTCTTCGGCGCGGCGCAACACCGGCGCGGGAATGTCTTCGTAGCGCAGGTTGGCGGCGAAGGCGGCCAGTTCGGCGCTTAGATCGGAGGTATCTTTGCTTGCAGTCATGAGCATTGGCGTCGGGGTCAGAAGGAACGGGGCAAGCCCAGGATGTGTTCGGCAACGTAAGACAGAATCAGGTTCGTCGAAATCGGCGCAACCTGATAAAGCCGCGTTTCGCGGAACTTGCGTTCCACGTCGTATTCGGTGGCGAAGCCGAAGCCGCCGTGAAACTGCAAGCAGGCGTTGGCGGCTTCCCACGATGCATCCGCGGCCAGCAGCTTGGCCATGTTGGCCTGCGCGCCGCAGGGTTGGTGCGCGTCGAACAAGCGGCAGGCTTCGTAACGCATCAGGCTGGCGGCTTCCACGTTGATATGGGCGCGGGCGATGGGAAATTGCACGCCCTGGTTCTGGCCGATGGGGCGGCCGAACACCATGCGTTCCTTGGCGTAGGCGGTGACCTTGTCCACGAACCAGTAGCCGTCGCCGATGCACTCGGCGGCAATCAGCGTGCGTTCGGCGTTCAGACCATCCAGGATGTACTTGAAGCCTTTGCCTTCTTCACCGATCAGGTTTTCGACGGGAATTTCCAGGTTGTCGAAAAACAGTTCATTGGTCTCGTGGTTGACCATGTTGGGAATGGGGCGGATCGTCATGCCGTGCTTGACGGCGTGGTGCAGGTCCACCAGGAAGATCGACATGCCTTCGGATTTGCGCGTGACCTGGTCCAGTGGCGTGGTGCGCGCCAGCAGGATCATCAAGTCCGAATGCTGCACGCGCGAAATCCAGACCTTCTGGCCATTGATGACGTAGCGGTCGCCACGGCGCACGGCGGTGGTCTTGATCTTGGTGGTGTCGGTGCCGGTGGTGGGTTCGGTAACGCCCATTGACTGCAACCGCAGTTCGCCCGCGGCGATGCGCGGCAGGTACTCGCGCTTCTGCGCTTCCGAGCCGTGGCGCAGCAAGGTGCCCATGTTGTACATCTGGCCGTGGCAGGCGCCGGAATTGCCGCCGCTGCGGTTGATTTCTTCCATGATGACCGACGCTTCGGTCAAGCCCAGCCCCGAGCCGCCGTATTCCTGGGGAATCAGCGCGGCCAGCCAGCCGGCCTCGGTCAGTGCGCGGACAAAGTCTTCGGGGTAGCCGCGTTCTTCATCAACCTTGCGGAAATACTCGCCGGGAAATTGCGCGCAAAGATCGCGCACGGCTTCGCGGATGTCCTGATAGTCGTGTGAGGCGTGGGGCATAGGGGTGTGGTGAGAGACAAGAGGATGGATCGGTACAGCATCGAATGTGCCGCATGGGCGCGGCCGTGCCAATTCACAATTCCTTAATACGGGGTTCCTGTTCGCAAAAGCGCACTTTCATGACGGGCGTTGGTCAGTGTTCAGAGTAGTTGTGTCAAGAAATTGCCAAACTGCCTGTCCATAATCCATGGCACTGCGCCTGACGGCGCCCGGTTTCAGACGGATGGATATGCGGAAAAATCTTAGGGTCACCACGGCGGTATCGGCCATTCTGGCGTTGTTTGTGCTGCTGTTCGCGATTGCGGCGGCGGCGGGCATCGCGGTATTGCGCGACAACCGCGCCGACATCGAAGCCCTGGGCCGGGGCAGTATCGAACGCGCCAGCGATCTGGCCGACATGACCAGCCGCTTGTTCCAGGCGCGGGCCGCGCTGGCTGATGCCAAAACCAGCATGGAAGGTGGGTTGGAAGAGGCGCGCAACCAGTCGCTGGCGCATGCCGAGGCGCTGCTCAAGCAGGCGGGCGAAAGCCTGGCGCAACTGCGCGCCAACCCGGACACGAGCGCGCAAGGCGGCCCGCTGTATGAACAACTGCTGGCGGCCTACACCGCCTTCGCGGACCAGACCATGACGCCCATGCTGCAAGCGACGCAGGCGTGGAACGGCATTGAAGTGAACCGCTTGGTGGACAAGGTGCTGCCCGACAGCGGCGCGGCCTATGTGAAGCAGGCGGATGCCTACCAGACCTATGCGCGCGAACAAGGCCAGGCGGCGGTGGCCAGCGCCAGCCAAACGTTGCAGCACGTCATCATGGTGGCCGGCGCGGTGCTGGCGGTGGTGCTGGTGCTGGCCGTGTTGATCCGGCTCGCATTTCGGCGCAGCATTTTGCGTCCGCTGAACGAGGCGGGCGCGCACTTTGATCGGATTGCGGACGGGGATCTGACCGGCGCGATCGCCATGCGCGGCGACAATGAAATCGGCGTCCTGTATTCCGCCATGCGCCGCATGCAGACGGGCCTGTCGGCGGCGGTGGCATCGGTGCGCCGGGGCGTCGAGGAAATTCATACCGGGTCCGGCGAGATCGCGGCAGGGGGCGCGGATATGTCCGACCGCACCGCACGCCAGGCCGGGTCCTTGCAGGAAGCCGCCGCCAACATGACGCAGTTGGCCCACACCGTCCAGCTCACGGCGGGCAATGCCGACCTGGCGAGCCGCCAGGCCGAAAGCGCCACGCAGCTGGCTCAGCGCGGTGGCCGCGCGGTGGATGAGGTGGTGCAAAGCATGCAGGGCATTGCCGACAGCGCGCGTCGCATCGGCGAAATTGTGGGCGTGGTGGACAGCATCGCCTTTCAGACCAACATCCTGGCCTTGAACGCCGCCGTCGAGGCGGCCCGGGCGGGCGAGCAGGGCAAGGGTTTCGCGGTGGTGGCGGGCGAAGTGCGCTCGCTGGCGCAACGCAGTGCGCAGGCGGCCAAGGAAATCAAGGGGTTGATCGAAGACTCCGCGTCGCGCGTGCAGGCCGGCGTGCGGCAGGTGAACCTGGCGGGCGACACCATGCGCGACATGGTGGTCTCGGTGGACCGAGTGACGCAGATCGTGGCCGAAATTTCAAACGCCACGGCCGAGCAAGCCGCGGGCATCGCGTCGGTGAACGATGCGGTGGCGGACATTGAACGGACCACGCAGGAAAACGCCGCCATGGTCGAACAGACCGCGGCCGCAGCGGCGGCCCTGGAAATTCAGGCGCAAGGGCTGCGCCGCGCGGTGGCCGTGTTCCAGATCGCCCAGGCGGCGCAGAACGCGTCCGCCGTGCAGGCCTCGGTCGGCCAGTTAATCGGCCAGTTGGGGCAAGACGCCGCCGGTGTAGCGCTCGATCACCAGCGACAGGTTCCCATGCTTGACCTTGTGCTTGACGTTCGCGGCGGCCGACGCGATGTCCTCCGGGCGGATGCGCTCGCATAGTGACGGGGTGACGGTCAGCGCGCCGACACCCAGCGTTACGAAGGGGAAGAAGCGCGGCACACCGTAGCGGTCTTCCGCTTCGATGCCGCCATTCTTGCGGCCCAGGTCGTCGTACAGGGCTGTTGCCTGTTCGTTGAATTCCGCAATGATGCGCTGTACGCGCTCGGTCCAATCCGGGCTGCGGAACAGCACCACGAAATCGTCACCGCCCACATGGCCGACAAAGTCGCGCAGCGGGTCGCAGTGGTGCTTGATCACCTCGGCGGTCAGCATGATCATGTCGTCGCCCCGCCAGTAGCCGTAGACGTCGTTGAAGGGCTTGAAGTTGTTCAAGTCGCCATAGCAAACGGTGAAGTCGGCCGCGTCTTCCAGCAGGGTTGCAATGTGGCGGCTGATGGGAATGTTGCCGGGCAGGGACGTCAGGGGGTTGGCGTAGCGCGCCGCCTCGATCCGCATTTCGGTCACGGAACGCACCAGGGTTTCGCCGGTTGCCAAGCCGTCGTAACGGCCGTCCCGCGTGATGATCAGGCCGTCCATCAGGTAGCGTTGGTCTTCCGAAATCAGCACATGGCTGAGCTGGTCGATGGACACGTTCAGGTCCACCAGTACCGGCTCGGCGTTCATGAACGTGGAGCACCTATCTCGGCCAAACAGTTCGCGCGTGTAGCGTTGCGCGTAGTGTTCCGAGAAATCGCGCCGGTTGATGATGCCTACCGGCCGGTTGTCGGCGTCGACCACCGCCACGGCGTGCATGGTCTTGTGTTCGATAAAAAGCCGGTGCACGTCATCGTTGGTGTGCTTGTCCAGCAGCGCGGCGGGTGCCTCCACGCGCAGGCTGGCCGCCGTGCCCCCCGCCGCGCGTTGCGACAAGGGGGCGGTGCTGCGCACGCGCAATGAATCGCGTACGGGCGCGGTCAGTTCGGTCAGCAGCGTTTCTTCAGGCCGGCCCAAGAACCAGCCCTGGGCGTAGCGGATGTCCAGTTCTCGCACCACCGCCAGGTCTTCGGCCGTCTCGATGCCTTCGGCCACGATCGCCGTGCCCAGGTGCTGGGCCACTTTCAGAATGGCGCGCACCATGCTTTGTTTGCGGTCGTCGTGGCCGATGCCGTCGAAGAAATAGCGGTCTATCTTGACCAGGTCGGGCTGAATTTCCGACCACAACTGCAAGTTCGAGTTGCCCACGCCATAGTCATCCAGCGCGATGCGCATGCCGTGCTCGCGCAGGCAGGCAAAGGCATTGCCCAGTTCGCCGATGTGGTCGGACAGCGGGTCTTGTTCGGTCAGTTCAACGATGATGCTGGAGGCTGGCAACGTGCAATCTTCCAGCAGGTGCCGCGGCATGTCGCTGCCCCACAGCGTCCAGTAGTGGATCAGCGCCGACCCGGACAGGTTCAGGAACAGCTTGCCGGAGGCGTCGTGGTCGTGAAACCCCTGCGCCCCGGCTCGAAAGCTGGCCAGTTCCAGTTGCGGATGCAGGCCGCGCCGCCGGGCTTCGGCGAACAGAGCGTCTGGAAAGTGCAGGGCGGTATCGGCGGGGCCGCGAATCAGGCTTTCGTGCCCGTAGATGCGGGTGTGCGACAGGTCAACCACCGGCTGATAGCGGGGCCGCAACAAGCGGTCTTGCAAAATGCCGGCCAAGCCGACGGGTGCGGGCGCATCGCCCGACAGGGTGAATGGCGTGCGGGCCGCAGTCGGCCGAGGCAAAGCGTGAAGAGAGGTCATCGCCGAGGCGTTCAGATACGATCAGTGACAAGATTGCTAATGTTGACGACACAATATGTCTGCGTTGTTGCCGGTGAACGCGACGCGCAATCTTCAAGTGCTGTTACATGGGTGTCAACCGAGATTTGCCCTTGCTTTGCATCCGGACTGGGGCCGCCCGCCTGCGCACGCCCTATACAATTTGCCCCATGACTTCCCCCAAGATTCCCGAATCCCTGCGCCGCATCGTGCTGGCGTCCAACAATGCTGGCAAATTGCGTGAGTTCTCCGCCTTGTTCGCGCCGCTGGGCGTTGAACTCGTGCCTCAAGGCGAGCTGGGCGTGCCCGAAGCCGAAGAGCCGCACGTAACCTTTGTTGAAAATGCCTTGGCCAAGGCGCGCCATGCCAGCCGCTTGACCGGTCTGCCGGCGTTGGCCGACGACTCCGGCCTGTGCGTGGCCGCACTGGACGCTGCCCCCGGCGTGTATTCGGCCCGCTACGCCCAGATGCACGGCGGCGAAAAATCCGACCAGGCCAATAACACGTTGCTGGTGCGCAACCTGGCGGGTGTTACCGACCGCCACGCCTGGTATGTGGCGGTGCTGGCCCTGGTGCGTTCGGAAAACGACCCGTGTCCCATCATTGGCGAAGGCCTGTGGCACGGCGAGATCATCGACCAGCCCGAAGGCGCGAACGGCTTTGGCTACGACCCGCACTTCTACCTGCCCGACATGGCGCTGACGGCGGCCTCGCTTGACCCTGAAGAAAAGAACCGCGTCAGCCATCGCGCCCGCGCCTTGCGCGAACTACTGAGCAAACTCAGCCACGCCTAACCCGCATGTCCATCACCATTCCGATCCGCAACGACATGGGCGCGTCGCCGTCGCGCGTGCGCCTGCCGCCCGGCGCCACGCTGACCAGTCTGCCGCCGCTGTCCATTTATGTGCATGTGCCGTGGTGCGTGCGCAAATGCCCGTATTGCGACTTCAATTCCCACGCCGCGCCGGGCGAGATCCCCGAACGCGCGTATCTGGACGCGTTGCGCAGCGACCTTGAACAGGCGCTGCCTTCCATCTGGGGCAGGCAGGTGGTGTCCGTGTTCATTGGCGGTGGCACACCCAGCCTGTTGTCGTCAGCCGGCTTGGACGAACTGCTGGCCATGCTGCGCGCCTGTTTGAATCTATGGCCTGACGCCGAGATCACCATGGAAGCCAACCCCGGCACCGCCGAGGCCAGCCGCTTTCGCGACTATGCAGCAAGCGGTGTCACGCGCTTTTCGCTGGGCATCCAGAGCTTTGACGACGCGCAACTGCAAAAGCTGGGCCGCATCCATGACGCCGCACAGGCCCGCGCCGCCATCGATATGGCGCAACGCGCCGTCTCGCGCGTGAATCTGGACATGATGTTTGCCTTGCCCGGCCAAAGCCTGGACGCCTGTGTGGCGGACCTGCGCCAGGCCATCTCGTTCGGCACCGAGCATCTGTCGCTGTATCACCTGACGATGGAACCCAACACCGTCTTCGCCAAGTTCCCGCCCGCCGAACTGCCCGATGACGACACCAGCGCGGCCATGCAGGACGCGGTCGAAGCCGAACTCGCGGCAGCCGGCTTGGCGCGCTACGAGGTCTCTGCCTATGCCAAGGCCGGCGCGCGTTGCCGCCACAACCTGAATTACTGGGAGTTTGGCGACTACCTGGGCATCGGGCCCGGCGCGCACGGCAAGCTGTCATTTCACGACCGTATCGTGCGTGAAGCCCGACTGCGCAATCCGGATTCCTGGATGCAGGCAGCCATGGCGCGCGACGGCAGCCATCTGGCCGAAAGCCGGCAGGTGGGGCCGGACGAGCTGCCCTTTGAATTCATGCTCAACGCGCTGCGCCTGAAGGACGGCGTACCGGCCACGGCGTTCAACGAACGCACCGGTTTGTCGCTTGCCGCCATTGCGCACCAATTGGAGGCAGCATCGAAACGGGGCTTGCTGGATGCGGATCCAACCCGGCTGAAGGCCACGCCCTTGGGGTGGCGCTTTCTGAACGACTTGCAGGAAATGTTCCTGTAGTTGCTTTTGCACCAAAACGGAGCAATCATGCTCCATCTTTTGCACCATTATGGTGCTTCGTGTTTCCAGAAGCGTGCGGTTTTCCCCCGGGATTGCCTAGGGAAACCTGGCACGCTTATTGCTTCCCTCTTTTATGCCAGTCGAGCGGCAAAGCCCTCGACCCTTTTATCTAATGGAGATGACATGGCAAGCCCGAAAGACGTCCTGAAACAGATCGCCGATAACGAAGTCAAATTCGTGGATTTCCGCTTTACCGATACGGTTGGCCGTGAGCACCACGTTTCCGTGCCCACCTCCGCCATCGACGAAGACAAGCTGGAAAGCGGCCAGGCTTTCGACGGTTCGTCGATCCCGGGTTGGAAGGGCATTGAAGCGTCCGACATGCTGCTCATCCCCGACTGCTCGTCCGCCAACCTGGACCCGTTCCGCGAAGAGCCCACCCTGATCCTGTCGTGCGACGTCGTTGAACCGTCCGACCTGAAGGGCTATGACCGCGACCCGCGTTCGCTGGCCAAGCGCGCCGAAGCCTACCTGAAGTCCTCCGGCCTGGGCGACACCGCCTACTTCGGTCCGGAACCCGAATTCTTCGTGTTCGACGGCGTGACCTGGAACACCGACATGTCGGGCACGTTCGTCAAGATCAAGTCCGAAGAAGCCTCGTGGTCGACCGGCCTGGAATTCGAAGGCGGCAACACCGGCCATCGTCCCGCGGTCAAGGGCGGCTACTTCCCCGTGCCCCCGGTTGATTCGTTCCAGGACATGCGTTCGGAAATGTGCCTGCTGATGGAACAAATGGGCGTGCCGGTTGAAGTGCACCACCATGAAGTGGCCGGCGCCGGCCAGCTGGAAATCGGCACCAAGTTCAGCACGCTGGTTCAGCGCGCCGACTGGACGCAGATCGTCAAGTACGTGGTGCACAACGTGGCCCACGCCTACGGCAAGACCGCCACGTTCATGCCCAAGCCCGTCGTCGGCGACAACGGTTCCGGCATGCACGTGCACCAATCCATCTGGAAGGATGGCCAGAACCTGTTCGCGGGTAACGGCTACGCCGGCCTGTCGGAATTCGCGCTGTACTACATCGGCGGCATCATCAAGCACGCCCGCGCCCTGAACGCCATCACCAACCCGGGCACCAACTCGTACAAGCGTCTGGTTCCGCACTACGAAGCCCCGGTCAAGCTGGCTTACTCGGCCCGCAATCGTTCGGCCTCGATCCGCATTCCGTACGTCGGCAACCCGAAGGGCCGCCGCGTTGAAGCGCGTTTCCCGGACCCCCTGGCCAACCCGTACCTGGCTTTCTCGGCCCTGATGATGGCCGGCCTGGACGGCGTGCAGAACAAGATCCACCCGGGCGATCCGGCCGACAAGAACCTGTACGACCTGCCGCCGGAAGAAGACGCAAAGATCCCGACCGTGTGCTCCTCGCTGGAACAAGCGCTGGAAGCCCTGGACGCCGATCGCGAATTCCTGACCCGTGGTGGCGTGTTCAGCAACGACATGCTCAACGCCTACATCGACCTGAAGATGGCCGATGTGAATCGTCTGCGCATGACGACCCACCCGGTCGAATTCGACATGTACTACAGCCTCTGATCGTTTAGAGGCTGTGGCGGGGGGAGCGCGATGATGGTGGCAGCAACCAGGGCCCACACATCGCGCACCACCAGGTCGCGGCTCGACGGTTTGTCCGCCAGGCATCACGCCTGGCGGGCAGGGCGCCGGGTTCCGGCGCCGCCGTCGCGGGCGCGTTCCGCTTTTCCCCTGTCATTCGGGTACGTTGAAAAATGAATGTAGAAGCTCTCGACCTGCTTGCCACGTCCGTTTTCCTGGTCAACGAGCGCGGCCACATTGAATACGCCAACGCCGCCGCCGAAGATCTGTTCGGCCGTTCGCGCAAGCAACTCTGCGGACACTCCGCCGCCACGCTGTTCGACACCCCAGAAAATATCCAGTCCTCCATCGATCGTGCCGCCGCCGGCCGGTACGCCGACGTCAGGCAATTGGCCTCGTTGCGGCGCGCCGCCGAATCCGTCGAAGTCGCGGTCACCACGGTGGGGCTGACGGGCCAACGCTGGCCGGTATTGATCGAAACGCGCGAGATCGAACAGCGCGTGCTGGCCGACCGCAACCATCGGCTGGTGGATGAAATAGAAGCGCACCGCGAGCTGTTGCGCAATCTGGCCCATGAAGTGAAGAACCCCTTGGGCGGTTTGCGCGGCGCCGCGCAATTGCTCGAAGCCGAGCTGCCCAGTGCAGCGCTGGCTGAATACACCCAAGTCATTATTTCCGAAGCCGACCGCCTGCAGGCGCTGGTGGACCGCTTGAGCGGCCCGCAACGTGTGCCGCTGAATGCGCGGCCGGTGAATATCCATGAAATCTGCGAGCGTGTCTGCGCGCTGATCCAGGCCGAGTTCCGCAACGATGTCACCATCCTGCGCGACTACGACGCCTCGGTGCCAGATTTGAAGGGCGATGCCGCCCGTCTGATGCAGGCGGTGCTTAACGTTGCGCGCAACGCGGCGCAGGAACTGGTTGCGCGGCCGCAAGGCCCGCAGACGGAACCCGGCGTGGTGACGCTGCGCACTCGCGTGGCTCGCCAGGTCATGCTGGCCCATCGGCAACACCGGCTGGCGCTGGTGCTGTCCATCATCGACAACGGTCCCGGCGTGCCGGACCACATCCGCGACCGCATTTTTCACCCGCTGGTCACGGCCAGGGCCGGCGGTACCGGGCTGGGCTTGAGCCTGGCTCAGGACTTCGTGCAGCAGCACGGCGGCATCATCGAATTTGAATCCCGACCCGGGCGTACCGAGTTTCGCCTGGTCCTACCGATGGAGCCCGCACACTGATGAAACCCGTATGGATCGTCGACGACGACCAGGCCATCCGCTGGGTCCTCGAAAAGGCCCTGGCCCGCGCTGGTGTCCCCACCCGTAGTTTTTCCCAATCGGCCGACGTGCTGGAAGCGCTGTCGCGCGAAACGCCCGTCGCCTTGGTGTCCGATATCCGCATGCCAGGCGGCAATGGCTTGGAGCTGTTGCGCCAGTTGAAAGAACGCCATCCCGGCTTGCCGGTCATTGTGATGACCGCGTTTGCCGACCTGGACAGCACCGTGTCCGCCTTCCAGGGTGGCGCGTTTGATTACCTGGCCAAGCCGTTCGACGTGAACGAAGCGGTGGCGCTGATCCAGCGGGCCATGCAGGAATCCGCGCAGCCCGAAAGCCCGGAAGGGCAGGGCGAGGGCGCGCAGAACAACGAGCGCTGGATGATGACGCAGTCGTCTTCCACCGCCATGCAGGAAGTGTTTCGCGCCATTGGCCGGCTGGCGCAGTCCAAGGTCACGGTGTTGATCACGGGCGAATCGGGCACGGGCAAGGAATTGGTGGCGCGTGCGCTGCATGGCCACGGTGTGCGCGCCAGCGGGCCCTTTGTGGCCTTGAACGCGGCGGCCATCCCGCGTGACCTGCTTGAAGCCGAATTGTTCGGGCACGAACGCGGCGCGTTTACGGGCGCCAATAATTTGCGTCGTGGCCGCTTCGAGGAAGCGCACGGCGGCACGCTGTTCCTGGACGAAATCGGCGACATGCCGATTGAACTTCAAACCCGCTTGCTGCGTGTGCTGGCCGAAGGCAGCTTCTATCGCGTGGGCGGCGCGCAGCCGGTGCGCGTGGACGTGCGTATCGTGGCGGCCACTCACCAGCCGCTGGAGCAGCGTGTTGAGCAGGGCTTGTTCCGCGAAGACTTGTTCCATCGCCTGAACGTGATCCGGCTGCGTCTGCCGCCTTTGCGCGAGCGCGTGGAAGACATTCCCGCGCTGGCCCAGCACTTTCTGACCGCCAGCGCTCGCACGCTGGGGGTGCCGGTCAAACGCTTGACGCCGGATGCGCTGGCCGTGCTGACCAAGTTCGACTTTCCGGGCAACGTGCGGCAGTTGGAGAACTTCTGCCACTGGCTGACGGTAATGGCGCCCGGCCAGACCGTGGACCGGGCCGACCTGCCGCCGGAAATCCGCGCGCTGGAGCACCAGCAGCAACAGCCCGCGTCGGCGCCGTTGCGTCCGGCCGCACCGATTTCAGGCATCGGCACGGTGGTGCAGGCAGGGCAGGCCGCCGATGATGGCGCGCCGCGCAATTGGCAAGATTCCCTGCTGCGCGATGCGCAATACCGGCTGGAACGCGGCGAACCCGCGGTAATGGCCACGCTGACCCGTCAGTTTGAGAAGATCCTGCTGCAAAGCGCCCTGGACGCCAGCCGCGGCCGCCGCGTGGAAGCGGCATCAAGATTGGGGATCGGGCGAAACACCATCACGCGAAAATTGCGTGAATTGGGGATTGAGGACGAGTGATGGTCTGATGGGTTGCGCGCGATCGGCGTCCAGGTTCTTCTGAACGGCATGGCGCGCTCCACCCATCCTACGCATCCGACGCACGGCACCTCGTAGGATGGGTGCAGCGCGCACCAACCGTCGCAAGAACACCGCCGTAATTCGCGCGAAACCCATCACCCCGTCCGTAGGATGGGTGCAGCGCGAACCAATCGTCGCAAGAACACCGCCGTAATTCGCGCGAAACCCATCACCCCATCCCCAGCAAACTCTCACACAGCCTGGGCGATTTCAGCTTCTGCAGCCACCATTTCAGCGCCTCCCCCGGTGCTTCGGCCCGCCAGGCGTAAGCCACGTGCTCCGTCAGAGACATCCCTTCATCCGTCTCACACACCACCAACAAACCCTGCGCCAGATACGGCGCGGCCATCGTCAATGGCAAATAACCGCACCCCAGCCCCCGCACCTGCGCGTCAATCTTTGCCTGCATTGACGGCATGACCAGCGTGGCCTGATCCGCCAGGATGCCGCGCGACTGCGGCGGCAGGTTCCGCGAAGTATCCGCCACCACCACCGCGCAATATTTCGTGATGTCCGCGCGGCTCAGGGGCTGCGGCAAGGACGCCAAAGGATGGTGCGCCGCCACGCAGAAACCAAACTGGGTCGTGCCGATGGCTTGCGATCGATACGGCCCGGTGGGCTCTGCATTGGCCCCCGCGCCGATGACCAGGTCCGCGCGGTTGGACGTCAACGCATCCCAGTTGCCACTTAGCACTTCGCTCGAAAATCGCAGCGTCGTTGCGCTTTCCAGCGTCTGGAATTCAGCGATCAGGTCATACAGCGGCCGCCACGGCAACACCGCGCTGACCGCAATGCGCAGTTCCACCTCCCACCCCGTGGCAATTCGCTTGACGCGGCAAGCCAAGTCATCCAACGATTGCAGCACATGCCGTCCGTCCTTCAGCAGCGCCTCGCCCGCTGGCGTCAGTAACGCGCGATGCCCGGAGCGGTCGAACAGCAACACGTCCAGCCCATCTTCCAGCTTGCGTATCGAATAAGTAACCGCAGAGGGCACTTTGCCCAATTCCCGGGCTGCTTTGGCAAAACTGCCGTGGCGGGCGATGGCGTCTACCAGGATGAGCAATTCAGGCGTAATGGGCTGCATATCGGGTCGGAAGTGGATATTCAAAAAATTTGAATGAGCTCGTCAAAATATAGCGCCAAAGCGCCTATGTGGCGCGCGCAGAATATCACTCATGCCAGGGGTGCGGCGAAATGGCAACGAAGCAAGGCTAGTGCCGCACCTCGATAATCATTCATATTATTGAAACAGGAGTCCGCAATGCTTACGATTCGCCGCGCTAACGAACGGGGTCACGCCAACCACGGATGGCTGGATTCGTTTCACACCTTTTCCTTCGCCAACTACTACGACCCGGCTCACATGGGCTTTGGCTCGCTGCGCGTCATCAACGACGATCGTATCGCCGCCGGACGCGGTTTTGGCACCCACGGCCATCGCGACATGGAGATCATTACCTATGTGCTGGACGGCGCCATCGCCCACAAGGACAGCATGGGCAGCGGCTCGACGATCAAGCCGGGCAATGTGCAGCGGATGAGCGCGGGTCGTGGCGTGATGCACTCCGAGTTCAACCCGCTGCCCGACACCGAAACGCACATGCTGCAAATCTGGATCGAGCCCGATGTGACCGGTATTGCGCCGGAATACGAAGAGCGCGAGTTCAGCGATGCAGAAAAGCGTGGCCGTCTGCAAGCGCTGGTGTCGCCTGATGGCGAAGGCGGTTCGATGAAGATCCATCAAGACGCGCGGCTTTACGGCGGCCTGTTTGATGGAGAAGAATCCGCCACGCTGGAACTGGCGACGGGTCGGCGGGCCTGGGTTCATGTGGCGCGCGGCACGCTGACCGTCAACGGTGTTGAGCTGTCGGGCGGCGATGCCGTGGCGATCACGGATGAAACCCGTGTCGAACTGTCTGCCGGCAAGAAGGCCGAAGTGCTGGTGTTTGACCTGGCGTAAGCCACGAGGGCCGGGCGGGAAGGGTTTCCGCCCGGCTTGTTATTTGACGAGGCCAATGGGCCTTAAGATGGCCGCTGGCCTTCTTTCTACGATGGCCTCTGGCCAATTCATGCGGAGTTCTACACCATGTCCACTTTGTCCGAAGCAGGCGAAAGCCAGATCGAAACCATCGTCGTGCCGCGCACCAGCGACCTGGGCGGTTTTTCCGTCCGGCGCGCCATTCCGTCGGCGCAGCGCCGCACGGTTGGGCCGTTCGTGTTCCTGGACCACATGGGTCCCGCAGATTTTGACGTGGGCGCCGGCATCGACGTACGGCCCCATCCGCATATCGGCCTGTCCACGGTGACCTATCTGTACGAAGGGTCGATGGTGCATCGCGACGGTGCTGGCCATACCCAGACCATTCTTCCGGGCGAAGTGAACTGGATGACGGCGGGGCGCGGCATCGTGCACTCGGAGCGTTCGTCCCCCGAAGCCCGCCTGTCGCCGCAACGCCTCTGTGGCCTGCAAATTTGGGTGGGCCTGCCCACCAAGTACGAAGAAACGGACCCTGGCTTCACACACTACGGGTTGGACGCGCAGCCGGTGATTGAAGGCGAGGGCGTGCGTGCCCAGGTTGTGGCAGGCTCGCTGTTCGGCAAGACGTCGTCCGTGAAGACGCTGTCGCCGCTCTTCTATGGCGACCTGCAATTGCAAGCCGGCGCCACCACGGTGCTGCCGGCGGAATACGAAGAACGTGCCGCCTACCTGGCGCAAGGCACGGTGGAAGTCGACGGCCAAGTCTTTGAAAGCGGACGCCTGGTTATCTTCGCACCCGGCCGCCCCGTGCAGATCCGCGCCATTACCGCCGCCCGTTTTGCCGTCATCGGCGGCGAGCCCCTGGACGGCCCGCGCTACGTCTGGTGGAACTTCGTGTCCAGCAGCAAGGACCGCATCGAACAAGCCAAGCAGGACTGGCAGCGCACGCGATTTGATCAGGTAGTGCCGGGCGACGAAACGGAATTCATCCCGCTGCCCGAACCGCGCGTCTAATTATCGGCGGCGCATCGCGGAATGTTCAGCGCCCGCGGGCGAAAGCCTGCTCGCGCTGTTCTTCCAAGGCTTCGCGGCGGATGAAGTCGCGCACGAAGTCGTTGCTGGGGCGATGGTGCAGGTTGTAGGGGGTGTCCCACTGCGCGATGCTGCCCTGGCTCATCACCCCGATGCGGTCCGCGATGGCAAACGCTTCGGCCTGATTGTGCGTGACGAGCATGGCGGTATGGCCCGTGGTCTTGAGGATGTCACGTACCTCGAACGCCAGGCGCTCGCGGGTATCCACGTCCAGATTGGAAAACGGTTCGTCCAGCAGCAGCAGGTCGGGTGAGGGCGCCAGCGCCCGTGCCAGCGCCACGCGTTGCTGTTGTCCGCCTGAGATCTCGTGAGGATAGCTGTTGGCTGCATGGGCCAGGCCCACCAGCGTCAGCATTTCTTCAACGCGGCGCGCGCGCTCGATGCGCGGCAGCTTGCGCAGGCCGAAAGCGACGTTCAGCGCCACCGTCAGGTGCGGGAACAGGGCGTAATCCTGAAACATCATGCCGACGCGGCGGTGTTCGGGCGCGACCTGCTCGGTGGGCGACGAGATCACCGTGCCGTCCAGCAGGATGCGGCCAGCGCGCACGGGCTCAAAGCCGGCAATGGCGCGCAGCACCGTTGTCTTGCCGCAGCCGGATTCACCCAGCAAGCAGCCGATATGGCCCACGGGCAGGCCCAGCGACAAGTCCTGCACAACGGGCTTCAAGCCCTTGGGCGTGTCGTAAGCCAGGGAAAGATGTTCAATTTCTAAGGGATCGGGCACGATGATCAATGTCCCATTTTCAGATTGGTGCGCGCCAGCAGGATGACGGGCAGAAGGCCGGCCAGCACGATCGCCAGCGCTGCGACGGCGCCTTCCTCGTACGTGCCGCGGGCGGCTTCAGCGTACAGCCAGGTTGCCAGCGTGTCGAAATTCATGGGGCGCAGCAGCAGGGTGGCGGGCAGTTCCTTCATGGCGTCAACGAACACCAGCAAGGCACTGGCCGCCAGCGCGGGCCGCAGCAAGGGCAGGTGGACGCGGCGCAAAGTGCCGCCCGCGCTTTCGCCCAACAGGCGCGATGCTTGTTCAAGCGAAGGCGGAATGCGCGCAAGCCCGGCTTCCAGCGCGCCGGTGGAAATAGCCAAAAAGCGAATCACGTAGGCGCACACCAGCGCCGCCATGGACCCCATCAGGAACAGGCCGGTGCCGCCAAAGACCTTGGCGACCGCCGTATCGATCCACACAAAAGGCGTCAGCAGCCCGATCGCCAGCACGGTGCCGGGCACCGCGTAGCCCAGGCTTGCAATACGCGCGCAGGCTCGGCCAGGGTTGAAGCTTGCGCTCTCGCGCAAGGTGCGGCCGGCCCACGCCACGATCAAGCCGCAAAGCAGCGTGACGATGGTGGCGCTGAACGCCACGATCAGCGTGTTGCTCAGGCCGTTGATCAGTTGCTCGGACACGCCGCCCACCAGATGCAGGCGCTTGTAGGTTTCCACCACCAGATACAAGGCGGGCGCCACAAAGCCCAGCATGACGGGAATCCAGCCCAGCACGGCGGCAACGGCGGCGGCCGGGCCCCGTAGGCGGCGCGCCTGCATCGGCCGCATGCGCTGCGTGTTGGCATAGCGCTGGCGCTTGCGGCCGTGGCGTTCGAGCAGGATCAGCCCAATCACGATGGCCAGCATCGTCAGCGCAATCTGCGCGGCACCCGCCAGGTCGGACCGCGTGACCCAGGTGGTGTAGACCGACACTGTCAAGGTCTGAACACCCAGGAATTCAGAGGCGCCGATGTCGTTCAAGGTTTCCAGCAGCGCCAGGCTGACGCCCACCACGATGGCGGGGCGCGCCAACGGCAGGGCTACCCGGCAAAACACGGCCACGCGGCCCGCGCCCAAGGTGCGCGCGGCTTCCAGCAGGCTGGCCGCCTGCGTCATGAACATCACGCGGGTACTCAGGTAAACGTAGGGATACAACACAAAGCCCAGCACGAAGATGGCGCCGTATATCGAGCGCAGGTCCGGCAAGCGAAACTGGCGCGGGCTGTCGTAGCCAAGCAGGGTGCGGATGGCCGTCTGGATGGGGCCGATGGGGTGCAGCAGGTCCAGGTAGGCAAAGGCGATGATGTACGTGGGTACGGCCAGCGGCAGCAGCAGCGCCCAGGTCAGGATGCGGCGCGTGGGAAAGTCGTAAGCGGTCACCAGCCAGGCCGCGCCCGTGCCCAGCAGTGTGACGACCACGCCCACGCCTGCCAGCAGCATCGCGGTGTTGGCAAGCGCTTGCGGCAGCACGTAGCTGGCCAGGTGCTGCCAATGCGCCAGGTCACCACCCAACGCCCACCAGCCCAGCGTCAGCACGGGGGCCAGCACGGCCAGGGCGATCAGCCCGGCGCCCGCCAGCCAGCCTGCGCCGCGTTCTGTCCAGCGCAGGCGCATTGGCCGGGGCAAAGGCCGGGGCAAAGATTCAGTGTGCATACTTCAAAGTTGATGGCATCAATGGCAAGGCCTGTTCCCTTCAAAAAAGGGAACAGGCCCAATACTGTCAGACGGCCGCATCACGCCATAAGCGCCATGCGGCTATCGGGGATCAGTTGTCGAAGCCGACCTTGTCAACCAGTTCGCTGGCTTGTTTGCGATGCTTGGCGATTTCGGTCAGGGGCAGCGGATCAACCTTCAATTCACCAAAGCTGGCAATAACCGGGTCCAGCTTCACGCCCTTGCGCACGGGGTATTCATAGTTGGCCTGGGCATACAGCGCCTGGGCGGGTTCCGACACCAGGAAGTCCAGCAGCTTGATGGCGTTTTCCTTGTGCGGCGCGTGCGCGGCGACGGCTGCGCCGCTGACGTTCACGTGCGTACCACCACTTTTCTCGTTGGCGAACGTCGGGCGGATGACTTTGATGGCATCGCCCCATTTACGTGCGTCGGTGCCGGGTTGGGCGTTCTTCATGTGGCCCACGTAGTAGGCGTTGGCCAGGCCGATGTCGCAAATGCCGCCCAGGATGTCGCGCGCCACGTCGCGGTCACCGCCCGCGGCCTTGCGCGCCAGGTTGGCCTTCACGCCGCGCAGCCATTTTTCGGTGGCTTCCGCGCCGTCATGCGCGATCATGGACGCGATCATGGCGGTGTTGTAGGGGTGCTGGCCGGAACGGATGCAGACCTTGCCTTTCCACTTCGGGTCGGCCAGGTCTTCGTAGCGGAAGGATTCCAGCTTCAGGTCCTTTTCCACATACAGCACGCGGTCGCGCAGCGACAGGGCGTACCACTTGCCGTCAGCGCCGCGCAGGTTGGCGGGAATCACCGATTCCAGGGTCTGCGACTTGATCGATTGCGTCACGCCGCCGTCAACCAGGTCCAGCAGGTTACCGATGTCCACGGTCATCAGCACGTCGGCGGGCGACTTGGCGCCTTCGGCCTTGACGCGCTCCAGCAGGCCGTCCTTGACGAAAACAGTGTTGACCTTGATACCGCTTTCTTTCGTGAAGGCGTCCAGCAACGGCTGGATCAGCTTGGGTTCCCGAGTGGTGTACAGGCTGACTTCTTCGGCGGCATTGGCCGAAACGGTGAAGGCGGCGGCGCCTGCCAGCGCGAGGGCGCGCAGCAGCGAATTCAATTGGGGACGCTTGGTCATGTCGGGAACTCCGGCTAGGGCTGCAAGGGAAGCGCCGGGCAAAAACCGGGCATTCCGCTGCTTAAAACAGTCTGCTAACGAAAATGATTATCAACTGAGAACGCGACGATAACAGGAAGCAAAGACGCGTTCAACTTTTCGTAAGCGGTGGCCGTTCCAGCCTTGATCCCTATCAATACGGCATAAGCGTATTACGGAATAATGAGACAAGTTCCCAACAAGACCTGTAGAATAGGGACAACCCTAATAAGCGAATTTGACATGGCTGCTTTCAACACAGAGCGCGTACTTAGCGTGCACCACTGGAACGACACCCTGTTCTCCTTCACCACGACTCGTGACGCGGCCTTGCGGTTCCACAACGGCCACTTCGTCATGATCGGCCTGGAAGTCGAAGGCAAACCGCTCTTGCGGGCCTACAGCATCGCCAGCGCCAACTACGAAGAAAACCTCGAATTCCTCAGCATCAAGGTGCAGAACGGCCCGTTGACGTCGCGGCTGCAGCACCTGAAAGAGGGCGACACCATTCTGGTCAGCCGCAAGCCGGTTGGCACCTTGGTCGTTGATGACCTGAAGCCCGGCAAGCATCTGTTCCTGTTCGGTACGGGCACGGGCCTGGCGCCCTTCATGAGCATCATCAAAGACCCGGACATCTACGAACGTTTCGACAAGGTCATTCTGGTGCATGGCGTGCGTTGGGTCAGCGAATTGGCCTACGCCGACTTCATCGAGAAAGAACTGCCGAACAATGAGTTCTTCGGTGACGTCGTTCGCGACAAGCTTGTGTACTACCCCACCGTTACGCGTGAGCCGTTCCGCAACCAGGGCCGCATCACCGAACTGATGGAAAACGGCAAGCTGTGCGACGACATCGGCATTCCGCAAATCAACCCGGAAACCGACCGCGCCATGATTTGCGGCAGCCCGCATATGCTGGCCGACATCAGCGCCATGCTCGACAAGCGCGGCTTCACCGTGTCACCGGGCGTAGGTCAGCCGGGCGACTACGTGGTTGAGCGCGCGTTTGTTGATAAATAATCGATAAATACGCCGCCAACATCTTGAAGCAAAAAACCCATCGCATGTGAACTGACCCCCAGAAGTTGGACGGTCAACTAAAGCCCGAAGGCCTGAGCTCGGTATTGCACCGGGCTCAGGCCTTTTAGCTTGAGCTTGATGCGATTGTGATTGTAGTAATGGATGTACTGCCGGATGCCGGCCTGCAACTGCTCGATGCTCTCGAAGCGGTTGAGGTGGAAGAACTCTGCTTTGAGCGTGCCGAAGAAGCTTTCCATGGCGGCATTGTCCAGGCAGTTGCCCTTGCGTGACATGCTCTGCGTGACGGACCGGGCGGCCAGCATGCGCCGGTAGATGGGCTGCTGGTATTGCCAGCCCTGGTCGGAGTGCAGCACGGGGCGCTCCGTCGGCCGCAGCCGCGCCAGCGCCTTCTTCAGCATGCTGCCCACGAGCTTGAACACCGGCCGCAGAGCGGTCTCGTAGGCCACGATCTCGCCGTTGTACAGGTCCATCACCGGCGACAGGTACAGCTTCTCGCCACGCACGTTGAACTCGGTCACGTCGGTGACCCACTTCTCGTTCGGACGCTCGGCCTCGAAGCGACGCGCCAACACGTTGGCCGCCACATGATGCGACTGACCTCGATATGACCGGTACTTCTTGGCGCGCACGAGCGACTTCAAGCCCAGCGCCTGCATCAGCTTCTGCACCGTCTTGTGATTCACCAGCTCACCTGCCTGGCGCAGCACCGCCGTGATCCGGCGGTAACCATAGCGGCCCTTGTGCTGCGCATAGACCGCGTCGATGCGCTGCTTGAGCTCGGCGTACGGGTCCACGGCGCCAAGCGCCTTCAGGTGGTAATAGAACGTGCTGCGCGACAGCTTGGCTGCTCTCAGCAATAGCGCCAGCGGATGACGATGCCTCAACCCTTGGACCATTTGCGCTTTTTCACCAGCGCTTCGGTCCGTTCCGCTTGGATCAAGGCATCGAGTTTTTTTAGGTAATCGAGCTCCGCTCGCAGGTACGCGTTCTCTTCGCGCAACTGCTTCTCTGTCATGTCCTTGGCTGTTGGCTCGGGTGGATACTTGTGTGGCATGGCGGGGCTATCTCGACGTCTGGGCGCCAATGCGCCCATTCCGCCCTCATCATACCCACGACGCCATTTGCCGATGGCCCCGGAATCGCCCAAGTTGTAAACCGCCACAGCCTGCCTGTCCGACAAGCCGTCCTGCTCGATGCGCTTCAACACCTCAAATTTGAATTGCGCCGAATACCGCTTGCGCGGCCTGACTAAACCAGCCCGTCCATGCAGTTGGTAGACAGCCACCCATCGCCGCAGCAACGCATAGTCCACGCCGACCTCCCGCGCCACTTCCGCATAACTATGCTGTTCAGACAGATACCGCCGGACAGCGTCCAGCTTGAACTGCTCGTCGTACTTTGCCATGCAAAAAACCCCCGAAGGATGGATCAAAGTCCAACTTTCGGGGGTCAGTTCAATGCGATGGGTTTTTTGCTGTGTGGCAAGTCATGGGCCATGGCGGTCAAAATGCGCCGCCATCATTCGGGCTTGATGCCCGCCTTCTTGATGATTTCGCCCCACTTCTTTGATTCGGCTTGCTGGAACTTGGCCAATTCGTCCGGCGTGGAGCTGGCGGCGTCGGTGCCGGTCTGGGCATAGAACTGCTGGGCCGGCTTGGCCTTGGTGGCGTTGACCAGCAGTTCGTTCAGGCGCTTGACCACGTCAGGCGGTGTGCCGGCCGGCGCGTAGGCCGCGAACCAGTAGCCCATTTCATAGCCGGGTACTCCTGCTTCGGCAATCGTCGGCACGTCCGGGGCCAACGGCGAGCGCGCCGTGCCCGTCACGCCCAGGGCGCGCAGCTTGCCGGATTTGACTTGCGGCAGGCCGGTGGCCGTGTCGGTAATCATCATGTCGATCTGGCCGCCCAGCAGATCAGTGACTGCCAGCGGATTGCTCTTGTACGGCACGTGCAGCAGTTGCACACCGGCCATCTGCTGCAAGAGTTCACCCGCGATGCGGCTGCTGGAACTGCCGCTGCCAAAGCTCAGCTTGCCCGGCTGTTTCTTGGCTTGCGCCAGGAATTCCCCCACGGTCTTGGCCGGCGAGCTGGGGTTCACCACCATGATCTGGCCGCCTTTGCCCAGCAAGGTGATCGGCGCGAAGTCCTTCACCGGGTGATAAGTCAGCGATTTGTACAGGTGCTCATTGGCGGCGTGGGTAGTGTTGGTGGTGATCAACACCGTATAGCCATCCGGTGTGGCCCGCGCACCGGCGGCGGCGCCGATCATCGCGCTGGCGCCCGGCTTGTTTTCAATGACCACGGCCTGGCCGGTTTGCTCGGTGACGCCCTGGCCGATAGCGCGGCCGATCTGGTCGGTAGCGCTGCCGGCTGCAAACGGCACGATGAAGGTAATGGGCTTGGTGGGGAACGATTGAGCCAGGGCGGTCAAGGGCAGGGCCGCGGCCAGCAACAGGGCCAGGCGGCCCTTGGACGAAATACGCATGTTGTGTCTCCTGTGGTGTTTTTTTATAGGGGGTGAAAAAAATCAGGCGGCCGCGGGACGGTCGCCGGGTACATCTGGCAGCCGGCGCGCCAGTTCAGCACTGACCTCCACCGTCAGGTCCAGCAATCTGAAAGACAGGCTTTTGCCGTGCGTGTCGAGGTTCAGCGCGTCATTCACGCCGCCGTCCAGCACGCCGTCCAGCACAAAGTTCATGGCATGTAGAGTGGGGATCAAATAACGCGTGACGCGCGCGGGATGGCGGTACGCGAACCAGTCGGCCACGCGCGCCTCGGTCACTTGCGCCACCAGTACCTCGTAGCATTCGGGGTCCCAGGCAATCAGGCTCAAGTTGGAAATATTGCCTTTGTCGCCGGAACGGCTGTGGGCCAGGCGGTATAGCGGCACGGCCTGCGGGTTTGACGAGTGGGTCATGGCGCGATGGCCTCCAGGAAACTCCAGCCGCTGTGTACAGCGTCGCGGGGGATGGTGCATGACACCATGTTCAGCCGGGGGCGCAGCGCCGTGCGTACGCCGCCGCCGCCCGCGGGGCCGCAGGTGTAAAGCGCTGTCACTTCGCGCAGGATGCGCTCGGCCTGGGCACGGTCGGCGTGTTCGCCCGCCAGGCGCAGGCGTACGTCGCGCGCATGGGAATCGGGCAGCGCGCGGCGCAATTCGCCGGCGTCGTCGCCCAGGATGCTGATGGCGCCGATCAGATCGGCGCGCAAAGTGAATTCGGATCCCAGCCGCTTCTGCACGATGTCCGCGGCTAGGCGGGCACGCGCTTCGGCTTGTACGCCGGCGTAAGAGATCTCGGCTTCGGCCAGCCAGCCGCCGCGATAGCAGACGTTGACCTTCAATTCGGACGGCCGCGCGTGGCCGGTGATGCCGTGTACCGCAACGCGGTTGCCACCCAGTTCCACGACGCGCGCCTGGCTCAAGTCAGCCACCACATCGGGCGTGAGATAACGCGCGGGGTCGTGGACTTCATACAGAAGCTGTTCCTTCACCGTGCGGGCGTCCACCGCGCCGCCGGTGGCATCGGCCTTGCTGATGATGAATTCGCCGTCGGCATCAATCTGCGTAATGGGAAAACCCGCCGCATGCACGTCAGGCACCTCTTTCAATCCCGGTACGCAGAAATAGCCCCCGGTCACCTGCAAGCCGCATTCCAGCATGTGGCCGGCCATGGTGGCGCGGCCCAGGCGGTGCCAGTCTTCCGCGTCCCAGCCAAAATGAGCCATTGCCGGACCCAACGTGAGCGAAGGGTCGGCCACGCGGCCCGCCACCACCACCTGCGCGCCGGCCGCCAAGGCCTGCGCGATTTCCGTGGCGCCCAGATAGGCGGTGGCGCTGACCACATCGTGTCCGGTCAGCGCGTCGCCCAGGCGTTCTTGCAGCAGGGCGCGTTGTTCGGGTGTGTTCAGGGCATCGCCATGAATGACGGCAATGCGTGGCACGGGCAAGCCTTGTTCACGCGCGATGGCGGCAATGCGCCGGGCGGCGGCTAGCGGGTTGGCCGCGCCAAAGTTGCTGACGATGTTGATGCCGTGACGCAGGCAGTCCGCCAGCACCGGCGACACCAGCTCGTCCAGCAGCGGTTCATAGCCGCGATTGGGGTCGTCGTTGCGCGCCAATTGCGCCAGCGCCAGCGTGCGTTCGGCAAGCGTTTCGAAGATAAGCGTGCCGCCGCCCTGGGCGGCCAACGTGCGCACCACGGCGGCGGCGCCGTCGCTTCGGTCGCCAGAAAAGCCAGAGGCGCAGCCGATAAGCAGGGGAGATTGAGGCATGAGAGGTCCAGTCGGCCTTGCGGTTTCAGGCCACTATAGGCATACGCGGATCATCCGTAAAATAGAAAGATCGGATTAATTGATAGAGAAAAGCCATGAATCTATCCGCCCGGCAACTGCGCGCTTTTGTCGCGCTTGCCGACGAACGCCATTTCACGCGGGCGGCCCAGCGCTGCCATCTGACCCAGCCCGCGTTCAGCGCACTGATCCGTCAACTGGAAGACAGCGCGGGACTAAAGCTGTTTGATCGCAACACCCGGCACGTCGAGCTGACGGCCGAGGGCAGGGTATTGGATGCGTCCGCGCGCCGCCTGCTGGCGGACATGGACCTGGTCATGGAAGACATGCGCGACCACGCTGCCCGCCGCCGTGGACGTGTGGCGCTGGCCGCGCTGCCTTCGTTGGCGGCGGGCTGGTTGCCTGGCTTGCTGGCTCGCTTCGGCCAGGCGCATCCCGGCATTGTGGTGGATCTGCGCGACGCCTTGCTGGACCCGTGCCTGGACATGGTGCAAAGCGGACAAGTGGACTTCGCCGTGGCCTCGCGCCGCCCGGACATGACGGATCTGGACAGCGAATTCCTGCACGCCGACCGTTATTTCCTGGTGTGCCGCGCAGATCATCCTTTGGCGAAGCAGGCCAAGGTGCGCCTGCGGGACATCACCCGCTACCCCGTCATCCAGCTAGCGCGCGGCAGCAGTGTGCGCAAGCATCTGGACGAGGCTTTCGGCGCCGATGCGCCTTTGCCGGTGTTTGAGGTGGAGCATCTGGCCACCGTGACCGGGCTGGTGCGCGCCGGGTTGGGGGTGTCGGTTGTGCCCGCCATGACGCTTTTTCATTTCGCCAGCAACGACTTGCGCGTGGTGCCTTTGGCCGGACGCGCGCTGACCCGGCCGCTTTATCTGGTGCAGCGCAAAGGCCGCAGCTTGTCGGTGGCCGCGCAGGCGCTGGCTGACCTGTTGATCGCCCACCGGGGTGATATCGGCGGCGCCGGTCATCAGGCAGAGTCATGAAACAGGGATTCGATCCTCCCTGCGTCATCCGGCCACTTTCGCAAACGTCTATTGCTGGATAAACTTCAATAGTTGTAGCTTCTATCCGTCACCTGAAGGATTCCGCCCATGAGCAAGCAAATCATCCATACCGACGCCGCACCCGCTGCCGTTGGCCCTTACTCGCAAGCGGTTGCCGTTACCGGCACCAAGACTGTCTACCTGTCGGGCCAGATCGGCCTGGAGCCGGGCACGGGCGATCTGGTCTCCGAAAATTTCGATGCACAAGTGCGTCAGGCCTTCGCCAACATGCAAGCCGTGATCACCGAGGCCGGTGGCACGCTGGACAACGTGGTCAAGCTGACCTTGTTCCTGACCGATCTGGGCAAATTCACCGCCGCCAACTCCATCATGGCCGAACTCATTCCGCAGCCGTTCCCGGCGCGCTCGACCATCGGCGTGGCCAGCCTGCCCAAGGGTGCGCAGTTCGAAGTCGAAGCCATCATGGTTCTGTAAGGCGTACCCGCTCGCAGCATTTCAGGGGTTCGTTCCACCATGCCGGCCGCGGCCGTGGCTTCCAAGCGACCCGGCGCCGATAAAAATGGCGCCGGCAAACCCATGACAGATACAGAGCGCAAGCTCCGTAACCTGGGTTTGGTGCTGCCCGAGGACTTCGTGCTGCATCTGCCGCTGCGCTACGAGGACGAAACCCGCGTCATTCCGATCAGCGCCTTGCGGCCCGGCTACCCCGGGCAGGTTGAAGGCGAGATCACCAAGTCCGAAGTACAGTACCGGCCCCGTCGCCAACTGACTGCCACGCTGGCTGATGACACTGGCGAAATCCAGCTGCGCTGGTTGAATTTCTATCCCAGCCAGCAAAAGCAGATCAGCGTGGGCAAGCGTCTGCGGGCGCGCGGCGAAGTCCGCAGCAATCTGTTCGGCCGTCAAATGGTGCACCCGCGCATGACCAATGCCGATGCGCCATTGCCTACCGCGCTGACCCCCGTCTACCCCACTACCGATGGCCTGCCGCAATTGACGTTGCGCCGCGCCATCGCTCAGGCGCTGGACCGTGCCGACCTGTCTGACACCCTCCCGCCAGAAGCCCTGCAACGCTACGACTTGCCGCCTTTTGAACCCGCTATTCGCGCCTTGCACACCCCCGCGCAGGGCGAGTCCGAACAAGCGCTGCTGGACCGCGTGCATCCCGCCTGGCGTCGCATCAAGTTCGATGAACTGCTGGCTCAACAACTGTCGCTGGCCGCTGCACGGGCCGCCCGCCGTATCAAGGAAGCGGAATCGCTGCCGGTGCGTAACGAGCCGGGCGGCCTGGTGGACAAGCTGTACGCCAATCTGCCGTTCAAACTGACCGCCGCCCAAGAGCGCGTGGTGCAGGAAATTTCCGCCGACCTGGCCAAGCCCTATCCCATGCACCGCCTGCTGCAGGGCGACGTGGGCAGCGGCAAAACCGTGGTCGCCGCCATTGCCGCGGCCCAGGCCATTGCGGGCGGCGCGCAAGTGGCCTTGATGGCGCCCACCGAAATCCTGGCCGAACAACACTTCCGCAAGCTCGTGTCATGGTTGCAGCCCTTGGGCGTGAACGTCGCCTGGCTAAGCGGCAGCCTTACGGCCAAGGCCCGCCGTGAAGCCGCGGCTGCTGCCGCCGATGGCAGCGTGCAACTGGTGGTGGGCACGCAGGCGCTGATCCAGGACCACGTTGAGTTTCATCGCCTGGGGCTGTCCATCGTGGATGAACAGCACCGCTTTGGCGTCGGCCAGCGCCTGGCCCTGACCAAAAAGGGCGAAACCGTGCGTGGACGCATCGTCCCGCACCAACTGAACATGAGCGCCACGCCCATTCCCCGCACCTTGGCCATGACCTTCTTCGCGGACCTGGACGTTTCTGTCATCGACGAACTGCCGCCCGGCCGCACCCCCGTGCTGACCAAGCTGGTCTCGGACGCCCGGCGTGAAGAGGTCATCGCCCATGTCGCCCAGGCGGCTCGTGGCGGACAGCAGGTGTATTGGGTCTGTCCGCTGGTTGAAGAAAGCGAAGCGCTGGAACTGCAAACGGCGGTGGACACCTACGAAGGCATGCGGGTTGACCTGCCTGACCTGCGCATCGGCCTGGTCCATGGCCGCCTGCCTCAAGCGGAGAAAGCCGCCGTCATGCAGGCGTTCCGCGAAGGCGAGGTTGACCTGCTGGTCGCCACCACCGTCATCGAGGTGGGCGTGGACGTGCCCAATGCATCCCTGATGGTCATCGAACACGCCGAGCGTTTCGGTCTGGCGCAACTGCATCAGTTGCGCGGACGGGTAGGGCGCGGCACCGCCGAATCGGTCTGTGTGCTGCTTTACCAGACGCCGCTGTCGCAAGTGGCGCGCGAACGCCTGCGCGCCATGTTTGAAACGTCGGACGGCTTCGAGATTGCCCGACGCGACCTGGAACAGCGCGGCCCTGGTGAATTTCTGGGCACACGGCAATCAGGCATGGCGCTGTTGCGTTTTGCCGACCTGGAAACCGATGCCGCCATTGCGGAAGACGCGCGCGATGCGGCGGTGTGGTTGCGGGCTGAACACCCCGCCGCGGTCGAGGCGCATCTGGCGCGCTGGATGCGTGGCCGAGAAGACTTCCTGCGGACCTGATGCCGATGCGGCCCGCTCTTAATCTGAATCACTACAGCGCAGGCCCCAAAGCCCGCGCGCAACCCCCGGGGGCGTAGTCCACCATGACTCTCACCGAATTGAAATACATCGTCGCCGTCGCGCGCGAACGCCACTTCGGGCGCGCCGCCGAAGCCTGTTTTGTCAGCCAGCCCACGCTGTCGGTCGCGATACGCAAGCTGGAAGACGAACTGGGCGTGACGCTGTTCGAACGCGGCGGCGCCGAGGTGGGCGTTACCCCCATCGGCCAACGCATCGTTGCCCAGGCGCAGAAAGTGTTGGAAGAAAGCGCCAGCATCAAAGAAATTGCGCGACAAGGCCATGACCCGCTGGCCGGCCCTTTGCGCGTGGGCGTCATCCACACCATCGGGCCCTATCTGCTGCCCAAGCTGGTTCCGGTGCAGATCGGCCGCACCCCGCAAATGCCGCTGCTGCTGCAAGAGAACTTCACCGTGCGGCTGGTGGAACTGCTGCGCCAGGGCGAAATCGACTGCGCCATCATGGCGCTGCCCCTGCCCGAAGCGGGCCTGGTCATGCAGCCGCTGTTCGATGAACCCTTCATCGTCGCCGTGCCCAATGACCACGAACTCGCCCAACGAAAATCCATTGACGCTCAGGACCTGAAGCAGCAGACCATGCTGCTGTTGGGCAGCGGCCATTGCTTTCGTGATCAGGTGTTGGAAGTCTGTCCTGAACTGTCACGGTTTTCGGCGGCCAGCGACGGCATCCAGCGCACCTTTGAAGGGTCTTCGCTGGAAACCATCCGGCACATGGTCGCTGCCGGCATAGGCGTAACCGTTCTGCCTATCACCGCCGTGCCCGAACACCCGCCCAGCAACAGCCTGCTGCGCTACCTGCCGTTTGACGGGCACGTGCCCGAACGCCGCGTCGTCCTGGCGTGGCGCCGCAGCTTTCCGCGCCTGGCCGCCATTGAAGCCCTGGCCCAGGCGGTCTACGAATGCGAACTGCCGGGCGTGAAGATGCTGGCCGATGAGGTGGCGGCGGTACAGGACTAGCAACGCAACCCGCGCGACTCTTTTGCGCCTTATCAACGCCGTGTCTTGCCACCGCGGTTTTGTGCGGGATTCACGTTAATTCCTCATGTTTGCAGTGGTATCCTTCCTTCGTACTTTTCCTAATAGGAGCTAGCAATGGCCAAGTCCCCCAAGAAGACCCCGAGCAGCGCCCCGCGCATCAACATCGGCATTTCGGACAAGGACCGCGCCGCTGTCGCCGGCGAATTGTCCAAGCTGCTTGCCGATTCGTACACGCTGTACCTGATGACGCACAACTTCCACTGGAACGTCACGGGGCCCATGTTCAACACGCTGCACCAGATGTTCATGACGCAGTACACGGAAGAATGGACCGCGCTGGACAGCATCGCCGAACGCATCCGCGCGCTGGGCCACTACGCCCCGGGCACGTATCGTGAATACGCCAAGCTGTCGTCCATTGCCGAACCGGAGTCCGTGCCGGAAGCGCTGGAGATGGTGCGCCTGCTGGTCAGTGGAAACGAATCCGTCGCCAAGACCGCCCGTTCCGCCTTTGAGAAGGCCGACGCCGCTAACGACCAGCCCACGGCTGACCTGTTGACGCAGCGCCTCGATGTGCACGAAAAGAATGCGTGGATGCTGCGTAGCTTGTTGCAATGACGTAAGCGAGCAGGAGCCTGGTTGGCCCTGCCATTCGTATTGCGACTTCGGGGTTTTCCTTTAGACGGAGATAACCGAACGTCATGATTTGAAACAATGGCTGCTTCAGGGCGGCCATTGTTTATTTGCGATGCGCACTGGCGATCAGCGCAGTTATCTAGAACATCCCGCAAGCAGGAACCGGCGGGATGCGTTTGGCCGGGGCGGGGATACGCCATGCAGCACGGCGTCGCAAGGCGCCGAATATTTTCAAGCCTTCTTGCCAATCGCCCAAACCACTTTCGGCATTGATGTGCCCGGCGCCGGAAAGCAACACGAAGCGGCTGCCCCAATCTTCGGCGAACGCGCGGGCGCGTTCCAGGGCGCAATAAGGGTCGTCGTCGCTGGCCACCACCACGCTTTGAAACGGTAGCGACTGGCGGGAGATGGGCGCAAAGCCGTGCAGGCAAGCCGGTGCGTCGGGGCGTTCGACGTCGGCAGGCGCCACCAGCAGCGCGCCGGCGACCTTGGCGCGCAGGGGGACGGGTAGGCTCGCGGTGATCAGGCAGCCCAGGCTATGCGCCACGATCAGCACCGGGCAGCGCGCCCGGTCGACCTCGCCCGCCAAGGTGGATACCCATTGGGCGGGTTCCGGGTTTTCCCAGTCGCGTTGTTCGACGCGCACCGCATGAGGCAGCACGCTTGCCCAGCGCGATTGCCAGTGGTCTGGTCCGGAGTTTTTCCATCCGGGGACGATGATCGGTTGGAGTCTCATGGCGGCCATGATGACGCGCGCCTTTAGTAACTCAAACGAATAAATCGTCGATTGCATATGTCTCAAGGGATATAACGCGAGGCGTTCGGCGTTGCGGCACCTGCCGCGCGCCGATGTGCCGGAAGTCGGGGCGGATGGACTCCAAAAGCCCGGTTCTTTCGGTGTATGCTTGCCGAGCAAAAGCACCGCAGTGGGGCGTGATCATACGTACTTCCGGCGTCCGCCCGCTGCGAAAACCAACGATTACAAGCAATCAGAGGAGTCCACTCATGAAGCTAACCTTTCGTCTGACCCCGGTCGTTGCGGCACTCGGCGTTGCCGCCGGCCTGACGTTTGCCGCGGGCGCGCATGCGCAAACCATCAAGATCGGCGTGGTCGGCCCCACCACGGGCGCGGTTACCCAGTATGGCGACATGGTCCGCGAAGGCGTGGATACCGCCATTGAACGCATCAATGCCGCGGGCGGCGTCAACGGCAAGAAGCTTGAAGCGGTGGTGATCGACGACGGCTGCGAACCCAAGCAAGGCCCGGTTGCGGCCAACCGTGTCGTCAACAGCAAGATCGGTTTTGTGGTGGGCCATGTGTGCTCGGGCGCCACCATCGCCGCCGCGGACATCTACAACAACGAAGGCGTGGTGATGGTGACCCCGTCGGCCACGGCGCCGGCCGTCACGGACGGCAAGAACTACGAGTTCATCTTCCGCACGATCGGCCGCGACGACCAGCAAGGCCCCGCTGCCGCGCAGTTCATCCTGGAAAAGATCAAGCCGAAGAAGGCTGCCGTGCTGCACGACAAGCAGTCGTATGGCCAAGGCATTGCCACCGCAGTCAAGAATGACCTGGAAAAGGGCGGCGTGCCCGTCGCGATCTTCGAAGGCGTGAACGCCGGCGACAGCGACTACTCGGCCGTGATCACCAAGCTGAAGGCGCAAGGCGTGGACTTCGTCTACTACGGCGGCTACCACCCCGAAATGGGCTTGTTGCTGCGCCAGGCGGCTGAGCAGGGCGTGAAGGCGAAGTGGATGGGTCCGGAAGGCACGGGCAACCCCGACATCAACGCCATTGCCGGCGACGCCGTGGAAGGCATGTTGCTGACGCTGCCGGCCGACTTTACCCAGAACGCCGCCAACGCCGACATCGTCAAGGCCTTTGAAGCCAAGAAGCGCAACCCCAGCGGCGCCTTCCAGATGACGGCCTACGCGGCCACCCAGGTCATTGCGGACGGCATCAAGGGCGCGGGCAGCGATGACCCGACCAAGGTTGCCAAGTACCTGCATGCCAATTCTTTCGACACGCCGATCGGCAAGGTGTCGTGGAACAAGCAGGGCGACCTGACGAACTTCAAGTTCGACGTGTTCACCTGGCACAAGGACGGCTCCAAGACCGTCTACAAGTAATGCCGTGACAGTGATGCAGTGACCCGGTGGCGCACTAGCGCGCCGCCGGCGCTGCATGTGAATCGGGCCGCAAGCCAATGACATGGCTTGCGGCCCGATTCTTTTGCCTGGCAGCCGCGCCAGGCGATCGCCGTGGCGGCTGATGGCTTAGAGGGTTTACAGACCCTGCACGCGGCGACCCGTTTCGACGTCGAACCAATGCAGCGGATGGCGGCCGTCCGGGCCGACATTGACGCGATCGCCCACCTTGGCCGACGCTTCAGACAACTGGCGCGTCGTGCAGCGCACCACCAGCGTGGTCTTGCCGCAGCGGCAATGCACCAGTTGTTCCGAACCCAGCGTTTCGACCATTTCAACTTCGGCCGGCACGCCTTGCGTGTTCAGCAGCATGTGCTCGGGGCGCATGCCCATGATGATCTTGCGGCCGCGCACCTGGGACGGCACTTGCAGCGGCGAGATTTCCAGCGCCATGCCGTCGGTGGTCTGCACAGTGCCGTCGCCGGCCACCTGCACTTCCATCAGGTTCATCGGGGGCGAGCCGATAAAGCCGGCCACGAAGGTCGAGGCGGGCTTTTCAAAGACTTCCATGGGGGTGCCGATCTGCTCGGGCACGCCTTGGTACATCACGATCATGCGATGCGCCAGCGTCATGGCTTCAACCTGGTCGTGCGTCACGTACAGGCTGGTGGTGCCCAGGCGGCGATGCAGCTTCATGATTTCAAGGCGCATCGCCACGCGCAGCTTGGCGTCCAGGTTCGACAGCGGTTCGTCGAACAGGAACACCTTGGGTTCACGCACGATGGCGCGGCCCATGGCCACACGCTGGCGCTGGCCGCCGGACAGCGCGCGCGGGCGGCGGTCCAGCAGGTGGCCCAGTTCCAGGATCTGCGCGGCGATGTCCACGCGCTTCTTGATCTCGTCCTTGGAGAACTTGCGGATCTTCAAGCCATAGGCCATGTTTTCAAACACGGTCATGTGCGGGTAGAGCGCGTAGTTCTGGAACACCATCGCGATGTCGCGTTCGGCGGGTTCCAGGTTGTTGACGACCTTGTCGTCGATGACGATGTCGCCGCTGGTCACGGATTCCAGGCCGGCGACCATGCGCATCAGCGTGGACTTGCCGCAGCCGGACGGGCCGACGATGACGATGAATTCACCGTCTTTCACCTCCATGTCGATGCCATGGATGACCGGGACGTTGCCGGCGTAGGTTTTCTTGACGTTACGGAAGCTGAGAGTAGCCATGTTTATTCGGGTTCGGAGTCGTGTTCGGGTGGGCGAGGATGGGCAAGCGTCACTTTTCAGTGTCGACCAGACCCTTGACGAACCATTTCTGCATCAGGATGACGACGAGCGCCGGGGGAATCATGGCCAGCATGGCGGTGGCCATGGTGATGTTCCATTCGGTCACGCTGTCGCCGCCGCTGATCATCCGCTTGATGCCGATGACGACGGGGTACATGTCTTCCTGCGTGGTGATGAGCAGGGGCCACAGGTATTGGTTCCAGCCATAGATGAACTGGATCACGAACAGGGCCGCGATGCTGGTCTTGGACAAAGGCAGCAGCACGTCGAAGAAGAAGCGCACCGGGCCCGCGCCGTCGATGCGCGCGGCCTCGATGAGCTCGTCCGGCACCGTCAGGAAGAACTGGCGGAACAGGAAGGTGGCGGTGGCCGAAGCGATCAGCGGCAAGGTCAGGCCGGCGTAGCTATTCAGCATGCCCAGGTCGGCTACGACCTTGTAGGTGGGCGCGATCCGGACTTCGACGGGCAGCATGAGCGTGACGAAGATCATCCAGAAAAAGAACATGCGGCCGGGGAAGCGGAAGTACACCACCGCGAAAGCCGACAGCAGCGAGATCGCGATCTTGCCGATGGAAATCGACAGCGCCATGATCAGGCTGACGTACATCATGCGGCCGACGGGCGCGCCCGACGAACCGCCGGACGAACCGCCAAACAGCGCCTGCATGTAGTTGTCGACAAAGTGGGGACCGGGAATCAGCGACATCGGCGCCTGCGCCACTTCCTGAGCGGTCTGGGTAGACGCGACGAAAGTGATGTAGAGCGGAAATGCCACCATCGCCACGCCGCAAAGCAGAATGACGTGGGCCAGAATATCCAGCCAGGGACGGCGTTCAACCATTGTTATCAGCCTCGAACAAAATCAATACTGCACTTTGCGGTCGACGTAGCGGAACTGTACGACCGTCAAGGCAACCACAATGAACATCAGAATGACCGACTGGGCCGCGGACGAACCCAGATCCAGGCCACGGAAACCGTCGCTATACACCTTGTAGACCAGGATGGAAGTCGCCGTGCCGGGACCGCCTTGCGTTGTGGTGTCCACAATGGCGAAGGTGTCGAAGAAGGCATAGATGATGTTGACGACCAGCAGGAAGAACGAGGTGGGCGACAGCAGCGGGAACACAATGGTCCAGAAGCGGCGCGCCGGGCTGGCGCCATCGATGGCGGCGGCTTCGATGAGCGAACGCGGAATCGATTGCAGGCCGGCCAGGAAGAACAGGAAGTTGTACGAGATCTGCTTCCAGACGGCGGCCGCCAGCACCAGCATCATGGCCTGGTTGCCGTCCAGGCGCGGGTTCCAGTCGACGCCGGAGTTGCGCAGCGCCACGGCCAGAATGCCCACGGAAGGCGAAAACATGAACAGCCACAGCACGCCGACCACAGCGGGCGCCACAGCGTAAGGCCAGATCAGAAGGGTCTTGTAGAGTCCCGCGCCGCGAATCACGCGGTCGGCCATGACGGCCAGCAGCAAGGACACGCCCAGACCCACCGCAGCCACCAGTATCGAAAAGACGGCGGTGACGCGGAAGGAATCGAGGTAAGCCTGTTGCGAGAACAGTTCCATGAAGTTGTCGAGCCCGACGAACTCGGACGACAGGCCGAAGGCATCTTCAAGCCGCATGGACTGCCACATGGCTTGTCCGGCGGGCAGGAAAAAGAAGACCACGGTAATGATCAGCTGCGGCAGCAGCAGCAGATAGGGCAGGGTCTTATGCCCAAAGACAACGCGTTTTTCCATAGGGGGTACCCAAGGTACAGAAAAGCGGCGGTTGGAGTAACCGCCGCTTGAAACCGCTTCATAAAAATACGACAGGCTTGAAGCCCCTTTATCACCAGGGCTTCAAGCCTTGCGCTCGTATCCGGATTGGCCGTTAAGTCATTGTCACGCTTGAGAAATGCCGTGAAGCAATCACCCGACCGAATCCCGGAAAGGGCGCTACTTTACACTCTTCTCAAATTTTTCCAGCAACTCGTTGCCACGCTTGACGATGTTCTCGGTGCCGTCCTTGGCCGTAACCTTGCCGGACACGATGCGTTCGATTTCAGCGTCTTCGATTTCACGGATCTGCGGCAGGAAGCCCAGGCGCAGGCCACGCGATTGCGCGGTGGTTTCCACGTTCAATTGCTTGACGCCGACTTCGGTGCCCGGGTTCTTGTCGTAGAAGCCTTCTTTCTTGGTCAGCTCGTAAGCCGCCTTGGTGACCGGCACGTAGCCCGTCTGCTGGTGCCAGCGCGCGGCGATTTCAGGCGAGGCCAGGAATTGGAAGAAGGCGGTCACGCCCTTGTAGACTTCCGGCTTCTTGTTGGCGAAGACCCACAGCGATGCGCCGCCGATGATGGTGTTCTGCGGCGCGCCCTTCACGTCGGCGTAGTAAGGCAGGGTCGAGGTGCCGAATTCGAACTTGGCGTTCTTGGCGATGTTGGCGCGCAGGCCGGACGAGCCGGTGATCATGGCGCACTTGCCGCTGATGAACAGCGAGTTCGGCTCGTCGCCGCGGCCGCCGTACATGAAGATGCCTTCCTTGCCCAGCTTGGCCAGGTTTTCCAGGTGGCGCACATGCAGCGGGGTGTTGATGGCGATGCGGGCGTCCAGGCCACCGAAGCCGTTGTCCTTGGTGGCGTAGGGCACGTTATGCCAGGCCGAGAACGTTTCCAGCTGGGTCCACGACGGCCACGACGTGGTGTAGCCACATTCCTGGCCAGCAGCCTTCAGCTTCTGACCGGCGGCGGCCAGCTCTTCCCAGGTCTTGGGGGGATTGTCGGCGTCCAGGCCAGCCTTCTTGAAGGCGTCCTTGTTGTAATAGAACACCACGGTCGAGCTGTTGAAGGGCATCGACACCAGCTTGCCGTCGGCCGACGAGTAGTAGCCGGCCACGGCGCCGATGAATGCCTTCGGATCGATCGGGTTGCCGGCTTCTTCCGACATCTGCTGCACCGGCTTGATGGCGCCCTTGGCGTACATCATGGTGGCGGTGCCCACTTCGAACACTTGCAGGATGTCCGGGGCGTTGCCGGCGCGGAACGCGGCGATGCCGGCATTCATGGATTCGCCGTAGTTGCCCTTGTAGATCGCCTTGACCTGGTAGTCGGGGTTCTTCTTGTTGAACTCTTCGACCAGACCATTGACGCGGTCGCCCAGGGCGCCTTCCATCGAATGCCAGAACTGAATCTCGGTGGCGGCATGCGCGGACGCGCCCGCGAACGCGGCCATCACGGCGGCGAAGGTTAAAGCAATACGGTGGGATCGCATGATGAGGTTGCTCCTGATGGGCGTGTTGTGACCGGGGTGTCCAGACACGGAAAACACGACACCTTATGAATTGTTTGTGACAAAACCGTGACTTTCACATCACCGCAAACGCCTGTCAAATTGTGCGTTTCAGGCGCGAACGAACATTTTCTTTTTTTTCCCCCGCGAAGCCGACCGACTACAATGCCGTCCTATGAAAAACGAACTTTCGATTGCGTTCATTGGCGGCGGCAATATGGCGGCCGCTTTGGCCTCCGGACTGGCCGGCAAAGTATGCCCCGCCAGCAGCATCCATGTCATTGACATTAATAAGGATAGCCACGCGGCTTGGCAGGCGCGTGGCATGACCACGGCAGTGGCCCCGGACGAAGCCCTGGCCCGGTGCCGCGTTTGGGTGTTCGCGGTCAAGCCGCAGAACATGAAAGATGTTGTGGCATCCGCGCGTCAGTGGCTGCAAGACGACACCTTGGTGGTCAGCGTGGCGGCCGGAATCCGCGCGGACACCCTGGCGGGCTGGCTGGGATCCCCGGACGCGCCTTTCAAGCGCCTGGTGCGTTGCATGCCCAATACGCCCGCCCTGGTGGGCGCGGGCGTGACGGGCCTGGCGGCGCTGGATGGCGTCAGCGAAGCCGATCGCGCCTTGGCCGCAAGCCTCTTGGAAAGCGTGGGGCAGGTGGTGTGGGTGGCGGACGACGCTGCGCTGGATGGCGTGACGGCCTTGTCCGGCAGTGGCCCGGCGTATGTATTCCTGTTCCTGGAAGCCTTGGTGGCGGGCGGCGTGAAGGTCGGCTTGACCGAGGCGCAGGCCAAGCAACTGGCCTTGGGCACGCTGGCTGGCGCGACCCGGCTTGCGGCCGAATCGTCAGACCCCTTGTCAGTGCTGCGCGAACGGGTCACGTCCAAGGGCGGCACCACGGCCGCCGCGCTGGCTGCGTTTGACGCCGCCGGGTTTGCCGGCATCGTGGAAGACGCCATGGCCGCCGCGGCGCGCCGTTCGCGCGAGCTGGCCGAGGAATTCGGGCAATGACCACGGCAAGCCGGCTCTTTCCGCCGATGAGCCGTGCGCAGTTCGGCATTGCCGTGCTGAGCATGCTGCTGGTGGTGGTGGGCTCGAACATTCTGGTGCAGGTACCGCTTAACGATTGGTTGACGTGGGGCGGTCTGTCGTACCCCGTCGCCTTCCTGGTTACCGATGTGTTGAACCGGCGCTTTGGCCCGTCGGCCGCGCGCCGGGTGGTCTGGTTCGGCTTTGCGGCGGCGTTGGTGGTGTCGCTCTGGGTGGCGTCGCCGCGTATTGCGCTGGCCTCGGGCCTGGCCTATATCTGCGCGCAACTGGTGGACATTCAGGTCTTTGACCGTTTGCGCGACCAGCGTTGGTGGCGCGCGCCGCTGGTATCGGGCGTGGTGGGCGCCGTGCTGGACACCGCGGTGTTCTTCAGCGTGGCCTTCGCGGCGACCGGCTTGCCATGGACGACGTGGATGCTGGGCGATCTGGCCGTCAAGCTGGTGGTCAACATCAGCATGCTGGCGCCGTTCCGGGCGCTGATGTGGAACCTGGCCAAGCCGGTCAACGCCTGACGCCGGGCATCAAAAAAACACGCGCATCGCGGCGAAGCAAACGCCCGATGCGCGTTTTTCTTGGGCGGCGGGTTATGCGGAATTCATTAACGCAATAATCAATAATCGTAAGTCCGGCGTAAGCACTGTATTTAAATGCATATTCGAACGCCGTATTAATGATTATTCATATATCGGCCATTGCACAAAATCATCCAACGTGCCAGTTGAAACCGAAGGCAAATTCAGCAAATTTCCCGTATTTTCATGGGCTTGCAAAGCTGATGCGTCACGATTAAAGGTTTGCCGGGAAATATTGGGGATTACACGCAGTGACAGTATGTCGGCTAACTCCCAGAATACCGCCCACACCGTGTTTTTGCCCAAGAAGCCGGCGACGCGAGATACGGATGGCGGGGTATCCACCCGACAAGCCGTTTCAATCAGAGCCGCTCAAAACCTCGCTGGAGAACTCCGCATGAAGTTTCTGAATCGCCTTACCCCGGTAGCCATGGCGCTTGGGGCACTTGCCTTGGCGGGCGCCGCACACGCCGCCGACACCATCAAGATTGGCATTCCCCAGCCCATGACCGGCCCCAACACCCAATATGGCGACCAGATCCAGGCCGGCGCCTTGACCGCTATCGAAACCATCAACGCCAAGGGTGGCGTGAAGGGCAAGAAGCTTGAGCCGATCCTGATCGACGACGGCTGCGAACCCAAGCAGGCCGTGCCGGCCGCCAACCGCGTGGTCAACTCCGGCGCCAAGTTCGCCGTGGCCCATGCTTGCTCGGGCGTTACCGTGGCCGCCGTGAAGGTGTACGAAGAAGAGGGCATTGTCGGCATCACCCCGGGCGCCACGTCGCCGCTGGTCACCGACACCATCAAGCCGCATTTCTTCTTCCGCACGATTGGCCGCGACGACCAGCAAGGCCCGTACGCCGCCAACTACATCGCCAAGACGCTCAAGCCCAAGAAGGTCGCCATCCTGCACGACAAGCAGACCTACGGCTCGGGTGTGGCCACCCAGGTCAAGGACGCGCTGGCCAAGCAGAACGTCAATGTGTCGATGTTTGAAGGCATCAACGTCGGCGATAGCGATTACTCGGCCATCATCACCAAGCTGAAGTCCGAAGGCGTGGACCTGGTCTACTTCGGCGGCTACCACCCCGAACTCGGCCTGCTGCTGCGCCAATCGCGCGAACAGGGCCTGAACGTTCAGTTCATGGGTCCGGAAGGCACCGCCAACCAGGACCTGGTGGCCATCGCCGGCCCGGCCATCGAAGGCCTGCTGGTGACGCTGCCGGCTGACTTCACCAAGCTGCCTGGCAACGAAGGCATCGTGAAGGCCTTCAAGGACGCCAAGCGCGATCCGGACGGCGCCTTCCAGATGCCTGCTTATGCCGCCGTGCAGATCCTGGCCGACAGCATCAATGCCGTGGGTGAAGACCCCGCCAAGGTTGCGGACTACATGCACAAGACCGCGTTCAACACCGGCATCGGCAAGGTTGAATACGACGCCAAGGGCGATTTGAAGAACTTCGAATTCGCCGTCTACAAGTGGGACAAGTCTGGTAAGAAGACCCAGCTGTAAACTCGCGATCTCGCCGGCGCGGTGCCGGCGTGTAGGGCCTGTTGTCTTCGTTGTGCCGTAATCCGCGTAGCGAAGCGCCAAAAGCGCTGTGCGGCCGGCAGGCGGTGATCACAGGCCCTTAGAAAATACGCCCAGGTTTCCGGCTCCGGGTCTCTCCACCGGGGCCGGAACCATTTGGAGCATTAGATAATGTCAGACCTCATACCCCAACTTACCCAGCAATTCTTCAACGGATTGTCCCTGGGCGCGATCTACGCGTTGATCGCCATCGGCTACACAATGGTCTACGGCATCATCGGGATGATCAACTTCGCCCACGGCGAAATCTATATGATCGGCGCCTATGTCGGCCTGGTCACCTTGACGGCCATCGGCACCAACAGCGGTTTGCCGATGCCATTCATCATTGCGTCCATGTTGCTCGTGGCCATTGCCGTGACCGGCGTATATGGCTTTTCGGTCGAGCGCGTTGCGTATCGGCCGGTACGAGGCAGCCCCCGCCTGGTGGCGCTGATCTCGGCGATCGGCATGTCGATCTTCCTGCAGAACTGGGTGGCCCTGGGCCAGGGCGCGCGCGACATGGCCGTGCCATCGCTGATATCCGGCGCCGTGCAGTTCCACATGGGAACCGACTTCGACGTGACGGTGCCGTATTCGCGCATCATGATCATCGTGGTGACGGTGGTGCTGATGATCGCCCTGACGCTGTTCATCAAGTATTCCCGCATGGGCCGCGCCTCGCGCGCCTGCTCGCAAGACATGCACATGGCCAATCTGCTGGGCATTGACACCAACCGCGTGATCTCGTTCACGTTCGTGATGGGCGCGATCCTGGCGGCGGTGGGCGGCGTGCTGATCGCCATCACCATCGGCAAGCTGAATCCGTTCATCGGCTTCCTGGCCGGCATCAAGGCCTTTACGGCGGCGGTGCTGGGCGGCATCGGCAGCATCCCCGGCGCCATGCTGGGCGGCGTGCTGCTGGGCCTGGCCGAAACCTTCGCGGCCGCGTATATCTCGTCACAGTACAAGGACATCGTGGCGTTCTCGCTGCTGGTCCTGATTCTGCTGTTCCGTCCCACCGGGCTGCTGGGCAAACCTGAGGTGGAAAAAGTCTGATGTCGAAAAACAATCTTAAAAACGCCACGATGGCCGCCGTGCTGACGGCGGTGATCGTTACGCCGGTGTTTGGCCTGCAACTGATTCGTCAGGGCGCGCGCACGTCGATGGAATCGAACTGGGGGCTGGTGGCGCTTGCCGCGGCCGTGGTGTTCGCCTTCCAGATGCTGCGGCCCTGGATCGCCGCGCCGTTCCGCAAGCTGAAGACGTCGCTGCCGACCTTGCCGGCGGCGCCCGCCAAGACCCACAAAGGGCTGATGCTGTTGCTGCTGGCGATAGCGGTGGTGTGGCCGTTCTTCGCGGGACGCAGCTCGGTTGACATCGCCACGCTGGTGTTGATCTACGTGATGCTGGGCCTGGGCCTGAACATCGTGGTGGGTTTCGCCGGCCTGCTGGACCTGGGCTTTGTCGGCTTCTACGCGGTGGGCGCGTACACCTACGCCTTGCTGTACCACTGGGGTGGCTGGAGCTTCTGGGAAGCGTTGCCGTTTTCGGGGGCAATGGCGGCCTTGTTTGGGTTCGTGCTGGGCTTTCCGGTGCTGCGCTTGCGCGGCGACTACCTGGCGATCGTGACCCTGGGCTTTGGCGAAATGATCCGCCTGCTGCTCATCAACCTGAACACGCTGACGGGTGGCCCGGACGGCATTTCCGGTATTCCGAAGCCGACGGTGTTCGGCCTGGAAATGACGCGCCGCGCCAGCACGGAAGGCGGCACGACGTTCCATGACTTCTTCGGGCTGACGTTTGAAAACCAGCATATGGTGATCTATCTGTACCTGATGGCCTTGCTGCTGGCGCTGATCACGCTTGCCGTGTCCACGCGCCTGATCCGCATGCCGGTTGGCCGCGCCTGGGAAGCCTTGCGCGAAGATGAAATCGCCTGCCGTTCGCTGGGGCTGAACCCCACGCGCATCAAGCTCTCGGCGTTCACGCTGGGCGCCACCTTCGCCGGTTTCGGCGGCGCGTTCTTCGCGGCGCGCCAAGGCATGGTGAACCCGGAGTCGTTCACCTTCATTGAATCGGCGCTGATCCTGGCCATTGTGGTGCTGGGCGGCATGGGGTCGCAGGTGGGCGTGATTCTGGCGGCCATTTTGCTGACCGTCTTGCCCGAGTTGGCGCGCGAGTTCGCCGAATACCGAATGCTGATGTTCGGTTTGGTGATGGTGTTGATGATGATGTGGCGTCCGCAGGGGTTGTTGCCCATGAAGCGTCCCCACGTGGAGCTGTCTAAATGAGCGAGGCATTGCTGAAAGTATCCGGGCTCACGATGCGGTTCGGCGGCCTCTTGGCCGTGGACAGCGTGGGGTTCGAAGTCAAATCCGACGAGGTGTTCGCCATCATCGGCCCCAACGGGGCCGGCAAGACCACCGTGTTCAACTGCGTGGGCGGCTTCTATGCGCCCACCGCGGGCGACATCATCATGGACGGCAAGCCCATCAACGGTTTGCCCAGCCACAAGGTGGCGCGCCACGGGCTGGTCCGCACGTTCCAGAACGTGCGGCTGTTCAAGCAGTTGACCGTGCTGGAAAACCTGCTGGTGGCGCAGCACACTCAGGTGGAATCGCGGCTGTTGCCGGGCCTGTTGAAGCTCAAGGGCTATCAGCAGTCGGAGACCGATGCGCTGGCGCGCGCGGCGCAATGGCTCGATTTCATGGGGCTGCGTGAATTTGCCAACCGCGAGGCGGGCAACCTGGCCTACGGGCACCAGCGCCGCCTGGAAATCGCGCGCTGCATGATCACCAAGCCGCGCCTGTTGATGCTGGACGAGCCGGCGGCCGGCCTGAACCCGCAGGAAAAGCGCGATCTGCAAGCGCTTATCGACCAGCTTCGGCGCGAATTCGGCGTGGCCGTGCTGCTGATCGAGCACGACATGAGCCTGATCATGGGCATTTCCGACCGGATCCTCGTCATGGAACACGGCAAGCCCATCACGACGGGCACCCCCGATGAGGTGCGCAACGATGAGCGCGTGATCAAAGCGTACCTGGGGGAGGAATGATGCTTAAGCTGGAAAACATACACACCTACTACGGCGCCATCCAGGCCTTGAACGGCGTGTCGGTGGACGTGAACCAGGGCGAAATCGTGACGCTGATCGGGGCCAACGGCGCCGGCAAGACCACCTTGTTGATGACGGTGTGCGGCAACCCCCGCGCGCGTGAAGGCAAGATCACGTTCGATGGCGAAGACATCACGCAGAAGGACACGCACCACATCATGCGCAGTGGCATCGCCATTTCGCCTGAAGGCCGACGGGTATTCAAAGACCTGACGGTGGCTGAAAACCTGATGATGGGCGGGTTCTTTTCGAAGCGCTCGGAAATCGAGGCGGGCATGGACCACGTCTATGGCTTGTTCCCGCGCTTGAAAGAGCGCGCGGGGCAACGCGCGGGGCTGATGTCGGGTGGTGAACAGCAGATGCTGGCCATCGGCCGCGCGCTGATGACGCGGCCGCGTTTGTTGTTGCTGGACGAACCCACCTTGGGCTTGGCGCCGCTGGTGATCGCGCAGATTTTCGACATCATCCGCGAGATCCGCGAGCAGGGCGTGACGGTGTTCCTGGTGGAACAGAACGCGAACAAGGCGCTGGGCGTGGCTGATCGCGGTTATGTGCTGGAAAACGGCCGCGTCGTGCTGCAAGACACGGGCGCCAATTTGCTGGTCAACGATCAAGTCCGCAAGGCCTACCTGGGCGGATAAGCATCACGTTGACGGCTTCCCCGCGAAGGGAAATTCGGGCGCATCGAAAGATGCGCTTTTTTTTCGCCTTCGCGCGAGTGTGTGGCGTCGCCGTTCAGGCGGCGATGCGCTGCCTGGCCAGGTCCGCTTCGTAATGCGCGATGGCTGCGCGGGCAAGCGCATCGATCGAGTCCGTGAGCGTTACGCCCAGGCTGGGGCGCAGCGCGTGCGGCACGGCCAGCGGCAGTTCGGTGCAGCCCAGCACCACGGCGTCGGCGCCGCGTGCTTTCAGGCGGGCGATGCACTCGGCGGCGGGGGCGAAGGCCTCTTCCAGGCGGTTGCCCTTGACGGCGCGTATGGACCCCATGCAATAGCGTTCGACTTCGTCGTCGTCGGGAACGATGCAGTCGTAGCCTTGCGCCTGAAGGTGCTGCTGGTACAAGCCCAGTTTCAGCGTGGCGGCCGTGCCCATCAGGCCGATGCGGCCACGCGGCAAGCCCAGGCGGCGCAGGTCGTCAATGACCGCTTCGATGATGTGCAGCACCGGCACGCCTGTGCTGGCGGCGATGTCGGCGTACCAAAGGTGCGCGGTGTTGCACGGGATGGCGATCAGTTGCGCGCCGGCTTCCTCCAGAAAGCGCACGCCTTGAATCATATGGGGCAGGGGACTTTCACCGCCGGCCATATAGGCGCTGGAGCGGTCGGGAATGCGGGGGTCGTTGCGCAGCAAGGTGGGGATGTGTTGCTGGTCAATCGCGGCGGGCGTCAGCGCCGCCAGGCGTAGGGCAAAGGCCGCGCCGGCCATGGGCCCCATTCCGCCCAATACACCCAGGTAGCAGCCCTGGGAAATCGTCTTCACTTTACTCACTCCGAACTAATGCTTCACCGGGCGTCAATACGTGGCCCGGGCGTTGCGTGCTGGTTTGTTCTCCGTCCCAGACCTGCTTGCCATTGACCCACACGGCATGGATGCCCTGGCTTGCCTGAATGGGAGCTGAAAACGTCGCCATATCCGTCACGGTGGCGGGGTCGAACAGCACCAGGTCAGCATGATAACCCTGGCGCAGCAGACCGCGCCCGGCGATGCCATATTGGTCAGCCGCCAGCCCGGTCATTTTGTGGATGGCGGCTTCCAGGGACATCAGTTGCTGTTCGCGCACCATCGTGCGCAGCACGTTGGTGAAGGTGCCCCATTGGCGGGGGTGCGGATGCGGGTCGAAGGGCAGGCCGTCGGAACCGACCATCGTCAGCGGATGCGCGAAGATGCGCTGGACGTCGGCGGGGTCCATCAGGAAGTAGATGGCGCCGGCAGGCGCCAGACGGGCCACGGCGGCTTCGTCGTCCAGGCCCAGTTCCTGCATGACCTCGGCGAAATCGCGGCCGGTGGCCTCGGGGTAGCCCTTGGACCACGTAATCATCGTGCGGCTGGCCAGGCGCGCGCGGTCCAGCCGCAGCATGGTGGACGTGGCGGGATACGGGTGGCAGTCCAGGCAGACGGGCTGGCTGGCGGCGGCGCGGTTGATCAGGTCCAGCGTTTCGCGCGTGCGGCCGTGATTGCGTTCACCGGCCAGCTTGTGGTGCGAGAACACCACGCGGCAATCAAGTTCGCGGCCGATCAGCAGCGCCTCTTCCATGGCGGGCACGATGTGGTCGGCCTCGTCGCGCAGGTGGGTGGCGTACAGGCCGGGGCGGCCCGCTTGCTTGGCTGCCTTCAAGGGCAGGCAAACGTCGATGATTTCATCGGTGGGCGCGGCGCTGGCCGGCGGATAGAAGGTGCCGGTGGATACGCCGAAGGCGCCCGCGTCCAGCGCTTCTTGCAGCAGGCCACGCATGGCGGCGCGTTCGGTGTCGTTAGCGGCGCGCGAGGTGTCGTCCATCACGGCCACTCGCAAGGTGGTGTGGCCCACCAGCGGAATCACGTTGACCGCGGCGGGCGTGTTGCGCAGCGCGTCCATCCACGCTTGGAATGTGTCGAAGCGGAACAGCTCGGCGGGGCCGAGCAGGTCCAGCGGCTGCGGAATGTTGTCGCGCTGAAGTGGCGCGAGGCTGATGCCGCAGTTGCCGGTGACGACAGTGGTGATGCCCTGCGACACCTTGGGCAGCATGTCGGGATGCGCCAGCAGGTAGCCGTCATCGTGAGTGTGGGAATCAATGAAGCCGGGCGCCAGCACCTGGCCACGCCCGTCGATCACCGGCACGCCCGCGGGGTGGGCAAAGCTGCCCACCGCCACGATGCGCTCGCCCAGCACGGCCAGGTCGCCCACTTGGGCGGGGCCGCCCGAGCCGTCGATAAGCGTGGCGCCCGCCACGATGAAGTCCGCCTGCAAGGTGGGCAAGGTCATGGGTGCTTAGTCCAGCTTTTCGATGCCAGCGGTGTCGATGATCTGCTTCCACTTGGCGGTTTCGCGATCAATCAATTGCTTGAATTCCTCCGGCGAGCCGGTGGCGGGTTCGGCGCCCAGCGTGGCCAGGCCGGTACGCACTTCAGGCGCTTGCAGCGCTTTCTGGATGGCGGCGTTCAGCGTCATCACCACTTCCGGCGGCGTGCCCTTGGGGGCGACGACGCCGCCCCAGGCCACGGTTTGATAACCCTTCAGGCCGGATTCATCCAGCGTGGGCACGTCGGGCATCAGCGCCAGGCGCTTCAGGCTGCTGACGCCAATGGCGCGCACCTTGCCGCTGGCGACCAGCGGCGCGGCTTCCGAGGTGTTGACGAACAGGTAGTCCAGGCGGCCGCCCAGCAGGTCCTGGATGGCGGCGGGGCCGCCGTTGTACGGGATGAACATGACGTCCACCTTGGCCATGCTCTTGAAAAGTTCACCGCCCATGTGGCCGGTGGTGCCCACGCCCGAGGCGCCGTAGGACAGGCGGCCGGGTTCCTTCTTGGCGCGGTCGATCAGGTCCTGCACGCTTTTCACGGGCGATCCTGCCGGCACGATCAGCGCGTTGTACAGGTCGAACATGTGCGCGACCGGGGTCAGGTCCTGGTCCACGTCGTAAGGCAGGCGCTTGAACAGCGAGCGGTTCACGGCCAGCGTGTTGATGTTGCCGTAGCCCACGGTGTAGCCATCGGCGGCGGCGCGCTTGATCAGCGAGATGCCGATGTTGCCCGCTGCGCCGGGACGGTTTTCAATCACCATCGTGGCGCCGGTGTCCTTGGCGATTTGCGTGGTGATCAGGCGCGACAGCACGTCGGGCGAACCGCCCGCGGCAGACGGCACCACGAAGGTGATGGGCTTGTCGGGATAGGCGCCGGCGGCCGAGGCCGTGCCGATCAGGGCGGCGCTGATGGCCAGCGCGGACAGGCTGCGGAAAAAGGTGCGATGCATGGTGGTATTCCCCTTGTTTTGTGGTCTTGAGGAGCGCAGATTACACCCGCATTGCGGCACTGCATCATCGAAAAATGTGGCAATCCTATAATCCGCCGTTATCGATCAAGGGGAAGAAAAATGGATGTGGAAGGCTACGCCGACGAGGTCGGCCCCAGCGCCGGGCGGCCGTTGAACCTGCGTCAGATCGAGGTCTTTCGGGCCATCATGATGTCGGGGTCCATCAGCAGCGCGGGGCGCATGCTGCATGTGTCGCAGCCGGCCGTCAGCCGGGTGCTGGCGTTGACGGAAAGCCGCCTGGGCTACCGCTTGTTTGAGCGGGTCAAGAGCCGCTTGTCGCCCACGGCCGAAGCGCGCCGGCTGTATGCGGAAGTGGAGCAGGTGTATGGCGGCATCCAGCGGGTGAACGATCTGGCGGCCAGCCTGGGGCAATCGGGCGCGGGCATGTTGAAGATCGTGGCCAGCGCCAGTTATGGGCAGCGGCTGATTCCCATGGCGCTTGAGCGGTTTCGGGGCCGCAACGCAGGGGCGCGGGTGGACTATCGCAGCGTCACGTTCGACGAGTTGGCGGCGTACTTTTTGTCGGGCCAGGCAGATATCGGCATCTCGATGCAGCCGCCCGACCATCCCAACCTGACATCAATCCGGCTGGCGCGGGTGCCGGTGGTCTGTGTGCTGCCAGTAAGCCATCCGCTCGCCAGCCACGACGTGGTGCATCCCGAGGATTTCTCGTCTGCCGCGTGGATTGGCTATCCGCGCGACACTCCACTGGGCCGGTCGCTGACCACGTTCTTTGGCGGCGGCCCGCTGTGCGCGGCGGCGATCGAAGTGCATTCACCGGTGACGGCGTGCTCGTTTGTGCAGCAGGGCTTGGGTCCGGCCTTGGTGGACGCGTGGTGTGTATCGACCGAGCAGTCGGCGCATATGGTGTTGCGGCCCATCGAGCCCGAAGCCAGTGTCGAGGTGTGGGCCACGTATTCGAACCTGAGCGCGCCGCCGTTGTTGGCGCGCAGGTTTCTGGCGGCGGTGAAAAAAATCTTGGAAGGGGAAGCAGAGGCGGGCTGAGCCTGGGCTGGTCCGCCAGCGGGCTTCCCCCCGCTTGGTTTTTCCTGCTTTACAGCCCTTCGGCCTTCAGCGCGGCCTGGACGCCCTTGTCGGCTTCCATGCGCTTTTCGAACGCCGCCAGATTGTCCTGGCCAGCCAGGTCCACTTCCTTGGCGCGTGCCCAGCGCAGCACCACGTACAGATACGCATCGGCGATGGAGGGCGCGTCGCCCGCCAGGTACGGTTTGCCCGCCAGTTGCGCATCCAGTTGCGAGAACAACTTGGTCAGCAGCTTGGAGGCCGAGCCGGCCAGTTCCTTCTGCGCGCCTTCATCGCCCAGGAAGCGGGACGCGCCGAAGATCATCGAGAAGGTCTTGTGGATGTCGGAGTTGATGAAGCCCAACCAGCGGCGCACGTCCGCCCGCGAACGCGCGCTGCCGTCGCCCAGCAGCTTGCTTTGCGGCGACTGTTCGGCAATGTATTCCAGGATGGCGACGTTCTGCGTCAGGGTCCAGTCGCCATCGGTCAGGGCGGGCACGGCGCCTAGCGGATTCACCTTCAGAAATTCTGGGGCCTTGAGCGCTTCGCGGCTGAGCTGGTGCGTTTCGTAGGGCTGGCCGACCCACTCAAGAACAATGTGGGAAGCGAGCGAGCACGCGCCGGGCATGTAGTACAGTTTCATGCGATGGGGTCTCCGGAAAGGAAGAACGGAAGGTTCCCGTCCCTGGGCGCTATGGTACGCCACCCGCTGGGCGCCACGCGCCAGCCTGTCATCGCCCCCCGCACTCGCATTCAGCCCTTTGCCGCCGGAGATGTCCATGCAGTCACGCACCGCCGCCAGCACGCGCGCGCTCTCACTTTTTTCGGTCTCAACGTTACTCATGGCGGGCGTCATGGCGTTCGCCAAACCTGCACATGCAAGCCAGGAGCCGCCTTCCGTTGCGGCACGCGTGACGCCAGTGGTGAGCGGGCTGGATCATCCCTGGGCCATGGCATTCTTGCCTGACGGCGGGGTGCTGATCACGGAACGGCCCGGCACGCTACGCCTGTTGCGCACGCCGGGCGGCTTGTCCAAGCCGCTGTCCGGGGTGCCGAAGGTGGCGGCGCGCGGGCAGGGCGGCTTGCTGGATGTGGCGCTGTCGCCCGACTTTGCGAAAGACCGGTACGTGTATCTGTCTTATGCCGAATCCGATGGCGACAAAAGCGGCACGGCGGTTGGCCGGGGCCGGCTGTCCGACGATGCCAGTGGCCTGGAAGATTTCAAGGTGCTTTTCCGGCAGATGCCGAAGCTGTCATCCGGCCTGCATTTCGGTTCGCGCCTGGTGTTCGATGGCAAAGGCCATCTTTTCATTGCGCTGGGTGAGAACAACCAGCGCCCCACCGCGCAGGATCTGGACAAGCTGCAAGGCAAGGTCGTGCGCCTGAAGCTGGATGGCTCGGTGCCTGAAGACAACCCCTTCGTGGGCAAGGCCGGCGCGCGGCCCGAGATCTGGTCCTATGGTCATCGCAACCCGCAGGGCATGGCGATCAACCCGTGGTCCGGCGATCTTTGGGAAAACGAACACGGCCCCCGTGGCGGCGACGAAATCAACCTGGTTCAGCCGGGCAAGAACTATGGCTGGCCGTTGGCTACGCATGGCATCAACTATTCGGGCCTGCGCATCCCCGAGGCCAAGGGCGACACCGCGCCGGGCACGGAACCGCCGCTGTTCTGGTGGGCCAAGTCGCCCGCCATCAGCGGCATGGCGTTCTACGATGCCGACCGCTTTCCAGCTTGGAAGAACTCGGTGTTCATCGGCGCCTTGGGTAATCAGAACCTGATCCGCCTGACGCTGGACGGCAACCGCGTCGTGGGCCAGGAATGGCTGCTGGTGGACCGCAAGAGCCGGATACGCGACGTGCGGCAAGGGCCGGACGGCTATGTGTATGTGCTGACCGATGCCTCACCCGGCCAATTGCTGCGGCTGGCGCCGGCCGATTCTGGAGGGTAAGCGATGAAGAGCTACGAGTTGATCGGATCGCCCGGGTGCGGGTCGGCCATTGTCGAGATGGCGCTGGTGCTGGCCAACGTGCCGCACACGCTGACGGACGTGCCCTATCTGAAACCCGGCCCCGAGCGCGACCGCCTGCTGCAACTGAACCCCTTGGGGCAGGTGCCGACGCTGATCACCCCGGAAGGCGAGGTGATGACGGAAAGCGCAGCGATGATCCTGCACCTGCACGACGTGGCGCCCCAAGCTGGCCTGGCGCCATCAGCCGACAAGCCTGAACGGGCGTACTTTCTGAACGTGCTGATGCGCCTGGTCGGGGCGGTGTACCCGACGTTCACGTACGGGGATATTCCGTCGCAATGGGCGGGCGAGGGGCCGGCGGCGGACTTGCTGCGCGAGCGCGTGCATACCCGGCGCGCCGAACTGTGGAAGGAACTCGAGCAGCAGGCCGGGTCGCCCCATATGCTGGGCCGGCGATTTTCCGCGCTGGACCTGTATGTGACGGTCATGACGCATTGGCGTCCGGGGCAGGCGTGGTTCCAGGCGGAATGCCCGGCCTTGGCGGCGGTGGCCAGCCAGGCGGCGCAGGAACCTAATGTGGCGCGGGTCTTGGCCCGCAATTTTCCCGCGCCGACCGAATAACGTTTTCGGATGCGCGCAAAGCCCGGGCCGCGTGGCCTTAGGCCTTGCCGCGGCGCTTGCTCTTCGCGCGGGCCTCGCGCACCGCGATGTACACGCCGCTGCCCGCGATAAACAGCGCACCCAGATAGGCGTAGGCGTCCGGCGCTTCGCGCCAGAAAATCCAGCCCAGTATCGTGGCCCAGATCAGGCCGGTGTAGTCGAACGGCGCCACGACCGACGCGGGGCCGATCCGAAAACCCTGTGTGATCAAGGCCAACCCCAGCGTGCTGAAAAGCGCGATGCCGCCGAAGTAGGGCAGATGCTCGACGGTGGGCGTTTGCCACACCCAGGGCAAGCCCACTGCGCTGCACAGCAATTGGCCCAGCACGATGTAGAACGTGGTCGTCAACATGCCTTCGCCCCGGCTGATGCCGCGCGCGGTGATCATCATGACCGCGTAGAGCAGGGCGGTGGTCAGCGGATACAGCGTGGCCGCCTGAAATGCCGCCGAGCCCGGGCGCACCACGATCAGCACGCCGGCAAAGCCCGCCAGCACCGCGATCCAGCGCTTGCCGTCCACGCGCTCTTTCAGGATCAGCACCGACAGCGCCGTCACGAACAGCGGCGCCGCGAAGGCGATGGCCGTGGCTTCGGCCAAGGGCAGCGCGCGCAGGCCCAGATAAAAGCAACAGGCCGACACCACGTTGATGGCGCCACGCACCAGATGCAGACCGGGATGCGTGGTGCGCATCACGCGCCGCCCGCCCAGCCACAAGGCCAGGGCCGTCACGAAAGGCAGCGCGATCAGTGCGCGCAGGAACAGGATTTGAAGCGGGTTGTAGTGTGCGCCCAACCATTTGGCGTTGGCGTCGCTAAGCGTCAGGAAAAAGATGCCGCCCACCACACAGGCGATACCTGCGAAGGCGGAGGGGTCGCGGGCGGCGGGTAATACAGTGGAGGAAGACATCGGAAACCTGCAAGGGCGGCGGTTCCTGCCGCCGTGGGGAAAGGGGCGTGCGAATGAGGGGAAGCTCAGCCTTGGGCGCGGTAGGCCGCCAGCGCAACCATGGCCCAGGCGGCCAGGAAGGCGGTTCCGCCCAAGGGAGTGACGGCGCCCAGCCAATGCACGCCCGTCAGCGACAGCGTGTACAAGCTGCCCGAAAACAGCACGATGCCGACGAACATCACCACGCCGGCGGCCGACAGCAAGGGCGAACCGAAGCGCGCGCCCAATAGCGCAATCACGAACAGGCCCAGCGCGTGGATCAGGTGATACAGCACGCCCGTCTGCCAGACGGACAGCAGTTCCGGCGTCAGCATGCGCTTGAGCCCATGCGCGCCGAAAGCGCCCGCGCCCACCGCCACCATGAGATTCAACGCTGCAAGTATCGTCAGCTGCCGGTCCGTCATTGCCAGTCCTTGAAAGTGATCGTGTGTAACGCCGCCTATGATATGCCCAATTTCGGTGCACGCCGGAGCGAACAGTCCTGGCGTTGCGGCTTGCAGAGAAATTTCCAAATGGCATATTATAAATTCTGTTTGGAACAAAATCTCAGGAGCGCATGATGACCATCGCCATACCCGGAAAGTCGGCAGACAAGCGCGGCGCTGCCGCTACCCGTCCGCCACGCCGCGCGGCGACGCGCGCCAAGCAGTTGTTCCAGGAGCTGGTGGACAGCCCGCTGAGCGACATGGCGCGCGACGTGCGCCGGGGCCTGCCCGCGCAGATGGTGGACGACGCGGCCGATTTCCTGCAGGTGCCCAAGTCTGAAATCATGGCCATCACCGAGGTCAAGGCCGCGTCCTTGTCGCGCTGGACTCGGGAAGGGCAGATGCTGCCGTTGGGCGAATCCGACCGGCTGGCGCGCGTGGCCAGGGTTGCCCGCGTGGCGCGTCAGGTGCTGGGCAGCGATGACGAGGCCGTGCTGTGGTTGAACACGCCCGTGCCCGCGCTGGGCAACGTCAAGCCCTTGTCTTTGCTGACGTCGGACGCCAGCAGCCGCATCGTGGAAGACACCCTGGCCCGGGCGGCGGCCGGCGTGTACGCATGAGCGATTTCATTTCCCTGTGGCGCATCGGCACCACGGCCGGCACGTACCGCGCGGACGACTTGAGCGGGGCGGGGGCGGCGGCGGTGGGCGGGCGCTACAACAGCCCGGGCACGGCGGTGGTGTATACCTCGTCCAGCGTGGCGCTGGCGGTGCTGGAAACCGTGGTGCACTTTGCCGTGCGGGCCTCGGAACAGGCCAATCGCTATCTGATCGAGGTGGCCGTGCCGCGCGCCATCCATGATGCCCGCCAGGTGCTGACGGTGAACCAGTTGCAGCGGGATTTCCCATTTTGGGAGGCGGTGCCGTTTGCCGAAGCCTCGCAGGCCGTGGGCGACAACTGGGTGGAATCCGGCGTGTCGGCGTTGCTTGAACTGCCCAGCGCCATCGTGCCTTATCGCGGCGTGCCCGACTGCAATCTGCTGATCAATCCGGCGCATCCGGATGCAGAACATATCGTGGTGGTACGACGCGAACGGTTTGTGTATGACCCGCGTTTGAAAGCCGCATGAACAAAAAAGGGGGGCCCGACAAGGCTCCCCTTTTCGCAGCCTGCCTAGGCGTCAAGCAGCAGTTAGTACCGCGCGTCCCACCACCTTGCCCGCCCGCAGCGCCGCCAATACGCTGTCGGCTTCGGCCAGCGCGTGGCGGTGCACCGGCATGGGCGGCACCTTGCCCGCGCGCACCAGTTCCATCAATTCCTGCAATTCCGCCAGGTTGCCGACGTAGCTGCCAATGATGGACATGGCCTTCATGGGGATCAACGCGATCGGCCACGATGAGGCCCCGCCGAACAGGCCCACGATGATGAGCTTGCCGCCCTTGGTCAGGAAGTCGAACGCCAGCGAGGTGGTGGCGGGCGCGCCGACCAGGTCGATAGCGGCCTGAACCGGCTTGCCGCCCGCCGCCTTGATGATCTGTTGCGCGGCGTCCGGCGCGGCGCCGTCGATGGCGGCCAGCGCGCCGGCTTCCAATGCGGCTGCGCGCTTGGCGGGATCGATGTCGACCACGATGGCGCCCGCGCCACCCAACGCCTTGATCAGCGTCAGGCTCATCAACCCCAGGCCGCCCGCGCCAAAGATCACCACGGGATGTTCGCGGTAGATGTCCGCGCCAATCTTCTTCAACGCGGAATACGTGGTCAGACCCGAGCAGGCGTAAGGCGCGATCTGAGCGGGGTCCAGGTCGCCGATGTCGATCAGGTATTTGGGATGCGGCACCAGGATGTGGTCGGCGTAGCCGCCCGCGCGATGCACGCCCAGGCAGGCCGGCGCGCTGCAATGGTTTTCCATGCCGGCCAGGCAGGGCGGGCATTTGCCGCAGCCGATCCACGGATACACCAGGTAGTTCTTGTCGCTGGACAAGTCTTGCGCGTCCGGCCCGGCCGACGCCACGCTGCCTACCGTTTCGTGGCCCATCGTCAGCGGCAGCGACACGCCGCGGTCTTTCAGCGCCAGGGTGCGGCCCTGGCCCAGGTCGTAGCCGCCTTCCCACAAGTGGATATCGCTGTGGCAGACGCCCGCCGCGCGCACTTTCAACAGCACTTGCGTCCCTTGGGGGGTAGGCGTGGGCTGCTCCATTTCCTGCAAGGGCTCGCGGAAGTTGACGACGCAATAGCACTTCATGGGGATGTCTCCGTTTGGGGTTTTATAGCCAGCAGCCTACACCCGGGCGCGGCGTGAAGATATTCACTTTTTGACCAAGGGGCATTCGCTGTCGGCCAAGGACACGAATACCTTGTCGCCCGGTACCGTGGACAAGATGCGGTAGAAGTCGCCCGGGTACTTGGATTCAGCGGGCTTTTTCACTTCAACCAGATACAGGTCCATGATGACGCGGCCGTCTTCGGGGCGAATGCGGGCATTCTTGATGAGCTTGGTGGTGATGGGCAATTCACGCATCTTCTTATTGACCGCTTCGCCCTCGAAGGTGCCGGCCGCCTGCGCCGCTTGCAGGTAGTGCGTGGTGGCCACGTAGCTCAGCGCCTGCACGATGGATGGCGGGCGCGTCACGCCCATTTTCTCTTGCCAGCGTTTGGTCCAGGCGCGGGTGTCTTCGTCGGCGTCCCAGTAGAACCCGGTGGGAAAGGTCAGGCCCTGCGCCACGGGCAGGCCCATGGCTTGCACGTCGTTAATGAAGGTCAGGAAGGTCAGCAAGCGCTGGTTGCCACCGGTCAGCCCGAATTCCTGCGCTTGCTTGATCAGGTTGACGAGGTCGCCACCCGCGCTCGCCAAGCCCACCACATTGGCCTTTGAGGCCTGCGCCTGCAGCAGGAACGAGGCGAAGTCCAGCGCGCCCAGCGGATGGCGCGTGCTGCCCAGCACCTTGCCGCCGGCTTCCTGCACGAAACGGGTGGCATTGCTTTCCAGCGATTTTCCAAACACGTAATCGGTGGTGATGAAGTACCAGGACTTGCCGCCGGCTTCCACCACGCTTTTCACGACCGCGTTCGACAGGGCGTAGGTGTCGGGCGCCCATTGCGTGCTGAGCGTGCTGCATTGCTTGCCGCTGAAGTCGCCGGCAAAGCCGCCGCTGATCAAGGCGGTGCCGCCTTTTTCACGCGCCACGCCCTGCGCGGCCAGCCCGGCCGAACTGGCGCCGCCGTCCACCACGGCAACCAGGCCCTGGGTGTCGAACCAGCGGCGCACCAGCGCCGAGGCCACGTCCGCCTTGTTCTGGTTGTCCGCGCCCACTACTTCCACGGTCTTGCCGGCGACCTTGCCGCCGAAGTCCTCGACGGCCATGCGTACGGCCATCTCGGAACCTTGTCCGCCCAGGTCCGAGTAAATGCCCGAGCGGTCATTGGATACGCCCAGGCGCACCACGTCAGATTGGGCTTGAGCCGCGCAGGCGGCCATCGTGGCGGCCATGGCCGCCAACAGGGGTTTGATACGCATCTGTCTGTCTCCCCGGCCCGGTCAGGGGCCGATTGTTTGAGTTCTTGGTGATGACGTGGCACCGCTGAGGGGGCAGCCGGATCTCCAGCCGGCTGAAATGGAATTCTTGTATGTGAAATTAAATTCCTGTGCAAGAATTTAGATTTCCGCCTATGGAAAGTCAACATAGTGGATTACCTAGCAGATTCGTCCTTTTTGCTCAGGTAAACCCGCGCTGGGATCGCCACCATGGAAGTGAAACTTGTTGCCCGCACGCTGGACCTGATCGAACTGTTTGCGCAGGCCCGGCGGCCAATGCCGCTGACCGAACTGGCCCAGGGCTTGGGCGCTCCCATGTCCAGTTGTCTGGCGCTGGTGCGCACGTTGGTCGCGCGTGGCTATCTGTATGAAGTGCGGCGGCGCGGCGGCTATTACCCCACTGCGCGCCTGCACGCGCTAAGCGCGCTGATCCAATCCGGCGACCCCTGGCTGGAACAGGTTCGCCCGCATTTGCTGGCCTTGCGCGACGCGGCCAATGAAACCGTCATGCTGGGCAAGATCCAGGACGGCGCCGTGGTGTTTCTTGACGTGGTGGAGTCGACCCAACCCGTGCACTACGCGGCGCGACCCGGCGAGCGGCGGCCCCTGCACACCAGTGCGGTGGCCAAGGCGGTGCTGGCGCGCTTGCCGGCCGCGGAACGGGATGGCGTCCTGGCGCACGCCGACTACGCGCGCTATACCGAGCGCACGCTGAGCACGCGTGAGGCCTTGCTGGAAGAGGTGGCGCGCGTGGCCGCGCAGGGGTGGGCGGCGAACGTGGGCGAAAGCGTGGCGGACTTGACGGGCCTGGCCGTTGCGCTGGATTTGGGCGGGGAGTGGTATGCGCTATGCATGGCCGGGCCGACGCCGCGCGTGTGGGAAGCACGGGAACAGAATCTGGCGCATCTGCGGAACGCGGCGCAAGCCATCCGCCACGCCCGCGAGGGGTAGTCAGTCTTCAAGGGGCGAACGCGCAAAGGTGAAAACGCCGTTGCGCTCAACTGCCTCGGCGCATCAGTGTGGATTTGCCGAACAGGCTTTCGATCAGGTCCACGGCCACCTCCGCCGTCTTGTTGCGCACGTCCAGCGCGGGGTTCAGTTCCACCACGTCCAGCGAGCGCATCAAGCCGGTGTCGGCAATCATTTCCATGCACAACTGCGCTTCGCGGTAGGTGGGGCCACCGGGTACGGTGGTGCCCACGCCGGGCGCAATGTCGGGGTCCAGGAAGTCGACGTCAAAGCTCACATGCAGGTGCGTATTCGCGTCCAGGCCCGCCAGCGCGGCGTCCATCGTGGCGCGCATGCCCATTTCATCCAGATAGCGCATGTCGAACACTTCCAGGCCGGCCTGGTGCACCAACTGCTTTTCACCCTGATCCACGCTACGGATGCCAATCTGGCGCACCCAGCCAGGCTCGATGTCGGGCGTCTGGCCAGACATGCCGGTGATTTCAGCAGGGCCGTAGCCGCAAAGACAGGCCACGGGCATGCCGTGGATGTTGCCGGTGGGGGTCAGCGCATGGGTGTTGAAGTCGGCATGCGCGTCCAGCCAAAGCACCCGCAGCTTCTTGCCGGCTTCGCGGCAATGGCGCGCCACGGCGCTGATGGAGCCAATACCCAGGCAGTGGTCGCCGCCCAGCAGAATGGGCAAACGGCCCAGGGCCAGTTCGGCGTAGACGGCGTCGTGCACGGCTTGATTCCAGGCGGCCACTTCGGCCAGATGCCGGTAGCCGTTGTGGGGCGGCAGCCATGGGTTGGCGGGGCCGTAGAGGTTGCCGCGGTCGACCACGTCGAACCCTTGGGCTTCGATGACGGGGCCCAGATCCGCCACGCGCAAGGCTTCCGGGCCCATTGACGCGCCGCGCGCGCCCGCGCCAATATCCGTGGGCGCGCCGATCAGGGAGATTTGGGTAGGCAAGGCAACAGGGTTCTGCACGCGGCGGGCTCCGGTGGGGTTCGTCATTGGGCGGATAGTACCCTGGCCGTTCGCTTGCGTGATGGGTCTATCATCGCCATTGCGCGGCAATGGCTATTGCCGGACACACGACGCGGCTGCTGCACAATAGCGGCTGCGCGCCGATGCCCCTCTGTTTGCCCTGATCGCCTATCGTTTGCGCGCATCGGCTTTCATTCCCTTTGGATGGTTTTCATGCCCTTGCATTCGTTGTTTTCCACCCTGACGCGCGGCGCGGCCGTGCTGGCCCTGAGCGTGGCGGCCTGCGCCACGGCCACGGCGCAAGACAAACCCTTGCGCATTGGCGTGATTGCCAGCGTGGCCAACGAAGCCACCGAACAAGCCATTGCCCAAGCCAAGAAAGAGGGCCTGAATGTGCAGTTGGTGGAATTCAATGATTGGGTGCTGCCCAACATCGCCGTGGCGGATGGTTCGGTCGACGCCAATTTCTTCCAGCACGAACCGTTTCTGCAGCTATTCAACCAGCGCCGGGGCGTAAACCTGACGCCCATCGCCTATGGCTATTCCACCACCATCGGGTTGTTTTCCAAGAAGCTGAAGAAGGGCGATACCGTGCCGGAGGGCGCCACCATTGCCCTGCCCAACGACCCGGTCAATACGGGCCGCGCCTTGCTGCTGCTGGAATCAATCGGGCTGATCAAGCTCAAGCCCGGCGTGGCGCACCAGGCCACCTTGGAAGACGTGGTGGCCAACCCCAAGCAATTGAAGTTAGTGCAGATCGAGGGCTCGCAGTCCGCGCGTACGTTTGATGACGTGACGGCGTCGGTAACGTACACAACGTTTGCCAAGCAGGCCGGCCTGAACGAGAAAGACGGGCTGGCGTTCGACAATACCGACCCCGCCAGCATCCGCCGCTACGCCATCCGCTGGGTGACCACGCCCGACAAGGCGCAAGATCCGCGCTTGCTGAAGTTCATTGCCATTTACCAGAATTCTCCCGAGGTCAAAGCCACCTTGAAGCGTTTGTACGGCGACCTGATCTCGTTCCCCTGGTAGGCCAGCAAGCTTTACACCGCCGCTTCGCGCCGTTCGGCGCGGCGGCCATTCAAGCGCCAATGCAGGCCCAGCGCGGCCAGGCCCACCACAGCAGACGCGCACACTCCCAGCGCTTCAAAACCCGCATGCGTGTAGAGCGTGCCGGCAACCGCCGTGCCCACGCTGGCGCCCAGATACGTCGTGCAGGTGTTCAAGCCCAGCACCGCGCCACGCTCGTCGGGCCGTGCGCGCGACAACAGCAAGACCAGCAGGTTCAGGCTGATCTGCGACGCGGCGCCCCACAGCACGGCAATGGCCAGCACCGCCGCCAAGGCGTGGGCAGCGGGCAGCAACACCAGATACACCGTGGCGATGGTCGCCAGGGCCAGTGGCAAGGCACGGCGGGGCCCCAGGCGTTCGATCAAGGGGGCGCCGGCAAACCCCGCCAGCATGAAGCCCGCGCCATAGGCGAAGGCAATAAAGCCCACCTTGCCGGCGCTTAGCGCCAACAGCGTGCGAACGTGGTCGGCCAGGAAGGCGTAGACGCCGTAGAACGCGGCCGAGAACGCCAGGCATGCCAGCAGCAGCACGGGCACGTCGCGATAGGAAAGCGGCGCAAGCAAGCGGGACAGGCGCAGCGGCGCGGGATGCGTTGCGCGGCGTTCGGGCAGCTTGCGCAGGCCCAGCAGCGCAATCGTGGCGCACAGGGCCAGCGTGCCGTAGGTGGCGCGCCAGCCGATGGCGTCCGAGATCAGCGCGGACAAGGGCACGCCCGCCACCAGCGACACCGACCATCCGGCAATCACGCGCCCCAGTGTGCGCGTCTCTTGTCCGGCAGGGGCTACCAACGATGCTGACCCGTAAGCCGCGGGCAGGATGACGCCCGCCGCGGCGCCCGCCAAGGCCTGCGCCAGGGTCAGCACGATCCAGTGTGGCGCGGTGGCGGACAGGACCAGCGCCGTGATCAGCACCAGCATGGCGCCCAAGAGCGAACGGCGGATGCCAATGCGGTCGATGCGCCCGGCCAGGAAGAAGGCGCTTGCTGCAGTGGCCGCGCCGTAGGCCGAAATGGCGGTGCTGATGGTCAGTGCCGACGTTGAAAACGAGCGCGCCACGTCGGTCAGGATGGGGCTGAGCGCCAAGCCGTTGGACCCGACGACGCTGACGGCAAACATCAAGGCGGGCACGGACGAGGCAGGGCGGGAAATAGGCTTGCTACGGTTCTGCATGCCGCGAATTTTATTGGAATAAAATAAGGGATTACGCCGATATTTCCTTATTCCATCAAAGTCCGAATGCCGTAAGGCAGAACTTGATTCCGATGCCAGACCTAGACGATCGCGACCGAAAACTATTAACGTTGCTGGCGGACGACGCCACGCCCAGCTACGCCGAACTGGGTAAATTACTGAACCTGTCGGCCCCGGCGGTGCATGAACGGGTCAAGCGCTTGAAGCGCGATGGCTTGATCAAAGGCATCGCCGCCCGACTGGATGGCGCGCGCATCGGCCGGCCCTTGCTGGCGTTCGTGCATGTGGACACCGCCAACTGGACCATCACGCAACAGGTGCTGGGCCTGGCCGAGCTGACCGAAGTGGAAGAGATCCACACCATTACCGGCAAAAGCGCCATGCTGCTGAAAGTGCGGGTGCGCGACACGCAGGCGCTGGAACTGCTGCTGGCCCGCATCCACCAGATTGACGGCATCACCAACACCACCAGCGACATCGCGCTGACCAGCTACCTGGAGCGGGGCCCCTTGCCAGACACCGCGCAGCAGGTGGATTGAGCGCGGCATCAAGGTGCGATCAGAGGTGCCCAGATGCTGCCGTGCGCAGGCGCAGACGCGTGATTTCAGACGGCGCGCCCAGCCGTTTGGGCGGCCCCCAATACCCGGTACCCCGGCTCGTATAGACCCACATCTTGCCCAGCCGATGCAGGCCCGCCGTGAAGGGTTGCTGAAAGCGCACGAAGAACCCCCACGGAAAAAACTGCCCGCCATGGGTATGGCCCGATAACTGCAGGTGGTAGCCCAGGGGCGCGGCCGCGGCTGCGCTGCGTGGTTGATGCGCCAACAGGATCTTGGCGCAGGCGTCAGCTGGCGCGCCCGCCAGCGCGGCCTTGGGGTTGCTGCGGTGCTGGGGATCAAACGCGCCGGCGCCGAAATCCGTGACGCCCGCCACCACCATCGGCAAGCCCGACGGGTGGATGACCGCATGCTCGTTCAATAGCACGCGCAGGCCCATCCTGCGGAATTCGGCGATCCAGGGCGTGGCGCCTGAATAGTATTCATGGTTGCCCGTCACCAGGTACACGCCGTAAGGCGCGCGCAGTGACCCCAACGGGCTGGCTTGCTCGGCCAGGTGTTCGACGCTGCCGTCGACCACGTCGCCGGTGATGGCGATGACGTCGGGCAGCAGTTCATTCACGGCATCGACAATGGCCTGTACGTATTGCTTCTTGATGGTCGGGCCGACGTGGACGTCGCTGATCTGCACGATGGTGAAGCCGTCCAGGTCTTGCGGCAAGCCGGCAACAGGCACGTCCACGTCCACCACCCGCGCCCGGCTGCGCGCGTTGTAGAAGCCGACCAGCGTGCCCGCCAATGCCAGCGCGGCAACCGCCCACGCGCTGTAGCGCCGCAGGTCCAGCCAAGGCAGGTTGGCGCTGGCCAGCAGCGTGACCAGCCACGTCACGAGCAGCGCGGCATCTCGGATCACGGTCAAGACGAACAGGGACGAAAACAGCCCCATCGCGATCAGGCCCACCCACGCGATACGGTCGCCCCAGGGCGGGTTCACCGAGGAACGGGCCAGCATCCCCATTGGAATCAGGATGCACGACAGCAGCAGGGCAATGATGGCGGTGGCCGCGCCGGTGGCGGGCAACTGCGCGTCCGGGATCAAGCGCGCGCCGACATAGACGTGGGCCAGCGCGCCCAGTGTCAAAAAGCGCAGGAAAAACGAAGATTGGCGTAGGGACACGGCGGGTAGTGGGCACGTAGGCCGGGCAGGGGAACCGCCATTCTATGCCGCGCCACCGTGCCTGACCGCGTCCGCTTGAGCAACAGGCCGGTCAGTGGCCGACCGGCCCGTCACGCCATAGCAAGCCAGCGTTCATTTCCCGCACGTTGTTGATGCCCAGCATTGCCATGTTGCGGTCGACTTCCGCGCGCAGCAGGTTGATGGCGTGGGCCACGCCTGCCTGCCCGCCAAGCGCTGCCGCATAGTTGAATGGCCGGCCTACGAACACAAAGCGCGCGCCCAGCGCCAGCGCCTTCAGCACGTCGCCACCGCGCCGCACGCCGCTGTCCATCATCACCGTCATGCTGCCCGCCGCGTCGACCACGCCAGGCAGCGCACGCAGCGGCGAGATAGCGCCATCCAGTTGGCGCCCGCCGTGGTTGGACACAATGACGCCATCGGCGCCATGCTGGCGCGCCAGCGCCGCGTCTTGCGGATGCAGGATGCCCTTGATGATCAAGGTGCCCGGCCATTGGCGGCGGATGCGCGCCACGTGTTCCCAATCAAGGTGGTCGCGCGCGGTGAAATCGCGCAGCACGGACGCGGACACGATGGGCGCGCCGCGCGTGGCGAACGAATTTTCAAAGTGCGGCATGCCCTGGGCCAGCAAGGTCCGCAGAAAGGTGCCCGCCAGCCAGCGCGGCCGCGTCAGGCCGTCCCAAGCCAGGCGCAGGCTGGGCTTGAGCGGCGTTGAAAAGCCGGTGCGCACATTGTTTTCGCGATTGGCGGACACGGGGATGTCCACCGTCAACACCAAGGTTTCATAGCCGGCACGTCGAGCACGCTCAACCAGGGCGTCGATTTTTGCGGGATCGCCCGGCAGATAGGCCTGGAACCAGGTGCCCGGCGCTTCGCGGATAACGTCTTCCAACGGGATCAAGGATGTGCCACTGAGGATGGCAGGGATGCCTTCGTCTCGCGCGGCGCGGGCCAGCACCACGTCGCCCCGGTACGCCGACAAGGCGCTGATGCCCATGGGCGCAATACCGAACGGCGAGGCGTAGCTTTGCCCGAAAATTTCCGTGCGTTGCATGCGGCGTGACACGTCGACCAGCACGCGGGGTGTAAAGCCGTATTGGGCGAAGGCGCGGCGGTTGTCGTGCAGCGACTGGTTGTCTTCCGCGGCGCCCGCCACGTAGCCGAAGATCGGCCGGGGCAAGCGTTTGCGCGCGGCGGCTTCGAAGTCATCCAGACAAAGCAGGCGGGCAAGCGCGCGCGGCACGGGGGCGGCGGCGCGGGTGGTCGGCGTGCTGGCAGGCGGGGGGCGGGCAGGGCGTTGGAAGTCATGGCGGGCCGGTAAAAGCCCGTAATCTAACAACCCTTTTTTATCGAAGAAAGCGAATAGATTTCGAAATGCTTATTCGCTTTTTGGAATAATGATGTTTGCGTCGTGCAAGCACCCTCAGACGCGGGTCAAGGCTGAGCTACAGGCAAGGCCAGCAGTTCGCCCATGCGGACGGGACCCAGCACAGACGGCGTATCCGCCCAGCGGATCTTGTCCGGACCAAACAACACAATGGCTGTCGAGCCCAGCTTGAAGCGGCCCATTTCCGCGCCTTTTTCCAGATGGATAGGCGCGCGCGCCGCGGCGTCATAGCGTACCGATTTCACGCGGCGCTTGTACGGTGTGACCAGGCCCGCCCAGACCGTTTCAATCGACGCGACGATCATCGCGCCCACCAGCACCACCGCCATCGGTCCGAGTTCGGTGTCGAAAATGCAGACCACGCGCTCGTTGCGCGCGAACAGGCGCGGCACATTGCGGGCGGTCAGGGGGTTCACCGAAAACAAACGGCCCGGCACATGCACCATTTCGCGCAGCGTGCCGGCCACCGGCATGTGGACGCGGTGATAGTCCTTGGGCGACAGATAGACGGTGGCGAATTCGCCGCCCTGGAACGGCGCGGCGCGTTCCACGTCGCCGCCCAGCAGATCAACCAGGCCGTAGCTGTGGCCCTTGGCCTGGAAGATGCGCCCTTGCTCGATGGCGCCCAATTGGCTGATGGCGCCGTCGGCCGGACAGAGCACCGAACCGGGTTCGTCGTCGAGCGGGCGCGCGTCGTCTTTCAGTGCGCGAGTGAAAAAGTCGTTGAAGCAGTCATAGGCCAACGGGTCTTCTTGCACGGCTTCGCGCATGTCCACGCCGTACTTGCGGACAAAGCGCGAAATCATCCAATTCTTGACCGCGGGTTCCCGGCAGTCGGAGGCGTACCCGAAGAAGCGCGACACCAGGTGATGCGGCGCAAGATACTGGCTGGCGAGAAATAGTTGGTCTTTGATCGTCATCTACGAGCGCTGAAAAAACTCGTCCCGCGTACAGCGGGACGGGGTTGAAGGTTGCCGTGCAAGCGACGCACCGAGGGCGCCTGCCGGCAATTCGCGGGATTGTAACGCGGTCAGGCGGCTTTGGCGGCCAATTTGGTTTTGTAGAGCCAGTCTTTGTAGTCGTCCAGGTCGCCGTCGAACGGTTTGACGACGCCGTCGGCCACGATGATGAACTCGTCGGTGGTGGCGCGCAGCAAGTGGCGGTCGTGCGAGACCAGCATCAAGGTGCCTTCGAATTGCGCCAGCGCCGTGGTCAGCGCCTCGCGCGTTTCCAGATCCAGGTGGTTGGTGGGTTCATCCAGCAACAGCAGGTTGGGGCGCTGCCAGACAATCAGCGCCAGCGCCAGGCGCGCTTTTTCGCCGCCGGAGAAAGGCGCGATGGAACTGGTGGCCATGTTGCCGTTGAAGTTGAAGCTGCCCAGGAAGTTGCGCAGCTCTTGCTCGCGCACGGTGGGCGCAAGCTTCATCATGTGCCACAACGGTGATTCGTCGTGACGCAGCATTTCCACCTGGTGCTGCGCAAAGTAGCCGATGGACAAGCCCTTGTTGAACTGCGTGTCGCCGCCCAGCGTGGCCAGGTCGCCCGCGATGGTCTTGATGAACGTGGACTTGCCCGCGCCGTTGATGCCCAGGAGGCCGATGCGCTGGCCGGCTTGCAACGAAAAATTGATGCCCGACACGATGATCTTGTCGGACACGGCCTGCGTGTCTTCGTCTTCCACGCGGTAACCGGCGCTGACCTTGTCCATGGTCAGCAAGGGGTTGGGCGCGCGCAGCGGTTCGCGGAATTCAAACGAGAACTCGGCGGCGGCGCGCAGCGGCGCCACTTCTTCCATGCGGGCCAGCGCCTTGATGCGGCTTTGCGCCTGGCGCGCCTTGCTGGCCTGGGCCTTGAAGCGGTCAATGAACGATTGCAGGTGCGAACGCTGTCGCATCTGCTTTTCCATCATGCCTTGCGCCAGTTCCAACTGGGCGGCGCGCTGGCGTTCGAACGAGGAGTAGTTGCCCGAGTAGCGCTTGAGCTTGCGTTCGTCGATATGGACGATGACGTTGACCACGCCGTCCAGGAAATCGCGATCGTGCGAGATGACGATGAGCGTGCCCGGATAGCGCTTGAGCCAGTCTTCCAGCCAGATGATGGCGTCCAGGTCCAAGTGGTTGGTGGGCTCGTCCAGCAGCAGCAGGTCGGACGGGCACATCAGCGCTTGCGCCAGGTTCAGGCGCATGCGCCAGCCGCCGGAAAAGCTGGTCAGCGGCAGATGCATCTGCTCTTGCGTGAAGCCCAGGCCGGTCAGCAATTGTTCGGCGCGCGAATGCACGGTGTAGGCGTCGGCATCGGCCAGCGCGGCGTAGATGTCGCCCATGCGCAAGCCGTTTTCGGCGCTTTCGGGTTCGGCTTCCAACGCCGCCAGTTCCGCTTCCAGCTTGCGCAAGGTGACGTCGCCGTCAATCGCGTATTCGATGGCGGGGCGGTCCAGCGCGGGGGTTTCCTGCGCCACGTAGGCCATGCGCCAGCTTGACGGGTAGTCAAGGTCGCCCTGGTCGGCGTGCAGCGTGCCGCGCAATAGGCCGAACAGGCTGGACTTGCCGGCGCCATTGGCGCCGATCAGGCCGATCTTGTCGCCGGGGTTCAAGAGCAGGTCGACCTTGTCGAGCAAGGGCTTGACGCCACGCATGAGTGAAACTTGTTGGAAGCGGATCATGAATCTTGGGGCAGGGGGTGGCGCGGCAGGCGCGCGGCGAGGCTCCCGCCACAAGGCGCGGCGCAAAAAAGGGAACCGGATGGTTCGCGCGCTCAGCCATGACACAGCAGGCGGACATCGGCGCGAAAAGGTGAAGAGACACGCTCCAGGCAAGGGGCGTCGTCCAATCGTGGGCGGTATTGTACCGGGCCGCGCGCATTGGCGCAGGCGAAGGCGGTTTTTCGGGTGGGGCGAGCCCCTATTCAGTGCTCGTGCCGGCCGAGATGGCGGCGGCCAGGGCCAGTACGCGTTCGGCCTCTTGCGCATGCAGGTTTTCAACCAGCGCGCCATCCACCACGGCCACGCCCTGGCCGGCGGCCTGTGCCTGGCGCCAGGCGTCCAGACGCTTGCGAGCCAGGGCCAGTTCGCTGTCGGTGGGCGCAAACGCGGCATTGGCGGCGGCGATCTGCTTGGGATGGATCAGCGTCTTGCCGTCAAAGCCCTGGTCGCGCCCTTGTTGGCAGGCGGCGGCATGGCCCGCGTCGTCGTTCAAGTCCAGGTGTACGCCGTCCAGCACCGCCAGGCCGTAGGCGCGCGCGGCCATGACGGCCAGCGAGCGTGCCAGCAGGGTTTCTTCACGGCCGGGCGTATGGCGCGCGTGCAGGTCTTTGACCAGGTCGGACGTGCCCACCACGATGACGGCAAGGCGCGGGTGGCCGCCGGCAATGGCGTCCAGGCGCAAGAAACCCAGCGGCGTTTCCGCCATGGCCCACAACGGCAGGTCAGGCGGCGCGCCAGCGTCGTCCAGCGCGCGGGCCAGCGCGTCCAGTTGGGCGGCGGATTGCACCTTGGGCAGCAACACGGCATCGGCGCCGGCTTGCGCAATGGCGGCAACGTCGTCCTGGCCCCAGGGGGTGTCCAGCGCATTGATGCGCACGATGCACTCGCGGTGTCCGTAGCCGCCTTGCTTCAAGGCCGCGGCGACTTGCGCGCGAGCCTGCGCCTTGGCGTCGGGAGCGACCGCGTCTTCCAGGTCCAGGATCAGCGCGTCGGCATCCAGCCCGCGGGCCTTGTCCAACGCGCGCGCGTTGGCGCCTGGCATGTACAGAACGGAGCGGCGAGGACGGATGGCAGGAGGCATGGAAAAAAGGGGGGAACGAGAGGCGGGGAAAGAAAATCAGGGTTTGCCGCTGCTGACGACCTGGACAGGCGTGGTGCATACGTAGCCAACACCATACACGGTGCGGATGCCCAAATCACCGGCAGCCTGCGCACGCAGTTTGCGTCGCAGGCGATGCATGTGCGCGTCCAGCCGATGCGTGTCGTAAGCGTCCACGCTGGCGCCCAGGGCCTCGACCAGGCGGCCGCGCGACAAGGGCAGCGGCGCCGCCTGGATCAGCGCGCCGATCAACCGGCTTTCGGTATCGGTGATGTCCACGCACACCTGCCCGGGCGACACCAGCGTGCGCCGCGCGGGGTCGAAGCGCCAGGTGTGGCCACCGGCATCGTCGGCCTCTGCTGGCACGACGCGCAGCCGCCTGGACAGCGACACCAGGGTGGCGCCCAGTTCGGCCAGATTGACGGGCTTGGTCAGGTAATGGTCGGCGCCAAGGCTCAGGCCCGACACTTTGTCTTCGCTGAGCAGGCGGCCGGTCAGCATCACGATCCCCATCGATGGATAACGGGTGCGCAACTGCGAGATACGGGTCAGCGCGTCGCCATCTGGCAGCATGGCATCCAGCACCAGGATGCCCGGCGTCACGGACAGCATCAGTTGATCCAGTTCGGCCAGCGAGCCAGCCGTCAGGATGGCTTTGTCCAAGCCCAGGTCCTGGATGTACTCGACGATCGTGTCGCGCCAGTCGCCGTGATCATCGACAACGATGATCGTCACGACGCAGTCTCCGCCCGCGGTTGCTCACGACGCGATTCAAGGGCAACCACGATTTTCGCTCCTGACATGCTACGGGTTCGGTTTTGAGATAAGCCTTCGCTTGCGCGGGCACAGGCCAGACGTTGGAACGGAGAGAAATGTTTCGTATCGTTGATGCCTGCGGAGAATATCACTATCGATGTCGCGGCGGTGCAGCACGCCGTCCGGATGCCATCCAGGCCGGCGGCAATTTGTGCCTGATCAAACATTGCGCAGGCCGTACCGCGTCCTCGGAAGGGCCGCATGACGCGCATCGGCGTGGGCCTTATCCACAGAAATTGTGGATAAGGCCCACGCGTCTGGCTCCATCCGATTTATGTAGGCAGATATTCGACGGGCACGCCCGCCGGCACCTTGCGCATGCGATCGCGTTCGATGCGCGCCGAGGCGAAACGCGTCTTGCGAGCGGCCGCGTTCTGCAACAACACCGACAGCACGGAGCCTTTGTCCTGGATCCATTGTTTTTTGCCGCGCAGCAATTTCATCGCACTCTCGGCGCTGCCCAGACGGTACGCCATGGCGTTGATCTGGACCTGGGTCTTGCCGTCGAACGTGGCCGGCTCCTGCTCGGTGATGGCGGCGGCATCCAGGTTGCTGCTTTCGTGGTCCACCCGATAGATGAACTTCAAGCCGCTGTGCGGATCTTGCGCCACGATGAGTTTGTCCGAGCCCGAAATATCGGAAAGCATGCCGATGACGGGGGACTCAACCAACTGGTTGCCCCGCTGTTCTTCGGTGTAGATGAAAATGCTATGGCGTGCAGCGGCGGCAGCGGCGGGAATGAGGGGAGAGCTATCCATACCTGACTTGAAAATGGCGTCCCGGACAACACTGTCCGGCGAGGAACAAGGAACCCGGCGCAAACCCTAGCGCGGCCACGCCAATCGCGCCAGCAAGCGTGATTTGACCGATGGCCAGTCCTCGTCGAGGATCGCGAAATAGATCATGTCCCGCGTGCGTCCCGATTGTGAAATCAGATGCTTGCGAAACACGCCTTCCTCGACCGCGCCAAGGCGCGAAATAGCCGCACGCGACTGGGTATTGCTCAGTTCCGTTTTGAAAACGATGCGTATGATACCAATTGTTTCAAAAGCGTGCCGAAGTAATAGAAATTTGGCTTCGGTGTTGGCGCCGGATCGTTGGCTGGCGGGTGTCAGCCAGGTGGCGCCAATTTCCACCCGCTTGTGCGCCAGCGCAATATCCATATAGCGCGTGGTGCCGATGATCTGCCCGGTGCTTTGCTGCACGATGACAAAGGGCAGGCAGGTGCCCGCCTTGGCGTCTTCAAGCGCGTGCGCCACGTAGCGCCGCATGTCGTCAACCGTTGCGATGGGTGCCGGCTGCAAGCGCCAGAGTTCGGGATGTAAGCCCACCAGCGCCAGCGCATCGGCATGGTGCGCGGCCAAGGGTTCCAGGCGCACGATGTCGCCATGGAGCGTGACGGGGTGCAGGGGCGGTATGGGCATGGCGTCGTCCAGAGGGCGGGCAAGGGTGGGCAAGCAAGGCGCGGGAGCGGCGATTCTACGCTGGCGCGCCCTTGCCGAACACGGGGGGCAGGCGCAGAATGCGGCGCATGAAAACAGACGTTGTGGTTCTGGGTGCGGGCATCGTCGGCGTCAGCACGGCGCTGCATTTATTGGCGCGCGGACGTTCCGTGGTGCTGCTGGACCGCCGTGGCCCCGGCGAGGAAACCAGCTATGGCAACGCGGGCCTGATCGAACGAGCCAGCGTCATTCCCTATGCCTTTCCCCGAGACTGGGGCAGCCTGTGGCGCTACGCACGCAACAACACGCCGGATGTGAGCTATCACGTGCGCTTTTTGCCCCGTGTTGCGCCCTGGCTGCTGCGCTATTGGTGGCATTCTTCACCCACGCGGCTGGCGCGCGCGGCCCAAGCGATGCTGCCGCTGATCGAACGCAGCGTGGCCGAGCACGACGCGCTGAAAGAAGACGCGAACATTTCGTCCTTGTTTCGCCGCACCGGTTGGATCGATGGCGTGCGGTCCGAGGCGGGGCTGGCGCGCGCGGTGGCGGAAGCCGAGGCGCTGGCGCCCTATGGCCTGAACTACCGGGTGCTGGATCGGCAGGCGCTGACGGCGCTTGAGCCGTCGCTGTCCGAGCGCATGGTGGGCGCCGTGCACTGGCTCGACCCCGTCAACGTGTCGGATCCTGGCGCGGTGACGCGGGGGTATGCGGCGCTGTTCCAGCAGCGCGGCGGGCAACTGCTGCGAGGCGACGCGCGCAGCCTCAAGTCGGTCGGCGTCCAAGCGTGGCAGGTGCAGAGTGATGACGGCCGCATCGACGCCCGCGACGTGGTCGTGGCGATGGGGCCTTGGTCACCGGATGTGTTGCGGCCCTTGGGTTACCGCATTCCCATGGCGGTCAAGCGCGGCTATCACCAGCATTTCGCGCTGGAAGACGGCGCCACGTTGACGCACCCGGTGGCGGACATCGACAGCGGTTTCGTCGTGACCCCAATGACGTTGGGTGTGCGACTGACCACCGGCGCGGAATTCGCGCCGCGCGATGCGCCGCCATCGCCAATTCAGATTCAGCGCACGCGGGCGCTCGCCAGCCAACTGTTGCCGTTAGGCGCGGCGGTCGAAAAGGACCCCTGGATGGGATGCCGCCCCTGCATGCCCGATATGCGTCCGGTGATCGGACCCGCGCCACGCCACGCCGGCTTATGGATGGCGTTTGGCCACGCGCATCATGGCTTCACGCTAGGCCCCGTGACCGGAAAGCTGCTGGCCAGCCTGATCACGGGCCAGGCGCCGGACATGGATCCGGCGCCGTATGCCTTGCGCCGCTAAGCCTGCTGCATCGCTGAGCGGCTTGCACAGCGGGGGCGGACTCAGGCAAGGGCGACTCAGGCGCGGCCGGCGGCAACTGCGCGGCGCTGACGCACCGCTTGCGCCAGCGTGTCCAGCACCGGTTCCGTCTGGGTCCAGCCCAGGCAGGCGTCGGTAATCGACACGCCATGGCGCAAGGGCTGCCCGGGCTTCAGGTCCTGGCGGCCTTCTTCCAGATGGCTTTCGATCATGACGCCGGTAATGCGGGCGTCGCCCCGCGAAAGCTGCGCGGCGATGTCTTCGGCCACATCGATCTGGCGCAGGTGCGACTTGTTGGAGTTGGCGTGCGAGCAGTCGATCATGACCTGCTCACGCTGGCCGGCGGCGCGCAGGGCGGCGCAACAGGCGTCGACGCTGGCCGCGTCATAGTTCGGGCCTTGCTTGCCACCACGCAGGATCACGTGCGTGTCCTGGTTGCCGCGCGTTTCAAAAATGGCGGCCATGCCCATCTTGGTCATGCCCATGAAGGCGTGCTTGGCGCTGGCGGCCACCATGGCGTCGGCGGCAATCTGCACGCCGCCGTCGGTGCCGTTCTTGAAACCCAGCGGGCAGCTCAGGCCAGAGCTTAGTTGGCGGTGGCTGGGGCTTTCGGTGGTGCGCGCGCCGATGGCGCCCCAGGCGATCAGGTCGGCGATGTATTGCGGGCTGAGCAGGTCCAGGAATTCGGTGGCGATGGGCAGGCCCAGGCCGCTGATGTCCAGCAACAGTTCGCGGGCACGGCGCAGGCCTTCGTTGATGCGGAAGCTGCCGTCAAGGCGGGGGTCGTTGATGTAGCCCTTCCAGCCCACGGTGGTGCGCGGCTTTTCGAAGTAGACCCGCATGACGATCAGCAGGTCTTGCTTGTGCTGGTCAACCGCGGCGCGCAACTGGCGCGCGTAGTCCATGGCCTGGCCGTGGTCGTGGATGGAGCAGGGGCCAACGACGATCAGCAGGCGGTCGTCACGGCCATGCAGCACGTCGGCGATCTCGGCGCGGCTTTTTTCCACCAGGGTCTGGATGGCGGGGGATACGGGTAGCTCGTCTTGCAGCAACGCAGGCGAAATCAACGGACGCACGGCGCTGATGCGGGTGTCGTCGGTGCGGGTGTTGTCTTGGGTGGAGTCGGCCGTGCCGACCTCGCGGTCGTGCTGGGGGTCGTCAATGCGGGTCAAAGGAGGCTCCGTGCCATCAATGCGCGGGGTTGCGCAAAAGGTGCTAGATGAGTGAATGGTCGCCATTATCGCACTGGCGGGGCGGGCCCGCCGCCATGCGGTTGCGTCCGTCTGGCTGAGCCGTTGGCGTTGCGGATCGACAACGGATCGGGGCAAGAGCGGGCAGGTGTTCTCAAAGCTACGCCTATCGGCGGGGAAATTGCCTTAGCCCTTTCTGCATGACGACAGATCGCGCGCGAATGCCGTAGCATGAACCCCCAGAAAACCAGCGGTTGCCCGCAAGGGCCCGCCCTATGAATAGCGCCCTATACATCAGGACGGAACCGTAATGCCCAAAACAGACGTTGGCGCCGCGCGACGGATTCTTCTGGTCGAAGATCACCCGGTCGAACGCGCCTACCTGCAGAACATGCTGCTGGCGTTGGGCTATCGGCGCGTGGCCGGCGTGGGCAGCAGCACGGAAGCCGTCAGCGCGCTGGGCCGCCAGTTCTACGACCTGGTGATCAGCGACATCGTCATGAGCGACGGCGACGGCACGCATCTGCCCAATGAATTGCGGCGTCTGGTGGACGTGGGCCGCCTGAAAAGCATGCCGCCCATCATCTGGATCAGCAGCCTTAGCGAAGAACTGCTGCAGTCGCATGTGCGCCTGGCGCTGCAGGCAGGCTGCCCCTCGGCACAGGCGCTGTCCAAGCCGGTGTCGCGCACGTCCATGCATCAGGCGGTCAAGACGGGCCTGGCGGCGGAGGACGTGGCGACGCCCCAACTGCAATCGATCCGCCGCGAAGTGATCGAAGCCGAACTGGGCCGCGCCCTGATCACGGGCGTGGGCATGAGCGTTGTGCTGCAACCGCAGATGAGCCTGTCCACCGGGCAGGTGGTGGCCGCCGAGGCCTTGTCCCGTTGGGATCATCCCGAACTGGGATCCATTTCCGCCGCTGATTTCGTGCCCGCCGCGCATCGTTTGGGCATGGATCGGATGTTGTTCCTGCGGGTGACGGATCGTGTGCTGGAAGTGCTGCAAACGCTGCACGCCGAGGATATCGCCGTGCCCATCGCCATCAACGCCTCGTCTTCGACGCTCTGCTCGCGCGACCTGCCCGCCGTATTGGAGAAGCGGGTTGCGCGGGCGGGGTTGCCGGCCCGGCTGGTGAAGGTGGAACTGACCGAGGACGAGCCGGTCAACGATTGGCTGGCGCTGTCCTCGGTACTAAACCTGTTGCGGGTGCGCGGCTTTGAATTGGCGATGGATGATTTCGGGGCCGGTATCGCGTCGATGCGGCTGTTCTCTGCCATGCCGTTTACCGAATTGAAGATCGACCGCGATTTCATCGTGCACATGCATCGCGAAGCCGCGTCGCGCGCGGTGGTGGCCGCTGCCATTGAAATGGGCCGCGTGCTGGGCCGTCGCGTGGTGGCCGAAGGGGTCGAGCAAGAGCGCGACCTGCAACTGCTGCGCGAATTGGGTTGCGACGTGGCGCAAGGCTATGGCCTATCCATTCCCTTGGAGCCCGACGCATTTATCGACTTCCGCCGCCGCCACTGATCTGGCGGCGGCGGCTTGGCAAGGCGGACATCGCCTGGCAATAGCCGCGCTGCCTGCCAATAGGCCCTTAAATACCCGACACCTCAATATCGCCCGGATAGTCCACCGAGAACTTCAGCACGGTTTCGCGGGACTTGCCCGGTTCCAGCTCCCATTCCCAGGCGAGCTTGCCGTCTTCTTCGCGCTTGATGTCGCGGTCGGCGGGCGACAGCAGCTTGACCACGATCTTCTCGTTGCGAGACACCGGCAGCCTGTCCTCGAACACCACCTGTTCCTTGGTGGCTTTGTTGTTCTTCACCGTGATCTTGTATTCGTAGGTCACGCGCTTGCCGCTGCCGGAAAACCCCGTGCTTTCGGTAAAGCGGTTGACCAACTGGCGCTTGATCGAGATGCCGTCGTCGGCGCCCATCGCCAGCTCGAGCTTTTCGCCCGGCATTACGGCCTTGAGTGAACTGCTTGCCACGAAGGCGTCGTCCAGGAACGTATTGAGCGCGCCGGCCAGGAACGGAAACTCGGTGTTGTTGTTGGCCTGGGCGGTCAAGAACACCGCTTCGCGCAGCGCGGGCGTGGACTGGTACTGCAAGGTGGCGGGCAGCTTGGTCGTGGTGATGGCCACGCGCTGCGAGGTGTTGTCGGACGCCAACGTGGTGGGGGTCTTGATCTGGAACGACGCGCTGGTGGCTTCGTTTTGCACTTGCGCGGTCTGCACGTCGACGGGTTCCGGCATCGCTTCGGCCATGGCGGCGTCCGCGTAGGCCTGGTTGCCCAGCAGCGGCGCGCGCTTTCTTGCCATTTCGCTGGCGATGGGGGCCGGCGCCGCGGCGGGGCGTGGCGGCGGCGGGGGCGCGGCCACGTCAATGATCCACGGCGTCAAGGCGGGCGCGCCGCCACCCAGGGCGGGGCGCGCGGTGGACAAGGTCAGCTTCACGTTGTTCCAGTCTTCGCCTGTGTTCTGCCGCACCACGCCGAAATAACCCAGCTCGACGCTGCGGTCGGCGGGACGCAGGCGCGCATCGTAGGCCGGCGTCCAACGCGCGCCGCCCACCGCATACGACACCGCCAGATCCACCTTGCCGGCGCGCGCCAGATTAACCCGTAACGTGACGGTCTTGCTGCGGCGGCTTAACTGGGTTCGCACGACGTTCAACTGGCTTTGCAACGCGGACAGTTCACGTTCCAACGCCTCTTTGCGTTCGGCAACCTGGCGCAACCCCGCCAAAGTCTTGCCCAAACTGTCGGCGCTAAGCGTCTGGATGGCCTTCAGTTCGTCCAGCGTCAGACGGGCGCTGTCCTTGGACGGCTCGGTGGCGCCGCGCTGCATCATCAGCACCAGCTCGCGCTGGTTCTCCAGCACGGCGGCCTCGTCGTCCAGGCCAGCCAATTGGCCTTCCAGTTTGCGTATCTGTTCCTGCAGGGCGCGGACGCGCTCATTGCTGGCGTCGGCTCTGAAGGCGTCACTCACCTTGACGTCCAGCAAGGCGGCCTGGCCCGTACTCTTGGCCGACACCTGAAGGGAATTCTCCTGCAGTGACGCCGGCAGGTTTTCAAGAACCAGTTCATGTTCGCCGGCCGCAAGCTCGCTGCTGGCGGAACGGGTCACCACCGCGCGGTCCTGATACACCGTTACCGCGCCGATGGCCGAGCTTAGCGCGGCGGCGGCGCTCAAGCCGGGCAGGGTTGCAAGGGCCAAGGCCAAAAGGGTACGTCGCACGGAGTCACCTATCAACAAGAAGAAAGGGGGAAGGGCCGAAGCAATCATCCGTCTCTCAGGGACGGATCATCGGTAGCGCAATGTACTCTTCCGCTGCCGGATCGGGTTTTACTGAACATGACAAACGCGACAGGGCAATACGCCACTATCCCTTGGCGGCGGGTTGGTCCGGATGGGCAAGTTGGCGCAGCATCGCAACAGCATTCCCGGCGGCGATGGACCGGTCGTGACGGCGGTAGGCCATGTCCAGCAACGCGTGCGGCGCGTCACCTTTGATGGGGCGGTATTCGATGCCCTCGGCCCCCATGTGCCGCATGGCGGCCGGGACCACCGAGATGCCGACGCCCGCCGCAACCAGGCTGACGATGGATGCCATCTGTGGCGCCTCCTGGATCACTCGCGGCGCAAAGCCCGCACGCTGGCAGGCCGACTGGATGGCGTCATACAAACCCGCGCCGATGGGCCGTGGGTACAGCACGAAATCTTCGTCGGCCAACGCGGTAATCGGCACGCTGCGGCGGCGGCTCAGCGCGTGATCCGGGGGCAGGGCGACCAACATGGGTTCGTCCAGCACGCGCTCGGACTCGAACTCCGGGTCCAGTAGATAAGGGGGCCGCACAAAGGCGACGTCCACCTCGCCCAGCCGCAGGCCGCGCAGCAAGGAAATGGTGTTGCTTTCGGTGAGCGTGACGCGCACGTCGGGGTAGCGGTCGCGGTAGGCGCGTATGGCGCGCGGCAGGTAAGGGTGAAAGACGGCCGACGCCGTGAAACCGACGGTAATCGCGCCGCGCTCGCCACGCCCCAGCCGACGGGCCGTATCGATGGCGCGGTCGGCGCTGGCCAGAATGGCGCGTGCATCTTCAAGAAACTGCGCGCCCGCCTCGGTCAGGTCGACCCCGCGCGGCAATCGCAGGAATAGCGGTGTGCCGATTTCGCGCTCAAGTTGTTGAATCTGCTGGCTTAACGGCGGCTGGCCGATGCCCAACCGGGCCGCCGCCCGCGTGAAATGGAGCTCTTCGGCCACAGCCGTGAAATAGCGCAGGTGTCGTAATTCCATCTTTTAAAAATATGGTGGGTGCAAGTTTCATATATTGGACATATGAAGGTGAAAAGTCTACTTTTCTTCTACGGGCCACGAGCCTGTTTGCCCTTCGAGATTCCAGATGTCTACCCCCTCCGCCAGTTCTTCTACGCCCACTCCCGCCGACTATCTGGCGCGTGGCACCCCTGAACTGCGCCGCGCCCAATGGGCCTTGTTCGCTGCCGGTTTCTCCACGTTTTCGCTCTTGTATTGCGTGCAGCCGCTGATGCCCTTGTTCACTGGCGCGTTCGGCGTGTCGCCCGCGCAAAGCAGCCTGGTGCTGTCACTGTGCACGGGTTTGCTGGCCATCGCGATTTTCTTTGTCGGCCTGTTCTCGCAGGCGCTGCCTCGCAAGCGCATCATGGCGTGGTCGTTGCTGGCGTCCGCCGTGCTGGGCACCGTCGCCGCCGTGGCGCCGGACTGGCACAGCCTGCTGGTATTGCGCGCGCTGCAAGGCGTGGCGATGGGCGGCGTGCCCGCGGTCGCCATGGCCTATCTGGCTGAAGAAGTGGAACCCGACACGTTGGGCTTTGCGATGGGCCTGTACATCAGCGGCAGCGCATTCGGCGGGCTGTCGGGCCGCGTCATCACCGGCCTGGTGTCCGACCATTTTGGCTGGCGCGCCGCGCTGGGCACCCTGGGCGTCGTGGGCATCGTGGCGGCCGCGTTGTTCATGTGGCTGCTACCGGCGTCGCGCCGCTTCACCCCGCAACGCGGGCGCGGCTGGGCCGGCGTGTGGGGCGATGTGCGGACAGGCGTGGGCGCACACATGAAAAACGGCCCGCTGTGCGCGTTGTTCGCCATGGGTGGGCTGCTGATGGGCGCCTTCGTCACCGTCTATAACTACGTGGGCTTTCGCCTGCTGCTGCCGCCGTTTTCGCTAAGCCAGACCTTCATCGGCTTCATCTTCGTCGTGTACTTGGTGGGCATCTTCGCGTCCACCTTCTTCGGCCGCCTGGCCGACCGCCACGGCCGAGGCGCCATGCTCTCCGCCGCCACCGGCCTGGCATTGGCCGGACTGCTGCTGACGTTGTCGGACACGCTAGGCATCCTGATCGCCGGTATCGTGGTGTTCACCTTCGGCTTCTTCGCCGCCCACGCGGTGGCCAGCGGCTGGGTCGGCCAGATGGCGCGCGGCTACAAGGCGCTGGGCGCATCGCTGTACTTGCTGGTGTATTACGTCGGATCCAGCGTCCTGGGCGCCTGGGGCGGACACTTCTGGGCCATCAACCAATGGCCGGGCGTGGCCGCGATGGCAGGCGGCCTGTTGGCGATCGCGCTGGCGATCAGCGCGGGGTTGGCGTGGCGGACGAGTGGGGTGCGTGGGTCGGATGTCAATCACCCGGGCTTGCTGCGCAGATGAACCTGTTTGCCTTTGTGATCGACAAAGATGATGCCTTTGTCCATGCCGGCATAGCGGTAGAAGTAGCGCGTGCTGGATTTGACGGGGCGGGTGTCGTAGGCGGATAGGTCCGCGCCCGGGGCGCATAGGCGCTCGACTTCTTCCGGCCAGCGAAAGGAATTGGCTTTGTGCTTGATCCAGCGGTCAAGGAGGGGTTTGAGGGTGAAGAGGTTGAAGAGGATGTCGTAGATATTGAAGATATCGGTCCATCTGCCGGTTTTGGTTACGTTGTTGTCGCCGGTGGGTTTGCGAACAAGGCCCTTTGCAACAAATTTAGGATCGGCTTCAATGGCCTTCAGCCCATGCTCCATGTAGCGGCGGATGAATTCCAGCCGGTGAAGGTTCTTGTCGAAGAACAACTGGTCATGCGCATCAAAGTCGCCTTCAACGATAAACGGCCTTTTGCTCTTTCTGATGCTGTCGGGATCCTGGGACGGCAGTTGCATCATTTCCAGGTAGGGCCGTGGAAAACACAAGCGTAGCGTGTAGCCGTGCCCGAATTCGGTGTAGGGCCGCACATCGCGCCACGGCAGGTGCAACACCGTATCGCCATAACAGACGTGCACTAATTGTGCTTGTCGGTTAAATCGGATACGCGACGTGGCCGCATTGGTTCCCAACCACAAGAACGCCGCTGCCATCAGGAAAAATGGAATACAGATGAGGGCGCCCTTGTGCTGGTACTCCCCGAACAGGGGGGCCAGGATAAATACGGTGCTCACGGAAACGGACACGCCAGACGTCGACAGTTGCAGCAAAAACGTGATCTGTCCTTCCGTACGCGGCTCAATATATTGATCGTTGAACTGCGCTGGATCGGAGACGTCTTCGGTAAGCCAGAGCTGCTCGGGATCCATGGCGTAGCGTATGTCCGGCAAGGCGGCGTAATCCCTGCTTTCGTCGAGGCGTTCGCATTGACGCTTGAACTCGACTGCGGCATCCGGGATGGTGGCGGGGTCAATGGCGCGAAGCTTTTTCACCATGACGAGCTTGCCTCCATCACGTAGTCGGCGTCCGTGAAACCATTGGGGCGATAGTTCACCGTCGTCGTGCCGAACAAGGCGTTCGTGGCGATTTTGACGACGCCAAACCCGTCTATGACGTGAACCTGGTCAGGGTCGGCGTAGCGTACCGAGCGGCCGGAAATCTCACCCAAGCCCGGCGCTCGCTGCTGACTGATCGAGTATTGGCTAATTTGCGATCGCCACCCCGGTAAGAAAACCGAGACCATACGGACGTTGTCGGGCAGTCCCACTGCAGCTGCAAGCCTCGCTTTCAGGGAAGGAGCCAAGACCTTGGATATCGCGATATCGCTTTGAATGCTGGGAGCCTGAAACAAGCGATGGAATTCCTGCAACTCTTCTTCATCGCTGGCGAAGGGCGCCATGCCGCCCGGTATCCCCCACACACTGCGTCGGATCCATGCATCGGTCCTTGCCTCGTCGACTGCGGTTTGGTGAACATGGCGAAGGCCAAGATAAAGCGCCTCAACTCCGAGAAGGATCCACCCTATCGTGCCGGCGCTTAGTCGAGACACTCCAGCCGTGCCTTTCAGCAGCAATGAGCTTGATTCTGCCAAGCTAATGACAGTCCGAGGACGTAACCTTCCCAACAGGTGCAAGAAGCCAACCCCGCCGGCGGCAAATTGCACTGAGCCGCTGACGAAGCTGATTGTCGCGACTTGGCCGCTCTCTTCCAATGCGGCGTGCCACCAGTCCTTTGTGCCAATCGCTATTGCGGCCACAGCGGCTACCCCAATCGCTATCAACTCCCACCGCTTCGCCGCCCCATCAAACGCCCCAGCCAGCTCCGTCTCCCCCCGTAACTTCGCCAGATCCCGCTGTTTCTCAAACCCAAACCTCGTCATCGTGGCCCCCGCCGCGCCAACTCCCAGAACCTTGCCGGTGGCGTTCAGCGCGTTCCCCAAATTCATGCCATCTTCCCGGCCCAAGGCCTTGAACGCTTCCCCCGCGCTGTATACCGTGGCGAACGCCGCGACGCCGCCTAGCGCTAGTCGGGCGTTGTGCCAGAAGCGCAAGCGCTCGGGTAGTCTCTGGCATTGCGCCAGCCGCTCTTGCACTTCTTCGGTGTCATACAACGTGACCAGGGTTTGCGCGGCGCGGTCCACCGTCTGGGGGCGAAAACCGTTGACGCCTGTGAGGCCCAGGCTTGTGCGCATCCAATTGCCTACCTCGCGCAGCGGCACTTCGTGGGCGCGGGCCAGATTGCCGTCCAGCACCTCCATGATGGGCCGGTAGACGCTGGTCCAGTATGCGCCGGGCGATTTCAATTGCCCGTGCGCGACCAGTGCGCCCAGCATCACACTCAGTTGGTTGGATGCTCCGTCGGCCGGTATCGTCGTCAGTACTTTTTGCAGCGCGGCCAATGGTGCATCGACCGCTGCCTTGGCGACGATGACCGTGCCCAGCTCGGTGTGGTCGAGTATGGTTTGCGCGGCCGCTTTGGTATAGCCAAGCACTTCCGGTGCGCCCAATACCGCTTGCTTGAGCAAGCCGATGGGGCCGCTCGGTTGCACTTGCTTGATCAGGAAATCGTGGCCGGCTTTGCAGTGGATGAGCCCCGGCAACGTGTGGCCGACCAGGCAACGCAGGTCCAGGTAGCCCGTGGCATCCGGCGCGTGCGAATCGACGAGTACGTCGTAGACCTTTTGATGGGTGTTGAACAGGGTCCAAAGGTCGGCGGCGGCCAGTACTATCTTGTCTGTGTAGTCTTGCAGCCGTCGTGGATGTTGCTTGATGAACTCCACGCGTTCAGTGTTGCGCGCGTGGGCGATACGTTTGCGGTGCGCGGCCAAGCGCGCGCGGTTGGCACGTTCGCGAGCGGCCAATACGGCCGGCCCCGTGGCGCCCGGCGGCATGGCGCTTCCGATGGGATCGTTACGCGCCACCTGATTGCCCGCCGCCTGGCCCGCCAGATCGCCCAATTGGTCAATCATTTTCGACACCCGCAACTTGCGCGCCGCGTCCGCGCTGTACGTTTGCAGGTCCGCCAGCCGGCTGCCGACCAGCACGTTCAGTTCGCTCAACAGCCCCGCCAGATCGCGCACGACCACGGCTTGCGGCTCGACGTCGGTGCGGGGCCGCGTGGCGGCGGTCATGGCGTTCAGGATGGATGGGATGCTGTCCGTATGGGGTTGGCTTTCGCTCCAGTCATAGTTGCGCAGCGCGCTTGGGGCCAGTTCGCGCACATGCGCAAGCAATGCCGCCGGGAAGGCGTGCTGTTGTTTGCCGCCGATGGGTTTGACCGGGGTGGCCAGCAGGGTTTTCCAACTTGATTTGTCGTTCTCGATGTCCCACAGCACGGCGTGGCTGAGCAGGGTGTCGCTGACCAGCACGTGCAGGGTGTCGTCTTTAAGATCGGGCGGCGCCAGCAGAAAGTGCGCCGCGCCCGCTTCGTCGGGCACGGCTTTGCGTCCGGGCACGTCACCGGCGTAGTCCGCTTCCGTCCACCAGATCGGCGCGAAGCGGATGTTGTCGGTCACCTGGTAATGGCGTGTCCACATCCGACCTTCTTCGCGCGACAGCAGATAGACATAGCTACGCGGTCGCAGTACCCGCAAGCCGTAGGCTTTGCCGTTGCTCAACGCCGGATAGGCGGCGGTACTCAGCGTGGGGAACACCTTCGCATCGAAGGGTTCATCCGTGATGCCATAGCGCAGGGGATACAAGGGAATGCCGCGCTGGCAAGGTGGCGGGGATATCGCCTTGCCCAGCAGCTTGGCGCTGGGGTGGGGCGGTTGCAGCGCCTTGGGACATTGCAGGTGAATCATGGTCGGCTTCCTGATGCCAGGGCGGCGATCCTGTTCAGCCGGAGCTCGGCTTGATTCAGGCGCAGTTGCCCAGAGACCTCGCGGCGTGCGAGGTTCGCGCGCAATTCGGCATCCTTTTCAAAGGGCGCTTGGGGAAAGTGCAGGCGCAGCGTGATGTAGTGGCGGACGTCGCGCTCAAGTTGCAGATTGATCTGGCCGGCCTCATCGGCAAACAGCGCGATCTGATGCAGTAGCCTGGCGTGGGCTGTTGGGTTGTTTGCCGCCAGATCGGCGGGCACGTGGCGGCGCGCGGTCTCTCGCATGAAGTAATCGAAGCTGGCGCGATTGACCGCCTCTTCATCATCCGACGACAGCGCGAAGCCTTCATGGTGGGACGCCGCGTCATTGGACGCAGGGACCTCCGCTTGCAACCATTGCGCGCCAGCCTCGTCGGCGCTGCGCCAGATCAGCCCCCGGATGGGCCCCATCAAATCCGCCAGCCGATGCGTTGACAGGCCTTCGCAAAGCTCTTCCAACTGGCGGGTGGCCGTCAGGTTGAAGCGCATCGCCAAGCCGTCGGGCGCTTGCATCAGATGCAGTTGCTTCAGATGCGCGCTGGCCGGCGCGTCATCGCCGGTAAACAACAGCACGCCCATTTGCCGGGGCGCCCAATCGTCAACGAAGGCTTGCAACAAGGGCGCAGTGACCGGTGTCAACAGCGGGCCATGGCGAAAGCCTGGCGGCTGGTACTCCCAGTTGGTGCCGCGCCATAACCAGTGATGATCGAATCCGGGTTTCAGCGCGGACACCTCGTGCTCCAAGGTGGCGGACCGTGCGCCGTCAAGCCAAAGCCACGCCGTGCCGGAGCCAGTACCCGTGCCGTTATCAAGCCCGGTCGGGCTCTTCATGCTGGGCGCTTGCACGACGCGCACGGCCTGGCGGGGCCAGCCGGTACGTTCAAGGGGGACATCATCAGGCGCCGCGCATGCCGCAAGGGCAGGGCACACGCGGGCAGGTGCCGTCCGCGCGCAGTGCACAAAGCAGGTCCATGGCAAGCCCGGGGGCAGCGGAACCCGCCATCGATGGGGCGCTGGCCGCGCCCGCTTGCTGGCTGAGCGGGCCTTTGAAAACGATTGCGGAGGCGTCCAGGGTGATACCGGCGTCATCAATCGTGATCGTGCCCCCCGGCCCTTGGATCACCACGCGTTGCGCCGCCTGCAATTCCAGCGTGACCGTCTTGCCTTCGATCCGCTCGCCGGCATGCACCTGGAAGTGGCCTTGCACCTTGTGTTCAACATGGCCGCCGGTTTCTATCCAGTGGTTCGCGGCCGTCTTGTCGCGGCGGTTGTTGCCCACGTCTTCCGTGCGGTCGCGCCCGGTGGCTATGGTGTGGTTGCGGTCGATGGTCAGGAAGTCGTCTTGCGCGATGGCGTGACGCCGGTCTTGCCCGATGTTGACCTGTTCGTCGTTGCCCACCGTTTCGCTGCGGTCGTGGCCGATGGTGATGGTTTCATCGTGCTCAACCTGTTCGCTACGGTCGTTGCCAACGAAGGTGGTTTCGTTGTGGTTGACGTGGATGTTCTGGTCTTTCTGCGCGTGGATGTAGATTTCTTCCTGATCGCGTTCATCCTCGAAGCGCAGCTCGTTATAGCCCTCGCCCTTGTGCGTCTGGCTCTTGATGGTCATGCGCGTTTTGTGGCGCGGCAGTTCGTAGGGCGGCGGGTTGATCGACCGGTGGGTTCGGCCCGTGACGATCGGCTGCGAACTATCGCCGTCCAGAAAGCTGACGATGACTTCCTGCCCGATGCGCGGGATGGCCATATGGCCCCAGCCCGCGCCCGCCCAGTTCTGCGACACGCGGATCCAGCACGAGCTGTGTTCGTTGTTCCTGCCCAGCCTGTCCCACGGAAACTGCACCTTGATGCGGCCGTATTCGTCGCAGTAGATCTCTTCGTTGGGCGGGCCCACCACGCTGGCGATCTGCGGGCCGTCGACCACCGGCTTGCGGCTGGGCGCGGGCTTCCAGTCGACCTTGTCGGGCACGATGTCGGCGGTGTAGCCGTAGCGTGTGCCCTGTTCCGCGCCCGCGCCGTCTTCTTCCTGGCTGGTGTGCTGCACGCCATGATGGCGCATGCGCACCGGTCGCCAGCCCTGGTTCCAGTCTTCGCGTGGGTGGCCGGTCAGGTCGAAGGCCACGCCGGGAGTCAGGCGGGCGTCGTCTCCCTGTACCTGCGCCATGCGCGCGTCGCGGCGCAGGCCCAGCAAGCGGCTTTGTGTGAAGGGCTTCCCGGCCTCGTCGCGCTTGTAGCGACCGGGATAGTCGTAGCGTTCGTAGCGGCGGTCTTGGTGTTGCAAGTCGCTGGCGACGTGCGTGTGTTCCTGGTCGTACTGCGGGTGGGTGTAGGTGTAGTCGCGCTGGGTTTGGCGCGCGGTGCGCAGCTGTTCGGTGTAGGTGAAGCGGCGCAGCGCGGGCTGGGCCGGGTCGCCGCCCGCCAGCGCTTGATAGACGACGGGGCCGCCAGCGATTTCACCATGGATGTAGATGCGGTCGCCGTGGATCAGGCGGTGGCTTTGTTCGGTATGTTCGTAGCGATGAAAATAGCCTTCTTCGGCGGCCAGCCGAGCCGCGAAGTCCAGATCGGTTTCACCGGCCTGCACGCAGTATTCGCGTGGCAGATGATTGTTCGTGGTGACCTGTTCGTAGTCGGTGATGTGGTGGCGCTTGAAGACATTGGCCAGGATCTCCGGCACGGACAGTTGCTGATAGATGCGCCAGTCCGAACTCAGCGCCAGGCGCGCCAGCGACGGTTCCACCACGGCACGGTAGCGTGTGCGCCGAAAGCCGGTGTCGCCTTGCTCGAAGGCGGTGACGATGCCGTGCACATGGCGCACGGGCGTGTCGCCGCGCCACAGCGTGAAGAGCGCCGTCTGATCCAGCATGGCGCCGAAGTCGATGGCGGGGTTGAAGCTGGACAAGTCCAGCTCCAGCCGATAGGTCTCGGACAGGGCTTCGTCCAGCGTGAATTCAATAACGTCGAATTCCACACCGCGAGCGGACGGCACGAAGGTAAAGCGCAGATCGGATGAGGGGGGCATGGTGTAGGCACTAGGCAGACGGGCGAGGAAAAACCGCGCTTGCACAGGCGCGAACCTGCGCAAGCGCGGCGGCGTGCCTTAGCTTTCCAGCGGTTTGCGCCAGTCGTCCGAGGCTTCCGTGCCCGCAATCTCGTGCGTCCACGTGATCTTGCGGTAGGCCATGGCCACCTTGATCAACTGCGTGAAGTCCGACTTGCTGGGGTCTTGCGCGTGCGGCAGCACGCTGGTGATGTCAACAATGGTGGCGTCTTCCAACGCGGTGGTGAAGAAGTGTTCCTGCTTGCCGTCGATGGACGTGCGGTACCACTTCACTTCCACTTCGGGCAGCATTTCACCGGAGGCCAGCGCGTGATACAGCAAGGGCGTGGCCTTGTTCAGCGCGCTGGTGAAGATGAAGGGCTTGTGCACGCGCTGGCCCGACGGCTGACCGCTTTGCGGGTCGGTCGGGGTGTTGACGCGGTGCTCGATTTCCTGGACCAGGATCTGGTCTTCGTGCCCTTCAACATACACGTTGCCGACCGAATCAGCGGTGAAGGCACCTTCAGTGATGTTGCCCTGGGTTTTGCCTGAAATGCTGATATAGGCGGGAGTAGGCATGATGTTTCCTTAGTCGTCGTAGTACATGGCCGTTGCGGCCGGATACTTCCCGAGGGAAGCGCTACGAGGACTAATGCAACATCCGTGCCAGGTCTTGAAGGAAGGAAATAAGCGTATATAAATCAACAGCTTGAAGGAAAAATAAGAAGATTCCGATAGGGCCGGGCTGGGCTGATTTCCTGGATTTCGCTGATTTTCAAGGTGAAATGGGCCAGTTCTGACTCGATTAAAAATAAGGCCTTATGAATCAACGGGTTGCAGCGGGTCAAATATGGCCTGATCGAGTCAAATCTGGCCCGGTACACGCGCGGCACACAGCGTTCTTGTGCAGCCGTCGTCGCTGCCAGACATAATTCACCTTCTATTTATTCCAGCGGGGCTCCTATGTTTTCCCATGTTTGCATCGGCATTCGCGACTTCGACCGCGCGCTTTCCTTCTATTCGGCGCAGGCCGAGGCGCTTGGGCTTGAGCTTCGATTCCTAGAGCGCGATATTCCCTGGGCAGGGTGGCAGCCCGCTGGCGGGGGCCGGCCGTTGTTTGTGATCACCGCGCCCTACGACGGTAAAGTCGCTGAGCCAGGCAACGGGCAGATGACGGCATTCTTGGCGGCAGACCGGGCGACGGTGGACCGCTGCCACGCGCTGGCCTTGTCGCTGGGCGGCAGGTGCGAAGGCCCGCCAGGGTTGCGGCCCGACTACCACGCGAATTATTACGGCGCCTACTTCCGCGACGCCGAGGGCAACAAGATTTGCGTTTGTTGCCATGGCCCGGATGAACAGCCCACCGGCTAACGCTGACTCATCGTTATCGGAAAGCGACGCATTCTCATTTATAATCGCCCTCGTGCCATCGCACGCTCGGCATGATCTTCATGGCGGACGCGCACCTTCAGTCAACCGGAACCCGCGATGATTTCCACTCAAGACCGTCAAGCGCTACAGCGCGAGCATGCGGCCTTGCTTGCCGCCTATGGGCAAGCGCAGTCGCATTGCAGTCGATTGCTCGCCACGCAGGCCGCGCGTATCCTGCACCTTGAAGCGGAGGCCATGCGGCTGCGCGCGGCCTTGATCATGCGCGATTCGGCGCTGGCTTGGGCGCGGGAAGATCGCCAGGCGCTGGAAGGATTGATTCCCGGCCTGCCCAGGCGAGTGGCCTTGGCGCGCCGCGTGAGCCAACTGATGGAACGGGTGCAGACCCTGATGCGGGAACGCCTGGCGTGGCAGGATCGCCTGAGCCAGCCCAGCGCACGTCAGGCTGAGCCACCGGGGAAGCAAGTGCCTGAACGACCGCCTGAACAGCATTCTCGGGATAAGCCGGCAACGCCATGCTTGACCGCGGCCGCCATGCGAGAAAAATCGGTGCTGTGCGTGAGTGAAGACGCCGTGGCCTTGATGCTGACACGCAAGGTCGTGGAAATGGCCGGCGGGCGTTATCTGGGACACAGTGGTGATGACCGTAGCGACGACACGCTGGAAGCCAGTCTGGTGGCCGCGGATTTGGTCATCTGCCAGACCGGTTGCGTCAGCCACGGCGCATTCTGGCGTGTCAAAGACCACTGCACACGCACCGGTAAACAGTGCGTGCTGGTGGATAAGCCCGAGGCGCTCAGCGCCTGGCGATTGGAGACGGGGCAGGAACGGTAGCGTCGCGTTACCTTGCGTTTCGGCATCACGGCGAAGCCCCGCAATACAGTACACGCAGCAAAAGGGGCAGACATGTTGAAAAAGCAGGACCGCGTATCCCACTCGTGGACAGATACGCTCGCCCGTCTGGAGGAAGAACGGATCATGTTGCAGCGCATAGCGGCGGGCGTGCCGCTGGCGCATGTGTTTGAACACGTCTTGCACGCCATCGAGGCCCAGTCCAGCACCGAGCTGCGTGCGGCGATCGCGCTGGTTGACGAGACAGGAACCTATCTGGTGCACAACGCCGCGCCCAGCCTGCCCTTGGCGTTCAACGCGGCGGTGCAACGCACGGCCATCGGTCCCAACGTGGCGTCATGGGGCACTGCCGCATACACCGGCAAGCCGGTATATGTGGAGGACATTGCGTCGCACCCCGATTGGAAGGACTGGCGCGAGCTGGCGCTTGCACATGGCTTGCGAGCCTGCTGGTCCACCCCGATCACGGCGCCCGACGGCCGCTTGCTGGGCGTGTTCTCGAACTACTACAACGCGGTGCGCTCGCCATCGGCCAACGATATTGAAGCGATAGCGGTGGTGACACGCAGTGCCGCCTTGGCGATTGAACGCCATTTGATGGATGCCGCGCTGCACGCGAGCGGCGAGCGCTGGCGCGCCATGTTCGACGGCATGCAAGAGGCATTCTTTCTCAGCGAGGCCTTGCGCGACGCCGATGGCCGTATCGTGGACTTCCGGTTTCTAGAGGTGAATCCGGCTTTCGAGCGGCAAAGCGGCATGAAGGAAGGCGACACGCTGGGCCATACGCTGCGTGAAATGATTCCCGGGGTTCCGGGACAGATCATGGATGCATTCGCCCAAGTGGTCGAAACCGGCGAGTCCACCCAGTTCGAATTCGCAGTGCCGGGACCGAAAGAAGCCTGGTATGAGGCCCGCGCCCGCAAGGACGGCGATGACCGCATGATGGCTTTGTTCCTGGACGTCACCGCTCGCAAGGTGGCCGAAACGGAGTTGTGGGAAGGGCAGCATCGCAAGAATTTCCTCTTGTCGCTGGTTGACCGCATGCGCGCCTTGCATCACCAAAGCGAGATCGAACACGCCGCGTGCGCGGGCCTGGGGCAGCATCTTGCACTGGGCCTGGCCGCGGTGCTGGATTGGCCCGACGAGAACGCACCGCCCACAATGTCGGCGTGTTGGCGGTCCGAGGCCGACGTGGCGGCGCAGCAGGCGCTGGCGCCCGAACAGCTAGGCGAGGAATTCCACGAAGCGATGCGCAAGGGCCGCACGGCGTATTTGCAACCGTTGGTGGCGGAGCAGGGCGGCGAGGTCCGTCCGTCCGCGATCGTGGTGCCGATGCGGCGATGGGGCAGGCAGGACGGCGCGCTACTGGTGCGTCCGCTGGCCACCAGCCGGCTAAAGGCCGGCGACGTGGCATTTCTGGAAGAGGTTTGCGAACGCTTGTGCGATGCGGTCGAACGCTCGCAATACGCGCGAACGCTCGAACAGCGGGTGGAAGACGCCATCGCGGAGCGCGACCGTATCTGGCGCCTGTCCCCGGAATTGCTGGCCGTGGTGGATAGCCAAGACCGCTTTGTCAGCGTCAACCCAGCCGTGCGGCCGATTCTGGGCTGGAGCCCCGAACAATTCCTGTCGATGGGACTGAGCGAACTTATCCATCCCGACGACCAGGCCGCCACGCGCGCGACGATTGCGCTGGCCGCGCAGGGCAATCCGGCGCAAACCGTCCGGCACATGGAAAACAGGCTGCTGACACGCGATGGCACCTACCGCTGGATCACCTGGAGCATGTCCTGGTCGCAAGACAACCTGTACATGACCGGACGCGACGACACCGACCTGAAGGTCCAGGCCGAGACCTTGCGCGATACCGAACAGGCGTTGCGGCAATCGCAAAAAATGGAAGCCGTGGGCCGCCTGACGGGCGGCATCGCGCACGACTTCAACAACATGCTCCAGGGCATTACCGGCGCCTTGTATCTGATTCAGCGCAAGCTGGCGGCCGGCACGCCGGAACAGGCGCAACGCTTCATCAACGTCGCCATGGATTCGGCGAATCGCGCCGCGCACCTGACTCAACGCCTGCTGACGTTTTCACGGCGCCAGCCCATCGACCCGAAGCCGTTCAGCGTGGCGCCCACGCTGCAATCCATGGCCGACCTCTTTCATCGCTACACGGGCGAGGGCGTGCGCCTGCGGTTCAAGCTGGAGCCCGATCTATGGACGGTGCGTTGTGACCGCAACCAGTTTGAGAATGCGCTGCTGAACCTGGTCATCAACGCTTGCGACGCCATGCCCAATGGCGGCGAACTGACCGTCGCGGCGCTGAACACGCGCCTGGACGAGGTCACGCTGCGTCCTTATCCCGGTGTGAGCCCCGGCGAATTCGTGGAAGTTTCCGTCACGGACGAGGGCTGCGGTATGTCGCCAGACGTGCTGGCCCATGCCTTTGATCCCTTCTTCACCACCAAACCGTTGGGCGAAGGCACGGGGCTGGGCCTGTCGATGATCTACGGGTTCGCCAAGCAGGCGGGCGGCATGGCCGTGTTGGAAAGCACCGTCGGGCAGGGCACCACGGTCAGGCTGCACCTGCCGCGTTATGACGGCGCCCCGGATGCCGGCCTGCGGGCCGAACCCGCCGCGCATCGCACGCAAGACACGACGAAGCCGTCGGTGGTCATCGTGGTGGAAGATGACGCCAATGTGCGCGACATGGTGCATGAATGCCTGGCCGAGCTGGGGATGCAGGTCTTGACTGCCGCTGACGGCGAGGCCGGCTTGGAATTGGTGCTGCGTACGACCGATATCGATCTCTTGGTGACCGACGTGGGGCTGCCCGCCCTGAACGGGCGGCAATTGGCCGATGCCGCGCGCGCGGCGCATCCTGGTCTGAAAGTGCTGTTGATGACGGGCTACGCCGAGAGCGCGGCGCGCGGCGGCGGTTTCCTGGAGTACGGGATCGAATTGATCGTCAAGCCGTTCTCGCTCGACATCCTGGGCGAGCGCGTGCAGCGCATGCTGGATGAGTCGGAGCTTGAGAGGAACGGAGGCCGCGCGGGGTAGAGAGGCCCTGCCGAGGCCAAGTGAAAGCGAGATGTGGCCGGCGGCGATGCCGGTGTTGCAAAGGCAGGTAAAAAATACCCTGCCGTGCACTCCGGAAGGCACTATCTCGCAAGAGGAACGAGTCCGCAGGCTGGGAACGGCAATTGCTTAAAGGTCTGTGCATTCCCACAAAGGAGTCTGACCTATGAAATTTCGTTCTCTGACTTGCGCTCTCGCATTGGCTGCCGGCTTGACGTCCGCTGGCGCGGTGTTGGCTCAAACGGCCACCCCGACCTCGCCGTCCAACACGCCGAACGACACGACCGCCGCGCAGCCCAATCGCCCCTTGCCTCCGGGCCAGATGGCGCCCGCGCCCAACCAGACCCCCTCAACCGGAACCGTGCCGCCCAATGTGGACAAGAGCGGCTCCATGTCCACGGGCAAGCATTCCGACCAGATGCCCAACAAAAAGCGCGAGGCGAATGACAACGTGCCGCGCACGCCGGCCTCCGGCGCCACGCCTCCTCCGGGCTATCCGAACACGGGCGGCTCGAAGTAAGCGCCAAGCAAAAGGCTTCCCCCAGGGAAGCCTTTTTTATGCGCCTGGCTTGGCCTTAGTGCTGCCTGCGCAGTTCAGCGGGCGGTACGCGCAACTGCCCACGGTATTTGGAGACCGTGCGCCGCGCCAGCAAGATGCCGCTGGCCGCCAGTTGCTGCGTCAAGGCTACGTCGGACAGCGGCATTGCCGGATCTTCGGCGTCGACCATTTCCTTGATCAGCGCCCGCACTGCGGCGGCTGAACACGAGCCCCCCGACTCCGTGGCAAGTTCCCGCGAAAAGAAGTGTCGAAACTCGAACACGCCGCGTGGCGTCACCATGTATTTTCCGACGGTGGCGCGCGACACGGTGGACTCGTGCATGTCCAGGTCATCGGCCACTTCGCGCAGCATCAATGGACGCAAGGCGACTTCACCGTACTCAAAGAATGTCTGCTGACGCTTGACGATGGCCTCGGCCACGCGCTGGATCGTCGTATAGCGCTGCTCGACATTGCGCACCAGCCACCGCGCTTCCTGAAGCTCTTGCGCCATGGGGCTGCGGTCATCCAGGCGAGCGCGCCGGAACAGGTCCGCGTAAGTGCGATGCAGCCGCGCTTGCGGCATGGCGTTGCGGTTGGGCAGGACGCGCCAACGCGAATGCCACTTGTCCACGAACACGTCCGGCACAACATACACCGGCGCCTCGGCGCTGTAGCGTGAGCCGGGCTTGGGATTCAGGCTGCGGATCAGGGCGCAAGCTTCCCGTACCGCATCATCCGAGCACCCCAACAGCCGCCGCAGCCCGACGGAATCGTTCTTCCCCAGGCGATCCAGATGGTCGCGCACAATGCGCAGCGCCAGATCACGGACTGCGGGGTCCGCCGCCTGCGCGGCCGCCAATTGCAGCGACAGACACTCGGTAAGGTCGCGGGCCGCCAGTCCGGGTGCGTCCAACTGCTGTACCAGTCGCAGGGCGGCGATCCATTCGCCTTCATCGGGCGGGGGGGTGAACGCCGACTGGGCGGGGTCGCAAAGGCTGGTCAAGGGCGTCCGCAGGTAGCCGTCGTCATCCAGGGCATCGATGATGAATTCGGCCAGCAGGCGGTCGCGCGGCTCAAGATGGTAATTGCCCAGATCCGCCGACAGCCTTTCCCGCATGGATACGGTGGCGCAGACCCATTGCCCCATGTCCTTGCCGTCGCCGCCGCTGGACGGCTGGGTCGGGTAGTCACCGGAATAGGCCGGCGCGTCGGGGATGGGGTCGTCTGCATCCGCGGTGGGCGGGGTGGCGGCAGGTTCGGCAGCGGCTTCGCCCGCATCGGCGTAGTTGCCGGGCTTGATGGCGTCGCCGTTCAGCGTGGGGGCATCGTCCTGCTCATCGCCGTCCTCTAGAAACGGGTTCGTGGCAAGCGCATGTTCCACCGCGGTCGTGAATTCAAGTGCCGACATCTGCAGCAGCTTGACAGACTGCTGCAAGCGAGGCGCAAGCGTCATTTGTTGGCGCAGGCGCAATTCTTGCGAGGGGTGGCCCAATCGAGTCTCCTGGATGAAAGCCGCCGAAAGGCGGACCATCCCAAGACTCATGCAAGATCCATGCCAGCCCATTTTGCGGGCGGGCGGGTGCAGGGCGCCGCCTGCGACAACGACCGTATTACAAGTGGAAGGTAAGAACTGCTCAGCCGCTGGCCAAGCCTTCTTTTTCGTAGACGTCCAGGCGGTTGTACAAGGTCTTCAAGCTCACGCCCAATGTGTCCGCCGTGCGCCGCTTGTCGCCGCCATGATGGGCCAGCGTGGCCAGGATGAAGGCGCGTTGCGCCCGGTCCAGCGGCATGCCCACCGGAATGCTCATGGCGCCTTCGCGCAGTTCGGCCTGCTGGCTGGCCGGAGCACGGGTCAGCAGGTTGGCGTCCAGTTGCGTATCCGCCAGGATGTAGGCGCGCTGCACGACGTTGCGCAGCTCGCGTACGTTGCCTGGCCAGTCATGCTGCGCGATGGCCTCCAGCATGCGCTTGGAGAATGTCTTGTGCGTGTCGTGCCTTGCATTGAGGGCATCCAGGAACTGCTGCGCCAGGATCACGGCGTCGTCGCCGCGCTCGCGCAGCGGCGGCACGCGCAAGGGAATGACCAGCAGGCGGTGCAGGAAATCCTGGCGCAGACGGCCGTCCGCAACGGACACGGCCGGGTCGCGGTTGCTGGCGCAGATGATCCGCACGTTGGCGCGCAGCAGGTCGGTGCCGCCCACGCGCTGATACGTTCCCGCTTCCAGTACGCGCAGGAAATGCACCTGCATGTCGGGCGGCATTTCGGTGACTTCGTCCAGGAACAAGGTGCCGCCGCTGGCGTATTCGAAGTAGCCGGCATTCTGGGCCACGGCGCCGGTGAAACTGCCTTTTTCGTGGCCGAACAGTTCGGCGTGGGCCAGGGTGCCGCTGATCGCGCCGCAGTTCACGGCCACGAACGGCGCACCGCGCCGCTCGCTGGCGTCATGAATGGCGCGGGCAATGATCTCCTTGCCCGCGCCGCTTTCTCCCACGATGAATACACTGGCGTCGGTGGCCGCCGCCAATTGCAATTGAGTTGCCAACTTTTGCATGACGGCAGACATGCCGGTCACATCCATGGGAGTAACCGGGGACACGGGCGCACTGTCACGCCGCGCGGTGGTGCGATTTGCCATACGTTTACCTCGGGCCGCCGGGGCCTTACGCGACAGCACAATCGTAGTGGCGAGGTTGCCGCTCGTTTGCGACGAGTTGCAAGCATTCGAAAACTTTATTGGACAGTATCGATTCTTTACGCATTCTGCCGCCAGACTGTCTATTCTCACACTGGTAAACGCACGGCGACATTCACCTAAACCCTCGCACGTCTACACGGAGAAGCTATGCCTCATCTGCTTGTCGTCGATGACGACGACGCGATACGGGAAACACTGGCCGAAATGGGCCGCGACAGCGGTTTTTCGGTGGCGGTGGCAGGCAGTATCAAAGATGCCCTGATACAGCTGGAACGGCAAGCGCCGGATCTGGTGCTGACCGACGTCCGCCTGCCTGGCGGCAATGGTCTGGACATTTTCAAGAATGCGGCCGTGGCCAGTGCTGAAGTCGTTGTGATGACCGGCCATGGCACGGTGGATTACGCGGTGCAGGCCTTGCGCCTGGGCGCGAGCGATTTTCTGGTCAAGCCGATCTGCATGGAACGGCTGAATGAAATTCTGACGCGCGTTGTGACGAATGCCGGTGGCGAATTGCCGGGCATGCCATTCGAGGAACCCGGACGCTTCGGCAAGCTGTACGGCGAGTCACCCCGCATGGTCGAGCTCTACCACCAGATCGGGCGCGTGGCGCCCACGAACGTCACGACGCTGTTGATCGGCGAAAGCGGCACGGGCAAGGAACTGGCCGCGCATGCGATCCATGAACTCAGCACACGCCGGCAGCGGCCATTCATTGCCGTAAATTGCGGCGCGATATCGCCGAACCTGATCGAAAGCGAAATGTTCGGCCATGAGCGCGGCAGCTTTACCGGCGCTGATCGCCAACACAAGGGCTACTTCGAGCGCGCGGACGGCGGCACGCTGTTCCTGGATGAAGTGACCGAGATGCCGCTGGACTTGCAGGTCAAGCTGTTGCGGGTGCTGGAAACCGGACAGTTCATGCGCGTGGGCACCAACCGCGAGATCAGCTGCAACATCCGCATCGTGGCGGCCACCAACCGCAACCCGGAACAGGCCGTGCAGGAAGGCAAGCTACGCGAAGACCTCTATTACCGCCTGAGCGTCTTTCCGATCGAGCTACCGCCCTTGCGCGAGCGCGGTGACGACATCCTGCTGTTGGCGCGCCGTTTTCTGCAGGCGCAAAACCAGGAGTCCGGCAAGAACAAGGACTTTTCACCCGAGGCCGCTGAACTGCTCAAGCAATACGAATGGCCCGGCAACGTGCGCGAGCTCAAGAACTTTGTGCGGCGCGCCTTCATCATGGCCGACGGCGACGTGTTGGGGGTCGACATGCTGGTGCCGCAGGTGTCGCCGGCCGGCGATTCAGCGGGTGATGAAGTCAGTGTGCCGGTAGGCGAAACGTTGGCGGAAGCGGATCGGCGGCTGATACTCGCCACGCTGGAACGCTGCAACGGCGTCAAGAAGCAGGCCGCGCTGATGCTCGGCATCAGCCCCAAGACGCTCTACAACCGCCTTGAGGAATACGCGGCCGCCGGTGTCGTGTTGCCTCGCGAAGAAAGCAGGCCGCGCGATTCCAGGAGTGCCGCCTGAGGTTCGCGTCGGCATTCCTGCCTGGCTTGCTGACTGCGCAAATCACTTGCCGAATTGCTTTCCGGATTACTTGTCGTGGCGGGTCTTCAGGTCCGCCATGCAGGCATCCTTGGCTTCGCACTCCTTCTACAGACGCAAGTGGCGTTCCCACCCTCCCAGGCACGGCACTTGCGCAGGGTAACGTGACGCGACACGCATGATGCAAGTCGCCCTAAGCGATACGGAGAACGCAATGACACAGCAGACCGAGCAAGATCCGGGAAAATCCAAAGCGAATGAGCCCAAGGACGATACCGAAGCCGCACGCGACAGCGGCCAGTTCGGCGCCGACAAGCCGGGCTATGGAGAGGCGCGTGAACCCGCCAAACGGCCTGCCGACAAGAAGCCCAATACCAAGGGCGCGGAATTCGAAGAGGGCGGCCAGTATCCGGGCATTCGCAAGCCGGGCAACTAAGAGGCGGAATACCAAGGGGCGGCGGCCAAACCGACCCGGGGGAGGCGAAGCGCAGCCGGGTGCTCAAGCCGGCTCGCCTCCCCATCGGAACAGCATGACCACGCAATGCAGCGCGGCCAGCCCGATCAGGCCTTGTATGCCACGCGCCACCGCGTGGGGAAAAACGCGGGCAAACACATCCAGGTTGACGGCGGCCATCAGGCCGCAGTTCAAGCCGCCTGCCACCACCAGGATCAGCGCGGTCCAGTCGAGCAAAGACAGGTCGTGCGCACGCGCCGCGGCGCGCGGGGAAAAATCTTCTTGCTGTTCTGCAATATCTGCACTTTCTCCAGACATGTCCATGATGGGCGTTCTCCAAGAGGGGCCGGCTGCGGGTGATGAAGGGCAAGGCAGCGGCGCGTGGGGTAGCGCCGCGCGTTGTAGGCGCCCTAGCAAGCGCCATGCCGTTGCGGGCGGGGCCGCGGGTATGCAAGTTGCTGGTTCCAGCCTATTCGCAACCACGTGTCCGCCTACGGGAGAGCGCTATGTCTTTGATCGTTGCCGCCAGGTTCCAGACGTTTGACCAGGCCTCCGTCGCCACCCAAAACCTGTTCAAGGAAGGCTTTACGGAAGACGACGTCCACACGTTCTATATCAATTCGGCGGGCAGCCATTCCCGTTATCCCATCGGGGGCGACCGCGTGGCGGACCCCGATGCAAAGGGCGGACACATGGGTGCGGTGGCCGGCGCGTCCGCGCTGGGTCTGTTGTTTGCCTTGGTGGGCGGGGCCATCGCCGCCCAGATGGCGGCCTCCGTGTTCATCGTGATCGTGGCCGCGGGCGTGGGCGCGTACCTGGGCGCGCTGGTTGGCGCCATGTGGGTGGTGGGGCGGGGCCGGCGCAAGACCTCGGTGTCGCCCGTCGTACAGGAAACCCATCCGGCCATACGCATGGCCGGCGTCATGCTTGCGCTGCATGTGACGGCGGATCAAGAGGCGCGGGCGCGACGTGTACTGCGCGAGTCTGGCGGGCAGGACATCGAGCGCGCCCAGGGGCGTTGGCGCGACGGAAAATGGCAGGACTTTGATCCGCTGACGCCGCCCCAGACCGTTGAAGCGCCTTCGCCCACGCCCTGAACCCCGGTCTCGCCCCGACGCGATCGTGTGTCAGTCGCCCGCGCTGCCGGTGATGGGCAGCACGATGCCCGTGATGTAGCTGGCGCAGACTGGCGCGGCCAGGAACACATAGGCCGGCGCAATTTCTTCGGGTTGCGCCGGGCGGCCCAGGTCCGTCTTCTTGCCAAATTCCTTGATGGCCTGGGCGCTTTGGTCGGCCGGGTTCAAGGGTGTCCAGACAGGGCCGGGCGCAACCGCGTTCACCCGGATGCCGTCAGCGGCAAGATTGGCGGCCAACGAGCGCGTGAACGCATGGATGGCGCCCTTGGTCGACGAGTAATCCAACAGCTTGGCGCTGCCGCGCAGGCCGGTCACCGAACCCGTATTGATGATGGAGGCGCCGGCCTTCAGGTGAGGCAGCGCCGCGCGCGCCATGTAGAAATAGGCGGTGATGTTGGTACGCAGGGTCTTGTCCCACTTGTCGTCACTGATCTCGACAAGCGACTCGGAGTGCTGCTGATAGGCGGCGTTGTTCACCAGAATGTCCAGCTTGCCGAACGCGTTGACAGCCTTCGCCACGGCATCCTTGCAAAAGGCCGGGTCTTGCACGTCACCCGGGACGAGCACGCAACGCCGGCCTTCGGCTTCGACGACGCGGCGGGTTTCCTCGGCATCTTCATGCTCGTCCAGGTAGACGACCGCGACGTCGGCCCCTTCGCGGGCGTACAGCACGCTGACCGCGCGGCCGATACCGGAGTCGCCGCCCGTCACGATGGCGGCCATGCCTTGCAGCTTGCCGCTGCCGGCGTAACCCGGCGCTTGATATTGCGGTTTCAGCACCATGTCGGATTCATTACCGGGCTTTTCCAGATGCTGGCCGGGCATGGGTGGGGTGGGGTGCGGACGGGCGCCGGTGTCGGTGGTGCCGGTGGTGCTCTTGGGTTTGCTCATGGTTGGGCTCCTGTTGTCGTGGCATGGCGCAAAAGACCGCGCCGTGGCAAGGCAGGCGGGGAGCAAACCCTGTTCCCAGGCCGCCATGCTGTCGCGGTTTGGGCACGTCACTTGCGAGAGTGCCCCTACCGGCGCCGACTCTGGCGCCGGCATTCCGTCAACGCGATGAAAGTGAGACAGCCATGAACAAGGACCAGGTGAAGGGCAAGATTGACGAAGCCGCCGGCAAGGTGAAGGAGGTGGCAGGCAAGGCGACAGGCAGCGCATCGACCGAAGCCAAGGGCACGGCCCAGAAAGTGGCCGGCAAGACGCAGGCGGCCTATGGCGATGCGAAGGAAAGGGCCGAGGACAAGGCTCAGGGCAAGGCCTGAACCCCAGGCTGAATACCCAGGCTGAATGCAACAAGGTCCGGACGTGATCCGGACCTTGTGGGGTGGCGCTTGCCGTGGCTTACTGGCGTCCGACCACCACGCCGAACAAGAACGCCGCGCCGGCCACCAGCCCGATGGCTTGCCACGGGCGAGCGTGGATGTATTCCTCGGTGCAATCTATCGTTTCGCGCATCAGGTCGCCCGCGTTGTCAGAGGCGTCGCGCAGGCTGCGCCGCGTGGCCGCCAACTGATCCGCCAGGCGTGCCTTGAGCGCATCCAGATCGCCCGGGTCGGCGTCGCGCAAGGTGGCTTCGATTTCATCGATCCAACTTTCCGGATGGCGCGCGCGGCTGCGCGACCCACGATTGTCCGGGCCGTTCTCGGGAAAGTCGGAAGGCAAAGGGGTGTTCGTAGAGGCCATCTAGAAGCTCCTGGCAGTCGGGCTGGGTAGGCGCCAGCGCTGGCCTGCCCGTGCGGCCGCGTGGCGTGTCGAAGCGTCAAGCTTCAAGCATATCTTGGCAAGCCAGCGTGCAGGCCAGGCAGGCGCCCGCGCATATCTGGCAATGTTCCACGTCCTGGTAAGGCGCGCAAGCGCGGGCGCAAGCATCGCAGACCAAGGCGCACAACGTACAAAGCGCGGTGGAAAATTCGCCGTTGCGCGCCAGCATGGCGGCGCAAAGGCGGCACACGCTGGCGCAATCCGTCGCCAGACTGATGCAGCGCTTCATCCGCGTAGCGTTGGTTTCAAGGCAGCCCGCGGCGCACTGGTCACAAGCCACCGCGCATTCATAGCAGGCTTGCACACATTGCTCGAAGTTTGGGTCTCGCATTGCATCTCCTTGTGAGTGCCCGTGGCGCTTGGCAAAGGCGCGCCCGCCCCGCGCCGGGCACATCCGCTTGCAATTTGAAGATACTGACCTTGGTTTGCACGGGTCAGCCGCCGTAGGATGAATGCTCGAAACCAGACAGGAGTCAGCATCATGAAATCCCGATCCGCTTCGAAACCCGGCAACGCCGCCCGCCCGGCGGCCGACACTGACGACACCGCAAAGATACTGCCGCCACGCGGCCCCGTCGATGTGCCGAAACAACCAGTCAAACCAGACGCCTCCACGCCCAACGAAGCCGCGCGCGACAAACGCATCGTGGTCGACAACCAGACCGAATCGAACTGGGCGGACGGCGATGCGCCGCAGCCCCGCGCGAAGAACGCGCGCTCACATCTGCTCTGAGGGCGTGGGCGGCGCGGGCACGTCCAGTGACGGCAGGTTTTGCAGAAATGCCAGCAGCCGCCGTTCGTCGGCATGCAGGCCGCGCGGCCCGTCTGGCGCGCGCGTCTTTGGCGGCAAGCGGCCTTCCAGATAGGCTTCAAGCACTGCCGGATGCACATAGCAGGCGCGGCACACGGCGGGGGTGTTGGCCAGCCGCCTGGACACTTGCTTGATCACGTCGGCCACCTGTTGGCGCGCTTGCGTGGCGCTCTCGATCGGTTGGCCTTGCAGGGCGGCATGGGCCATCACCGAGCCAGCCCAGGTGCGGTAATGCTTGGCGGTAAAGTCACCATCGCCGGCCGCGCGCAAATAGGCATTTACCGCGCCTGAATCCACCGGATGTTTGGCGCCGTCTTCATCCAGGTACTGGAACAACTGCTGGCCTGGAATTTCCATGCAGCGTTTGATGATGCGCGCCACCCGGCGGTCTCGGACGGTGACGTCATGGGGCACGCCGCTTTTTCCCACGAACCGGAAACGAAAGCTGCTGCCCGCCACCGTGGCGTGGCGACGCGTCAGCGTGGTCAAGCCATACGATTTGTTGGACCGCGCATACTCGCGCGCGCCGATACGGATCAAGGTCGTTTCCAGCAGCCGTACCAGCGTGGCCACCACCTTGTCCTGCGTCAGCCCGCGCGCCCGCATGTCGAGCGCCACCCGGCGCCGGATGCGCGGCAGCGCCTGCCCGAAGGCAAGCAGGTTTTGATATTTGCCCGCATCACGCAGCGCGGCCCAAGCCGGGTGATAGCGGTATTGCTTGCGACCCCGGGCATCGCGGCCGGTGGCTTGAAGATGGCCGTGGGCCAGGGGGCAGATCCAGACGGCTTCATACGCGGGCGGTATTGCAAGCTTGTTGATGCGTTCAATTTCCGCATCGTCGGTAATGCGTTTGCCATCCGCGTCGAGGTAATGAAACGTGCTGCCGTTGACCCGTACCCGGCGATACCCCGGCAGAGTGTCGTCCACATAGACCAAAGGGGGGTCAATGGCGCTCGGCGCCGTGTCGGCATGCGGGGTGCGGGTGTCCATGCTGTCTCCGGAAACAGGCGCGCGCAGCGCAAGCAAGCGCCGTGCCTGACGCCGCTTGCGGCAAGCTGAAGGTTTGGGCACGGCGCTTGCTGAGGGGGGTTCAGCGACAAATGTCCGCGAATCGATTGTTTCGGGCCCTGTGGTTTTGCGGGGTTCGCGATGATCCCTACAGGAGAGTGCCATGCAAGCCACACAGTATCTACACGTGCCGCCGAAACCCGAGCCCATCCCGCCGGGTTCGCCGCCGGGAGACCTGCCGGTGGATCCGGACACCGACCAACCCGAGGTGGACCTGCCGCCGCTATCGCCGCCCGTCAAGGAAATTGAGCCGCCAAAGCGTTGATGCCCGCTTGCCATCCAAGAATTCGAATCAATAACGACGAGGAGTCATCATGTCGACCATCCTGCTGATCATTCTGATCCTGCTGCTTATCGGCGCTGTGCCGGCGTGGCCGCACAGTAAAAGCTGGGGCTATTACCCCAGCGGCCTGCTTGGCATTGTCGTGATCGTGCTGATCGTGATGCTGCTGATGGGGCGCATATAGCGTTCTGATGGCTGCTAACTCGGCCCGGCCGCGCCGCGCGCGGGCTGGGCCACCCGAGTTTTGCCAGGAGGAATGGCCGCTGCCTGGACGGCGGGTAGCGCATGAGGGTCCCCAGGCGTAAGATTTCGGCGCCTACATCGACCCGCCTATCCGCAGCAGCAACATGCCCATTCCCTTACTGATTCTGATCGACAGCGTGCAGGACTATCTGCCCGAGATCCAGGCGCGCGGGTTTCAGCCCGTGTACGCGCCTGACGACCAAGCCCGAGAACAAGCCATTCAGGACCACGCCGACAAGATCCGCATCGTCCTGACGCGCGGCGCCACCGGCCTGCGCGCCGATGAAATGGCCGCCATGCCCAAGCTGGAACTGGTCTGTTCGCTGGGCGTGGGCTACGAAAACATTGACCTGGCTGCGGCGGCCGCGCGCGGCATCGTGGTCACCAATGGGCCGGGCGCCAATGCCGTGTCGGTGGCCGACCACGCCATGGCGCTGTTGCTGGGCGCGGCCCGCCGTCTGCCACAGGCTGATGCCTGGGTGCGGCAAGGAAAATGGAGCGGGTTCATGGGGCCGCAGGTGACGGGCAAGCGCCTGGGCATTCTGGGGCTGGGCACCATCGGCCTTGAAATCGCGCGCCGTGGGGCGAACGGGTTCGGCATGCGGGTCGGCTATTACAACCGGCGGGCGCGCCCCGAAACGGGCTACACGTATTTCGATAACCCGCGCGCGCTGGCCGCTGAATCCGACTTTCTGGTCATCGCCACACCCGGCGGCGCCAGCACGCGGCATCTGGTGGATGCCGAGGTGCTGCGTGCCCTGGGCCCCGAGGGCTATCTGGTGAACATTGCGCGCGGCAGCGTAGTGGATACCGACGCGCTGATCGCGGCGCTGGCCAGCGGCGGCATCGCCGGGGCGGGGCTCGATGTGGTGGATGGCGAACCCCACCTTCCTGACGCGCTCAAGCAGTTGGACAACGTGGTGCTGACCCCGCACAGCGCGGGACGCTCACCGGAGGCGGTGGCGGCCACCGTGGCACTGTTTCTGGAGAACGCCACGGCGCATGTCAACGGCAAGCCCGTGCTGACTCCGGTGCGGGACGCGCACGCGCAAGCCGCCTGAGCCAGGCCCGGGTCTGAGTCGCGGCCCGTGCTCGTCGCGGGCTTAGTGCGAGAACATGATCGGCACGGTCATGCTTTGCAGGATGAACGCGGTGGCGCCGCCCATGGCCCATTCGCGGAACTTGCTGTGGCCATAAGCGCCCATCACGATCAGGTCGGCGCTGTGGTCGGCGACCGCGTTCAGGATGGTGCTGCCCACGCCCACCCCCTTGATGGCGCGGCGCACGTGTTCCGGCGCCGGCATGCCGTGCGCGACGCAGTACGTGGCCAGGTCGTTGAAGGGCACGACTTCGTGCCCGGCGGCATTTTCGCCTTCGTCCATGGTCAGCACCACCAGGTGCGACGCCAGGCGCAGGGCTGGGGCGGCGTCGGCCAGGGCGCGGGCCGCTTCCCGGCTGCCGTCCCAGCAATAGAGCACGCGTTTGCCTATGCCTGAAAAATCACCGCTTGATGGCAATACCAGCACGGGCCGGCCGGTGGTCAGCAGCATCTGTTCCACGAATTCTGTCTCGTGCGCGGCGTCGACATCGTCGCGGTTGAACTGGCTGATGATGACAAGGTCGCTGCTGCGTGCGTGCAGCGCAACGGTGGCGCTGGGCGCGGCATCGCCCGCGCGCACCACGGCGGGCACGTCGGCGGCCGCGGCGGCTTCCAGAAAGGCGTTCTGTACCGCGCCCCGATTTTGCGCCTGCAGTTCCTTCATGACGTCCAGCGTGCGCGACATCAGCACGGACTCACCGTAGTAATACTGGGGCGGCGCGGCGTTGGCATAAATGCCGACCACGTCCGCCTGATGCTGTTTGGCTAGCGCCAGCGCCAAGGCGGTGCGGCGTTTGCAGTCGAATCCGTGGTCCAGGTGGACGGAAATGCGTCGGTACATGGCGGGCCTCCTTGATAAGCGTTCCCATGAATCCATGGTTGCGCGATCCGGCTGGCCCGCCATTGACGCGCGTCAACTTGGCGCTACTTTTTGCCGACGGCGTCAACCACGGCTAGCGCGGCGCTTCCTTTTCCACGCGGTCGCGCAGTTGCCGCACCTGGCGCGCCTGTTGGGCGATGCGGTCCAAGGGGCCGGCCAGCGCGGGGTCGGCGGACTGCACGGCGGCCGGGACCGTGAACTGGCGCGGGGCCAAAGCGGGTGCATTGTCCTGGGGATGCAGCGCGTGCGCCAGGACCAGGCCGTAATCCTGCAGCGCCTGCGCGGCGGCCGGAGCGTCGGGCGGCAAGGGCGGCTGGATTTCCAGCACGGTGCCGGCGGCGGTAATGCGCCGCATGGCGTTCAACAGGTTGACGGCGGTGTCGACCTTGCGGTCGCGGTGCACGGGGTTTTGCTGCAGCCGCTGCAAGGACGCTTCGGCGTTGTCGGCCGACAGGCAGGCCAGCCGGCGCAGGCCGACAATGTCGACCGCGCCGGCATCCGCCTGGGAATTGCTTTTCAGGCGGATCAGCGCCAGGGCGTAGGCGGCGTGGCGATCCAGGGCGCGCGTCAACGCGTCGGCCAATTGGCGCGGTTCTTTTTCGGGCCACACCAGAAAGCCCACCAACAAGGCCAGAATGCCACCCAACACGCTGTTGAAGGCACGCAGCGCGGCCAGCATGGGTTCGTAGATCTCGGGTTGCTGGATATGGCTGACCAGCACGAACTGAGAGGTCAGGAAGAAGGTGAACAGCGCGTAATGGATGGTGCGGGCGGCGAAGGTGCCCAGCGCAATGGGCAGCACCGCCAAGGCCACGGACAGCGGCGTGCTCAACAACAGGCCCAGCAATGACGCGCCGATGGCGCCGGCCACGCTGCCAATCACCCGCTCTAGCGTGCGCTGCCAGGTAGTGGCGAAATAGGGCTGCAGGATGAAAACCAAGGTCAGCGACATCCAATAGCCGTGATTGACGGCAAAGGTCTTGGACAACGCCACGGCAATGGTGGCGCCCACCCCCCCGCGCAGGGCATGGCGAAAGGCGTCGGACTCCACCCCCAGGTTCTGGCGCAAGGTGCGGGCAGCCTGGCGCGCGCGGCTTGCCAGGCCTGGAACGGCGACCGGCGCCGTGGGCGTGTCGCCTTGGTCGAACAGCGCCTGCATGACGGCCTGGGCGGTGTGTAGCATGCGGTCCAGCACTGGCACGATCGAGGCCAGATCGGGCGCATACGCCATTGCACCGCCACGCAGATCATGCAGGCCGGCGCTGAAGTGCGCCAGCCGCTCGCGCAGGCATTGCGCCTGTTTGGCGTCACCAACGTCGGACGTGCTGGCGATGGCGTTGCACACGCTGGCGTAGCGGTGCAGCGCATGGGACAGGTGCGCGCCCGCGCTGCGGCCCAGCCAGCGGGGCGCATTGGATTCCAGCAGGTCCGCCGCGGCCACCAGCGCAATGAAGCTGTCTTCGGCGCTGTCCAGCAGATACATCAGTTGGTGCGCGCGGGCGCGCCGCGAGGGGCGGGTGTCCTGCACTTCACGGATACGCACCCGGGCCGCTTCCAATGCCGCCCGCTGCGCACTGCGTTGCGGCTTGGTGACGGCCGTCCACGCCTGGGGACCGCCCGTTGGGGTCAGGCCGGAATACATGCGCGCCAGGGCATCGGCAAAGTCGGCCAGGCCGCGATAGCAGTGGGCGACCGCGTGGGTCGCGTCTTTCCAGGGCCGCCTGCGCCACACCAGCGCGGTCATCAACATGGCCCAGACCGCGCCGGCCAGAAAGAACAGCGTGTAGGACAGGCTTTCGGCCATGGTCGGCGCGGGCAGTTCGGCCGCCACCACGAACCCGGCCGACAGCAGCGTGCCGACGATGGCGGCGGCAGGCCCCAGCACCCGCAGCAGCCCGCCAAAGGTGCAGCAGACGAAGGTCAGCGGCAGCAGCAGCCACAGATGTCCGGCGCTGGCACTGGCCAGGAAGCAGAACAAGGCGCCGATCAGCCCCAGCGCCAGCATGGAACCCGCGCGCTGGCGTAACGGCCCGCCGGGGTCGCCGAAGCAGGCCCAGAAGGCGGCGATGGCGGTCCAGCCCAGGCGGGGTTCGTGCGCCAGCACGGCCAGAATGACGGGGGCCGCGCTGATCGCGGCGGCTTGCAGGGCGTCCAGCCACAGCACATTGCGCAGCGAGGCGCGCCAGAGGGAGAGCAGTTTTGTCACGCTAGAACAGGGCAGCTTCAGGCAGGGGGAAAGGCGTAGGACGCAAACCCTAGCATGTCGACAAGGATGTCTGCGTATACGGACCGTTACATTAATGTGAATCCAGCATCTGAAGCACGCAAATTTGCCTGGAACAATTGCGCAAAATGGCATAAAAAAACAAGTGCGGTCGCGTTATCGATAATTTTGGTGACACGCGATCGCGGTAAGCCCACAGTGAACTCATGTCCCAATGTGTCCCTGTCTGCGCCTGGACAGCGCAGGCTTCATCCAGGGATGCGCCAGGAGCGTAGACATGACGCCGAATCACGAGGCTTCCACGAGCTCGGTGGTCAGCGATGATGAAATCGCCGCCATGATTACAGGAAAAGACGGGCTGCGCGTGCTGTTGCAGCCCCAGATGGATTTGTTGACAGGCAGGATCGTGTCGGCCGAGGCGCTGGCGCGATGGCAGCATCCGCGCCTTGGGCTGGTCATGCCGGCCGAGTTCATTCCTGCCGTCAACCGCATGGGCATGGACAAGCAGTTGTTCGAGCGCGTTTGCCTGCGCGTGATTGATGTGCTGCTGACCATGCGCCGGATGGGCGTGGCGGTGCCGGTCGCGATCAACGCGCCTGCCACCACGCTTGCCGATGATCGCTCGGTTGCCTTTCTGCTTGAACGCATCCGCGCGGCGGAGCTTCCGGCCTCGCTGGTGCGTGTCGAACTGACCGAAGACCAGCCCATCAAGGACCTTGATGTCTTGCGCGCGTCGCTCATGAAGCTTGAGGACGCGGGCTGCGAGGTCAGCCTGGACGACTTCGGTACCGGGTATGCCTCGTTGAAGCTGCTGTCGGCCATTCCGCTTTCCGAAGTCAAGATCGACCAGTATTTCGTGACGCGCATGCGGCGCAGCGCCGTAGCGTTCGAAGTGCTGCGCAGCGCCGCTGAGCTTGCTACCCGCATGGGTTGGCGCGTGGTGGCCGAAGGGGTCGAGAACGTCGCCGACATTCCTGCCTTGCGTGCGGCGGGTTGCCGATATGGCCAAGGTTTCGCGTTGGGCCGGCCCATGACGCTGGACGAGCTGATGCTGCGCCTGCGCACGCAACGCGACGGGGTGGCGCCGCTGTCTGCGTCGGCCAGTTATGCGTCGTCCTGGATTGAAGCGTTTGACGGCGCGGATGCCGAGCCCGGCCCCCCCGTGCGCGTGACGACGCAATAGTCGGCGACGGCGGTAATTCTTACCGAGGAATCGGTGTCTGCGCGCGTGGCTTCCCGCATCCCTCGGCGCGCATGGCGTTTGGGCACGCCAGTTGCTATAGCAAGTCCGGCGGAACTGTTCCGCCCTCTAGGAGACTTGCAATGTCCAATCAGAACCAGCCCGACCAGCAAAAGCAGCCGCAAAAACAACAGGCCCAGGAAAATCCCAAGGACCGCAACCAGCAATCGGGCCAGCAACCCGGTCAGCAGTCAGGGCAACAGCCTGGCCAGCAGATCGACAAGGGGCAAGGCCAGCAGGGCCAGAACCCGGGTCAGCAAAACAAGACGCAACGCTAGCGTTTTGATCGCGCCTTGAGACCGCATACCGGCAGCGCGTATCCCGACGGCCTCGTCCACGCCCTCTGACAGGCGTGGCCGGGGCCATTTGCTTGGGGGGACGGTTTGCCGCCATCATCCTTTTCGGCCATTGAAATATGTTGCCTTATCTTTGACCATGCCTGTTTGCCCCTGTCTTTCTGACTCAGCCTCTTTGACCCAGCCTTTCTGACCCTGCTTTCGTTCGACCATCCTCTCGTTGGCTTTATCCAGGATTGCTCATGAACCCGCTTGCCCCCGCATCGCGCCAGCGCTCCGCCTTGGGTACCACCCTGGCGGTGCTGCTGATGCTGATTGCGCTGGCGGCCATTCTGGCCTTTGCCGCTGTACGTATCGTCGAACAGCGCGTTTCAAGCTTGCTGGGACCGCGCAGCCAGGTGGGCGATGTTCAGGTCCGTTTCCGGCAGGTGGTATTGACCGACGTCTTGGTGCCAGGCGCGTCAGGGCAGGCTGAGGCGCGCGCCAAGCGGGTGGTGCTTGAGCCCCGTTGGTCCGGGTTCTTGCGGCACGAAGCGGTGTTCGACGCCGTCATCATCGAGGGCTTCGATTTTGCCGTCGTGCGTACCGCCGATGGCGATATGCAGATTGCGCCTGCCTTGAAGACGGCAATGCAAGGGGGCGAGGGCCGCACGCGCGCCCGCATGCCCATCGAAATCACGCAACTGGTGCTGCGCGACGGGCGGCTGGAGTTCCTGGACGCCGCCATGGCCAAGCCCGCCCATCGTATTGCGTTCAAGAATGTGCAGGCGCGGCTGAGTCCCGTGGTGATTCCGGGAGAGGGCGCGCACAGCAACATCGAATTCGCCGGCGACGTGGAAGACAACCGCAATGGCGAATCGACCGTGCGCGCGCAAGGCTGGGTGGCCATTGGCGGCACCGATTCAGAGATGAAAATCGCGGTGCGCAATATGGATATCCGCCACGCCGCGCCGTACCTGGCGGAAAACGGCGCCGGCACCTTGACTGGCGGGGCGCTGGACCTGGACATGACCACGGCCATCGTCAAACAGAATTTGCGGGCATCGGGCGCCGTGGCGCTGCGCGACATGAAATTCAGCGGCGACGGATCGATTTTTTCGCTGCCGCGCAAAGCCGTTCTGGCCGCCATGAAAGACAACACCGGCGCCTTGCGATTCCAGTTCGCCTTGCGTGGCAGCCTGGACAACCCCAAGTTTTCCGTCACGCGCGGTTTTGCCGCGCAAGTGGCGCAGGGCTTCGGCCGAGCCATCGGCGTGGGCGCGGAGGGCGCCGCCCAAGGCGTGACCGGCGCGGTCAAGGAACTGGGCGACGCCTTGTCCGACATGCTCAGCCCCTGACACGCTGCCGTGTTGGCGCAGGCACGCGACTTGCGGCGTACTCGAAAACAATTCCTCACCCACTCCTTATCCGTTGGCATTGCGTTTGTCACTGTCATTAATTGGGAGACAACGATGAAAAGCCACAAACTGCTATTCGTGTCCGCCCTGCTGGCGCTATTGCCCTGGCAGGCCGGCACGGCGCAGACGAGCCAGACCACGTTGGTGGCACAGGCCGCGCCGCCGCCCTCCATGCCGATGCCTACGGCCGACGAAAAGATGGCGCCCGCCAACGCCATCCGCGAGCCGGTTCCGGGAGTGGAAAGCCAGGGCAAGAAGAAAATGCCCACTCCTGAAGAAACGACCGGAACGCCCCAGCCGAAATCCAACGATTCAAACGCGGCGCCCAGGCGCGGCGAGGATGCCCCGGATGGCGGCAAGCGCGGTGACCAACACAGCGGTCAAGGCGGGCGCCAGTCCAGCGGCGGCAGCTAGGCGGGCGCGCCGGATAGCAAGGGCATGTCGGGTTCTGGCGTATCGTCCGGATCGCGAGGCTCGGCGGATAGGCGCTGAGGCCCGGGCTTGCACCAACAGAAGTCGAAACGCCTTTCAGGTATTATTCAGCTTCCAGTAAGAACGAGAGCCCAGCGGTGTTACGCCCATTGCTTGCAAAAGCAACCCCGTGAACACCGCCTTCAATGACTCAAGAACCTCCTCCTGGCAGGGCGCCCCGGCGCCCGCCTTTGCTTTCTCTACGCCGACAGGCTGCCGTATCGACACGGCGCCCCGCACCAATCCGTGTTGCCGCCGCGCCGCCCGTCGCGTGCCGCGCACCACCGGGTGCAAACCCCAGTCGCCTTCGCGGCCTGCCAAACTCCTCTCTGCTTACCCACGCTTTCCATCTACAGCAAGGCGGCGCCATTGCGCGCGCACGCCCGATACCCGCGGACCAACAATGATTTTTGACTGGATGAACGACCCCACCGCCTGGCTTGGCCTGGCGACGCTGGTGATTCTTGAAATTGTTCTGGGCATCGACAACCTGGTGTTCATCGCCATTCTTGCGGACAAGCTGCCGCCCGAGCAGCGCAACCGCGCGCGGCTGATCGGCCTGAGCCTGGCCTTGCTGATGCGCCTGGGCCTGCTGGCCAGCATTGCGTGGGTAGTGACGTTGACGGCGCCGCTCTTCACCGTATGGGGCAGCGAGATTTCCGGACGCGACCTGATCCTGATCCTGGGCGGCCTGTTCCTGCTCTTCAAGGGAACGATGGAATTGCACGAGCGCGTGGAAGGCAGCGCCGGCCACGAGGCCGGGCAGAAGCCGCAGCACGCGATCTTCTGGCAGGTCATCCTGCAGATCGTGGTGCTGGACGCCGTGTTCTCGCTGGATTCGGTCATTACCGCCGTCGGCATGGTGCAGGAACTCAGCATCATGATGATTGCCGTGGTGCTGGCGATGGCCGTCATGATGGTGGCCAGCCGTCCGTTGATGGCGTTCGTGGGCCGCCATCCCACCGTGGTGATCCTGTGCCTGGGCCTGTTGCTGATGATCGGCTTCAGCCTGGTGGCCGAAGGTCTGGGCTTCCATGTGCCCAAGGGTTACCTGTACGCCGCCATTGGTTTTTCCATCCTGATCGAGCTGTGCAACCAATTGGCCCGGCGTAACCGCGCCAAGGGTACGCATGCGCTTGGCCGCCGCCAACGCACGGCGCAGGCCGTGTTGCGGCTGCTGCATACTGGCCGCGCCGGCCAGCCGGGCCAACAGGCCGACGAGATGGTGGCGCTGGTGGACAGCGCGGGCGATGAACCCGCTTTCGCGCCCGAAGAAAGTTCCATGATCGAGCGCGTGCTTTCCGTGGGTGCGCACGATGTGCGTTCCATCATGGTGCCGCGCGGCGACATGGTCTGGCTGGATGTGGCCGACTCATCGGAAACCATTGTGCGCAAGTTCGCAAGCGGCCATTCGCGCTTGCCGCTTTGCGCGGGCGATGCGTCCAACGTCTTGGGAGTGCTGCACTTCAAGGACGTGCTGCCGCTGCTGCGCAACCCCGGGCCCATCGACCTGGTGGACCTGGCGCGCGAACCGCGCTACGTCATGGAGACGATGCCGGTGCTGAAGGTGCTGGAAGAACTGCGCGCCACGCGCGACCACATGTTGATTGTGGTGGACGAGCACGGCGTCTGCGAAGGTCTGGTCACGCCGATGGATGTGCTGACCGCCGTGGGGGGCGAATTGCCTGAACACAGCGAAGACCAGCCCGAAGCGTTGCCGTTGTCTGACGGTTCCTGGTTGCTGGAAGGCGGTTTGTCGGTGGGCGAGACCGCACGCTTGCTGGACATTCCTGGCCTGGTCGACGATTACCCGGACGCCACGCTGGCGGGCTGCCTGCTGCGCGCGGTAGGCCGGCTACCCGACGCCGGCGACACGATTCGCCTGCACGAATGGAATTTCGAGGTGACGCGCCGCGATGGCCTGCGTATTCATCAAGTGCATGCCCGCCCGGAAATGGCGCCTGCGATGTAAGAAGCAAGCTGGACAAGGCCTGGGAAGAGGCCCGCCGCCTAGCTGCACACGCGGCGCCACGGCGCAATGCCGCGCGGCGGGCAATAGCCGGCGCACGGCGTCGCCATCGACATACCGCTTTCGCAGCGCTGTTCGGGCGCTTTGTCGCCATAGGGCACGGTGCCCTGGCAGTCGCAACTGGCCAGACCGGCGCCGGACGGCAATTTCTTGGGCACCGGGGCGGCTGGCGCGGCGGCGGCAAGGCCGTCGCCATCGTCGTCCTTGCTTTGCATGGCGGCGCGCACCTTGGCCACCGTCATGTTGCAGGCTTTGGCGATGGCCTTTACCGATTTGCCATCGTCGGCCATCGTCATAATTTTCTGATCGCTGCAAGCGGCCTGCGACGGCGCCGAAAACCCAGCGCTTAACGCAAACAGGACGGTCATGAACAGGAGTGGCTGGCACCGGGTCATCGCACGTCTCCAATAAAACGAATCGGTCGGGCGAAGTACGCCGTATGCGTGATGGTGCTTCGTTAAGAAGCCATGATCAGGGTCTGGCGCCTCTTGCTTGCGGCCTAGCGTAGTGTGCGCGTTTCCGCGGTGTCAATGCGACCCGATTTAATAAGCGGACGTGGCTGAAAGGCCTGGTAAACAAGCACTTATGAAGAATTACCAGGCCTGGCCGCGATCAGATGACGGATGCCAGCGCGAGCGGATGCGCGGCAATATCGGCTTCCGCCACGGCGCGCGCCGCCTGCAATGCCGCGTCGCCGCGAGCCGTACCTTGCACCGAAAAAAAGGTCACGTTGTGCAGGCCGATCGTGCCCAGCACATGCTTCAAATACGGCGTCAGGAAATCAGGCTGGCGTGCCGCGTCGCCCAGGAATTCACCGCCCGACGACACGGCCACGTACACCGGGCGATCCCGCAGATTACCGACCTTGCCTTCGGCGGTGATGCGAAACGTGCTGCGCACCCGCACCACATGATCAATCCAGACTTTCAACGCCGACGGCACCGTGAAGTTATGCATGGGCGTGGCGATGACGATGTGCGTGGCGTCTTGCAGGGCCTGGATCAGTTCGCTGGATCGTTGCAGCGCGCCCCGGGCCAGGACCTCGTCCGCCGGGTCTGCCGGCGCGCTTAACGCCAGGGCATACTCGTGGTCCACAGGGGGCAGGCGGGTGGCGTCGATTTCCACGATGGCGGGCGTGGCGCCGTCAGCGGCGTCGACCAGGCCTTGAATGATGCGTTGCGACAGGCGCCGGCTTTCGGAGGCGCGGCCGCGCGGGCTGCAGGTGAGGTGAAGAATGTTCATGCGGTCGTCGTGTCCAGGTTTTTGCTGAAGTGCAGGCCCTTGCTCAAGAGTCCTTGCCGGAAGTAGAAGCGTTGGGCCAGCGAATTGGCCAGACCGGTGTCCAACACCAATTTTGCGCAGCCCGCATGGCGTGCAAGGCCGTCCAGCGCTTGCAACAGGCGTGCGCCCCAGCGGCCGCCGCGCCGCGAGGCGTCCACCACCAGGTCGTCCACATACATGAAGCGGCCGTAGAGCAGGTTTTCCTGGTAGCGGTAGCCGGCCAGGGCCACGGGCGTATCGCCGTCAATGCCCGCCAGCAGGTGGTAGCGTTGATCGCGCATGCGGCGGATGCGGGCGGTGAAGTCGTCGGTGTCCACAAGGTGGGGCCGAAGCTCACGCATCAGCGGCAGGCAGGCGCGTAATTCGTCTTCGGTTTCGATGTGGCGCAGGGCAGGGTCGGCCATGGCGGTTTGCATAGGGGCTGATGTCATAAGGGTTGATTCAGCCGTCATCGTAGGTTTGGCATGCCATAATTTAAAGAGCCATAAATTGAACTTTGGACTATGCCATGATCAGCCGCCGCCCCGAGGCCCAGCGACCGCTTGCCCCGGACAGCACCGACCCGCTTTACCGCCAGGTCTATGAGCGGTTTCGCGGCGCCATCGCGGAAGGCACGCTGAAACCCGGCGACCGCATTCCGTCAGCCCGCGCGCTGGCCAAGGACATGGGGGTGGCGCGCGGCACGATCGAAGTGGCGTATTCCCTGCTGGCCGCCGAAGGCTATATCCAGGCGCGCGGGCAAGCCGGCACTATCGTCGCGCCGGACCTGCAACCGCAGGCCGCCGCACCCGCTGTCGTCACGCCTGTCGAAGCGGCTGACGACGAGCACGGCTGGCCTCGTCCGCCCCGCATTCTGCCGTTCCAGATGGGCATACCGGCCCTGGACGCTTTTCCGCGCAAGCTTTGGGCCCGCCTGGGTGCGCGCCAATTACGCAGCGTGCAGGCGCCCGACCTGTCGTATCCGCCGTCGGATGGGTTGCCAGACCTGCGTACCGCGGTGGCGGCTTATCTGCGGGTGGCGCGCGGCATACATTGCCAGCCCGCGCAGGTCTACATCACGTCTGGCTACAACTACACGATGCAGTTGATCATCCAGGCCTTGCTTGCGCCCGGCGACCGCGTCTGGGTGGAAGACCCCGGCTATCCGCCCACGCGCGCGCTGCTGGCGCAAGCCCGGCTGGATGCCGTGCCGGTGCCGGTGGATGCGGATGGCTTGATGGTGGCGCAAGGCGAGGCGCGCGCGGGGCAGGCCAGGGCAGCGGTGGTGACCCCGGCCCACCAAAGCCCGCTGTCGATGTCCTTGTCGCTACCGCGCAGGCAGGCCTTGCTGGATTGGGCCGAGCGCAAGCAGGCCTGGATTGTGGAAGACGACTATGACGGAGAATACCGCTATGTGAGCCGCCCGCTGCCCGCGTTGAAGAGCCTGGATACGCAGGGGCGCGTGCTGTATGCGGGTTCGTTCAGCAAGGTGCTGTTTCCCGGCATGCGGCTGGCGTATCTGGTGGTGCCCGACGCGCAAGTGGCGCGCTTTGACCGCATCAGCCGACTGCTGTCGGGTGGCGCGCCGGCCATTACGCAGGCGATCCTCTCCGCCTTCATCAGCGAAGGGCATTTTGGACGGCACATCCAACGGATGCGGCGGTTGTATAGCGAACGTCGCGAAGCCACCGCGGCGGGCTTGAAGGCCGCGCTGGGCACGCAACTGCGGATCGACCCGCAACCAGGCGGCATGCATCTGGTGGCGCGTATGGACGGCAAGCCGGGCGACCAAGCATTGGCGGCGCGCATGCTGGAACAAGGTCTTTACGCGCATCCCTTGTCCCGATGGTCGACGTTGCCCGATCCGCCCTCAGGCCTGCTGCTGGGGTTCACCAACATTGCGTCGCAAGAGCAGGCTTACGATTTCGGTTTGCGGATCCGGGCGTTGATGTAGCGGCTGGCGCTTAGTTCAAACCGGCCTTGTCCAGGCCGAAGGCGGCGTCGGCGGAACCGGGCACCGTGCGAAACGCCACGTTCAAGCGGTTCCAGCCGTTGATGGCGACCACGCGGAACGTCAGGTCCGAGATTTCCGCTTCGGACAATTGCGCGCGCACGGCTTCATATACGTCGTCGGGCACGCCATGGGCGGGCAGGGTGGTCAGCGCCTCGGTCCAGGCCAATGCGGCGCGTTCGCGGGCCGAAAACAATGTCGATTCGCGCCAGATGGCCACATGATGCAAACGCAATTCGCGTTCGCCACGCATCCTGGCCTGCTTGACGTGCATGTCCAGGCAAAAGCCGCAACCGTTGATCTGCGAGGCGCGGATGTCGACCAGGTCGCCGAATTCCTTGATGACGGGTACGTTTTTCATGGCCGCGCTGAAGTCCATGTAGTGCTTGGACAAGGGCGCCGACACCTGGAAGTAATCCAACCGCTGGGTCATGGGTCTACCTTTTTTGGAAACGCTGTTGTTGAAAGGGCGAAGTAATCAGCAAGCCGTAGGATGCGGCAGATTGGCCCAGTTCAGAAGTGCCATGAATATGGTTTAGTTCTAGGCCATGACTCCGGGCAACGGCGCTTCAAAGCGGTGCTTGAAAGCGGCGCGCGCCCCGGCTATAAGCTTGGAGCAGGGGCGAAGTTCCAGCGCTCCGACCGACCACGAAGCTCACGCCCCATGCCGCACCCCCCCTCCCACGACGAACACGTCGCCAGCAAGCCCGCCACCCACGAACAGGCGCAGCCGGCGCGCGGATCCTGTCTTGAAGTCTTCCTGGTATTCCTGCGCCTGGGCCTGACCTCATTCGGCGGTCCGGTGGCGCACCTGGCGTACTTCCGCACCGAATTCGTCGACCGACGCCAGTGGTTGGATGACTATGCTTATTCAGATCTGGTTGCCTTGTGCCAGTTTTTGCCAGGCCCTGCCAGTAGCCAGGTCGGCATGGCGATCGGTCTGCGCCGCGCCGGATGGGCCGGCATGCTGGCTGCCTGGCTGGCATTCACGCTGCCCACGGCCCTGGCGCTGATGGGTTTTGCGATGGGCCTGGCCCACTTCGGCTGGCTATCCGGGTCGGCCGTTATCCATGGCCTGAAAATCGCCGCCGTGGCGATCGTGGCCCAGGCCGTGTGGGGCATGGGTCGCACGCTGTGCCCCGACCACCCGCGGGCCGGCCTGGCCGTGGCGGCCGCCCTGATCACCCTTGTTCTGCCCACGGCCTGGGGCCAGATAAGCGCCATCTTGCTGGGCACCGTGGTGGGGGCCGTGGCACTGCAACTGCCACCCCGGCCCATCATGGCCAGCCATACTCAGGGAGTATCGCGTGGTGCGGCCTATGTCGCGCTGGTGCTTTTCGTGGTGTTGCTGGTGGGCCTGCCCATCTGGGCGGCCGTGTCGAACACGGCGGCGGCCGGCCAGATTGCCGGCTTCTATCGGGCGGGCGCCCTGGTGTTTGGCGGCGGCCATGTGGTGCTGCCCTTGCTGGACGCCACGGCGGTATCGGGCGGCATGGTTTCCAGCGCCGACTTCCTGGCCGGTTACGGCGCGGCGCAAGCGATGCCGGGGCCGCTGTTCGCCTTTGCGGCTTTCCTGGGCGCCTTGTCGTCCGGCCCGCTGTCGGGCTGGATGGGCGGGCTGGCGCTGTTGGGCGTGATTTTCTTGCCCGGCGCCTTGCTGGTGGCGGGCGCCTTGCCGTTCTGGGAAAGCCTGCGGCGGCGTCCTGCCGTGCGCAACATGATCGCGGGCGTGAACGCCAGCGTGGTCGGCATCTTGTTGGCGGCACTGTACGACCCGGTCTGGACCAGCGCCATCTTGAACAAGACCGATTTCGGCCTTGCCTTGCTGCTGTTCGCCTTGCTGGTCTATGCCCGCTGGTCGGCCGTGTGGGTGGTGCTGCTGGCGGCCGCCGGCGGATGGGCGCTGGCCTTCTTCGCCTAGGACTGCCAGCGCGGCGCGCGCTTTTGCAGGAAGGCGTCGATGCCTTCGCAGGCGTCGGCTTCCATCATGTTGCGGGCCATCACGTCGCCGGCATAGTCGTAGGCATCCGCCAACGCCATCTGGCGCTGCTGGTAGAACATGCGTTTGCCGTAGCGGATGGCGGCAGGGCTCTTGGCCAGGATGTCCGCCGCCAACGCGTTGACCCGCGCATCCAGTTCGGCCTCGGGCACGGCATCGTTGATCAGGCCCCAGTCCCGCGCCTGCGCCGCGTCGATAAAGCGCGCGGTGACCAGCATTTCGAAGGCACGCTTGGCAGACACGTTGCGGCTGAGCGCCACGGCGGGCGTCGAGCAAAACAAGCCCACGTTGATCCCCGACACGGCAAAGCGCGCCGTGTCCGCGGCAACGGCCAGATCGCAACTGGCCACCAGTTGGCAGCCCGCCGCCGTCGCAATACCGTGGACCTTGGCGATGACGGGCACGGGCAGGGCTTGCAAACCTTGCATGACCCTGCCGCATTGGCGGAACAGGGCGCGGTAGTAGTCCAGGGAAGGCTGGCTGCGCATTTCGCGCAGGTCATGGCCCGCGCAAAATGCCCGGCCCGTGGACTCCAGCACCACGCAACGCACATCGGGGTCACGGGCCAAGGCATCAATTTCTTGTTGCAAGGCGGCCAACAGACCTTCGGACAGTGCGTTGAACTGCGAGGGCCGGTTCAAGCGCAGCGTCACGACGCCGCCTGCCGAGGTGCGCAGCAGCAACGGCTCCAGCGGCGCTTTGTTATTCAAGGAATCGGAATCCGGGGCCATGTTGTCTCCAGAAAAGGGTTTCCTGGATACTAGCGCAAGCGGATCCGCGCAGTTCAGCCGCGGAGCCGCCGCGCCATGCCAGGCGACAGGCACAAGAGCGGCGCCACGATCACCAGGCCGATCAGCGCCATCGCGGCTTGGGGCGCCATGCCACTGTCGAGCAACACCGTTGCCACCACGGCCGAACCGCTCATCTGGAACAAGCCGTACACCGCGGCGGCCGTGCCGGCGCGATCGGCGAAGGGCTCCAGCGCCAGGCTCAGGCCGGAACCCAAGGCCAGCGAAAACCCTACTGTCAGCACGGCAACGGGCAGCATGAATATCCAGGCCGACAGCGGCATCCACCACCACGCGGCAGCATGCATGGCCGACGCCAGCAGCAATGCGGCCATGCCGACCCGTACCATCGTGTGGCGCCCGAACCGGGCAATGAACGCGGGCGCCAGAAAGAAAGCCGCAATGTTGATGGCGGCGTTGCCGCCGAACCAAGCCGAAAAGCCCAGCTCGTTGTAGCCGAGTTGCTGCACCAGCACCACAGGCGCCGCCGACACGAACACCAGAATCATCGCCATGCCTGCCATGCCAAACAGGGCGAAGTACAAAAAACGCCCGCTGGCCACGATGGGCAGATACCGAGGCAGGCTGTAGAGCGGGGTTCGAGGCGCGGTTGGCGCGGTTGGCGCCGCGCGGGTTTCTTCAAAACGCCGCGCCAACAACACTATCAAGGCTAAGGCGAACACCACCATGAAGACAAAGGTGGCGCGCCAGCCGGCATGTACGGCCAGCGCGCCACCGAGCATGGGCGCCAACGCGGGCACGGAGCACAAGGCGCCATTCAAATAGCTGTAGACCCGCGCACCCACGGCGGGGCTGAACTTGTCGCGCACGGCGGCAAACGCCACCAGCGACGCCGAACACGCGCCCAAGCCCTGTATGACACGCGCGACATAAAACACCTCAAGCGTGGACGCGGCGGCGCCCAGCGCCGAACCCGCCAGATACGCCATGGCCCCGCCCAGGGCCACCGGCCGACGTCCGTAACGGTCTGCCAAGGGGCCGATCAACATCTGTCCCAAACCCACCGCGAAGATAAACAGCGTGATGCTGGCCTGCAGCGCGGTGACGGGTTCGCCAAACCCCGCCGCCATGGCGGGCAACGACGGCAGGTAGATATCGATACCCATCGGCGTCAGCGTGACCAGCCCCATCAAGAGACCGATCAGCCAACGTTGGTAAGAGGGAGAAGCGGCAGACGTCATGGCAGGCTTTGGGTGCGATTCGCATCCGGGAAAACCCGACATTATCCACGAACGCAGCAACGCGCCAGCATGAGCGTCGTGACAGGCGTCGTGACAGAATCGACACGCACAGTAGAATCTTTCCCCATGAATACACCAACCTTTCGTCCCCGCATCGTCATCCTCTACTGCACGCAGTGCCAGTGGTTGCTGCGCGCCGGCTGGATGGCGCAAGAGCTGCTGTCCACGTTTTCCACCGACCTGGGTGAAGTGGTGTTGCAACCTGGCACGGGCGGCATATTCCAGATCACCTACAACGGCGACCTGATCTGGGACCGCAAGAGCGACGGCGGTTTTCCGGAAGCCAAAGTCCTGAAACAGCGCGTGCGCGACCGCTTGGACCCTAGCCGGTCGCTGGGCCATATCGATGGCCACGTGGCTGGTCCGCTGGCCGCGCCCGACATCTGAACGCGTAGGCCCGAACCTGGCACGGCTTGCGCCGTGCCCCATGCGGTCAAGCCGCGCCGCGCATGGGTGTGGGACGAAACCGGGCCGCCATGGCAAATAACAGTACGCAAAGCGCCGCCATCATCATCCAGGCGGGCTTCAGGTCGGCCAGATGCTGGCGGATCAGCCCGGCCGCAAAAGGGAAGAGCGCGGCGATCAGGTAACCCACGCCCTGCACGAACGACGCCAGGCGGCCGGCCTCGACCGGCGTTGTTGCGTGGTCCATCGTTACGATCAAGGACAGCGGGAACAAGGCGCCGATGCCCAGGCCGGCCAGCACGGCGGCAGGCCAAGCCAGCGCGACGGGCGACGCAATCAGGCCCACCAAGCCCAGCAAGAGCGCGCCGATCGCGGCTAGCAACGCGGGCCGGCGATCTGGCATCCGGCCAATCACCAAGGACACCAACAGCCCCGCCGCAATCTCGGCCACCGTCACTGCGCCCAGCAATTGCCCTGATGCCACCGGGGTCCAGCCCAGCGCCGTGTAGTAGGGGGGAAGCCATGCCAGTACCAAGGTGTAGGCGCCCGTGCCCAGACCAAAGAATCCGGCCAGCAACCAGCGTCGCGCGCGTGCGGTGGACAGGCTGTGCGCTATCGTCGCTCCGGCGCCGCGCGCCGCGTCGCCCCGGTTGACCAACCCCCAGCAAAGCAGCGCCAGGGCCGCGGGCAAGGCCCAGATCGCCAACGCTTCGAAGCCACCGAAGCGTTGCGCCAGCACGGGCGAGGCCACGCTGGCGACGGCCGCACCGCCCATGATGGCGGTCGAATAGATGCCCATGATGGGGCTGATGCCCGATGAAAACCGGGTTTTGATATACAGCGGAAGCAGTGCCTGCGTGACGGCGATACCCAGTCCGGCAATCACGCCCGTCAGCAGCATCAAGATGGTGTTGTCGGCCCACAAGCGGCACGCGGTGGCAGCCACGATCAAGGCAACGCCGGCCGCAATGCCATGGTGCTCAGCGGCCATGCGGCGCAGGGGCGCCACGCTCAGGGCGCCCAGGCCCATCACGAAAACGGGCAGGGCGGTCAACAACCCCGCTGCAGTGTCTGACATGCGGGTGGCGGCTTGCAGCGCGTCCAGCAAGGGGGGCACGGACGCCAGGACGGGGCGCAGGTTCAGCCCCACCAGGATGATGGCGGCAATGCGCCAGGCGTTCAAACAAGAAGGTGACACGGTGGCTCCAAAGCCGGACGCGTCTCGCCATGCGAAGCGTTCCGGTAGACTATCTTGGCGTCAAGATATTTTGAATTTATCTTGACGTCAAGATAAAAGGAGAAAGCCCCGTGGACAGAGCAAGTCGCGCCGTAGCGCAATGGAACCGCGAACGCCCCGAGCTGGACGTATCAACGATGCGTGTGTTGGGGCGTTTGGGCGAATGTGCCTTGGTCATTACCCGCGACCGCATCAATCCGCTTTTTGCGGAATTCGGCTTGCAGCCTGGTGAATTCGACGTGCTGGCTACCTTGCGCCGCAGCGGCAAACCTTATGCGTTGACGCCCACGGCGCTGTACGAAGACGCCATGATTTCGTCGGGCAGCATGACCAACCGGATCGACCGCCTGGAAAAAGCGGGGTGGGTCGTGCGAACGCCCAGCCCCGACGACGGCCGGGCCACGCTGGTGATGCTAACCAAGGCGGGCATCCGGCTGATCGACGAGGCTGTGGTGGCGCACCTGCGCAATCAAGCAGAAGTGCTGTCGCCGTTGACCGCGGCCGAGCAAGAACAATTGAGCCGCCTGCTTGGAAAATTGTTGAAGGCCTATGAATAACGAGGCTCATGGATAACGAGGCTCATGGATAACGAGGCTCATGGATAACGAGGCCTGACGCATTGTCAGGCCGGCCTTCACAAGCCCAATTCCGACAAGCCCGGGTGCTCATCGGGGCGACGGCCCAGCGGCCAGCGGAATTTTCGGTCGGCTTCCTTGATGGGCAGGTCGTTGATGCAGGCGTAGCGATTGACCATCAGACCATCTTCGCTGAACTCCCAGTTTTCGTTGCCGTAGGAACGGAACCAATTGCCGGAATCGTCACGCCATTCATAGGCATAACGCACGGCGATGCGGTTGTCGGTGTATGCCCACAGTTCCTTGATCAGCCGGTAGTCCAGCTCCTTGGCCCATTTGCGCGCCAGAAAAGCACGCGCTTCTTCGCGATTCTTGACGAATTCGGCGCGGTTGCGCCACTGCGTATCCAGACTGTAGGCCAACGCCACCTTGTCGGGATCGCGGCTGTTCCAGCCGTCTTCGGCCAGGCGGACTTTCTGCACGGCGCTCTGGAGGGTGAAGGGCGGCAGCGGGGGGCGGGTTTCGGGTTGCTGTGTCATCGTCAGGGCCTTGTCGAGGGGAGGGAAGTCAGGGGTTGGCTGGAAAGAGCGCGGCGGCGGCGCGTTGCGCGCTGGCGGTGATGGACACATCGCCCGAGACCAGCGCCACCGCGATCGCGCCGTCGATCAGCACCAGCAACTGGCGCGCGGCCTCGTCAGGATCGGGCAGCCTGGCCTCTTGCGCCAAATGCAGTATGTGTTCCAGCAAGCGGGCCTTGTGCAGGCGGGACACCGCGCGGATGGGGTGCGCCGGGTCGCTGATTTCGCCTGCCGCGTTGATGAACGCGCACCCGCGAAAACCGTCGGACTCAAACCATTCCTGCAAGGCGTCAAAGACGGACAGCAAGCGCTCGCGGGGCGTGGCGGCCCGCGTGGTGGCGGCGATGAACCATTGCATCCACCGTTCGTCGCGCGCTTGCAAGGCGGCCGCCACCAGTGCGTCTTTGTTCGGATAGTGCTTGTACAGGCTTTTGCGCGCCACGCCCGAGGTCTTCACAATCAGGTCCATGCCGGTGGCATGGATGCCGCCCTGATAGATCAGGTTTTCGGTGGCCCGAAGCAGGCGTTCCTGCGTGGGGGTCAGGGCATCTGGCGTTGCAGTGTTCATAGCGGGAGAACGATCGTTCTTCATGAGATGGCCGAATGATAGAACGATCATTCTCCCGCGTCAAGAATCTGCTTGGGTCAGAGGCATCTGCTTGCTATTTCAGTCATAAATATGTTAAGATCTTTTAATTGACGGCAAAATTAAAACAACTATTTGATCTGCCGCCTGACTTCTTGGAATGCCCGCCCCCCGCAATGCATCGGGCATTTCTGGCACGCTTGAACCGGCGGTGCATCGCTTTGGCGGGGGTAGCCAAGCACCACGCATAGGAGAACGCTCATGTCGCATCAACTGGTCGGTAAAAAGTGGCGCTTCGAAGTTCCGCCCCTTGACTGGAAAGCCCCTGACGCGAATCAGGACTCTGACATCGACGCCGTCGCCGCAGATTCCGACGCTTCTAAAGACAGCGACAAATCGCGGTCATCCAAATAACCCTGGCAGCGGCCCCGCCTTCGCGGGCATGAATCACGCTGCTGGCAGATCCGGGCGTCACCCCGGATCTGCTTCTTAGCTGCTCGAATGGCGCGCCTTGTGCGCGCCGTTTTTTTTGCGCGCCATTTTTGCGCGCATCGCCATGCTTTAGCCAGTGAGCTTTTGGAATGCCTGAAAACACAGCAAGCAATCACCAAGTTAGGCCTTTCGTCTACGCCACGACAACGTCTAGGTCGTTGATGTTCTCGCACGCAGAAATCCAGAGCCGCATGTGGACGAAAGACCCGTCGGCGCTGAATCTGGAATACACCCGCATCATGATGGCGTTTCTGATGTTCAATCCGACGCCGCGGCGCATCGCCATGGTGGGCTTGGGCGGGGGGTCGCTGGCCAAATTCTGCTACCAGCATCTGCCATCCACATGCATCGATGTGTATGAAATCAACCCACACGTTATTGCCCTGCGCGATTCCTTTCATGTGCCCAGGGACGATCACCGTTTCCGTGTATTGGAAGGCGACGGCGCGGTGCTGATCAAGCAATATCAAGACCACTATGACGCGGTTCTGGTAGATGGTTACGACATCAACGGGCTGCCCGAACAATTGGCCAGCGAGGGGTTCTACGACAGTTGCTTCAATGCCCTGGCGCCAGGCGGCATGATGGTGTGCAACTTTCACGCGTCCAACTTTCAGTTCAGCACCTACCTGGGCCGTATCAAAAAGCAGTTTTGCGGTTCGGTCATTGAAGTCAGCGACACGTCTTGCGCGCACAGCATTGTGTTTGCTTGCCGGGGCGAAACGCTCAAGCGCCGCACCCGCCTGCCCAAGCGCAAGCCCGACGCCATGAGCGCCGAGATGTGGTTGTGCCTGGCGCCCACCTATTGGCCCATGCTGGTGTAGAGCAATACACGGCGCCATGCCCCAGCCGCCATCGCAGCCGGGGCATGACGTTAAAAGCGCTAGAAGCGTTAGAAGCGGTGGCGCACGCCCACCACGGATTGCAGCGTGTGCGCCTGGCGCTCGTCTACGCGGTCGAGCAGGGCGTAAAAGTTGGTGCGCTTGGACAGGTCGTATTCATAGCCCAGGCCCCATCCCTTGATGTGCGAACTGGTGGCGCGTTGATAGGCGGCCAACACTTTGCTGCTGCCATTGAGCGGCACGCTGACGCCACCCACGAACGAGTTCACACGCCTGACGCCGGCCGACGGCCCTTCGTTGGGATTGCGCAAATTGCCGTAACCCCCATGCACTTTGATCCATTCAAAGTCATAGGCCGCGCCCAGTTGAAGGTTGCGGGAGTTCAACTTGCCCGGCACGCTGGCGTCCGGGTTCAGGCGTTCATAAGTCAGGGCGGTGGATAGCGGTCCGGCGCGGTAACGCAAACCGGCCGTCCACACACGGTCGTGGTCGGCGGTGGCGAATTGATCGTTGTCGTGGGCCTCGAAGCTGTAGCCCAGCCCCGCCTGCCATCCGTTCCAGACCGGCGTGCGATAGATAAAGGCATTGTTGACGCGACCGCCTTTGCCGAAGTCACCATCGTTATAGCCGGATGTGACTGAAGACGCGGCGCCGCCCCAAGAGGCGCCGAAGGGGGATGAAATGTCGCCCCAGCTATCGCTCAACAGCTGTTGGCGTCCGGCGCGCAGTTCACCAAAACCGCCAACCAGCCCAAGATAGGCCCAGCGCCCGAACAGACGGCCCTGGCCCTGCGTGCCGTTCGACGGATGAAAGCCGCTTTCCAGGCGGAACACCGCGCTGTAGCCGTTGCCCAGATCTTCGACGCCGCGCAGGCCCCAACGTGAGCCGGACTGCGTGCCATCGCGCATGCCAACCTGCGAATGGGACGAGTCGTCTGCGTTGTTGTGCCGCCGCTCGAAGGCCAGCCCCGTGTCGAGGACGCCATACAGCGTGACGCTGTTGGTGGCCGCATGAACGGCGCCGCCGGACAAGGCCGCCAAGGCGATGACCAGCGCGCCGCGCTTGATGCTAGCTGCTTTCATGATTACCCCATGTGATGGTTGTGTTGCGTTGGACAAAAGGGTCCCCGGCGGCCAGCCAGAAGGCGGGTCGCAAAGGAGGGTGGAAAAGGAGGATGGATAACGGCGAAAAGGACCGCGATTGAAGCGGTGGAAAGAACGGCGAGCGAACGAGGCGTCCGAAGTGGGGCACCCAAAGTGGGACAGCCAAAGCGGACCGCTCGAGGCAAGCCGATTTAAGCGGACCGCCAAGGAGCGACGTCTAAGGAACCACCTCTAAAGAGCGACGGCCGGCCGGGCCTGTTGGCGATTAGTAATTAACATCGCAATCAACATGGGCGCATTATGGTGAGTGTTGCCGCCTAATCAAATGAGACGACTACGAATATGAGTGGTGGTAAACACCAGTCCGGCGCTAATCCGCCGCTATAGGACGGATTAACCCCGTGGGAGCGGCGTAGCCGGCAAGATAGCGGCGCGGCGCCAGCCCCGAAAGGGCTATGCGATGTGCATCACAACCCGATTGCGCCCTTGCTCCTTGGCGGCATACAGGGCCGCGTCGGCCGCCTGGAAGACCCCATCGATCTCGGCGCCGCAAGATGGCCACTGCGCAACGCCCGCCGACACGGTGATGCCGGCCACTCCATGCAGGGGCCGGTCAGCGGTGTGCAGGCGCAAGCGTTCGGCAACCTGGGCGGCTTCCTTCATGCCAACGTTGGGCAGAAGCATCAGAAACTCTTCGCCGCCACTGCGGCACAGCACGTCGGACGGGCGCGAGCATTCCTGCATCAGCTCCGCCATGCCCCGGATCACGTCATCGCCCTTGGGATGACCGTGCGTGTCATTCACGCGCTTGAAGTGGTCAATGTCCAGCGCCACGACGGCAAACGGCGTGCCACCGGTTTGCCATTGCTCCACGGCCTCCTGCGTGCCACGCCGATTGCGCAAGCCCGTGAGCGGGTCGGTCATGTTGGCCTGGTTCAGTTTGCCGATCTTGTCCTGCAGGGTGGAAAAGCTGCTCATCACCGCGCGCTTCAAGCGTTCAGCCTCGAAGTACCAGGCCTTGACCGACTGCACCCGCTGCATGGCGACGGCCACGTCATGGTGTTCAACATTGGTGGCCAATTGCGATAGTGGCAATGAAATCAGGCGCGCGCACCACCAGATGGCCAACAGAAACGCCAGCGCCAACGGCGCCGCGTAGCGGATCAACGCCCAGGTCAATTCATAGATCGGTTCCAGGGTGATGTGCGCCGGACGTTGCGCGATGATGCCCCACCCGCTTAGCGGTTCGGCCGCGTAGCCCGCCAACATGTCCACGCCCCGCGTGTTGGCCACGCGCTGCGCGCCGGACTGACCGCGCGTCACGGCTGCCACGACTGGGTTGTGCATGACATTTTCGCCAATGCGGGCGGTTTCCACGTGATAGATCAATTGGCCATCGCGGTCGACCACGTACAGGGAAGAACCGTCCTGATAATGGTGCTTGCCCAACAGTTCCTGCAGCGCGCTTTCGTGGCGCAAATAGATGGTGCCGGCGATATAACCCAGGTAGCGGCCGTCGTTTGAGTGGATCGGGTGCGACAAATTGACGAGCATGTTGCCCGCGATCGACACATAGGGTTTGCTGATCAGCGGTTGACGCGCCTGCAACGCTGCGCGGCTGCCCGGGCTATCCACCCGCGTGCCCACGAAACTGGCGAAGGTTTGTGTGGTGGCCAGGATGACTCCGTCGGCGCTGATGACGCCCACCGAATTGAAGTCATTTGCCTGTTCCCGCAAGCGCGCGACCTCGGCGGCCAGCACGGCGGGCGCGTTGACCTGGCTGGCAAGATGGCGAGCGCTGTAGGCCAGTTGCTGCTGCGCGGACTTCAGGAAATGGCCGGTGCTTTCCGCCAACTTGGCCGCGTAGACCCGGTTGGATTCCAGCGTATTGGCAATGAGCTGGTCGCGTTGCACCAGGTAGCTGGCGTAGAGCGCGTTGGCCGTGGCGGCAATGGCGCTAAGGACGGTAAGCGCAAGCACAAGCCCGCGTAAGTTGATTCGCATGGGGTATGGACGGCGGGCTATCTGGAAAGGACGACAAAGCGACGCGAGGTTAACGGCAAATGCGGCGCGTATCTATAGGGGTTTGGTGTCAGGGTCGTCCAGCAGGTGGGCGGCTGGCGACTGCACGGCCGCGCCGGCGCGGAAGTAGCCCATGACCGTGGCCACGCTTGCGTGCCCGGTCATGGCCATGGTGTCGCCCAAGGGCACGTTTTGACGGCCGGCTTCCGTGACGAACCCGGAACGCAGGCTGTGCGCCGAAAACTCGCCTTCCAGGCCCGCCAGTTTGCAGCGCTCGAGCACGATGGCGCGCACGGCGGCGGGGGCCAGCGGCTCGCCGACGACATCGCCGCGCCGCACCCGGCGAAAGATCGGGCCTTGGCGGATACCGCTCGCCGCAAGCCAGGCCGCAAGCGCCTGGGCCGCCAAGCCCACGATGGGCTTCTGGTCGCCTGGGCGTTGGGCGCCCGCCTGGTTCGTCTTGGACTGGGTCAGCGCATAGAGAAAGCCGTCGGCCGTGCGGCGGGTGTTTTCAAGCGTGGCACGCACCACCTCGGAGCGGCGGCGGCCACCGCTGGCCCAGGCAAACAGCAGCAGCGCGCGGTCGCGGACGCCGCGCAGCGTATCGTCGCAGGTGGCCAGCAGGGCTTGCAGGGGTTCACGGGTCAGCGCTTCCTTCTTGGCCGGCGCCATGCCGCGCCGGGCGTAGGCGCGGCGCGTCTTGGCCAGCAGTTCTCGTACCGGCGCCGCGCGGCAAGGGTTGGGATAGCCGTGCAGCTCGTGCGCCTTGGACAGCACGGATAAGCGTTGCAGCAGCGTGTTCAGGCTGGGCGGCCCCAGCCGGCCCTTGGCCTTCAGGCGGACCAGTTCCTGGTCCAGGGCCAGCGGAAGCTCCCATTTCAGGCCCTGATCGGTCGCGCGCTGCGCATGGTCGACCACGAACTGAATGACGGCGGCTTCGGGCAAGGGCAGGGCGAAACGCTGGCCGTAGCGCAATTCAAACCAGGCCGTCCAGTAGCGGATGGCGGCGCGGTAGCTGGCCGCGGTATTGGCCGAACTGCCTTCGCGCATCAAGCCGCGCACGGCGGCATCCGCCTGCGTATCCAGGGCATTCGGGTCCAGCAGGGGCAGGGCATCCAGCAATTTCAATGGCATTGGGCAGGGAGTGACTGAGAACGGTGCAAATTCCGCGGGTTCGACCGAACAGCGGCAGTCGAAGGCGGATCCTGTGTGTTTAATAAATAAACATACGTATGCTGTATGATATCTAACATATATTTCTGTTAAGTCACGATAAGGTTCCATTATCGTGACTAATTCAGCATTTTATCCAGTCAAAAAAAAGGAAGCGGGTGATGGCCACGGGAATTACCGAAAACGACGTTTGGACCGCCGCCGACGCCTTGCTGCTGGAAGGCGCGCGCCCCACCATCGAGCGGGTCCGCCAGAAGATAGGGCGAGGGTCGCCCAACACGGTCAGCCCGCACCTGGAAACGTGGTTTCGGGCGCTGGGCGGACGCATCAAGGATCCGGGCGCGTTCGCCGCGCCACCCGCCATTCCCGACCCAATTACCCAAGCTGCCACGCACTTTTGGGAAGCCGCGCTGACCGAAGCGCGCGCCGAACAGGCAGAGGGCTATCGGCAGCGCTGGGAAGAACTGGCGGAAGAGGGTGAACAGTTGGCCGAGCAGGCCGAGCAGCTTCAGCAGCGGGAAATACAGTTGGCGAAGCGGGAACAGGACCTGCAGGAGAGTCTGCGGGTTGCCACGGCGCAACTGGCGGCCACGGAAGAACGGCTGCAAGCGGCGGAACGGCAACTGCGCCAGCGCGACGAACAACTCAAGCAAAGCCAAGGCCAGTTGGAAGACGCCCAGGCCGCCGTGCAGACCCTGCTGACCGAGGCAGAAAAAATGCGCGGCCTGCACGCACAAGCGCTGGGGGCACTGGAAGTCCGCCACGGGGCGCACGAAAGGCGTTGGCTGAACGAACTGGACGCCGAACGCGGCTCGGTCAAAAAATTGCAAACGCGGCTGGACCAGGCGCACACGGCCAGCCAACAGCAGATAAGCCAACTACAGACCGCCCTGGCCCAGGCTCAGGACGCCAAACGCGAAGCCGATATTGCCGCGCAGGCCGCACGCGCTGACAACGTGGCGGCTCAAGCACGGCACGACGCTGCGCTGAACGCCGCGCAAGAGGCGGTGGCGTCAGCCCAGAATGCGCTGGCGGCGGCGCGTGGCAACGAGCAGGCGTTACTGGCCCGCCTGGCCGCGACCGACACGCAGTCTTCCGCACTGTTGGCCCAATTGCAGCAGAAAGACGAACAATTGGCCGCGCTGACGCGACACCTGATGGCGGCGGCGCAGGCCGCCACGCAAAGCCCGCCGCCCGCTGCCCCGTAGGCCTGCACACGCCGGTCTTCCCGGTATCGTTTTCTCTATAAGCGCCAGCAAATTTCGTATAAATTTCGAATTGATCGCATCCTCGATGCCTATACGGGCAACCGCCCCTTGGCCGCGATGCGCCATCATGCAGGGCGCTTTGCCCTTGCCGGGAGCTGCGGGTGAATCCACGTACCACGGTTGATCTGGCCCGCATTCTGCTTCTGATCGTCATTCTTGCCGCGCTGATGGTCGGCAGCCTTTACGTGCTGCGTCCATTTCTGCCCGGGCTGATCTGGGCGACCACCATCGTGGTGGCGACCTGGCCGGTGCTGCTGGCGGTGCAGCGGCGCTGCGGTGAACGCCGCTGGGCGGCCACCATCGTCATGCTGCTGATTCTGCTGTTCGTGATTGTCTTGCCGCTTTACCAGGTGATTTCGACCCTGGCGCTGCATAGCGGCGCCATCATGGCGGCGGTCAAGAGTTTGCCCGACTACACCTTGCTGGCGCCGCCCAGCTGGATCAGCAGCATTCCCGTGGCGGGGCCCCGTGTTGCGCAGGAATGGCAGACGCTGTCGGACGCGGGCGCGGGCGGGCTGCTGGCCCGTCTGGAACCCTACCTGACCATGGCTGCCCGTTGGTTGCTGAGCCACGCCGCCATCGTGGGCGTGTTCGTCATGCACATGCTGATCACCATCATCATCGCCGGCATCCTGTATAGCCAGGGCGACGCGGCGGCGGATTTCGTGAAGCGCTTCTCAAACCGGCTGGCGGGCGAACGCGGCGTGGCGGCTGTTCGGCTGGCGGGGGCCGCCGTGCGCGCCGTGGCCCTGGGCATTGTGGTGACGGCGGTGGTGCAGTCCGTGCTGGGCGGTGTCGGCCTGTGGATTGCCGGAGTGCCGGCCGCGGGCATTTTGACGGCCCTGATGGTGATGCTGTGCCTGGCGCAACTGGGTCCGTTCCTGCCCATGCTGGGCGGGGTGATCTGGCTGTTTCAGAACGACATGAAACTGGCGGCCATTGTGCTGCTGGTCTGGGCACTGGTGGTGGCCACGCTGGACAACCTGCTGCGCCCCATGCTGATCAAGCGTGGCGTCAACCTGTCGCTGCTGCTGATTTTGTCGGGCGTGCTGGGCGGCATGTTTGCCTTCGGCATCGTTGGCCTGTTCATCGGCCCGGTGATCCTGGCCGTGACCTCCACCTTGCTGAAAGCCTGGATCGACGAGGTGCCGCCGCCCGCGACGACGCCACGGATTGCCGACGCGGCCAACGACGCGCCGATCGCATCCACCCTTGACACGCCGCCGGGCTCCCCCGTTGAAAAGGCGTAACATCTGCCTGAGACCGCGGGCGCACAGCCCGCTTTTTTGCAACACCCCGGCAACTCCCCATGACGATGCACCCGATTGCGCTGGCAAACAGCGCGCCCGAATTTCAATTTGCCCCGGCTACGCCCGTCGCACAGGCGGAGGCCCAATGAACGACAGCGTACGCCTGGCCAAACGACTGGCCGAAGACCTTTCTTGCTCGCGCGGCGATGCCGAACGCTATATAGAAGGCGGCTGGGTCGCCGTGGACGGCAAGACCGTGGAAGAGCCCGGCGCCCGGGTTGCCCCCCGGCAAACCGTGGCGTTGCTGCCCGGCGCCAAGCTGGAAGACATCAAGCCTGTAACGGTGCTGGTGCACAAACCCGCGGGCACCTACGCCGACAACGAGCCGGGTTCCGCCCTGGACCTGATCATTCCCAAGAACCTGATGCCTGGCGACCGCTCGGGCCGGCGCTATCTGAAGCGTATGTTCCATGGCTTGAAGCTGGTTACCCCGCTGGAGCGCGCGGCCAGCGGACTGGTGGTGTACACGCAAGAATTCGCCATATCGCGCAAGCTGATGGAAGAAGGGAAGTTGGTTGAGCAAGAGTACGTGGCCCAGGTCACCGGCAAGCTCAGCGAAGGCGATCTGGCGCGCCTGCAACGCGGCATGGCGTTTGAAGGGCGCGCAGCGACCCCCATGAAGGTCAGTTGGCAGAACGAAACCCATCTGCGCTTTGCCCTGAAAACCCCACTGCCGGGCTTCATTGAATATGTGTGCGACACCGCCGGCCTGCAGCTTCAGGCCCTGCGCCGCATTCGCATCGGGCGGCTGCCCATGGCGGGGCTGGCCGTGGGCCAATGGCGGTACCGGCTGGACTACGAGCGCTTCTAAGCCCGGCTCTGAGAACGCAAATCGACCCGCAATCACGCAACCCCACGCCCCATGATCCCGCCTTCCCAACACGCCCTGGCTCTTCAGACTGGCCGCAGAGGCTTCCTGAAGCAGGGCGGGGCGTTGTGCCTGTCTGCGCTGGCGCTGGGCGGGTGCGCCAGCCGCGCGCCGGGTAGCGGCCCTGGCGCGGCGGCCCGGCCGACGACAGGCCAGACTCATCAACCCACGCCGCCGCCGCCCCCAAATGGCAAAGGCGCCGCGCCAGTGCCTGCCTTGCGTCCGGGCGCCAGGATCGCGATCGTGGCACCGGCTTCGGCCGCGCTCAACGCCAGCGACGACGCGGCGCAATGGCTGGAAGCGCGGGGCTACGTCGCCCAGGTCATGCCCGCCAGCCGCACCCGCCTGACCCCCCCCTACGACTATCTGGCCGGCAGCGATGCCGACCGCCTGGCGGACTTGCACGCCGCGTTTGCCGACCCCGACGTCGGGGCAGTGTGGTGCCTGCAAGGCGGTTTTGGCTCTTGGCGTTTGTTGGATCAGCTTGACTACGCCTTGCTGCGCCGACACCCCAAGCCTTTCATCGGCTATAGCGACATTACGGCCCTGCACCTGGCCATGCAGCGGCATGTGGGGTTTGTGACGTTCCACGGCCCGATGCTTGCCCAGGATCTGCTAGCCGGCAAGCGCGAACCCACGGAATCCAGCGTGCTGGCGATGATCAGCGGGCAGTTGGGCCCGGGCGCCTGGATTGCGCCTCCGCTGGATGCCCTGGCCACCGAATTGGTGCCTGGCGTGGCCAGCGGGCGGCTGGTGGGCGGCAACCTGGCGCTGGTCGCCGCATTGGTCGGCACGCCCAACGAGATCGACACGCGCGACGCCATCCTGTTCCTGGAAGACGTGAACGAAGCCGTTCCCCGAGTCGACCGCTTGCTGGGCCAACTGGCGGCCGCGGGCAAGTTCGACGGGGTAAGGGGGGTGCTGGTGGGCAACTTTACGCGGCTGCGTGGTCAGATGGACGACGCGGAAGCCCAAGGCCTGCTGTATCCGCTGATACTCGACCAGTTTCGGGTGCGCGGCGTCCCGATATTGGCAGGCTGGCCCAGCGGCCATGGCGACCCGAATTTGACGCTGCCGCTGGGTGCGCAAGTCACTTTGGACACCAGGCGGGGCGGCTTGCGGCTGGATCAGGCCGTGGTGATCTAATGCATCATCCACATACACGCTATTTGGCCTATTTATAGTTCATCGGCGCAATGATTGACTTATTAATGAGTCAATACAAAAAAGCGACATGATTCATTAATCGTGCACGTCCGTCACGATGGATCTATTATTGCGTCATGAAAAAGAAGCTTGCGCCCAGTTTTGACGCCGCCGAAGCACTGATTCGCCTTGGCGCCAACGTACGCACGGCTCGCTTGCGCCGCGGGGAGTCCGAGAGCGTGCTGGCCAGCCGCATGGGTGTTTCGCGCGCCACCATAGCCCGGCTGGAACGGGGCGATGGCGGCGTGTCGCTGGCCCTGGCCATCGAGGCCTTGCTGCAATATGGCTATGGCGAGCAGGTGTTTGCACTGGGCGACCCCGAACAAGACGGCGTGGGCAAGCGGCTTGACGCCATGCGCCGGCCTCGCCGGGGCAGTGGCGCCGCGTCACACGCGCACCGCGTCGACCCTTCCAAGCTGTAGGCCGGATCGCCATGGCGCGCACCCGCAAGCTTAAATCCGTTGAAAGCGAACTGTTCGTCTACGTGGATATTCGTGGCGAAGCGGTCCTGGCCGGCGTGCTGACGCTGGACGATACCGACGAAAGCCGATTCTTCGCCGAATTCACCTACGTGCAGTCCTATGTGCGCGACCCGCGCGCCTTTGCGCTGGACCCGCTGAACCTGCCGCTGATCGACGCCAAAACCACGTTTCGCACCGAAAGCCGCTACGAAACGCTGGGCGCCATCTTTGACGCCGCGCCGGACGCCTGGGGCCGCAACGTCATGCGGGTGGACAAGGAGGGGGCCCGCGTCACGGAAGACGAAGTGCTGCTGCGCGGTCGGGGCATGGGCGTGGGCGCTCTGTTTTTCAGCGCGCGCCTGTTGACGCCAAACATGCGCAAAACCTACCGCTTGCCCGAAGTCAGCCAACTGGAGTCCTTGGCCGACCTGCTTGGCGACATTGACCAGGGCATAAAGCCCAAGGGGCTGTACCGCGACATCCTGGGTAGTTCGTGGGACATCGGCGGCGCGCGCCCCAAGACCATCGTGCGCGACGAACAGGGCGAAATGTGGATTGCCAAGTTTCCCCGAAAGGGCGATTCCTATGACCGCCAGCGCATTGAGTTCGCCAACTTGCGGATGGCGCGCGCCATCGGCCTGACCGTACCCGACATCCGGCTGACCGAAACGCATCTGGGCGCGGTGCTGCTGACCCACCGCTTTGACCGCGAACTGCTGCCGGCGCCCGAAGGCGCGGCTCCGGTGGTGGCGCGGCGCCATTTTCTAAGCGGCGCATCGCTGATCAGCCCGTCGCTGCGCATCGGCAAGCGCGACCTGGACGGCCCCCAGGGCAAGGCCACGTATTCCTATGCGCGACTGGCCGACGTAACGCGCCGCATTTCGTCGAATCCGGTGCAAGACCTGAAAGAGCTGTATGCGCGCATGGTGCTGAACGTGGCCGTGCACAACACCGACGACCATCTCAAGAACGTGGGGTTTCTGAAGGACCCGGGCGCCCATACCTACCGGCTGGCGCCGCTGTTCGACGTGGTGACGCAGGAAGGGTCGGCCCGCCACTACCTGCATATCGGCACGGCGGGGCGCGACAGCACGTTTGAGAATTGCCTGACGGAATACCGCCGCTTCGGCCTGCGGTCAGAGGCGGCCGCGCGCTCGATCGTGGACGCGGTGCGCAGCGTGGTGGCACGACGCCGCCGGTATTACGAGGCCGCGGGCATGGGGCAGGACGAGATTGCCCTGGTGGAATCGACGCTGGCGGCGTGGCGGGCCCCAGCCTGATGATCTTCTGCGGGGCTGGGCTGTGCTGGGCTGGATGGCGCGGCGTTGCGCTGGGACCGGGATCGCCCCGTCAGCGCTCGTGCACAGCGCCCAGATCAATACGGCGGCCTTGTTTGACCATGGCGTCGTGAAAGTCCTTGCTCAACGCTGCAAGGGTGACGCCGCCGAAGCGCTCCATCAGCAAGGCTTCGGCGTCTTCGAAGGCGCCGTCCAGCGCCCGGTTCACGGCGGCTTCCACCAGGCAGCCCGGCGTTTCGCTGCGGTTTCCCATGGCGAAGATTTCCGGCGCACCCAGCGCTTGATAGATGTCGCGCAGCGTCACCGCGTTGAAGTCGCAGGAAATTGTCCAGCCGCCGCCATGGCCTTTTTCAGAGCTGACCAGCTGCTGGTCGCGCAAGCCCGCCATGATGCGGCGAATGACCACGGGGTTGGTCTGCATGACCCGGCCCAGGTCTTCGGAAGTCATGGGGCCGGGCGCTTCCGCCATATGAAGCAGAACGTGAAGCACGCCGGAAAGTTTGCTGTCTCTTCTCATGCAACGCATGCTATTGCATGAGACGCGGGCCGGTCAAACCTGCCGTCTTTTACCCGCCATCGCCCGCGTTCCTATGCCCGTGTTTCTACGCCCGTTTTGCCGTCCACTTGCCCCGGCCATCCGCCGTGCCGCTCATGGTCTTGCCGTTGACTTCGCCCGTGTAGCGCACGCCGTTGGCCGTGAACTCGATAGTCGTGCCGCGCATGCGCGCATCTGAAATGTCGGCCGACCCGAACTTGCCGGACAGCATCTGGTAGCGCTGGGTCAATTGCAGGGTCTGGCCGTCCACTTCCCATTTGCCTTCCACTTTCGCGGGCACGATCCACAGCAACGCGGTGCAGTAGGTAGAGCAGTCCTTGGTGACGGTTTCGGACGCATCCGGCTCCCAGTCGCCCATGCGGAACGTGTTCGACACCACTCGCGTGCCGGGTGCCAATTGCAGCAGGGTGGGACGCAGCTTTTCGTTGATGGTGGACAGCAGGAACATGGTGATGACGTCCGCCTTGGACAGGTCCGTCTGGAACAGATCCGCCGCCACGAAGGTGGCGCGGTCGGCCACGCCCGCGCGCTGCGCGTTGCGGCGCGACAGCTCCACCAGGTCCGGGTTGTACTCAATGCCCTGAGCCGTCAAGCCGCGCTGCGCGGCGGTGATCACCGTGCGGCCGTCGCCCGACCCCAGATCCATCAACCGGTCCTGCGGGCTGACCTTGGCCATGTCCAGCATCTTGTCCACCAGCGTTTGCGGCGTGGGCACCCAGATGACGTCCTTGCCGGCCTGGCCGACATCCGGCTTGTAATCGTCGTTGGCCGCGGGCTGCGCGGTGGCGGCGGCACCCATTGCCAGGGACAGCGCCATCGCCGCGGCGACAGCAATGAAGCGGGCGCGCCGCAGGCCGGCGCCTGCCTGGCGGTAATCGGAAACGAGAGGCTGAGTCGAGGCTTGCATGATGGCTCCTTGTAGGTCGAACAACAGGAACAAAGCGGGAATGGCGGCGCGCGAAAAGTCAGTCCGGCAATCGGGCCGGTTTCAGCAAACGCAGCATCGGTATGCCAGCCGCCAGCACCGCCAGCCCGATCAAGGCCCCGGCGCCCGCGTACACGGCGCTGGAATAGACCAGGCCCGCGCAAGTCAGGCCCAGCAGCAAGGGCGGCAGCGGGTAGAACGGCGCCCGAAAGGGCCGGGGGCGGTCGGGGTCCAACTGCCGCAGGCGCCAGACGGACGCCGCCACCAGCAACATGAAGATCCAGAACACCGGCGCGGTGTAGGCCACCAGCGTCTGCACGCTGTTCTGGCTGAAGGCGCCCAGCCCCACCAGCCCAAGCGTGATGGCGCCCTGCACCAGCAGGGCAGCCACCGGCGTTTCATTGCGGGCGCTCCAGCCAGACAGGGCGCGCAGCTTGGGCACGTCGCGCCCCAGCGCGTAGTACACGCGAGCGCCGGTGATGATGGTGCCATTGATCGTGCTGAGCGCCGTGGCGCAGATCATCAGGCTGAGCAGCGCGGCCGCGTAAGGGCCGGCCGCCAATTGCATGACTTCGGCGCCCAGCGCCGGGGTGTCACGCAAGCCCTGCAAGCCAAATATCTCCAGCAAGGCCAGATTCGTCAGCAGATAGGCGCCGGTTACCACCGCCGTACCAATGAGCAGCACCCGGCTCATGTTGCGCCCGGGTTCGCGCAGTTCACCGCTGAGGTAGGCGGCTTCGTTCCACCCGCCGTAGGTCAGCAGCACGAACACCATGCCCATGCCCATCAAGCCGGCCGGGTTGCCGGCAAGCGCCGCGGGCGCCATGGGGGGCTGGCCATTGCCCGCCGACGTAGACAGGCTGGCCACCAGGACTGCCCCCAGGGCCGTCAGCGTCAACAGCGTGAATACCCATTGCAGCCGCTTGGAATGGCGGGTGCCCACCACGTTCAGCGCCGTCAGCGCCACCACCGATATCGCCGCGTGCAAGGCCGGCCCATAGATGCCCAGTGGCATCAGACGCTGCGCGTAGTCGCCGTAGATGTAGGCCACCACCGCGATGGCGCCTGTCTGAATCACCGTGCAGCGCGCCCACGCAAACAGCAAGCCCACGCGCGCACCCCAGGCGCGCGTCAGGTACAGGTATTCACCGCCCGCGCCGGGGTAGGCCGAGCCCAGTTCCGCATAACAAAGCGCGCCCACCAGCATGACCAGGCCGCCCGCGCACCACAGTGCGATGTACATGACTTCAGACGTGGCATGCTGGGCCACCAGCGGCGGAAAACCGAAGATGCCGATACCGATCACCACGCCCACCAGCACCACGGTGGCGTCCATGACCGACAGGCCGGCGTGCGGGGTCTGCGCCGAAGTTTGGCTAAAACTGGGCGGTGCCGCAGCGGCTCGCGTGCGTGAAGGCATCATCGGATCTCTCGAAAAGGGGAGATAGGCCGCGAATGGGCCTGCCTGGGTCGTGCTTGGGCCTGGCTTCGTGCTTGCTTCGTGCTTGCTTCGGTCTGCTGATTGTCTGACACGCAACTGAACGATGTGCGACTGCCGGCCCACTGGAAAAGTTTCTTCGGGTTTTCCCTTTTGAACAGAAGGCGAGGGCTGGCTAAGGCAAAATCCAGGGGTAGAAATCACATTTAAATAACACCGTAATCAATTGATAAACCAGGATTTAGCTATGAATCTAAAGTGAAATAGTTAAAGTGATTTCTTAACTATGCAACGCTGCGTAAACCGCGGGATGCCGGTGTTCGGGAACATAATTTGCTGAATGTCCGGCCGACTGAAAGGAGCGGATCATGGCAACAAGAACCATCTGGAAAGGGGCTATTTCCTTTGGCCTCGTTCACATTCCGGTTGGCCTGCATACGGCCACCAAGGAATCGGGCGTGGACTTCGACTGGCTGGACAAACGCTCGATGGACCCGGTGGGGTACAAGCGCATCAACAAGCGCACCGGCAAGGAAATCGACAAGGACAACATCGTCAAAGGCGTGGAATACGAAGACGGCCAGTACGTGATCATTTCCCCGGAAGAGATTGCCGACGCCTACCCCCGCACCACGCAAACCATAGAGATACAGCAGTTTGTGGATGCCGACGACGTCTCTTTTGTCTACCTTGAACGCCCGTACTACGTGGCGCCCATCAACAAAGGCCAAAAGGTTTACGCCTTGTTGCGCGACACGCTGGCCAAGACCGGCAAGATCGGCATCGCCAAGGTGGTGATCCAGACCAAGCAGCATCTGGCCGCGCTGATTCCGTCGGGCGATGCGCTGGTGCTTAACCTGATGCGCTGGGGCGATGAGGTCAAGCCGCTGGAAGGGCTGGACCTGCCCAAGGTTGGCGCCAAGGGCATGGCGCCCAGCGCCAGCGAATTGAAGATGGCCAAGATGCTGGTCGAAGACATGTCGGGCAAGTGGGACCCTGAGGAATTCAAGGATGAATTCAAAGCGGCCGTGATGGATCTGGTGGCCCGCAAGGTGAAAGCCGGCAAGACGGAGACGGTGATCGAGCCGCAGGAAGAGGCTCCCGCCTATGCCGACAACGTGATCGACCTGACCGAATTGCTGCAACGCAGCCTGAAGGGCGGCAAGACCGCCAAGGACAAGACGCCTGCCAGGAAGTCGGCCAAGACCGCAAAAAAGACGGCCAAAACGGCGGCTAAATCGACGGCCAAAACGATGGCCAAACAGGCCACGGCGAAGACCTCGACAAAGGCCCCGCGCAAGGCGGCAAAGCAGACCAGGACACCTTCGTCTTCGCGCAAGGCGGCGTGACATGGCCGACAGTCTTAAAACCTATCGGCAAAAGCGCAATTTCAAGGTGACCGCGGAACCGGAAGCGGGCGGCCAGCCAAACGAGTCCGCGCGCGCCTTCGTCATCCAGAAACACTGGGCCAGCCGGCTGCATTACGACTTTCGGCTGGAGCTGGATGGCGCAATGAAAAGCTGGGCGGTGCCCAAAGGGCCCAGTTTCGACCCATCGGTCAAACGCATGGCGGTGCAGGTGGAAGACCATCCCATCGCCTACAACCAGTTTGAAGGGCAGATTCCGGCAGGCCAATACGGCGCCGGCAAAGTCATCATCTGGGACGAAGGCGTCTGGACGCCGGTGAGCGATCCGCGCAAGGGATATCGCGATGGGCACCTGAAGTTCGACCTGCAAGGCAGAAAGATGCAGGGCCGCTGGGCGCTGGTGCGCATGAAGGGCAAGGAAGGCGACAAGCAGCCGCCTTGGTTGCTGATCAAGGACCGCGACGCCTATGCGCGGCCGGAACGGGAATTCAGCGTGGTGGACGAGATGCCGGACAGTGTGGTGCCGCTGCGCGAGGCAACGCCGGCCCGAAACAGCCGCGAAACTGCCCCCCAAACCGCCCCCCAAAGTGCCCGCGAAACTGCCCACCCCAAGCAACCGCCGCCCGCCAAACTGCCCGGCCGGCCTGCCGATCTGCCTGCTTCTTTCAAGCCCCAACTTGCCACCCTGGTCGATGGCCTGCCGCCCCACGCGCAAGACTGGCTGTACGAATTGAAGTTCGATGGCTACCGGCTGCTGGTGCGCATCGAAAGCGACTCGGTCAAGCTGTACACCCGCAACGGCCACGACTGGAGCGCCAAGCTGCCGCACATTGTCCAGGCCTTTGCAAAACTGCCCGCCAAATGGGCATGGGTGGATGGCGAGGTAGTGGTGCTGAACGATCAGGGCGTGCCCAACTTCCAGGCGCTGCAAAACGCTTTTGACAATGACCGCACCGGCGACATCGTGTTCTACGCCTTCGACCTGCCGTTCATCGGCTGCCGCGACCTGCGCGAAGAGCCGTTGACCGTGCGCCGTGAACTGCTGGCGCAATTGATGGATGCCTCTCAAGACCACTGCCTGCGCTTTAGCGAAGCGTTCAAGGAAGCGCCCGCGAACCTGGTCGCGTCGGCCTGCAAGATGGGCCTGGAAGGCCTCATGGCCAAGCGCCAGTCGGCGCCGTATGTGTCGCGGCGCAGCGATAGCTGGTTGAAGATCAAGTGCGCCAAGCGGCAGGAATTCGTCATCGTGGGCTATACCGCCCCGCAAGGCGCGCGCGAAGGCCTGGGTGCCTTGCTGCTGGCCGTGCATGAAGACGACGGCGCCTTGCGCTATGCGGGCAAGGTCGGCACCGGCTTCGACCGCCAGGGGCTGATTGCGCTGCATAAGACTTTATCGGCCATCCACACCGACAAAAAGCCTGTCAGCGGCGGGCAGGCGAAGGGCGTGCAGTGGGTCAAGCCGGAACGGGTGGCCGAGGTGTCCTTTGGGCAATGGACCAGCGGCGGGCACATTCGCCATTCGGTGTTTCGCGGCTTGCGGCAAGACAAGCCGCCCAGCCAGATTACGCGCGAAAAACCGAAAAACACGCCGGCGACCGCGCCCCGGTCTCAAGCCGCGGCCAGCCCCAAGCCCCGGGCCGCCGCGCCGACCCGCGCCAAGCCCGCGCGGCTGACACACCCCGAGCGCGTCATCGACCCCTCCACCAAACTGACCAAGCTGGACCTGGCCCGCTACTACGGCCTGGTTGCGCCCTTGATGCTGGAACACCTGAAAGGCCGTCCCGTGTCCTTCCTGCGCGCCCCCTCGGGCATCGACGGCCAGCTTTTTTTTCAGAAGCACCTGGAAGCCGCCATGCCGGGCGTCAAGCCCTTGCCCACACGGTTGGACCCCGATCACCCGCCGCTGCTGGAGGTGCCCACGGCCCAGGCCATCATGTCGGCGGTGCAGATGAACGTGGTGGAATTCCACACCTGGAACGCCGTGAAAACGGCCATCTCCAAACCCGACCGCATGCTGTTCGACCTGGACCCCGGCGAAGGCGTCAAATGGGCGACGATGCAGCAGGCCGCGCGCCTGGTCCACACCATGCTGGACGAACTGGGCCTGGATTCGTGGCTGAAAACCAGCGGCGGCAAGGGCTTGCATGTGGTCGTGCCGCTGCGCCGTCAGTACGATTGGGACACCATCAAGTCTTTTGCGCATACCGTTGTGGCGCATCTGGCCCAGACCTTGCCGCAGATTTTCGTCGCCAAAAGCGGCCCCAAGAATCGCGTGGGCAAGATCTTTGCCGACTATCTGCGCAATGGCTTTGGCGCCACGACGGTGTCTGCGTGGTCGGCGCGGGCGCGGCCCGGCATGGGCGTGTCGGTGCCAGTGGCGTGGGACGAACTCGACAAGCTGACCAGCGGCGCGCACTGGACCATCAGCAATATCCACGAGCGCCTGGACGCGGGCAACGCCCCCTGGGACGGCTATGCGCCGCAAGCGCTGGGGCCGGCCATGGACGCGCTGGATTTCAAGCCCGGGAAGTCATGACCAGCCGCCCCGCGATTCTGTTGCCGAGCGCGCCGCTGGCGGCCATCCGGCGCGTGTTGGGGAAGGGGGCCGAGCCGCCCGATCCCGGGATGGCGTTGCGCCAACTGGTGGATGCCGCGTGTGACCGCTTGCCGCTACCAGGTTCCGGCGCCACCTTGGCCCGCTGGCGGGCGCTGGCGTGCGTGGCCGCCGTGGACCTGAGCCTGGTCAAACTGTATGAAGGGCACACGGATGCCTTGGCGATATTCGCCGAACTTGGCCTGAGCCCTGACGCGCCCGCGGGCAGCCGCTGGGGCGTCTGGTGCGCCGAACCACCGGCATACCGCGTGGCGCTGGTCCCGCAGGCGGACGGCAGCGCCCGTTTGCGCGGTGTGAAGGCTTGGTGTTCCGGCGCTGCCACGGTCAGCCATGCACTGGTCAGCGCCTGGAACTCCGCGGGCGAACCCTGTCTGGCGGCGGTGGCCTTGGATCAGCCTGGCGTTGCGATCACCAACGAAGGTTGGCACGCGGTCGGCATGCGCGCGTCGGCCAGCGTCAACGTGGTGTTCGATGACGCGGTGTGCCAGCCAGTCGGTGCACCCGGCGCCTACGTGAACCGGCCAGGCTTTCAGCATGGCGGTGCGGGCGTGGCGGCGTGCTGGTACGGCGGCTTGACGCGCATTGCGGCGACGCTGCGGGCGGCGACGCCAGCAGAGACAGCAAACCCAGAGCGCGCAAACCCGCATCGCTTGGCCCACCTGGGCGCCGTCGACGTGGCCATGGCGCAGGCGCGCGCCGTGTTGCGCGACACCGCCGCCATCATCGACGCGAATCCGGCGGATGCCAGCGCACTGGCTTGCGCCCGGGCCAGGCTGGCTGTCGAGGCCGCCGCTGGCGAGGTGGTCGCGCGGGCAGGGCGGGCGCTGGGCGCGGGGCCGCTGTGCCGCGATGCCGGCTTCGCGCAGGTCATGGCCGATCTGCCTGTCTTCATCCGGCAAAGCCACGCGGAACGTGATCAGGCTGCGTTGGGACAGTTGGTCCGCAGTCAGGAGGAACCACCGTGGCAGTTGTAGGCGTGGACCACTTCGAAACGCTGTACCGCCAGCACGCCGACCCCTGGCGCGTGGGCAGCGCCTGGTACGAAAGACGCAAGCGCGCGCTGCTGTTGGCGGCGCTGGGTAGGGAACATTACCGCCACGCCTTCGAACCGGGCTGCGGCAACGGTGATCTGAGCCTGCCCTTGGCCGCCCGCTGCCGGCGTGTCTGCGCGGTGGATGTCGCTGGCACCGCGCTCAGCCGCTGTCGCGCGCGGCTGGCAAACCACGGCATCGGCCACGTCGACACACTGACGCTCGCGCTGCCGTACGACTGGCCGCCCGTGCCCCATGGCGGGTTTGACCTGATCATCGTGTCGGAACTGGCGTATTACCTGGACGACGCCGCATTGGCCCAGTTCCTGCAAGGCGTGGACCGCTGCCTGGCCAACGATGGCGAACTGGTGGCCTGCCACTTCCGGCCGGACTTCGACGACCGCCTGCAAGCCACCGATGCCTTGCATGACGCGCTAGGGTCCCTGCATGGACTCGTATCGATTTTCAAGCACCAGGAAAGCGCCTTTGCGCTGGATGGGTGGCGTAGACAACATCAAGGGTGAGCCATGATCGGCATCTGTATTCCGGCCCACAACGAAGAACGCCACATCACCGCCTGCCTGCGTTCCGTGCTGCGGGCGGCGCGTCACCCCAAGTTGCGCGCCGAGCCGGTGCGCGTGGTGGTGGTGCTGGACCATTGCGTGGACCGCACGGCGCAGTTGATCGGGGCGTGGCCCGTGCATAGCCTGGCGATTGGCGCGCGTAATGTCGGGGTGGCCCGCGCGCAGGGCGCCCACGACCTGCTGCAAGCTGGCGCCCGCTGGCTGGCGTTCACCGACGCCGACACCCGCGTATCGCCGCGCTGGCTGGTGGATCAGTTGTCCTTGAATGCCGAGGTCGTTTGCGGCACGGTCGGTGTGGCGGGCTGGCGCGAGCATGGCGCCCGTGCGGCCAAGGCGCGTCAGACATTCACCCGCCAATACCAGGATTGCGACGGACACCGGCATGTGCATGGCGCCAATCTGGGTATCGAAGCGGGTGCGTATTGCCGCATAGGCGGTTTTGAAGCGCTGCCGTGCAGCGAAGACCAGGCGCTGGTGGACAAGCTTGAGCAGAGTGGGGCGCGAATTGCGTGGTCTTGCCTGCCACGCGTGACCACCAGCGCCCGTCCGCATTCCCGCGTGGAGGGCGGCTTTGCCAGCGCCCTGCGCGGCGCCTGGAAGGTGGCCAATTCATGACGCGGCCAGCCCGAATCTCCCAGCCATTATCTGCCAGCCATCATCTGCCAGCCATTATCTGACCGCGCTTCGCGCTGGAACCATCACCACGGCGCCATCGACATGATCACCGCAACCGCCACTACCAATACCAGGATCGTCAGAATGTGCTTGGTTCGCATAAGACCTCTTGAAGTATCGTGAAAATGCCCGAAAACAGACAGATCAGCACAACTCGTGCCCAAGGAGCTTTCGATGCGCGACGTCGTGCAATGGCGGCCTGAAGGCCTGTACTGCCCGGCCGGCCAGTTCTACATCGACCCCTGGCGCCCGGTGGCCACCGCCGTGCTCACCCATGGCCATGGCGATCACGCCCGCGTCGGCATGGGCTGCTATCACACCAGCGCCGAAGGGCTGCCCATCTTGCAGTGGCGCCTGGGCCAGCAGGATTACCGCGTGCACGGCTACGGCGAGGCCTTCACGCTGGGCCACGCCCGGGTTTCCTTGCATCCGGCCGGCCATGTGCTGGGCTCGGCGCAGGTGCGCATTGAAGCCGAGGGGCAGGTCTGGGTGGTGTCGGGCGACTACAAGCGCCAGCCGGACCCCACTTGCAGCCCCTTTGAAGTGGTGCCATGCGACACCTTCATCACCGAAGCCACCTTTGGCTTGCCCATTTACCGCTGGCCCGACACCGCCGAGGTGGCGCGCGACATCGTGCAATGGCGCGACCGGTGCGCCGCCCGGGGCGAGGCCGCCATTCTGTACAGCTACGCGCTGGGCAAGGCGCAACGGGTGTTGGCGGAACTGGCGCCCTGGATAGACCGGCCCGTTTATTTGCACGGCGCCATCGCAGCCGGTGTCGACGTCTACCGGCAGGCGGGCATCCACATGGCCGACACGCAGTTGGTCATCGACGCCGACGGCGCGCCGACCGCGTCCGGATCGGCCTTTGCCGGCGAACTGATCCTGGCGCCGCCCTCGGCCGCGGGCAGCGCATGGCTCAGGCGATTCCGCCAGGCGCAGCATGGCTTTGCGTCGGGCTGGATGCGTTTGCGGGGCAATCGTCGGCGTCGCAACATGGACCGGGGCTTTGTCGTGTCGGACCATGCCGATTGGCCGGCCCTGCTGCGCACCATTCGCGACACGGGCGCGCGCCGCGTCATCGCCACGCATGGCGATACCGACGCCCTGGTCCGCACGCTGAACGAGGCGGGGACCGCGGCCGAAACGCTGGCCACCCAATACGGCGAAGACGATTGACACGGAGGCCAAGCCCAGCATGAAGCGATTCGCGGCGCTGTACCAGGACCTGGACCGTAGCACCGCCACCTTGGACAAGCGCGCGGCGCTGGTGGCGTACTTTCGCGATGCGCCGCCGCGCGACGCGGTCTGGGCGCTGTATCTGTTGGCGGGCGGAAAAATCAGCGGCGCGCGCCGCAAGATCGCGGGCGTGGCCGAGCTGCGCGCCTGGGCCGCCGCCGCGTCCGGCACGCCGCCATGGCTGGTGGACGCCAGCTATGACCAGGTGGGCGACTTGGCCGAAACCTTGGCCTTGCTGATGCCGGACCTGAATCCTCGCGTCGATGAAACACCCCCCGAGCGCGGCCTGGCGGACTGGATCGAAGAAGTGTTGCTGCCCACCGCTAACCGCGATGAAGCCGAGCGCCGCGACATCATCGTGACGGCCTGGCGCAGCCTGCCGTTCGACCAGCGCCTGGTGTTCAACAAGATGCTGACGGGAGCGCTGCGGGTGGGTGTGTCTCAGCGCATGGTGCAGCAGGCGCTGGCCGAGATGTCGGGCGTGCCCATTGCCCGCATCGCGCAGCGCATGCTGGGCGCGTGGACGCCCAGCCCCGCCTTTTTGCGCGATCTGCTCAGCACCGAAGCGCTGCCCGGCGACCGCCAGCAGCCTTACCCGTTCTTCCTGGCCTCGCCGCTGGAAGGGGAGCCGGCCAAGCTGGGGCCGATTGACGATTGGTTGATTGAATGGAAATGGGACGGGATCCGTGCCCAGTTGATCCGCCGCCATGGCGAAGTGGCGCTGTGGTCGCGCGGCGAAGAACGGCTGGACGGCCGGTTCCCGGAAGTCGAGGCCGCCGCCCAGGCGCTGGATGTGGACGCTGTGCTCGACGGCGAGCTGCTGGCCTGGCAGGAAGACGCCTTGGGACCCATGCCGTTTTCCGCCTTGCAAACCCGTATCCAGCGGCTCAAGCCCGGCCCCAAATGGCTGGCCGATGCGCCCGTGCGCATGCTGGCCTATGACCTGCTGGAACTGAACGGCGCCGACCTGCGCGACCGGCCCCAGGCCGAACGCCGCGCCATGCTGGAAGCACTGCTGCGCCGCCATCCCGACCCGCGCCTGTCGCTGTCGCCCGCGCTGGCGCCAGGCAGTTGGGAAGCCGCCGCTGAATTGCGCATGGAATCGCGCGAGCGCGACGTGGAAGGCTTCATGCTCAAGCGCGCCGTCGCCAGCTACCAAAGTGGGCGGAGGCGTGGTGATTGGTGGAAATGGAAGATCGACCCCCTGACGATCGACGCCGTGCTGCTGTATGCGCAGTCCGGCCATGGCCGCCGCAGCACGCTGTACACCGACTACACCTTCGGCCTGTGGCAAGGCGATGCGCTGGTGCCCATCGCCAAGGCGTATTCCGGGCTGGACGACAAGGAAATCCTGGAACTCGACCGCTGGTTGCGCGCCCACACGCGCGAGCGCTTCGGCCCCGTGCGCTCGGTGGAGCCGGTGCAGGTGTTCGAGCTGGGCTTCGAAGGCGTCAATCTGTCCAAGCGCCACAAGTCCGGCGTGGCCGTGCGTTTTCCGCGCATCCTCAGATGGCGGCGCGACAAGCCCGCCGCCGAAGCCGACCAGTTGAACACGCTGAAGGCGCTGGCGCGATGAGCACCGCGATCAAACCTGCAAACAAACCTGCAAGCAAACCCGACAGCAAGTCGGCGATGGCCCCCACGACAAGCCGGCCCGCGCGCGGCTGGGACGGGCCGCTGGCCGCCTGGTTCAAGGCGCGCGGCTGGCGGGCGGCGGCGTTTCAGCGCGAGACCTGGCAACGCTATCTGTCGGGCGAATCCGGCTTGCTGCACACGCCCACCGGCAGCGGCAAGACCTTGGCGGCCTTCGGGGGGCCGGTGTTGGAAGCCTTGTCCAACCCGGACATGGCGCGGCCCACAAACGGTGCAGGCCCCCGGGTGCTCTGGGTGACACCGTTGCGCGCCCTGGCCACCGACACCGGCCGTGCCTTGGCCCAGACGGCAAGTGATTTGGGCCTGGGCTGGACGGTGGCCCTGCGCACGGGTGACGCCAGCGCGCGCGACAAGCGGCTGGCGCGCCAGGGCAAGGCAGACGTGCTGGTCATCACGCCGGAATCGCTGGCGCTGCTGTTGTCGTACGCGGATGCCTCGTCGCGCTTTCGGGCGCTGCGCGCGGTGGTGGTGGATGAATGGCATGAGCTGCTGGGTAACAAGCGCGGCGTGCTGCTGCAACTGTGCCTGGCCCGGCTGCGCCATTTGTCGCCCGCCTTGCGCACCTGGGGCCTGTCGGCCACCCTGGGCAATCTGGACGAAGCCCGAGATGTGTTGCTGCCGCATCGGCCGCAAAGCGCACTGGTGGCGGGTGCGCGGCCGCGTAAGGTGACCCTGTCGACCTTGCTGCCCGAGCGCAGCCGCGGGCTGCCCTGGGCCGGGCACCTGGGCCTGTCTCAGTTACCGCGCGTGTACAAGCGGCTGTTCGACGTGCGCGCCAGCCTGCTGTTCACCAACACCCGCGCGCAGGCCGAACTTTGGCTCCGCGCGCTGGAATCGATCTGGCCCGAAGACCTGGCCACGCTGGCGCTGCACCACGGTTCTCTGGATCCGGCGCTGCGCACCCGCGCCGAACAAGGCCTGCGCGATGGCAGCATCCGCTGCGTGGTGGCCACGTCCAGCCTGGACCTGGGTGTGGACTTTCCGGCGGTGGACCAGGTGCTGCAGGTGGGCAGTCCCAAAGGCGTGGCGCGGCTGTTGCAGCGGGCAGGGCGGGCCAAACACCGTCCGGGCGAATCCGGCCATGCGCTGTGCGTGCCCGCGCAGGCGCTGGAACTGATCGAATACGCCGCCGCGCGCCAGGCCATCGCGCGCGGCGAAATCGAATCGCGGCCGCCGCCGCGTGGCAGTCTGGACGTGCTGGCGCAGCACGCCGTGACGCTGGCGCTGGGTGGCGGCTTCAAGGCCGACGCGCTGTTTGACGAGGTGCGCGGCACCCATGCCTATGCCGAGCTGGACGCGGCCACCTGGCAGGCGGTGCTGGACTTCATCGTGCAGGGCGGCCGCGCCCTGTCCAACTATCCGGAATTCCGCCGTGTTGAAAAAGACGATGACGGCTGCTACCGCGTGCACGACCGCCGCATCGCGCTGCGCCATCGCTTGTCCATCGGCACCATCACGGCTGACGGTGCGGTGTCGGTCAAATATCTGCGGGGCGGCGGGCTGGGCTCGGTCGAAGAAGGGTTCTTGGCGCGGCTGCGGCCGGGCGACCGCTTCCAGTTTGCCGGACGCACGTTGGAACTGGTGCGCCTGGAAGGCATGACGGCCTATGTGCGGCGGGCCAAGGGGGCGATGGGCCCGTGGCAACGTGGCAAGGCGGGCGCATGCCGCTGTCCACGCAATTGGCGCGCGAAGTGCAAAGCCTGTATGCGGAACCAGGCAGCCACCCTGAAATGCGCGCGGTCGAACCCTTGCTGCGCATTCAACGCGAAGCCAGCGCGCTGCCGGCGCCCGGCCGGCTGCTGGCCGAACGCATCGCCACCCGCCGGGGCATGCACGTATTCCTGTTCCCGTTCGCGGGCCGCGCCGTCCATGAAGGCATGGCCGCCATGGTCGCGCTGCGCTGGGGCCGGCTTCAGGCCAATACCTTTTCCTATACGGTCAATGATTACGGCTTGATGCTGACCCTGGCCGAACCGGCTGATCTGCACGACGCACTGCTGCGTCAACTGCTCAGCCCCAAGAACATGGCCGCCGACTTGCGCGATGGCGTCAACCTGGGCGAGCTCGCGCGCAGGCAGTTTCGCGAAATTGCGCGCGTCGCGGGCTTGCTCACGCCGTCGCTGCCGGGCAGGGCGGCGCGTTCGCTGCGCCAGGTGCAGGCGTCCAGCGGCCTGCTCTACGACGTGCTGCGCCGCTACGACCCCGGCCACCTGCTGCTGGCGCAAGCCGAACGCGAAGTGTTCGACCAGCAATTGGAAGCGCCGCGCCTGCTGGCGGCCTTGCAGGATTGCGAATCGCGCGCGCTGGACCTGTGCCAGCCCCGCGCACTGACGCCCTTGTCGTTTCCGTTATGGACCGAAAGCCTGCGCGGGCAACTCAGCACGGAAAGCTGGCAGGCGCGGGTCAAGCGCGCGGCCGCGCAACTGGAAAAGCGCTATGCCCGGATTGGGTGACGACACCCTGGCCGTCCGCCTGGCGGGTGAAACCGTGCTGCTGCTGGGCCAGCGCGCCTTGTATTGGCCGGCGCGCGCGCGCTTGGTCATTGCCGACCTGCACTTGGGCAAGAGCCATGTATTCCGCCAGGCGGGCATCGCCGTGCCGCGCGGCGCCACCCAGGCCGACCTGGACCGTCTGACGCGCCTGGTGGATGACACGGGCGCGCGCGAGCTATGGGTGGTGGGCGACGTGCTGCATGGCCCCATGTCGCAAGCGGGCTGGCGTGAAGTTTGGGCGGCATGGCGGCATGCCCATGGCGCGCTGCATGTGGCGGTGCTGGCGGGCAACCACGACCGCGCGCTGGAGGGGGCGGCGCTGGGTATGCAACAACTGGGCGAAGCGCATGTCGATGGCCCCTTTGTTTTCCGCCATCTGCCGCAGCCCGATCCGCAGGGCCGCCACGTCATTGCCGGACACGTGCACCCCACAACCCGGCTGCCCGGCGTGCCGCGCCATTGGCCCGCATTCTGGTTGCGACCCGGCATGACCGTCCTGCCCGCGTTTTCGGCATTCACGGGCGGCTACGCGGTCAGCGTCGAGGCAGGACGTGAAGACGGCCAAGCCCTGGCCGCATGTGTGGAAGGCAGCGTGGTGCTATTGGGCGCAATTGCCAACACTCCGTAGGATGGGCGCAGCGCGAGGATGGCCGTGGCCAGGAAAAGGTGGGTATCGCGCGTAACCCATCAGCCCCCATGGAAAAGGACGTGGTCCCTTGGCGTAGTGACTGAGTTTGCGTGGCATTCGCGGCTGCTTGATGGGTTGCGCGCGATGTATGGCCCGGGGACATGGGTAACGGGTGTTCGGGGACATAGGTAACACTTCTAGCATCACGGTATGGTCGTTTTTAGGAGCGAGCGATGCCGTGGAAGGAGTCAAGCCTTATGTCCTGCCGAATGGAGTTCGTTCAGCTTGCCCTGCAACCGGGCAGCAATGTGCGGGAGCTTTGCCGGCGTTTTGATATCAGCGCCAAGACCGCCTACAAGTGGTTGGGCCGCTACGAGCGGAACGGCCAGGCTGGGTTGCAAGATCTGTCTCGCAGGCCTGGCAATAGTCCTGGGCGCACGTGTGAGCAAATCGAAGCGCAGGTGATCGACCTGCACAAGCGTTACCCGTACTGGGGGCCTCGCAAGTTGCGGGCGCTGCTTGGGCCGACTACGGCGCCCGCGCCCAGCACCATCTCGGCAATTTTGCGACGACATGGCTATCGGGTCCAAGGCGAGGACTCGAACGTCGGGCTGGCGAACCAGCGCTTTGAGCATGAGGCGCCAAACCTGTTGTGGCAGATGGACTTCAAGGGGCACTTTGCCCTGACCGACGCGCGTCAGGGACGGTGCCATCCGCTGACGCTATTGGACGATCACTCACGCTACGCCCTGTGCATCCAGGCTTGTGGCGATGAGCGCAGCAAAACCGTGCAGCAGCACCTGAAGGCCGTATTTCGCCGTTACGGATTGCCCGAACGGATCACCGCGGACAACGGCCCATCCTGGGCATCGGTGCGCGGCCTGGGGCTGACCGGCCTGGAGGTTTGGCTCATGCGGCTGGGTGTGCGTATCAGCCACAGTCGTCCTCGCCACCCGCAAACCCAAGGCAAGTTAGAACGCCTGCATCGAACGCTCAAGCGCGAGTTGATCCAGGCCCGGGGGTTTAGCAGTCTGCTGGACTGCCAGCAAGCCATGGATCAGTGGCGTGAACAGTACAACCACGTCCGGCCCCATGAGGCATTGGGGCAGATGCCGCCCCTGTCGAGATATAGACCTAGCCCTCGTCGCTATCCTGCCTCGTTGCCCCCGATCGAATACGAGCCGGGCGATCGAGTGCTCAAGGTCAGGACCAAGGGGCAGATCATTGTGAACGGACGCGTCGTCTTCGTCGGAGAGGGAATGGCGGGTCTGCCGGTCGCGGTCAGACCCTCCTCGCAAGACGGCGTGCTCGATGTCGTCTTCCTGTACAAAATTGTCCAACAGATCGACCTCAGAGCACGCCAATAGGATAAAAACCTATGTGTTACCCATGTCCCCGAACATGTGTCACCCATGTCCCCGGTCCATACACGCGAACTATGCATGGGTTCTTTTTCTGGGTATCTCGCGCTTCACCCATCCTACGATGCACGGCTGGCGGGGCGACCTGCTACTTATTACCGCCGTTGTAAGAAGTGCCGGACGTTGCCCGCCGCGCGCCCATGCATCCCGTTCATGGCCCGGCCCGCATCGGTGGCACACGACTTGCTGCGTACAAGGCAGGTCCACTCTACACAGGAGACACGCAATGAACCGTGACCCCAGGTACTCGCCCCGCTACGACGACGACTTTGAACGTGACCCCGGCGGCGACGCCGGGCGGGGCGACCCGCATCGGCAGGCCCATCAACGCGGTCGCGCCGGCGGCAATTTCTATCGCGATCCCTCCCGCGACCCGTATCGGGATGCCTCCCATCGCGATGCCGATTCCGAACGGCGCCAAGCCCGCAACATGGGCGACCAGGAGCCGTGGCACGATCCCGCGCCGTCCTTCGGCTACCAAGGGCAAGGCAATCGCCCCGGCCCCGGCACGCGCGAAACCCGGGGCGGCTTGCGCAGCCGCAGCGCCGACCCCGGCCAAAGCAGCTATGGCGGTTTTCGCAACGAAGACCCGTCCTATCAGCGCGAACAAGTTTATGGTTCGCGCAACCCGTCCTATTCCGGCCCCACGTCCTACGGCGACGAAGAAGGCGGCTATTACGGCGACCGCCCACGAGGGGGCGACGAACTTGGCATGTCGTTTGAAACCGCGGAACGCGGCGGCTACAACCGCGGGCCCACCGCCTGGCGCGACCGGGGCTCGGTGCGGACGGACCCCAAGGGCTATACGCGGTCCGACGAACGCGTGCGTGAAAACGTCTGCGAATACCTGGCGCACAGCGGCCTGGACGTCAGCGACGTATCGGTCAGCGTGGCCGACGGCCGGGTAACGCTGGAAGGCACCGCGCCCGACCGCCGCACCAAGCATCGCATCGAAGACTGCACCGATGCCTGCGCGGGCGTACAGGACGTGGACAATCGCATCCGGGTTGCGGGCAAGGGATCCAGCACGCCACAGGCCGGCAACACCGCCATTGGCGGCGGTCGGGAATAGCCGGTACGCCATGGGGGCCGCCTCCAAGCCCGCGGACGGCCCCATCATGCCGGGCGAGGGCGATTTCGCCTGATATGACACGAAGCAGGGGCCACACATGGATCAGCCACCATCACCGCGCGCCCCGTCAATCTGGGCGATTGGCGACGTGCATGGTTGCGCGGATTTCCTGGACGCGCTGCTGGCGCGTCCCGAGATCGCGGACGAACCTGAATGCCGTTTGTGGTTCGTCGGGGACCTGATCAACCGTGGCCCGGCGTCCGCCGCGACGCTGCGCCGCGTTAGGGCGTTGGGAACTCGCGCCACCGTGGTGCTGGGCAATCACGATCTGCGGGCGCTGGCAATCGCGGCGGGCAGCATGCGCCCCGGCAGGCGGGACACGCTTGGCGATCTGTTCAATTCGCCCGATGTGGACGATCTTCTGGACTGGCTGCGCAGGCAGCCGTTGATGCACATCGAGGCTGGCCATGTGCTGACGCATGCCGGCATCCACCCCCAATGGGATACCGCCACCGCCAAGTCCCTGGCGCAAGAGGCCGAGCACGCATTGCGCGGCGAACATTGGCGCGACACGATGCACGCCTTGCACGGCGGTTCGCCGCGCGCCTGGAGCGCCAAGCTGCATGACGCGCAGCGGCTGCGTTTCATCGTGGGCGCCTTTACCCGCATGCGGCTGTGCACACGCGATGGCGCCATGGCGCTGGGCGCCCGCGCCACGCCCGGCCACTGGCCGCAAGGCACCTTGCCCTGGTTCGACGTGCCCGAACGGCGCTGCACGGACACGCCCATCCTGTTCGGGCATTGGGCCACCCTGGGATTGTTGGTGCGCCGGGATGTGGCCTGTCTGGACACCGGCTGCGTCACGGGCGGCGTGCTGACGGCCTTGCGGTTGCGCGACCGCAAGCTGCTGCAAGTGGGGCTGGACGCGCTGCCTGCCAGCGCTGCCAACGCGTTGGCGCATGCCTGATCCGTGGCACTGGCCCATGCATGCCCAGGCCCGGCGGTGCTGGCCTGGGCTAGCTCACTGGCGACGGATGTGGCCTAGTCAAGGTTCGAAAGCGTCTGCAAGAAGGCGGCGATGTCGCGCGCGTCTTGTTCGCGCAGCCCCAAGTTGGGCATGGCCGAGCCCGGCTTGATCTGCCTCGGGTCCAGCAGCCATTTCTGCATGTTGTCGGGCGTGTTGGGCACTACGCCCGCGATGCGGGAACGATCCGCCATGCCGGCCAGCGACGGGCCGACGTGGTGGCGCGCGCCGGGCACGCCGGGAATGGCGTGACAGGTCACGCACAGGTACTGCTGCAGCGCGTCCCGCCCGGCCATGGCGTCGCCCAAGCGCATGGCTTCGGAGGGAGCCTCGGAAGGCCCTTCTGACTGAGCCTCGGATGGAGCCGCGCGCGGCGCGTCGGTTGCCCCCTCGCGATATTGCTCGGGGGACAGCGTGGGTAGCACCCGCATGAAAGCCACCACGTCCCAGATCTGCGCGTCCGTCAGCCGGTACTGCCAGGCGGGCATGCCTGTCATTTTGATGCCGTGCCGGGTAATCCAGAATATCTCGGCCGCGGGGCGCTCTCGGGCCGTGCCCACCAGCGCTGCGGGCGCGGGGTTCAAGCCCAGCGCGTAGGGTTCCGGCGCCAGGCCAGGCGCGCCATGGCATTGCACGCAATGGGCGCGGTACAAGGCGTTGCCGCGCTGAATGCGCGCAGCGTCGTCCAGATCTGGCACGTCGATGTCGGCCGAGCGCACCTTGACCGACCGTGTCAGCGCCACGTCCAGCAACACATGAACCGGCACGGTATGCGGGCCGGTAGCGCTGACGTCGTACCACCCGAAATAAATGACCGCCGTGCCCAGCGCCGCGCCGGATGCGGCCAGGGCGGCAAGCAACCACGCGGCGATACGATTCCAACGTCTCATGATGGCTCCGGCGACTCGGGCAGGGACAACAGAAAAGCGGCGATGTCCTCGGCCTCGGCTTGGCTCAAGCCCACGTTGGGCATGGCGGTGCGCGGATTGATGGCGGGCGGGTCCATCAGCCAGCGGACCAGGTTTTGGGGGGTGTTGGGCAGCAGGCCAGTCAGATAGGCTTGCCGCCCCACATTGCCCAGGGGCGGCCCAACCGACGAAGCCGGCCCCCGTACCGAGGGCACGGCGTGGCAGGCCAGGCAGCCATATTCCGAAATCCACTGCCTGCCTCGGACAGCGTCGGCCCGCTCGGGCAGGGCGGCGGCCGTCAGGTTCGGCGCAAGCGCCGGCCGCTCGTCGCCACACGCGGCCAGCAATGACAGCGTGGCGGCGCCAAACAGCATGAAAACGGGTCGGGCAGCGGTACGCACGGGGTTTCACCTCCAGACCGGGCGGCTCAGCAAGTCTTGTTCCCTGGTCTTTAATTCCTGTTCCAGGTTCCCAGCGATCTGCTTTTTGCTCTTTGTTCTATGTTCCTGTCATGCCTGGCCGCCCAGCGCTCCGGGCACCGTCTCTCAGGCACGCCACATGCTGACGGCCGACATGGCCGCCACTCCTTCCTACGCGCTTGCCGCCGTGCTGCCGGCTTCGGCCGAACGTGCGCCTGCCATCCTGCCCGCCCCGCCAGCAGGCGAGGGCGCGAGCGGTGTGGCCGACATCAGCAGCGTGCTGTTCATTGGCGCTACGGTGATATTCCTGGCCGTGGCCGCGTTGATCGCCGTGGCCCTGTTCGGCCCCGTGTCGTTGCGACGGCGCTTGTCGCGTCCGTCGCTGATCGTGGGCGCGGGCATCGCCTTTCCCGTGGCGGCCCTGACCGCGTTGCTGGTGTACGTGTTGAGCACGGCGTCGTCCATGGCGCGCGCGGGGGCGACGGCGGCTACCCGCATCGAGGTCACCGGCGAGCTCTGGTGGTGGCGGGTGCGCTATCTGGATGCAGCGGGCAAGCCCGTGTTCGAAACCGCCAACGACATCCGCATACCGGCCGGGGAATGGGTGGAATTCGTGCTGAAGTCTGACAACGTCATCCACAGTTTCTGGATACCCGAACTGGGCGGCAAGCTGGACATGATTCCCGGCCACGTCAACCGCCTGCGCGTGCGCGCGCTGGGGCGGGCAGGTACACCGGTCAATGCGCGGAATACTGCGGCGCACAACACGCCAATATGAAGTTCGATGTGCAGGCCATGGCGCCTGACGCATTCCAGGCCTGGCTGAGCGCGCAAGCGCAGCCGGCCGCGCCCGCGTTGTCCGTCGCCGAACCCACGCTGCGCCAGGGGGCGCGTCTGTTCCAGCAGGCTTGCGCCCAGTGCCACACGGTGCGCGGCACGTCGGCGGCCGGCACGCAGGGGCCGGACCTGACGCACGTAGGCAGCCGCTTGTCCCTGGCGGCGGGCGTGCTGCCCAACAATGTCGGCGCGCTGGCGGGCTGGATCGCCGGCAGCCAGCACATCAAGCCCGGCAACCCCATGCCGTCCTTTGATCAACTGCCGGGCGAGGATCTGCGCGCCGTGGCCCACTACCTGGAAAGCCTGAAGTGAGCGACGACGTCACGTCCCCCGGCACCGCCATGCCACCCGCGCCCGAGCAGGGCGTGCTGCTGTCGCCCAAGCTGCCCAACCCGGCGCCGCGTCCCGACAGCGAATTCGACGAACTACAACGCGTGTGGAAGGCGCCGACCGGCTGGCGCGCGCTGACGGTGGTCAACAACACCTCCATCGGACTGCTGTACATCGGCACGGCCTTTCTGCTTTTTCTTCTGGCGGGCGTCCTGGCGCTGCTGATGCGCACGCAGTTGGCCGCGCCCGACAGCTACTTGATCGGCCACGCGCTTTACAACCAGTTGTTCACCATGCACGGCACGGTGATGATGTTTCTGTTTGCCGTGCCGGCAGTGGAAGCCGTGGCTGTGCTGCTGCTGCCCAACATGCTTGGCGCGCGCGACCTGCCGTTTCCCCGGCTGTCGGCCTATGCCTATTGGGCGTACGCGGTGGGCGGGCTGGTGTTCTTCTGCAGCATCTTCGTGGGGCTCGCGCCCGACGGCGGCTGGTTCATGTATCCGCCGCTGACCAGTACGCAGTTTTCGCCCGCCATGAATGCCGACCTGTGGCTGCTGGGCATCGGTTTCATCGAAATTTCCGCCATCGCGGGCGCCATCGAGCTTGCCGTGGGCATCCTGCGCACCCGCGCGCCCGGCATGACGTTGGACAAGATGCCGATATTCGCCTGGGTCATGCTGGTGTTCTGCGGCATGGTCATCATTGCCTTTCCCGCCGTCATCGTCGCCACCGCCTTGCTGGAGCTGGAACGCGCCTTCAACATGCCGTTCTTCATCACCCAACGCGGTGGCGACCCCTTGCTATGGCAGCACCTGTTCTGGTTCTTTGGCCACCCCGAGGTCTACATCATCTTCCTGCCGGCCGCCGGCATGGTGTCCATGATGATTCCCGCCATGACGGGCGTGCCGCTGGTGGGTTACCGCCTGGTGGTGATGGCCGTGGTGGGCACCGCGTTCCTGAGCTTTGGCCTGTGGGTGCATCACATGTTCGCCACCGGCATTCCGTCCTTGTCCTTGAGCTTTGCGTCGGCGGCCAGCATGGCGGTGTCGGTGCCCACCGCCATCCAGGTGTTCGCGTGGATCGCCACCATTGCGGCGGCAGTGCGCCTGCGTCCGCTGAAATCGCCCATGCTGTTCATTCTTGGCTTCTTCTTCATCTTTGTGCTGGGCGGGCTGACCGGCGTGATGGTGGCCGTCATTCCGTTCGACTTACAGGCGCACGACACCTATTTCGTGGTGGCGCACCTGCATTACGTGCTGTTCGGCGGCATGGTGTTCCCGCTGTTCGCGGCGTTCTATTACTGGGCGCCGCTGATCAGCAGGCGCGCCTTGTCCGAACGGCTGGGGCGCTGGGCGTTCTGGCTGATGTTCGTGGGCTTCAACGTGGCGTTCTTTCCCATGCATTTCACCGGCCTGGCCGGCATGCCCCGGCGCGTCTACACCTATGCCGAAAGCCAGGGCTGGGGACTGTTGAACATGGTGTCCACCGTGGGTTCCTACCTGATCGCGGCCGGCGTGCTGGTGTTTTTGTGGGACCTGGCGCGCAACTTCCGGCCCGGCAGCGGCCAGGGCGTTGGCAACGTGTGGAACGCGGGCACGCTGGAATGGCTGCCCAATGGCCGCTACGGCCTGCGCAGCATTCCCTGGGTAAGTTCACGGGAACCCTTGTGGGACCAACCCGGGCTGGCGCGCGACGTAGCCGCGGGCCGCTACTTCCTGCCCAACGCCCCGGCGGGCCAGCGTTCTACGCTGGTGACCAGCGCCACGCAAGCGCAGCCTGACTATGTGTTGCCGCTGCCCGGTCCGGGCTGGGCGCCGCTGTTGGCGGCCTTGGGCACGGCGGGCTTTTTCCTGTTGCTGACCTTCAAGATGCATGCGCTGGCGGGCGCCTGCGGGGTGCTGGCGGTAGTGTCGATATGGCGATGGCTGTGGGACGCCGACACCGGCCCCGACCATTCGCCCGTTGACATCGGGGCGGGGCTGCGCCTGCCCATGGCGTGTTCGGGCATGGCGTCCCATTACGGCTGGGCCATGGTGCTGTTGGTGATCGTCTGCACCAGCATCTTTGGTTCGCTGTGTTTCGCGTATCTGTTTTTGTGGACGACGTCGCCCGAGGTCTGGCCCCGGGTGGCCGACCTTGCCGCGCCCGGTGGCGCCGTGCTGTCGGCCGGTCTATTGCTGGGAGCCAGTGTGCTGATTGCCTGCTGCGGCAACTGGTTGCGCCACGGGCAGCAGGGCCGTGTTCGGGTGGGCATCTTGCTTGGCGTGGCGCTGTTGATGGCGGCGTCCGCGGTGCAATTGCACGGGCACTGGACCCAGGGCTTGCGGCCTCAGGCGTCGGCTTATACGGCTGCCGTCTACGCCATCGCCGGCTTGCAGGGTTTCTTTGCGCTGATCGCCGGCACCATGGGCGTATTCACCGTGTCGCGCTCGGTGGCGGGCAGGCTGTCTTATACCCGGCGCGCCTGCTACGACACCACCATGATGATGTGGCATTACACCGTTGCGCAGGGTTTGTTGGGGCTGGGGTTGGTACACGCCTTTCCCCGGATGACGGGGTAGCGCCATGAAAAACATCAAAGCGGTCGACGCCACAAACACCGGGGACACCGGAAACACCACGAAGACGAAGAAGACGCCATTCGGAACCGATCTCTTGTTCCTGATCGCCGGCCCGGCCATCTGGATGGTGCACTTCCTGGCCATCTACATCGTCAATGCCTTGGGCTGCGCGCGGCCACGCTCTACGTTGGCCATGGCCGCATTGGGCCTGCCGCTGTCATCGTGGTTGATACTTGCCGGCACGGCGCTGGCCTTGGCCGCCATGGCCCTTATCTCCGCGCGGCAAGCCAGGCGGGTCAGGGAGTGGGGCCTGGACGGCTTCCACGTCTGGCTGACCGCTGCGCTGTGCTTGCTGTCGGCCCTGGCGGTCATCTGGCAGACCGTGCCGGTCTTTCTGGTGGCGGCCTGCGGCTAGTGCAGGCCGGCCAGCCTTTGCTTGCCGCCAATGCTTACTTCGGCTTGGCGTTCTTTACGCTTTGCTCCAGCGTCTTGGCCATCTCCAAGTGCTGCCGCAGCTTGGGCAGCGTTTCCGTGGCGAACTGCTTCAACTCGGGGTCCTTGACCTCGTTTGACGCTTGCTCAAACAGCTTCACGGCATCTTCGTGGGCCGACACGCCCACGCCTTCGGCATAGGCCTCGTCAAACCCCTCATCGCGCAGGCCCAGCGTCTTCAGCTTGGCTTTCTGCATCAACGACGGTTCGGTGGGGGCTTCAACGCCCTTGCTCTTGGCCAGGCTCGCCAATCGTTGGCCGGCCTTGGTGTGGTCGTCGATCATCTGCTGCGCGAACTTCTTCACCTCGGCGTTCTGCGACTTTTCCAAGGCCATCTTGCTGCCTTCGATTTCCATATGTCCGGACTGCGCGGCATCTTCAATAAAGTCGCGGTCGTTGCTGTCCAGCTTGGACTCGGCCGCCATCTGGCCGGCGGGCGCGCCGGGGGCGGGCGTAGTGGGCGAAGCGGGTGCGCCCGTGGAAGGAGTTGTGGTCGGAGCGGTTTGTTGCGCCACGGCGAAATTGCCGGCGCCAAGCACGGACACCGAAAGCAGGGCGGCAGTCAGGGTGCGAGTTTTCATGTACGTCTCCCAAGAGTGGCGCGGTGCGCCGTTGATTACACATGGATAGCTTTGATCCACGCATACCCCAGCAATCCGCGTTCCTAGGAAGATGCCGCCGAGCTCAGCAGGGGTCGGGGTCCTTGTCTTCTTCCAACGTGGAATGGGCAGGGGGATATCTTCGTCGGCGCTGATGATGCTGAATTCGCCCGTGGATTCCAGGTACGCGCGTTTCACCTTAGCCAGGTTTCCCACGCCCTTGAGCCGCAGCTGTTCCATCAATTCGCCACGGCTGATGTGTTCGCTTCTCAAGCCTGACACGATGATGCGGCCATTACGTACCAGGCAGATGCGTTGCGGCTCCAGAAACCGCTGCAATGCGGGCACGTAATACACCACCCGGTCCAGGAGGAAGCTCCATCCCACGATGGTGGTGACCACGATGATGCCGTCGCCCATCGAATACGAGTCACCCGACATGGCATTGCCGCCCGCGTCGGCCACCAAGACCAGCACCAACAGGTCGGCGACTCCCAACGAACCCAGATCGCGCCTGCCCGCCAGGCGCAGCAGCGCGTACAGCACCCAGTACATGGTGGTGCCGCGGATGAACATCTCGGCAAATCCGGCCTGCAACGCAAAAATTTCGGCAATGTCGGGCATCTTGGCAACCTTGGAAGGTGCCGCCAACGTGCGGCGTCAGCCAGCACGCAGCAACCGCCGTGCCCGGGCGGTTTTGGACCCGTTCGGCCGTCTTATTGCTAAGCGCTGTGGTCAGCCAACAGCGGTTGCGCCGACAGCTTTCCGCGCAGCGATTCCAGCAACACCCGCTTGTTTTCGCGGCTGCGGTAAGCGTGTTCGCGCATCAGGTTTTCCGCGCGCACCGCTTCACGCCGGGTGATGGCGCGCAGCAGGTCTTCGTGATCGGCCTGCGCGCGCAGCACAAAGGGTGTTTCCAGGAGAGAAGGGGTAGACGGCAGCGTCAGCGCGGCGGGCCCCGCCAGCGGGGTCTTGTTGTTGTGTTCCAGCGCGGACAGCAGCGCGCGGTTGCCCGCCGCTTCGCACAGAATTTCATGAAACCGGCGGTTGATCTGGCCCCAGGCACGCGCATCCACCGTGGTGTTCGGGTCGCGCCGCGCGGGCGCCAACAACGTGCGTCCTTCTTCCACGGCTTGCGACAGTTGTTCCAACACCTCGGGTGTGGCGCCGCGCTCGGCCAGCAGCCGCGCCGCCATGCCTTCCAGCACGCCGCGCACATCCACCGCATCGCCAATTTCATCCACCGTGAACGCCCGCACCCGGAACCCGCGCGACGGCAGGCGTTCCAGCAGGCCTTCCTTTTCCAGTTCGGTCAGCGCAATGCGCAGCGGCGTGCGCGACACGCCCAGGCGGGCCGAAAACTGCAGTTCCACGACCCGTTCCCCCGGTTGCAAAGCGCCCGAAAGCACCATGTCCCGAAGTTCGGAAATCACTTTATCGATCTGTGCGGCCATAGCAGGGCGTCGGCTGAAACGTGTCTGAAAGGGGCTCCAGTGTACCTAGAAAATTGCATGCAATCGGTCAATAAAAACACGAACGGGCCTTGCGATTGATCAAAATTGCATGCAATAATTCGGAAAAACAGCGGTCGGAAGGCAAATAAGCGCCCGAATGCATGCAACGGAATCACCAGATGCATGCTTTATGGCCGCAAGCACAGGAGACAGGAATGAAGCTGATCAGCTTCGTGGAAGCCGGGCGTAACGCCTGGGGCGTCGTGCGAGACAGCGACGTCGTGGTGTTGACCCACGTATGGCCCGACGTCATCGCCGGCCTGGAAGCGGGCGTGGACGAGATCGCCGGCGCGGCCCGCGCCGACGGCATGCCCTGTAGGCCCTTGGCCGGCCTGCAATGGCTGCCGCCCGTGCCAGCGCCGCGCAAGATCCTTTGCGTGGGCCTGAACTACGGTCGGCACGTGGCCGAGGCCGGCCGCGACCTGCCGGCGCACCCATCGCTGTTTGCGCGCTTTGCCGACAGCGTGGTGGGCCATCGCGAAGCCGTCTGGAAGCCGCGCGCGTCAGACCGTTTCGACTACGAAGGCGAACTGGCGGTGGTGATCGGCCGGGGCGGGCGCCACATTGCCGCGCAAGACGCACTGGCGCACGTGGCGGGCTACACCTGTATGGCCGAAAACTCGGTGCGCGACTTCCAAAAGCACAACGCGCAAGTCACGCCCGGCAAGAACTTCGAGCGCAGCGGCGCCATTGGCCCCTGGCTGGTCACCGCTGACGAAGTGGGCGCCCCCGCGCGCCTGCAGGTCATCTCGCGCCTGAATGGCGAGCTGATGCAGCAGGGCGACGTGTCCGACCTGATCTTTCCCATTCCCGAACTCATCGCCTACATCAGCGCGTTCACGCCGCTGTCGCCGGGCGACATCATCGCCACCGGCACCCCCGAAGGCGTGGGGTCCAGCCGCAAGCCGCCGCGCTTCATGGTGGCGGGCGACACGCTGGAAGTCGACATCCCCGGCATCGGCACGCTGGTCAATACGGTGGCGGACGAACCCGCCCGCCAACAAGGAGACGCGCATGGCTGAGGCGCTGCGGTATCTGACGGAACGGGACGTGGTCTCGGCACTGAACATCCAGCGCGCCATCGACGCGCTGCAAGACATGCTGGTGGCGCAGGCGCGCGAAGAAGCGCGCAACCTGCCCAAGACGCTGGCCACCTGGGGCGACGGCAGCTCAATGCATGCATTGGGTTCCGTGCAGACGGGGCCGGGCGGCTACGCGGGTTTCAAGACCTGGGTGCACACCAAGGCGGGCGGCGGGTCGCTGTTCAGCCTGTTTGATGGGGCAACGGGCACGCTGCGCGCCATTATCGAAGCGCGCGCGCTGGGCATGTTGCGCACGGCGGCGATCAGCGGCGTGGCCACGCGCACCCTGGCGCCGGCCGACGCCACCCGCGCGGCATTGATCGGCACGGGCCCGCAAGCCGTCACGCAACTGGCGGCGCTGGCGGCGGTGCGCCCCTTGCGCCAGGTGCGGGTCTACAGCCCCACGCCGGAAAAGCGCCATGCCTTCGTGGCCAGCGTGGCGGGCAAGTACGCCTTTGATATCCAGGCGTCTCCCAGCCTGGAACACGCGTTGGCCGACGCCGAGATCGTCACGCTGATCACGCGCGCCGTCGAACCCTTCGTGGACGCGGCCATGCTGGCCAACTGTCGGCACCTGAACGCCGTGGGCGCCATCCTGCCCGCCAAGGCGGAATTTGCGCAAGACGTGTTCAGCCTGGCCAGCCGCGTGGTGGTGGACGACCTGGAAAACGCCCGCAAGGGCTCGCGCGAATTGCGTGAACGCTATGGCGCCGATGGCGCGCCGTGGCAGGGCGTGTCGGTGCTGGGTCAACTGCTGGCGGCCGGCGAATCGCGCCCGGACGACGCCCGGCTGACGATCTTCAAGGGCATGGGCATGGGTCTGTCTGACCTGGCGATGGCGCGCGTGGTGTACGAGCACGCCCGCGACCACGGGCTGGGCGTGGCGCTGCCGCCGCAGACCCGCGAAAACCTGCTGCTGTCGCAGCCCTGAAGTCTGAAGCCAGATCACTGAGCCCAAACAACGTTCAACAAGACATTCGGCAAGCGCCGGAAGCAAGAGGAGACAAGCATGTTCGTCGACGTCAGCGGGGCCAGCCCCCGCGAACAAAACAAATGGCCGTCCATCGTGATCCCGAAAGAGGACATCGATCTGGAAATCGCGCGGCTGATTGACGCGCCCCGGCCCGACAACGGCCGCCGCGCCTCGCTCATCACCCACCCCGAGGCCACCGCGCCCGGGTTGGGCCTGGCGCCGGGCACCGACGTGACCATCAACGTGGTCAACCCCGGCGAACGCACCTACAACCTGCGCAAGAACTCCAACATGCTGGAGATCTGTATCAGCGGCGAGGGCGTGGCAACCGTAGCCGGCCGCGACATCCGCGTGGGCCATTGGGACGTCTGGAACACCCCCGCCATGCAGGTGCATTCGTACCGCAACGAAGGCAAGACGCCCTGGGTGCGCTTGTCGTATTCGAACGCGCCCTTGCTGGAAAAGCTGGAAATCCATTACGTGGAAGAGTTCGACGGCGACGTGCCGCCCGCCGACGCCAACACCAAGCCCGTGCCGCCGCGCGCGCCCGACGCCGCGCGTTCGCGCGACCTTGCGCTGCGCGAACAGATCACGCCCGAGGGCGCGTGGCTGATGGGCTATGAATGGCTGATCGACATTGACGTGCTGGAATCCAAGGCGCTGCATTGGCCCTGGCAGGCGGTGTCGCGCTACCTGCCCACCGTGGAAGACATGGCGCGCGGCTACAACGGCCGCCGCCTGTTCGTGCTGTACAACCCGGCCACCGAACGCCGCATCGGCACCACCCACAGCTTCTTCGCCACGATTTCGTCGTCGCCGCCGGACAACCACCACGTGCCGCACCGGCACAGCTCGTCGGCCATCAACTATTACCTGCGCGGCAACGGCTACAGCAAGGTCAACGGCGTGCGGCTGGACTGGAAGGCAGGCGACCTGATCCTGTCCGCGCCCGGCTGGGCCATGCATTCGCACCATTCCGGCACTGAAACCACGTCCGCGCTGACGGTGCAAGACCACCCGCTGCAAATCGCCATGGAATCGCTGATCTGGCAGGAGCGCATGCAGGAACCCATTCTGGCGCTGGGCAGCCAGAGCGGTTTTGAAAGCAACCGCGCGCAGTTGGCGGCCGCGTCCTGAAGCAAGCCGCGCCGATACCCGAAACGAACTCCGGACCCACCATGACCTTGACCGACCTGACCGACGCCCCGGCCCTGCGCGCGCAACTGCGCGACTTCTACGACGACTACGCCTTTTGCCTGGACGAGGGGCGGCTGGAAGAGTGGCCCGACTTCTTCACCGAAGACTGCCACTACCGCGTGCTGTCCCGCGAGAACCACGACGCCGGCCTGCCGCTGGGCCTGATCTATTGCATGAACAAGAACATGGTGCGCGACCGCGTGACCGCGCTGCGCGAAACCACCATGTTCGAACCGCGTTCGCTGCGCCACTTCATCAGCGGCGTGCGCGTGATGGAAGTGCAGGGCGACCACATCGTGTCGCAAGCCAACTTCGCCATCATGGAGTCGCTGTCCGACCGCGAGCCCAGCCTGAACATGGTGGGCCGCTATCTGGACGTGCTGCGTGTCACCCCCGACGGCCTGGCCATCAGCCGCCGCGACTGCGTGTACGACAACTACCGCGTGCGCACGTCGCTGATCGTGCCCATCTGAATCTGCTTGAAGGAAAAGCCATGACCTGTTCCGATTCCGCCGTGCTGGACACGCCCGCCACGGCCCCCATCCATCTTGAACGCCGCTGGCCCAAAGAGGGCTATACGCGCATCCCCAACTGGGTCTACACCGACCCCGCCATCTTCCAAAAGGAAATGGACGTGTTCTTCGCCGGCCAGACCTGGAACTACGTGGGCCTGGAATGCGAAGTGCCCGAAACCGGCAGCTACAAGCGCAACTGGATCGGCAACCGCCCGGTCATCATGGTGCGCACCGAAACCGGCGACGTGAACGTGCTGGAAAACCGCTGCGCGCATCGCGGCGCGCAGATCTGCTGGCAGAACACCGGCCGCGTCACCGACTTCACCTGCCCGTATCACCAATGGAATTACGACCTGCACGGCAACCTGCAAGGCGTGCCGTTTCGGCGCGGCGCCATGGGCAAGGGCGGCATGCCGCGCGATTTCGATCCCAAGCAGAACGGCATCCGCAAGCTGCGCAGCGTGAACCGGGGCGGCTCCATCTGGGCCACGTTTTCCGAAGAAGCGCCCAGCTTTGAAGACTATTGCGGCCCGGAAGTGCTGGCCGAAATTGATCACATGCTGCCGGGCAAGCCGCTCAAGCTGCTGGGCTACAGCCGCCAGTTGATCCCCAGCAACTGGAAGATGTACCTGGAAAACCTGAAGGACCCGTACCACGCCACCTTGCTGCACACCTTCTACATCACCTTCGGCCTGTGGCGCGCGGATTCGAAGTCGGAATGCATTCCCACGGGCGGCGGCGCGCACAGCGTGATGGTCTCGCACAACGAAGGCAAGAAGAAGACCGAGGCCACCACGGAAATGAGCCGCTTCCGTGACGACCTGGAATTGCTGGATCTGGAAACCGTGACCCCGCGCGCCGAGTTCAACCGGGGCCGCGTGGGTGGCGCCTGGGTCTTCCCGGCCGCGCAGTTCGGCATCCAGGCCAATTCCCTGAAAACCCGCCACGTCATTCCGCGCAGCCCCACCGAGCACGAACTGGTCTTTACCTATTACGGCTACGAGGACGACGACGAGGAAATGACCCGGCTGCGCTTGAAGCACGCCAACCTGCTGGGCCCGGCCGGCTTCGTGTCGATGGATGACAGCGAAATGCTGAACCAGGTGCAGATCGGCGTGACCGGCTACCCCGAGGCGCGCGGCATCGTGGAAATGGGCGGCCGCGACACCGAACCGGCCGACTACATGGTGACCGAAGTGCTGATCCGGTCGTTCTATGACTATTACCGCAAGGCGATGGGGTTGTAATCATGGACACCTGGAAACCCGTTGCGCTGGTGGCGGACATTTCACCCGACACCGGCACGCTGCGCGTCGTGCATGAAGGCGAGGCCGTCTGCCTGTACAAGCTGCCCGACGACATCTGCGCCACCCAGGACCGCTGCCCGCACGGCAACGCCAGCCTGGCCGATGGCTACCTGGAAGACGGCACCATCGAATGCCCCTTGCACCAGGGCGTTTTCGACATCCGCACCGGCAAGCCGCAATGCCCGCCGGTCACGACCGACCTGCGCCGCTACGAGGTGCGGGTCGAGGCCGACACCATCTACCTGAAGGCGGAAGCCGCGTGAACTCGGACGCGATCGTCATCGTGGGCGCGGGGCAGGCGGGCGGCTGGGCCGCCGCCACCCTGCGCGAACGCGGCTACGCCGGCCGCGTGGTGCTGCTGGGCGACGAGCCGCACGCGCCCTATGAACGCCCGCCCTTGAGCAAGGCCGTGCTGGGCGGCCACGCGCCCGCCGACAGCACCGAACTGTTTTCGGCCGAGCGGCTGGCGTCGTTGAACGTGACGTTTCATCCGGGCGTGGCGGCCACGCGCTTGCGATTGGCCGACAAGCAGGTGGACACGTCCGATGGTGCTGCAATCGCCTACGACAAGCTGATTTTGTGCATGGGCGGCCGGCCGGTCGTGCCGCCGCTGCCTGGCGTTGACCATGCCGGCGTGCATGTGCTGCGTACCCGCGACGACGCATTGCGCCTGCGCGCCCAGTTGGGTCCGGACAAGCATGTGCTGATTGTGGGCGGCGGCTGGATCGGGTTGGAAGTGGCCGCCACCGCGCGCCAGGCCGGCACCCGGGTCACCGTGCTGGAACAGGCCGACCGGCTGTGCGCCCGTAGCGTGCTACCCGGCGTATCCGCGCACCTGGCTGCCCTGCATGCGGCGGCGGGGGTGGAGCTAAGACTGGGCGCCAGCCTGCTTGCGGTCCATGCGCAAGAAGACGGGCGGCCCGTGGCCGAGCTGACCGACGGCACACGCATCGCGGCCCACGCCGTGGTGCTGGGCGTGGGCCTGCAAGCCAACGACACGCTGGCGCGCGAGGCGGGCATTGCCTGCCAGCGGGGCGTGCTGGTCGATGCGCACTGCCGCACTTCGGCGCCGGATGTGTATGCCGCGGGCGACGTCGCCGTGTCGGTGCATGCCGACGCGGGTGGCCCGGTGCGCCTGGAATCGTGGCAGAACGCGCAAGACCAGGGCACGGCGGCGGCGCTGTGCGCGCTGGGCGAGACGGCCCCGTATCTGCCCACGGGCGCGGTCTGGTCCGAGCAGTACGACGCCATGGTGCAGATCGTGGGCTTTCCCGCGCTGGCGGTCAGCGAAGTGCTGCGTCCGCAGGCGGATGCCCGTGCCTTGCTGTCGGTGGCGCTGGACGCCAGCGGCCGCGTCGTGGCCGGTGTGGCCGTCAACGCCGCGCGAGACTTGCGTCAACTGCGCAAATGGATCGCGCAACGCGCGGTGGTGGACCCGGCATTGCTAGAGCGGCCCGACGTGCCGCTGGCCAAGGCCCAAATCAATTAAGGAGGCACGACACAACCATGGAACATGCTTCAGAAGCCCTGTACGCCGACCAGACCAAGGCCGCTTGCGAAGCGGTGGTGCTGACGTTTTTTCATGCGCTGGACACCCGTCGCCACGACGCCGCCGCCGCCCTGATGGCGCCGGAGGGCGTCTGGATGCGCCAGGGCAAGCGGCTATGCGGCCCGCAAGAAGTGCTGGCCGCGCTGAACGCACGCGCGCCTGAACGCAGCACCTGCCATGTCATCACCAACCTGCGCCTGGAGGCGGTCGAGCAAGCGAGCGACCCTGCGGGCGACACGGAGCGCAGGCCAAACGGCAACCCATCTCGCGCCACGGTCGGCTATTTCCTGACCGCCTACGACAGCGTGCCGCACGAGCAGGGTGGGGCGCCCCGCCTGGTTTCCATCCGCGAATGCCGCGACGTGTTGGTCGCCACGCAAGACGGTTGGCGCCTGGCCGACAAAAGCAGCCGCCGCCATCTGCCGCCCGAGTGACCGGCAACGCCCACCGGAAACACAAAAAACTCACCCCCAAGGAGACATCAATGGACGCCACCACCATAAAAACACTGGCGCTACGGCTGGACGAGGCCGAGCAGCGCCGCACGCAGGTGCGGCAACTGTCGCTGGACCATCCCGACATCACCATCGCCGACGCCTACGCCATCCAGCGCGCCTGGGTCGCGCACAAGATTGCGTCGGGCCGCCGCCTGGTGGGCCATAAGATCGGGCTGACCTCGCGCGCCATGCAGTTGTCGTCACAGATCGATGAACCCGATTACGGCGCGCTGCTGGACGACATGCTGTTTGCCGACGGCGCCGAGATCCCGCGTGATCGCTTCATCGTGCCGCGCGTGGAAGTCGAGCTGGCCTTCATCCTGGACCGCCCGCTGCGCGGCCCCGGCGTGACGCTCTTTGACGTGCTGGACGCCGTGCGCTACGTGATTCCCGCGCTTGAAATCATCGATGCCCGCTCGCACCAGATCGACCCCGAGTCCAAACGCCCACGCAAGGTGTTCGACACCATTGCCGACAACGCCGCCAATGCCGGTGTGGTGATGGGTGGCCGCCCCGTGCGGGTGGGCGATATGGATCTGCGCTGGGTGGGCGCGATGATGTCGCGCAACGCCGTCATCGAAGAAACCGGCCTGGCGGCGGGCGTGCTGAACCACCCGGCGAACGGTGTCGTGTGGCTGGCCAACAAGCTGGCGGAACATGACGTGACCCTGGAAGCCGGCCAGATCATTCTTGGCGGCTCGTTCACCCGGCCCGTCTTTGCCCAGGCCGGCGACACCTTCCACGTGGACTACGGCCCACTGGGGTCGGTGAGCTGCCGCTTCGTCTGATTCTCCCAACCGCGACCCGAATCCCGAACCCTGACCTCGCACATCCACGACCCCCAACGCTCGCATAAAAAACACGCGCCCGATACACCTACAACCCAAGCGGGCGCGCGCACACTATCCCCACAGGAGACAAGCATGAAACTATCCAAGACCTTGATTTGCCTGGCCACTGCCGCCAGCGCCGCGCTGCCATCCGCTGCCGTGCTGGCGCAACAAGCCGACTGGCCCACCCACGCCATCACGCTGGTGGTGCCGTTTGCGGCGGGCGGTGGCGGCGATACGCTGGCGCGGCTGATGGCCGAGCCCCTGTCGCGCGAACTGGGCCAATCCATCATCGTGGAAAACCGCCCCGGCGCGGGCGGCAACATCGGCACGTCCATCGCGGCGCGCGCCAACCCGGACGGCTACACGCTGTCATACGGCACCAACGGCACGCAGGCCACCAACCACTGGCTGTATAAATCGCCCGGCTACAAACCCAGCGACTTCGAGCCGATTTCGCGGTTTACCGTCATTGCCGCGGCCCTGGTCGTGAACGGCACCGACGACCGCTTCAAGTCACTGGACCAACTGCTGACCTACGCCAAATCCCACCCCGGCGAACTGACCTGCGGCTCTGCCGGCAATGGCACGTCGTCGCATCTGGCCTGTGAATTGCTGAAGCAGATGGCGGGCATCCAGGTCATGCACATTCCGTACAAGGGCGGCGGCGCGGCCATGACCGACCTGTTGGGCGGACGCATCTCGTTCCTGATCGATGTCATGCCCAATGTGTCGGGCCAGATCGCCGCCGGCAAACTGCGCGCGCTGGCCGTCACCACGCCCGAGCGCGTGGCGTCCAACCCCGACATACCCACGATGAACGAAGCCGGCGTGAAGGGTTACGAGTTCTTCGCCTGGGACGGCCTGTACGCGCCGAAGGGCACCCCGCCCGCCGTGCTGGACAAGCTGAACGCCGCCGTCAACAAGGCTCTGCAACGGCCCGATGTAAAGAAGACGCTGGAATCGCGCGGCGCCATCCCGTCGCCCACCACGCGCCAGACCTTGAAGGACTTTGGCGCCGAGGAATACACCCGCCTGGGCAAGGTCGTGAAAACCGCGGGCGCGGCGATTGATTAAGAAGCGCCTGGCGGCGGACAGACGTGTGGGACCGGCCTCCGACGGCTTCAGTCCAACAGCCCATCGTCGTCATCCGCGAGTGACGACGCAAGCAATTGCACCCTGTCCGGCGCGGTCTCTTTAACAATGCGGACGAACAGGCGCGCGAATTCGCGCGCCTGTTCCGACGGCGCATAGCTGCTGGGCAGTAAAAACCCATAAGGAATGCTTAGCCGGGGTTCAAAGTCTCGCAGCACAATACCCGGCACATTGGCCGCCAGAATCGGATCCGCCAACGCAATCCCCACGCCCAACGCCGCCAACTGGCACGCGGACTGCCCCGATGACGTCTCCATCACCAAGCGCAAAGGCAAGCGGTATTTCTCCATCAAATCGTCGGTACGCTGCCGCAGCAGGGTAAACGGGCGCAGCGCAATAAAGGGTTCGTCCTTGATGTCTTCCGGCGTCAGCACGGCGTTGGCGGCCAGGCGATGGCCTTGCGGCATGGCGATCACCAGCCGCACGTCGGCGAAGGGGCGCGAGCGGATACCCGGAAAGTCGATGGGCAGCGCCGCCAGCCCCAGGTCGAATTGCTGTCCCGACATCCACAAGCCCACATCCACGCGCGAGCGCACTTCCAGCGATATCCGAACGCGCGGGTGGCTGCGCGAGAACTCCGCAATGGCGCGGGGCGTCACGCTATAGGCGAAGTAGGGCTGCGTCAGGATGCGCAACCAGGCGTCTTGCTGATTGCGGATGGAATCGGCAATGCGCGACACCTCATCAAAACCCGCCAGGATATGCCGGCTGCCTTCGTAGAAGCGCAGGCACTCCTGCGTGGGAATCAGGCCGCGTCCCTGGCGTAGGAACAGCGAAAAACCCACTTCCTCTTCCAGCGCCGATATCAGCCGGCTGATCTGCGGCTGGGTTCGGTGGACGCGGCGCGAGGCCTCGGTCACGCTTCCGGTTTCCAGGACGGCGCGCAGGGCTTGCAAACGGTTCAATCGCATAGGGAGAAACCCGAAAGAGAGGAGAACACACGCAGGGACGCCAACCCGGCCCGCCCGCGTCTTCCATAGGGCAGGCTGGCGACAAGGGTATAACCCATTACAAAAGCGCATGCATCGATACCGCAAACGAAATTGACGCATGGATTCCGGCAATCTTAGGATCATCCCACCTTCAATGAAAGAGGCACGGCGTGAACATCCTAGATAAGGCGGTTTCCCTGGGCGAACCCGCCGCCCTGTTTCCCGGCGACCGCAATGGCATCGAACAGCTGGACTGGAGCAACGTGGGGCACGCGTTTCCCATCAAGCAGCGGCGGGCGTATCTGAACAATGCCTCGATTGGCGCGCTGAGCCTGCCGGTGGTCGCCGCCGTGAACCGCTTCATGGAAGACGTGCGCGACAACGGACGCAACGCCTATCCCGACTGGTGCCGCTTTGCCGAAGAGACCATCAAAACGCGCATCGGCCGCCTGATCGGGGCCCACCGCGACGAAATCGCCTATGTCAAAAACACCACCGAAGGCCTGGTCAACGTGGCCAATGGCTTTCCCTGGCGCGACGGCGACAACCTGATCCTGGCCGATATCGAGTACCCCTCCAATGTGTACTGCTGGATGAAACTGGCAGCGCGCGGCGTGACGATACGCTGGGTAAAGAACCGCAACGGCCGCATCCTGGTGGACGACATCCGCAAGCTCATGGATGACCGTACACGGCTGGTTTCGATCAGCGCGGTGCAATTTTCCAACGGCTTTCGGCAAGACCTTGAGGCCACGTCCAACCTGTGCCATGAACGCGGCGTGTACCTGAACCTGGACGCCATCCAGTGGGCCGGTTCCTTGGAGCTGGATGTGGAAAAGCTGGGCATCCACTTCCTGGCGGTAGGCGGCCACAAATGGATGTTGGCGCCGATAGGCACCGGTTACTTCTACTGCCGCAAGAGCGTGCTGGGACTGCTGGACCCGCCCAGCGTGGGCTATCACAGCGTGGACAGCACCGAAGACCACATGCATTACCTGCTGGAATATCGGCCCAATGCCGGCCGTTTCGAAGAAGCGCTGGCGAATTTCACCGGTATCTGGGGCCTGGACGCCGCGGTGCGCATCCAACTGGCGCTGACGCCGGCCCGCATCGAAGCGCACATTCTGGGGCTGACCGACTACGCCAGCGAGGCCTTGCAGAAAAAGGGCTATCAAATTGTCAGTTCGCGCGCCCCGGGCGAAGCGTCGGGCAATTTGTCTTTCAAGCATGCGGGCCATGATGCGCAAGAACTATCAATGCGGCTGCGCGACGCGGGCGTGGACCTGGCGGTGCGCGGCGGCAACCTGCGCATCTCGCCTTCGTATTACAACGATTCCAGTGAAATCGATCGGCTGGTCGAGGCCTTGCCCTGATCGGGGCACGCATCCGGCAAACCGAACCATCATGAGCAAGGGGAAAACAATGACGATGCAACAAACCTGGCGCCGGATGGCGCTGCGCGTGGGCGCTTGCGCGCTGCTGGCATACATGGCCGGGGCACAGGCCGCCGACACGCCAAAGCAGGGCGGTACGCTGCGCTACGGCACGGTGTCCGAAGTGGTGTCGCTGGACCCACATGTCTACGGCGGCAGCGCCTGGAAGGTGTTGATCGAATCGCTCTACAGCCCCTTGGCCGGCTACGACAAAACGGGCGCCGTCGTGCCGCGTCTGGCCGAACGCTGGGAACAGCCCGATGCGCGCAGCATCATCTTCCACCTGCGTCCGAACGTGAAATTCCAGGACGGCACGCCGCTCACGGCGGACGACGTGAAGTTCTCGCTGGACCGCATCCTGGACCCGGCCACGGGCGCAACGCTGCGCGCCAACCTGCTGGGCATGAAAGTTACCGTCGTAGACCCGGCCACCGTCAAGGTTGAAAAGCCGTCGCCCGACGCCACGCTGCTGGGCGTACTGGCGTTGCCCGAAGCGGCCATCGTCTCGCGCAAATGGGTGGAAGGCGGCGCCAATCTGAAGCTTGCCGCCAACGGCACCGGCCCCTTCCAGCTCAAGGCCTACGAGCCCGCCGTGCGAGCCAGCCTGGCTCGCAACCCCGCTTACTTTGTGGCGGGGCAGCCGTACCTGGACGCCGTCGATTTCCGCATGATCAAAAGCGACGATGCCCGCGTCAACGCGCTGCGCAGCGGATCGCTGGACATGATTGATTTCGTGCCCTGGAAGGACATCGACGCGTTGCGGCGCAACGCTGGCATGAAGATCGACATGGCGGGAGGCGCCTTCATGAGCGTCTGGTTCAACACCAGCAAAAAACCGTTCGACGACGCCCGCGTGCGGCGCGCGGTGTCCTACGCCATCGACCGCGAGGCCGTGTCCAAGGCCGCTTTCTTCGGTCACGGCCAACCCATCCATGGCGCGCCCACGCCCACCGACTCGCCTTACTACAACAAGGCGCTGGACGGCACCTACAAGCGCGATGTCAAGCAGGCCAGGGCGCTGCTGGCCGAGGCCGGCTACGGCAACGGACTGGACGCCTCGATGGTGGTCTTTCAAGGCTTGGGCATCTATACGACGATGGCCCAGGTGGTGCAGGCCAATTTGAAAGAAGCCGGCATCAATCTCAAGCTGGAACCGGTGGAATGGGCCACGCTGGTAGAACGCAAGAATCGCGGCGACTATGAATCCATGATCTACGGCGTGTCGGTCAAACTGCCTGACCCCGACGCCTATGCCTATTACCTGGGCGGCGATTCCAGCTACTGGGCCAAGCCCATCGGCTACCGTGACCCCGAACTGGAAAAGCTGCTGGCGGAAGGCCGCGCGCTGACGGACCCGAAGGCGCGCCAGCCGGTCTATGCGCAAGTGGAAAAGCGCATTCTCGACACCAGCCCCTGGGCCTTCGTGAACTGGCGTGAACAGGCGCAAGGCTATCTGCGCAAGGTGCGCGGGTATACGCAATTGGGCGGAGCGCTGAGCGAAAGCAGCCCGGGCATCTCGCTGCCCACCATGTGGCTGAACTGAGCGCATCGGCATGCTGCCTTTCCTGCTAAGACGGCTGTCTTCAGCGCTGATCACACTGGCGCTGGCGACAGGCGTGGTGTTCATCGCCATCCATCTGCTGCCCGGCGACCCGGTCGCCATCATGCTGGGCGACCAGGCCGGCAGCGACCCGGAAGCCGTGGCCCGCGTGCGGGCTCAGCTAGGCCTGGACCTGCCTCTGGCCACGCAGTTCACGCACTGGGCGGGGGCCTTGGCGCACGGCGACCTGGGTGTGTCGCTACGCACTGGTGAACCCGTGGCCAACGAGCTGGCGCGGCGCATTCCACGCAGCCTGGAATTGATCGGCGTCGGCCTGCTGGTGGCCGTGCTGCTGGGCGTGCCCCTGGGGGTCATCGCGGCGCGCGCCCGGGGCCGGCTGGCGGGGGTGATGGCATCAGTGCTGGCCGTGGCTGGATTCTCGGCGCCGGTATTCGTGCTGGGCATTCTGCTGGTGCTGGTGTTCAGTCTGGGGCTGGGCTGGTTGCCCTCGTCGGGCTTCGTGTCGTTCGCCGACGATCCGCTGCAGCATTGCCTGGCGCTGATCCTGCCAGCCTTGACCATCGGCTTGAACTTCATGGGCGTCGTTGCCCGCATGACCCGCGCCAGCCTGTCGGACGTGATGGGCCGCGACTACGTCAAGCTGGCTCGCGCCAAAGGGTTGCCGCGCGGCAAGGCCATTTTCCGGCACGCACTGCCCAACGCGCTGGTGCCCGTGATTGCCATTGTGGGCATCCGGGCGGGCAACTTGCTGGGCGGCACGGTCATTATCGAAGCGCTGTTTGATTGGCCCGGACTCAGTTCCTTGCTGGTCAGCGCCGCATTTTCGCGCGACTACCCCGTGATCCAGGGGTGTTTGCTGGCCATTTTTGCCATCTTCATCCTGATCAACCTGGTCATCGACCTGGCGCAGGGTTTGGTTGACCCCCGCATCCGCAGGCCATCCACATGATTGCATTGCTAAGAACGTATTCCGGTGGCGGGTCCGTCCGCCTGGCGCTTGGGTTTTTGATCGTGCTGGTGATGGGCGCCGCTTTCGGCCCCATGTTGGGCCTGGCGGACCCGTATCAGATCGATGCTGCCAACCTGCTGGCCTCGCCATCGTGGAAACACTGGTTGGGCACCGATGAACTGGGGCGCGACCTGCTGTCGCGGGCCGTGTACGGCGCTCGGGTTTCATTGACGGTGGCGGGCGCCGCCGTGCTGCTGGCGGGCGTCCTGGGCGTGACGATCGGCGTGGGCGTGGCGTTCCTGGGCCGGCGCATGGAAGCCGCGGCCATCCGCGTGGTGGACGTCTTCGTGTCACTCCCCGAGATTTTCGTGGCGCTGGTGGTGCTGGCGTTCATTGGCGGCAACTTGCCGACACTGGTCGCCACCATCGGCGTGCTCTACGCTCCGCAATTCGCCCGGGTCACCTGGGGCGTGGCGCGCGGCATCCGAGCGCGCGAACACGTGCTGGCCGCGAGTTCGTTGGGCGCGGGCAGCCGCTGGATCATCTGGCACGAAGTGCTGCCCAACATGCGTTCGATCATCGCGGTGCAGGCGTCCTTCACGTTTTCGTTTGCCATGCTGCTGGAAGCGGGCTTGAGCTTCCTGGGCCTGGGCGTCAGGCCGCCCGTGCCGTCGTGGGGGCAGATGGTCGGGTCGCTGAAGGACTATCTCTACACCAACCCGTGGCCCGTGCTGGTACCGGCTCTGGCCCTGTTCTTTACCGTGCTGGCCGTCAATGTGCTGGGCGACTGGCTGCAAGACGTGCTGAACCCGGAGCTGCAACGATGAACCGTGATGCCGAAGCCCTGCTGACGGTTCGCAACCTGAGCGTCAACTTCGATACTGCCCAAGGCGTGGTCGCCGCGGTCCGGGGCGTGGACCTGACCGTGCGGCGCGGTGAAGTCGTCTGCCTGGTTGGTGAGTCCGGCTCCGGCAAGTCGGTCACGGGCTTTTCGTTGATGGGGCTGGTGGACCCGCCCGGCCGGGTGGCCGCGGACGAGCTGCGGTTTGACGGCCACGACTTGTTGCGCGCATCGGAGTCGGACATGGACGCGTTGCGCGGCAAGGACATGGCCATGGTGTTCCAGGAACCGATGACCGCGCTGAACCCCGGACGCTGCGTGGCCGACCAGATTGCCGAAGTGCTTCGCATCCATGAAGCGGGAATGGGCCGTAAGCACGCCTGGAACCGGGCGGTGGCCTTGATGGACCGTGTGGGCATTCGCGACCCGGCGCAGCGGGCAAAGGCGTATCCGCACGAACTGTCGGGCGGCATGCGCCAGCGCATCATGATTGCCATCGCTTGCGCGCTAACGCCCAAGCTGATCATCGCCGACGAACCCACCACCGCCCTGGACGTGACGGTGCAGGCGCAGGTGCTGCAACTGCTGTTCTCCATGCAGGCAGAAACGGGCGCGGCGGTGCTGTTCATTACGCACGATCTGGGCGTGGTGGCCGAGATTGCCGATCGGGTGGTCGTCATGCAGGCCGGCAGGGTGGTGGAAGAGGGCGCTGTCTTGCAGATTTTTCGTCATCCCAGCCATCCTTACACACAGGCCTTGCTGGCGGCGGTACCCAATGTGGACGCCCCGCGCGACCCGACGCGGCGCCTGGGGCCGCCTCGCCCCGTCATTGAAGGAGCGCCACGATGAACAACCCCATCCTGCACGCCGAAGGCGTCACGAAAGACTACGTCGTGGGTCGCTCGCTCCTGGGTAAACCGCCACGCGTCGTGCAGGCGGTGCGTGGCGTAAGCCTGTCGATCGCGCCCGGCACCACGCTGGCGCTGGTGGGAGAATCGGGTTCGGGAAAGAGCACGCTGGGGCGTTGCATTGCAGGCCTGGTCCGGCCATCGTCCGGCAAGATCCGGGTGGCCGGGCACGACGTGCAGCAACTGTCAGGGGCGTCGCTGCTGTCGTTTCGGCGCCAGGTGCAAACGATCTTCCAGGATCCGTACTCCAGCCTGAATCCGCGCCGCACCGTGGGCGACGCGATCATGGACGGCTTGGTCATCCACAAGCTCTACACGCCCGAAGAACGGCATGCGCGGATGCTTGCCCTGCTTGCGCGCGTGGGCCTGCAGCCTGACCACGCCAAGCGCTTTCCGCATCAGTTTTCGGGCGGGCAGCGCCAGCGCATTGCCATCGCCCGCGCGTTGGCGCTGGAGCCGCGCTTCATCGTCGCGGACGAAGCCGTGTCGGCGCTGGACGTGTCCGTGAAGGCGCAGGTTCTGGACCTGCTGGCCGACCTGCAAGCCGAAACCGGCCTGACGTATCTGTTCATTTCGCACGACCTGGGCGTGGTCCGGCACATTGCCGACCGGGTTGCGATCATGGCCGCGGGAGAGCTGGTTGAAGAAGGTGAGTGCGATCAGATATTCGAGGCGCCCGCGCACGGCTATACCCGCGACCTGATCGCCGCCGTGCCTCGGCCAGACCCCGGTCGGCGGCGGTTTCGCACTTGAATCGGGAAGGCGCCAAGCCGCAACACATCCTGCCAGAAGCAGGCACGCCACGCGCCGGATAGCCCCGGGCAGCGGCTACGGCGCCACCGCCTCGTGGTCCATCGCCGCGCGCGCCAGGCGCGCGGCCTCTTCCGCCATGCCCTTGCGTTCGCTGTACCGATTGGTCAGGTAGTCGCTGCGGTCGCGCACCAGCAGGGTGAACTTGATCAGCTCTTCCATCACGTCCACCACCCGGTCGTAGTAGGAAGACGGCTTCATGCGCCCGGCCTCGTCGAACTCCTGAAACGCCTTGGCTACCGACGACTGGTTGGGTATGGTCACCATGCGCATCCAGCGGCCCAGCACGCGCAGCGCGTTGACCGCGTTGAAGGATTGCGATCCGCCCGACACCTGCATGACGGCCAGCGTGCGGCCCTGTGTGGGGCGCACGCTGCCGGTTTCCAGCGGCAGCCAATCGATCTGGCTCTTGAATACGCCGGTCAGCGTGCCGTGCCGTTCCGGGCTGCACCAGACTTGGCCTTCGGACCACAGCGACAGCGCACGCAGTTCGGCCACCTTGGGATGATCGGCGGGCGCGCCGTCGGGCAGCGGCAGGCCGCGGGGGTCGAAGATGCGGGTTTCAGCGCCCAGCCGGGTCAGGATGCGGGCGGCTTCTTCCGTCAGCAGGCGGCTATACGAGCGCTCGCGCAGCGAGCCATACAACAGCAGAATGCGCGGCGGATGCGTGGCGCCGTTTTCCAGCGCCAGCTTTTCATGGCTGGGCACATCCAGCAAGGCATCGTCCAGGCTGGGCAGATCCCGTTCAGCAGGGAAGGAGGGTGAAGGGGGGAATACGTCGTCATGGCAATGTTCTCTACTCAAATAACTTAAATCAATTGAAGCCTGGGGCGGCTGATCCAGGCGGCCAGCCAGAAGCTCGCGGCCAGCACAAACGCCACCGCCACGATGGCGCCAAGCACCGTGTCGTAAGAAGACCCAAGCGCCCACAAGGCGGCGGCGCCCACCGGCGCGGCGGCCCGCGCGAAAGTCATGGGCACGGTCAGCAAGCCGTTGATTGCGCCATAGGCGTGGCGGCTCAGCATTTCAGGCACCACCATGCCGCGCACGATCGTGAAAATGCCGTTGGCCCCGCCGTACACCACGCACACCGCCGCCACGGTCAGGAAGTCGGCCCGCAGGAAAGCCAGTGCGCCGAAAGCCAGCGGAAAAATCGTGACCACCGCCGTGCCGACCGCGCGCATCGAGGCCCGTGCCGCGAACAGGCTGATCACGATCCGGCCCGCCACCTGGGCCGGCCCGATCAACGCAATGGCTTGCACCACCGAAGCCGTATCGATGCCGCGTTCGCGCAGCAGCGGATACATATGAAAGGTAAAGGCGGAAAAAACCGCCGCATACGCCGTCAACGACACCAGCAAGGCCCAGAAGACGGGACGGCGCAGCGCGTCTCGCACCGCCAGTCGGTTACGCGCGCGTTGTTCGTCCGCCGTGGCGTCGCCAGCGGGCTTGGCGTCACGCGTGGGTGAAATGCACAGCAGATAGGCGCTGCCGCAGATGAAGACGTTGACCGCCGCCAAGACCATCAACGCATCGCGCCAGCCCCAATGGTTCAGCAGCCATTGCACCAGCGGAATGAACACCGTGCTGGCAAAGCCGCCCCACAGCGTCAACGCGGTGATGCCGGCGCGTGAATGGCCGGGGCCAACGCGGCGGGCGACGACGGCAAACGCGGGTTCGTACAGCGTGGCGGCCTGCAGTGCACCGATGCCGCCCACCAGCACGTAAAAGGCCAGCAGCGAGGTCACCTGTGACCAAAGCAGCAGCAAACCGCCCGCCGCCAGGGAAGACAAGCCCATCACCCAGCGGCCGTAACCCCGGTCCACCGCCACGCCCACCGGGTACGCCGCCAGCGCCGCCAGCATCAGCCCCAGCGTTGCCGCGCCGTAGAGATCGGGTTTGCTCCAACCAAGTTCGGCGCCCATCGCTTCGGCGATCAGGGGAAAGCTGTAATACAGCGAGCCCCAAGAACAGATTTGCCCGATGCCCAGCGCCGTCACCAAACTATGCGCTTTGTCGGGGGAGGCGGCTTGCTGGGACATCGGGCGGTGGGCCATCGAATTTTCTAGCGCAGGCGCTGTCCGTTCTCGTCGATCACCGCTTCGCCGTCTTCCTTGACGAAGGCGCCGCGCTGCGCTTGTTCCAGAATGTCCAGCACCAATTCAGACGGCCGGCACAGCCGCACTCCCTTGGCCGTCACCACAAAAGGGCGGTTGATCAGAATGGGGTGTTCAAGCATGGCGTCGATCAGGGCGTCGTCGGTGAGCGAGGCGTCGTCCAGGCCCAGTTCCAGATAGGGCGTGCCCTTTTGGCGAATGGCGTCGCGTACCGACAGCCCAGCGCGCGAGATCAGGTCAACCAGGGTTGCGCGGTCGGGCGGGGTTTGCAGGTATTCGATCACTTGCGGTTCCACGCCGGCATTGCGGATCAGCGCCAAGGTGTTGCGCGAGGTGCCGCACTTGGGGTTGTGATAGATGGTGACGGAGCTCATGGTGTCCTGTTAAGTCGGAAGTGAAGAAGAGGATTCAGTAGAGGAGGGAACCAAGGGGGATGGCGTGCGCGGGTTGGCCTCAACATACGCGGCCACTTCAAGCGCCGTGGATTTGGCCGTGCGCATGATGCCGACAAGCGTGGCGGACGCAAACCCCGTCCACTCGCCATACCCAAGCAGCCACAAGCCCGGCATTGCCGACGCCTGGGTTCCGGCCAGCGCAACCTTGCCTTCGGCGTTGATGACGTGCAACGGCGCCAGATGATCCAGGGCCGGCCGGAAGCCCGTACACCAGATGACGGCGTCAACCTCGGACTCGGTCCCGTCCGGCCAGACGACGCCTTGGGGCGTAAATCGCAAGAACGGCCGAACCGAGTGCAGCACGCCGCGTTCTCGGGCCTCGCGCACGGACGCAACCATGACGACGTCGCCAAAACCACCGGGCAGGTCGTCGGCTTGCTTGCCCTGCTGCAGCGCCTGCCAGCGCGCAGTGGCCCGTTCGAAAAGGACGCGGCCGTCCACGTCATCGGGCAAGAATAAAGGCTTGCTCTGCGTTACCCAGGTGGTTTCCGCCACGCTGGACACCTCGGCCAGAATTTGCGCGCCGGAATTGCCACCGCCCACGATCAACACCCGCTGGCCGGCGAAGGGCGCCGGTGACCGATATTGCGCGGAATGCACCTGCGTGCCTTGGAAATCGGAAGCCCCCTCGAACGAGGGCACGTAGGGCTTGCTCCAGGTGCCCGTCGCGCTGACGACGGCACGGCTGCGCCAAACGCCCTGGTCGGTTTCAACGACAAATTCGGATGCCTCCTTGCGTACCCGGTTCACCCGCACAGGGCGGTGCACATTGAAGCCATAACGGCTTTCATATCGCGACAGGTAATCGACCACCTCGTCTCGGCCGGGATATCCGGGCATGGCCGGCATAGGCCAGCCCGGCAAGGAACTCCATTGCGCGGGGGAAAACAGCCGCAACGAATTCCAGCCATGGGTCCAGGCGCCACCGGGTTGCGGGTTGGCGTCCAGCAAGACCACATCCAGCTTGCTTCGCTTCAGGAAATAGGCCAGCGCCAACGCGCTTTGCCCAGCGCCCACGATCAGCACATCGGCCCGGCTAGCAGACGAGGCCAATGTCATGACGCGCGCCCCTCATCCATGGGCGGTTCCGCGCAAGCGACTCCGGCGCAGCACTCGGCGGTCAGGTAATCGACCAGTCCGTACATCAGCGTGGTGTTTGCGCGGTAGCGCAGGTAACGGCCTTCCTGCTCAACCGTCAGCAGGCCGGACTGCGTCAGCGCCTTCAGGTGGAACGACAGGTTGGTGGGCGGCAAGCTGAGTTCGGTGGCGATCTGGCCGGCCACGCAGCCGCCGGGCGCCGCCCGCACGAGCAGCCGGAAGATGTCCAGCCGCACGCCCGAAGCGAGCGATTCGAAGACGATGACCGCAGTGTTTTTATCCATGTGGCGAATACTACAACAATTGTTGAACTATTGAAATTTTCGCTTTATGCTGGCGTGCCTGGCCGAAGACGGCGGCGGCAACCCCTGTCCATCCCGGACAAGGCGTGTTGCCTTCGACCTGCCCACCGCCAGTAACGCCACTTCAACCAATGAGCCCGAATCATGACTGACAAGGTCTACAACGTACTGTTTCTCTGCACCGGCAATTCCGCACGCAGCATCATGGCCGAGGCGCTTCTCAACACGGTGGGCAAGGGCCGCTTTCGCGCTTACAGCGCGGGCAGCCATCCCGGTGGGACCGTCAATCCGCTGGCGATCGAAAAAGTCAGTGTGCTGGACTATCCGACGGACACCCTGCGCAGCAAAGGCTGGGATGAGTTCGCCCTGCCTGATGCGCCGCAAATGGATTTCATCATCACGGTATGCGACAACGCCGCTGGCGAGGTTTGCCCCGTGTGGCCCGGCCAACCCATTTCGGCGCATTGGGGTTTCGAGGACCCGGCAGCGGCCGTGGGAACGGAAGACGAACGCCGCCGCGTCTTTGAAAAGGTCTTCCGCCAGATCTCGGCGCGTATCAGCATCTTTGCCAACTTGCCCCTGGCCACGCTGGACAAGGCCGCCATACACCGGGAGCTGAAGCAGATCGGCGCCGATACGCCCGCGGCCTGACGAGACGCCCCCATGTTCGCAGCGCTATCGATCTTCATCCTGACCCTGATCCTGGTCATCTGGCAGCCTCGCGGCCTGGGCATCGGCTGGAGCGCCAGCCTGGGCGCGGTGCTTGCCCTGGTCGCGGGCGTGGTGCAGGTGTCTGACATTCCCGTGGTGTGGAATATTGTCTGGAACGCCACGGCCACGTTCATCGCCGTCATCATCATCAGCCTGCTGCTGGACGAGGCCGGTTTCTTTGAATGGGCGGCGCTGCACGTGGCGCGGTGGGGCAGGGGCAACGGCCGCGCCTTGTTCGCGTTGATCGTGCTGCTTGGGGCGGCGGTGGCGGCGCTGTTCGCCAACGACGGCGCCGCGCTCATCCTGACCCCGATCGTGATGGCCATGCTGCTAGCCCTGGGCTTCAGCCCCGGCGCCACCCTGGCCTTTGTGATGGCGGCGGGTTTCATTGCCGACGCCGCCAGCCTGCCGCTGATTGTGTCGAACCTGGTGAACATCGTGTCGGCCGATTTCTTCGATATCGGTTTCAACCGGTACGCGGCAGTGATGGTGCCGGTGAACCTGGTGGCCGTGCTGGCATCGCTGGCCGTCTTGTTTCTGTACTTTCGCACGCGCATTCCGCGACGGTATGACGAAAGCCAGCTCAAGCCGCCCGCCGCGGCCATTCATGACCTGAATACGTTCCGGTCGGGCTGGGCGGTGCTGGCATTGCTGCTGGTCGGCTTCTTTGGCCTGGAGCCGCTGGGCGTGCCGGTCAGCGCGGTGGCGGCCCTGGGCGCGGCGATTCTGCTGCTGGTGGCCGGACGCGGCCATCGGATCAGCACGCGCAAGGTCATCCGCGAGGCGCCATGGCAGATCGTGATTTTTTCCCTGGGGATGTATCTGGTGGTGTATGGCTTGCGCAACGCCGGTCTGACCCAGTACCTGGCAGACCTGCTGACGCGCTTGGCGGAGCAGGGCATCTGGACGGCCACGTTTGGCGCGGGGTTCATGGCGGCGCTGCTGTCGTCCATCATGAACAATATGCCCACGGTGCTGGTGGGTGCGTTGTCCATCGACGCCAGCCAGGCAAGCGGCGTGGTGAAGGAAGCGATGATCTACGCCAATGTGATCGGCAGCGACCTGGGTCCGAAGATCACGCCAATCGGCAGCCTGGCCACCTTGCTTTGGCTGCATGTGCTGGAACGCAAGGGCATGACGATTTCCTGGGGCTACTACTTCAAGGTGGGCATTGTGCTGACGTTGCCAGTGCTTGCCGTGACGCTGGCCGCGCTGGCGATCCGGCTGAGCTGAACCGTCGGCGCGGATGACGCTAAACGCTGCCGACTTTCTTCAAGGCTTCCAGATTGCGTATCTGCAGGTTGCGTCCTTTCACGGTGAGCAGCGAGGCCGTGCGCATCCGTCCGAACGTTCTGCATACGGTTTCGATCGTCATGCCAAGATGGTTGGCGATGTCTTCGCGGCTCATTTTCAGCGTGTACTCGCGCGCCGAATAACCGTTGGCGGCCATCTGTTCGGACAGGTTCACAAGAAAGCGCGCCACCCGGCCCTCGGTCGTCATGCAGCCCAAGGCCGTCAGCAGGCGCCGAAACTGATTGACCTCTTGGGCAATGAGCCGGTTGAGTTCCTTGGTGGCCGCCAGGTCGTAGCTGCACTGCGACATCAATTCGTTGAACGGCAGCACGCACACCAGCGAATCTTCCAAGGCGATGGCGTCGCATTCGTGGGTGCCGGTGGCGATGGCGTCCAGCCCAAGCAAGGTGCCCGAGATTGGAAACGCGGCAATCTGCTCGGAGCCTGATGGGTTGGTCACACGGATCTTCGCGGACCCGGCACGCAAGTAGTACAGATTCCTCAAGGGATCGCCCGCGCGGTAGACGGGTTCGCCCCGGTGCACCAGCCGCCAGTTGCGCGTGGCTTGATGCAGCGGCGACGCGTAAGTCGGCGAGTGATGCAGCGACCAGGCGCCGTTAGCCGGACCGGCGCGGCAGATCCGGGCCATGCCACATGCGTCGCAATCGCCCGGTGCGCGCACGGGGCCGTCATGGTTGGCGTTGCGCGACGTGTCGGCGCCGCTGCGGGGAATAGGGGAATGTTCCATGCCTGCACCTCACTTCCGATGAAGATGGCTGCGGGTCAGAAAGAAGGCGTTGCGGGCCATCGCGCACGCTTCAACGCCGAGTGTGCCCGATCAGCCAGGCCGGCACTATCAGCGCAGCCCGCCAGATTCGGCGCGAAATCGCCTACGGCTGTAGGCGCATTCCTACAGGGGGCCCGGACCGTCCTGCTCGTCGAACAGGCGGTGCTTGATGGCGTAGCGCACCAGGTCGGCCTGGTTGCGTAATTGCATCTTGACCAGGATCCTGCCTTTGTACGTGCTGACTGTCTTGATGCTCAGAAACAGTAAGCGCGCGATGTCCGAATTATTCAGCCCCGAGGCCAGGTATCGGAACACGGACAACTCACGGTCCGACAAGGAAAGATGGGGCTGGCCGCTGATGTCGCCATGCCGTTCGAAGACAATGCTCTCGGCAAGCGAGCGGCTCAGGTAGCGCCCGCCAGCAGCCACCTGGCGCACCGCCTGCACCAGTTCGTCGGCGGCGCTGTCCTTGGTCAGGTAGCCCGCCGCGCCGGCCTTGATCGCCTGCACCGCGTACTGCTGTTCACCGTGCATCGTCAGCACCAGGATCGGCACGGCCGGGAACTCGGTTTTTATCTGGCGGATCAGGCCCACCCCGTCGCGGCCCGGCATCGACATGTCCAGCACCAGCAGATCCCAGGACCGCACTGCAAGTTGCCGCAGCGCTTCCGAGCCATCACGCGCTTCGCCCGCCACCTGGATGTCGCCCGCCTGTTCAAGCAGACGCCGCAGGCCTTCCCGCAGCAAGGTGTGATCATCGGCAAGCATCAAGGTGATCAATTCATTTCCCCTGGCAGATCCGGATGATGGATGGGCATCCTGGCCTCCAGACGGAACCCGCCCTGTTTACGCGTGGTGATGGTGACTTCGCCATTCAGCAAGCGCACGCGCTCGCGTATGCCTTGCAAGCCCAGCGACATGGGCAGCTTCTTGGAAATGCTGTCGGGGGTGGTGCCGACGCCGTTGTCCTGCACGGTCAGCGTGCAATGGTTCTGGGTACAGGACAGGCGCACCAGTACTTTTGTGGCTTGCGCATGTTTGGCGATGTTGGTCAGGGCTTCTTGCACGACCCGAAAGAGGGTGGTGGCCACCCGCTTTGAAGGCTCGTTGGGGTCGACGTCGATATGCGCTTCGGTGTCAATCCCATAGCGCGAGACAAAATTCGCCACCAGCCATTCGACGGCGGCGGCCAGGCCCAGGTCGTCCAGCATGACGGGCCGCAGATCGGATGCAATGCGCCGCAGCGATGTGAACGTGCTCTTGACCAGGCCGCGCATGACGCGCACGCGCTCGCGGGCGGGCGAGTCGTTCGTGCCGAAGCTGGATTCCAACTGCGACAGTTCCATGGTCAGCGCCGTCAGGCTCTGGCCAAGGTCGTCGTGCAGTTCACGGGCGATGTGCTTCTTTTCCTGCTCACGCACATGCAGCAAGGCGTTGGACAGGCGGGTAAGTTCATCGCGCGACGCGCGCAACGCCTGATCGATGCGTTGCCGTTCGGTGATGTCTCGCAGGAAAATGGAAAGAAATACGCCGGATTCCGTGCGGGCCTGAGAAATCGACGCTTCCATGGGAAACTCTTCGCCGTTTGCCCGCAAGCCCCAGAGCGGCGCGCCCAGGCCCATCTGGCGGTCAGAGATGCCGGTGTCCTGAAAGCGGCTGACGTGCTTGGCGTGCAGCGCGCGGAACCGCACGGGAATCAGGATGTCCAGGCTGGCGCCGATGAGGCAGGCGGCGTCGCGTAGGAACACGCGCTCAGCGGCTGCGTTGAACACCACGATGCGCTGCTGTTCATCGACCGTGATGATCGGCTCGGTGGCGGACTGAATAATGTCGACTAGCGGGGGAGCGCTGGACGAATTTCTCATCGCATTGGGTTGCCCTGTGCCGTGGCTGCGTGGAACAACTGCCGATTATTGCAGCACACATTTGCCAGGGAATCTACAGGGCGATGATCTGTTCCCTGAAGCGGCAAAGGGACGCATCGCATTCCTCGGCCAGCACATCGTATTGCTTCAGCAGCAGGACGGACTGTGGTTGCTTGGCGGTCAGGGTGGCGATGTCGTCCACCGCCCGAAAGCCCCCAAAGCCCGACATGACACAAATCACGGAATACGCCGGCAGCAACGCAGCCTGGTCTTGCAGAAAAGCGCGCATGGGCGCCGCCAGCGACCGCATCCATACCGGCGCGATCAGAATGACATGGTCAAGCGCGTCCAGCGGCGGGCCGTCATAGCGGAACGCCGGGCTACGCTTGAACACGCTGTCGACCACGCAGCGCAGGTCGCCGCGCAAGCCAAGCCGGGGCTGGGCGTCGCGGATTTCCCAAGCGGGCCACCCGGACAAACTGGCAAGGCGTTGCGCTACCGACCGCCCGGTTCCCGAACGCGAATAGAAAACGATGCCTGTGCGCGACGACATGGCGGTTCCTTGTTCATGGAGCATGCTCAGGCTTCCTGCGCCAGCAGGGCGCGGAGGATGTCGCGCCGGCTGACCACCCCGACCAGCTTGCCGTCGCGGGTAATGGGCACCCGCTTGATGCCGGCTTTGAGCATGACGTCGGCAATCTCGGACAGGTGCGCCGTATGGTCCAGGGTGATGACCGGGCTGCTCATGACGGTTGCGGCGGTGCGCTCGCCCAGTTGCAAGCTGTGCAGGAATTCCAGGTTCAGCGCCTCGCCTTCGGCCAGCAGCGACAGCCAGTGGTCCCATTTCTTTTGATGCTCGCTGTCTTGGCGGCGCACCAGATCGCCTTCGCTGACCAGGCCGATCAACTGGCCGTTGTCGCCGGTGATCATGACGGCGCTGATGTTCTTGTCCAGCATGGCCCGAATAATGGTGGATACCGGGGTTTTTGCGCTGACGCAGAAGGGGTCTCGGGTCATCAGATCGCTAGCCAGCATGATGTTTCTCCTGGGTGCCGGAATCCGCGTTCCGGCGTCCGGCTCTATGGTTCCATCTTGATCCGGCGGGCGCGGCCCATCTTGATTTTGGTCAAGCAATGGCGCATGTTTGCACCCGGACCCGCCCGCCGCGTGCGACGCTGCATGGGCCATCCTCATCAGGAAAAACCATGCCACCCAAGCCAAGATTGCGTTTTCTGGGCGCTGCCGGCACCGTCACCGGTTCGCGGCACCTGCTTGAGGTGCAGGGGCGGCAGGTGCTGCTGGATTGCGGCCTGTTCCAGGGCGTCAAACCCTTGCGCCTGCGCAACTGGGCGCCGTTTCCCGTACCGCCGGGCAACATTGAAGCGCTTGTGCTGTCGCATGCGCACCTGGACCATTCCGGCTACTTGCCCCGGCTGATGCGCGAAGGGTTTCGTGGGCCCGTCTATTGCTCGGAGGCCACGCTTGCCCTATGCCGCATCCTGCTTCTGGACAGCGCGCATCTGCAGGAGGCGGATGCCGACTACCTCAACCGGCACGGCCTGTCCCGGCACCAGCCCGCGCTGCCTCTGTACACGATTGCCGACGCGCACCGCGCCATTGCCGCCTTGCGCCCGGTGGACTTTGATACGCCCCAGGCCTTGCCGGCGGGGCTGCGCTTTACCTTGACGCGCGCGGGCCACATCCTGGGCGCGGCGGTAGTGCAGGTGGACTACGACGGTGGCAGGCTGGTGTATTCCGGCGACCTGGGCCGCTACGACGACCCGCTGATGCCGCCGCCCCACCCAGTGCAAGAGGCGGATTACCTGGTGCTGGAATCCACCTACGGCAACCGGCTGCATGGCACGCAAGACGTGCTGGATGCGTTGGCGGACATCATCGGCCGCACCATCGCGCGTGGGGGCACGATCATCATTCCCTCGTTCGCCGTGGGCCGTGCGCAGCTATTGCTGCTGCACCTGCACCGCCTGAAAACCAGCGGCCGCATCCCGGCAAACCTGCCCGTCTATCTTGACAGCCCGATGGCCAGCGCAGCCGTGGAAACCTATCTGCAGCACAGCGCCGACCAACGCCTGCCGCCCGCCGACGCCCAGGCTGCGTATCGCGTGGCCACCTGCGTCAGCGATGTGGAAGCGTCCAAGGCGCTGGACCGTTCCCCCATGCCGAAGATCATTGTGTCGGCCAGCGGCATGGCTACGGGCGGGCGTGTCATTCATCACCTGAAGCACTTCGTGAGCGATCCGCGCAACACCATTCTGTTTGCGGGCTTCCAGGCGGTGGGAACCCGTGGGGCGGCCATGCTGGATGGCGCCCGCAGTGTCAAGATACATGGTGAATACGTACCGGTTCGGGCAGAGCTGGACAACCTGTCGATGCTGCCCGCCCATGCCGACGCCGACGAGATCCTGCGCTGGCTGCGCGGCTTCACCCGGCCCCCAAAAGAGACCTACATCGTGCATGGCGAACCGGCGGCGGCGGACGCGCTGCGCCTGCGCATCAAGGACGAGCTGGGCTGGCGATGCCGCGCCGTGGAGCAGGGTGAGGCCGTGGAACTGGAATAGGGGCAGGCTGCTGCTCAGGACGTTCCATCCGGGGCACGCACCAGCAGCACGGGCGCCGTCGCGCCGCGTGCGATGGCCTCGGCGCTGCTGCCCAGTACCGCCCGACGCACGCCGCGCCGCCCATGGGTGCCCATCACGATCAGCTCCGCGTCCCAGTTGTCGGCTTCGTCCAGCACGCGCTGGTGCACCGTCCGGTCCAGGTTCTCGTACAGCACACTGTCGGCATCGATACCCGCCGCGCGCGCCGCGCCCACCGCGGCCTCGAGCAGCTTGGCGCCGTTTTTGCGCGTCACATCCAGCAGTTCACCCGCGTGATAGCGATAGGCGTCCGCGGTCAACGCAAAAGAAAGCTCGTCAACGACGTGAATCACGCGCAGGCTGGCCTGCGTCAATTGCGCCAATCGTATGGCTTCCTTCAAGCCCACCTGAGAGGTGGCGCTTCCATCGATGGGCACCAGGATACGTTCGTACATGATGAATCTCCCAAAGCAGCAGAAGGGGAAGAGGGCGCGCGGACTGGCCGCCTGTCAGTTGACGAGCACCACCGGGATGTGAATGGTGTGCAGCACTTTCATCGCCACCGAGCCCAGCAGCAGGCTGCCAGCCGCACCCAGCCCGCGTGAGCCCATGACGATATGGTCGCAATGCTGTTCGGTGGCGTAAGCCTTGATGGTGTCGGCCACGTTGCCCACCCGAAGCTCGGCCTGATACATGACGCCAGCGGTATCCAGGGCGTCCTTGGCCTTCGCCAGCGCGGTCTTGGATTCGTCTTCGTAGTACTCCTGGAGATCGGCCGCCGAGATGAAGGTCAGTACCGTGCCGGACACGATGGGAAGCTGCACATTCAGCAAATGGATGGTGCAGGGGCCATAGTCGCGTACGTGATCAATCATGTAGCGCACGGCCCGCAGGGAATTTTCCGAACCGTCGACGGGGATGAGTACGTTCTTCATGGTGTCTCCAAAGGGCACAGTAGGCGGCGGGTGACAGGTCTACCCGCCTGCTGCCAGCATGACGCAGCGCCGAAGCAAGGTGTTGATCCACATCAAACTTTTTCAAACAGGCCGTGCGATGCTTGGCATGCCGCCCGGCACAGGAAACCCAGCCATGCAAGACACCTTGAAGGAACCCCACCCCGCCCAACCTTGGCACGCCCAGGCGGGCGCCACGGTGTTGGACGCATTCAAGGCCACCCCAAACGGGCTGGACCAGGCCGAAGCCGAGTCCCGCCTGGCCACCTTCGGCCCCAACCGGCTGCCGCTTGCCCGCCAGCGCAGCATGGTCAGCCGCTTTCTGGCGCAGTTCCACAACGTGCTCATCTACGTGTTGCTGGGATCCGCCGCCATCACCGCGCTGCTTGGGCATGGCGTCGACACCGGCGTCATTCTGGCCGTGGTCGTGGCCAACGCCATCATCGGCTTTCTGCAGGAAGGCAAGGCGGAGAAGGCAATGACAGCCATCCGCCAGATGCTGGCGCCGCGCGCGAACGTGCTGCGCGACGGCGAGCGCCGCAGCATCGCGGGCGACGCGGTGGTGCCAGGCGACATCGTGCTGCTGGAGGCCGGCGACCGCGTTCCCGCGGACCTGCGCCTGCTGTCCGCGCATTCCATGCGGGTGCAGGAAGCCGTGCTGACCGGTGAATCGGTGCCGGTGGCAAAGCACGTAGCCCCCGTCGCCATGGATGCCGCCTTGGGCGACCGCTCGACCATGGCCTACTGCGGCACGCTGGTGGCGGCCGGGCAGGGCAGAGGCGTCGTGGTGGCCACGGGCCTGCGCACGGAAATTGGGCGGATCAGCACGCTGCTATCCACGGTTCAGGCGCTGGCCACGCCCTTGGTCAAGCAGATGGATGTGTTTGGCAAATGGTTGACCGCCTTGATTCTTACCATCGCGGCGCTGCTGCTGGTGCATGGCTATTTCGTCCATGGTTACGAATTCACCGAGCTGTTCATGGCGGTGGTCGGACTGTCGGTGGCGGCAATTCCCGAAGGGCTGCCGGCCGTGCTGACCATTACGTTGGCCATCGGCGTGCAGGCCATGGCCCGGCGCAACACCATCGTGCGGCGGCTGCCCGCCATCGAAACCATCGGCGCGGTGTCTGTCATCTGCACGGACAAGACCGGCACCTTGACCCGCAATGAAATGGTCGTGGCCACGGTCCTGGCCCGGCGCCATGTGCTGACGCTTGACGGCGTGGGCTACGACCCGAAAGGGCACATCCTGCTTGACGGCAGGCAGGTGGATGCGCAAGGCCATGGGGTGTTGCAGGAGCTGGCGCGCGCCAGTGTCTTGTGCAACGATGCGGCGTTGCGGCACCACCGAGGCCACTGGGCGGTGGAGGGCGACCCGATGGAGGGCGCGCTGCTGGCGTTTGCAGAAAAAACCGGGGCGGATGTGCAGAAGCTCAGGGCAGGCTGGACGCGCACGGACGCCATTGCCTTCGATTCCCAGACGCGCTTCATGGCAACGCTATGCCACAACCATGAACGGCAAGCCTTCATCTATGTAAAGGGTGCGCCGGAACGGATATTGGCCATGTGCGCCAATCAGCGCGCGGCCGAGGGCGGCGTGGAGCCCCTGGACGCGCGTTATTGGCAAGCCGAATCCGACCGCATCGCCGCCAGCGGCCAGCGCCTGCTTGGTGTTGCGGTGCGCGCCGTGAAGCCCACGCACACCGTGCTTGAAAACCGCGATGTCGACGGAACCTTGACGCTGCTGGGCATGGTGGGAATGATCGACCCACCAAGAATCGAAGCCATCGAAGCGGTGCGCGCCTGCCGCGCGGCCGGCATCGGTGTCAAGATGATTACGGGCGACCACGCCAAGACCGCCGCCGCCATCGGCGCACAGATCGGCCTGCAAGACGCCCGCACCGTGCTCACCGGCGCCGACCTGGACGGCCTGAGCGACGCCGCGTTGCGCCAGGCGGCGCAAGATTGCGACATCTTCGCCCGCACCAGCCCCGAACATAAATTGCGCTTGGTCATGGCCCTGCAATCGCAAGGCATGATCGTGGCGATGACTGGCGACGGCGTCAACGACGCCCCGGCGCTGCGGCGCGCCGACGTGGGCATCGCGATGGGAGAGAAGGGCAGCGAAGCCGCCAAGGAAGCGGCGGAACTGGTGTTGGTGGACGAGAACTTCGCGTCTATCGTCGCCGCGGTGCAAGAGGGGCGTACCGTCTACGACAACATCAAGAAGGTGGTTAGCTGGACGCTGCCCACCAATACCGGCGAGGCCCTGACGGTGATCGTGGCATTGCTGGCCGGCACCAGCCTGCCCGTGACGCCTATTCAGATTCTTTGGATCAACCTGGGGACCGGCGTCACGCTGGGCCTGGCGCTGGCCTTTGAACCCACCGAAGAAAACACCATGCGCCGCCCGCCCCGAGCCCGCGACACCCCGTTGATTGGCGGCGAACTGGCCTGGCACATCGTGTTGGTAAGCGCCTTGTTCCTGCTGGCTGTGTTCGGGGTTTTTCACTATGCCAGCCTGCAGGGCCATTCGATGGCGCTGGCGCACACCATGGCGTTCAACACGCTGGTGGTCATGGAAATCTTCCATCTGTTCTTCATTCGGAACATCTACGGGACATCCCTGACATGGAAGGCGGTGGCGGGCACGAAGGTGGTCTGGACAATGGTCATCGCCGTGACCGCCGCGCAGTTTGCCGTGACCTACTTGCCGCCATTGCAGGCCATCTTCGAGACCGAGCCCGTGCCACTACGGGATGGGGCGCTGATTGTCGGCATAGGCGTCGTGCTGTTCGCCGTACTTGAAATCGAAAAGCAGATCCGGCTGGCAATCAGACGGGTCGGAAAGGCGGCGGACCCTTATTGACTCAGGTCGAAGTTCGGAATGTACAGGCTTACTTTTCAGGAGCGTTAGCCGTGGTTTTCTGCCGCAATTGCTTGCGGTATGCCCCCAGTTCCGATAGCCGCATCCCTTCGGGCAACACCCGGTGCTTGGAATGGCCAACACGCTGCGCGGCGTAGATGCCGCTGTGACCGGAAAAAAGGTACGCGGCGATGCAGGCGATGGCGGCAAATGGCGCGATGTCCGGGCCGAACAGCTCGATGGCCATGACAATGGTGGCGATTGGGGTGTTGGCGGCGCCCGCGAACACGGCGACGAATCCCAGACCCGCAAGCATCGAAAAGGGCAAATGCAAAAGAGGCGCCAGCGCATTGCCAAGCGTGGCGCCGATGTAGAAGAGGGGGGTGACCTCTCCGCCCTTGAAGCCCGAGCCTAGCGAAGCCACCGTGAACAGAAGCTTGCCCAGGAAATCCCAAGGCGCAACCGGTTGCTGGAAGGCCTGGACAATGGACGGAATCCCCAAGCCTATATAGCGGTAGCCGTCAAGCGCCCACACCGCCACCGCCACGACGACACCGCCAATGAATGGCCGTAGCGGCGCGTAGGACACATGCCGCTTCATGAAGCCGCCGATTGCGTGGGCGCTGTTGGCGAAGATCATGCCGATCAAGCCGAACAGAATACCGGCAAGCACCACGCTCAGAACACTTACCAGGCCCAAGGGAGCAATCTCCAGCACCGAGTAATGCGTGTGGTGCACACCTAGAAGCAGACCGATCTGGTCGGCCGCGATGGCGGCCACCACGCACGGGAACAGCGCGTCGTAACGCATGCGGCCGATTGCCAGCACCTCCAGCCCGAAGATGGCGCCGGCCAATGGCGTGCCAAAGACAGAGGAAAAACCGGCGGCGATACCCGCCATGAGAATGATGCGCCGGTCTTCGGGACGCATGCGCAACACATGCGTGAGTTGGTCGGCAAGCGCGCCACCCATCTGTACCGCGGTTCCTTCGCGCCCAACGGAGGCGCCGAACAGATGCGAGACCACCGTGCCGCCCAACACCATGGGCACCATGCGCAGGGGAATGACCTTTTTGGGGTCGTGGATCTCGTCAATGATCAGGTTGTTGCCGGCCTCAACGGGCCGGCCCATGCGTAGATAGCACCAACCGACGGCAAAGCCGGCAAACGGCAACAGCCAGATCAACAAGGGGTTTGCTTCGCGGGTGGAAGTCGCCCAATCCAGCGCATGCAGGAAAAAGGCGGAGGCGCTGCCGGCCAGGCAGGCGACGATGAAGGACAGGACCAGCCACTTGCCGATATAAGGCAGGAGATCCAGTTGTTCCAGACGGGTTGAGCGCGGCATAAGATCAGGAGTCGAGGGACAAGAAACCCCCTGATCCGCGCAGCCATAGGACGCAAAACATGCCTACAGCCCCCGCAAGACCAGGGATCTGTAGGCATCATCAGCCGCGGTGAACAGAACGCGGCGGTTAACGGAGGAATGCCATCTCCGAAAAGCGTTGCGATGGTAGCAGGCGGCTAAAGCCGAGGCAAGCAGCGGTTGTGCGAGGGGATTACGCCGTGCGATTTCATCAACCCGAATCAGTTGTTTGGCTGGCGCAAGCTGTACCAGAACGGCAGCCTGTCTGCGGTCAGTTCGGGAGAGGAGGTGGTGCCCGCTTCAGAACTGTCGGAGGCGCTGGCCCAGGTCCGTGAACTGCAGCGATTGCTGGGCAAGAAGACGATGGAGAACGAAATCCTGCGGGAGGCGGTCGACGTCATGAAATCCCGAAAGTGGATTGCGCGCTCACCCTCGTTGCCAGAGGACGACCAGTGAAGCGAGGCTGCCGTGAATGCCAAACGCATTTATCGGGTTTTGCGCTGGACTGTTGCGATCGCGAAGCGTTGAGCTGGGCGACCACCACTGCGGGGCACAGCGGCGACATCGTCCGCGATGTGATGCTGGCCGCCGTTGAAAGCCGCTTCGGTGGCACCTTGAAACCGCCTCACCCCATTGAGTGGCTAACCGACAACGGCTCGGGCTACATCGCCGAAACTAGTCCTTCCACTCGCGAACGATTTGAGCTAATTCGTCACGGGATACTTTTCTGGCTTTCAATAACGCCGCAAGTTCTTCGCGCGTCAGCGGATAGTCTGAGATAAGTTTCTGCAGGTCAGCTTTTGGTATCGGGAAGGCCCAAAGCGCACTTTCTGCGCCGGCCATACTGTCAATGCGTTCCGCTGGAGGGGTTCCTTTATAGTTCAACTCGACAAGGTAAGTACTGTGTCCTTCAGCGAAAGATTGCTGGTGGTATATCACCGTGCCGACAGGCAATAAATGGTGATTGGTCTCATCGTTGGGTGCGGAAATCAACAAGGGTTCAGTAGTACGAAATGCGAACTTTCGGTCCATGGATTTTTCCTTAAAGAAATGCGCTGCCGTAGCGATACCTATCACTGTGATCGCTGCGGCAGTTAGTCCGACGACATATTTGGTGTTAGGGGCTGCTGCCATGCGATTGGACTCGGTACGGTTGCTTGATATCTGACGCTTCCAACATTTCTTTCAAATCACCTGGCATGAAGATGCGGCTCGGCCATCCCCTCAGTTTCGCAGCAGACCTCTCGACAAAACTCATGCCTCGACGGTTCATGGGTTTTTTCGACGAACTTGCGGGAGAGGCAAATGCCGGTATTCCTCCGAAGCTACCGCCCACAGCGGTCGCATAACTTCCTTCGATATTCTGAAAACGCACCCTCTGACTGGGTATCAGTCTGGGAGGACCAGGACACCGGCAAGCGCACAAGTCACCTTCCAGCGCGACTTGCCGCCCTTCGTAATATTCGGGGATGCGTGGGCCGATGCAGACGATGGAGCCCATAGATTGGCAACTCCCGCAAGCGATCTTGTCGCCTTCGGTGGCGAGCTGCTTATCCAGCAAAATGAAGGTGGCGGCAGCCGACACCACCACGCCATTGGCTGTGGTCAGGTCGCCGATACGAATGTGGTGGCGCTTCATGCCGCACTCGACATGTCATGCCGATAGCTCGCTTCGGCCCGTCTGGACAAAAAGCCAGCGACCATGGCTGCGGCGGCGTGGATGCCTTCCATGTCTTCTCCGTGACTGGTGGAATGCCGGGTGAGGGCGGCGACGATGTTGACCACTGCGTCAATGGGAAACCGGCTGCTGGGGCGGTGTTTAGGGTCGCTACTGCTAGCAGGTGATTGATGTTTACATACCCGTCTGGCGATGCTGCCATATTCGCCATGGGGTGGGATTGCCCAATTGCGGCATTCAAGCGGTGAAAATGCCCGTCGGGAAACATTTGTTTTCCGACATATGCCAAATGCGTAGGGGGTCAGGTTTTTCAGACTGGAATGCGGCCCGGCCGGGTCAGCTGCAATCCTCGTCCATCGAGAGCATCACGTCTCGCAATTTCAGCACCGGTGCACAAGAGGTATCGTGGTGAGTCACCAGCGAAATCGCCAGGGCTTCATAGGCGTCTTCATCGCTTAGGTCCACAAACTCGACATGTGGTGTGGAATAAGCGCGCGTCACACCTGGCACCAGGGCCACGCCCAGGCCACTGGCGACAAGACTCACCACGGTTTGCACCTGGATGGCTTCCTGGCTGATGCGCGGCGAGAAACCCGCTTTGCGGCATAGTGCCTGCGTCACGCCGTTCAGCCCGGGCACCTTATCCGGTGCGTACATCACGAATGGCTCTGAACGCACAGACTGCAGCGCCACCCGCCCGCCGGTCAAGGGATGGGCGGCTGGCAGCGCCAAGATCAGGCTGTCGCGCTCGACGACCCAGGCCGACAGCGATGGGTCTTCGGCCAATGGCCCACGCACCAGCGCGGCGTCAATCTCGTTGGCCCGCAGCATTTCCGCCAGGCGCACGGTACTGTCCTCGCGCAGTTCCAATTCGACGTCGGGGTAACGGTGGCGAAAGGTCGGAAGGTAGCGCGGCAGCAGCATATAAGTTGCCGAGCCCACGAATCCCAGGCGCAAGCGGCCCAATTCCCCCAGCGCCACGCGCCGCGCCGACTGCCGCGCCTGGTCCGCATGGAACAGCGCACGGCGCGCATCCTCCATCAAGGCGGCGCCAGCCGCAGTCAAAGACACCCCCTTGGCGCCGCGTTCAAGAAGCTGCACACCCACAATGTGTTCCAGTTTCTGTATCGACACTGATAGGGCCGGCTGGGCGATGCGCAGCGCTTCAGAGGCGCGGCGATAGCTACCAAGTTCAGCGATGGAGATGAATTGGCGCAACTGTCGAAGGTCCAGGCTCATAACAAATCTTATATCGAACTATAGCGACGCGATATTAGACGATTATGTTTCGGGTGATTAGGATTTACGAATGACTAGCCTAATTGACTCCGAACGCAGCGCACTGGCCGGTGTGCGTGTGCTGGACCTGACCTCCGTCGTGTTTGGCCCGTATGCCTCTCAGATATTGGCCGACTACGGCGCCGATGTGATCAAGATAGAGGCGCCCGGAGGTGACTCTACCCGCCGCACCGGGCCAAGCCAGGAAGACGGTTTGGCCGCCATTTTCCTAGGCATCAATCGGAACAAGCGCAGCGTGGTGCTGGACTTGAAGCAGCCCGACGCCCGCGATGCGCTGTTGAAGATGTTGGAGCACGCCGACGTGCTGATGCACAGCATGCGGCCAGCCAAGATGGCGCGCCTGGGACTGGATCCTCAAACCCTGTGTGCCCGTCATCCCCGATTGATCTACGCGGGTCTCTACGGTTTTGGCGAGGGTGGGGCATACGCGGGCATGCCGGCTTACGACGACATCGTGCAGGGGCTGGCGGGCGTGGCCGACATTACGCAGCGGCAAGGCGGCACGCCGCGCTACCTGCCCACCATCGCGGCTGACAAAACCTGTGGGTTGATTGGCGCGCACGCCATCCTGGCCGCGCTTTTCCAGCGTGAGCGCACCGGTCGCGGACAACAACTGGAAGTGCCCATGTTCGAGTCGATGACCTCTTATCTGCTGGTAGAGCACTTCTATGGCCGCCACCTGTGCGATGAGCCAGGGCCCGCGGGCTACCCGCGCGCGTTGGCGCCATGGCGACGCCCCTACCAGACCGCCGACGCCCACCTCTGCATGATGCCGTATACCGATGCGCACTGGCAGCGCTTCTTCAACGAAACTGGCCACCCCGAACTGGCCCAGGACGCGCGCTTTATCGATATTGCCGCGCGCACCCGCCATATCGATGAACTGTACGAACGCGTGGGTGGCATCGTGATTCGCCACGACAACGCATATTGGTTGGCCCTGTGCCAGCGCTTGGAAATTCCCGCGGCGCCGGTCAATCGGCTGGAAGACCTGGAACAGGACCCGCACCTTCGTAGCGTGGATTTTTTTGTACCGCTGCAAAGTGCGGCTGGCCGCCGCTATCAGTTTGTTCGCAACCCTGTGCGTTTACAGCATTCGCACGTGCCGCCAACGATGCCCCCACGGCTGGGCGAGCATACGCGGCAGGTCTTGCGCCAGGCAGGCTTGGACCCCGATCACATCGCACGCCTGCTAAGCAGCGGCGCCGCCCACGACGCTGCCACCGCGCCAGCGTCCCTTTCCCCTCCGGAGAACATGTAATGAACGATCCCACTTTGCCCGTCATGTTGGGCCAAGGCTACTACTGGCAGGACCTGAGGCTGGGTCAGCGTTTTCGTACGTTTCGCCGCACTGTGACAGAGACCGACATCGTTAATTTCATCAGTGTCACCGGCATGCTGGAGACGATATTTATCGACGCCACCTATGACCGCGGCGCCATTCAGGGCCGGCCCGCACCTGGCGCGCTTACTTACGGCCTCATAGAGGGTCTGCTAATGCAAGGCATGGTGCAGGGCACAGGCTTGGCCTTGCTGGAAGTGCACAAGAAGATGCTGGCGCCGGTCGTGGCTGGCGACACGATTTGGGCTGAAGTGGAAGTCACCGGCATACGTCCCACGTCGCAGCACAATCGCGCTGTGGTCAATTCAACGATTGACGTGCACAACCAGCACGACAAGCGGGTGATGACGTACACCGCCACCCGGATGTTGGCGGGCCGACCGGCCTGACGTCCGGACGCTCAAGTAGTACCCCAAAACAACGACAACACCAGGAGACAACATGAAAACCATTATCCGTACAACGGCTGCCTTGGCAGCCATCATCTGCGCCTGCGTCGCTCCGATCGCGCAAGCCGCGTGGCCGGAACGCCCGGTAACTGTCGTCGTGCCTTTCCCGCCTGGCGGCCCCACCGACTTGGTGGCCCGCGTGCTTGCCAAGCAACTGGCGGACCAGACGGGGCAGACCTTCGTGGTGGAAAACAAGGGTGGCGCCAACGGCAACATCGGCATGCAATATGTCGCGGCCGCCAAGCCTGATGGTTATACGGTGCTGTACAACACCTCATCAATTGCGCTGAGCCCCAATCTGTACCGAAACCTGCCTTTTGATCCGGTCAAGGATTTCGAAGCGGTCTCCTCAACCGCAATCATTCCCCTCGTGCTGCTCGCGCATCCGTCCCTGCCAGTCAAGAACGTGAGTGAGTTCGTCAGCTACGCCAAGGCTCACCCCGGCAAGCTTTCCTACGGGTCCGCCGGCGCTGGCAACGTCACGCACCTGGGCGCTCTGTTGTTCTTGCGTTCGGTAGGTATTGACGCGGTACACGTGCCTTACCGCGGCAGCGCGCCCGCCATGACAGACCTGGTCGGTGGCCAAGTGCAGTTCATGACGAACACCTTGAACGACTCGCTGGGCTTCGTGCGCGACGGCAAGCTCAACGCGCTGGCGGTCAGCAGCAAGGCTCGTAGCCCGCAGTTGCCGGATACGCCCACCTTGGCCGAAACGGTAGTGCCTGATTTCGAAATGGGCGCGTGGCAAGGCATGGTTGTACCTGCCGGAACGCCAACCGATATTGTCAATGCCCTCAACACACAGATCCGCAAAGCCTTGCAATCACCCGCGCTGCTCAAGCAGTTGCAGGCCCAGGGCGCGCAACCATTGGGTTCAACCCCTAGCGAATACAGCGACTACATTCGCGCCGAAATCAACCGTTGGAAGGACGTGGTGAAGGCCGCCAACGTACGGCTGGATTGACCGGCACAGCCCATCTGACGCTCAACGGGATGCAACATGATTGACACGCTTGAACTGACCCACTTGCCCGCGGAGGATGAGGCTTTGCGGCGCGACATCCGTCTATTCCTGGATCAGGAACTGCAAGGCATGGCTCCCGAAAAGCGCGCGCGCTCGTGGATGGGCTTCGACGCCGCCTTCAGCAGGCGCCTGGCCGAGCGTGGCTGGCTAGGTTTGACATTGCCGCGCGAATACGGCGGACAGGCCCGCGGGCATTTCGCACGCTTCGTGCTATCCGAAGAGCTGCTGGGCGCGGGCGCGCCGGTATCCGCGCACTGGATCGCTGATCGCCAGAGTGCCCCCTTGATCCTGAAGTACGGTACGGAAGCACAGCGCCGGTTTTATCTGCCGCGTATCTGCCGCGCCGAGGCGTTCTTCTGCATAGGCATGAGCGAACCCGGTTCCGGATCGGACCTGGCCAGCATCCGCACGCGCGCCGAGCCCTTGAAGGAGGGAGGCTGGCGGCTGAATGGCAGCAAGATCTGGACGACCAATGCGGACCGATCGCACTACATGATTGCGCTGGTGCGCACTTCCGGCACGCCCGACAGTCGCCATCAAGGTTTGTCGCAGTTAATCGTTGACCTGTCGCTGCCCGGTGTGACGATCCGTCCCATCGTGGATCTGGCGGGCGACGCGCATTTCTCGGAAGTGTTTTTTGATAACGTGGCACTTCCGCCTGACGCCTTGATCGGCGACGAAGGCGCGGGCTGGCAACAAGTGAATGCAGAATTGGCGTTCGAGCGCAGCGGCCCCGAGCGTCTGTACTCAAGCATGGCGCTGGTGGAATGTTGGTTGGCGCACTGCCGCGCACAAGCGGGGCAGGACAAAACCACCCATGTCGCAATGGGCGAGATCCTGTCGCAGCTCGCCGTACTTCGCGCAATGTCGCTTGCGGTCGCTGGCCAATTGGCACAGGGCCGCAGCCCTGCAACCGAAGCTGCGCTGGTCAAAGATCTGGGCACCGAACTCGAACAACGCATTCCCGCACTGATCGCAGAGGCGTTGGGACAAGCGCCCGAATGCCCTCTGCCGGGAAGTTTGCTGCGAACCCTGGCCTATCTGGAACAAGTCAGCCCCACCTTTTCGCTGCGCGGTGGAACGCGGGAAATCCTGCGGGGCATCATCGCGCGTGGCCTGGGCCTGAGATAAGGAGCATTACGTGGACCATCTTTTTGGCGATGCCGCAGAACGGCTGTTTGCCCAGCACTACACGCCCGCCGTCGTGCGTGCAGTCGAACGCGGACAGTCGGCACAGACCGCGTGGCAAGCCTGCCACGACGCGGGGTTTCTGGACGCGCTGGTAGCCGAAGCAGACGGCGGGGCGGGTTTGCAACTGGGAGACATCCTGCCCGTAATCCATGCGGCTGGACGCCACGCCGTGCCCGCGCCGCTGGCCGATACCGTGCTGGCTCGCGCCTGGCTGCGGGCCGGCGGCCATGCCCCGCCGGATGGACCCATCGCCCTTGCGCCGTTCGGATTGAGCTCTCAGGACGACCGCCTGACGTTATCCGCGGCGCCTTGGGGCCGCGTGGCGCAATGGATGCTGGCCGCGGACGCGCGTGGCATTCACTTGCTGCCTGTAGACCAAGCCAGCGTCATACCGACTGGCGGTCAGGGTAGTTTGAGCGCGGACCTGTCCTGGCCGACGGGTGCCGGCAGCGTGGTATCAGCTGCGCCATCTCAGTCAGCCATATCACCAAACACGGTTGACGGTGGTGCATTGCCCGGTCTGCCCGAACTGGCCGCGCTTGCCTACACCGGCCTGATAAGCGGCGCAATGGAACGGATCCTTGAACTGACCCTGGACTACGCGAATCAACGAACGCAATTCGGCAAGCCCATCGGAAGGTTCCAGGCCGTGCAGCAGCAACTCAGCATCCTGGTTGAACAGATCTGGGCGACGCGCATGGCGGCCCAACTGGCGTTTCAAAGCGACAGCTGGGCGCCAAGCCCCTTGCTGGCTGCCGTGGGCAAGGCACGTGCCAGCGCAGCGGCAGTCATGGTGGCCGACATCGCGCACGCCGTCCACGGGGCCATTGGCGTTACCGAGGAATACGATCTGCAGCTCTACACGCGCCGTCTTCGGGAATGGCGTCGGGCTGCTGGCGCCGAATCCTACTGGTCTGCGCGCATCGGGCAGGATGCATTGCGAACCGACAGCGCCGCATCGGCGCTGGACTACGTGCGCACCCTGTTGTCGACACCGACCCGCTGACCCAGCCGCGCCTATTTTCGACCCTTGAGCGATTTCATGAAGCGCTGCGCGCGCGATACGGCGTCGTGCGCTTCGGCCGAGAGTGCCGCCACAAAGCGTTGCGCGGCCAGGCTCAGCGGGCGGCGCGGATGGTTCACCACCACCAGTTGGCGTTGCATGTCAGCATGAATGCGCCGCACCGACAGGGCGCCCGCGTCGAGTTCGTGCGCGATGGCGCTGATGGGCAGGATGGTGGCCCATGCGCCCGACTTGACCAGTTCCAGCGTGGGGGTCAAAGCGTCCATCTCCAGGCGCGGGCGTGCAGCAAGGCTGCGCTTCTTCAAGACCGGATCGATGATCGCGCGCAAGCCCTGGCCCAGTGACGGCACGATCAGCGCGCCGATGGGAAGATCGGCGAATTCCACGTTGCGCAGCGCGCTGTCCGACGCCGTGACCAACACCAGTTCCTCGCTGACCAGCGGTGTGGTCTCCAGGCTGCGCACCGGCTGGATCAGATTGACGATGGCGACATCGAGTTCGCCCGCATCCAGCCGCTCCACCAGCCCCGCGCTGTAGGCCTCCGTCAAACGGATGGTGACGTCTTTGTTTTCGGCGGTGTAAACGGAAAGGGCGCGCGGCACGATGCTGGCGCCCAGCGAAGGCACCGTCCCCACGCGAATCAACCCCGACGTGTCGCCGCTCAGGTCCAGCATGCGTTGCCGCACGCTTTCGACTTCTTTGGACAGCGGCAACAGCATCTTGTAGAGGTCGGCGCCCGCGGCCGTGGGCGTGACGCCGCGGCTGGAGCGTTCGAACAACTGGACCTTCAAGGTCTTTTCCAGCTTGGCCAGTTGCGTGCTCAGCGCGGATTGGACGATTCCCAATTCGGCCGCGGCGCGCGTCATGCCGCCGTTGCGGTACAGGCAAAGAAAGCACTCGATCTGGCGCAGATCCATGGTGTGTGGGGGCAGTGTGAGAAAACCGGATTATAGGGAGGCAGGGCCACTGTCGGGCCCCATGGTACGGGTTAACGATATGCTAACAATAGATTGTGTGTAGCTATATTATTAAAAAAAGAGATGGCTTTGGCGATCCTGCGGCAAAGCCGGCATAGCGAGGAGACAAGACGTGGAAACCAGTACGAAAGTGTTAGGTGCCGTCGCGTTGGCGGTAGTCGGCATGTGTGGGGCAGGGGGGGCAAGCGCTCAAGACGACAAGGTGAAGATCGGCTTCGTCACCGACATGAGCGGGCCTTATTCCGATTTCGACGGTGCGGGCGGGCTGGACGCCATTCGCATGGCGGTCGCGGATTTCGGCGGGAAGGTGCTGGGCAAGCCTATCGAGGTTCTTGCGTCCGACCACCAGAACAAGGCCGATATCGCGTCGAACCGCGCGCGCCAATGGTGGGACCAGGACAAGGTGGACCTGGTGATCGGCGGCTCGAATTCATCGGCCTCGTTGGCGATCAGCACGATTGCCGCCGAAAAGAAAAAGGTCTTCATCAGCGCGGGCGCGGGCGCCGACAGCCTGACTGAAGAAGCCTGCACGCCCTACACGGTGCGCTACACCTATTCCACGTCCGCGCAGGCGCGCGGCACGGCGGCGGCCATGGTGCAGCAGGGCGGCAAGAGCTGGTTCATGCTGACCGCCGACTATGCCTTCGGCTATTCGCTGGAAAAAGCCAGCATGGATGTGGTGCGGGCCAGCGGCGGTTCGGTGACGGGATCGACGCGCCATCCGCTCAATACGTCGGACTTCTCTTCCTACCTGATGGTGGCGCAGGCGTCCAAGGCGCAGGTGCTGGGTCTGGCCAATGGCGGCGGAGACCTGATCAACTCGATCAAGACCGCCAAGGAATTCGGGATAAGCGACAAGATGCGGCTGGCCGGGCTGATGGTCTTCATTACCGACATCCACAGCCTGGGCCTGGACACCACCGCCGGCATGTACCTGACCGACGGCTGGTACTGGGACCTGAACGACCGTTCACGCGAATTCAGCCAGCGCTTCTACGCGCGCAACAAGAAGATGCCCACCACCTTCCAGGCGGGCGACTATTCCGCTGTCACCACCTACCTGAAAGCCGTGGAGCGCGCCGGAACGACGGACTCGGACGCCGTCATGAATGCGCTCAAGTCCATGCCCATCGACGACATGTTCACCAAGGGCTATATCCGCGCCGACGGCGCCATGGTGCACGACATGTACCTGATGCAGGTCAAGTCGGCCTCAGCATCCAAGGGCGAATGGGACTACTACAAGAAAGTGGCCACCATTCCAGGCGAGGAGGCCTATGCGCCCACCCAGCCCGGCATCTGCAAGCTGAACGCAAAAATCTGAGCGCGGCGGGCGGCGGGCCGGCCACAACCGGCTCGCCCCGCAAGCAGGTCTTCATCCACACACCAGAGGAAACGAATCATGGCAGAGCGTTGGCCCGAAATGGTCTATCAGAACCTGAAGGAGGCCGGCATCACGCAGATGGCGTATGTGCCGGACGCGGGGCATAGCCAGTTGATCAAGCTGTTCGAGGCGGATCCGGACGTGGAGGCAATTTCCCTGACCACGGAAGAAGAGGGCGTGGCGATGCTGGGTGGCGCCTGGCTGGGCGGCGCCAAGGGCGTCTTGTTATTACAGTCCAGCGGGGTGGGCAACTGCATCAACATGCTGGCGTTGATTCAGGAATGCCGCATGCCGTTCCTGTGTCTCATCACCATGCGTGGCGAATGGGGCGAGTTCAATCCATGGCAATGCCCCATGGGCCAGTCTACCGAGGCCGCGCTGCGCGGCGCCGGCGTATTCGTGCAGCGGGTGGAGCAGGGCGATGACGTGCCCGAGACGGTTCGCGCCGCGAGCCTGTTGGCGTTCAACTCGAACCGGGCGGTAGCCGTCGTGATCTCCCAACGCATTCTTGGCATCAAGAACTTCAACAAGTAGGACGAGGCAAGCGATATGAACGCGAGCGCGACAATGAACCGACGGGCGGCCGTGGCCCGCATACTTGAGCAACGCGGCGATGCCCTGGTGGTGGCAAGCCTGGGCAATCCTACCTACGACACCTCGGCGGCTGGCGACGACGACAGGAATTTCTACGTGTGGGGTGCCATGGGCGGCGCCTGCATGGCGGCCCTGGGCCTGGCGCTGGCGCAACCGCGACGCCAGGTGCTGGCCTTTGTTGGCGACGGCGAGATGCTGATGGGCATGGGGTCGCTGGCGACCATCGGTGTGCGCGCGCCGTCGAACCTGAAGATCATCGTGATCGACAACGAACACTACGGCGAAACCGGCATGCAGCCCGCCCATTCGGGACGCGGCGTGGACATTGCCGGCATTGCCCGCGCGTGCGGCATCGCCGATAGCGTCACGCTGCGCAACGGGCGCGAGCTGGACGAGAGAATTCCCGGCCTGTATCAGCCAGGCCTGCAATGTCTGGTGCTGAAGGTGGCGGCAGCGCCAGAGGCCAGCAGCCTGCCGCCGCGCGACGGTCCCTACCTGCGTTCGCGGTTTCGCGAGGCGGTGCTGGGCAAGGGCAAGGGTGGCCATGCATGATCCTTCAACGATTCATGACGAGGAGCAGACAGTGATGCAAAAAGCGAATTTCATCGACGGCGCATGGGTGGAGGGCGACGCCACCTTGGCGAACCTGAACCCCGCCGACCCGCAGGACGTGATCGGTCAATACGCCTGCGCCAGCGAGGCGCAGATGCGGCAGGCGGTAGCGGCGGCCCGCGCCGCCGCGCCCGCCTGGGAACGCAGCACGACGCAGTTGCGCAGCGACATTCTGTCTCGCGCCGCCAACGAGATCCTGGCGCGCAAGGAGGAACTGGGCGCTCTGGTGTCGCGCGAAGCGGGCAAGACCCAGGCCGAGGGGCAGGGCGAGGTCGTACGCGCCGGGCAGATCTTCCAGTTTTTCGCCGGCGAGGCGGTGCGCTATGGCGGCGAGAACCTGCCGTCCGTGCGCTCGGACATCGGCGTACAGATCAGCCGCCACCCGGTGGGGGTCGTCGCGCTGATCACGCCATGGAATTTTCCGATCGCGATTCCCGCCTGGAAGATCGCGCCCGCCTTGGCCTTCGGCAACACGTTGGTGCTCAAGCCGTCAGAGCACACACCGGGCGCGGCTTGGGAACTGTTCAATATTCTTGAACGCGCCGGCTTGCCTGGCGGCGTGGCCAACCTGGTCAACGGCGAAGGGGCGGCGGCCGGGCGCGCCTTGCTCGAAAGCGTGGATGCCGTCAGCTTCACGGGCAGCGTCGCCACCGGCCGCAAGATCGCCACGGCGGCATCCGAACACATGATCCGGGTGCAGTTGGAGATGGGGGGCAAGAATCCGCTGGTGGTGCTTGACGATGCCGACCTGGACGTGGCCGTGGAGTGCGCGCTGAACGGCGCCTTCTATTCGGCGGGCCAGCGCTGCACGGCCAGCAGCCGGCTGATCGTCGCGGAGGGCATCCATGACCGTTTCGTCGAGGCGCTGGCCGCGCGGATGCGCAAGCTTGTGGTGGGCGACCCGCGAGACCCCGCCACCCAGATCGGCCCGGTCATCAACGCGCCGCAGTTGGACAAAATTCTGGGCTACATCGAACTCGGGCGTGGCGAAGGCGCCACCTTGGCCGAAGGCGGCAAGCGGGTCGATACGCCTACCGCCGGCCACTTCCTGCGGCCGACCCTGTTCACCGACAGCAACAACGCCATGCGGATCAACCGCGAAGAGATCTTCGGCCCGGTGGCCGCCGTGATCCGCGTGTCCGGCTATGACGAGGCTTTGCAGGTCGCCGACGACACGCCCTTTGGCTTGTCGTCGGGCATCTGCACCACCTCGCACAAGCTGGCGAACCATTTCCGGCTGAATGTGCGCAGCGGCTTGACGATGGTCAACCTTCCCACCGCCGGCCTGGACTACCACGTGCCGTTCGGCGGGGTGAAGGCCTCCAGCTTCGGTCCGCGCGAGCAGGGGCGCTACGCAGTCGACTTCTACACGTCCACCAAGACCGCCTACATCGGCTATTGATCCATTAACCGCAGCACGATCCGGCGTCGCAACAGGCGCCGGCAGGAGACAGGCATGGAAAAGATCGGTTTTATCGGCTTGGGGCGGATGGGCAAGCCCATGGCGCTGAACCTGCGCCGCGCGGGCTTCGACCTGGTGGTGCTGGACATCAACCAAAAGGCCGTGGATGAGCTGGTGACGGCGGGCGCGACGGCGGGCGCCGACGTGGCGGACGTGGCGGGGCAGTGCGGCATCATCGTGACGATGCTGCCTTCGTCCAAGGAAGTCGAGCAGGTGGCACTGGGAAGCGACGGGGTTTTCGCCAACGCCGCCCAAGGCAGCCTGCTGCTGGATATGAGCACGATCGACCCGCTGGCAACCGATCGCCTTCAAGAGCAGGCGTTGACGGTCGGGATGACGGTGGTGGACGCGCCAGTGGGGCGCCTGGCCGAGCACGCCGACCGGGGCGAATCGCTGTTCATGGTGGGGGCAAGCGAGGCGGATTTCGCCAGAGTCAGACCGCTGCTCGACGCCATGGGCACCACCACCTACCATTGCGGCCCGGTGGGCTCGGGCGAGCGCACCAAGCTGGTGAACAACTACGTGGCGGTCACGCTGTGCCAGGTGAACGCGGAGGCGCTGGCGCTGTCGCAGCGCTTCGGGCTGGACATCACCAAGACGCTGCAAGTGCTGTACGGCACGTCTGCCTCGAACGGGCAGTTAAGGATGAATTTCCCCAACAAGGTGCTGGTGGGCGACACCGCACCGGGGTTCACCATTGATCTGGCGCACAAGGACATGTCGCTGATCGTGGCCGCCGCGCACGCCGCGAAGGTGCCGATGCCAGTGGCTGCCGCCGTGCACGAGTCCTTCAGCCTGGCGCGGGCTGGCCAGTTCGGCGGCATCGATTTTTCCGGCATTGCCGATGCCATCTGCCATTTTGCCCAGATTGAAAAGCCGCGCGTTCCTAAAGGCTGGACGCCTGACTCATAAGATGCCAACCAGGGAAGTGATCCCGCAACCCACGCCTGCGCGGCGCGGGTTGCGTGTTCTTGGGTTTGGGCTTAGATCTTTTACTTTACATAATGCACATTATGCGATTCGGATAAACAACTCAGGCCGCCAGCGCCGCGCCCGATACCAGCCGGCCGCTTTCCATGTACACGATGCGATCTGCAAGCGGGAAATAACGGTCGTCGTGCGAGATGACCAACACCGTCTTGCCGCGATTGCGTAGCTCTGGCAGCAGGTCCCGGTAGAAGACTTCCTTGAACAACGGGTCTTGATCCGCCGCCCATTCGTCAAACACCACAAAGGGCCGGTCTTCCAGGTAGGCCGCCACCAGCGCCAGGCGCTTGCGCTGCCCCTGCGACAACGCGCTGGTGCTGAAGGCGCCATCGCGCACCTGCACCTTGTGTTGCAGGTGCAGCCGCTCAAGCCAGCGGTTGCCGACGTCGTCGACATCGTCGCGGCCGCTTTCCAGCAGGCGGTCAAACAGGTGGAAGTCGGCAAAGATCGCCGAGAAAGCCTGCCGGTAGCGGTCGCGGTTGTGGTCACCTACCGGCTCCCCATCCACCCTCACCTCGCCTGATTCCGGGCGATACAGTCCCACCAGCAGCTTGGCCAGCGTGGTCTTGCCGCTGCCGTTGCCGCCCACCAGGAAGACGATTTCGCCCGGCTCGAACGACAGGTCGATCGGCCCCAACTGAAAGATGTAGTCGCTTTGTTCGTGGTGGTAGCTGTGGGTGACCTCGTGCAGCGAAATGCGGGGCGACGCGGCGGCGGGCGTAAGCTCGCCGGCGGCGGGCTCCGAGGCCACCATGCCGCCTACGATGTCGTGGATACGGCCGGCGGACACCTTCGCCAGGTTGGCGCGCGGAATGTTCAGCAGCAAGGCCTCAAGCGGCGCCACCATGTACAGGAACAGCAACGCAAAGCCCGTCATCACGCGTTCCTGGCCGGGCTGGTTGCCGGCCAGCCCGAACAACACCAGCCCGATGAACGCGTAGACCAGGAAATTGCTCCAGCTGGCGGATACGACGAAGATGGACATGCCGCGCGTGCGGGCACGGCGCACCGCCTCGATCGAATGATGGAGCATGTCCGCCAGGAACGCCGAACGCTTGCCGCGGTTCAGCCGCAATTCTTTGGCGCCCGCGCTGACCGCGCGAAAGTAGCCAAACAGCTGATCCTGTTCGCGCGCCGCGACCTCCAGATGCTTAATCGCGCGCAAATGCGCCAGGTGATAGCCCAGCGAGCCCAGGCCGACCACCAGCACCGCCACAAGAAACACCTTCCACGACAGAAACGCCATGTACACCAGGCAACCCGCGACCACGACGGCATTGTTCAGAATGGCGGGCAGGCTGACGAAGTACTGGGCGACGTTGGCGCTGTGCTCAGTCAGCGCCGACTGGATGCGGTCGGCGCCCACCCGTTCCAGATGCGCAAAGTCCGCCTGCATCGCGCGGTCCGTGATGTAGCGTCTCAAGTCAGCATGCGTTTGCTGGCTGAGCCGTTCGAACAGCAGCGCCGAACCCATTCGCGCCAGCATCGCCAGCACGGCCGTCAGCGCAAAGATCCAGGCCAGGCGCGGACGCTCGGTGGCGTCCGCCGTCAGGGCGATGTTGATCTGCATGACCAGCAGCACACTGAAGAGGCCGGCGCACACGCAGGTAAACGATGCAAGCGCCAGGAGTTTTTTGGAGTGCCTGATCAGATGGGTAATCAACCGAATTCCTCGACGTAGATGCCTGCGCTCAACTTATGAAGACGAAGCAGCCTGGCGGATGTTTAGGCGTCGCCATGCCGCGCTGCATGCAGGGCTAAATTTTTGTCGAGCCGGTTCGTCTGTATGGGATGGACTGCGCCCTCACCCTGCCCGCTGCCACACCGCCCTCGCGCCTGGACCGTGATCGCTGTGCGCGGGCGCGCTCCGGGGGAATCCAACAATGATCCCGGTGCTGGCGCCCCTGTTTCCCGGCGACTGGGCGGCGCATGGCGATGGGGTGGCGCTGGCGGGCGAGAACGCTTGCGGACAGCCCACGGTGGCGCAACTGCTTGAAGACGCCGAAGCGCTGCCGCTCATCCTGACCCGGCAGGCGCGGCATTTCGGTGCGGCGGCGCTGGCCCCGGTCGCCTCGGTATGGACGCTGACGTATTTCTGGCGCCTGCTGCCGCCCGTTGCCGCAGCGGCCAGCGTGCTGCAGCGCGTCTTGCCCACGGCGGCGCGCCAGGTCAAGCCGCAATTTGATGGCGACGGCGCGGTGTTGCGCCTGTTGATTCCGCATGACGGCCAGGCGCAGCCAGGCTGTGACACTCACGAACGCTATGCGCCTTTGCTGCATGAACACCTGGAACCGCTGGCGACGCGGCTGGCGCAATGCGCGCGGCTGTCCCCGAAGATCACCTGGGGAAACGTTGCGCGCTATCTGGACCTGACGTTGTCGCAGTTAATGCAGGCGATGCCGGGCAACTCCCAACTGGCGCAAGACCGCGCCTTGCTGCTCGACGCGCCCCTGTGGCGTGGCGAGCCCAACCCGATGTACCGCGCCCCGCGCGAGGTGCTGCGCGACACGCCACAAGGCCCGCGCGCGCGCGCCCTGCTTCGCCGCTGCTGCCTGTACTACATGCTGCCCGGCCACGCGTATTGCGATCTTTGCCCGCTGTCCGCACCCAATCGGCCCACCCGCGAGACGCGCGGCGCCTAGCGCCCCTTCCTCGCCATATCCGCCCCGGCCACCGGTAATTTTGCAGCTGGGACTAAACAGCACCGATTCTCATTCGTCTAGAAATAAGAGCATGGACCGCAAGGCAAGCGCCTGCGGCCAATCATTCCGACGAAGGTTCGTGCCGATGACTCAAAACCATGAACGCGCCGCGGCAATCGCCCGGTGGAATCTCAGCGCGGACGCGCAACCGCCGCGTCTTGAATGGCTGGGCCCGTGCGCAGGCGATCCTGACGCGAACGAACTGATGGCTGCCATCGAATCGGCGTTCTCCCAACTGCCCTTAGCCACGCACCTGACCCTGCGCGCCCCGCTGCCGCAGGCCCGCGCCCTGCAAGAGGCCGGCCTGCTGGTGCCGGACGCGCACGGCACGCAGACGGTGCAGGCCAGCATGTTCTGGCAGCTTGCCGCGTCGTGGCTGCCGCGAGGCGCCGCGCCCGCGTATCCGCTGGACTATGTGATGACAGGCGAACGCCGTCACCCTCGCCGTCCCCCGAAGCCGACGGGTGTGGTGTACCGCCGGGCCATCCCCTGGCTGTCAGCCACCCTGTCATTTCGGGTGGCGACGGAAGAATTGGACGCGGTGCGGCTGAACCGCTGGATGAACGACCCCGTCGTCGCCGAGTTCTGGCAAGAGGAAGGCGACCTGGACAAGCACCGCGCCTATCTGCGCAAGCAGGCCGACGACCCGCACACGCTCGCGCTCATCGGCTGCCTGGACAACGTGCCGTTCGGCTATTTCGAAACCTATTGGGCGCGCGAAGACCGTATTGCCCCCTTCTGCAACGCGGCAGACTTCGACCGTGGCTGGCATGTGCTGATCGGCGAAGCCTCCTGCCGCGGCCCAGCCTTCGTGCCCGCCTGGCTGCCTTCGATTTCGCACTACCTGCTGCTGGACGATGTGCGCACCCAACGCCTGGTCATCGAACCGCGCGCCGACAACGTCAAGATGATCCGCAACCTGGCCCGCAGCGGCTACGCGCTGGAAAAGGAATTCGACTTTCCGCACAAGCGCGCCATGCTGGGCACGTTGTCGCGTGAACGATTCTTCGGCGAACGGTTCTGGCTGCCGCGCGCGCCGGACGGCAGCAAGCTGGCGCACCCCGAGGCGCATGACGCACGCCGCGTCCCCGCCCAATCCCTGACGCAGTGAAGGTGTCCATGCAAGTACACGATCTGATCGGCATTGGCTTCGGCCCGTCCAACATCGCCCTGGCCATCGCCCTGGAAGAACGCTATGGCGGCGATTCGGGCCTGCTGCCGCTGTTCCTTGAGAAACAGCCGTGCTTTGCCTGGCATCCGCACATGATGCTGGACGGCACGCACATGCAGATCTCGTTCTTGAAGGACCTGGTCACGTTGCGCAACCCGGCTAGCCCGTTCACGTTCCTGAATTACCTGCACAGCCAGGGCCGCTTACAGCAGTTCATCAACCTGAAGACGTTCTTCCCCAGCCGGCACGAATTCAACGACTACCTGGCGTGGGCGGCCGGTCATTTCTCGGACCGCTGCGCCTATGGCGAAGACGTGTTCGACGTGGCGCCCGAAACCGTCGGCGACACGGTGCCGCTGCTACGGGTGCGCTCACGCGACGCTCAAGGCCGGGTCCGCGAACGCCTGGCGCGCAACCTGGTCGTGAGCGTGGGCGGCAAGCCCCACATTCCCGAACCGTTCCTGACCTGGCGCGACGAGCCACGCATTTTTCACACCAGCTCGTATCTGTCGGCCATCGGCAAGATCGCGCATCCGCGCCGGATCGCAGTGCTGGGCGCAGGCCAGAGCGCCGCTGAAATCTTCATGAACCTGCACGAGCACCCGGATCGGCCCCAGGTCGATCTGCTGATGCGCGGGCGCGCGCTGCGCCCGTCCGACGACAGCCCTTACATGAACGAGATCTTCAACGCCGAGCACACCGACTACATCTACAGCCGGCCGCCCGCCGAACGCGCGGGGTTGCTGTCAGAGGCTTGGCATACGAACTATTCGGCGCCGGACGTCGAGTTGATCGAACGCATCTACAACGTGTTCTACCAACAACAGGTGACCCGCCAGGCGCGCCATCAGTTGCGCCGCCGTTGCCAGGTCGATGCCGTGGAAGTCGTGGACGGCGTGGATGGCGACGGGCAAAGCGTTGCGCTGACCTTGTTCGACCGCGATACGCACCGCAGCGAAGTCGTCAGGTATGACGCGGTGATTTTGGCGACAGGCTACGTCCGCGACCATCATAAACAGCTGCTGGCCCCGCTGGCTCCCTACCTGGAAGACCACGCCATCGATCGCCACTACCGCTTGCGCGCCGACGCCCGGTTAAAGCCCGCCATCTATGTGCAAGGCGGCAGCGAAACCACGCACGGCATCAGCGACAGTCTGCTGTCCATCCTGGCCATCCGTTCGCAGGAAATCGGCAATGCCCTGCGCGCGGGCAGCCCGGGCGACGCAGTGGAAAGGCCGCAACGGGAACGTCGCGCCGCGCTGGCGGGCTGACCCGGCTTCGTCTTGCCCATTCACCGGTTCACGCCCGTTGCGCGCGGACCTTTTTGAAGGCGTATCACCATGGCTTACTTCCCCACCGCCGCGCAGGCGGATCAGGATCTGGCGCGTCAGCACGATGCGCTTGCGGCCCCCTACACGCTCGCGGGGAACACGTTGCTGCAATACCAGGAGCAGCGTGAGTCCAATGCGCGCAGCTATCCCCGGCGCATCCCGCTGGCGCTCAAGCGGGCCAAGGGAATTTACGTCGAAGACATTGAAGGCCGCGTGTTCATTGATTGCCTGGCCGGCGCCGGTTCACTGGCGCTGGGGCATAACCACCCAGCGGTAACCGAAGCCATCGGCGCGGCCCTGAACGCGGACCTGCCGCTGTTGACGCTGGACCTGACCACGCCCGTGAAAGACCGCTTCATGCGGGACTTGTTCGACCTGCTGCCCGCGAACTTCTCGCGCAACGCCAAGATCCAGTTCTGCGGTCCGACGGGCGCCGACGCGATCGAAGCGGCCCTCAAGCTGGTCAAGACCACAACCGGCCGCGCGGACATTCTTGCGTTTCAGGGTGCGTATCACGGCATGACGCAAGGCGCGCTGCAATTGATGGGCAACTTGCGGCCCAAGCGGTCGCTGCGGTCGCCGCTGGCCGGCGTGCAATTCCTGCCCTACGCCTACCAGTACCGCTGCCCCTTCGGGCTGCGGGGCGGCGCCGGCGTGCAAGCCGGGCTGCGGTACATCAGCACCGTTCTGAACGATCCGGAAGGCGGTGTGCCCCCTGCGGCCGGCATGATCCTGGAAGCCGTCCAGGGCGAAGGCGGCGTCATCCCGGCGCCGCTGGAATGGCTGCAAGGCCTGCGTGAGCTGACGCGTGCAGCCGACGTGCCCATGATCCTGGACGAGGTCCAGTCCGGCTTCGGCCGCACCGGCCGCATGTTCGCCTTCGAACACGCCGACATCGAGCCGGACGTGGTGGTGCTGTCCAAGGCCATCGGCGGCGGGCTGCCGATGGCGGTGGTGGTCTACCGCGACAGCCTGGATCAGTGGGAAAGTGGCACGCACGCCGGCACCTTCCGCGGCAACCAGCTGGCGATGGCGGCCGGGTCCGCCACCATGCACGTGCTGCGCTCGGAAGGCCTGGCCGATCACGCCCACGCCATGGGCGAACGGCTGACCGGCCTGCTTCTGCAATTGCAGCGCGACCACCCCGAACTGGGGGATGTGCGCGGCCGTGGCCTGATGCTGGGCGTGGAACTGGTGGAGCCTTCGCTTCCCGCCGGCATGCCCCAACCCGCCGCGCCGGGATTGGCCAGCGCCGTGCAGGCCGAGTGCCTGCGCCGCGGCCTGATTATCGAACTGGGTGGCCGCCACGGCAGCGTCGTCCGCTTCCTGCCGCCGCTGATCATCACCGCGCGCCAGATCGATCGTGTCTTCGATATTTTTTCCGCTTCCCTCAGGGCCGCGCTGCATGCCCAAGGGGAAGCGATCTTTCGCACCAACCGCAGTCAAACCTAAAACAACGGGCTCCTCGTCGTGCCCGACATTGCACAGAAGACCATGAAAACACCTCGCATCACACCGCGCGCGCGCGCGCTCCGCCAACTGCGCTATCCCCTGCTGCTGGGGCTGGCCATCGGCGCGCCGGCCCAGGCGCAACAGGCTTCCGACAGCACCACGCCCACCCTCCCCGCCATCAACGTCCGCGCTGACGCGCCGGACGCTGCCACCGGCCCGGTGAACGGGTATGTGGCAAGAGAAACACTGACGGGCAGCAAGACGCCGACCGCGCTGCGGGAGATTCCGCAGTCCGTCTCGGTGGTGGGCGCACAAGAGATGCTGGACCGTGGCGTGCAGACGGTGTCGCAAGCAATTCAATATGTGCCCGGCGTACAGATCAGCAACTTCGGCGGCGCCGAGGTTCGCAATGACTGGATCGTGCTGCGCGGCTTTGACGCCAAGATCACGGGCGATTTCCGCGACGGCCTCAGCCAAATACCGTACGACCAGATCCGCGCGCGCACCGATCCGTACGCGCTGGAACGCGTGGAGGTCATCCGTGGCCCGTCGTCCGTGCTGTACGGCCAGATCGCCCCGGGCGGATTGGTCAACCGTGTCACCAAGCGCCCCACCGCTGAGTCTTTTGGTGAAGTCGTCCTGCAGGGCGGCAACTTCGACCGGCGCCAGGCCGCGGTCGACTTCGGCGGGCCGATCGATGAAGAAGGCAAGTACCTGTACCGCCTGACCGGGATCCTTCGCAACGGCGGCACGCAGGTCAAGTACGACAGCGATCATCGCTACCCCGACGACCTGGGCTACATCGCGCCGGCGTTCACGTGGCGGCCAAATTCCGACACCAGCTTCACGCTGCTGACAAGCTACCAGCATGACCAGACCGATGGAGAATCCCGCCCGGTCTACCCGACGCACGTACCCGTGGGCGACTACGGCTTCAACAAGTACGACCGCAAGCAATACGCCATCGGCTACCTGCTTGAACACCGTGTCAACAACGCGCTGACGCTTCGCCAGAATGCCCGCTACCAGCACGGCAAGCTGGACCAGCGCGACCTCTACAACCTGCGCCTGCTGGCCGACGGCCACACCATCAGCCGCTATGCCCTGGTGTCCAAGGAAAGCATGGATGGCGTCGTCATCGACACCCAGGCTGAATACAAATTCAACCTGGGTCGTGTCTCGCACACGGTGCTGGCGGGCCTGGACTACAAGTTCCAGGACGGTCAGCAATGGTATCGCCAGGGCCTTGCGCCGAATCTGGATCTGGACAACCCGGTCTACGACCAGGACATCCCCTACCCGTCCGCCGCCAACACCATCATCGACCAGAAGGATGTGAACCGGCAGTTGGGCGTGTACCTGCAGGACCAGATCAGGGTTGACAAGGTCGTGGTAACGCTGGGCGCGCGCCAGGATTGGGCGCGCAGCTCCAGCAACAACCGGCTGACCGACAACACCGTGCGCCAGCAGGACACCGCCTTCACCGGGCGCATGGGGCTGGCCTACCTGTTCGACTCGGGCATCACGCCCTACGTGAGCTATTCCACGTCGTTCCTGCCGCAAAGCGGCGTCAGCATGGACAGCACGCCGTTCAAGCCCACCAAGGGCGAGCAGTACGAGTTCGGCATCAAGTACCAGCCGCCGGGCTCGAACAGCCTGGTCGCGCTGTCGGTGTTTGACCTGACGCAACGCAATGCGCTCACGCCCGACCCGCGCAACACGAACTTCAGCGTGCAGACGGGCGAGATCGAGTCGCGTGGCATCGAATTGGAAGGCAAGGCCAATCTGATGCGCGGGCTGGATGTGGTGGCGTCGTATACCTTGAATGACGTGAAGGTGAACAAGAGCAACAACCCGGCCGAAGTGGGCAACACGCCCATCGTCACGCCGCGCCACATGGCCTCTGCCTGGGTCAACTACACGTTGCCCGACACCGTGCTGCAAGGGCTGGGCATGGGAGTCGGCGTGCGCTACCTGGGCAAGACCTACGCCGACGTCGCCAACACCATCGAGAACGGCTCGTCGTTCATGGTCGATGCCGGCCTGCACTACCAACTGCGCAACTGGCGCTTCGCCGTCGACGCGACGAACCTGTTCAACAAGGAAACGGTGGTCTGCCGCAACAACACGGTGAACTGCCGCTACGGCCTGGAACGCACGGTGATCGCCTCGGTGGCGTACCGCTGGTGATGATGGGCGCGCCGCATCCCGAGCTGGCCGCCTTTCTGGACCTGGTGGCGGCGGCCGGCAACCCGCCCATGCACGAGGTCGGCATCGCGCAGGCGCGCGCGGACTATGACGCGGCCACGCCAATGCTGGACGCGCCGGGCGACCCGCGTGTCTTGGCGCAAGACTTCGCGGTGCCCACCCGGGACGGCGCACGCCTGCCCGCGCGCCTGTACCGGCCCGGCGCGGCGGGCAGCTCCGACTTGCCGCTTTTGCTGTTCTTGCATGGCGGCGGTTATTGCCTGGGTGGCCTGGAATCCCACGATTCCCTGTGCCGCGATCTGGCGGCGCTGACGCCCTGCGCGGTGCTGGCGCTGGATTACCGGCGCGCGCCAGAGCACCGCTTTCCGACCGCCTACCTGGACGCGCTGGATGCCTGGACGTGGCTGCTGGGGCCTGACGCGCCGCTAGGCTGGCGGCCCGGCCGCCTTGCCGTGGGCGGAGACAGTGTCGGCGGCTCGCTCGCCGCCGCCTTGAGTCTGCATGCGCGCGACGCCGGTGGCGTGGCGCCGCTGTTGCAACTGCTGTTGTATCCGTGCACCAGCGCCAGCAACGACTTCTCGTCCAAACAGCGCTATGCCACCGGCCATCTGCTTGAGGCCGCGACGTTGGACTGGATGTTCGCCAACGCCCTGAGCCGCCCCGAAGAGGCAGACGATTGGCGCTTTGCGCCGCTGGCGCACCCCGACCTGCGCGGTGTGGCGCCCGCCCATATTGCGTTGGCCGAATGCGACCTGCTGGTCGACGAGGGCACGGCGTACGCGCGCAGGCTGCAACAGGCGGGCGTTGCGACGCGCCTGGATATCTATCCGGGCATGGTGCATGACTTCGCACGGCTGGGGAACATCGTCGAACAAACGGCCGTCCTGCGCGCTGATCTGGCCCGCGCGCTGGCTGCCGCCTTCGAGCAGGCAGCCCTCGGCGCCTGATCGCCCGAACCGTTCCGGCGTTCTGGACACGCCATCCCCAAAGGGGTCACGGCCGCAACAACGGCCGTGACCCCTTTCTTCATACAGCGATTGCCATGTCCAGCGCCGACAGATGGGCCAACATCTGATCCAGCATGCGCGCATCGCGGATGATGCCGTAGTGGTCGGTGTCGATGTCCTGGCTATCGAGCGCCGCTTGGCCCAACTGCGCGGCCAGTGTCTGCCGTTGCACGCCGTCGCGTGCCGGCGTCCACCAGCAGCGCGCCGGCGCCCGCACCGCATCCACCGTCGCCGTCTGCAACGACAAGGCTTGCAATGCGCGCGCCACTAGGAAGATGCGCGCCAGCTCGGCCGCGCCCATGCCGGCATAACCTTGCAAGGAGTCCGCCGTGGCCAGATATTGCTCAAGACGCGCCTGGACGGCCGCCAACGAGATCGGCTCGTCGGGATGGCCGGCGGCAGGCGCTACGGCGCTCTCGGGCGACACCTGCGCGCCGGGCGCGACCACCGCCGTAAAGTGGCGCAGGTCGTCGCGCCAATCCCGCAGCGCGTCCGTGCCGATACCCGGCACATAAGGATCGATCAGCCCCACATACGCCACCTGCTGCCCCTGCGCTTCCAGGCGCGCGGCGACCAGCGCGGCCAGCGTGCCGCCCAAGGACCAGCCGACCAGATGATACGGCCCCTGGTCCTGCAATGCCTGGATCTGCGCGCAGTAATCGTCTGCCATGCGTTCCAGCGACACATCGCGATGCGCCGGATCGTGGAGCATGCGGCACGGCAGCCCATAGACCGGCCGCACGCCGTTCAGGCGCCGTGCCAACGGTTGATAGTCGAACAAGGTTCCCATGCCGGCATGGACGCAGAACAATGGCGCGCCCGCGCCCTGCCCGCCATTCAGCGGTGTGGGCAGGGACAGCGTCGCCGGTTCGGCGGTATGCAAGCGCAGCAGTTGGCCAATGCTGGGCCGCTGCATCAGGTCGCGTAGCGTGAAGCTCAGCTCGGGATGGCGCAACGCCCGCACCCGCGCCAGCACCTTCAGGCTAAGCAGGGAATCGCCGCCCAGCTCGAAGAAGTTGTCGGTCTGGCCCACCCGGTCCACGCCAAGCACGTCCTGCCAGATGCTCGCCAGCACGCGCGCCGGCTCGGTCGAGGGCGCCACGAAGTCGCGTTGCATGCCCGCCTGTGGCGCGGGCAAGGCGGCGCGGTCCAGTTTGCCGCTGATCAGGCGCGGCAAGGCGGTCAGCACGCTGAACGACGCCGGCACCATGTAGTCGGGCAGTTGCGCGGCCAACTGGCTACGCAGTTCGGCCGCGAGGCCTGCGCCCTCGCCCGCCGCCGGCACAACATAGGCCGCCAACTTTTTGCCGCCCGCGTCTTCGTGCACCAGCACCGCGGCTTCCGCCACGCTGTCCAACGCCAGGATGCGCGCTTCGATTTCGCCCAGCTCGATCCGGAATCCGCGGATTTTCACCTGATGATCGCCACGTCCCGCGTATTCGATATTGCCATCGCCCATCCAGCGCACGATGTCGCCACTGCGGTACATGCGCGTGCCGGGTTCGCCAAACGGGTTCGCCACATAGCGATCCGCCGTCAGCCCTGGCCGGCCCAGATAGCCCCGCGCCACGCCGTAACCGCCGATGTAAAGCTCGCCAAGGTGGCCGACAGGCACTTGTTGCAGATCGCCATCCAGCACGTAGACGGCGCGCGCACCCACTGGCTTGCCGATCGGCGCATAGGCGCAGTCGAAACTTGCGTTGGCGGGCGTCTTCCAGATCAAGGGCGTCACCACGGTTTCCGTGGGGCCATAGCCATTGATCAGCCAGTTGGGCCGCAGATTCAGCCGCACGCGCTCGTAAGCCGCGCGTGGCATGGCTTCGCCGCCGAACACGTACAAATCGACCGGCGGCGCATCGCCTTGCACGGCCGCCCATTCCGCCATCTGGTTCAGATATGCCGGCGGAAAGGCGGCATGACTTGTCTGGTGCCGCCGCAGCGCGTCCAGCGCCTGCTCTGCCGTCCACAAGTCCGGGCCACGCACCGCCAGTTCGGCGCCCGTGGTCAACGCGGTCAACCAGCGTTCATGCGCGCCATCGAACGAGAACGACATGAACAGAAGCTCGTGCGAATCGGGCGTCAGGCCGTAGATGCGCGCCGTCGCCCGGCAATGCATGGCTAGCGGGCCGTGCGTGACGGCTACGCCCTTGGGCTTGCCCGTTGACCCCGATGTGTAGATGACGTACGCCATGTTGTCGGGCGACAGCGCCACGTGGGGGGCTAGCGGCGGTTCGTCCGCCACGGCGGCCGCCTCGTAGGCCAGCGTCTGTACGCCCGCGCGGCGCGGCAGATGGCCGGGGGGCTCGGCGCCGGTGATCACCAGCGACATGCCGCTGTCATCGATCACATAGGCCAGCCGTTCGGCCGGATGCTGCAGGTCCAACGGCACATACGCGCCGCCTGCCTTGAGCACGGCCAGGAAGGCCACCACGGTATCCAGTGACCGCGGCATCGCCACGCCCACCCGCGACTCGGGCCGCACGCCAAGGCGGACCAGGCGCTGGGCCAGACGGTTGGCGAGCAGGTCCAATTCCGCATAGCGCATGCGCGCCTCGCCCAGCGCCAGCGCGCATGCCTGCCCACGGGCCAGCGCATGTGCGCCGATCTGCTCATGCACAAAGCCGTGCCGGCCCGCCGCGATAGCGGGTTGATCCGGGTCCACGGACCACTGGTCCAAGGCCGTTTGCCGTGCGGCGTCCAACCAGGTCAGCTCGCCCACCGGGCGCGATGGCGCCGCCTGCATTTGCGCCAGCACATGTTCCAGTTGTGCGCGTAGACCCTCTGCCATCGCATCGCCAAGCGCGGCGCGCGCGTAGCAATACTCGATCTCCAATTCCTGATTCGCCACAACCTGCAAGTCCATGACGTAACCCGTCAGCCCAGACCCCGCCACCGGGCCGAAGCGCAGGCCATAGCGTTCATTGCGCTTGAGGGTCTCGTCGACCGGGTAGTTCTCGAACACCACGATGCTGTCGAACAAGGGACGGCCCGACGACCCCGCCCAGCGCTGGATATCCGACAGCGCGGCATGCTCCTGTTCGCGCAGGCGCAGATTGGTCCGCTGCAAGGCCTGTAGATACGCGGACACCGTTTGCGCGGGGTTCCGGCTGACGGGCACGGGCAGCGTGTTGATGAAGAGGCCCAGAATGTCCTCGACGCCCGCCAGCGTGGCGGGACGGCCGGCAACGGTTGCGCCGAACACCACCGTGTCCTGCTGCGTGTAGCGCTGCAACACGATGCCCCACGCTGCCTGGATGACGGTGTTCAGCGTGACGCGCTGCGCTTGCGCCAAGGCGCGCAACGCCTGCGTGGCGGTGGCGTTCAGGCGCGTGTAGATCTTTGCGTACGGGGTTGTCGCGGGGCCGTCTCCGGTCTCGACGCGCACATCGGGCGCGACGATACTTTCCGCCGCCCGCGCCAGCAGCGTCGGGCCATCAAGCGCGGCCAACTCGGTTTTCCAGAAGTGCTCGCTAACAGCGCGGTCTTGCTCGCCAAGCCAACGGGCATAGTCGCCATAGCCGGGGCCCGCCGTCGGCAGCGACTCGCCGCCGTAGGTCCGCAGCCATTCACCGATCAAGCGCGACGCGCTCCATCCGTCCAGCAGCAGATGGTGATAGGTCCATATCAGCTGATAGCCGTCAGGCCCCAGCCGGATCAATACCACCCGCGCCAAGCGCGCTTGCGCAAAGTCCATCTGGCGCGCCAGTTCAGCGGCCGCATAGGCGTCGGCATCACCGGCGGCCAGTGGGTCGCGCCAATCTTCACGGATGATGTCGGGGTGCGCCGCTTTCAGCACCGCCTGCAAGGGGCGCTTCATGCCCGCGCGCCACAGGAATGCCGTGCGCAGCACCGGGTGGCGCGCCACCATGGCCCGCCACGCATCGGCCAACCGATCACCGTCCACACCGTCGATACGCACGCTCAACTGGTTCACATAGAGCCCCGTTCCTGGCGCCTCCAGCGTATGGAACAGCATCCCTTCCTGCGTGGGCGACAGCGGGTACACGTCTTCGACGTCGGCGGCATCCCAGCCCAGCTCGGCAATCGGTGGCGCATCTGGGTAGTCGGCCAGTGACTGCGTTGTGCGGTGACGCAGCGCGTTGTGCGGCAAAACGTCCTGCATCTGCGCAGCTACGGCGGCCAGATCGGCCACGGTCTGCCGCTCGAACACCTGGCGCGGCGTGATCTGCCACCCCGCCTGGCGCAAGCGCGCCACGATTTGCAGGCTGAGTATCGAGTCGCCGCCTAGTTCAAAGAAGTTGTCGTGACGGCCCACCCGCGGCGCGCCCAGTGCTTGCGACCAGATGGCGGCAAGGGCAGTTTCGACCGCGCCCTCGGGCACTTCGTAACCCTGGCTGGCGGCGAACTCTGCCTTGGGCAAGGCCTTGCGATCCAGCTTGCCGTTGGCGTTGACCGGCAGAGCATCCAATGTGACGAAGGCTGCGGGCACCATGTAATCGGGCAATGCTGCCGACAATGCGCTTCGCAGCGCGGCGGTATCCACTGCCGCCGGTGCGACATACGCGACCAGCCGCGCGCCCGATGGACCGTCCTGCGCCAGCACCGCCGCTTGTTCCACATCCGGCTGTGACAAGAGAGCGGCCTCGATTTCACCCAATTCAATCCGCAGGCCACGGATCTTCACCTGATGATCCAGGCGGCCCAGATACTCCAACTGCCCCTCCCGCATCCAGCGCACCAGATCACCCGTGCGATACAGCCTGCCGCCCTGCCCGTCCGGGTCGGCGATGAAGCGGTCGGCGGTCAGGCCCGGGCGGTTCAGATACCCGCGCGCCAAACCCACCCCGCCCAGATACAACTCACCCGGTACACCGATGGGCACGGGGTTCAACTGCGCGTCCAGTACCCGGGCATGAATGCCAGCGATGGGATAGCCGATGGGCACCACACCGCTGCCATCGTCGGCGCAGGTCCAGTGCGTGACGTCGATCGCCGCTTCCGTCGGGCCGTACAGGTTGTACATCCCGGCCTGCGGCAACAACGCCAGGCAACGCGCCTGCAAGTCCGCGCCCAGCGCTTCGCCGCTGCACACGATACGGCGCAGCGTCGCGCATGCATCCGCGCCCACCTGTTCGGCATGGCTGATGAAGGCGTGCAGCATCGAGGGCACAAAATGCAGCGTAGTGACGCCTTGTTCGCGTATCAGCGCGGAAAGGCGCGCCGGATCTCGATGATCACCCGGGCCTGCCAACGCCAGCCGCGCGCCGGTCATCAAGGGCCAGAAGAATTCCCACACCGATACATCAAAGCTGAACGGGGTCTTTTGCAGTACCACATCATCTGCCGTCAAACCATAGGCCTGCTGCATCCACGCCAAGCGGTTGATCAGGGCGATATGCCGGTTGGCCGCACCCTTGGGCTTGCCGGTGGAGCCCGAGGTGTAGATAACGTAGGCAAGGTTCTCGGGGTGTTGCGGCGAATCGGGCGGCGTGACCGGCTCGGACGAAACGTCCACCTGGTCCAAAGCCAGCAGCGTCGTCGTCGAGGACAGCTTGCCCATCCGTGCCGCCAAACCGGACTGCGTCAGCAGCAGCGACACGCCGCTGTCTTGCAGCATGTACGCCAGCCGATCATCCGGATAGTCCGGGTCCAGCGGCACATAGGCCGCACCCGCCTTCAACACCGCCAACAGCGCCACCACCAGTTCCAGCGATCGTTCGGCAGCAATCCCCACGCACTGCTCGGCCCCTACCCCCATGCGCTGCAAGCGATGCGCCAACTGGTTCGCGCGGCGGTCCAGTTCGCCATACGTCAGCGACGCATCAAGGCACGTCACCGCCACACGATCCGGCCAAAGGCCCGCCTGTCGTTCAAACTGGCGATACACCGGCAAGGCGCCAAATTCCGCCGTCACTTCGTCGGCCAGTGGCTCCCCGCTTTCCCATTGGGACAGCAAGCGCAGCTCGTCTGCCGGCAAAATCCGAACGCCTGCGACGGGTTCGGCCGGTGCTTGCATCAGTTGGTGCAAGGCCAGGCTCATGCGCTCGGCCAGGCGATCAATGGTGGACCGGGTGAATTGCGCCTGGTCGTAAGTGAAGCGCAGTTCCAGCGTGTCGCGGATCGCCACCACCAGCGACAGCGCGTAGCTGGCCTGGTCGCGATGCGTCAAACCGACAAATCGCAGGCCGGCGGGCGCGCCGGCTTGCAAGGCGGCGTCGACCGGATAGTTCTCGAACACCAGCAAGGTATCGAACAGCGCCTGCCCGTTGGCGCCGGCCCAGCGCTGCACGTCGGCAAGCGGCGTGTGCTCCACCTCGCGCGACGCAACGTTCTGCGCCTGAAGCGTCCGCAGCCAATCGCCCACCGTGGCGGCTGCCGTCGTCGGCACCACAACCGGCAGCGTATTGATATACAGACCCAGCGTTTGCTGCGCGCCCGGCAGGCTGTCGGGCCGCCCCGAGCTTGTTGCGCCAAACGCCACCGTGCACTGCCCCGTCGCTTGCGCCAGCACCAGCGCCCATGCCGCTTGCACCACGGTGTTGACCGTAACGCGCTCGCGCCGCGCATAGGCCGCCAGGTCCTGACTGCGCGCCGCATCCCAAGAGGCCAGCACATCGGCATGACCCGTGCCTTGGGCCGCCCCGCCCGAAGCGGCAGCAAGCAGTGTGGGCGCGTCCAGCTCGCGTAGCGCCTGCTCCCAATAGCGTTGGGTCGCCAGGGCGTCACGCGTCGTCAACCACGCCAGAAAGTCGCGGTAACGGCCTGCGCCGCGCGGCACGGCTTGCCCCGCGTACGCACTTAGCACTTCACCCAGCAACTGCGACACGCTCCAACCGTCAAGCAGCAAATGGTGATGCGTCCATACCAAGTGATAGGCCGTTTCCGATATGCGCGCCAGTGTCAGGCGCAGCAGCGGCGGCAGGCTCAGGTCGAAACCGCGCCTCAAGTCGTCCTGTGCGATAGCGTCGAGCCTGGCCCGCAAGGCCGCTGGCTGCGCCGGACGCGCATCAATCACCGTATACGGCAGCGCCACGTCGCGCGCCACCCACTGTAGCGGTGCGCCCGCGCGTTGCAAGAAACCGGTGCGCAACACGTCGTGACGCGCCAGCGCCGACGCCCATGCGGACCGGAAGCGTTCCACGTCCAGCCCGTCGATGTCCACGCGCAACTGGTTCACGTAGGCCGGGACTTCGTCTTCGCCCGATGCCGCATCCCACACGCTGTGGAACAGCATGCCCGCCTGCATCGGCGTCACCGGGTAAAGGTCTTGCCATTGGTGTGCCGGCGCGGGAATGTCCAGCGCGCGCAGGCCCTCCCAAGTCAGGCCCGCCAACGGGAAGTCCGATGGCGTCACGCCGTGGACACCGCTGACGCAATGCGCCACCAGCACGCGCAAGGCCGCTTCGTACTGTTTGGCAAGCGCTTGCATGCGGGTGGAATCGTGACGCTTGCTGCTGTATCCCAACGAAATGCTTAGCTGGCCGTCGTGTACGTGGCCGTTAAAGGTCAATTCTTGGATCAGCTCGGCGGCTTCGTCCTGGCCTGCCCCGGGCGCTTCGGCGGCGATGCGCCAGTCGCCGTCGCCCGCGGTCACCGTGTCGAATTGGCCCAGGTAGTTGAACAGGACGGGCGCTTGCGGCTGGCCAGGCAAGGCATCGGTCAACACGCCATAACCCAAGCCTTGCGACGGCACGGCACGCAAGGTTTCTTTCACACGCATCAGCCGTTCGGCAGTGTCGCCTTGCGTGTCCAGCACCACCGGATACACGCTGGTGAACCAGCCCACCGTGCGTGACAGGTCCAGTTCGCCCGATGCGTCTTCGCGGCCATGGCCTTCAAGATCGATACGCACCTGCTTCAACCCGCCCCACTCGCCCAGCGCCTGTGCCAACGCGGCCAGCAGCAAGTCGTTGACCTGCGTGCGGTACGCGGCAGGCGCGTCCTTAAGCAGCGCTTGGGTCGTGGCGCGGTCCAGCGCCAGCGCCACGCGTTGCTGGTCGCCGACGCGGTTCGAACCCTGCGCGTCGTCGCACGGCAAGGCGTCGCCGGGCGGCAACGCGCGCCAGTAATCCAGTTCAGGCTCATACGACGTGCGTGCGGCTTCGATGCGACGCGCCCATGCGCCGTAACTCGCTGAACGCGCGGGCAAGGTGATCGCGCCGCCCGCCAGCGCTTGCGTGTAGGCCAGTTGCAAATCTGCCAGCAACACGCGCCAAGATACGCCGTCCACGGCCAGATGGTGGATGACCAGCAGCACGCGCGACGTACCATCGGCCACCTGCATCAGCACGGCGCGCAGCAAGGGGCCGTGCTCGATATCCAGGCTGCGCTGCGCGGCATCGCACTGCGCCTCGATGTCGGTCACATCGCTGCGTTGCCACAGCAGGCCCGCCATGTCGGGGCTGGCCTCATAGCGCTGGCGCCACGCGCCGCCTTCGCGCGTGAAGCGCAGACGCAACGCATCGTGTTGCGCGACCACCGCCTGCAAGGCGGCGGACAACGCTTGCGCATCGACAGGCGCGTCGCCATGCAGCAGCACGGCCTGGTTCCAATGGTTGTGGGACGCCAGCGGCAACGCCAGGAACGCCGCCTGAATGGGCAACAGCGGCACGTCGCCGACGGCCTCGTCGGTATGGTCTTGCGCCAGCGCGGCTACCGCCACGCTGGCCAGATCGGCCACGGTCTGCCGCTCGAACACCTGGCGCGGCGTGATCTGCCACCCTGCCTGGCGCAAGCGCGCCACGATTTGCAGGCTGAGTATCGAGTCGCCACCCAGTTCAAAGAAGTTGTCGTGACGGCCCACCCGCGCCGCGCCCAAGACTTGCGACCAGATGGCGGCAAGGGCAGATTCGACCGCGCCTTCGGGCGACGCGTAGCCTTGGCTGGCGGCGAACTCTGCCTTCGGCAAGGCCTTGCGATCCAGCTTGCCGTTGGCGTTGACCGGCAAAGCCTCCAATGTAACGAACGCGGCGGGCACCATGTAGTCGGGCAATGCTGCCGACAATGCGACCCGCAGCGCGGCGGTATCCACTGCCGCCGGTGCGACATACGCGACCAGCCTTGCGCCCGATGGACCGTCCTGCGCCAGCACCGCCGCTTGTTCGACGCCCGGTTGGGACACCAAACTGGCTTCGATCTCGCCCAGTTCGATACGGAACCCGCGTATCTTCACCTGCTGGTCGATCCGGCCCAGGTATTCAAGCTGGCCGTCCTGCGTCCAACGCACCAGATCGCCCGTGCGATACAGGCGTTGGCCACTTCCCTGCGGGTCGGCGATGAAGCGCTCGGCCGTCAGACCCGGCCGATTCAGGTAGCCGCGCGCCAAGCCCGCGCCGCTGACGTGCAGCTCACCGGGCACGCCGACCGGCGCCAGGTTGAGTTCGCTATCCAGCACATGCAACGCCAGGTCGGGGATGCGCGTGCCGATGGGGCTACCGCCTGCCGCCAGGTCGGCCCTGGTCAGACGGCGATACGTGACGTGCACCGTCGTTTCGGTAATGCCATACATGTTGACCAGTGCGGGCGACTGGTCGCCGAAGTGGTCGAACCAACGTTGCAGCTTGCGCGGCTCCAGGGCCTCGCCGCCGAAAATCACCTGCCGTAACGCGAGCGAGGACGTAGCGACGCCCGACGCATCGACGCCCGACGTATCGACGCGCGACTGATACAACGCCGGCACCTGCATCAATTGCAAGAACGCCGAAGGTGTCTGGTTCAGCACGGTCACCCGTTCGCGGCGCAGCAGCGCAAGGAATGCCTCGGGGTCCCGGCTGATTGCATGGGGTACCACCACCAGCCGGCCACCGGTGCATAGCGCGCCAAACACCTCCCAGACCGAGAAGTCGAACGCGTAGGAATGGAACAGCGTCCACACGTCGTTCGCATCAAAGGCAAACCAGTCCGACGTCTGCGACAGCAACCGGCACACCTGGTGGTGGCACAGTTGCGCACCCTTGGGCCGGCCCGTCGAGCCAGAGGTGTAGATCACATAGGCCAGATGCGCCGGGTGCGTCCGGCTGGCGGGGTTGTGCGCCGGGCTGTTGTCCAACGCCAGCGCGTCCAGGTTCAGCACCACGACATCGGGCAACGCCGCCGCCAGCCACGGCAGGCGGTCGTGCTGAGCGGATTCGGTCAGCACCACCGACACGCCGCTGTCCTCGGCCATGAAGCGCAGCCGGTCTTCCGGATACTCGGGGTCCAGCGGCACGTAAGCGCCGCCCGCCTTCAACACCGCGACCATGGCAATCACCATGTCGGCGGATCGCGCCAGCGCAATGCCCACCTTGGCCTCCGGGCGCACACCCGTGGCGATCAGCCGATGCGCCAATTGGTTGGCGCGCGCGTTGAATTCACCGTAGGTCAGCGTTTGGCCGTCCATCGTCAGGGCCGGCGCATCCGGGCGCGCGCGTGCCGCCGCTTCGATCAAACCGTGGATCGTGGCCTGCCCAAAGGCCTCGTCGACCGCCGAGCGTGCGAGCGGCGCGCCGCTCCAGGCGCGCAGGCTGGCGCACTCGCGCGGCGACAACAAGGCAACGCGGTCCACCCGCTGCGAGGGCTCGCTCACCAGCGCCTGTAGCGCCGCGGCGTAATGCCCGGCCAATTGGGACATGGTGCGCGCATCGAACAGTTCTTGCGCGTACAGCAACGTCACCTGTATGCGGCCGTCGGCCAACTCGGCCGTATTGCAACTGAGTTCGAACTGCGCGGCCTGTTCGCCCAAGGCGTAATCCGAGGCGCGCAAGCCCGGCAGCGCCTGCAAGCCGCGATAGTCCGGGCGCTGGTGGTTGAACAGCACCTGGAACAACGGGGAATGGCCGTCGCGCTCGGGTTGCAAGGCGTCAACCAGTTGTTCGAAAGGCAGATCTTGATGCGCCTGGGCCTCGCGCGCCGCATCCCGCGCCTGCAATAGCAGACCGTCAAGTGTGACGCCCGGCGAGCAATCCCCGCGCAGCACTTGCGTGTTGACGAAGAACCCCACCACCCGGTCCGTGTTGCCACGATGGCGGTTCGCGATCGGTGTGCCAACGCGGATGTCGGTCTCGCCGCTGTAGCGATGCAATACCGCTTGGAACCCCGCCAGCAGCGCCGCAAACAGCGTGGCCTGCCGGGCCTGGGCGCTGGCGCGCAGCTCGCGCGCCGCCTGCTCCGTCAGATAGAAGGTATGGCGCGCCGCCTGATACCGCGCTCCCGGTCGGCGCACGCCATCGGCGGGCAGCTCAAGCACGGGTTGCGCGCCGCCCAGCCGCTGTACCCAATGCGCGCGCTGCCGCGCCCCTTCACCGTCGGCCAGCCAGCGCCGCTGCCACGCCGCGTAATCCGCGTACGTGATGGGCAGCTCCGCCAAGGCCGCCGTCCGCTTGTCGACATAAGCGCGATACAGCTCTGTGAACTCGTCCACGATGATCTGCATTGACCAGCCGTCGGACACAATGTGGTGCATCACCACTACCAGCACATGATCGTCGTCGGCTTGCCGGATCAAGCCCAGCCGCAGCAAGGGGCCGGTTTCCAGGTCGAACGGCGTGCATATCCACGCCTGCGCGCACGCCAGCGCGTCCACCGGCGTGTGCGCGTCATGCGTCAGCCACTGAACGGGCGCTGGGTCAGCCACCATTGCCCGCGCCTGCCCGTCGTCGGTCGCCACAAAGCGCGTGCGCAGGCTGGCATGACGCCGCACCAGTTCGTGGAACGCCGCGTTCAGCGCATCGTGGTCCAGCGTGCCACGCAAATGCAGCGCACCGGTCACATGGTATGCCGTGCTGTCCGGCTCCATGCGCCACAGGAACCACTGGCGCTGTTGCGCATGCGACAGCACGCCAGCGGTGCCGGCGGCGGCCCCCGCGACGGGTTCATCCGCCAGCGCATCCCTGGGCGCGGCAACCGTGGCCGGCAACCCCTCGGACGGGACTGCCGTCCCCGTAGCCGTCGACACATCCGGCGCATCCGACGCATCCACGGGCGGGCTGATCGCCGCCGCCAACGCCTGTAGCGTCTGATGGTCAAAGAGCTGGCGCGGCTTGATGGCCAGCTTCTGCCGCCGAGCCCGCGCCATCACTTTCAGGCTCAGGATGGAGTCGCCGCCCAGCTCAAAGAAATTGTCCGTGCGCCCGATTTCGGCCACGCCCAGCACCTCGGACCAGATCGCCGCCAGTGCGGTTTCAACGGGACCAACGGGCGCGTCCGCCGCCGTATCGCGGGCCGCTTCCAGCGCCTGCGGGGCCGGCAACGCGCGGCGGTCGACCTTGCCGTTGGGGTTGAGCGGCAGCGCGTCCAGTTCGGTGAACGTCGCGGGAACCATGTAGTCGGGCAAGCATGCGGCAAGCCCGTCGCGCAGCGCGGCGCCGTCGATGGCCGCGCCATGCCTTGCAACGACGTAGGCGTGCAATTGCAGGCGGGTGGCCTCCGCATCCGCCTCGCCGCGCGCCACCACGGCGCAATCGGCCACGCCGGGCAGGCCGCGCAACACCACCGCGACCTCGCCGGGTTCGACGCGATAGCCGCGGATCTTTACCTGGTCATCCATGCGCCCCAGGAATACCAGGCTGCCGTCGTGGCCCTGCCGTACCCGGTCGCCCGTTCGATACATGCGCTGACCCGGCGCATAGGGGCTGGCCACGTAGCGGTCCGCCGTCAGGCCGGGGCGTCCCAGATAGCCTCGGGCAACGCCGTCGCCCGCCAGATAGAGCTCACCTTCGGCGCCGCGCGGCACCGGGTTCAGCCACGCGTCCAGCACGTAGGCCTGCATATTGGGTAGCGGCGCGCCGACCGGCAAGGCTTGCAGCGGGCCGAATTGCGCCTGCGCCGCCGCCTGCGTCAACGCGCCGACCGTGGTTTCCGTGGGACCGTAGTGGTTCACCACCCGGCATTGCGGCGCCAATGCCGCAACGCGGTCTAGCAACGCCCGCGAACTGGCCTCTCCCCCCAACACGAGCGTGTGGCGAGGCAGCACGTCGGCGGGGCGCGCCGCCTGCAACAAGGCTTGCAAGTGGCTAGGCACGATTTTCAGCACATCCACCTGATGGCGCGCCATGTAGGCGGCCAGGCCGTCAGGGTCGAACACGCAATCCTGCGTGACAAGGTGCAGCGTGCACCCGGTGCACAACGCACCGTATAGCGTCGTATGCCCCAAATCCGCGGACACCGTCGACACCATGGCCATGCTGCGGGCCGCACCGGGCAACGCCAAGCGGTGCAACATGCCCAGCACGTAATGAGTCAGGGCGCCCCGACTGACCACCACCCCCTTGGGCACACCGGTCGAACCCGACGTATAGATCACGTAAGCCGCCTGATCCGGATGCACGGGCGTCAAGGCCAGTGCCGGCACGGGCTGATCCGGCACAAGCGCCGCGCTGATTGGCAGGCGCGGGATCTCGGGCGCCCACGCCGTGTCCGCATCGCTCAGGATCAAGGCCGCCCCGCAGTCTTGCAGCAGATGCTTCAGGCGTTCCTCGGGCAAGGCTGGGTCCAGCGGCACATACGCACCGCCCGCGCGCAACACGGCCAGCATGGCAATCACGAAACTGATGCTGCGCGGCGCGTGGACCGCCACGCGCACATCCGCCGCCACGCCTCGTGCCTGCAATTGCGCAGCCAGGCGCTGCACGGCCTGTTCCAGGTCCGCGTGGCGTAATGCCCGCGCGTCCTCTTGCAAGGCGATGCCGTCCGGCTGCCGCGCCGCCGCGCGCGACTACAGCGCAAGCAGATCGCTGTCTTCCCACTGCACGGCCTCGCCGTCAATGCGGCTGGCGTCGTCCGGAAGGTCAAACCGCGCCATCGGCAAGTCCGGCTGCGCCGCGCCTTGCCGTAGCAACGCCGCGTAGGCCCGCGCCATCCGCTCAATGGTGTCGGCACTGAACACGTCTTCGGCATAGTCGAACTGGCAGCGGATCTCGTCGCGCCGGATCGTGAAGTCCAGGCTCAGGTCAAAGTGCGCATGGCGTGCCGCAGCGTCCACGCCCTGTATCTCCAGGTCCGCGAAGCGGCCGGGCACGGCGTCGGCCGAATCCGATTGTTCAGTGCATTTGACCTGGAACAGCGGGTTCAAACCGGGGGTGCGCTTGGACACGAGTTCGGACACCAGCAGGTCAAACGGGCAATCCTGGTTGGCCTGCGCATCCAGCAAGGTCGCGCGCACCGCGCCAACCAGCGCAGCCAGGCCCTGGCTGGCGTCCACGTGCGTACGCAACACGCTCATGTTCGTCAGGTAGCCGATCAGCCCGTGCGTTTCACGCCGAACCCGGTTGGCCAGCGGTGCGCCCACCACAATGTCGTCCTGCCCGCAGTAGCGCGCCAGCGTCAGCTTGAAGGCCGCCAACAGAACCATGAACACGGACGCGCCACCGCGCTGTGCCAAGGCCCGCGCGGATGCCGCCAGCTCTGCCGGCAAGGTCACGGTGTAGGTGCCTGCCGCGGCATCGCGCCGCGCCGGCCGGGGCCGATCCAACGGCAGCCGCAGTGGCTCCGGATCCTGGCCCAAGCGTTCGCGCCAATACTGCAACTGTTTAGGCAACTGGCCGGCCGCATACCATTCACGCTGCCACAGGGCGTAGTCGCCAAACTGGATGGGCAGCGGTGACAGTTCGGACGGTTGACCCCGGGTTTGCTCCGTATAGAGCGCGGCCAGCTCGCGCAGCAAGATTGCCTGCGACCAGCCGTCCGCCAGAATATGGTGCATCGTCAACGACAGCCAATGGGTATCGGCCGACAACGTGATCAACGTCACCCGCCACGCGGGCGCGCGCGCCAGGTCAAAGGGCCGCGTCGCGTCGTCTTGGCACAGGACGCGGGCCGCCGCAACGCGCGCGTCGCCATCCAGATGTTCCACGCTCTCGTGCCGCCATGCCGCAAACGCATCCGGCAATACCCGCTGCATCGGCGTGTCAGTTGCGTCGACCTCGAATACGCTGCGCAGCACGGCATGCCGCTCGGCAAGGGCCTGCGCCGCCCGGCGAAGCGCCTCGGGCTGCAAGGCGCCCCGCAAGGCCATCGCGCCCGCCATGTTGTAGGCCGACGACTCGGCCTCCATCCGCCACGTCAGCCACAAACCTTGCTGGGCGTACGACAGCGGATACGTCACCACATCCGGGAACGGCACGATGGGCAGACTGCCGGGGTCGATGCCTTGGGCAACCAGCTTGGCCAGCAAGGTCTGGCGCTGCTGCGCATCAAGCTTCGCGATGCGTTCGGCCAGCGTGCGGGGATCGATTGCCATGGTGCTTACATCTCCAGTTCATTCAAGAGGGAATCGATGGCGGCAAACTCAGCCTGCCGCTCCTGGGCGCCCTCGCCCATTGCGCCCCGCATTGCGTGCAGCAGCGGCAATGCCGCCAACTGCGCGACGGTGGGCGCATCGAACAACGTGCGTAAGGGCACATCGATACCGTGGACCTGCTTGACGGCGGCCACCACTTTCATCACCGCGATGGAATCGCCGCCCAACTCAAAGAAATTGTCATGCCGGCCGACGCGAGGGGTCTGCAGCACCTGCGCCCAGACCTCGGCCAATCGCACTTCTGCCTGGCCTTCGGGCGCAACGTAAGCCTGGCTGGCGGCGAACTCTGCCTTGGGCAAGGCCTTGCGATCCAGCTTGCCGTTGGCGTTGACCGGCAAGGTGTCCAACGTGATGAAGGCGGCGGGCACCATGTAGTCGGGCAATGCTGCCGACAATGCGCTTCGCAGTGCGGTGGTATCCCCTGTGGCGGGTGCCACATACGCGACCAGCCGCGCGCCCGATGGGCCGTCTTGCGCCAGCACCGCCGCTTGTTCGACGTTCGGTTGCGACAACAAGCAGGCTTCAATCTCACCCAATTCAATCCGCAAGCCACGGATCTTCACCTGATGATCCAGGCGGCCCAGATACTCCAGTTGCCCCTCCTGCATCCAGCGCACCAAGTCGCCCGTGCGATACAGCCTGCCGCCCTGCCCGTCCGGGTCGGCGACGAAGCGGTCGGCGGTCAGGCCGGGGCGGTTCAGATACCCACGCGCCAAGCCCACCCCGCCCAGATACAGCTCACCCGGTACGCCGATGGGCACAGGGTTCAACTGCGCGTCCAGTACCCGTGCATGAATGCCCGCTATCGGATAGCCGATGGGCACAACGCCGCTGCCATCGTCGACGCAAGTCCAGTGCGTCACGTCGATTGCAGCTTCCGTCGGGCCGTACAGGTTGTACATCCCGGCCTGCGGCAACAACGCCAGGCAGCGCGCCTGCAAGTCCGCGCCCAGCGCTTCGCCGCTGCACACGATACGGCGCAACGTCGCGCATGCATCCGCGCCCACCTGTTCGGCATGGCTGATGAAGGCGTGCAGCATCGAAGGCACAAAATGCAGCGTAGTGACGCCTTGTTCGCGTATCAGCGCAGAAAGGCGCGCCGGATCGCGATGGTCTCCCGGGCCTGCCAACGCCAGCCGCGCGCCGGTCATCAAGGGCCAGAAGAATTCCCACACCGATACATCAAAGCTGAACGGGGTCTTTTGCAGCACCACATCGTCTGCCGTCAAACCATAGGCCTGCTGCATCCACGCCAAGCGGTTGGTCAGCGCAACGTGCCGGTTGGCCGCGCCCTTGGGCTTGCCAGTGGAGCCCGAGGTGTAGATAACGTAGGCAAGGTTCTCGGGGTGATGGGGAACGTCGGGCGGCGTGACCGGTTCGGACGAAACGTCGATCTGATCCAAGGCCAACAAGGTTGTCGATGACGACAACCCGTCCATCCGTGCCGCCAAACCGGACTGCGTCAGCAGCAGCGACACACCGCTGTCTTTCAGCATGTGCGCCAGCCGATCATCCGGATAGTCTGGGTCCAGCGGCACGTAGGCCGCACCTGCCTTCAACACCGCCAGCAAACCTACAACCAGTTCCAGCGATCGTTCGGCAGCAATCCCCACGCGCTGCTCGGCAAGTACGCCCATACGCTGCAAGCGATGCGCCAATTGGTTCGAGCGGCGGTCCAGTTCGCCATACGTCAGCGACGCATCAAGGCACGTCACCGCCACACGGTCCGGCCAAAGGCCCGCCTGCCTCTCAAACTGGCGATGCACCGGTAGCGCGCCGAACGACGACGCTACCTCCGCCGACAGCGGCAAGCCTCTTTCGTTCGGACTCAACAAGGCCAACTCGTTGGGCGGCGTCAATGGCAGCGCGCCCACGCGGCCCTCGTGCGCCGCCAGACGCGCCAGTATGTAATGCAGGCGCTGCGCCAACGCCTGCGCCACCGCTTCTGATAGGCGTGATCGGTCATAGCTCAGTTGCAACGACAGGCCAGGCTGCTGCGTCACGACCAGCGTCAGGGCGTAATGCGTCTGTTCATGGTTCTGCAAGGTGGCAAACCGCACCCCCGCCGATGCCTGCGTTTTCAGCGCCGCATCAACCGGATAGTTTTCAAAGACCAACAGCGTGTCGAACAAGGCGCTGCCGCCGTGGCCTGCCCAACGCTGCACGTCGAACAGCGGCGCGTGCTCGTGTTCACGCGACGTCAGGTTTTGGTCCTGTATGCCACGCAGCCAGTCGCCCAGCGTGGCATCGGACGCAATCGTCACCGCCAACGGCAAGGTGTTGATGAACAGCCCAAGCATGTGCTGCGCACCGGCCAAGGTGTCGGGCCGGCCAGACGTCGTGACGCCAAACACAGCCGTGGATTGCCCCGTCACCTGCGCCAGGACCAGCGCCCAGGCGGCTTGCACCAAGGTGTTGACCGTGACGCGATGATGCCGGGCGCGCTCGGCCAATGCCGACGACGCGGCAGGGTCCATCCGGGCATGCAGGTCGGCGTAGCCGGTGGCTGCCGTGCATGCGCCTCGAAGCCGCAATGCCGGCGCCAGCAGGCTGGGTTCACTCAAGGCTTGCAAGCAGCCACGCCAATACGCCTGCGTATCAATTTCGCTTCTGGTAGCCAGCCACGTCAGATAGTCGCGATAGCGGCCCACTCCCGCCGCCACGGGCAGCCCTTCGTGCGTCCGCAGCACTTCGCCCAGCAACTGCGACACGCTCCAACCGTCAAGCAGCAGATGATGGAACGTCCAGATCAAGTGATAGCGCTGCTCGGCCGTGCGCATCAGCGTCACGCGCAATAGCGGCGGCGATGCCAGGTCGAAGCCCTGCATCAGATCGGCGCGCGCCTGAGCATCCAAAACCGTTGCGACAGGATGCGATGCATCGTGATGGTTGCGCGCATCAATCACCCTATACGGCAGCGCCACGTCGCGCGCCACCCACTGTAGCGGTGCGCCCGCGCGTTGCAAGAAACCGGTGCGCAACACGTCGTGACGCGCCAGCGCCGACGCCCATGCGGACCGGAAGCGTTCCACGTCCAGCCCGTCGATGTCCACGCGCAACTGGTTCACGTAGGCCGGGACTTCGTCTTCGCCCGATGCCGCATCCCACACGCTGTGGAACAGCATGCCCGCCTGCATCGGCGTCACCGGGTAAAGGTCTTGCCATTGGTGTGCCGGCGCGGGAATGTCCAGCGCGCGCAGCCCCTCCCAAGTCAGGCCCGCCAACGGGAAGTCCGATGGCGTCACGCCGTGGACACCGCTGACGCAATGCGCCACCAGCGCGCGCAAGGCCGCTTCGTACTGTTTGGCAAGCGCTTGCACGCGGGTGGGATCGTGACGCTTGCTGCTGTAGCCCAACGAAATGCTTAGCTGGCCGTCGTGTACGTGGCCGTTAAAGGTCAATTCGTGGATCAACTCGGCGGCTTCGTCCTGGCCTGCCCCGGACGCTTCGGCGGCGATGCGCCAGTCGGCCTCGCCCGCGGTCACCGTGTCGAATTGGCCCAGGTAGTTGAACAGGACGGGCGCTTGCGGCTGGCCAGGCAAGGCATCGGTCAACACGCCATAACCCAAGCCTTGCGACGGCACGGCACGCAAGGTTTCTTTCACACGCATCAGCCGTTCGGCAGTGTCGCCTTGCGTGTCCAGCACCACCGGATACACGCTGGTGAACCAGCCCACCGTGCGTGACAGGTCCAGTTCGCCCGATGCGTCTTCGCGGCCATGGCCTTCAAGATCGATACGCACCTGCTTCAACCCGCCCCACTCGCCCAGCGCCTGTGCCAACGCGGCCAGCAGCAAGTCGTTGACCTGCGTGCGGTACGCGGCAGGCGCGTCCTTAAGCAGCGCTTGGGTCGTGGCGCGGTCCAGCGCCAGCGCCACGCGTTGCTGGTCACCGACGCGGTTCGGCCCCTGCGCGTCGTCGCACGGCAAGGCGTCGCCGGGCGGCAATGCGCGCCAGTAATCCAGTTCAGGCTCATACGACGTGCGTGCGGCTTCGATGCGACGCGCCCATGCGCCGTAACTCGCTGAACGCGCGGGCAAGGTGATCGCGCCGCCCGCCAGCGCTTGCGTGTAGGCCAGTTGCAAATCTGCCAGCAACACGCGCCAAGATACGCCGTCCACGGCCAGATGGTGGATGACCAGCAGCACGCGCGACGTACCATCGGCCACCTGCATCAGCACGGCGCGCAGCAAGGGGCCGTGCTCGATATCCAGGCTGCGCTGCGCGGCATCGCACTGCGCCTCGATGTCGGTCACATCGCTGCGTTGCCACAGCAGGCCCGCCATGTCGGGGCTGGCCTCATAGCGCTGGCGCCACGCGCCGCCTTCGCGCGTGAAGCGCAGACGCAACGCATCGTGTTGCGCGACCACCGCCTGCAAGGCGGCGGACAACGCTTGCGCATCGACAGGCGCGTCGCCATGCAGCAGCACGGCCTGGTTCCAATGGTTGTGGGACGCCAGCGGCAACGCCAGGAACGCCGCCTGAATGGGCAAGAGCGGCACGTCCCCGACGGCCTCGTCGGTAAGGTCTTGTGCCTGCGCGGCCACCGCCACGCTGGCCAGATCGGCCACGGTCTGCCGCTCGAACACCTGGCGCGGCGTGATCTGCCACCCTGCCTGGCGCAAGCGCGCCACGATTTGCAGGCTGAGTATGGAGTCGCCGCCTAGTTCAAAGAAGTTGTCGTGACGGCCTACCTGCGGCGCGCCCAGCACTAGCGACCAGATGGCGGCAAGAGCAGTTTCGACCGCGCCTTCGGGCGCTTCGTAGCCTTGGCTGGCGGCGAACTCTGCCTTGGGCAAGGCCTTGCGATCCAGCTTGCCGTTGGCGTTGACCGGCAAAGCATCCAATGCGACGAAGGCGGCGGGCACCATGTAGTCGGGCAACGCTGCCGACAATGCGGTTCGCAGTGCCGTGGTATCCACGGTGGCGGGTGCGACATACGCCACCAGCCGCGCGCCCGATGGGCCGTCTTGCGCCAGCACCGCCGCTTGTTCCACATCCGGCTGTGACAAGAGAGCGGCCTCGATCTCACCCAGTTCAATCCGCAAGCCACGGATCTTCACCTGATGATCCAGGCGGCCCAGATACTCCAGCTGCCCCTCCTGCATCCAGCGCACCAGATCACCCGTGCGATACAGCCTGCCGCCCTGCCCGTCCGGGTCGGCGATAAAGCGGTCGGCGGTCAGGCCCGGGCGGTTCAGATACCCGCGCGCCAAACCCACCCCGCCCAGATACAGCTCACCCGGTACGCCGATGGGCACAGGGTTCAGCTGCGCGTCCAGCACTCGCGTATGAATGCCCGCTATCGGATAGCCGATGGGCACCACACCGCTGCCATCGTCGATGCAGGTCCAGTGCGTCACGTCGATTGCTGCTTCCGTCGGGCCGTACAGGTTGTACATCCCGGCCTGCGGCAACAACGCCAGGCAGCGCGCCTGCAAGTCCGCGCCCAGCGCTTCGCCGCTGCACACGATACGGCGCAGCGTTGCGCACCCATCCGCGCCCACCTGTTCGGCATGGCTGATGAAGGCGTGCAGCATCGAGGGCACAAAATGCAGCGTAGTCACGCCTTGTTCGCGTATCAGCGCGGAAAGGCGCGCCGGATCGCGATGATCACCCGGGCCTGCCAACGCCAGCCGCGCGCCGGTCATCAAAGGCCAGAAGAATTCCCACACCGATACATCAAAGCTGAACGGGGTCTTTTGCAGCACCACATCGTCTGCCGTCAAACCATAGGCCTGCTGCATCCACGCCAAGCGGTTGGTCAGCGCAACGTGCCGGTTGGCCGCGCCCTTGGGCTTGCCAGTGGAGCCCGAGGTGTAGATGACGTAGGCAAGGTTCTCGGAGTGATGGGAAACGTTGGGCGGTGTGACCGGCTCGGACGAAACGTCGATCTGGTCCAAAGCCAACAAGGTTGTCGATGACGACAACCCGCCCATCCGTGCCGCCAAACCGGACTGCGTCAGCAGCAGCGACACGCCGCTGTCTTGCAGCATGTACGCCAGCCGGTCATCCGGATAGTCTGGGTCCAGCGGCACGTAGGCCGCACCTGCCTTCAACACCGCCAGCAAACCTACAACGAGTTCCAGCGATCGTTCGGCAGCAATCCCCACGCACTGCTCGGCACGTACCCCCATGCGCTGCAAGCGATGCGCCAATTGATTCGCGCGGCGGTTCAGTTCGCCATACGTCAGCGACGCATCAAGGCACGTCACCGCCACACGGTCCGGCCAAAGGCCCGCCTGTCGTTCAAACTGGCGATGCACCGGCAGCGCGCCGAACGACGACGCTACCTCATCTGCCAATGGCGCGCCCGTCTCCCATTCGCTCAAGGTCTTGCATTCCACCTGCGACAACAGCTCGGCCTCCCACACGCGTGCGGAATCATCGCGCACCATCGCGCGCAGCAGCGCTTGATAGTGACCGGCCATGCGCATCAGCGTGCCGGGCATAAATGCGTCGCGCGGATATCGCAACGCCACGCGCAAGCGGCCGTCATCGTACTCAGCGGTGTCGCATTGCAACGCAAAGGGCAAGGTCGGCGGCGCAAACGATTCCGGCGTGGCACGCAGTCCGGCCAATTGCCAGCCGTCTACGCCCGGCAACTGTTGATGGTTGAACAGCACCTGGAACAGCGGGGTATGGTCCAGGCTGCGCTCGGGTTGCAGGGCGTCAACCAGTTTCTCGAACGGCAGGTCTTGATGGGCATGCGCCTGCGCCACCGCTACGCGCGTTTGGGCAAGCAGCGCCGACCAGCTCAAGTCCGGGGCGAGCCTGGCGCGCAGCACCTGCGTATTGACGAACAGTCCCACCACGTCTTGCACCTCGGGGCGCGTGCGCCCCGCCACCGGCACGCCGACGCGGATGTCGGACTGGCCGGTATGGCGCGCCAGCAAGGCCTGGAATGCGGCCAGCAAGACGACGAACAAGGTGCAACCCCGGGCGTGCGCATAGCGCCGCAGTTCGTCCGCAAGGGACTGCGGCAGGTTGCTGATGCAGGCATCGGCCGCCTGCCCGCTTGCGCCACGCTTCGGAAAATCGGCGTTCAGCTGCAAAACGGGGTGATCCCCGGCCAAAGCCTGACGCCAATACGCCAGTTGCCGATCTTCCTCGCCGGCCGCCAACAGGTTTCGCTGCCAGGCCGCGTAATCGGTATAGGCGATGGCGGGCGGCGGCGATGCGAGTTCCGTGCCCGTCCGCAACGCCGCATAGTGCTTGCAGAACGCGTCGGTCAGCAACCCGATGGACCATCCGTCCGACACGATATGGTGCATGACGGTGACCAGCAGGTGTTCTTCGTCACCGAGCCGCACCAGCCCCACCCGCAGCAAAGGGCCGGTCAGCAGGTTGAACGGTTCGGCGATCCATGCACGCGCAATCTCTCGCGCCCGTTCCTCTTGATCCGTGTTCGGTGCGGCGCGCAAGTCTGCCTGAGCAAGCTCCATGCGCCACGGCGCCAGCACCACCGGATGCGCCATGCCGTCGGCGTCCATGTCGAATCGCGTGCGCAGCGCCGCATGCTGGACCAGCACGCGCTCAAAGGCCACGCGCACGCTTTCGACGTCCAGCGCGCCCATCAGGCGCAACACGCCCGGCAGGTGGTAGGCGGCATCGCCGGGATCCAGGCGCCACAGGAACCACAGCCGCTCCTGCGCGTGCGACAGCATCGGCGGCCCCTCGCGCGAAAGAATGGGCAGGTGCGATGGGTCCATGCCCTGTTCGCGCATCTTGTCGTACACGGCGCGACGCTGCGCAGGCGCAAGCGATGCGAATTTTCGGGCAATTTGCCGGGCCAGGGTATCGTCCATCACAGCATCTCCAGGGTATCGATGAACGCGTCGATGCCGCGCATTGCGTCGGCCTGCCCAATACCCGCCTGCGCCGCCTCGGCCACGCGCTCGGCAAAGCGCGCCAGCGTCTGCGCTTCGAACAGCGCGGCCAGCGGCGTCTCGATGTCCAGATCGGTCCGGATACGTGCAACCACGCGCATCACCAGCAAGGAATGGCCGCCCAGCTCAAAGAAGCTGTCGTCGCGGCCCACGCGCGGCACGCCCAGCACCGCGGCCCAGATATCGGCCAGTTGCAGTTCCAGGTCACCCTCAGGCGCGGTGTAGTGACGTAGCGCGGCCTGAGTGTCGGGCGCCGGCAGCGCGCGGCGGTCCACCTTGCCGTTGGGCGTCAGCGGAATCGACGGCAGCACCACCCACACGGCCGGAACCATATAGGCCGGCAAGGCGGATGCCAGCTCGGCCTGCACGGATTCCAACCAGGCGCGCTGCGCGTCGTCGCGCGGCCCGGCCAGCGCCAGGTTGCGCGGCGTCACATAGCCGACCAGGCGATGGCCCTGCCCGTCATCGCGCGCCACCGTAACCGCCTGGCGCACGCTGGACAAGCGCGCCAGGAAGGCGTCGATCTCACCCAGTTCAATGCGAAAGCCATGCACCTTGACCTGATGGTCGCTGCGCCCCACATACTCCAGCACGCCATCGGCCCGGTAGCGCGCCAGATCGCCCGTGCGGTAGAGCCGCGCGCCGGGCCGTGCCGCATACGGATCGGCAATGTAGCGTTCGGCGGCCAGACCCGGCTGATGCAGATACCCGCGCCCGACGCCCACGCCCGCCACGCAGAGTTCACCGATGGCGCCAGCGGGAAGCAGGTCCAGGTTCGCGTCCAGCACGTACAGTTGCGTGTGGTCGGCCGCCGTGCCGATCGCCAGTACCGGGCCCGACTCGTTCTTGGCGTCGTCCACGCGATACAGCGCCACGTCGTCCGCGCATTCGGCGGGGCCATAGGCATTGACCAGCGGCACGCCCGGATAGCGATCCAGCCACGCGCGCGCCAGCGCCACCGAACTGGCTTCGCCCGTGGGCAGCATCCAGCGCAGGCCGGGCATCGACACCGCGTCGGCCATCAACATGCCCTGGATCAGGGTCGGCACGCATTCCAGCACGGTGATGCCGCTATCGTTCACGCGGCGGATCAGGGCTTGCGGGTCGCGCGCCACGCTATCCGCCACGATCTCGACGCACGCGCCGCACAACAACCCTGCCAGCAGCTGCCACACCGAAATGTCGAAGCTCTGCGCGGCCGTCTGGCCGATAACGTCATGCTCGGTAAGGCCCAGCGCGGGAATCTTGCTGAGCTGGTTGTTCAACATGCCCTGGCTGGTGACGACCACGCCCTTGGGCGTGCCCGTGGAACCGGACGTGAAGATCACGTAGGCCGCCTGGTCGCGATGCGCGGGTTCGCGGAGATCGGCGTCGTGGCTCGATGCCGGGACGTCGATGTCGTGCCGGGCCACCGCGGCGGGCAGCGCTGCGATCACGTCGGCGTGCGCCGCCGCCGCGCCGCGATCCGTAACGACCGCGCGTGCGCGGCACAGGTCCAGGATCTGCGCCAGGCGTTGCGAGGGCAAGGCGGGGTCCAGCGCCAGGTAGGCCGCGTTCGCCTTGAATGCACCCAGCACGGCCGCCAGCATGCCGATGCCACGCTCGGCCAGCACCACCACGACGTCGTCGCGGCCCACCCCGCCCGCTCGGAACGCATGCGCGTGGCGGTTGGCCAGCCGATTCAGTGCGTCGTAGCGGATGTCTCCGTTCGCGTCGCGCGCCGCGAGGCGTTGGGCGTGCTGGCGCGCCTGCGCCTCGAACAGCCTGGCGTACCCGGCGTCCAGCGGATAGCCGGGCGTTGCGCCCCGCCCCAGCCCCAGCACGCGTGCATGCTCGTCGTCGGGCAGCAGGCCGATTTGCGCCAACGGCGCGGCCGGTCGGCCGGCAAATTGCCCCAGCACGTGGCGCAAGCCGTCCAGCACTCGCAGGATCGACGCCTCGTCGAACAGGTCGGCGTCATACGTCAGTTGCAGCACCAGCTGTTCGCCCGGTTTGACCACGACCGTAAGCGGATAGTTGGTATGCGTGCGGGCGCCGTCGGCATGCGCGCCGATCGCTTGCGCACGCGCCAGCAATGCGCCGTCAACCGGCGCGTTTTCAAAGACGAACAAGGTGTCGAACAGCGTGGTGCCACGCGGCACGTCAGCCAGCGCCTGGATCTCAGCCAAGGACAGGTGTTCGTGTTCGCGCAGCGCGGCATTGCCGGCCTGCACCGTGCGCAGCCACTGCGCCACGCTGATCGGGCTGTCCGGCCCCGGCACGTCGACGCGTAACGGCAAGGTATTGATGAACAGGCCGATGGTGTCCTGTACGCCATTCAGGTCAGTGGGCCGGCCGGCGACCGTCACGCCGTAGAGCACATCGTGCAGTCCGGCTACGCGGGCGAGCCACAACGCCCACGCGCCCTGCGCATAGGTGTTCACCGTCAACTGCTGCTGCTGCGCCGCGCGCTGAAGCGCCGTGGTCTCGGCCGGGGTCAGTGACACGACGGCGTCGACGGTCCGTGACTGGCCCGGCGTGGGCGCGCCACGGCCAGCCAGCGGCAAGGGCGTGACCGTGCCGAAACCACGCAGCGTGTCGCGCCAGTACGCCTGCGCGGCCGCCATGTCTTGCCGCCCCAGCCACGCGATGAAGTCGCGGTACGGCACCGGCAGCGCCAACTGCGGCGCCTGCCCCTGTGCATAGGCGTCGTACGCGGCAAAGAAATCCGCCAGCAACAAGGACCGGCACCAGGCATCCATCAGGATGTGGTGATAGCTCAGCACCATCCGGTCGCCGTCGGCCAGTCGCGCCAGCCGGACGCGCCACAGGGGCGCGGCGCCCATATCAAAGCCCGCCACCAGCTCGTCTTGCAACAGGCGGTCCAGCTGGGCCAGCGCCGCCTCCACGGGCAGCTCGCGCCAGTCAAACACCTGGACGGGAGTTTCGACCTCGCGGCGGATGACTTGCAAGGGGGTCTCGCCCGCCTGCCAGGCGAAGCCCGCGCGCAGCGCTTCATGCCGTTGCGCCATCAGGCCCCACGCACGGTGCGCCGCGTCCAGATCCAGGTGCCGGTCAAAGCGGTAGCGGTCCTGCATCAAGTACATGCCGGAGCCGGGGTTCATCAGCGTGTGCAGCAACAGCCCCTGTTGCATGGGCGTTGGGGGATAGATGTCGGCCACATCGCGCGGGTTCGGCGCCAGGCGGTTCAACTGCGTCTGGGACAAGGCCGCCAGCGGAAAATCGGATGGCGTCACGCCGCCGGCTCCCGGTGCGTCGACCACGTCCGCCAGGCGGGCAAGCTCGGCCACGCAAGCGTCGGCCAACGCGCGGACCTCGCTTTCATCCTGCATGGCGGCGCTGTACGACCACGTAAAACGCAAGGCGCCATCGCGTAAAGCAACGCCGATGTCCAGCACGCTGCGGCGCTCGCTATCGGGATCGCGTTCAACGCCAGCGGGCTCGTTGTCCCAAGTCCAGGTACGCGCGACGGCGTCGGTCCGGCCCAGGTAATTGAAGGTGATGCGGGGATACGGATGGTTGGCCAGCACGCGGCCGGAATCCGTCATGGTGCGCAGCACGCCATAGCCCAAGCCCTTGTCGGGCACCGCCCGCAACTGCTCTTTGACCGCCGCCAAGGCGCTGCCAATATCCGCCGCGCCCGGCCGCAGCCGCAACGGGAACAGGGATGTAAACCAGCCGACGACCCGGCCTGCATCAACGCCCGTAGTGTCCTCTTCGCGGCCGTGGCCTTCAAGCTCCAGCAACACGCTTTCCTGGCCTGTCCAGGCGCACAGGACGCGCGCCACGGCCGTCAGCAACAGCTCGGAGGCCTGTGCCCGATATGCCCGCGCTCCGCCGGACAACAAGCGCGCGGATGCCGCCGGGTCCAACTGCGCCGACACGCTGCGCTGGTCCGACACGCGGTTGGCGCCATGGGGTCGCGCCACGGGCAGCGGCGTGTCCTGCTCGCCGCAGATAGCCAGCCATTCGGGTAATTGCGCCTGCGTGGCGGGCAAGGCGCCATAGCGGGCAAGCGCCTGCGTCCAATCGCCAAAAGACGTCGTGGCCGATGGCAAGGTCAGCGTCGCGCCACGGCGCGCCTGGTCATAAGCGACTTCCAGATCTTCCAGCAGGACGCGCCAAGAAACCGCGTCCACGACCAGATGGTGCGCCACCCACAACAGCCTTCCTGGGCGGCCCACGTCTGGGCGGCCCGCGTCAGGGCGGCCCGCGTCAGGGCTGCCCACGTCCGGCTCGATCCAGGCCGCGGCAGTCACGGGGCCCGATTCCACGTCGAGGCTGCGTTGCAAGGCGTCCGCCACGTCCGCGAATGGGGCGGCGGCGTCATCCCCGGATGGCGCCAAGGCCAAGCGCGGCGCCACGGCGTCTTTGTCGTACTCCTGTGCCCACCCTGCCTGTCTATCCTGCCGATAGCGCAGCCGGAACGCATCGTGGTGCGCCAATACCGCGTCCATGGCGCGTTGCAGCGCGGCCACGTCGACCTCTCCATGGGGACGCAGCACCACCGACTGGTTCCAGTGGCTGCGATGGGGCACGGACAGATCGAAGAACGTCTGTTGCACCGGCGCCAACAAGGCCGGGCCACGGGCCGGGCCCGTTGCCGTCTCGGGACGTATCGCCGACGCCGACAAGGCCAGCGCGGCGATCGTCTGGCGCTCCATGACGTCGCGCGGCGCGATCTTCACGCCCTGCTTGCGCGCGGCCGCCACAATCTTCAGCGTCAGGATCGAGTCCCCGCCCAGTTCGAAAAAGTTGTCATGCCGGCCGATGCGCGGCACGGCCAGCACGTCGCGCCAGATGCCGGCCAGCAAGTGCTCGGTGTCGCCGACCGGTGTCTGGAATTCGCTATCGCGCTGGAAATCCGGCGCGGGCAAGGCCTTGCGATCGATCTTGCCGTTGGCGCTAAGCGGCAACGCCGCCAACACCATGATGACGGCGGGCACCATGTAGTCAGGCAGTTCGGCGGCCAGGGCCGCGCGCAACATGACCGGGTCGGGTTGCCGCGCGGCGTCCCGTGGCGACACATACGCCACAAGCTTCGTGCCGCTGGCGGCCTCGTGGGCCACCGCGACCGCTGCCGCCACACCGGGCTGCGCGCCCAGCCGCGTCTGCACTTCGCCCAGCTCGACTCGAAAGCCGCGGATCTTGACCTGGTGGTCCGCGCGCCCCTGATACAGCAACTGCCCATCGGCGCGCCATGAGGCCAGATCGCCGGTGCGATACAGCCGGGCGCCCGCCTCTGACGCATAGGGGTCCGCCACGAATCGGTCTGCCGTCATGCCCGGGCGGCGCACATAACCACGCGCAAGGCCCATGCCCCCCAAATACAGTTCACCGACAACGCCGGGCGGGCTCAAGTTCAGGTCGGCGTCCAGCACCCATGCCTGGGTGGCCGAGATGGGCGCGCCAATGGGCACGCGCGCGCCGTCCTCCGCCGCGCACCGCGACGCCGTCACGTCGATCGCGGCCTCGGTCGGGCCGTACAGATTGTGCAGTTCGGCCCACGGCATGCGTTGCAGCACGTCGTCGCGGACGTCGGCGGGCAAGGCTTCGCCGCTACACAGAATACGGCGCAGCGATGCGCAGCGCGCGGCCGCTTCGTACGCCATGAAGGCGGCAAGCATCGACGGCACGAAGTGCACGGTCGTAACAGCATGGCGGTGAATCAGCGCCGCCAGGCGCTCGGGGTCGCGGTGATCGCCGGGTTGCGCCATGACCAGCCTCGCGCCGGTCATCAGGGGCCAGAAAAATTCCCAAACCGACACATCAAAGCCGAACGGCGTCTTCTGCAACACGACGTCGTCGGCCGCCAGCCCGTACGCCTGCTGCATCCATGCCACGCGGTTCGTCAAGGCGGCATGCCGATTGGCGGCGCCCTTGGGACGGCCGGTGGAGCCAGAGGTATAGATGACGTAAGCCAGGTTTTCGCCATGCAGCGCCACGTCCGGGTTGTGCACGGCGTCGGTGGTCGGGGCATCACGCAGATCGACAACGGCAGGCCCATCGGACGACACCAGGCCATCGGGCACATCTTGCGCGCAAAGCAGCAGCATCGCGCCGCTGTCCCGCAACATGTAGGCCAGCCGTTCGACCGGGTAGTCCAGATCCAGAGGCACATAGGCCGCGCCGGCCTTCTGGATGGCCAGCAGCCCAACCACCATGTCGATCGAACGCTGCATAGCGATGGCGACCAGCGCGTCAGGGCCCGCGCCCCGCGCGATCAAGTCATGCGCGCGGCGATTCGCGCGCGCGTTCAAGTCGGCATAGCAGAGCGCGGCGTCGCCGCACACCAGCGCAATGGCGTCGGGCGTGGCGCGGGCCTGCTGTTCAAACAAGCGATGCACTGGCGCGCGCTCATCGTGTTGCGCGGCGTTGCGGCTCCAGGCCTGCGCTTGCACGCGCTCCTCAGGCAAGATCACATCCAGAGCCGCCACGCGGCTGTCCGGCTGCGTCACCAGCGCCTCCAACACCCGCAGATAGCGCCGCCACATCCGCGCCGCCGTGTCCTCGGCAACCAGCGCCGTGTTGAACTCCAGCCTGCCGTGCAATGCGGGGACCGGCCCGGCGGCGTCATCCCACAGCAGGTCCAGCGACCACTCGAACTTGGCGCTGCGCTCGGGCACGGGCAAGCGCTCTACCTGAACGCCCGGCAAGGACAGCCCTGGGCCGGCGCTGCCCACCTGAAGGCCGAACAGCACCTGGAACAACGGGCTGCGCGCCGGGTCACGCACGACGTCCCGGCTTTCCAGCAACAGTTCCAATGGCAGGTCGGCATAGTTCATGGCGGCACGCGCGTCAGCGCGCACGGCCTGGCAGACCTCGCGCAGGCTGGCCGATGCCGGCGCATTCACGCGGAATACCTGCGTCGTGACGAAGAATCCCAGCAGCTCTTGAAGCTCTGGCCGATTGCGATTGGCGCTGGGCACGCCCACGGCAAAGCCGGTCTGCCCGCTGAGCCGCGCCAGCAACAGTTGCCACGCCGTGAACAGCGCGACGAACGGCGTGCATTGCGACGCGCGGCAAAATGCGCGCAGCCTTTCGACCAGCGCCGCAGGGACTTCGACATACAGCGAAGCGCCCTCGGCGCCCAGTACGGCGGGACGCGGATGGTCCGTGGGTAAGGCCAGGTCTTGCAAGTCGTCACGCAGATGCGCATTCCAGTGCGCAACGTGCGCCGCATACCCCCCGGCCTGCGCGTGCCCGCGCTGCCAGGCGGCAAAGTCGCTGTAACGTCGCGGCGGTTCGTTGGCGACCGCGGCGCCGGACGTGGTGATGTCTTCATAGGCTTGCGCCAGATCCCGCATGAAGATGGGGTTGGACCACGCATCCGAAACGATGTGATGCAGGCACCACGCCAACACATGATCGTCGCGTTCCAACTTGAGCACGCACGCGATCAGCGCTGGCTCTCGGGTTAAGTCGAAGACATGGGTTGCGATGCGCGCGCAGTGGGTTTGCAGCGCGGCTTCGCGCGCGTCAGGCGGCAGCGCGCTCAGGTCCACTTCGTCCAGCGTGAACGCATGCGCGGCGTTCACGCGCTGGCGCGGTTCGCCATCCTGTTCGTGAAAGGTGCTGCGCAAGACCGCATGGCGACGAGCCAGCGCGGCGAAGGCTGCTCGCAATGCAGAAACGTCCAGCTTGCCCCGGATGCGCAAGGCGCGCGGAAGGTTGTACGCGGTAGAGGCGGGATCCAGCTTTTGCAAAAACCACAGCTGCTGCTGCGAATACGACAGGGGCGCATCGTCCCGCGCGTCGCTCAGCGGTATCGCCGACGCGTCCAGCGTGGCGTCATCGTCGTTGTCGTCTTCGGCGAGCAAGGCTCGCAACAAGGCTTGCTGGGTATCGCTCATGCGGGCTCCGTCACTTGGGCGGCCAGGGCGGCACGCTCTTCGGGCGACAAGTTGTTCACCTGGACGCGCAGTTGCGCGATCCGGTCCAGTTGCGCGGGGTCCTCGGCTTGCTGGCGCAGTGCAGCGGCCAGGCGCGCCACGGTGGGATGGTCGAACACCAGGCCCGGCACTGCCTCGACGCGCAATTGTTTGCGCAAGCGCGTGACCAGCTTGATGACCAGCAACGAATGGCCACCGAGCGAAAAGAAGTCGTCATGCACGCCCACGCGGTCGCGCTCCAGCAAGATGGCGACGCACCCTGCCACCACGGTCTCCAACGCGTCGCGAGGCGCAACCAGCTCGGCGGAGTCCGCATCAAGCGCCGTGACGACCCGCGCTTGCAGCGCATGCCGGTCTACCTTGCCGTTGGGCAGCCGCGGCAGGTCGGGCAAACACTGGATGCGCGCGGGCAGCATCGGTGCGGGCAGAAGCTGCGCTAGCGCCGCGCCCAGCTCGGCGTCGGTCTGGGACTGATGCGCATCGTCCATGGTCACGCACGCCGTCAGTTCCACGCCTGCCGCGCCGGCAATGGCCAGCACGGCGGCCTGTTGCACGCCAGGCAGGCTCAGCAGCGCCGCTTCGATCTCGGCCGGTTCGATCCGAAAGCCCCGGATCTTCACCTGATGGTCGGCGCGCCCGGCCAAACGGATAGCGCCGTCCGGCAGCGCGTAAGCCAGGTCTCCGCTGCGATACAGACGTTGCCCCGGCAGGTAGGGATCGTCGATGAATGCGTCGTCGCCGGACGCACGCAGGTAACCGTTGGCCAGCTGCGGGCCGCCGATGTACAACTGGCCCAGCGCGCCTTGCGCCGTGGCCGTCAGGTCCGTGTCCAGCAAGCGGATGCGGCAGTTGGGCAGCACGCACGTCAGCGGCAGTACACCGCCCACGTCGCCATCCGCGGCATCCTTGACCGCATGAACCATGACGCCGACCGTGCTTTCCGTGGGGCCGTAGTGGTTGAACAGGCGGCAGCCGGGCGTCAGCTTGAATAGGCGTTGCACCAGCGCGGCGGCGGTCGCCTCGCCACCCAACACCACCGTACGCGGCGCGATGGCGGTATCGCAATCGAGCAGTGCGGCCAGATGCGACGGCACCATCTTGATGGCGTCAATACGTTGTTCGCGAAGGAATCCCGCGAAGGACTGCGCGTCCTGCATCGCCGTGTCACTGGCGATCACCAGCGCGGCGCCGTTGTACAGCGCGCCAAACAGCGCCGTGTTGCCCAGATCGGCCGCCACGGTGGCCGTCAGCGCCCAACGGCGCGCCTGGGCCAGCCCCATGGCATGCGTAGCCCCCGCGACATAGTTCAGCAAGGCGCGCTGCCCCACCGCCACGCCCTTGGGCACGCCCGTGGAGCCCGACGTATACAGCACATAGGCGGGTTGGCGCAGCAGCGCGGCGTCGTTCAGCGCGGGTAGCGTGGCGTCTGACATGCCGGCGCCCAGCGTCACTTGCGCCACGCCGTCAAACAGCGCCGCGTCCTGCGCGCGCTGCACCACGCACGCGGCCGCCGCATCCTGCATCAGCGCCGCGCACCGCGCAACGGGCCACTGCGGGTCCAGCGGCAGATACGCCGCGCCGCAACGCCATGCCGCCAGCAGCGCAATGATCAGGTCAGCGCCGCGCGGCAGGCGCAACGCGACGACGGCGCCTGCCGCCACGCCCTGCCCTGCCAGGACGCGCGCCGCCTGATCCACCCGAACCGCCAGCGCCGCGTAGTCCAGCGTCTCGCCGTCGTCCACGATGGCCGGCGCTGAAGGCGTGCGCGCGGCCCACCCCAGCACGTGCGCCAGTAGCGATTGCGCGCCGGGATCCCAGTTTTCTCCTGCATATAACGCGGTATCCGGCGCGGCGGGCGGCAAGAGCTTGGACAAGGGCGTTTCCGGCGCGCTTGCCGCCTGCGTCAGCACATCCTGGTACTGCGCCAGCAAGCCCTGCACGGCCGCCGCGCCATAGCGGTGCGGCGCGTAGACACACTGCAAATGCGCAACCTGGTCGGCTGCCGGCGTCAGCACAACATGCAGCGCCAGCTCGAAATCCGCCATCCCGGCGCTGGTTTCCCAACACACGGCCGCCACGTGAACGCCAGGCAGGCCCTGCGGCATTGCGACGAATCCGACCTCGTGATGCCGGGCGCCGCCATCGGCGGCAAGGGCGTAGTGTTCCTGCGCGCCGATATGGGCTTGGCGGCGCAGGGCAAGCCGCCGCGCGCAGTGCTCAAACGTGTCGTCCGGCTGCCAGTCGATCTCCAACGGCAGCACTTTTTCGTAGGCCCCGACCGCGCCGGCCAGCATGTCGTAATCGGCGCGGCAGTCGTGCCGCCAGCCGGTTACGTGACGATAGCTGCCCGTCAAACGGCCCAGCAACGCCAGCCACGCGGCGTGCAACAAGGTTTCGACAGGCAAGTCCAGGCGCTGCGCCAGTTCCGTCACGCCACGCACGGCCGCGGCGGTCGCGGCACACACGGCACACACGGCGATGGCGGCGTTATCCTGCGCCGCGCCCGCCGCACGATAGGACAGCCGAGGCGCCTGCAAGCCGGACGCCTCGCCATGGTCGCGCCAATACGCGCGCCCGGCCTCGGCATCCGGATCGGCAGCCAGCTCCTGGCGCCACAGCACATAGTGGGTGTAATCGAACGCTGCGACTTCGCCGGTCTCGCAATCGGGGGGTGAGCTTGGGCTTGGCTTCGAGCCGCTATCCATCGTCCGCGCCACGTCGTTCAGCAGTTGCAGCATCGACCCCTCATCCGCGATGAGCGGCGTGGCGGCCAAGGCCAGCCAGCCCCCCTGCCCGACGCCCGTGAACCAGGCGGTGTGCAGCCCCTCGTGTCGGACGGCAATGCGGTCATACCAGGCCCGCGCGGCCTGAGTCGGGTCCTTGCCCACGCCCGCCACGACCTCCCAGGTCCAGACGGCGTCCTCGCCCGCTTGCTGGCGCAGGCCCCGATATCCCGGCACCTCGGCAAATCGCAGGCGAAGCGCCGGATGCGCGGCAACCACGCGGCGTAACGCCGCCTGCAACGCTACGCCGTCGTGTTCGGATTCCATGCGGGCCAGCATCCAGCGAGGCGCCGGGGCTTGCCCGGACCGGGCCATGCATGCCCGCTGCTCGGGGCTCAGCGGCAGGAAATCCCCCGCCACGATATCGGTGATGTTGCTCATCGGCTGACTCCTGTACCCGCTTGGGCGTCCAGCGCCGCACGGTCGAACATCGACCCCATCGCCACCACCACCTTGCGCGGTTCCTCATAGGGGTCGCGAGCGTGCGCCGCCAGCATGTTGTCCAGCATCACGACATCGCCCCGCCGCCAATCGAAGCGCACCGCGCATTCCTCATAGGTCTTGCCGATCAGGTCCATCACCGCGTCCGGAATGGGGCTGCCGTCGCCAAAGCACACGTGACGCGGCACCCACTCCAGGCCGGCCGTGCTCAACAGGTGTTCGCGGACTTCGGGCTCCAGGCAATGCAGGTGATGCAACTGCACCTGATTGAAAAAGACGCGCTCGCCCGTGACGGGATGCGTGATGACCGCCGGGCAACGCGTGCGCGTTTGCAAGGCGTCGTCGCCCCGCCAGGCGAAATCGATCCCGGCCTGACGCAGCGTGGCCTCTACCTGCCGGCGATCATCCGTCTTGAAAAACGACTGCCAGCTGACGTCCAGGCGATCCGTGAAAGTTCGGATGTAGAGCAACTGCTTGCGTTCAAACTCTTGCACCAATTCGGCGGGCAGGCGGCGCAGCATCTCGCGGCAATCCACGATGGGCGTGGCGCCGCCGACCCTTGACGGCAGCTCGCAGAAGAACAGTTGTTTGCGTGGCCAGCGATCCAGGTGCGCGCTTTCGTTGTGATACAGGATCATTTGCTTTTCGGGGTACGGGGTCGAGCGGTAGGTGTTGCGTCCTCCCTCTTTCTTCGGCAGGTCGCCGTAGTCGCCGTACAGCACCGGTTCGACGGACTCGGCAAAGGACTCGAACTGCTGCGCCGTGCTGATCGCGAAGTTGCGGAACAGGATGCCGCCATGCGTTTTCAGCCAGTTCTCGATGCGCTCGCGCTCGGCTGCTGCCCACGCCACGGGGTCCAGGTCCGGGTCCAGCGCCTCGACCACAATGGGAAATTGCCGATCAGGCGACAGGAACGAGGTGCGTATTGCAGCGTGTGCAACGGCGCGTGCAGCGGCGTGTGTAGCGGCGGGCGCTAGCGGCCCCCGTGCCGACAAACTGCGCAGACGGTCCAGCTTGGCGGCAGGTGACGGATTGGCGACAGACATGCGAGGCTCCTTGAATGAGGGCAAGGCGTAGCCGCTCAGTGGCAAGCCGGGGTCAGCGGCCACTTGGCGCAGCAGATCCGCCCATCCCTGGGCGACGCGTTCAATCGTGGGCAGTTCGTACAACGCCGTGGCGTAGTTCCACTCCACGTCCAGGCCTTGTTCGCGCTCGTGCACGAAAACGCCCAGGTCGAATTTCGAATCCGTGGCGGGGGCATGGCGGGGTTCGATCGCCAGGCCCGACAGCGTGAATGCGTGATGCGGCGTGTTTTGCATGACGAACAACACCTGCAACAAGGGGTTGCGGCTGCGATCCCGCGTGGCGCCGGTGGCATCGACAATGCGGTCAAAAGGCACGTGCCGCTGTTCAAATGCGGTCAACACGCCCTCGCGCACCTGCGCCAGCCAGTCGCCGAATTCCTGATCCCGCCGCACGTGTGTGCGCAATGGCACGACATTGACGAAAAAGCCGATCAAAGGCGCAAGTTCGACGTGGTCGCGGCCGGCTACGTCCGTGCCGATCACGAGTTCTTCCTGGCCCGAGCGGCTGTGCAAGACCCACAGGAAAGACGCAAGCAGCAGCTGGAACAGCGTGGCGTCATGGCGGCGAGCCAGGTCGGCCAACTGGCGGGTCAGACTTGCGGGAATGGGCAGGCGCAGCGTCGCGCCGCGCAGGTCCGCCACGGCGTCGCGTTCGCGGTCGCCGGGCAAGGTACTAAGCGCCGGGGCGCCGGCCAACGCACGCCGCCAATAGTCCAATCCCGCCTGCATGGCGGGCGACTGCGCGTGGGCGCGGCTCCATGCCGCGTAATCGCCATACTGCAGCGCCAAGGGAGGCAGTTCATGGCCCTCGTAACCCGCGCACAACTCGCGCAGGAACACGCCAGCGGACCAGCCATCAAACACGATGTGATGCGCCACCAGAACGAGCAAGTGCCGATCGGCCGCCAGACGCAGGACGGCGGCGCGCAACAGGGGCCCGGCAGCCAGGTCAAAGGGCTGCGCGGCGCAGGCGGCAATGTGCGCCGCCGCATCCGGCTGCGCGCAGAGGTCGGTGACGGGCAGCGGCAGCGGCACGGACGGCAGCACACGCGCCACCGGATCGCCGTGCTCGTCTTCCGGGTAGATGCTGCGCAGAATTTCATGGCGCTGAACCGTGCCATTCAGGGCGCGGGCCATCCGGTCCAGGTCCAGCTCACCGTGCAGTTCGTAGACCGCGCTAAGGTTGTAGGCGGCGCGCTGCGCCGGCGTGGCGGCCAGCCGGTCCACCAGCCACAAGCGCTGCTGCGCAGGCGACAAGGGCGTATCGGCCAGCCGCCGCGCGGGCGGCAATGGCACGGGCGCGGCCTCATGCTCCGGGCTCAACCTGGGCAACCTGTCGATCAACGCGGCAGCCTGCGCCAGTTGCGGGTGTTCAAACACGGCGCGCAGCGGCATGTCCACCGACCAGCGCGCGCGAATCCGGGCGGCGACTTGCGCCGCACTGAGGGAATTGCCCCCCAGATCGAAGAAGTGCGCGTCACGGCCTGGCGCCTCGCGCGCCAGCACCTCGGCCCAGATCGCGGCCAGCGCCTGTTCGGTGTCTCCCCTGGCCGGCTGCGGCGCGGGTTTGTCAACCGGCCCGCCGTGCAAGAAGACCCCGTCTTGATGAATGGCGTAGGCGTCCAGCGTTTTTTCCAACCAACCCAGCCGGGTGGCGGCGCGTTGCAGCTTGCCGCTGGACGTCTTGGGCAAGGCGCCCGGTTCCAGCAGCAGCGTCACGGAGGCAGGCTCGCCGCAAGCGATGCCGACGGCGTGGTTCAGCGCCGAGACCGTGGCGGCGGCCGTCGCCTTCTTGCGATGCGTGCGCGAAATCTCGACCGCCACACCGATGCCCTCGCCTTGCGGGCCGTCCACGCGAAACACCGCCGCGCGCCCTTTCCTGGCGCCATCGACTCGCGCCTCGATCACGCGCTCGATGTCTTGCGGGTACACGTTGTGCCCACGCACGATGATCAGGTCCTTGAGGCGGCCGTTCACGTACAACTGACCACCGTGAAAGCAGCCCAGGTCGCCGGAACGCAACCAGCGCACGCCGTCACGCTCCACAAAAGTCTGTTGCGTGGCTTGCGGATTTCCCCAGTAGCCCGCCGCGATGCTGGGACCCGCCGTCCAGATCTCGCCCAGCATGCCCGGCGCGGCCGGCTCGGCCGTCGCCGGGTCGGCGATCAGCACGCGGTGATCCACGGCGGGAACGCCGCAAGCGACCAGTGGCGTGCCCAGGGGCGCCGGCCGCAATTGGCCGCTCGCCAAATCGGCTTCGTCAAAGCGGGTGATCAAGGGCCCGTCGCCCCGCTGGTTGCCGGTCACGAACAAGGTGGCTTCGGCCAGCCCATAGCACGGGTAGATGGTCTGACGCGGCATGCCGGCCGGCGCGCACAACGCCGCGAACGCGTCGACGGTGTCATTGCGCACCGGCTCGGCGCCCGAAAATGCGATGCGCCAATGCGACAGGTCCAACATGCGGATTTGCTCAGGCGTCACGCGCTCCACGCACAGGCGGTAGGCAAAGTCGGGCCCGCCGCTGACCGTGGCGCGATAGGCGGAAATGGCTTGAAGCCAACGCAACGGCCGCTCAAGAAAATACTTGGGCGTCATCAGCACCACGCGGCAGCCCACGTAGACGGGCTGCAACAGCGCGCCGATGAGCCCCATGTCGTGATACAGCGGCAACCACGACACGAAGGTGTCGTCGCGCCGCGTCAGCATGCCGGCCTGGATGGACCGTTCGTTCGCCATCAAGTTGGCGTGCGTCACCATCACGCCCTTGGGCGCGGCGGTCGATCCCGAGGTGTATTGCAGGAAGGCGACGTCTTCGCCCGCCGGTTCGAAGGGCTGCCACCGTTGCGCGTGCGCCGTGTCGATGTCGTCCACCGCCATCACGTCCACGCCCGCGAATACCGCGTCACTGTCTTGCAGCCAGCTAGCAACGTTTGCGGTGGCCAGCACACCGGCGGCCTGGCAGTCCTTGGCCATCAGGCGCAACCGTTCCAGTTGCTGATCGCGCGCGGACTGCGGCGGAAACGCGGGCACCGAGGTCATGCCCGCCGCCATGCACGCAAAGAATGCAATGACGTAGTGCTCGTCGTTGTCCAGCAGCAAAAGCAAGCGCGCGCCGATGTCATAGCGCGCTTGCAGTGCGGCGGCCAACGCGCGCACACGCAGGTCCAGCGCCCCATAGCTATAAGACGTGTCGCCCTGGGCGTTCAGCACGATCAACGCGGTGTCGTCGGCGCGGGTGTGCGCCAATTCGCGCAGGCGCGCCGCGATGCTGACGGTGGTTTCGGATACGGAAGCTGGATGATTCATCAACGTCTACGCCAGGCAGTCCAGGGGCTGGGAGCTTGCGCCGGACCCGGATGTGGCCCCGAATGCGGACCCGGATTTGGATCGGTTGCCGTGGGGTTCGGCCATCGCGACCACCACCTTGCGCGGGCCGGAAAACGGGGTGCGGGCATGCGCGACCAGCATGTTGTCCAGCATCATGACGTCGCCATCCTGCCAACCGAACGTGACGGTCTCGTCGGCCAGCACAGCGCGCACCTCGTCAAAGACCTCGTCGGGGATGGGCCGGCCATCGGCGTAGTAGACGTTGCGCGGCAGGTTCTCCACGCCCAGGATGTCTTCGAGCGACTCGCGCACCTCGGGCTGCAAACCCGATGCATGAAAGAGATGCGCCTGGTTGAACCACACGGCTTCGCCCGTCAGCGGATGATGTTCCACGCCCTGGCACAGTTGGCGCGTGCGCAAGGCGCCGTCGTCCAGCCATTCCCATTCGATGCCGCTTTGGCGGCAGAACGCCTCTACCCGCGACGGCTCGTTGGTGTTGAACACGTCTTGCCAGGGCAAATCAAAATCGCCGTAGTTGCGCACGTACAGCAAGCCTGCCGCGAAGCGCTCGCGGATGGCGGCGGGCATGCGGCGATAGATGTTGCGGCTGTCGGCGATCGGGGTCTCGCCGCCCTGTGGCGCGGCCTTGACGCAATGGAACCAGATCTTCATCGGCCAGTCGCGTGTGTAGGCCTGTTCGTTATGCAGGGGGATGTGCTGATGCGCCGGATACTCGGTGCTGGTGTATACGCCCGAGGACACGGCGCTACGCGGCGTCGACGCAAATTCATAGCTCAGCAGGTCGTGTCCGAACGCCGCGGCGAAGCTTTTGAACGCATCCACCGACGGCACGTCGAAGCCGCGCAGCAAGACCCCCCCACCGTGATCAATGCCGTGTCGATCTGGGCACGCAGGCGCGCCAACGCCATCATGACGGGTTCGCCGGCGCTGGCCGGCGTCAACAGCAGGGGCAATTCGCTGCCTGCCGGTGCTATACGCTCGAATCGTTCCATTGCTCTTTTCCCACAGTAATTGGGCGCCCATGGCGCCCGACGGCCCTGGTGCGAAAGGCGGCGTCAGAAAGGCTGGCCAACTCCACGCCCGCTGGCCGCCGGCCTGCCGCCCTGATCGTCCAGCCAGGCCAGCGCCGCCAGGTAGCCGGCGGGCGCCGGCAACGCACAGGCCAAGATGGCGCCATCGCCGTCGGCAACGGGCAGGCAGTGCCGCAAGCCGTAATCGCCGTTGGCGGCGGGCGTCACGGTCAGTTGCTGCATGTGCAGGCCGATGCCTAGCCCCAGCGCCTTGAGTACGGCTTCCTTGCTCACCCAGTGGCGATAGAAGCTGGCGGCATCCACGACGCGTTCGCGTTCAGCCGCTGTCAGGCAGACCGGCGCAATGGCCTGCACGTCCAGGCACGGCCGCGACCATTCAATGTCCACGCCCACGGCGCGCTGATTCGACAGCGCCACCATGGCCGCCTGCCCAGAATGCGACACGCTGAATTCCCAGGCGCCGCGCTGCGCGGCACCCAGCGTTGGCTTGCCATGCAGGCCGCGCGCGAAGACCAGCGCCAGCGCGTCCACGTCCAGCCGCCGCGCCAGCAGTTCGCGCAGCGTTCGACGCGTGGTGGCAAAGCGCCGGGCGTCGTCGGCCTGGCGAAAACGCCGCATGCGCAGGACCTCATCAGCCGATAGCCCGTGCGTGGAGACGGGCTCGTCGCCGTCCGCCAGCGCAATGCGCCAGACCTCGACGTCGGCGGGTACGCGTTCAGGCAGGTAGAGCGCTTGCATGTTGGCTTGCATTGCAGTCCAGGCCCGCCAGTACGTCCCGTAGGGCCGCCAGCACGGCGGGCTCTTGATGCCGGATAAAGAAGTGACCACCGTCGAACCACGTTTCGGTGCAATCGCGCGACGTCTCGGCACGCCAGCCCGTCACCTGCGCGGGCGTGATGTCGTCTTCGCGCCCGGCGAACACCGCGATGGGAAACGGCAAAGGGGGCTGCGGCGCGTAGCAATGAAATTTGCACAGGCGGTAGTCGGCCGCCAGCGTGTCCAGCGCCAGGCGCAGCAGTTCGGTATCGGCGTACACCGCTTCGGGCGTGCCGCCCTGCTTGCGCATGTCGGCGATCAGCGCGTCGTCGTGATCCAGGCCATCGAAGCGTGCCGGATCGCGCAGCGCGGGGGCCGGGCTGGCCGACGCGATCAACAGAGCCGGTAAGTGGCGACCCTGCCGACGCAGCCACGACGCCATGCGGTAAGCCAGCAGCGCGCCCATGCTGTGACCGAACAGCACAAAGTGCCCTTGCAGGTCGGCGTCATGCCGATCGCACAGCTGCGCGGCCAACGTATCCAGGTCCGTGGCATGGGCGTGTGCGTACCGTTCGCCCCGCCCGGGAAGCTCCACGGGAACCACGCGCAGCCAGGCGGGCAACGCCCGCCGCCAGCGCAGATACATCGTGGCGCTGGCGCCTGCGCACGGCAGACACAGCAGGGTGACGGTGGGCGTGGTCATTGCGGAGTCGTCGGCGCCTGTTCATCCATGAAGCGGCGCAACGATGCGGGCCGCATATCCGTCCACACACGTTCAACGAACGCCAGGCAGGTTTGCTTGTCGCCCTTGGTGCCCGTGTCGCGCCAGCCCGGCGGCGTTGCCTTGAAATCCGGCCACAACGAGTACTGATCTTCGTCATTCACCAACACGCGCAGCACGGCGTCATCACGATCAAAACAACTCATAGCGATCCATCTCCAGACGAGACTAGGTGCATCAATGCCGCCTTGAAGACGGAATTGACTCTTATTTACATTGACGAATAGGAAGGCCCGGAATTTAAGCGTTTCACGATGTCCGGGCGATGCCGGCCCGGCAAACCGCAACCGGCAACGCGATGCGCCTCAACCGGGCAGCAGATACTCGCGGCAGGAATTAAGCGCCACGTCCGCATCGCGGATCATGAAGTTCACCAGCGTGGTCGACACGCCCAGCTCGCGCGCCGCGTCGCGCTGGGTGCAGCCTTCAAAGCGATGCAGCTCGAACGCGCGGCGGGTGCGCGCCGACATCGTGGCCAGGGCCTGCGCGGCCAGCGCCAACGCCTGATGGCTGACCGCCGCATCTTCCGCCACCGATTCCGACACCGCGTACTGCCCGTCTTCCTGGCCCGCGAACAGGCGCGATTCCAGCGCGCGCCGCCGGTGATAGTCGATCGACAGATGGCGGACGGTCTGGAACAGATAGGCCACCGGCTCTCGCACGTCTTTGGGCGACGGGCCTTCGAGCAGCTTCAGATAGGTGTCTTGGACCACGTCATCGGCCAGGTCCCGCGAGCCAAGAATGCGCGTGGCGGTGTGCAGCAATTTACGTCGATGAACCTGATACAGGGCCGCCAGCTCGTCCCTGATGGATGCTGTGTTGGACATGATGTCTCTCCTGATTCAATAGCGGTACGCGACGGCCGCGAGCACCGTGCGCTCGACGCCATAACGGCAATTGACGCGGTCGTTGCGACAGACCACGGTTTCTTTATTCAGCAGGTTCATGGCGTCGACCGAGAAGCGCCAGGCGCCGGTGTCGTAGGCCAGCGATGCGTCGAACACGGCGGCGCCGCTGTTCTTCATCGTGTTGGCCACGTCCACATAGGTCGGGCCGATATAGCGCACGCCCAAGCCGGCATTCCAGCCGGACAAGGCGCCTTCGGAGAAACGATGCCCCAGCCACAACGCGGCCATGTGGCGCGGCGTGACGATGGGCGTCTTGCCGGCCGCCCCGCCGTCATTGCTGGAGACGTTGGTTACGACGTTGTAGGTGTAGGCGGCGACCAGATCCCAGCCGTTGCCCTGGCTGAGCTTGGCCTCCAGCTCCACCCCGCGCGACCGCAGACGGCCCGACTGCACGCTGAAACCCGCGTGGGCCGGGTCGGGGTCCGCGGTCAGCCCGTTGCGCTGGTTCAGGTTGAACAGGGCGACGGTGTAAAGGTTTTGCGAATTCGCAGGCTGGAACTTGACGCCTAGTTCGACCTGATCCGATCTGGCCGGCGTGAAGGACGAGCCATCGAAGGCTGCGCCCGCCTGCGGCACGAAGCCCGTCGCGTAGCTGACGTAGGGCGCCACGCCCGATGCGAAGGCGTAGGACAGGCCGCTGCGCCACGTAAGCGCCTGATCGCTGGTACGTTGGCTGCCGCCAGCCAGCCGGTCGTCGGTATCGTCAACGTAGCGGTCGTGCCGAGCCCCCAGGGTCAGTGTCCAGGCCCCGGCCTGAATCTGGTCCTGCGCGTACAGCCCCCATTGCGTGCTGACCTGCCGCACATCCAGCACCGTATGGCTGGCGTCCAGCGCGTTGATCGGCTGGTTGTAGACGGGGTCATCAATGTCCAGCGCCGGCGCCAGCGCCTGCCGGTAATTCTGTGAGCCCGCCAGCCTGCGATAGTCCACGCCCGCCAGCAAGGTGTGCGTCAGCCCTGCCCCTTCGAGCCGGCCTTCGAGCTGCGTATCCACCGCCACGCCATCGGCGCGCTCGCGCGCTTGCAGCTGCATGCGGGAAAGCGTGCGCCCGTCAGCGGCCAGCGCCAGCGGATACAGGTTGCGCAAGTTCATGTCGCCGCGCTGATAACGCGCGTTCTGCCGCAACGACCACGTATTGTTCAGCCGATGCTCGAACAGGTAGCCCACGCTGGCGAAGTCGCGTTCGTTGCGGTCATAGGCGTAATCGCCGACCAGCGTGTGCGTGGGGTAGTAGGTGCGCGATTCGCCGTCGTTGCGGTCGCGCTGGAAATGCGTGAGCAACGTCACTGACGTGTCCGCATCGCGCCAGCGCCACGCCGGCGCCACGTAGGCAAGGTCGTCGCGGTAGCGGTGGTCGTCGTCGTACTTGTCTTGCGTGCCGGCCTCACGAGCCGTCGCGGTCAAGCGATAGGCGGCGTTGCCGGCCTCGTTGACCGGGCCGCCCAGATCCAGGAACGCCTGCTTGTTGTCGAACGACCCCGCCTGGACCGCCACTTCGCGCAGGACGGTGGCGGTCGGACGCTTGGTTACGCGGTTCACGATGCCGCCCGGCGCTACCTGCCCGTACAGGGCCGAGGACGGCCCCCGCAGCACCTCGATGCTTTCCAGCGCGTACGCGGGCATGCGCGCACGAATCTGGTCATAGGGCATCTGGCTCAGGCCGTCGCGGTAATCGCCCGTCAGCTTGGCGTCGAATCCCCGCAGCACCAGCCAGTCATTGCGAACCTCGTTGCTCCCGAAGTTGTTGACCTGCACGCCGGGGGTGTATTGCAAGGCCTGCGTGACCGTGCGCGCGTAGCGGGCCTGCATCTCTTGTCCGGTCACCACCGACACGGATTGCGGCACACGGATGATGGGCGTCGCGGTCTTGGTGCCCACGTCCGCCACCCGCGCCACAAAACCGCCAACGCCAACGGTCGCGCCTTCAACCAAGGTCGGCGGCATCCAGGTGACCGACGGCGTCCAGCCCACGCTTCTGACCTGGTAGGCGCCCGGCGTGTCCTGGTGCACTTCCAGCCCGTAGCTGGCCAGCACCTGGGCAAATGCTTGCTCGACCGTGTAACGGCCGGTCAGGCCATTGCTAGTGAGATCGCGCGTCAGTGACGGATCGAAATACAGCAGCACGCCCGCCTGGCTGGCGATCTGCTGCAACACTGCCACAAGCGGTCCGGCGGGCACGTCGTAGCGCAGACTGACGTTCGCCCGCGCGGCAGTGCCATCCAGCGCAACGGCTTTCTGCCCCAGCAGCGCGGCCAGCGCCAGCAGCAGCATCGTGACAAGCGCACGCACGCCCCGCCCCCTGGGGGGCCGGGCAATGCGCGTGCCGCTGCCTGTCTGCCTGGCCATGATGTCCGATGTCGATGCGTTGAATGTCGGTCCTGTTCAATAAAGAGGACACGCCAAAAACCAGAACCGGAAAGGTTTTCATGAAATATTTTTTGCGACGGGCGATAGGCAGCCGGCCGGCGCTTACCGGGAGGCCGAGACCCGCACCCAGTAGGACGTGTGCCGGCTGATCCGCACCGGCAACATACGGCCCAACGCCGCCAGTACCCGGTCCGTGTCGGCCAGCGGGAACAGCCCCGAAATGCGAAGCCGGCCCGCGCGCTCGTCACAGGAAATCACGCCGGGCCGATAACGGCTGAGTTCGGCCAGGAACTGTGACAGCGGCATGTTGTCCGCCGCGATCTCGCCGCGCAGCCAGGCGGTATCGCTGGCGGCCACCGGCCCGGTAGCGGTCACCCGCGCCGCCGTCTGGCGCGCGGTCTGGCCGGCGTCCAGCACCAGGCCGGCGCCAGCGGCCTGATCCGGCATGATGCGCACCGCGCCCTCGAACAAGGCGACGCGCACGGAATCCGCATCCAGGCGCGCCGAAAACCGCGTGCCCAGCGCTTGCACCGATCCCAGCGGCGTCGCCACCCGGAACCGCATGGCGGCGTAAGCGGCGGCATGGCCGGTTTCGACCAGGATTTCACCCCGGCGCAAGCGGACGATCCGCTGGCCGCCTTCAAAGCGCACGTCAATGGCCGTATCGGTATTCAGTGTGATCTTGCTGCCGTCGGCCAGGGTGACGTCGCGCCGCTCGCCCACGCCGGTCGCGTAATCGGGCGACAGGCGCAGCCAGCGGTTCCGATCGGCGGCCCACAGCGCGGGCCCGATACAGCCGGCCATGAAGGCGGCGGTGATCAGCACGCGGCGCCTTCCCTTCTGGCGGCGGTCCATCGACAGGGCTTCATACGCAGGCTTGCCCGCAAGATCCCGCATTCGAGCATCAGCGCGCGCCAGGTGGGCCCACGCCCGTTCATGGTCGGGATCCGCCTGGCACCAGTCGCGCCAGGCGCGCTTGTCCTCGTCGGTCGCCATCCCGGACATGAACAGCACGTACCAGCGCGACGCCTCTTCCGCCACGCGGGGCGCCAGCGGCATGCCGCCCGCATACATGGCCATGGCCGCCGCCTGCCGGCTCACGTCGGCTGCTCCTGGGCAAAAAAGCACACCTGCACCGCGCGCACCATATAGTTACCCACGGTCCGCGTCGTGACGCCCAGGCGCGCGGCGATGTCGTCATATTTCAGGCCTTCCAGTTGTGACAGCAAGAAGGCTTCCCGCGCCTTGGCCGGCAGGGTCTCAAGCGCCCGGTCAATGGCGCACAGCGTTTCCAGCACCAGCTTGCGGTCTTCGGGGCTGGGACATTGCGCCTCGGGCAGGGTCGCCAGCGTCTCCAGGTAGGCCCTTTCGATGCTCTCGCGCCGATAGTGGTTGGCCAGCAGACGGCGCGCGATGGTGGCCAGAAAGGCGCGGGGTTCCAGCAGCGTGGGCGCTTCCCTGGCCGTCAGTACGCGCAGGAAGGTGTCGTGCGCCAGGTCGGCGGCCACGTCCTCGCCTCCCATCCGGTGGCGCAGCCATCCCGCCAGCCACGTATGGTGTTCGGCGTATAGCGTCTCCGTTCGACGGTGCACGGTCGCGTCGGTGCTGGACATGGGTGGATCTCCAAAGTTTCAACCCGACTTGGCCGCCAGGGAACGGCAATGATAACCATTATCTATTGAGTCTAGTAACGGTTTTCGTTCACTTTGATGACATCCGCCTTGCGGCGCTGGCGCCTCAGCCCAACCCAATCCGCCCAGCCGCGACCCTGAACAAGCCCTCCGCATCCACCGTCAGCCGGAACGCATTCAGAAGATCCGCCACCCGGTACGCCGGATTTGCCTGATGAATCAAGGCCACAAACCCCAGCGCCTCGTCCAACCTGTCAGCCAGCGCCAGACAATGCGCGGCAATCGCCAGAATGTGCAGGTGGGCGTTGGGCCGCATGGCTGCCTTTACTGCCCAGTCAGCGGCTTCCTCAACGCGCCCCAAGCGCACCAGCGCCAGCGCGCGCACGGCCAGCATGCCGAACAGCAAGGGGTCGAAGGGGCTCAGATGGCGTGAATGATCGGACGACCCGATCGCCGCCTGCGCGTCGCCCGACTGGCAATGCACGAAGCCCAGGGTGTAGTGCCCCAGCGCAAAATTCGGGCTCAGGTCCACCGCGCGCTGCAATTCCGCCAGCGATGGCTCCTGGCTGCCGCGCAGCCACAACGCCCGCCCCATGGCCCAATGCGCGGCGGGGTCGCGGTCGTCGGCGGTCAAGCTCTGGCTTGCGGCTTGGTACGCCAGCTCCATAGCCGGGTTCTGCTCGCCCCAGCGTTGAAAAGCGTCCTGCCAATGCGTGAACGACAGCCCGGCGTACGCGCGGGAATACGTCGGGTCCAGCCGCACCGCCATCTGAAAGAAACGTCTTGCCTGCGCGTTGTCAGCTTGGTTGAAGCGGTACATGTGCCACAGGCCGCGATGATGCGCCGACCAGGCGTCCAGCGAATTGGGTGGCGTGAGGATGGCGCGATCGCGCTCGGCGGATTCCACTTCGATTTCCACCGAGGCAACGATCCGGTTGCCTATGTCGTCCAGCGCCACGAAGGCGTCGTCCAGCGCATGGTCGAAGGTTTCCGCCCACACGATGCGGGCAGTCCGGGCTTGGACAAGCGCCACGTCAACGATGATCCGCCTGGCGTGCCGGCGCAACAAGCCGCTGACCACGAAGTCCACGTTCAACGTCCGGCCGGCCTCTTCCGGCCCCACGCTGCGTTGGTCCAGGGCGAACACCGTGCCCTGCGCAATGACGAACAGGCTGCGCAGCTTGGCCAGGCGGGTGATGATGTCGTAGGCCAAGCCATCGCCCAGCCCTCCCCGCACCCCGTTGCGCGCCGATGCATCCGCGAAAGGCATGACCGCGATCGACGCGCGCCGGGTTTGGCCTTGGCCGGCTTCTGGCGCCGCCGCGAGCGTTGTGATGTGGGGCGCTGCTGCCGGGTCAGGGGGCTCGGGCGGCGCGGGTGAATTGGGCGACTGAAGAAAATCGGCCGGCGCCAGCCGTAACTGCCGCCATGCATCCCGCAACGGACGCCAATCCAGCCCTTCGTCTTCAAACGCCCGAACTGCGGCGGCCAGGTGTTCTTCGCCTTCGCGCAGTTGCTGACGCGCGTGCAGCGATTGCAGCATCCGCACGTGCGCGTGCCGGTCGAACGGCGCAAGCCGCAGCCACTTGTCCAGGCTGTCGTAACGCTCTTCGGATCCGTCGGGCAGCGTCACGGCCAGGTGTTCCAGCACCGCCGCCTGGCAGGCTCTGAACCGCCGCCGTTGCGCCACCAGCCAGCTATCGAACATCGGGCAGGATCGGATCTGCAACCCCTCCAGGAAATCTCCGACAAACAGCGCCGCCAGCATGCGCAGCCGTTCCGTACCGACGTGGTTGATGCCCTGTCGCATCGCCTGTTCGATGTCGACGACATCCACACGGCAATCGCGCAGGTCCAGCGTGACGCTGTCTTGCGCCGCCTGAACGCGGGAGTGGCCGGGATCGTCCAGCAAGGTTCTTGCCTTGCTGAGGCACCAGCGCAGCTCGCCACGCGGATCGTTCGGAATGTCCCAGAGCAGTTCACACAAATGCGCGCGGGAAACCGGGTGCGAGGCCAGCGCCAGGTAGGCCACCAGCGCACGCAGCTTGCGGGAGGGCGGCAACGGCAACACCGCACCCGCCCGGCTGATCGTTGTCGGCCCCAGCAGTTGAATACGAATGGCGCCACCATCCTCGGGAAACCCCTCCCCGCCCGCGGCCTCGGATTCCACGCCCGCTACCACGCTTGCCTCCACGTGACCGCTCTACGGTTGAGTGCCGATCGCACCGTACACGCAAGCCCTTGTTGGGCCCCTGCCCGCGCATCGGCGCCGTGCCGGCGATGTTCGCCGACGCTTTTTCCCAACCTTGATGGAGACAGACCATGTCCGCATCCGATATTGCCGCCGTTGCCGACGCGCCAACTTCCGCCCCGCCCAGCCTTGCCGCCGTGAAGACCCGCCAGCAAGCCACCTGGTCTTCCGGTGACTATGCCGTTGTCGGCACCACGCTTCAGATCGTGGGCGAGCAACTGTGCGAATCCCTTGATGTGCGCGCCGGGCAGAAAGTCCTTGATGTGGCGGCCGGTAACGGCAACGCGTCGCTGGCCGCCGCACGGCGTTGGTGCGAGGTGGTGTCGACCGACTATGTGCCGACGCTGCTGAGCCGCGCGCGCGAACGCGCCGCCGCTGAACGGCTGAAGATCGAATTCCAGGAGGCCGATGCCGAAGCCCTGCCTTTCCCGACCGGCAGCTTTGACGCCGTGCTGTCCACCTTCGGCGTGATGTTCACGGCCGACCAGGACAAGGCGGCCGCTGAACTGGTGCGGGTGTGCCGGCCGGGCGGCAAGATCGGCTTGGCCAACTGGACGCCGGAGAGCTTCGTGGGACAGCTTTTCAAGACCATCGGCAAGCATGTGCCGCCACCGGCCGGCGTGAAATCGCCGGCGCTGTGGGGCACCCGCGCACGCATCGACGAGATGTTTGGCGCGCATGCCTCGGCGATCCAGGTGGAAGCGCGGCACTTCGTGTTCCGCTATCTCTCGCCGGCGCATTTCGTGCAGGTCTTCAGAAACTATTACGGCCCGGTCCTCAAGGCATTTTCCATGCTGGAACCGGCCGCGCAGGCCGCTCTGGAAAGCGATCTGCTGGCACAAATAGACCGGTTCAATCGCTCTGGCGACTCGACGGTGGTGGTGCCCAGCGAATACCTGGAAATCGTGATCACCCGTCGGTGACCGAAAGCAGGCAGCAAGCAGCAGATGGTGCATGGCGCGACGCCTTTTCGCTCCGGCGCATGGAAAGCGGATGGAACGATGCGAAGCCGTGATAGGCAAAGCTGGCGCGCGGGCTGGCTGCCCGCCGTCAGGCCGGTGCGGGTCCTCTGGCTGAAATCATACGCCTGGCGCTGCTTGTTCCTATAGGGTCATTCCGCATCCAACTGCGTGCGCAAGCTGGCGATAAACGCCTTGACCGCTTCCGGCAGCACGCGCCCGGCCAGGGTCTGCACTTCAAAATGGCGTTCGTTCATTTCGCGGTCGCGCAGCGGCACCGCCACCACCAGCTTGCCGCGTAGCCGATAGCGGATGGCCAGTTCGCCACAGAACGCCACGCCGCCACCTGCCCCGGCAAAGGCCACCAGCGCGTCAACGCTGCGGCTGGAGAACACCGGTTCGCACTGCAATTGCTGGCGGCTGCAACTGATGTCGATCAATTGCCGCAAGGTGGAATCGGCGTCGGGCAGCGCCAGCGGATAGGCCATCAATTGCGCCAGCGATACGTCGGCGCGGCACGCCAGCGGATGGTCGGCGGCCACTACCGCGCGCACGGGCGCGGGCATGCGCAGCTCCACTTGCATGTCGCGGTGCGAGGTCAGGCCCAGGGTGATGCCGATGTCGGCCGCGCCATCGCGCACCCGCGCCGGCACTTCGCGCTGCGAACAGACCTCCAGCGTAAAGCGGATACCCGCGTATTGCTTGCGGAATTCCGCGATGGCGGCCGGTACCACGTCGTGCACGAAGCCTTCGGTGCAGACGACGCGCACCAGGCCCTGGCGCAGGCCGCGCAGGCCCATGATTTCACCGGAGACGCGCTCCACGTCCTGCTGCGCGCGCTTGGCGTGGGCGGCCAGCAATTCGCCGGCGGCGTTCAGGGTCATGCCGCGCGATCGGCGCTCGAACAGCAAGGTGCCCAGCTCGCGTTCCAGCCTTGCAATCTGGCGGCTGACCGCCGATGGCGCCACGTCCAGCTTTTCGGCCGCCACACTGACAGAGCCGCAGCGCGCCACTTCCAGGAAGTAGCGAACGGCCATTTCTTGCAGGACTTGCACGTTCATCGGGTTTCCCCTTGGTTTGCGTTAAGCGCAACGAACAATTCTAACAACGCATATTGCCGCAACGCTAAGGCCCCGCCTAGGATGTGACCGTTCGATGACGTTTTTCATTTTGCAACCGTATTCATGCCCCCGTCCCACGCTGCTGTTTCCTCTTTGTCCTTGCAAGCCCTGCGCGCCGCGCGGCCCACGTTGTGGACCCGTTCCGGCAAGGCCGCGGCGGGCGCCCGCGCTCTGGCCGCCGCGCCGTTCAGCCTGGCCGACGTGCAAGCCGCGCACGACCGCTTTGCGCGGTTTGCTCCGTTGCTGGCGCAATTGTTTCCGGAACTGGAAGCGTCGGCCGGTGTGATTGAATCGCCGCTGCTGGAAGCCGCCGCGATGCAACAGGCGCTGGGCTTGCCGGCGACATCGGGGCGCTTGTGGTTAAAGGCCGATCACGCGCTGCCCGTGGCCGGTTCGATCAAGGCGCGTGGCGGCATTCATGAAGTGCTGGAATTCACCGAGAAACTCGCGCTGGAACGCGGCTTGATCGCGCCCGGCGACGACTACAGCAAGCTAGGCACGCCAGAGGCGCGCGCTTGCTTTGCGCAATACCAGGTGGCCGTGGGCTCGACCGGCAACCTGGGCCTGTCTATTGGCGTGATCGCCTCGGCATTGGGGTTTCGTGCCGCCGTGCACATGTCCTCGGACGCCAAGGAATGGAAGAAGGCGCGCCTGCGTGCCCGGGGTGTCGAAGTGGTCGAGCATCAGGGCGATTACGAAAAAGCCGTGGCGGCCGGCCGCCGCCAGGTCGAGGCCGATCCGCACGGTTACTTTGTTGACGACGAACGCTCGGCCTCGCTCTTTCTGGGCTATGCGGCCGCCGCCCTGGCGCTGCGTGACCAGCTTGCGCAGGCCGGCATCGTGGTGGACGCCGAGCATCCGCTGTTTGTGTACCTGCCGTGCGGAGTGGGCGGCGCGCCGGGCGGCATTGCCTTCGGGCTGTCGCTGCTTTTCGGCGCGCATGTGCACTGCTTCTTTGCCGAGCCGGTGCAGTCGCCCTGCTTTCTGCTGCGCATGATGGCCGGCAATGGGGAATTGCCCGGCGTGCCGGTGCCGCCGTCCGTCTACGACATCGGCCTGACCAACCAGACCGAGGCTGATGGCCTGGCCGTGCCGCGCGCCTCTGAACTGGCATACGAGGCCGTCGGCCGGTTGCTGGCAGGCGTCTACACGGTGGCTGACGACACGCTTCATGCCGACCTGGCGCGCTTGCATGACAGCGAAGGCTTGCGCATCGAGCCGTCGGCCGCCGCGGGCTTTTCCGGGCCGCGCCTGTTGCTGGGCAGCATCGCGGGCCAGCAATGGCTGCGCCAACGCAAGCTGCTGGCGCACATGCCGCACGCCACGCATCTGGCCTGGACCACCGGCGGGCTGTTCGTGCCGGCCGAAGAGTACGACCGATTTCTGAACCGCGGGCATGGACTCGCGGCAACCCCCCAGGCGCCGACCGACGCGCCCTCCCTCCACCACTCTTGTCGAGCATGATCATGAAGACTTCCTTGATTGCCCTTTCCGTCGCCTTGGCCGGCGCTTTCGCCGTGCCCGCCGTGGCCAGCGCGCAGAACGCCTACCCGACGCGCCCCGTCACCCTGGTGGTGCCCTTCCCGCCCGGTGGCGCCACCGACGTGCTGGGTCGCGTCATCGCACAAAAACTGGGCCAGGAACTGGGCCAGACCATCGTGGTGGAAAACCGCGCGGGCGCGGGCACCGCAATCGGCGCCGGCTTCGTGGCCAAGGCCGCGCCTGACGGCTACACCTTGCTGGTCAGCTCCGGCACCACCTTCACGGTCAACCCCGCCATTCAGAAAAAGCTGCCCTACGACCCGGTCAAGAGCTTCGAGCCGATCGGCATCGTGGGCCGTACCGGGCTGGCGCTGTTGGCCAACCCCGAGGTGCCGGTCAAGAACCTGAAGGAACTGGTGGCCTACACCAAGGAACGCAGCAATGAACCGCCTGCCTATGGCTCGTTTGGCGCTGGCACCACCGCGCACTTTGTCGGCGAAGCCTTCCTGTCGGCCGCCGACATCAAGATGATCCACGTGCCCTACAAGGGCAGTGCTCCCGCCATGACCGACCTGATCGGCGGCCAGATTCCGTTCTCCGTCGACACCGTGGCGGCCGCGCTGCCGCAAAGCAAGCAAGGCAAGGTGCGCGTGCTGGCCGTGTCGGCCCCCGCCCGGTCCAGCTTCCTGCCCGACGTGCCGACCTTTGCCGAACAGGGTTACCCGTCGGTGGCCATGGACACTTGGCTGATGATCGCCGCCCCGCGCGGCCTGCCCGCCGACGTGAAGACTAAACTTGAAACCGCCCTGCGCGCCACGGTCGGTTCGGCGGACGTGCGCAAGAGCCTGGAAGCGCAGGGGTTTGAAGCGGCCTTCTCCAGCGCCGCCGACGGCGAAGCGCTGATCCAGAAGGAACTGCCGCAGATGCGCGACGTTGCGCAGCGCGCCAACATCAAGATCGATTAAAGGAAGCTTTCATGGCACTGGACGATACGCTCGTCACCTTGTCCGCGGTGGAGTTGCGGCGCCTGATCGGGGCGCGCCAACTCTCGCCCGTGGAATTGCTGGAGGCGTGCATTGCGCGCGTCGAGGCCGTCAACCCCTACATCAACGCCGTGACCGCCACCGCGTTCGAGCGGGCCCGCGCCGAAGCGCGCGCCGCCGAACAGGCGGTGATGGCGGGCGACACGCTGGGCCTTTTGCACGGCCTGCCGCTGGGCGTGAAAGACCTGGAACCCACCGCTGGCTTGCTCACGACCTTTGGTTCACAGATCTACCGTGACCACGTGCCGACCGAAGACGTGACGCTGGTGGCGCGCCTGCGCCGCGCCGGCGCCATCGTGGCCGCCAAGACCAACGTGCCCGAGATGGGCGCGGGCGCCAATTCGCGCAACACCGTGTGGGGCGCCACCGGCAACCCGTTCAACCCCAACCTGAATGCGGGCGGGTCCTCGGGCGGTTCGGCCGCCGCGCTGGCCACCGACATGTTCCCGCTCTGCACCGGGTCTGACACCGGCGGCTCGTTGCGCATTCCGGCGTCCAAGTGTGGTGTGGTGGGCTTTCGGCCATCGCCTGGCGTGGTGCCCAGCGTGCGCAAGCTGCTGGGCTGGACGCCGATCTCGGTGGTGGGCCCGATGGGCCGCACGGTGGCCGACGCCTGCCTGCAAATGGCGGCCAGCGCCGGCCCCGACGCCGGCGACCCGCTCAGCTACCCGCTGGACCCGCTGCAATTCCTGACCCCCGGCACCGCCGACCTGGGCCGCCTGCGCGTGGCCTATACCGAAGATTTCGGGGTGTGCGATGTGGACGACGGCATCCGCGCCACCTTCCGCGCCAAGATCGCGGCCATGCGCCACCTGTTCGCCGCCTGTGATCCCATCGACCTGGACTTTGGCGACGCCCACCGCTGCTTTGACGTGCTGCGCGCCGAGGCCTTCGTGGCCGGCATGCGCGACGCCTACGAGAAAGACCCCAGCAGCCTGGGCCCCAACAGCCGCGCCAACTTCGAAATGGGCGCGGCCATGAGCCTGAAGGATTGCGCCTGGGCGCAGGCCGAGCAGACGCGGCTGATCAAGCGTTTCCAGCGCGCCTTCGACGACTACGACCTGATCCTGTCGCCCACCACGCCGGTCTCGCCGTTCCCGTGGACGCAGTTGTATGCCGAGTCCATCAACGGCCGCCGCCAGGAAAACTACTACCGCTGGCTGGCGCTTACGTATGTGATCACGCTGACCACCCACCCTGCCCTGACCCTGCCTTGCGGCAGCGACCATCTGGGCATGCCCTTCGGCATGCAGATCGTGGGGCGCTTCCGAGGCGACCGCGAGGTGCTGCAGGCGGCGCTAGGCATGGAACAGGCGTTTGCGGGCAATGCCGAACTGCAACGCCCGCGACCGAACCTGGCGGCGCTGAAGCCGGCGGACCCGTCGTTGACATCCATCGTGACGGTGCCGCCGGACGCCGCCAAGGGCGGGTCGGCGGGTAACGTATCAGCGGTGTAGGTGATGCAAGGCGCCGGCCGCCTGGGGTTCTTCCACGGCCGGCGTTTGCTTCGGGTTGATGCGGAACCAGATGGCGTACAAGGCCGGCAGGAATACCAGCGTCAATATCGTGCCGCCAATGGTGCCGCCGATCAGGGTGTAGGCCAGCGAGCCCCAGAACACCGAAAAAGTCAGGGGAATGAACGCCAGCACGGCTGCCAGCGACGTCAGGATCACCGGCCGGGCACGCTGCACCGTGGCTTCCACCACGGCGTGGAAAGGCGTCAGGCCTTCCTCTTCGTTGGTATGGATCTGGCCCATCAGGATCAGGGTGTTGCGCATGATGATGCCGGCCAGCCCAATCATGCCCAGGATGGCGTTGAACCCGAACGGCTGGTTGAACAGCAGCAGCGTCGGCACCACCCCCACCAGCGCCAACGGCGCGGTCAGCACGACCATGGTCATCGCTGACATCGACCGCACCTGGAAGATGATCACCACCAGCATCAGGATGAACATCAGCGGAAACACCGCTGCCAGCGCCGCGTTGGCCTTGCCCGCTTCTTCCAGGTCGGCGGCCGCCACGATGCGGTAGCCGGCCGGCAGCGCGGCGATGGTGGGTTGCAGCTTGGGCAGGATCTGCTTGGAGACGTCCGGCGGCTGCACGCCTTCGGCGACGTCGCCGCGCACGGTGATCGTGACCTCGCGGTCGCGACGGCGCTGGATGGGGTTTTCCATCCGCACCTCGGTATGACCGATCTGATCCAGCGGCACTCGTTGGCCCGACGATCCCACCAGCGTGAACGCGCCGATCTCGGCCGGATCCAGGCGTTGCTCCCCGGCGCTGCGCGCCACCACTTCCACCGAGCGGATGTCTTCACGCACCTGCGTCACGGTGATGCCAGTCAGCAGAAATTGCAACTGCTGCGCTGCGTCGGCGGAGCTCAGGCCGATGGCGCGCAGCCGGTCCTGGTCAAGCACGAAATGCAGCGTGGGCGCGCGTTCGCCCCAATCGGTGTTCACCTGCCGCATCGACGGGTTTTCCTGCATCACCTGACGCACTTGTTGCGCAATCTGGCGCACGGTTTCTTCCTGCGGCCCCGCGACGCGAAACGCCACCGGGAACGGGGAATATGGTCCAAACACCAGTTGCGACACCCGCACGCGCGCCTGCGGCGCAAGCTGATCGGCCACCGCCTGGCGCGCGCGCAGCTTGAGCGCGTCGCGATCTTTCTCGCTGCTCGTCAACACCACGATCTTGGCGAACGAGGGGTCCGTCAACTCCGGCGACATCGCCAGATAGAAGCGGGGCGCACCCTGCCCGATATAGCTGGTGACGAGCTTCGCTTCGGGTTGCTGGGCCAGCCATTTTTCCACCGACGTGACCGCCGTGGTGGTGCTTTCGATACTGGAACCCTCTGGCATCTGCACTTCCAGCAGCACCTCTGGCCGATCGGATATCGGAAAGAACTGCTGCTTGACCTGGCCCAGTCCCACAAAGGACAGGATGAACAAGCCGACCACGCTGAGCGCGACCTTCTTCTTGTGCGCCACCGCCCACACCACGCCCCGACGCAGGCGTTGATAAGCGGGGGTGCCGTAGATGGCTTCATGACCGCCCTGCACCGGTTTGATCGTGGGCAAGAGCTTCACGCCGAAGTAAGGCGTGAACACCACGGCCACCACCCAGGACGTCAGCAGGGCAAACGCCACGACCCAGAAGATGTTGCCGGCATATTCCCCGGCGGTGGATTTGGCGAAGCCCACCGGCATCAGGCCGATGGCGGTGACCAACGTGCCGGCCAGCATGGGAGCCGCCGTGTGGCCCCAGGCATAGGTTGCCGCCCCAATGCGATCCATGCCCTCTTCCATCTTCACCACCATGGTTTCGATCACGATGATGGCGTCGTCCACCAACAGCCCCAGCGCCAGGATCAGCGCGCCTAGCGTGATGCGATCGAAGTCGCGCCCCGTGGCAAGCATGATCACAAAGACCCCGGCAAGCGTCAGCGGCACGGCGGCCGCCACCACCACGCCTACGCGCCAACCCAGGCTGACCAGGCTCACCACAATCACCACCACCAGCGCGACGAAGAATTTGAGCATGAACTCGTCGTAGGCCTCCTCGATGTTGACGGCCTGATCCGTGACCTTGGTGAAAGTCATGCCCAGCGGCAGATCCTTCGCGATCTCGTCGGCCTCGGCGGCAAGCGACCCACCCAGTTCCAGGCCGTTGTGGCCTTCGCGCATGACCACACCCAGCATCAAGGCGGGCTCACCCTGGCTGCGGATCAGAAACGTGGCGGGGTCTTCATAGCCGCGTTTCACGTCGGCCACATCGCCCACGCGCAAGGTACGGCCGTCGACCACGATGGGCGTTGCGCGAATTTGCTCCAGATCGTCAATGGCGCCATCCAGGCGGATCTGCACCTGTTGGCCCTGTGTCTGCACCGAGCCCGCTGGCGTCACCTGATTGCGGGCGTTGAGGGCGGCGAACAGTTCGCCCGGCGACACGCCCAGCGTGGCCAGCCGCGCGTAGGAGAATTCCACGAAGATGCGCTCGGGGCGCTCACCCAGGATATTGACCTTCTTCACCCCTTGCACCTTGAGCAGGCGCTGGCGCAGTGCTTCGGCTTCGCGCACCAGCTTGCGCTGCGGTTCGCCGTGCGCCTTCAAGGCATAGAGCGCGAAGGTCACATCGCCATACTCATCGTTCACGATCGGGGGCAGCACGCCAGGGGGCAGCTTGGCGGCTTCGTCGCCCAGCTTCTTGCGCGCCTGGTAGAACTCTTCAGGCACCTGCGACGGCGGCGTGCTGTCTTGCAAGGTGACCGTCATGAAGGCAAGACCGGGCCGCGTGAACGTTTCGGTGCGGTCGTACCACTTCAGTTCCTGCATCCGCTTTTCCAGCGGTTCGGACACCAGGTCCTGCATCTCCTGCGCCGTGGCGCCGGGCCAGGCGGTGACCACCGTCAATGTCTTGACCGTGAAACTCGGGTCTTCCGCCCGCCCCAGTTGCAGGAAGGCAAAGATGCCGGCCGCCGACATCGCGATGATGAGAAACAGCGTGACGGCGCGCTCGCGCACCGCGATCGCCGAGATATTGAACCCGCTCATTGCGCCGCTCCCGCCTTGGCGGCCAGCGCGCGCTGACCTTGCGGCGCGGCCACGCGCACCGTCTCGCCCTCATGCAGCAGGTGCGCGCCCAGGGCCACGAAGCGCTCGCCCGGGGCCAGGCCCGCGCTGACAGCGGCGGTCTCTTCCCCCAGGCCCGCCAGCGTGACGGCACGCCACCGCACTAGCGAGGGGGCGCCCGACAATACCCAGACACCCGGCCCCCGGCCGTCATCGTGTAGCGCCGCCAAGGGCACCTGGAACACCGGCTTGGCCTGCGCGCCCGCAATCGACACCGAGATGGTCGCGCCCAGCGGGGCTTGGGCAGCCTTGGGGTCAAGCACGTAGCGCGCGGCAAACGTGCGCGTGCGGGGGTCGGCGTAGTCGGACAGTTCTCGCAATTGCGCCGGAATAGGCTGGCTTGAGTCGCCATACAGCGTGGCTACGCCGGTGGAACCCAAGGCCGGCCGAACGGTTTCGGGTAGATCAATCAAGGCCTCGCGCTGACCGGACTGCGCCACCCGCACCACCGGCTGCCCCGCCGTCACCACCTGGCCAGGCTCGGCCAGCGTAGCCATGACAACGCCATCGGCATCGGCGTAAAGCGTGGCGTAGTTGGTTTCGTTGCGCGCCACATCGGCCTGCGCCTGCGCCGCGTTGAGATCGGCGCGAGCCGTATCCGCGGCAGCGCGGGCCTGGTCATAGGCCGATGCCGAGACCGCGCCCGCACCCACCAGGACGCGATAGCGCTTTTCGTCGGCCGCCGTTTGCGAGGCACGTGCGCGGGCGGCGTTCACGGCCTGCAAACGCGCCCGCGCCGCCAGCGCCAGGTCGACAGGATCAAGCCGCATCAGCGGCTGGCCGCGTTTGACTTGCTGCCCCGTATCGACCAGACGTTCGGCCACCTTGCCGTTCACCCGGAAGCCCAGATCGCTCTGCACCCGCGCCACCACCACCCCGGTGTACTCCCGCGTCAAGGGCGCAGGCGCCTGGACCGTGGCCACCCTCACTAGCGGTATGGCGGTACGCGGATCATCGGCCTGGTTTGGGCCACAACCGGACAAGACGCCGGCCAATAAGACGGCCGTGATGGCCGGGATCGCCATGACGGCAGAACGACGGAAAACCATAAGACACCCCTGGGGCAATCGGATTGCCGCGCAGTTTGAGTCTAATGACTATTATTGTCAATAGTCACTAAATGGGGTTTTGCCTTATCCGAATCGAACGGCACTCCTCGCGCTCAGGGCGCCAGGCTGCGCAACACCAGGCTAGCCACTTCACGCGGGGCATCCGGCAAGCGGTCCAGGTTGTACTGAAGCAAAAGCGGGCTGATGAACGGCAGCATCACCAGATGGATCGACCGCGCGGTTTCGTCCAGCGGGGTCTTGCGCTCGAATTCCCCCTGCTCTCTTCCTTCGCGCAGGATGTCGGTCAGGATGGCTCGCATTCGCTGTTCGTAGGCCTGCGCCGATGCCCATTTTTCCAGCGAGGAATGCGCCGCGATTTCATAGAGCTTTCTGTCCTGGAAAAACAACTCCGCCGAAAGCTGAACGGCACTTAGGAAGAAGCGGCGAAAACGGTCGGTGGGCGATTCGGCCTGGGCGATGGCTTGCTCCACGCCAGCCATCAACTGGCCCAGCACGTTGGTGCAGATCGCCTCGCCGATGGCCTGCTTGGAATCGAAGAACTTGTAGATGTAGGCCTTGGAAATACCGATCTCGCGCGCCAGGTCGGACACCGTGGTCTTGTCGTAGCCATAGTGGCTGAAGTGCCCGTTGGCCGCCTGGACGATCTGGTCTCGAACGCTGTGATCGGTCGGTCCGCGATGGCCTTGAGATTGCTGTGACGAGTCGGACATAGGAACGCTACCTTATGGCTATATCGATTGACGACTAATGACCATATCGTACAATAGTCACCATTCGCGATTTAGTCGTGATCTTTTTTCGATGCACGGACGCGTCTCAGCCCTTGGTACGGATGGTAGACGCGCCCACTTTCTCTTTCACCTGTCTTGCAGGACCCCGCCATGCTGCCCCGTAAACATGCTGTGCCGCTGTTTCTTTCAAGCTTGCTTCTGGCTGGTTGCGCTGTCGGCCCCGATTATCAGCAGCCCGACACGGCGTCCGCCCCGCATTTTATGGGAGAGGCCGCGATCCAGGCGCGTCAGGCGCCAGCCGTGGCCGATGCACGGGTCTGGTGGCAAGGGTTTCATGACCCGATACTGACCCAATTGGTGGAGCGCGCACTGGACCAGAACCTGGACATTGCGCAGGCCGTGGCGCGCGTGGCCCAGTCGCGCGCGGGTCTGGGCAATGCCACCGCCGCGTTGTTGCCTTCCGCCATCGTGGCGGGCCAGGCTGCGCGTGCGCGCCAGTCGCTGGAGACGCCGCAAGGCCAGTTGCTGAACGCCACGCCCGACTACAACCGCTACGGCGACTATTACGAATTGGGCTTGAACGCCGGCTGGGAAATCGACCTGTTCGGCGGCCTACGACGCCAACGCGAAGCCGCCGTCGCCAACTACCAGGGCGCCGAGGCCGGCGTTGCCGCGGCTCGGCTGGCCGTGGCGGCCCAGACCGCCGACATCTATGTCTTGATCCGGGGCTTGCAGACACGCCTGCACATCGCCCGTGTACAGGTCAAGACCCGCAGCCAGTTGCTTGCCACCGTGCAACTGCAATTCGACAAAGGGCTGGCGGCTGAGCTTCAGGTACATCAATCGAAAGGCGCGCTGGCCGAAGTGCGCGGCACCGTGCCGGTATTGGAAGACGGGCTCGCGGCCGCCATGAACGCGCTTGACGTGCTGCTGGGCGAGCCCCCCGGCAGCAATCGCGCCCTGCTGGCCGCCACCGCGCCGATCCCTTTGCCGCCCGCCATCGCCGACACCGGCACCCCCGCCGACCTGCTGCGCCGCCGCCCTGACCTGATCGCGGCCGAACGCCAGCTTGCCGCTACCAACGCCGGTATCGGCGCGGCGATCGCCGAGTACTACCCAACATTCTCGCTAGGCGCCGTGCTCGGCACCGCCACCACCCTATCCGGCAACCTGTTCAACGACAGCGCCAACCAGATGCAAGGCATGCTTGGCCTGCGATGGCGCCTGTTCGACTTCGGCCGCATCGAAGCCGATATCGCAAACGCCCGCGGGCGCAACGCCGAAGCGCTGGCGGCCTACCGGCTGGCCGTGCTGCGCGCTTCGGAAGATGTGGAGAACGCCTTCTCGGCCCTGATCAAACGCGAGCAACAATCGCGCTACCTGGCCGAAGGCGTAGAAGCGCTGACACAGGCACGGACAAGTGCTTACCTTGCCTACCAGAACGGCATCGTCAGCCTGATAGAAGTGCTGGACGCGGACAGTGCCGTGCTACGCACCCGCGACGCCAGCGCGCGCGCGCAAACCGAATCGGCGCGAGCGGCCATTGCGTCTTACCGCGCCTTGGGCGGGGGCTGGGAAGGCCCGCAATAGCGGATGCTTGGGCGTTACAACGCTTGGGTCTTGCCTGGGTCTTGCCTGGGCCTTGTTTTAGTCTCTTGCTTAATCAATCCGCCCGATCGCCGCGCCCGCCGCCACGGCCTGGCCCGGTTGGGCGTCGTGCTTGAGTACACCGCTGCGATGCGCCAGCACCTGCATTTCCATCTTCATGGCTTCCATCGTGGCGATCAGATCACCTTCTTTGACCGTGGCGCCGTCCTCGGCTTTCCAGGCCTGGATGGTGCCGGCAATGGGTGCCGCTACGCTTTGGGCGTTGGCGGTGGCGGCGCCGGACTGGCCGGCGTCAACCGAAGCCGCGCCAGCGGCATGCAGGCCGCGCAGCAGCTCGGCGGGCAGGCCCAGCGACACGCGGCGGCCGTCGATTTCAACGGCCGTGCGATGCAGCGTCACGGCGCCCAGCGGCTCGGGTCGCACGGCGGCTTCCAGGTCATTGGCGAAGTCGGTTTCGATCCAGCGCGTGTGCACCTTGAAGCCCGATGCGTCGCCCAGGAAGTCGTCGTGCGCCAACACCGCGCGGTGAAACGGCAGCACCGACGCCACGCCTTCGATGCGGAACTCGGCCAACGCGCGGCGGGCGCGGGCAATGGCTTGTTCGCGGGTGGCGCCGGTGACGATCAGCTTGGCCATCAGGGAATCGAAGGTGCCCGGACTGGTCGAGCCCGATTCCACGCCGCTGTCCACTCGCACCCCTGGGCCGGACGGCGGGGCAAAGCTGGCGATGCGGCCCGGTGACGGCAGAAAGCCACGGCCCACGTCTTCGGCGTTGATGCGGAATTCAATGGCATGGCAACGCGGCGCGGGCGCCTCGTTGAAGCCCAGCGGCAGGCCGTCGGCAATGCGCAATTGCTGCACCACCAGGTCCAGCCCGCAGGTTTCTTCGGTGACGGGGTGCTCGACTTGCAGGCGCGTATTGACCTCCAGGAACGAGATGGCGCCCGAGGCGCTCAGCAGGAATTCCACGGTGCCGGCGCCGACATAACCGGCGTGCGCGCAGATGTCGCGCGCGGACGCGTGGATGCGCTGGCGTTGGTCGTCGCTAAGGAAAGGCGCGGGCGCTTCTTCCACCAGTTTCTGATTGCGGCGTTGCAACGAGCAATCGCGCGTGCCCAACACCACCACGTTGCCGTGCTGGTCCGCCAATACCTGCGCTTCGACGTGGCGCGGGCGGTCCAGGAACTGTTCGACATAGCATTCGCCACGGCCGAAGGCGGTAACGGCTTCACGCACGGCCGACTCATAGAGTTCGGCCACGTCTTCCATGCGCCACACCACTTTCAGGCCCCGGCCACCGCCGCCAAACGCCGCCTTGATGGCGATGGGCAAGCCGTGTTCGCGCGCGAATTCCAGCACGTCCTCGGCGCCGCTGACGGGGTCGGCCGTGCCGGCCACCAGGGGCGCGCCCACCGCCAGCGCAATCTTGCGCGCCTGGACCTTGTCGCCCAGTTGTTCGATGGTGTCGGGCGAGGGGCCGATCCAGATCAGGCCGGCGTTGATCACGGCGCGCGCGAAGGTGGGGCTTTCCGACAGAAAGCCGTAGCCCGGGTGGACGGCGTCCGCGCCACTGCGGCGCGCCACGTCCAGGAGCTTGTCGATGTTCAGATAGGTATCTGCCGGACGGTCGCCGTCCAGGCCATAGGCTTCGTCGGCCATACGCGCGTGCAGCGCGTCGAAATCGGCGTTGGCGTAGACGGCCACGGATTTGACGCCGTAGTCGGCGCAGGCGCGGATGATGCGGACGGCGATTTCGCCACGGTTGGCAATCAGGACTTTCTTCATGGCAGGCAGGTTCACGTTAGGTCGGGGTGACTTGCACGGCGGGCACGTCAACCGGAACGAAGTCGGAAATGGGGTTCAGGCGCACGCGCGCGCCGATGGGAATTTGCGCGGCGCGGTCCAGATGCCAGGGGGCGACCGAGCCTATGACGGGGTAGCCGCCGGTAAGCGGATGGTCGGCCAGGAACAGCACGGGCTGGCCGCTGGCGGGCACCTGGATGGAGCCTTTGCGGGTGCCTTCGCTGGGCAGTTCGGCATGGTTGGCGCGTTGCAGCGGGGCATCGCCCTGCAGGCGGATGCCGACGCGATTGGATTGCGGCGTCACGGTCCAGGCCTGGCGCGACAGCAGCGCCACCGCGTCGGCGTCGCACCAGTCGGTGCGCGGCCCCAGCACCACGTCCAGCACCACCTCGATGTCCGCGCGTGGCAGATCGTCGGGCGGAGTTTCGGCCGCGCCCACGATGGCGCCCTGCCCGGCTGGCCGGATGCCGATGCGATCACCGGCTGCCAGCGGTTCGGGGCCGACGCGGGCCAGGGTGTCGGTAGAGCAACTGCCCAACACGGGGTCGACCGCGAAACCGCCGCGCGCCGCCAGGTAGTAGCGGATGCCGGCGTCGGGTTGGCCCAGGGTCAGCGTGTCGCCATCATTCATGGCAAAGGCTTGGTAGCCCGGGACCGTCCAGCTTGCGCCGGCGGGGTTGCGCAACGTGATGTCGCCGCGCGCACCGGTCACGGCCAGCACGCAGGGGCCGTGAGCGCGCACCTGGAAACCGCCGTAGACAATTTCAATGCCGGCCTGGCCGGGCGCGTTGCCCACCAGCCGGTTCGCGGCGCGCAGCGCGCCTCGGTCCATGGCGCCGGAGGCGGCCACGCCCTGACGTGCCTGGCCCGGGCGGCCCAGGTCTTCGAACACGGCTTGCAAACCCGGCGATACGACTTCCAGCGCGGGGCTGGCGGATGTGGCGCGGGCGGCGCCGGGCGGCGTGGTGGATGTGGACGATGCGGCGGTCGATGCCGATGCGGACGATGCCGCCGATGCGGCGGAGGTCTCCGATACCAGCGCCACGCCCGCGTCGACAAAGCGCACGCGATAGCCCGGTTGCAGCAGCGCCGGCGTGTCGCGGTTCAGGTCCCACATGGCCAACGGGGTCACGCCCAGGATCTGCCAGCCGCCCGGGCTGGCATGCGGGTACACGCCGCTGAAGGTGCCCGCCAACGCCACGGCGCCTGCCGGGATGCGGGTGCGTGGGGTCTTGCGGCGCGGCACGTCCAGCGTGGGGTCGCCGCCGCTCAGGTAGGCGAAGCCGGGCGCAAAGCCGGTGAACGCAACGCTGTAGGTGCCGCCCGTGTGGCGGCGCACGACTTCTTCGCGCGTGATGCCCAGGTGCTGGGCCACGTCGTCCAGGTCTTCGCCGTTGTAGTGGACGGGAATCTCGATCAGCTTGCCGTCGCGCGCCACGCGGCTGGAGGTGTCGCGCGCGCCGATATCGGCGATCAGCGCGTCACGTGACACCCGCTCGGGCTGGAACACCACCAGCACGGTGCGCGCGGCGGGCACAAGTTCGGTCACGCCTTCAATGGGGCGGCTTTGCAAGGCGGCGAACAACGCCAGGGTCTGTTCCAGGTCGTCAAGCTCGACGAGCAGCGCGTCGGTATTTACGGGCAGAAAGCGCACGCCGGCTCCTAGGCGGTTTGGCCGGCGGCCGTCGCGGCGAACGAGCGGATGCGAACGCCCGCCTGTTCCAGCTGGCTGCGCAGCGCGCGTGCCATGTCCACCGCGCCGGGGCTATCGCCATGCACGCAGATGGAGTCCGCTTGCACGCGGGTCAGGCTGCCGTCGATGGCTTCCACGACGCCCTCTTGCACCAGACGCAGCATGCGTTGCGCCACGGCCTGCGGGTCATGCAGCACGGCGCCTTTTTCGCGGCGCGACACCAGCGCGCCTTGCGGGGTGTAAGCGCGGTCGGCGAAGGCTTCGGCCACCACACGCAGGCCGCGCTCTTGCGCCAGCGTCAACAGCGGCGCGCCGGCCAGGCCCACCAGGATCAAGCTGGGGTCTATCTCCAGAATGGCCGTGATCACGTCGTTGCCCTGGCGGGCGTCGTGGGCGATGGTGTTGTACAGCGCGCCATGCGGCTTGACGTAGCGCACGTCGGTGCCGGCGGCGGCGGCCAAGCCCTTCAACGCGCCAATCTGGTAGATGACGTCGGCCACCAGGTCGGCGCTGGCCACGTCCATGTTGCGGCGGCCGAAACCGGTCAGGTCGGGGTAGGACACATGCGCGCCCACCGTCACGCCATTGGCGGCGGCGGCCTTCAGGGTGGTCAGGATGCCGGCCGGGTCGCCCGCATGGAAACCGCAGGCCACGTTGGCGCTGGACACCACCGCCAGCATGGCCGCGTCGTCGCCCATGCGCCAGGCGCCAAGGCTTTCACCCAAGTCACTGTTTAAATCGATCTCAGCCATGTCTGATCCTTAGTCCGCCTGCGGCAGCGATGCGGTTGCCGCCGATCGTGGAACGATAGTTACACAATTGTTCTACAAATTGGTTAGTATGGTAGATCAAAGCTAAGCTTTCGCCTATCGGTAATTTCACTACCGGACCACCGCCTTCCCTGCCTATGACAACGCCCGCCGCGCACCAGACCCTGACCGACAAGGTCACCGAGCAGATCCGCCGCCGCCTGATCAACGGGGAATTCATGCCCGGCCAGCGGCTATCGGAAGCCACCCTGACGCAATCGCTGGACGTCTCGCGCAACACACTGCGCGAGGCGTTTCGCAACCTGACCAAGGAAGGCCTGCTGACGCACTCGCCCAACCGCGGGGTGGCCGTGGCCGTGCCCAGCATGGCTTCCATTATTGATATTTATCGGGTGCGGCGCATGATTGAATGCCAGGCGCTGGCGCAGGCGTATCCGCACCATCCGGCGCGCCAGCGCATGCGCCAGGCGGTCGAAGACGCCCTGGCCTGCCGCGAACGCCAGGACTGGCCCGGCGTGGGCACGGCCAACATGGCGTTTCACATGGCCATTGTGGAATTGGCCGACAGTGAACGGCTGAACGCCATGTTTTCCTTATTGCTGGCCGAATTGCGGCTGGTCTTCGGGCTGCTGCAAGACCCGGAATTCCTGCATGCGCCCTATGCCGACATGAACCAGCAGATTCTGCAGAATGTCGAAGCCGGCGAATTCGGCAAGGCGGCCGATGCGCTGAAGGACTACCTGGCGCAGTCCGAGCGCATCGTACTGGCCAGCTACGCGCGCCGCGTGGGCAACTGAAGGCGCCACGAACGCAGCACGTCCACCACCAGGAAGGCCAGCAGGCTCGCCCCCATGACCGGCAGGCACCAACCCAGCGCCGCCGCCACGGCCAAGGCCGCGATACGCGCCGGCCAGCCCAAGGCGGCCCAGGCTTGGGTCAGGGTTTGGGCGCCCGCTCCCGCTGCCGGACGCCGCAACCACCACATGCGATAACCCAGCACGATCATGGCCGACAGCGCCAAGCCGATCGCGCCCATCAGCAACTGGTTGGGCCAGCCGAACAGGATGCCCATGTGCATGTCCACGCCCCAGCGGATCAGCTTGGCAATCAGCGGGAAGGTATCGAAGTCGGCGCGGCTGGTAATGGCGTAGGTGGCCGGGTCGATGGCGATGGTGTCAACCTGGGTGGGCCAGGAACGAGCTACCTCGCGCACCATCCAGGCTTGGTCGGCGCTACGCGGCGGACGGATCTCCAACTGCTTGCTGTCGATGCCGCCCTGGCGCGCGGTTTGCAGGATGCGGTCGAAATCGCGGGCAGGGTCTTGCGAGCTTGCCATGGGGCTTGCCATCCCGCCCCCCATCTGCATGCCGCCGTGATGGTGCGCGTGTTCACCGCCGGCCGCCGCGGCACCGGCCGCCGCGGCACCGGCCGCCGCGGCATCGACCGCCGCGGCATCGGCCGCCGCGCCAGGCAGCTTCAGCGTAATCGCCGGGGTGATCCAGCCCAGTTGCGCGCGCAGTTGGTCCACGCGGCCGCCCGCCCAATTCGACCACGTCAAACCCGTGGCGGACAGGAACAACAGCCCCAGCGCCAGCCACAGACCCAACACGGTGTGCCAGCTGCGCGCCCGCAACCGGGGGCTGCGGGCTTGGGCCGCGGCTTGCGCCATTGCCTGATTTGCGTTTGCCTGGCGGCGTCGCCCGGCCCACCACAGCACCAGCCCGCCCAGCGTGGCCAGCCACATCCAGGACGCGGCCAGTTCGCTGTAGTTGCGGCCCAGCGCGCCCAGCATCAGGTTGCGGTGCAGATAGTCCAGCGTAGTGCGAAACGGCAGCGTGCCGCTGGTGCCGTAGACCATCATGTCGCCCTTGATGTCCAGCGTGACGGGGTCAACGAACAGCGCGCGGCTTTCCGAATCGCCCATGCCGGGCTGCGTGAACATCACGCGGGTGGTGTCGCCCGGCGCGGGCGCGGGCCGCACGGCAAACAGGCGCGGGCCTACGCCGATGCGCTCCTGTGCCGCCCGGACCTGGCTGGCCAGGGGCTGCGCCGGCCCGGTGGACGAGGTGTGCAATTGGTCGGCATAGAGCAGGTTTTCGATCTGCGGGGTCAGCACGAACAGGGTGCCGGTGACCGCGGCCACCAGGATGAAGGGGCCGACGAACAGCCCGATGTAGAAATGCAGGCGCGTGATCAGCGCCAACAAGGCGCTGTGGCCCACGGCGCGCGCGCGTGCGGGCGCGGCGGGGGTATCCAGGGTTTGTGTGGACATGGAAATCTCGAATACGAACAACGCCGCCCCAGTCGGGCGGCAATCATGCGCGCGGGGCGCATGGCGGAAACAGTTATCCGCGTATCGAGGGTGGCGCCCGTTGCCCCAGTGGCGGGCCAGCGGCCGGCATGGGTGGGCGCGCGCCGTCCCGCTTCAGCGGGCGCTGCGCCAACCAGCGCAACAGCACCGGCGCCACGGTCGCCAAGGGGGGCAGGTTCAGGATTTGATGGGCGCTCAGGCCAAACGGGCATTCCTGCCCCGCGCCGCGTTCGTCATCATGCCCGGCGCCGTGATGGCCGTGATGGCTATTGTTGCCGGAGTAGCCCTCACCGCCGTGCAGCCCGTGATCGCCGTGCATCGTTGGATGATCGTCAGCGGGCGCGGGCAGCGATTGCAGCGCCGCCATGACGTTGCCGCCCGCCGTACAGAAGCCCAGCGCCAGCCGGCCTTGCCGCAGCGCGTCGGCATCGGGCATGTAGCCGGTCGGCACCCAGGCCCGCGCCACCAGCAACAGCAGCAGCAACAGCCGTCCGAAATCGGCGGCCGAGGCAAAGCGAGGAAGGCGACGGAACAGTCCGGTACGCATGCGTGCAATCAATCCACGACGCCGGCAAAGGCCGGCATCAAGCGGCGCATTTTACGCGCCATGGCGGCGGCCCGCGACCATCCGTCTCTTGCCTACCATCAAAAGCCTGCTTGCCGAGGCCCGCGTTCAGGCATAAATTCAGTGATACCGTTTTCCGCGCGGGCCATCCTGGCCCGGTCTACGTGGACGGTGTCTAAAGGTTGTTTTTGATCTTTTAAGCCCGCTAGGAGCGATGCGATGAAAGTGAAACACCTGTTAGGACCGGCAGCCTTGGCGCTGTCGCTGCTGTGCACCGCGCCCAGCGTGGCGCAAATGCCAGACCCCGCCCCCATGGTCACCGGCAAGCAGTGGACCGAGTCCGATGCCAATCTCAAGAAAGCCTATCTATTGGGGATTGCCAACCTGCTTGAAGTCGAACGCGCGTACCAGGCACGCCGCGCGCCGCCCGATACGCAGACCCTGGTGCCCAGGTTCTCCAAGGGCCTGCAAACGCACACCCTGGATACCGTGCGCGACAGCCTGGACGGCTGGTATGCCGCGAACCCCTCGCGGCTGGACCGTCCGGTGATCGAGACCCTGTGGTTCGAGGTCGTCGTTCCTGGCATGCAGCGCAAGCCTTGAAGGAGCCGTCATGAAAATCTTTCGATCGTTGGTCATTGGCGTCGCGATAGGGACGCTTGCGGCGTGCACGAACATGACGCCGCAACAGCAAGGGACCATGTCCGGGGCGGCCATTGGGGCGGCCGCGGGCGCGGGAATTGCCGCCATCGCCGGCGGCAGCGCCTGGACGGGCGCCGCGATTGGCGGCGTGGCGGGCGGGGTCGCGGGGAATATCCGAGGGGGGAATTGAGCCCGGGGGTTACGGTTGCTGGTTTCGCCAGGCCTGGTATTTGGCTTGGGTTTCTTCGTTGGGCGGGTAGAGGCCGGGGAGTTTTTCGCCGGCCTCTACTTGCTGCATGATCCAGCCTTCCAGGCGTTCCTGTTCGATGGCGATGGCGACCACCTCGTCCAGCAGTGCGGCGGGAATGAGGACGGCGCCGTCGCGGTCCAACACCATGACGTCGTTCGGAAATACCGCCACGCCGCCGCAGCCCACGGGTTCTTGCCAACCCACGAAGGTCAGCCCCGCCACCGATGGGGGGGCCGCCGCGCCCGCGCACCACACGGGCAGGCCCGTGCCTTCAACGCCTTCCAGGTCACGCACCACGCCATCGGTCACCAGCGCGGCCACGCCGCGCTTTTGCATGCGGGCGCAAAGAATGTCGCCGAAGATGCCGGCGTCGGTCACGCCCATGGCGTCCACCACGGCGATGCAGCCTTCTGGCATGGCTTCGATGGCGGCGCGCGTGGAAATCGGCGATGCCCATGACGCGGGCGTGGCCAGGTCTTCGCGGGCAGGCACGAAGCGCAGCGTGAACGCGCGCCCGACAATCCGCTTGGCGCCCGGCGCCAGCGGCCGCGCGCCGCGCACCCAGACGTTGCGCAGCCCTTTCTTCAACAACACGGTCGTCAGCGTGGCCGTGGTGATGCGAGACAGGGCCTGGACCACGCTACTGTCCAATGGCTGAGGGGCAATCGTCATGATGCAAATTCTCCTTGGGGCGGGGGCGGGTTGCCACCCGATGGGGACTCCGATTGTGGCCCCGCGCAAAACCCGGCACAACCTTGATTTTGCAGATTCAGAATCTGCTTTTTATGCCTGAAAGGAGGGCTTGCGCCGGGAGCGCCCCGAGTCCGAGGCGGCATGGAGCGCTGTGTCGGCTTGTTCAGGGACTCAACCCAGGGGAAATTTGACCAGTACGGGCAATTCCCACCCCTACCCGGACGCGGATGGCGGCAATTCCGCCCGTCTGCGCCGGCTCAGGCACGAAACTTGCGCAGGGGTGCGGACCCATTTCCCCCGGAGAGTCCATGCCCGTCCCGACCGACGAATCCCACCGGCGCTTGACGGTATTGACCGTCAATACCCACAAGGGATTCACCAGCTTCAATCGGCGCTTCATGCTGCACGACCTGCGCGAGGCGCTGCGCACGGCGGCGCCCGACGTGGTGTTCCTGCAAGAGGTGCTGGGCGAGCACCAGGCCCATGCCGAACGTCACGAGGCCTGGCCGGCGCTGTCGCAATACGAGTTCCTGGCCGACACGCTATGGACGGATTACGCCTATGGGCGCAACGCGGTCTACCCGGCGGGGCACCATGGCAACGCCATCCTGTCGCGCTACCCCATCGAACGCTACGAAAACCACGACGTCAGCGTGGACGGGCACGAAGGCCGTGGCTTGCTGCATTGCGTGCTGCGCGTGCCGGGCGACGCCCCCGTGCATGCCATCTGCGTGCATCTGGGCTTGCTGGAACGCCATCGCGGCGAGCAGCTTGGCCGCCTGTGCGAATTGGTCGCCCGCGAGGTGCCCGACGATGAACCCCTGTTGATTGCGGGCGACTTCAACGACTGGCGCCTGAACGCCAACCGCCTGATGGCCGGCTGCGGCGCGCAGGAGGTATTCACGACGCGCCTGGGCCGCCCTGCCCGCACCTTTCCGGCGCGCTGGCCGCTGCTGCGGCTGGATCGCATCTATGTGCGCAACGTGCGTGACTGGCGCCCCATGCCGCAGGCCTCGCGCGTGTGGTCGCGCCTGTCGGACCACGTACCCCTTGCCGCGGAGATTGCGCTATGACGCCGGTTGACTTGGGATGGCGGACGGGCAACCGCTACACGCTGCTGGAAAACGGCGAAGCCTATTTCCCCGCCGTGAACGAAGCCATTGATTCGGCCAAGCACGAAGTGCTGCTTGAAACCTTCATCCTGTTCGACGACAAGGTCGGGCAGGCCTTGCAGAAAACCCTGATTGCCGCCGCCCGCCGCGGCGTCAGCGTGGACGTGCTGGTGGACGGCTACGGTTCGGACCAGCTCAGCCAGGAATTCATTGGCGCCCTGACCGAAAGCGGCGTGCGCTTTCATATCTTCGACCCCCGCCCGCGCCTGCTGGGCGTGCGCACCAATGTGTTCCGCCGCATGCACCGCAAGATCGTGGCGGTGGACGGTGTGTGCGCGCTGATCGGCGGCATCAATTTTTCGGCGGATCATCTGGCCGACTTCGGCCCCGAGGCCAAGCAGGACTATGCGGTGCGGGTGGACGGCCCCTTGGCGGCCGACCTGGCCGACTATGCCCGGTCTGCCCTGGGCGTTGCGAAGCCCCGACGCCGATGGCGGCGCCCCGCCGCCGCTTCCGTGCCCGAGGGCGATGGCGGCGGGCGCCTGGTGGTGCGCGACAACGATGGCAACACCACCGACATCGAACGCTACTACCGCGCCGGCCTGCGCGCCGCCCGCCACGACGTGCTGATTGCCAATGCCTATTTCTTCCCTGGCTATCACCTGCTGCGCGACCTGACCAAGGCCGCGCGCCGGGGCGTGCGCGTGCGCCTGCTGCTGCAAGGCGAACCCGACATGCTGGTGGCGCGCCTGGCCGCCACCATGCTGTATGACTATCTGAAGAATGCGGGCGTCGAAATCTACGAATACTGCAAGCGGCCGCTGCACGGCAAGGTGGCTTGCGTGGATGACGACTGGTGCACCGTGGGTTCCAGCAACCTGGACCCCTTGAGCCTGGCCCTGAACCTGGAAGCCAACGTGGTGGTGCGCGACCGTTCGCTGAATCAGGCCCTGCGACAAAGCCTGGATCGCCTGATCGAGCAGGACTGCAAGACCGTGCCGTTCAGCCCCAAGTCCACACGCGCGCTGCGGCGCTTCTGGGTGGGCGTGGTGGTGTTTCACTTTCTGCGGCGCTTTCCGGCCTGGGCAGGCGCCCTGCCGGCGCACAAGCCGCGTCTGCAAACCATCAAGCCGCCTGAACCCGGCGAAAGCGAGGCCGCATGAGGGTTTACCGAACGACGTTCATGCGCTCCTTGCGCCACCGCTGGCCGCGTATCAAGAAGGTGCTGCCCTGGGTGGTGCTGGCGGTCGTGGCCGTGCTGCTGTTCTATTTCGGCCGCTCGGTGGATTGGCCGAAAGTCTGGCAGGCCATGCGCAGCATTCCCGGCGAGTCCATCCTGATGGCGAGCGGCCTAGTGGTGCTGGGCTATCTGAGCTATGGCGCGCTGGACCTGCTGGGCCGCCGCTACACCGGGCACAAGCTGGGCTGGCCCAGTGTGATGGGCATCGCGATGCTGAGCTACGCGCTGAACCTCAGCCTGGGCGTGCTGGTGGGCGGCCTGGGCGCGCGCTTGCGCCTGTACGCCAGGCTGGGCTGCCGTAAATCGGTGGCGACACGCGTGGCCGTCTTTTCGGCCGCGTCGAACTGGATCGGCTATGCCTGGGTGGCGGGCGTGGTGTTCGTCAGTGGCGCATTGAAGGTGCCACAAGGCTGGGACGTGGGCAACGGTGTGCTGCGCCTGATTGGCGCCGGTTTGCTGGCGGTGGGCATCGCCTACGTGTGGATGTGCGCCCGCGCGAACCGCCGCTCGGCCACCTTGATGGGCCAGCGCGTCACCTTGCCGCGCGCACGCATGGCGCTGCTGCAAGTTCTGTTCGCCGGACTGTCATGGATGTTCATGGGCGCGGTGGCCTACGTGCTGCTACAGGGCAAGGCGTCGTATCCCCTGGTGATGGGCATTTTGCTGTGCGCGAGTTTCGCGGCCGTGTTGACGCGCGTGCCGGGGGGGCTGGGCACCACCGAGGCCATCTTCGTGGCCGTGCTGGCCCCGCGCATGCCGTATTCCGAAGCGCTGGGCGCCGCCCTGGCCTATCGCGCCTGCTACGCCTTGGCCCCCATGTGCCTGGCCTTGGCCGCCTTTCCGCTGTTCGAAGCCCGCGCCGCGTGGCGCAAGCGCCACGCGCCGGCCCAACAGGAACACAACTTGCTTCACCCGCCCTCATGAAACGCCACCCTGCCCAGCGTGAACCCGATAGTGAATCCGACCTGGTGGTGGCCTACCCCCGGCGCGCCAGTGCCTCTGAACACGAGGTGGCGTCGCAAGAAGCCATGGCCCTGCGCCTGGCGGCCTTGTTGGGGCGCCGCTTTGAACCAGACTTCCGGCCCAGCCGACGGCGCGACGAACCGCCCCCCTACTACGTGCCCGACCGCACCATCATCGGCCCCACTCGCGCGGCCCGCCTGGGCATCAAGCGCGCCGCCGACCTGTACGGTGGCGTCGCCCCACATTCCTTCGTGGCCGGCAAGGCCATCACCCATGGGCTCATCGGCCCGCAGGCCAAGGCGCCCAAGGCCTGGGTGGCCGACTTGGCGGACGCGCTGCGCGAGGTGGTGCTGAAGGGCTATACCGTCTTCACGCCCGCTGACGCCGAAGCCGCCGGGCTGCAACTGCTGAAAACCGGGCCATTGCGCGTCAAGCCCACCGACGCCACGGCGGGGCGCGGCCAGAAAGTGGCTCGCAATGCCCAGGAACTGCGCGCCGCGCTGCAAGAACAGTCGCCGCTGGCCATGCGCCGACTGGGGCTGGTGCTGGAAGAGGACCTGGAAGACGTGTCCACCTACAGCGTGGGCTGGGCGCGGGTGGGAAAAATGGAAATCGCGTATGTGGGCACGCAATCGCTCACGCAGGACAACCAGGGCCGATCCGTCTACGGCGGGTCGGAGCTGCGCTTGGCGCGTGGCGGCTTCGATGCCCTGCGTGCGTTGGACCTGACCGACCACGAACGCCAAGCCGTGGCCATGGCCTGCCAATACGACACAGCCGTGTCCACCGCCTACCCGCAGTTGTTCGCCTCGCGCCGCAATTACGACGTGGCGTTTGGCACGAACGGTGCGGGGCAGGCGCGAGCCGGCGTGCTGGAACAGTCCTGGCGGGCGGGCGGCGCCAGTCTGGCGGAGCTGGCCGCCATGCAGGCGTTTGCGCTGTCACCTTCGCTGACCTCGGTGCGCGCCGCCACCCGCGAACGCTACGGGCCGGATCAGGTGCTGCCCATTGCGCAGCATCTGGTCTTTCATGGCGTGGATTCGGCGGTGGGCCACATCAGCAAGTCCGTCGCCGTGCTGGACGGCCCGGGGGCTGGGAGGAGGTTGGGCATGGCCGCGCACAGTGATCCCATCGCGCTGTCGGTGGACGGCCAGGTGCTGGACGGCACTTTCCTGACGCCCGAGAACAAGGTGCCGGGTGTGCTGTTCATCCATGGCTGGGGCGGTAGCCAGGAATTCGACCTGTCGCGCGCCAAGGGCATTGCGGCATTGGGCTGTGTCTGCCTGACTTTCGACCTGCGCGGCCATGCGGCCACGCGCGAGCAGCAATTACAAGTGACGCGCGAAGATAACCTGCGCGACGTCATGGCGGCCTACGACCTGCTGGCCACCCACCCGTCGCTGGATTCCGGATCGGTCGCGGTGGTGGGCAGCAGCTATGGCGGCTACCTGGCCGCCCTGCTTAGCGGCCTGCGCCGCGTGCGCTGGCTGGCGCTGCATGTGCCCGCCCTGTACCGCGACGAAGAATGGCTGCTGCCGAAAAACCAGTTGAACCGGGAAACGCTGCGCGCCTATCGCAACACCTATGTGGCGCCGGAAACCAACCGCGCGCTGAAGGCCTGCGCGGAATTCAGCGGGGATGTGTTGATCGTGGAAGCCGAGCACGACACCTTCATCCCGCATTCCACCATCATGAGCTACCGCTCGGCGTTCCGCCGTTCGCATTCCATGACCCACCGCATCATCGACGGCGCCGACCACGCGCTGACGGAAAAATCCGCGCAGCGTGCCTATACCTCGGTGTTGGTGAATTGGGTGACTGAAATGGTGACCGGCGCGCGGATGGGGGACCCGCGGCCGGTGCCTTGATGCTATTGGCTTACCAATAGATGTCCTGCTTGTAGTACGTGTGCAGGTTACGCGCCCAGGTCTCGTCGGCCATGCTGGGCCAGTTGTCCTTGTCAAAGCCCGGCGCGTTCTTCAGCGTTTCTTCGTCCACGTCCAGCACGAAGCACTTGCGATCAGTGTCCAGCGTGAGCGCCGCCCACGGAATCGCGAAGAGCTTGTCGCCGATGCCCAATACGCCGCCGCGAGACAGCACCGCATAGGCCACGCGGCCCCGGGGCACGTCGATCATGATGTCCTTGATGGACCCCAGCTCTTCGCCCGCCGAGTTGTAGACGTCGTTGCCTTGCAACGTGTCCGCCGCCATGACTTCCGGGCCGGGGCCGCCGGGGCTGCTCTTGGGACCGCCCACGATGTTGGTTTGGGTTTGCATGCTTTATCTCCTTTGCCGAACTTCCGTCCAGCGTGTTGGTGGTAGAACCCCTCTGTCCGCAAACGCCGTGCCCGCCGCGCACCTTGCGTGTTGCACGCCAAGCGGACGCCCGAATCAGCTAGCCCACCATTGCTTGATCGTGGCGCGCAACGCCGCTGCCCCGGTGGCCAGATCTTCCTTGCGCAAGGCCGCCATGTAGGCCGCCACCTGCTTGGCCGGGATGTGCGGCGGCATCGGCGGCACTTCGGGGTCGGTCACCACTTCCAGCACCGTGGGTCGGCCCGCGTTCAGCGCGCGGTCCCAGGCGGGCCCGACCTCGTCGGGTTCGGTCACGCGGATGCCTTCCAGGCCCAGCATGCGCCCGTAGTCCGCGTACGAGAATGGCGGCAACCATTGCGAATCCGCAAAGCGCGGGTCGCCCCCCATCACGCGTTGCTCCCACGTGACCATGTTCAGGTCGCCGTTGTTCAGCACCAGCACCACCAGCGTCGGGTCGGCCCAGTCTTTCCACCGGTGCGCAATGGTGATCAGTTCATTGATGCCCAGCATCTGCATCGCGCCGTCGCCCACCAGCGCCACAACCGGTCGCCCGGGGTGGGCCAGCTTGGCCGCCAGGGCATAGGGCACGCCGCAGCCCATGCTGGCCAGGCCGCCCGAGACCGACCCCATCATGCCCTGGCGCAACTGCACGTCACGCGCGTACCAACTGGCGGCGGACCCGGAATCGCAAGTCAGGATGCAGTGTTCCGGCAAGCGGCTGGACAGTTCCAGGAATGGGCGTTGGGGGTTGACGCCCTTGGCCTTGACCATGGCGCGGGCTTCCACGGTTTCGCGCCATCGCGACACCCGCTTTTCAATGCCCTTCAACCAGCGGTCGGACGCTTTGGTTTCCAGTTTGGGCAACAAGGCCTGCAAGGTCAGGCGGGCGTCGCCCACCAGCCCCACTTCCACCGGATAGCGCAGGCTGAGCTTGCGGCCGTCCACATCAATCTGCACCGCGCGCGCCTGCCCTTCCTTGGGCAGGAACTCGGCGTACGGAAACGACGTGCCCACCATCAGCAGCGTGTCGCACTCGTTCATCATTTCCCAACTGGGTTGCGTGCCCAGCAAGCCGATGGCGCCCGTCACGTAGGGCAGCGCGTCCGGCACCACGGCCTTGCCCAGCAAGGCCTTGGCCACGCCCGCGCCCAAGCGCTCGGCCACGGCGCGCACCTCGTCGCCCGCTTCCAGCGCGCCCGCGCCCACCAGCATCGCCACGCGCTCACCCTGGTTCAGGATGGCGGCGGCGTTATCCAGCGCGGCTTCCGGCGGCACCGCGGCGTGGGAGGTCAGGCCGATACCGGTATGCACCGTGCCATGCTCGCGCGGCGGCGCCTCGACGGCTTCCAGGTCTTGCACATCGTTGGGAAAGATCAGGCAGGTGACACCGCGCCGTTCCATGGCGATGCGCATGGCGCGGTCCACCATGTGGCGCGCCTGCAAGGGCGAGGTCACCATGTGCACGAAGTCATGCGCCACGTCCTTGAACAGGCTGACCAGGTCCACCTCCTGCTGGTAATCGCCACCCAGCGCGCTGCGCGCCTGCTGGCCGACGATGGCCACGACCGGCTGGTGGTCCATCTTCGCGTCGTACAGCCCGTTCAACAGATGGATGGCGCCCGGCCCCGACGTGGCCATGCACACGCCGACCTGGCCCGTGAATTTGGCATGGGCGCAGGCCATGAAGGCCGCGCCCTCTTCGTGGCGGGCCTGCACGAATTCCAGTTCCTGGTTTTTGCCAAACGCGCCGATCAGCCCGTTGATGCCGTCGCCGGGATAGCCGAAGACGCGCTGCACGCCCCATTCGCCCAAGCGGGCGAGCACAAAATCGGAAACGGTTTTCAAGTCGGCGCTCCTGGTAGAGGGGTCTGCGAACCGCTTGGCGGTTCTCGGAAATGTTGACAACCGCGGTTGACAACCCCGGTTGACAACCCCGGCGCGCCGCAATCGCCATGCCCGCCCGTAGCTCGCCCGTCGCTCGCCTTTTCCCAAGCCCTTTCCCAAGCCGCTTCGACGCAATTTGTTGCACTGCTCCCAAATTTACAAACGCCAGCAACAACGACGCGTCACCCCCGCCAAACCCGCGCCCGCCCTCGCTGCATCGGCTTGGGCACGCGACTTGCGCATAAGAAGGCCTTACGGAATCGGGCCCACTTTTTCAGCGGCCCTCCGACCTACTCCGGAGCAACAAGCATGGCGACGACAATACTCATAGTGGCTGCCGAAGCATTCCCCCTGGCCAAGACCGGGGGCTTGGGCGACGCCATCACCGGCATGACGCGGGCGATGGTCCAGCGGGGCGTGCCCGCCACCATCCTGCTGCCCGCCTACCGAGGCGCGGTCAAGCGCCTGGACGGCGTGCACGAAGTGGCGCGGCTGGAAGACCTGCCGGGCGGCGACGCGCGCCTGCTGGCCGGCGTATGCCCTTCGTCGGAACTGCCCTTTCTGCTGCTGGAAAACGATGCGCTCTATGACCGCGCCGGGCTGTATGTGGACGAGGATGGCCAGGAACACCCTGACAATGGCCTGCGCTACGCCGCCCTGTCGCACGCCGCCATGCGGATTGCACGCGGCGTGCCGGGGCTGCCACGCCCCGATGTGGTGCACGCGCACGACTGGCACGCGGCGCTGACCCCCATGTTGATGCGCCAAGCCGGCATCACTGACGTGAAATCGGTGCTGACCATACACAACATGGCGTTTCAAGGCCAATTCCCGTTAGAGGATGCCGCTGCCTTCGGCATTGCCCCCGCCTTCCGGGGCGAGCACGCCAGCGTGGCCTGGAACAAGCTCAATTTCATGAAGGCCGGCATTGCCCACGCCGACCGCGTCACCACCGTCAGCCACACCTATTCGCGCGAAATCCTGACGCCGGCCTTCGGCTGCGGGCTGGATGGCTTGCTGCGCGAGCGCGCAGCCGATCTCATCGCCATTCCCAACGGCATCGACACGGCGCTGTGGGACCCCGCGCGCGACCCGCACCTGGGGCCCTTGCGCTACACCGCCTCTGATCTGGCCAACAAGCGCCTGTGCAAGACCGTGCTGCAACGTGAATTCGGCCTGGCGGCCGACGCGCAAGCCACGCTGGTGGTGATGGGCAGCCGGCTGACCGACCAGAAGATGGCCGACGTGGCCGCCGAGGCCCTGCCGCGCGCCCTGGACACCTACCCGGAAATGCAGGTGGCTATCCTGGGCCAGGGCGACCGCCGCCTGGAAGCCGCGTTGAAGGCGCTGGCCGACCGCTACCCCCAGCGCTGCGCCACCCGCATTGGCTACAACGAGGCGGGCGCGCATCGCCTGCACGCTGGCGGCGACATCCTGCTGCACGGCAGCCGCTTCGAACCCTTTGGCCTGACGCCGCTGTACGCCATGCGCTACGGCACCCTGCCGATCGGGTCGCGCGTGGGCGGCATGGCCGACACCATCGAAGACCCGGGTACCCACGCGCCCTTGACGGCAATGGCGTTTGCCAACGGCCTGCTGTTTGACGGCGACCACCCCGACGCCATGGCCGATGCGCTGTCGCGCGCCATGCATCTGCGTCGGCATCCGACGCTGTGGCGCGCCATGCAGCGCAACGCCATGAACACCGACTTCAGCTGGCAGCGCGCCGTGGGCGCATACGAAGCACTGCTGCAAGCGCTGACCGGCCGCGCCGACGCCAAGGACAACACGGCGCAACCCGCCCCGGTTCAGGCAGAGGGCGCTCAGGCCGCACAAGCGGGCCAACGGGCCGACACGCGCCAGCGGCGGTCGCGGCAGGCGCGCGGTTCCCTGCCCATGCCCATCTAAGGCGAACCTATATGGCTGCTGCCCAGACGCCCGTCCCCACCCCGCCCGCCGCGTTGCGCATCTGCCACGCGCCCTTGGGTCTGCCGGACGGCGCGCGGACGGCAGGCGACCCCGCCCTGCAAGCCCGGCTGGCCCGCATCCAACAGGCCGGGTTCAATGCCGTGCTGATACCGCCGCCCTGGCTGCGGCCGGCCGATGCACGTACGCTAGCCCCCATTGATGCCGACCTGAGTCTGGCGGGTGATGGCACCGAACCCATCACCGAGCGCCTGGCCCGCCTGTCACGCGCCGCCGCGGCGCAAGGCTTGATGCTGATGCTGCGCGTGGTGCTGGACCGCGTATCGGTCGATGCCAGCCCCGCCACGGCGCCTGCCGGCTGGTATCTCCCCCCGCCTGACGATCCGGCCCGCGATCCCCGCCTGCCCCTCAGCACCTGGGGCGTGATGACGCTGCACCGGGCGCCGCCGCCAGCGTTTGCCCAGGCCTGGGCCGAGCGGCTGACGCGCTGGGTCGATGCGGGCGTGGCCGGCTTTGTATTTGAATCCCCCCAGGCGCTGCCCGCCGCAAACTGGCAGGACCTGTTGACGCCACTGCGCCGCCATGCCAGCCCACCGCGCTGTCTGGCCTGGACGCCCGGCCTGACCCAGCCTCAACTGGACGCCCTGCGCGATGCCGGCTTCGACGGGGTGTTTTCGTCCCTGCCGTGGTGGGACTACAAGTCCGCGTGGCTGGCCGACGAGGCCGCGCGCCTGCGGCGGGTGGCGCCCGTGCTGGCCAGCACCCAGCCGCTGGAAGGCCACGCCCCGAATCGGCCCGATGCCGACATGCGCGGCGCCTGGGCCGCCGCCTTCACCGCCAACGGCTGGATGGCGACGGAAAGCGAGATCGACGCGCCAGCCGGTATGCAGACGCGCCCCGATGACACCCATCACGACACCACCCAGGACATCAATCAGTGGCTCAGCCTGCACGAACCGCCGGCAGGCCTGCCCACGGGCTTGCCCCGGGTATTGGGCGGCCGCGATGGCCGCGCCACGCTGATCCTGCGCGAGATGGCGGACGGCGCCACGGCCGTGCTGGCGCTGAACCCCGCCAACAACAGCCCCGCGCGCATCGATTGGGACGCGGTAGCCCCCAGCCTGCCGCCCGGCGACATCCTGCCGCAACGCGAGGCGGACGCACCCGTGCTGGCTGGCGACACCCTGGCCCCCGGCGCCTGCGTGCTGATGGCGGTGACGCCGATGCCCCCCGTGCGCGAGGCCTCGCGCCACCCGGGGCCGCGCACCGAAGGCGGAGCCGGCCTGCGCGTGGCCATCGAAAGCGTGGCGCCCGCCGTGGATGATGGCGCGCACCCCGTCAAGTGCACGGTGCACGAACGCATTACCGTCCAGGCCGACCTGCTGATGGACGGACACGACCGCATCGCGGGCGAGGTGCGATGGCGCGCCGCGGACGAATCCCACTGGAAGCGCACGCCCTTGAAACTGCTGTCCAACGACCGTTGGCAGGCCAGCTTCCGGCCGCGTCGGATTGGGCCGCACGAGTTTCAGGTGGCGGCGTGGTTTGACGTCTGGCAGACCTATCACCATGACCTTGAAGTCAAGCACAACGCGGGTCTGGCGCTATCGCTTGAAGTGGCCGAAGGCATGCAGTTGCTGCGCGAAGCCGAAAAGCGCGCCAGCCAGCACGCCTACTCCGCCGACAGTGTGGCGGTGGTGAAGCAGACCCTGAAAGCCCTGCCCGACCCGAAGTCGGGCACGGAACCCAGCGACGCCCACATCGCGTTGCTGCTCAGCCCCGAACTGGCCCGCGCCATGCGCGAGCTGGACGCCCGCCCCTTTGAAACCGTGACGCCCGCCCCCTACCCGGTCTGGGTCGACCGCCCGCAAGCCTGCCATAGCGCCTGGTATGAACTCTTTCCGCGCTCGCAAGCGCGCGAACCCGGCCGCCACGGCACCTTTGACGACGTCATCGAGCGCCTGCCCGACATCCAGGAAATGGGCTTCGACGTGCTGTACCTGCCCCCCATCCACCCCATCGGCCTGAGCAATCGCAAGGGGCGCAACAACGCGCTGAGCGCCGAGCCGGATGATGTGGGCAGCCCCTACGCCATTGGCTCGCCCGAGGGCGGGCACGACGCCATCGAACCCAAGCTGGGCACCTTGCCCGACTTTCTGCGCCTGGTGCGGGCCGCGCACGACCATGGCATGGAAATGGCGCTGGACTTCGCCATTCAGTGCTCGCCCGACCACCCCTGGCTGAAACAGCATCCCGACTGGTTTTCGTGGCGGCCCGACGGCTCGCTGCGCTATGCCGAGAACCCGCCGAAGAAATACCAGGACATCGTCAATGTGTCGTTCTATGGCAGCCCGCCCCGCCGCGCCCGCAAGCTGGCGCTGTGGCGCGCGCTGCGCGACGTGGTGCTGTTCTGGGTGGAGAACGGGGTGCGCATCTTCCGCGTGGACAACCCCCACACCAAGCCGCTGCCGTTCTGGCAATGGCTGATCGCCGAAGTGCACGGACAGCATCCCGACGTGCTGTTCCTGTCCGAAGCTTTTACCAAGCCCAAGATGATGTACCGGCTGGCCAAGGTGGGCTTCACGCAGTCTTACACGTACTTCACCTGGCGCAACGACCGCGCGGAATTGCAGTCGTACCTGGAAGAAGTCTCGCACCCGCCGCCCGCTGATTTCTTCCGGCCGCACTTCTTCGTGAACACGCCCGACATCAACCCGGTGTTCTTGCAGACCTCGGGCCGCCCCGGTTTCTTGATCCGGGCCGCGCTGGCCGCCATGGGCTCGGGGTTGTGGGGGGTGTATAGCGGCTTTGAACTGTGCGAGGCCGCGCCGGTGCCGGGCAAAGAGGAATACCTGGATTCCGAAAAGTACGAATTGCGCCAGCGCGACTGGCGTGCCCCCGGCAACATCCGCGCCGAGATCGCGCGCCTGAACCAGATCCGCCACGCCAACCCCGCCCTGCAAACGCATCGCGGGCTGACGGCGGTGCCCAGCGGCAATGACCGCGTGCTGGCCTTCGTGAAAGCCACGCCCGGCCTGGGCAACGTGGTGTTCACCGTGGTGAGCCTGGACCCTTTCCACCCACAACCCGCGCACGTGGAGGCGCCCTTCTGGCTCTTCGGCGAGGCCCGGCCCGCGCACCTGGAAGTGGAAGACCTGCTGATGGACAGCCGCGACACCTGGCGCGACGCGACGCGCACCGTGACGCTGTCCCCCGACCAACCCTATCGAATCTGGCGCCTGTCCCTGCATGGTTGACGCGCCCGGAGCCCAATATGATCACTGAAACCCAGCCCCATAAGGATGACGGTCTTTGGTACAAGGACGCCGTCATCTACCAGTTGCATGTGAAGTCGTTCTTCGACTCGAATGACGATGGGGTGGGCGACGTCCCCGGCTTGATCATGAAGTTGGACTACATCGCCAGCCTGGGCGTGAACACCATCTGGCTGCTGCCGTTCTACCCCTCGCCACGGCGCGACGACGGCTACGACATCGCCGACTACCGAGGCGTGCATCCCGACTACGGCACCGTGGCCGACGTACGCAAGCTGATCCGCGAGGCGCATGCGCGCGGCTTGCGCGTCATTACCGAACTGGTGGTCAACCATACGTCGGACCAGCATCGCTGGTTTCAGCGCGCGCGCACCTCGCGCCCTGGTTCGGCGGCGCGCAATTTCTACGTGTGGTCCGACAACGACAAGGCCTATGCCGGCACCCGCATCATTTTTTGCGATACGGAAAAATCCAACTGGACCTGGGACCCCGAAGCCAATGCCTACTTCTGGCATCGCTTCTATTCGCATCAGCCCGATCTGAACTACGACAACCCGCAAGTGCTGAAGGAAGTGCTGTCGGTGATGCGTTACTGGCTGGACATGGGGGTGGACGGGCTGCGCCTGGACGCCGTGCCGTATCTGGTTGAACGCGAAGGCACCAACAACGAGAACCTGCCGGAAACGCACCAGGTGCTAAAGCAGATACGCGCGGTGATCGATCAGGAATATCCGAACCGCCTGCTACTGGCCGAAGCCAACCAATGGCCCGAGGACGCGCAGGAATATTTCGGCACCGGCGACGAATGCCATATGTCGTTCCACTTTCCACTGATGCCGCGCATGTACATGGCGATTGCACAGGAAGACCGCTTTCCCATCACCGACATCATCCGGCAGACGCCCGACATTCCCGAGACCTGCCAATGGGCCATCTTCCTGCGCAACCATGACGAACTGACGCTGGAAATGGTGACCAGCCGCGAACGCGATTATCTGTGGAGCGTGTACGCCGCCGACACGCGCGCGCGCATCAACCTGGGCATCCGCCGCCGCCTGGCCCCCCTGCTGGAACGCGACCGCCGCCGGGTCGAACTGATGAACAGCCTGCTCTTGTCCATGCCCGGCACACCGGTGCTGTACTACGGCGACGAACTGGGCATGGGCGACAACGTGCACCTGGGCGACCGCGACGGCGTGCGCACACCCATGCAATGGTCGCCCGACCGCAATGGCGGCTTCTCGCGCGCCGACCCCGAGCGCCTGCCGCTGCCCGTGTTGATGGGGCCGCTCTACGGTTACGAGGCGGTCAATGTCGAGGCCCAGCAGCGCGACCCGCATTCCCTGCTGAACTGGACACGCCGCATGCTGGCGCAGCGCCGCCAGACCCACGCGTTCGGCCGCGGCACGCTGCGCTTCATCCAGGCCGGCAACCGCAAGATTCTGGCGTACCTGCGGCAATGGAACGACACCATCATCCTGTGCGTGGCCAACCTGTCCAACGCGGCGCAGCCCGTGGAATTGCCGCTGCAGGCATTCAGCGGCCGCGTGCCGGTGGAAATGCTGGGCGGCACGCCGTTTCCCGCCATTGGCGAACTGCCTTACTTGTTGACGCTGCCGCCCTATGGCTTTTACTGGATGGACCTGAGCGCCGACGCCGCCCCGCCAGGCTGGCACGCCAGCGCGCCCGAGCAGATGCCGGAACTGACCACCCTGGTGTTGAAGTCGCGCGGCGGCGCGGCCTTGACGGATGCCTCGCGCAGCACGCTGGAAACAGAGGTGCTGCCTGAATACCTGGCGCGCCAGCGCTGGTTTCCGGGGTCGAAGGCGCCGTTGCGCGCGCGGCTGGCCTACGCCACGCCCTTCAAGTCCAACGGCGGCGAGTATTACTGGGCCGAAGTCGAACCTGAAGATGGGGATGGCGCCCAAAGTGGGGATGGCGCCCGACGTGATGACCTCAAACCCAAAGCCCACGCCCTGCGCGTCCAGGCTCCCTTCGTGCTCGTTTGGGACGAAACCGCCCAGGTGCAGTACCCCATTGCGCGCGTGCGCCGGGGCGCCGAAGTCGGCACCTTGGCCGACGCCTTTCTGCAACCCGGCTTTGTGCTGGGCGTGGTCGACGCCATGCGCGCTGGCCACGCGGTCGATGGACGCGACGGCGGCAAGCCGGGCGACAAACCCGGCGTGATCCGCTGCCTGCCGGAACCAGGTCTGGCCGAACTGGACTTCGGCGAAGAACCCGCGCTGCAATGGATCAGCGCGGAACAGTCCAACAGTTCGGTCATCGTCGGTGGGCAAGCCATCTTGAAGCTGATCCGCAACGTGCAGCCCGGCATCTCGCCCGAGGTTGAAATATCGCGCCACCTGACGCGCGTGGGCTACGCCAATATTCCCGCCTTGCTGGGTGAAGTGTTGCGCGAGGACGCCGACGGCGTGCCCCATACCCTGGCCGTGCTGCACGCCTTCGTCACCAACGAGGGCGATGCCTGGACCTGGACGCTGGACACCCTGAAACGCACGCTGGGCGCGGCGCTGCTGGGCGGCAACAGCCCCGAGGAATTCGAAGCCAGCCTGGAAGGCTACACGGTCATGGCCAGCACCATCGGCCGCCGCCTGGCCGAGCTGCACAACGCGCTGGCCCAGGAATCGGACGACCCCGCCTTTCCCGTGCAAACCGCCACGGCGGAAGATGCGCAGGCACACGCCGCGCGCATCATCGCGCAACTGGGCCGCGCCGAACAGGACCTGCGTGCCGCGCAGGACAAGCTGGAAGCGCCATCACACGCCTGCGCGCAATGGCTGTTTGAACATCACGGCCGCCTGGCCAAGCAGGTGGACCGCATGGCGCAGGCGCTGACGGGCGCGCCGCTGATTCGCGTACACGGTGACTTCCACCTGGGTCAGGTGCTGGTGGCGCAGACGGACGCCTACCTGATCGACTTTGAAGGCGAGCCCATCCAGACGCTGGAGACCCGCCGCACGGTCACGACGCCGTACAAGGACGTGGCGGGCATGCTGCGTTCGTTCGACTATGCCGCCGCATCGGTGGCGCGCAGCGACCCGATGGGTGGCGCGCCCACCGACGCCAACGCGGGCCCCGGTGATTCGGCGGCCGCCCACGGGGTGCCGCAGGACTTGCGCGACACCTTGCTGGCGCGCTTTGGCGCGCGCGCGGTCGAGGCGTTTCTGCAAGGCTACCAAGAGGCCGCCTCAACCAGGATTGCGCTCCCTGCCGCGCAAGAGAGCACGCTGCTGAAGTTGGCGCAACTGGAAAAAGCCGCCTACGAAGTCAGCTACGAAGCGGCCCACCGCCCCGACTGGATCTCCATTCCGCTGTGCGCGCTGACCGAGCTGGCACGCGAACTCTTGCAAGAAGCGGCGATCAGCGCCGAGGAACAATCACGATGAATCGTCATGACAACGGCCCCCCCCAGCCGTCTTCTCCAGCGTCTGCGCCACAAGCAGGCCAGCTTGACGCGGCCAGCCTGCAGGCCTTGGTCACGGGCCAGCACGCGGACCCGTTTGCGGTCCTGGGGCCGCACGATGGCGTGGTGCGCGCGCTGGTGCCCGGCGCCCGCGCGGTGTCGGTCGTGACCACCGACGGCAGCCGCCTGCCGCTGCAAGAACAAGCCCAAGGTCTCTATACCGGGGCCGCCCCCGACGCCCGCCCCGGCGACCCGGGCTCATACCAATTGGTCATCCAGTGGCCCGAGACCGAACAACTGACGGCCGACGCCTACGCCTTCGGCCCGGTGCTGTCCGACGCCGATCTGGCCGGGCTGGCCAGCGGTGACTGGCGCGCGGCCCTGTCGGTGCTGGGCGCGCGGCTTGATGAGATGCATGGCGTGCCCGGCCTGCGCTGCGCGGTCTGGGCGCCCAACGCGCGCCGCGTCGCCGTGGTGGGCGACTTCAACAGCTGGGACGCGCGCCGCCATCCCATGCGCCTGCGCCACGCGGCCGGCGTGTGGGAACTGTTCATTCCCGGCGTGACGGCGGGCGATTGCTACAAGTTCGCCATTACCGACAACGCGGGCGCCATTGTTTTCAAGGCGGACCCCATGGCGCGCCGCGCCCAGGCAGCGCCTGCCACCGCTTCGGTCGTTGACGACCCCACCCCCTATTCCTGGACGGACGACGCATGGATGCGTTCCCGCGCAGAGCGCCAAGCGCGCCACGCTCCCATTTCCATCTACGAAGTGCACGCCGGCTCATGGCTCGCGCCCGACGCCGAGCGCTGCGTCTGGGACCAGCTCGCCGACAAGCTGCCCGCCTACGCAGAAGCCATGGGTTTCTCGCATGTGGAGCTGATGCCGATCATGGAATACCCCTTCGGCGGCTCCTGGGGGTACCAACCCCTGGGCATGTTCGCGCCGTCCGCGCGCTTTGGTCCGCCGGCCGCCTTCGCCCGCTTCGTCGACCGCTGTCACGCCGCCGGTATCGGCGTCATCCTGGACTGGGTGCCCGCGCACTTTCCGAACGACGCCCACGGGCTGGCGCGCTTTGATGGCACGCCGCTATACGAATACGCCGACCCGCGCGAAGGCTATCACCCCGACTGGAACACGCTGGTCTACAACCTGGGCCGCACCGAAGTCAAAGCCTTCATGATCGCCAGCGCCGTGCACTGGCTGCGGGAATTCCATATTGATGGCCTGCGCGTGGACGCGGTGGCCTCCATGCTCTACCGCGATTACAGCCGCCAGCCCGGCGAATGGATCCCCAACGTACACGGCGGCCGCGAAAACCTGGAAGCGGTGGCCTTCCTGCGCGAACTGAACACCACGGTGCGCGAACAGGCGCCCGACGCCATCGTGGTGGCCGAAGAGTCCACCGCCTGGCCCGGTGTGACCGCGCCGGTGGCTGACGGCGGCCTGGGCTTTCACTACAAATGGAACATGGGCTGGATGCACGACACGCTGCGCTACATGCACGAAGACCCGGTCCATCGCAAATACCATCATCACGACATCACCTTCGGCATGGCCTACGCCTATTCCGAACGCTTCATCCTGCCGCTCTCGCATGACGAGGTGGTGCACGGCAAGGGCTCCTTGCTGAACAAGATGCCGGGCGACACCGCCACCCAACTGGCGAACCTGCGCGCCTACCTGGGTTTCATGTGGGCGCACCCGGGCAAGAAGCTGCTGTTCATGGGCGGTGAACTGGCCCAGCCCGCCGAATGGAACCACGATGCCTCGTTGAACTGGGGCCTGCTGGACGACGCCGGCCACAAGGGTGTGCAGCGCCTGGTGGCCGACCTGAACCGGCTGTATCGCGAATCGCCCGCGCTGCATGAACGCGACACCGAGCCCGACGGCTTTGACTGGCTGGTCATGGACGATGCCGACAACAGCGTGGCCGCCTTCGTGCGCCGAAGCGCGTCGTCGTTGATGCTGGCCGTCTGCAACTTCACCCCCGTCACGCGGCACGACTACCGCGTCGGCGTGCCCTTGGGCGGCCGCTGGGCCGAATCGCTGAACACCGACGCGGGCTGGTATGGCGGCTCGGGCCAGGGCAACCAGGGTGCGGCGCAGTCGTCAGACCAAGCCGCCCATGGCCACGCGCAATCGCTGTCGCTGACCTTGCCGCCGCTTGCCACTCTGTTCTTCACGCACCAAGGCTGAATCCATGGACCCCACTCAGTTCACCCGCCTTACCACCGGCCGGCCGTATCCGCTTGGCGCCGTCAGCGACGGCCTGGGCGTGAATTTCGCCGTGTTCTCGGCCAACGCCACCCGCATCGAACTGTGCATCTTCGACGCGCGCGGCCGCAAGGAACTGCGGCGCTTCGATCTGCCCGAGTGCACCGACGAGGTGTGGCACGGCTACCTGCCAGATGCGCAACCGGGCTTGGTCTACGGCTATCGCGCGCATGGTCCGTATGACCCGCGCAACGGCCACCGCTTCAATCCGCACAAGCTGCTGCTGGACCCCTACGCGCGCCAGATGACCGGGCCGGTCAGTTGGAGCGATGCGCTCTTTGGCTACCGCATGAACCACGCGCGCGCCGACCTGTCGATGGACCGCCGCGACAGCGCGCCGGCCATGGCCAAGGCCGTGGTGACCGAAGACGTGCCATTCAACTGGGGCAACAGCAAGGCTCCCGACACCCCGTGGACGGACACCACCCTCTACGAAGTGCATCTGCGCGGCGTGTCGATGCAGCGCGAAGACCTGCGCCCGCCTCTGCGCGGCACCTGCGCCGCGCTGGCCGACCCGCGCTTCATCGAGCACCTGCACCGGCTGGGCGTCACCGCCGTGGAACTGCTGCCCGTGCACGCCTTCCTGCAAGACCGCTTTCTGCTGGAACGGGGCTTGCGTAACTACTGGGGCTACAACACGCTGTCGTTCTTCTCGCCGGAACCGAGCTATCTGCAAAACGGCCCCAACGACCTGCGCCAAGCGGTGCGGCGCCTGCACGCGGCCGGGCTGGAAGTGATTCTGGACGTGGTCTACAACCACACCTGCGAAGGCAGCGAATTGGGGCCCACGCTGTCCTGGCGCGGGCTGGACAACGCCAGCTACTACCGGCTGATGCCCGGCGAGGAACGCTACTACATCAACGACACCGGCTGCGGCAACACCGTCAACGTGTCCCACCCCCGCGTGCTGCAGATGGTGATGGATTCCCTGCGGTACTGGACGCAGTCGTATGGGGTGGACGGGTTTCGCTTCGATCTGGGCGTCACCCTCGGCCGCGAAGGCACGGGCTTTGACCCCGGTTCGGGCTTCTTCGACGCCTTGCTGCAAGACCCGGTGCTGGCCGGCGTGAAACTCATTTCCGAACCCTGGGACATCGGCCCCGACGGCTACCAGCTGGGCAACCACCAGCCCGGCCTGGGCGAATGGAACGACCGCTATCGCGACACCGTGCGCCGTTACTGGCGCGGCGACGAAGGCATGCGCGGCGACATGGCGGCGCGCCTGTGCGGGTCGCGCGATATCTTCGACCGCCGCCACCGCCGGCCCTGGGCAAGCATCAACTTCGTGTCGTCCCACGACGGCTTTACCCTCCAGGACGTGGTCAGCTACGACGGCAGCCACAACGAGGCCAATGGCGAAAACGGCAACGACGGCCATTCGGAAAACTACAGCCACAACTGGGGCGAGGAAGGGCCGACGGAAGACGCCGCCATTCTTGAACGGCGCGGCCGTGTCCAGCGCGCCTTGCTGGCCACCCTGTTCCTGTCCGATGGCACGCCGATGATGTTGGCGGGCGACGAATTCGGCAACAGCCAGGATGGCAATAACAACGCTTATTGCCAGGACGGCCCGCTATCGTGGCTGGACTGGAGCCAGGCCCAAAGCGACGCGGGCCGAGCACTCAGCCATTTCGTGGCGCGGGTGGTGGCGCTGCGGCGCGATCATCCCAGCCTGCGCGCGGCGCGCTTCGGCGATGCGGCCCAGGAGATATGCCCGGGCGTCAGCGCCATCAGTTGGCTGGACACCCACGGTGGCCCCATCGACCAGGCGGCTTGGGACGACCCGCAACTGCGCACCATGGCCTTGCGGCGCGCGGCGCTGCGCGAAGACGGCAGCGCCGATATTTCCTTGCTGCTGATGAACCCCAGCGCCGAACCGGCCACCTTCACCTTGCCCGAACCCGGGCAAGCCTGGCTGCGTGAACTGGATTCCGCCACGCAAGTGCCCGCGGCGCCCGTTTCTGAACCCGAGGTTACGGTCGAGGCGCATAGCCTGGTGCTGCTGACCGCCACCTGCATCCCCGGAAATGCCTCATGACCGTGTTGCCCGAACCCTATACCCATGGCGCGCTGCCGCTGCCTGACGGGCGTACGCGCTTTCGCCTGTGGGCGCCGTCGGCCCCACCCGACCTGGCCTTGGTCATCGATGGGCGCGTACCCATCGCGCTGCGACCCGACGCCGACGGCTACGCCCAGGTGGACGTGAATTGTCCGCCCGGCACGCGCTACCGCTATCGCATCGGCCAGGACCTGCTCGTGCCCGACCCCGCCTCGCGCTTGCAAGATGGCGACGTGCATGGCGCCAGCGTTGTCATGGGGCCGGACACCTACCCCTGGCGGCACGCGTCCTGGATGGGCCGCCCCTGGCGCGAAGCCATCATCTACGAAGCCCATCCCGGCCTGGCAGGCGGCTTTGCCGGCCTGACTGAACGCCTGCCCGAGCTGGCCGGGCTGGGCATCACCGTGCTTGAACTGATGCCCATCGCCGACTTCCCTGGCCCCCGCAACTGGGGCTACGACGGCGTCCTGCCCTATGCGCCCGACACCGCCTATGGCACGCCCGACGAGCTCAAGCGCCTGATCGACACCGCGCATGGCCTGGGCCTGTGCGTGATGCTGGACGTGGTCTACAACCACTTCGGCCCGGACGGCAATTACCTGTCCCAATACGCCGCGCCCTTCTTTCGCGATGACGTATCCACACCCTGGGGCGCCGCGATTGATTTCCGCCAGCCCCCCGTGCGCCGCTACTTTGAAGAAAACGCCCTGTACTGGCTGACGGAATACCGCTTTGACGGCTTGCGGCTGGACGCGGTGCACGCCATTCCCGACCCCGACTGGCTGGTGGAACTGGCGCGCTTTGTGCGGGGCCAAGTGCCGGCGCAGCGCCACCTGCACCTGGTGCTGGAAAACGACGACAACCGCGCCAGCCTGCTGACTGAAGGCTATGACGCGCAGTGGAACGACGACGCGCACCACGTGCTGCACCACCTGCTGACCGGGGAGTCCCGCGGCTACTACGCCGACTATGCGGAACAGCCTGCCCAGGCGCTGGCGCGCTGCCTGGCCGAAGGATGGCTGTATCAAGGCCAGCCCTCGCGTTACCGGCAAGGCGCGGCGCGCGGCGAACCCAGCGGCCACCTGCCGCCCACGGCCTTCGTGCTGTTCCTGCAAAACCATGACCAGACCGGCAACCGCGCCTGGGGCGAACGGCTGACCGAGCTGGCCGAGAACGCCGAACGCCTGCGCGCCGCCGTCACGCTGCAACTGCTGGCGCCGCAGATTCCGCTGGTGTTCATGGGTGAGGAAAGCGGCAGCCGCGCGCCCTTCCTGTACTTCACCAGCTACACGGACCCGGCGCTGGCGCAAGCGGTGCGCGAAGGCCGCCAACGCGAATTCGCCGCGTTCCCGGAGTTTTCGGGCGCCAACGGCGAACCCGTGCCCGACCCGAACGCCGAATCCACCTGGGACCAAAGCGCGCCCTGGCCCCAGGCCGACAGCGCGGAAGCCCAGTCGTGGCGCAGCCTGTACCGCGCGCTGCTGGACCTGCGCCTGCGCGTTATCGCGCCCAGGTTGGAAGGCGCGCGCACCGTGTACGCGCGCGCCGTGGGCGATCACAGCGTGCATGCCCGGTGGCGTCTGGGCAATGGCGCCTTGCTGACGGCGTACGTCAACCTGGGGCCGATGCACGCGGCCCTGCCGCGCAAACAAGCCACCATACCGCCCCTGGCCTCGTCACTGCTGTTCGAGTCGCGCGCGGGCGCGTTTGACGCCTTGAGCCAAGGCAGCCTTTGCCCGGAAAGCACCGTCTGGCTGCTGGAGGACGCAAGATGAGCGCCGCCACCCACGCGGGGCTATCCGAACTGGCCGACGAGGCCGGCATTGCCGAGCACTGGACCGACGCCGGCCAGCGCCCCCGCCGCGTGTCGCCCGACACCTTGCGCGCGCTGCTGGCCGCCATGGATCTGCCCGCCGATTCCGAGGCAGACATCCGCGACAGCCGCCAGCGTCTGGCCGCCCTGTCCGCGCAGGCGCACCTGCCCGCGATGCTGGTCGCACTGCCGGGCGAGGCCGTGCCGCTGCCGCCCGACTGCGCGGGCACCTATCGCATCGAACCCTCTTCCGGGCCGGCCCTCTCCGGCCGCACCACGGCGGGACAGGACGCCGCCGCGACCTTGCGCGCGCCAACCACCCCGGCTACTACACCCTGCACACGCAGGCCGGGGTGACGACTCTTGCCGTGTGCCCGCCGCGCGCGCCGTCGCTGGATGAACTGTTGCAAGCGCAGGACGCCCGCGCCTGGGGCCTGGCCGTACAGGTCTACAGCCTGCGGCGCCCGGCCCCCGACCCCACGCAGGCCACGCACGGCTTTGGCGATTTCGGCGCCCTGCGTGAGCTGGCAATCGCCACCGGCGCGGCCGGCGCCGATGCGCTGGCCATCAGCCCCGTGCACGCCATGTTTGCGGCGGACCCGGCGCAGTGCAGCCCGTATTCCCCATCCAGCCGTTTGTTCCTGAACACGCTGTACGCCGACCCCGCCGGCATCCTGGGCGCGGATGCCGTGCGCGACGCGCTGGCGGGCATGACCCCGGCGCGCCTGCCTGTGCTGGACGCGCAACCCTTGATCAACTGGCCCGCGGCGGCGGGCTTTCGCCAGCAGCTGCTGCGGCGCCTGCACGACCGCTTCTCCACCCACGCCAGCGCCGAGCAGCGCCGCGCTTACGACAGCTACCGCGCCGCCGCCGGGCCAGACCTGTTTGAGCACGCGCTATTCGAAGCCCTGCACGCCGAGCACAGTCTGGCGGCGGGCGCGCCCGTGCCCTGGACGCAGTGGCCCGCCGAATTGCAAGATCCGCGCTCAGCGGCCGCGCAACGTTACGCGTCCGATCACGCGCACGATGTCGACGCACACATGTTCAGCCAATGGCTGGCCTCCGAAAGCCTGAGGCGCGTACAGCACGCCAGCCGCGATGCCGGCATGCGGGTGGGCGTGGTGGCCGACCTGGCGGTAGGCGGCAGCCCGCTGGGCAGTCACGCCTGGAGTCGGCGGGCCGACCTGATGGCACGCGCCAGCGTGGGCGCGCCGCCCGACCTGTACAACCCGCTGGGCCAAGGCTGGGGCCTGACCGCGCTGTCACCCACCGCCTTGCAGGCCTCCGGCTACGCGGCCTTTCTGGCCATGCTGCGCGCCTGCCTGGCCCATGCCGGCGGATTACGCATCGACCACATCCTGGGCATGGCCCGGATGTGGCTGATACCCGATGGCGCCAGCCCGCAAGACGGCGGCTACCTGCGGTATCCCTTGCAGCAGTTGCTGCGCCTGACCGCGCTGGAAGCCCGGCTGCACCGCGCGCTGATCGTCGGTGAAAACCTGGGCACGGTGCCGGAAGGGTTTGACGCGCAGTTGGAAGCGCACGGGGTCCTGGGCATGAACGTGCTGTGGTTCATGCGCGGCGCCGGTTCCGCGCCGGAAGCCGGCGCCGACAGCGCAACGCCGCCAGCCCCCTCTGCCGAGCCTCCCGAATTCCTGCCGCCCTCGCAGTGGCCCGCCAACGCCGTCGCCATGACCACCACCCACGATCTGCCCACGCTGGAAGGCTGGTGGCACGCGCAAGACATCCTGTGGCGTTCCCGGCTGCGCCTGCTGGCGCCCGGTCAGGATCAGGCCGCGCTGCACGCCGAGCGCCTGGAAGACCGCGCCACCTTGTGGCGGTCGGTGCAGTCCTGCTCGCCGGCCGCATCCACCTTGCCGTTGCCGCGCGAGACGCCCAGCGCCGAACTGCTGGGCTTCGTCGCCGCTACGCCTTGCCCCTTGATGCTGGTTCCGCTGGAAGACCTGACCGGCCAGTTGGACCAGCCCAACCTGCCCGGCACCACCACGGATCATCCCAACTGGCGCCAGCGCGTACCGCTGTCCGTGGCGGACTGTTTGAACGCGCCCAACAGCCAGGCGCGGCTGCGGCCGGTGCGCGCCGTGCGGGGGCGATCATGAACCAGACCCTAGTTCCCCGCGCCACCGCGCGCCTGCAACTGCATGCCGGCTTTACGCTGGACGACGCCCGCGCGCAGCTTCCCTATTACGCCGCGCTGGGCGTCAGCCATCTGTACTTGTCGCCCATTACCCAGGCCCGAGCAGGGTCCACCCACGGCTATGACGTGATCGACCATCAGCGGGTCAGCACCGAACTGGGCGGGGAAACCGCCCTGCGCCGGTTGGCGGACGCCGCCCGCGCGCGCGGCCTGGGCCTGATTGCCGACATCGTCCCTAACCACATGGCGGCGCACGCCTCGAACCCCTGGTGGGCCGACGTGCTGCGCCACGGACAGGACAGCGCGCACGCCACCACCTTCGATATCGACTGGGATGCGCCCGACCCTGCGTTGCGCGGCAAGGTGCTGCTGCCCGTGCTGCCCGACCTGTACGGCCAGGCCCTGGCGGCAGGCGACATCCGTCTGGAACACGATGCGAAGGCAGGCGCCTGCCATATCAGCGCGGGTGGCCAGCAGCTGCCGCTTGCGCCGGGTTCCCTGGCTGGCGATTCGGCCGCCGACGCGGGCCAGGCGCGGCTGCATGCGCTGCTGGAACGCCAGCACTACCGACTGGCGTGGTGGCGCACCGCGCCCGACCAGATCAACTGGCGCCGCTTCTTCGAGATCAGTGAACTGGTCGGCGTGCGCGTGGAAGACGGCGCCGTCTTCGACGCCGTGCATGGCCTGGTGCTGCGCCTGTATCGCGAAGGCGTGCTGGACGGCTTGCGCATCGATCACATCGACGGCTTGGCCAGCCCTGGCGCTTATCTGCGCCGCCTGCGCCACGCCTTGCGGCAAGCGGAAGGCGAACGCAAACAAGCCGGCCTGCCCGGCGGCGCCTACCTGATCATTGAAAAAATCCTGGCAGACGACGAATCGCTGGACGCGCGCTGGCCCACCGAGGGCACCACTGGCTACGACTTCATGGACCAGGTGGGTGCGCTGCTGCACGCGCCCGAAGCGCAGGCCCAGCTTGAGCGCTGCTGGGCCGCGCTTAGCGGCGACCCGCGCGACGCCGCTGCCCAGCTCCGCGATGCGCGCCATCGCATGCTGGCGCGGCATTTCCCCGCCGAACGGCAAGCGCTGGTGCGCGCGCTGACGCGCATCGCCCGCTTCGACCTGCGCACGCGCGACTGGACCGCCCCCGCCATCGACCGCGTGCTGACGGCCTTGCTGGCGGCGTTTCCGGTGTACCGCAGCTATGCGGAGGACGGAGGCCGCAGCGCGGCGGACGCGCATTGGTGCCGCGTGGCGCTGGAGCAGGCGCGCGAAACGCTGGGCGACGGCAATGCCGACGCCCGATTGCTGGAACAGATTGACGAATGGCTGGGCGGCGCGCCGCAAACCGATAACGACGTGGCGCAAGCCCGCGCCGTGGCCTTGCGCCGCTTCCAGCAACTGACCCCGCCGCTGGCGGCCAAGGCCCTGGAAGACACCTTGTTCTACCGCCGTGGCCCGCTGTTGTCGCGCAACGAAGTGGGTTCCAGCCCCACGCGTTTTGCGCTGCCGCTGCAAGCCTTTCATGCGCTGAGCGCGGCGCGCGCGCGCACGCATCCCCACGCCATGCTGGCCACCGCCACGCATGACCATAAACGCGGTGAGGACACGCGCGCGCGGCTGGCCGTGCTGAGCGAAGCGCCCGACGAATGGCTGCGCATGGTGGGCGCATGGATACCGCGCCTGGCCAAGCCGGGCGCGCCCAGCCCCGCCGACCGCTACCTGCTGCTGCAAAGCCTGGTGGGGGCGTGGCCGCTGTCGCTATCGGTCGAGCGCCTGGATGACGGCGGTGACGAGGTCACCGCGCCCGTCTCTGAATTTCTTCTACGCATCGCGCAGTGGCAAGAAAAAGCCCAGCGTGAAGCCAAGCTGCACACCAGTTGGACCGACCCGGACGCCAGCTACGAAGACGCCGCCCGAGCCTGCATCACGACCTTGCAAGACCCGGGCGACGGCCGGGCGCTGCTGCGCGACATCGCCACATGGGCGCTGGGCATCGCCCCCGCCGGGCTGGTGAACAGCCTGACCCAGACCTTGTTGCGCAACACGCTACCCGGCGTGCCCGACCTGTACCAAGGCACCGAACTGTGGGACTTCAGCCTGGTTGACCCCGACAACCGCCGCCCCGTCGACTACGCCGAACGGGCCGCGTTGCTGAAGGCAGAGGATGCTGACCTGCCCATGGCCACCGGCGCGGCAGCGTGGCGCAGCGGCGCCATCAAGCAGCAACTTATCCGCCGCGTCCTGGCGCTGCGTGCCCGCCACCCCGCCCTGTTCAGCCACGGGGATTACACGCCGCTTGCCGTCATCGGCCCACGCGCGGCGCACGTGATTGCGTACGTGCGCCGGCACGAGGGGCGCAGCATGGTGGCGGTGGCGCCCCGGCTATGCGCGCGGGCCTTGGTGGCGTATACAACGGACCAAGCGGCGCAGGCCTGCCGCTACTGGGAAGGCACCCGCGTTGCCCTGCCCCCGGATATTGATGCGGGCGCGCTCCGCAACGTGTTGTCCGAGGCTCAGGTCAGCGCGAACGCGGCGGGCGAAGTGCCCTTGACCGCGCTCTTGCGTGACTGCCCGGTGGCGCTCTGCGCAAACGCATGAGCGCCGCCCACCTTAGTACTGATAGCGCATCGTCAACATGGCGCTGGTGCCCGCGCCCCAGGCCCCTTGGCTATAGAAGCCGACCTGGCTGTAGTACTTGCGGTCAAACACGTTGTTGACGTTCAACTGCGCCGACAGGTTGCGGTTGAAGCGATATCGCGCCATCAGGTTGGTGATGGCGTAGCTGCCCTGACCGACGCGCTCGTCGCCATTGGGGCCGCTGGCGATGGTGTAGACGCCGCTTTGCCAGTTGACGCCGCCGCCCACCGTCAGCCGGTTCCAATCACCCGGCAACTGGTAGGTGGTGAACAGGCGCACCAGCGAGCGCGGCTGGTTGGTCTGGATGGGGGCGCCGTCACCGTCGCGGGCGGTCCAATGCGACCAACCGGCCGCCACGTTCCAGCCCGGCGTCACCTCACCCGACATCTCAAGGTCAAAGCCGCGGCTGCGCGTACCTTGTGCGGCCCGGTATGCCTGGTTGATCGAACCCGGCACCAGGTAACCCGGGTCGGTCTGGGCGACGTTGTCCTGCTCGACCTGGAAAATGGCGGCGCTGGCGTTCAGGCGGCCTTCCAGGAATTCGCCCTTGATGCCGGCCTCGTAGGACTTGCCTTCCAGCGGGTCCAGCCAGCTGCCGTTGCGGTCCTGGTAGCTTTGCGGGTTGAAGATGCCGGTGTAGCTGACGTAGGCGGTGTAGGTCTCGTTGATGTCGTAGAGCAAGCCGGCATAGGGAATGAAGGCGTCTTTGTCGAATGCCGTGCGGCTGCCGCCGCCAAAGCCCACCGAATCCGTCTTCCAGGTGCTGTAGCGCCCACCCACGATCAGCTTCAAGGGGTCGGCCAGGTTCAGGCGCAGCGCGCCGTACCAGCCGCTTTGCTTGGTGGTGTAGCGGCTGGCGGTGACGGCGGTGTCGCTCCACTGCGGCTCGGGATACGAGCCATCCCAGTCGAAAAAGTTGCCCACCGGCGCGGCGTCCAGCGCCGAGCGGTAGTCAAAGTCCGCGTATTGCCGGGTGAAGCTGGCGCCCACCACCGCTTCATGGCGGCGACCAAAGGCCGTGAACGGGCCGGAGGCTTTCAGGTCCAGGCTGTTCTGCTTGCGGTCGCCCAGGTACCACGCGGGCGATCCGTTCACGCCCAAGCCGGTTTCGCGGTCGGGCCAGCCATACAGGTACAGCAGCTTGCCATCCATTTCGTGCTTGGAATGTGACGCCACGGCCTGCACGCGCCAGTCGTTGTCAAAGCGGTGTTCCAGGCTGGCGAAGCCGCCGGACGTGGTGCTGGCCCACGAACTCCAGTCCGCGCCCGTGTTCAACGACCGCTTCCAGTCGGTGCGCCCGCCGTCCGCGTACCACAGCGGAAAGCCGCCCCAGCTGCTGCGCTGCGGGTCGTTGTCCTGGTAGTTGAAGCCCGCGCTGAAGGTGGTGCGCGACGTCAGGTCGGCGTCCACCACGCCGTAGAAGATCTTTTTCTTGTTCTGGTAGCCGTCCAGATACGAATGGTTGTCCTGGTAGGCCGACACGATGCGGCCGCGCACGCTGCCGGATTTGTTCAGCGGCGTGGACAGGTCCAGCGTGCCGCGATAGGTGTCCCAATTGCCGGCGCTGACGCTGACGTCGGCCTTGAACTCACGGCTGGTGGCGTGCTTGCGCACCAGGTTGATGGACGCCGACGGATTGCCCGAGCCGGTCAACAGGCCGGTGGCGCCGCGCACAACTTCCACGCGGTCATAGATGATGGGGTCGATGGACGATTCGCCGCCCGCATAGCCCGTGTTGAAGTCGGTGGGTACGCCGTCGTACAGGTAATTGGTAATGGAGAAACCGCGCGAGCTGAACGAATAACGCTCGCTGTCGTAGTTTTGCACCGAGATACCGGGCGTGCTGGCCATGACGTCGGCCAGCGACAACATGTTTTCATCTTCCATGCGCTGGCGCGTCACCACCGTGACGGATTGCGGCGTTTCGCGCAGCGTCAACGGCAGGCCGGTGCTGGCGGCCGTGGCGCGCGGCGTGTAAGACCCCGTCCCTTCTGTCGTGGTCGGGTCGCCATCGCCCACGACCTGCACGGTGGGCAAGGTCGCCACGGCGCTGTCCTGCGCGGCGGCATTGGCGCAAGCCAGCGCCATCAGCACCAAGGCCGAGGTGCGGCATAGCGGAAAACCGGGCTGATGATGAGAACGAACACGGGGTTTGCGGCGCTGCGGCCTGGCGACATGCATGCTGGCTTCCTCTCCCTGAATGGGCTTTTGATGTGGGGACGAAATGTAATGCGAATACTTCTCATACCTATATTTTGTTGCGAATTTACGACGTGTATTTGCCACATACATTCGCGACGTTTCATTGACTCGCCCACTTGCCGCTGCGGCTTGCCTGGGCCTAGACGGCCTGTCATCAGCACACGCCTCCGCACCGGCATAATGTCGCTGGCTCCGGCCGGCCCCATTTTTTCCAACGGCATCCCGCCCTCTTCCAGTAGGAATCACCGCGTGTTCCACGTCTTCACGGCACTGATCAGTCTCTACGTCATCTGGCGTTTCGTTCTGCCCCTGTCCTGGTCCAAACCCGCCAAGCTGCTGCTGTCCGCCTTGCTGCTTGGGGTTGCTGAGCACCATCTGGTCACGCGCCACTTTTTCGGCTCGATGGCTTCCCCTGAAATTCCCGCCACGCTGATCATGGTGCTGGGCTGGCTCTTCGGCGGGCTGCTGCTGTTGGCCATGCTGCTGCTGGTGCGCGACGTGGCGGGCGTGGCGGTCTACGCCGTGTCACGCGCGCGCGGCCGGCGCGTGTTGGCGGCACGCCGTTGGGGCGCCAGCGCCGCCGTGCTGGCCATGGCGCTGTCGGCCATCGGCGTGTGGCAGGCCGTGCGCGTGCCCGACGTCAAGACGATCGAAGTCGCCCTGCCCAAGCTGCCGCCCGAGCTGGACGGGTACCGGCTGGTGCAGTTGACCGACCTGCACGCCAGCCGGCTGCTGGAAGCCCCATGGATGCAGGCCGTGGTCAACAAAACCAATGCGCTGAAGCCCGACCTGATCGTCATCACCGGTGACCTGGTCGACGGCACCACCAACGCCCGCGCGGCCGATGTGCTGCCGCTGCAAGCACTGCGTGCCCCCGACGGGGTCTATGCCATCCCCGGCAACCACGAGTACTACGCGGAATACCAACGCTGGCTACCCGCGTTCGACAAGCTGGGCCTGCGCCTGCTGTTGAATGAACACGTCACCTTGACACCCAAGGGGCAGCGTTTGGTGCTGGCCGGCGTCACGGACAAGATGGCCGCCGCCTATGGTCAGGACGTGCCGGACGTGGCGCGCGCCATGGACGGCGTGCGGGCTACCGACCCGGTCATCCTGCTGAGCCATCGCCCAATCGGCGCGGCGCAGAATGCGCGCGCGGGCGCCGGGCTGCAATTGTCCGGCCATACTCATGGCGGGCAGATCCTGGGGCCGCACCTCTTGACCCAACTGGCCAACGAAGGCTTTGTGTCGGGCAAGTACGATGTGGACGGCATGCACCTCTACGTCAGCAACGGCGCGGGGCTGTGGCCAGGCTTTCCGATCCGCCTGGGCCGCCCCTCGGAAATCACGCAGGTCGTGCTGCGCTCACCCGCCAAGGCCGCCGTCCAATAAGCGGCGCCCCCAACCCATGACCTATCTGCTGTGGTCCCTGCCTGCCCTGATCGTGATCGGCGCCATCGCCAGCGGGCGCGTCAACACCACGGTGGCCGCGGTGCTGGGCCTGTGCGCCGCCGTCCCCATTGCACTGTCCGCCGCGCCTGCCCCGTTTGCCGGCGAGCAATTGGCGGTGACGCTTGAGCGTGGCGCATGGATCGGCTGGATCATCACGCCTTATATTCTGGGCGGGCTGCTGTTCTGGCAGATGGCCTCGCAGGGCCAGGCGCCTGGGCAGGCGACCGCCGCACACCCCGAACTGAACGACCCGCTGGCCCGGCGGCGGCGGCTGTTCTTCGCCTGTTTCCTGATCGGCCCTTTCGCGGAATCCGCCACGGGTTTTGGCGTGGGCATGCTGGGCACGGTGCTGCTGATCCGCCCGCTGGGCCTGAAGCCGCGCGACATCATGGTGTTCGCCTTGCTGAGCCAGACCCTGATTCCGTGGGGCGCGATGGGCAGCGGCACCTTGCTGGCCTCCGCCTATGCGCGCGTGCCGGCCCCACAGTTGGCGCTGTACAGCATGGTGGCGGTGGCCTTGCTGATGGCGGTGTGGATGGCGCTGTACTGGCGCACCGCGCGCCGCGCCGGTCTGCGCGCCGATGCCGCCGAACACGGGCGCGAAGCCGCCTGGATCACGGCCAGCCTGGTCCTGCTGAGCGCCGCCACCGCCGTGCTGGGACCAGAAACCGCGCTGCTGGTGTCCTTTGGCCCCTTGATCGTGCTGCGCTTTGTGCTGGACCGCCGCCCCGACCGCGCCCAGGCGCTGGCCGCCGCCCGGCGCGCGCTGCCCTACATGCTGGTGATCGCCTGCCTGGCCGTCACACGGCTCGTGCCCGCGTTCAACCACACGCTGGGCGCCTGGGCCGACATCCAACCCTTTGCCGACCTGCCCGCGTGGAAGCCTTTTTTGCACGCGGGCAGTTGGCTGATGGTGGGCGCGCTGGCGCTGGCCGCCTGGCGCCGCCAGCCGCGCGCGTTGATGACCCAGGCGCGCACGGCGTGGCACACGGGCCGCCACGCCGTCATGTCCGTCTTCCTGTTTGCGATGATGGCCGAGGTGCTGGCCGGCGCGGGCATCTCGCAGGCCTATGCCGATGGGCTGTTTGCCACGCTGCATGACTGGACCATTCTGATGACCCCCTTGCTGGCGGGCGCCTTTGGTATCCTCGCCAACAGTGGCAACGCGCCGAACAGCCTGTTCATGCCATCGCAGCTATCATTGGCGCTTAACGCGGGTTTGAACGTGCCGGCAGCGGCTGCGCTGTTACACGTTTCGGGCACGGCAATGGGCATTTTTTCCCCCGTTCGCATGTCGATTGCGGCCGGTTTGGCCCACGGACAGGGGCAAGAACGCGGCGTGTATGTTCTACTACTGCCGTTTGCCCTGGCCGCGTTCGGCATTCTTTTATTCCTGGCACTGCTTGTCGTGCTGTCGGGATAGCCCGCCCGAGCGCTGATGCTCACGGCCTCAACCTTTTTTTTGTGTAGCACATGGGACTAGAACAGTTAGCCGCGATCCGGGCCTTGATCACCAAACAAGCGCCTGAAGAGCCTACCCCCAAGAAAGATGCGCGTTCGCAAGGCGGCGGCAAAGGACCTCGCCCGCCCGGTGGCGGCAAGGGCCCGCGCCCGCAAGGCGGCGACAAGAACGCCCGTTCGCAAGGTGGCGACAAGGCTCAGCGCCCGCAGCGCGAACGCCGCGAATCGCCCGTGGACCCGGTCGTGGTCGCGATCTCGCGCCTGCAACGCCAGTTTCCCAAGGCCTTCCCGAAGAATCCCGCCCCGAAGCTGCCGCTCAAGCTGGGCGTGCTGGCTGACCTGGTGCAGCATGCCCAGGCTTTGCAGCTGGACGAGGCGCAGATCAAGGAAGCGGTCAAGACCTGGTGTGATGGCCGCCGCTACTGGGCCTGCATGGTGGAAGACGCACCGCGCGTGGACCTGAACGGCGAACCCTCGGGCGCCGTCACCGCCAACGAAGCCAAGCATGCCAAGCGCATGGCCTCGCGCAGCGCATCCAAGAACGCCGCTGCCCGCAACAAGGCCAGGAAGGAAGCCGCGGCTGCCGCTGCCTCTGGCGAAGCGCCTGCCGCGGATGCGGCTGCAAGCACCGACACCGCCGCTTCGGCCTCAGCCGCCGTCGCTGCTCCGGTCACGGCTCCTGTCTCGGCTCCGGTCCAGTCGTCGCCGCAAGCGCCGGCTGAGGCTTGCGCTGCAACGCCGACCGAGATCTCCGCTGACTCGGCATCCGCCGACACGCCGGACTCGTCCAACGATGCATCCACCAAGGATGCCGACGATACGTCTACCGACAAGCCTGCGTAGTCATACCGCCTTCGGGCAAGCTCCGTCTTGCACGACGGCAACAAGCCCGGCTCGCGACATCCACGTTGCGGCCGGGCTTGTGTATTTGTGCGCGCAGCGCGTGTGTACCGGCCTTACGCCGCCAGCGCCTGCTCCAGGTACGCCGTTCCCGCCGCGCTATAAGGCAAGGTCAGCGCCCACTTGTGACCCGCTGCGTCCATCTTCTGCAAAGACTTGCGCAAAATTTCCACAATCTTCTCGCCGTGGGCGGGGTGAAAGGCTTCGTACTGATATTGCAGAAACACCAGGCACAAGGCGTTTTCCATAGTCTGCACATCCGCGTCCTGCTTGATGCCCTGCTTCATGACGATGGTCTTGACGCGGTCAATCACGTCGTCCTCGCAGCCCGTTTCACGCAAGATGCCTTCCGCGACAGCGGCATGGTGCCGCGCCAAGGCCTTGCGCCACGTCAGATAACCCACGCGCCCGTCCGGGTAGCTCTTGCGGCTGATTTCCCAGCGCCCGATATGCTGGCAACGCGAGGCCAGCACCAGCGGCAAGGGCGCCTCCGGGGCCAGCTTCAACACCCATTCGTGCAGCTTCTGCGCCAGGAACAGTTCTTGCGGGCAGGTTTCGCCCTGCCAGGTGAACAGATTCGGATCGGTGCCGTTGTACTGGTCAAACCGAAGCAGCGTCTGGTGTAGGCGGTCGTTCATGCGTGGCGTTTCCAAGAAGGCGATAAGGGTGACAAGGCAAGCGTGACTACCGCAAGCCCGGCAAAAGCTAGCCGGCAACCGCGCGATGGGCAGGCGCGGCCAAAGACGCAACGATGATAGCGCCAAGCGGCGCCGCGCAAGCGGGTTTCAGCGAGGCCGCGCAATCCGAGTCATACTGGCGCGTTCCCGCATCGGCATCCTACGGACACCCCATGAGCGACGCTTCCCACACCCCTACCCTGGCGCCCGACGTGCTGGCCGCGCAAGCACTGGCTCAGCAGCACGGCGTAGCCACGCCCAACGTGCTGACCACCCCCATCGCTGAATTCCGAGAAAAAAACCGCGCCTACCAACAGTGGTTGAGCCAGCCCGCGCCGCCCGTTGGCCGCGTGGTGGAACATCAGCTGGACCATCTGCCCGTGCCCGCCACGCTGCGCCTGTACTACCCCGAAGGCGCGAACGACACGCCGCTACCCTTGTACCTGCATCTGCACGGCGGCGGCTTCGCACACGGCGACCTGGACTCGCTGGACCGCTGGAAACGCGAGATCGCGGCCGACGCCGGCATCGTGACGGCGGGCCTGTCCTACGCCTTGGCGCCAGAAGCCCGCTACCCCGTCGCGCTGGAACAAGTGTTGGGCGCGCTGCGCTGGCTGCGCGACCAAGCGCCCTCGTTGGGCCTGGATGCGTCGCGCTTGTCGGTAGGCGGCGAATCCGCCGGCGGCAACCTCACGCTGGCCGCGCTGCAACGCCTGCGCGACGAGGGCGACGCCTTCATCAAGACCGGTGTCGTCATCTACGGCATGCTCTCCGCCCGCCGCGACACGGCTTCGCACGACGCCTATGGCGACGGACGCTTTGGCCTGTCCACGGAAAAGCTCGATTGGTACTGGCGGCAGTATGTTGGCGACGCCGCGCAATTGAAGGACCCCGGCGTCACCCCACTGCACGCCGACATGAACGGCCTGCCGCCGCTGATCCTGCAAGCCGCCGCACTGGACCCGCTGCTGGACGACACGCTGGACTTGGCCAACCAACTCTTCGCCACCGGCGCCGCGCCCATGCTGGTTGTGTACTCCGGCGTGCCGCACAGCTTCATCGGCATGACTCGCCTGTTGCCCCAAGCGCAAGAGGCACGCGCGGACTTGATCCACGCCTTGAAGCGCAACTTGGCGGCTTAGCTTTGCCGATTCGCTTTGCCGATTCGCTTGGCCGCATAGGAAAGCGGGACGCAGTTTCATAGTCGTCCAATAGACAGCGCCTTTTGCCGCTGTGCAAGATGTTCGGTTCCATCTTGCACACCGCCAAAAGGAGCACCGCCGTGCCTCGGCTGTCCGACTTGCGCTTCACCTTCAACCCCGCCAGTGGCACGGCGTTTGACGTCGTTGAATTCACGCTGGACGAGGCCCTGTCCGAGACCTATCGGCTGTGCCTAGAACTGTCCAGCATCGACCCCGCCGTTGATTTCGGCACGCTGCTGGACCAGCCCGCGCTTTTCACCATCTGGCGTGGGGACCAGGCGGTGCGCCATGTACACGGCATCGTCACGGAATTCGTCCAAGCCGACACCGGCTTTCGCCGGACGCGCTATCGGGTAGTCGTAGAACCCTCCCTGGCTCGCGCCGCGCTGTGTTCTGACTGGCGCATCTACCAGCACCTGTCAGTACCCGAGATCCTGGCCGACGTCATCAAGCGCCAAGGCATCACCGACTACGAACAGGTCAGCACCTTTGAGCACCTGCCCCGCGAATACTGCGTGCAAGCCGGCGACACCAACTTGGCGTTTCTGGACAGGCTGGCGGCCGAAGAAGGCTACTTCTACCGCTACGCGCACTCGGAACACGGGCACCGCCTGATCCATGGTGACCGCATCTACATCCATGGCGAGATCGCGGGCGGGCCGGTCCTGTACAACCCCATGCCTGGCGGCGACCAGGCCGAACCAGCGCTGCATCGCTTTGCCTACGCCGAGCGCATCCGCACCGCCGTGCAGAACCAGCGCGACTACACGTACACCCATCCGCGCTATAGCCAGGAACATTCCCCGGTCGCCACCGACCTTGCCCACCAGGATCATCGCTACGAACGCTACGACTACCCCGGCCGCTACAAGCGCGACGAAGTGGGCAAGCCGTTCACCCTGACCCGTCTGCTGGGCCGTCGCCGCGATGCGCGCGTGGCGTTTGTCGAAGGCGATGACGCGCGCTTGATCCCCGGTGTCGCCTTCGACCTGACCGGCCACCCGCGCGAAGACTGGAACCAAGGCTGGCGCCCCGTGCGCATGCGCCACCACGGCGTGCAGCACACGAGTCAAGAAGAAGACGCGGCGGGTTCCGAACAAGGCACGCACTACCACTACACCGCCGAACTTGTGCCCGACAAAGTCGACTGGAAGCCCGAGCCCCAACCCAAACCCCGCCTCGATGGTCCGCAGATGGCCACCGTCGTCGGCCCTCCAAATGAAGAAATCTATTGCGACGCCTGGGGCCGTGTGAAGGTGCAGTTCCCCTGGGACCGGCTGGGTCGCAATGATGAACACAGCTCCTGCTGGATCCGCGTGTCGCAAAACTGGGCTGGTGCGCAATGGGGGCACATGGCTATCCCCCGCATCGGACAAGAAGTCATCGTGCAATTCGCAAACGGCGATCCAGACCAACCTTTGGTCATCGGGAGAACGTTCCGCGCCACCAACCTGCCGCCGTATGAACTGCCGCGTCACAACATCCTGAACACGATCAAAAGCAAGGAGCACAAGGGCAACCGCGCCAATGAACTGCGCCTGGACGATACCTCGGCACAGATCAGCGCGGCCTTGATGAGCGAGCACGGGGATACGCAGTTGCACTTGGGGTACTTGACGCATCCGCGTCCGGGCGGTGGCAAACCTCGTGGGGAGGGGTTTGAACTGCGCACCGATGAACACGGCGCATTGCGTGCGGCAAAGGGCCTGTTGTTAAGCACCGAGGCGCAGTTGCAAGCCAAGGGCGGGCAATTGGACCGATCCGATATCGTTGCCGCCTTGGAATCCGCATTGGAATTGGCTCGTAACCTGGGCGACTACGCCGCCACCCACGAAGGCGTACCCCACGACGCGCAGCCCCAACAGTCATTGACCGAAGCAGTACGCAATCTGGGGCACGGCGCCAACAACCAATCCGCCGGCAATGGCCAAGGCGATGCCGGCGCGATGGGCCTAAGCGCCCCAGCCGGCATCGCCGCCGCCACCCCCGCCAGCATCGTGATGACGGCAGGCGCCCATATCGACAGCATCGCCCAGCAGCACCAGCAGATCAGCGCCGGGGAAAAGGTAGTCATCAACGCAGGCGGCGACCTGGGCCTGTTCTCGCAAAGCGGCGCCATGCGCCACATCGCCCACCAAGGCGAACTGCTGCTGCAAGCCCAACACAACGCCATCCGCATCCAGGCCGACCAAGGCGCCGAAATCACCTCCAGCAAACAGCATGTGCTAATCGCCGCCGACAAGCACATCACGCTGCTCTGCGGCGGGGCGTACATCAAGATGGCCGACGGGAATATTGAACTCGGCATGCCGGGCAAGCTGACGGTGAAGGCGGCACAACACAACTTTGTGGGGCCAAACAGCGCGTCGATGGAATTCAACACCTGGGAGGCAACGCCGTTTGACGATGCCTATGTCGTGCGAGACGCCGCCAGCCTTGAACCGCTGGTGAACACAGAGGTGGAACTGCGCCGAGGCGACGGCGCGCTCGTTCGCGTAATCACGGATGCCCAAGGACGTCTGCCCAAGCAGCAGGACCTGTTGATGGACTTGGTCAGCATGCGAACGGTGACGGCCAATTCGGTCGCGCAAGAAAATTTGGAGGAGAACTCATGAACTCGCCACTGCCCGATGACGAAGTGCTGATCCCCTGCACGCGCGACGAGCTAGGCCGGCGCGTGTATTCCACGCGACTGACGCCAACCGAAGACAAGCGCGCCAAGGTCTTGCTATGCAGCGTACCCGCGCCGATACCGGTGGTTTTCCTACCGGGAATCATGGGTACTAATTTGCGCAATAAGGAATCGAAGGAATCAGTGTGGCACCCACCAAACACCGGCTTTTCGATCGGAGATATTTTCGGGCTCATCGCCGCGATTTTTACATGGTGGAGCCGCGGTCCCAAAGAGCGTCAAGAGCTGCTGGACCCGGACCTAGTTGAAGTCGATGACAGCGGTCCCATCGACCTTGGTGATTCCTGCTTGAACGCCAAGGCCGCACAACGGCGAGGCTGGGGTAGCGCCCACAAAATGTACTACCACCCATTCCTGGCCCGCATGGAACAACGCCTGGACAACATCTATCGCGCTCGGAAACTTCAGAAATGGTGGAACGAAGACAGCCTGCGCGATCCCAAGGAATACGGCGAGGAACGTGGCCAGGTCTCCGTACTCACCGAAGATGAATTGATCCAGGCTGGCAAGTACCAGTTCGACGTCTGGTGCGGTGGCTACAACTGGCTGCAATCCAATGCGGACTCAGCAGCGGACATACGCGACTACATCGACAACACCGTACTTGCCCACTATCGGGAACACGGCGGCATCAGCGCAGAACAGGCCGATGCCATGAAGGTGATATTGGTCACGCATTCCATGGGCGGCATCGTCAGCCGCGCGCTGACCCAATTGCAGGGGTACGACAAGGTACTGGGCGTGGTCCATGGCGTGCAGCCCGCCAGCGGCGCACCGGCCATTTATCACCACATGCGCTGCGGCTATGAGGGCGCGGTCCAAATCATCCTGGGGTCGAACGCAGGGGAAGTCACCGCTGTCGTGGGCCGGTCGCCTGGGGGCCTGGAGTTGATGCCGACGGTGGAGCACCGGGGCGGCATGCCCTGGTTGTTTATGCGCAATGCCAAGGGGCAGGTGCTGAAAGATGCCGCCGGGGTCCCGCGCGCGTATCCGCAGCGCAGGGATCCGTATGAGGAGATCTATAAAACTTCGGCGTGGTATGGCTTGGTACCGGAACAGAACACAGAATACCTGAATATGTTGGAGAAATCGGGACCCTCAAAAGCTCCCGCAACTGGCCGATCAGATTTTGAGGACTTGGTAGATCAGGTTGCAAGGTTTCATGATCGTCTGTGGCATGGGGGCTATCACCCGCATACGTATGCGCACTATGGGGCGGATGACGGCTTGCATAGCTGGCGCGAGATTATCTGGCAAGGCGATCCCACACCCCTCGAGATATTTGGCGCCAAGCCTCGCGATGACGGCAACGGCAGCTACCAGGGGTGGTTTGAACGAAAACTCCCCACATTAATTCCTACAACCCCACCGTGGACTGCACAGGGTCAAGACACGCATAGCAGTGGTGGAGACGGAACTGTTTCAACCGATTCTGGCCGCACACCGGGAAGAAGCGGCATCAAAGCCAGTTTCCGACATGGCAGTAAAGGCTATGGCCAATACAACAAAGAAAAAGGCTACGAACACGCAGATAGCTATGTCGATGCGCGCGCTCAATGGGCCGCGATGTTCAGCATCATCAAGATTGCGCAGCTTGCAAACTGGCACCCCACCGACAGAGGGAAGACATGATTCACGTGCTTCGACCATTGATTGCAATTGGCACGGCGGCTTCCGTAGCGCTCTCCGGTTGCTCCTCCTTCTCAACCCAATCCCGGAGTAACTCCATGAATAAAGATGGTTGGATCACGCACTGCTTTGGCCGCTTTCTGATCGACCTTCCCTCGAACGCGGTTATCAGGCCAGGCTATAGATTATGGGGCGCTCGGATGGAGTCACTTCAATTGCCCGCGTCCGCGCTTGAGGGTGTCATGAATGCGCGGGAGCGCGAACTTAAGGCTCAGCCCCATCTGAAGTCCCATGGCAACCTGTTTTTGCGTCGGATCGAATTTGGTCCGAAAGCAAAAGGTATCTACTCCTGGAATTCCGAAGTCAGTACGAAACTATTCCGTCTTGACACATACGCGATCGCAGAGCCCGCCGGACCGGTTTTCCGATTACAAGTACGCGTCTCCGACGATCGTGAATCGCTTGCGCTGAATCAAGCGACTGCATGGACCAGCAACCTCCGCTCACGCGAACCGCTCGAAATCCCCACCGACCCGGGCTTCTGCATCAATGACGGCTTCATCGCCGGCAGTGCTTTCCAAGTCGAGGGCTTCCGAATCGGTGTCACCTTCCCCGACCACCCCGGCGCGCAGTTTCTCTTTCGCTCCAGCACCGGCGCTGAGGAAAACCGTTTGCTGGAAAGAATGGGCGGCTTCCTGATGGGCGTCGCCAAACTGGCTGCGGGCATTACTACATTGAAAAAGGGCGTCCGCAATATCGGCCAGATCCAGGCCGAGGAATACGCCACCGCGGGCAGCCAGGATGGGCAGCGGCTGTACTCCTTTACTTGGGAATCCCAAGGCAAGGACGACTCCATTACCGAGCCAAACCTGGCCGCTCAATTGGGTGTACTTGAACGCAACCCCGACGACCAGGGCAAGCCACCGCCACCCGCTTTTGCATCGGACGCCGAGGCGGTAGCGCTGTGGGACGCCATTGTGGAATCCATTCGCCTACGACCCGGCGCGGCGGGCGCTTCATCGGCAGGGCCCGCGGCCAGTGGCGGGATGACTGCAGCCTCAGACAGCCCATGCCCGTGGCCGGGCGTTTGGAAATGTGACGATTCGGCGTTCGGCGGCGAACAGACGTTTATGCACGGCCAGATTCTGCCTCGGGTCAAAGGGCAGGTCGTGTCTTGGCGGCTGATCAAGGCGTTCTGATTGGCATGCGATGCAAGATGTTTGGGAACACCACGGTGCCCATTACTCAGGCAAGGAAGTCATGATGAAGGCACGCGTTTACGCAGCCGCAATTGCGCTTGCGGTCGTGGTTGGCAGCAGCATCCTGTGCTTACAACACAAGGACACCCCCGTGACCAACGCAACCACAGACATCCGCACCTGGGCATTCGGCCGACACTTGATTGATTTGCCTTCGAACTGGTTTTACAGCACAGGCAGCTACGTCACGTTGTATTACGGATTGGATACCGATTTCAAAACCGTCGAAGTCAGGGTGTTAGGGATGGAAGTCTCCCCCGAACGCTTTGCGGACGCGGTGAACGACAGATCGTCGCAGATTAAAAACGTCGATCATGATTCAGGTGGGTCTATGTTGCTCGCTCAGATAGGCCTGAATCCGACACAAACCTTGCTGCGCTTTTTTCGCAACCCAGAGCAGAAAAACTATCACACCCATGAACTGCATCTTCTTGTCGACGACGTTTACGTCCTGATCAAAGCTCAGTCGTACGAGAACGTCATCGCGCCAGTCGAAGCCCGCATCCAAACCCTGGCCAAGACCATCTCGAAGATCGACGACCCGCAGAGTGCCGGACCAGGCTTTGGGCTCGGTCCCGTCATCATCCGCGAACATCACGATCAGGAAATCGGCATGCTGGAGTTCTATGTAGACGGCTCCAACATTGAACTGGAAGCCCGAATTACCGCCCTGCAGCCAGACTCATCCACCGGCCTTCAAGCACGCGCCAAGAAACAGCTATCCGGTATCTGGCATAACAGGTTGCGCGCGGGAAAGCTGACCCTTGCCGCCATGCAAGCGGAACAGTTTGCGTTCGGATACACGGACACCGACCATCATGCCTTCCTCTTTTTGGCGGAAAGCTACCGGGACACGCCGGGATTTACCCAGCCGTCCATTCACTTGACCATGAGTGGCGGCGGCGCGCTTATGCAGACCGTTCCCGACGAAGTCAAACTGGACCTCGTCCGCTGGTCCCTGCCCCGCTTCGTCCCCGACAAACACGCCATTCCCCCCTGGAAACGTCCACCCGCGCCGCCCCGCGTGAACGCGGCCCTGTCCGATAGGGAAGCCGGCAAGATCTGGGACGCCATGTTGGCGTCAATACGCCTGCGTTACCGAGCCGTCGCGCCCAAACCGCCATCGGTGTTCGATCAGGTCGGCAACCCGGAGAAGGCAGCTGCCGACAAGAAGGCGCTGGACGATTTTCTCAGCACCGATGAAAACGGAATGCCCTGGACGCCGCCGGAATCTGGAATTGAGTGACGCCATGACGCCATGCTCGGCCATCCCGGCTTATGCGGTCGTCTGATTGCGATAGGCTCAAGGACACTTGAATAGTGTGGCCGCGCTAGTGGTTTTCCCTGAAATCCGTTAATTAGGCGGCCCAGCCCGTTCACAAGCCGCACGCGCTCCGGTACATTTCGTCCAGTGGCCTGACCACTGGACCATCAGGCATCTCAACAAAATCCAGCAACGCTTACGCCCACGCAAGACACCACCGCCCCAAACCTATTACGCTCAGCGTCCCGAACACTTCAACCCGCCACACGATGACTTCCCTACAGGCCGTAGCCTCAACCCGCCTTTACCGCATGATTGCCGACCAGATCGCCGCGCGCATCAAGGCGGGCGACTTTCCCGCTGGGGGCCGCCTGCCCGCCGAGCGCGAGCTGGCCGAGCAATTGCAAGTCAGCCGGGCGTCGGTACGGGAAGCCTTGATCGCCCTGGAAATCGAGGGCTATGTGGATGTGCGCGTGGGCACGGGCGTGTTTGTGTGCCAGCCGCGTGAAGACGGCCAGTATCAAGACGCGGCGCCGGCCGCCGCCGCCGCCGACAGCGTCGAAGCCACCGACATCGGCCCCTTCGACCTCTTGGAAACGCGCTTGCTGATCGAACCGGAATGCGCCGCCTTGGCCGCGCAAAAGGCCTCGCCCGCGCAAATTGCCGCCATCCGCGCCGCGCACGACGGCATGTCGCTGACCGAATCGCCCAGCGTGCATGACCGCGCCTTTCACAGCGCCATCGGCGCCGCTTGCGGCAACGCCGCCCTGGCCGCCGCCATTTCGCACATCTGGCACCTAAGCACTTTGAGCCCGGTGTTCCATCGCCTGGAAGAACACTTCGTGACCACCAAGGTGTGGATCGAAGCCCAGAAAGAACACGAACGCATCCTCGCGGCCATTGTTGACCGCGATCCCATCCGCGCGCGCCACGCCATGCACGACCATCTGGTCGGCATCCTGGCGCGCTTGCGGGAAGACTTCGGCAACGTTGGGATCCGATGATTTGACGAACTTCTAATCCGCCAGGCCTGAAACGCATCAGGCCCCTTCCCTGACCGACCGTGCATGCACCGCCGGCGCAATATGCGCTGCCCGCGGCAAGGGGAGCGGCTTGCCTGTCGATAGGAAAAAAGCGCAACCAACGCAGCACCGCAAGACCGCAGCACAGCACCCCGTAGGCCCCACACATAAAACATATCAAGGTGAAAACATGCAGCTAACCCGTACCGTGAAGTTCGTGAGCGCGGCGCTACTGGCGCTGGGCGCCCACGCCGCCCAGGCCAACAAGGCCGACAATTCCCTCAACATTGCATTCGACGCCGCGCCCGCCACTCTGGACGCCTACAAGGAATCGGACCGTCCCGGCCTGGCGCTGGCGCGCATGGTCTTCTCGGGCTTGCTGCAAAAGAACCAGGACACGGGCGAGTTCGGCCCGGCCATCGCCACGGGCTACAAGTTCGTGGACGACACCACCATCGAACTTCCCATCCGCCGCGACGTGAAGTTCCACGACGGGTCGTTGTTGACCATCGACGACGTGCTCTACACGCTGAACCTGGTGTCGTCCGACGCCTTCAAGGCACGCTTCCAGAACCAGGTGGCCTGGATTGCGAAAGCGGAAAAAGTCGGTGACGACACCGTGCGCATCAAGATGAAGACGCCCTACCCGCTGGCGCTGGAAATGTTGTCGGAAAACCTGCCGATCTATCCGCGCAAGTATTACGAGGCGAATCAGTCGGACATGGGCGCCAAGCCCATCGGCACGGGCCCGTATCGCCTGACCGACAGCCAGCCCGGCAGCCGCTATGTGTACGAACGCTTTGACGATTACTTCGGCCCCAAGCCCGCCGTGCAAAAGCTGGTGGTGCGCGTGCTGCCTGATGCCAACACCCAATACGCCGAGCTGCTGTCCGGCGGCCTGGACTGGATCTGGCGCGTGCCGCCCGATGTGGCCAAGCGCATGGAGAAAACGCCGTCGGTCACGGTGAAAAGCAGCAGCATCATGCGCATCAGCTATATCTCGCTGAACCCGCGTTTTGACGACGGCAAGTCGCCGCTGGCCAAGCAGGAAGTGCGCCAGGCCATCAACCACGCCATCGACCGCGAAGCCATCCGCAAAGCACTAGTGGGCGGTGCGTCCAAGGTGATCAACACGGCCTGCAACCCGGCGCAGTTCGGTTGCACGACCGACGTGCAGTCCTACAAATTCGACCCGGCGCGCGCCAAGCAACTGCTGGCGCAAGCCGGCTACCCCAATGGCATCACGCTGGACCTGGTGATCTCGGCGCCGCCGCGCAGCATCCTGGACGCCGCCGCCGCCCAGATGGCGCAGGCCGGCATCAAGGTGAACCTGGTTGAGCAGCAGTACGGCACCGCCATGACCAGCTGGCGCGAAGGCAAGACCGCCATGCTGGCGTCCAACTGGGGTTCCTACGGCATTGCCGACGCGGCGCTGTCCACCAGCAACTTCTTCCGGGGCGGCCCGGATGACCAGGCGCGCAACCCGGAAGTCATCAAGCTTCTGGAAGCGGCCGACACGTCCGTCGACCGCGACCTGCGCGCCAAGAACTACGCGGCCGCGCTGAAGATCGTGGCCGACCAGGCGTACTGGGTGCCCTTGTGGAACCACTCGCTGAACGCCGTGCAGGCCAAGGGCCTGAATTTCTCGGTGGACGGCGACGAGTTCCCGCGCTTTTACAAGGCCTCCTGGAAATAAAGCTTGCGGCGCTTGCGCCCAGGCCTTGTTCCAAGCGTTGTGCCATTCCGGTCCGGGCGCGTGTAAGCCCCCGGCCGGAACGGCGCGCGCCGCTGCACGTCGACGCGCGCCGACGCAAGCCCATAAAGGTTGACCCATGATTGCATTCCTGTTTCGCCGTTTGCTGGTGGCCGCCCTGCTGGTGGTGTTCGTGTCGCTGATCAGCTTTTCGCTGGTGTTTGCGTCCGGCAACCCGGCCGCCCGTCTGGCCGGCGAAGGCAGCGCGGCGGATGCCGCCCGCCTGTCGGTACAGCACGGCTTTGACGACCCCATCCTGCTGCAGTACGGCCGCTGGCTGACAGGCGTAGTGCGCGGCGATTTCGGCGACAGCCTGTACTTCAGCCGCCCCGTGGCCGAACTGCTCAGCCAGCATTTTCCCGCCACCGCCAAGCTGGGCCTGGCCGCCATGGCCTTCGCGCTGCTGCTTGCCATTCCGCTGGGCGTGCTGGCCGGCATGCGCAAGGGTTCGCTGGCCGACCGCGCCACCATGCTGCTGTCGGCCTGCGCGCAAGCCATGCCGCCGTTCTGCCTGGCCTTCCTGTTGATCATCGTGTTCAGCGTGCGCAACCAATGGCTGCCCGCCTCGGGCTTTGACACCTGGAAGCACTACGTAATGCCGGTGGTGGCGCTGGGGCTCTTCGCCATGCCCGCCATGCTGCGCCTGATGAAATCCGAGATGGAAACCGTGCTGGCCACCGACTACATCCGCACGGCCCGCGCCATGGGTCTGGGCGGCCCCAGCGTGGTGCTGAAGTACGCGCTGCGCAATGCGCTGCGCCCGCTCGTGTCGCTGGCGGCCGCGCAGATGGGCACCTTGCTGGCGGGCTCCGTCGTCATTGAAACCGTCTTCGCCATCAACGGCGCGGGCCTGCTCGCCTGGACCTCGATCCTACGCGGCGACTTTCCCACGATGCAGGCGCTGATCCTGATCTTTGCGCTGATCTACATCGTCCTGACTCTCGTCGCCGACCTGATCAACGGTTGGCTGGACCCCCGCGTGCGAGCCGCCTCATGAATACCGCTATCCCCTCCCCCCTGCCCGTCGCGCCGCGCGGCGACCGCCTGGCGCGCGCCGGCCAACGTGTGGGCCTTATCGTGCTGGCCCTGGTGGTGCTGGCCGGCTTGATCGGCCCCTGGCTGATTCCGCACGACCCGTATACGCAAGACCTGCTTGCCCGGCTGCAAGAGCCGGTGTGGGCCGAAGGTGGTGACTGGAACCACATCCTGGGCACCGACCAGTTGGGCCGCGACGTGCTGGCGCGCGCGCTGTATGGCGTGCGCGTGTCGGCCTTGATCGGCCTGTCCGTTGCGCTGATGGGCGGCTTGATCGGCACCACGCTGGGTGTCGTCGCCGGCTACTTCGGCGGCACGGTGGACCGCGCCGTGTCCTTCCTGATCACCGCGCGCCTGGCCTTGCCCATCATTCTGGTGGCGCTGGCCGTGGTGTCGGTGGTGGGCGCGTCGCTGACCGTGGTGGTGCTGGTGCTGGGCCTGCTGCTGTGGGAACGCTACGCGCTGGTTGCGCGCACCATGGCCGCCGGGCTGCGCAACGCGGAATTCGTCACGGCCTCGCGCTTGCAAGGCTGCACGCATCTGCAAATCATCTGGCGCGACATCCTGCCGAACCTGGTGGGCAACCTGCTCATCATCGGCACCGTGGATGCGGCCATGGCCATCACGCTGGAAGCCTCGCTGTCGTTCCTGGGCCTGGGCGTGCCGGCGCCGATGCCGTCGCTGGGCCTGATGATTGCCGAGGGCAAGGAAAACATGCTGTTCCAGCCCTCGCTGGTGGTCATCCCCAGCATTGTGCTGTTCGTGCTGGTGCTGTGTGTGAACCGGGCGGGCGAAACGCTGCGCGCCATCCAGATGAAGAAAGGTTGACGCCATGACCGCCACTTCCCATCCCCTGCTGCGGGTTGAAAACCTGCACATCGACATCCATACCGCCACGCACACCAAGCACGTGGTGCGCGCGGTGGACTTCACGCTGGAACGCGGCAAGACGCTGTGCATCGTGGGCGAATCCGGCTGCGGCAAGTCGTTGACGGCGCTGGCCTTGCTGGACCTGCTGCCCGCCGCCGCGCGCCGCCGCATGACGCGGCTGGAGTTCGCCGGGCAGGACCTGTCCACGCTGAACGCGCGCCAGTTGGCGGAATTGCGTGGCGCACGCATCGCCATGATCTTCCAGGACCCGATGACGTCCTTGAACCCGGTGTTTCAGATAGGCACGCAGCTGATCGACGTGATGCGCCGTCACAAGCGCGTCAGCCGTCGCGAAGCCGCCGAGCGCGCCGAATACCTGCTGCGCCGCGTCGGCATCACCAACCCCGAAGAACGCATGCGCCAGTATCCGTTCGAACTATCGGGCGGATTGCGCCAGCGCGTGATGATCGCCATGGCGCTGATGTGCGGCCCCGAACTGCTGATTGCCGACGAACCCACCACCGCGCTGGACGTCACCGTGCAGGCCGAACTGCTGGACCTCTTGCGCGACATCCAGGCCGAGTTCGGCTTGGGCATGGTGTTCATCTCGCACGATATGGGCCTGGTCGCGCGCATTGCCGACCACGTCATCGTCATGTACGCCGGCGACATCGTGGAAGGCGGCACCGTGCAAGAGGTGCTGACCCGCCCCAGCCACCCCTACACCGCCATGCTCCTGAACTGCATACCCCAGCCGGGCCGCACCGCCCCGCGCACTGACCTGCCCACCATCGCGGGCGCGGTGCCGTCGCTGGACGTGGCCATCCGGGGCTGCGCCTTTCGTGAACGCTGCCCGGTGGCCGAGGCCCGTTGCGCGCAGCCGCTGGTGTCGCGCATGCAAGGCAGCCACCGTTGCCTGTGCGTGAAACCGGGCGCGTTGATGGCGACGAAGACTGCGGGAGTCTCGGCATGAACGACAAGCTGAACGCCAACATGCATCCCAGCAAGAATTCCAAGGCGGTTGCGGCCGCGCACCCCGCGCCCTCGCCCGCCAGCATCCGCCTGAACGCGCTGTCCTTCCAATACGGCCGCGCCGGCCTGTTCTCGCGCCGCCCCGCGCCGCGCATCCTGCATGACATCGACCTGCACGTACCCGCCGGCCAGACCATCGGCCTAGTCGGGGCATCCGGCAGCGGCAAGTCCACCATCGCCAAGCTCATGCTGGGCCTGTTGGCGCCCACCCAGGGCCAGGCGCTGCTGGACGGCCAGCCGCTGGCCGCGATGCCGGCGCGCGCCCGCGCCCGCCGCATCCAGATGGTGTTTCAGGACCCGTATTCGTCGCTGAACCCGCGCCGCACCATCAATGAAATCCTGACCGCGCCGCTGCGCGTGCATGGCATCGGCAATGCGGCGTCTCAGGCGGCATCGGTGCGCCGCATGATGGACGCCGTGGGTCTGGTGCCCGCCTTTGCCGCGCGATATCCGCGCGAACTGTCCGGCGGCCAACGCCAGCGCGTGGCGATTGCGCGCGCCCTGATGCTGGAGCCGCAACTGCTGATCTGCGACGAACCCACGTCCGCGCTGGACGTATCGGTGCAGGCGCAAATCTTGAACCTGCTGATGCAATTGCAGCGCGACCGTGGCCTGGGCTATCTGTTCATCAGCCATAACCTGGCGGTGGTGCAGCACATTGCCGATGACATCGTGGTGCTGCAAGGCGGCCGCATCGTCGAACGCGGCACGGCCGATCAGGTGTACTTTTCGCCCCAGCATCCCTACACCCGGCAATTGATCGGCGCGACGCTGGCTGTGCCCGACGCGCAGGAGCTTGCCGCATGAGCGCCGCGCCGCATTACCTGCTGGTCGGCAACGACGAAAAAGTCACCTGGGACGACGGCCAGATTCGCTTCCTGGCGCCCGGCCGCGACACGCTCAGCATTTTCGACGCCGCCGCCAACCCGGCCGCGCCGGTGCATGTCGCAACGCTGCCCCTGCCCAATTCGCTGTTCGGCCCGCCCGTCAATCTGGCCGTGACGCCCGACCAGCGGCTGGCCCTGATCGCCGATTCCATGGCATGGCCCGCGCGCGCCGATGGCCAGGGCTGGCAGCCCACGCCGGGCCGCGATCTTTACGTGGTGGACCTGGCCGCCACGCCGCCGGCCATCGTGCAAACCCTGCAAGTGGGCCTGCAACCGTCCGGCTTGTCGATCAACCGCGCCGGCACGATGGCGCTGGTGGCGAACAAGGCGGGGAAGTCGGTATCGGTGCTGAGCATCAACGATGCCCACGTCAACGTTGTCGCTGAAGTCGACCTGGGCACGCCCGTTGTCGCCGTGTCGTTCTCGGCCGATGGCCGCCGCGCCTTCGCCGTCAAGACCGACACGCACCGGCTGGCCGTGCTGCACATCGACGACACCGGGCCCGTGCCGCGCGTCACGCATGACCCCGCCGAAGACCTGACCACGGGCCTCGTGCCCTTCAACCTGGTGGTGTCGCCCGACGGCGCGCTGGCCTTGGTCGTGGACATGGGCAGCCCGACGGCCTCCGACGGCCATGCGGATTCCATCAGCGTGGTGGATCTTCAAAGCGCGCCGCCGCGCGTCATCGACCGCTTGATGGTGGAAGACGGCCCCGAGGGCATCGCCATCAGCCCCGATGGCCGCCATGCCGCAGTCGCCATCGTGCAGGGCTCGAACAACCCGTCATCTGAATGGTTTCACCACCCGCGTGGCCAGATCGTGCTGCTGCGCATTAACGGCTTGCGCGTGACGCGCGCGGGCGCCATCGAGGTGGGAGCCTTACCCGAAGGCATCGCCTTCAGCCCCGACAGCAGCTACCTGTATGTCGGCAATTTTCTGGACGCAACCCTGCAGGTGCTGGCCGTGGGAGACAACGGCCTGACCGATACCGGTACGTGTATCCCCCTGCCCGGCCACCCCGCATCCATGCGGGGGCAATTCTACTGAGCGGGGCCGCACCCCCGCCGCCTGTTGAACCCACCCCACCTTCTCATTTCGCATCTGGAGTACCCCCATGACCCACGCTCCCCAAACATTTCGCGCCCTGATCGGCGGCGCGCTTGTCGCCATGGCCGGCTTTGCGCCGCTATCGGCCCATGCCATGGACATCAAGCTGGGCCACGTGCTGGCCCCCAGCCATAGCTGGAACAAGGCCGCCGAAGGCTTTGCCGCCGAGGTCAAGGAAAAGACCGACGGCCGCGTCAACTTCGTGCTGTTCCCCAGCGGCCAGTTGGGCAACGAAAAGACCATGCTGGAAGGCTTGCAGATCGGCAGCCAGGGCGCGGCCATCATCGGGTCGGGCTCGTTGCAGCCGATTGAACCGAAGTTCGGCGTGGTGGAACTGCCCTACACGTGGTCGTCGTCGCAGCAGGCCTACAAGGCCTTTGACGGCGAGCTGGGTGCGGCGCTGGCCAAGCTGGCCGACAAGAAAAACCTGACCATCATTTCCTGGTGGGAAAACGGTTTCCGCCACGTGACCAACAACCGCGGCCCCATCGCCAAGCCCGCCGACCTGGCCGGCCTGAAAACCCGCGTCACGCCCGACAAGATGCGCCTGGACACCTTCACCGCGCTGGGCGCCAACCCGGCCCCGCTGGCCTTTGGCGAGCTGTACTCGGCATTGCAGCAAAAGGTGTTTGACGCGCAAGAGAACCCGCTGTCCATCATCTACACCTCGTCGTTCTTCGAAGTGCAGAAGTATCTGTCGCTGACGGGCCATGTGTGGGGTCCGGCCAGCCTGATCATTTCCAAGCCCGTCTGGAACCGCATCTCGGCCGACGACAAGAAGGTGGTGCAGGCCGCCGCCGACAAGTGGCGCGACGCCCAGCGCAAGATGATCACCGACGGCGATCAGCAATTCGTGGCGCAATTGAAAGAAAAAGGCATGCAGGTCAACGAGGTCGACAAGGCCGCCTTTGCCGCCGCCGTGCAACCCGTGTGGAAGACCTACTCGGTCACCTACGGCCCTGAGCTGATGGCGCTGGTGCAGAAGTACCGCGAGGCCAAGTAATGCTCAACCGACTGTCCGCCATTCTGTCGGGCATCAGCAAGGCCTTCGCCGCCCTGGCGGTGGCCTTGCTGGCGATCCTGATCTCTTACGTGGTGTTCTCGCGCTTCGTCACTCACACCACGCCGCATTGGGCCGAGGAATTGCCGCGCCTGGTGCTGGTGTGGTCGGCCTTCATTGGCGGCGTGGCGTGCAGCCATGACCGCTCTCATCTCATGGCCGGCCTGCTGCCCTTCATGGTGCGCAGCCCGCGCGTGCTGAACGTGGTTGAACGCGTCAACCAGGCGCTGGTCATCGTGGGGCTGGCGGTGCTGGGCTATGCCGGCTGGCAGTTGGCCGAACTGACGGGCGACCAGACGCTGCCCGCGCTGGATGTGTCCGCCGGCACGGTGTACCTGGCATTGCCGTTCGCGTGCGCCATCACCATCGTGGTTCATCTGGCGCAGCTATTCGCGCCCACCCCCGCCATGGCAAAGGAATAACAAGATGTCTTCGGGTGCTCTCTTCCTGATGGGCGTGTTCACGATCACGGTGCTGATCGACATGCCCATTGCATTCGGCCTGGTGCTGGCGTGCCTGGCCTACCTGGCCGTGTACGACGCCGCGCCCATGATGGTGGCCGCGCAGCAGTACGTGGTGGGGCTGGACAGCTTCACGCTGCTGGCCATTCCGCTGTTCATCCTGGCCGCGCAACTGATGAACGGCGCGGGCCTGACGCAGCGCATCGTGCGCTTGTGCGCCGCCATTGTCGGAGACATCAAGGGCGGCCTGGCGGTCGTGGCCGTACTGGCCTGCCTGATGTTTGGCGCGCTGTCCGGCTCGGGCGTGGCCGACGTGGTCGCCATCGGCAGTCTGCTGTTGCCCGCCATGGCGCGCAGCGGCTACGACAAGGGCTTTTCCTGCGCGCTGGTGGGCAGCGCGGGCGCCACGTCCACCATCATCCCGCCCAGCATCGTGCTGATCGTCTACGGCACCATCACCGATACGTCGGTGGGCAAGCTGTTCGTGGCCGGCATCGTGCCGGGAATTTTGCTGGGCTTCTCCTTGATTGGTGTTGCCATCTGGCAGTCGCGCAAGCACAACTGGGCGGGTGGCCAGCCGTTTTCCTGGGGCGAACTGCGTGCCGCCACCATTGATGCGCTGCCCGCGCTGATGGTGCCCGTGCTGATCATCGGCGGCATCCGCTTCGGCATCTTCACCGCCACCGAGGCCGCTTCCAGCGCCATCGTCTACGCCTTGCTGATCGGCTTTTTCTGGTATCGCTCGCTAAGCCTGAAGTCGCTGTGGAGCAACCTGAAGTCCACCGGTGAAAGCAGCGCGTCCATCTTGCTGCTGATCGGCGCGTCGGGCCTGTTCGCCTGGGTGCTGGTGGCCGAACAGGTGCCGCAGGCACTGTCCACCCTGCTGGTGGAATGGACCGACAGCAAGACGGCCGTGCTGCTGGTGCTGACGGTGGTGTTGCTGCTGCTGGGCACCTTCATGGAAGCCATTCCCGTCATCATCATCGTGGCGCCCGTGGTGATGCCGGTGCTGGCACACTACAACATCGACCCGGTGCATTTCGGCATTCTGCTGTCCATCAACATGGCCATCGGCGCCAACACGCCGCCGGTCGGGGTGGACCTGATGGCCGCCTGCAAGATTGGCGGCATCAACATGATGCAGACCCTGCGCCCGCTGTCCTGGATGATGCTGGCCATGACCGCCGTGATGTTGCTGCTGACCTTTGTTCCTGAACTGGTGCTGTTCCTGCCGAGGCACGTGCAATGACAACGACCGCTTATCTACGCCGCCCCCCCGCGCTGCGCCGCAGCTGGATGTTTGTGCCCGGCATGGACGCGACCGCGCAGGCCACGGGCCTGGCCAGCGGCACGGACGCGCTGGTGGCCGACCTGGAAGAGTTCACCGCGCCCGTCGAGCGGCCCGCCGCCCGGCCCCGCATCGCCGCGCTGTTCGCCACCTGCCGCGCCCAGGGCGTGGTGGCTGCCGTGCGCATCAACAAGCTGGAAGACGACGGTCTGGCCGACCTGCGCGGCGTGATGCCCGGCGCCCCGGACGCGGTGTTCCTGCCGCACGCCGAAAGCGCCGCGCAGATCATCGCGCTGGACCAGGCCATCAGCACGCTGGAAGCCGAACTGGGCCTGCCGGCCGGCAGCACGGAAATTGTGCCGACGCTGGAATCCGCGCTGGGGCTGGTGCGCGCCTATGACATCCTGACCGCCAGCCCGCGCGTATCCGCCTGCCTGCTGGCCGCCGAAGACCTGACGGCCAGCCTGGGCGCCGAACGTGGCAAGGACGGCATCGAACTGCACGCCGTGCGCGCCCGCTTTCTGGTGGACTGCACCGCCGCCGGCTGCGTGCCGATCGACTGCCCGTTCAACTACCGCGACCTGCCCGCGCTGGAAGCGGACTTGCGCTGGGCGCGCCGCCTGGGCCTGAAATCCAAATGCGCGACGGTGGCCGAGCAAGTGCCGCTGATCCACCAGGTGTTCACGCCCAGCGCGCCCGACGTAGACGCCGCGCGCAACTGCGTGGCCCGCTTCGAGGCCCAGCGCGCCGGCCAGCATGACGCCGAACGCATCGACCCGCCCACCTACAACACCGCGCGCCGCCTGTTGGCGCGCCACGACCAATTCGAACGATGGGCCGCCGAGCGCCGCGCGCAGGCCGTCCCACAACCAGGAGACCTTGCATGACGTCATCCGCACTTCCCGAACGCAATGGTGGCCAGATCCTGATGCAGCAGTTGCGCATCCATGGCGCGCGCCGCGTGTTCATGATTCCCGGTGAAAGCTACCTGCCCTGCATCGATGCGCTGAACGAACACACCGACGCCATCGAACCCATTGTGTGCCGCCAGGAAAGCGGCGCGGCCTACATGGCCGAGGCCTATGGCAAGCTGACGGGCGAACCCGGCATCTGCTTTGTGACGCGCGGCCCGGGCGCCACCAACGCCAGCATCGGCGTGCACACCGCCTACCAGGACTCCACGCCGATGATCCTGTTCGTGGGCCAGGTGGGCAATGACTTCATGGAACGCGAAGCCTTTCAGGAAATTGATTACCGCCGCATGTTCGGCCAAATGGCCAAGTGGGTGGCGCAGATCGACCGCACCGACCGCATCCCCGAATTCATCTCGCGCGCCTTCGCCGTGGCGACCAGCGGCCGGCCTGGACCGGTGGTGCTGGCGCTGCCGGAAGACACGCTGTGGGGCACCGCCCGCGTGGCGGACCTGCCGCGCTACCCGCGCGTGCACAGCCACCCGGGCGCGGCCGACCTGACGCGCATGGTCGACTTGCTGAACGCCGCCGAACGCCCGTTCCTGCTGCTCGGCGGCAACGGCTGGCACCAAACCGCCATCGACCAGATCGCCGGCTTTGCCGAACGCTTCGAGTTGCCCGTGGGCACCGCGTGGCGCCGCCTGGAGTGTTTTGACCAGCGCCACCCCAACGCCGCCGGCCACGTCGGCTGGGCGATGACGCCCGACCTGCGCCAGCGCTTGAAGGACGCCGACCTGGTGCTGGCCTTGGGCACGCGCCTGGGCGAAGCCACCACCGAAGGCTATACCGTCATTGAAAGCCCGCTGCCGCGCCAGAAGCTGATACACGTCTACCCCGACGCCGCCGAACTGGGCCGCGTGTTCTCACCCACGCAGGCCATCGTGGCGGACGTGGCCAGCTTTGCCGCCAGCGTGGCGGACCTGGCGCCCGGCCATGCCACGCCGCGTGGCGACGCCGTGCGCATCGCGCACCAGCAACTGGTGGAGAGCCTGACGCCGCTGCCCTCGCCCGGCGCAATGAGCCTGGACGCGGCCGCCGCCTATGTGGACGCGCACCTGCCCGCAGACGCCTGCGTGACCGTGGGCGCGGGCAACTACGCGCTGTATCCGCACCGCTACCGGCGCTATGCCGGCCCGGGCACCAGCCTGACACCCACCGTGGGGTCGATGGGCTACGGCCTGCCCGCCGCCATTTCCGCCAAGCTGGAAGACCGCCAGCGCGACGTGGTCTGCTACGCGGGCGACGGCTGCTTTCAGATGAACATGCAGGAACTGGGCGTGGCCTTGCAGTACAAGCTGGGCGTGGTGGTGCTGGTGTTCAACAACGGCATCTGGGGCACCATCCGCGCGCATCAGGAACGCGAATTTCCCGCGCGCGCGATTGCGCTGGGCTTTGAAAACCCCGACTTCACGCAGATTATCCGGGGTTACGGCGGCCATGGCGAAGCCGTGGAGAACACCGCCGACTTCGGCCCGGCGTTTGAACGCGCGCTGGCGTTTGCGCGGCAAAACAATCTTCCCGCGCTGCTGGAAATCCGCTACGACGCCAACGGCATCGCGCCGGGCGAAACGCTGATGGGCATCCGCGAAGCTGCGCAGGCCCGTATCGCCAGCCATCAACATAACGGCCTCTGACAGGACCTGACTCCATGACAAGCACGATTTCAATCAACGGACAGCGGCTGTGGCAGTCGCTGATGGACCTGGCGCAGATCGGCGCCACGCCCAAGGGCGGCAACTGCCGGCTGGCGCTGACCGCGCTGGACGGCCAGGGCCGCGATCTGGTCACCGGCTGGATGCGCGATGTGGGCATGACGCTGCGCGTGGACCAGGTGGGCAATATCTTTGCCCGCCGCGCCGGCCGCAACAACAACCTGCCGCCCGTCATGACCGGCAGCCACATCGACACCCAGCCCACCGGCGGCAAGTTCGACGGCTGCTACGGCGTGCTGGCGGGGCTGGAAGTCATGCGCAGCCTGAACGACCATGGCGTCGTCACCGAAGCCCCGCTGGAAGTGGCCATCTGGACCAATGAAGAAGGCTCGCGCTTTCTGCCGGTGATGATGGGCTCGGGCGTATTCGCCGGCAAGTTCCCGCTGGAAGTCGCGCTGAACGCGCGCGACCACGACGGTAAATCCGTGGCCGACGAACTGGCCGCCATCGGCTACGCCGGCCCGGACGCGGTTGGCGGACGGCCGGTGGGTGCGTACTTCGAGGCGCACATCGAGCAAGGCCCGATTCTTGAGCACGAAGAAAAAGTGGTTGGCGTGGTGACGGGGTCGCTGGGCGTGCGCTGGTACGACGTGGTCATCACCGGCATGGAAATGCATGCCGGCCCCACGCCCATGCCCATCCGCCGCGACGCGCTCTACGCCGCCACCTTCCTGTTGCAGGCGGTGATTGGCATCGCCAACGACAACCAGCCGCACGGACGCGGCACGGTCGGCGAAATCCATGCGCACCCAGGTTCGCGCAACGTCATCCCCGGCCAGGTCCGTTTCACGGTGGATCTGCGTCATGAAGACGAAGCCACGCTGACGCAGATGGATGCGCGCTGGCTGGCCGCCTGCACCGACGTGGCCGAACGCCACGGCGTTACCGTGGACGTGAAGCAGGTGCAGTATTTCCCGCCCACCCCCTTCGACCCGGACCTGGTCGCCAAGGTACGCGACGGCGCCACGCGGCGCGGCCTGGCCGCGATGGACATCGTCACCGGCGCGGGCCACGACGCCGTCTACATGGCCAGCGTCACACCCACCGCCATGATCTTCGTGCCCTGCAAGGACGGCGTGAGCCACAACGAAATCGAAGACGCCAAACCCGCTGACCTGGAAGCCGGCTGCAACGTGCTGCTGGACGCCATGGTCGCCCGCGCCAACCACACCGGAGACCCCGTATGAGCCAACACGATCACGCTTACTGGCAAGCCCGCGCCGCCGCGCTGACCTTCAAGGGCCAAGCCTATATCGACGGCGCCTACTGCGACGCCGCCGACGGCGCCACATTCCCGGCATCCAGCCCCATCGACGGCCGCAAGCTGGCCGACGTGGCCGCTTGCGGCCAAGCCGACGTGGACCGCGCCGTGGCCGCCGCCCGCCGCGCCTTTGAAGCTGGCGTATGGAGCCAGCTGGCGCCGCGCCAACGCAAGGAACGCCTGCTGCGCCTGGCCGCCCTGATCGACCAGCACACCGAAGAACTGGCGCTGCTGGAAACGCTGGACATGGGCAAGCCCATCCGCGACGCGCTGGCATTCGACGTACCGGAAACCGCCCGCTGCTACGCCTGGTACGCCGAAGCCATCGACAAGATCTACGACGAGATCGCGCCGACCGGCCCCGACGCGCTGGCCACCATCACCCGCGAAGCGCTGGGCGTGGTGGCGGCCGTGGTGCCGTGGAACTACCCGCTGATGATGGCGGCCTGGAAAGTGGCGCCCGCCTTGGCCGCGGGTAACAGCGTCATCTTGAAGCCGGCCGAACAGGCGTCGCTGTCCGCCATCCGACTGGCGGCGCTGGCCGAAGAAGCCGGCATCCCCGCGGGCGTCTTCAGCGTGGTGCCCGGCTTGGGCGCGGTGGCGGGCCAGGCGCTGGGCCGTCACCCGGATGTGGATTGCGTGGCCTTCACGGGCTCGACCGCCACGGGCAAACGCTTCATGACCTATTCCGGCGAATCCAATCTGAAGCGCGTGTGGCTGGAATGCGGCGGCAAGTCGCCCCACATCGTGTTTGACGACTGCCCCGACCTGGACCGCGCCGCGCAAGCCGCCGCGCTGGCCATCTTTTCGAACCAGGGCGAAGTCTGCATCGCGGGTTCGCGCCTGTACGTGCAGGACGGCATCTACGACGCCTTCATGGAAAAAGTGGCCGCCTACGCCGCCACGCTGCAACCCGGCGACCCGCTGGACCCCGCCACCGCCATGGGCGCCATGGTGGACGAACGCCAGATGCAAGGCGTGCTGGCCCGCATCGCCGCCGGCCAATCCGAAGGCGCCACCTTGCGCATCGGCGGCAAGCAAGCACGCAGCGCGTCGGGCGGCTACTACATCGAACCCACCATCTTCGATTGCGCCCACCAGGATTCCGCCTTGGTACGCGAAGAAATCTTCGGACCGGTGTTGGCCGCGCAGCGCTTCAGCACCGAAGACGAGGCGATCCAGTTGGCCAACGATTCGGTGTACGGCCTGGGCGCCGGGCTGTGGACGGCCAACCTGTCACGCGCGCATCGCTTGTCGCGCCGCCTGCGCGCGGGGCTGGTGTGGGTGAATTGCTATGCGGACGGCGACATCACGGTGCCGTTCGGCGGCGTCAAGCAATCGGGCTCCGGGCGCGATAAGTCGCTGCACGCGCTGGATAAATATTCGGACCTGAAGACCACCTGGATCAGCTTGACCGTGTAATCGTGTCATGGCTCACGCCCTTGGGCAGAATCACCGCCAAGCGGGTAGGTGATTCCGCCCAAGGGCAAGCTAAAACCACGATCTTCGAGAATCCAGGTGCTGAGCCAAGTCCATCACATCGTGCAGCACTCGGCCGATTGGATAGCCGATAGACCCACATTACTTCCTCATGTTTACCCTGGCGGCAGCCTGCGCCCCAAGCTGTTCGATGAAACTTTCGAGCTGATCGTCTGTGACATCGGTAAAGCGCCCTGCGGCGATGTCAGCCCATCCCTTGTCGGCGGCGTCGCGGAGCACGTTGAGCTTGGCTTCTTCTATCCCAATCATCCACCCTTCATCCCTCAACATCGTCCACCCCTCCGTACAGCGATGGCAGCAGCAAAGGCAATGCATCCAGGGCGAAGGCAAAGCGCACGGGGCCGCGCGGGGTATCGGATGCCACCAATCCACTTTTCAATGCCGCCGCCAACAACGATCGCCCCGTGCGTTCGCCCAGCCCCGTCATCTGAATAAACTCGCCTCGGCTGACGGGGCCTGCGGCAAACAAAAAGTAGATGGGTAAGGCCGCCTCGGCCCGCAAGCGGCCGTGCGCGGCTTCCACCTGCACGGCGGCATGGATCTTCGTTTTCATCGAATCCAAGGCCAGCATGCGCGTCATGTAGGCCACCTGATCTTCACAAACGTCCAGAAAGTATTCAACCCACTGCACCAGGCCCTTTTCGCTCAGGTTGCCGCGGCCGTCCAGGTCACCCTGGCGCGGCGCGTCCGCGCACGCCAGATAGCCGTAGTAGTCGTTCACGCTGCGCGCCAGGCCACGGTTGACGGACCAAAGCCCCTGCGTGATCGGCAACATGGCGGCATGGGTCTGTAAGCGCGACGCGCGGCCATTGCCATCGGCAAACGGATGCATCCACGCCATGCGATGGTGCGCGCAGGCGATGGCGATCAGCTGCGCGTCGGCGGGCCTGGGGCGGTCATAGTGCTGGGTGAATGCCGCCAGGAATTGCGGCAATGATTGCCAGGCGGGAGGATGGTGGCGGCCTACCGTGACATCGATCGTGCGCAACGCGGCAGGCTGCACCACGTAGCCGTCCTGGGTGGTTCTGTCGCGGGCGTCCAGATGGCTGTACAAGGCGCCATGCGCGGCGGTGGCAAAGTCAGCGCCCAGCGCGCCCTGGGTATCGGCCAGGCGAGACATGGCTTTTTCAGCCTGGATATGCGCCACGGCAATGCGCTGCAATTGCGCCACCTCGGGCCGGTCTGAAAATTCCTGATGCAAGGCGGCTTCGATGTTGCGGGGCGTGGTGCTTTGGCCTTCGATCCGGTTGCTGTAGTAGGAATTCATGTTGCGCAATAGATCGCGCAAGGCGTCGCGCGTGGCGGGATGCGCCAGCGCCCCGAGTTCTACCGATTGGTGAACGATCGCGCGAGCGCGTTCCAGCAGCCGCACGGATGTGGCTTCGGCGGGCTGGAGGGGCAAGAATTGATGCGGAGAATCGTACATTTGGCCCGAGCATTTTCCGGTTCTTTTGCCGGTTTTTTTGCCGATTATTATTGCATTTATCAAATTGATAAATAAGCAATATATTTAATTAATTCGGTGATTGTACGAAATTTCTTGCCGGTTTCTTTGCCGGTTCATTCTCCCGCTGTTTCAGCGCGCTAAGCCCCCTTCACCACTCGATGCACGAACTGCAACTTCCCGATCACCTGCGCCGGCAGCACGAATGGATAGAAATCCCGTTGCCCCATGCTGCGGGCCAGTTCGTTCAGCACGCCGGTCAAGGCGACCCAGGCGTTGACCAGGTCCAGGAACGCCTGCCCTTCCGGGTCGTCCGGGTCGTATAGCGCGTCCTTGGTGAAGGGTTCGTAGGACTGCTCGACCGTCGTCCGCGTGATGCCGAAGCTGATGGCGGTGTCCAGCGTATCCATCATGTGCAGGTAGTGGGCCCAGGTTTCGGCCCAGTCTTCCCAGGGGTGGCAGGACGCATAGGTGCTGATGTAGTGCAGCGCCCAGTCGGCGGGGGGGCCTTGTTCGTAGTTGCGTTGCAGCGCCTGGGCGTAGTCGGCCTGTTCGTCGCCGAACACCTGGCGAAACGGCTCCAGCCACGGGCCGCCGGCAATGCGCTGGTCCCAATAGTAGTGGCCGATTTCGTGGCGGAAGTGGCCTAGCAGGGTGCGGTACGGCTCGCGCATGTCTTCGCGCACCTTCACCCGGTAGGCGTCGTCGGCTTCCTGGATGTTGATGGTGATCAGCCCGTGCGCGTGCCCGGTCAGCAAGGGCGCGCCCTCGGCGCCGGGCGCCAGCAGGTCAAAGGCCAGGCCGCCGTCATCGGGCGTTTCCGAGCGCCGGATGGGCAGACCCAACATCAGCACCTGCGCGATCATCTGGCGCTTTGCCGCTTCCACCTTGCACCATAGCGGGCCGTTTTCGGGCACCGACAGGTCAGGAATGGTGTGGTTCAAGCTACAGGCCAGGCACAGCGTGTCGGCCGATTGGGCGGGCAGCAGCCAGTTGCACAGGGCCGGCATGGCGAAATTGGCGCAGCGTTTGTAAGTCCTGCCACGCACCTTGCCCGATTCACGCAGGATGCCGCTGGCCGGCTCCACGTCCAGCGCCACCACGTGCCCGCGCTTGGGGTCAAAGCCCAGTTGGCGATGGCAGTTCAGGCATTCCGTGTTGCTGAAAAAAATGGGCTGCCCGCACACGCACTGAAAGGCCTTCGCCCGCGCATGCCGCACGCGTGCGCGTTTCGGGGCGCGCAGTTGGCGGTGGATCGCGTCGAAGAAGTAGGTCATGCATCCATTCCAGTCGGAAACTCGTCTATGGGCGCGACGGTCACGCGCACATCCAATTCATGGCCGCCGCCTCGGATGACACCCCGCAGGGGCGTCACGTCGGCGTAATCGCGGCCGTAAGCCAGCACCACATGCGCCGTGCCCGGCACCACGTCGTTGGTGGGGTCCAGGTCGATCCAGCCGCCATTGACGTCCACCCCCGCGCAATGCACCGACACCCACGCATGCGAGGCATCTGCCCCGATCAGGCGCGGCTGGCCGGGTGGCGGCTGCGACATCAGATACCCGCTGACATAGCGCGCCGGCAAGCCGATGGCGCGCAGGCAGCCGATCATCAGATGCGCAAAATCCTGGCACACCCCGACGCGCTCGTGAAAGACGTCAAGAATGGGCGTGGATACCTGCGTATGCGCCGGCTGGTAGCTGAAGTCGGCGTGGATACGGTGCATCAAGTCCAGCGCGGCTTCGGCCACGGGCCGCCCCGGCATGAATGACAGCAAGGCGTATGCCCGAAGCTCGGCATGCAGCGGCACGTAGGTGGAGGGAAAGCTGAATTCCGCTTCCGGCGCAAACGGCAAGGCGGGGTCGTACCGCAAGCGCCGTGCCGCGTCTTCCCACGGCAAGCCGGCCGTGGGGTCCAGCGCGCCAAAACGCGGGTAAACGGTGACGCGGCTGGTGGCGCGCACGGTCAGCGCGTCATGCGGGGCGTACAGGGCGAAGAGGCAGCGCGTATTGCCAAAGCCGTCCACGGCCTCGGTAATGGAGGGCGGTGCTGGCGTGACGCTTAGCGTGTAGGAGTCGACCACCTGGCAGGCGTCGTTCAGCGGGCGTAAATAACCCAGGTGATGCGCCAACTCCACGGGCGCGGCGTAGCGGTAAGCGGTTTCGTGGTCCACGCCCAGGGTCATCCCTTGGGTCGCCTCCACGGCCACCTCCGGGGCGTCGGCGGGTGCATCCAGGTAGGAAGTCGAAGAATTCATGGGTACGGGGCCGGTAAATTACGCGCTAAGCGTCTGGTCATGGCCGGCTGCGTGGCTGAAGTAGCGCAGGCTGATGGCGTTGGACAGCGCACTGGCGGCGTCCTCAAGTTGTGCGGTCAGCGCCAGCACGCCGCCGTATTGGCTTTGGCTTTGGCTTTGGCTTTGGTGCTGTCCACACAGCTCCGCCAATGTCACGCCCACGCCGTCTTCGGGCAACAGGCGGACCAGGTCCGTGGCGGGGCCCGCCACCGTATCGGGCAGGCGCGCCACCTCTTTGCGCAGCACGTTCAGCACGCAGGCGAGCGACCGCGGGTTGGCGGGTTCCTGCACCAGCAGGTTCAGCAGCGCCGGCACTTCCTGGCGGCCCGGATAATACGCGCGGTAGGTGATCTTGCTATCGAATAGGTCCAGCAGCATGTTGAAGCCGCTATCGCCCAGCACCGCATTCTGGCGAAACAGCGCGCCCAGCAGACCGGCCATGGCGGACAGGCGTTCAATCTGCCGGCCGATTGTCAGCAGGCGCCAGCCATCGTCGCGCGTCATGCGGTCGGTTTGCGAGCCGGTGATGGCCGATAGCTGCATGCCCAGGCTTTTCAATCCGCGCAGCACGTCCGGCGCGGACATCGGCGGCGTGTCCGACCCCGACCCCGACTCCGGCACCCCGGGTTCGCCGCCCTTGCCGCCGGACGCCATGCGCATGAAGCCTTCGTGCGCCGTCACAACCAGCCGCCAGTGCTCGGGCGACAGGCGGTCGCGGATCTGGCCCGCGGCGAATGCCAAGGCGCCCAGGTTGCGCGCCACGCCGCCTTGCGTCGGGCCGCCCGCCAGTTCGGCCACCAACGTGGCTTCAAACATGCGCACCGACAAGGTGGGCGCGGCCGGCACCAGGCCGCTGCGCTGGCACAAGGCATCGACGGCGGCAAACAGTTCGCCGGCATTGTCTTCGTCGCTGTTCAACCAGGTCAGCGCCACCGTGGCCAGGCGCACGTCGTTCTCCGCGCGTTCGGTATAGCGCCCCATCCAGAACAGGTTTTCGGCGGCGCGGCTGGATACCGGGCGGCTCGCCGGCACCAGCTCTTCGGGCCGCAGTTGCACGGGCAGCATCGAAAATGTATCCACCGCGCCCCGGGTGGTGACCCAGGTGTCCATGCTGCTGCCGCCGCGCTGCATGGACACGATCTGCTTTTCTCGGCTGGCGATGCGGGTCAGCCCGCCTGGCAGCACATTCCAACCGCCCTCGCCGTCCGCGATGACGAACACGCGCAGCATGGCCGCGCGCGGCACGATGTGGCCGGCGGACCAACTGGGTGCTTGCGACAGCGGCAGGTATTGCTGGATGGTGTAGGCGTCGGGGTGGTCGGCGATGCGGGCTTGCAGCGCGGCATGTTCGGACGGCGGCACGGCGCCCCCGATCACGGGTTCGAAGCCGCCCCGCATATTGTTGGGATAGGTGGACTTGACCACCGTGCCCGGCAGGTTGGCCAGCACCTGTTCGCGCGCGGCCGCTTCCCCGCACCACCACGACGGCAGCGACGGCAGCAACAGGTCGGCATCAAACAGGTGGCGACTGATGGCGGGCAGGAAACCGTTGATGGCGGGGGATTCCAGAAAGCTCGTGCCCAACGAGTTCGCCACCAGCACGTTGCCCGCGCGCATGACTTGCAGCAGGCCCGGCGCCCCTAGCGTGGAGTCCGAGCGCAGCTCAAGCGGGTCGCAGAAATCGTCATCCAGCCGGCGCAGCACGGCGTGTACGCGCTCCAGGCCGTGCAGCGTTTTCAGGTACAGCATCTGGTCGCGCACGACCAGGTCGCCGCCTTCCACCAACGTAATACCCAGGTAGCGCGCCAGATAGGTCTGTTCGAAATAGGTTTCGTTGTAGGGGCCGGGCGTCAGCAGGACGATGCGCGGTGGAGTGTGCGGCAAGGCTTGGGCCGACGACCCGCCCGGGCTCAACTTGTACAGCATGTCCATCAGCCGGCGATAGCTGGTCGCCAGATGCTGCACGCGCAGTTCCTTGAAGGCCTCGGGGAACATGCCGGAAATGGTCAGGCGGTTTTCCAGCAGATAGCCCAGCCCGGACGGCGCCTGCGTGCGTTGCGACACCACCCACCAGTTGCCGTCGCTGGCGCGCGCCAGGTCGAAGGCGGCAATGTGCAGATAGGTGCCGCCCGGCGGCAGATAGCCGCGCAAGGGGCGCAGGTAACCGGGATGGCCGAACACCAGCGCGGGCGGAATCAGCTTGTCGGCCAGCAGGGTTTGCGGCCCATAGACGTCGCCCAAGATGCGGTTCAGCAAGGTGGCGCGTTGGCGCAGCCCCTGTTCGATAACCGACCAGTCGGTGTCGTTGATGACGAAAGGCAGCAGGTCCAGCGACCAGGGCCGGGCCGAGCCGTTGGCGTCGGCGTAGATGTTGTAGGTGATGCCGTTTTCGCGGATCTGCCGGGCCACCACGTCAACGCGCCGGTCCAGGTCGGCAAAGCCGTTGGTGCCCAATAGCTCGAAGAAACGGGGCCAGGGTTCGCGCAGCCGGGTGGCGCCCGACGCGACGGCGCCCGACGCCTCTGCCGGCGCGCGCAGTTCGTCATAGTGGCCCGGCCGTGCGGGCAGCGCCGCATGAACCGCCAGGGATGCGACATCCTGCGACGGATCGGTCTGAAAAAGAAATTGCGGCATGGGGAATCAGAGGGCGACCGGTGCGCCGGGTTCAACATCCAGAAGGGGTCAATCGTGCCTTAAATCCAGCGAGAACGGAAACTCGCGGCTGACCTGGGCAGGCGCCACGTCCATGCGCCCCGGCGTGTGGCCAATTTTTTCAAAGCGGGCCAGGCGCCGGCTCTCGGCCTCGTAGGCGTTGATGGGGAACGTTTCCGGGTTCAGCCCGCCCGGATGCGCCACATGGTAGCGGCACCCTCCCAGGGAACGCTGGTTCCAGGTGTCCACAATATCCACCGTCAGCGGCACATGCACCGGAATGGTGGGATGCAGCGCGGATGGCGGCGCCCAGGCCTTGTAGCGCACGCCCGCCACGTATTCGCCCACGCGCCCCGTCGGTTGCAAAGGCAGCGCGCGCCCGTTGACCGTCACAACATAGCGGTTGTCGTTCAAGCCCGATACCCGGATTTCCACCCGTTCCAGCGACGAATCCACGTAGCGCACCGTGCCGGCCGACGAGCCCTCTTCGCCCATCACGTGCCAGGGTTCCAGCGCGCCACGCAGTTCCAGGTGGATGCCACGCGCGGCCACGTCGCCAAACAGCGGAAAGCGGAATTCGAAATGCGGGGCAAACCAGGCGGTGTCAAAGGCGTAGCCGGCTTCGTTCAGGTCAGCCAGCACGTCCTCGAAATCCATCTTCACAAAGGTCGGCAACAGAAACCGGTCGTGCAGCTCGGTGCCCCAGCGCGTCAGGCGCGCGGTGTACGGGGTCTTCCAGAAGTGGGCGATCAGGCCGCGCAGCAACAGTTGCTGCGCCAGGCTCATGCGCGCATGCGGCGGCATTTCAAAGGCGCGCAGTTCCAGCAGGCCCAGTCGGCCCGTCGCGCTGTCAGGGGAATAGAGCTTGTCAATGCAGAATTCTGACCGGTGCGTGTTGCCCGTGACGTCCACCAGGATGTTGCGCAGCGCGCGGTCGATCATCCAGGGCGGCACCTGGGCGCCCTGCTCCGCGCAGCGCCGATGGATTTCCTGAAACGCCAGTTCAAGCTCGTACACCTGGTCGTTGCGCGCTTCGTCGATGCGCGGCGCCTGGCTGGTGGGGCCGATGAACAAGCCCGAAAACAAGTACGACAAGGACGGATGGTTGACCCAGTACGCCAGCAGGCTGGCCAGCACGTCGGGGCGGCGCAGGAATGGGCTGTCGGCCGGCGTGGCGCCGCCCAGCACGAAGTGATTGCCGCCGCCCGTGCCGGTGTGACGCCCGTCGGCCATGAACTTTTCGGTGGACAGCCGTGTCTCGAACGCGGCCTCGTACAGGAATTCGGTGTGGTCGACCAGGTCGGCCCAGTTGCTGGCGGGGTGGATGTTGACTTCGATGACGCCGGGGTCAGGCGTGACCTGAAGCATCTTCAAACGGGGGTCGCGCGGCGGCGGATAGCCTTCCAGCACGATCTTCACCTTCAGGTCACGCGCAGTGGCTTCCACCTGCGCCACCAGCGCCAGATAGTCTTCCAGACGCGGCAGCGGCGGCATGAAGACAAAAAGCAGGCCATTGCGCGGCTCCACGCACATGGCGGTGCGGGCCAGCCACGAGGCCGATTCAAACTTGGCGGGCGCGCGGGTGGCGTCCGGGTTTGGTGCGGACCCCGGTCCTGCCCCGGGTCCTGTGCCAGATCCCACCCCTGCTGCCCCGCCCGTCCCCGATCCCGATCCCGCCCCCACCGTGGCGCGCGGGTTCTGCGCCAGCAACTGCGCCGGCCCAGGCAACGAACGCCGCGCGTCAAAGGGATCCCGATCCGCCACCACGGGCGCATCGGCCTCGGCCGTCCAGGGCAGCGAGTCCAGCGGCAGGCGCAGGCCCATCGGCGAATCGCCCGGGAACAGATACATGCGTTCATCGCGCAGGAACCAGGGGCCGGACACCCATGGCCCGCCCTCGCCCGCCTGGATCGGCAAGGCGTAGCCGACCACGCTGTCCAGCTTCTGTTCGAACACGCGGCGCAGGCGCGCGCGTTCCATTTCGTCGTCCAGCCGCGAATCAAAGGGGTCCACGTTGGCGGGCAAGCGGCGTTCGCGCCACAGGTAGTAGAAGACGTCTTCGTAGCCCGGCACGATGTGGCGCGCATCCACTTCCAGGCGCTCGGCAAGGCGCGTGATGAAACGCTGCGCGTCCGCCACGGTGTAGCTGCTGCGCTGACGCTCGTCGGCGAACAGCGCCGGGTCGCCCCAGCAGGGCTCGCCATCGGCGCGCCAGAAGATCGACAGTGCCCAGCGCGGCAATTGCTCGCCCGGATACCACTTGCCCTGCCCGGCATGCACAAAGCCGTTGCCGCCGTAGCGGGTGCGCAGGCGGTTCAGCAGTTCCAGGGCAAAGCCGCGCTTGGTGGGGCCGAGCGCGGCGGTATTCCATTCGGCGCCGTCGCGGTCGGCGACCGACACGAAGGTGGGTTCGCCACCCATGGTCAGGCGCACGTCCATGTGGTCCAGGTGGTCGTCGATCTTGTCGCCCAGGTCCAGAATGGCCTGCCATTGCTCGTCGCTGTACGGCTTGGTGACGCGCGGCGATTCAAACACGCGCGTGACCGACATGGTGTGCACGAATTCCACCTCGGCCTTGTCGACCGCGCCCGTCACCGGCGCCGCGCTGCCCGGTTCGGGGGTGGCTGCCAGCGGAATATGGCCTTCGCCCGCCAGCAGGCCAGACGTGGGATCCAGGCCGATCCAACCGGCGCCGGGCAGATAGACCTCGCACCAGGCATGCAGATCGGTAAAGTCGGTTTGCGCGCCGCTGGGGCCGTCCAGCGCGCGCACGTCGGGTTTCAACTGGATCAGGTAACCCGACACAAAGCGCGCCGCCAGCCCCAGATGGCGCAGGGCCTGCACCAGCAGCCAGCCGGAATCGCGGCACGACCCGGCGCAGCGCGCCAGCGTTTCTTCCGGCGTCTGCACGCCGGGCTCCATGCGGATCAGGTAGCTGATTTCCTTGTGCACCTGCTGGTTCAGAGCCACCAGAAAATCCACCGTGCGTTGCTCGCGCACGTCCACCCGCGACAGGAATTCCGCGAACAGCGGCGTGGCCTCGTCGCAAACGCGGTACGGCGCCAGTTCGCGGGCCAGCACATCGTCATAGGTGAAGGGGAATTCCTCGGCGTCGGGTTCCAGGAAGAAGTCGAACGGGTTGTAGACCGCCATCTCGGCGACCAGGTCTACGGTGATCTTGAATTCGCGCGTCTTGCCCGGAAAATTCAGGCGCGCCAGATAGTTGGCGAACGGGTCCTGCTGCCAGTTCAGGAAATGCTCGGCGGGTTCCACCGTCAGCGAGTACGACAGGATCGGCGTGCGGCTGTGCGGCGCGGGCCGTAGCCGCAGCACCTGGGCCGACAGGCTGACCAGGCGGTCATAGTTGTATTGCGTGACGTGCTTGAGCGCTACGTGGATAGTCAAAGCCTTCTCCGGATCGACTGTACTGCCGAAATTCTTGGGGGGGGTCACGCCTTGCTTGCGGAATGTCACGCCATTCGTGCAGGGTACGCCAATCCTCAGTGGCTGGTCTGTACCTGCACCGATACATTCATCGACAGCGTGGCCGCCACGCCATGCAGCCAGCGCACGGGCGAGGCCGATTCGTAGTCGCGCGCGACCGCCAGGCGGCAATGGCCGTCGGACGCGAACGTGGCATGGCTGACGTCCACACTGACCCAGCCGTGCCCGGCCAGCCAGACGTCGGCCCAGCCATGGCTGGCCGCGTCGTCGCCCGCTTCGTGCCAATACCCGCTGACAAAGCGGGCCGGCGTGCCGAAGGCGCGCACGCAAGCCAGCAGCAGATGGGTTTGGTCATGGCTGCCGCCGCGCCGGGCCGCGAGCGTTTCGGGGGCTGTCATGGGCGCGCTGCCCAAGCCGGGCTGGTAGGCGACCCGTTCGCGGATCGCGCCCGCCAGGGTCAGCACGTCTTGCGGCACATGCACGCCGCCCGGCACCACGCGGCGGCAAAAATCGCGGACGCTATCGTCGCACTGCGTCAAGGCCGTGGGCACGCCATAGATGTACACCGGCAGGCGTTCGTCTTCGTCGCCCACATGGCCTTGGGCCAACGGGTGGATGTCTACCTGCCCCACCGCATGGATTTCGATTTCGCTGTGGGTGCGGTGCAGCGTCAAGGTGTGGGTCACGTTGCCGTAGGCGTCCACCTGCGGCTGGATCTCGCCCGGCGTCTGAATCTGCCAGCGCAGCGCGTGCTGATGGTCGTCGCGCCGGGGCGTCAGCCGCAAGGTCTGGATGCTGTAGTTGACCGGGGCGGGATAGCGGTAGCGGGTCACGTGCTTGATGAGATGCTTCATGAAAGTCTCCACACATCGATTCGGCAACGCCATCAAGAAAAACAAGCAACATGCGTGCCAGGCAGCCAGCTTGCGCGCGCCGGGTTACGGCATTGCGACGCGACCCCGCTAGGTAACGGCTGGTATCCCTTCAGGCGCCCAAGACGCACCAATGCGGTGCGCCGGATGCGTCGGGATATGCCCTGTTGTGGCACATGCCGGGCGCATCTGCCGACCCGTCCGCTGCCCGGCGGCCACCATCCCATTCTTCAAAGCGGCTGACAATCGTTCAATACACCGATAGCAGGGACAGGCACAGTGCGGGCGTCTTCCGGAATTTCTCGGAATGTTCGGATTTCCACCCACGGCATCCCAAGGAGCCCCCATGTCCGTCACCGCCTACGCCAAGCCCGGCGCCAAGCTGCTGTCCCCCAAGGACCACACGCTCATCATGATCGACTTCCAGTCGCAGATGGCGTTCGCCACCCACTCCATCGATGCCATCACGCTGCGCAACAACGCCGGCTTGGTCGCCCACGCCGCCGCCGGTTTCGGCGCGTCCACCATCCTGACCACGGTTGCCGAAAAGAGCTTTTCCGGCCCGATGTTCACCGAAGTCACCGCCCCGTTCCCCGGCCAGGCGCTGCTGGACCGCACGTCCATGAACACCTGGGAAGACGAAGCCGTCATCAAGCAGGTCAATGAAATCGGCAAGAAGCGAATTGTGCTGGCCGGCCTGTGGACCAGCGTGTGCATCGTCGGCCCGGCCCTGTCGGCGCTGGACCAGGGCTTTGAGGTGTATGTCATCACCGACGCTTGCGGCGACGTGTCGCTGGAAGCCCATAACCGCGCCGTCGAGCGCATCGTGCAAGCCGGCGGCCAGCCGATCACCGCCTTGCAGTACCTGCTGGAAATGCAGCGCGACTGGGCCCGCACCGACACCTACGACATGACCACCGGCATCGCCAAGCAGTTCGGCGGCGCCTATGGCCTGGGCATCATCTACGCCAAGTCCATGTTCAACGCCCACGAAGGCTGATAGGAGCCCGCCCATGAAGGTCTACCTGGTTTCGTTGGCGCTTGGCCTGCTGGTCGGCGTGATCTATGCGCTGTTCAACGTACGCTCGCCAGCGCCTCCGGTGATTGCCCTGGTAGGCCTGCTGGGCATCCTGGCGGGGGAACAGATTCCCCCGCTGGTCAAGCGCATGCTGGCCGAACCGGCCGCGCGCACATCGTGGTTGCACGAGCAGGTCAAGCCGCATATGTTCGGTGAACTGCCTAGCTGCCCCAAGACTTCACCCCTCCCTGAAACACGCGCCGAAGCCTGTGGAGACAAGCGCCATGGTTGACACCCAAGCCCCCGACCTGATCCTGCACCAAGGGCGCTTCACCACGCTGGACCCGGCGAACCCCACAGCCGACGCCGTCGCCATCCACGACGGCCGCTTCACCCGCGTGGGCGCCGCCGCCGACATCCTGCCGCTGGCCGGCCCCGCCACCAAGGTCATCGCCTTGAACGGCCGTGGCGTGCTGCCCGGCCTGATCGACAACCACCTGCACATCATCCGTGGCGGGCTGAACTACAACATGGAATTGCGCTGGGACGGCGTGCGCAGCCTGGCCGACGCCATGGCCATGCTGCGCCGCCAGGTCGCCATCACCCCCGCCCCGCAGTGGGTGCGCGTGGTGGGCGGCTTTACCGAGCACCAGTTTGCCGAAAAGCGCCTGCCCACCATCGAAGAACTGAACGCCGTGGCGCCCGATACGCCCGTGTTCATCCTGCACCTGTACGACCGCGCCCTGCTCAACGCCGCCGCCTTGCGCGCCGTGGGCTACGACAAGACCACGCCCGCCCCGCCCGGCGGGGAAATCGTGCGCGATTCGGCCGGCAACCCCACCGGCCTGCTGCTGGCCAAGCCCAATGCGTCGATCCTGTACGCCACCTTGGCCAAGGGGCCGAAGCTGCCGCTGGAATACCAGGTGAATTCCACGCGTCACTTCATGCGCGAACTGAACCGCCTGGGCGTCACCGGCGCCATTGACGCGGGCGGCGGTTTTCAAAACTACCCCGAGGACTATCAGGTCATCCAGCAATTGGCCGACGCCAATCAGCTGACCATCCGACTGGCCTACAACCTGTTCACGCAAAAGCCCAAGCAGGAAAAGGAAGACTTCCTAAACTGGACCGCCACGTCGCAATACAAGCAAGGCACCGACTATTTCCGCCACAACGGCGCGGGTGAAATGCTGGTGTTCTCGGCGGCCGACTTCGAAGACTTCCGCCAGCCGCGTCCCGAGATGGGGCCCGAGATGGAAGGCGAGCTGGAAGAAGTGGTGCGTATCCTGGCGCAGAACCGCTGGCCCTGGCGCATGCACGCCACCTATGACGAAACCATCAGCCGCTCGCTAGACGTGTTTGAACGCGTCAACCAGGACGTGCCGCTGGCCGGCCTGAACTGGTTCTTCGACCACGCCGAAACGATTTCCGAGAAATCCATCGACCGCATCGCCGCGCTGGGCGGCGGCGTGGCCGTGCAGCACCGCATGGCGTACCAGGGCGAATACTTCGTCGAACGCTATGGCGCGGGCGCGGCCGAAGCCACCCCACCGGTCAAGCGCATGCTGGAAAAAGGCGTCAATGTGTCGGCCGGCACCGACGCCACGCGCGTGGCGTCCTACAACCCCTGGGTATCGCTGTCGTGGCTGATCACCGGCAAGACGGTCGGCGGCCTGCGCCTGACGCCGCAACGCAGTTGCCTGGACCGCGATGCCGCCCTGCGCATGTGGACCGAGAACGTCACCTGGTTCTCGAACGAACAGGGCAAGAAAGGCCGCATCGCGGTCGGCCAACTGGCTGACCTGGTGGTGCCCGACCGCGACTTCTTTGCATGCCCGGAATCCGACATTGCCGACACCAGCAGCCTGCTGACGGTGGTGGGCGGCAAGGTGGTCTGGGGCGCGGGCGAATTCTCGGCCCATGATGACGCCGCCCCGCCGCCCGCCATGCCGGATTGGTCGCCCACGCGCTTGTTCGGTGGCTATGGCGCCTGGAGCGACAGCGAAGGCAAGCCCTTGCAAACCACGCTGCGCGAAGCGGCCGCCGCCTGCGCCTGCCTGAACGACTGCAACGTGCACGGTCACCAGCACGCCGGCGCCTGGGCCAGCAAGCTGCCCGTGTCCGACCTGAAGGGCTTCTGGGGCGCGCTGGGCTGCGCGTGCTGGGCGGTATGAGCTTGCGCCCTTCCATGGCGCACCCGCCTGCGTTGCGCCGTCCGCTGCTCTCGAAAACGGTGCGCTGGCTGGCTCTGCTGGCGCTATGCGGCGCGTATATCCAGGGCGGGCTGGTCAAGCTGCTGGACTTCGCGGGCGCGCAAGCCGAGATGGCGCATTTCGGCCTGCATCCCACCGCGCTCACGGCCAGCGCGGTCATTGCACTGGAACTCGGCGCCAGTGCACTGATTCTGTCCGGACGCCTGCGCTGGCTGGGCGCGTTGGCGCTGGCGCTCTTTACCGCGGTGGCGGCACTGATGGCCAACCGCTATTGGGAAGCGCCCGCCGACGCGCGCTTCATGGCAATGAACGCGTTCTATGAACACTTGGGGCTGGCCGGGGCATTCGTCCTGGTCGCCTGGCATGATTTGACGGAGCGCCTGCATGGCCGGACCTGACCGCAACACCCCGCCCGCCGCCGTGGGCGGCATGGCGCCCTTGAAGCACACGCTGTTCGCCGTGCTGTGGGGCGCCACCATCCTGGGCAATATCGGCAGCTTCATGCGAGACGTGGCCAGTGCCTGGCTTGTGACCGACCTGTCCAGCAACCCGGCCGCCGTGGCCATGATGCAAACGGCGGCCACCTTGCCGGTATTCCTGTTGGCCATTCCGGCGGGCGTGCTGTCCGACATCCTGGACCGGCGGCGTTTCCTGATCGCCATCCAGGTGCTGCTGGGCTGCGTCAGCCTCACGCTACTGGTCATGGCCAAGACCAACACGCTGACCGTCGAAACACTGATCGCGCTGACCTTCCTGGGCGGTGTGGGCACGGCGTTGATGGGGCCGACCTGGCAGGCCATCGTGCCTGAACTGGTGCCCAAGGCCGAACTGAAAACCGCCGTGGGCCTGAATTCGTTGGGCGTGAATATCGCGCGCGCCTTGGGGCCTGCCGTGGGCGGCCTGCTGCTGGCCGCGTTTGGTGCGGCCGCTGCCTATGGCGCGGACGTGCTGAGCTATGTGTTCGTGATCGCGGCGCTGATCTGGTGGAAGCGCCCCAAGAAAGTGGACGATGGCTTGTCCGAGCAGTTCTTCGGCGCCTTCCGTGCCGGCGTGCGCTACGCCCGCGCCAGCCGCGAGCTGCATGTGGTGCTGTTGCGCGCGGCGGTGTTCTTCATTTTCGCCAGTTCGGTCTGGGCCCTGTTGCCATTGGTGGCGCGCCGCATGCTGGGCGGTGGCGCGGGCTTTTATGGCGTGTTGCTGGGCGCCGTGGGCGTGGGCGCGATTCTGGGCGCGGTAGTGCTTCCCAAGCTACGCCAGCGCCTGAACGCCGACGGCCTGGTGCTGGCCGCCGCCGTGGCCGCTGCCGTGGTGATGGCGGCACTGTCCTTCGCGCCGCCACAATGGGCCGCCGTCTTGCTGTTGCTGCTGTTGGGCATGGGCTGGATCGTGGCGCTGACCACCTTCAACGGTGTGGCGCAAGCCATCCTGCCGAACTGGGTGCGTGGCCGTGGTCTGGCCATCTACTTGATGGTGTTCAACGGCGCAATGGCGGCGGGCAGCCTGGGCTGGGGTTTGCTGGCGCAGGAAATCGGGGTGCCCGGCACCCTGCTGGCCGGCGCCGTGGGCTTGCTGGTGGCGGGCCTGGTGCTGCATCGCCTGCGCCTGCCGCAGGGCGAGGCCAATCTGGATCCGTCCAACCACTGGCCCGAGCCGCTGCTGGACGCGCCCATTGAACATGATCGCGGCCCGGTCATGGTGCAGATCGAATACCGCATCCGTGTGCAGGACCGCCCCGCGTTCCTGCAGGCGCTCAAGGCGGTGGCCGAAGAGCGTCGGCGCGACGGCGCCTACGCCTGGGGCGTGGCCGAACACACGGGCGAGCCCGAGCGCGTGCAGGAATGGTTTCTGGTGGAGTCCTGGGCCGAGCACTTGCGCCAGCACCAGCGCGTGTCGCACGCCGATGCCGACCTGCAAGGCGAAGCGCAGCGCTTTCATATCGGGCCGGAAAAACCCGCGGTGCACCATTTCCTGGCGCTGGACTTGCGCCAGGCCAAGCGGGACAGCGGCCCGAGCTAGCGAGGCGGCGGACGAGTTGCGCAGCAGACTAGTGAGCCGAGGCGTCCAGGAAGCGGTGCACCACACGCACCGCCGCCGCGCCCTCGGCGATGCAGGCAAGCACGTGCTTGACGGATCCTGCACGCACCGCGCCCACCGCGAACACGCCGGGCTGCGAGCTTTCATACGCGCGCGCCTGCATGGACCCGGCTGCCGCCCGGCCCGTCAGGATGCAGCCCAGGTCATCGGTGTCCAGGCAGCCGTCCAACCAGGCGGTGTTGCCCTCGCCAGTGCCATCTGCCACCCGCCCGGTCGCCACGATCAAGCTGCGCGCCTCGATCATCTGGCCGTCATCGAGCCACACGCGATATGGGTAACAGGTGCTGTCAAAAGCCGTGGCCAGGCGCACGGGCATTACACGCGAGCCGAAGCGGCGGCTTTGCGTTTCGGCGCGGCGCAGCAGACCGCCGTCGCACAAGCCCGTGATGGTGCCGGGAAAGCCGGGCAAGGCCTGCTTGCCCGGCGTGTTAAAGCCCGACGCAGCGGCGCCCGACGCAGCGGCGCCCGACGGCCCGGATTCGCATAAAGAGCCGCCCACCAGCAAGGTGTGCAAGCCTTCCGAGGCGGCATAAGCCGCCGCCGCCAAGCCCGCCGGCCCGCCGCCTATCACGGCCAGGTCCAGCACCGGGTCGACCTGCCCCGCCGCCGCTCCCGACCGTGAAACAGCGCCGCCACGCGAAATGGCGCCGCCATAGGGCCGGCGCCGCAAATACCCGATGCGGCGCAGCATGAAGGCGCGCAGCACGATGTCTGCCAGCAACGGCTCGGCCAGCAGCAATTGGGTCAGCCCCGCGCGCGACAGGCGCAGCAGCCGGCTGTCGGAATCGGCGCGTGCGCTCACCGAGTTGGGGCGGTCGGTGAACAGGTCCAGGCTGCCGGTGAATTCGCCGTCGCGATGCATCAACAGGCTGTGCTGGCCGCCGTCGGGTTCGTCTTCCAGTACTTCGACGTACCCGTCCAGCACGATGTAGAAGGCGGCCTCCGCGCCGCCGCTTTGCAAGAGCACGGTGCCGGCCGACACCCGCACTTCCTCGCCGTAAGGCGCGGCCAGGCGGATCTGCTCGGGGCTCAGCATGGGGAACGCTTGCGCATGCAGGGCCGGTAACTCAGGCGGATGGCAAGCGGCGTCAACGGGCGGACGATTCATGGGATTCAATTCCGGGGCATCCGAAGAAAGCGGCAAGGTACAGCGCTAGGCTAGCTTCGGGCTGCCGGACGGTCTTGCGTACTTGGGTGCTGCTTTGTCTGAAAGAGCAGTGATCGTACACCGCGGCTAAAACCCCGGCTTGGACCCGGGCTGATACCGCCCGATGCGCTCTAGGCGTTGACCTTGCGCCAGGCCCCGGGCGACAGGCCCACCACGCTGGTGAACACCCGCGTCAGATGCGCCTGGTCGGCAAAGCCGCACAGCAGCGCGATGTCGGTGATGGAACGGCCCGGCATGCGCAGCAGGTCCTGCGCTTTTTGCACGCGCTGCTCCAGCAGCCAACGGTGCGGCGTGGTGCCCACCGTCTGCCGGAACGCCTTGATGAAATAGCTGCGCGACAAATTGCAGGCCTCGGCAATGTCGGCAATGGACGTGTCCGCGCGCAGGGACGACAGCAGCATGTCCTTGGCCCGCGCTTCCAGCTTGCGCGACAGCACGCGGCCGCCGCCGGATTCCGTGAAGCCGCTGGTGGCGCCCGCGCCATAGCGCGACAGCAAGTGCGCGCCCAGCGCCAGGCTCAGGTGTTCGACGAACAGGCCGCCCTGTTGCTCCGGCTGCGCCAAGACGCTGGTCAACACATGAGACATATGCGCCAGCACGGGGTCACCCTGCCCTGCGCGCGGCAACAGGCTGCTGACGCGCGGGCCGCCGTTTTCGTCATTGATGCGCTCGATGAAAGCGCGCGACAGCTCGATCAGCACAAAATCGAAACCGCCATGCAGGTCGGCACGGTAATCGTCAGTGAAATCGCGGATATAGACCGACCCGATGTCGAAATCATGGGTCGATGCATGGTTGCCTTGCAGGATGCGGCGGCGGTGTCCGCCCTGCATGGCCACGCCCACCAGATAGCCCCGGTCGGACGCGGGCGTGGCAACGTGGCCGAAATGTTTGTTGTCGGTGCTTTTGCGATAGAACGTCAGCCCGCCGCCTTCAAAATGCTGGTTCAAGATGAGCTTGCTGGCGGCACACCCAAGCGCGTCGGTCGCGGCGGTGGGCTTGGGCGCTGGGGCAGACAATACCGCTGTCTCGGACTCCGGGGCGAGCGCTGGCGCTAGGCGTGGGCGGGCAGGCATGGTGGTGGGTTCCCCAAAGTCACGATAGAAGCGGTACGGCCGGAAGATAGCAAACGATGTTGCCTTGCAACAAGCGTCGTCACGGTTTTTTTCAATGCCGTTGCCTGCATTGCAACCGCGCGGCATGTCATGCACGTTTCAAAGCCGCGTTTCAATGTCGCGTTTCAATGCCGCGTTTCAATGTCGCGTTCCACCGTCCCTAGCGGGGCAGCGCGGGCCCCGGCGTCAAGGGTCCCAAGGGTTGCCCACGCTGTGGCATCGGCGGCAGCTTCGGTTGCGCCGGGCCGCTCCATGGCGGCGGCGCGCGGTTTGCATTCGCGCCCGATGCCGGCTCCGGGTAGCGCGCGCCCCCGCAGGACGTGCCCAGACAAGGCTGGCCAGTACGGCCGGGATCCACCTTCCTGGAACATGAAGTCCCCAGGCAGGTGTCTGGCAAGGTGCGCGCGGACGCGGGCGGCTGTGGCACGGTGGGAACGCCGTCCCGCGCCAGCGCGGGGCCAGCGGCCAGCGTGCCGCAAGCAAACAGCCCGAAGGATGCGGCCAGGGTCAGGGCTTTCATCGCGGCTCCAAGGCAAGACGAACCAGGCACGAGTGTGCGCCCATTCGTCCGCCCCTCGCAACACGCGCGTCCTGGCCCCGGTTCAATCCAGCTTGATGTTCGTGCTTTCCACCACCTTGGCCCAGCGCGCGCGTTCGCTCGCGAAGAACTGCGCCAGTTCGGCCGGGCTGCGCGTCACGATTTCGGCGCCCTGCTCGTTCAATTGCGCGGTGACGTCCGGCTGGGTCACGATCTGCGCCATCAGCATGGCCAGGCGTTCGGCCACGGGGTCGGTCATGGTCGCCGGCGCCATCACGCCCTGCCACGTACCGGACTCAAAGCCCTTCACGCCTTGTTCGGAAATGGTCGGAATGTCGGGCACGAGCTTCATGCGCTCGCCCTTCGAAATCGCCACCGCGCGCAGCTTGCCGGACTTGATGTGCGGCAAGGTCGCCAGCAGCCCGTTCATGATGATCTGGGTCTGCCCGCCGATCGTGTCCGTCACCGCTTGCGAGCCGCCCTTGTACGGCACGTATTCCCATTGCGCGCCCGTGGCCTGCTGCACGGCCACCGCCGCCAGGTGCGGCGCGCTGCCGATGGCCGTCACGGCAAAATTCAAGCGTTCTTTTTTCGACAGCGCCACCAGGTCCTGCAAGGTCTTGGCCGGCACGTCGGGGTGCACGGCCAACACGTGCGGCGAATAGGCCAGCATGCCGACGGCGCGCAAGTCCTTGGACGGATCGAACGACAGCTTGGTGTAGACGGACGGGCTGATGGCCAGGGCGCCCACGTCGCACAGCAGCACGGTATGGCCCTCGGCCGCCTGCTGCACGACCAGCCCCGCGCCCAGGTTGCCATTGGCGCCGGGTTTGTTCTCGACCACCACGGTCTGCTTCAGCGCATCGGACAGACGCGGCGCCAGGATGCGCGCGATGATGTCCGAAGAGCCCCCGGGCGGATACGGCACGATGATGCGCACCGGCCGCGTCGGCCAATTCGCCGCTGCGCCGCTTGCGCCAGCGCCTGCTTGCTGCGCCCAGGCGGGCACCAGGGGCGACAGGCATAGCGCCGCGGCGCCGCCCAGGAAATGTCTCTTGCTTACGTTCATGCTGTCTCCACACGGGTTGATGTTGTTCTGGGATAAAACCGGCGCGGCGTCCTGCAACGCCGCGCTGCTTGCTAACGTCACACAGCGCCCCGCGTTTCCACGTACAGGGCGTACAGCGAATGGCTGCTGGCCATGAACAGGCGATTGCGCTTGGCGCCGCCAAAGCACAGGTTGGCGCAGCGTTCGGGCAGGCGGATGTGGCCGATGGACTTGCCCGCCGGGTTGAACACCATCACGCCGTCCAGCTCTTCGGGCTTGGCGCCGGCCGCGCCATTGCTGCCCCAGCCGCACCACAGGTTGCCGTCTTCATCGCACTTGATGCCGTCGATGGCGCCGGGCCCCTGCGCGTCGATATGCAGGCGCTTGCCCGATAGCGCACCGTCCGCGCCCACGTCGTAGGCCCACACCACGCGGTTGGGTTGGTGGCGCGACTCCACCACATAAAGAATCTTCTCGTCCGGCGAAAAGCACAGGCCGTTGGGCGCGGCCAGATCGCCCAGCGCCTGCGTCACGCGGCCGTCCGATGGGTCGATGCGGTAAACCCCATGCGGCAGTTCCGACTTGGCCTTGTCGCCTTCCCAATGGCCGCCGATGCCAAACGGCGGATCGGTGAACCAGATGGCGCCGTTGCGCTGGCAGATGATGTCGTTGGGCGAATTGAAGCGCTTGCCGTCGTAGCGGTCGGCCAGCACCGTGATGGAGCCGTCGTACTCCGTGCGCGTGACGCGCCGCGTCAGGTGCTCGCAGGTCAGCAGCCGGCCCTGGCGGTCGCGGGCCAGGCCGTTGCTGAAGTTGGCGGGCTTGCGGAATTCGCTGATTTCGCCGGTGGTGTCGTCCCAGCGCAGGATGCGGTCGTTGGGAATGTCGGACATCAGCAGATAGCGGCCGTCCCCCACCCACACCGGCCCTTCCAACCAACGGAAACCCGTGGCCAGTTGCTCGACGGTGCTGCTGTAGATGCGGTATTTGGAAAATGCCGGATCCAGGATCTGCACGGACGAATCCGGGTAGCGTTGCTGCGGCGTAAAGCTGAACGACTGCGCCTGCGCCAGCGTGGCGGGTCCCAACGCCAATGCGGCGCCCAGCAGTCGGCGGCGGCCGGGTTGGGCCAAGGGGGCATGCTCCATCGGTGTCTCCTTTTGTCGGTGCAGTGCGATGGCAATGCGGTCGAGCGGGTGGGCGGCAGGCGGCGGGCCTTTGGCCCTTTGGCCCTTAAGTCACCGGGCCGGGGTTGAACAGCGCCAGGGCGTTGTGCAGCTTGAGCTTTTCCGCACAGGTCTGCTGGCGGCCGCTGGCCACGTCCAGCATCAGGCGAAACAGCTCCCAGCCCACGTCTTCGATAGACGCCTGGCCCGTGGCGATACGGCCGGCGTTCACGTCCATCAGGTCATGCCAGCGGCGCGCCAGGCTGTCGCGCGTGGCCACCTTGATGACCGGCACCTGCGCCAGACCGTAGGGCGTGCCGCGCCCGGTGGTGAAGATGTGCAGGTTCATGCCGGCCGCCAGTTGCAGCGTGCCGCAGATGAAATCGCTGGCGGGCGTGGCGGCAAAGATCAAACCTTTTTGCGTGAGGCGGTTGCCGGGCGACAACACCCCGTGAATGGGCGACGAGCCCGACTTCACGATCGACCCCATTGCCTTTTCCACGATGTTCGACAAGCCACCCTTCTTGTTGCCCGGGCTGGTGTTGGCGCTGCGGTCGGCCATGCCGCGTTGCAGGTAATCGTCGTACCAGGCCATCTCGCGGATCAGCGCGTCGGCCACTTCGGGCGTGGCGGCGCGCGCGGTCAACTGGTCGATGCCGTCGCGCACTTCGGTGGTCTCGGAGAACATCACCGTGCCGCCCGCGCGCACCAGCAGGTCGGTGGCGAAGCCCACGGCGGGGTTGGCCGTCAAGCCCGAAAAGGCGTCGCTGCCGCCGCATTGCACGCCTACCGTCAGGTCCGACACCGGGCAGGTTTCACGGCGGCGCGCATTCAGCTTTTGCAGATGGCGTTCGGCGGTGCGCATGATCAGGTCGATCATCGACTGAAAGCCCACGTTCTCTTCGTCTTGCAGCACGATGGTGTCCACGCCTTCACCGTCGGCGCCCATGCCCTCGCCCGCGCGGATCGGAATGGCGCCCGGCGCCAGCAGCCGTTCGGGTTGCAGCTTTTCGCAGCCCAGGCTGACCACCATGGACGTGCCGCCGAAGTTCGGGTTGCGGGCGATGTTGTGCAAGGTGCGGATGGGAATCGCCGCGCCGGGGGCATCAATGGCCACGCCGCAGCCGTAGGTGTGTTCGATGCCGACCACGTCGTCCACATTGGGATAGCGCGGCAACAGTTCCTGGCGGATGCGCGCCACGGCGTGTTCGACCACGCCCTGCACGCATTGCACCGTGGTGCTGATGGCCAGGATATTGCGCGTGCCCACGGTGCCGTCGGCGTTGCGGTAGCCCTCGAACGTGTAGCCTTCCAGTGGCGGCAGCGGCGTGATGCGCGTGCCCACGGGCAGGTCTTGCAAGGTGCGCGCGGTGGGCATGGTGGTGACACGCTCGTTGATCCAGCTGCCGCGCGGCAGATCCTTGGCGGCAAAACCCACCACCACGTTGTAGCGCACCACGGGTTCGCCTTCGGCCAGGTCTTGCAAGGCCACCTTGTGCCCTTGCGGCACGGCGTCCACCAGTTGCAAGCCATCGGGCAACACCGTGCCGGCAGGCAGCCCCCCTTCGTTGGCCACGATCGCCACATTGTCTTGCGGGTGAATCTTGATAAGCACCGGTGTTTGGTCTGCCGCAACCTGCATGAAAAATCCTTTTGCCTGAGGGAGATACGCAGCGATGCACACGAATCCGCGCATCGGGTTCGTTATCGTACAACCATGAGAATATCCGCGAAATAGCTGATGAATAAATTTCGGGTTTCCCCTTGTCTACAAGTACATACATAGAGCAATCATCTTGAAACTGGGGTGTTTCGTGTTGTACGATGACTTACATTCAACGCGGCATCTACCGTGCACCTACGCCCCCGACCAGGGGCTGTCTTTTTTGGAGAATTCATCATGACCCTGACCGGCCAAATGCTGATCGGCAAAAGCGCCGTCCTGGGCTCGGGCGCGGCGCAACACGCCATCAACCCCGCCACCGGCGAACGCCTGGAACCCGCCTTCCCCGCGGGATCGGCGGACGACGTCGCGCGCGCCGCCGAGTTGGCCCGCGCGGCCTTTGACCCCTACCGAGCCGCGCCGCTGGAAACCCGTGCGCAGTTTCTGGAAAGCATCGCCGAAGGCATCATGGCGCTGGGTGATGCGCTGATTGAACGCACCCACCTGGAAACCGGCTTGCCCGTGGCGCGCCTGCAAGGCGAACGTGGCCGCACCGTGGGCCAGTTGCGCCTGTTTGCCCGCGTGGTGCGCGACGGCTACTTCCTGGACGCCACCATCGACCCCGCGCAACCCGAACGCCAGCCGCTGCCGCGCGCCGACCTGCGCCTGGCCAACGTGCCGTTGGGCCCCGTGGCGGTGTTCGGCGCCAGCAACTTCCCGCTGGCCTTCTCGGTGGCGGGCGGTGACACCGCATCGGCGCTGGCCGCCGGTTGCCCCGTCATCGTCAAGGCGCACAACGCGCACCCCGGCGCCTCTGAAATGGTGGGCCGCGTGATCCAGGCCGCCGTCGCCAAGCACGGCTTGCCCGAAGGCACGTTCTCGTTGCTGTTTGGCGCGGGTAGCGAAATCGGCACCGCCCTGGTGTCGCACCCGGCCATTGCCGCCGTCGGCTTCACGGGCTCGCGCCGTGGCGGCCTGGCGCTGGTTGCCGCCGCCAATGCCCGCCCGGTGCCGATTCCCGTCTACGCCGAAATGTCCAGCATCAACCCGGTGTTCCTGATGCCGGCCGCCCTGGACGCGCGCGCCGAAGCCATCGCCCGTGGGTTTGTGGATTCACTGGCCATGGGCGTGGGCCAGTTCTGCACCAACCCCGGCCTGGTGATCGGCGTGGAAGGCTCGGCGCTGGACCGCTTCCGTCAAGCCGCCGCCGAAGCCGTCAAAGCCAAGGGCGCGGCCACCATGCTTACCCCCGGTATCTTTGCTGCCTACCAGGACGGCGCCGACGCACTGGCCAAGCACGCAAGCGTCACCACGCTGGGCCGGGGCGAAGCGTCCAAGCCGGAAGCCAACGCCGCCGGCGCGGTCGTGTTCGGCACGCAAGCCGACCGCTTCCTGGCGTCGCACGAGCTGGAAGCCGAAGTGTTCGGCCCCGCCTCGCTGGTGGTGGCCTGCCGCGACGTGGCCCAGATGACGGCCGTGGCCGAGCACCTGGAAGGCCAGTTGACGGCCACTCTGTTCGTGGACGATGCCGACGTGGCGCAAGCCCAAGCGCTGCTGCCCGTGCTGGAACGCAAGGCCGGCCGCATCCTGGCCAACGGCTACCCGACCGGCGTGGAAGTCAGCCACGCCATGGTGCATGGCGGCCCCTTCCCGGCCACGTCGAACCCGGCGTCCACGTCGGTGGGCGCCACCGCGATCCGCCGCTTCCTGCGCCCGGTCTGCTACCAGGACCTGCCCGACGCGCTGCTGCCCGACGGCGTCAAGCGCGCCAACCCGCTGTCGCTCATGCGCATGGTCGATGGGGTGATGACGCCAGCCTGACGCCGCAGCGCCACACTGGTTTTATCCCGGGTTGCCAAGGCCACGGGGGGCAAGCCATAATCTGCGCTCGTTAAATAATTGATAAGTGTTCGCATTAGCATTAATCGCTGTTCATGGATGCGGACACTTATCGCGAGCGAGCGGGATCTTGAGCGCTGCCCCCCCTTTGTCCCAGGACTTTGAACACCTGTACGGCAACCATCACCACTGGTTGCTGGCCTGGGTGAACTGGCGCCTGGGCAACGCAGCCGACGCGGCGGACCTGGCGCACGACGCTTTCGTGCGACTCTTGACCCGCCCCTGCCACTTCGACACCCCGCAGCAGGCGCGCAGCTACTTGCGCAAGATGGCCAACGGCATGTGCGTGGACCTATGGCGCCGCCGCAGCCTGGAACAAGCCTGGCTGGACGCGCTTGCCGCCCAACCTGAACCCACCGTGTCGTCAGCCGAGGACCAGGCCATGGTGCTTGAGGCGCTGGGCGAAATCGACACCATGTTGCGTGAACTGCCGCCCAAGGTTGCGCACGCCTTCGTCATGGCGGTGGCCTGCGAAATGACTGACCAGGAAGTGGCCGACACACTGAACGTATCCGCCCGCATGGTGCGCAAGTATGTGGCGCGCGCCATGCTGTGCTGCATGAAGCTCGAAGCCCGACTGGTCGCCGAAACGATCACCCCCGCCCCGGCCACGCCATGAACACCCTGGCCGCGTCCGAACCCACGCACGACGTCATGGAAGAAGCCGCCGAGTGGTACGCCTTGCTGCGCACCGGCCAGGCGTCCGCCGCCGAGCGCCAGCAATGGCGGCAGTGGCTGGACCGGGGCGCCGAGCAGCGCCAGGCCTGGAGCTACGTGGAACGCATTGATCGCCGCTTCAACCCCTTGCAAACCAGCCCCGACCGCAACGCCGCCGTATCGGCCTTCCACCAGGCCATCAGTGCCGCGCCGCGCCGTCGGCGCCAGGTCTTGCTGGGCTTGGGCGCGGCTTTCGGCCTGTCGTGCTTGGGCTGGACCGCATGGCGCCAGACACCCTTGTCCACCCTGGCCACCCTATGGGGCACCGACTACCGCGCCGGCGTGGGCGAAACGCGGCAAGTGACACTGGCCGACGGCACCCGCGTCTGGATCAATGCGCTCAGCGCCTTCAACGTGGCCTACAGCGACACGCAGCGTCGGCTGCAATTGGTGGCGGGCGAAATCCTCGTCGATACCGGCAAGGACCCGCTGCGCCCCTTTTTCGTGGACACCGAACAAGGCTCTTTGCAGGCCCTGGGCACGCGCTTTTCGATCAGCGAGGCCGACACGGACACGTTGGTCGCCGTCTATGACGGCGCGGTCCGCGTGACCACCTTGCGTTCGGGCGCCAGCGAAGTCGTCTCGGCGGGCCGGCAGGCGCGGTTCACCCGCGACACCTTGCAGCCCCTGGCGCCGGCCGACCCCGCGCGCGAAAGCTGGCGCCAAGGCTTGCTGCTGGCCGACGGCACGCCTTTGTCGGAAGTGGTGGCCGCGTTGCGCCGCTACCATGCCGGGCACCTGGGTCTGGCGCCGCAACTGCGGAATCTGCCGGTGTTTGGCAGCTATCCGCTGAACGACGTGGACCGCGCGCTGGACATGCTGGCCTCGGTGCTGCCCATCCGCCTGCAGCGCACCTTGCCTTGGTGGATCAGCCTTGAACCGCGTGCGTAGAAAATAAATCCAAAAAAATCAAAAAAAGTCCGCGCGGCGGTTCCGGGTTTTGAAGGCAGGTTCGATTTAGGAAAGTGAGAGCTCCTGCAACGCAGGACATTGCCAACTTCCTTTTCCTTTTTCGCAAGCGCGCACAGGTTCCGTCATGTCCCATCGTTTTACCCCCGCCCCCACGCTGGCGCTGGCCCTCGCCCTGTCGGCGATCTGGGCGCCGGCCCTGCATGCCCAGCCCACGGCGGCGGGCGCCGGCCAGGCCAGAGAACTGCTGACGTTCGACATTCCCGCCGCCCCCGTCGCGCAGGTGCTGACCCGCCTGGCCAATGAAACCGGCATCTTGCTGGCCGCCCCGCCGCAACTGCTGGCCGGCCGCCAAAGCAGCGGCGTGCGCGGACGCTATTCCCGCGCCGACGCCCTGAGCCAGGCCCTGGCCGGCACCGGCCTGCGCGCCACGCGCGAGGCGCCCAACCAGTTCCGTCTGTCCGCCATCCCCGACGCGGGCACCGCCACCACGCTGGAACCCGTTACCGTGACCGCCACCGGGCTGGGTAGCGGCCTGCCCCCCGCCTACGCGGGCGGCCAAGTGGCCACGGGCGGCCGCGTCGGCCTCTTGGGCAACATGAGCGACATGGACACGCCCTTCAGCGCCACGCAATACACCGCCAAGCTGATCGAAGACCAACAGGCGCAGAACATTGGCGACGTGCTGGTCAACGACCCATCGGTGCGCAACACCTATTCACGCGGCGCGGGGCGCGACGAGTTCAACATCCGCGGCTTCACGCTGTTCAACTACGACGTGTCGTTCAACGGCCTGTACGGCGTGTCGCCGCGCAACGCCAGCTCGCTGATCGGTGTCGAACGCGTGGAAGTGCTGCGTGGCCCCAATGCCCTGCTCAACGGCATGGCCCCTTACGGCTCGGTGGGCGGGGCCATCAACCTGGTGCCCAAGCGCGCCGGGGCCGAACCGCTTAACCGCTACACGGTCAACTACATCGGCGACTCGCAGTTCGGCGTCCACGCCGACCTGGCGCGCCGCTACGGCGACAGCAAGGAATGGGGCGTGCGCCTGAACGTGGCCGGCAGCGACGGCGACCTGCCCCAGGACGGGTCCAAGGAAACCCTGGGCGCGGTGGCGCTGGGCCTGGACTACCAAGGCGAGCGCTTCCGAGTAGACGGCGACATCAACTACCAGAACCGCAACACCGACGCACGCAGCGGCTTGCTGTTCGCGCCGGCGCCGGGCACGGACATTGGTTCCGCGCCCGACGCGCGCCGCAACTTCTTCCCATCGTGGACCTACTGGAAAACCAAGGAATGGTCGGGCGCGCTGCGCGCCGAATACGACCTGACGCCGGACTGGACGGTGTACGGCGCAATCGGCGCGCGCAAGCACGACTTTGAAAGCCTGCAAACCAGTTGGCTGATGCTGGACACCAATGGCGACATCGGCGCCGTGCCCGCCCGCCTGAATGAATCGCTGCTGAGCAAGACGGGCGAAGTCGGCCTGCGTGGCCGCTTCAACACGGGCCCGGTCAAGCACGAGCCGTCGATCAGCGCCAGCGCGCTGGACATCGACTATTCGTCCGCGCGCATCCGTTCCAGCACCATCTTTTCCAACCTGTACGACCCGGCCGACCTGCCCAAGCCGAACATCGCGCGCCCCGGTGACCTGCCCCGCACCAGCGAGTCGCGCTTATACAGCGTGGCGCTGGCCGACAAGCTGTCGTTTGCCGATGACCGCGTCCAGATCATTGCGGGCTTCCGGCACCAGCGTATCGAATCGACCAACTTCGATGCCGCCACGGGCCGCACCGCGTCCGAATACAAGAAGTCGGCAGTCACGCCCGCCTTCGCCTTGACGGTGCGCCCCACGCAACGCCTGTCGCTGTACGGCAACTACATCGAGGGCTTGAGCCAGGGCGCCACCGCGCCTGAAGGCGCCGTCAACGCGGGTGAGATGTTTGCCCCGGAAATCGCCAAGCAGATCGAAGTGGGCGGCAAGTACGACTTCGGCGACTTCTCCACCACGCTCAGCGCGTTCCAGATTGAAAAGCCCAGCAGCTATCTGGATCCGGCCTCGCTGCGCTATGTATCCAACGGCCAGCAGCGCAATCGCGGCCTGGAATTCCTGGTGCAAGGTGACGCCGCGCCCGGTGTGCGCCTGCTGGGTGGCGTGGCCTACACCGACGCGCGCCTGACCCGCACGGAAGGCGGCGTCAACGATGGCAACCACGCACCGGCCGTGCCGCGTTTTCAATTCAACGCGGCGGCGGAATGGGACACGCCCTTCCTGCAAGGCCTGACCCTGACCGCGCGCATGCTGCGCACCACCCAGCAGTACGTGGACGTCGGCAACACGCAGACGATCCCCGGGTGGACGCGCTTCGACCTGGGCGCGCGCTATGCGTTCAACGCCAACGGCACGCCGATGGTGGTGCGGGCCACGGTGGAAAACGTGTTCAACAAGAACTACTGGCAGTCCGCCGCGCGCGAAGGCCTGACCGTTGGTGCGCCCCGGACGGTGCTGCTGTCGGTGTCGGCGGAGTTCTGATCGGACGCGGTAACTAGGCCGCGCCCCCGCGCGGCAGCTCTACCCGAAAGCGGGTGATGCCATCGCGTGATTCCGCGTTGATGCGCCCGCCATGGCTCAGCACGATCTGCTGCGCAATGAACAGCCCCAGGCCCAGCCCGTCAGGGTTGTCGGCCCGGCGCTCGCCCCGGCGAAACGGGTTGAACAGGTGCGGCAGCAAAGCCGGGGCAATCGTGCCTCCATTGCTGACGGTCACGGTGACCCGGTCCGCCGCCGCGCCATCGGCCTCTACATGCACGGGTACATCGCGCTCGCCATGGTGCAAGGCGTTGCCAATCAGGTTGGCAAACACCTGGCACAGGCGTTCGCCGTCCCATACGCCCGCCATGTCGCCCACGCAATCACAATCGATCTGTCGGTCGGGAAAGCCCGTCTGCGCTTCATCCACCGTACGGCGCACCAGCGTATCCATGCGCTGCGGCGCCGACGCCAGCGTCAGGCCGCCAGCCTGGCGGATGCGCGTCACGTCCAGCAGGTCGTCGATCAGCCGCGCCATGCGCTCACTGCTTTGCAGCATGCGCTGGGCCAGGCCGGCCACGCGCGTCGGGTCGTTCTGCCGCTGCAGCAGGGCCGCGCCCATGACGATGGACTGCAACGGCGTACGCAGGTCATGGCTTAGCACCGCCATGAACATCTCGTTGATGCGCAGGGCTTCGGTGCGCTCTTCCAACTGCTGCGCCAGCGCGCGCTTGCGCTCGTGCAGTTCGAAGAACACGTTGGCCTTCATGCGCAGCGTGTGCGGGTCGATCGGCTTGTACAGAAAGTCCACGGCGCCGCTTTCGTAGCCACGGAACTGCCAGTTCTGCTCGCGCGAGCCGGCGGTGATGAAAATCAGCGGAATGTGGCGGGTGCGCTCGCTGCCCCGGATCAGCTCGGCCAGTTCGAAGCCGTTCATGTCGGGCATTTGCACATCCAGCAGGGCCAGGGCCACGTCGCCGTGGTTCAGCAGCAGTTCAAGCGCTTCGGGGCCGGACTGTGCTTTCAGCACCTGGACCCGGCTGCTATCCAGCAGCGCTTCCAGCGCGACGAGGTTTTCGGGCACATCGTCGACCAGCAGGCATTTGATGCGTTCTTCTTGTGGTTTGGGGGGCGTCAGGAACATGGTGTCAAGGCAGTGTTGGGTTACAGCACAGGCTGCGTTGGCAATTGGGACAGCATGGCGGCAATTTCGTCAGGCGTCAGGACATCGTCCACGGCAAAACGCGCCAATGCCGCATTCGGCATGGTGGGCATGGCGGCGGACGACGGCGCTTGCACCACGGTGCGGCCCCCGGCGGCGTTGATCGCCGCCAGGCCTTGCGCGCCGTCTTCGTTCGCGCCGGACAGCAAGATGCCCATCAATCGGTCGCCATAGCTGTCGGCGGCGGATTCAAACAAGACGTCAATCGATGGCCGCGAAAAAAACACGGGCGCGCCCACCGACAAGGCCAGGCGAGGCCCCTGGTCCACCAGCAAGTGGTAGTCCGGGGGCGCAAAGTACAGATGGCCGGGCTGTATCGGAAGCTGGTCTTCCGCCTCCAGCACGGGCAAGGCGCAGCGTTCGCGGAAAATATCCACGAGCAGGCTGCGGCGGTCACGTGGCAGGTGCAGCACCACGATCACCGCCGCGCACAGCCGCGCGGGCAAGGCCGGCACCAACGCGTTCAAGGCGTCGATGGCGCCCGACGATCCGCCGATGACGATGGCGTCAATGCGGTTCCATGGCCCGGCATTCGCGCTCATAGTCCCGCCTTCTTGCGGTAAATGCGCTCTTCCAGCACGAAGTCGTCGAAGTTGTCGGCCTGCGCCGAAAACCGCAGCGACTCGCGCGAGCCCAAGCCCAGAAAGCCCCGATGCACCAGCGCGTCGTGAAACAGCCCCAGCGCGCGGCTTTGCAGGTCGCGCTCGAAATAGATCAGCACGTTGCGGCACGAAATCAGGTGCACTTCGGCAAACACGCTGTCGGTGGCCAGGCTGTGATCCGAAAACACCATGTGTTCGCGCAAGCGCTTGTCGAACACCACACGCCCGTACCGGGCCGTGTAGTGGTCCGACAAAGACGTACGCCCGCCGGACCGCGCGTGGTTGTTGCTGAAGGCCGCGACCCGGTCCAGGTCGAACACGCCCTGCTCGGCGGCGCGCAGCGCGTGCGGGTTGATGTCAGTGGCGTAGATCAGCGCGCGGTCCAGCAAGCCTTCTTCGGCCAGCAGGATGGCTAGCGAATAGACCTCTTCGCCCGCGCTGCACCCCGCCACCCACACTTTGATGGACGGATAGGTGCGCAAGAGGGGAATGACCTCGGTGCGCAGCGTCAGAAAATACGTGGGATCGCGAAACATGTCGCTGACCTGCACGGTCAGGAATTGCAGCAGCGCGGTAAATACCGACGGCTCGTGCAGCACGCGGTCTTGCAGTTGCGACAGCGTTTTGCAGCCGAACTGCGTCAGCGCGCTTTGCAGGCGCCGCTTTAGCGAGGCCTGCGCATATTGCCGAAAGTCGTAGTGGTAATGGTGATAGATGGCATCAAGCAGCAGGCGCTGCTCGATATCATCAACACGGGCTTTGGCGGAGGCGGGCATGGGGGTGTTCTGCGGAAATCGGCGCGGGCGGCAGCGTTAGCTGCGCATCCAGACGCGCACCAGGGACAGCAGCCGTTCAACGTCCAGCGGCTTGGCGATGTAGTCATTGGCGCCCGCCGCCAGACACTTTTCCTGATCGTCCTTCATGGCCTTGGCGGTCAGCGCAATGATGGGCAAGCGCCGCCACTCGGGCCGATTGCGAATGTGGCGCATCGCCGTGTAGCCATCCATCTCGGGCATCATGATGTCCATCAGCACCAGGTCGATCGCGGGCACGCCGTCCGCGCCCGCGCGCTCCAGCGCATCCAGCGCCTCGCGGCCATTGCGCGCAATTTCCACCCGCAGGCCGGTGGGCTCCAGGATGCTGGACAGCGCGAACACATTGCGCACGTCATCCTCCACCACCAGCACCGTGCGGCCCTCCAGCGCCGAATCGCGGCTGCGCGCCAGCTCCAGCATCTGGCGGTGCTCGGGCGGCAGTTCGGCTTCCACCTGATGCAGGAACAAGGTCACCTCGTCCAGCAGGCGCTCGGGCGAACGCGCGTCCTTGATGATGATGGACTTGGAAAAGCGGCGCAGGTGCTGCTCTTCGTCGCGCGACAGCGCGCGGCCCGTATAGACGATGACCGGCGGGAACGACACGCTGTCCTGCTCGGCCATCTGTTCCAGCAACTCGTAGCCGCTCATGTCGGGCAGGTTCAAGTCCATCACTACGCAATCAAAGGTATTCTCGCGCAGCAATGCCAGTGCGGCCTGCGCCGTGGCGGCGGGCACGATCTCGACGTCATTGCGCGCCAGCAGTTGGCGCACGCTTTCGCGTTGGCGGTCGTCATCTTCCACCACCAGCACGCGCCGCACATGCTGCGTGAACTTGGCCTCCAGGCGCCGCAAGGCTTCGACCAGCTCTTCGCGCTTGACCGGTTTCAGCGCGTAGCCCACTGCGCCACGGCCCATGGCTTCCTGCGCATAGTCGGCCACCGACACCACGTGCACGGGAATATGCCGGGTCTGCGGGTTGCGCTTCAGTTGGTCCAGCACGCCCAGGCCGGAGAAGTCGGGCAGGTTCACATCCAGCACGATGGCGTTGGGCCGCTTGCGCACCGCCAGGTCCAGGCCGTCCGTCGCGGTGTGCGCCAACAGGCAGCCAAAGCCCATTTCGCGCGCCAGATCGGCAAGAATGCCGGCAAAGCGCTCGTCATCTTCAATGACCAGAATGCTGCGATCGGACTCCGGGCCGTCGCTGGCGGGCGGTTCGGCGGCGGGCGCCGTGGCGGGCCGCGCTTGAGCCACGGGCGGGCGTTGCTTGGGCACATCCCACAAGGTCGGCGCCGTAACCCGGGACGATGCCGCCGCGCCACCCGCACCGGTCGCTGGCTGCTGGCCTTCCAGGCGCACCGGCACTTCCAGGGTAAAGACGCTGCCCTGCCCGGGCGTGCTGACCACCGTCAGCTTGCCGCCCAGCAGTTCGGCCAGGTCGCGCGAAATAGACAGGCCCAGCCCCGTGCCGCCGTACTTGCGATGGGTGCTGCCGTCGGCCTGGCGGAACGCTTCAAAAATCAATTCCTGTTGCTCGGCCGGAACACCAATGCCGGTGTCGTGCACGGCAAAGGCCAGCCGCTCGCGCCCTTGCCCCAGCACCCGCGACACCCGCAAGGTGACGTTGCCGCGCTCGGTGAATTTCAGCGCATTGGACAACAGGTTCTTCAGCACCTGGCCCAGGCGCTTGGGGTCGGTATGCATGGTGGCGGGCACGGCCTGCTCGATGTCCAGCTCCAACGCCAGGCCTTTTTCCAGCGCCATCGGCCGCAACGGCTCCAGCAGGCGCTGCAAGGTCAGCGCAATGGGCACCTGCTCGATTTCCATGGTGGCCTGTCCGGCCTCGATCTTGGCCAGATCCAGAATGTCGTTGATCAGCGTCAGCAGGTCGCTGCCGGCCGCGTAAATGGTCTGCGCGTACTTGACCTGCTCGGCGCTGAGGTTGCCCGGTTTGTTGTCCGACAGCAGCTTGGCCAGGATCAGCGTGGAATTCAAGGGCGTGCGCAATTCGTGGCTCATGTTGGCCAGGAACTCGCTCTTGAACTGGCTGGCCTGCGTCAGTTGGCGCGCTTTTTCGGTCAGCGCGCCCTGCACCCGCAGCAACTGTTCGGCCTGCGCTTCCAGATTGGAATTGGTCTGCTCAAGCTCGGTCTGCTGCAGTTCCATGCGCGCCTGCGACTCCTGCAGGATGCGGCTTTGCTGCTCAAGCTCTTCATTGCTGACGCGCAGTTCTTCCTGCTGCGTCTGCAGTTCTTCCGCCTGACGCTGGGTTTCTTCCAGCAGCGCCTCAAGGCGGCTACGGTCCTGACCCGCGCGGATCGCCGACGCCAGCATTTCCGACGCGCCTTCCAGCAGGCTGCGCTCCAGGTCACCCACTGGGTGATTGAAGCCCAGTTCAATCACGGCATAGACGCGGTTGTTATGCATGGCGGGCGCCAGCATCAGTTCAGCCGGATTGGAACGCCCCACGGCCGAGGCCAATTCCAAATGCCCCGCCGGCACGTCGCGCACATGCAGCAAGCGGCGCGAGGTGACCGCCTGGCCCGTCAGCCCTTCGGCGGGCAGGAATTTTTGCGCCAGACGTTCGGGCGGCAGCGCGAAGCCGCCGAACAATTCCAATTCCCCCGTACTGCGCTCGACCACATAGCCCGCGCCCACGTCCGCATTCAGGTATTCGGCCAGGTAGTCCAGCGTGCGCTTGCCGATCTCGTCCAGACGCTGATCGCCCTGCAGCCGCAGACTAAGGCCCGAAAGCCCGGTCGTCACCCAGGACTGGCGCGCCTTGGCCTGATATTCGCGTACGGTCATGCCGGCCGAAATGGAGATCAGCACCAGCAACAGCAGCGAACCGCCCCAGGAGTAATAGGCCGAGGTGGTGGTGGCGTCGGACCAGGCGTTCTTGCCCGCCGCCAGTTCCTCCATCTGCCGCGTGTACAAATCAGCGACCAGGTCGCGCAGCCGATCCATCGCCTCTTTGCCGGTGTCGGTACGGACCACGGCCAGCGCGCCTTCCACGTTGCCCGCCTTGCGCATGTCGATGGTGCTCTGCAACTCGGCCAGCTTCTGTCGGGTGATGCCTTCGATATCGTTGACCAGGCGGCGCTGCCCGGAGTCGTGGTCGGTGGCCCCCCGGATCACGGCAAGGCGCTGCTGGATCAAGGGCAGCGAACGCAGATACGGTTCCAGATAAGAGGGGTCGCCGGTAAGCAGATAGCCGCGCTGGCCGATCTCGGCATCCTTGACCGCTGAATTGAACAGGCTCAGCTGGCGCAGGGTCTCGGTGCTGCGGTCCATGGCCATGACCGCGTTGGACCGTCCATCAGCCGAGCGCACGTTGACGAAGGCGATCAGCAGCGTGGCAAGCGCCGCCGTCAAGAAGCCGGCCAGCAGCGTCCGAGGAAAGGCAGAGCGGTTGGCGGGCTGCGACGACGATTTTGGCATGGTGGCGGGTGGGGGTTGGGGCTGGGAATTCGTGGCAGGAATTCGCGTCGGGAATTCGCTAAAGGTGAAATCCTACCGGAATTTTTCCGGCCACCCTGCCTCGCCGGCTGGCCGCCCCGCTGCCCCGCCCGCCCTGCCGGTTTGGCCCCGCTTACTGGGGTCGCAACTTGCCGTCCGCAATGATCTTTGCCCACTTGGCTTGTTCCCCGGTTTGAAACGCGTTGAACTCGGCAGGCGTGTTCGGCGTGTACGCCAAGCCCAGGCCCTTCATCTTCGCGTCCACCTCGGGCTTGGCGATGATGGCCGCAATCGCCTTGTTCAAGCGGTCGACCACCGCCGGCGGCGTATTGGCGGGCGCGTAAATGCCCTGCCAACTGCTGACGTCGAACCCCGCCACGCCCGCTTCCTGCATGGTGGGCACGTCGGGCATGACCTCGGTGCGCTTGGCCGACGTGACGGCCAGCGCGCGCACCTTGCCACTCTTCACGTACGGCAAGGCCACCAGCGCGGTTTCAAACGAGCTGGGAATCTGGCCGCCGATCAGGTCCTGGATGGCTGGCGCGCTGCCTCGGTACGGCACGTGCGTGAGATGCGCGCCGGTCAATTGCTTGAACACTTCGCCCGACAGATGCTGCGACGTGCCCTGGCCCGCCGAACCAAAAGCGATGGTGTCCGGGTTGGCCTTGGCCGCCGCCACCACGTCCTGCACCGTCTTATAGGGCTGGTTCGCGCCCACCAGCAACACGTTCGAGATGCTGCCCAGCAAGATCACCGGCGCAAAGTCGCGGGCGGCATTGTAGTTGATGCCGGGCAACAGCGCCGGGTTGATCGCGTGCGTGGCAATGGTGCCCAGCAGCAAGGTGTAGCCGTCCGGCTTGGCGCGCGCCACCGCGTCGGCGCCCAGCACGCCGCCCGCCCCGCCCTTGTTTTCCACCAGCACGGTCTGGCTCAGGCTGGCGCCCAGTTCCTGCGCGACCATCCGGCCCAGGATGTCGGACGTGCCGCCCGCCGCGAACGGCACCACCAGGGTGATCGGCTTGGCGGCCGGCCAGTCGTCGGCGGCATGGGCGGCGACGCCCAGGGTGGTCAGGGCCAGCGCGGCCAAGGTACGGCGGAACAAGGGAAATGCCTTCAAGGTTTGTCTCCTGATTGGGACCCGAGGGTAAGGTCGTCTTTTCTTGTACGTTGTCGTACAACTTATCGGAAACGGAGAATACTGCGGCAAATACCGGCATTTCAATCTAGGGTAATTACGGAGTTTTTTTACCGCGGGATGTAGCGATTCTTCACTCAAGATCCGAGCGCATCCCGGACCTATTGCCTACCTTAATTTCATGTTGTACGATGACCGACATCTATTCAAGACAGATGGCCCCGCCATCGCCCAGATCGCTTTTCTTACTTACTTTTTATTGGATGAAGGCATGACGACTCCCCAGGAACTCAAGGAAATCGTATCGGAAGGCTTGCTCTCCTTCCCCGTGACGGACTTTGACCAGAACGGCGATTTCAACCCCAAGACCTACGCCGCCCGCCTGGAATGGCTGGCCCCGTACGGCGCCACCGCGCTGTTCGCCGCCGGCGGCACGGGCGAGTTCTTTTCCTTGGCGCCCCAGGAATATTCAGACGTCGTCCGCACCGCCGTGCAGACCTGCGCCGGCAAGGTGCCCATCCTGGCCGGCGCGGGCGGCCCCACCCGCACCGCCATCGCCTATGCACAAGAAGCCGAGCGCCAGGGCGCCAAGGGCATCCTGCTGCTGCCCCACTACCTGACCGAAGCGGCCCAGGACGGCATCGCCGCCCACGTCGAACAGGTTTGCAAGTCGGTCAAGATCGGCGTCATCGTTTACAACCGCGCGCAGTCGCGCCTGTCGGCCGACAGCCTGGCCCAGTTGGCCGAACGCTGCCCCAACCTGGTCGGCTTCAAGGACGGCATCGGCGACATCGAAGCCATGGTCCGCATCCGCCGCAAAATGGGCGACCGCTTCTCGTACCTGGGTGGCCTGCCCACCGCTGAAGTCTATGCCGCCGCCTACCGCGCGCTGGGCGTGCCGGTGTATTCCTCGGCCGTCTTCAACTTCGTGCCCAAGACCGCCATGGACTTCTACCGCGCCATTGCCGCCGGAGATTCCGACACCACCAACCGCTTGCTGGATGATTTCTTCCTGCCGTACCTGGAAATCCGCAATCGCAAGGCCGGCTACGCCGTCAGCATCGTCAAGGCTGGCGCGAAACTTGTCGGCCATGACGCCGGCCCCGTGCGCGCGCCGCTGACCGACCTGACCGGCGAAGAAATGGAAATGCTCAACGCGCTGATCAAGAAGCTCGGGCCGCAGTAAACGCCCAGCTATAAAACCAGCCACTGGCTGACAAGAACGCCCTCGGATTTTCGAGGGCGTTTTTTTTGCTTGGCGTCTTTTGCCGATGCATCGGGCACAAACCCGCATCGCCGTTTGCCTCACCTGTATGTTGTCATACAGCATACTGTTCCGGCGGGTTCGATATCGTTGCATCAACGCCGGAACCCCGTTCTATCACCCCGTTGAACGCCCGGTCGCGGTGTCTGGAAAGCGTACACTTGCGGCTCCGGACGCGGGCCCATGGCCCGCTGCAATTGCCACACCCCCATAAGAGAGACGATGGAAACTCCCGCCCGGCCCCGCCAGCGTTCGCGCCTGACAGACGTGGTCATCGAGGAACTGAACAAGCGCCTGGATGCCCGCACCTATCGCGCCGGCGACAAGCTGCCGTCGGAACACGCGCTGTGCGACGAATTCAACGTCAGCCGCACGGTCATCCGCGAAGCGGTCGCGTCGATGCGCCTGAGCGGCCGGCTGGTCAGCAAGCCCGGCATCGGCGTATTCGTCACCGAAGACCGCGAAAAGCCCATCGACTTCGTCATCGAACCGGCCACCGATCCGCGCTGGGCGCTGCACATCATGGAGCTGCGCGCGGGGCTTGAAGTCGAAGCCTGTGGGCTGGCGGCCGAGCGCCGCAGCGCGTCCGACCTGAGCGGCATCGTCGAAGCGTTCGACGCCTTCAACCGCGCCACGCGCGACATGGAAGCCGCCGTCAAGGCCGACTACGAATTCCATCTGTCCATCGCCAAGGCGTCGAACAACCCGCACTTTCCCGCGCTGCTGCGCGCCGCCGTGCGCGACGTCATGCTGGACTTGAACATCAAGCACGGCGGCAAGACGCCCGAAGAATTGGAAACCTACGAAACCCGCAACGTGCGCGAGCACGAAGCCATCCTGACGGCCATCATGCGCCGCGACCCCGGCGCCGCGCGCGCCGCCATGGCTCGCCACCTGGGCGACAGTATCGCGCGCTACCGCAAACTGCTATCTCACGGCCCCGCGCAGTAAGCCGTTTTACCAGGTGAACCGTGCCGGCAATGTCACCGCCGGCACGGCAATTACGGGAATCCCCTTACTTGCTAGCCTGTATGACCACTGCCATCATACGTCTTATGACTTAGCGGTCCGGAAGGACGCCGGTTTGCCGACCCTGCCCGCCCCGCCAAGCATGACCCTCGTTATGACCCACGTTGTACAAGTACCGCCGATGAGTCCGATCCTTTCCCTACGCACCACGTTCCAGCGCTACACGACGCGTATCCATCGGCATACCCCCTGACCGCATAGTCCGGTCACACCGCGCCCGTTCCGGGCCCGCTTCCCTTTCCCCTCCGCACTCGTGCGCCACTGCCCGGCCCCGGCCGGCGATCGGCTGCGCGCGTTGCGGAAGGTTTCCACTTTCCCCGCTTATCCCAAGCGTTTTCGACCCCCTCCCCAGGAGCATTCTTCATGCGTAAGTTTCTGACCACCGCCGTTGCGGCGACTTTGCTGTGCGCCGCCTCTGGCGCGCAAGCCGGCGTGACGTTCGATGCCGTCAAGAAAAAGGGTTTCTTGCAGTGCGGCTTTGCCGGCATTCCCGGCTTCTCGGTGTTGGACAGCAAGGGCGAATGGACGGGCCTGGACGTGGATATGTGCCGCGCCGTGGCCGCCGCCATGTTCGGCGACGCCTCGAAGGTCAAGGGCAATGTGTTGACCGCGCAAGCCAAGTTCACCGCCTTGCAGTCCGGCGAAATCGACATGCTGTCGCGCAACACCACGCAGACGCTGACCCGCGACACCACGCTGGGCCTGATCGGCGTGGGCGTGAACTTCTATGACGCGCAAGGCCTGATCGTCAAAAAGTCCATGAACGTGAAAAGCGTCAAGGAACTGGACGGCGCGACGATCTGCGTGCAGCCCGGCACCACTACCGAACTGAACCTGGCCGACTACTTCCGCAGCCGTGGCCTGACGTTCAAGCCGGTGCTGGTCGAGAACTACGACGAAAACTTCCGCCTGCTGGAAACGGGGCGTTGCGACGCTTACACCAACGACAAGTCCAACACCGCCGCCAACATGCGCACGCGCCTGGCCAAGCCGGAAGATTGGGAAATCCTGACGGAAAACCTGTCCAAGGAGCCCTTGGGCCCGATGGTCCGCCAAGGCGACGAGCAATGGTTCAACGTGGTGCGCTGGTCGCTGAACGCGATGCTGGAAGCCGAGGAATACGGCATCACGTCCAAGAACGTGGATGACATGTTGAAGAGCACGAACCCCAACGTGCAACGCATCCTGGGCGTGACGCCGGGCATGGGCAAGAACCTGGGGCTGGACGACAAGTGGGCCTACAACATCATCAAGCAGGTGGGCAACTACGGCGAAAGCTATGACCGCGCCATGGGCAAGGACAGCCCGCTGAAGCTGGAGCGTGGCCTGAACAAGCAATGGACCCAGGGCGGCCTGATGTACGGCTGGCCGGTGCGCTAAGCGCCCGCCCTCGCCTTCGCCTTCGCGACGACGCACGTGCATACACAACCCCGCGCCGTCGCACCACCGCGCCCGTGCGCGGCTTCGCCTTCCACGCGAAGCCGCTTTTCTCTTTACCCGCAAGCCGGCCATCGCACGGCCCCGTTTGCCTCTTTTACGTTGCAACCATGAACAGCATCGTCAACGCCCGCCTGAAACAGATCAAACCTTCGCCCAGCATGGCCGCCAAGATCGTCGTGGACGAATTGCGCCGCCAGGGCCGCGAGATCGCCGACTTCACGCTCGGCGAACCCGACATGTCCACGCCCGCCCACATCGCGCGCGCCGGCCAGGACGCCATCGCCAGCGGCGACATCCGCTACACCAGCCCGAATGGCACCGTCGGCCTGCGCCGCGCCATCGCCAACAGCCTGCAACTGAGCCTGGGCGTAGCCTACGGCATGGACCAGATCACCGTGGGCGCGGGCGCCAAGCAGATCATCGGCGCCGCGTTGACGGCCAGCCTGGAACCCGGCGATGAAGTCATCGTCTGCGCGCCGTACTGGGTCTCGTACCCCGACATGGTGCTGTTGAACGAAGGCAAGCCCGTGGTCGTGACTGGCCCGGAATCGCAAGGTTTCAAGCTGGACGCCGCCACGCTGGAAGCCGCCATCACGCCGCGCACGCGCTGGTTGATCCTGAATTCCCCCAGCAATCCCAGCGGCGCCGTGTATAGCGCTGCTGAACTGCACGCCCTGACCGACGTGTTGCTCCGTCATCCGCAGGTCTGGATTCTTAGCGATGAAATCTATGCGCCCTTTTGCTACAACGGCCAGGCGCATGCCTCGCCCGTGCAGGTCGAGCCGCGCTTGATCGAACGCACGCTGATCGTCAACGGCATGTCCAAGTCCTACGCCATGACGGGCTGGCGCGTGGGTTATGGCGCCGGGCCGGCCGACCTGATCAAGGCGATGAGCACCGTCATGTCGCAAAGCACGTCCTGCCCCAGCGCCATCTCGCAAGTGGCCGCGCAAGCCGCCCTGGAAGGCGACCAATCCAGCGTCACCCAGATGGTCGACATCTTTCAAGCCCGCCGCGACCTGATCGTGCGCCGCCTGAACGCCATTCCCGGCATTTCGTGCGCGATGCCCGACGGCGCCTTCTACGTGTACGCCAATGTGCAGGGCCTGATCGGCCGCACTGGCCCGGCCGGCGAACTGAAGACTGACCTGGACGTCAGCCTGTTCTTCCTGCGCGAAGCCGGCGTGGCGGTGATTGACGGCGGTTCGTACGGCTTGTCGCCCTACGTGCGTTTCTCGTTCGCGACGTCCACCGAAGTCATCGAGCAAGGCATGGACCGCCTGGAAGCGGCCGTCAAAGTCTTGATGGCGGACTAAGTCGTGGCCAAGAACACCGCGCTATCCCCAGTGCCGCGGCCCGCGCACCGGGTGTCCTGGAACGACCCGGCCACCCGCGCGCTGGTCTACCAGGTGCTGGCCCTGACGCTGGTCGGGGCGGGCGTCTGGTTCCTGGTGCACAACACGCTGCACAACCTGTCGATGCGCAACATCGCCACGGGCTTCGGCTTTCTGGACCGCGAGGCGGGCTTTGCCATAGGCGAATCCGTGATCGCCTACGGCCCCGCCGACACCTATGGCCGCGCCATTTTCGTGGGCGTGCTGAACACGCTGCGAGTTGGCCTGTTGGCCTTGGTTGCGGCGACCATCCTGGGCGTTTTCATCGGCGTGGGCCGCTTGTCGAAGAACTGGCTCGTGAAGAAAATCACCTCGGTCTACGTCGAGGTGATGCGCAACGTGCCGCTCTTGTTGCAACTGTTCTTCTGGTATGCGCTGATCACCGAAAACATGCCGGGCCCGCGCCAGGCGCACAACCCCATGCCGGGCGTGTTCATTTCCAACCGAGGTCTGAAAGTGCCCGGGCTGGAAGGCGCGTCGCTGGACTGGGTGCTGGGCGGACTGGCGCTGGCTATCGTCGGCATCCTGCTCCTGGGCCAGTGGGGCACGAAGCGCCAGGAAGCCACGGGCCGCGTGTTTCCGCTGGGCCGCGCGGCCATCGGCCTGTTGATCGGCTTGCCGTTCGTGGGCTGGCTGGCCGGCGGCGCATCGTTGACGCTGGACATGCCGGCCTTGAAAGGCTTCAACTTTGTCGGCGGGCTGACGCTGTCGCCGGAGTTTGTCGCCCTGTTCCTGGGCCTGACCGTCTACACCTCGGCGTTCATCGCGGAAGTGGTGCGCTCTGGCATCCAGGCGGTCAACAACGGCCAATGGGAGGCCGCCGGTTCGTTGGGCCTGCCGCGCGCGAAAGTGCTGCGCCTGGTTGTGCTTCCGCAGGCTTTGCGCGTCATCATTCCGCCCATGACCAGCCAGTACTTGAATCTGCTGAAGAACAGTTCGCTGGCGGTCGCCATCGGCTATCCGGACATCGTCTCGGTGGTGAACACCACGCTGAACCAAACCGGCCAGGCCATTGAGGGCATCCTCATCATCATGGGCGCGTATCTGACGGTCAGTCTGTCGATTTCAATATTCATGAATTGGTACAACAAGCGCATCGCGCTGGTGGAGCGTTGAGATGAGCAGCACTACGCACTCCTTCACCGAAGCCCTGCCCCCGCCCAGCACCCAGGTGGGCGCCTGGGCATGGGTACGGTCCCGCCTGTTCTCGTCGCCGCTGAACATCCTGATCACGGTACTGCTGGCGTGGTTTCTGTTGATGTCGTTGCCGGCGCTGGTGGAATGGGCTTTCCTGAAAGCCAACTTCACCGCGACCGACGCCACGGAATGCCGCGCGTCGGTCGGCGGCGCCTGCTGGGCGTTCATCGTGGAAAAGCACCGGCTGATCCTGTTCGGCACCTATCCTTTCGATGAACAATGGCGGCCACTGATCGCCACGCTGCTCCTCGTCGGCGTGATCGCGTGCAGCGGCATGCGACGCTTCTGGAACGGCAAGCTGGCGCTGATCTGGACGGGTGGTCTGACGGCCGTGGCGCTCTTGATGTGGGGCGGCGTGTTCGGCCTGACGTACGTCGAGAACTCGCGCTGGGGCGGCCTGCCGCTGACCTTGATATTGGCCACCTTCGGCATTGCCTTCGCCTTCCCCATCGGCGTGATGCTGGCGCTGGGCCGGCGTTCGAAAATGCCCGCCATCAAGGCGCTGTGCGTCGTGTACATCGAGCTGATCCGTGGCGTGCCGCTGATCAGCCTGTTGTTCATGTCGTCGGTGATGCTGCCCTTGTTCCTGCCCGAAGGATTCACCATCGACAAGCTGCTGCGGGCGCAGATCGCCATCATCATGTTCGCCGCGGCGTATATCGCGGAAACGGTGCGCGGCGGCTTGCAGGCGATTCCGAAAGGCCAGTATGAAGGCGCGGATTCGCTGGGCCTGAATTACTGGCAACAGATGCGCAAGATCATCCTGCCGCAGGCGCTGAAGATCGTGATTCCGCCTCTGGTCGGCATTTTCATCAGCCTGTTCAAGGACACGTCGCTGGTTGTCATCATCGGCATCTTCGATTTGACGCTGGCCGCCAAGGCAGCCTTGTCCGACGCGGCATGGCGGGGTTTCGGGGTGGAGGCCTATCTCTTCATCTCGCTGATCTACTTCGTCTTTTGCTATTCCATGTCCAAATACAGCCAAGCGCTAGAAAAGCGCCTGGCCACCGGGCACGCGCGCTGATTGCGCGGCGCTCCCCCGGTAAACCTTACGGAGACCCAGCATGTCGGATTCCATTATTCGATTGCACGGCGTGAACAAGTGGTACGGCCAGTTCCACGTGCTGCGCAACATCAACCTGGACGTAGCGCCCGGCGAACGCATCGTGGTGTGCGGCCCGTCCGGCTCGGGCAAGTCCACGATGATCCGCTGCATCAATCGGCTGGAAGAACACCAGCAAGGGCAGATCATCGTCGACGGCACCGAACTGACCAACGACCTCAAGCACATCGAGACCATCCGCCGCGAAGTCGGCATGGTGTTCCAGCACTTCAACCTGTTCCCGCATCTGACCGTGCTGGAAAACCTGACGCTGGGGCCCATGTGGGTGCTGAAACAGCCACGCGCGCAAGCCGAAGCCACGGCGATGAAGTACCTGGAACGCGTGCGCATTCCCGATCAGGCCAGGAAATTCCCCGGCCAGTTGTCGGGCGGCCAGCAGCAGCGCGTGGCGATTGCGCGGTCCTTGTGCATGAACCCGAAGGTCATGCTGTTTGACGAACCCACTTCCGCGCTGGACCCGGAAATGGTCAAGGAAGTGCTGGACGTGATGGTGACGCTGGCTCAGGAAAGCGGCATGACGATGATCTGCGTGACCCACGAAATGGGCTTCGCGCGCAAAGTCGCCAATCGCGTGATCTTCATGGACCAGGGAGAGATCATCGAACAGAACGACCCCGACGCATTCTTCGACAACCCGCAAAATGAACGGACAAAACTGTTCCTGAGCCAGATCCTGCACTAAGCCGCGCGCCTTCATCGGCGTGATTGGCGCCGATGCGGAACAGAGGTGAAATGCCGTCCTGAAGGACGGCATTTTTTTGCGCGGGGGTTTGGCAGGGATGCGCTGAGCGATTTCGTAACCATCCTATAGAAACAGGCAGGCTAGAAGCGGAACATGGAGGGTTTCACGCCTTCCTGGCAGTCCCCTTCACGCCCCTAGCCATGACCACCCATCCCAGCCTGGAATCGCTGCTGCCGAAAATCCTGCGCATCGCCGACAAGACCCGTTGCGACGCCGGCCCCAGCGCCGTGGTCGCGTGCAAGAGCGAAGTCGCCATCCTGCCCCTGCGCTACGCCGTCCTGACCGACGCCGACCCGGCGCTTGAAGCCTTGGCGCCAGCGCTGCCGCCTCACCTTGCGTCCGGGTTACCGCCACTCCAAGGCGAGCAAGCGCGCTATGCCGTACGCACGATGCGCAGGGGTTATCTTTACCTGTTCACCAAGCGCTTCAGGGAGCAATGGTCCTGCGAAAGCGCCTACCGCACTTATGACAGCGGGCTGTTGAAGCGTGTATTTCCCTATGCGCCCCAGCGCTTCGAACGCGAGCCGCTCTATGAACGGCCAGCCAGCGTGCACGATCTGCATGGCTCGGCCGAGAGCGGCCCGGGTGGATGGACGCTTTGCTTGAAAGCCCCCGAAGACATCGAAGAACTTCGCGCCCTGTTCACGCCCGATCCCTTGACGACACGCATGCTGAACTTGATATCCAGCTTCAGCCCGCTACGCAATCAACTACAAGCGTTCGATATCCGCAAACTGCTGATGTCCTGCTCGCGCGCGCCCGACGTGCTGGACCCCAGCATCATCGACGACACGCTGGCGGATGCCATTGCGCAGGACCAGCCCGACACCGCGGCCGTGCTGGCAAGCCAGTTGTATTCCGACCCGGAGAATCGCTACGCACGCCATATCGTCGCCCTGGACCTGAAGGAAAGCGCGCGCCGTGCTCGCGGCTTTGGCATCGTGCTGCATGACGCCATCGGAATTACCCAGCAGCTCAATAGCTGGCGCAACGACGCCTGTGAAACCGTGCAGCGCTATCTGGACAAAAAGGACGACAAAGGCATCGAGAACCAGCGCAAGGTCTTGGTGGCCCAGGCGTTTATCGACGTCAAGCAGCAGTTCGAATCCCGCTCGGCCGCGCTGGAAGCCCAGCACTTCATCGATATAGAACGCGCCCGGGTCTATGAGCCGGGCATGGCGGCGGGCCGCAACTGGATCTTGAACGACGAGGAGCGCAAGCGCTGGGACAACGAAGCAGACCAGTACATCACACAGTTCGAAGACACCATGCGCGCCAAGGTGCAGGCCAAGCTGGATAGCGGCGAGTACCAGCGCAGGTTTCACGGTAAATACCTGTCTCCCGAAAAACCTGGGCAAGCGCTGCGTGTGGAAGACATGGACGCGGAGCTGAAAACCTTCGACGCCGTATCGGAGGCCGCCGAAGCTATCGGCGCCAAGCGCGCCAAGAATCACGAACTGTGGCTCGCCAGCGAGCAACTGCTGATCGCATTGGACGTCTACGACGATAGGGATCTGGCCAGCGGCTGGCGCTTCGCGGGCCAGACCGGCTTGTGCGTGCTGGGCGCGGATGGGTGCAAAAGTACGGCGGATCTGATCGAAAAGTGGTGGACCGGCAACCCAAGCGAACGCGCCAACTTGGCGATGCGTGGTTTTGCGCTGAACCAAACAGAGATTCAGGCGGAATTGCAGCGCACGCGGGAAGAAGCGCGAATTCGAGCGCAAACCGAAGCGCATGACCCTGTCCTATCCAACGACAGGATGATCCAGCAAGTGCACGCGGGGTTCGTCGCGGTTCAACATCTGGCCGATCTATTCGACAAGGCGAATGGCTTATTTGAAGCGTTGGCCGCCGCTGGCGAGACAAATCTGGCGGGCGGCGCCCTGGCCTGGTATTCCAGCCTGGGCCGCCAATCCCTGCGCTACGGATCGACCGGCAAGGAATGGTTCCTCCACGGCATCACCCGAAGCTGGCTGGCCGCCAGCATCAGCAAGCGTGCCACGAACATGCGCATTGACGAACTGACCCAGTTGGGGCGCAGCGCGGACCCCAAGCAATTGCGCGCCCAAATTGGCAGGAACACCCGCTTCGCGTTTGCCACGGAACTGGTCGACGCCCATCGCAGTGATTTTTACAAGCTACGCGCCAGCAGTTGGTTGTTGTTCTTTGAAGCGGCCTTGATTGCCTTGCGGGTGCGGGACATGCCCAGCGATGAACGCGGCGTGGGGGAGTTGATCGCCCATGGCTTGCTTGCGGGGGCTGCGGGCACGGAGATACTTGCGGCGGGCACGGGGTTGGTGCTGGGGCATTACAGCGCCGCCAGCGCGACCGGGCGCGGCGCGACGGTTTTTCAGGGGCAGTTGAAGCTGGTCGGCGGCGCGTTGGCGGCGGTGGGTGGGGTGGTGTTGATGGGGTATGACTGGGAGGACGCAAGAAAATCGAAGCAAGAAGCGAAACCTATTGTGGCCTTTACTTATTACGTCAGATTCGCTTCGGCTTTAGCGATGGTCGGCAGCCAGTCGAGTATCGCTTTCGCCGCCGCCGGCCCGATGTTGAAGATCCTCGCAGAGCGAGGCGGAAAATCATACGCACTGACCTCGCTTCTTCTCATGGCGGCGAGGGCGTCCTCATTCCTGGGAAGAGCCGCCAGCCTCGCATTATTGCGTAGCCTGCTTTTGCGCAGCACGTTGATCGGAATTGCCGCCACCGTGGCTATAGCGATCTTTGATGACAACGCGCTAGAAAAATGGTGCAAACGCTCTACCTATCGTGGCATCGACTACCAAGGCAACAGCCCGCACAAGGCACTGGAAAATGAGCTGGCCGACTTATACAGCGCCTTGCTGGAGATAATCTGATGTACCTGATGGAGTGGATTCTTTGGCTTTCCGTCATCAAATCCGATGCCTGGCTGCAGGAACAGGCGGACGAGAATCCGAAAGATTTTGCCAGCAAGCCTTTGGAGCCGGTCTATGAGGATCTACTCGTCGCGGAATATGCGCGATTGCGCGCCGCGCGATCCGACCACGCCGAATCCAGGGGCCCGGTCTACGCCTGCGACAACACCATCCTCGAAATGCGTTGCGGCGCAATGGAAGAAAGGCGCGGATTTATCACCCTAATATCCGCCTTCTTCTCTCTGCCGACGATCGCGGGCATCGACCTCATGTGGTTGTCCTTTTCGCTGTATGAAGAGCAGCCCTGGGGCTATGCCGACACGATATTAATGATCGGCTTATTGATAGGTAGCCTAGGCGCTCCCTACATCTACTTCAAATACCTCTTCCGCTTCACCCGCCTGGAATCCTTCACGTCCCGCCACCTGCTCATCCGCTTCAACCGCATCACCCGCCAGGTGTACCTGCACCGCCCCCCCAGTTGCGGCGGCATCGCCGTGTTGCCTTGGGACGACATCCATCACGATACCGTCCCCGGCGTGAACCTCGTCGTTGGCTGGTACCCGCCCTACTCTCCGCTTCCGTTTCCCAACATGGCTTTCGTCGGCAAGAAAAGCGTCAGCGAATTCGAAATGAAAGCCGAATGGGAATACATCCGCCGCTACATGGATGAAGGCGGTCTGGATGCGGTAACCCCACCGCGCCTCAGTTCGCACCTGCCCCTGCCTTGGCCGGCATTTGCGGCACAGTTCGAGGCGCTAGGCCCGTACCTGCGTCACAGCGGCCCCTTGACGTGGCTTGGGATGCTGTTGATATCCCCCGCCTTGGTGATTATCGGGCTGGCGCATTGGTTGTCACTGCTGTTGTGCTGGCGCCCGCGTTGGCCAAAGATCATTCGGGAAGCCGGCTTGCCCGGCAAGCCGACCCCGCCGCTGAGCACCATCGACGATTACCCGCCGGACGTTCGTGCCGCGCTGCTGGAAAACGCGCATCGATGGGTGGTGCAGCCGGGTTCGCCTCCCGCGCGACCAAAGCGCTTCAACACAAGACTGCGATGGCGCGAGCAAAAGAAACCCTGACTTCCCTCTATTCGTTTCATCTATTGGTTTCACCGCCGCCGATGCACCACCGCATCTCGGCTCCATTGCCCAATCTGCCCTTATCCCAAGGAGACCCCATGATTCCCATCGCCCTCGTCGGCCACGCGCATGCCTGCCCCATCCATGGCCCCGGCACCATCGTCAGCGGCGCATCCACCGCAGCCATCAACGGCCGCGCCATTGCCCGGGTGGGCGATCGCATCAGTTGCGGGGCGGTCATCGTCAGTGGTTCGGCGGTAGCCAAAATTGAAGGACAGGCGGTGGCGCGCCAGGGCGATTCAACCAGCCATGGCGGCACGCTGATCGAGGGCGATGGCAATTGGCTGTCGGCCTAGCCCAGCCTTAAAACCGATGCCGCATGCCCACCGCGTACTGCGTTTCATGCCACGACGGGTCTGACCACGCGCCCCGCATGTAGCCAAGCACGGCGTACAGGTTGGTGCGCTTGGACAGGTCATGCACATACCCCAGCGAATAGATCTGCTGCGTGTGCGTGGCGCCATCGCGGGCCAGAGCGCCACCGCCCGGCAGGCTGCCTTGCCACGATGCCATGACGGTGCTGGCGCCCGTGCGCCACGAGGCGCCGGCCATCACGCCATGCACGGTGCTGCCGGGAAAGTACACGCGCTGCCCAGGCGATTGCACCGCGGGTATCGTGGAGCCATTGCGCATGATGGACCCGGCCGCATACAGCGTGAAGGCGCCCAGCGTGGCGCGGCCCGCCAGCGTGTAGGCGATGGGTTGGCGCGCGCCGCCGGCCTGCGCCATGGCGGCGGACTGCACCGTGCCGTCCGCCCAGCGCGCGCCTTCCACCGTGGCCGTGACCGCGTAGCCGGGCTGTTCATAGACCAGCGCCGCGCTGTAGAGCTTGTTGGTGGATGTGGTCTTGAAACCGCCGCCGCCGTCGTAGTCCAGGCTGATGTCCGCGCCCGCGCGCCAGCCGCCCACTGACGGAGTCCACAACGCCACGGTATTGTCGGCTCGGTTGGCGTTGTAGGGCAGCAGCGCCGTCTGCGCGCCCGTGATCAGGTAGGACGCCAGAAAGGCGTCATAGTCCGCCAGCGTTGCCGACGACACCGAAGTCTGGCGGCCCAGCCGAAGATCGCCCCAACTGCCCGACACCCCCACCCAGGCCGCGCGCCCGAACAAACGGCCTCCCTGCGCCGACCTGCCGTTGTTGGCAAGCACCCCGCTTTCCAGTTGAAAATTGGCGCGCAGACCGTTGCCCAGGGGCTCGCTGCCGCGCACCCCCCAGCGCGAGCCCGATTGCACGCCGGATTGCATGTTCAAAGCCGTGCCCCGATCCTGGGTCGAAAAGCCCGCCAGGCTCAGGTCGACCACGCCGTACAAGGTCACGGGGTTTTGTTGCGCGTCGGCCACGCAGGGCGCCAACAAGGTGGCCGCGCCCACGACCACATCACGTAAACGCATCGCGGCCCTCACAGGTATTTGAGCCAGGCGATATCGCGCCGCGCCGCCTTCAGGCGGCCAAACCCACGCACCGGCCAATACAGCGCCACGGCCAGCAGCACCGAAATCAGCCACACGCTGACCATGCTGTCCACGCCGAAGAACTTGCCCTGGTTCAAGCCCCAGATTGCCTCGCCCGCCAGATACAAGGCCTTCAGCACGTACAAATGCAGCAGGTAGAAGAACATCGGCGCCGCGCCAAACACGCACAGCACGCCCACCCATGTGGCCGACTGCGCGCGTTCAATCAGCACCAGCAGGCACAGGCCCAAGCCCAGCGTCAGCAGCAGGAACATCAGCGACGGCGGGTACTTGGTGATGTTCACGAAGCTCATCACGGTGTGCAGCAGGTCGTGCTGCACGGCCCATTGCTGGGCTTGGCCATAGCCGTTGACGGCCCGCAGCACCACGAAACCGATCAGGGCCGCGATACCCGCCATCCACAGCCCGCGCTGCCTGGCCGCCGCCGGCACCTTGGCCTGGAACCACGGCCCCACCGCGTAGCCCAGCGCAATCACGCCGATCCAGGGCAGCAAGGGGTACGAGGTGCGCAGACGCAAGGCCTCGCCCACGTTGATCCAACCCCGGTCATGCAGCACGGCCCACGGCACATGCATGAACTCGCCCACCGCGAAGTGCACGCCGTCCAGCGCGTTGTGACCCGCCACCAGCACCACGCCCACCGCCACCAAGGCCGCGCGCGGTAGCCACAGCAGCGCGGCCAGGGCCAACATGCTCAGGCCGATCACCCAGATCACTTGCAGATAGACGACGGACGGCGGGAACTGGAACGTCCAGGCGAAGTTCACCACCAGCACTTCCAGCAGCACCAGGAACAGGCCACGCTTGGCCAGGAAAGCGGCCGTGGCGCCCTGGCTGCCGGCTTTGGCGCCGTATAGCCAGGCGGACACGCCCGTCAGCAAGACGAACACCGGCGCGCATAGGTGCGCCAGCAGGCGCGAGAAAAACAAGAACGGGTCGGTGGCCGCCACGTCCATCGGGTCGGTGACTTGATGGTGCAGAAAGAAGGTTTCGCGCACATGGTCAAGCAACATGATGACGATGACCAGGCCGCGCAAGGCGTCGATGGAACGCAGGCGCGTGGCGCTGGCATGGGGGGAAACGGTGATAGGCGTGGGATGCATGAAACGGCCGCCGCGTCCGGTTGGCGCGGCATGGAAAGAGATGAAAACGGGTCGTAAATGTAATGTAATAACATTCTTATATCAAGCTGAATTTTCATCAGTCGCGCCAGGGCCAGGCCGCCCCCGGCCCATTGCAGGCGGTATATATTCACCCTTGCATCCATCCCAGGAAACCCGCCGATGACCCGAAGTCGCATCCCGACGTTACGTGCAAGCCAGTTTTTCGGCCTGCTGTTCGGGCTGCTGCTTTTGGGCCCCGCCAGCGCCCCGGCGAACGCCGACGTGCTCTACGACAGCAACGGCCTGATGGTGGATGTCGCAACATCAAGCCGCGGCGACTGGAACACCGGCCAGCGTCAGAACACGCGCACTACCACCATCACCTTTCAGGGCAACAAGCTTTGCGGCCGGGACGTCGGTCGGCTGCTGTATCCCGACGGCAAGCACCCGGACGCCAATGCTTTCTTTTGCGCGGGCAATGCCAAGGTGCTGGAGACCGACGCGGTGCTGGCCTACTTCACCAGCGGCAGCGCCGACACCGTCCTGGCGCACTTGCAGGTGGTAGACGGCGCGCTGCGTGTAAAGCGCGTTGCGCTCGCCGACCAGCGCGAACGCAGCCGCCCGGCCGCCACCCGCTTTGAAGACGCGCGAATGCCAGGGTGGACTCGCGTGGAAACGGCTTGGTCCGAAACGGTCACGATCCGCCACGCGCCGCTCAAGGCGCTGAACCTGGGCGCGGGCAAGCTGCTGGATGTGGACGGCGACGTGGCCTACCTGGCCATTCCGCCTGGCCGCGATGTTGTGGTGGTGCAGCCCGCCACACGCGTCAAGGATGCGCAGGGCGACCTGCGGATCGTGCCGGAAGTCGTCAAATTCGTGGACACGCCGCTGGCGTTTCGCGCGGTGCGTTTAAGCGACGGCCGCGAACTGGCGCGCCTGGATATCAAGGACACGTGCCTGACCTTGCCCACCATTGAATTCAACCGTCCCGACCCGCTGTATCCGTCGTCGGCCAAGCGCGATGTGCTCTTTGATGACGTGCCCGCCTGGCGCGGCGCCACACTGCAACTGACGCAGGGCCCGGGCCGCGCCACCTTGCAGCTCAAGCCCGGCGTGGCACTGCCTACCAAGGCTAACTGCAAGCGAGGCTGAGCCCGCTGTCTGCTCAAATCAAAAACTGCCGATACGCCTCGTTGTCGGTTTCCTCAAAATGCGCGTAGCCCAGTTGCAGCAGGAACGCATCCAAGGCCGCGCTATCCGCCAAGGGCGCCTGAATGCCCACCAGCGCCGAACTGAAGTCCGCGCCCTGGTTGCGGTAGTGGAACAGGCTGATATTCCAGTTGGGCGCCATCTCCGACAAGAACTTCATCAGCGCGCCGGGACGTTCCGGAAACTCAAAGCGGAACAGCCGTTCGCCGCCCGCCAATGGCGAGCGCCCGCCCACCATGTAGCGGATGTGCTGCTTGGACACTTCGTTATGCGTCAGGTCGCTGACCGAAAAGCCCTGCTCTTGCAGCGCCGCCATGATCTCGCCGGCATCGCCGCGCCGCGCAATCTGCATGCTGACGAAGATGTGCGCGGTGTGCGCATCCGCAATGCGGTAGTTGAATTCCGTCACGCTGCGCTGACCGATCACGCGGCAGAAACGGCGAAAGCTGCCGCGTTCCTCGGGCACGGTCACGGCGAACACCGCTTCGCGCGCCTCGCCCACTTCGGCGCGGTCGGCCACGAAACGCAGGCGGTCGAAATTCATGTTGGCGCCTGACGTGATGGCCACCATCGACAGGCCTTGCGCGTTTTCGCGTTCGACGTACTGTTTAAGACCCGCCACCGCCAGCGCGCCGGCGGGTTCCAGCACGCTACGTGTATCCAGGAACACGTCCTTGATGGCCGCGCACACCGCATCGGTGTCCACCAGGATGATCTCGTCCAGGTATTCGCGGCACAGGCGGAAGGTTTCCTCGCCCACCAGCTTGACCGCCGTGCCGTCCGAAAACAGCCCCACTTCGGCCAGGCTGACTCGTTGGCCGGCCTTGATCGACTGCGCCATCGCGCAAGAATCCACGGTCTGCACACCAATCACCTTGACCGACGGGTCCACCGCTTTCACATAGGCCGACACGCCGGCCGCCAGGCTGCCGCCGCCTATCGGCACGAACACCGCATGCAGCGGCCCGGCATGCTGGCGCAGGATCTCCATGCCCACGGTGCCCTGGCCCGCGATGACGTAGGGGTCGTCAAACGCGGGCACGAAGGTCAGGTCCTGCTGCTGCGCCAGCGTCTGCGCGTGCGCATAGGCATCGCTATAGGAATCGCCCGCCTGCACCACGGTGACGGTCGGGCCGCCATGGGCGCGCACCGCATCCACCTTCACCTGCGGCGCGGTCTGCGGCACCACGATGATGGCGCGCACGCCCAGGCGGGCGGCGGAAATGGCCACGCCTTGGGCGTGGTTGCCGGCCGACGCGGTGATCACGCCCCGGTCCAGCGCGGCCTGCGGCGTATTGCGCATCTTGTTGTAGGCGCCGCGCACCTTGAAGGAGAACACGGGCTGGTTGTCTTCGCGCTTCAGGTAGACGGTGTTGTTCAACCGCGCCGACAAGCCGCGAGCCAGATCCAGTTCGGTTTCACGGGCAATGTCGTAGATCCGGGCGCTAAGGATCTGACGCAGGTACGCCATGGGCGAGGCGTTGCCGTGCTGGAATGCGGTGTCTGTCGTAGCGGTTTGCATGGGGGGTTTCTCTGCGTTGGGAAGGCTTGCCCGGCAGAGGCGGCCACAAAAAACCCGCCTCGTGGGGCGGGTGGCTGTGACTGTTGCGGTCGCGCGCTAACCCACCATTTTCGGAATGATGGTAATAATCAGCGCAATGCGGACGGCGACGAAATTCATGGCGGGAAGCTTGCGCGCGTCGTGGAAATTTGTCAAATCGCGCGGCCGCCGGGCTGCGGAATTGTTGGCCAATTCGGTTTCTGAAACCCATATCGAAGCCGTATTGCTGCGATATCGAGTCCATAACGCAGGCTTTATCGGTGATTTCCCTGCGCGTCAAGCGTGTCGCGGTATTACAATACCGCCTTCGTGGCAGCCGTACCTTCCAGGATGACCGGGCGACCGGGCATCAAATAAAGGACGGGCGCTGCCAAGTTGAGTAGATCCGGAGCCTGCCCCGCATCTGCCCATACGAACCCACTCTCGACAACATCTACCGGCGTACGCCGCTTAGCATGTTCGGGTTTGCGCCGAAAGCGCTATGCGCCGAACAGATTCAAGGATCATGTCTCTTACTCCGAAGATTATCTATACCCTCACCGATGAAGCGCCGGCGCTTGCAACCCGTTCGTTGCTGCCCATCGTCCAGGCATTCGCCAAGCCCGCGGGCATCACGGTCGAGACGCGCGACATCTCCCTGGCCGGCCGCATCATCGCCCTCTTCCCCGACTATCTGGAAGACGGCCAGAAGCTGTCCGACGCCCTGGCTGAACTGGGCGCGCTGGCGGTCAAGCCCGAAGCCAACATCATCAAGCTGCCGAACATCAGCGCCTCGATGCCCCAACTGAAGGCGGCCATCAAGGAACTGCAAGATCAAGGCTACAAGCTGCCCGACTACCCGGACGCCCCCGCCAACGACACTGAGCGCGACGTCAAGTCCCGCTACGACAAGGTCAAGGGCAGCGCCGTGAACCCGGTTCTGCGCGAAGGCAACTCCGACCGCCGCGCGCCGCTGTCGGTGAAGAACTACGCCCGCAAGCACCCGCACAAGATGGGCGCTTGGTCGGCGGATTCGAAGTCGCACGTGGCCCACATGTCCGAAGGCGATTTCTACGGCACGGAAAAGTCGGCGCTGATCGCCGAGGCCGGCGACGTCAAGATCGAACTGACCGCCGCTGACGGCACGAAGACGGTCCTGAAAGAAAAGACCCCGGTCAAGGCCGGCGAGATCATCGACGCCGCCGTGCTGTCGACCGCCAAGCTGAAGTCCTTCCTGCAAGCCCAGATCGACGACGCCAAGACCACCGGCGTGCTGTTCTCGGTGCACCTGAAGGCCACGATGATGAAGGTGTCCGACCCGGTCATCTTCGGCCACGTCGTGTCCGTGTTCTACAAGGACGTGCTGGCCAAGCATGCCGCCGTGCTCAAGCAAGCCGGTTTCGACCCCAACAACGGCATTGGCGATCTCTACGCCAAGATCCAATCGTTGCCGGCCGACCAGCAAGCCGCCATCACGGCCGACATCGACGCCGCCTACAAGACCCTGCCGCAACTGGCGATGGTGAATTCCGATAAGGGCATCACCAACCTGCACGTGCCCAGCGACGTCATCGTCGATGCGTCCATGCCCGCCATGATCCGCGACTCGGGCAAGATGTGGAACGCCGAAGGCCAACTGCAAGACACCAAGGCCGTCATTCCCGACCGCAGCTACGCGGGCGTCTACCAGGCCGTCATCGACGACTGCAAGAAGAATGGCGCCTTCAATCCGGTCACGATGGGCAGCGTGCCCAACGTCGGCCTGATGGCGCAAGCCGCCGAAGAATACGGTTCGCACAACAAGACCTTTGTGGTCCCGGCATCGGGCACCGTGCGCGTCACCGACGCGTCGGGCAAGGTCCTGCTGGAACAAGCCGTGGAAGCGGGCGACCTCTGGCGCATGTGCCAGACCAAGGACGCCGCCATCCAGGATTGGGTCAAGCTGGCTGTTAACCGCGCCCGCGCCAGCAAGACGCCCGCCGTCTTCTGGCTGGACGAAAAGCGTGCCCACGACGCCCAGATCATCGCCAAGGTCAAGCAGTACCTGAACGACCACGACACCAGCGGCCTGGACCTGCGCATCATGGACCCGGTTGAAGCGACCAAGTTCTCGGTCAAGCGCATCCGCGAAGGCCTGGACACCATCTCGGTCACCGGCAACGTGCTGCGCGACTACCTGACCGACCTGTTCCCCATCATGGAACTGGGCACCAGCGCCAAGATGCTGTCGATCGTTCCGCTGGTTGCCGGTGGCGGCCTGTTCGAAACGGGCGCGGGCGGCTCGGCCCCCAAGCATGTGCAGCAGTTCCTGGAAGAAGGCTTCCTGCGCTGGGATTCGCTGGGCGAATTCATGGCGTTGGCCGAATCCCTGGACCACCTGGGCCGCGCGTACAAGAACCCGACCGCCCAGATCCTGGCCAAGACGCTGGATCAGGCAACCGCCAAGTTCCTGGACGAAAACAAGTCGCCGGACCGCAAGGTCGGTGGCCTGGACAACCGTGGCAGCCACTTCTACCTGGCCATGTACTGGGCCCAGGCCGTGGCCGCGCAAACCGACGACCGCGCGCTGGCCGCGCAGTTCGCCGGCGCGGCGGGTGCGTTTGCTGAAAACGAAGCCAAGATCGTCGAGGAACTGAAGGCCGCGCAAGGCAAGCCGGTGGATATCGGCGGCTACTACCAGCCGAACGAAGCCCTGGCCAGCCAGGCCATGCGCCCCAGCGCCACGCTGAACCAGGTGCTGGCCTCGATCGGCTAAGCGTCAATGCTTGGCGGCACTTGCCGCCAGCACAAAAAGCCGGCAACCTTTCAAGGGCTGCCGGCTTTTTTATTACGGATAGACGGGCAAGTCCGTTTACCGCGTGCCGCCGCACATCCGTAGACGGAAAGCGGCATCGACATCCAGCCGCCATACCGCGCGCGTGGCGCCCGGCAAGCGCGGCGCCACGCCAGTGATCGCGGGATAGCGCACGGCGTCATCGTCGCGGCCCCAGATCCAGAAGCGCGTACCGTCGGCCGCCGCGCAAAGCCGCGCGGTCAAATCTTCGTTTTGAATCAAGACCCGCTTGCCGGCAGCAGGGTCGAACTGGGCGGCGTCGTACAGTTCCTTGCGCCAGTTGTCGCGCGTGCGAACCTCGGGGTCGTTCCAGTTGTCGACGATCCACGCGGGCGCGGACGCCTGCGTGTAGAAACCCAGATCGAATGGCAAGGCGTGCAGCGCAACCTGCGTGTCTTGCGGCCGCATTTCGCCACGCAAGTCCTTCATGGTCGGGCCGGCGCTACCGCGCGGGTTGAACGCCGCCGCGACGATGGCTCCAAGGCAGATGATGGCCGCCGCCACGACTGCAATGCTTGCGCCCCGCCGCTTGCCCGCCGCCCAGGCGGGCGCGAGACGCTCACTGATCAGGAAAGCCAACGGCGGAAACACCGGCAGCACATAGCCGATCAGCTTCGATTGCGGGATGGAAAAGAACACCATCACCACCGCGATCCAGATCGCCATCAGCCGGCGCACCCCCTGCGGATCGGCTTCACGCCAGAACGCGCGGGTAAAAATCGCCACGCCCCAGATTGACCATGGCAAGGCCAGACCCAGCACGATAGGCACATAGAACCAGAACGGTTGCGCGTTGTTGAAGCCGCTTTGCGCGAAGCGTTCGAAGTGCTGGTAGACGAAGAAGTAATGGTAGAAGCCGGGAAACTTCATCTGCATCAGCGCAAACCAAGGCACGGCAACCAAGACGAACGCCAGCAAGGCCGGCGCCCACAGCAAGGCCCGCATGCCGCGCCAGTCGCGCCGCAGCAGCAGCCAGGCCAGCACAATGGCGCCGGGCAAGGCCAGGCCAATCAAGCCCTTGGCCAACACGGCCAGCGCGGCCAGCACACCGGTTGCGATCGACATGGCGCGAAATGGTCGACCTTCTTCGCGGCGCAAGGCGGTGTCGGCGGCCGCCAGGATGCACAGCGTGATCATGCTGGCCACCAACATATCCATATTGGCGAACTGCGCGGCGCCGAAGAACAGGGGCATCAAACCCAGCACCGCAACCGACCAGCGCGCCTGCGCCACATTGCGGTAGCGCGACACGAACGCATACAGCCCCGCCCCCGCGCTCCACGCGCCCAGCAGCGACGGCAGGCGCGCGCTGAATTCATGCACGCCAAAGAGCGCGTAGCTTATCTGCGCCAGCCAGTAATACAGCGGCGGCTTGTGGAAGTACGGCATGCCATCCAGCAGCGGCACCATGGGCGAATGGCTGCGCAGCATTTCCCAGGCGACGCCCGCGTAGCGGCCTTCGTCGGGCAAAGTCAGCCAGCGCGCCCAGGCCAGGGCTGCCAGCCAACCGGCCAAGGCGAGCAGAACCAGCCAGCCGGGGAATGCGCGGCGCGGAAAAAAGGGAAACCGAAGGGGCATGGAATGTCAGGCGGAGAGGAATAGGAACAACGTTGTGCCCGCCATTATGGAAACCGGCGCGTCAATTTCTCATGAAATTACGCGCCGGCCTGTCCCTCTTTTGCCGAATTGCCGTAGCGGCCTTAAAGCATGTGCGCCAGGAATTCCCGGGTGCGCGCCTGCTGCGGGGCGCGGAAGAATTCCGCCGACGGCGCTTCTTCGACGATGCGGCCTTCGTCCATGAAGATGACACGATGCGCCACTTCGCGCGCGAAGCCCATTTCGTGCGTGACGACCAGCATGGTCATGCGTTCGTCGGCCAACTGCTTCATGGTGCGCAGCACCTCACCCGTTAATTCCGGGTCCAGCGCGGACGTGGGCTCGTCGAACAGCATGATGTCGGGCTCCATCGCCAGCGCGCGCGCAATCGCCACGCGCTGTTTCTGCCCCCCCGACAGGCGCGTGGGATAGTTGTCGCGCTTGTTCAGCAGGCCAACCTTGCGCAGCAGTTCTTCCGCCTTGGGGATGATCTGCGCCTTGGACATGGCCTTGACGGTGATCGGCGCTTCGATGATGTTTTGCAGCACCGTCATGTGCGGGAACAGGTTGAACGACTGAAACACCATGCCCATCTTGCGGCAAATGCGGCGCACGTCGCCATCGCTGGCGTAGTGGCTGCGGCCGTCGTCACCGGCGCGCGCCATCATTTCACCTTCGACTTCGATACTGCCTTCATCGATGGTTTCAAGGTGGTTCAGGCAACGCAGGAACGTGCTCTTGCCCGAGCCGGACGGGCCAATCACCGCCACCACTTCGCCCTGTTCGAGCGTTAGCGACACCTTGTCCAGCACGCGGTTCGCGCCGAACGACTTGCTGATGGCGCTGGCCTGGATCATGACGGGCCGGCCCGTCGGCGCGGCGGCGGCTGCCGGCGGATTATTGGTCATATTTGGCATAGCGCTTTTCCATGTGCTGGAAGAACCACGTCAGGACAAGCGTCATGAGCAGATAAAAGGCCGCGGCCACCAGGAACGGCGTAGTGGTGAAATCACGCTGCACGATGCCGCGCGCGGTACGCAGGATGTCGTTCAAGGCCAGCACGTAGATCAGCGAGGTGTCCTTGACCAGCGTGATGGTTTCGTTGCTCATCGGCGGCAGCACCCGCTGCACCATCTGCGGCAGCACGATGCGGCGCAGTGTTTGCAGATAGGTCATGCCCAGCACCTTGCTGCCTTCGTACTGGCCACGGTCCACCGACTGGATGCCCGCGCGGAAGATCTCGGCAAAATACGCCGCGTAGTTCAGCGCGAAGGCCACCACGGCCGCCGGAAAGTCCGGCAGCCGCACGCCCACCACCGGCACGAACGGCAGCGCGAAGTAGATGAACAGCATCTGCAGCATGAGCGGCGTGCCGCGCATCAGCCAGATATAGCCGTTGACCAGGTTGCTGAGCAGCGGCCACTTGGAAATGCGCGCCAGCGCCAGCACCAGGCCCAGGGGCACTGCCAGGGCCAAGGTAATGAAGAACAGCGTCAAGGTCACTTTCGCGCCTTCCGCCATCGGCCCCAACAGAGAGAGTACGTAGTCCATTGAAAAGAGTTCGCGCGCCGCTTACTTGATGATGTTGGCGCCGAACCACTGGGTGGCGATGCGCCCGGCGGTGCCGTCCTGCTTCATGGAATTCAGCGTCTTGTCCAGCTGACCCAGCAATTCGGTGTCGTCCTTGCGCACGCCCACGCCGTAGTCTTCGGTGCCGAAGTTCTCTTCCAGCACGCGGTATTCGCCCGCGCGCTTGCTGATCAGGTAGCGGCCCACCACTTCGTCCACCACGATCGCGTCCAGGCGGCCGGCGGCCAGGTCCATCAGCGCGGTGACGTTGTCGCCGAACTTCTTCACTTCCTTGATCTGGGCGGCCACGGGGTCACGGGCGATGGCGTCGGTGGCGCTGCTGCCGTCCTGGGCGCCGATGGTCTTGCCGGCCAGGTCGTTCTTGACCTTCACGGGCGAGGCGGTGCCCACGATGATGATCTGGTGGTTGGCCATGTAGGGCGCGGTGAAGCTGATGTTCTTCTTGCGCTCTTCGGTGATGGTCAGGCCGTTCCAGAGGACGTCGACGCGCTTGCCGTTGAGTTCAGCTTCCTTGGCGCTCCAGTCGATGGGCTTGAATTCCACTTCCATGCCCAGGCGCTTGCTGGCTTCCTTGGCCATGTCGATGTCGAAACCGACGATCTGGTTGCTGGCGTCGCGGAAACCCATGGGGGGGAAGTTGTCATCCAGGCCCACCACCACCTTCCTGGCGGCGGCCGGCGCGCCGGCGGTCGGCTTGGCGTCGTCGCTGGGGCCGCAGGCGGTCAGCAACGTGGTCGCGGACACGAGGAAAACAGCAGTCAGTTTTTTCATGATCAGGGGAGCGCGAGGCGCAAGAATAGGAATGCAGGAAAACAATGCAAAAAGGGCTGGATGGCCAGCCGCGAGCCGCCATTTTAGCGTTACTGCAAGACCGTGCCGGAAAGCGGCCCGGCACCGCCTGCGCGCCATGCTAGGCTTGCCGGCTTCATCCGGGAAGCAAACATGGAATTCAACATCAAGGACCACGCGGGGCCCCTTACCAAGCTGATGCAGGCGCGCACGGCGACGACCGAGGGCGGGAAATGAGCCCCGCCATCCGTATCGGCCCGCTGGTATTTCCGACTGAATTGGCGATTTTGATCGCTGCCGCCCTGGTCGGCCTGCTGGCGGCGCACCTGTTCAATCGTCAGCGCGAGGACGCGGCCCGCCTGAGCACGGTGTTGTGGCGGACGCTGGTCATAGGTTTGCTGGCCGCGCGCGTCGCCTTCGTCTGGCAGTACCGCGACCACTATCTGCCCGACCCGATCAAGATGCTGGACCTGCGCGACGGCGGATGGATTGGCCTGGCCGGGCTCGCCGCTGCCTGGGTCTATGCGATTGCCGCCGTGATCCGGCGCCGCGCGCCGCGTGTGGCCTTGCTGGGCGCCTTGGCGCTGGCCAGCGTGGCATGGCTGGGCGGCGGGCGCTGGCTGGCGGCCTCGCCGCAGCCGCAGCCTGAACTGGCTGCCTTGGCGGTACAGAACTTGGACGGCGCCCCCTCCGCGCTATCCGCCTTTCAGGGCAAGCCCACCGTCATCAACCTGTGGGCTAGCTGGTGCCCGCCGTGCCGCCGCGAAATGCCGGCGTTTGCCGCCGCGCAGGCTGCCAATCCGGACGTCAACTTTGTTTTCCTGAACCAGGCGGAAGCCCCGCGCGACGTGACGAAATTCCTGGACGAACACGCGCCCGGCTTGCGGAACGTACTGATCGACCCGGCGGGCGAGGCGTCGCGCAAATTCAGCAATCGCGGCCTGCCCGCCACGCTGTTCCTGGATGCCCAGGGCCGCTTGGTGGATTTGCGCGTGGGCGAACTGTCCACCGCGTCATTGGCGCAAAGGCTGGAATCGATCCGCGCGGGGAAGTGAAGCGGCTGGCCGGTGCCGGGTTCGGCGTCGAAGGTCAGGATTTAAGGTTCGGCTTCAAAGCGCAGGCTTCAGGGTCGGCTTGACGGGTCTGGTCCGGCAGCGGCTCCGCCCACGGCAGCGCGCGCCCCGACATCTGGCGCTGGAACAGACGCAAGCGCTGGCCGATATGCGAAGGCGACGCTTGCAGCCGCGCCACCAGCACCGGCCCCACGGGCACTGCGCGTACCGTCGCGATGATGACCGGCCCCGAGTCAGCGAGGCCAGGGGACGGGGGGGATTTGGTGAGTCAGATCCGGAATCCGGCTGCGCCGCCCTGCCCTTGTCCGGCATCACCGTCCAGGCCAGCAGTTCGCCTTCGTCCACGGCAACCGGCCGCGCCTTATCGTGTCCGCAAGCCGGGCACCATAGCCGGGCGGGATAGACGCGATGGCCACAGGCGCGGCATTCATCCACGCGGCATTGGTCCCCGAGGTGTTCATCTACATGCAGATTCATGATTCCTCCCGGCGCAGCACGGCCGCGTTGGCGCACATGCCGTAGCGCAGTTGCACCATGCCGTATCCCGTGACGACGCCGTGCCGAGGGCCTGGCAACTGCCGCCCATCCGCCTGGCCCAACAGTTGCCGCGCCACCTCAACCAGCCCGTGCATGCCGCCCGCCGTCCCCGCCTGGCCCGCCGACAATTGGCCGCCCGCCGTATTCACGGGCAGCGCGCGCGTGGCGATGCGGCGGGCGATGAAGCCCGGCAGGTCGTCCGTGCCGGCAAAGCCCAGGTCGTGCAATTGCGCCAGCGCCATCGCCGGATAGTCGTCGTACACGCTGACCACATCCATGTCTTCCGGCCCCACCGCCGCCTGACGCCACAGGCCGGGCGCGAATTCAGCAATGCCGGTCTGCAAGCCGTCGCCTTCCTGCTGGTCGTGGTTGTAGCGCGCGCCGCTGGCCAACAGCCGCACATGCACGCCCGTGGGCCGCGCTTGCAGCACCAGCGCGCTGGCCCCGCTGACGACCGGCACGCAGTCCAGCCGGCCCAGCGGCGGCGCCACCATCGGCGCTTGCAGGTATTGGGCCAAGGTCAGCGGCTGGCGATAGGCCGCGTTGGGGTTGTCGGCCGCCCAGCCGCGCTGCGTAACGCACAGGGCGCCGTAATCTTCACGGCGCAGCCCCGTTTGCGCCATCTGCCGCTGGGTCAGCATGGCAAACAGCGGGTTGGGCCCATCGCTACCCAGCGGGCTTAGATATTCCTGCGCGCTGCGGTTGTAGCCGCGCACCAGCCCGGCAAAATCCGCGCCCGTGAAATGGTCGCCCGACACCAGCACAATGGTTTGCGCCTGCCCCGCTTCCAGCGCCAGCCAGGCTTGGCGCAACATGTTGATGGCGCTGGCGCCGCCCAGCTCGTCCTGCATGCACCAGTTCAGCCGCAAGCCCAGCCGCCAGGCCAGGTCGATGGCGCGGTCGGGGCGCAGCGTGAACGAGGCCACGCCCAGCCCGTCTACCTGCGCGGGTGCAATACCCGCCTGACGCAGCGCCTGCCCGATGGCCTGCGCAATCAAGCCCGCCGTGCTGCAGGTGGGCTCGGGATGGCGCAACGCGGGAGTTTCGCCTACCGCGACGATGCCGGGGCCGGGGCCGGGGCCGTGGCCAGCAGACAGGGCCGGGTTCATTCCGTGTCCTGCCTGGGCGGATTGCGGGTCAGCAACAAGGTCACCACCGTAATGGCCGCCATGCCCACCAGAAACCAGGCCACCGGCGTGGCCGATTCATACTTGCGCAGCAGCGCCATCGCAATCAAGGGCGACAGGCCGCCCGCGAACACCGACGCCAGTTCGTGGCCCAGCGCCAGACCCGTGTAGCGGACTTCAGCCGGGAACAGCTCGGCAAAATACGCGGGCTGGGTGCCGATCATGGCGGCATGGCACACCGTGTTGCCCAGGAAGAAGGCCAGGAAAATCCAGAGCGGCTCTTTCGTCTGCACCATCCAGAAGAACGGGAACGCCACCAGCACCAGGCCCACCGAACCAATCAGATAAACCGCGCGCCGCCCGATGCGGTCGGACAGATGGCCAAACCACACCAGCGTGCCCAGCTCGAGGAACATGGACACCAGCACGCCGCCCAGCATCACGTCGTTGGGGATGCCCAGGAACTTGCCGTAGGCCAGCGCAAAAGCCAGGAAAATGTACGAACCGCCGTTCTCGGCCACGCGCAAGCCCATCGCCGTCAGCACCTGGCGCGGATAGCGGCGAAACACTTCCACCGCCGGCATGCCGCGCTTGGCCGTCTTCTTGGCCTGCACGAATTCCTCGCTTTCCGGGATGTGCTTGCGGATGTACAGGCCCACGCCGAAGATCAGCACGCTGAACAGGAACGGCAGGCGCCAGCCCCAGCTCATGAAGGCGTCCTGCGGCAATTGCTGCGCCAGCATGAAGACGCCGGACGACAGCACAAAACCGCCCGCCACGCCCAACTGGCTGAACGACGAGAAGTAGCCGCGCCGCTTGCCGCCGACCGCCTCGCTGATGAGCAGCACGCCGCCGCCCCATTCGCCGCCCGCCGCCGCGCCCTGCAAGACGCGCAGCACCACCATCGCCACCGGCGCCCAGAAGCCGATCTGCTCATAAGTGGGCAGCAGGCCGATCAGGAAAGTGGCCGCGCCCATCAGGCCCAGCGTCCATTCCAGCGCCAGCTTGCGGCCGTAGCGGTCGCCGATGTGGCCGAAGATCACACCACCCAGCGGCCGCGCCAGAAAGCCCACCGCAAACCCCGCGAAGGCGCCCATGGTGCCCAGCAGCGGGTCCGTGCCCTTGGGAAAAAACAGGTCGCCAAACACCAGCGCGGCCGCCGTGCCATAGATGAAAAAGTCGTACCACTCCATGGCGTTGCCGGCGACCGAGGCCGTCACCACGCGCCGGGTGCGCTTTCTTTTTGCTTCGTCTTCGGCGGACAATGCCGCCCCCTTGTATGCCATCGTCATTGCCGCCCCTTGGATTTTTTAAGTGAGTCAACGGCGCCTCAGCGCGCCACGCGATAGCCGGCGGCGTCCCGGTCCCAGGTGTCGCCGGTGATACCTTCTTCCCGCAAGCGGAACTTGCGGACCTTGCCGTTTTCGGTGCGCGGCAAATCGTCCAGCACGCGCAGATAGCGCGGCACGGCGAAATACGGCATGCGAGGCTGGCAGAAATCAAGCAGGGCTTCGGGCGTGGGCGCGTGCCCCGCCTTGTAGACCAACGCGGCCATCACTTCGTCTTCGGCCAGTTCGGAACGCACTGCGTAAACGGCCACGGTGGCCACGGCCGGATGCGCTTGCAGCACCTGTTCCACTTCATAGGACGAGATGTTCTCGCCTCGGCGGCGGATGGCGTCTTTCAGGCGGTCCAGGAATCGGAAATAGCCGTCGGCGTCGCGCACCACGCGGTCGCCCGTGTGGAACCACAGGTTGCGCCAGGCCTCGACGGTCTTGTCGGCCATGCCGAAATAGCCCGTGGCAATGGCAAACGGCGGCGTGGCGCGCAGCAGCAGTTCGCCCGGCTCGCCATCAGGCACCGGCGCATCGTGTTCGTCGGCCACGATGGCGTCAAACTCCGGCGCCACGCGGCCCATCGTGCCCGGCCGCTGCTCGGAAAGCGTGCCGCCCAAGGCGAAATTGGTTTCGGTGGAGCCGTAGCCTTCCAGCAAGGCGATGCCGGTGCGTTCGGCGAACACACCGTGAAAGCGTTCCGGCACCCCGGGGGCCAAGGCGATGCGGGTGCGATGGCCGCGTTCGGATGGCCGAGCCTCTTGCGCCAGCAGCATCGGCACCATGGCGCCCAGCAGATAGGTAACGGTGGCGTTCGTGGCTTGCAGGCGGTCAAAGTAGCGGCTTGCCGAAAAGCGCTCGTCGCAAATGATGGAAGCCCCCGTCACCAGCGCCTGGAAGCAGGCGTTCAACGCGTTGGTATGGAACAGCGGCAGGCTGGTGTAGAGCACGTCGGCATCTGAAATTTCCAGGTTGCGCGCGGCGATCCTGCCCCACCAATAGAACTGCGCGTGGGGGCAGCACACGCCTTTGGACGGCCCCGAGGTGCCCGAGGTGTACAGAATGGCCAGCGTGTCGCCGGGCCGGATGTCGGCGGCGGGCAACGGCGGCGTATCGCGGGTGGCGTCATCAGCCAGGGGCTCCGACGGCACCAGAGTCGCGGGCGCGGGCAGCGCGTGAGAAGCATCAATGTCGTCAAGCAACCAGATCGCGCGCAAGGCCAGCGGGCCATCGTGCGCGGTGTCGGCCAAGGACGCCAAGCCCGCCAGCGCCGGACAGGACGCCGCATCGGCCACCAGCAGCACACAGCCGCTATTGGCCAACATGTGCCGCAGTTGCAGGCCGCGCGATGCGGTGTTGATGGGCACCACCACGGCGCCCAGCCAAGCGCAGCCCAACACGATCGACAGGAATTCCCGACGGTTGCCGGCCATGAGCCCTACCCGATCGCCCCGCGCCACGCCCGCCGACGCCAACCGCGCGGCCCAGCTTGCCGCGTGGGCCGGCGCATCGCAGAACCGCAGCGAGCCGCCCGGGGCCTGCACCCACAAGCGCTCGCCCTGGCGCGCGGCCTGTTCCACCAACAACGACGGTAATGTCAACGCATGCATGACGACGCTTTCCCCGGTTGTTCTGCCGCTACCTGCCGGTCAGCGGCTCTAGTGAAATTAGTCTAGGAATCAACTATTTATGTGTCAAATTTATGGCTATTATTTATCTTATAAATACGGCTGATATCAGAGGCATGCGTGGACTTCGACTTGAATCTCATGCGGGTTTTCCTGACGGTGCTGCATGAACGCAGCGTGACCCGCGCCGCGCAGCGGCTGAACCTGACGCAGCCCGCCGTCAGCTACGCGCTGGCCCGTCTGCGCGAACAGTTCGACGACCCGCTTTTCGTGCGCACCGCCACCGGCATGCAGCCCACGCCGGTGGCGTTTGCGTTGGCCGACCCCATCGAACGCGGCATGAACAGCTTTGCCGAAGCGGTCAGCCTGCGCCAGCAATTCACCCCGGCCACCAGCACCCGGCGCTTTCGCCTGTCGATGTCCGACATCGGCGAAATGGTGTTCCTGCCGCCGCTGATGGAGCGCGTGCATGCGCTGGCGCCGCGCCTGCAAGTGGAAGTGATGGAGATTGCGCTGGAACAATTGCCGCAGGCGCTGAAAGAGGGCGAAGTCGACCTGGCCATCGGCAACCTGGCGGGGCTGGGCCGCCATACCTGTCACGCCGATCTCTTCAGCGAACGCTATGTCTGCATGGGCCGAGGTGGCCACCCGGTGCTGTCGGCCGGGCTGACGCGCGGCCAGTTCAAGCGGCTGGATCACATTCTGGTGGCCTCGCGCGCCAGCGCGCACCGCTTGCTGAACGAGGTGCTGAGCGAAGCCGGCCTGCATCGCCAGCCGTATCTGACGCTGCCGCATTTTTCGGCTGCCGCTGAAATCGTGCGCCGTACCGACTTGACGGTCACGCTGCCCTACCGCGCGGCCATCTGGTTCAACCGCGACAACGCTTTTGCAATCCGCCCCCTGCCCATCGCCCTGCCGCCGCTAAGCGTGACCGTGCACTGGCACGCGCGCTTTGAAAGCGACCCCGGCACGATGTGGCTGCGGCGCCAGGTCGAGGCAACCCTGGCGGATCCGAACCCGGCATGATTTGATCGAAATGCGCAACAGACTCTGGCAAAGACAGGGATAGATCGGCGCGAATGCCGCTACTAGACTGGCGTCCTTCCCCCTCCACTCACGAGCCGCCGCCATGTCTTCCTTCCCCACCTTTCGCCGCCTGCTGCAAAGCGCCGCGCTGACCTTGTTGATCAGCCCCGCCTACGTTGCCCACGCCGCCGGCACCGATCTGCAACTGACCCATTTCAACCCCGGCAACGACGCCATCTTCCAAGTGTCTTCCGTGCTGGTCAGCGGCCAGCGCGAAGCCATCCTGATCGATGCGCAGTTTGGTAAATCGCAAGCCGAAAAAGTGGTGAAAATGGTGCGCGACAGCGGCAAGACGCTGACCACCATCTACATCAGCCACGGCGACCCCGACTTCTACTTCGGCCTGGACACCGTGGTGGCCGCCTTCCCGAATGCGCGCGTCGTCGCCACCGAACCCACGGTGCAGCACATCAAGGAAACGGTGGACGGCAAGCTGGCGTTCTGGGGCCCCAAGCTGGGCGCGGATGCGCCGTCCCGGGCCGTGATTCCGCAGGTGCTGAAAGGCAGCCAATTGACGCTGGAAGGCCAGACGCTGGAAATCACCGGCCTGGACGGCCCGCAACCCGATCGCAGCGTTGTGTGGATTCCGTCGTTGAAGGCCGTGGTGGGTGGCGTCGTGGTGTTCGGCAACCTGCATGTGTGGATGGCCGATACGCAGACCCCTCAATCGCACAAGGATTGGCTGGCCACCTTGGCGCGCATTGAAGCGCTGAAGCCGATGACGGTCATTCCAGGCCACTATGCGCCGGGCGCACCGTTGACCCTGGAATCAGTCCGCTATACGCAGGGCTACATCCGCGCCTTTGACGCACAAACCGCCAAGGCCGCCGACAGCGCCGCGCTGATCGCCGCCATGAAGGCGCAGTACCCGCAAGCGGGCGCGGCCGCGTCCCTGGAGTTGAGCGCCAAGGTCGCCAAGGGCGAAATGAAGTGGTAAGGCAATGCAGGGGTGACGATAAACGCGTGATGCCCTGAACAGCAATGGCGCCCCGCTTCCAGCGAGGCGCCATTGCCTTATGCCATCACCTCATGCCATCGCGGCCAGCATCAGGTCCAGGTTTTGCACCGCCGCGCCGGACGCGCCCTTGCCCAGGTTGTCGAACACCGCGGTCAGCAATACCTGGCCGTGTTGCTCGTTGCCGTAGACGCCTAAGCGCAGGTCGTTGGTACCGTTAAGTACCTGCGGATCCAGATGCGTGTGGCTGGCGGCTTCCTGGCGCGGCACCACCTGCACATGCGTGGTGTCCACGTAGTGCTGGTGCAGGCAAGCATGCAACTGCTCGCTGTTTACGCCAGCCGGCAGCAAGCGCGTCTGCAACGGAATCGTCAGCACAATGCCCTGGCGAAACGCGCCGTAGGCCGGCACGAACACCGGGCGCTGCGTCAACCCCGCATGCGTTTCGATCTCGGGGGTGTGCTTGTGCGCCAGGCCCAAGCCGTACAACTGGAACGCCGGGCCTTGGAGGCCGCCCGCCCCTTCGTAGGCATCCACGCTGGCGCGGCCGCCGCCCGAATAGCCCGACACCGCATGCACGACCATCGGATAGTCGGCGGGCACCAGCCCGGCCTGGATCAAGGGGCGCAGCAAGGCGATGGCGCCCGTGGGGTAGCAGCCGGGGTTGCTGACCCGCTTGGCCTGAGCGATCAGGTCGGCCTGGCCCGCGCTCATTTCGGGAAAGCCATAGACCCAGCCCGGCGTGGTGCGATGCGCTGAACTGGCGTCGATGATGCGCACCGCCGGGTTCACCACCGACGCCGCCGCCTGGCGCGCCGGCTCATCCGGCAGGCACAGGATGGCCACGTCGCAGGTGTTAATGGCGTCGGCACGGCGTTGCGGATCCTTGCGTTCGGCCTCGGGCAGTGTCAGCAGGCGCAGGTCGGTACGGCCGTTCAGGCGTTCATGAATCTGCAGGCCGGTGGTGCCTTGGTCGCCGTCGATAAAGACTAGGGGGTGGGTCATGGCTGGTCCGTCGAGGGAGGGGTTGATCAGGGATGAGGGTTTAGGGGTTGAAGCCGCAGAGGTAGCAGCGGTTAAGTTCAAGCCGTATCTTCGGCCTGGCTCTTCGATAAGAAAAGTCGAATATCATGACCGTTCAATTCATGTTTACTGAACATCAACCCCATGCGTGAAATCAGCCTGGATCGCCTGCGCACCCTGGTCGCCATTGCCGACCTGGGCTCATTCGCCGAGGCCGCCCGCGCGCTGCATCTGGCGCCGCCCACCGTCAGCCTGCACGTGGCCGATCTGGAAGCCCGCATCGGCGCGCCGCTTTTGACGCGCAAGCGCGGCCAGGTCCGGCCCACCACCATTGGCGACACGCTGCTGGAACGCGCACGCCGGCTGCTGGCCGAAGCCGATCAGGCGCTGGACGATGTGCAACGCCAGGTGCAGGGCTTGTCCGGCCGCGTGCGCCTGGGCGCCTCCACCGGCGCCATTGCGCATCTGCTGCCCAGCGCCTTGGAAACACTGGGCCGCCATCACCCCGGTATCGACGTGCAGGTGGCGGTACTGACCTCTCAGGAAACCTTGCAGCGCTTGAACGACGGCACTCTGGACGTGGGGCTGGTGGCGCTGCCGCAGCCGCCTATCGATGGCCTCGTCATCAAGCCCTGGCGGCGCGATCCCGTCATGGCCTTTCTGCCGGCAAGCTGGCAGGCGCCTGCCCGCGTCACCCCCGCCTGGCTGGCGGACCGTGCGCTGATCCTGAACGACGCCACCACGCGGCTCTCGCGCCAGACCGGCGAATGGTTCGCCGCCGCCGGCCTGAACCCGCGCACCCGCATCCAGCTCAATTACAACGACGCCATCAAAAGCCTGGTGGCCGCCGGCTACGGCGCGACCCTGCTGCCGCACGAAGCCACCGCGCCCCAAGCCGACCCGCGCATCATCATGCGGCCCTTGCGCCCGGCGTTGTGGCGGCCGCTGGGCATCGCGCACCGCGCGGAAAAAGTCGAACGCGCCACCCAGCACGTGTTGGATGTGCTGTGGGAATTACGGGCGACACGGGGTGCCTGAATGTGGCGGGTGAATGTGACGGATGAACGTGACAACGGAAGCGGTAACGAAAGCGGTAACGAAAGCGGTAACGGAAGCGGTAACGAAAGCGGTAACGAAGCGTACTAACGACACGGAAGCGCGGCGCGAATTCACGCGTCGTCATATTAGAATTCGCCTGTGAAAACGACTCTGTCCCCCACTCCCCTGTCGCCCGCCGACTACGAACTGCTGGCTGACTTCCGCTATGCGCTGCGCACCTTCGCGGCCTTCAGCGAGGGCGCGGCCGGCGCCTTGGCGCTGACACCGCAGCAACATCAAACCCTGCTGGCCATCAAAGGCACCCGCAAGACCCCGCCCGACCGTCGTGGGCTGTACGTAGGCGAAATCGCCGACCGACTGTTGATCCGTCCGCATACGGCCGCCGAACTGGTCAGCCGCCTGGCCCGGCTGGACCTGGTCAGCCGCGAGGCCGATCCCGAAGACGGCCGTCGCGTTGAAGTCGTGCTGACGCCAAAGGCCGAACGGGTATTGGAGAGCCTGTCCGCCGCGCACCTGGAAGAGCTGCGCGCCATGCGTCCCTTGTTGGGCCGCTTGCTGGCGCGCATCGGCGACGACGCGACCTGAGCGCATCCGCGCATCCGCGCATAAGCGCATAAGCGCATAAGCGGACGGTAAGCCGCCGCGTGATAAATTGTCGCCCCACGACATATTGCAGACAAGCAAGGAGATCGTTTTGGGGGTGGCATTCAAGCGCTGGCTGAGCGCGTTCGCGCCAGCGCCGGTAGGCGTCAACGGGCGCGAAAAAATCCTTGGCGTGCTCGGCTCGCTGCTGGGGCTGTTCTGCACGGAATGGGTGGGCCGGCACGCACTGGGCGCGGCCAGCCCTTGGTTCATCGCGCCCATGGGCGCATCGGCCGTGCTGCTGTTTGCCGCGCCAGCCAGCCCGCTCGCGCAGCCCTGGTCCATCGTGGCGGGCAACGTGGTGTCGGCGCTGATCGGCGTGTTCTGCGCCCAGATGATTCCGCTGCCCGGCTTGGCTGCGGCCGTCGCGGTAGCCCTGGCCATCGGCGCCATGTTCAGCCTGCGCTGCCTGCATCCCCCGGGTGGCGCGGTGGCCTTGACGGCGGTGCTGGGCGGGCCGTCCGTAGCCAGCCTGGGCTATGGCTTCGCGCTGTGGCCGGTGGGCCTGAATTCCTTGATCCTGCTGTGCATTGCCGTGGCCTTCAACGGCGCTCTGAAACGCAATTACCCCCGCCGCCATGCCGACCCGGCACAGGGACATCACACCCGCGACGCCGCGCCCAGCACCCGCCTGGGCTTCAGCCGGGCCGACCTGGATGATGCCCTGGCGCAACGCGGCGAGCTCCTGGACATCAGCAAGGAAGACCTGGAAGATATCGTGCTGGCCGCCGAACTGCGCGCCAGCGTGCGCCGGTTTGGCGAGGTGTCGTGCGCCGACGTCATGTCGCGCGATGTCGTCACCGTGCAGGAACATGAACCCCTGGACCACGCCGTCCGCCTGTTCGACAAGCACCGGCTGCAAGCCTTGGCGGTGGTTGACGCGAACGGTCGTTATGCCGGCATGGTGTCGCAGGCCGACGTGCTGGCGCGCAAGGCCAGGCCGCTTGCGGTCACGCCAGATGACGCCACGCCGCCGCGCCAGCGGGTTTCCGACTGCCTGCGCAGCGAAGTGCCCTTCGCCACACCAGACCTGCCGGTCATCGAACTGGCTCGGCCCATGTCTGACACCCTGCATTGCGTGCCGGTGCTGGACGCCTCGCGCACTCTGGTCGGGCTGATCACGCAGTCGGACCTGGTGGCCGCGCTGTACCAGATGACGCTGTCGGCCAATTCACAGGCCGATCCGCAGGCTGATCCATTCGGCCAGGCCGCTCCGCGCGCCGCATGACGCCTCCGTAGCCCTACGGATGCCGGGCCGCGCCTGCCGCAAGGCATAATTTCAGCCGTGAACCCCCTATCGCGCACGCGCGCCCTCCTCTGCTGGCTGATCCTGTTCTGCCTGGGCGCCGCCTGGATCGCCCGCCAGGAAACCCTGGATCAGCACGACCGCTTCTTTCAAAGCACCAGCATCGCCCAGCGCATGCTGAGCCAGAAGACGGTGCAGCACGAAGCCGTGCTGGCCACGCTGACAGCGCTGTCTCACCCGCCCACGCCCGAACGTCTGTATCCCAGCCTGCACCCCGCCATGCCCCAACTGCTGGGGCTGGGCTATCTGGCCGATGGCGCCTGGGCCGGCAGCCTGCCACCGCCGCCGGGTTTGTCGGCCGCCGTGACGCGCGCCCGTGATGCGGGCCGCCCGGTGACGCTGCCGGTGGACAACGCGCGCTACTGGCTGGTGGCGCCCTCCAGTTGGAGCCTGCTGCTGGACGCCCGCCAGTTGGTGCCGGCGTCGGACTTTCCCCCCGGCCTGAGCAACCTGAGCCTGCTGCTTGGCCCGCAGCCTTTGGCGCTGCTGGCCAAGCAGGCGGACGACGCGTGGGGCTTGGCGATGACATTGCAAAAGCCGCTGGGCGCGGCCAGCCAGCCCTTCCCGATGCGCAGCACCCACACGCTGACGCCGGTCTATTGGCCATGGAAAGCCTGGCTGGCCTGGGCCCTGGCCAGCGCCCTGCTGGTAGCCGCCGCCGCTGCCTGGCAGCGTTCGCGCGCCGAGGCCCGCCGCCAGCAAGAGCAGGCGCGCCTGGCCACCATGGCGCGCCTGGGCACGCTGGGCGAAATGGCGGCCGGCATCGCGCACGAACTGAACCAGCCCCTGACCGCCATCCTGGCCCAGACCCGCGCCGCCCAGCGCCTGCTGGACGACGAACACGAACGCCCCGCCGTGCGCCACGCGCTCTTGGCCAGCGCCGAGCAGGCCAAGCGCGCCGCCGACATCATCAGCCGCATGCGCGCGCTGGTACAACCGCGTTCGCCCGCGCGGCGCGAAGCGCTGGACCCGGACGCGCTGGTCGCGTCGCTGCTTTTTCTACGCGAAGCCGAGCTGGCCCGGCAAGGCATCCGCCTGGCCTGGAACAACGCCAGCCCAGGAGCGCGGCCGCTGGCTGACCGCGTAGCGCTGGAACAGATCCTGCACAACCTGGTGCAAAACGCCGCCGACGCCCTTGCGGGCACCGACAGCACGCGGATGATTCAACTGGAAGGCCGCGCCGACGGCGACGCATACCGGTTCACCATCAGCGACACCGGCCCCGGCATCGCCGCCGACGCGCTGCCCCGCCTGTTCGCCCCGTTCTACACCACGCGCGCCCAAGGCATGGGCCTGGGGCTGGCCTTGTGCGAAACGCTGGCGGGTTCCATGGACGGCCGCATCGCCGCACGCAATCTCAAGCCCTCGGGCGCCTGCTTCACCTTGACCCTGCCGTGTGCAAAGGCCCCCGCATGAACACGCCGCCCACGCGCACGCCCGACCATTCCCCGCTGGTGTACCTGGTGGATGACGACGACGCCGTGCGCGATGCGCTGGGCCTGCTGCTGCGTAGCGTAGGCCTGCGCAGCGTGGGCTTTGGCGACCCGCAGGCCTTTCTGGCGCAACTCAGCGCCAGCGCCATCGGCTGCGTCGTGCTGGATATCCGCATGCCTGGCATCAGCGGGCTGGACGTGCTTGCCCGCCTGGCCGCGCAGTCCGACCTGCCGGTGGTCATGCTGACCGGCCATGCCAACGTGGACCTGTGCCGCCGCGCCTTCAAGGGCGGCGCCATGGAGTTCCTGCAAAAACCCGTGGATGACGACGTGTTCCTGGACGCCGTGCAGGCCGCGGTGCGCACCCACATCGCCAGCCGCGAAAAGCTGGCCGTGACCCAAGCCGCCGCCGATCGCTTGGCGCGCCTGTCCGGACGCGAACACGAGGTGCTGGCGCGCATTGTGCAAGGCATGAGCAACAAGGAAATCGCGCGCGAATTCGATTTGTCGCCACGCACCGTTGAAACGTATCGGGCCAACGTCTTCGCCAAGCTGGAAGCCGACTCGCTGGCGCAACTGATCCGCCAATACGCCACCCTGCTCGACTAGCCCCGTCCTTTGCCCTCCGTAACGCTACGGAGGCGCGCGAGTAGTCGGGCGTATACCGCCCGCCGCGCGTTTTGGCCACACTGGCTGCTCCTTACTCCAACGCATAAAAGGATGCTGACCATGAAGCCCACGACGCTTGCCACCCTCTTTTCCACCCTGGCCTCCACGCTGGTTTTGTCCGCCGCCGCCCAAGCCGCCGTGCTCACGGAAACCAACCTGTCGATGGCCGACGCGCAGCAGCTCGCCACCGCTACGGTTGCCGCCTGCCAGGCCAAGGGCTACAACGTCAGCGCCTCCGTCGTGGATCGCGCCGGCCTGCTCAAGGCTTTTGCCCGCGCCGACAACGCCGGCCCGCACACCATCGAGGCCAGCCGCGCCAAGGCTTTCACCGCCGTGTCCGCCAAGACCCCCACGCTGACCATGATGGAAAACGCACAGAAAAACCCGGGCGCCGCCAACCTGACCGACATTCCGGGCTTCCTGCTCTTGGGCGGCGGCGTGCCGGTCAAGGCGGGCGATAAGGTCATTGGCGCCATTGGGGTAGCCGGCGCGCCGGGCGGCCACCTGGACGCGCAGTGCGCCGACGCGGTGCTGCAAGACAACGCGGCAATGTTCAAGTAAGACGCTTGCTCGACCGCGCGCGCGTGCGCGGGTATTGGCGCCAGGATCGACAACAGGCTAGGCTTACGGCGCCACAGTCTGAATGAAGCCGGTTCACACCATGCCCCTGCCGCCGCGCCCCTCCCTGCTGGACGACACGCTACGTATCGTCGCCCGCCGCTATCTCGTGCCCACCACGCCAGAAGCCGCGCTGGCATCGGCTTCAACGGCCCGAAGCCACCACTGCACCAGCACACTGGCCGTGGCCATCGACCAGGCGCGTCGGGCGTTGGCCCATGCAGAAACACCGCCTGCCTTGGTCAAGCAGACGTTCGTCGACGCGTTGGCACAGCTTATCGGCGAAGCCATGCGCGAGAACCAGGGTGACCCCGCCATCCAGGCCATGGTCCTGCGCCACCAAGCCGTGCAGGTGCGTGAATACGCCTCACTGGCCGCGGGTGCCGAGTCGGACCGGCGTGAAGTCGTGGCGGCCGTCAACGCCATTGCCCACCCGGCCAAGCTGCAACGCCTGCCGCCCGGCCCGCAGCGCGAGGTCTTGGGCGCGTTGCAAGCCGCCGCGTCGGCACCGGCTTGGGCCGCGCTGTCCAAGGCCGTCGAACGGATCGACGCCCTGCCCGAGGCGGCAAGCGATTCCCCCACGTCTCGCAGCCTGGCCCGGCTGCGCAACAGCCCCGCCCTGGAACGCCTGTGCCGCTTGGACGCCTTGGCCTCCGACGCGCTGGTGCAGCGCTACCAAGCCCTATGGAGCCGCAACGGCCCGCGCTCCGGCACGCCGGGCGCGGTGGCGCAAGGCCTGGCCGCGCAACAACGTGGCGCGGATGTCGAGGCCCAGGCCGCGACAGCGTTGGAAGCCTTGGCGCACCGTCTCAATACCGAAGGGCCGCAAGGCACTACCCTGGGCCCCAGCACCGCCGCATACCGGGTGGTGACCTCGATGCACATGCCGCCCGAGCTGCCTGGCTCGGCCGACCGCGCCAAGAGCGAGTGGGACGCCGCGCTGCTGCGCCGCGCCAGCCCGCCAGACGCCGAACCCGTCTGGGATGTGTGCCTGCTGGTCGAGGCCAAGGCGTCCGTGGACGCGGCCAGTACGGACTTCCCCCGCTTGCTGCGCGGCATGCAACGGCTGGCGCAGGCAGATGCCGGCGTCATCTATCCGTTCCTGTCGCGCCAGGGCACCGTGGCGTTGCGCGGCGCATCCCTGAGCACCCTGCCCACCCACGGCTCCGACCTGGCTGGCGCCGTGCTCTATTGCTGCGACGCGCCCGCCGACACGCCCGTTGATGACTCGCCGCGCTTGCTCAACGCCGCCTGCCGCATGCAGTTGCTGTCCGCGCCGGCCAGCGTCGCCTACGCCAGCCAATTGGCGCTGCGCCAACCCGCCGACGCCCAAACGCTGGAAGCCGTTTGGCAAGGATTGCTGGCGTCGCCGCAATGGGCTGGCGTGTTGAATCAGTATCCGCTGCTGCATCAGGTGCGCGCGCTGATGGTGCACACAGACGACCTGTTTGCAGCCACGCAACACGCCAGCCTGTAACACAAAATGGGCAAGTTTTGCCCGTAAAATCCCGCTGTCGGCAACGCGTGTCGGCGCCACGCTGATACCGCCGGGATGCACGTCGATCTCTACACCCTTTACCTGCTCGTCATCGGGACGCTGCTCGCCAGCGCCGGGATGCTTTATTGGGAACACCGCACGAATTCCCGGCGTGCCAAGGAACTGGGCATTCTGGCCACGGGCTTTGCCACCATCGCCGTCGGCTGTACCGTGGTGCTGCTGCGCGGGCACCTGCCCGCGGTGCTTGGCCCCGGGCTAAGCAACTTCATCATTCTTGGTGGCTATCTACTCGTCCTGCACGGCGTCGCGGCCTTCAGCGGCAGGCGCTACCGCCTGGTGTCGATCGGCTTGCTGGCCGTCACGGTCTTGCTGTGGGCGGCGGCCGGCACCCGTTGGCAAGGCATCATGTGGAGCTACATCAGCGCGGCGCCCATCGCCGCCGTGGCGGCCCTGACCGCCTGGGAAATGTGGCGTTGCACACCCATGAAGCCGCTGACGCCGCGTCGCTTCGTCATCGCCGTCGCCAGCATCCATGCCTTGTTCTATGCCTTCAGGGCCTTGATCCTGCCCTGGCTGGTTGACGTGTATGGTCCCGTCGTCCAACTGGCGGCCAGCAACATCACCATGTATGAAGGCGTGCTGTATTCGGTATTGCTGCCCATGGCGCTGCTCAAGCTGGTACGCGAAGAGGCGCACGGCCAGTTGTTGCGCGAAGCGCAAACCGACTACCTGACGCGCCTGGGCAACCGCCGCTGGTTTTTCGAGGAAGGCGCGCGCCTGTTGCACGCCCATGCAAAGCAAGGGCCGGTGGCCGTGCTGGCGTTTGACCTTGACCACTTCAAATCCATCAATGACCGACACGGACATCAGGCCGGCGACCTGGTGCTCAAGGCGTTTGCCGACATCGCGCAGAGCGTGGCTGGGCCGGGCGTGCTGTTGGCGCGTATCGGCGGCGAAGAGTTCGCCGCGCTGCTGACGGGTGAGGAGGCGCGCCGCGCGCAGGCGCTGGGCGTAGCCATCGCGCAGCGCTTTGCCGACATGTATTCCGAAGATATCGATCGCCGCGCCATCCACGCCACGGTCAGCATCGGGCTGGCGTGGTTTGACCACAACGCGCCGCCGCTGGCCGATAGCCTGGCGGCAGCGGACCGTGCCTTGTACCGCGCCAAATCACTGGGCGGAAACCGGTTGGAATTGGCCTGACAGCCCCAAGTTCCGCAGGCCTGAAGCGCCGCAGACCAGGAATGGGCACGGCCCCCCTCGCAAGGGATAGCGGGGCGTAACTCGCGCGCTTATTGCGCAGCGACGCCACCCGGTTGGAAATCCCTGCGTCGATCAAGGTCTGCGCGCCCACGATGCTACGTGTACGGCCCGCGCAACGCGCTCATGCAGCTCGTCCACGTCGATCCACGACGTGTGCTTTTCGTGTTCGATGACTTCACCAAACGCCTTGCTGGGCACGTTGGATAGAGAGACTCATGGAATGACCTGGGCTTCAAAGATAAGAAGCGCTCAGGCTACGTGGGCGCTTCATGCCGGACAACGTAGAAATGCGTCTATGGCTATGCGGCGGTGGTGGCGGCCACCCCGCAAAATCAGAGGAGTTCTATAGACGCGCGCATGATCGATTGCGCAATATCGTCGGTCAACCTGCGTTTTCCAGGAGGACCGAACGTGTTGTCTCACAAGCAAGACCACCGCTTCACCTTCACCCCCGCCAGCGGCGCGGCGTTTGACGTCGTTGAATTCACGCTGCATGAAGCCCTGTCCGAGACCTATCGGCTGTGCCTAGAACTGTCCAGCAGCGACCCCGCTATTGATTTCGGCACGCTGCTGGACCAGCCTGGGCTCTTCACCATCTGGCGCGGGGATGGTCCGGTGCGCCACGTCCACGGCATCGTCACCGAGTTCGTACAAGCCGACACCGGTTTTCGCCGGACGCGCTATCGGGTAGTCGTAGAACCCTCCCTGGCTCGCGCCGCGCTGTGTTCTGACTGGCGCATCTACCAGCACCTGTCAGTACCCGAGATCCTGGCCGACGTGATCAAGCACCAAGGCATTACCGACTACGAACAGGTCACCACCTTTGAGCACCTGCCCCGCGAATACTGCGTGCAAGCCGGCGACACCAACTTGGCGTTTCTGGACAGGCTGGCGGCCGAAGAAGGCTACTTCTACCGCTACGCGCACTCGGAACACGGGCACCGCCTGCTCCACGGCGACCGCATCTACATCCATGGCGAGATCGCAGGCGGGCCGGTGGTCTACAACCCCATGCCAGGCGGCGACCAGGCCGAACCCGCGCTGCATCGCTTTGCCTACGCCGAGCGCATCCGCACCGCCGTGCAGACCCAGCGCGACTACACGTACACCCATCCGCGCTATAGCCAGGAACATTCCCCGGTCGCCACCGACCTTGACCACCAGGATCATCGCTACGAACGCTACGACTACCCCGGCCGCTACAAACGCGACGAAGCGGGCAAGCCCTTCACGCAAACCCGCCTGCTAGGCCGCCGCCGCGATGCGCGTGTGGCGTTCGTCGAAGGCGATGACGCGCGTTTAATCCCCGGTGTTGCCTTCGACCTGAGCGGCCACCCGCGCGAAGACTGGAACCAAGGCTGGCGCCCCGTGCGCATGCGCCACCACGGCGTGCAGCACACGAGTCAAGAAGAAGACGCGGCGGGTTTGGACTTCCTTCTTGCGTTCGCTGATCTGCGCCAGGGTTTCGGCTGTCTCGATGGCGGTTTGGGCGGCTTCATGGGCGGCGTAGGCGCGATAGGCCCGATAGCCCCAGACGAGGGCGGCGGCTGCGGCGGGGGCGGCCATGGCTGTTCTCCTAACGCAAAAACGTGAGTAGTACCCAGGTCACTTCCCGACCGTTCACCTGGGGCATCGTCACTTGGTAGGCGAAGGTCTGCGGACCTGTCGGAAGTTCTTGGCAAGTCCAGGAGCCTGGGTAGGGGCAGGGTTCTCCCGAGCGCACGCGGGCACCGGCGCTGGCGCTTGGGGCGGCCTCGTGCATCCAGTGCCAGGTGATCGCTTCACCCTTGTACGCCGGCAGCGCTTCATGCTTGGCGACTACGCACAACACTTCGCCCTTGTCGTCGCCTCGCCACTGCCCCGCGCGCGGCGCGAGCTGGCCCGTTTCGGCGCGGCGTGCAGGTTCGGGTTCGGGGGCACTTTGATCAATGTCGCGCTGCCAGATGACGCGGCCGCGCGACGGGTCTTGGTGTATGGGTGGGGCGAGCTCGCCAGCGTTGAAGTGACGACGCGAGCCGGTTTTTGCTAGCGTGTACCACCAGCCGGATGAAGGAATTTCCTCGCCCACGACAACATGAGTGGGCGTGGGTTCAGTGGGTGTGCCGCCGGGTGCCGGAGGGCAGCTCGGGCGTAAACGCCATGCTGAACGTGTCGTCGGTGTCCAGACCATAGAAATGCGGGGCTAGTGCTCGGTGCCAAACCGCGATTTCGGACTGCATGCCGAACGCCAACGGTGTGCCCCAGGCAAAGCCGCTGTATACCTGCGCAGGCTTTAGACGGCCAATGGTTTCCAGAACGAATTTTCGCCACGCATCCTTGTTGTCCAGCCACCATTGCCAACGGTAATAGAACTGAATGGAAGAGAAATTGCATTCCGCGGTGTAGTTCCGCTTTCTCCAAAGGTAGGCGGCATGCGTAGGAGTGCTTTGCGAGTTCTTTTCATCAGTAAAGCCGACCGTGAACGATTTATCGGGACGGAATTTTCGCGCCCATTCGCGTATATCGCCCAGCCTCTTGGAGCCATAGGGATGAGGACGTTCAGAGGTGGGGTGCGTTGCAACGGTGTAGGGGCAGCCAAGAAGCGTTTCGAAGGCTTCGTGGATCTCGATCATATCCAGTGTTGTCCGAAACAAATGCTCGGGATCGTAGGTGAAGTAGAAGGTCAGATACGGCGTGACAGCAAGTTCGAACGCGCCGAGATCGATGGCGGTATTGGGCCACCGCTTCAGGTCGGTCACCATGCCGGAAACGTCGTCATCGTCCAACAGCCTCTCGCTTGTGCTCATTTCGTTTTCCTTGGTGAGCCTCCTTGGCCCGGTTTCACAGTGGAAGGTTTGAATCCCGTGCAATCTTCTGGTACGCGAAGTAGCGCTACTTTTTTGTTGTCTTCACCCATTAATAAGACGTAGTCCTCAAGCTGATCCCGCTTCACCCAATCATTGGGAAACTTGATTTCGACGGCCGCAAAAACGTTCCCGACGTCAAACGGCTGCTGCCGATACTCCACAATGACCAGATCCGGTGCCAGGCTCCCTTTAGGCCGAGGCCAAAAAGGGAAGAACTCGCTGATGCGCTTGGGGCGTGTGGAGGGATCTCCCAGCATCGGCATGTAGGAGATGCCGTCGTAGTTTGGCTCCGCCTTCAACGGGCTCTGCCACGCCAGCAAGTCATCCACCACTTCAAACACCAGGGACGCGGTGGTCTGCTTCAACGCGATATCGATCGTCGTTTCGATGACTTCACCGGGGATCTTCTTGCGGATGCGCCTGGGGACTTTCAGCGGCGACTTCAGCGCCCATTGGCACACCGTACTGATGACGGGGCGAAATGGAATTTTGCGTTCGATGTATTGCTGATACGTCACGTTTTCCTTGCGCCCACGCGATACGGTGCTGTTGCCGCCGGTGCGTACGAAGGTCGAGCTTTTGACGTCGATTTCTTTTTTCATGCCTTCGATGATGTCTTTCAGAAGGGTTTGGACTTCCTTCTTGCGTTCGCTGATCTGCGCCAGGGTTTCGGCTGTCTCGATGGCGGTTTGGGCGGCTTCATGGGCGGCGTAGGCGCGATAGGCCCGATAGCCCCAGACCAGCGCGGCGGCTGCGGCGGGGGCGGCCATCAGGCGTCTCCTTCAAGGTGGGAACCGCCACTTGGGATCGCGCGCTCGCCCCGCACTTCTACGGTTTGGACACTGATTACCCGTTCGGCATGATGTTCACGCCCGATCTACCTTCCGGCATCCGCCCTCCGACCTGGGGCTTCTTCCTGTCCGACATCTGGCGCGAAAAGCTGGCGATCACCCGCGAAGATGTCGTCGCCCATCTTGCCGACCCACGCGTCCGCATCGACACCCTTAGCTGCGGGCAATGGATCGAACTTGGCCCGCAACCTGAACTCTATCCCGTCGAAAACGGTGTCCCCGAGCTTCCCGCCCTGCTCAACCGACTGCTGCGCCGCATTCGCCATCCGCAATTGGACCTGGTCGGGTCTGGCGAATGGGATGGCGACCCGAACGAACGCTTTGACCGCCGTGATACGCAGCGTTGGCTGGCCCGGTTTGACGACGACAGCGATTGGCCTACGCCAGCGATTCGAGGCCGTACACCCGGCGGCCCACCCACTGAACCCACGCCCACCCATGTTGTCGTAGGCGAAGAAATTCCTTCATCCGGCTGGTGGTACACGCTAGCAAAAACCGGTTCGCGTCGTCACTTCAACGCTGGCGAGCTCGCCCCACCCATACACCAAGACCCGTCGCGCGGCCGCGTCATCTGGCAGCGCGACATTGATCAAAGTGCCCCCGAACCCGAACCTGCACGCTGCGCCGAAACGGGCCAGCTTGCGCCGCGCGCGGGGCAGTGGCGAGGCGACGACAAGGGCGAAGTCCTGTGCGTAGTCGCCAAACATGAAGCCCTGCCCGCCTACAAGGGGCAAGCGATCATTTGGCACTGGGTGCACGAGGTCGACCCCGGCGCCAGCGCCCGCGTGCGGTCGGGACAGCCCTGCCCATACCCCGGAACGTGGACGTGCGAGGAAATGCCGACCGGGCCGCAGACCTTCGCCTATCAAACTGCCATGCCACGGGTAAAGGGTCAGGACGTGACGTGGATACTGGTCAGGTTCTTGCGTTAACCGCCCGAACTGACCACACACGGCTTGGCGCTACCGCCCCAGCACCGATTCAACATCCGCGCCAAACGCGCAATAGCCCGGGTAACCCGGTCGTGCATCGCAGGCCATCAAGCAGCCGGGCTTGCCGTTAGCAAAGCTCGCCGACACCGACATGCCGAAGCCGTAGGTGGGTGTCGTTACGTCGAACGCGCTTTCGCACACGGCCTTCGTGCTGTAGGCAAACGTCATGCCCTCTCGCCTGCCGTTGACGGCGAACGACACCTGGAAGCTGTTGTAGCTGTTCCAACCGGAACGAGGCAGCACCACGAAGCGGTAATGCCTGGGATCGCGGCGTTCGCCGAATATTTTCAGTTGCGCCGACGTGGTGCGGGTGGTGGGCGATGGGTACGGTAGCGCGAGTAACGCGCGCGGATCGCCCAATACGCCCAGGTCCATGCCCAGGCCCTTTTGATAGAACGGCACGTCCAGGCTGGGGTAGCCGGAATATTCCACGCGCCGGGGCGGGCCGTCGTAGGTGTTGGTGCTGGGCTTGAAGTCGGGTGCGCGCGCGAACGCAACGTCCAGCGTCAGGACCACGTCCGTTGGTTTGGCGTCTTCGGTGCGGACATGTTCTTGAAAGATCTCGGCTTGGCCCGCGCATCCCGCCAGCAGCGCCAGCACGCCAGACGTCGCCATACGCCGGATGGACGGCGTCAATACATTCGGCACCAATACATTCGACCTCACCTCACCGCTCCTGCGCCGTGGCAACCGGCAACGTCGCCGACTTCAGGCCATAACCATTGAACTGCCATCCGTTCTTGCCTTCTTGCCACTGAAAATTCTTGTTGATCCATTCCGCCTTCAAGTTTCGGTACAGACGGCGCTGGTCGATGCGCTTGCCGGCGTCCAGGGCCTTTCTGGCGGCCTGCGAACTTTCATTCCACAAGCCGCTGAAAGCCTTCGTTTGCATGGCTTTGGTGAACGGCACGGTGGCGTAGGGGCCATCATCCAAGCGGCCAAGCCGGATCTCGTTGTCCAGCAACAGCGCGCCGTGTCGGTTGTCCGGCGACACGGATACCAACTCGGGAATGGAATGTAGTTTTTCCTTTTGCCGCTGATGCTCAAACCAAAGCACCTGGCCCGTCGATGTGACCAGCGCCCGCGAGCCCGCCGTGAACAGCAGCAGGTCCTTGCGGCCGGGTTGTGCCACGCCCATGTCGGGGTCGTGCATGTCGACGGTGGGACTCAATACGCGTGCAAGCGGCGTGCCGTTTTGCACTGCGATCAGTATTGTGCCGACACCCATGAAGTCGTTCGACACTGCCACCAGCATCGGCTGGCCGCCTTGTGTAGGCCCCAGCGCCCGCACGTGGATGAACTCCACGGCATTCAAGGGCCGATAGGGCTTGCCGCGAAACAGGATGGCTCGCAGGTGTGAACGCGGATAGCCTTGCAGCGCGAAGTCGCCACCGATGGGCTCGACGATCTTTGCATAGGCATTCTCAGCGGCGGCGGGCTGCGCGCGGGCGATGGCGGGTATAGACGCAATCAGTGCCAGCGCAAGGCATAGGCAAGATTGCTTGCTTGGGCTGGAAAAAAGAGTGGCGCTGGATGGTTGCGGCAAGGCGGTTCGCGGAGGGTGCTTTGGACAAAGCGGTGCCGGCATTCTAGGGCATGCCAGGCCTTGTCTTGCCATGCCTAGCCTTGCTGCGCGCCGTCCCCCGCCGACGGCACGCGTACCAAGGTGTCGGCGTTGACTTGCGCCACATCCACCACGCCCAGCAGGCCCATATTGCGCCTGACTTCTTCCACGATCAGCGTGATGGCATGCGCCACGCCGCGCTGCCCGGCCACCGTGGCCGCATAGTTGAACGGGCGCCCCACGAATACGCAGCGCGCGCCCAGCGCCATGGCCTTGAGCACGTCGGACCCGCGCCGCACGCCGCTGTCCAGCATCACGTCCATGCCAGCGGCCGCTTCCACGATTTCCGGCAGCGCTTGCAAGGGCGACAGGCTGCCGTCCAGTTGCCGCCCGCCGTGGTTCGACACGATGATGCCATCCATGCCCTGCGCACGCGCGGTGCGCGCATCGTCGGGATGCAGAATGCCCTTGATCACCATCTGCCCTTGCCAACGCCGGCGGATGGCGGCCACGTGACGCCAGTTCAAATGGCCGCGGTCGGAAAAATCGCGCAGCACGTTGGCCGACAGAATCGGCGCGCCGCGCGTGGCGTAGTTGTTCTCGAAATGCGGCATGCCATGGCGCCACAGCGTGCGCAGGAACGTGCCGAACAACCAGCGCGGATGCGCGAGCCCTTGCCAGGCCAGGCCCACACTGGGCCGCAGCGGCGTTGAAAACCCCGCCCGCACGTTGTTCTCGCGGTTGGCGGCAACGGGCGTGTCCACGGTCAGCACCAAGGTAGTCACACCGGCTGCTGCCACGCGGTCGATCAAGGCCGCGATCTGCGCATCGTCGCCCGGCAAGTAGGCCTGAAACCAGGTGCCCGGCGCGGCCTGCATCACCTCTTCCAGCCGGATCAGCGACGACCCGCTCATGATGCAGGGCACATTCGCATCCGCGGCGGCGCGCGCCAGCACCACATCCCCGCGATAACTCGACAGCGCCGAAATGCCCATGGGCGCCACGCCGACCGGCGCGGCGTACTCGCGGCCCAACACCGTGCTGCGCGTGCTGCGTTGTGATACGTCCACCAGCACCTTCGGCCGAAAGCCGTACTGGGCAAAGGCCTGCCGGTTGCCGCGCTCGGAATGCCCGTCTTCCACCGCGCCGGACACATAGGCGTAGATGGGCTTGGGCAGGCGCCTTCTCGCTGCGGCTTCGAAATCATGCAGGCTGAGTATCTGGCGCAGGGGGTCGTACATGTCTGGCTCCTCGCGATCGGTCCGCGCACAGGCGGCCGCGCTGTTGTATTGGGCGATCGCGGACGACTATAGGCGCGCCAGCGCTTTGAATAAAGTGACTTTATCGATATTGCTTATTACACTTTTCTTCGCCCTGGATCTTTCCCATGCCGCCATGACACTCAAGCAACTTGAAGCCTTTTACTGGGCCGCCACCTGCAAGAACTTCGCCATTGCCGCCAACCGGCTGAATATTTCCGTGTCGTCGCTGTCCAAGCGCATCGGCGAACTCGAGGCCTCCCTTGGCGCCGACCTGTTCAGCCGCAGCGCGCGCAGCGCCACGCTGACGGCGCTGGGCGAACAACTGGTGCCACACGCCAAGGACCTGCTGCGCAACGCCGATCAATTCATGCAGCAGGCCAGCAGCAACCTGACTTTCTCGGGCCGCTGCCGTTTTGGGGCGGGAGAACTCACGTCTGTGACGTGGATGCCGCGCCTGATCGAAGAAATTCAACGCGCACACCCCAACCTGCTGGTCGAGCCCTATGTGGGCGTGGGTGAATTGGTGGAGCGCGGGCTGGAGGAAGGCGAGCTGGATTTTGCGGTGATCGCCGGGCCGTCGTCGCGCGCGTCCATCGCGTCACATTTGATCGGCAGCGCGGAATTTGAATGGGTGGCCTCGCTGCGCGCGGTGCCCGACCCTACCGCGCTGACGCCTGCCGATCTGCCCGGTCTGACCTTGATCACGCAACCGCAAAGCTCCGGCGTGATACGCATGCTGGACGACTGGCTCACCGAACAAGGCATCTCGCCGGGCCGCATGCAGTGCTGCAATAGTTGGGGCGCCATTGCAGGCATGCTGCGCCAAGGGTTGGGGCTGGGCTTTCTGCCCACGGCCTGGGCGCGCATCCTGATCCAGCGCGGCGACCTGCATCCCCTGCCGGGCTTGCCGCCCTTGCGGCCCCTGCCCTACACCTTTCAATGGCGGCGCGACGACACGCGGCCCATGCTGGCAAGCCTGCGCACCCTGGCGCAGGACACGCTGGAATTCGACGCGCCGGCGGGCATGGTCTAGCAGACACTGTTTCTAAAACTTCGCTCTTGAATAAGAAAATTATTCGCTTTATCTCCGCTTTCTGCCCGAGTAGAGTCGCTTCAAACAAGATTGAAGACTGACACGGAGACTGGGCACAATGCCGGATTTTGGTACCCCCTCGCAGAATTTCCCGAAACGTTTGTGCCGTTTGGACCTATGGCTGAACCCGGTGTTCGACCAGATCATCGGCGCGCAACCCGATATTGCCTTGTCGGTACTGCCGGCGCACGGTGACGACGCCCGCACGCTGGCGGGCCTGAAGACGGCCCACGCCTACCATGTGTCGGCGGCCAAGGACGAACTGCCGCGCCAGTGGTTCGTCAACGCCGAGCTCATCGCGCAGTGCCCCGACCTGATCTGCGTGTCGTCCGGCGGCGCGGGCTATGACACGGTGGACGTGCCCGCCTGCACGGCGGCCGGCATCGCGGTCGTGAACCAGGCAGGCGGCAATGCCGCGTCGGTGGCCGAACATACGTATGCGTTGTTGCTGGCCGTGCAGCGCCGCGTGGTCGAATCACACCAGCGCCTGCGCCACGACACGGGTTTTACCCGCGAAGACCTGATGGGCCATGAGATCCACGGCACCGTCATCGGGCTGGTGGGCATTGGCCAGATCGGCTCGCGCGTGGCCCGCATTGCGCAAGGTTTTGGCCTGCGCGTGATTGCGCATGACCCGCTGCTGGACGCCGACACCATCCGCGCACGCGGCGCCGAGCCCGTGTCCTTGCCCGAGCTGCTGGCGCAAGCCGACGTGGTGTCCTTGCATTGCCCCTTGGACAATTCGACGCGCGGCATGATCGATGCGCGCGCGTTCGCCGCCATGAAGCCGGGGGCCGTTTTCGTGTCGACGGCGCGCGGCGGCATCCATGACGAGGCGGCGCTGTACGACGCTTTGCACGGCGGCCATCTGCGCGGCGCCGGACTGGACGTCTGGCAACAGGAACCGCCCCCGCGCGACGCGCCGTTGCTGGCCCTGCCCAATGTGGTGGCCACGTTTCATACGGCGGGCGTTACGCACGAAGCCCGCCGCAACGTGGCGCAATCATCGGCCCAGCAGTTGATGGCCATGCTGCGCGGTGAACGGCCGCCGCAACTTATCAACCCGGAAGTCTGGCCGGTCACGCAAGCCCGACTGGCGAAATTGCAGTAACACGGTGCCGCGCCCGCGCGGCAACCGAACACACAGTGCGGCATGAAGCCGCCGACCCATCCCAAGAGGAGACAACATGCAACACCCCCCCTTCAAGCGCCGCACCCTGCGCGCGCTGGCCGCGTCCGTCGCCCTGCTGTCCGGCGCCACCCTGTTTGCCGGCGGCGCGCAAGCGGCCGGTTATCCGGAACACCCCATCAACCTGATCGTGTCCTACGGCCCCGGCGGCGGCACCGATCTGGTGGCGCGCATGATGGCGCCTTTCTTGCAAAAGTACCTGGGCAACGACGCGCGCATTGTGGTGCTGAACCGCCCCGGCGCGGGCGGCGCCATCGGCTTCACCGAACTGGCCCGTGCGCAGCCCGACGGCTACACCATCGGCTTCATCAACACGCCCAACCTGCTGACCATTCCGATTGAACGCAAGTCGGCCTTCAGCTGGAAAAGCTATGACCTGCTGGGCAATCTGATCGACGATCCGGGCGCCTTCACAGTCCGCAACGACAACGAACTGAAGACGCTGGCGGACCTGTCGGCCTACGCCAAGAAGAATCCTGGCAAGGTCACGGTGGGCACGACCGGCACCGGCTCCGACGACCACTTGGCCATGCTGCGCTTTGAAGGCACGTCGGGCGCCAAGCTGAGCCACATCCCCTACAAGGGCGCGGGCGAAGTACGCGGCGCATTGGCCGGTGGTGAAATCACCATCGGCGCCATCAACGTGGGCGAAGCGCTGCAGTACCAGAAAGGCGGCACGCCGCTGCGCTTTCTAGGTCAGATGGGCAGTACGCGTTCGGCCGCGCTGCCTGATGTGCCCACCTTCAAGGAACAGGGTTACGACTTCGACCTGGCGTCGCTGCGCGGCCTGGCCGCCCCCAAGGGCCTGCCCGACGACGTGCGCGCAAAGCTGGTGGATGCCGTGAAGCGCACGGTGGACGACCCCGCCTTCCAGGCCAAGGCCAAGGAAATGTTCGTGCCCCTGCGCTACCTGCCGCCCGCCGACTACGCCCGGGAACTGGCCGACGGCGAAACCGAATTCCAGAAGCTGTGGAAAGACGCGCCCTGGCTGGACAAATAGGCCGCCCGATTCATAAGGCGCCCGATGCCTGGCGCGCCGGAGCCGCGTAGCGCAGCCAGGATCGCAAAGAGCGTGATCCGTCGCGTGCCCAGGCGTAGCGTGTCAGAATCTGCGGCTTACTTCGGCTTGACGTCTTCGCCGGGGTAGCCGTCGATGTAGGCTCGGCCCGAGCAACGCAGCATCGCCACGCAAGCCGGTGCGCCGGTCTTGGTGGTGCATACCGAGCGCGCCTGCTCGCGCGCGGCAACGGGGTCGGGGTTCAGCGCCGTGAAGCGCGTGCCCCGGCCTTCGCTGCCCTTCACCCAGGCCATGCCGACGCAGGTGTCTTTGTAGGTCAGGACCTTGCGGCAGTCCTTGCAGTCTTCCCATTTCAGCAGCGACGAGATGGCGTCGTCTTCCTTGGGATAGCCGTCTGAATACAGCAGACCGCCGTCGGCGTTTTCGGCCAGGGCGCCCCAGAATTCGCGGTCGTTCACCTTGGCGGACAAGGCTTCCACCTCTGCCGGCTTGGCGCGCCTGGCGGCCTGCAGGTCGGCTGCGCTGTAACCCGGGCCGACGCAGTAAGGCAGGGTCATCAAGCGGCACTTGCCGTCGGAGCTGCCGGCCGTGCAACGGCGCATGGCTTTCTTGGCGGCCAGTTCGGGCGACACGCTGTTGCCGGGAAACAGATCCTGCCGCGAGTTGCGCGCATAGGCCATGCAACTGTCCGAGAACCAACCTAATTTCTTGCATTCCTTGCCGCCCTGGCGCCGGCACTCGGCCAGGCCCGCGGCCTCGGCATCCTTTTGCGATGCTTCGGGCAGGACCCAATAGGTCTTGTCGTGATTGCCATCGGTGGCGATGCCGCCAAATTGCTTGTCGGCATAGGCTGGGTTGGCCGCCAGGCCCGCCACCAAGGCGATAGCGGCGAAGGCGGCGCGGATCAGGGGGTGAAAGCGGGCAGGCATCATCGTCGGGATCTGGATGGGGTTGGAAGCGGGGACGATCTTAGCAAAGAGCTCCCCCGCTCCATCCCCCCGAATTGCGCTTACCCAGGCATATTGCGTAACAAATTTCACATACCGTGATAGGAATGCTGGCCCCGTTTTCCGGTAAAAATGTCGGACTTTTCTTAAGCGCATCACTCGTCAGCACACGCGTGGCACCGGTTTTTCCGTGCAATGCCCTACGCGGGGTTTGTCACGAAGAGAAACAAACACAGCGCGCGAGGCCCGGTTTGCCTGCCCGCTGCGGATGCCGCATGCCCTCTGCCACGGAACATCGCCCGAACACCATGACGTTGCCTACGCAAGCCCCCAACCGCCGCAAACCGCTGCTGCTGCCGGCCGCCCTGATCGTCGCCGCGACAGGCTTGGCGGGGTGCGCCCCGATGCCCGATGGAGGTAGCTCCGGGCTGCCTTCGCTGAGCAATGTGTTCAAGTCGGGGCTGTCGTTTTCACCCAGCGTGAACGTGGCCAAGAACATGGAAGGCCGCTCCATCAACGACGCCATCGCCGCGCTGGGTGAACCGTCGAAGAAGCGCGCCGTAGGCAACACGATGGAACTGGAATGGTCCGACTACCAGGCCGCCCCCTACACGGAATGGGTCACCACGGGCACCAGCCAGCAGGTGGTGGGCATGATTCCCGCCACCAACACGTCCGCCGCCACACCGGTATTCCAGACCAATAGCACCGGCCACTATCAGAACCGCACGCGCGTGTACGAATGCACGGTGCTGATGCGCATGGAAAACAGCGTCATCACCAGTTCCAGCGTGGACGGCAATGTGTGCCCCGAGTTCATTTCAGCGTTGCGCAAGTGGGCGGGTGAAGCCGAGGCCAACAACTACGTGGTGAAGTAAGCGCCGCCCGGACGTACGCCGGGCCGGCCAGCGGCCCGCGTCAAACACGTCAGGCGTTGTCGGGCAGCTTTGCCACCACCTTGATTTCAAAGTCAAACCCGGCCAGCCACGTAACACCCACGGCGGTCAGCGAGGGATACGGCGCAGCGCCCCAATACTCTGGCACCACCTGCCAGATCTGCTCGAACCTGGACGCGGGGTCGACCATGAACACCGTCACGTCCACCACATTGTCAAAGGTGCAGTCCGCCGCTTTCAGAATGGCGTTCAGATTGTCAAAGGCCAGCCGTACCTGCGCTTGCAGGTCGGGCTCGGGCGAGCCGTCCTCGCGGCTGCCGACCTGGCCCGAGACGAACAGGAATCCGTTGGACCGGATGGCGGGGGAATAGCGGTGGCGTTCGTAAAGCGCGTGGCGGCCGGCGGGAAAAACAACGTCTCGTGTCGTCATGAGTAGCTCCGTGGGTGGGCCGTCGTCAGGAAGGAAAGCGGCCCGTCGTTAGCGATGGCTCCACTGTAAAGACGCGCGGCGCGCCGATAAACGCGCAAGCCTGTCCATCACTGTTTGTAGAATCCAAACACTCTTCAAGCCCGCCGGAGTTCCCATGGACCGATTCGATGCGATGCAGGCGTTTGCCCGCGTGGTGGAAGCAGGCAGCTTCACCAAGGCGGCCGAAACCCTGCACATGAGCAAGACCACCGTGACGCAGCTGGTGCAGCAACTGGAGGCGCGGTTGCGCGTCCGGCTGTTGAACCGCACCACGCGCCAGGTAAAGGTCACCGCCGACGGTGCCGCCTACTACGAGCGGGTGTTGAAATTGCTGGCGGATATGGACGACGCCGAAACCAGCCTGTCGGCGGCGTCGGCTTCGCCACGGGGCCGCTTGCGGGTGGACGTGCCCAGCCCCTTGGCGCGCATGGTGCTGATTCCGGCGCTGCCTGCCTTTCACGCGCAGTATCCCGATATCCAACTGGACATGGGCGCAAGCGATCGCATCGTGGATGTGATCGCGGAAAACGTGGACTGTGTGGTGCGAGGCGGCGAATTGACCGACCTGTCCTTGATGGCGCGCCGGGTGGGCGACCTGCAACTGGGCGTGTACGCCGCGCCCAGCTACCTGGCACGCGCCGGCCAGCCGGCGCATCCGCGCGAACTGGAAGACACGCATCACCGCATCGTGGGCTATCTGTGGCAACGGCTGGGCAAGGCTTTTCCCTACGCCATGCAGCGCGGCGACGAAAGCGTGCACGTGCATGGGCGCTACGTGCTGGCGGTGGATGACGGCAACGCCTATCTGGCGGCGGGCCTGGCCGGGCTGGGCGTACTGTGGCTACCGGAATACATGGCCCAGCCGCACCTGGCCACGGGCGAATTGCAGCCGCTGTTTCAGGACTGGCGGCTGGAGTCCATGCCGCTGACCATCGCCTTTCCGCCCAACCGGCATGTCAGCACCAAGCTGCGGGTGTTTATCGATTGGGTGGTGGCGTTGATGGGACAGTACGCGCCGCTGGCGGCCCAGGCACCGGCGCGCACCCCATGAACCGCGGGTTCAGTTTGCCAATTTGATGGCGCCGCTATCCAGCAGTTTCTGCCATTTGGCCGTGTCGTCCGCAATGAAGCGCTGCAGGTCCGCGGGCGAGCCGCCTGCCGCGATCATGCCCGCAGTGGTGACAGCGGTTTGGAACGCGGGTGACTGCAGCGTTTTCTGCAAGGCCGCGTTCAACTGATCAAGCACGGCCGCATCGATATCGGGCGATGCCGCCACCGAAAACCACTGACTGGCGGCATAGCCAGGAAAGCCGGATTCGGCAACGGTGGGCACTTCGGGCAAGGCGGCCAAGCGCTGCGGAGTCGTCACCGCATAGGCCTTGAGCGCGCCGGCCTTGATCTGCGGCAACACGGGCGACGAGCCCAGGATGGCCAAGGGAATCTGGCCGCCGGTCACGTCCGACACTGCCTGTCCGCCGCCCTTGTAGGGCACGTGCACGATGCGCGTGCCGGCAACCTGATTCAACAATTCGCCCGCCAGGTGTTGCGAAGTGCCATTGCCGGAACTGCCGTAGCTCCAGGCCTCGGGGCGCTTGCGTGCATCCGCCAACACGTCAGCCAAGCTGGGCAAGGCTTGCTTGGCCGGACCCACGATCACCATCGGCCCCTGCGCCATCAACATCACCGGCGCCAGCTCTTTGCCGATTGCCGGCTGCGGCGTCGGATAGATGAGCGGACCCGGCACCGTGATCAGGTAGCCGTCGCTGGCCTTGCTGCGCGCCACGATCTGAAGCGCGATGGCGCCCGACGCGCCGGGCTTGTTTTCCACCACCACGTTCAAGCCCGTGCGCTGCGCCAGGTCCTGCGCCGCCACCCGTGTCAACACGTCGGCCGAGCCGCCCGGCACGAAGCCCACAATCCAGTTGATCTGTTTGGCAGGCCAGGCCAGCGGCGGCTCGGCCTGGGAAGCAACAGGCAGGGCCAGCGCACAACCCAGGCCCAGACACGCGATACTGCGACGTACAACGGTATTCATGATTTCCCCTTGTGCTTGGCGCCGTCTTTGCGGGCCGTTCAATCCCCGTCAGGTCGACCGGGCGTGGTGTTTGGGTGTTCGGCGCAAGACTGATTGAAGGCTTGCACCATTTTCAGCATGGGGCCGAGCACCCAGGTGTTGAAAACGAAGATATCGCTTTCTTCCTTGGGATCCTGCTTCAGGTTGAACAGGTACGGCGATTCCAGCTTGCCCTTGCCCTCGTTCACCTCGGGTTCCCAGTAGAAGTGCAGCTTCCAGTCGCGCCATTTCAGGGCGCGCAGGTCGTTCTTGATGTAGAAAAGAAAGCCCTCGCGCGCCGAGTCCGGACGCGCGCCGGTAAAGAAGTCGGTCTGGTCGATGCCATCAATGGGCCGGTCTTGCGGCACGCTGGCCCCGCCGATGCGCGACAGCGTGGTGTACAGGTCGGTCACGTGGACGATTTCGTTGGACACCTGGCCCGGCTTGACCTTGCCCGGCCAACGAATGATGAACGGCACGCGCAGGCTGCCTTCCATGGCCGTGTGATAGGTGCCGCTCCAGGGGCCGGCCGTGCCGCGATAGGGCTTGCGGAATTCCGGGCCGTTGTCGCTGCAAAAGATGAAGACGGTGTTGTCGCGCAAACCCAGTTCGTCGACTTCGGCCATGATCTGGCCCACGCGGTGATCCATTTCCACCATGGAATCGGCGAAGTCGCCCGCGCCGGTGCGTCCGGCAAAGTCGGGGTGCGGCAGCGTGGGAAAGTGCAGATGCACCAGCGGCAGATATAAAAAGAAGGGCTGTCCGCCGCGCGCCTGCTCGCGCATGAAGGTCTGCGCGTGCTCTACCAGTTCGGCGTCGATGCCGCGCCGGCTGTCCAGGTCGTACACCTTCACGTTGGTTGACGGCTGCCCCGCGCGGCCTTCCATGATGTGGGGCAAATCGGCCACGCTGGGATCAAAACCGATCGACGACGTGAACTGGCTTTCGTCGGTGGTGCGCGGAATGCCATACCAATGGTCAAAACCACGATCCGACGGATAGCGGCCGGGAATATCGCCCAAATGCCATTTACCGTAATGCGCCGTGGCATAGCCTTGCCCCGACAGTTGCTGGGCCAGCGTGATCTCGTCGCGAGTCAGCCCTTGTGGCAGACCGGGCGGCACGGATTGCAGGCAACCAGTGCGGATGGGGTGCCGGCCGCTCATGAGCGCCGAGCGGGTCGGCACGCAGTCGCTTTCCACATTGAAGTTCTGCAGCAGCAGGCCTTCGGTGGCCAGCCGGTCGATATTGGGCGTGGGCGCGCCGCGCAGCGCCCCGCCGCCATAGCAGCCGAGTTCGCCCCAACCCAGGTTGTCAGCAACGATCAAAACGATATTGGGGCGATTCGACATCTGGCGGGCCTTTGTTTGAGTGGGGTATGTCCGAATTCTAGGCGTGCGCAAGCAGCGTAATATTCCCAAAAGTGCTATCTGGAATTCCTGTCGTTCATGAATCTATCCCTGCGTGACATCGAATATTTCTTGGCGGCCGTCGAGCACGGCCATCTGGAACGGGCGGCAGCGGCCTGCGGGGTCAGCCAGCCCGCGCTGTCCAAATCCTTGCGGCGCCTGGAGGCCGACACCGGGCTGGCCCTGATGCTGCGGCACGGACGCGGCTTGACGCTGAGTTCCGAAGGCATGGTGTTCCTGCAGCACGCCAAACGGCTGTGGGCCGAATACCGCGATGCGGTCCGCCACGCCATGGAACTGCGGGTGGGCGAAGCGGGGCTGCTGCGCCTTGGCGCCACCGGCGCCACGATGGACAGCGTGGTGATGCCGGTGCTGGACCGCTTGCTGCCTCGCCGTCCGGCATTGCGAGTGCAGCTTACGCAAGGGCTTTCCGACGATCTGAATGCCCGGGTGGAAAGCGGCAAGCTCGATCTGGCCATCACACCCGTCTATACCGATGGCCCCGCCAGCCTGCGCCACGAAATCATGTTCGACGATGCCTTGTGCGTCGCAGCCAGCAGGCGCCACCCGCTGGCCTCGAAGGCGCGCGTGACGCTTGGTGACGTAAGCAGCCAGCGCTGGATCCTGCCCCCGCCCACGTCCGTGTCCCGCCACTTGCTGGACGCACGTTTCTCGGAAGCGGGCCTGGGCCTGCCGCTGGCCGCGCTTGAGGTCGAACATTTTTCCGAAGGCTCGCTGCGGCTGCTGGCCGGATCCGAGATGCTGGCGATATTGCCCCGAAGCGCGCTGGCCACCACGGCGGATGTGGCGGCGCTACCGTTGGCGCTGGGGCCGCCGCTACGGCGCAACATTGCCTTGATTTCGCGGCACGGGACACTGTGGTCGCCGCTGATGAAAGAGTTCCGTGAGGCGGTGTTGGCGGGCGCGTAGCGCGGGGTGGGCCACAGCAAGCACCCTGTAACTCATGAAATATTGTGAAGCCCCCTGGTACACACACGCCTATATACTCGCCAGCGCACGGCAGGCCCCAGGCGCTTGTCACCGACTAGATGATCGGCGCGAACTGCCCGCTGCAAATCGAAAACAACATAACAACGTAACCGCTATGACCTCCTCCTTGAAGGCCTCCCCAACCCTGCGCGCGACCTTGGCCAGCCTGCTTGCCGTAGCGTTTGCCGCCCTGGCCACGACGCCCGCCGCCGCCGCGCCCAACGCGCCCGGCTCCCTCTCGCGGCAAGCCGCGGCGGCCGTCACGCCGCCCGACGCCGCCACGGTGATGGACACCCTCTTTCAGATTGACGGTAAGGGCGAAACGACGGTCGAGGTCGAGAATGCCCGCATCGCCACCTACTGGTTCGGCCATGCGTTCGAATCCGAAGGCACGCACTATTACACCGGCTTCGCCTGGCAGACCGCCCCCCGTTACACCCAGGCGGCGGGCGCTCAGACCGAAGCGGAACACGAAGCTGGTCCCGGCACGCGGGTGAACCTGGCCGAGGCCACTTTCGTCCTGACCGACCCGGCCTCCGACACACCCTGGAAATTCCGTGGCATGGAGCCCACCATCGGTGAATTTGGCGCGTACGAGCGCGGCGAAGATGTCGACACCGGCCGCAAGCCGCGGGAACATCGCACCCCGGCCGGCAAGCTGCTGCTGGCCGTGCCCACCACCAACTTTGACAACGGCATCACCAGCGACGGCTATGCCCTGCTGGTTTTCAACCCCGAACGCTTGAAAAACGACATCGACGGCCACGTCTGGACCTATGTGGGTAGCGTGCTGACCGGCGAAGACAACAGCGCGGCCTGCGCCGATGGCGACGTCATGCCCTGCACGTCCAGCACGGGCGAACTGGTCTTTTCCCAGGACGGCCGGCAGGACATGCCCACGGTGACCGTCAAACCCAGCGGCACCACGATTTCCGGGCCGAACAAGACGCGCCAACTGGGAGCAGCGGACGTAGCCGTATATGCCTTTGATGCCGCCTCCCAGGTTTACGTCGCCAAATAGGCAAACGGCGCAGGCAGCCCATCCCGTCCAGGCACAAATACCGCTTGCGTACAGGTGCTATTAAGGCCGCCTGCCTACAATTTCCACATGGATGCTGTTCCACTATTCGGCTTGGACTTTCATGCGGTTTTTTGAGCAAACTTTGGTTCCCCCGCCTCGGGGCGGCATACGCATCGAGTCTCCCGACTCTCCCGGTTCCCACTATGCAAGCAAAGCACTGCCTGAACTGGACCAGTTTCTGGCGCAGACCGGGCTGCGCCAGGCGGCCATCTGCGCAGGCCTGGCCGGGGCCACGGCCGGGGCGCATGCCTGGCTGCACGCCGCCTTTGCCCAGACGTTCCTGCCGCAACACGACACCACGGACGTGGCGCGAAAGTTGGGCTTGCGGCCCGACACCGACACCGGCGACCTGGACCGCGAAATCCTGCTGGCGATGCTGGCCAGCCCCGTACCGTTCACCTTTCCCAACGTGGCCGAACTGGCGTCGGCCGTGCGGATCCGGCGCTACATCGTGCAGGCCGCCCGCAAGACGGCGCTGGCGTTCGACACCGAACATGCGGAACGCCCCGAAGACTACTGGACTTACGACGAGACGCGCGGCTTCACCATCTTGCCGGGGCGCTCGTTGATCGAGGGCTTGCGCAAGGCGACGCAGCCCGAGGCGTCGGGGCAGTTGTATGCGTTCTCGTGCTATCGCGCGACGGAATACGTGACCGTGCTGGGCATTGCGCAAGAGCTCCAGCACGCCAACCCCGATCTGGCCAGCCGCCTGCAACGCCAATGGGAAACCCGCGCCGTCATGTCCGGCCGTTTTCATGAAGCCTTCCTGCACGAATACGGGTCCCTGGACGCGCCTTTGCCGCAACGCTTTTACGTGCCGGGTGACCGGCTGTGGTTCCGCAACCCCGACCCCGTGTCCTCCGACGTGGAAGGTTACGAGGGGTCGTGGGTGTTTTATCTGGGCAACGGCCAGTTCAACAATTTCTGGGAACACGGCGAGCCCTACACATTGACATCCAAATGCGTGGAGATCTTCCATTGGCGCCATGGCCTGCGCACCGACGCCACGGGCAAGCTCTATATGGACGAACAGATCGTCCGCGAGCGCGTGCGGCAAACCTTGGCCGACCCCGCGGCCACCGCCGCCGTGCTTCTACGCATGGCGCGCATCCGCGATCCGCAGGGCGTGTACGCGCAAGGCGGTTGCATTGACGCCACGCGCGAACGGGTGCGCTGGGTGGGTCCCGGGCACTCGGACATGGCGTTACCGGAATGCGCCGAGCCCGGCATGGCCTGGTCCGCCGCTGCCTGATCCGGGTCGGACCGAGACCTGACCCCAGGCTTGATCCTGGACGCGCGGACTGAAAGTCTGGAAAAAACAAAAAGAGTTCTGTATTCTGATTTTCGCGGCGGTCACCTAGCCGCATGCCTCTATACCCTCCTGGTGCGGGCAAGCGCGTCACCTCCCCGATGCGTCCTGCCATGCCAGGCATGCTTGCCCTATCCAGCGTTGCGACCCCTGGTCAACACGGCTCATCGACATGGCGACAAAACGGAAAGTGAGCTTGGTGGCCGTGCTGATCGCGCTGGCCGTGCTGCCTGACGCCAACGCGCAATCGCTGCGGCTCAGCCAGGACGACCTGCAAAAGCGCGCCAACGGCGTCTTGGCCTTGATGTCGTTTTCCATCGTGCCTGACATCACGACCAGTTCGCTTTCCATCGGCAGTGGTGGCGGTTCCACAACGGGGTCCACCGAATTCTTCATGACGCAGTTGGGCGGCGGCGACACCATTTCGGATTCGGTGCCCATCTACCTGGAAGGCGTGTTGGCCGGCAGCCGCTACGACCCCACCTTTGTGGCTACGCAAGGCGCAGAAAGCCGCAGCATTCCCACCAAATGGAACAGCCTGTCGGCCACCGGCGGCATCGGCTGGGACTTCAAGCTGACCGATGAACTGAAGCTGCGTCCCATCTTCAACGTGGCGCTAGGCAACGTCACCAGCGACCTGCGCGCCGCAAGCTGGTATGTGGGGCGGCAGACCGGCACCGACGTTGATTTCCTGGACCGTGGGTCCTTGAACGCCTACGGCCTGGGCGGATCGCTGATGCTGGATTACGAGCACTACCGGCCCGGCTACGAAGTGGACGTGGAACTGCGCTATTCGGACATTCGCCTGAAGAGCTTCTCCAGTTCTGCCGCCGTACAGGGCAACGCCACCGCGCAATCGGCCAACCTGTGGGCGCGCTACCGGGCGCCCACGGGCATCGTGCTGCTGCAACGGCCGCTGCGCTATGTGCTGGAACTGACGCACTCCGAATTCCTGGGCGACCAGCGCGGCGTGCTGGGCTTTGACCGCCTGACGTCCGTGGGCGCGGGCCTGGAACTGGATTCCAGCGCCTACGACGTCATCATCACCCGCACGCGGCTGGTGGGCCGTTATGTGTTCGGCACCAATGTGTCGGGGTTTTCGGTGGGGCTGGCGGTCAGCTTCTGAAGGGGTCAGGCGGGCGTTTCGCTGCGGGATGCCAAGGTTTGCGCCAGGCTCAGCGCGCGCGCCAGGAATTCCGACCCGTCGTCCTTGCGATAGCTGGCAATTACCGGCGACACAAAGCCATCGCCCTCGATCGGCACATGCGCCACGTCCTGACGCTGCAAGCGCTGCACGGATGCCGGCACCACCGTTACCCCCAAGCCCGCCGCGACCAGCCCAATTGCCGTCTGCAATTCATTGGCCTCTTGCACCACTTGCAGCGAATGACCGGCCGCGCGGAACAGCCCCAGCACGTGGTCCGCGAAGTTGGGCCGGGGCCGCGCCGGATACAGCACAAAGGGCTCTTGCGCCAGGCGCGCCACCGACACGCTGGGCGCGCCCGCCAAGGGGTGGTGCAGGGGCACGGCGGCCACCAGGGCCTCCGTCATCAGCACCCGCCGTTCAATGGCCGGGTCGTCCAGCAGGATCCGACCGATGCCCAGGTCGATGCGACCGGCCTTCAGCGCCTCCAGCTGCGGCAAGGTCGTCATTTCCATCAGCCCTACTTCCACTTGCGGGTCGGCACTGCGCAGTTGCCGGATCAATTCCGGCACGAATCCATATAGCGTGGACGGCACGAAACCAATGCCGAACCAGCGCCGCTGAGTCTGCCCCAGCCGGCGCGTGCCTTCCAGCACCTCTTCCAGCCGAGCGGTCAGCAGGCGCGACTGCTCCAACAGAAAGCGCCCGGCCTCGGTCAGGCGCAGCGCGCGCGTCGTGCGTTCAAACAGCAGCACGCCCAGCTCGTCCTCAAGCTGGCGAATCTGGCGGCTGAGCGGCGGCTGGGCGATGTGCAGGCGGACGGCGGCGCGCGTGAAACTGCCCTCTTCCGCTACCGCCTGGAAATACCGGAGGTGCCTGAGTTCCATGGCTGACCTAGACCTTAAAGGTATTAATGGAAACCCATATAGTCTTGGACTGGCGCGGAAAGCACAAGCCATACTGCGGTTTGTGCTCAACCCTTGGCAGTAAAAGTATGAATCCGGTAAGCATTCTCTCGGTCCAGGCCATTCTGGTGGACCTGCCCACCATCCGCGCCCATCAACTGGCCATGGCGGTCATGCAGCGCCAGACGCTGGTGATTGTGCGGCTGACGTGCAGCGACGGCATCGAAGGCATAGGCGAGGCCACCACCATCGGCGGTCTGTCCTACGGAGAAGAAAGCCCCGAGGGCATCAAACTGGCCATCGATACCTATCTGGCGCCCGCGCTGGCGGGCGGTGACGCCACCAATATCCACGCCGCCATGCAGCGGCTGGACAAGGTGGCGCGCGGCAATCGCTTCGCCAAGTCGGCATTGGAAACCGCGCTGCTGGACGCGCAAGGCAAGCGCCTGAACGTGCCGGTGTCCACCTTGCTGGGCGGCGCGGTACGCAAGCGCCTGCCCGTGTTGTGGACCTTGGCCAGCGGCGACACCGCGCGCGATATCGAAGAAGCCGAATCGCTGTTGCAAAGCCGCCGCCACAACACCTTCAAGCTGAAGGTGGGACGCCGCGCCGTGTCGGAAGACGTGGCGCACGTGTCGCGCATCAAGCAGGCGCTGGGCGACCGCGCCCGCGTCACGGTAGACGTGAACCAGGCCTGGAACGAAGCGGATGCTGCCGGCGCCATCGCCCGGCTGGAAGCGGCGGGCGTGGACCTGATCGAACAACCCATTCCGCGCGCCAACCTGGCCGGCATGGCGCGGCTGGCGGCGCGCTTCGTGGTGCCCATCATGGCGGACGAAGCCGTCAACGGCCCGGAAGACGCGCTGGAGATCGCGCGCCAGGGCGCGGCCGATGTGCTGGCCTTGAAGATCGCCAAGTCCGGCGGCTTGTATGAAATGCTGCGCACGGCGGCCGTGGGCGACGCGGCGGGCATGTCGCTGTATGGCGGCACCATGCTGGAAGGCTCGGTGGGGTCCATCGCGTCGGCGCACGGCTTTGCCTGCCTGCCCCGCCTGTCGTGGGGCACGGAACTGTTCGGCCCGCTGCTGCTGAAGGACGACATCGTGGCGAATCCGCCGCGCTACGCCGACTTTGAACTGGAACTGCCCGACGGCCCCGGCCTGGGGTTGACGCTGGACGAAGACAAATTGAATTTCTACCGCCGCGACCGCTAAGCGCGGCTGCCCCCCCTATCAAACACGATCGACCACCACCAAACACTGACGAACGCCAAGCACCGTTAACGGATAACGCTTTCATACCCGGCAAGACGGGCCCGCGCCGCCAAGAGCGCGCCCACCAACCATCAAGCACCACGGAGACAACCATGCGCCTGCGCCATGTAATCAAACCCTTTGCCCGCGCCATCCTGGCCCTGTCCTTGCTGGGCGGCACGTCCGCCGCGCTGGCCGATAGCTACCCCGACCGCCCGGTCAAGTGGGTCGTGCCCTTCCCGCCCGGCGGCGCCATGGACAGCATCGCCCGCACGCTGAGCGAATCGATGGGCAAGCAGCTCAACACCACGTTCATCGTGGAAAACCGCGCGGGCGCGGGCGGCAACATCGGCGCGGCCGGCGTGGCGCGTTCCAAGCCTGACGGCTACACCATCCTGATCGTGGCCAACGGCATGGCCGTGAACCCGGCCTTGTACACCGACCTGAATTACGACCCCATCAAGGACTTCGCCCCGATCTCGCTGCTGGCCGTGGTGCCCAACGTGCTGGTCACCAACCCCGAGCGCACCGGCGCCACCAGCGTGGCGGACGTCATCGCCAAGGCCAAGGCCCAGCCCAATCACTACACCTACGCCTCGGCCGGCGTCGGCACGTCCATCCACCTGGCGGGCGAATTGTTCGTGTCGATGACGGGTGTCGAGATGCTGCACGTGCCCTACAAAGGCAGCGGCCCCGCCGTGGCCGACCTTTTGGGCGGCCAAGTGGACTACATGTTCGACAGCATCACGTCGGCCAAGCCGCACATTGCCACGGGCAAGCTGCGCGCGTTGGGCGTGACCACCGCCAAGCGCTCCGCCGCCCTGCCCGACGTGCCGACGATGCAGGAAGCGGGCGTGCCGGGCTATGAACTGATGCCCTGGTTTGCCGCCTTCGCCCCCGCCGGCACGCCGCCGGAAGTGGTGGCCAAGCTGAACGAAGCCATGCGCGTTGCGCTGGCCGAACCCAAGGTCCGGGCCACGCTGGATTCGATTGGCGCGGAATCCATCGGCGGTTCGCCCGAGGCGCTGCGCGACCATCTGGCCAAGGAAACGGCGCAGTGGAAGACGCTGGTGAAGGAACGGAACATCAAGGTCAACTAAGACTTTGCACCCCCATGTAAAACGCCCACGTCGCACTTGCGTGCACGTGGGCGTTTTGCCAGCCTTAAGCAGAAGTCATTGCACAGTGGGTCATTCCCCGTGGATCACTCCACCGTCGCCCCGGACTTTTTCACCACTTCCGCCCAACGCGGAATTTCCGTGGCCATCAGCGCGCGCAGTTGATCGGGCGTGCTGCCCACAAGCTGCATGCCCATGGTCTTGCCCAGCTTTTCCTGCACGTCCGGCTCTTTCAGGATCAGGGCAATTTCCGCCGCCAGCTTGTCCAGGATCGGCTTGGGCGTGCCCTTGGGCGCGTAGACAGCCTGCCAGGACGCCATCTGGAAGCCCGGCACGCCGGCTTCCTGCATGGTGGGCACATCGGGCGCCAGCGCAATGCGGTCTTTGGAGGTGACGGCCAGCAGTTTCAGCTTGCCGGTTTGCAGCAGCGGCAGCGCGGCCGTCATCTGGTCGAACATGAAGGTCACCGCGCCGGACGACACGTCCACCATGGCGGGCGGTGTGCCCTTGTACGGCACGTGCGTGAGCGGCACGCCGATCATGCTGGAAAACAATTCACCGGCCAGGTGCGTGGACGTGCCCGCGCCAGACGAGGCGAAGGTGCGTTTGTTGGGGTCGCGCTTGAGCAGCGCGATCAGGTCGGCCACGGAGTTCACGCCCAGGTTCGGGTCCACCAGCAGCACGTTGGGCAGGTAGGCAATCAACGACACCGGCTCGAAGTCCTTGACCGGGTCGTACTTCAGGTTCTTGTACAGGCTGGCGTTGATGGCGTGCGTGCTGATGGTGCCGCCAAACAAGGTGTAGCCGTCGGGCGCGGCCTTGGCCACGTAGGTGGCGCCGATACCACCGGCCGCGCCGGGCTTGTTTTCAACGATGACGTTCTGGTGCAGGCGGTCAGCCAGCTTCTGGGCCAACACGCGGCCGACCACGTCGGTGGAACCGCCCACAGTGAACGGGACCACATAGGAAATAGGCTTTTGCGCGGGCCAGTCGGCGGCGCTGGCGGGCATGGCCAGCGCAAACAGGGCGCCGGCCAGCAGCGCGCCCAACGCGCTGCGTCGTTGCGTATTCATGGATTGTCTCCTGCCTTGATTTATAGACTTATTGGTATGGAACGCCGGCCGGGCGGCCGGCGGCAAAGCTCAACGGCCTTGTTCTTTACGCCAGGCGGCGAATTTGTCTTTGGTGCCCGGGTCGGTGGGCGGGTACAGGCCCAGAATGGACGCGCCCTGCTGCACCTGGCTGGTCACGAAGTCTTCGAAGGCGGTCATTTCCACCGCTTCAATCGAGATCTCGTCGGCCAGATGCGCCGGGATCACCACCACGCCTTCACGGTCGCCCACGACGATGTCGCCGGGCCACACCGCCACATCACCGCAGCCGATGGGTTCGTTGATGTCCAGCGCCTGATGCAAGGTCAGGTTGGTGGGGGCCGACGGGCGCTGGTGGTAAGCAGCGAAGCCCAGTTCGGCAATTTCCGGGGAATCGCGAAAGCCGCCGTCGGTGACCACGCCCGCCACGCCGCGCTTCATCAGGCGCGTGATCAGGATGGAACCGGCGGACGCCGCGCGCGCATCCTTGCGGCTGTCCATGACCAGCACCGCGCCTTCAGGGCAGGTCTCGACCGCCACGCGCTGCGGATGCGAGCGGTCTTCAAACACCTTGATGGTGTTCAGGTCTTCACGGGCCGGGATGTAGCGCAGCGTGAAGGCCGGGCCGACCATATTGGGCAGCTTGGCGTTCAGCGGACGCACGTCCTGGATGAACTGGTTGCGCAGGCCGCGTTTGAACAGCGCGGTGCACAAGGTGGCCGTGCTGATGCCGGACAGGCGGGCACGGGTTTCGGGATTCATTTGGGACACGATGGCTCCGGGCAATAGGCAAGGAATGGGTAATAAGCAATAAGCAAACCGGGCTAGAAAATCTCGGGTTCCGGCACGGGCGCGCCGAACTCGGTTTCCAGGAAATCAAAATCGCAGCCGTCGTTGGCTTGCAGGATGTGCTTGGAATACATCCAGCCGTAGCCGCGCTCGTAGCGCTTGGGCGGCGGCGTCCAGGCGGCGCGGCGGGCGGCGAGTTCTTCGTCGCTGATGTTCAGGTGGATGCTGCGGGCCGGCACATCGACCGTGATCAGGTCACCCGTCTTCACGAACGCCAGCGGTCCGCCCACGTACGATTCGGGCGCGGCGTGCAAAATGCAGGCGCCGTAGCTGGTGCCGCTCATGCGGGCGTCCGACAGGCGCAGCATGTCGCGCACGCCCTGCTTCACCAGCTTGGTCGGAATGGGCAGCATGCCCCATTCCGGCATGCCGGGGCCGCCTTGCGGGCCGGCATTGCGCAGGATCATGATGTGTTCCGGCGTCACGTCCAGGTTCTCGTCGTCCACCGCGGCCTTCATGCTGGGGTAGTCGTCGAACACCAGCGCCGGGCCGGTGTGCTGCAAGAACTGCGGCGCGCAGGCGCTGGGCTTGATGACGCAGCCGTCGGGCGCGATATTGCCGCGCAGCACGGCCAGCGCGCCTTCGTCGTAGATGGCGGTGTCCAGCTTGCGGATCACGTCGTCGTTATAGACCTCGGCGCCGGCGATGTTTTCGCCCAGCGTCTTGCCGGTAACCGTCATGGCCGACAGGTCCAGGTGGCCTTCCAGGCGCGTCATCAGCGCCGGCAAGCCGCCCGCGTAATAGAAGTCTTCCATCAGATAGGTGTCGCCGCTGGGCCGGATGTTGGCAATGACCGGCACCTTGCGGCTGGCGGCATCAAAATCTTCCAGACCCACGGCATGGCCCGCGCGGCGCGACATGGCCACCAGGTGAATGATGGCGTTGGTGGAACAGCCCATGGCCATGGCCACGTTGATGGCGTTCTTGAACGAAGCCATGCTCAGGATGCGCTTGGGGGTCAGGTCGTCCCAGACCATGTCCACCACGCGGCGGCCGCATTCGGCGGACATGCGCATGTGGCCGACGTCGGCGGCGGGAATCGAGGACGCGCCCGGCAGCGTCATGCCGATGGATTCCGCGATGGCGGTCATGGTGCTGGCCGTGCCCATCGTCATGCAGGTGCCGTAGCTGCGGGCAATGCCCCCTTCCACTTCGGTCCATTGTTCCTGGGTGATCTTGCCGGCGCGGCGCTCGTCCCAGAGCTTCCAGGCATCAGAGCCCGAGCCCAGGATCTTGCCCTTCCAGTTGCCGCGCAACATGGGGCCGGCGGGCACGTACACGCACGGCAGCCCGGCGCTGATGGCGCCCATGAGCAAGCCCGGCGTGGTCTTGTCGCAACCGCCCATCAACACCGCGCCATCCACCGGATGGCTGCGCAGCAGCTCTTCGGTTTCCATGGCCAGGAAGTTGCGATAGAGCATGGTGGTGGGCTTCACGAACGATTCCGACACCGAAATCGCCGGCAGTTCCACCGGAAACCCGCCCGCCTGGAACACGCCGCGCTTCACGTCTTCCACGCGCTGCTTGAAGTGGCTGTGACAGGGGTTCAGGTCGGACCAGGTGTTGATGATGGCGATGATGGGCCGGCCGACCCAGTCGTCCGGGGCATAGCCCATTTGCATCATGCGGGAACGATGGCCGAACGAACGCAGGTCGTCCTTGGCCATCCAGGCGGCGCTGCGCAGACTTTCGTAGGTACGTTTCATAGGGGGTATGGGGAATTGGGAGCAATGACGATGTGGAATGGAGCCATTTAAACACTAATACATTAGTGCGTCAGCTAGGTGAAAACCCGCTACACTGCGGGCTTTCCTACCGTACTCCCGTCAGGCCCCCTGATGCAAAGCCCCAAGCTCAGACTGGACCGCTCGCGCCACGCCGCGCCCCAGGTCTTCGAACATCTACGCGAACAGATCGTGTCGCTGGAACTCGCCCCCGGCGCCCCGCTGTCGCGCGTGACGCTGGCTGAAAGCTATGGCCTGAGCCAAACCCCCATCCGCGACGCGCTGATGCGGCTGGCCGAAGAAGCGCTGGTCGAGATCTACCCGCAGCACACCACGGTGGTCAGCCGCATCGACATCCCCGCCGCGCGCCAGGCGCACTTTCTGCGGCAATCGCTGGAACTGGAAATCGTGCACCTGCTGGCGCAGCAGCCCGACCCGGCCTTGCACAAGCGCCTGCAAACCAGCATCGACCTGCAGCGCATCAGCCACGCCAATGGCGAATACCAACAGTTCATCGACGCCGACCAGGCCTTTCACCGCGACATGCATATTGCGGCGGGCGTGACGAGCCTGTGGGAACTTGAGCAGCGCTACAGCGGCCATCTGGACCGCCTGCGCCGGCTGCACCTGCCCGAAGCCGGCAAGGCCGAACGCATCATGGACGACCATCAGCGCTTGCTGGACGCAATCCGCGCGCAGGAACCGGCGCGCGCACAACAGGTGCTGCGCGAACACTTGTCCGGCACCTTGAGCCAGGTGGCCGAGATCTGCAAACGCTATCCCGACTACGTGTTGGCCGCCTGAGTCCGGTTGCGCGCGCGGGGCGGCGCAGAGGCGCCGAAGATGTCTTCCTGCGCCGCCTTGCGCAGCGCAATGATGGCCGGATGCTGCAACTGCCTTTCAGTGGTCAGCGCGTAAAGCTGTTCCTTGACGGCGCTGGCGCCGCCGATGGTGCGCACCCGATACTGCTTGACCAGGAAGGCGGCCGTGGCGGTCGGCGCGGCAAACAGGCCCACCCCGGTTTGACCGAACGCATTCAGCAACGCGCTGTCATCGAATTCGCCCACGATGCGCGGGCGGATATTGTGGTCATCAAACCATTGCAGCAGCCGCTGGCGGATCGCCGCGTCTTCGCCGGGCAACAGAAAAGGCGCCTGATCCAGCATCTTGGGAAAGCGGCCCGACAATTGTTCCAGCAACGCTGGCGCACCAAAAAACGTCAGGCTGCTTTCGCCCAGCAGGTGGCTGAAACCGCGCACATTCAGGTGGGTCGGCATCGGGCGGTCGGCAATCACCATGTCGTAGCGATGTACCGCCAGGTCCGCCAGCAGAAATGCCAGCCGCCCTTCACGGCAGATCAACCGCACGTTCTCTTCCAGCCGCAACACCGGCTCAATCATCCGATACACCAGTGATTTCGGCACGCCTTCGGCAATGCCCAGCCTGAAATCAAGCGCTTGTCGTGCGGGGCGGTCGCGCAGATCGTCCAGCAGTTCATCGCCCAGCGTGAAGATGCGGTCGGCGTACTGCAGCGTGCGGCGGCCGATGTCAGTCAGCTCCAGCCCGCGCCCCACGCGCCGAAACAGCGCCGAGCCCAGCGCGTATTCCAGGTCTTGCAACTGGCCACTGATGGACTGAGGGGTGCGCTGCAGTTGCTGTGCCGCGCGGGCAATGCTGCCGGCCTTGGCAACCACCCAGAAATAGCGCAGATGTTTGTAGTTGAGAGTGACCATGGCGATCATTCCAAAAAATCTGACTATGGGTTCATGTTATGCGAATTGTCCGAAGAATACGCAAGCTCTAGACTGGCCTCGTATCTTGCATCGTTCACGGTTACGGTCGCTTTTCGGCGGCCGGCGGTGATGGGCGGGAGGCGGCTTATGGGGCCGGTTGAAACGTTTGCCACCCTGCCGATGTGGGTGGGATTCATCGTTTTCGTGGTGGCCGTGCTGGCGCTTGACCTGTATGCGCTGGGCGGCAACCGCGCGCACCGCGTGTCGCCTCGAGAGGCGCTTTTCTGGGTGCTGACCTGGGCGTCGCTGGCGACGGTGTTTGGCCTGTTGATGTGGTGGTTTCTTGACGCCAACGCGAGCCGCGCGGTGGCCAATCAAAAAACGCTGGAGTACTTCACCGGGTACCTGATCGAACTGTCCCTGTCCGCGGACAATATGTTCGTGTTTTCGCTGATCTTCACCTACTTCGCGGTGCCCCCCGAACTGCAGCGGCGCGTGCTGCTGTATGGCGTGCTGGGCGCCATCTTCATGCGCATCGGGATGATACTGGCCGGCGTGTGGCTGCTGACCCAGTTTGCATGGATGTTCTACGTGCTGGGCGCGTTCCTGATACTGAGCGGCATCAAGATGCTGGCCTCGGCGGGCAAGCAACCCGACATTGCGCACAACCCCTTGGTGCGCTTCATGCGGGCAACCATGCGCATCACCAAGGACTACCACGGACAGGCTTTCTTCGTGCAACTGCACGGGATGCGCTACGCGACGCCGATGTTCGTGGTGCTGCTGCTGATCGAGGCCACCGACCTGGTCTTCGCCGTTGACAGCATCCCGGCGATTTTCGCCGTCACCACCGACCCCTTCATCGTTTTCACGTCGAACATTTTCGCCATCATGGGCCTGCGGGCGCTTTACTTCCTGCTGGCCAACATGGTCGACCGCTTTCACTATCTGAAATACGGATTGGCGGTCGTGCTGATGGTCATCGGCGCAAAGATGCTGGCGGCGCAGTGGGTGCACGTGCCGGTGCATTGGTCGCTGGGCATTATCGGGCTGGTTCTGGCGGCGTCCATCGGCGCCAGCCTGGCCTGGCCAACGCGGAAGGCGAGCGCCAACCGCAATAAAGTGAAGAAGTCCCCAACCGGAGAGCAGCCATGAACACGATCATTCTTGCCACCGACGGATCGACGTACAGCGATGAGGCGGCCCGCTACCTGGTCGCGACTCCCTTGCTGAACCGCGACTTCGTCGTGCATGTGGTGCATTGCGAACCGGAAGTGCCGGGGGATGTCAGGGCGTTCATCAGCAAGGACGAAGTGGATGCCTGGCATCACGAAGAAAGCGGCAAGGCGATGCGCTCGGTGGTGGACATACTGCGCAGCGGCAACATCAACTTCGAATGCCACGAAATGATCGGCTTCACGCCCGGAAAAATCGTGGATTACGCAGCCCGCGTCAAGGCCAACGCAATCGTGCTGGGCTCCCATCACCGCAGTCCGCTCATCAACGCCCTGATGGGGTCCGTCAGCGGACGGATCCTGGCGCATGCGCCCTGCCCGGTGCTGGTGATCTGACGGTGCGGACGGCGACGGCGGCGCTGGTGGAAGGATCAATCCAGGGGGTAGCGCCGAATCACCGTCCTGCCCTCGCGCTGCGCCAGCGACAACAGCCCGTCTCCCGTTGCGTCCAGGCCCAGCAGCCCGATCTCTACGTCAAGCGGCATCTGAAACGGGCGCCAGGTCTTGCCTTGGTCGCGCGTATAGAAATAGGTCTTGGTGTATTCGTTGAACGAAAAAAGATGGTCGGCGTAGGTCTTGATGACCCAGGCGTTGCGCCCGAACCAGGCATCGCCGATCCAGCTGGGCCGGCCCTGCACCATTGGCGATGCCGCGCGCCGGCGCCAGACGCGCTCGGCTTTGTCCAGTTCGTAGATGGCGTCGCCCCAGGTCTCGAACACCGCCTGGTCACGCGTGACGCTGGCCTCCGCCGCCTGAGGCGGAACCGGCGGCACGTCTTGGGTAATGCGGAACGCGGGCGGCGCCCCGTCTTGCAGCTCGACTTCAAAGCGCCGCGTTTCCAGCACCTGATTTCCGGCCGAGGCATTCAGGCTGATGCGCGTGCGCCAGCTCCACCCCACGGCGCGGCGCTCATCCAGGGGATACAGCGACCAGTCGTAAGCCAAAAGGTCATCCGCGCCCGCGCCGCCCTGTTTGGCCAGGCGGTCGCGAAAGCCGTGCTCGAACGCGGCGGCGTCGGGCCAGACCTGCTCGTCCAGCAAGATGGCCGACCAATGGCGGGCGCCGTCCTGGCTGAACAGCAAGCGCTGGCGCCCCTCATGCCGCTCCAAGGCCACCGCGCGATCCGACGTCAGAAATACCGTATGCCGGCGCGGCGCACCCAGCACCACGTCGGGGGCCAACGCCCAGGTATCGCCCAGATCATTTGATTGCAGGACCTCCCAGGTCGCGGCTGGCACACCCTGGTCGGCAGGGCGTTGAATGCCGGTCACCAGATATAGCTCGCGACCTTGCGGCGTGCCGATCAGGCTGACCCCGGCGTCTCCGCTGATGGAACCCAGCAGTTCGAATGCCCCCGTGCCATGGCCGCCGTAAATCAGGTTGCGCGTGTCGGCCACCAGCCAGGGATTCGGCTGCCGCGCGCTCAGGGCGGGCACCAGCGCGTCCAGCATGGGCGCCGCATCCAGCGCCGCCATGTCCTGGGCGGACACCAGGCGTTGCCCGATCAGCAACTGCCGTTCGCCGTAACGTTGCAGCGCCACCCGCGACGACGACGCCAGCGCCGGGCCATTGAGCTCACCGATGATCTCGCTGCGCGCCAGGGGTTTTCCCTGCGGCACCAACTGATAGATGCCATACCCGATCAACCCGGCGACGGCGATCGCAACACCGCTGGCAAGCAGTCTAAGGTTCATGGAGGCAAGGCTTCTGTAGCGCGAACACCCCCCTTTTGGCGGGTATCTTTTAACGGGAATGGGCGAAACTATAGCGTGTTGCCCGACGTTCTCTATACTGGCGTGACATACTCTTACGCTGCACCGGCCGCCCACGGAACCCTGACATGATCGCAAGGCATGCCCCGCTTTTCATTGCCCTGGCTTTGCTGGGAACCGTCGTCTGGGTGCCGTTGGCGCGCGCCGCCTCGCCCGATGTCGTGTGGACACCGCTAGACCCGCAAACCATGCCCGGCGTGTTCTACGACAGCGCATCGATTGCCCGCGTGTCGGAAAAACCCGTGACCATGGCCGTGACGGTCGCCTGGTTCTATGCGCAGCACCGCGTATCGGAAACGACCGGCCAGACTTATGGCTCGGTGGCGCAGCCCATCACCTTGAACTGCAGCGCCGACACCTATACCGTCACCGAAACCCGGCACTACGCCGGCAATGACGCCACCGGCGCCTTGGTGGAATCAATTCCGGTGGCGGGCATCCACAATGCCCCGGTGGCGCGGGACCCCGTCCAGCGCAAGCTGCGCGCCGTGGTCTGCCCCGCGCCGGGTAAGAGCGGGCGCAAGTAGCCCCGTTCAGACTTGCGCCAGCGCCTGCTCCAGGTCGGCGATCAGGTCATCGATGTGCTCAATGCCGATCGACAGGCGCACGGTCTCTTCGCGCACACCGGCCTTTTGCAGCTCTTCCGGATTCAGTTGGCGGTGCGTGGTGGACGCGGGGTGCGTCGCCAGTGACTTCGAATCCCCGATGTTGACCAGGCGCGTGAACAGTTGCAGCGCATCCTGGAAGCGCGCGCCGGCATCGCGCCCGCCCTTCACGCCAAAGGTGAACAAGCCCGGCACCTTGCCGCCCAGGTATTTCTGCGCCAGGGCGTGGTCCGGGTGATCCGGCAGCCCGGCGTAGTTGACCCATTCCACCTTCGGGTGTTCGCGCAGGAAGTTGGCCACCTTGACGGCGTTTTCAACGATGCGGTCCACGCGCAGCGCCAGCGTTTCGATGCCTTGCAGAATCTGGAACGAATTGAACGGTGAAATCGCAGCACCCGTATTGCGCAGCGGTACGACGCGCGCGCGGCCAATGTAGGCGGCCGCGCCGAAGGCTTCGGTGTAGACCACGCCGTGGTAGCTGACGTCCGGTTCGTTCAGGCGCTTGAAGCGGGCCTTGTGCTCGGCCCAGGGGAACTTGCCCGAATCAATGATGGCGCCGCCCAGGCTGGTGCCGTGGCCGCCCAGGTACTTCGTCAGCGACTGCACCACGATGTCGGCGCCATGTTCGATGGGGCGCAGCAGGTACGGCGACGGCACGGTGTTGTCCACGATCAGCGGCAGGCCGTGACGGTGCGCCAATTCAGCCAGCGCGGCGATGTCGGTGATGTTGCCCAGCGGGTTGCCCACCGATTCCGCGAAGATGGCCTTGGTGCGGTCGTCGATCTGCGCTTCGAAGGCGGCCAGGTCGCTGGGGTTGGCAAAGCGCGTGGTGATGCCGTATTGCGGCAGCGTGTGCGCGAACAGGTTGTAGGTGCCGCCGTACAGCGTGCTGGACGACACGATGTTGTCGCCCGCTTCGGCGATGGTCATGATGGCGTAGGTCACGGCCGACTGGCCCGAGGCCAGCGCCAGCGCCGCAATGCCGCCTTCCAGGGCCGCCACGCGCTGCTCCAGCACGTCGGTCGTGGGGTTCATGATGCGGGTATAGATGTTGCCCGGCACCTTCAGGTCGAACAGGTCGGCGCCATGCTGCGTATCGTCGAAGGCGTAAGCCACGGTCTGGTAAATGGGCACGGCCACGGCGCGCGTCGTCGGATCCGGGCGGTAGCCGCCATGCACGGCCACGGTTTCCAAACGCCAGTTGGGCTTCTTCGGTTCAGTCATTTGTCTCTCCAGAAAGTACGGTTTTGGCGGGGTTGGCCCAGATTGGCGCCTGCCCCACCTGTTGTGAATTCAAGGGTTCAACCCGCGCGCGAATCCAGCGGCGTGCGGTTCAGGAAACGATCAAAGGCGCTCAGATAGGCCACTTCCACCGCCGTCAGCTTGCGCTGCTTGTGCCAGGTCAGGAACACATCGATTTCGGCCACCGACTCGGCGGGCGGCAGCCGGCGCAGGTCGCCGCCCAGCACGTCCTGGCGGATCAGGTGCTCCGGCAGAAAGCTCAAGCCGATGCCCGCCACCACCATGCGGTGAATCTCTTCAATGTTGGGTGACGTGCCCACGATACGCCCCGTAAACCCCTGCTGATCGCGAAAGATCGTCAAGGGCGACAGCGTATCGCCAATCTGGTCGCTGGCGAAGCATACAAAGTTCTGGTCCATCAGGTCTTCAAGGCTGACGCGCGGCTTGGAAAACAGCGGGTGATGGCGTCCGCAGACAACGGCGTAGCGGTGGCGCAGGAACAGCCGGCGCTCCAGCACGTCGACCGGGTGGCGGCACAGGCAGATGCCCAAGGCGGGCACGCGCTTGGCCAGCGCGTCCAGAATGGCGGCGCTGGGCAACACGTCAACGTGGAATTCAATCTTGGGATAGCGCCGATGAAACTGCGCCAGGAAATCGTCGTAGGCCGGACTTTGCACCTTGCTCATCACCAACAGCCGCAAGGTGCCGGCGATTTCGGCGCGGTCCTGGGTGGCGGCGTTTTCAATGCGCGCCATCGTGCCGTACATGTCGCGCGCGATGGCGTAGATTTCATCGCCCAGGCCCGTCAGGCGGAATTCGCCGTTGCGCCGGTGCAGCAGCAGGCCGCCCACTGCGTCTTCCAGGCGTTTCAGCGCCTGGCTTACCGCCGGCTGGCTCAGATGCAGCGCCTGCGCCGCGCGGCCCACGCCGCGCTCTTGCACGACGAACATGAACGTGCGCAGCAGGTTCCAGTCCATGCGTTCGGGGGCAAGCGGCAGCGACGGCGGAGTGCGAACAGGCGTTTCGGGCATGGCGTGGCGGACGGGGTCGAAAAAAAGGCCGGGTGGAATCCACGCCGGCCCGGCCGATGCCCGACGCGTCAAACGCCGGTCAGCCCCGCGAAGAAGCGCGACGCGTTGGATTCCAATCCGTCGATATAGTAGCCGCCTTCCTGAACGATCAGCGTCGGCAGGCGCAGGCCGCCCACCTCGCGGCCCAGGCGCTCGAAGCCGTCTTCGGTCACGCTGACCATGGCTTGCGGGTCCTTCTCGAAGATGTCGAATCCCAGGGACAGCACCAGCGCATCGGGCTGGAACAGTTCAATGGCGCGGCGCGCTTGCGCCAGGCGCTCAAAGAACACGGATTCCGGCGAGCCATGCGGCATGGGCAGGTTGATGTTGTAGCCGTAGCCCTCGCCCGCGCCGCGCTCGTCTTCAAAACCGGCAACCACCGGGTAGAAGTTTTCAGGGTCGCCATGGATCGACACGTACAGCACGTCGCTGCGTTCGTAGAAAATTTCCTGGATGCCCTGGCCATGGTGCATGTCGGTGTCCAGGATGGCCACGCGCGGAAACTGGGACGTGAGCCGCTGCGCGGCGATGGCGGCGTTGTTCAGGTAGCAGAACCCACCGGCCGCGTCGCGCCGCGCGTGGTGACCGGGCGGGCGGCAGATGGCGTAGGCGTGGCGGTCACCGGCCAGCAAGGCGTCGGCGCCGGCCACGGCGCATTGCGCCGACCAATAGGCCGACTGCCAGGTTTGCGGGCCAACCGGGCAACTGCCGTCGGCCAGATAGCGCCCCGCCTTGGCCAGCACGCCGCGCAAGGCGTTGGGTTCGCGCACGAAGACGTTGGACACCACTTCGCCGCCCCAATCGCCCGGCAGCTTCATCCAGTCTTCATGGGCGCTTTGCAGAAAGCGCAGGTAGTCCAGGCTGTGTACGGCGGAAATGGCGCCCGCGCCCTGGTCTTCCGGGGCCTGCACATCAAAGCCCAGCTTGCGGGCCGCCTGCACCAGCCCGTCCAGGCGCGCCGGCACTTCCTGCGGCGTGCGCATCTTGCCGCGTGAAAAATAGGTCTGCGGATGATGCAGCTTCTGCTCGTCGTGAAAAAAAGCCTTCATGCTTGCTGATCCTTCAGGTGAAGTTGCTCGGTGCGCTGGCCAACATTGCCCAGCAGCAAAACGGAAACCAGGGAAAGCAACGAAATCGCCGAGAACAGCAGCGCCAGCGGCCACCACTGCCCCTTGAAATTTTCGGCCAGCACCGTGCCCAGCAAGGGCGTCAGGCCGCCGAAGATGGCGCCCGACAACTGGTAGGCCATCGAAATGCCGGTGTAGCGGATGCTCGTCGGAAAGCTGTCGCTGACATAGCCCGCGATGACGGCGTAGTAGGCGCCCATGAAGAGTACCGCCACGCCGACCCCCAGCGTAATACTGGTAAGCGAGCCCTGGTCGACCAGGTTGAACATGGCATAGGGCGTGAAGATCGACACAAAGGCCATGACGCCCAGAAAGCGCAGGTTGCCCACGCGGCTGGCGATATAAGCGGACAGCGGCGTAATGAAGAACTGCATGATGGACACAAGCAGCAGGCAATCCAGGATCACCGCCCGGTCCAGGCCCACGTACTGCGTGGTGTAGGCGATCATGAACGTATTGGTGAAATAGAAGCCGGCAATGCCCAACACATTGGCGCCAACCGCCATCGCCAGCAGGCCGGGCGCGCCGCGCAGCACCTGGGCCAGCGGGGCCTGTTGGGGCTTGCTGGGTTGCAAGGACGCGGATTTGGCGCGTGTGGCTTGCGCCGCCTGCTCGGCCACGAAGTCGGGAGACTCGTTGACGCTCAGCCGGATCACAAAACCCACAACCAGCAGCACTGCCGAAAACAGGAACGGCACGCGCCAGCCCCAGTTGAGGAATGCTTCGTCATCCAGCCCGGTCACCAGCTTGAACATCAGCATCGACAGGATCAGGCCCGCCGGGCTGCCCAACTGCGCGAAAGACGCAAAGAAGGTGCGCTTGCTTTTGTCCGGCGAATGTTCGCCCGCCATCAGCACCGCCCCGCCCCATTCGCCACCCACCGCGATGCCTTGCACGGTGCGCAGCAAAATCAGCAGTACGGGCGCCCAGACGCCAATGGAATCATGCGTGGGCAAGAGGCCGATCAGCACGGTTACCGTGCCCATCATCACCAAGGTGATCACCAGCGATTTCTTGCGGCCGATCTTGTCGCCGATGTGGCCGAAGATGGCGCCGCCCAGCGGCCGGGCAAAGAATCCCACCGCGAAGGTGCCAAACGCGGCCAAGGTGCCGTAGAAGCCCGAGGCCGACGGAAAGAATAATTTGCCGAACACCAGCGCGGCCGCGGTGGCGTAAATATAGAAGTCGTACCACTCGATCATGGTGCCGACAAAAGCGGCGGTGGACGCACGCACCGGCTGGTGCCCCGTCGCGGGTTTTCCCCTCATGCTTGTCTCTCTTAAGGTGGTTGAGGCTAATCAGCCCGTCGTTATAGCCTCGGCCCCACCATAAGAAAAATTCTTATTTCTTATCTTCCAGATTACCTACCCTAATGAGGGGAAAACCCTTAGCCGGCCTACTGCCTGAGGGTCTGGCCATCCGTGCTGAAAGCCACGTTCACATCGCATGCGCTTTCACGCCAGCCCCAGCACACCACACAGAAAATCCACCACGCGCGCGGGATCATTCAGGGGCAGACAAGGCAAGGTGGTGTCCAACGGCGCATCGCTCACCACCGCCAGAAAGCCGTTGTCTTCCGCGTGCAACGGCGGCTTGCCCAGCGCCGGGCGGTAGACCTCGATGCGCGCAATCGCCGCATGCTTGAAGCCTTCGACCAGCACCAGGTCGGCGGGCGACAGCCGTGCCACCTGTTCTTCCAGCGTGGGCTCGGGTGCGCCGCGCAGTTCGTGCACGATGGCGTAGCGGAAGGGCGAGGCCACCATCACTTCCTGCGCGCCCGCCAACCGAAAACGCGCGCTGTCCTTGCCAGGCGGCTCCATCTGAAAGTCGTGATGACTGTGTTTGATGACATTGACGCGCAGGCCGCGCGCCGCGAGCAGCGGCAGCATGGCCTCGATCAGGGTTGTCTTGCCGCTGCCAGACCGGCCGGCGATACCAAAAACTGGGCTCATGCATGCTCCGATAACAAGGGACATCCCGGGACAAAAGCGCATCGGGCAACCCGGCGTCCGCCCGCGGCGAGTATGCCAGCAAAGACTCGGCTTTCAGGGCATTTGCCTGCTTTCGGGCACACGTCCATTGGGGCATCTAGGCCCGGACTGCCATGCGTTTGCGCTGGATCAATCGTGGCGCTTGGTTGTCCGCCTGGACAGGTTTAATATGCATTTTAAATACACCTTAAAGCCCAATCAGAGCGATCAACTCCGCCATGCCTCCACTTTTATCCCCCGCCCCGGCCGACCCCGCCCCGCGCCGCCCTCGCCCGCAGTGGCGCGCTTTCACTGAAATGAGCTTTCGGCCGCTGTACCTGATGGGCTGCTTCTGGGCGCTGGCATCCGTTTGGCTGTGGGTACACGCCCCCGCGCGCATTGCCGGCGTGTTGGGTGGCGTGTTCTGGCATGCACATGAAATGTTGTGGGGCTTTGTAGCCACCATCGCGGTGGGCTTTCTGCTGACCGCGGGCGCCAACTGGACCGGCAAGAATCCGCTGCGCGGCAACGCCTTGGCCATGCTGTGCCTGCTTTGGCTCGTGGCGCGCGTGGCGTATCTGGTGCCTGGCCACCCCGCTTTCTTGATCGCCTGCCTGGCGGACACCGGCTTTTTCTTGTGGGGCGCCGCCGCCTTGGCGCGTGTCGTCTGGGTGTCGCGCAACCGGCGCAACGCGGGCGTGCCGGTACTGCTGCTAGGCTTGGCCGGGACCCACGCGCTGTATATGTGGGCCGCCCTTCAAGGCGACTACGTGGCGCTGATGCGTTACTTCAATGCGGGCCTGCTGTGCATGGCGGTGCTGACGCTGCTGATCGCCCGCCGCGTGATGCCGTTCTTCGCCCAGCGCGCCGTGGCGGGCCTGAACATTCCGGCGCACACGCGCAGCGGCCATTGGCAACTGGCAACCGGGCTTGCCGCAATTGCCTGCCTGTTGGCCGGCCAAGCAAACCTGGCCGCGGCGGCGCTGGCCGCAACTGGCTTGATCGCATTGGCGCAATGGGTGTCGTGGAAACCTTGGGCCGTGCGGCGCGTGCCGCTGCTGTGGGTGCTGTATGCGGGGTATTTCGGCTTGGGCGTTGGCCTGCTGGTGGGCGCGGCGTATTTGGCTACCCCTTTGGCCAACCCTTTGGCCGTTCCCGCGGGTAATCCGCTGGACACACCCTGGCTGGGAATTGTGATCCGACCGGCCTGGCCCGCCCACGTCATCGGGGTGGCGGGTTTTTCCGTGTTGATCCTGGGCATGGTGACGCGCACGGCGCTGGGCCACCTGGGGCGGCCATTGCAGACCGACCGCGCCATGGTCACGAGTTTTGTCCTGATGATTCTGGCCGCGCTGCTGCGGCTGGCGGCCTTGTTGCCCACCGCCGCTGCCATCGGCCTGCTGCATGCCGCCACCCTGGCCTGGGTGCTGGCGCTGGGCTTGTACCTGTGGCGCTTCTTGCCAATGATGATTCGCCCGCGCGCCGACGCCGCCAAGACGCCAGCGCCGGTTATCCGCGTGGAACCGGTGGCGCGGACCGGGACTTAGTCCCGACCTTCCCGGCGCTCAATCGCCGCCACTTCCCGCCGCATCGCCTTCAGCCAGGACTTGAGCGATGCCTCGTCGGCGAACTGCATGACCTCGTGTTCGAGCTCGCCGATGTATTCCTGGATGTCTTCGATGTCGTCGTCCAGTTCTTCCAGCACCGTCTCCGGGTCGAATGACGCGAAGGGGTCCAGGTCGTAGCGCAGCTTGAAGCCCTCTTCCGCATAGCTGGCCTGGTGCAGCACTTCGTCCAGTTGGGCTTGCAGCGTGGCGTTCGCGGCGGGCAGGCGGTCGTCCGCCACCTCGCCCACGGGCGTCAGGTCGGGCGTGCCTTGCTGGCGTCGCGCCTGCTCTTCGTCCTGCATCGCCTGCCAGGCCGCTGCGTTAGACGTCGTGTTGCGCAGTGCGGCGCGGGCCAGGGCCAGCAGCTCTTCGGCCTCGTCGTCCTCGAATTGGTCCTGGATGATGCGCAGCAGCTGGGTCGGCGTGAAGGTGGACAGATCGGTGTCCGGGTCCAGCTCCAGCGCCTCGATCAATTCAGCCTTGGCGTCTTCGGTTTCATCCGCGGCCGCCTCGTCATAGCCGACGCCGCTGTGCTTCTTGTAAAGCGTCTTCAAGCGTTCGGCATCGCAACCCGCCGGCAGCTCGCCCTTGGCGTCAAGCAGCAGCAGTTCCGCCGAAAACTCGGTGACCAGTTCCGACACGAATTCGCGTTCGGCCTTGGACAAGCCCATGTTCTTGTGCGCGTGGTCAAAGCACAGCACCAGCTTCATGCGCAGTTCGTGCAGCTTTTTTTCCAGCGGCGCCAGGCCTTCGGTGTACTTGCGCCGGTACTCGTCTTCCACCGCATGCCACTGTTGCAGGCGGGCCTGTTCCGTCTCAAGCCGGGCTTGTAGACGTTCGAATAACTGACGCGGGGTTTCTAAAGAATGCTCGCCCATGACCTGCTCCTTGCAAACCGGCTGATGAATGTAGCCGCCACTCTAAACGATTCGTGCAAACCCCTCTTGAAATCCAAGATCAATAACGCTAATCATTATTATTAATATAGAATCACCGCTGTCCGCAACGCCCCAGATTGGCAGCCCCAATGTCTCTGCCCCCCATTGCGGCCCCTGCCCCCCACGCAAACGATTGATACTGACCGCCGCCGCCCTGTTGCTGGCCGTGCTGGTTGGCATCGGTTATTGGCTGGCGGGCGACAAGGGCCCCAGCACTCCGCCACCGCCCCAGTACGGGCAGCTTCCCGTTGCCGTCGCCGTGGCGACCGCGCGCGTCGGCCCGCTGCAACGCGACCTGCATGCCTTGGGCACCATCACGCCACTGTCACAGGTGGTGCTGCGCAGCCAGGTCGACGGCGAACTGATGCGCGTGCATTACACCGAGGGCCAGGCCGTGGTGCGCGGCCAACTGCTGGCCGAGATTGACGCCCGCCCTTACCAGACCGCGCTGGCGTCAGCCGAAGGCGAACTGGCGCGCACCCAGGCGCTGCTGGACAACGCCCTGGCCGACCTGCAGCGCTATCGCAAGCTGGCGCGCCAGGAATCGGTGGCGGGCCAGCAACTGGACACCGCCGAAGCCCAGGTGCGCGCCTACACCGCGCAACGTGAACTGAACCGCGCGCGGGTCGCCGATGCCAAACGCCTGCTTGGGTTGACACGCATCGTGGCGCCGCACGATGGCCGTATCGGCTTGCGCCGCGTGGACGCCGGCAACCACGTGCGCGCCAATGACACCAACGGCCTGACCACGCTGGTGCAGACCACGCCCATATCGGCCCTTTTCAGCATTTCAGAAACGCGGCTGGACGTGCTGCGCCAGGCGCAAGCCAAGACCGCCGTGCTGCGCGTGCAAGCCTGGGACGCCGACGACCGCCGCATCCTGGCCGAAGGCACGCTGGAAGCGCTGGACAACCGCATCCAGACCGGCAGCGGCACCGTGCGCTTGCGCGCCCGCTTCGACAATGCCGACGAAGCCTTGTTTCCCAACCAGTTCGTGAACATCCGCCTGGCCGTGGTGCAGCAGGACAACGTGGTCACCATCCCGTCGGCCGCCGTGCAGTACGGGTCGGAAGGCGCGTTTGTCTTCGTCATCGGCGACGACGCCCGCGCCACCCGCCGCGTGCTGCAACTGGGTCCGGCCAATGCCGGCCAGATCGTGGTGGAAGCGGGCCTGGCCCCGGCCGAGCGCGTTGTTGTCGAAGGCGTGGACCGCCTGCATGACGGCCGCAACGTCCAGATCGTAGAACCCCAGACTTGAACCGCGCATGAGCCTGTCACGCCCCTTCATCCTGCGTCCGGTGGCGACGTCCTTCCTGATGATCGCCCTGCTGCTGTCAGGCATTCTGGCGTGGCGCATGCTGCCCGTGGCCGCGCTGCCGCAGGTGGATTACCCCATCATCCAGGTCACCACGCAGTATCCCGGGGCCAGTCCCACCGTGACGGCGCGCGCGGTCACCGCGCCGCTGGAGCGCCGCTTTGGGCAGATACCGGGCTTGAAGCAGATGTCGTCCACCAGTGGCAGCGGCATCTCGGTAATCACCTTGCAGTTTTCGCTGGATGTCTCGCTGGGCGTGGCCGAGCAGGAAGTGCAGGCGGCCATCAGCGCCAGCGGCTCGTTGCTGCCGTCCGACTTGCCCACCCCACCCGTGTACCGCAAGGTCAACCCCGCCGACGTGCCCATCCTGACGCTGGCGGTGACCTCCGATTCCCTGCCGCTGCCCACGGTGTACGACCTGGTCGACACCCGCATGACGCAGCGCCTGTCGCAGTTGTCTGGCGTGGGCATGGTGAGCCTTGCCGGCGGCCAACGGCCCGCCGTGCGCGTGCAGGTCAACCCGATGGCGCTGGCCGCGCGCGGGCTGCAATTATCAGACGTGCAGGACGCCATCGCGAAAGCAAATTCGAACCAGCCCAAGGGCAGCTTCGACGGCCCGGTGCGCTCGGTCATCATGGACGCAAACGACCAACTGCAAAGCGCCGACGAATACCGCGAGCTGATCGTGGCCTGGAAAAACGGCGCGCCGGTGCGGCTGGGCCAGGTCGCCACCATTGAAGACGGCGCCGAAGACCGCTACCTGGCCGCCTGGGTCGACAAGCAGCCCGCCGTACTGGTCAACATCCAGCGCCAACCGGGCGCCAACGTGATCGCGGTGGCGGACCAGGTAAAAGCCCTGCTGCCCCAATTGACAGCCAGTCTGCCCGCTGCGGTACAGGTCCGCATTCTGACCGACCGCACCGAGAGCATTCGCGCGTCGGTGCGCGGCGTGCAATGGGAACTGGTGTTCGCCGTGGGGCTGGTGGTGCTGGTCACCTTCCTGTTTCTGCGCAACCTGCCCGCCACGCTGATCCCCAGCCTGGCCGTGCCGCTGTCCTTGATCGGCACCTTCGGCTTCATGCACCTGGCGGGCTTTTCCACCAACAACCTGACCTTGATGGCGCTGACCATTGGCGCGGGCTTCGTGGTGGACGACGCCATCGTCATGCTGGAGAACATTGCGCGGTATCGCGAACAGGGGCACAGCCCCATGGCGGCCGCGCTGAAAGGCGCGGGGCAGATCGGCTTCACGCTGGTGTCGCTGACCTTGTCCTTGATTGCCGTGCTGATTCCGCTGCTGTTCATGGAAGACGTGGTGGGCCGCTTGTTCCGCGAATTCGCCATCACGCTGGCGGTGGCCATCCTGATATCACTGGCGGTATCGCTGACGCTGACGCCGATGATGTGCGCGCGCCTGTTGCCCGCGCATGTGGACGCCGGCAAACCCGGCTTCCTGGACCGCGTCCAGTCGCGCTATGCGGGCTGGTTGGACGTGACGCTGCGCCACCAGCGCCTGACGCTGCTGGTCATGGTGGGCACCGTGGTGCTGACCGGGCTGCTCTACCTGGCCGTGCCCAAGGGCTTCTTTCCGGTGCAGGACGGCGGCGTGCTGCAAGGCGTGACGCAGTCGGCGCAAAGCACCTCGTTCGAGGCCATGTCGCGCCGCCAGCAAGCCGTGGCGGAAAGCCTGCTGGCCGACCCGGACGTGCAAAGCCTGTCGTCTTTCATCGGCATCGACGCCATGAACACCACGCTGAACACCGGCCGCCTGCTGATCAACCTGAAGCCCTGGAGCGAGCGCAGCGCGCCGCTGGCGGACGTGATGGCGCGGCTGGACGAGCGCGCCCGCCAGGTCCACGGCATCTCGTTGTTCTTGCAGCCGGTGCAGGAACTGAACATCGAAGACCGCGTCAGCCGTGGCCAGTACCAATTCACCCTGACCTCGCCCGATAGCGCGCTGCTGGCGCAATGGAGCCAGGCGCTGATGCAGCGGCTGGCCCAATCGCCCGCCTTGGCCGAGGTCTCGTCCGACCTGCAAGGCAATGGTCGCCAAGCCTATCTGCAAGTGTCGCGCGACACGGCGGCGCGGCTGGGCGTGACGATGGACGACGTGGTGCAGGCGCTATACAACGCCTTTGGCCAGCGCCAGGTGGCCACGCTATTCACGCAGTCCAACCAGTACCGCGTGGTGCTGGAAGTGGACCGCAAGCTGGCGCTCAGCCCTGATGCGCTGGAACGCATCCACCTGCAAACCGAAGACGGGCAGGCGATTCCGCTGTCGGCCCTGGCCACCGTCAGCGAGCGCGCCGTACCGCTGGCCATCAACCATCTGTCGCAGTTTCCGGCAGTGAACCTGTCCTTCAACCTGCCGCCCGGCGGGTCACTGGGCGAGGCCATTGCCGCCATCGACGCCGCCAAGGCTGACATCGCCATGCCGCCCAGCGTGGAACTGCGCCTGCAAGGCGCGGCGTCGGCGTTCCAGGCCTCGTTGTCCAACACGCTGTGGCTGATGCTGGCGGCGGTGGTCACGATGTATCTGGTGCTGGGCATGCTGTATGAAAGCGCCATCCATCCCGTCACCATCCTGTCGACGCTGCCGTCGGCCACCGTCGGCGCGCTGCTGGCGCTGCTGATCACGGGACGGCCGCTGGACTTGATTGCCGTCATCGGCATCATCCTGCTGATCGGGCTGGTGAAGAAGAACGGCATCATGATGGTGGACTTTGCGCTGGAAGCCGAGCGCTCACGCGGCCTGGCGCCGCTAGACGCCATTCGCGAAGCCGCGCTGCTGCGCCTGCGGCCCATCTTGATGACCACGCTGGCCGCGCTGTTCGGCGCGCTGCCGCTGATGCTGGCCACGGGCTCGGGCGCCGAGCTGCGCCAGCCGCTGGGCTGGGTCATGGTGGGCGGGCTACTGGTCAGCCAGGTGCTGACGCTCTTCACCACGCCCGCCGTCTATCTGTTCTTTCACCGGCTGGGCCAACGGCGCGGCGTAGAAAACAAGCCGGCCAGGGCTGACGGGCCACAGCCATGATCCGCGCGCTGCTGCACCGCCCCATCGCCTGCATCTTCCTGGCGCTGGCGTTGACCTTGCTGGGCGCGGTGGCGTGGCGGCTGCTGCCCGTTGCCCCCTTGCCGCAGGTGGATTTCCCCACGATTGAGGTGCGCGCCGAACTGCCCGGCGCCAGCCCGGAAAGCATGGCCAGCACCGTGGCAGCGCCGCTTGAGCGCGCCTTGGGCAGCATCGCCGGCGTCAGCGCCATGACCTCGTCCAGCAACCAGGGCGCCACCCGCGTGCAGTTGCAGTTTGAGCTGGACCGCGACATCAACGAAGCCGCCCGCGACGTGCAAGCCGCCATCAACGCGTCGCGCGGCGATCTGCCAGCGGGCATGCCGCAAAACCCCAGCTACCGCAAGGTCAACCCGTCGCAAGCGCCCATCATGGCGTTGGCGCTCAGTTCGGCCACGCGCCCCGCCGGCCAGCTTTATGACCTGGGGTCGACGGTGCTGGCGCAAAAACTGTCGCAGATCAATGGTGTGGGTGAGGTCACGATGGGCGGTAGCTCGCTGCCCGCCGTGCGCGTGCAGGTCAACCCCAACGCCCTGGCGCATTACGGCGTGGCGCTGGACGATGTGCGCAACGCCATCGCCGATGCCGCGCCCATGCGCCCGCTGGGCCAATTGGATTCGGCCGGCCAGCGCTGGGAAGTGGGCACGCCCGAACAACCGCGCACCGCCCCGGAATACGGCAGCCTGATCGTGCGCCATGAAGACGGCGCGGTGATTCGTCTGTCGCAAGTGGCGCGCGTCAGCGATTCCGTTGAAAACCGCTACAGCAGCGGCTTTCATAACCAAAATCCCGCCGTGGTGCTGACCATCAGCCGCCAGACCGGCGCAAACATCATTGAAACCATCGGCGCCATCAACGACGCCCTGCCCGGCCTGCGCGCGCTGATGCCCGCCGACGTGGACCTGACCGTGGCGCTGGACCGCTCGCCCGGCATCAACGCCACCCTGCGCGAAGCCCACATCACGCTGGGGCTGGCGACCGCGCTGGTCATCCTGGTGGTGTGGCTGTTCCTGGGCAACGCACGCGCGGCGGCCATCCCCAGCGTGGCGATTCCGGTGTGCCTGATCGCCACTTTCGCCGTCATGCACGCCTGGGGGTTTTCGCTGAACAACCTGTCGCTGATGGCGTTGATCGTGGCCGCCGGGCTGGTGGTGGACGACGCCATCGTGGTGCTGGAAAACATTTCACGCCACCTCGAACGTGGCCTGTCGCCCACCAAGGCCGCGCTGCGCGGTGTGCGCGAAGTGGGCTTCACGCTGGTGGCGATGACGGTAGCGCTTAGCGTCGTCTTCGTGTCCATCCTGTTCATGGGCGGGCTGGTGGAACGGCTGTTCCGCGAGTTCTCCATCACGCTGGTCGCGGCCACGGTGATATCGCTGGTGGTGTCGGTGGCCATCATCCCGGCCTTGTGCGCGCGCTGGTTGAAACCGGCCGCTCATCCCAATCCCACCGACCCCACCGCCGCCCCGCCCCGCCCTTCCCGCATGCAGGCAGCCTTTGCGCGCGTGCATGACTGGTACGGCAGAACGCTCGCCCGCGTGCTGGGCCATGCGCGCCTGACCCTCGTACTGCTGGCCGCCGTGGTCGGCCTGAACGTTTATCTGTACATCGACGCGCCCAAGGGCTTTCTGCCGGTGCAAGACACCGGCCAACTGATGGGCTTCGTGCGCGGCGATGACGGCTTTTCGTTCCAGGTCATGCAGCCCAAGATCGACCAGTACCGCCAACTGGTGCTGAAGCACCCCGCCGTGCAAGACGTCATCGGCTATAACGGCGGCAACCTGGGCATCAGCAATTCGCTGTTTTTGATCCGGCTCAAGCCCGTGGCCGAGCGTGGGGAATCGTCCACTGAAGTCATCAACTGGCTGCGCACCAACGCCCCGGCGGTGCCCGGCGGTATGTTCTTCCTGAACGTCGACCAAGACTTGCGCATGCCCGGCGGCTTCGGCAATTCCGGCGACCACGAATTGGCCATCATGGCCAGCGACGTGCCCACGCTGCGGCAATGGTCGCGCAAGATCTCCAAGGCCATGCAAGAGATCCCTGAACTGCGCGACGTGGATGCCGAAGGCGACGGCGCCACGCAGCAGGTCGTCATCAACATCGACCGCAGCGCCGCGCAACGGCTGGGCGTGGACATGAACACGGTCAGCAGCGTCTTGAGCAATTCGTTCAGCCAACGGCAGGTGGCCACGATGTACGACGCCATGAACCAGTACCGCGTAGTGCTGGAGCTGGACCCGCGCTACACCGAAGACCCCGAAGTGCTGGAGCAAGTACAGGTGGTGGCCGCCGACGGCACCCGCATTCCGCTGACCGCGTTCGCCACCTACGAAAACGGCCTGGTCAACGACCGCGTCTTTCACGACGGCCTGTTTGCCGCCGTGGGCGTGGGCTTTTCGCTGGCGCCCGGCGTGTCGCTGGAACAGGGCCTGGCCGCCATCGACGCCACGCTGGCCAGCTTGATGGTGCCGTCCACCATCCAGACGCGCCTGGGCGGCGACGCCCGCAACTTCCAGCAAAGCCTGCAAGACCAACCCTGGCTGATCCTGGCCGTGCTGATTGCCATCTACCTGGTGCTGGGCATCCTGTACGAAAGCCCGCTGCACCCGTTGACCATTCTGTCGACCTTGCCGTCCGCCGGCGTGGGCGCGCTGCTGGCCTTGCGCATCGCGAATATCGAATTCACGCTGATCGCGCTGCTGGGCCTGTTCCTGCTGGTGGGCATCGTGATGAAGAACGCCATCCTGATGATCGACTTCGCCCTCAGCCTGGAACGCCGCGAAGGCCTGACCCCCGAACAAGCCATCCACCGCGCCGCCATGCTGCGCCTGCGCCCCATCGTCATGACCAACCTGGCCGGCCTGCTGGGCGCGCTGCCCCTGGTGCTGGGCATGGGCGAAGGCGCGGAACTACGCCGCCCCCTGGGCATCGCCATCGTGGGCGGCCTGATGATCAGCCAGTTCTTGACGCTGTATACGACGCCGATTGTTTATTTGGCGTTGGAAAGGCTGCGGTTGAAGGTGGGGGGTGTGGGGCGCAGGCGTACGGTCTAAGGACAGAGGGCGCGTGGAGGACGGTCACGACAACCTACTGCACTCGCAGCGCGATACCAGCCAACAGCGCTTGGACAAGTCCGGCAGCATAGCGCTGCGCACGCACGCAAGCGTCCTCATCGTGTGCGTGGTGAAACCGCGCGTACGCGATCGGTCCCAACTTCAAATGCCCCGTGCCTAGGTGATCGTCGCAGAATCGTCGGCGCAGCGCGTCCAGGCCCGCGTCAACGGCAGCGGGATGATCCCCCGAAAAGATGCGATTCACGAAAAGCTCCACGACCTGTTCAATCGGTCCTGCATACTGCAGTACGTGGACGATATCCGCCGCGTCCTTGTTTTCATGCCGGTCATCCAAAGCCAACGCCTTCAAGATGACAAAGGCGGGTACATCCGCATAGCGAACTCGTTCGGAAGACATGCCACCACCCTCTAAAAGCAGGCCACTGACAATCTGCTCTTCAAACCAGTCGTGCGTGATCCCCGCGAATTTCACTGTCAATGCTGACACCCGCTCTCCGTCGACGCTTACCGCCCTGCCCGGCTGTACGGTTCCCGCGTCGCGCAGAAATTCAATCATCACGTGGTGCGTATCGTCCACTTGGCGCGTCCATCGCCACGACGAGGCTACTCCCCGAGCATCGACATAGCGCGCGAAACCACGATGTAGCAATTGCTTGGAAAGCGATGCATAGCCTTCACCTTGCGCGATGATTTGCAGGTTGAGCACCACATCAACATCCGACGTACCGGCATGATGCGGGACTTCAGGAGGGGAAGCAGGTGTCAAATAGCGCGGAACCAAACCGCCCACAAGCCGCAACGATGTCTTCAGACTGCCGAATGCGCCATATAACGTCAGCAAGGTTCGTTCACATGCCACGGTCACGTCCGAGCGATAGCCTTCGGCGACCCTCGGTTTGACTTCATCCGCCATTTACAGCTCCAGTTTTTCGCGCACCCTTTGCGCTAACTCCTTATTCCTACCATGGCCATTCTGTAGGTCAAGGTAAAGGATGAAAGGGCTGGATAAATGGGACTGGTCCTGCATGAAATCGTGACGAAACAGCATGCTTGCGCCATCTCGTTCCACCAAGGTGACGTTGGATCCTTGGTCTACCGGCTCAAGCGCCAGCGCGTGGGCAAACGCTTCTGATTCGCCAGGTGCAATAACAATGTCGACGGTGTCGACGTGCGTCAACAGCGGTGCATAAAGGTTAGCCGCCGCCGCACCGCTGAATGCCCAGGGGGTTGATATCTCTGACTGGCGCAGGCGATCAGCCAGTTGGCGCATGAGCTGATCTGGACGCTGGGCAAACGTATACCAGTGACTCGCTGGATTCTTGCGCAGCACCCACTGCTCTGCCCACGCATCCAATAGCAGCCCTGGTTCGACAAGCCGTCGCCGCAGAGTGCGGCCGGCGCCGCTTGCTTGGCACCATTCCCGTTTTTCCAGCTCTTGCAGCACAACGGAGCAGGTATACGTAGAGGTTTGCGCGCGCTCGGCCAATTCCGCCCCGGTAATCCAGGCGCCGCGAGACATCAACAAGGCGTGCACGACGTTTTCGCGCGCACCGCTAAAGAGAGGAATCGAACGCGCCTTGGCCGGCACGCGCTTCGCGCGTTCAATATTCACCAAGCAATGGCGCCACCGCAGGTAAAGGCACCCGTCTGGTTCGAAGTAGCCAATGCCGCGTTCGCGTAGCAGGGCTTTCGCACCCGGGCTTAATGAATCGGCAGCCACCATCGGAATCTGGTTTCGCTTGGCAGCGTCAGGTACCTCGGATGACTCCAATTGCCATATGGCTTCCCGAACATCTCGCGGATAGGCGTGGCGAACCGTACGCACAACGATATCCACCTTGCTTTGGTTTGCTTGCAGCGTCACGACAGGCAGACGGCGCTTATCTTCGGCGGATACCGCCCTTGTGCTGACGCCAACCAATGCAAAGCCCGTGGCGTCGACTAGAGCCGCCGCCAAGCGGGCCGCCATCTCGCGCTCTTTGGCGCTAAGAGCAAATCGATCTTGGGTATCAATTGCTAAGTTCATGGCTGGCCTGGATTGTCTCGGCGTAGAGGTCTGGCAACCGACCGGAAAGAATTGCCTTAGCTAAAACAGTTAGCTTAGCTGTGCAGCTAATCTTAGCTTAATAGCTAATCCAGATGCGTTGCAGTTTGAACCGGACTACTCCGGCCACCTCGGTGCAGCCGTCAAACGATCAGCCATGAACGCCAGGAACTCCCGCGCCAGCAGCGGCAGGGTTCTGCCTTGCAAGGTCAGTACCTGGATGCTTCGTTGCCGCATTTCCGGATTGCTGAACGGCACCGCCGCAAGCCCGCCTTCGCCGCCCAACTGCCCCATCAGCGTCAGGTAACCGGACAGGGCAACGATCTGGCTTCCCGGCAGCATGGGCAGGAAGGCGGCGGAATGGTTCGACACGTAGGCGGGTTCGATGTGCAGCCCGGCGTTGGCGCAGGCGGCGTCGAACAGTTGCCGCACCGTGGTGCCCTGGTCGCCCAGCGACAGCGGAAAGTTCACCAGTTCGCGCATGCTGACGCTGCGGCGGCTGGCCAGCGGGTGCTTGCGGCACATCACGGCGTAGACGGGTGCGCGGGTCAGCAGTTCTGTTTTCAGGCGGTCGTCCTGCGCCGTGGTGTAGCGCAGGGCCATCTGCGACAGGCCTTCCAGGATGTGGCGGCTGACCTCTTCCGGGCGTTCCACGTGCAGATGAAAGCGTGCCTCGGGCCGCATGCGCTTGAACTCGGCCATGCACAGCGGCAGGAAGTGATGCGCGAAACCTTCGGTGCACGCCAACCGTATGGTGACGTCGCCCACGTGGCTGCGTTGGCGGATTTCGGTGGTGATGCGCTCGGCCTCCAAGGCCGCCGCATTGGCGTAGGCGGCAAGCTGGCGTCCGGCCTCGCTTAGTTCCATGCCGCGCGCCTGGCGCTCGAACAGCGCAATGCCCAGTCCGTCTTCCAGTTTGGCGATCTGGCGGCTGACGGCGGAGGCGGCCACATGCTGCGCCGCCGCCGCGCCAGCAATCGAGCCGCTGCGGGCAACCTCAAGAAAATATCGCAGGCCTAACGAAATCATGCTGCCTTCCCCCTCATATTGACCCCAATCAAGCTGTTTTTCATGCCATGCCTAAAAGGCAATGCAAAGGTGCTAATTATCTAATTGTGGCATGTACTGATGCGTAATAACTTTGTGCCTTCTTTTGCAACCTTGCGTCTCGAGAGCCGCCGTGAACCGTGAACAAGCCGTCCTGCAAGCCGTTGAAGCCTTCGACAACGGCACCCTTGAATCCACGCTGGCGCGCCGCGTCGCCTACGCCACGGAAAGCGAGGTGCCGGACCAGGCGCCCACCCAACACGCCTACCTGAACCAGGACTTGATTCCGACCCTGACCGAGTTGGGCTTCACCTGTGAGGTGCATGCCAACCCCGCCGGGGTCGACCTGCCCATCCTGGTGGCGCGCCGCGTGGAACAGCCGGGGCTGCCGGCCGTGCTGATGTACGGGCATGGCGATGTGGTGCGCGGCAATGCCGCCAAATGGGAAGCCGGGCGCGACCCGTGGCGCCTGCAAGTGGACGGCGACCGCTGGTATGGACGCGGCACCGCCGACAACAAGGGCCAACATTCCATCAACCTGGAAGCGCTACGGCAGGTGATCGCCGCGCGCGGCGGCAAGCTGGGCTTCAACGCCACCTGGCTGATCGAGACCGGCGAGGAAGCCGGGTCGCCCGGGTTGGCCGCGTTCTGCGATGCGCAGCGCGATGCCCTGGCCGCCGACGTCTTCATTGCCAGCGACGGGCCGCGCCTGCATGCGACGCGCCCCACCCTGTTCATGGGGTCACGCGGCGCGGTGAACTTTGAATTGTCCTTACGTGCCCGCGAACGCGGCTATCACTCGGGCAACTGGGGCGGTTTGCTGGCCAACCCGGCCATCGTGCTGATGCACGCCATCGGCTCGATGGTGGACGCACAAGGCCGCATCACCGTGCCGGGATTGCGCCCGCCCCCCATCCCCGCCGCCGTGGCTGAGGCCCTGGCCGACCTGGAGGTGGGCGGCGGCGAAGACGACCCCGAGATCAACCACTGGTGGGGCGAACCCGGACTGTCCGCGCCGGAAAAGGTGTTCGGCTGGAACAGCCTGGACGTGCTGACCTTTGGCGCGGGCGACCCGGCAAAACCGGTCAACGCCATTCCGCCCGAAGCCGTGGCGTGGTGCCAACTGCGTTTTGTGGTCGGCACCGACTGGCGCGCGCTAGAAACCCATGTGCGCGAACACCTGCGCCAAGGCGGCTTTGAAGACGTGCAAGTGCGCATCGGCATGCAGGGCGGCGCCACCCGTCTATCGCCCGACAACGCCTGGGTGCGCTGGGCCGCCGCGTCGCTGGAACGCACCACTGGCAAGCGCCCCGCGCTGCTGCCGAACCTGGGCGGTTCGCTGCCGAATGAAATTTTTGCCGACCTGCTGGGCCTGCCCACGCTGTGGGTGCCGCATTCCTACCCCGCCTGCGCGCAGCACGCGCCCAACGAACATCTGCTGGGCAGCGTGGCGCGCGAAGGGCTGGCCATCATGGCGGGCCTGTACTGGGATCTGGGCGACCAAGGCGCAAGCCTGCGCCAGACCCCGCGTGCAACAGCGGCCTGAACCTGATTCCGATTTTTTCCTGACTGACCGAGAGCGTTGCAATGACCGCTAGATTTTGTGCCGCCGTGATGGCGTTCAACCTTGCCGTCGCCGCCTATGCGGGCGAGGCCCACGCCGCCTATCCCGAGCAGACGATCAAGATCGTCGTGCCCTTTACGCCCGGCGGCGCCACCGATGCCGTGGCGCGACTCTTGGCCAACAAGCTGTCGGGCAGCCTGGGCCAGTCCGTCATCGTTGAGAACCGCCCCGGCGCATCCACGGTGATCGGCGCCGACGCAGTGGCGCGCGCGCAACCCGACGGCTACACCTTGCTGCTGTCGGGCAGCACCACGTACACGGTGCTGCCGGCGCTGAAGCCTTCACTGCCCTACGACCCGCTGCGTAGCTTTGAGCACATTGGCATCGTCGCCATCGCGCCGGTGGTGCTGCTGGCGCAGAACGGCCTGGCCGCCACCACGGTGCAGGAAGCCGCCACGCTGGCCAAGCAGCAAAGCAGCAAGGGCGGGCTGATGTACGGCACCTTTGGGCCGGGTTCCGCACCGCATCTGGCCGGAGAAATGTTCGCCGAGGCCGCCGGCGCGAAGATGATGCCCGTGCCATACAAGGGCAGCGCGCAGTTGATCACCGCGATGATCGGCGGCGAAGTGTCCTTGGGCGTGGACACCGTGTCGTCCGCCGCGCCGCAGGTGCGTGCGGGCAAAGTGCGCGCGCTGGCCGTTACCGGCGACCACCGCATGCCGCAGCTGCCGGACGTACCCACCTTCGCCGAAGCCGGCATACCCCAGGTGTCGTTCGTGGGCTGGTACGCCTTGGCCGCCCCCGCGCGCACGCCCGCGCCGGTTATCGATACGCTGAACCGCGCGGTGGAAAAGATCATGCAAGACCCGCAAGTGCGCAAGGCGGTGTCGGACCTGGCGCTGGAACCGGTGTACTTGCCGGGGCAGGAGCTCAAGGAGCGGATCGCGAAAGAGGTGAAAACGTTTGGAGACGTGGCCAAGCGGGCCGACATCAAGCTGGAATAAATCCAGACCAGAGCCAGCAAGAAAAGCCAGAAAAAACGCTTGGCCCCGGCACGTTTCAAACGTCCGGGGCCAAGCGCGCTTACGTCAGACCGCCCTACACCATCGGCGGCATCGTTTCCCGCTCAGGGTGCCGATGCATGGCCAGCGCCTGGATGAACGCCGCCGCGCTTTTTGCCGGCGCGCCGCCGCCCATCAACAGGCCACTGTCCGCCTCGTCGGGCGCAATGCCCGCCGACCCGAACAACTGCCCTCCCCGGCCCAAGCCCAGCAAGGTCTTGCCGTGCCGGAACGCATCGCGTAAGAACTCCAGCGCGCGGCCATCCGCCTGCAAGCGCGTCACCGCGCCTTCGCCGCCAGGCACCACCGCGCCGTCGAACAGGCCGGACGGATGATTGTCCAGCGATGCATCGGCGTCGAACATGCCGCCGCCTTCGGCCTGCACGGGGCCAATGCGTTGGCCCACCAGGCGCACCACCACACCCGCCTGGATCAGCGCGTCAGCCACCGCCGTCACCGCCGCGCCGTCCACGCCTTCCGCCACCAGGATGGCAACCTTGCGCGTGGCCACGCCGCCGTCGCCCGGCCTTGCGGTCAGCGACAGCGCGGGCGACACCTCGACTTCCGGCTTGGGCGGCTGCGCCGCCGCGCGCGGCATCGGTTCGGGCAAGGCCATGCCCAACAGGTCGGCAACACCTTGCGCCAATTCATCGGACACATTGCGCAGCGACGCCACCATGCGCTGGCGGATGGCGGGCACCGTCACCTTGCTCAGTTCAAACGAGAAGGCGTGAATGATGTGCTGCTTTTCCCAATCAGTCTGGCTGTTGTAGAACAGCGTGGCCTGGTTGTAGTGCTCGGCGAACTTCTCGGGGTGCCCGCGCAATTCATCGCCCGCGATCGGCTCGGGGAAAGGCACAAAGCCCTGCATGCCCGCCTGGAACGGACACCCGCCCGCCAGCGAGTTCGGTTCGTAGGCCACGCGGCCACGGTGGATGGCTTGGCGATGCATGCCGTCGCGCTGGTTGTTATGCACCGGCGCCACCGGCGCGTTGATGGGAATTTCGTGGAAATTGGGGCCGCCCAGGCGCGAGATCTGCGTGTCCACATACGAATGGATGCGGCCCGCCAACAGCGGGTCGTTCGTAAAATCCACGCCCGGCACCACGTGCGCCGTACAGAACGCCACCTGCTCGGTTTCCGCGAAGAAGTTATCGGGATTGCGGTCCAGCACCATGCGGCCGATGGGCGTGATGGGCACCAATTCCTCGGGCACGATCTTGGTGGCGTCCAGCACGTCGAAGCTGTAGCGCTCGGCGTCTTCCTCGGTGAAGATCTGCACACCCAGTTCCCATTCCGGGCCGTGGCCCGCGTCAATGGCTTCCCAAAGATCGCGGCGGTGGAAGTCGGGGTCGGCCCCCGATACCTTGACGGCTTCGTCCCACACCTGGGAATGCGTGCCCAGAACCGGGTTCCAGTGGAACTTCACCAGGCGTGACTCCCCGCTGGCGTTGACGAACCGAAAGGTATGCACGCCAAAACCCTGCATCATCCGATAGCTGCGCGGAATGCCCCGGTCGGACATCACCCACATCAGCATGTGAGTGGACTCCGGCATCAAGGAAACAAAGTCCCAGAACGTGTCGTGGGCGGACGCCGCCTGCGGCATGCCGTGATGCGGCTCGGGTTTTACCGCGTGGACCAGGTCCGGGAACTTCATCGCGTCCTGGATGAAGAAGACAGGCATGTTGTTGCCGACCAGGTCCCAGTTGCCTTCGTCGGTATAGAACTTGACCGCGAAGCCGCGCACGTCGCGCGCGGTGTCCTTGGAGCCCCGCTCGCCCGCCACGGTGGAAAAGCGCACGAACACCGGCGTGCGCTTGCCGGCTTCGGCAAACAGGGACGCCGCGGTCAGGTCGGTCAAGGGCTTGTAGCACTCGAAGTAACCGTGGGCGGCCGAGCCGCGCGCGTGCACGATGCGCTCGGGAATGCGTTCGTGATCGAAGTGCGTAATTTTTTCACGCAGGATGAAGTCTTTCAGCAGCGCCGGCCCGCGCACGCCCGCCTTGAGCGAATGCTGGTTGTCGGCAACCGGCACGCCCTGGTTGGTCGTCAACGGCTGACCGCTGCCGTCCGAGCGCACCCGTGACAGGCGTCCGTGCACCTCGTTGACCCCAGGCGCGGCGGCGTCGCCGGTCTTGGCGGTGGACTCGGATTCCGACAAGGAACTGGCGCCCACCGAGGGGTCGGGCGGTGTCGTCTGCGCGCCGGTGTAAGGACAGCGCGCGGCCTGTTCCCCGTATTCGGCGGCTTTGTTGGCGTTGTGGGGCATGGACGCAGCCGTGGCGCCCACGGCGGCCGCGCGCTTTAGCGCGGGTTCGGTCGGCTTGCCCGAGGGACCGGCGGCCGGGCCGCTGTCGGTGTTCATGTATGCAGTGGGCAATGCGCCAGCGGCGCCCTTGGCTGCGGGTTTCTTGCTTGCCATTGAGTCTCTCCTAGTGTTTCAGCATTTCGCCGCGCGCCTGCTCGGCGCGCGAGGCGCCGATGGCGGTCTTCACTTGTTTGACTTCTTCAGGCGGGGGCAACACGGCAGGTAGTCCCAGCGACTCCACCCACAGCTCGCGCGACCATCCTTGCGTGTGATACAGGTGGTGGTCTTCGTCCTGCGCCACCGCGTCGTGGGCCTGTTTCAGAATCGCGGCTTCCTTGCCGGAATGCTGCTCGGCCAGCAGCCCGATCAGCGACCAGTTGGCGTGGTCTTTGGTCTCGGCCAGCACCACGCATTCCGTCGCCACCAACTGCGCGGCATCGGCATCGCCCGCATTGATGGCCATTTTCATGGCCTTGACCAGCGACTCGCCAAGGTGACGCACCACCTCGCGCCCCGGCGTCTGCTCGGCGGGGTCAAGTCCCAGTTGTTCAAATACGGTCAAAAGCACACGATGGTGCGTGCGCGTTTCTTCCAGGTATTCCTTCCATTCCTTCTTCAGGTCCTCGTTGAGGGCACAGGACACGGCGGTCTCGTACACCGTCAGGCCGCCGATTTCAGTCTCCAGCGCCTGGTAAAGCAATTCATTGATTTGTTTGGCGTTTGCCGTTTTGCGTTTCATCAGGGGCTCCTTGTCCATGGGGGTCAATTCGCCGGTTGCGCCCTGCGTGCACGAACCCGGCGGCATGACGCGCAGCTTCAGCAAGCGGCATGCCCAACCTCGTGCCCCCCACCCCAAGGGCTATGCGTAGGACGCAATGATGGCTTTGGATTCCACCAATTCGCTGACGATCCAGTCTTCCACCAGCTTGACTTGCCGGCGATGGCGCAAGGTTGGCCGGCGCACCAGGTAGTACGACACACCGGTGGGCACCGCACGGCGCAGCGGCACGACGACACGACCATCCTCAATGGCCTGGTGCGCCAGCACTACGTCCGCGATGGCCACGCCCAGGCCGGCCTCGGCGGCGCTCAACGCCATATCCAGTGCGTCGAAATCCAGGCCGCCGCGCGTCAGCAGCTCGATACCGGTCTTCTCGGACCAGGTGATCCAGTCCTGGTGGTCGGGCAAGGGGTGCAGCAGCGTGGACTCGCGCAAGCCGCGCTCGGGGTCGGCGGCATCGATGTGGCCGGGCGCGCACACCGGCACGATCCATTCGGCGTAGAGTTCGGTGGCGTCTTCGTGCGAGAAGTTGCCAAGCGCGTAGCGGATACCCAGGTCGGAATCCGTTTCATCGGCCGTCATGTCGTTGAGCCGTGTGCGCACCACGACCTTGATCATCGGGTATTGCTCGTGAAAACGCCGCAGCCGGGGAAACAGCCAACGCAGCGCAAAGGTGGGAATCACGCGCAGCGTCACAATGTCCTGATCGGTATGCGTGGGGTCGATGGCGTTGGCGATATGGTCGAACGCTTCCTTCACCGTCGTGGCAAGCTTGCGCCCGGCCTCGGTGATTTCCAACCCGCTGTGGGTGCGCAGAAACAGCGTCTGCCCCAACTGCTCTTCCAGGATGCGAACCTGCCGGCTGACCGCGCTTTCGCTCACGTTCAAAATCTGCGCGGCCTTCTTGACGCTGGTGTGGGCCGCCACGACTTCAAAGCAACGTAGCGCGTTCAGCGAGGGCAGACGTCGAAGCATCCCGGTCTCCAGGGCGTGTGAGGGTGGCTAGGCTCGGATCAAGGGGGACCGGCTGGCGCGCGCGCGGGTGATTTCAGTGGCTGCGCGGCTCGAGTATATTGCGCAGCCCTTCGCCGATGAAGTTCACGCTGGTCACGGTCAGCGCGATCGCCACGCCGGGCACGATGGCCAGCCAGGGCGCCGAAGTCAGGTAGATCTGGGCGTTGTTCAGCATGTTGCCCAGGCTGGCCACGGGCGGCTGGATACCGTAGCCCAGGTAGCTCACATAGGACTCCAGCAAGATGGCGCGCGCCACGTTCAGGGTAGCGACGATGATGATGGGGCCCATGGCGTTGGGCAGCAGTTCAACAACCATGATGCGCAAGCCCGATGCCCCGACCGTGCGCGCCGCCGCCACGTATTCCGCATTGCGCAGCGAGCGGTACTGCCCCTCGACCAGGCGCGCCACTTCCATCCAGCAGGTTGCCGAGATCAGGATGGTGGTTGAAACGATGCCCGGCTTGACCAGCATGGCCAGGGCCAGGATCAGGAAAATTGTCGGAAACGCCAGCATGGCGTCGACAAACCGCATCAGCAAGGCACCCACGAAGCCACGCCGGTAGCCGGCGACCATGCCCACGATAGTGCCGATCACCACCGATATCAGCATGGCCGCAAAGCCGATCGTCAGCGAGATCCGCCCGCCAGCCATCAGGCGGGCCAGCACGTCGCGGCCCAGCTCGTCCGTACCCAGCAGATGCCCGGCGCTTAGCGGCGGCGCAAAGCGGTTAAGCACGTCGATATAGCTGGCGTCCAGACGCAAGACCAACGGCCCCGCGAAGCACAGCAGCACCATCAGGGCAATGGCGACGACGCCAGCGGTCGCCAATTTGTTGCGCGCCAAGCGACGCCAGCCGGCGCGCAGTGGGCCGGGCGGACAGTACGCGCCGCCGGCCGTGACCGGATCAGAGATTCCAGGGGCTTTCATCATGCTCAGTCCATCCGAATACGAGGATCGGCGATGGCGTACAGCACATCGGCCAGCAACGAGCCCAGCATCACCATGATGGCGGACAGCATCAGAATGCCCATGACCACGGGGTAGTCGCGGTATTCCAGCGAATCGAAGAACAAGCGGCCCATGCCGGGCCAACTGAACACCGTCTCGGTAATCAACGCGCCGCCCAGCAAGGTGGGGAACTGCAGGCCGACCAGGGTGATCATGGGCAGCAGCGCATTGCGCAAGGCATGCGACAGGATGATGGCGCGCCCGCCCGCCCCCTTGGCGCGGGCGGTGCGAATGTAATCCTGCTCCAGCGTCTCGATCATGGACGAACGCATGAAGCGCGCCCACACCGCCGTCTCGACCAGCGCCAGCACCATCACCGGCGCAATCATGTGATGCGCCAGGTCCAGGAACGAACCGTCGCCGAAGGTCTGCTGGTTACCGGCCGGCAGCCAACCCAGCTTGATCGAGAACAGGTAGATCGCCATCAGGCCGAACCAGAACGTCGGAATGGACAGCGCAATCATCGCGCCTACCGACGACAGCGCGTCCATCAAGGAATGCCGCCGCACCGCGCCCCAGATGCCGATTATGCCGCCCAACAACGCGGCGATCACGGTGGATACCGCCATCAGCGACAAGGTCGCGCCGATGTGCGAACCAATGGTGGCCAGCACCCCGATGCCGTCGCGGTAAGACGCCCCCCAATCGCCACGTACCATGCGCAGCAGCCAGTCGCCGTACTGGATAAGGAAGGGACGGTCCAGCCCCATGCTGCGGGTCAGGCGGTCGATATCCTCTTGCGCCATGTTCGACGATTGCGCCAACTGCGACAGCGGACCGCCCGGCGACAGGTAGAGGATGCCGAATCCAATCAGCGAAACCAACAGCAGCAGGACCAGGGATTGGCCGCCGCGCTTGAGCAGGTATTGGGTCATCTAAAGACTCCGCCCATCAGCTTGCCCAATACCAACTGCGCATGTTCCAGCAGTTGGACGAGCTGTTGATATTGTTTTCGTAGCCGACCAGCTTGTCCTTCACGGCTTCGATGATGACGGTCTGCGACACGGGCAGCATCACCAGGTCGGTCCTGACGATCTCCTGGATACGGTGATAGATGCGTTTGCGCTCGTCCCGATTGAATTCCCGAGTGCCCTGCATCAGCAACTGATCCATTTCCGGGTTCTGGTATTGATAGGTGTTCAGACCGCTGCCGCCCTTGGCGGGTATGGATGCGCTGGAGAAGCGCGCGGTCACGTCGGGGTCGCTGCCTTGCAGGAAGTTGGACGCCACCATGACCGACTGGTATTGCGACTTCTGCCAGAAATTACCCCAGATGACGGCCGCGGGCATGTTCTCGATGGTCATCTCCACCCCGATCTGCCGCCAGTCCTGCATCAGCAGTTGTTGCGACTGCTCGCGTGCCTGCGCGCCGGCCGTCGTGGAATTCGTGAACGCCAGACGCTGGCCGTTCTTGACCCGGATGCCATCGCTGCCCGGCACCCAACCGGCCGCATCCAGCAAGGCGCGCGCGGCCTGCGGGTCGTAGCGGTGCGCTGGCAGCGCGTCGTTGTACGCCCAGTGGCCTTTAGGCACATAGGATTCCGTCGGCAGCGGCCGGCCCTGATAAATGGCCTTGATGCGGGCTTCCTTGTTCATGCCCAGGTACAGGGCTTGGCGCACGGACTTGTCCGCGAACGGGGCAAAGCCCAGGTTCAGCGCCACGTGTTCAATAAACGGCGTGGGCACCGCCATGATGCGCGCACCCCGCAGCTTGGCCGCCTCTTGTTCGAAGCTGGGCTGGATGCCCGACAGCCCAAGGTAGTCGATCTGGCCGCTGCGGAATTGCGTATACAGCATCGTCTGGTCGGGGATGTATTTGAAGATGACGCGCAACAGGTAGGGGCCCTGGCCGTGATAGGCGGGATTGCGTTCCAACTGGATATGGTCGCCCGCGCGGCGCGCGCCCCAGCGGAAGGGGCCCGTGCCCACGGGCGCCTGGTTATACGGCGCGGTGTTGGGGTCGGCGGCCGTGGCAAGTATGTGTTCCGGCACCATGAAGGTCTGGGACAGCACCGACATGTACGGCGTGAAGCTGCTTTCCATGCGCCAATGGATTTCGTCATCGGCCACGACGGTGATGTCGCGCACCAGCGAATGGCCGACGCGATTGCGCGCCCGGAACGCAGGGTTGTTGATCAATTCCAGCGTGTACTTGACGTCGCGGGCAGTGAACGGCTTGCCGTCGTGCCAGGTGACGCCCGTCTTCAACTTCACCTTCCAGACCAGGCCGTCGGCCGACAGACCGCCGTTGGCGACAGACGGCACTTCGCGCGCCAGGTCGGCCACGATGTTGCCTTGCGCGTCGATGAACCACAGCGTGCTGAACAACTGCCACCACACGCCCTGGTCCACTTCGCTGCCCGGCATCAGCGGATTGAATACCGTGGGTTCCTGCGAAATGCCGGCAATCACCTGTCCGCGCGGGGCGGACGGCGGCGTGGTCGTGGCTGGTGCCGCTTGTGCCCAGGCGGGCGCGGCCATCAAGGTGCCGGCCGTGGCCGACAGCTTCAGGAAATCCCGTTTGGAAATCTTGTGTTGGATCATGGCTTGCGTTTCCCCGTTGTGGTTTGCTTGTTTGAATTTGCCGGAATCAGGCGGATCGCAGCGTGGCGCGGTCGGGCGACAACGCCTCGGGCGTCAGGCCACGGGCTTGCAACGCGTCGGGCAAGGCATTGCGCTGCGCCAGCGCCGCCACGGCCTGCCCCATCGCTGGCGAGGTCAGCACGCCGCAACCGCCCAGCGCCGCATACCAGATGAAATCAGGGCTGTCGGCGCGCGCGCCGCAGACCGGGTTGCGGTCGCGCACATAGCTGCGCACGCCCGCCCAGACGCTGAGGGGTCGCGGCACGCGCAAGCTCGTTTCCATCTCAATGTTGTAGATGCCCTGCGCCACGTCCAGCTCTTCGGGATAGACCTCGCCCGGGGCCACCGGTTGCGCGTCGGCGGGCGAGCCCATGAAGCAACCATGTTCCGGCTTGACGTACCACTGGTAGTCCGCGTTGCACACATGCGGCCAGTGCCCGCCTTCCGAACCGGGCAGCAGCGGAAAGGTAAAGGCCGTGCGCTTGTACGGCGTAATGCCGATGGGCGCCACGCCCGCCATCTGGGCAATCGTGTCAGCCCAGCCGCCGGACGCATTGACGATCACGTTGGCGGTGTAGTCCTCTTCCTGGGTGCGGATGCGCCACTTGCCGGCGTGCCGTTCTATCCCCTGCACCGGCGTATTGGTCGCCAGCACGGCCCCGTTGCGCTTGGCGCCTTTCAGGTAAGCCTGCAGTAGCGTGTTCACGTCGATGTCCTGCGCATCGGTTTCATGGACGCCCAGGTCGAACTTGTCGGCCAGCAACGCGGGGAACAGGGCCATCGCTTGTTCGCGGTCCACCCATTCGGCGTTGCCGCCCGCTTGCCCGATACGGGCGTGCAAGGTGTCCAGCACGGCCTTTTGAGCATGGCGGCCCAAGGTCAGACTGCCGCGCTGCTCGATCAGGGGAAGGTCGGCAAAGCCCGAGGGCGGTTCATAAAAGAACGCGCGGCTGGCAGCGGCCATGGCGCGCATCTGGTCGGCCGAAATGCCAACGGTGAACTGGCCGGCGGTACGCCCCGAACTATGAAAGCCGAAATGCGGCTCTTGTTCGATCAGCGCCACCTTTCCCGACCGAGAAAGAAAGTAGGCGGCTGCCGCGCCTGAAATCCCGCCGCCCACAATGACAAAATCCACCTGCATCCTGCGTTCCCCTTTCATCTGGAATGCCGCGAGGCCTGCTGCGCGGCGCCGGGCTGTTCCCGGAATGACCCGATTGAATCCCAACGCCTTCGGCAGTGTCGAGTCGAATAAATGGAATCGAAACCGCAATAATCTGCACCGGGTCCGGGGTCGCCCAAGCGCGGGGGAACGCGCTACGGGAAAACCATGACCAGGCAAGTGCCCTGCCCCGCGTCGTGGCGAAGCGGCCATCCGCCGTCGTTCTATTAATTGCATCCCGCCCGCGATTTTTTGACATCGACGCGGCAACGCCTTTCGCGCGATCCTGCTCGCCAATGACGCACTCCTGGATGAACACCCACATGAACGACAACACCCGCCAACACGGCAGCCGCAAAGCCATCTACTCCGGCAGCGAGTATGAACGCACTTACAGCTATGCGCGCGCCGTCGCGTTGAACGGCCACATCCGCCTGTCCGGCACAACCGGCTACGACTATGTCGCCGACGTGCTGGCCGACGGCGCCCAGGCGCAGACCGAGCAGATCCTGCGTAATGCGCAGCATGCCTTCCAGCAGGCGGGCGCGTCGCTGCGCGATGTGGTTCGGGTGCGTATTTATATCGCCCGGCCCGAAGACTACGACGCCGTCATGGACGTGTACGCGGCGGCGTTTCGGGGCATAGATCCCGCGTGCACCACCGTGCAGGCCGGCTTGTTCGATCCCGCCATCCGGGTCGAGATCGACATGGACGCCATCGTCGATGCCACCGCTTAACCTGTTGCACCATGCGCCGGCCGACGCGGTGTCGCGCCTGCTGGACAGGGCCGAGCCCCTGCCCGCCACGGCCGACGTGGTCATCATCGGCGGCGGCATCATGGGCTGCAGCGCCGCCTGGTATCTGGCTCGCGCCAATCTGAAAGTGGTGCTGCTGGAAAAGAACCGCATTGCCTCGCAGCAGTCGGGACGCAATTGGGGCTTTGTGCGGTCGCTCTACCGAGACCCGGCCGAGCTGCCCCTGGCGGCGCAGGCGCTGTCGCTTTGGCCCGGCTTGCGGGCAGAGCTGGGCCACGAGACAGGTTGGATGCGCAGCGGCTGCCTGTTCCTGTGCGCCGACGAGTCCGAGCGCCGGTCCTACCAGGCTTGGCTTGCCGAGGCCGGAGGCCGGGTCAGTGACACGCGCATGCTGAGTCCCGACGAGATCGCGGCGCGGTTTCCGATGGTGTCCCGGCGTACCGAAGGCGGCATCATCGCCGAATCGGATGGCCAGGCCGAACCCACCCTGGCGACCCTGGCTTTTGCCCGCGCGGCCATCGGCGCCGGCGCCGTGGTGCTGGAAGATTGCGGCGTCAGCGCCCTGGACGTCGCGGGCGGCAGCGTGTGCGGCGTGCAGACCGAACACGGCAGCGTGCGCGCCCCCATCGTCATCTGCGCGGCCGGCGCGCAGACCTTTCGCCTGTTGCAGGCGCTGGATGTGAAACTGCCGCAGAAGGTCGTACGCAGCACCGTATCGCTGACAGCGCCGCTGCCCGCCATGGGCCTGCCTTGCTTCGTGGGCTACGGGCTGGGCTTGCGTCAGCGGCCCGATGGGTCCTGCATCATCGCCACAGATGCCGGCACCGATATCGACCTGACGCTGGACTCTTTGCGCGCCTCGCATTATTTCCTGCGTGAAGTGGTGCGCAACCACAAGGGCTTTTCGTTCCGCTTGGGCAAGCCCTTCGTCAATGACCTGTACACCCGGCTGTCGGTGCCGAAATCGGATTGGGCGATCAAGCCCCGCGATCCGGACATCGCCCCCAACACGCATCGCGTGCGCGACAACCGCAAGCGGTTCGCGGAATTGTTCGCGCGGATGCCCCCCGTTGAAATCGTCAAGTCCTGGGCTGGCAACATCGACGTCATGCCGGACGCGCTGCCGGTGATCGATGCCGCCTGGCCGGCTCGCGGCCTGATCATCGCCACGGGGTTTTCCGGACACGGATTCGGCCTGGGTCCCGCGGTCGGCAGCACGCTTGCCGCATTGGCCCGAGGCGCCGAACCCAAGACCGACCTGGCGCCGTTCTCGGCCGACCGTTTCCTGCGTGGAGCGTATTCACGCCCCTACGCGGCCATCTAATTCCTGGAGCAATGATGTCCGAACCCGCCCTGCCCCTTCCCAGCCATGCAGAACTACAACGCATGGCCGCCGGCCTGCGCTTGCCCGACCGCGCCTTTATCGACGGCGACTGGTCGGCGTCCGATAACGGAGCGCTGATCGAAACCAGCAACCCCGCCACCGACGCCGTGCTCGGCACGTTGGCCCATTGCGGTCAAAAAGACGTGGACCGCGCGGTGGCGGCGGCGCGCTCGGCGTTCCGCAGCGGCGCCTGGTCGCGCTGCGCACCGGAGCAACGCAAGGAAGCCCTGCTGAGGCTGGCGGCGTTGATCCGCCGTGATGGCGTCAAGCTGGCCGTCATGGAAAGCCTGGAAAGCGGCAAGCCCATTCGGGACTGCCTGCGCGAGATCACGCAGGAAGTGCCGGCGATCTTTCAGTGGTACGGCGAATTGGTGGACAAGAGCTACGGCCACGTGGCCCCGACCGGGCAGGAAGACTGCGCGATGGTCGTGCGCGAACCCATCGGCGTGGTGGCGGCGGTGCTGCCCTGGAACTTTCCCCTGCTGATGGCCACGTGGAAACTGGCTCCCGCGCTGGCCAGCGGCTGCTCGGTCATCGTCAAGCCAGCCGAAGAAACGTCGCTGACCACCCTGGCCCTGGCGGCGCTGGCGATCGAGGCGGGCATTCCGCCGGGCGTCTTGAACGTGCTGACGGGGCCGGGCGAAACCACGGGACGCTTGATCGGACAACACCCTGACATCGATGCCGTGTCGTTCACCGGGTCCACCGACGTGGGGCGGCTGTTCCTGCAATACGCAGGGTCCAGCAACCTGAAAACGGTGGGGCTGGAGATGGGCGGTAAAAGCCCCTTCATCGTCCTCGATGACGCGGACCTGACCGACGATCTGATCGACAATGCCGTGATGGCCGCGTTCTGGAATGGTGGTCAGAATTGCTCGGCCAACATGCGCCAACTGGTGGCGCGGTCGCGGCAGGACGCCTACGTGGAGAAGATCATCGCGCGAACCAAGCAGATCGTGATCGGAGACCCGCTGAATCCGGCAACCGACATGGGCCCGCTGATTTCGGCGGGCCAGCGCAACCGCGTGCAGTCCTATGTGGCCAAGGGCCTGGAGGAAGGCGCGCGCCGCGTGCTGGAAGCCGGTGGCGCGCCGGGCGGTCGCGGGCACTATCTGGGTCCCACCGTCTTCGCGGACCTGCGTCCGGACATGGTTATCGCCCGCGAAGAGATCTTCGGCCCGGTCCTGGGGGTCCTGCCGGTGGACAGCATGGACCAGGCGCTGCAGATTGCCAACGGCACCGATTACGGCCTGCATGCCACCGTCTACACCCGTGACCTGGACCGCGCCATGTACTTCGCGCGCCGCCTGGAGTGCGGCACGGTCGCGGTCAACGGCTTTACCGAGGGTGACATCAAGACCCCCTTCGGCGGCTACCGGCGCTCGGGGTCGCTGGCGCGCGACAAAGGGCTGGAGGCCATGGCGCAATACCAGCAGATCAAGACGATCTGGTTGCGTCTGTCCGCAATGGGGCTGAGCGCGTGAACGCGCCGGTGCTACGCGTCGCCGGCCTGCACACCCGCTTCCGGGTGCCGGGCGGCTGGAAGACCGTCGTCAACGGCCTGGACTTCGAGGTAGCCCCGCGTGAAACGGTGGCCGTGGTGGGCGAATCCGGCTCGGGCAAAAGCGTGACGGCCATGTCGATCATGCGCTTGCTCAACCCGCGCGATACGCAGGTGTCGGGCAGCGTCCTGCTGGGCGGCCGCGACCTGCTGGCGCTGCCCGAACCCCAGATGCGCAAGATTCGCGGCGCCGATATCGCAATGATCTTCCAAGAGCCGATGACCAGCCTGAACCCGGTGCGCACCATCGGATTCCAGGTGGCTGAATCGCTGATGCTGCATCGGGGCCTGGACTGGCCGACGGCGCAGGCCGAGGCGCTGCGCCTGCTTGAGAAGGTACGCATCCCGGCCGCGGCGACTCGTTTGAAAGACTATCCGTTCCACCTGTCGGGCGGCATGCGCCAGCGCGTCATGATCGCCATGGCGCTGGCCTGCCGGCCCCGGCTGCTGATCGCCGACGAGCCGACCACCGCGCTGGACGTCACGATCCAGGCACAGATTCTGGCCCTGATCCGCGAACTACAGCAGGAAGACGGCATGTCGGTGCTGTTCATCACGCATGACATGGGTGTGGTGGCGGAAGTGGCGGACCGGATGGTCGTGATGTGCGGCGGGCAGCAGATCGAATGTGGCGACACCGCTCGTATTTTCGATAGGCCCACCGAGCCCTATACGCGGGCCCTGTTGGCGGCCGTGCCGCGCCTGGGCGCCATGAAAGACGTAGCGCGTCCGATGCCGTTTCCCGCCATCGACCGTCAAACCGGAATCAAGACGCCAGCCCGGGAAACGGCGAACACCGCGCGCGCCGACGCCCCGCCTGTGCTCGAGGTTCAGGCGCTGACGATGCGGTACCGCATGGGTTCGGGGTTGCTGTCGCGCGACCGCGGCATGGTACATGCCGTCGAGAACGTGTCGTTCAGCGTACAGCCAGGCGAAACCCTGGCGCTGGTGGGCGAATCGGGTTGCGGCAAGTCCACCATTGGCCGCAGCATCATGAACCTGCTGACGCCAACCTCGGGCACGGTGCGGGTCAATGGCCAGGACATCCACGCAGCCAGGGGCCGCGACCGCGACGCCATGGCGCGCCATGTGCAGATGGTGTTTCAAGACCCATTCTCCAGCCTGAATCCGCGCAAGACCGTTGCGGCGGCAGTCGCCAGCCCCCTGATCGTGAACAAGGTCTGCAAGGGCGACGCACTGCGCGCCCGCGTGGCCGAACTGCTGGCCTGCGTGGGCCTGGACAGCGCGGCCGGCGACCGCTACCCGCAGGAATTCTCGGGGGACAGCGCCAGCGCATCTGTATCGCCCGCAGCCTGGCGCTCGGGCCGTCGTTGCTGGTGGCCGACGAGGCAGTATCCGCGCTGGACGTATCGATCAAGGCGCAGATCATCAACCTGATGCTGACGCTGCAACGCGACCTGGGGCTGGCTTATCTTTTCATCTCGCACGACATGGCCGTGGTGGAGCGCGTAAGCCATCGCGTCGCGGTGATGTACATGGGCGAGATCGTCGAGATCGGCTCCCGCGCCGCCGTGCTGTACGACCCCCGCCATCCCTATACGCGACGCTTGCTGGACGCCGTGCCCGTGGCGGACCCGGGCGCGCGCCTGGCCATGCCGCGCCATCTGATCCAGGACGAGATCCGGCACACGCTGCGCCCGCCCGGCTATACGCCACCCCGACGGCGCTACCAGGAAGTCGCGCCCGGCCACTTTGTGATGCAGGACGACTAAGGCCCGCATGGCGCGCGCCTGCCGTCCACCACCCATGAATTCAAATCTGGAACCTGCCATGCCCCTGACGCCCGCCCTGAAGACGCATCTGATGCGGTTCTACGACGGAACCCTGCTCCCCGACGAACTTGCGCTGGCGCTGTCCAGCGACCCCGGCTGGTTTGCGTCCGACACCGTGGCGCGCGGCGAGCGCGTGCGTGATCTGCCACTGCGGCCCGGCGGCATGCCCGCCTTGCGCATCCAGGATCAAGGGCGTGTGTTCGACCTGTACGACTATCTGGCCACCAACGGCGTGGCCGGCCTGTTGGTGATGAAGGACGGGCAAGTCGCGTTCGAGACCTATCAGCGTGGCATCGCGCCTGAAACGCGCTGGAACTCGTGTTCGCTGGCCAAGTCGGTGGCGGCGACGCTAGTGGGCGTGGCGCTCAAGGAAGGGCTGATCCACTCGCTGGACGATCCGGTGACGCGGTACGCGGACTTGGGCGGGGTCTATCGCCAAGTTACGCTGCGCCAGATGTTGCGCATGTGCTCGGGCGTGCAATGGAACGAGGACTACGGCGACGCGGCCTCCGAGCGCCGTCAATTGCTAGACATCCAGACCCGCTGGCAAGCAGGCGGCATCCGAGACTTCATGAAAGGCCTGCCCGCGCGCCAACCGGCGGGCCAGGCCTGGGCGTACAACACGGGGGAATCGTATCTGCTGAGCGCGGTGATGGAAGGCGCAACGGGCCAGCGGCTGGTCGACTACCTGCAGTCGCGGCTGTGGTCGCGCATCGGCATGGAATCCGACGCGACCTGGTGGGCGGAATGCCCCGGCGGCATGACGATCTCGGGCAGCGGCATGAATGCCACCCTGCGTGACTACGCACGGTTCGGGCAATTCGTCCTGGAAGGCGGGCAACTGGATGGCGAACGCCTGCTGCCCGAGGACTGGGTGGCGCAGGCAGGAACCCCGTACCGTATTGGCGACACTGAAATTCCCTACGGCTACATGTGGTGGGTGCCAGAGTTGAAGGACCCCGCCCTGGCCGGCGCCTTCCAGGCAGAAGGCATCTATGGGCAGTTCATCCACATCAACCCGGCGCACAAGCTCGTTGTCGTGGTGCTGAGCGCGCGCGGCAAACCCAGCTATAAGAAGCGCGTCGAGATCAACGACGACGCCTTCTTCGCGGCGCTGGCCCGGGCGTTCTAAGCGCTTTGGGCCAAGACGAGCGAGTCCGGCCGCCTCAACGTTGACGTCGCCATACTGAAGTCGCCACATAAGCGCCTTCACATTGATGTCCCCAATTAGCTTAGAATCGGAACAATTCTCAATAAAACTTCTTGCCCGCAAGCTCACGGCGGCAATCCCACAATAAGAGGTTCGCTCTGAAATCCGGTTTCCGCCTATCCATGGCCTGGTTGCACACCTGGGTCGGCCTGTGGTTTTCGTGGCTGCTGTACGCGGTGTTCCTGACCGGATCGCTGGCCCTCTTCGCCGAACCCATCACCCATTGGATGACGCCCGAGCACCACGCGGCGGAAGCCGCGGCGGCCGATGCCGCGGCGGCCGATGCCGCGGCGGCCGCGCAAGACCGCACACCCGTGGACCGCGCACGCCGTCTGGACCTGGCCGTGGACTACATGGCGCGCCATCACCGGGGCGCGGGCATGTGGGAGATCTGGCCCGTTAACCGGCACCATGACAACGGTTTGTCGGTCTACTGGTTCGACAAGAACGGCATGTACGCCGACGCCGAACTGGACCCCGCCACGGGCGCCGAACTGGACGACCATCATGACGAAGCAGGCCGCGCCACCCTGGGCGGCACGCACTTCGTCAACTTCCACTACATGCTTCACGAAAGCCGCTTCGGCGTGTGGATCGTGGCGTTCGCCACCATGGCGATGCTGGTCGCGCTGATCTCGGGCGTGGTCACGCACAAGCGCATCTTCAAGGACTTCTTCACCTTCCGCGCCAAGAAAGGCCAGCGTTCCTGGCTGGACGCGCACAACGCCGTGGCGGTGCTGACGCTGCCCTTCCAGTTCATGATTGCCTACACCGGCATCGTGATTTCCAGTGCGCAACTGATGCCCGCCCCCGTCGTGGCGCAGTACGGGGCCGGCATGGAAGCCACCCGCCTTTACCTGGCCGAAATGCAGGGCGAAGAAAGGCCCGTGCGCACCGGCCAGTCCCTGGCCATGCCGCCGCTGGAACCGCTGGTGGCGCGTGCCGAATCCCTGATTGGCCAAAGCGCGCGCGCCATCGTCATCCAGAACCCCGAAGACAGTTCCATGCGCGTTGCGGTCTACGGCTGGAACGAAACCAGCGACGCCTTGCACAACATCAGCGCCACCACTGGCATGGCCGAGTTCTCGGCGGCCACGGGCGCACTGCTGCGCATGCGCCCGGCGGGCGGCGTCATCGGCGGCGCGCCGGCACTCACGCGCCAGGTCATGGGCGACCTGCACATGGCGCCGTTTGGCGGGCTGGCCGTGAAGTGGCTGTACTTCGTATGCGGCCTGGCCGGGGCCGCCATGATGGGCACGGGCGCCGTGCTGTTCATGGTGAAGCGGCGCGCCAAGCTGGGTAATGAATTCGGCGCCGCCACCGCGCGCATGTACCGCCTGATCGAAGGCCTGAATGTGGCCGCGCTTGCCGGTCTGGCGGTGGCCTGCATTGGCTACTTCTGGGCCAACCGCCTGCTGCCCGTCGCACTGGAAAACCGCGCCTTGTGGGAACTGCGCTGCTTTTTCGGGCTGTGGGCGTTGATGCTGGCGCATGCCTGGCTGTGTCGGCCCCGGCTTGCGTGGACGACCCAACTGGGCTTGCTGGCGGCGCTATGCCTGCTGCTGCCGGTGCTGTCATTCGCCACATTGGGCGACCACCCCGTGGCGCAGATGGCGCGCGGCGACTGGGAAAGCGCGGACGTGGAACTGACCGCCCTGGCCGTTGGCGTACTATCCGCCTGGGCAGCCATCCGTTTGTGGAAAAGGCCTGAGCCCGCGCCCACCCGGCGCACCCCTCGCGCGACTCAAAAGGCTGCGGCATGAACCTGAACGACGTATTCGCCATTGCAGTGGCTTTGTTGCTGACCTATGCGGGCATGGCCTGCCTGAGCCTGGCCATGCCACGCCATTACGATCAGGTCTGGGGTCGCGATCCGTCGGCGGGCCACACGCGCGTGCTGCGCGGCGCGGGCGTGCTGTTGCTGGCGCTGGCCTTGCTGCCTTGTGTGGGCCTGTGGGGCAACACAGTGGGTGTGGTGGCGTGGCTGGGCTGGCTGTCGGCGGGCGCGTTGCTATGGGTGGGCATGCTGTCTTGGGCGCCCCGCCCTGCCGCCCGCACCGCTGCGCTGGCCGTGGCCATTTCCTTGGCGGGTATTGGCATCGGCTTCTGACGCCAGGCGAAAGCCGCATTGCGATTTTCCCCTCCGTTTTTCCCTGTTTGACCCGCATCAAGCCAGGCTGACATCGTCTTCCATAGGCAGACATCAACACCATATGTAGTGATAGAGTTTTGACACTCCACTACATATGGTGTCCGACATGCTGCTTCCGCACGATCTCCCCCCTAACGTCCCAGCCCCTCCCGCTGCATTCGACCGCAACAAGCTGGTCGATGTGGAAAGCGCCATGGAGGAATACCTGGACCAACGCGATTGGCGCGTCAACGCCAATGCCAACCTGGGCTACAGCCTGGGCGGCCTGATCCTGAACGTGGCCGGCAAGGTCACGGCCAACTATTGGCTGTCGCATGTGTTCACGCCCGAAGCGGGTCAGGCGCACCGCGATGGCGACCTCCACATCCACGACCTGGACATGCTTAGCGGCTATTGCGCGGGATGGTCCTTGCGCCAACTGCTGACCGAAGGCTTCAACGGCGTGCCCAGCAAGGTGGAATCCACGCCGCCCAAGCATATGTCGGCGGCCATCGGCCAGATCGTCAACTTTCTGGGCACGCTGCAAAACGAATGGGCGGGCGCGCAAGCCTTCAGTTCGTTCGATACCTACATGGCCCCGTTCATCCGCCGCGACGCCATGACCTACGCGGACGTGAAGCAGGCCATGCAGGAACTGATTTTCAACTTGAACGTGCCTAGCCGCTGGGGCACGCAAACGCCCTTCACCAACCTGACCTTCGACTGGACCTGCCCCGCCGACCTGAAAGAACAGGTGCCCTACGTGGGCGGCGAGGAAATGCCGTTCACCTATGGCGAACTGCAAGCAGAAATGGACATGATCAACCGCGCCTACATCGAAGTGATGATGGCCGGCGACGCCCGGGGCCGCGTGTTCACCTTCCCGATTCCCACCTACAACATCACGCCGGACTTTGATTGGAGCCACCCCAACACCACGCGCCTGTTCGAGATGACGGCGCGCTACGGGCTGCCCTATTTCCAGAACTTCCTGAATTCGGATCTGGAACCGCACATGGTGCGGTCCATGTGCTGCCGCCTGCAACTGGACCTGCGCGAATTGCTCAAGCGCGGCAACGGCCTGTTCGGTTCGGCCGAGCAGACCGGATCCGTGGGAGTCGTCACCATCAACTGCGCGCGGCTGGGCCATACCTGCCGGGGCGATGAAGCCCGGCTGATGCAACGGCTAGACCACCTGCTGGAGCTTGGCCGTGACGTGCTGGAAACCAAGCGCTGCGTGGTGCAGCGCTACATCGACCAAGGCCTGTACCCCTACACCCGCCGCTACCTGGGCACCTTGCGCAACCACTTCAGCACGCTGGGCGTAAACGGCATCAACGAGATGATCCGCAACTTCACCAACGACGCCGACGACGTCACCACGCCGGCCGGCCACGCGCTGGCGGTGCGCCTGTTGGACCACGTGCGCGAGCGCATGACCGAATTCCAGGAACAGACCGGGCACCTGTACAACCTGGAAGCCACACCCGCCGAGGGCACCACCTACCGCTTCGCGCGCGAAGACCGCAAGCGCTTTCCCGGCATCTTGCAGGCGGGTAGCGATGCGCAGCCTTACTACACCAACTCCAGCCAATTGCCGGTGGGCCATACCGACGACCCCTTCTACGCGCTGCAATTGCAGGAAACGCTGCAAGGCAAATACACGGGTGGCACCGTGCTGCACCTGTACATGAACGAGGCCGTGTCATCGGCCCAGGCATGCAAGGAATTGGTGCGCCGCGCGCTGTCGAACTTCCGGCTGCCCTACATCACCGTCACACCCACGTTTTCCATCTGCCCCCACCACGGGTATCTGGCTGGGCACCACGACGTCTGCCCCAAGTGCGAGGCCGAAGGCAACACCCCCGAACCGGTGCACTGCGAGGTCTGGACCCGCGTCATGGGCTATCACCGTCCCGTGTCGTCCTTCAACACCGGCAAACAAGGCGAATTCCATGAACGCCGCTTCTTCGTCGAACAACACTGAACCGGTCGCGCGCAGGGCTGCGCATGCTGGGCCCCCGCCACCCGTGGCGACGGCCCTGCCCCGGCATGCGCCCGCCATCGGCGGACTGGTTCCGTTTTCCACGGTGGATTGGCCGGGGCAGTTGGCCGCCGTGGTCTTTATTGCCGGTTGCCCCTGGCGATGCCATTACTGCCACAACCCCGATCTGCAAACCCGCGCCGCCCGCTACGACTGGCGCGATACGCGCGCCTTTCTGAAAAGCCGCGCGGGTTTGCTGGACGCCGTGGTGTTTTCAGGTGGCGAACCGCTGTCGGAACCCCGCCTGCCATCGTTGATACGCGACGTGAAGCGCATGGGCTACCGCGTGGGCCTGCACACGGCCGGCATCTACCCCTTGCGCCTGGCCGATGTGTTGCGCCACCTGGATTGGGTGGGTCTGGACATCAAGGCCGATGCGCAAGGCTACGACGACATCACCGGCCGCCGCGATTCCCATCGCCCGGCCATGGCGTGTCTGACGCAGTTGCTGTCAGCCGGTACGGACTTTGAATGCCGCATCACCTGGCACCCCGATTGGCTGGCCGAGGAACGGCTGCTGGACTTGGCGCAAGCGCTGGCGCGCCGGGGCGTGCGGCGCTTTGCGGTGCAGTCGGCGCGCGGTGCTTCCAACCTGCCCGCCGCGCGCATGCTGAGTCCGCAGGCGCAGGCGAGCCTTGGGGCAATGGTTCGAGGAGTTCGCTTATCGCTGAACCAGAAAAGCCGGAGGAAAAAAGCGGCAGAAAAAAGCGGCAGATACAACCGGCAGTCTCAGGTGCCTAACGCCGCGCCGCCAGCGCCGCTTCCAACGTGGCCCGAAAACGCGGCGACCCGATCGCGCCCACATTGCACCGCGACCACGGCGACACCGCCGTGGGATCCACGCTGAACACGCGGCCCGGCGCCATGATGACTTTCTCGGGCATCAAATCCGTCGCCAGCGTCAACGAGTCCGCCACGCCGGGAAACGATGACCAGAGATACAAGGAACTGGTCGGCCGCGAATACACCTCGGCGCCCAGCGCATCCAACACCTGCAAGGCATGGCCGGTGGCGGCCTCCAGCCGTTGGCGCAAGCGCGCCAGATGGCGCTCGTAGTGCCCTTCGCGCAGCATCACATCCACCATGCGCTCGCAGTATTCCGAACTGCTGACGTGCACCAGCGCCTTCAAGTCGGCCAGGTCGCTGGCCAGCGCCGCGTTGCAGGCGATGAAGCCCACGCGCAACGCCGCCGAGAACGACTTTGAAAAGCTGCCGATGTAGATGGTGCGTTCCAACTGGTCCAGCGCCGACAGCCGCACCGCCGACGTGGGCTTGAAGTCCGCCAGCGCATCGTTTTCCACGATCATCAGGTTGTAGCGCTCGGACAACTGCAGCACCTTATAGGCCTTGGCCAGCGAGATGTCCGACCCGGTCGGGTTGTGCGCCAGCGACTGCGTAAAGAACAAGCGCGGCTTCTCGCGCTGCAACAAGGCTTCCAGCGCCGCCACGTCCGGCCCATCCGACAAACGCGGCACGCCCAGCATGCGCACGCCCGCCAGCTTCAGCTTGCCGAATAGCGGGTAATAGCCCGGGTCGTCCACCAGCACGGTGGCGCCCGGCGGCACAAAGTAGCGGATCACCAGGTCCATCGCCTCGTTGGCGCCATGCGTCAGCACCAACTGCGACGGCGCCACATTCACGCCCACGTCACCCAGCTTGCGCACCAGGCTTTCGCGCAGCGGCGCGTAGCCAAAGCGGCTGCCGTAGCGGAACAAGGCGCCCAGCCCAGTGCGCACCACCTTTTGGTGATAGCGGTCCATGCGCATGTCGGCCAGCCATTCCACGGGCGGAAAGCCATCGCCGGCCTGGACCGCGTCGGGCTGCGTCTTGAGCTGTTCACGCATCAGCCAGACGATGTCCATGGCGCGGCTCAATTGGCCGGGTTCCTCGTCGGCCGCCTTGCGCGCGAAATCGCCGGCCAGCACGAAGAAGCCCGAGCCCCGGCGCGGTTCGACCAGCCCCTGGGCCACCAGCATTTCAAACGCCACCACCACGGTGTTCTTGGCGTAGCGATGCAATTGCGACAGTTCGCGCAGCGACGGCAGTTTGTCGCCCGGGCGGTAGACGCCATCGGCAATCTGCTGGCCGATCAGCTTGGCCAGGCTTTCCGCAATGGGCGCGCCGCGCGGCCGTTTACCGGTGTTGCTGGGGTCATTCATGCTGTGTTTTTCGCCCTGGGCGTCCGTCAAAATTGGTGCAGTGCGATGGTACTGTTTGGCAAAACTGTACCTCTCAATAGCGGTACAGTTTACCTAGAATCAGGCCACTCAATAACGATACGGAGACCTGCCATCGTGGCCGATTCACGCCTACCCAACTTCCGCGCGCTGACCCCCGCACAACGCCTGGCCGCCATTGCCCAGGCCGCCGCGCTGACCCCCGATGAACAACAGTTGCTGGCCCAGCCCGGCGCGCTGGGACTGGACCGTGCCGACGGCATGATCGAAAACGTCATCGGCGCTTTCGAACTGCCGCTGGGCGTGGCGGGCAACTTCCAGGTCAATGGCCGCGACGTGCTGGTGCCCATGGCCGTGGAAGAACCGTCGGTGGTGGCGGCGGCGTCCTACATGGCCAAGCTGGCGCGCGAATGCGGCGGCTTTGAAACGTCCAGCACGCGCCCCTTGATGCGCGCGCAGGTGCAGGTGCTGGGCCTGACCGACCCGCACGGCGCGCGGCTGGCGCTGCTGCGCGAACGTGAACGCATCCTGACGCTGGCCAACGGCCGCGACAAGGTGCTGATAGAGCTGGGCGGCGGCTGCCAGGACATCGACGTGCATGTGTTCGCCGACACGCCGCGCGGCCCGATGATCGTGCTGCACCTGATCGTGGACGTGCGCGACGCCATGGGCGCCAACACCGTCAACACCATGGCCGAAGCCGTGGCGCCGCTGGTGGAAGAAATCACGGGCGGCTCGGTGCGCCTGCGCATCCTGTCCAACCTGGCCGACCTGCGCCTGGCGCGCGCCCGCGTGCGCCTGACGCCGCAAGTGCTGGACACCAAGGATCGCAGCGGCGCCGACATCATCGAAGGCGTGCTGGACGCCTACACCTTCGCCGCCGTCGACCCGTACCGCGCCGCCACGCACAACAAGGGCATCATGAACGGCATCGACCCCGTCATCGTGGCCACCGGTAACGATTGGCGCGCGGTGGAAGCCGGCGCGCACGCCTACGCCGCGCGCTCGGGCCGCTACACGTCACTGACCACCTGGGAAAAAGACGGGTCGGGCGCGCTGGTCGGCACCATCGAAATGCCCATGCCCGTGGGTCTGGTGGGCGGCGCCACCAAGACGCATCCGCTGGCCCGGCTGGCCTTGAAGATCATGGACGTGCGCTCGGCCCAAGAGCTGGGCGAAGTGGCGGTGGCCGTGGGCTTGGCGCAGAATCTGGGCGCGCTGCGCGCCCTGGCCACCGAAGGCATCCAACGCGGCCACATGGCCCTGCACGCGCGCAACATCGCGCTGGTGGCAGGCGCCGTGGGCGCCGAGATCGATACGGTCGCCAAGCGCATGGCCGAGGAAAAAGACGTACGCACAGACCGCGCGCTGGCCTTGCTGGAGGAACTGCGCGCCAAGAAATAAGCCCTGGCCCGCGGGCCACATAAAAACAGAGGCGGTGTTGGCCAGCCCGCACCGCCCCACCACAACGGAGAGAGACATGGAACCAAAATCCCCAGCGCCGTCCTGGCGCCTGGCAGAAGTGTGGAACGACACGGTGGACCTGCGCCAACTGGCGTGGGCCATTTGCATTGGCATCGCCATCAGCGTCACCGGCTTCTACGCCGCCAGCCGCTGGCTGCGTGGCGTGGTGGCGTCGCCGGAACTGGCGCACGCCTACGCCATGCTGGCCGGCCTGGCCGGCTGCGTGATCGCGGGCGTGATCTGCGCGCGCCTGTTCCCGCCCAAACGCGAAGTGGTCGAACACGCCTCCACGCATGACCCCGCCTGGCGCGCCGAAGTGCTGGCCGAACTGGCCGAGCAGCCGGGCGGCCTGGGTTCGCTGGCCGACCTGCCCGAACCCGTGGTGCGCGAGCTGAAGGAACTGGGCCTGTACGAGCTGTTTGCCGAGGCCAAGCCGCAGTCCGTCACGCCGCCGTCCACCGACCTGCCGCAAGGCGCATCCAAGGAGGCGCTGGCATGAGCGACCCCATCCTGCTTGAACAAATCATGGTGGCCGCCGCCATGGGCCTGTTGGGCGCGGTGGTGTTCGCCGCCATCGGCCTGGTGTCCGGCACCGACGAAACCACCACGCTTGCGCCGCTGACCTTGCTGGTGGTGCTGCTGGGCGTGCCGCCCGCCGGCGTCTTCACCTTCTTTCTGGCCGGCGCCGTGGCCAAGCACATGACGCACGCGGTGCCCACAGCGCTATTGGGCATTCCGGGCGACACCATGGCCACGCCGCTGCTGCAAGACGCGAACATGCTGCGCAAGCTGGGCGTGCCGCACATTGCGTTGCGCAAGATGGTGTCGGGCGCCATCGTGGCCGCCTTCGTGGCGGTGCCGCTGGCCGTGCTGTTCGCCGTGCTGCTGGCGCCGTTTGGCGCGGCCATCACCAAATCCGCGCCCTGGATCTTCCTGGCGGCGGCGGTGCTCATCGCCTACTTCTCGGCCGGACGCTGGTCGGCGGTGGCGCTGCTGGTGCCCTTCGTGGTGGTGATCATTGCCCTGCAAAGCCTGACCGCCAAGTACGGCGTCAAGCTCAGCATCAGCTATTTCCTGGGCATCGCCATCGGACCCTTGATCGCGGATTTGTTCACCGTGGTGTCGCCCATGGGGCGCAAGAGCATGATGCGCGACAAGGTCCGCACGTTCTCGCTGGCGCCCGACGTCAAGGGCTGGTCGGGTTATTTTCCCAACCCGCTCAAGGTCATGGACCGCGTGCAGACACGTTGGACCCTGGCCACCGCCGCCGTCTCCAGCGCCACCTTCGTGTTCAGCCCCGTCGCCATGACCGTGGTGCTGGGCGAGCTGGTGGGGTCGCGCATCAAGCATGCCTACCATCGGCTGACGACCGTGCTGTCGGCGCGCAACGGCGTCACCGAAGCCACCTACATTGCCGAGGCGCTGATTCCGCTGATCGCCTTCGGCCTGCCGCTCAGCCCCGTGGCCGCCGGCCCCGCCGCACCGCTGTTCAACGCGCCGCCGCGCTTTACGGTGGACGCCGCCACCGGCCAGACACACAACCTGCACAACCTGCTGAGCCATTGGGAATTTCTGGGCTACGGCATGCTGGCCGTGCTGCTGGCGGCGCTGGTGTCTTATCCCTTCGCGATGAACTTCGCGCGCCGCGCCGCGCTGTTCGTGTCGCGCCGGGTCAGCCACGAAGCCATCATCGCCACCTTCGTGGGCCTGATCATCGTCATCAGCATCTGGGAAGGCCAGTTCCTGGGCCTGCTGGTCATTCTGACGATGGGCCTGTTCGGTGGCCTGCTCTCGCGCCGCTTCGGCTTCAACACGGGCGTGCAGTTCATGGGCTACTACACGGCCGTGCTGTCGGTGCCGGCTATTGTGAAGCTGATGGCGTAAGCGCTTGACACACTAGACCAGCGCCAACACCGGCGGGGCCATGCGCCCCGCCGACTCAATCCCCGCCGCTTGATCCCGCGCAAGGCAACCCGCCATGCCTTGCTCTAGCCTCTGTCCACTTGACCAGAGGAAAGGCATCAACATGACGTGGTTCACATCCCTCAAACTTGCCGGCCGCGAGCTGTTGCCCATCGTGCAGGGCGGCATGGGCGTCGGCGTGTCGGCGCATCGCTTGGCGGGCGCAGTGGCCAGCCAGAATGCGGTGGGCACCATCGCCAGCATTGACTTGCGCCACCACCATCCCGACCTGCTTGAAAGAACCGAAAAGTGCAATGACCGCGACCTGATCGACAGCGTCAACCTGCTGGCGCTGGACCGCGAAGTGCGCGCCGCGCTGGACACGGCGCAAGGCCGGGGCCTGGTGGCGGTGAACGTCATGAAAGCCGTGCGCGGCCACCCCGCGCTGGTGCGGCAGGCCTGCGAAAGCGGCGCGCAGGCCATTGTGATGGGCGCGGGGCTGCCGATGGACCTGCCCGAGATGACGGCGGATTTCCCCAAGGTGGCGTTGGTGCCGATCTTGTCCGAAGCGCGCGGCGTGGCCGTCGTGCTGAAGAAATGGATGAAGAAGGGCCGGCTGGCCGACGCCGTGGTGATCGAACACCCCGGCTATGCGGGCGGCCATCTGGGCGCTGCGCGCATCACCGACATTCACGACGAGCGCTTTGATTTCCAGCGCGTGCTGGCCGACTGCCATGCGCTGTTCGATGAACTGCAATTGGGCCGCGACGCGCCGCAACTGATCGTGGCGGGCGGCGTGGGCAGCCATGACCAAGTGCGCCATTGGCTAGCCCACGGCGCCGATGGCGTGCAGGTGGGCACCGCGTTCGCCGTCACCCAGGAAGGCGACGCCCATGAAAACTTCAAGCGCGTGCTGATGGATGCCGACCCGGCCGAACTGGCTGAATTCACCAGCGTGGCCGGACTGCCCGCGCGCGCAGTCGCCACCCCTTGGCTGACGCGCTATCTGCGCCAGGAATCCACCTTGCAAGCCGGCACGCGTTGCGATCCCCGCCGTTGTAGCCAGCGCATGGACTGCCTGACGCAATGCGGGCTGCGCGATGGCTTGTCGCGCTTTGGGCAGTTTTGTATTGATTTAAAGCTGGCTGCCGCGCTGCGCGGAGAAGTCAGCCGTGGGTTGTTCTTCCGAGGCGCGTCCAAGCTGCCGTTCGGCAGCGCCATGAGGTCGGTGCGCGAACTGATGGACTATCTGCTGCATGGGCAGATGCCGGCAGCGGCGTAAGCCGCCTACCGCGCCGCCGACAAATCAAACTGAAACACCGCCCCCGGTTCCGGCCGTTCCACCAGCCGGATCTCGCTTTGATGCAGTTGCAGAATGCGCTGCACGATCACCAGCCCCAGGCCGCCGCCATCACGCGGCCCCCGGTTCAACGCAGAGGCGCGCGTGAACAGACCGCTGCGCAGTTCAAGCGGAATACCCTTGCCCGTATCGCTCACCTGCACCTGCACACGGTTCTGCGCCACGCCCAACTGCAAGGCAATCCGGCTGCCCGGTGGGCTATGGCGAATGGCGTTGTCCAGCAGGTTCGTGAGCACCCGCTCGATCAGGCCCAGGTCGGCGCGCACCAAGGGCAAGGCCTGGGGAATGTCGGTCGTCAGTTCCTGCTGGCGCGCTTCGGCGGCAAGCTCAAACTTCTGCATCACGTCCTGCACCAGTTCCGGCAGGGAAAACGTTTCCGGTTCCAGCCGCACCAAGCCAGACTCAAGCCGCGCCAGTTCGAAGAGCTCTTGCGCCAGCCGCCCCACCTTGCGGCTTTGCGCCAGGGCTATGTCCAGATAGCGGCGGCGCTCGCTGACGTCCAGCGTCTCGTCTTTCAAACGCAGCGTTTCCAGGTAGCCATGCAGGGACGTCAGCGGCGTGCGCAGGTCGTGCGAAATATTGGCGACGAGGTCACGGCGTTGCTGGTCTTGCCGCGTCAGCTCGCGCCATTGGTCCGAGATGCGCCCGCCCATCTGCACGAAGCTGCGGCGCAGTACCGAGATTTCATTCAGGCTCTTGTCCGTTGCGTCGCCGGGCCGGGCCAACGCAGCCAGCGCTTTGCCGTCGTCGCCTTCAAACGCGCTGACCGCCCGCGTCAAGGCGCGCAGCGGCCGCGTGATGAGCGCAAACGCCGTCAAGCCCGCCACCAAGCCCAGCAAGGCCACCAGGGCGATCGACCACAGCGTGGTGCGCAACACCGAACTGCGCGACACCGACATCGCCAACGCATCGTGCGCCTGGCCTTGCAACACCACGTAGACGTAGCCTGCGTCCGACGACCCCACACGCACGGGCGCGGCGCTGAACACCTTCTGGGCATCCTCGCTGCGCGGATCGTCGCCCACAATAGGCAGCGTGCCGCCCGCCAACAGGCGCTTGACCGGGTTCAGATCCACCTGACGCCGCTTGATCTGCCCGGCCGGCGCGGCGTCACCCACGATGCGGCCGTCGTTGTTCAGCAGATAGACCTCAACGGCTGGGTTCACCGCCATCAACATGTCGAACAGCGAGCGCACCGCGTCGGGCTTCCAGCCGTTGGCGTCCATCAGCTCGGTGCTGCCGGCAATATGCTGCGCAAGGCCACTGGACAAGCGCTGCACCACTTCCTGCTCGTAGCGCGAATTGGCGGCAATCTGCAACCAGGCCGACGCCCCGCAGCAGGCCAGCAACAGCAGCGCAAACACGGCGGACAAGCGTTGGGTCAAGGTGAATCGTTTCATGGTGCGGCTCCGGCAGCGCCCGGGCCAGCGGCGAATTTATAGCCCCTGCCCCATACGGTCAGGATGCGGCGGGGGTCGGACGGGTCGGCCTCGATCTTCGTGCGCAGCCGGTTGATATGCGTGTTGACCGTGTGCTCATAGCCTTCATGCTGATAGCCCCAGACGTGGTTCAGCAGGTCCATCCGGGAAAACACCTTGTCGGGATGGCGGGCAAAGAAATGCAGCAGATCGAATTCGCGCGGCGTCAGGTCCAGCCGGCGATCATCCACATCCACTGTGCGCGCGATAGGGTCAATGGACACACCATGCACGGCCAGGCTGCCGGCGTCGATGCGCGCATTGCGCTCAATGGCGCTGCTACGGCGCAGCAGCGCCCGCACCCGCGCCACCAGCTCCAGCATGGAAAACGGCTTGGCCAGATAGTCGTCGGCGCCCAGTTCCAGGCCCAGGATGCGGTGCACCTCGCTGGACCGCGCGCTGGTGATGATGATGGGCGTGTAGCGCGCCATGGCCCGCGCGCGCTTGCAGATTTCCAGGCCGTCGATGCCGGGCAGCATCAGGTCCAGCACCAGCGCGTCCCAACTGCCCTCTTCCAGCCGGCGCATGCCCTCGTTGCCGTCGGCCGCGTGTTCCACCTCATAGCCCTCGTCGCGCAGATGCAGGCGCAGCAATTCGGCAATGTGGGCGTCGTCTTCAACAATCAGCACGCGGCGAGGCGTATCCATGGGGGCAACTCGGGCAAAGGGAACACCGCCATTGTCGCCAATCCGCGGGCGGCGAGTTATCACAATTTTTTTAAGTTTGCGTGAGGACTTCGATATCGGCCCCGGGGAAGAATAGCTCCAACGACAGCACCCCGCCCCGGAGACCCGCCATGATGGCAAGCCCCGCCAGTCACATTCCCCCCGCCGCCGCCCGCCCCCCCGGCGTCATCCACCCCGGCTGGCTGCGCGTGGTGCACTGGCTGAACGCGCTGGCGGTGGTGATCATGGTGATGAGCGGCTGGCGCATTTATAACGCCGCCCCGTTCTTTGATTTCACCTTTCCCAACGGCATCACCCTGGGCGGTTGGCTGGGCGGCGCGCTGCAATGGCATTTTGCCGCGATGTGGCTGCTGTTCGCCAACGGCATCTTGTATCTGGCCCTGAACCTTTCCACCGGCCGGCTCTGGCGCAAATTCTTCCCCTTGAGCCCGCGTGGCGTGGCCGCCGACCTGGGTGCGGCCCTGCGCGGCAAGCTGTCCCACGGTGATCTGCGTCACTACAACCAGGTGCAAAAGCTGGCCTACCTGTTCGTCATTGTCGACATCGTGGTGCTGGTGCTGTCCGGCCTGGTGCTGTGGAAGTCCGTGCAGTTTGACCTGCTGCGCGAGCTGATGGGTGGCTATGAATTCGCACGCCGCATCCACTTCTTCGCCATGGCGCTGCTGGTGGCCTTCGTGGCCGTACACCTGGTGATGGTGGCGCTGGTGCCCCGTAGCCTCATCGCCATGATCCGCGGCAAATAAGGAGCCCAACGTGAGCCAGAAAAAACGCTTGTCGCTGCTGGGCCTGGACGGCGCGGCCATTCTGAAAGAAGCCAAGAACCTGATCACCCGGCGAGTCGAGCAACCCTCGCGCCGCGCCTTCCTGCGCAACAGCCTGACGCTGGGCGGCGTGGCGATGCTGTCGGGATGTTCCTTGTCCGACGATGAGAACGTGGAAAAGGCGCTGACATCCGTCTCGCGTTTCAACGACCGCGTGCAGGGCTGGCTGTTCGACCCCAACAAGCTGGCGCCCACCTACCCGGAATCCATGATCACCCGGCCGTTTCCCTTCAATGCCTATTACGGCATCGACGAAGTGCGCCACGTGGACGAGGAATCGTTCCGGCTGGAAGTCACCGGCATGGTGGCCGACAAGCGCCAATGGCGGCTTGAAGAGCTGCGCGCCATGGCGCAGGTGGACCAGGTTACCCGCCACATCTGCGTGGAAGGCTGGAGCGCCATCGGCAAATGGGGCGGCGTGCCGTTTTCCACCTTCCTCAAGCGCGTTGGCGCGGACCTGACGGCCAAGTACGTGGGCTTCAAGTGTTCCGACGACTACTACACCAGCATCGACATGCCCACGGCACTGCACCCGCAGACGATCCTGGCGCTGACCTATGACGGCAAGACCTTGCCCCCCGAGTACGGCTTCCCCATGAAGCTGCGCATGCCTACCAAGCTTGGCTACAAGAACCCCAAGCACATACAGGCGATTTTTGTCACCAACACCTACCCAGGCGGTTACTGGGAGGACCAGGGCTACAACTGGTTCGGCGGAAGCTAGGTGCAATTCCTGTCTTACTCAATCCATCAAAGGAACGCATCATGAAGACACTCACCACCGCTGCTTTTTCCCTGTGCCTGGCCTTTGGCGCCATGGCCGCGCATGCCGCCGACACCATGGGCAAGGACAGCATGAGCAAAGACGGCATGAGCAAGAGCTCGATGTCCAAGGACGGCATGGCTAAAGACGGGATGGCCAAGGATGGCATGGCTAAAGATGGCATGGCCAAGGACGGCATGTCCAAGAGCAGCATGAGCAAGGACGGCATGTCCAAGGACAACATGTCGCACGACGGCATGAAGAAGGATTCGATGTCCAAGGATGGGATGTCGAAGGATGGAATGAAGAAGTAAGGGACAAGTTTCGGGCAAGCGCGGGGGTCGGCGGTTCGATCCCGCCCCGCTGCTTGCCGGCGCTTGCTTGGCAGTGCTTGGTTGGCACCGCTTGCTTGGCACCGCTTGCTTGCCTCCGCCTGCTTGCCAACGCCTGCTTGCGCCCTTTCCCCTATCGTCTCTTGAAGGAGCCACGCCATGAGTTTGAACCGTAGACATTTCCTGACCCTGGGCGGCGGCGCCGCGCTGGCGGCCGGCCTGGCCCCCTGGCTGACTCCCCGCAGCGCCTCGGCCGCCAAAGCCGCCGCAAGCTATCCCTACACCTTGACCGACGAGCAATGGCGCGCCCGGCTCACGCCCGCCCAATACCAGGTGCTGCGCCGCGACGGCACCGAACGGCCCTACTCCAGCCCCTTGAACGACGAACACCGCAACGGCACGTTCTCATGCGCCGGCTGCGAGCAGCACCTGTTTTCGTCCAACACCAAGTTCGACAGCCACACCGGCTGGCCCAGCTTCTGGCAGCCCCTGCCCAACGCCGTCGGCGAAACCCGCGACACCGGCTTCGGCATGGTCCGCACCGCCGTGCATTGCGCGAATTGCGGCGGACACCTGGGCCATGTCTTCGATGACGGCCCCCGCCCCACCGGCTTGCGTTACTGCATGAACGGCGTCGCCATGACGTTTACGGCACAGGGCTGACCGCCCGGGGCTCACCTGCCCGGGGCTGACCTGCCCGACTGAACATCCGCACCTTCAGGATTTATGACCATGAACTTCCAAGCCAAAAAATTCTGCGCCGCCCTTGCCGCCGCCTGCGGCATGTTGGGTGCGGGCGCATCGCAATCCGCCGAAACCGCCTTCATCATTCCCGCCCCGGCCGTTGACCAAACCCAGGCCGCCGCCGGACAAGCAAAAGCTGTCATCGCCGGCGGCTGCTTCTGGGGCGTGCAAGCCGTGTTCCAGCATGTCAAAGGTGTCAGCAACGCCGTATCCGGCTACGCGGGCGGCAAGGCGGATACCGCGGACTACGACACCGTCAGCGGCGGCCGCACCGGCCACGCCGAAGCGGTTGAAATCACGTATGACCCCAAACAGGTCAGCTACGGCGAACTGCTGCAGATCTACTTCTCCGTGGCCCACGACCCCACGCAACTGAACCGCCAAGGCCCGGATCGCGGCACGCAATATAGGTCCGCCGTGTTTCCCGCGGACGAAGGCCAGCGCAAGGTGGCCGAAGCGTATATCGAACAATTGAACAAGACCGGGGTGTATTCGAAGAAGCTGGCCACCACGATTGAACCGCTGCAAGCGTTTTACCCGGCCGAGGGCTATCACCAGGACTATCTGGTGCGCCACCCGACCAGCATGTACATCGTGATAAATGATGTGCCGAAAGTGGAAAATCTAGCGAAGACGTTTCCCGCGAAGTATCGGGAAAAGCCGGTTCTGGTGAGTGAAAACGCGAAGTAACGCGGCGACACAGAATCCCGGCCCACACGTAGGATGGGTGAAGCGCGCGAAAACCCGCACAAGATAAGCAGCCCCGAACGCGCGGAACCCATCGTGCAGCCATTGCGTTGTGGCTGAAACGGCTTGGGGCTGCTAGGTCGCTTTATGGGTTGCGCGCGTTGTAATTCAACGTATTTTTCACCGCCGTTCCGCGCTTCACCCATCCTACGATTGACCCAAGCACCAGCCAGTGTGTACGTAGGATGGGTGAAGCGCGCGAAAACCGGCACAAGATAAGCATCCCCGAACGCGCGAAACCCATCGTGCAGCCATTGCGTTGTGGCTGAAACGGCTTGGGGCTGCTAGGTCGCTTTATGGGTTGCGCGCGTTGTAATTCAACGTATTTTTCACCGGCGTGCCGCGCTTCACCCATCCTACGATTGTCCCAAGCACCAGCCAGTGTGTACGTAGGATGGGTGAAGCGCGCGAAAACCGGCACAAGATAAGCATCCCCGAACGCGCGAAACCCATCGTGCAGCCATTGCGTTGTGGCTGAAACGGCTGGGGGCTGCTAGGTCGCTTTATGGGTTGCGCGCGTTGTAATTCAACGTATTTTTCACCGCCGTGCCGCGCTTCACCCATCCTACGATTGACTCAAGCACCAGCCAGCGTGTACGTAGGATGGGTGAAGCGCGCGAAAACCGGCACAAGATAAGCATCCCCGAACGCGCGGAACCCATCATGCAGCCATTGCGTTGTGGCTGAAACGGCTGGGGGCTGCTAGGTTGCTTTATGGGTTGCGCGCGTTGTAATTCAACGTATTTTTCACCGCCGTGCCGCGCTTCACCCATCCTTGTATGTTTTCATAGCACTTACCGATCTTGCTTCGGGGGTGCTGATCGTGGTGAAGTAGCCGTCGATCTGGCCGCCAAGAATGGCCGTCAGCCCATCCACGGCGGCCGCAAACGAAAATGCTACGCCCCCAACAGCAAACTGCGACGAATGGCGAAAGGCATGGCTTGCTCTTATTCGGTTGTCTCCCTGAAAGTGTGAAAAGCCATCCGCCCATCCAATACCGCCATATTCTAAAGATCTCTTCTGCAAAAAACGCAGCACGAAGGCATCGGCATTACAGGCGGGCCATGTCCGTTATTCCTGCGATTCGCGCAGTTCAGATCTGCGGGTTCAGCTATAGCCAAGCTCGTTCAGCTACCTAGAATTTAGAGCTCCTGATAATTCAAAAATGAATTCAAAAAGAATTCAAAGATTCGGAGACAAGCAATGACCCAATCCCTTCCCACACGACGGGCCATCCTGCTGGGCGGCATGCTGATGGGCCTGGGCGTCAACGCCTTTGCCGCCCAAGGCAATTGGCCCGACCGCCCCATCCGGCTGGTGGTTGCCGGTTCACCGGGCGCGGGCGGCGATATCTTTGCCCGCCTGATCGCCGCGCCCTTGTCCAAGGCGCTGAAGCAGCCCATCGTCGTGGAATCGAAGCCCGGCGCGAACGGCTTGATCGCATGCGACGCGGTGGCCAGGGCAGCGCCCGACGGCTATACCTTGGTGCTTGCGCCCTCTTCCGCCATCCTGCTGAATCCGGTTGTGCTTCCCTCGCTACCCTACGACCCGGAAAAAGACCTGCTGCCCGTCGCCCAGGTCGGCGCGGCGGGGATTCTGCTGGTCGCCAACCCCAGCATGGGCTTCAAGAATCTGGCGGACATGGTCGCCTACGCCAAGGCCAACCCCGGCAAGCTTGCCTACGGATCCTGGGGCACCGGTTCGTCCGGCAACCTGGCCATGGAGGGCATCAAGTCCCATTACGGCCTGGACATGCCGCATATTCCCTACAAGCAATTGGTCACGGAAAGCACCGACCTGATGGCCAACACGATCAGCGTGGGATTCATGGACATCGCCTCACCCGTTCCCTTCATGCGTAGCGGCAAGTTGGTGGCCCTGGGTCAGACGGGTTCGCGGCGCTGGCCTGCCACGATGGACGTGCCGACCCTGGCCGAGCAAGGCTACAAATTCGAAGCCGACGGCTGGTATGGCGTATTTGCCCCGGCGGGCACGCCGCCCGAGATCATCGACCGGCTTAACGCCGAGATCTACCGCGCGCAGCACACGCCCGAGGTCCGAGCAAGCATCGAAGGCCAGAACATGATCGTGCCCCCGACAATTTCCGCGCAGGAATTCGCGGCATCGATCAAGCGCGACGCCGTCATCTGGCAAGGCCTGGCCAAAGTGGCCGACCTGAAAAACAAGTAGGCCAAACGCATGGACACGTCTTTCAATCCCGCCTTCGCGGTCGACGCCTTGCAAGGCCGCGTGGCGGTGGTCACGGGCGCCACGGGCGGAATCGGCCTGGCCATCTGCAAACACCTGCGTTCCCTGGGCGCGGCCGTGGCGCAGGTGGATATCAACGCCTCCGATACCGCCCCGCAACCCGATGGCTTGCTGAACGTGCGTTGCGATATTTCCGACCCGGACTCGGTAGCGACGATGGCCAGCCGGCTTGGCGAGCGCTTCGGCCGTTGCGACATTCTTGTCAACAACGCAGCCATCAGCGCCGCGCCGGTGGGGCTGGAGGACTTCCCGATCGACTTATGGGACCGCATCTTCCGCGTCAATCTGCGCGGCGCGTTGCTGTGCGCGCAGGCGCTGTTTCCCCTGATGCGGCCGCAGCAGGCGGGCAGCATCATCAATGTGGCGTCGATCTCTGCCCAGACACCAACGCGAGTCGGCGCCTACGGCACCACCAAGTCCGCCTTGCAAGCCTTGACCCGCCAGATGGCCGTGGAATGGGGCCCGCTGGGGATCCGCGCAAATTCCATCAGCCCGGGCATGATCCGCACGCCCCTGTCCGAGGCGCACTACCGCGACGACGCCGTGCTGCAAAAGCGCATCGCCCACATCCCGGCGCGGCGCATCGGGCTTGCACAGGATATCGCGGGAGCCGTCGCGTTTCTTGCCAGCGATGCGTCGCTGTATGTGAATGGGCAGGACATCGTGGTGGACGGCGGGTTTGTCAAAGCGTCGCTTGCGAACCTGTATGCAAGCTAAGACATGGAGGCTGAGCCATCAGTGCCACCAAGGCGCCAACCCACTTCCCGAAAGGGACCGACGGAATGACGCGTCAAAGAACGACTTCTGGCCAGCCGCGGCTTCCGCTGCCACATGGGTTACGCGCGGCGTATGCCGTATTTCTTGCTTCGACTTTGCCGCGCTGCACCCATCCTACGGTCGGCATTTGTAGGATGGGTGCAGCGCGCGATGCGGGGCAGAAGATTATCGGTGCTGTGTCGCGCGTAACCCATCTGGCGCCGTCCGCGTCAGGGCCCCGGCTGCTGATGGGTTACGCGCGGCTTATGCCGTATTTCTTGCTTCGACTTTGCCGCGCTGCACCCATCCTACGGTCGGCATTTGTAGGATGGGTGCAGCGCGCGATGCGGGGCAGAAGATTATCGGTGCTGTGTCGCGCGTAACCCATCTGGCGGCGTTCGCGTCAGAGCCCCGGCTGCTGATGGGTTCCGCGCGGCTTATGCCGTATTTCTTGCTTCGACTTTTCCGCGCTGCACCCATCCTACGATTGGCATTTGTAGGATGGGTGCAGCGCGCGACGCGGGGCAGAAGATTATCGGTGCTGTATCGCGCGTAACCCATCTGGCGGCGTCCGCGTCGCCGGTGAAGCCTGGGCGAGCGGACGCTTCCAGCAAGTTACAGCGGATCCGGCGCGCCCCTCAGCCTGATCTCGGCGACCGTGCTGTCACCGCGCTGATCCAGCGAAAAAGCGTATCTTCCGGCGTAGCGCAACTCAAGGCGGCGGCAAAGATTGCCTAGCCCACCGCCGCTTCCGACCAGATCAACCGGGGCTTGCAAGCGGCCGGGGTTTTCTACCTGGATGATCAGTTCGTCGCCCTGGAGCCGGGTATGAATGTGGATCACAAAGCGCTCGCACGCAGACCGCATGCCGTGCTTGATGGCGTTTTCGGCAAGGCCTTGCAAGGTCATCAACGGCAGGTTGATGTGTAGCGTGGCCGGGTCGATCTGGCATTGGCAGTCAAGCTGCGTGTCGAAGCGCAGGGCTTGTATGCGCACGTAGGCTTGAGCCGCCTCGATCTCTTCTTCCAGCCTGGACAGGCCGCGTCCACGACGGTCCAGCGAATAGCGCAGGTAGTCCGCCAGACGGCGCGTCATCTCTTCCGCAATGGCGGGGCGCTCGGCAATCTCGGCCACGATCGTGTTGAGCGCATTGAAAAGAAAGTGGGGCTCTATCTGCAAGCGCAGATGCTCAAGCTCCAATTGCAAGGACCGGGTCTCGGCCTTCATCTTGGACATGCGTTCGGTGCGGGCGGCAAGTTCGGCCGACACGCCGAAATACACCAGCGTCCAAATCGAAAAGATGCCCATGTAATAGAGCAAACCCAACCGGTAGGCATGGCTGGGAAACAGGTGCACGACCCCTGGCGGCAACAGCCGATGGATGGCGTAGGCAATTGACGCCAGCAGCGCCCCCGCGGCCAGGCACAGCAGCACGGCGCAGGCAAGCACCACGACCGGCAAATCGGCCTTGCCCGCGCGACGTCCATGCAACACGGCGGCCGTGCTGGTCATCGCAAACGCCAGCGAGTCCATCACAAGCGTCAGCCACAATGCCGCCGCCGCATTGTCGAACAGCGACATCCGGATAAAAAAACCGACCATCGCAAGAAAAATCCATCCCAGGATCTGGGCGCGCCAGAAGCCCGGCGACGATTCCCCTTGACCAAGGCCCTGGCTGAGTGATGTCGACATCATGGACGCGCTCTTCTCGTAACAGCCATATTCAAGCAACGCGACGGGTTCACGGAACAACGCATATGGCCTTATATTTACCGGCGGTTCGAAACCGAAGCGATATCGGAATCGACGATATCGCCGAACCGAAGAATATACCCGTCACACTCTGCCGCCTGAGAGGAAAATGCTACGTGTGCTGATCGTCGACGATGAAGCCCCGGCACGGCGCTACCTGCGCCGGCTGCTCGAAGCCATGCCCAATATCGACGTCGCCGGCGAGGCCTCCACCATTGAGCAAGCCCACGACCTGATCCAGGCCCATGCGCCAGACGCCCTGTTTCTGGATATCGAACTGACCTCCGGCAACGGGTTCGATCTTCTGAGCAGCCTGGAATCCGCGCCCGCCGTGGTCTTCGTCACCGCGCACAACGACTACGCCACCCGCGCGTTCGACGTCGCGGCGGTCGATTACCTGCTCAAGCCAGTCAGCCCCGACAGGCTTGCGCGGGCGCTGACGCGGCTACGGCCCCGCGCCACCGGCTACGTGCCGATGAAAACGAAGGTCGGCACCAAACTCATCAAGGTCGAACGGCTGACGCTTGTGCAGGCGCAAGGCGACTACGTCCGCCTGTGCAGCGCCGCCAATGACAACGAGCTGATGCACATCACGCTCAAACGCCTGGCCGCGCATCTGCCCTACCCGCCTTTCTGCGCCTTGTCCCGGTCGATCATCATCAATCTTGAGCACATCGCGCAGTTGTCGCCCCTTTCCGGCGCGCAAACGGAAGTGAGCTTCAGCAATGGCGTAGCACCCATCGTGCTGGGCCGCGTCGCGTCGCTGCGGCTGCGGCGCGCGGTGGCGCGGAGCTAACCATGGCGCGCCGCGACTTGCTTCCGCCATTGAATCCCGCCCGGGCGTTCGAAGCCACGGGGCGCCTGCTGAGCATTTCCAAGGCAGCCGATGAACTGTGCGTGACACCCGCGGCGGTAAGCAGGCAGGTCCGGGCGCTGGAAAACTATCTGGGCACGCCGCTGTTTTTACGCATACGCGGCGGCCTGACGCTGACACCGGCAGGCGCACGCTACCTGTCGGATTTGATCCCTTTGTTTGCAACGCTGCGTGAGGCCACCCTGGCGGTGGCCGGCAACAGCCAGGGCCGGGATACGCTGCGCATCCGCTCACCCGCCACCTTTGCCGTGCGCTGGCTCATCCCGCGACTGGCAAGTTTTCATCAGAAGCATAAAGACATCGACGTTCAAGTCATGACGTCGTTCGCGCCGCTGGATTTTCAGCGCGAAGACATTGACGCCGGCATACAGCTGGGCGATGGCCGCTGGCCGGGAATGCGCACGCTGCAGCTTGTGCGCAACGAGCTGATTCCCGTGGCGGCCCCCACGCTGGGGCTGACGCACAAGAAGCAACTGGCGACACAAACCTTGCTGCATTCGATGGCGCGACCCGACGACTGGATGCTATGGCTGCGCGCGGCCGGTTTGCGCAACGTCAACCCCGCGCAAGGCATGAAGTACGAAACCTCGTTGCTTGCCTACCAGGCAGCCATCGAAGGCCATGGCGTCGCCATTGGCCAAAAGGCGCTGATCGAAAAAGAACTGGCGGACGGAAGCTTGGTGGCGCCGCTGGATCGCATACTCGACCACGAGGATTTCACGTATTACTTCGCCTGGCCGACGGGCAAGCCGCAATCCCGAGCGTTGCGTGTGTTCCGCGATTGGCTGTCCACCCTTGTCGCCGTTTGATCCCCGAGCGCCTACATTGACCCTTTTACAAAAAGTCAAAGCATCCGGTCGATAAAGTCGTTTGCCGGGTCTGGAGCCGCTGCCTATTCTGCCTGCATGACAAGAGAACACGGTCACCCATCAGACCGTGTCGTGCAGGAGACAGGAGATGTTCAAACGTAGCTTGCGAGACCTGCGGGTCGTGGATTTCTCGCACGTACTCGCGGGACCCGTCTGCACCATGATGCTTGCGGACATGGGCGCGGACGTCATCAAGATCGAACCCCCCGGCGGGGAACTCGGCCGGCAGATCGGCCCGCCCTGGATCGCGGGCGAAAGCGCCGTGTACTTGAGCGTGAATCGCAACAAGCGCGGCATCGCGTTGGATCTGAAATCCGACAGCGGTCGCGAAGTCGCGCGCCGCTTGGTCAGCCGCGCGGACGTGGTGGTTGAAAACTACCGTCCGGGCGTCATGCAGGCGTTTGGCCTGGACTACGACACGCTGGCCAACAGCAACCGCGGATTGGTGTATTGCTCCATTTCCGCGTACGGACAAACCGGCCCGCTGCGTGGCCGGCCCGGCGTGGACGGCATCATCCAGGCCGCCAGCGGCTTGATGAGCACCTTGGGGGTCGCGGACGGCGAGCCGGTAAAAGTCGCGACGCCGGTCGCCGACATGACCACGGCCTATATGGCCACGATCGCGATTCTGGCCGCATACCACGCAGCCCAACGCAGCGGCCAAGGCGAATACCTGGACATCAGCCTGTACAACGCAACGTTGATGCTGCAGCAGATCGGCTACGCGTCGTACTTTGCCTCGGACACCGCACCCGCCAAGGCGGGCAGCGCCGCCCCCTACGCCGCGCCCAACGAGGCCTACCAGACCCTTGATGGCTGGATCATGGTGGCCGCCTACCACCCCAAGCGCTGGCAAGCCTTGTGCGCCGTATTGGGCGCCGGCGAACTGGAACATGATCCGCGTTTTTCCAGTAATGAATCCCGCGTCGCGCACCGCGACGCGCTGCGCCAGGCGTTGACGCCCTTGTTTCGGCAGCGCGCCACCGACGCCTGGGTGAATCGGCTTTCCCAGTTGGACATTCTTTGTGCGCCGGTGGCGGACTACGACGATGTCGTCCGCTCACAAGAGTACGCCGCAAGCGGCATCGACAGCTGGGTTGACCATCCCGTTGCCGGAAAAGTGCGCATGCCGGGCTTCGCGCCGGGGCCCGCTCACGCGACCAGCTCGCATGACCCCAACACGGCCGCGCCAACGCTGGGCCAGCACAGCCGCCAGATTCTGAACGAATGCGGCTATGACCCAGCAGAGATAGAAGCCATGTTCGGTAGCGGCGTCCTGGGAACACCCGAGCCATTTTCTACCTGAAAGCCAAGGAAACACCGATGACATCCAATACATCCATCGCCGAAGCCGGCGCATCGGCCACTGCCGAGATATTGATCCAGCAAGACATCGCCGACGGCGTCCTTACATTGAGCCTCAACGACCCGAACACAGGCAATGCCATGTCGGTACGCATGGCCGAGGCGCTTGCCGAGGCCCTGGAGCAGGCCAACTCGCTATCAAACGTGCATTGCGTATTGCTGCGCGCCACAGGCAAGCACTTCTGCACGGGCGGCAATGTAAAAGACATGGAGCGAGGCTCCGACTTGATGCAGGGCTCGGCCACCGAGGTCCGCGCCAGGCTGAAATCCACGCTGCATCGAATCACCCACGCCTTGCAAGCATTGCAGATGCCGTCAATTGCGGCGGTCAATGGGGCGGCGGTCGGCGCCGGCTGCGACCTGGCGCTTATGTGCGACCTGCGCGTGGCCAGCGAACGCGCGACGTTTGCCGAAAGCTTCCTGAGGCTGGGCCTGGTGTCTGGCATAGGCGGCGCCTGGTTCTTGACCCGCATCGTGGGGACGGCAAAGGCCCTGGAGTTGACGCTGACCAGCGAATTCATCGACGCACCGACCGCGTTGCAACTGGGCATGGTGTCCCGCGTGGTGGCGCCGGAAGCCTTGGACGAGACCAGCGCCGCCTTGGCCCGGCGCATTGCGTCGAACCCGCCCCAAGCCTTGCGCATGGCCAAGCGCCTGGTATTGGATGCCGCCGAATCTACCTTGCCGATGGCGCTGGAGAACGCTGCCGCCCTGCAGGCGATTTTGCTTTGCGGCGATGAGCACAAGGCGGTTGTCCGTGAGTTTCTAGCGCAGCGCGACCGCCGCGATCTTGCTAGTCAGCCCGCTTGAGCGCGTTGAGCGCGCACCCAGGAAGCTGGCATACGAAGCGTGCAGGCCAATGACGCCCGCACCAACTAACTACAGGAGACAAACATCATGAATCCCATCATCACTTCTATCGTCCGCCTGGCGGCCTCGGTGCTGGCCGTGCTTGGCTTTGCCTGGACCGCATCGGCACAGGCGGGCGGCTACCCGGAAAAGCCCGTGACATTTGTCGTGCCATTCGGCGCGGGCAGTGCAACCGACCTGCTGGCACGCGCATTGTCAGCGTCGCTGACACAGCAGACGGGGCAAGCCGTCGTTGTGGAAAACCGGCCAGGCGCAAGCGGCATGATCGCCGCGCATCACGTTGCCCGAGCCGCTCCCGACGGCTACACGGTGTTGATCACCACCAACACCACGCAGGCCGCCAACCCCCATCTTTTCAAAACGCTCCCGTATGACCCAGCCGCGGATTTCACCCCACTGACAGGATTGGGACGCGGCGGCCTGGTTCTGGTGGTGAAGGCCGACTCGCCTTATCGCACTGTCGATGACCTGATTCGCGCGGCCAAGCAAGCCCCCGGCAAACTGAGCTTCGGCAGCGGCAATTCGTCCAGCCGCATCGCGGGCGAAATGCTCAAGCAACTGACCGGCACGGATATCGTCTGGGTCGGCTACAACAGCAATCCCAATGCGCTGAACGATCTGCTGGGTGGGCACATCGACATGATGGTGATCGACACCGTAACGGGTTTGTCGCAGATCGAAGCAGGCAAACTGCGCCCGCTTGGCGCATCAACCCAGGAACGCCTGCCCCAACTGCCGGATGTACCTACCCTGGACGAGGCCGGCATCAAAGGCTATGACATGGGCTATTGGTTCGCCGCCTACGTACCCGTCGGCACACCCGCGCCGACGGATGCGAAGCTAAGGCAGTTATTGATCGAAGCCGTAGCCAGCGAGGGCGCGCAAGCGTTCTTTCGGAACTCAGCAACCCAGGCATGGACAACGACCTCCGCCGAGCTAAACGCGTTTCAGGCTGCCGAGCTTCAGAAATGGGGCCGAGTCATCAAGGCGGCAGGCATCAAGCCGGAATAGCTGCGTATGGGGCATGCACCGAATCGGCGTGCGCGCCGGGCCATCTTTGAATGGCCCCCTCAGCCGCTTCCAGGCCATCCAGCACATCATTGAGCCGGATCAGAACTTGTAGCGCAACTGCGCGAACACGTTGCGCGGTGCGCCGTAGAAGACCGAGTTGTAGTTGCCCATGCCCGAGTAATAGTGCTTGTCCAGCACGTTGTTCACGTTCACCGTCAGGCGCAAGTCCTTGCTGAAGTCATATCCCGCCATCAGACCAAAAACGGCGTAACTGTCCTGGGTGAAGCGGTGGTTGCGCGCGTCCACTTCCTGCGTGAAGTAGGTATTGCCTTGCCAGTGCACGTTTCCGCCCACGGTCAGGCGGTGCCAGTCACCCCGCAGGCGATAGGCCGTCGCCAGCTTGAAGAGATGCTCGGGTTGTGTGGTGCTGACGCGCTGGCCGTCGCGGTCGCGCGAACGGCTGTAGGTGTAGCCCGCGTTCACTTGCCAGCCCGGCAACACTTCGCCGGAGACTTCCAGTTCGAGGCCGCGCGTGGTTACGCCCGGCACCGCGATATAAGCCGCGCCGCCGGTGGGCGTCGAGGCGCCACTGGGGTCGGGCTCGGCAACGTTGTCCTGCTTGAGCTGGAACAGCGCGACGCTGGCATTCAAGCGCCCGTCCAGATACTCGCCCTTGGCGCCAAGCTCGATGCTCTTGCCCGTCAGCGGGTCAAGCTGGCGGTTGTTCGCATCGAAGTTGTAGGCCTGGGGCTTGAACACGTCGGTGTAGCTGGCGTACACCGTGTGGTTCGCATCCAGATCGTAGGTAACCCCCGTGTAGGGTATGAGTTTTCTACTCACGTTCGTCGAGTAGCCAACGTAACGGCCGTTCGCATACCGGATGTCCTGGCTCCAGGAATAGTTCGTCAGGCGGCCGCCGAGGATGAACGCAAAGCGGTCTGTCGGATGCAGCACGGTCGCGGCATACAGGATCTTCTGATTGACCTGCATGTCTTGCGTCAGCCACCAGGCGTACGAGCCGGGCTCCGTGGCGTTGTTGTTCCAGTTGAACGCATCATCGATCCACAGGTCGGTGTCACCGTCCTCGCGGCGGGATTGCGCGTGCGTGCGCGCCGCGTTGTAGCCGACCACCAAGTCGTGCTGACGGCCAAACAGCGTGTAGGGGCCAGACGCCTGGAAGTCGATACTGTTTTCTCGCGAGTCCGTGTCAAAACGCGCGGCGCCGCCGGGATAGAACCCGTGGCTTACGCTGTGGTCAACCACGTCCACCGTCGCGCTGCCCATGCCCGAGATCAGCTCGCGCGATTTGTAGTCCCGGTGCGCGGCGGCCAGCTTGAAGTTCCAACCGTTGTCCAGCCTGTGGCTGATGTCCGCGAACAGGCGCGTGGTGTCCTGGTTGCGCCATGCCCATTTGTCGGCCGGGTTGGTCGAACGCGAGAACGTCACTTGCGAGCCGTCCGAAAACAGCGAAGGCAGGTGGGTGTTGGTGGTGCCGTCATTCCGGTTCTGTTGGTAGTCCACGCCGAACGACGCGGTGGTGCGGGGCGACAGGTCGGCTTCGAGGATGCCGTAGCCGATGGACTCCGTGCCTTTGGCATGGTCCATGAAGCTGCCGTGGGTCTCGGCGGCGCCCACGACGCGGCCTCGCAGCTTGCCGCTTTCGCTCAAGGGGCCACCCAGATCGACTTCGCTGCGGTAGCGGTCCCAGGAACCGGCTCCCGCCGACAGGCTGCCCTGGAATTCCTGGGTGGGACGCTTGCGGATGAAGTTGACCACGCCCGAGGGATAGCCTGCCCCGTTGACCAGGCCCGTGGCGCCCTTCAGCACTTCAATGCGGTCATAAATGACCGAGTTCGTGATGCTGTAGTTATCGCGGACGTTGCCGCCGTCGCTGGACAGGCTGGGAAGGCCGTCGAACTGGAAATTCGACAGTTGAAAGCCGCGCGAGTAAAAGCTGTAACCCTCGGAGTTGTCCTGGCTGACCGTAATACCCGGCGTCTGCTCGAGCGCCTGCGCCACGTTGACGATGCCCTGGTCGTCCATTTGCTGGCGTGTGATGACGCTGACTGACTGCGGCGTTTCTCGCATCGTCAGCCTCATTCGGGTAGCCGAGGTGGACTCGGGGATTGTGTAGGAACCGGTGCCTTCGCTGGGCGGGATGATGGCGCTGGCACTGACCAGGACGGGTTCAAGCGACGTCACCACGCCCACGGCGGGCAGCGGGCGCACGGTCAGCACGCCAGCGCTTGTCACGACAAGCTCCAGGCCGGTTCCCGCCAGCGCCTGCCGGGCCGCCCCCTCGGCGCTCAGCACGCCGCGCACCGGCGCGGCTTGCCGGCCAGCCACCAGCTCCGCGCCCGCGGAGATGGTCTGGCCGCTTTGCAACGAGATCCGGCTCAGGGTGTCGGTCAACGGGCCGGCGGACAGGTCATAGGCAACGGCAGCCCGCTGCCCGACGCCCACGGGAGCATTCTGGGCATATGCGCAGGGTGCCATCAGGCAGGCGTTCAGCGCGCCAGCGACGAGCGTCGCGGCGGTAGTCAGGGGAAATTTCATAGTTGCGGGAGGTTTTTCGGATAGGGAATTCGGTTGCGTCATTAGTCATGACGGCTACCGGCCTCCAATCCCCTCATTGCCCTGTCATGCCGCATCCAGAAGCGTCAGCCACGGCCCAAAGCGCTGCATCCGGATCGGCAGCGTTTGGCTCAGCGCCAAGAGTGTCCGGTCCGGGTCGTCCAGCGGAAAAACACCGAACACCCGCAACGCGGCAGCCCGTTGCGAGACCCGTATCAGGCCGGGCTGATACGCCCGCACCTGAGCCACGACCTCGTCCAGCCGCGCGTCGCGCACACTCAGAATGCCGTTGCGCCAGGCATCCTGCGCGCCATCCTCGCGTGCCCAAGCGCGATCCTGATCGAAGGCCGCCGTTGCGGACTGCGGCAAGGCCATGGGATCGCCGCGCGCCGGGCGCACAAGCAACGAATGCTCAATCGCGCTGGCGACGGCGTAGTCGTCGAACTGGCTGACCGCCAGCCGGGTCGAGTGGGCCGATACTTCGCCGTGGTGCGTACGCACCACGAAGGGCCGGTCGCCGGCGCGCGCCTCGGCGTACAGGCCGCCTTGGCGCAGCACGACGGTGCGCTGCGCGTCGTTGTAATGCACGTCGACAGCCGAGCGCGCGTTCAACGTCAGCACAGAGCCGTCGGCCAGCGCGTAGGTCTGACGCTTGCCGGTCCGTGTGGCGTAACTGGCGGACAGGCCGGCCAGCGGAATGTAGCGGTCGGTGACTAGCGCGCCGGTGGCGATGCCGCCCACCAGCATCGCAAGCTTCAGCACCCGGCGCCGATCCAGACCGCTGGTTTGCAGCAAGGTGGCGCGGGCGGCACGCGCCGGGCCGGGCGCATCGCCCGCTGCCGCGCGTAGCCGGGAAAGGGGCTGGCGCATCAGGCCGTCTACTTCAGCCCACGCACGCGCGTGGTCCGGATGGCTGGCGAGCCAGTGCTCGAAGCGCTGGCGATCGTGGTCGCAGGCGTGCCCCGACGTCAGCAAGACGATCCAGTCGACCGCGCGCTCTGTCAGCGCGTCGCCTGCGGGTGGCGTATTCATCGGGAATCCGCCACCCGCCGCGCGGCAAGACAATGCAGGAATGCCCGTTTCACATGCCGCTCGACCGTGGCCAGCGACACACCCATCGTTTGCGCGATGGCGGGATGGGTCATGCCGTCAAGGCGGTTCAGCAGGAACGCATGTTTCACCGGCACGGGCAGGCCGTCGAGCAAGGCATCGATTTCCATGACGGCTTGCTTGAGCATGAGCAGCGTTTCGGGCGACACGGCCACCGGTTCCTGCTCGTGCGCCAGCGCTTCCAGGTAGCGCGCTTCAACATCACGCGCCCGCCACAAGTCGATGGTCAGCCGGCGCGCCAACGTCAGCAGGTAGGCACGAGGTTCGGCGATGGGGGTGGAGGTGGCCGACGTCAGTACGCGGCAGAAGGTGTCCTGCGTCAGATCGGCGGCGTCGGCGCGATTGTTCACGCGCCGGATCAGCCAGCCCAGCAACCAATCATGGTGTTCCGCGTAAAGCCGGTGGACGTTCTGGTTCGCGGGTGAATCCATGGAGGGTGGGCGACAGGCATGTTAATAGGAATAACACTCATTTATAACGTGGATCGCCCTCCAAGACAATCGCCACCAGCCGCCCGCAAGCCCTACTCCGCCTTGATCCCCCCGCGCTGAATCACGCCCGTCCACTTCGCCACATCGTCCTTTATCCGCTGCGCGAATTCTGCCGGGGTGCTGCCCACCGGCTGAAAACCCAAGCCCGCCAGCTTGTCGCGCAGCGCGCCGTTGCGCACGGAATCGGCCAGCGTTTTCGACAGCCGCTCGATGATCGGTTCCGGCACGCCCGCGGGCGCCACCAGGCCGAACAAGGGCGAGATGTCCACGCCCGGCAGACCCGCCTCGGCAAACGTCGGCACGTCCGGCAACTGGCTGACGCGCTTGGGACTCGTGACCGCCAAGGCCCGCAGGCGCCCCGCCTTGATGTGTTCCAGCAGTGTGGGAACCGTGGCGAAGGCGAATTGCACCTGGCCACCCAGCAGGTCGGTGATGACGGTGCCACCGCCGCGATACGGCACGTGCAGCACGTCCACGCCCGCCTGCTGGCGCAGTTGCTCGCCCGCCAGATGCGGACCGCTGCCCACCCCCGCCGACCCGAACGACAGCGTGCCCGGCTGCGCCTTGGCCAGCGCAACAAAAGCGGCAACGTCGGTGGCCTTGACGGACGGATGCACCACCATCACGAACGGCGCGGTCGCCATCAGCGAGATCGGCGCAAAGTCCTTGATCGCGTCGTAGGGCTGGCGATCGCCCAACAGCGCGGGGTTGATCGTGAACGTGGAGTCGACCATGCCGATGGTGTAGCCGTCCGGCGCCGACACCGCCAACGCGCGCGTGCCGATCGTGGTCCCGCCGCCGCCCCGGTTCTCAACCACGAAGGGCTGGCCCAGCGCTTCGGCGTACACCTGGCCCGCCATGCGGCCCAGCGTGTCGGTCGCCGCGCCCGGCGGATAGGGAATGTACAAGCGCACCGCCTTGTCCGGATACTGCGCGGCGCGTGCCGCGAAGCTCCAGGGCAACGCGGCCGCGCCCACTGCCATGGCCGTGCCGTTGATCAAGAACACTCTGCGCGATGAATGCATGTTGTTGTCTCCAGGTTTATGTTTTGATGCGGCCTCTTTGGGCTCGCGTTGTCGTCGTGTCAGGCGCTGAACCGGCCTTCGGCAAGTTCCGCTTCCGGGTCCGCACCCAGCCCGGGCCCGTCCGGCACCTGCACCCAACCGTCTGCGATGGGCACGCTGCGCCCATAAGGCACGTGGGCCAGTTCCACGTATAGGCGTTCCAGCGATACCTCGGCCTGCTGCGCCGCGATCAGGTGCAGGCTGGCCAGATAGCCCGGTCCAAAAAATGCCACCTGCGGCGCGCAGATGACGTTCGTTTCCGCGCACTTCTGCGCGATGTGCCACGCGCCGGTCAAGCCCAGTTTGATGACGCTGGGCTGCACGTACTGCGCGGCTTCGTTGTCCACCACCCGTTCCAGGTCGGTGACGCTGCTGGCGTTCTCGCCCACGGCCAGCGGCACGCCGCAGGCTCGCTTCAAGCGGGCCAGCGCGCGATCGTCCTCCGGCGGCCACAGCGGCTCTTCGATCCAGAACGGGTCATGCGGGCGCATGGCGGCGATGGCGGCTTCGGCTTCGCCAGGCAACCAGGCGCAGTTGGTGTCCACCATGATGGGCACGCCCGCCCCCGTGCTGCGGCGCACGGCGGCCAGCGCATCGGCGGTGCGCTCGTGCAGCTTGATCTCGGTATAGCCTTCGTTCATGGCGCGCGTCGTCACCGCGTCCAGGCGCTCGGCATTGCCGTAGTACTGAAGCAGCGACGCATAGACGCGCACGCGCTCGCGGCGCTTGCCGCCCAGTAACTGATGCAAGGGCACCCCCGCCCGCTTGGCGCGCAGGTCCCACAGCGCGATGTCCAGGCCGGCCAGCGCATGTACCACGGGCCCAGACCGCCCCAGGTTGTGCAGCGTGCGCTGCATGCCCGGCAGCAAGGTGTCGTCATCCGCGTCGCGTCCGCAAGCCAGCGGCGCGATCAGGGTTTCAAAAATTGCGACCAAGGCGCGCGGCTCCACGCAATACGACTCGCCCCAGGCCACCGTGCCGTCTTCCGTCTGCACACGCACCAGCGCGCTGTCCAGCTTGTTGCGCGGCCGGCCGGCGAACAGCGGCGACGGGCTCCAGTGATGAAACGGCAGGCGCAGGGGGATGCAAGTGACGGAAACGATAGTGTTGGCGGGCATGGCGATAGCTGAAGAAGCAGAATGCGATCCGGCTATTCTGGCGGCGCCTTATTCATATGGTCAAATAGCTGAATTGACTATTTTCATATGAAATTCATATGCTCAACCGGCGAGAACTCCTGCTGCTGCGCGCCATGTATCGGCACGACACCGTCACCGCCGCCGCGGCGTCGGTCAACATGACCCAGCCCGCCGCCAGCGCGCTGTTGCGTGACATGGAAACCCGCTTGGGCTTCGCATTGTTCAGCCGCGAGAACCGCCGGCTGCACCTCACCAGCCAGGGCCGTGCGCTGATACCCGAGGTGCTCAACGCACTGGCCGGCATCGAAGCCGTCGACCGGCTCGCCGTCGATATCCGGCAAGGCGCGCTGGCGCGGTTGGACGTGGGCGCGGTGGCGATAGCGGCGTCGAGCCTGCTGCCCCCGGCTCTGGCCAGCATGCGACAGGCGCATCCGTCGGTAGCGGTAACCGTTCGCGCCGGCACCGCGCTGGAGATCATCGAAATGGCGGTCGACCACCGCATCGACCTGGGCATCATCATCGGCGCACCGTCCGACATCGACCGCGTCAGCAGCCAGCGTCTGGCGCCGTTGGGTCTGCATGCGGTCATGGCGCAAGATCATCCCTGGGCGCGAGAGTCGGCGCTGACGCTGGAAGAAGTCGCCAACGCCGGCCCGATCGTGCTGGCCCCCGCCCTGCCCGCCGGCCGCGCAACCCGCCAGGCGTTGGAAGCGCGAGGGCTGCCGTATCGGCCAATCATCGAAGTGGCGCAATCATCGGCGGCCTGCGCGCTGGCGGCGCAAGGCTTGGGCGTGGCCATCGTTGAAAGTCTCGGCGCGCAGTATGCGGAGCGCCAGGGATTGGTGGCGCGGCATTTGCTGTCACTGGAGGACCCAGTGCTTGCGGTGGTGTGGTCGAAAGACCGCGCCATGAGTGGGCCGGCGCAATTGCTTCAGGCAGGGTTGGCGGAACAGGCGCGGCTTACGACGCAAGCGGGCGGCACGTTTGGCCCACAGCCTGGGATTGCTGGCTTGCGATAGACTTCGCGCTTCTTTCTTTTGATGACTAGCTTTGCTCGGAACCAAGCGCTGAACCCGCCGGTTCGGTTTCTATATAGGAAGGCATTCAATGAGCAGTATTTTTCCTGGCGATCTCTGGGCCGTGGGTGAAACCCGCGTCAACGGTTTGTCGGTCATCGTTCGTTTTCGTACCGGGCTGCCGGCGGCGCCTGATCGTCAGATCAATGAGAACCTGATCATCATCTCCTGGCCGTATACGGGCATCGAGTCCGGCATGCCCAATGACGAAGACAAGCAAAACACCAATCGCTTTGAAGAAGCCATCGAGAACGGCTTCGAGAATTCCAATGTCGGTGTGCAGGTGGCTTGCCTGACCGGCAATCATCTGAAGGAGTGGCGTTACTACACCCCGAACGTTGAGGCCTTTCTGGACGCCTTCAACGAATGCCTGGCAGGGCACCCGGTCTATCCCATAAATCTGCGCATGTTCAAAGACCCCGATTGGAATGGGCTGTCGGAATTGCAGCCCGAAGGCTCGGAACAGATTCATTGACGATAAGCAGCATTTACCGTGATAACCCACTCTGACCAAGACCGCCTGCGCGGATGCCTGTTGGGGCTATTGGTGGGCGACGCCCTAGGCGTTCCCTATGAATTCCACGGCCCGGAATCAATCCCTCCGCATTCCGATATCGAGATGACGCCGCCCACTGGCTTCGATCGAGCCCATGCCGGCGTGCCACCGGGCACATGGAGTGATGACGGCGCCCAGGCGCTGGCTCTGTTGGATGCGCTATTGCGCGATCGGGATCTCGATCTTCACGCACTCGCCATCAATCTGCTTGACTGGGCCCGGGATGGAAGATTCACCCCCGACGGCAAGGTCTTTGATATTGGATTGCAAACGCAGCGGGCATTCCAGGCATTGACTTCAGGCGCCGCGCCTGCCGCCGCCGGCCCTGCGGATGAGCGAGACAACGGCAATGGATCACTGATGCGATGCTTGCCAGTGCTAATGGTGGCGCCTTCGCGCGATAGTGCAATTGCCCTGTCCTTCAAGCAAAGCGTGATTACGCACGGGCACATACGCGCGCAATTGTGCTGCGCGCTATGTTGCCTCACGGGGATGGGCATCCTGGAAGGCCAGTCAGCACCTGATGCCGTCCGCGCGGCGGAAGATGAATTGCTGGGACGCTATGCCGGCTTGGTGGAAGAAGCCGAGTTGAAGATCGTACTGGACGGCCGTTTCTATCCTCCACAAGGGTCGGGCTATGTGGTCGACAGCTTCTGGTCGGCCATTCATTGCCTGCTGTCGACCCGCAGCTACGAAGACTGCGTAAAGCGCGCGATTGCACTGGGGAACGACACGGATACGACGGCAGCTATCGCCGGCGGTTTGGCGGGCTTGCTCTACGGTGAAGCCGCAATCCCCGACCGCTGGCTCGCGGCACTGCGCGGGAAAAAGCTCGTTGAGTCCCTGTGGGCGAAGATCTGAACAGCCTTCAATTCGCTTGCCGGCTCAAGAAATACTCCTGACATCCAAGTGCATCTATGCTCGCCATCCCCACGATTGGAGAAAGGCAAAGTGCGAGCATCACTGGCGGCAATAGGCGTAGCTATCGCGTTGGGCGGATGCGCCGGCAAAGGCGCGAATCCGGACTTGGTTAGTGCGCCTCCGCTGAGTTGCGCAGAGCTGCGTAGCTTTGAGGTTCCCAAGCCTAGCGGCGAGGATGAAACGGTGGCGATTCTCGCCGCCGGATATTCCGATCGCACGTTTGTACCTATCAGGCCGTTGGCTGAGGCGAACGGTAAGCGTTTCAGCCGCAATTCCGAATTGCAGGATTTCGCCACGCGCTTAGTTTGGCTAACGTGGTGCAGACCAGGACTTCCTGAGAAGGATAGGGCTTTCATTTCCCATGTAGTCATTCCTTTCGTCTTCTCGAGATCTCGCAGCCCTTCGCAGGATTTTCCGGAGGCGCAGTCGCATTGACGTGGTCGACGCGGACGAAGGGTGCAGCGGATTTTCCTATCTGAACTCCACCGATTCGATCCGATTGCGCCCCCGTTGCTTGGCGTAATACAGCGCACGGTCGCTGCGGCTAAGCGCCAGTTCGGCGTCGTCGTCGTTGGTATGCAATGTGGAAATGCCGATGCTGACCGTCAGCGGTATGTGCCGCTCGCCCAACAGGTACGGCCTGTCAGCCATCTGGCGCTGCACGTTCCGGGCGAACAGGTGCGCGCTTTCGATGTCGGTATCGGGCAGCACGACGGCGAACTCCTCGCCGCCGATGCGCCCCACCAGGTCGGTATCGCGCAACTGCGCGCGCAGCATGTGCGCAAAATGCTGAAGCACGCCATCGCCGATGGCGTGCCCCCAGGTGTCGTTGATGTGCTTGAAGTGGTCCAGGTCGCACATCAGCACCGCCGAACCCAGGCCGCCCCGCCCCTTGATCCGCGTGAGCTCGGCCGCGATGTGCGACATGAAGTGGCGGCGGTTGGGCAGGGTCGTCAGCGCGTCCGTGGCGGCAAGCTCGCGCAATTCGAATTCAGCGCGCTTGCGGTCGGTGATGTCCGTGACGAACCCGTGCCACACCACGCCATTGTCGGCGTCGAGGCGCGGGCTGGCGGCCCCCTGCCGCCACCGCAGGCCCTGCACCGGCAGGCAGACGCGGAACTCCAGGTGCCACGGCGTCAGCGCGGCCGCCGCCGCATGCAGCGATGCGCGATAGGCGGCCAGGTCCTCGGGATGAATGCGTTGTTCGATCGCGGTGGTGCTGGCGAGCACGTCATGGGCGGTAAGCTCGAACATGTCCCGGATGCCCGCGCTGACATACGAAAACCACGAGCCACCCTCGGGCACCGCCCGACACTGGAAGACCAGGCCGGGCACGGCGTCGGTCAGGTTGACGACCAGGTCCGCCGTGCGCTTGAGCCGCTCGGACATGGCGCGCACCGCGCTGATGTCGGTGGTTGTGCCCATCATCCGCAGCGCCCTGCCCGCTGGGTCCCGGCTGATAACCTTGCCACGGCTGCAGATCCACTTGTAGCTGCCGTCCTTGCAACGGATGCGGTGTTCGACTTCATAGCTGTCGGTCTTGCCGTCGAAATGGTCCTGCATGGCGGCGCGCACGTAGTCCAGGTCGTCCGGATGCAGGCGGTTGTAGGCGTCTTCGATACGCGTCGTGAGTTCTGATTCGGAATAGCCAAGCAAGGCCTTCCAGCCGGGCGAATAGGTGATCTCGCCTGTCACCACGTCGCGGTCCCAAACACCCGTGCCACTACCCGCGATGGCCAGCGACAGCTTTCGGGCTTCTTCGCGCCAGGTGTCTTCGTCGGCGCGCTCGCTCAACCGCATATGGCGCTGTTCAATGGCCGCGGCCGCCAGGCCGGCCAGGTCCGTCAGGGCCTGGCTGTCTTCCTCGGTGACATCGCGCGCCTGCCCATGCAGCAGCCGCAAGCTGCCCAGCAGGCGCTCGTCGGCGGCACGCACCGGGCATTCGATGGACCAGGGCAGCGAGCTCGCGGGCGGTGTGCCATCCGCCACCTGCCATTCGCCATCGACGTCGGTGCCTGCCAGGATTGCCATGTCCACATCAAACAGGCGCCGGGCAAGACGCACGAGCCGGTCCAGAGAACCGTCGGGTTTGCATTGCGCGCCGCCCGAGCCATCGCCAGGGGGTTGGATTAGGTACGGATCACCGATAACGGTCATTTCAGAACCTGATCAATACGGAATTCACCGGTACAGCCGGACGGAACGTGCCTGACATTTTGTCACATTCCTCACTACAATTGCGTGGGCTTTTTTGGATTCTTGTGGCCGGGCGGTCGCAAGTACGTCGGCACCCCGCAACGCCCACGTATCATGCCCACGATCAACGCCGACCTGTTTGTCGGCGCGCAACCCTGGCTTTCAAGGACACCTCATGAAATTTGGATACACCATCGTTTACGTGCCTGACGTAGCGGCGTCGTTGTCTTTTTTTGAAGCCGCCTTTGGCTTTCCGGTGCGATTCCTGCACGAATCCAAAACGTACGGAGAACTTGATACCGGCGCCACCACGCTATCGTTCGCCGCGCATGAACTGGCTGCAATGAACTTCGCCACGGGGCACATCGAAGCGTCAGCGTCGCCGAAGCCGTTGGGCATGGAGGTCCGCTTTGTGACGGACGACGTTGCCGCCGCCCACGCCAAGGCCTTGTCGCTGGGCGCAACGGAACTCAGCGCGCCGACCGCCAAGCCGTGGGGGCAAGTGGTGTCGTACCTGCGCTGCCCTGACGGCACGTTGGTGGAACTGTGCACGCCGGTGCAAGGCTGAGGAATTAACGCTTCGCCCCCGGACAGACAACTTTTCAGGGTTCCAACATGACGCTTGCAGTACAAATGACGGCAATCATTGTAGGCATCGTCGCCTACGGCCTGGGCAAACTCAGCGTTTACCTTCGACAGGATGACGAGCGAGATCCGGCGCTTCCCGAGGATCCCGCCATGTTTTGGGAACCGCGCCGGTTTGAGCTGTGGACGAAGGCCCAGGAAAATGAGGTCGCGGCGGAACGAGCAGTGGCAACATTGATTGCGACGCTGTCGCTGGCAAGCATCGCCGGCGTCGCCGCGTTGGGGCAATTGAATATCATTGGCAACCGCGGCGTCGTAGCGCTCATCCTGGGCTTTTTCTTCCCGGTGATCTTCTGCATCGCCAGCATGCAATGGCGCCAGTTTCTGTTCAACGATCGTGCGCGCCGGCTTCAAGACGCCTTCGACCTGAACCAACCCATCCGCCGCCTGCCGCGCGACCGCAGACGGCAGTTCCTGGCGTCCGCGCTACCCAAGCTCGCCGGGATCATGTTCATGGCTGCGCTGACGCTGACCGCGCTGGCCCTGCCCGCCAGCAGCGTGAACTGTGCCAGCCCTCGTGCCGAATACAGCTACGATCATCTGTTGTGCAGCGGTTTTATCCAAGCGCTGGCGCACAGGGATTGACGGCGCAAGGCGCCCGCATATGGAGTTTGCCCCGCGTCCAGGTAGGACGGGTCAGCGCTTGGGGGCTTCATGCCTCGGTCTCATACACCAGGCCGTAGCGCCCGCGGCTTTGTCTTATTCGCGCGAAGCCAAGTTCCCCCAAATGCATGCCGGCGATCAAGAGTTTCTCTGAACTGACCATGTCCAACAACCGGGATCGCGTGGCGGCGGCAAGGGAAGGATTCTGATCAAAGGCAATCGAAACATCCGGCCGTTCAATCTGGATGTGGGGAAAATGAACAATATCTCCCCAAACAAGCAGGCTCTGATCGGAAGATTCGAAAAGATATCCGGAATGTCCATCCGTGTGCCCCGGTAGCGGCAAGGCTCTGATACCGGAAACCACCTCGCCTTCCTCGAAAGTGCGGAGCATGTTTCGGTAGCCGTCGAATACTCTACGCGCGATCAGGAAGTTGCCGCGCGCGCGCTCGCTGGCACGACTTAAATTTCCGTCATCCTGCCAGAAGGCAAGCTCGCGCTGATGCGCCACAAGCTGCGCATTTGGAAAGACGATTTGTCCGGCTGCGTCCACCAGCCCACCGACGTGATCGGGATGGGCGTGTGTAAGCAGAAGGGTGTCGACGTCGGAGGGTTCGACGCCAGCCAGCGATAAATTCGATAGCAGCCGGCCACCCCATTGTTTAATCCCTCCCGCCCCGCCGTCGATAAGCATGGTGCGCCCCGCCCCGCGGACCAAGTAGGCATTGATATGGACAGCGGTCGGCTCGTTCTGGCCCGCGGCATTTTGCATTCTGCAGGCCTCGCCCGGCTCGATATTCGAAAGCAAGTCCAGGCTGGCGGCTAGGTAGCCGTCGCTGAGGGCGGTAACCGTGAAATCCCCGGCTTGCTGGCTTGGAAATGGATTGGCGGACACAAATTTCTCCGGTGGACTTTGTAGTATCGGGCTTGAATATTCAGCGCTGCATAACCGAACAACGGATGCGCGCCTTTCAATCAGCACAGCGCGTGATGGCGTTGGTTTACGCGCTGCGGCAACTTGTCAGTTGTTCCGTCATCGGCGCATACAAGTGAACGTCTTCAGGCAAGCGCTCGATTAACCGAGCCTGTCGCCAAGGCAGTTTGCCCAGCCAACGACGCTCCGGAAACTTCTCGAGCGCAACGGCTCGCATGGCCAAGGGGGTAAGGCCCATCTGGATCAGAGGCTCGGCGCAGCTTGCACACAGCACAAGGAGTTCGTCCTTACTGACCGCTGGCGCATGGCCAATATCTCCGTACAGATTTCGGTGCCAGTCGGTGATGTGCTGTTGCCACCTTGCGAAATTGCCGCCGCCCTTCTGGCGGTATTCCTCGCCCGTCAGAACATCCAGGCCGTCAATCGTGTGCAGGGCCAGGTAGATCGGGCAATCAACGCTTAACGCCTTGAAGCGCTGCGACGTGTGAAAGCCCGTGACCGATATAAGGGCGGGTAGTTTTTCAGCACTGTAGAAGTCGTTCCATTCGGCTTCGCTATTGGGATCAGCGAAGCTGCATTCCACGGTATAGATCATCAGGAAAATCCTTCGTCACGGGCTAGGCGCTTTCGGCACTCAAACCCATTTCATTGCAGTAAGGTCATGCTAAACCCGCCTCTACCGTGTATATAGCGATATAAAATCAGCCTTCAGTGACATTGACTCAAGCTGCTTCAAGCGCGCCCCCATCAACGAGCCCCCATGCGACGTAAGATTCCCAGTAACTCCGCGCTTCTGGCATTCGAGGCAGCGGCGCGACACGGCAGCTTTGCCCGCGCAGCCCAGGAATTGGCGCTGACCGAGGGCGCGATCAGTCGTCAGATCGGTCGCCTGGAGGCATTTTTAGGCGTCGCACTCTTTGAGCGCGTGGGGAATCGGGTACGGCTTGCACCCAACGGCATGCGATACGCGCTGCAAGTGCGCGAGATCCTGAATCGCCTTGAGCGAGACAGCCTTTATGTGATGGGGCAGCCCACCGAAGGCGGGACGATTGATATCGCCGCTATTCCCACCTTCGCCACCCGCTGGCTTATCCCTCGGCTGAAGCGCTTTCAAAACGCGCATCCCAACATCACCGTGCATATCACCGAGCGTATGGAACCCTTCATTCTTGCGGGTAGTGGTTTCGACGCGGCCATCCATTTTGAGCATCCGGCATGGGCGGGAATGCACCTGCATCACCTGCTGGAGGAAGTGCTGGTGCCCGTCTGTAGCCCGGCTCTGCTGGCGGAAGCCGGTGCCAACACGTCGCTGGACGAGCTGCCACGCCTTCACAGGCGGCAAAACCCGGACGCATGGCAGCGTTACGCTCAAGAGGCCGGCATCGAGTTGACGAATTCGGCGGTGGGCGCGCGCTACGATCTGCATTCCATGCTGATCGCGGCGGCGGTAGCCGGCCTGGGAGTCGCGCTGGTGCCGCGTCTTTACATCGAGGCAGAGCTTGAACAAGGCCGTCTGGTCGCGCCTTGGCCGGACAGCAAAGCGATTGCCAAGCACTTCTGCCTTGTACTTCCCGAGCCGATCACGTTGAGTGAAGCGCCACTACAGGCATTTGCAAAATGGATGCTTCACGAAGCGCAGGGCGTGGCGTCGTCGTTCAGCGCCTGACGTGCATCACTTAACGTGGAAACCACCCCTGAATCACGAGGCGCCCGCAACCAATCGCGGAACACGCGCACCTTGTCCGCCATCGGCCCCCTGCCCGGCCAGACCAGGTAGTAGCCAAAGTCCTCCAGCCAGGCATCGTCCGCCAAGCGGACCAGCCGCCCCGTGGCAAGCTCGTCTTCCACCATTGCCACCGGCAGCAGCCCCGCGCCCTGCCCGGCGGCGACCGCCTTCAAGAGCAGGCTGCCGTCGTCGAACGCCGGCCCCCTGGGCATGCCTGCATCTTCGACGCCCTGCGCCGCAAACCAAAGCTGCCAGCCACTGCGCTTTTCGTCATGCACGCGCGGCCAGCGCAGCAGGTCTTGCGCATTCGCCGGCATGCCCAACGAGGCGACCAGGCTGGCCGATGCCACCGGCACGACGCTCACCGTCAACAGGTGTTCGCTTTGCAGGCCCGGGTAGCGGCCCAGCCCATGCCGGATGGCGATATCCACGCCGTCGCGTGAAAAATCCGTCAACGCGTTGTTGGTCACCACTTGCAGGTCAATGTCGGGATGGCGCGCGTGAAAGTCGTTCAGACGAGGAATCAACCAGGCCGAAGCAAAAAAAGTGGTGGTGCCCACCGTCAGCACGCGGCTTGCCGGCGGCGCCGCGATGCGAGCCGAGGCATCCAGAATCTGACGAAACGCATTGCGAATGGGCGGCAGGTAATTCTTGCCGGCATCGGTCAGCAGAATGCCCCGGTTCACTCGCACAAAGAGCGCCACGCCCAGGTGCTGTTCCAAGGTCTTGATCAACTGGCTGACCGCGCCGGGCGTCACGCACAGTTCTTCCGCCGCGGCCTTCATGGACTGATGGCGGGCGGCGGCGTCAAACGCGCGCAGCGCATTAAGCGGGGGCAGTCGTGACGGGGTCATGAGCGTTCATCGCGGCATTATTCAGAATAGTTTTACTAATCTGAATTCAATAGAAAACAGGGTTTGTTGCATTGGCTTATTGCCGCTAATTTACCCGGATTATTGCGAAACATCGATTCATCCGGGAATAGCTTAACTATATGAATGAGACCATCACTACACACCTTGCCGACGCCGATCTGCTGGACCAGGACCTGACCTATGTCGCAAGCTTGATCCAAGCCCGCGACGTATCGCCGGTTGAACTGACCCACCGCCAATTGCAACGCATCGAAGCCCGCGACGGCGCACTGCACAGCTACGCTTGCCTAACGCCCGACCTGGCCCTGCAAGCCGCACGCGACGCGGAAGCCGAGATACGCGCGGGGCGATATCGCGGCCCGCTGCACGGCATTCCTATTGCGCTGAAAGACCTGTGCCGCCAGAAAAGCGTACCCGCCGCCGCCGGCATGACGATCCATCGCCACGCGCCCGCCACGCATGACGCCACCGTTGTCCGCCGCCTGCGCGACGCGGGCGCGGTCCTGCTGGGACAGTTGCAGATGACCGAGGGCGCGTACTCCGATCACCACCCAAGCATCACGCCCCCGCGCAACCCTTGGAACGCGGACTACTGGACCGGCATCTCGTCCAGCGGCTCCGCGGTGGCCACGGCGGCCGGGCTTTGCTTTGCGGCGACGGCGTCGGATACCGGGGGATCCATCCGCTGGCCCTGCGCCGCCACCGGCTTGACCGGCATCAAGCCGACCTGGGGCCGCGTCAGCCGGCACGGCACCATAGAGCTGGCCGCATCGTTGGACCACATCGGCGTCATCGCGCGCAGCGCGCAAGATGCCGCCGTCATGCTGGAGACCATGGCGGGCGCCGATCCGCTGGACCCGACCGCGTTGCAGGCGCCCGTGCCGCGCTACACGCAACACGCCACCAGCTCTCTGCACGGCCTGCGGATCGGCATCGATTCCGATTGGAACGGCAGCCACGTCGACGCGCAAACACAGCGCATGCTGGCCTCGGCCGCGCAGACGTTCCAGGACTTGGGCGCGACACTGGTCCCGGTGCAATTTCCGATTGCGGACGCCGAACAGGCGGTACTCGACTGGGCGGCCATTTGCGCGGTGGAAGCCGCGGTGGCCCATGCCGATACCTACCCGTCGCGCCGCGCGGAGTATGGCCCCGTCCTGGCGGCGGTGCTGGATGCGGGCCACGCCTTGTCTGGCCTGGACTATCAGCGCCTGTTGCTGCGCCGCATGGCGCTGCGCGGCAAAGTCGACGCCCTCTTCGTCGGCATCGACGCGCTGCTGACACCCGTGCAGCCAATGCCGCCGCTGACCTTGCACACCATCAGCACGCTAGGCGAGCAGCCCGAACTGATTGCGGCGCTTCAGCGCTACACCTGCGTATTCGACATGACGGGACACCCCTGCTTGACGCTGCCGGCGGGCCAGTGCAGTGCCGGCATGCCGATGGGCGTTCAACTGGTGGCGGCGCATTTGGCCGAGATGAGCTTGTTTACCCTGGGCGCCGCCTTCCAGGCCGCCACGCCCTGGCATTTGCGCAGGCCCATCACCAAGGCGCAAGCATGACGATGCCCCCACCACAGACCGCAACGCCGTCCACCCATGGCCGAATTTTTCATGGGTGGTTCGTCGTGGCCGCCGCCTTCGCCATTACCTTGCTGGGCTTCGGCAGCGCCTATTCCTTCAGCTCGTTTGTCGATGCCTTGCAACGCGACTTCGGCGCCTCGCGCGGGGCGGTGTCGCTGGTGTTCTCGCTGGCGGGATGCCTGTACTTTGGATTCGGTGTATTCAGCGGGCCGTTGGCCGACCGATACGGATCAAGAGCGTTGGCGCTGACGGGAATGCTACTGCTGGCCTTGGGCCTGTTGCTTGCCGCCGCTGCACAGAACATGACGCAGATCTATCTGGCTTATGGGCTGGGCGTGGGCCTGGGTGTGGGATGTTCGTATGTGCCGGTGGTGGGCGCGGTGCAGCGCTGGTTTCAGCGGCGGCGCGGGCTGGCGTCGGGGCTGGCGGTCAGCGGCATCGGGGTGGGCACGCTGCTGATGCCGCCACTGGCTGCGACGCTGATCGGGCTGTGGGGATGGCGAAGCGCCTATCTTGCGTTGGCCGTGGGCATAGCGGTGCTGGGTGTGGCCGCATCGCGTTGGGTGGAAAACTCGCCGCTGGACCGGGGCCTGACGCCAGATGGCGAGCCACCGGCCCCGACGTCAGCAAGCACGCCAGCACCCGAAGGCCTGTCGGTACGGGACGCCGTCCGCAGCAAGCCTTTCGCCAAGCTATATGCCGCCTGCCTGGTCTGCGCGTTTGGCGTCTTTGTGCCGTTCGTGCATTTGGTGCCCTACGCAATGGACCACGGTGTAAAGCCCGAACTGGCCGTGCTGCTGCTTAGCCAGATCGGCGTGGGCAGCACGGCTGGCCGGTTCTGCCTGGGTCCGCTGGCGGATCGCATTGGCAGGCGCAACGCGCTGGCGGCCATGTACGGTGGAATCGCCGCCACGCTGGCAGCCTGGGGCGCTTGCAGCCAGTTTTGGACGCTGGCGTTATTCGCCTTGGTGTTTGGCGTGTTCTATGGCGGCTGGGTAGCGCTGCTACCGGCGGTCGTGATGGACGCTTTTGGTGGCCGCCATATCAGCGGGATTATTGGGGCGCTGTATACCAGCGTGGCGCTTGGCACCTTGGTCGGGCCGGTTGCGGCGGGATATGCCTACGATTTAAGCGGCAGCTACGGGCTGCCGATTGCCGCGGCGGTTGTGGGCAGCGCGCTGGCGGCGGCAATAACCAGTTCGGACAAAACGCAGCATGTTGCGCGCACGCCGCGTTGGCACCCGCCCGCGCAATCTAAGTAATAGTATTTCTTATTCGCATTCTGTAAACTTCCGGGCATCTTGCCATCACCCGACTCTTTTACCCTCCCCGCCGTCGAGCAGCTTTATCGCCATCACCATGGCTGGCTGCAAGGCTGGCTCCATCGCAAGCTGGGCGACAGCGGCGACGCGGCCGATCTGGCGCAGGACACGTTCTTGCGGCTGATGGCCGCCCGCCGCCCGCCCGTGTTGCGTGAAGAGCCACGCGCCCTGATCACGCATATCGCCAAGGGGTTGCTGGTTGACCATTGGCGCCGCCGCGCGGTGCAGCAAGCCTACCTGGACGCCATCGCGCATCTGCCCGAACCGCAAGTGCCGCCGCCGGAAACGGGCCTCATCATCGTGCAGACCCTGGTGGCAATTGACGCCATGCTGCAGCGCCTGCCTGCGGCCACGCGCGACATGTTCCTGCTGGCGCAGCTGGACGGTCTGACCTTGCAAGAGATCTCCGAGCAAACCGGCAAACCCGTGATTACGGTACGGCGCCATCTGCGCAAGGCCTTGATGGCCTGCATGGCTGTCGCCGCATGAGCGCGCTGGGCAGCAACGCCATGACGGCCATGCCCAGCGACCGGTTGCTGGAAGAAGCGGCCGACTGGGTGATCCGGCTGCGCTACGAACCCGCCGATGCAACCACCCGACGAGCATTCGAACGTTGGCTTGAGCAGAACGAAGCTCATGTGCAGGCTTGGGCACGTGCCGAGCAGGTGCTGGGCGCGTTTGACGGCCTGCCCGCCCAGATCGGCCATGACGTGCTGCGCGCCACCCGCAAGCGGCAAGGCCGCCGCGCCGTGCTGCGCGTGGCGCTGGGCCTGGGCGTTGTGGCACCGGTCGGCTGGATGGCGTGGCGCGAAGCGCCCGCCTGGCGCGCGGACATGCGCACCGCCGCGGGCGAACAATTGACACGCGTGCTGGACGATGGCACGCGGCTGGTACTGAACAGCGGCAGCGCCGTCGATCTGCGCTTTGGCACTGCTGAGCGCCGTCTGGTGCTGATGGCGGGCGAGGTCATGGTGACCACCGGGCAGGAACCGCAATCCACCTACCGACCGTTTGTAGTGCAGACCCCGCAAGGCGAGGTGCAAGCATTGGGCACGCGCTTTTCGGTGCGTTTGATCGATGATCGCACCGAGGTCATGGTGTTTGAACACGCCGTACTGGCGCGCCCCGCGCACGCCGCCCCCTTGCGCATCGACGCGGGGCAACGCGGCAGCTTCACGCTAGCCCAGGCCGGCGGGATCGCGCCGGTGGACGACAGCGCGGCGCTCTGGGAACAAGGCATGTTGGTCGTGCGCGACCAGCGCCTGGCCGATGTGGTGTCCGAGCTGGCTCGGCATCGCCCGGGCATCCTGCGCTGCTCGCCCCAGGTTGCCAACCTGCGGGTATCGGGCGCCCTGTCGCTACGCGATACCGATGCCGCCCTGCGCGCGTTGGCCGAACGCCTGCCGATTGCCGTGCAACGCGTCACGCGCTACTGGGTATCGGTCGGGCCGGCGGGCGCTTGATCTGACGCGCAATAAAAATAATTTGCATTCAGGTGATCACTTTTTCGTTGTCGTGCGGAGTAGGTAGTGAAACCGCATCGAGGGGATGCGGGCGCTTCTTGCTTGACGATGAAAGGATGAAAGAGTGATGGCACGTGTACGCGCAACGCGGGGCAAAGCACCCCGCAAGGCAATGATCTGGTCAGCGCTTTGGTGCACCGCCATGGCGAGTGCAACGGCGGGCGCGCAGACCGCAGCACAGTCGGTGGCACAGCGCGGCACGACGCCCAGCTCGCAAGTGCGCGCCGTGGAGATCGGCGCGGGCACGCTCGATACCGTACTGGCGCGCTATGCCGCTGCGGCCGGCGTACAGATCGTCTACGACCCCGCTTGGCTGGCCGGCCGCCAGAGCCCGGGCATCTCGGGCGAGATGAGCGTGCAGCAAGGCTTCGACCGCCTGCTTGCGGGCACCGGCTATCGCGCCGTGCCCAGCGCCGCGGGCACCTATGCCTTGCAGGCCGCGCCGCAAGGCGGCGTCACGCAGCTAGAGGCCGTGACCGTCATGGGCGCGGCTACGCCCGCCACCAGTGAAGGCACCGACTCGTACACCAGCAATGCCGTCACGCTGGGCAAGGGCACGCAGACGCTCAAGGAAATTCCGCAGTCGGTGTCGGTCGTGACGCGCCAGCAGTTGGATGACCAGAACTTGAATAGCCTGTCGGACGCAATGCGCAACGTGACCGGCATCACCGTTGAAACGCTTTCCAGCGGTGGCAATATTTCCAGCTTTATTTCGCGCGGCTATACGCTGGATACGATCCAGTTTGACGGCCTGCGCGCACCGGCCGGCGCGGGCAACCTGTCGGCGGGCTTCGACCTTGCCATCTACGACCGCATTGAAGTGCTGCGCGGCCCGTCCGGGCTGTATCAAGGCACCGGTGAACCTGGCGGCAGCGTGAATCTGGTGCGCAAGCGCCCGCTACAGGAATTCGCCTTCGGCGCGCAGGCCAGCGTGGGGTCCTGGGATTACTACCGGGCAGTGGCCGACCTGAGCACACCCTTCGATAGCGAGGGCAAGCTTCGCGGCCGCTTCATCGCGGCCTATGAAGATCGCGGTTCGTTCGTGGACCGCGTGAATTCCGAGCGCCCTACCCTATACGGCATCATCGAGGCCGACCTGACGCCGCACACCACGCTGGCGGCCGGCATCACGCATCAACGCTCGCGCACGACCCCGGCGTTCGGCCTGCCCGCCTATGCCGATGGCTCGCTGCTTGACGTGCGCCGTGGCACCAACCTCAGCGCGGAATGGAACCGCATCGAAGAGGAATCCACCGAGTTCTTTGCCGACCTGGAACACCGGCTTGAAGGCGGTGGCGTGGTCAAGGCAAGCGTGTTCCATCGCGATACCGATACGCCCACGCGCCAGACCACCTGGTCCAACCGAGCCGTCGACCCGCTTACCGGCGATACCAACCTTATCGCCTGGTCGTACCGCAACCACTGGAAAACCACCGGCGCGGACGCCCACCTGAACCTGCCGGTTGAAGCCTTCGGCCGCGAACACAGCCTGCTGGTGGGCGCTGACTACAGCTACACGCGCAAGCAGTTCAATTACGGCGGCGGCACGCTGTTCCCGACCAACGTCTACGAGCCCGTCATCGACATGCCCATGCCCGACATGGAACAGGTCAACGGCAATGACGGACGCACCAGCGAGTTCGGCCTGTACACCCGGGCGAACTTCCAGGCGACCGACAATTTGAAGTTCATCGCGGGTGCTCGCCTGGGCTGGTGGAAGAACGACGCGCGCAACGCCAACCAGTACTTCGGCGACTTCAGCCAGACCGAAACGCGCATCGCCGCGCGCACCACGCCGTACGCCGGCTTGGTCTACGACCTGACGCCGCAAGTGTCCGCCTACGCCAGCTACACCAGCATCTTCCAGCCGCAAACCGACATCGACGCGCAAGGCAACACGCTGTCGCCGCGCGTGGGACGCCAGATCGAAACCGGCTTGAAGGGTGCGTTCATGGACGGCAGGCTCAACGCGCATGCCGCGCTGTTCCAGATCGTGGACCGCAACCGCGCAATGAGCGACCTGAACAACCCCATGTATTCGGTGGCGGCGGGCAAGGTGCGCAGCCAGGGCTTCGAAACCGAGATCAGCGGTTCGCCCCTGCCCAACTGGGACATCGTGGCGGGCTATGCCTACACGCAGACCAAGTACCTGGAGGCGGCCGCGGCCACGGAAGGACTGTCGTACAGCACGATCACCCCGCGCCACGCCATCAACCTGTGGACGCGTTACCGGTTTACCGAACCGACGCTGCAAGGCTTCAGCGTGGGCACGGGCGTGCGCTGGAACAGCGGGAATTATCTGCAAAGCGGCAACGTGCGTTGGGACCAGGGCAGCTATGCGGTCGTGTCGGCGCAGATTGGTTACCGCTACAACCGCCACGTTGAGGGCACGCTGACGGTCGACAACCTGTTCGATCGCAAGTACTACGAGAAGCTCGGCGGCGCGTCGCGGCAGAACTACTACGGGCAACCGCGTAGTGTGATGTTGACGTTGCGGTATCAGTATTGAAACGGGGGGGTGGGCGCGGTGGCTGCTGTCGATCGAACTTCTGCCGCGCTTGCCTGAAGCCATCCGCATTCCCGACGCCCCAGGTCCACAACGGGATCATCCGGACCAGCAGCGCCATGCCCGAGTCCGAGATCTGGTGCTCCACTCTGGGAAGCGTCTCGTCGAAATCATGGCGCAGCACCGGCCATCACGCTCAAACTGCCGTAAGGTGCGCGTCAACATGCGTTGCGTCACCCCGTGCATGCGTCTGCCGATTTCGGCTGCCATGCACGCCTAGCGTGTGGACGACACCGCGAGATGGGTTTCGCGCGATAGGCAGCGATGTTCTTGCCATCGATAGGACGCGCTGCACCCATCCTACAATTCACGCAATTCACGCAATTCACGCCCGTAGGATGGGTGCAGCGCGAGAAGGCCTTCGCAAATGCCGCAACACCTACCGCGCGAAACCCATCAAACATCGGTGAAACCACGACCAAACCAGCCGACACCTGACTCTCACGCCCGCGAGCTACAGCGCCTTCAGTTTCAAGCCATATGCAGCAGCAGCTTGCCCACCGTAGGCCGACCGCCACCTGGCGTTGGCATTGGAAGCGATGCACGACGCCCCGGCCCAGGACTGGACGGTGGAATCGCTGGCGCGCGCGGCCGGCATGTCGCGCTCTGGTTTTGCTGCCAGATTCAAGGCCGTGGTCGGCCAATCACCGCTGGACTATTTGACCGGATGGCGGATGCACTGCGCGAGCCGGTTGCTTCAGGAGAATCACGCTCTGTCCGACGTGGCTAGCCAAGTTGGCTACGAGTCGCCGGCTGCTTTCACTCGAGTGTTTCGGCGTGAAATCGGGATGACGCCGGCGAAGTTTCGCAGGGGTGGAAAGTCGGGCTGAGGTGCGAGGCTAGGCAGCCAGCGAGCATCCTCGCCAGGCCTGGCGCTCACTCTCCCTTGATCTTCGCCTCTTTGATGAAGCCGCTCCACTTTTTCATTTCGCTATCGATGAAGCCGGCAAAGTCCGCCGCGTTGCCGGGACGGGGTTCCATGCCCTGCGCCAGCAACTTGCGCTGGATGTCCGCGTTGTTGAGCGCGCCGTTGATTTCCATGTCAAGGCGGCTGACGACGGCGGCAGGCGTCCCGCCGGGAGCCAGGAAGCCGTACCAGCCGGAGGCGACCACGTTGGCCAGGCCTTGTTCGCGCAAGGTCGGTGCGTCCGGGTAGATCTTGCTGCGTGCCGGCGACGCCACGCCCAATACCCGCAGCTTGCCTGCCTGGATGTGCGGTAGCGCGGCGGTGATGGCGGTCAGCGTCGCGTCGAGCCGGCCTGCGAGCAGATCCGTATACGCAGGGACGTCGCCGCGATATTGCACGCTCAGACCCTTGACGTCGGCGTCACGCAGAAACAGTTCGGCGGCAAGGTGAGGAAGCGAACCCGTGCCCGGTGTACCGAAAGTCAGCCCGTTGGCCTGCGATTTGCCTAAAGCGATCAACTCCTGCGCTGTCCGTGCCGGCGACTCGGCATTCACGATCAAGAACAATGGCACGGTCGCCGCCATGGCGACCGCCTGCAGGTCTTTCTTGGGGTCGTAGCCAAGCTTGCCGTACAGGGCTTCCAACGTGGCGTATGGCGCCGCGCCATACAGCAGTGTGTAGCCGTCAGCCGGCGCGTGGGCAACGAATTCATTGCCCACCCGGGTGCCCGCCCCCGTCTTGTTTTCGACGATGAAGGACTGGTGCAGGCGACGGCCAAGGTATTCCGCGATCAGGCGGGCCGACAGGTCATTGGGGCCGCCGACGCCATACGGGGAAATGATGCGGACGGGGCGTGCGGGCCAATCGCCCTGAGCGAAAACGCGCGGCGCCACGCCGCCGCACAGCCCTGCCGCGGCCGTGCCGATAAAAGCCCGCCTGGTCATGTTCATAAGAGTCTCCTGATTATTGGTATGTGATCGCCGTCCCGGCACCGTGCCGATAGCGTGGGGAGGCGATCTTTTGGAATATTAGGGGCGCAAATCTATCAGTACAAACTTCATTTTCTTGATAATTCAAAGGGTAAAGTTATAAATTCCAGGCCGCCGAAAATCGGCGAAATAAAGGAGACGTCATGGCAATCGAGGTAACGCTCAGGCAGTTGCGTGCATTCCTGGCCGTACGGGAATGCGGCAGCTTTTCCGAGGCGGCGCAAACCCTGCATCTTTCGCAGGCGGCGCTGAGCGGCTTGGTCAAGGAGCTGGAGAGCCGGCTGGGCGTACGGCTGCTGGATCGCAACACCCGCAGCGTCAGCGCCTCGGCAATCGGCGAGGCATTCGAGCCCATGGTGCGGCGGGTACTCGCGGACCTGGACGAGGCGTTGGAGGGGGTCAGTAATCTGAAGGCGCTGCGGCGCGGACTGGTGCGGGTTGCCGCGCCCGAGCCCTTGTCCTGCACGTTGCTGCCCGAGCTGATCGCCGGTTACAGCGAGGCTTATCCAGGGATAGAAGTGCGTTTTGACGATATTCCCATCGAACAGGTGTTGACCAATCTGCAAAATGGCAGCGCGGACATCGGCTTTGGACCCGCGGGTGTGTTGACGGGCGACGCAATCGATGTGCACGTGGCGCGGGCGGACCCCTTATGGGCAGCGCTGCGCGCGGACGACCCCTTGGCAAGCGGCGAATCGGTGACCTGGAAAGATTTGCGTGAGCGGCCCTTGATCAACTACATGCCCAACCTGGCGCTGAATGTCCTGGCCAACGTGCCGTCTAGCCGTCATCCCCGGGACATCGTCGCGGTCCACCGGGTGAACACGGCCTTGGCCATGTTGCGGGTACGGTCCGGATACGTGATCTGCCCATCCATGGCTCGCCCCTTGGTCGAAGGGTTTGGACTGGTGTTTCGCCCCATCCTGCAGCCTGTGGTGACCTGGCGGATCGCCATCTTCGTGCGGCCCCGCAGTTCGATTTCGCCCGCGGTGGAAGGGTTTCTTGACCATGCCTTGCGCTTCGGCAGCCGCAACGCAGATAAATAAGATTAGCTTATAGAAACTTCAGAAATCACAGTTTGTTTGATAAGAGTGCGGCCGGTATCTTTGCCTATTCCCGGAGACCTGCCGCGCGCCAAAACATGACGTCATCGCGCTAACGGTAGTCGCCGCTTTTAGCCATCGGATGCCCATGACGTTGCCCGACCTCGATTCTTTTCTCTCACCCCGTTCCATTGCGATCGTGGGTGCGTCTTCCAGCCCCGCCAAGATCGGCGCCGTGCCCGTCCGCTATTTGGTAGAGCACGGTTACGACGGCGCCATCTATCCCATCAACGCCCGCGCGGACCAGATCGAAGGCCGGCGCGCGTATCCATCGTTGCGGGCGGTCGAAGCCTCCATCGATCTAGCCGTTTTCGCCATTCCCGCATCCAGCGTGGACGCGGCGCTGGATGATGCCATCGCCGCCGGGGTGAAGAATATCGTCATGTTCTCGGCTGGCTTCGCCGAGATGGGCAAGGAAGGCGAGCAGGCCCAGGCTGCGTTTGCCGCCAGGGCCAAGGCCGCCGGCATACGCGTGCTGGGGCCGAACTGTCTGGGCTTCATGAATGTGGCCCGGGCGGTCTATGCCACCTTTTCGCCCGTGGTTGCCACCGGCGCGAACGAGTCGGGCTGCGTCGGTATCGTCAGCCAGAGCGGCGCCTTTGGCGCCTATGCCTACGCGATGGCGCGCGAACGCGGGCTGGGCCTGTCGGCTTGGATCACCACCGGCAACGAGTCGGATATCGGTGTTGCCGATTGCATTGCATGGATGGCACGCGATCCAGCCACGCGGGTGATCATGGCCTACCTGGAAGGATGCAAGGATGGCCGTAAGCTGAGAGATTCCCTCGACCTGGCGCGGGCCGCGGGCAAACCCGTCGTGGTGGTCAAGGTGGGCCGGACTGAACTGGGCGCCTTGACCGCGGCGTCCCATACCGCCGCGCTGGCGGGCGACGACGCGGTTTTCGATGCCCTTTTCCGGCAACACGGCGCGTATCGCGCCCGCACTATCGAGGAGTTCTTCGACGTTGCCCATGGGCTGGCGGTGGCCGGGCTGCCACCCAACAAGCAGGTCGGCTTGTTGACGGTGTCCGGCGGTGTGGGAGTCATGATGGCCGACGAGGCCGCTGACGCGGCACTGGAGGTCACGGCGCTTCCTGCCGCCGCGCAAGCGATGATCCATGCCCGGGTGCCGCTGGCGGCCACCCATAACCCGGTGGACATTACCGGCCAGGTCACCGCCGAGCCGGATCTGCTGGAGGCCACGGCGCGCATCATGCTGGGTGAAGCCGGTCACGGCAACCTGCTGATATTCCTTGCCGCGTTTGGGGCCACGCCGGCCATGCGGATATTGCAGCAGCAGATGGCGCAGGCGCTGCGCAACGACTTTCCCGGACGCTTGATCATCTTCAGCACCCTGGCGGACACGGCGCAACAACGCGCGCTGGAAGCCGCTGGGTGCCTGTCCTTTACCGATCCGGCGCGCGCGGTGCGGGTCATGGCCGCCATGCAGTTCTTCATCCGCCAACAAGAGCGCGTCAGCCCCCCGGACGCGGAAACGCCATGGTCTGACGCCATGGCCGCGATGCCGGCGCCCGAAGACGCCAGCGCCGCGCCTGGTCCCTTGCGACGCGGGGCTCACAACGAAGCCGATGCCCTGAGAACGCTCGCGGCACACGGTATCCCCATCGTCCCGTTTCATCGCGCGAACAGCCCTGACGACGTCATTGCCGGCGCGCAGTCGCTGGGCTTCCCCGTGGCAATGAAAGTTCTTTCCGCAGACATCACGCACAAGAGCGATGTCGGCGGCGTGGTCCTCAACATCCATGATGCGGACGAAGCCGCTGCCGCCTATGCCCGCATCCTGGATGCGGCGCGGTCCTTTGCGCCAAACGCCCGGATAGATGGCGTGCTGGTCGCGCGCATGGTGCGCGGCGGCGTCGAATGCATTCTAGGCGCGCGGCGCGACCCGGCATTGGGCGTTGTCGTCATGCTGGGTTCAGGCGGCGTGACGGTCGAACTGCTGGGCGACGTCACGTTCCGCCTGGCGCCCGTCGATATCGATCAGGCCCGCGCGATGGTCGGTGAGCTCAAGACCGCAAGGCTGTTGCAAGGTTTTCGGGGCAAGCCCCCCTGCGACGTCGAGGCCTTGGCCGAAGCCATCGTCCGCTTGTCCCGTTTTGCGCTGACCGCGGGAGACTCGCTTGAATCGGTGGAACTGAATCCGTTTGTCGTACTGCCCGCGGGCCAGGGCGCGCTGGCGCTTGACGCCGTGTTGCTGACGGCTCCGCCAGCCGCAACGAACGCAAGCTCGCCGGCATTGGCGCCCTCCACTTCTTTCTGAGAGTCGTTTGACCATGAACAACGATATCGAAGCATCCAGCGTGCAAGCGGCCGCTCGCCATGCCGTCATGATCACATTGCCCTTGTTCGAGATGGCCCGCATGCGCGCCGCCAACACGGCGCGCAAACACCCGGCCCAGGGGTTTGCCGGCGATAGCCCTTCATCACGCATGCGCTGGCTGAATCAGTTCACCCACACGAGGCGCCTGCGGAGCCCGGACGACAAGGAGGTCGTCACGCCAAACAATGACACCTTATTCACCAATGCCTGGCTGGATCTATCCGAGGGCCCCGTCGTCATTGATGTACCGGCCATGGGTCAGCGCTATTGGGTACTGGGTTTTCTGGACGCCTGGACCAACCCCTGGGCCTACGCCGGCCGCCGCATGACGGGGTGCGAGGCGCAGCGACTCTTCGTGCACGGGCCGGCCTGGCGCGGCAACGTGCCCACGGGGATGCATGAAATCAGCGCTCCTAGCAATGATGTCTGGGTCATCGGCCGCATCCTGGTGGATGCAACGGCGCAAGATCTGGCGGAAGTCCATGCGTTGCAAGACCGTTTCGCCCTACTTCGCATGGACGGTACGCCGGCGCTTTCACGCATCGATACCTTGATCGACGAGCGAGGCGCCGGCGTGCCCCAGGCACAGGAGTATGCGCGCGTGGTCGACACGATGCTGGCGCGCAATCCATCCGCGCATCCATTGCCCGCCTGGCCGATCGCGCCCGAGTTGCTTCAGCAGGCGTTGGATGACGTATACACCGAACTGCGTGACGTCGCGCAGTCTTCTGAACTTGGTGGCGGCTGGACGACCGCCGTCAACGTGCGCGACAACTTCGGCGACGACTTCGTTACCCGAGCCCGCATCGCGCGTAACTGGATCGGCACCTTGGGTATCGACGAAGCCATGTACATCATGGCGGAAGTCGATGAACAGGGGCTGGCCTTGAGCGGGGCGCATCGTTATGAATTGCACTTTCCACGATCCGGCTTGCCGCAGGTGGCATCCTTTTGGTCCATCACCCTGTACCGGCGCAGCGACTGCCTGCTGGTCGCGAACCCCATAGGCCGTCATTCGATCGGTGACCGTACACAGGGTTTGCTGCAAGACGCCGATGGCGGGCTGCGCATACGCATCCAAGCTGACGACCCCGGCCATGGGCACAACTGGCTGCCTGCGCCCGCGGGTGAAGGCTTTTACCTGACATTGCGCCTCTATACCCCAGCGCGCGCACACCTGGAAGGGACGTTTGCTTATCCGCCGGTACGGCGTATGGCATGAGGGAAGAATCCATGCAAAAGATGTCTTTGTCATCTTCGCGGCGCAAGGGAAAGCAATGTCGAACTTCTTGAAGAATCGGGTGGCGATAGTCACCGGCGCAGGCAGCGGGCTGGGACGCACACATGCGCTGGAGCTGGCGCGTCACGGCGCCCAGGTCGTTGTGAATGACCTGGGCGAATCCGCACAGGCCGTGGCCGAGGAAATTCGTCGAGCAGGCGGTCAGGCCATCGCGCATCAGGGCGACGTTACCCGTTACGAAGACATGGAAGCCATGGCTGCGCATGCCGTCGCTGAGTTCGGACGGGTGGATATCCTGGTGAACAACGCCGGGGTGTTGCGTGACCGTAGCTTCGCCAAGATGTCGCTGGATGAATTCCGCCTGGTACTCGATGTGCATGTCATGGGGACGGTCCATGCCACCAAGGCGGTGTGGTCGGGAATGCGTGAACGGAACTATGGCCGCATCATCATGACGACCTCTTCGTCAGGGCTATATGGGAACTTCGGCCAATCCAACTACGGTGCGGCGAAGATGGCGCTGGTGGGGCTGATGCAGACGCTGGCGCTGGAAGGCGCCGCAAGAAATGTGCGGGTGAACTGCCTTGCCCCCAGCGCGGTCACGGCCATGACGGAAGGACTGCTGCCGCCCGAGGCGCAGGCGGTAATGACGCCGGAACGCGTTAGTACCGCGCTGTTGGCCTTGGTGGGCGAGGACGCTCCCACACGCATGATTCTTCTGGCGGGCGGCGGCAGTTTCGAAAGCGCCCAGATCACCATGACGCAAGGCATTCATATCGCCGACGGCAACGATCCCGCCGTTACGCTGCCGGCAAAGTTGGCACAAGTGCAGGACCAGGCTGGCCAGATGAGTCCGGCCTCGGGCTGGGACCAAGCCAGGCATGAAGTGGCTAAAGCGTTGGCTGGGGGAAGCAGCAGATAATGCGGCGGGGATTTCCGCGAACGAGCAGGCGGAATTCTTGCGTCGGTTCTACGTCAATCAATTCGGCCCTGACCTCACGGTCAGGGCCTCCTTATTGCCTGGCTGTTGCACGGCGCCCGTGTCGCAACAATGATGGCCCCCTGGCATTTCCTGATCCAACATCCCGACTCAAATTTACCGCCAGATATTGACATATAGCTATATTGCTATTTAATGTACGGCATGACAGATCCCATAGAACAATCCAAGGCACTTGCCAACGAGTCTCGCGTGGCGATTCTCGACTGGTTGCGGACGCCGCACGAGCACTTCTCCCATCAGGTCACCGGCGATCCACGCGAGATCGGGGTCTGCGTCACGTTACTGACCGAGAAGCTGGGCATGGCGCAGCCCACTGTCAGCCGCCATCTGGAGTTGCTCCGCCGGGCGGAGTTCGTGACGGTCCATCGCATCGGCCGGTGGGCCTTTTTCAAACGCAACGAGGCGGCCATTGCCGCTTACAAGGAGTGGCTCCGTGAACATCTCTGAGGCGGCCGATGCAAAGCTACTACCTGGATTCAAACGACAGTTCGTCGAGATCGATGGCAACAAAATCCTGGCACTTGTCGGCGGGTCCGGCCCGGGCCTTCTGATGTTGCACGGCGATCCACAGACTCATCTCTGCTGGCACGATATCGCACCGAGTCTGACCGACCGCTTCACGGTCGTGCTGACCGACATTCGGGGCCGGGGCGAGAGCCACAAGCCAAAAGCAGGACAGTCGCCCAACCCTTTCGCGAAGCGCACCATGGCCGCTGAACAGATCGCTGTCATGCGTGAATTGGGTTTCAAGCGGTTTTCGCTGGTCGGCCACGACCGCGGAGCACGGGTTGCCCGTCGCATGGCCCTGGATTATCCCCACGCCATCGAACGCCTCTGCGTCATGGACATTGTGCCTGCACTGGACTTCTACGAAAACGCGACGGCCGAGATCGCGCAGGACTATTTTTATTTCTATTTCCTGACCCAGCCTTACCCGCAACCCGACCGCCTGATCGAAGGCGACGCAGAGGCGTTTCAGCGCCAGATTCTTTTTGGGCTCGGTGACAAGCCGGTGCCCTACAACGAGGACGCGCTAGCGGTGTATTTAGAAAGGTCCACGGAACCAGCTTCCATCTTCGCGATGTGCGAGTGCTTCCGCGCGGGCTTTGGCATCGACAGAGAGCATGACGCGGCGGACCGGGCTGCGGGCCGCAAGATTGCCTGCCCCACGCTTGTCCTTTGGGGCGACGCGGGCGTGACTGGACGCCATTTCGACCTTGAAGCGATTTGGAACGCGTGGTGCGAGGACGCTCGCTTTGCGTCCATGCCAAGCGGTCACTTCATTCCGGAAGAGGCCCCCACGAAGCCTTAACCGCGCTCCGCCCCTTCCTTACCGAAGGACAGAATAGGCCATGAAGCAGGCCCTTTTGAGGTACCAAGAACACGATGTAGCCAGGGATGGCTTTATCGAGCACTATTAAATGCCTCGCCAGCGCACAAACAAGCAGTGCGCGATATAGCTCCATCAGACAGTTGGTGCACCACTCAAGCAAGAATGTCCGTAGCGCGGTGGTCTTCCGGCACACCTTGGACGAGAAACACTGTCCCAACGCTGTTTGCCGCTCTTAATGGTTTTATCGCTTGGTAGGCCGGTGACTCATACCAGCGCGACGCACGCTCCAGATCGGGAAACTTGACGACGATCAGGTCTGCCGTTGGCTCGCTCTCCAACGAAAGATACGGCCCGCCGTGGATGATGAACTGGCCTGCGAACGGCTGGAGTGTCGAGTCGATTTGCTCGAGATAGGCGCGGATCTCGTCGTTCAGGTGCGTTTCGGAAATGATGGCGACGGCATAAGCTGGCATGAATGACTCCTGAAGTGACGGTGTTGATAGCTGCGCAACCATGCAATGTGTTGCGGCGATGTGATGCCAGTGTCGACTGGGCGATCCCGTGCGTCGATGACGTCGGAGGTAATCGCGTCGTGTGCCATCCGCTGGCGTACTTCCAATCGCGCGAACGACCGAGGCTTACCGGTTGCCGGGCCAGCCACTGACTACGTCAAGCGCGGAATAGCGTTATTACCTGGCACGTAATCGACCGGGATCGCACGCTGCAGCAACATCACGCTATCGCATTCGACAATGCGTGTCCGCAGCAACCAAACCATTTTTCCAAGGAGATTCCCATGAGCGAAAATGTCCGTCCAAGCATCCCGGCCCAAATTGCCGAGCAATATGTTGGCATTTGGAACGAAAACAATCCGGCACGCCGCCGCACGCTAATCGAACAGACCTTTACGGCGCAGGCCAGTTATCTGGACCCGATCATGCAGGCGGCTGGGCACGATGGCCTTGATGCGATGATCAGTGCCGCCCAAGCACAATTTGCCGGCTTACGCTTTCAGGTGTCCGGAACGCCGGATGGACATCATGACGTCGTTCGCTTTTCGTGGTCCCTTGGTGCAGAGGATGCCGAACACCTGGCGGCTGGCACCGATATTGCCGTAGTAGCGCCGGACGGACGCATCGAACGGATCACGGGCTTTCTTGACAAAATGCCTTCTTGAAGCCGGACGTGTCGTGTGGCAGCTAGTCAGCATGGAGATAGCATGGAACAACAAGACCACGCCCGGCAGGGTGAGCGCGACAGCCGCTACTTTGCCGATTTCGCCACGGCACTGCGCTACTGGCGCGACAAGCGTGGCTATACCCAGCTTCGGCTGTCGAGCGAGAGCGGAATCTCGCAGCGACACATCAGCTTCCTTGAAAGCGGCCGTTCGCAGGCGAGCCGCGAGATGGTTCTGAAACTTGGAATCGTCCTCGACATCCCGCTGCGCGAGCGCAACGTGATGCTGCTGGCGGCCGGCTATGCGCCGGCCTACCGGGAACGCCGCCTGTCCGATCCGGAACTGTCCGCGGTGAAGCAGGCCTTGGACTTCATGCTGGCCCAGCAAGCCCCGTATCCGGCGCTGGTGGTCGATCGGCTGTGGAATCTCGTGATGGCCAATGCGCCGGCGGCAATGATGATGCGCTGGCTGCTCGAAATGCCGAACGGCGCCCCCTTGCCAAGCGAGGGCGTCAATGTGCTGAAACTGATGCTCGATCCGAATGGTGTTCGCAAGCACCTGCTGAACTGGGAAGACGTCTGCGCTGATCTGCTGCATTGGATCCAGCGTGAAGCGATGAGCGACGGCCTCGGGAGCGAGGCGGCGAACTTGCTCGATGAATTGACCGCGTTGCCAGGGATCAGCGAAACAACCCGCGTAGCCAACCTGGATGCGCGTGCGCTGCCCTTCCTACCGATGCAGATTCGCAAGGATGGTGTCGCGCTGAACTTGTTCACTTCGATTGCCACCATGGGCACACCGCACGACGTGACAGTGCACGAGTTGCGGATCGAATCGTTCTTTCCGGCTGACGAGGCCACGGCTCACTGGTTCCGTGAGCGCGCAGCGATGTCGGAACAGGCTTGAAGGAGATGGGGGTACCCGAAGGGGGTAAAGCTGCAGTGGCCGTGTCAGCTTGCACTGCGCTTCCCAGCGCTGCTCCCGCTTTGAGGCGGGAACGGTCATCGACCCGACCCGACCGCCCCTCCTTACTGCTCCCCTTCCCCCGTCACTCCCATCACTTCAGTTCTGGAAAGTCCACCACGGTGTCATTCGCACGATTGAACACGTTCGTGAACGTGATGACGGCGATGGCCAATGCGATATCCACGACGGCCTCGTCCGGATAACCCGCCGCGCGCAAGGCCGTGAATTGCTCGGCGTCGAGGGTGCCTCGGCCTTCTTGAAGGTGCCGGACAAATTGGATCAGCGCATCGCGCTTTGCATCGCCGGTCGGCTGCAGCGCCCTGATGGCGCGCACGGTGTCCACGGGCAGGCCGGATGCCTTGCCCGCCAGGCTGTGTGCAGCGACGCAGTAGTCACAACCGGCAATCGCGCTCACCACCAACTTGATGGTTTCGCGGTCCTGCGCGGACAGGACGCCTTGCGCCAGCACCGCGTCGGCGGATAGCATCGCCTTAAGTGCGGGCGTATTCAAGGCGCCAATGGCGGCATAGGCATTAGGGACCATGCCCACCGCTTTGCGGATAGCGGCGAAAACGTCGGCGGTTTCACCGGAGGCGCTAGCGGCGGCGGGCGTGTTGATACGGGAAGTCATTTTCTTGGTTCCTTTCAAAGTGGTGTTGCTGAAATCCGGCAGCGGTGAACCCGCCGATACAGAGAAATTCAAGTTCTACGCGCAAAGGCGGCGTTCAGGCCCAAGGCGATCAGTTCCGCCATGGCCGCCACGACGCCAATTGCCCAAATGGCGCCAGCGCCCAACACGGCGGCCCCCAGGGCGCTGCCGATTGAAAATCCGAAATACATCGTCGAGGTGTTAAGCGCTAGCGCAACGGGCGCTTGCGAGGGGACGCCCGCGCCGATAAGCCGTGCCATCTGCGCGGGAAAGAATGACCACACGGTGAAGCCCCACACGGCGACGGCGGCCAGGACCAGACCCAGTGAAACTCCCGGTGGCAGCGCCGTTGCAACGGCCAAAGCCAGGAACGACAACGCCAACAGCACGAGCGACCCGCGCACCACCGTGCCTGCCCCGAAGCGATCGTTGAGGACCCCACCCGTCATGACCCCAGCCGCTGCACAAAGCCCCCAGAGCGAGACAGACGCGGTGATCTCCAATGGGCCGAAGGCCAACACGGCGCTCAGATACTCGGCGATATACGGGTAGGCAGCAAAGGCGCCGATTGACCAGAACAGGCTGACCGCCAGCAAGCGCAATACGGAACGCTGCGCCACCACCGAGACACGTTCGCGCAAACTGGCCACCGCGATGCCCTGCCCCGCGTCACGGTCGATGCCGGTCAAAATGCCTGCAATGGCCACCAGGCTCATCGCGCCGACCAGCAGAAAGGTTGCCCGCCAGCCGAACGCGTGGCCGATCAGTCCGCCAAGCGGCAGGCCCAGTGCGATGGCCAATGTCTGCCCCCCACTGACAATGGCAAGCGCACGCCCCCGCATCGTGGGCGGGACGATGACGCCGGCCAGGCCATTGGCGGCGGGCACATATAGCCCCGCCGCAATGGCCATCAGCACGCGCGCGGCGATCAGCACGGTGAACGACGAAGACAGCGCGGCCACGACGTTGCCAATGGCGAACAGGGCCATCGCAATCAGCAGCACCTGCTTGCGGGCCATGCGGCCGGTGGCCACGGTGGTCACCGGCGACGACAATGCCAGCACCAGCGTGAACACGATCACCAACAGCGCGATGGTGGGCACGGGCAGCGCAAAGTCCTTCGCCATGACCGGCAGCAAGGGCGCGATCATGAAGCCTTCGGTGCCAATGGCGAACGTTCCCAAGGCCAGGAATCCCGCGGGCAGCAACACCGTGCGCGAATCGTCGGCAAGCGTTGCGGTCATGACGCAACTCTCCTACAAATGCAGTCTGTGCGGGCGCGAGCCCGCCTGTCAGGCGTCTTAGACGGGGATGGGATTGGCGGCGATTTCAGTGTTGAAACCGTCAATCAGCGCATGTTCACCAATGCCAGGGTTGTCGCGCAGGGCACGAATCGCCTCAACAAATACTTCCGGTGCGTCGGTTGCCAACCCCTTCATCGTTTCGGCGATGAAGGCGTCCAGCGGCATGGCGCGAGGGTCACCGCTCTTCTTGATCAGGTCGGTGTCGACCCACGGCGGCGCGATTTCCTGGACGGACACGCTGGTGCCTTTGAGCATGAAGCGTTGCGACAAGGCATACGAGTGCAGCGCCGCCTTCGAGGCGGAATAGACGGCATTGGTGGCAATAGGCACGTAGGCCAGAACCGAGGTGTTGTGAATGATCGTCGCGCGCGGCTGCGCCTTCAGATGCTCGATCAGCGCAGAGGTCAGCCGGATCGGGCCAAGCAGGTTCGTGTCGAGAATCTGGCGCGACACGGCATCATCGATCCGGCCCGAGGGGTCGTCGAACGGCATGATCCCCGCATTGTTGATCAGTACGTTCAGCGTCGGGTAGTCGCGGATCAGTTGCGCGGCAACGCGGTCAATGTCGGCGGCATCCGAGATGTCCAGGGCGACGCCCTCGATCCCCGGATGGGCCGCCGCCACTTCATCCAGCAGCGCCTGACGGCGCCCGGCGATGATGACCTTGTTACCCAGGGAATGAAACTGTTCGGCAAACGCGCGGCCAATGCCCGAGGTGCCGCCCGTGATAAAGATTGTGTTGCCCGTCATCTGCATGATTTGTCCTTGTGTTGCGCCTGGATGGCGCCTTCGATGGACGTACTATGCGCGGGTCGGGTGAAGTCTCAAATGCCATAGATCCGGCAAAAACGGACACGGGTGATAAGCAGGCCGCCCATGGCCGGTCAGGCGGCGTCGCGGTCTTGCATCGACACCAGGCTCCGCTTCACGCTGGCCGGGGGCTGGCCAAGATTGCGCAGGAAGGCGCGCCGCATTCGGTCACGGTCAGCAAAACCCGTGTCACGCGCCACGATTTCCAAAGGGTGACGGCCGTCTTCCAACATGACGCGCGCAGCCTCCAAGCGCAGCATTTCCACGGCCTTGGCCGGAGACCTCCCGGTTTCTTCGCGAAATACCCGGCTGAACTGACGCGGTGACAGGCTGGCAGCTTCGGCAAGCTCTTCGACAGACAAGGGATTGCGCAGGTTTTCACGAGCGTAGGCCAGCGCGCGCTTTACCCGGTCAGAGCGAGGCTCCAGCGCAAGCATCGCCGAAAATTGCGATTGCCCGCCGTGGCGACGATGGTAGACGACAAGCCTGCGAGCCAGTGCCCGGGAAAGCGCAGCCCCATGGTCGTCCTCGATCAGCGCAAGCGTCAGGTCGATGGCCGATGACATTCCCGCCGACGTCCAGATGTTGCCGTCACGGACGAAAATGCGGTCCTCTTCGACCCTGACCTTCGGAAAGCGCGCCCGAAGCGCCGGCGCATGCGCCCAGTGCGTGGTGGCGGTACGGCCGTCAAGCAGACCGGCGTGCGCCAGCACAAAAGCGCCTGTGCATACCCCAGCCACCCGGCGGGCTTGTTCCCCCGCACGGGCGAGATACGCACGCACCCCGGGCGAAATATCCTGGGGCGCCAATTGGCCGGCAACCATCAGCGTATCGGGTATGACACCTAGCGGCGTCGTTTCGATACCTGCGTTCATGGACGACCTGACCGTGCCGCCTTTTTCAGAGAGCACCGTCAGCCGATAGCCCTTATCGCCCAACTCAGTATTGGCGAGCTCAAAGGCAGAGAGCGCCGCCAAACCCATCAGCTGGAAGCCATCTTCCAGGATTAAACCAACGTGCCGCATCATGCTTCCTTTTCAGGCAATGAAAGATCAGCTTAATCCGGCACGGGGAACGGCATCCACGTTGTTGAAAAATATCGGCCCACTTTGTTGCGCCATTTGGACGTCGAAAGCCATCCTTCGTTATTCCTGTTTCCGGCAATCGCGCAGCAGCGCATAAAGCCCCGCCGCCCCAAAAGCCGCCATACCCAGGCCCACGCTGACGAACAGCCCGGTCTGCGTGGTGGCGATCAGCCCCCCACCCAACGCCACCACCGTGCGCGCCAAGGCGCCCGCCAACGGTACCGCCATCTTGCCGGTGCCCTGCGCGGCACAGTACTGGGTGAATCCAAGCCCGAAGAAGCCAAAAAAGGGGCCGACATGGCGCAGGTAAACGCTTCCCGTCGCCACACTTTCGGGGTCCGTCAAAAACGCGCCCAGCCATAACTCGGGCCATATCGCAACCACCAACCCAATAGCCTCGGCAACGGCGAACCCCAGACAGGCTGCGATCAACGCGGCGCGGCGTGCGCGATCGATCCTGCCCGCCGCCGCGTTGGTGCCAATCAGGATCGCGGCAGGCCCGCCGATGCCGAAACTGAGCGGCACCAACAAGAATTCCAATCGCGCAGCCGCGCCGTACCCGGCCACGGCCGCCAGACCGTACGACCCAACGTAGCCGGTAACGATGGCGATGGTGAGATTGGTACTTGTCGCGATAAGGGCCGACACGCCGCCGACCTTGAGAATGTCGGCAAATAGCCGACGTTGCAGCCGCACCGGTCTGGCAGCCGGCTGCAGCACCCCTTGGCCACGCCAAAGATATATTGCGAAAACCAGGCTACCAACGGCGTAATACAAGACCATTGCCAACGCGCCGCCTGTCACGCCCAGCCCCCGAAAGCCTGCCGCGCCAAAGATCAGCAGCCACGATACCGGTATCAGGATGACCCCGCCGCCGCACACCACCCGCATCGGCAAGCGCACATTTCCACTGCCCCGGATGACCGCCAGCAGTGCGTTGAACAGCCAAATCAGCGGTGCCCCGCCAAAGACGACGGCGGCATAGTGGTCGGCGTGCGCAAGCGCGGCGCCGCTGGCCCCCATGGCACTGAAAGCCACGGTGCCAAAAGCCAAGACGAGCCCCGCCGTGACAAGCCCAAACGCCACCGCAATCGCGACAGCATGCCAAACCAGCGCGTTGGCTTGCACGCGGTCGTTGCGCCCCAGCGCCCGCGCAACCGCGCCAAGCATTCCCCCACCCACCGCGCCGGTCGCAAGCGCCGTCGTCAACGCCAGCAATGGAAACACAACCGACACACCAGCGAGCACGTCTTCACCAAGCTGGGAGAGAAACCACACCTCCATCAGTCCGACAAAGGTTTGGTGTCATCGCCGATGTAATACTGACCCACCCCGTCGGAGTAAATCTGACCCACCTGGGCAATGATGGTGGCCTTTTGGCCGCCGAAGATGTTGACTCAGGAGCAAGCAGTGGAGATCAAGGTAATGGCGCGTCGTGGCGTCAGTATTCGGGAGATGGCCAGACAGTTGGGCTGCTCACGCAACACGATCAGGCGATATCTGCGTGAGGCCGATGCCCAGCAGTACAAGCCACGCGAGGCGCGCACAACCAAGCTGGATCCGTACAAGGACTACCTTCATGGCCGCATCGAAGCGGCGCGGCCACACTGGATCCCAGCGGCTGTGTTGTTGCGCGAGATACAGGAACTGGGCTACCCCGGTGGCGTGACGCAACTCAAGGAGTTCTTGGGCGGCTACGGGTATCACTACAAGGTTATGCGGACTGCGGCGAAGGAGAAAATCAACACCGACGCACCGCTTCTATTAGTGTACGAGGAGGCTCATAAGTACGTGCCAAACAGCGACCTGGCGCGTTTTCGTGCGTCCAAGTTCTCAATCGAGCGCATCGCCAAGGAAGGTCGCAAGTACGGCGTGACGCTGCTCCTTTCGAGTCAGCGGCCGTCCGAGATTTCCGAGACTATCTTTTCCCAGTGCAGTAACTTCCTGGCAATGCGCCTGACCAATCCGAGTGACCAAAGCTACGTTGCGCGCCTTCTGCCCGATACGCTCGGCAACCTGTGCGACAAACTCCCGACCTTGGGTGCCGGGGAGGCGCTGCTGATTGGTGAATCTGTGGTGATGCCGTCGTTGATCAAGGTTCAGCATTGCGATCCACCGCCGTCATCGACCGACATCCCCTACTACCAGCTATGGAAGGAAGAGTGGAAGGAGCTCAACTTTGGGGAGATCAGGAAAGCTTGGCTCAAGGAATAGTGGAAAGCCGTCAGTCTTCCCGTGTACCGAGATTTGCTGATAGGCGAATGTCCGGATCTTTTAACATTCGATCTATCCGCTATGGGGCAGGAACGCGTCATGTGGTGAACAGAGCCGCGAGTGACAGGAAAGGTAAGCTATCGCCGCACAGCAAGCATTGGCTCCTGGCGCGCGAACGGCCGCTTCAGGTCGCCCTCGGCCTTTCGACAAGGACGGCTCGCGGCCAGAAGCAGATATTTAGAATTCTTGTATTCCTTGGTCGACAGGCCATGAATTGACGCCTGTTTTTCAGCAAAGCCGGAGAAAGCAACTATGTGGAACAGAAATCAGAGTACTGGCCCTGGCGGCGGGCGTTCAATTGGTCCAGGGGGAGGAATGTCAATTGGGCCTGGTGGCGGAGCATCCATTGGCCCTGGCGGTGGAATGTCTATAGGTCCAGGTGGAGGGATGTCTATCGGTCCAGGCGGCGGTCTTTCCATTGGCCCAGGTGGCGGTCTATCTATTGGACCAGGTGGTGGTCTTTCCATTGGTCCCGGGGGTGGATTGTCTACGGGACCTGGTGGCGGACTATCCATTGGTCCCGGAGGAGGTATGTCGATGGGACCTGCGCCATATATGAGCAATATTCCGCCCTGGCCAGTCTTTATTCAAGAGTTACGCAAGCGCGGAATGAACCGAGAGGCAGACTTGATTGAGCAGCATCTTCCAAGGTAGCTGGCTCTAGTCTGGTGCTTTGGATAGCCGCTTTATGGCTGTGTGCGTAGTTCGTCTTACAGCAACTACAAGAGGGGCAATCGTTGCTTATCAGGCATCGACAAGTCAGGCTCGAACGGCAGCTTCGGGTCGAAACCCGACCATGACGCAATCCCCACCCCTCCCCGCTTCCCCATTGCCCTATACTCCCCCCACTACCGCACCAACGGTAGCTCGGTGTGGAAGCCGAAAAGCTATAGGCGGACAGCCGCCGCTCAGGCGGCATTTTTTCGTTCGCGCGTCTTTGCACGTCCCTATGGGCGGGCCTTGACGGGGGTGCGCTTGCGCACGCCGGGTCCTATAGCTCCGGTCTTCCAACCTTGTCTCGTGCCCGCCCACCCCGTTTGGAAGCGGGGAGCGGGTTCGTCGCCACTATAGGTAGGAGGCACTCATGACGCAGCACCCTTTCACGCAAAACCCCTGGTCTGTCGACACCGACCCTGAACTCGGCGTCGTCGCCTTGGCGCATCTTCATCACGTCGATCGCACCCGCCACGCCATTGACGCCATCGCGCGCTTGGTCGGCAACAGCGCATTCGAACCTGACGCAACAGGAGCGGCGCCCTTGGATGCATGGACAGTCGCCGCGCTGATGGGCGGGGTTCAAAGTTTGTGTGATTACGTTGGCACGTTGACCGATGCCATGTTGGAACAGTCGCGCTCTGCCGACGATGATGCCCCAGCCGAATTGGAACGGTCTCTATACGACGTTCCAGCGTCCATTCAATAGCCCCCCACATGCCCATCAACTTCCAACCCATCGAAGACGGTTTCATGGACCTCGTGCGCCCTCACCCCGCGTTCGCCGGTTGGCGCAAGCGCAAGCGTTGCCTGTGGCGCACGATTAACGAGGTGGACCAGGGCTTGGTACTCAACCGCTACATGGACTCGTTCGAGAACCGGCAACTGGTCTCGATCGGCGTCTACGTTTCCGTACCGCATAAAGGCGAATGGCCCGTCTACGTGCCCACCGAAGTCTGGGACAAGGGTCGGCTCTATCGACGTGCGTATCTCGTACCTGGCCAGGGTCTGGTTCCGGAAGACACGTTTGCCAGCGGCGCGCCGGTGGCGCTGTGCGAACCCGAAGAACTACCCGCTTGGCTGGCCACGCTGCCGGACGATATCGACCAGCACATTGCGCCTTGGTTCAAGCAATTTGAGACGCTGAAAGCCGCCACATACGACTATCAAATTCCGAAATGGCGGCTACAGAAGGCCGGGCTGATTCCCTGAACTAACAATAGTGTCAGTCTGACACCTTATCTCGGCGGTCAGCCCGGACCGTCGCTCGCAGCCGCAAGAAGCGGCACCAAGATGTCGCTGATCGGCGTCGGAACGCCATGCGCCCGGCCGCGACGCGCGATGATGCCGTTGCGAATATCCCATTCCAGTGGCCGGCCAGCTTCGCGATCCGCGAGGATGGACGTGCCCATGTCCGCGGGTGCCGACTGGAATTTGTCGAGAATCTCTTGCGGCACTTCGTCGCCAAGTTCAATGCCCTCTGCGCGCGCCACGGCCAAGCATTCCCGCAGGTAGGCCAGCGCCAGCCCGGCGATGTCAGGCCGGCCGAACATGCCCGAGCGACGAGACGTGAGCACCATGAGTCCCGCCACGGCGTTCTGCATCAGCTTGCGCCAGGCGAGAGCGCTGAAGTTTTCGGCCAAGTCCACGTAGCACTGCGTGCCTTGCAGCGCTTCGGCCACGACGCGGGAAGCAGACGTATCAGGCAGCGTCAGGCGCACGTCGCCGCGCAGGCGTACCGAGCCATCGGATTGCGCCTGTGCCGGAAACCACACGACAGCGGGAACGATTCGTCCGCGTGGAGCGCGCGGTCCAACCTTCTCTAACTGCTCGAGCCCGTTCTGCAAGACGCACACGACTGTCTCTGGGCCGACCAGCACGGCGAGCCATTCGGCTGCCGCCTCGATCTGCGTGGTCTTGACGGCAAGAAAGACAAGATCAGCCGTACGAGTAATCTGCGTTGGGGTCGTCCGAACCGGACCGGGGACGGTCGTAGCGCCGCCGCCCTCTAGCAGCGTCAGGTGATTGCGGGGAGTCCGTCCACACAGCAATGGCGTGCGGCCGACCTTATGCAGCATCGCCGCGACTGTGGTGCCGATCGCACCAGGACCCACTACAGCAATAGGGTTGGTTTCAGTGTTCATCAAAGCGGATTCCTTTGTGGGCCGTCTCGCGTGTCGCATGATGGGTGCCGTGGTGGCGCCAATTATCCGTCCAGCTTGAATTGCCGGCGAGCATTGGATAGATGCTTCGGTCGTTATTTAATACACACTATGATTGCAAAAAAGTAAATCAACAGAGGGCAGCCATGCCACGGCCCGATCTCAATCTTCTTCTGGCGCTGGATGCGCTGCTCGACGAGGGCAGCGTTATCGGCGCCGCGCGCCGCATGCACTTGAGTGCGCCCGCGATGAGCCGCACCTTGAGCCGCATCCGCGAGGCGCTGGGCGATCCCGTGTTCGTCCAGGTCGGCCGCAAGCTCATGCCTACACCCAAAGCGTTGGCACTGCGCGAACAGGTGCGGGTGGCGGTCGAACAGGCCTCGCAGGTGTTCGCTTCCGATGCCGAGATCGACCTGAAATCGCTGGATCGGCGTTTCAACGTGCGCGCCACCGATGAGTTTGTGAGTATCCATCTGGGCCATCTTCTGGATGCGATGGCACGGGACATGCCACGGGCGATGCTGCGCTTTTCGCCGGAGGAAGACGACGTGGACGAAGAGGCGCTGCGCAGTGGTCGCATCGACCTGTTCATCAGCGCCTCGCGCAAGCTGGGGCCCGAGATTCGCGTGCAGTCCCTGTTCACCACGACGTTCGCGGGTGTCGCGCGCGGCAACCATCCGATTTTCGACGACGAGATCACGCCCGAACGCCTTACGCGCTGGGAGCACATCAACGTGTCGCGGCGTGGCAAGGCCGCCGGGCCGCTGGATGACGCACTGGAAGCGCAGGGCCTGCGCCGGCACGTCGCCCTGGTGGTGCCCAATCCGTACACGGCGCTGTTCGCATTGCAGGATTCGGATCTGCTGCTGCCCCTGCCCCGGCATCTGGCAAGCGCCGCGCTGTCCGCGGGCCTGCGTATTCGCGTGTTCGACCTACCGACGCCGCTGGAAACGGTGCTGCTGACACAGGCCTGGCATCCGCGCCTGGAGGGTGATCCGGCTCATCAATGGTTGCGGAAAACCATCCATACGCTCTCAAACGAGAGCCAGGCACAGGCAGCCAAGCGCGCCAAGCCATAGGAAGGTGCTTGCCCCAATGCGTGCGTCTTACGCAATCGTTGGAGTGCAATAAATTCACTTTTCGGAATGATTGGCCCTACCTACAGTGATGCGTATTGATCTCTGTAGAAGGGTTGCAACGTGCATTCGGCGAACGTGCCTGAAGCAAATTCGGGCGTCTCTCCACGCCTTTCCCGATTTCGGGACGGCTTGGCGCGTGGGCTGCCTTATCTTGATCTGACGACGCCACGCGCAACCTACGTAATGCGTTCGATCCTGGCCGCTTGCCTGGCCTTGGTGGTGGCCTATCTGCTGGAATTGCACGCGCCCTACGCGGCGGCTTCCAGCGTGCTGCTCGTCATCAACCCTGTCCAGGGCGGCGTGATCGGCAAAGGGGTGTGGCGGGTGCTGGGCACGCTGGTCGGGATGCTGGCGGCCTTCGTGCTGATGAGCGCCTTCGGCCAAATGCCCTGGCTCTTTCTGTTCGGGTTCGGCGTATGGCTGGGGGTGTGCGTGGTGGGCATGACGCTGCTGCGTCATTTCCGGGCCTATGGCGCCACGCTGGCGGGCTATACCGTGGGCTTGGCGGCCTACGGCGCCATGCAGCATCCGGAACGCACCTTCGATCAGGTGATGGGGCGTGGCACGTCCGTGCTGATCGGCGTGGTTTGCCTGGCGCTGGTGTCGGCCGTGTTCAGCAGCCGCAGCGTACATAGCCGCCTGGCCATACTGCTCGAGCGCCTTGCGGCCGCCACGGCGGGCGTGTTGGCGACGCATCACCAGGCTATTCAAGGCAGCGCCGAGCCGGGCGCCAAGCCCCTGGATGCCGGACGACGCTCGCTCATCACCGAGGTGTATGGCGTGGACGATCTGCTGGCGCTGGGCAAGGCCGAGTCCGCTGATCTGGCCCATCGTGCCGGCACGGTGCGGCACACGATGGTGTCGCTGTTTTCGGCCTTGGTGGGCGGCGCGCCGCCCCTGCGCGAACACAGCGCCGGTCTCGCTGTGCTGAGTGCGTTGCAGCCGGACTGGGAGGAAGCATGGCGGGAGGTCGCGCAGGCTCTGGCGCAGGAACGCGGCTCGGCCGAGCGCGGCCCGACAGGACACGGCCCGACCTCAACGACACGAGCCATCGAACGACTGAACGCCCTGCGCGCCCGGCTGGTGGCGGTCCTGTCCGCGACCTCGCTGGACGATGCCTCCGAGCAAGCCGCCTTGATGATCGCAGGCGATCGCTTGATCGAGCAACTGGACGATTACCTGCAAGCCATCGAAGGTATCGAGCGCTTCCACCAAGCCACACCAACGCCGGCGCGCGTGTCCGTGCCGTTTCACCGCGACACGGTGGCGGCTTTCCAGAATGGCCTGCGCGCCTTGTTGACTGTGTTGATGGGAGGCGCCTTCTGGATCGCCACCGGCTGGACGGAAGGCAACATGATGCTGGCGGGCTTGGCGGCGGCATGCGCCCTGCTGTCCACTGCGCCCAATCCCGCGCTGGGCGCGGTCGAATTCATCAAGGGCACGGTGGCCGCCGTGGCGATGGCCTTTCTATGCACTTTCATCGTGCTGCCGCACGTCTCGGGCCTGCCGCTGCTGCTGGTGACCCTGAGCCTGTTCTGGTTGCCTGGCGTGTATGCCACCACGATGCCGCGCTATGCGCTGGCGGGCGTGGCCTATCTGGTGGCGTTCACGACACTGGCGGCGGCGGACAACCCCATGCGCTACGACTTTGCCCTGTTCCTCAATGGCGCGGTGGCCTGGATCCTGGCGACATGTTTTACGCTGCTGGGCTTCAAGATCGTGCTGCCGCGCAACGGGGCGCGCGACGTCACGCGCTTGCGCCAGCGCATCCGCGACGCGGCGCTGGCCACCTTGCGCAACGAGCCGCCCGATGCACCAGCTTGGCAATGGCGCCAGCAACACCGCATCGCGCAACTTGGCGCCTTGCTCAGGACGCAGCCGCAGGCGATGGATCGCGCCATCGCCCAGGCGCTGACCAGCCTGCATCTGGGTCGGGAAATCCTGCGCCTGCGACGCTGGCTGCGCCAGGCGCGCCAGGACGCCGAATGGCCGCGCGCGGTGGCGCGCACGCTGCGCCATCTGCGCCAGCGGGCCGATGATCCCGCGCGAGCCGCACGCCATGCCCGCCGCGCAGCGACCTCTTTGGCGCGTTTGCCGGTGCGGTCCAACGCCACGATGGCTGAGGTACGGCGCGTGGCGGTCGTGCTGCTCGACATCGCCGCGCTGCTGGAACGCCATGCGAACGACGTTCCGTATTCCTCTGAAGGCCACACCCATGCTCAGTGAATTTTCTTTGGCCGGCATCTACCTGCCGCCGTTCCTTGTGTACGCCTGCCTGGCGCTGCCTATCTATATGGGCCTTCGCTTCGTGTTGGTGCGTTGCGGGGTGCTGCGCTGGGTGTGGCATCCGGGCCTGTTCGAGTTCGCCATTTCCCTTTGCCTTGTTTCCCTGTTGGTGCTTTATGTCTGAACGTTCATTTCCCGCCAAACTCCTGCTGCGCGCAGGTCTCACCCTGGCGGTGGTCGTTGCTGCCGGGTTTCTGGTCAGCGCGCTGTGGCGCGCCTACGTCGTCGCCCCCTGGACCCGCGATGGCCGTGTCAGCGCGCAGATCGTGCGTATCGCTCCCGAGGTGTCAGGCACCGTCGTCGAGGTCTCGGTCATGGACGATCAATACGTCAAACAAGGTGACCTGCTCTATCGCATCGACAATGCCAGCTTCGCGCTGGCGTTGGCCCAGGCCGAAGCGCAGTTGGCGTCAGCCGAGGTGTCCTTGCGCCAGAAAACCGACGAGGCGCGGCGACGCCGGGGCATGGAAAGCCTGGTGCCGGCCGAAGACATCCAGCGGGCGAACCAGGCGGCCGCAATCGCCCGGGCCGACCTAAGCAGTGCACAGGTCGCCGTGGACCGAGCGAAGCTGGATCTTGCACGCACTGAACTGCGTGCGCCAACCGATGGCTACGTCACGCGCCTGCGATTGAACAAGGGCGACTACGCCGTGACAGGCCAGCCCAACATCGCCCTGATCGACGCCCACAGCTTCTGGATCACCGGCTACTTCGAGGAAACCAAACTGCGCGGCATCCAACCCGGCGCGGCGGCGCGGATCCGCCTGATGGGGTACGACCAGGTGTTGCCGGGGCGGGTGGCCAGCATCGGGCGAGGCATTACCGACAGCAACCAGCAGGCCGACGCGCAAGGCCTGCCAAGCGTGGAACCCAGCTTCAGTTGGGTGCGGCTGGCGCAGCGCATCCCGGTGCGCGTCGAATTCGAGCATGTCCCGCATGACGTCCTGCTGGCGGCCGGCATGACCGGCAGCATCGAGGTCACGCCCTCGCCAGGCGCGCCGGTGCCCCAGGGCCGCCTGATCTCGCTGCTACACCGCTGGATGTGAGGACAAGGCCATGCATGCACCTATCCCTCGCACCCAGTCGCGCCTTCGGCAGGCGCTGCTTCTTTCCCTGTTGGCATTCCTGACCGGCTGCACCACGGTGGGCCCGGACTACCGCACGCCGACGATGGATGCGCCCGCGCACTGGATTGAGGCCGACGCCGCCATGTCCGATGGCGACCACGATGGCCTGCGCACTTGGTGGCGCACCTTCCAGGACCCCTTGCTGGACCGCCTGGTCGCACAGGCCCTGGCGCACAATCAGGATCTGGACATCGCCTTGGCACGCCTGCGCCAGGCCCGCGCCGAGCGCGTGCAAATCGCCTCGGCCGCCATGCCCGAGGTCTCGGCCGGAGCTGGCGGCGAGGCAACACGCGGCAGCAAGGCACTCAGCTCGCAGCCTGGCGGACAGGCGCGAGCCTGGCATCTGGGCTTGGATGCGAGTTGGGAGCTGGACCTGTTCGGCGGCACGCGCCGGGCGGTCGAGGCCGCCGATGCCGGCATCCAGGCCTTGGCCGAGGACCATCGTGCGCTCCAAGTAAGTCTGGTCGCCGAGCTGGTGGCCGATTACGCCGGGCTGCGTGCCGCGCAACTGCGCCTGGCCATCGCACAAGACAACATTCGTACGCTGGCCGAAACCGAGCGCTTGGCTGAACAAGCGCACCGCAGTGGCCTGGGCACGCTGGCCGACGTCACCCTGGCACGCGCCGAGCGCGAAACCGCCGAGGCGCAGCCGCCCTTGCTGGACGCGGAAATCGCCCGTTTCAGCCATGCCATCGGTGTGCTGGCCGGCGGGTTTCCTGGGGACTGGCATGCCGACCTTGCAACGTCCGCGCCGGCTTTGCCCATGCCAGCCGACCTGCCGCTGTCGCTGCCGTCAGACGTCATTCGCCAACGCCCCGACCTGCGCGCGGACGAACGACGCCTGGCCGCCGCCACCGCGCAAATCGGCGTGGCGCAGGCCGCACGCTTTCCCACATTCCGTATTCCCTTGGGGCTGGGCACCACCGCCAGCGTCATCCACGACCTGTTCTCAGGCGCCAGCCTGGCGTGGTCGGCGGCCGTGCAGGGCAACCAGTCGCTCTACGACGCCGGCCGCGCGCGCGCAGGCGTGACCGCGGCACAGGCGAACGCCGACGCCGTACGGCGCGTCTACGAGCGGGACGTACGTTTGGCGCTGCGCGACGTGGAAGACGCCTTGACCGCATGGACCAGCCAACGCCAACGACAAGCCGCGTTGCAGAAGGCCGTGGCCGCCAGCCAACAAGCCCTGGAACAGACCCGCCAACTCTACGCGCGCGGGTTAAGCGCTTACCTGCCGGTGCTGGTAGCGCAGCGCAGCCTGAACCAGGCACGCGATGCGTTGGCCATCAGCCAGTTGGGGCAATTGCAAGGAGGCATTGCCTTGTACAAGGCGTTGGGGGCTGGGTCGTCGGACACGGCATTGGCCCCTTAGATGCCGGTGTAAGCAGCCGGCAAATTGAAGCCGCCCACCCTCAAAACGGCACCATCACCTTCAACGTCCCGCTATGGCTGCGCACGTGCTCAGAAAACTGCCCGTCATACTGCAACCGAAAATCCACGCCTCCTGCTCGCATCACATGCAAGCCCGCCCCCACTTTCCCCACGACATCATCAATAGGCAGCGTCGTATCAAACGACCCCGTCCCGGCAGGCGCGCCGCGCAGGCGTGCGCTGGACGTCCAATCATTCTTCGACAGGAACGACACACCCGCGTACAGGAACGGCCGCAGTACCGCGCCGTCGGGCAGCTCTGCGCGTCCGCCGAATTCGATCATGGGTGACAGGCCCATGATGAACTGGTCGTTGCCGTCCACCGACAAGGCCAGCGGGTTTGATCCCGACTCCTGGTATCCCGGCATGCGGGTATAGCTGGCGTCGACATCCAGGTAGGGCTTCACATACATGTTGTCGTAAGCGAAGGTGCGGGCGGCGCGCAGGCGCGCGTTGAAGCCGTAGACGTCGGGATGGCTGGTCAGGGTGTCTTGGTATCCCGCAATGTCGATGTTGCGATCCATGCGATAGCCGCCGTAGCCGCCGCCCACTGCCGCCGAGAACACCCACTGCCCTTCCTCGCGCTTGACCACCGTGCCAACATAGCCGCTGTCGCCATCGCCGCGCACGTTGCCGTTGGTGGCGCGCACCTTGCTGTTTTCATAGGCAGCCGAGCCGCCCACGAACCAGCCCGGGCTGACTTCACGTTGGCCGCCAAACTGGTAGGTCACCGTGTCGTAGCTGAAACCCGTCGTGCCCTTGCTGCCGTCCTGGTCAGTAGAGCGGCCCGTGACCTGGCCCCAGAAGCAATTCTGCTCGCCGGTAAAAGCGTCGACGCCGGTGAACGTGGGGCACGACATCATCCCGCCGGTGAATTGCCCAAGGTTTGCGGCCGACTGCACGGCGGGCGCGGCCGTGACGCCTGGCGACAGGCTGGCCACGCTGTCTTGATAGGCGCCCGCCCCCGCGCGCGAAGCCTGGTCCAACTGGCCGAACAGCGGCGCCAGGGCCGAGTTGCCGCCAGCGTCCCAGATGCGTTGAAGGTGACCCGCCACCTGCACTTGGTTTGACTTCAGTTGCATGGCCGGCGCATTGAAGTCGGCGGCCGACACACGGATGCGCGTGTCCTGGCCGACCTGGCGCGTGGCGTAGTCGAAGACGGGGCTGTCCATGGCGTCCACGCTGCCTTGGGAACTGCCCTGCACCGTCAGCACCGTCAGCTCGCGGTCGGGCAGCAGCGCGGCGGCAAGCACGTCGATCTTGCCGTTCAGATCGCCATTGCCTTGCACCACCATTCGCGAGGCACGCATCTGGTCGAAATCCACGTCGGCGCGCAGTACGCCGCTATCGGCCTGCCGGAAATTGCCGCTTACGGTCAGGGTCTGGAATTGGCCTGGCGAGCCAATCACGATCAGCCCCGAGTTGATGACGTTGGCCTGGTACGCAACGGCCGCGTTGGCAACGCCGCCTGGCAGCACGTAGAAATTGCACGCGCTGGTGGAATCGCTGTTGCCGCAATAGACGTTGCCGGTGACGGTGCCGTAGGTGTTCAGGGTAAGAAAGGAACCCGCCGCCGTGGTGGAATCGCCATTGAACGTCAACGCCGTGTTCGACAACGCGGCAAGCGATCCGCCTGCATTGACGTTGACCACGTTGTTGTGGCCGTCCAGTATCCACACGCCCTTGCCGCTGTTGGTGCCGCCCACCACACTGCCGTTGATGTTGACCGTTACGCTCTGTTCGCTTTGTCCGCCCTGGCTTTGCGCCATGATGCCCGTGGAATCCGAACCCGTTGCGCTAAGCGTTCCGCTTTGGTTGACGGTGACGCTGCTGGCATTGCCCGCGCTGCTGCTTACCGATCCCGCAAAGCCGCCTTGCGGGCCGCCGGCCAGGCCGCCGCCACCGCCGAAGGACTGCGCGATGATGCCGTAGGAATTGGCGCCCACGGTCGACAGGTTTCCGTTAAAGGAAACCGATACGCTGCCGGCGCTGCTGGAGTTGAACGTGCTAGGCAGAAAGCCGGCCGAGTTCGTGGTGATCAGCTTTGTCGTGTCGCCCAGGATGCCGCCGCCGTCGGCGATGGACTGCGCCACAATGCCGTGCGCACCCGCGCCATGCGTGTTCAGGGTGTATTGCAGGTTCAGGCTTACCGAGCCGCCATTGGAATTGCCCCCGCCCAAAACCGTGGTGCCTACGCCGGTTGCCGTGCCGGAGGTAACGATGCCCCCGCCGCCACCGATTGATTGCGCGATCACGCCGATGGCCCGATCGCCATAGGTGTTCAGGTTCAGGCCGGTGGCCACATTGATGGCCCCACCCGTGCCGCCAACGCCGGCGCTGCCCGCGTGCAGGTTGAATTGCTGGCTGCCGGGCTTCGAGGCGGATGCCGTGCTGCCGGCCATTGCAATACCGCCGCCACCGCCAATGGATTGCAACACCAGCCCGTGGGCGCTATCGCCGTTGGTCTGGATGGAGGCATAGCTGCCGCCGGTTACCGTGACGTTGCCGCCCGCTCCGCCGCTGCCACCCGTGGCCCCAACACGCAGCGAGCCCTTGGCCAGCGGCGATCCGGTGGCGCCCATTCCGCCGCCGCCGCCGATGGACTGCATGACGATGCCCATGGCGCCATAACCAGACGTGTTGAAGCTGTTGGTGCCGTTGCCATTCAGGAAGGCATTGATACCGTTGCCCGCGCCGCCGGAGCCGCCGGAACCGCCCACCGAAATCGACACGTTGGATGTAGAAATGCTGGATGACGCGGTCGATGCGCCGCCCGCGCCACCGCCACCGCCAATGGATTGCAGTACCGCCGCGTCCGCGTAGTCGCCGAAGGTATTTGTGGAAGCGCCAAGGCTGGCGGGCGAGGAAGTCGTGCCTATCGCGCCGCCGTTGCCGCCAGCGCCACCGTTGCCGCCCACCGAAACGTTGAACTGGTACGTGGTGCCGGAATCGCCCAGCGACCCCGATGCGTTGTTCTCGCTGGTGCCACCCACCGCCCCGCCCAGGCCGCCCGAGCCGCCAATGGTCTGCACCAGCAAGCCGTCTGCATCCGCGCCATGGGTGGTGATGTTGCCGTCGCTGTTCAGAATAATGGTGCCGCCGAAGCCGCCGCCGGTACCGCCGCGGCCGACCGACACAGTGCCCCGGACATCGGTGGTGCCGTCTTCGCTTTCACTATTGACGGCAAGCCCGACCTGGCCGCCTTGCGACGCACCGCCGCCGCCGCCGATGGACTGAACCAGCACCGCGCGCGCGCCGTCGCCGTGGGTGACGACCGTGCTGGAGGGGTCGACGGTAAGCGACGCGATGCCACCCTGCCCGCCAGCCCCGCCGATGCCGCCCACGTTCGCCGTGATGGAAACGTTGGCGTCCACGTTAGGACTACGCCCGGTGGCAGAGCCCACGCCGCCCGACCCGCCGCCGCCGCCGATGCTTTGCAGCACCAGGGCGTTCGCGGAGTCTCCCCAGGTGGTGATGGTGCTGCCCGCCAGGCTAAGCATGGCAGTACCACCGTAGCTGCCCGGCCCGCCGCTGCCGCCCACCGACGACTGAACGGTGCCGCCCACGGAGTCGCCCGTGCCAACCACCGTGGACAGCGCCGAGGCGCTGCCGCCCAGGCCGCCGCCGCCGCCGATGGATTGCACCAGCACGCCCTGCGAGTTGGCGCCGTAGGTGGTCAGAATCGAGTTGTTGATGGCCGACGACGCCGAGCCACCGCCACCGCCCGTTGCGCCGGAACCGCCCATTGCAAACGTCACCGCAACCCCAAAGGACGCGTCCTCGTCCGGCACGGCAATCGCCAGGGCCTTCGCCACCGACGCGCCGCCGGCTCCGCCACCGCCACCGATGGATTGCACGACCACGCCATGCGCGTCGCCATTGGTGGTGCCCGACGACCCTGTCGTCAGGCTTGCGTTGGAAACATTGCCCACCGCGGTACCGCCCGCGCCACCGCTGCCGCCGGTGCCACCCACCGCGACGGCGATGGCAAACCCCACGCCGGCGTCGTAGGAAGACGCCGCGCCGCCGGTACCGCCGCCGCCACCGATGGACTGCGACACGATGCCGTAGGCATGGTCGCCGCTGGTATTCAATGTGTAGCCGTTCATGCCGACGGTGGACGAGCCACCGTTGCCGCCGCCTCCGCCCTGGCCACCAATGACGGCCACGCCGCTTGCCGCGCCGCCGTCCCCGCCACCGCCGCCGATGGACTGGCCCAACATCCCGATTGACCCCGTCCCGCTGGTGCTCAGCCCGCCGGACTGGCTGATATTGACCGTGCCGCCAGACACCGCCGTGCCGCCCGCGCCGCCCAACGCGATGATGCCGCTGCTGACACCCGCTGTTCCGCCGCCGCCGCCAATGGCCTGCGCCGAAATGCCGTGGGATGACTGGCCGGTGGTCGAGATCGACGATTGGCTATTGATCGTGACCGAGCCGCTGGCCCCGCCAATACCCGCATCCGCGCCAGCGTTGCCGAACAGTTCGAAGTTGCCCGTGGTGACACCACCGACGCCGCCCAGGGACTGGCCAAGAATGCCGATGGAGTCATCGTTCCGGGTCTGGATGGAGCCGCCGGTGGTGGTTACGGTGACTGCCTCGCCCGCGCCACCGCTGCCGGCGTTCTCGGGCGTGAAGTCGATGATGCCGCTGCTGGTCTCGACCCCGCCGCCCGCGCCGCCCTGGCTGATCGCCGAAATGCCGTGCGACTGCACGCCGTTGGTCTGAATGCTGGCGTTGCCGTTCATGGTGATGTTGATGGTGCCGCCGTTGCCACCGGCCGCGCCGTTGCTGTCCTCGCGGCCCGCGCCGCCATTACCGCCCAGCGTGATCACATTGACGCCAGGCAGGTAACCGCCGGAAGTCGTGACCGACGACCCGCTGTTCAGCGTGACGGCGGTCGTGGTGTTGCCGTTGCCGCCGCCGTATCCGCCGATCTCGCCGCTGGTGTTGGTGATCGTCTGCGGGCCCATGCCGCCATTGCCCCCCAGCCCGATGACGACAATGCCGCCAGACGCATTCGTCAGGCTGGTGGGCGCTACCGTCGACGTGCTGGCCACGGAGACCTGGCCGCTGTTGACGACGCTCATCGCGCCGAATTGGCCACCGGTGCCGCCGTTATCGCTGCCGTCCTCGGACGTCATGCCGTTGCCGCCCTGGCTCAGGATATACAGGCCGCGTACGCTGCCCAGGGCCGACCCGTTGACGTTCACCGATACGTTGCCGGTGTTGGTGATGATGGTGGGATTCGAGTAGTTGGTCGCCCCGGCGCTGGAGCCGCTGCCGTTGTCATGCCCCCCGTCGCCAGCGATGGATTCGGCGCCGATGCCCCAGGCATAGCGCCCGGCGGTGCCGGTGACCGAAACGGTCGCGCTGTTGTTGATATTGACGACATTGCTACCCCCGCCATTGCCGCCGTTCTGATCGCCCGTCGCCGCACTGTCCTGGTTCCCGCCCACGACACCGATGCTGGCGCCGTAGATACCCACGCCGCCATACGGCAGGTTCGACACGCTGATGTTGCCGCTATTCGTGATCGTGACGGCTGAACCGTCGCCGCCCCGACCGCCGTTGCCCCCGCCAATCACCGTATCGCTGGCGTTGGCGCCAATGCCACCGACCGAGGCGCCATAGATGCCGAACTGCGATCCTGAATCCGCCCAGATGCCGGGTCCGCTGCCTTGCCCGCTGGCGGTCGGTGCGTTCTGCACCGTGATGTTCCCGCCATTGTTGTTGATGGTGATGGTGCCGCCGTTACCGCCGTTCGTGGCGTTATTACTGGTGTCGCTGGACCCCATGCCGCCTGTTAGCCGAACGAAGATGCCGCCCTGTGGGGTGCTGGGCTGCAGCACTGCGCCGTTGTTGATCACCGTGTAGTTGCCACCGTAGTCGCCGATGTTGTCGCCGGTGCCGGCGTTGGCGGTATTGGTGACGTTCACCTGCGCCCCTGCCCCACCCTGGCTGGACGAAATGGTGCAGGTGGTGGAAGTGGAGGGATTGGTATTGACCGCGGGGCAACTCAAGGCCGCGGCGGCAGGCTGCGACATGATCAGGCCAACCGCCGTAACTGAAAGCAGCTCCAGCCAGTTCGCCGGACGCGGCAGGGATCGACGCGGTTCAAACCCAGGGCGCAAAGCGGCCCTTGCGCGCAAAGTTCGCGTTGCGGTCGCCTTCTTCATCTTCAACCCCTCGCAGCAAGCCCGTGACAACAGGCCGCATTAGTTTTCTGATTCATTCTGATGCCGTGGTTTTTATCACGCAGGCAGAGGCGCGTTTTGACGTTTCGACGAAACGCACTTTTCAGTCGACGAATCGGTGTCAGGCTTGTCAAAAAACCACAACGACAGTCCGTGCGCATCAGGCGGTCATTCTTGACGCGCAAGGTCTCAGTGACGAGCAGATGCAGCGCGCGATCCCGCTCCCAAGTTCATCAATGTGGGGCCGGTCGTTTAAGTCACGCCACATCCACCACGATTTTTCCGTAGGCGCTTGCGCGGGTGATTGCGTCGTACCCCGCTTCTGCTGATCGCAGGTCGAACCGGCGGGGATCAAGATTCGGCCTGAGCTTGCCGGCTTCCACCAGCCGCGTGGCCTCGCGCAGCATGGCGCCGTGATGGGCGCGGTGCTGGCCGGTAAGAAGCGGATAAAGCGTGAATATTCCCGAGTACGTGGCCTCGCGAAACGACAGCGGCGCCAACGCATGCGTGCCCCATCCCAACGCGCTGACGACATGCCCAAAGTGTTTGACCGCGGCAAACGCGGCATCCAGCGATGGGCCGCCAACGGTGTCAACAACCAGGTCAAAGCCCGCGCCCTGCGTCAACGAAGCCACATACGTCTCCACCGACTGCGCTTGGTAGTCGATGGGCGTTGCGCCCAGGCGCGCAACCAGATCATGGTCACGCAAGGCAGCCGTGGCAAAAACCTGGGCGCCCAAGGCGCGCGCCAGTTGCACCGACACATGGCCGACACCACCCGCGCCGCCTTGCACCAGCACGGTCTGGCCAGCTTGCAGGCGCGCGCGGTCGACGATGCCCGAATAAGACGTGATAAACGCAAGGGGCAACGCCGCCGCTTCGCGCATCGAAAGGTTCACCGGCTTGATGGCCAGCAAGTCGGCATCCACCACCGCATACTGGGCCAGCGACCCCTGGATGCCACCGACACCACCCGTCATGCCATAGACCTCGTCGCCGACGTGGAACGCGGCTACGCCGGCCCCGACTGCATCGACCACGCCGGCCATATCGATGCCCAGCACCAGGGGCAGCGGATGCTTCGCGTGCGCGGCGCTGCCGGCCCGAATCTTGGTGTCCAGCGGGTTAAGGCCGCCTGCGGCGATGCGTACGCGCACCTGGCCCTGGCCCGGCTGCGGCATGGGGATTTCGGTCAATTCAAGCGGACCGTTGTAGCGGTTGATAACAAGCGCCTGCATGGTCATGATCAACTCCTTTCTGGTGTCTGGCCCGTCGAATGAACAGGTCCGTGCCTGCATCATTGATCATGCTATAACGCATGTAAATCAACGTTTTTGCACAGCAATCAAACGAAAATGAATGACATGCATCTGGAATGGAGCGATGTCCGGGTCTTTCTGGCGATTGCCCGCTGCGGCACGCTGGGCGGCGCGGCGAAGCTCGTGGGCCAGACCCAACCGACCATGGGGCGCAGGTTGCGTGCGCTTGAGGAAGCGCTTGGGCACACGCTGTTTCAGCGCACCAGCGATGGTTTTGTCTTGACCGATGACGGCGCGGCCGTGCTGGCCTATGCCGAGCGAATGGAAGAAGAGGCGCTGGGTTTCACCCGCGTACTGGCCGGAAAGGAATCCCAGCTGAGCGGTCTGCTGCGGGTCTCTTCATCGGACTGGTTTGGCATCCACGTACTGACGCCCGTGTTCGCGCGCTTTCTGGCGAAGCACCCTGGCGTCTCGTTAGAGCTGCTTACGGATTCACGCCTTTACAACCTGGCGCGGCACGAAGCCGATCTTTTGTTTCGCATTACACCGTTCGACGAACCCGACGTGATCCAGCGCAAGCTGATGCACATCGACTACGCCTTGTATGGGCACGCCGATCTGGTGTCGCCATCACGCGGCGACGGCGACGGCTACACACTGATCAGCATGGACCGCGCCTTCGGTGCACTGCCCGACGTTGATTGGGTCAAGCGAATGCTGCCCAAAGCCAGGATCGTGTTCGGTAGCAACAACCGTGGCGTGCAGGCACGCATGTGCGCCGAAGGTTCCGGCTTCGCGGTTCTGCCGTGTCCGCTTGGCGATGCCACGCCGGGCATACGGCGCATTGACTTGGGCGAAGCGCCGCCGGGCCGCGATGTATGGCTTGGCTATCACCGTGACCTACGCCGAGTTGCAAGGCTGCGTGCCCTGCTGGACGTCACGGTTGCAGCATTGGCGTAGGCGTGAGCCAGACGCTGGGCCGTGTCATTCACCGGCCCAGATAATCCTCCACCGCACTCTCCACCGTGGGATGAAAGTGCGTGTCACTGAAAACCTCCGACAGTTCAAAGCGCTTGAGCTTGTCGCGGACCGGGTCCTTCATCTCGGCAAAATGCAGTGCGGCGCCCTGCTTGGCCAGAAGCTGGCTAAGCTCGCGCAGCATGTCGGCCGACGTCACGTCAACGCTGGTGACGGGTTCGGCGGCCACCACCACGCGCCGCACCGGCGTGGGCGACGCCTCGACGGCTTGCATCAGCCGTTGCTGAAACAGCTCGGCGTTGGCGAAGAACAGGGGCGCGTCCCAGCGGAACAGCACCAGCCCGTCTATCAGGGCGGCGTGAGGGTAGCGCTTCAGGTCGTGGTAGCCGCGCAGGTTCGGCACCTGGCCAAGCACCGCATAATGCGGGCGCCAGCCGTCCCACAGGAATTCGATGACGGCGATGACCACGGCCAGCCCGATGCCGGGAATGGCGCCGAACGCAGCCACGGCGGCAAAGCACAGCATGGATAGCCAGAACTCCCATTGCTGGATGCGATAGATGCGGCGCAGGTCCTTGAATTCGAACAGGCCGATGGCGGCGGCGATGACGACGGCGGCCAGCGCGCTGCTGGGTAAATAGCGCAGCAGGTTCGGCGCCAGCAAGAGCAGCACGGCCACGGCAACCGCTCCCACGACGCCGGTAAGCTGGGTGCGCGCGCCCGCCGCTTCGGCCACGGGCGTGCGCGATGCGCTGCTGCTGATGGGAAAGCCCTGGAAGAATCCCGCCGCCAGGTTGGCCATGCCCAACCCCACCATTTCCTGATTCGGATCCACGCGCGTGTGCGTGCGCGCGGCATAGGTGCGCGACAGCACGCTGGTATCCGCAAACGCAATCATCGCCACGGCGCAGCCGCCAAGCACGATCGTGACCCAGTCCGCGTTGCTCAGCCACGGCAACGTGAATGTTGGCAGCCCTTGCGGGATCTCGCCCAGTACGTTGACACCCCGTGCATCCAGCCGAAACAGGCTGACCGCCAAGGTTGCCAGAATCACCGCAATCAGAATGCCGGGCACGCGGTCAAAGCGCTTTAGCAGCAAGATCACCGCCAGGGTCGCCGCGCCCACCGCAAAGGCGTACCAGTTGGTGTGGCCATCGATAACCGCCCGCGTCAACAGCCACAGTTCCTGCAACGGGCCACCGCCGTCAATCGGAATCGCGAATATCTTGGGCAACTGGCTTGCCAGCACCGTCAATGCAATGCCGTTCATGTAGCCATAGCGGATGGGCTTGGACAGCAGCTCGGTGATGAACCCCAGCCGCAGCAGGCCCAGCACGATGCAGAACAAACCGGCGACGATGGCCATCAGGCTGGCCACGGCCACGGCGCGCATGGGGTCGCCCACGGACACGCTGAGCACCACCGCCAGGATCGGCGCGGCAAGCGCCGAGTCCGGCCCCAGCACCAGGATTCGGCTGGGGCCGAATATTGCATAGGCCAACAGCGGCACGATGGTGGCGTATAAGCCGTAGACGCCGGGCACGCCCGACGCCTCGGCATAGGCAATGCCCACGGGCACCAGCATCGCCGCCAACGCCAGGCCGGCGGCCAGGTCGCGGGGCAGCCAACCTGCCTGATACGACCTTAGTACCGCCACCCCCGGCAGCCAGCGCAGCCAGTGCCGGGGTGGATGGTCGACGGGCGCGGCCGTGGGCGGCGGATAAGGCATGAAACACCTTGGCGGTAGCAACTGGGGATGCATATGAAATGCGGTGACAGCGTTGAAATCCAAAGGGAAGTGGTTCGCCGTCAGTACATCAGCCAGACGATTACCGTTCCCCATGTCGTAATCAGGATATGCCCGAACGCGACGGTGCCAGAATAGCCGATGACGGCAATGGGGCTCTCGGATTTCTCCTGTACCGCGGCAAGACCCGCCATCATGGTCTGCGCCCCGGCCAGGGCGCCCAGCAAGAGCAGCGGTTCAAGATGCAGCAGATATCGCCCCACCAGCAAACCGACGAACAAAGGAACCATCGTCACCACGATACCCGCCAGCCCCGATCGACTTCATGAACTCAAGCGCGCCATGCGATATGCGGCCAAACAACGGCTTGGCCGAGTTCCGCCAACCCACCAACAAGCCCAGGATCAATGTGCTGACACTGCTGCCCAGGGCGATATGCATGCTGCCAATGGGGAACACCAGCGATATCCCCACCACCGCGCCGATGAAGATGCCAAAGCCCAGCGCAACAAATATGGCGCAGGAACACGCCGCGCACTTCCTCGGCCTGCTCGGCGATTTGACCTTCTGGAATGTCCCGTACCCGCTTCCGCTGGCGCTCTATTCCGGCGAAGGCTCCGCAACAAAATGCCCGCCCAATGCAAGATGCAGATTCACGCGCTGAACCAAGCGTTGCGCGCGGATGTGCATCAAGTCGCTCTGCACGCGCAACAGATCGCGCTTGCGCTGCAACACATCAAAATCATCGAATTGGCCGATTTGCCGTTGCACCCGCGCCAACTCCAACGCACGGAGGCTTTCGGAAAACTGACGCTGTATTGATCGTTCGCGCAGCGCCAATTGCTGTTCGCCTGTCAGGCCGTTTTCCACTTCCCCCATTGCCGTCAGGATCGCGCGGGCGTATAGCGCCAAGGCTTCGCGTTGCTGTTCGGTGCGCAGTTCCAACGTGATCTGGCGGGCCCCCCCGTCGAACAGCGGCCAGGCCAGCGACGCGCCCACCGGGAACACCCAGCTTTGCATGCTGGTGGCCAGGCCGGAATAGTCTTTCGTGAAGCGCCCCGCACCAGCGAATATCGAAATGGCCGGCAAGCGCGCGGCCTTTGCTTCCTCTGCGCCAAAGTACGCCGACACCAGGCGTTCGCGCGCGGCGACCAGGTCGGGCCTGCGGTCCAACAGGTCCAAAGGCAGACCGGGGGCAGCAGCGCCGGCGCATCGGGAATGGTCTCGTTGGCTTGCAAGGCGCCGGCGGGATAGCGTCCCAGTATCAGCTCCAATGCCCGCAAGGCCTGGGCACGCGCCTGTTCTCGCTGGGCCACCACGTCAGCGGCCGCGGCTACCTGTTCCGACCAATACGCCACGTCCATGTCGCTGACTTTGCCGATGCGGCGACGGTACTGCACCAGCTTGAGCTGCTCGTCGGTGGCGCCTTCAATTTGCTGCGCCAGCGACAGTTGGCCGCTTGCCTCCAGGGCCGCAAGCCAGCTGCGGGCGGTCAAGGCGCCGATGGACTGGCGGGCATAGGCGTAGTCCGCTTCGGCGGAACGGTATCCGGCTTCGCCAGACAGTTTCTGAGCCCGCGCCCTGCCCCACAAGTCGATTTCCCAGTTCAGCAGGATGGCGTAGCCATTGGCCGAAAACGCGCTGCCCGGCGTCGGGTCCGTGGCCGCGCGCGCGCCGATGCCGACGGTGGGCAAAAGGTCGGCGCCCGCCAACCTGGCCTGGTGCGCCGCCTGTTGCATCCTGCTGGCCGCCACCCGCAGATCAATGTTGTTGGCCAGCGCTTCATTGATCAGGGCGGTCAGCGTGCCGCCATCCGCAAAGCCGGCCCATTGCGGCGAGAACGCGGCGGCCGCTGTGCTGGCCGTCCATTGGTCGGGCACATGCGTGCCGGACATCGCTTGCTCGTACAAGGCGGTGTCCTCTGGGCGGTCCAGGTTGGCGCAGCCCGCCATGAAGGCCATGGCGCAGCACACCGTTGCAAGCATGCGTGGGGCGATCGGGCGGCGCGCTGGCATGGAGGCCCCCGTCAATGAAGCTTAAGGACCAGATAGTCGAGCTTGGCGGAGACGCGGACGATCACCTTGCGCACCATATGCAGCATCCCCAGGCTGTCTGTGTAGATGGCGGCGCGGCCTCGGGCACCCATGGCCAGCGCCGTGTCTTGCGGCGCTTCAAGGTCGATGCGCACGGCGAACTGCATGGGTGCGGCGGCGTGGGCGCCCTCGGCGGTCGTGCCGGGCAACACGCCGGATGCCTGGATTTGGCCCTGGGACGTTGCCCAGACGATTGAATCCACCTTGCCTTTGAAGACGTGGCCGGGGACGGTACGTAGCGACACCTCGACCTCATTGCCAGGCTTGACCTTCGTAAGCTGATTCTGATCGAAGAAGGCGATCACCTGCTGCGTCGTCTCGACGAACGACATGATGGGGCGTAGCGGTAACGCCGCGGCGTAAGAGCCCACCCGCGCCTGCAAGTTGATGACGTACCCGTCCGCGGGCGCATAGAGCGTGGTCTGCGCCAGTTCCCATTTGGCGGTATCCAGCTCGGCTTTGACCTGCGCCACTGCCACTTGGTCGCCGTCCACCACGGCGGATACGTTCAGCCGGACCTTTTGTTCCGCTTCGCGCGCCGCTTCCCAGTTGGCAATTCGTACCTTCAATTCACTTTGAAAACTCTGCACATCGTATTGGCTGCCCGCCCCGCGCGCCGCCAAGGCGGTGCTTTGGCGCAAGCGCATACGGGTCAATTCCACTTGCGCCAGGGCGGCTGCCGTCATCGATTGCGCCGCCGCCAAGTCGCGATCCAGCGACTGCTGGGACGTTTGCGCATCGATAAGCTTGGCTTCGAGCTGCCTGACTTTCAGTTCGTAAGGCTCGGCGTCCAGGCGCAGCAGTACGTCGCCTTTCTTGATCAGCCGATTGCCTTCCACGGGAATTTCCACCACGCGCCCGGTCACCCTGGGGACGATCTCGACCACATAGTTGACCACCCGCGCCTCTGACGATGAAGGCGTGACGACATTGATCGTCAGCACCAGCGCCACCAATCCGGCCGCGCCCACGGCGACCACGCCAACCTGCGATTGGATATTCCACGGGAGCAGCTTCAGCTTGATGAATACAAGCCAAACCACCAGCCCATACACGACCGCAATGAGCTCAAGCATTGCACCCCCTCGTCAACTAACTGTTTTGGGACCGGGCCGTGGTTCCTGTCGTGGTTCCTGTTCAGGACTGGTGTGGCTTTCTGTCTTGTTTTCGCGTGCCGTCTCGCCTTCGTTGGCGCTTATTTCCTGGTAATAGTGATCGTGCTTGTCTCGGCCGTAAGCCAGCCGGTAGCCGACCGGCTTTGTATACGCCCACAGCCAGGCAAAGGGCCACAGCATGCCCCCAAATACCAGGGACATCAGGCAGAGCGCCTTGATTGCATCGGCTTGAGGGTGATGCCGTTTTTCGGCAATGACTTCGGGCAGGACATGGAGCTTCCAGAATATCCAGATGGCCAGTATTGGCACCAGAACGAGCACGAACCAAACGAGCACATCGGCAATGGTGTCTTCCAGGTGTCCGGACACGGCATGCGCCGTAATGGGAATGAGTGCGGTCGCGATGGTTACGGCTACGACGAGTCTTGACCGCAACTTGGCAAGAAACATATAGCGCCCCTTTTTCTCGATAACGCGATTCGCGAGAACTTGAATTGCATTGTTGCCACTGACTGCTCGCAAAGTCCATGCTAATTTCGGCAAAATACCGACAGTCCCGGCGCCCGGAGGAAGGTATGAATCTTCATCATTTCGAGTCGTTTGATTCGTATGCGCAAGCGATTCTGGCAGCGCACACCCGCATATTCCTGCTGGGGCCTGGCGGTAATGAATGGCGAATCGGCCATCTTGATGTGAATGGCATCGACGTTCAACGTGGCGTCGCAACGGCGCCAAGCTTATGCGAAGCCACGGGCCGCCCCACGCACCTGACACTGCTGTTGTCGCAACCGCCTTCAAACCCGACGTGGTTGAACGGGCTGCCGTTTTCTCAGGATTCCGTCGGCATCCTGGCGCCGTCCAGAGGCTATGCCTTTCGGGCCGCGGGTTCGAATGAGTGGATCATGATTGCCTTGCCCCTCGGTTCGGACTTATTCGCGGGCAGCAGTTTGATGGCGCAGACGCTGCGGCGCTGGGCGGACGCAGAAAGCATGGTGCGTACAGACTACCTGCAGGTCGCGGCATTGCGTGATGCCGCCATCACGTCATTGGCGCCGTCATGTCCGCCGGAAATCGGCCGTCGTCTGATCGAGCAGCGCTTGTTTGATCTGATCGCTTCCCGCACCCCGGTTCAAAGGTGCCGGGGACGCCCTTCGATATCAATGTCCAAGCTGTGCGAGTCCGCCTTGAAGGTTTTTCGCGAGCAAAACGCCACCGCGCATGTCAACGACCTGTGCAAAGCCATGAGGATCAGCGAGCGCAGCTTGCGAGACTTTTTCCTGGCGTGTTTCGGCATGGGACCGGGGCATTATCTTTGCCTGCGCAAGCTGCACGACGTTTATTTGGATCTTGCCAAAAACCGCGACCCGCGAATGACAGTGGCGGATTGTTTTCTTCAGCATGGGTATGCGTATTCAACGTATGCGGCGGCCCACTACCGCAGATTGTTCCTGGAAACGCCGTCCCAGACACGCCACCGGCTGCGTCAGCAATAACGCCGGGCACGCCCGATTTCGTTCCTTACAGCTTTTCGCCGGAATCATCATGGACGTAGGGCTTTAACTGCGTTCACAATCAACGCCGGACGCCTGCACTGGTCACATTGATGCTTCCCATTGGACTCGCACAACGGGTTGAGGAGTGAAATCATGGCTAAGAAGAAGATGGCTGAAAAGAACACGGCTAAAAAGAGCACGGAAAAAAAGCAGGATGCGGAGGAAAACGGCGCGCCAGAGCAGCCCGCGTTATCGGGCAAGCGATACGAAGAGGAATTGGCGCGGCTGCACATCGAACTGGTCAAGCTCCAGCAATGGGTCGTCCACACGGGCGCCAAGGTGTGCATTATTTTTGAAGGACGCGATGGCGCTGGCAAAGGGGGCACGATCAAGGCCATTACAGCCCGCGTCAGCCCGCGCGTCTTCCGTGTCATCGCGCTGCCCGCACCCACGGATCGCGAGAAGACCCAGATGTATATGCAACGGTACCTTCCCCTCTTGCCCGCCGCCGGCGAGATCGTGATTTTTGACCGTAGCTGGTACAACCGCGCCGGGGTGGAACGGGTGCTGGGTTTTTGTACCAAGGAAGAGGCCAAGGGCTTCTTGAAGGCGGTGCCGCTGGTGGAGCGCGCCCTCACGGAATCTGGAATCATCCTGCTCAAGTACTGGCTGGAAGTCAGCGAAGAAGAACAAACGCGCCGCCTTCAAGCGCGCATCCACGACGAGCGCAAGATCTGGAAGCTATCCAAACTGGATCTGGATTCGTACAGCCATTGGTATGACTATTCGCGCGCGCGCGACGACATGTTCGCGGCCACGGATACAGGCTTGGCGCCCTGGTTTATTGCCGATTCCAATAACAAGAAGCGGGTGCGGCTGAATATCATCAGCCATATCCTGCAGAGCATTCCGTACAAGGCGCTGCCCAGGACAAAAGTGACGTTGCCCAAGCGGCAAAAGCCGCAAGGCTACCGCGAACCCACCCACACCATCAGGCAAGTTCCACAGAAGTTCTAGTCAGTGCGGTGCGGCGATACGGCCGAGACCGGCGGGGTTCCTCAAGCGGCGCAAGGATAGGAAAACAGAATATTCCCCTGCGCCGCAGTTCAAAAATTGAAGCGGCCGACGCAGACCATGCGTCGCGAGGAACGTTGAGGTGCGTGCGCTGGTCCAGGTTCAGCCCGCTGACCGTGTAGGTAACCAACTGCCCGTTACAGCCCGGGTTCGCCTTCCCATTCAAGCTGTTTACAAGCTTGACGTACTCACTGGGCGGGATTGTCTTCATTGTGGTCATGGCATCTTGCTCCCAGGTTTCGCGTGCCTATCCCTGACGGCATATCTGCATTTTATTGAGTCCGGCCGCGACGTTGCGCAAGCCATGCGGTCTGGCGAAGCAAATAGTTGACGAGGATCAACAACGATGTTGAGTCCATGCGAAATGCCATGCCGACGTGATTCATAGTGTCCACAAGACGACTCTGTCATGGACGTACCGCTGACTTTGCATGCTTCTTCGTCGCCGATTACGGGTATCCACAAAGGAGAAGGACATGACCTGGTTTGTTGCAACCTTGAAAGCCTATCCAGAGATCGCCATTTTCCTGGCGCTGGGGATCGGCTACTGGATCGGGGGCAAGAGCTTCAAGGGCTTCAGCCTTGGCGCCGTCACCGCTACCCTGCTGGTGGCGATTGGTATCGGCATTCTGGGCGTGAAGATTTCACCCAATGTGAAGTCGGTCTTTTTCCTGATGTTCCTGTTTGCGGTGGGATACGGCGTCGGTCCCCAGTTCGTGCGGGGCATTGCCAAGGACGGCTTGCCTCAAGCGATCTTTGCCGTGTTGATGGCGCTGCTATCGCTTGGGGCAGCCGCGATCGCGGCGATCCTTGCGGGCTATGACCTGGGTTCGGCCGCGGGGCTATTCGCCGGCTCGCAGACCATTTCGGCGTCGATGGGTTTGGCGACAGACGCGATCAACCGCCTGGGACAAACCCCCGAGGAAACGCAAGCCTTGCTGGACGCCATGCCCATCGCGTATGCCGTGACCTACATCTTCGGCACGGTGGGCTCGGCGATCATACTGGCGCAGATTGGCCCGAAGCTGCTGGGCATCGATCTGGTGGCGGCCTGCAAAGCCTATGAACAGAAGCTTGGCGCGGGCGGCGGCGCGGCTGACGCAACCCAGTGGTACGAATTCGAGGTGCGGGCCTATTCAGTCGCCCCCGAAAGCCCCTTCATCGGCAAGACCATTGGCGAGATCGAGGCCGGCACGCAAACGGGCTATCGCGCATTCGTGGAACGGATACGCCGGGGCGGCGCCGTCATCGAGGTGGATCTGACCACGGTGATTGAAGCGGGCGACGTTGTCGCCATTGGTGGCAAACGCAATCAATTGATCGAGCGGCTTGGCCCCAGCGGCCGCGAAGTCGAAGATGCAGAGCTCTTGGACATCAAGACCGAGGGCGTGGACATCTACATCTCGAACAAGAAAGTGGACGGCAAGCCGCTGGAAGAACTGGCCAAGTGGCCAGGTGCGCGCGGCGTTTTCCTGAAGCGTATTCGGCGCGGCCCGACCGAAACACCCATTCCCGTGCTGCCCAAGACGCAGTTGTTCCGGGGCGACGTCATTACCGTCGTCGGCCGCACGCAGGACATCAATGCCACCGCCAAGCAACTGGGCTATGTTGACCGGCCGACCACCGTGACGGACGTCGCGTTCATGTCACTGGCGATCACCCTGGGCGCGCTGATCGGCGCCATTGTGATCAACGTCAGCGGCATTCCCATCACGCTGTCCACGGCGGGCGGCGCGCTGATCGCCGGCATTGTGTTCGGCTGGTTCCGGGCGATTCATCCCACCTTCGGACGCATTCCCGAGCCCACCTTGTGGTTCATGAATTCGGTGGGTTTGAACGTGTTCATCGCGGTGGTGGGCATATCCGCCGGCCCCGGCTTCGTGGCCGGACTTCAAAAGCTTGGCATCAGCCTGTTCCTGTGGGGAATCTTTGCAACGGCGGTGCCGTTGATCGGCGGCATGTTGCTGGCCAAGTACGTCTTCCGCTTTGACCCCGCCTTGATCCTGGGGATTTGCGCGGGCTCGCGCACCACCACGGCTGCATTGGGCATGGTGTGCGACGCCGCCAAGAGCCAGGTGCCCGGGCTGGGCTACACCGTCACCTACGCGGTCGGCAACACGCTGCTGACGATCTGGGGCATGGTGATCATCATCATTCTTTCTTAGCCGACAACCTCGCCCGCTGCCTTGTCGCGCACGCGCGGCAGGCGAGCGGGAAAGCCACCAAAGGAAATGCCATGACGAGCAAAGCGGATGACAGTCAGCACTTGGACCACCTGTTCTCAAACTCCGCCGCGCGTTTGGACAGGTGGCGCGATATGAATGCAAAGGCACAAGCCTGGGCGGGCGACGCGCGCGGCGGCAAAGGCCACGCCGGAGCCGCCGCCGTGCAAGAGGCGCTGGCCGAATTGCTGCCCATGGAAAGCTACTTCGCGTATCCGGGCACGCCTCTGCTGCGCGCCCTGGAAGAACGCCTGGCGGACCACGACGCCATGGGCACGGCGCGCCTGATTCTTCGCATGAGCAATGCCTTGCTGTCGGGCAGCTATCGCTACCACGACAGTGAATGGACGGCGACGGATGAATCGTCCTCTGACGCGCAAGAGCACCTGCTGCCCGGCTTGGGCGGGCAAGCCGCCCGGCCGCCGTACTTTGAAGTGCTGCTGGTGTCGCCGATGTCGGCGGCGCGCTCGGCGGCGATATGCCACGAACTGCGTCACTTGCGGCGTGCCGACGACGGCCTGGTGTATGAACCGGTGCTGGTGGGCAGTTTTGAAGACGCCATCCTGGCCACGATATTGAACGGAAAAATCGAGGCCGTCGTGATCTATGACGGCATTTCCATGTCGTCGGCGCACGATGTGCCGCTGCTGAAGCATTTCCTGGACGTCTACCGGCGCCTGGATACCTCCCAGGCGCCGGCCGGGATAGGCGTCAGGCTGGCGCGCATCATCGCCAACATCAGGCCAGAGCTGGATATCTACATGCTGACGGACCGCAAGGTTGAACAGCTGGCGGGCGACCCCGCGGCCTCGTCGATCCGCCGCCTGTTCTACGAGGCCGAGGAACCCATCGAAGTACACCTGAGCATTCTGGAAGGCGTGCGCGAGCGCCAGACAACCCCATACTTCGACAACCTGAAGCACTACGCACTAAGGCCGATCAGCACCTTCCACGCGCTTCCGATTGCACGCGGAAAGTCCATCATCAAGTCGAACTGGGTGCGGGACTTTGGGGAGTTCTACGGCCTGAACCTGTTCCTGGCCGAGACGTCCGCCACGACGGGGGGGCTGGACAGCATGCTGGAACCCACGGGCAACATCAAGACCGCCCAAGAGAAGTTCGCGCGCGCGGTGGGTGCGGATCATGTGTTCTTCGTGACCAACGGAACGTCGACGTCGAACAAGATGGTTTACCAGGCGGTGACCAAACCGGGCGACATCGTCATCGTCGACCGCAACTGCCATAAGTCACATCACTATGGAATGGTGCTGTCCGGGGCGCAGCCCCTGTACGTGGAAGCCTATCCCATGACCGAATACTCGATGTACGGGGCCGTGCCGCTACGCACCATCAAACAGGCACTGCTGGGCTTGAAGGCCGAAGGCAGGCTGGACAAGGTCGCCATGGTGACGTTGACCAACTGCACGTTTGACGGGCACATCTACAACACCCGCCAGGTAATGATGGAATGCCTGGCCATCAAGCCAGACCTGATCTTTCTTTGGGATGAAGCGTGGTTCGGCTTTGCGCGTTGGTCGCCCTTCCTGCGCCCGCGCACCGCCATGGGCGCGGCGGCCGCACTGGAACAGTGGCGTGATGACCCTGCTGCCCTGCAAGCCTGGGAGGAACAGGCCCAGGAACTGGGAGAAGATCTGGACCCGAAGGACGCGCGCTTGCTGGACCGGCAGTTGGTGCCGAATCCCAAGACCATGCGCGTGCGGGTGTACGAAACCGATTCCGTGCATAAATCCATGTCCAGCCTGCGCCAGGGGTCGCTCGTGGCCGTGCGCGACGAAGATTACGAACACCACATTTCGGCGTTTCACGAAGCCGTGTTCATCCATGCGTCCACATCGCCCAATGCGCAGATCATCGCGTCGCTGGATGTCGCGCGCCGGCAGATGGAGCTTGAGGGATACGAACTGGTCATGCGCGCCATCGAGGTTGCGCTGGCCATTCGCCGTGAAATCGCCAAGCACCCGATCATCTCGAAGTACTTCAGCGTGCTGGGCGCCAACAAGATGATTCCGGACGAGTTCCGCCCTTCAGGATTCTCGGATTACCTGGCGCCCGGGATGAACTGGCTGACGGCGGTGCAAGCCCTGAAGAATGATGAATTCTGCCTGGACCCCACCCGCATGACGCTGGTGTGCGGCACGGCGGGGTACGACGGCACCGCCTTCAAGAACCTGTTGGCGTCCACCTACAACATCCAGCTGAACAAGACCTCGCGCAACAGCGTGCTGCTGCAAAGCAATATCAACAACACGCGCAGCGACGTCGCGGCGCTGATCAAGGTGCTGCTTGAAATTTCCGGGTCGATCGAAGCCAGGCTCAAGGAAGGGGGTGAAGCCGAGCAAGCGGCGTTCGCGGCGAAAGTGCGTAGCCTGATGGAAGACGTTCCCAACTTGCCCAACTTCAGTCGCTTTCACGACGGGTACCGCGACAATTCATCCAGCGCCACCTCCGAAGGGGACATACGCACTGCCTTCTTCGCGGCCTATAACGAAGACGAATGCGAGTACATCCCGCTGTCGGCGGCAGCGCTGGATGACCGCCTGGCCAACGGCCCTGAGCTGGTGTCGGCGAACTTCGTGATTCCGTACCCGCCCGGGTTTCCCATCATGGTGCCCGGCCAGATCATCGACGCCGACACCATCGAATTCATGCGCAAGCTGGATGTGAAAGAGATCCATGGCTATAACGCCGCACGGGGCATCAAGCTGATCAAGCCGGCGGCCATCAAGCCTCGACCGGCAAGCGGTCAATAACGGCCGTCAGCGCAAGCGCCGGGTGCATGGGATTCGCTCGCGGATCAACGCTCGGCGCCGGGGTTCGACGCGGCGGGCGTCGGGGGAGTCGCAGGCGTGGCGGGCGTCCCAGCAGTCGCCGGAGCCGTATACCACCGCTCCGGCGCCACCACCTTCGGTTGGTCGGGGTCGCCTTCGTAGGCCGGCGTCATGATCTGCACGCCGTATTCGTTGAAGACATCCAGGATGTGGCGGTGCAGTTCGGCATAGGTCTTGGCGATTCGTTGCGTGTCGCGGATATAAACGTTCAATTCATAAGTCACCGCGAAGTCGCCCAGCTTGGTCAGCAGCACGAATGGTCCCGGCTCGGTGAGAACGCCCGCCGTCCGCTGCCCCGCCGTGCACAACATCGCTTCCACCTGCCGCCATGGGGTTTGATAACCGATACCGACAGAGGTATGCAGAATCAACCCTTTGGTGCTGGCCAGGGAACTGTAGTTGGTGACGTCGCTATTCAGGATCTGAGAATTCGGAATCGTGATTTCCTCATTCTTGTTCGTTCGAAGATGGGTCACTTGCAGGCGAACGGCAACGACCTCACCAATCACCTCCCCCACCTTGACGCGGTCACCCACCTTGAAGACCCTGCGATACGTCATCAGATACCCGGCGATGAAATTCGAAATCGCGGTTGACGATCCTAGCGACACCACCAGGCCGATGAAGATGGAAATGCCTTTGAAGGCCGGCGTTTCGGAGCCGGGAATGTAGGGGTACGCCACGATAAAGGCGAATGCCAGAATCAACACCCGCACCAGCTTGTAAGTCGGAAGCGCCCATTCCGCCTCGAACTGGGTAAATGCCACGCGGCGCTGGTCCACCGCCTCGAAGAATTTCCTGACTCGCCGCAGGACGAACCGTGCCAGGTAATAGATGAGGACAAGAATGACCAGATCGGGAATCACGGCCGCCAGGGATTTACCCAACCTTTCGCCGGCGCCCGCGGCCAGATCGAACAGGTCATTCGAGATAGCGCGAGTCCAGGGAAACAGCGCCAGCACGTATTGCAGGTAGGCATACACGGATACGACGATGGTCACCGCGCCAACCGCCAGCACCAGGCCATGCATCGCTTTCCAGATGGTATCCATACGCAGGATTTCAAACGACTGGATGTCGACCGAACGGACTCGGCTCTTCAACAGCTTGGACACCGCCTTGTCCAGCCACCGGTTGAGCATCAGCAGAATGGCAATTCCCAGCGCCAGCAAGACGGTGGCCCCGGCGCTATACAGCCCCGCCTTCAGCAGCGTGTCGGGTTTGCGCGCCTGCCGGAAATCGTCAATGGCGCGTTGAATACGCAACAGGTGCAGCGCCGCAAGACTGTCGCGCGTGGTCTGCTCAAGTTGAGCATCCGCGTCGGTGACGAGCATCAAGGGGTTCCCGCCTGCCCTGATTACCGTGCCGTTCTCTATGACCTCGGTTCGCAGGTCGCCGCTGGGAAACGTGGCCTGGGCCGCCACGCTCTCGATTCTTTCCCTGATGGTCTCGGCGCGCTTCTCAGCTGGAAAAGAGGACAGCCCGCGCACCTTGAACAGCACTTGGCCATCGATCTCTACCGGGGCGGTTTCAAGCGTTACTTCAAGAGAAGAGGACGCTCCCGGACGCCCATCATCCGTCGCCGCGCGAAGCGGAGTCATCATCATCAACAACAGCAGCGCGGCAAGGATGGAGACTTGAATGGTTCTAGTCATGGTGTCCTCTCTTGCCGATATCGCTGTATTCGTCCGCCCGTAAGCGACGATTCTCTTGGCGGGCACGATCGCCCGCCGGCTGATTCAAGCAGTTTGATCTTAGCGCTATCGACGCGCAAAAACAGTTAATAATGCGGGTCCTCGAAACCAAAATAGAGAGACCCTGCGATATGAGTCAGCACACACCCGGCCTATGGCACCGACTGCGGCGCCCGTTGTTCGCCCTGCTCTTGGGCATGCTGCCTTTCTGGCTATTTCTGGGCACCACCCAGCAGGCCTCGGTGAACGGCATCAAGGTGCAAGATTCCAGCTTCAATATCCTGGGTTTGGTCCTGGCCATCGCCGGTCTGGTCATGGCGGTAAAAATGCTGAAGAACGACGGCTCGTATGGCGAGCCGTCGCGGTGGTGGGCACGCTCCGTGCTGTGCGTTGCGGCGGCTTTGCTGTGCGTGTTCCAGATTGGCCAATCCGCGGGTCTCTACAACGTCAATGTCGGCCAGTCGATCCAGGAGTTGCAAGCCAGGCTCTTCGGCCCGAGCGAACCGCGTCCGCAATCACTGGCAAACGAGCTAGACAAGGAAATGCGCGCGCGCACCGAACAGCGCGCGGCGACCGTCAGCCAGGTACTGCTGCAAGACGACATCACCACGTCACTGGCCCGCATTCACGCAAATGGCACGCTGTACAACCTGTATGCCGAAAAGTGCAACAACCCAGGCAAGCGCTTTGTGCTGGACGAGATCCCGGCACTGCTGAACGAACAAGACAAGACGTACATCGCCAACGCCCAGAAGTTGGCGGCGCGAAATGCGTCGGATCGCTTTGATTGCCAAGGCGCGCAGATGCGCGACTTCATGACGAACTGGCTGGCTGGCGACGTGCTGCGCGACCGTGCCAACCTGGCCGTGCAAACCGCCGCCTACCGCGAGCGCTTCGGCGACAAGCCCGCCGGCGCGGGCGACGATGCGCTCACCACGAACGGACTGGGCGTGTGGCTGGGCGACACGATTGCCCAGGTGCAGACCGCCTTCGGCACCACCCGCATGCCCGAGCCAGCAGGCAAGTCCGGCAAGACCAAGCTTGACTTTCCCGAGCGCGGCATTGAACTGATGTTCAGCTTCGCCGGCCAGGTCGATTCCATTACCGTGCGCGCACCGTTCAAGGGCAGCATCGTGGGCCTGAAGGTGGGCGACAGCCGCCGCACCGTCAACCGCCTGCTGGGCGAAAGCTGGATAGACGTGCGCCTGCCCTACGACAACGCGGCGGCCGACTACGACATCCAGTTTCGCAAGAAAACACCGGGCACCCTGTCGCAATGGCTGGACCGCCGCAACGGCAACCCGCAAACGGTGCTGCTGCTGCAAGGCGCCAGCTATGCCAGCCAGGTGGATGAGATCAAGCTGATCACGCCGCGTAGGCCGGGATAAGTCGGGGGCAACTACGGGTGATTTCGGGGTAACTCCGGGGGCGCGGCAACCCGCGTCACCGTGATGCCGCGATGACTGCATTGATCAGATTTTTATATTCCGCGAGCGCTTTTTTATGTAGGCTACGAAACTGTATTGATTAGCAGATGCCCCTTCTCCATCACTCGAAACAATTAGTTTCGTCATATTGCCATTGCGTTTTCCTCTGCCAGGGGCTGCTGATTTCCACTCCGTAGTTGCGTGACTTTATTGCCCGATAGAACCTCGTTTACGACGCTGGCCCAGCCCGTCAATGTATGGAGAAATCGTCAACATGAAGCCCACTCGCGGTACGAACGCCCCCTGGTCAAACTCCCCTCATGTCGGCAGCCCGCTCAAGCGCGGCCGCTTGGCGTCCGCCACCTTGGCGGCACTATTTTTTGCCACCGCAAGTTCGGCCTGGGCGCAACAGGCGCCCAAACCTGCCGAAGACGCCACCAAGCAGGCAAATGCCGCGCTGCTGAAAGAGCTGCCATTTTCAGACAAGACGTCTTTCGAACTTGCGCATAAGGGTTTCATCGCCCCACTGCCCGCTGCCATGATCAAGGGCGAGCAAGGCAATCTGGTATGGGACCCCACCAAATACAACTTCATTAAAGAAGGCTCGGACGCCCCGGACACCGTCAACCCCAGTCTGTGGCGGCAATCGCAGCTTTTGAATATCTCAGGCCTGTTCCAAGTCACGGATGGCATTTACCAGGTTCGCAATCTGGATCTGTCCAATATGACGATCGTGGAAGGCAAGGAAGGCCTGACGATCATGGACCCGCTGATTTCTACCGAAACCGCCAAGGCGGCGCTGGATCTTTATTATCAGCATCGGCCAAAGAAGCCGGTGGTGGCGGTCATCTACACCCATAGCCATGTGGATCACTACGGCGGAGTGCGCGGCGTGGTGGACGAGGCGGACGTCAAGGCCGGCAAGGTCAAGATCTATGCGCCCCTGGGCTTTCTTGAACACGCCGTGGCTGAAAACGTCATGGCGGGTACGGCAATGAGCCGGCGCGCCAGCTACATGTACGGAAACCTGCTGCCGCCCAGCCCGACGGGCCAGGTAGGCGCGGGCCTGGGCACCACCACGTCCGCCGGGACCGTCACCTTGATCGCGCCGACGGACATCATTGAAAAGACCGGTGAAACGCGCACCATCGACGGCCTGACGTATCAGTTCCTGTACGCGCCGGGCAGCGAAGCCCCCGCCGAAATGCTGTACTACATCAAGGAAAAGAAGGCGCTGAATACGGCGGAGGACTCCACCCATACGCTGCACAACACGTATTCCCTGCGCGGCGCCAAGATTCGCGACCCGCTGGCGTGGTCTAAGTATTTGAACGAAGCCCTGGCGCTGTGGGGTGATGATGTGGAAGTCATGTACGCCATGCATCACTGGCCGGTGTGGGGCAAGAAGGCGGTCCAGGAACAGATCGGCATGCAGCGCGACATGTACCGGTACATCAACGACGAGACGTTGCGGCTGGCCAACATGGGCTACAACAAAGAGGAGATTGCCGAGCAGGTAAAGCTGCCGAAGAGCATCGCCGACAAGTTCTCGAACCGGGGCTATTACGGGTCTTTGAACCACAACGTGCGCGCCACGTATGTGCTTTATCTGGGCTGGTTCAATGGCAACCCCGCTACCCTGCATACGCTGCCTATCGAACAAGGCGCAAAGCGCTACGTCGACATGATGGGCGGAACCGACGCCTTGCTGAAGAAGGCGCGCGAGTATTACGCCAAGGGGGATTACCGCTGGGTAGCCGAAGTGGTCAATTACGCGGTCTTTGCCGACCCGAAGAACCAGGCCGCGCGCGACCTTCAGGCCGACGCGCTGGAGCAGATGGGCTATCAGGCCGAAAGCGGTCCGTGGCGCAATTTCTATCTGACAGGCGCCAAGGAGCTTCGTGAAGGCGTGAAGAAGCTGCCCGTGCCCGACACCGCCAGCCCCGACACAGTGCGCGCCATGACGCTGGACATGCTCTTCGACTATTTCGCCGTCCGATTGAATCGCGAGAAAGCCGCCGGCAAGCACGTCGTCCTGAATGTGGACTTCACCGACACCAAGCAGCAATACACGCTTGAAATGGTGAATAGCGTGCTCAACCACACCGAGGGCAAGCCGGCGAAAGAGCCTAGCGCCAGCGTATCGCTCACGCGAAACACCTTGAACGACATCATGTTGAAGCAGACGACCTTGAAGGACGCCATGGCCAAGGGCGACGTCAAGATCACCGGCGATCAGTCAAAGCTGAACGACGTGTTCGGCTCGTTGGATGACTTTGAATTCTGGTTCAACATCGTCACGCCGTAGCAAGGGCATTTGGCGTGAACGGGGCCGACGTGAAGAAGCGTCGGCCTCGCAGTCCCTCCCCCGGATTGCGGTCAGTTGCTGTTGACCCAGTCCTTCGTGTCCTGGATGAACCAGGGCAGGTTCAACCTTTCGCCTTCGCCAGACTGTATGGTCAAGCGTTGGCCTGACGAGCCTGGGGTGCCGGGGTTGCTGCTCTGGCCTTGCGCCGAGGAAGGCGGCCGGCTTTGATAGTCCATATCGGTCGACTGGGGTTGACTGCCCGCGCAGGCGGCAATCGATGCGCACGCGGCCGTGGCAAGCGCCAGGCGCAGTGCTAAACGAGTTATCTTCATGAATTCAGTTTCCGCTGATGGCACAGGCCCACATGCCGGACAAGCCAGGCCTTGATTCCGTAACCTTACTCGCAATGCGGGACGGCTTGATAGTATTCACCCTGCCCCCGACTCAAGATCAGATCCATGCAGCCCCTCATTTTCGAAGGCCTGGTTATCCGAGAGTTCCTTGATGACGACGCCGAAGCGTTCGCGAACGCCGCGCGCGAATCCGTCGATACCGTAGGCAGGTGGATGCCGTGGTGTACGTCTACGTTTTCCGAGCAGAATGCGCTGGACTGGTTTGAGCTGTGCCGTAGCGGCCGCAGTTCCCAGGCTGGCTACGAATTCGGCGTGTTCGCCCAAGCGTCAGGCAAGCTGATGGGCGGCGTGGGCCTGAATTCGATCAATCATCAACATCTGTTTTGCAATCTTGGCTACTGGGTACGACAGTCCGCGCAACGACGCGGGGTGGCGTTGCGCACGGTGCAGGCGATGCTGCCCTATGCCTTCAACACCTTGGGCATGCAACGCGTTGAGATCGTCATTGCCGAAGGCAACACGGCAAGCGAGGCGCTGGCTAGGAAAATCGGCGCGCAATTTGAAGGCAAGGCCAGGAACCGGCTCCAGTTGCATGGGCGGCCGGTGTCGGCGGCAATGTTCTCGCTTGTGCCCTAGCCCGCAACAGCGGGTTTTTCCGGGCGTCAGGCTACCGCCTGCGCATCCAGCAGGTGCGCCTGAAAGGCCGCCACGCTGCGGTTACGGGGTTCAACACGGCTGACCAACCCCAAGGGCGGCAGCGATTCGGCAAGCGTGCAGTCCAGCCGCACCAGTGTGCCGGCGTCCAGCCCTTCGCGCACGAAACTCAAGGGGCCCATCATCAAGGCCTGGCTGGCGCCCAGGTAATGCACCATGGTTGCAAATGACCGCGTACTAAGCGGCTGCTGGGCGGGCAGTTCGCCGCATGCGGCAAACAAGGCTTCGAACGCGCGATAGGTCTGGCTGTCCAGCGGCGGACTGGCCCAGGGAAAGCGCAGCAGGTCGGCGGCTTGCAGATTGCGGCGCCCTACCAGCGGATGCCCGGGGCCTGAAGCCACCACGCAGACGTCGGCCAGCAAGGCCTGGAACTGAGAATCCGGCGCCAGTTGCGCGGGTTCGCGCGTGACCAGGAAGTCCAGCTCGCCGTCCGCATAGCGCCCCAGCAGCACGGGCAGCGCATCTTCAAACAATTCCAACCGCACCTGCGGCTGGCTGGCAAAGAACGCCGGCAGCGCCGGGTTGATCACGCCCGTGACGCCGGCGGTGATTGCGCCCACGCGCACCGTACCGTCAAAGCCCGCCCCCGCCGCCGCCAATGATTCGGCGCAGCCCGTCAGGCTGTTCATGACGTTGCGCAGCAAGGGCAGCAAATCCCGGCAGGCAAAGGTGGGCCGCATGCCGCGCGCATGCCGTTCGAACAAGCGGGCTTCAAGCACGCGCTCTACCTCCAGCACCATTTTGGTGGCGGCCGACTGGCTCAGGCCGATCTGCGCCGCCGCGTGCTGCACGCTACCCAGTTCCGCCACCAGCACGATCAACTGCAAATGCCGCAAGCGCGTGCGCGCGAGCAGGCGGTTCAACAGGGTTGCGGCCGACGAGGGGCTGCTTGGGATGGCGGTGGACATGGGCTTATCTATTCCAAAACGGCATATCTATGCCTGATATTTCACTGTTCAAGTATAGCTATTCAGGGCGCAATAGCAGCCTGACACCAACAACACAAGGGGTTCCACATGCTGCATTTCCTTCGTCGTGCGCGCACGCGCGCGGTGCTGTCCGCCGCGCTGGTATTGGGTACTACGACCGCGCCCGTTCAGGCGCAAACCTGGCCCGACAGGCCGGTGACCATCGTCATCCCCTTCCCGGCGGGCGGGTCGATCGACGCCGTGATGCGGGCAATTTCGCCGCAACTGAGCGAACGGCTGGGCCAGACGGTCGTCATCGAGAACGTGGGCGGCGCCAGCGGTGCAATCGGGGCTGGCCGCGTGGCGCAGGCCAAGGCGGACGGCACGACGCTGCTGGCCGGCAGCATCAACGACGTGGTTTTGCAGCCGATGCTGAACCCCAACCTGCGTTACGGCACCGACAATTTCGAACCGGTTTCCCTGGTGTTCACCTCGCCGCTGATTCTGGTGGCGCGCAAGGACTTGCCGCAATCGAATATCGATGACGTGGTGCAGGCGCTGCGCACCAACCCCGAAAGCCTGAGCTACGGCAGCCCGGGCCAAGGCACGTTCCAGCAGGTGGTGGTCGAAGACCTGCAACGGCGCACTGACACGAAAATGCTGCACGTGCCCTACAAGGGCGCGGCGCCGCTGGTCAACGACCTGCTGGGCGGCCAGATCGACATGGCGGTGATGGCCCCGCCCACCGCGCTGCCGCACTTGCAGCAAGGCCGCATCAAGTCCTTGGGCGTCATCAGCCGTGAGCGTCTGGCGGCCTACCCCGACCTGGCCACCATCAATGAAAGCAAAAGCGTGCAAGGCATGGAGATGGTGGGTTGGGTGGGCGTGCTGGCGCCCAAGGGCGTGCCGCCCGAGCGCCTGCAACGGGTGCGCGAGGCGCTGGCCGCCGTGCTGGACAAGCCCGAGGTGCGCGAGCGCGTGCTGTCCATGGGCATGGTGTCGGCAACCGCCTACGACAAGGCCAGCTTCGACGCCCGCATCCGTGACGACCTTACCGCCCTGCGCGCCTTGAACCTGCCGACGCAGCCCTGAGGCCAGGCCGTTGGAGCAAGCCGGTTGCGGCAAGCCCCCTGAATCCCTAAGGACCCGAATGAACCCGCATCGCGACATTCAAGACATTCTGAAAACAATCAGCGCCACCCCCGCGTTTCGCGACATCCGCCGTGATCTGCACGCGCATCCGGAAATCGGCTTTGAAGAACATCGCACCGCCTCGTTGGTGGCGCGCGAGCTGACAGCCTGGGGTTGGCAGGTGACGACGGGCATCGGCGGCACCGGCGTGGTCGGCACGCTGACACGCGGCACGGGTTCCCGTCACATTGGCCTGCGCGCCGACATGGACGCGTTGGCCATGCCCGAAGCCAATGCCTTCGCGCACAAGTCGCAACACGACAACCGCATGCACGCCTGCGGCCACGACGGCCACACCGCCATCCTGCTTGCCACCGCCTGGTACTTGGCGCACCACGCCGATTTCGACGGCACCATCCACTGCATCTTCCAGCCCGCCGAGGAAGGCGGCCAGGCGGGTGCGCGCGCCATGATCGAAGACGGCCTGTTCCAGCGCTTTCCCTGCGATGCCGTCTTCGCGTTGCATAACTGGCCCGACCTGCCCGTGGGCAGCCTGGGCGTGCGCGCTGGGCCGTTCATGGGGTCCAGCAACCGCTTTCGCATCGACATCGCCGGCAAGGGCGCCCACGCCTCGCAGCCCGAGCTGAGCGTCGACCCGCTAGTCTGCGCGGGCCACATCCTTCTGGCGCTGCAAACCGTCATCTCGCGCAATCGCGCGCCCGACGAACCGGCGGTGTTGTCCGTCACGCAGATCCACGGCGGCGACGCGGTCAACGTCATCCCGCAGCAGGCGTGGTTGGGCGGCACGGTGCGGACCCACCGCGACGACACACTGGACATGATCGAACGGCGCATCGGTGAAATTACAGACGGCGCCGCCACCACCTTCGGCTGCACGGCAACGCTAACGTTCGAACGCTGCTACCCGTCGCTGGTGAACGACGAGGAACAGACGCGCTTTGCGGTGGACGTCATGCGCGAAGTGGCCGGCGCGGACCGCGTGTCGGACAACATGGCCCGGCTGATGGGGTCCGAGGATTTCTCGTTCATGCTGGCCGAAAGGCCGGGCTGTTATGTGCTGCTGGGCAACGGCGCCGGTGCGCATCGGGAGCCAGGGCACGGCCCCGGGCCTTGCCGCTTGCACAACCCGTCGTATGACTTCAACGACGACGCCATCCCCCTGGGCGCGGCGTATTTCGTGCGGCTGGCGCAGCGGTTCCTGGCGCGGGACGAAGGCTGAAGCGGTCAACGCGGTAACGGTGGGGGCTGCGCAAGACGCCGCTCACCGGCCGCGCTTATCCCCAATTCCTGAACAACGAAAGGCATCTTCGTGCAGATATTGTTATGTTATAACGTTTTGAATTAGAATCCCTGCCGAGTTGGAGCGGCCCTTTCCCGTAGCCCTTCCCTTTACCGCCCCATGCACTCGCGCGATGAAAACAGACACCTCACTCTCTACCCAGAACAAGCTGCCCGTCACTGTCCTGTCCGGCTTTCTCGGCGCCGGAAAAACCACGCTGCTGAACCATATCCTCAACAATCGTGAAGGTCGGCGCGTGGCCGTGATCGTCAACGATATGTCCGAGGTCAACATCGACGCCGCGCTGGTGCGCGAAGGCGGTGCGGCGCTCTCGCGCACCGACGAGAAGCTGGTCGAAATGAGCAACGGCTGCATCTGCTGCACCTTGCGCGAAGACCTGTTGATAGAAGTCGAGCGCTTGGCTCGCGACGGGCGTTTCGACCACCTGGTCATCGAATCCACCGGCATTTCCGAGCCACTGCCGGTTGCCGAGACCTTCACCTTTGAAGGCGAAGATGGCCGCAGCCTGAGCGAAGTGGTCCGCCTGGACACGATGGTGACCGTGGTGGACGCCTTCAACTTCCTGCGTGACTACAGCTCGCAAGACAGCCTGCAAAAACGCGGCGAGTCGCTGGGCGAAGACGACGAGCGCACGGTGGTCGACCTGCTGATCGAGCAGGTTGAGTTCTGCGACGTCATCGTGCTGAACAAGGTCGATCTGGTTTCGGCTGACGAGCGCGAGCGCCTGATGGCGATCTTGCGCACCCTGAACCCACGCGCCCGCATTGAAGTTGCCGAGTTCGGCAAGCTGCCACTGGACCGGGTGCTGGAGACGGGGCTGTTCGACTTTGCGCAAGCGTCCGAAGCGCCAGGCTGGCTGCGCGAGCTACGCGGCCAGCACACCCCCGAGACGGAAGAATATGGCATCCGCAGCTTTGTCTATCAGGCGCGGCGGCCCTTGCATCCCGAGCGCTTCTTGGCCTGTGTCGAAAGCGAATGGCCGGGGGTTGTGCGTTCCAAGGGTTACTTCTGGTTGGCCAGCCACCCTGAAATGGCGGGTTCCTGGTCGCAGGCTGGCGCCGTCGCCCGCCACGGCGCGGCCGGCTATTGGTGGGCGGCGATGCCGCCCGAACAGTGGCCGGATGATCCCGAGGCAGCCGCCATGATCCGGCAAAAATGGGCGGACGGCGTGGGCGATGCGCGCCAGGAAATCGTGCTGATCGGTATCGACATGGATGAGCCGGCGCTACGCGCCAAGCTCAATGCCTGTCTGCTGACCGACGACGAAATGGCCCTGGGCCCGCTGGTGTGGAAGACCTGGAAAAACCCCTTTCAGAACTGGCCTTGAGCCTGCAACCCGCAAATACTTCATCGAATGCCGTGATCAAGGACGCGACACTGCGTCCTCAAAGGCCAGCCTTGCCTTTGCTCAATGCAGGATGCGCTCAAGAAATGCGCGCGTGCGTTCATGCCGAGGCCGGTCGAAGAAAGCGTCCGGCGCGGCCGACTCCAGGATGCGGCCACCATCCATGAACACGACCCGGTCGGCCACGCTGCGCGCAAAACCCATTTCGTGCGTGACGCACAGCATGGTCATGCCGTCGTCGGCCAGCGCAGTCATGGTGTCGAGCACCTCTTTGACCATTTCCGGATCCAGGGCGGACGTGGGCTCGTCAAACAGCATGATGCGGGGCTGCATGCACAACGAGCGCGCGATGGCCGCGCGCTGTTGTTGGCCGCCGGACAACTGGCCGGGATACTTGTCCGCCTGGTCCAGGATTCGCACCCGCGCCAGGTATTGCAGCGCCAGTTCGGCGGCCTGCGCGCGCGCCATGCGCTTGACGTGCATGGGCGCCAGGATGCAGTTTTCCAGCACGGTCAGATGCGGAAACAGATTGAAGTGCTGGAACACCATGCCTGCATCCGCCCGCACCTCGTCAATGGCGCGCAGGTCGTCGGCCAGCGCCACGCCGTTGACCACGATGCTGCCTTCCTGATGGCGTTCCAGCCGATTAATGCAGCGGATCATCGTGGACTTGCCCGAGCCCGATGGCCCGCAGATCACCAGGCGTTCACCAGCGGCCACTTGCAGGTCTATGTCATGCAGCACCTGAAAATCGCCATACCATTTGCTCATGCCGGCAATGCTCACTGCCATCGGCGCAGCCGCGCCGCCTTGTTGTTGGTTCAACGCAGTTCCCCTTTTTTGAAGCGATGCTCCAGCCACATCGAATAGCGCGACAGGCCGAAGCAGATGCAGAAATAAATGCCCGCGATAAAGAGATAGGTCTCTACATAGGGCGTGGGCCAGGCCGGATCCGTCAAGGCGGCACGCCCCGAACTGAGCAGGTCGAACAAGCCCACGATCAGCACCAGGCTGGTGTTCTTGATCATCACGATGGCGGTATTGGTAAGCGGCGCAATCACCTTGCGCATGGCCTGCGGCAACACCACCAGCCGCGTCATCTGCCACCACGACAGGCCCAGCGCGCGCGAGGCTTCCATCTGCCCCGCGGGTAGCGACTGCAAGCCGCCACGGATCACCTCGGCCAGATAGGCGGCCGAGAAAATCGTCAGCGCAATGCCGGCGCGCAGCAGGCTGTCGATGGTCATGCCGGCCGGCAGCATGATGGGCAGCACGATGGACGCCATGAACAACAGGCTGATCAACGGCAGGCCACGGATCAGTTCGATGACGCATGTGGCGATGAAGCGCGCCATCGGCAGCGACCCGCGCCGCGCCAATGCCAGCAGGATGCCCAGCGGCATGCCCAACCCCAGCGCGCACACCGCCAGCAGCAGCGTCACGGGCAGGCCGCCCCACGACGCGGTGGGCACTTGGGTCAGCCCCGCCCAACCGCCCAGCATCAGCGCCAACGCGCCGGCCATCCCCGCCAGCCACAGCCCGACCGTGCGCAGCCGCCATTGGCGCGGGTCGAGCGACACGACCACCATGGCCAGAATGGCCACGCACACCACGGCTGGCCGCCATTGCTCGGCGCGCGGATAAATGCCGAACAGAATCTGATTCAGCTTTTCGGCCAGGAACGCCCAGCACGCCCCGCTGGCCTGCCGGCACATGGCGCCGGGTTCGCCCGGCCACACGGCGTTCAACAGCGACCAATCAATGAACCGCCCCATGGCATAGAGCGCCAGGCCCAATGCCAACACGGTGGCGATACTGCTGGGAATATTGCCAAACAGGCGCTGGGCCACGCCCGCCCGGCGATCCACCGGCGCGGGCCGGGACGGCATATCTGTAGAGATCACGGTCGTATTCATTTGCGTTCTGTCCGCAGGATGCGCCGGTTGTAGAGATTCATGCAGAGCGACACGCTCAGGCTGATGCACAGATACACGCCCATCAGAATCGCCAGCCCTTCGATGGCCTGCCCGGTCTGGTTGATGGTGGTGGTGATCACGAACGACAGGTCCGGATATCCCACCGCCAGCGCCAGCGTGGTGTTCTTCACGATAGACAGGTACTGGCTGGTCATGGGCGGCACGATCACGCGCAGCGATTGCGGCACGATCACGTGGCGCAGCGTGGTCCAGGGGCGCAGCCCAAGCGACTGCGCCGCCTCCCATTGCCCTTGCGCGACGGCCTCGATTCCGCCACGGATGATCTCGCCCGAAAAGGCCGCCGAATACAACGTCAGGCCGACCAGCAGCGCGGTGAATTCGGGAGTCAGCGCGGTGCCGCCGACGAAGTTCAGCCCGCGTAGTTGCGGCGCGGTGCTGCTCAAGGTCAGGCCGCCACACTGCCAGGCCGCCACACTAGCCAGCGCCGTCACGACGAGCAGGATGCGGCCCAGCGGCAGGGCCGGACGCTGCTTGCGCAGCGGGCGCAAGCCCCACCACGCCAGCAGCGCCGCCAACAGCACGCACAACAACGGCAGCCAATCGCCCTGCGACTGCACGCTGGGAAAGAACAGGCCACGAATCGACAGGAATACGCCGGGCATCGGGTTGAGCGCTTGCCGCGGCGAGGGCAGATTGATGGTGACCAGGCTATACCAGAACAGCAGTTGCACCACCAACGGCGTGTTGCGCGTGATTTCCAGATAGAGCGTGGCGATGCCATGCACCAGCGGATGCCGGCTGCGGCGCGCCAGCGCCAGCAGGAACCCCAGCACCGTCGAGGCCACGATCACCAGCGCCGAGATATACAGCGTGTTGACCAGCCCGACGACAAACGCGCGCCCATAACTGTCGGTGGGCCGGTAAGCCAGCAGGCTTTCCGACACCGGGAAGCGCGCCGCATCCCCCAGATACCCAAAACCGGTGGTGATGCCGCGCTGGGTCAGGTTGGCGTGCGCGTTCCACACCAGCCAAGACAGCGTGCCGAAGAAGACGCAGGCAATGAGCACCTGCGCCAGCACGGACCGCGCGCGCGCGTCGTACCAAAGTCGCTTAAACATGAATCAGCCCCGCCCGGCACTCGGGTCAGTTGAAAACGTAGGGGTACATCAGACCGCCATCGCGATACAGCCGGTTCAGGCCGCGCTCAAGCTTCAACGGGCTGTTCTTGCCGACGTTGCGTTCGAACATCTCGCCGTAGTTGCCCTGCGCCTTGACGATGTTGTAGGCCCAGCGTTCGTCCAGCCCCAGCGCCTTGCCGTTGCCCGGTTCTACGCCCAGGAAGCGGGCAATGCGCGGATCGCCCGACTTGAGCATGTCGTCCACGTTGGCCTGCGTGATGCCCATGTCTTCGGCCGCGATCGGCACCTGGACCACGAACTTGACGATGTCGAACCAGCGGTCATCGCCATGGCGCACCGCGGGTGTCAGGGCCTCGCTGTTGCCGCTGGCCGGAAAGATGACGTAGTCGTCCGGGTTCTGCGCCTGCGTGGCGCGCACCGCCGCCAGCGCCGACGAGTCCGTGATCAAGCCATCGCAGCGGCCCGTGAAAAAGGCCTGACGCGAAGCGGCCACGTTGTCGAACAACACGGTCTTCAGGCCCAGCTTGAATTTGCGCGACAGGTCGGCCACCGTCACTTCGTTGGTCGATCCGGTCTGCACGCAGATGGTGGCGCCCTGCATGTCCTTGGTGTGCGTGATACCCAGGTCCTTGCGCACCATGAAGGCGTCGTACTCGTAGTAATTGGGATAGGTGAAGTTGATGCCGTTGGCATCGCGCCGCAAGGTCCACGAGGTGGTGCGCGGCAGCACGTCGATCTGGCCCGTCTGCAATGCGGTCAGACGCTGCTGGCCGGTCAACGGCACGAAGCGCACCTTGGTGCCGTCACCCAGCACGGCAATCGCGATGGCGCGGCAGGTTTCCACGTCCAGCCCCTTCCAGTTGCCGTCTTTGTCTGGCGCCGAAAAGCCGGTGGTGCCGTGGCCCGATCCGCAGATCACATAGCCACGGGCGCGGATCTGGTCCACGGTCGGGCTGTTGCTGGGCGCGGAGACCACCGGCGAGGCGGCGGGTGTGGCGGTGGGTGTGGCGGGCGTGGCATTTTGCGCGCCGGCCAGGGCGGGCAGCATGGCGGCGGCGCCCAGGATGAGCGCGCGCGACAGGGTACGGATACGGTACATGGCAATTCCCCTTGCAATGTGTTGGCGGGCCATGAAGCTCTTGTTGGCGGCTGGCCCAGGATGAATATCAGCGTGCCTGGCGGGCGTAGGCGTCAAGCGCCCGGCGCAGGTCTTCCTTCAGGATGTCGACTCCCTCAAGCCCGATCGACAGGCGCACCACCGGCTGATCCGTGGCCGGATGCACGCGGCCGGCCTGCAATGGCGCCGGGTAGTACGCGGCCAGGCTGTGCACCCCGCCCCAGCTCGCGCCAATGGCGAAGTGTTCAAGCGTGTCGAAGAAACCGTTGAATGCCTGCTCGGGCGCCGGCTTCAGGATCAACGAGAACAGGCAGCCGTTAGTGCGGAAATCACGCCGCCACAGGGCATGGCCGGCGTCGCCTTCAAGCGGCGGATACAACAGGCGTTCAACCTGCGGTTGCGCCTGCAGCCACTGCGCGATTTCCAGCGTGGCGGCGCTTTGCGCGCGCACGCGCAGGTCCAGCGTTTCCAGGCCGCGCAGCACCAGAAAGCAATCTTCCGGGCTGACCTGCTGGCCCAGAATGCTCTGCGTCTCGCGCAGCACGGCGTAGTGGTCGGCATCATTCAGGCTGATGCTGCCCATCAGTACATCGGAATGGCCGCTGAAGAACTTGGTGGCGGCCTCCACGCTGAAATCCACGCCATGCGCCAAGGGCTGGAACCCCAGCGGGCTGGCCCAGGTGTTGTCCATCATGGTCAGCACGCCATGGCGGCGCGCCACCTCGGCAATCGCCGGAATGTCGGCCATTTCCATCGTGACGGTGCCGGGCGCTTCCATGCAGATCATGCGGGTGGTGGGCCGGATCAGCGCCTCGATCTCGGCGCCAATGGCGGGCTGGTAGAGCTCGACTTCCACGCCCATGTGGGCCAGCCACTTCTCGGCAAAGGTCTTGAGCGCGCCATAGCAGGCCGCAGACACCAGCAGGTGATCGCCGCCGCGCACGAATCCCATCACCACGGTCATCAGCGCGGACGCCCCCGAGGGGGTGATCACGCAGTGGCGGGCGCCTTCGAGCGCCGCGATGCGCTGCTCCAGGAGCCGCGCCGTCGGCGTGCCGGTAATGCCATAGCTATAGCCGTCGGGCTGGCGCTGCTTGCGGTTGACGAAGTCGGCGAGCGAGCCGAACACCACCGTGGAGGCGCGTTGGACAGCCGGCGACAGGCTGGCGAAATCAGTATTCGAGGGGCTTTTGGTGTTCATTTAAACTATTTTCGGCACGTAGGAGAGATCTCGATGACACGCAGTCTGGACGCTCAGACCAATTCCCTCAACAATTGAACTGACTTAGTCGATAAGCAGGACTTATATATGGATATGCGTGAAATCCAGGTTTTCCGCGCCGTCATGCAGGCAGGTACGACCAGCAAGGCCGCCAACCTGCTGGGGGTGTCGCAACCCGCCATCAGCCAGTCCATCCGCAAACTTGAAGACAGCTCGGGGCTGCGCCTGTTTGAACGGGTGCGCGGCCGGCTGGTCGCCACGCCCGAGGCCGGCGCGCTGATGGAAGAGGTAGATCGCTGCTTCGCCGGTTTCGAGTTGATCGAACACCGCATCCGCAGCCTTAAATCGTTTGGCGTGGGCCGGCTGGCGATTGGTTCGTTGCCCGCTTTGGGCACCGGCTTCATGCCACGCGCCATCGCTGCCTTCGGCCTGGCCGACCGCCGCCTGCAGATGTCGTTTCAGATCATGAGTTCGCGCGAAGTGCTGCGCCAGGTGGCGGCGGGCCAGCTCGACTTCGGGCTGATGGCCGACGAGCTCTCGGTGCTGGGCCTTGAACACTCGGAATTCCTGCGCACACCGGGCGTGATCGCCATGCACAACCGCCATCCGCTGGCGCGCAAGAAAGTGATCGACCCGCAAGACCTCGTTGAACACCCTTTCATTGCGCTCAACCCGGAAGACGCCAGCCGACGACGCCTGGAAGCCGCGATGCAGGCGGTGGGCCTGAATCTGCGGCCCATGTTGGAAACGCCCTATTCCAACTCGGTCTGCGAGTTCGCGCTCAATGGCGTGGGCATCGGCATGGTGCATCCCATCATGGCGTTGGATTATCTGTCGCGCGGGCTCACGATCAAGCGCGTGTCGTTGGAAATCAGCTTTACCAGCCTGCTGGTGTTCCGCTCGGGCATGCCCATGTCGGGCAACGCCCGCGAGTTGCTGAAGGTGATGCGCATCCAACTGCAAAACGATCTGAAGAAGATGCAGGCGGCCTTGGGCTAAACAGACGGCGCGACCGCAATCGCGATCTTTCCCTGAAGGCCATTGTTGGGCGCCTCAAGCCGGGCATGGGCCTGCGCAATATCTGCCAGCGGATAAGCGGCGCCCACATGCGGCCGCAACTGGCCGCGCTCGATCAACGCGCTCAGCTCATCAAGCTTGCCGCGGTTTTGCCGGGTGAAGACGAAGTGATAGCTGGCGTTCTTGCCCCAGGCTTGCAACAGGTTCTGCGGTTGCGCGATGTCCACGATCGAGACCACGCGGCCCAGTTGTGCAAGCACATCGGCGCTGCGCGACAAGGTGTCGCCGCCGATGGTGTCGAATACCACGTCGACTCCACGGCCCCCGGTTTCCCGCAGGATGGCGTCGACATAATCTTCCTTTGCGTAGTCGATGACGACATCGGCGCCCATGCGTCGCGCAAACTCGAAGTTGGCTTCGCGCGCCGTCGTGTACACCTTTGCGCCGATGGCCTTGGCAAGCTGGATCGCCACATGGCCGACCCCGCCCGCGCCGCCGTGTATCAAGATGCTTTCGCCGACTCTCAAGCCCGCGCGCACAACCAGCGCTTCCCACGCCGTTCCGCCAACCAGCGTAAGGCTTGCCGCTTCCAGGTGGCTTAGCGACGGCGGCTTCTTGCCGACTATGCTTTCGGCGGCAACGTGGTATTCGGCATAGCTTCCTTGTCCGTCGAATATCTGCGGCGTGTACCAGACCTCGTCCCCGGACACGAATGCCGTCACGCCCGGCCCCACGGCTTCAACCACGCCGGATACGTCGTGCCCGGTAATGGCCGGCAGTGGCACCAGGTCGGGATAGTCGCCTCGCCGGACCTGGTAATCCAAGGGATTGATGGACGTGGCGTGGACGCGCACCAGAACTTGCCCCGCCTGCGGCACTGGCTTGGGCAGTTCTTGCAGCGCGAACGATTCCGGGCCACCAAATGCGTTCAGTACGACAGCTTTCATTGCATCACCTCTTATCGATAAAGTGGGATATCGGGATATTCCGATATCTAGGAGTAAAAAAATTACAGGTCTTTCCCGATGATCTCGGCAAGAGCCTGGATGTTTGCTTCATTGCGTTTGTAATACGTCCACGGACCAATGCGCGTGGCGTCGACCAAGCCTGCGCGTTGCAACGTGGCCAGGTAATCAGACACCGTTGACTGCGACAGCCCGACGCCCTCTTGAATGCTGCTGACGCAGACGCCTACCGTATGAACATCGCCTTCGTCCTGGGGCGGGAAGCTGTTCACCGGGTCCTTCAACCCTTTCAGGATTTCCAGGCGCGTACGGTTTGAGAGGGCTTTGAAGATGTCGAGTAATTCCATGGCGTGATGATATCTGGATTTCCCGATATGTCAATACGATGATTGCGGATGTTGTGGGGTTGGTCGCCCGTTATCATGGCCGCCCAATAAGGAGAAACGATGGAAGACAAATCGTACCGGGCGCGCATGGTCGCCGAACTGATGGTCAAGAACTTGGCGCGCAGCCGGCAATTCTGGATCGACCTGTGCGGCTTCGAAGTGGTCTATCAGCGCGAAGAGGAAGGCTTTGTCTTCCTGGATCGGGACGGCGCGCAATTCATGCTGGAAGAGGTGCGCGGCGACGACGGCTGGATCACCGCGCCGCTGGAAGCCCCCTTGGGCCGTGGCGTGAACTTCGAGATCAAGGTGAAGTCCATCGACGCGCTGCACAAGCGCCTGGTGGATGCGGACTGGCCGCTATACCGGCAGATGCAGGAACGCTGGTATCGAAGCGACGACGTCGAGATCGGCGTGCGGCAATTCCTGGTGCAGGATCCCGATGGCTATCTGTTGCGATTTTCTGAATGGATTGGCGACCGCCCCGCGTGACGGGGGCGATCGGGCAACGGCGTAACGCGCTGCCTCACACCTAAGCAAACCGCTTCAACAACACCGCAGCGGCTTCCAGGGACGACGCCGGGTTCTGGCCGGTGATCAGCAGGCCGTCGCTGACGACATACGAGCCCCAGTCCGGACCCTTCGAGTACACCCCGCCCTTCGCCTTGAGTTCGTCTTCCACCAGAAACGGCACCACATCGGTGAGGCCGACGCCGTCTTCCTCGGTGTTCGTGAAGCCGGTCACCTGCTTGCCGGCGACCAGCGGCTTGCCGTCGGCTGCCTTCACGTGGCGCAGCACGCCCGGCGCGTGGCAGACCAGCGCGACCGGCTTGCCGGCTTCGATAAATGATTCGATCAAGGAGATGGAATTGCCGTCTTCGGCAAGATCCCACAGCGGGCCATGACCGCCCGGGTAAAACACGGTGTCGAAGTCGGCTTGCGAGACGCTGTCCAGGCGCACGGTGTTGGCCAGTTGCTCGTTGGCCGCCGGGTCAGCTTCGAAGCGGTGGGTGAATTCGGTCTGAAACGAGGGTTCGTTGCTCTTGGGGTCCAGCGGCGGCTGCCCGCCTTGGGGCGAGGCCAGCACGATGTCGGCGCCGGCGTCCTTGAACGTGTAGTAAGGGGCGGCCAACTCTTCGAGCCAGAAGCCGGTTTTGCGGCCGGTATTGCCAAGCTGATCATGCGAGGTCAGAACGATGAGGACTTTCATGGTGATGCTCCTGTCTAGGAATGAACTTTAAATATTAGACCGGTCGTCTAGATTCCGGTGGATAAAAAAGCACTTCTGCCTGAAGTGCTATATAGGCTTGCTACATAGGCTTGCTTCACAAACCTGCTTCGTAAATCTGCGCGTCCTTAGCGAGCAAGATGCAAAACCTGTGTTGTCGTGCTCAAGGCGTTTTCAAAGGGCTGCGTGTTGCGCACGATCTTGACCATCACGCTCGCCCCCAACCAAAGTTGGTACAGGCTTTGCGCGGCGGCTGTTGAATCGCCCTCTACCGATAAAGAGCCCTCTTCCACGCCCGCCGCAATCGCGCTGGCCAGACGTTCGATGATTGCCGACGTGCCGCGTTTCAGGGCGGCGCGCATCGCGTCGGAAAGGTCTGCGACCTCGGCACCCAACTTCACCGCCAGGCACTTGCCCTGGCAGTCCTCGAAGGACTGGTTGTCTTTCCAGGCCAGGAAATAGTTGCCGAGCTGCTGCGCTTTGGTCTGATCCGCTTGGCCGAATATACGGTCCATGTCGGCCAGGTAATCCTGGAAGTAGTTCTCCAGCAAGGCCTCGCCAAACGCTTCTTTCGATCCAAAGTAGTGATAGAACGACCCCTTCGGCACCCCTGCGGACGTCAGCACTTCATTCAAACCCACCGCCGAAAACCCTTTGCCGCCCATGATCCGTTGGCCCGTGGCCAGGATCTTGTCGCGGACGTCGGTAGCTTGGGAGGTGGTGGCTGAGTTCATGGGTTCGCACTTTACATTCGATTAGACCGGTCGTCTACAAATATTTGCGCAAGTGTTTTTCAACGACCGACTATCCACCAGCCAGAAGCAAGGACCGAAGACGCAGACGGATTCGCGTCTTATGGCCCCTGCCCTGACCCTCCCACTACTGCGCCGCCGCAACCGGCTGCGGCGACTGCGCTGCCTGCGTTGGCGTTACGCGCCAGATGGTGTTCGACAGATCATCCGCAACAATCAGCGCGCCCTTCGGATCCACCGTCACGCCTACCGGGCGGCCGCGTGTGGTGCCATCGCTATCGCGGAACCCGGCGACGAAATCGACGGGGTCGCCAGACGGCCGGCCGTCCTGAAACGGCACGAAGACCACTTTGTAGCCGACCGGATCGCTGCGGTTCCAGCTACCGTGTTCCCCGACAAACACCCCGTTGGCGAACTTGGCGCCCATCGCCTCGTTCGAGAAATCCACGCCCAGCGCCGCCACGTGCGAGCCCAGGCTGTAGGTTTGATGGCCGCGGCGACCTTTTCCGGATCCTGCGGCCGCACGCGCTCGTCCACGTTTTGCCCCCAGTAGCTGTAGGGCCAGCCATAGAAGGCGCCTTCCTGAACAGAAGTCAGATAGTCGGGAACCAGGTTGGGGCCGATCTCATCGCGTTCGTTCACCACCGCCCACAATTGGTCGGTGCCGGGCTGGATGGTCAGCGCGGTCGGGTTGCGCAAGCCGGTGGCATACGACTTGTGTTCACCGGTTTCGGCGTTGATCCGCCAAATGCGGGCGCGGTCGACTTCCGCCGTCATGCCGCGTTCGGTGATGTTGCTGTTGGACCCGATGCCCACGTACAGGTACTGGCCATCGGCGCTGGCAGTCATGGCCTTGGTCCAGTGGTGGTTGATTGCCGATGGCAGGGGCGTCACGGTTTCGGGGGGGCCGCTGGCCTTGGTCTGCCCTGGCTGGTAGTCGAATCGCACCACGGCGTCCTGGTTGGCGACGTACAGATTGTTGTCCACCAAGGCCAGGCCGTAGGGTGCGTTCAGGTTCTCGGCGAACGTTGATACTTCATAGGTGCCGTCGCCGTCGGCATCGCGCAGCAAGGTCAGGCGGTCTCCGCCCTTGACCGAGCTGGTGCCTTGGGCCTTGATGATGCCGGCGATCACGTCTTTGGGTTTCAGGCTTGGGGCATTGCCGCCCTTGCCCTCGGCCACCAGAATGTCGCCGTTGGGCAGTATCAAAGTCTGCCGTGGGATTTTCAAATCGGTGGCGATGGCGGTGATCGTATAACCGTCAGGCACGGTCGGCGTCTTGTCTCCCCAAGGGGCGGGCTCTGCAATGACCATATTGGGCAGCAGCCCCCTCTCGGGCTTGGGCAGTTCAGGGTTGGGGCCTACCTGCGACGGTCCGGCCTGGCCGACACATACGCCCATCATGGCGGACAAGGGGATAGCGGCAAGCCAGTTGGCGGTTTTGGTTTTCATGCGCGTGTATTTCATACGGCTCCCCTGATGTGCGGAGTGCGAAAGCCCAGCCATACCGCCACAAAGGCCAGCACCACAACGATGACCGACAAGACCAGGCCGGCAGGCATGCTTGCCCAGGCGTCGCGGGCATGAATCAGCGCATTCACAACGCCCACGACCCACGTCGCCAGCAAGACCACGACGTACGGAATAATTCCCCGAGCGCGCTGCGTGGGCCGGAACACATCGATAACGGCAAAGAGCAGCGCGATGGCGCCGAACACCAAACCGCCCACCAGAAACCACGAGGCGAAATTGTTCCACTGGATGTCAAAAGACTTCGCATAGGCAGCGTCCGCCAAGGCTGCGCCAAGAAACCAGGGCAGCATCCCCGCCAGAAATACCGCATGGACCGGATGCACGGTCAGGGCATACCGATGTTCAATGATTGGGTTCAATTGGATTGCCTCCTGGGTAACGGACTGGAAAGCACGCTTGTCAAAACGCAGCAAATGCCGTTCCCGTGGCGCGCGGTGGCGGGCAAAGGGCGAGTCAATGGATGAAATGCCGTAAATTCTTGCCCTGTGGGCAGGGTTTACCGGCCTGCCCTTTCTGCCCTGCACGCCCTGCATACCCCCACAACCACTCAAAGCGGAAAATTCACCATGTCATCGCTGCGCCTGGACAGTCTGGAAATCTTTGCGGACGTGGTGCGGCACGGCGGTTTTCGGGCGGCGGCGCTCAGGCGGGGGGTCTCGTCGTCGGCCATCAGCCAATCCATCACGGCGCTTGAGGCCACGTTGGGCATTCGGCTGTTGAACCGCACCACCCGCAGCGTGGCGCCCACCGAAGCGGGCGAGCGCCTGCTTGAACGGCTGACGCCCGCGCTGCTCGACATCCGGGCCGCCGTTGACGAGCTGAATCGGTTTCGTGAGAACCCGACCGGCACCTTGCGCATCAACGCGCCGGGTCCCGCCGTGGACCACGTGCTGTGTCCGTTGGCGTTCCGTTTCATGGAGACGTATCCGGACGTGAAGGTCGAGATCATCAGCGACGCGGCGATTGTCGACATCGTGGAGCAAGGTTTCGATGCGGGGGTGCGCTTTGGCACGCAGTTGGCGCAGGACATGGTGGCCATGCCCTTGGGCGCGGCACTGCGCTATGCAATCGTGGCGTCGCCTGCCTATCTTCAGAAATACCCGCGCCCTGCCCTGCCTGCCGACCTGGCGGCGCACGATTGCATCCGCCGCCGATTTCCCGGCGGCACCACGGTCACATGGAAGTTCGCCAAAGATGGCAAGGCAGAAGAGATCACGCCCCAAGGACGGTTGACGCTAAGTTCAGCCCAGCAAGAGCTTCAAGCCGCGTTGGCGGGCGCAGGCGTCGCGCATTTGTTCGAGGATTACGTGCGCGAGCATATCGAACAAGGCAGCCTGCTTGAGCTGCTGGTCGACTGGAAGCAGACATTGCCAAGCTGGTGCCTGTACTACCCCAGCCGCCGCCACCCTAGCGCGGCAATGCGCGCATTTCTGGCCTACGTCCGCGATTACGACTGGTCGTGATGCCTGCCGTGCGCGGACCGGGCCTACGACCAGGCCTACAACCGGGCCTACGCTTCGGGCAGCACCAGCACTTCATGCACGGCGCTGGCATGGTCGCCGCCGACGCGTGTGCCGCCCCCGATCACATGGATGCGATTGCCCAGCGTGGCCGCACCCAGGCCGTGCCGGGGCGTGGGCAGCGGCGGCAGCACGCTCCAACGATCGCTTGCCGGATCGTAGACCCAGGCGTTGTCGAAAACCTTCTGCTGGGGCACCCATTGTTCCCCGCCGAACACGTACAGACGACCGCCATGGGCGGCAGCGGCCAGCCCGCCCTGGGCCTGCGGCATGGGCGCGCGGACGGTCCATCGATTGGTCTTCGGGTCGTAGACCTCCAGCACCGGCACATTGACCTGGCGCAGTGATCCATCGGCTTGCTTGATGGCCTGCCGCCCGCCCACGACGAAGAGACGCCCGTCAATGACCGTCGCCGCCGCGCTATTGCGCACGGTGGGTGCATCGGCAATGGCCGACCAGCGCCCGGTGGCGGGGTCGAACATCAAGGCTTGCGCGGTATCCATGTGGTCGTTGAAATGGCGCGCGTCCTCGTGGGCGCGGATGCGTCCGCCCACCAGGTAAAGCCGGTCGGCGATAGCCGCGAATACGCCTTCGGCCGAGGGATGAGGAATGGCAACGCCGTCACGCCAGCGGTTGTTTCGGGGATCGTAGACGTAGACCGAAGCCTGGGCGCGCCAGTTCGGAAACCCGCCGCTGAAGCCCCCCGCGCCGTAGATCAGGCCGTCCGCAGCGGCTAGCGCGATGTGGTGGCGGGCTTCGGGCAGCGTCGCCAGCCGCGTCCACTTGTCCGTTGCCGGGTCATAGGATTCGAAGTGCGCGGAATACCCGGTGTTGGGCGTCAGCAATCCGCCGGCCACATAGATGCGGCCGTCGAGCACCTCGGGATAGAGTTCCTGGCGGGCCAGGGACGGCGCGGCCGCCGTGGTCCAGTGCGGTGCGGCGGACTGCGCGTAGGCGGAGCGAAGAAATGGGGCTGCGGCCAAAGTGGCGGCCAGGGCGGCGCCCTGGCGCAGGATGTCGCGTCGTTGCATGGTCGAACCTCGTGAATGGTAGGTAGGACCATGGTAGGTAGCCCGCGCTTGGCGCACTAGATACGCGATGCTTAGCAAGGTGTTCAGCCTGGATTAACAATCCGGCGAACTCACACCCCTGCAAGCTTGCCTGGCCTTCCATCGGCTACGCAGGCGGCGTCCAGCCATCCAGATGCGTGTAGATCGCGTCACGCAATTGCCGAATCTGCGTATTCAGTTCGGCGAGTTCGGCGGGCGATTGGCCGGACGCGGCCAGCAAGGATTCGCCCAGACAGCCTGACGTATTTTGAAGCTGACGGCCGCGCTCGGTCAGCGCCACCACCACCTGGCGCTCGTTGTCGGGGTTACGCACGCGGCCAAGAAAGCCGGCGGCTTCCAGCCGCTTCAGCAGTGGCGTCAGCGTGCTGGGTTCCAGGGCCAATTTTTCCGCGATGCCGCTGACGGTCTGGCTGTCTTCCCGCCAAAGCACGTTCAGCACCAGATATTGCGGATAGGTCAGCCCCATCTTGTCCAGCAAGGGCTTGTAGATCCGTTGGATAGCGATGCCGGCCGAGTACACGGCGTAGCAAAGCTGGCCATCCAGCGGCGGCGGGGACGTGTCTTTTTTGGCGGTCATTGCTTCGCTCCAGGGTGCGTGAAGAATAGCATGCTGCGAGAATACATATCGCAATAATAATTATCGCTTGACAGCACTAAAAACGAGTCCTAGCATTCGTTCGTCGCACTTAATTATCGCGATAATTCTTATCACAACACACAAAGGACCTAGCCATGAAGATCAAAGCCCTCCTCGCCGCCACGACCGCCATCGTGGGTATTGCAGCGGCCAGCCTCACCCACGCGGCCGAGCCCATATCCCCCAAGCAGGTAGTGCGCAACGTGGTGCTGGTGCACGGCGCGTTTGCCGATGGTTCAGGATGGCGCGGCGTCTATGACGAGCTGACCGGCCGCGGCTATCGGGTCACGGTGGTCCAGAACCCCCTGACGTCGTTGGCCGATGATGTTGCCGCCACGAAGCGCGTGCTGGATCGCCAAGACGGCCCGACACTTCTTGTCGGCCACTCTTATGGCGGAACGGTCATCACCGAAGCGGGTGTGGACCCCAAGGTGGCTGGCCTGGTCTATGTGTCCGCGCTGGCGCCCGACGTCGGTGAAACCACGGGGTCGCAGTTCAAGGACATTCCGCCGCCCGCTGAATTCGTGATCGACACGCAGAAAGACGGCTACGGTTTCGTCAACCTTGAAAAATTCAAGCAAGGCTTTGCGGGCGACACAAGCCCTGCCGACGCCGCCTTCCTGCGCGATTCACAGGTGCCCATCAACATGGCCATTTTCAATGCCAAGGTGACTCACGCCGCGTGGAAAACCAAGCCAAGCTGGGCCATTATCGCCACGCAGGACAAGGCGATCGACCCGAAGCTGCTGCGTTATACGGCCAACAAGATCGGCGCCACTCGGTCCGAGGTCGTGGGCAGCCACGTAGCGTTTTTCACGCAGCCCAAGGCAGTGGCCGACTCGATTGACGACGCCGCACGTACCATCGCCCGTTGAAGCCGCGGCGCGGGTGACGCCTACGCAGGGTGCTTGGCCTGCTCGCAATATTCAATCAACAGCTCGGTCAGCTCCCGGATCTTTCGCGCGGGATGCTGCCCGGGCGGCCTGACGACATAGGCGCCCGCTGGCGGCGGCGGATAGCGGGTCATGATCGGCACCAGCGCCCCGCAAGCCACGTAGTCGTGCGTCAGCCAATCAGGCAGGTAGGCAATGCCAAGCCCCGCCACCGCTGCCGCCACCAGGGCGCTGCCGTTGTCGGCCTTGAAGCGGCCTTGCGGACGCACCGTAATGGTCTTGTCGCCATCCATCAGCTGCCAGGCTTCGGTGCCTTGCATCAGGGCCTGATGATTGGCCACCAGCGCTTCGGGTGTCTGGGGTTCGCCATGCGCCTTGAGGTAGTCCGGGCTGGCGACCAGCTTTCCATAAAGTGGGCCGATGCGCCTTGCGATCAGGTTGGAGTCTTGCAGATAGCCCACCCGTATCGCGCAGTCGTAGCCTTCGGCGATCAGATCAACGAAGCGGTCGCTGTAGCAGGTCTGCATATGCAGTTGCGGATGGCGTCGCGCCATTTCGGCCAGCGCGGGGGCAAAGTGGGCCGCCCCGAAAGACAGTGGCGCGGACACGCGCAAGCGGGCACGCAGCTCGCCGGCAGGCAGGATGGCTTCCCTGGCCGCGTCCATCTCGGCGCAGACGCGGGCGGCATGGTTGCGGAACGTGGCACCGGCTTCGGTCAGCGACGCGCCGCGCGTGGAACGCGCCAGCAGCAAGACGCCCAGTTCCGATTCCAGCCCGGCAAGCCGACGGCTGACGATTGATTTCGACACCCCCAGCCGCAGCGCGGCAGGCGAAACGCCACCCGCGTCGGCAACTTCCACGAATGTCCGTAGCGCTTCGATGTCCACGTCGGCGTTCCTCTTTCCGCAACACAGCTCAGCGCGAAATGGTACTACCGCATCGATTGCGGGAACAACAGAATATGGCTTCCGGGCAATGCCGCCGCTGGCGCGTGTTTCCCGGAGCCAACCTCTGACCCACTGCATAAGGATGCATCAATGACTTTCCGCAACGGCCTTGCTTCGCTGCTTCGCCCCGAGGATTCGGTACTTGTCCTGATCGACCACCAGCCCTACCAACTGGCGAACGTGAACAGCCACGAACCGCAGATGGTGATCAACAATACGGCGGGCCTGGCAAAAGCCGCCAAGGCTTTCGGCGTTCCGACCATCTTGACGACAGTGATCGCCGAGCGCGGCGGACTGCTCTTTCCGCAGATCACCGACGTGTTCCCAGGTCAGGAAGTGATCGACCGCACGCTCATCAACACTTGGCAAGACCCGCGCGTGGTGGACGCGGTCAAGGCAACCGGCCGCAAGCAACTGGTCATTGCCGGGTTGTGGACCGAAGTCTGCGTGGCCATGCCCACCATCCAGGCCCTGGGTGAAGGCTGGGACGTTACCGTAATCACCGACGCATCGGGCGCGGTGTCGGTCGAGGCCCATCAAGTGGCCATCCAGCGCATGATCGCGGCGGGCGCCAACATGATGACCTGGCTGGCGCTGGCGGCCGAATGGCAGCGGGACTGGGCGCGCGCCGAACAGGCCGCGGCCCTGACGGAAGTGATCACGCAACACGCTGGCGGCAGCGGCATCGCCTACCTGTGGGAGCAGCAGTTGCTGAATACGCCGGTGCCGGGCAAGGCCGGCTGATCGGAAATAACAGCCAGCGGAACAGCAGCTAGGGGAATAACACCTGGTCCAGCCAGTCAAGAACCCTGCGGTTCAACAGCGACCTGTTCCGCATCTCGCAATGCATGCCGGCGCCTTCGGCCGCGCTGAACCGAAGCAAGGTTTTTGTCGGACTTTGAAGCTGATCGAAGAAAGCCTGGGTGCCTGCTGACAAGCCATCATGCTCGGCAAGCGTCATCAGCACCGGGCAAGCAATGGCGCCGGCGCGGCCGTCCATGGTGAACTGGTCTGCGCTGCGCAGAAAGGCGCTGAGCGTATCCACGCCATGGGTCCAGAACCCGCGCTGGTGGACCTTCCACTTCAGGCCAGGGTCGTTTGCGATGACGTGTTCAAACTGCGCCAGGATCTGTTCGTCAAGGCCGCCCAGGTCCGCCACCGCATCGGGGGCCGCGCCAAGCTTGATGGCCAGCGCGCGAAACGGCCCGGCGATGCCCCACAAGCCGGGGTCGGCGATGCATGCGGCCAGGCGATGCTCTTGGGATGCGGCGCGCGGCGCAAAGTAACCACCCAGGCTCCAGCCGCTGAGCACGATGCGTGCCGGATCGACGACGTTGAGTTGCAGCGCGAAGTCGACCACCGCCGCGATGACGGTTTCCCAATCGGGGCGCAGATACAGGCACTGCTCAACCAACATCTCGCCCTGCCCCGGTCCATCGAAAATCAGGCAATGGTAGCCACGGCGCGATGCCGCCACGGCGGACGCGAAATAAAGATCCGTGATGGTGCCGTCGTACCCATTCGTGAAGATGACAAGAGGCCGGGTGGCGTGCTCCTGCCCGGCCGCGGGAATCAGGTAGGCCGGCATGGAGGTGCCTTCGAACGGAATCCGCATCGGCAGGACAGGCACGTCTGACAACGCCAGCCCCTGGTCCAACGCATCGACCTGCTTACGAAAGGCCGCCAGCAGGCGCGGGTCGCGTTGCGGGCCATAAAGCGGATGGTAGGACGCCGAATAGAACGCGCTGGCGCGCAGAAACAGCTCTCTTGCGCTGGCGCGCAGGCCACGGCGTTGCGTTTGCGCGGCTTCGTCGGCCAGGCGGTCACCCGCTGCCATCCAGGCCTCATGAAAGGCGCAGTCGTCGCCGTCGCCCACCGCCTGGCCCACGGCAAGAATCTCGCCCATGTCCGCCCCGCCATACGGAATGTAGGCAACCGGCCAGGTACCGAATTCGTCATGCAGCGGGTTGTTGAATGCCAAGCCCATCGGGTTCTCCTTGGTTCCATTACGGCAACGGGATCTGTGCTGGCCATCGCATGCAAGCTTACGCCTGAACGTCGGCAAGGTGGGCCCGAAGCGCCTCGGACGCCTTGCCCGGGGGCAACCCGAACATTCGCCGATATTCCCTGGTGAACTGCTGCACGCTTTCGTAGCCCACTGAAAACGCGGCGCTGCTGGCCGATACGTCCCCCGCCGCCAGCAGCCGCCTGGCCTCGATCAAACGCAGTTGCTTCTGAAATTGCAGCGGCGACAGGGAGGTGGCGGCGCGGAAATGTTGGTAGAACGACGACGGGCTCATGCCGGCCTCGGCCGCAAGCCGCTCCATTGGCAGCGGCCGCGCGAATTCGGTGCGAAGCAGGACGATGGCCCGAGCGATGCGCCGGGCGTGCTTTTCCGGACCGCCCAACTGACGAATGGCCCCGCCATGCCGTCCCGCCAACAGCCAGTAGTGCAGCTCGCGCAGCAGTTGTGTTTGCAGCACCGGCAAGGCGTCGGGGCGGTCGATCAGGCGCATCAGCCGAAGCGCGGCATCCGCGACTTCGGCATCGGTGGGTTCGACCAGCACGGGGACATCTTGCGCCAGCGGGCGCAGTTTCATTTCCACGGCCAGTTCCGCAATGACCGCCATGTCCAGATCCAGCACCAGCGACAGGTAGGGCTGGTCGCCGCTGGCGGCAGTGATCTGGCTGACGGTCGGCACGTCCGCCGTAATCAGCAGCGAATCGCCCGCCGAGAATTCGAAGGTTCGGGTGCCCATCGAAACCCGTTTACTGCCCTGCAACACCAGGCAGGCCAGCGGCCGAGAGATGGCATATTCCAGCCCGCTGGGCCGGATGCACCGAATGACGGCCAAACCCGGGATGGGGGTTTGGGCCAGGTCCGTGGGGCCGCCATGTGCCTCGACGTAACGCCGGACAGTTCGGAGTAATGAGTCGTTCATACGCAGGCGCCGTGGCTTTGTGGTTTTTGCTGTCGTTTTGTCCGCAGCGTGATCGTAGCGGACATTCAAAGCCCGGCCGGCATCTTCGTAGAAACAGGCCAAGGACATCACGATTCAGGCAAAGGCCGCGGCGCGCAGACGGCTCAGAATCACTCCCGGATTCACCCTCAACCAAGGAGCCTTAGCATGACGACAATTTCCTTCATCACTGGCGGCAGCCGCGGGCTGGGCCGCAACGCCGCCCTGAATATCGCGCGCAAAGGGGGCGACGTCATCTTCACCTACCAGCGCCGCGAAGCGGACGCCCACGCCGTGGTCGCCGACATCGAACAGATGGGCCGCAAGGCCGTCGCCCTGCCGCTTGACGTAGGCGACACCTCGGCCTTTCCGGACTTCGCGCAGCGCCTGAAGGCAACGCTGCGCAACACATGGCAGCGCGACACGCTGGATCACCTCATCCACAACGCCGGCCATGGCGATGTAGCCCTGATTGCCGATACGACCGAGGCGCAGTTCGACCGCTTGGTCGACGTGCATTTCAAAGGCGTGTTCTTTTTGACCCAGGCGCTGCTGCCACTGTTGGCGGACGGCGGCCGCATCGTGAACCTGTCCTCTGCCCTGACGCGAATTTCCACCCCGGGCTGGTCGGTCTATGCCGCGGTCAAGGGCGCGATCGAAGTGCTGACCGTCTATCTGGCCAAGGAGCTGGGCAGCCGCAACATCGCCGTCAACGTGGTGGCGCCGGGCGCGATCGAAACTGATTTCTTCGGCGGCGCGGTGCGCGATACGCCGGAATTCAATCAATTCTTCGCGGAAATGACGGCGCTGGGGCGCGTGGGCGTGGCGGACGACATCGGGCCGGCAGTTGCGAACCTGCTTGCCGAGGACAACCGCTGGATCAACGCCCAGCGCATTGAAATATCCGGCGGCCAAGGCATCTAGAGACGACAACAACGGGGGAAGGCGCCGGCGGTCGGCGCCGGGTAGGCTACAGTGCCGGTCTGCAAGCAGACGAATCCAGGAGCAGTACCGCAGTGAATGACACCTCCCACCCCGACGACGACGCTATCCCCGAGGCCCGCAAGGAACAGGAAGCCAGGCTTTGGCGCGATGACGGCTGGACGGCGCGGATCATCAAGAATGAAGACGACGACGGTTGGGCCGTCGAGATGACGTTGGATGGGCAGGCGGAGCCGGCCCTGGTGGGTCCCTGGACCATGGGCCGTGACAAAAAGAACCCCAAGCCGCTGGACTCCCCCGCCTTCTTCACGCTGGTGAAAACCGCCAACGAAGTGCTGCGCCGCCATGAACAGCAATTACATGCGACGCTGCACAAGAGCGTGAAGATCGACGCTGCCGCTGGCCGGCTGACCATCAAGCTGGATATCGTGCCCGACGACTACGAGCCTTATGCCGTGCTAAGCGCCTACGACGAATCGGGCGAACAACTGGCGCAGGTCCACGTCGCGCCAACCTACAAGCTGACGGTACAGCGCGCGTCGGAGTGGGCCAGCGGCGGCTTCGGCAAGGAAGGCTGAGGCGCGGGAACACGCAGGGGCAGGCAGGGGCAGGCAGGGGTCAGGCAAAGCCAAAAAATCCCTGTCCATCAGGAGGCCATTCGAGGGTTTTCCCGCGTTCATTTGGTGACAAATTGAGATGTAATGCTAACTTCTTATTACATCCTGCGATAACCATGCCTCCGCGTAACCGCCCCTCCCTGCCTTACCGGGTTCTTCCCGCCCTGCTTCTTCTGGGTTCTACCCCGGTGTTTGCCGTGCCCGCGGCGCTGGAGGGGTGTTCCGCCACCGGCAGCGTCGTGGCCTTGCAATGCGGACCGACCGAAATCGAATTGCGCGGCGGCGCGGGCACCTCGTCGCTGTTCGTCGAGGATGTCACCGCTTCATCTGTGTCACTGCGTAACGATCCGTCGGTCACCACGGGCCCGTTCGTGCAAAACCTGAGCATTACCGGCAGCACGACGCTTGAACGCAATGACTATCCCGCCGTATTCCTGAATTCCAGCGCGGATGACTGGAGCGTCAACGTAAAGCTCGGCTCAGGCGTGACCTTGCGCTCGGCGGGCCTGTTCGGCGCCCTATGGGTACGGTCCGAAAGCGCGAACACGGCATTTCGCAACGACATCTATATTGACAGCGCCGCCACCGTGGTCGCCACGGGCAGCGACACCGTCGGGATTACCGCCACGTCCAACAACGGCAAGGTGACCTTGATCAACCGGGGCTCGGTGACCTCGACCCAGTCGCGCGGCCTGTATGCCGACGGCGGCAATGTCACCAAACCCGACACCGTTCTCATCCGCAACGAAGGAACGGTGCAGGCCTATCAGGCCGCCGCGCGCGCCATCAACTATGCGGGCACGTCGCGCATCGAAAACACGGGCAGCGTGCGCTCGACGACCGCGCAAGGCCTGGTGGCATGGTCCAACATGGGCGGTGCCGAAATCATCAACAGTGGCACGGTGGTCGCCGACAACTACGACGCGTTGGTGGCGGGCGGCACGGGCGCCGACACGCTGGTCTACAACAGCGGGACCATTACCGCCAACCACCAAACCGTGCTGCGTCGGGTCGCGGTGTCGGGCTATTCCGCCATCCGCGCCTACACCGACGGCACCGGCAAGCTCACCGTCACCAACGACGCCACGGGCGTGTTGAATGCCGCGTCCAACGCCGGCATGATGGCCAACACCGAGCTGGGCAGCATCACCCTTTTGAACGCCGGTCGTATCGATGCGCGCTATGGCATCCAGGCCGATTCCACGGGCGGCGCAGTCAGCATTACCAACCAGGGCCTGATCAACGTCACCGACGCAAGCGGCGCCGGCGTCTATGTCACAGCGGCCGCGGGGGGCAGCCTGGCCAACAGCGGCACCATCACCAGCGCGGGCGACACGGTGCGCGTGGATGACGGCGTCAAGTTCACCGTCAACAACGAAGCAGGCGGCGTGCTGGCGGGCGGACTGTCGCTGGGCAACCAGGCCAGCCTGTCGAACGCTGGCGTCGTGCTGCTTAAACAAGGGGCCGACCTGAACAACCCGCGCAACACGGGTTCGTCCACGTCGGGCAAGATTGGCGGCAACTACACGCAGACCGCCGGCGGCACGCTGCGCATTGCGGCGGCCAGCGCGAACGATTACAGCAAGCTGGCCGTGGGCGGCAGCGCCGCGCTGGGCGGCACGATCGACGTGGACGTCAAATCCAGCTATGTCGGCGGCACCTTGGCCAATGTGGTGACGGCCGACGGCGGCGTGACCAACAACGGTCTGGCCCTGACCGACAACTCGCTGCGCTACGCCTTCTCGGCAGTGTTCGGCGCCAATGGCGTTGATTTGGCGGTGCGCGATACGGGCATGCGAAGCATCCAGGGCGCGGTCGACCCGCGTTCGCCCGGCGCCAGTGGCGCCGCCGCGGTCTTTGACCAGCTTTTGGCCCAGGGCACGACGTCCCCCGAACTGCAGCGCGCGCTTGATGCGTTCGTCAACAGCAGCAGCGCCGAGGAAGTCAGCGCGGCGGTGCAACAGACGCTGCCGTTGCTGACGGGCAATGGGCTGTCGCTGGCCAACAACACGATGAACACGGTGAACGGGGTCGTGCAATCGCGCATCGACGCTACCCGCGGCATGGCTTCCGGAGACGGTTTCTTCAGCGATCGCCACGCCTGGATCAAACCTTTCGGCACCCACTCGCGCCAGCAAGACCAGGACGGCGTGCCCGGTTACAGCGCAGACACCGGCGGCCTGATCATCGGCGTGGATGGCAGCGTGCGCCCGGGCACCAACCTGGGCCTGGCATTTGCCTACGCGCATACCGACGTGTCGAGCAATTCCAGCGGCCCGCGTCAGAAAGCCGACATCGACAGCTATCAGTTGATCACCTACGGTTCGCAGGCGCTGGACAGCCGCTCTGACGTGTCGTTCCAGCTGGACGGCGGCCGCATGCGCAACAAGGGGCAGCGCGACATCGACTTCCTGGGCTTGACGGCCAATTCCCGCTATGACAGCAAGACGGTGCATGCCGGCGTCTCGGTGGACCGGCGCTTTGCGCTGAGCGAGCAGACGGTGTTCGCCCCGGCGCTGCGCCTGGATTACACCTGGATCAAAGACGACGCTTACCAAGAGCAAGGCGCCAACGGCTTGGGCTTGCAGGTCAAGTCGCGCAGCACGGACGCGCTGGTGCTTGGGCTGGACGGCAAGTTCACGCATGCGCTGTCGGATCGCTTCAACGCCTTGGCCAACATCGGCGTCGGCTATGACCTTTACAACCGCGACGCCAGCATCACATCCGCCTTCGCGGGCGCCCCGGATGCGGCTTTCGTAACCTACGGCACCAAGCAGTCGCCGTGGCTGGTGAGAGCGGGCGCCGGCCTGTCCTACACCACGGAAGGCGGCACCGAAATCACCGGGCGCTACGACGCCGTGCGCCGTGATCGTTTCTTCGGCCAGACGGCCTCGTTGCGTGTGCGCTGGTTCTTCTAAGCCAACGCAGCGTTTCGGGGGCTGGCCAGGATGGCGGCCCCTGATCGCCGCGACGGCGCTTGTGCTGGCCAGCGGCTGCGCCACGCCGCCAACGCCGGCCAAGCGCGCCCACCACGCCGACGCACTTGCCGCCGCGCATGGCTGGTCGGCCCTGACGCTGGAAGCGGCCGGTTTTTCCTTGCGGGCCTATGTCCCGCCGCCGCCCGCCGCACAAACGGGATGGTTGACCGTGTATATCGAAGGGGACGGCTTGGCGTGGCTGACGCCGTCCCAAGTTTCGCCAGACCCCACGCCCATTGATCCCGTGGGGTTGCGCCTGGCGTTGGCGCAACCGGAAGGTCAGGCCGCCTATCTGGCGCGGCCCTGCCAGTTCACCGGCGCGCACCGCTCCCCCTGCTCCCCCGCGCTCTGGACCACGCGCCGCTTTGCGCCGGAAGCGGTGGCGGCGACGAACCAGGCTCTGGACGCGTTGCAACGCAGGCTGGGCCCCCGTGGCCTGGTGCTGGTCGGCTATTCGGGTGGCGCCGCGATCGCCGCGCTGGCCGCGGCCCGCCGCCACGACGTGGTCGCGCTATTGAGCGTGGCCGGCAATCTTGATCCCAACGCCTGGGTCCGTCTGCACGGTTTGTCGCCGCTGACCGGCTCGCTTGACCCCGCCACGGAAACGGACCGGCTGATTAGGCTGGCGCAGTATCACTTTGCCGGCGCCAGCGATACCGTGATTCCGCCGGCGCTGGCGCACGGCTACGCGGCCCGTTATCCCGCCACCCGTCGACCAACCGTGGAGAGCGTGCCGGGCATGACTCACGCCTATTGTTGGGCAGAACAATGGCCAACGCTATGGCGTCGCGCGATGGCTGGACTCAAACCGTAGGATGGGTGAAGCGCGGCAGGGCCTGCCCGCGAAAACCGGCGTCTGCCGCGCGTAACCCATCGCCAACGTCTGCGCGATAGGTTACGGGGACATCTGCGCGATAGGTCCCGGGGAACGTCTGCATGATGGGTTGCGCGCGATTGTTGGCGGGGTTCTTGCAGAGCGAATGACGCGCTTCACCCATCCTACGGATGGTGGATCGTAGGATGGGTGAAGTGCGGCAACGCCGGCCCGCGAAAACAAACGCTTGTCGCACGGAACCCATCAGCGGCGGCGGCCATGGCACACAACCCCGCGCCACGGTAGACAATCCCGTGCTGCGGTAGACTTGCCTGCAATTCCGCGTCGCCGACGCGGCACGACACGACGCCACGACGAACGCGTTGCCCCAGGAGTCCCCCGATGTCATTGGAAAAGCACTACACCGCCATTCTCGAAGCGCTAGGGGAAGACCCGTCCCGCGAAGGCTTGGCCGATACGCCCGCCCGCGCGGCCAAGGCCATGCGCCATCTGTGCCGTGGCTACTCGCAAGACCTGGACGAAATCGTCAACGGTGCGCTGTTCACGTCCGACACGCGCGAAATTGTCCTGGTGAAAAACATCGAACTGTATTCGCTGTGCGAACACCACATGCTGCCCTTCATCGGCAAGGCCCACGTGGCCTATCTGCCGGCCGGCAAGGTGCTGGGCTTGTCCAAGGTGGCCCGCATTGTGGAAATGTATGCGCGCCGCCTGCAAATCCAGGAAAACCTCAGCCGCCAGGTGGCCGAGGCCGTGCAAAGCGTGACCGGCGCGGCCGGCGTGGCCGTGGTGATCGAGGCCCAACACATGTGCATGATGATGCGCGGCGTGGAAAAACAGAATTCGTCCATGGTCACTTCGGTGATGTTGGGCGAATTTCACGACAACCCGTCCACGCGGGCAGAGTTCCTCAGCCTGATCCGCTGATATTTCCCCCATCCCCACAACGGGCGGTGCGGCCAGGCAGGCTGCACCGCCCGTTTCACTTGGCATTGAATCGGCAGAGATAGCCCGCCACACAGCTCTTGCTTGCTCAATTGCCCGCCGGCCTTTCGCGCCCCCAGGCCGGTTTCGCGCGGCACGCGTGCACCAGGATAAAAATCAGACCAAACCGCCACTTTGAGGCGCCTGATTTCGGCCAATTGAAATGGCTCAAATCCCTGCGGCAAGCGGCTGTTTTCATGCGACCGACTGGCGAAAGCGGGCTGTACATTGAAGTCATTCGCAGCCCCCTCACAATCATTACGCTGCGAACCGCGACCAAGCGATCGGAGCCGCCACAGCCTTCGAAAGCAAACGTCGTGAGATGTCTAGTTGTTGTTTGAAGTTGCAGTCGTCGCAGCAAAAACGGTGTTGCCGCCTTCCCCCCCCGATCTGGCGCACCGTTCGCAGCAACTTTACCCCGGCCGGCCTGCCGGCCGGGGCACTTTTAAGACTCTTCCAATTCACAAGAGCGTTATTAGCCGTCAGCATGACGGGTCGCCTGGCGTGCATGCCTTACCGCTGCATTTCGTTGCGCCAGTCCGTGTGAGGAACGCCGGCAGTTTGCAAACCGCGTCTTGGCGCGGCCCCGCAAGCCCATGGTGTCCATTCGATGCAGTAACCCATGAAAGTCCTCGTAATCGACAATGACAAGACCTCGGCTGAAGCACTGAGCCACACGCTTGCCGAGCAAGGCCAGATCGTTCACATTGCCACCGATGGCGCAAGCGGTCTTCGCATCGCAAAAACGTTTCCGTACGACCTGATCCTGCTGGATGTGCAGCTACCCGTCATGGATGGCTTTACGGTGCTGCGGGAACTGCGCAAGGAAAGCAATGTGCCCGTGCTGATCGTCTCGGCCCGCGACGAGCTGCAAGCCCGCGTGCAAGGCTTGAGCGAAGGCGCGGACGACTACCTGGCCAAACCCTATGCCACCTGCGAGCTCGTCGCGCGGATGAAGGCCATCAGCCGACGGTCTTCGCCCATCGACGACGCTGGCGCGCAGCATGTCTTGCGCGTGGGTGATCTTGAACTTCAATTACTGAGCCGCAAGGCCTTGCGCGAAGGGCAGCGCATCCGGCTCACGGCCATTGAATTCGCCCTGCTTGAACGACTGATGCGCAAGCACGGCGAAGTGCAATCTCGCATGAACCTGGCCGCGCATGTGTGGGGCATCAATTTCGACCGTGGCACCAATGCCATCGACGTCGCCGTGCGCAGGCTGCGCATGAAGATGGATGACCCCTTCAGCACGCGCCTGCTGCATACCGTATGGGGCCTGGGTTACGTCATGGAACAGCGAGAGCCGTCGAACTGACGCGCTTGGCGCATCAGTTCACCATCACATCACCGTGGCGCCGTGGCCTTCCCTGGACACGGCGCGCGGTCGAAGGTAATGGCCGGTGCCCGGCTCGCCGTGCACGCGACTGCCGTCATACACCAATTGGCCGCGCCGCCACGTCCCAAAAACATGCACGGTATGGGGCTGCCCGACGTGCTCGGTTTGCCGCGAAGCCGAACGTCCGGGCGCCAGCACAACGAAGTCCGCGTCCTTGCCTATGTCCAACGACCCCTTGCGGTCGTCCAGCAGGAAATGTTCGGCGGGCTTTTGCGACAGCAGGCGCACCACCAAGCACGGCGACAGGCCACGCGATTCGCAGCCGGACCACAGCGCCGGCAGAAGCAGGTCGGGGCCGTAATCGACCATGGGCGCCGGCCATTCGCCGCCATCGTCGCCGCGGGCCAGGTAGCCCGACGATACGAAAGTACCCATGTCGGTCGCCAGACGCCGCCACAGTGCGTCGACCTCCACACGCGGACGCAGCAGCGGATAGTCGTCAGGTGTCCCACCAAACTGCTGCAGCGCGTCTTCGATGCTCATCATCAGGCTGCGCAGGCTGGTTTCGATCGTGACCCAATGCCCGGCCTGGCGGTAACGGGCGCACAAGGCATAGCCCTGTTCGGACCAGACATCGGCGGCTTGCATGCGCACGCCAGCCGCCGCACCCACGCGGCATAGCAACCGCGTCGTCAAGCCTTCGATCAGCGGCAGATTGGCGCGGGCCAGCACTTCCCTGCCCGGCCTGCCGGCGTTCAGAAGCCGCCGCGCATTGCGGCTGACGGTCAGGCGCGCATGGTTGTGCATGCTGCAAGCCAGCCCAAAGCGCGCAATGCCCTGGAAGGCCTGAAGCAAATCGCTTTCGTGATGGGCGAAGCGCTGCCGTTCGGCCTCGAATGTGGGGATGGAAAACGCGCATACCCCACCCCGCGCCAAGGCGTCCGCCGCGTCCAGGCCATGCTCGGTGTTGACGGTGCCAGCCACTGCCACATCCACATGCGCCTCGCGTCCGATGCGCGAGACCATCGCATCCAGCTGCGCGCGGCTGGCTACCACTTCAGCGTGCTCGTAGGGCATGTCCACCAACGTCGTCACGCCCCCTGCCGCCGCCGCGCGGGATGCCCGGCCAATGCCGCAACCGTCTGCCCAACCGCCTATATAGGTACGGCTATCGACAGCGCCCGGCAGCACCCATAGCCCGCGCGCATCCACCTGATCGCGCGCGGCGGGCGGGCTGTGGCTGCCCATTGCCGCGATCCTGCCGTCCATGATGCCTAACCAACCGTCTTCCAGAATGCTATCGGCGCTGATCAGCGAACCGCGTATCACCATGTCGAAATCGCTCATTGTTTTCTTCTTGTCGTGAGAGCACACGCTTGCCCCGATCCCCGGGGACGCACGCATGCGTAGCGTTGATCGACCGTCGGCCTGCTCCCCGCGGAAACGGGCCACCGGATACTACCGGGCAGGCGCCAGATCCTCCTTCCGGCGCCGCTTCGTCAGAACACTTGCCAATCGTCTTGCACGTCGGCCCCGGCGCCGGCCGCCTTGGGCCGTTGCAAGGCCACGCGGCGGCGCGCTGCCGGGGCCCTGGCCTGAGCCTGGACCTGGTGGGCCTGGACCGGTTCGCGCGCGACAGGCATGTCGATCACCACGCGCGGCGACACGTTGAAGATGGCGACGGTTTGCGCCAGGCCTTCGGCCTGGTCACGCAAGGCCCGCGCGGATGCGGCTGCCTGCTCGACCAGCGCGGCGTTCTGCTGCGTGGCCTCGTCCATGCTGGAGACCGCCAGGTTGACCTGGTCGATGCCTTGCGCCTGCTCGCTGGACGCGGCGGCGATTTCTCCCATGATGTCGGTCACGCGGTGCACGGCGTTCTCGATTTCGCGCATGGTGGCCCCCGCAAGCTCCACCTGTTGCGCGCCCGCCTGGACCCGGCCAGCCGAATCGGCGATCAATTGCTTGATTTCACGGGCCGCCAGGGCGCTGCGTTGCGCCAGCGCGCGCACTTCGCCTGCCACCACCGCAAAACCCTTGCCCTGGTCGCCGGCGCGAGCCGCCTCGACCGCGGCGTTGAGCGCCAGGATGTTGGTCTGGAAGGCAATGCCGTCGATCACCGACACGATGTGCGTGATCTTGGCCGAACTGGCGCTGATGTCCTGCATGGTGCCGACCACGTCCGCCACCACCGCCGCGCCGCGCCCCGCCACTTGCGACGCGCCCTCGGCAAGCTCGTTGGCGCGCAGCGCGTTGTCGGCGTTTTCCTTGACGGTTACCGCCAACCGACCCATCGACAACGCGGTTTCTTCAAGCGTGGCGGCTTGCTGCTCGGTACGCGACGACAACAACACATTGCCGTCCGCAATGTCGTGCGTACCCCGGCTGATCTGCTGCACGCTTTGGCGAACGGCGGCCACCGTCTTGGCCAGGCTGGCCTGCATGCGTTGCAGGCCAAGAAAAAGCTGACCGATTTCATTGTGGGACTTGATCTCGATGTGGTTGGTCAAATTGCCGTCGGCAATGCTCTGGAAGTGAGCGCCGGCGCGCAGCAAGGGACGCAGCACGGACCGGCTGACGAACAGCGCGGCGCCAATGCTCTGCAACACGGCGGCGGCAAGCAGCGCCGCGATCAGGATGTTGGCGCGCAGGTGCTGGCTGGCCGCCGCCGCGACATAAGCGTTGGTCTGCGCATCGACATAGGCCAGGTAGTCGGCCACCTCGTGGTCAAAGGCCAGGTGCGCGCCCTGCACCGCATCCATCTGCAAGGCGAAGGCGCGGGCATCCTGGCCGCGCATGGATTCGAACTGCTCGGCGGCCAGCGCGTCATAGTGTTTGAACGCGGCCGCCACCGGCGCGGCTTTTTCTTGCAGCGCAGGGGCCCGGACCTCATTGGAGAAGGCCTCGAAGCGGGCGCGCGAACGGCGCCACAGATCTTCGGCGCGGGCGGCGTCGGCATCGCTTTGCTGGGTGCGGCCGACCTGCCGGTTGATCATGGCCGCGTCCATCGCCAGCCGCGCCCGCAGCATCAGCGTGTAGGCCTCGTAGGCGGGCACGACGCGCATCGAATAGGCTTCGTTGACCTGGTCCAGCTTGGCATTGCTGGACCGGGTGTCCAGCCAGGCCGCGCCGTTGGCGGCCAACATGCCAATAAAAAACAGCGCGAGCAAGATGCCCAGGCAGCTGCGGATTCTTAGATTGGTGAACATACGACCTCGACGGAATTCATGGCCCCGGGGGCTGCGGCCAGGCGCCAGCGGAACACCGACACTCCAGGCCCTCCATCGCACCCGCATGGCCGGACGAAACGACTGTATCCCAGCACGCCAGACAAATCGTTAACAAATGAATGACATTTCCGTCACTGGAAAATCCAGCGCTGCTGGTAACTCGTGCTGCTATGGCGGCATCGGGCATTTGGCCGATACCCGATGCCGCGGCCCCGGCACACGCTGAGACCCACCCGCCGCCACGCGGTTTGGCTCCTACTGAACCGCCCATCTGGACCTAGCGTTCTGGCCCTATCCGGGCAAACTGGCACCAGGCCGCACCGGCACAAAGCCGGTCGCGTCGGGGCGCGGCCCACTCTCTTTCGGAGATCACCATGAACGCGATTTACCGCCTCATCCGCCGCTGCACCCTGGCCGGCCTTGCCGCCGCGCTATTGGCGGCGCCTGCCTACGCGCAGACCAAGCTGGTCGTTGGCTACCAGCTCATCGTCGGACCCTTCCTGTCCGCCATTGCCGACGGCAGTTTCGACAAAGCCTTGAAAGACGCCGGTTACCAGGTCGACTGGCGCCAGTTCACCTCGGGCGGCGACATTTCCACGGCGCTCGCCTCGGGCAATGTGCCGGTCGGCGTACTGGGTTCCACGGGCATTACGTCGGCCGCGACCCGCGGCGTGGACCTGCAACTGTTCTGGATCCTGGACAACATCGGCAAGTCCGAAGCCCTGGTGGCGCGCAACGGCTCGGGCATCAACAGCACGGCCGACCTCAAGGGCAAGCGCGTGGCGACGCCGTTCGTGTCGACCTCGCACTTCCACTTGCTGGTGGGCATGGATCAGGTCTGGAAAATCAACCCGCGCGACGTGCGCATCCTGAACATGCAACCGCCACAGATCGTGGCCGCCTGGCAGCGCGGCGACATCGATGCCGCCTATGTCTGGCCGCCCGCGCTGACTGAAATCGAAAAGACCGGCAAGGTCATCGCCGACTCCGAAGCCATTGGCCGCGCCAGCGTGCCCACGTTTGACGGCATCGTTGTGGACCGCGCCTGGGCCGCCAAGAACCCGAAATTCATGGCCGCCTTCACCAGCGTGCTGGCCAAGTCCTACGCCGACTACCACGCCAACGGCGCCAAATGGACGCCCGAATCGCCCGAGGTCAAGGGCATCGTGCGGCTGATCGGCGGCAAGCCGGACGACATTGTCAGCGCGCTCAAGCTGCTGGTGTTCCCGACCGCGCAGGAACAGGCGTCACCGACCTGGCTGGGCGGCAAGGATGCGGGCGCGGTACGGGCGCTGGACGCCAGCGCCAAGTTCCTGAAAGACCAGAAGCAGATCGACCGCGCGCTGACCGACTACAGCCCGCACGTTACGGACCAGTACGCGAAGGCCGCCGCCAAATAGCCGCGCCGTCTTTGCCCAGCACGCCCGCCTTGCCGCGGGCGTGCCGTCATAAGGGGAATCCGCATGACCCAGCCATCCCACCCCGCCGCCCTGGCCTTGCGCGCGGACCACGTCGGCGTTACCTACCCCGGCATGCATGACAGCGGCCCGGTGGTGGCGCTACATGACGTCAACCTGACCATCGAACCCGGCGAATTCGTGGTGGCGCTGGGCGCGTCCGGCTGCGGCAAGACCACCTTGCTGAGCCTGCTGGCCGGCTTCCTGTCGCCAACCGAAGGCGAGATCACGCTGGGCGGACGGCCCATCACGGGCCCGGGCGCCGAGCGCGGCGTGGTGTTCCAGAAGCACGCGCTGCTGCCCTGGCTGAACGTGCTGGAGAACACCGAGTTCGGCCTGAAACTGCAAGGCGTGGACAAAGCCACACGGCGCGCCCGCGCCCGCCGCAACCTGGAACTGGTGGGCCTGCAGGACTTTCACCGTCACATGATCTACCAGTTGTCCGGCGGCATGCAGCAGCGGGTGGGCATTGCCCGCGCCCTGACCTGCGACCCCGCCATGCTGCTGATGGACGAACCGATGGCGGCGCTGGACGCGCTGACGCGCGAAACCATCCAGGAGCTGCTGCTGGACATCTGGCGCCAGACCAACAAGATGTTTTTCTTCATTACCCATAGCGTGGAAGAGGCGCTGTTCCTGGGGTCGCGGTTGATCGTCATGTCGCCGCGCCCGGGCCGCATCACACACACCTTCACGCCGGACTTCAACCGGCGCTACCTGGAGACCCGCGATGGCCGCCGCATCAAATCCAGCCCCGACTTCATCGCCATGCGCGAGCAAGTCCTTGGCATCATCTACGGCGACGAGCTTGCCGCCCACGAGCCCGCTCATGCATAAAGCGCGCGGCGGCCACAAGCCCGCCGCACCCGGCAAGGTGTATGGCGCGCCGGGCGCGGGCTACAGCAGCCACATCAGCCTGATCACCACCGTCGCGCTGATTGCACTGTGGTTCCTGGCCACCAGCACGGGTTGGGTCAAGCCGCTGTTCCTGCCGTCGCCCTTTGCGGTCTACGACAAGTTCATCTCGGCCATGACCGACGGCGTGGCCAATTCCACGCTGGCCGAACACGCCATGGCCAGCCTGACACGGGTGTTCTCGGCGTTCTTCCTGGCCTGCGTGACCGCCGTGCCCATCGGCATATTGATGGGCGTGAACCGCTACGCGCGCGGCATCTTCGACCCGCCCATCGAGTTCTACCGCCCGCTGCCACCGCTGGCCTACCTGCCGCTCATCATCATCTGGTTCGGCATCGGCGAATTTCCGAAGATCCTCCTGATCTACCTGGCCATCTTCGCGCCGATGGCGATCGCGGCGCGCGCCGGGGTGCGGTCGGTATCCATCGAACAGATCCATGCGGCTTACGCCATGGGCGGTACGCGCATGCAGATCGTCTGGCATGTGATTCTGAAGGCGGCCATGCCCGAGATCTTCACGGGCTTGCGCATCGGCATCGGCGTGGGCTGGACCACCTTGGTGGCGGCGGAAATGGTGGCCGCCGACCGTGGCCTGGGCTTCATGGTGCTGAACGCCGCGCAGTTCCTGGCCAGCGACATCGTCATCATGGGCATCATCGTGATCGGCGTGTTCGCCTTCGCGTTCGATCTGCTGGTGCGCTACGTGGAAAAATTCGCCATTCCGTGGAAGGGGCGTGTCTAGACAGCCGGCAGGGCAATCCCCCATTCCGCCCCATTTTTGCGTCCTCTATTCTGGAAAGCGGATTGCGCCGCCCCCGCCTTGGGGGCCCGCGCCGCCTTCACAAGGAGCCGTCATGTCCAGCCAGGCCGCCATGCAAAAGCCTGTGTTGTGGGATCGTCTGTTCGAACGGGAAAGCGCGCCCAACCTCAGTCTGCAAGGCCGCGTGCGGCAGATGTTGGTGTCGGCCATTCTTAGCGGGCATCTGCCGCCCGGCATGCCCGTGCCCTCCAGCCGCCAGTTAGCCGATCAGTTGCGCATTGCGCGCAACACCGTCGTCTTCGCCTACCAGCAACTGGTCAGCGAAGGGTATCTGGTGTCACGCGAACGCAGCGGCCATTTTGTCTGCGATTCCGTCATGCAGGGGCATTCGGGGTCGGCCAGCGAAGCGGCGGCGGCCGTGTCCCCTGCTGAGGAACCGCAACAGATCCGCTGGGACGAACGGCTGCGCTTTCGCCCGTCGCGCCAGCGCAATATCAGCAAGCCGCAAGACTGGCAGAAGCAGCCCTACCCTTTTGTGTACGGGCAGTTCGACCCCGACCTGTTTCCCACGGCGGAATGGCGCGAGTGCTGCATCAAGGCGCTGTCGGTGCTGGACATCCGCAGTTGGGCGCCCGACCTGATCACCCACGACGACCCCGCGCTGATCGAACAGATCCGCACGCAAGTGCTGCCGCGCCGGGGGGTGTGGGCCGACGCCGAGGAAATCGTCATCACCGTGGGCGCGCAGCATGCGCTGTATCTGCTGGCCGACCTGCTGGTCAACGAAGACACGGTGGTGGGCATGGAAGACCCTGGCTACCCGGACGCCCGCAACATCTTCGCCAGCCATACGCGCCACCTGCTGCCCATGCCCGTGGACGAAGGCGGCTTGTGCACGGGCACGCACCTGCTGGGCTGCGACTATGTCTTCGTGACGCCGGGCCATCAATGCCCCACCACCGTCACGCTGTCGATGGAACGCCGCGAAACCCTGCTGGCCCTGGCGCGCCAGGCCGACAGCATGATCATTGAAGACGATTTCGAAAGCGAAAGCCGCTGGGGCGAAGGCGCCATTCCGGCCTTGAAAAGCCTGGACCGCGATGGCCGCGTCATCTACGTGGGCAGCCTGGCGAAGTCGTTCGCGCCCGGCTTGCGCATCGGCTATATCGTCGCGCCGCGCGAACTGACCCGCGAACTGCGCGCGCTGCGCCGGCTGATGCTGCGCCACCCGTCCGCCTACATCCAGCGTGCGTTCTCGCTGTTTATTTCTCTGGGCCACCACCATTCGCTGCTGCGCAAGCAATCGCAGGCCTACCAGAAGCGCGGCGCCGAACTGACCCAAGCGCTGGCCCGCCACCTACCCGACTTCACCCCCACCCCCATCACGGGTTCTTCGTCCTGCTGGCTGCAAGGCCCGCCGTGGCTGAACGCCGCCGAATTATCAGAAGCCGCGCTGGCCGAAGGCGTGGTGGTGGAACCCGGCGACGTCTTCTTCATGAACGGCGCCAACGCCCCCGGCAATGTCTTGCGCGTGGGCTTCACGTCGATCCGCCCGGAACTGATCGAACCGGGTATCGCGAAACTGGCGCAAGTGGTGCGCCGATTTCGGTTGCGGGCGGCGGCTTAGGGGGCAGACAACGCCGTCGCCAATGGGCGGCAAGGCGCGGTGCGCGTCGAGGCTTAACGAGTGACGAAGGGCGTTAGATGAGCCAATTTTCAACGGCAAGGCCACGGATACGTTCAAATTCTCGGGTGTTCCCGGTCACGAGCGTAAGGCGCAAGGCATAGGCCTGGGCACCAATCAACATATCGTTGGCCCCGATGGTTTTCCCTTCGGCTTCGAGCTCGGCGCGAATGCCGCCGTACTCGGCATCAGCCGGCACATCGAGAGGCAGGATCGGAATCGTCTCCAACAAGCTCTCAACCTTGGCTGTCAGCTTGGGAGACCCTTTCTTGGCGCAGCCGTAACGCAACTCGGCCGCCACGACGATGCTGGTGCAAATTTCCTGATGACCGACCCGCTCGATATGACGCGCAGCGGGACCATCGGGGTCACGAACCAGGGCACTGATGATGTTGGTGTCCAAGAGATAGCCGCTCACAGAATGTCCTCCGGCTGGGGCGGCATGTCAGCGATATCGGGAAATTGATCGTCGGGCCCGAGCGGCTCATCCTTTCGCCATTGAGCCAGCAGTTCAACAATGTTCCTCGGTCCCGCCACAGGTTCAATGATGAGCTTGGTGCCCTCACGACGGATCAATACTCGGTCGCCAGGCAGTTCGAATTCAGCGGGAATACGGACGGCCTGGCTCCGATTATTTCGGAAGAGTTTGGCCTCGCGTGGCCGGGACGCGATAACTGGAATGGGCATGGCACTGGTCTCGCTCAGGTTGCATATGCCACATTGTATATGCCAATCTCAAATTTGCACTACAAATGCTCATCCCGCAGGTGATACCAGCGGTACAGCAAGCCCTGCCCCAGTCGTCTGAACGGGGCGAACAGATGGCCGGGTAGCGGGGAATCGTAGATGGGCAGGTTCCACGGGGCGCCGTCCTTGCCCATCATTCGCTGGGCCAGCCGTTTGCCGGCTTGCGCGGAAAAGGCTACGCCGTTGCCGCCGTAGCCGAAGGCGTAATACACGGGCTGGGCGGGGTCGGGTTGCGTGACGCGCGGCATCATGTCGTGGCTGACGTCTACCCAGCCCCACCACGAATACGCCACTTCGACGTCACGTAGCGACGGGAACTTCCTGGCCAGGCCTTCGCGCAGCAGCGCCAGATGGCGCGGGTGTTGCGCGTCGGCGCCGTGCAGGGCGCTGCGGCTGCCGATCTGCATGCGGCCGTCGGGCAGCAGGCGGTAATAGAAGCGCAGCGTGCGGGTGTCGGTGATGAAGACCGTGCTTTTCAGGCCGGCGGCGGCGCGTTCGGCATCCGTCAGCACGCGCGTGACCATGGAGTTGGACAGCACCGGCATGATGCGGTTGTCCAGCAGCGGGTTCACGCCCTGCGCGGTGTAGCCACCCGTGGCGAAGGCGACGCGGCGGGCGCGCACCACGCCGGCTGGGGTGTGCAGCAGAATGGCGCCCTTGTCCATGCGCCAACCCAGGACGGGGCTGGACGGATGCACCCGCACGCCCAGCGCACGTGCCTGGCGCAGGTAGCCGTACGCCAATTTCAAGGGGTGCACGCCCACGCCGTCGGGCTCGTGCATGGCGCCGACCGCCTCGTGGTCGTGGACGTAGCGCTCGCGCAGTTCGTCCTGGGTAAGCATCTTGGCGTCGTAGCCAAACACTTCCCGCATCACCCGCGCTTCGTTGGCCAGGAACGCCATTTTCTTCTGGCGATGCGCGGTGTACAGGTGCCCGCCCGGCTGCGCGTCGCAGTCCACCTGCGCGACCAGGCTTTTCCAATACTCGAAGCCCTCGCGGATTTCGGCGTCCAGGCGCTTGGCGGTATCCAACCCCCAACGGCTGATCCATTGCGACCGGTACAAGCGTCCCGAGGCATTTTGCCCCTGGCCCCCGTTGCGGCTGGTGCAGCCCCACACGGCGCGGTTGGCTTCCAGCACCAGCGCGCGTACGCCGAAGTCGCGCGCCAAAGTCAGTGCCGCCGACAGGCCGGTAAAGCCCGAGCCCACGATCACCACATCGGCATCGACGTCGCCCTGGATAGGGCCATCATCTTCGGGCGGCGCGCCGGCCGTGGCGACCCAGTAGGTGGGCGCGTAGTCCTGCCCCTGCCCGGGTGGCGACACCAGCGGGTCGTAGGTGGGGTTGTAGGCGGCGCGCGCGGCAGCACCCGGCGTCGGGCGCGTAGGTTCGAAGGACATTTGGGTATCCATGCGTGTCTCACGCACGCGCGGGCAAGGCGGGGCGCTGCTTGCGGAACGCATTCTTCACGCGGATCTTGCCGTTCTGGAACGTGAAGATGTCGACCATGTCGGCCTCTACGCGCGAGCCGTCGGCGGCGGTGCCGGTGAACGTGCATTCCGACACGCCGCGATCGCCCGCGACCCAATGCCGGCCGTTGTTCCACTGCGCGTCGGGGAAGTTTTTCCAGGCCGCCGCGAACGCCGCCCGCACCGCTTCCGTGCCCGTGTGCCGGCTGCCGCAGGCGTCGGGGCCGCCCACGGTTTCGAACACGCAGTCTTCGCTCATGAAGCCCATCAGGGCATCGATATCGTGGCGGTTCCAGGCGGCCGCGAATTCGGCCAGCATGTCGGCGGTGACGGTGTTTTGCATTGCCTACCCCTCTACTTGAAAGGCCGGCGCGAAGCGCGCGCGGGCGTCTGGACTCAAGGTACGTGGCGGGGGTGGCAGGGTCTAGAACCAGACACGGGGAATCGGTTGCACCAGAACCATCACTCGGCGCGTGCCGCCAGCATCGCGCGCGCGTGCAGCACGGCAATGGCGCAACTGTTGACGCGCGCCTGCACGGAATCGGACCGGCTGGTCAGCAGCACCGGCACGCGCGTGCCCAGCACCAGGCCGGCGGTGCCCGCGCCCGCCAGCCAGGTCAGTTCCTTGTAGAGCATGTTGCCCGCCTCGATATCCGGGGCCAGCAGAATGTCAGCGTCGCCCGCCACCCGCGACTCAATGCACTTTTCCCGCGCCGCCTCGCGCGATATGGCGTTGTCGAACGCCAGCGGGCCGTCGATGTCGCCGCCCCGGATTTGCTGGCGGTCGGCCATCTTGGACAAGGCCGCCGCGTCCAGCGTGGCCGGCATGGCGGGGTTGACGGATTCGGTGGCGCACAGCACCGCCACCTTGGGCCGGGCGATGCCCAGCGACTGCGCCAGGTGGATGGCATTTTGCGCGATGTCGGCCTTTTCCATCAGCGTGGGCGCGATGTTGACCGCCGCGTCCGTCAGGATGAAGAGCTTGGCATAGGCTTCCACCGCCATCACGAAGGCGTGGCTGATGCGCCGATTCGTGCGCAGGCCGGATTCCCGCGACACCACGGCCGCCATGAAATTATCGCTATGCAGGCTGCCCTTCATCAGCATCTGCACCGCGCCGTCGCGCGCCAAGCCGGCCGCCGTCTGCGCGGCCAGCCGTTCATCGTCGGGCGTATCGACGATGTCAAAATCCCCCGGCCGCAAGCCTGCTTGCTCCAAGCGCTCCAGCAGCTTGCGCGCCGGCCCGACCAGCACCGGCTCGATGTGGCCGGCCCGTTGCGCCTCGACCGCGGCCTCAAGACTGGACGGGGACAAGGGATACGCCACCGCCGTGCGCAGGCGCCCCGCCGACAGCGCGGCATCGCGCAGCGGCGCGAACAATCGATCGCTAGCCATATAGACCGTGCTCCCAGAGCCAGGAAACGAACGCCCGGCGCGAAGGCGCCGGGCGCAGAAGCCGCCTGCGATCAGCGCCGCGCCGGATCAATCGGCAAGGGCACCTCACCCGCCTGGAACGGCTGGTTCACGTAAGGCTTGTACTTGTCCAGGAAGCGCACCGGCTGCTTCAGGGCGTCGCGCCGGAAGGGGTCGCCCAGTTCCTGGCTGACCATCATTTCCAGCACGGTGGTCTTGCCTTCGGATTGCGCCTGGCACGCGGCCTGCAACGCGGCGCCCACCTGGTCCGCGTGCTCGACCCGGATGCCCTCGGCCCCCATGGCGCGCGCCAGTTCAGAGAAGTTGGGGTTCAGCAGGTTGCTGCCCACGAAGCGGCGGCCGTAGAAGTCCACCTGGTTTTTCTTTTCGGCGCCCCACTGGCCGTTATGGAAGACGACGGCGGTGACGGGAATTTTCTCGCGCACGCAGGTCAGCAGTTCCTGGAAGCTCATGCACCAGGCGCCGTCGCCCACATAGGCCACGGCCGGCCGGTCGGGCCGGCCCAGCTTGGCCCCGATCAGCGCCGGCAAGGCGTAGCCGCAGTTGCCAAAGCTCATGGCGGCCAGCATGGAGTTCGGTTCGTCAAAGCGCAGGTAGCTGTTGGACACCGAGCAGATGTTGCCAATGTCGGTGGACACCATCACATGCTTGGGCATGGCGCGTTCCAGCTCGCGCAGCATGCGCCGGGGGTGCATGCGGCCGCCGCCTTGTTCAATGATGTCCAGGCTCCAGTCGTCGCGTTCGTGCGACCAGCCGTCAAGCTCCGCTTCCCAGGCCGCCTTTTGGGACGCAATGTCGTCGCCGCGCGCGGCCTTGGTGCGCACGCACGCCACCTCGCGCGATTTGAGTTTGGCGGTCAAGGCGGCGGCGGTCGGCTTGGCGTCGCCGCAGATGCCCACCGACACCGGGCGCACCAGCCCCAGCATGCGGTGGTCGGCATCCACCTGGATGATGCGCGCGCCTTGGGGCCAGTAGTCCAGCCCGTGCTGGGGCAAGGTGCCAAAGGGACCCAGGCGCGTGCCCAAGGCCAGCACCACGTCGGCCTGTGACAGCAACTTCATGCCGGCCTTGGCGCCCTGGTAGCCCAGCGGCCCGCACCACAGCGGATGGCTGGCGGGAAAGGCGTCGTTGTGCAGATAGCTGGTGACGACCGGCGCGCCCAACAATTCAGCCAGCGCCACGCATTCGGCCTGGCCTTCCGAGAACAACACGCCGCCGCCCGCCACGATGACCGGGAACTTGGCCTCGGCCAACAGGCGCGCGGCCGCTTCCAGGTCTTCTTCCGCGCCCGGCCCGCGCCGGATGCGGCGCGGCTCGGGGATGGCCACGTCGATTTCGCCGTAGAAATAATCGCGCGGAATGTTCAGTTGCGTCGGGCCGCGTTCAGCCAGCGCGTTGTCAAAGGCCTTGGCCGTGAATTCCGCCATGCGGTCGGGGCGGTTCACGTGCGCCTGGTACTTGGTGATGCGCGAAAAAATGGGCAGTTGCTCGGTTTCCTGGAAGCCGCCCAGGCCCATGCCGGCCGTGCCGGTTTCGGGCGTGATCGCCACGACGGGGCTGTGCGCCCAGTAGGCGGCGGCCACCCCGGTCACGAAATTGGTGATGCCCGGCCCGTTCTGCGCAATGCAGACGCCATGGCGGCCGGTCACCCGCGAATAGCCGTCGGCCATGTGGGCGGCGCCTTGCTCGTGCACGGTGGGTACAAAGCGGATGCCGGCGGCGGGAAACAGGTCCAGCGCGTCCATGAAGGCCGAACCGACAATGCCGAATACGTCTTTGACGCCCTGCGCGACCAGCGTTTCAACGAACGCTTCACTGGGGGTCATGTGTTGCTTGCTGCTCATGGTCTCTCTCCTGGCAGGCCGGCGCCGTGGGAGGCTTGCGCAAAGCGTGCCGGGGGGCTCGCTTCGTGCTTGCATCATGGCCGGGGTGATTCGATACTGCCGGAGAAATCCCGCGTTTCCCATACCGCCGCGTTCCATTTTCTGCAAAATCCGTGCAACGCTGCCCCCACCGCCGCTGAATCTTCAATTATTGAAAGATGAAAGACGAATCCTCCGCCGCCTTGCGCGCGCTGACCCTGCTGGAACAGGTGGCCCAATCCGACGCGCCCGTGTCGCTGGCGGCGCTGACCGAGGCCACGGGCCTGCCCAAGCCGTCGGTGCTGCGCATCCTGACGCGCCTGGTCGATGCCGGCATGCTGCTGCGCGAGCCCGCCGGCAAAAGCTATGTCAGCGGACCTCGGCTAAGCGCCCTGGCGCGCGACACCCTGCTGAATTCCCCGCTGCGGGGCGAACGCCATCGCATCCTGGACAGCCTGGTCGACGAGATCGGAGAAACCTGCAACTGCACCATGGTCGACGGGGACGAAGTCATCTACCTGGACCGCGTGGAAACCGCCTGGCCGCTGCGCGTGAACCTGCAAACGGGGTCGCGCGTGCCCCTGCATTGCTCGGCCAGCGGCAAGCTGTTTCTGGCCCACATGCGGCGCGAAGCGCGCGCGCGGCTGCTGGCCGCCGCCCCCTTGCCGCGCTATACGCCCAACACCCTGTGCGACGTAGGCGCCTTGGAACAAGAGCTAAGCGCCATCCGCAAGGAAGGCGCCAGTTTCGACCGCGAAGAATTTCTGCTGGGCATCGTCTGCATGGCGGTGCCCATTTTGCGCGGGTCGCGCGTGATTGCCGCGGTGGCGCTGCACGCCCCGGTGGCGCGGCTGTCCATCGACGGCGCGCGTGCCTGGCTGCCCCGCATGCAAGAGGCCGCCCAGGCGCTTGCCGGCACCTACGACGCCGAGGGCTAGGGCCTGGGCATGGCAGGCCTTACACTGTCGGTCGACTTTGTTTTTTCGCGGATTTTGCGATCCGCCATATTGTGACCAACACGCCCTTTTCCACCCTGCCCCTCTTGCCCGCCCTGCTCGACAACCTGCAAAGCCTGGGGTTCGAGCAAATGACGCCTATCCAGGCGCAAAGCCTGCCACTGATCCTGGAAGGCCGCGACATCATTGCGCAAGCCAAGACCGGCAGCGGCAAGACCGCGGCGTTCGGCCTGGGCGTGCTGCAAAAGCTGGACACCACCACGCTGACGCCGCAAGCCCTGCTGGTTTGCCCCACGCGCGAACTGGCTGACCAGGTTGCGCAGGAACTGCGCCGCCTGGCCCGCCTGATTCCCAACGTCAAGATCCTGACCCTGTGCGGCGGCGCGCCCGCTCGCCCGCAAGCCGAATCGCTGGCGCGCGGCGCGCATCTGGTCGTGGGCACGCCCGGCCGCATTCAAGACCACCTGGAACGCGGCAGCCTGGACCTGGCCGGCCTGACCACGCTGGTGCTGGACGAGGCCGACCGCATGGTCGACATGGGCTTCTACGACGACATCGTCGCCATTGCCTCGCACTGCCCACCGAAGCGCCAGACGCTGCTGTTTTCGGCTACCTACCCGGACAACATCCGCAAGCTCAGCGCGCGTTTCCTGCGCAACCCGGCCGAAGTCAAGGTGGAAGCGCAGCACGATTCCAGCCGCATAGAACAGATCTTCTACGAGATCGACGGCAAAGACCGCCTGGACGCCGTGGCCCGCCTGCTGGCGCATTTCCGCCCGGTATCCACACTGGCCTTCTGCAACACCAAGATCCGCAGCCACGACCTGGTTGAACGCCTGCGGGCCGACGGCATCAGCGCGCAAGCCCTGAACGGCGACCTGGAACAACGCGAACGCGACGAAATCCTGATCCAGTTCGCCAACCAGAGCTGCGCCGTGCTGGTGGCCACCGACGTGGCCGCCCGTGGCCTGGACATCCAGAACCTGGGCGCCGTGATCAACGTGGACGTCACCAAAGACACCGAAGTGCACGTGCACCGCATCGGCCGCAGCGGCCGGGGCGACCAGAAAGGCCTGGCGCTAAGCCTGTGCTCGCCCGACGAGATGCGCTGGGCGAACCTGGTTGAGCAATACCAGGGCTCGCCCTTGAAATGGGGCGACATCAAATCGCTCAAGCCCAAGGCCGACCGCCCCCTGCGCGCACCCATGGTCACGCTGTGCATCCAGGGCGGCAAGAAAGACAAGCTGCGCCCGGGCGACCTGCTGGGCGCGCTCACCGGCGACGGCGGGCTGACCTTTGAACAGGTGGGCAAGATCAACATCACGGAATTCAACGCCTATGTGGCGCTGGACCGCCAGATTGCCAAGCAGGCGTTTTCGCGGGTATCCAACAGCAACATCAAGGGCCGGCGCTTCCGTATGCGCTTTCTTGAGGAATTCTGATTTCTGGCTTGACCGGATATTTGGACGGACTTCGCGCGACGCATCGCGATGTCAGCGTGACGAAAGCTTGATGATTTCGCTGGGCATTTGCCATAATGGCGCCGCTTGACGCAGCCGCCACGCTTGGCGCGCGGCGGTGTGGACTTGGAACCATGGGTTCGCGGTGGGTTCCAACGAAGCCTTGTCCCTTATCAACCATCACAAGAGAAACTCACCATGATCAAGTCCGACGATACCGGCAAGCTGATCCTGCGCCTGACCCTCGGCATTCTGATTCTGCTTCACGGCCTGTCCAAACTGATGGGCGGCGGCGTGACGGGCATCAGCGGCATGCTGTCTTCGCATGGCCTGCCTGGCTTTCTGGCCTATGGCGTGTATGTGGGCGAAATCATCGCGCCCGTGCTGCTCATCATTGGCGTCTACACGCGTCTGGGCGCTTTGATCATCGCCATCAACATGGTGGTTGCCATTTTGCTGGCGCATGCCGGCCAACTGGGCAGCCTGAGCAATAACGGCGGCTGGGCGCTGGAACTGCAAGGCATGTTCCTGTTCACCGCGCTGGCGCTAGCCTTCATGGGCGCTGGCCGTTTCAGCCTGGCTGGCAACGGCGGTCGCTGGAACTGACGCCAGGCGCGCCATGCGCCATCGCCGTAACGCCGCATGACGCGACGTTACGCAACACGGGGCCGCTCATGCGGCCCCGTTGCTTTTGCGGCAAAGATTGATACCAACGACATGCGCCGTCACGCAGGCGCAAACATCGGTCACGCGAAAGCTGTTTCGGATCGATTACAAAGACGAACCGCCGCCATCCGGTATGGCCTAATCCTTACCAGCGCACCAGGGCGTAAGCCACGCCTGGCGCTGGTTGGGAGTCATGAAATGAAAAAGAGCCTGCTGTTGATGATGGTGATGGCCAGTTCGCTGACCGGTTGCGTCGTGGTGCCCGCGCGCCCGGCCCACTATCGACCGGCACCGGTGTATTACACGCCGCACTACTACTATCCCGCGTATCCCGCGCCGCATTATTACTACCGCGGATATTGACCGCGCGTTATTGACCGTCGCGTTATTGATCATCGTGCGCGACGTGTCTCAGGAGCAGCCATGACGCCCTCTATCCGGATTTTCCGCTTGCGGCCCGCCGTGGCCACCGTTGCGCTATTGGCGATAAGCGCCGGCGCGATGGCGCAAACCTATGCGCCGCCCCCCGCGCCCGCGGCGCCCGCCTATGACGCCGGCGACCCCGCCAACGCCAACCTGGCGCTGGTGGACCGCAGCCCCGAGCCGCCCCCGCCCCTGCCCGTCTATGTGCAGCCCCCCGCCCCGGCCGACGGCTATATGTGGGTGCCCGGCTATTGGAGCCGCAACCGCTACGGCTATTTCTGGGTACCTGGCGCCTGGGTACAGGCGCCGTACATCGGGGCGCTATGGACGCCCGGATACTGGGGGTACACGAATGGCCTGTACGTGTGGAATGCCGGTTATTGGGAGCCCCACGTCGGCTTTTATGGCGGCATCAACTACGGCTTCGGCTATGTGGGCCTGGGGTATGTGGGCGGCTACTGGAAGCGCGACCGCTTCTACTACAACCGCTCGGTGACCAACGTGAACGTCACGCGCGTCACCAACGTGTACAACCACACCGTGGTGGTCAACAACGTTGATAGGCGACGCGTCAGCTATCACGGCGGCCCCGATGGCATCCGGCGCGCGGCGGACCCGCGCGAACTGGCCGCGCGCCATGACCGCCACGCGCCGCCCACCGACATGCAACGCCGCTACATGCGCGACGCCGGCAGCAACCGTGCGCAGTTCTACGACCACAACAAGGGCCGCCCGCCGCAAGCGTTCGTCGACCATCGCGACAATGACCGTCCGCCCCAAGGCCAACGGCCCGGCGGCGACGGCAGGCGCCCCGACACGGATCGCGGCAACCCGAATCGCGGTGATCAAGCGCGGGGTCCTGCGCCGTCGCAGGCACGCGGCCCGTCGCAGCGAGACCAACCGCGAGACCAGCAGCGAGACCAGCAAGCCGCCTTGCAGCAGTCGCGCCAACAGCAGTCGCGAGATCAGCAGGCCCGTCAGCAGCAAGATCGACAGCAGCACGATCGACAACAACAGGCCCGCCCGCAGCAGGAACGCGAGCAACGCCAGCAGCAACGCCCGCAGCAAGGCCGCGAACCGCAACACCAACAGGCTCGCCAGCAACCTGCACGGGAACAGCCGGCGCGCCCGCAGCAGGCAAGAGAACAGCCCCGGCAGCATGCGCAAGATCGCCCGCAGCAGGCACGAGAGCAACCCCCGCAGCGGCAGCAAGGCGGCGAAGGCCGAGGCGGCGGGCCGAACCGTGACTGAACTGGACCCCTCGCCGCGCGCGGACTACAGTAGGCCACTTGCCGCCAACCGCCGCGCGCGCCACTGATTTATTGGAGACTCCCATGAAGCGCCTCGTACCCTGCCTGATGTTCTGCGGCCTGCTTGCCGCCGCGTCCGCCCAGGCCGCCTTGAATGTCGGCTCCCCCGCTCCCGACTTCAGCACGCAGGCATCCTTGGGCGGAAAGGTCTTCACCTTCAAGCTGAACGATGCGCTCAAACAAGGCCCGGTCGTGCTGTATTTCTTTCCCGCCGCGTTCACGCAGGGCTGCACGATCGAAGCGCACAACTTTGCCGAGGCCACGGACGAATACAAGTCCTTGGGCGCTACCGTCATTGGCGTGTCCACCGACGACATCGACACGCTGAACAAATTTTCGGTCAGCGAATGCCGTGGCAAATTCGCCGTGGCGGCCGATGGCGACGGCAAGATCATGAAAGCCTACGACGCCGTCCACGACAAGCGCCCGGAATACGCCCAGCGCGTGTCCTACGTGATTTCGCCGGAAGGCAAGATCCTGTATGAATTCACTGACATGAGCCCCGAATCACACGTGGCCAACACCATGCGCGCCCTGCGCGACTGGAAAGCCAAGCAATAAGGCGCAAAAAAAACAAGGCGCCCGCGGGCGCCTTGGCATTGAAACAGGGTGGCCGGCCTAATTGAACGGCCACACCGTGGGATGCGATCCGGGCGGGTTCGACGGACGCGTCCAACGGGCCGGCGTATCAGAGAAACGCGCGGCGTGGCGCACCGCCACCAATTCACCGAAACCCGACGCCTCGGTATCCAGCAAGCCGTCAAAGCCAGGCATGCGACAGCTTAGCCCGCCATCCACCCTGCCCAGGCCACGCAGCCAGTGCGCGGTTTGCGCCAGCGACACGCGCACGTGCCAGCTACCGCCTTCCGTCGCCTGGCGCGCCAGCGCCGCCTGCGCGCCAAACGCCATCAGATACCCCGAGGCGTAGTCCAAAATCTGCACGGGCAAGGGCTTGGGCGCGTCCTGGCCCGCCGCCTGGGCTTCGGCATGATTGAAGCCCGTGGCGGTTTGCACCAGGGAATCAAAACCACGGCGATTCGCCCACGGGCCCACGGTGCCATACGCCGACAGCGACACATACACAATGCCGGGGCGGATACGCGCGGCATCCTGCGGGCCAAAGCCCAGGGCGGCCAGGCCGCCAGGCCGGTAGCCCTGCACGAACACGTGCGCGCTACGCAGCAGATTGCCCAACGCGATACGTCCGTCCGCGGTGTCCAGGTCCGCCAGCACCGACAGCTTGCCTCGGCTGGTTTCGATGATGTTGTCGATGTTGGGCAATTGCGGTGAATTCACCAGCATCACATCAGCACCATAGGCGGCCAGCGTGCGTCCGCAGACCGGGCCGGCGATGATGCGCGTCAGGTCCAGCACGCGGATGTCTTTCAACGGCCGCGCGTCATGGCCGTACTTGGGCAAGGGCCGGGGGTCGGCCTCGCCAATGCGTTCGATCGTCATCAGGGGCTGGGCGGCAATGGCCTGGCCCTGGGGATGGCGGTCCCACTCGTCAAAGCTGCGCATGGCCGACACCACCAGGCCCGCGTCGGCGGCCACCTGTTCAAAGTCCAGCGCTTTCCAGCGGCTCAATGCGGCTTCGACGGTTTCGCGCGTGGTGCCTTCGCCCGTGGGGCAGCCCAGAAGCGCCAACGCGCCGTCGCGATGATGCGCAAAGTTGGCATGGATGCGGACCCAGCCGCCGTCGCCACAGCGGTACAGGCCGCTGATGGGGTCCCAGATGTTGGGCGTGACGCCGTTGATCGTGAAATGGCTGCGGCATTCCTGCGCGGCATGCAGCATGTCGACGCTGACCTGCTGGCGCGTGCCGCCACGCAAATACCAAAGTTCCGCCGCGGCCAGCGCAGCGGCCGCCATGCTCGTTTGCGCCGCGGTCCCTACCGCAAAAGACGAGGGAAGCACTGGGTCGGCGCCGGTCAGCATCACGTGATCAAGCGATTCGCCGGGCAAATCAAGTGAACGCCACAATGTCTGGAGGGCGTCGCGGGAGGTCGTGCCGGCGGATGAGCGTCCTCGTAGAAAGGACGGGCGAAGGTCCATCAGATTTCCCATAGCGTTCAACTTTTCTTAGTCGTTGAACTGATTACATGGCGACGGCCCAGGCGCGTCAATACAAACCTTGGGCCAGCGTGTTTCACGGTTTGACCGCTATCAGGGCCGTAGCGGGTGCGCTACCCGCACGGGTTCGTCACATCTACTCGTAGTTTTTACATCGTCTTCCATGACTCTGGCCAATATAGAATGCCAGCCTCGACGGTCAGCGCTGCTGTCCGCCCTCTGTTTTCTGCTTTCTTTTCCGCCCTCTTTCGCCCTGGACCCGCCATCCATGAATACGCTGCTCTGGCTACGCACCGACCTGCGCATGCACGACAACCCCGCGCTGGCGGCCGCCGCCGAAAACGGCACGGTCACCGCCCTGTTCCTGGCCGCCCCCGAGCAATGGCGCCTGCATGGCGACGCGCCGGCCAAGGTGGACTTCTGGCTGCGCAACTTGCACGAATTGTCGCGCAGCCTGGGTGAACGCGGCATCCCTCTGAAGCTGCTGACCGTGGCCGACTGGAGCCAGGCGCCCGCAGCCATCGCGGCCTTCTGCCAAGCGCACGGCATATCCCAAGTGCACGCCAACACCGAGTGGGCCATCAACGAGCGCCGCCGCGATGCGGCCGTGGCGAACGCCCTGGAGGCGATCGGCGTGGACTGGACGCTGCACCATGGCGCGACGCTGCTCAGGCCTGGCACCGTGCAAACGGGCAAGGGTGATTGCTATCGCGTCTATACGCCGTATGCGCGCACCTGCCGCGAACGCCTGCGCAGCGCGCCCATTGCCGCGCTGCCCGCCCCTCGCGCGCAGACCCCGCCCGACTGGCAGGCAGACCCCTTGCCCGACGCTTTCGAAGGCTACGCGCCGCCCAGCGACGCCGTGCGCGCGCTATGGCCCGCGGGCGAAGCGGCGGCCACCGACAGGCTGGACGCCTTTGCCGACGGCGTGATCGACGCCTACAAGGATGAACGCGACTTCCCGTCCCTGCCCGCCACCAGTTGCCTGTCGCCGTATCTGGCGGCGGGCGTGCTGTCTGCGGGCCAGGCGCTGCGCGCTGCGCTGGTCGCCAATCAGGGCGAACTGGACAGCGGCCGGGCGGGCGCGGCTACATGGATCAACGAACTGCTGTGGCGCGAGTTCTACCTGCATCTGCTGGCCGCCTATCCGTCGCTGTCCATGCATCAGCCCATGAAGCCGGAAACCGCCGCCGTGCCGTGGCGTGACGCGCCCGACGACCTGCGCGCCTGGCAGCAGGGCAAAACCGGCATCCCCATCGTGGACGCGGCCATGCGCCAGTTGCTGACGCTGGGCTGGATGCACAACCGCCTGCGCATGGTGACGGCCATGTTCCTGTCGAAAAACCTGCTGATTGATTGGCGCTTGGGCGAAGCCTGGTTCATGGAGCATCTGGTGGACGGCGACCTGGCCGCCAACAACGGCGGCTGGCAGTGGAGCGCATCCACGGGCGCCGACGCCGTGCCGTACTTCCGCGTGTTCAACCCCTTGTCGCAATCCAAGCGCTTTGATCCGCGCGGAGTGTTCCTGCGGGAATGGCTGCCTGAGCTGGCGCATCTGGATGACCAGGCCATCCACGACCCCAGCCCCATGGAGCGCGCGGCAGCCGCTTACCCGTTGCCCATCGTGGACCTGGCCCAAAGCCGGTTGCGGGCGCTGGAGGCCTTTGGCAACCTGCCCGCTGCGTGACACGGGGCGCCCCCCTGCGGAGGTTGGGCGTTCCCTGGCACTCCTGGCGAATCAGGAATTCGCCGCCGCCTGCTTGTCCAGGCGTCGGATGAACACTTGTATTTCCTTTTCGACCTGCTTGTCGCCGCGCGCCTGGGCAGCCGCCAAGCCGCTGTTCCAGGCCGCGCGCGCGCCGTCCTGATCGCCCCGCCCCAGGCAGGCTTTGCCCAGCCATTTCCAAGCCACCGAGTACGCCGGGTCAAAAGCCAGCGCCGCGCGCAGATGCGCTTCGGCTTCGCGAAAGCAATCCTGTTCGGCGTAGGCCTTGCCCAACGAAAACCGCAACAGCATGTTGTCGGTGCCCTTGGCCAGCATCGCCTCCAGGCGTTCGATCATTCCTTCCATCACTGCGCTCCCAGTCGTTTGCATCCGCGGCTTGCCTGCCTTCAATGCGGCCATGATAGGACGGCGCCCAAGCCGGCCGGGGCAATGGCCCCATCGCCCGCCCGGATAAGCGCCAACGCGACAGCAAGCGGTCAGGACGGCACGCGCAGCGCTACACTCAGCGCTTGATCGGCACCCCGCCGCGTCCGCGCATCTTGCCCGACACAGGAGCCCACATGAGCACCATCTTTGATTTCTCGGCCCGCGACATTCAGGGTGCGGACCAATCCCTGAGCCAATATCGCGGCCGTGTGCTGCTGGTGGTCAACGTGGCATCCAAGTGCGGCTTCACGCCCCAGTACGCCGGGCTGGAAGAACTTTACCGTTCGCTGCGTGACGACGGCCTGACGGTGCTGGGCTTTCCCTGCGACCAGTTCGGCCATCAGGAACCGGGCGATGAAGCCGAGATCCGCAATTTCTGCGCCACGCAGTACGACATCACCTTCCCGCTTTACGCCAAGATCGACGTCAACGGCGCCGACGCGCATCCGCTGTACCGCTGGCTCAAAGGCGAAAAGCCCGGCGTCTTCGGCACCGAAGGCATCAAGTGGAACTTCACCAAGTTCCTGGTCGGCCGCGACGGCCAGGTCATCAAGCGCTATGGCCCCACCGATACTCCGGCCAGCCTGAAGGAAGACATCGTGCGGGCGCTGTCCGCCCCCGTCTGAGGCCACGCCGCCGCAGCTTGTCTTCAGCCCGGGCTTCGACTGCCAGCGACGGCAAGCCCTAGCGCAGCGGCGGCAGGCGGCGCGGCACCGTGTGCGCCTTGACGATGGCGGTATTGGTCTCGGCGAACTCGGTTACCCGTTCCAGGATGCCGTCCAGATGCAAGATCGAGCGCAACACCACGCGGGCAATAAAGCAGTCGTCGCCGGTCACCTTGTCGCATTCGACAAACTCCGGAATATCCTTGATCAGCCCCTCCACATGGCGTAATTGCCCCGGCAAGGGGCGGATGCGCACGATGGCTTGCAGCGTGTAGCCCAGCGCCACCGGGTCCACATCCACCGTGTAGGCGCGGATCACCCCCGATTCCTCCAGCCGCCGCAGCCGGTCCGCCACGCTGGGCGCCGACATGCCCACCTGCCGCGCCAGGTCTGCCGTGGTGGTGCGCGCGTTGGCCGCCAGGGTCTGCACCAGGCGGCGGTCGATACCATCCAGGACCGGATTTTCGTTCTTTAGGTCATTTTGCATAGTTTCCACCTAAATGAAGGCATCAAGATAAAATCGCCACCAAATGATCATATAACCGCCTTGATCTGCCTGGGATAATTTCTCCATCGAAATCGTGGTCCACCTCGCGGCCCGTCGGAGAAACTCCATGTCCCCTGCATCAGAACGCCTTGGCCTGGCGCAAATGGCCGCCGCCATGACCTTGTCCGGCACGCTAGGCGTGTTTGTTTTGGAGTCCGGCCAAAACGCGTGGAACGTCGTTTTCTTCCGCTGTGTCTTCGGCGCCCTTGCCTTGCTGTTGTATTGCTGGGCGCGCGGTCTGCTCAAGCCCGGCCTGTTCACCGGCAAGACGCTGGCCTTGGCGCTGGCGGCCGGCGCCGCGCTGGTCATGAACTGGGTGCTGCTGTTTTCCGCCTACCGGCTCGCGTCCATCTCGCTGGCCACCGCCGTCTACAACGTGCAGCCCTTTTTCCTGATCGGGCTGGGCGTGCTGTTCCTGGGGGAACGTCCGTCGCGCGGCAAGCTGGCCTGGTCCGTGGTGGCGTTCGCTGGCCTGCTGCTGGTGCTGCGCCTGACCAACGCGCAGGCCCCGGGAGGCGCGTATCTGTCGGGGCTGCTGCTGGGCCTGGGCGCGGCCGCGCTGTACGGGGTGACGGCGGTCATCGTCAAGCGCTTGAAAGGCATACCGCCCCAAGTGCTGGCGCTGGTGCAAGTGACACTGGGCGCCTTCATGCTGCTGCCCATGGCGGACTTCAACGCCCTGCCGGCCGCGCCCTTGCAATGGGGCTATCTGGTGGCGCTGGGCCTGATCCACACCTGCCTGATGTACATCCTGATGTACTCGGCCATCCAGAAACTGCCAACGACCTCCACCGCCGCACTCAGTTTCATCTACCCGGCCGTGGCCATCATGCTGGATCTGCTGGTCTACGGCCAGCGCATGGAACCGCTGCAAGTGCTGGGCGTGGCGCTGATCTTCCTGGCCGCGGCGGGTGTCAGCCTGAATTGGACGTGGCGCCTGCCGGGGCGGTATAGGCGGCCGAGCGTCCTTGCCTGGCCAGCAGGTAGAAACCCGGTCCTGGCCCCGGTTATTCGGGACCGGGGACAAGGCCTGCCGCTATCATGGCCTTCCATCCGCCGGCACGGCCGGCGGCGCCTTGATTCCCAGGACGCACCCCATGATCGATCTCTACTACTGGACCACCCCCAACGGCCACAAGATCACGCTGTTCCTTGAAGAAGCCGGCCTGCCCTACAAGATCCACCCGGTGAACATCAGCCGCGGTGATCAATTCAAGCCCGAATTTTTGGCCATTGCGCCCAACAACCGCATCCCCGCCATCGTGGACACCCAGCCCGCCGACGGCGGCGCGCCCATCCCGATGTTCGAATCCGGCGCCATCTTGTTGTACCTGGCGGAAAAGACCGGCCAATTCCTGCCAGCCGACCTGCGCGGCCGGGCAGACGCCCTGCAATGGCTGTTCTGGCAAATGGGCGGCCTGGGTCCCATGGCGGGCCAGAACCACCACTTCTCTGGCTATGCGCCCGAACGCATTCCCTACGCCATCGAGCGCTACGTGAAAGAAACCAACCGCTTGTACGGCGTGCTGGACAAACGCCTGGCAGACCGTGAATTCGTCGCGGGCGATTACTCCATCGCGGACATGGCGGCCTACCCCTGGATCGTGCCGCATGCCAAGCAGGGGCAGGACCTGAACGACTTCCCGCACTTGCAGCGCTGGTTCAACGCCATCGCGGCCCGCCCCGCCACGCAGCGCGCCTATGCGCTGGCGGACACCATCAACACCACACCCTCCATCAGCGACGACGAATCGCGCCGCATCCTGTTCGGCCAGACCGCGCAGAACATCGCCCGCTAAAACGTCAGACCCCCAGGATGCCGACCATGTCCGACCCGCACTTGGTCTTTCGCCGCGCGCGGCAGGAAGACTTGCCGCACATCATCGCCATGCTGGCCGACGATGAACTGGGCGCAACTCGCGAAGATACGTCCGTTCCGCTCAACCCCCGCTACATCGCCGCCTTCGCCGCCATCGCACAAGATCCCAACCAATTCCTTGCCATCGTTGTGCAAGGCCAAGACCGGGTCGGCTGTTTGCAGTTATCGTTCATACCCGGCCTATCGCGGCTGGGACAATGGCGCGGGCAGATCGAAAGCGTCCGCATCGCGTCGTCGGCGCGGGGCCAGGGCCTGGGACGCGCCATGTTCGAATGGGCCATTGAACAGTGCCGCGCCCAGGGCTGCGGCCTGGTCCAGTTGACGACCGATCGCGCGCGCCCCGATGCGCGCCGGTTCTATGAAAGCCTGGGTTTCAAGGCCAGCCACGACGGCATGAAGCTCAGCCTGTAGTTTTTGATATTGATTTCGAAGGAGCCCCCCATGCATGGTGAATACAAAGTCCCCGGCGGCAAACTGGTCGTCGCGGATCTCGATGTGCAAGATGGCCGCCTGGCCAACGTGCGCATCAGCGGCGACTTCTTTCTAGAGCCGCCCGAAGCGTTGGAGGCCATCAACCAAGGCTTGAACGGCATGCCGGCCGACGCCGGCGAACTGGAACTGGCGGTGGCGGTGCAATCCGCCCTGCCCGCCGACGCCGAATTGTTTGGCTTTTCGGCCGAGGCCGTGGCCGTGGTGCTGCGGAGGGCGCTTGCATGACGCGCACTGACTGGAACGACTACGACTGGCAATTGATCCACGAGGGCCCGCAGGCGCCGTCGCTGCATATGGCGCTGGACGCCGTCATTACGGATGAAGTCGGTGCGGGCCAGCGCCCGCCCACGCTGCGCATCTGGGAATGGGCCGCCCCCGCCGTCGTCATCGGCCGTTTCCAATCCCTGAAAAACGAAGTGGACCCCGACGGCGCGCAACGCCACGGCATTGAAGTCGTGCGCCGCGTCAGTGGCGGCGGCGCCATGTTCATTGAACCGGGTAACTCCATCACCTACTCGCTCAGCGCGCCGCAAGCCCTGGTGCACGGCATGAGCTTCCAGGAATCGTATGCGTTCCTGGATGCCTGGGTGCTGACGGCATTGCAAGGGCTGGGCATCAAGGCCTGGTATCAACCGCTGAACGACATTGCCTCCGACATCGGCAAGATCGGCGGCGCGGCGCAAGCCCGACGCGCTGGCGCGGTGCTGCACCACGTGACCATGTCCTACGACATCGACGCCGATAAAATGGTCGAGGTCTTGCGCATCGGTCGCGAGAAACTTTCCGACAAAGGCACCACCAGCGCCAAGAAGCGCGTGGACCCTTTGCGCACGCAAACGGGCCTGGCGCGCGAAGTCATCATCGAGCGCATGCTGGAAACTTTTGCCGGCCTGCATCGTCTGACTCCGGGGCAAATCGGCAGCGACACGCTGGCGCGCGCCCAGCAACAGGCCGACGAAAAGTTCTCCACGCCGGAATGGACGGGCGTGGTGCCTTGACGGCAAGCGTTAGATTTAGCGGAGGTAGTTCAATGCGTCGCACGTTCACGCCGCCAGGCGCGATAAGCGGTCTGATCCTGGGCGCCGCCCTGCTGGCCCTGGCCGGCTGCGGCAGCGCGCCCCCAGCCAACATCACCTTGGCCGAGTCTGCCTCGACCACGTCCGAAAAGGTGGGGGACCTGTCCACCGAGCGCATCAAGTGGGCCTCAAGCAAGCCGGGCTGCGAAGGCGACTGCCCGCGCATCGAAATCGACAGCGTGGCATTTCCTGGCATACCCAAACTGACCGCCTTGGTGGACCACGTGCTGGCCTATATGACCGGCACCGACGCCAACCGCCGCGGCCCCTACAACACGCTGTCGGAATACACGCAGTATTTCTGGTCCACGGCGCGCCCGCGCGACGCGACCTATTTCAAGGCCTCGGTCAAGGATACGGTGGGCGACATCGTGTCGATTGAACTGCACACCGAACAGTTCCTGACCGGCGCCGCGCACGGCATTCCGGCCACGCAATACCTGAACTGGGAACGTTCGCGCGGCCGCGTGATGAGCCTGGACGAAGCGTTGATACCGGGCCGCCGCGCGGAATATGTGGCGGCGCTGAAAGCCGCCCATGCCAAATGGCTGGCCGAAAATCCCGACGCCAAACGAGACCCCGCCGCCTACAACAAGATGTGGCCGTTCCAGGAAAGCGATAACTTCGCGCTGACCCGTGACGGCATGGTGGTGAAGTACGACGCGTATTCCATCGCGCCCTACTCGCATGGCGAACCGGAACTGAGCATTCCTTACGCCGACTTGCGCGGCGTGTTGAAGCCCGAGCTGTTGCAGGCGTCGTAGGGCCTTCGCGACGCAGCGCAAAGACCCCACGGACGCCACGGTTCAGGTGAGCGGACTGAGGATGGAGCTAGGGAGGTGGCCGCTTTTTTCGCGTCTGTGGCCGGGTAAGACGCCCAGTCCGCTCAGTACAACCGCGGCATGAAAGCGCCGGCGGCGCGCATATTGCTGCCGCCGGCCTGCCTTGCACGCTTAGAAGCGGTGGCGCACACCCACGATGCCGACGGTGCTCTTGACGCCGTCAACAAACGCGTAGTCGGTGGCGTACGAACCCAGCGCGTACAGGTTGGTGCGCTTGGACAGGTTGTACGTGTAGCCGATGCTGTAGACGTTCATCGTCGACTCGTTACCGGCGGTCAGCGGGTTGCCGTTGGGGTCGGCACGCTGCCACGACGCCATGATGTTGCTGGCGCCCAGCGGCACGCTTAAGCCCACCAGATACGAATTGGCCTTGAAGCCCGACACCGCAACGTTCGTGCCGAAGCCGCTGGCCGTGGGGCTGCCGCTGCCGAGCGCGTTGACGCCCTGACCGGCGAACCAGCCGTCACGCGTCTGGCCAAAGCCCAACGCCAGCTTGACCACTTCGAAGTCATAGGCGCCGGCAATCGACCACGACTTGGGCGTGGCGTCGTTGCGCAACTGATTGGCGGGGTTCAGTTGGTCGTAGGTGGCGGCCACGTTCAAGGGGCCGTTGACGTAGCGCAGGCCGGTGGTGATGGCGCGGGTGTTGTCGGCGGTCTTGAAGCCGGTTTGCGCGGCGGTCGTGTCAGCCGCGTTGAACGAGTAGCCAACGCCAAACTGGAAGCCGCTGAACGACGGCGTCGAGTACTGCACCATGTTGTCGTAGCGGACCGTGTTGGCGGCGCTGAAGGCCACGCCCACGTTGGCTTGGCCGTAGCTGCCGCCGAACGGATCAATGGATCCCAGGTACTTGGACGCGATGTTGGTCTGGCGGCCCAATTCCAGCAGGCCCCACGACGCCGACTTCAGGCCGACGGTGGCTTGGCGACCGAACAGGCGGCCGCTTTGGCCCGATTGGCCATTACCCGAATTGAAGCCGCTTTCCAGCGTGAACACGGCGCTCAGGCCGTCGCCCAGATCTTCGGCGCCGCGCAAGCCCCAACGCGAGCCGCTCGACACGCCGTTGGCCATGCCGACCTTCGATTCGTGATAACCGTCGCCCTTGATGCGCTGGTAGCCGATACCGGTATCGATCAAGCCATACAAGGTCACCGAGGTTTCGGCGTGCGCCACGCTGGACACGGCGGCCAACAGCGCGGTTGCGAGCAGAGTCTTTTTCATTGCTTATTCCTTAGATTGAACATGCCTGCGCAGCGGGCTTGCTGGCATCGCAAGCAGCGCGTGGCGCATGGCAGAAACGAATTCTAGGGACGCAATGTGTCAGAAACTGGTACGCAAGAACTAACGGCCCCGATTCGCAGAAAAAACCCCATTCGTGGTTTGCGCTCTACAGTCGGGCTTGAAAGTCTGCACGGCAGCAAGCACGTCACGTCAGCATGTTAAGAAGGCGCGACGCACAATGCAATCACGGCATCCGTTTCAGCGCGTTCCTGTCAAGGGCAGCAGTCGGCGATACCCCTGCGGCAACGGATGCGCGGCATGTTCCGTCACAGTGCGGGCGAGCCGCTGCGCCAGTTCGGCGGGAAACGGCGTGGACCGGCGCGTGTTCAGGTCCACGTGCAAGGACAGTTGCTCCATCGTGGCGGCCAGATAGCCGTCGCGCGTCTGCGTCAATTCCATCAGGCAAAGCAACCGCTTGTTGTCGGCTTCAAGCAAGCGCACGCGCAGCATCAGCGGGTCGTCGGCCAAGACCTCGCGCAGATAAGCCACATGCACGTTCATGGTGTAGATGCCGCAGCGGGTGGCCTCGGTGTAGTCCAGGCCCACGCCAACCTGGCTTAGCAATTCGAATCCCACGCGGTCAAAGATGCCGACGTAATGCGCGGCGTTCAAATGGCCGTAGGCGTCAATCCAGGCGGGGTCCACGGCAAGCGTGGTGGACGGCAGGGCTTGGGTCATGCATTCCTCCAGAGGGCTTCAAATCCGGCTTGGGTGGGTAGCGGCCGGTTGGGCACATTCTATGTGAGCACGCCTGTGAACAAGCCATTGCCCCCCCGAAATGGAAATCGCCCCTTGCGGGGCGATTTCCGGGTTTGTCTACCTCGGCCTCCTCGGCGATACGTCAGTGACGCATCGCTGAGTTTTCATCACGGATACAGACCGCGCACCTGGCGTGCTTGCAGGATGCGTGTGCAAGCCACGATGAACGCCGCCGTGCGCAGCGTCACCTTGTGTTCCTTGGCCACTTGCGACACCGCGCCGTAGGCCTCGCGCATGATGCGTTCAAGGCGCTGATTGATTTCTTCTTCGCTCCAGAAGAAGCTGGAGAAGTCCTGCACCCATTCGAAGTAGGACACCGTCACGCCACCAGCGTTGGCCAGCACGTCCGGCACCACATATACGCCGTGTTCAAACAGGATGTCGTCCGCTTCCGGGGTGGTCGGGCCGTTGGCGCCTTCCACCACGACTTTCGCGCGCACCTTGGTGGCGTTTTCAGCGGTGATCTGGCTTTCCAGTGCGGCGGGAATCAGGAATTCGGTTTCCAGCGTCCAGAACTCGTCCTTGTCGAACGCCTCGCCACCCGAAAAACCGCCCACGCCGCCGTGTTGCGACACGTGCGACAACAGTTTGTGGACGTCCAGGCCGGCGGCGTTGTGCACCGTGCCGGTGTGGTCCTGCGCGGCAATGACCTTGGCGCCGGCTTCATGGAACAGGCGGGCGGCGGTGCCGCCCACGTTGCCAAACCCCTGCACCACCACGCGCGACTTGGAGACGTCGATGTTGAGGTCGCGGGCGGCTTCGCACGCCACCACGAACACGCCACGGCCGGTAGCTTCCACACGGCCCAAGCTACCGCCCAGGGCGATCGGCTTGCCGGTGACCACGCCGGTGGCGGTGGCGCCTTCGTTCATGGAATACGTGTCCATCATCCAGGCCATGGTCTGGGCGTTGGTGCCGACGTCGGGGGCGGGAATGTCCTTGGCGGGTCCGATGATGACGCCGATTTCGCTGGTGTAGCGGCGGGTCATGCGTTCCAGTTCGGAGTGCGACAGCGTGCGCGGATCGACGCGGATGCCACCCTTGGCGCCGCCATAAGGCAGGTTGACCGCGGCGTTCTTGACCGACATCCAGGCGGCCAGCGCCATGACTTCGGACAGGGTCACGTCCTGGTGGAAGCGCACGCCACCCTTGCCCGGGCCGCGCGACACGTTGTGCTGCACGCGATAGCCTTCGAAGTGGGCGATGGTGCCGTTGTCCAGTTCGATCGGCACATCGACGATCAAGGCGCGCTTCGGACGCTTCAGCGTCTCGACCCACCGACCCAAGGTGCCGAGATACGGCGTCACACGGTCGACTTGTTGCAGGTAATTACCCCAAGGACCGAGGTCATCGGCATTCAGATAAGACGGCAAGACATGGGTGGGAGTGTGAGACATGAGCATGATCTCCTGACAAAGTTGCGCCATTTTATCCACGAAAATCATATCGTCCCCATTTAAACACTAAATATTTTAAATGGGGACGTATTATTATCGTGAACACCGTGCGGGTCACAAGCCCGGCTCGAAAACTGCCCTATCCTATGCCGCCAAACCGGAAGCGTCCAGCTTCGGGCGACCGCAGGCCGCGGCGACGCGATGCCTGCCGCCCAGCAATGAAAAAAGGGGCAGTCTCGATAGAGAACTGCCCCTTTGCCTTGCCTGCCCCTGGGTAGCCGCCGTTGACCTTCAGGCGCTACCGCTTCAAGGCGTCATCAGATGCCAGGCGAGCCTTGCCGCGGCGCGCGCGCCGTGGCCGTCCACGTCGAAGCGCGGGCTGTATTCCGCCATGTCGGCCAGGCGCAGCTTGCCGCTGGCCTTGACGCGCAACACGATTTCTTCAATGACGGCCATCGGCACGCCATAAGGCGCCGGGGCCGACACGCCCGGCATGACCGCCGCCGGCAGCACATCCAGGTCAATCGTCAGGTAGACGTGGCGGGCTCGAGCAAGCAAGGCGTCCACATTGGCAAGGCGCGCGTTCAGGTGACGCTCCTGCATGTCGCGGTCTTCCACCCACACGGCGCCCACCTCGGCGGCCCGCGCGTAAAGTGCCGGCGTATTGGCCAGCCGCGACACACCCAGGCAAGCGTATTGCAACGCCCGTCCACGCGCTTCGCAGTCGCGCGCGATCTGGTCGAAAGGCGTGCCGGAACTGCCGGGGCGGCCGGTGCGCAGGTCGAAGTGCGCGTCCAGGTTCAGCACCAGCACCGGCTCGGTGTCGCCCCGGGCTTCCAGCCAGCGGGCCAGGCCCTGGAAGCTGCCCCAGGCAATTTCATGACCGCCGCCCAGCACCAGGGGCCGGGCGCCCTGCTCCAGAAGCTCGGCCACGCGCAGCCCAAGCTGCTCTTGCGCGGCTTCCAACTGGTCGCCCTGGCAGACGACGTCGCCGGCGTCCAGCAAGCGGGTCAGGCCATGCGCGGGCAGCCCCGCCATGAATTTGCGGATGCCGGCCGGGCCTTCGGCAGCGCCCACGCGCCCCTGGTTGCGCGCCACGCCGGCGTCGCAGGCAAAGCCCAACAGCACGGCTTCGCCCGCCTCCACCTGGCCCGAGGCGGGTTCGACAATATGCGCCAGCCGGCGCGTGTCGCCCTGCTCGGCGCTGTCGTCGCGCGCCTTCCACAGGCTCTTATCCAATTGCGGCGCGCTCACGTCGTCGCCCCTTTGCTCAGCACCGCTTGCAGGAATTCCCGGGTACGCGGTTCACGCGGCTCGGTGAAGATCACTTCGGGCGGGCCGGATTCCAGGATGACCCCGCCGTCCATCACCGCCACGACGTCGGCCACGTCTCGCGCGAAGCCCATTTCGTGCGTCACGACCATCATCGTCATGCCTTCGCGGGCCAAGAGCTTCATCACTTGCAGCACTTCGCCCACCAACTCCGGGTCCAGCGCCGAGGTCGGCTCGTCGAACAACATGACTTTCGGCTGCATGGCCAGCGCGCGGGCAATGGCCACGCGCTGCTTCTGCCCGCCCGACAGGCTGGCCGGCATGGCCGACGCCTTCTGCAGCAAGCCCACTTTTTTCAGCAGGTCTTCGGCCAGCGCATTGGCTTCGTCGCGGCCCAGGCCACGCAGCTTGCGCGGCCCCACGGTCACGTTTTCCAGCACCGACAAATGCGGGAACAGGTTGAAGCCCTGGAACACCATGCCCACCTGCATGCGCAACTGGTTAAGCGCCGCTTCGGGCAAGAGCGTGCCTTCGTCCAGCAAGGTCTGACCGCAGATGTCCACGGTGCCCGCCTGAGCCACTTCCAGACCATTGCAGCAGCGCAGCAAGGTGCTTTTGCCCGACCCGCTGGGTCCGATCACCACGACCACCTGCGAAGGCAGCACGTCGAAATCGATGCCCTTCAGCACGGCATGATCGCCAAAGGATTTTTCCAGGCCGCGGATACGGATCATTTCCTGCGGTTTGCCAAACTGGTTCATTGCACCATCCCCCCGGCGCGCAAGCGTTGTTCAACCCTGCGCAAAATCAACATGGCGGTCGTCGTCAGCACCAGATAAATCAAGGCCACCACCAGATAGGTTTCCAGCGAGCGGTACGACACGCTGATGATCTTCTGCCCTTCGTGCATCAGATCGTGAATGGTCAGCAGCGACACCAGCGCCGAATTCTTGATCAGCGCGATGAACTCGTTGCCCAGCGGCGGGATCATGCGCACCACCGCCTGCGGCAGGATGATGACGCGCATGGCCTGGCCCGACGACATGCCCAGCGAACGCGCCGCTTCGGTCTGGCCACGGTCCACTGACTGGATGGCGCCGCGCACGATTTCCGACACGTAGGCGCCCGAATACATGCCCAGGCCCAGCACCCCGCAGGCAAACGCCGGCAAGGTCAGACCGAACTGCGGCAGGCCGAAAAACCAGATGAACAACTGCACCAGCAAGGGTGTGCCGCGAAAGAACAGCAGGTAGACACTGCACAGGTTGTAGACGATCCAGCGCTGCGGGTTGAGGCGGCCAACGCCGACCAGCAGGCCGATGACGCAGCCCAGCAGCAAGGCGCCGGCAGTCACCTCGACGGTGACCACCGCGCCCCGCAGCAACGCGTCGAAGTCGGCGAAAACGGGGGCGAATTCCAGGTTCATTTCTTGGGGGCCTCGAACCACTTGTTCACGATGGCCTGGTAGGTACCGTCACCCTTGAGCTTTTGCAGCGCGGCGTTCAGCTCGCGGGTCAGCTCGGGCTTGTTCTTGGGCACGGCAATGCCGTAGTCCTCGGTGGTGATCTGGTGGTCCAGCACCGTCAGGTCCTTGGTGCTTTGCGCGAACAGCTTGGCGGCCGGCTTGCCGGTCACGGCGGCATCAGCGCGGCCGATCTGCACCAGGTTGAACATTTCCTGGTTCTTCTCGACTTCCACGCGCTGCACGGCCGGGAAGTTGTCCTTCAGATAGTTGACCGACTTCGTGCCCACCTGCACCGACACCTTGCGGCCGTCCAGGTCCTTGAGCGTCTTGATGGGGCCATCGGTCTTGGTCAACACGACCAGGCCGCCGGCGTAGTACGGGTCGGTGAAATCCACCACCTTGGCGCGCTCGGGCGTGATGTAGATGGCGGACACGGCGATGTCGGCGCGGCCGGCTTGCAAGGCGGGAATCAGGCCCTTGAAGTCGATGTCGATCCATTCGACTTTCTTGCCCATGGCGCCGGCCAGCGCTTCCACCAATTCAATGTCGAAGCCGGTGCGCTTGCCGTCTTTGACGAACTCCATCGGGGGAAAGGTGGCGTCGGTGACAGCGCGGATGGTTTCCTGGGCGTGCGCGGCGCCCGCGCTCCAGGCGAGGCCCAACGTCAGGGCGGCGGTCAGCAGTGTGCGGCGAGTGGTCATGGTCTAGTCCTATGCGTAAGAGATACGGCGGTGGGTACGTCGGAAGATTGAAGCCGGGATGCGGTACAGCGTGGAATTCGGGGAAAGATCGGATCAAAAGCGGTCAATGGCGAGCGGCGCGCCGTCAGTGCACCTTCAGCCGTTCGGAGATGCGGCGTGCCGCGGCAACCGTCATGGCGATCAGGGCGTCCGGGCGTTGCGCCGCCCGCGTGGAAGGCGCCATCAAGGTGATCGAGGCCACTGCCTGGTTGGGACGCTGGAAGATCGGGACGCTGACGCCCCACACGCCGGCGTCCACTTCACTGTCCGTGACGGCATAACCCTGGCCTCGGATCAGTTCCAGTTCGTCGCTCAGGCGGGAAGCGTCCACGCCGGCCTCACCGGCCAGGTAGTCCAGGGCAGTTTGCAGGCGGGCCAAGGGCATGAAGGCCAGCAGTGATTTGGCGGACGCGCCCCGCGCCAGCGGCAGGCCACGGCCTTTCGTGAAAGAGCAACGCAGCGGGTGCTGGCTTTCCACCATGTCCAGGCAAACGGCCTGGTCCTTGACGGCTACCAGCAGGCCAATGGTTTCGCCGGAAGCGGCAGCCAGCGCCGCCATGTCGGGCTGCGCTTCGTGGATCAGGAAGGAAGATTGGTCAAAGCCCCAGGCCAATTGCACACACAGCGGGCCGGGGCCGTACTCACCTTCGTGCTCGGCCACGAAACCCCAGCGCTTGAGCAAAGCCACCTGGCGGTACAGGGTGCTTTGCGCCAGGCCGGTTTTTTCGGCCAGCGCGGCAATCGTAAGGGGGCCATCGTGCCGGGCCAGCGTGGCCAACACGTACAGGACACGATCCGCGCCCGCCCCAACCGAGGGTTCCGACATGAAACTCAGCTCCAAGCAATGAGGGGCCGAGATTATCAATTTATGGTGGTCGTTCCAGGAATTATTCCCATCGAGTGAGAATAAACAGGGAAAACCCCAGATAAGTACGAAAATTAATGACAAAAACCGTACGAAAAACGGGCAAAAAAAAAGACCGCTAAGCGGTCTGCGTCAGGCTGGTTGGAGTCTTGGCTGGGGTCTTGGCTGGGGTCTGCGCCGGACTGCGTCGCGGACGCCCCAAGCATGAGCCCGGGGCGTCTGCCTGCCACGCAATCAGGGCGCGGCGGGGGTGTCGTAGTTGTTCAGGCGCACGCCCGACACACCGCCCACGCTGGGCGTCGCCGCTGGAGCAGACGCGGCGGGCGTCGGCTGTGCTGGCGCCGGCGAAGCCGCTTGCTCCGTGGCGGCGGGAGCCGAGGCGCCATTGGCGTCGACGGGCGCGGCGCCAGTTGCACGGCGAACGCGCTTGGCCTCGTCCGCCTGCGCCACCACCGTGGTCAGGTAGGTGGCCAACGATGCCGACTTGCCGTTGCGGGCCCAGTCGGCCGCGCTTTGGCCTTTCAGGTCACGGGTGGTGACGTCCGCCCCGGCTTTCACCAGCAGGTCCACCATGTCGCGGTAGCCGCCCAAGGCCGCCATCATCAACGGCGTTTCGCCGCCCGGCGCGGGCGCGTTGACCATGGCTTTCTTGCCCAGCAGCATGCGCGCCATTTCCATCTGGCCCTTGGACGCGGCATAGTGCAGCGGCGTCCAGCCCAGGCGGTTGACCTGCGCGCCTCGCGCGATCAGCTTTTTCGCGCGTTCGGTCTGGCCGGCAATCGCCAGGTACATCAACGGGGTCTCGCCAGCCGGGTTCTCGGCATTGACGTCGGTGCGCTTGTCGGCGGCGATCACGTCAAACACCTTCCAGGCGCCGTCCACCACCGCGCGCATCAGGGCGGGCTGGCCGTTCTGGTAGCGGACGTTGGGGTCGGCGCCTTGCGCCAGCAGGCTTTTGACGTCGTCGGGATAGTCGTTGGCCACATAGACCCACCAGTCGCCCGGGCTGGCTGCGTGCGCGGTCGGCGCGGCCAGGCCGACGGCCAACGCCAACAGCGCGCCTCGGCACCGCGCCAGGACAAAACGGGAAATCAGCGTGCGGGTGGCCATGGCTATCCTGGAATCAACATTTAAGGTGTTAAGTGAGATTATTTCTTTATCTTATTGAAAAGATTAAAGAAATTATCCGTCGACGCGCGCGCCACATCCGCCACCGGAATGCCCTTCAGGTCGGCAATCTTTTCGGCTACGTGGATGACCTTGGACGGGTCGTTGAGCTTGCCACGATACGGCACGGGCGCCAGATACGGTGAATCCGTTTCGATCAGCAAGCGGTCCAGCGGCACCTTGGTGGCCACTTCGTGCACCACCTGGGCGTTCTTGAAGGTGACGATGCCCGACAAGGAGATATAGAAATTCTGGTCCAGCGCTGCCTGGGCCACTTCCCAGTTCTCGGTAAAACAGTGCATGACGCCGCCCACTTCCGCCGCCTTTTCTTCCTTCAGCATGCGCACGGTGTCTTCGGCGGAGGCGCGCGTATGCACGATCAGCGGCAGGCCCGTGTCGCGCGCGGCGCGGATGTGCCGGCGAAAGCGTTCACGCTGCCAGTCCAGCGGTTCAGACAGGCGGTAGTAGTCCAGCCCGGTTTCGCCTATGGCCACGACCTTGGGGTGTTCCGACAGGCGTACCAGTTCTTCCGGCGACGGGTCCGGCGTGTCTTCGTAATCGGGGTGGACGCCCACCGAGGCCCACAAATTGGCGTGCGGCTCAACCAGGGACATCAGGCCCGGCCAATCGGGCATGTTGACGCTGACCACCAGCGCGTGGGTGACCTGGTTGGCGGCCATCCGGTCAAGAATGCCGGGAAGATCGGCCGCCAGCTCGGGAAAATTCAAATGACAGTGCGAATCAACGTACATGATGTGACTACATAAAGTGACCGCGGCGCCCGGCCTGCCGCCAGGCAAAACGCCGCTGGATCAGAGACTTAAGCCTGGCAGGATAGCACCACGCGTTGCAGGGTGGCATGCGCGAAAAGCTTGGCGTTCAGGGGGTGCGTGGCCAGCGCGCGCTGCCGCGTCAGCCAGCGCGCCGCCTCGGCCACGCGGGCCGTGTTCATGCGCGCGGCAACCTGGGCCACGCCCGTGGCCAGGGTGGGAAAGTAGCGCACGGGCGCGCCGGCACTGGCCAGCATGAGGTCGGTGTATACCCGTTGCAAGGCGTCGATCCATTCAGTGGCGGGCACCTTTTCCAGGCTTTCCGCCAAGGTGCCGACGTCGGGCGCCTGCCCTTGCGCCAAGGGGCTGATCAATTGCGACAGCCAGGGCGGGCACGGCGTGTCGCTGGCCTGCGCCAGACGCAAGGCGGCCAGGGGCGCGCCGCCGGCCGCCGCCAACCATTCGCGCGCCGGCTCCACGTTCTGGGCGCGCAGCCATTGCAGCGCGGTATCGGGGTCAGGCGCCGGCAAGGGCAAGCGCCGGCAACGCGACACCAGGGTCGGCAGCAGGCGGTCGGGCGCGTCGGCAACCAGCAGAAAAATGGTATGGGGCGGCGGCTCTTCCAGCACCTTGAGCAAGGCATTGGACGACACCACGTTCAGCGCGTGCGCCGGGTACAGCAAGGCCACGCGCCATCCGCCCCGGTGGGTCGCGGTGTTGAACCAGGACTCCAGCGAGCGGATCTGGTCAATACGAATTTCCTTGGACGGCGCGCGCTTGGCGGTGCCCGAGGCGGGCTCGGCGTCCTCGGCAGGTTCGGCGGCATCCGCCCCCTCTTCCACGGCCACGGCCTCGGGCCGGATGCGGCGCAGATCGGGGTGATTACCGCTGGCGAACCAGGCGCAGGCAGCGCAATGGCCGCAGGCCAGGCCGTTGTCCGGCGTCTCGCAAAGCAGACTGGCGGCGGCGGCCACGGCAAAATCCAGCTTGCCGATGCCGGCCAGCCCATGCACCAGCCATGCATGCGCGAAACGGTCGCGATTGCCCAGCCAGGCGCGTGCCGTCTCCATCTGCCACGGCAGAAACTGGGGTGCGCTCATGCCGAAACCGCCAGCAGCGCGCGCAGCCCGGCTTCGAGCGCCGCGCGAACCTGGGCGATGGACTGGGTGGAATCGACAATATGGATGCGGCCGGGGTCGGCCTTGGCGCGCGCGTGATAGGCCTGGCGGGTGCGTTCAAAGAACGCCGCACCTTCGCGCTCGAAACGGTCGGGCTCGCGTGCGTCCGCCAGGCGGGCGCGCGCCACCTCCAGCGGCACATCAAAGAGCCAGGTGCGGTCGGGCTGGCCCGCCCCCATCCATTGTTCCAGCACCGCCACGCGCTCGGCGCCCAGTTCGCGGCCCCCGCCCTGGTAGGCATAGGTGGCATCGGTAAAACGGTCGCACACCACCCACGCGCCGCGCGCCAGCGCCGGCTCGATCACCTGCCGCACGTGCTCGCAGCGCGCCGCGAACATCAGCAGCGTTTCGGTATCCAGGCCCATCTGATCCGTCAGCACCAGGGCGCGCAGCTTTTCGCCCAGGGGCGTGCCGCCCGGTTCGCGCGTGGAGATGACTTCCCGCCCTTGACCGCGCAGGAAGTCCGCGATCCAGTCGGTGTGCGTGCTTTTGCCCGCGCCGTCAACGCCCTCCAGCGTAATGAAGCGTCCGCGAGGGGTCATTGCTCTTGTCCTTGTGCTGATTCGGGTGTGGATCCAGAGGCGGAATCCGGGCTGGCGTCAGGTACGGTGACCGGCGCTGTAGCTGCTGGCGTCGCAGGCGTCACGGAAGGAGCAGGTGCGGGCGGCGTGCTGGGGCGCGAGTTCTGCCCGAGGATGTAGCGCGACACGTTGCGGTTGTGTCCGGACAGGTTCTCCGCGAATTCGCTGGTGCCGTTGCCGCGCGACACGAAGAACAGGTACTTGTGCTGCTCGGGCTGCACCGCCGCCAGCAGCGCCGCGCGCCCCGCCGCCGCGATCGGCGTGGGCGGCAGGCCCGGCCGCGTGTACGTATTCCAGGGCGTGTCGGTCTGCAGGTCGCGCTTGCGGATGCGGCCCTGGTAGGCCTCGCCCATGCCATAGATGACGGTGGGGTCCGTCTGCAGCAACATGCCGATCTTCAAGCGATTCGTGAACACGCCGGCCACGCGGCGGCGGTCGGGGCCGTGGCCCGTTTCCTTTTCGATAATGGACGCCAGCACCAGTGCTTCGTAAGGCGTGGCCACCGGCAGGTTCGGCTGGCGCTTGGCCCAGGTGTCCTGCAGGATGCGCTGGCCTTCCTGGTAGGCGCGGCGCAGCAGGTCGTAGTCAGTGCTGCCCGGCGTGAAGATATAAGTGTCCGGAAAGAACATGCCTTCCGGATGCTTGATGTCCGACCCCAGCCGCGTCATCAACTCTTCGTCGCTGACGTCGTTCAGGGTTTGTTTGACGTCGGGGTTCTCGCGCAGCGCCTGGCGAATCTGGCGGAACGTCCAGCCTTCCAGGAACGTGATCTGGCGCTGGGTCATGTCGCCGCGCGCCATGCGTTCCAGCAGCAGCCAGGGCGTGTCACCCTCGATGGCCTGATAGCCGCCCGCCTTCAGCAGCTTGTCCTGTTCGGACAGCCGCGCCATCCAGACAAATCCGGGCTCCCAGATCGGCACGCCCGCGGCGTTCAAGGCGCGCGCAACCGTACGCGGGCTGCTGCCCGGGTCCACCACGAAATCGATCCTGTCAGCTGACAGAGGTATGGGCCGATGCATCCAGCTCCAGGCGGCGCCCACCGCTGCCGCGGCGGCAATCACGATAAGCAGGAATAACCACAAGACGTAGAAACTGAGTCGCTTTTTCATAAGTCCCGGAAGTTTAATGGATCGCGAGAATCTGGCGTGGCAAAAACGGGGCCAGCGCTCATGGCGCGGCCCTTTGCCCGTCGGGGGCATGGGCCATGGCCCGCGGGAAGGCGGCTATCATCTGCACTTTGATGACGTGATCACACCGCCGCCATGCACGCTTTCTATTCTTCGATTCCCGTCCGCGCCGAAGGTTGCGCGCCATGCGCGCCGCTGGATGACTTTCTGGTTTTCAGCGCATCCGGCGCCGATGCACTGACTTTCCTGCACGGCCAACTGACGCAAGACGTCACCGGCCTGCCCGCCGATGCCGCCCGCCTGGCGGGCTATTGCACGGCCAAGGGCCGGCTGCTGGCCACGCTGATCATGTGGCGCGCCGCCCCCGGCGCGGACGATGACCCGCAGCTTTATGGCCTGGTGCGCCGGGACCTGTCCCAAGCCCTGCTCAAGCGCCTGTCCATGTTCGTGCTGCGCGCCAAGGTCAAGCTTGCCGCCACCGCGCTGAACGTGGCCGGCGTGCAGGCAAGCAGCGAACAGGCCGCCGCGCTGGAAGCCGTGACCGGTGCCTTGCCGCGCGCGGACTGGCAGCGGGTGGACCTGCCGTCCGGCACCTGGATCGCGGCGCCGTCGGCGGATACGAACTTGCGCTGGTGGTGGATCGCGTCCGACGAACAGCTGGAACAGTCCCAAGCCTTGGCCAGCGTGCTGGGGCTGGCGCCCGCCGCGCAATGGCAGATGGCGGATCTGGCCGCCGGCATCCCCTGGATTGCCACCGCCACGCAGGATGTATTCATCCCGCAAACCGTCAACCTGGAACTGGTGCAGGGCGTGAGCTTCACCAAGGGCTGTTATCCGGGGCAGGAAGTGGTGGCGCGCAGCCATTACCGGGGCACCGTGAAGCGGCGCATGGCGTACGGCACCATCGCCGATGCCAGCGTGCAAGGCGCGGCGCTGGCCGGGGTGGACGTCTTCGACGCCACCCAGCCGGGCGAGCCCATTGGCCGCATCGTGGATGGCGCCAGTGACGCAGGCGTGGCCGCCGTGCTGTTCGAAACCACGCTTGCCGCGCTGCCCCAGGGCGATCTGCGGCTGGGCGCGGAAGACGGCCCGCGCATTAGCACCACGCCGCTGCCCTACTCTATTACGCCCTGAACCAGGGTTCCAGCGAGCAGCCGCGCTAGACTGCCACGCCGAACAACGCGCCTACGGCGGCCGTGGCCGCCATGGCGAACGCGCCCAGTATCGTCACGCGCAAGGCGGCCGGCCCCTTGGGCGCGCCGCCCGCCCCCGCGGCCAATGCCCCCAGCGCGGCCAGGCACACCACCGATGCACCGATCACCCAAGCGATCAAATGCGGCAGGGGCGCCGTCACCGCGACAACCAAGGGCAAGGCCGCGCCGGCCGCGAACGAAGCGGCGGACGCCACCGCCGCCTGCACGGGCTGCGCGCGGTTATGCACGGAAATGCCAAGTTCGTCGCGCGCGTGCGCGTCCAGCGCGTCGTGACGCGTCAGTTGGCGCGCCACCTGCGTCGCCAGATTCCGCGTCAGGCCGCGGCCCACGTAGATATCGATCAGTTCGGCCAACTCTTCTTCTGAATTGCCTTTCAGTGACCGCTGCTCCATCCGCAGATCGGCTGCCTCGATATCAGCCTGGGACCGCACGGACACATACTCGCCAGCCGCCATAGACAAGGCTCCGGCCACCAGCCCGGCCAGACCCGACGTCAGGATGGCCCCATGCGAGGCCTGCGCCGCCGCCACGCCGGTAATCAGGCTGGCGGTGGAAACGATGCCATCGTTGGCCCCCAACACAGCGGCGCGCAGCCAGTTGCTGCGGAAAATTCGGTGGTGTTCTTTTGCAGGCATTGCCCCATACCCATGCGACGCGTGACAAGCGCGCCGCGCGCCCGCCCCGTCAAGGGCGACACGCGCGGCGCGCCGGATTCATCGCGGCGTCACGCGTACCGCGGTGAGCAAGCCTATCACGCAAAGCGTGGCCTGCTCGCCATCGTAGGCATGTACTTCAACCTGGCAGACAGACAAACGCTTACCCGGCTTGACGACGCGGCCGCTGGCCACGTAGCGGTCGCCTTTGGCGGGCGCCAGGAAATTCATCTTGAACTCCGAGGTCAGCACGTCTTCGCCCGGCCCAAACAGCGTGTAGGCGGCATAACCGCCCGCGCTGTCGGCGATCGTGGTGGAAATGCCCGCGTGCAGAAAGCCGTTTTGCTGGCAGAGATCGGCGCGGTAAGGCAGCACGATGTCCACCCTGCCCGGCTCCACCACGTCCAGCCCGGCGCCCAGCAGCCGCATGATGCTTTGCCGGTCGAAGCTTTCCTTGACCCGCGCGGCGGGGTCGGTCAGCGCCTGGGGTGCGCTCATGTCAGTCTTGCTCGCGCTTGACCAGGTTGACGATGCTGGAGAAGTCCAGCTTGCCCGAGCCGCCCGCGCTATGCAGCGAATACAGGTTGCGCGCCAACTCGCCCAACGGAATCGAGGCACGCGCCGACAGCGCCGCTTCGGCCGCCAGGCCCAGATCCTTCAACATCAAGTCCACGCCGAAGCCGCCGGCATAGCCCTTGGAGGCGGGCGCGTGCTCCATCACGCCCGGCCAGGGGTTGTAGAGTTCGGTGGCCCAGTTGCGGCCCGAGCTCTTGGCGATGATGTCGGACAACACCTTCGGGTCCAGCCCGTTGGCCACGCCCAGCGCCAACGCTTCCGACGTGCCGGCCATCAGGATGCCCAACAGCATGTTGTTGCAGATCTTGGCCACTTGGCCGGCGCCGGCGGGACCGGCGTGGAAAATGTTCTTGCCCATTTTTTCGAGCACGGGGCGCGCACGCTCCAGCGCTTCCGCCTGACCACCCACGATGAAGGTCAACGTGCCCGCCGCCGCGCCGCCGGTGCCGCCCGAGACGGGCGCGTCGATCATGGTGATGCCGCGCGCCTCGGCCGCCTGCGCCACCTTGCGCGCCGAATCCGGCGCGATGGTGCTGCATTCGATGACCAGCGCGCTGGACGAGATCTTGCCCAGCAGGTCTTCGCCCAGGTACAGCCCTTCAACGTGCTTGCTGGCCGGCAGCATGGACACGACCACGTCAGCGCCCTTGACCGCTTCCGACGCCGATGCCGCGGCTTGCGCGCCAGCGTCGGTCAACAGCTTGACCGCTGCGGGGACCAGGTCAAAGACCGTGAGGCTATGGCCGGCCTTGACCAGATTCAATGCCATGGGCGCGCCCATGTTGCCCAAACCGATAAACGCGATACTGCTCATGATGTTTTGTCTCCTGTTGCTATTGCTATAGGTATGGATTCATCGTGACCTGCATGACGGGTGCCCGGGCTGTTTGCGTCAGCGCCCTTCCTGGCCCAGATCGGCCAACGGATGCGCCTGGCCCTCGGGCCAGGGCTCGTCGAAAAACTTCTGTACCCAGGCGTCGGTGGCCATGTCCATGACGGCGGGATTCCAGCGCGGATTCTTGTCCTTGTCGATCAGCAAGGCGCGGATGCCTTCGGCGAAATCGCCATGGGCGGTACACGCCAGCGCCGCGATGTACTCGGCACGGAACACGTCGTCCAGCGAGCGCAGGCGCGTGCGTTGCTGCAAGGCGAAAGCCAGGCGCACCGAACCCGGCGAACCGGCCAGCATGGTGGATGCCGCGCGCGCCAGCCAGGGGTCGTCGTGGTCTTTCAGCAGCGCCAGCTCTTCGTAGATCTCGTCCAGACGGTTGCCGTTGCACAGGTTGTTGATCAGGAAGGAATGCTGGCGAAGGTGGCCGGGGTCCAGCGGCGTCTGCGGCTCCAGCGCGGTCAACGCGCGGCGCAGCAGTCCGTCATTGATGGAACGCGGCGCCATGGCCTCTTCCGATGCGCCCGCCGTCAGCCCGGCCCAGGGCTGTTCTTCCAGCGACGCCAGCAACTTGGGCCAGTCCGCGTGGTTCAGGCGGAAATCCGCCAGGCCCGCGAAGAAGGCGTCCGCCGTATTCATCTGGGCGCCGGTCAGCGCCAGGAACAGGCCAATGCGGCCCGGCATGCGGTTCAACAGCCAACTGCCACCCACGTCCGGGAACAGGCCGATCGACACTTCCGGCATCGCCAGCCGCGAACTTTCGCTGACGACCCGGTGGCTGGCGCCCATCATCAGGCCGATGCCGCCGCCCATGACAATGCCATGGCCCCAGCACAGTACGGGCTTCGGATAGGTGTGGATCTGGTAGTCCAGGCGGTATTCGTGCTCGAAGAAGCGACGCGCGTAGGCATTGCTCCAGCCGCTCTTGCCGGCGTTTTCGGTCATGCTGCGATACAGGCCGTGCAGGTCGCCGCCCGCGCAAAACGCCTTTTCGCCCGCACCTTGCAACACCACCAGCGCCACGCCGGGATCGCGCGCCCATTCATCCAGGCGCGCCGCCAGCAAGTCCACCATTTCCAGCGACAGGCCGTTCAGCGTCTGCGGCGCGTTCAGCGTCGCAATCCCGAACCGCACACCGTTCGCGGCGCTTCTTTCTTCGAACAACACCGGGGCATTCATCTTATGTCGGCTCCTTTTTCCAACAATTGGCGGGCAATGATCACGCGCATGATCTCGTTGGTGCCCTCCAGAATCTGATGAACGCGAGTATCGCGCACCAAGCGCTCCAAGGGATAGTCCTTCAGGTAGCCGTAGCCGCCATGAATCTGTTGCGCGTCCAGGCAGATCTGAAAGCCCATGTCGGTGGCGAAGCGCTTGGCCATGGCGCAATAGGTGGCCGCGTCCGGCGCGCCGGCATCCAGCTTGCACGCGGCCAGGCGCACCATCTGACGCGCGGCGACCAGGTGGGTGGCCATGTCCGCCAGCTTGAATTGCAGGGCCTGAAATTCCGCCAGGCGGCGGTTGAACTGGCGGCGTTCGTCCATGTAGCGGCGCGCGGCATCCAGCGCGCCCTGGGCCGCGCCCACCGAGCAGGTGCCGATATTGATGCGGCCGCCATCCAGGCCTTTCATGGCGATCTTGAAGCCTTCGCCTTCCTGGCCCAGCAGGTTGCCGGCCGGCACGCGCACGTTCTCGAACGTGATGGGGCGCGTGGACTGGCTGTTCCAGCCCATTTTTTCTTCCTTGCGGCCGTAGCTGATGCCCGGGCTGTCGGCGGGCACCGCGAACGCGCTGATGCCGCTTGCCCCCTCGCCCCCCGTGCGCGCCATGACCACCAGCAGGTCGGTGTCGCCGCCGCCCGAAATAAAGGCCTTGGCGCCGTTCAGCACGTAATCGTCACCGTCGCGCTGCGCGCGCGTGGACAGCGACGCGGCGTCGGAACCCGCGCCGGGTTCGGTCAGGCAGTACGACGCCAGTTTCTGGCCGCTGGCCAGCAGCGGGCCCCAGGCCTCGCGCAAGGCGGGCTGCCCCCATTTGCCGACCATCCAGGTAGCCATGTTGTGGATGGTCAGGAAGGCCGTGGTCGACGGATCCACCGCGGCCATTTCCTCGAACACCAGCGTGGCGTCCAGGCGCGGCAGGCCCAGGCCGCCGATCTCTTCGCTGGCGTAGATGGCGCAGAAGCCCATCTCGCCGGCCCGGGCGAAGGCCTCGCGGGGAAAGATGCCCTCGGCGTCCCAGCGCGCGGCATGAGGGGCCAGTTCACCCTCGGCATAGTCGCGGGCGGCCTGCGCAAACGCGCGCTGCTCGTCGGTCAGTTCCAAGTCCACAGCCTGTCTCCTGATGGTGTCGGTGTTGTCTGTTGGCGTTGCGGGTCGTCTCGTAAACGCTCGCCAGCCGATTTTGGCATGACGTTAACGTAAACGTAAATATGAAACCGCGTTTATGTTACGCCGGATGCCTCGGCGGAATTTGTCTTATTAGTGACAATGTCGGCGCGGGCGAATGCCCCGGAAAAGCCGGAGGTGCCGCGCATGCCGGGCGATGTCCGGCACGCCGGCCGCGTTACAGCAGCCCGGCTGGCCGCACCCGGCCATTTTTGGCCGTCTTGGCGCGTCGGTGTTCGGCGCGGCGGCGGCGTGATTCCTTGGGGTCGAAGCTCAAGCCGCGATAGATCTCAACGCGGTCGCCCTCGGCCAGCCTGGATTGCGGCTCAGCGGCCTTGCCAAAGATACCCACGCCGCGCTCCCACGGCTGCACCACGGGAAACGCCTGCGCGAACCCGCTGGCCGCCAGGGCATCCGACACGGTGGCGCCCTCGGGCACGCGCAGTTCTCGCAACCACACATGGCCCGGCAAGGCATAGCAGACGCTGACGTTGATCAGCGCGGCCACGGAGGGCTCATTCGCCATATTTGGCCTGCGCCCGCTTGGTGAAGGAATCAATGAAGCTGGTGGCGATACGGTTGAAGACGGGTCCCACCACCATTTCCAGGGCACGATTTGAAAATGCGTACTCCATGGTGAACAGAACCTTGCAAGCGTCTTCCGCCAGGGGTTGGAATTCCCAGTGCCCGACCAGGCTGGAAAAGGGGCCATCCACCAGTTCCAGGTCGATCCGGTCGGGATAGACGTGGGTGTTGCGCGTGGTGAAGCGCTGCTTCATGCCCGCGAAACTGATCAGGATGGAGGCCTGCATGCCGTGTTCATCGCGGCTTTGCACCTCGGCCCCGCCGCACCACGGCATGAACTCGGGGTACTTCTCCACGTCGGCAACCAGGTCGAACATCTGGGCGGCGCTGTAGGGCACCAGGACGGATCGTTGTACTTTGTGCATCGACTATCGCAAATGGCTAGAATGGCAAGATTTTACCGGCACCGCGCACCATGAGCCTAATGTGGCGCTTTGCAGCAAGCAAATTGGCGTTATCAGCAAAAAGGCGTTATGAGCATTATCGACAACCGCAAGGCCTCGCACGACTATTTCATTGAAGACCGCTATGAAGCCGGCCTTGTCCTGCAAGGCTGGGAAGTCAAGGCGATCCGTGATGGCCGCGTGCAGCTAAAGGAAAGCTACGTCATCGTACGCGATGGCGAACTGTACCTGCTGGGCATGCACGTCAGCCCGCTGCCCACGGCGTCCACCCATATTCATCCCGATGCCATGCGCACGCGCAAGCTGCTGCTCAAGGCCGAGGAAATCAGCAAGCTGATCGGCAAGGTCGAGCAGCGCGGCTACACCTTGGTGCCGCTGAACCTGCACTACAAGAACGGGCGCATCAAGCTGGACTTCGCGCTGGGCCGTGGCAAGAAGCTGTTCGACAAGCGCGACACCGCGCGCGAAAAAGACTGGCAGCGTGAAAAAGAACGCATCATGAAGCACGACACGCGCGCCCCGCGCAAAGACAAAGACGATTGACCACGCACCCTTGATTCAGGCCGCGGCCGGCAAACGGTCGGCCGGCTCGCCCGGCCCGACGATGCGGTTGCGCCCCGCCTCTTTGGCCCTATAGAGCTTGCGGTCGGCGCGTTCAAAGAACACCTGAAGGTTTTCTCCGGGCACCCATTCCGCCACGCCCGCGCTGAACGTATCGGAAATGGTGCTGCCGCCATGCGAGCAAGGGGTGCGCCGCACGGAATCGAGCAGCCGGGCCGCCACGTCCATCACCGCATCGGCCCGCATGTCGGGAAACAACACACCAAATTCCTCGCCGCCCACGCGGCCGACATGGTCACCGGTGCGCAACGTGGCCGTGGCCAGCAAGCCGAAATGGCGCAGCACGGCGTCGCCCGCCACATGGCCATGCGTGTCGTTGATGCGCTTGAAATAATCGACATCCAGCAGCAGCAAGGTCAAGGGACGGCGCGTGCGCAGCGCCTGCGCGCAATAGCGTTCGGCCTGCAGCCACCACGCCTTGCGCGACATCAGCCCTGTCAGGAAATCCGTGTTCGCCTCTTGCTCGCGGTCAGCCAGCATGCGGTCGTGGATGATCATGATGGTGCCCAGCGTCAGGCACGGCATGATCAGCACGCCCAGGGTCAGGAAGGCGATGTTCCAGGCGCTGGGCTCCAGCAAGGGCAAGGGCAGCGCCAGGTCCAGCAGATAGACGGCGGCCCGCAACGCGCAGAGCGCCGCGGAAATGGCCGACACCGCCCACACAAAGCGATAGCTATAGCGGGAACGGTGCGTGGGCATGTTGCGCTGAACCGTGACCGCCACCGCCAGCAGAAAGCCCATTTGCAACAGCGACATCACTACGATGCGCGGCCCCACCCGCCAATCCACATAGGTATAGGCCAGCAGCACCACCAGCGCCAGCAGGCAAGCCAGCGTCATCAGGTGCTTGGGCACGCTCAAGCCCAACAGCCGCCGCAGGCCCGAATAGTACGAGAACAGCGCAAGCCCGATCGCCGCGTTCGGCACCACCACCGACAACCACCAGGGCGCCGAGGTGTTCTGCAGCGCAAACGTAAAAAACGCCAACAGCGTGAGCAAGTTGGCGCGTATGGTTTCGCGGATGCCGGCCATGCCGCTGCGAGCCAGCGACCCCAGCACGCAGAGCGATAGCACCCCCGCCAGTGCTGCTATCAAAAGCAAATTAACGGGAGCGATCATGGGTGGCGCGCCGCGAAGCGCGGGGTCAGGTGTTGCGCGTGGCTTTCACGATGGTCATGGCCGAGGCGATCATGCCGCCCACGTCCGACATATTGGCCGGCAGGATCAGCGTGTTGCCTTCCTTGGCCACATTGGCGAACGCTTCCACGTAGCGCTCGGCCACCTTCAGGTTGACGGCTTCCATGCCGCCCGGCTGACGCACCGCGTCGGCCACCTGCGTAATGGCCTTGGCGGTGGCTTCGGCAATGGCCAGTACCGCGGCGGCCTCACCTTGCGCCTGGTTGATCTGCGCCTGTTTTTCGCCTTCCGAACGGGCGATGGCGGCTTCGCGTTCGCCAGTGGCGATGTTGATCTGTTCCTGGCGGCGGCCTTCCGAGGCCGCGATCAGCGCGCGCTTTTCACGCTCGGCGGTAATCTGCGCCTGCATCGAACGCAGGATCTCGTTGGGCGGCGTCAAGTCCTTGATCTCGTAACGCAGCACCTTCACGCCCCAATTCAGCGCGGCCTCGTCCAGCGACGACACGATGTTGCTGTTGATCGAATCGCGTTCTTCAAAGGTGCGGTCCAGTTCCATCTTGCCGATGACCGAACGCAGCGTGGTTTGTGACAACTGCGTGATGGCGGAAATGTAGTTCGACGAACCGTACGACGCGCGCATCGGGTCGGTCACCTGGAAGTACAGCACGCCATCCACCTGCAGTTGCGTGTTGTCGCGCGTGATGCAAACCTGGCTGGGCACGTCCAGCGGGATTTCCTTCAGCGAATGCTTGTAGGCCACGCGCTCGATAAACGGAATGACAAAGCCCGCGCCAGGCGACAGCACGCGGTCGAACTTACCCAGGCGTTCGACCACCCAGGCATGCTGTTGCGGCACGATGGCAATCGACTTGATGACGATCAGGACCGCCAGCGCGACAACAACGAGCAGGACGATAGTGGATGTATCGATCATGATTTGGAACCTCTCCTGGAGTAAATGCGTTGGCGCTCTGGCCAGAAGCCAAGAGCGCCTTGCGGACCGCGCGTGGCGCGGTCCGGTTCTACCTAGCCGTACCCGGCGCGCCCAGGGGCGTCAGCACCAGGGTCGAACCGCGCAGTTCGGTAATGATGTATTCGCCAGCGGCGGGTGCTTGCCCCGGCGCCAGTTCGGCCTGCCAATGGGCGCCGCGATACCAGACGCGGGTGGTGCCGTGTTCGGACCACGAATCCACGGAAACCGTCTGGCCGATGTCCAGATTCACATCGGCGTTACGCGCGGAATTGACTTCGCGCTTTTTCAAGACGCGTGTCTTGCGCAACACCAGCAAGCCCAGCAGCAACACCACGCCGCACGCCACCAATTGCCATTCCAGGCCACTGCCAAACCAGGCGGCGGCCCCTGCCGCCGCGAGCCCCAAGGCCACCAGCAGCAGATAGAAAGTACCCGTCGCCAATTCCCCGATAAGGGCCAGCGCGGCCAATCCCAGCCAGATCCACATAGTTGTAATGCCGCCCGAAAGGATGAGTCGTGTGCGGATTGTACGTATTTCCGGGACGCAACGGGTAAGGCGGCCACATCAAGAACATTTGCGCTGGATTATGATGTGCCCTGGCGCGCCGATCCCACCCGGATTGCCCGTGTCGGCCTATTCCAAGCACACCTATCCATGACCGCTGCAATATCCCCTGCCCTGCCCGTCTTGATCCTGCACACCGGCGATCCGGAAGACATGCTTAAAAGCCAGTTCGGCGGCTATGCCGAACAATTGAAAGAAGCCGCTGGCCTGGCCGCCGACGCCGTCGAGATTGTCTCGGTGCATGAAGGCCAGCGCCCCCAGCCCCCCGCCCACTACCGCGCTGCGCTGATCACGGGTTCGCCCGCCATGGTCACGGACAAGGAACCCTGGAGCGAAGACACCGCCGCCTGGTTGCGCGAAGCGGCAGCGGCAGAACTCCCCATGTTCGGCGTGTGCTACGGCCACCAGTTGCTGGCGTATGCGTTGGGCGGCAAGGTGGGCTATAACCCGGCGGGCCGCGAAGTCGGCACGCAAACCGTCGAACTGCTGCCGCCAGCCTCCGGCGACAAGCTGCTGGCTGGCCTGCCCCGCACCTTTCCCGCGCAGATGCTGCATGCCCAGACCGTGCTGCAACCGCCGCCCGGCTCGGCCGTGCTGGCGCGTTCGGACCTGGACGAGCACCAGATGATCCGCATCGGCCGCAACGTCTTTTCCACCCAGTTCCATCCCGAATTCGGCCCTGATTTTGTTCGGGCCCATCTGGACCGCTACAGCCGCCGTTACGCCGCCGAAAACCTCGACATGCCCGACTTGACGGCCAACGTGCGCGCCACCCCCGTGGCGGGCGAGCTGCTGCGCCGCTTCCTGGACGCCTACGCGCCCGCCTGAGCGGCCGCGCGCAACATCCGGAGTGCGGGGCTGGACGGCGCCTGAGACCATGAACCTAAAGCGCAATCCATTACGCGCATGTCAGGAGTCATCGATGAGCCCCGCCGCAGCCCCCTCGAGCACACAGCAATCCGCCGCCGCCTCGTTAAGCAAGCAACACGCCAGCGTGGTCGAACGCGCCTGCCGCGCCCTTGAGGCGGAGCAGCCGCCCGACCTGACCACGCTGGCCGAACAAGCCGGCATGAGCCGCTTTCACTTTCACCGCGTGTTCAAGGCGGCCACGGGTGTTACGCCCAAGGCCTACGCCAACGCGCTGCGCGCTGCCCGGGCGCGCCAGCAACTTGAAAGCAGCGCCAGCGTCACCGACGCCATGTACGACGCGGGCTTCAACTCCAGCGGCCGGTTCTACGAAGCCGCCCCCGCCATTCTGGGCATGACCCCCACCGCCTTTCGCAAGAACGGCGCCGGCATCGACATCCGCTTCGCCGTGGCGCAATGTTCGCTGGGCGCGCTGCTGGTGGCGGCCACCGGCACGGGCATCTGCGACATATCGCTGGACGCCGACCCCGAACAATTGGTTCGTAACCTGCAAGACCGCTTCAAGGCCGCCCGCCTGATCGGCGCGGACGCTGAGTTCGAAACCTGGGTGGCCGCCGTGGTGAGCTTCGTCGAAGACCCGTCGCGCGGGCTGGACCTGCCATTGGACGTGCGCGGCACCGCCTTTCAGCACCGTGTGTGGGAAGCGTTGCGGGACATTCCCGTGGGCACTACGGCCACGTACACGCAGGTGGCCGAACGCATCGGTGCGCCCCGCGCCGTACGCGCGGTGGCGCGCGCTTGCGCCACCAACAGCATCGCGCTGGCCATTCCCTGCCACCGCGTGGTACGCACCGACGGGTCGATGGCGGGTTACCGCTGGGGCATCGACCGCAAGCGCGAATTGATCGCGCGTGAATTGAAAGCGGCCTAATACACGCCCGTTCTTCGCGCCCGTTCTTCGCGCCCACAAGCAAAAACCCCGCGTCCTGATCGGACGCGGGGTTTTTTGTTGGAACTGCCAGCCGCTTATTGCTTGGCCAGGCGCTGCCAGGTGTCGACAACGGTATCCGGGTTGAGCGACATCGACAGAATGCCCTCGTCCTTCAACCATTGCGCGAAGTCCGGGTGGTCGCTGGGGCCCTGGCCGCAGATACCCACGTACTTGTTGGCGGCCAGGCAAGCCTTGATCGCGCGGCGCAGCATGAACTTCACGGCTTCGTCGCGTTCGTCGAAGTCAGCGGCCAGGAGCTCCATGCCGGAATCGCGGTCCAGGCCCAGCGTGAGCTGGGTCATGTCGTTGGAACCGATCGAGAAACCGTCGAAGAATTGCAGGAATTCATCGGCCAGGATGGCGTTGGACGGCACTTCGCACATCATGATCAGCTTCAGGCCGTTTTCACCGCGAGCCAGACCGTGCTTGGCCAGCAGGTTCACAACCTTTTCGGCCTGACCCAGCGTGCGCACGAACGGCACCATGATTTCAACGTTGGTCAGGCCCATGTCGTCGCGAACCTTCTTCAGCGCTTCGCATTCCATGCGGAAGCACTCGGCGAAGTCCTCGGCGATGTAGCGCGATGCGCCACGGAAGCCCAGCATGGGGTTCTCTTCCTCGGGCTCGTAGCGCGAACCACCCACCAGCTTGCGGTATTCGTTGGACTTGAAGTCCGACATGCGCACGATGACCGGCTTGGGGTAGAACGCGGCGGCAATCGTCGCCACGCCTTCCGCCATCTTTTCAACGAAGAACGCGCGCGGGCTGGCGTGCCCACGGGCAGCCGATTCCACGGCCTTCTTCAGTTCGCCGTCCACATTCGGGTAGTCCAGGACTGCCTTCGGGTGGATGCCGATGTTGTTGTTGATGATGAATTCCAGGCGCGCCAGGCCGACGCCGCCGTTCGGGATCTGCGCGAAGTCGAAGGCCAGTTGCGGGTTGCCCACGTTCATCATGATCTTCAGATCGATGGCGGGCATTTCGCCACGGCGCACTTCTTCCACTTCGGTTTCGATCAGGCCGTCATAGATGCGGCCTTCGTCGCCTTCCGCGCAAGACACGGTCACGGCCTGACCTTCCTTCAGCAGGTCGGTGGCGTTACCGCAACCCACGACAGCCGGAATGCCCAGCTCGCGCGCGATGATCGCGGCGTGGCAGGTACGGCCGCCACGGTTCGTCACGATGGCCGCGGCACGCTTCATCACAGGTTCCCAGTTGGGATCCGTCATGTCGGTGACCAGCACGTCGCCCGGCTGGACCTTGTCCATGTCGGAGATGTCGCCCACCACGCGCACGGGGCCTGCGCCGATCTTCTGGCCGATTGCGCGGCCGGTGATCAGGACCTGGCCGGTGGCCTTCAGGCGGTAGCGTTGCTGCACATCGTTCACGCCTTGCTGCGACTTCACCGTTTCCGGGCGCGCTTGCAGGATGTAGATCTTGCCGTCGACACCATCACGGCCCCATTCGATGTCCATCGGGCGCTTGTAGTGCTGTTCGATGATGACCGCGTAGCGGGCCAGTTCATTGACCTCGTCGTCGGTCAGCGAATAGCGGTTGCGCTCGGACACGGGCACGTCAACGGTACGCACGGCGCGGCCTTCCGGACGCTCCGGGTCGAATTCCATCTTGATCAGCTTGGAGCCAATGCGGCGGCCAACGATGGGGAACTTGCCTTGCGCCAGCGTGGGCTTGAAGACGTAGAACTCGTCGGGGTTGACGGCGCCTTGCACCACGGTTTCGCCCAGGCCATAGGACGACGTGATGAACACGACGTCTTCAAAACCCGATTCGGTGTCGATGGTGAACATGACGCCGGCGCTGCCCTTGTCGGAACGCACCATGCGCTGGATGCCGGCCGACAAGGCCACATCGGCGTGGGCGTAACCCTTGTGCACGCGATAGGAAATGGCGCGGTCGTTGTACAGCGACGCGAACACGTGGCGGATCTTGTCCAGCACGTCGTCGATGCCCACGACGTTCAGGAAGGTTTCCTGCTGGCCGGCGAAGGACGCGTCGGGCAGATCTTCCGCCGTGGCGGACGAGCGCACGGCAAACGAGCCCTTGCCGTCAGCGTCGAGCTTGGCAAAGGCTGCACGGATTTGTGCTTCGAATTCAGCCGAGAACGGCGCTTCGACGATCCATTGGCGGATCTGCGCGCCGGCGTTGGCCAGTTCGCGCACGTCTTCGGGGTTCAGCGTGGTCAGGCGTTCAGCAATGCGCTGGTCCAGGCCCGAGGCTTTCAGGAAATCGCGGAAAGCGTCGGCGGTCGTGGCAAAGCCGCCCGGCACGCGGACGCCCGCGCCAGACAGCTGGCTGATCATTTCGCCTAGTGATGCGTTCTTGCCTCCTACCGAGTCCACGTCCGTCATGCGGAGCTGCTCGAACAAAACAACATACGACATTGAAGTCACCTTTTACAATGGAATGAAAGCGAGTTAGGTCAAAGCACGAATCGGCGGAAAATTCCGCTTTTTCAGACGCTGACCAAACTGGCCTTGGACCGCCCTTGGGGTGACTTATAGGGGCCTGATTGTACTCGGTGGAGTACCCTCGGCTATCTGACTGGTTGGAATTTTTTACACATGACATCTACCCCGATCGCACGCACGGTATACATCGTTTCCGACAGTACCGGCATCACCGCCGAGACCTTCAGCCAGTCGGTGCTGTCCCAGTTCGAAGAGGTGGAATTCAAGCCGATCCGGCTGCCTTTTGTCGACACACTGGAAAAGGCGGCCGAGGTCGCCATGCGCATCGACCGCAGCGCGCTTGAAGCCGGCGTGCCCCCCATCGTGTTCAGCACCCTGGTCAACCCCGAGATCCTGGCGCGTGTTCGCCAGGCGAACGGCATTTTCATGGACCTGTTCGGCACCTTCGTCAGCCATATCGAACAGGCGCTGGGCTTGAAGTCCAGCCATTCCATCGGCCGCTCGCACATGCAGGCCAATTCCGAGAAATACCGCACCCGGATCGACGCCATCAATTTCAGCCTGGCGCATGACGATGGCCAGTTCGTCAATCAACTGGACCAGGCCGACGTCATCCTGGTGGGCGTGTCGCGCTGCGGCAAGACGCCCACCAGCCTGTACCTGGCCATGCAGTACGCCATCAAGGCTGCCAACTTCCCGCTGACGCCTGATGACTTCGAGCGCGGCACCCTGCCCTCAACCATCGCTCCGCACCGCGGCAAGCTGTTCGGCCTGTCCATCCAGCCCGAACGCCTGGCCGAAGTGCGTAACGAACGCCGTCCCAACAGCCGCTATGCGCAGCTTGAGCAGTGCCGCTACGAAGTGGCCGAAGCCGAACGCATGATGCGCCGCGAGGGCATTTCGTGGCTGTCCAGCACCACCAAGTCAATCGAAGAGATCGCCACGACGGTGCTGCAGGAAGTGGGGCTGGATCGGGGTTGAGCGGGCTGAGCGGGTTGACCGCTCATTGCCTTACAGGCCTGGCACCCGTTCGGGGCTGGCAGCCCCCCAATAGCGCAGGCCGCGCATTTCGCTTTCCGCCAGTTCGGGCGGATCAACCAGGCGCATCGACAGATTGCCCACGGCCCCCGTGGCGCCATACACCTCGGCCATGACCCGGATATAGCGCGACTGGCCGGGGTCCAGCATGAAGCTCACGCCGTCGCCGGTCCAGTACAGGTTGGTGACGACGTAGCTGCCAGCAGGCCGGTCAACAAAGAAGAACGCGCCCGGCTTGTTACGCCCGACCACTTCACCATTGACGCGCATCTTCTGCTGCGCGGCTGCCAGATTGGCCGCCTGCGGCTGATAGAAATAGATGCGGCCATTTCCCTGCGCAATAGGCGGGATGCTGCCTTGCAGCGCTTCATACTTGCCTCCGGCGCAACCCGCCAGCACGGTGACGATGGCGGCTGCCGCCAAGCCTTTGAACCACGACTTCATTGACGCATCTCCACGGGCAAAGTCACAGGACGGGTAAGCGGCAGGTATGCGCTTTCGCCCGGCAAGTAAAAACCGAGCAGTCGGCCAGACGAGGCAACCAGATAGGCCTCGCCCTGGCGCCGGGTTTGAATCGTGAACAAGCCATCCTGGGCGCGGTAGACATCGCCCTGCGGCAAGGCGCCCACACGGCGCCACTGTGAGCCCGCCCGCAGCGTTACGCTGCTTTCGTTCGGCAACGCCGCGATGACCAGCCTGGAGAGTTGAATCGTATAGACGGGATCTGCCGCGGCCACGGGAACCATGCCGATCTTCTGCGTGCTGACCGACATGCATCCCGCCAGCGCGACGACGCAAGACGCCAGCAGCAGGCCCTGCGCGCGCCGCGCAAAGCGCACCTGAAATCTATGAAACAGCGATGACGCCATAGCCACCTCGGATTTGCAAAGCGCGAAGTATATGAGTACGACGGACTTTTACAAAACATGCCGCGTCGCGACAGAGTCCGGTACGGCGGTGCTGGATGGCGCGTATCAGCCGGGCGAAGCGGTCAAGGCCTGACGGCGTTGCTCGAACAGGCAAACCGCGGCCGCCGCGCCCACGTTCAAGGACTCGACCGCGTCCATGTCATGCGGGATGCAGACCTTGAGGCTGGCCGCGGCCAGCAGCGCCGGCGCCACGCCTTGGCCTTCATGCCCGAAAACCCACGCACACCGTTGGGGCAGGCTTCCTGAATACAGGTTTTGCGCGCCATCCAGGGCCGTGGCCACCAAGGGCACCCGCAACTGCGCAAGCAGATCGGTCAGGTCAACGTGCTCGTGGATGGACAGCGAAAAATGGGCGCCCTGCCCGCTGCGCAAGACTTTCGGCGACCAGGCGGCCGCCGTGCCGGTTGCCAGAAACACCCGCTTCACACCGGCTGCGGCACAGGTGCGCAGCAAGGTGCCAACGTTGCCGGGATCCTGGATCCGATCGAACAAAACGCAGTTCTCTTCCACGGTGACCGGCATGTCCAGAACGGGCGGCGTAACCAGGAACGCCACCCCCTGCCCGCTTTCCACGCTAGCCAAGGATTGCATCAGCCGCGCGTCCAGCGCCAGGCAGCGCGCGTCCGGCACGGCAGCCGCAAGCGCGGCGATGTCGGGCTGGGACAGGCGATCAACGTCGAAAATCGCTTGATCGGGCGCGCCATGGTGCTGCAACCAGGCTTGGCACAGGTGCACGCCATCAAGCAGGACGGGCGCACCGCGCTTGCCGGCCGTGCCGGCCAGCTTGGCCAGGGCCTTGACGGCTGGGTTCTCGCGGGAACTGATGTGCTTCATGTCGCCAGGCCGAATGCCTTGATGGGCGCAAAACTGCGCCGATGTTCGGCGCAGGGCCCATGTTCGCGCAGCATTTGCAGGTGCAGCGCGGTGCCGTAGCCCTTGTGCTGGTCGAAGGCATATTGCGGATACAAGCTGTGCAGGCGCAGCAGATCGGCGTCGCGCGCGGTCTTGGCCAGGATGGAAGCCGCCGAAATGGCGGGCACCAGGGCATCGCCCTTGATGACGGTCTGCACCGTGCAGCCCAGCTTGGGCGCCTGGTTGCCGTCCACCAGCGCAAGCTGCGCCGGTATGGACAGCCCCTGCACTGCCCGCTGCATCGCCAACATGGTGGCGCGCAGAATATTCAGGGTGTCGATCTCTTCTACGCTGGCGCTGGCCACGCACCAGGCCAAGGCGTATTCCTGGATTTCAAGCGCCAGGGCTTCGCGGGTGGCCGCCTTCAGCACCTTGGAATCCGCCAGCCCGGTGATGGGCCGCGCGGGGTTCAGGATCACCGCCGCCGCATAGACGGCGCCCGCCAACGGGCCACGGCCCGCCTCGTCAACGCCGGCAGTCACCATGGCGGGCTGCACCGGGGCCGCGAACAGGTCAGGCTGCTCCACCCGCCACCTCCAGGATCGCCTGGGCCGCCAGGGCTGGCGTGTCGCGCAGCAACTCCTGGTGCATGGCGGTAAAGCGGGCCTCGACGCGGGCAATCAACGCATCGTCAGTCAAGGACGCCCAACAAGCCTCCGCCAGCTTTTCAGGCGTGGCATCGTCTTGCAGCAATTCAGGCACGGCGAAGTCGCGCAGCAACACGTTGGGCAGCCCCACCCACGGCAGATACGGCCGTTGCTGCCCCGACTTCCACGTCATGATGCGGCGCATCCACGACGACAACACATAGGAAATCACCATGGGCCGCTTGTACAGCGCGGTTTCGAGCGTGGCCGTGCCGCTGGCCACCAGCACGGCGTTGGCCGCTTCCATGACGGACCATGCCACCGGGGCCTTGCGATCGCCACCGGCACCGTGCAGATCGTCAGCGGTAATGCAGCGCAGGCCGGGCACGGGGTGCTCGGCCAGAATTGCCTGGAATTCGGCGCGCCGCTGATCGTTGACCATGGGTACGACGCACTGCAAGGTGGGATCTTTCTTCAGCAGCAATTGCGCCGCTTGAAGAAAGCGCGGCGCCAGCAGGCGAATCTCGGACGAACGGCTGCCGGGCAGAATCGCCAGCACACGCGCAGTCGGGTCGATACCCAGGCTTGCGCGCGCGGCGGCGCGGTCCGGCTGCATCGGAATGGCGCCGGCAAGCGGGTGGCCCACATAGGTCACCGGAATGTTTTCCTTCCGGTAGATCTCTTCCTCGAACGGGAACAGCACCAGCATGTGCGACACCGACTCACGGATCTTGTGGATGCGTTCATAGCGCCACGCCCAGATGGACGGCCCCACGAAATGCACCGTGGGCGTACCGGCCAGGCGCAGTTGATGCTCGAGCCGCAAATTGAAGTCAGGCGCGTCGATGCCCACGAACACCTTGGGCGGCTCGGCCAGCCAGCGTCGTTTAACGTCGCGATAGGTGGAAAGCAAGCTGGGCAGACGCTTCAGTGCATCGACGTAGCCGAACACGGTCAGCGCATGCATGGGATGCCAGGTATCGAATTCGCGCGCCTGCATTTGCGGCCCGCCTATGCCTTCGCAGCGCACGCCAGCGTCGCGCGCTTGCAGACCGGCAATGATACGACCGGCCAGCAAGTCGCCCGAAGGCTCGCCGGCCACCATGCCGATCCGCGTGTTCATGGACGAATGATGCCGCGCGATGCGACGTCCAGAAAATCGAGCAGCGTTTGCAGGTGCTCGGCCGCTTCGGGAATTTCTTGTTGGCGCTTGTGCAATTCAGCGCGCGCCGCGTCCAGCTGCAAGCCACGGCGATAAATGATCTTGTAGGCTTCGCGCAGGGCCGAAATCATCACGGGCGTAAAGCCGCGGCGCTTCAAGCCTTCGACGTTGATGCCAACGGGGCGGCACGGATTGCCGGCCGCCAGCACGAAAGGCGGCGAGTCCTGCATGAGCGAACTGTTGCCGCCCGTCATCGTGTGCGCGCCCACACGCGCAAATTGATGCACACCGGTCAGGCCACCGATGATGGCCCAGTCGCCCACGTGCACGTGGCCGCCCAGTTGCACCGCGTTGGCCAGGATCGTGTGGTTACCCACGTGGCAATCATGGGCAACGTGCACATACGCCATGATCCAGTTATCGCTGCCCAGCGTGGTTTCGCCGCCATCCTGCACAGTACCCGTGTTCAGCGTGACAAATTCGCGCACGGTATTGCGGTCGCCAATCGTCAAGCGCGTTTTTTCGCCTGCATACTTCTTGTCTTGCGGCATGCCGCCGATCGAGCAGTAGCGATAAAAACGATTGTCGCGCCCGATGGTGGTCACGCCATCGACTATGCAATACGGACCGATCTCGGTGCCGGCGCCGATGGTGACGTCTGGTCCCACCACGGCAAACGGGCCGATCACGGCGCTCGGGTCGATCTTTGCCGCCGGATCAACGACAGCGGTAGGATGGATGTTTCCTGCCATTTACTCTTCCAGGCTGCGAATCGCGCACATCAGCTTGGCGGACGCGACTTCCTGTCCGTCAACCGTTGCACGCGCAGCGTACTTACAGATGCTGCGGCTCAGGCGTTCGGCTTCGACTTCAAGGCGCAGCTGATCGCCAGGCACCACAGGACGGCGGAAGCGCGCGCCATCGACGCCAACCAGGTAGTAGGCAGTCTTGGAGCTATCGCACTTCAGCCCGCCGTTTTCGTCAGTAAACGAGAACAGCGCCGAGGCCTGGGCCATGGCTTCCACGATGAGCACGCCCGGCATCACCGGATGATGGGGAAAGTGGCCATTGAAAAACGGTTCATTGATCGAGACATTCTTGATGGCGACGATAGATTTGCCGGGCACCATTTCGACGACGCGATCAATCAGCAGCATCGGATAACGATGCGGCAGCCTCTCCATGATCCCCTTGATGTCGAGTTCCATTTTTCTATGCTTTCCTGCGAGATGAAATTATTCTGGCGCGTGCACGCCGAGGCGGCAATCGCGCCCCTTAATCTTTTTCGAGCGTGCGCACGCGGCGGCGCAGTTGCGCCAACTGTTGTATCACGGCGGCGTTGCGCTGCCATTCACCATGCTCGGCATACGGGAACACGCCCGTATAGCGGCCTGGCTTGCTAATGCTGGACGTAACCGCCGTACCACCTGAAATGTGTACGTCGTCGCCCAAGGTCAAATGGCCGGACAGCATCGCGGCGCCGCCGATGGTGCAGCGTTCGCCGATGGTCGTGGACCCTGCGATGCCGACGCATGCCGCGACCGCCGTATGCGCGCCGATGCGCACGTTATGCGCCACCATGATCTGGTTGTCCAGCTTGACGCCGTCGGACACCACGGTGTCGTCCAGGGCTCCCCGGTCGATGGTGGTATTGGCCCCGATTTCGACATCGTTGCCCACCGACACGCCACCCAGTTGGGGAATCTTGCCCCACGCGCCCTGCCCTAGCGTAGGGTCCGGCGCAAAGCCGAAACCGTCCGCGCCCAGCACGACGCCGCTGTGGATGATGGCCCGTTCGCCCACTTTCACGCCCTCGTAAAGGGTGACGTGTGCGTGCAGGCGGCTGCCCGCACCGATGGACGAGCCCACTCCCACCACGCAGCCCGGCCCAAGAATCGTGTCGCGGCCGATGCGCGCACCGGCCTCCACCACGCAATTAGGGCCAACGCGCACGCCCTCTTCAAGGACGGCATCAGGCGCGATGACAGCGGAAGGATGCGTGGAACCCGGCAGCGCCGGCCGACGCGCGGCGTCGAACCATTGCGCCACACGGGCGTAAAGCAGATAGGGATGCTTGCAAACGACCAGCGCAAAAGGCGGCCGCTCGGCGCCATCGGCTTCCAGCGTCTCGGCCACATCGGCCGAGACGATGACCGCTCCGGCCTGGGTGGACCCAAGTTGGCTCTGATAGCGGGGGTTGGCCAGGAAGGTAATTTCCCGGCTACTCGCCGAAGACAACGTACCGATGCCGCAAACCCTTAAAGGTTGCGCCCCGGGAGGCGCGCTGACGCGCCAGTCCATACCCTGGGTATTGGCGGCGCTCAACAGTGCTTCAAGGGTGGGCGCGCGAGCAAGATCCAGTAAAACCGGCATGGTGCGACGGGTACTGCTTACTTGCCCAGGCTCTGAATCACCTTGTCGGTGATGTCGATGCGCGGGTTGACCGTCACGGCGTCCTGGATGATCAGGTCGTAGTTTTCTTGCTCGGCGATACGCTTGATGGCCTCATTGGCCTTCGTCACGATGCCCGAGAATTCTTCATTGCGGCGGCGATTGAAGTCTTCTTGGAATTCGCGACGCTTGCGTTGCAGGTCGGTATCCAGATTGGACAGCTCGCGCTGGCGCTTGACGCGATCCGACTCCGACAGCACGGGGGCGTCCTTGTCGAACTTCTCGGCTTGCGAACGCAGGCTGTTGTTCAGGCGCTGGAGTTCGTCGTCGCGCTTCTTGAATTCGGCTTCGATCTTGCTTTGCGCCGTCTTGGCCGGACCCGATTCACGCAGAATCCGTTCAGTGTTGACGAAGCCGATCTTGGTATTTTGAGCCTGCGCGGGAATCGCAGCAGCCGAACCGAGAATGAGCGCACCCACCAGGGCAATGGAGCCGCCCAGCTTGCCACGGCGCTTGGCGCGCGGCGTATTCGATGATTTAAGTGCGAAATCAGACATCATGAAAATCTCACCTTCCGTAAGGCAAAGCCAAAGTGTGTATTGTGCCACTAAACAGCAAGGGAGCCGGCCCACGGGACCCCTCCCTTGTTTTCAAGCGTAACGGCGCGCTTAGAATCCGGTCCCGATCTGGAACTGGAAGCTTTGCTTGTCGTCGCCTTGCTTGGAGTTGAGCGGACGAGCGTAAGACAACTGCAACGGCCCCATCGGCGACTGCCACGACAGGCCGATACCGGCCGAGAAACGCCAGCCGCAAGGATCTTCGACCTCGGTGTTGTCGCGGCCGCGGGTGCAGCTCAGACCACTGCCGGCGGCAACCTGGCCCGCATCGCTGAAGATGAACCAGCGCAGCGTGCGGTCCTTGGTGGCGCCCGGGAACGGCAGATACAACTGGGCGTTGGCGACGATACGGCGCGTGCCGCCCAGATAATCGCCCGTGAGCGTATCGCGCGGACCCAGCGACGAGCCTTCGTAGCCGCGCACGGTACCGATACCGCCGGCATAGACGTTCTTGATGACCGGGTAGTCCTTGCTGCCGTAGCTGCGGCCCCAATCCACCATGCCGTTCAAGGCCAAGGTATAGGAACCGCCCAAGGGCAGGAAATACTGCTGCTGACCCGTCAGCATGGTGTATTGCAGGTCCACCGTGGACACGTCGGCCTTCAGACGCGTGTACGAACCACTGGTGGGCGCCAAGGCGCTGTCACGGGTGTCCTTGGACCAGCCGGTGCTGAAGATGACCGAGTTGGTCGAATCGCCGTACTGCCCCACAAAGTCCCTGTAGGCCTGCGGCGAGTTCGTGAACAGATCGATCTGGTTGTGCTCGAAGTTCGCGCCCAGGAAGATCCGGTCGTACTCGGAAATCGGAACACCGAAGTTCATACCCAGGCCGATGGCCTTGACGCGGTAATCACCGTCGTTGTTGTTCCAGGGCTCGGTCACACGGTAGTACGCGGACGTGGTGCGGCTGATGCCGTCCTTGGTCCAGTACGGGTCCGTGTGCGACAGCACGATCGCGCGGTTGGTCTTGCTGGTATTCAATTGCAGCGTCAGGTTGGTGCCGCTGCCGAATACGTTGTCTTCGCTGATACCGGCCGACAGAATCGCCTTTTCAGACGAGCCGTAGCCCACGCCCAGGTTGATCATGCCGGTGGGCTTTTCTTTCACGTCGACGTTCACGTCGACCTGGTCGGGCGAGCCCGGAACCGGATCCGTCTTGACGTTGACGTCGCTGAAATAGCCCAGGCGGTCGACGCGGTCGCGGGACGTCTTGATGTCCTTGGCGTCGTACCAGGCAGCTTCCTGCTGGCGCATTTCGCGGCGCACGACTTCGTCGCGCGTACGGGTGTTGCCCCCGATCTGGATACGGCGCACGTAAACGCGGCGGCTCGGATCGACGTAGAACGTCAGGTCGGCTTCGTGCTTGGCGCGGTCCAGTTGCGGGTTCGGGTTGACGTTGGCGAAGGCGTAGCCCAGTTCACCCAGGTAATCGGTAATGGCCTTGGCGGAATTGTTGGCCTTGGCGGCCGAGAAGGTCTCGTCCGGCTTGACCTGCACCAGTGCGTTGATTTCCTTGTCCAGGCCCAGCAGATTGCCGGCCAGCTTCACGCTGCGCACCTTGTAGGGTTCGCCTTCGTGGACGGTGATCGTGATGCGGATATCTTTGCGGTCGGGCGAAATCGTGACCTGCGGAGGCTCGACGGAAAACTCCAGGTAACCCTGGTCCAGGTAGAACGAGCGCAGGGTTTCCAGGTCGCCTTCGAGCTTTTCGCGGGAATACTTGTCGGTATCCGTATACCAGGTCAGCCAGCCCGGGGTGGTCAGCTTGAATTCGTCGAGCAGGTCGCTTTCCGAGAAAGCCTTGTTGCCCACGAAGCGGATTTCCTGGATTCGAGCGACATCACCTTCAAACACGTCAAAGCTCACGCCGACGCGGTTGCGCGGCAGCGGCGTCACGGTGGACGTCACTTCGACGCCGTACTTGCCCTTGGACAGGTATTGCTGCTTCAGTTCGTATTCCGCGCGTTCGAGCATGGATCGGTCGAAAATGCGACCTTCGGCGAAACCGACCTGCTGCAGCGACGTGGTGATCGCCTTGGAATCGAATTCGCGCATGCCGTTGAAATTAACGGAGGCGATCGTCGGCCGTTCCTGCACCACGACGACAACAACGTTGTTGTCCGTCTGGATCTGCACGTCGGTGAAAAAACCCGTGCCATACAGGCGGCGGATGGCCTCGGTCGCTTCTTCTTCGGTGAATTTCTCGCCCACCTTCACGGGGAGATAACCGAAAACGGTACCGGCGTCAGTCCGTTGAATACCTTCTACGCGGATATCCCGCACGACAAAAGGGTCGAAGGCTTGGGCCATGGCCGGCAGCATTAATGCGGCGATCAGACCCGGCAGTACACCCTTTTTGTGATGAAACATCCGGCGAAAAGACATCCTTGACTATCCTCGGTCGTGCAAATGGCGGGGGATTTTATGCTAAATCGCGATTAGGTGAATAAACGCGTGAAATCGTTAAACAGCGCAAGCCCCATGAGGCCTGCCAATAAACCTATGCCGGCGCGCTGTCCAATATCGATCCACCTCGCTGGCGGCGGGCTACCCCGCACAATTTCGACGAGATAGTACAGCAGATGGCCGCCGTCCAGCATAGGAATGGGAAGCAAATTTAATACGCCCAGGCTGATACTGATCAAAGCAATATAGGCGATATACGCAACAATGCCGATTCTGGCGGTCTGGCCGGCGTAGTCGGCGATGGTGACCGGCCCGCTGATATTGCGCCACGAAACATCACCCGTGACCATGCGGCCCATCATGCGCAGCGAAAACCAGGCCGTATCCCAGGTGCGCACCGCGCCTAGCCATACGCTTTCGAACAGACCATAGCGCACGGTCACCATGGGCACGTCGCCGCCCAACTGGACGCCAAGGCGCCCGATTTCCTGGCCGTTCACCATTTCGGGACGCGGCGTGACATTCAGCGAGATATTGGCGCCGTCGCGCAGTACGGTCAGCGCCAGAGTCTTGCCGGCGCTTTGCTGGATCTGCTTGATGACCAAGCCGGTTTCCGGCGTGGGCTGGCCGTTGATCGCGACGATGGTGTCGCCGGCACGCAGCCCGGCCGCCTGGCCTTCGCCGCCGTCATTGACGGCGCGCACGCCCGGCTTGGGCTGTGCCAGGCGGATACCGGCCGCCGCAAGCGGGTCGCCGGCGGAAGGATCCATGGCATTGGGCGGCAAGTTCAATTCACGCTGCTGGACCGCGCCCGACGGCGTGCTGACTTCGACCTGCGCGCGGCCGCCGGAGGACATGACGTCCATCAGGCGCCAGCGCGCGTCTGACCACGACGCGACCTCTTGACCGTCGATGGCAAGGATGCGGTCGCCGGCCAGCAGGCCGGCCTGCGCGGCGGGTGATTCCGCCGTGGGTTGGGCGATGATGGCCTGCGGCTCGTCCGTGCCAGCCAGGTTCAGGCCGGCATACAGGACTACCGCAAGGATCAGGTTGAATAGCGGGCCGGCCGCGACGATGGCGATGCGCTGGCCGACCGGCTTGTTGTTGAACGCGCTGGCGGCCTCGGCCGGCGTGGCGCCGGCGGGCGCGTCATCCTGCATCTTGACGTAGCCGCCCAGCGGCAAGGCGGACACAGCCCATTCCGTGCCATGTTTGTCCGTGCGGCGCAGAATCACCTTGCCGAACCCCAACGAGAACCGCAGCACTTTCACGCCGCACAAGCGGGCCACCCAATAGTGTCCCAGCTCATGGAAGGTGATCAGTGAGCCAAGCGCTACCGCAAAGGCCAGCAGGGTGAAAAGCATGGGGATCGGGATCTAGGGAATCAGAAGCAAGCGGGGCCAGCCGTCAGGCCAGCCCAAGGTTACCTGCGAAGGTGCGCGCATCTGCATCCAGCGCGAGCACTTCGTCAAGACTGTTGAGCGTAACAGATGCTTGCCCCGCCTGCCACTCCAGGGTGGCTTCGATCACGCGCGCAATCCACGTATAGGGGAGGCGGCCGTCCAAGAACGCGGCAACGGCGACTTCGTTGGCGGCGTTGAGCGCCACGCAGGCGCCCTGCCCCGCCCGCAAGGCGTCAAAGGACAAGGCCAGGCAAGGAAAACGGGCCAGATCAGGTTTTTCGAAATCCAGACGGCCAAGTCGGGTCAGATCCAGTGGCCCGACACCGCTTTCCAGGCGTTCAGGAAAGCCCAGCCCGTAGGCAATAGGAGTCCGCATGTCGGGCTGGCCCAGCTGCGCCAGCACGGATCCATCGTCGTACTCGACCATGGAATGCACGACGCTTTGCGGGTGCACCACTACTTCGATCCGGTCGGCGGGCATGGCGAACAGCCAATGCGCTTCAATCACTTCCAGCCCCTTGTTGAGCATGGTCGCCGAGTCCACCGAGATCTTGCGGCCCATGCTCCAGTTCGGGTGGGCGCAGGCTTGAGCGGGGGTCACATCGTGCAGGTCTTCGAGATCGCGCCCCCGGAACGGACCGCCGGATGCCGTCAGCAACAGGCGGCGTACGCCTGGCGCGGGCGCATCGGGCGCTTGGGCCCGCCCGCCATGAGGCAGGCACTGGAAAATGGCATTGTGTTCGCTATCGATGGGCAGCAGTTCGGCGCCGTTGTCGCGCACGGCCCGCATGAAGAGCGAGCCCGCGGCGACCAGCGCTTCCTTGTTGGCCAGCAACACACGCTTGCCGCTACGGGCGGCGGCCAGCGCGGCGGGCAAGCCGGCCGCGCCCACGATGGCGGCCATGACCGAATCGCACTGCGGGTCCGCCGCTGTGTCGGCCAGCGCCTGCGCGCCCACCCGGATGTCGGGCATGGGCTGGGAGCCCGTCCAGGCGGCAATGAATCGCTTGCGGGCGGCGGCATCAGGCACCACCACGACAGCGGCGCGGCTGGCCAGCGCCTGCTCGGCCAGACGCTCCATCCGGCTGTGGGCGGACAGCGCATAAACCCCCAGGCGCTCGGGGTGGCGGGCAATCACATCCAGCGTGCTTTCACCGATCGATCCGGTCGACCCGAGCACGACGACGCGTTGAAAAACCGTCAAAACAGCACTCCAGACAAAATTAGCGCAAACGGCGCGACCGGAAGAATCGCGTCGATTCGGTCATACACCCCGCCATGGCCGGGCAACAGCGTGCTGGAATCCTTGCGGCCCGCGCGGCGCTTGAGCAGCGATTCGAACAAGTCGCCCACGATGGACACCACGCCCAGCAGCGCGGCAATAGGCAGGGCCAGCCAGAAGGTCCAGCGTTCCACCAGCGCGTGGCCGAACGACCCGGCCCACAGGCTGGACAGCCCGATCCAGATCACGGCGCCCAGCACCCCGGCGACGGCGCCTTCGATGGTCTTGCCCGGACTGACGCGCGGGGCCAGCTTACGCTTGCCGAAGGCGCGGCCGGCAAAATACGCGGCAATGTCGGCCACCCAGACCAGCGCCAGCAGCGACACCACAAAGCCCGCGCCACGCGCGACGAACATCTGCGCCAGCACGGCCCAGGCGGCAAAGGCGGCGGGTACGGAAAAGACGGACCAGCCCAGGCTGGCGGGCGGCGCATCGGAACGGCCACGGACCACGGCGGTAACGCCGCCAAACAGCCAGACGGCGGCCACCCCGGGCACCACATAGCGCATCACCCAGGCCGGATCGCGCCAACCCACGCCGCCGCCAGCAAGCCAGGCCGAGGCAAGCGCCAGCATGCCGCCGAACAGCAGCACGGCAACGCCGATGGAAATCAGGGGGGACGGAGGCTGGGGCAGCGTCAAGCGCAGCCATTCCCAGTTGGCGCACGCGGCGGCCAAGGCCAACAACGCGACGAACCACCAGGGGTTGGCGCTGATCATCGCGGCGGCCAGAATGGCCAACAGGATGACTGCGGTAACGATACGCTGGCCCAACATATGACGGTCTCCTCGTGTGCTGCTCTGGAAAGACGCGCTTGTCGCCGTCTGCTTACTGCTCGCCGCTTTCGTTGACTTGCGCGCTGGTACGGCCGAAGCGGCGTTCGCGGGTGCGATACCAGTCAAAAGCCGCTTGCAGTTCAGCAGCGCCGAAATCCGGCCAATAGCGATCCGTGAAGTAGAACTCCGCGTAGGCCATCTGCCAGATCAGGAAATTGGAAATGCGCTGTTCACCGCCGGTGCGGATGAACAGATCGGGTTCAGGCGCCCAAGACATCGACAGATGCCGCGCCAGCCGATCTTCATTGACTTGCTCGGGGTGGGACGCCAGCCCGGGCTCGGCGGCAAGCATTGCGCGGGTGGCCTGAAGAATATCCCAGCGTCCGCCGTAGTTGGCGGCAACCGTCAGGTGCAGGCGGTCATTGTGCGCGGTGCGTGCCTGCGCGGCCGCGATCAGCTCTTGCAGGCGGGGTTCGAACGCGCTCAGGTCGCCAATGACATGCAGCCGCACGCCCTGCTCGTCCAACTTGCCGATCTCGCGCTCAAGCGCCTGTACGAACAGGCGCATCAGCAACGAGACTTCTTCAGCGGGTCGGCGCCAGTTCTCGGAACTGAAGGCGAACAACGTCAGGTAACGCACCCCGGCACGCCCACAGGCCTCGACCACGCGGCGCACGGCCTGCACGCCCTTGGCATGGCCCGCCGTACGAGGCAGCAGCCGCCGCGTAGCCCATCGCCCGTTGCCATCCATGATGATGGCGACGTGTTCGGGAATGTCGCGAGTATCGGGAACCGCCTGGGTCGAACTGGTTGCCATGGGTGTGGGGCTGCGCGCGGAAGGCCGGCGAAAATCAGAAATACGGTAGAAAAACCTGCGCCGTCGTTCCATTGCTGCATAGCGGTGCTGCGAAGCAATGGTAAGGACGGCGCATAGGCAAGAAAATCCTGACGCCGGGGAAGACGGCCTGGCCGACTACCCCGAAACAATCACGGATTATACGGTCATGATTTCCGCTTCTTTCTGAACGACCATCTTGTCGATGTCCGCCACGGAGCGATCGGTCAGCTTTTGGACATCGTCCTGGGCGCGACGCTCGTCGTCCTCGGAGATTTCCTTGTCCTTGACCAGCTTCTTCAACGCTTCGTTCGCTTCACGGCGCAGGTTGCGCACGGCGATCTTGGCGTCTTCGCCTTCGCTGCGCACGACCTTGGTCAGGTCACGGCGGCGCTCTTCGGTCAGGGCCGGCATCGGCACGCGGATGGTGTCGCCCATCGAGATCGGGTTCAGGCCCAGATCCGATTCACGGATTGCCTTTTCGATCGGGCCAGCCATCTGCTTTTCGTAGGGCTGCACGCTGATGGTGCGGGCGTCCACGAGGTTGACGTTGGCGACCTGACCGACCGGCACGGGCGAACCGTAGTAGTCAACCTGTACGTGGTCCAGGATGCCGGTGTGGGCGCGGCCCGTCCGGATCTTGCCCAGGTTGATCTTGAGCGTATCAAGCGACTTGGCCATCCTGGCTTCGGCGGATTTGCGGATTTCTGCTGCGCTCATGAAATTTCCTTTTCTTTAAACGTGTACCAACGTGCCTTCGTCTTCGCCGCTGACCACTCGCTTGAGCGCGCCGGACTTATTGATCGAAAACACTTTGATCGGCAGTTTCTGGTCACGGCACAGCGCGAAGGCCGTGGCGTCCATGACTTCCAGACGGCGCACGATCGCTTCATCGAAGCTGATCCGCGCATAGCGCGTCGCGGTGGGATCCTTGTTGGGATCCGCGCTGTAGATGCCGTCCACTTTGGTGGCTTTCAACACGATCTCCGCGCCGATTTCGGCGCCACGCAAGGCGGCGGCAGTGTCGGTCGTGAAGAAGGGGTTGCCCGTGCCCGCGGCGAAGATGACGACCTTGCCCTCTTCGAGGTAACGCAAAGCCTTCGGGCGGATGTAGGGTTCGACGACCTGATCGATGTTCAGGGCCGATTGTACGCGGGTGTCGATCCCCTTGTGCTTGAGCGCGTCTTGCAGCGCAAGCGCGTTCATGATGGTGGCCATCATGCCCATGTAGTCGGCGGTGGCGCGGTCCATGCCCTGCGCACCCGGGGCGACGCCACGGAAAATGTTACCTCCGCCGATGACGATGGCCAGTTCGACGCCGGTGGCGGCGACTTCGGCGATCTCATCGGTCATGCGGACGATGGTGGAACGATTGATGCCAAAAGCATCCTCGCCCATCAGCGCCTCGCCGGAAAGTTTGAGAAGAACCCGTTTGTATGCTCTGCTGCTCATAGGTGATATCCCGAAGAACAATCCGACGAAAGTGTAAGACAAGAATGAGGGAACCCCCTCAATGCCGCGAGTTCACGCTCTGCCCAGGAGGTTTCCCCCTGAGAACCGGCATCGCGGCGTAAAAAGGCCGGACTAGAATTTAATCTAGTGCCGGCCTTTAAGCACTACCCCTGAAGGTTAGGCTGCGCCGGCGGCGGCAGCGGCAACCTCAGCGGCAAAGTCGCTGGTCTTCTTCTCGATACCTTCGCCGACAACGAACAGCACGAACTTGCTGATCGAAGCGCCATTGGCCTTCAGGTGCTGTTCGACCGTGTGCTTGTCGTTCTTGACGAAAGGTTGCGACAGCAGGGTCACTTCCTTCAGGAACTTGGCGACCGAACCTTCAACCATCTTGGCCACGATATCAGCCGGCTTGCCGGATTCGGCGGCCTTCTGCTCGGCGACCGAACGCTCGGCGGCGATGTCGGCAGGGTTCACGCCGTCGGCGTTCAGGGCCTTGGGCTTGGTGGCGGCAATGTGCATCGCCAGGTCCTTGCCCACTTCCTCGGCGCCGGAGTATTCCACCAGCACGCCGATCTTGCCGCCGTGCACGTAGCTGGCCAGCGCGTTCGGCGTCTCGATGCGCTCGAAGCGGCGGATCGAGATGTTTTCGCCGATCTTGCCGATCAGGGCGGTGCGGGTCGTTTCAACGGTGCCTTCACCGAACGGCAGGGCCGACAGAGCGGCGACGTCGGCCGGGTTCTGCGTGGCGACCAGTTCAGCCAGCTTGTTCACGAAGCCGACGAAGTCGTCGTTCTTGGCGACGAAGTCGGTTTCGCAGTTGATTTCAACGACGGCGCCTTGCTTGGCATCGGCGGAGATGAACAGACCGATCAGGCCTTCGGCGGTGACGCGGGCAGCGGCCTTGCTGGCCTTGTTGCCCAGCTTGACGCGCAGGATTTCCTCGGCGCGAACCAGGTCGCCTTCGGCTTCCGTCAAGGCCTTCTTGCACTCCATCATGGGCGCGTCGGTCTTCTCGCGCAGTTCCTTGACCAGGGCAGCGGTAATTTCAGCCATGTTTGCTCCAAATTTTGCTAAGACACGCCCCGGCTCGCCGGGGCAGTGATTTGATTCGATGGGACGCCCGCCAGTGGCGGGCCAGGAAGATGGGAGCCCACCTTCGCAGTGCCGGCGAGGCGGGAGCGGTTCTGTTTCAAAAGCCGCTCCCGGACACTAACCGCCGGACATGACAACAGGCTTAGGCCTGGTTGTCCTGCACTTCGACGAACTCTTCCTGACCTTCACCCAGCTCTTCGACCAGACCATTCATGTTCTGTTCGCGGCCTTCCAGCACGGCGTCGGCGATGCCCTTGGCGTACAGCGCGATGGCCTTGGCCGAGTCATCGTTACCCGGGATGACGTAGTCGATGCCGTCGGGCGAGTGGTTGGTGTCAACCACGGCGACCACGGGGATACCCAGCGTCTTGGCTTCGGCGATGGCAATCTTGTGGTAGCCGACGTCGATGACGAACATGGCGTCAGGCAGACCGTTCATGTCCTTGATGCCGCCGATCGACTTGTTCAGCTTGTCCAGTTCGCGTTGGAACAGCAGGCCTTCCTTCTTGATCATGCGCTCGGCGCCGCCTTCGGCAACGACGACTTCCATGTCCTTCAGGCGCTTGACCGAGGTCTTGACCGTCTTGAAGTTGGTCAGCATGCCGCCGAGCCAGCGGGCGTCGACGAAGGGCATGCCGCAACGGGCGGCTTCGGAGGCGACCAGCTCGCGAGCAGCGCGCTTGGTGCCGACAAACAGGATGTTGCCGCCGCGAGCAGCGATCTGCTTCACGAACTTGGTGGCTTCCTGGTACTTATCAACCGTCTTTTCCAGGTTGATGATGTGAATCTTGTTGCGGTGACCGAAGATGTACGGAGCCATCTTGGGGTTCCAGTAACGGGTTTGGTGACCAAAGTGGACACCCGCTTCCAGCATTTCGCGCATCAAAGACATGTAATTCTCCAAGGGTTGATTTCTTGCGCCGCACCTGCATCAGCCTCTGGCTGACACCCTGGGTGGTGAGACGCGCGATTTCCCGCAACACGCGGGATGGACAAAATTTTAACCGGGCCGACCGATCACTGCCGCAATAAAACTACTGCTTCCGCGATAAACCCAGACGACCGACACGACGAGAGCCTTGCACTTGACGCTTGTTCCGCATACACAGGCGCTGAGCCAGACACTCCAGGAAATTCCTGGAAGTTTCCGGGGTTCAGCGCACCCGGACTTGTTTTGTTGGCAGCGAAATCCAGCTCTTCGCATTCAGGCTTGACGCCATCTTGCGCATCAGACCACCAGGGCATTTCTTCAAAAAACCCGAAGGTTTTCAAGAACTTAATCTGGCGCCCATACCGAACCTGCATCGCCGCTCAAAAACATGACCGAGCTTACAAGCACGCCGTGCCCCGGCTTGGGTAAGATTCCAGCCAATTCCACTTCAGACTCCCGGCCCGTCATCACCCCGCCCGCTGCGCCTCAGAACCTGACAGCCTGCCCGATTTCGCTCCACAACCTTCGCTTGCGGTGAAACTTCAGGGCTTGCCGCCGATCTCATGAAACAAATCGGTGGGCCAATGAAATGGCCTTGAGAAAGTGGACTTTAGTTTTCGTCCTACCTTCGCGGGATCGGCTCTTGCCGTAACCCGATTGCTCCCCAAAATTTTAGGGAAGCCTATAATTCTACTATTCTTTCAAGCAGACATTCAAGCGAGAGATCGTCAAGTTACTCCATGGGCACAATTACCAATCCGGCCGACCTGGCCAAGATGCGCGCCGCCTGCCAGGACGCCGCCAAAGTTCTCGATTTCATCACTCCTTACGTGAAACCGGGCGTCACCACCGGCGAGCTGGACCGCCTGTGCCTGGAATACCTGACTGACGAATTGAAGGTCAAGTCCGCCACGGTGGGCTACGCCCCGCCCGGCTACCCGCCCTTCACCGGCGCCATCTGTACGTCGGTGAACCACCAGGTCTGCCACGGGGTTCCGGGCGACAAGGTGCTGAAAAACGGGGACTCGCTCAATATCGACGTCACCATCATCAAAGACGGCTGGTTCGGCGACACCAGCCGCATGTACGCCGTGGGCGAACAGTCCATCTTGTCGCGCCGCCTGACCGAGATCACCTTCGAATGCATGTGGAAGGGAATCCAGCAGGTGAAAAACGGCGCCACCCTGGGCGACGTGGGCAACGCCATCCAGAAGCACGCGGAATCCAACGGCTTTTCGGTGGTGCGCGAATTCTGCGGCCACGGCATCGGCCAGCGTTTCCATGAAGATCCGCAGGTGCTGCACTATGGCAAGCCGGGCACGGGCGTGAAATTGGTGACGGGTATGTTGTTCACCATCGAACCCATGATCAACGCCGGCCGCCGCGAAATTCGCCAGCTTGCCGATGGCTGGACGGTCGTGACCCGCGATCACAGCCTGTCGGCCCAGTGGGAACATGCCGTCTGCGTGACCGATACCGGCTACGAAGTGCTGACACTGTCGCCTGGCATGCCGCCGCCGCCCGCTTTCATCAAAGAGCCCATCGTCATTCCCGCCGTGTAAGGCTCCGCCGCCCGCCCCATGACCGCCGAATTCCTCAGTTCCCTGCGTGAACGCATTCAGCAAGCCCGACGCGCCGCGGTAACCCAGTTCCGCGAGCACGAGCGCCCGGATACGCTGCTGTCTGAATTGCGGCGCATCGTGGACGCCGCGCTGCGCGACCTGGTCAAGCATTGCCCGCTACCCCTGGGCGCCACGCTGGCGGCGGTGGGCGGTTATGGCCGGGGCGAACTTTACCCGCATTCCGACGTTGACCTGCTGATCCTGCTGCCGCACGCCCCCACACCCGAAGAGGAATCCGCCATTGAACGGCTGGTGGCCTCGCTGTGGGACCTGGGCCTGGAACCCGGCCACAGCGTGCGCACCATTGAAGACTGCGAACGCGAGGCCGATGCCGACATCACCGTGGAAACGGCGCTGCTGGAATCGCGCTGGCTGGCGGGCAGCCGCATCCTGATGCGCAAGTTCGATGCCGCGACCAAGTCGCGGCTGGATCCACGCGCCTTCTTCCGCGCCAAGCGGGTCGAGATGCAGCAGCGCCATGCGCGCTATCACGACACGCCCTACGCGCTGGAACCGAATTGCAAGGAATCGCCCGGCGGCTTGCGCGACCTGCAAGTCATTCTGTGGATGGCGCGTGCCGCGGGCTTTGGCAATAGTTGGCGCTCGGTGGCGCAGGCGGGGCTGCTGACCTCTTCTGAAGCGCGCGACCTGCGCAAGGCCGAACAAGCCTTCAAGCGCTTGCGCATCGAGCTGCACCTGCTGTCGAAGCGCCGCGAAGACCGCGTGCTGTTCGATCTGCAGCCGGCGCTGGCCGAGGTCTACGGCATCCACGCTACCGCCACGCGGCGCGGCAGCGAACTGCTGATGCAGCGCTACTACTGGGCCGCGCGGCTGGTGACGCAGTTGAACGGCATCCTGGTGCAGAACATCGAAGAAAGGCTGTTCCCGCGCCCCGATAGCGACGCGCGCGACATCGACGACGATTTCCGCAACCTGCGCGACCGCCTGGACATCATTCGCGACGACGGCTTCGAACGCAATCCCACGTTGCTGCTGCGCGCCTTCCTGGTGATGCAGCAACGCCCCGAACTCACCGGCATGTCGGCGCGCACATTGCGCGCCATCTGGCATTCGCGCCATCGCATCGACGCGCAGTTCCGCCGCAACCCGGTCAACCGCAGGCTGTTTCTACAGATCCTGCAGCAGCCGCGCGGCATCGTGCACGAACTGCGGCGCATGACCATGCTGAACATCCTGCCCCGCTACCTGCCGGTGTTCCGCCGCATTGTGGGCCAGATGCAGCACGACCTGTTTCACGCCTACACGGTGGACCAGCACACGCTGGCCGTGGTGCGCAACCTGCGCCGCTTCACCATGCCCGAGCATGCCCAGGAATACCCGCTGGCCAGCCAATTGATTGCTGGGCTGGATCGCCACTGGCTGCTGTACGTGGCGGCGCTGTTTCACGACATCGCCAAGGGCCGCGGCGGCGACCACTCCGAACTCGGCGCCCGCGAAGTGCGCAAGTTCGCGCAAGACCACGGCATGGATCCCGAAGACGCCAAACTGGTGGAATTCCTGGTGCGCCAGCATCTGCTGATGTCGGCCGTGGCGCAAAAGCGCGACCTGTCCGACCCGGCCGTCGTGCAGGATTTCGCCGCCACGGTGAAAGACGAGCGCCATCTGACGGCGCTCTACCTGCTGACGGTGGCCGACATTCGCGGCACCAGCCCCAAGGTCTGGAACGCCTGGAAGGGCAAGCTGCTGGAAGACCTGTACAAGCTGACCCTGGCCGCACTGGGCGGCGCCCATGCCGACGCCCACACGGTGCTGACCGAGCGCAAGGAAGAAGCGGCCCGCCTGACACGCCTGGCCGGCCTGCGCGACGACGCCCGCGAAGCCTTCTGGAACCAGTTGGACGTGGCCTACTTCCTGCGCCACGACGCCTCGGACATTGCCTGGCACACGCGCCACCTGTATCACCAGGTGGCGCCCACCCAGGCGGTGGTCAAGGCCCGCCCCACCGAGCAAGGCGAAGGCCTGCAGATCATGGTCTATACGCGCGATGCGCCGGACCTTTTCGTGGCCATCTGCGGCTACTTCGACGCCAAGAACCTGTCGATTCAAGACGCGCGCATCCACACCACGCGCCACGGCTGGGCGCTGGACAGTTTTATTGTGCTGCTGCCAGAAGGCGCCAGCGACCTGCGCGCCCAGGCCACGCTGGTGGAACACGAACTGGCCGAACGCTTGAAAGACCCGCACGCCGCCGCTCAGGCGCAGCCCAGCCGCGGCGGCTACTACGGGCGCAACCGGCAATCGCGCGTGTCGCGCGTGTTCCCGGTCATGCCGCAAGCCGAGCTGCAGCCGGACGAACGCAGCACGTCGTGGCGCTTGTCGGTTACCGCCACCGACCGCCCTGGCCTGCTGCACGCGCTGGCGCGCGTATTCGCCCAGCACGAGATCAACCTGCTGATGGCCAAGATCATGACGCTGGGCGACCGCGTGGAAGACGTGTTCATCGTGGATGGGTCGGCGCTGGCGCGCCCCCGCATCCAGATGCAGTTCGAACGCGACATCCTGGATGCGCTGGCCGGCGACGAGGCGCAACAGCGCGTTGCGTAATCGAGGCGGTGATCAGGTCGCCTGATCGGGTGACCTGATCGGGTCACCAACCCGCGCCCGAACCGCATACAATCCGGGTTTTCGGCCAGGCGATACCCGCTCCCATGCAGCTTAACGACTATCTGCGCGTCTTCGGTGGCAGCTTCTTCTTTGCGCTGGCCACCCTGCTGCCCTTCCTGAACCCGCCTGCCATTGCGCCGATCTTCCTGTCGCTGACCGAAGGCGCCTCGTCGGCCACGCGCGTGGTGCTGGCCAAACGGGTGGCGGTCAATGTCTGCCTGATGCTGATCGTCGCCATGGTGGCCGGCAACGTGCTGCTCAGCTTCTTCGGCATTTCCTTGTCCATCGTGCGCGTGGGCGGCGGCATGCTGGTGATTGCCAGTGCCTGGCGGTTGGTGAATTCGCCCGACGCCGACACCGAGCGCGTGGCGCGCATGGCCGAATCGTTCACGCCCGAAATGGCGAAGGCGCGCGCGTTCTACCCGCTGACGTTTCCCATCAGTTGCGGCCCGGGCTCCATCGCCGCCGCCATCACCGTGGGCGTGTCCTTGCGCGACCAGAACCATGTGCTGAGCCTGGTGCGGCTGGGCGGCTCCATCCCGGGCATCATCGCGGTGTCCCTGACCCTTTATGTCTGCCTGCGCTTTGCCGCCCAGATGCTGCACCGCCTGGGCGACAACGGCACGGCCGTGTTCATGCGGCTGTCGGCGTTCATCATGCTGTGCCTGGGCGTGCAGATCTTCTGGGAAGGCGCGCGCGACCTGATGCTGGGTTTGTTGACGCAGGTGATGCAACCAATTCCGGTTCCCAAGGCCTAAGCGTTGGCCGGGCCGCACGCCCGCATCGATCAATCTCAAAACAAGTTAAAAAATGACTACCCGCTCTGAACGCCTGCTTCGCCTGATTGCCCTGCTTTGCTTCGGCGCCGTTGGCGTGGCCCTGATTTCCCAACACGTTTTCGATATGCCGCCGTGCGCGTGGTGCGTGCTGCAACGCTTGATCTATCTGGTCATCGGCGTGGTGGCGCTGATTGGTGGCTTTGGCGGCGGCCGGGCGTTGACCCGCATCGCCGGCGCGCTGGCGGCGCTGCTGTCGCTGTCGGGCGTGGTGGCGGCCTGGTACCAGTACAGCGTGGCGGCCAACATGCTGTCGTGCGACCAGACCTTTGCCGACCGCTTCATGACCGGCATCGGCCTGGAAGGCAACGTGCCGTGGCTGTTCGGTATTTTCGCCACTTGCATGGACGCCAAGGTGCCGGTGCTGGGCATTGAATACGCCTTGTGGAGCCTGGCGCTCTTCGTGGTCTTGTTCTTCATGGCGCTGCCCGTCGTCTTCGGCCGCGCCCGAGCCTGAACTCAATCGCGGGCGCGCGCCCGACAACACCGCGCCGGTTGCGCCCCCCATAAGGCGGCGCGGCCGCGCGGAAGTTCTTTCCCTGCTGTGACTACCCTGAAATACCTGACCGGCTATCCGGAACCGCTGCTCGCCCAGGCCCAAACGCTGCTTGAACGTGGCAAGCTGGGCGCGGCCCTGCTGTCGCGCTACCCCGACGGCCCGCACGATATCCGCACAGACCGCGCGCTCTACCAGTACGTGACGGACCTGAAGAACACGTATCTGCGCAACGGCGACCTGATCAATAAAGTCACCTACGACAGCAAGATCCATGTGATCCAGCATGCCCTGGGCCAGCACACCTACATTTCGCGCGTGCAGGGCGGCAAGCTGCGCGCCAAGCACGAGATCCGGGTGGCGACGCTGTTCAAGACCGTGCCGGCCGAATTCCTGAAGATGATCACCGTGCACGAATTGGCGCACCTGAAAGAGAAGGACCACAACAAGGCCTTCTACAACCTGTGCCTGCGCATGGAACCGCACTACCACCAATACGAATTCGATCTGCGCCTGTACCTGACGCACCTGGAGGCCACGCGCGAATCGCTGTGGGCGCCCAAGGGCTGACGGGCCGCCGTCCCCGCTTGAATCTTCGGTATCATGGCCCCGCGCGCGACGCCTCGCCCGCCCTGGAACCTTCGCCGAATCCGGCCCTGCCCCCCCCTACCATGACGCTTTCGTCCAACATGACCGAGGGCGCCGCCCTGCTGGCGCAACTGCGCGCCGTGGTCGGCCCCGCCCAGGTACTGACCAGCGATTCGGCCACGCGCCGCTTTTGCAGGGGCCATCGCACTGGTGAAGGCCGCGTCCTTGCCGTGGTGCGGCCCGGCACCTTGCTGGAACAGTGGCGCGTGCTGCAGGCCGTAGTGCAATCCGGCCGCATCGTCATCATGCAGGCGGCCAATACGGGCCTGACCGGAGGCTCCACGCCCGACGGCGATCAATATGACCGCGAGATCGTGCTGATCAGCACGCTGCGCATTCCGGGTATCCAGGTGATCCGCGATGGCAAGCAAGTGGTTTGCCTTCCCGGCGCCACGCTGGACCGGCTGGAACAGGCCCTGGCGCCGCTGGGGCGCGAGCCGCATTCGGTGATCGGCTCGTCTTGCATCGGGGCGTCCGTGTTGGGCGGGGTGTGCAATAACTCGGGCGGCGCGCTGATGCGGCGCGGCCCCGCCTACACCGAACTGGCCTTGTACGCGCGCGTGGGCGACGACGGTTCGCTCAGCCTGGTGAACCACTTGGGCATTGAACTGGGCGCTACGCCCGAAGAGATCCTGACCCGTTTGCAGGCTGGGCAATATGGCCCGGACGACATCCGCGATGACGTGGGCGCGGCGTCGGATCCGCACTACGCGCAGCATGTGCGCCAGATCGACGAGCCCACGCCCGCCCGCTTCAACGCCGACCCCTCGCGCCTGTACGAAGCATCGGGTTCGGCCGGCCGCGTCTGCCTGTTCGCGGTGCGGCTGGACACATTCGAGCGCGAACCCAGCACAGTGTTTTATATCGGCAGCAACCTGCCCGACGACCTGACCGCCGTACGCCGCGAACTGCTGGCCAAGCTGCCGCGGCTGCCGATCGCGGGCGAATACATCCATCGCGATGCGTTCGACATCGGCGCGCGCTATGGCAAGGACGTGTTTTTGCTGATCGACAAACTGGGTACGGCGCGCGTGCCGAAGGCGTTCGCCATCAAGAGCCGGATGGACGGCATTGCTGAACGGCTGGGCCTGCCCGGCTTGGTCGACCGCGCGATACAGGCCGTTGTGACGTTGCTGCCGAATCACCTGCCCCGCCGCATGCGCGATTACCGCGACCGCTACGAACACCACCTGCTGCTGCGGGTGTCCAACGATACGGCCGACGCCGCGCGCGCCTTCTTGACGAAGCATTTCGCGGAGCGCGCGGATGCGGCGTTCTTTGAATGCGATGCCGAAGAAGGACGCAAAGCCTTCCTGCATCGCTTTGCCATCGCGGGCGCAGCCATACGCTATCGCGACACCCATCGCGCATCGGTCGAGGACATTGTGCCGCTGGACATCGCGCTGCGCCGCAACGACCGCGACTGGGTCGAGACGCTGCCCGCCGACATGAAACGCGATATCGTCCACAAGCTCTATTACGGCCATTTCTTCTGCCATGTGTTCCACCAGGACTACATCGTGCGCAAAGGGGTCGACCCGATCGCGATGGAGCATCGCATGTGGGCATTGCTGGACGCGCGGCAGGCGGAGTATCCCGCCGAGCACAACGTGGGCCACTTGTATGTGGCCAAGCCGGCATTGACCGCGTTCTATCGGGACCTGGACCCCACCAACACGTTCAACCCGGGCATCGGGCACACCTCGAAGCTGCTGAACTGGGGCGCGTGCTGCGGGCAACAAGGCATGCCGGCCGCCTACGGCGTCAACACCGATGCCGATGCCGATGCCGCCGACGCCCCGGGGACAAGATAGCCCCCATCAGCAAGGCGGGCGTGCAGAAAAAAATGCCGTTCACTCGCGTGAACGGCATTTTTCTTGAAGCCTTGCCCTGAAGGGTCAGGCGTCGTTGGCGGCGTAGCCCATGTTGAATTGCAGGCCGCTTGCGCCTTCGTCCTGGCCGGGTTCGGCGCGCGACTGGCCCAGGCGCGCCAGGTATTCGGCGGTGATGTCGCCCGTGATGTATTCGCCATCAAAGCACGAGGCTTCGAAGCGGGTCATCTTGGGGTTCAGGTCACGCACCGATTGCTGCATGTCGGACAGATCCTGGTAGATCAGCGAATCGGCGCCAATGGCGCGGGCGATTTCCTCGTCGCTGCGGCCCGTGGCGATCAGTTCCGATTGCGTGGGCATGTCGATGCCATACACGTTCGGGAAACGGACCGGAGGCGCGGCGGAGGCAAAGTACACCTTGTTGGCGCCGGCCGCGCGCGCCATGTCGACGATTTCGCGGCTGGTGGTGCCACGCACGATGGAGTCATCAACCAGCAGCACGTTCTTGCCCTTGAACTCCATGCCGATGGCATTGAGCTTCTGGCGCACGGACTTACGGCGCACGGCCTGGCCCGGCATGATGAAGGTGCGGCCCACGTAGCGGTTCTTGATGAGCCCTTCGCGGTAGTCGAGGTTCAGGCGGGCGGCCAACTGCATCGCGGCCGGACGCGAGGAATCCGGAATCGGCATGACGACGTCGATGTCACCCAGGCGCATGTTGCGCGCGACCTTGTCGGCCAGGTATTCACCCATGCGCAGGCGGGCGTCGTAGACCGACACGCCGTCGATCAGCGAATCCGGACGCGCGAAGTACACGTATTCGAAAATACACGGCACCAGTTGCGGGTTTTCCGCGCACTGACGGCTGACGAAACGGCCGTCCAGGTCGACGAACACGGCTTCGCCGGGTTCGACGTCGCGCACGAAGACAAAACCGCTGCCTTCCAACGCCACCGATTCCGAGGCCACCATCCACTCAACGCCTTCGTCGGTTTCCATGCGGCCGATACACAAGGGGCGGATACCGTTCGGATCGCGGAACGCCAGCAGGCCGTAACCGGAAATCTGCGCCACCACGGCATAGGCGCCGCGCACGCGCTTGTGCAGCGCCGACACGGCGCGGAAGATCGCGTCGTCGTCCAGCGACACGCCGTTGGCCGACGATTGCAGCTCGTGCGCCAGCACGTTCAGCAGCACTTCGGAATCGGAATTCGTGTTGATGTGGCGGCGGTCGACGCGGTAGAGCGATTCACGCAGTTCACGCCAGTTGGTCAGGTTGCCGTTGTGGGCAAACATGATGCCGAACGGCGCGTTGACGTAGAACGGCTGGGCCTCTTCCTCGCTGGCGCTGGAGCCCGCGGTGGGATAGCGGACCTGGCCGACGCCGGACGTACCCGGCAACGAACGCATGTTGCGCGTACGGAAGACGTCGCGCACCAGGCCGTGAGCCTTGTACATATTGAATTGGTTGCCTTGCGACGTCGCGATGCCCGCGGCGTCCTGCCCGCGATGCTGCAACAGCAGCAAGCTGTCATAGAGCAGCTGGTTGACCGGCCCGCGCCCGATGACCCCTACGATTCCACACATGGTGAGATTTCCTGGTTGATTTGAAGCTAATCAATACGGCAGCCAAGTCGCCAAAGACGGCGGCAGCCACGTTTTGATATGTTTGATGGCCTCGATGGCCGAATGCGAAAACATGGCGTCCTTCCACCACGGCTCTTGGGGTAGCGGCGTATAGCCGGCAGCGGCCACCAAGGCCAGCACGATCACGAGACCACGGGCCAGCCCGAACATACCGCCCAAGCCGTGATCGGCGGGGCTGAGTCCGGTACTGCGGATCAAGGCGGCTAGCGTCATGTTGACCAAACCCACACCGAGCAGCACTAGGATGAACACCACGGCGTATGAGACTCCCATGCGCAGCAGCGTCGTTTCAATATAGGGCTCAAGCCACGTATACACCGTGGGGCCCCACCATATCGCGGCCACGAAGGCCAGCAGATAGGCGACCAGCGACAGCACCTCTTTGAGCAGGCCGCGCACCAGGCCCAGCACACCCGAGACCACCAGGATGGCCAGCACGACGAAGTCGAAGCCGGTCACTATTGGGCGGCAATAAAACCATTGTCATAGCCCAAGGTGCGCAACCGCGCCTGGGCCGCCTGCGCCGCCTCGCGCGAGGGGAACGGCCCCACACGCAGACGGTACTGCTGTTTGCCACTGATGGTGGCTTGTTCCACAAATGCGTTGGTCACGCCTGCCTGGTGCAGCTTGGCGCGGCGCGACTGGGCGTCTTCCGACGTGGTGTATGCCGCGATCTGCAACACAAAATTGCCCTTGGCGGCAGGCTTGGGCGCCGGCGCGGCGGCGGCCGGCGCGGCACGCCCTTCCAACAGCGCCAGCGCACGCGCGCCGTCGTCGGAGCGCGTGTCGGGCTTGGGAGCCGGCTTGGATTCGGGCTTCGCCTCGGGCTTGGCTTCGGGCTTGGGTTTGGCTTCAGGCTTGGGCGCCACGAGCGGCGGCGTCACCTGCACCGTGGTCGTGTGCGGGGCTGCCGACTCGGGCGGTGCGGAAGTCGTGGGCGGGGTTGACGGCGTTGATGTAACGGGGGGCGGCGTCGGCACGGAGGAATCCGCGGGAGTGGCGCCGTTACCTGCAACCGTCGCGCCTCCCAACTGGGGCGCCGCTTGCGGCTCGCTCACCTGGGGTTGGAACGGCGTGTTGCGTTCCGGCACGCGGATGGGAATGTTGTCGGCAACCGGCACGGGCTGCGAATCAAGCACCATGGGCAGAATGATGACAGCCGCCAGCACCAGGGCAACGGCGCCTGCCAACCTGCGCCGCGCACGGCCGCGCAGCTCCGCAGCCTGAACCTCGCTAGGCACTGCCGCCCGTTTGGAGGACTGCGCCTGGTCGGCAGGATCTTTGCGATTGAAAAAACCCATGGAAGAGAATTCCTTGCGGCAATGTGGCGGCGGGCCGCCATGCCCGTTTTTGCCTATGCCTTGCGACCCAGTGCCTGCAAAACCGAGGCCACGGTGAGAAACGACCCAAACACGACGATTCTATCATTCTCGACCGCCCGCTCGCGCGCCGCGGCATAGGCCTGGGCGGGATTTTCAAAGGCGGCGATGCTGGGGCTTTCAGCTCCGGCGGGTGATGGCGGCAAGGCCGCGGCGACCTTGTCGGCCAGCGCTTGGCCCGACATGCCGCGCGGCCCGGGCAGGCCCGCGCAATACCAGTGGTCGATGCGGGTACCCAGCTTGGCCACGACACCAGCCAGGTCCTTGTCGTTCAGCATGCCGAACACCGCGTGGGTGTAGGGATGGAAGCCCATGTTGTCCAGGTTCTGCGCCAGCACGGCCGCTGCATGCGGGTTATGCGCCACGTCAAGAATCACTGAGGGCTGGCCCGGCAGAATCTGGAAGCGGCCTGGCAACGACGCCTGCAGCAGCCCCAGGCGAACCGCCTGCTGTTGCACCGGCAGCCGGTCGCGCACGGATTCCAGGGCGGCCAGCGCGGCGGACGCGTTCAGCAATTGGTTGGCGCCGCGCAGCGCCGGATAGGCCAGCGCGCTGCGGCGCTGTTCGCGCCCACCATACGCCCATTGCTGGCGGTCACCGGAATAGTTGTAGTCGCGTCCGAACAGCCAGAGATCCGCGCCGATTTTCTCCACGTGATCCAACAGCGATTGCGGCGGAACCGGATCGCTGCAGATGGCGGGCCGGCCGGCGCGGTAGATGTGGGCTTTCTCGAAGCCGATTTTTTCCCGGGTATCGCCCAGCCAGTCGGTGTGGTCAAGATCAACGCTGGTGACGATGGCGCAATCGGCGTCGACGATGTTGACGGCATCCAGGCGGCCGCCCAGGCCCACTTCCAGCACGATTGCATCCAGGCGCGTTTGCGAAAACAGGCGCAGGATGGCCAGCGTGGTGAATTCGAAGTAGGTCAGCGAGACCTCGCCACGTGCCGCCTCGACGGCCTGGAACTGGGCGATCAGGTCGCCGTCCGAGGCAATCTGGCCGTTGACGCGGGCGCGTTCATTGAAGTCGATCAGGTGCGGCGACGTGTACAGCCCCACCTTGTAGCCGGCCGCCAGCAACATGGCTTCCAACATGGCACAGGTGGATCCCTTGCCGTTGGTGCCACCCACAACGAATTTCACGCCCGAGAGTTCCAGCCCCATGCGCGTGGCCACTTCGCGCACGCGGTCCAGGCCCATGTCGATGGCGGTGGCGTGGATGGATTCCAGGTATTGCAACCAATCAGACAACGTGGCGGAGGCGTCAGGCGGACAAACGGAAGACATGGCGGGCCGTGAAAGAAGATCAGCGCGAGATTTTAGCAGTCCGCGCACGGTGTTTTCCCTAATCCCCTAGAGCGCGACACAGTATCCCAGCTGAAAAATCGCTTGCCGACGTTTTTCTCATACGTGAAAATAAATTTATGTATGAAAATTTAGATGGATGAACATGACGCAAGCAACTTCCCCCCGCTGGCTGGTCCGCGAAGCCGAGGTGCCCGGCTATCACCCCGCCAATCACACTGGCACCTTGAACCGCCGTCTGATCGGTCCCGACACCGTGGGCTCGCGCGGCGTGGAAGTGTTGCTGGGCGTCATCGAAAAAGGCCAGGGCGCGCTGCCGCATGCGCACCCGGGCATTGAGCAAGTTTGCTATCTGCTGTCGGGCACCGCGCGCGCGCAGGTGGCCGACGAAACAGCCGACATGGTGGCGGGCGACTGCTGTTACTTCCCGCCCGACGTGCCCCACGTTTTTACCGTGACCAGCGACGAGCCCGCCAGGCTGTTGGTGATTTACACCCCCCCGTATGAAGAATCCCCGGATCGCGTGATCCGGGACTTTCCGGCGCCACCGCCCGCCGCCTGACCCCCGGCGGCGCAGGCAGCGGACGCAGAGCCGCGCCTGAATTCCCTATAAACCTGGAGACAACCCCATGCACCCTTTCCGTTTGCTTAGCGCCGCCCTGATCAGCGGCGCGGCCTTGATGGCCGCCCCATCGCCCAGGCGGCGTCCGACTACCCCAACAAGCCCATCACCCTGATCGTGCCCTTCCCGGCGGGCTCGGGCACCGATGCGGTGGGCCGGATATTCGGATCTGAACTGTCCGCCATCCTGGGCCAACAGATCGTCGTCGAGAACAAGCCGGGCGCCAACGCCACCATCGCGGCCAACTACGTGGCGCGCGCCAAGCCCGACGGCTACACGCTCTTCGTCACCACCAACACCTCGCATTCGGCCGCGCCCTGGCTGATGAAGAACGTGCCCTATGACCCGGTCAAGGACTTCACCCCCATCGCGCGCGGCGGCAACCTGCCCTTCATCCTGGTCGTGAACCCCAAGCGCCCCTGGAAGAACGTGGGTGAGCTGGTGGCCGACGCCAAGAAAAACCCGGGCCGCATCACCTACGCCAGCGGCAACAGCACCGGCATCGTCGCCGGCGCCACGCTGGCCAACCGCGCCGGTATCGACCTGCTGCACATTCCCTACAAAGGCACCCCGCAAGGCCTGACCGACGTGGTGGGCGGCCAGGTGGACTTCATGTTCACCGACCTGGCTTCCGGCCTGCCCTTTGTGCAGTCGGGCCAATTGCGCGCCCTGGCCGTGTCCACCGCCGAACGCAGCGTCATCGTGCCCGACCTGCCCTCCATGGCCGAGGCCGGCGTGAAGGACTTCGACCTGAATTCCTGGAACGGCTATTTCGGCCCGGCCGGCCTGCCGCCCGAAGTGGTGGCGAAGCTGAACGCCGCCATCAACCAGGTAGTGGCCAAGCCCGAGGTCAAGAAGCGCTTGGCGGGCCTGGGCTTTGACGCCTTTTCCAGCACCCCGGAAGCCTTCGCGCAGTTCGTCAGCGAGCAGCGCACGCTGTGGGGCAAGCTGATCAAAGATGCAGGAATCGAACAGCAATGACATTCCCCCCGCCCCTGACGCCACGCCAGCCGGCCCGCTGGCCGGCGTGCGCATCCTGGACCTGAGCTCGGTCGTGATGGGCCCCTACGCCACGCAGACGCTGGCGGACCTGGGCGCCGATGTGATCAAGGTGGAATCGCCCGCGGGCGACAACATGCGGGCCGTGGGGCCCATGCGCAATCCCGGCATGGGCCACCTGTACCTGCACCTGAACCGCAACAAGCGGTCCATCGTGCTGGACCTGAAGACGCCCGAAGGGCTTGAGGCCTGCCTGAAGCTGGCCGAAAGCTGCGACGCCCTGCTCTACAACATCCGGCCGCAGGCCATGGCCAGGCTGGGGCTGTCTTATGACACGGTGGCGGCGCGCAACCCGCACATCGTCTACCTGGGCGCCTACGGGTTTGGCGAAGCCGGCCCGTACGCCGGCCGGCCCGCCTATGACGACCTGATCCAGGGGCAGACGGGCATTGCCGCCCTGTCGGCCCAGCAAAGCGGCGACGTGCCCCGCTACGCGCCGCTGACGCTGGCCGACCGGGCCGTGGGCCTGCATGTGGCCATTGCCCTGGTGTCGGCCGTGCTGCACGCCAAAACGACGGGGCGTGGCCAGCAGGTGGAAATCCCCATGTTTGAAGGCATGGCCCACCTGGTGCTGGGCGACCACCTGGGCGGCGCGACGTTCGAGCCGCCCATGGGCCCGACCGGCTACGCGCGCCTGCTGGCGCCCCATCGCCGGCCCTACGCCACGGCCGATGGCTACCTTTGCCTGTTGATCTACAACGACAAACACTGGCGCAACTTCTTTGACCTGATCGGCCAGCCCGAGTTGGCCGAAGATCCTCGCTTTTGCACGCACGGCGCGCGGGCGGCGCACATCGGCGAGGTCTACGCCTATGTGGCCGACGTGATCCGCACCCGCCCCACGCAGGAGTGGCTGGACGCCCTGGCCCGCGCGGATATCCCCGCGTCGCAGCTCTACACGGTGGACGACCTGCTGGTGGACGAACACCTGGTGGCCACCGACTTCATCCGCCATGTGGATCACCCCAGCGAAGGCCCCCTGCGCACCCCCGCGCCGCTGGGCCATTACCAAGGCACGCCCACGTCCCTGCGCCGGCCCGCCCCCCGGCTGGGGGAGCACAGCCGCGAGGTGCTGGCGCAAGCCGGCTACGACGACGCCCGGATCGACGCGCTGGTCGCCCGCGGCATTACCCAGGATGGAAACGACTGATGGACTTTGCCTTTACCCCCGAGCAATTGGCGCTGCGCGACGCCGTGTCGCGCATCTGCGACCGCTACCCCGATGAATACTGGCTGGAACGCGACCGCGAAGGCGGTTTTCCCGAACCGCTGCACGCCGACCTGGCCCGCGACGGCTGGCTGGGCATTGCGATGCCGCCGGAATATGGCGGCGCGGGCCTGGGCATGACCGAAGCGGCGCTGATGATGCAGACCATCGCCGCGTCCGGCGCGGGCTTTACCGGCGCATCCGCCGTGCACATGAATATCTTCGGGCTGAACCCCGTGGTGGTGTTCGGCACCGACGAGCAGCGCGGCCGCTGGCTGGAACCGCTGATCGCCGGGCGCGAGAAGGCCTGCTTTGCCGTGACCGAACCCGATGCTGGCCTGGACACCACCAAGCTATCGACCCGCGCGGTGCGCCAAGGCGACGAATACGTGGTGCATGGCCGCAAGATCTGGATATCGACCGCGCAGGTCGCCACCAAAATGCTGCTGCTGGCGCGCACCACCCCGCTGTCCGAGGTGGACAAGCCCACGCAGGGCCTGTCCTTGTTCTATACCGATCTGGACCGCGAGAAGATCGAAGTGCGCGAAATCGAGAAAATGGGCCGCAAGGCCGTGGACTCGAACATGCTGTTCATTGATGGTTTGCGCATTCCGGTGGCCGACCGCATCGGCGAAGAAGGCCGCGGGTTTGAATATATCCTGCACGGACTGAACCCCGAACGCATCCTGATCGCGGCGGAAGCCGTGGGCATTGGCCGCGCCGCGCTGGATCGCGCCGTGAAATACGCGGGTGAACGCACGGTGTTCGGCCGCCCCATTGGCCAGAACCAGGGCATCCAGCATCCCTTGGCGCAGGCCTGGATGCAGTTGGAAGCCGCCGACCTGATGGTGTTCAAGGCCGCCAGCCTGTACGACGCGGGCCTGCCCTGCGGCCCCTATGCCAATACGGCCAAATACCTGGCGGCGGAAGCCGGCTACAACGCCTGCCAAACGGCGGTGATGACGCTGGGCGGCATGGGCTACGCCAAGGAATACCATGTGGAACGGCTGCTGCGCGAAAGCTTCATTCCGCGCATCGCGCCGGTAAGCCCGCAACTGATCATGTGCTTTATCGCGGAAAAGGTGCTGGGCCTGCCGAAGTCTTACTGAGGGTTCGCGCCGGGCGCGACGCCCGGCGATTCAGGCCGGCGCAGGCCCGCCCGGGCCAAGTTCAGGCCTGCTGTTCCAGCGCGGTGCATGCCGCCCGCAGAATGCGCGCATAGGCCTCTTGCTGCGGCTCGATCCGGTAGATCGGGCCGCCCACCGAAATCGCATAGTGCTCGCCCGACAAGGTGACGGGCCAGGCGATGGCGCCCACGTCGGCAATCGATTCTCCACTGTTCATGAACCAACCGCGCTGGCGCGACCGTTGCAGGTCGTCTTCCAGCGCTTGCGGCGTGACCAGGGTGCGCTCGTTGTAGCGCGTCATGGGCATGTCGGACAGCAGGCTCTGGCGTTGGGGCGCATCCATCAGCGACACCAGCGCCTTTCCCAGCGAATTGGCGTGTACATCCTTGAATTCGCCGGCAACGGGCGCGTATCGGATGGTATGTGGGGAATCCAGCACATCCAGATAGACCACCCGCCCGTCCTGCGTCAGCTTGGCGAACACGACCGTTTCGCGGGTAGCGTCCCGCAATTCCGACAGGCTGGGGTAGACGCGGTCCAAAACGGGGTCGGCACGCGCAATGCGCTGGGCCATGGCCAACAGGCGGCCGGTGGGGTAGTAGCCCTGGCGCCGGCCGGTTTCATACAAATAACCCAGGCCCGTCAGCGTGCGGATCAGCGCCAGGCAACTGGAAACCGGCACGTCCAACAGGCGCGCCAGCTCCGACAAGGGCAGCGCGCGCTTCTCGCGGGCAAAGGTTTCGATGATTTCGATGACTCGCAGCGCCGTCTTGACACTCATTGCCCGATCCAAACTGATTAGCACGTAAAACACCTGCCTCGCCGGGGGCTAAAGTTCCCTGCGGGGCTGCCGTTATCGTAGCTGAGAATACCCTGAAAACAGCGCGTTCCTCCGAGACGCCCACATCGCCGCTGGAGTGATCATGGCCGTAACCCCCCTAGCCCCCGCTACGTTCGCACCCGCTGCGCCCGTGCAGGCGCCCATCGTGGCCGAACCGGCCGTGAATGTGACGCCGGCCGCAGCCGCGACCAACAGCGGCGCCTCCGACAGCGCCACGTCGGATCAATCAGATTCGCAAAAGCTGCCGTTGGACAAGGCGCTGGACGAAATCAACGACCAGATGAAGGCGTGGTCGACGCAATTGCAGTTCGAAATCGACCCGAATGTGCATCAGGTGGTGGTGTCGGTCGTAGATGCGGAATCGGGCGACGTCATTCGCACGATCCCCAGCGAAACGGTACTCAAAATCGCCAAAATGATCGTGAACATGCAAGGCAACGGCATTAAAACCACTGCGTGACCTGACCCTTAAAACAGTGTTCTTCAGCTGTTTTGGCGCCTATGCGTGAGGGAAACCCCGAATTAGGCCCGCCTTATGCCCTTACCCGGCCAATCGCCGGCACCCTATTTTTGTCAGAATCGCTTCGCTAGGAAGGAAATCACATGGCTTCTATCACCAACCTTGGGTCCGTGTCCGGCTTGCCGCTGGAAAAGATCCTGTCGGACCTGCAAGACGCCGAGACGAAAAAGCTTTCGGTCTACACGACCCGCGCCGAAAGCTATCAAACCCGTATCGACGCTTACTCGCAGCTTCAAAGCGCGTTGGAAGCCCTGAAGTCGTCGGCCGCCGTGCTGGGCAAGGCTGAAACCATGGGTGCCATCAAGGGCAGCGTCACCGGCGGTTCCGCCCTGACGGCCACGGTGGCCGCCGAGGGCGCGGTGGCTGGCGAATACACCATCGAAGTGAAGAACCTGGCGCGGGCGCAAAGCCTGCAATCGTCGGCCGTGGCCGACCGCACCGCCAAGAACGGCACGACTGGCACCTTCGAAATCGAACTGGCCGACGGCACCAAGCGCACGGTCGACCTGAAGGACGATACGTCCTTGAACGGCATCGTCAAGGCCATCAACGCCGACGACAAGACCGGCTTGCGCGCCACCGTCATCAACGACGGCAATGGCAACAACTACCTGATGCTGACCTCGCGCGAAACGGGCACGGAAGCATCGGTGAAGTCCATCACCGTCAACGGCGACCAGTCGCTGAAAGACATCCTGACGTTCAGCACGGATGCCAATGGCGTGACCTCCGGCATGACCTCCACCGCCGGGCAGGACGCCGAAGTCATCATCAACGGCATCACGGTCAAGAGCGGTTCGAACAACATTTCGACCGCCATCGACGGCATTACGCTGAACTTGGCCGAAAAGACCGAAACCGACAAGCCCATCACCCTGAAACTGGAAGCCGATACCTCGGTGGCCAGCAAGGCGGTGCAGGACTTCGTCACCAAGTACAAGACGCTGCAAACCACGATCAAGAACCTGACCGCGTTTGACGCTTCGGCGGCCACCAACCAACCGCTGACGGGCGACGGCACCACGCGCTCGATCCAGTCGGCGTTGTCCGGCGCGCTGCAAGGCGTGCTGGGCGACGGCACGCTGCGTTCGCTGGCTGATCTGGGCATCACCACCGACGCCACCGCCCGCGAACTGAAGCTGGACACGACCAAGCTGACCAAGGCCCTGACCGAAAACCCCGCCGACGTCACCAAGCTGTTGACGGGTGAAAACGGCCTGGCGAAGAATATCGACGCGGCGCTCAAGGATGTGCTGGGTTCGACCGGCTCCTTGAAGACGCGCCAGGACGGCCTGGCCAAGTCGATCACCGCATTGGACGCGCAGAAGGCGCGCGCCAAGGCATCGAGCGATGCCGAAATCGAGCGGATGCGCACGCAGTTTGTTGCGCTGGACACCTTCTACATGCAGATGCAAAGCACGGGCAGCTATCTGACCCAGCAGTTTGAGGCCATGAACAAGTCCAAGTAACTCACTCAATTAATAGAAGATGCATTAAATGACGTATGCCGCCCGACGGCCCTCAGGGTCTTATTCTGTTCGTTCCTACGCCGATATCGGCCTGGAAACGCAAGTCCTGGGCGCAAGCCCGGAGCGGCTGATCACCCTGCTTTACCTGGGTGCGCGGGCGGCCATCGGGCAGGCGCGCATCCATTTGAACGAAGGCCGCATCGCCGAGCGCGGGGCGGCCATCTCGAAAGCGATCAAAATCGTCGATGAAGGCCTGAAAACGGGGCTGAACATGGAGGCCGGCGGCGATATCGCCGCCAACCTCGCCTTGCTTTACGACTACATCATCCGTACGCTGCTGACAGCGAACCTGAAAGCGGATGTCGAGCAGCTTGACATTGCCGACCGGCTGCTGGCCGATCTGGCCGAAGCCTGGCAGACTTCCATCGACCGGCCGGCTGGCGGCATGGAGCCGTAATGGCCCGAACCATGCCTTTAGCCAGCCTGAGAACGCCCGAGATTTCCATGACGTCCCTGACCCAGTCCCTTCCCGCCATCCTGGAGCACTACCAGGAGATCGCCTTCATCACCGGGGAAATGCTGACTGCCGCCAAGGCAGGCGACTGGGATTTGGCCATGGTCCATGGCCAGCAATACTGCGAGCGCGTCGAGCTCCTGCGCCAGACGGAACAGACGGCGCCGCTGGACGAAGCCGCCCGCGCCATGAAATATGACCTGCTTGTGCGGATTCTGGAAAACGATGCGCTGACGCGCGACCTGGCTATCCCGCAGTTGGCCCGGCTGGGCGAGCTGCTGGGACGCATGAAGCGCCAGCAGACCCTGCTGTCGGCCTACGGATATCAGGCGCCTGAAGAATGAGCGTCGGTCCCGCCGCACTCGGTAACGTCCTGGTGCAGCGGTTGGACGCCGTGCTTGGCACGACGATGTCCGCCGCGAATGCCAACCAGGTGTCGGGCGCACGGCCAGATGCCGTCAGCCAACCCGGCGGCCCGGAAAAGCCCGGATCATCGGACGGCTCCACCCGCGACCCCCGACAAGGCATACAGACTGGCGGCGCCCGAGGCGACCGCCAGAATGCCGTTGTCGACGCCAAGACGGCTGCCGCGCTGGCGCTGGCCGCGCGCGGGCTGGTCACCAGCAGCGACACCACCGCATCCGCCCCGACCACGCTGGGCACCACCGCGCGGACGATTCTTGCCTTGCTGGCCCAGTTTCCCGAAGCCGCGCCCGCTGTCCAGGGGCGCGCCCCGCTCTGGAACGCCAATGGCGGCAGCGCTGGGCAAACCCCCGGGCAAGCCCCCGCGCAAGCCTCGCCCCAGCCCGCGCCCGCTGCGGGTCCGGGCACGCCGCCCGGCCAAGCCGCCGCCGGACAGCCCGCGGCCACGGCGCCCGCCCTGCCCCCCACACTGCCTGCTGCCACCGCCACCACCGCCAGCGCGGATGCTGCTGCCGCGGCCAAGCTGACGCGGCCCGCTGGCCAGGCCGATGCCCATGCGGCACGCGGCGCCGACGCTGCCGCCCATGCCTCGCTGGCGGCCGGCGGCCCGTCCGCGCGCCTGTTGGGCCAGGCGCTACGCCAAGCCCTGCAGACCAGCGGCCTGTTCTATGAATCGCATTTGACCGACATGGTGTTCGGCCGGACCAACCCGGCCGCCCTGCAGGAAGAGCCGCAGGCCCGCTTGAACCGCGACACCGCCCAGCAAAATTCCACGGCGGCGCGCAACCGTTCGGACGCGCCGACCACCGCGCGCACTGGCGGCGGCGCCGAGGCGGCGTCGGGCAGCGGATCACCCGCCCCCGGCACGCCCGTGGCCGGCATCCACCAGGACCTGACCGTGTTGGTGCGCCAGCAGTTGGATGTGCTGGCCAATCAATCGCTGACCTGGCAAGGCGAAGCCTGGCCCGGCACGCCGATGGAATGGGAAGTGGAACGCGACCCTTACGGCGGCGACCCCGATTCGGCAACACCCACCTGGGCCACGCGGCTCAAGCTGGACCTTCCCCGCCTGGGGCTGGTGGATGCGCGCCTGAACCTGGCGGGCGATCAGATCGTATTGCAATTGGTCGCGCCGCTGGCTGCCGGCGAAATCAATGATGCGTCCGACCAACTGCGCTCGCGCCTTCTGGCCGCGGGCCTGACTTTGAGCAATCTGGCCGTCAGCGTGACCGACCCGCGCCCTGTCATCCCGACCGATTTCTGATGAGCAACGCCCCCCAAACCTCTGCGGACAGCGGCCAAAGCGGCGCCCCCAACGCTGGCCCCAACGCCAACCGCAACGCGGCCGTCGCCATTTCCTATGACGACAAGGACGGCGCGCCGCGCGTCGTGGCCAAGGGCTACGGTCAACTGGCCGATACCATCGTGCGCGCCGCCGAAGAGAACGGTCTGTACGTGCACGAGTCGCGCGAATTGGTCGGCCTGCTCATGCAGGTGGACCTGGATGCACATATTCCTCCCCAACTGTACGTAGCGGTGGCAGAATTGCTGGCTTGGCTGTATCGCCTGGAATCGCGCGAGCTTCCCCAGGCCGCGCCGCCTGACCTCACTCTCTAAGGACCACCATCGTGTTGGATGCCAGCGACCCGGAATTCCTGCTGACCCGGCCGGAAGACATGCGCTCCGCCCTCTTTGAGCTGACGCACCCCGACAGCCACATCCTGGTGCGCGACGCCGCCGACCGCGAGATGGCGGTGCTGGTGCTGGGCGCCGACAAGCAAACCCGCCAGTTCTTCTGGCGTCCACGCGACTACGCCGGCGCCGACTTCGAGCAGTCCGACAGCATGGGCCTGTTGAGCGGCACGACCTTTCATTTCCATGCCACCGCCTATGGCGGCGTGCAGATCCGCTTTCGCGTGCAGCGTCCCGAAGTCATTCACTTCGACGACGGCAGCGCGGCGCTGATGTCGCCCTTTCCTGATCGCCTGGCGCGCATCCAGCGGCGCAAGATGTTTCGCGCCTCGCTGGTCACCGGCGCGGGCCAATGCCAGGCCAGTTGGCAACCCGACCCCAAGACCAAGCCTTTTCAGTTCACGGTGCGCGATATTTCGGTCGACGGCGTGGGGCTGCGGGCCGCGCTCGCCGTGCCCGAATTGCCGGAACGTGGCACGGTGATGGAAGACGTGCAGTTGGATTTTGGCGAGCTGGGCAAGCTCAGCGCCACGCTGGAAGTGCGCAATATCTATCCCATTTCCGGCCAGCCGATGATTCAACCCGACAGCCCCGACGACGCCGTGCCCCGACACGTGTCGCTGACCGGCGAACCGCCGATGAGCCACCTGGGCGCGGTGTTCCTGAACCTGGACGCGCGCCAGGAAAACTGGCTGCAGAAAGTGGTGTGGCGCCTGGAGAAAGGCGCGCAGCGCAATTAAGGCAACGCCGGCTGTAAAACAAAGCAAAGCCCCAATGCAAAAAGGCCTTTCCAACCCATGGAAAGGCCTTTTTCAGATCGACGCCCTTACACGGCCATCGACGATATTTCCTTGTAGGCAGCAACCAGCTTGTTACGCACCTGCACCGCCGTCTGGAAGCCAAGACTGGCTTTCTGCATGTCGATGATCACATCGTTCAGCGCAAGATCGGGGGCGCCCATTTCAAAGGCCCTCGCCTGTGCCGACGAGGCGTTCTGGGCCGCCGTCACGCGGCGGATCGAGCGCTGCAACTCGGCGGCAAAACCGTCGGGCTGGCCGACCGCTTCCCCCGCGGCGAGATTGCCGGTTTCCGCCTTGCTCACGACGGTGCGCATCTGCTGGAGCATGCTTTCGATGCCGTTCAAGCCTGATACAGCCATTACCTGATTCCTTGCTGGTGGGGCGATGTCGCCATGTTGCCGCAAAGCGTAACGCCGATCGCGCGCGCCCATAGCCGCTAAAAACCGCCAAAAAACCCGACATTTCCTTGAATGCCGCCAACCGGGGCCGCATCAACCGCCCTTGCGTCGACATAGAGGATAAGTAACGCCAAAAACCTGCTGTTTTCATCGATTGGGATTGTCGAGCGAACGGCAATAATCCAGGCTCTCCCCAGACCAGAAGCACGTTGCATGTGTAATCTGCCCCACCAAGACATGAAGACTTTTTCCTTGCGCCGCGTAGCCAGCGGGAGCCATCGATGAATCAGCAGGCCACTCTGAGTTCGTCGCTGCTGGCGAAGTTCCCTGTGCTGGAAAAGGTCCGCGCACTGCCCAAGCCTATTTTGCTTGGCGCAGCTGCCGCCGTCATCGCGCTGATCGTCGCCACCGTGATGTGGAGCAGCGAACCCCAGTACAAGGTGCTGTTCTCGAACCTGGATGACCGCGACGGCGGCGCCATCGTGACGGCCCTGGGTTCCATGAACGTGCCGTACCGCTACAACGAAAACGGCACCGCGCTGTTGGTGCCGGCCGACCGCGTCTACGACGCCCGTTTGCAATTGGCTTCACAAGGCCTGCCGCGCGGCGGCTCCGTCGGCTTCGAGCTGATGGACAACGCCCGTTTCGGCGCCAGCCAATTCTCGGAACAGATCAACTACCAGCGTGGCCTGGAAGGCGAACTGGCCCGTTCGATCGAGGCCATGAACACGGTGCAGCACGCCCGTGTTCACCTGGCCATGCCGCGCCAGTCGCTGTTCGTGCGCGAACGCCAGGCGCCCACCGCCTCGGTGCTGCTGAACGTGTATCCCGGCCGCAGCCTGAGCGACGCGCAAGTGTCGGCCATTTCGTGGCTGGTGGCCTCCAGCGTGCCTGAGTTGCCCGCTGAAAACGTGTCCATCGTGGACCAGAACGGCCGGTTGTTGTCGGCCCCGGCAGGCGAAGGCCGTGGCATGGACGCCGACCAGATGCGCTTTGTGCGCGAAGTGGAACAGCGCACTGTCGAACGCATCCTGACCATCCTGAACCCGTTGGTCGGCCCGGGCAACGTCCACGCCCAAGCCAGCGCCGACGTCGACTTCGCCCGCCGCGAAGAAACCTCCGAGGTCTACCGCCCGAACCAGGAACCTGGCCAGGCCGCCGTGCGCAGCCAGCAAACCAGCGATTCCACGCAGCGCGGCGTGAACCCCGCGCAAGGCGTGCCCGGCGCGCTGTCCAACCAGGCGCCGCCCAATGCGCAGGCCCCGCTGACGAACCCGCCCGCGCAGCCGCCGCAGCCGCCGGCCAATGCCCAGCAACAACAGCAACAGCAGCAGCAACAACAGCAACAACAGCAGACCGGCACCCAGGCGGCCACCGCCAACCTGAACGAGCGCCGCGACGCCACCACCAACTATGAAGTGGACCGCACCATCAGCCACATCAAGCAGCCGGTGGGCAACGTCAAGCGCCTGTCGGTCGCCGTGGTGGTGAATTACGTGCGCGACAAGGACGGCGAGCCGCAGGCCCTGCCGCCCGAAGAACTGAACAAGCTGACCAACCTGGTCCGCGAAGCCATGGGTTATTCGGAATCGCGTGGTGATTCGCTGAACCTGGTCAACAGCCAGTTCAACGATGGCCCGCCGCCGCTGCCGATGTGGCGCGACCCGGAAATGATCGCCCTGTTCAAGACCATTCTTGCGTGGCTGGTGGGTCTGGTGCTTGCTCTGTGGCTGTACCGCAAGGTGCGCCGCTCGGTCACCGAATACCTGTACCCGCCGGTGGATCCGGAAATGGCTGAAGCCGAGCGTCAGGAAGCGGTGCGCGAGGCCCAGGACGTGGCCCGCGCCAAGGAAGTCAACCGTTACGAAGACAACCTGGAACGCGCCCGCACGATGGCCAACAAGGATCCGCGCGCCGTCGCGATGGTCCTGCGCACCTGGATGAGCAAAGATGAAAAATGATTCCACTCCGATGGACGGCATGACGCGCAGCGCCGTCCTGATGATGTCGCTGGGCGAGGACGCCGCGGCCGAAGTCTTCAAGTACCTGAGCGCCCGTGAAGTGCAGCAGGTGGGCGGCGCGATGGCCAGCCTGAAGCAGGTCACGCGCAACGACGTGGCCGTGGTACTGGAAGAATTCCGCCAGGAAGCCGACCAGTTCATGGCCGTCACGCTGGGCTCGGACGACTACATCCGCAGCGTGCTGACCAAGGCGCTGGGCAGCGATCGCGCTGCGGGCCTGATCGAAGACATTCTGGAAGCCGGCGACGGCGGCAGCGGCATCGACGCGCTGAACTGGCTGGACCCCAACACCGTGGCCGAACTGATCGGCGACGAACACCCGCAGATCATCGCCACGATCCTGGTGCACCTGGAGCGCGACCGCGCCGCCGGCGTGTTGGCACTGTTGACCGACCGCCTGCGCAACGACGTCATGCTGCGCATCGCCACGTTCGGCGGCGTGCAGCCGGCCGCCCTGTCCGAACTGACCGAAGTGTTGAATTCCGTGCTGGCCGGCCAGGACGCCAAGCGCAGCAAGATGGGCGGCGTGCGCACCGCGGCCGAGATCCTGAACATGATGAATTCCTCGGACGAGGAAACCGTCGTGGCCAGCCTGCGCGAACGCGACAACGACCTGGCGCAGAAGATCATCGACGAGATGTTCGTGTTCGACAACCTGCTCGACGTCGAAGACCGCGCCATCCAGCTCATCCTCAAGGAAATCGACAACGACACGCTCATGGTCGCGCTCAAGGGCGCCCAGGAAGAGCTGCGCGCCAAGTTCCTGCGCAACATGTCCAGCCGCGCCGCCGAAATGCTGCGCGAGGACCTGGAAGCCCAGGGCCCGATCCGCATGTCGAAGGTCGAAACCGAACAGAAGAAGATTCTGCAGATCGCTCGCCGCCTGGCCGAAAGCGGCCAGATCGTGCTGGGCAATTCCGGAGACGACGCGTATGTCTGAAGCGGACAACGGCGCGACGACGCTCATCTCGCGCAGTGCCGCCTGGCGGCGCTGGCAGATGCTGTCGTTCGACGAGCCGGAGCCCGTCGAAGTGGAGCCCGAGCCGGAACCCGATCCGGGCCCCGACCCCGCCGTGGTGATGGCGCAGTTGCGCGCCCAGGCCATGGCCGAAGGGCGCGAGGAAGGCTACGCGCAAGGCCATGCGGCCGGCGTCGAAGCCGGCCAGCAGGCAGGCCACGAAGCGGGCTACGCCGCGGGCCGTGAAGCCGGTTACGCCGAAGGCCTGGCCCAGGCGCGCGAACAAGGCGCGGAAGAAGCGCAGCGCTTGCACGCATTGGTGCAGGCTTGCGCGGCGTCCGTGGGCGCCCTGGAAGAAAAGATGGGCCAGAGCCTGCTGACGCTGGCGCTGGACATTGCGCAGCAGGTCGTGCGCACCACCCTGTCCGAACAACCCGAGGCCGTGGCCGCGGCGGTGCGCGACGTGCTGCACATCAACCCGTCGACCCATGGCCAGATGCGCTTGTGGGCCAACCCCGAAGATGTTGAACTGATTCGTCTGCACCTGGCGGACGAACTCAAGGAAGGCCACTGGCGCGTGCTGGCCGATGAGTCCATCGCGCGCGGCGGCTGCCGCGCCGAAACGCCTTTTGGCGACGTCGACGCCACCCTGCAAACCCGCTGGCGCCGTGTCGCGGCCTCGCTGGGCCGCAACGCGTCCTGGGAGGATCCGGCATGAGCGGCAACCCGGCCCCGGCGCAACCTGGTCTGACACCCGCGCCCGCGGCGTCCAGCCCGGCCGTGCCCGTGCTGGAACGCTGGCAGACGCAGTTGCAGATCGGTTCGATCCGCGCCGCCTCCACCGACCCCTGGCTGGTCAGCGGCAAGATCACGCGCGCCACCGGCCTGGTGCTGCACGCCACCGGCCTGCGCCTGCCCGTGGGCGCCGCCGCCCGCATCGAAATCGCGCGCGGCCATGACCACTGGGCCGACGCCGAAGTGGTGGGCTTTGACGGCCACACGCTGTACCTGATGCCGCAGGCCGACATTTCCGGCCTGCCGCCCGGCGCGCGCGTCGTGCCCGGAGAACCGCCGGTGCAACGCGCGATTCCGCTGCCGCGCAAGGCTGAATTGAATGGCAACGCCAAACCGCAACTGGGCCGCCACCTGCCCGTGGGCAACGCCCTGCTGGGCCGGGTGCTGGATGGCGCCGGTCGCCCGCTGGATGGCCTGGGTCCGTTGACGGGCGCCGAACTGGCGCCGCTGTCCGCGCTGCCCATCAACCCCTTGTCGCGCGCGCCCATCGACACCGTGCTGGACACGGGTGTGCGCGCCATCAATGGGCTGTTGACCGTGGGCCGAGGCCAGCGCATGGGCCTGTTCGCCGGTTCCGGCGTGGGTAAATCCGTGCTGCTGGGCATGATGGCCCGCTACACCAAGGCCGATGTGATTGTCGTGGGCCTGATCGGTGAACGTGGCCGCGAAGTCAAGGAATTCATCGAACACAACCTGGGCCCTGAAGGCCTGGCTCGTTCGGTCGTCGTGGCGGCGCCCGCCGACGTGTCCGCGCTGCTGCGCCTGCAGGGAGCGGCCTACGCCACCCGCCTGGCCGAGCACTTCCGTGACCAGGGCCAAGACGTGCTGCTGATCATGGATTCGCTGACCCGTTTCGCCATGGCGCAACGTGAAATCGCGCTGGCCATCGGCGAACCGCCGGCCACCAAGGGCTACCCGCCCTCGGTGTTCGCCAAGCTGCCGATGCTGGTGGAACGCGCCGGCATGGGCGCACCCGGCCCTTCCGGCAAGGCCGGTTCCATCACCGCGTTCTATACGGTGCTGGCCGAAGGCGACGATCAGCAAGACCCGATCGCCGACTCGGCGCGCGCCATCCTGGACGGCCACGTGGTGCTGTCGCGCCATCTGGCCGAGGCCGGGCACTACCCCGCCATCGATATCGAAGCATCGATTTCACGCGCGATGACCTCGCTGATCACACCACAGCAGTTCGCCATCGTGCGCCGCTTCAAGCAGAACCTGTCGCGCTACCAGCGCAACCGCGACCTGATCGCCGTGGGCGCCTATGCGGCCGGCAACGATCCGCAACTGGACGAAGCCATCGCGCGCTATCCGCGCCTGGAAGCCTACTTGCAGCAAGACATCGGCGAAAACATCGGCTACGACGACGCCGTCAACCAGTTGCGCGCCAGTTTCGAGTTAAGGGATACCTATGCCTAGCCAATTGCCCTTGGACATGTTGATCAACCTGGCCAAGGAAAGCACGGATGAAGCCGCGCGCCTGCTAGGCCGGCTCAGCGCCGAACGCACCAATGCCGAGCGCCAGCTTGGCATGTTGAGCGATTACCGCCAGGACTACCTGGAACGCCTGCAACAAGCCATGACGACCGGCATGTCTGCCAGCGATTGCCACAACTACCAGCGCTTCATCGGCACCCTGGACGACGCCATCGGCCAGCAGCAGACCGTGCTGCGCCAAGCGGACGACAACCTGGCCAAGGGCCGCCAGTACTGGCAGCAGGAAAAACGCAAGCTCAGCTCCTATGACGCCCTGGCGCAGCGCGAGATGCGCGCGCAGGCCGTCGTGGAATCCCGTCGCGAACAGCGCGCTAACGATGAATATTCCGCCCGCCTGGTCCAGCGCCAGGCCGGGATGCATTAAGCAATACCTAACAGGAAGCCCCAGATGACCGCTCCCCTGCCTTTGCCCACCCTCGCGCCGGTTGCGAAAACGTCCATCGCCGATGCGTTGGGCGCCAACAAGCCCGCGCCCGCGAACAAGAAAGGCCCGAGCTTCTCGGACGTGCTGGCCCAGCAACGCCCGAAGCCGTCGGCCGATTCGCGTCCGGCAAATGATGGCGCCAAAACGCCCGACAAGATGCCTGGCAAGACCGCTGACGCCGCTACCGATACCGTCGGCAAGGCTGAAGACGCCGCCGTCGGCGCCATCAACGACGCCGTGAACACCGCGACCTCCGCCGAGGCTGGCGCGCTGGCCGTGGCCGCCGCGCAGCCACCTGCGCCTGCCCTGCCGCAGCAAACGCTTGAACTCGCGGCGCAGGCCGCCGAACAAGTGCAGCTTGCGCGCGGCACCGCCGAAGCCGCCGCTGCCGCACTCGGCAGCAGCGCGGCCGTGCTGACCGCCGCGCTGAACGCCGCCGACGTCGCCGCCCCCGCCACCACGCGCGCGCCGGTCGCCGTGACCGCCGCGCAAGCGGAAGTCGCCGCCGCCATTGCCGCGCGCGATGCCCAGGTTGCGCAGCCCGTGCTGACCGCCGCTGTCAAGCCGGGCAGCGCCGCGGCTCCGGTCGTCGCCGCCGCGCCGACCGCTCAGCCGGCCGTCAAGGCCGACGCACCGCGCGCCACCGCCGACCTGCCGCTACCCCGCGTTGCGCGCGAAACCAAGGCCAACCCCGAGCACACCACCACGACCTTGCCCGCGCGCACCGAAGAAGAAGTGGTCGCGGCCCTGACCAGCAGCACCCAGCAGTTCCAGGCGCCTCAGCATGGCGCCACGGCGCAGGACCATCTGGCGCAGGCAATCGCCGCCGCGACCCAACGCCAGGCCGCCCCTGCCGTGAACCAGGCGGCCTTTGCTCCGCCGGCGGTGCCGCTTGTGATGCAGGTCGCCACCCCGGTCGGCGGCACGCATTGGGGCACCGAGCTGGGTCAGCAAGTGGTGATGATGAGCACCAACGCACGCCAGGGCATGCAGACCGCCGAATTGCGGCTGGACCCGCCCGACCTGGGTCCCCTGCGTGTCAGCCTGAACATTGCCGACGGCGTGGCCAGCGCCTCGTTCGTATCGGCGCATGCCTCCGTGCGCCAAGCCATCGAAACCGCAATGCCGCAATTGCAGCAGGCCTTGGCGCAAGCCGGCATTTCGCTGGGCCAGACCAGCGTGGGCGAACAGTCCGCGCAGCAGGAGTTCGCGCAACAGCAAGGCAACGGTGGATCGCAGCGCCAGTCGGGCAACGGGTCGGCGCTTGCCGATGCGTCGACCGACAACGCGGCCCCCACCGCGACCGTGTCGCGCAACGCCAACGCACTGGTCGACACCTTTGCGTGACAAATGCGCCGCCCGCGCCTGGCAACGGACGCGGGCAGTGCAGCAATAGCTTGAGATACGCGGCTTTCGCCCTGTTTTTCGCCTCCAAGCCGAGGCGTAGTTTGGGGCAGAATGCTTTCATCCACTAAGAATCCGTTTTCACCAGCGGCTCAATACGCATCGAAACCGAGATGGCGACTATCAAACCCATAACCGCGCCGTCGGGCGCCAAGAAATCCGGCGGCATCGGCATTCTTCGCCTGCTGCTGGGCCTGTTGGTCTTGCTCCTTGTTGCCGCCGCCAGTGCCGGCGCAACCTGGTTCATCACGCAACGCATGCAGCAACCGCAAGCGGGCGCCCCCGTACAGTTGGGCGTGGGCCAGGTGCCCGGCGGCCAGCCCGGCCAACCGGGTCAAGCCGGCCAGGGTCCCCAGGCCACGCCGACCACGTTTGTGGCGCCGCCCGCGGGCCCCATCGCCGTGCCCGCCCCGATCTTCGTTCCGATCGAAGCGTTCACCGTCACGCTGCAGAACGCCGAAACCGAGCGCATCATGCACGTGGGCCTGACGCTGCGCGTCAGCGACGAGCAGACCCGCACCCGGCTTGAAAAGTACATGCCTGAAGTGCGCAGCCGCATTCTGATGGTGCTGTCGGCGCAATCGCCCACCGGCGTGCAGACCCAGCAAGGCAAGACCGAAATGGCCAACGCGATCAAGACCGCGGTCAACCAGCCGTTCTCGCCGCTGCCTGATGGCCAGTATGTCACCGACGTACTGTTCACGGCGTTCGTGGTGCAATAAGCATGGCCTACGAGGCATTTCTTTCGCAGGACGAAGTCGATGCGCTGCTAGCCGGCGTTACCGGCGAGAGCGATAGCAAGTCGGCGGCCGCGAACGCAAACGATGGCGCGCGCGCCTACGACCTGAGCTCGCCCGAGCGCGTCGTGCGCCGTCGCATGCAGACGCTGGAGCTCATCAACGAGCGCTTTGCGCGCCACATGCGCAACGTGCTGTTGAACTTCATGCGCCGCAGCGCCGACATTACCGTCGGCTCGATCAAGATCCAGAAGTACGCGGACTTTGAACGCAACCTGCCCGTGCCCAGCAATCTGAACATGATTCAGATGAAGCCCCTGCGCGGCACGGCGCTGTTCACCTATGACCCGAACCTGGTGTTCCTGGTCATCGACAGCCTGTTCGGCGGCGATGGCCGCTACCACACACGCGTCGAAGGCCGGGACTTCACCACGACCGAACAACGCATCATCCGGCGTCTGCTGAACCTGACGCTGGAAAGCTACGGCAAATCCTGGGACCCCGTCTATCCCATCGAATTCGAGTACGTGCGCTCGGAGATGCACACCAAGTTCGCCAGCATCACCGGCAACAATGAAGTGGTGGTCGTCACCTCGTTCCACATCGAATTCGGCGCGACCGGCGGCGACCTGAACATCTGCCTGCCCTATTCCATGATTGAGCCGGTGCGCGATCTGCTGACGCGGCCGCTGCAAGAAACCACGATGGAAGAGGTTGACCAGCGCTGGTCGCAGCAGTTGTCGCGCCAGGTGCGCAGCGCCGACATCGACGTGGTGGCGGAGTTCGCGCGCATCCCGTCGTCGATCCGCGAACTGATGCATTTGAAGGTGGGCGACGTCCTTCCCGTGGACGTGCCCCAGACCGTCATTGCCCATGTGGATGGCGTGCCGCTGATGGAATGCGGCTACGGCGTTTTCAATGGCCAGTACGCGCTTCGCGTACAGAACATGTTTACCTACGATACCGATTCAAACGAGGCCCCCGACCATGACTGACAAGAACGAGCCTGGCACCGGCTCGTCCCCGGCCGACGACTGGGCCGACGCGCTCGCCGAACAATCCCGCGCCACCCCGCCCACCCAAGCCGACGGCCTCAAGCCGCAGGACGACTGGGCGGCCGCGATGGCTGAACAAACCGCCTCCACGCCGCCCGAGGCCGCGGCGCCTGCCCCGGCTGCGCCGGCGCCGGCTGCTCCCGCTGCTCCCACCGCCCCCGCCGCACAATCGGCGGCGCAGTCGGTGTTCAAGCCGCTGGCTGGCGCCACGAGCGGCTCCGGCAACGATATCGACCTGATCATGGACGTGCCCGTCCAGTTGACGGTTGAACTGGGACGCACCCGCCTGACCATCAAGAACCTGCTCCAGCTGGGCCAGGGTTCCGTGGTCGAGCTGGACGGCCTGGCCGGCGAGCCGATGGACATCTTCGTCAACGGCTACCTCATCGCCCAAGGCGAAGTCGTGGTCGTCGAAGACAAGTACGGCATCCGCCTGACCGACATCATCACCCCGTCCGAGCGGATCAACCGCTTGAACAACCGCCGCTAGCAGTCCGGCGCCATGACTGAATCCGCCTTGCTGCGCGTCGTCATCGGCCTGGTGCTGGTGGTGGCCGCCATCCTGGCTTCGGCCTGGCTGGCGCGGCGGGCCGGCCTGACCCAACGCGGCGGCGGCAACCTGCTCAAGCAGATCGCCAGCCTGCCCGTCGGTGCGCGCCAAAGCATCGTCGTCGTTGAAATCGACAGTACCTGGCTGGTGGTGGGCGTGGGCCCGAACCAGCTCACTACCCTGCACACCCTGCCCGCCGGCCAGATGCCGGAGGGTTCGCCCTTGCCCGCCGCGGCCTTCGCGGCCAAGCTGGGCCAGGCGCTCAAGCGCCGCTAGCGCGACACGCGCATCTTTGCGACACCCATGAGCTTTCTCTCTCGCACGACACTCCTGCCCGCCCGTCCGCGCGCCCTGCCCCTGCTGGCGGCCGCCGCGGTGCTGGGCCTGGCCTTCTTTCCGGCCGGAGTCGTCGCCCAGGCCACGCTGCCCGCCCTGACCGCCACCCCCGGCCCCAACGGCTCCGAGACGTACTCGCTCAGCATGCAGACGATGCTGCTGATGACGTCGCTGTCGTTCCTGCCGGCCGCCTTGCTGATGATGACGGGCTTTACCCGCATCATCATCGTGCTGGGCCTGTTGCGCAGCGCCATGGGCACGGCGATGTCGCCGCCCAACCACGTGCTGATCGGGCTGGCGCTGTTCCTGACCTTCTATACGATGTCGCCGGTGTTCGACAAGATCTACGCCGACGCCTACAAGCCCTTGTCCGAAGGGTCGATCCCATTCGAGACCGCCGTGGAACGCGCCGCCGGCCCCCTGCGCACCTTCATGCTGCACCAGACGCGCGAGAACGATCTGTCGCTGTTCGCCAACCTGGCCAAGCAGCCGGCGCTGGAAGATCCGTCGCAAGTGCCCCTGCGCATCCTGGTGCCCGCCTTCATCACCAGCGAATTGAAGACCGCATTCCAGATCGGCTTCACCATCTTCATTCCTTTCCTCATCATCGACCTGGTCGTGGCCAGCGTGCTGATGGCGCTGGGCATGATGATGGTGCCGCCCGTGACCGTGGCGCTGCCGTTCAAGCTGATGCTGTTCGTGCTGGCCGACGGCTGGAACCTGCTGATGGGCTCCCTGGCCCAGAGCTTCTACCAATAACGCCGGAGCAATCGCCATGACCGCTGAAACCGTCATGACCATGGCCTACCAGGCGATGAAGATCGTCCTGGCGATGGCCGGCCCGCTGCTGCTGGTGGTGCTGGTGGTGGGCCTGGTCATCAGCATTTTCCAGGCCGCCACGCAGATCAACGAAATGACGCTGTCGTTCATTCCGAAGCTGCTGGCCATGTGCGGCGTGCTGGTGCTGCTGGGCCCCTGGCTCATCGGCGTCATGGTCGACTACATCCGGCTACTGATCGGCCAGATCCCCATGCTGGTGTCCTGAGCGGCCCGCGCCGCCCGGCCCCGGACGTTTCCCCATGATCGCCTTCACGCTCGAACAGCTCAACGGCTGGATCGGCCAGTTTCTCTGGCCTTTCGTGCGTATCCTGGCGCTGGTCGGCACGGCACCGCTGTTCTCGGAATCCGCCATTCCCGTGAAGGTCAAGGTGGGCCTGTCGTTCATGCTGGCCGTGGCGGTCAGCCCAGCGCTGGACCCCATGCCGCCCGTTTCCCCCGGCTCGTACGCGGGCCTGTGGATGGTGATGCAGCAGGTGCTGATCGGCATCGCCATGGGCTTCACGATGCGCATCGTATTCGCCGCCGTTCAGACGGCGGGTGAATTCGTCGGCTTGCAGATGGGCCTGTCGTTCGCCTCGTTCTTCGACCCCAGCGCCGGCGCCAACACCGCCGTGCTGTCGCGCTTGTTCAACATGGTGGCAATGCTGACGTTCCTGGCGCTGGACGGCCACCTGCTGGTGCTGGCCGCCCTGGTGCGGTCCTTCGACACCTTGCCCGTAGCCACGATCCAACTGCACCAGAATGGCTGGGGCGTGGTGGTGGAATGGGGCAAGACCGTGTTCGTCTCGGGTCTGCTGCTGGCGCTGCCGCTGATCTGCGCACTGCTGACCATCAACCTGGCCATGGGCATCCTGAACCGCGCCGCGCAACAGTTGTCCGTGTTCTCGGTGGGCTTTCCCGTCACGCTCATCATCGGCGTGGTGGTGCTGACCGTGGTGCTGCCGCACTCAGGGCCATTCCTGGAGCATTTGTTCGAATCCGGCCTGGAGGCAATGAGCCGGGTGGTGGATGCGCTGGCGGGGCGGTAGAACGGGTCGCTCACCTATCAAATTCCAGATTCCGGCGGCGTCCAGGGCATTCCGTTTTCATCAGTGCTGAGGAAATCGTCCAACGCCTTCTTGTCGGCAGCGGCTTTCTCGGGGTTGACGACCTGATCAAAGGCCGATGGCGGTTTGGGCGCGACGGCTCGGTAACGCAGGCGTATTGACGCCAACATGGCGTCCCAAATCTTGCCGGCCTCCCTATCGGACAAGGCCGCGTCCACGCGGGGTGGCGCGGGCGGGCGTTTCCAGGGGGGAATGGCGTGCTTGTCGGGGACGAAGCGCGGGAGGGACCAGCGGACGAGGTCGGGTTGGTAGTCTTCTGCCAAGGTGGGAGGGAGCGCGCCACCACCACGCATGCTAATGTGAATGGACGGCTGTGTGAATCCTGGCGCGTCGCGGTAGCTTTCCGCCAAGAAAAGGAACCGGTGGTGATTGGCGTCGGTGTACCCGAAGGCAAACTGTTCCGCCGGCATGGCGGCAAGGGTTAACTTTCCCGCGCGCAACCTGTTATGCCAGATGCCGGATAGCTGTTTCTTGGCGCGTGCTTGAAGGCCCGTGGATGAGTCTGGCTGCAGGGCGGTAATGCGGGCCTCCAAATTAATGTTGGACCCCGATATGTAAAACTCCAGCATGCCGATTTCCTGGTCATGATGTTCGCGGATGATGATGGGACCGAGCCCAAAACCAGGTCCGGCACTCTGCGGGTCGGTGATCTTAGAGATGGTCTTGGCCAAGGCTTGGATGCGGGCTTCGACGGGCGCCATGACGTTCTTGTATGAATGGGCTTTGATCAGGACGTAAACGTCGTCGACAAGAAGATGCAGTTCATGGGTGTGATAGTTTTTCTGCTCTGGATTGCGAAAAAAACGCAGCAGGGTTTGTGTTGGATTTAGGCTGATCTGAGCGAGCAACATAGAGCCGCCTGAATCATGAGCGACCTGCTGGATCTGCGACGATCTGTCGTTTACTGCGCTGGTAAAGCGCTCAGGGGATACATCCATACCTAGCACTCTGACTTCGACGGTCGTGAAATCGGTATCCAATCCGTAATACAACGTGACGTCGCTGCCTGTGCTGTACCGCCAGTTCGAAGGCAAGTCGATCAAGTGTCGGCCGAATGCCCAGGTGCGGATGTCTGTGGTTGCGTTGGTCACTGGGGTGTCCTTGTGTTGTAGGAGCAGGATGCTGCCGGCGACGAGGGCAGCAAGCGCAATTGCGGCGGCAACAACGCGGGTTTTCATGATGACTTCCTCGCCTGGGCCGCTAGTTTCAGGATCCACTGCAACGTGATCTGCTGGACCAATTCATTTCGGAATGGACCTTCATGTTCGAACCCCTGCATTTCGAGTTGTTCTTTCACTTGGCCGCGCTTGGCCTGGTCAATCGGTGCGCGACCTGAACTGATGGGGACCGTGCCGTCCCCAATGCCGTCCTGCATTTCGCAGTGCAGCTCCCAATCGCTGTATTGCAGTTTTCCCGGCGGGAAAGTGGCGTCGAGATACCGTAGCGAGGGGGACGCCACGCGGCTTTGTCCTCTTGCATAAAGCGGCGTGCGACCATCGTGCTGAATATCCGAGTTTCGGGCCTCGAGAAGGGCTTCGATCGGGATAGGTGGCTGTGTGGTGTGTGCTGGGCGCAACCCCGGGCGTATCGTCCATCGAATGGATTCGAAGCTCGCGAAATTGGTATCCGACCCGTAGAACACGAAGGTATGTGGGTGGTAATAGGTCTTTAGGGCTTCGTGAAAGTCCTTCGCGTTTCCAATTGCTTGCTCATAGTCGTGCCATTCGATAGCGGTCCCGCCTTTTGGCGCCAGCCATTCTTCTTTGATGAGCCCCCACCACCGATATCTCTCGAGATAGATCGTTTCATACGGGCATTGCGAAGGGGACGGGATTGCCGGCATTGCGGGAGTGGTGCGCGATTGTTCCTCGCGTAATAGCTTCAGCCATCCCGGTGAATATCGCTGCGTCGGCAGCAATTGCAACGCACCAGGCGACTGAGCAAAAACTGCCGTCATTTCCTGCCCGCTGCCGCCGATCACAAGCGAGGTTCCGTAGTCCTCATCTTGCATGCCAACTTTGCAACGCCTGTAGGCTACCGGGGCGCCGTTGGTTGGCATGACGCCGTGGATAATTCCGCAGATTGCCGTCTCCATGCCGGGCAGGGTCGCGCACATTCGGGCAATCAGGCCGCCCATTGAGTGCGTCACCAACAGCACCTGCGTACAGCGATCTCCATACTGCTCCAGCAGGGTTTCTATGCGTTCCTTGAGTTTCTTGGCGGAATCGGTATTTGAAGCCAGCCAGTTATACCCAAACGCATGCACTGGCATATTGAACCGTGCGCCGGCCAGCAGATCGTCCGTGGTTAACGGTTTTACGCGTCCATCGCTTCCGTTTCGATCCAGCCCGTTCAACCCGGGCATAAAAACATCCACGCCCGGCTTAAGGCGTCGATACGTTGCTGTTGGATCCTCCCAGTGCTTGTCCTCCAATTCAAGCGCATAGTTTTCGTGGCGAGGAACTGTGGGGGAGTTCAGGGCATACTCCAACCACCGCAGGAAGCGTTCGTAGCTAGTCTGCCCAACCTCTCCCCAACCTCGTTCCCGATAACGGTCCCTAAGGGCAGCTTTGCGGGCGGCGGGTAGTAGTTGTCCGTTCTCTTGCACCATTCCTAGCGGAACGTCGGGGACCGCGCCTTGGTCATCGACTTCTACACGTTCGGGATGCAAGCGTCTCTGACGAAAGCCCGCCTCTTTAGTGACCCACTGGGCTAGCAAGTGAGTCGGCAACCCCAGCGCTCCGTAGTCGAGGGTCCACACCGGTTCGGATTCTTGGTCGAGGTGCTTGGAAACCGACCGTAAATTACTCCCCATCACCCCTGGAATGAATATCACCGGCAGGATCAGATCCGGCCCGATACGTAGTTGAACCGGGTCGGTGATCTTGCAATCCGTCAGCGTCCAGGTGAAGCACTGTTGACCCCGGGCGTCGTAGTGAAACGGCGCCACGCGCTCGGTCGGCGGGTCTTTCTCAGGTTTGATGTCAGTCATTTCTTATCGCCTTTCCATTCGATATAAACGCCGTCCATGCGCATGTCTTTTTGCATGGTCAGAAAACCCTCGCTATCCGTACGGCCGGTCACTTGGGAGCCGTCGTTGCGCCATAGGGTGTATTCGGCATTGCGAGCGAGGGAGCCGTCGGCGAGCGTGGCCTGGAAGCGGTCGTCAAACGGCGTAGCCTCCCAGGTGTTGAATTCCATCGGCGCGCTGTTTGGCCCCACAAAGTTGTGTTGTGCCGCCTTCACCGTCAGCTTGCCCGGCATGCCGAGTTCAATATTCCCGTCGGCCATCTTGATGTAAGCCCCGCCGCAAAGCAGCGTGATGTGCTTGTCGGCGGCCACCAATACATGCTGTTTGCTGGAGGTGATTTCGGCGCTTTGGTCAGCCTGGATGCGGATGGCGTTGTGTTGCGCTTGCAGCAGCAGTTCGCCTTGGTGGGCGATGTGGCGCAGGTTGCCGCTTTGCGAGAACAGGCCCAGATCGCCGCCTGCGTTGATGACTACCTTTTCACCGGCGCTGATCTGCTGGTGTTGCTGGGCGATGCTGTCGATGTGGGCGCCTGCCGTCATCACGATGCTGGCGGGGGTGGCGGCGGCGATGCCGGCTGGCGCGCTTAAGCCCATTGCGCCGGCATCGCCTTGGCCGGTGCCGGCCGATTGGTTGTTGGCGCCGTGCCCCAGATTGCGTACTGCTTCGGTCAATGACTGTTGGGGCTGGGCGTCGTGGGTTACGCCTTCGTGGGTGCTTGCGTAGTCTCCAAGATTGCGGGCCAGTTCTAACGCGGATTCCAACGCCGCAACGATATCGGATCGGTCCAATTGCCCGCCCTTGGCTTGCAACTGCGCCTCGGTGCTTAACAACAGGCCCTTTGCCGCGCGCAACGCCCCGTGCTGATCCGTACGCAATTCAAACCCTTCGCCGCGTGGCTCCCCACCGCCGGGACGCGGATGCGTCAAGTACCCCAAGTGCAGCTGCGTATCCCCGTGCTCGCTCATCAAGGCCGCGCTGATCTGTGCCGAGGTATCGTCCAGGCGCAGTTCATTGGCGCGGTTGCCCTTGTGCTCCTTGCTTTTGATCGTGTTCAGGATGTTGTGACGCGGCAGTTCATACGGCGGCAGGTTGGTGGCGCGAAAGGTTCTCCCGATGACCAAAGGTTGGTCTGGATCACCATTTGCGAATTGCACGATGACTTCTTGGCCGATGCGGGGGATAGCCATGTGCCCCCACAGCGCGCCGGCCCAGTTCTGCGAGACGCGGATCCAGCAGGAGCTGTGCTCATCGTTGCGACCCAGCCGGTCCCAGGGGAACTGGACCTTGACGCGGCCCCAGGCGTCGCAATAGATCTCTTCGTTGGGCGGGCCAACCACGGTGGCCATCTGTGGGCCGTCGAGGCGGGGTTTGGGTTGGGGCTCGGGCTTCCAGTCGACTTTGTCGGGCACAAGTTCGGCGGTGTAGTGGTAGTGCGTGCCTTGTTCGGAACCCGCCGCGTCTTCTTCTTGACTCGTGTGCTGCACGCCGTGGTGGCGCATGCGCACGGGGCGCCAGCCTTGGTTCCAGTCTTCGCGCGGGTGGCCGGTCAGGTCGAAGGCGACACCGGGGATCAAGCGCGCGTCATCGCCTTCGACGAACGCCACACGCGCATCGCGGCGGCGGCCTAGCAGGCGGGTTTGTGTGAAAGGCTTTCCCGCTTCGTCGCGCTTGTAGCGGCCGGGGTAGTCGTAGCGTTCGTAGCGATGATCCTGGTGGGCAAGGTCGGTGGCGACCGGGGAATGTTCCTGGCTATAGTGCGGATGGGTGTACGTGTAGTCGCGCTGGGTCTGCACGGCGGTACGGATGCGCTCGGCGTAGGCAAAGCGATGCAGCGCTGGTTCGACCTGGTCGCCGCCAGGCATGGGGTTGTACAGGACCGGCCCGCCCGCGATCTCGCCATGGATGTAGATGCGGTCACCATGAATCAGGCGGTGCCCGTGTTCCGAGTGCGCGTAGCGGTAGAAGTAGCCTTCTTCGGCCGCCAGCCTGTCCAGAAACGCCAAGTTGGTGTCGCCGGCTTGCACGCAGTATTCGCGGGGCAGGTGCTCAAAGGTGGTGACCTGTTCGTAGTCGGTGATGCCTTGCCGCTTGATGACGTCGGCCAGGATCTCGGGTACTGACAGGTGCTGGTAGATGCGCCAGTCAGAACACAACGCGGCGCGAGCCAGGGAGGGTTCTACGACTACCCGATAGCGCGTGCGGTGAAAACCGGTGTCGGCTTGTACGAACTCGGTGACGATGCCGTGTACATGGCGTACCGCCTGGTCCCCGCGCCAGATGGTGAAGAGCGCGGGCTGATCCAGCAGCGTGCCGAAATCAATAGCGGGGTCGATGCTGGACAGTTCGATGCACAGCCGATAGGTCTCGGACAGGGCTTCATGCAGCGTGAATTCAACGACGTCAAACGCCGCGCCGCTGGCGGAGGTGAAGGTGAATCGGTGATGGTTCGCGTGAGATGGCACTGGCCCCTCCCCGACGGATCGAATGGGAGGGGCCAGTGTGGGCAGCCGAGAGGTTCCGCGTCTATAGGACGCTTACGAAATTACTCAGGGTTGACCGGTAAGCCGGAATACCCGGATCGTCTCGCGCAACGCGCCGGATTGGGTGCCCAACTGCATCACCGCGCCGCCCAGTTCCTGTACCAGCGCCGTGTTCTGCACCGTCATCACGTCCATCTGCGACACGGCCGTATCCACTTGCTCGATACCGCTGGACTGCTCTTGGGACGCCTGCGAGATTTCCCCGATGATGTCGGTGACCCGATGCACGGCCGCCACGATTTCTTCCATCGTTGCGCCCGCTTGTTCGGCCTGCGCCGAGCCTTCCGACACGCGGTCCACGGAGTCTTCGATCAAGCCCTTGATCTCCTTGGCCGCCTGCGCGCTTTTCTGCGCCAGGCTGCGCACTTCGCCCGCCACCACGGCGAAGCCCTTGCCGGTTTCGCCGGCCCGGGCCGCTTCCACCGCGGCGTTGAGCGCCAGGATGTTGGTCTGGAATGCGATGCCTTCAATGATGCTGACGATGTCGGCGATCTTGCGCGAGCTGGCCGAAATGCCGTGCATGGTGTCGACCACCTGCCCCACGGCCACGCCACCGCGCCGCGCCACATCCATGCTGCTGGCCGCCAACTGGTTGGCCTGGCGGGCGTTGTCGGCGTTCTGGCGCACGGTGGAAGTCAGCTGCGCCATGCTGGCGGCGGTTTGCTGCAAGGACGAGGCCTGCCCTTCCGTGCGGCCGGCCAGTTCCTGGTTGCCGCGCGCGATGTGCACGGCCGCGTGGGTCGTGCCTTCGATCCCGCGATAGACGTCCTGAGCAATGCCGATGAGGCTCTTGCGCATGACTTCCAGCGAGAACTTCAAGCTACCCACTTCGTCATCCGAATCCGCGATGATCTGCGTGGTGAGGTTGCCGGCGGCGACCTGGCGCGCCATGTTGGCCGCGTCAGACATCGGGTCCAGCAGGGACCGCGACAAGCTCCAGCCCATGCCGAATATGGCGATCACGCCCAGCGCGATGGCGCCGCACCCCAGGGTTGCGCCCCAGGCGCCCAGGCTGTCCCAATTGGCGTGCAGGCCATAGGCGCCCGCGCCCGCGACGATGCCGGCGGACACCAGGGCGTGGCGGAACATCCGGCTGCGCACGCTGCGCTTGAACGGAAACGCCACCACGTCCAGGCCACGGCGCCAGCCAGCGCGCACCGGTCGCCCGCGCTTGATGCGGATACCGCGCGCCGACCCTTCGCGGATGCGCGCATAGAGTTCTTCGGCCATCTCGATCTGTTCATCCGAAGGCCGCACCCGCACCGACGAATACGCGACGACTTCGTCGTTCTCGACGATGGGCGTGGCGTTGGCCAGCACCCAGTAATAGCCACCGTCCTTGCGACGATTCTTGACCAGCCCCAGCCACGATTCGCCGGCTTCCAAGGTTTCCCACAAGTCTTCGTAGGCTTCGGACGGCATATCGGGATGGCGCACGATGTTGTGCGGCTTGCCGATGAGTTCTTCGCGGGTAAAGCCGCTGACTTCAACGAACGCCGGGTTCGCGTAAACAATACGGCCTTTGGTGTCGGTTCGCGAGATCAGGTATTGATCTTCGCGCAGCTTGGTTTCCACATCATTGATGGGTAAGTTCACGCGCACAGCTAGTCTCCAGTGACATCAATAGAGCAGCGAATGAATAGCAGCGAGCAAACCGGGACGTGGCGCCCCGCATCGACCTGACCCCCGCCTGGTTTGTCTGGCCGGGACGCCCTCACGCGCAACCCCAGCCATCAAACTCAGTTCACCGCCCTCTTTCAGGCGTTATTGTTATTAACGGTATTTTTAATAAAAACTTAACGTGCGTAGGATGGGTGAAGCGCGCACCGTCCGCCCCGCGCAAACAAACACCAAACGCGCGTAACCCATCAGACGAGCGTTGCGTTGTGGCGGGTCCGGTTAAGAACCGTGGCGCCGTCTGATGGGTTACGCGCGATCGGCAGCCTTGTTCTGGTCGACGCCCGGACGCGCTTCACCCATCCTACGAGCCGTCGATTACATCGACGGCGTCGCACGGTTTTCCCAGGCGGCCTACCTACCGATCAACCTTGCGTCAGCGTCGGCGACGCGTAGCCGCTCAACTGATGCGCGGGCACCTCGATCACTTCGCCGGCGTTGATCTTGAACACCGCCACGGCTTCGGCCAGGCGGTGGGCTTGATCCTGCAACGAACCCGCCGCCGCCGCCGCTTCTTCCACCAGCGCCGCGTTCTGCTGCGTCACTTCGTCCATCTGCGACACGGCGCGGTTGACCTGGTCGATACCGCTGGACTGTTCTTCGGACGCCGCCGAGATCTCGCCCATGATGTCCGTCACGCGCTTCACCGAGGCCACGATCTCTTGCATGGTCGCGCCAGCGCGTTCCACCTGCTGCGAGCCCGCGCCCACCTTGGTCACCGAGTCTTCGATCAAGCCCTTGATTTCCTTGGCGGCCTGCGCGCTGCGCTGTGCCAGCGAGCGCACTTCGCCCGCCACCACCGCGAAACCCTTGCCCTGCTCACCGGCACGCGCCGCTTCAACCGCCGCGTTCAGCGCCAGGATGTTGGTCTGGAACGCAATGCCGTCGATGACCGACACGATTTCCGAAATCTTGCGCGAGCTGGCCGAAATGCCCTGCATCGTGCTGACCACCTCCGACACCGCCGAGCCGCCGCGTTCGGCCACGTCCGACGCGCTGGCCGCCAACTGGTTGGCCTGGCGCGCGTTGTCCGCATTCTGCTTCACGGTGGACGCCAGTTCTTCCATGGATGCCGCGGTTTCCTCAAGGGACGCCGCCTGCTCTTCCGTGCGGCTGGACAGATCCGTGTTGCCGGCCGCGATTTCACGCGAACCCACGGTGATCTCGTCCACACCGCGGCGCACCGTCGTCACCGTGCGCGTCAGGCTTTCCTGCATGCGTTTCACAGCGGCCATCAGTTGGCCGATTTCGTTATGCGACTTCACTTCCACGCGGCTCGTCAGGTCGCCGGCGGCGATCTTGTCGAAGTGCTGGCCGGCTTCCACCAGCGGGCGCACGACCAGGCGGCCGAACAGGATGCGGCAGAAAACCATCAACACCAGGGCCAGGCCCACTGCAACGGCCACGGCCACCATGGCGCGATTGAAGTTGGCTTCGGCTTGATCAATGGTGGCTTGCTGCTGGCCGCCAATGTACTTGCTGAAGTCGCTGATCGCCTCGATGAAGGCCGCGCTGCGGGGCGTACCGTATTCGTTGTTCACCATGTAGAACGTCGAATAGTCTTCGCTGCGCAGGGCTTCCACCATCGTGTCCACACCGTCGTCGATGTAGGAGCGATAACGGCGCACCAGGTTCATCGACAGTTGGCGGCCGGTGTCGTCCTGAAGCATGTTCTTCTGGAAGTCCGAGAAGCGGCTGCGCACGCCTGTCAACAGGTCGGTGGCGGCCTTCAATGCCGCGGCCGCGTCGCGGGCCGAGTTCTCGCCGCTGCCCCAGCCGGATTCCTGCAGGTGGCGCGCCGCCACCATCAGGCTCACGCGGGCGCGCAGCATGTCGGTGTTGATCGTCTCGACCTGCTTGGCACGCTCGGTCAGCGCGTTCACTTCGCGGATGGACTCGTAATTGTGCTGCAAGAAGAATGCAGCCAAGCCGCCCACCGCCGCGATCAGGATCGCGAAAAACGCCATCACCCACAGCAGCATCGTACCGACGCGGGCGTCACGCAGCCGCAGCTTGCGTTTTACCTTGGGCGCGCGCGCGGCCTTTTTCCTGCCTTTGCCGGCCTTTGCGCCGGATTCGAGACTCGCTTCCATATTTTTCCCCATCCCTCAGGAACTGCTCTGACCAAATGAAAAACCACCTTGCCGACACGCCCTGTTACATGGCGGGTACATTCAAGGCGACGTACATTGCGGCGCGCGCCGCAACGTTCTCTGCCGGACTACCAGGCCTACTGCTTGCCCTGTGGAGCCAACCCGGTCGGTTCTCCCGGACCGGGTATGTAGATGGTTTGCACCTCGGGCTCCGCCAAGGGCGGCGGCCAATCCTGACGCGCGTCAGGCATCGGCGCGGGACCCAGCAATTTCTGGCGTTCCCAAGGTTCCAGCAGAATATTGGTGCTGTCGACCAGCCGCATCAGGCGGCCGTCCGGGCCGAACTGCAAGAGCGCTTCCTTGCGGCTGTAGAGCCCGTCGGTGACAAACGTGATTTTGTGCGACCAGAGGGCCAGCAATGTGCCGTCGCTCTGTCGGTAAAACTTGTCGGGCGGCGCGGTGAGCGCCCGCGAGGCTTCTTCCAGCGTCGTCTGGCCAGGGGTCAGCGTGCCCAGTTTGCCCGGATCAAAGTTGTGGCCCGTGGCCGCGCAGCCGCCAAGCAGCAACGCGATGGCGGCAGCCGCCAGAAGATGTCTATAGCCTCGCATACCCTACCTATGCGCCAGCGGTGCTGGCATCAAAAAGATTCCCAATCGTCGTCGGACGGCGCTTGTCGGCGGCTTGCCGCGGGCGCCGGCTTGGCTTCGCCCGCAGGCGCTGCCGGACGCGGAGCCGGACGGCGCAACGGCCGCGCGGCCGATGCGCCCTCGGCAGCAGCGGCAGCAGCAGCCGGCTTGGCGCGTGGCGCGTGCGTCAGACGGGCGGCAGGCGCGGGCCTGGCGGTCGCTTCAGCGGGCGCATCGACCGGAGCCGGGGCCGGGGCCGGGGCCGGGGCCGGTGCGGCAACCCTCGGCGCGCGCGGCGGCTGGGCTGGCTGCGCCAACTGGCGCGCCGGCACTTCGATGACTTCGCCCGCATTGATCTTGAACACGGCCACGGCTTGCACCAGGCGTTCCGCCTGCTCTTGCAAGGAACCCGCGGCGGCGGCGGCTTCTTCCACCAGCGCCGCATTCTGCTGCGTCACTTCGTCCATCTGCGACACGGCGCGGTTGACCTGGTCGATACCGCTGGACTGCTCGTCCGACGCCGCCGAGATCTCACCCATGATGTCCGTCACGCGCTTCACCGAGGCCACGATCTCTTGCATGGTCGCGCCGGCGCGTTCCACCTGCTGCGAACCCGCGCCCACCTTGGAGACCGAGTCTTCGATCAAACCCTTGATTTCCTTGGCGGCCTGCGCGCTGCGCTGCGCCAGCGAGCGCACTTCGCCCGCCACCACCGCGAAACCCTTGCCCTGCTCACCGGCACGCGCCGCTTCAACCGCCGCGTTCAGCGCCAGGATGTTGGTCTGGAACGCAATGCCGTCAATGACCGACACGATTTCTGAAATCTTGCGCGAGCTGGCCGAAATATCGTGCATGGTGTTGACCACTTCCGACACCGCCGAACCGCCGCGTTCGGCCACGTCCGACGCACTGGCCGCCAATTGGTTGGCCTGGCGCGCGTTGTCCGCGTTCTGCTTCACGGTGGACGCCAGCTCTTCCATGGATGCCGCGGTTTCCTCAAGGGATGCCGCCTGCTGTTCCGTGCGGCTGGACAGGTCCGTGTTGCCCGCCGAGATCTCGCGCGCGCCCACATTGATCTCGTCCACACCACGGCGCACCGTGGCCACCGTGCGCGTCAGGCTTTCCTGCATGCGTTTCACAGCGGCCATCAGGTGACCGATTTCGTTCGTTGACGTGGCCTCCACGCGCACGGTCAGGTCGCCGCCCGCGATCTTGTCGAAGCTGTCGCTGACCGAGCGCAAGGGACGCAGCACGACGCGGTTCATGAACAGGAAGGCGCCCAGGGATACGGCCACGATCAACGCGGCCAGGCCCAGGTATACGTAGGTCATCAACGAAGCCTGAGCGCGCGCGGCTTGCACTTCGTGTTCGCTGTAGGTGCTGATGTTGTCGGCAAAGCCCGTCAGCTCTTTAAAGAAGGCGCCGCTGGCGGCGCCTGCCTTGGTGTTCTTCAAGGTCAGGTAGGTGGCGGCGTCGCCCTTGTCCAACGCAGCCATCATCGACTGCAGCGCATCCGAAAAACCGTTGAACGACGAGATCAGTTGCCCTTCGGACTCCTTGCCCGTTTCCGTCATTTTCGGAATGGCCTTGAAGGCATCCATCTTCTTCTTTGCGTCGCCGATCAGTTGCTGCACCGTGCGCGCATTGTCGGCCGCGCCGTTGGCGTCACCCGCCGCGCGCTGTGCGGCGGCGATGTCGGCGCGGATCGTGGCGCGCAGCATCTGCGTGTAGGCATCCTTGATCAGGTTGCTCTGTTGCACGCTCAACGAGTCAAGCGTATTGATCGTCACCGCGCTGGCACGCATGCTGTTCCAGCCCAAACCAATTGCAACCAGTGCGGCCAGGGCAATTGCCAACTGAGCGAGCATCAAGCCCGTACGCACCTTCAGATTGCTGAACATTTTTCAATAGTTCCGGTAGTCGTCCCGGCGGCACGCAATGGCCGCCAGTCCGTAAAGGGGGGGTACTGTTTTTAAGCAACTGCCTGTTCAATACACTGACGCGGGATTCGTCAGAAGGACTCCCAATCATCATCCGCGGGCGCGGCCCGGCGGCTGGCCGCCGAAGCGGCCGGCGTCGCATCGGCACGGGTGGCGGCGCTGTCCGCGCGCGTGGCCGGTCGACGCAGCGGGCGCACCACGGTGGCCGCCGTAGCGGCTGGCTTGGGACGCGCCACCTGCGTTTTGCGCGGCGCGGGCTTGGGCGCGGCCGGTGCTTCGTCCGTATCTTGCGTCGCCGTCTCGGCCGGCGCTGTCGCAGCCTGCGCCGAATGCGGCAGATGTGCGGCCGGCGCCTGCGCGCGAGGCGTCGCTTGTCCGGACGACTCATGCGAAGACACGCGCGACGACACCCGCGGCGCGGCCTGCTGGCTGGCGAGTTGCTGCGCCGGCACTTCAATCACTTCGCCCGCATTGATCTTGAACACCGCCACGGCTTCGGCCAGGCGCTGCGCCTGCTCCTGCAAGGAGCCGGCCGCAGCGGCCGCTTCTTCCACCAGCGCCGCGTTCTGCTGCGTCACTTCGTCCATCTGCGACACGGCGCGGTTGACCTGATCAATACCGCTGGACTGTTCTTCGGACGCTGCCGAGATCTCGCCCATGATGTCCGTCACGCGCTTCACCGAGGCCACGATCTCTTGCATGGTCGCGCCAGCGCGTTCCACCTGCTGCGAGCCCGCGCCCACCTTGGAGACCGAGTCTTCGATCAAACCCTTGATTTCCTTGGCGGCCTGCGCGCTGCGCTGCGCCAGCGAGCGCACTTCGCCCGCCACCACCGCAAAGCCCTTGCCCTGCTCACCGGCACGCGCCGCTTCTACCGCCGCGTTCAGCGCCAGGATGTTGGTCTGGAACGCAATGCCGTCGATGACCGACACGATTTCCGAAATCTTGCGCGAGCTGGCCGAAATGCCCTGCATCGTGCTGACCACTTCCGACACCGCCGAACCGCCGCGTTCGGCCACGTCCGACGCGCTGGCCGCCAACTGGTTGGCCTGGCGCGCGTTGTCCGCGTTCTGCTTCACGGTGGACGCCAGCTCTTCCATGGATGCCGCGGTTTCCTCAAGGGATGCCGCCTGCTGTTCCGTGCGGCTGGACAGGTCCGTATTGCCCGCGGAAATCTCGCGCGCACCCACATTGATTTCGTCCACACCACGGCGCACCGTTGCCACCGTGCGCGTCAGGCTTTCCTGCATGCGCTTGATGGCCGCAAACAACTGGCCAATCTCGTTGGTGCTGCGCACGTCGATACGGCCGGTGAAGTCGCCGCCCGAGATCTTGTCGAAATGGTCTCCCGCCTGGTGCAGCGGACGCAGCACGGTGCGGTTGATGAAAATCCAGCAGCCCAGCGCCAGCAGCAAGGTGATTGCCAACAACGCAATCGTCACCGTGCGCGAAATGCGATGGTCGCTCTCGGCTTGCGCCACGAGTTCATTGGTGCGCGTATCCACGAACTGCAATACGCCATACACGGCTTCACGGAATGCGGTGTTGGCCGCACCGCCGGCATCGTTCAGGTCCAGATATTCCTGGATGGACAGGTTGGCCAATGCGGCCGCCTGACGCTTGTAGACGTCGTCAAACTGACGGTATGCAGTATCCAGCTTTTCAACGAGTGCTTCCGAACCCGCCATGCGCGGCACCTTGCGAAACGCGTCAAGCTGCTCGTTGCCTTCCCGCATCAAGGTGTCGGCGCGCTGCGCCTGGGACGTGGCCTGCTCGGTTTTTCCCTGCTGCATATCCATCAGCGAATTCGCCAACAGCAGCCGGCCGCGCAGAAACGCGATGTAGGCGCGATTCAATTGCGTCGCCTGATTGGAATAGGCGTCATTGACCTGTTCCAGCTTTCCGTTGCTGGAGTTCAGCCCCATCCACGCCACCCCGTTCGACAGGAACATGGCGCCCGTGAAGAGCAAGAGCACCAGAACGATACAGGTGCGGACTTTCAAATTGACAAGCATGAATTACCCGAGCGTTAAACAGTGAAACGACACAACCTACCCTGAACGCAACCACGGACGCCCCGGTCCTTGACCGGCAGCGTCCGAGAATGGCGAACCGCCGCGCCTGGGCGCGGCCTGGGAACCCGCCGCTTATTGGCGGCTGAACAGGCTGGATCCCTGAATCGTCATGAACGCGGCGGAAGCCGCTTGCAACGCCACCTGGCGCAGAGCAAGCTGGCTGGCGCCGGCGTAGTAGTCCAAATCTTCCAAGTCCGACAGCGTCTTGGAATAGTTCAAGCCCTTTGCCGTGCCGGTTGCGTCCAGCGCTTCCAGCTCGTTCATGCGGGCGCCGACCGACGCCGAGACCGTCAAGACGTTGTCGTAATTGCTTGCCAGCTTCTTGTTGGCGGTCGCCAGCTCGTTGTTCAGCTTGGCCAGTGCCACTTCATCGCCGGCAATCGGCGAATCCAGCACCTTGATCAGGCTGTCCAACGTATTGAACATGTCCACGTCGGCCGACTGCACGCTTTCGACGTTGATCACGTCGCCGTTGGCCGGCGTGCCCTTGATCACCACCGACACGCCACCGAAATCGATGGCCGAATCCGGCGTGTATTGCGTGGGCGCGGCCGGCGGCGCGGGCGCGATGACGGGCGGGACCGGCGGGTTGGCGTTCGGGTCCGTCGTCGTGACGCGGTAGCCCATGTTGCCCGTGGCCGGATCCGCTTCAAACTGGATCTGGAAGCTCTTGCCGATGTTGGCCGAACCGGGGGTCACCGACACCGTGCTGAACTGCGCGGTGCCAATATTGGCGTTGGCGGCGGTGCTGACATACGCCTGCGAGCCCGGGTTGGCGCGGTTGAAAATATCGCTGCCCAGATCGCTCGTGGACAACTGGCGCGACTGGTCCACCTGCATCGTGCGTTCGCCGGTGGCGCCGCTGTAGACGATCTTGCCGTTGACGTCCTGCGAATAGGGAACCACACCGCCCTGGTAACCCGAGAACAGGTACTGGCCGTTGCCGTCCGTGCTGTTCGCCAGGCCCAGCAGGGCATCGCGGGCGCTTTTCAGCGCGGTCGACAGCGCTTGGCGGTCGCTGTCGGCAAAGGTGCCGTTACCGGCCTGGATGACGCGGGTGCGCACGTCCTGCAAGGCGGTCGTGATCGAATCCAGCACATTGCTTTCCTGGCCCAGGCTGGTCGTCGCCGCATCGCGGTTCATGCCATACGTGCTGTTCATGCTCTTGGTCTGCGCCACGCCGATAGACAGCGAGGCAGACAGCGGATCATCCGCCGGCGTCAGGAACTTGCGGCCGCTGCCTACCTGTTCGACCAGGCGGTTCATGTCCGACTCTTGATTCAGAATGCCGCTCAGGCCATTCGAATACATCATCGTGGTGCTCAGGCGCATGGTGCGGCTCCGGATTTCTTTTTAGTCATCACAATGGAAATTTCGTCTTAACCACGCAGGCCCAGCAACGTGTCGAACACGGTGCTGGCCACATCGATGATGCGGGCGCTGGCCTGGTATTGCTCTTGATACAACGAAAGGCTGACGTATTCTTCGTTCAGGTTGACGCCCGACACCGACTGCTGGGCAGCGGTGGTCTGTTTGATCAGGTTGGCCTGCGCGGTGGCGGCCGACTTCACCTGGGCGGTTTGCACGCCCACCGTGTTCACCACCTGCGCGAACATGTCGGTGGTGCTCATCGTGCCGTGGCCCAGCACCTTGGCGCTTTGCAGTTGCGCCAATTTCAGCGCGTTCTTGCCGTTGGCGTCGCCACCCTCGGCGTCGGCCGCGGCCACTTTTTCCGGATCGGTAATCAGCACATTGATGTCGCGCGCGGCATTGCGCGTGGGCGACAGCGACCACGTGTCGCCCGCCTGCGGCGGCGCGTCGATCGTCAGCGTCACGCCCATCTCGGCGTCCAGGTTCAGCGTCGCGTTGGGCGGCGTGCCGGTCGCGGGGCCGTTATAGACGCGCGCGCCTTCCGGCATGCGCAGCACCTGGTAGTTGGTGCCGTCAAACGAAATCTCGTAGTCCTTGGCGTTGACATTGCCCAGGGTGGTGAACGTGCCGGTGATCTGCGCGTTGCTCTTGTTGGCGGTGTTCGGCACGGCCTCGGGCGAACTGACGCTGAAGAAATCGGTGCCCGGATTACCGTTCTGATCCAGGCCTTGGGTGTGCTGTTCGTTGAACGACAAGGCCAGGCCGACGGCCATCTGGCCCAGTTGGTTCTGCATCAAGTCCAGCGACGACGAGCGGAATTGCAACAGCCCGCCCAGCGTGCCGCCGGTGATTTCGCTGTCGTCCATTTCCACCGCCACCGTCTTGCCCGCTCCGGCGGGCAAGGTGTAGGCGATGACCGTGCGGCTGGCGTCCTTGGTCGACGCCACGGCCTGCAAGGGATACAAGGTGGAGCCCGACAGCAGCGACTGGCCGCCCTTGGTCAGCGACACGTTGATCTTGTCGCCCTGCGGATAGGTCGTGATGCCGATGAGCTGGTTCAGTTCCAGCACGGCCTGGTCACGCTGGTCGAGCAGGTCGTTGGGGGGGCTGCCATTGGCCTTGCCGGCCGCCAGCGAAATCTGCGTGTTCAGATCGTCGATACGGCTCAGGTAGCTGTTGACCTGTTCAACCGTCGTGGTGATCTGGGTGTTCAGACCTTCACGCTGATTCTGCATTTCGGTGTAGGCCGAACGGATCTGCGTGGCCAGGCTATTGGCTTTGCCCAAGAGGTCGGCGCGCGCCGCCGGGTCAGCCGGCTTGCTGGCGACCGTGTTCATGCTGGTGAAGAAATCAGTCAGGCCCGGGGCAATACCCACGGTGCGATCGGCAAACAGATTATTGATCTGCGACACCTGCGCATACTGCGTCTGCAACTGCGCGCCGCTGCCGGTCGAGCCCACCAACTGCTTGTACAGGAAGCTGTCGTAGCTGCGTTCGACGGTATCGACCTGCACGCCGCGGCCAATGTAACCGTTGCTGGTGGCTTGGGCGCCGGCGGTCGACGTCAGCACGCGCTGACGGTTGTAGCCAACCGTGGTGGCATTGTTGATGTTGTGAGTGGTGGTTGACAAGCCTGCCTGGGCGGCGTTCAGCCCGCTCAGCGCTGTTTTGTACAAGTTCATGCTAACAATGCCCCGTGTGTAACCGCAGGTGATATCTCTGGATACTCCAATAACGGCAGGAGATCGTCCAAATTTAGAGTCCTTCCAACATCTGGCGCGAAATTTCCACGTCAGAGGCTGCCCCACGTAACTGGCCCATGATGCCGATCAGTTTTTGCGCATAGCGCGGGTCGGTCGCGTAGCCCGCGTCCTGGATCTTGCGCGCCGCGTCGATTTCGTTACGCGCCTGCGTCACGGCTTCGTAACGCGGACTGTTGCCGATCAGGCGGGCATAGTCCGAGAACGATTCTTCGTAAGAGGAATAGGCGCGGAAAGGTTGCGTCACCTTTTTGGCGACACCGCCCTCGTATTCAGTGGTCAGCACATTGACGACCTGGCCCTTCCAACTGCCGCCCGCCTTGATGCCGAACAGGTTGTAGCTGGTGCTGCCGTCCGGATGCTTGATTTCGCGCTGGCCCCAACCCGATTCCAGGGCCGCCTGGCCCATGATCAGGCGAGCGGGCACCCCGCTTTGCTGCGACGCCAGGTTGGCCGCGCGCGACATCTTCGACACGAAGTCGACCACATGCTCGGGCGCGCCCTCGGCTGCCGCCAATGCGCGGTCGCTGGCGCGGTTGTTGCGCATCACGTTCAGCAGCGCAGACACTTCGCGCGAGCCGCCCGTGCGGAAATCCAGGTCACCGCCCTGCGCGATGGCACGCACGGCATCGTCGGACATATCGGCCGGCTTGCCCTGCTGCATCTGCGCCAGGATGGACTGGGTCAGTCCGATGCCGGGCGACGCCAGGTGCAGCGCCAGTTGCTCATCGGCCATGGACTGCAGCATCTGCGTCTGTTGCGAATCGAACAGCCCTTCCTTGGGCGTGGCTTCGCGCATGCGCTTGACCATCATCTGCAGGAACAGGGCTTCGAACTGCTTGGCCACCTGGCGCTGCTGCTCGGTGCCTTCGGGATCTTTCTTGACGTCGCGCTTCAGGTCCGACAAGCGGCCCATGTCGAACACCGAATCCTGGCGGGTGGCGCCGCGCGCCGCGTCTTGAGTAATTGCCATGGCCGTCAGATGATTTCCAGTTCGGCGCGCAAGGCGCCCGCGGACTTCATGGCCTGCAGGATGGCCAGCAGGTCTTGCGGCGTGGCGCCCAGGGCGTTCAAGCCCTTGACCACGTCAGCCAGGTTGGCGCTGGTGCTCACGCGCTGCAACGAACCATTGTCCTGCCGCACTTCGATCTGCGTGTTGGGCACCACCACCGTCTGCCCTTCCGTGAAAGGCGTGTCCGGCTGCGACACCTGGTTCTGGCGGTTGATGATGACCGACAGGTTGCCGTGCGCCACCGCGGCCTCTTCGATCATGACCGTGCGGTTCATGACGACCGAGCCGGTACGGGCGTTGATGATGACCTTGGCGACCGTGGGCGCGCGCGTGACCTGCAGGTCTTCCACCTGCGACAGGAAGCGCGCCTGCGAAGCCTGCTCCATGGGTGTGCGCACCTGCACCACGCGGCCGTCCAGCGCGGTGGCCGTGCCTTGGCCGAACTTGCGGTTCAAGGCCACCGCCACATTCTGGGCCGTGCCGAAGTCGGTGTTGTTCAGTTCGACGTGGATGTAGCCGTCGCGCGAGAACGTGGTGGGCACGCCGCGCTCGACGATGGCGCCCGAGCTGATGCGCCCGCCATTCAATTGGTTGATCTGCACGCTGGAGCCGCCGGCCGACGCGCCCGCGCCGCCCACCAGGATGTTGCCCTGGGCGATAGCGTAGACCTGGCTGTCGGCGCCCTTCAGCGGCGTCATCAGCAAGGTGCCGCCGCGCAGGCTCTTGGCGTTACCCATGGACGACACCACCACGTCCAGCGTCTGGCCGGGCCGGGCAAACGCCGGCATGGTGGTGGTGACCATGACGGCGGCCACGTTCTTCAATTGCATGTTGCTGCCGGCGGGCACCGTGATGCCCAGTTGCGACAGCATGTTGGTCAGGCTTTGCTGGGTAAAGGGCGTCTGGCGCACCTGGTCACCGCTGCCGTCCAGGCCCACGACCAGGCCGTAGCCGATCAGCTGGTTGCCCCGCACGCCCTGGATCGAAGCCAGATCCTTGAGCCGTTCGGCCTGCGCCGCACCGGCGCCGGCAAGCAGCCCCACCGCCACGCACACGCGAGCGAACAAGGACAGCACGGCGGATATCGGAGTGGGTTTTGTCATGATCAGAACGGCGAAGCAAGCAGGAAGAAGCGTTGCAGCCAGCCCATGGTCTGAACTTCATCCATGACGCCCTTGCTGCGGTATTCAATGCGAGCGTCGGCCACTTGCGTGGACGACACGGTATTCGTGCCGGTAATGGAACGCGGATCCACCACACCGGCAAAGCGTACGTACTCGCTGCCCCGGTTGATTGCAATCTGCTTCTCGCCAGCCACCTGCAAATTGCCGTTCGACATCACGCCCACGACGGTGGTCGTGATGGTGCCGGTAAAGGCATTGTTGGCGGTGCTGTCGCCCTTGCCCTGCGAGACGTTGCCGCCATTCGCTTCGGTATTCAGGTTGGCGTTGGCCCAACTGCTCATGAACGACGGCGCCGCCGCGATGCCCAGCGTGGCCGAGCCGGTGCGGTTGGTGTTGGTGGCCACGTTCTTGGACGCATTGGTGCGCTCGTTCAGCACAATGGTGACGATGTCGCCCACATTGCGCGGCCGGCGGTCTTCGAACAACGGGTAGTTGCCGTAGGTGGTGGGCTGGTAGATCGAGCCCGTGGGCTGTGCCATGGGCATGGGCGGCGGCGGCGGCGCGGCGGTCGTCGGCCCGGTCACGATGGGCTCGGGCGGAATCATGGCGCAACCGGCCGCCAGCATAGCCAGCGCCGCACTGAATACCAGACGCAGGACAGACATGGGCATCACAGTTGGGACAGGCGGGCCAGCATCTCGTCAGAGGTCTTGACGGCCTTGCTGTTCATTTCGTACGCGCGCTGCGTCGTGATCATGTTGACCAGTTCTTCAGCCACGTTCACGTTCGAGGTTTCCACGTAGTTCTGCATGATCGAACCCGCGCCGTCCACGCCCGGCTGCAGCAGGTTGGCGGGGCCCGAAGCATCCGTTTCCAGATACAGGTTTTCGCCAATACTTTGCAGGCCGGTGGGGTTGATGAAGGTGGCGATCTGCAACTGGCCGATCTGCACGTTCACGCCGGCGGCGCCAGGCTGCGTCACCGAGACGATGCCGTCCTTGCCGATGGAGATGGACAAGGCGTTGTCAGGCACGTTCATCGGCGGCTGGATCACATAACCGGACACCGTGGTCAACTGGCCGTTCTGGTCGCGTTGCAGCGCGCCGTCACGGGTGTAGCCCTGGGTGCCGTCGGGCAGTTCCACTTGCAGGAAACCCCGGCCGTTGATGGCGATATCCATTTCGCCGCCGGTGTTGTTCAGGTTGCCGTCCGTGTGGATGCGTTCGGTGGCGGCCACGCGCGCGCCCGTGCCCAATTGCAGGCCGGACGGCAGTTGCGTGGCGTCACCCACCTGGGCGCCGGGTTGGCGCAGCGTCTGGTACATCAGGTCCTGAAACACGGCGCGACCGCGCTTGAAGCCGTTGGTGGAGACGTTGGCCAAGTTGTTGGAGATGACGTCCATGGACATCTGTTGCCCTTCCAGGCCCGTCTTGGCAATCCACAGCGAACGCATCATGGTGAAGTACTCCTAGTGGCGCGGCCCGGCCGCGCGCGATAAATGTTTGAATCAGCGGTCGAATCAGCTGACGGACAGAATGCCGTTGGCGCGTTCGGCGTTGCGGTCAGACTGCTGGATTACCTGCATCTGCTGCTCGAAGCGGCGGGCGTTTTCAATCATGCCCACCATCGCCTTCATCGGATTGGTGTTGCTGCCTTCCAGCACGCCCGACAACAGGCGCAGGCCGGGATCGGCGGGCAGCGGCGGGGCCGGCTGGCCGTTGATCGGCGCGCGGCGGAACACGCCGTCGTCACCATGCACCAGCTGCGTGTTGTCAGGGTTGGCCAGCTTCAGGCGACCCAGGTTCAGGATGTTGTTGGGGCCGTCGCCCGCGCCGATGGCGGTGATGGTGCCGTCCGACGTGATGCTCAGCGCGGCCTGGTCGGGCACATCGATCGGGCCGCCCTGATCCGACAGCACCGGCTGACCCAAGGACGTCTGCAACAGGCCGTTGATGCCCACTTGCAGGCTGCCGTTGCGCGTGTAGGCCTCGCCTTGCGGCGTCTGCACGGCAATCCAGCCGTTCTCGCTGGCCAGCGCCACGTCCATGTCGCGGCCCGTGGTCTGCATCGTGCCCATCTGGAAGCTGTTGCCGGGCGTGGACGCCACCGTCGAAACGCGCGTCGGCAGACTCACCCCGTCCGCCATCGGAACCGAGCGGTACAGCGCGATCTGCTCGCGAAAGCCCGTCGTGTTCACGTTGGCCATGTTGTTGGAGAGCGCGGCCTGATGCTCAGTGATACGCGCTGCGCCATTCATGGCGGTGTAGATGATTCTGTCCATTGCCTATTCCGTCGGTGTCGTCGCGAGCCAGCTTTACTTCAGGTTCATCAGGACTTGCATGATTTCGTCCTGGGTCTTGATGGTCTGCGAGTTGGCCTGGTACGTGCGCTGGGCAATGATCATGTTGACCAGTTCCTTGCTCATGTCGACGTTGGACGCTTCCGTCGCCTGGCCGACCACGCGGGACATGCCGTTGGTGCCGGGCTGGCCCAGGATCGGCTGGCCGGAGGCTGCCGTTTCGGACCAGGCGTTGTTGCCGATGGGCTGCAAGCCTTGCAGGTTGGAGAAGTCAGCCAGCACGATGTTGCCGACGACTTGCGTTTCGCCGTTGGTGTAGGCGGCCACCAGGCTGCCGTCGGCGCCGATGTTGATGCCGCTGAATTCACCGGACGTATAGCCGTCGGGCTTGGCCACCAGCTTGTAGTCGCTGCCGTACTGCGTGGTGCCGGTGTAGTTCATGGCAATGCTGAGCGGGTCGGCCGGCGTGACGGCGCCGCCCGGCGCGGCAAAGCTCAGCGTCACGACCGGGGCGCTGGTCATCGCGCCAGCCTTGTTGAACGTGAACTGCTGGGGGTTGCCCCAGACGCCCGCCGCCTCGGTGGTGGGCGACATGGCCTGGCCGTCCATCGTGTAGTAGACGTCGTAGACGCTGTTGCCCGCGACGTCGGCCGGACGCTTCACGAAGTACTGCATCACCTGGTGCGAGTTGCCCAGGGAGTCGTACACCGTCATGGGCGACGCGTTGGTGTAGCTGGCGGAAATGGTGGGGTCGAAGGGACGGCCGATTTCCGTGACCTCGGCGGTGTAGTTGACGTAGCCCGGAATCTGGCTGATGTCGCCCGCCGTGATGGCGCCCGCGCCGTCGATGGTGACCTCGTTCGGCGCGGTGCCGTACGTGCCGGCGGGCGGAATGGCCGCGTCCCAGACCAGGGCGCCGCCGGCGTCACGCGTGAACTCGTAGGGCGTGCCGCCCAGCGTCACCGTGCCGTTGACCGCGGGCGACGTCACCGTATCGGTCAGATACACCACTTTGGCGTTGGCGTTCAGGTTGGCCACGGTGGTGCCGGTGGCGGTGGCTTGCGGGGCCACGTTGGCGGTCGGCACTTGCAGTTCAACCGGGTTCGCGCCGATCGCGCCGGCCGGATAGCCCGTCAGGCGGTAGCCCTGGGCGTTGACGATGTAGCTGTTCTTGTCGACCAGGAATTCACCGTTGCGCGAATACATGACCGCGCCGCTCTGGTCGGTCAGGCGGAACATGCCCTTGGCGCCGTCGATGGCAATGTCGTACTCACCGCCGCCGCCCTGCACGGTACCCACCGTGAAGCGCTGGTTGATGGCAGCCACTTTCACGCCCAGGCCCACGCGCGAGCTGGCGTAGACGTCCGCGAACGACGCGGTGGCCGATTTGAAACCGACAGTGCCGGAGTTGGCGATGTTGTTGCCGATGACGTCCAGGTTCTGCGCAGCGGCATTCAAGCCGCTCAATCCTTGTCCGAAGCCCATGTTTTCTCTCGCTGATCTTTATCTAGGAAAGCCGCCGCTCGTGCGCCGGCACCGTTTCATGTCCGCCCGATTCAGGCGCCGCCGATTACCTTACGCACATCCAGCATGCTGGCCTGGCCGTCCAGGCCCATGTCCAGACGCAAGCCGTCGGTCGAATACGCCACGCTCTTGACCTGGCCGTAGCTCAACACTTCCGCGTTGACCTTCTTGCCGTCACCGTCGGTGGCCAGAACGGACGCGGTGTACGCGCCCGGCTCCAGCACCACGCCGCCGTCGTTCTTGCCATCCCAGTCCAGCGTGTACACGCCGGTCTTCTGCTCGCCCATTTCAATGGTGCGCACAATGGCGCCGTTGGCGTCGGCGATGCGTACCTGCACCTTCTGCGCGTCGCCTTGCAAGTCCAGGCCATAAGGGGTGATCACGCGCTCGGCGGCGTTGTCGCCGTCGACACCGACCTTGATCTTGTTGCCGGGGATGAGCACGCCCTTGCCGATCATCGACACGGCATTCATCGACTGCGACACGTCGATCTGGCCGCTGATGGCCAACATCGTGTTCTTCAGGTTGTTGACGCCTTCCACCGTCGCGATCTGCGCCATCTGCGAGGTGAGCTCGGCGTTTTCCATCGGGTTCAGGGGATCCTGGTTTTGCAACTGTGTCGTGAGCAGTCTCAGAAACTGATCTTGCAGCCCCTGCGCCGTGATGTTGCTGGTGGAACCCGTTTGGGCCAAGGCCAGGCCGGTGGCGCTGGTATTTTGATTGACGGTGGTCATGGATTCGCTCAGTCAGGGTTTAGGATTGACCAATGGTCAAGGTCTTCTGCATCAACGACTTGGCGGTGTTCAGCACCTCGACGTTTGCCTGATAGGACCGCGACGCCGCGATCATGTTGACCGTTTCGGCCACCGGATCGACGTTGGGCATGCTGATGTAACCCTGGGCGTCCGCCAACGGATGCTTGGGGTCATAGACCTGCTTCAAGGGCGACGGGTCCTGGATGACGCCGGCCACCCGCACGCCGCCGATCTCCTGCCCCAAGGCCTGCCCCGGAGCCGGGTTGACCTGGAACACGACCTGGCGGGCGCGGTACGGCTGGCCGTCGGGGCCGACGACGCTGTCGGCGTTGGCCATATTGCTGGCCGACACGTTCATGCGTTGCGACTGCGCGCTGAGCGCGGAACCGGCGATATCGAAAATGCTCAACAAGGACATGGCCTGTTGCTCCCTTTAAGGATCAATCCTGAATAGCGGTCTGCAGCGACCGGATGCGGCCGGAGATCAACTGCATCGTGCTCTGGTAGTGCAAGGTGTTGTCGGCGAACTGCACGCGCTCGATATCCATGTCCACCGTGTTGCCGTCCATGCTGGGCTGGTACGGCAGGCGGTACAGCAGGTCGGTCGGACCTTGCGAGACGGCCTTGGCGGGAATGTGGCGCGCCGAGGTCAGCGTCAACGAGGTGTCGGCCAGGCGCTTGGAATCTTCCAGGGCGTTCTGCATCGCGGTCTTGAAATCAAAGTCGCGCGCCTTGTAGTTCGGCGTGTCGGCGTTGGCGATGTTCGACGACAGCACTTCCTGGCGCTGCGCGCGCAACGCCAAAGCCTGCTGGTAGAACCGGAAATCTTCGTTAAGCCTGTCTAGCATCGTGGCGCCTTCATGCGTTGCAATACGGATAAAGCACGGGACGCCGAACACACCGGTATCCCATTGGATGACGGAATCATAGGGGCCGGCGGCGTAACACAATCAGCCAAATAACCTGCCATTTCTCATCCAATTCACGTATTGCCAAGCGCGGCGGACTCCTACAATTCAGTCATCATGAAAATCTCCGCACGACTCCTCCTCGCGCGCACAAGCGGCCTGATCGTTCTGGCGCTGACTGGTTCCGGGGCGGCGCTGGCCCAAAGCGCCGTCAGCCAGCCGCCCTCGGCGGTCGCGACCGTGGCGCAAGACTATCTGCTGGATCAGTTGGCCGGCCTGCCCGGCCAACCCGCCGTGACCGTCGACGCGCCGCGCGTGGAACACTTGACGCCCTGCGACGCCATGACCCCGTTCATGCCGTCGGGCGTGCGACTGCGGTCGCGGATGACGGTGGGCGTGCGGTGCAACGCGCCCCGACCCTGGACGACCTATGTGCAGGCCACGGTCAGCGTGTCCGGGTACTATTACGTCGCGTCGCGCTTGATCGCGGCCGGCCAGGCGATCACGCCGGCTGACCTGTCCCCCCGCGATGGCGATCTGGTGTCGCTGCCGCCCGGCGCCATCACGGATCCGCACATGGTTGAGGGCATGACGGCCGCCTACCGTATCAACGCTGGCCAGCCGGTAAGAAGTTCATCCTTGCGCAATGCGCAAACGGTGCTGCGCGGCTCCAATGTGCGGATCAACGCCCGCGGCAAGGGGTTTGTGGTCAGCAGCGAGGGCGAGGCGCTGGATAATGCCGCGCCGGGCGCCCGGGTGCAGGTCCGCACCGCGAACGGCCAGGTGGTCAGCGGTGTGGTGCGCAACGCGGGCTTGGTGGAAATACAACTGTAGGCTCTGTTACAAATCGCGTTGCGGCGGCGGGCAAGCTGCCCTAAAGTTCCATCCGCCCCTGTCGTTACTCAGACATAAGTAGGCGGATCCGTCGCAAACCGACCCAGAACGCCCTGCGGAGAAAACCTTGAAAATCAATTCGACCTCCAACCGGCCCATTTCGGCCGACGCCGTCAGCCAGCGCCCGGATTCCGCGGTTGCGCAGGCCTACGGCGCCAGCAACGCCACGGGCTCAAGCAGCTCGCAAGTGGCGTTGAGCTCGGCGTCGCGCAAGATGCTGGCCCTGCAAGACGGCTCGAACGACATCAACGTCGAGCGCGTGGCCGCCATTCGCGCCGCGATTGCCTCTGGCCAATTGAAGATCGACACCGGCCGCATTGCCGACAGCCTGATCGCCAGCGCGCGCGATCTGTTGAAGTAATCCTTGTTCAACGCCTGATCAGAAGCATGACCATGAACCCCGTCGACGCCCTCCAGTCCTGCATGCGTCAGGAAGACGCCCTGATTACCGAGTTTTCGGCGATTCTGGAAGAAGAGACCGAGGTGTTGGTCGGGCCGGGCAATGTGGGCGCGCTGCAGACCATCACGGAACGCAAGGGCCGGGTGGCGCAGCAATTGGTGGATCTGAGCGACACGCGCGACGGCCTGCTGGCCGAAATCGGCCTGCCCGCCGGCCACACCGGCACCGAGCAGGCCGCGGTGCTGCACCCGCAGTTGTCAGGGGTCTGGCAAGCGCTGCTGAGCAAGTCGGCGTCGGCCAATGAAATCAATATGCGCAACGGCGCCCTGATCGACGTCCACCTGCGCTACACCCAGCAATCGCTGGACGCGCTGCGCGACATCAACGGCGCCAAGGGCAACGTCACGTACGACGCCTACGGCCGCGGCGCCCGAGGCGCCCCCAGCCGCAAACCCATCGTCGCCGGATAATTCCGCACGAAATAGGTCCGTAGGATGGGTGGAGCGCGGCACGCCCACCAAAAAAGCACCAGCGCCCAACGCGCGAAACCCATCAGCAGCGGCTGGATATGCACGGCCTCACCGCAAGATGGGTTCCGCGCGATGCAGCCCCAGCGATCTTGCCACGACCCCCACGCGCTGCACCCATCCTACAAGCACCACCGCACATCCGTAGGATGGGTGGAGCGCGGCACGCCCGCCAAAAAAGCATCAGCGCACAACGCGCGAAACCCATCAGCCGCCACCCAAAATCCAGACCCCGCCGGATGGCTACATCACCCCGCCGCCATCTCCAACATCGCGAACATCTTCAATATCGCCACCGGCAGCAACTTCCCCGATAGCTTTCTCTCTGACCCCATAATTCCCGACAACGGCCCCCGCGCCACCTCGGCAGACGCGGAATGCGCCATCTGCCAGCACGCGGCGCCCAGTTGGCCCGCCATCAGCGACTGCCTGGCCAACGTATGCGAACCATCAACCGCCGGCAATGCCTGCCAGGCGCTCGCCATATAACGGAAACCGGCCTTGGCTTCGTCCTGCAACACCAGCCACCGCGCCACCGTCGCCGCGTCGGCTTGAGACGCCGACAGGTTCGTCACGCCAAACAACTGGCCCGCCACTTCCCCGCTTGCCGTGTCGATCAACCGCGCGCACACCAGGCGGAACGCCGCATTCTCGCCCCGGCCCGGCAACGCGATCTCCGTTCCCGACGCCCACAGCGCCAGCGGCACGGGCTTGCCGTCCTGCTCGCTGACCAACCCTGGCATATCCCCCGGCTGGCCCACCGGCAAGTAGCCCACGCTCTTGCCGACGGCATTCAAATTGGTTGGGCATTCGTCCTGCACCACGCGCATGCCGCCCGGACAGCGCGCCACCCATGACGCGCCCTGCTCGCTTAGCGACTGCCACAACGCCGACGTGCCGGCTTCCAGCAGATGCACCAGCGGCAGGCGCGGTAACTGTTCGCCCAACCAGCGCACGCGCGCCTCCAACGCCGGGCCGGCATCCGCCAGGCCGGGCGCCGCGGGCGCGAACGACGTCAGCATGCCGTGAGCCAGCGCCAACTGCTGCGCCGGCGCCGCCAAGGCTACGCCGCGATCGCTCATCAACAAGGACCCCATCAAGACGCCACCCGGCAAGGCCTCGCCTTTCATGCTGGTCTTGCCGTGCATGGCCAACAGGTGCCGGTTGCAGACGGATGAGAATTCACGCCGCACCATCGCCAAGGGCTCGTCAGCCAATGCCGCCAGGCTGGCGCCCGCGCCATCGCCCACATATTCACGCCAGGACGCACGCGCCTGCACACAAGCCGGGTCGCTATCCAGCAAGCCGATCGTGTCATCCAGGTTTTGCGCCGCCGCCACCGATGCGGAGCCACCCTGCGGACGCAGGATCGCCGACGCCAGCAATTGCCTGCGGCGCGCGGGGTCAACCGCGTCCGCCTCGCGCGCGGCCGGCATCAGGGATGCCAGATCCGCTTCGCTGGGCGTATACAAGGCACGCGCGCGTTGAACCATCTGGAAGGCGCGGTCGATCAGTACGTCGGCGCGCGCCAGGTCCATGTGTTCAGGCACCTTCTGGCCCACCGACATATAGTGAATCGGCAAGCGATGGCGGATCGCCGTGTCCAGCGCCGCGCCCAGGCGCGTGGCTTCGTCCAGCTTGGTGATGATGCAACCGGCCACGTCCTCGCCCACCCCATTGCGGTAGGCGTGCGCCACTTCATCCAGGGTATCGCCCTGGCTGGCGGCATTCAGCACCAGCAGCCGGCGCACCGGCTTGCCCGCGTTGCACAGCATCGTGGCCTGTTCCGCCACCAGGCGGTCGCGCTGGCTGATGCCGGTGGTGTCGATCAGCACGATCTTGCGGTTGCCGAGCTCGGCAAGAATGCGGCGCAGCTCGCCCGCGTCGCGCACCGAATGCGCGGGCACGCCCATCAGGCGGCCGTAGATCTGCAACTGTTCAAGCGCGCCGATCCGGAACAAGTCGGTCGTCAGCATTGCAACCTGTTCACGGCCTTCGCGCGCCACGCAACGGGCGGCAAGCTTGGCCAGGGTGGTGGTCTTGCCCACGCCGGTGGGGCCGACCAGGGCATAGACGCCGCCGACCAGGAATTCGTCTTCGGAAGCGACCACGGGCAGGTGCGTGACCAGCTCATTGCGTGCCCAGGCTTGGGCGGCGTCGGCCGACAGGCCTTGCGGCAGGCGGTCGACCAGCGTGCGCACCAGCTTCGTGCTGAAACCGGCGTCAAGCAGACTGCGGAACAGCGCGGCGGCGGCGGGCTCGCGGCCCGCGCCCTGCCGGCCGCCCCACAACAGGCCATCCATGCGAGTTTCCAGCGCGCCACGCAAGGCGCTGATGGCGTCCTCCAAACCGGTCGTGGTGTTTGCCGGCAGCGACGGTGGCGCCATGGGTGGCGCCTGGCGCAAGGGCGCGTCGGGCATCCGGGCCATCGACGGCGCGGCCGCGGGCGCGTAGGCGGGCGTCGCCGCCGTTGCGGACGCACGCGGCACATAGGCAGGCGCCGCGGCAGGCGTGGACGCAGCAGGCACATAGCCGGGCGCCGTCGCAGGTGCGGACGCAGCCGGCACATAGCCGGGCGCCGTCGCAGGCGTCGCCGGCCGGGCGGGCGGCAAGGCTGGCAGTTCGACACGGGTCGCCGCGCCAGTCAGCGGCACAGCGGGCTGCACGGCGATGGATGGGGCAGCAGCTGGCGCGGGGGCAGGATGCGGCATGGGCACCTGCTGCGCGGGCGACGGGTGTAGCGACGCAGGCGCAAGCGCTGTGGGATGGGGTATGGCGGATTGAGGTGCATCGACGCCGTTCGACGCCGGCATCGCATCCATTTCCGGCATCGCGGACGAGGCAAAGGCCGACTGGTACGCAGCGATGGAGCGCGACGGCGTTGAGAAGTTGGTCTGCGGCATCGGCGCCTGCGCAGGCGACGGCGTCGAGTAGCCGGTCTGCGGCCTCGGCGGCGGCATGGCGGCATGCGTGGGCTGCGGCATGGCCGACGGCATCGGCTGCGGCATGGCCGCGGGCGCGGGCGCGGGCGCGGGTTGACGCACCTCCCCGGCCGGCGCAGCGTACCCCGACGCCTCGCGCGGCGGCGCTTCCGACGCCGCATCCTCGAACGCGCCGTCCACCGTGGCCAGCACTTCCACCCCGCCATCGACGCTGCGGTTCGACACGATCAACGCATCCGGCCCCAGCACCTGGCGCACCTGGCGCATCACTTCACGGCTGTTCGCCCCGAAAAAGCGGCTTATCTTCATTGCCCGTTGCTCCCGCCGATCAGCGCGGTCACGCGGACCATGCGCTCATCGGGTATTTCCGTATTCGACAACACGCCCAACTGCGGCAGATGGTGTCGCAAGAAGCGCGACAGCGGCGCGCGCAAGATCGGCGACACCAGCAGCACCGGCGCATTGCCCTGCGATTCCTGGCGTTCGACGGCGGCTTGCGTTTCGCGCAGCAAGGTATCGGCCAGACCCGGCTCCAGGCCGCCACTGGTGGTCATCGCCTGTGACAGCACCCGCTCCAGCTTGACGTCCAGCCCAATCACCCGCAGTTCGCCCTCGCCCGGGAACCATTGCTGCGTGATAGCCCGGCCCAGCGAACGGCGGACCAGCATGATCAGCTCGTTGATGTCGGGCTGACCGCCGGTGCCCGCCGCCTGCGCCGCCAGGCGCGGGCCGTGCTCGGACAGCGTATCGATAATGGTGCGCATGTCGCGGATCGGCACTTCTTCCGACAGCAGGCCTTGCAGCACCTTCTGCAAAGCGGTCAGCGACAGCGTCTTGGGCACCAGGTCTTCCACCAGCTTGGGCGCGTCGCGGCCAATGCGGTCCAGCAACTGCTGCACTTCCTGGCGGCCCAACAGGTTCGAACCGTGGCGGTGCATCAGATGGTTCAAGTGCGTGGCCACCACCGTGCCCGCGTCCACCACCGTATAGCCCGCCACTTGGGCCTGATCGCGCAAGCCCCCATCGATCCACAGCGCGGGCAAGCCGAATGCGGGGTCGGTGGTGGGCGTGCCCTTGATCTGTACCGTGACGCCGCCCGGGTCAATGGCCAGCCATTGGCCCGGCATCGCCACGCCCTGCCCCACTTCAACACCCGACAGCAGGATGCGGTAATCGTTCGGCTTCAGTTCCAGGTTGTCGCGAATGTGCACCACCGGCGGCAGGAAGCCCACGTCCTGCGCGAACTTCTTGCGCAGGCTGCGAATGCGGTGCAGCAGTTCGCCGTTCTGGGCGTGGTCCACCAGCGGAATCAGCCGGTAGCCCACTTCCAGCCCCAACTGATCCACCATGGACACGTCGTCCCAACTGGCCTCGGCGGCGGCGGCCTGCGCCTGCGTGATCGCTTGCGGCGGCACCTCTTCGGCGGCTTGCGCGGCGGCCAGGCGGCGCTTGTGCAGCATCCAGCCGCCCCAGCCCAGCGCACCGGCCAGCGTCAGGAAAGCCACGTGCGGCATGTTGGGAATCAGGCCCATGATGCCGATGATGCCCGCCGTCAGGAACAGCACGGCCGGGTTCGAGAACAGCTGGCTCATGATCTGCTGGCCAACGTCCTGGTCGGTGGACACGCGCGACACCACCACGCCGGCGGCCGTCGAGATCACCAGCGCCGGGATTTGCGCAACCAGGCCGTCGCCGATGGTCAGCAGCGTGTAGACGCGGCCCGACTCGGCCATCGACATATCGTGCTGGGCCACGCCCACGATCAGGCCTCCAATCACGTTGATCACCATGATCAACAGGCCGGCGATGGCATCGCCGCGCACGAACTTGCTGGCGCCGTCCATCGAGCCGAAGAAGTCCGATTCCTGCGAGACTTCGGCGCGGCGCTTGCGCGCTTCGTCTTCGCCGATCAGGCCGGCGTTCAGGTCGGCGTCGATCGCCATCTGCTTGCCGGGCATCGCGTCCAGGGTGAAACGCGCGCCCACTTCGGCGATACGACCCGCACCCTTGGTGATCACGATGAAGTTGATGATGGTCAGGATCACGAACACGATGATCCCGACCGCGAAGTTGCCGCCCACCAGGAAGTGGCCGAACGCCTCGATCACCTTGCCCGCCGCGTCGGGGCCGGTGTGGCCGTTCAGCAGCACGACCCGCGTGGACGCCACGTTCAACGACAGGCGCAGCAAGGTCGCGAACAGCAGCACGGCCGGAAAGGCGGCGAAGTCCAGCGGCTTGCGCGTGAACATGGCCACCAGCAGGATCATCACGGACAGCGCAATGTTGAAGGTGAACAGCAGGTCCAGCAGGAACGTGGGCAGGGGCAGCACCATCATGCCCAGCACCATCACGATCAGGATCGGCCCTGCCAGAAGCCGCGCATGGCCGGCCCCGCTACTCTTCAACATGGTGAGCAAAGCGCTCATTCCTTAAACTCCTTGTGCTGCGGTTGATGCCTGCGGGTCCAGCGCCGCGGGCACGGCCAGTTTGGTCGGGACCGACGGCTCGGCCCCCCATCCTGAACGCCACGAACGCAGCTGGAAGACCCACGCCAGCACTTCCGCCACCGCGGTATATAGCTCGGCCGGGATTTCTTGCCCCAGCTCGACGTGTTGATGCAATGCGCGCGCCAGGGGCGGCGCTTCCAATGTGGGAATGCGGTTCTCGGCAGCCAGTTCGCGGATCTTCGCCGCGATCAGGCCCGTGCCCTTGGCGATCACGCGCGGGGCGCTGCTCTTGTCTTCGTCATACTTCAACGCCACCGCGTAGTGCGTCGGGTTGGTCACCACGACGTCCGCATTCGGCACTTCCGACATCATGCGGCGGCGCGCGGCCTGGCGCTGCTGCTGGCGGATGCGCGCCTTCACGTGCGGATCGCCTTCGCTTTCCTTGTGTTCCTGGCGCACGTCTTCCTTGGACATGCGCAGCTTCTTCAAATGGCTCCAGATCTGCCAGGGCACATCCAACAGCACAATCACCAGCAGGGACGCCACGATGAAGACGCAGCACAGCGCCACCAGCGACAGCGCCTTGATCAGCGCCGCGGACGGCGCCACGTGCATCAGGCCCATCATCTCGTCGTGATAGCGCCAGATGACCCAGACGGCCACGCCGCCCACCAGCAGGGCCTTGGCCAGCGCCTTGATCAGTTCCACCACCGTCTGCGAGGAGAACATCCGCTTCAGGCCGGCAAACAGACTCAGCTTTGAAAAATTGGCCTGCAGGGGCTTGCCGGAGATCACGATGCCGCCCAGCAACACGCTGGACAGCACGGCCACCACCATCAGCACGCCAAACACCGGCAGCAGCGTCATCAAGACGTGGCCAAAGCCGATCACCGCCTGTTCAACCATCACGCCGGGGTCCGTCACAATGCGCTGATCGAACGCCAGGCCGTTGTGCAACACGCCGCTCAGGCCCTGATACAAAGATCCGCCGCCGGCCCAGATCATGCCCACACCGGCGGCCAGCATCATGAACGTGCCCAGTTCCCGGGAACGCGCAATCTGCCCCTCCTCGCGCGCCTTTTCCAGGCGCCTGGGAGAGGCTGCTTCGGATTTCTCGAGGTCGCTTTCTTCAGCCATGCTCTGCGGTTCTGTTGCGGCTCGCGGATTTTCGGATTACGAGCCGCCCGCCGAGATTCTAGGATCGCCCGGGCTTGGGCGATAAGCCAAGAAGCGGGAAGAAAGCGGTGCTATTCCGCGCTGCGCAGCATGGCGGCCGGCGCGGCGCCATCCAGGGCCGCCTGGAAGCTGACGTAGTCCAGCCCGATGCGGACCGCGCCCCAGTGTTCCGACCCCAAATACAGCGGAATCGAAATGTCGTTGATGATCTCGCCGGTATCGCGCGAATAGGTCTGGAAGAGCATCGCGCCGGTGTTGGCGGCCAGCCGGGCGCCCACGGGGTCGTCAAAAATCCGTTTGTGCCGCGACCGCGCGATGTCCACCTTGGGGTCGCCCGTGGGCGGGTGCGAAAAGCAGCCGTTGTGGGCAGGCGCGTAGCCCCGGGCGTCGACCACCAGCGTGTAGATGCCTCCCGGCACCGCCTCCAGCACGCCGTCCAGCAGCTGCGTCAAGGCGTCGTCGATGGCCCGGTCATAGCGCGTGTGGTAGCGCGGCGGTTCGCTGCCGGCAATGCGCTGGTAATGGCGGTCGAACACATCCACGCCCCGGCGGCGGGCGTCGTCCAGCAGACGCTGCGCCGCGGCCTGAAAACTCTCCAGTGTTTCGCACAGCCGGTCAAACGCCGTCTTGCCCGTGCGCACGTCGGCCAGCACTTCCTGCACACTTTCCGTCTGGCGGCGGATACGGTCGATTTCATTCGACATGCTGCCCACGCGCTCCAGCACGTCGGCACTCAACGCGGCAATGCGCCCCACCTCCTCGCTCATGCCGTGGTTGGTGGCATCAACCTCGCCGATGGCCTGCACCACCTCGTTCACCTGCAGGTTCATGCTGCCGAAGTCACGCACGAAGCGCTCGAAATCGGTGCAGGTGCGGTCCAGCACGGCGCCGGAAGCGTCCACGTCTTCCCGCAGCGTGCCGGTCTGGCGCTGGGTGGTGTCCACCAGGTCCAGCATTTCGACGGTATGCCGACCGATATCATTGGTGGCGGCATTGACCCGTTCGGCCAGACGGCCCACTTCACTGGCCACCACCGCGAAACCGCGTCCCGCATCCCCTGCCCTGGCCGCCTCGACGCCCGCGTTCAAGGCCAGCAACTGGGTTTGCAGCGCAATATCCTTGATCAGCTTGCTGATGTCGGCCACCGAGCGCGCGCGCAGGGTCAACTGGCCCACGACTTCGGTAAAGGCGGCCATCTCGCGGGTCATCCGGTCTACCCGCGCCTTCACCTCCGACAGTTCGGACAAGGCCTGCTCGGCGGCGTGCAGGTTCTGGCCGGACACGTCGGCAATCTGGCGCGCATGGGTCGACGTGGACGTGGACAGGGCCGCAATCTGCGCGCCGCTGTCGGCCAGTGCACCCGCCGCGCGCGCCTGCTCTTGCGCCAAGACCGAGCAACGCCCCGCCTGGTATTGGGTACGCGCCGCGTTCAAGGCGATTTCGATACTGGATTGCCGCACGGTGACGATGCGCCCGCGCATCCGCGCCAGGAAGCGATGCAGGGAGAAAACCGCGGGGCTGAGGGAAAGGGTACGTTCGGACAGCGTGCCGTCGCCCCGGTTCAAGCGGCGTAGCAGTGCCCACATACCGCCCAGGCGGAATACGGATCTGGCCATGATGGACCTCCTTGTGCTGGCCCGGATCGCCTTCTGTGGGCGTCCGTTGCCTGGCGCGCGGCGCGCGCCTTGTCTCGTACTGCAAGCCCCCCCTGCTTATTCTTCTAGGCACGCGCCACCGGCGGCCAGGCCGGCCGGCGCGATGGGTCGATCAGAACCCCAGGCTGGCCAGCAGGTCGTCGACCTGGTCCTGGCTGGTGACGACGTCCGTCTTGCCTTGCGGACTGATCTGCGGTCCGTTCAACAGGCTGTTGGCTTCGTCGCGGCGTTCCTGCGGCACGTTGTCCAGCAGCACCTGCAGCAGTTCGCGTTCAATCGCGCCCACCACGTCCATCATGCGCATGATGACCTGGCCCGTCAGGTCCTGGAAATCCTGCGCCATGATGATTTCCATCAGTTGGGACTGGGTCTGCTGCGTCTGCTTGGGCACGTCGGCCAGGAAGGCGCGCGTGTCTTTCACCAGTTCGCGCGCCTCGGGCAATTCCAGCGGCTGGTCGTACCACTGCTGCCAGCGGCTATCCAGCGCCTGCGCCGAGCGCGACATGCCGTCCTGGATCGGGCCGGCCTGCTCGGTCGCGTTCAGCACGCGGTTGGCGGCCTGCTCGGTCATCTGGGCCACGTAGCGCAGGCGATCGCGCGCATCGGGGATGGCATTGGCCGCATCTTTGATCGCCTGATCCAGACCCAGTTCGCGCATGCTGTCGCGCAGCATGCGCGTCAGCGAGGCAATTCGATGGATCAGATCGGGGTTCTCGGCGGCGGCTTCAACTTGTTCCGTGGGGCTCATTGCTCACCTCAGCCGGCAATTTTCTCGAAGATCTTGTTGAGCTTTTCTTCCAGCGTTGCCGCCGTGAAAGGCTTAACCACGTAACCGTTGGCGCCGGCCTGGGCCGCCGCAACGATGTTTTCCTTCTTGGCTTCCGCCGTCACCATCAACACCGGCAACGAGGCCAGCGATGCGTCGGCGCGGATCTGCTTGAGCATTTCCAGGCCGTCCAGGTTGGGCATATTCCAGTCGGACACGACGAATTGGAAGCCGCCGTTACGCAGCTTCTCCAGCCCGATCGCGCCATCCTCGGCTTCGTCCACGTTCTCGAAACCCAGCTCTTTGAGCAGGTTGCGGATGATTCGTCGCATGGTGGGGAAGTCATCCACCACCAGAATCTTGATGCCCTTGTCTACCATCTTTCACTCCAGAAGAAATTTGCTTGAGATCGATCGTGGGTGGCAGACGCGTCAGACGCGGTGCCCACGGTCGCCCAGGCGAGTCAGAATGCGTTCGCTAATCGCCGACAGCGCAACCACTTCATCCACGGCGCCCATGGCGATGGCTTCGCGGGGCATGCCGAACACCACGCAGCTGGCTTCGTCTTGCGCGATGGTGTGCGCGCCCGCGCGATGCATGGTCAGCATGCCGGCCGCGCCGTCCTTGCCCATGCCGGTCAAGATGACGCCGATGGCGTTCTTGCCGGCGGCCACGGCGGCGGAATTAAACAACACGTCCACCGACGGGCGGTGGCGGTTGACGGGTTCGCTGGCTTCAAGCTCGATCACGTAGTTGGCACCGCTGCGGCCCAGGCGCATGTGGGTGTCGCCGCCCGGCGCCAGGTACACGTGGCCCGGCAGCACGCGGTCGCCGTGAACGGCTTCGCGCACTGTCACCGCGCACAGCGCATCCAGCCGCTGTGCGAACGAACGGGTGAAGCCGGCCGGCATGTGCTGCGTGATCAGGATGGCCGGGCTGTCCGGCGGCAAGGGTTGCAGCACTTCGCGGATGGCTTCGGTGCCGCCCGTGGACGCCCCCACGATCACCAGCTTTTCCGAGCTGGACAGCGGGCGGCGCAACATCGGCGCGGGCGCGGCCTGCGCCGAATGCGGCGTGGGCGCGCGCAGCTTGGCGCGCGAGGCCGCGCGGATCTTGTCCGCGATGATCTCGGTGTATTCCAGCAGGCCGTCGCGGATGCCCAGCTTGGGCTTGGTTACGAAATCGATCGCGCCCAGTTCCAGCGCGCGCAGGGTGATTTCACCGCCGCGCTCGGTCAGGGACGACACCATCACCACCGGCATCGGCCGCAGGCGCATCAGCTTTTCAAGGAAATCCAGCCCGTCCATGCGGGGCATTTCCACGTCCAGCGTCAGCACGTCGGGGTTGTGGCGCTTGATCAGGTCGCGCGCCACCAAGGGGTCGGGCGCGGTCGCGACCACTTCCATATCAGGTTGGCTGTTGATGATTTCAGTCATCAGCCCGCGCACCAACGCGGAGTCGTCCACACATAAAACGCTTATTTTTTTCATTGTCTGCTGCCTTGGCCGGTTCAGGCCTTACTCGCACATTCGTAGACGGTCTGCCCGCGCAGACGAAAATCCCGGCTGATGTAGGTGAAGTTCTCGGAGTGCCCGGCAAACAGCAGGCCGCCCGGCTTGAGCAGCGGCGCAAAGCGCTCCAGAATCTTCGCCTGCGTCGGCTTGTCAAAATAAATCATCACGTTGCGGCAGAAGATCACGTCGAACTTTTCGTTGATCGGCCACGACGGCGCCAACAGGTTCAAGGTTTCGTACCGCACCATGTCGGCAATCTCAGGCCGCACGCGCACCTGGCCGGCGTTGGCGCCACGGCCTTTCAGGAAGAAGCGGCGCAGGCGCTCGTCTTCCATCTTGGCGACGCGTTCGGCCGGGTAGACGGCGGCGCGCGCCCGGTTCAGCACATTGGTGTCGATGTCGGTGGCCAGCACCGTGGACGATGCCGCGCGCGGGCCCAGGGCCTCGACCAGCGTCATCGCAATGGAATACGGCTCTTCGCCGGTGGACGCGGCACAGCACCACACGGACACCGGGCCGCCGCGTTTTTGGGCGAACTCGGCCAGGATCGGGAAGTGGTGCGATTCGCGGAAGAAGGCGGTCAGGTTGGTCGTCAAGGCATTGACGAATTCTTCCCACTCGTGCGCGTCGGGTTCGTGTTCCAACTGGTCCAGATAACTGCCGAAGTCCTGGCGGCCCAGGGCGCGCAAACGCCTGGCCAGGCGGCTGTAGACCATTTCACGCTTGTGCGTGCCCAGCGAGATGCCCGCGCGCGCGTGGATCATCTTGCGGACGCGGGAAAAGTCCGCGTCGCGAAAATCGAATTGGCGGTCCACCGAAACGGACGGCGCCTGGGTTGCCGCAGTTGCCACGCGATTCCTCAGTGCCCAAGCGCAAGCGCATCGGGCGATTGCAAACGTGAGTCTTCATCGGACGAGCGCACCGAAGACAGGCGCTGCGCCGGCACTTCGATGACTTCGCCCGCATTGATCTTGAACACCGCCACGGCTTCGGCCAGGCGTTCGGCCTGCTCCTGCAAGGAGCCCGCCGCGGCGGCGGCTTCTTCCACCAGCGCCGCATTCTGCTGCGTCACTTCGTCCATCTGCGACACGGCGCGGTTGACCTGGTCGATACCGCTGGACTGTTCTTCGGACGCCGCCGAGATCTCGCCCATGATGTCCGTCACGCGCTTCACCGACGCCACAATCTCTTGCATCGTCGCACCGGCGCGTTCCACCTGCTGCGAACCCGCGCCTACCTTGGTGACCGAGTCCTCAATCAAACCCTTGATTTCCTTGGCGGCCTGCGCGCTGCGCTGCGCCAGCGAGCGCACTTCGCCCGCCACCACCGCAAAGCCCTTGCCCTGCTCGCCCGCGCGCGCCGCTTCCACGGCCGCGTTCAGCGCCAGGATGTTGGTCTGGAAGGCAATGCCGTCAATGACAGAAACGATTTCCGAAATCTTGCGCGAGCTGGCCGAAATCTCTTGCATGGTGGTAACCACTTCGGATACCGCCGAACCGCCTTTTTCAGCCACGTCCGACGCGCTGGCCGCCAACTGATTGGCCTGGCGCGCATTGTCGGCGTTCTGCTTCACGGTGGACGCCAGCTCTTCCATGGATGCCGCGGTTTCCTCAAGGGATGCCGCCTGCTGTTCCGTGCGGCTGGACAGGTCCGTGTTGCCGGCCGCGATTTCATGCGAGCCCACGTTGATTTCGTCCACGCCACGGCGCACCGTTGCCACCGTGCGCGTCAGGCTTTCCTGCATGCGTTTCAGGGCGGCGAACAACTGGCCAACTTCATTGGTGTTGCGCGCGTCCACCCGGGCGGTCAGGTCGCCACCCGCGATGCGGTCAAAGTGCTGGCCGGCTTCCTTCAAGGGCTGCAGCACGCGACGGCGCAGGAAAACATAGGTGGCAAACACCAGCAGCGCGGCGATCACACCGCCCGCCGCCACCGCTATCAGCACGAATTGATAGCGCACCTGGGCCACGTCATGCGCGTCCATCATCTTGCTGGCACGCCAGAAATCAAAGGCCTCGATGGCGCGTGAAAAGCGCCCTTCCAGCGCGTCCTGCACCGTCTGAACCTGCTTCTGGTAAGCCGGCATGTCGGCCTTTTCCAAGGCGGCGACCAGCGGATTCAAGCCTTGCTGCACCAGCATGGCGTAGGCCGCTTCAATTTCCTTCAGCGACTCGACCGCGTCCGGAGGCTGCGGCAGCGTCTTGTAGTATTCGAATTCCGCCTGGCCCTTGTTCATGGACGCCTTGGCGCGTTCCAGCAAGCCGGTGGCTTCCGCCGACAGGCCCTGCGTCAGCAAGGTGGCTTGGCCCACGTTGCTGACGATGTCCGCATAGTTGGCGGCGGCGGCGCGGCCCAGGCCGCTCATCGTGTCCTTGTAGCTGGACACGACCCGGCTCACCGCGTCATTCAGTTCCTGCGACTGCTTGATCTCGGCCAGGGTCCCATTGCTGATGCGCAGGGACAACACGCCAAGCGCCGCCCCAATCACCAACATGAATGAGAAGAACGCCAGCACCCACAACAGGCTGCTGCGTATCGTCATGTTCGCGAAAAACTTGCGCATCTCAAGAACCACCCTTTGACTGCAATCGTTAAAGGAAAGCGCCACATCGCAATGAATATGGCGCCTCTACCCCGCGTTCCGGTCAAACTCCGATCAGGAGGCAACCTTCTCCACCAGCGCCATTTCATCGCTGGTCATCATCTTCTCGATATCGACCAGGATGAGCATGCGCTCGTCCACCGTGCCCAGGCCGGTCAGGTATTCCGTGGACAGCGTGGCGCCGAATTCCGGCGCCGGACGAATCTGGCCGGCGTTCAACATCAGCACGTCCGACACACCGTCAACCACGATGCCGACCACGCGGCGATCCAGGTTGAGGATGATGACCACGGTCTGCTCGTTGTAGTCAACGCGGCCCAGGTTGAACTTGATGCGCAGGTCGACGATGGGAACGATGATGCCGCGCAGGTTCGTCACGCCCTTGATGAAGGTCGGAACGTTGGCGATGCGAGTCACCGTGTCGGCGTCGTAGCCCCGGATTTCCTGCACTTTCAGGATGTCGATGCCGTACTCTTCGTCGCCCAGCGTGAAGACGAGGAATTCGCTGCCGACATCTTCGTTGCGCGCGGATTGCGCTTGCGGTTTGGCTGCCATGATTTTTAATGCTCCATCAATTCAAAATGGCTTCGGGCTGCGACCAACGTTCACGGTTGGCGCGCGCAAGCGCAAATACGTCGACAATCAGGGCCACGCTGCCATCACCCAGGATGGTGGCCGCCGAGATGCCGGGAACCTTGCGGTAGTTGGACTCAAGATTCTTCACCACCACCTGGTGCTGGCCGATCAGGTGATCCACCAGCAACGCAAAACGGCGGTCTTCGGCCTGCATGATGACGGCGATGGCCTGCGTGGGGTCGGTCTGCGCCTGGCTGACCGAGAACACGCGGTGCATTTCCACCAGCGGCAGGTATTCGCCGCGCACATGCATCACGCGTTCGTTGCCCGCCACCGAATAGATCTGGTCATTGGTCGGTTGCAGCGATTCCGTCACATGGTTCAGCGGCAGGATGAAGGTTTCCTCACCCACGCGCACCGACATGCCGTCCAGAATGGCCAGCGTCAACGGCAGCACGATGCGCGTCGTGGTGCCGTTGCCCGGCTCGCACGACAACTGCACATGGCCACCCATGTCCTGGATGTTCCGGCGCACCACGTCCATGCCGACGCCACGGCCCGAGATGTCGGTAACCTTTTCGGCGGTGGAGAAGCCTGGCGCGAAAATCAGTTGCCAGATTTCATCGTCAGGAGAATTCTCGTTCACGGCCAGGCCCTGGGCCATGGCCTTCTTCAGGATCTTTTCGCGGCTCAGGCCGCCGCCGTCATCGCTGACTTCAATGACGATGTTGCCGCCATTGTGTTGCGCGGACAGCACCAGTTGGCCGACCGGGTCTTTGCCCGCGGCAATACGCTTTTCGGGCGTTTCGATGCCGTGGTCCAGGCTGTTGCGCACCAGGTGCGTCAGCGGGTCGATGATGCGTTCGATCAGGCTCTTGTCCAGCTCGGTGGCGCGGCCATACGTTTGCAGTTCGATCTGCTTGCCCATCTTGCCGGCAATGTCGCGCACCAGGCGGGGGAAGCGGCTGAACACGTAGTCCATCGGCATCATGCGGATCGACATCACCGCTTCCTGCAGATCGCGGGCGTTGCGTTCCAACTGCTCCATGCCGTTCAACAGGCGGTCATGCAGGACGGGGTCCAGCGTGGAAGCCGTTTGCGCCAGCATGGCCTGCGTGATGACCAGTTCGCCCACCAGGTTGATCACCTGGTCGACCTTTTCGACGCCCACGCGAATGGACGTAGATTCCTTGTCGGCATGCGCGGGCGCGGCCGGACGCGAAGCACGCGAGGCGGCTTGCGTGATGGCCTCGGTCGCGGCGGCGGTGTCCGCCACGGTGGGCGTCGGCTCGACCGGGGCCGGAGCGGGCGCAACGGCGGCTGCCGCGACGGGCGCGGCGGCGGCGACCGCCACCGGTTCGGCGGCAGCCACGGCCACCTGGCCGGTGGGCGCCGCTTCGCGGGTGATGCTGAGCTGATCGCCGTCCACGATGAAGCAGCACACCGCTTCAATGTCGTCCGGCGTGCAGGTGCTGTCCATCCACACGGTCAGGGCGCCATCGGCTCGTTCGCTTGCGCGCACGTTGCCCAGGTTGCCCATTTCTTCCAGCAGGGACGCGGCGTCCTTGTCGGACACCTTGGTGATCCTGACCTTGAGCGGCAGGTCGCCGGCATCGGCCGCGGGCGGCACGGGTTCGGGCGCGACGACAGGCGCGGGAGCCGGGGTGGGAGCCGGAGCGGCCGCCACGGGCGCGGGCACGGGAGCCGTGGGCGCGGCCGCGGCCGGGTCCTTATGCTCCAGCGCCAACTGCCTCAAGACAGCGCAGATACGCTCAAACACGGCTTCATCGGGCTCTTCGGAGGCCCGATAGGCATCCAGTTGGCTTTTGAGCACGTCTTTCGTTTCCAAAAAGATATCAATCATGTCCGTACGCAGCGCCATTTCGCCACGGCGGATTGCGTCCAGAAGGTTTTCCAGCAGGTGGGTCGTGCCCGCCAACTGCGTAAAACAGCCGAATGTCGCCGCGCCGCCCTTGATCGAGTGGGCCGCGCGGAAGATGGCATTGAGCTGTTCGATGTCGGGAGAACCCACGTCGAGTTCAAGCAGCAACTGCTCCATCTGCGCGAGCAGCTCGTCCGCCTCATCGAAAAAGGTCTCGTAAAACTGACTGAGGTCCAAACCAGAACTCATGACCCGTACGCCTTCATAAATGAACCTGCTTTACGCGCCGGCCTGCTCATCGAGCAGCTCGGTCGCCAATTCCACCAGCACATCGGGGTCGACCGGCTTGGACAGCCAGCCACAAACGCCCAGATCCCGAGCGGCCATTTTGCTATCCACATCGTCCTCGGTGGTCAGCACCAGCACCGGCACATCCAGGTACTGGTCCAGTTCACGCAGGCCTTGAATCAGCTCCAGCCCGCCCTTGACGGGCATGTTCCAGTCGCTGACCACCAGGTCCACCTGGTGGCTCTTGGCCACTTCCAGCGCTTCCTGGCCGTTGCCGGCCGTCAGCACTTTCCATCCCGCGCCCGTCAACGTCGCCTGCACGATCATTCGCATCGTCGCCGAATCGTCCGCCACCAGAATCGTTGCCGCCATTGCTATCGAACCCCTTCGGCGGGCGGCGCATTCGCCGCTTCACCTTGTTTGGTTACCGTCCCGGCCTGGGCGCCGGCTTGCGCCGCCTCCACGGCCGCCCCCACCTCGCGGGCATCTTTGGCGCTGATGTCCGCCGCGGCGGCGTTCTCGCTTTCGATGCGCTTTTGGGTGTTCATATTGAGCACCACGAGGCTGATACGTCTATTAACGGCTGCATACGGATCATCTTTAACCAGACTCATGCTGGAAGACAGACCCTGGATGCGCATGACCTTGCTTTCGTTCATGCCGCCGGCCACCAATTCCTGGCGCGAGGCATTGGCGCGGTCAGCCGACAATTCCCAGTTGCTATAGGCGCGTTCGCCGCGCGCGTACTGCGACGCGTCGGTGTGGCCCGAGATGCTGACCTTGTTGGGCAGCTCGTTCAGCACCGGCCCCAGCTCGCGCAGGATGTCGCGCATGTACGGCTGCACTTCGGCGCGGCCGATGGCGAACATGGGGCGGTTCTGGTTGTCGATGATCTGAATGCGCAAGCCTTCGGTCGTCAGGTCGATCAGCAGTTGCGGCCTGAAGCTTTTCAGGACGGGGCTGGTCTCGATGACGTTCTCAAGGCGCTTTTTCAGGTTTTCCAGGCGGTGCTGCTCGCGCCGTTCGGCGTCGCCCATGGGCTGGGACTCAACCCGGTTGCCCTGACCCTTGCGGACATCGCCCTCGCTGCGCAAGGGGTCACGCCCGCCGCCCGGCACCGCGCTGGTTTCGGCCGAGCTGCTGGGGCCGCCCGTGATCGCCACGCGCAGCGGCATGCGGAAGTATTCCGCGATGCCCTTGAGTTCTTCGCGTGGCACGATGCTGATCAGCCACAGCACCAGAAAGAACGCCATCATCGCGGTGATGAAGTCGGCGTAGGCGATTTTCCAGCTTCCGCCGTGGTGTCCGCCGCCCTTGACCTTCTTGCGGCGGATCACCACACGGTGGTTGTTTACCGTGCTCATGGCCCGCTCCGTCAGGCCTTGCCGGTCGACTTGGTTTGCCGGACGTGCTCTTCCAGTTCACCAAAGGTCGGACGCACGGACGAGAACAGCACCTTGCGGCCAAATTCCACCGCCAGTTGGGGCGGGTAGCCGTTCATGCTGGCCAGCAGCGTGGTCTTGATGCATTCCAGCACTTTCATGGCTTCGTCGTTGCGGCGTTCAACCCGCGAGGCCAGCGGCCCCACGAAACCGTACGCCAGCAAGATGCCCAGGAACGTACCGACCATGGCCTTGGAGATCAGGTCGCCCAGAATGGCGGGCGGCTGGTCCACGGCGGCCAGCGCCTTGATCACGCCCAGCACCGCGGCCACGATACCGAAGGCCGGCAGACCGTCGGCCATCTGCTGCAGCGCATGCGCGGGCACTTCGCGTTCATGGCGATAGGTCTCGATTTCCTCGTCCATGAGCGTTTCGATTTCAAACGAGCTCATGTTGCCGCTGATCATGATGCGCAGGTAGTCCGTAATGAACTCCATGAGCTTCGCGTCTTTGGCGATGCGGGGATATTCGCTGAAGATCGGGCTGGACGCCGGATCCTCGATGTGCGATTCGATGGCCATCAGGCCTTCACGGCGCGCCTTGTTCAGCAACACATACAAGAGAGCCATCAGCTCCATGTACACATCTTTGCTGTAGCGCGAGCTTTTCAGCGCGTCGGGCAGCGCCTTCTTCACCAGCATCAGCGACTTTTTGCTGTTGCCGGCCAGAAAAGCCCCAAAGGCCGCACCAAAGATCAGCGTCAGCTCGAAGGGCTGGTAAAGCGCGCCCAAATGGCCGCCCAGCGCTATGAAGCTGCCGACGACCGACACGATCACCACGAGAAAACCGATAACAATCAACACATCAGGCCCCTGCCAACGAAGTCTAAAACTAGCGTCAATGATCCCCTGTTCCCCCCGACCCAAAAAGGCGGGTTACGGGGAGTTTTCCAGGGCTTTTGATGTATTTGGACGCAAACTGCGCGCGTCCGGTCAGGGACGGGCGTCGCCAAAGAGAGGCGCGGGACGGGTGCCGGCGCGCGCTTTGGCCGCTGCGCGCGTCTTGCCGGCGCGAGGTGGCGGACGGCAGATCGCGCACACAAAATCCGATTGCGGATCGTGGGCGTGGGCAATGAAATGGCCGCCGCATTGGCGGCAGGCGGACAGCTGCAGCATGCCGCTGTCAAAGAAGCGCACTAGCATCCAGGCGCGGGTGAAGCTCAGCACGGGCTCGGCGCTTTCGGCCGTATCCAGGCCGGCGTTTTCCAGGTAGAGGCGATAGGCATCGATGATGGCCCGTATGCCCTTGCTGCTGGTGCGCGCGTTCAAGAACGAATAAACGTTGTAGAACAGCGACGAGTGGATGTTCGGCAGCCAGGTCATGAACCAGTCAACCGAGAACGGCAGCATGCCCTTGGGTGGCGAGCAACCGCGAATTTCACGGTACAAGCGTGCGAGGCGGTCGTGGCTGAGGCTGGTTTCAGCTTCCAGAACCTGTAACCGGGCCCCCAGGGTAATCATGGAGCTGGCAAGCAGGATGTCGTCCGCTTCCTGAGATACGCTTTTGGAGGCCATTACGCGAGTCCGAGTGGGTGGTCGAGCGGCCGTCAGGCCAGTTCTTCAACAGGTTGCTTGGCCAACAGGATCGTTGCGTGGGCTTGTTGCAGCGCACCACCCAGCACATCGTGGGTCAGCGCGGACAGCAGGCTGTAATCATCAAAGCGGAACCGGCACAACAGCGAGCTGGAGCTGGCCAACTTCACCAATTGCGCCGGTGACAGACGCATCAGAATATCGGCAACTTCGTTGCTGAATCCCAAACGAAACATGGATGCTGCATAGTCATCACGCAACATACGTTGCGCAAGTAACAGGTATGACAGATTCACTTCACGAATATCTGCCAGCAATGAATTTTCGACTTGTTGCACGCCCTACTCCCTATCCCTAATCCCACCCACAGGGGCTCTATGACCAAAAGCACCGACGCCTTAATAGCGCCTGAATGCTGCTGCATCCTGTTTTAATGCGAAATGTATCATTTGTTCGCAATTTAAGTAAAATTTACCACAGGTGATGTCATTTTCTATGACTTATATGACAAATCTTTGTTGATATTGCGCAACCTGTGAGTTTAGATACACATTGACATAGAAACTCGTGACGAATTTACGTCAATTTGGCAAATAAGCATTCAAAACATTGCGTACTTCCGCGAATGAAATGTTGTGTTGTGCCGACAATGACACCTTGCCGATCACTCAATCCTGGTCGCCTTAGCGCAGCCGCGCGTTTGTCGACAATGTCGCAAATTGACAACGTTTGACGATGCGTCACGATGGATACAGCCTGACATTCCCGCAATGCCCCACGCAGATGACAGCTTGGTCGAATATGCCCCGCTAGTGCGGAAGCTGGCCCTGCAATTGCTCGCCCGGCTACCCGCCAGCGTTGAGCTCGACGACCTGATACAGGCCGGCATGATCGGCCTGCTTGACGCCGTAAGGCGCTATCAGGAAACCGCAGACGCCCAATTCGAGACCTACGCCACGACCCGTATCCGTGGCGCGATGCTGGACGAGCTACGCGGCCAGGACTGGCTGCCGCGCAGCGTCCGCACCAAGGCGCGCAAAATCGAGCAGGCCATTCAACAGCTAGAACAACGCTTGATGCGCGCGCCTTCCGAGGCCGAGATCGCCGCCCAGCTTGAAATGCCGATCGGGGAATACCAATCGCTGCTGCACGACGCCCAAGGCGTGCAGATCGTGCATTACGAAGACTTCACCACCGAACCCGATTCCGCCTCCGGCCAATCCGACTGGACCGCGACGCTAAACCACGGCTCGGCCGGTGGCAACCCGCTGGATGCCCTATTGGCTGGCGACTTCCGCCAGGCGCTGGTGCAGGCGATTGATGCGCTGCCTGATCGCGAAAAATTGTTGCTGTCGCTGTGTTACGAGCAAGGGCTGAACTTGAAAGAGATCGGCGCCATCATGAATGTGACCGAGGCACGGGTGTGCCAACTGAGGTCGCAGGCGACCGCGCGGATCCGGGCCAAGCTGAAAGAAATGGCCTGGCAGGAGCTGCCGCTGGAAGGGCAGATCGCGCAGATCATTTGATGGGTCCATTTCGCGACAGGAAACTCCCCCGGAAATCCATCGCTGTTCGGGCCATATAGCCGAACGCCACGCTGATAGCCTTTCGCACAGCTCACTAATCCGCAAGCAGTCGCGTTCAAACCGCGCGCCGCCCCTTTTCCTGGAATTTCGCAATGACCGCAGCCGATCATTTGACTCAGGCCATCTCCGACGCCTACGACGAAACCCCCTATATATCGAACGCATTCGCGTACACGTCGCCGGGCAACCTGCGCGCAGTGGCAAGCCTTTATGGCTTGGCCGCGCCCGCGCTTGAGAGCGCCCGGGTACTGGAACTGGGCTGCGCCGCGGGCGGCAACCTGCTTCCCTTCGCGCTGGCCTATCCCAACGCTCGCGTCGTCGGCATAGACTTGGCGCCGCACCAGATCGAGGCGGGCCAACAGGTGGCGGAAAAGACTGGCGCCCGCAATCTGGACCTGCGCGCAATGAGCGTGACCGATGTCACCCCTGAATTGGGCGTGTTCGACTACATCATCTGCCACGGCGTGTTCAGCTGGGTTCCGCCCGAAGTCCGCGACGCCATCCTGCGCATCTGCCGCGAAAACCTGGCGCCCGAAGGTGTTGCCTACGTCAGTTACAACACCTACCCAGGATGGAAAGCCGCGGACGTGGTCCGCGATGCCATGATCCTGAACAGCTTTGGCGCGCAAACCGCCCAAGAGAAGCTGGCCAGCGCCAAAGAGATGCTGGACCTGTTGGAAAACGGCTTGTGGCACAACAATCCGCTGCAGTCGGCTCTGCAAGGCGCGGCGCACAAACTTCGCGGACAGTCCGACCACTACCTGCTGCACGAATACCTGGAAGCGATCAACACGCCTTGCTACTTCCTGGAATTCGCCGCTGCCGCCCAGCAGGCCGGGCTGGCGTATGTGACGGACGCCGAACCGCATCTGACCTTCGCTTCCACCTACGGCAGCAAGGTAGCGCTAGGCCTGAACGGTTTGTCGGCCAAGGGCAACCGCGAAATGCGCGAACAGTATCTGGATTTCGCCGTGGGCCGCTCTTTCCGCAAAAGCCTGCTGGTGCATGGCGAGCGCGCTGAAAAAATGCTGGAACAACCCGAAGGCACGGCGTTCAAGGCGATGCACTTCGCCACGCGGCTTGACGCCGCCGCCGCCTCGCCTGGCGCCTCGGCGGAACATCGCCACTACCTGACCCGCAACGGCGCGACGCTCAGCAGCAAAGACCCGGCCATGCTCGGCATGATCGACGCGCTGAACAAGGCATGGCCCCGCTCGCTGCCGTTTGACGCGCTGCTGGACATTGCGCGAGCGCACAATCCGGGCATGCAAGGTGAGAACCTGGCCAATGCGGTCTATATGAACCTGATCACGCTAGTGCAATCCAGCGGGGTTCATTTCCGTATGGAACCATCGCCCTACCTGGCGCCCGACAGCAAGCCCGCATTGATCCCGGGCGCCCGCGAACTCCTACATGAAGTAACAAGCACGGCATGCCAAGTGGGCATGTACAACCTGTGGCACCAACCCGTAACGCCGCCTGCCGACGCTTTGGGCCGATTCGTTGCCCAGCATATGGACGGCTCGCGCAGCGTAGCCGAGTTGCGCACCCTGACGCGCGACACCCTGACGTCCGGACGCACGCCCCACCCCAACGGCCAGTCTTATAAGGGTGCGCGGAATCTGGAACCCGTCGCGCAGGAATTCCTGAATGCCTTGCTGGCCGAATTGCGTCGCACGGGCCTGCTGGTGAATTGACGCTTACAACTTCCGCGGCCAGCGCCTTATGGGCAAGCGCGGGGCAAGCGCCGCGGAACCGCCCCATAAAGCCAACATATTTACGATTGCCGAAAAAAAAGCCTAAAGATTGATTTGGGACTGCCGTAATCCTGACAACGGAGAAATTCGAAGACGCAAGAAAGCGAATTCTCCCGTTAACACGATGGGCGGCCCCGCTGCCCGGTTTGAAGAAGCCTTTCTCTCTTGGGAGCCTAAACATGGCTGCAGTCATTAATACCAACTACTTGTCGCTCGTTGCTCAGAACAACCTGAACAAGTCGCAATCGTCCCTGGGTACCGCCATCGAACGCCTGTCGTCGGGCCTGCGCATCAACAGCGCCAAGGACGACGCTGCCGGTATGGCCATTGCCAACCGCTTCACCGCGAACGTCAAGGGCCTGACCCAAGCCGCTCGTAACGCCAACGACGGTATCTCGCTGGCTCAGACGACGGAAGGCGCCGCCTCCGAAGTCAACACCCACCTGCAACGTGTTCGCGAACTGTCGGTGCAAGCCGCCAACGGCAGCTACTCGCAAGAACAGCTGAACTCGATGCAAGACGAAATCAACCAGCGTCTGTCGGACATCGACCGTATCTCGGAACAAACCGACTTCAACGGCGTGAAGGTTCTGTCGGATTCGGCCAAGCCCCTGACGCTGCAAGTTGGCGCCAACGACGGCGAAACGATCACCCTGAACCTGTCGGAAATCAGCGTCAAGACGCTGGGTCTGGACGGCTTCAACGTCAACGGCTCGGGCGTGACCCAAAACCGTTCGGCCACCGTGTCCGACCTGCAAGCTGCTGGCGGCTCGTCCGTTGGCAACGACTGGACTGTCACCACCACGCACGCTGCTGCAACGGCTGACCAAACCTTCGCCAAGCTGGAAAACGGCAATACCGTTACCGTTGGCGCCGCCGGCACCGACGCTACGGTATACACGTACGACGCCGCCAACAAGAACTTCACGTTCACCGACAAGTCGGCCAGCGATGCGGGCGCCGTCAGCGATCTGGCTACCTCGCTCCTGCCGGCAACCGGCACCGTCACTGGCACGTTCTCCAACTCGGGTTCGGCCACGACGTCGTTCCAAGTTGACGCGACCGGCAAGGTTACCGTTGGCGGTCAAGACGCATTCCTGGACGCCGATGGCAACCTGACGACCAACAACGCTGGCGCCACCGCCGCCACGCTGGACAGCGTCATGCTGGCTGCTTCGGAAGGTACCGGCGCCGCTGGCACCTCGTCCGTTTCGATCGGTGGCAAGACCTACTCGAACACCGCTGCCGGTTCTGGCGCTCTGCAGTTCACCAACACCGTCGCTACCGACGCTCTGCTGGCCGACGTCAAGGCCAACGCTACCGCCGGCGACGTGGTGATCAAGCTGGGTCAAGGCATCACCAGCGCCGACGTCACCTTCACCAGCGGCGCGTCGACCGACACGTACGTTGACGACAAGGGCACGTTCACCACGACCGACAAGTACGACACGACCTACACCGTTGACCCCAACACGGGCAAGGCTACGGTCAAGAGCGGCACGGGCACGGGCGACTACGAAGCCAAGGTTGGTGCTGAAGCCAAGGTCAACAGCTCGGGCAAGCTGACCACGGAAGACACCAGCAAGGGCACGAAGACCACCGATCCGCTGAAGACGCTGGACGCTGCCTTCACTAAGCTGGACAAGCTGACCGGCGAACTGGGTGCTGTGCAGAACCGTCTGGAATCGACTATCTCGAACCTGAACAACGTGGTCAACAACCTGTCCAACGCTCGTTCGCGTATTCAAGACGCCGACTACGCCACGGAAGTGTCGAACATGTCCAAGGCTCAGATCCTGCAACAAGCTGGTACCTCGGTTCTGGCGCAAGCCAACCAAGTGCCGCAAACCGTTCTGTCCCTGCTGCGTTAATTCTCAGCGACAGACTCGGTTGGCAGAGGAAACTTTGGTTTTCTCTAGCTGGCAGCCAGGGGCAGGTCCTTCGCATCTACCCCTGGAACTCCAAAAACCCGCCTCACGGCGGGTTTTTTCGTTTCGGCCACACCCGAGAGCTTTGCACAAACTGGCGGTGAATTCCGATGCTGATTCCACGAATGGATGAGGGTCGTCGTTCGTAGAATTCTTGCAATAGATTCCTTGGCTTCGCCCTTCACCCGTCACATGTCCTATCCGGCCTTCTCCCATCGTCAAACCGTTGCTGAGCCGGGTCGGCTCGCGGCTAGCCATTCGCCGGCCCATCTACGAGCCACTGCCCATCTTTATGGGGTCGAAACCGTACCGCTTGAGCGCGCGCGCGTACTGGCCATAGGCTGTGGCGCTGGCGAAGGGTTGCTGCCGTTCGCATTCGCCTATCCGAATGCGCAAGCTGTAGGAGTAGATAGCAGCGAACACTTGATCGCGCGAGGAACGGCGGCAGCTCAAGGAATGGGCGTTACCAATATCGCCCTGTACGTCGGAGAGGCCACCGACCTTGGCACCCAACTGGGCGTGTTCGACTACATCGTCGTAACCGGCTTATATAGTTACCTGCCGCCGGATGCGGCACAAGCGCTGCTTGAAGCGTGCGGCAAGCTCCTTTCGCCTCTTGGCCTGCTATATGTAGATAACCCCGTATATCCCGGCGCCAAGGCGCTGGACGTCGTGCGCGACGCGATCATGCTGCACGGCCACGCAGCGCAGACACAGGCGGAACTGCATCAAAGTGCCCGCGCCGCGCTGGCGTTGTTCAAGGACGGTATGTCGGCGTCCAACTCCCAGGCCGCGACGCTGAACGCCGCGGCGACCTGGTTTGACCGGGCACTAGCCGACCTACCTACTGGCGCCCCCGCAACCCCCAATCCACTTGCCTGCAACCCCAGTTACTTTGTCGAGATCGCGGGACGAGCTACAGAAGCCGGGCTGGCTTATGTCGGAGACGCGCAGCCGCTTAGCGAGATTCCACTGAATTTCGGCCAAGGTGTGTCGCTGAACCACAGTCTGCTGGCAATGGGGCAGCCCGCCGGCGTCCGCCAGCAATACCTGGACTTTGCGACAGGCCGTGCCTTCCGCCAATCCCTTTGGGTGACGCAAGAACGCGCCACGGGTATCCACGGCAAGCCAGAACTCGACCGCTTGCGCGATTTGCGCTTTGCATCCGGCTTGACCCGCCTGGCGGCGAATGGCCAACAAACCGGCGCCACTTATATCAACCACCTTGGACGGGCGCTAGTCACCCACGACAACGACGTGGTGACGGTTGTGGACACCCTGGCGCACGCATGGCCTGCATCACTGCCCCACAGCACGTTGCTGGCGGTACTGATGCACCGCAATCAACAAGACGACGCGCAGGCAGGCAAGGCGCTGGACCGCGCCATACGCGCATTGATGGAAAACGACCTGACGCATTACTGCCTGGACGCGGGACCTTACGAGCGGGAGGATGAGTGCGAAAGCGCTCTGCGGCCTTTACCGTGCCTGGACTTGTCACAACAAGCCCTGGCCGACGCGCCGTGGCCGCAATTCAACCTCTGGCATGAGCCTGTATTGCTGACGCGCTCTGATGCGCAGACGGCGACACTACAGGCCATGGCCTCCGGCCTGCGACCAGACGAGGCCACAATGGCCGGGCAGGCAGTTGATCTTGGAGAGGTGGCGGAATGTCTCTCGCTGGCCAAACGTTATGGATTGGTGCAGGGGTCGCCGAGATCGTGGTGTCGGATGCTGCACGCCACGCTGGTAGCAACGGGAGGCAAGGCGCCGCTGTTTGGCATGTATGTCGGAGCGCAGGCATGTCTGAGCCTCTACACACGCGTCCTTACCCAGTCGGGGCACCAGCCAAATCCTGGTTCTGCAATCCTCCCTCAGGCCAAGCAGTTACACGAACTGATGAGGCGCCAGGCGTACTTGGACGCCGAACCCATTGCGCGGCGCCTGACCCGAACCGCACCCAGATTCTGGGACGCGTGGGAAGCGTTGGCGATCGCGCTCTTTAGCACCGCACGCTTGAACGAAGCCATCCTGCCAACCTTGAACATGGTTGAGCTGGCACCAGCCGATGCCCAAAGCTACGTCATTCTGTCCGCGCTGATGACACGATTGGGCCGCACGTCAGAGTCCATTGGCGCCGGTCGGCGCGCCGTCGAACTGGATCCTGGCAGCGCGGAAACACATTCAGCGCTTGCGGATGGTCTGGCGGCCGAACGGCGCTATAAGGAAGCGGAAGAGAGCAATCGCCGCGCGATTGCTCTGAATCCCCAGCATCGCAAGGCGCGAGTCAATCTATGCAAAACGCTGATCGATGCCGGAGAGGTCGCTGCGTCCGTCGACGCCGCGCGTGAGACGGTGGCTGCGTTTCCTAACGACAGAATGCCACGCAACAACCTGTTGTTCGCGCTTAACTACTCTGATAGCCACTCCGCCGAGGAGGTATTCGCAGCCTATCGCGACTACGACACCGACCTGTGTCTGGCATTGCGGTCCAACTGGAAACCGCACAAAAACAGCCGCCAAACACAGCGAAAGTTGAAGGTTGGGTATGTGTCGCCGGACTTTCGCCAGCATTCGGGCAACTACTTTATCGAGCCACTGTTCGCGCACCACGACCGTGCGAATTTTGAGCTGACCGCTTATGCCGAACTCGTCAACCCGGACGCCACCAGTACTCGGCTGAGAACCTATTTCGACCATTGGGTGCCCACGGCAACGCTCACTGACGCCCAACTGGCCGAGCGCATCCGCGCAGATGGCATCGATATCCTCATCGACGTTGCAGGGCATACCGCCGACAATCGACTGAGCACCTTCGCCCGTAAGCCCGCTCCGGTGTCACTGACTTGGCTGGGTTTCGGCTACACCACCGGGCTCTCCGCAATTGACTACATCCTGACGGATGCAGCAATGGTGCCCGAAGGCAGTGAGCATCTGTTCTCCGAAAAGCCGTGGCGGCTTGAACAAAGCAATTTCGTCTACCGGCCCAACCCCGCCATGGGCGACTTCGGCCCACTGCCCGCACTGGCCAACGGCTATGTCACGCTGGGTTCACTAACCCGCGCGATCCGCATGAATGATCGTACGATTCGCGTGTGGTCCGAGATTCTGCGACGCCTGCCACAAGGCCGCCTAGTGGTCGACAGCAACAGCTATCGTGACAAGCCCACACAAGAACGTCTGATCGCGCGCTTTGAAGCACAGGGCATTGATCGGTCGCGGTTGATGATCGGTTGCCACAGCCCACCCTGGGACGTGCTGCGCAACATGGACATCGGCTTGGACTGTTTCCCCCACAACTCCGGCGTCACATTGGTCGAAACGTTATACATGGGCGTGCCCTACATCACGCTGGCCGACCGCCCCAGCGTCGGCCGCATCGGCAGTTCCATTCTGCACGGCATCGGCCGCCCGGAATGGATAGCCCAGACCGAAGAGGAATACATCCAGAAGGTCGTGACACTAGCCAGCGATCTTCCGGCATTGGCGAACACCCGCGCCAACCTGCGCGCGGAAATGCACGCAAGCCCCTTGATGGACGAACCCGCGTTCGCCCGCAAGTTCGAAACCGCCCTGCGCGGCATGTTCAACACCTGGTGCGAATCCCAAGCATGAAAGCCATCATTCTTGCCGGGGGCCTGGGCACCCGGATCTCTGAAGAAACCCACACGCGCCCCAAGCCGATGATCGAGATCGGCGGGCGGCCCATCCTGTGGCACATCATGAAGACCTATTCCGCCCACGGCGTGAACGACTTCGTGATCTGCTGCGGCTACAAGGGCTACATGATCAAGGAGTACTTCGCCAACTACTTCCTGCACATGTCGGATGTCACCTTCGACATGGCCGACAACCGCATGGAAGTTCACCAGCGAAAGGCGGAGCCTTGGCGCGTGACGCTCGTCGACACCGGCGAAACCACGATGACCGGGGGCCGGCTGAAGAGAGTGACTGATTACGTGAAGGACGAAGAAGCCTTCTGCTTTACATACGGCGATGGAGTTGCCGACATAGACATCAGCGCGCTACTCGCGTTCCACCGCGACCATGGAAGGCAAGCAACCGTGACCGCGGTACAACCTCCAGGCCGATACGGTGCACTGCGACGCGAAGGCAACCGCGTAACCGGCTTCACGGAAAAGCCTCGCGGCGACGGCGGGCTGATCAATGGCGGCTTCTTCGTTCTATCGCCTAGCGTGTTGTCGTTGATCGAGGGCGATGACACGAGTTGGGAAGCTGCGCCCCTGGAATCATTGAGCCGCAGCGGCCAACTGCATGCCTATGAACACTTGGGCTTCTGGCAGCCCATGGACACGCTCCGTGAAAAAAACCTGCTTGAGTCGCTTTGGAACTCTGGCGAGGCGCCTTGGAAGGTTTGGTGAGGGGGTCATTTGCCAGCCAATAACCAAAGTCCCTTGAAACAATCGCGGGAAGGGACGGCAGTGCGCCGTCCCGATTCAGCAGCGTTCACTTGATGATCAGGCCCTGCCCCGTCGGCAGTTCCAATACCCGATAACCCCGTTCCGCGAACCAGGGATCTTCGGCGTCCTTTTGCGCACGGTAAGCGAGCCAGCCATAGTCGTCCAGAAGGAGCACGGCACCAGGCACCATTCGATCAAACAGTACATCAAGCGCTCCGACTTCCGCGTCAGCATTGTTCAAGTCGAGATGCATGAATGCGATCTTTTTAGGTGCGACATCCTCCAGGACATCGGGAACCTTGCCTTGCGTAACGGTTACGTTGGGTAGGTCGGAAAACCTTTCTTTCACCCAGCCATACAACTCCTTGCTGTGCTCCGGCATGGCATGGTGGGGCAAGTTGGGGGCGTGTTCGAAAAGGTCGTAAAGGTAATAGTGGCGATCTTGAAGCGACCCAAAGTCGATCGCATCGCAGACGATTCGTGCCGTCGTGCCTTTATAGCAGGCGCACTCGACGAAATCTCCCTCCAGGCGCAAGCCGTTTCGCACCCCCCAGAGCACGACTGAAATTCGCCACAACACGGCCTGCTCCACTTCGGTAGCTGCATGCTTTTTGAAGGCATCCATCAGCTTCTGGTCTTCCAAAAACCCCAGATTCCGGTGATAGGTGAAGAGGTTGTCGCCGGCGTAGGTGCCCGCGAGAACGTTCACTCCATCCATGGCAGATTGGATTCCCTGAAAGAACTTTGATGGATCTTTCAGCCCAAAAAACACCGTTTTCAAATGGTTGTTGCTCATGTTCGACTTCTTAGTGAATGGGGGCGTCTAAGTACGGAGTACGGGCAGAGTGCTCGCGGAATATCAACGGAAATGTTACCGGACCAGCATCCTCCGCTTGCCGGAAAACTAGGGGTTGATTTCTATACTGATCCATCTATTGGCGAACGCTTACCTGCTTAGAATGCCCACACTACAAAGAGTCCATTCCCTCACTTTTCATCAATCAAGAATGCCGCCTGCTTCTTATTTGCGGCAGAACCACTCATGACCGGGTCCATTGCGCCTCCCCCCCCCTTCTGGCGCGGCAAACGCGTTCTGCTGACTGGCCACACGGGCTTCAAGGGCGGCTGGCTGGCGATCTGGCTGCATCGCCTGGGTGCTCAGGTCACTGGCATCGCATTGCCGCCCTGCACCGAGCCCAGCCTGTACCGGGCCGCCCGCGTCGGCGACCTGGTCGACAGCCGTTATTGCGACATCCGCGACGCTGCGGCGCTGCGCGAACAGGTGGTCGCCGTCCAGCCGGACATCGTGCTACACCTGGCCGCGCAGGCCCTGGTCCGCCCGAGCTACGCGCAGCCGGTAGAGACTTTCGCCACCAACATCATGGGCACGGCCCATCTGCTGGATGCCCTGCGCGCCGCGCCGTCGGCCCGGGCCGCCGTCATGGTCACGACCGACAAGGTCTACCGCAACAATGAATGGCCCTATCCCTACCGCGAGAACGACACGCTGGGCGGGCATGATCCCTACAGCGCCAGCAAGGCGGCCAGCGAACTGGTCATCGCCTCGTACCGCGACGCCTTTCTGCAGGGCCAGGGACTGGCAATCGCCAGCGCGCGCGCCGGCAATGTGATCGGCGGCGGCGACTGGTCCCAGGACCGCCTGCTGCCCGACGCCGTGCGCGCCTGGCGCGGCAATGGCGAACTGCATGTCCGGCGGCCGCAGTCCGTCCGTCCGTGGCAACACGTGCTGGAACCACTGGCCGGCTACCTAACCCTGGCGCAGGCGCTGTGGGACACGCCGGCGCTGGCGGACGCCTACAACTTCGGCCCCCACGCCGGCGAAGCCGCGCCGGTGCGCACCGTGGTGGATCTGGCCCAGGCCACATATGGCCAGGGCAGCACCCGCTACGCAGACCAGGTCGAAGGCCCGCACGAGGCCGACCTGCTCACCCTAGACACGTCCAAGGCCCGCGCAACGCTGAACGTAGCGCCCCGTTGGCCGTTGGCGCAGGCCGTCGCACGCAGCATAGACTGGTATCGCCGCTTTGATGCGGGCGAGCACGCGCGAGACCTGTGCAACGCCGATATCGACCTGTACGAGTCGCGCCCATGAGCCTGGACATTGTCGATACGCCGCTTGCCGGCCTGAAGATCGTGCAGCGCCACCCGCGCGGCGACGCGCGCGGCTTCCTGGCGCGCCTGTTCGACGCGGCCGACCTGCGCACCTGTGGCTGGCACGGCCGAATCGAGCAGGTGAACCACACCTCTACTGCGCGGTCCGGCACGATACGCGGCATGCACTATCAATTGCCGCCCCATGCGGAAATGAAGCTGGTGAGTTGCATCCGCGGCGCTGTGTGGGACGTGGCCATCGACCTGCGCGAAGGCTCGCCCACCTTTCTTCAGTGGCATGCCGAGCACCTGTCCGCCGACAACGGCCGCGCGCTGTTGATCCCGGAAGGCTTCGCTCACGGTTTTCAAACCCTGACCGACGACGTCGACATGCTCTATTGCCATTCCGCGCCGTATGCGCCCCAGTCCGAGGCCGGCCTGCACTGCCAGGACGCCCGACTGGGTATCGTCTGGCCCCTTCCCCTTACCCAAGTGTCCGAGCGTGATCAGCAACATCCTCGCGTGGACACTGCATTTCCGGGAGTCGCACTGTGAAGTGCCGTCATTGCCAGGCTGAATTGCGCCTGCCTTTCCTGGACCTGGGCCACGCGCCCCCGTCCAATGCCTACCTGAGCGCCACTGCCCTGCGCGGCCCCGAGACCTGGTTTCCGCTGCGCATTCTGGTGTGCGAAACGTGCTGGCTGGTCCAAACCGAAGACCACGCCGGTCGCGAAGCGTTGTTCACCGACGACTATGCCTACTTCAGTTCGTTTTCGTCTTCCTGGCTGGCCCATTCGCGCCGCTATGTGGATGAGATGATCGGCCGGTTCGGCCTGAACGCCAGCAGCATGGTCACCGAAATCGCCGCCAACGATGGCTATCTGCTGCAGTACGTGCAGGCGGCCGGCATCCTTTGCTATGGGGTCGAACCCACGGCCAGCACCGCGCAAGCCGCCCGCGAGCGCGGTATCGACATCGTGCAGCGGTTCTTTGGCGTGGAACTCGGCGACGAGTTGGCCGAACAGGGCCGCGCGGCGGACTTGATCGCTGCCAACAATGTGCTGGCGCACGTGCCGGACATCAATGATTTCGTCTCCGGCTTCGCGGCGCTGCTCAAGCCGCAGGGCGTGGCCACGTTCGAATTTCCGCACTTGCTGCGCATGGTGCAGGAAAGTCAGTTCGACACCGCCTACCACGAGCATTACTCCTACCTGTCTTTGACCGCCGTGTCGCGGATCTTCGCCGCCAACGGGCTGGCGGTGTTTGACGTAGAGCCTCTTTCCACCCACGGCGGCAGCCTGCGCGTCTTTGCGCAACGCCTGGACACGGGCAAGCATGACGTCACCGCCGACGTGGCGCGCACCTTGGCCGAAGAGCAGCAGGCCGGCATGACCAGCCCCGCCTTCTATTCGCGCTTCCAGGAACAGGCCGAACGCGTCAAGAACGACCTGCTGGCCTTCCTGGTGGAACTGCGCCGCAGCGGCAAACGCATCGCCGCATATGGCGCGGCCGCCAAAGGCAACACGCTGCTGAATTTCGCCGGCGTGCGTCCCGACCTGCTTGCCTACGTGGTCGACCTGAACCCCGCGAAACAAGACAAGTACCTGCCCGGCAGCCACATTCCCATCGTCGCGGAAGCCACGCTTCGGGAAGACAAGCCCGAGTACATCCTGATCCTGCCGTGGAACCTGAAGACCGAGGTGTCGGCGCAGCTGGACTACGCGCGCCGTGAATGGAACGCGAAGCTGGTCACGGCCATTCCATCCTTGTCCATCGAGAGCGCGGCGCAGTAATGCATAAACAGCCGGACAGACAACCGGACAAACAACCGGACAAGCCGCCGGTCACGGTGTTGGGCGCCACGGGCTTCATCGGCCGGCATCTTGTCGCGCGCCTGCGCGCGGACGGCACGCCTTGCGAAGCGCCGCCTCGCCAAGACCCGTCGCTGTTGACCCGGCCCTTGGGCCACGTCGTCTACGCCATCGGTCTGACCTCGGATTTCCGCAGCCGGCCGTTGGACACTGTGGAGGCGCATGTCTGCCTGCTGCGCAGCCTGCTTGCGGCCGGCAACTTCGATAGCCTGACCTACCTGTCCAGCACGCGGGTCTACGCCGGCTCTGCCGATACGCGCGAAAGCGCCACGCTTGCCGTCAACCCAAATGACCCGAGCGACCTATACAACCTGTCCAAGCTCATGGGTGAATCGCTGTGCCTGCACGGTGGCCGCAGCGGGGCCAAGGTGGCGCGCCTGTCCAACATCGTGGGCCTGCGCGATACGCCCGACAGCTTTATCGACCAATTGCTGGAAGAAGGCGCGCGCGGCAACGGCATTACGCTGCGCACCTCGCTTTCTTCACGCAAGGACTATCTCTACATTGACGACGCGGTGACGCAAATACTGGCTATTGCGCAATCAGAAGTCGCCCGCGGCATCTTCAACGTGGCGCATGGCGCAAGCGTCGACAACCGCGAAGTTGCCCACTGGTTGCAACACACGCTGGGCTATCGCTGCAACGTGGCGCCCGGTGCACCCGAATGGGCCTTTGCCGATGTAGACGTGAACCGCATCCAGGCGCTTTGCGGCGTTGCGCCGCGCGCCTTCTCCGACTATTTCCCGAATTTTCTGGCGCAGTACCGCCTGCACAAAGGAATCTGAATGTCCTACCTTGAAACCACGCCCGACGCGCACCCCGACTACCGCCAGGAAAAAGAAGCCCGCATTGCCGGCTTCGCCACCGACCAGGAATTCCGCGAGCTGTCCATTGCGTGGCGCCAGATGGCGCTGGAACGCAAGTACATGAACAACTTCTCGTGGGCCGGCCGACCGCTGATCCAACTGCCCATGGACGCCATGGCAATGCAAGAGCTGATCTGGGCCGTGAAGCCGGACCTGATCATTGAAACGGGCATTGCGCACGGCGGATCGCTGATGCTGTCGGCGTCCATGCTGCAATTGCTGGGCGTGGGCGAAGTGGTGGGCGTGGACATCGAGATCCGCGAGCACAACCGCAAGGCGATCGAAGCGCATCCGCTGGCGCAGCGTATCCACCTGATTGAAGGGTCCAGCATTGATCCCGCGACCATCGCTCAAGTGCGCGCACATGCCGAGGGCAAGAAGAACATCATGGTCTGCCTGGATTCCAACCACACGCACGAGCACGTGCTGGCGGAACTGAATGCCTACGCCGATCTGGTCAGCGTCGGCAGCTACTGCGTGGTCTTCGACACCTTCGTGGAAGACATGCCCGCCGACTACGAATGGCCGGGCCGTCACTGGGGCAAGGGCAACAACCCCAAGACCGCAGTGTGGGAATGGATCAAGCAGCACCCCGAGTTCGAGATCGACCGCTCGGTGGAAGACCGCCTGCTGGTCACGTCCGCACCGGACGGTTTTCTGCGCCGCAAGGCCTGACGAGCCAGGCGACATTGTGATTCTGATCGATCCCACCGCACGCGTGTCGCCGCTTGCCGACATCGAGGATTCCACGCGCGGCACACGTATCGTGGTCGGCCCCAGGGCCGTGGTCGATTCCTTTGTCAAGGTCAAGCCCGCAGGCGGATCGGGCGATGTGGAGATCGGGCCGGAATGCGTCATCAATTCCGGCTGCGTGCTCTACACCGGTAACGGTATCCGCATGGGTGCGCGCGTGGCGGTTGCGGCGAACTGCACGTTCGCTCCCGCCAACCACGAGTTCCGCCGCCGTGACTTGCCAATCCGTGAGCAGGGCTTCCGTCCCAGCAAGGGCGGCATCGTAATTGAAGACGACGTGTGGATCGGCGCCAACTGCGTTTTGCTGGATGGGGCGATCCTGCGCCAGGGCTGCGTGATTGCGGCGGGCACGATTGTGCGCGGCGAAGTCGCGGCATTTTCGATACAGGGCGGAAACCCCATGGCGGTGCTGGGCTGGCGCGAAGATAGCGGCGCCTGAATGGGCGTGGCGGCATCGTGCGGCCCAGGCGTTCCATTCGGGCCATTCGTCACATTGGCCCCGGGCGGTCCCAGTTGGCCCCGTTCAGCCCTCTCGGTCCAGTAGGTTCACTCAGCCCTTGAGGTCAAGCCACGCGCCAACAGGCTAAGTCGCCCGCATCAACCGGGCCCCTACGCCCAATCCTCACCAAACCGCACTTTTTCCACGCTATTCCCCTTTTGAGGTACTTGCCGCTTCCCTCATAATTGCCGTCGCACCGCTTTTGTATCTATATTTTTCAGCCCCATGACCGCCACGCCCCCCGATCCTTTCGCTACGCAGTACGACAGCACGACGGATCCAGATGCCACGGCACCGGTCGATGATGCGCAGACCCAGCGTCTGCGCGAAGAGAACCGCGCATTGCGCGAATTGCTGGCCGCCCAGGTGCAGTCCATTGCTCCCACGCCCCCACCCGCCAAATCGGGCTGCCTGCGCCGCATCGGCTGGGCGCTGATTTCGGCGCCGGGCGCCGCGCTGGTGGGTTGGCGTGCCCTATTCTGGCGCGAGGATGCTCCGCCGATGACCGGGCGCCGGGTCGGTTCGGCGACGCTGACCGTGCTGTACACGCTGGCCATCTATGCTGCGTTGGTGCTGCTGGTGGTGTCCTGGAATGCGCCGAACAATGGCATCGCAGGGCCTGGCACCACGGGTGCGGTCAGTTCGGGCCGCGTACCGCTGACGCGCCTGCCCCTCGTGCCCGCTAACGAGGCGCCCAGCGATTGGGATACGTCAGGGCCCCCCCCTGTACTGAGTCCGCGCACGCAAGACGCGCCGACCGCCAATCCGGAACCCGACAAGGCGCCGCACGTCGCGCAGGCGGCGCCCGCGCCTGTCGCCCCGGAAGAAACTGGCACGGCTCCGGCCGATGGGCACACAAGCGAAAGTCCGGCCGCGAACGACGCATCAGGCGCGACATCGGCCGCGGCATCAAGCACGACATCAACCGCGCCGCAGCCCACGCTGCACATTACCGAGATTCCGGCGGAAAACCCCTTGGCCTGGGTCGATACCTTGAAAGATGCATTGGCGCGTTGCGCCGAGCTGGGTTTTTTTGAACGACCGAATTGCGCATGGGAAGCACGCAGGCAATTCTGCGAGCCGAATCAGGGCTGGGGCGTCGTGAAGGAATGCCCTGCCCGGCCCTGACTTTGATTAGCCTGGCTTTGATTGGCCAGGCTTTGCTATCCCTGCCTTGATCAGGCATCAACTCACGCCCCATCGCTGTCACATCCCGGCCACGTAAAAACCCGACAATTCTTTGCACCAAAACCGCAAACCTGCGTAATAATGCGACATGTTTGATTTGGCTAGGTCACATCGGCTTCGCCGTAGCGCCTGCCGCCAGCTTTCCTCTACAAGGACACAAACCATGGATTCCATCAGCAGCACCGTCAACGCCGCCCTGGCCTTGCAAGACGTGAACCTTACGCAGGAAGTCCAGGCCCGCGTGCTGAAGAAGGCGCTGAACGCGCAAGCCGACACCGCGCTGACGCTGATGCAGTCCGTCGCCCCGATGGCCGTTGACGCCACGCTGGGCTCGCGCATCAACACGCACGCCTGATCGCGAACACCTGAACTCCGCGCCGCCCAGCACAGGGCGGCATCGGATAAAAAAAGCGCTGGTCCTTTTACAAGGCCAGCGCTTTTTGCATTGCGGCGTCAGTGTGTGAGGCGGCGCATGCGACGGCAAGCGCCGCAACACGCTACCCACCACACGTTTACTTCTTCTTCATCGGCGGCAAATCGGTGCAGACGCCTTCCGCCACTTCAGCCGCCATGCCCACCGATTCACCCAGCGTCGGGTGCGGGTGGATGGTCTTGGCGATGTCGACCACGTCGGCGCCCATTTCCACGGCCAGGGCCAGTTCGCTGATCAGGTCGCCAGCGTGGGTGCCCACGATGCTGCCGCCCAGGATGCGATGCGTTTCCGCGTCGAAAATCAGCTTGGTGAAACCTTCGTCGCGGCCGTTGGCGATGGCGCGGCCGGAAGCCGCCCACGGGAACACGCCCTTCTCGATCTTGATGCCTTGCTTCTTGGCCTCGTCTTCGGTCAGGCCCACCCATGCCACTTCCGGATCGGTGTAGGCCACCGACGGAATGACGCGCGCGTCAAAGAACGACTTCTGGCCGGCGGCGGCTTCCGCTGCCACGTGGCCTTCGTGCACGGCCTTGTGCGCCAGCATCGGCTGGCCGACGATGTCGCCAATGGCGTAGATGTGCGGCACGTTGGTGCGCATCTGGCGATCGACCTCGATGAACCCGCGGTCGGTCACGGCGATGCCCGCCTTGTCGGCGCCGATCTTCTTGCCGTTGGGGCTGCGGCCCACGGCTTGCAGAACGAGGTCGTAGCGTTGCGGTTCCTTGGGCGCGCCCTCGCCTTCGAAGGTGACGTAGATGCCGTCTTTCTTGGCTTCGGCGCCCACGGTCTTGGTCTTCAACATGATGTTGTCGAAGCGGTAGGCGTTTTTCTTTTGCCAGACCTTGACCAGGTCGCGGTCGGCGCCTTGCATCAGGCCGTCCAGCATTTCCACGACGTCCAGGCGTGCGCCCAACGTGGAGTACACCGTGCCCATTTCCAGGCCGATGATGCCGCCGCCCACGATCAACATCTTCTTGGGCACTTCACGCAGCAGCAATGCGCCGGTGGAGTCGACGACGCGGTCGTCCTTGGGCATGAACGGCAGCTTCACCGACTGGCTGCCGGCGGCGATGATGGCTTGCTTGAAGCGCAGCGTCTGCGTCTTGCCGTCGGCGGACGTCACGGTCAGGTGGTAGGGGTCGGCGAATTCGCCCACGCCCGTCACCACGGTGACCTTGCGCGCCTTCGCCATGCCGGCCAGGCCGCCGGTCAGCTTGGCGACCACGCTGTCCTTGTAACCGCGCAGCTTGTCCAGGTCGATCTTGGGTTCGCCAAAGCTGATGCCGTGGGCAGCCAGCTCGCGCGCTTCGTCGATGACGGCGGCGTTGTGCAACAGCGCCTTGGACGGAATGCAGCCCACGTTCAGGCAGACGCCGCCCAGCGTTTGGTAGCGTTCGACCAGGACCACGGACAGGCCCAGGTCGGCAGCGCGGAAGGCGGCGGAATAGCCGCCGGGGCCCGCGCCCAGCACCAGCATGTCGTATTCACCGTCGGCCGAACCCTTGAAGCTGGATGCGGCGGGTGCCGCGGCCTTGGCGGCCGGAGCCGCAGCGGCTTCGGCCTTCTTGGGGGCTTCAGCAGCTTTGGGGGCTTCCTTGGTCGGGGCATCTTTCGCCGGGGCGTCCTTGGCGGCCGGCGCGGCGGCGGCATCAGATGCCTCCACTTCCAGCACCACCGCGCCTTCCGCGACCTTGTCGCCGACCTTGACCGCAATGGACTTCACCACGCCGCCTTGCGACGCGGGGATTTCCATCGAAGCCTTGTCGGACTCAACGGTGATCAGGCTTTGTTCGGCCTTGATCGTGTCGCCCACGGCGACCAGCACTTCGATGACTTCCACTTCCTTGAAGTCACCGATGTCCGGCACTTTGATTTGAACGGTATTGCTCATAGGGCTCCCCGTTTACAGCGCGATGCGGCGGAAGTCGGCCAGCAAGGCGCCCAGATAGGCGTTGAAGCGGGCAGCGGAGGCGCCGTCGATGACGCGGTGGTCGTACGACAGCGACAGCGGCACCATCAGGCGCGGCACGAACTGCTTGCCGTCCCAGACGGGCTTGTGCGACGAACGCGACACACCCAGGATGGCCACTTCGGGCGCGTTGATGATGGGCGTGAAGGACGTGCCACCGATACCGCCCAAGGACGAAATCGAGAAGCAGCCGCCCTGCATTTCCGCGGGCGAGATCTTGCCGTCGCGCGCCTTCTTGGACAGGTCCGTCATTTCCTGGGCGATCTGCAAGATGCCCTTCTTGTCGGCGTCGCGGATCACCGGCACCACCAGCCCGTTGGGCGTGTCGGCGGCGAAACCGATGTGGTAGTACTGCTTCAACACCAGGTTGTCGCCGTCCAGCGACGCGTTGAACTCGGGGAATTTCTTCAGGCCCGCGACCACGGCCTTGATCAGGAAGGCCAGCATCGTGACCTTGATGCCCGACTTCTCGTTTTCCTTGTTCAGCGTGACGCGCAGCGCTTCCAGGTCGGTGATGTCCGCTTCGTCGTTGTTGGTGACGTGCGGGATCATGACCCAGTTGCGGTGCAGGTTCGCGCCAGAAATCTTCTTGATGCGCGACAGCGGCTTGGCTTCGATCGGGCCGAACTTGGTGAAGTCGACCTTCGGCCACGGCAACAGGCCCAGCGCGGCGCCATCGGCCGAACCACCGGCAGCGGCGGTTGCGGGGCCGGCGGCCAGCGCTTGCTTGACGAAACCGCGCACGTCGTCGGCGGTGATGCGTTCCTTGGGACCCGAACCCTTGACCTTGCTGAGGTTCACGCCCAGTTCGCGCGCGAATTTGCGCACGGAAGGCGAAGCGTGCGGCAGTTGCCCGGGCTTCAGGTTGGGGTCTTCCAGCGCGGCGGCGGGTGCCGGACGCGAAGCAGGAGCGGCGGCGGGCGCTTCAGCCTTGGATTCTGCTTTCGCTTCGGTCTTGGCTTCGGCCTGGGCTTCCGGCTTGGCAGCAGGCGCAGCGCCGGCGTCGCCTTCAACGACGACCACAACCGAACCCTTGGCGACCTTGTCGCCCACCTTGACCTTCACCTCCTTGACCACGCCGCCTTGCGACGCCGGGATCTCCATCGAGGCCTTGTCGGACTCCACGGTGATCAGGCTTTGTTCGGCCTTGATGGTGTCGCCCACGGCAACCATCACTTCGATGACTTCCACTTCCTTGAAGTCGCCGATGTCCGGCACTTCGATATTGACCGGGCCGCTGGCGGCGGCAGACGCGGCGGCTTCGGCCTTGGCGGCGGGGGCAGCGGCAGCGGCCTGCTTCGGCTCTTCTTTAGCAGCGGCCTTGGGGGCTTCTTCCTTGGCGGCCGGGGCGGCGCCCGAGCCTTCGGCTTCCACTTCCAGCACGACCGCGCCTTCGGCGACCTTGTCGCCGACCTTCACGGTGATGGACTTCACCACGCCGCCTTGCGACGCGGGAATTTCCATCGAAGCCTTGTCGGATTCCACGGTGATCAGGCTTTGTTCGGCCTTGATCGTGTCGCCCACCGCCACCAACACCTCAATGACTTCCACTTCCTTGAAGTCGCCGATGTCGGGAACCTTGATTTGCACGATGTTGCTCATGTCTCTTTACCCTCAGGCGTATTGCGGGTTGGCTTTGTTCGGATTGATGCCGTACTTCTTGATGGCTTCCGCCACCTTGGCCATCGGAACCTTGCCTTCGTCGGCCAGCGCGCGCAGCGCGGCAACCACGACAAAGTGGCGATCCACTTCGAAGTGCTCACGCAGCTTGGAGCGGAAGTCCGAGCGGCCGAAACCGTCGGTGCCCAGCACCTTGTATTCGCGGCCCTTGGGCACGAACGGACGGATCTGGTCGGCAAACAACTTCATGTAGTCGGTCGACGCGATGATCGGGCCTTCGGTCTTGGCCAGCTGTTCCGTGACGTAAGCCACTTGCGGCTTCTTTTCTTCAGGGTGCAGCATGTTGTGGCGCTCGGCGTCCAGGCCGTTACGGCGCAGTTCGGTGAAGCTGGTGACGCTCCAGATGTCCGAGGCCACGCCCCAATCGGCGTCCAGCAGTTCCTGCGCCGCCATGACTTCGCGCAGGATCGTGCCCGAACCCATCAGTTGCACGCGGTTCTTGCCCTTGCCGTGCGACTTCAGCTTGTACATGCCCTTGATGATGCCTTCCTCGTCGCCCTGGGTCAGACCGGGCTGCGGGTAGTTTTCGTTCATCACCGTCAGGTAGTAATAGACGTTTTCCTGGTCTTCCACCATGCGCTTCAAGCCATGCTGGATGATCACGGCCAGCTCATGGCCGAACGTCGGGTCGTACGACACGCAGTTCGGAATGGTGGACGCCAGGATGTGGCTGTGGCCGTCTTCGTGCTGCAGGCCTTCGCCGTTCAGCGTCGTGCGGCCGGCGGTGCCGCCCAACAGGAAGCCGCGCGCCTGCATGTCGCCCGCTGCCCAGGCCAGATCGCCAATGCGCTGGAACCCGAACATCGAGTAGTAGATGAAGAACGGAATCATGATGCGGTTGTTCGAGGAATACGACGTGGCCGCCGCAATCCACGAGCTCATTGCACCCGCTTCGTTGATGCCTTCCTGCAGCAGTTGGCCGTCGGCCGATTCCTTGTAGTACATGACCTGGTCTTTATCGACCGGGATGTACTTCTGGCCTTCCGGCGCATAGATACCTATCTGGCGGAACAGGCCTTCCATGCCGAAGGTACGCGATTCGTCGGCCAGAATCGGCACCACGCGCGGGCCGAGTTCCTTGTCGCGCAGCACCTGGTTCAGGATGCGCACGAAGGCTTGGGTGGTGGAGATTTCACGGCCTTCGGCGGTGGGTTCCAGCACGGCCTTGAAGGCGTCCAGCGCGGGGGCCTTGAGTTGCTCGTCGGCCTTGGCGCGGCGGCGCGGCAGATAGCCGCCCAGCGCGGCGCGGCGCTCGTGCAGGTACTTCATTTCGGGCGAATCATCGGCCGGCTTGAAGTACGGCAGGTCTTCCAGTTGGTCGTCCGGAATCGGGATGCCGAAGCGGTCGCGGAATTCGCGGATGGATTCCAGTTCCAGCTTCTTTTGCTGGTGGGTCGGGTTCTTGGCCTGGCCCACGTGGCCCATGCCGTAGCCCTTGATGGTCTTGGCCAGGATGACGGTGGGTTGGCCGGTGTGGCTGGTGGCGGCGTCAAACGCGGCGTACACCTTGTGGGGGTCGTGACCGCCACGGTTCAGGCGCCAGATGTCTTCGTCGCTCATGCGCGAGACGGCTTCCAGCAGCTTGGGGTGCTTGCCAAAGAAATGTTCGCGAACGAATTTGCCGTCGTTGGCCTTGTACGCCTGGTACTCGCCGTCAACGGTGTCTTCCATGATCTGGCGCAGGATGCCTTCCTTGTCGTGCGCGAGCAGCGGATCCCAGTAGCCGCCCCAGATCAGCTTGATCACGTTCCAGCCCGAACCACGGAAGTCGCCTTCCAGTTCCTGGATGATCTTGCCGTTGCCGCGCACCGGACCGTCCAGGCGTTGCAGGTTGCAGTTCACCACGAAGATCAGGTTGTCGAGCTTTTCACGAGCAGCAAGCGCGATGGCGCCCAGCGATTCGGGTTCGTCCATTTCGCCGTCGCCGCAGAACACCCAGACCTTGCGGTTGCTGGTGTCGGCAATGCCGCGGGCGTGCAGATACTTCAGGAAGCGGGCTTGATAGATGGCCATCAGCGGGCCCAGGCCCATCGACACCGTCGGGAACTGCCAGAACTCCGGCATCAGCTTCGGGTGCGGGTACGACGACAGACCCTTGCCGTCCACTTCCTGGCGGAAGTGGTTCAGCTGTTCTTCGGTCAGGCGGCCTTCAAGATAGGCGCGGCCGTACATGCCGGGGGACGTGTGGCCCTGGAAGTAGACCAGGTCGCCGCCGTGGCCTTCGTCTTCGGCGTGCCAGAAGTGGTTCTGGCCGCAGCCGATCATGGTGGCCAGCGAGGCGAACGACGCGATGTGGCCGCCCAGGTCGCCGCCGTCCGGCGGGTTGTGCTTGTTGGCCTTGACGACCATGGCCATGGCGTTCCAGCGCACGTACGAACGGATGCGCGATTCCAGTTCCAGGTTGCCCGGATGCGCCGGCTCCAGGCCGGGCGGAATCGTGTTGACGTAAGCGGTATTTGGCGAGAACGGGATGTGGGCGCCGGAACGACGGGCTTCGTCGATCAGGCGTTCCAGCAGGTAGTGCGCGCGCTGCGGCCCTTCGCGATCAAGGACTGCCGCCAGGGCTTCGAGCCACTCCTGGGTTTCAAGGGTGTCTTCGTCGTTGGCAGCCTGCGGGGCGCCAGCCTGGGCGAAAGAGGACATCGTGTGTCTCCTGTTGGGGTTCGTTCGTGACCACACCCGCTTATTCGTTCAACTTGCGGACTCTGCATGGTAGCCGGGATCATCCGGGCTGCCATGACAGGCATGGGTCGGGGGGTGTTTTTCTAGAGACCTGCTTTGGGTCGGTTCCCTATCAGCCGGCATTCTAAGAAAGAAGATTAACCGGTCGCAAGGAAAATTTCATGTTGCGGTACGGCATTTCGTAATGTGAAATGTTGACCGCAAGCTGAATGGCCGATGACGGCACTTTTTAAGCTGTACGCCAAAAGCAGGGCTTGATTCCCGGCAATTCCCGGCCAACACGCACTAAAATGCGCGGTCTATCCGGCCCGAATTCCATGTCCAGCGCGCCCAAGTCAAATATTCCTACGCCGTTCCACGATCACGCCCGCACCCGCCGCCGCGGCGTGTATTGGGTCACGCCCGCCATGGTGCTGATCCTATACCTCTGTGTGATGGGGGTGTTCTTCTGGCTGCAGCGCATTCATGACGATAGCGTCATGTTTGTGACGATCGACCAGGAAATGCGCCAGCAACGCCTGATATGGGTGGTGCTGGCATTGTCTTGCGTCATCGTCATCAGCCTGTTGATGCTGTGGCGCTATACGCGGTTCCGCTCCACCGCCGAAGCCGCGCTGATCGCCGAAACGGGTTTTCGCCGCGCCATGGAAAATTCCATGTCCACCGGCATGCGCGTGCTGGATATGGAAGGCCGCATCGCTTATGTGAACCCGGCCTTCTGCCGCATGATCGGCTGGAACGAAGCTGACCTGATCGGCCGCAGCCCGCCCTTTCCTTATTGGGTGCCCGGTCGCCACGAACAGCACCAGCACACGCTGGACGTGCTGATGTCGGGCAAGACGCCCAGCAGCGGTCTGGAAGTGGAAGCGCAACGGCGCGACGGCTCGCGCTTTACCGCGCGCATGTATGTGTCGCCGCTGTTGGACCCCAACGGCAACCAGATCGGCTGGATGACGTCGATGACCGACATCACCGAGCCCAAGCGCATTCGCGAAGCTTTGACCGCCGCGCATGAGCGTTTCATGACGGTGCTGGAAGGCCTGGACGACGCCATCTCGGTGACGGCCGACACGCACGATGGCCTGGAACTGCTGTTCGCCAACCGCACCTACCGCCGCGTCTTTGGCGCGCAGACGGGCGGCCACGACGAACTGCTGGCCGGGCGCCGGGGCCGCTTCACTGACGAATCGGTGGAAGTGTTCGCGCCTTCTGTACAACGCTGGTTTGAAGTGCACCATCGCATGCTGGCCTGGACCGATGGCCGCCGCGTGCGCATGCAGGTGGCGCGCGACATCACCGAGCGCCGGGGCCATGAAGAAGCGTCGCGCGTGCAGCAGGAAAAGATCCAGCTGACCAGCCGCCTGACGACCATGGGCGAAATGGCCTCGTCCCTGGCGCACGAACTGAACCAGCCGCTGACCGCCATCGCCAACTACAGCATGGGCGCCGTCGCCCTGGTCAAGGCTGGCCACACCAGCCCCAACATGCTGCTGCCGGCGCTGGAAAAGGCCGCGTCACAGGCCGAACGCGCCGGCAAGATCATCAGCCGCATCCGCGAATTCGTGAAACGCAGCGAGCCGCGCCGCCAGCGCGTGGCCATTGGCCGCATTGTCGACAACGCCATCGGCTTTGCCGAAATCGACGCCCGCAAGCGCCGCATCCGCATCGACAGCTTCGTGCCGTCCAACGCGCCTGACGTCTTGGCCGACCCCATCTTGATTGAACAGGTGCTGTTGAACCTGCTGAAGAACGGGCTGGAAGCCATGGAAAACAGCGAGGTCGATGAGCTCAAGGTGGCGGTGATCCTGCACGAGCAGCACATCGAAGTGGCCGTGGTGGACCGTGGCCATGGCCTGGCCGAGCCCGAACGCCTGTTCGAACCCTTCTTCAGCACCAAGTCCCAGGGCCTGGGCATGGGGCTGAATATCTGCCGTACCATTATTGAATCGCACCACGGCCGTCTGTGGGCAGACCCCAACCCCGCCGGCGGTACTATTTTCCGCTTTACCCTGCCCTGCGCTGCATCCCAGCCGCAGGCCCAGAATGATCAGTCAGAGGAGTTGCACGCATGAACACGCCCCACCTGTCGAGCACGGTATTCATAGTTGACGACGACGAAGCGGTCCGCGATTCGTTGCGCTGGCTGCTGGAAGCCAATGGCTATCGCGTTCGCGCCTATGCCAGCGGTGAGTCCTTCCTGGAAGACTACGACGCCAGCCAGGTCGGCGTGCTGATCGCCGACGTGCGCATGCCCGGCATGAGCGGCCTGGAACTCCAGGAACAACTGATCGCCCGCAACGCCCCCCTGCCCATCGTGTTCATCACGGGCCACGGCGACGTGCCCATGGCGGTGTCCACGATGAAGAAAGGCGCTGTCGATTTTCTGGAAAAGCCCTTCAACGAATCCGACCTGCGCGAGATCGTCGCCCGCATGCTGGAGCAGGCCACGCAGCGGGTCAGCAAGCACCAGGCTCAGAAGGACCACGAAGCCATGCTGGCACGCCTGACCGCGCGCGAGCAACAGGTGCTGGAGCGCATTGTCGCCGGCCGCTTGAACAAGCAGATTGCCGACGACCTGGGCATCAGCATCAAGACCGTCGAGGCGCACCGCGCCAACATCATGGAAAAACTGGAAGTGACTACCGTTGCTGATTTGATGAAAGTGGCCTTGGCCAAACCCGAGGCACATGCATGACCGCTAGGATTATTGATGGCGCGGCCCTGTCGCTGCGCATTCGCGAAGAAGTGGCCCAACGTGTTGCGGCCTTGGCGGCCAAGGGCACGCGCCCCGGCCTGGCCGTGGTGCTGGTGGGCGCGGACCCCGCGTCCCAGGTTTACGTGCGCAACAAGGTTGCCGCCTGCGAGAAAGCCGGCCTGCATTCCGTCAAGGAACAGTACCCGGCCGAGATGACCGAGGCCGAACTGCTGGCCCGCATCGCCGTGTTGAACCAGGATCCGACCATACACGGCATCCTGGTGCAGTTGCCGCTGCCCAAGCACATGGATTCCCACAAGGTCATCGAAGCCATCGCGGCCGAGAAAGACGTGGACGGGTTCCACATCAGCAACGCCGGCCTGCTCATGACCGGCCAGCCGCTGTTCCGCCCCTGCACGCCCTACGGCGTGATGAAGATGCTGGAATCGGAAGGCGTGACGCTGCGCGGCGCGGAAGCCGTAATCGTCGGCGCCAGCAACATCGTCGGCAAGCCGATGGCCATGTTGCTGTTGCAAGCGGGCGCCACCATCACCATCTGCAATTCCAAGACGCGCGACCTGGCGGCCCAAACCCGCCGCGCGGATGTCCTGGTCGTTGCCACCGGCAAGCCCGGCATGATCGACGGTTCGATGATCAAGCCCGGCGCCGTGGTGATCGACGTGGGCATCAACCGTGGCGAAGACGGCAAACTGTGCGGCGACGTGGACTTCGCATCCGCCAAGGAAGTGGCCGGCGCCATCACCCCCGTACCGGGCGGTGTGGGCCCGATGACCATCGCCATGCTGCTGGTCAACACGGTAGAAGCCGCCGAACGCGCGGCGGGTTGATCCGGTAGGATGGGAGCAACGCGATTGGCGGTGTAAAAAAACCCCACCGCCGTGCGCGTGTATGGCCCGGGGACATGGGTAACGGGTGTTCGGGGACATAGGTAACACTTCTAGCATCACGGTATGGTCGTTTTTAGGAGCGAGCGATGCCGTGGAAGGAGTCAAGCCTTATGTCCTGCCGAATGGAGTTCGTTCAGCTTGCCCTGCAACCGGGCAGCAATGTGCGGGAGCTTTGCCGGCGTTTTGATATCAGCGCCAAGACCGCCTACAAGTGGTTGGGCCGCTACGAGCGGAACGGCCAGGCTGGGTTGCAAGATCTGTCTCGCAGGCCTGGCAATAGTCCTGGGCGCACGTGTGAGCAAATCGAAGCGCAGGTGATCGACCTGCACAAGCGTTACCCGTACTGGGGGCCTCGCAAGTTGCGGGCGCTGCTTGGGCCGACTACGGCGCCCGCGCCCAGCACCATCTCGGCAATTTTGCGACGACATGGCTATCGGGTCCAAGGCGAGGACTCGAACGTCGGGCTGGCGAACCAGCGCTTTGAGCATGAGGCGCCGAACCTGTTGTGGCAGATGGATTTCAAGGGGCACTTTGCCCTGACCGACGCGCGTCAGGGACGGTGCCATCCGCTGACGCTATTGGACGATCACTCACGCTACGCCCTGTGCATCCAGGCTTGTGGCGATGAGCGCAGCAAAACCGTGCAGCAGCACCTGAAGGCCGTATTTCGCCGTTACGGATTGCCCGAACGGATCACCGCGGACAACGGCCCATCCTGGGCATCGGTGCGCGGCCTGGGGCTGACAGGCCTGGAGGTTTGGCTCATGCGGCTGGGTGTGCGTATCAGCCACAGTCGTCCTCGCCACCCGCAAACCCAAGGCAAGCTAGAACGCCTGCATCGAACGCTCAAGCGCGAGTTGATCCAGGCCCGGGGGTTTAGCAGTCTGCTGGACTGCCAGCAAGCCATGGATCAGTGGCGTGAACAGTACAACCACATCCGGCCCCACCAGGCATTGGGGCAGATGCCGCCCCTATCGAGATATAGACCTAGCCCTCGTCGCTATCCTGCCTCGTTGCCCCCGATCGAATACGAGCCGGGCGATCGAGTGCTCAAGGTCAGGACCAAGGGGCAGATCATTGTGAACGGACGCGTCGTCTTCGTCGGAGAGGGAATGGCGGGTCTGCCGGTCGCGGTCAGACCCTCCTCGCAAGACGGCGTGCTCGATGTCGTCTTCCTGTACAAAATTGTCCAACAGATCGACCTCAGAGCACGCCAATAGGATAAAAACCTATGTGTTACCCATGTCCCCGAACATGTGTCACCCATGTCCCCGGTCCATACAGTGCGCGCGCAACCCATCACATCGTAGGATGGGTGCAGCGCGCACGACCATGTAGAAGAACCCCGCCGCCGTTCGCGCGAAACCCATCAGGCTACGCCAGGACCGTGGCGGGGCTTGGTAAAAACACCCGCATGCAATTCACGAAAGCCAGGGTGCCCGCACCTGCCACGGTGCCACGGTGCCACCTTCGAAAGCCCGTGTGGCTGCGTTTGCGCGGCGCCGACGCTGCTTGATGGGTTTCGCGCGTTGTTTGCCGGGGTTCTTTTTAATAGGCGTTCGCGCTGCACCCATCCTACGATGAACGTAGGCTGACGCGCGACGCACACGGGTCCACGCAATCCTCCCCTTGCTTTTGGGCAGATCGCCCCTATCTGCTCCCTATGTCTCTCGCCTTTTCCGGTAACACCATGACCCAGAATCCCCTGCTTGCCCCTGTCTCCGACCTGGTCGATTATGCGGCCGTCAAGCCGGGGCATATCGTCCCCGCCGTGGAAGAACTGCTGGGCATCGCCCGCCAGGCGGTCGACCATGCCGCTGATGCCGCACTGGCGCCCACCTGGGAAGCCGTGGTGGAACCGCTGGATACCGCCTCCGAACGCCTGTGGCGCGCCTGGTCGGTGGCTGGCCACCTGAACGCGGTCGTCAACACGCCGGAACTGCGCGAAGCCTACAACGCCGCGCTGCCGCTCATTACCGAATTTTCCACCTGGGTCGGGCTGCACGAAGGCCTGTACCGGCAATACCAGCGCCTGGCCGCCGCCCCCGATTTTGCATCGTGGTCGCCCGTGCGCCGCCGCATCGTCGAGATGGCGCTGCGCGACTTCCGCTTGAGCGGCGTGGAACTGCAAGGCGCCGACCGCGAGCGCTATGCGCAGATCTCCGACCGCGAAGCCCAGGCGTCGCAGAAGTTTTCCGAAAACGTGCTGGACGCCATCGACGCCTGGTCCTTGCTGGTGGACGATGAATCGCGTCTGACCGGCATCCCCGCCGACGTCCTGTCAGCCGCCCGCGCCGCCGCCGAAGAAGACGGCAAGCCGGGTTGGAAGCTGACCCTGAAAATGCCGTGCTACCTGCCCGTGATGCAGTACGCGCAAGACCGCGCGTTGCGCGAAGCGCTGTACCGGGGCTATGGCACCGTTGCCTCCGAACAAGGCGAAGCCAAGTTCGACAATTCTCCGCTGATCGAAGAACTGCTGTCCCTGCGCGCCGAGGAATCCGGCTTGCTGGGCCTGGGCACCTACGCATCGCTGCGCCTGCAAACCCGCATGGCGCGCGACGCCCGCGAAGTCACGGAATTCCTGCGCGATCTGGCCGCGCGCGCCAAGCCGTTTGCGCAGCGTGACCTGGCCGAACTCAAGGCCTACGCCACCGGCGAATTGGGTTTGGACGAGCTGCAACCCTGGGACGTGGCCTTTGCGTCTGAACGCCTGCGCGAATCGCGCTATGCCTATTCCGAAGATGAAGTGAAGCAGTACTTCACCGAACCCCGCGTGCTGGCCGGCCTGTTCGACGTCATTGAAAAACTGTTCGACGTGCGCCTGACCGAAACGCCCGTCTCCACCTGGCACAGCGACGCACGCGGCGTGCGCGTGGAACGCCCGGACGGCGGCTTGATCGGTTATCTGTACCTGGACCTGTATGCCCGTTCCGGCAAGCAAAGCGGGGCCTGGGTGGATAGCGAACGCGCTCGCCGCGTGGTGGCGGGGCAGGTGCAAACGCCCGTGGTCTACCTGACCTGCAACTTCTCGCGCCCCAACGGCGACCGCGCCGCCGTACTTACGCACGACGACGTCATCACCCTGTTCCACGAAACCGGCCATGCGCTGCACGCGCTGTTGTCGGAAGTGGACGAACCCGGCGCGGCGGCATTTGCCAGCGTGGAGTGGGACGCCATCGAACTGCCCTCGCAGTTCATGGAGAATTTCTGCTGGGAATGGGCAGTGGTGCAAAAGCTGTCGGCGCATGTGGACACGGGCGAACCGCTGCCGCGCGCGCTGTACGACCGGCTGGTCGCGGCGCGCAATTACCAAAGCGGCATGCAGGCCGTGCGCCAGATTGAATTCGCGCTGTTCGACATGCTGATGCACGACCGCGCCAAGGGTGCATCCATTTCGGAAGTGCTGGCGCTGCTGCAGGAAGTTCGTCAGGAAGTGGCGGTGCTGTTCCCGCCGTCGTGGCACCGCCTGCCGCACGCGTTCTCGCATCTGTTCGCGGGCGGTTACGGCGCGGGTTACTACAGCTACAAGTGGGCCGAAGTGCTGTCGGCGGATGCCTACGAGGCCTTCGAGGAAGCCGCGGCCAAGCAGCCCGGTAACGCGCTGGGCACGCTGGACCCCGAAACCGGCGCCCGCTTCCGTCGCGAAGTCCTGGCCGTAGGCGGCTCGCGCCCCGCCGCCGATTCCTTCGCCGCCTTCCGCGGCCGCCCCCCCCGCATCGACGCCCTGCTGCGCCACAGCGGCATGAGCGGCACGTAAAACGCCAACGTAGGATGGGTGAAGCGCGGCAAAGTCGATGCAAAAAGCACAGCATCTACCGCGCGTAACCCATCAGCAGCCGGCACCATAACGCCAGCGCCACCAGATGGGTTACGCGCGATTCAGGCCATTGATTTTCTGCACCGCATCGCGCGCTTCACCCATCCTACGAAAAACGAACGACGAACGTAGGATGGGTGAAGCGCGGCAAAGTCGATGCAAAAAATACGGTACCTGCCGCGCGTAACCCATCAGCAGCCGCGACCATAACGCCGATGCCACCAGATGGGTTGCGCGCGATGCAGCGCCGATATTCTTCTGCCCCGCATCGCGCGCTTCACCCATCCTACGCACGCACCGCCGACACCACCAACCACCTTCCATGCACCGACTGCCTGGATCCCGCTTGCTTCCAAAATCCGCGGATCTCCTCATCCTCCGCCCGCTTCACACGCCGACGGTAATAAAACCGTGACGGCACCGCCAACACATGTTCCATCATTCGCTTCGGTTTCGGTTCATCAACCTCATGCAGCGTGATATCCACGAAACCGTAATGCGACAACAACAAATGCAGTTGCGGAAAGCTCCACGGGAAATACGTGATGTAGTCATCGCCCCGCTTGCGGCCCACCATCGGCCGGAAACCGGAATGGAAACCGCGCATCAGAAACTGCAGCCGTGATCGCATGTTCCAGGTATTGGGCGTGGTGATGATCACCGTGCCGCCTGGGCGCAGCGCATCGTGCAAACTCTGCAGCAGCACGCCCGGATTCGTCATCAAGTGAATCGCCTCGCAGCAGACCACAGCGTCATACGCCTCGGCCACGCTCAGCGGGGTATCCAGATCGTGTTCGGTCACCGACCGATAGCTGGCGCTTGCTGGTGGGAATTCCCATAGGCCCACACCGTCAACGACCACTTGCCCGTCGGCTTCCGCAGACAGCGTTTCACCCAACCAGCCCACGCCGCAAGGCGCGTCCAGCACCCGCTGGGCACGCCGGGTGCGCAAAATTTCGATAACCACCGGGTAATACGGGTAACAAAGGGCGGTGTTCGCTGCCATATCCACGTTAACGCTCTCTTCACATCACACTGACGACGCACCGAATGTACTTCGGCGTTGCGGTCTGTTGAAAGGGTGAGCAACACGCCATAAGTTTGCGGCAAGACAAACGTCGGCCTTGCATCAGGCCCGCAATGCCCCTCCGCCCGCCGCCCCGCCCCACTCATGAAGGTAGAATCAACAAGCTTGCCGCGGGCTTGCCCTTCGTTCAACCTTTTGGCACTTCCTGGACTCATGCGACACCTCATTACCGGCCGCGCCTGGCGCGGCCTGCTGCTGGCTCTGTGTGTGTTTCTTGCCGCCTGCGGCGATCGGAACGTGGACTGGACGCTCTACAACGTCAAGGGCCATTTGCCCGATCTGAAATTCTCGCTGCCCGGCGCGGGCGGCAAGACCATCAACAGCGATGATCTCAAGGGCAAGACCGTCATGCTGTTCTTCGGCTACGCCAGTTGCCCCGACATCTGCCCCACCACCATGGCGCAACTGACCGCGGTGCTGCAGAACCTGGGCGACAAGGCCGAAAACGTGCGCATCGTGTTCGTCAGCGTCGACCCCCACCGCGACACACCCGACATCCTGCAGGCCTATGTCAATGCCTTCAACAACAATGCCATCGGCGTGACCGGCAATGAAAAGCAGGTGGCGGATCTGGCCCGCCGCTACCGCGTGGCCTACCAGATTGAAAAGCCGCGCCCCGGCGACGACGCCGACATGTACGAAGTGACGCACAGCCGCGGTGTGTATATTTTCGACAAGGACGGCCACGCGCGCCTGCTGGCGTCCGACACCGACAGCGTCGACGCCCTGACCAAAGACGTCCGGCAGTTGATCGACATTACGTCCTGACCCGGACGCCACGGGGACCGTGCACCGCAACATGTTGCATGGCAACCCCACATACCAGTTGTTACAGCCGCGTCATAAAGAGCGTGGGTATCATCAGTGCGCATCGCCCCCTTTTTTCCAAAGCAAGGAGTACGCGCATGAGCATTATCATCATGATCATCGTCGGGTTCATCGTGGGCTTGATCGCCCGCGCCATCATGCCCGGAGACCAGAACATGGGGATCATCATGACCACCATCCTGGGTATCGTCGGCGCCGTGGTGGCCGGGTTCCTGGGACAGACGATGGGTTGGTATGCGGAAGGCGAACCCGCGGGTTGGATCGCGTCGGTGATCGGCGCCATCATCGTGTTGTTCGTGGTTGGCCTGATCGCCCGCAAGCGCGCTTGACGCCCTGCCAAGACAATCATCAATAAAAATCGGGCCGATCTTTCGATCGGCCCGTTTCTTTTTTTGCTGAGTTTCTTTTTTTGCTGAGTTTCTTTTGCGCTGAATTTATTGCGCCAAAAAATTCAGCGCACCCCGCTTACGATCCCGTGGCCGACACGGCCGGCGCCGTCTGCGCCGCCACCGTGCGCTCGGTCCAACCGCCGCCCAGCACCTTGTACAAGGTAACCAGGTTCGACAGCCGCGCCAGGCGCGTATCCACCAAGGCCTGTTGCGCCGTATACAACGAACGCTGCGAATCCAGCACGCTGAGGTAGTCGTCGATACCCTGGCGGAAACGCTGGTCCGACACGTCGTAGGCGCGCTGGTTGGCATTCACCAGCAAGCGCTGCGCTTCAATCTGGTCGTCCAGCGTGCCCCGTCCGGCCAAGGCGTCCGCCACTTCGCGGAACCCCGTCTGGATGGACTTCTCGTACTGCGCCACCTGGATGTTCTTTTGCACCTTGGCCAAGTCCAGGCTCGCCCGCAGCGAACCGCCCGCGAAGATCGGCACGGTGATCTGGGGCGCGAAGCTCCAGGCGCCCGAACCACCTTCGAACAAACCGCCCAGGCTGGCGCTGGCGGTGCCCGCCTGGCCGGTCAGGCTGATGGTGGGAAAGAACGCCGCGCGCGCCGCGCCGATATTGGCATTGGCGCCTTTAAGCTGATGCTCGGCCGCGCGGATGTCCGGGCGGCGCGCCAGCAGGTCCGACGGCAGGCCGGCGGGCAAGGTGGTCGGCAGCATGCCGTCGTCCAGCGTCACCGCCTGGTCCAGCGCCGCGACAATCTCGGGCGACATGGGCTGGCCCACCAGCAGCGTCAAGGCATTGCGGTCCTGCGCGGCCTGGCGCGTGTATTGAGACAGGTTGCGCTGGGCCGTGCGCAGCGACACTTCCGCCTGGCTCAAGTCCAGCGCGGTGGACAGGCCCTGGTCATAGCTTTGCTGCGTGAGCTTGTAGGAATCTTCCTGGCTCTTGAGCGTGTCGCGCGTCAGGCTCAGCAGTTCCTGGTCGGCGCGCAGCGTCAGGTAGGCGTTGGCCACTTCGGCTATCAGCGTCAACTGCGTGGCCGTGCGCGTTTCGTCCAGCGCCAGATAGGACTCCAGCGCCTGGTCGCTCAGGCTGCGGATGCGGCCGAACAAGTCCAGTTCCCACGCGGACATGGCGGCGCCCACCTGGTAGCTGCGGCTGGTGGTGGCGCGGCCGCTGGCGGACAAGTCCGCCGGGGTGCGCTGGGCGGATTCCTGGCCGGCCACGCCCACGCTGGGCAGCAGGTCGGCGCGCTGGATGCGGTACTGCGCACGCGCGGCTTCCACATTCAAGGCCGCCACGCGCAGGTCGCGGTTGTTCGCCAAGGACAGTTCAATCAACTGTTGCAGCAGCGGGTCGCTGAAGAAATCGCGCCAGCCGATATCGGCCGTGGACATGCCCAGCGCCGCGTTGGCACCGTCGGCCTGGTAGGCCGGGCCGGTGGGATAAGTTGCGCTGACCGGCGCGTCCGGCCGTTCATAGGTGGGGGCCAGCGAGCAGCCCGCCAGGGCCGCCGCCAGGGAAACAGACAACAAGGTTCTCATCTGAAGTTTCATTACGGTTGCCCCTCGGCGGACACATCCTTCGAGCCGTTGGCGCTGGCGTCGTGCTTGTCTTGGCTTTCGCTGACGCGCTTGACCTTGAACACGCGCAGCATGATCACGAAAAAGGCCGGAACAAAGAAGATGGCCAGGAACGTGCCGGTCAGCATGCCGCCGATCACACCCGTGCCGATGGCGTTCTGGCTGCCCGAACCGGCGCCCGACGAGATCGCCAGCGGCGTCACGCCCAGGATGAACGCCAGCGACGTCATCAAGATGGGCCGCAGGCGTTGGCGGGCGGCGTGAACGGCCGATTCCGTCAGGCTTGCACCGGACTCGAAGTGTTCCTTGGCGAACTCCACGATCAGGATGGCGTTTTTGGCCGCCAGCCCCACCGTGGTCAATAGCCCCACCTGGAAGTACACGTCGTTGGACAAGCCGCGCGCCAGCGTCGCCAGCAGCACGCCGATAATGCCCAGCGGCACCACCAGCATCACCGCCGTCGGGATGGACCAGCTTTCGTACAAGGCGGCCAGACACAAGAACACCACGATCAAGGAAATCGCGTACAGCGCCGGCGCCTGCGAGCCCGACAAGCGCTCTTCAAACGACAGCCCCGTCCATTCAAAGCCCACGCCCACCGGCAGCTTGGCCGCCAGCCTTTCCATTTCTTCCATGGCCGCGCCCGAGCTGTAGCCCGGCGCCGCCTGGCCCTGGATGTTGTAGGACGGCACGCCGTTATAGCGGTTCAGCTTTTGCGGACCGAAGCTCCACGTAGCCTTCGAGAATGCCGAGAACGGCACCATGTCGCCCGCGTTGTTGCGCACATACCATTTGTTCAGGTCATCCGGCAGCATGCGCGATGATGCCTCGCCCTGCGCGAACACCTTCTTCACGCGGCCACGGTCGATGAAGTCGTTGACGTACGACGACCCCCACGCGGTGGCCAGCGTGCTGTTGATGTCGGACACGGCCACGCCCAGCGCACGCGCTTTCTCGCGGTCGATGTCCAGTTGGTACTGCGGCGCGTCTTCGATGCCGTTGGGACGCACACCCACCAGCACCGGACTCTTGGCGGCTTCGCCCAGCAACTGGTTGCGCGCGGCCAGCAGCTTTTCGTGGCCCACGCCGGCGCGGTCCATCAGCTGGAAGTCAAAGCCGGTGACGTTGCCCAGTTCCATCACGGACGGCGGCGGCACCACGAACAATTGCGCGCGGCGCTCGGTCTTGGCAAAGTGCGCATTGGCGCGCCCCGCCACGGCGGCCGCCTTCAGGCTGGCGTCGCCGCGCTCTTCCCAGTCACGCAGCTTGATGAACAGGATGGACGCGTTCTGACCACGGCCACCAAAGTTGAAACCGTTGACCGCGAACACCGAGGTCACGGCATCCTTTTCTTCGGTCAGCAGGTACTTGGTGGCGTCGTCGATGACGGCCTTGGTGGCTTCGGCGGTGGCGCCGGCAGGCGTCTGGATCTGGGCGAACAAAATGCCCTGATCCTCGCCCGGCAGGAAGGCGGTGGGAATGCGCGTGAACAGCCAGCCCATGGCAATGACCAGGGCCAGGTACACGACCATCAGGCGCTTGGTGCGGTTCAGCCCGCGCGCAACGGTGTTGGCGTAACCATTGCTGCTGCGTTCGAACGTGCGGTTGAACCAGCCAAAGAAGCCTCGCTTCGAACCGTGATGGCCCTTGGGAATGGGCTTGAGCAAGGTGGCGCACAAGGCCGGCGTGAAGACGATGGCGACCAGCACCGACAGCACCATGGACGACACGATCGTGATGGAGAACTGGCGATAGATCACGCCCGTGGAGCCGCCAAAGAACGCCATGGGCACGAACACGGCGGCCAGCACCATGGCAATGCCGACCAGCGCGCCCGTGATCTGGCTCATGGACTTGCGGGTGGCCTGCTTGGGCGTCAGGCCCTCTTCGGCCATCACGCGTTCCACGTTTTCCACCACCACGATCGCGTCGTCCACCAACAGGCCAATGGCCAGCACCATGCCGAACATCGTCAAGGTATTGATGGAATAGCCAAACGCGGCCAGCACGCCGAACGTGCCCAGCAGCACCACCGGCACGGCCAGCGTGGGGATGATGGTGGCGCGGAAGTTCTGCAAGAACAGGTACATCACCAGGAAGACCAGGATGATGGCTTCTACCAGGGTCTTGAACACTTCATGAATCGACAGGCTGACGAACGGCGTCGTGTCGTACGGATACACGACGTCCATGCCCTGCGGGAAATACGGCTTCAGGTTGTTGATGGTGTCGCGCACCGCCTGCGCCGTATCCAGCGCGTTGGCGCCCGGCGCGAGCTTGATCGCCAGACCCGCGGCCGGGTTGCCGTTGTAGTAGCTGTCGATGGCGTAGGTCTGCCCGCCCAGCTCAATGCGCGAGACATCGCGCAAGCGCACTTGCGAACCATCGGTATTGACCTTGAGCAGGATCTGGCCGAAGTCTTCCGGCTTCTCCAGACGCGAGGGCCCGATGATGGTGGCGTTCAACTGCTGCCCACGCACGGACGGCAGGCCGCCCAACTGGCCGGACGACACCTGCACGTTCTGTTCCTGGATCGCCGACACCACGTCCACCGTGGTCAGCCCGTAGTTCACAAGCTTGGCGGGGTCCAGCCAGATGCGCATCGCGTACTGCGAGCCGAACAGCTGGAAGTCGCCCACGCCTTGCGTGCGGCTGATGGGGTCTTGAATGTAGGACGCGACGTAATCGGCCAGGTCGTCCCGCGTCATTGAACCGTCGGTGGACACAAAGCCCGCCACCATCAGGAAGTTCTTGGTGGCCTTGGTGACGCGTATGCCCTGCTGCTGCACTTCCTGCGGCAAGAGCGGCTGCGCCAGCGACAGCTTGTTCTGCACCTGCACCTGCGCCGTGTCCGGGTTGGTGCCTTGCTTGAAGGTCAGCGTGATGGACATGCTGCCGTCGGAATTGCTTTCCGACGAGATGTACTGCAAGCCGTCCAGGCCGTTCATCTGCTGTTCGATGACCTGCACCACGGTGTCCTGCACGGTTTGCGCGGACGCGCCCGGGTAGGTCACCGCGATGCCGATGGCGGGCGGCGCGATGTTGGGATACTGCGAAACCGGCAATTGCAGGATGGACAGCGCGCCGGCCATCATCAGCACGATCGCGATCACCCAGGCAAAAACCGGCCTATCGATAAAAAACTTTGCCATGCGTGGCTCCCTGATTACTGCTTGGCCGGGGCGGCATTGGCCGCCTGCGGCTGCGGCGCCTTGGCGCCGGCTTCGGTGGCGACGACTTCAACGCCCGGACGCACCATTTGCAGACCTTCCACGATGACCTTGTCGCCGGCGGCCAGGCCGTCGGTAACCAGCCACTTGTCGCCAATGGCGCGGTCGGTCTTCAGTTCGCGCAGTTCCACCTGGTTCTTGGCGTTGACGACCAGCGCCGTCGGCAGGCCGCGCTGGTTGCGCGTCACGCCGCGTTGCGGCACCAGCAAGCCGTCGGCGGCCACGCCGTCAGCCAGTCGCGCACGCACGAACATGCCCGGCAAGAGGCGGCGGTCGGGGTTGGGGAACACCGCGCGCAGCGTGATGGAACCGGTGCCCTGGTCTACCGTGACTTCCGAGAACTGAAGCTTGCCGGTCTGCTTGTACTGCGAGCCATCTTCCAGGGTCAGCGTGACCAGCGCGGCCTGTTCGCCGTCGGCACGCTTCAACTGGCCGCTGGCCAGTGCGTCTTGCAGGCGCAGCAACTGCACGCTGGACTGGGTCACGTCAACGTAGATCGGGTCAATCTGCTGCACCGACGCCAAGGCCGCGGTCTGGTTGGCCGTGACCAGCGCGCCTTCGGTCACCGACGAACGGCCGATGATGCCTGCAATGGGCGACAGCACCTTGGTGTAGACCAGGTTGATGCGCGCGGTATCCAGCGCGGCCTTGGCCGACAGCACGTCGGCGGCGGCCTGGTCACGCGAGGCCACGGCGTTGTCGTAGGTCTGTTGGCTGACGGCGCGCGTGGCCACCAGCGGCTTGTAGCGTTCGGCCAGCAAGGCGGCCGTCTTCTGCTGCGCCTGGGCGCGGGCCAACGCCGCCTTCTGGCTGTCCACATTGGCTTGGTACAGCGCCGGGTCGATCTGATAGAGCTGCTGGCCGGCCTTGACCTCGCCGCCTTCAGTGAACAGGCGCTTTTGCACAATGCCGTTCACTTGCGGCCGCACTTCGGCCACGCGGAACGGGGACGTGCGGCCCGGCAATTCGGTGGTCAGGGAAACAGGCTGCGTGGCCAGGGTCACCACGGTAACCTGCGGTTTGCCCGCCTGCGGCGCGTCTTGTTTCTTGCCGCAAGCGGCCAGGGTGAGAGCCGATGCCGTCAGCGTGAGCACTGCCGCGCTGCGCCACATAGCGCTTTTCTTATTCATAGATATTCCCGATTTCCGACAAAAATAGGAGCCCGCCTCCCGCCCGCGGTAAGGGGGGAGGTCTTGTGCATCGAATGGGTGGATTGGCATTGAAAACGCAAGAGGGGCTTTAGTGCATTGCTGCATTGCAGAACCCGCATTCTGAGTTATCCCGCCCTGGAAACAAAGGGGCGCAGAAAGAAAACATCATTCCATTTATGGGACAATTTCCCGAACTGGGTCTGTGAAAGAATCTCGCCATGAAACGCTTACAAGGCATGGAACTCTTCGTCGAAGTGGCCAAGACACGTAGTTTTAGCCGCGCTGCAGCAACGCTGGGCGTGCCTAAATCCACCTTGTCTCGCCAGGTGGCCGAATTGGAAAAGTCGGTGGGCCTGCGCTTGTTGAGCCGCACCACCCGCAAGGTGGAACTGACCGACGCCGGGCGGCTGTACTTTGAACGCTGCCAACGCATCGTGGCCGAAGCGCAGATTGCCCATGAAGAATTGCAGAAACTGGTCGATACGCCAGCCGGGCCGTTACGGGTGAACATGCCCGCCGATTTCGGCACGGACTTCCTGGCTGAATCGTTCATGGAGTTCTCCCGCCGCTATCCCGACGTTACGTTTTTCCTGGACCTGGCAAATCCGGATCACGCCTCGCGCGTGTTCCAGACCTGCGATATCTCGATCGAAATCGGCGAACTGCCCGATTCGACGCAAATCGCCCGGCTGCTGGGCATGCTGCCCGCGCACCTGTATGCCTCGCACGACTACCTGGAAAAGCACGGAGAACCCAAGCACCCCAGTGACTTGACCCGTCACGAGTGCATCGAATTCCGCGCGGAAGGCGCGGGCCGCGTCACGCGCTGGCCGCTTAACTGCGGCGATCAGCACATCGAGTTCACGCCGGGCAACCGGTTTTCGGTAAACGGAGTCGCCATGGCGCGGCGCCTGGCCATGCTGGGCGCGGGCATCGCGGTGCTGGTGGGCGGCCAGACGGCCGAACAGCAATCAGGGCAGTTGCGGCGCGTATTGCCAGACTGGCAATTGGGCCCCTTCCCTGTCTATGCGGTCACCGAAACTCGGTTGCTGCCGGCCAAGACCCGGATCTTCATCGAATTCCTGATGGAGCGTCTGGGCAGCAACGGGCAGGCGAAGGATACCCCCGCTTTCATGAAATAAAGGGGGCTTGGAAACAGACTGAAAAATCTGCTGGGCGCCGACATCAGTTGTCGGCTGAGCCGAACAGGGAAGCTGAATATTCCCTGAAAGAAGAATCAAAAAAGAAGCGTCAAAACCCTTCGTCGTCGCGCAGATAACGCCACTGACCCAGCGGCAAATCACCCAGTTGCACGCGGCCGATGCGTACGCGTTTCAAGCCCACCACTTTCAGGCCGACCAGTTCGCACATGCGGCGAATCTGGCGCTTCTTGCCTTCGCGCAGCACAAAGCGCAGTTGGTCGTGGTTCTGCCAACGCACGTGCGCGGGCTTGAGCGCCTTGCCATCCAACGACAGGCCATGGTTCAACAGTTCCAGCCCACGGTCGGGCAAATCGCCCTGCACGCGCACCAGGTATTCCTTATCAACGCTGGAGTCTTCGCCGATCAGATGCTTGGCGATGCGGCCGTCTTGCGTCAGCACCAGCAGGCCTTGCGAGTCGATGTCCAGGCGGCCAGCCACCGCCAGCCCTTCCAGGTGCGCGCGTTCAAAGCGCTGCGGATGCCGGCAGCCCGCAAAGCGCGAGCGCGAGTCGATCAGTGCCACCGCTGGCGTATAGCCCTTTTCTGCCTGGCCCGACACATACCCCACCGGCTTGTTGATCAGGATGGTGACGCGCGACGTCTGGCGCGCCTGCGCGGCGCGCTCAAGGGTGATGACCTGGTCGGGGAACGCCTTGGCGCCCAATTCGGACACCACGACGCCGTCCACGCGGACCCAGCCGCGTTCGATATAGCTGTCGGCCTCGCGGCGCGAGCAGAGTCCGCGCTCGGACATGAGCTTGGAGATACGTACTTTTTCCATGGGCGGTATTGTATGCGTTGGCGGGCCGCCCGCCGCCCGCGCCGCTCTGCCATTCCGCTTGCCCTTGCCACCTGCCTGCGGCATTGCGACGCAGGCGGGCCGCGCGCCGAGCTTGGCATAATACGCAGCCATGATGAAACCCGCAGCCCATCACCCCCCGCTTGCCCCCGGCTGGCTGGCCGTCGCGCCGCCCGTCCTGCCCCCCGCCATGCGCCACTGGCTGTTCCGCCCTGGCGCGCTCACCGCCGGCTTGCGCCAGGTGGGCCAGGTACGCCTGCGCGTGCTGGCCGAATACGCCGACGGCGCGCCGCCCGACGAAGCGCGCGCCATGGGCATCGCGCCCGGCTCGCCCGTGTGGATCCGCGAAGTGCTGATGTCGGTAAACGGCGTGGACAGCGTGCCCGCCCGCAGCCTGACGCCGCTGCGCGCCTCGCACGGCGCCTGGCAAGGCATGCGCCGGCTCTTGACCCGGCCGCTTGCCGACATGCTGTATCACGACAGCACCGTCATCCGCTCGCCCTTTGCCTGCCGCCGCCTGGCGTCACCCGTGCCTTTCCACGCCACGGCGCGCGGGGCCTTGTCGGCGGATCGTCGGGAGCAGGACGCCGCCCGGGTCTGGGCGCGCCGATCCGTCTTCTGGCGCCAGGGTCAGCCGCTATTGGTGGCCGAGTGCTTTTTGCCCGGGTTCTGGGATGAGATCGCCAACCAGCCCGTGCCGCCGCTGGTGCCGCATCAGCGCACGGCGCGTTGATGGTCAAGCGTTGGGCGTTGGGCGTTAGGCGTCGATCGTTGAGCGCCTTTCTTACGGCATTTCGCCGGAATCATCATGGACGCCATGCGCCGTCCAGGTTCACAATCAATTCCAGCCAATGCGTCGTGCCAAAGAGGCCCGCCCATGGAAGACGAACCGCCGGAAAAATCTGTTCGCCGGCAACGCGTTGCGCTGCCTGACTGGCTATGCCAGTACCAAAAGCCGTGGATAAAGGATGACGTCACAGCCGGCCTGACGACCGCCGCCGTCGTCATTCCGAAAGCGCTTGCCTATGCCGCCGTAGCGGGGCTACCGGTTCAGGTGGGGCTCTACACCGCGTTCGTGCCGATGCTTGTTTACGCCTTCCTCGGCACATCCCGGCCGCTTAGCGTCAGCACCACGACCACACTGGCCATCCTTACCGCGACAGCCCTGGATCGCGCCGTGCCAGGCGGCGACGCCACGCAACTGCTGGTTGCCACGGCAACGCTGGCGCTGCTGGTTGGCATCGTGCTGATAGCGGCGTCTCTGTTGCGGCTTGGCTACTTGGCCAGCTTTATTTCCGAACCGGTATTGGTCGGCTTCAAGGCGGGCATCGCCATCGTGATCGTGGTCGATCAAATACCGAAGCTGCTTGGGCTGCACTTTCCCAAGGGGCCGTTTCTGTCGAACGTGCTGTCAATTTTTCATGGCTTTACACAGCTGTCGATCGCCACAGCCGCCGTCGGCGCGATCACATTGGGCCTGCTCCTTGTACTGGAACGATTCATGCCGCGCGCGCCAGCGCCGCTGGTGACGGTCGCCATCGCCATCGCGGCAACCAGCCTGTTCGGACTAAGCGATCTTGGCGTGCAAACAGTGGGCCATGTGCCCACGGGCTTGCCGTCGCTGACGCTGCCGGATACGTCATTGGTGGGCGAGCTTTGGCCCATGGCGCTGGGAATCGCGTTGATGAGTTTCACCGAAACGATCGCGGCCGGACGCGCTTTTGCGAAAGCGGGCGAGGCCCTGCCGAACGCCAATCGAGAATTGTTGGCCACGGGATTTTCGAATGTGGGCGGCGCGCTCTTCGGCGCCATGCCGGCGGGCGGCGGGACGTCGCAAACCGCCGTGAATCGGCGCGCCGGCGCACGCACCCAGGTCGCCGAGTGCGTCACCGCCGGGCTTACGCTGGGCGTCATGCTGCTGCTGGCGCCTTTGATTGGCGCTATGCCGCACGCCACCCTGGCGGCGGTGGTCATCATGTACTCGGTTGGGCTGTTCGACCCGGCCGAGTTCCGTGCGATTGCCAGGGTGCGGCGCACAGAGCTTGTCTGGGCCTTGGTGGCGCTTGCCGGTGTCGTGCTGCTGGGCACGCTGCAAGGGATACTCGTCGCCATCATCGTGTCGCTCGTCGCGCTGGCCCACCAGGTTTCCAACCCGCCCTTGCATCGGCTGCTGCGTAAGCCGAACACGAACCTGTTCCGTCCGGCGTCCCCGGACCATCCCGACGACGAGGCGCTTGAAGGCATCTTGCTGCTTCGGCCCGAGGGACGCATCTTCTTTGTGAATGCAGACAATATCGGCCAGAAGATCACCCAATTGATCACCGCGACACGGCCGCGGGTAGTCGTGCTGGATATGGGAAGTGTTTTCGATATCGAATACACCGCGCTGAAAATGATGAACGAGGCGGAACGCCGGTTAAAGCGGGACGGTGTTCAGCTTTGGCTGGCGAATCTAAGCCCTGGCGTGCTGGCCACGGTAAGACGATCCCCGTTGGGCGAAACCCTGGGCGCGGACGGTTTGTTCCAGACACTTGAAGAGGCCGTCCACAAATACCAGGACACCAGCCGGTCTGCGTCCTGAGCGGGAATATGTTGACTATGGTCAAGTCGCATTGTCTTGGCGGATCTACGCTGACGCTGCAAATCCTCTTGATTTGCCTAGCAGTCCAAGGTGCCAACCACGTGGAGATTGACCATGAACATCCGCAATCTGGCCGCACTGGCATTCGTCGCCGTGCTGGCCCCCGCCTTGACGGCCGCTGTCGCGCAGACCGCGCCGCCCTCTCCCGCTCAGTCGGCTGAACAGCCCGCCGGCGACACGCAGCAGTTTGACAAGAAAGCCGCCGAAGTCAGGGAAAACATGGAGAAAATGCAGCAAACCATGAATCAGATACAGAAGACGACTGACCCGAACGAACGTCGGAAACTGCTTCAAACGCATCAGGAGCTGATGCAGACCACGATGGGAATGATGGGCGAATTCTGGGGCAGCGGCGCCATGGGTTGCTGTGGGGCCATGGGTGCCGGCGGGCCGCATCACCGGGGACGCGGGCAGATGGGGTGGAATGCCATGCGGGGAAATTATTCGAACCTGAGCCCCGAGCAGATCCGGGAACGTCAGTACATGCGGGATCAATACATGGGCATGCAGCAGATGATGATGGAGCAAATGATGCAGCAGCAGCTCCACCGAGGCGCCCAGCCGCGTTGACCCAAGGCGGCGGCGGTCCGGCATGAGTTAGACCCCGGCGATACACGCTTGCCCCACGCGCCCGCCTGCCGCGCCTACCCCTCGTACCGCCGCCCTTGCGCCAGCAATTCCGGCGTGCCGATCACCGTATTCAAGCCGTCGAAATTCAGCATCTGCTGTTGCCACGGCGCGGTGGTGCCGTGTTGGCGCAGGCTGCCGTAATAGCCCTGCAAGGTGTGCGCCACGGCGCGCGCGGTGCCGCCGGGAAAGATGACGATGCGAAAGCCCAGCGCGGTCAAGGCGTCGGCGCTTTGCACGGGCGTCTTGCCGCCTTCCACCATATTGGCCAGCAGCGGCACGCGAGCGGCAAAGCGCGCGCAGGCCGCCTGCATCTGTTCGGGCGTGCGCAGCGCTTCGATGAAGAGCGCGTCCGCGCCCGCTTCCAGATAGGATTCGGCGCGGTCCAGCGCGGCTTCCAGCCCGTCGACGGCGACCGCGTCGGTACGCGCCAGTATCAGCGTGGACGCATCAAGCCGCGCGTCCACCGCCGCGCGCAGCTTGCCGCACATTTCGGCGGCGGGTATCACCGTCTTGCCGTCCAGATGGCCGCAACGCTTGGGAAAGGTCTGGTCTTCCAACTGGATCATCGCGGCGCCCGCGCGTTCAAAGCCACGCACTGTGCGCTGCGTGTTCAGCGCATTGCCAAAGCCCGTGTCGGCGTCCACGATGACCGGCGTGGCCACGCGCTCGGTGATCCGCGCCAGCGTGTCCTCGACTTCCGAATACGTGGTCAGACCGATGTCCGAGCGCCCCAGCCGCGTGTAGGCGATGGACGCGCCCGACAGGTACAACGCATCAAAGCCCGCCTGTTCGGCGATGAGCGCCGACAGGGCGTCGTAGATGCCGGGCGCCAGCACGGCGCCTGTGGCCAATTGCGTTTTCAGTGCGTGTTTCATGGTGATTCCTGATCAAGTTCTTGCCCCAGCATCGCGGCGGCGGTCGCTGCGGCGATATAGCCGCCCGCCACCGCGCTAAGCAATCCATTGCCGGACAGATAGCCCGACACGTCGTTGCCCGACACGCCGCGCGCGGCGCCGCCGGCAGCCAGCAGATTCGGCAATGCCTGACCATTGCGATTCAGGACGCGGCATTGCGCATCAATGTCCAGGCCGCCTTGGGTATGGAACAGCGCGCCGGTGACCTTGACTGCGTGATACGGCGCTTGCAGGGCGCGGTCGAAGCGGCGGCCATGGGGGTCGGCCACATCCGGGCTGACGCCCTGCAAGGTCTGTTGCAACACGTCGGCGTCGCAGCCGATCAACGCGGCCAGCGCAGACACGTCGGCGCAGGTCTTCACCGCATGGCCGGCTTCGGCCGCGACAAAATCCGGGAAGCCGCGCGCCAATGCCAGCGTGCGGTCGTCGAACACGTTCCAGGCCACCCCACCCGGCTGCGCCAATACATGGACGGCGGCTTCGGAATAGCCCTGCGTTTCGTCATGGAAGCGCAGGCCGTCGCGATTGATCTGCACGCCGCCGTCCATCATGACGGCCCAGGAAATCAGCGCGCCTTGCGGTGTGGCCCAGGACCCGTGTCCCTGGTAAGCGCCCAGGTCAGCCAGGCGCGCGCCCAAGGCCTTGCCCCATTCGATGGCGCTGCCGTCGTTGCCGACGTGACCGCCGTAGACGGCCTCGCGCATGGCGGGTAGATGTTCGGCCACCATGGCGGCGTTGCCGCCAAATCCGTTGCAGGCCAGGATCAGCACCTGGCAGCCGATTACGTCGATGGATCCGTCGGGTCGTTCGCAACCCACGGCGGTGATGCGGCCGCTGGGGTTCCCATCGCTGTTGTTCCCATCGCCGCCTTCCCCTCCCGCATCTTCAACCCAGATTTCTCGGGCCAACGCGCGCGTCAACAGATGCGCGCCCGCGCCCGTGGCGGCGCGTTCCAGCGCGGTCACCAAGGCCACGCCCGTGCGTTCGGGCAAGGCATGCATGCGGCGCGCGCTGTGGCCCGGATACAGAAAGCCGTCCAGCACGTCGAACACCAAGCCGTGCCGCGCCAACATGTCCATGGCCGGTGCGGCCGCATCCGTGTAGGCCGCGACCAGATGCGGCGCGGCCGTGCCGTGGGCCTTGGCCTGGATGTCGGCGGCGAAACGCTCCGCGCTGTCATCGATGCCAGCCGCGCGCTGCACGGCGGACCCCGCCGCCGGAATGAATCCCGACGACAGCGCCGACGAGCCGCTGGGCGCGGCGTCGCGCTCGATCAATACGGTTTCAATACCAGCATGCGCCAGACGCAGCGCGGCGGTCAGCCCGCAAGCGCCCGCGCCGATGATCAGCACCGGCACCTGCATCATGTCGGCGTCCGGGGTGCTGACGGGGGTGCTGACGGGGGTGCTGCCGACAATACCGCCGGGGTTGCCCCGCTTCACGACCGGCGCGCTCACGACGCCAGCCTGTCCATGAAGTCCGCGCAGGTGATCACGTCGGCCACCGTGCGCAGGTCCGCCAGCGCGGCGTCGTGCATGGCGGGCGTGGGCGCGGCGCAGCCGTCGGCCAGCACCGTCACGTGATAGTCGCGCATATGGGCGTCGCGCGCCGTGCTGGCCACGCCGCCGTTGGTGACGATGCCGGCAATGACCACGCTGGACACGCCCGCGCGGCGCAGCACCCAATCCAGTTGCGTGTTGAAGAAGGCCGAATACGCCACTTTCCAGACCGACACGTCGACCAACCCGTCCAGTTCGGCCACATTCGCCTGGCCGGGCGAGCCAGCCGCGAAATCGCCTTTTGCCAGGAACGGGCGCAGTTGCTTCAGGTGCGGCGAGATCATGGGTTCGCCATGCGCATCGGGCCACAAGGTGAACAGGCTGGCGGCGACCAGGCCACCTTGCGCCTTCAGCGCACGGGCCAGCGGCGCCACGCGGGCGGGCAAGGCGCGCGCCTCGCGGCTGACAGCGCCGCCCCGGTCATAGGCGCCGCCCGGCGCCAGAAAATCATTCTGCAGATCGATGATGAGCAAGGCGGTAGTGCGAGGGTCCAAGGCATGCATGGCGGTCTCCTAGGCGGTCTGTCGCGTGATCAGCAGATTACCCAGCGCGTCGACGCGGCCGGCAAAGCCGGGTTCGATCCAGATGGTGGTGTCGGGCTGTTCAAGAATGGCGGGGCCGGCCACTTCCGCCTCCACGGGCAGATCCAGGCGCGCGTAGCGCACAGCATCGTGCCACTGGCCCGCGTGAAACACCCGCTGCGTGCCCAGCGCGGCGGGCATGTCCTGGCAGGTGGGCGCCAGCAGCGCAAGATCAAACTTGGGGCGCTGCCCGATGCGCGCATAGCGCAGGTTCAGGATGCGCACCGCAATGCCATCCAGACTGCGGCCGAACGACGCGCGGTAGGCGCGGTCGAAGGCGGCGGCAATGCCCGCACGGTCCAGCTCGGCGCGCGTGAGTTCCACGCGCACGGTATGGCTTTGGCCCACGTACAGCATGTCCAGCTCGATGCTTTCGCGGATGCCTTCGAAAGCCACGCCCGCCGAGTCCAGCCGTTCCTGGCAGGCTTGCGCCAGACCGTCGATGCGCGCCAGCAGATCGGGGACGTCCAAGGCATCCAACGCGGTGTTCAGCGTCTGCACGCCGTCGTGCCGCATGTCGGCCATGACGCAGCCCAGCGCGGACGTCACGCCCGGGTAGCGCGGCACGATGCCATGGGCCGCGTCCACTTCGTTCATCATGGCGCACACGTGCAGCGCACCGCCGCCGCCGAACGGCATGTAGGCGAACTTGCGCGGGTCGTGCCCGCGTTCAATCGACACCACGCGGATCGCGCCCGCCATCTTGGCGTTCGCGACGGTCAGGATGGCCTCGGCCGCCGCATGCACGTCCAGCCCCAGCGGCCGCGCCACGTGTTCGTCGATAGCCGCGCGCGCCAGGTCTACATTCATGGTGGCCAGCAGCCCGCCGCCCAGCGGGCGCTCGGCCGAAATGCGGCCCAGCAGCACGTTGGCGTCGGTGACGGTGGGCCGGGTGTTGCCACGGCCATAGCAGGCCGGGCCGGGAATGCTGCCGGCGGATTCGGGGCCCACCTGCAACAGGCCGCCCGCATCCACGCTGGCAATCGAGCCGCCGCCCGCGCCGATGGTTTCAATCTGGATCATCGGCGCGCGCACCACCATGCCGAAGTCGATGGAAGTCTGCGCCGACAGCGACGCTTCGCCGCCCGCCACCAGCGACACGTCGAACGAGGTGCCGCCCATGTCGCCCGTCACCACGTTGGGAAAGCCGGAGGCGCGCGCGATGGCGGCGCAGGCGATCACGCCCGCCGCTGGACCCGACAGCGCGGTGCGCACCGGCACGTCGCACGCGGTCTGGCGCGACATCACCCCGCCGTTGCTCTGCACCACCAGCAGCTCGCCGTCAAAGCCGTTCTGCTGCAAGTCAGATTCCAGGCGCGTCAGGTAGCTGCCCACCACGGGCTGCAAGGCGGCGTTCAACACTGCTGTTGAGCAGCGTTCGAATTCACGGATTTCGGGCAGCACTGCGGTGGCCGCCGTGACGTTGCCATTCGGCCAGATGGCGCGCACGCGGGTCGCGGCCTGGGCTTCGTTCACCGGGTTGGCGTAGGCGTTGACGAAGAACACGCACACCGCCTCGCAGCCCTGCGCCAGCAGCGCCCGGGCCGCCGCTTCCACCTGATCCAGATCCACGGGCGTGTGTACCGTGCCGTCGGCCAGCACGCGCTCGGCCACTTCCAGGCGCAGGTCGCGTGGCACGACAGGTTCGTAGTTGCCACGAAGGCCCCAGGTCTGGGGACGATCGCGCCGGCGCATTTCCAGCACATCGCGAAAGCCCGCCGTGGTGATGATGCCGGTGCGGGCCACCTTGCGTTCCAGCAGCGCGTTGGTGCCCACGGTGGTGCCGTGCACGATGGTGGCAATGGCGCTGGCGCCGTCGGCCACGCGCGCGATGCCGTTCATGAAGCCGCGCGCCTCTTCGCCGCGCGTTGACGGCACCTTGACCACGCGCGCCGTGCCGGCTGCCTCGTCCAGCACGAACAGGTCCGTGAACGTGCCGCCCACGTCCACGCCGACGACGAGTCCCTGTGCCGTGTTCTTATCTGCCGCGCTCATGCCAACTGCTCCTTCTTGTTGTTGGCGATATCGCCCACATAGCCCATCTTGCGGTCGTGTTCACGCGCTTCCGGCGCACGGCCGGCGGGGTCGCCATAACCGCCCCCGCCCGGTGTTTCCAAGCGCACGCGGTCGCCGCGCTGCAATTGAATGCCCAGCATCTTGGAGCTCATGGGCGGGGTGCGCCACTGCCCGTCCTGCTGATAGCGGAACACGTTCAAGGCGGCCTCGCCGCCGCCCGCGATGCCCTTGGGCGCGCTGCGGCCGCGTTCGCCAAAGATGAAGGCTTCGGCGCTGTCTTCCAGCAATTCAATTTCGTAGATGGCGCCCAGGCCGCCGCGATGCGTGCCGGCGCCGGCCGAATCCGGGCGCAGCGCCCACTGCGTGAAGCGCACGGGGTACGCCGCTTCCAGGATTTCCAGCGGCGGAATGGTGGCGGTGGAAATCGGCGCGTTGCCATGGCTAAGCCCGTCACCGTCGGAATGCCCGCCATGGCCACCGCCAAAGAAGCTGAACATCACCCAACGCTGGCCCTTGCGTGCGGCATCGCTGCGATAGCCCGCGATGGACAAGGCGTTGATCGTGCCATAGGCCTGCGCCATGGCGCGCTGGGGCGCGGCCTGCGCCATCGCGCAGAAAATCACGTCGATCATGCGCAGGATGGTTTCGGTGTAGCCGCCCACGGGGCGCGGGCGGTCAGCCGAAATCACCAGGCCGTCCGGCAGCACCACGTCCACCGCGTCCAGCACGCCCGCGTTGGCCGGCACGTCGGGAAACAGGTGCTTCAAGGCCACGTAGCAGGCCGCAATGGCGGTGGCGCGCGAAATATTGACCGGGCCCGCGCAGGCGGGTGAGGTGCCGTTGAAATCCAGCGTCAGCCGGTCGCCGGTAATCGTCAGCTTCAGCGCGATGCGCAGCGCCACGTCGCGCACGCCGTCGTTGTCCAGCATGTCTTCGAACGCGTATTCGCCGTCGGGCAGGCGCGCAATGTGGTCGCGCATCAAGCGGCGCGCGCGCTCGCGCAAGGTATCCAGGGATTCCAGCACGGTGTCATCGCCGTACTCATCCAGCAGGCCGTCCAGCCGGCGCGCACCCAGCTCCAGCGCGGCCAGTTGGCCGTTCAGGTCGCCCCACAGGCTATCGGGCAGACGGGTGTTGGCTTTCAGGATGGCCAGCACGTCCTGGTCCAGCACGCCTGCGCGCAGGATGCGCACGGGCGGAATCTGCACCGCTTCCTGCCAGCATTCGGTGGCGGCGGGGTTGTAGTTGCCCGGCACCGCGCCACCCACGTCGTGCCAGTGCGCGGCCGACGCCAGAAAGCAGAACAGCTTGTCGCCCCGGAACACCGGGCGCACCAGCTTGAAGTCATTGGCGTGCGTGCCGCCTTCGTAGGGGTCGTTGAAGAGCCAGACGTCGCCATCCACCATGCCGCCGCGCTCGGCGGCCACCTTGGCGGCCGCCTTCACGGCAAAGGCCATCGCGCCCACGAACACGGGCAGGCCGGACTTGCCCTGGATCAGCGTGGCGCCGGTGGCCGCGTCGTACATGCCGTGGCAGGCGTCGTGGGCCTCGGCAATGATGGGGTTGAACGCGCTGCGGTACAGCGTCGCGTCCATCTCATCGGCAATCTGTTCCAGACGGCCCTTCAGGACCGCCAGGGTGACGGGATCAAGCATCGTGTTCTTCCTAAGAGGTTTGGCGCTGTTTCAGCAGATTCAGCAGTCCGCCGGCCCGCACCATGTCCATCAGGAAGGTGGGTACGGTTTCGCAATGCAGTTCAGACGGGTCGGTACCGGCCGCGCGGCCGATGCGACCAGACTCGGGGTCCAGGGTGATGCGCTCGCCTTCCGCCAACGCGTCCGCCTGCGGGCAGGTCAAGAGCAGCAGGCCCACGTTGAAGGCGTTGCGAAAGTACAGGCCGTTGAAGGATGGCGCGATCACGGCGGCCACGCCCAGGCGCACCAGCGCCGACGCCGCCTGCTCGCGCGACGAGCCGATGCCGAAATTCGGCCCAGCCACCAGGACGTCGCCCGGCTGCACCTGCCCCGCGAATTCCGGGCGGACCCGTTGCAGGCAATGGCGCGCGATCTCGTCGATGCCGAACTTCATGTAGGCGCCCGGCGCCAGCGCGTCGGTGTCGATGTCGGCCCCCACGCGCCAGACGCGATGGGTGGCGGTGGAATGGGTTGCGGTGGGGAATGCTGCAATCCGGTCCGTCATGCCATCACCTCGCGCGGGTCTGCGATGCGGCCGGCCACGGCCGACGCCGCCACGGTGTAGGGCGAGGCCAGATAGACCTGCGCCGTCTCGGACCCCATGCGGCCCTTGAAGTTGCGCGCGGTGGTGGAGATGACGCTGGCGTCGTCGGGAATGGATCCGCCATAACCGGCACAGGCCCCGCAAGAGGTGGCCAGCACCTGGGCGCCGGCGTCTTGCAGCACCTGCATCACCCCTTCCTGTTCCGCCTGTTGCTGGTCCAGGCGGCTGGCCGGCGCGACCATCAGGCGCATGCCCTGTGCCAACCGACGCCCGCGCAATACGCTGGCCGCCGCGCGCAGGTCCTCCAGCTTGGCGCCGGTGCAGGCGCCGATGTAAGCCACCTGCACCGGCACATCACGGTACTGGTCCACGTCGCGCGCATTGGCCGGGCTGTGGGGCGCGGCCACCTGCGGCGCCAGCGAGGCGGCGTCGAAGTCGTGCCATTCGGCGTCTGCCCCGGCATCGCTTTGCCAGCGGGCCAGGTCCAGCGTATCGGTCACGCCCGCCGCGCGCAGATAGGCGGCGGTGGTTTCGTCAGGCGCAATCAGGCCCACCTGCGAGCCCAGTTCGGCGCTCATGTTCGACAAGGTCATGCGTTCCTGCATGGGCAGCGCGCGCACGGCCTCGCCGCAGAATTCCACGGCCTGGTAGCGCCCGCCATTCATGCCGTAGCGGCCGATCATGTGCAGCATCATGTCCTTGGCGGTCACACCAGCGGCCAGCCGGCCGTTCCAGCGCATCATCAGCGTCTGCGGCACCTTGACCCAGATCTTGCCGGTGACGGCCACGCCCAGCATTTCGGTGCTGCCAATGCCGAACATGTACGCGCCGAACGCGCCGCCTGTGGGCGAATGCGAATCTCCGCCCACGCAGAACATGCCGGGGCGGATATGGCCGTGTTGGGGGACGACGACGTGGCAGATGCCGACCGAGTCATACACGTTGGGCAGTTGCTGCCCCGCCGCCCAGTCGCGCGCAATGCGCACGATGCGGCGCGATTCATCATCAGATTCGGGCACGTAGTGGTCGATGACCAGCACGATCTTTTTCGGGTCCCACAGCGATGCGCCCAATTCTTCCAGCATGGGCTGCAAGCGCCGCGGGCCGCTGGAATCATGGAACATCGCCAGGTCCACGCCACAGGTCACGATCTCGCCCTGCTCGACCGAGGCGCGGCCACAGGCGGCGGCGATCAGCTTCTGGGCCAGGGTTTGTGGCGGAATTCGCGGCGAACTATGGGGTGAACTTCGGGGCGGACTTTGCAGCCGCGGGGTTTGATCAACAGGCATCGCTACATCCCCAGATACGCGCGGCGCACGTCGTCGCTGGCCATCAGTTGCGCGCACGGCCCGCTATAGCGGATGGCGCCGTTTTCCATCACGTAAGCGCGCTGCCCCGTTTCCAGCGACTGGCCGACGTTCTGCTCAACCAGCAAAATCGCCAAGCCGTCGGCGTGCAGGCGCTGGATCAGGCCAAACAGTTCTTCCACCATCAAGGGCGACAAGCCCAGCGACGGTTCATCCAGGATCAGCAGCCGGGGCTCGGCCATCAAGCCCCGCCCTATCGCCAGCATCTGCTGTTCGCCGCCCGACATGGTGCCGGCCACTTGCGCCAGCCGTTCACGCAGGCGCGGAAAGATGTCCAGCACGCGGTCCAGGTTGGCCGCGCGGTGCTCGCGCGCCCGGGTGAACGAGCCCAGCTCCAGGTTTTCGCGCACGCTAAGGTTCGGGAAGATGCGGCGGCCTTCGGGCACCTGGATCAGGCCGGCCTTGACCACGTCGCGGTAGTGCCGCCCCGTCAGGTCCTGCCCGTCAAAGCGCACCGACCCGCCCCAGGGCTTGAACAGCCCGCACACGGTGTTGTTCAAGGTGGACTTGCCCGCGCCGTTGCTGCCCAGCAGCACGACGATTTCACCTTCGCTCACGGTCAGGTCCACGCCGCGCAGCACTTCCATGCGCCCGTAGCCCGCCCGCAGGCTGGAGACTTCAAGCAGCGCGCTCATGCCGGCGCCCCTTGCGCGGCCAGGCGGGCCGCCGCGCCGTGCCCCAGATAGGCTTCCACCACCGTCGGGTCGCGCGTCACTTCGCCGGGCGTGCCCGACGCAATCAAGCGGCCCTGCGCCAGCACCCATACGTGTTCGGCAAGGCTCATCACCGCGCGCATGACGTGTTCGATCATCAGCACGGTGACGCCATCGTCCACCAGCTTTTTCACCACCGGAATCATCTCGTCGATCTCACTCGGATTCAGGCCGGCCAGCACCTCGTCCAGCAACAACAGGCGCGGCCGCGTGGCCAGCGCGCGGGCCAGTTCCAGCCGCTTGCGCCCCGCTACCGTGAGGTCGGCGGCGGGCTTGTCCAGCACGCCTTGCAGGTTGACGCGCGCGGCCACCGCTTCGGCCTCGGCCAGGGCAGCGCCCCGGTCACGCAGGCGCAGGTGCGCGCCCACCGCGATGTTCTGGCGCACCGTCTGCGCGCCAAAGGGCTGCACGATCTGGAAGGTGCGGGTCAGGCCCAGTTGCGCGGACTCATGCGGGGCACGCCCCGTGATGTCCTGCCCGGCAAAATGCACCGAGCCCGCGCCGGGTGTCAGAAAGCCGGACAGCAGCGCGAACAGCGTGGTCTTGCCGGCGCCGTTGGGGCCCACCAGCGCGGTCAGCGAGCCTTGCGGCACGGCCAGGTTTACGTCCTGAACCGCCTTCAGGCCACCAAAGGAAATAGACAAATTACGGGCTTGCAGCAGGATCTCAGACACGGGCGCGCTCCTTGCTGAACAGCCCACGCAGCGACTGCCCGCTGCCGCTGATGCCGCGCGGCAGGAACATCACGATCAGGATCAGCACCACGCCGTAGATCACCATGCTGATGCCGGGCAGTTCGCCAAACAGGTTGCGCGTCAGGTCGGCCAGGCCATGCAGCGCCACCGCGCCCAGCACCGGCCCCCACAACGTGCCCATGCCGCCCACGATGGCGCCCACCAGGGCTTCCACCGACACGGCCGACCCAAAGGCGATGCCCGGGTCGATGTACTGGAACACCTGCACATAGAAGGCGCCCGCCGCGCTCATGAACGCCGCCGACAAGGCAATGCCGCCCAGCTTCACGCGCAGCGGATTCACGCCGATGGCGCGCGCCGCGTCCTCGTTGTCGCGCACCGCTTGCAGGTACGCGCCAAAGCGCGAATGACGCAGCCAGGCCGTCACGGCCAACGCCAGCACCACGAACGCCAGCAGCAGATAGATATAGCCCCGGCGCGACACAAACTGCATGTTGGCCGCGCCCTCTTGCAGCGGCACCATCAGCCCCACCCCGCCGCCCGTGAAGGGCGCGGACAAGGCCAGGATGCGAAAGACCTCGGCAAACGCCAGCGTCACCAGCGCGAAGTACGAACCCTTGAGCCCGTAGCGGAACGTCAGCCCGCCCACGGCCAGGCCCGTCAGCGCGCCCAGCGCTATCGCCATCGGCAGCGCCAGCCAGGGGTTGATGCCCAGGCTAAGCTGGCCCAGCGCCTGCGCGTAGGCGCCCACGCCAAAGAACAGCGCGTGGCCAAACGACAACTGGCCGCCGTATCCGCCCAGAATGTTCCAGGCCTGCGACAGCAGCGCCGCGTATAGCGACATCATCACAAACGTCAGCAACACGCCAGACTGCGCGAACGTCGCCAAGACGGCCAGCGCCACCCCGAATAACGCGATAGAAATAAGATCCCGGTTCATGCTCAGCCCCTCGCCCCGAACAGCCCCTGCGGGCGAAACAGCAGCACCGCGATGAAGATCGCAAAAATGCCCATCTGACCCAGCGAGTCGCCCAGGAACAGGCCGCCGATGGACTCCACCACGCCGATCAGCAAGCCGCCCACCAAGGCCCCCACAAAGCTGCCCATGCCGCCCAGCACCACGATGGTGAAGGCCACCAGCACAAAGCCGCTGCCCACTTGTGGGTTGACGTAGTAGGCGGGCAAGAGGAAGCAAGCCGCCGCGCCCAGGCAGGCCATGCCGATACCGAACGACAGCGCATAGACCTTTTCAACATCAATGCCCATCAGCTTGGCGCCCTGCTTTTCGCGCGCCACCGCGCGTATGGCGCGGCCCAGGTCGGTGCTGCGGATAATCCAGAACAGCACCGCCGCCACCGCCAGCGCGCCAAAGAAGGCAATGACCTTGGGCAGCGCGATCATGGCGGGGCCGATCTCAACCGTGCTTAGCGTGTAGGCCGTGTCGATGCTGCGCGTGTCCGACTTGAACCACACCAGCGCCAGGTTTTCCAGCACGATGGCCAGGCCCAGCGTCACCAGCAGGATGTTCTCGTCCTTGCCATGGCTGGCGCGGTTGATCACAACGCGCTGCAGCGCATAGCCCAGCGCGAACATGCCCGCCACCACCAGGGGCAACGCCGCATAAGGGTCGATGCCCAGCCGGTCTTTCAGCAGGTAGACGGCGTACAGCGCCACCATCAGCGCGGCGCCGTGGGCAAAGTTGATGATGTGCAGCACCCCGTAGATCAGGGTCAGCCCCAGGGCGATCAGCGCGTACACCGCGCCGGTCGTCAGGCCGTTCAGCACCGATGAAAAGAGGATGGCGGGATCCAGCATGCTGCGCGCTCAGGCCTTCAACGGAAAAATGGCGTCGGCCTGGCGATATTCGGCCGGGATGATCACCTTGATGTCGCCACCGATGACTTGCGTCAGGAGCGGTTGCGCGCCCGTGTTCTGGCCGTTGACGAACTTGGTGGGGCCATAGGGCATGAGGTTGTCGTGGAAGGTGCTGGACGCCAGCGCGTCGGTGATGGCGGCGCGGTCAGCCGACTTGGCGCGTTCGATGGAGTCGGCCAGCAACTGCACGGCCACGTAGGTCATGAAGACCTCGTAGCTGAAGTACGCGCCCTTCTCTTCCACGCGGGCCTTCAAAGGCGCCACGCGCGCATCCTTGGGGTTGAACCAGTGGTTGCAGTCGATGATGCCGTTGGCGATGTCCGGAAATTCCTTCAGGAACTTGTAGCTGGACGCCGCGCCTCCCAGCACCGAAAAAATTGCCTTGGGCTGCACCTTCTGCTGCTTCATGGCGCGCAGCAGCAGCGCATATTCGTTGTAGTAGTTGGCCGGGATGACGATGTCCGGGTTCACGGACCGCATGCGCAGCACGATGTTGTTGAAATCGCGCGTGGGGTTCGGGTGCTTCACCACTTCTTTCACCTCGAAGCCATGCTGCGGCAGCGCCTTGGACAACAACGCCGCCGTGCCGGTGCCGAACAGGGACTCCTCGTGCACGATCATCACGGTCTTGGCCGGCTTGCCAGCGGCATCGTTCAAGGCCACCAGGTCGGCAATGGCGCGTTCGCTACAGGCGCGATACCCCGGGCCGAAACGGAAGGTGTTCTTCAGGCCGCGCTCCACAATCTGGTCGGCCACGCCCACGTCCACCACATGCGGCAGGTTGTACTTGGCCGCGGTCTGCGTGGTGGCCAGGCAGATGGCGGACGCATACGCGCCGACAATGGCCGACACGCCCGCCTCGTTCATCTTTTCCACTTCGGCCGAGCCCGCTTCGGGGCGCGACTGCGCGTCGCCCAACACGGCGGACAAGGGCGCGCCGCCCAAGGACTTGATGCCGCCCGCCTTGTTGATGTCTTCAATGGCCAGCAACGCGCCCAGCCGGCATTGCTGGCCCGAATACGCCAAAGCGCCCGTCACCGGGTGCAGCACACCCACCTTCACAGGCGTGGCGCCTTGCGCGCGCGCCACCCAGGGCGCGGATAGCAGCGCCGTGGCGGCGGCGGATCGATACAGAAAAGTGCGGCGCGAATTCATGGGAGATCTCCGAGGGGTTCAATGAAATTGGGCCGACAGCTCTTCGCTGACCCAGACTTTGGCGTCGATGCTGCCGACGCGCGACAACTGCAATTGGTATTGGTAGCGGTCGGGCCGATACAGGCCCTGCAAGAGCTGCACGGGGCGGTCGTTCACGTCGCGCACGACGCGGGTCACGGCCAGCAGCGCCGACCCCACCGACACATCCAGATGGCGCGCCACCTGCGCATCGGCCAGGCGCGCCGAAATGGTTTGCGTGGCGCCGCCAAACTCCACGCCGGCCGCTTCCAGCAGCATCAGCAAGGGTTCGCGTTCCAGGTCTTCACGCGTGAAGTCGGCCACGGCCTGCGGTACATACGTGGTGATGTGCGACAGCGGCCCGGCCTCGGTGCTGCGCACGCGCAGGCTCTTGTGGACCGGCGTGCCCACCGGAATGCCCAGCGATTCGGCCACCGTGGGCGGTGCGGACACCAGCGCGCTGTCCAACACCTGCACAGAGGTGCGCAGGCCCATGTTGACGATGTTCTCAAGCAGCCCGGTCAGGTGCGCCTTCTGCGACGCGTTGGCGGCGGGCGCGGCTTGCGCGTTGGACGCCGCCCGCAAAGGCCAGGTCCCCAAGCCAGGACGCCGCGACACCAGACCATCGGCCACCAGCATTTCCATGGCCTTGCGGATGGTGATGCGGGCCACGTCGAACTGCCCGGCCAGCGCGTGCTCGCCCGGCAAGCCGTCCTGGTCGAAACGGCCCTCTTGCAACTGCTCGCGCAGCACAAGGTAGATCTGGTGGTATTTCGGCAGAGGCAGTGTGGTTCCCATGCCGGAAACTCTAGGGGTGTCCTAATGTACCGTCAATGGAACAAATGACTGGAAGGGTTGTTCTATCGGGAAAACACTGACGGTCTGGACGGGATACCGCACCCGGCTAATTTCTGACACAATCCGTCTGAAATTAATAATTGGGGACGGCGACAGCCGCATTCGAAACCGGGCCAACGCCCACACCATCCAGGAAAGAGGAATGAAGAAGACAACGAAGCTGGCAATGTTGGTGCTTACCGCGGCATTGCTCGCGGGTTGCAAGACAACGGTCGAGACCGAGGTCAAGGTTTCGGATTTGCTTGATGCAACTTCCAAGCAGATCGCCGGCAATCTCCTGGTCGAAGTGCCGGCTTGCCAAAGTCATGAAGATTCCCGTCAGCCGTCGAAAATCCTGGTGGACGTGCAGCAAGCCGTACCGGGTATTTTTTCAGACGCGAAGTACGCGGAGTGCTTCCGCAAAGGCTTCGATTCCTATGCGCGGTTCTCCATGCCGATCGTTCTGACGAAGGGCAGTGACGGCAAGCTGGCTTCGCAATCGCACATCAACTTGGTGTCGAATGAACGCCAACTGCTGTCCGTCAGCGTGCCGGAGTCGATCAGGGCAAAGATCGACAGCACCCAAAAGAAGTCGCCCGTGGGCAAGCTAGATCTCAAATTCGAAATCAAGGTAAAGAACGACACAGGCGAGGCGCTCCCGTTTGCTGCGATCGCCGTGTTCGTCGACAAACAACCTGTCGTCTATGGCGTTTTGACGGTCAAGCCAGGACAGTCATTTGTTGTGGCGCTCTCTGACGTGTCCGCCAAGAGCGCAGTCCAATTCGGCAATGCGGTGGTTCTGGCGCACGCCCAGCAGTAGGCCGCCCGTGGATTACAGGACGACATCTGACAGGGTACGTGCCATGCCCATCACCTACCGATCCGCCATTGCCGACGACGCCGCCGCGTGCATCACGCTGCGCACCCAAACCCGCGAAAACGCGGTCACCGAAGCGGAACTTGCCGCCGCCGGTATCACGCGCGAAACCTGGGCGGCGGGTATCGACGCCGGTCTATACCCCGGCGTGGTCGCGATGGACGGCGACGTGCTGGCGGGCTATTGCTTCGCGCACCGTGATACCGGCGAGATCGTCGTGCTGGCCTTGCTGCCTGACTATGAAGGCCTGGGAGTGGGCAAGACGCTCTTGGGCATGGTGGTCGAGGCGCTACGCACGCGCGGATTCGCGCGTGCGTTCCTGGGTTGCGCCACGGATCCGGCGGTGCGGTCCTATGGGTTTTATCGGCACCTGGGATGGCGGTCCACAGGCACCTTCAATGACGCGGGCGACGAGGTGCTGGAGTATTTGTTTTGACGGCTGATCACTGAGGTGCGTACCGCACCCGCCGACACCCGCTGCTGAACTCGTCAGAACTTCCAGCGCACGTCCACCGACCCCGTGTGTTGACGGTTGCCACCTCCGAATTCCCCGCCGTAGCTCAGGCCCGCCGTCATGTTGCGCACCGCGACAAGGTCGGCGCCCAGTTCAATGCGGGCCGCGTCCCGCGCGATGGGCGCGCCCGCCACGGAAAACGAAGCCCCCTGGTCGAAAGCCAGCGTCTGCGTCGGCTGCAGGCTGCCATAGGCGTGGCGCCAGCCCAGCATGCCGCGCAGCACGATGGCGGATTGCGCGGGCGACCATTGGCCGCGCAGCCCCGCCAGCGTGCTGGTGCTGTCCTGCGTCTGGGCGCGGCCGGACAGGGCCGCGGATCCGCCCGATTCAGAGAAGCCACGCACGCGCAATTGGCTCCACGACAGGCCGACAAAGGGCTCTAGCGTGACGGTGGGCGCCACCGCCAGGGAATATCCCGCTTCGGCGAATAACTGCGTGGTGTTGCCGCTGTAGTTCGCTTTCAGCGTCTGGTCCAGGCTGCCGTAGCGAATCTGGCGGCGCGTGTCGATGTCGTGCCAGCTGTAGGCCGCGCCCGCCAGAACGTTCACGGCGCCCGCGCCCGTGGCAAAGGACTTGCCGCCGTAGATCGTTGCGGTGTAGCTCTGCGTCTTGGCGGTGGCCGAGCGCTGGTCAGGACTCAAGCGGGCATCCGTATAGCCGAAGGCGCCGCCGACGCGCCACCCCTGCCCTACGCCAACGTCGCCCCCCCACCACGACGCCGGTGCTGCTTTGATCCGCGCCCGGCGCGTTACCGTCGCCGCGCAGGCGTTGACGGTCTCCGATTACCTGCGCCCACAGCGGCGAGGCGCCGGACCGAGGCAGCATCGCGGCTGACGGTGGCGCGTCCGACATGCCAGCCTGCGCGCTGAACCCGCCCGACAGCATCGGCGCCGACAGGTTGGTGCGCAAGCGGGCCAATCCGGCCTGCGTGGTGAACGGCGCGGCGCTCATCAAACCAGACGCCACGCCAGCGTGCGTATCGCCGGACAATTGGTTCAGGGCTTGCAGCAACTGGCTGGCATCGCTGCTCAGCATGACGCTGCGCCAGACCTCATGGCTTTGCGGCAGGCTGTCGATGGCCGCCGCCACGGCGCGCTGGTTGGGCGTTTGCGCGGCGCTTGCCAGGCTGCGGTCGTTACGCGCCAGCGTCAGGGTCACGTCGTTGCCGTCATCGCCCGCCGTATTGACCGAGGCATCCAGGAACAGCAGGGGATTGTTCACCGCGGCGAACCCGCCCGCGACCGCGCCGGCGCTCTGCTTGGCAATCAAGGTGTAGGGGCCGGTGTCGGCGTTCCAGGCCGACGCGTCCGCGGGCGACAGGCGCAGGTCCAGGGTGGCACCCGTGATGTCGACTCCGCCCGCCACCACCACGCTGTCGTGCGTGGTGGGGGTGGCGTTGATGCGCAGCGTGCCGTGGTTGACGTAGTCGCCGGAAAAAGTCTGTGTGCCGATGCCGTCGCCGCCCGGCGCGTGCACGCCGCCCGCCAAGATAGTGGCCGACCCCAGGGTGCCGGCGCCCGCCAGCATGGCGCCCGACGCGACCTGCAGGGTGCCGCCCAGGCGGGCGTTCTCGGCCAGCGTCAGCCCTCCTGCCGACACGGTGGCCGTGCCGGTATAGGCGCTGCTATCCGAAGCCAGCGTCAACATGCCCGCCCCGATTTTGTTGAGCGCGCCCCCGCCGGACACGGCGCCTTGCAGGGTGAAAGCATTCGTCAGGTCAAGCGCGCCGCCCGCGGCGTCCAGCGTCAGGCCGCGCCCGGTGCCTGTATAGGCGGCATCGGCAATGCGCAGCGTGCCGCCGTTGAGCGTCACGCCGGTGCCGGCTGCGCCCAGGTTGGCGTCGTCGGACACCGCCAGCACGCCCGCGGAAACGGTGGTGCCGCCAGCGTAGGTGTTTGCGCCGTTGAGAACCAGCGTGCCGCCTTGAGTCTTGTCGATGCCGCCCGCGCCGGATATCACCGTATCGATCACGGCGGTCGCGCCGCCCAGGACCCGGAGTTCGCTGCCACCCGCGCGCGTTTCCAAAGCGCCGGTGCCGTTCAGGCGGTAGCCGTCGGCCACGAACTGCAGGCCTGCGAACGATTGCGTTCCTTGCACGCTTACCGTGCCGCCGCCCGTCGTCAGGAAGACGGCGTGATTGCCTGCCCACGCTTCGGGCACGGTGCCGCCGTCGTTCACCCAATTGGTGGCCGTGGCGTCCCAGGTGCCATTGCCTCCCGTCCAGGTCTGCAGGAGATTGCTGCCCGTGACGCCGACTCGCAGGTCCAGGTGGCCAGCCACTTCAGACACCAGGCGCACGTCGTACGCGGACAGCGAGGCCGGCATGGCGCCCATTTGCAGGCCGCTGCCGGTGAGTTGGCCGCCATAACTGATCAAGCGGTAATAACCCAACCCCGCGGTGCTGTCGGGGTCGCTCAGCGCCAGGGTGCCGTCCAGTTGCACGTCGCCATCAACCTGCAGATGGTCGCTGGCGCCTGGCGCCGAGGCATCGTTCCCCGGCGCGCCCAGCTCGTAGTCCAGCGTTGCGCCGGCGGCAAGCGTAAAGTTGCCCGCCACCCGCAAGCTGCCCAGCGAATTACCCGGCGCGATGACGCCGCCCGCGGTCACGGTAGTGGCGCCCACGGTGCCGCTGCCGCCCAACCGCGCGCCGTTGCCGACGGTGACGGCTGAGCTGGCGATGGAACCGTTCACCACCAACGAACCGGCGTCGATCTGGGTGGCGCCGGTATACGTGCTGGTGCCCGACAAAGTAAACGCGCCGGTGCCCTGCTTGAGCAATCCGCCAGACCCGTTGAGCGTGCCCGAGTACGTGGTGCTGGTGTTGTCGGCGCCCAGCGTCAGCGTGGCGCTGCCCAGTTGCACAGTGCCCGCACCTGACAGCGCGCCAAGCGACTGCCCATAGCCGTTGAGATTCAGCGTGGCGCCGGCGCTGACGTTCATGGCGCCACCGCCGAAAACCTGCGACGCGCCCGCCACCAAGGTGCCCGCCTGCACGGCGGTGCCGCCCGTATACGTGTTGGCCCCGGACAGCGTCAGTGTGCCCACGCCGGTTTTGCTCAGCCGGCCGCTGCCGTCCAGCACGGCGGAGATACCCACGTCGAAGCCGTTGGAATCCAGGAACATGCCGCCCGCGCCCAACGTGATGTCGCCCGCGCTGAAGCCCTGCAAGAGGTTCGCTTCCGAGGTGGCCGCGCGCAGCACGCCGCCATTGAAGTCGATCGTGCCTGTCGTGCTGCCGGCCTTCCTGACAACGGGCCCTGTCCGCAGAACGCCCCGTCCGTCAGCGTCAGAGCCATTGACCTGCAAGATCCCGCTGCCGTCGCCGAGCTCGATCTGCGCGACGCTCACCGTGGCTCCGTTCTGCACGACCACCGTGCCGGTCGTGCCTGCTTGATTGCCGATCACCAGCGCGGTATCGCTCGACCACACCGAGTTCGCGCCGGAGATCAGGGCGGACCCATCCGTGTAGGCGCCGACAAAGCTGCGCGCGGTGGACAACCTGGCGCCGTCCAGCACATGCAACTCGTTGGTCGCGTTAGCGCCCCCACCGACCGCGAAGTAGTTGGCCGACCACGTCGAATCCGCGCCCGTCACGATTGCGGTACCGCCGGAAGCAGAGCCGACCCACACATCATGGGACGTCATTTGTGCGCCGTTGCTTACGGTAATTTCCGCCTCGCCGGCCGAGCCGATGTACACGTCCGACGTCGCACTGCCCAAGCGCGCTAACGGGCCCGTCACTTCCATGGAACCGTTGCTGGCCAAGATCTGTCCTGCCGTGGTGGTCGCCCCCGTCAGCCGCAGCAGGCCTGTGCCCAACTTGACCAGCGAACCGGTGCCGCTCATGTCGTCCGCATACTCGACCGTGCCGCTTCTGCTGAAGGTGACCGACCAGTTGTTGACGATATCGCCGCTGATAGAGCCCGTGGCGCCGCCCGCGCCAATGTACAAGGGGCCCCCGGATACGGTCGTTCCGCCCGTATACGTGTTGGCGCCGGTAAGCGTCACACCACCGATGCCGTTGACCACCAGGGAACCAGAGCCTGTGATGTCCGAGGCCAGTTGGTAGGCCCCGGCCTGGTTGAAATTGATGGTTCCGTTATTGACCAGTGTGGTCAGGTTGGTGATCGCGCCGCCGATCGTGGCGTTGGCCGTGTCGCTTCCGATGTTAAGCGTGCCGTTGGCGTTGATGATGAACGCCCCGCCGCCCGCGAAGTTTGCCGTGCCCGGCCCCAGGTTCAACACGCCGGCTCCGCCGCCCGTTCCCCCGCCGACCACCAGCCGCGCCCCGTTGCCGAACGACAGGGTGGAATTGCCCTCCACGGTCACCGTGCCGCTGCCGCCTTGGCCACCTGCCTGCGAACCGCTCGCGCCCCCGCCCGACCCGCCGATCAGAAGCGTGTCAGCCACGGAAAGCGTGGCGTTCGTCAACGTCAGTGCGCCGGATCCGCCACTGCCACCGACGCCCGTCGCGCTGCTGCCTCCGCCCGCCCCGCCCACCAGCAGTGAATGGTTTACCGTCAAGGTCGCATTGCTGACGCCCAGGCTGCCTGCCACGCCATCACCGCCGGCCTCACCGTCGAAGCTGGCGCCACCGCCACCGCCACCAATGCCGACGTAGTCGTAGCTTGTCGAGATGCTGATGGTTCCCGAGCCAACCGCCTGGGCGCCCTGGCCTGCGGTACCCCCGGCAGACGTTCCGTCAGTTCCGACAATGTTGCCGCCGTCGCCGCCGGCACCGCCGTTGCCCAGGCCGCCGCCAGCACCCAGCGCGCCACCGCCACTGCCTCCACCGGCCGCGGGTGCCGCTGGACCGCCCGCGCCGCCACCACCGCCCACGCCGCTCTGTCCGCCCACGGTGCTCGACGCGCCACCGGCGCCGCCGCTGCTGCCTCCGGACGAGTCAGGGCTGGAGAGTCCATCGCCTCCGCGCTCCACTCCGCCTCCCGCGCCACCACCAACGGCATTCCCGCCGCCACCGCCGCCCCCGCCAATACCCCCGCCGCCGCCGCTACCGCCCGCCGACGCACCCGCCGACGTCACGCCGCCATTGCCGCCATTGCCCACAAGCAGGCTCTCCGCAAATGACGGGGTGGCAACAAGCGGCATGCAAGTGACGGCAGCAAGCGCCAGATAGCCGGGGCTAAGTTTCAGCTTGCGGACGGCAGAGGGGGTACGCATGGGCAATGTCTCGAGTGGGAGGGTTGGTGTTGACATAGGTACGGCTGGCGGGAATATTGCACAGCCTTCGGCCCGACCTGCCAGGGGCCGAGATGCTTGTTCAATCGGGGCTGACAATTCCGCGCGATGGAACGTGCGTGGATGGTCACAAAACCGTGAGCCGACTACCCCTGTTATCGGCGGGCGAATCCGAAAATTTAGGGGATGCCGCGGATTTTTTTGCGGCGTATTTCCCCATTCAGAAAGCTGCCCAGCTATTTACCCGAAATCACCCCAGCTGTTCAAGCCCAACCCAACAGGGAATAACCCCAACCGGGAATCGCTTCAGAAGACGGGCCATGACCGCACCTCGCTCGGCGTCAGAAACGCCGCTCATGCGCATGACAAGATCGCGCGCGAACTACCGTGTAAGCGCACAGGTGAGCGGAAAAGAACGCCGAGTTCGGCGTTTTGGGCCAATGTCGGATGGCGTTCAATGTGCTGCTAGTCACCCGGAACAATAGGTACAGCCATGAACAGAGTTGAACTGTCGACCATGGGCCTTGGCGCCTCGCTGGCGAAACAGGGGCGCGCCAGTGCGTCCAATGCCTCGTTTGCTGATGTGCTTGAAGAATCCCAGCGCAACACGGACCGATTCCAGATGGGTAAACCGCCTGTCCCACTGTCCGCCGCTGAACAGGATCTGCACAATTATGTGAGCATGTCCGCCGAAGAGCGTTTTTTTGAGATGACGCTACGGTCGCTAGGCATCTCAAAAGAAGAATATGAAGCGATGACGCCCGCGGAGAAGGAAGAAATTGCCCGACTCGTGCAAGAGCGCATCACTGAACGCGTCAAAGAGAATGCAAGCAGTGGGCGCGCATCGACTTTCGAGATTTTCTGAGCGCTCGTTGGGCTTGCTAGCCAAAGGAAGCTCTGGCTTTCGCGCATGACTGACGCATCAGCCAGAGCGGGAGCCAGCCCGTGCATCACGCAACCGACTGGCGCTCGCGGCCTCGTGTTTCAGCGGCGCCACACCCCGCCCAAATTTCTCGCGATACGCAGTCGGACTAGTCAGCACGATGCGCCGAAAGTGCCTGCGCATGGACTCCTCCGAGCCGAACCCTGCCAACTCGGCAATACGACCGATCGGCAAGGGCGTTTGCGCCTCAAGCATCTCACGGGCCACCGCCACACGTTCGCGCACCAACCATTCATACGGCGCCATGCCGGTAGCGTCATGAAATTGCCGTTGCAGCGTGCGCGGGCTCATGGCGGCGCGTTCCGCCAGAGCGCGCAGCGTGTGCGGCAAGGCGGGATGCTGGCGCATCCAGTCCATCAACTTCGTCAAACGCCCGCTGTCGTCGTGCGGCATGGGGCGCGGCACAAACTGCGCCTGGCCGCCTTCCCGGTGCGGCGCCACCACCAGCCGCTGCGCGACCCGGTTCGCCACGGCGCCGCCGTAATCGCGCCGCACCAGGTGCAGCAACATGTCCAGCCCCGCCGCCGAGCCCGCCGACGTGATGATCTGGCCTTCATCGATGTAGAGCGCATCCGGCTCAACCCGCACTTGCGGGTAACGACGCTGCAGCGTTTCGGCGTATCGCCAATGTGTGGTTACGGTCTTGCCGTCGAGCACGCCGGCCGCGGCCAGCACGAACACGCCGGAGCAGATCGAACATAGCCGCGCGCCGCGCTGGTATGCCATGCGGATTCGCTTGAGCAGCGCCTCGGGCGGCAATTCGTCGGCATCGCGCCAACCGGGCACCACGATCGTATCGGCGCGATCAAGCATCTTGAGCGTGTACGGCGCGGCGACCGTGATGCCGCCGGCGGCGCGCAGCGGGCCGGGCTCGCTTGCGCAGACGGCGAAACGATACCAATCGACCCCCAGCTCGGGGCGTTCCAGCGCGAAGAGTTCCGTCACGCACCCGAATTCGAAAGTACAAAGCCGGTCGTAAGCCAGCGCAACGACAAGATGATTAGCCATGGCGGGATCTTACCGAATAATGGCAATTACGCCACTACCGCGGATGGCCGCCAACCGCCAGAATGAGGCTACTGGATCGGTTTTCCAGGCACGTTATTCCCGAACCATTTCTACAGAGTCCAACCATGTCGACCCCCAACGCCGTCACCGCGATCCCGGCCGCCCACAGTGAAGCCGCGCTTGCCCACTTTCGCGCGGCAATGCAGTTCGAGACCGATTGTTCGGACGTAGCCAGCGCGCTTGCCAGCGACGCCCCCGGCTTCGTTCTGCTTGATGTCCGCAGCCCTGCCCTGTTCGCGCAAGGACACGTGCCGGGCGCGCTGAATCTGCCGCACGGCAAGATCGTGGAATCGAAACTCGTGAACTATCCCGTGGATACGCTCTTTGTCACGTACTGCGCCGGGCCGCACTGCAACGGTGCGACGCGTGGCGCAATGCGATTTGCCCAGTTGGGGCGGCCGGTGAAGGTGATGATCGGCGGAATCACCGGTTGGCTGGACGAGGGTTTCGACCTGGCGACGAGCGATGCGACGCATCGCAGTGAAGCCTCTCGACCTGGTCGATAATCGGGCATTCCTGCTTTTTCGCATGGAGCGGGACGGGCAGATGCGGCGATTCCGGAAGCCCGAGTTTCGAGCCGATATCGATGGCACCGACAAGAAGTGCAGCTGGGTTCAGATAACCAGATTGCGAAAAGCGTAATGTCACCGTAGCAAAATTGTCATCGCGGCCCCTTAGCATGTGAGCCTATTTGCCGCCTTGCGTCGGCCTGCGTTGACTCTCTTGCGATATGCCCTGTTTCGCCAAGGCTTTTCCCCCTGGTTACTCGTCGCCGCCGTGCACATTGGCCTGAGGCTCATGCGGAAAATTCTAGCGACTTTGGCCACCGGGGCTGCCATCGTCTCGTCGGCGTCGGCAGGCGCCGAGCTCTCGACCGTCCACGATCCTGTCTTGGCCTATGACCTGGACTGGCCACGCCAGCCGCTACATGATGCTTTGCAACGATATAGTCAGTTAACCGGAGACTCCGTGCTGTACGACAGTGGGCAGACGGCAGGAAAAATGGCGGCGGCGCTGTCCGGCCGCTATACCCCCCACGAGGCGCTGACAAGCATGCTGGCTGGTACCGAGCTGCAAGCCCGCTATACCGCCCCGAAAGCGCTGCTGCTGCAGCCTCGCACGCGCACCCCACCCGCCCCTGTGCCGCCAATTTCGCAAGCCGCCCGACAGCAATACTATGGGCTGCTGCAGACCCGGGTGCTGACCGCCCTGTGCTCCCGCCCGGCCTTGCGCACGGGCCAATACCGTGTCGCGTTACGCGTAGACCTGGATCAACAACATTCCCTGTCGAACGTGTTGGTCCACGCCACCGGCCGACCCGAGATGGAGGCAGCGTTGCGCGAGTCTCTCGCCGGCCTGCCCATCGGCGCCCCGCCGCCCGGCTTCGGCCTACCCGCTACCCTGCTGATCACACCCGAGGCTGCACGCCGCTATGGCGGTTGCGCGCCATGAGCGGTGCCGGTCTGGCCGCGCTTCGGCGCCTGATCGCCGAGCGCTACGACGCCATCAAGCATCAGGTGGCTCGCCGGTTGGGCGGCGCGTCCGACCTGGCGGGTGACGCGCTGCACGATGCCTATATGCGCTTGTCCGTGCGCGACGACCTGGACGCCATTCGCCACCCGCAGTCTTATCTGGTCAACACCGCCGTGCACGTGGCCATTGACCGCATCCGGCAGGATGTGCGCCTGCTCAGCGAAAGCGAGGTGAGTGAATTTTTCGACGTCGCGGATGCCAGCCCCGGGCCGGACGTGGTGATGCAGTCACGCTCGGACATGACGCAGATGTTCAAGGCCTTGGACGCGCTGACGCCCCGTCAGCGCGATATCTTGCTTGCCGCGCGCGTGGAAGGCCTGTCTCGGCCCGAGCTTGCCAAGCGCTGGGGCATATCGGTGCGGCTGGTGGGGCGTGAACTACAGACCGCGCATGAGCATTGCGTGCGGGCGATGGCTCGGACGGAGAAATAATTGCAAGAAAGTGTTCATTTCAGTCCGATGGGGTTCCGTTCCGGCTTCGTGAAAACGTCTAGATATCAGCACGGCAAAAATCGCGCCGCGCATGCGAAACAACCCTATGGATACCAACCTTAACCCGGGCCCTGTTCCCGACCCCGCCATCGAGCGCGAGGCCCATGCCTGGGCGCGCATGCTGGCGACCAATGCGCCCACCACGCGAGACGGCGACGCGTTCAAGGCATGGCGCGCCCAAAGCGCGGCGCACGAGCGCGCCTGGGTAAACGCCGCCCGCGCCTGGAACGAACTGGGCCACGCCGCGCACGCCTACAGGGCATGCAACCCAGCGCCCAACCCGGCCCGCCCCGCCACGGTCAAGCTGGGCAGAAGATGGTTCCTGGCGGGAGGGGCCGGCGCCTTCGCCAGCATGGCCGCGGTTGCGCTGCTGCGGCCACCTTTTGGTCTGTGGCCATCCTGGGCACAAGCCAATGCCGACTATCGCACCGTCACGGGCGAACAACGCAGCATCGAAATAGCGGGCCAGCACCTCGAACTGGATCTGAACACGCAGACCAGCATCAACGTATCGACGCGGGGCGACGAACCGCGCATTGAAGTGGTGTCTGGCGAAGCCGCGATCCGGGCCGCTCGAAGTCAACCCTGCGCGGTGCTCGCCGGGTCGGCGCGCATGCGCCTGTTCACCGGAGACGTCGAGGTACGCCGCCTGCATGACGACCGTGTTCACTTGCGCTGCAACAGTGGCCAGATTGAGCTGACGCATCCCAAAGCCACGATGCTGCTGACAGCGGGACAGCAACTCAGCTACGACGCCGATACGCTGGATGCGCCAACCGTCTTCACCCGGACGGTGTCGGATTGGCGTACCGGCATCGTCAGTTTTCACGACTTACCGCTGAACCTGGCAATAGACGAAATCAACCGATATCGTCCTGGGCGGGTGGTGCTGTTGAACGACGCGCTCGCGAAGCATCGATTAAGCGCGCGCTACGAGGTGAAGAACCTTGATCAGGCCATTGCGCAGATCCAGCAGTTGTACGGCGTGTCGGTTCGTCGCATGGGCGAAGTGGTGTTCTTAAGCTGACACCCCCCTGCGGGCCTGACGCCTGTCATAAAAAATTCACGGGGATTTCTGTGCCGAGCCCCAAGGCGTCGTTCGACTAGATGAGTAAGCGGGCACGGTGGCCATGTCACTGCCGCCCTTCATCGACATCCTTGAATCACGCCATGTCCTCGTCTACGTCCGCTACGCCTTTTGCCTCCTCTCGCCCGCAACACGTCCCCGCCCCCAAGGGTTCGCGCCATCCTGGCGGTGAGGCTGCCCGGCGCCTGAGCCCGCTGTCCCAGGCCCTTGCGGCCTTCGCTATCGCGGGCACCGCCAGCGGCGTGGCGCAGGCCCAGACGCGCGCGTTCAGCCCCGGCTGGTTTTCCGAGAAGAACGCGGTGCAGTCGACCGCGCAGCGCACTGGGCGCATGCCGGACGGCAGCTTTGCAGGCATCGGCAACAGCGCGCGCCAGCAGGCCCAATCACGTCAGCAACTGCGGAAATCACTGGAAAACCTGAACCGCACGGCCGCCGCCGTGGCCGCCCAGCAAGCGGCGCAGGCAGCCGCCCGCGCCGCCGCCGCGGCAGGCGGTGTGGACGTGCCGGACGGGCGGGTCGAAGGCGGCCTATGGGAAGCCCAGGGCGCGCAAGCCAAATGGGAAGGCGCCAAGGCGGCAACCTCGTCATCAAGCGGCGGCAGGCATACGGTCACGATCGAACAGACGAAGTCCCGCGCGATCCTGAACTGGGACACCTTCAACGTCGGCCGCAATACCACGCTGCAATTCAAGCAGGACGCCAGCGATGCCGTGCTGAACCGCGTTGTCGGCGCCAACGCCAGGCCCAGCCAGATCCAGGGCGCGATCAAAGCCGACGGCACCGTGCTGGTGGTGAACCAGAACGGCGTGATCTTCAGCGGCACCAGTCAGGTCAACGCCCGCAACCTGGTCGCCGCGGCCGCCACCATCACCGACGCGCAGTTCCGCGAAAAAGGCCTGTTCGTTGACACGGACGGCACGCAACCCACCTTCAAGGACGCGCTGGGCAGCGTGCTGGTGCAGCCCGGCGCGCGCATCGATACCGCCGCCCCCACCACCGCCACCAAGGGCGGCGGCTACGTGCTGCTGCTGGGCAGTGAAGTCCACAACGCCGGCACGCTCACCACCCCGCGCGGGCAGGCCGTGCTGGCCGCGGGCGACGATTTCGTTATTCGCCGCGGTTACGGCACCGACGGCAATCCCAGGTCCACCACCACGGGCGTCGAAATCAGCGCCACGCTGAAAACCGACAGCAAGGCAGGCCAGGTCCGCAACACCGGCCTGATCAGCGCGCCTGTCGGCGACATCACGATGACGGGCCATGCCGTGCGCCAGGACGGGGTGCTGGTCGCCACCACCGATATCACTGCGCGCGGCGCCATCCATCTGCTGAACCGGGCCAGCGATGCAGCAGGCAGCGTGACGCTGGGCGCGGGCAGCGTCACCGCCGTGCTGGTAGAGGCGTCCGCCCTGACCGGCCTGGACAGCCAGCGCCAGGCCGCGATCAAGACGGTGGACGGCTCGCCCACCAACAAGGCCACCGGCGCATTCGACAATCTGAGCACGGTCGCCGACCGCTTGGATCTGTCGCGCATCGAGGTGGTGACGGGCGACGTGGCGTCTTTCAAGGGCGGCTCGACCACCTTGGCCACTGGCGGGCAGATCGTCGTTTCAGCCAAAAGGCAGGCCGTGCTGGAGAACGGCGCGGAACTCGACGTGGCGGGCGCCATTGGCGTCAGCGTGTCGATGGAATCGAACAACCTGCAAATCAACGTGCAGGGCAACGAGCAGCGCGACGCGCCCGTCAACCGCGACAGCAAGCTGCTGAACAACAGCGATGTCTGGGTGGACCGCCGCACCCTGGTGAAAGTCGCCAGCGGCACCAATGGCTACAGCGGCGACCGCTGGTACACCAGCGGCGGTCTGCTGGAAGTGGGCGGGTATCTGGCCACCCGTGAACGTGGGGCCGGCGAATGGCTGGCGCAAGGCGGTACCGTGACCGTCACGGGCGGGGAATTGATCACCCGGGCCGGCTCCGACATCAACCTGTCGGGCGGCACGCTGGACGTGCAGGACGGCAACATCCGCCAAAGCTGGCTGCGCGGCGCCGATGGCCGCCTGTACGAAGTCTCGCGCGCGCCCGGCGACCTGCTCTACACCGGTCTGTACCGGGGATATGAAGATATCCATGCACGCTGGGGCGACAAGGCCACGCGCACCTTCTACAACCCCTTGATCGCCCCGAAATCGCGCTTTGAAAGCGGCTACACCGTGGGCCGCGATGCGGGGCAGCTAATCGTCTCCACTGGCGCCGCCCAGTTGGCGGGCACCTTGACGGGCGAGGTCTACCAGGGAGCGCGCCAGGTCGACGCACCGCAATGGGATATGGACGGCTACTACCAATCGCAAACGGCCGTCGCGCGCCGCGCGCAGTTGACCGTCGGGAGCTATACGCCGATCTTCGATGCCAGCGCCAACATGCTGGCCTGGACGCTGGGTGGGGTCGCCAAGCATGTGACGGCAGGCGCGGGCGCCGCCGCCGACGGCGAGATCCGGCTGGATGCGGCCTGGCTCAACGCCGCCAATCTGGGCGCGATCCGGCTGGCCGGAACCGAGGGGGTCGCGGTCGATCAGGCTTTGCACACGGCAACGGGTGCAAGCGTGGTTCTGTATGCGCCCCAGGTCGACATCAACGCCGGCATCAGCGCGGCGGGCGGCCGGATTCTGGCTGGCAACATCATAAAGCAATGGAACGCCAACGGCCGCAACGAAGACACGCCGGTGCTCGCGCCCGCCGACCGGCCCACCGGCGTGGCGGTCTCGGCAAACGCGGTACTGGACGCCGGCGGCCTGTGGACCAATGTGCTTGCCAACCCCGCCGCTTCCGGCGCACTGGCCTATCGCCAGGGCGGCACCGTATCGCTGCGCAGCACCCAGGGCGTAACACTGGCCCCGGGCAGCATCTTGGACGTGTCTGGCGGCGCAGCCATACTGGCCAATGGCAAGACCCTCGGCGGCAAGGGAGGCGACGTCACGCTGGCGGCGGGCTTTGATGCCGCGCTCAGCCACGAAGGGACGATTGCGGCACAGGGCGTGGACGGCGGCGGCAAGCTGTCTTTGCAGGCGGACAAGGTGCGCATCGTAGCGGCAGGTCAGGTGGCCGCGGCGATCGCCGACGCGGCGGGAAGCAGAGTCTCCGTCCTGGCCGACAACGCCTTCGACATGGGGTTCTCGCAATACGAAGTGATCGGCTTCCATGGCCTGGAGGTCGCGGACGGGGCGCAAGTCCGGGTCACGATGCCGGTCCAGCGCTACGCCTCCGGCGTGCGCGCCATCCAGGACAAGTCGCAAGCCCTGCAGACCTGGATGCCCGTGCTCTACCAGGAAAATCCGGCCAAAAGCCTGCTGACGCAACGCAAGGGCGCCAGCCTGGCGCTGCAGGCGGGATCCTCGTTGTCGACCGCCGCCGATTTGGCGACCACGGTTCTGCGCGTGGGCGACGGCGCCCTCGTCGAGGTGGACCCAGGGCAGAAGATCGATCTGGCCGGCATCGGGCAGATCACGCTGAACGGCACATTCAACGCGTGGGGCGGCGCTATCGCGGTCCGGGGGATACGACCCGGGTCCGCGGATGACGCCATCGCGGCCGGGCATGGCCGATCCATCTGGCTGGGCGAAACCGCCGTGCTGGACGTCGCGGGCCGCGCCGCCACCGCCTTCAACCACGACGGCCAGGCATATGGCCGCGTGCAGGACGGCGGCAGCATCGTGCTGGGCGGCCAGGTGGACGTGTCGCTGGGCGTCTCCCCGTCGCCCGACCTGTTCATCGTCTTGCGCCCCGGCAGCCGCCTGGACGCCTCGGGCAGCGCCGCCACGGTGCTGGTCAACGGCGCGCCAACGAGGTTGGCTGGCGCTGGCGGCAGCATCACCATCAGTTCCGGCAACGGCCTGTACCTGGATGGCCGCATGACCGCCCTTGCAGGCGGCGCGGGCGCGGCCGGCGGCACCCTGTCAATCGGCCTGGATGCACCGGTCTACCGCACGGCGGCGATGGCAGCCCGAGTGAACCAAGGACGTGACCTGCTCCTGTCGCAACAGGCCTTGCCCGACGAGCTTGCCGACTTTGCCGACCCGGAGGCCGCGGCCGACGAACTGGTCTATGGGCGCGGCGCCATCAGTGTGGCGCAAGTGCGGGACGGGGGGTTCGGCAGCCTGAACCTGCTGAGCAACGGCGCCATCAGCTTTGCGGGCGACGTCGACCTGCGCATGGGTCAAAGCCTGCGCCTGTTCAGCACGTCGCTCAACATGACGGAAGCCGCCCCCTCCACGGCCCAGGTGCGGTTGGCCGCCCCCTATGTGATGCTGGCGGGGGCCACCGACAACGGCGCGCCCGACTTATACACCCGCCCGACATCCTCGCGCCCGCCCTCCACTCGCGTCAGCGAATCCGCCTTCATCGCGGATGCCGGATTCATCGATATCCGCGACATGGTCGTGCTGGGCGCGCTGACCACGCAGCGGGCGCCGAACGGCGATGTCAGCTACGTCGGCACGGGCTTCACCCAGACCGACCTGCGCAGCCAGGGCGACATCCGTGTGCTGGGCGGCCGGGGCACGCAGGTCGCGCTGGCGAACCAGCCCTACACCACGCAGCTTGCTGCCCCGGGCAATCTCAGCCTGACCGCCGCGCAGATCTATCCGGACACGGGAGCGGTGACGCGGATCGTGGCCGGCCCGAACGGCACGCGCGACGGCGTCATCGGCTACGAAGCGGACCGCACGCTTACCATCCGCCGCAATAGCGACGCCCTTCCCCCGCTTCCGTACAGCGCGTTCGGCAAGCTGCGCTTAGCCGCCGACATCATCGACCAGGGCGGCGTGGTGCGCGCGCCGCTCGGAATGCTGGAAGTGGGGGTCGCGGATACCACCGGCACCACCTCCCGCGTCAATCTGCTGCCAGGCAGCGTCACGTCCGTCAGTGGCCGGGGCTGGTCATGCCCTACGGCGGCACCGTCGACGGCGTGACCTATCAATACGCCGGGCAGAACATCGTGTTGACCGGCGCAGGCGCCGCCACGATCGGCGGCGAATTAAGCAGCGGTATCCAGCTGGCGGGCGAAGAGGTTCGGGTAGGCAGCAACGCTATGCTCGACCTGTCCGGCGGTGGTCAATTGCTGGGGGCCGCTTTCGTGACGGGCCGGGGAGGTTCCACCGACGCCCGATTCAACCCGCTGGTGCAGATCAATGCCAAGGGTGCTGGCTTCACCCTGCCGGGCCTGGCAAGCAACCCGGTCTACGCGCTGGTGCCCGGCATGCAGGCGCCCGTGGCCCCCACCACGCCCGACGGGCGCCAGCATTCGCCGCAGATCGGTCAGCAAGTCACGGTGGGGAGCGGCGTGCCCGGCCTGCCCGCCGGCACCTATACGCTGATGCCATCCACCTATGCCCTGATGCCGGGCGCGTTCCGCGTGGAAGTCAACGGCCTGGCGGCGGGCGTGCCCGCTTCAGGCGCGATACCGCTGCGCAACGGCTCCTGGTCCATTGCGGGCAACGTCGGCACGGCCGGCACAAACCTCGCCACGGCGGCGCCCAAGCAGTTGTTGATCACGTCCGGCGACGTCCTGCGCCAGTACTCGCAATACAACGAGATGGACTACGCAGCCTTCGTGCAGGCCGACGGCGTGCGCCGCGGCGTTCCGCGCGCCATGCTGCCCGCCGACGCGCGCACATTGCGGGCTTATCTGGCGGGCGGCGCCCAGGGCCAGGCCTTTTCGTTCGCGGGCCAGGTCGACTTTTCCGCCGCCACAGCCGGCTACGGCGGCACGTTCGCCGTCTCGTCCAGCGATACCAAGGCGGGGCATCTAGAGGTCACCGCCCCGGGCGCGGGGCGCAGCGCAGGCTTCGAGGGCTTATCCCTGGATTCCGGCCAGCTCAGCGCGCTTGGCGCGCCCCGCCTGGTGCTGGGCGCCGTCCCCTATGTGGACTACACCAACAACAGCAACACCGTCGACTTCGGCTACGCCCGCACGCACTTCTTATCCGTGGCGCTGCGCGAGGGCGCGTCGCTCTCAGCGGCCGAAGTCTTCCTGGTGACCAGCGGTCTGACCACCGGCATCACCGTTGAACGGGGGGCATCCATCAACACCATCGGTCGCGGCAAGGCGCCTTTTGATTCCACTGCCGGCTACACCTATGGGGCATCCGCCAGCAGTTTCCTGGCCCTGTCCAACGGTTGGATCAACATGCTTCCGCCCACCGCGGACCAGGAACCCAAAGGCGCCGGCCCTATCCGCATCGGCGTGTGCGGTGTTACCTGCGCCGGTGAATCCCTGCTGTACACCGAGGGCACGCTGGCCGCCGTCACCAACAAGACCTTCGACCTGGGCAGCGCCGCCAGCTACGGCGCGCGCTACCTGACGCTGGCGGTAGGCGCCATCAACGCCGGCAGCGAACAGGCCCTGGCGGCGGCAGCCGCGCGCGGCGCGCTTGGCGCAGGGCTTAGCCTGGACCAGACGCTGCTGAATCGCCTGATGGCGGGCGACCAGCGCTTTGGCGCGCCGGCGCTTGAGATGCTGAACCTGGCCGTCAGCGACTCGTTCAACTTCTTCGAAACCGTCACGCTGGACACGACCGATCCCGCCACCGGCAAGTCGCGCCTGCAAACGCTGGCGCTGACGGCCCCGGCCATCTACGGCTATGGCCAAGCGGGCGACGTGGCCACGCTGCGCGCGGGCAACCTGATCTGGAACGGATCGGTCACGCCGCCCGTCGGCGTAATCGATAACGGGGCGGGCACCGGCAGCGGCACGCTGAATATCCAGGCCGAGCGCATCGAATTCGGCTATGGCCCCTACACTCAGCCGCTGGGCGAACTGGACAATGCCCGTCTGGCCTTGGGTTTTGCCAACGTCAACCTGAGCGCCAGCGACCGCATCACCGCCAATCATCAAGGCAGCCTGGCCGTGTACCAGTCCCGGGGCGCTTTCGATACCGCCTCCGGTTGGGGCTACAGCGGTGGCACATTGAACATGGAGGCTCCCCTTCTGACGGGTGAATCCGGTTCCATCAACCGAATCAAGGCCGGCACCGCGATCAACTTCAGCAGTCCGCTGGCAGTGGCATCCGTTCCCCAGGGGCTCGGGATGGGCGCGGAACTGGCGCTGGACGCCGGCGCGCTGAACATCAACGGCCGCATCACCCTGCCCACGGGCAAGCTGAGCGCAATCGCGGACAACGCCTTGATCCTGGGGCCCGGCGCGCATCTGGACGTAGCTGGCCGGCCCGTGCCATTCGACGACATCACAAAATACAGCTGGGGAGGCGACGTCAGCCTCCACAGCCGGCAAGGCGACATCACGCAAGCGGCGGGCAGCATCATCGATGTCTCCGCCCAATACAACCGCGCCGGGCGCCTGACCGCCGTGGCGCTGGCCGACGACGCTGGCCGCGTGGACCTGCAAGGCCGCATTCTGGGCATGGCTTCGGGCAGGTATGACGCGGGCGGCACCCTGGTCCCCTACGCCTTTGGCGAAGTGGATATCCGAGCGCAGCAAGTGGACTTCGCGGCGCTGAACCAACGCCTGAACGAGGGCCAGGTCTTCGGCGGGCGCAGCCTTCAGCTCAAGCGCGGCAACCTTGCCATCGGCGACGAGGTACGTGCCCGAAATGTGAATATCTCGGTCGATGCCGGCAGCCTGACCGTGACCGGCCGCATTGACGCCAGTGGCGACGGTGCCGGCAGCATCCGGCTGGCGGCGCGCGATGGCCTGCGCCTGGCGTCCACCGCCGCACTGGATGCGCACAGCACAACACTGCGCGTGGACAGCTACGGCAAGATCATTGACGCACCCAACCGCGCCATCGTGGAACTGAATTCGGGCAATGGCCTGTTGCGAATGGACGCAGGCGCGGTCATCGATTTGCGCGCCGGCACGGGCGCGCCCCGCAACGACGGCCTGCCGCGAGGCACGCTGGCGCTGAATGCGCCGCGTCTGGGCGGCGCGACCGGCGGCGACATCAACATCGATGCGCGCGGGCCGCTGGACATCCGCGGCGCGCGCAGCATCGCGGTCAACGGGGTCTGGGTCTATACGGACGCAACACCCGGGACCGAAACCACGGCGGACGGCAAGCCCTACCAGGTCATCGACCAGGCCTACCTGAATCGCCTGCACGACGACAGCGTCGACTTCATTGACCGGGCTCGGTCCAACAGCAACCTGGTCAACGGCAAGCTGGCCGGCCTGCTCGCCTATGGCGACGCCCTGCACCTGCGCCCCGGCGTCGAGATCCGCAGCGCCACCGCGGACGGCAACCTGGTGGTGCAAGGCGATCTGGACCTGTCCGGCTTCCGCTATGCCAGCCTGAACCCGCATACGCCGCTGCGACCGGGCGTCTACGGCTCGGGGGAAGTGGGCAATCTGGTCATCCGCGCAGGCGGCGACTTGCAGATCCACGGCAGCATCAACGACGGCTTCGCCCCGCCTCCTGAGGTCAAGCAGGACTTGAACGGCTGGCGCCTGCTGCCGGGCCGGGACTTCACTGGCGGCGACATGATCACGCCCCATGCCGGCGTGGTGCTGGCCGCCGGTACTGCGTTCCCGGTCGGCGCCATACTGAATTACGACTTGATGCTGCAAGGCGGCATGCTTGCCGAAAATTCCGTATTGCCCGTTACTGCCCCCTTGGCCCGGGAGTTGATACTTCCCGCGGGCACGGTGCTATCGGCGCCCATCTTCAACCCGGACGGCACGGTGGCGCACGCAGCCGGCACCGTGCTGCACCAAGCGTTGACACTGCCCCCCGGCATGGCCCTGGCGGCAGGCACGCGCTTATCAAGTAGCGCCTTCCTTGGCGCCGTCACCTGGCCTGCCGGCATTCCCCTGCCCGCCAACGCGAACCTGGCCGCCGCGGTCACCCTGCCGCGCGGCGCGCTGATCCCGTCGGGCACGAACGTGATGCTGGAACCCGGGGTGGAATACGTGGATCTGCGCCCGCGCGTCGACGGCGCCCAGGGCCAGGTGTGGGCCGTGGCGCCCATGCTGCCTGAAGGTTCGCAATCGTGGTCTATGCGGCTTGCGGGCGGCGCTGATCTGGGCGCGGCCGATACACGCATCACGCAGTACGCCACGAAGGTCGGGCTTCAGCGTGGGGACCTGGTGCTGGCCGACAGCCACTACGGCATGTATGGCTTTGATGGCCCCGGCAACTTCGTCTGGACGCAGTTGGTCGCCGACGACCTCGGCATGCCGGAGTTGGTGGGGCAGGTCATCGAGGACGATTTCACCCGCGACATGTTCGGCTATCCGAGTGCCGGCGCCCTGTGCGCCGACCTCCCCGAGTACTGCGCCTCAAGCGGCGCGAACAACTACATCCCCGCGCCCGCCACCCCGCGCTTCAGCGTGTTGCGTACCGGCACCGGCGACCTGGATCTGCTGGCGGGCGGCAGCTTGCGCATGCAGTCGCTGTATGGCGTCTACACCGCGGGCACGTCATCCACGGGCACCTACGCGGGCGACCCCTACAACCAGCCGCGCCTGATCAATTCCGACGACACGGTGCTGCGCGACCCGAGCAAGGGCTTTGAAGCCTTTGTGGACGGCGGTCCGCAAAGCGTCTACCGCGCCTGGTATCCGGATGGCGGTGGCAACGTGACGCTGCGTGCCGGCGTCAGCCTGACCGGCGATCTGATGACGGCATCCGTGGCTTCGTACGGGCGGCCATTGACCCGCTCGACCGGCTACTCCTCCGACCTGGTCGGAAACTGGCTGTGGCGCCAGGGCAGCGGCGACGCGGCGATAGGCCAGGCACAGCCCACCGCATGGTGGCTGAACTTCGGCACCTATACCTCCAGCGCGCCAGACCAAGCCGATGAATTGCGCGGCTTCACCGGCTTCGGCACACTGGGCGGCGGCAACCTGGACATCGACGTGCGCGGCGACGCCGGCATCATCACTTCGCACCCCATCAGTTACCAGGAACGCCAGATCAACCCGCGCAGCCAGGCCTTGACGCTGGCCGTGGCCAGCACGGGCCGCGTGATGGCCGACGGCACATTGGCGCTGACCGGTGGCGGCGACCTCATCCTGCGGGTCGGCGGCAGCTTGAACCCTGCGCTGCCCAGCTTCTATGAAGCCCCGGGCGCGGTCACCAACCTGCGCGGCCAGACGCTGCTGCAAGCCGCCTCGATGGGCCGGATGGACCCGATCTACAACCTTCGGGCGGCACGCGACACGCGCGCGCTGGACCGCTTCCAGGCCAGCACCTACGAGCCCGCGGGGGCATTGACGCTGACGCCGGGAGACAGCGCTTTCCAGGTGCAAAGCTTGGGCGCCCTCGTCATCCAGACCGCCAGGGACCCCGGCCGCGTCCTCCTGCCCGTGTCCATGCCGTACACACAGGCCGATGGCACGCTGGGCGTTTACGGATCCGACAGTTGGTTTTCGCTATGGACGCCCAATACCGCCATCGATCTGTTCAGCGCGGGCGGCGACGTGGCGCCGGCATTCAGGGCCGGCATCGACAACGATGGCATCGTCATCTACCCCTCGCAGTTCTCAGCAGTCGCCGCTCATGGAGATATCCGGTACGACAATCCGGTCGCCCTCGCGCCCGGCGCCCTGTCCCGCCTGGACCTGCTGGCCGGTCAATCCATTTATGGTGGCGACGCCCCCTTTGGACGCACCAGCGCCGATCCCGGCGCGTTGGCATCCATCGACCGGCCGGCCTTTGCCGGAAAGGTAAAGGCCGCCCAAAGCAGCAGCATCATCTGGGGCCCCACCACCCTATCGCCCGACGGCGCCTATCGGGACAACGTACTGTTCGCCTTCGGGTCGTTGACGGCCGCCACGTCGGACGTCATGGCGCCCTCGCGCTTTTATGCCAGGGACGGCGACCTTGTCGGCGTCAGTAGCGGCCGGCATATCCGGCTGGCGAACATCGGCAATGTCCTGACCGGCACCGACTGGTACGCCGCGGGCGGCCCAGTGCGCATGATCGCCGGCCGGGACATCGTCGGCAGCGGCAGCCCGCTGGGGGCAACCGATTCGCTATCCGGTCCGATCCCGTATCAATACACCGACAATCTTTTCGTGCATGGCGATGCGAACGACGTGTCCGTGGTGCAAGCCGGCCGCGACATCCTTTACGGCAGCTTCACCGTGGCCGGCCCTGGCACGCTGGAAATCAGCGCGGGCCGCAACATCCTGATGGAAGACAAGGCGGCGGTCGTCAGCCTGGGCCCTGTCGTGACCGGCGATACCCGTCCAGGCGCCAGCATCGTGCTGCAAGCGGGGCTCGGTGCGCAGGGCGGCGACTACGCCGGCTTGCTACGTCACTACCTCGATGGGGGCGTCGCCGATCCCGGCCTGCCGCTGACCGACCAAGGCAAGCCGTTCAAGACCTATGAAGCCGAACTGCTGCTTTGGCTGACGCAGGCCTATGGATTTGCCGGCAGCATGGATGACGCCCGCGCCTTTTTCGATGCGCTGCCGCCAGCGCAGCAGCGCGTGTTCGCGCGTCAGGTCTACTTCGCCGAACTCCGTGCCGGCGGCCGCGAATTCAACGACCGGAGCAGCCCGCGCGAAGGCAGCTATTTGCGCGGCCGGCAAGCCATTGCCGCGCTGTTCCCGTCCCTGAGCACGACGGGGCAGACGCAACGCTACGAAGGCAGCATCACCCTGTACGGGGGCGCCGGCCTGCAAACCCGCAGCGGCGGCAACGTCCAGGTTCTGACGCCCGGCGGTGCGCAGGTCTACGGCGTGGAAGGCGCGGCGCCGCCCGCCACCGCGGGCGTGCTGACCCAAGGTAGCGGCGACATCCAGCTGTATGCGCAGGACAGCATTCTGCTGGGACAAAGCCGAGTCATGACGACTTTCGGCGGTGACATCCTGGCCTGGTCCGCGCAAGGCGACATCAACGCGGGACGCGGTTCCAAGACCACGGTGGTCTACACCCCGCCCCGCCGGCTATACGACAGCGTAGGCAACATCACGCTGTCTTCCGCCGCGCCGTCCAGCGGCGCCGGCATTGCCACCCTGGCGCCGTTGGCGGAAGTGCCCGCCGGCGACGTGGATCTGTACGCACCGTTGGGCACCATTGATGCGGGGGAAGCGGGCATCCGCGTGTCGGGCAACGTCAACATTGCCGCGCAATCCGTGCTGAACGCCGCCAACATCAAGACGCAAGGAGACAGCGTCGGCATCCCGCTCGCCGCTACCGTCAACACCGGCGCACTTACGTCAGCCAGCACGGCGGCAACCTCGGCGGTCAACGCCGCCCAGGAATCCGTGCAACGCAACCAGGACCGCGCGCGTCAAGGCCAACCCTCCATCATCAACGTGCAGATCCTGGGCTTTGGAGAGGAGCCGCTATCTGGCGCCGCACCGCCGCTCCAGCGTGACAGCCGATCCGATAACGCCTCGGCATATCGACCGAACAATATGGTGCAGGTCGTCGGCAACGGAGCACTTACGTCGGCGCAACTCGAAAAGTTGAGCCCTGAGGAGAGGACCGCGTTTGGACTGTAGTTGGCGCGCCATGACATTGACGGGCAAGACCCGCAAACGGAAGGGCTGAGCGTCGCGAGCTAGCCTTCCCTGCTTTGCGAAAGGACCATTTGGTCCGGCACGGCCACCTGAGCCGTGCCGGGCGACGGCTGGAATAGTCGCTGCCGCTTTCCCAACGCACAAGCGCCGTTGCTGCCAACTCCGCAGCCACCCGTGGTGGTCGCGGTAGAGCAAGCCCAGGTTGCGGTGCTTCAGAAATTCCAAGGACGACATGGCGGCACCGCCCCGTGCGAGGGAAAATGCGGCAGCACATCGGCGGCCAGTTCCTCCAACACCTCGGATGCCGGGCGCTGCGAAAACTGTATCCCCAGGGCGGCGTGGTTCACGCCCGCCGCCTGCCACGCTTCCAGCAGCGCCATCAGGCCCTTGCGCCCCGTGCGCAGGACATAACCGCCGTGCAACGGCGTGCGCGGATGGTCGGGGTCGTCCACCAGATCTATCCATTCGTTGGTCATGTGCGGACGGAATGCACCACCAGGAATAAGGTCCCGCCAGGCACGGATTTTTTCGGCCAGATGCTGAGGGCCTGTGGGCGTATGGGTTGCGTTTGGGTACGTCAGCCAACCGTCCGCGTGCTCGGCAATCCACGCGAGCGACTGGCCGGACGAGCCCGTCACCATCATCGGAATCGCACCCGCGACGGGCTTGGGCAGGAACTCGGCGCCCTTGAAGCGCCCCAGCGGGGAATCGATGGCCAACAGCCCGGCCTGCATAAGCTGACGCATGTAGCTGAGCGCGTGGGCGAAACGCTCTGCCCGATCCCCGTGTTCCAGCCCATAAGCCGGGAATTCAATCGGCCTGTCACCAGACGCCACGCCCATCACCAGGCGGCCGCCAGACAACTGATCAATCGTTGTGGCGGCTTTGGCCAGATCGATGGGATGCCGCAAAGAGATAACGGCACTGCCCGTCGCCAGCGCCACATGCTTCGTTCGCGCGGCCAGGTAGGCCAGATAGGTGAAAGGGTCGAACACCTGTCCGGCATCCCCAAAGGACGGATCGAACAGGGGCACGTCACGGACCCACACGGCGGCGAAGCCCTGCCTGTCGATCTGGCTGACCAGGTCGGCCTGGCCGGCAAGCACCTTCATGTCGCCCGCGTAGTTGCGCAGTGGCAGGAAGATGCCGACGGTCAATTTATCCGGCGCGAACATGCGACGGTATCCGGGGTGTGCGTAAAACGCGGCGTAGGACGCGCCGCTCTTGTGGACGGGGAAGTTGCTTGCGTTCATTGGGATATGCCTTGTGTTCACGCGCCGGTTGCCGGTGCCGGCAACGTGATGCCCTTGCGGACGGCGGGTCGATCCGCCACGCGCTCATGCCATGCGCTCAAGTGACGGTGCCGGCTGAAGTCGAAATGGATGATTCGCGCGATGTGTGTCCAGCCGAAATGGGCGATGTCCGCGATGGAGTAGTCGTCGCCAGCCAGATAAGCGCGATCCGCCAGCACGCGATCCAGCACCGCGAACGCCTCTTCCGTCAGACGTCGATATCGGTCGATGGCGCTGGGGATGGGTTCCGGCGCAAAGAGCTCGAAATGCACGCGCTGGCCCAGCATCGGCCCCACGCTGGAGGCATGGAACTGCAACCACTTGATAGCTTCCCAGCGGGCAAGCGGGTCCGGGGGCAGCAGCTTGCCCGTTTTGCCGGCCAGGTACAGCAGAATCGCCGCGGACTCAAAAAGCACCACGCCCGTCTCGCTGTCCGTCAGCACGGGGATCCGGCCATGCGGGTTCAGCGCAAGAAAGTCTGGCTGGCGATTTTCGCCTTCATCGATGCGCACGTGGTGCAGGCGATACGGCAAGGCAAGCTCTTCAAGTGCAATGCTTGCCTTGAAGCCATTGGGCGAGCTGTCGGAATAAAGATGCAACATAGCGTCTATAGATAAACTAAATTAATGCCTTCACAGGGGGGAGCACGAATTCTCATGCTTATTCTGTTTCGTTAGAAGCGATGCTTTCTGCCGATTAAATTTAGTAAATCTAAACTTCAAATGACCTATCCCTTGCAAGCGCTACGCACCTTTGTGGAAGTGGGACAGCGCGGCAGCATCAAGGCCGCGGCACAGGCGCTGCATGTCACGCCTGGCGCGGTAAGCCAACAAATTCGGTTGCTTGAAGACCGCCTGGGCGTTGTATTGCTGGAGCGCGAGCGCCTTGGCATGCGCCTGACCGCTGCGGGCGCAAGCTTTCATCCCAAGGTACAGAATGCGTTCCTTCAAATTGACCTGGCCGTGCATGCCTTGGAAGCGGCCAAGGGCGGCAAGAGTCTGACGGTCAGTACAGTGGCCGCGTTTGCGGCGTCTTGGCTGGTGCCCAGGCTGGGGCGCTTCAAGCAATTGCACCCTGATATCGAAGTCCGCGTGGAAGCCACGTCTGAGCTGGTTGACCTGCGCCGTGATCGCGTGGACGTGGCCTTGCGCCATGGGCTGGGCGACTATCCCGGGCTGGATGTCAGGCCGCTGATGGCGCCCGTCTTGATGCCGGTGGCTTCGCCCACCTTTATGCAGAACCAGCAGGCCGTGATCCGTGAAGCCCGCGATTGCCTGAACTATCCCCTGCTGCACGACTCCGACCGCGCGGACTGGCCGCTTTGGTTGAAGGCGCACGGGGTCGATGACGACGCGCGCGTGGAACGCGGTAGCGCATTCGAGGATGACTTCTTGCTGATCCGCGCGGCGGAAGCGGACCAGGGTTTGGCGCTGGTGCCTGAAGCCTATGCACAAGATGAAATCGCGGCGGGCCGGCTAGTACAGGTGCTGGACAAGCCGTGGCCCGCGCGATTCGCGTATTACGCGGTGACACGGCCAGGGGCTGCGGAACGCGCGCAAGTGCGTGCGTTCCTGGACTGGATAGGTGAAGAGGCTGCGTCCTAGCGCCGGCAATCTAATGCCCGCGTCGGGCCAAGGCTGCTCGCCACACCGTTGCTAAAACCCGACATCGACCCCGCGCACCATTTGTTGCAAATGCGAATCGATCGCAGTGATAGTAAGATCGCGCCTCTTTCAAAAATTCTCGGATCCTGGAATGCGGCGCGTCATCCTCTCGGCTTGTCTACTGAACACGGCAGTTCCCGTGGTGCTGGCCAATGACATCGGCGAGGCCAAGCCCATCGAGCTGGACGCGGTCAGCGTGTATGGCGATGCCGAGCGCGCCGATGGTCCGGTGATCGGCTATCGCGCCACCCGCTCCCTGAGCGCCACGCGCACCGACACCGCCCTGCATGAGGTGCCGCAATCCATCACCGTCGTGCCGCGCGACGTGGTCGAAGACACCGGCGCCACGCGCCTGGAACAAGTGCTGGACTACGCGGGCGGCGTCGGCCGCGCCAACAACTTTGGCGGGCAGGGGCTGACCACGGTGACCGTGCGCGGTTTCACCACCGGCGAGTATTACCGCAACGGCTTTCCCATGAATCGCGGCTATCCCAACGCGCCCGATTCCTACACGCTGGAACGCCTTGAAGTGATCCGTGGGCCCAACACCAGCTTGTATGGCCGGGGCGACCCTGGCGGCACGTTCAACGTGGTCACCAAGCAGCCCGAGGCTGAATCGCGCGTGACCGTGGGCACGCAGTTCGATACGCAAGGCATGCGCCGCGCCACCCTCGACACCACGGGCGCGCTGAACGAGGACGGCAGCCTGACCTACCGCGTCAACGCGCTGGCCGAAGGCGGCGACAGCTTCCGTGACGACGTCAGCACCGAACGCTATGGCATTGCGCCCGTGATCAGTTGGCAGCCCAGCGCCGCCACCCGCATCACGCTGGAAGCCGAGCTGATGCGCAACAACCATCCGCTGGACCGTGGCCTGACCCGCTACCCCAACCAGGCCGGACGCGCCTCGCGCGACACCAACGTGTGGGAAACCGGTACCGACAACAAACTGCACAACGACAACAACCTGGTGCAACTGCGCTTTGAACACGCGCTGAACGACAACTGGAAGCTGGGCGGCGGTGCGCAGTGGCTGGATGGAACCTTGAAGGGCAACGCGGTCGAAGCCAACGCGTTGCAAGCCGACGGCCGCACGCTGGGCCGCAACTTCAATTACCGCAAGCTGGACTGGACCGACCGCGACGTACAACTGAACCTGACCGGCAACTTCAGCACCGGCGGGCTGCGCCACACCTTGCTGACCGGGGTGGAGGTTGAAGACTACGACTACCAGTCGATCATCCAGCGTTCGGCCGCGGGCGCCAACGCCTACCCGATCGACCTCTTCGACCCAGTGCTGGGCCAACCGCGCCCTGCCCTGACCCGCACCACCACGCACGACAAGGAAAACCTCAAGACCTGGGCCGCCTTCGTGCAGGATCAGGTGGCGCTGACCGAGCGCTTCAAGGTGCTGGCCGGCTTGCGCTTCGAGCACTTCGAACACACCTACCGCGACCGGCTTCCCACAGGCACAAGCTGGCGCACCACGGATTCGGCCATCACGCCGCGTCTGGGCGTGATCTACGACCTGACCGACACGCTGGCCGTCTACGCCAACACGGCGCGCTCGTACAAGCCGAACACCGGCGCGGACCGCCAGGGCAACGGCTTTGACCCTGAAGAAGGCAAGTCTTTTGAGGTGGGCGCCAAATGGGAATTGCTGGACCAACAGTTAAGCGTTGACCTGGCGGCCTACCAGATCGACAAGACCAACGTACTGACCGTAGACCCCGCTGACTCCACCTACCGGGTGGCGGCGGGCAAGGTGCGCAGCCGGGGCTTCGACCTGAACGTGGCGGGCAACATCACGCGCGAATGGCGCGTGATCGGCGGCTACTCGTTCGTGGACGCCAAGGTGACGCAGGACAACACGCTACCCACGGGTACGCGCCTGGCCAACATCCCGCGCAACACGTTCAGCCTGCTGAACATGTATGAGTTCCACGAAGGCCCCGCGCGCGGCCTGGGCCTGGGGGTGGGCGTGCGCTATGTGGACGACCGCGCCGGCCAGACCACGGCAACGTCGTACAACATGGGCGCCTACGTGGCGGTCGATCTTTTCAGTTTCTATCAGGTCAACAAAAACCTGCGCGTGAGCCTGGACGTGACGAATCTGTTCAATCGCAATTACGACGAAGGCGCGTTCAACACCTACGTGTATCCGGGCGCGCCGCGTACCGCGCAACTGGGGATCAGCTATACCTATTGATGCGCGAAATCCACGCCCTGGCTCTCGACAACACCACCCAAGCGACCCGGCGCCGTTTGATTTGCCCAATACATATTCGTATGGCTGATCACGGCAGCTGGCGGCGGTGCGCCGTTGTGCGTCATGTCTACGGTTGTGTGGGCGTCGCCGACCAGCAGAGAAGATCGAAAGTGATGACGGATGAGTGGCCTGGCATCAAGGGGGATCGTCCCGATCTCGCCCCCCGCCCCTTACCCGACAGCTTGAAACTTCAAAAAGCGTTGGCCTTCGTAAGCCAGCTCGCCCACGAATTCGAAGCCTAGCCTCGTCAGACCTTTCAGTCGGGGCCGACTCGGCGGCAGCAGGATGCTTACCGGGCCGATGCCAAGTTCATGGCGGCGGCTCATGACGTGGCGAAAGATCATCGCGCCCTGCCCCCAGTAGGCGGGCAGCAGCACCAAGGCAAAGTCGGCCTCGTCCCCTTCCTTCTGAAAGCCGCCCCAGCCTGCAAACCTGCCATCAATCCGCATGGCCCATGGCCCATACCCGTTCGTCAGCCACTGTGCGTCTTTTCCCTTGGCCCAGTCGGCGACGGATTGCTCGGTCCAATCGCCAGTCGCAAGCGGCATGTGGCGGATTACGTCGGGATGGTTCAGCAGGCCTAGCCAGTCTTCTGTCGGGATCTCGGAAAAAGCGTGCAGCGATAGGGCCATATGTTGTCCCGTTAAAGGTTCTGGTTCGACGCTTGAGGCCGACAAATGAAAGAGGCAAGTTTACGGCGGCTTTCAGCTATGTCCGAACCAGCACCCTCTATCGCACCGTATCCAGCAACGCCTGGGCCTCCTGTCTGCGCCCGGCATCCGCCACTTCCCTGCCTGGCCGTGGCGGCGCCTTCAGTGCTTTCTCAAGATACGGAATGGCCTCCGTCTTTCGGTTTCGATAAACCAGGTAGTCAGCATAGAAGTAGTTCGCGTCGATGCCATCGGGGTTCAAGGCCAAGGCCTGTTGCAGCAGGGCTTCGGCCTTTTTGTTGTCGCCGAATCCCACCGGCCAGCCCGGCACCTTGTAGTACAGGACGCCCAGGCTGTTCAAGGCGGACCCGCCCAGCGCCTTGCTGTCGATCTGGATCGCCGTTTCATATTCCGCCTTGGCCTGCTTGGCCAGGCCCAGCGCCCCCAAACCGCCTTTGGCGCCTGCCCAGGAGCTAAGAATGATCCCTTCCCAGATATGCGGTTCCGCCCGGGTGGCGTAACGCGCCGTCAGCGCATGCGCCTGTTGCGACAGCGCTTCGAAACGGGCCTCGCGCTGCTTGGCGGGTGTCTGGTACTGGATCACCGCCCAGTCGTTCTGCAGGGCGCTTATGCCTTGATCAAGCTCGGCGGGCGCGGCGAAGGCCGAGAGGGACAGCGCCGCGCTGGCCAGTAAGCCCGCGACGGCTTTCAGCAAGAAAAGTCTTTTAATCATGAAGAGGCTCCTGAAGGAAATTTCAAGGACATGAGCGCGCGGCGGTGTTTGGCGAATACACCGTCCAGCCACTCGGGACACAAGCCGTTCAGACGCGCGGCGATCGCTTCGACGCCGCCCGCGAAACGTTGACGCGATCGGCTTTGCAGCATGCGCGACACACAGGCCGCGACCGCCTCTGGCGTATCACTGGCGGAGCCGGTCGCTTGGTTGAATGCCTGGACCTGAAGCGAATTGAAAGGCGTTTCAATCGCTCTCGGTGCGTAGTACTGCACCCGGACGCTTGAGTCGGCGAGTTCGCGCCGCAACGACTCGGTATAGAGGCGAAGCGCGGCCTTGCTGGCGCCGTAGACCGAGAACCCGGGCACCCCCAGGCTGCCCAACGTAGACCCGATGTTCAACACCTGCGCGCGCGGACGGCTACGCAATAGCGGCAGCATCCCCGCCGTCAGCATCATGGGCGCCACGACATTGGTTTCCATCACGCGACGGGCGTCGTCGCTCTGCACGTCCTGCGCGGGCCCAAACGCCGCGAGCGCCGCGTTGTTGATCAGCACATTTGCACTTCGGGCCTCGGCGGCGTCGATGATCGCTGCACGACCGTGATCCGTCGTCACGTCCACCACCAAGGCGTCGACGCGCGTGCGGTGCTGCGCGCCGGCATTCAACGATTGCGCCAACGCCAGCAGCGGCCCCGCCGTGCGCCCGATCAAAAGCAGACGCGCGCCTTCGGCGTACAGTTGCCGAGCAATCGCGCTGCCCAGCCCCCCTGCCGCGCCGGTCAACACGATGGAGGCATCGCGCGGGCTCATGCGGCCTCCGTTTGCATCTGCGGACGTGGCAGTGCACGGAAAATTGCACCGTAAAGCGCGTAGAACATATTGGCGGCATGAATCACCGCGGCCTGGTCGCCGGCATCGTCCAGGCGATTCATCAGTTCGGCAAAGTGCGCGGTGTGTTCCTGGTCCAGCGTGCCATGCGAGCGCAAATAGCTGAAGGCGGATGCCGGAAGCGCCAGATTCTGCTGAATCTGATCGGCCGCGTTCAACGCCAGGGCGACGCTGGTCCCTTCCAGCACATGAACCATCCCGAAAAAGCCCATCGGGTTCTTGCGGGCAATGGTGTCATAGGCATAGGCCACCATTACCTCGGTCTGTGGGCCAGGCCCGGCCTGGCGGACCTCGTCGGCATCTTGGCCCAGCGCCCGCAGATCGTTCAGGATCCAGGCATCGTGCCCGATTTCCTCTTCGATGTACTCGTCGATGGGCGCCAGCATCCAGGCCAGTCGGGCCGGCATGCGGGCACGGGCCGCATGCATCAGCGGCACGGTATGGCTGACGTGGTGGTAGGCCTCACGCAGGAACGCGATGTAGGCGGGCAAGGCGACGTTGCCGCGCAGGCAATCCTGGATGATCGGAGTCGCCACCAGCGATTCCCGGCTTTCACGGGTCTGAGCAAGCAGTTTGTCGAAAAAAGTCATGACGATTTACACCAGAGGTTGTGCGGATTTCCGCGAAAACAGGTCGGTATGCCGGTCCGCCACCGCCGCGCGGCGCGGACGACCGTTGGCGGTGGCCATGCCGCTTGCGGCGCCGAACTCGGCCCGCGCGCGCATCCAGGGGCCGATCCGTGCGTAGTCGGGAAGCGCGGCGTTGGCGCTATCGATGCTGGCGCAAATGGCCTCGTCGCTGGCATTGCCCAGCGGCCAGATCACGGCGCCCAACTGAGGCTGGCCTTCACCCAGCACCACGGCCTGGGCGATAGCGGGCTGGTTCGTCAGCCGCAGCTCTATCCATTCCGGCGACACGTTGCGCCCGTAGCCCGTGATCAGCAGATTTTTCTTGCGTCCATCAATGTGCAGGAACCCCGCTTCGTCCAGCCGCCCCAGATCGCCAGTAGGCAGCCACTGCCGTGGCGCGGCCTGCTGGCCCAGGTAGCCCAGCGCATGCGTGCCGGCCACCTCGATTTCACCGTCGGCGGTCACGCGCAGACGGGCATGCGGCAAGGGGCGGCCCGCCGAACCCGGACCATCGGCGCCGGGCAAATTCAAGGTTTGCACCGAGCAGGCTTCGGACAGGCCGTAGCCTTCGTAGGCGGGCAGTCCGTGCGCGCGGGCGGCGGCCAGCAAGTCCGCGCGCACCGCCGCGCCGCCTACCGCCATCAAGCGAAGGTCGGAAGGCGCGCTGGCACCTGTTGCCCGCAGCCAGCCGGTATACGCACGCAGCATCTGCGGCAGGACGATGACGCTTTGCGCCTTGGCATCGACAAGCGCCGCATGAAAGATGGCGGGATCAAAGCGGGATGAACCCTGCAGCCCGGTTTCGCTCAATGCGCGCACGGTAATCGCCGCGCCCTCGATCAGGGGCGAATAGACGCCGGCAATGTTTTCCAACAGCACGGGAAGCGGCAACGCAGTCAGGTGGCGGAGGATGCCTAGCGGCCTTGTCGCCGCCGCCAGACTGGCGGCGACGGCCAGCATTTCCCGGGCGCCCAGGCACACCCCCTTGGGGCTGCCGGTGGAGCCAGACGTGAATGTGATCTTCGCGGTGCCTTGCGGCAGTGGCGCGGAGGGCGCGGAGGGCGCGGCGCGCCGGAACAGCGCCAACGAGTCCGGCAAGGACTCGGCCACGTCAAAGCCGAAGGCGTGCAACATGGCTTGCGTCGACGAGGACGCCACGACGGTATTCACGCCCGCCGCGTCCAGCGTTTGACGCCACTGCTCCGGCGTGTAGAACAAGGGCAGCGGCACATGCACCACGCCCGCCAGCAAGCACGCCAGGTCGTGGACGATCCAGTCGGCGCCGTTGTCCATCAACGACGCGGTGACGTGTGCGCGATGTGTCGCAAGCAGGTCGGCCCGCGTTTGCACGCGGTGAATCAGGGCGTCGTAGTCCCATGATTCCTTGGCGGTGTGGACGGCAAGGCGACCGGCGCGGCTCGGGTCCCGCAATAGGGAAAAGAACTCGGCGGCGTTCATGCGTCCTGCTCCGGAAAGTGTTCAAGAATGGCGTGCAGGCGTCCCGCGAAAACATGGGGTGCATGGGCGTAGTAGTCGCCCCAATCGCCACGTTCCTGCTCATTCAGATGATCGGAAGTGGCCGCTGAAATCGGCTGGTGCGCCAGGCCCATGCGGGCGAACAGGTGGTGCAATTCGCTGGTCAGCGTGCTGACCGCCCAGTCAAAGCCCTGCTGGTGCAGGTGGCGGGCAAGCAGCGGCACCAGCAACCGCCCGCCGCCAGGCCGAACGGCGGCGAACTGACCGGCTTCGACGATCAGGCGGCGCGCCACCGGGGCGTTCTGGTCACGCAGATACTGCTCGATCGGCGCCGCCAGGTAGCGTTCAAGAAACAAGGGATCGTCCGCGCCCCGATAGCCGGCCGCCGCGAGGATTTCTCCGTCTTCCTGCACGCTGACGAGCGTGGGCAGCCAATCTTTGAGCGTTGCGCCGAATCGTTGCTGATAGCGTTGATGAATGTAGGTTTCCACGCGGCCACGCATGGGGTCGCCGACGGGGTGGATGTGCAGGGTACGGGGTATAGGCCTTGGCTGTGCAGCGATCGATATCTGCGTGGTCGACGATGAAAACTTGGTTTGCGGCATACTGGCATCCGGTCGATGTGGCGTCGGTTTATCGACATCTGGTGCGCAGCTTAGGCAGCCAACCTTAATGAGAAATTAACGGGTACGCGGTGGTAATCTCAGCCGAACATGGCGCGAAAGAAAATGGCGCGAAGGCAATAAATGAGAATCCTCATCATTGAAGACGACCCGCTGATCGGCGATGGCTTGAAATCCGGCCTGCGCTTGCTGGGCTATGCCGTCGACTGGTTCACCAACAGCCGCGAAGGCGACCAGGCCATGGACGTGGTGCACTACGATGCCGTGGTGTTGGATCTTGGATTGCCGGGCGAAGACGGCGTGGCGTTGCTCAAGCGCTGGCGCCGTGGCGGACGCAGCTTGCCGGTGGTGATCCTGACCGCGCGCGAAGCCGTCGAAAGCCGCATCGCGGGGCTGGATGCCGGCGCGGACGACTACCTGATCAAACCCATTACGCTGGACGAATTGGCGGCACGCTTGCGCGCGGTGACACGGCGCGTGGCGGGCAAGCCCGAACCCGTGTGGCGCCATGGCCACCTGGACTACCACCCCGCCCTGCACGAAGTGCACTGGAAGGGGCAAAAAGTGGATCTGACCACGCGCGAAGCGCTGCTGCTTGAACTCTTTCTCACCCATCCCAACCGCGTCCTTACCCGCGATTTCATCCGCGACAAACTCTACGACTGGGACTCGGAACTTGAAAGCAATGCGCTTGAGGTATTCGTACACCACCTGCGCAAGAAGATTCACCCCAAGATCGTGCGCACCGTGCGGGGATCGGGCTACGCGCTGGGTCAAGTGGACGCTGACTCATGACCTTGCAACGCAGGCTTATCGTGGCCGTACTGCTGGCTGCACCATTCGCGTGGCTGATCACCATCGCCGGGACCTACTGGCGTGCCTCGCACGAGATCAACGAGCTTTACGACACCGACATGCTGCGGCTTGCGCAGCAGACGCTGGCTATCTCGGCGCTGATTCCCCCGTCAGCCACCCTCTTGCCCACGCCCGCGAAGACGCCGTCATCGGCCAATACGGGCGATGCCGGGCTGGGCGATCTTTCCGTTGCGATCTGGCGCGGCGCCAGCGCCCCGCTGGTGCTTGATCCCGAAGCGATGCAGTTTCCGCGCGAGGGGGATAGAGAAGGATTTTTCGACAGCGTCATCAGCGGCGAGGCCTGGCGGCTGGTCTATCTGAGCGACCCCGCCAACCAAACGCGCATTGCTGTCGGACAGCGCATCGGCGAACGCAACGACCTGGTGGTTGCCTACATCGCTGGCCAGATTGTTCCCTGGCTGGTGGGGCTGCCCGTGCTGATCGCTTTGCTGATCTTCGCCGTGCGCCAGGCGATGCGGCCGGTACGAGATCTATCGAAGCAGTTGGAACGACGCCGCCCCGATGACGCCACGCCCTTGTCAAGCTCGCAAGTACCGGGCGAACTGAAGGTTCTTACGGACGCGATGAACGGCTTGCTGGCGCGCGTCGGAACGTTGATCGAACAAGAGCGACGCCTGACGGCGGACGCCGCCCACGAGTTGCGCACGCCCTTGGCGGCAGTACGGGCCCAATGGGATGTCGTGCAGCGTACCCAGGACCCCGCTGCAAAACGCCAGGCACAGGAGAGCGTTAGTCGCGGGATGGAAAGGCTGGACCGGCTGGTATCGCAATTGCTGATCATGGCCCGGCTGGACAGTGCCAACCACGCGGACTTTGGTGGCTCGGTCGATTGGCGTGTCGTGGCCGAACAAGCGGTGGGGGATTGCCTGTGGATCGCGGATCGGCGCGACATCGACATCGCCGTGGAGTGGCCCCAAACCGGTGTGCTGCCGTTGCCGATGGCGGGCGATAAAAACGCGCTGACGATCATGCTCAAGAACATTCTGGACAACGCGATACGCTACGGCCCCCGGCATTCGCGCGTACGCCTGACGTTTTCGGCAACGGACATCACCGTTGACGATGAAGGCCCGGGCATCGCGCCCGACATACTACCCAGGCTGGGCGACCGATTCTTGCGCGCGGCGGGCCACGAAGAAGCCGGCAGCGGGCTGGGCGTATCCATCGCTCGCCGCATTGCGCAGAACCACGGCATGAACATCCGCTTTGCGATGCGCGAGGCGGCAACTGACTTCGGCCCCGGGCTGCGTGTGACGATACGGCGCGGCGCGTAACGCGGCTGGTATCCCGGCTGACAGGGAAGGCACGGCTTTTACCTGCGCGGCCGCTTGCCGTCGTGCTTGCCTTCGTGTTTGCCTTCGTGCCTGGGTTGGTCTGGCCGCGTATCCACCGCCAGGCACAACAGCGCCGTCAACAATGCCAGCCCCACATGCCCCATATACAGCGGCGAGAAATCCGCATGGCTGACTGCGCCCTGCCCCAACAACAACACCGTGATCGCCACGCCCATCACCCCGCCGATCTGGCGCGTGGCCTGGTTGACGGCGCTGCCCACCGCGTAGTGTTGCGCCGGCAAGCGGCTGACGGCGGCGCCCGACAAAGACGGCAGCACCATCCCCACGCCGATGCCGCTTAACAGCAGGCCCGGCAACCACTGCGTCAGATAAGCGGGTTGTTCGCCGGGCACCAGCAAGAACCACAGACCGCTGGCCGCGTAGATCAAGGAACCCATCACCAGGAACGGCCGGTGACCCAGGCGTGCCGCCAGGCGGCCGGTAATGATCGCCGTCGGCATGACCAGCAAGGGGCCGGGCGTGACCGCCAGGCCCGCGCGCGGCAGGCTGTAGTGCCACACGCCCGTCATGTAGAAGAAGTAGGCGAAGAACATCATCGCGAACGCAATGCCGAAGCTGAGCGTGGCCAGGTTCACATAGCGGTAGGTGCGGTGCTTGAACAAGGCCAGATCCACCAGCGGATGCGGCGTGGAACGCGCCCAGGCCACGAACGCGCCCATCGACACCACGCCCACCGCCGCCACCACCAACAGTTCCACGCGGGTCCAGGTTGGGGATTCCGATTGCACCGTCGCCAACGCCAGCGCGCCCACCGCCACCATCAACAAGACCATGCCCACGCCATCCACACGGCGGCGCGCCTCGGGCTTGACCGATTCCTTCAACAGCCCGGCGCCAAACCAGAGCGACACGGCGCCCAGCGGCAGATTGATGTAGAACGCCCAGGGCCAGCCCGCCATGTCCACCACGAATGCGCCGAGGCTGGGGCCGATGGCCGCTGCCAGGGCACCCACCGCGCCCCACAAACTGACCGCCACCGCGCGCTTTTGCGGGGGAAACACCGCCAACACAATCGACAGGGACGCCGGCATCAACAGCGCCGCGCCAACCGCCTGCAACACGCGCGCGGCAATCAGCCACCCCACATTGCCGGCCAAGCCGCAAGCGGCGGAAGCAGCCAGGAACAAGGCCACCCCCATCATGAACATGCGCTTGCGACCATGCGTGTCGGCCAGGCCGCCCGACGGAATCAGCATGGCCGCGAACACCACGGTGTAGGCGTTGAGCACCCAGGACATATCCGCGGCCGACGCCTGGGGAAAGCCCGCGCGCAAGGCGCCGAACGCCGCGTACAGCATGGTGGCGTCCAGCGACACCAGGAACACGGCGATGCTGGCCACCCAGAAGACGGGCCAGGGGGAAGCCGTGACGGGCGCGGCGGTGAGCGCTGCGGGCGCTACCGCGGGCGCGGTGGTCGGCGGCGTTTGAGAATGCGCGTTGGCATGCATGGTGGTCTTTGCCCCGCGCCTACAGGTAAACGGACGGATTGGCCGACAAACCTTGCTTCACCTGGCGAGTCCGCTCATCGGCCAACACCTCTTCCGCACCCGCTTCCAGGCCATCGAACGCCTGGTTGACGATGGAATCCGGTGTGGACTTTGGCGCGTCTATGCCCTTGGTCAGATCGGTATCGACAAAGCCCATGTGCAAGCCCAGCACCTGCGTGCCCTGCGCGCGCAAGTCGTGACGCAAGCCGTTCGTCATGGCCCAGGCGGCCGACTTGCTCATCGCGTACAGGCCCAGCGGTTGGCCGTTGATCCAACTGGCGATCGACAGCACGTTCAGCAACGCGCCGCCGCCATTGGCGGCCAGCACCGGCGCGAATGCCTGCGCCACGCGCAACGAACCGAACAGATTGACGTCCAGGTGGCGTTGCGCCGATTCGATGGCGTCGGCGTCCAGAAAGCCACCCATGGCCGCGATGCCCGCGTTGTTGATGACCAGCGTCACGTCCTTGGCGTGCGCCGCGGCGGCCGCCACATCGGCGGGGTTGGACACATCCAGCTTGATGGCCTCGACCCCAGGCAGAGTGATCGTGGACGGATCACGCGCGGCGGCGTAGACCTTGCGGGCGCCACGGGCCAACGCGACGCGCGCAAAAGCCAAACCCAGACCGCGGTTGGCGCCGGTAATCAACACGACTGCATTCTTGAGATTCATGATGGGGTCCTTGTCGGGAAGTAGAGACTGCTGACTGGTTTAAATATGATGATCATCATATTTCTGTCGGGTAAAAAGGCCGCGCACGGCGGCCTGGAAATCGGTAGGCGGTCAAGCTCATGAGGCGGTCCCGGTGTCGTACTGGTCCAGGATGGTCTGGCGGGCCGACGCCAGCACGGCGCGCCCTTCGGCGTTATCGCCCAGCGCGCGCGCCAGTTGCAGCGCACCCACCAGCGTGCTGGTCACCCCAGCGGCGGCATGTTCGCCCGCGTCCGGGGGTAAAACTTCACGCACCGCCTGCATCAGCCGCTGCACACGCGCGGCCGACACCTCGCGCACTTCAGGCGACTGGCGCGGCATCTCGGAAGCCAGCGCCGCCACCGGGCAACCCCGTTCGCAACCTTGCAGATGCGCGTCGCCCAGATAGGCGTCCACCCAGGCTTGCAGCGCGCTGGCGCCCTCGGCCTGGCGCTTGGCCACACTTTGCATCATGCGCGATGCACCATCGCGCCCGGCACGTTCCATCGCGGCAGCCAACAGCGCGTCGCGCGACGGAAAATGCGCGTAGAACCCACCATGCGTCAACCCGGCTTCCTTCATGATGTCGGCCACGCCCACGCCGGCATACCCTTCCCGACGGATGGCGCGCGCGGCGGCGTCAACAATCCGTTCGTGAGAAAGCGCCTTGCGGTTCGAGGGGCCAGACATGCTCGGGATCCTGAAATATGATGCTCATCATATTAATCCCGCAAAAATCCGGCGCGCAAGAAGAATGTGGGGGATTTTGTAACTGCTGGAGTCGTAACTACGGGGTGTTCAAAGCAGGGGTTTCAACTACAGCAGCCCCGCCCACAGGCGCCGTGCCTAACGCCAGACCTCGGGTTCGACGCTGACCTCGCCCTTGTCGGCCGAGAAATACACAATGCCGTCCGAGATGTTGGCGTTCAGTTGCATGGTGCGCTCGGCCAGCTTGGCCAGCGCCCGGCTCTGATCGGACGGCAGGTTCACCACCTTCAGGTTGCGGGTGCGTTCCAGTTTGTTACGCACGCCGTCCCACCAGATCTTGCTGGCCGACCCGCCGTAGCAATAGATGATGACTTCGTCGGCACGCCCACAAGCACGCAGAATGCGGCGCTCTTCGGGCTGGCCCACTTCGATCCACAGCTTGACCGCGCCGGTCAGGTCCTTGACCCACAAGTCAGGTTCGTCGGTGTCGCTCAAACCTTTAGTGAATGCCAGTTCTTCCTGCGCATGCAGCGCAAACGCCACCAGGCGCACCATCATGCGTTCGTCCGTTTCAGAGGGGTGGCGGGCGACCGTCAGCGCATGGCTGCCGTAGTAATGGCGGTCCGTGTCGGCGACGTTGAGTTCGGCCTTGTAGATGGTGGCGCGCAGGGCCATGGCGAAAAATCCGTAGTGAATGGTGCGAATTGCGTGAAGCCCGCCATGATACCGCCTGGCCGGAAGTCATGCGGGGATTGGACCGGATGACGGGCGCGGTGTTTATTGCGTTTGGGTTGAAATTGGCGTTGGAGTAGGGGTAGGTTTTTTTGCGGGGGTGGGTGATGGGTTACGCGCGATGGAGGTTGGCGTTTTTGTTCAAGGCATGCCGCGCTTCACCCATCCTACAGTGGTGAGGTCCGTGCCATGGGTAACATCGGCCGGCAGCAGGGAATAACTAGCGCGGCAAGTCACCGCCAAATGCCAAAAAAGGCCGCCCGCGCGGCCGGCTTTGGCGGCCCTGCAAGGCCTTCCGCCAAACCACCCCCGAGGCAAGAATGCCAAGCACACCGCTCGCCCCGGCATCCGTCACCGGCTATGGCTGGAGCGTTTGGCGTTGGGGCGAGGGTGAGCGAGGCGAGTCGATGCGCCCGAGGGAATCCGAAGGCAGCCGCCGCAGGCGGCAACGAGATTCTATGGTTTGGGTCAACCCATAACCGGCCGCAATTTCCCAGGATCGAAGGACTGACCAGTGCGCCAGACCCCGTAGGCGATGCGCAAGAGTTTGCGCGCAATCACCACCAAGGCTGCCGTCGAAGCCAGGCCGCGTGCCCGGAGCATGGCGTAGTAATCCTTGAAGTAAATCGAACGCGCTGCCGAACTGGCCGCGTTGTAGAGCAAGGTCCTGGCTGCCTTGTCTCCCTGTTTGCTCAAGCGCCGCCGGCCCGTTTTTCTACCGGACTCGTTCGGCCTGGGGTCCAGCCCACAGAAGGCCACCGCTGCATCGCTGCTGGCGAAGTGGACCCGGTTGAACAAGGTCGTCAGGGCCGCGCCATTGATCGGGCCGATGCCGCAGATGCTAGTCAGCAGGCCGTAGGTCTTGGCCCACTCACTGTCGGCCTTGATCGTGGCGATCAACTCCCGCTCAAGCTGTTCGGCCCACAAGTTCAGGCTTGCCAGGGCCTTCTTCTGATGGCTGCTGGCGCAACCATGGCGCTGCGCGGACAGCCTCAACGACGTGCCTACGCGCACCACCGTTGACCGAAGCGCCTGGAGCGACTTGGCCTGTTGCAGCTCTGGCGATATTGGCTCATAACGGTGTAGTTTTGTACGCCGCTGTGCGATGTACTGCGCAATAACCTCGGCATCCAGACGATCGGTCTTGCCCCGGTTGCCCAACGAGATGGCGTAATGATGCACATGGGTAGGGTTCAGGACGTAAACCTCAAATCCCTGGTCGTGCGCCGTGCGGGCCAACAACTCCTGGTAGCCCCCAGTCGCCTCCATCGCGATCACGCTGCCGGCGGGCAAACGCTTGAGCCAACCGACGATACTGGAACGATTGTTGGGCAGCACGCCCGCCACAATCCTTCCTTCATGACCGGCAACTTGCAGCTCAAACTTACCGACATCGACCCCAATAAAACAGCCTGATGTTTGCATGATTGCTCTCCCTGCGATACGTTAAGTCCGCTGGGGTAGCCTCGCCTCGGGCGTTACCTTGCGATCAATCGGCGGTCCTGGCCGCTAGATTCCTTATCGACGCTGTGAGGCGGGGTGGGATGCTCTCGTTGTGGCAGTCCGGCGCCTACCGGCTGATGGATGACGACGTCCCATACCCCAGCGCCCTCCCCACTGCAGAGGGCGCACCTACACCATACAAGGATGACGAAGGGGACGTCCGGAGCGAAGGCTCCGGACCGCAATCGTTGAGCCAAGCTCATCCTCGCCCCAACGCCAAACGCGCCTTAAGAACCAACATCCCATCCTAGAATCAACATCCCATCCCAGGACCAACAGCCCATTCCGGGCGTAAATTCGCATCCTCGGACTCACATCGCAGCCCAGGATCCACGTCGAATCCTTAGATCCACATCGAACCCCAGGACCAACATCGCCCTCAATAAACCCCAACCGAATGCCGCGCCACGAAATGCCCTTCCCCAACGGCCACCAGCGGCTCCACCAGCGGATCGTCCCCCAGCTTTCTCATCGGGCTGGGAATCTCATCCACCAGCAGCGACCGTTCACGATGCCGCCGTTGCGGGTCCGCGATCGGCACTGCCGCCATCAGCTTCTTCGTATACGGATGCTGCGGGTTTTCGAAGATCGCGCGGCGCGGGCCGATTTCCACGATCTGCCCCAGGTACATCACCGCCACCCGGTGACTCACCCGTTCCACCACCGCCATATCGTGCGAAATGAACAGGAACGACACCCCCAATTCCCGTTGCAGATCCAGCAGCAAATTCACGATCTGCGCCTGGATCGACACATCCAGCGCCGACACCGACTCATCCGCAATCACCACCTTCGGATTCAACGCCAACGCCCGCGCAATGCAGATACGCTGACGCTGCCCGCCCGAAAACTCATGCGGATAGCGGTCGATCATTTCCGGCAACAGCCCGCACTTTTCCATCAGCCAGCGCACCCGTTCCTCGGCCGCCTTGCCCTTGGCCACCCCGTGGATCAACAAGGGTTCCATGATCGAATACCCCACCGTCATGCGCGGGTCCAGCGACGCGAACGGGTCCTGGAAAATGAACTGGATATGCTGGCGCAACGTCTGCATCGCGCTACCGCGCAGCGCACCAATGTTCTTGCCGTCGAACTCGATCGTCCCGCCCTTGCTCTTCACCAGTTGCAACAGCGACCGACCCGTCGTCGTCTTGCCGCAGCCCGACTCACCCACCAGCGACAGCGTCTCGCCCGGATACAGATCAAAGCTGACCTTCTCCACCGCATGCACACGCTTCTGCACCCGGCCCAGAATGCCGCCCGTAATATCGAAACTCGTCGTCAGGTCCCGCACCTTCAACACCGGCCCATTCTCGCGGCGCACCGTTGACGGCGCCGCCACCGGCGCATCCACCAGCGCCGCCGGGTTCGCCACCTGCGCCGCCTCTTCCAGCTTCAACAGCGGAAACGGCGCCGGCTCATCCGTGCCGTGCATCGCCCCCAAGCGAGGCACCGCCGACAACAACGCGCGCGTATACGCATGCTGCGGACGCGCGAAAATCTCGTCCGAACCGCCCTCTTCCACCTTGTCGCCGCGATACATCACCAGCACACGGTCGGCTACTTCCGCCACCACGCCCATATCGTGCGTAATGAAGATCACCCCCATGTCCATCTCTTCCTGCAACTGACGGATCAGTTGCAGGATCTGAGCCTGAATCGTCACATCCAGCGCCGTGGTCGGTTCATCCGCAATCAGCAATTGCGGCTTGCACGACAGCGCCATCGCAATCATCACCCGCTGCCGCATCCCGCCCGACAACTGGTGCGGATAACGGTCCAGAATGGCCCGCGCCTCGGGGATGCGCACCCGCTCCAGCATGCGCAGCGTTTCCGCACGCGCCGCCGCCGCGTCCAGCCCCTGGTGCAGTTGCAAGGCCTCGGCAATCTGATTGCCCGCCGTGAAGCTGGGGTTCAGCGACGTCATCGGCTCCTGGAAAATCATCGCCACGTCCGCACCGCGCACGCGCTGCAACGTCGTGTCCGGCGCGTGCGCCAAGTCCAGCACCTCGCCATTGCGGCGGCGCAGGAACATATCGCCATTGATGATCTTGCCGCCGCCGTATTCCACCAGGCGCATCAGCGCCAGCGACGTCACCGACTTACCCGAACCCGACTCGCCCACGATGGCCAGGGTTTCGCCACGATCCACATGGAACGACACATTGCGCACGGCATCCACCGTGCGATCCGGGGTCTTGAAGCGCACCGACAGGCCACTGACCTCGACGACGCGTTTGGAATCCATTGTTGCCATAGTGATTACTTTTCCTGACGCGGATCAAGCGCGTCGCGCAACCCGTCGCCCAGCAGATTGAAGCCCAGCACCACCAGGAAAATGGCCGATCCGGGAAAGATCGACATCCAGGGCGCCTGGGTCATGAAGTTCTTGGCCGTGTTCAGCATCGAGCCCCACGACGGCGTCGGCGGTTGCAGACCCAGCCCCAGGAACGACAGGCTGGCCTCGGCGATGATGGCCGTGGCGATGGTGATGGTGGCCTGCACAATCAGCGGCGGCATCACGTTGGGAAACACGTGCCGGCCGATGATGCGCAAGTCCGACGCGCCCAGCGCGCGCGCGCTCTGCACATAGTCTTCGTTCTTCACCGCCAGCACCTGCCCGCGCGTCAGCCGCACGAACTTCGGCGCGGCCGATACGCCAATGGCGATCATCGCATTGGTCAGGCTGGGCCCAAGAAACGCGGCCAGCGCAATCGCCAGAATCAAAAACGGAATGGCCAGCAACGCTTCCGTGGCGCGCGAAATGATGCTGTCCGTCCAGCCGCCGAAGTAGCCGGCCGCAAGCCCGAACGGCACCCCGACCACCAAGGCGATCAGCACCGACACCAGACCCGCCATCAAGGACGCGCGGGCGCCATAGACCATGCGGCTGAAAATATCGCGGCCCAGTTCATCCGTGCCCAGCCAATACGACGCCGACGGCGCCTTGCGGATGGTGGTGAAGCTGGTCTGCAAGGGATCGTGGTTGGCGATAAACGGCGCCAGCACGGCCAGCAGCACGAAGAACGCCACGATGCCCAAGCCGAGCATCGCGATGTGGTTGCGTTTGAATTTGCCCCAGGCGCGATTGCGGCTGCGGGGCGGCGTGACGGCAGCGGCCGTTGCAGTATTTGCGCTCATGAGTGCCTCAGGCGGGGGTTGACCAGGATGTACAGAATGTCGGCCAGCAGGTTCATCAAGATGAAGCCCACCGCCACGCAGAGCACCACGCCCTGCACCACCGCGTAATCACGCGTGAACACCGCGTCCACCACCAGCTTGCCAAAGCCCGGAATCGTGAAGACCTGTTCGGTCAGCACGGCGCCGGCCAGCAATTCACCGAACAGCAAGGTCACCAGCGTCACGATAGGCATCAACGCATTGCGCAAGGCATGGCGCAGCACCACCTTGCGCGGCGATACGCCCTTCGCGCGCGCGGTGCGCACGTAATCGGCTGACAGCGCCTCCAGCATGGACGAACGCGTGTGCCGCATCAGATACGCCGCAATCGCCGTGGACAGCACCAGCGACGGCATCAGCATCGTCTTGATCGACAGCCAGAAGTCTTCGGCGGGCGATACATAGCCCGAGGCCGGCAGCAGCCGCCATTGCACCGACACCACCATGATCAGGATGATGCCCAGCCAGAAGTTCGGAATCGACATGCCGGACAGCGCCGCGATGTTGGCGCCCATTTCAATGGGCTTGCCCTTGCGCACCGCGGCGATGATCCCCATGGGAATGCCGATCAAGAGTGCAAAGAACATGGCCATGGCGGCCAGTTGCAAGGTCACGGGCAGCTTCTGCGCGATCAGCGTCGTGACGGGCACGTCGGTGCGCAGGGATTTGCCCAAATCGCCTTGCAGCACCTGCCCGGCCCAGGCCGCGTATTGCACGGGCAGCGGGTCGTTCAGGCGGTATTTGTCGCGCAGATAATCCAGCACGGCCGGGTCGCGCTCTTCGCCGGCCAGCGTCAGCACCGGGTCGCCAGGCAAGATTTTCTGCAGCATGAAGACGATCATCGACACCAGAATCAGGGTCGGTATCGCGACGATCACGCGGCGCAAGATAAGTTTAAGCATGTGGGGGAAACCGTAAAACAGGAACGGCGGACGGGCTCAGGCCACAACACCTGGCGCGCGTCCGCCGCAAAAAGCCATGGGACGCATCGCTGCGCCCCACGCGCGCGGCGGCCACCAAGCAGGCGGGCCGCCGCGCCTCGTCATCACTTCTGCGCGAACGTCACGCCCTTCAGACGAATCATGCCATCCGGATACGGCGTGAAGCCCTTGACCTTCTTGGCCATCACGAAGGGCCAGGGCTGGTAGTAGTTGTACACGCCGGGCAGCTCGTCCTGCATGATGGTCAGCGCCTTTTCGTAGATGACCTTGCGCTGGGCTTCATCCGGAATGGTGCGGGCTTCGTTCAGCAGCTTGTCCACTTCCGGATTGCAGTAATGGCCGTCGTTCAATGCGCCCTTGCACGTCACGAAGGCGTATATGTTGCCGTCCGGATCAACCCGGCCGGACCAGCCCAGCATCACGATCTGGAAGTTGCCGGCCGACGCTTCTTTTTGCAGGGCCGCGTATTCCGTGGGACGCAGGGACAGGTCAAAGCCCGCCTCGGCCGCCATGGCCTGCACGATTTCCGCGATGGACGAGGTGGTCGTGTTGTTGCCGAACACCAGCTCGGCCTTCACGCGTTCCATGCCGGCCTGCTTCAACAGCGCCTTGGACTTGGCCACGTCGCGCTTGGTGACGGGGAACTTGTCGCTGTGATAGGGGCTTGCGGGCGGGAAGGGTTGCTGCGCGGGTTCGAAGATGCCGCCGCCGGCCACGTCGTTGATGACGTTGCGGTCGATGGCGTACTGGAACGCCTGGCGCACCAGCTTGTTCTTGAACGGGTTGTCTTCGGCGCGCTTGCCGTTGCCCACGTTGAACATGAACTGCTGGAAGCCAAGACCCGCCACCGGTGCAAACGTCAGGCTGGCGTCGGTCTTGACTTGCGGTGCATCCGACGGGTTCAGGCGTTCCAGCATGTCCAGGTCACCCGCGCGCAGGTTCGACAAGCGCACGGTGGTGTCGGGGATGGGCAGGAAGGTGATGCGCTGGAAGGCGTAGTCCTTGGCGTCGTAGTACTTGTCGAACTTCTCCAGCACGATGCGGTCGTTCTGGATGCGTTCCACAAACTTGTACGGGCCCGAGCACACGGGCTTGCGGCCCACGGCGGCCACGTCGGCGTCGTTGAAGGTCGCGGGCGACAGCATCATGCCGGCGCGGTCCGACAACTGCGCCAGCAAGGTGGCATCCGGCTTTTTCAGGGTAAGCACCAGCGTCGTGGCGTCCGGCGCATCTACCTTGTCGACCGAGGCCAGTTCGCCCTTGCGCAGGCTGTCCGGCAGGGACTTGGCGCGTTCGATGTTGGCCTTGGCCGCGGCGGCGTCGAACTTCGAGCCGTCGTGGAACAGCGCGTCGTCACGCAGCTTGAAGGTCAGCACCTTGTTGTCGGGGCTGAACGACCACGACGTGGCCAGTTGCGGCACGAAGTGCAGCTTGGGATCAATGTCCACCAGCTTGTCGCAAAGCGACGTGAACACGATGCGGCCCACATAGGTGCGGGCGCGGTGCGGGTCCAGCACGTCCGGATCTTCCTGCAGGCCGATGCGGATGTTCTGGGCGCACGCGGCGCCGGCGGCCAGCGCCAGCAAGCTGGCGCCGAAGGTCAAGGTCAAGCGTTTCATTGTGGTATTTCCCCTTGGTGCTTGCGATGCTTGAATGTGAAGGGCTGTCTTAGAAGCCGACTGCCTGGCCGTCGCGGCGGCTGTCGCTGGCGGCGACATAACCCAGTTCGTTGTCGTTTTCGGACATGCGCCAGATGAACTGGCCGGCGCCGAAGTCCATGTACGGATCGTCAACCGACTTCAAAGCATGACCCAGGTCTTTCAGGCCCGCAATGGTGGAGGCCTTCATGTTGGTCTCGATGTCCAGCGTGAAGTCGCGGTTGACCTTCCAGCGCGGCGCGCAGCACGCGGCCTGCGGGTTCTGGTGGTAGTCGATCATGCGGACCACGGTTTGCATGTGGCCTTGGGGCTGCATGTCGCCGCCCATCACGCCAAAGCTCATCACCGGCTTGCCGCCGCGCGTGAGGAAGCCCGGGATGATGGTGTGGAACGGGCGCTTGCCGCCTTCCACCACGTTGGCCGACTTGGGATCCATCGAGAAACCCACGCCACGGTTCTGCATGCTGATGCCGGTGCCCGGCACGACCACGCCCGATCCGAAGCCCATGTAGTTGGACTGGATGAACGAAATCATCATGCCGTTTTCGTCGGCGGCGGTCAGGTAGATGGTGCCGCCGGCATGCGGGCGGCCGGCTTCGAAATGCGTGGCCTGGTCCAGGCGGATCAGCTTGGCGCGGCTGTCCAGGTAGGCGTCCGACAGCATCTGCTCGGGCGTCACCTGCATGGCGCGCGGGTCGGCCACGTACTTATACAGATCGGCAAACGCCAGCTTCATGGCTTCGATCTGGATGTGCTGCGATTGCACCGAATCCACGGGAATGTCGGACATATCGAAGCGTTCGACGATGCCCAGCGCGATCAGCGCGGCAATGCCCTGCCCGTTGGGCGGGATTTCGTGCAGCTCGTAGCCACGGTACGACTTCGAAATGGGCTTGACCCAGTCCGGACGGTAGTTGCGCAGGTCTTCCAGCGTCATCGCGCCGCCGCATTCCTTGCTGAAGGCAGCGATGCGTTCGGCCAGCTCGCCTTCATAGAAGTCGCGGCCCTTGGATTCGGCGATGCGGCGCAGCGTGTTGGCGGCGTCGGGGAAACGGAAGTGTTCGCCGACCTTGGGCGCGCGGCCCTCGGGCATGAAGGCGGCGGCGTAGCCCGGCTGCGACTTCAGTTCGTCGGCGGCGGCGGCCCACTTGTGCGCCACGACCGGCGGCACGGCGTAGCCGCGCTCGGCGATTTCGATGGCGGGTTCGAACAGTTGTTCAAACGGCAGCTTGCCCAGCTTTTCGTGCAGCGCGGCCCAACCGGCCACCACGCCCGGCACCGTCACGGCGTCCCAGCCGCGCTTGGGCTGGATGGCCAGGCCGTCGGGGCCCGTGCCGTACTTGGCCTTGAAGTATTCGGTATTCCACGCGGCGGGCGCCACGCCCGACGAGTTCAAGCCATGCAGTTCCTTGCCGTCCCAGACGATGGCGAAGCAGTCGCCGCCCAGGCCGCAAGACACCGGTTCCACCAACACGATCGTGGCGGCGGCGGCAATGGCGGCGTCCACGGCGTTGCCGCCCTTGAGCATCATGCGCAGGCCCGCCTGGGCCGCCAACGGGTGCGACGTGGACACCACGTTGCGCGCGAACAGCGGAATGCGGACGGAAGGATACGGGTTGGCCCAGTCGAAGGTTTTCATGTGCTTGTCTCTAAACGGTCTGAACGGTTAAGCAGGCGAAGGTACTCTCGTGATCTAATTAAATCAATTTGATTTTTTGTTCCGTCATAAAAGAAATTTTTATGAGTCGCCACCATGAGCACCATTCGGTTTTTACGCACTTTTCTGGCGGTCGCCCACCATGGCTCTTTTTCGGAAGCGGCCGAGCAAGTGGCGCTGACCCAGGCCGCCGTCAGCTTCCAGATGCGCACGCTAGAGGCCGAGCTGGGGCGCGAACTCTTTGACCGCAGCGGCCGACTTGCCATTCTTAACGCAGCTGGCCGCGAATTGCTACCTGAAATCAAGCATTTACTGGATTTATACGACCGAATGCGGCTACCGAGAACCGTGCCGGGCGAATTGGCGGGCGCGGTATCGGTGGGCAGCATCGTGTCGTGCATGGGCACGCTGTCCAAGGTGGTGTCGGGGCTGAAGAAGGCCCACCCCAAGCTGGACGTGCGCATTCTGTCGGGCAAGGCCAGTGAATTGGCCGGCAAGGTCGAAGACGGCGAGCTGGACGCGGCCTTTCTGGTGGAGGCCGGGCGCAAGATGGCCAGCACGCGCTGGACGCCGCTATATGAAGAACAACTGGTGGTGATTGCGCCCGCGTCGGCGCCCGGCAAGGACGCCCGCCAGGTACTGGCCAACAATCCCTTCTTGCGCTTTGACCGCACGCAGCGCACGGGCTTGCAGATTGACCGCCTGCTGCGGCGCCTGGCCGTGCCGCTGAATGAATTCCTGGAACTCAACGCCATCGAGACGCTGGTGGAACTGGTGCGTCAGGAAGTGGGCGTGACCCTGCTGCCGCTGATCAATGGGTCCAACTGGCAGCACAGCCCGGAACTTCGCATTCTGACGCTGCCCCAGGACTTGGGCCCGCTTGCGCGGGCCATCGGCATGCTGGAACGGCGCGAGCATGCGCGCCAGGGCATCACGGCGGCAATCTGCGACGCGTGCGCCACGGCTTTCCGGGCGCGCGAACCGCAGACTGCCGCCTGAGCCTTACGTGGCCATTGCCGGGTCGGTCACCGAAGGCTTGCCGGTTTCAACGCGGCCGGCAAAGCGGCGCAGGTAGGCCGGGTCTTCAGCCAGGCGGGCCGTGAAGTCGTACCAGTGGCCGCTGGCTTCCAGCGCCCAATGCTGCTCGACCTTGGCGCCCGCCGGCACCGTCAGCGTCCAGCGCTCGTTATTGCTGTAGTAGGCGTTGGGCGTGACTTCAAAGGTGCAGTCGACCTTGCCGCTGTTGATGAAGCTGACGTAGACGTCGCCGTTGGCGATGTCGTAGCAGACGCGGATTTCCGGGTCCAGTTGCGACGTGCGCGCCAAGGCCAGGTCACCCGCGAAGTGGCGGTGATAGCCGTTGGGGCCCAGCACCCACAGGTCATACTTGCCGCCGTCGGCAGCCGTATCCCAGCTTCCTTCCAACTGCTTGTCGGGTTCCACCGTGTAGCGGCGCGGCAGGCGGTCCAGATGCAGGCGGTCATACACATGGAAGACCGCGGCTTGCTTGCCGGTGTTGGAGAACAGCAGCCACATATTGCCCGTGGTGGGCTGGCTGCGGCCGCTGGTGTGCAGCTCATACGGCAAGGGACGCGAATAGCGCACGCCCTTTTCCTGCTCGGGCCGAGCCTGCACCGTGGTGTCCGGCAGCGGCACCGCGGTCAAGGCCTGCTGGTCCGCGCGCAACTGGTCGGCGCCAGCCCGCGTCAGGATATTCAGGTCGGGCAGCGCTTCGTCGTTGGGCGTGGCGAAGTTGAAGGCCGAGGTCAGGTCGCCCAGCACGGCGCGGCGCCACGGGCTGATGTTGTCTTCGGGCACACCGAAGCGGGCTTCCAGGAAGCGCAGCACCGAGGTGTGGTCGAAGGCCTGGGAATTGACCCAGCCGCCACGGCTCCACGGCGACACCACGTACATCGGCACGCGCGGGCCGGGGCCGTAGACGCGGTTATCGGCCGCATCCTGGGCCGAGGCGTGCGTGTGACGGTCCAGGTCGGTATTGACGGTGGACGCGCCCGCCATCGAGCCATCGGCGTTCAGCGACGGCGCGGCGGGTGGCGGCACGTGGTCGAAGTAGCCGTCGTTTTCGTCGAAGTTGATCAAGAGCACCGTCTTGCTCCAGACGTCCGGGTTGGCCGTCAGCGCGTCCAGCGTTTCCTGGATATACCACGCGCCCTGGATGGGGCTGGACGGGCCAGGGTGTTCGGAATACGTGGCGGGCGCCACGATCCAGGACACTTGCGGCAAGGTGCCGTTGTTGACGTCGTCGCGCAGCGATTGCAGGAAGCCGCCATCCGGCATGGTGTTGGCCGTGCCCTTGTACAAGGGGTTGGCGGCGTCCATGCTGGGCGTCCAGGCCGGATACGGCGAACCATTGGCGGCGTTGCCCGCCTGTTCGTTGGCGCGGCGGTATTGCTGAAAGCCCGCCAGCGAGTTGTCGCCGAAGTTCTCGGGCAGGTTCTGGTAGACCTTCCAGGTCACGCCGTTTTCTTGCAGGCGTTCCGGATACGTCTTCCACGTCCAGCCGGTGGTGGACGCACCCAGGCTGTCCCACTGGTTGCGGGTCGACGGGCCGTTGCCTTGAGCCAGCGGGTCGTTGGTGCCCGTCCACAGGAACAGGCGGTTGGTGTTGGTGCCGCCGTGGGTGGAACAGTGGTAGGCGTCGCACAGCGTGAAGGCTTCGGCCAGCAGGAACTGGAAGTTCACCTCTTGTTGGCGGTAATAACCCATGGACTGGTTCTGCTTGTAGCGCGGCCACTGGTCCATGCGGCCACCGTCCCACGCCATCTGCGCGTCCACGTAATCATGCGGCGTGCCGGCCACGCGCTGGGCGTTGCCCTGCGTGCTGTCCAGGTGATACGGCATGACCACGCGGGTGCCGTTGGTCTGTTCCCACACCGAACGGTTCTGCGGCAGCGGAATGGTGATGCGGTCGCCAAAACCGCGCACGCCCTTATACGTACCGAAGTACATGTCGAACGAACGGTTTTCCTGCATCAGGATCACGACGTGTTCAACGTCGTTGATCGTGCCGGTGCGGTTGTTGGCGGGGATGGCCAGCGCGCGGCGGATGGCGGGCGGGAACATCGACAGCGCGGTCAGGCCGGCGGTGGACGCGGCGGCGTTGCGCAGGAAGCGGCGCTTGCCGGCGTGGATCGGGTCTTTTTCGGACTTCACGGATGGGTTTCCTATGACTCGGTAGAGGGCGCGGTGGATGGGGCGCAATTCAGGGCGCGCAACGCAGTTCGGGCTTGGCTGGCGCGGGCGTTTCCGTCCCGCCGTTGTCAGGCGGCGTCGTGCTGTCGTCACCGTCGTCGCCGCCGCAAGCGGCCAGGGTGGCGGTCAGCATCAGCACCGCGCCAGCGCGCAGCAGGCCGCGCAAGATCAGGGAATGGCTCATGGTTTTCTATCCTAGAAACATCAGGGGAACAGGTCGGAAACGGACTTGCCGGACAGCGCCAGGGACTTCACTTCGTCCTCGGTCAATGCGCGCGACCAGAAGGCAAGATCGTCAAAATTCATGGTGTAAGGACCCTTGGTGCCCGCGCAGCAGATGCCGTAGGTGCCAAGGCCGTCTTCGTTCAGGCCGATGTGCGGACCAAACACGCCGGCCACCAGCCCCAGGTCAACCGAGCCCGTGGTCGTGTTGCGCCGCGAGAAACCGATTTCGCTGTCGTAGACGAAGGCCGTCATGGTCTTGGCGGGTTTGTTGATGGTCATGGCGACGTAGACCGGCTTGTTCGGTGTGAACTTCACCCCGTTGATGTCGGCGCGAGCACCGCCGCCCGCCACGTTGAAGCGCAGCTCGGGGCCGGCCCACTGGGCGATGGTGATGCCGGGATTGCCGCCGGAGTTGTAGTCCTTGTTGCCCAGGATCGAGCGGTCGTTCGCCGTGCCGTCCGACTGATACCAGAAGCCGATCGTGAAGACGGACAGGCTGTCCAGCATGCCCGCCGGATAGTCCAGCTTGAAGGCGCCCAGGGCGGCCGAGCCGCGCTCGTTCTGGAACATCTTGCCGAACACACCGGCATCGGCGAATGCCGGCGCCTGCACGCCGTCATACGGGGTGATGGCGCCGCCGCCCGCGGCCACGTCGGTCACATCGCCTTCGAAGGGAAACAGCATCGTCAGGCCAGTGCGCAGCGACGCCAGCAGTTCCACCGGCTTGGCGTACACCACCGTGGCGTGGGTGGCGCTGGTGGCGTGGCCCAGTGACACGCTGTAGTTCAGCGTATGCACGCCTTCGGTATCGAAGGTGAAGCCGGTGTCGGCATAGCCCGTGTCCGTGCCCGGCAGGCGCGCCACTTCAACGCCGTCTCGGCTGACCACGATGTCGCCCTCGGGTTCGCCCACGCGCACCCAGGACAGCGTCACAGTCTTGTTGTCCATGGACGTGCGGGCCGACAGGCGGCGCAGCGCCAGGGGTTCAGACAGCGGCGTGCCCGCCATGTCGTATTGCCCGGCCGCGGGCAGCGCGGCCAGATGCGCCAGCATGGTGGGCGCCACGTCGGCGGCGCTGGGCAGTGCATACCAGTTGTTGTCCCAGACGCCGTCAAACGACGCGTCGTCCGCGCTGCCGCCCAGCAGCGCCGCTTGGTTCGATGCCAGGAAGATGGTCTTGTTCGCGGCTTGCGGCAGGCCGTCGGCCACGCCGGTCTTGCCCAGACCGTGACTGGACGCCACGATCATCAGCCAATTCTCGTCCGGATGGTCGGCGCGGCGGTCGGCGATCTGCTTGGCCAGCTCGCCGATGGCGGCGTCGGTCCGGCGGATGACAGCGTTGTAGTTGGCGCCAAAGCCGCTATCGGACGCGGCGCGTTCGGGTGCGCCGAACTGGGCCACGACCACGTCATAGCCTTCCGTGATGCGGTCGCGCGCTTGCGAGGCGACGCAGTCGTCAACGCCCGCGCAATCGGTCAGCGTTTGCAGATAGCCGGCGTCGCGATCGCTAGCAACCAGACCTGCCAGCAAGGGCGAATTGAAGGCGCCCGCCGTGCGTGCCGCGGGGTGCGCCGTCTTGATGCGCTGGAACAGGCTGGGCGCTTTCATCGCCTGGCCGGACGCGTTGGAACGCACGCCGTGCACGTCCGCCCACTGGCCAGTCAAGAGGGTCGCCCAACCCGGCGCGGCCAGCGTGGGCTGCTGGGTGACCTCGCCCGTTACGCCGCCCGTCCAGGCACGCGTAGCCGTCAACTGGCCGATGTTGGTCAGCGTCTTGTCGGCGACGCCACGACGCAGAGCGTCATAAGTCAGGCCGTCAATGCCAATGAACAATACTTTGTCGATGGTGGCCGGCGCCGGCTCGGTCACGGGCGGGGACGCCTGGGCGTCGTCATCGTCGCCATCGCCCCCACAACCCGCCAACGCGCTAGCGGCCAACAGCATGGCACACCATCTTTTCCAATCCATCGCTTTCATGCTTGCCTTCTTGATTCAGGAACAGGGTTTCCGCTGCGCACATAGTGGCGGGCCAACGTGAAACGTCCATGAAGAGAAGGCCAGAAAGACTGATCGACGAATCAGGATTCTTTGGCGTCTATCTTCACCCCCGTCAGGTAGCCGACCGACGCGCCCGTGCCGTCCTTGTAATTGGCCTTGACCAAGGGAGCCAGCACGGGCCGCACCACCCCATGCACGTCATTCCAATCCGCCGTGTGCTGGAAGCTGCTGGTGATGTAGGTCCAGCCATTGATGTCATCCACCGCGTGCAGACCCGTGGATTCGGCGGCAACCGGACAAGACAGCAGGCGCGACAAAACGCGCGTATCCACGTTGAACGCCCACAGGAAGCTGTTCACGCGGCCCATGCTGTCTTCGCCAATGAACAGGGTGCGCAGCTTTTCCGAGAACTTCAGGTTGTCGGGGTTGGAGATGCAGTCGCTTCGGTGGCGGTTGCCCAGCGCGTCGGGCGCGGACAGCAGCGCACCCACCAGTTCAGGCACGGCCGCCATGTCGACCGGCACCCACTCGCTGTCGATGGCGACGCCCCCGGTGTCCGACTGCCCCCCTTGCAGGCGCAGTTGATAGACCGCGCCTGCCTCGGGACCTTCCACGCGCAAATGCGGCGACGTGCCGTCGACCATGGACGTTTCGATGTGCGCCATGGCGGTGTACGCGATCTTGTCGTGCGCGTTCACCGTGGTGCCTTCCATCTTCGTGAAGGCCAGCGTGCCGCCCACCAATGCCGCGTAGCGGTGCGTTTCCAGAAAAGCCGCGGCCTGGCGCCGGCCCGGCTTCAGCCTGACCCAGTTGTCCTTGCCATCAAAGCGAATGTGCGTGTAGCTCGCGTCCGAGGGGTCGGCCGTGCGCACGTCCATGATGTCGGCGGCGGTAAGCTGGTCGGCCAGTTCCTTGACCTCGGCGCTGGTGGCGTGGCCCAGCCTTATCCAGCGCAGCACCGCCGCGCCCGGCCCCACCCCCGAGGTCTGCATCCAACGGGCCACGTAGAGCGTGCCCGACGACAGGTCCGCCTTGCGGTCGGCCACGAACATGAACAGGCCGCCGTTGGTGGCGTCGTCGCCCATCAACGCGGTGCGCTGGTCAGGCATCACCTGCACCAGCTCGTGCGAGATGCGGCCCATGCAGTAGTGCTTCTTGATGCTGCCGGTGCCGTCCGCGTGCACCGTCACTTCAGGCAGATGGCCGTAGTGATAGGGGTTGGCGCGGCGCGCGTCGCCATACAGGTGGCGGCTGAAAGCCTGGAAAGATGCCGAGTCGCGCGCGATCGTGGCGTCGGGCTCGTATTCCTCGCTGGACAAATGCGTGTTCCAGGGCGACAGGCTGGCCCCGCAGGTGACCCACAGGCCGTGCACCGGCTCGGTGTCGACGTTGCAGTAGCGAACCAGGCTCAGCTTGCCAGTCTGCAAGTCCTGCGCCAGGGTCAGCACGGCAATCGGCGATGGCAGGTGCCTCCACATGTCATCGCCCGCCTGGTTGCGCGACAGGTATTCAAACTGCACCACGGCGTACACAGTGGCGCACGGCGGGCCGGTGGCGCCATCGGCCTCGCCCACGGGCCGCGCCAGGGTCAACAGCGACATGCCGTCCGGGCAGTCTGAAAAAAACGGCCGTGTGCGCCCGGGCACGGAGGTGTCCAGGATGGGCTTGCCGTGGATATCGACGTAGCCGCCCGCCAGCACGGTGCCGCCCTTGCCGTCGGGCACGAGGTCGCCCGTCATGAAGAACGCTTCGTAGCCCAGTTGCACGCGCCGCCGACGGCCGTCGGCAAAGACAAGTTCCATCGCTGATTCCACCGTGGTGCGCGCCATGCCTGCGGGATCCGACAAGCCCGGCGCGGGCATCGATATGAATTCGGCGGATACGAATGCGGGCGCCTGCGTCGCGGCTGACGCATGGCGTCCCGCCAGCACGCCCGCCAGCGTCGCACCGCCCAGCGGCAACAGCGGCGCGCTGCCCAACATCTTGAGCAGCCGGCGACGATCAATGTGGTCAGGATTTTTCATGTGAACGCTCCCGGGTTCAAACCCCCAACAACGAACCGGCCATGCGCGCAGCACGCAAGCCGGACGACACATCAGGCACGGCAGACACATCAAGCCCATCGACCACGCCTGATGCCGCCGAGTGTAGGAGGCCACCGCCAACGGCATGGCTGGCGTTACACCTGTGAAATGATTCCTGCTGGTACGGATGCCATGAATGAATCAGGGGACCGGCGTACCGGTCCCCTGATGCCGCAATGTCAGCCGCTGACAGCGGCCGTGCGCTTACGCGCCGATCTTCACGCCCGTCAGGTAACCCACCGCCGCGCCAAAGCCGTCCTTGTAGTTGGCCTTGATCAGCGGTTCCAGCGTGGGCCGCACCACCGCATGCACGCCGCCCCAATCGCCCGGGTGCTGGAAGTTGCTCATGATGTAGGTCCAGCCGTTGATTTCATCCACCGCCTGCAAGCCGGTGGATTCCGCCGCCACCGGGCACGACAACAGGCGCGACAAGGCCTTGGTGTCGATGTTGTAGGCCCACAGGAAGTTATTGACGTGGCCGCCGCTATCCTCGCCTATGAACAGCGTGCGCAGCTTTTCCGAGAACTTCAGGTTATCGGGGTTGGACACGAAGTCGGCGTTGTGCGTGTTGCCCAACGCATCCGGCGTGGCCAGCGGCTTGCCAATCAGCTCGGGCACGGCGGCCATGTTCACCGGCACCCATTCGCTGTCGATGACGCCGCCGTCGGTATCCACCTGCCCCGCTTGCAGATGCAGTTGATACACGGCGCCGGCGGAATTGGCTTCCACCTTGAAGCCCGCGACCAGGCCGTCCGTCATGGACGAATCAATACGCGACATGGCGCTGTACGCGATCTTGTCCTTGATGTTGACGGTGGTGCCTTCCATCTTGGTAAAGGCCAGCGTGCCCCCCACCAGCGCCGCGTAGCGATGCGTTTCCAGAAAGGCGGCGGCCTGGCGGCGGCCCGGCTGCAGCTTGACCCAGTTGTCGTGGCCGCTGTAGCGGATCTGCGTGAAGGTGGGGTCGGCGGGGTCAACCGTGCGCACGTCCATGATGTCGGCGGCGGTAAGCTGGTCGGCCAGTTCCTTGACCTCGGCGCTGGTGGCGTGGCCCAGCTTGATCCAGGTCAGTGTGCCCGCGCCGGGACCCGTGCCCGAGGTCTGCGTCCATTTCGCCACGTACAGCGTACCGGCCGACAGGTCGGCCTTGCGGTCGGCCACGAACATGAACAGACCGCCATTGGTGGCGTCGTCACCCATCAGCGTGGTGCGCTGGTCAGGCATCACCTGCACCAGCTCGTGCGAGATGCGGCCCATGCAGTAGTGCTTCTTGATCGTGCCGGTGCCGTCAGGGTGCACCGTCACTTCCGGCAGGTGGCCGTAGTGGTACGGGTTGGCTTGGTTGGGATCGCCATAGAGGTTGTTGCTATAGGCCTGGAACGAAGCCGAGCCGGCCGCCGTGGTCGCATCCGGCTCGTACTCTTCGCTGGACAGGTGCGTGCCCCAAGGCGACAGGCTGGCGCCGCAGGTGATCCACAGCCCATGCACCGACGAGGTGTCCACATTGCTGTACTTCACCAGGCTGAGCTTGCCCGTATTGGGGTCTTGCGACAGCGTCAACACGGCGATAGGCGACGGCAGCAAGCCATACATGTCATTGCCGGCCTGGTCCTTCGATTGATATTCGAACTGCACCACTGCGTAGAGCGCGTTGCCCGCGACGCCCGGCACGGTGGTGGGGGCCGACAGCGCCAACAACGACGTACCGTCCGGACAGTTCGAAAAGAACTGGCGCGCCTGGGCCGGCACCGAATTGTCCATGATGGGCGCGCCGGCCAGGTTGAAATAGCCGCCGGCAATGGCGACGCCGCCCTTGCCGTCGGGCACGTTGTCGCCCGTGATGAAGAACGGCTCGTAGCCCAGTTCCACCGTGCGTTTGGAGCCATCGCTGAACATCAGATTCATGGCCGAGCTCACCGTGGTGCGGGCCATCAGTTCCGGGTTGGCCAGCGTGGGCGCGGGCATGGACGTAAACGAGGCAGACGTGAAGGTGACCGGCGTGGCGGGCGGCGAGCCGGTTGCGTCGTCATCGTCATCGCTTGAATTACAGCCGGCCAGCAACGCCGCCATGCTGACCCCACTGATCGGCAGCATCGGCGCGCCTCCCAGCATCTTCAGCAGTCGGCGGCGATTGGCTTGATTCATGTCTTGCATGCGGTTTCCCTGTTGGTTCGGATGGATGCTCAAGCGTTCAAGCCGAGCGTGTCCGCATGCTAGATACGCGCCGTGTAAGCGGAATGACAAAAAACTGTAGGGAAGCTGAATCCGCCCGCACAGCGGTTGCGGTGATGCCGGGCCGATGTTGGCGTGTTGCGCCAGGACGCTGTCGCTATCGCGTAATTGTCACGCAGCCCCGCTATAGTCGGGCGCGTTGTGGGCCGTTGTGGCCTTCCCTTGTATCCCTTCGCTGTACACCCATGTCTCTTACCTTGCGCCCTTCCCTGCCTTCCGCGCCCGCCGCGCTGCGTGTGCTTGCCGTACTGGCGCTGGCGGCGGGCGTGGGGGTGTGGGGGGCGATATTGCTGGCGCCGCGTCCAGGCGCGTTGCCGCCCGCCGTATCAGCCGCGCCGCCGCGCGCGGCCGACAACATGCCGGTGGCCTTATGGTTTGGGAAGGATGAAGTGATGCGCACGCAGATCAGCGTGCTCGGTTTGATCGCGGCCGGCCCGGATGGCGCGGCGGTGCTCAGCGTGGACGGCGGCCCGCCCCTGGCGTGGCGGGTAGGCACCGAAGTGGCGCCAGGCATCGTGCTGCGCGATATCGCGGCAGACGCCGTGACGGTGGAGCAAGGGGGAAGATTGAACAAACTGGCAACGCCCGCCGCGCTGGAGGCGCCGGCGGGAATTGCCAACGTGAAATGAATCAGCGTTTGCGGCCTGCGGGTCGCCCCATTTGCTTGCGTCCCGCCATGTTCGACAGGGACGACCCCGTCGGCTTTTGTGTGGCGGCAGCCAGCTTCTTCTGCTGAAGCGCCTTTTCAACCAACGCCGCCAAACCAGTCGAAGACTTCTCTTTTGTAGCCATTACCGCTCCTTGTAGAGGGGCCATGGTAGCAGGGGTGGGGAAAGCCGCCGCGATAGGCAAAGGTAAGACCTGCTGGATCAGGCGGGTTTCCCTAGCGGCGGCAAGGGCAACAGGCTGGGCAGGACCCCTGCCATGACGTTTTCCAACTGCGCCACCAAGGCCTGCGCGGCGGGCGACAGCGAGCGGTCGCGCCGGTGCAGCAATCCAATGTAGCGCCGTGCCGACGCATCGCCCAACGGCGCGCAGCGCAGGCCGGACAGGTTCAGCTCGGGCAGCGCCAGGCGGGGCAGTACGCTCACGCCCAGCCCCTGCCGCACCATGCCGGCGGCCGTGCCCATGTTGGTCACGTCGTAACGCAGCGCGGTAGCGGGTGCGTCCACTTCGTCGCGCACGGCACGGTCAAACTGCTGACGCGCGTTGGACCCTTGTGACAGCAAGATCAGGTCGTAACGCAGTACATCGCGCCAATGCAGCGTCCCACGCACCTCACCCAGCGGGTGCCCTGCCGGAAAAACCGCGCAAAAGCAGTCCTCACCCAACGGCGTAAAGGTCAGGTCGGAAGCCGGATCAGCCTGGGCGGCTACTGCGAACTCAATCTGGTTGGTGCGCAACATAGCCAGCAGTTCGTCGTTGTGCGCCTCTACCACGCGCACTTTCAACGCCGGATGCGCCAGCCGCAGCGCACCAACCGCCGCGGGCAGCAGCGTCAGGGCGGTGGACGGCAGCGCCCCCAAGGCAACATTGCCGCGCCGCACCGCAGCCAGATCGGCAAGGCTGCGGTAGGCCTCTTCCAGGTCGGCAATGGGACGCTGCACGCGCGAATGAAAATCATGCCCGGCGCTGGTCAGGCTGATGTTGCGGGTGGTGCGCTCGAACAAGCGCAGCCCCAGCACTTCTTCCAGGTCCTGGATCAGCGCGGTGAACGAGGGCTGCGTCACGCCCAGCTGGTTTGCCGCATGCGTAAACGAACCGCTGTCGACCGCCAGCAGAAACGCCTTGAGGGGACGGTATTTGATATTGATAGCCATAGGCTAAGAATATTAAATAAATATCTATTTGTGTCTAATAATTGAGCGGCCGATGATGACGTCTACCGAAGCCCTTGATTCTCAAAGACGTTATGGACGCATCAAGCAACAAGCCCTTCCGGCTGGGCGCCAACTGGCGCCAAAGCCAAGACGGCGAGCCCGTCATCACCTCGATCAATCCGGCCGACGGCAGCATAGCCGGCATCGTCACGCGTGCCTCTGCGCAGGACGTGGACGCGGCCGTGGCCATTGCCTGGGACGCCTTTCACAATAAGCCCTGGCGCAAGCTGCGCCCGGATCAGCGGGCCGCCACCTTGTACGAAATCGGCCGACGCCTTGCCGCCGAGCGCGAGCCCTTGGCGCGCCTGCAAATGCAAGACAGCGGCAAGCCCTGGAAAGAATGCCTGAACATGGTCGACAGCGCGGCCGGCCATTTCCGCTACTACGCGGCCGTGTGCGAAACCTGGCAAAACGAAATGACTTCGCCGCGCGGCGAGTACTTTTCCATGGCGCTGGCCGAACCCTTCGGCGTCATCGCGGCCATTACGCCGTGGAATTCTCCCATCATGAACGAGGCGCAGAAAGCCGCGCCAGCGCTCGCGGCCGGCAACGCCGTGTTGCTCAAGCCTTCCGAGGAAACGCCGCAGTTGGCCCTGGAACTGGCGCGCATCTGCGGCGAAGCCGGCTTGCCCGAAGGCCTGCTGACCGTGCTGCCCGGCCATGGCGAAGACGTGGGCGCGGCGCTGGTCAAACACCCCGGCGTGCGCATGGTGTCGTTCACTGGAGGCACTGACACCGGACGCGCCATTGGCGGTATCGCGGGCCAACGCCTGATTCCGGTCGGGCTGGAACTGGGCGGCAAGTCACCTCACATTGTGTTCGACGATGCCGACCTGGACCGCGCCGTGGCGGGCGTGGTTTCGGGCATCTTCGGTTCGGCGGGCCAGAGCTGCGTTGCGGGCTCGCGCCTGTTCGTGCAGAAATCCATCTACCCGCGCTTCATGGAAGCCTTGGTGGAACGCACCCGGCAGGTGCGGGTCGGGCTGCCGGACGACCCGGCTACGCAGATGGGGCCCCTGGTGTCGCGCGCGCATCGCGACAAGGTCGCGGGCTATGTGGACATCGGCCGCGCCGAAGGTGGCCGCGTGCTGGTGGGCGGTGCTGCGCCCACGCAGGCGGAACTGGCCAATGGCTGGTTTTATCTGCCCACGGTCATAGACGGGCTGGGCAACCAGGCTCGCGTGTGCCAGGAAGAGATTTTCGGCCCCGTGCTGGTGGCGCTGCCCTTTGACGACGAGGCCGACGTTGTCCGCCAGGCCAACGACACCGCCTTCGGGCTGGCGGCCGGCATGTGGACGGGCGACTACGCCCGCGCCTGGCGCGTGGCCCGCGATATCGAGGCCGGCTCCATCTGGATCAATACCTATAAGCAATCGCATATTGCCACCCCCTTCGGCGGCTTCAAGGCCAGCGGCATCGGGCGCGAAAAGGGCCTGCACGGCCTGCGCCTGTACAGCCAGGTCAAGAGCCTGTACTGGGGCATGCACGAAAAACCCATGGGACTTTGAAGCAATATGACAACTGAAAAGAAAAGCGCGGCGCTGTCGCTGGCCGATTCCCGCATCCTGATCGCTGGCGCCGCCAGCCTGGTGGGTTCCCACACCGCCGACGCCTTGCTGGCCGCCGGCGCGAAAGAAGTGATCCTGCTGGACAATTTTGCATTCGGCACGCCCGAAGCCATTGCACACCTGCAGGACAACCCCCGCGTGAAAGTGGTTCGTGGTGACCTTATGCGTTTGCCGGACCTGCTGGCTGCGACCGAGGGCGTGGACGGCGTGCTGCACCTGGCCGCCTACATGACGCTGGGCTTTTCCCAGACGCCATGGCAGGCGGTGGACGTCAATGTGCGCGGCGCGCAGAACATGCTGGAAGCCTGCCGCGCCAACAAGGTGCGGAAAATCGTCTTCGCCTCATCCAACGCGGTCTACGGCTACGGCACCGGCATCGCCGGCGCGCTGGTCGAGAACGGCCCCTTCCATTCCGAAGGCGCGCCCCCGGCCGCCATCCTGTATGGCGCGTCCAAGATCATGGGCGAGCAGCTTTGCCGCCAGTACTACCAGAAGTCCGGGCTGGACTACGTGGTGCTGCGCTACTCCACCGTTTACGGCGAACGTCAGCACTACCGCGCCGCCAACTCGCTGTACATCATGGAAACCTACGACCGCGTGCGCAAAGGTGAACGCCCTGTACTGCCGGGCGACGGCACCGATACGAAACACTTCGTGCACGTATCCGACGTGGCGCGCGCCAACGTCGCGGCGTTCCAGAGCACGGCGACGGACGTGGCGGTGAACGTGTCGGGCCCCGCGCCCATCACCACCGGCGAACTGGTGCGCCTGGTGCTCGACTACTGCAAGAGCGATCTACAGCCCGAGATCAAACCAGACCCGCCGGGCACCGTGCGCCTGACCTCGGGCGGCGCGTTCCATATTCCCCACGACCTGGCCGGCCAGCACATCGGCTGGCAGCCGAAGGTCGGCATGGCTGAAGGCGTGGCGCGTCTGCTCGCCTGGCGCGAAGCGCAAGAAGCCGGCTGAGTCCGCAGCCTCGGGCGAACCCAAGGCAAAACCCGCCACATGGCGCCGTAGAGCGTCAGGCAATAAACAGCAAACGCATTCAGGGTCCGCATCAAGACAAAGCGGACCCGATGCGCACATGAGGAGACATGACAATGAAGAAGCGACATCGCATCGCTGGCGCCTTGCTTGCGAACGCGGCTGGAAGCCGTCCTGGCGGGCGCCTTGCAATCTGGCGTAGCCCTGGACACCGTGGTCGCGGTGTCCGGCGCGCAAAGCGCTGCCTTCTGGCATTTGCGCGAAAGCATCACCTTGGCATTGGCGTGGGCCAAGGCTTGCGTCAAGCATGACATTTCACTGCCTGTCTCGCGCATCCCCGATTTTGTGCGGGCCACCGACCAGGCGCTTGCCGCCACCTTTCCCGGTGTGGCGTAGCGCGTGTTCGGACACCTGGGCGACGGCAACCCGCACTACAACCTGCTGCCGCCCATGGGCGCATCGCACGCAGACATCCAGCGGCTGGTGCACGACAGGGCCCACGACGCCGGCGGATCCATCAGCGCCGAACAAGGCATCGGCCAATGCTGCGTAGAGGATCTGCAGCGCTACAAAAGCGCGCTGGCGCAGGACCTGATGCGGCGCATCAAGCTTGCCCTGGATCCCCAGGGGCTCATGAACCCCGGCAAGGTGCTGCCGGCAAGCGGCTCGCTTCGCGTTCCCTAGCCGGCCGCCCTGCCCGCTTCCATTTCCCACGTCCAACTTCAAACACAAAACCTGGAGACAACATGTTTTTTACACGCAAGAGCGCCGCGCGCGCGATCCTTTCCGTTGCTGGCCTGTGCGCCGCGTTGCCCGCCTGGGCATGGCCCGACCACCCGATCGAATTGATTGTGGGTTTTGCGCCTGGCGGCGGCACGGACCTCACTGCCCGTGCGCTGGCGGTCTTTCTGGAAAAGGAGCTGGGCGCCACCGTGGTGGTGCAAAACAAGCCGGGCGCGTCCAGCGCCATTGCCCTGGCCTACGTGGCGCGCGCCAAGCCGGACGGCTACACGCTGGCCATGACCAACATGCCTGGGCTGGTGTCCTTGCCCATCGAGCGCAAGGCAGGCTTCACCCGTGACGACTTCACCTACCTGGCCAATCTGGTGCGCGACCCCAGCGCCTTCAGCGTGGCCAGCAACAGCCCCTATCAAACGCTGGAAGCCCTGATCGCCGCCGCCAAGGAAAAGCCCGACACGATCAGCTATGGGTCCACCGGCGTCGGCACCGACGACCATCTGGCGCTGGTGCTGTTCCAGGCCCAGACCGGCACCAAGCTGAACCACGTGCCCTACAACGGCGCGGGTCCCCTGCGCACTGCGGTACTGGGTGGACATACCGTCCTCGGCGGCCTGAACCTGGGTGAAGTCATGCCCTATCACGGCAAGAACATGCGGGTGCTGGCGCAAGCCAGCGAGAAGCGCTCGCCATTGGGACCTGACGTGCCCACTTTCAAGGAACAGGGCGTGAACCTGGTGTTTGCATCGGAACGCGGGATCGTCGCGCCCAAGGGACTGCCCGCCGACGTGTCTGAAAAATTGCGCAAGGCGCTGGGCAAGGTAGCGGCCAATCCGGACTTCCAGGCCCAGATGAAGCAGCAGTTCACCGAGATGGATTACGTGGACGGCCCACAGTGGCAGGAACGCCTGAAGGGTGACGACGCCCGCCTGCGTGAGATCTGGGCACAAACTCCCTGGGTGGAATAAGCGCCAATGCAAGCATTACTGTCATATTTCATGTCCACAATTCCGGGCTTCTACTAGAGGACCGGAGTCGTAAAGTGCGTCAGCTACCGCGCGGGCTTGCCCGTCAGCAAGGTTTCACCCTGATCGAGATCATGGTGGTGATTGTGATCAGGGGGATTCTGGCCGCGCTGATCGTGCCGCGCGTGCTGGACCGCCCCGATCAGGCGCGGCAGGTGGCGGCGCGCCAGGACATCGCCGGCATCATGCAGGCCTTGAAGCTGTACCGGCTGGACAACGGCCGCTATCCGACCACGGCGCAAGGTCTGCGCGCGCTGGCTGAAAAGCCGGATGGCGCGTCGAACTGGCGCGGGTACCTGGACAAGCTGCCCAACGACCCCTGGGGTCACCCCTATCAATTCCTGAGCCCGGGCGTGAAGGGCGACATCGACGTGTTCTCGTTTGGCGCCGACAACAAGCCCGGTGGAGAAAACGGCGATGCCGACATCGGTTCCTGGGAGCTCTGAGCGCGGCTTCACGCTGGTCGAAGTGCTGGTGGTGCTGGTGATTGTGGCCATTGCCGCCAGCATGGTGAGCCTGTCCATCGGCAAGCGCGACAACGGCCTGCGCGCCGACGCCGAACGCCTGGCCGATGCATTCACCGTGGCGCAAAGCGAAGCCCGCAGCGACGGCCGGTCCATCCGCTGGCTGGCCGACGACCAAGGCTGGTCGTTCGAGCGCCAAGGGCGCCTGCCCGGTCCCAGCGCCGACGAAAACCTGCCCGTGCCGGTAGACCACCTGGATCACGACGACATGCTGCGCCCGCAGTCGTGGCAGGCGGGCGTCGTCCACCTGACCCTGAGCCCCGACCGACCGCTGGTGTTCAACACCGAATGGGTCGCCGACCCGATCACGCTGACCCTGCGCGCGGGCGATGACCAGGTCACCCTGCACCGCGACGCCGCCGGCCGTTATGACATCCAGTGATTTTCTCCCGCCTGCCAAGCAAACCCGGCACCAGCGCGGCTTCACCCTGATTGAAGTGCTGGTGGCGCTGGCCATCATTGCCGTGGCGATGGCGGCCGCGCTGCGCGCCACCGGCGTCATGACCGCCAACAACCGCGCCTTGCAGGACAAGACGCTGGCGCTGCTGGCCGCGCAGAATGCCTTGACCCAGTTGCGGCTGGAACAGAGCTTGCCGCGCGCCGGGTCGAAGACCGTGCCCTGCCCGCAAGGCGGCCGCGCGTTGCAGTGCGAACTGGTTTTCACGAATTCCATGAACCGCAGCTTCCGGCAGGTGTCAGTCAACGTCCATGACGCCGCGTCGGGCCGGCCTGACGCCGTGCTGCTGCAATTGGACGGCCTGCTATCAAGCCTGCGATGACGATGCGCCGCGTATTGCCCTCACCCTCCAAGCGCGCCCGCCAGACAGGCTTCACCCTGATCGAGGTGCTGGTTGCGCTGGCGCTGATGGCGCTGGTCAGCCTGATGGCCTGGCGCGGGCTGGCCAGCGTATCCAGCGCGCGCGACCGCATCGAACAGCAGGCCGAAGACACCGACGCCATCGTCCGGACTTTGGGCCAGGTGGCGCGCGACGTGGAACTGTCCTATACCGGCCCGCGCTTCGATGCGCCCGGCAAGGACGCCGTTGCGCTGACCAGCGGGCTGCGCCTGCTGCGCCAGAACACGGGCGGGCAGACGCTGGAACTGCTGCGCCCCGATGCCGACGGCAATGGCCTGTGGCAGCGCGTGCAATGGCAGGTGCGGGCGGACGGCCTGTGGCGCGCCAGCGGGCCGCCCGCGCCGCGCAGCCCGCTACCCGCCGCCGTGAACGCCGTGCTGCTGCTGCCCGGCGTGCGCGTGTTGAGCCTGCGCGCCTGGGTGCCGGGCGTGGGTTGGGCAGACGCCAATGCCAGTTTCGGCACGGCGCCCACCGGCATCGAGATCACGCTGGAACGCGGCGCGGCCAACGCGCCGCAGCGCTACACGCGCATTCTGGAGCTGCCATGACGCCCCGCCCTACCCTGAAGCAACGCGGCGCGGCGGTCATCAGTGCGTTGATCATCGTGGCCATTGTGGCGGCGCTGACCACCAGCCTGTTCCAGCGCCAGACCGCCAGCACGCGGCGGGTGGAAAACGAGATGTCGCGCGTGCAGGCCCGCGTCATGCTGGCGGGCGGCATCGACTGGGCGCGCCTGGTCATCCGCGACCACGGCAAGCGCGAATCCACCACGCGCGGCGACCAGATATGGGCCACGCCCATCCTGGACACGCGCATCGAACGCCCCGGCGACGACCGCGTCGCCGTGTTCTCGGGCCGCGTGCAAGACGAACAGGGCAAGTACAACCTGAGCAACCTGGCGCGCAACGGCGTGCCGCAACCCGAGCAGGAAAAAGTGCTGCGTCGCCTGCTGGCCGCGCAGCAGTTGCCGGACACGCTGGCCGCTCAGATCACCGACATCATTGCCTTGGCGCAGCCGCCCGCCCTGGCCGCCGACGCGCCGTCGGGCGCCAAGGGCCAGCCCGCCGCCACCCCGGATGCGCGCGCGCCGCTGCCGCGCGGCGTGGATGAAATTGCCGCTCAGCTGGGGCTGGAGCCCGCCATGCGCAATGAAATGCGCCGCACGATGACGGTGCTGCCGGTGGCCACCAGCGTCAACGTCAACACCGCGCCCGCCGAGGTCATCGCCGCCCTGGTGCCGGGGCTGTCGCTGAGCCAGGCGCGCGCCATGACGGGCGAACGCGACCGTGGCAACTGGTTCAACAACGCCGGCGAGTTCAGCAACCGCCTTGCCGGCACCGGCGTAGAGGCGACCGCCCCCACCGTCACCACCGCCAGTGGCTGGTTCATGGCCAGCGGCACCGTCGTCTACGAACGCGCGCGAGTCGCCATGCAAGCCCTGGTGCGCAGCGCGCCGCCCGCCGCGCCCGAAACGATATGGACAAGAGAAATCCCTTGAAGAACGCTTTGCGCATCGCGCTTGCCCCCTTGGACGAATTCAGCGCCGACTCGCCCCTGTCCTATGCCTGGTTCGACCGGCGCGGACGGTGCGTCCAACAGGGCGAACTGAGCGTGCGCGCCCTGGGCAACGCCTACCCCCACGCCGCCTGCGAAGCGGTGCTGCACCCGGCCGACGTCATCGCCACCACGGTGCGTATTCCCGCCGTGCCACGCGCCCGCTTTACCGCTGCGGTGCACAGCGCGCTGGAGCCTCTGGTGCTAAGCGACCTGGACGCGCTGGCCATCGGGTTCAGCGCGCGCGCCGCCGATGGCAGCGTGACGCTGGCGTGGTCACCCCGTGAACCGGTGCGGCGCGCCTGGGGTCTGCTGAATGCCCACGGCCTGCGCGCCCACGCGCTGATCGCGCCGCAGACGTTGGCGCCCGCGTCATCCGAGCCCCTGCGCGACCCCGCCGACCCGCGTTGGCAGGCGCCGTCGCCCACCTGGTCGCTGGCCATGCCGCAGTTGGCGCCGGCCCAGGTCTCGCGCTGGCGTCCGGTGTGGCGCTGGGGCGCGGCGGCGGCCGTGGTCTGGATTGCGGGCTTGAACCTTTACGCCTCGCGGCTCAGCGCCGAAGCGCAAGCCTTGACGGCGGGCATGCGCCAGCAGGTGCTGGCCGCGTTTCCCGACCTGCCGGTCGTGCTGGACCCGCCGCGCCAGGCCCAGCAAGGACTGGATGCGCTACAGGCCAATCGCGGCGCGGCCAACGCGGCGGACTTCCTGCCCTTGGCGCGCGCCACCGCGCAGCTGCTGCCGTTCGCGGCCGACAAGGTATCGCGACTGACCTACGCGGACCAGGCCCTGACCCTGACCCTTGCCGAGTCCGGCGAGCACGCGCAGCGCGTAGCCGAAACCCCCGCGCTGATCCAGCAAGCCGCCGCCTTGGGCCTGAAGCTGGAACGCGGCGATACCGACAACACCTGGCGCATCGTGCGCAAACAACCATGAACGCCCCGATTGAAAACCGGCAGACGAGTCTGCATCCCCCCTCGCAAACGCCTCTGCACACCCGCCTGCAAGCCCGCTGGCAAACCGCCCGCGCCCGTCTGCGCCAAGCCGTCGATCCCACGCTTGCCCGCGCCCGACTACGCTTTCAGGCGTTGGCGCCTCGCGAACGCCGTCTGGTCACGGCAGCCGGCGCGCTGCTGGGCGCGGCCCTGGTCTTTGTCACGCTCATCGAACCGCCCCTGAACACGATGCGCAAGCTGCATACCGAATTGCCCCTCTTGCGTGGCCAGGCTGCCGCCGTTGCCGACCTGACGGCCCAGGCCCGCGCGCTGCGCCAACGATCCGCCGCGCCCGTGGCGTCCCTGCCCACGCCGGCCGAAGTAAGCACCAGCCTGGAACGCGCCGGCTTGCCGGCGGCGATGTGGACCCTGGACGCGCCCGAGTCCGGCAAGGGCTTGCAACTGCGCTTGAACCAGGCGCCATCATCCGCCCTGCTGCCCTGGTTGGACGGTGCCGGGCAAGACTGGGGACTGAGCACGCAGCAGGTGGAATTGACCCGCGCCACCAATCCCAATGGCCGACCGCTGCCGGGCTTGGTCAACGGCCACATCACGCTGACACTGCCCAAGCAGCCGGGAGCCCGCTGATGGCGTTGCCGCGTTTGAACAAGCGGTCAGCCGCGCTTTGGCTGACAAGTTTTGCCTTTGCGGTTGCGGCGGGTGTCAGCGTGCTGCCCGCGCGCTGGTTGCTGGCCATGCCGTCGGAGGATGCGCTCGTCTCGTTGGCGGACGCCAGCGGCACGGTATGGCACGGCAGCGCCTGGGTGGCCTTGGGCCCGCCCGGCTCGCAGCGCGTGTTGCCGCAGCCGGTGCAATGGGAATGGCATTGGGACACGATGGCGCTGGCCATCACTCACCCCTGGCTGCAAGGCCCCTTGCGCGCGCGCGTCGCCTGGAATGGCCTGCTCATACCGGCGCAGTCGCTGCGGGTGCCCGCCACCGTGCTGCCCGCCTTGGGCGCGCCCTGGAATACGCTGGCGCCCGAAGGCATGTTGGAAATCAATTGGCAGGCGCTGCGCCTTGGCGGCAACTTGCCAAGCGGCCAGATCGCCGACCTGCGCTGGCGCAATGCCGGCACCGCGCTGACGTCCATCGCCCCGGTTGGCACGTATCTGCTGCGGGTGCAGGGCCAAGGCAAGGCGGGCGCCACGCTGACGCTCAGCACGGAAAGCGGCCTGCTGGCGGTCACGGGCCAGGGCAACGCCGGCCCGCGCGGCGTGCGCTTCGAGGGCCGCGCCACCTTCGCGGACGCGGCCACGCCCGCACAGCGGGCCGCGCTGGACGGCTTGATGTCCACGCTGGGCCGCCGCTCGGGCGACACGGTGGTGTTTCGCGCCGGCAAGTAGCCGGGGCTGTCCGCAGCGCTAGGCGTCGCGCGTGACCCGCACGATTTCCTCGGGCGAGGTCTGCCCGCCTTCCACCCAGCGCTGTCCGTCTTGACGCATCGTGCGCATGCCGGCGGCCATGGCGGCCACGCGCAGCTCGCGTTCATCGCGGCCTTCATGGATCAAGCGGCGCGCCTCGTCGTCCACGGTGAACAGTTCGTGGATGCCTGAGCGCCCACTGTAGCCAGTGTGATTGCAGGCCGGGCACCCCACGGGATGGAACACGCGCACGCCATCCAGCATCGACGGCGTCTTGCATTCCGGGCACAGCTTGCGCACCAGCCGTTGCGCCAGCACACCCAATAACGACGAGGCCAACAGGAAGGGTTCCACACCCATGTCCGTCAGCCGAGTCACGGCGGATACGGCGTCGTTGGTGTGCAGCGTGGCCAGCACCAAGTGGCCGGTCAGCGAGGCCTGCACCGCGATCTGCGCGGTTTCCAGGTCGCGGATTTCGCCGATCATGATGACGTCGGGGTCCTGCCGCAAGATGGCGCGCAGGGCCAGCGCGAAGCTCATGTCGATCTTCGCGTTGACCTGCGTCTGGCTGATGCCGGACAGGTCGTATTCGATGGGGTCTTCCACCGTCAGGATGTTGCTGGTGGCCGCGTCCAGGCGGCTTAGCGCGGCGTACAGCGTGGTGGTCTTGCCGCTGCCGGTGGGCCCCGTCACCAGCACAATGCCGTGCGGCTGGCGGATCAGGCGGTCCAGTTGCGTCAGCACCTCGGGGCACATGCCCAGGCGCTCCAATTGCAGCCGCCCCGCTTCCTTGTCCAACAAGCGCAGCACGGCGCGTTCGCCATGGCCCGTGGGCAAGGTCGACACCCGCACGTCAATGGGCCGGCCGCCCACGCGCAGCGCAATGCGGCCATCTTGCGGCAGGCGTTTTTCGGCGATGTCCAGATGCGCCATGATCTTGATGCGCGAAATCAATGCCGCGTGCAAGGCCTTGCGCGGCGACACCACATCGCGCAGCGTGCCGTCGACGCGGTAGCGCACCACCGAATGCGTTTCGAAAGGCTCAATGTGGATGTCGCTGGCGCCGTCGCGCGCGGCCTGCGCGAACAGCGCGTTGATCATGCGGATGACGGGCGCATCGTCCTGCGCTTCCAGCAGGTCGGCCACCTCGGGCATGTCTTGCAGCAGGCGGTCCAGGTCAATCTCGTTTTCCGCCACGCCCATCACGGACGCGGCATCTTCGGAATGGCTGTATGCCGCCGTCAACAAGGTTTCCAGCGCCTCGTCGTCCACCTGCGCCAGCGCCACATGGCCATGGCAGCGCCGGATTTCCTGCACCGCCCATTCCGGTGTGCGCGGGCTGACCGTCAACTGCACCTGGCCCGCGCGCAGCGACAGCACGGCCCGCTGCGCGCGCGCCCAGGCGTAGGGCAAGGGATGCGCGCTCATAGCAACGACTCGGGGTCCACCGCCACGCTGTGCATCAAGGTGCTGGACACGTGGATCGGCAAGGCGGCGTTGCCCGTGGGCAGGCTACCCGGATACTGGCGCACCGCGAACGACTGCACCGTGGTGGGCGGCGGGCGGCGCAGCGTGGCGGCCTGCTGCTCCGGACGCAGGTCGTAGGCGTTGTTCGACACGGACGGCGCGGCGCCGGGCAGCGGCAGCATCGGCGCCTGCATATCGGGCAGCGCCCAGTGGTGGCCGGGCTGCGTGGCCCCCTGCGCCCGGCGCATGTAGTCGTAGCGATCCATGGTGACGCTGGCGCTGCGGTTGGCGTCACGCACCACGTAGGGCCGCAGGAACACCATCAGGTTGGTCTTGGTGCGCTTGCGCGTGTCGTAGCGAAACAGCGACCCGATCACCGGCAGCGAACCCAGGCCGGGCACGCTGTTGGACGTCAAGGTCACGTTGTCCTCCAACAAGCCACCCAGCACGATGATCTGGCCGTCGTCGATCAACACGCTGGTGTCGATGGCGCGCTTGTTGGTCACGATGCCGCTGGTGGAATTGGAACGGCTTTCGTCGATGCTGCTGACTTCTTGGTAGATGTCCAGCTTGACCGCGCCGCCTTCCGAAATCTGCGGGCGGATGTTCAGCTTCAAGCCCACGTCCTCGCGTTCAATCGTCTGGAACGGGTTCGAGCTGCCGTTGCTGCCCGACGTGACGTATTGGCCGGTCACGAACGGCACCGTCTTGCCCACCAGGATGCTGGCCGACTGGTTGTCCAGCGTCAGCAGGTTCGGGGTGGACAGAATATTGGCTTCGCCCGTGTTCTGCATGGCGCGGGCCAGCACACCCAGGTTGATGACCTGGTTGCCCAACACGTCCACCGTGCCCTTGACCACGCCTAGACTCAGGCCGCCGCCCAGGGCGTCGATGGACGTCGGGCCATTGCCCGTGATGCCGCTGCCGCCCAGGTTGGTGCCGCCGATGAAGCTCGTGCCGTTGCTGTTGATGTTGCCGGCGCCCGTCATCCACTGAATGCCGAATTCCGCGGCCTTTTCTTCGCTGACCTCAACGATCAGGCTTTCCACCAGCACCTGCGCGCGACGCTGGTCCAGTTGGTCGATCACTTCGCGCAGGCTGCGGTACAACGGTTCGGGCGCGGAGATGATCAGCGAGTTGGTGGCGGGGTCGGCTTGTATGGTGGCGCCGCCCGCCGAATACGACACGGCTTGCGAACTGTTGTCTTCGCGCGCAATGCGCTCTTGCTCGCCAGACAAACCGCCCTTGGACGAACCCGACGATCCCGACATCCCCGCCATGCCTTGCGCGCTTTGCGCAGCGCCGGCGGACGTGTTCTGCGTGCGTGCGCCGCCCTGCGAACCGCCCGTGGCGCTACTTGCGCCGCCCGACGCGCCAGGCGCGGAATTGGCCTGCCCGGTCAGCAGGCCGCCCAGCACCTCGGCAATACGCGAAGCCTGCGCGTTGCGCATGTAGACCACATGCAGGTTGCCCGCGCGGTTTTGCTGCGCGTCCAACTTCAGGATCAGGTCGCGCGCCAGACGCGTGCGCGCCGGGCTACCCGAGCGCACCAGCACGCTGTTGCTGCGCGGGTCGGCCACAACCGCGATACGCTGCGTGGGGTCGCTGCTTTGCGTGTCCAACAATTGCGAGGCCAGGATGGCGATGTCGGTGGCGATGCCGGATTGCACCGGCACCACGTCGGTATCGATGGAACTGGGCACGTCGATACGGGCGATCACCTGCGCAATGCGTTCCAGGTTGTCGGCGTAGTCGGTGACCACCAGCGTGTTGTTGCCGGGGTAGGCATTGATGGGGTTGTTGGGCGGCACCATCGGGCGCAGCACCGGCACCAGGTTCGCGGCGTTCTCGTACTTCAGCGGGAACACGCGCGTCAGCATCTCGCCGCTGCTGCCACCGCCTTTGGCAAAGGCCGACACGGGCACCGGCCCACGCGTGGCATTGCCGGCCGCGGCGCTGGTTGATGCGCCAGTTGATGCAGACCCGGCCGCTGGCCGTGTATTGCCCACCACGGCGCTGCCTTGCAGCTTGGCGTCGGCTTCAGGCACCACGCGCGTCACGCCGTCCACGTCCACGATGGCAAAGCCCTGCAGCCGCAGCGCCCCCGTCAGCATGGCCAGCGCCTGCCCGCTATCCACCGGTCGGTCCGACACCAACGTCAACTTGCCCTTGACGCGCGGGTCCACCAGGAAGTTGCGATGCGTAAACAAGGACAGCGCGCGCAGTACAGCGGGGATGTCGGTGTCGACGAAATTCAAGCTGACACGGTTGTCCGCCTGTTGAGCATGGGCCGTGCTGACGGCCGGTCCGATCTGGCTTGCAGCAAGCAAGACGGCAAGGCTGAATTGCGCAATGTGACGCATGACGAGAGTGGTGCCTTCAGACGTGAATGCAGGGGTGAAAAAACATGAAATCGCGTCGGAGTATACGGGGTGACGGTGCAACACCACGGTCATATTTGACATGCAACATACGGGCTGCAAACCCTTTAAATTCGGGGCTCTTGCGCGTTTTTCATTTGCGCGTCGACCCCTGCTTCCTCCATGCCTTCCTACCGTTTCGAAGCCACTGACGCGCTGGGCAAAATCGTGCGTGGCACGATCGACGCCGACACCGAGCGCGGCGCCCGCAACCAGTTGCGCGGCCGTGGCCTGCTGCCCTTGTCGACAGCGTCGGCCGCGCGCACCGAAGGCCTGGGCGCCAGCCTGCGCACCCGCCTGTCGGATGCCGACCTGGCCTGGCTGACGCGCCAACTGGCCAGCCTGCTGGCGGCGCGCCTGCCGCTGGATGCCGCGCTTTCCGCGACGCTTGAACAAGCGGAGAAAAAACACATTGCGGCAACGCTTGGCGCCGTGCGCGACGATGTGCGCGCCGGTCACCGCCTGTCCACGGCACTGGCCGCCCGGCCCCGCGACTTTCCCGAGATCTACCGCGCCCTGATCGGCGCGGGCGAAGAGTCCGGCGACCTGGCGCAAGTGATGGAAAAGCTGGCGGACTACATCGAAGAGCGCAACACCTTGCGCAGCAAGGTCATGACGGCCTTCATCTACCCGGCGGTGGTTGCCAGCGTGTCGGTCATCATCGTGATCTTCCTGCTGGGCTATGTGGTGCCGCAGGTGGTGTCGGCGTTCAGCCAGGCCAAGCAGCAATTGCCGATGCTGACCCGCGTGATGCTGGCCTTGTCGGACTATGTGCGCGAATGGGGCATGGTGACGGGCGTGGCCGTGGCCTTGGCCATTGTGCTGTGGCGCTACACGCTGCGCGCGCCCGCCGCGCGCCGTGCCTGGCATGCGCGCGTGCTGCGGCTGCCGCTGATGGGCCGCTTCGTGCTGGGGGTGAACGCCGCGCGCTTTGCATCCACGCTGGCCATTCTGTGCGGCAGCGGCGTGGCGCTGCTGACCGCGCTGGAAGCCGCGCGCCGCACCTTGGGCAATGACGTGCTGCGCCAGGCGGTGGACGAAGCGTCGGCGCGCGTGCGCGAGGGCGCGGCGCTAGCGTCGTCGCTGGGCGCGCAGAAGGTGTTTCCGTCGCTGTTGGTGCACCTGATCGCTAGCGGCGAAAAAACCGGGCGGCTACCTGAACTGCTGGATCGCGGCGCGCAGAACCTGTCGCGCGATCTGGAACGCCGCGCCATGGCGATGACGGCGCTGCTGGAACCGGCGCTGATCCTGCTGATGGGCGGCTTTGTCCTGCTGATCGTGCTGGCGGTGATGATGCCGATTCTGGAGATGAATCAGCTGATCCGCTAGAAAGACAAAGGCGCCCGCCCCGGTGAAGGGGCGAGCGCCTTTGACGGTCAGGCGATTGGGTTCAACAGGCGCGGATCACAGCGCTTCTTCGTCCGATTCGCCGGTGCGGATGCGGATGGCTTGTTCGACCGGGGACACGAAGATCTTGCCGTCGCCGATCTTGCCGGTGCGCGCGGCCTTGACCACGGCTTCGATGGCGGCTTCGACCTGGCTGTCGGGCAGCACGACTTCAACGCGGATCTTGGGCAGGAAGTCCACCACGTATTCCGCGCCCCGATAGAGTTCGGTGTGGCCTTTCTGGCGGCCGAAACCCTTGACCTCGGTTACGGTCAGGCCGCTGACGCCGACTTCGGCCAGCGCTTCGCGGACTTCGTCAAGCTTGAAGGGTTTGATGATGGCGGTGACTTGTTTCACGTTGGTCGTCCTGGGTTTTTAATGTGTTGCGGCGCCCTGCCCGCGCGGATTCGGCCGGCAAAACGCAATGGATAAGAGAATACCACCGGGGCCCGCGCCGCAAGCGGGGTGATTGCGGCATTGCGGGACAACCCCGATCAGCCCGGCGGCGCGGCGTCGGGAATGCGCTCGGCGTCGCGCATCCACACCACCGATTCCGAATCGCTGGGTGCGCGCCAGTCGCCGCGCGGCGACAGCGAACCGCCCGAGCCCACCTTGGGCGAGTTCGGCACGCAAGTGCGCTTGAACTGGGTCGTGCGGAAGAACCGGTCCAGGAATATCTTCAGGTTGCGCTTGATGGCGGCCAGGTCGTACTGGTTGCGCACCACGTGCCCGGCGTCGGGCCAGGCGCCAACCTCGCGGTCACGCCAGGCGGCAAACGCCAGGAAGGCCACCTTGGTCGGAGCAAAGCCGTAGCGCAGCGTGTAGTACAGGTTGAAGTCCTGAAGTTCGTAGGGGCCGATGGAATCTTCGCTTTTCTGGACGGGCTTTTCGTCGCTGCCCGGCACCAATTCAGGGCTGACGTCCGTGCCCAGCACGTCCAGCAGCACGGCCGCGCCGTCCTCGCCCAGCCGGCCGGATTCCGCCACCCAGCGCACCAGGTGCGTGATCAGGGTCTTGGGCACGCTGGCGTTCACGCTGTAGTGCGACATGTGGTCGCCCACGCCATACGTGCACCAACCCAGTGCAAGTTCGCTGAGGTCGCCCGTGCCGATGACGATGGCGTTGCTGAAGTTGGCGATGCGAAACAGATGGTTGGTGCGTTCGCCTGCCTGCACGTTTTCGAACGTGATGTCATAGACCGGCTGGCCGTCCGCATAGGGGTGGCCCAGGTCTTTCAGCATCTGCAGGCAACTGGGGCGAATGTCGACTTCGGACGCGGTGCAGCCCACCACCGACATCAAGCGGCGCGCCTGTTGTAGCGTGCGGGAACTGGTGGCAAAGCCCGGCATCGTCACGGCCAGGATGTTGGACCGAGGCAGCCCCAGCGTATCCATGGCTTGCGCGCAGACCAGCAGCGCGTGGGTGGAATCCAGCCCGCCAGAAATACCGATGACCACTTTCGACATCTTGCTGGCTGACAGGCGCTGGACCAGCGCCTGCACCTGGATGCTGTAGACCTCTTTGCAGCGGGCGTCGCGCCGTTGCGGGTCGGCCGGCACATAGGGAAACCGCGCCACGCGCCGCTCAAGCGGCAGCTCGGCGTCGGCAAGCGGCGGGTTCACCGGCACCGCCACGGGGCGGAACTTGCGCACTTCGTCCTGGTGGCGCCGAACCGATTGGCCGAAGGTGGTCTGGCGCATGCGCTCGCGCGACAAACGTTCCAGGTCCACGTCCGAGAACAACAAATGCGAATGGCCCAAGAAGCGCTCGGATTCCCCGAGCAGTTCGCCGTTTTCATAGATAAGCGCCTGGCCGTCCCAGGCCAGGTCGGTGGACGATTCACCCCGGCCGGCCGACGTGTACATATAGGCGGACAAGCAGCGCGCAGACTGCTGCGCCACAAGCTGGTGGCGGTATTCCGACTTGCCCACGACGATGTTCGACGCGGACAAATTCACCAGCACGGTGGCGCCGGCCAGCGCCGCGAACGACGAGGGCGGAATCGGCACCCATACGTCTTCGCAGATTTCCACATGGAACTGGAACAGCGGCAGCTTTTCCATCTGGAACAGCAGCTCGGCGCCAAAGGGCACGGTCTGGTCCAGCAGGCGGATGTCGGTGACGGGCGCGCAATCGGCGGCGCTGAATTGGCGCGCTTCGTAGAACTCGCCGTAGTTGGGCAGGTAGCTCTTGGGCACCACGCCCAGCACGCGCCCGCCGGCGGCAACCACGGCGCAGTTGAACAACTGGTGCGACACGCGCAGCGGCGCACCCACGATGACGGCGATATCCAGTTCGGCCGTGGCCGCCACCACCCGCGCCAGCGCTTCCTCGCATTCGTCCAGCAAGGCTTTCTGGTGGAAAAGATCGTCGCAGGTGTAGGCCGACAGGCCCAATTCCGGAAACGCCACCAGCACCGCGCCGCCCTGGGCGGCCTGCAGGGCCAGTTCAATGGTTTGCGTGGCGTTGAAGGCCGGATCGGCGATGCGGCATTCGGGTACGCCGACCGCCACCCGGGCGAAGCCGTGGGAATACAGGTTGAAGAACGGGTTCGACATCGGGGGTTCGCCTGGGGTCAATGAAGACTAAGTTCCAACCGGCGGATTATCTCACGGCGCCCGGGGCGCTTTCGTCTAGGTGGGCATCTTGCCGTCGGTCAGGCCGCGCTCGGACACAGCGCCCGAGCTATCCGGCAAGGCTGGCGCCGGGCGGTCCCGGTCAGCCGCCAACGCCGCCTGGATGGCGTTTTCGCGCAGATGGCTGCCCAGGGCGCCAAAATCAGCCCCCGACGGCTGCTGGTACAGGCGCAGCCCCAGTTCGGGCAGCACGGCCAGCAGATGGTCGAAGATGTCGCCCTGGATACGTTCGTATTCCACCCAGGCGGTCACGGCCGTAAAGCAATAGACCTCGACCGGAATGCCGTCAGACGCGGGCTCCATCATGCGCACCATCATCGCCATGTCTTGCCGCACTTCCGGGTTCTGCTTCAGGAACGCCACGCCGTAGGCGCGAAAGGTGCCGATATTGGTCAGCCGGCGGCGGTTGGCGGGCACGCTGGCCAATTCGCCCATGGTCTGGTTGGTCTGGGCGATGTCTTGCGTCTTGGCCTGCAGGTAGTCGTGCAGCAGGCGAAAACGCATCAGGCGCTGGGCCTCTTCGTCGGTCAGGAAGCGCACGCTGGTCGCATCGATGCGCAGCGTGCGCTTGATGCGCCGCCCGCCGGATTCGAACATGTGGCGGTAGTTGCGATAGCTTTCCGAGAACAGCTTGTAAGTCGGCACCGTGGTGACGGTGTTGTCCCAGTTCTGCACCTTGACCGTGTGCAGGGCGATGTCCTTCACGAAACCATCGGCGTTGGACTGCGGCATTTCGATCCAGTCGCCAATGCGCAGCATGTCGTTGCTGGTCAATTGCGTGCTGGCCACCAGCGACAGCAGCGTGTCCTTGAACACCAGCAACAGCACCGCCGACAGCGCGCCCAGGCCGGAAATCATCCACAAGGGCGAACGGTCGATCAGGATGGAAAGCACCAGCACGGTGCACACCGCTGCCAGAATCAGCTTGCCGATCTGGATATAGCCCTTGATGGAGCGCGTTTGCGCCCGCGTGGTGGCGGAATAGGTGTCTTGCCAGGCACTCAGCACGCCGGAGAACGCCACGAACACGCAGATCCAGGCGCCCGCGTGGGCCAGCCGCCCGACAATGCTGACGGCTTTTTCCGCGTGCGGCACCAGGTTGATGCCCATCGACACCACGGCGAACGGCACCGCGTACCACAGGTTCTGGTACGCCCGGCGGCGCTGCAGCGCCTTGTCCCAGTCGCCCCGCCCGCTCAGCACCAGCACGCGGTGCGCCAGCAGCAGCACCACGCGCGCCACCACCCACTGCACGAACAGCGCGGTCAGCACCAGCACGCCCACGCCCACCAGCGTCTGCGCCCAGGCCTCGTGCGGCATGTGGGCGTCGAGTTGGGTTACCAGTTCTTCCCATTCCACGGGCATATGTCTTTGACTCGCTCTAAGTTCTTGAAACAACGACTTGAAACCAACGCTGGATTATCCGACAAGTCGGGCGTTGGCGCGCTGTCGCGCCCGGGAAATCAGGGCCGGGGCGGCCCCCGCGTGCGCCGGCTTGTCGGCAGGCCCTATAATTCCGCCCATCATGGCAAACACTCCCTCCCCCGATCAAAACCAGTTCGCCAACAAGGCGCAGGCCTGGTCCGCCCGGTTCTCGGAACCGGTATCCGAACTCGTCAAACGCTACACGGCGTCCGTGGATTTCGACAAGCGCCTGGCGCGCCACGACATCCAGGGCTCGCTCGCGCATGCGGACATGCTGGCCGCCCAAGGCATCATCGGCGCGCAAGACCTGGCCGACATCCAGCGTGGCATGACCCAGATCCTGTCTGAAATCGACGCCGGCAGCTTCCAATGGCTGCTGGATCTGGAAGACGTGCACCTGAACATCGAAAAGCGCCTGGTGGAACTGGTGGGCGACGCGGGCAAGCGCCTGCACACCGGCCGTTCGCGCAACGACCAGGTGGCCACCGACATCCGCCTGTGGCTGCGCGACGAAATCGACAACCTGCAAGACCTGCTGCGCCAACTGCGCCACGCCCTGGCCGCCGTGGCCCTGGAAAACGCCGGCACCATCATGCCGGGCTTCACCCATCTGCAAGTTGCCCAACCCGTAACCTTCGGCCACCACCTGCTGGCCTACGCCGAAATGTTCGGCCGCGACGCCGAGCGCCTGGCCGACTGCCGCCGCCGCGTGAACCGCCTGCCGCTGGGCGCCGCCGCCCTGGCCGGCACGTCGTTCCCCATCGACCGCGAGCGCGTCGCCAAGACGCTGGGCTTTGACGGCGTGTGCCGCAATTCGCTGGACGCCGTGTCCGACCGCGACTTCGCCATCGAATTCTGCGCCGCCGGCGCGCTGATCATGACGCACGTGTCGCGCCTGTCCGAAGAGCTGGTGCTCTGGATGAGCCCGCGCGTGGGCTTCATCGACCTGGCCGACCGCTTCTGCACCGGCAGCTCGATCATGCCGCAAAAGAAAAACCCCGACGTGCCCGAGCTTGCCCGTGGCAAGACCGGCCGCGTCAACGGCAACCTGGTCGCCCTGCTGACCCTGATGAAAGGCCAACCCCTGGCCTACAACAAGGACAACCAGGAAGACAAGGAAGGCCTGTTCGACACCGTGGACACCGTGCGCGACACGCTGACCATCTTTGCCGACATGGCTGCCGGCATCAAGGTCAAGGCCGACAACATGCGCGCCGCCGCCCTGCAAGGCTTCGCCACCGCCACCGACCTGGCCGACTACCTGGTCAAGCGCGGCGTGCCCTTCCGCGACGCCCACGAAGTGGTGGCCCACGCCGTGCGCGACTGCGAACAACGCGGCTGCGACCTGGCCGACCTGTCCACCGACGAACTCAAGGCCTACCACGCCCAGATTGGCGACGACGTCCACCAGGTGCTGACGCTGGAAGGCTCGGTAGCCGCCCGCAAGCACGTCGGCGGCACCGCCCCCGAACGCGTGGCCGAAGAAGCCCGGCGCGTACTGGCGGAAACGGCCGAAGGCTGATTCCGGCTCAGGCTGGCTTGGTGAACCAAGTAAAACAAGGCCCCCGACAGGGGGCCTTGTTGCGTCGGAGGCAATGAACCCATAGAGGGCTTGGTGCGGAATATCCCGGGGTAGTCGCTAGGCGATCGATACGTCCAGGCGACGGCCAAGCTTCTCCAGTGCCGCCTCCACCTGCTCGATCCGTGACGAATGACGCAGGTTCAACAGACGATCGACCTGCGGCATATGAACACCCAAGCGGCGGGCCATCTCTGCTTTACGCACACCTTGCCGGATCATCTCGTTGGACAGGAACACTTTGCTCGTCACGACGGCCGGCAACGTCACGGAGTACGGTGTTGGCCGGTCAAGACTGGGCAGCGGGATGGGTCGGCGCTCGTCGAAGTAAATCTCCAGCGCGGCCTCAAGCGCCTCCAAGGCGTTCACGGCAGCGTCTTGCTCGTCATCCCCAACACTTGTCGCCTCCGGGAAGTCCGGAAACAACACCAACAACGTATCGTTGGTGTCGGGAGTGAGGGTATAGGGATAGGTCAGCACAATGGCCTCCTGATTTTCGGGAATCCCCGCAAGGGGTAGTGCGGCTCGGATTGAAAGCGAATGGCCGGAATAAGCGCGTCACTTCAAACCCAACTGCTTTTTGAGCTGATGCTCCAGGTGTTTTCCCATTTCCTTTGAACCGTGAAATGGAAAAATCGTAGTCACTCCGTTTAACGTCACACGATAGTGGCTACTCCCTGAACGATGCGGTACGAATACCGCGCCTTGCCGTTCCAGCCATCTTTTGAATTCGCTGTAGGTCATGCGTATGTGAACGCAGCGACAGGCCAAGATTACAACACATCTGATGTCCTTATTAACACCCGTGTTGTGTCCGTTGTCGCCGTCTCCTCCCAGCGCCACCTTAGAGGACCTTCTCAAAAATCTCGCGGCCGTCAGGTGAAAATCAGACCGGGCGACGGTATCCCTCACTTCTCCAACGCAATTCCTCAGCCGAAAAAAAACAGGGGCAGCTTTCGCTCCCCCTGCGTAAATGGCCCTACGAGAAACCGCTCCCAGTCCGCGCGTGCGAAAACAGGGTGGCTCTCGCGCCGCCGGCGCGGCTGATTGCCGAGACTGGATTACACGGGAATCGTCGTTGGGCGCGTATCACTGGAATTGGGTATTTTCGTTGCGCCGATTCAGCGCGCATGGGCCACGCATGACTGGCCACATCTGGAAACACTCGCCTACAGGCCAGGGCCGGCGCTCCGATATCATCGCAACTCCTTGCGACCCGCCCCCTATTTCATGCCGCTATCGCCTGCCTTACGCCGTGTTGGCCTGCCGCGCAGGCTGCGTGTTTGCCCGATTATTCTGAGCGCGTTTGGCTTGCTGCTTGCCACCGGCAGCGGCTCCGAGGCCCTGGCGCAAACCGCCCGCAAGCCTTCTCCCTACGAGAACGCCCGCCCCCTGCGCCCCGACGAACTCGCGACGCCGCCGCAGGAAGGCGCGAAGCGTGGAGGCCCGGCGTATCTGGATCGGATCGGCACGCAGGCCGAATTCCAGCAACTGGCCCGCGTCTACAACGCCGGCACGCCGCTTGAGATTCCGCATGTGCTGTTCGTGATTGACCGCGAGCGCGGCGACCGCATCTATTACGTCGACACGCCGCGCTATTCCCTGCACGAGAACTTTGCGCGCGCACACCGGCTGCTGCCGGGCACGGACCGGGCCGCGCTGATCGCGCAATACAAGGACCCCAAGCGGCGGCTCTTGTTCGGCACCCTGAGCTGGCAGCACGACCTGCCCGGCTACACCTACGAATTCTGGGAAGGCGACCAAGTCACGCCCGCACTGCTGCGCCTGACCGAAGACAAGCTGCGCGCCACGTTCTACGAGCCGGTGCGTTTCAAGACGAACTCCACGGCGCAAGAGCAGACCGCGCAAACCGCCAGCCTGGCCTTCGTGACGCAAGAGGCGTTACTGCGCGAGCAGACGTTCTTGCCGCTGAACACCGGCCATGCGCAGGGCCGCTTGCGTATCGTGAAGTCGGTGGATGACACGCCGGATCTGGCGCCCACCGATATCGTGGTGCTGGACGAAGTGCCCGTCGCCATCTCGCCGGTCGCGGGCCTGGTCACGCAGCGGCCCTCCACCTTGCTGTCGCATGTGAACCTGCTGGCCAAGGGCTGGCGCATTCCCAACGCTTACGTGCGCGATGCCGTCGCGGCGCTGGGCAAGTATGACGGCCAGTGGGTGGAACTGACGGTGACTAGTAACGGCTATCAGGTGCAGCCCATTGCCAAGCCGGAGGCCAAACCCGAGGACAACCCCGAAGGCAAGCCCAACGACCCGCCCAAAGCAGCCGCCCTGCCGCTGCCCAAGCCCGACCTATCGGTGCACACGCTGAAGCCGCTGACGGGCATGGCCACGCGCGACAGCCGGTACTGCGGGGTCAAGGCGGCCAACCTGGGCGCACTTAAATCGGCGCTGCCGCCGCTGGCCAGCGTGCCGGACGGCTTCTGCATTCCCTTTGCCCAGTACGCGGCATTCATGAAGCAGTTGGGCATCCCGCAACGTATCGCCGCGCTGGAACAACGGCCCGACTTCGCCCGTGACGCCAAGGTGCGCCGCGCCGAACTGGCCGCCTTGCGCCAGGACATCATCACCGCCCCGCCCGACGCCGCGCTGGCCGCCGCCTGGCGCGAACGCTGGCAACAGCAGTTAAAGGGACGCGGCGTGTTCGTGCGCAGCTCATCCAATTCCGAAGACCTGCCCGGCTTCAGTGGCGCGGGCCTGTACACCACGGTGCCCAACGTGACGCGGGCCGATGCCTTGGCGCAAGCCGTGCAGACGGTATGGGCGTCGGTCTACAACTTTGAAGCCTACGAGGCCCGGCGCGCGGCCGGCATCGGTCAGGATGCCGTGGTGATGGCGGTGCTGGTGCAACAGGCGGCGGCGTCGGACAGCTCGGGCGTGATGATCACGCGCGATCCCTTTGATGCGTCGCGCCGCTACGTCACGTACATTTCCGCCAAGCGCGGGCTGGGCATCAAGGTGGTGGAAGGCAAGCGCCAGGCAGAGCAACTGATGTATTCGACGTGGTCCAAGGCGGTGCAGGTGCTGAGCCGTTCCGCCGAGGACACGCAGTTGGTGGCGGACGCCGCGGGTGGCGTGCGCGAAGTGCCGATCGAAGGATCACGACAAGTGCTGAACGATGCGCTCGTCGCGAGGCTGGCCGCCGTGGGCAAGCAGATCAAGCTGCGTTTGGGCAATGTGGATCAGGATATCGAATGGGCCGTGCAGGGCGACCACATCATTGTCTTGCAGGCGCGGCCGTATATCGACGGCAGCCGGTAGCGGCAATTGCCGCCACCGGCTGATCATCGATCAGCATCGATCAACAAACGACGAATCAAATGTGCAGCGCGTGGCCCAGTGCCTTGAGCGCCGCTTCCTGCACCGCTTCGCCCAAGGTCGGATGCGCGTGTATGGTGCCCGCCACGTCTTCCAGCGTGGCGCCCATTTCCAGCGATTGGCCAAACGCCGTCGATAGCTCCGACACCCCGCGCCCCACCGCCTGCCACCCCACGATCAGATGGTTGTCGCGCCGGGCCACCACGCGGACAAAACCGTCGGTGGATTCCAGCGTCATGGCGCGGCCATTGGCGGCAAACGGGAACGATGCCGCCAGGCAGTCCAACCCGGCTGCTTCCGCGTCCGACGGCGACAAGCCCGCCACCACCACTTCGGGGTCGGTAAAGCACACAGCGGGAATCGATGCGGGCTGGAAGTGGCGGCGTTTGCCCGCCACCAGTTCCGCCACCATCTCGCCCTGCGCCATGGCGCGGTGCGCCAGCATCGGTTCACCGGCAATGTCGCCAATGGCCCAGACGTCGCGCATCGACGTGCGGCATTGGTCGTCGATGCGCAGCGCGTTGCCCTTGCGATCCAGTTGCAGGCTTTCCAGCCCCCAGCCCTGCGTGCGCGGACGGCGGCCCACGGCGATCAGCACGCGGTCGGCCGGCAACAGGGTTTCGGCGCCGGATGCGTCCTGGATACGCACCGCGTTGCCCGCCGCGTTCAAGCCCAGCACCTTGCGGTTCAGGTGCAGGGCCACGCCCATCTTGGTCAGCGCGGCAGCCACCGGCTTGGTCAGTTCGGCGTCATAGGTTGGCAGGATGCGGTCCTGCGCTTCCACCACGGCGACTTCCGCGCCCAGCTTGCGGTACACGGTGCCCAGTTCCAGCCCGATGTAGCCGCCGCCCACCACCACCAACTGCTTGGGGATGGACGTGGGCGACAGGGCCTGGGTGGATGACTCCACGATGCCGCCGAACGGCATCGATACCAGCGGCGTGGGTTCGGACCCGGCCGCCAGCAACAGGTGTTCGCATTGAATGCGCATGGTGCCGCCATCGGCGGTGGTGACCTCGGCGGTCTTGCCATCCAGCAGGTGCGCCCAGCCCTGCACCACTTGCACGCCGTTCTTCTTCAACAACGCGCCGACGCCGCCGGTCAGCTTGCCGACGATGCCGTCTTTCCAGGACACGGTCCGCGCGATGTCGATGGCCGGGGCGGACACTGAAATACCAATGCCGGACTGACCCGCGGATTCCCCCGCATAGTGCCGCGCCTTGTCGAATTCCTCGGCCGCGTGGATCAGCGCCTTGGACGGAATGCAGCCGATGTTCAGGCAGGTGCCGCCCAGTTGCGCGCCTTCAACCAGCAGGGTCGGCACGCCCAATTGCCCGGCGCGGATGGCGGCCACGTAGCCGCCGGGGCCGCCGCCAATCACCAGCAAGGTCGTAGTCTTTGTGATCTGACTCATGCTTACTCCACGAAAAGCAGCGCGGGTTGTTCCAGCAGCGCGCGCACCGCCTGGATGAAGCGCGCCGCGTCCATGCCGTCCACCACGCGGTGGTCAAACGACGACGACAGATTCATCAGCTTGCGCGCCACCACGGCGCCATTGCGGAACGCCGGCCGCTCAACGATGCGGTTCACGCCCACGATGCCCACCTCGGGGTGGTTGATCACCGGCGTGGTGACGATGCCGCCCAAGGGACCCAGGCTGGTGATGGTGATGGTGGAACCGGACAGCTCGTCGCGCCCGGCCGTGCCACTGCGCACCGCCTGCGCCAGACGCCCGATCTCGGCCGCCATGGACCAAACGTCGCGCGCTTCGGCGTGGCGCATGACGGGCACCATCAGGCCGCCATCGCTTTGCGTGGCGATGCCGATATGCACGGCGCCAAAGCGCGTCACCACGCCGCCTTCGTCGTCATAACGCGCATTGATCTGCGGAAAGTCCCGCAGCGCCACCACCATGGCGCGCGCCAGGAGCGGCAGCAAGGTCAGCTTGCCGCGCGAATCACCCCATTTCTGGTTCAGTTGCACGCGCAGGTCTTCCAGTTCGGTCACGTCGATTTCCTCGACGTAGCTGAAGTGGGGAATGCGGCGCTTGGACTCGGCCATTTTCTGCGCGATCTTGCGGCGCAACCCGATGACGGGCACCACGTCCTGATCGTGACGTTCCACATAGGCCGACCCGCCGCGCGCGGCCTGGCCCGCGCCTTGCGATTGCAGATAGGCGTCCAGGTCTTCGTGCATGACACGGCCGGCCGGGCCGCTGCCGGCAACAAAGCGCAGTTCGATACCCAAGTCCCAGGCGCGTTTGCGCACGGCGGGCGAGGCCAAGGGCTTGTCGCCCGGTTGGCGCGGCACGGCCGGGGTGGTGGAGGATGCGGATGAGGACCGCGCGGCTTGTTGCCTCGGTGGTTGATCGGCCTGTTGATTGCCTTTTTGCTGGGTCGACGCGGAGGCCGACGCGGCCGCCGGCGACATCGACGCCGCGATCTGCCCCGCGATGCCGCCCGCCTTCGCGCCAGCGTCACCTTGCGCGGACGGGGACGCGTCACTGCCTGCCGGCTTGTCCCCTTCAGATGCCGCTTTCTGCGGCGCGCCCGATCCCGGGCGCACGTTGCCTTCGCCTTCCACTTCCAGGCGGATCAATTCCCCGCCCACGGCCATCACCTGGCCCACGTCGCCGCCCAGCGCAATCACCTTGCCGACCACGGGCGACGGAATTTCCACCGTGGCCTTGTCGGTCATCACATCGGCCAGCGGCTGGTCTTCGGCCACCGTGTCGCCGACCTTGACGTGCCAGCCCACCAGTTCAACCTCGGCAATGCCTTCGCCGATGTCGGGCATCTTGATGATATGGATCCCCATGTCACACCTCCATCGCGCGTTTGAACGCTTCGCCAACCCGGCGCGGGCCGGGGAAGTACGCCCATTCCTGCGCATGCGGGTAGGGAGTATCCCAACCGGTCACGCGCTCGACAGGCGCCTCCAGGTGATGGAAGCAATGCTCTTGCACCAGCGCAATCAGTTCGGCGCCGTACCCGCAGGTGCGCGTAGCTTCGTGCACCACCACGCAGCGGCCGGTCTTCTTCACGGAGTTCACGATGGTTTCCAGATCCAGCGGCCACAGACTGCGCAGGTCGATCACTTCGGCGTCAATGCCGGTCTCTTCGGCGGCGGTCAAGGACACATACACCGTGGTGCCGTAGGTCAGCACCGTCAGCGCATTGCCCGGCCGCACGATGGCGGCCGTGTCCAGCGGCACGGTGTAGTAACCGGTGGGCACCACGCTGCCGGGGCGGCCGGTCCACGGCGTGACGGGGCGATCATGGTGGCCGTCAAACGGGCCGTTATACAGCCGCTTGGGTTCCAGGAAAATCACCGGGTCATCATTTTCGATGGACGCAATCAAGAGGCCCTTGGCATCGTAGGGGTTGGACGGCATTACCGTGCGCAACCCGCAGACCTGCGTGAACATGGCTTCGGGGCTTTGGCTGTGCGTCTGCCCGCCGTAGATGCCGCCGCCGCAAGGCATGCGGATCGTCATCGGGGCGATGAATTCGCCCACCGAGCGATAGCGCAGGCGCGCGGCCTCGGACACGATCTGGTCAGAGGCCGGGTAGAAATAATCCGCGAACTGGATTTCGCAAACGGGCCGCAGGCCGTAGGCGCCCATGCCGACGGCAACGCCGACGATGCCACCTTCGGAGATCGGCGTGTCGAACACGCGCGAGCTGCCGTACTTGGTTTGCAGGCCTTCCGTGCACCGGAACACGCCGCCGAAATAGCCGACGTCCTGTCCGAACACCACCACATTGTTGTCACGCTCCAGCATCACATCCATGGCCGAGCGCAAAGCCTGGATCATGGTCATCGGCGCCGAGGCCGGACCAGCGTTGTTATCGATTGCCATGGTCAGACTCCGAGCTGCTGGCGCTGCCGGCGCAGATGCTCCGGCATGTCCTTGTAGACGTCTTCAAAAATGCTGGCGGCGCTGGGGACGTGGCCGTCCACCAAGGTGCCGTAGCTTTCCGCTTCCTTTTGGGCAGCCACGATCTCGGCATCGAGTTCGGCGCGCACGGCGTCGTGCTCGGCGTCGGACCAGATACCCAGACCGATCAGGTGCTTCTTGAAGCGTTCGATCGGGTCGCCCAGCGGAAAGTGCGCCCAGTCATCGCCAGGCCGGTATTTGGAAGGGTCATCGGACGTGGAGTGCGGGCCTGCTCGGTACGTGACCCATTCGATCAGGGTCGGGCCCAGGTTGCGGCGGGCACGCTCGGCGGCCCAGCGCGAGGCGGAATACACCGCCAGGAAATCGTTGCCATCCACGCGCAGCGACGCAATGCCGCAGCCCACGCCACGGCCCGCGAAGGTAGCGCCTTCGCCGCCGGCAATCGCCTGGAAGGTGGAGATGGCCCACTGGTTGTTGACCACGTTCAGGATGACCGGCGCGCGGTAGACGTGCGCGAAGGTCAGCGCGGTGTGGAAGTCGGCTTCGGCGGTGGCGCCGTCGCCGATCCAGGCCGAGGCGATGCGGGTGTCGCCCTTGATGGCAGACGCCATCGCCCAGCCCACCGCCTGGATGAACTGCGTGGCCAGGTTGCCCGAAATCGTGAAGAAGCCGTTGGGGCGGTCGGAATACATGACCGGCAGTTGGCGGCCCTTGAGCGGGTCGCGCTCGTTGGACATGAGCTGGCACATCATCGTCACCAGCGACACATCGCGCGACAGCAGAATGCTTTGCTGGCGATAGGTCGGGAAACACATGTCGCCCTGTTCCAGCGCCAGCGCGTGGGCGGAGCCGATGGCTTCCTCGCCCAGGCTTTGCATGTAGAACGAAATCTTCTTCTTGCGCTGCGCGGTCAGCATGCGCCCGTCAAAGATGCGCGTCTTCAGCATGGCTCGCATGCCGGCGCGCAGCATGTCGTTGCTGATCTCGGGCGCCCATGGCCCCACCGCGCGGCCGTCGTCGTCAATCACGCGGACCAGGCTGTACGCCAGGGCGCCGGTATCAACCGCGGCAACATCAATGGGGGGTTTGGGCACCTCGCCGGGCGGCGATAGATGCAGATAGGAAAAGTCGGTCTTGCAACCCGGACGCCCCGTGGGCTCGGGGACGTGCAACTTCAACGGCCCATATTGGCTCATGTATTGTCTCCACGCTTGATCGTGTCACGCGTTTTCTTCCTACCAAGACATTGCCAAGAGCGTGTGACCCCGGGCGCTGCCATCGTCGGCCCGCGCATAGGGATAAATATGCGTGGCCGTCGACGAGATTAGCACAGGGGACAGGGGCGTTGAGAGGGCCAAAGCGGCTTGCCGGCCCGTGTTGCACTAGGGGTTTTCCACGGTTTACCCAGGGCGGTTCAGAGTGGCATATCACGTGCGCAGCGATGCGTTCAGACCGGTCCACTCCGTGACGAACTCGCGGAAGTCGGGGCGCTTGGCGGGCGGCACGGCGCAACCCGGCGTGCCGATGGCCAGATAACCCAGGAAGCGGTAGTCCATCGAGTCCAGCCCCAAGGCATTCTGCACGTCTTCCACGTAGGTGCCGACGCCGGTGCTCCAGAACGCGCTGTAGCCCAGCATGTGGGTGGCGTTCAGGATGTTCATGACGGCGCAGCCGGTGGCCAGCAACTGTTCATGCTCGGGGATCTTGGTGTTGTCATGCGCGATCTTTTGCGCCACGCCAATGAACAACGGCACGCTGGCCATCCATTCGCGTACCGATTTTTCTTTTTCGGGCGTCATGCGCGGGTCGCCGCTGCGCTTGACGGCATCCAGCGCCACGTCCGCCAGCTTGGCGATGGCCTCGCCCTGGATCACGACAAAGCGCCACGGACGCAGCGCGCCGTGGTCGGGCGCCGACATGGCGGCTTGCAGGATCTGTTCAAGTTCTTGGGGCTTGGGCGCGGGGCCGCGCAGGAATTTGGTGGAACGGCGAGTGGTCAGCGCGTGCAACGGGGTGGCGGTCGTGGAGTCGGTCATTGATTCAGGCGCAAAGGTAAAAGAGACAGATTCTCATAGTAAGCGAAGGCCGCGGGCCGGGGTGGGTATCCCCCGGCCGGCGCAAAGGGCATCGCGGGCGGGGTCAGCCCAGGTGCGTGTGCCGCTCCTGGCGCTCTTCGACCTGCATTTCAGACAGGCCATGCAAGATGCCGCAATTTTCCGCATCGGGCTGCGCCGACAGGCAGCGTTGCCGCAAATCGGTCAGTTGGGTCTTTAACTGCATCAGTTCAGCGATGCGCTCATCCACGTGCGAGATGTGTTCGTCGAACAGTTCATTAATGGGGCCGCAGCCGGTGTGATGGTTGTCGGCCAAGGACAGGATGGCGCGGATCTCGTCTTGCGTCATGTCCAGCGCACGGCAGTTGCGGATCAGGCGCAGCCGTTCCAGATGGGCTTGCCCGTAGCTGCGGTAGTTGTTCAGGCCCCGGTCCGGGGCGGGCAGCAGACCTTCTTTCTCGTAGTAGCGCACGGTTTCGACCGTGGTGCCGGCCGCCGTGGCCAATTCGCCAATTCGCATCACGCCTCCTGGGATCGCATCCGAATGAGTGTTTTTTTGGGGTTGACCCTATAGTAACTCCAAGGTGTGGAATGACGGCATCCGTTTCAACAAGGCCCAGAACCATGTCATTCCCGCCGGTCAAATCTCACGATCGTCCCTCTGCCGAGCACGCTCACGCGGGCTGCGCTGGCCATGGGCATGCGCGCGACACGAAGGGGCACAGCCACAGCCACGAGCACAATCACGAGCACAGCCACGATCACAGCCACGATCACGCGGCATCCGCCTGCTGCGGGCACGACCCCGGCACGCCCGCTTACGCGGCGGCCGCCGATGCGTCCACGCTTAGCGCTGGCCCCGGCCAGGCGCTGGCGCGGCTGCGCATCGGGCAAATGGACTGCCCGACTGAAGAAACGCTGATCCGTAAAAAGCTGGACGGCCTGGACGGCGTGCATGCGCTGGACTTCAACCTGATGCAGCGCGTGCTGACCGTGGTGCACGCCGAAGGCGCGCTGGACCGCATCATGGCCGCCATCAAGTCCCTGGACATGACGCCCGAACCCTTGGCCGAAGGCAGCGCGGGCACGCCCGCCCCCGCCGCCACGCCGGTGAACTGGTGGCAGATTGGCGGGGCCGGCGTGCTGGCCGCGCTGTCCGAGTTTTCGCATTTTGCAGGCTGGCATTGGGGCGTGACCGCGGCGTTGGCGCTGGCCGCCATCCTGGCTTGCGGCATCAGCACCTACCGCAAGGGCTGGATCGCCGTGCGCAACGGCAACCTGAACATCAACGCGCTGATGAGCATCGCCGTCACCGGCGCGGTGCTGATCGGCCAGTGGCCCGAAGCCGCCATGGTGATGTTCCTGTTCAACGTGGCCGAGCTGATCGAAGCCCGCTCGCTGGACCGCGCGCGCAATGCCGTGCGCGGCCTGCTGGACCTGGCGCCGGAAACGGCCACCGTCCGCCAGGCCGACGGCGCCTGGCTGCAAGTGCCCGCCGCGCAATTGAACGTGGGCGACGTGGTGCGCGTGCGCCCAGGTGAACGCATCGCCGCCGACGGCATCATCGTCAACGGTAGCTCCACCGTGGACCAGTCCCCCATCACCGGCGAAAGCCTGCCCGTGGAAAAAGCGCAGGACGACCCGGTCTACGCCGCCACTGTGAACGCCGCGGGCTCCTTCGAATATCGCGTCACCGCCGCCGCCGGCAACACCACGCTGGCCCGCATCATCCACGCAGTCGAACAGGCGCAAGGCGCGCGCGCGCCCACGCAACGTTTCATCGACCGCTTTTCGCGCATCTACACGCCCGCCGTCGTCGCGGTGGCGCTGCTGGTGGCCACGGTGCCGCCGCTGCTCTGGGGCCAGCCGTGGTTCGACGCCATCTACCGCGCCCTGGCGCTGCTGATCATCGCCTGCCCTTGCGCGCTGGTCATTTCCACGCCGGTCAGCATCGTCAGCGGCCTGACCGCGGCATCGCGCCGAGGCATCCTGATCAAGGGCGGCGTCTATCTGGAAGAAGGCCGTAACCTGAAGTGGCTGGCGCTGGACAAGACCGGCACGCTGACCCAGGGCAAGCCGGTGCAGACCGACCTGGAAGCCTGGGACGTGGCCGACTTCACCCCCCATCCCGCCACGCTGATCGCGGCCAGCCTGGCCGCCCGCTCGGACCACCCCGTGTCGCTGGCCATCGCCAACCCCGCGCGCGAGGCCGGCAGCACCTTGCTGGATGTGGACGCCTTCACCGCCCTGCCCGGCCGCGGCGTCAGCGGGCGCATTGACGGCATGACGTTCCAGTTGGGCAACCGCCGCCTGATGCGCGATGCGGGCGTGTCGAATCCGACGCTGGAGGCGCGTATGGACGAATTGGAACGCGAAGGCAAAAGCGCGATCGCCCTGACGGACGGCACGCACGTGCTGGCACTGGCCGCCGTGGCCGATACGGTCAAGCCCACCAGCGCCGCCGCCATCGCCGACCTGCACGCCCTGGGCGTGAGCACGCTGATGCTGACGGGTGACAACACGCCCACCGCCCAAGCCATTGCGCGGCAGGTGGGCATGGATGAAGCGCGGGGGGATCAGTTGCCAGAAGACAAGCTGGCCGCCATTGAAAGCAAGCTGGCGGCCAATGTGGGAAACGACGGCAAGGTGGGCATGGTGGGCGACGGCATCAACGACGCGCCTGCGCTGGCGCGCGCCGACATCGGTTTTGCGATGGGCGCGGCCGGCACCGGTACGGCGATCGAAACGGCGGACGTTGCCCTGATGGACGACGACCTGCGCAAGATCGGCACTTTCCTGCGATTGTCGCGCGCCACCCATCGCGTGCTGATCCAGAACATTGTGCTGGCGCTGGGTATCAAGGTGGTGTTCCTGGCGCTTGCCATGACCGGCAATGCGACCTTGTGGATGGCGGTGTTTGCCGACGTGGGCGCCAGCTTGCTGGTGGTGGCCAACGGCCTGCGGCTGCTGCGCGCGGCGGATTAAACCCGGTAGCCGCTCATGCCGCGCGGGGGTTCACGCCCCGCGCGGCGTTAGCCCCGCCGCAGTTCCGGCCTGGGCCTCAGCCCGTCTGTTCTTCTTGCGGCCAATCGCGCAGCACGGGCGCGTCTGGTGCGCCGGGGCCAACGTCGCGCAAGTGCTCGTGCTGCAGCAAGGCCATGCGGTAGGCATCACGATAGGCGCCGTTGGAAAAGAACTCTTCCTTCATCAGCCCTTCGATCTGGAAGCCGCAGCGTTCGTACACGTGCACGGCCGCGGTGTTGTCCTTGTCCACCACCAGATAGACCTTGTGTATGTTCAGCACGCGGAATGCGTAACCCACCGCGATGCGGGTGGCTGCCTTGGCGTAACCCCGGCCCTGGTAGCTGGGGGCAATGATGATCTGGAATTCGGCACGGCGATGGATGTAGTCGATTTCAACCAGTTCCACCAGGCCGGCGGGTTGGCCGGTATCGTGCTCGATGATGAAGCGCCGTTCGTTTTGATCATGCAAGTGGCGATCATAGAGAGCGACCAGTTCGTCGTAGGCCTCGTAAGGCTCTTCGAACCAATAACGCATGATGACGTCGTTGTTGTTGATCTTGTGCACAAAGTGCAGGTCGCCGCGCTCCAGGGGGCGAATTTTGATATCGGATATGACCGACATAGAAACCTCCGAAAGTGCGGGCATTGTATTCCTGTTAGCCCCGAAACTACCATTTCATGGGCATTTCAGAAAATTCTTGAGCGTTTATGCGGCTTACAGGACACTTTTGCCTGGAAAGCGTTGTTATTGCTTGCTTTAAATATCAAGAATTTCTCAAATATGAAGCAACGCCGCATCAATAAGAACATCGAAAATCGCAGCGGCGCGGCCTGCGCGGCCCGCTAGATAGCGCGCCAAGTGCAGTGTCATACCGCCGGCCCAGGTATCTCTAGGAAATACTTCCGAATCTTTATACAATTCCAAAATTCCGAAATTTCCGCCTGACATCGACTCCGCCGCCATACACCATGAGCCGCCCTGACCCCCTATTCGTGCAATCCCTGGCCAAGGGTTTCGAGCTGCTGGAGGCCTTTGCCCAGCGGCCGTCCACGCTCAGCATGAACGAGCTCATGGAAATCACCGGCTTTGACCGCAGCACCACCCAGCGCATGACGCATACGCTGGTCACGCTGGGCTACCTGGAACGCGGCGCGGGCGGCAAGGGCTACACGCCCGGCAAGAAGATCCTGCAACGCAGTTTCGACTACATGCGCAGCGTACCGCTCTTGGAACGCGCCACGCCACTGATCGCCGAAATGCAGCGCGAAACCAGCGAAAGGGTCGAACTGAGTCTCTTCAACGACCTCTACATCATTTTCGCGCTGCGCCGCCAGACCAAGCGCCAGACCTTCAGCAGCACGCTGGCCGGACGCGCGCTGCCCATGGTGCAGACTGCCGGCGGCCGCGCCATCATGTCGCACCTGCCTGATGAAGAAGTCGAAGACATCCTCACGCGGTCCATCGACATGCCGCGCGCCACCATCCCCACCACGCCCAAGACCAACAACGACCCGGACCGCATCCGCGCCTTGGTCGTCCAGGCGCGCCAGGACGGCTACGCCACGGCCATCGAAGAAAGCCTGCTGGGCGAACTGAACCTGGCCACCGCCATCCTGGACCACCGCCACCGCCCGGTCGCGGCCATCCAGATTGCGGGGCTGGTATCCGAATGGGACTCGCCGGAAGAATTCGCGCGGCGCTATTCCCCCCTGCTGATGACGGCCGCCCGCGCGCTGAGCGGCAAGGTCGGCATGTCCTGATTGGCGGGCCGGGCAGTCGTCAACAGCGTGGGTCAGGCGGGCATGGAAGAGCCTCCCGCCGCTGTCTCCAGGCCCGGCTCCAGCAGCCGACGGGCCGCTGTCCAGACACGTTGTGTGTAGATCGGGGCGTTTGGCCGTTCGTACTGACCCGCGGTGCGTTCGCACACCGCCTCGGACGGAAACACCAGCGGCACGCCGGCCGACTGCGCCTTGACCTGCGCCTGGCAGGCGCGTTCCAGGTAGTAGATATTGACGAAGGCCTCGGCCACCGACGACCCCGCGGCCAGCAGGCCGTGATTGCGCAGGATCATGGCCTTGTGCTGGCCCAGGCTGGCGACCAGGCTTTCGCGTTCTTCCAGGTCCAGCGCAATGCCCTGATAGTCGTGATAGCCCAGCCGCTTGTAGAAGCGCAGCGCGTGCTGGGTAATGGGCAGTAGCCCGTCGCGCTGGCAGGCCACGGCGATGCCGTCGGCCGTGTGCGTGTGCACCACGCAAGCCAGGTCGTGGCGCGCGGCGTGCACCGCCGAATGGATGGTGAAACCCGCGGCGTTGACCACCTGGCTTTCGGCGTCGCCCGGGTCCACGGGGTTGCCGTCCAGGTCGATCTTCACCAGATCTTGCGGACGCATTTCATGGAACAGCACGCCGTAGCGGTTGATCAGGAAATGATGTTTATCGCCGGGCACCCGCGCGCTGATGTGGGTGTCGATCAGGTCCGTCATGCGGAAATGCGCGACCAGGCGGTACAGCGCCGCCAGTTCTTCGCGCACTTGTGCTTCGCTTGCTTCTTGCATCATGAGTAAGGCTCCGGTTGCGATCAAGGTTCACGCATCCGCCTGGCCGGCCAGATCAAGCTGGGCACGGATCAAGCGCGCGATGGCCAAGCCGCCAGTGTCGCCCAAACGCTCCAGTTCGCGTATCACCCCCAGGCGGTCCTGCACCGATTTATCCTGATTCAGCTTCATTTTTCCTTCCAGCGTGGCAATCGGGATTTCCAGCGCGGCAATGGCCTTCAGGCGCGGGGCGGTCAGGGTTTCGGGCATGGCGGGAAACGTCCACTCGCCGCCCAAGGGCGTGTCGTAATGCGCGACGGTGGCCGACAGCACGGCGCGGATGGACTCGGGTTCCTGGATCAGGCGCGGCGCGCCGCGCGCGTGCACTGCCGTGTAGTTCCAGGTGGGAAACGTCTGCTGGTTCACGTACCAGCTAGGCGATATGAAGGCATGCGGCCCCTGGAACAGCACCAGCGCCCGCGCGCCCGCCTCCAGGTGGCGCCACTGCGGATTGGCGCGCGCCAGATGCGTGACCAGCGTGCCCAGCCCGCCGTCTTCGCGCAGCAGGAACGGCAGGTGCGTGGCCTGGGCGCCGTCCGCGCCCACGGTCACCAGCGTGGCGAAGCTATGCGCCCGCATGAAGGCATGCAGCACGCGGGTGTCGTTTTCGGCGTAGGCCGGCGGGGTGTACATGGCCGGGGCCTCCGTTTACGCGGCCTTGGCGTGCAACCAGCGCGCCGTGTCGTCGAAGGCCTCGCCCGCCACCGCCGCGATCGACACGGCTTCCAGGAAACTGTGCGCCGTACCGGGATAGACCTTGGCGGCGACGTCCACGCCGGCTTCGCGCAGCTTGCGTTCCAGTTCGATGCTGTCGTCATGCAGCGGATCGCATTCGGTCACCACCAGCCAGGCAGGCGGCAGGCCCGTCACGTCGGCGCGCAGGATGTCCACGCGCGGGTCGAAAAAGTCTTTGCCATGGCGGATGTGCATACCCCGGAACCAGATCATCATGTGCAGCGACAGGCCGTAGTCGCCCGCGCCGTAGCGCACCACCGAGTTGCGGAACAGGTTGCTGCCGAAGCCGCCGTAGTTCAGCACCAGGCCCTTGAGCAGCGGCTGGTTCTCGTCGCGCAGGGTCAGCGCCGTGCCCATGGACAGGTTGGCGCCGGCGGAGTCGCCACCCAGGAAGAGCTGGCTGGCGTCGATGTCCAGCGCCTGGCCCGACGCCGCCACCCAGCGCACCACGTCCACGCATTCTTCCAGCGGTTGCGGGAACTTGGCTTCGGGCGCGCGCGTGTAGTCAACGCCGATCACCACCACCCCGGCGCGCTGGGCGTATTCGCGCATGACGCGGTCATGGGTATCGATGCTGAACAGCACGAAGCCGCCGCCGTGGATGTAGATGAAGGCGCCGGGCAAGCGGCGTTCGGCCGGGTAGTAGACGCGCACGCGCACATCGCCGTGGCGGGTGGCAACCTGATGTTCCACGGTGCGGGCCATTTCCGGGCCACCTTGCGCCCAGGGCAGGCGCACTTTTTCGGCATTGGCGCGGCCCTGCTCGATCGACAAGGTGTCGCGGCGCGGGTACTGCGATGCGTCGGCCGCCATGCGGCGCAGGAATTCGGCAATCTGCGGATCCAAAGGCGCGGGGGTGCCGGTGGGAATGGTGAACGCGGGGTCGTCGAAATACATGGTGTGTCTCGTTGAGAGGTCGGGATGAAATCGGGGATTGGGGATAAGGGAATAGCGGGAAAGGCGCCAGCTCAATAGCCGCGCGTAGCGTCCACGGCGTTGGCCAGCGCCGCGCCCTGGCCCAGGCGCCGGATGTTGGCCACCACCTGTTCGGCCACGGTGCCGGGGGCCGGCATGGTGGCCATGTGCGGGGTCACGATCACGCCGGGCGTGCGCCACAGCGGGTCGGCGGGGTCCAGCGGCTCATGCGCGAAAACGTCCAGCACCGCGCCGCGCAACTGCCCGCGCGCCAAGGCATCGATCAGGTCGGCGGGCACCAGATGTTCGCCGCGCCCGCAATTGACCACCGCCGCGCCAGCCGGCAAGGCGTCGAAAGTGCGGCGGTTGAGAATGCCGCGCGTGGCGGGTGTCAGCGGCACCAGGCAGATCAGCACATCGGTATGGGCCAGGAAGGCATCGAATTCGGCTTCGCCCGCATAGCCACGCATGCCATCGATCTGGCGCGGCGTGCGCGACCAGCCGTTCACGGGGTAGCCCAGCCCCGGCAACACCGCCGCGATGGCGCTACCCAGCTCGCCCAGGCCCATCAGCCCCACGCGGCATTGCGACGCGGGCGTCTGCACGGGCCGCTGCCATTGCGCGCTGCGCTGGTTGGCCAGCGCCACGTCCAGCTTGCGGTGAAACGTCAGCACGCACCACAGCACGTACTGCAACATGCCCTGCGCCAACTGCGGATCCACCACGCGGCACACCGGCAGGCCGCGCGTGCGCTGCCCGTCCAACAGGTTGTCGACGCCGGCGGCAATGCTGTGGATCAGCTTCAGGTTGGGCATGTCGTCATACACGCCCACGGGCGGGTTCCAGCACACCGCCACGTCGGCGGACAGGCTGCGCGGGTCGGGCCAGACGGCCACGTCCAACTCGGGCGCCAGCCCTTGCAGCAAGGGTTGGAAATACGAAAGATTGGCCGACCGGCTCAATAAGGCAACGCGTGTCATCGTCTGGTTTCCTGGATTCCGTCATGCGCTGGCCAAGGCCAGGCCCGCAACGGGGCGGCTGCCCAGCCCGTCCTTGCCGGGAATGGCGGCCAGCAATTCCTGCGTGTAGCCGCTGCCGGGGCGCGTGAAGATCTGCTCGGCGGGGCCGATCTCCATCACACGGCCGCGCTGCATCACCGCGATGCGATGGCACAGCCGGGCCGCCACGCGCAGGTCGTGGGTGATGAAGATCATGCTCAGGTTGAGTTGTTCGCGAATGCGCTCCAGCAAGTCCAGGATCTGCGCCTGCACCGACACGTCCAGCGCCGACACGGCTTCATCGGCAATCAGAATCTGGGGTTCCATCATCAAGGCCCGCGCAATGGAAATGCGCTGGCGCTGTCCGCCCGAGAACTCGTGCGGATAACGCTTGAGCGCGCTGGCGTCGATGCTGACCAGTTCCAGCATGTCGCGCATGCGGGCCTGCACGCGGGCGCGGTCTTCGCCGTAATTCATCGGCCCTTCGGCCAGCGTGGCTTCAATGGTCATGCGCGGATTGAATGAGCGGTAAGGGTCCTGGAACACCATCTGGATACGCTTGCACCATTGCCGCCAGGCGGCGCGCGACAGGCGCGATACATCTTCGCCGTTCATCACGATGCGCCCCGACGTGGGCCGCGCAAAATGCGCCAGGCAGCGGCCCAGCGTGGTCTTGCCCGAGCCGGATTCCCCCACGATGCCCAGCGTTTCGCCGCGCGCCAAGGACAGCGACACCCCATCCAGCGCCAGCACCTCGCGGCGCTTGGCCTTGAACAGGCTAGCCGTCACAAAGCGCATGCCCAGGTTTTCCACGCTGATGACCGGGTCGCCCTCGGCCAGCGGCGCGCCCGCGCCAAACTGCCCCTTGGGCACGGCATCGATCAGCTTGCGGGTGTAAGGGTGCTGGGGGTTGGCCAGGACCTCGGCCGCCGTCCCGGCTTCAACAATGCGGCCCTGCTGCATCACGATGACGCGGTCGGCAATTTCGGCCACCACATCGAAGTCATGCGTGATGAACAGAATGCCCGTGTCGTGCTGCTCGCGCAGGCCGTGCAGCAAGCGCAGCACCTGCGCTTGCGACGTTACGTCCAGCGCGGTGGTGGGCTCGTCGGCGATGATCAGCGCGGGCTCCTTCGCCAGCGCCATGGCTATCATCACCCGCTGGCGCTGGCCGCCCGACAACTGATGCGGATACGCATGGCGCAGTGTTTCGGGCGATGGCAACCGCATGTCCGTCAGCAAGGCCAGCACGCGGGCGTCGACCTCGCGCCGCGACAGCGACGGGCCGTGAAATTGGAAGATCTCGGCCACCTGGTCGCCCACTTGCATCAGCGGGTTCAGCGCCGTCATGGGTTCCTGGAAGATCATGGCCATGCGGTCGCCGCGCAGCTCGCGCAACTCGGCGGTCGAGGCGTGCGTGATGTCGCGGCCCGACAGCAGGATCTGGCCGCTTTCCAGGCGCAGCACGTTCTTGGGCAGCAAGCCCATGACGGCGCTGGCCGTGACCGACTTGCCCGACCCGGACTCGCCCACGATGCAGACAATTTCGCGCGCGCTCACCGTCAGGCTGATGCCTTCGGCGGCGTAACGGCGGTCGCCCGCGCCGGGCAGGCTGACGTTCAGGTCGCGGATTTCAAGAATGGGAGTGGATGACATGGCGTTCAGCCCTTGCGTAGACGCGCCATGCGCGGGTCGAGGCGGTCGCGCAGCGCGTCGCCGAACAGGTTCACGGACAAGATCAGCAGCGCCAGGAAAATGCCGGGAAACAAAATGATCCACGGGGCGCGCTGAAAGAAGGGCCGGCCTTCGGAAATGATGCTGCCCAGGCTGGGGATCTCGGGCGGAAAGCCCAGCCCCAGAAAGCCCAGCACGGCTTCGATCAGGATGGCGGACGCACAGATGAACGTGGCCTGCACCACCAGCGGGTTGATGGTGCTGGGCAGCACATGGCGCCACAGCACGCGCCAGGTGGCGGTGCCCATGCCCAGCGAGGCTTCTACGTAAGGCTCTTCGCGCACCGACAGCACCACGCTGCGCACCAAGCGCGCCACGCGTGGAATTTCCGGAATGGCAATGGCCGTGACCATGGTGGGTATGGACGCCCCGCCCAGCGCCACCATGGCAATGGCCAGCAGCAGGCCGGGTATGGCCATGATGCCGTCGATGATGCGCATGACCACTGCGTCCAGCTGGCGGAAATAACCAGCCAGCAAGCCCAGCAGCAAACCGGCGCACACCGAGATCACGCTGACCAGCGCGGCCAGCGTGATCGACAGCCTGCCGCCGTAGAGCACGCGGGAAAACAGGTCGCGGCCCAACGAATCGGTACCCAGCCAGTACTCGGCGCTGACGGGTTTTAAGCGCAGTCGCGGCGTCAGGCTGGCTGGATCGTGCCAGGTGATGACGGGCGCCAGCAGCGACATACCAATCAACACCACCAGCAGCACCAGCCCGGTCAGCATCATGGGATCGCGCGTCAGCGCGGGCCACCAGGCGCGCGCCCGGGGAAATGAGATCGCGTTTGAAGTCATGGGGATCCGGCCTCAGTAGCGGATGCGCGGATCGAGCACCACATACAGCAGGTCGATCGCCAGGTTGATGAAGACATACACGAACGAGAAGAACAGGATCGTGCCCTGCACCACCGGATAGTCGCGCGCCAGCACGGCGTCGACGATCAGGCGCCCCACGCCCGGAATGTTGAAGATGGTTTCGGTGACCACCACGCCGCTGATCAGCGTGGTCAGCGCCAGGCCGATCACCGTGACGATGGGCACCGCCGCATTGCGCAGCGCGTGGCGGTACAGCACGTAGCGTTCGGGCACGCCCTTGGCGCGCGCGGTGCGCACGAAGTCTTCGCCCAGCACTTCCAGCATGCTGCCGCGCGTGATGCGGGTGATCAGCGCGACGAACACGGTGGCCAGTGTCACGGTGGGCAAGACCATGTGATACAGGAAGGTGCCGAAGCCGGAGGCCAGGCCGGCGTAGCCCTGCACCGGCAGCCAGTTCAGCTTGACCGAGAACACCAGGATCAGCAGATACCCCACCACGAAGGCCGGCACCGAAAACGCCAGCACCGTCACGGCCAACGTAACGCGGTCGATCAGACGCTTATGCCACCAGGCTGAAAACACCCCCAAGGGAATGGCCGCGAAGATCGTCAGCAAAATGGCGCACAGGGCAAGGGCGAAGGTCGGCCCCAGGCGCTGGCCAATCAGCGTGGCCACCGAGTCTTTCGAAATAATGGACTCGCCCAGGTCACCCTTGAGCAGCGCGCCCATGGCCAGCAGGTACTGCGTGGGCAGCGGCTGGTCCAGGCCCATTTGGGCGCGGACCTCGGCCACGGCCTCTTCGCTGGCCATGTCTCCGGCGATGACCCGGGCGGGGTCGCCCGGGGCCATGCGCAACAGCAGGAACACCACGGTGGCCACCACCAACATCACGGGAATGGCCGCCAGCAGGCGTTTGAGGATCAGATTCAGCATGATGGCAGTTCCCGCTACTTGGCCGAGGTCCAGAACAGCGGAATCGGCGCGTCCACCAGATCGGCGAACTTGGCGTCATAGCCCTTGAACTTCGAATACCCGCCCAGCGGCACGTACATCACCTGCTCGTAATTGCGGCGCTGGATGGCGGTGGCGATGTCGCGTCGTTCGGCTTCAGTACCGGCGGCGGCGAAGCGGGTGCGCAACGCGTCCATCGCGTCGTCGTGCGTCCAGCCGGGGTAGGTGGAACCCGCGCGTCCGTCCAGGTTGGGGTTGCCCACTGGCGAGGTCAGGTCCAGGCTGGACATGTTCGACTGGAAGATGCTCCAGCCGCCCTGCTCCACGCCGTCCTTCTTGCTGCGGCGGCTGAGCAAGGTGGCCCAGTCCATCGATTGGATTTCGACATTCATGCCGATGCTGCGCAACGCCTGCGCGGTTACCGGCGCAATATTGGCGAAGATGGGCAGATCCGTCGGGTGCAGCACCACCACCTTTTCGCCTTTGTAGCCGCTGTCTTTCAACAACTGGCGCGCATGCGCGAGGTCTGGCGCCTTGATCTGCGTGGCGCCTTCTTCAGACGCATACGGCGACACGCAGGTCAGCACCGCGCCGCATACCTGGTAGACCTCGGGGTCGCCAATCTGCGCGTCCAGATAGTCCACCTGGTTCAAGGCCGCCAGCGCCGCGCGGCGCACCTTCACGTTGTTGAACGGCGCTTGCAGCCAGTTCATGCGCAGCGTGAACATATTGGAGTTCTTGCCATACGACTTCAGCGTGATGCCCTTGGCGTCTTTCAATTGCGGCATCAGGTCAGGCGGCACGTCTTCCAGGAAGTCGATCTCGCCATTGCGCAGCGCGTTGACGGCCGTCTGGCTGTCGGGGATGTTCACCAGTTCCAGCCGGTCCACGCGGGCGACCTTGCCGCCCGCGAATGCGCTGGCCGGTTCCTTGCGCGGCTCGTAGTCCGCGAACTTCACGTAGGTGGCTTTGACCCCCGCCTGGAAGTCGGCCTGCACGAACTTGTACGGCCCCGACCCGATCGTTTCGCTGATTGCCTGCGAGGCCGGCACGGACGCAATCCGCTTGGGCATGATGAACGGCACCGGCGAGCTTTCCTTGGCCAGCGATTCCAGCACCAGCCCGTAGGGGGTGCGAAGCTTCAGCGTGAAGGTGTCGGCGCCGGTTGCGGCCAATTCGGCCGTGGCCAGCTTCAGCCGGTTGCCGATGGTGGGGTCACCGTTTTCCCAGCGCTGCAGCGAGGCCACGACGTCGTCCGCCGTCACCGGTGCGCCGTCATGGAACTTCAGGCCGGGCCGCAGTTTGAAGGTATACGTCAGGCGGTCTTCCGACACGGTCCAGGAATCCACCATCTGCGGCTTGGCCTGGCCCTGGGCATTCATCGAGAACAGCGTGTCGTAGACCAGATAGCCGTGGTTGCGCGTGACGTAGGCCGACGTCAGGATCGGGTCCAGCACGCGCAGCGGCGCATGCATCACGAACTTGGCGGTGGTCTCGGCCTGGCTAGTTGTGGGCACGGCGGCAAGCGGCCCGGCCGAGGCCAGGAACAATGCGGTCGAAAACAGAAAAGCGCGTTTCATTTCTTCCCCTTGTATGGTTTTGAACGGCGCCGCCGGTATGGCGGCGGACCGTGGCGTGGTTCAGGGCAGCAGGATTGGCCGCGTGCCCCAAGGCGCGGCGCGTTCCAGCTCCGCCGCCAGGCGCAGGATCTGGTCCTCGCGCCCGAAGTGCCCGATCAGCTGGCTGGCCACGGGCACCCCTGTTTCAGTCCAGTCCAGCGGCAGGCTGGCCGCCGGCTGGCCCGATGCGTTGATCACGGCAAGAAACGTGGCGTAGCGCGACACCTTTTCGCGAAACGCCCAGAACTCGCCCTCAAGCGCCAGCTCACCCAGCTTGGCGGGCAACTGCGCCAAGGTGGGCGTCAGCACCAGGTCAAAGCCCGTCATGGCCGATTCGATGGCGCGGCCGATGGCATGGAAGCGGTTGATCGAATCCACGTATTGCGTGGCGGTCAGGCCCCGGCCCACCGACAGGCCATCGCGGATGACCGGTTCCAGATCGTCGTCGCGCAGGTCGCGGCCGCGCAGCGTCAGGCGGGCCTGCACGGCCAGCACGATGTTGGTGGCCAGCACCGTGCCGTGTGCGCGGACGAAGCCGGCGTAATCCAGTTCAGGCAAGGGTGCGTCGATCACCTCGTGCCCCAGTTCGCGGCACAGGCGTGCCGTGCGTTCAACAGCGGCCAGGCATTCCGGCGCAATCGCGATGCCGTTCCACGCCTGGCGCCACAGCGCAATGCGCAGCGGTTCGCGGCGCTGCTCACGCACCGAGTCCAGGTACGACCCGGGCTGCGGCGGCGCGGCATAGGGCGCGCCGGGGGCATAGCCACCGATGCCGTCCAGGGCGGCGGCGGTATCGCGCACGCTGCGCGACAGCACGCCTTCGCAGGCCATGCCGCCCCACCCTTCGCCGCGCGCCGGGCCCATCGGGACGCGGCCCCGGCTGGGCTTCAAGCCGAACACGCCGCAGCACGCCGCCGGAATCCGGATCGACCCGCCGCCGTCGCTACCGTGCGCCACCGGTACGATGCCCGCCGCCACGGCCACCGCCGCGCCGCCGCTGGAGCCGCCGACCGAGCGGTCCAGCGCGCGCGGGTTCAGCGTGGCGCCGCCGTTGCGGCGCGCTTCGGTGGACGGCCCCATGCACAGTTCCGACACGGTGCTGCGCGCAAACGGAATCAGGCCCGAGGCTTCGAAACGTTCTGCCAAGGTGGACTCAATGTCATAGGCCGTGTCGTTGAACAGGTGCGAGCCCAGGCTGGACGGAAAGCGCCGGCTGGGCAGACCTGAATCTTTCAAGATGAAGGGAATGCCACGAAAGGCGCCACGCTGGCGCCAGTCGGCAGCAAGGCCCCGGCCCGTGTCGGGCTGCACATAGGTCAGCGCGTTCAATGGCGTGCCGCGTGTGCTGGCGAGTTCCAGCGCGCACGCCATCAGCTCGGCCGGGGTGGTTTCGTTGTGAGCCAACAGTTGGGCCAAGCCCAAGCCATCGCGCTCTTCATATTCCTCTGTCCGCATGAAGTCCTGCAACCTTGATACGCCTGGGTGTGACGGAACTTGGCTCGGAAGCGGCCGGCGCGCATGCCCCGTTCCGATGAATACCGCGTTCGTCCTGCTTGCTTGAAAGTATTGTTTAGCAATACCTACGTAGCTCATAAAAATATTCTAAGCGAGCCCATCGGGCGCACGCAACGCGAGTTTGATCAGGGATTTCCCGCGAAATCGGCGGGAAGCGGAAGCAATGAACCGGGGCGCGGACAGCGCTATTGCTGAAAGCCCGCGCGGTCTCCAATAATTCGGCAGACCCGGAATTTCACCGACCTGAAATCAAGAGGAAACGACATGCACATCCTGGTGGCTGGCTTTCAGCACGAGACCAATACCTTTGCGCCATCCAAGGCGGGGTACGACAACTTTGTCCGCGGCGAAGGTTTCCCCGCGATGGTGCGCGGCCAGGACATGCTGGCGCTGCGCTCGGTCAACATTCCCGCGGGCGGTTTCATCAACGCCATCCAGGCGCGGGGGCATAGCGTGCACCCCGTGATCTGGGCGGGGGCCAGCCCGTCGGCCCACGTCACGCGCGATGCTTTTGAGCGCATTGCCGGAGAAATCGTGGATGCGGCGCGTGCCGGGCGCTATGACGCCATCTACCTGGACCTGCACGGCGCGATGGTCACCGAACACCTGGACGATGGCGAAGGCGAGCTGCTGGCGCGCGTCCGCCAGGTAGTGGGGCCCGACGTGCCGGTGGTGGCCAGCCTGGACCTGCATGCCAACGTCACCGCGCAGATGCTGCAGGAAGCGGATGCGCTGGTGGCCTTCCGCACCTATCCGCACGTGGACATGGCCGATACCGGGGAACACGCCGCGCGCCTGCTGCTGGACCGCATCGCGGCCGGCTCGCGCTGGACCCGGCATGTGCGCCGCCTGCCCTTCCTGATTCCCATCAACGGCATGTGCACGATGCTGCAACCATCGCAAGGCGTGTACAACACGCTGGCCCAGTTGGAGCAGACGCCGGGGGTGGCATCGATGTCGTTTGCGCCGGGCTTTCCGGCGGCTGATTTTCCGGAGTGCGGGCCGGTGGTGTGGGCCTACGGCACCGACGCGGCGGCGGTCGAACAAGTCACCGAATCACTGTATCGGCAGGTGCTGGAACTTGAGCCGCAATGGTCGCCCGACTTTCTGGAACCTGCTGACGCCGTGCGCCGTGCACAGGCCTTGGCGGCCGGTGCACGGCGCCCCATTGTGATTGCGGACACGCAGGACAACCCCGGCGCGGGCGGCGACGCCAACACCACGGGCATGCTGCGCGCACTGGTGGATGCCGATGCACAAAACGCCGCGCTGGGCCTGCTCTATGACCCCGAGGCCGTGCGCGCCGCCACCGCCGCCGGCATCGGCCAAACCGTGACGCTAAGCCTGGGCGGACAGTCGGGCGTGGCGGGCGACGCGCCTTTCACGGGGGACTTCGTGGTGGAAACGCTATCGCCCGGCAAGCTGCGCTTTGACGGGCCGATGATGCATGGCATGGAAGTGGACCTGGGCGCCGTGGCCGGCCTGCGGATCGGCGGCGTGCGCGTGGTGGTCAGCGCCAGCAAGGCGCAAATGCTGGACCGCAACCTGTTCCGCGTGGGCGGAGTGCAGCCCGAGGAAATGGGGATTCTGGTCGTGAAGAGTTCGGTGCATTTTCGCGCCGACTTCCAGCCGATTGCGCACGAGGTGCTGGTAGCCAAGGCGCCCGGGCCGATGCAGGCCGACCCCGCGGATCTGCCCTGGACCCGCTTGCAGCCAGGGATCCGCGTGCGGCCTCAAGGCCGGCCGTTCAATGGGTAATACCTAGCCGGATAGCCCGAGCTTGAATCCCGGGCTTGAATCCCGGGCTTAAACTCCGGCTCGCTATTTCAGCTTGCCCTGGGGGCTGATGAAGTCTTCCAGGGTCAAACCCTTTTCCTTCAGGATGGCTTCCAGCAGCGGCTGCAGCTTGCCCAGGCTTTCCTGGACCGTTTCGCGCACGGTATCAACCACCACCTGCGTGCTGCGTTCGATTTCAATGTTCACGAAATCGCCTACCTGCTTGTCCTCGAACACCGTCATGCGGCGGGTTTCGGGGATAAGCCACACCTCAAACCAGCCTTCGGCGCGGTTCACCTCGGACACGGTCAGGCTGGCGCCGTTGATGGCGATATAGCCTTTGGCGAAGACGTATTTGCGGAATGCTTCCGGGATGCTGAACCGCATCAGCCGGTTGGTGTCCGACGACTTCACCATGACGACTTCAGACGTGAAGTCCACATGGCCCGACAGCGGATGCCCGCCGATTTCGGCGCCGTCTTTTGCCGCGCGTTCGACGTTGGCGCGGTCGCCTTCGACGTAGCTGCCCAGCGTGGTGATCGCCAGGCTTTGCAGCATGACGTCGAACGTGGCCTGGTGGTCTGACAGCAACTCGGTCACGGTCAGGCAGACGCCATCCGTCGACACGCTGGCGCCGATGGCCAGGTCAACACAGAAACCAGGGGGAAAATCCAGCGTGAAGGTGCGCAGGCCTTCGCGATCCGCGATCTTCGCGATCGTCGCGGTGCCTTGAACAATACCGGTGAACATACGGATCCTGAATACGGGGCGGCGGGCCCCTGAAGCAAAACATGAACATTAACCGATATTTTCCGATGTTCTGCCAGGCGCCGCCCCGTGCACGGGGGGGGCGAACGCCACCCCGCGCCGCCATCAATGACGGATGGCGATGGTCTTCAAGGTGGTGAAGCCGTACAGCGCTTCAAAGCCCTTTTCGCGGCCATAGCCCGACTGGCGCGACCCGCCGAACGGCAGTTCCACGCCGCCGCCGGCGCCGTAGTTGTTCACGAAGACCTGGCCGGCGCGCAGCTTGCGAGCCAAACGCATCTGACGGCCGCCGTCGCGCGTCCAGACACCGGCCACCAGGCCGTACAGCGTGCCGTTGGCGATTTCCAGCGCTTCTTCCTCGGTGTCGAACACCATGGCGGCCAGCACCGGGCCGAACACTTCTTCCTGCGCCAGGCGGCTGTTGGGCGGCACGTCGCGGAACAGCACGGGAGGCTGGTAATAGCCCGCTTCGGGCGCGCCTTCCTTCAGCGTGCCGCGCGCGGCCACTTTCAGGCCTTCAGCTTCGGCTTCGGCCAAGAAGCCGCGCACGCGGTCATGCTGGCGGCCGCTGATCAGCGGGCCCACGTCCAGGTCTTGCGCGGCGGGGCCGGTCACGGTGGCCGCGAATGCATCCGACAAGCGCTTCAACACGGTTTCGTACACGCCGCGCTGGATCAGCACGCGGCTGCCCGCCGAGCAGGTTTGGCCAGCGTTCTGGATGATGGCGGCCAGCAGCACGGGCAAGGCGGCGTCCAGGTCGGCATCGTCGAACACGATCTGCGGCGACTTGCCGCCCAGTTCCAGGGTCACCGGCACGTGGTTGTCGGCGGCGGCGTGGGCCACCATCTTGCCCGTCTGCGGCGAACCCGTGAACGAGATGTGGTCGATACCCGGATGCGCGGACAAGGCCGCGCCCGCTTCGTGGCCGTAGCCGGTCACGATGTTCAGCGCGCCCGCGGGCAGGCCCACTTCCGCGGCAATTTCAGCCAGCTTCAACAGCGACAGGCACGCATCCTCGGCGGGCTTGACCACGCAGGCATTGCCCGCGGCCAGCGCGGCGCCCACGCTGCGGCCAAAGATCTGCAGCGGGTAGTTCCACGGCACGATATGGCCGGTCACGCCATGCGCCTCGCGCACGGTCAGCACGGTGAAGCCGGGGGTGTAGGGAATGGTCTCGCCGTGCAGCTTGTCGACGGCGCCGGCATAGAACTCGAAATAGCGCGCCACGGCGGCGGCGTCGGCGCGCGCCTGCTTGATGGGCTTGCCCGTGTCGGCGGATTCCAATTGCGCCAGTTCTTCCTGGCGGTCCAGCAACGCGAAGGCAATCTTCATCAACAGGCGGCTGCGCACGGCGGGCGCCATCTGGCCCCACTCGCCTTCAAATGCCTGACGGGCGGCCTGCACCGCGCGGTCGACATCCGCCTCGCCCGAGCGGGCGATCGACTCGAAGGGCTTGCCATCGGACGGGTTCAGGACGGGGATGGTTTCACCGGTGGCAGCGGCCACCCATTGGTTGGCGATAAAGTTCTTCTGAGTCACGATGTGCGGAGTAAAGTAGCGGCCGAACGGCCTGTGATGCGCGTCAAGCGCGGGCGATGTCAGTGATGCAATGTGCGGATGGCAAACGTCTGATCGAAAATTAAGGGAGCCCCCCTAACTTGTCAATTGAATTGACAGCTTTCTTCCTAAGCTTCGGGATATTTAGCTTGGAATTCGGGTAATCCCTGATTTATCAATCCATTGCCTTGACACCAGCGGCCCACGATTTTTGTCATGGCGACTGACAAACTTCGAATGTCTTCAACCTATTCAGGAACGCGCCAATGAGCAATGTGCGTGACCCCCAACTGGATTCACTGCTGGAATCCGCCTCGCGCCCCCGTCCCGAACTGGATGTGCTGGCGGACGTGGCGTCGGGCTTGGGCTATGTGCGCGCCGAGCGCTTTGCCGAGCGCGTCTATGAAAGCCTGTTCTATGCCATTGCCACTGGCAAGATCGCCCCTGGCAACAAGCTGCCCACTGAATTGGAACTGGCCGCGCTGTTCGAGGTGTCCCGCCCGGTGGTCCGGCAGGCGCTGGACCGCTTGCGCGAAGACCAGTTGGTGGATTCCATCCGAGGCTCGGGCACCTACGTGCGCGCCAAGCCCGACCTGATGGGCGGCATGCCCGCCGTCGACCCGGCACGCCGCGTCGGCCACATTCTGGAAGGGCTGGAACTGCGCATGGTGATCGAACCCGAATGCGCCTACCTGGCCGCCCTGCGCCGCAGCAACGACGACCTGCGCGAGATGGACCGCATGCTGACCGGCTACGAAGAAGCCGACGCCTCCGGCGCCATCGCCCACCATTACGACTACGGCTTTCACCGCGCCATCGCCACCGCCACCAGCAACCAGCGCTTCGTGCAGGTGTTGAAGTCGCTGGAATACGACGTCAGCCACGCCGTCAACGTCATGCGCCACCTGGTACACAGCGAACCCTGGAAACGCACCCGCGCCGCCATCGACGAACACCGCCACATCTACCGCCTGATCCAGGAACAAGACGCCGACGGCGCCCGCAACGTCATGCGGGCGCATATAGAAAAAGCGAAGAGCCGGATGCTGAACAGCGGCTCGGAGCGTTGATCAGGGTGAAGTATGCCGAAGCTTAAGCAAGGAACGATTGTTCCCACTCAGGAAGAGGACGAAGCCATCAATCGTGGCATCGCCGCAGACGTGGACACCTGTGAACTCAGCGCGACCGACGTCAAGCAGATGAAGAAACTAGGGCCCCCTAAGGCTAACGTGCCGCAAGAGGAGCCCCACATCCCCCATTGAGCAGCCAGCAGAAGAACGCAGCATCAGCAGGTATCATCTGGCCTTCTCCATGGCGCTCGCCAACCACGCCACGGATGAGTAGCCAAATGCGTATCCAACTGCGTAGCTAGATCGGTTTTTTGGAAGGCAGCACCCCTGAGAACCGCATAAACAAACGGTCTACGAAAGATATGAAACTCGCCACCTGGAACGTGAACTCCTTGAACGTACGCCTGCAGCAGGTGCTGGATTGGCTGGCGGCCAATCCGGTTGACGTGCTGTGCATCCAGGAACTGAAGCTGACGGACGACAAGTTTCCCGAGGCGGCTTTCAAGGAAGCCGGCTACCACGCCGTCTGGGCGGGCCAGAAGACCTATAACGGCGTGGCGATCGTGTCGCGTGTGCCGGGCACGACGATGGTGCGCAACATTCCCGGCTACGAAGACCCGCAGCAGCGCGTGCTGGCGCTGACGTTTCCCAGCCCGGAAGGCGATGTCCGCGTGGTTTGCGCGTATTGCCCCAACGGGCAGGCCGTGGATTCGGACAAGTACGCGTACAAGCTGGCGTGGTTTGACGCCATGCGCAATTGGCTGGCCGACGAGATCAAGCAGTTTCCGCGTCTGGCCGTGCTGGGCGACTACAACGTTGCCCCCGCCGATGAAGACGTGCACAACCCCGAAAAGTGGGAAGGCCAGGTGCTGGTGTCCGAGCCCGAACGCGCCGCCTTGCGCGCCCTGCTCGACCTGGGCCTGACCGATTCCTTCCGCCTGTTCGAGCAGCCGGAGAAGTCGTTTTCGTGGTGGGACTACCGGCAATTCGCCTTCCGCCGCAACGCCGGCCTGCGGATCGACCACGTGCTGCTGTCCGCGCCGCTGGTCAAGCGCTGCGTGGCCTGCGTCATCGACAAGGAACCGCGCCGCAACGAGCAGCCTTCTGACCACGCGCCGGTCGTGGCCACGCTGGAATTCGTCTGAAAATAATTGCCTGGCGCCGTATTGCGCGGCGCTTTGAAGTTCAGGTATAGTTTTGCTCTTGCTTCATTGGGGCGGTAGCTCAGCTGGGAGAGCGTCGCGTTCGCAATGCGAAGGTCGGGAGTTCGATCCTCCTCCGCTCCACCAAACACCAGACGAAAAAGCCTTGGACACCACTACGTGTTCCAAGGCTTTTTTGTATTCGGGGCCTGTCCGTCAAGCCTCTTCAGACCGCGTCCCCCTCAGACCGCTCGCCCCTCAGACCGCATCCTTATCCAGCCGCCGCACCGCCGCGCTCAGCGTGGACAAATCAAACTCCTGCACCCCACGGCGTGCCAGGCGCATCAGCACCGTCACCACAACCGGCACAAACGCCGCCAGCAAAAACGATTCCAGCAAGAACGTGGGCTTGTCGCCCGGCGCCGGGAAAAAGAACAGCCCTACCACCAGCCCCGCCGCCGTTGCCGTGGTGGCAGTCACTCCGTCATGCTTGCGGCTGAACAGGCCGTAGAAAACCGGAAACGCCGCGGCCGAGCACAGCAGGTCGGCCAGCAGGAACAGATACAGCACGCTATAGCCTTGCGAAGCCACGATCATCACGGGAATCGCCAGCAGCAGCACGGCCCAGCGGGCCAGGCGCTTCATGTCGCCGCCATTGGCCTGCGGCATCAGCCGGCGCATGTCCACCGCCACGATGCTGGACACCGCGCTGATCGCCGTGTCGGCCGTGCTCATCACCAACGCCAGGCCCAGCGGGATCAAGGCAATCACGAACCAGGCCGGCGCGTGCGGCATGATGACGCTGAACAGCGCGATAGAGCTATCGCCCTGCGGCGCCAGGCCCACGAACGCCAGGCCGAACAGGCCCATCAGAAAGATGAAGGGTGCGGCCAGCAGGCCGCCCAGCAGAAAACCATTGCGCATCGACCGCGCATCTTTCGCGGCGTAGATGCGCTGCCAGTTGCCCTGGTGGAAGATGCCGGTCAACAGGATCGCCACGAAGAACGTCAGGCCCGCCTTCACGCCCACGGGGTCCGTCAGGTCCAGCAATTGGGGCGCGCGGGCTTGCAGCGCTTCGATGGTGGGCAGCGCGCCGCCCGCCGCCTGCCAGCCCACCACGCACAGGATCACCAGCAAGGGCAGAATCACCATCATCTGCACCTGGTCGGTGAAGATCGACGAACGCAGCCCGCCATAGGTGGTGTAAAGCAGCGTCGTGCCCATCACGATGGCGGCGGTGGTCCACAGCGGCACGGGCGCCAGCATTGTGACCAGCTTGGCAATCGCCGTGACCTCGGCCGACAAGGCTATGAACAGATAGAACAGCATGATGAAAAGCGCCAGCCCGTACATCGGGCGACCGTAACGCGCCATCAGGAATTCAGTCAGGGTATGGCCATGCGGAATCAGTTCACGCATGCGCCGCCCCAGCGGAATCATTACCAGGCGTGGAGACATGGACCCCAGCGCATAGCCGATCACCGCCGCCAGTCCGCCCCAGGTGGCGGCCTGCGCGGGTGAGAACAGGATCCACGCGCCCAGCGTAGACGCCATCAGCGTCAGGATGGTGCCGAACGCACCCTGGCTGTTGCGGGCCACGATGTAGTCTTCCAGCGTGCCGCGCTTGCGACGGGTATAGAGCACGCTGGCGACGGCGAAGCCGCCTGAAAACAGCAGCAGCCACAACAAGGCGGTGGTTTGGGTCAGCATGAAAAACAGTCCTCCCTGGCCCGGCCGATAGCCGGACGCACAACGCGGCGGCCCGTGAGGAACAGGGGCCGCTGATGGATGAAAGTCTAGGGAGGGCACACGAACCGTGCGATGTCCTTCCCTTCGCCGGCATTACCCGGATCAGGTTCAAAGGGTTACCGCATGACGCGGAATCTCAGCCCAAACGGGCTCCCCCAGGAATTGCCGCAAGATTAGGGTCGCGGCGAGCCAATGTCAACGCATGGATTTATGCTAAGTTCGCCCGCTTGCGGCACCTGTTTGCATGCGTGCCAGAGAACCGACGAGCCGACCATGTCCATTGCCCCTTCCGCCCCTGCCCTGAACGAACAACTGGTGATTGTCACGGGCGGCGCCCGCGGACTGGGCGCGCACATCACGCGGGCCTTTCTGCGGGAAGGCGCGCGCGTGGTGATCAATTACCTGAACAGCGCGGATGCCGCCCAGGCGCTGGCGGCCGCCGCGCCCGACCGGGCGTTGGCGGTGCAGGCCGACGTGCGCGATGCCGTTGCCGTGGCCGCCATGGTCGCGCAGGCGCAAAGCCATTTCGGCATGCCGGTGAGCACGGTGGTCAACAATGCGCTGCCCGCCTTTCAGTTCAATGGCGATGCCCGCCCCCACGCCGACACGCTGACCTGGGACCACCTGAACCAGCAGATCGAAGGCTGCGTGCGCGGCGCGCTGAACACCACGCAGGCCGCGCTGCCCGGCATGCGCGGCGCGGGCGTGGGCCGCATCATCAACATTGGCACCAACCTGGTCCAGAACCCGGTGGTGCCCTATCACGACTACACCGCCGCCAAGGCCGCGCTGCTGTCATTCACGCGCACGCTGTCGCAGGACCTGGGCCCCGATGGCATCACGGTCAACATGGTGTCGGGCGGCTTGCTGCGCACCACCGACGCATCGGCCGCCACGCCCGAAGCGGTGTTCGACCTGATTGCGGCCAGCACGCCTTTGCGCACCGTCACCACGCCCGAACAGTTCGCCGATGCGGTGCTGTTCTTCGCCTGCCCGTGGTCGCGCAGCGTCACCGGCCAGAACCTGGTCGTGGACGGCGGACTCGTCAAGAATTGACCGCCATGCTGCACCTGAACCTGTTCATCTTCGGCTGCGGCCACCACCGCGCCGCGTGGCGCCACCCGGATTCGGCCGCCGAACGCCTGGGCGACATCCGCTATTACGAAGCGCTTGCGCAAACGGCCGAACGCGGCAAGCTGGACGCCATTTTCTTTGCCGACGGCCAGTCCACCGACAACATCGGCGACGGGCCGCGCTGGTATCTGGAGCCGCTGACCACCATGGCCGCGATTGCGCGCGCCACCACCCACATCGGCTTGATCAGCACGGTGTCCAGCACCTTCTTCACGCCCTTTCACGCGGCGCGCATGGTGGCGTCGCTGGACCATATTTCGGGCGGTCGCATGGGCTGGAACGTGGTCACGTCGATGTTCGACGCCGAAGCGCGCAACCACGGCTTTGAAGCCATGCCCGGTCACGACTGGCGTTACGCGCGCGCCGAAGAGTTCGTCGACGTGGCCTTGCGCTTGTTCGATTCCTGGCAAGACGACGCCTTGGCCATCGACCGCGACGGCGTCTATGGCGTGCCCGACCGCATCCGGCCCATCCACCACCATGGCGATCACTTCCTGGTTGACGGCCCCTTGACCGTGCCGCGCCCGCCGCAGGGGCATCCCGTGCTGTTCCAGGCCGGCGCATCGGACCAGGGGCGCGACTTGGCCGCCCGCCGCGCCGAGGCAATCTACGCCGTGGCCTACGACCTGCCGGCCGCGCAAGCCTATTACCGCGACATCAAACAGCGCGTGCGCGCGGCGGGACGCAGCGCTTCCGTGCCTATCATGCCCGGCCTGGTTACCTATGTGGGGTCGACCGACGCCGAGGCACGCGCCAAGCAGCGCAAGCTGGATGAGCTGCTGCCCAGCGATGCCTCGCTGCGTCAATTGGGCAGTTTTGTGCTGCAGGATTGCACCGCCTGGGAACTGGACGCGCCCGTGCCGGCCCTGCCGCCCTTGCATGAATTCAAGGGACCGAAGGGACGCTACGCCACGATTCTGCGCATTATCGAAACCGAACAACCCACCGTGCGCCAATTGCTGGGGCGCCTGGCGGCGGGCGGCGGCCACTGCACCATGGTGGGCACGCCGACGCATATTGCCGACCAGATGGAGCACTGGTTCAGGAATGAAGGCGCCGACGGGTTCAACCTGATGCCGCCGTCATTGCCGGACGGGATCGACGATTTCGTGGAACATGTCATTCCGGTATTGCAACGGCGCGGCCTGTTCCGCACGGAATACGAACACCGCACCTTGCGTGGGCATCTGGGGTTGAGCAGGCCGGAAACTCGCGGCGCGGCCAGTTAGTTCGACATCAACGGCGCGGGGTCGACACGCTTGACATGCTTGCCAACAGGCGTTGGCACGCGCGGCAGCGCCGTGGCCGCGCGCTCACGCGCGTGGCGTGCGGTTCGGTGGGTGGCGATCCAGTCATAGAACACAACCCCTGGGTGGCGCAACAACACGGCGGCAATACCGACCGCCACAACAACAGCAATAACCAGGGTCAGCCAGAACATCTGACGACCTCCTTGAAGACATCGCGGTATGAAACCGGCAGAAAAATCGCGCTGGAAACACTCACAACCCAGCGCATGCGGGAGAAAATTTACTCCACAATTGCCGCGAAATACGCGATCACGGAATGGAAAACACTGTTCCGTAACGCCGAGAAACAGGTCATGGAATGTGGCAGGCGCACAGCGCCTGCATTAGCCCACCCACATTACGCTGCCTCTGTTACACCGCCGCGATGACGTCACCCACTTAGCCACCCGCGTGCTAGCTCACGATTTCCAGCACGCCATTGATGACGAACTGGACGCCCATGCACACCAGCAGAAAGCCCATCACGCGCGAGATGGCTTCGACGCCGCTCTGCCCGATCACCGCCACGATGCGGCCCGCCGAACGCAGGCATACCCAGAACAGCACGCCCAGCAGGACGAAGACGATCACGGGTGTCACCGCAACCACCCATTCCGGATACTGCGGCGTGATGGCGCCGTCCACCGACGCCGCGCCGCTGATGATCATGGCGATGGTGCCCGGGCCCGCCGTGCCGGGCAGCGCCAGCGGCACGAATGCAATGTTCGGCACGTCGCGCTGCTGGGCATCGGCCGCCGCTTCCACGGCCAGTGTGCGAGGCTCGGCCGGCGGAAACAGCATGCTGAAACCGATGCTGACCACGATCAGCCCGCCGGCGATGCGCAAGCCCGGAATCGAGATGCCGAACGTGTGCATGATCCACGCGCCGGCGTAGTAGGTCACCACCATGACGCCCACCACGTAGAACGCCGCCTGCGTGACCTGGCGTTCGCGCTCCTTGTAGGGAATCTTCCCACCCAGGGACAGCAGCAGCGTCATGGAGGTCAGCGGATTGGCCAATGGCAGCATCAACGCCAGGCCAAGGCTGATCAGCTTGCCCAGTTCAATCAGGTCATCAATCATGGGACTCCCGGAAAAAGAAACACGGGCCGCACGACGGCCGGCTTACCGCGTTCAATGGTGCAATCGTGACACGCACTCTACCTTACACAGGCCCAGTCCTGCACCGGACCATCAGCATCACGCTCTGTGATTATCAACATCCATTAAACTTATGCAATTACGGATGGGGGCGGCGCTGCCTAGCATAGCTGGCTGTTACGGGCGGCTGACAAAGACGCTATCGTGCCCCCGCCAGCAGCGCCCCACGCCGCGCATTCATTTTGTGACCCGGAGTTTTCCCTTGAGCGACCTCTTTCATTTCAGCCGCGGCACCGCCCCGCTGCTGATCTCCATTCCCCATCTTGGCAGCCAGATTCCCGATGCGCAGCGCGCGCAGATGACGCCGCTGGGCCTGCAGTCCGGCGACACCGACTGGCACCTGGATACGCTGTACCAATTTGCCCAGGCGCTGGGCGCGTCCGTGATCGGCGCGCGCTATTCGCGCTATGTGGTGGACCTGAACCGCCCGCCCAACGACGAAAGCCTGTACCCCGGCCAGACCAAGACGGGCCTCTGCCCCACCCAGACCTTCCGTGGCGATGCGCTCTACCAGGACGACGCCGTGCTGACCGACGCCGAACGCGCGCAGCGCCTGCAGACCTATTGGGAGCCGTACCACGCGCAACTGCGCAGCGAAATCGACCGCATCAAGGCCGAGCACGGCACCGTGCTGCTGTGGGAAGCGCATTCCATCGCCAGCGTGTTGCCGCGCCTGTTCGACGGCAAGCTGCCCGACCTGAACATCGGCACGTCCGACGGCGCGGCCTGCGCGCCCGACATCCTGGCCGCCGTCCAGGCGCAACTGGACCCTTGCACCGACTACACCTGGGCCGTCAATGGCCGCTTCAAGGGCGGCTACATCACGCGCCACTACGGCTCGCCGGCCGACAACGTGCACGCCATCCAACTGGAAATGTGCCAGTCCACCTACATGGACGAAACGCATCCCTACGGCTATCGCCCCGACCTGGCCGGTCGCGTCATCCCGGTGGTCGAAGCCATGGTGCGGGCCGCGCTGGAGCAGACCACGGCGCGCCAGCGTTAAGCACTAAGCGCTAGGCGATAAACGCCAAGCGCCAGCCTTTCCTCCACCGTATCCAGGACCACCCAGGCCATGAACCGCTTTTCCTTCAGCACGACGGAAAACTATCCGGAATGGAGCCTGCTGCTGACCTGGGTGGCGGTGGTGGAAGCCGCGTCGGTGTCCGGCGCGGCACGTCTGTTGGGCTTGTCGCAGGCGGCGGTGTCGCAGCGGGTCAAGCAACTCGAGGCCGCCATGTCGACCGAGCTGCTGGACCGCAGCACGCGCCCGGCGCGGCCTACCCCGGCGGGCGAACTGCTGTTCGACCACGCCGCGCGCCTCTTGGCGCAAGCCGGCGACATGACGGAAAGCGTGCGCAACCTGAGCCGGGCCAAGCGCAACATCGTGCGCTTCGGCTGCGTGGATTCCTTTGCCGGCACCTTGGGGCCGACCTTGATCCATGGCCTGTCCGGCGCGTCGCGCCAGATTCGTTTGTGGTCGGGCATTACGCCCGTGCTGGACAAGCAACTGGAAGACCGGCAACTGGACCTTGTCGTCACCACCAGCGCCGTGGCGGGCAAGCCCACCATCCGCAAGATCAGCCTGTTCAGCGAACCCTATGTGTTGATCGTGCCGCGCACGCTGGACGTGGACAAGATCGGCTCGCTGAAAGACCTGGGCAAGCGCATGCAGTTCATCCGCTACAGCGCGCGTTCATTCATCGGCGCCGAGATCGACCGCCTGATCGAAGCGCACGACGTGATGATCGAACGCACCTTCGAATTCGACAACACCGACCCGCTGCTCAGCCTGGTGACGGCGGGCATCGGCTTTGCGATCAGCACGCCGCTGTGCATCTGGCAGTCGCGCCATTTCGTGGACCAGTTGCGGGTGCTGCCGCTGGCGCCGTATCTGGGCGTGACGCGCGCCGATGACCCTGGCCTGTCGCGCACGCTGTACCTGGCCTCGCGCCAGCAAGAGGTGGGCAAGCTGCCCACCGAGGCGCGCGACGTGATCCTGATGGCGGTGGAACGCCTGATCCAGAAAGACATCGCGCCGGCCCTCGGCCTGCCGCCCGCCACGCTCTGGCGCAGCATGCGCCGTTGAGACGGGCGGGCGCTTAAGCTCTTACAGCCCTAGCAGCCCTTACAGCTCTTTCAGCCCTTACAGCGACGCCGTCAGCGCCGGCACGGCCTCAAACAGGTCGCCCACCAAGCCATAATCCGCCACCCCGAAGATCGGAGCGTCGCCGTCCTTGTTGATGGCGACGATGGTCTTGGAATCCTTCATGCCGGCCAGGTGCTGGATGGCGCCCGAGATCCCCACCGCGATGTAGAGTGCCGGCGCCACGATCTTGCCGGTCTGCCCCACCTGCCAGTCGTTGGGCGCATAGCCCGCGTCCACCGCCGCGCGCGAGGCGCCCAGCGCCGCGCCCAGCTTTTCGGCCAGGGGGTCCAGCAGCTTGAAATGTTCGGCGCTGCCCAGCCCGCGCCCGCCCGACACCACCACGCGCGCGCCGCCCAATTCCGGCCGTTCCGACGCGGCGATGTCTCGGCGCTTGAATTGCGTAAGGCCCAGGTCGGCCACGGCGGCAATGGCTTCGACCACGGCGTTGCCGCCATCCTCGGCCGCCGCGTCGAACGCGGTCGGGCGTATCGTCGCCACCACGACGGCGTAGCCACTTTTTACCGTTGCAATGGCGTTGCCCGCATAGATGGGACGCTTGTACGTGTCGGGCGCCAGCACCTCGATCACATCCGACACCTGCTCCACATCCAGCAGCGCGGCAATGCGCGGGGCCACGCTCTTGCCCTGCGTGGTGGCGGCCATGAATACATGCGTGTAGGCGTCTGCGGCAGCGGCGACCGCTTGCGCGGCCAGATTCTCGGCCAGGCCATCGGCCAGATGCGGCGCGTCGGCCAGCAGCACCTTTTCCACGCCCGCGATGCGCGCGGCGGCTTGCGCCACGGCCTGCGCGCCCGCGCCCGCCACCAGCACATGGATCGGCACGCCCAGCTTGGCCCCGGCGGCAACGGCGTTGCGCGTGGCGTTGTTCAGGCTGTGGTTGTCGTGTTCGGCAATAACTAGGACCGTCATCAGATCACCTTGGCTTCGTTCTTCAGTTTGTCGACCAGCGCGGCCACGTCGGCCACCTTGACGCCGGGCGCGCGCGCCGCGGGTTCTTCCACCCGCAAGGTCGACAGGCGCGACGCGGGGTCTACGCTCAAGCCCTCGGGCGTTTCGATGTCCACCGGCTTTTTCTTTGCCTTCATGATGTTGGGCAGCGTCACGTAGCGCGGTTCGTTCAAGCGCAGGTCGGCCGTGACGATGGCAGGCAGGGTCAGATCCAGCACCTCCAGGCCGCCGTCCACTTCGCGCGTGACACGCGCCGTGCCGCCGTCGATCTCGATGGCGCTGGCGTTGGTGGCTTGCGGCCAGCCCAAGAGCGCGGCCAACATCTGGCCCGTCTGGCAAGCGTCATCATCAATGGCCTGCTTGCCCAGAATCACCAGCGCGGGTTGTTCCTTTTGCACCACGGCGCGCAGCAGCTTGGCCACGGCCAGCGGTTGCAGCGCGGCGTCGGTCTGCACCAGCACGCCACGGTCGGCGCCAATGGCCAGTGCCGTGCGCAGCGTCTCCTGCGACTGCGCGGGTCCGCAAGACACGGCAACCACCTCCGTCGCCACGCCCTGCTCTTTCAGGCGCACAGCCGCCTCGACGGCGATTTCATCGAACGGGTTCATCGACATCTTGACGTTGCCGATGTCCACGCCGCTTTGATCGGCCTTCACGCGCACCTTGACGTTGTAGTCAACCACGCGCTTGACCGCGGTTAATACCTTCATGCAAACACTCCTGGGTCAGGAAATTTCGGATCAAATGAAACGGATCAAATAAAGCGGATAAAGCGGAACAGGTCAGACGGCGGCAGGCGCTGGCACGCGCACATCCAGCACCGCTGCGGCCACGCCGTTCCGTGCCGTAGGCTGCGCAGGCGCAAAGGCCTGCCGCGCGTCGATGCCACAGGACGGACCGACGATGTAGTCGCCCGCCGCCAGCACCACGCCGGCCTCTGCGGCGTGGATCAAGTGCCCCGCCTGCGCCGCGACGATGATGCGCAGCGTGTGCGTAGCAACGCCGTCTTGCGTCAGGCCGCCCGCCTCTACCGCAGCGTTCCCGCCGCCCACGCACACGACGCTGGCCGCCGCCGCGCCGCGTAATACAAACAGGTTCAGCACTCGCACCGGCCCATTCAACAGGCGCGATTGAAATGCCGCGTCGCCCGCGAAGGCCGTGGCCACGCCGGGCGCAAGCGTGATGCGCTCGGCATCCGCCACGTCGGCCACATCCGCCGCATCCTCCACCAGCTCAACGCCGCCGCCCGTCAACACCACCGATACGCGGTCATAGCCGGGGTAGCTGGAATACGGGCCGTCGCGGTCGATGTCCGCCACGCTGACCCGCCAGCGTGGCGGTTGCTGGGCGGCGTCCACCGACAGCGTGCGCGTCACGCCGCCGCCGTTCTTCCAGGGCTCGGGCGTAACGGCCAACCAGCTTGCGTGCAACGGGCGCATCGCGTTACGAGACGGCGCCAAGGCCGTACTTGCCGGTCAGCAACGCACCGCTTGCAAACCGGCCGATGTCATAGGGCTTGAGCGACACGTCCGTGGCCAGCCCCAGCGCTTCCTGCGCCAGCACGCGGCCCACCGTCGGCGACAGCTTGAAGCCATGGCCCGAAAACCCGAAGCCCACAATCAGACCCTGCACGCCCGGCACGCGGCCCAGCACGGGGTTCCAGTCCGGGGTGACGTCGTACACGCCCGTCCACGACGAGGCCAGGCCCGCCGTCTCGTAGGCAGGAAAGCGCGTCGCCACCTGCTCGCCCACTTCGGCCACGTAGTCCAGCGGAATATCGCCTTGCTCGGCATCGCTGTTTTGCAGCGCCTCACCCACGATGCCTTCGCTGACCAGCATCTGGTTGCCGCCATAGCTGCGGCAATACAGCATGCCGGGCGAGGCCAGGTCCTTGAAGACCGGCATGGAATAGGTATAGGGCGCGGCGTCGCACTCCAGCGCCAGCACCGCGTGGCGCTCAGGCACCACGGGCATCGCCACGCCGGTCCAGCCCGCCAGTTCCGAGGTCCAGATGTTCTGCGTGCTGATCACCACGGGGCTGGCGTAATCGCCGTCAGAGGTGGACACGCCCACCACGCGGCCGTTTTCCACCAGCAGCTTTTTCACGTCCACGTTTTCGCGGATGGTCACGCCACGGCGGCGCGCGCCGCGCGCGAAGCTGGTGGCCACCAGATAGGCGTCGGCAAAGCCCGCTTCGGGTTCAAAGCCGATCAGCGCGGCATTATCAAACGAGGCAATCGGCAGCAGTTCGCGGGCTTGCGCGGGGTTCAGCAATTCCAGCGCAATGCCTTGTTCGCGTTGCTGGTCCAGCGCGCTCTGCAGGGGCGCCAGCTTGTCGTCGTCGGCAGCGGTGATCAGATAACCGCACTTGACCAGGCCGCAGGACGCTTCGTCGTCACCCACATAATTGGCGAAGTGGTTGAACACGTTCCAGGAACGCTGCGCCAGCTCCACGTTTTCGCGCACTGAATAATGGGTGCGCAAAATACCGGACGACTGCGACGTCGTGCCCGCGCCGATGGTCGCGCGGTCCAGCACCAGCACGTTCTTCGCGCCCAGCTCCGCCAGGTGGAACGCCACCGAACTGCCGATCACGCCGGCACCAATCACGATCACGTCATAACTTTTCACGACAAGGCTCCAAGGACAAGTGGCGCGAGTGTGAACCTGCGTGGTCTGGCCGATCGCAATATAAGCATCGCGAATACTTAATAAAAGCGCGGCAAGAACAGGGCGTGACGAAAGCGGATTGCTTAAGCGCGGCGAATTTTGACCATCGCCGCTACTTATATTCATGGCTTGGCGCGGCGGCCGGGTGAAAGTCTCGTCTGCCGCACCATAGAGTGCCGGCGACATGGAATCTATCCGTCAATCTACATCCACGTAGGGGAAAAACATGAACATGAATCGCCGCGCCATGCTGGTGCGCACCGCTGCCCTGGCGGGCGCAAGCGCCCTGGGCTTTCCGATGATCGGCCGCGCCGCCAATGCGTCTTATACGTATGGCGGCTCGGCGTGGCTGGGCCACTACTCGGCCTACATCGCCATGAAGACGGGCCTGTTCGCCAAGCAGGGCCTGGATATCAAGTGGCAAAGCTTCGCCACGTCGTCCGACCGCATGAGCGCCGTGATGGCCGGCAACATCGACCTGGCCGGCACCGGCGTGGTGTCGTCGCTGGCCTTGATGGCGGCCGGCGCGCGACAGTTTCAGGTGATCGCCACGCCCAACAACTTCGGCCGCGCCGAAGGCGTGCTGGTGCGCGAAGACGTGAAGTCGGTGGCGGACCTGAAAGGCAAGAAGATCGGCGTCACCTATGCCTCCAGCGCCCATGTGCTGCTGCTTGATGTGCTGCGCCAGGCCGGTCTGGACGCCGAGCGCGACGTGTCCATCATCAACCTGCCGGCCACCAACCTGCTGTCTGCCTACCAGGGCAAGCAGATTGATGCGGCGGTGGCCTGGACGCCCGCCTTCGACCGCATCAAGGCCGTGCCCGGCACGCATGTGCTGCTGGACGACACGGCGTTCTCGCTCTACAAGCAATACGCCATCACCCCGGGCCCGGACGTGCTGCTGACCCACGCCAAGCTGGGGCGCGAGAACCCGGAAGCCGTGAAGAAATTCCTGCACGCCGTATTCCAGGCCAACGCCATGCTGACCGAGCAGCCCGATGAAGCGGCCAGCGTGTTGTTGGAACTGACCGGCCTGTCGCGGCCCGAGCAACTGGCCGTCATCAAGCAAACGCAGTGGTATTCCGCCGCCGACCAGAAGGCCTTGATGGTGGACCCGGGCAACTTCGTCACCGGCATGCAGCAGTTGGCCCAAATGCTGGTGTCGCTCAAGCAGATCGACAAGGCGCCCCAGGTCAAGGACTGGGTCCAGGCCTCGTACCTGTAAACGCGGAACCCAATCGCCATGTCCGCGCGTTCATCTTCAAAGCAAACACGGCTGATCTGGGTCAGCGTGTTTTCGCTTCTTGGCTTTCTGTTGCTGTGGGAAGGCCTGTGCCGTGCCGGCGCGGTCGACCCCATCTTTTTGCCCGCGCCGTCGCAGGTGTTGGCGCGGGCCATGTCCATGTCGGACCAGGGCACGCTGTTCTACAACGTGCTGGCTTCCACCCGCCGCGTGATGGTGGGCTTTTTGGCGGCTGTCTTCGTGGCCATACCGCTGGGCATTTTGCTGGGCACGTCGAAGGTGGCACGCGCCGTCTTTGACCCCATCATCTCGTTCCTGCGGCCGCTGCCATCGATGAGCTGGATTCCGCTGTCGCTGTTGTGGTTCGGCATTACCGAAACGCAGAAGTACAGCATCGTCTTCATGGGCTCGTTCGTGCCGGCGCTGCTGTATGTGATGGAAGCCTCGCGCAGCATTGACCCCGTGCTGGTGCGTGCCGCGCGCAATCTGGGCGCCAACCGCTGGCAGGTGATGCGTGAAGTGCTGTTTCCCGGCTGCCTGCCGCAGATCTTGTCGGGCATGAAGATCATTCTGGGCTTGTCCTGGACCTGCGTGATCTCGGCCGAATTGGTGGCGTCACGCGAAGGCCTGGGCTTCATGATCATGAACGGCAAGGAATTCTTCCAGACCGACACCGTGGTGCTCGGCATGGTGCTGATCAGTTTCACCGTGCTGGTGACCGATCTGTGTTTGCGGCTGCTTGAACGATGGGTGCTGGCATGGCAACGATGAACGAAACGATGATCCAGTTGACCGACGTGTCCAAGGCCTATGGCGACGTGACCGTGCTGGACAAGGTCAACCTGGAGGTCAAGCGCGGTGAATTCCTGGTGCTGTTGGGCGCGTCCGGCTGTGGCAAGTCCACCTTGCTGAACTTGATGGCCGGCTTCATCCAGCCCAACACGGGCACCGTCGCCATCAATGGCAAGACCGTCACCGACGTGACCGCCGCCTGCGGCATGGTGTTTCAGCAGTACGCGCTGTTTCCGTGGCGCACCGTGCAAGAGAACGTGGAATTCGGCTTGAAGATGCGTGGCATGTCCAAGCAGGAACGCGCGCCCATTGCCCGCAAGTTCATCGAGATGGTGGGCTTGAAGGCGGCGGCGGACAAGTATCCGCATGCGCTGTCGGGCGGCATGAAGCAGCGCGTGTCGATTGCGCGCGTGCTGGCCAATGACCCCGACGTAATGCTGTTCGACGAGCCCTTCGCCGCGCTGGACGCCATGACGCGCCAGGTGCTGCAAGACCAGTTGCTGTCCATCTACGAACAAAGCGGCAAGACGATTGTGTTCATCACGCATTCCATCGACGAGGCGCTGACGCTGTCCACCCGCATGGCCGTGATGGGTTCCAAGCCCGGGCGCATCGTGCAAGACATCCACAACGACCTGCCGCATCCGCGCAGCGCCGACGTGCAGTTGTCGCCGCGCTTTGTGGAATTGAAGCGGTCGATCTGGGAACGGGTGCAGGAAGAGGTCACGCGCAGCATGGAGCTGACGACCGACTAGGCGGGCCGGGGCGCGACCGGGCACGGTCAGCCCCCGCTTGGTCCACTACCATGCGCCTTGGCTGCGCCCTTCTTCTGCCAGGAATTCCACCAGTGCGGGCAGCGACGCATCCATCGGCCGGTTGGCGTGGATGCGCATTACATAGCCCCACGAGCCCGGCATGCGCAGTTGCGGCATCAGCGGCACCAGCCGGCCGCTGGCCAGGTCTTCATCGATCAGCGGCGCGCGCCCCAGCGCTATGCCCACCCCCGCGGCTGCGGCCGCCACCACGGTGCTCAGGCCGCTGAACACCATGGGCTCTTGCCAATCGGATTCGGCCAGCCCCAAGCGCGGCCCCCAGGTGCGCCAATCGGTCTCGGGGCTGTCGATGTGTTTTTCTTCCAGCCAGCGGTGCCGCAAAAACACGCGCGGGTCGCCGCGCTCGGCCTCGGCGATCAGCGCGGGGCTGCACACCGGCACCACGGTTTCCGTCATCAGCGCAATATCACCCGGCTCGGCCAGATGCGGCCCGCGCGCGCGCACGTGCAGAAAGGCCAGGTCAATGTCCTGGCTTTTCCAGGCGGGCTCCTGGCTGGCGTGCAAGTAAACCTGCACGCCGATGTCGGGATGCAGTTCGATGAAACGCCCGATGCGCGGCGCAAGCCACAATGCGGCAAGCGAGGGGTTGGCCGACACGTTCAGCGTGTAGCGGCGACGCCCCCGCGCGGTGGCGCGTACATCGCGGCACGCAGACTCCAGAAGGGTCAAGGCCTGTTGTACGGAAGCCAGCAATTTGGCGCCCGCTTCGGTGGTTTCGGCGCGGCGCACCGTGCCGCCCCGGCGCAGCAGTTGCACGCCCAGGTCCGTCTCCAGCGCGCGTAGCTGATGGCTGACCGCGCTCTTGGTGACATGCAGTTCCCCCGCCGCGCGGCTCAGGCTGCCCAGGCGGGCAACGGCCTCGAACGCACGCAAGGCGGCCAGGGGCGGCGTGTGCGTGGGCAGCTCGGGGGATGGATTCTGGTTGGGCAGATCAGACATGCGGTTGAGTTTATCTCAACCCAAGATTGAAAAAGACTCGCTATCGCAACGGCGTGGGATCAGCGACCATGCAGGCTCTGCATGGAGCATTGATATGTATTTCGACTCTCGGTTGTGGCGCCTGACGGCGGGATTGCGCGCCGGCATGGCGGGCGGCATTTTCCTGGGCCTCTTGGCGCTGGCGGCGGGCATTGCCCGCTATGTCTTCCTGGGCCAGTTGCTGGCCCGCGTGTTCGACGGCGCGCCGTGGCAAGACTGGATCGTGCCCGCCCTGTGCGTGGGCGCCATGGTGCTGCTGCGCGCGCTGTTCGACCATTGGCGCACCGTGCAAGCCAACCACACGTCCGCGCAAATCCAGCAGACGCTACGCGGCAAGCTATACGACCGCATCGTTGCCCTGGGGCCGGCCTGGTTTGCCAATCAGCGTACGGGCGGCGTCATGCTGACCGTGGTGGACGGCGTGGAGCAGTTGCAAACCTTCTTCGGCCAATACCTGCCGCAAGTCGCCATTGCGGCCGCCGCGCCCTTTGCCATCTTCGCCGTGATCGCGTTCTGGGACGTGCCCACCGCGCTGGTGTTTTTGGTGGCGGCGTTGTTCGCGCTGTTTGGCCCGATGGCGGTGCACATGCTGGACCGCCGCGCCAGCCAGGCGCGCACGCAGGCGCTGAATGCCTTTGGCGAAGACTTCCTGGACGCGGTGCAAGGCCTGCCCACGCTGAAGTCTTACGGCCAGGGCAAGGCCTGGGGCCGGCGCCTGGCGGCCCGCGCCCGCAGCCTGTCGGACAACACGTTCTGGGTGCTGTCGGTGAGCCTGTTGACGCGCGGCATCAGCGACCTGGGTGTGGCGCTGGGCGCGGCGCTGGCCTTGACGCTGGGCGCCTGGCGCGTGGCCGCGGGCGACATGAGCGTGGAAGCGCTGCTGATCGTGCTGATGGCCGGCACCGAGATCTTCCGGCCGCTGCGCGACCTGCGCTCGGTCTTGCACCGCGGCATGCTGGGCCAGTCGGCCGCCGTCAGCATCCATGCGTTGATGGATGCGCAGCCGCTGACGCCCGTGCCCACCACGGCCCCGGGCAAGCGCACTGCACCTGCCCATCTAACCCCCACGATCGAATTCGATAACGTGGCGTTTGCCTACACACCCGAACGCCGCGCGCATCAAGGCTTGGCGTTCAGCATCGCGGCGGGCGAGCGCGTTGGCGTGGTCGGCCCCAGCGGCGCGGGCAAGTCCACCATTGTGCGGCTGCTGCTGCGTGAATGTGTGCCGCAGGCGGGCGTCATCCGCGTGGGCGGGCACGATGTGAACACGCTGGACACGCAGACGCTGCTGTCGCAAATTGCGCTGGTCAGCCAGGACATCACGCTGTTTCACGGCACCATTGACGACAACCTGCGGCTGGGCCGGCCGGACGCCACGCACGAGCAGGTGCGCGCCGCCGCCCGTGCCGCGAATATCGACGACTTCATCATGGCCCTGCCCGACGGTTACGCCACCCGCATCGGCGAACGCGGCCTGCAATTGTCGGGCGGGCAACGCCAGCGCGTGGCCATCGCGCGCGCGCTGCTGCGCGACGCACCCATCCTGATCCTGGACGAAGCGCTGTCATCGGTGGACACCGAAAACGAAGCGCTGATCCAGCAAGCGCTGGACCGCCTGATGGCCGGCCGCACCACGCTGATCCTGGCGCACCGGCTGGCCAGCGTCATCGGCGCCGACCGCAGCCTGGTGCTGGATCAGGGCCGCGTGGTGGAAGCCGGGCCGCATGCACAACTGATGCAGGCGCGCGGGCTGTACTACCAGCTGATGCACGAGCAGGCAGAAGCGCACCAGAACCCGTCGGCCGGTGTGGCCGCCTTGGCGTCGGCGCCGGTGCTGGATGCCGCCACGCCCGAAGACGATGACGGCGGCGACGGCGGCACGCAAGGCCCCGCCCTGCGGCCCTTGGATGCCGATGCCGACCAGGTGGGCTGGCGCGCCACGCTGGGCACCTTGCTGTCCGTGGTCAAACCGTGGCGCGGCACGCTGACCGCCACCATCCTGCTGGGCGTTGCGCGGGTGGCCGCCTTCATCGGCGTGGGCGTGTTCAGCGCGCTGATCGTGGCCGCCATCCGCGACGGGCGCGAGGTTTCCGGCCTGATCGTCGGCCTCTTGATCTGCGCGCCGTTGGCCGCCTTGTTCCATTGGCTGGAATCGTGGCTGGCGCATGCGATGGCCTATCAGTTGCTGGCCGACATGCGGGTGAAGCTGTTCGACAAGCTGGAGCGGCTGGCTCCCGCCTACCTGTTGCAGCGCCGCTCGGGTGATCTGGTTGCGCTGGCCACGCAAGACATCGAGATGGTCGAATATTTCTACGCGCACACCATCGCCCCCGCCATCGTGTCGGTGCTGGTGCCGCTGTCGGTGCTGGGATTCTTGGGCGTGTATAGCTGGCCGGTGGCCCTGGCGCTGCTGCCCTTCCTGGCCTATGCGCTGGTGTCGCCCGTGCGTGGCCGCCGCCATATCGACTCGCTGGGCGACAAGGCCCGGCAGGCGCTGGGCGAAATGAGCGCGCACACCACCGACACCATCCAGGGCCTGGCCGACCTGACCGCCTTCCAGGCCACCGACCGCCGCCGAGGCCAGTTCCTGAAAGTGGCTGACCACTACCGTATTCGCCGCCTGGACATCCTGCGCGATCTCTCCAAGCAAACGGCCTGGTTTGAAGTAGCCATGGGCTTGGGCGGCCTGGCCGTGGCGGTCGTGGGCGCCTTGCAGGTATCGGCGGGCGCGCTGTCGGCCAGCATGCTGCCCTTGCTGGTGTTAATTGCGATGGCGACCTTTCTGCCGGTGTCCGAGATTTCGCAGGTCAGCCGCCAGTTGGCCGACACCATCGCCGCCACGCGCCGCCTGCATGTGGTCAGCAACGAGCCCGAACCCGTCACCGATGGTCCGCTGGCGCCGCCGGTCGCCACGCATGGCTTGTCCTTGGCGTTTGAGCGCGTCAGCTTCGCCTACCCCGGCAAACAGGAAGACACGCTGAAGGACTTGAGTTTCAAGGCGCCGGCCGGGGCCACGGTGGCCATCGTGGGCGCCTCGGGCGCCGGCAAGAGCACCGTGGCCAGCCTGTTGTTGCGCTTCTGGGACCCGCGCCAAGGCGCGGTCAAGCTGGACGGTCTGGACGTGCGCCAACTGCAACTGGACGGCTTGCGCGAACGCGTGGCCCTGGTCACGCAAGACACCTACCTGTTCAACGACACGCTGGAGGGCAACATCCGGCTGGCGCGCCCCGAGGCCACGCCCGAGGAACTGGCGCGCGCGCTGAACCAGGCGGCGCTGACGGCATTCGTGCAGCAACTGCCCGATGGGCTGGCCACCAAGGTAGGCGAACGCGGCATGCAGTTGTCGGGCGGGCAGCGCCAGCGCATCTCGATTGCGCGGGCCTTTTTGAAGAACGCGCCGGTGCTGATCCTGGACGAGGCCACCTCGCACCTGGACACCTTGTCGGAAATGCAGGTGCGGGCGGCGCTGGACGCGCTGATGCAGCACCGCACCACCCTGGTGATTGCGCACCGGCTGTCCACCATTCGAAATGCGGACCTGATCCTGGTGCTGGATCGGGGCACGCTGGCCGAGGCCGGCACGCATGACCAATTGCTGCGCAAGCAAGGGGCCTATGCGCGCCTGGCCAGCCACCAGGGCGGCTACACGGTCAGTAGCGCAACGTCTCTACCGACGTAGCGTTGGCGCGCACCTCCGCATCCGTGAACCAGACCCGCTTGCTGCCAAAGTGGTTGTACAAGTCGAACTGGTCGCGGGTGTGGACGGACGGCGTGCCGTCCGGCGCCACGAAACCGCTCTGCCCCGGCGCCACCACATCCACCGCGCGCACGCCCTTGCCGTCGAACACCGTCATATTGTTTTCGGTGCCCCGGTTTTGGGTGGCCGAAAAGCTCAGCACCGCCTTGTCGTCCGCCTGCGGCACGCCCAGGAAGTTCTTCGGCGCAAACACCATGGGCGGCGCGGGGATGCGCCACGCGGCCGGGTCTTGGCCATACGCTTTTTGCAAGGCGGCCAGGGCCTCGTCCAGCGCGGCCAGACTGACCGCTTCGGGGCGCTTGCCGTTGAAGAAGTCATAGGGCTGGGGCACGCCGGCGTTGGGACCGCCCAGCGCGTTGAACAAGACCTTCACGCCCACGGTCAGGTTGAGCGAACCGGTGGCCGGCGCGGCCGGGGTGGGATAGCCCGTGGCGCTGTACCACTTGAAGAAGTCGGCGGGCATCTCGTCGGCCAGCGTGGCGCGCAGCATCGCGCGTAGCCAGGCATCCATCACGGCGGACCCGGCGTTGTCGTAGTAGCCGGGCTGCTTGTCGCTGGTGCCCATGCCGTCCCAGGTGGACAAGTTCGCCACCAGCCGCGCGCGGGCGTCGTCAGCCGGCAGGCCGGCCACGGCGCGTTGCAGGAACGGCAGGAAGTGGCGGCGGTTGACGTCGGCGTAGCTGGTGGTGCGGATCAAGTCCCACATTTGCTGCGCGCTGACCTTGCCGCCATCGGCCGTCATGGCCTTCATGCGCGTTTCGATTTCGGCGTAGCGGTCGGCCTGGCCCCACACGATGGCGAACAGGTCGGTGGACGGATAGCCGCGCATGGGCTGGTTGTTCCAGTTGGCGATGTAGCCCTGGCGCGGGTTGTAGACCTGCGGGTTGGTGGCGAACGGCAGCATGCCGTCCCAGTCCATTTCACCGGTGCCGGGCACGGGCAGGCGCGGGTCATGGCCGGGTTTGCGCTTGGGATAAAAGCCCGTGTGGGCGTAGCCGATGTTGCCGCGGTCGTCGGCGTAGTACCAGTTGATGGTCAGCGCATGGCGCGCGGCCTGCTGCTTCCACTGGTCCCAATTGCGCGCCTGCGTCTTGTGCGTCCAGGCCATCAGCGATTGCAGTTCATAGCCTTCCCAGGCGCGCGCCTTGGCGTAGGCCACATGCTGCTTGTCGTCGAACTTGGTCACGATGCCATGCACCGTGCGGTACACGTCCATCAGCACTGGCTTGCCGTCCTTGACCTGGATAAGCTCGGTGCGCTTTTCCATCGTCTTCCATTCGCCATTGTGGAAATAGCGGGTGCGGTCGGCGGGGTCGAGCTTTTCGGCGTAGATGTCCACGTCGTCGCCAAAGCCCGCCGTGGAGCCCCAGGTGACGTGCGCGTTGTGGCCAAACAGAATGCTGGGGTAGGCGAACGGGGTGTTGCCCACCACGTCGTAGCCCGCGCCGTGCAGGCCGATGCCGTAGGTGTAGGCGGGGTTCCACCAGCCGAACTGCGGGCCGTTCAACAAGATGGAACGCGCGTCCTTGGCGTGCTCGCGGCCCACGATCCACATATTGCTGGTGGTGGGAAAGCCGGCGATGCCGGGTTGGCCGGTTTGCGCAAACTGCGCCAGCAGGCGGGCGGGCGCGTCGGCGGGCGCGTCTTGCAGCACGCCGCGCGTTTGCGGGTCGCGCGCCACGCGCTCCAGCATGGGCGGCGTGCCGTCGTAGCGCGGCAAGGCGTAGGACAGCTTGGCGGGCGCAGGCGCGGTGGGCTGATAGGTGGCGGGCTGATAAACCCCCTCTTCTTCCGGCACCGTGGTCGGCGCGCGGCTGTCGGTCATCCAGCGCAATTGGTTGAAGATCTGCATGGCGCGCGCCTCGCCGTGCTTGTCGCGTAGCGCGGTCAGCAGCGCCAGGTTGTCGATTTCGCTAATGGCGTCCGAAAACCGGTTGGCCATGGTGCCCACGAACACCATCGCCACGTCATAGGGCGTCCAGTCGGACGGCTGGAATTGCAGGTCGTTGAATTCCTTGGGCATCAGCGTGCCGGGTTCGGCGCGCACCCGCGCGATCCATGCATTCATGCCGGCGGCGTAGCCGTCCAGAATCTGGCGTTCGGACGCGGGCAGCGCCGCCAGTTGGCGCTGGATACGCTCGGGCGAAAAATTGCCGCGTATCGATTTGTCGAAGGCCACCATTTTGTCGCCCAGCACTTCGGCCACCAGGCCCTGCGTGCTGCGACGCGCCATCTCCATCTGGAACAGGCGGTCTTGCGCCACCGCGTAGCCGTAGCCGTAGAAGATGCCGTACACCGTGTTGGCGTAGACGTGGGGCATGCCGTAGCCGTCGCGGCGGATGGTGACCTGCCTGGCGGCGGGGCGCTGAGCGTCAGCCGTGAACGACGACTGGGTCTGGGATTGCGGCTGGGATTGCGCTTGCGCGGGGGCTGCGCCCACGCCGGCGCAGGCTGCCAGGATGGCGGCCGACAACAAATGCTGCTTCATTGAATCTGTCTCCAAATTGATAAACCGCGCCATGCTTGCGAGCGACCTTCAGCGCGGGATGCGGCGCCTCTGGCGGGCACCGTCCGGGGACCATGATAAGAAGCCGCTACTTATAATGCCAATGCATTTATGTCATGGATTCAATGCGCAAAACTCATGGACTTTCAAAAGCTCAAACACTTGCTGGCAGTGGTGGAACACGGCACTTTTTCGCTGGCGGCGGAAAAGGTGAACCTGTCCCAACCCGCGCTTAGCCGCAGCATCCAGGCGCTGGAAACCGAGCTGGGCCTGCCGCTGCTGGATCGCGGCACGCGCCGGGTCCGCCTGACGCCTTATGGCGCTTGCGTGGCCGAGCGCGCGCGCCGCATGCGCTTTGAAGAAGCCGAGCTGCAACGCGAACTGAAGGCGTTGCACGGCGGCGATGCCGGCTCGCTCACCATCGGCCTGAGCCCCGCCCCGGCATCGTTGCTGCTGTCGCCCTTTCTGGCGCACATGGCCGCCCACCGGCCCCAGGTGCGCGTGGGCGTCGAACTCGGCAGCACGGCGGCGCTGCTCGACATGCTGCGCGCCGAACGCATCGATGCCATGGTGTGCGATGCGCGCATGCTGTACGACGCCGCCGATATCGACACCCGTCCGCTGGCGCCGCTGCGCGCAGGCATGGTCTGCCGCAAGGGGCACCCCATCCTGGCGCACAAGCGCGTGGGCATCGAACAGGTGCGGCAATATCCGGTGGCCTCCAGCACGCTAAGCCCAGAGGTATCGCTGCGGCTTGCCGACACCTTGGGGCCGGGCGGCGCGCCCGAGCAGATGGTGACGCTGCGTTGCGAAAACCTGGATGCGCTGGCCGACCTGGCGCTGCATACCGACACGCTGCTGCTGGGCGTGATCTGCGTGACGCGGCGCGAACAAGAGGCGGGGCGACTGGTGGAAGTGCCGCTGCCGCCTGATCGCCAGCGTCAGGGCCATTACGTGCTGGCGCGCCTGGCCGGGCGCACGCCCTTGGCGGCGCAAGATGCGCTGTACGAATTCACGCAGCAATGTTGGGCGGGGTTCGCCGCCTTCAAGCCCCACGGCCCCGGCCGTTGAAAAAAACCCACAGCGGCAATACCCACACAATTCACCCCGTTGATTCCCTTACATCATCTATATAGAATCAGCAATTCGGGCCTTTGCCCCTTTTCTTTTTCACCCACTTCACTTACCGCCAGGGAGGCCGCATGACGTTTTGCCCCATGCTCACCGCCGTCCCGCGCGTATCCCCGCGACGCCATTAAGTCGTCGCCCGCGCGGATCCATCGCTAGCCCGTTACCTAGCGACTGGTCCACCGCGCTCGCTCAACACCCGTAAACGCAGTTGCCGATGCCTCGCGCATCCGGCTTGTTATCCCTCTTTCCTCACAAGGACATCCTGGCGTGTCTTGTGCCGCCAGGCCATTGTTATGGCTAGAAAAAAAATCGACTTTCGAGGACAGGCCTTCAAGGACGTCCTGGGCTTTACCTTCAAGCATTGGGCCTTGCAGCCCTGGCGCACCCTGGTCATTGTGTTGCTGGCCCTGCTGTCGGCCGTGGCCGATATCCTGACGCCGATGTATGCCGGCCGCCTGGTTGACGCCGTGGCGTCGGGCTCGAGCGGCGACGCGCTGGCCTGGAACGCCGCCATCACGGCCTTCTGGCTGCTGGTGGCGCTGGGCGTGGGCGGCACGCTGCTGCGCCAGGCGGTGTTCCAGAACATCATCACGTTCACGTTGAAGATGATGAACGGAATCGTGTCGAACGCCTTCTACCGCGTGCAGCGCTTTTCCACCGACTGGCATGCCAACAGCTTCGCGGGTTCCACCGTGCGCAAGATCACGCGCGGCATGTGGGCCGTGGACATCCTGAACGACACGCTGCTGATCGCGCTGTTGCCGTCCGTGGTGATGCTGGTGGGCGCAACGGCCCTGCTGGGCGCGCACTGGCCCTTGATGGGGCTGGTGGTGGGCCTGGGTTCGGTGCTGTACATCGCCGTCACCGCCGCGCTGTCGCTGGGTTATGTGGCGCCGGCCGCGCGCCTGGGCAACGCCTGGGACACGCGCATGGGCGGCGCGCTGGCCGACGCCGTCAGTTGCAACGCGGTGGTCAAGGCCTTTGGTGCGGAAGCGCGCGAAGAAGCGCGGCTGGATCGCGTGGTGAACAAGTGGCGCCACCGCACGCGCCGCACCTGGGTGCGCGGCACGCTGAACGGCGGCATCCAGGGCGCGATGCTGGTGGCGATGCAGGCCGCCATCCTGGGCGCGTCCTTGCTGCTGTGGTCGCGCAACCAGGCCACCGTGGGCGACATCACCTTCACCTTGACGATGTTCTTCGTGTTGCAGGGCTATCTGCGCGACGTGGGCATGCATATCCGCAACCTGCAACGCTCGGTCAACGACATGGAAGAACTGGTGGCGATGGGGCGCCAGCCGCTGGGCGTGGCCGACCGTCCGGGCGCGCGCGCCATTGACATTCGCGAAGGTGAAATCCGCTTTGAAGACGTGACCTTCCGCTATGGCGCGCACAACACGGCGCTGTATCGGAACTTCTCGGCGCGCATCGCGCCCGGGGAACGCGTCGGCCTGGTGGGCCATTCGGGCTCGGGCAAGACCACGTTCATCAAGCTGATCCAGCGCCTGTACGACGTGAACGACGGCCGCATCACCATCGACGGGCAAGACATCGCCCAGGTGAAGCAGGCGTCGTTGCGCAGCCAGATCGCGATCGTGCAGCAGGACCCGGTGCTGTTTCACCGCACGCTGGCGGAGAACATCGCCTATGCCCGGCCCGGCGCGTCCCAGGCCGAGATCGAGCAGGCGGCCCGACAGGCCAGCGCGCATGACTTCATCATGACGCTGCCCAAGGGCTACGACACGTTGGTGGGCGAACGCGGCATCAAGCTGTCGGGCGGCGAACGCCAGCGCGTGGCGATTGCGCGCGCGTTCCTGGCGGACTCGCCCATTCTGATCCTGGACGAAGCCACCTCGAGCCTGGACAGCGAAAGCGAAGTGCTGATCCAGCAGGCCATGGACCGCCTGATGGTGGGCCGCACCACGCTGGTGGTGGCGCACCGCCTGTCGACCGTGCGCGCGCTGGACCGTCTGCTGGTGATGGACCGCGGCCGCATCATCGAAGAAGGCAGCCATGATCAGTTGATCCGCTTGCAGGGCGGCCTGTATCGGCGCCTGTTCGAACGCCAGGCCCTGGAACTGACCAAGGGCCTGACGGCCGCCGAAATGCTGCAAGACGGCGCCACGCCCCCGCCCGTCAAGGACCAGGCGGACAACAACGATGTGGACGCCGCTGAGTTCGCTTTCGGCAAATAAGGTTCAGCGGGCAGCGCCCGGCAACCCAGGCATTACGCCGGGCGCTGCGCGAAGGTCAGGCGCAAGCCGAAGCCGATCAGCGCGGTGCCAAAGATCACGCTTTGCACCTTCTGGGCACGGGGGCTGGCAGACATCCAGCGCCCCACCGCCCCGCCCGCCAGCGCGCAGATCACGTCGAACGTCAGCCCCAAGCTGACAAGAATGACGCCCAGCACCGCAAACTGTTGTCCGATCGATCCGTGCGCGGGCGACACGAATTGCGGCAGCAGCACCGAGCAAAACAGCAAAGCCTTCGGGTTGAGCACGTTGGTCAGCACGCCGCTGAGCAACGCCGCTCCCAGCCCCTGGCCGCGCACCGCTTGCTGGCCCATGGCGTCAAGCACGACCGGCTTCGCGCGCAACAGCTTTACGCCCAGCCACACGAGATAGCAGCCGCCCACCGTGCGGGCGGCGTCGAACGCCCAGGGATGGGTCTTGAACAACGCCGCCAGGCCCAGCGCGGCCAAGGTCACATGCGCGGCGCGCGCGATGGCCAGCCCCACCGCGACCGCCAGCGCTTGCCCGCGTCCGCGCAGCACACCCGTTTCCAACAACAGGATCATGTCCGGGCCTGGCACCACATACACAACCAACAAGGCCCCAAGAAACAAAGCCATATCGGCCATATCCGCGCTCCCATGCATTGCTTTCAAGGCGCTCATTCTAGGTAAATCGGGCTGGCATGTGCTTGCAATTCATGCCAATGAAATTATGATGATTGGCACGTTTCGCCATGCCAATAGAGCTTTTCATAATTTCATGCCAAAACACGAACTGGACGCGTATGACCGCCGTATTCTTGAAGCCTTGCAGCAGAACGGCCGCCTGAGCAATGTAGAGCTGGCCGAGCAGATTGGCTTGTCGCCGTCGCCGTGCCTGCGGCGGGTGCGCATGCTGGAAGACGCGGGCGTGATCCAGGGATACGAAGCGCGGTTGGCGCCGGACGAAGTGGGTCTGGGCCTGACCGTGTTCGTCGGCGTGAAGGTGGAACGGCACCACGAGCGCGACGCCGAGCAATTCCGCAAAGAGGTCAGCGCCCTGCCCGAAGTCATTGCGGCGCATCTGGTGTCGGGCGAGTCCGACTTCCTGCTGCAAGTGGTGGTGCCGGACCTGCGCGGCTACGAGCGCTTTTTGCTGGGCACGCTATTGAAGCTGACCGGCGTGAAAGACATCCGCAGCAACTTCGCCATTCAAACGGTGAAGCCGCAAAGCCCGTTGCCGCTGGACCATCTGAACAAGTAGCCCACCCCACGCCCTTGCTTGCTAAGGCATGTTGGCGGCCGCCTGGTCCACCCGCGCGGCGCGCCGTGCAAAGCGCGCCGCTGACATGGCCAGGTAACGCTCAACCACGGCGGGCTCGGACGTGGCGGGCGTGCCGCCCGGGAACGGCGGCTTGGGGTCGTACTCGATCTGCAACTGGATCAGCTTGGCCACGTCTTCGCCGCACAGCGCCGCCACCACTTTCAGGCCCATGTCGATGCCCGACGTCACGCCCCCGGCCGTGTAGGTATTGCCGTCCACGCACAGGCGTTCCTCGCTGGGAATCGCGCCAAAGCGCGCCAGCAGTTCGCGCGCGCGCCAGTGGCTGGACGCGCGCTTGCCGCGCAAGAGGCCCGCCGCGCCCGGCAGCAGCGACCCCGTGCAGATGCCGAAGAGGTATTGCGCCGCCAGGCCCTGCGTGCGCGTGAACGCCACCCAGTCCGCGTCGATGATGGCGTCATCCGTGCCCGGCCCGCCCGGCACCACCAGCAGGTCGCACTGCCTTGCCGACGCAAGGGTTTGCGTGGGCACGAATTGCAAGCCGCGATCACACCGTACCGGATCGCGCGTTTTTGCGACAAAATCCACGCTAAAGTCCGGCACGTTCGCCAAGACCTCGTAGGGTCCGGTCATATCCAGCTGGGTCAGTCCTTCGAACAAGAGAAAATTCACATGCATGACGATGCTCCCTCAGAAATGCCAGCGTCCAGCATAGGCGGACGCGCCCGCGCCAGTGCGCCAGAATGCGGCCAAACCGCGCCACGGCGCGTGGTGTTCATGCTGTACGACGGCTTCCAGCCGCTGGATCTGGCCGGCCCCTGGCAGGCATTCAGTTCCGCCAACGAAGAGGCGGAAAAGCCGCTTTACCAGTTGAGCACGATCGCCGCCACGCCGGTCGTCAGCACCTGGGAACAGGGCCTGCGCATGCAGGTGGACCGCACCTTCACACAAGACGACGACGCACCCATCGACATGCTGCTGGTACCGGGCGGCCCGGGCGCGGACCGCGCCAGCGCCCATCCCGAAACGATGGCCTGGTTGCGCCGCCGCAACGCTGGCGCGCCGCGCACGTGCAGCGTGTGTACCGGCGCCTTCGTGCTGGCCGCGGCCGGCCTGCTGGATGGCCGCGCCGTCACCACGCATTGGCGGTCCGCCGACCGGCTGCGGCAGATGCACCCCGCGCTGCGCGTGCAAGACGACCGCATCTTCATCGAAAGCGGCAAGTACTGGACGTCGGCGGGCGTCACGGCCGGCATCGACCTGGCCTTGGCGCTGATCGAACGCGACGTGGGCGCCGCGCTGTCGCAACAGGTGGCGCGCCGGCTGGTCGTCTTCATGCGGCGCGATGGCGACCAGCGCCAGTACAGCCAGACGTTGCGCTTGCAAGACCGCGTGGCGGCACCGTTCCGGGATCTGGTCGAAAAGATTGAAGCAAAGCTGTCGGCCCGCTGGTCGGTGGATGACATGGCCGATGCCTGTCATATGTCGCGCCGCACCTTCCAACGTAAGTTCGCGGCGCACTTCGGCGTGGCGCCCACCGAAGTGCTGCGACGGCTGCGGCAGGAACGCGCCAGCGCCTTGCAAGCCGCCGGTAAGATGTCGAAAAAAATGGTCCTACAACATGTGGGCCCGATGCACAACAGGCCCGCTCCATGACGACACCGGCTGTCCACCGCAAGACCGCGCGCCGCGCCCTTGCCGCCTTTGCCTTGCTGGCCCTGCCGCTGCTGGCGGGCTGCGACAAGCCTGACGACTCGCCCAAGCTGACCTTGGAACAACGCTTGTTCAAGGACCTGGCGCCCCACCGGGAATTCAAGGGCGAGTTGAACGGCCAACAGGTGCACTTGATCGTCCACGATTGCGAGGTCTACCTGAACGAGGCCGATCCCGATTCCACGTCAGCCGGCGCCCGCCGCTGGACGAAGGTGCTGGAACCCGAGTTCTACCCGTCATTCATGTCCTGCCAACGCCAGTCCTTAAGCCGCGAAGGCAACACGGTGGAAGCCATCATCGGCGAAATGGCGATGGGCGCGGGCGGATGCTGCGCCACCGGCGGCCGCTTCCGGTCCACGGACGGACGCGAATGGAAGCCACAATAAGCGGCTACCGCCACTGGACGCCGGAGCGGCGAAGACCCGCGACGGTAAGGCGCTACCCCGCCAACCCCACCGACATGCCCCCGCATACATACAGCAGTTGCCCGGTGATGAAGCCCGCCTGCCTGTCCAGGAACATGGCCACGCTGTGCGCCACCTCTTCCGGCTGCCCCACCCGGCGCACCGGAATGGACGCTTCCAGCGCCAGGGTCTTGGGCTGGCCCGGTGGGTTGGACTGATTGAACAGTTCGGTGGCGATCGGGCCCGGCGCCACGGTGTTGACGGTAATGCCGTCGGCTGCCAGTTCCAGCGCCCAGGTGCGCGTCATGCCGGCCAGGCCGGCCTTGGACGCGCCGTAGACCGTGCGCCCACCCTTGCCCAGCGCGGCGCGGCTGCCAATATTGACGACGCGCCCGTACTGCGCCTCGCGCATGCCGGGCAACAGCGCCTGCAACAACAACACGGGCGCGGTCAGGTTCAAGGCCAGCGTGCGCTGCAACTCGGCCTCGGTCACGTCCTCGATGTTGGCCACCTGGATCATGCCGGCGTTGTTCACCAGATGCAGCACAGGCCGCTCGGCCGCCAGTTCGCGCGCGGCCTCGCGGGTGGCTGCCGCATCGCCCAGGTCAACCGAGCGAAATGTCTCGCCCGGCAGCAGGGCATCGGGCGGCCGACGGCTGAAATTCACCACCTGGTAGCCGTCCTGGATCAGGCGGGCCACGATGGCGCGGCCGATGCCCCGGCTGCCGCCGGTGACAAGTGCGATGGGCGTGTTCATTTTGCGGTGATCCCCTGTTCTTTGATGAGCCCGCCCCACTTCTTGCGCTCGTTGCGTTCGAAGGCGGCCAGGTCATCGCCAAACAGCGTGCCGGGCTTGGCGCCCATGGTGGCGAAATTCTTGGCCAGGGCGGCGTCTTGCAGTCCGCTGCGGGCCGCGTCGATCAATTGCTTGACCACGGGCGCCGGTGTGCCGCGCGGCGCGTACAACGCAAACCAGGCCGTCACGTCAAACCCCGGCAAGCCGGATTCGGCAACGGTAGGCAAGTCAGGCACGGAGGGGTCGCGCTGCACTGAGGTGACGGCCACGCCCCGCACCAGGCCGCCGTCCTTGATCTGCGCCAGCGAGCCGGGCAGATTGTCGAACAACAGGTCCACCTGTCCGCCCGCCACGGCGGGCAAGGACGCGGACGTGCCCTTGAACGGCACATGCAGCATCGTCACCCCCGCCATCGACTCAAAGTACGCGCCCGTCAGGTGCACCGACGACCCGATGCCCGGCGATGCGTAGGTCAGCTTCTTGTCGGGCGACTGCTTGGCCGCCTTGATGATGTCGGCCACCGTCTTGTAGGGCGACTTTGCGCTGACGGCGATAACGTTCGGCGTGGTGGACACCAGCGCGATCGGCACCAGGTCTTTTTCGGGGTCGAACGCCATGTTGCTGTACAGGAACTGGTTGATGGTCTGCGTGCCGATCGTGCCCAGGCCCAGCGTGTAGCCGTCGGCCTTGGCGCGGGCCACGTAAGCCATGCCGATATTGCCGCCCGCGCCGGGCTTGTTTTCAACCAGCACCGTCTGCTTCAGGCCGGGTTGCAGCGCGTTGGCGATGGCGCGGCCGAACATGTCGGCGCCGCCGCCCGGCGGGTACGGCACCACCACCGTGACAGGGTGGTCGGGATAGCCCGCGGCATGCGCCACGGGCAACGCCAGCAGGGCCAGGGCGGCCAGCGCCAGCCTGCGCCGCACGGCGCGCGGGGGTACGGATGAGGTCATGAACTTGTCTCCTGTTGAATCCGCTGCATGCGGATTTCTTCTTGAAATGGATCACTGCTCAAAGTACGTAAATACGTACTATAGTTATAAAAACACAGAAATCGGATAGGAGACAAGCAAATGAAACGCTGGACGCAACGCCCCGAAGGATCCACCTGGGGCGACTTCGGGCCCGACGACGAGCTGGGCCGGCTGAACCTGCTGACCGAAGAGAAAGTGTTGCAGGCGGTGCGCGAAGTGCGCGCGGGCAAGGTGTTCTGCCTGTCGCTGCCGCTGGACCTGCCGGGCGGCAACGTGCTCAACCCCCGCCGCCACGCCCCCACGCTCAAGCCCACTTTCCGCGAGGGCACGCCGTACCTGAACTTTGCGATGTCGCAAGTGCAGCCCGAGGCCGTGGACGTGCTGTCCGACGACCAGGTGACGCTGTCGATGCAGTATTCCACGCAGTGGGACGGCCTGTGCCACGTGGGCGCGCTGTTCGACATCCAGGGCGACGGCGAGGCCCGCCGCGTGTATTACAACGGTTACGCCGCCGGGGTGGACGTGTTTGGCGGCGCCGACCCCGACACCGCGCCAGAGGCCTGCTGCCCGCCCGGCGGCTCATATGCGCGCAAGCTCAGCGTCAGCCGCTATGCCGAAAAGGGCATGCAGGGGCGCGGCGTGCTGGTGGACCTGGCGCGTGCCTTCGGCCCGGGCCGCACGCTGGTGGGACACGAACAATTGCAAGCCGCCATGCGGGAGCAGAACGTGGTGGTGGAAAGCGGCGACATGCTGGTGTTGCGCACCGGTTTTGCCGAGCGCGTGGTTGAAATGAACGGGCAGCCGGACCCGCACGCGCTGGAGCAGACCGGCGCGGTGCTGGACGGCGCGGATAGTGCGCTGCTGGACTGGATATCCGCCAGCGGCGTGGCCGCCATCTGCGCCGACAACTACGCGGTGGAATCCTACCCGGCGCGCACCTCCGGCCCCGGCCATTCCATCCTGCCGCTGCACCACCACTGCCTGTTCAAGCTGGGCGTGCCGCTGGCAGAGCTGTGGTATTTGAAGGACCTGGCCGACTGGCTGCACGCCAACGGACGCAACCGCTTCCTGTTGACCGCCCCGCCCTTGCGCATGCCCGGCGCGGTGGGTTCGCCCGTGACGCCCATCGCCACGGTGTAAACCATGACGCAGCCGTACTCGACCTTCGCCGAGCACCTGGACGCGCTGGCCGCCCGCCGCCCCGATGCGACCCTGTTGATCGATCAAGACCAGCGGATCAGCGCCGCGCAGTTGCGCGGCCAGAGCCGCGCCCTGGCCGCGGGACTGGCGCGCATCGGCGTGCGCCCCGGCCACCGCGTGGCGGTCTGGTTGCCCAACTGCGCCGCCTGGGTGGAATCTTTCCTGGCCTGCGCGCATCTGGGCGCGCTGGTGCTGGCCGTCAACACGCGCTTTCGCGCCCTGGAAGTGGCCGACATCCTGGGGCGTGGCCAAGCCGACTGGCTGGTGTTCTGGCCGGGCTTCAAGGGCATCGACTTCGCGGGCATCCTGGCGGGTGTTCCGCCGTCGGAGCTGGCGCGCCTGCAAGGCGTGATCGCCGTTTCCACGCCAGATCCGACCGACGCCACCTTGAATGAGGCCGCCACGCCGCCCGCCGCATTCATCCCCGGCAAACCAACCCATCGCTACGCCGACCTGATGGCAGGCCAAGAGCCGCCGCCCGCCGCGCAAGGCAATGCCGGGGTGCTGTGTTTCACCACGTCGGGCACCACGTCCAAGCCCAAGTTCGTGCTGCACGATCAACAAACGCTGCTGCGCCACGGCGCCACGGTGGCACAGGCTTTCGGCTATGACGACAACAGCTGCGTGCTGGCCAGCGCGCCGTTCTGCGGGGCGTTCGGCTTTGCGACGCTGGCGGGCGGCCTGGCGCAAGGCGTGCCCGTGGTCTGCGCGCCGGTGTTCAACGCCGCCGAATCGGCCGACGCGGTGGCGCGTTACCGGGTCACCCACACCTATGCCAACAACGAAGCGCTAGTGGGCATGATGCAGGCAGCGCCCCGCAACGCCTTCGCCTCCGCCCGGCTGTTCGGCTTTGCCAGCTTCACGCCGGCACTGGACAACATGCTGGACCTGGCGCGCGAAGCCGGCGTGCCGCTGACCGGCCTGTACGGCTCCAGCGAATTGATCGCGCTGGTGGCGGGCCAGCCCCGCGACCCGGCCGAGGGCGACGTGTCCGCCCGCCACCAACCCGGCGGCACGCTGATCTACCCCCAGGCGCGTGTCCGCGCCCGCGACCCGGAATCCGGCCAGGTGCTGCGGCACGGCCAATCGGGCGAAATTGAAATCCTGTCGCCCAGCCTGATGCAAGGCTATCTGGACAACCCCGAGGCCACGCGCAACGCCGTCACCAATGACGGCTATTTCAAGACGGGCGACCTGGGCTACACGCTGACCGAGCGGCAGTTCGTGTTCCAGACCCGCATGGGAGATTCCCTGCGCCTGTCGGGCTTTCTGGTGAACCCCGTGGAAATCGAACAGGTGGTTGAAACCCTGCCCGGCGTGCGCGCCTGCCAGGTGGTGGGCGCCACGCGCCACGGCAAGATCGTGCCCTACGCCTTCGTGCTGTTGAATGAGGGCGCCCAAGCCGACCCCACCGGCTGGACCGCCGCCTGCAAGGCCGCCATGGCCGGCTTCAAGGCCCCGGTGGGCTTTACCGTGCTGGAGGCCTTTCCGTCGGTGGAAAGCGCCAATTCGGTCAAGATCCAGAAACACCGGCTGCGCGACATGGCTGAGGCTATGCTCTCGGATCCTTCTTTGCCACCCACGCCCTGACCCATGCCCGCCCGCAAGCTTTTCTCGCGCAGCCCCCAGCCGCTTTACCTGCAAGCGGCGGCGCTGTTCCGCAGCCATATCCAGAACCGCACGTGGCGGCCGGGGCAACAGATCCCGCCGCTTGAGTCGCTGATGGAAACCTATGGCATTTCGCGGGCCACCATACGCCAAGCGTTCGGCCTGTTGGAACAGGACGGCCTGATCCGGCGCTCGCGCGGGTCGGGCACGTTCGTGAATGCGGAACTGCCGGAAACCCCCACGCTGCTGATCCCCAAGACCTGGGCCGAAACCGTGGAACTGAGCAATCAACTGGGCACGGTGTCCTTGGTGGAATCCAGCGCCGACTCCCCATTGCCCGACACGCTGGGCATGCCTTGCGAGGCGGATCGCGGCGGGCTGTTCCAATACCTGCGGCGCGTGCACACCACCGACGCCGGCCCCTTCTGCTACAGCGAAGTGTTTCTGGAAAGCGGGCTGTTCCGCAAGCATCGCACCCGCATCCAGAAAAGCACCGTGGCGCCCGTGCTGGACCAGTTCTACGGCACCCGCATCAGCGAAGCGCGCCAGGTGCTGAACGTAATCGAAGCCGGCCAGGAATCGGCCGAGTCCTTGCAGATTCCCGTGTCGTCGCCCGTGGCCGAGCTGCGCCGCTATGCCTGCATCGACGGCCGCGTGGTGTATTTCGCGCGGCTGGAGTTTCCGTTTCGCAAAGTGCGGATGGAATTCGACCTGCTGGCGCAACGCTGATTCCGCCTTTCTTATCCAACCAAGGAGCCCATCCCACCACCACGCCCACTTTCGCCGCCCGCCCCAAGACACCAGAGCGCCATTGAAGCGCCAGCAGGTTCCAGACCGATCCGGCACAAGAGGAGACAAACCATGGCTTACGCCAACACGCCCCGGATTTCCATGCAATGCCGCAGCACGATCACCCGTCTATTCGCCGCGTCCGCCCTGTTGGCGGCAGCGGCCACCCCCGCCTGGGCGCAGCAGCCCGCCGCCATCTCTGACGACGTCGTCCGGCTGGGCCTGATCCTGGACATGAGCGGCGTCTACGCCGACGTGACCGGCAAGGGCAGCGCCACCGCGGCCGAGATGGCCATCGCCGATTTCGGCGGCACGGTGCTGGGCAAGAAGATCGACATGATGGTGGTAGACCACCAGAACAAGGCCGACATCGCCGCCGCGAAAGCACGCGAGTGGTACGACACGCAGAAGGTGGACGCCATCATGGACGTGGCGGGTTCCGCGCCCGCGCTGGCCGTGCTGGAAGTGGCCCGTGAAAAGAAGAAGATCGTGGTGTTCAGCGGCCCCGGCACCGAGCGCATCACCAACGATCTGTGCTCGCCCTATTCCGTGCACTACACCTACGACACCTGGTCGCTGGCCAACACCACGGCGCGCGCCAACGTCGAAAAGGGCGGCAAGACCTGGTACTTCCTGACGGCCGACTACGCGTTTGGCCACACGCTGCAAGCGTCCGCCACCGACGTGGTCAAGGCCAACGGCGGCACGGTGCTGGGCGCCTCTCGCCACCCCTTGGGGTCCAGCGACTTCGCGTCCTACTTGCTGCAGGCCCAGGCCAGCAAGGCGCAGGTGGTGGGCCTGGCCAACGCGGGCGGCGACACGGTCAACGCCATCAAGGCGGCCCGCGAATTCGGCCTGACGCAGGGCGGCCAGAAGATGGCCGGCTTGCTCTTGTACATCAATGACATCCACGCCATCGGCCTGGAAGCCGCGGCCGGCCTGACCCTGACCGAAGCGTTCTATTGGGACATGAACGACCAGACACGCGCCTGGTCGCAGCGCTACTACGACAAGCTGAAGAAAATGCCCAACATGAGCCAGGCGGGCACCTATTCGTCAGTGATGCACTACCTGAAGGCGGTGCAGGCGGCCGGCACCGATGCGCCCGACGCCGTGATGAAGCAGATGAAGTCCATGCCCATCAACGACTTCTTCGCCACCAACGGTCGCATCCGCGAAGACGGCCGCATGGTGCACGACATGTACCTGTTCGAGGTCAAGCAGCCTTCGGAGTCCAAGCGGCCGTGGGACTACTACAAGCTGGTCGCCACCCTGCCGGGCGACCAGGCCTTCATGCCCTTGTCCAAATCCACCTGCCCGCTGGTGAAGAAGTAAGCGCCTTGGGGGTGGCCTCGCCGGATACGTTAGGATGAGCGCCACCCCCAGGAGATTGCCGCATGACCGCCCCCATTGCCGCCACCATCGCCGCCGTCATCCGCGACAGCCACGTGCTGCTGGTGCGCCGCGCGAACCCGCCCGATGAAAACTGCTGGGCCTTTCCGGGCGGCAAGATCAACGCCGGTGAACCCATCGAAGCCGCGACCGCGCGCGAATTGCTGGAAGAGACCGGCGTCGTGGCCGAGCCCCTGCATGTGTTCGACGCGGTGGACGTCTTCGACCGCGACGACACCGGCGCGCTGCGCCGTCATTTCATCTTGATCGCCATGCTGTGCCGCTGGCAATCCGGCGAGCCGGTAGCCGGCGACGACGCGCGCGAGGCGCGCTGGATAGCGCTTGCCGACCTGGAAGGACACGAGCTTGCCACCAGCTTCGGCGTGGCGCGGCTGGCCCGCAAGGCGGCGGCGCTGATGGCGGGGTCGACCTGAACATCGCCCACCAGGCCCGTGCAATGGTGCGCGCTTGAACCGAGCCGCGCCGCGTCAACTCAGTCCACGCCCCGCCCCTTGCCGGCCCGGCCCGCATGATCAGGTAAGGTGTAGCCCCCTGCACCCCTTATCTCTTCATTCCTGGAGCCGTGAATGACCGGATTGTTTATCGTGGTGGCGGCGCTGGCGTTTTTGATGCTGGCGGCGTATCGAGGTTATAGCGTCATCCTGTGTGCGCCGATTGCAGCCATGGGCGCGGTGTTGCTGACGGATCCGTCGGCGCTGGCTCCCGTGTTTTCGGGCATCTTCATGGAGCGCATGGCGGGCTTTGCCAAGCTGTATTTCCCCGTGTTCCTGTTGGGCGCGGTGTTCGGCAAGCTGATCGAACTATCCGGCTTTTCGCGCGCCATCGTGCAGGCCGTGCTGCGCATGATCGGCGCCGAGCGCGCCATCCTGGCCATCGTGATGGTGTGCGCGGTATTGACCTATGGCGGCGTATCGCTGTTCGTGGTGGTGTTCGCCGTCTACCCCTTCGCGGCCGAGATGTTCCGCCAGGGCGGCATTCCCAAACGCTTGATGCCCGGCGCCATTGCGCTGGGCGCGTTCACCTTCACGATGACGGCATTGCCCGGCACGCCGCAGATCCAGAACATCATCCCCACCACGTTCTTTGAAACCACCACCTGGGCCGCCCCCTGGCTGGGCCTGATTGGCGCGGCGTTCACGCTGACCGTGGGCATCACGTATCTGGAATGGCGACGCAAGCGCGCGGCCGCGGCGGGCGAAACCTATGGCACCGAACTGCACAACGAACCCACCACCCCGGCTACCGAACGCGATCACCATCCGCTGATCGCGCTGCTGCCGCTGGTGGTCGTGGGGGTGGTGAACTTCCTGCTGACCCGCTGGATTCCCGGCTGGTATCCGGCGGGCGCCGAAGTGGACCTGCCCGGCCTGGCCCAGCCCCTGCCCGTCAACGCCGCCGACCAGGTGGCGCTGTGGGCCGTGATGGGCGCGCTGATCGCGGGCATCGCGACCATCCTGCTGTTTTCGTTTTCCGCCATCAAGGCGCACTTTGCCGAAGGCAGCAAAAGCGCCGTGTCGGGCGCGCTGCTGGCGTCCATGAACACGGCGGCTGAATACGGCTTTGGCGGCGTCATTGCCGCGCTGCCGGGCTTTCTGCTGGTGGCCGACGCGCTCAAGGCCATTCCCGACCCGCTGGTCGGCGAAGCCGTGGCGGTGACGTCGCTGGCGGGCATCACCGGGTCGGCCTCGGGCGGCATGAGCATCGCGCTGGCCGCGATGGCGCAGACCTTTATCGACGGCGCGGTGGCGGCCGGCATTCCCATGGAGGTGCTGCACCGCGTTGCCGCCATGGCCAGCGGCGGCATGGACACGCTGCCCCACAACGGCGCGGTCATCACGCTGCTGGCCGTTACCGGCCTGACGCATCGCCAGTCATATGGCGACATCTTCGCCATTACGCTGATTTCAACGCTGTCGGTATTCGTGGTGATTGCGACGTACTACCTGACCGGCATCGTCTGATCGAACGCAGTGGCGAACACCTGGGTCAGCCACTGCGTAAACACACGCACCCGCGCCGACACCTGCCGGTTCTGCAGGGAAAGCCGGGCAAGCCGGGCATGAGAAAGTATTTGGCCAGCGTGCCTTGCGCATTGACCAGCAGCCGCGCGCCCAGGCGTTTTTCCATGCGCTTGATCAGGTTGGTGACCGTGGCGCGCGGGATGCGCAGGTCTTCCGCCGCTTGCGAAAAGCTGCGCCGCTCGGCGATGCGGACGACTACCTGCATTTCCTGGAAACGGTCCACGAAAGCCCCTGCCGATTATTAATGCAGATGAAATTAACTTAGCGAATATAGGGTGATTATTTTCGGTTTGGAATAGTTCATCATTCGTTCCATGCAGGTTTACCTCCTGCCTTGCATCCCCCTTTCATTGGAGCCGTCACATGAATACGCAAGCCCCTGATCACGCATCGCCACGCGTCGCCCTGGTTACCGGCGGGTCGCGCGGCATTGGCGCGGCCATCGTGCGCCGCCTGGCGCAGGACGGTTATGCCGTCGCCATCAACTACGCGGCCAGCGCCACGCATGCCGAGACCCTGGCCGACGAAATCCGCCAGGCCGGCGGCCGCGCGCTGGCGGTACAGGCCGACGTGGCCAAGCCCGCCCAGGTGCGCGCGCTGTTCGACAAGGTGGAATCGGAATTGGGCCGCATCAGCGCGTTGGTCAACAGCGCAGGCGTACTGAAGGTGCAGCCACTGGCGCAGACCAGCGACGAAGACTACGACCAGACCTTCGACATCAATACCCGCGGCACCTTCAACACGCTGCGCGAAGCCGCCACGCGCCTGGCCGATGGCGGCAGCATCGTCAACGTGTCCAGCACCACCGTGGCGACCAACCTGCCGGGCTACGCCATCTACATCGCCAGCAAGGCCGCCGTGGAAAGCCTGACGCACGTATTCGCCAAGGAACTGCGCGGGCGCCGCATCACGGTCAATGCCGTGGCGCCCGGCCCGGTGGCCACCGAACTGTTCCTGACGGGCAAGAGCCCCGAACTGATCGAGCACTTTGCCAAGATGCCGCCGCTGGAACGGCTGGGCCAGCCGGAAGACATCTCGGGCATTGTGTCGTTCCTGGCCAGCCCCGACAGCGGCTGGGTCAACGGTCAGGTGCTGCGCGCCAATGGCGGCATGGCCTGAGCGCGGCGTCAGAACCGGTATTGCGCCGTGGCCACCACGGTGCGCGGCTCGCCCACCCGGATCTGCCCGGCGCTGGTGGCCGAGCCGTAGTAGGTCTTGTCGGTGATGTTGCGCATGGCCAGGCGCCAGTCCCACTTGCCGGTGCGATAGCCCACCAGCGCATCCCACCGCGCATAGCCCGGCAGTGTCGTCAGGTTGGTGTTGTCGGCGTAGCGTTCGCCCACGAAGGTCAGGCCGGTTTCACCGTACAGACCCTCGGCCGGCTTGTAGGTCAGGAACACGCTGCCGTTGCGCCGCGCCACGTTGCTGACGCGGTTGCCTGCCATGCCGTTGTTGTCTTCGATGATGGCGGCGTTTTGCAGGCCGATCCCGCCACGCAGATACCAGTTGCCCGTCAGCCGGCCGGCGGCGGTCAGCTCGATGCCGCGTGAACGCTGCTTGCCGGTCAGCAGCACCAGCGTCGGGTCGTTGGGGTCGGTGGTGCGGCGGTTATAGAGTTCAAGCTGGTACAGCGCCAGCGTGGTGCTCAACTGCCCGTCCAGCCAATCGCTCTTGACGCCCACTTCCGTCTGGCGCGTGTGTTCGGGGCCAGCTCGTTGGTGTTGCCGCGCGCGTTCGGCGTGATGCCGATGGTGCCGCCGCCCGTGGGCGAAAACGTCTTGCTGTACGAGGCATAAAAGGAATGATCGCGCAGCGGCGACCACACCAGGCCCACGCGCGGGCTGACGCCGCTGCTGTCGTGCGACGCCGAGGCATCCAGCAGGCGGTTGGTGGAATCAATGCTGAAGCGGTCCATGCGCACGCCCAGCAGCACCTGCCACGCATCGTTCAAGCGGATCTGATCCTGCACGTAATAGCCCTGGCTCTTGACCTTGTGGCGCGCGTCGCTGCTGAGCGCCATGACGCCGTTGTGCTGCTGGGACAAGTCCGGGTCGTAGAGATCCAGCGCCGGCACGGGCTGCGCGCCTGGCCCGCGCGTGGCGGCGGAATACAAGGTGGGCGAGCGGTCCTGGTGCGCCAGTTCCACCCCGAACAGCACGCGGTGCTCGATGCCGCCGGTATGGAACACCCCTTCGGTTTCCAGGTTGTTGGTGATGTTGCGCGTGCTGAGGTTCTGCTGCCAGCGCGTGCGCGTGACCTTGCCGGTGGCGGCGTTGTAGCCCGTCAGGTAGGTGTTGTCGAAATCGCTGTCCAGCTTGAACACGCCCAGCGTGTAGCGCAATTGCCAATCCGGCGCCAGCGTGTAGGCCAGGCGCGAGCGGAATGATTGCGCGCGGTCGTCGATGTAGTCGCGGTCGGGGTCGCCGTAGACGGTGCTGCGGCCCACGTCGGCGGGCCGGCCGTTGACGCTGGGGATGCCGCGGTCGGGCGTGCGGTCATAGCGGCTGTATTCGTACTGCACCAGCCAGTCCAGGTTGGGCGTGATGCGCCAGTTGATGGCCGGCGCCACCAACTGGCGCGTGCCGCCGATCTTGTGGCGGAAGCTGTTGCTGTCTTCCTGACCCACGTTCAGGCGCACGCTGACGTTGTCGCTGGGGTCGGCGCTGAAGTCGCCGTACACGCTGCGCAAATCCCAACTGCCGGTCTGCGCTTCGATGCTGGATTCCCGGCCGGGCTGCGGCGCCTTGCTGATGCGGTTGACGATGCCGCCCTGGCTACCCCGTCCGTACAACACGGCGGCCGGCCCCTTCAGCACTTCGATGCGCTCAATGTTGCGCAAGTCGCGCACGTACTGGCTGTCGTCGCGGATACCGTCCAGATAGAAATCGCTGCTGGCGTCAAAGCCGCGTATACGCACCGAGTCAAAGCGCGTGTCTTGCGCGCTGGATACGTTGGGCATGCCCGACAACGCGTCGCTAATCGTCGAGACGCCGTAGTTCTGCACGTTTTCGACCTTCACAGTGTTGATGGTCTGCGGCACGTAGCGGGCCGGCGTCTGCGTGCGCGTGGCGGTGGTGACTTCGGGCACACGCGGGTCGTCGACATTGGCGCCTTCGACGCTGATGGCAGGCAATTGGGCGGTCTGGGCCAGTGCCTGCGGCACGGCGGATGACAGGGCGAACGCTACCGCCAAAGACAGGGAGCGCGGGACATACGGCGGATACATCGCAAGACCTTTTGAAGATTCAGAAAAATGAAAGGCGCGATGCTATCGAGAATTGATTCTATTTACAAATGAGACTCAATCTTGTTGCAGCGCTGCAACATTCTCATCCGAACGCATGACGGCAAGCCGCCCGAGAGGCGTTTGGCCTATCGCCCGCAAGCTCGCGAATTTGCGAGCTTGCTCATCCATTGCGGCGATGCGCGTCTCGCCCGAGCGGCCGAGACCCTGGCCCTGACGTCAAGACATTTTCGTTAATCACTCGGCAGTTCGACCTACGTCCAAGTCTGGCCAGCCGGACGAGATTTGCATGAGACGGCACCCGGAAGGTCTGGTTTAGGCTGACCCGGCAGTACTCCGACTCACCTTGATCGATTGGACTAAAGCAAATGAATCAACTCATTCATACCGACTGCCACCCCTTCACCGCCGCGGGCGACATGAAGCAAATCTCGGCCTTTTATGAGGAGGGACGCCGAGTCATGTGGATGATGCTGCGTGCACAACCGCGGCCGTGCTTTAACCACGAACTCATTGACGAAATCATGACCTTGGCGCGCGCCGCCAAGGATTCAGGCTTGCCCATCGACTTCTGGGTCACGGGCTCGCTGGTGCCGCAGATCTACAACGTGGGCGGCGACTTGAACTTCTTCGCCGAAGCCATCCGCACCGGCAAGCGTGAAGCGCTGCGGGCCTACGCACGCGCTTGCGTGGACTGCGTGCATGCAGCGTCGCGCGGCTTCGATACCGGGGCGATCTCGTTGGCCATGATCGAAGGCACGGCGCTGGGCGGCGGCTTTGAAGCCGCGCTGGCGCACCACTTCGTGCTGGCGCAGAACAATGCGCGCATGGGCTTTCCGGAAATGGCGTTCAACCTGTTTCCGGGCATGGGCGGGTACTCATTGGTGGCGCGCCGTTCCGGCATGAAGTTGGCCGAAGAACTGATCAGTACGGGCGAATCGCATACGGCTGAATGGTTCCACGGCAAGGGGCTGGTGGACACGCTGTTCGAACCGGGCGAGGCGTACCGCGCCACCCGCACCTTCATCGATGTGATGCGGCCCAAACTCAACGGCATGCGCGCCATGCTGCGCGCGCGCCAGCGCGTGCTGAACCTGTCACGTTCCGAACTGATGGACATCACCGAGGACTGGGTCGAGGCCGCGTTCTCGATAGACCCGAAAGACCGCGCCTACATGGAACGCCTGGTGCTGGCGCAGAACCGCCGCAGCGCCGTCAGCAGCGAAGCCGTGCAGGAAGCCACCATGCACTAGGCGCACACCCGCATCGCGCCGGCGGCATCAGGCGATCAGATGCAGCCGGCGCCGCTGAGCCAGCCAGGTGGCGAATTCGGCGGCCGGCATGGGCTTGGCATACAGATAGCCCTGCTTGGCGTCCACGCCCAAGGTATCCAGGAAGGCGGTTTCCTCAACGGTTTCCACGCCTTCGGCGATCACCTTCAATTCCAGGGTGCGGGCCACGGCGACGATGGCGCGAGCCAGCGCCTGCGACACCGGGTTCTCGTTCACGCCGCGCACAAAGCTGGCGTCCAGCTTGATGGCGTCCAGCGGAATGCGCGCCAGTTGCGACAGCGACGAATAACCCGTGCCGAAATCGTCCAGGTGCACGCGCGCGCCCAATTGGCGGAACTGCTTGATCAGGTCGATGGCGGCGCCCTCGTCTTCGATCAGGCAGCTTTCGGTGAGCTCGATATCCAGCATGCAAGGCTCAAGCCCCGCATCGCCGATGGCGCGCATGAAGTCGCTGACCACGCCCTTGTCGTCCAACTGCCGCGCCGACATGTTGATGGCGATGCGGATATTCAGGCCGTCGCGCTTCCAGGCGGCCGCCTGGCGCGCGGCTTCGCGCATCACCCAGACGCCCAGCGGCGAGATCAGGCCGGACTCTTCTGCATAAGGAATGAAAGTGCCGGGGCAAACCATGCCGCGCTCGGGCGAGCGCCAGCGCAAGAGCGCCTCGACACTGTGGACTTCGCCGGTGCGGCCCACCAGCTTGGGCTGGTAATACAGCATCAGGTGATTCTCGGACAAGGCCTTGCGCAGATTGGTGTCCAGCCACACGTAGTCGGCGTTGCGGCGGTCCATGTCGGGCTGGAACACGCGGTAGGTATGGCGCCCTGCTTCCTTGGCCACATACATGGCGATGTCGGCGCTGCGCACCACGCTGTCCAGGTCGGCGCCATGGTCGGGGTACATGGCAATGCCGATCGAGCAACTGGTGTAGACCTCGATCAAGCCTTGGCGGAAGGGTTCACGCAGCCGTTCGATGATGCGTTCGGCAGTGGCTTCCAGTTCCCAGGCTTGCGCCTGTTCCTGCAGCACGATGAATTCGTCGCCGCCCAGGCGGGCCAGCGTCTGGCCTGGCGACAGGCAGGTTGAAATCGCCACCGACACAGCCTTGAGCAGGCGGTCGCCGAAGCCGTGGCCATAGTGGTCGTTGATGCGCTTGAAGTTGTCCAGGTCCAGGAAAAGCACACCGCCGCGCCCGTCCTGCCCCGCCGCCAACGCCGCCTTCAGGCGCGACGTGATGGCGTGCCGGTTGGGCAGGTTGGTCAGCATGTCGGTATTGGCCAGCACGCGCAGCCGTTCCTGCGCCTGGCGTTCTTCGGTGATGTCGGTGCCCGAGCAGATCAGGTAGACACGCTTTTCACCGCTGCCGCTGGTGACGAACTTGTTGCGGAACAGGAAGAGCCGCGGGCCCTTGACCGTGTTGATCAGCCGTTCGACCTCATACGACTGGCCGCGTTTGTAGAATTCCGCGATGTTGCGGCGGGACGCGATGGCTTCTTCGCGCGTCATGAACATTTCAAACACGCTGCGCCCGACGATGTCTTGCTCGCGCTTGCCCGTGTATTCCTCGCTGAGCTTGTTGAAGCGCTGCACGCGGCCGTTCTGGTCCACGATGACAATCACCGAATTGGCCTCGGACACCACGGTCTCGGCAAACGACAGGCCTTCGACCAGATCCTTGGCAACGGATTCGGTATCGGAATAGGCGGACGCGGTGCCGGCCCATTCGTTCGGGTTGATCTTGCGGCCCACCAGGTGCAAGCGCAGCAGGTCGCCATACAGCGAGATGTCTATCCGCACGCTGGAGGTAATTCCCGTCAGCGATCGAACCGTGTCAGCCTGATCCGGCCGCAGCGCCAATGCGATGTTGGTCGCCCCCTTGATGGCGGCCAACTGTATGGCGTCGCTATCGGCCGACAGTCTCCAATAAGGGCTGTGCGTACCGAAGTGCGTGTACAGGATCGACTTTTCGTCTTGATTCTCTGTCATCGTGGTATCCCCCCACTGTCCTAGGCTGGACCGCAAAGAACATTACGGCCTAGGCAGGACAGGGTCAATACCCATGTGCAGTGCAACAAACCCTGTATTACGAATTATTGCATCGGCAGTTTGCATCGGTAGAACACCCACCGGCTTCGCCGAGCCCTTTGATGCGCCGTGTTCCCCTGAAACGAACGTCTTGTTGCGCCGCCCCTTTTACCCTTGCACAAAAAATATCGCCGAAGACTCCGTACGGAAATCTTCGGCGTGTGGCTTAAATGGTTCAGCCGTGAATCGCAGCAGCGAAGCTTACTCTGGCTTCACCCCGGCTTCGTCGATCACCTTGGTCCAGCGCGCAACTTCCGCCGACACCCGCTTGCCCGCATCGGCCGGTGAGGTCCAGGTGGCGATGGCGCCCTGGTTCAACAACGACGCCTTCACCTCTGGCTTGGCCAGAATCTTCTTCAGTTCGCCGTTCAAGCGGTCGATCACGGGCGCCGGGGTGTTGGCGGGCGCGACGATGCCGAACATGGAGCTGACCTCGAAATCCTTCAGGCCCGCTTCCGCCGCGGTCGGCACGTCCGGCAGCGCGTCCACACGCGTGGGCGACGTCACCGCCAAGGCGCGCAGCTTGCCCGCCTTGATGTTGCCCTGCGCGGCCGGCACGGTTTCGATCATGCTCAACACCTGGCCGCCCATCAGGTCGGTCATGGCGGGGCCACTGCCCTTGTAGGGCACGTGCAGGATGTCGACGCCGGCGGCGCGCTTGAACATTTCGCCCGCCAGATGCTGCGGCGAACCGTTGCCGGCCGACGCCATGGTGATGTAGCCCGGCTTGGACTTGGCCAGGGCAATGAACTCAGACAAAGTCTTGGCCTGCACCGACGGGTTCACCACGAACACCAGCGGCACCGTGCCCACGATGGACACCGGCGAGAAGCTCTTTTGCACGTCGTACGTGACGCGGCCACGGTACAAGGCGGCATTGATGGAATGGCTGGTCAGCGCGCCCATCAGCAAGGTGTAGCCATCCGGCTGCGCCTTGGCGACCTGGTCGGCGCCGATGTTGCCCGCCGCGCCCGCGCGGTTTTCCACGATCACGGACTGGCCCAGCGCGCCCGTCAGCTCCTGCGCCAGCACGCGGCCGATCACGTCGGTGGCGCCCCCGGGCGGATACGGCACGATCAGGCGGATGGGCTTGTCCGGGTAGGCATCGGCGGACAGGGCCGGGGCGGACACACCGGCACACAAGGCCAGCAGGGATAGCAGGACGGCACGGCGCGGCCGCAGACGCAGGTCTGACATAAGGTCTCTCTCCAGCCGGGATGAGTATAGGAATGGACGGACGCCCGGCTCGTCAACCGCGCCAGTTTAGGAGCCTGAACTTGATTGAAGAATCAGAATTTTTCTATCGACTGATCGTTTATTTAGATCAATATTCGCGTCCGCAGAAACCGCTTGCCGACGTATTCAAAGGCTGGATATGATCTTCGGCCTGGATTATCAATAATATTATCGGGACTGAAAATGACGGACGAGAGCAAGGGCGCCAAGCCCGCGATGGGCCCTTTTGATAGCGACAGCGCCACCGCGCAAGGCGTGGCGCGCGGGCTCACGAACTACGGCGACAAGGGCTTTTCGCTGTTCTTGCGCAAGGCGTTCATCAAGGGCGCCGGCTTGTCCGATGACGCCCTGGCCCGCCCCATCATCGGCATCGTCAACACGGGCAGCAGCTATAACCCCTGCCACGGCAACGCGCCGCAACTGATCGAAGCCGTCAAGCGCGGCGTCATGCTGGCGGGCGGCCTGCCCATGGACTTCCCGACCATCTCGGTGCACGAGAGCTTCTCGCAACCCACCAGCATGTACCTGCGCAACCTGATGTCCATGGACACCGAGGAAATGATCCGCGCGCAGCCCATGGATGCCGTGGTGTTGATTGGCGGTTGCGACAAGACCGTGCCCGCGCAATTGATGGGCGCGGCATCCGCCGGCGTGCCCGCCATTCAATTGGTCACGGGGTCGATGCTGACCGGTTCGCATCGTGGCGAACGGGTCGGCGCCTGCACCGACTGCCGCCGCTACTGGGGCCGCTACCGTGCCGACGAGATCGACGCACCCGAGATCGCCGACGTCAACAACCAACTGGTCGCCAGCGTGGGCACCTGTTCGGTGATGGGCACGGCCAGCACCATGGCCTGCATCACCGAAGCCTTGGGCATGATGGTGGCGGGCGGCGCGTCGGCCCCAGCCGTTACCGCCGACCGTGTGCGCGTGGCCGAACGCACCGGCGCCACCGCCGTGGCCATGGCCGCATCGCGCCTGACGCCCGATCAGATCATCAACGGCAAGTCCATTGAAAACGCCCTGCGCGTGCTGCTGTCGATTGGAGGCTCCACCAACGGCATCGTCCACCTGACCGCCATCGCCGGCCGTCTGGGTATCGACATCGACCTGGCCGGGCTGGACCGCATCAGCCGTGAAACCCCCGTGCTGGTCGACCTGAAGCCGTCAGGTCAGCACTACATGGAAGACTTCCACGACGCGGGCGGCATGCTGGCGCTGCTGCGCGAACTGCGCCCGTACCTGCACCTGGACGTGATGACCGTATCCGGCCGCACGCTGGGCCAGGAACTGGACGACGCACCCGCGCCCTTCAAGCAGGACGTGATCCGCACCGCCGCCGCCCCCATCTACCCAGTGGGTGGCCTGGCCGTGCTGCGCGGCAACCTGGCGCCGGGCGGCGCCATCATCAAGCAATCGGCCGCCAACCCCAAGCTGATGGAGCATGAAGGCCGCGCCGTGGTGTTCGAGGACGCCGAGGACATGGCGCGCCGCATCGACGACGACGCGCTGGACGTGACCGCCGACGACATCCTGGTGCTCAAGCGCATCGGCCCGACCGGTGCACCCGGCATGCCGGAAGCCGGCTACATGCCGATCCCCAAGAAGCTGGCGCGCGCGGGCGTGAAGGACATGGTCCGCATTTCAGACGGCCGCATGAGCGGCACTGCGGCCGGCACCATCGTGCTGCACGTCACGCCCGAATCCGCGATTGGCGGCCCGCTGGCTTACGTGCAAAATGGCGACCGCATCCGGCTGTCGGTGGCCAACCGGGAAATCGCGTTGCTGGTGGACGACGCCGAACTGGCGCGCCGCGCGGCGGAAAAGCCGATCACGCGACCGACCGCCGACCGTGGCTACCGCAAGCTGTTCCTGCAAACCGTGACGCAGGCTGACCAGGGGGTTGACTTCGACTTCCTGCGCGCTGGCGTCACGCACGACACCGTGCCGAAAAAGTAAATCAACTTAAAGCCGACATGAACGCCATCACGCCCGACGCCCTGCAAGCAGAGGCCCCCGACGCCACGCAATCCGCGGTGGCAGCCCTGGAAGAAGACATCGTCTTCGGCCGGCTGCACCCGCGCGAACGCCTGACCGAAGACGAGCTGATGGCGCGCTTTTCCATGAAGCGCCATGCCGTGCGGCAAGTGCTGACCGAGCTTGAATTGCTGGGCGTGGTGGAAAAAAAGCGCAACGTCGGCGCGGTCGTGCGGGCATTCTCGGCACGCGAAGTCATGGAGTTGTACGCGCTGCGCGAAGTGCTGGAAGTGCACGCTGCCAGCCAGATGCCGCTACCCGTGCCCGAAGCGCGACTGGCGGCCTTGGTCATGGTGCAACGCGAACACGACGCCGCCGTGGCGGACGGCGACGCGCGCCGCGTGTTCCGCAGCAATCAGCGCTTTCATCACGAATTCTTCGGCCTGCTGGACAACGCCGTGCTGGGTCAGGCCATCGAGGAATACGCCCGCCGCACCCATCCGATCCGCTTCGGCACGCTGGTCGCACCCGCCTACCGCGAACGCGCAAGGCAGGAACACTGGGCCATGATCCAGGCGCTGCGCGCAGGCGACCGCGACGCGCTGATGACAATCTGCCGGGATCATTTGCTGCCTTCAAGAGACGCCTATCTGGCGTCGGAGCAGACGCGGTTACGGGCGTGAAATTCCGCGGCGTTTCATAGATCAGGTAAGGTTGGAAAGAAAAAATCCGCGTTACCAACCGCGGCAGTTCGCTTCGTCGCGATTGAAGATGAAATCCGCGGGTAGCTTCCCACGGAATTTACGCAACCTGATCAGCACATCTTCCTCGTCGACGGTCTTGCGCACTTCGAAACGGCGATCATCCTTGACGTGGATTTCAACATCATCGCCCTCTTTCAGGTTCAACGTATCGACCACGTTGTCGGGCAGGCGTAAAGCCAGGCCGCTACCGAACTTGACGACTCGCATGTGAGGTACTCCTTGGATAAACGAAGGGCATTTCCATTAATGATGCCTGAAGACACCACCGTCTACATTTCATAATCATCCTATAGCTCTACTCCGGCGATGTGGCCGACCATGTCGGCATCTCACGTTCCGGGGAGCTATCGTGACTCATCAATGCGACCTGCGTTTTAGTTTCGGCGTTGTCGGCGGCTTGGATTTCGAGCTTGTCGAATTCACGCTGGATGAGGCGCTTTCCGAACCGTTTCGCCTGGACCTGGAACTGGCCAGCGATGATGCGTCGATCGACTTTGCCCGGATCCTGGATCAACCCGCGCTGCTGACCATTTGGCGCGGCGACACCCCGGTGCGCTATGTGCACGGCGTGGTGTCCCGCTTCGAGCAAGGCACGACCGGCTTTCGCCGCACGCGCTATCGCGCCACCGTTGAACCGCTGCTGGCCCGCGCAGGCCTGTGTTCCGATTGGCGGATCTTTCAGCAGTTGTCCGTGCCCGAGATTCTGCAACTCGTGCTGAAAGAGCACGGCATCCTCGACTACGAGCAGACGATTACGCACGAGCACCTGGCGCGTGAATATTGCGTACAGGCGGGCGACACGGACCTGCACTTTCTTGAACGCCTGGCCCGCGAAGAAGGATTTTTCTACGCCTTTCATCACCACGCCAAGGGCCACCGGCTGGTGCACAGCGACCGCCTGCACATACACGGCCGCATTGACGGGGATGCCGTGCGTTATCAACCCGCGCCCGGCGGCGACCAACCCGAACCCGCGCTACGGCGGCTTTCCTATGCCGAGCAAGTCCGTACCGCTCGGCAGACCCAGCGCGACTACACCTACAGCCATCCGCGATACGCCCAGGAACACAGCCGCGACGGCAGCGACCTGCAACATCAGCACGCCCACTACGAACGTTACGACTACCCGGGTCGCTACAAGCGCGACGAAGCGGGCAAACCCTTTACTGAAAACCGACTGCGTGGCCTGCGGCGGGACGCGCGCGTTGCAACCGTCGAAGGCGACGACCCGCGCCTGATTCCTGGGCTGTCCTTCGAACTCGTCGGCCATCCGCGCAGCGACCTCAACCAAGGCTGGCGCCCGATACGCATGCGCCATCACGGCGTCCAGCACACCAGCCAGCAAGAAGACGGCGCCGACGCCCAACTCGGCACGCGCTACGGCTACACCGCGGAACTTGTGTCCAAGCATGCCGAATGGCGAGCCGCGCCCTTACCCAAACCCAGGATCGACGGGCCGCAGATCGCCACGGTGACGGGCCCCGCTGGCGAGGAAATCTATTGCGACAGCTATGGACGAGTCAAGGTGCAATTTCCCTGGGACCGCCTGGGCAAGCATGACGAGCACAGCTCCTGTTGGATACGCGTGTCGCAGAACTGGGCGGGCGCCACTTGGGGTCACATCGCGATACCTCGGATCGGACAGGAAGTCATCGTGAACTATCTGGACGGCGACGCGGACCAGCCGGTCATCACCGGCAGAACGCACATGGCGCTGCAACTGCCGCCCTATGAACTACCGCGCCACAAGACACGCATGACCATCAAGAGCCAGACCCACAAGGGCCAGGGCTATAACGAGCTGCGCTTTGAAGACGAACGCGACCAGGAAGAAATCTACATCCACGCGCAGAAGGATCAGAACATTCACGTCAATCACGACGAAAGCACGTTTGTCGGGCATGACCGCAGTGAAAAAGTAGAAAACGACGAAACCATCGTGATCGGCCACGATCGTGAAGACACCGTGGGCAATGATGAACGCGCAGACATCGGCCAAGACCGACGCCACCGCATCGGCCAGGACGACCTGCTGGAGATCGTGCGCGACCACACCATCATTACTGGCAAGGACCGTACGGAAGAGGTCGGCAACAACCGTCGCGACAAGACGTTTGCCAATCACTGGGTAGAAACGGGCGGCCACGTCGAGCACCAGGTGCAGGGCCATCACCGTATTGAAGCCGGTCATGCCATTGACCGGGAAACCCCCATCTACCGCCTGCATACCCGCGAGCGAATCGTGCTGCAAAGCCCTGGCGGGTCCATCACCCTGGACGAGGGCGGCATCACGCTGGATGGCGTGGCGATCAACATCAAGGGGCCGCTCAGTCAGCAGGGTGTCGGCGCCGGGCTGCCCCTGAACATCGACGGCACGCCAAACCTGGACGAACCCATTTGCCTGAGCTGCTGGATCAAGGCCGCAAAAGAACGCACCGCCCTGATGAAGGTAAGCCCATGATTCCGCAGCAACTGCAACGCGCGTTGGAGGAAGACATCCACGCCGCGCCGGCCGGACAAGCGCGGTACCTGATGGTGCTGATCGATATGGCGCGGTTATCGGATGCCCAGCGCGACATGATCCAGCACGACATGCCCGGCCGGATGCATCCTCTGCTGCTGCACCCCGATTTCCTGGCCTTGCGACCGCTGGGTGCAATGCTGGTGGGGCCTGACGACAGCAGTCCCAAGTCGCGGGATGCCCTGCGGTCGATCGCGGGCGCCTACGACACCGACATCGTCCAGGCCTGGATCACCAGCGTTCTCTGCCCTGCCGACCTGGCCACCCATCTGAGCCAGGCCTGTTTCGCGCTAGGCAATGACGGCGAACGTTACCTGCTGCGCTATTACGACCCCTTGATCACACCCGTTTTGTACCGTACGGCCGATGCTGCCTGGGTCGCCAGCGTCTTCGCGCCGGTCGTTTCATGGTGGTTCGCGGGCGCCAACATCCAGCACCCGCAATGGCACCGCATTCCGGGCAGTGCAAACGCACGCTGCCGGTCACCCAGCCCGCTGGTGCTGACAGAAGCGCTGTGGAACGCCCTGGCGGGCGACCCGCTTCCCCACCGACTGCTGGACGAGCTTGAACAAGTGTCGCCAGACGTTTTCTCCACGCAATGTCGTGGCGTCCGACTGGCGCAGATCCGGTCGCATCATGCCTCGGCGAATCAGATTGGGCTGAACCGCCACGACGATCTGGTTGCCTACGTATTCACGGCACTGTCGCGGCCGGCGGCCAGCCTGCAAACCGACCGCGCATGGCAACACGCGCTACAGCAGGCTGTTGCTGGCGAAGCGCCGCTAGCCGTCACTACTCCGATTCCCATGCCACGCAACAGGACTTCCCGATGACGACGCCCACCCTTGAGTCCCTGGTGCCGCAAATCCTGCGCATCGCCGACAGAACCCGTTGCGACGCCGGCCCCAGCGCGGTCGTCGCGTGCAAGAGCGAAGTCGCCATCCTGCCCTTGCGCTACGCCGTCCTGACCGACGCCGACCCGGCGCTTGAAGCCTTGGCGCCAGCGCTGCCGCCTCACCTTGCGTCCGGGTTACCGCCACTCCAAGGCGAGCACGCGCGCTATGCCGTACGCACGATGCGCAGGGGTTATCTCTACCTGTTCACGAAACGATTCCGGAACGACTGGTCCTGCGAAAGCGCCTACCGCACTTATGACAGCGGGCTGTTGAAGCGTGTATTTCCCTATGCCCCCAGCGCTTCGAACACGAGCCGCTCTATGAACGGCCAGCCAGCGTGCACGACCTGCACGGCTCGGCCGAGAGCGGCCCGGGTGGCTGGACCCTTTGCTTGAAAGCCCCCGAAGACATCGAAGAACTTCGCGCCCTGTTCACGCCCGATCCCTTGACGACACGCATGCTGAACTTGATATCCAGCTTCAGCCCGCTACGCAATCAACTGCAAACGTTCGATATCCGGAGATTGATGATGTCGTGCTCGCGGGCAACCGACGTGCTCGATCCCAGCATCATCGACAACACGCTGGCCGATGCCATCGCGCAAGACCAGCCCGACACCGCGCCAGTTCTGGCAAGCCAGTTGTATTCCAATCCTGAAAACCACTACGCGCGCAACGTTGTCGCCCTGGACCTGAAGGAAAGCGCGCGCCGTGCTCGTGGCTTTGGGATCGTGCTGCATGACGCCATCGGGATCACCCAGCAACTCAATAGCTGGCGCAACGACGCCTATGAAGCCGTGCAGCGGTACTTGGACAAGAAGGACGACAAAGGCATCGAGAACCAGCGCAAGGTCTTGGTTGCGCAGGCGTTTACCGACGTCAAGCAGCAGTTCGAATCCCGCTCGGCCGCGCTGGAAGCCCAGCACTTCATCGATATAGAACGCGCCCGGGTCTATGACCCGGGCATGGCGGCGGGCCGCAACTGGATCTTGAACGACGAGGAGCGCGAACGCTGGGACAACGAAGCAGACCAGTACATCACTCAGTTCGAAGACGCCCTGCGCGCCAAGGTGCAGGCCAAGCTGGATAGCGGTGAGTACCAGCGCAGGTTTCACGGTAAATACCTGTCTCCCGCAAAACCTGGGCAAGCGCTGCGTGTGGAAGACATGGACGCGGAGCTGAAAACCTTCGACGCCGTATCGGAGGCCGCCGAAGCCATCGGCGCCAAGCGCGCCAAGAATCACGAACTGTGGCTCGCCAGCAAGCAACTACTGACCGCGCTGGACTTCTACGATGACAGGGATCTGGCCAGCGGCTGGCGCTTCGCGGGCCAGACCGGCTTGTGCGTCCTGGGCGCGGATGGATGCCAGAGCACAGCGGATCTGATCGAAAAGTGGTGGACCGGCAACCCAAACGAACGCGCCAACTTGGCGATGCGTGGTTTTGCGCTGAACCAAACAGAGATTCAAGCGGAATTGCAGCGCACGCTGGAAGAAGCGCGAATTCGAGCGCAAACCGAAGCGCATGACCCCGTCCTATCCAACGACAGGATGATCCAGCAGGTTCAGACGGGGTTCGTCGCGGTTCAACAGCTGGCCGATCTATTCGACAAAGCGAACGGGTTATTTGAAGCGTTGGCGGAAGCCGGAGAAACGAATCTGGCGGGCGGCGCCCTGGCCTGGTATTCCAGCCTGGCCCGCCAATCCCTGCGCTACGGATCGACCGGCAAGGAATGGTTCCTCCACGGCATCACCCGAAGCTGGCTGGCCGCCAGCATCAGCAAGCGCGCCACGAACATGCGCATTGACGAACTGACCCAGTTGGGGCGCAGCGCGGACCCCAAGCGGTTGCGCGCCCAAATTGGCAGGAACACCCGCTTCGCGTTTGCCACGGAACTTGTGGATGCCCATCGCAGTGATTTTTACAAGCTACGCGCCAGCAGCTGGCTGCTGTTCTTTGAAGCGGCCTTGATTGCCTTGCGGGTGCGGGACATGCCCAGCGATGAACGCGGCGTGGGGGAACTGATCGCCCATGGCTTGCTTGCGGGCGCTGCAGGAACGGAGATATTGGCGGCGGGTACGGGGTTGGTGCTGGGGCGTTACAGCGCCGCCAGCGCGACCGGGCGCGGCGCGACGGTTTTTCAGGGGCAACTGAAGCTGGTCGGTGGAACGCTCGCGGCGGTGGGTGGGGTGGTGTTGATGGGGTATGACTTGAAAGACGAGCGAGCCGCAACGCGCGAGGGAAAAACGGAATTGGCTCTGGCGTACCGACTACGGCTTGCGGCCGCGCTTGCGATGGTAGGAAGCCAGTCAAGCATTGCCTTCGCCGCCGCCAGTCCAATGCTGAAGATCCTGGCGGAGCGAGGCGGAAAGTCATACGCGATAACTTCCATCATCATGGCGGCGGCGAAGGTATCCGCGTACCTCGGCAAGCCGGCCATGCTGGTCCTGCTACGCAGTGCACTATTGCGTAGCACGTTGATAGGCGTTGCCGCCACCGTGGCTATAGCCATCTTTGACGACGACGCTTTGGAAAAATGGTGCAAGCGCTGCACCTACCGCGGAGTCGACTACCAAGACAACAGCCCGCATAAGGAAATGGAAAATGAACTGGCCGACCTGTACGGCGCCTTGCTGGAGATAATCTGATGTACTTGATGGAGTGGATTCTTTGGCTTTCCGTCATCAAGTCCGACGCGTGGCTACAGGAACAGACGGACGAAAATCCGAACGTCATCGTCAACAAGGCCTTAGAACCCGTATACGAAGATTTACTTGTCGCCGAATATGCGCGATTGCGCGCATCACGCTTTGACCACGCCATGTCAAGAGGCCCCGTCTACGCCTGCGACAACACCATCCTCGAAATGCGCTGCGGTGGCATGGAAGAAAAGCGCGGATTTATCACTATGATTTCCATCTTCATATTCGGGGCTGCGGTGGAGGCATTTATATACCTTCCGACACTCTTGTCCGAGTTTGACAGAAACCCCTGGGGCATTGCCCGCACGCTGCATCTGATACTCGTTACCGTGCAGGGAGTTGGCCTGCTCTACGTCTACTTCAAATACCTCTTCCGCTTCACCCGCCTGGAATCCTTCACTTCCCGCCACCTGCTCATCCGCTTCAACCGCATCACCCGCCAGGTCTATCTGCACCGCCCAGCCAGTTGCGGCGGCATCGCCGTGCTGCCTTGGGATGACATTCATCACGATACCGTCCCCGGCGTGAACCTCGTCGTCGGTTGGTACCCGCCCTACTCTCCGCTTCCGTTTCCCAACATGGTTTTCGTCGGAAAAAAGAGCGTCAGCGAATTCGAAATGAAAGCCGAATGGGAATACATCCGTCGCTACATGGATGAAGGTGGCCTGGATGCGGTGGACCCGCCGCGCCTAAGTTCGCACCTGCCCCTGCCTTGGGCTGCGTTCGCGGCACAGTTCGAGGCGCTGGGTCCTTACCTGCGTCACAGCGGCCCACTGACGTGGCTTGGAATGCTATTGATATCCCCGGCACTGGTGGTTATCGGGCTGGCCCACTGGGTGTCGCTGCTGTTGTGCTGGCGTCCGCGTTGGCCAAAGATCATTCGGGAAGCTGGCTTGCCCGGCAAGCCGCCGCCGCCGTTGACCACCATCGACGACTACCCGCCCGATGTTCGTGCGGCGCTGCTGGAAAACGCGCATCGATGGGTCGTGCGGCCGGGTTCGCCGCCGCCACGGCCCAAACGATTTTCCCTCAAGGGAAGCTGGGAGAACCGCAAACGCTAACCGCCAGCCGCTTGCCGCTGGCGGTAGCAGCCGTCGTTGACGCCCCCCCCAGCGCCCCCTCACCGCCCCTGCAACGCCAGATACTCCTTCAACGTTCCCACCAACGCCGCCGCCGCCGGCGACAAGCTGCGATTGCGTGACGTGACCAAGCCAATCGATCTTTCCGCCACCGGCCCGATCAGCGGGCGTTGCACGATCCCCGTCTGCGCCACGGCGCCCGCCGCGATCTCGGGCAGTGCGGCCACGCCGAAGCCGCATTCGACCATGGCCACGATGGTCGTCAGGTGCTCGGCTTCAAACGCGGGCGTGAAGCGGATGCGGTTCTGCAAGAACGCCCATTCGGTGTATTGCCGTACGCTGCTGGGCTGCACCATCGACACATGCTCGGCCGTGGCGGTGTCGGCCCAGCGCAGCGGGCCGCGCGACTTGGCCAGTGCATGCGACTCCGGAATCAGCAGCAAGAAGCTGTCGGACATCAGCGGCACATAGTGCAGGTCGGCGTGCTGCGGGTCGGCGGCGGTGAGCGCGAAGTCGACTTCGCCCGCGCGCACCAGGTCGAAGGCCGGGCCCGACAAGGTGTCGCGCACTTTCAGGGCGACATGCGGGTGCGCCTGGCGATAGCTCATCAGCACGCGCGGCAGCAAGCGGGCGGCAAGCGAGGGCAGCGCGGCGACCGACACCTGCCCCTGCTCGGCGCTGGTAATGCTGCTGACCGCCGCGATGGCGTCGCGAAACGCCGCCTGCAATGTCGCGGCCTGCTGCATGAAGACTTCGCCCGCGGCCGTCAGGCGCACGGTGCGCGTGGTGCGGTCGAACAGGCGCACGCCCAAAGCCTCTTCTATCCGTTGTATCTGTGTGGACAGCGCCGATTGCGACAAATGCAATTGCGCCGCCGCCTGACGAAAATTCAGCGTGCGGCCCAGCACCAGCGTGGTATCGATGTCGCGCATCGACAGGTTGATCTGCATGTCTCTACACCCCGCATTCATTGATCTGATTTATCGATCATTCTATCCAAAAAATCTGATTCATCTATCAAACGCCCTTCTCTACACTCGCCCCCAACAACGAAGCAATCACAGGAGCATTCCATGCAGACGGACGCAACGGCGCTGCCCAACCCGGGCGCGGCGCATGCAGTGGTGGTGGGCGGCGGCACGATGGGCGCCGACGTGGCGGTGGTGCTGACCCGCGCTGCCTGCCGCACCATCGTGATCGAATCCAATACCGAACGCGCTTTGGGCCTGCCTGCGCGCTTGGCCGAAAATCTGAAGACCATCGGGCGCGAGGCCAACGCCGCGCTGCTGAGCACGGCCGCCAGCCTGGACGAGGTGGACTGGTCCACGGTGAATCTCGTCATCGAATGCATTCCCGAACGGTTGGACATCAAGCAGGCGCTGTTCGCGGACCTGGCGCGGCGCGCGCGTCCCGATGCGATCCTGGCCAGCAATAGCTCCAGCTTTCCGATCAGCGCCATCAGCCAGGGCCTGGACACGCGCGGCCGCATGTTGGGCCTGCATTTCTTCATGCCCGCGCATCTGGTGCCCTTGGTGGAAGTGGTGCTGGGCGAAGCCAGCGACAACGCCTGCGCGGATTCCTTGATTGCCTTCATGCGCCGTTGCGGCAGCGTGCCGGTCAAGGTCAAGCAGGACCTGCCCGGCTTCCTGGCCAACCGCTTGCAGCATGCGCTGTCGCGCGAAGCGTTCGACCTGATCGACCGGGGCATTGCGTCTCCGGAAGACGTGGACGCCGCGGTGCGCTTCGGTTTTGGCTTTCGCTTTTTGGCCGCCGGCCCCGTCATGCAGCGGGACCACGCCGGCATCGACGTGCACGCCGCCGCGGGCGCCACGATGTACCCCACGTTCTGCAACGCCGACCACCCCGCGCGCTGCCTGACCGAACGCGCCGCCGATGGCCGCCACGGCATGAAGGCGGGCGAAGGCTTCTACGCCTGGACGCCCGAGACCATTGCCGCCGAACGCGCGCGCTACGACCGCCTGCTGCGCGCCGGCCTAGACCTCATCAACCCGGAATTGCCGGAGATCCAGCCTTGAACGCTTCTGTCTTGCCGCGCGCCGCGCTGGCCGACTCCCCCGTCATCATCACCGTGGCGCCCAATGGCGCCTACAAGAAAGCCGCCGACCATCCTGCCGTGCCGCTGACCGCCGACGACCTGGCGCGTGAAGCCCGCGCCTGCCTGGATGCGGGCGCCGGCATGATGCACATGCATGTGCGCAAGCCGGACGGCAGCCATTTGCTGGACGCCACCGCCTACCGCGACGCGCTGGCCGCCGTGGACCGCGCCGTGGGCCGCGAATTGCTGGTGCAGGTCACCAGTGAAGCCGCTGGCGTGTACAAGGCGGCCGAGCAGATTGCGCTGGTGCGCGAATTGCAGCCGGAAGCCGTGTCGATCGGCCTGCGTGAAATTGCCGTGCCGGACATTCCGGAGGCGGAACTGGCGGCGTTCCTGGCGTGGTTGGCCGAGCGCCGCATCATGACGCAGATCATCCTGTACGACGAAGGCGACGTGCAGCGCTGGCTGTCACTGCGCGCCCGCGGGCTGGTGCCGCCGGGCGCGTGGTCGGTGCTGTTCGTGCTGGGCCGCTACAGCGCGGGCCAGACCTCGTCGGCGTATGACTTGCTGCCGTTCCTGGCCGCGTACGACCAGTCGTTGCCCTGGGCGGTATGCGCGTTCGGCCCCGAGGAAAACGCCTGCGTGACGACGGCGGCGGCGTTTGGCGGCCACATGCGCGTGGGCTTTGAAAACAACCTGAAGCTGCGCGACGGCGGCATCGCACCGGACAACGCCGCGCTGGTGCGCCAGGCGGCGGACGGCGCGCGCGCGCTGGGCCGCCCCATCGCCAGCGCCGCTGACGCGCGCCGCATCTATGGTGCGATCGCCTGATTTAAAAACACGAATCAACACCACTTGCGTGTCGCGTGCCTGACGCCTTGCCGACCTGAATCGGCAAACGTGTCAGGCACATTTTTATTGCAGCGCCGCAAAACTGTTGCACCGTGGCGCGACATTGACGCAACATTGACGCGATGTAAAAGCACTGCTAAAAACTTCGACATCCGCACGTTCAACGCAATACCCCAACTGTCAAAGCGAGGTGGTGTGTGCAAAACGAGTCTGATGGCTACACCAAGCCTCAGGAGCTTCGCAGTTTCCTGTTCCTGACGGCTGTCATGGCCCCCGTTCTTACGGTCATCATCGTGGCGGGCTATGGGTTCATCGTCTGGGCCTATCAGCTGATCGCCGGCCCCCCGGGCAGCTGATGCCAAGCGACGGAACCCCCTCCATGTCCGCGCTTCCTCCCAACGCGCCGCCCTTGGCGCCGCCCGAGCTGCACATCGCCAGTCTGGTTGTGCATGCCCTGCCCCACCGCTTGCCCGACGTTCGCGCCGCCATCCTGGCGATAGCAGGGTCGGACATCCATGGCGCGTCCGACACCGGCAAGCTGGTCGTCACGCTGGAAGCGCCCACCACCGACGACATGATGGCGCGGATCTCCGAGATCCAGCGCCTGGAAGGCGTACTGGCTTCGGCGCTGGTCTACCAGCATGCCGACACGCTGGCCGCGATGAACGAGGAGATTGGCGATGTCCATGGCTCGTAGAGATTTCATCAAGCAGTCCGCCGCCGCGGCGGCCGCCACCGTGGCGGGTATACCCATCGTCGGCATGACGCAGAACATCGTGACGGAATCCGAGGCCGCCAAGCTCAAATGGTCCAAGGCGCCCTGTAGGTTCTGCGGGACCGGCTGCGGCGTGAACGTTGCGGTGAAGGACAACCAGGTCGTGGCCACGCATGGCGATTTCAATGCCGATGTGAACAAGGGCCTGAACTGCGTCAAGGGTTATTTCCTGTCAAAAATCATGTACGGCAACGACCGGCTGACCACGCCGCTGTTGCGCATGAAAGACGGCAAGTACGCCAAGGACGGTGAATTCGCCCCGGTGTCCTGGGACCAGGCCTTCGACGTGATGGCCGAACAGTTCAAGCGCGTGCTTAAAGACAAGGGGCCGACCGCCGTGGGCATGTTCGGCTCGGGCCAATGGACCATCTGGGAAGGCTACGCCGCGCTCAAGCTGATGAAGGCGGGCTTTCGGTCGAACAACCTGGACCCGAACGCGCGCCACTGCATGGCGTCGGCGGCGGTGGGCTTCATGCGTACCTTCGGCGCCGACGAACCCATGGGCTGTTATGACGACATTGAGAACGCCGATGCCTTCGTGCTGTGGGGTTCGAACATGGCCGAGATGCACCCCATCCTGTGGACCCGCGTCACCGACCGCCGCCTGTCCGCGCCCAAGACGCGCGTGGTGGTGCTATCCACCTTCGAACACCGCTCTTACGAGCTGGCCGACCTGACGCTGACCTTCACGCCGCAGACCGACCTGGCCATCCTGAACTACATCGCCAACTACATCATCCAGACCAAGCGGGTGAACCGCGACTTCGTCGACAAGCACACCGTGTTTCACGAAGGCAATACCGACATCGGCTATGGCCTGCGCCCCGATCACCCCTTGCAGAAAGCCGCCAAGAACGCGGACAAGGCCGGCGGATCCAAGCCCATCACCTTCGATGAATTCGCCAAGTTCGTCTCGAAATACGACCTGGAATACACCTCCAAGCTGACGGGTGTGCCACAAAAGCAGTTGCGTGATCTGGCCGAGCTTTACGCCGACCCGAAGATCCGCGTGACCTCTTTCTGGACAATGGGTTTCAACCAGCATACGCGCGGCGTGTGGGCCAACAACATGGCCTACAACATCCATCTGCTGACCGGCAAGATCTCGACGCCCGGCAACAGCCCGTTCTCATTGACGGGCCAGCCATCGGCCTGTGGCACCGCGCGCGAAGTGGGCACGTTTTCGCATCGGCTGCCGGCCGACCTGGTGGTGACCAACCCCAAGCATCGCGCACACGCCGAAGAGATCTGGCAACTGCCCGATGGCACCATCCCCGACAAGGTGGGCGCGCACGCCGTGTTGCAGAACCGCATGCTGAAGGACGGCACCATCAACGCCTACTGGGTGATGGTGAACAACAACATGCAGGCAGCCGCCAACCTGATGAACGAAGGGCTGCCCGGCTACCGCAACCCGGCCAATTTCATTGTGGTGTCGGACGCCTACCCCACGGTCACGACCATTTCGGCCGACCTGATCCTGCCCACCGCCATGTGGGTGGAAAAAGAAGGCGCCTACGGCAACGCCGAACGGCGCACGCAGTTCTGGCATCAGTTGGTGAACGCGCCGGGCGACGCGCGTTCGGACCTGTGGCAGTTGATGGAATTTTCCAAGCGCTTCAAGGTGGAAGAAGTCTGGCCCGCCGATCTGCTGGCCAAGAAACCCGAATATCGCGGCAAGACGCTGTTTGACGTGCTGTACGCCAACGGCAAGGTCAACAAATTCCCCAACAGCGAATTGAACGCGGAATACGAAAACCAGGAAGCCAAGGCATTCGGCTTCTATGCGCAAAAGGGCCTGTTCGAGGAATACGCCGAGTTCGGACGGGGCCATGGCCACGACCTGGCGCCCTTCGACACCTACCACGAGGTGCGCGGCCTGCGTTGGCCGGTGGTCAACGGCAAGGAAACGCTGTGGCGCTACCGCGAAGGCAGCGACCCCTATGTGAAGGCCGGCGCGGGCTTCGAGTTCTACGGCCACCCCGACGGTCGCGCCATCATCTATGCCCTGCCCTACGAACCGCCGCCGGAATCCCCCGACAAGGAATATCCCTTCTGGCTGTCCACTGGCCGCGTTCTGGAGCACTGGCATTCCGGGTCCATGACGCGGCGCGTGCCCGAGCTGTATCGCGCCTTTCCCAACGCGGTCTGTTTCATGCACCCCGACGACGCCCAGGCGATGGGCTTGCGACGCGGCGTGGAGGTTGAAATCGAATCGCGGCGCGGCAAGATGCGTACCCGCCTGGAAACGCGCGGACGCAACAAGCCGCCGCGCGGCCTGGTGTTCGTGCCGTGGTTCGACGCCGGCCAGTTGATCAACAAAGTCACGCTGGACGCCACCGACCCGATCTCGTTCCAGACCGACTTCAAGAAGTGCGCGGTCAGGATCGTCAAAGTCTGAAGGTCTGGGGGAGACAGCCATGAACCACCACGCCGCCACCATCGCCATCGCTCTTGTTGCGGGTTTCCTGTTGAATCCCGCCGCCCGGGCCGCCCCGCCGTTCGAGGTCGTAGACCCCATGCGAGGGCCCACGCCCGTTGCCGAAGAGGCCGACCCGCCCCTGATCAGCCCCATCGAAAACAAGGACATCAAGCGGATGCGCACGTATTCAATGCAGCCGCCCACCATTCCGCACAAGATCGACGGCTATCAGATCGACAAGAACTACAACCGCTGCCTGGCCTGCCATGCGCGCGTGAACACCGAGGAAACCCAGGCCCCGCCGCTAAGCGTCACGCACTACATGGACCGCGACAGCAATGTGCTGGCCGAGGTCTCGCCACGCAGGTATTTCTGTGTGCAATGCCATGTGCCGCAGGCCGAGGCCAAGCCGCTGGTGTCCAACACTTATCAGGACATCGACGTGATCCTCAAGCGCCTGACCGCCCCGGCGACAGACAAGAAGTAAGGGACAGGACGCCGCCATGGTCAAGCTGCTAAAGCGCTACTGGAACATCATCCGCCGCCCCAGCGTGCATTTCAGCCTGGGCTTTCTGACGATAGGCGGCTTCATCGGCGGCATCCTGTTCTGGGGCGCCTTCAACACCGCGATGGAGCTCACCAACACCGAAAAGTTCTGCACCGGCTGCCATGAAATGCGCGACAACGTCTATGCGGAATTGAAGGGCACCATCCACTTCACCAACCGTTCGGGCGTGCGCGCGCTGTGTTCGGACTGCCACGTGCCGCACAACTGGACGGACAAGATCGCCCGCAAGATGCAGGCGTCCAAGGAAGTCTGGGGCAAGATCTTCGGCACCATCGACACGCGCGAAAAGTTCGTCGACAAGCGGCTGGAACTGGCTCAGCACGAATGGGCGCGCTTCAAGGCAAACGATTCGCTGGAATGCCGCAACTGCCACAACTACGAATACATGGACTTCACGCGCCAGAGCGTGCGCGCGCAGAACATGCATTCGACCTATCTGGCGGACAAGTCCAAGACCTGTATCGATTGCCACAAGGGTATCGCGCACACCTTGCCGCATATTCCGCCGGGGCAGACGTCCAACGCGACGCCGGCCGCCATCGCACCCAAGGAAATAGCCAAGGCGGAGCCAGCCAGTGCGACCCGCTGACGCACCGCCGCCCTTGCTGGCCGCCAGCGGCCTGTGTTGCCCGCGTGGCGGTGTGGCGGGGCAAGGCCTGGGCGCCTTGCACTTCGACCTGCACGCCGGCCAGTTGCTGCACTTGCATGGCGCCAATGGCAGCGGCAAGACCAGCGTGCTGCGCATGCTGGCCGGTTTGCTGCAGCCCGTGGCTGGCGCCTTGCATGCACGGGGCCGTGACGTGTCGCGCGACCCATCGTCCTACTTTGCGCAGATGGCGTATCTGGGCCACGCCAATGGGCTGTGTGCGGACCTTACCGCGTTGGAGAACCTGCGCTACAGCCTGCATGTTTCCGGCGTGCCGCAATGCGATGACGCCATCGCGGCGGGGTTGGCCAACTGGCGCTTGCATGATTGCCTGCATACCCCGGCGGCCCGCCTGTCGCAAGGGCAGGCGCGTCGGGTGGCGCTGGTGGCCGTGATGCTTAGCGGCAAGCCGCTATGGCTGCTGGACGAACCCGATGCGGGGCTGGACGCGTCCAGCCTGGCGCAACTATGGGCCAGGCTGGACGCGCACCTGGACGGTGGCGGCGCGGCGGTGGTGGCCTGCCATCGGCAACCCCTAACCGCGCCCGATCGCCTGCAAACCCTGAACATGGATGACTACGCGGATGCTGGCCACGCTGTCTCAGTTGGTGTTGCGTGACATCCGGCTGGCCTGGCGACGGCCCGCCGACACGCTGGGCGCCACCTTGTTCTTCGTGGTGGCCGGATCGCTGTTTCCGCTGGCGGTCGGCCCCGACCCGGTGCTGCTGCGCGCCATTGGCCCCGGCGTGCTGTGGGTGTGTGCGCTGCTGGGCATCTTGCTGAGCCTGCATCGCCCTTTCACCCAGGACCACGACAACGGCGCGCTGGAGCAGTTGCTGGTGTCGCCGCATCCGCTGCCGCTGCTGGTGGGCGTGAAGCTGGCGGCGCACTGGTTCAGCGCTTGCGTCCCGCTTATTCTTGCCAGCCCCATCCTGGCATTGCAGTTTGATTTGCCGCCACAAGCCATCGGCGTGCTGGTCCTGTCCCTGCTGTTGGGCACCCCCACGCTGGCGCTGGTGGGCGGCCTGGGCGCGGCGCTGACGCTGGGCCTGCGTGGCGCCGCGCTGTTGCCCTTGCTGGTGTTGCCGCTGTATGTGCCGGTGCTGATCTTTGGCGCGGGCGCGGTGTCGGCCAAGCACGCCGGGCTGGGCGCCGGGCCGCAACTGTCGCTGCTGGGCGCGTGCCTGTGCCTGGCGATCCTGCTATGCCCCTGGAGCGCGTCCGCCGCGCTGCGCGTGGCGCTGGAATGAGAGGATCCATGCACAAGTCACCTGTCTTCGAACCACGCGGCGTGGCAACGGCGTCGGCATCGGGCGCGGACCCGGACTTGAACGCGGGCTCAGGCTCTGGCATGCGCTCGCGCCCTGGCTGGATGCGCTACGCATCGCCCGCTGTGTTCTACCCGCTGGCCGGCCGATTGATCCCCTGGCTGGCGCTGGCCGCCGCCCTTTTTGCCGCCGCCGGTTTGTACGTTGGCCTGGTGGTCGCGCCCCCGGACAGTCAGCAGGGCGAGGTCTATCGCATCCTGTTCATTCATGTGGCGGCCGCATGGATGTCGATGTTCCTGTACCTGGTGATGGCGGGCTATGCCGCGCTCGGCCTGATCTACCACACGCGCCTGTCGTTCATGATGATGCGCGCGCTGGCGCCTACCGGCGCGCTCTTCACCTTCCTGACCTTGTGGACCGGCGCGCTGTGGGGCAAACCCACCTGGGGCGCGTGGTGGGTCTGGGACGCACGGCTGACGTCGGAATTGATTCTGCTGTTTCTGTACCTGGGCTTCATTGCCCTGCAAGCGGCCACCGACGACGTCCGCCGGGCCGACCGCAGCGGCGCCATCCTGCTGCTGGCCGGCGTGATCAACGTGCCCATCATCTATTTCTCGGTGCGGTGGTGGAGCACGCTGCACCAGGGCGCATCCATCAACCTGACCACCGCGCCCAGCATGGCGCGCATCATGCTGACGGCCATGCTGCTGATGGTGGCGGCGTTCTGGCTTTACAGCGCGGCGGTGGCGCTGGCGCGCGTGCGCGGGTTGATCGCGCAGCGCGAACCGGGCGCTGTGAACGCGGGCCACACAAAGCGCCAGGAGGCGCCATGAGCTGGGACATGCTGTTTTCCTTGCAAGGCCATGGCCCGTACATACTGGGCGCCTACGGCGTGACGGCGGCGTTGATGGGGCTGGAAGTTTATTTGCTGTGGCGCCGCGCGCGCAGGCAAGCCGGCCCGCACACTCGGCGCACCCCGCGCCCGCCCCTTGGCCCAGGCGCTGAAGCGAGGCGCCCATGAGCCCGCGCAAGCGGCGCGCCTGGGCCATTGCCGGCGGACTGACGCTGCTGGCCCTGGCCACCACGCTGATCTTGAACGCGCTGCAATCGAACCTGGTGTTCTTCTTCAGCCCCAGTCAGGTCGTCGCGAAAGAAGCCCCAGCCAACGGCAGCTTCCGCGTGGGCGGCTTGGTTGAACAGGGTTCGGTGCGTCGCGAACCCGACGGCGTGACCCTGCGCTTCATCGTGACCGACACCGCGCACACCGTGCCCGTGGCCTACCAGGGGCTGCTGCCCGACCTGTTCCGCGAAGGCAAGGGCGTGGTGGTGGCGGGCAAGCTGGGCGCGGACGGCGTGTTTCGCGCCACGCAGGTACTGGCCAAGCATGATGAAAACTACATGCCGCCGGAAGCCGCCGATGCAATCAAGCGCGCTGCTGGCGCATCCGGTGGCGCGGTTGACGTGACCGGCAACGTCGCCGGTGCTCGGGTGGGTGCGGCAAGCACCGTCGCCGCCGACTACACCGCTCGCCCGGAGGCCCGATGATTCCCGAGATCGGCCTGTTCAGCCTGATCCTGGCGCTGCTGGTGGCGTTGGCCCAGGCAACGTTGCCGCTGATCGGCGCCGCCACTGGCTGGCAGGCGGGGTTGCGGGTGGCCAGGCCCGCCGCCGTGGGCCAGTTCTGCCTGACGTCGCTGGCCTTTGGCTGCCTGGCCTGGTCGTTCGTCGACAACGATTTTTCGGTGTTGTACGTGGCCGGCAACTCGCACGCCGACCTGCCCACCGCCTATCGCTTTGCCGCCGTGTGGGGCGGGCATGAGGGGTCGCTGCTGCTGTGGCTTTACCTGCTTACGGCCTGGACCCTGGCGGTGGCCGTCTTCAGCCGCCGCCTGCCCTTGCCCTTCACCGGGCGCGTGCTGGCGGTCATGGGCTGGATCAGCGTGGGCTTTCTGCTGTTCCTGCTGTTCCTGTCCAACCCCTTCGAACGGCTGATGCCGCCCGCCATGGCCGGGCGCGACCTGAACCCGCTGCTGCAAGACCCGGGCATGATCGTGCACCCACCCATGCTGTACATGGGCTACGTGGGTTTTTCCGTGGCCTTCGCCTTTGCGATCGCGGCGCTGCTGTCGGGCGAGCTGGACGCGCTGTGGGCGCGCTGGGTGCGCCCCTGGACCTTGGCCGCGTGGACCTTCCTGACCGTGGGCATCCTGTTGGGCAGCGCCTGGGCGTATTACGTATTGGGCTGGGGCGGCTGGTGGTTCTGGGACCCGGTGGAAAACGCCTCGTTCATGCCCTGGCTGGCGGGCACCGCGCTGATTCACTCGCTGATCGTCACCGAACGCCGGGGCGCGTTCCGCAGTTGGACCGTGCTGCTGGCCATCTGCACGTTTTCGCTCAGCATCCTGGGCACGTTTCTGGTCCGCTCGGGCGTGCTCACCTCGGTACACGCATTCGCGGTGGACCCCGGGCGGGGCCTGTACATCCTGGCGTTCATGACCGTGATCGTGGGCGGCTCGCTGGTGCTGTATGCCTGGCGCGCGCCCTCGGTGGGCCTGGGCGGCGGGTTTTCCTTGCTGTCGCGCGAATCGCTGTTGCTGTCCAACAATGTCGTGCTGACGGTGGCGGCGGGCGCGGTGCTGTTGGGCACGTTGTACCCGGTGGTGCTCGACGTATTGGACTGGGGCAAGATATCCATCGGCCCGCCCTACTTCGAAGCGGTGTTCGTACCGTTGATGACGCCCGCGATCTTCCTGATGGGCGTGGGGCCGGTGGCGCGCTGGAAACAGGCCGAAGTGCCCGACCTGGCGCGCAAGCTGCGCGCAGCCTTCGTCGTCAGCGTGTTGACCGCCGTGTTGCTGCCGCTGGCCATGCCGGGGCCGGCGCGCCTGGGTTCGCCGCTGGTCATGCTGGGCTTGTGGCTGGCCGCCTGGTCGGTGGCCGCGGCCGGCTCGCATGCGTGGCAGCGGCTGACCGACGGCGCCGATGGCGAATGGCTGCGGCGCCTTGGGCGGCAGCCGCGGTCCTGGTACGGCATGCTGCTGGCGCACGCCGGCATCGGCATCTTCATCGCGGGCGTCACATTGGCCAACGGCTATGAGGTCAAGCACGAGATCCGCATGGAGCTGGGCGCCACCCAGGAAGCCGGCGGCTACCAATTCACGTTTGCCGGCATCGCGCCCGCAGCCGGCCCCAACTACAACGCCCAGCGCGCCGTGTTCAACGTCACGCGCGACGGCAATCCGGTGGTGACGCTCTACCCGGAAAAGCGCCTGTACACCGTGCAGGACATGGCCTTGAGCCAGGCCGACATCGACAGCGGCCCCACCCGCGACCTCTTCGTGGCCTTGGGCGAACCGGTGGGCGAACCCGGCGGCAAGGTTGCCTGGACCGTACGCATCCAGGTCAAGCCTTTCATGATGTGGATCTGGGCGGGTTGCCTCTTGATGGCCTTGGGCGGTCTGCTGGCCGCGGGCGACAAGCGCTATCGCCGCCAGCAAGAGGCAGTGGCACGCCAGGCCCAGCGCGGTTTGGCGACGCCACGGCACCAGCCACGGGAGGGCTATTGATGCGCTACGTGCTGCCGCTGGCCGTCTTCATGGCAATGGCCGTGTTCCTGGCGATGGGTCTGTCACGCGACCCGCGCGCCGTGCCGTCCGCCATGATCGACAAGCCGGCCCCGCCTATCGACCTGCCGGTGCTGCAGGCGCCCGGCGAACGGCTGGACGTGCAAGCGCTGCGCGGGCAGGTGTGGTTGCTGAACGTGTGGGCGTCGTGGTGCGCACCCTGCCAGGAAGAATTGCCGGTGCTGCGCGAGGCCGCCCAGCGCCACGCCATTCCGCTGTACGGCTTGAACTACAAGGACAAGCCCGAAGACGCCGTCGCCTGGCTGGCGCGCAACGGCAACCCTTACGTGGCCTCGGCCAGCGACACGGATGGCCGCGTGGGCATCGAGTATGGCGTCTACGGCGTGCCGGAAACCTTCGTCATCGACGGCGCCGGCCGCATCCGCCACAAGCACCTGGGCCTGATCACGCCAGAGATCTTCCAGATGCGGATCCTGCCGATCGTCGAGGCGCTGAAATGAGCGCGCGGCGGCAAACGCGCATGGGCCTGTGGCTGAAGTCGTGGGCGGCGTTGTGTGGCGTTGCGCTGCTGGGATTGCTGCTGGTGCTGACAGTGGCCGCGCCCGCCGCGCACGCCGCCACGCTTTCCTCGGCAGCCTCGCTGCCCACGCTATCGCCCGCCGACCAACAGCGCGCCGACAAACTGGCGCACGGCTTGCGCTGCCTGGTCTGCCAGAACCAGACCCTGGCCGACTCCAATGCGCCGCTGGCCCAGGACATGCGCAACCTGATCCATGCGCAATTGGCCCAAGGCCGCAGCGACGCGCAGATCATGCGTTTTTTTGAAGACCGTTACGGTGACTTCGTGCGCTATGACCCGCCCTTCAAGCCGATTACCTGGCTGCTGTGGCTGGGGCCATTCGCCTTGCTGGTGCTGGGCTTCTGGATGTTGATACGCACCCTGAAGCGGCGCGCCGTGGCCCGTGCGCCGTTGACGGCCGACGAACGCGCCCGCGCCGCGAACTTTCTGGACACAGGCTCATGACCACGCTCTGGATCATCGTCGTGCTGCTGTTGCTGGCGACCCTGCTGTGCCTGATTCCTCCGCTACTGCGCCGCGCGCCCACCCACGCGACGGCGGCCAACGAAACCCTGCGCGCGTTCTATCTGGCGCAGCGCGAACAATTGCAGCGCGACCTGCGCACCGGCAGTTTGAGCCCCGAGGCAAAGGCGCGGGCCGAGGAAGAATTGCAGCGTGAACTATTGCAAGATCTGGCGGCACGCCAACCTCGGTTGGGGCCGGCGGGCGGCCAGCGCGCAGGCCTTGCCGCCGCCTGTCTGTTGAGCGTGCTGATCCCCGTTGCTGCCGTGTTGCTGTATGGAAAGCTGGGCAACCCGCGCGCGGCAGCGGACATGACTGTGGCGCGCACCGCGCCCGCGCATGCCAGCATGGCGGGCATCGAAGCGGCGGACAGGGCCGGCGGAGGGACCCGCAATACGGCCAGGAATGGGACCGACAACGCGGCTGACAACGAGGCAGGCAACGCGGCTGGCAATGACATGGTTCTGGCCATCAACGCCTTGGCGCAACGGCTGCGGGCGGCGCCGGATGACGCCGACGGCTGGTATACGCTGGCACGCTCCTACGAAACACTGGGACGCTACACGGACGCGGTGGCGGCGTATCGGCAGGTGCTGCGGCTGGTGCCGGAGCAGCCCGCCGTGTTGGCGGACCTGGCCGACGCCCAGCTCTCGGCCAATCAGGGCAAGCCAGACGCCGAGGCCATCGCGGCGGTGGCGCGCGCACTGCTTGCCGACCCGGACCAGCCCAAGGCCCTGGCGCTGGCGGGCATGATGGCGCTGCGCCGGGGCGACGCGGCCGAAGCATTGGTCCATTGGGAACGCCTGCAAGCGCTGCTGCCGACGGGCTCCGAGGCCGCGCGCCAGATCCAGTCGAACATTGCCCAGGCGCGCGCGACAGCGGCTGGCGCACCGATCACGCCACCAGACAGCGGCAGTGCAATCAACGCATCGAGCAACGCATCGATCAACGCTTCGAACAACTCATCGATCAACGCTTCGAATACGATTTCGGCCAACACGTCGACCGCCCCGTCGACCAGCTCCACCTCCACGACGCCGCCCAACCGCGTGTCTCCCGCCCGCTCGGCTCCCGCCCGCATTTCCGGCACCGCGCGCATTGCCGACGCGCTGCACGATCAGGTCCAGCCCGGCGATACGGTTTTCATCCTGGCGCGTCCCGTCTCGGGTTCGCGCATGCCGCTGGCCATCACGCAGTGGCGCGTGTCGGACCTGCCGCGCGCCTTTGTCCTGGATGACAGCAACGCCATGTCGCCGCAGGCCACGCTATCCGGGGCCAGCCGCGTGCGGGTCGAGATCCGCGTCAGCCGCTCGGGCACCGCCGCGGCCCAGCCCGGCGACCTGTCCGGCGTGCTGCCCGACGTGGACATCCGCGCACGCGACCTGGAGCTGGTGGCCGACACCGTGGTGCGTTGACACGCTCCCGGGTTGCCGGCCGGCTACGGGCTAAGCCGCCGACAGCGGTTAGAGCCGCTATACCGGCTGCCCCAGGTAAACCGGGGCGCCGCGCTAAAGCGGCTCCCCTGCCATACCTGCCATACCTGCCATACCTGCCATACCTGCCATACCTGCCATACCGCGATGCCGCGATACCGCGATACCGCTACACCCGCTCGATCCGCGCCGGCAGGCCCTGGCGCACAGCGGCGCCAGACACCCAGTCGATCCAGACGTTGGCGTGTTCGCCGCGCGTGGCGTCGCCAAAGCCCAGATCGTTCAGGTTGACGCCCGCCGCCAGCGTGGTGTCATGCGGCATGGGTTTGCCGTCCACCACGTGCGCGCGCGCCCCCAGCTCGGTATGGCCGTAGCCATGTTCGATGCCGACCGCGCCCGGCTGGACGCCATCGCGCAGCAAGGCCAACCCCGTCACGGCGCCGCCCGGTGTCACCACGCGCACGGCGTCGCCGTTGCGAATGCCCAGCCGCTCGCCATCTTGCCGGTTGATCGACACCGGGTTGTGCGGATGGACCTGGCGCAGCCGGCTAACGCCGATGGACATCGAGCTCATCAGGTTCGACTTGAACGACGTCAGCAAGAAAGGCCAGTCCGTGGCGGGATACTCGGCGCGCACGTCGCGGCCATCCGCCAGGCGCGGCGGATACCAGGTCGGACAGCCGCTGTAGCGCTCGCCCGTCATGGCATGTCGGAACGCCGCCAGGTCTTCGCTCCATAGCTGCAAGGGCTTGGCGTAGGCGGCGCGGGTCTGGCGGGTCTCGTCGCTTTGCACCCAGGCGTCATCCACCTTGTCGAAGCGCCCCCCGCGGCTCATCAGCATGGCCACCTGGCGCCACTCGCCCGGCTTCAACTTGTATTCAAGCAGGCGGCGGTAGCGGTCCACGCCGGTCAGCGCCATGTCTTCATCGCTGGCTTCGGGCACGGGGCGGCCGGCCGCGAAGGCGATGTTGGCCATGCCACGCAGGAAGAAGTCTTCGGGCGTGTCCAGCGCGTGCTTGCCGCCGTCCTTGTCGGTGATGGCGTTGGCGCCAAAGCCCGGCATGCCCAGGCGCTTGGCGCAGGCGATCAAGAACGTTTCCAGGCACACCGGTTCATCCGTGGCGGTGCGCGCCACGCGCGGCCGCACGGCCGGCCAGCGCACCGTGGACGCCTTGGCCACCACGTCGGCCCACGGCGCCGACACGCCCCAGCTTTCGTAGGTGACGGTGTCCGGCACGATGTAGTCGGCCAGCGCGTTGGTCTCGTTGATGAAGGGGTTGATCGACACCGATAGCGGCAGGATGCGCGGGTCCTTCATCTTGTCGGCCAGCACCGACTTGAAGCCCGCGATGCCGTACACCGGGTTGCTCATGTGGTTGAACCACACCTTGGCGCGATACGGATACCCCGCCAGCGCGGACGCCAGCATTTCCGAACTAAGCCCGCCAGTGGCCGGATACCAGGGCGCCTCGGCCGGATACGCGGGCTGCCCCGCCGCCTGCTTGCGCTTGAATTCGCTGGACTTCTCGTAGGGGTAACGGTTGCGCGACAGCGCGACGCCCTTGGGCGTCGCGCGGTTGGCGAAGCCCGCGATGTTGTAGCGCGGGCCGGGGCCGTAGGGCGGGAACGGGCCGGCGTCCAGCACCAGGCCGCCATCCACGTTCAGGTTGCCCACCAGGGTGTTCAACATGGCGATGGCGTAGGCGGTGTAGAAGCCCGCGCCGCTCATGGTGCCGCCGTGGGCGTCGGCCACGGCGCGCTTGCCGTGGCTGGTGAAGCGTTCTGCAAGCTGGGCGATCTTGTCAGCCGGCACGCCGCACAGGTCGGCGTATTCGTCCAAGGTTTTACGATGCGATTCCTGGCGCAGCAGCGCCAGCGAAGAACACACGCGCAAGGCTTGCGGCGCATCTGCCATGCCGGGCGCCGCGATGCGCTCATCCACGAACAAGGTCGCGGGCGATGCGCCAGTGTGCGGCGCCAGCGTGCCGTCTTCCAGACGCACGACATACACGTCTTGCCATTTGTCGTCGGCATCCGACGGGCGTGGCCAGCCCAGGTCCGCGCCGCGCAGGAAACTGCCCAGGCGCGGGTGGCCGGGTTCGGCCACGACCAGGTGCGTGGCGTTGGTCCAGGCGGCTTCGCCCGCCGCCTGCATGGCCTGCGGGCCGGGCTGCGCCAAGGCCTTGGCGTCAAAGCGCTCGTGGTCCAGAATCCAGCGGATCAGGCCCATGACCAGGGCCAAGTCGCTTGCTGGGTTCACCGGCAGCCATTCGTTGCCCGACCCGGCCGACAGGCTGGAGGACGCGGGCAGCACGGGCGACACGACCACGTAGGTGAAGCTGTTTTCTTCCGGACGCACGCGCGCTTCGGCCAACTGCCGGGCCTGACGCTGGAACGGGTTGCCGGCCTGCGCGGGCGCGGCGCCGATGAACAGGCCAAAGCGCGCGTTGTCCCAATCAGGCTTGCCATGCGGCATGCCCTTCAAATCGCCCAGCGCGGCGCCCGCCCCCACGCGGAAGCTCTGGCCGCAATACGACCCGTGATTGCTGACGTTGACCGTGCCGAAGGACTGCGCGGCAAAGCGCTGGATCAGCGGCGTGCGGCCTTCGTTGGAGGCGTCGGTGAACAGGAACTGGTTCACGCGCGCGCCGTACTCGGGGTTGGCGGGGTCCAGCAGCGTGTCGCGGTCGAAGATGGCGCGCAGGCCATCCACATGGCCTTCACCGAACAGGTCGCCGCCTTCGCACACTTCCTGCACCAGTTGTTCAAACGAGATGCTCTGCCACTTTCCTGCCCCGCGCGCGCCTACGCGCTTGAGCGGTTGCAGTACGCGGTACGGGCTTTGCAGTTGTTCCAGCATGGCCGAGCCGCGCGCGCAGGATGTGGCGCGCCCTTCCAGACCGTTGTCGCCACCCAGTTGCGCGTAGACCTCGCGCACGGGGGTTTCCATGGCGGCGGGGCGCGTGGTGGCCAGCGGATGATAAGGGTTGCCCGCCACGCGCAAGATGCGGTTTTCCGCCGTATCCACGCGCAGCCGCACGCCGCATTGGGTCCAACAGCCCAGGCAACTGGACGGGCTGACCGTCTGGCCGGGCTGCGGGCTCAGTACGCCCGTCAGCGGGTCGATACGGAATTCCGGCGTCAGCGAATTGCCGCGCACGGCATGCGCCGTGGGCGCGCCGGCCGTACCGTGGGCCAGGCCCTTGACGGCGCGCGTGACGGTTTCGCCATAGCCGGCCGCAAAGGCGGCCATGCCACCCGCGACCATGCCGCCCCGCACCATCAGCTTGCGCCGCGCCGCGTCCTGGGGCGTGTCCGGGGTTGTGGTCTGGTCCAGCTTGTCGTCTTCGTGTTGCTTGTTCATTGCTTTGTGTTCCATTGCTGTCAGGCCGCCATGCCGCGTGCACGCGCCGGGTAGGCTTCCAGGGCCCAGGTCACCGCGGTGATCAGGGCCACGCACAAGCCCAACACGCCCACCATGCCCAGCAACCCATCGCTGCCCCAGGGCATGTCGTACAGGTACAGGCCGGCGCCATACTTGGGCACGCCCTGCACGCTCATGAAGACCACCCAGCGAAAGATCCAGGCGGCGCCCAGCATCGTCAGCGCCAAGACGGCAGAAGGTAGTGGCGCGGCCAAGGTGGGCGCGGGCCGCTGCAACAGGGCGATCATGCAAAAACCCGTGATGACCGCGCCCGCCAGGCTCAGGCGCCAGATGGGAAACTCCGCGAACAACCGCAAGGCCGCATCAAACGACGGGTCGGCGCCCACGAGGCCCAGCGCGGCCCAGGCGCCCGCTCCCACCGCCATCAGGATCACCGCGGTCACGCTCAACCCGCGCAAGCACGCCACCGGCAAGGCCTTCATGCCGCCCGGCAGCCAACGGCCCACCAGGAACATGGCGCCCAGCGCGCCCAGCCAGGCCGTCAAGGCAAAGTTCACGGGCAGGAACGCCGTGTGCCACAAGGGCCGCGAGCGCAGCACCATGACTTCCGCGCCGGTGTAAACCAGGATGGACGCGGCGGACAGCGCCAGCGCCACGCCCAGCACGCGCAGCCAGACAATGCGCCCCCACCACCACGCGGCGTAGAACAGCACCGACAAGCCCACGAACACGGGCAGCAGCAAGGCGCCCAGCCACATCCACGACCAGGGCGTGATGTGCGCATAGAAATGCCAGAATCGGCCGGGCTGGTGCAGGTCGGCCAAGAGCGACACGGGCGCGGCGACGGCGCTGACCAGCAGCACGGTGGCCGCGGCCGGCAACAGGCGGCGCAAGGGCGAGCCGGCCTCGCCAAAGGCGGCAAAGACGGCGGTCAGCGCGGTGGTGGCGGCAATGCCGATAAGAAAGAAATATTGCACGGCCCAAGGCAGCCAAGCGGCGTCATAGACCGGCGTGAGCAATTCCGAGATCTGCATGAAAGTCCCCTTCAATGGCTCAATGTCCGCCAGCCAGACGCACGCCCGCCTGGCCATCGACCTGGTGGACAAAGGCGTCGGGCAGGCCGATGTAGTAGACGTGGGGGTCGGTCTTCATGTCTGGCTTGAGCACCTTGATGTCGGCCTTGTGTTCCTCAAGCAGCGTCGAGATGGCGCTGTCGGGGTCGTTCATGTCGCCAATGACGCGCGCGCCGCCCACGCAGCTTTCCACACAGGCCGGCAGCAGGCCGACTTCCAGGCGGTGTTCGCAGAACGTGCATTTGTCGGCCGTCTGCGTGTCGTGGTTGATGAAGCGGGCGTCGTAGGGACAGGCTTGCACGCAGTAGGCGCAGCCCACGCAGCGTTCGTTGTCGACCAGCACGATGCCGTCTTCGCGCTGAAACGTGGCCTGCACCGGGCAGACCGGCACACAGGGCGGGTTGTCGCAGTGGTTGCACAGGCGCGGCAGCATGACCATGGCGCTGGGACCGCCGGCGTCGGGGGTGACTTCGTATTGCAGGACAGTGGTGCGGAACTGCCCGATGGGCGGCAGGTTTTCCAGCGAACAACTGACCGTACAGGCCTGGCAGCCGATGCACTTGCGCAGGTCGACCACCATGCCATAGCGCTTGCCGGGCATGCCGGGACGGCGTGGCGGCTGGCCGTTCAGGCCGGTGGCTTCAGCATGGATGGGGATGATGGTGGCGGCGGCGCTCAGGCCAAGCAGCCCTTTGAGAAAACCGCGTTTGCCGCGTTGGGCAGGGTCGGGGGGAACGGGTGAGGCAGGCATTGCGGAGAACTCCGGACAGATAACATCTTGTTGCTATTAACTTATCACTCCTGGTTATATAGGACGTTGATATGAATCAAATCGGGGACAGAGAAGGGGCAACGGACGATAAAAATGCCCGCCGGTTGGGGCGGGCCTGGGGGCGGGCCTGGGTGTGGGCCTGGGTGCGCGGCTGAACCGGGGGGGGTGAACCCAGCGCTAGCCGTTCGCCACTACAGCGTCAATGCACGCCGCCACGCCGCGAGCTTCACATCGAACGAGGCGGCGGCGTGGGCCGGGCTGGTGGATGGCAGGTCAAGGTAGTCCATTGGCCGCGCCAGGGTGGGCAGGACGTGTCGGCGATACAGCGCGGCGGCCTTGCCGCCGTTGAAGCAGATGCGCGCAATGTCCGGATGACGGTCCAGGAACGACGCAAAATCATTCGGCACCAGCGTGTCGCGGCGGATGTCGGCGTCCAGGCTACCGGGGCGTTCGCAGGCATGCAGCACGTCCCATAGCGCGACGCCCGCCGCCTTCAGGGCCTGCAAGCGCAGCGCATAGTCCAGGCCCGGATCAAAGCCCAGCACTTGCGCCGCAATGGGCCAGAAGGCGTTGCGTGGATGGGCGTAGTAGCGGGCCTGTTCAAGCGATGCCACGCCGGGCATCGATCCCAGCACCAGCACCCGCGCATCGGGCGCGGCAACCGGGGCAAAGCCCCAAACCTGATCGGAGCGCCCGGCGGGCGCAAGCGTAACGCGGTGTTCCATGGCGGCAGGATACGTCAGACCGGGGGCCGGGCTCAAAAATTCGGATTATTCTTAAAAATCCCGGCCTCGCTGCTGGTGATCCAGGCCAGAAAAGATAAGTGGGAAGCAGGTTCAACGGCGTATCGAAGCCGGATCAATGCGGTCTCACCGCACTCGGTCGCCCCGGCAGCCAGAGCCGGTAATCGTCCGATTCATGGAACAGTCCTTATCAGAATCCGGTACTACTGAATCCTTGTTCCGCCCCTATCTTTACCCCCATGACGAACGGCCCCGAAGGGGCCGCGCAATAGGAATTAGATGCCATGAAGAAGATCCTCGGCCTGCACGCTGCTCCGCGCCCCCACTGGGTGGGCGACGGGTTCCCCGTGCGCTCGATGTTCTCGTATCACGACAACGACAAGATCAAGAATGTCAGCCCCTTTTTGCTGCTGGATTACGCCGGCCCGGCCAGGTTCGAGCCGGCCGAGCACCCGCGCGGCGTGGGCCAGCACCCTCATCGCGGCTTTGAAACCGTCACCATCGTCTACAGCGGCGAAGTCGAGCATCGCGACTCCACCGGCAACGGCGGCGTCATCGGCCCCGGCGACGTGCAATGGATGACGGCGGCGTCGGGCATCCTGCACGAAGAATTCCACTCGCCGGCGTTCACGCGTTCAGGCGGTGAACTGGAAATGGTGCAGCTATGGGTCAACCTGCCGGCCAAGGACAAGACCGCGGCGGCGGGCTACCAGAGCATTCTGAACGCGGACATTCCCACCGCCGCCCTGCCCGATGGCGCCGGCAGTGTGCGGGTGATCGCGGGCCACTTCGCGGGCTTGGCCGGCCCAGCACGCACCTTTACGCCCATGGACGTGTGGGACGTGCGCCTGAATGCCGGCAAGTCGGCAAGCTTTCCGATCGAGGCGGGCCGCAACAGCATGCTGGTGATGCTGCGCGGCACGGTGCTGATCAATGGCGAGTCGGTAGCGCGCGATGCGCAGTTGGCGCTGTTCTCCCAGGATGGCGAAGACATCACCGTCGAAGCCAACAACGACGCGGTGTTCCTGGTATTGAGCGGCGAGCCGATCAGCGAACCGGTGGTGGGTTACGGCCCCTTCGTGATGAACACGCAAGCCGAAATCATCGAAGCCATCCAGGACTTCAACGCCGGCCGCTACGGGCAGATGCACTGACGGTATTGGGGTTGAAGCGCCCGCTCGCCCTGCCCTCTAGCCGACTCGCCGCCACACGCTCGCCAGCCACGGCTGTTGTTCGCGTGGCAGGCCGTCAGGCCGGTAATAGTGTTCAAGCTCGTCAAAGCCAGCCTGCGTCATCAGCGAACGCCAGCCGTCCAGATCGTGGTAAGCGCCGTAGCGCCCGCGATTCCAGCCTTCCTGGTTGCCGCCTCGCGGATTGGAGCAGAACAGCACGCCGCCCGGGCGCAACGTGGCCCAAAGGTCGCGCAACACGCGCGGCAATTCCTGGCCGGGTACATGGAACAGCACGGCGTTGGCAAACACACCGTCAAAGCGCTCCGGCGGTAGGGACAGTTGCAGGAAGTCCTGGTGCCAGACCTCGCAGCCAGAGGCGGCGCGCGCCATCTCGACAAAGCTGGGCGTGCCGTCCAGCCCCACCGGCCGATGGCCCAGCGCCGCGAACGTCTTCAAGTCGCGGCCGGGGCCGCAACCCAGGTCCAGCAGGTCGAAGGGAGGTGCCCCCTGGATGTGACGCAATAAGGCGGCCACGTTCTGGCTGACGTCATGCGCGCGGGTGCCGGCCTCGAAGGCCGCCGCATTCTCTTCATAATTCGCCAAGGTCAAAGCAGTGATCTTGGCCAGGTCTTCCGGGTCGAGTTTCATGGATGGATTGTGCCTCGTTCGTGCATTGCGCGCTGCTCGATCCGCGAACGCGCCCGCCTGGCCGCCTGTTGCAGCCGTTGCGCCAGCACCGCGCGTGGCGGCAAGTCGGCCAGGTATTGCGCCACGCGTATGCCGTCTTTGTCCAGTTCCAGCAATTCAATCTGCTCGGTCTGCTTGCCCGCGCAGACAATGATGCCCAAGGGCGCGGCTTCATCGGGCTGGCGTTCGAAATTGTTCAGCCAATGCAGGTGGCGTTCCATCTGCCCTTTGTAGGCCACCCTGAATTCATCCACCTTCAAATCAAACGCCACCAGCCGGCCTAGCTTGCGGTGGTAGAACAGCAGGTCCAGGCAGCCGTCATCGCCGTCAGCGGGAATGCGCTTCTGCCGGGCAATGAAGGCAAAGCCGATGTCCAGCTCCAGCAGGAAGGACTCCATGTCGCGGACCACGGCCAGTTGCAGGTCGCCATCCTGGCCACGGCGATGCAACGCCGCCCCGCGCGGTTCGGCCTGCGGCCGGCCCCAGGATTCGCCCCACGATTCGCTCCCGATTTGGTCCAGATTCCATTTCGCCACGACGACAACTCCTCAGTTAGCCGAGTCAAGAGCGCCATCATGAAATAGAAAAGCCCGCGCGCCTACAGAGCACGCGGGCTTATCGGACCAAATCAGCGCTCAGGCGGCCAGGCGCCCTTCAATCTTGGTCTTGGTAGCCGGCAGGTCTTCGGGCAAGCCTTGCGACAACTGGCCGAACAATTCATGGTGCAGCGCCAGTTCATCGCGCCAGGCGTCCGCGTCCACCGACATGACCTGTTCGAATTTGTCCGGCGTGAACTCCAGGCCGGTCCAGTCGATGTCCTGGTAGCTGGGCGATACGCCAAACACTTGGTCCACGCCCTTGGATTCGCCGTCGATGCGGCCCAGCATCCAGCGCAGCACGCGCATGTTTTCACCAAAGCCCGGCCAGACGAACTTGCCGTCGGGACCCTTGCGGAACCAGTTCACGCAGTAGATGCGCGGCAAGGTGGCGCCGGTGGCTTCCAGTTGCTTGCCCAGCTTGAGCCAGTGGTTGAAGTAGTCGCTCATGTTGTAGCCGCAGAACGGCAGCATGGCGAAGGGGTCGCGGCGCACCACGCCCTGCTGCCCCACGGCGGCGGCGGTGGTTTCCGACCCCATGGTGGCGGCCATGTACACGCCTTCGACCCAGTTGCGCGCTTCGGTCACCAGCGGCACGGTGGTGGAGCGGCGGCCGCCGAAGATGAAGGCGTCGATGACCACGCCCTTGGGGTTTTCCCATTCGGGGTCGATGGACGGGCATTGCGCGGCCGGCGCGGTGAAGCGCGCATTCGGGTGCGCGGCCTTGCGCCCGGTTTCGCGGGCGATGGCGGGCGTCCAGTCCTGGCCCTGCCAGTCGATCAGGTGCGCGGGCGGCGTGTCGGTCATGCCTTCCCACCAGACGTCGCCATCATCGGTCAGCGCCACGTTGGTGAAGATGACGTTGGCCTTCAAGGTGGCCATGGCGTTGAAGTTGGTCTGCTCGCTGGTGCCCGGAGCCACGCCGAAATAGCCGGCTTCCGGATTGATGGCGTGCAGGCGGCCGTCGGGGCCGGGCTTGATCCAGGCGATGTCGTCGCCGATGGTGGTGACCTTCCAGCCGTCCATGCCTTGCGGCGGAATCAGCATGGCGAAGTTGGTCTTGCCGCAGGCCGAGGGGAACGCCGCGGCCACGTGGTACTTGCGGCCCTTGGGCGAGGTCACGCCCAGGATCAGCATGTGTTCGGCCAGCCAGCCCTGGTCGCGCCCCATGGTGGACGCAATACGCAAGGCGAAGCATTTCTTGCCCAGCAGCGCATTGCCGCCATAGCCGGAACCGAAGCTCCAGATTTCGCGGCTCTTGGGGAAGTGCACGATGTACTTGGTGGGGTTGCACGGCCAGGCCACGTCGGCCTCGCCCGCCGCCAGCGGCTTGCCCACGGAATGCACACAGGGAACGAAGTCGCCATCGGTGCCCAGCACGTCGTACACCTGCTTGCCCATGCGCGTCATGATGCGCATGTTCACGGCCACGTAGGGGCTGTCGGACAGTTCGACGCCGATGTGGGCGATGTCCGAACCCAACGGGCCCATCGAGAACGGCACCACGTACAGCGTGCGGCCACGCATGGCGCCGTCGAACAGGCCGTTGAGCGTATCGCGCATCTCGGCCGGATCGGCCCAGTTGTTGGTGGGGCCGGCGTCTTCGGGCCGGTCGGAACAGATGAAGGTACGGTCTTCCACGCGCGCCACGTCGGACGGGTCCGAGCAGGCCAGGAAGGAATTGGGCCGCTTGGCGGGGTTGAGCCTGCGCATCGTGCCGGCCTGGACCATTTGTTCGCACAGGCGGTCGTATTCTTCTTGCGAGCCGTCGCACCATACGACGTGATCCGGTTTGGCCAGCGCAACAAAACTGGCTACCCAGTCGATCAGGCCGCGATGCTTGACGTAGGCAGGCACGTTCAACGCAGCCAAACCCCCATCCAATGGCTTATTCATTGGGGCTATCTCCATGCTTTAGACAAATGGTGATACGGCCCCGATTGCGTGGGGCCGTATGTAATTTGCGCCATCATACTTGCAGCGCCGGGCAACCCGTCAACCCATCCACATGGACGAGATTGTCACGGGTTGAGACGAGCTCAACGGTAGCTGCCGTCGCGCAACTCTCGACGGATGATCTTGCCGGTGGCGGTGGTTGGCAAACTGGTTACAAAGCGAATGGCGCGCGGGTATTCGTGCGCGGCCAGGCGGGTGCGCACATGCGCCTGCAAGGCCTTGACCAAGGCCTCGTCGCCGTCGAAGCCATCGTTCAGCACCACATACGCCATGACGATTTCGGTGCGTTGTTCGTCGGGCACGCCCACCACCGCGGCCATGCGCACGGCCGGGTGGCCGATCAGGCAGTCCTCGATGGGCGCGGGGCCGATGCGGTAGCCGGCGCTGGTGATGACGTCGTCGTTGCGGCCCACGAAGCGGATGAAGCCGCGCGCATCGCGCACGCCCAGGTCGCCGGTCAGCAGGGTGTCGCCCACGAATTTCTCGGCGGTGGCGTCGGGGTTGTTCCAGTAGCCCAGGAACATGACGGGGTCGGGCCGCAGTACGCCGATGTTGCCCTCTTGTCCATCGGCCACTTCAACGCCCTGGTCATCCACAATAAACACGCGATGCCCCGGCGCCGCGCGGCCGATCGACCCGATTTCCGGGTCGAACAGTGACGAGCACGACGACACCAGCATGTTGCATTCGGTCTGGCCGTAGAACTCGTTGATGGTCACCCCCAGCACGCGGCGGCCCCAGTCGATCAGTTCGGCGCCCAGAGATTCGCCACCGCTGGCCACCGAGCGCAGCGCCAGCGGGCCGGCGCCTTCCGGGTAGGCCGAGCCGCGCATCATCTTCAGCGCGGTGGGCGGCAGGAAGGTGTGGGTGACGCCGTGGCGCGCCATCAATTCCAACGCCGACGTGCCGTCGAATTTTTCAAAGCGCCGGGCCAGCACCGGCACGCCGTGGTGCCAGGCCGGCAGCAACACGTCCAGCAGGCCGCCGATCCAGGCCCAGTCGGCGGGCGTCCACATCAGGGCGGCATTTTCGGGAAAGAATTCGTGCGACATCTCCACGCCCGGCAGGTGGCCCAGCAGGACGCGGTGCGCGTGCAGCGCGCCCTTGGGCTTGCCCGTGGTCCCCGACGTGTAGATGATCACGGCGGGGTCGTCGGCGGCGGTGTTCACCGGCGTGTAGTCGTCCGACTCTTCTGCCAAGACCGCGTGAAACGGCACAGTGCCCTCCTCGCCGTCGCCATCGATGCAATACACGACCTTCAAGTCCGGCAGGCTGGCGCGTATCTCGCGCAGTTTTCGGCAGCCTTCGGTGTCCGTCACCAGCGCCACCGCGCCGCTGTTGGCCAGGCGGAACTGGATGGCGTCCACGCCGAACAGCGTGAACAGCGGCACCGCCACCGCACCCATCTTGTAGACCGCAATATGCGTGACCGCGGTTTCAGGCGCTTGCGGCAGGTACACGGCCACGCGGTCGCCGCGCGCTACGCCGTGGCGTGTCAGGCTATGCGCCAGGCGGTTGGATTGCGCCTTGATGTCGTCGAACGAATAGCGCGTTTGCGCGCCGTCGCTTTTTTCGAAGATCAGGGCCAGGCGGCCGCTGCCGTCGGCCCATTTGTCGCAAGCGTCCACGCCAATGTTGAAGAATTCCGGCACCTGCCATTGGAATTGGGACACAAGCTGCTTGTAGGATTCGGCTCGGGACAGCATGGTTTTGTCTCTGATGTTGTTATGTATGGATCATCCAGGGCTTGCTCAACTTGCTTGACCCTGGCTCAATAATAAGCTCCGCCCCACCGCCCTGTTGCCGTCCGCATGGAAAAAACCCCCGTCGTCCCGACCCGCCGCCCGCCGGCCAGCGCCAAGTCCGAGCAACGCATCCGCGACATTCTGCACATGGCCCGCCAGGTCTTTTCCGAAGCCGGGTTCCAGGCCGCCACGACCACCGAGATTGCCCAGCGGCTGGGCGTGTCCGAAGCCACCATCTTTACGTACTTCGGCGGCAAGCGGGAACTGTGCGTGCGGGTGATCAGCGATTGGTATGACGAAATCATCGCCAAAGTGGAAGACAACCTGCCGCATGTGCAGGGCGCGCGTGCGCAATTGCACTATCTGGTGCATACACACTTGCGGCATCTGCTGGCCGAAGGGCCGGGGCTGTGTGCGTTCATCCTGTCGGAAGGCCGTGCGCGCAACGACGATTTCGGTGAGATCTACGCCGGTTTGCAGCGCCGCTATACCGCGCCGCTGATGCGTATTCTGGCCCAGGGGCAAGCGGATGGCGACATCCGGCAAGACATGCCGTTGCGTCTGCTGCGTTCTACCGTGTACGGGCCGATGGAGCACGTGCTGTGGGACGCCATTCTGCGTGGCGCGCGCGTGGACGTGGCCGTCACTGCCGAGCAACTGGTCGGCTTTTTGTGGCAGGCCTTGCAACCCCCGCGCCAGCATGCGCTGGCGCTGGCCCGCTTTCGCGGCGAAGTGCGCGACGCGCTGCATCGGCTTCAGGCCGCGGAAGAATCGGACGGTTCCGCAAACAAGGATGGCGGCACGTACTGAGGAAAGCCGTTGTAGACCTCGCCGCGTTCGGCCGGTTGCAAGGTCCAGGAATGGCGGGCGTTAGGCACGCCGCCGTCCACGCGAATGACCGAGCCGTTGATGAAGGCGGACGCGGGCGACAGCAGGAACACCACCGCCGCCGCCAGCTCGGCCTCGGTGCCGAAGCGTTGCAGCGGCACCTTGGTTTTCAATTCGCGCAGCACCGCGCGGTAGTTGTCGTCGTAACTGTCCATGCCGCTGGACGCGATCCAACCGGGCGCCACCGCGTTCACCCGCACACCCGCATGCGCCCATTCGCAGGCCGCGGTTTCGGTCAGGTTCCACACGCCGGCGCGCGCCGCGCCCGAATGCCCCATGCCCGGCATGCCGCCCCAGATGTCGGCCAGCATGTTCACGATGGCCCCGCCGTGCTGGCGCATATGCTGCGTGTAGACCTCGCGCGCCATCAGGAAGGTGCCGTGCAGATTGTTTTGCACCACGGCGTTCCAGCCATTCAAGCTGATGCGGTCCAACGGCGCGGGAAACTGCCCGCCCGCGCAATTGAACAGACCGTCGACGGCGCCATGGCGCGCCAGCACATCGGCCACCGTGCCGCGCACGCCGGCTTCGTCGCGGATATCGCAGGCGTGCAGGCTGATGCGCCCTGCTGCTTCCGGATAGATGCGCACGATTTCCGCGCTTGCCGCTTCCAGCTTTTCCGGCTTGCGCCCCACCAGCGCCAGGTTCGCGCCCAACGACGCAAGCTCGTGCGCGGTGCAACGGCCCAAGCCGCTGCCGCCGCCCGTCACCACCAGGGTCTTGCCGTCAAACAGGCCCGGCCGAAAGACCGAGGCGTAGCGGGCAGTGGCGGTGTCGCCGCCCGGTTGAGGGGCCGCATTGTGGTTTGCCTTGGGGTCCATGGTTCGCTCCGGAATTTTTTTGAGGATAACTCAATATTTACAATCAACACATCCTAGCCAGGAGGATTTACCCATAGAATCTTCTGACTGAATTCCTCTTATTTATTGAGCACCATTCAAAGAAACAGGAGACTGGCATGACTGCAAACGCCCCGCTGGACGTCGCGCGCGACGGCGCCATCGCCCGCCTGACGCTGAACCGGCCTGACATGCGCAACGCTTTCGACGAGGCCCTTATCGCCGCATTGACGCACGCCGTCCGGCAAGCCGAGCAAGACCCCGACGTGCGCGTGCTGCTGCTGACCGGCGCCGGCAAGGCGTTTTGCGCGGGCGGCGACCTGAACTGGATGCGCAAGATGGCCACGCATACCGACGCGGACAACCGCGCCGACGCCACCCGGTTGGCGAACATGCTGCACACCATCTGGGCGTGTTCAAAACCGGTGGTGGCGTGCGTGAACGGCGACGCCTATGCGGGCGGCATGGGCTTGCTGTCGGCCTGCGACATCGCCATCGCGGCCGACAGCGCGCACTTCTGCCTGTCGGAGACCCGCCTGGGGCTGCTGCCGGCCACCATCAGCCCTTACGTGATCCGCGCCATGGGCGAACGCGCCGCCAATCGCTACTTTCTGACCGCCGAGCGGTTTGATGCCGCCACCGCACTGCGCCTCGGATTACTGCATGACGTCGTGCCCGCCGACCAGTTGGGCGAGGTGGTCGACGCCGTGTGCCGCACGCTTTGCGCCAATGGTCCCGACGCGGTCAAGGCCAGCAAGCGGCTGGTGCGCGACTTTGCCGGCGCCCCCATCAACGCCGCGCTGATCGCCGACACGGTCGAACGCATTGCGGCCTGCCGCAGCACCGACGAAGCGCGCGAAGGTGTGGCGGCCTTTCTGGAAAAGCGCGAACCGTCTTGGCGGCGCGGTTCTTGAGGCGGGGTTGCCAGGCGGCGTTGCAAAGCCCGCAGCGGGCTGAATAGGTCACCCCCTAGCAGGACGCCACTTGCATGCATGACATAATCCCTGGCGCATCTTCAGGAATTTTTCATGCCGCATCCGACTTCCCCCGCCCCCGCCTCCTCCCCCGCCTTCCCGCCGCTCAACGCCGAGCGTCTGTGGGCCCGCGTTGAAGCCTTGTCCCAGTTCACCCTGCCCGACGTCCCCTGGACGCGCCGCGCTTTTTCGCCGCTGTTCGATGACGCGCGCGCCTGGTTGCGCGGCGAATTCGAAGCCGCGGGCCTGGCGACTCGGCTGGATGCGGGCGGCAACCTGGTCGGCACCCGCGCTGGCCGCGACCCCTTGCGCAAACCCATCGCCACCGGCTCGCATTGCGACACGGTCATGGCCGGGGGCCGCTTTGACGGCATCATCGGCGTGCTGGCCGGCATTGAAGTCGCGCACACGCTGCAAGAGCACGGCATCGAACTGGCGCACTCGTTTGAAGTCATCGACTTCCTGTCCGAAGAACCCAGCGACTACGGAATTTCCTGCGTGGGCAGCCGCGCGCTCAGCGGCCAGCTCACGGCTGACATGTTGGCCGCCTGTAACCCCGACGGCGAATCGCTGGCGCAAGGCATCGCGCGTATCGGCGGGGACCCCGCCGCGCTGAACGCGCCGCTGCGCGGTCCCGGGGGCACCGCCGCGTTCGTCGAACTGCATATCGAACAAGGCCCCGTGCTGGAAAGCCGCAACCTGCCTATTGGCGTGGTGACCAACATCGTGGGCATTCGCCGCGTGCAGATCGTGGTGGAAGGCCAGCCCGACCACGCCGGCACCACGCCCATGGACATCCGCCGCGATGCCCTGGTGGGCGCCGCCCGCATCATCGACGCGGCCAGCCGCCAGGCCAGCGCCGCCAGCGGCAACCCGCATTACGTGGTGGCCACCGTGGGCCGGCTGTCGATGACACCCAACGCCGCGAACGCGGTGCCGGGGCGCGTGGAGATGACGCTGGAAGTGCGCAGCGATAGCAACGCGGTGCTGGACACCTTCCCCGAAACACTGATGGCCGGCGTGGCCAGCGACCTGAAGGCCTTGCGCTTGACGGCGGGCTTCACGGCATTGAGCCGCGCCCAGCCCACCGACTGCTCGCCCTTGGTGATGGATGCCGTCAAGGCCGCGGCCGACCAATTGGGCTACGCGTCGATGCGCCTGCCCAGCGGCGCCGGCCACGATGCCGTCTACATGGCGCCCACCGGCCCCATCGGCATGATCTTCATCCCATGCCTGAACGGCCGCAGCCATTGCCCGGAAGAATGGATTGAACCGGCACAGTTGCTGGACGGCACGCGGGTGTTGTACCAATCGGTGTTGGAACTGGACCGGGTGCTGCGCGGCACCTGAACAGCGCCCGTCCATCTCGCCCCCGAGGTTATCGGCGGCACCGGGGCGGCGCGCTGCCATAATGGCTGCCTTGCCTCGCTGCCCTGCCCCGGATTTGATACGCCATGGAACAGATAGAACTCAACGACAGCACCGCCGACCGCTTCCTGCTGGACGCCCCTGGTCTTACGCTGCTGGTCTTCCATAGCCGCACCTGCGGCACCTGCCGCATCGCGCGCGAACAGTTGCCCGCGCTGGAACTGCCGGTGGAGCGCGTGTGTTGGGTGGATGCGGGCGACAACCGCGGCCTGGTGGAACGCTACGAAGTCTTTCACCTGCCCGCCATGTTCGTCACGCGCGATGGCGCGTTCTTCGGTCCGGTGCAATCCACGCTGGCCGAATGGGACCTGCGCCAACAGATCGGCCTGGCGCTGGACAGCTATCCCGCCGAACTGCCGTGAGCACGCGAGTGCCTGCTTCTGAGTCGACTTCTGAGTCGACTTCTGGGGCGACTTCTGAGTCGACTTCTGGGGCGACTGCCGGGTCTGCTTCTGGCGTTGGTTCCGGGTTTGCTCCCGGGTCTTCCCCTGACCCGGCCCCGGCTTCAAAACCCTTGCGCCTGCCGCTGGACGCGCTGGCCACCACCGGCATGCTGTTGCTGTGCGTGTGCTGGGGGTTTCAACAGATTGCCATCAAGCTGGTCGCGGCCGACATTGCCCCAATCATGCAGATCGGCCTGCGCTCGACCTTCGCTGCGCTGGTGCTCGGCGTGGTGGTGTGGCGAGCCGAAGGCTTGCGCGCCGTGCGCGACGGCACGGCGCTGCCCGGGTTGATCGTAGGGCTGCTGTTCGCGGGCGAATTTCTCTTCGTGGCGCAAGGGCTGCTGCACACCACGGCATCGCATATGTCAGTGTTCCTGTACACGGCGCCCATCTTCGCCGCGCTGGGCCTGCACTGGCTGCTGCCCGAAGAACGCATGCAACCGCTGCAATGGTTGGGCGTGGCGGTGGCGTTCGGCGGCATCGCGGTCGCGTTCCTGGTCAAGGGCGATGCGTCACAAGCGGCGGCCGGCGCCCCCAACATGCTGCTGGGCGACGCGATGGGTTTGGCGGCCGGCCTGCTGTGGGGGGCCACCACCGTCGCCATCCGCGCAACATCGCTGTCAGAGGCCGCGCCGTCCAAGACGCTGCTGTATCAAATGGCGGTTGCGGCAGTCGGCCTGCTGGCCTATGCCGCGGCCACAGGCCAGCATGTCATCCACGCAACCCAAGCCGCCATCCTGAGCGTTGCGTTTCAATCCGTGGTGGTGGCGCTGTCGAGTTATCTGGCGTGGTTCTGGCTCTTGCGCAGGTATCTGGCATCGCGATTGTCGATCCTGTCATTCATGACGCCGTTGTTTGGCGTGAGCTTCGGCGTGCTGATTCTTGATGAGCCGCTGGACCCCGGGTTCGCTGTTGGGACCGTGCTGGTGCTGATCGGCATCACGCTGGTGAGTGGCGGTGAAATGGTCAGGGAGTGGGTGCGTAGACGGCGGGGGTGATGGGTTGCGCGCGATTTTCGGAGGTGTTCTTGCGCCGGTTTTTCCGCGCTTCACCCATCCTACGGGCGACGGTTGGTGATGGGTTGCGCGCAATTTGTGGGGGGTTCTTGCGTCGGTTTTGCCGCGCTTCACCCATCCTACGGGCGACGGTTGGTGATGGGTTGCGCGCGATTCGTGGGGGGGTTCTTGCGTCGGTCTTGCCGCGCTTCACCCATCCTACGGGCGACGGTTGGTGATGGGTTGCGCGCGATTGGCGGGGGTGTTCTTGCGCCGGTCTTGCCGCGCTTCACCCATCCTACGGGCGACGGTTGGTGATGGGTTGCGCGCGATTGGCGGGGGTGTTCTTGCGCCGGTCTTGCCGCGCTTCACCCATCCTACGGGCGACGGTTGGTGATGGGTTGCGCGCGATTTGTGGGGGCGTTCTTGTGCCGGTCTTGCCGCGCTTCACCCATCCTACGGGCCATCGTACGGGTGGACGTTCGTAGGATGGGTGGAGTGCGAGACGCTACGCACCGGGGGACTGCCGTCCAGCGCACGTAACCCATCTCGCTCAGCCACGCCCGCGCCCCAGGTTCAACACGATCAACGCCGCGCCCGCCAGCACGAATGCGAATCCCCACCAGTCGGCCGCGCCGGGTCTGTCACCGACCAGGGCCATTGCGCCCAGCACGCCTACCACCGGCACCATCAATGTCGTCAACGCCGCGACCGTGGCGCTGACGCGCTCGCTCAGCACAAACCACAGCCAATACGCCACCGCGGTGCCCAGAATGATGTGGAAGGACAGCGCCGCCACGATGCGACCGTTCCAACCCTGGGTGGGAAACGACTCACCCGCGATCAACACACCGGTCAGCGCGCAGGCGGCGCCTACGGCCAGTTGCCATGCCGTGATGACGATGCGATGCCCGTTCACGGGCCAGCGCTTCAGATAGACGGTACCGGCCGCCCAGCCGAACGCCGCCACCAGCGGAAAGATCAAACCCTTGGTTGCCGCCAGATCGTGGTCCGCGAACACCGCGTGCAGCACGGGCCACGCCAGGATCGCCACGCCTATCGCCCCCAGCGTCAAGGCCAGCCCGCGACGCCGGTCCAGGCGTTCGCCGAGGACCAGCCACGCCAGCACCGCCGACATCATGGGCATGGTGAAGGTCAGCACCGCCGCGCGCGACGTGCTGGTGCTGAGCTGCGCCCAGGCCACCGCCAGATTGAAGACGGCCACGGCCAGCACGCCGCCGACAACAATGCCTGGCCAGGAATCGCGCGGCGGCAGCAACGCCAACCGTTTCGTGCGCGCCAGCAGCAGCAACAGGATGGCGCCGCTGCCCAGCCCCAGCACGCGCAGCGTAAACGGCGGGAAGATCGCCAAGATGATCTTCACCGCCGGCCAGTTCAAACCCCAGAACAGGGCCAACGCCACCGGGATCAGGCGCACGCGGCTTTTTCCATGGCGGTCAGTTCGGACAGCCCCTGGCGCTGCTTGCCTTGCTCGTCGAAATTCGCGGGATCCAGCCAGCGCTCGTAAGCGGCGCGCAACGCTGGCCATTCGCTATCGATGATCGAGAACCACGCCGTGTCACGGCTACGGCCCTTGTAGATCGTCGCTTGGCGGAAGACACCTTCAAACTGGAACCCCAGCCTTGCGGCGGCCTGGCGCGACGGCGCGTTCAGGCTGTCGCACTTCCATTCGTAGCGGCGGTAACCCAGCTCGTCGAACGCGCGGCGCATCAGCAGGAACTGCGCTTCGGTAGCGATGCGGGTGCGCTTGAGCTGGCGCGAGAACGACACGAAGCCGACCTCGATGACGCCATTGGCCGGGTCGATGCGCATCAAGGCCAGCGTGCCGATGGCCCGACCCGTTTCCAGGTCGATGATGGCGTGATGCAGCGGATCGTTGCCCGCCTGGGCGGCTTCGGCAAAGGCGCGGTACGCGGCTTCGTCGGCGAAGGGGCCGACGCCCATGTAGGTCCAGTCGCTATCGTCCGGCGCTTGGCTGAAAGCCCGGTACAAGTCCGCCGCATGACGTTCGGCGGACAGCGGTTCCAGCCGGCAGTAGCGGCCGGTGATCGGGGTCAGCGGGGGCCGCGGGCGCGGCGTCCAGCCGGGTACGTCGGGGCCGATGGGTTGTTGGAAAGCATTGACGCGGGGTGGCATGCGGCGGGGCCTCATCAAGGGGTAAGCGCGCGCCGCCGACCGTGGCGGACGCAACACGCATGGCCTCACGATATCGGAATCGTGGCATCATAAAAAGCACCACGTCTGCGGAATTTAATGGGGCCATGAATATGCCAGCACAGGCACCGACGCAGGCAGCGGCGCAAGTACCAACCCCGGCGCCATCGCAGATGCCATTGCACGTACCAGCCCAGGCTCCATCGCAAGCGTCAAGCCCGGCGCCAATACAAATGCCAACCCAAACACCAACCCAAATGCCAAGCCCGAACATTCCCGCCGACAGCGCCCTGCTATCCAGCCCGCTTGCGCGTGGCCCCGGCGCGCTGCCCCGCCAGCGTCAGCTTATTCAGCGCTTGAAGCAAGCCATCCTGGCCGGACAATTGCCGGCCGGCGGCAAGCTGCCATCGTCGCGCTCGCTGTCCGAAGACCTGGCCATTTCGCGCAACACGGTGCTGATCGCCTATGAGCAATTGACGGCCGAAGGCTATGTCGTTGCCGACCGCCAGGGCACGCGCGTTGCTCCCCTGTCGGCGCCGCTGTCGGCGTCCTTGTCCACGGCTCGCCTGCCTTCAGCGGCCCGCACCGCCAAGCGCGCCTTGCCCCCTGCTCCGGCCACCGCCACGCGCCTGTCGCGCATTGTGGCCACGCGCGCGCCCAGCGACAGCTCGCTGCCGCTGACGCCGGGCACGCCGGCCCTGACCCAATTTCCCCTGAACGCCTGGCGCCGTGCGCAAGAGCGCGCCCTGCACGCCGCGCCCGCCGCCACGCTGGGCTACGGCCACCCGATAGGTGAACCCGCGCTGCGCGAAGCCATCGCCCAGTATCTGCGCGTGTCGCGGGGCGTGCACTGCGACGCCTCGCGCATCATCATCACCGAAGGCGCCCAAGGCGCCTTGGCCTTGTGCGTGCAATTGCTGACCAACCCGGGCGACACGGCCTGGCTGGAAGACCCCGGCTATCGCGGCGCCAAGTCGGCCTTTCATGCTGGTGATCTGAGCGTGGTGGCCATGCGTGTGGACGCCGACGGCATCGTCATCCCCGAAGACGCCTGGCGCACGCAACCGCCGCGCCTGATCCAGACCACGCCCACGCACCAATACCCCACGGGCGCCGTGCTGTCGGTGGCGCGCAGGCTGGACTTGCTGGAACGCGCGCGGCGCGCGGGCGCATGGATCATCGAAGACGATTACGACAGCGAATTCCGCCATCAGGGCGAACCCATCGCCGCCATGCAGGGGCTGGTGTCCAACGCGCCCGTGCTGTACGTGGGCACCTTCAGCAAGACGCTGTTCCCTGCCTTGCGGCTGGGCTTTCTGGTGCTGCCCGAGGCGCTTGCGCAGACGGCGCTGCCTTCGGTCGTTGAGATGCTGCGCGGCGGCCATCGGCTGGAACAACTGACCCTGGCCGCCTTCATCGACAACGGCCAGTTTTCGCGCCACCTGGGCCGCATGCGGCGACTGTACCGCGACCGGCAATCTGCCTTGCGCGAGGCGCTGGCCGCCCATTTGCGCGTGAATCACGAGGTGCTGGGCGGGCACAGCGGGCTGCATCTGACGGTGCGCCTGCCCCCCGACATTTCGGATCACGCCATCGTGGCGCAGGCGCGGCAAGCGGGCATGAACCCCAGCGCGCTATCGTCGTTCGCCATAACGCCGCGCCCCGAAGACAACGGCCTGGTCATCGGCTACGGCAACACCAGCGCCGACCACTTCCCCACCATGATCAAACGGCTGGGGGACTTTGCGCGCCAGGCACGCCGCTAATTCACCAAGCCGCCCAGCACCAGCACCGCCAGCACCAGCCAGAACAAAAAGCCCAGGATGGAGCGGCGCAGCAAGGCCTTGATGGCGGCCCACAGGAACATCAGCCCCAGCACCAGCAAGACAAAATTGAATATCGATGGGCTCATGCCCATGGCCTTGGACAGCCCGCCATAGAAGTCGCCCAAGGCGCCGCCCAAACCACCCAGCAACCATTTGATGCCCGCCACCACCGCGCGCAGCGCTTCGCCGAGCATGACGCCCAGCGACCCGAAAAATCCGTCGTCCTGGGGCATCAGCGGCGCGTGTCCATCAGCATGCGCACGGCCAGGCCGGCCAGCACGGTTCCCATCAGCCAGCGCTGTATCACCATCCACAAGGGGCGCCCCGCCAGGAAGCCGGCGATGGAGCCCGCGGTGATGGCGATGACGGCATTGACCGACAGGCTGATCATCACTTGCGTCATCCCCAAGGCAATCGACTGCGTGAACACGCTGCCGTGGTCGGGCTGGATGAACTGCGGCAGCAGTGACACATACATCACCGCGATCTTGGGGTTGAGCAGGTTGGTGACCAGGCCCATCGTGAACAAGGTGCGCGCGCTGCTCTTGGGCAGCTCACGCACCTGGAACGGCGAACGGCCGCCCGGCCGGATGGCCTGCCAGGCCATGTACAGCAGATACAGGGCGCCGCCGATACGCAGCGCGTCATAGGCCATGGGCACTGTCAGCAGCAAGGCCGTGATGCCGAAGGCCGCGCAACAGACATAGAAGATGAACCCGACCGCCACGCCGCCCAGCGAAATCAGGCCAGCGCGCGCGCCTTGGGAGATCGAGCGCGACACCAGGTAGATCATGTTCGGGCCGGGGGTCAGCACCATGCCCAGGGAAACCAGGGCAAACGTCAAAAGATGGGTCAGGTCAGGCATGTTGAGCCGGCGCACGCCGGGTGTCGTCGAAAATCGATTCGCACACGTTATCGCAAAACTGTATCGGAACAGGAATTTTTTTGATGTTCCCAAACCCGCTTTCATCTCGTATCGCCGATGCCACACCCACGTGGACAGGGCCTGCCGTTCAGCATTCGCGCCTTTACGACCGTGCCAGGCTAGCGATACATTGAACCGAATCGTTCGACTGTACGGAGCACCTGGACATGCCGAAGCGTCATCCGTCCGGAGGGGCAGGCCCCATCATCCGAGTCGGCATCGGCGGCTGGACCTACGCCCCCTGGCGCGGCGCCTTCTACCCGGAAGGCCTGCCCCACGCGCGCGAACTGGAATACGCCAGCCAGCGGCTGACCGCCATTGAAATCAACGGTACCTACTACAGCACGCAAAAGCCGGCCACCTTCGCCAAGTGGCGCGACGAGACGCCGGACGGCTTTGTCTTTTCGCTGAAGGCATCGCGCTACGCGACCAACCGGCGCGAACTGGCGGGCGCGAAAGACTCTATCTTGCGTTTCGTGAACAGCGGCATCGCCGAGCTGGGCCCCAAGCTGGGGCCGGTGGTGTGGCAGTTTGCCCCCACCAAGACTTTCAACGCCGAGGATTTCGGCGCGTTCCTGGCGCTGCTGCCCGACAAGGTCGATGGCCTGCCGCTGCGCCACGTGCTGGACGTGCGCCACCCCAGTTTCGCCTGCGAGGAATACCTGGATTTGGCCCGCCGCCACCAAGCCGCCACGGTCTACACAGACAGCGAAGATTTTCCGTCCATCGCCGACCGCACCGCCGACTTTGTCTACGCACGTTTGATGCGCGCCAGCACCGCGTTCAGGGCGGGCTATGCGCCCAAGGTGCTGGACGCCTGGGCCGAACGCCTGCGCACCTGGGCGCGGGGGGCCGATCCGGCCGACCTGCCCCGCATCGGCCAACCGCCGCCTGGGGCGGCCCGCCCGCAGGACGTTTATGCCTTTTTCATCAACGGGGCGAAGGAACGCGCACCGGCGGCGGCGCGCGCCATGATCGAACGGCTGTAGCCTTATTGCGCGACCGGCGTGCGCAACGTCACGAACTCTTCGGCGGCCGTGGGGTGAATGCCGATGGTGTCGTCAAACACCTGCTTGGTGGCGCCCGCCTTCAGCGCCACGGCGATGCCCTGGATGATCTCGCCGGCATCCGGGCCCACCATGTGCACGCCCAACACGCGGTCCGTCTTGGCGTCCACGATCAGCTTCATCAGCGTCTTTTCCTGCGATTCCGTCAGCGTCAGCTTCATCGGCCGGAACCGGCTTTCGAAGAGCTTGACCTCGTGGCCGGCCTCGCGCGCTTCTTCGGTGGTCATGCCCACCGTGCCGATGTTCGGCAGGCTGAACACGGCGGTCGGAATCAGCTTGTAGTCAACCTTGCGGTATTCCTCGGGGCGGAACAGGCGGCGCGCCACGGCCATGCCTTCGGCCAGCGCCACCGGCGTCAGCGGCACGCGGCCGATCACGTCGCCAATGGCCAGAATGGAAGGCTCGGCCGTGCGGTATTCGTCGTCCACCTCGATAAAGCCGTCTTCACGCAGCTTGACGCCGGTGTTCTCCAGGCCCAGGTTGTCCAGCATGGGCCGGCGTCCGGTGGCGTAGAACACGCAGTCGGTCTCAATCACCGAGCCGTCCTTCAGCGTGGCCGCCAGCGAGCCGTCGGGCTGCTTGTCGATACGGGCAAGGTCAGTGAAAAAGCGCAGGTCTACGCCCTTCTTCGTGAGCTCGTCACGCAGATGCTCGCGCACGCCCTGGTCGAAGCCGCGCAGGAACAAGGGGCCGCGATAGGCCTGGACGGTTTGCGCGCCCATGCCATTGAAAATAGAGGCGAATTCCACGGCGATGTAGCCGCCGCCCACCACCAGCACGCGACGCGGCAGCGCCGGCAGGAAGAAGGCCTCGTTGGAGGTGATGGCGTGTTCCTTGCCCGGAATGTCTGGCACGCTGGGCCAGCCGCCCGTGGCCACCAGGATGTTGGCGGCGGTGTGGCGTTGGCCGTTGATCTCGACGGTATGCGGGTCGACGATGCGGGCATGGCCTTCCAGCAGCGTCACGCCGCTATTGACCAGCAAGTTGCGGTAAATGCCGTTAAGGCGCTCGATTTCGCGGTTCTTGTTGGCGATGAGCGTGGCCCAGTCGAAGGACGGCTTGCCCGTGGTCCAGCCAAAGCCGTGGGCCTGCTCGAAGTCTTCGCTGTAATGGGCGCCGTAGACCAGCAGCTTCTTGGGCACACAGCCCACGTTGACGCAGGTGCCGCCCAGGTAGCGGCTTTCCGCCACGGCCACGCGCGCGCCATAGCCCGCGGCAAAGCGCGCCGCGCGCACGCCGCCCGAGCCCGCGCCGATCACAAACAGATCAAAATCGAATGCCATATAGTTTCCTTCGCTAAAGCCCGAGGGCCCGCGTTCGCTTTCCGGGAAAACCGTATTTAACACTACCGGGGCGCGCCCTGCCCTTAAGCTCTGGCAAGATTCCCCAAAGGAAACCACACCATGAACACTTCCCCCCTGCACATCGGTATCGTCGCCTGCTCCGCCGAGGGCGCTGCGTTGTGCTATCGCACGCTGTGCGCGGAAGGCGCGCAGCGCATGGGGCCGCATGCGCACCCCGAAATCTCCCTGCATACGCATTCGCTGGCGGACTACGTGGTCTGCCTGGACCAGGGCGACCTGCCCGGCGTGGGCGCGTTGATGCTGTCGTCGGCCGGCAAGCTGGCGCGCGCGGGCGCCGACTTCCTGATCTGCCCCGACAACACCATTCACCAGGCGCTGGGCCATGTGCTGCCGGATTCCCCGCTGCCCTGGCTGCATATCGCCGAAGAGGTCGCGGCCGAGGCGCGTGCGCGCGGCTACCGGCGCATCGGCATCCTGGGCACGCGCTGGCTGGTCGACAGCAGCGTCTACCCGGACAAGCTGGGTGCACAGGGGCTGGACTACCTGCGCCCCACCGAAGCAGACCGCATCACGCTGGCCAGCATCATCATGGACGAACTGGTCTATGGCGAATTCAAGCCCGAATCGGTGGCACGGCTGCAAGGCATTGTTGAGCGCCTGCGCGATGCCGGCTGTGATGCCGTGGTGCTGGGCTGCACCGAGTTGCCGCTGGTGCTGAACGATGGCAATTGCGCCCTGCCCACGCTGGATTCCACCCGCATCCTGGCGCGCGCCGCGCTGGCCCGCGCCCTGGCGCCGCGCTGAGCGCGCCTAGATCTGGTCCAGCCCGAACTGCCGCAGGCGGTTCAGGTCCAGCACCTGGATCTGGTGGTACGCCAGCGCCAGGATTCCGGCGTCCGCCAGCGTCTGCAAAGCCTGGTTCACCCGCTGGCGCGACAAGCCCGTCAGGAAACCCAGTTCTTCCTGCGAAATGGCCAGCGTCAGGTCGGTGGACGGATACAACTGCGGGTTGAACAACTGCGCCAGGGATTGCGCCACGCGCGCATCGGCGTCCAGCAAGCGGTGGTTCTGGATGGACGCAATGAATTCGCCCATGCGGTCGTTCAACTGGCCAATGACGAAATGCGAAAACGGCAGGCTGGCGGCAAGCAGCGCGTGAAAGGTCGCGGCCGGCACCAACAACACCAGCGACGGCTGGATCGCCACCACATCGTATTTGCGCAGTTCGCGCTTGATGACGCTGCCCTCGCCAAACCAGCCGCCACGCGGCACGCCGGAAAACGTGCAACTGCGCCCCGATTCGTTATAGATGGCCAGCTTCAGCAGCCCCGTATGCACGCCCAGCCAGTAGTCCGATGGCGCGTTGCGCCGCGCAATCCAGGCCCCGTTTGCCACGTGCTCCGCCCGCGACGTGGCCAGCACCAGATCCTGATGCCGGGCCTCCAGCGCGCCGAACCAGGCACAGGCCCGGAACAGGCTGGCCAGCTCGGCATCGGAAACAATGTTTGAAACGTCGGACATGGGCGGAACCGTGTAAAACTGGCAGTTTGCGGGGTCGGCCGGCGGTATGTCATGCAGGCGACAGACAGTATTTTCGGGCCGCCCCTAAGCTCACGCAAGCGACGGGAATCAAGCTTTCCGCAATCAGCACACCTCGAACAAGACAGGGGCCGCACGACGCGCCCCATTCGGAGACAAAGCATGAGCAGCATGTTCGACCATGGTTTGGCGCGCCGCGACGCCAACTACACCCCCTTGACGCCCGTGGACTTCATTGCCCGCGCGGCGGAAGTCTATGGCCACCGGCTGGCCGTGGTGCACGGCCAGGTACGGCGCACCTGGGGCCAGACCTACGAACGCGCGCAGCGGCTGGCCAATGCATTGGAACGGGCCGGCATCAAGCGCGGCGACACCGTCGCCGTCATGCTGCCCAACATTCCCGCCATGGTCGAAGCCCACTTCGGCGTGCCGATGCTGGGCGCAGTGCTCAACACGCTGAACACCCGGCTGGATGCGCCCAGCGTGCTGTTCATGCTGGGCCACGGCGAAGCCCGCGCGCTGATCATCGACACCGAATACGCCGACATCGCCCAACGCGCCCGCGCCGAATTCCCCCACCTGACGGTTATCTCGGTCCATGACCTGGATGGCGCGCCCGCCACCCTGCCCGGCGCCATCGACTACGAGGCCTTTCTGGCCGACGCTCCCGCCCGCTACGACTGGCAGCCGCCCGCCGACGAATGGGACGCCATTGCACTGAACTACACGTCAGGCACCACCGGCGACCCCAAAGGCGTGGTCTACCACTATCGCGGCGCCTATATGAACGCCATCAGCAACATACTTGAATGGGACATGCCCAAGCACGCGGTCTATCTGTGGACGCTGCCCATGTTCCATTGCAACGGCTGGTGCTTTCCCTGGACCGTCGCCGCGCGCGCGGGCGTGAACGTCTGCCTGCGCAAGTTCGACCCCAAGACGGTATTCGACCTGATCCGCGCCGAAGGCGTCACCCACTACTGCGGCGCGCCCATCGTGCAAAGCGCGCTGGCGAATGCGCCGGCCGAACTGCGCGCGGGCATCACGCACACCGTGCGCACCATGGTGGCGGGCGCCGCGCCGGCACCCGCCGTCATCGCCAAGATGCGCGAGATCGGCTTTGAACTGACCCACGTATATGGCCTGACCGAGGTCTACGGGCCGGCCGCCGTCTGCGCCCGCCAGGAAGCCTGGGACGCGCTGGACGACGAACGCCGCGCCATGCTGACCGCGCGCCAGGGCGTGCGCTACCACTTGCAGGCGGGCGTGTCCGTGCGCAACCCCGACACCATGCAGGAAGTGCCCGCCGACGAGCAGACCGTGGGCGAGATCATGTTCCGCGGCAACATCTGCATGAAGGGCTATCTGAAGAACGAACGCGCCACCGACGAGGCCTTCGCGGGCGGCTGGTTCCACACCGGCGACCTGGGCGTGATGACGCCGGACGGGTATGTGCGCATCAAGGACCGCAGCAAGGACATCATCATCTCGGGCGGCGAAAACATCTCCAGCATCGAAGTCGAAGACGCGCTCTATCGCCACCCCGCCGTGGCGGCCGTGGCCGTGGTGGCCATGCCCGACCCGAAGTGGGGCGAAACGCCGTGCGCCTTTGTCGAACTGAAGGCCGGCAGCACCGCCACCGCCGAAGAGATCATTGCGCATTGCAAGCTGCTGCTGGCGGGCTTCAAGGTGCCGCGCGCGGTGCGCTTCGGTGAACTGCCCAAGACGTCCACCGGCAAGATCCAGAAGTTTGAACTGCGCGCCGCCATCGGCGCGACCCAGGCCATTGACCTGGCCGGCCCGTCGGCAGGCACGTCGCCCGACACTTCCGCCGACGCCGCCCCCACCCAAGACACCCCCAACAAAGCCGCCTGAACGCCGGCGCCCCAGCCACCTTCATCCAGGAGTTTTTCGGCCATGACGTACCAAGCCCCCGTGAAAGACATGCTGTTTGTGTTGAACCATCTGGCCGGCCTGCCGCAAGTTGCCGCCCTGCCCGGTTTCGAGGAGGCCACGCCCGACACCGCCCAAGCCGTGCTGGAAGAATCCGCCCACTTCGCCGCCGAGGTGCTGGCCCCGCTGAACCACCCGGCCGACCGTGAACCCAGCGCCTGGCGCGACGGCGCCGTCACCACCTCGCCCGGCTTCAAGCAGGCCTTTCGGCAATACACCGAAGCCGGCTGGCAAGGCATGTCGCATCCGCAGGAATACGGTGGCCAGGGCTTGCCCGGGCTGATCGGCTCGCCCTGCTCTGAAATGCTGAACGCCGCCAACCTGTCTTTCGCGCTGTGCCCCTTGCTGACCAACGGCGCCATCGAGGCGTTGTTGACGGCCGGTTCGCCGGAACTGAAAACGCGCTTCATCGGCCCGATGATTTCCGGGCAATGGACCGGCACCATGAACCTGACCGAGCCGCAAGCCGGGTCAGACCTGGCCATGATCCGCACGCGCGCGCAACCGGTGGGCGACGGCACGTATCGCCTGTCCGGCACCAAGATCTTCATCACCTACGGCGACCACGACCTGACCGAGAACATCCTGCATCTGGTGCTGGCGCGCTTGCCCGATGCGCCCGAGGGCGTGAAGGGCATTTCCCTGTTCCTGGTGCCCAAGTTCCTGGTCAACGAAGACGGCTCGCTGGGCGCGCGCAACGACGTCACCTGCGTGTCCATCGAACACAAGCTGGGCATCAAGGCCAGTCCTACCGCCACGCTGCAATTTGGCGACGCGGGCGGCGCGCTGGGCTATCTGGTCGGCCAGGAAAACCGTGGGCTGGACGCCATGTTCATCATGATGAACGCCGCGCGCTACGCGGTGGGCGTGCAAGGCATCGCCATTGCCGACCGCGCCTACCAGCACGCGTTGGCCTATGCCGCCGACCGCGTGCAAAGCCGTCCGGTGGACGGGTCGGCGCGCGTGGCAGTGACCATCATCCATCACCCTGACGTGCGCCGCATGCTGGGCACCATGCGCGCCCTGACCGAGGCCGGCCGCGCGCTGGCTTACGTCACCGCCGGACACGCCGACCTGGCCCACGCCAGCCCCGACGCCGACGAACGCAAGCGCCATCTGGCCATCCAGGAATTCCTGGTGCCCATCGTCAAGGGCTGGTGCACGGAAATGTCCATCGACGTTGCCAGCCTGGGCGTGCAGGTGCATGGCGGCATGGGCTTCATTGAAGAAACCGGCGCGGCGCAGTACTACCGCGATGCCCGCATCCTGACCATCTACGAAGGCACCACCGCCATCCAGGCCAATGACCTGGTCGGCCGCAAGACCCTGCGCGACGGCGGCGCGGTGGCGCAAGGCCTGCTGGAAGCCATCCGCCAGACAGAAACGGAACTGGAATCGCGCAGCGAACCCGCCGCAGGCCTGGTGCTGAAGCCGCTACGCCAGGCCCGTCTGGCGCTGGCCAACGTGGTGGACTTCGTACTGGCCAATGCCGCCAGCGCGCCGAACGCCGTGTTCGGTTCGGCCGTGCCTTATCTGCTGTTGGCGGGCACCACCTTGGCGGGTTGGCAGATGGCGCGCGCGCTCTTGGCCGGCCTAGAACACCAGGCTGAAGACCCTGAATTCCATCAGGCCAAGATCGCCACAGTGCAGACCTATGCCCTGCACAAGCTGACCCAGGCCCCTGGCCTGGCCGCCGTGGTGCTGGGGTCCAAGGACTACGCGGTGCAGCCCTGACCGGATGGTGGCGGCGCCGCCTTGGCGGGCAGCGTCGCCACCCAGAACAACAGCGCCGTCACGCTGATGGCGGCGCCCAGCGCGCAAACGCCCAGCCAGCCCGCGTGGGCATACACCGCCGTTGACGCAATCGCTCCCAGTCCACTGCCCACGGCGTAGAACATCATGTAGCCGCCCACCAACCGGCTATGCGCCTGCGTGCTGATGCTGAAGATCATCGTCTGATTGGTCACATGCAAGGCTTGCAGCGCCACGTCCAGCACCAGCACGCCCAGCGCCAAGGCCCACAGGCTGTGGTCCAGCAGCGCGATGGGCGCCCACGCCAGGCACAGCAGCAACAGGCCCGCGCCGGTGGTGCGCTGGCCCAGACCCCGGTCAGCCCAACGGCCCGCGCGCGCCGCCATCAGCACGCCCAATACGCCCACCAGGCCAAACGCGCCCACCGCCGTGTGCGACAAGGAATGCGGCGGCGCGCTCAGCGGCAACACCAGCGCCGTCCAAAACGCGCTGATGGCGGCGAACATCAATAAGGCGATCATGCCGCGCACACGCAGCACGGGTTCCGTGGCCAGCAGCGTCGCCATCGAACGCAGCAGGGCAACGTAAGACAGATTTGCCGTGGGCAGCCGGCGTTGAGGCAAACGACGCATGAGCACCAGCGCCAGCACGGCAGCCAATACGGCCGACACCCCGTACACCGCCCGCCAGCCCCAGGCAGCGGACACCACGCCCGCCACCGTGCGCGCCAGCAGCAGGCCGATCACCACCCCACCCTGCGCCGCGCCCACCACCCGGCCGCGTTCGTCGGGCGCGGCCAGGGCGGCGGACAGGGCCAGCAAACCCTGCGTCATCGCCGTGCCCAGCAGGCCCAGGGCCACCATGCCCGCCAGCAGCCAGGGCGTGTTGGCGGACAGCGCCACCGCCACCAGGGCCAGCATCAAGAGGCCCAACTGGCCCAGCATCAAGTGGCGCCGGTCCAGCAGATCGCCCAGCGGCACCACCAACAGCAGCGCCACCGCGCAGCCCAATTGGGTGGCCGTGACCACCACGCCCACCGCCCCCTGATCCAGCGCGAACTCGCGGCCGATGGCGTCCAGCAAGGGTTGCGCGTAATACACGTTGGCCACGCTCAAGGCGCAAGCCACGGCCAGCAACATGACCAGCGAGGTCGGCATGGCGCTGGGTACGGAATCCGCTGAGCCGGCAGAGGTGGCATGGGTGTGGGATGGATCTGGCATGTCATTTACATGGTTTTATTACAAAACCAGAATGCTAGATCTTTAGGTTTTATAATGCAACCGTTCAGTTTGTGCCGTTTCCACCATCCCTTTGCCTTTACTTCCTTCCAAGGACCCACCATGGTCAAACGCACCAGCCTTGAAGGCGCCGCCTGTCCGGTGGCGCGCTCGTTAGACGCCATCGGCGACTGGTGGTCGCTGCTGATCGTGCGGGATGCGTTTGACGACATCCGGCGGTTTGGCGAATTCCAGAAAAGCCTGGGCGTGGCGAAGAACATTCTTAGCGACCGGCTGCGCACGCTGGTCGCCCACGGCATTCTTGCCGTGGCCCCCGCCTCGGACGGCAGCGCCTACCAGGAATACGTGCTGACGGACAAAGGCCGCGCCTTGTTTCCCGTGATCGTCGGCTTGCGCCAATGGGGCGAAGATCATTATTACGGCCCCGCCGAAGCCCATTCGACGCTGATCGACCGCAAGCGCGGTCAGGCCGTGCGGCGCCTGGAAATCCGCGCGCAGGACGGCCGCCTGCTGGAGCCCGACGACACGGTCGTGCAGAAGACGACGCCGCCCGCCACTTAGGCTGGCCACTGCCCCGTGGCCAGCGCCGTCGGGGCGTAGTCGTTGAACCGCCAGCGCAGCGCCAAGGCGCCGGGGCGGCGCACCACGCGGCGCACGTGCACGCGCCACAGCCGTTCCGCGCCCGCGAAGGTCTGAATTTCGGGGCTGTCCAACACCACTTCCGCGCGGCCCGATACCTGCAACACGTCGCCCTGTTCAAAGTCGATGAACAGCAGCCCGGCGCGCGGGTTCGCCGTCAAATTGCCCAGGGTGTTGAAAAAGCGGTTGCCGGAAAAGTCGGGAACGGTCAGCACATTGCCGTCCACCCGCACGAAGCCGGGCTTGCCGCCCCGGTGCGAGACATCCACCGCCCGGCCGCGACGCGGGGTGTTGGCCATGTCCAGGGGCACATCGGGATTCACATCGGGGTTCACATCGGGGTTCACCTCGGCATCCACATACGAGGCCACGAAAAACGTGTCCGACGCGCGAATCAGCGTGCGCGCTGCCTCGTCCAGCTGGCTTGCCTCGGCTTGCGCCGTGGCAAGGCGCAACGAGGGCGGACGCGAAAAGCTGAAGTCGCGGGCCTGGATGTATTGCGGACAGTTGCCGAACGACTGCGTGACTGCCACATCAAAGCGCTGGCCATCCCAGGCGGCAATGCGGCCGTTCATGCGGTTGCGGCGGCGCGTGTGCAATTCAATCCCCAAGAGGCCCACCGGCTGGCCCAGACCCAGCCCCGCGCGCAGCGGGTCGTCGGCATCGGGCGCGGCGGCCACGCTTAGCGTGTACGGGTCGGGGGATACGGCAAAGCCCGGTTCGCCTTCCAGCACGCTGGCCCAGGGGTCGCCCTGCGGGTCCACCGACCCCATCACCAGGAAGGGCTGTTGCGCGAAGAACGCGCGGTGCTGGTCCGGCATGTAGTCGCGGATGACTTTGGGGCCAATCTGCGCCATGCGTTCGGCCACGCCGACACGCGTTTGCAGCAGGCGTTCGCCCGCATGCCAGGGAGACCCGTTGTGCGAAATAGCGTCAGCGTTCGTCATGATGCGGTCCTTGCCGTTGGGGATACTGCCGAAAGCGTTGATACCAATACGCCGATAGAGGCTTCAAGCCGCCTGCAGGCCCGCGGCGGTACGCGCCATGGGCACGAAGCCGGGCAGGTTCTCGATGCGGTCCAACCACGCGCGCACATGCGGGTAATCCGCCAGCGACACATTGCCTTCGGGTGCATGCGACACGTAGGCATAACAAGCCACATCGGCGATCGTCGGCGTGGATCCCGTCAGGAAATCGCGGCCGCTCAGTTCGCCGTTCATGACCTTCAACAAGGCATGCGCGCGCGCCAAGGTGGTGTCCGCGTCGTGGGCGGCGCCAAACACCGTGATCAGGCGCGCAGTGGCCGGGCCGTAGGCCAAGGGCCCCGCCGCCACCGACAGCCAACGTTGCACGGCGGCCGCGCCCACGGGGTCGCTGGGCAACCAGGCCTGGCCGCCGTAGCGCGTGGCCAGATAAACCAGAATGGCATTCGAGTCGGCCACCACCGTGCCGTTGTCATCAATCACCGGCACCTGGCCGAACGCATTCAGCGCCAGGAAGTCCGGACGCTTGTGTTCGCCGCCGCGCAGGTCCACGTCAACACGCTGGTGCGGCACGTTCAGCAGCGACAACATCAAGGCAACGCGGTGCGCGTGACCAGACAGGGGAAAGCTATAGAAGACCAAGGGGGCAGCGGACATGGAGATTTCCAGGGTGGGTGAACGAGGACTCCATGTTGGCCCTACCCGCCCGCCGCGTGAACGGCCAGCCGCAACAAGACACTATTGCGGAAACTGAAAGGAAGGCCAGGAAAGCGCAGCGCCGCCCGTGCGCGGCGGCTCAAACCGGCTGCGCCGCCAGATCGCGGCGCAAGGCCTCTACGCAGAATTCAACAAAGCTGCGCACCTTCGCCGAACTGCGGCGGCCTTCCGGGTACACCACGTGCACCGGCATCGGCGGCAGTTCGAAGTCGCGCAGCACCACCTGCAAGGCGCCGCTTTTCAGGTGGCGGGCCACCTGGTACGACACCACCTGCGTCAGCCCCCACCCTTCGCACGCGGCCAGCACGGCGGCCTGGAACGACGTGACCGTCAGTTGCGATGACACGTTCATCCGCCGTGGCTCGCCGTCCTGCATGAAGCGCCACTGCGCGCCGCGCCCTTCCATGGCCGCGGTGATCGTGCAAAAACGCGCCAGCGCATCAGGATGCTCGGGCGCGCCGTGTTCCTGCAAAAACGCGGGCGCGGCGCACACCACGCGGCGCACGTGCCCAACAGGCACCGCCGTCAGCGTGGAATCCGGCAAGGCGCCGATGCGTACCGCAACGTCCACGCCCTCGTCCAGCAGGTTCACGACGCGGTCCACCAACAGCGTGCGCACCGAGACTTCACGGTGGGTGCGCAGATACCCCAGCACCACCGGCATTACATGCAGTTCGCCAAAAAGAGCCGGCGCAGTGACATGCAGCGCGCCGCGCGGCACCCCCATCACGCCGGCGGCGGCGTCATCGGCCTGTTCAACGTCTTCAAGAATGCGCCGGCAATCGGCGGCGTAGCGCTGGCCGGCTTCGGTCAGGCGCAGGCTGCGCGTGGTGCGCACCAGCAGCAAGGCACCCAGCCGCCGCTCCAGCGCGGCGACGCTGCGAGTCACGGTGGGCGCGGACATATCCAGGCGCCGCGCGGCGGCGGCAAAGCTCTGCGCCTCGGCCACGGCCAGGAACACCGACATTTCTTGGAAGCGATTCATGGCTGGACCTTGGCGCTCGGGGCGTTGAACGAAGAGGATGAGGGAGACGAGGCCGCCCATGCCCTTGCGCTGTCCTGGATGCATTGCCGCACGATATCGCCCAAGGCGGCGGTGACGGCGTCGGGCTGCGCCTGGGCACGATACAGCGACAACGCAATCGACGGCAAAATCGGCAGGCCCTGTTCGCCCGGCGCCAGGGCCCGCACGCTGGCGGGCAGGCCCAAGGGCGTGCGCACGGTCAGGCCCAAACCCGCCGACACCGCCGCCCACAACCCCGCCAGGCTGGGGCTGGTGAACGCGGGCAGCCAAGGCAGGCCGGCGCGCTCCAGCGCGTCCGTGGCGCAAGTGCGGAACAGGCAAGGCGCCTCGAACGCCACCAGCGGCAGGTCACCATTACCATTGCCATTGCTGTCGCCATGGCTGCTGGCCGCGTACGTGGGCTGCGCGGGGCCGATCCAGCGCATGGGCAGATCCAGCAAACGCTGTGCATGCGGCACACGCGCGTCGTGGTCCCAGGCCAGGACCAGGTCCAACTGCCCCACCGCCAGCCGTTCCAGCAGCTCGGCATTGCGCGCGACCCGCGCTTCGACCCGCACCTTGGGATGCGCCCTGGCGAATTGGCCCAGCACCTGCGGCAATACCATTTCGCCGAAATCTTCCTGCATGCCCAGCCGCACGCGGCCGGCCAGCTCGCCGCCCTGCACCGCGCGCGCGGCCTGGTCGTTCAATTCCAACAGGCGGCGGCCATAGGCCAGCATGGTTTCCCCGGCCTCGGTCAGCGCCAGCCCGCGCCCGGCTTTGCGCAGCAGCGGCACGCCGGCCTGTTCCTCAAGCTTTTTCATCTGCGCGCTGATGGCGGAAGTCGAACGGCCCAGGCGGTCGGCCGCACGGCCGAAGCTGCCCAGCTCCACCCCCGCGACAAAGCTGCGCAGCACATCCAGGTCAAAGGTCACCGGCCGCATGGAATAGTCCCATTTTTCAAAACAATTGACTCAATATTTCCTGATTTTCAAAACGATAGCAGATGCGCAAACTAGCTGGGTCCTTGTTACCTGCCCTTGGAGTTCTGCATGTTCGTGCCCCTTGCGTCCGAATCAGCCCGCCCCACCCATCGCTGGAAAGTGCTGGCGGTGGGCGTGGCCGCCAACGCCGCCTTTTCCGCCGCGGCGGCGGGCTTGCCCACCACGGCGGTGTTCATGCGCGCCGGCTACCGCCTGGACAACGATCAGTTGGGCTTGGCGCTGGGCTTGATGGGCTTGGGCGTGGCCCTGTTCGAACTGCCCTGGGGCATGCTGACCGACCGCTGGGGCGACCGGCCGGTGCTGTTGACCGGCTTGGGCGCAACCGCCGCGGCGCTGGCCTGGATGAGCGGCTTTGCCTCGCCGGATGGTGTCACCGTACCCAGCCTGTGGCTGTTGGCGGTGGGCCTGGTGCTGGTCGGTGTGCTGGGCGGCAGTGTCAACGGCGCCAGCGGCCGGGCGGTAATGGCCTGGTTTGACGAAGGCGAGCGCAGTCTGGCCATGAGCATCCGCCAGACCGCCGTGCCCTTGGGCGGCGGCCTGGGCGCGCTGCTGCTGCCCTGGCTGGCGGCGCACGCGGGTTTCGCGGCGGTGTTCGGTGCCTTGGCGCTGATGTGCGCGGTGGCGGCGCTGCTTGCCGCTTGCTGGCTGCGCGAGCCGGTCAAGCGGGGCCAACCTGCCCAGCACGGCCAATCCGTCCAATCCGTCCCATCGGTCCAATCCGCCCAGCACGGCCAATCCGTCCAGTCCGCCCAATCCGCCCAACGCGCCATACCTGCCCACCGCTTGCCGGCCACGGGCCCAAGCATCGGCCCCTCGCCCCTGCGCGACGCGCGCGTCTGGCGCGCCGCCGCCGCCATCGGCCTGATGTGCTGCCCGCAATTTGCCGTGCTGACCTTCGCCACGGTGTTCCTGCACGACGTCGGCCATGCCGGCATCGGCACGCTGACCGCGGTGATGGTGGCGGTGCAACTGGGCGCCATGGTGGCGCGCATTGCCAGCGGCCGGTGGACCGATCGCCACGGCAACCGGCGCGCCTATCTGCGCCGCTGCGCGCAATTCAGCTTTCTGCTGTTTGCGGGGCTGGGCGCGGTGGCGTGGGCGGTCAGCGGTGCGCCCACGGCGGCGGGCGCGGTGTTTGCCATGGCGGGGCTGCTGGCGGCGGCAGGCATATGCGCGTCCGCCTGGCATGGCGTGGCGTATACCGAACTGGCCACGCTGGCGGGCGCCGCGCGCACCGGCACGGCGCTGGGCATGGCCAATAGCTGCGTCTACCTGGGCTTGTTCCTGACGCCGCTTGCCATTCCGCACGTGGTCGCGGCCAGTTCATGGCCCGCCGCCTGGGTGCTGGCGGGCGTGTTGATGCTGGCGGCGCTGCCCTTGTTGCCGCGCCCCGCCCTTCGGCAAGCCGCCGATGTCATGCCTGGAATTCCCGCGCCAGCCACGCCAGGAAAGCCTTGACCGGCGGATGGCGTTCGCGCCCGGGCGCGCACAACGCCTGGTAGGCCGCGCCCGGCACCCGCACCTGTGGCCGATAGGCGGCCAGTGTGCCGGCGCGCACGCTGTCGGACACCATCACGGAGCTTGCCAGCACCAATCCTTGTCCGGCGATGGCGGCCTGCAAGGCGTAGTGTTCTTCTTCATAGGCGTGTACCGCCGACGGCGCCTGCCATGCCGGCAAACCCGCCGCCTGACACCAGGCGCGCCAGCCTTGGTCGTACAGATCGGAATCGCGCCAGCGCACGGTGACCAACGCCGGGGCGGGCGGGGGCGGGGACTGCGCTGTCTGGTTTTCGGTGCGGTTTTCCAAGCGCTTATCGGGGCGCTTCGTTGGCCGTATTTGCGTGCGCATTTGCGTGCGCTTTTGCGTGCGTTCTTCCTCGCTTTTTTCCAACTGGGCGATTTGCGACGGCGCACCGTAGACGCCGAACCATTCCGGCAACGTAGCCGCCGTATGCAGGGCCGGATACCGTTGGCGGCTGTAGCGCACCGCCACGTCCACGCTGGCGTCCTGCAACAGGTCAACCGCGTCCGCGCCGGTTTGCAGGTTCAGTTGGTATTGCGGACAGGCCTGGTGAAACCGCCCCAGGCGCGGCACCAGCCACAGCGCCGCGAAGGAATGCGTGGTGGACAGCGTCAACGCGCCCGATGCCGGTTCGGGACGCAAGGCGTCCAGCGTCTGCGCAATTTCCAGCAAGGCGCCATGCACACTGGCGAACAGACGCGCGCCGCTGTCGGTCAAGCGCACGCCACGCGGCACGCGGTCAAACAGCGCCACACCCACTTGGCGCTCCAGCAATTTGATCTGGTGCGACACCGCGGTGGGCGTCACGGCCAGTTCCGCCGAGGCCAGCTTGAAGCTGCGCAGCCGGGCGGCCGCCTCGAAGGCACGCAACGCGGTAACGGGCAGGGTGGCAAACATGGGTCTGGGGCTCCTTGTCGAGCCTTCCTTTGGATGAATTGGATTCATCTTAATCAAGGAATCGTCATTTGTCTCCGGAACGGGTGGTCCCTACATTGATGCATTTCATCTGCACCTAACCCAAGGACTCGCCATGAATTCAAATCAGCCCACTCAACGCTTGCTTATCCTGGTGGGCAGCCCCCGCCGCGACGGCAACAGCGCGGCCCTGGGCGCGGCCGCGCAACGCGGCGCGAACGCCGCCGGGCTTGCCACCACCCTGCTCTTTCTGGACGACTACATCCACGGCTTCCTGTCGGACCTGCGGCATCAGCCCGCGCCCGAAGACCGCTATCCGGAGCTGTTTTTTGAACATTTCCTGCCGGCCGACGGTGCCCTGATCTGCACACCGATCTATTGGTACGGCATGTCGGCGCAGACCAAAGCCTTCTTTGACCGCTCGTTCACCCACTACGCGGGCAGCGGGCCAGAGCCGGAACGGGTCAAGACGCGCATGACCGGCAAGCGGCTGGGCCTGGCCGTGGCGTCTGAAGAAACCTACCCCGGCGCGGCATTGGGCATCGTGCACCAGGTGCAGGAATACGCACGCTATACGCATTCGGATTTCGTGGGGTTCGTGCATGGCGCCGGCAACCTGCGCGGTGAAATCGCGGCCGACCCGCGTGCGCCCTTGTTGGCGGCCGAGCAACTGGGCGCCACGTTCTTCAGCCGGAAATACTCGGATTACCGGATCGAAACGCCGCGCGCTCGCAACGTCTGGGAATCCGCACGCAGCAACGCGCCGGGCGTGCTGCCGTAAACCTGTTTGAACACACGGGTCAGGTGGGCCTGGTCCGCAAAGCCCACGGCCTGGGCGGCCTGCGCCAGGGGCAAGCCAGCGCGCAACAACACCCGCGCCCGCGCCACCCGCCAATTGCGCAGCCAGGCCTGCGGCGGCAGCCCGTAACGCCGCGCAAACTGCTTGACCAGCGTGGTGCGATGACGGTCCTGCGCGCGCGCCAGCGCTTCCAGGTCCGGCGCGCAAGCGGGGTCGGCGGCCATGCATTCGCGCAGCAAGGCGCAGACGTCCGGCTCGTTCTTTCCGCCGGCACTGTCGGCATCGTCCGTGCCATTGGCGCCGTCAGCCCCATTGGCGCCCTCCATATGCCCCGCGCCGATGGCGTCGCCGTGCGCCGCCAGAAGACCGAACAAGGCGGCCGAAATGCGTTCGCGGCGTTCGGCGTCGGGGATGGGGGCAGGCGTCAGCGCGGCCAGCCATTGTGCGCACAGCGCGGGCGCCGTGATGACCGGTGCGGCCAAGCGCGCGGCGGCGCCAAACCAGGCCTGCGCGTGGTCGTCGAACCAGGCGGCGTCGATGTACGCCATGCGGTAGGCCAAGGGCGCATCCGACGTGCCGCCCGTGTGCACCTGGCCTGGCGCGATCACCACCAGGTCGCCCGCGGCGGCCGAATACTCCGCGCCATGCACCGTGAACGCGCAGTGGCCGTGTTCGACAGCGCCGATGGACCAGGCGTCGTGAAAATGCGGCGCGTAGCGATACGCGCGCAGGTCCGCGATCAGCACGTCGCCGGGCAAACCCGCGCCGCAATGCCAGATGTGTTGGGAAACCGCCATGGGATCGCCAAAAAAACGCTGGAAGAACGCAATACGGTCGTTAGCCGAAGTACCCGCCGTCGGCCTTCAACGAACGGGCCAGTAGCCACGCATTGCCGGGATTTTCACCCACGCGGCGGATGGCGTAGGGCCACCAGTCGCCGCCAAAGGGCAGATAAACCCTGACGTTATAGCCCAAGCCGCGCAGCGCCAGTTGCCAGTCCGGCCGCACGCCATAGAGCATTTCAAATTCAAACGCGTCGGGCGACCAGCCGCGCTCGCGCGCCAAGGCCATGATGGCGCCGGCCAGGCGGTCATCATGCGTGCCGAACACGGGGTAGAAACCGGCCTCGCGGGCTTCGCGCGACAGCATGATGGCGGCCGCGTCCAGATAGGCGTGGTCGATGCGGTCGCGGCCCGCGTGGTCCAGCGCGCGCTCGGGAAACGCGCCCTTCACCAGGCGCAAGGACGTGTGCTGGCGGATTGCCCAGGCCAGGTCTTCTGGCGTGCGCCGCCGCCGCGCCTGCAAGGTCAGGCCGGCGGGCAACCCCGCTTCCAGCAAGCTGCGGTGCAAGGCGCAGGTGCGTTCGCGGATGCCGGCATCTTCCATGTCCAGCACCATCCAGTTCCGCCCCGCGCCCGCCGCTTGTCCCACCGCCTGCGCCGTCCCCGGCCCCGCCGCCAGCCGCAGCGCCTGGCTGATGCGTCGCGCGTTGGCCTCGCCCAGGGCATCGCTGGCCATGTAGCCGATAGCGGTGGGGTCCACCGACACATGCACGTCCAGGCCCGCCGCGCCCAGCGCGCCGCACGCACGGATGGCCTGCGACACGTTGTGCTCGATGGCGGCCGGATCGGCCACGTATTCGCCCAGATAGAACAGCGATGCCCGGATGCCGTGCGTGTCGCGCAGCCGCAGCGCGGTGCGCACGGCGGCGTCCACGTCCGCCCCGCCCACAAAGCGCTGCGCCAGCGACGTGCGCGCCGCCACCGCCCGCATGGCGCGCCCCATCGCGGGGCTACGCGCCAGCGCGATGGTGGTTCTTTGGAAAATGCTCATGGATGCTCCCGCTAGAGAGCAACACTATGGCGGCGCGGCGTGGGCTTGTATTGAACGCCCGTGAATCTTGAACCCTTCCGGATTCAAGGCCGGAACGGCGCGGGGTCCAGCGGCAATTCCAGGCCGGCCATCTGCGCCGTCAACAGCGCGGCGCTGCCGCAGGCCAAGGTAAAGCCCAAGGCCCCCTGGCCGATGTTGAGCCACAGGTTGTCGGCGGCGGGGCTGCGCCCAATCAGCGGTTTGCTGGTCGGCGTGGCGGGACGCAGGCCAGCCCAGGGAATGGCCTGGGACAGGTCCAGCCCCGGAAATGCCTCGTGCACCTGCTGCTTCAACAGCGCCACGCGCGCCGGATCAATATCGGCGTTGTCGCTGCCGATATCCACCATGGCGGCAATGCGCAGCACCTTGCCCACGCGCGCATAGACGATGCGGCGTTCGTAGTCCGTGACGCTGATGCGCGGAGCCACGGTGTCGTCGTCGGACAAGGGCACGCTCAGGCTGTAGCCCTTCAGCGGATACAAGGGCACGTCATGCCCCAGCGGCTTGAGCAGCGCGCGGGTGCCGATGCCGGTGGCCAGCACAATGGCGTCGGCGCCGATATCGCCGTTGCGCGTGTTCACGGCCACGATGCGGCGGCCCTCCCGCTGCAATCCGGTTACCGGGTTGGACATCGCGCATTCCACGTTGCCCAGCAATTGCAGGCGGTCGAACAGGCCTTCGGTGAACTGGCGGCAGTCGCCGGCTTCTTCGCTGGGGGTGTAGATGGCGCCGGCCAGCTTGCTGCCCATGGCGGCAAGCGCGGGTTCCATCGCCAAGGTCTGCGGGGCGTCCAGCACCTGCTGCTGGGCGCCATGGCCCGCCTGGTAGGCCACCAGCGCGCGCGCCTTGTCCAGCAAGGCCGCGCTGCGATAGGCGATCAGCTTGCCGTTTTTCAAGTGGCCGAAATCCAGGTTTTCCTGTTCCAGCAACGTGTGCATGACGTCGCGGCTCAGGTAGGACAAGCCCAGCAATTGCGCGGTGGACGCCTTGGCGACCGACGCGCGGCACGCCAGGGCAAATTGCAGGCACCAACGCCATTGATGGGGGTCCAGCCGGGGCCGAAAGCGCAGCGGGGAATCCTGGCGCAGCAGCCAGCCGGGCACGCTGGGCAGCACGCCCGGGCCGGCCAGCGGGGCCACATAGCTATAGCTGAGCTGGCCGCCGTTGGCGTAGCTGGAGACTTCCGCCGGACGCGCCTGGCTGTCCACCAGCACCACGTCGTGGCCCTGGCGCGCCATGAAATAGGCGGACGTCACACCGACCACGCCCGCACCGATTACGCAAACGCGCATGCCTTCATCCAAGAGAACAGGGAACGCCTCCATTCTGGAGCGCGCGCGGGCCGCCCGGCAAATGCCAAACGCCGCAGCATCCATAACAAAACATCATGCCCTGGGTTCAGTTCAGGCGGCGCGGTGCAGCTTGATGATGGCGGCGGCGGTGGGGTCGCGCACCAGATCGGCCAGGGTGTAGGCGTTAAGCGCGTCATAAAACGCCGCCAGCGTTTGCGCCAGCACGCCCGCCAGCCGGCAGGCGCCGTCCAGCGCACAGGGCGGCTCGCGGCAGTCGATCAAAGGCCCTTGCTGTTCCAGTTCGCGGATCAGGTCGCCCACCTGATAGGCGGACGGTTCGCGCGCCAGGCGCATGCCGCCGCCCTTGCCACGCACGGTGCTGACCCAGCCACGCTGCGACATGAAGTGCACCACTTTGACTAGGTGATTGCGCGACACGTCGAACCGCCCGGCGATCTCCGGGATGGTCACGGCGGCGGGCCGGTCACGGCATTGCGTCAGGTACATCAGGACGCGCAAGCCGAAGTCGGTGAATCGGGTCAGTTGCATGGCGTGGTTGGGGCCCTGGACGGCCTGGGAATATCAGGCCGCCAGGATACACCGCTCAGGCGGGCGCGCCGCCGGTGCCGAACGCTTCGGCATGGATGCGGCCCGGCTCCACGCCCAGCTCCAGCAAGGCAGCGCGTTGCGCGGCCATGAAGGGCGCCGGCCCGCACAGGTAGTAGTCGGCGCCGGGCACGATGGCGTCGTCCGTGATGGCGCGCAGGTCCACGCGGCCGCGATGGTCGTAGTCCACCCCGGCCTGGTCGCCGTGGCCCACCTCTTCGTAGAAAACCGCCTTGCGCACGTTGCCGCGCTCGGCCGCAATCTGGTTCACATGGTCTTTCATGGCGTGCACCGAACGGTTGCGACAGCCGTGAACAAAACGGATCTGGCGTTCGTCGTTGGCGCGGACCAGGTGATTCAGGATGGACACCATGGGGGTCAGGCCCACGCCGCCGCTAACCAACACCACGGGCGCATCGCTGTCGTCCTTCAAATGGAAGTCGCCCTGCGGCGGCGCTACGTCCAGCACGCCGCCCTCTTGCAGGCGGTCATGCAAGGCGTTGGACACGCGCCCCGCCGGCGTGTCGGCCCCCGCCGCTTCGCGCTTGACGGAAATGCGCAGGCGGTCCTGGCCGGGCGCGTCCGACAAGCTGTATTGGCGCGGCTGCATCAGGCCCAGCTCGGGCACATACACGCGCACCGACACGTACTGCCCCGGGCGATACGCTGGCACGGCGCCCCCATCGGACGGCGCCAGGTAGAAGGACGTGATCTCGGCGCTTTCCGGCTGCTTGCCCACCACGCGGAACGCGCGCCAACCCGTCCAGCCGCCCGGCTTGGCGGCCGATTCCGCGTACAGGCGAGATTCTTCGGCAATCAGCAGATCGGCCAACTGGCCGTAGGCGGCGGCCCAGGCGTCCACCAGTTCATCAGTAGCGTCCGCACCCAGCACTTCGCGGATGGACGCCAGCAAATGCTTGCCCACGATGGCGTAGTGCTCGGGCCGGATGCCCAGGCTGACGTGCTTGTGCACGATGCGCGTCACCACGGGCGCCAGCACGGACGGGTCGTCAATGTGTTCGGCATACGCCGTCACCGCGCCCGCCAAGGCGTGCTGCTGCTGGCCGCCGGCCTGATGACCCTGATTGAAAACCTGCTTCAGCTCGGGGTTGTGTTCGAACATGCGCGCATAGAAATGGCGCGTCAACGCCACGCCGTGCGTCTTGAGGACGGGGGCCGTGGCTTTGACCAGCGCGCGGACTTGGGGGCTCAACATCTGCTGCTCCTTGAAGGGCGATCGGGGATCGCTTTTTAAACATGCATTAATAATACATCTTTAAATCCGAAGGACAAAACGAAGATCCATACGTTTGTAATGTCAGTCAGCGTCGCGTAGCCATTCGCCAACAAGTGTTAGCGCAGGCAATGCGCAACCCACGGCGCCGCGCCATGTTGGATACGTTGTGTAGTCAGTGGGACCCCGCCAGACCACCGACGCCATCCAAGCGCTGCCCAGGCGCCAACTGCACGCGCGCCAATTACCGGGTGGCGCCCGCAAGCGCCATCGGCCGTCTGTACCCGGGTCCAGCCCGAACAAGGCCATATCGGCAGGGAAATCCAGCGCCGCCGCCTTGATGAAGGCCTCTTTCAGCGTCCACAGCAGATAAAAGAGTTGGCCTTGCGCCGGCCCCGTCAGCGCCGCCAGCGCGGCGGCCTCTTGCGGCGAACATACCCATTGCGCCAGCCGGGCAAAATCTCGCGGGCGCAGGCTTTCAAGGTCGGCGCCCAGCGCCCATCCCGCTGGCGCGCTGGCGCAGACGGCATGGCCGCCGCTGTGGCTAAGCGACATCACCGCTCCAGGGGCGGCAGTCCGCCTGACCTCGTGCTTGAGCGCGCGGCTGACCCGCCAGTCTTCCTGGGCTTTGGGGCCTGTCCGCCCGGACACGCGCGCCCTGTCCTCCAGGGACAAGTTCTCCACTAGATAGTGATCGGCGGCGCCTTTGTCCGCCCAATACATGAATAGTTCCTGAATATCCACAGCAATAGGTAACCGATTATATGTACCGTAAACCTGCCCCGTAGCTAATAGACAAGGACAAAGTAACCATTAAAAACAAAGTCCGCGCAACTGGCCATAGTAGAATCGCGCGCTATGTTGACGTTTTCAATCGCGCAATGGCAAGGTTGGACGCAAGGAATGGAGTCGCCCGACGACTGGTATTACTGGGCGCAACACCCTTACTGCCCCCTGGATAGCCCTCGCGCGCCCCGCCTGGATTTTTTGCCGCCCATGCAACGCCGCCGACTCAGCCCATTGGCTCGCGCGGTGTTCGAGTGCGCGTGGCCGCTGGCCGCCGATCGCCCCGCGATGCCGCTGGTGTTCGCCTCGCGGCACGGTGAAACCAGCCGCAATTTCGGCCTGCTGCAGTCCTTGGCGGCGGATGAGCCCTTGTCACCCACCGCGTTCGGCCTGTCCGTGCACAACGCCATCGCCGCGCAGTGGTCGATCATACGCCGCGAAACCACGGAATCGGTCGCCATTTCCGTGGACGACGACGGCCTGGAACACGCTTTCATCGAAGGCGCCATGCTGTTGGAACAGGGACATGACGACGTGCTGGTGGTGCTGGCCGAAGAGCGCCCGCCCGCCCCCTACGCCCCGTGGATCGACGACGTGCCCTACACCTACGCCGCCGCCTTTCACCTGCGCGCGGGCACTGAATGGACGCTGTCCATGGCGGCCGAGCCGGCCCGCCCAAACCCGCGCCCTGCCACCGATGCCATCGCGCCCCCCGCCGCCGAGGCATCGCAAGCCTGGCCAAACCCCTTGAATCTGCTGCGCCACCTGACGCTGCGCACGCCCTCCTGGGGGCATGTGAATCGCGCTCGACGCTGGACCTGGACCCGCAACGCATGACTAGCCCTACCCAAACCCGCCAGGACTTCTGGCTCTGGCGCCTGGTGGCCACCGGCATGGCGTTCACGATGTTCGGCCTGGGCGGCGTGCTGCTGCGCGTGCTGGTCTTTCCGCCCCAGCGCCTGTTGCCGGGCGGCAAGCTGGAACGCCAGCGCCGCGCGCGCTGGGCGCTGAACGGCACGTTCCGCCTGTTCATCCGGTTCATGGTCCGCGTCGGCATCCTGACGGTGGAATTCAAGGGCGCTGAACGCCTGGGCAAGCCCGGGCAGATGATTCTGGCCAACCACCCGTCATTGCTAGACGTCGTTTTCCTGGTGGGCCATGTCAAGAACGCCAATTGCATCGTCAAGCACGGCCTGGCCACCAACCCATTCACGCGCGGCCCCATCGCCAACGCCGGCTACATCACGAACGACGAAAGCTTCGACATGTTCGACCGCGCCGCCGATGTGCTGCGCAACGGCGAAACCCTGATCGTCTTTCCGGAGGGCACGCGCACGCCCCCCGATGCCTTGCCGCAGTTTCACCGGGGCGCCTGCGCCATTGCACTGCGTGGGGCGCGCGTCGTCACACCTGTCGTCATCCGGATGAACCCGCGCAGCCTCACCAAGGGTGAACCGTGGTACCGAATTCCGGCGCGCCGGATGCGCTATGTGATCCAGGTGGGCGAAGACATCGACCCCACCGTCTGGAGCAGCGCGCACCCCCTGCCCGCCGCCGGACGCAAGATGAATGCCTGGCTGCATGCCTATTTCGAAGCCGAGCTGGCGCGCGCGCCGGCCGGTGCTGTCATGAACGAACAAGCCACCCCGGCGGGTGGCAGCGGAGTTGAAGCGGGATGAACCAACTGGAACTTGAGCTCAAGACGCTCGTCATCGAATCACTGGGGCTGGAAGACATCAGCCCCGACGACATCGCGTCCGACGCGCAACTCTTCGGCGACGGCCTGGGGCTGGACTCGGTCGATGCGCTGGAACTGGGCCTGGCGCTGCAAAAGCGCTACAGCATCGCCATCGACCCTGAAACGCGCAACATGCGCGAGCATTTCACCAGCATCAACAGCCTGGCGGCCTTTGTCACCGCCCAGCGGCGCGCCTGACGCATGGAGTCCACGATGCATACCCGCGAGGACATCTTCAATACGTTGCGCGATGCGCTGGTCGAACTGTTCGAGATCGAACCCGAGCGCGTCACGCCAGAGGCCCATCTGTACACCGATCTGGAAATCGACAGCATCGACGCCATCGACCTGATCGACCACGTGCGCCGCCAGACCGGCCGCAAGCTGGATGCGAACGACTTCCGCACGGTGCGCACCGTCGAGGACGTGGTTCAGGCCATGTGGCAAAAGCAGGCTCCCGACGCATGAGGCGCGGCGTGGCGGCCGGTTTGGCCGTAGCTGGCGTGGCGTACCCCTTCGTGGTGCATGCGACGCTGGGCCGGGTCAGCCCCGCGTGGCTGGCCTTGCCGCTGGCCGTGCTGTGGTTGTTGCGCGGCCTCACCGCGCGCGCCGGACAGCCCGGCGGCCGCTTGCTGCCCGCCGTTGCCGTCACCTTCTGCCTGATTCTTGCCCTGTGCAATACCGAGGCATGGCTGCGCTGGTATCCCGTGATGGTCAACGCGATGATGCTGGCCATCTTCGGCGCCAGCCTGCGCGTGGGCCGCCCGGTGGTCGAACAGCTGGCGCGCCTGCGCCACCCCAACCTGCCACCCGAAGGCGTGCGCTATACCCGCAACGTCACGCGCGCCTGGTGCGTGTTTTTCGCCTTGAACGGCGCGGTCGCGGCGGGTTTGGCGGCGTGGGGGCCGTGGAGCTGGTGGATGGCCTATAACGGCGCCATCAGCTATGGCTTGATGGGCCTGCTGATGGCAGGCGAATGGCTGCTGCGTCCAGCGGCCGCGAAGGCGGTTTAAGCCATGCGCTGGACACCGCTGGAACACCTGCTGCTGCCGTCGGACACCGCCGACAACCTGTGCATCGCCGACGACCCGCCGCTTGCGCGCGCCGCCTTCGCGCAAACCAGTCTGCGCGTGGCCGCGGCCTTGCAGGCGCGCGCGCCGCGCCGAGTGGCGCTGTGGTTCGACGACGCCGCGGCGCTGGCCGTAGCTCTCTTCGCCTGCTGGCGCGCGGGCGTCGTCGCCGTGCTTCCCGGCGACGCGCAGCCCGCCACCTGCGCCGCGCTGGACCCGGAAGTTGCCGGATGGCTCACCGACGCCGACTTGCCCCTGCCGCCTGCCCGACAATGGCGGCTGGCCGAGCTGCAAGACCATCCCCCGCTGGCGCCCGCCAGCCTGGACCCGTCCGTGGGCCTGGTGCTGTGTACCTCGGGATCAAGCGGTACGCCCAAGCCTCTGCACAAACCGTGGCGGCAATTGTCGGCAGAGGTCCAGGCCTTGCAGCAGCAATGGCCCGACCTGGATGCGCCCGTGCTGGGCAGCGTCTCGGCCCAGCACATGTATGGCCTGCCTTTCCGCGTGCTGTGGCCGCTATGCGCGGGCCGGCTGATCGACCGCCGCCAACGGCTTTATCCCGAAGAACTGCAAAAGGCCAGCCTGCGCTACCCGACCTTCACCTGGATCGCCAGCCCCGCCTTGCTGCGCCGCCTGGGACAACGGCTGGACTGGGCGCAACTGCGCGGCCGGCTGCTGCGCATCCACTCGTCGGGCGGCGCGCTGCCGACCGAGGTTTCCGACGACATTGAACGCGAACTGGGCCTGCGTCCCACCGAAATCTACGGCAGCTCTGAAACCGGCGCGGTCGCGTGGCGGCGCGGGTCGGCGGACTGGCAGCCGCTGCCGGGCGCGACCATCAGCGTGAACGCCGACGGCGCCTTGCGCGTGCAATCGCCGTGGGTGCATGCCGCCGACGAGCAAACTGCCGACGGCGCGCAGCTTAGCGCCAACGGCTTCCAGCTACTGGGCCGCCTGGACCGCATCGTCAAGATTGAAGAAAAGCGCATCTCGCTGCCCATGCTGGAACTGTCCTTGATGCGCCACGCCTATGTCAGCGACGCGCGCGTGGGCAGCGCCACCGGCGCCACGCGCCTGACGGGGCTGGTGGCGCTGTCGGCCACGGGCTTGCACGTACTGCGCAACCAGGGCCGCAAAACCGTCGTTGAGGCGCTGCGCGCGCACCTGGGCGCCGGTTTCGAATCCTTGGCCATTCCGCGCGCGTGGCGCTTTTTCAGGCACCTGCCCAGCAATGCTCAAGGCAAGCTGCCGCAGGCTTTGTTCGACGCGGCGGCCGGCCCACGCCCGGTTGACCCGATTGCTCAGGAAATACCCGGCCAGCCCGCCAACGAACGCCGCTACACGCTGGACATCCCCTACGACCTGGCTTTCTTCAGCGGGCATTTTCCATCCGTGCCCGTGGTGCCTGGCGTGGCCCAGATCAGTTGGGCCGTATCGATCGCCCAACGCGAGCTGTGCCCCGGCTTGCGCTTTAGCGGCATGGAAGCCTTGAAGTTCCAGCGCCTGCTGCGCCCGGGCGACCGCGCCCTGCTTGCCTTGCGCTGGGACGACACCAAACAGAAGCTGTATTTCACCTGCACGGTGGACGACGCCCCTTGCTCGTCCGGCCGCATTCCGCATCAAGACGACCATGGCGCAACAACATAAACTCTGCGCGGTCATCCCCGTCTATAACCACGGCGCCACCGTCGCGGCCGTGCATGCGCAATTGGCGGCGCAGGGCCTGCCCTGCGTGCTGGTGGACGACGGCTCTGAACCCGGCTGCGCCGCCGTGCTGGACGCATTGGCCGCGCAACCGCGCACGCATCTGATTCGCCGCAGCGAAAACGGCGGCAAGGGCGCGGCGGTGCAGGATGGCCTGCGCGCCGCCGCCACGTTCGGCTATACCCACGCCTTGCAGGTGGACGCCGACGGTCAGCACGCGCTGACGGACGCCGTGGCCTTGGCCGACGCTTCCCGCGCCCAGCCTCAAGCCGTGATCTGCGGCGCGCCGGTCTATGGCGACGACGTGCCGCGCAGCCGTCTTTATGGGCGCTGGCTGACCCGCGTCTGGGTATGGATCAACACGCTGTCGCTAGACATCCCCGACGCCATGTGCGGCTTTCGCGTCTATCCGCTGGCGCGCGTGCTGCCGGTCATTGCACAGGCCAGCGTGGGCCGCCGCATGGATTTCGACATCGCCATCCTGGTGCGCCTGCATTGGCGCGGCGTGCCGATGGCCTGGCTGCCCACCCACGTCAGCTACCCCGAAGGCGGCGTGTCGCACTTCAAGGGCCTGCGCGACAACCTGCTGATCAGCCGCATGCATGCGCGGCTGTTCTTCGGCATGCTGGGCCGCGCGCCCGCCTTGCTTTGGCGCCGCCTGGCGCAAAAGGCACGATCGTGAGCGCCACAGATCCCCACTGGGCGCACCAGCCCGAGCGTGGCAGCCCCACGCTGATGCGCCTGACGGCCTGGGCCGCCCGCAGGCTGGGCCGCCGCGTCGTGGCGCCGGTGGTGTGGTTGGTCGTGCTGTACTTCTACGCCTTCGGCGGCCGCGCGCGGCGCGCCATCGCGCAGTACCAGCAGCGGTTGACGCAAAGCACGGCGCGTCCATCACAACCCGTACCGCTGCCACGCACCCTGCCGGTGTACCGCCAGTACCTGGCGTTTGCCGACGCCATGCTGGACAAGCTGGATGTCTGGCAAGGCAAGATCACGATGTCGCACCTGGACATGTCCGACCCGGACGGCCTGCACGCGCAAATGGGCGTGGGCCGTGGCCAGATCCTGGTGGGCTCGCACCTGGGCAATATCGAAGTCTGCCGCGCGCTGGCGGAAAAGTCCGGCCTGCTGCGGCTGAACGTTTTGGTGCACAGCAAGCACGCGGTCCACTTCAACCGCCTGCTGGGCGAAGCGGGCGGCGGGCTGCGCATGATTCAAGTCAGCGAACTGGATGCGCCCGTCATGCTGGACCTGGCGCAGCGGCTGGATCGTGGCGAATGGCTAGCCATTGCCGGCGACCGCGTGCCGCTGCAAGGCGACCGCACAACCCTGGTTGATTTTCTGGGCGCCCGCGCCGCCCTGCCGCAAGGGCCGTGGCTGCTGGCCGGCCTGCTGCGCTGCCCCGTCAACGTGCTGTTCTGCACGCGCCACGGCGCGCGCTATCGCGTCGCCATGGAACGCCTGTCCGACGGCATCGACTGGACGCGCGCAACGCGCCAGGAACGCATCGCCCACTGGGCGCAACGCTACGCCGACCGCCTTGCCGCGTATTGCCGCCAAGCGCCCTTGCAGTGGTTCAACTTCTACCCTTTCTGGAAAGACGATGCGTAAACGAGGCCTTATCGGCGCGGAAATCGACATCCGCGTGCCGTTCTTCGACGTCGATTCGCTCAACGTCGTATGGCACGGCCACTACGTGAAGTACCTGGAACAGGCGCGCTGCGAACTGCTGGACCAATTGGGCCACAACTACGACGCCATGCGCGCCAGCGGCTACGCCTGGCCGGTGATCGACCTGCATCTGCGCTACGCCCAGCCCGCCCAATTCGGCCAGCGCCTGACGGTGCGCGCCGAACTGGTGGAATGGGAAAACCGCTTGAAGATCAACTACCTGATCCTGGACGCGGCCACCGGCCAGCGGCTGACGCGCGGCACCTCGGAGCAAGTCGCGGTGTGCATCGAAACCCGCGAAATGCAATTGACGTCGCCCACCGTTTTCGTGGACGCCGTGCAGCGCAGGCTGCAAGCGCTGGAGTCCGCGGCATGAGCATGCTGAACATCAACGCGCTCGGCATGAACGTATTCCGTTCCCTGCACCGGGCCACTTGGATTCAGGCCACGCGCACCGTCGCGCATCGCATGGCTCTGCTGCTGTTGCTGGCCGCCCTGCCCGCGCACGCCCACGCCTTTGGCCTGGACGACCTGCAAGCCCAGTTGCGCGCCACGCCCATTGTGCGCGGCCACTTCGTGCAGCAAAAATTCCTGCGCTCGCTGCCGCAACCGCTGACCAGCCGGGGCGACTTCACGTTGGCAGCCGGCAAAGGACTGTTGTGGCTGCTGCGCACGCCCATCGCGCAAGATCTGCGCATCAACGCCAAGGGCATTGCGCGGCGCGACGAATCCGGCGCCTGGCAAGCCCTGCCGCAGCAAACCGGATCCAGCCGCGAGAACCAGCTGTTCCTGGCGGTGCTGGCGGGCGACACGAAGGGCCTGCAAGAAAACTTCGACCTGACGCTCACGGGCGAGACCCACGCCTGGCAGTTGCTGTTGACGCCCCGCTCCGCCTTGCTGCGCCAGATTTTCGACAACATCCAGATCAACGGCGGCAAGCTTGTCGACCGCATCGAATTACGCGAAACCCAGGGCGACCGCAGCGTCCTGCAAATGACGGACGCGGCCCCCGCCGATGCACTGACCCCCGAGGAGCAACGTGCGTTTGCCGATTGAGCGCTGGCTGCCCCGGCTCTTCAAGCTGGGCTTGTTGCTGGTGCTATGCGTGGGTGCCTGGCAGTGCCGCCATGGCTGGCCGGTGTCCGCCAACCTGATGGAACTGGTGCCGCACGCCCAAACCGACGCCACCCGGCAGTTGGCCGAAGCCCGCATCCAGGAGCCGCTGTCGCGGCAGTTGCTGGCGCTGGTGGCCGCACCGCCTGGCGCCGACCCGGTTGCCCCCGCGCGCGCCTTGGCCGAGCGCCTGCGGGCAAGCGGCCTGTTTGCGTCGGTACAGCTTGAATTGAATGTGGACGTTCCCGCGCTGCGCGCGCAACTGCTGGGGGCCGGCTTGCCATGCTGCCGGTGGCTGACCGCGAACAACTGGCCTCCGACCCCACCGCCTACGCCCAGCGGCGCGCGCGTGAGTTGTCCGACCCGTTTTCATCGTCGGGGCTGGTGTCCGTGGACCAGGACTGGCTGGGCCTGACGCGGCGCGCCGAACAGGCGCTGCGCCCGGGCGGCACCGTGCAATACGACATGGGCAGCGGCACGCTGCAAGCCGATCACGGCGGTAGGCGCTGGGTGTTGGTGCGGGCCGAAACCCGCGCGGACGCTTTCGATACCGACGCGCCGCAAGACCTGGCGGCGCGCATCGATGACGCGCGCCAAGCGCTGCGCGCCGACGGCGCTGAATTGTTGGTGGCGGGCGGCCCGCTATACGCTGCGGCCGGGCGGACGCAGGCCATGGCGGAAAGTGCATGGATCGGGTCCATCGCCTTGGCGGGCATCGTCCTGGTGCTGCTGTTGGCCTTGCGCCGCGTGCGCGCCCTGCTGGCGTTCGTGCCCGTGGCGGTGGGCTTGCTGACCGGCGCGGTGGCCTGCGTTGCGGTGTTCGGTTCGATCCATGTGCTGACGCTGGTGATCGGCGCCAGCCTGATTGGCGTGGCGGTGGACTTTCCCATGCATTGGCTAGGCAAAAGCTACGGCATGGCCGACTGGCGAGCGTGGCCCGCGTTGCGCCGCGTGTTGCCGGGGCTGAGCATCAGCCTGGCGGCAAGTCTGGTCGGCTATATCGCGCTGGCCTTCACCCCGTTTCCCGCACTGACACAGACCGCCGTCTTTTCGGCGGCTGGCCTGTTGGGCGCTTACGCCTGCACGGTGTGCCAGTTGCCGGCCTGGATGAACGGCTGGCAACCCCGCCCCTGGCCGCCTTTGCTGCAAGCCGCAGACGCCGCGCTGCGCCTGCGCGAACGCCTGGCGGGCCGGCGCGTGCTGTTGGTGGTCGGCGCGCTGGCGCTCAGCGCCGCGACGGTCGGCGGCATCAGCCGCCTTGTCATCCAGGACGACCTGCGCCAATGGCTGAGCCTGCCCGCGCCGCTGTTGCAGCAGGCGCGCCAGATCGGCGAGATCACCGGCTACACGCCCACCAGCCAGTTCTTCCTGGTGCGCGGCGCCAACGCTGATGAACTGCTGCGCAGGCAGGCCCAAGTGGCCAGCAAGCTGGACGCGCTGGTCAAGCGCGGCGATCTTGCCGGCTACAACGCGCTGAGCCAACTGGTGTCGCCCGCTGAAGACCAGCGGACGCTGGGCCAACGCCTGGCAGCCCTGGCGCAACAGCCGCAGGTGTGGAAGCCATTGACCGACCTCGGCATTCCCTTGGACGCCGTGCAACACGAACTGCAAGCCCTGGCCGCGCTGCCCGCGCTCGGCATCGACGCCGCGCTGCAAGGACCGCTGGCCGAACGCTGGCGCGCGCAATGGCTGGGGCTGCACGGCGGCGAGGCGGCCGGCATGGTCACCTTGCTGGGCCTGCGCAACACCGCCGCGCTGGAGGGCATCACGCAAGGGCTGCCCGGAGTCGAACTGGTGGACCGCAGTGGTGACCTGAACCGGATGTTCGCGTCCACCCGCATCGAAGCCGCCGAACTCAAGCTGCTGTCCTACGTGGTGGCGGCGGCGTTGCTGTTGCTGACCCTGGGCCGCGCCGCCACCTGGCGCATCCTGTCGGTGCCCGTGGCCGCCACCGCCTGCGCCCTGGCGGCCCTGGGATACCTGGGCCAGCCGCTGACCTTGTTCAGCCTGTTCGGCCTGCTGCTGGTGTCCGCCATCGGCGTGGACTACGCCATCTTCATGTACGAGCGCGTGGCGGGCGCGGCAGCCAGCCTGGTCGGCATCTTGCTGGGCGCCGTCACCACGCTGCTGTCGTTCGGCTTGCTGGCCGTGAGCCAGACGCCCGCCATCGCCAACTTCGGCATGGCGGTGGCGCTGGGCGTCGCCTTTTCCTTGCTGTGGTCACCCTGGGTGCGTCCGCCCCCGGCGGCCTGATCGTGGCCGAACTTTTATTGCACCGACATGGAATCAACTCGCATGGAACATCGTGAAGTCGTCGTCATTGGAGCAGGCCCCGCTGGCGCGGTCGCGGCCGCGCTGCTCAAGCGGCAAGGCCACGATGTGCTGATGCTGGAACGCCAACAGTTCCCGCGCTTTTCCATCGGCGAAAGCCTGCTGGCCCACTGCCTGGAATTCGTGGAAGAAGCCGGCATGATGCCCGCCGTGAACGCGGCGGGCTTTCAAGTGAAGAACGGCGCCGCCTTTGCGCGCGGCGACGACTACACCTACTTTGACTTCCGCGACAAATTCACCGCCGGCCCCGGCACCACCTTCCAGGTGCAGCGCGCGCAGTTCGACAAGGTGCTGGCCGACGACGCCGCCCGCCAGGGTGTGGACGTGCGCTACCAGCAGGAAGTGACCGCCGCTGATTTCAGCAGCGAGCAGCCCGTGCTGAACGTGCGCGGCGCCAACGGCGACAGCTATCAGGTTCAGACCCGCTTCGTGCTGGACGCCAGCGGCTACGGCCGCGTGCTGGCGCGCCTGCTGGACCTGGAACGCCCGTCGTCCATGCCCCCGCGCAAGGCCATCTTCACGCACATCGAAGACCGCATCGACGACCCCGGTTTCGACCGCGAGAAGATCCTGATCAGCGTGCATCCCGAACAGCCCGACATCTGGTACTGGCTGATTCCGTTTTCCAACGGGCGCTGCTCGTTCGGCGTGGTGGGCGGACAAGACCTGTTCGGCGGCCCCGACCAAGACTTGATGACGACGCTGCGCGCCATGGCGGACGCCGCCCCGAACCTCAAGCGCGTGCTGGCCAACGCGGTCTGGGACACGCCCGCCAACACCATCGGCGGCTACTCGGCCAGCGTCACTCGGCTGCACGGCCCCGGCTATGCGCTGCTGGGCAACGCCGCCGAATTCCTGGACCCGGTGTTTTCATCGGGCGTCACCATCGCCCTGCGTTCGTCCAAGCTGGCCACCGACGCCTTGCACCGCCAATTGGGCGGCGAACTGGTTGATTGGCAGGCCGATTTTGCCAAGCCCCTGATGCTGGGCGTGGAAACCTTCCGCGCCTATGTGCAGGGCTGGTACAGCGGCGAATTCCAGGACGTCGTGTTCCACAAGAACCCGCAGCCGGAAATCCGCCGCATGATCAGTTCCATCCTGGCCGGCTACGCCTGGGACACGGCCAACCCCTTCGTCGCCAGCCCGCAACGCCGCCTGCGCATGCTGAGCGAACTTTGCCGTGTCGCCGCCACGCAAGCGGAAGCGGTCTGACGCGCATCATGCATCCCCTTTCAACCCTCCTGTCTCCGCGCCGCGCCATCGCCACGGCGATGCTGCTTGCCGCGCTGGCCGGTTGCGCCAGCGCCCCGCCCGTTCCCGCGCGCGACGCCCACTTTGCCTTGCCGCGCCAATTGCATGTGGTGCAGTCGGCCACCGGCCAGCCACGGGTGGACACGATGCTGGTGGTGCAGCGCGAAGGCGCGGCGTTGCGCTGGTCGCTGTTTGACCCGATGGGCGTGCCGCAAGCACGGCAGATGCTGGAAGCCGGTCGCTGGCGCAACGATGGATTCCTGCGTCCCAACGCCCAGGCCCGCGATCTTTTCGCCGCGCTGATGTTCGCGTGGACACCGCAGGCAGAGCTGGACGCGGCCTACGGCGCGGGCGCGTGGCGCGCGCAGCGGCACGATGACGGCACTGCTGAACGCAGCCTGCTGGATGGCGCCCAGGTTCGATGGACGGTGCGCTGGCCGCAAGCCGCGCGGCCCGACGTCTTTACCATCAGCGGCGCCGATGGCGTCATGTGGCGGGTCGAACCGCTGAAGGAGTCGCCATGAATGGAAGCCGCAATGGACCGGGCTGCAATGAAGGGGAGCCGACATGAACGGGAGCCGACATGAATAGAAGCCCCATCACCAGTTGGCTAAGCGCCCCCGGCATCGTCTGCGCGCTGGGCGCGGGCGTGGACGCCGTTGCGCAAGCGGCCTTCAGCGGCGATACGCACGGCATGCGCAGGCAGGCCGGCTGGGTCAACGGCCGCAGTCTGACGCTGGGCGCTTATGACGGCGCCTTGCCGACGGTGTCCGACGCCCTGCCCGCCCATCTGCACAGCCGCAACAACCGCCTGCTGCTTGCCTGCGCGGACCAGATCGCGCCGACATTGCAACGCGCCATCGCCCGCCATGGCCCGGCCCGCGTTGCCGTGGTGCTGGGCACCAGCACGTCGGGCGTGAACGACAATGCGCCAGATTTCCGGGCGCTTGCCGCCGAAGGCGCCTTTCCCCCTGGCTACGATTACCGCCGTCAGGCACTGTCGTCGCCCGCCGCGTTCCTGGCCGCGCATCTAGGCGTGACCGGCCCGGCCTACACGCTGTCCACCGCGTGCACATCCAGCGCCCGCGCGCTGCTGTCGGCACGCCGCTTGTTGGCCCTGGGCCTTTGCGACGCGGTGGTGTGCGGCGGCGCGGACACGCTCTGCCGCCTGACGATCAATGGCTTCGCCACGCTGGAAGCCATCGACGAGAGGCTTTGCCAGCCGTTCTCGGCCAACCGCCGTGGCATCAACATCGGCGAAGCCGGCGTTCTGTTCGTGATGGAACGCGACGCCTCTGATGCGGATGCCGTGGCCCTGCTGGGCGGCGGCGCCAGTTCGGACGCCTGGCATATGTCGGCGCCCGAGCCCTCCGGCGCGGGCGCGCGGCAAGCCATGCTTGCCGCCCTGCGCGCCGCCGACGTCACGCCCGCCGACATCGGCTGGGTCAATTTGCATGGCACCGGCACCGTGCACAACGACGCGATGGAAAGCCTGGCCATGCATGCCGTGTTTCCCGAAGGCGTGCCCTGCGCGTCCACCAAGGCCTTGACCGGTCACACGCTGGGCGCCGCCGGCGCCATGGAAGCGGCGCTGGCATGGATCACCTTGTCCGAGCGCACGGCCGATGGCCGGCTCATGCCCCACGTCTGGGACGGTCAGCCCGACCCGGCGCTGCCCGCGCTGGATTTCAGCAACGGCTTGCACCGCTACGCCCAAGGCCGGCCCCGCATCGCCATGAGCAACTCGTTCGCGTTCGGCGGCAACAACGCCAGCCTGATCCTGGGAGCCCGCCCATGAACGCATGCCCCTGGCCCATTGCCAGCCTGCTGCCGCACGCAGGCAACATGATCCTGATCGACGACGTGCTGGGCTACGACGCCGACAGCCTGCGCGCGCGCGCCGTCGTCAAGCCCGGCCCCTACTCCTTGCCCGACGGCTCGCTGCCGCCCTGGCTGGGTATGGAGTTCATGGCGCAAGCCGTGGGCGCCTGGGCCGGCTGCCACGCGCGCGAAGCGGGCGCCACCGTCAAGCTGGGATTCCTGCTTGGCACCCGGCGCTATGACTGCCACTGCGACGGCCTGCCCGTGGGCATGGCCTTGTCCATCCACGTCCAACGCGGCCTGATCGACGCCAGCGGCATGAGCGTTTTCGAATGCGAATTGCGCGAAGAGCGTAATGAAAGCAACGAAGGCGACGACGCCCCTCTGCTGGCGCACGCCCGGCTGAATGTCTATCAGCCCAAGGACCCCAACGAATTTACTCAGGAAGCCCCCCTCACATGAGCGCTGCCCCCATACTCGTCACCGGCTCCAGCCGCGGCATCGGCCGCGCCATCGCGCTGGCCCTGGCCGACGCCGGCCATGACCTGGTCCTGCATTGCCGCCAACAACGCGAACAGGCCGAAGCCGTGCTGGCCGAGGTCACCGCGCGCGGCCGCCAGGCCCGCATCCTGCAATTCGACGTGTCCGACCGCGCGCAATGCGCGGCCGTGCTGCAAGCGGACGTGGACGCGCACGGCGCCTATTACGGCGTGGTGCTCAACGCCGGGCTGACGCGCGACGGCGCGTTCCCGGCGCTGACCGGCGACGACTGGGACCAGGTGCTGCGCACCAACCTGGACGGCTTCTACAACGTGCTCAGCCCGCTGGCCATGCCCATGATCCGGCGCCGCGCGGCGGGCCGCGTGGTCTGCATGGCGTCGGTGTCGGGCCTGGTGGGCAACCGTGGCCAGGTCAACTACAGCGCGTCCAAGGCCGGCCTGATCGGCGCCGCCAAGGCGCTGGCCGTTGAACTGGCCAAGCGCCAGATCACCGTGAACTGCGTGGCGCCCGGTTTGATCGATACCGACATGATCGACGAGCACGTACCCGTTGAAGAAATCCTGAAGGCGGTGCCGGCCCAACGCATGGGCAAGCCCGAAGAGGTCGCCGCCACGGTGGCCTTCCTGATGTCACCCGGCGCCGCTTACATCACGCGCCAGGTCATCGCCGTCAACGGAGGCTTGTGCTGATGAACCGCGTCGTCATTACCGGCATGGCCGGCATCAGCGCGCTGGGCTCGGATTGGGCCAGCGTGCAGCAAGCATTTCAATCGGGCCGCAGCGCCATCCGGTACATGCCCGACTGGTCGCGCTTTGCTGAACTGAATACGCGGCTGGCCGGGCCGGTGGAAGATTTCCGCGTGCCCGCGCACTGGACCCGCAAGCAACTGCGCAGCATGGGCCGCGTGTCGCAACTGGCCGTGCGCGCCGCCGAACTGGCGCTGGAAGACGCCGCGCTGTTGGGCGACGCCAGCATCACCGACGGCCGCATGGGCGTGGCCTGCGGCTCGTCGGTGGGCAGCACCGACGAAATCCGCGCCTTCGGCAATATGCTGCAAAACGGCGTCACCGACGATCTGAACGCCAATTCCTATGTGCGCATGATGCCGCACACCACGGCCGCCAACGTCGGCATTTTCTTCGAACTGAAAGGCCGCATCATCCCCACGTCCAGCGCCTGCACCTCGGGCAGCCAGGGCATCGGCTATGCCTACGAGGCCATCCGCTACGGCCGCCAGCAGATGATGCTGGCCGGCGGCGCGGAAGAACTGTGCGCCAGCGAAGCGCTGGTGTTCGATGCGCTGTATGCCACCAGCCAGCAGAACGACACGCCGGAACTCACGCCCCGCCCCTACGACCGCGACCGCGATGGCCTGGTCATTGGCGAAGGCGGCGGCATGCTGGTGCTGGAATCGCTGGACCACGCGCTGGCGCGCGGCGCGCGCATCCATGCCGAAGTGGTCGGGTTCGGCAGCAATTCAGACGGCACCCACATCACCCGGCCCGAAGCCGCCACCATGCGGGTCGCCATGGAAATGGCGCTGGCGGATGCCGGCCTGCCCCCGGAAGCCATCGGCTACGTAAACGGCCACGGCACCGCCACCGAACAAGGCGACATCGCCGAAACCCAGGCCACGCACGCGCTCTTCGGCAGCCGCATGCCGATCAGCTCGCAGAAAAGCTATCTGGGCCACACGCTGGGCGCTTGCGGGGTGCTGGAGTCCTGGTTCAGCATCGAAATGCTGAATCGCGACTGGTACGCCCCCACGCTGAACCTGCGCAATATCGATCCGCGTTGCGGCGAACTCGATTACCTGCAAGGCGATGGCCGCCGCATGAGCAACGAGTACGTCATGAACAACAATTTCGCGTTTGGCGGCATCAACACGTCCCTGGTTTTTCGCCGCTGGCCTTGAGCCGGCGTCCTCTCTTTCAGCCCTTGATTCACTTTCATAACCGGAAACGCTCGTCATGAAGATCACCTACAAGCTGTTTGGCGCCCTGTCCCTGTCGCTCGCCTGCTCCGCTCACGCGGTGGCGGCGGATCGCACCGTATTCCTGCCCCTGCAACCCGCCATCGACGCCGCGCTGGCGGCGGGCAAGATCGACGGCAGCGTGAAGTTCTACCTGGCGGGCACCGGCCCGAAAGGCCAGGTGCTGGAAGCGGGCGTGGTCACCAACCGCAAGACCAACGCCTTTGCCAAGAAAGACGCGGACGCCTGCCTGTGGGTGGCCCAATCGGCGGTGATCGCGCTGCATGAAGCCGCCAAGAAGGCCAACGCCAACGCCGTCACGAATATCGTCAGCTACTATCGCAAAAAAGAATACAGCAGCAAGACCGACTACGAATGCCATGCTGGCGCGGTCGTGGCGGGCGTGGCGCTGCGCGGCGACCTGACCCGGCTGAAGTAAACCCGATTTACACTTGCGGATTGCCGCAACACCACCCAAAAGGTTCACTTATGAGCACTGCTACGCTCAAGACCCGCCTCTCTGATGCCGTCAAGGACGCCATGCGCGCCAAGGCCTCGGAACGCCTGACCACGCTGCGTTTCCTGTTGGCTGCCGTCAAACAGAAAGAAGTGGACGAACGCCGCGAGCTGAACGACGCCGAAATCACCGCCATCATCGAAAAGCAGGTCAAGCAGCGCCGCGAGTCCATCGCCGCGTTTGAACAGGCCGGCCGCACCGAAACGGCGGAACAGGAAAAGGCCGAACTGCTGGTGCTGCAAGAATTCTTGCCGCAAGCCGCCACGCCTGAAGAAGTGGCCGCCGCCATCGACGCCGCCCTGGCCGAAGTGGCCGCGCAAGGCGTGACCGGCGCGCCCGCCATGGGCAAGGTCATGGCGCTGTTGAAGCAGGCGCTGGCTGGCCGCGCCGACATGACGGCGCTGTCGCAGCAGGTCAAGGCCCGCCTGGCCTGATCCCGCCACCGCTCAGAACGCGCCGCCAAACAGATCTGGCTGGCGCGCCTGTTCGGCGGGGTCGGCAAAATTGCTCATCCCCACTCCTGCCAGCCGGTACAGCGTTTCCGGCGGCAGTTCCACACGCTCGCACAGCAGCTTGGCCACCGAGGCCAGTTCGGCCGCCGAACCGGGCGGGTTCAAGCTGGTCTGGCTGCGCGTCAGGATGCGAAACCGGTCGGTCTTCAGCTTGAGCACCACCGTGCGCCCCAGCGCGCCCTTCTTCAAAGCCTGATCCCAGACCTTGTCCGCCATGCGGTCGATGGCGTCGCCCAAGGCGTTCAGGCGGATATCTTCCGAAAACGTGGTCTCCGCCGACACCTGCTGCAAGGGCTGGTCGGTCTGAACCTGGCGTTCATCGATGCCACGCGCCAGCTCGTACAGGCGTCTGCCGTAACGGCCGAAATAATGCGACAGCTCTTCCACGCTGTGCGTGGCCAGGTCGCCCACCGTCTGAATGCCCAATTGCTCCAGGCGCGCCTGCGTCACCTTGCCCACCCCTGGCACCTTGCGCACCGGCAAGGGCTGCAAGAATTCCAGCACCTTGGTGGGCCGAATGACGAACTGGCCGTCGGGCTTGTTCCAGTCTGACGCGATCTTGGCCAGGAACTTGTTGGGCGCAATGCCGGCCGACGCGGTCAGGCCCGTTTCTTCCTTGATCTGCTGGCGGATGACTTGCGCCACCTCGGTTGCCGAGGGCAACCCGTATTTGTTCTGGGTCACATCCAGATAGGCCTCGTCCAGCGACAGCGGTTCGATCAAATCGGTATGGCGGGCGAAGATCTGCCGGATCTGGCGCGACACGTCGCGGTATCGGTTGAAGTCCGGCGGCACATAGATGGCGTGCGGGCAAAGGCGTTCGGCGCGGATGGCGGACATGGCGGAATGGATGCCGAAGCGCCGCGCCTCGTAAGACGCGGCGCACACGACCGAGCGCGGCCCGGTCCACGCCACAACGACGGGCTTGCCACGCAGCTCGGGGTTGTCGCGCTGTTCGACGGACGCATAAAACGCATCCATATCCACGTGCACGATCTTGCGCAAGAGTTCAGACATTCCGATGAAGACCAGGTGGCCGCCAACGCGTCGTGCTGGCGGACGCTGGCGGGCACTGCAAAAAAATATATTATGACCGGCTGAATCGCTTACCCACTGCCTACCCACCCACCTTCCATGACCGCAACCGCTTCCACCGACTACTTCGGCCTGACGATCCCCTTCATGCACTTCATTGGCCTGGTGCCCGAAAGCATCGCGCCGGGCTTCGCCCGCACCACGCTGCCCTGGCGCCAGGACCTGACCAACAGCCGGGGCGATGTGCATGGCGGCACGCTCATGAGCGTGCTGGACTTCACGCTTAGCGCGGCGGCGCGCGGGTCGGCCGACGCCACCGAAGGCATGGCCACCATCGACATGAACACCACGTTCCTGTCGCCCGGCACGGGCGACCTGGTCATTGAAGCGCGCTGCCTGCGCCGCGGCGGGTCCATCGCCTTCTGTGAAGGCGACATCCGCCGTGCTGATGGCGAACTGGTGGCGCGCGCCACTGCCACGTTCAAGATCGTGCGCCGCCGCCCGGGCGGCGACTGACGAGTTTCTGACCAGCCCCCCCGCCCTCGGCGCCGGGGCTTAGTCCGGCAGGTCGCGTGAAGGCTTGACGGGCGTGCGCGGGTCCAGCGGCATGTAGCTGCTGCACGACGTGATGCTGTAGTAGATGGCGTCTTGCATCGCGCGCATTGCCGCCGCGTCCCAGGTGCCCTTGCCCCACATCACGATGCGCACGTCGGTGCTCTTCGGGCCAGCGGCCTTCAGGTCGACCCGCGACATGACGTTGTCGCTATACGGCGCCAGCACGCGCACCACGCCCGTCTGCGCCGCCTCGTTCAGATCGGACACCACGCGATAGGCGTTGTCGGTGCTGCGCAGGCAGTTGTTCGACTGCCGGATCACCGCGGCGTAAGCGTCCTTGAACGCAACCGGCGCCTTGAATTCGCTGTGCGGCGACGCGCTGTCCGACGAGATGCCCAGCGAGCAACCCGCAAGGCCCAGCGCCAGCGCCGATGCCGCGACCAAATTCCTGACCATGTAATTCTCCAGATGAACTGCCGCGATTATCCCGCAAACCGCACAGCGGCATAAGTGGGGCCGGTTCGACACCGTCCGCGCGACTATGGCATTATCAACCGCATCCAAAACGCGGAGGTCTTGCCTTGTTTTCATTCATGACGCGCACCGTCCTGGCCGCCAGCATGGCCGGCATCGTCGGCACCACGCTGGGCGCCTGCGCCACCCAGCCGCCGCCCCGCGCCTATCCCCTCAAGGACTTTTTCCGCAATCCGGAACGCGGCTTCTTCCGCCTGGCCGACGACGGCCGCACGCTGGGCTTCATGCAGCCCACCAGCGTGGACGGCCAGCCGGCCCGCATGAACATTTATGTGCAGGCGCTGCAAGGCAGCAAACTGGTGGGCGAACCCCGCCGCCTCACCAGCGAAACCGCCCGCGACATCTCCAACTATTTCTGGAAGGGCGCCGACGTGGTGCTCTATCAAAAGGATTTTGGCGGCGACGAGAACTACCACGTGCTGGCCGTCAACGCCAAGACCGGCAAGATCACCGACCTGACCCCGTATGACGGCGCGCGCGCCAGCATCGAAGACGATCTCGAAGACGACCCCGATCACGTCCTGATCAGCCACAACCAGCGCAATCCCGAGGTCTTTGACGTCTACCGCGTCAACGTCCACACCGGCGCGGCCGTGCTGGTGGCGCAGAACCCGGGCAACATCGTTGGCTGGCAGACCGACCACGCGGGCAAGGTGCGCGCCGCCGTCACCAGCGACGGCCTGAACACCACCCTGCTCTACCGCGACGACGAAGCCTCGGAATTCCGCCCGCTGATCACCACCGACTACCGCACCAACGTCAGCCCGTCCTTCTTCACGTTCGACGACAAGAAGATCTACGCGCTCAGCAACCGCGGTCGCGACAAGCTGTCGCTGGTGGTCATCGACCCGGCGCGCCCCGACGCCGAAGAAGAGATCTTCACCCCCGACACCGTCGACCTGGACGGCGCGGGTTACTCGCGCAAGCGCCGCGTGCTGACCCTGGCGGCCTACCAGACCGACAAGCCGCAATTCAAGTTCTTCGATGCGCAGTCCGAAGCCTTGTTCAAGACGCTGACGGAAAAGCTGCCGGGCTACGAGATCGCGCTGCAAGGCTCCAACCGTGACGAAAACGTGTTCATCGTCGCCGCCTACAACGACCGCACGCCGGGCTCGCGTTATCTGTACGACGCCACCTCCGACACGCTGACCAAGCTGGCCGACATCAACCCGGCCATTCCGGAAAGCGACATGTCGCACGTGCGGCCCATCAGCTACCAAAGCCGCGACGGGCTGACCATCCACGGTTACCTGACGCTGCCCGCCGGCCGCGACCCCAAGAACCTGCCTTGCATCGTCAACCCGCACGGCGGCCCCTGGGCGCGCGACGGCTGGGGCTATAACCCCGAAACGCAATTCCTGGCCAACCGCGGCTTCTGCGTGCTGCAAATGAACTTCCGCGGCTCGACCGGTTATGGCCGCGCCTTCTGGGAAGCCAGCTTCGGGCAATGGGGCCTGAAGATGCAGGACGACATCACCGATGGCGTGCAGTGGCTGATCAAGCAGGGCATTGCCGACCCCAAGCGCATCGGCATCTACGGCGCCAGCTACGGCGGCTACGCCACGCTTGCCGGCGTGGCCTTCACGCCGGACCTGTACGCCGCGGCGGTGGACTACGTGGGCGTGTCAAACCTGTTCACGTTCATGAAGTCGATTCCGCCGTACTGGAAGCCCATGCTGGACAAGATGCAGGACATGGTCGGCCACCCCGAACGCGACAAGGACCGGCTGGCCGCGACCTCGCCCGCGCTGCATGCGGACAAGATCAAGACGCCGCTGTTCGTGGCGCAAGGCGCCAAGGACCCGCGTGTCAACAAAGACGAAAGCGACCAGATGGTGGCCGCGTTAAGGGCGCGCGGCGTTGAGGTGGAGTACATGGTCAAGGACAACGAAGGCCACGGCTTCCACAACGACGAGAACAAGTTCGAGTTCTACGAAGCCATGGAAAAGTTCCTGACGCAGCACCTCAAGCCTTAACGTCCGGCGCCTTCCTGAGTCACCAGCGGCCCATTCGCCGCTGGCGCCATCCCCATCAGGCTGCTCACCTGCATGCGGCTTGGGGCGCGCCCCCCGAACGCCATTTCCACCCGGTCGCGCCCTTGCTCCTTGGCGCGGTACAGCGCCACGTCGGCGCGTGCCAGGATCACGTCGGCGCTATCGCCATCCTGATAAGAAGCCAGGCCGCCGCTGGCGGTCATGGGCACTTCCACCCCCTGCAGGTATAGCGGCGTGTCGCGCAGCGCATCGCACACGCGCTGTGCATGCACCAGCGCGCGCGCGGGGTCGCAGTCCACCATCAGCAGCACGAATTCTTCGCCTCCCAATCGGCCGACACGGTCGGTGGCGCGCACCGCGTTCTGCGCCACCTTGGCGAAATGGCGCAGCGCCGTGTCGCCGGCCGCATGGCCATAGCGGTCGTTGATGGATTTGAAATGGTCGATGTCCAGCACCAGCACCGCCAGGGGCCCGCCCGAACGCCCGCAGCGTTGCAGTTCGCGTTCGAGTTCATCCAGGATGCTGCGGCGGGAATGCACCTGCGTCAGGCCGTCAAAGGTCAGCGCCGCCTGCATCTGCTCGGACAAGCGGGTCTGCACCAGCAACAGCAGCGCCAGAAACAGGGCGGGCACGGTGACCGACCCGCATACGATGAAGAACAAGGCCCACGGCGACGGCTCCGTCAACGATACCGGCGCCACCCAGCCCGCGCCATAAACCAGCACGCGCAGCCCATGCAGCACGGCCAGTGCAAAAATGGACAACATCAGATACAGCACCACGCCGCGCGTGCGGATCTGCTTGCGCTGCTGAAAGACCACCCGCCCCGTCATCAGCGCGCTGGCACAGGTAAAGCCGGAATACAGCAGCATGCGGCTGGTCAGATCATCCGTGCCGAACCACAGCAGCGCAAAACCCAGCACACACAGCGCACTGATTCCCGCCGTGCGCAGACTATGCGGGCGCAGCGAAAAGAATTGGCGCACGCCCACGTAGACCAGGCTGATGGCGCCCACCCACGCCGCGTTGGACACGATGACGGAGACGCCAGGCGGAATGAGGCTGGCGGCGGCAACGGCCAGCAAAGACAGCACCGCCAAACCGTTCGCGGCAATGAACATGCGGATACCACGCACCCCGCGCGCCTGAAACGGCAGCAGCAGCGGTAAAGCCAAGGCCGTGGCCAGCCCCCACATCAGGAAGAACAAGGAAGTCGTCATGGTTTTTGCCGGGCCGCCTTGTGGGCATGCGCCGTCGCTTCTGACCTGCTGTTGCACTGGGTTCGTAAGTGGAAACGCGTTACACGTCAGCATGCTTGATGCTTTTTGTTACCAGACGAACAAAAGGGCGCTATCCCCGCAAGACGGTCAAGCGTCGTAGCGAGGGCACAATTTGTCCGGAACCTTTACCTCCCGCGCCAAGACGATTGCGCGGTAAGCACGCAGAATACGCCAAGGCCGCGGCGCCCGGTTGAACGTTTGCAGTATTTGACAGTTAAAACGTTGCTGCCGTCCGCCATTGGCATGAGCCACGGGCAGGCCCTAGATTAATTATTATGGGCCGCCCTTCATAGTCGTCCATAAGGGCTAGTGCGCGGTGGGGGCAACCATGCTTTGGTAGTGTGCCCCGCGGATAAGACTATTTTTACCGTGTCGACCGTTTTTCCACATTCGGCAGCAAAATCGCCACCACGCCCAACAACGGCAGGTAGGCGCACACCTGGTACACATAGCCGATGCTGGTGGCGTCAGCCAGCTTGCCCAGCGCGGCGGCGCCCACCCCGCCCATGCCGAACGCAAAGCCGAAGAACAGCCCGGCAATCATGCCTACCTTACCCGGCACCAGTTCCTGCGCGTACACCACGATGGCCGAAAATGCCGACGCCAGCACCATGCCGATAATCACCACCAGCGCGGCTGTCCAGAACAGGTTGGCGTACGGCAATAGCAGGGTGAACGGCGCCACGCCCAGGATGGACACCCAGATCACGATCTTGCGGCCGATGCGGTCGCCGACGGGGCCGCCCACCACCGTGCCCACCGCGACCGCGGCCAGGAACAGAAACAGGTAGAGCTGCGCCTCGCGCACCGACAGGCCGAATTTGTCGATCAAATAAAAAGTGAAATAGCTGTTCAGGCTGGCCAGATAGAAGTATTTGGAAAACACCAGCACGCCCAACACGGCCAGCGCGCCCGTCACCTGCTTGGGCGTCAGGCCATTGCCGTCCCCATCGCGGCGCGCGCGCGGCTTCAGGCTGATGCGGTTGGCGCTATACCAACGGCCGATGCCCGTCAGCACCACGATGCCGAACAAGGCCGCCAAGGAAAACCAGGCCACGCTGCGCTGCCCATGCGGAATGATGAACAGCGCCGCCAATAGCGGCCCCAACGCCGACCCCACATTGCCGCCCACCTGAAACAAGGACTGTGCCAGGCCATGCCGCCCGCCCGAGGCCATGCGCGCCACCCGCGATGATTCCGGATGGAATACCGACGACCCCGTGCCCACCAGCACCGCCGCCACCAGCAGCCAGCCGAACGACGGCGCCACCGACAGCAGCAGCAGGCCCAGCAAGGTAAACCCCATGCCCACCGGCAAGGAATACGGCTTGGGATGACGGTCCGTATAAAAGCCGATGAACGGTTGCAGCAACGATGCCGCCAGTTGATACACCAAGGTGATCAGCCCGATCTGAGCAAAAGACAGGCTGAACGAATCCTTCAGCATGGGGTAGATGGCCAACAGGATCGACTGGATCATGTCGTTCATCAAATGCGCCACGCTGATCGCGCCCAGCACTTTGAAGGCGGTCGACGGGGCGGCGGCGGCGGGTGCGGGCAGGTTGGCGTCAGAGATGCCGGCAACGGGGTTCTGGACGGAAGTCATGGTTATGCGGAAGGGAAAGAGGGGTATGCCCGGCCAACCGCCAGGACCAGCCCACAGTGTAAAAACGCGCCATGGATACGATCTGCCAATATTCGTCGCCTAAGTGACAAAATAGCGGCATTGCGCGTTCAACTTCGCCCTACTCCTTTCGTCGGAAGTGACATCATGCCCATCCGCCTGCCTCCGCCAGACCTTTCGCGCAGCGTAAATGCCCAGGACTACCAGGACCGCCCGCGGGTGGTCACCGCGATGGCCAAGGAATTTCGGGCGGGTGCGCAGACCGGCGCGCATTCCCACCCGCGCGCGCAATTGATCTATGCGGCCGAAGGTGTCATGCGCGTCACCACGCCCAGCGGTTTCTGGGCGCTGCCGCCCCTGCGCGCGCTCTGGGTGCCGGCCGGTGTGCCGCACGGCGTGGAAATGGTGGGCACGGTGGCCATGCGCTCGCTCTACATCCAGGCTGATGCCGCAGCCAGATACTGGCAACAGTGCCAGGTGATTGAAGTCAGCGCCCTGCTGCGCGAGCTGATCCTGGCGCTGACCGCCGAACCCATCGACTACCCGCTGGGCGGCCGCAGCGAGCAGATTGCCGCGCTGATCCTGACGGAACTGATGGCGGCCCGCGTGGTGCCCGTCCAGATTCCCTGGCCGCGTGACCGCCGCCTGCAAACCATCTGCTCGGCCATTCTGGCCCAGCCAGGCCTGCAACACGGTATCGAAGCCTGGGGCAGCGAAGTCGGCGCCAGCGCCCGGACCTTGATCCGGCTGTTCCAGGCCGAGCTGGGGCTGAACTATCGGCAGTGGGTGCAGCAGGTGCGCCTGGCGGATGCCATGTGCAGGCTGTCGCTGGGAGAGCCGGTGGCGCGCATCGCCGCCGACCTGGGCTACCGCAGCCCCAGCGCGTTCAGCGCCATGTTTCACCGCGCGCTGGGCGCGCCGCCACAACGCTATCAGCGCAACGCGTCAACGCTGAATGGAAGCTGAACAATTGGGCTGATCGCGACAAACGCTTGCAACCAGTCTTGCCGTTTGTCACCGCGCGAAATACATTTCATAGCGCGGTTCACAGCGCATTTCGCCGCACATTTCCCATTGCCCCCGCGCGCAAGGCCCTTCTCTGCGTATCCTGGACCACGTCCCTCAAATTACCTGGCACACGCCACCCCCCGGCTCGGGCAAGTTTGGTTACCGAAACCTTATTGCACCCTGGCCGGTCTATAGCGTTCTGTCCTAGAATCGCCTGCAATGAGCACCCCCCAGCAATCCTCCGCCACCCCGGGCGGCAAATCGGGCCTTCCCTGGAAACGCATCCTGGTCAAAACGGGCATCGCCGCAGCCTGCGTCGGCGCCTGCGGCGCGCTTGCGCTTGGACTGGCGCTGGCGCTGACCTGGCCCGCCCTGCCCGACCTGCACGCCATGACCGACTACCGGCCACGGGTGCCGCTGCGCATCTACACCGCCGACAAAGTGCTGATCGGTGAATACGGCGAAGAGCACCGCAACGTGCTGCGCTTTGACGAGATTCCCCCCGTCATGCGCCAGGCCGTGCTGGCGGCCGAAGACGACCGCTTCTACAGCCACGGCGGCGTCGACTGGATGGGCGTGGCGCGCGCCGTGCTGACCAACGTGGTCAAGGGGTCGAAGTCGCAGGGCGGCAGCACCATTACCATGCAGGTGGCGCGCAACTTCTACCTGTCGTCGGAAAAGACCTATTCGCGCAAGTTCTACGAACTGCTGCTGACGTTCAAGATTGAGAACGAGCTCACCAAGGACCAGATCCTGGAGCTCTACATGAACCAGATCTACCTGGGCCACCGCGCCTACGGCTTCGCCGCCGCGTCGCGCACCTATTTCGGCAAGCCGCTGTCGGAAGTGACGCCGGCCGAAGCCGCCATGCTGGCCGGCATTCCCAAGGCCCCATCGCGCTTCAACCCCATCACCAACTTCCCGCGCGCCGAAATTCGCCAGCACTATGTGCTGGGCCGCATGAAGACGCTGGGCTACCTGACGCCTGAGCAGGCCGACCAGGCCTTGCAACAGCAGTTGACCATCCGTGGCGCCGACGGCACCAGCGCGCGCGGCTTCGCCGTGCATGGAGATTACCCGTCGGAACTGGCGCGCCAACTGATGTATGGCGTGTTCCAGGAAGACACCTATTCCAAGGGCATCGACGTCTACACAACCATCGATTCCAAGGCCCAGGAGGCCGCTTACCGCGCGGTACGCGATGGCGTGCTGGACTACACGCGCCGCGCCGTCTACCCCGGCCCGGAAGACCAGATCGACCTGCCCGATGACGTTGAAAGCGATCCGCAGGCGCTGGATGACATTCTGGACGGCGTGCAGGACACCACGCCCGACAGCGACGACCTGCTGACGGCCGTGGTGCTGTCAGCCAGCCCCACCGAGGTCAAGGTTGCCCGCAGCGCGCGCGACATCATCACCATTTCAGACAAGAAGGCGCTGGCCGTGGTGGCGCGCGCCCTGAACCCCAAGGCCAGCGACAGCCAGCGCATCCGCCGCGGCTCGGTCGTCTACATCCACAAGACCGGCGGCAAGGACGGCGACGGCTGGGAAATCATCAACATGCCGACGCTGCAGGCGGCGCTGGTGTCCATGGCGCCGCAGGATGGCGCCATCCGCGCCATGATCGGCGGCTTCGACTACCACCGCGGCAGCTTCAACCGCGTGACCCAAGCCTGGCGCCAGCCCGGTTCCAATATCAAGCCCTTCGTCTACGCCGCGGCGCTGGAACGCGGCTTCACGCCCGCCACGCAGATTTCCGACCAGCCCTTCATGCTGACCGCCGCCCAGACCGGCTCGAAGGATTGGCAGCCCAAGAACGACGGCAACAAGTACGAACCCATGCTGACGTTTCGCCAGGGGCTGTACCGGTCCAAGAACATGGTGTCGATCCGCATCCTGCAGGCCATTTCCCCACAATACGCACAGGACTACCTGACCCGCTTCGGTTTCGACAAGTCGCGCTGGCCGGCCGTGCTGCCGCTGGCGCTGGGCGCGGGCGGCGCCACCCCGCTGCAAGTGGTCAACGGCTATGGGGTGTTTGCCAACGGCGGCTACCGCGTCACGCCGTATCTGGTGGATCACGTTACGGACCGCTCGGGCAAGGTGCTGATGCAGGCGCAACCGGTCAAGGCGGGCGACGAAACGGCGCGCGCCATCGACCCGCGCACCGCCTGGGTCATGGACGACATCCTGCGAGGCGTCACCACCAACGGCACGGCCGCGCGCGCGCACCAGGTGCTCAAACGCAACGACGTGGGCGGCAAAACCGGCACCACCAACGACGCGGTGGACGTCTGGTTCTCGGGCTTCACGCCCGATCTGGCCACGACCGTCTGGATGGGTTTTGACCAGCCCAAATCGCTGGGCACCAACGAGTTTGGCAGCGGCCTGGCGCTGAGCACCTGGCTGGACTACATGCAGCCGGTGTTGAAGGGCGTGCCCGAAGTCAAGCCGGCGCCACGTCCCGACGGCCTGCTGGTGGATAACGGCGAATACTATTTCTCGGAGTTCCCGCCCGGCCAGGCCGTGGCGTCGCTGGACCTGTCTTCCGGGGATGAACTGACCGACTTCCTGAACAACAACCTCAGCACCGACGGCGTGGACACCTCGGTAAAGCCGTTGCCGGCCCCCGGCAGCGCCGTGCCGCCGCCTAGCTTGAACAGCCCCATCCAGGCGCCGCTACAGCCTATCCCGGCGCCCAGCGCCGGCAATGCACTGCCGGCGGTCCCGACGGCGGGCATACCAGTTGCGGGGGCTTCGGCTTCAGGCGTACCGGCTGCGGGCGTACCCGTGGCCACGCCGATCAATGGTGCCGACGGCGGCGCGGCCAGCGCCAGCGCCATCACCCCGTCCAGCGCCGTCGTCGCCCGGCCGCTCTGATCCTCGGGTCTTGAAATGCCAACGGGCGCCTCTACGGCGCCCGTCTTCGTTTCAGGGGTAGCCCTACGCTTCCACCACCAGCTCCGTCACCACCTCGCACGGCCATGCCGACAGCGACTCCAGGTCCAGGAAGGTGAAGTAGCCCGCGCGCCAACCTTCGGTATCGATGTGATAGACATTGCCCAAGGCCAAGGGCGAGGCCACCGGCGTATGCCCGGCCACCACCGCGCGCACACCCTGGATGCCCGTTCGGTTCATCTGCCGCAGCCGCTCGCGCGACCATTGGCAGGCCGCGCTGGTGCGCTTGTAGCGATCCTGCAACGCAAATTCCAGGCGGGGCCAGAACAGCACCGGGCAATCCGCATGCAGCAAGCCGACCGCGCCCTCGGACGTTTCGACTTCGATCGCGATAGGCAGTTGCGCAAAGGCCTCGGCAAACACCGCCTGCCGATCCGCGGGCAGGTCCAGGAACCAGCCGCCGCCATAGCCACGCCAGTTCTTCACGTCCACCTGCCCCGTGCGTACATGGCGGATCGCATAGTCCTCGTGGTTGCCCTGCACCGCGTAGAACCACGGGCGGGCCAGCCAGTCCAGCGCTGCCTCGCATTCCGGCCCACGGTCGACCAGGTCGCCCACCGAGAACAGCCGGTCACGGGCGGGGTCGAAACCCAGCCGGTCCAAGCTTTCCTGTAAACGTGAAAAATGCCCGTGCACGTCGCCCACCGCAAAATCGCGGCCCAGCTCGTTGCGCGGTACTTTCACAAAACGCTGCTCCATGATGATTCTCGACAAGCGGTTGAGGGGACATGAACCGTCCCTTGAAACACACCGTGGCGGCTTGCGCCCGGTAAACCCCGACCTGTCTTTTTAACCCGCTTTGGATTACGCAAGCCTTGCAGCCCCGCCGCCATCGAGGTCAAATAATCCGTTACGAGAATCGCTATTGTTCGTGATAATGTTCCGTACTTCCTCACAAATACCTTAAAGGGGGCCGCGCGCGTCGCCGCCCTCCCGCCGCCATGACAGCCGCGTCCACCATCAAAACCTGGTACTGGATCCACAAGTGGACCAGCCTGGTCTGCACCATCTTCCTGCTCATCATCTGCCTCACCGGCTTGCCGCTGGTGTTCCATCACGAGATCGAACACTGGCTGGATGATGGCAAGCCGCTGTCCAACGTACCGGCCGACACACCGCCCGCCAACCTGGACAAGCTGGTTGCCAGCGCCCTGACGATGTACCCGGGCGAGGTCGTCGACTACCTTTTCTTCGACCCCGATGAACCCCAGGTGTACGTCGGCATGGCCAAAACCCCGGGCGACGGCCAGGCCTCCGGCCACGCCGTCCGCATGGACGGCCGCACAGGCGAGGTGCTGCTGGACGGCCCGCTCTATACCGAAGACAAATTCTCGTTCATGGGCATCATGCTGGCCCTGCACGTGGACCTGTTCGCGGGCTTGCCCGGCGAACTGTTCCTGGGCTTCATGGGCCTGCTGTTCTGCGTGGCCATCGTGTCGGGCGTGGTGCTGTACGGCCCATTCATGAAGAAGCTGGAATTCGGCACCGTGCGCGCCGCGCGCTCCACCCGCCTGAAATGGCTGGACCTGCACAACCTGCTGGGTATCGTGACGCTGGTATGGGCGTTCGTCGTGGGGTTCACGGGCGTCATCAATGAACTGTCGACGCCGTTGTTCCGCCTGTGGCAGTCCACCGAGCTGGTCCGCATTCTTGAGCCCTACAAGGGCCAGACCGTGCCCACGCAACTGGCCTCGGCGCAGCTTGCCGCCGACACCGCCAAGAAAGCCATGCCCGGCAACGAGGTGTCGTTCATCTCCTTCCCCGGCAACGCCTTCGGCAGCCCGCACCACTACATTGCCTGGATGCGCGGCGACACGCCGCTGACCTCCAAGCTGAACACCCCCGTGTTGGTGGACGGCAAAACCGGCGAACTCACCACCGTGGCCAAAATGCCGTGGTACCTGACCGCGCTTGAGGTGTCCCGCCCGCTGCACTTCGGTGACTACGCCGGCCTGCCCTTGAAGATCATCTGGGCGCTGCTGGACCTGATCACCATCGTGGTTCTGGTCAGCGGCCTCTACCTGTGGATCGCGCGGCGCCGCGCGACGGAAGCGCGCATCAACGAACTCGTGAAAAGGCACCAGGCCGCCGCCACGCCGCAAAGGACGCCGGCATGAGCAAGCGCCAAAGCAAAAGCCGCGGTGGACGCGGTTTCATGTTCGTATGGGGCGCGCCCATTTTGCTGGGCGTGCTGAGCGTGTTCGGCCTGCTGGCCGCGCTATTGGGCACGGGCGCCTGGCACTGGGCCTCGTGGATCACGCTGACCATCCTGCTGGTGGTCATTTTGCGCTACTGGGTGTTCCCGCTGAAGCACTAGATTGCAGGCCGGGCCGTGGGGTCTTGGGGCCCCGCTGCCCCACCCCTGGCCTCGCCCCTCTCGTACCTGGCCAGCTATCGGCCGAAGTTCTCCGGGTCCGGTCCCAAGCGCGCGCCGTCCTTGATGGCATCGATGGCGGCCATCTCGTCGGCGGACAACTCAAAATCAAACACGTCGATGTTCTCGCGGATGCGGGCAGGCGTGACCGACTTCGGAATCACGATCAGCCCACTCTGCAAGTGCCAGCGCAGCGTGATCTGGGCGGCCGATTTATTGTGTTTTTCAGCCAAGTCCACGATGACCTTTTCCTTGGTGACTCCGCCTTGCGCCAAGGGGCTCCAGGACTCGGTCGCGATACCGTGCCTGGCATGGAACGCCCGCAGTTCATGCTGTGCGAACCCCGGATGCAGTTCTATCTGATTCACCGCCGGCGCCACTTTCGACGACTCGATCAGTTGCTCCAGGTTGGCCTGCGTGAAGTTGGACACGCCGATCGAACGCGCGCGGCCATCTTCCTTCATCTCGACCATGGCGCGCCAGGCGTCCAGGAACTTCGTGCTGCCCGCCACGGGCCAGTGGATCAGGTACAGGTCCACATACGCCAGGCCCAGCTTCTCCAGGCTTTCGTCCATGGCTTTGTGGGCATCGTCGTAGCCGTGCTTGTCGTTCCACAGCTTGGTGGTGATGAACAGATCCTTGCGTGCCACGCCCGCCGCCCGCAGGCCCGTGCCCACGCCAGCTTCGTTGCCGTAGATGGCCGCGGTGTCCACCGACCGGTAGCCGGCCGCCAGCGCTTCCTTGACCGCGGAAGCCGCCTGGTCGTCGGGCACCTGCCACACCCCCAGGCCCAACTGCGGGATGCTATTGCCGTCGTTCAATTTCACTGCGGGTACCTTCGCCATAAGACCCTCCGAAACTTGCACCGCAACGCTCGCGCGGCGAATACGCGCCAGGTCGCGCAATCCAGGGTCCAGCCCGGCCAACCCCGAATTGAAGAGATAAAAAACGGGCTTGCCGAGCTGCGCCCGCGCCGTAATACCAAACCCTCATCCCCTGGCAATGGTCCGGAATTACCAGGGGTTATCTCCCAAATAATAGCGCCCGTGCCCGATAATGCCCTTCATCCCGCCCGCCCTCCCCCTCATCCCGCCCCTCATCCCGCCTTCGTGCGCCCCCAAGCCCCGCCATGAATTCCCCTGACGCGCCGCCCAAGAATCGCGGCGGCTTTTCCACCTTGCGAACCCTGTTCCCCTACCTTTGGCCGCCAGGTAAAACGGGACTCAAGGTGCGCGTGGTGCTGGCGCTGCTGTGCCTGTTCGCCGCCAAGGCGGCGACCGTCTACGTCCCCCTGATCTACAAGCACGCCATTGACGAACTGGGCAAAGGCGCGCCCGGTGCGGTGACGGTGCCGTTGGGCCTGATCCTGGCCTATGGCACCGCGCGCGTGCTGTCGCTGCTGTTCTCGGAACTGCGCGACGCCATCTTCGCCCGCGTGGGGCAGCACGCCATCCGGGAAGTCGGCCTGCAAATCTTCCGGCACCTGCATGCCCTGGCGCTGCGCTTTCACCTGTCGCGCCAGACCGGCGGGCTGACCCGCGCCATCGAACGCGGCACCAAGGGCATCCAGACGCTGCTGTCGTTCCTGCTGTTCAATATCCTGCCGACGTTCTTCGAGATCGGGCTGGTCTGTATTGTGCTGTGGAAGATGTTCGACATCTGGCTGGCCGTGGCCACCGGCGCCACGGTCATCCTGTACATGGCCTATACGCTTGCGGTGACGGAATGGCGCGCCAAGTTCCGGCGCCTGATGAACGAAACCGATTCCGAAGCCAACACCAAGGCCATCGAAAGCCTGCTGAACTACGAGACGGTCAAATACTTCGGCAACGAAGAGCACGAGGCGCGCCGCTACGACGCCTCGCTGACCCGCTACGAACGCGCGGCCGTGCGCAGCCAGGTCAGCCTGTCGATCCTGAACGTGGGCCAGGCAGCCATCATCTCGGTCGGCCTGACGCTGGTGATGTGGATGGCCGCCACCGGCATTGCCGAAGGCCGCTACACGCTGGGCGACTTCGTGCTGGTCAACACCTACCTGCTACAGCTTTACCAGCCGCTGAGCTTCTTCGGCTTCATCTACCGTGAAATCAAGCAGGCCATGATCGACATGGAACGAATGTTCGAGCTGCTGGGCCAAGACCGCGAAGTGGCCGATCGCCCCGACGCCCAACCCTTGCACCTGGCCGGCGGCCAGGTTGAATTCCGCGACGTGTACTTTGGCTATGATGCGCGCCGGCCCATCTTGAAGGGCGTCAGCTTCAGCATCCCCGCCGGCAAGACCGTGGCCGTGGTGGGCACCTCGGGCGCCGGCAAATCCACCATCGCCCGCTTGCTATTTCGCTTTTATGACGCCGACAGTGGCGCCATTCTGGTGGACGGGCAAGACGTGCGCGGCGTCACCCAGGCCAGCCTGCGGGCGGCTATTGGCGTGGTGCCGCAAGACACGGTGCTGTTCAACGACACCATCCACTACAACATCGGCTACGGCCGCCCCGGCGCCACCGATGCCGAGATCGAAGCCGCCGCGCGCCTGGCGCACATCCACGACCTGATCATGACCATGCCCGACGGCTACCAGACCATGGTGGGCGAGCGCGGCCTGAAGTTGTCGGGCGGGGAAAAGCAGCGCGTGGCCATCGCCCGCACCATCTTGAAGAACCCCGTCATCTTCCTGTTCGACGAAGCCACCAGCGCGCTGGACACCCATACCGAACGCGAAATCCAGGCGAACCTGCGCGAAGTCAGCGCAGGGCGCAGCACGCTGATCATCGCCCACCGGCTGTCGACCGTAGCGGACGCCGATGAGATCATCGTGCTGTCCGAAGGCCGCATCATCGAACGCGGGCGCCATCCGCAATTGCTGGCCCAACGCGGCGTGTACGCCGGCATGTGGGCCCGCCAGCAAGACAGCAGCCACAGCGCCCCGGCGGATTGACAAGCCTGGCCCGCTATCCGAAGATCGCACCCTTTTCTTCAAAGGCCCGCCATGCAGGACTCTTCCGCCCCTGACGTCCCTGAGATTCCCGACGCTCCCGGTGTTCACGTCTGTGCCTCTTCCGAGCTGGTCAACGGCGGCCTGGGCGTGAAAGTGCCCGTGTCCGATGGCTCGGGCCAGACCACCGCGTTCTTCGTGCGCTATCAAGACCGCGTACACGGCTACCTGAACCGTTGCGCCCACGTTGGCGTTGAACTGGATTGGGAAGGCAGCTTCTTCACCCGCGCCGGCGACCTGATCATGTGCGCGCGCCACGGCGCCACGTACCAGCCCGACACGGGCCTTTGCGTGGGCGGCCCCTGCAAGAACGGCCGGCTGACCGTGCTGACGGTTTCCGAACAAGACGGCGCCGTTTACTGGCACCCCAGCGGCAAGATCGTTCCGCGTAACGACGCTTGACGCTTGTCACCCCTCTAGGCCCCGGCCACCGCCGCCTGGGCCGGGGGCTGGCGTTCCGCATAACGACGCGCCAACACCGCGCACACCATCAACTGCATCTGGTGGAAAATCATCAAGGGCAGCACCACCACGCCCATCTGCGACGTGCCAAACAGCACCGTGGCCAGCGGAATGCCCGACGCCAGCGACTTCTTCGATCCGCAGAACACCAGCGTGATTTCGTTCTCTTTGGACATGCCCAGCTTGCGACTGCCCCAGGTGGTAATCACCAGCACCGCCCCCAACAACAAGGCATTCACCAGCACCATCGTGGCCAGGTCTATCGCCGGAAAGGCGTGCCAGATGCCCTGCGCCACAGCCTCACTGAAGGCGGTGTAGACGGCCAGCAGAATCGAGCTGCGGTCCACCTTGGACAAGGTGCGGTTGTTGCGCTGCGCCCAAGCGCCAATCCACGGCCGCAGCAAGCTGCCCACGGCGAACGGCAACAGCAGTTGCACCAGAATGCGGCCCGCATCGGCCAGCCCGTGCCCGCCGCCCTGCCGATGCAACAGCACCGCGACCAGCAGCGGCGTCAGCACGGTGCCCAGCAGGTTCGACGCCGTCGCCGCGCAAATGGCGCCGGGCACATTGCCGCGCGCCATCGAGGTGAACGCAATGGATGACTGCACGGTCGACGACAAGGTGCACACGAACAGCACGCCCAACCACAGCGATGGGGTCAAGAGGCCCGGAAACAGCGCACGCAAGCCCAGGCCCAACGCGGGAAACAGAATGAAGGTGGACGCCAGAATCAGGGCATGCAGGCGCACGTCCTTCACGCCCGCCACGATGGCGTCCGTGGACAGGCGCGCGCCGTGCAGGAAGAACAACAGCGAAATGGCCACGTTGCTGGCCACCATCATGAATGACGCGCCCTTGCCCACGGCGGGAAAAAAGCTGGCGAATGCCACGGTGGCAAGCAGGATCAAAGTGAACTGGTCTGGCAGGAAGCGGCGCATGGCGTAAGGGTTTCCAAGAAATTACGGAAAACTATAGGCGCGCCGCTTGCCATCGTGAAGCCCACTGATTACTTTAACTGTCATCGGAAATCATAATGACCAGGCCGCGTTCCCCATGCTGAATCCCTTATGGCTCAAGACCTTCACCGCCGCGGCGGCCGCGCCCAGTTTCACGGAAGCCGCTCGCCGCCTGGGGCTGACGCAACCCACCGTCAGCGAACATATCCGGCAGTTGGAACAGTCGGTCAACCGGCGCCTGTTCCTGCGCGACACCCATTCACTGGTGCTGACCAGCGACGGCCGCAGCCTGCTGGTTCACGCCGAGATCATCCTTGACGCGCATGAGCGCGCCGAACGCCTGTTCGATGCGCCGCGCCTGCGCGGCCGCGTGCGGCTCGGCACGTCTGACGATCTGGCCATGGGGCCCCTGCCCGATGTGCTGGCCGCGTTTCGCCTGGCGCATCCGGAAGTCGAGCTGGACCTGACCATCGGCGTTACCAGTGATCTTTACAGACTGCTGGACGACAACGACCTGGATGTGATGATCGGCAAGCGCCGCCGTGGCGATCGCCGGGGCCAGACCCTGCACAAGGAAGCACTGCTGTGGCGCGCCAAGGAAGGTCTGCGCTTTGCGCCCGATGAGCCGCTGCCGCTGATTCTGCTGCGCGAACCCAGCGTCACGCGCACGCTTACGCTGGACGCGCTGGCGCGCGTGGGGCGCAGTTGGCAGATTGTGTGCACCAGCACCAGTTACGCGGGTTGCCAGGCGGCCGCCCGCGCGGGCTTGGGCATTACCGTGCAACCCTCGCACTTGTCCACGGCGGGCCTGGCCGCGCCGGGCGGCGCGATTCAGTTGCCGGCGTTGCCGCAGGTGGAATTCATCGTCATCTCGGCGCCGTCGCCCAACAAGCCCACCCGCGCGCTGACGGAAATCCTGATGCGCAGCACCTTGACCTGAATGCGCGGCTATTCGGGCAACGGGTCCGGCACGCCGTCTTCGTCCACGCTCTGCACGCGGTCCAGGGCATTGCGCGCGGCCGACATCGCTTCGATCGTGCTGCGAAAGCGCCGGCTGACGAAGATCTCGAAGGGCTGGCCTTCCGGAGCCTGCGGCGGTTCTTCCGATTCCGCCTCGTCCTGCGCCGCATCGCCCGCTTTTGCCTTGGGCGCCAAACGCCGCGTCTCCAAAAAGGCGCGAGGCGGCGTGCGCCCTTCCGGCTGCGTCGCGTACGCCACCACAGAAAATCCGTTGATCGTCTTCTCTAGCATTGCGGTTCCCTCGCGCCACGGCCACACACGGCGCAGCTTGTTCCTAGCGACAACGGCGCGGCACGAGGAAACTTAAGCGCCATGCAAAAAGCCGGGTTGATCTGCATCAACACCGGCTTTCCCCGCCCGCCGACCACACAAGCGATTCTATTTTGTCGATGTAACCGCATCCATGCGCACGCGCACGTAGTCGGCCACCTGCTCCAGTACCGTCGACAGATGCCCGCGCAGCAATTCAAAGCCCGGGTTGCGCTCGCGCGTGACCTCGTCCATGTACAAGGGCCGGCGAATTTCCACCTGCAGGCTGTGCCGATTCAGCGCGGGCTGCCCAATCTGCGCAATCAACTGCACCCCTTTGTAGGGGTCGTTGCGCGCCACCGTATAGCCCAGGTCGCGCAAAGCCTTTTCGATCAACGCGATGAACTCCGGTTCGCACGTCGTGCCGTCGCGGTCACCCAGCACGAAATCAGCCAGCGGATGTTCGCTTTGCCGACCCAGGCGCTCGTAAGCGTCGTTGGGCATGGAATGCAGGTTCAGATGCCACACCGCGCCAAAGCGCTGCTCGGCCTGGCGGATCGCCTGCGCCAAGGCGGCGTGGTAAGGCTCGTAATACGCCTGGATGCGATGCCGCACTTCGGCCAGGCTCAGCTTGCGGTCGTAGATGGGCGTGGCTTTGTCCATGCGACGCCAGATCAGCCCTTTGCCCAGGCGGGTTTTCTCACCGGGCGACAGCGCGTGCGGCCAGGGTTCGGCCAACAGTTCAGGGTCCAGGTCCTGCAGCGTGCGATTCGGATCGATATACACGCGCGGAAAGTGCGCCGCAATCAAGGTCGCACCCAGCGCGGGGGCCGCCGACCACAACGCGTCCACGTGCGTGTCTTCACCCTGGCGCAATTGCGCCCGCGTGGCCACCGCCCCGAAATCATCGGGATAGTGCTCGCCGCTGTGCGGTGAATCACAGACCAGCGGCAGCGCCGGCCCTTGGGGTTCATGCACGGAAACCACGTTGAAATCGGCAAGCGTCATCGTCAGTCAGCCTGAATGTTGGCGGCCTTGGCCACCTTGGCGTAGCGGGCCAGGGCCTGATGAATCTGGTCCTGGAACTCTTGGGGGGTTGTCGGCATCAGCGTACCACCCACGTCTTCGGCCTTCTTGCGGAACTCGGGATCTTTCATCGCCGCGCGCACCGCCTGGTTAAGCGTGTCGATCACGGCCGTGGGCGTACCCGCCGGGGCCACCAGCCCAAACCAACCGCCCGTGCCCATGTCGGGGTAACCCAGTTCAATGTAGGTGGGCACGTCCGGCAGCAAGGGCGAGCGCTCGGCGCCCAGCACAGCCAGCGCCCGCAACTTGCCGCCCTTCACTTGCGGCAGCGTCGACGACAGGTTGTCGGTGATCGCGTCCACCTGCCCGCCCATCACATCGTTCAAGGCCGGGCCCGCGCCGCGATACGGCACATGCAGCAAGCGAATGCCGGACAGCATCATGAAATTCTCGATATTCACGTGGCCCAGCGAGCCCACGCCCGGCGAGGCGAAGCTGTAGCGCTCAGCCGGCGCCGCCTTCACCATTGCCACGAATTCAGCCATGTTCTTGGCGGGCAGATTCGGGTTGATCGCCAGAATGCTGGGCACCGCCAGCACATTGGCCACGGGCGCAAAATCCTTCACGGGGTCGTAATTCATCTTGCGATAGACGGCCGGATTCGAGCCGTGCGTGCTCATCGTGGCCATGCCCAGCGTGTAGCCGTCGGGCGTGGACCGCGCCACCTGCTCCATACCCATCGAGCCACCCGCGCCCGCCTTGTTTTCCACCACGATGGTCTGCTTGAGCTCTCGGCCGGCATACTCGGCCACCAGGCGGGCCACGATGTCGGTCGAGCCGCCGGCGGCGAACGGCACCACCAGCTTGATGGGTCGCGAGGGGTAATCGGCGGCGTGGACAACGCCGGCAAAAGACAGGGTGGCGAAGACGCCAGCAAGCGCGAAACGCGCGGATCGGCCAAGCAAGCGGCAAGACATGAGTCGACTCCGAAAAAGGAAGGTGTGGGTTTCAGACAGGCCGCCAGTGTCCAAACTTTACCGTCCCCTTTCAAACGACTATATTGCACTCCTTCATTACCAAAGATCATGCTCGATGCGGCTGCATTCGCCATCCATGTCTGAGTTGCATGCCTTTATCACGGCAGCGCGCTTGGGCAGCTTCACACTGGCCGCCCAGACGCTATGCGTGACGCAGGGTGCCATCAGCCGCGCCATTTCGCGTCTGGAAGCGCATTTCGGCCAGCCGCTGATGCATCGCAATGCGCATGGGTTGACCCTGACCCAGATGGGCCAGAAACTCTACGACGGTGCGCACGGGCCGCTACAAGCCATCGAAAAGCTCAGCACCGAGCTACGCGCCGACGAGCGCCGCCGGCACCTGACGCTATCCATGGTGCCCACGCTGGCCAGCGCCTGGCTGGTACCGCATCTGCCCGACTTCCATCGGCGCCATCCCGACATCCAGCTCAACTTCTCGCCTTATCGCCGCAATGAAGACTTTTCGGGCGCCACGCCGGACGCGAGCATCCTGGCGGGCACGCCCGAGCAATGGCCGGGATGGCAGGCCGACTACGTGATCGGACGCGAAGTGGTGGTGATCTGCCACCCGGACCGCCTGGCCGCGCGCCAGGCCAAAGGGCTATGGGACACGCCGCAGGGCCTGCTGGGTGAGCCGCTGCTTTACCACACCAACGGGCAAGACAACTGGGTGCAATGGTTCACTGCCGCTGGCGCCCCGCGCTCTGCCGTCACGCTGTCACAGGGGTTCGATCAGGTGTCCATCCTGATCCGGGCGGTCATGGCGGACATGGGCATTGCCGTGCTGCAGCGCTGCCTGGTGCGCGATGAGCTTCAGGCCGGCCGCGTGGCCGCGCCTTTTCCCAAGCTGCCGATACGCTTGCGCCGTGGCTATCACTTGTGCGCCCCGGCTCAGCGGCGTGACCATTACGCGCTGGATTGCTTTCGGCAATGGTTACTGCAAACCGCGCAGGCGGACCCCGACGTCGTGGCGGCGGACCAAGTCCGCTGAGTGCGCCTTGCTTCGGCAGAAATGTCTGGTTTCGTTCGTAAGGAAATTCGTGCAACCAAATAAAACGGGCCTCTTTCCAGAGGCCCGGCTCACATGCGGCGGTGCGACGCTCAAGGCGCCAGCTTGAATCCCAGATCCACGCCCCACTTATCGGTTTCACGCAACCATTTCGCCCCACAACTCAGGCAGCGGAAGTGATCTTCGCGACTCTCTTCGCGCCCTTTTTGTGTGGGATTGGTGAAACCTTGATGTCCCAGATGCGAATGCGGCGCAACGCCGGCAAGGCCCGGGTTAATGCGTTGGCAAGCCAAACACATGACGCTCATTGATGCTTCCCCACAAACAGTGTTACGGAATTGTAAGGGATTTCACCAATGTTTTTCTATCAATTTATATCAATCGAATGACAATAATTGTTAAATGAGCGTTTAAACAACGTTTGGTAATGCCGCAAGACAGGTTGCCAAATGGTAAGGCGACGTTGACGGCATATCGCCGCGCACCACCGCGCCCTGGCCGTCCAGGCACTCGTACCAACCGCCGTCGTGCAGGAAACGGGCGCGGAAACCGGCCATGCCGGATTCCAGAGCGGGCCAATCGCCCAACACTGCCAATGCGCGCAGATATTCGGTCTGCGCCCAGATGCGCCGAGTGTCATCGATGACCGCGCCCGCCTCATCCAACGACGCCACGACGCCCGCGCCGCCCACGTCCACGCCATGCTCGCGAGACCACCGCACGGCGCGGGGCAAGGATTCCACCAACTCCAGGCCCTCGAACACTTCAGCCGCGCCGTGCACCAGCGACAACCATTCGAACTGATGCCCGGGTTCCAGCCGGTTGCCGGCCGAGCCCTGCAGGGCCTCCGATATGCACTGCGTGGGCCCATGCACGAAAAACTGGCTGACGCCTTGCGCCAGCGAACGCAGATGCTGTGCAAACAGCGCGGGTTCCGCCACTTGCGCGGCAGCCAGATAGGCTTCGGTCAGATGCATCATGGGATTTTGCGCTGGCGCTTTCAGCGGGTGCAGAAGATCCGCGCTTAGCGCCGCGTGGTACAGCCCGTCATTTGTCTTGAATCGCGACTCGATCGTGGCCGCCGTCGACAACATCAGCTTACGCGCATCGGCATTGCGGCTGCGCGGAAAGTACGCGGCGCAGGCCAGCACAATGAAAGCGTGCGTATAAAGATCTTGCGTGTCATCCAAGGGGCGCGCATCGGTGTCCACGCTGTACAACCAGCCCCCTTGCTCATTGCGAAACACGCGACATAGCGAATTGAACAGCCGGTCGGCATGCAGGCCGGCTTCAGCGCTTGGCGCCTGGGCAAACACATACAGTTGCCGCGCACAAGCCATCGCACGATACCGGGTGGGCGCCAACGGCTCACCCGTCGCGCCATCCAACGATTCGTAGGGCAGACCCAGTGTTTGATTGAAGCCCCGCCCCATCCACAGAGGCAGGATCACGGAATCAAAATGCGCCCGCAAGGCGCGGGCGTGTTCCGTAAGAGTAAGAGTGGTCTGTGCGGCAGTCATCTTGGAACGACGCATACCCGAAAAGGGCTCCAGGTTTCGGAGCAGCAACGATAACCGAAAATTTCGTCGCAATTTTTTGAGTATTCTCCGCAGCCTCATGCCAGCACAGACCGGTCCCACCGATCAGCTTCGTCGAGAGCTTTGCGCCCTATCGGAAGATGTTTTCCTCGACCCAGTTCTGCGCGAATATTTCCGCGCGATCACGTGCTTCGTCCAACGAAGCGCAGTTGCCCAAGTGGGAAAACGCGGCATCCACCTCGGTGCCGCCCTCGGCCGTTACCGTCAGCAAGACGCCATATCCGCCGGTATCCATGGCCGCCGTGGAAACGTCGATCAGTACTTCCTGGTCACGATGCTGCATGTGCTACCTCCCAGTCGGTTACCTAAACGCGTGAACCACGCGTGACGTTGCGGGAGCAAATTCCCGCGAAATGAATAGACCTGAAAGCGTCACGCAAGTTCATCTTACCGGCGACATAACTTGCGCGGTACGTCCGGAAGATGCCAAATCGCACATTCCGTCTCAGGAGATTCCCGTACTGGCCCATAAATACCCCCTTGAGTGCGACATAAGGCGAAAACATTCGCAAGATGTGCGGCAATTCCGCGCATCTTGCTTCAATGCGCAGTAAGCAGAAAGATTTAAGGGAGTTGAAAGAAAAGCGCGGCCAGGGACTGACCGGCGGGGCGCTTCTTTGCCTGGCGGCGCTCAGCGTACGTGGATGGCGCCAGGCTCTTCCATGCGCAGGGCAAGCTTGCCCTTTTCGGTAATCAACCAACGGCCATCGGGGCCGGGCTGGATGCAACGCAACGTTTGCAGCGCCTGCGAAATTTCAGCAGGCACCACGGCTTGAGCGGCGTCAGGTTCACAGTTGTCGGCCACGATGCGCAGCCAATGACTCAATTCGCCTTTCTGGAAACGATGCAATGCCATGCGTAATTCTCTCTTCAATGGCGTAAACGATAGCATGCCCGTCAAGGCCGCCTGGCTACGCCAACAGCTTGGGAACCGAAGAGGCCAGCATCGCCACGCCCGCCAGCGTCAGCAAACCCAGCACGACGCGGCGAAACGTCACATCGCTGATTCCCACATACAGACGGGCGCCCAGTAGCGTCGGTAACAGCATCGCGGGCACGATGATGGCGAAAAGCGGCAACATGTCGCTCGTCACCACACCCGTATAGATGTAGCCCGCCATCGTCACAACCAGCATCGACAGGTTGAAGTTCTGGATCACCGAACGTTGCACGTTTCGGTCAAAGCCGCGCAAGGTGCACCACAGCGTGGGAATCACGCCTGTAAAGCCACCGATGCCGCCCATGATGCCGCCTACCGCGCCCACCAGCCCATCAGCCGTCTTGCCGCCCGCTGTGATGCGGGGCAAGCGTGTGGCGAACAACATCATCGGACACCAGACCGCGAGCAAGCTGCCGATACAAACCTTGAATATCACCGGATCCAGATGGGGCAAAAGCATCACGCCAACGGGTATGCCCACCAGCCCGCCCGCCACGAAGGGCAGCAGATGCGACCACGAAAACCCTCGGCGCACGGTGAACGCCGCCAGCAACTGGCCGGTCAGCCCACCGAACACGGTCATCGCCGCCGCCAATCGGGGGTCTATCGTCCACGCCCAGAATGACATGGCCACCAGCCCGAAGCCGAACCCTGACAACCCTTGCACGAAGCCGGCCGCCACCGCGCCGACCACGACCAATACATATAACGAGTCCATTCTGCCGCGCACCTACAGGTGTTGCCAGGCCCCGCCCGGCGCACGACATTCTAAAGCGTTCTAAGACGGCCGCAGCGCAAGCGGACGATTCATGCGCGCCGCCAGGGCGGAGGCCGCAACGCTTGCCGCGATCAAGGACAGGCCCAGCGCCAGGTCTGCCGAGATGCGTTCATGAAAGACCGCGGATGACACCAGCAAACCGATAAGCGGCACGCACAGCATGGCAATGGACGTCGCCACGGGCGGCATCTTTTGCGTCATGCCCAGCACCACGATAAATGTCAGCGCGGTAGCCAGCGGGCCGGTGTACAGAATAATGGGCCAGGCGTCGGGCACCGCCAGGAACGTGGGCACGCCGTCACGTAGCCAGGCCAGCGCCGTTAACGGCAACGTGGCCAGCGCGGTCTGCCACGGGATCATGTCGGCGCCCAAGCGCACGTGGCGGCTGCCGCGCAGTTGGATGATGTTGCACGCCCACGCGAACGAGGCGCCCAGCAGCATGATCAGGCCGATCGCCGTATGCGCCTGCCACGGGCTGAACGCGGGCGCCACGATCACGGCTATGCCCGCATAACTGAGCGCCGTTGCCAGCCACTGGCCCGCGCTCAAGCGCTCTTTCAGAATCAATGCCGACAACGGGATGACCCATATCGATGTGGCATAAGCAATGACGGAAGCGCGGCCAGGCGCCACGTATTGCAGCGCCCACAGCGCCAATGCCGTGAACGCGCCCATTTGCAGCAACGCCACGCCCACCACCAGCGGCCACTCCTGCCGCGTGGGCAAGCGCATCCGTCCCAGCATCGCGAGCACCACCACACTGATCAGCGCGGCCGATCCGAAACGGCTGGCCGCCAGCCAAAGCGGGCTCATGTGCGCCAGCCCCATCTTCATGACGGGCCAATTGCCGCCCCAGATCAGGACCGCGCCCGCCAAGGGCAAAAACCTGCGCAACGTACTTTGCTGACTCATCACTGCCCGATCTACCGCTTGAATATTCCGCACTTTTGCCGATTGGCAAAAGGATGGAATAGTCTATAGGGTAAACCCCAGCACATTTCACCTGAATAGACTCCGATAAACTCCTGCCTCAGCATGAATGCACTGCCGATCGACAAAACTAGGTGACTTATGCCGGAAATCAACCTGGATGCAACCGACATCCGAATCCTGAACGAACTACAACGTGATGCCCGCCTGACCAATGTGGAGCTTGCCGCCCGCGTCAACCTATCGGCCTCACCCTGTCTGGCCCGCGTGCGGCGCCTGGAAACCGATGGCCTGATCGACCGCCGCGTCACCCTGCTGAACGCGCGCAAGCTGGGGTTGAAGGTCAACGTCTTCATCCAGATCTCGCTGGACAAGCAACGCAAGGCGGCACTGGACGTCTTTGAACGTGAAATCGCCGTGCTGCCGGAAATCATGGAGTGCTATCTGATGTCGGGCGACGCCGATTACCTGATCCGCGCGCTGGTGCCCGACGTGGATGCGCTGGAACGCCTGATCGTCGAACACATCACCCGCATCCCGGGCGTTGCCAGCATCCGCTCAAGCTTTGCGTTGAAGCAGGTGCTCTACACCACCGCCGTCCCGCTTGCCTGACGGACGTCGCAGCGTGATCGACGCGCTTGCGGGATAAGGCGGTCGCCCGCACAATGCTTGCGTCGGCGCCGACGGTGCGCCGGCCTTCCCTCCCATCGCTTAGCAAGGAGCAACCATGCCCGAAACAGAATGGTCCCCCGGCAGCACGCTACCCGATCGTCAGGGTTACTTTGAAGTGGAATTTGACACAGGCGAAACCGAAATCACGCGCTACGGCATGCTGGGCTGGGAACCCGAGCCCGAACGCGGGCGCATCCTGCGTTGGCGCGGCCTGGACCCCGATATCGAAGAAGCTGAAATCCAGCGCGAAAGCGCTGTGCGCCATAACGGCGACAACCTTATCGGCTGATTTGCCATGATTCACTAATGGCCAGCCGAATATAAAAACGCCGCGGAAACGAATGATCCGCGGCGTTTTTCATGGGGAAAGATCTTACCAGTCGAGCTTGGAGATCTTGGTGCCCGCCAACGACACGCCTGCCATCAGGCCGCCGTTATTCATGACGAAGCCAACAATCGGCTGCTGCGCGGTGTTGGTGTCAATGCGGCCATTTGCGCCGATATTCACCACAGCCACCGTGGCGTCCGCGCCCACCGTCCAACCGCTGCTATTGCGGAATTTGGTCAAGGCGTCATCCGTCATGAACAACAGCACCATGGCCTTGGATTGCGCACCGGCCTGGAAGCCGATAGAACCGGCCGTCGTGCTGTAGTAGCCGGCATTGGAACCGCCCACACGCAACACCCCCTTGCCATGCTCGGCGCCCACAATGAAGCTGCCGCTCAACACATCAGGGAACACCAGTACGCCCTTGGCACGCGCCACCAGTTCCTTGGATTGGGGCGACGCCTCGTAGAGTTTGGTAAGCGTTGCGTTGGCCGCGCTATTCATCGAGTCGCGCTTCTCCGTGGCCGTGGCGGAGGATGGGGGCGTGGTAGTGGTGCAACCCGCGAACAGCAGGCCCGCTACGCCAATCGTTGCGGCCGCAAGGCCTGCACGACGCAGGACAGGAAAAGTATCAAGCATGGAACTCTCCTTTCTTGTTGTCATCCGCCACCAATGTACCGGCCAAACCCGTCGGAGCACGGCGTCGGATTGTGATAAACGAAACAAAACCTACCTGCTGCCGCCTCGACCACGGCGGGTATTTTTCAACAACCATGCGCCTGCGCACCTGAAAGCACGCGCATGGCCACTGCAACATTTCGTAGAGGAATCACTTCCCCTGCGACATGGCTACAGAATGCCGTAGCGGGGCTCGCCAGTCGCCGAGTCCACCGACAAAATCGCCGACAAGACCAGTTCAGCATGACGCCGCGCCACATCGGCGTCGGCGAACGTCACGAAACGCGGCAGCGACCAGCGTTGCTGTCCACCGTCATTGCCCACCCGGCTCACGATTATCTCGATGGCCAACACGCCTGCATCCAGGCTTACGATTTCACAACCCACTTGGAAACCATCGATATGCCGTTGAGGCACCGCGCCCATTCTTCTCGCTCCTGAAATCGAACTCACCGCGCGCAATATGCCAAAAAAAAATCGCGCTGAAAAGCAATGGTTTCAATCGGTTATGAAGCACTATGCCGCCTAGTACGGACGCATCTTGCGAATGGTGGAGGGCAACGAAATTTCTCCCGTTTTGTGCCATTTTCAGATTTTTTGCGACAGCGGAAAAAACACGCGATAGACCCGCGCCAGATACCCGGGGGTATATTGCAACGTTCAACAAGAAACCAACCATCCCCATGCAAACCACAGCTTTCGAACCCGACACCGCTCCCCTTGAGGTTCTGCCGCGCGACCTATCGGCATACCGCGAAGGCAACACCGGCATCCCTTATGTCCATCGCTTCGAGTCCGGCGTGCCCGGCCCTCATGTACTGATCAACGCCATCACGCACGGCAACGAAATCTGTGGCATGGTTGCCGCCACCCATTTGCTGGACACGGGAGTGCGGCCCAAGATCGGTACGCTGACCGTCAGCTTTGCCCATGTCGAAGCCTATGAAGCCTTCGACATCGACAACCCCTACGAAAACCGCCAGCTTGTCCACAACTTGAACCGCATCTGGTCCGCGTCCATGCTGGACGGCGCCGAAGACAGCCCCGAACTGCGTCGCGCGCGCGAGTTGCGGCCGGTATTGGACGCGGCCGACTTCGTCCTGGACATCCACTCGACCCGCGCGCCGGTGCAACCCTTCTGGGTTTACAACGAGATGGACCGCAACACAGCATTGGCCGCGGCGGTGGGGGCGCCGGCCATACATCTAGTGATGCCGCAGCACAAGTTTCCCGGCACGGGCGTCATGGGCTATGGCCACCATGGTGACCCGGCGTCTGACAGCGGCGGCGCGCTGGTGGTCGAATGCGGCCAGCACTTCGCGCGTTCGGCGGCCGAACTGGCCACCGACGTCACGCTGCGCTTTCTGGCCCACACCGGCTTGATCGATGCGCCCCAGGACGCCGCGCCCCCGCCCGTTCCGCAGCGTTACCGCCTGCTTGAAGTACACATGGTGAAGTCCGAAGACTTCCGCTTCACCCGCCCCGTCATCGGCTTTGAGACCTTCGACAAAGGCGAGCTGATCGCCATCAACGGCGCCGAAGAAATCCGCTCGCCATGCGACGCCTGCACGATCTTCATGCCCACCCGCATGCCCATCGTGGGCCGCGAAGCGGTTTATCTGACGGTTGCCATCTAAGCGTCATGACCAAGCGTTCAAAATCGGATCCCTGGGTGTCGTAAGCACCGCTCTCAGATATCCGGAATCAGGCGCTTGCCCAGGCTTACGACCTCATCAAGTTGAAAGCCCAGGCTTTTGTAGAAGCCCTGCACGCCCAGGTTGCCCGAACGAATCAGCAGGTTGATCTTCGGGCAACCCATATCGTGCAAGCGGCGTTCAAGGGCGTGCATCAGCATCGTGGCGTAGCCCCGCCGTTGATACGAAGGCGACACCGCCAGGTAGTTCACCCAGCCGCGATGCCCGTCATAGCCGCCCATCACCGTCGCAACGATGGCGCCGCCAATCTCGCCCACCAAAAACAGATCGGCTTGCACGGTGAGCTTGCGCGCGATGTCCTTGACTGGATCGTTCCAAGGGCGCGTCAGGCCGCAGTCGCGCCATAACTGGATCAGGGCCGTCTCATCGGCGGAGTGATATGGCCGGATGGCCAAGGTTTGAATAGTCATGCTTCGTTCCTGTAGAGAGGAAAACGAAGACCGGACGAACCGCCTCGAACACGGCATTGCAAGCAAAGTGGGCACCACAAACCTGCAAACAAAAAGGCCACGAGGGGTATCGTGGCCTTCAGGGGACAGCGCCGCCTGCGCAGCGCCTTGTCGTGACCAGCCACTCAACGTAAGCGTCGAGTGACTCGTCGGTAATCTGCCCGGCCTGTCCGGCATGCGGGAGCTGAATGCAGTGAACTCATGCGAGCCAGCATACACGGGTCCCCGCGCGCAATCAAGATGGATTCAGCCCTGCTCTGGCGCGGGCAACGAGCCTTCCATCACCACCACCGCATTGCCCGCCACGCCCGCCCATACGCCATCGGCGCGGGGTTCGGCATGCGCCAGCAACAGGCTGGCCCGCCCCATGTCCACCCCCTGTCCTACGCGCAATTCCAGCTTCCCGCGCCCGCGCAAGGCGGCGCGTAACGCCGTGACGGCAGCCGTGGCGCTGCCCGTCGCGGGGTCTTCCGTCATGCGGCCGGTAAACATCCGCGCCTGAATATCGGTTGGGGCGTCGATGGTATCGCCACGCGTGTCGGTGGTGTAGACGTAGATCGACTTCGCCCCATCCAACGGCAGCAGCGCCGCGTAGCCGTTCGAATCCGGCGATGCACGGCGTAAGGCGTCGCGACTGGCCAACTGCGCCACCAGGAAGATCAGCCCTACCGACACCACCTGCGGCGCGTGCTCGGACGTGTCGATATCGGACGGCTCCAATTTCAGTGCACGAGCCAGGGCCTCGGCGGAAACCTCGCTTGCACGCATCAGCGGCTGCGGCGCTTGCAGCTCCACGCTTTCCACTCCCTTCGCGCCCGAGCGCAAGGCGATACGCACCAGGCCCGCCGCTTCTTCAAATACAAAGGCCTCCGGCGCCGGGCGGCCAGCCGCAACCATTTCGCGCGCCAGCACCACCGCGGTGCCTACGTTGGGATGCCCGGCGAACGGCACCTCGCGATCCGGCGTGAATATCCGCACCCAGGCCGTATTGGCGCGGTCTTTCGGCGGCAATACGAAGCTGGTTTCGGAGTAGTTGAATTCGCGGGCAATGCGCTGCATCTGCGCACTATCCAGCCCGTCGGCGTCCAGCACCACCGCCAGAGGATTGCCGCAATAGGTTTGCGTGGTGAATACATCGGCCGTCACATAGCGGTAGCGCATCAAAGGTCTCTCATTGGCGTGTGAATGGAAACAGTATGCGCGCCGCTGCATGCGTGGCGACAGGCACAGAATGCAAGGACTTTCGCCATAACAGCGCGGCACGGGCGCGCAGGTCGAGTACCCTGTCTTCCTGAGCCGTCCTCGCGGCTCGCAGCGCGCTTACTCCAGCAAGGAATGCACCATGGAAAACCCTTTTGGCGACGCCGAAGAACCCGCCATCGGCCACCGGCAATATCTGATCTTGATCGCGGCGTCCAAAGACAACGCCTCACTCGCCCAAAAGCAGCTTGAAAACCTGAAGAAGCACGTAGATGACCGCGCCGCGCCTCTATGGATCGATGCCAAGGGTATTGGCGTTTTGCTCACGACGGATATGGTGGCCTCGGAAATCTGGCGCGCCATGTTCCAGAAGGAACCCGGCCAGGACCTTGGCGATACTCGCAACATGCTGGTGCTGGAACTAGGCAAGGACTGGGCAGCACGCCGCGACGACAAGATCGAACACTGGCTGGCCTCGCACGTCGGCACCCCGCTGGCGCCAATGCCGCGCGGGGCTGGCAAGAAGCGTTGAAACCAAGTCCTGTAGCGCTGAAGTCTGTAGCGCTGAAGTCTGTGGCGCTGACGTCTGTGGCGCTGAAGTCTGTGGCGCGCGGTCAGGCCTGGTTGGCGATGCGATTGATGAACGCCAAGATCTCGGCGGTCAGTTCGACCGGTCGATCCAAGCTGGGCAAATGGGCCGTGCCTGGCAACGCCTGACCGGTGCCCTTCGCCAGCATCGTCACCACCTGCCTGCTACGTGCCTGAATATGTGGAAAATCGCGGTCACCCCACATCACCAGCGCCGGCTTACGAATCTCGTTCAGACGGTCGTAGGTGGGCAAATCATCTAGGCTTGCCCCACCATACGGCGACTGCAATATGGCGGCATTCATTTCAAGAAAGCGCTGACGTGCAGCGCCCGCTACGCGCCCTTCTGGCTCGCACGGCCCGTCCAGGAACAACCGCGCCTTCAACGTGTTCACGCGATCTTTGTCGCCGTCGGCCTCGGCCTGCTTCAGCTCCAGCATCAATGCCTTGATGCTGGCCGGAAGCACCGGTTCGGGAGCGCCAGGCACCGTCGGTGCAATCAACACCAGCCCCCGCACGCGGGACGGATGTAGCAGCGCCGCATCCAGCGCTACCCGCGCCCCCTGCGAGCATCCAACCAAGATCACCGGCTTGCCGTCCGCCAACGCATCAATCACCGCCATCAGATCCGCAACTGCCGAATACTCTTCCGCCCCGGCATGCGTCTTTCCGTAGCCGCGCCGGTCATACGCAATGGCCTTGGCGCCGGCCGCGATGCCCGCCATCTGCACATCCCACATGCGGCAGTCGCAAATGGCGGCGTGCAAGAACACCACCGGGTCGCCGCTACCCTCAGCTTCCGCAAAAAGCGTCGCACGACCGCAACGGATTTGATGTTGCGTACGCATGGCTCACACAAGCACGCCGGGATCGCTCGAGGTATCGGGAGCCCGCGGCACGGACTCGCGATACGCCACTGCGCACATCATCGTCACGATCACAAGCATGCCGATGCTGATCAGCATGCCGGCTACGCTGAACCCAACGCCAGACGTCGTCGGGAAACGCGCCACGTCCGCCACCATGGCCTTGGTAAAGCCCACGGACACGAGCAAGACAAACAGCGCAGTCACCAAAGGCCAACGCTTGAAACGCATCGCCCCCCGCATTGCATTGAAGCCATATTCACCCGCCGCCACGGCGTGCACCCAGCTCAACGCCACCACCGCGCCGGCATACACAAACGGCACCCAAAGCAGGCCCAGCACAATGAACAGCGCGAGGAAGAACCCGGTATCGCCCACGCCCTTCATCGCGAAGTAAAGCAATATTGGAATATCAGCAGACGCCCGCAATATCGCGCCCACCACGACCACAAAGAGCACCAGCAAAGCCAGATGCTTGGCCTCGGCATTACCCCCTCGCGCAAGCTGCGTCGCTGCCTCGTCACGGCCGACAAGCATCGCAAGCCAAGTAAAGGTCAACCGCGCCAACGCCAGCAGGCTCACCATGGCCAGCAGTAGAAACACAAACTGCATCGTGCCCACGGAGGTGGACACCAGCAACGCGAAGGGCAGCGAAACAATGAATGCGGCCAATGACCCAGGTGCGACCGTCATCATTCGACGGCCTTGTTGGCGGATGGCCTTGAAGGTCAACGCGATAAACCGGGTTCCAGCGAGTTTGCTAGCCACAGGCTTGCCTTTAGGTGACTGAGATGGAGCAGTACGTTACACCAGAGTCCGCGATTTTCGTTGTCATGAACGCAATGGTGGCTCCGGCAGGCAAGACGCCGGAAAGGCTATCAGTCAATGAGGATCGAGCGCTTCGACAGCATCGTTGCCATGGTCAGAAAGCTGGGCATCAAACCACTTATGCAACGCACCTACCAGATGCGCATCGTTCGCTTTGTACGTCAGTTGCGCTCCGCCTTTGACGTCTTGGTAGGCAATCTCGAGTTGCCCAGGGCTGGCGTTCTTTAGCTCAGCCAAGCCTGGCATGTCTTGGCCATGGATGTGGCTCGGACCCGAGAAGTCTCCTTTCAAGAACTGCGCCTGGATTTCCCGCAAATGCAGCCGAATCTGCTCGACTTGGCCGGCGTCTGACGCGTCCTTCACCACCACACGTTGAACACCACCATCCGCACTCTTGGTGAAGATATGGGTCGTGGCCGACAAGCTGAAGGGCATAACCTCTTTGCCTCGTTTGGAAACCTCTGTCTGACGTTGCGCGTCAGCCTTCCCTTTCATGTGGGCCGCATGGTCCATCTTGGAATGATCCATCGGCGATGAATCCGTGTTCTGCGCTTGAGCGAAACCAATCAAAGCAGAAAAGGCGAGCGCGACTGCAATTAGCTTCCGCATTCTTGATCTCCGGTTTATGTTGCCGCGCAGATGCTCTACGCGCCAATGATCAAACGCCTGCGTCGACGGTATTGCGCCATCAACAATAGAGCAAAGCCCCCAGAACATCGCACAATGAGAAAGGGGGTTAGTGATTTTCATCACTAACCCCTTAGGGTATTGCTGGTCGGGACGGCGGGATTCGAACTCGCGACCCCTTGCACCCCATGCAAGTGCGCTACCAGGCTGCGCTACGCCCCGAAAGAAAAAGAGTATAGCAGAACAAAAAATTGTTTGCACGGATTGGTGCAAAAAAAGTGCTGAATACTCAAAAAAATTTGCGCCTCATGATCGTCGCTTGCATCAGCTACATACAAGACGGCGCATGGCGCGCAAAGGCACTACGACTTGCAACGCACATTGCTGGATCAGCTTCGCGCGTTGCGGATATTGCGTGTTGTCGGAAGATCGTTGACGACGATGAAGCGATCGATAAGCGCAGCGCTCAGACCGCGGTGCCAACGTTGCTGCTGCTTGCCGTATTGGCGCTGCTGGCTGCATTTGCAGGCAGGCCCAAAGCATCGGCCAACATCGTCGAGACGTTGGCGAGTTCGTTGCGCAAGCCTTGCATTTCGGCGCCAGACAAACGCACCGCTGCGTCTTGATCGTGCGGCATATCGCGCGCGTCGCCCAAGCGATTACGAGCGCCGCTGATCGTGAAGCCTTGTTCATACAGCAAGGAACGGATACGGCGGATCAGCAGCACTTCATGATGCTGATAGTAGCGGCGGTTGCCGCGCCGCTTGACCGGCTTGAGCTGGGTGAATTCCTGCTCCCAGTACCGCAAGACGTGAGGCTTTACGCCACACAGCTCGCTGACTTCACCAATGGTGAAGTAACGCTTGGCGGGGATGGGCGGTAGCGTAACGGTGGATTCAGTACGTGTCATAAGCGAATTTTATGCCGCGAGTAAGCCGGGTGCCGATAACAATTACCGACAAAGCGTATCACTCCGCGGCGTCGGGTGCAGCAGGGGTGGCCTGCTCCACCACGCTCTTGAGTTTTTGACTCGCGTGGAACGTGACCACGCGGCGTGCGGCGATGGGAATGGTCTCGCCGGTCTTGGGATTGCGGCCCGGGCGCGGTGGTTTGTCACGCACCTGGAAATTGCCGAAACCCGAGAGCTTGACGGAATCTCCGCGCGCCAAGGCATCTCGGATTTCTTCGAAGAAGGTATCGACAATGTCCTTGGCTTCGCGCTTGTTCAAGCCGACCCGCTCGAAGAGCAGTTCGGCCAGCTCAGCCTTGGTCAGGGTGCGTGGCTCGGCAGCAAGCATACTGTTCCCCATGGTTCATGTACGCTGGCGCGCGCCGTGGGCACTGACCAATGCATCCTTGATGCGGGACAGGCAATCCGCCACACGAGCTTCGTCCAGGGTGACCTCAGTGTCCTGTAGCCAGAAACGGAAAGCAAGGCTTTTCTCCGTGACGGGCTCGGCGCCCTGGGCCTTCTCGCGCCACACGTCAAACACACGCGCGTCTTGCACAACAGCCAGTTGCGCATCGGCCTTGACCGCGGCGAACACGGTGTCCAGCATCGATTGCGTCGACACCGCGGCGTCCACCCACAGCGCCAGATCGCGTACCACCACCGGCTGACGCGATAGCTCGCGCACTTGGGGCAGCTCGCCTTCAGACAGCGCGTCCACGTCCAGTTCAAACACGACGGGAGCATGCGCCAGGTCGGCTTGTTGCGCCCAACGCGGATGCAATTCGCCGATCCAGCCCACTTGCTTGCCGTCCAGTTCGATGCGGGCGCTGCGGCCCGGATGCAGTGCCGGATGGGCGGCGGCTTCGAAACGCAGGCGGCGGCCGCGCGCGCCGAACAGCGCCTCGACATCCATCTTCACGTCAAAGAAATCGACCTGACGCGTGGCGATGCCCCACTGCTCTTCAACGGCCGGGCCCCAGGCAGCGCCCGACAGACGCATTGGCTGACGTACGCCCGCAACTTCCAGGGGACCATCTTGCGCACTGGCGTCGCGCATGAAGACGCGGCCCAGTTCGAACACACGAACCCGCGACTGCTTGCGGTTGGCGTTATGACGGATGTTGGCAACCAGACCACCAATCAGGCTTGAACGCATGACCGACAAATGGCTGGCAATCGGGTTCACCAGGCGCACCGGCGTGTCGTTGCCAGCGTAGTCGCGTTCCCAATCGGCTTCGACGAAGCTGTAGTTGACGACTTCCTGGTAGTCCTGGGCGGCGGTCAGGCGGCGCAGCGCGTGCGCGCCACGATGCACTTCAGGCTGCGAGAACATCTTGGCGCGCGCCATCGGTGGCACATCGGGAATGCTCTCGAAGCCGTAGATGCGAGCCACTTCCTCGATCAGGTCTTCCTCGATCTCAAGATCAAAGCGGTACGACGGCGGGCTGACGATGAAGTCATCGCCTTCAACCGTGAATTCCAGGCCCAGGCTGGCGAAGATCTTCGCGACCTGTTCCTGCGTGACGGGCACGCCCAGCACGCGATGGCAACGCGCCAGGCGCATGCGCACGGGCGGACGCGCCGGCAGGTTCACGATTTGATCGTCCAAGGGGCCAACCTGGCCGCCGCAGATATCAACGATCAGACGCGTGATGAATTCAATGTGCTCGGGGATGCTGGCGTAGTCCACGCCGCGCTCGAAGCGATGGCTGGCTTCCGAGCTGAACTTGTAGCGGCGCGCGCGGCCGGCAATGGATTGCGGCCACCAGAACGCGGCTTCCAGATAGATATTCTGCGTGTCCAGCGTCACGGAGGTGGCTTCGCCGCCCATGATGCCGGCCAGGCTTTCCACCTGATCACCAGCGACGACCACGCCCACCTTCGGATCCAGCGTGACGGTCTGGCCGTTCAACAGTTCCAGCGTTTCACCTTCGCGCGCCCAGCGCACGGAGATGTCGCCGCCGATCTTGTCCAGATCGAACACGTGCGACGGACGGCCCAGCTCAAGCATGACGTAGTTCGAGATGTCGACCAGGGCCGACAGCGAACGTTGGCCAGCGCGCTCAAGACGCGACTTCATCCAGTCGGGCGTTGCGGCACGGGCGTTCACGCCGCGGATCACGCGGCCGGCGAAACGGCCGCACAGATCAGGGGCTTCAATCTTGACGGGCAGACGCTCGTCAAGCTGCACGGGCACGGCAACGGCCGTGGGCACGGACAGCGGCGCACCCGTCAGCGCGGCCACTTCACGCGCCACGCCAAGGATTGACAGACAGTCGGCGCGGTTGGGCGTGAGCTTGAGCGTGAAGAGCGTGTCGTCCAGGTCGAGCGCTTCGCGGATGGACTGGCCGGGCACCATGTCGGCGGGCAGTTCCAACAGGCCGGCGTGGTCTTGCGACAAGCCCAGTTCGCGGGCCGAGCACAGCATGCCCGACGATTGCACGCCGCGCATTTTCGCGACGCCGATCTTCATACCGCCGGGCAGTTCCGCGCCCACGCGGGCCAGCGGCACCTTCAGGCCAGCGGCCGCATTCGGCGCGCCGCACACGATTTGCAGGCGTTCGCCGGAGCCATCATCCACTTGGCAGACGCGCAGCTTGTCGGCGTCGGGATGCGGCGCGATCTCGACGATGTGGCCCACGACCACACCGGTAAAGGGCGGCGCGGCGGGCGTGGTGTCTTCGACTTCCAGGCCGGCCATGGTGAGCCGGTGCGCGAGTTCATCGGTTGCGATCGGAGGGTTGACCAGCGTACGCAGCCAGGATTCGGGAAATTGCATGATCAGCCGTCTGTTATTCGTTGAACTGGCGCAAGAAGCGCAAATCGCCTTCGTAGAACTGGCGCAGGTCGTTGACGCCGTAGCGCAACATCGTCAGGCGCTCAAGTCCGGAACCAAAGGCAAAGCCGATGTAGCGCTCGGGATCAAGGCCGAAATTGCGCACCACTTCGGGGTGCACCTGGCCCGAGCCGGAAATTTCCAGCCAGCGGCCACGGTTGGGACCCGAGGTGAACATCATGTCGATTTCGGCGGACGGTTCCGTGAACGGGAAGAACGACGGACGGAAACGCACGACGAGATCATCGCTTTCAAAGAAGCAACGCAGGAAATCGGTGTACACGCCTTTCAGATCGGCAAACGAGATGTCCTCGGCGATCCAGAGCCCTTCCACCTGGTGGAACATGGGCGAATGCGTGGCGTCGCTGTCGACGCGATAGGTGCGCCCAGGTGCAATCACCTTGATGGGCGGCTTGTGCATGCGGGCGTAACGCACCTGCATGGGGCTGGTGTGCGTGCGCAGCAGCAGCGGCAGGCCGTCGGCGTCGTTCATGTCGACGTAGAACGTGTCCTGCATGGAACGCGCCGGATGGTCCAGCGGGTTGTTCAAGGCGGTGAAATTGGTCCAGTCGTTTTCCACTTCGGGGCCGTCGGCCACGTCAAAGCCAATGGAACGGAAGATGGCTTCCACACGTTCCCAGGTCCGGATCACCGGATGGATGCCTCCCGGCGCGCGACCGCGGCCCGGCAGGGTGACGTCAATGGTTTCAGAGGCCAGTCGGGCGTCCAGTTCCGCCTGCGCCAATGCGGCGCGGCGCGAATTCAAGAGCTCTTCGACTTGTTGCTTGGCCTGATTGATCCGGGCGCCCATCTCGCGCTTCTGCTCGGGATCGAGTTTGCCCAGGCCTTTGAGCAGCACCGTCAGTGCGCCTTCCTTACCCAGGAATCGAGCCTTTGCGTTCTCAAGCGCGGCGGCATCCGTAGCCGCGGCGAACCGTTCTTGCGCCTGGGAGACCAGGTCGTCAACCAATAGAGTCATGAAATCCAGCCTTCAAAACGCAAACGGGGCTATTACAGCCCCGTTTGCAGCGATGCGCGATGAGTTAAAGCGCGCGATCAGGCAGCCAAGGCAGCCTTGGCTTGCTGCACGATGGCGGCAAAGCCGGCCTTGTCGCGCACGGCCAGATCAGCCAGGACCTTACGGTCGAGTTCGATCGAAGCCTTCTTCAGACCAGCGATGAACACGCTGTAGCTGACGCCATGTTCGCGGACAGCAGCGTTGATACGCGTGATCCACAGAGCACGGAACGTGCGCTTCTTGTTACGACGGTCGCGGTAGGCGTATTGGCCAGCGCGCATGACTGCTTGCTTGGCAATACGGAACACATTACCGCGGCGGCCACGGTAACCCTTGGCGGCGGCAATGACTTTTTTGTGACGTGCGCGGGCAGTTACGCCGCGTTTGACGCGAGGCATATTAAGACTCCCTTATCAAGCGAAAGGCATCATGGCCTTGACGGAGGCCACGTTGGATTCATGAACGGCCGTCGAGCCGCGCAATTGACGCTTGGCCTTCGTGGTCTTCTTGGTCAGAATGTGGCGCTTGAACGCCTGACCGCGCTTGATGGAGCCGCTGCCGCGAACCTTAAAGCGCTTGGAAGCGCTTTTCTTGGTTTTCATCTTGGGCATGATGATTCCCTAAACTTAAACTCGTTGTTGATTTGACATGACGCGAGGTGCTTGGGCGCTGGTGGCTGGCAGCCCGAGGGCTGGTACCGACACAACGGCAAGACTTGTAAACCTGTTGCCACTTCTTGGGGGTATTGCTGGGATAGTGCTAGGGTATTGCTACCGGCAACGCCTGACTTGAAGCGCCACCGCTTTCCTGAAATCGCTTACCTCAAAACCGCTTCCCGGAAACTTCTTTCCGGAAACCAGTTCCCTGGAATTTCTTTCAGGATCTCTCCCCAGGAACTTGGCAGATAAGGAGCCCAGACCCGGGAAAGCCTTTGATTATATGGTGATTTCCGGGTTGTTGTCGAGCCGGAATGCGGAAAAACCCGGAGCGGATGCTCAGCCGGCTTCCCAGCAACCCTACAAACCCGGCCGGCGGTATTGAACCGCCTGCGCGACGTGACCGGCGCCCAGCTCGTCCGCCCCATCAAGATCGGCGATTGTGCGAGCAACCCGCAACGCCCGGTGCAGGGCTCGACCAGACCCGGACAGGCGGCGCATGGCCTGAAAAAGCAGCGTTTGGGCGTCTGCCTGCATCACGCAGTACTGATCAAGCTCCGCGCCGCTCAACGCGGCATTCAGCTTGCCCTGCCGGTCATGCTGGCGCTGACGGCACCGCCTCACCCGCTCCAGGACATGGCGGGAGGCCTCGCCCGCCGGCCCCGCCATGGACTCCGGATCAGAAGGCGGCAGCGACATGTGCAGGTCGATTCGGTCCAGTAGCGGGCCCGATATCTTGCCCACATAGCGCGCAACTTGGTCGGGGCTACATACACAGGCCCGCACGGGATGCCCGCGCCATCCGCATGGGCAGGGGTTCATCGCAGCGATCAGTTGAAAGCGCGCCGGAAACTGTGCGGCGTGCAACGCTCGGGCGATAACCACCCTGCCCGCTTCCAACGGCTCGCGCAGTGCCTCCAGGGTGCGTCGGCTGTACTCGGGTAATTCGTCCAAGAACAGCACGCCATTGTGCGCCAGACTGATCTCGCCGGGTCGCGGCCGGCTTCCCCCTCCTACCAACGCGGCAACCGACGCGGAATGGTGCGGCGAGCGAAACGGCGGCTGGCCCATCAATGTTTGCGGCATGCCCGCCAAGGTGGCAACGGCCGCCGCCTCCAGCGCCTGAGACCGGTCCAGTGGCGGCAGCAACCCTGGCAGACGCGCCGCCAGCATGCTTTTACCCGCGCCAGGCGGCCCCACCATCAGCAGGCTGTGTCCGCCCGCCGCGGCCACTTCCAAGGCCCGCCTGGCGCCAGCCTGCCCTCGCACATCGGACAGGCATGGCCCGGGAGGCGCTTGCGGCCACGCTTTGGGGATGGCGTCGGGCAGCAAGTGCGCGCCCGAGGCATGCGCGGCAACGTCGGCCAGGCTGCGTGCCGACAAGACACGCAAGTCCGGCACCCAGGCAGCTTCTTCGGCACTGCCCGTCGGCAAAATCAGCGTGGCGCCAGGGGCATCGCGGGCTACGCTCAACGCAATGACCAAAGGCGCGGCAACCGGCACCAAAGCGCCTGTCAGGGACAGCTCGCCCGCAAACACCAGATCCGCCAGCGACGGATCTGACACAGGCGGCTTGCCCGCTACATCGTCACCCCCCACAGGCGCGGCCAGTTGGCCAGATGCCAACAACAAGCCCAACGCGATGGGCAGATCAAAACGCCCCGATTCCTTCGGGATGTCGGCTGGCGATAAATTCACCGTGATCCGGCCCGACGGAAAATCGAATCCGCTATTCAAAATCGCAGCGCGCACGCGTTCGCGGCTTTCGCGCACTTCCGTGTCGGCAAGCCCCACGACGTTGAAGCTGGGCAGCCCCGGGCCCAAATGGGTCTCGACCCGGACGGCATGCGCATGCATGCCGCTAAGCGCGCGGCTGGCAAGTACGGCAAGCGTCAAGACAGTCTCCGTGAATACAAGACCGCCAGTATCGGCAATTTCGCGCGCGGGCCGCGGCCGACCGGGACATTGATGTCCCTTATCCAGACCCGTGCCGGTCAACGCAAAACGACCGCACGGGGCGGTCGTTTTGTCTGGAGCCAGCAAGCCGGCTAGCGACAGATCACTTATCCAGGGCGGACAAGCGCGACTCCATCTGCTGCACCTGGGCGGCCAGTTGATCCACGCGCGCCCGCGTACGGGCCAGCAAATCGGCTTGGACGTCGAATTCCTCGCGCGTGACCAGATCCAGCTTGGAGAACGCCTGCGTCATCATCGCGCGCACATTGCGTTCCACATCAGCCGCCGGGCTACGGGCGATCAGGTCGGAAATATTCTTCTGGATGTCTTCCATCCATTGGGTGCGGTTATTCATAGCGGCCTCTCGTGTTCTTGATGGCTCAAGTGTAGTGCTTTGGCGACCCGTCGCAGGCAGGCAGCCCAGCGCCCAGCAAAAAAAAGGGCGGGCCGCATGCGGTGACCGCCCATCAAAGCACAGGAGAAAACCGGGCTGCCATGGCGGCAACCCCCTACCAACATCGTTACGCGCAACCCATCTGGCCTGCCGACTTCGCGAACCAGCCAGACGACTGCCTTTTGTTGATTCTTCGTCAGGTGATGCTTCGCAACAAGCTGATGCGTGTAAACCCTGGTATCACGCAAAACCGTTATTTTGATCGTCCGAGATCACGCATCGGCCCCCGTTTTACGAGCCCGTCGCACTCTTGCGGTGCCCGGCCCGCAAGGCTGCGCGCCACATCGCCGCTTGTCACGCAGACAGCCAGGGGAATGCAAAACGCAATACAAACAGCAACCGGTGCAGCATTAACTGGCTACAAATACCAAGCCTGAAACATATTTTGTTGCATACGCCCGAATCCCCACGTTACGCACCACATTGAGGCCGCATCGTGGTGCACGACGCCCCGTATTGGTGCAAACAGGCACAACTCCTGCGCCTGCCCCCCGTATCCCGCGCATCAAAAAACATGGCATGGATATTGCTTAATAGCTGTAGCCAACGTGCAACCATGAGAGGAAATGCCATGAAACTCATCATCGCCATCATCAAGCCCTTCAAGCTCGACGAAGTGCGGGTGGCTCTATCCGGGATCGGCGTCCAGGGCCTGACTGTTACCGAAGTAAAGGGTTTTGGCCGTCAAAAGGGCCATACCGAGCTGTATCGCGGCGCGGAATATGCCGTCGACTTTCTGCCCAAGCTACGCGTCGAAGCCGCCGTGCCCGACCACCTTGTCGATCAGGTCATCGAAGCGATCGAGCAAGCCGCTCGTACCGGCAAGATCGGCGACGGCAAGATCTTCGCCGCGCCCCTGGAACAAGTTATCCGTATCCGCACGGGTGAAGCTGGCGAAGCTGCGCTGTAAATAAATAAATAAAGACTCATTGGAGCCTGAAAATGGATAAAGCAGATATCTCCTGGTTGCTCGTCTCTACCCTACTCGTATTGATGATGGCCGTACCCGGTCTGGCGATGTTCTATGGCGGCCTGGTACGCAGCAAGAACGTGCTGTCTGTGTTGCTGCAAGTGCTGTGCACGTTCGTGCTGGGCCTGGTTCTCTGGTTCATCTACGGTTATTCGCTTGCCTTCACCGAGGGCAACGCCTTCTTCGGCGGCCTGTCGCGCGCCTTCTTCTCTGGCATGTTCAACCCGGCTGATGGCTCGTACGCCATGTCGAACTCCCTGACCGAGCTGCTGTTCGCCTCGTTCCAGGCCACGTTCGCCGGCATCACCTGCGCGCTGATCGTGGGCAGCTTTGCTGAACGCGCCCGCTTCTCGGCGGTGCTGGTGTTCACGGTGATCTGGTTCACGTTCGCCTACGTGCCAATCGCCCACATGGTGTGGTTCGCCTCCGAAACGGCACCGGGCCTGCTTAACGCCGCGGGTGCGCTGGACTTCGCCGGCGGCACCGTCGTGCACATCAACGCAGGCGTAGCCGGCCTGGTGGGCGCCTATGTGGTTGGCAAGCGCGTCGGCTACGGCCGCGAAGCGATGCAGCCGCACAACCTGCCGATGACCTTCGTGGGCGCCGCCCTGCTGTGGGTGGGCTGGTTCGGTTTCAACGCGGGTTCGGCCCTGGCCGCCAACGAGAACGCCACCCTGGCCTTCTTCAACACCATGATCGCCACCGCAGGCGCCGTCCTGGCCTGGCTGTTCACGGAATGGGCCGTCAAGGGCAAGCCCTCGATGCTGGGCGCTGCGTCTGGCGCAATCGCCGGCCTGGTGGGCATCACCCCCGCAGCCGGTCTGGTTGGCCCGGTGGGTGCACTGATCATCGGTGTTGTCGCGGGCGTGGTCTGCGTCTGGGGCGTGAATGGTCTGAAGCGCCTGTTGCGTGCCGATGACGCGCTGGATGTGTTCGGTGTGCACGGCGTGGGCGGTATCGTAGGCGCCCTGCTGACCGGCGTGTTCAACGCCCAGATCCTCGGCGGACCTGGCTTGGCTGAACCCGGCATGATCGCCCACCAACTGTGGGTCCAGCTGGAAGGCGTGCTGCTGACCGTTGTCTGGTCCGGTGTGGTGGCGTGGATTGCCTACAAGATCGCCAACGCCCTGTGCGGCCTGCGTGTGCCGGAAGACCAGGAGCGCGAAGGCCTGGACGTCACCAGCCACGGCGAATCGGCGTATCACAGCTAAAGCGGTATGGCAGGCCCGCTGCGCTTGCGGCGGGCCTTGCAGAAAAACGGCACCGGGGCTTAACCCCGGTGCCGTTTTTCATTGCGCATCTCGGCAGCAAGAAAAACGCCCCATCTCGGGGCGTTCAGCGTATGGCGGTTCAGGCTGGGGTCATGTCGGGCCTAGCGCATCCAGGTCGACGGGCAAGGCGCGGTTGAGCGCCGTAGCCACCTTGATCCGCAAAGCGTTCGAGTGCGCGCGGCGCACCTCGCGCTTCACGTCCAGCAGTTGCTGCGGATGCATGGAAAATTCAGTCAGCCCCAGACCCAGCAGCAGCCGGGTCATGCGCGAATCGCCCGCCATTTCGCCGCAGACGGCCACCGGCTTGCCGGCGCGCTCGCCCGCGTTGATGGTGTTGGCCACCAACCGCAATACAGCGGGGTGCAGCGGATCGTACAGCGACGCCACGTCGTGGTCGCCACGGTCGATGGCCAGCGTGTACTGGATCAGGTCGTTGGTGCCGATGGACAGGAAATCCAGCGCCTGCGCAAACGGCTCGATCGCGATCGCGATGGCGGGCACTTCCACCATGGCGCCCACTTCCATGTGCGGCGCATAGGCCTGACCGCGCGCATCCAGTTCGCGGCGAGCAGACTCGATGGCGGCCTTGGTCGCCACCACTTCGTGCATGTGCGCAATCATGGGGATCAACAGGCGGACCGGGCCATGTGCCGACGCCCGCAAAATGGCGCGCAACTGCGTGGCGAACATTTCAGGACGCGCCAGGCAGTAGCGGATGGCGCGCTGCCCCAACGCAGGATTGGTGGCGACGGTAGCTTCGCCGTCCAGCGTCTTGTCCGACCCGATATCCAGCGTTCGGATCGTGACGGGCCTGCCCGCCATGACCTTGACCACCGAGGAATAGGCTTCGTACTGCTCTTCTTCGCCAGGCAGGTCGGGCCGGCCCATGAACAGGAATTCACTGCGGAACAAACCAATGCCGTGCGCGCCGGAAGCCAGCGCCAAGGCGGCTTCCTCGGGCAGTTCGATGTTGGCGTGCAGCACGATATCGATGCCATCAAGCGTGACGGAAGGTTCGTCGCGCAGCAAGCCGAGTTCAGCGCGTTCATCGGCGTAGGCGGCCTGACGGCGGCGGTATTCCTGAAGAATCCGATCAGAGGGATTAACCACCACCGCGCCGGCCGCGCCGTCGATGATGAGCATGTCGCCGTCGCGCACCAGTTCACGCACATTGCCCATGGCTACCACGGCAGGCACACCCATGCTGCGCGCCACGATGGCGGTGTGGGACGTGGGACCGCCCAGATCTGTTACGAAGGCGGCGAAGCGGCCACCGCGCAAGCGCAGCATGTCCGCTGGGGAAATATCATGCGCCACGACCACCAGCGCGTCGTCACCGCCCATGTGCGACATATCGGGCAAGATCACCGACGTGCCGGACAGCACATGCAACACCCGTTCTATCACCTGGCGGACGTCAGCTCCGCGCTCGCGCAGGTACTCGTCCTCCATGGCGTCGAACTGCTGGCCCAGCATCTGGCCTTGCGTGGTCAGCGCCCATTCGGCGTTGTAGTGGCGTTCGGCAATCAGGCCCAGCGTTTGCTCAGCCAGCAAGGGATCACCCAGCAGCAGGCTGTGCACGTTCAGCATGGCGCCCAGCTCGCGCGGCGCGTCGGCGGGCAGCGTGTCCGCCAACTGCCGAAGTTCGTGCTGCGCCGATGCCAGGGCTTCCGTCAGACGGGCGCTTTCCGCGGCCACGTCCTCGGGGGCAATCCGGTAGTGCGCCACTTCCAGCGCCGCAGCGCCCATGACGACCGCGCGGCCGATGGCATATCCCTTCGCGACGCCCTTGCCGTAAAGGCAAACGACGGGACTGGCGCCGCCAGCCCCGTCGTGGGCATTGTTCAGAGTCGTAGACCGGCCAGCCTCGGCGACGCCCAGGCTGACGGATTCAGGGGTTGTTCTATTCCTGCTCACCGAATTTGCTGTCGAACAGAGTTTCGATTTCGGAAAGTGCTTGCTCGGCATCGTTGCCGGAAGCGTCCAGTTTGACCGTCACACCCAACCCGGCCGCCAACATCATGACGCCCATGATGCTCTTGGCGTTCACGCGTTGCGCGCCACGAGAAATGAAGACCTCGCTTGAAAATTTGCTGGCCAATTGCGTCAGCTTGGCAGCGGCCCGCGCATGCAAACCCAACTTATTGCTGATGACGATGTCTTTTGTAGGCATAGGAAATATTATGACCGCGGATTAACGCCGCAGTGTTGATCGCAGCAAAGAGCCAAACCACCAACCGCTTTTCGACTCGAATGACCAGCCGACATATTAGGGCAAATTTCTGCCCGTCAGTCTACACGCAAGACGCCCTGCACTCCGCCTGCCAAGGCCTTCTCACGCGTTTCAGCCAACGGAAGATTGCGATAGGTCAATGCGCGCAGAAGCATCGGGGTGTTCAAGCCCGCCAGAACGCAGCATTGGATGCCCTGTGCCTGGGCGTCGGCCACGGCGCGCTTGGAGATGTTGGCGGGGGTTGCGCCGATCAAGTCGGTCAGCACGAGCACGCCAGCACCGTGATCCTGGCCCAGAATATCCTTCAAAACGGCGGGCGCCTGTTCGTCGGGCCGGTCTTCGGGCTGGATATCGTGAATGGCCAGCATGCCGTCAAGGTCGCCCATGACGTGGCTGGCGCATTCCCGCATCGCCGCGCCCAAGGGCGCGTGCACGACGATAACAATACCCGTGGTCATGACGGTTCCAGAAAGATCAGGCCGCGAGAGCAGTCGTCGCCACGGCTTTTTCAAGCGCCTGGACGAACATGCCCGCGACATCGAAACCGGTCTGTTCGGCAATCTCTACGAAACAGGTGGGGCTGGTGACATTGACTTCGGTGACGTAATCGCCAATGACGTCCAAGCCCACCAGCAGCAGGCCGCGAGCGGCCAGTTTGGGGGCCACGGCTTCGGCGATTTCGCGATCGCGCGCGGACAATTCTTGCGCGACGCCACGGCCGCCGGCCGCCAGGTTGCCGCGCGTTTCTCCGGCCAAGGGAATGCGAGCCAGCGAATACGGCACCGGCTCGCCGCCGATCAGCAGAATGCGCTTGTCGCCGTTGACGATTTCGGGGATATACCGCTGAGCCATGATGGTGCGCGCGCCGTTGTCGGTCAGCGTTTCCAGGATGGCGTTCAGGTTGGGATCCTTGGGCTGCAAGCGGAACACGCCGGTGCCGCCCATGCCATCCAAGGGCTTCACGATCACGTCGTGATGCGTGTCGTGAAAGGCCTTCAGGCGAGCCATGTTCCGCGTCACCAGCGTTGGGGCGGTGAACTCGCTGATCTCGGTGATAGCCAGCTTTTCGGGGTGGTTGCGGATGGCGGCGCCGCTGTTGAAGACGCGCGCGCCTTGTGCCTCGGCGTATTCAAGCAGGTGCGTGGAATACACGTATTCCATGTCAAAGGGAGGGTCTTTGCGCATGACGACGGCGCCAAAATCCGCCAGCGGCAGGTCTTGTGCGGCGGACTCGGTCCACCAGTCGTGGCCGTGCAGATCGGCATCCGCCACCAGCGCGATAGGCGTGGTGACAGCCTTGACCGTGCCGGCCTCGATGTAAAGGTCACCCTGCATGGCCACGCTAAGCGTATGGCCGCGCGCCACGAGGGCACGCATCATGGCAACCGAACTGTCCTTGTACGCCTTGAGAAGCGGCAAGGGATCAATAACGAACAATACATGCATCGCGACACCCTGAACGTACGCTGCCTTCCCTGACGGGAAGGCAGCTTTTTTACATCGTAGCGCAGAGCCGCCCAATAAGCGAACCCGCCGGTCACAGAATGGACGGCGGGTCGGATGGGAAGCGGCCAGGCCTTCAAGCGAAGGCCAAGGCAGGAACTTACGCCGCCGACTCAGGCTTGCCCGCGGCGGGCACAGCCTTCTTCTTGGGCGCCAGCACCATGACCATCTGACGGCCTTCGAGCTTCGGCATGGCTTCGACCTGGGCAAGTTCCAGCAGATCGTCACGCACACGTTCAAGCACGCGCATTCCCAGTTCCTGGTGAGCCATTTCGCGGCCACGGAAGCGCAGCGTCACCTTGGCCTTGTCGCCTTCTTCGAGGAAGCGGCGCAGGTTGCGCAGCTTGACTTGGTAGTCGCCCTCGTCGGTGGCCGGACGGAATTTGACTTCCTTGACCTGGATGACCTTCTGCTTGGAACGAGCTTCGGCTTGGCGCTTCTGCTCTTGGTACTTGAACTTACCGTAGTCCATCAAACGGCAGACCGGCGGCTCGGCGTTCGGCGCGATTTCCACCAGATCCACGTCGCTTTGCTCGGAAAGACGGAACGCGTCGGCAATCTTGACGATGCCCAGCTGTTCTCCGTCCAGACCTATCAGGCGCACCTCGGGGACGCGGATTTCACCGTTGATGCGATTGGCTTTTTCAGTGGCGATGTTGAAAGCTCCTAGAAATGTTAAGCAGCACTGCTATCAGGTTGATTGACGTCGCGACGGGCGGAGACATCCTCGGACAACCGCGCGACGAATTCGTCGTATGCGATGGCGCCAAGGTCCAAACCACCCAGACCGCGAACGGCTACGGTGCCATTTTGTTTTTCCTTGTCGCCGACGACAAGAATGTACGGCACCTTTTGCAGGCTGTGCTCCCGGATTTTACGAGTGATTTTTTCACCGCGCAAATCGGACTCTACTCTAAAGCCTTGTTTTTTCAGGCTTTGTGTTATTTCAGCCGCATAATCGGCCGAAGGTTCGGAAATGCAGCATACAACGGCTTGCACCGGGGCCAGCCAGGGCGGCATTGCACCGGCATGGTTTTCGATCAACATGCCGATGAAACGCTCAAGCGAACCCAGGATGGCACGGTGCAGCATGACCGGGGGACGACGCTGGTCGTTCTGGTCGACATACTCGGCGCCCAGGCGCACAGGCATCGAGAAGTCGACCTGAATGGTACCGCATTGCCAGTGGCGGCCGATGGCGTCTTTCAGTGTGTATTCCACCTTGGGACCATAAAATGCACCTTCCCCGGGGGAAATCTCGAATTCGCAACCCGTGCGGCGCAGGCTTTCCATCAGCGCCTGCTCGGCCGTATCCCAGACTTCGTCCGAGCCGATACGCTTTTCAGGACGCGTGGCGACCTTGTACAGCACTTCGGTGAAGCCGAAGTCGCGGTAGACCTTTTGCAACAGTGCCGTGAAGTCGGCGCATTCGTCCTGCAACTGTTCTTCGGTACAGAAAATGTGGCCATCGTCCTGCGTGAAGCCGCGCACACGCATCATGCCGTGCAGCGATCCCGAGGGCTCGTTGCGATGGCATTGGCCGAATTCGCCGTAGCGCAGCGGCAGTTCACGGTAAGAATGCAGGCCGGCATTGAAAATCTGCACGTGGCCCGGGCAGTTCATCGGCTTCAGGCCATAGACGCGGTTCTCGGACTCGGTCGTGAACATGTTTTCACGATAGTTGTCCCAGTGGCCCGTCTTCTTCCACAGCGAGAGGTCAAGAATCTGCGGCGCCTTGACTTCCTGGTAGCCGTTGTTGTTGTAGATGGCGCGCATGTACTGCTCTACCTGCTGCCACAACGCCCACCCCTTGGGGTGCCAGAAGATCAGGCCCGGCGCTTCGTCCTGGAAGTGGAACAGGTCAAGTTCGCGGCCAATCTTGCGGTGGTCGCGGCGCTCGGCCTCTTCCAGCATGTGCAGGTAGGCTTCCTGTTCTTCCTTGGTGGCCCAGGCCGTGCCGTAGATGCGCTGGAGCATCTCGTTCTTGCTGTCGCCACGCCAATAGGCGCCGGCCACTTTCATCAGCTTGAAGACTTTCAGCTTGCCCGTGGACGGAACGTGGGGGCCACGGCACAGGTCGATGAAGTTGCCTTCGCGATACAGGCTGAGCGGCTCGTTCGACGGAATCGACGCGATGATCTCGGCTTTGTATTTTTCACCAATGCCCTTGAAGAACTCGACGGCGTCGTCGCGCGACCATTCTTCGCGCGTCACGATTTCGTCCTTCTTGGCCAACTCGGCCATCTTCTTTTCGATGGCCGTCAGGTCTTCAGGCGTGAACGGGCGCTTGTACGAGAAATCGTAGTAGAAGCCGTTGTCGATCACGGGGCCGATGGTGACCTGGGCGTCAGGAAACAATTCCTTCACGGCGTAGGCCAACAGGTGAGCCGTGGAGTGGCGGATCAGGTCGAGGCCGTCGGCATCCTTGGCGGTCACGATCGCCAGGCGGGCATCGCCTTCAATGCGAAAGCTGGTGTCGACCAGCTTGGAATCCGCGCCTTCAAACGTCACGCGGCCGCCCAAGGCGGCCTTGGCCAGGCCCGTACCGATCGACTGCGCCACTTCGGCGACCGTGACCGGCCCCGGATATTGGCGTTGCGAACCATCGGGCAATGTGATCTGTACCATCGGGAGTGCTTCCTGGGGTTCTGGGAACGAGAAAATCAAACTAGGGAAACGGAAACGAAAAACGCGGCTTGAGAGCCGCGTTTTTTGGTTGTCTTGCTGAGTTCTGCCGCTGACCTGACACGGTGGAACCCGACGCACGAAAAACTAACGCGACATAGGGCGAAAGTTCCGGGTCGTAGTTCGTGCCAGCGGGAAAAACATGATTCTAAACCTGTAGATACGCGCCCAAGGCGGCGCGCATGAATATTGGGGCATTAATTACGTTGCCGATTGTAGCACCATTTCCGCTGAGCCCGCCCGCCTCCGGAAGCCTCGCATGGCCATAGCGAAAGCGATTGCTCGCACACAGGTGCAACGGTCTGATTTTCACGTGATTCCTATCCGGACAGCCGTCCAAAAACGTAACCTTCCATCGCAAATTTACGACTCACCACGGAGCGTGCTCCGGACTTCAACTCTGGCCGGCAGAACTCGCCACCAACGTTCTATTTACCGGCTCGTGGAGCATCGATGAAAGCTGTCCCAAAACGTGTGACCAAAGCGCCATCTCTTTCAAATCCGCCTCGCTGCGGCGAAAGCGGCGGCCGTTCGGGCGGGCGCCGGCACCTGCTGCTGTCGCGCCTGCCTTCGGTCATCAAGGTGGCCATACTTGACGACCATCCAGTCGTGGCGCTGGGTGTTGGCGCGTATCTAGAAAGCCGGCCGGGGTTTCGGGTGCTGCATCGCGAAACATCCGCCCGCGCCTTGTTGGAAAAGCTGAGCAGCGCCCCCTGTGACGTGGCCCTGATTGACTTTTACCTGCCGCAGGAGCCCTGGGATGGCGTCAACTTCCTGCGCCGCTTGCGCCGCTACCACCCTACGCTTTCGATCATCACGTTTTCAGCCGGAAACCGGCAGGAAACGCAATATGCCGCCTATCGTGCTGGCGCCAACGGCTACCTGGCCAAACAATGGGGCATGGTGCTGCTGCCCGAGATCATTCGAGGCGTGCTTAGCGGCCAGGATGGTTTTCTTTCCGTGCAGGACGGCAAGATCCGCCCGCTGCTGCCCACGCATCCGCATGCGATGCTGACGACATCAGAGGTCGAAATCCTGCGCCATATCAGCCAGGGCCTGTCGGTCACACAGATTGCGACGCGGCTCATGCGAAGCAAAAAGACCATCAGCACCCACAAGCGCCGCGCCATGCGCAAACTTCAGTTGGCTGATGACCTGTCGCTTGCGCTCTACCTGCGCGAAAAGTTCGCCGAATGAACCCACCGCGCGGCGGCGATCCTAAATGATGCGGGAATAGCTGGCAGTGCTGCTGACGCTGCCCAGATAACCGTCGAACACCATCGCGACAGCTCGCACAAAATACCAACCCAAGCCGGTCACCTGCACGTCACCCGTCCGCAGGTTGACCAGCCCCAATTCGGCCAGATTGGCCATTTGCAGCAGTTCGCGGCTGAAATAATCACCGAACCGCAGGCCATGGCGCGTTTCGAAGGCGGCGAAGTCCACGTGCCCCTGGCACATGATGTCCATGATGACTTCGCGCCGCACCAGATCGTCGGGCGACAGCACCAGACCCCGCTCGACCGCGAAATGTCCGGATTCGATCGCGCCGTAGTACGCATCCAGCCCCTTTGCGTTCTGGCTGTAGGTGTGGCCGATTCGGCCAATGGCCGACACGCCCAGCGCGATCAGGTCACGGTCGGGCTGCGTGCTGTAGCCCTGAAAATTGCGATGCAATTCACCGCGCTGCTTGGCGATCGCCAGCGCATCGGTGTTCAGCGCGAAGTGGTCCATACCGATGTAGGTATAGCCCTGCTGCAGGAAGCCATCAATGGCGGAACCGAGCAAACCGACGCGCGTGGCGCGGTCAGGCAAATCCGCCTCATTGATGCGGCGCTGAGGCTTGAAGCGTTCGGGCAGATGCGCATAGGCATACAGCGCAATGCGGTCAGGGCGCAGCGCCACCACTTGCTGGATAGTGCGAGCGAACGACTCGGTGGTCTGTAGCGGCAGCCCGTAAATCAGATCCATATTGACCGAGTCATAGCCCAGCGCGCGCGCGCTTTGCATCAGCGCCCGGACGTCTTCGAAAGACTGCACCCGATGCACCGCCTTTTGCACGCGCGCATCAAAATCCTGCACGCCGAAGCTCAACCGGTTGAATCCCAATTCGCGCAAATGCGCCAGCCGCTGCGGTGTGGCCGTGCGGGGATCGACCTCGATCGAGATCTCGGCGTCAGGCGCAAACTGGAAAGCCGCCCGCAAGTCCTGCATCAGGCGGGTCAGTTCGTTGTCGGACAGAAAGGTTGGCGTGCCCCCGCCGAAATGCAGTTGCGACACGGGAACGCCCGCGCCCAGCTCGTTGATATGCAGCGCAATTTCGCTTGCCAGCGCATCCAGGTATCGGGCGGCGCGGTCGTGATGCCGGGTCACCACCTTGTTGCACGCGCAGTAATAGCAAACCGAATCACAAAACGGAATGTGCACGTACAGCGACAGGGGCTCGGTCGGACAGGTGGCGCGCCGCTGTCGCAGCGCCAGCCGATAGTCTTCTTCGCCAAAGCCGCCGTGATAGCGGTCAGCCGTGGGATATGACGTATAGCGCGGCCCGTTCTTGTCCAGCCTGGCCAGCAACTGAGGGGGAAAAAAAGGCGCGGCGGCGACAGGCGCGGGCGGCGATTCGGATGGGCGTAGGGCGGCTTGCATACCCGGAATTATTCGCCCATGCCTGCCGACGCATCTTGATCTGGCGCAAACGCTGCCCGCACCCGCGCGCGGGACTCGCCCGGACCTTAAAATGCCCCCTTTCACGTTGCATAACAAGGACGCCTCATGGGCACTGAACTGGACGGCCGCCTGCTGGCCATGCGCCAAGCGCTGGCAATTGCCATTGCCCTTTCCACCCGCAGCAGCCCCCAAGCCACCGATATGGCGCTGGAACTGCTTAACGACCTGAAAGCAAACATGGACAACGCGCCCTCGGACAGCCCGTTCGAGCAACCCGAATGGGTCGTCGGCGCCCATGACGAACTGGACGGCATCGCCCGCCTGGTCCGCGCCTTCACGCAGACGCCGGAACCCGACGGCGACAACGAACAGCAATAGCCGGCTGCACGCTTCCTAACTGGCCTGACCACCAGATAGGAAGACGTGAAATCCCTCTGATCGTTTTCCCTGAAATAGCAATATTTCCCTTCTATTTCAATGGCAGCGTGCCTATATTGGTGGCCTGACCACCAGGCCATAGCGCCGCCCCATTGATGAGCACCTTTCAGGCTGTCGCCGCCACCCGTCTTTACCGAATGATTGCCGACCAGATCGCCGGCCGCATCCGGGCGGGCGACTTCGCGCGAGGCGGACGCCTGCCATCCGAGCGCGAACTGGCGGAACAACTGCAGGTGAGCCGCGCGTCGATCCGCGAAGCCTTGATCGCACTGGAAATCGAAGGCTACGTAGAGGTGCGGGTGGGCACGGGCGTGTTTGTCACCATCGCGCCCGATGGCGCCGCGTTTCCCGCCCTGCCCGCCGGCGGCGTAGCCGTACCAGCCGGCCAGGACGACATCGGCCCCTTTGACCTGCTGGAAGCGCGCATGCTGATCGAACCGGAATGCGCCGCGCTGGCCGCGCACCAGGCCACCCCCGCGCAGATCGCCGTCATTCGCGACGCTCACGCGGCCATGTCGCTGACCGACGCGCCAGGCGACCATGACCGCGCGTTCCACAGCGCCATTGGCGCGGCCTGCGGCAACGCCGCGCTGGCCTCGGCCGTGGCGCACTTGTGGAACCTCAGCCAGGCCAGCTCGGTGTACAGCCGCATGCAGGATTACTTTGTCACCACACGAGCCTGGGCCGCCGCCCAGGCCGAGCATCAACGCATTCTGAACGCCATCACGGCGCGAGATCCGATCCGCGCGCGCCACGCCATGCACACGCACCTGTTGGGCATCCTGGCACGGCTGCGTGAAGACTTCGACTCACTTTCCGACCCTCGAGGCGCCCCATGACATCGTCTTCCCTGTCCATCAATGGCCAACGGCTGTGGCAGTCCTTGATGGATCTGGCGCAAATTGGCGCAACCCCCAAAGGCGGCAACTGCCGCCTGGCGCTTACCGCGCTTGACGGCCAAGGCCGCGATCTGGTCACCGCCTGGATGCGCGAAGCCGGCATGACCGTAAGGGTCGATCAGGTGGGCAACATTTTTGCGCGCCGCGCGGGGCGCAACAACGATTTGCCACCCGTCATGACCGGCAGCCACATCGATACCCAGCCCACCGGCGGCAAGTTCGACGGCTGTTACGGCGTGCTTGCCGGGCTTGAAGTGATGCGCACACTGAACGATGCTGGCGTGCAGACCGAAGCGCCGCTGGAAGTGGCCATCTGGACCAACGAGGAAGGATCGCGCTTTGTGCCGGTGATGATGGGGTCCGGCGTGTTCGCCGGGAAGTTCCCCTTGGAGACGGCGCTATCGGCGCGGGACGCTCAGGGCATTTCGGTGCGCGACGAGCTTGCCGCCATCGGCTATGCCGGCACGGACCCTGTGGGCGGGCGCCCGGTGGACGCCTACTTCGAAGCCCACATCGAGCAAGGCCCGATCCTGGAGCACGAAGAAAAAACCATCGGCGTGGTGACCGGATCGCTGGGCCTGCGTTGGTACGACATCACGGTGACGGGCATGGAAATGCACGCCGGCCCCACCCCGATGGCGATCCGCCGCGACGCGCTGTTCGCCGCCAGCTTTCTGGTGCAGACAGTAATCAACATTGCCAACGCGCATCAGCCGCACGGGCGCGGCACCGTCGGGGAAATCCACGCGCACCCCGGATCGCGCAACGTCATCCCGGGCCAGGTCCGCTTTACCGCCGACCTGCGTCACGAAGACGAAGCCACCTTGACCCGCATGGACCAGCAATGGCGACGCGCCTGCGATGACATCGCAGTAGCCCATGGCGTCCAAGTCGATTTGAAAGACGTGCAGTATTTCCGCCCCACGCCGTTCGACACCGACCTGGTGGACAAGGTTCGCCAGGGCGCGGCCAGCCGCCACCTGCCCGCCATGAACATCGTGACGGGCGCCGGCCACGATGCCGTCTATATGGCCGCGGTGGCGCCTACCGCCATGATCTTCGTGCCGTGCAAGGACGGCATCAGCCACAACGAAATTGAAGACGCGCAGCCCGAGCATCTGGAAGCCGGTTGCAACGTCCTGCTTGACGCCATGGTGGCGCGAGCCAACGCCGCGCGCTAGCGGCCACGTTTTAACTTGATCAGTGCGCCGCCCATGCCGACCACGTCCGGCACGCCGCGGTGCACTGCCGATTTCGCCGCAATGGTGCGCGGCCTGCCTTACCCAGCACCTGTACGAAGCATGGCTGTAGCGGCTTCACCTGTAGTACCCCTGAGAAACCCAGGTGGCACAAGGTTTGCTTGTCAAAGCACGGCATCCGCCGCGCAGCGGCGGTCACCTGTCAGTCCCTTTCCAGCCCGGAGGCTCGCAGTGAAATCGAAGAAATGGTTCTCCCTAAGCATCGGCGCATTGGTCCTTGCGGCCGCGCTCCCCGCCACCCAAGCCCTGGCCCAGACCAAGGGCGGCACCCTGAACATGATTGTTCAGCCCGAGCCGCCCGTGATTGTCACGGCCATCAACCAGCAGGGGCCCACGCAATTCGTCGCGGGCAAGATCTACGAAAGCCTGCTGACCTATGACACCAACCTGAAGCCCATGCCGGGCCTGGCCAAATCCTGGGAGGCGTCGGCCGATGGCTTGACCTACACCTTCCACCTGCAAGACAACGTCAAGTGGCACGATGGCAAGCCGTTCACGTCCGAAGACGTGGTGTTCTCGCTGGCCGAGATGCTGCCCAAGACGCATGCCCGCGCCCGCGTCATCCTGAACAAGTTCGTCGATTCGGTCACCGCGCCCGACGCCAAGACCGTCGTCATCAAGCTGAAGACCGCCTTCCCGGCCTTCATGCTGATGTTCGAACCGGGCTTCGCACCCATGATGCCCAAGCATCTGTATGCCGGCACCGATTTCATGACCAATCCGGCCAACCAGAAGCCGGTGGGCACGGGTCCCTTCATGTTCAAGGAATGGAAGCGCGGCGAATACATCAAGCTGACGCGCAACCCCAACTACTGGAAGCCGGGCCTGCCGTACCTGGACGAGTTGGTGTTCAACGTGATCCCGGACGCGGCTTCGCGCGCGGTGGCCTTTGAACGCGGCAGCGTGGACGTGCTGCGCGGCGGCGACGTGGACAACGTCGACATCAAGCGCCTGCGCGCCCTGCCCAAGGTGGAATACACCACGGCCGGCTGGGAAATGTTCTCGCCGCAGGCCTACCTGCTGTTCAACATGCGCAAGCCGCCCTTCGACAATCTGAAGGTGCGTCAAGCGGTCATGGCCGCGATGAACCGCAAGATGGTGGTCAACAATATCTTCTTCGGCCTGGGCAAGGTGTCGACCGGCCCGTTCGTCACCACCGAAATGTTCTACGACAAGAACACCCCGCCCATGCCGTTCGACATGAAAAAGGCGCGTGCGCTGATCAAGGAATCGGGCATCAAGCCCGAGGACTACACGATTCGCCAGTTGAGCTTCCCCTACGGTTCCACCTGGGACCGCTTGGGCGAATACACCAAGCAGGCGCTGGAACAACTGGGCTTCAAGGTGAACCTGGAATCCACGGATGCAGGCGGCTGGGCCAGCCGCACCGGCAACTGGGACTTCGACCTGACCACCAACTTCACCTACCAGTACGGCGACCCGGCGCTGGGCGTGCAGCGTCTGTATATCTCGTCGAACATCGTCAAGGGTTCGCCGTTTGCGAACGTGCAGGGCTACAGCAACCCCGAGACCGACAAGCAGTGGGAAGCAGCCGCCTCTGAAGTAGATCCGGCCAAGCGCCAGGAGCTCTACTCCAAGCTGCAGACGACCCTGGTCAACGAAGTGGCCAACGGCTTCATGGTGGACATGGAATTCCCCACCTTGTATCGCGCCAACGTCAAGAACCTGGTCAAGACCGCCATTGGCCTGAACGAATCGTTCGACGACGTCTACATCGAAAAGTAAGCGCAGCAAGACGCCGCCGTGGAGATCCCCACGGCGGCGGATCCCGGCCGCGCGGCGGGCATGCCCTTGGCTGCCCACGCCAGCCTGAGAAGGACTTCAAGCATGAAATTCCTGTCTTTTCTGTTGTCCCGCATCGGCAAGGCCCTGGTGGTCGTGCTGGGCGTGGTAATCATCAATTTCTTCCTGATTCGCCTCGCGCCCGGCGACCCCGCCGCCGTGCTGGCGGGCCAGGCCGGCGCGGGCGATGCCGCCTACGTCGACCAGTTGCGCGTGGCCTTCGGGCTGGACAAGCCCATCATGACGCAGCTCATGCTGTATCTGAAGGGCGTGGTGCAGCTGGACCTGGGCTTTTCGTATCGCAACCACGTGCCGGTGCTGGACCTGATCGTTGAGCGCCTGCCCGCGACGTTCCTGCTGATGTCCTGCGCCTTTGTTTTTTCCATCGTGCTGGGCGTTTTCCTGGGCGTAGTCGCCGCCAAGGCGCGCTACCGCAACAAGCGCCGCTGGATCGACAGCTCGGTCATGACGGGCGCGTTGCTGTTGTACGCCACGCCCTTGTTCTGGCTGTCGCTGATGGGCATCCTGCTCTTCTCCGTGGTGCTGGGCTGGCTGCCCGCCTTCGGCATGGAAACGGTGGGCGCCGGCTTGACCGGCTGGGCCCGCGCCGTGGATATCGCGCAACATCTGATCCTGCCTACCGTCACCCTGGGCTGCTTCTTCATGGCCGTCTACGTGCGCTTGACGCGGGCATCAATGCTGGAAGTGATCGGCATGGACTTCGTGAAGACGGCGCGCGCCAAGGGGGTTAGCCCCAGCCGCGTGATCCGCGCCCACGTGTTGCGCAACGCCCTGCTGCCCGTCATCACCTTCGCCGGCATCCAGCTTGGCCAGATGGCCGGCGGCGCGGTGCTGACCGAAACCGTGTTCGCGTGGCCGGGCATCGGCCGCCTGATGTTCGACGCCCTGCTGCAACGCGACTACCAATTGCTGCTGGGCATCTTCCTCGTCACTTCCATCATGGTGGTGGTGTTCAACCTGCTGACCGACGTGCTGTACCGCCTGATCGATCCGCGCATTGGCGCCGGTGCGCAGCAAGGAGCCGCCGCATGAAGTCATTTGCCCAACGTTATATGCGCAACTACGGCGCGGTGGCAGGCCTTGCCATCATGCTGGTTGTGGTGATCGTGGCGCTGGCCGCCCCGCTGCTGTATCAGGAGTCGCCCTGGATGATGGTGGCCGACCCCTTGATTCCGCCATTCACGGATGCCGCCTACCCCTTTGGCACCGACATGCTGGGGCGCGACATCACGGCGGGCCTGGTATGGGGCGCGCGGGTGTCGTTGATGGTGGGGCTGCTGTCGACGGCAGTGGCCTTGCTGTTCGGGATACTGATCGGGTCGGTGGCCGGCTACTGCGGCGGTCGGGTGGACGACGCGCTGATGCGCTTCACCGAGTTCTTCCAGACCATTCCGCAGTTGGCCATGGCGGTGGTGCTGGTGGCCATCCTGAGCCCATCGGTGTATTCCATCATGGGCGCCATCGCGGTGGTGTCCTGGCCGCCGGCCGCGCGGCTGGTGCGTTCGGAATTCATGACGCTCAAGCAACGCGAATTCGTCCAGGCCGCGATCGTCATCGGCCAGACGCCCGCGCGCATCGTCAGCACACAGATCTTGCCCAACGCCATGTCGCCCATCATTGTGTCGGCCTCGTTCATGGTGGCGACCGCCATCCTGACGGAATCGTCCCTGTCCTTCCTGGGCCTGGGCGACCGCAATTTGATGAGCTGGGGCTTCATGATCGGAGCCGCGCGCACCATGATCCGCGAAGCCTGGTGGATGAGCGTATGGCCCGGCGTGGCCATCTTGCTGACCGTGCTGGCCATCAACCTGATCGGCGAAGGCCTGAACGACGCCCTCAACCCCCAACTGCGCAAGCGCGGCGAATAGGAGGCCGACATGACCGAAGCCACGCCTCTGCTATCCATCCAGAACCTGAGCATTGCGCTGCCCCGGGGCGGCGACCGCCCCTTCGCCGTGCAGGACGTTTCCTACGATATCCGCACCGGCGAAATCCTCTGCATCGTGGGCGAGTCCGGTTCGGGCAAGTCCATGAGCGCCAACGCCATCATGGGTTTATTGCCCGACTATCTGACGCCGCAGCAGGGCCGCATTTTGTTCCGTGGCAAAGACCTGCTGCGGCAAGACGAAGCCACGCTGCAAGCCATGCGCGGCAAAGACATGGCGATGATCTTCCAGGAGCCGCTGTCGGCCCTGAACCCGCTGATGACCGTGGGCGAACAAATCAGTGAAGTCATGCGCGTCCACAACGCCTATCCCGGCGCCGAACGCATGCGGCGCACGCTGGAACTGCTGGACTTCGTGGGCCTGCCGGACCCGGCCACGCTTTACCACGTCTACCCGTTCCGCTTGTCGGGCGGCCAACGCCAGCGCGTCATGATCGCGATGGCGCTAGCCCTGGAGCCCGCGTTGCTGATCGCCGATGAACCCACCACGGCGCTGGACGTCACCACGCAAGCGCAGATATTGGCGCTGATTGCCCGCATCCAGAAGGAAAAAGGCATGGGCGTGATGTTTGTCACGCACGACTTCGGCGTGGTGGCCGAAATTGCCCATCGCGTCGCCGTCATGGAAAAAGGCATCTTGGTGGAACAAGGCCCCGCCGACGAGGTCTTGAACCGACCGCGCCACCCTTACACCCAGCGGCTGATCGCGGCCGTGCCGCACCGCCGTGGAGAAGAACGCGTGCCAACGGCCGACGACGCGCCCGTGCTGGAAGTGAAAGACCTGAAGAAAACCTACGTGATCGGCCATGGCTGGCTGGGCGGCAAGCGTGAAGTGCGCGCCGTGGACGGCGTCAGCTTCGCCGTGCGGCGGGGCGAGACGCTGGGCATCGTGGGCGAATCGGGGTCGGGAAAATCGACCATCGGGAAATGCCTGCTGAAGTTGGTGGGCATCAACGGCGGGCAATTGATCTTCAACGGCCAGGACATCGCCAAGATGTCGGAGTCGCGTTTTCGCCCGCTGCGCCACGATATCCAGATGATCTTCCAGGACCCGTTCGCCTCGCTAAACCCGCGCCACACCGTGGGCCGCATCATCAGCGACGGCCCGGTGGCCAATGGCGTGCCGCGCGCCCAGGCCGAGGCCCGCGTGCGCGAACTGCTGTCGCTGGTAGGCATGGACCCGTCCGCCTTTGACCGCTACCCGAACCAGTTTTCGGGTGGGCAGCGCCAGCGCATCGGCATCGCGCGCGCGCTGGCGCTAGAGCCCAAGGTGCTGGTGGCCGATGAATCGGTATCGGCGCTGGACGTGTCGGTGCAGGCGCAGGTGCTGCAACTGCTGCATGACCTGCAACAGCGCTTGCAGATTGCGCTGGTGTTCATCACGCACGACCTGCGGGTTGCCGCGCAGATATGCAATTCGGTGCTGGTCATGCATCGCGGCAAAGTTGTCGAGTACGGCTCGCCGTCACAGATTTTCGACAAGCCGCAGCATGAATACACACGGCAGTTGATCGCCGCCGTGCCCGGCCAGCACTGGGACCCCACCCAGGCGACAATGGCCTGATCACATTCCCGACCTTAGCCAACACTTCAGGAGCATTCCTCGTGCAACGTCCCGCCGCCGTTCCCACCGTGCAGATCGACAACGAATTGGTCACCGTCACCGAATGGCGCTTTCCGCCCGGTGGCGAAACGGGCTGGCATCGCCATGGCATGAACTACGTGGTGGTCCCACAAACCACCGGTCCTTTGCTGCTGGACACGCCCACTGGCCAGGTCACCAGCCAGCTCACGACGGGCATCGCCTACTATCGACCGGTTGGCGTTGAGCACAACGTCATCAATCCCGGCGATACCGAATTCGTTTTTGTCGAAATCGAAATCAAGCAGGCCTGACGCATCAGCGAGGACCATCATGAAGGCGTTTTTCTCGGAAGAACAATTGCTGCACACTCCGCAGCAATTCATGCGGCTGGGCCGGCTCAGCGCCCCCACCGATCTGCCGTCCCGGGCGGAAAGCCTGCAAGGCGCGCTGGCGGCGCGGGGCATCCTGGTCGAGGCGCCTTCCGACTATGGCCGCAAGCCACTAGAGAGCATTCATAGCGCCGCATACCTGAACTACCTGGAAACCGCCTACACGCGCTGGCAATCGCTGAAGGCGCCCGGCGTGGATCCCGGGCCGGAAGTCCTGCCCAACCTGTCGCCCTACTACAACGGGCGTGTCGAACAGACCGGACGCGGGCCCTGCCCGTCGCCGTCCATCGTGGCGCAAACGGGCTACTACCTAAGCGACCTGTCTTGCCCGATCGGCCCGCACACCTGGCGCTCGGCCCTGCGGTCAACCCACAGCGCGGTGGCGGCGGCCGACCATGTCGCCAGTACGGGGGGCATGGCTTACGCGCTGTGCCGGCCGTCCGGCCATCACGCGCATCATGACCGCGCTGGCGGCTTTTGCTACTTGAACAGCAGCGCGGCGGCGGCCAGCCGCTTGCTGCAAACCTGGTCCAAGGTGGCGGTGCTGGATGTGGACGCACACCATGGCGACGGCACCCAGAACATTTTCTACCAGCGCGCCGACGTCATGACCGTGTCACTGCACGCCGACCCCAGCGCCTATTACCCGTTCTATACCGGTTATGCCGACGAACGTGGCCACGGCGCGGGCGAAGGCTACAACCTGAACCTGCCGCTTGCGCATGGATCGGGCAACGATCCCTTCCTGGCCGCGCTGGATACGGCATTGTCGACCCTTGCTGGCTACGCACCGCAAGCGCTGGTGCTGGCATTGGGCTTCGACACCTACAAAGACGACCCCATCAGCGTACTGAAGCTGGACATCGACGCCTACCGCGACATCGGCGCGCGCGTGGCCAGCCTGTGTGTGCCTACCGTCGTGGTGCAGGAAGGCGGCTACATGGTTCAGGCCATCGGCCCCGCGCTAGACGCCTTCCTGCAAGGCATGGGGCGGGCCAGCGCCTGACGCGCGCGCATCATTCCATGGCCTCCGTTCCCGACGTCGTCCTGCCCGCCCCCACCGCGTCGCGCAACGCGGGCATCCTGCTGTTCTTCGCGGCGCTGGTCGCGTTCGCCACCTTCGACGCCGGTTCCAAGCACATGCTGGAGCGCTACCCCGCGCCCTTCCTGAACGTGATGCGGTATTTGGCCGTCATTGTCCTTGCGGTCTACATGCTATGGCGCCACGGTCCCGGCCTGCGCCTGCGCGACGCGCCCGAGAAACCATTGCTGGTGCTGCGCGGGATAACGCTGGCCACGGTGGCCACATGCTTCATGACCGCGCTGATCTGGATGCCGCTGTCGGAAGCCACGGCCATCTATTTCACCTCGCCGCTCATCATGGTGGCGCTGTCGCCCTGGTTGCTACGAGAACGGGTGCGCCCCGTGCAGTGGGTCGCGGTAGCCGTGGGTTTTGCCGGCATGCTCTTGATTGTGCGCCCAGGCTCCGACTTGCCGCTGCTGGGCACGCTGTTGATGGCGGTGTCGGCCGTGTGCTACGCGATTTTCCAGGTGCTGACGCGCAAGCTGTCAGGCAAGGTGCCCGGCCCCGTGCAATACGCCTATACCGCGATCATCTGCCTGATCGTCACGGCCTTGCCCGCCCCCTTCTTCCTGCCAGACCCCTGGCCTGGCCCAGCCGACGCCACGCTCATCATCGCGCTGGGCGTATGCAGCGGCCTGGCGCAGGTGCTGCTGATTGCCGCGTTCCAGCGCGTATCGGCCGCCACGCTGGCCCCCTTGAATTACTTCCAACTGCTGCTGGCGGTCTTGTTCAGCACGTTCTGGTTTCAGCGGCCGCCAGATGCCATGGCATTGGCGGGCATGGGGTTGATCATGGCTGCGGGCGTGTTCCTGGCGCTGCGCCGCGCGGCATGACGCCGCCCTTCAACTGGTTTCGCGCTGCACCAGCGTAAAGCCCAAGTCCACCTGCCGTTGGGCGACGGGTTCCCCGGCCAGGTGCCGCATCAACAGGTCGGCCGCCGACAAGCCAATCTGATAGCGCGGCGTGGCAATGGTCGACAAGGGTGGCGTGGTCCAGGCGGTGCCGGCCAGATCATGAAAGCCGATGATGGCCATCTGCTCCGGCACGCGCACGCCCAGCCTGCCGCACTGAAACACCGCGCCCTGCGCCAGGTCATCGTTGCAGAAGAAGACGGCATCGCAATCGGGATGCTGCGCGCGCAAGGTGTCCAGCAAGGACGCGCCCAGGCTGATGGACGATTTCTCCGGCGTCATGATTTCCAGCGTAGCGTCGTAGCAACCCGCATCGCGCAGGGCCTGCCGCGCGCCTTCGCAGCGGCGCAGCGAACGCGGGTCCAACTGAGCGCCGATGATGCCGATGCGGCGGCGGCCGCGCTCCACCAGGTGGCGGCAAGCGGCATAGCCCGAATCAAACTGGGAAAAGCCCACGCTCATGTCTTCGCCATCGGCCAGCGTTTCGATGGTGTGCACCGTGGCGATCCGCTGCGTGCGCAGCAATGTCCAGGTTCCTGGGTTGTGGTCGATACCGGTCAAGATCACGCCGTCCGGCGAATGCTGAAGATATTTGCGCAGCAAGGCTTCTTCAGCGTCAGGCGAATACCCCGTCACCCCAATCAGCATGTGATACCCCTGCTGATCCAGCACTTCCTTGATGCCGGAAATGATGTCCACAAACACCACGTTGCTCAGCGACGGAATCAGCACCACCACGGTTTGCGACCGCGCTGACGCCAAGGCGCTGGCGGCGTGGTTGGGTACATATCCCAATTCCTGGCAAACCCGGACGATATGCAGGCGCAGGGCCTCGGCCACCTTGTCGGGCGTGCGCAACGCGCGCGACACCGTGATGGCGCTGACGCCCGCGCGGCGTGCAACCTCTTGCATGGTGATGCGGCCGGCGTGTGAGCTTCGGGGTTTACGGACGGACATTGGGCCTCGTGGTCGGATGGGCAGCGCGTAGTCTGACGCAAAAACAGGGGCTTGCCAAAGTCGAAATGTTAGCGCTAACATCCGCAAAAGCATAAGCGAAAAAAGCCCCGGAAAACGGGGTAGGAGACAAACATGCAAGCTTCCCGTTCCGGGCGGCCCGGCGGTTCACCGCTGGCCCGCGCCGCCGACTGGTGTTTCAAGTTGCAGACCTGGCTGATGGTGGCCTGTCTGGTCGTCATGGTCGTGCTGCTGTTCGGCAACGTGGCGCTGCGCTACCTGTTCAACTCCGGCATCAATGCGTCAGACGAAGTCTCCCGCCTGGCCTTTGTCTGGCTGATCTTCCTGGGCGCGGTCATTGCGCTACGCGATCACCAGCACATCGGCGTCACCATGCTGGTCGATCGCTTCGGCCCCGCTGCCCGCCGCGTGTCGCATGTGTTCTGCCAACTGCTGGTGCTGTGGGTGCTTTGGCTGATGGCGCAAGGCAGTTGGGTACAGACCGTGATCGGCATGGGCACCGTGCTGCCTGTCACGGGAATGCGTCTGGCGGTATTCAACAGCGCGGCGCTGTACGCGTCGGTCGCCATGGGCATCCTGACCGTGGTCGACATCATTCGCGTGCTGGCCGGTGGCCCCTTGCCGGCGGAATCCAGTCCGGAAGACCCCGCCATCTGATCCCGGCCTTCCCCCGCCCCCGCCTCCCTGCCCCGCCCGGAAACCCGCAATGATCCTGACCGTCTTCCTGCTTGTGCTGCTTGGGCTGATTGCCCTGGGCATGCCGATTGCCTTCGCGCTGCTGCTCAGTGCCCTGGCAATGATGTTCCAACTGAATTTCTTCGACACCCAGATCCTGGCGCAGAACATGTTGACGGGCGCCAACAGCTTCACGCTGATGGCGGTGCCGCTGTTCATGCTGGCGGGCGAACTCATGAACGCAGGCGGCATTTCGCGCCGCATCGTGCGCCTGGCCAGCATGTTTGTCGGGCACGTCCAAGGCGGACTGGGCTACGTGGCCATTTTCGCCAGTGTGCTGCTGGCCGCCCTTTCCGGCTCGGCGGTGGCCGATGCCGCCGCGCTCGGGTCGTTGTTGATCCCCATGTTGCGCGAAAAAGGTTACGACGCCGGACAGGCCTCGGGCTTGATCGCCGCGGGCGGCATCGTCGCCCCCATCATTCCGCCGTCCATCTCGTTCATTATTTTTGGCGTGGCCACGAATGTGTCGATCACCAAGCTGTTCTTCGCCGGCATCGCGCCGGGGCTGATGATGGGCATGACCTTGGTAGCCGTATGGACCTGGGTGGCGCGCAAGCACGGCAGCATTACGCCGTCACCACGCGAACCCTGGAGCAAGCGCTGGAAAGCGCTGCGCGAATCGCTGTGGGCGCTGATGTTGCCCGTGATCATCATCGGCGGGCTGCGTGGCGGCATCTTCACACCGACCGAAGCAGCCGTGGTGGCCGCCGTCTATGCGTTGATCGTCAGTCTGTTCGTTTACCGCGAGATCGGCCTGCGGGACCTGGTGCCGCTGTTCGTGAACGCCGCGCGCACCACGTCCGTGGTGATGTTCCTGGTGGCCGCCGCAATGGTGTCGTCCTACATGATCACGTTGGCCGACATGCCGCAAGACCTTATCGCGCTGCTAGCGCCCATCATGGACCAGCCCAAGCTGCTGATGTTCGCGCTGTTGCTTCTGTTGATTTTGATCGGCACCGTCATGGACCTGACGCCCACCATCCTGATTCTGGCCCCGGTGCTGATGCCGGTGGTCACCAAGGCCGGCATCGACCCCGTGTACTTTGGCGTCATGTTTGTCATGGTGGGCTGCGTGGGTCTCTTGACCCCGCCCGTGGGCACAGTACTGAACGTGGTGTGCGGCGTGGCCCGCATCAACATGGAAACTATCTGCAAGGGGGTGTGGCGCTACGTCGTGGCCTACGCGATCTTGCTGATTCTGTTGGTGATCTTCCCCGAACTGATCACCGTACCCGCACGCTGGATGCACTAGCGGCATAGAGAAAACCCCAAGGAGGAGCACCATGACCATTCGATTCAAGACCCGTCTACTTGTGCTGGCTACCGCGCTGTCCTGCGCTGTGGCCGGCGTGGCCGCGGCGGCCGACGTCAAGCCGCGCCTGATCCGCTTCGGCTACGGCCTGAACGAAGAAAGCGTCCAGGGCCGCGCCGCGCGCTTCCTGGCGCAAGAGCTTGAAAAAGTCAGCGACGGCAAGCTGAAGATGAGGACCTTTGGTTCCGCAACACTGGGTTCCGATGAACAAATGCAGGGCGCCCTGGCTGGCGGCGCACAGGAAATGATGGTGGGTTCCACCGCGCCATTGGCAGGCATGGTCAAGGAATTTGGCGTGTTTGACCTGCCCTTCCTGTTCAACAGCGAAAAGGAAGCCGACGCCGTGCTGGACGGCAAGGTGGGCCAGGACCTGCTGAAGAAGCTGGAAGCCAAGGGCCTGGTGGGACTGGTCTATTGGGAAAACGGCTTTCGCAACATGACCAATTCCAAGCATCCGATCGTGCGCGCGGAAGACATGCAAGGCATCAAGCTGCGGGTCATGCAGAACCAGATCGCGTTGGGCGTCTTCAACACGCTGGGCGCGAACGCCGTGCCGATGCCGTTCTCGGAACTGTTCACCGCCTTGGAAACGCGCACGGTCGATGGCCAGGAAAACCCCATCACCACCATCCAAAGCAGCAAGTTCTACGAAGTGCAGCCCTTCCTGACCATCACGCGCCACGTCTACACGCCGTGGGTGGTGCTGGCCTCGAAGAAATGGTGGGACACCTTGTCGCCTGACGAACAGAAGCTGATCCGGCAGGCGGCCGCGGCCTCGCGCGATTTCGAGCGCAAGGACAGCCGCGCGGATTCGACCAAGGCCATGGCGACGCTTGAAAAGGCCGGCATGAAGATCAACACGGTCAGCCCCGAGGAAGTGGCGCGCATGCGCGAAAAGGTTCAGCCGGTGGTCGACAAATACACCCAGGAGCTGGGGCCCGACCTCATCAAGCAAATGAACGACGAGATCCAGAAGGCGCGTAATTAAGGCCTGATGTTGCAAGGCCTGATGTTCGGGCCTTGATTACTGACGTCTCATCACTGACGCCCACGCGAAGCAAGCGAGTCACCCATGTCTCAGATACCCCGCAAATTGCGCAGCCAGAAATGGTTCGACGACCCCTCGCACGCCGATATGACGGCGATCTACGTCGAGCGCTATCTTAACTACGGCCTGACGCGGCAAGAGCTGCAGTCCGGGCGGCCGATCATCGGCATCGCCCAGACCGGCAGCGACCTGGCGCCCTGCAACCGGCATCACCTGGCGCTGGCCGAGCGCATCAAGGCGGGTATCCGGGACGCGGGCGGCATCCCGATGGAGTTCCCGGTGCATCCGCTGGCCGAACAAGGCCGGCGGCCCACCGCGGCGCTGGACCGCAATCTGGCCTATCTGGGGCTGGTGGAGATTTTGCACGGCTATCCACTGGACGGCGTGGTGCTGACCACCGGTTGCGACAAAACCACCCCCGCTTGCCTGATGGCCGCCGCCACGGTTGACCTGCCCGCCATCGTGCTGTCGGGCGGGCCGATGCTGGACGGCTGGCACGACGGCCAGCGGGTGGGGTCTGGCACCGTCATCTGGCATGCGCGCAACCTGATGGCGGCGGGCAAGCTGGACTACGAAGGCTTCATGACGCTGGCCACGGCATCGTCGCCGTCGGTCGGGCACTGCAACACCATGGGCACGGCGCTGTCCATGAACTCGCTGGCGGAAGCGCTGGGCATGTCGCTGCCCACCTGCGCCAGCATTCCCGCGCCTTATCGCGAACGCGCGCAGATGGCTTACGCCACCGGCATGCGCATTTGCGACATGGTGCGCGAAGACCTGCGACCGTCGCACATCCTGACCCGGCAGGCCTTTGAAAACGCCATCGTCGTGGCGTCGGCGCTGGGCGCGTCCAGCAACTGTCCGCCGCATTTGATCGCCATGGCCCGCCACGCCGGCATCGACCTTAGCCTGGACGATTGGCAGCGGCTGGGCGAAGACGTGCCGCTGCTGGTCAATTGCGTGCCAGCCGGCGAACACCTGGGCGAAGGCTTCCACCGGGCGGGCGGCGTGCCCGCCGTCATGCACGAACTGCTGGCCGCGGGCCGCCTGCACGCAGACTGCGCCACCGTGTCCGGCAAAACCATCGGCGACATCGCCGCCGCCTCCAAGACCCGCGACGCCGACGTCATCCGCACCTGCGAGGCGCCGCTCAAGCACCGTGCCGGTTTCATCGTGCTGTCCGGCAACTTCTTCGACAGCGCCATCATCAAGATGTCGGTCGTGGGCGAAGCCTTCCGCCGCACCTATCTGTCAGAGCCGGGATCGGAGAACGCCTTCGAGGCGCGCGCCATCGTGTTCGAAGGCCCCGAGGACTATCACGCCCGCATCGAAGACCCGTCCCTGAACATCGACGAACACTGCATCCTGGTGATACGCGGCGCCGGCACCGTGGGCTATCCGGGCAGCGCGGAGGTTGTCAACATGGCCCCGCCCTCGCACCTGATCAAGCGCGGCGTGGACTCGCTGCCTTGCCTGGGCGACGGTCGGCAAAGCGGCACCTCGGCCAGCCCGTCCATCCTGAATATGTCACCGGAAGCCGCCGCGGGCGGGGGCTTGGCGCTGCTGCGCACGGGCGACAAGATCCGCGTCGACCTGAACCAACGCAGCGTGACGGCGCTGGTGGATGACGAGGAAATGGAACGGCGGAAACAGGAACCGGCGTACCAGCCACCGGCCCCGCAAACGCCCTGGCAGGAACTCTATCGGCAACTGGTCGGCCAACTGTCGACCGGCGGTTGCCTGGAGCCCGCAACGCTATATCTGAAAGTGATCGAAACGCGGGGCGATCCCCGGCATTCACACTGAACGCGTCAGGCTGAATACCCCGCGCCGTTTCGGCGCGGAACCTCTAGCGTTGCGACGGCTCGCCATTGGCGCTGGCACCCGTCGTTCTGGGTGCCGGGCGGCTCAGCACATACACCGCGCTGGCCAGAAAGAACAGGCCAACGCCCGCCGCCAGTGGCCACGACGGATGCGCGCTCCACCAGAAAATGCCGTAGCCCAGCGCCATGCCCAGACAAGCGTACGTCTTACCCTTGCGCGACACGGCCTTCTGTTCGCGCCAGATGCGCAGGGGCGGCCCGTAAGTCGGACTATCCAGCAGCCATTTTTCCAGGCGTGGAGACGAGCGCGAAAAGCAGCCCACCGCCAAAATCAGGAAAATCGTCGTCGGCATGACCGGCAAAAACGCGCCGATGACGCCCAATGCCAGCATCACGCAGCCCAACGCCAACCATAGAGCTTTGATCATGATGGTCAGCAGAATATCGCAAATGCCGCCAGCGCAGCCGTATTCAACGCCATGATGGGCGGCCTATGTGCGTGGCTCCGGCATTTGGGCGCGTAGCATTTCCATGAATTTCGGGCCGGGCGATCCGCCCGCCGCGCGTGCCTTGACCACCATCGCCCAGGCTTGGTCGTATTGCCCCCGCCAGTAATAGGCGGTGGCCCACGACGAATACAGATACCCCTTATCCGGCTCGACGGCCTCGCCTTTGCGGTACCACTCGTCGGAACGGGCGGTTGCCGCCACCCGTGCTTCAGGGGGCAGCGTCTTGTCTTCCGCCGCGCAGCGGGCCGCGATGCGTCCCGCGTCCGCATAAATGCCCTGAAAGGTGGGCGGATCATGGCTGATCGCCAAATCCATCATGCTCATCGCTTGGCAGAACTTGCCCTGGTCATGCAGCACGGCGGCAAAGCCGGCATAGGCCTCGGAGTTATCCGGATTCAACAGCCAAGCCTGGTTGAAACGGCGCATCGCCATGCCCAGTTGGTCGGCTTGATAGAAGCGGTATCCCTGGGCCACCCACGCCCGCGAGGCCTTGTCGGCGGAGCCGAACGCTTGAACCGCGTCCGCAACCAGCTTTTTGTCGCTGGCCTGAAGTGCCGCGGCGGCCGATCGATCCATGCCACCGTACATGGGCAGCTCGTCGATGCGGGGCTGCGCTTGCGTTGCGGGCGGCGGCTTGACGGCGCAAGCGCCCAGCCAAAGGCAAGGAACCAGCAGTAGAGCCTTGATGGAGTTATGCATAGTGTGGCCGGTGGAGAAGATACGCCGGACCTTATCAGATATGGCGCGGGACTGGCGCACGCAGCGCCTGGCATGTCACTTGCTGAGTGGGAGCCAGTTTCTATTTTTGGGGGAGCACCATGAAATCCGACGACGTTGTGGAAATGGAACCTGTCGAGCACGGGCATCGCTCGCGACTTCGCGAATTAAAAGACATCGACGCCAGGCGGCCCGACTTTCCTGGCGAGCATGTGATCGTATTTGGCTTGGGCGCATTGCTGATGGTGGCCGGCCTGAAGGGCCGAACCCTGTTCAAGCGCACCGTGCTGACGGCTGCCGGCACGGCGCTGATGGGCCGCGCCGCAAGTGGCACGGGCGGCATCTCAAAACTGGCGCGTGTCGTCAGGAAACTGCGCTGACGCAGCAAGCGTGAACGAGAGCCGCACCATGCAAGCACTATGGGATTTTCTTCAATGGCCGGCGATGCTTACCTCGCTGGCGGCCGCATGGCTCGTGGCGTCTCAAGGAAAAGCGAAACGCCAATGGGGGTTTTGGGTCTTTCTATTTAGCAATGCCTTATGGATTGCATGGGGCATGCACGATGGGGCGTTTGCGCTGATCGCGCTTCAAGTCGGGCTGGCCGCGTTGAATATTCGTGGGGTGATGAAAAACAAACAAGCGGGCCGTGCGACGCAGGAAGCGGGAACCCCATGAATTCGCATCAACACCGCAGCCAATTCCACTTACATCTTTATCAATTCCTCCCCTACTCCAAAGGATTACGACCATCCTAGAATCGGTTCACTGCCACTTTTGGCTGACCAGGAGCCAATCCATGGATGCACCCGCTATCAAGAAATATGCCGCTGCCCTGATCTGTTGTCTGTACTTGGGTGGCAGCGCAGTCGCCGCTCCGCCAGAAGGAAAAGGAAAACCTGATAACGCGGGCCAGGGCCAGGGCAATAAGAACAACGGCAACGGTAAAGGCAATGGCAACGGTAATAGTGGCAATAAGGGCGGCTCGCCCAAAGGGGGAGCCGCCGATTCCGGTGACACGAACGTGACGCTGCGCCACGCCGGCATCACGATCTCGGTCGCCAGAGGCTACGCGGACGAGTATGGGTTGTCGGGTTACAGCGCATTACCGCCTGGCGTCCGTAAGAATCTGGCGCGCGGCAAGCCTCTGCCTCCGGGCATTGCAAAGAAGATGGTCCCGGGTCCGATGCTGGCTCGCCTGCCCGCCTATCCTGGCTACGAATGGCGAGTCGCAGGATCCGATCTGATCCTCGTGGCAGTCGCGACCGCCGTGGTCGCCGATGTGCTTTTTGACGTTTTTGATTGACGCGGATCGCAGGCGTAGGCACCCACGCAACAGCCGGCATGCAGAGCAGAAGCTGAAAACAAAAAGCCGCGAAGTCTAAGATTTACGCGGCTTTGCAGGGCTCTAGAACCATTGCGAACACCAAGGGCCGTCGTCAACCAGCAGACGAGGAGCGCACTTCCATGTGCGGGTCCGCGCCGATCACCACTTCGTCCAGCTCGCTGGCCGGGACTGGTTTTCCAAAAAACCAACCCTGGCCTACGGCCTGCGGCGCACGTTCTAGTATGTAGTCAACCTGCCTGCGCATTTCTATGCCTTCCACGACGAGTTGAATGTCCAGTTGATTGGCCATTTCGATTACTTGATCCAATACCGGAGTGGCGCTGGAAACGTCTCCAATTGACCTGACAAAAATTCTGTCCAACTTGATCCCGCTGACGTCCCATTGGAGGACGTTCCCAAGGTTGGAATACCCCACGCCAAAATCGTCCAGGAAGACTCTGAAGCCCGCTTTGCGATAGCGCTTGAACAGTTCTGCCGGTGAGGTGGTTGAGAACCTAGCAGACTCTGTCACTTCAAGCACAATCCGCGCGGGCGAGACTCCACGCTCTGCTACACAATGAACGAGAAATTCAAGGAACAAGTCGTCTTCCAAATCTGCGGGAAAGACATTGACACTCAAATAGAATGGCTGTGCGGCGGTCAAGCGTTCCCGCACGCCGTCAATCGCATTGCGGATGATGTATCTCGTGAAAAGTCGACGGAGTCCCATCGACTCAACCCACGGAATAAACGTGTCCGGAGGAATAGGCCCCACTTCATCGTGCGTCCAGCGGGCAAGCGCTTCAGCGCCAACCATTTCGCCTGTTGCTAGAGAACAAAGGGGCTGATAGCGAACGTGTATTTTCTCTTGACGTAGAGCCCGGGCCATACTCACTCGCAAACCGTTTGAGCCTCGCCACCAGAGGAACAGCGCTATGCCACTGGCCGCGCCCAGTACTATCCCGATCAGGGCTGACACCAGGACGGAAACGCGCGCATTCACCCTGGTAAACGACTCAACACAGACGTCGGGTTCACCCGCCGACGAACACGTGGCCCCATGCCGAATTATCCCAAGCCAGCTCTCTAGCCGCCCCTTAACACCCGAGTCTTTCGTCGCATGTGGCTGAGAACCGAATTCCTGGATTGTGCTTCCGTCTCTTGAAAATGCCCGTCCCCACAAACGGCCAGAGTGCTCTTCCACCTCGCCAAGTGCATTAGGGATAATAAATACCGCCACGCGGTCATTTGCGGCTAACCCGCCAATGAACGATGGCTGAACCGGGTTTGTCAGATTTCTCCACAGGGTGATGCCGTAGCGCACGCGCTTCCCGCCAGGAGGAAGCGCATACGGTTCCTTCCAGCGTCCCCACACGGCCGAGCATCTCAATGCCCCATCGGAAATCCGAGCGATGTCGCCGGCATACCTAGACTTAAAGAGGCGCGTCCTCATCCGGGCAAGGTCCTCGTCCGAACATGATTCCGCCGGAGCGCTCAGCTCAATAATCGTGGCGATTTGCTCATTGGCAATGTCGAGCGAACGTCGAAGTAGATGGTCATTATTGTGATCAACGATCTCGTCCGCGTGCGAAGCTTCAAGCGAATAGCCGATTGCCCCACAAAGCACGGTGAGCACCACAGTTGGCACAAGGACCAAAAGCAACCCATACCGGCTTGGGAGACGGCCTGTCGTCATAATCATCCTTAGGAACTAAGGAGATTCTACGATCAGCGCAGACGGCGGCAATCATTCCATCAAGGCCACTTTTCTCGCCGTCCTTTTTGCGCAAAATTGATGCACAGCAACAGGTCTTGCTTGATGCAGGCGCTGACTGCGTCACGCGTCCGCCCCCTCCGAGCGTTGGCGGGCAGAATGCAAAAAAGCCGCAAAGTCATAGACTTATGCGGCTTTCATGTCGGTGCGTGGCACCTCTTGCAAGTATTCTGGTAGGCGGTATTGGGTTCGAACCAACGACCTCCACGATGTCAACGTGGCGCTCTAACCAACTGAGCTAACCGCCTGCAAAGAAGAAGAATTATATAGTGCTTTTTTGAACTGTGCAAATCGTCATAATCGATTTTTTGCTACGTTCGTTGCGTGGTAATGGCTTTGCTTTCGCTAGCTTTCGCTGCCATAGCTGTGAGCATTTTTCTGCCCACATCACCGCACTACATTCCCTTCAATTTCGCATCTGCAGCATGTGCCGCATCAACGAAGACCGAGATTCTATCAGAACTTTTTATTCCTTGCTCAAGCTCGACGCCGCTGCTCACATCGACCCCCCAAGGCCTGACACGCTCGATCGCCTGGCCGACGTTATCGCCGTTCAAACCGCCCGACAAGATCAACGGACGCGACACCGGATCCGCGCGCACCTCGTCCAGCAAGCTGTAGTCAAAGCCGTGGCCGCTACCACCGTAGCCGGCGCTGTAGCTGTCGAACAGCCAGCCCGCCGCTTCGCCGAAAGCCCGGCAGTACGTGGCCAGGTTTTCCGCCGTGTCCAGGCCCGGCGCGCCCGCGCGGAAGGCACGCAGAAAACGATGGCTATAACGGCCGCAATCCTGCGGTGACTCGTCGCCGTGGAACTGCAGCAATTCCGGCTCTACTTCGTCCAGCACGGCTTGTACCTCGGACGGATCCGGGTTCACGAACAATGCCACGACGTCCACAAAGGCCGGTACCGTGCGGCGCAACTGCGCGGCGCGCGTCGGCGTAAGGCAACGTTTGCTCTTGGGATAGAAGACGAAACCGATCGCATCGACGCCGGCAGCAACGGCCGCCTCGATGTCTTGTTCGCGGGTCAATCCGCAGATTTTTATGCGTGTGCGCATGACGTTCTTACCTGTCGCCCAACGGGAAGCGGTGTATCAGTATATCGGGTGCGCCAGCGGCATTCAGGCGCCGGGCTGGCCCAATGTGGAGATCAGGGAATCAAAGCTGCCCTCGGCGACGCGAAACCACGGCACCTCCTTGTTGCGGAAGGCGGTCATGCTGTCGTAAAGCTTTTTGAACATGGGATCCTTGGCGCTCAAGTCCTTATAAGCCGCCATCGACGCTTCATAGCATGCTTGCAGCACCGGCTTGGGAAACGCCTTCAACTGAGCCCCCTTGGACACCAGCCTTCGCAGCGCGTCCGGATTGCCGGCGTCGTACTTGGCGATCATGTTGGCGGTTGCCATGCGGCACGCCAATGCCAGGGCCGACTGGAAAGGCTTGGGAAGTTCGTCGTAGGCGCTCTGGTTCACGTACAGCGATAGCTGCAAGGTACCGGCCCACCAGCCCGGAAAATAATAATTGCGCGCCACTTTATAGAGCGCCAGATTCTCATCGTCGTACGGCCCAATCCAGGCCACCGCGTCGACCGTGCCCTGCTCCAAGGCCGCGTAGAATTCCGCCACTGGCACATCCACCGGCGTGGCACCCAGACGCGACAGGACATGGCGCGCGAAGCCGCCCGCCTTCACCTTCAGGCCGCGCAGATCGTCCGCGGTTTTGATCTCGCCGCGAAACCACCCACCCATCTGTGCGCCCGTGTAGCCGCAGGGGAAGTTCATGATGTTGTACTTATCGAACAACACCCGCGTCAGCGCCAGGCCTTCGCCCTCGCTCATCCAGGCATTCATCTGCCGCGTGTTCAAGCCGAAGGGAACGCCGGCATCAAAGCTAAGCGCGGGATCGACGTCAAAGTAACGGGTCGACGCCGTATGGCCGCAGTCCACCACGCGATGCTGTACGGCTTCAAGCACCTGGCCCGGTTGAACAAGGTCTCCCGCCGGAAAAATCTCGATGGTGAAGCGGCCGTCGGTGACCTCGGCGACATAACGCGCAACGTCTTCAGCGCCCGCGAACAGCGTGGGCGATTCGTTCGGAAAACTGGATGCCAGCCGCCATGCTATCGTCGGCGCCTCTTGCGCGAAGGCCGGTGCTGCGATCGTGGCGCTACCGGCGGCTCCCAGGGCGGCGTGCTTCAAAAACGCGCGGCGTTGCATGGCGAAACCCCCTCTGATAAGCGCGATGAAGGCGCTGTCGACGACAACGTCTTTAATATGACTGCGTGAATGGCGACAACAACAGCGCACCGCCATCAAGCTCTTGCAAGCCAAACTCCGCCGGATACTCAATCGCGGACAAGTACAGCCCGTCCGGCGAAAAGGTGGGCGCGCCTTGCGTGCGATCTCGCCAGGACAGCAACTGCGCCATCCACGCTACGGATTCCCTGCCCTGCCCCACCTGGAGCAGCGCGCCCATGATGTTGCGCACCATGTGATGCAGGAACGCATTGGCCTTCAACGTGAAGACCAGAAACGGCCCGCGCTCCGCGATGTCAAGCCGGTGCATGTGCCGCACCGGATGCTTGGCTTGGCATTGCGACGAACGAAAGCTTGAAAAGTCGTGTTCGCCGACCAAGGCCTGCGCGGCGGCGCGCATGGCGTCCACGTCCAGCGGTTGAAAACACCAGCCCGCCCGTCCCGCCCACAGGGCTGGCCGCACGCGGCCACGCCACAGCAGATACACATAGGTGCGGGCACGCGCGGAGAAACGCGCATGAAACTCGTCTGACACTTCCTGCGCCCACTGCACTGACACACTGGGCGGTAGAAAGGCATTCACACCGCGCACCCAGGATTCCATGCGCCGGTCCAACGCCGTGTCCAGATGGACCACCTGCATCGCGCCGTGCACCCCGGTATCGGTGCGGCCGGCACATATGGTGGGCACCGCTTCCTTGACACCACAGAATCTTGCCAAGGCAGACTCCAGTGTGTCCTGCACCGTCTGCCGATGCGGCTGTGTCTGCCAACCCTGCCAAGCGGAGCCGTCGTACGCCAGCCCCAATGCAACTCTAGACATCTTTCAAACCCGAGGTCCGCTGACTCGGCGCGGTTCGTCCGTGGGCGGTTCGTCCAGGTCGAGATTGATCGTATCGAGCTTGCGGTTCAGCGCTGCCGTGTCCAGCGCGGGCTCGTTATAAGCGTACGTATCTTCGTCGTCGTCATCGCGGCGCGCACCGGCTCGGCGCAGCAGCCACGCAATGATGAATGCAATCAGCGCCAGCAAGGCGGTAACGATGACGAGAAGGTTGTCAGCCAGCCAACTGGGCATACTTGTCGTTAGGTCCTTTGTATTGTTGGCGGGTGTGCCGCCAACAGCGTTATCCGTAGAGGCCGAATTGGAAGCCCCAGCCGCATCAGGCGCCCCTGAGACACCCGATGAAGTTGTTGCACTCGGCGTGCCTGCTGCACCTGGTGTGCCTGCTGCACCCGAAGTGCCTGCTGCACCCGATGTGCCTGTTGCGCCCGATGTGCCTGTTGCACCCGGTGTACCTGCTGCACTCGAAGTGCCTGCTGCACCCGGTGTGCCTGCCGCACCCGGTGTGCCTGCGGCACCCGATGCGCCTGCTGCTCCCGATGCGCCTGCTGCTCCCGATGCGCCCGACGCTCCCGTGCCACTGGTTCCGGCAGCGCCTTGCTGCGCCACGGCCTTGTTCAACTCATCAACATTGCTTTGCAACTGATTCACGCGCCCTTCCACGTCTTTCATCGCGCGTTCATTCGATGTCCTGGCATCCGCCTGCGCCTCGGCTTGCGCGGCAGCGCTGTCCGATGCCAGGCCCGTGGACAGGCGCACGCGGTCTTGAGGAGGCGCGGCAGTGGCCACGCCGGTGTCGCCCGGTTGCGCGACGGTGCCCGACGCCGCGTCCTGCCCCTTCACCACCGATGGGTTCGCGCTGGCGGCTGCGCCGATTCGACCGCGATACCTGGCAAAGGCTTCGGCATGCTCATTGAAGATGCGACGCGCCTCGGCCGGGTCGATCGCCCTGACCGTTGCCGCATCGGGGATCTTCAAGGTCTGGCCAGCGCGCACCAGGTTCATGTTGTTCTGAATGAACGCTTCAGGATTGGCGCGCCACAAGGCCACCAGCATCTGATAAACCGAGGCGTTCGGCACTGCGTTGCGTTGCGCGATCGCGAACAGATGATCGCCACGCCTCACATTGACAGTTGCCGCCGTCGCGCGCGCCGTGCCGCCCACCGCTGCTGGCGTTACGTCGGCGCCGGTACCGCGCAGGGGCACCAGGATGCTGACCTGCACCTGACGCTGCCCCGAACTTGAACTGATATCCAACAACAGGTCGACCGCGCCGCTTGCGGGAGGCTGCGTGCCCCGAACGCGAAGGTTCTTGCGCGTGCTGTCCATGCCATCTTCAACACGGACCACCATGCTGGCCAACGGCACCGGCGGCTTCAGGCCGGCGCGCTGCCAAGCGGCTTCATCGGCCACCGACACCTTCAGGGACGACACTTCATCAGGCGTCAGTTCCTGCAACCCCACGACCGCCTGCAACGGCGCACCCGGCACCGACACCACGCGGGAATGCCCGACCCGCATGGCCAGCGCCGAACTGCACATGCTCGACCCTATCGCCAAAGCGATTGCCCATTGAAGGGCTTTTAAACGGCGGGCATGCTTCACATGGCGCGAACGCTGGGTCATAAGCTGGAATTCCGTTCTTGTAGTCGAATTACGGGCTAGCGCTGGTCTCGCGGCAGATAGGCGGGAACAGGCCTCAATTCACGGGAAAAGTGTAATGGATGACGCCCATTTCACAAACCTGAAAGGCGCATCGGCGTTGGCTCTCGGGCACATCCACCACACCCTCCCCGCGATTGCGCAAACATCAAGGGCACCCGAAGGTGCCCCTGCTTGTCTTGACGACCTGCCAGGCGCCGTTGCAAGGCGCCCGACGCGAGATATCAGGCTTCGGCCAGCGCGATGCGCAGCATGCGGCGCAGCGGCTCGGCGGCGCCCCACAGCAGTTGGTCGCCCACCGTGAAAGCGCCCAGGTACTGCGAACCCATCGACAGCTTGCGCAGACGGCCAACCGGAATGTCCAGCGTGCCGGTGACAGCCACCGGGGTCAGCGCGGAAACAGTGGCTTCCTTGGTGTTCGGCACCACCTTGGCCCATTGCGTGCCCTGCGCGATCAAGGCTTCGATCTCGTCCAGCGGCACATCGCGCTTGAGCTTGATGGTCAGCGCCTGGCTGTGGCAGCGCATGGCGCCGATACGCACGCACAAGCCGTCGATCGGCGTGGCGGGCGTACCAAACGCGGCGCCACGGCCCAGGATCTTGTTGGTTTCGACTTCGGCCTTCCACTCTTCCTTCGACATCCCGTCGCCCAGGTCCTTGTCGATCCAGGGAATCAGGTTGCCGCCCAGCGGCACGCCGAAGTGTTCATGGGGCAGCGCGGCATCTTTCTGCTTGGCCAACACGCCACGGTCGATCTCCAGGATGGCCGACGCGGGATCGTCCAACAGGGGCTTGACCGCCTGGTTGATCTCGCCGAACTGGGTCAGCAGTTCGCGCATGTGCTGCGCGCCGCCGCCCGAAGCGGCCTGGTACGTCATGGAGCTCATCCATTCCACCAGGTCGTTGTTGAACAAGCCGGCCAGGCCCATCAGCATGCAGCTGACCGTGCAGTTGCCGCCGATGAAGTTGCGCACGCCGCGCTTGAGCGCTGCGTCGATGACCGGGCGATTGACCGGGTCCAGCACGATGATGGCGTCATCGGCCATGCGCAGCGTGCTGGCCGCATCGATCCAGATGCCGTTCCAGCCGGCGCCGCGCAGCTTCGGGTAGACCTCGGACGTGTAGTCGCCGCCTTGTGCCGTCACGATGATCGGCAGTTTTTTCAGAGCATCAATGTCGTAGGCGTTTTGCAACGGGCCCGCGCCTTCGGCCCACGTGGGCGCGGCGCCGCCAGCGTTGCTGGTGGAAAAGAACACCGGTTCGATCAGTGCGAAGTCGTTCTCGTCGCGCATGCGTTGCATGAGCACCGAGCCGACCATTCCGCGCCAGCCGATAAGGCCTACTGCTTGATTCATTTCAATCGCTCTATAAAGGTGGAGACAAGGTCCAGGTGAAAAAGGCGTGCAATTCAACAATTTATCAGAATGCACGGAGGGATGTTGCGGCGCAGCTAGAAATAATTGGGGTCGAAAGCGTCCAAAACCCCGTTCGCGGCGCTGTCGCAACACGGCCGAAAAAAGGGCCGCTTTGCAGGCGGCCCTTCAAAAAGCGGGGCTCGCGCCGCAAGGGCGCTGCCCCCTTGCATGGCAATCAGGCCAGGGCTTTCAGTACTGCGTCGCCCATGCCTGCCGTGCTGACTTTCGTCGTGCCCGGCTCGAAGATGTCGGCGGTGCGCAGGCCATCGGCCAGCACACGGCGCACAGCGGCTTCAATACGGTCGGCTTGCGGGGCCAGGTTCAACGAATAGCGCAGCAACATGGCGGCCGACAAGATCGTCGCCAGCGGGTTGGCGATGCCCTGGCCCGCGATGTCCGGGGCCGAACCGTGGCTGGGTTCGTACAAGCCTTGGCCGCCCGCGTTCAGGGATGCCGACGGCAGCATGCCGATCGAACCCGTGAGCATGGCCGCTTCGTCCGACAGGATGTCGCCGAACAGGTTGCCGGTGACGATCACGTCGAACTGGCGCGGGTTGCGCACCAACTGCATCGCGGCGTTGTCGACATACATGTGCGACAGCTCGACGTCCGGGTACTCGCGCGCCACTTCGATGACGATGTCGCGCCAGAACTGCGAGGTTTCCAGCACGTTGGCCTTGTCCACGCTGCACAGCTTCTTGTTGCGCTTGCGGGCCGATTCGAAGCCGATGCGCGCAATGCGGCGCACTTCGGATTCGGCGTAGCGCATGGTGTCGTAGCCTTCGCGTTCGCCGGCGAACACGCCGTCAGGCGACGAGCGCACGCCGCGCGGCGTGCCGAAATAGATGTCGCCGGTCAGCTCGCGGATGATCAGGATATCCAGGCCGGACACGATCTCGGGCTTCAGCGACGAGGCGCTGGCCAGCTCGGGATACAAGATGGCGGGACGCAGGTTGGCGAACAGGCCCAGCGCCTTGCGCAGGCCCAGAATGGCCTGTTCCGGACGAAATTCACGCGGCAGGCTGTCGTACTTCCAGTCGCCCACAGCGCCAAACAGAATGGCGTCCGATTCCTTGGCCAGGTTCAGCGTGGCCGGCGGCAGCGGGTGTTCGAACTGGTCGAACGCGGCGCCGCCCACGGGGGCCTGCTTGATGTCGAAGGAAACGTCCAGCGCCTTCAGGACGCGCACGGCCTGTTCAACGATTTCCGGGCCGATGCCGTCACCCGGCAAGACTGCAATGTTTTGAGTCATTTAAATGCGATCCTGTGATCAGAATAGGGTTCAGGCGATGGGACGGCTTTCCAGCCACGGGTGGCGGGCCAGGCGTTCGGCCTCGAAGGCGCGGATCTTGTCGGAATGGCGAAGCGTCAGGCCGATATCGTCAAAGCCGTTCAGCAAACAGTATTTGCGGAAGGGTTCGATGTCGAAGCCCATGGCGCGGCCGTCCGCGGCAATCACCACCTGGCGGTCCAGGTCGATCTGCAACTTGTAGTTCGGGAAGGCTTTGACTTCGTCGAACAGGCGAGCCACTTCCAATTCGGACAGCACGATCGGCAGCAGGCCATTCTTGAAGCTGTTGTTGAAGAAGATGTCGGCATACGACGGCGCGATGATGGCGCGAAAACCGAACTGCGTCAGCGCCCAGGGCGCATGCTCGCGGCTGGAGCCGCAGCCGAAATTCTTGCGCGCCAGCAAAATCGATGCGCCCTGATAGCGCGGCTGGTTCAACACAAAGTCCGGATTCAGCGGACGCTTGCTGTTGTCCATGCCGGGCTCGCCGTGGTCCAGGTAGCGAAGCTCATCGAACAGGTTGGGGCCGAAACCCGTGCGCTGGATCGACTTGAGGAACTGCTTGGGGATGATGAGGTCCGTGTCGACGTTTTCGCGGTCGAGCGGAGCCACCAGGCCTTCGTGAGTGGTAAATGCTTGCATGATGTCGGTACTCGGTGCGTGATCGCTTAACGGAACGTGCGGACGTCGACGAAATGGCCGGCGACGGCAGCGGCGGCGGCCATGGCGGGGCTGACCAGGTGGGTACGCCCGCCCTGCCCTTGCCGGCCTTCGAAGTTACGGTTCGACGTGGAGGCACAGCGTTCGCCGGGTTCAAGGCGGTCGGCGTTCATGGCCAGGCACATCGAGCAGCCCGGTTCGCGCCATTCAAAACCGGCTTCGATGAAGATCTTGTCCAGGCCTTCGCGTTCGGCCTGTTGCTTGACCAGGCCGGAACCCGGCACCACCATCGCCTGGCGCACATTGGACGCTACACGCTTGCCGCGCGCCACGGCAGCCGCCGCGCGCAGGTCTTCAATGCGCGAGTTGGTGCACGAACCGATGAACACGCGGTCAACGCGAATGTCGGTCAAGGGCGTGTTGGGCTTCAAGCCCATATATTGCAAGGCGCGTTCCATGCCGCTGCGGCGCACGTCGTCTTTTTCGCGGTCGGGGTCCGGCACGCGGGAATCCACCGGCAGCACCATTTCAGGCGACGTGCCCCAGGTGACTTGCGGCTTGATGTCGCGCGCGTTCACTTCCACCACCGTGTCGAACTTGGCGCCGTCATCGGTGTGCAGGGTGCGCCAGTACTTGACGGCCTGGTCCCACACCACGCCAGTGGGCGCAAAGGGGCGGCCACGGAAGTAGTCGACGGTCTTGTCGTCCACCGCGACCATGCCCGAACGCGCGCCGGCTTCGATGGCCATGTTGCACACCGTCATGCGCCCTTCCACCGACAAGGCGCGGATCGTGCTGCCGGCAAATTCAATGGCGTGGCCCGTGCCGCCCGCCGTGCCGATGATGCCGATGATGTGCAGGACCACGTCCTTGGCCGTACAGCCGAAAGGCAAGTCGCCGTCGACCTTGATCAGCATGCTCTTGGCTTTCTTCATCAGCAGCGTCTGCGTCGCCAGCACGTGCTCGACCTCGGACGTACCGATGCCGAAGGCCAAGGCGCCCAGCGCGCCGTGCGTGCTGGTGTGCGAATCACCACAGACCACCGTCATGCCAGGCAGCGTTGCGCCTTGCTCGGGCCCGATCACGTGCACGATGCCTTGGCGCAGGTCATTCATGCGGAATTCGGTGATGCCGTATTTATCGCAGTTGGCGTCCAGCGTATCCACTTGCAGGCGCGAAATGGGGTCGTCAATGCCTTGGGCTCGATTCAGCGTTGGCACGTTATGATCCGCCACCGCCAGATTGGCGCCGGTGCGCCACGGCTTGCGCCCGGCGATTGCAAGCCCTTCGAACGCCTGGGGGCTGGTGACTTCATGCACCAGGTGGCGATCGATATAGAGCAGACAGGTGCCGTCTGATTCCTGGTGGACGATGTGGGCGTCCCAGAGTTTGTCGTAAAGGGTTTGGGCCATGGATGCGCTCTGCAAATAGACAATCCGGCTTGAGCCTCGCGCGGTTGAAAGCAACACGCTTTCCGCGCCGGCCACTGCGGCATGGGTGAATTATGCCCACGGCCCAAACCTAGTACAAGCACACCACCAATACTAGTACCACCACTACCATGTTGTATCTCGGCGCCCCGGTTTTGCCACGCCAAAAGGCTAGGCCCAAAGCGAGCATTGAGTTAATCAACAACAAAATAGATGTAAATAAAATAGATACAAAATTATCAAGTCGATATAATCCCGTTTCACTCAGGACACATCGCTTTCGAAATAATACGCAATAAACCGTATTAATAAAATCGATAGCAAAACAAACCTGTGAAGTTCGTGCAAATTCAGTCAAATTAGGTGATGTTGCGCGACGATACGTTATGGCCCGCTATTTGTTGAATATTCAGACTTAACAAATCTTGACTAGTCGAACATGACATTTACATACAACATGGCGGCCATTCATTCCCAACCTGACTCGCGAATAATCACTATGGCTTCGTTTTTGCTCAAGCGCACGACTACGATTCTTGCCCTGGCTTTTGTTCCCGCTGCATTTGCCCAAACTTCCGCGCCGGCAGCCACGCCTGCCGCTATCCCCACCGCAGGCACCCCGGCAGTGACACTGAATCAGATTGTGGAGCAGACCCTGCTCAGCAATCCCGAAATCCAGGCTAAGTACCACGACTTTCAAGCGTCTTTGGAAGGCCAGTCGGTAGCCCGTGCGGCGTTCTTCCCGCAGATCAACGCCCTGGGCTATGTGGGCCGGGAATATCGCAGCAACGTGCCCGACGTGGGTTCGCAGCGTTGGAGCCGCCCCGGCTACAACGTTGAACTGCGCCAATTGATTTTCGACGGCTTCCGCACCAGCAACGACGTCAAGCAGGCCGGCTTTGACAAGCTGGCACGCTTCTATGACGTGCTGGCCACCAGCGACAGCACGGCCTTTGCGGCGGTGCAGGCCTACATTGACCTGCAGCGCTATCGCGACATGGAACTGTTGGCGCGCCAGAATTACTCGCTGCACGAAGAAACGCTGAAGCAAATCGGCGAACGGACGGAATCGGGCGTGGGCCGCCGGGTCGACCTGGAACAGGCGGGTGGCCGCTTGTCCCTGGCTCAGACAAACCTGATGACGGAAACCGCAAATTTGCTGGACGTGCAACAGCGCTTCCAGCGCGTGACCGGCGCCTTCCCGCCTGAAGCCATGCTGCCGCCGCCTGACGTCGCCAGCAAGCTGCCCGTCAAACCCGGCAATTTCAATGAGTCCCTCCGCCGCAACCCCAGCTTCCTGTCCAAGCAGGCCGGGCTGCAGGCAGCGCAAGCGGGCGTCGCGTCGTCCAAGGGCGCGTTCTCGCCCAAGTTTGAATTCGTGGCGTCCTCGGGCCGTGACCAGAACGACCCCACACCCGAAAACCGCGACATCCAAAGCTCCAGCGTGCAGGTCGTGATGAGCTACAACCTGTACCGCGGTGGCGCTGACTCGGCCCGGGTGCGCCAGACGGCCGCGCAGTCGTACGCCGCGCGCGACATCCGCGACTACACCTGCCGCAATGTGCAGCAGGACCTGGCCGTGGCCTGGAACAACATCACCAGTCTGAGCGAGAAGCTGCCGTTCCTGCGTGACCACGAAGTGGCCACCACCAAGGTGCGTGACGCCTATCGCCAACAATTCCAGATTGGCCAGCGTTCGCTGCTGGACTTGCTGGACACCGAAAACGAGCTGTTTGAGTCACGCCGCGCATTGACCAACGGCTTGTATGACCTCAAGCTTGCGCAGTATCGCTGGCTGGCGCTGTCGCACACGTTGCTGCCCGCCCTGGCGCTGCAACCCGCGCGCAACGAGATGCCCGAGGAAAATGGCAAGCTGGAGGTAACCGACGAAGTGATCAAGCTTTGCAATTCGACGGTTCCGGACTCTGCCCGCCTGGCTCCCGTGCGCGTTCAATACAACGAAGGCACGCTGCCGCCCACGCTCGTGCCGCTGAACGCACCCAACGCCAAGCCTTAATGGCGGTGGACGCAAGGAGGCCATATGACGCCCCAGGGCAACGAATTTTCGCAGTTGGACGCGGACTTTGTCCGCGTTCTGGAAGACCTGATCGACGCCTTGATCGCCAATGGCACCTTGCGCATGACAGACCTGCCTATACAGGCACAGCAAAAGCTTTCACAGCGCAAGCAGCAACGCGCGCGCCTCTCGGAACACCTGGACCTCCTGGATGACGATGATGGACAAGTTATCTGAAGCGGCGGCTCGGGAATGGCGCACCGACGCTCGCGCGGCGCACGACGACCCCTTGCTGGACTGCCTGGTTGAAATCACGCGCCTGCATGGCGTGACCGCCACGGCCCAGGCCTTGTCTTCCGGCCTGCCGCTGGAAGAGCACCGCCTCACCCCTGCCCTGCTTCCGCGCGCCGCGGCGCGCGCCCAACTTTCCGCGCGCGTCGTCAAACGCACGCTGGACGGCATTTCCCAAGACCTGTTGCCCGCCATCCTGTTGCTGCACGGCGAGCGCGCCTGCCTGCTGCTGAAGAAAGACGACGGCAAGTATCTGGTCAGCCACCCTGAACTTGGCGGCAGTTCGGTCGAAATGACGCCCGAGGACCTGGCCGCGCAATACACCGGCCTGGTGTGCTTCGTGCGTCCGCAGTTCCGCTTCGACGCCCGCGCGCCAGAAGTCGCCAAAGTGCGCGAGCGCCATTGGTTCTGGGCCGCCATCATGGAAAACCGGCGCCTGTACCGCGACGCCTTGGTCGCCGCGCTGCTGATCAACATCTTCGCCATGGCCATGCCCTTGTTCACGATGAACGTGTACGACCGCGTGGTGCCCAACAACGCCGTTGAAACGCTCTGGGTACTGGCCATCGGCATCACGCTGGTGGTCATCTTCAACATGATCCTGTCCACGGCGCGCTCGCACGTAGTGGACAGCGCCAGCAAGCGGGTCGACGTGCGCCTGTCCGCGCAAATCATGGAGCGCGTGCTGGACCTGCGCCTGGAGGGCCGCCCGGTGTCGGTGGGGTCTTTCGCGGCCAACCTGCGTTCATTCGAATCCATCCGCGACTTCATCGCATCCGCCACCATCACCACGCTTGTCGACCTGCCCTTCATCCTGCTGTTCCTGGCCGCGCTGGTCTGGATCTCACCCTGGATGATCCTGCCGCCGCTGGTTGCCATCGTCTTGATTCTGCTGGTGTCTTTTGCCGCGCAAGCCCGCATGGAGGCCCTGACCATGGCCAGCTTCCAGGCCAGTTCGCAGCGCAACGCAACGCTGGTGGAAGCGCTGACCGGACTGGAAGCCGTCAAAACGCTGAACGCGCAAGGCGCCGTCCAGCGCAACTGGGAACGCGCCACGGAGTTCATCGCACAAACCAGCGGCAAGCTCAAGCTGATCTCGTCGTCCACCGTGGGCTTTGTGCAGGCTGTCCAGCAAATGGTGTCGATCGCCGTTGTGATCATCGGCGTTTACCAAGCACAGGAATCCGCCATGTCCATGGGCGGCATCATCGCCGCATCCATGATCGCCAGCCGCTGCCTGGCGCCACTGGGCCAGGTGGCCGGCCTGTTGATGCAGTACCAGAACGCCCGCACGTCACTGGGTTCGATCGACAACTACATGAAGCTGCCGATCGAGCGCCCGGCCGAAGCCGAGTTCCTGCATCGCCCCGTCTTCCACGGCGGCCTGGAATTCCGTGACGTCACGTTCACCTACCCCGGCAGCACCCAGCCGGTACTGAAAAAGGTGTCGTTCAAGCTCAAGCCTGGCGAAAAGGTCGGCATCATCGGCCGTATCGGTTCAGGCAAGACCACGTTGGAAAAGTTGGCGTTGGCGCTGTATCAGCCCACCGAAGGCGCCGTGCTGCTGGACGGCGTGGACGTGCGCCAGATTGATCCGGCCGACGTGCGCCGCGCCATCGGCCATGTGCCGCAAGATCCCACGCTGTTCTACGGCAGCCTGAAGCACAACCTGGCCATGGGCGCGCCCTATGCCGACGACGCCAGCATCCTGGCGGCCGCGAACCTGGCCGGCGTTTCCGACTTTGCCAACCTGCACCCCAACGGTTTTGACATGGTGATTGGCGAACGCGGCGAATCGCTGTCGGGCGGCCAGCGCCAGTCCGTCGCGGTAGCCCGCGCCTTGATCAACGACCCGCCGATCCTGCTGCTGGACGAGCCCAGCAGCAACATGGACCACCAGAGCGAAGCCCAATTGCGCAAGCGACTGGGCGAGGCCAGCGCCACCAAGACCATCCTGTTGGTCACACACCGCACCGCGCTGCTGGACTTGGTTGATCGCCTGATCGTGATCGACAACGGCCATATTGTGGCGGATGGTCCCAAGGAGCAAGTTGTCGAGGCCTTGCGTCAAGGACGCGTTGGACGCGGGAGTTAAGGGCGCCATGCAGAACAACCCAGGAGCAACCAAGCCCGGCCTGTTAGGCGGCTTGGGGCGCAAGTTGCGCAACATATTCGTATTCTTCTTCGATCGGCTGCTGGACGGCGCCGACAACGGCAAGCGGGAAAAGCGTTCCGACTACGTGGGCAACGCCGAATGGGTGATCCACGAATCCCAGGCGCGCGGGTCACGCGTGTTGCTGTGGGTGGCGCTGCTGGCGACCTTTCTGTTGATCGTCTGGGCGGCCACCGGCAGTATCGACGAAGTGGTCCGGGGCGAAGGCAAGGTAGTGCCATCGCGCCAGGTGCAGATCATTCAAAGCCTGGACGGCGGCATCGTCGAGGAAATCCTGGTCCGTCCCGGCCAGGAAGTGCAAGCAGGCCAGACGCTGCTGAAGATAGATTCCACGCGCTTTGCGTCCTCGCTCGGCGAAAACAACGCCGAATATCTTTCGTTGCTGGCCAAGTCCGCCCGCCTGAAAGCGCTGGCTACCGGGGAACCCTTCGTTGCCCCGGAAGAAGTGCTCAAGCAAGCCCCCGGCCTGGCCGAAATGGAACGCAACGCCTACCTGGCGCGCAACACCGAGCTGAACGCCACCGTCAATGTGGCCCGCGAACAGCTCAACCAGCGCGAAGAAGACTTGCGCGAAACGATCGCCAAACGCGACCAGGCATCCGCCAGTTGCAGCCTGACGTCGCGGGAACTGCAGGTGACGCGGCCGCTGCTCAAGAGCGGCGCCGTGTCTGAAGTGGACCTGCTGCGTTTGCAGCGCGATGTGGCGCGGTATTGCGGCGAACAGAAAGGCGCCGAAGCGCAGATCGACCGCTTCCAGGCATCCATCAAGGAAGCGCAAAGCAAGATTCAGGAATCCGAACTCAATATCCGCAACCAGGCACGCAGCGAGCTGTCGGAAACCAACACCAAGCTGGCCACCCTGCGCCAGGGCAAGCTTGCGCTGGCCGACCGCGTGAAGCTGGCGGAAGTGCGCGCGCCCCTGGCCGGCACGATCAAGACGCTGTTCAACAACACGGTGGGCGGCGTGGTGCAGCCCGGCAAGGACATCATCGAGATCGTACCCAAGGACGACACCTTGCTGCTGGAGGTCCGCATCCAGCCGCGCGACATCGGTTTCCTGCACGCTGACCAGAAGGCGGAAGTGAAGTTCACCGCCTACGACTTCTCGATCTACGGCGGTCTGGAAGGCAAGATCGAACAGATCGGCGCGGATACCGTGACGGACGAGAAAGGCAATTCCTATTACGTGGTGCGGGTCCGCACCGATCGCAGCACCGTGGGCGACAAGCTATTGCCCATCATCCCCGGGATGGTGGCCGAGGTTCATATCCTGACGGGTAAGCGCACCGTGCTGCAGTACCTGCTCAAGCCGATTCTGCGTGCCAAGGCAAACGCCTTCACCGAACGTTAAAGGAGAGCTGGAAGGCTTTATGAAACCCGTTCCCGTCCTGTTGATTACGCACGACGACCTGCTCTGGCAGCACTGGCGCGCGCTGGATTCCTCGCGCTGGCTGGCTGCCCGCGGTCGTGGCCTGGCCGACCTGCAACGCTGGCGCGAGCAAGGCCGCACGCTGGCCGTGCTGGATACCGGCGTGCCGCGCCTGCCGTCCTGGCAGGATCCTTCCTGGGCGCCAGCCCTGGCCGGCCTGCACCTGGTGGTGGCAAGCCCCAGCCCCAACGACGAACAAGGCACACAGGCGCTGGGGGCCGGCGCCCACGGCTACTGTCACAGCTATGCGCCCGCCGCTGCCCTGTCGCAAGCCCTTGAAGTGGTTTTGTCAGGCGGCATCTGGATGGGCCGCTCATTGGTGGCGCGCCTGCTCAAGCTGGTGACCGAACGCGCCCAGGACTCGCATGCCTGGGACGATGGGGTCTTGACCGAACGCGAGACCACCGTTGCCCGGTACGCCGCCAGCGGCCAGGCCAATGCGCAGATCGCCGATGCGCTGGGCATTACCGAACGCACGGTCAAGGCCCATCTGTCCGCCGTTTTCGAGAAGCTGAATGTGTCCGACCGCCTTCAGCTGGCCCTGCTGGTCCACGGCATTTCGGCGCCGGCCGACGCGCGCAGCAAAATACCTTCCTGAACCTGTCCTTGAGGACAATATCGCGCCCGCCCAGCGCTGTTTAGTATCTGGCCATCTTGGATAACTCCCTGAAACGGAACCCACATGGCCAACTCTTCTCCCGCAGTCGTCAACGAAATCTCCGGTCGCGCGTGGATACGCAATAGCGACGGTTCCCTGACCGAATTGCATCAAGGCAGCAAAGTCCCCGCCGGCAGCGACATCGTCACGGCCTCGGGCGCCACGGTTTCCCTTCAGGTTGAAAACGGCATGCCGATCGTCATCGGCGAAGCCCGTGAAGTTGCCATGACGGACGACCTGGCTGGCCCGTTGGCCGATGCGAGCGAAGCCGCGGTGGCCCCGCCCACCGGCACCGACTCCGATCGCCTGTTGGCCGCCCTGCAAGCCGGCCGCGACCCGTTTGACGAACTGGACCCCACCGCCGCCATCGTGGCGGGCGGTGGTGATGCCGGCGGCAGCAGTTTTGTTCGCCTGGCCCGGATTCTGGAAACGACCTCGCCGCTGGATCTGGCCTACCCGAACCCGGCCCAGGGCGACGATACCGTGTCCCGCGCGGCGGGCGCGGGCGCGACTGGCGATGATGGCGATGCGGCCGTAGTCCCGCCCACCGTCGCCAACAACGCACCGAATGCGTTGAATGACGCCAGCAGCGGCGACCAGAACGCCCAAGTCCGTGGCAACCTGCTCAGCAATGACTCCGATCCCGACGGCGACCCGCTCGCGATCACGTCAATCAATGGCCGACCGATGATTCCGGGCGGCATCAGCGTGCTGGGCTCCACAGGCGGCACCTTCGTCGTCCAACCCGACGGCAGCTATGTGTTCACGCCGGGCGGCCAATACGACTACCTGGCCGTCGGCGAAACGGCCACCAGCACCATCTCGTACACCATCACGGACCCCAGCGGGGCGACCTCCACGGCGACCGTCATCGTCACGGTAACCGGCACCAACGATGGTCCCGTGTCATCCGCACTGTCCGACCAATCCGGCATCGATGCCCAGACGGACATCCGCTACGACGTTTCGGACCGCTTCTCGGATGCCGACACCAGCGACAAACTGACGTTCAGCGCCACCGGCCTGCCGCCGGGTCTGTCCATCGATCCGGACACCGGCATCATCACCGGCACGATCGATCATTCCGCCTCGCAGGGTGGCGCCAACGGCGTCTACACGGTAACCGTTACCGCGACGGATCCGTCCGGCGCCTCGACCTCGCAAGCGTTCGCATGGGACGTCACCAATCCCGCCCCAACCGCCGCTGACGACAGCAGCGCCACGGACGAAGACACCAGCCTGAGCGTTGACGCCCAGAATGGCGTGCTGGCGAATGACACCGATCCCGACGGCGACACGCTGACCGTCTCGCAGGTCAACGGCCAGGCTACCAACGTGGGCGCGGCCGTAGCCGGCTCCAACGGCGGCACCTTCACCCTGAACGCTGACGGTTCCTACAGTTTCAACCCCGGTTCGGCCTTCCAGAGCCTGCCCGTTGGCGAGAAAACGACCAGCACGATCACCTACACCGTCTCGGACGGCGAAGGCGGCACCAGCACCGCTACCCTCACGGTGGAAATCACCGGCACGAACGACACTCCCATCCTGACTCCGGGCGTGACGCTGGGTGACCAGGCCAGCGACGACGGCCAGGCCATCACGCCGGTCGATGTCTCCAAGCAATTCTCTGATGTCGACACCGGCGATACGCTGACCTATTCGGCCACCGGCCTGCCCCCGGGCCTGAGCATTGATCCGACCACCGGCATCATCTCCGGCACGCTGGACAATTCGGCGTCCCAAGGTGGTGCTCAAGGCGTCTACGCCATCACCATCACCGCCACCGACAAGAGCGGCACGTCCGTCTCGCAAGACTTCTCGTGGGACGTCAAGAACCCCGCGCCGACGGCCGCTAACGACAGCGGCGCGACCGACGAAGACTCCACCCTCAGCGTGGATGCCCAGAACGGTGTGCTGGCGAATGACACCGATCCCGACGGCGACACGCTGACCGTCTCGCAGGTCAACGGCCAGGCAACCAACGTGGGTGCGGCCGTAGCCGGCTCCAACGGCGGCACGTTCACCCTGAACGCCGACGGTTCCTACAGCTTCAACCCCGGTTCGGCCTTCCAGAGCCTGCCCGTTGGCGAGAAAACGACCAGCACGATCACCTACACCGTCTCGGACGGCGAAGGCGGCACCAGCACCGCTACCCTCACGGTAGAAATCACCGGCACGAACGACGCACCCACCGCAGTTGCCCTGGACAACCAGAGCAACATGGACGGCGATACCGTCGACTACAACCTGGCCGGCTTCTTCAAGGACGTGGACAGCGGCGACGTGTTGACCTATTCGGTCGACTACGTACCCGGCGGGCTGACGTTTGACACGGCTACCGGCACGTTCACCGGGCAGTTTGCCAACTGGGCATCCGATCACACCAACACGGGCGTGAAGGGCGAGTACCTCATTACCGTGACGGCCACCGACGAGTCAGGCGTCTCGGTGACGCAGACCTTCGTGTGGAACGTCGGCAACCCGGCACCCATCGCCACCGACGACACGGGTTCCACCGGACAGGACAACACGCTGGTCGTAGACCACCGCACCGAAGGCGTGCTGGGTAACGACTCGGACCCGGACGGCGACGCCCTGCATGTCTCGCACGTCAACGGCAATACCGCCGGCGTGGGGACGGCCGTGGCGGGTTCCAACGGCGGCACCTTTACGCTGAACGTTGACGGCACCTATACGTTCAATCCGGGCACCGCCTTCCAGAACCTGGGCGCGAACCAGACTGCGACCACCTCGATTACCTATACGGTTTCCGATTTCCAGGGCGCGACGGGGACTGCAACGCTGACGGTCACCATCACCGGCACCAACGACACCCCCATCCTGACCCCGGGCGTGACGCTGGGCGACCAGGCCAACGATGATGGCCAGGCCATCACCCCCGTCGACGTCTCCAAGCAGTTCTCTGATGTCGACACCGGCGATACGCTGACCTACTCGGCCACCGGCTTGCCCCCGGGCCTGAGCATTGATCCGGCCACCGGCATCATCTCCGGCACGCTGGACAATTCGGCGTCCCAAGGTGGTGCTCAAGGCGTCTACGCCATCACCATCACCGCCACCGACGAGAGCGGCGCCTCGGTGTCGCAAGACTTCTCGTGGGACGTCAAGAACCCCGCCCCGACTGCCGTTGACGACGACGGTGCGACCAACCAGGGCGCGAGCCTGAACGTCAACGCCCAAGACGGCGTGCTGGCAAACGACACCGATCCGGATAGCGACACGCTGACCGTCTCGCAGGTCAACGGCCAGGCGGCCAGCGTGGGCGCGGCTGTCACGGGTTCCAACGGCGGCACCTTCACCCTGAACGCTGACGGTTCCTACAGCTTCAACCCGGGTTCGACCTTCAACAACCTGCCCGCCAACCAGACCGCGACCAGCTCGATCACCTACACCGTCTCGGACGGCGAAGGCGGCACGTCGACGGCAACGCTGACGGTCACCATCACTGGCACCAACGACACCCCCATCCTGACCCCGGGCGTGACGCTGGGCGACCAGGCCAACGATGACGGACAGGCCATCACCCCGGTCGACGTCTCCAAGCAGTTCTCTGATGTCGACACCGGCGATACGCTGACCTACTCGGCCACCGGCCTGCCCCCGGGCCTGAGCATTGATCCGACCACCGGCATCATCTCCGGCACGCTGGACAATTCGGCGTCCCAAGGTGGTGCTCAAGGCGTCTACGCCATCACCATCACCGCCACCGACGAGAGCGGCGCCTCGGTGTCGCAAGACTTCTCGTGGGACGTCAAGAACCCCGCCCCGACTGCCGTTGACGACGACGGTGCGACCAACCAGGGCGCGAGCCTGAACGTCAACGCCCAAGACGGCGTGCTGGCAAACGACACCGATCCGGATAGCGACACGCTGACCGTCTCGCAGGTCAACGGCCAAGCCGCCAGCGTGGGCGCGGCTGTCACGGGTTCCAACGGCGGCACCTTCACCTTGAACGCTGACGGTTCCTACAGCTTCAACCCGGGTTCGACCTTCAACAACCTGCCCGCCAACCAGACCGCGACCAGCTCGATCACCTACACCGTCTCGGACGGCGAAGGCGGCACGTCGACGGCAACGCTGACGGTCACCATCACCGGCACCAACGACACCCCCATCCTGACCCCGGGCGTGACGCTGGGCGACCAGACCAACGATGATGGCCAGGCCATCACCCCCGTCGATGTCTCCAAGCAGTTCTCTGATGTCGACACCGGCGATACGCTGACCTACTCGGCCACCGGCCTGCCCCCGGGCCTGAGCATTGATCCGACCACCGGCATCATCTCCGGCACGCTGGACAATTCGGCGTCCCAAGGTGGCGCTCAAGGCGTCTACGCCATCACCATCACCGCCACCGACGAGAGCGGCGCCTCGGTGTCGCAAGACTTCTCGTGGGACGTGAAGAACCCCGCCCCGACCGCCGTTGACGACGACGGTGCGACCAACCAGGGCGCGAGCCTGAACGTCAACGCCCAAGACGGCGTGCTGGCAAACGACACCGATCCGGATAGCGACACGCTGACCGTCTCGCAGGTCAACGGCCAAGCGGCCAGCGTGGGCGCGGCTATCGCTGGGTCCAACGGCGGCACCTTCACCCTGAACGCTGACGGTTCCTACAGCTTCAACCCGGGCTCGACCTTCAACAACCTGTCCGCCAACCAGACCGCGACCAGCTCGATCACCTACACCGTCTCTGACGGCGAAGGCGGCACGTCGACGGCAACGCTGACGGTCACCATCACCGGCACCAACGACACCCCCATCCTGACCCCGGGCGTGACGCTGGGCGACCAGACCAACGATGACGGCCAGGCCATCACCCCGGTCGACGTCTCCAAGCAGTTCTCTGATGTCGACACCGGCGATACGCTGACCTACTCGGCCACCGGCTTGCCCCCGGGCCTGAGCATTGATCCGACCACCGGCATCATCTCCGGCACGCTGGACAATTCGGCGTCCCAAGGTGGCGCTCAAGGCGTCTACGCCATCACCATCACCGCCACCGACGAGAGCGGCGCCTCGGTGTCGCAAGACTTCTCGTGGGACGTCAAGAACCCCGCCCCGACTGCCGTTGACGACGACGGTGCGACGAATCAAGGCGCGAACCTGAACGTCAACGCCCAAGACGGCGTGCTGGCAAACGACACCGATCCGGATAGCGACACGCTGACCGTCTCGCAGGTCAACGGCCAGGCGGCCAGCGTGGGCGCGGCCGTAGCCGGCTCCAACGGCGGCACCTTCACCTTGAACGCCGACGGTTCCTACAGCTTCAACCCGGGTTCGACCTTCAACAACCTGCCCGCCAACCAGACCGCGACCAGCTCGATCACCTACACCGTCTCTGACGGCGAAGGCGGCACGTCGACGGCAACGCTGACGGTCACCATCACCGGCACCAACGACACCCCCATCCTGACCCCGGGCGTGACGCTGGGCGACCAGGCCAACGATGACGGCCAGGCCATCACCCCGGTCGATGTCTCCAAGCAGTTCTCTGATGTCGACACCGGCGATACGCTGACCTACTCGGCCACCGGCCTGCCCCCGGGCCTGAGCATTGATCCGACCACCGGCATCATCTCCGGCACGCTGGACAATTCGGCGTCCCAAGGTGGTGCTCAAGGCGTCTACGCCATCACCATCACTGCCACCGACGAGAGCGGCGCCTCGGTGTCGCAAGACTTCTCGTGGGACGTCAAGAACCCCGCCCCGACCGCCGTTGACGACGACGGTGCGACGAATCAAGGCGCGAGCCTGAACGTCAACGCCCAAGACGGCGTGCTGGCAAACGACACCGATCCGGATAGCGACACGCTGACCGTCTCGCAGGTCAACGGCCAAGCGGCCAGCGTGGGCGCGGCCGTAGCCGGCTCCAACGGCGGCACCTTCACCCTGAACGCCGACGGTTCCTACAGCTTCAACCCGGGCTCGACCTTCAACAACCTGCCCGCCAACCAGACCGCGACCAGCTCGATCACCTACACCGTTTCTGACGGCGAAGGCGGCACGTCGACGGCAACGCTGACGGTCACCATCACTGGCACCAACGACACCCCCATCCTGACCCCGGGCGTGACGCTGGGCGACCAGGCCAACGATGACGGCCAGGCCATCACCCCGGTCGATGTCTCCAAGCAGTTCTCTGATGTCGACACCGGCGATACGCTGACCTACTCGGCCACCGGCCTGCCCCCGGGCCTGAGCATTGACCCGACCACCGGCATCATCTCCGGCACGCTGGACAATTCGGCGTCCCAAGGTGGTGCTCAAGGCGTCTACGCCATCACCATCACCGCCACCGACGAGAGCGGCGCCTCGGTGTCGCAAGACTTCTCGTGGGACGTCAAGAACCCCGCCCCGACTGCCGTTGACGACGACGGTGCGACCAACCAGGGCGCGAGCCTGAACGTCAACGCCCAAGACGGCGTGCTGGCAAACGACACCGATCCGGATAGCGACACGCTGACCGTCTCGCAGGTCAACGGCCAGGCGGCCAGCGTGGGCGCGGCTGTCACGGGTTCCAACGGCGGCACCTTCACCCTGAACGCCGACGGTTCCTACAGCTTCAACCCGGGCTCGACCTTCAACAACCTGCCCGCCAACCAGACCGCGACCAGCTCGATCACCTACACCGTTTCCGACGGCGAAGGCGGCACGTCGACGGCAACGCTGACGGTCACCATCACTGGCACCAACGACACCCCGATCCTGACCCCGGGCGTGACGCTGGGCGACCAGGCCAACGATGACGGCCAGGCCATCACCCCGGTCGACGTCTCCAAACAGTTCTCTGATGTCGACACCGGCGATACGCTGACCTACTCGGCCACCGGCTTGCCCCCGGGCCTGAGCATTGACCCGACCACCGGCATCATCTCCGGCACGCTGGACAATTCGGCGTCCCAAGGTGGTGCTCAAGGCGTCTACGCCATCACCATCACTGCCACCGACGAGAGCGGCGCCTCGGTGTCGCAAGACTTCTCGTGGGACGTCAAGAACCCCGCCCCGACCGCCGTTGACGACGACGGTGCGACCAACCAAGGCGCGAGCCTGAACGTCAACGCCCAAGACGGCGTGCTGGCAAACGACACCGATCCGGATAGCGACACGCTGACCGTCTCGCAGGTCAACGGCCAAGCCGCCAGCGTGGGCGCGGCTGTCACGGGTTCCAACGGCGGCACCTTCACCTTGAACGCTGACGGTTCCTACAGCTTCAACCCCGGCACCGCGTTCCAGCACCTGGCGAACGGCGTCAGCGCCACGACGTCGATTGCCTACACCGTTTCCGACGGCGAAGGCGGAACGTCGACCGCGACCCTGACCGTGACGGTGACGGGCACCAACTCGGGCCCGACCTCCACCGCGATCGCCAACCAGAGCGGCGAGGATTCTCAGACGGTTGTGAGCCTGGATGTATCGAGCCACTTCGCGGACGCAGACGTAGGTAACGGCGACAAGCTCGCCTTCAGCGCCACCGGCTTGCCGGCCGGCCTGACGATTGATCCGGACACCGGTATCATCAGCGGCAAGATTGATCATTCCGCCTCGCAGTTCGGCGGCACCGGCGTACATACGATCACCGTCACGGCGACCGATATGGCTGGCGTGTCGACGACGCAGACGTTCAAGTGGAATATCACCAATCCGCTGCCGCAGGCTGATCATGACCAGGCCAATACTGACGAAGACACCTCCATCCAGGTCACCGACGTCACGAAGGGCGTGCTTGCCAACGACGTGGATCCGGATGGCGACCCGCTGCACGTCTCCGCGGTGGGCGGAAACGCCAGCGGCGTAGGCCAGGCGGTCGCGGGCCTGAATGGCGGCAGCTTCATCATCTACGCGGACGGTACCTACTCGTTCAACCCGGGCAATGACTTCCAGAACCTGGCTGAAGGCCAGCCTGGCCAGACCTCGGTCTGGTACACGGTTTCGGACGGCGAAGGCGGCACCAGCCAAGCCTTGCTGACCGTCACGGTGATGGGCAAGAACGACGCGGCCAGTATCAGCGGCTCAAGCTCGGGCCAGGTCTACGAGGATTCGTCGGCATTCGCCACCGGCAAGCTCACGGTCTCCGATCCGGACGCCAATCAGAACCATGTGCAGGCCCAGGCAGGCGTGCCGGGTAAGTACGGCACGTTCACGGTCGACGCCAACGGCAACTGGAGCTACCAGTTGAACAACGCGCTGGCCGAGGTGCAAAACCTGAAGGCCGGCCAGACTTTGACCGAGAACTTCACCGTCGTTTCGCAAGATGGCACTGCGTCCAGCCCGGTCGATGTGACCATCGTGGGCACAAACGACGCGCCGGTCTCTGGCGACACGTCCGCCCACCTGGCTATCGGCACGTCTTACGTGCTCAAGACGTCCGACTTCCCGTTCAATGATGGCGTGGAGAACGACAGCTTCCAGAGCGTGGTCATTACCCGCGCCCCTGGCGCCGGTGAAGGCAGTCTGATGTTCAACAATCAGCCTGTGACCGCTGGCCAGGTCATTACCGTGGCGGATATCCAAGCCGGCAAGCTGGTGTTCACGCCGTCAAGCGCGGGCGGGGACGCCACGTTCGACTTCTCGGTGCGGGATTCGGGCGGCACCGCCAATGGCGGCCAGGATACATCGGCCGACCACAGTTTCACGCTGAGCACCGACAAGCTCGTCGTGGGCAACAACGCCAGCAATACGGATTTGAACGGCGGCGGTGGCAACGACATCCTGGTGGGCGACCGCGGCGGTTCCGTCACGGCTGTGGAACCGGGCAAGAACTACAACATCTCGCTCATCGTCGACGTATCCGGCAGCATGACCCAGGAGATCGGCGACACCAATGTGTCGCGGATCGACCTGCTCAAGAGCTCGCTGGTGTCGCTGGCCAATCAACTGGCCAATCACGATGGCGTGGTGAACGTACGCCTGATTCCGTTTGCCGACAATGCGCAAAAAGGGGTGACGCTGAACAACCTGACGTCGCAGAACGTCCACCTGTTGCTCACTGCCATTGATGGTTTGCAGGCCGACGGCCAAACCAATTATCAAGATGCCTTCAATAAGGCCGTGGCCTGGTTCAACTCGCAGGTGTCGGGCGGCAAGGACGCGGCTCACGACTACCAGAACCTGACTTTCTTCCTGACGGACGGCAATCCCAACGTCTACGGGTCCAACGGCAACCAAAGCAAGGGGGCGATGCAAGAAGCCGTCGATGCGGCCAAGCCGCTGGTGGACGGATCCGGCGTGCTGGTTGGCGACAACAAAGTCGTCATGTACGGCATTGGCATCGGTGAGGGGGTTAACAGCAACTATCTGCGCTTCTTCGACAACACCGACGCCACGGGCACCGGCTCGCAAGTGGTTAAGGAAACCAGCGGTTGCAGCAGCAACGAGTACACCGTCACCGGCACGGTCGGTCAACCCCAGATCGTCCACAACGCCAACGACTTGGACGCCGCGCTGCAAGGCGGCCATTCGTCGACCGAGCTGGCTCCCGTCTCCAGCGACACGATCAACGGCGGCGAAGGCAACGACATCATCTTCGGCGACACCATCAATACCGACCACCTGTCGTGGGCTGGCCACGCTCAAGGCACGCACGACGGTCAGGGTTGGCAGGCACTGGTGGACTTCATGACGGCGCAGAAGAACGGCGTTGCCCCGACCACCGCGGAACTCTTCGACTATCTGCAGCAGCACAGCGCAGAATTCGACAAGCCGGACGACACCCGTGGCGGAAACGACTTCCTGTACGGCGGCAAGGGCGACGACACCCTGTTCGGCCAGGGCGGCGATGACTACCTGCACGGCGGCGAGGGCAAAGACACCCTCTACGGCGGCACGGGCAAGGACATCCTGGTTGGCGGCAAGGGTGACGACACCCTTATAGGCGGCGCGGGCAGCGACACGTTCCGCTGGGAGCTCAATGACCAGGGCACGGCAGCCGCGCCCGCCGTGGACCACATCAAGGACTTCTCGTTGGGCACGCCCGCCAATAACGGCGACGTGCTCGACCTGAAGGACTTGCTGCAACACGAAGAGAACAACCCGCTGACCGACTATCTGCAAGTCACCAAGGTCGGCAACAACACGGTGATCAACGTCAGCACCAACGGCGACCTGCAGCACAACGTCGACCAGAAGATCGTTCTGGAGAATGTGGACCTTACCAACAACGGTTCGCTGACGAGCGCTCAGGTGATCAATGACCTGTTGAACAAGGGTAAACTCATCGTCGACCATCATTGACCCACCCGCCACGCGATCCGGCCCGGCGGGCCGGATCGCGGGTTTATTCTCGTATCCCATGCCCAAGCATTTTTTTGAACGCGACCAGCTCCTGACCTGGTTCAAAGGAAACGCCACCGCGGCCGATTACGTGGACATGGTGTGCCGTATCGCGCATCTATGGGACGACCTGATCGACCGCGACAAGGACGTCCCTGACGAGGAAATCAATCAGGGCTTCTTCGAGGCGCTTGTACGCTTGCCTCGGAATGCGTTTTACCGCACGCATTTCGATCACCTCAATGCGGTGCTCATCAATGCCGTCTCGAATTGGCAGATTGCCACCAAACTGGAACGCGATGGTGGGAATTACGAGAAGAGCATTGCGTTTGTTCTGCGCTCATCCTACGCCGACCTGATCACGCAATCCGCGCTGATCGTGGGCGGTGAAAAATGGGCATGCCAAGTAGGCGAGGAAGTCCGCAAGGCCACACATGGGGAAACCTATGACGGCTATATCAAGAACCTCACCCAGGAGGCGTCGGACCGCGCTCGCATGAAGGCCGCCCGGCAGGCCAGGCAGAATTAGGCAGCGGCCTGAGATCCCGAAAGAACTGCACCCACATGCGACCAGATTACTTGCCCCTGGAATCATGCTCCGCCGCCGCCCGCTTCGGTTGAAACGGGTTATCGGCCTTGGCTTGCTTGGCCTCACATGCTGGTGGGGCGGCACTTTCGCAATCGAGATCGATGCCGTCAAACTGCAGAACCTGGCGGCAAGTCGCTACGGCGCCAAAAGCGCCAGATCTGTCTCCAACTGGCTGCAACTGCTGCGCGATCCGCCGCCCCCGCAAGAGCGGGACAAGCTGACAACCGCCAACGATTTCTGGAACCAAACCCTGCTGTCCAGCGAAGACAGCACGCTCTGGAAGCAGGCCGACTACTGGGCCACGCCGCTGGAATCGCTGGGCCGAGGCGCCGGCGATTGCGAAGACTACGTCATCGGCAAGTACTTCACCCTGTTGGCCATGGGTGTGCCCGCCAACAAGCTGCGTTTCATCTACGTCCGCGCGCGCGTGGGCGGGCCGGCCAGCAGCAGCCAGGTCGCCCACATGGTGCTGGGCTACTACGACACCCCAAACGCCGTCCCGCTGGTGCTGGACAGCCTGATTTCAACCATCCTGCCTGCCACGCAGCGTCGCGACCTGACGCCGGTGTTCAGTTTCAACGCCGACGGTGTCTACGTTGATGGCAAGGCCGCCGCGCCGGTTGACCGACTCAGCCGCTGGCGTGATCTACTTCAACGCATGGAACGGGACGGCATACGCCCCTGATGTCCGGAAACAAGACTATGTCCATACTTCGACAACTACTGCTCAGCGTCACGCTTGCGATCGGCGTCATCCTGCTGGGCACTTTGGCGCTCAGCATCAATTCGGCGCGGGAATACCTGTCTGGCCAGTTGCAGGTGCAAAGCACCGATGCGGCGGTGTCGCTGGCGCTGTCGCTGTCACAGCCTGCCAATAACGATCCGGTGCTGCAGGAATTGCTGATATCCGCGCTATACGACGGCGGGCATTTCTCGCTGGTGCGCCTGGCCGACCCTGAAGGCAAGGTGCTGATCGAACGCAAGTCCACCGCTACGCCGAACGCGGTTCCCGCCTGGTTCCAGAAGCTGGCGCCGCTGGACACGCAACCGGCCAGCCACGCGGTCAGTGACGGCTGGCGCCAAGTGGGTGAAGTGACCTTGATCGCCAATGATTCCTATGCGTGGGAAGCTCTGTGGCGCAGCAGCGTGAAGATGATCGCGCTGGTGGTGGGCGCCGGCGTATTGTGGGCCGTGTTTGCCTTTGTGCTGGTGGGGTGGATCAAGAACCGTCTGCTGCGCGAGATCAGTGACCATGTCCGCAGCATCGGCCGAGACGCGCCGCCCGAGCAGGTCGAAGCGCGCGTGCCCGAGCTGTCCGGCGTGGTGCAGGCCTTGAACCAGACCCGCGAGCGTGTGTACGCCAGCGTGGAAGAACAGAACGCCAAGATCGAGTCGCTGGAACTGGAACTGAATCAGGACCCAGTCACCCGCTTGCCGAATCGCAAATATTTCGTGAACGAGTTCCGGCGCGCGCTTGAAGCGCCGACCGTGACGGGCGGACACGTGCTGGTGTTTCGCCAACGCGACTTGGCTGACTTGAACCGCCACATGCCGCGCGAATTCATCGACCAATGGCTGCGCGCCGCGTGCGAACGGATTCAGGGCACGTTGAAGACGCTGAACGCGGCAGCGCCGTTACTGGCGCGCCTGAACGGATCGGACTTCGCGTTGCTGCTGCCCGGCTGCGCGGCGCCCCAGGCCATGATGGTGGCCGAGCAACTACGGGCCGACCTGCATGCCACGCGCATTCCCGTGGGTGAAGGCCATCTTTGCCGATGGGCCTTGGCCATGACGGACTACAGCCGGGGCAACCAGGCCGGCCCGGTGCTGGCGCGCCTGGACTTTGGCCTGATGCGTGCGGAAAGCGCCAACAACGATCAAGTCGTCATCGCGGGTGCCACGGATATGCAGTCGCCGTCGGAGTCCGGAGAGCGAGCCTGGAAGGATGCCATCCTGTCCGCGCTGGAAGAGAAGCACTTTGAACTGGCCACGGAACAGCTGCTGGCGGCCGATGGCTCGGCCCTGCGCACCGAGGCCATGCTGATGCTGCGCACGGCTGCCGACCAGGTCGCCATTCCCGCCACGCTGTTCATCCCGCCCGCGGTGCGGCTGGATCTGGTGGCTGATTGCGACCTGGAGTCGGTGCGTCTGGGGCTGGATTGGCTGGCCACTCATGACGGCGAACTGGCGGTGCGGGTTGCCCTGCCGTCCTTGCGCGGTCAAAAGTTTTTCCGCCAGCTGGCGCTGCTGCTGACCGAACGGCGGCCCTTGGCCCCGCGCCTGTTCTTGGAGATTGATGCGCATGGCTTGGTGGAATGCCACGAGCAAATCGCCACGCTGGCCCGCGTGGTCTCGGATTTCGGCGCGCATATCGGCGTGCGCCGCCTGGCGCAGCAGTTCGGCGCGGTGGCCCAATTGCACACGCTGCCTTTGTCCTACGTAAAACTGGGTGGCGGCTTTGTGGGCGGTATGTCGCAAAGCCCGGGCAGCCAGCAGTTGACGGCATCCGTATTGGAAACGGCGCGCGACTTGAACATCGACGTCTACGCCGAAGACGTGCCGGACGCTGAAACGCAGCGCATCCTGGCCGGTCTGGGAATCGAGGTCATGCGCGGTCCCGGTGTGAAGCGGGCGGTAACGCCAGTCTAGTCGCACCGCGCATCAACGAATAAGCCGCCAGGAAGACCGGGCGGCTTATTTTTTTTGCGGACTCGCGGATGACGCCGCTACTTCTTTGCCTGTTGATACAACGGCAGCACCTGCTGGGCAGCCGCTTGCAGATCGCTGATGCGAGACTCGGCCGACGGGTGCGTCGACAAGATTTCCGGCGGCGCATTGCCGCTCTCGGCCGCCCCCATCTTTTGCCACAGCGTCACGGCGGCGCGCGGGTCATAACCCGCCCGGGCCGCCAGTTCGACGCCCATGCGATCCGCTTCCGTTTCATGCGTGCGGCTGTTGGGCAACGAGAACATCACGTCGGTAAGCTGGCCGCCCAGGTCGGAAGCCGCGGTCGAACCCGTAGCGATGGACAGCACCGACAAGCCCAGGTTCGTTGCCATCTGCTGTGACACGCGCTCACGCGCATGTTCCCGCAGCGCGTGGGCAATCTCATGACCCAGCACCGCGGCAAGCTCATCGTCGGTCGGTTTGATCTTGGAGATCAGGCCCGTATAGACGGCAATCTTGCCTCCGGGCATGCACCAGGCGTTGACCTCGTTGCTGGACAGCACATGAACTTCCCACTTCCAGCCCGCCGCATCCGGCCGAAAAATGTCCGCCTGGGCAATCAGCCGCTGGGAAATGGTACGCACACGCGCCAGTTGCTGTGCGTCGCGGTCCAACAGGCCCTTGGCTTGAGCTTGCTTGAGAATATCGGCGTATTGCTGGCTGGCTTCCTGCTCCAGCGCCTGAGACGGCACCAGGCTGGACATGTATTGCGTGCGGTTGACGCCAATGGCGCCGGACTGCGTGGTATTCATGCCGGTACAGCCGCCCAACACGGCCAGAGCAAGCGCTGCGCCCGCGCCGCGCAACAAATGACGTTTACGATTCATGACGGCCTCCTGGAAGCGATAGCGAAAATACCGGGGGATTAGAGGGGATCGCCACATTGGCCGCGATGGCGCAACGCGTGGTCGATCAACACCAGCGCCAGCATGGCTTCCGCGATGGGGGTGGCGCGAATACCTACGCACGGGTCATGCCGGCCCAGCGTCTGCACCATGACCGGTTCGTTCGCGCGGTTGACCGAGCGGCGTTCGACGCGGATGCTGGACGTGGGCTTGATGGCCAGCGACACGGTAATGGGCTGGCCAGTTGAAATGCCGCCCAGCACGCCGCCGGCGTGGTTGGTCAAAAATCCATCGGGCGTGATTTCATCGCCGTGCTCGGAGCCGCGCTGCGCAATGCAGTCAAAGCCCGCGCCGATGGACACGCCCTTGACGGCGTTCAGCCCCATCATCACATGTGCGATGTCGGCGTCCAGGCGGTCGTAGATGGGTTCGCCCCAGCCCGCGGGCAGGTTTTCGGCGACGACTTCGATGCGCGCGCCCACGGAATCGCCATCGCGGCGCAACTGGTCCATATAGGCTTCCAGTTCCGGCACGACGTCGGCATTAGGTGCGTAGAAGGGATTGTTTGGCACCTCGTCCCAGGACAGGAACGGGATCGCGACCGGGCCCAACTGACTCATGTAGCCACGCACCTTGACGCCGTATTGCTCGGCCAGCCACTTCTTGGCGATGGCGCCCGCGGCGACCGTGGGCGCGGTCAGGCGGGCCGATGAACGGCCGCCGCCGCGCGGGTCGCGCACGCCGAACTTGCGCCAGTAGGCGTAGTCGGCATGGCCGGGCCGAAACGTGTCGGCAATGTTCGAATAGTCTTTGCTGCGGGCATCGGTGTTGCGGATCAGCAGGCCAATCGGCGTGCCGGTAGTGACACCTTCATATACGCCCGAGAGGATTTCGACCTGATCGGCTTCCTGGCGCTGTGTGACGTGGCGCGAAGTGCCTGGGCGGCGGCGATCCAGTTCCAACTGGATATCGGACGCGTCCAGGCTCAACCCCGGGGGGCAGCCATCCACCACGCAGCCGATGGCCGGCCCGTGGGATTCGCCGAAATTCGTGACGGTGAAAATAGTACCTAAGGTATTGCCGGGCATAGGGAGTCAACAGGTCGGGTTTGCGAGCAACCCCGATTATGACACCGCCAAAGCCAAAGCCTGGATTTCAGAGGCTGGCGCGGGTCGGCCAAGCAGAAAACCCTGCATGACGCGGCAACCCAGTGATTTCAGGATTTCACGCTGGCCCTCGGTTTCAACGCCCTCGGCCACGACGGGCAGGCGCATCGCCTGGCACAGCCCAAACAGCGCCGAGACGACCTCGCGGCTACCGGCGTCGGATTCCAGCGCGGAAATGAAGCTGCGGTCGATCTTCACCCAATCAATGGGCAGATGGCGCAAATGGTTCAGGCTGGAATAGCCGCAACCGAAATCGTCAAGCGCAATGCCAATGCCTTGGGCGCGCAGGGTGTTCAGCATCTTCACCTGCCTTTCGTAATGCAGGATGAAAATGGATTCCGTGATCTCCAGCACCAGTTTGCGAGGCGACAGTTGTGTGGAAGCCAATACGTCGGACACCAACTGCACCAGCCCATCTTCATTCATCTGTTTGACGGACAGGTTCACATGCACGCGCCAGGCCGGCGGCCATGACACGGCCTGCGAACAAGCGCGTTCCAGAATCCAGGCGCCCAGCGGGACAATCAAGCCGCTGCGCTCGGCCAGTTCGATGGTAACGGCGGGCGACACACTGCCCAGTGTCGGGTGATGCCACCGCAACAGGGCTTCACACCCTTGCACCATGCCAGAGCCGCTATCGCAGACCGGCTGATAGAAAAGCTCGAATTGCTCCATGGCAGGCGTGGTCAGGGCCAGCCGCAGATCGTTCTCCAGCCCCTGTTCGTCCCGATGCCGCGCCAGAAGCCGGAAATCAAATAAATTCCATCCAGGTCCGCCACGTTCCTTCAGAGGCACCAACGCCACCTGCACGCAGCGTTGCAGTTCTTCGACCGTTCGCCCATGTTCCGGGTATAAGGCCGCGCCCACCCTGAACACGGCAATCAGGGGACGCCCCCCCAATTCGTAGGGTTCGCTCAAGTCTTCCAGCAGTTTGGTGGATACCTGCGCTGCTCCCACCTCGTCCACTTCCGGCACGCAGACGGTAAAGGTATCGGTGCCGCTGCGTGCAACCAGGCCGCCCAGCGTGCGGGAGATCAAGCTCAGGCGGTTGGCGACAAGCACCAAAAGCGCCTGATCTTCACCCGCGCGCAGCATGGCGCTGATTTCGGCATATTGCTCGAAGCTAACAAGAAAAAACGCGCCTCGGCGCGCCGGCCCGTCTTTTTGCGCCAGCCAGACGCGAACGCGCCGATGCAGTTCTTGCTGACTCAGGACGCCAGTCAGTTCGTCGCGCGTCAGACGCTGACGCAGCGCACGGTCCCGACGGACGAAAAACCAACTAATCGCTGCCAGTGCGCCCGCGAGCGTCAGGCACAGTGCGAGCAGGTAACTCTCACGCACGGAGCCCCCTATCTAGATACCTTTGGCGTTGCGGTCCAGGAAAGAACCCAAAGGCTGTAACATTTTTTAAATTATGCATTATTTTCGCAAAAAAACGCCACACTTCGGAGGCAACGCGCCTCTTTTCCTTGAAATCTGAAGGCTCTTTACTCGCTTGTGGGTGGTCATGTCGGTCCTTGGTAGCAGAATGCCGGCCGGTCCTAGGACCCATGCCCTGCCCTTACTACGACAGCGAAGCGCCAAAAATTAATACGCCCTGTCTCAATAGTTCTCAACTTAAAGATCGTCACAATCGAAATAATTGCATAGCTCGTCTGACGTTGCGCCGAATTTCGTAATATTCTGTACGTTCTGTGACATGCCGAATTACAGTGTAAGCGGTGCCGCTGAGGTATTAGTAACGTGTGTCACGTTTCTTATCCAGGCTTCGTTACGTCGGGCGCCTTCGTCGCCGCGACGCCCCCTTTAACCGGCAGCCATCCAATCTTCGACACGCGCGCTTGCTGCCCACAAAGGGAACTCAACCACATGTCGACATTACGCCGATTACTTCTTTGCACCGCCCTTCTGGTCGGCTTCATTCTGCTCGGCGCCCAGGCGCTGGGAATGCTGGCCGCGCACCGCTATCTGAACGCCCAACTGGCCCAGCAGAGCGAAGGCGGGGCCAGCGCGTTGACGTGGGCACTGGCGCATGCCTCGTCCAGCCCTGAAGAAAGGGCGGCGCTAGCCGATGAGTTGTTCGAACAAGGGCTGTATGCGCTGGTGCGTATCACTAACGACAATGACGCCACCATCATCGAGCGAAGCAAGCAACCTTCCGGCGCCCACCCGACCGGCGATTGGCGCACCGCCTGGCTGAACGTTCAAGCCCCCCGATATCACGCCCGTATGTGTCATTGGACGGCGGCGCACGCGGCACCGTGACGGTACAGGCCGACACGCGACTGGCGCGCGACACGTTGTGGCAAGGCGGCGTCCGGGTCCTGGGGCTGGTATTGGCCGCAGGGGTCTTCTGGTCGCTCTTCGCCATGAATCTGGTGCGATGGATAGAGGCGCGGACCTCGCGCGACATCTGCGAACGCGTCCGCGCCCTGGCGCCCGGCAACAATGCCCCGCCAAGCGGATCATGCGAGCTGGCGGGTGTGGACCAGGCCCTGGTCGACGCACAGCGCCGGGTTGCGGCAACCGTCGAGGAACAGAACGCAAAGATCGAATCGCTGCAAAGCGAAATTTACCGGGATCCAATCACCCGCCTGTCGAACCGCAAGCATTTCATCGACCAGTTCCGGGCGGCGCTGGCCGACAAGTCGGCGGATTCGGGCGGCCACGTCCTGATGTTCCGCCAACGCGACCTGGCGCAGATCAATCGTCATCTGTCGCGAGCGTTTACGGATCAGTGGCTGCGCTCATCCTCTGACCGCCTGCGCAAGCTGGTTGCCGAATTTGGCGGACCTACGGCGCAACTTGCCCGGATCAGCGGTTCGGACTTCGCCCTGCTGATGCCTCGCACATCCGCACCGCAGGCCAGCGTGCTGGCAGAACGGGTGCGACGCGAACTGCGCTCGTTGCGGGTGCCCATGGACAAATACGGATGGTGCCGCTGGGCGCTGGCGATGGCCGCTTATGCCCCCGGCGACAACATGAGCGATACGCTGGCGCGGCTGGACCACGCCCTGATGTGCGCCGAAAGCGCCGAAGACGATCAGATCACCCCCGCCAGCCAGGCCGCCGACAGCACCCGCATCGGCGAATACAGTTGGCACGACGCCTTGGTCACCGCGCTGGAACAGCATCGTTTTTCGCTATCGGTGCAGCCGCTGTACGCGGTGCATGGCGAACTGCTGCACCACGAAGCCAGCCTGACGCTGCACGACACCACTGATGGCGACCCCGTTCCGGCTTCGATTTTCATGCCGCCCGCGGTTCGCCTCGGGCTATCGGCCGAATGCGACATACAGGCCATCCGCTTGGGGCTGGACTGGTTGTTCACGCACACTGCGGCGCTGACGGTGCCGGTGTCCTTGGCATCGCTTGCACAAAGCTCGTTCCTGTCGCGGCTGGAGCGCATGCTGGCAGACCGCCCGGCGTTGACGCTGCGCCTGATCATCGAGGTCGACGCCGACGGGCTGATCGAGCAAGCCGCCGACTTGCGCCAGCTTTGCGACATCGTCATCGCGGCGGGCGGCCGGGTGGGCCTGTCGCGGCTGTCGCAGCAGTTCGGCGCAATGGAGCGGCTGCATGAATTCCCCGTCTCGTATTTGAAACTTTGCGGCAGCTTTATTACCGGCTTGCTACATAGCCCCGGCAGCCAGCACCTGGCCGCCACCGTCATGACCACTGCGGCGACGCTGGGCATGGCGGTCTACGCCGAAGACGTTCCCGACCTGGCCACCCAGGACATCCTGGAAGACCTGGGCGTCCGCGCGATACGCGGGGCTGTCGTAAACTTCGCCCTTACGCGCGAACTCGCGCCGGATGATCAATGGGTTCCTAGTTGACGGAAGGACTGTTTCTTCGCACCCGCTGTTTTCTTCGCCAACGCGGTGCACGACGCGCCACAGCCGGACCGCAGGCGTTCTTGTTGCGGCTCGGCATGCTCGCTTGCGCGTTCTTCTGGCCTGACGTGGTGCTGGCCCATGGCCTCTTATCCCCCTACGAAGACATCCAGCTAGGCTTGACCGCTGGCGTAGCACTGACCTGCGGCCTGGCGTGTGTGATCGCCTGGATCTGCACCCGATCATCGCTTTTCGGCGCCGGCCTGGCCTTCATGTTGCTGGAAGGCGTCTTGCGCTCATTACCCACGTTGCTGCCGCCAGGCGCGCTGCAAGCCGGCTCTTACGCCGCCCTGCTGGCCTTGACTGCCCCCCTGCTGACCCCTTCGCCCCAGGCCGCCAGGTTGGCGACTGCCTGTCGCGGCGTCAGCATGGCGCTGGCATGCGTGGCCGCGCTGGCGCTGATCTTCGTCTATGAAACCGAAAACGGGCTGATCCCGGCCGTCATTGCCGGCACGTGCGCCTGCCTGAGCGTGGCGCTGACCGCCTGGTTCGTGGTGCAGGCCGTGCAACGCAAAGCCGGCCGCCCCCTGGCAATGGGCTTGGCCTGTATATATGCAGCATCGGCGTGGATGCTGGGCCAAGACGCCTGGCTATCCAACGGCGCCGACACCACGGCTACGCCAATTGAGCTTGCCCGGCTGTGGCTGGTGGCCGGCGCGCTGCTGGGTGTGGCGCTAAGGTGGCAGAGCCATGGGGCCATTGCCACGCGCCGCGGGGCTCACGACCACACCGATGCCGAGCAGGTTGCACAAGGCGAACTGCGCGTGGCGGAACTGGCGGGCGCGCTGGACACGCAACGCCAGATGAACGCCTTGATCTCGCATGAACTGCGGGCGCCCTTGGCCACCATCAGTGCCGCGGCGCAATCGCTGGACATGATCTTGTCCGACAGCGGTGAAGCCGTCGACACGCGGCTGGCCCGCATCCACCGCTCGGTTGCGCGCATGACGGAATTGATGGATCAGTTGCTGAACCAGGACCGTTTGGGCGACCAGGCCTGGACGCCTCGAGGCGAACATACCGACCTGGCCGAACTGGCCCGCGACGTGGCGACCGCGATGCAGCCGGACACCGCGCACGCGCTGGTGATTCAGGCCGACGCCCCCCTACCCGTGTTTTGCGACCGTCCGCTGACCAGCGTGGTGGTGCGCAACCTGATCCACAATGCCATCAAGTATTCGCCGGCCAACGAGCCCGTCAGGATAGAGACCGGGCAGGTCCTTGTGAGCGACACGCAAATGGCATGGCTGGCCGTAGTGGATCGCGGCCCGGGCATTGAAGAATCAGACCAGGCTCGCGTGTTTGAACCGCATTTTCGGCGTTCCGCGCATCGGGAAACGCAGGGTATGGGTATCGGGCTATATCTGGCACGCCGCATTTGCCAGAACCAGGGGGGCACACTGACCCTGCAGAGCAAGGTCGGCGTAGGCACCCGGTTTGTGATCACGCTGCCCGCCAAGCCGCCGGGCCAAACCGGTACGGATCAGGCGGCGAACACGTAGCCTTGGCCGCGCACGGACAAGACCGGAAGCTTGAGGCCGGCGGTTTGCGCCTTGGCGCGCAGTCGGCTCACCAGCACATCGATGCGGCGCAATTCGAACCCGCCCGGACTTTCAGGCAAGAACAACTCCGCCAGCACCTGACGGCTGACCGCGTTGCCGGCCGCATCCATCAAGGCCATCAGGAACGTCCGTTCCTGCGCGCTCAAGTGCAGCGACGCACCGTCCGGCGCCACCAGTATCCAGCCCCCATCCTGCAAGGACCAGGTGCTGTCAGCCGATGCCCGCGTTTCTGCGTCGGCGGGACGCGGCGCCTTGGCCAGCCGCATCCGACGAGCCAGGCTGCGGATCACGGAGCTGAGTTCCAGCAGGTCCACGGGCTTGGTCATGTAGACGTCGGCGCCGCCCTCCAGGCCGCGCACCCGATCTTCAAGGGCGCTACGACCTGTCAGCATGACAATGCCCACCGGACTCAAGGCTCGTAACCGCGTGGCGACGGAAAAGCCATCTTCGCCAGGAAGATGCGCGTCCAGGATGACGATGTCGCACGGCTGCTCCTGCAACCGGCGATAAAACGCCGCCGCATTGTCACAAGCAAACGCTACTCGAAAACCATAGCCGCCCAAGCCTAACGCCAGTTCCTCTCGGAAGTCGGCGTCATCCTCAAGCAGACCGATACATAGCAAACCATCTGCGCCAGGCATATTCAGAGTGCTTTATGTTGAAAATTGTCGACAAATGCCCCATGGATGCGGTATGCAATCCTGAGTGTCCAGCAGGCGACAATCTTACGAGATTTACAATGGAAACGAATGATTGCAGTGAAAAAAAGCGTGATATTTCGCTCTCTATCAGCGCTTTTTCGCGTAAATCACAAGAATTCGGTATGCGTTTTTGTGCGTTTGACGACACTCGCCCTCAAGACGAGCAACTGACTTCCAGGCTTCCCGCCCAATCCGGGGGCAGACTCGCATAGCGTTCGTAGCCGTCCCGGGCTTCATACGGATTGCGCAACAGCATCATCAAGGTATCGATTTCGCTTGCATCGCCTTGCTTGGCCGCACGGATGGCTTCTTCAGCCAAATGATTGCGCAACACATACAGGGGATTGACGCGGTTCATGCCGGCAGCGATTTCCTGCGTGGGCCGCCCATCCTCTGCGTGGCGCGCCAGCAGCCTGTCGAGCCAGGCGGCAGCGGCCGGACGGTCGATGAACAGGTCTTCGAAGCCATTGCGCTGCCCCAAAACCGCGTCCGACAGCCGCCGCCATGACAGGGTGAAATCCGCCTGATTGGCGTCCATCAGCTTGAGCAGGTCGTCCAGCAATGGCTCGTCGGCCGGCCGCCATGCCGCCAAGCCCAGCTTGGCGCCCATGCGGTCGTGGAAGGCGCGGGTGAAAACCGCCTCAAATTCGTCCAGCACGGCACGCAGGCCGTCCACGTCCTGCACCAAGGCATGCAAGCTGCCGCCCAGGCGGTACAGATTCCAGAGCGCCACCGACGGCTGGCGGTTCCAGGAATAGCGCCCTTCCGAATCCGAATGGTTGCACACGTGCCCCAGACGGAAGCCGTCCATGAAACCGTAGGGCCCGTAATCCAGCGTGAGCCCCAGGATGGACATGTTGTCGGTGTTCATGACGCCATGGCAAAAACCTACAGCCTGCCAGTCGGCCATCAGCCGCGCCGTACGATGCGTGACCTCACGCAGCAAGTTGATATAGGGCGCGCCATCACTCTGCGCATCCTGCGAGCCTTGGGCCTGCCCCACCGACGCCTCGCGGCATTGCGGGTAAAAATGGTCGATCACATAGTCGGCCAGCGTCTTCAACAATTCCGGCTGCCGGCGCGACGACCAGTGTTCAAACGAACCGAATCGAACGAAACTGGGTGACATTCGCGTCACGATGGCGGCGGTTTCCACGGTTTCGCGCATGACGGGGTCATCCGATACCACCAGCGCCAGTGCGCGCGTCGTGGGTATACCCAAACCGTGCATGGCTTCACTGGCCAGGTATTCACGCACGGACGAACGCAACACCGCGCGGCCATCCCCCATGCGCGAGTACGGCGTCATGCCGGCGCCTTTCAACTGCAGCTCCCAGCCTCCGTCCGGCCCCACAACTTCGCCCAACAGATGGGCGCGCCCGTCTCCCAATTGGCCTGCCCACACGCCGAACTGATGCCCGCTATAGACCGCGGCCAAGGTGTCTCCGCCCGGCAGCGGTTGTGCGCCGGAAAACACCCGCAGAAACTCGGGCGTGGTCAACACGGACGGGGCCAGGCCAAGCAGCGCGGCTGCGTCGGCGTTGGCGTGCAACAGTCGGGGGTTGTTCAGGCCTTGCGGCGTCAGGCGGGTATAGAAGGCGGTGGGCAGCGCGGCAAACGTATTGACCGCGCGCAGCTCGGATAGGGAGTGTGCATTCATGCGCGTTGGCTCCTGGCGGCGCGCTTGGCGGGCCGCACATAGAAAATGGCGCTAAGGAAAAAGGTGGACGAAAGAACGATTTCGCCCCAGGCCATCAGCACGGAAAGCGGCATCGGATCGGACATGGCTCGCACCACCCCTTCCATCAGATACAGCAGCGACAGCATGGAGGCCCACTGATAGGTGTAGAGGTTCCCGCGCAGGATGCCGCGCAGCGGAAACGCCAGCGGCAAGGCCTTCAACAGCATCCAGGATCCGCCCGGCCGCAACGGCGCCACCACGGTTTCCCAGGTTACGCACAGGACGATCAGGGCGAACAGCGAAACCGACGCCAGCAGGCGTAAACGGGGGTTGAGTTCAAGATTCATGCTGCTATTATCGCCTGATGAATCGCCCCGCCGAGTCCGTCGCCGCCACGCCGGCGGCTACCAAACCCTCGACCCCGCGCTCTTCATGGGTTGTCAGGGCCGGACGTGTCCTCCGCTTCACCCTGCAACGCGCCGGCGAAGAAAAACTTCTGCAAGTCGCGTCCAGCCTCACCTTCACCACGGTGCTGGCTATCGTGCCCATGCTGGCAGTGGTGCTTTCCCTGTTCACCGCCTTTCCGGTGTTCCAGGAGTTCCGTGTCGCCCTCGAAGACTTCCTGACCAACAGCCTGATGCCGCCGTCCGTCTCGGACAACATCATGGACTACCTGAACCAGTTCGCGCGCCAGGCTTCCCGCCTGACGGCCATTGGCGGCGCGTTCCTGCTGGTGACATCCTTGCTGCTGATCATGACGATCGACCAGGCCTTCAATGACATCTGGCATGTGTCGCGCCAGCGTCCGCTACGGCAGCGCGCGCTGGTGTATTGGGCCGTCATCACCCTGGGGCCGGTTCTGGCGGGCGCCAGCTTGTGGGCCACCTCTTTCGTGGCGCGCGAATCGCTGGGGCTGGTGCGCGACGTCCCGGAAATCGTCAGCATCGCCGTTTCCTTTATGCCGCTGATCCTGACGGGCTTGGGCTTCGCAGCCCTGTTCGTCGTCGTCCCCAATCGCGACGTGCTGTGGCGGGATGCGCTGATAGGCGGGGCCGTGACGGCCATCGTCCTGGAAATCATGAAGTCGGGCTTTGCGTACTACCTGACCCGTTTTCCCACCTACACCATCATTTACGGCGCTTTCGCCACGCTGCCGATCTTTCTATTGTGGATCTACCTGTCGTGGCTGGCTGTGCTGCTGGGCGCCATTCTGGCTTCCAGCGCGCCGTTGATCCGGCTGGGCCGCCGGAAGATCAACCGCTACGCCGGCGCGCAATTCGTGGACGCCCTGGACGCCTTGCGCGCCCTGCGCCGGGTGCAATCGGGCAATCCGCCCGGCTTGCCCGCCAATGTGCTGGCGTCCCAATTGCGCTTGCATCAAGACGAACTGAACGACGTGCTGGAAAAACTGAGCGCGATGGGGCTGGCCACCCGCAGCCCGGAAGACCTCTGGGTGCTGACCTGCGATGCCCGCGAGACATCGATGGCGCCGGTTGTGGACCATTTTCTGCTGGACCGCGACCAGCCCAGGGTGCGGAACGATCCGGACGTCCTGCGAGTCGCCTCGTCCGTGATTTCCCAGGAAAATGCGCCAACGCTGGAAGAACTGTGCGGAGAGGCGCAGAATACCGAAAATGGAATCGCTCCCTTATTACAATTGGAAGCGAACAAGAAATAGCAAAGTATCAGGGCGCAGTCCGCCCAGGAGGAACCGATGTTGAAGGTCAGCGAGATTTTGCGCGTCAAGGGCGATACGCTCTATACGGCGTCGCCGGATATGCCTGTGTCCCAGGCCGTGCAAACCATGAGCGAGCAGGACATAGGCTCGCTTGTCATCATGGAGTTCGGCACCCTGACCGGCATGCTCACGTTCCGCGAGATCATCCGCCATATGCATGCGCACGGCGGCGCCGGCGAAACCACCATCCGCTCGATCATGGATGACGCGCCGGTCAGCGTGTCGCCCAACACCAGCGCCGACGAAGTGCAGCGCCTGATGCTGGAAAAGCATGCCCGCTACATTCCGGTTATGGACGGCCCCACCCTGATGGGCGTGATTTCGTTCTATGACATGGCGCAGGCGATCGTGGCGGCTCAGCAGTTTGAAAACAACATGCTGAAAGCCTATATCCGCGACTGGCCGACCGAAAGCGCGGAACCCGCCAAGTCCTGAGCATTGCCAGGTTTGCGCGGCCGCATTCGCAGCCGCCAGCCTGCCGTCAGACCCCCGCCGGCGCCGCTTCCAACGTGGCGCCGCGCACATCCGGCGCCTGCCGCTGGCTGCGCCAGGCGTCGTAGATCAAGTCAGGGTTGTTGGCCGCAAGCAGGGCCGGATCCGACAGCATCCGGCGCCAGCGCCGCGCCCCGGACTGCCCATTCACCAGCCCCAGCATCGGCCGCGTCATCACGCGCAAGGGCACGCCCTTTGCTACCTGCCTGGCGACGTATTCGGTCATCGCATCCACCACCTGAGCATCCGTGGGCAGTCGAACCGACGGCCACAATCGCAGTGATACCTCGGACAGCACGCGCGGCGTGTGCCAGGCTGCACGGCCCAGCATCACCCCGTCGAACTCGTTGGCGGCCCCAACCGACTGATCCGCATCCGCCAAGCCACCGTTCAACACGAACGTGCAGTCGGGGAAGTCGCGCTTGAGCTGCTTGACCACGTCGTAGCGCAGCGGCGGAATTTCGCGGTTGTCCTTCGGCGACAAGCCCTTCAACACCGCGTTGCGGGCATGCGCAATGAAAACCCGACATCCCGTGTCATAAATCTTGCCGACGAAATCTCGGACGAACTCGTAGGAATTCTCGTAATCCAGGCCCAAGCGATGCTTGACGGTAACGGGGATGTCGACGGCGTCCTGCATGGCTTTCATGCAATCCGCAACCAGGGCAGGCTCGGCCATCAGGCAGGCGCCGAATGCGCCTTTTTGCACGCGTTCAGAGGGACAGCCGCAGTTGAGGTTGATCTCGTCGTAACCCCATTGGCGGCCCAGCTTGGCGGATTGCGCCAATGCGTCAGGCTCGCTGCCGCCTAGTTGCAGCGCAACGGGGTGCTCGGCCTCGTCGAAGTCCAGGTGGCGCGCCACGTTGCCATGCAGCAGCGCGCCCGTCGTGATCATTTCCGTATACAGGCGAGCGCGGGGAGCCAGCAGCCGATGGAAATAGCGGCAATGGCGATCGGTCACGTCAATCATCGGGGCGACGCACAGCCGCCAGTCGGGGGAGTCCAAGAATCACTCTACAAAACAAGGGGATGCGGTATTTTACGGGCTTCGCGACAATATGTCCGGCAGCCTGTCCCCGGCCGGTCTGCCCTTATCCCGAACGGCCCAGGCGCTATGTGGTCTAAAATTGCGCCGCCGCCGCCGCTCCAGGCAAGTCCGCGCGTCCGTTAACTTCTTACCCTGTACATCAATGGCCGTATTCACTCCCGTATCCGACGACGACGCGCGCGCCCTCCTGGCGCGATTCGACCTGGGCGAGTTCGTCTCGCTTCGAGGGATCACGGCGGGTATCGAGAACACTAATTACTTCTTGTATACGACCCGCGGCGAATACGTGCTGACGCTGTTCGAAGTGCTGACGCAGGCGCAACTGCCTTTCTATATTGAACTGATGTACCACCTGGCCGAACGCGGTGTGCCAGTGCCGCAGCCGCAAAACCTGCGCGACGGTACACGACTCACCACGCTGCACGACAAACCCTGCGCCATCGTGTCCCGCTTGCCTGGCGGCTACGAACCCGCCCCCGGCGCAACGCATTGCGCCCTGGCGGGCGCGACGCTGGCCCGCGCTCATCTGGCCGCCCGGGACTTCCCGATTCACCAGCCCAACTTACGTGGCCTGAACTGGTGGCTGGAAACGGCGCCCAAGGTCATGCCGTTCCTTGGCCCCGCTCAGGCCGAACTGTTAAGCACGGAGCTGGCTGCCCAACAAGCCGCGGCGGCCACACCCGCCTGGCAGGCACTGCAAACCGGCCCGGCCCACTGCGACCTCTTCCGCGACAACGTACTGTTTGCCGGCACGTTCGAAAATCCGCTCATGGGCGGCATCATCGACTTCTACTTCGCCGGCTGCGACACCTGGCTATTCGACGTAGCGGTCAGCGTCAACGACTGGTGCATCGAACGCGATACCGGCGAATTCGTCCCCGAACTGGTGCAATCGTGGCTGGCGGCCTACGCTGGCGTGCGCCCCTTCACCGACGCCGAACGGGAAGTCTGGCCCCTGATGCTGCGAGCGGCCGCCCTGCGCTTCTGGATCTCCCGCTTGTATGACTTTTTCCTGCCCCGACCCGCGCAAACGCTGAAACCGCACGACCCACGGCACTTCGAAAGAGTGTTGCAGGCACGCCACCGGTCGCGCTTGCCAATATTGCCGTAACCGCAACGCCCAGCATAATGGGGCTAGCGCGTCCCTTTTGAGAGCCATCCCTCCTGTAAAGAACCATGCAAGCAGCATTCTTACCCGCGACGTCCGGCTGGCAATGGGTTCTAGACGGATCCCGTCTGTTCCGCAAACAACCGCTGGCCATGTTTACCTGGGCAATGTTCATCAGCCTTCTGGCCGTCTTCGCCAGCGCGACCCCTCCCGTGGGCCCGATCCTGGTCGTGGCGCTTATGCCCATCATCACCTTGATGACCTTGTCAGCGTGCAAACACGTCGAGGCCGACCGCGTCATGCTGCCGTCGATGTGGGGCAAACCCCTGAAGCAACCTGGCGTGTTCAGAAAACTGTTCCTGATGGGCCTGTTGTATGCGGGCTTGAGCATGGCGGCCGGCCTGTTGACTTTGATGCCTTTCATTGACTCGATGGTGGAGGCTTTTCGCATTGCGTCCGTCGAGCAGTCCTTGGACCCCGTCTTGATGGCCATGCGGGTTCCACTGACCATCTTTGCCATTATCTATGTCGTGATCGCGGCGCTGTTCTGGCATGCCCCGGCGTTGGTCGCCTGGCATGGCCTGCGCCTGGTGCAGGCCCTGTTTTTCTCGGGCATCGCGTGCTGGCGCAATAAGTGGGCCTTCCTCGTTTACGGTGCGACGTGGGTACTTGTTTTTCTCTTCATTGACCTGTGCGCCGGCTTGCTGGTTTACATGGGCCTGTCCGTGGAATTCGCGGGCACGCTACAAGTCCCGTTCAACATCGCCGCGGGCGGCGCGCTGTATTGCAGCTTCTACCCTGCCTATACCTCCGTGTTCGGCATCAATAACACCAGCACGCATCTCGACAACGGCAACAGCGCCCAGGCATAAGGCGATGCGCCAGGGGGGCAACGCCCTGCGCACCGCCACCACCCGCAGATCCCGCGATACGAACGCCACGTCGATGGCATAGTGCATGCCAAACGTATGCACGCCAGCACAGGGCATGAGCAACAGGCCGGACCTCTTGCCGGGCGGCCGGCGTCCCAGCAGGCCACGCATCCGGCTCGCCCAACCATCCACGCGCAAGAATCGCAGCCGGTCGGGCGGCAAGGGGATACGGCCCGTCATTGCACGCTTTGCAGCATTTGAACGGCGATCGGAAACGCCAGCACAATGAACGTGCACGGAAAAATGCAAGCGATCAAGGGCAGCAGCATTTTCACCGGCGCCTGCGTGGCCAGTTGTTCGGCTTGCAGGTGCCGGTCGCTGCGGCACTGCGCCGCTTGCGCCCGCAGGACTGGCCCCAGACTGATACCCAGCGCTTCGGCTTGTGCCAACGCAGCGGCCCAGGTCCGCGCAATCGGGCTGTTGCTGCGCTCGGCCAGCGCCTTGATGGCGGCCGTCCGCGTCACGCCCGTCCGCATCTCCGCCAAGGCCTCGGCCAACGCATTGCGCAGGATGCCTTGCGGCCCGCTTTGCGCCGCCAACTGCAGCGCCCCCTGCACGCTTAGACCCGCTTCCACGCATAGCGTCATCATGTCGAACACAAAGGGCAGATCGCGTTCGATGCGGCGGCGGCGGGTTTCGCCCAGGCTTCGCAGCCATGCTCGAGGCGCCAGGCCGGCCGCGACGCCCAAAGCCAGCACCCAAGGCATCCCGCCCACGGGCGCCATGCCGTAGGCCGTCATGGCGCCCGCGGCCAACCCGCCAGCAAGCAGCGCCGCGCTGGCGCTCAGCGCGGCCACGTGCGCATAACCGACGCTGGCCGGTAGCCCCGCCAATTCGATTGCGCGCGCCAGTCGCGAGCGCAAACGCCACGAGCATAGTGGCCCTACCAGCGGCGCCACGACAGAAACCCACGGCCAGGCCACACGCCACCACCACGGCAACCCCGCCGATACCATTGGCTTGCCGGCCAGTAACGGGCGCAGCGCAAACCAGGTCAATCCGCTGACGACCAACGCCGCCATCAACATGCCCAATGTCAGCAACATGGCTTCCCCCTCATTGTCTTTTTTTTGCTGTCAGAGCTCGATACGGATAATCCGCCGGATCAGCAACACACCCGCTGTCTCCAGTACGGCCACAATCGCGAGCACGCCCCATCCCATGGGCGTATGCCACAGCAATCCCATGATTTCAGGTTCAAGCTCATTCAATACCGCAAGCAAAACCAAGGGCAATGCCCCGACTATCCAAGCTTGCAAACGCCCTTGGGAAGTCAGCGCCTGCAACTTCGCCTGCAACTGCAAACGCGCACGCAAGGTTTGCGCGATGCTCTCCAGTGCCTCGGCCAGATTGCCTCCGGTCTGCGCCGCAATGCGCATGGCGGCCACCACCAAAGCGGTGGAGTCGGCAGGCATCCGTGACTGCAAATTCCCTAGCGCCGCATCCCAGGGCACTCCCAAACGCTGTTCCCGCAGCATCAAGCCAAATTCCTGGGCCAGCGGCGCAGCGCTCTGCTCAACGACATGGCGCAAACCCGTGGGCAACGCAACGCCCGCGCGCAATGCCGAGGCCAGCATCAGCAATGCCATCGGTAATTGGCCTTCAAAACGGCGTGCCCGTTTGCGCCGCAGCATCTCAACCGTCATGCGAGGTACACGCGAGGCCAGCCCGGAAAGCAACGCCGCCAGGATGCCACTGCCGGTCAGCGAGAAAGCCAGTGTCGCCGACAGGGCCGCGCACGCGACTGCCGCCAGCCACAACTGCGCAGGGTCAATGAACAGGAACACCTCGCTAAGCCGGACGCCTGCGTCCTGCGTGTAGAGCTCCCGGTAGCGGCGCAACGCCGGCGCAAGCCATGCCTGGGCACGCAGCACCAACACTGCAGCGCAGCACATTGCACCCGCCGCCGCCAACCAGATCATGGCAGCCCCAGTGCGAACTTGGACAAGGGCGAACCCTTCGGTGCCCAGGCTTCAGTGAACCACGCTGGATCGATCGACACACCATCGTCGGCCCAGCCTTGCGAGAAGCCCGGCAACGCTCCGCACCCCTTGAACCCCGCAGTCCGATCAAATCGGAATAGCTCCAGTAGTTGTATGCGCCCGCTTTCCATACCGGTGACTTCGACAATCGACGTCACGACTCGGCGGCCATCCGCCAAACGGGCCTGTTGCACCACAAGTTCCACGCTGGCGGCGATCTGCTCCCGCACGACGGACAAGGGCAGGTCCAGGCCCGCCATCAGGACCATCGATTCCAGCCTGCCCAAGGCATCACGAGGTGAGTTCGCATGCAAGGTCGTCAACGAGCCCTCGTGGCCCGTATTCATGGCCGTCAACATGTCAAACGCTTCGGCGCCCCGGCACTCTCCTACAACAATTCGGTCTGGCCGCATGCGCAGCGCATTGCGCACAAGTTCGCGTATGGCGATATGCCCCCTGCCCTCCTGATTGGCGGGGCGCGCTTCCAGCGCCACCAGATGATCGTGATTCAGCCGCAACTCTGCGGCGTCCTCAATGGTGACGACCCGCTCGCCATCGGGTATTTCGTTGGACAAGATGTTCAGCAAAGTCGTTTTTCCGGAACCCGTGCCACCGGACACAACCAGGTTCTTGCGCATCCTGACGCATAGCGCCAGGAACTGCGCCATGGCCTCGCTCAAGGATGCCGCCGCGATCAGATCAGACATCTGGGGCCGTCGCTGCGGAAACTTGCGGATGGTCAGACTGGCCCCCTTCATCGCAACAGGGGGGATGATGGCGTGTACGCGGGATCCATCGGGCAAGCGTGCGTCAACCATGGGCGAGCTTTCGTCGATACGACGGCCAAGCGGCGTGACGATGCGTTCGATCACCCATCGCACCGATTGTTCGCTGGTAAATGCGGCGGGATGCCGCCAAAGCCGCCCCGCGCGTTCAACATAGATCTCGTCGTAGCGGTTGACCATGATTTCGGTGATGTCGGGCGCCGCCAACAGGGGCTCCAAAGGCCCCAAGCCCACGGCTTCGTCCAGCACCTCTCTGCACAAGGCCTGCTTGGCCAGATCGTCGGGAAAATCGACGTCGGATGCGACGATATGCGTCAGCAAGCGCTCGGCTTCGGCACGCAATATGCCGTCGCTCATGCCCGCGACGTCGCGCCGACGCAGGTCCAGCGCTTCCAGCAAGGCCGCGTGCAGGCGGCGCCGTGCTTGCACGCGCTGTGGTGCAATGGACGACGGCGGCGTCGAGGCCATCGAGGGCGAAGCCGTCTCGGACGAGGTCACCACCACCGCATCGGAGGGTACGGGCACAGCGTCGAAGGCCTGGGCCGGCGCGGCTTCGTCCGGCTCTACCCATTTCACTCGCAAGCGGCAAGGACCTATCAGAATATCGTCGTCGGGCAGGACCGGCGCATGACGAACCACTCTTGCTCCGTTCACGATGGTGCCCGCCAAGGTGCCCAGATCCTCCAGAACGATATCGTTGTCTTGACGCAGCAAGCGGGCATGCTGCCGACCCACTCGCCAATTGACGATACGCAGGCCGCACTGGGCGCCCCGTCCGATCAGCACCGGCGTCGGCGCAAACTGTCGGCGAACGCCCGAATCTTCAAAGGTCATTTCGATGTCGAGCATGGCATCACTCTTGGCGTGGTGTCTGAGGGAGTTCATCGCGCGTAACCCACTGCGAGCCCGCGCCCACATAGGGATCCCAAGCGTCGACGGTGGCGGGAGTTGCGGTGCCCAGGCGCGGCGGCTCTGGAAACGTCGTGCTCAACACATCACGGCCGCGTCGCACCCGATCCTGCATGCCGGGCTCACTTTGCGACACGATCTTGGGTGTCACAAAGATGGCCAGCTCGGTCTCGCGCTGCTGAAACCGACGCGACGAGAACAAGGCCCCAAGGATGGGAATGTTCTGCAACCAGGGCAGGCCATTGACCTCTTGGCTTTGCTCTCGCGACAAGAAGCCCCCAATGACCAGCGTATTGCCCGATCTGACGTTGAACTCGGTGGAAGCCCGCCGCGTGCGCAAAGCCGGCCCACCCGCTACGCTTAGCGACGTATCGACAGAGCTTGCCTCGACTTCGATCAGGGAACGGATCACGCCGTTTCGGTCTATGCGCGGCGTGATGTTGAGTGACACTCCATATGGTTTGAACAAGGTGGTGGGATTGCCACGGGAATCGGTCGATGTGTAGGGCACTTCGCCGCCCGCCAGAAACGTCGCGCTGGCGCCGCTTCGCGCCAGTAGCTGCGGTTGAGCCAGCATGACGGCTTCGCCACTTTGAGCCAACGCGGCGATGCGCGCGGACAGCAAGGCGTTGACCCCGAAATAGCCCGCGACAGCCGAGACCGGTCCGGCGGTCTCGATGATGGATTCGCCGGGCCGGCTCATGCGCCCGCGTGAGCCGGCGTCCCAAGCCACGCCAACGTTCGCGCCGCCTTGGCTCACCCCATCCCAGCGCAGGCCAAATTCGCGCATTCGCGACGTGGGAATCTCGACAACCTGTACATCGAGCAGCACCATGCGGTCCCATCCCACTTGCCCCGTGAAATCCAGGATGGCGGGATAACGTTCGGCCAAGGCCGCGATGCGTGCCCGATCGTCATCGGACAAATCGTCTCCTTCGATCACGATCCGCCCTCCGACAATGGTGCTGCGCGCGCCGGGGATTCGGGCAAGCAGCGACTCGACCTCTACCCGCAAACGCGGCGTGCCGGCGGGAACAACGCGCAGCTCATAGGCTTTCGGTTTGCCTGCGGACGCCCAGACGTGCACGGACGACACCCCTTCAGCGCGCGCAAAGATCACGACATCCCGACCCTCGGCCGCAACAGCGCTCAACACCTGCCCGTTTCCGATAGCTACTCTTTTCACGCCGGGATGCGGCAGCACCCGGGTTTCACCCACCTGCAACTCCAGCGCCTGCGGCTCTTGCGCGACGCTGGCGGTCACGGACGTCAAGAAAAGAGTGATTGCGCCCAGGATGAATACGATGTGTCTCATGGCCGCTCCGATGCGATACCCGCCATTGCGGCCGAGTCAGAAGGAACAGGCGATTGAGCCTGCATGCGGTCCCCGTACAAGATCGCAACACCCGGCGCAGGCTCGGGCTCGGGCTCGGGCACCAATCCAATGAGCGAAGCCAAATCTGTCTGGGCAGACCCAGCGACAGCCGCCTCATCGTCACGATGACGCAGCATGGCCGTCAGCGATCCAGCCTGCCTGGCGGCAACGAACTTCATGGCTTGGTCCGGATCGGCGGCAAGCGTAATGCTGCCGACGCCGCTTGCACCACCCTCATCGTCGGCCCCGCCCCCCACCGTCAGTACGCGCATGCCTTGCAGCAAAGGCACGGTGAGCTCCTTTTGACGATGGGGAAAGGTCACGTAAATGTCGATCGAATCGCCGGCATGCAGCATCTCGGCCAAGCCGCCAAGGTCAGCCGCGGCGACAGTCAGCGCCCGCTGGCCCGAACGCAATCGGGATGCCAGGGCGGGGGCCGGCATGGCGAATGTCAGATGAGACTTCAGCAGGGGTTCGCCGTGGGCGACATCTGCCATCAGGGTACCGCCAAGCAAATTGCTCAATGCCAGGGGTTCCAGGCTGGCGGAAGAGGCCCACTGCACCGGAATTTCGCGAATAGCCACGTCAGCCTCTTCCAGCCGCGTTCCCGCCACCAGGTCATAGGCGGCAACCAGACGCTCGACCACGGGTGTGCGGGCTTCGGCTTCCAGTGCCGCTACCCGTTGCTGCACATGCTCACGCACGGCCCAGGCCGATAACAGCCCGGCCATCAACGCCAGCCCGTACACGCCTGCGCGGCGCAACCGGGAAACGCCACGTATCAATGCGGCCTTCATGGCGCCCACCTTCTAATCCGCAGGCCGCTGCCGGCATCCAACGGCACCAACGACACCTGCATGCGCTGGTCTGCGCGTGTCCATGATTGCAAAGCACCGTCGTCCGCTTCAAGGTGCCACCCGTCACGCAACAAGGCCGCTTCCAACAATGGTGCTATCCGAGAAGGCGGCAAAGAATGCTGCCAAACGCGCTCCCACACTTTGACCCCCGCCTCCATCACGGCAAAATCAAGACGCAACCTTGCGCCCTCTGGCAGCCAGGCGGGCACGACGGGGTTTGAGGGAGCCGTCACCCGCAGCGAAGAAACCATGCCGACCGTCCGGCTCGGACCCGCACTTTGCATTTGCGCCACCCATTGCCGGTCATCGATCCAACCAGACAGGATGAGATGGCCTGGCAACACATTCAAATCGGACAAACCGGGCTGCTGATCCACCAACACACGGACCACTGCACGGGCATCCACGGGTGCGTCAAACACCAGCACGTGGGCTGGATGGCCATGAAGCCACATGCGGTCGGCCAACATCGCGCGAGTGGACCCTTCCGGCAAGCGCAACTGGATCAAGGATGCCGCGGCAGTCGTTGCGGACAGGGACGGCTGCGCAATGCAGGACCCGGCCAAACTCGCGAACCACATCATCGCCATCAAGGGACGAATCAGGTTGACGACGGCAGGCCTTGTCCAGCGAATCGGAATCATTGAGCGCGCATTCATGGCTTTCGTCCTTTACGTGTTCCCAACCGCTCAGGCGGCACCACATCTGCCCATGCCGACAGCCAATCGGTCTGTAGCGCCGCCCGCCCCCAGGGGCTTTCCATGCGCCGTGTGGCAGCCCCTACTCGTCGGGCCTGCGCAAGCGATGCCCGTTCAACCCGACGCCATGCCGTCGGTGCATTGCCAATACGACGATGCGTGTCGACGTCTCCATGTGCATGGCCGGCGCCGATTGCCACATGCGCATGGCGTGCGATGAAAGGCGTTCGCCCCTCTTTCAAGGGCCGCGAGCGCACATACACCGACAGCAAGCTCAAACCTGCGCCGAACCATTCGCGCTGTAGTACAGAGAGGTTCGGCGGCGCGATGCCGGGCAACTCAAGGACCCGCTGGCGCAGCCCAACGGCCGCCATTGAGTGCGGCGGCTCCACGGCCTGCCCCATCGCGCCTGACATCACCGTCTTGCGGCTGGCCTGCAGCAACTGTTGCGCCGAGAACTGCAGCCCGCCGACCCAAGACACCGCCCAAACCAGCGCCGCCATCAGCGGCAGCATCAGCAGGGCCTCGACGATCGCCTGCCCTCGTTGCCGTGCGGGACGGGGATACCCATATCTCTGCATCATGGCGTCCTCCGGGCAAGCAGGGTCTCCGTGCGCGTAACCGCCGATAGACGTGCCTGCCAATAAGGTCGAAACAAGGTGGCCAATTCTTCACGGCGATCCGCCCGTTGCTCGGGCCGCGAGAAATACGTTTCAGCCGCGCTGGTCACGGTGATCCCGCCGGACTGCCCCAGCGCGGCATAACGAAAAATTCCGGTCGGCGACGCCAACGCGCTGTCCGCGTCAGTCGTCTTCAGTACCGAACCAGACCAACGCACGCGCACGGCAAAACGTAGCGGCTCGCCCGTGCGCGACGCCTTGACTTCGCGGTAAGGAGGCAAGCCTTTGCCTGGCCAGCGCTGTGCGGACGCCATCGCATAGGAGTTCGCCATGGGATTGGTCACGCCGCTGAAAATGTCCCATGCCGTGGACTGCTCCACCCAACGCCAAAAATCGTCTTGGGAAAAGTCCGCGGGCGGCTCATCCACGTAGTCCAGACCCACTGGCGTCTTGGACTTCTGGCCTTGCGCCGTACCCCAGGCCATTGAATATTCGCGGAAATAGCATTCCCGGAGTGCATACGGGTATCAACCGGCTCAAACCTAATTTTCAAGCCCATGATATAAAACGGCTTTCGTCAAAACCAGTACAAGCCGGTGCACACCAAGCAAGTGCCAACTTGTACCCTGGCATGTACCCCGGAGGTCTTGCATGGCAACAAACGTCTTGAGCGACCGCAAGGTGGCCACCGCGAAACCTCGCGACAAGGAATACCTGCTCACCGATGGCGCTGGCCTGTCTCTGCGGATTCGCCCAGATGATTCCCGGCTGTGGATCTTTCGGTACACATCGGCTGCCGGCAAGCCCGCCAAGAAATCGCTCGGGCCCTACCCCGATGTTTCGCTACAAGAGGCCCGGCTGAAAGCCACCCAGATGCGCCAGCAGTTGCAAAAGGGGATCGATCCAGGATCCAAAGTGGAGGGTAAGCCTGACACCGTCCAAAAGCTGTTCGATACATGGGTAACCGACTCGCTTACCCATCGGCGGAACGCGAAAGGGGTCTATGCCTGCCGGTCACGCGTTCGCAAGCACATCCTATCGAAGGCGGGCAACGACCGCATCGGCGCGCTGACCAAGGCGCGCATCTTGGATCTGCTTGCGCCCATCGTGCGTGCCGGCCATGGCCCCCAGGCAAACGCTGTCCTGGTCGACTTAAAGCAGATGCTGGGCTATGCGACTGAACGGGACTGGATTGAGGTCAACCCGGCGGCGCTGATAAGAAAGGCCACGGTGGGCGGCAAGGATGTGGTTCGCGATCGCGTGCTGGACGGCGACGAGATCAAGACCTTGCGTGACAAGTTGCTGGCGGCCACCGGCATGACGCTCTACGCGCAGGCCGCATACTGGATCGCGCTATCTACCATGGCGCGCGCCGGGGAAATCGCAGCTATCCGCGAAAGCGAGGTGGATTGGGATGCGCGGGAATGGACTATCCCGGCAGCCAAGAACAAGTCCAACCGTGAGCATGTCATCCAGCTATCGGACTTCGCCATGTATTGGCTAACCGCCTTGCGCCAGCAGCAGCGGCCCGGCGATTACCTGATCCCCGGCAAGGGCGGCATCGGGCACGTATCCTACCGCTCGTTTAGTCACCAGGCCACCGTGCGCCAAGATAGGTCCAACGGGCAACAGGGGTTGACGGTGCGCGGCGAACTGTCGTTGCCGGGTGGCGCCTGGACCACGCACGACTTGCGCCGCACGGGCGCCACCATCATGGGCGAGCTGGGCATTGCCGAAAACGTCGTGGAGAAGTGCCTGAACCACGCGGAGCAAACCCAGCTGGTGAAGGTCTACCAGCGCCAGAAGATGCTGCCCCAGCGTCGAGAGGCGTTCGATGCGCTGGGCGCGCACCTGACCAAGCTGCTGGGCGACCCAAACAAATGGGGGCCAGTGCGTTTGCAGCCAGGTCGCGGCAAGGTGGTGCATCTGCGCGCCGCATCCTGACCGCCTGGGCCTAGCGCTTGGCCGCCGCCTTCGCCCAGGCATCCCCTTCTCTCAATCCGTCAATTGCTGCGTCAGCGTCTCTTGCCAGCGCTGCATATTCGTCCGTGCACGCTTTGAGAACGTCCCAGGCTCGGGTAGCGGCTTGCTCAGAGAGGCCGGCGCGGGCGGCAGCTTTGGCGGCTCGGGCACGCTGGGCGGCGATGGCGTCCCGCAGGCCGTCAGCAGCACCAGCAGCAAGGTCGCGCTCAGCGTTCGATAGGCGGGTTGCTTCATGGGCTTTCTCCAGGCGGCTCGTGTAGTCGGCCACCATTTCCTGTTCCTGGCGCCGATACTGCGCCTCGATCTGGCGGGCATTAGCCGCAGCCTCCAATTGCGTGCGGGCAACACCAGCAGCCTCCCTATGCGCGCCGTACCAGCCCACGCCCAGCACGGCCGCCACCACCAGAGCAGCGCCGATCAGGTAAGGCAGCGCGGCACGAGGAATCATTTCGGCAGGCCCGTTTCGCACAGCGCGCGCTCAGCAGCACGGCGCGTCACTAGTCCAGGAAGAATCTTGCCGTCGGCCCAGACCCATTGCGGCTTGCCGTTGTCGGCCTGGTTCATGGCCCGGCACGCGCCCGCCCACTCTCCAGCGTTGAATCGCCGCGCCGTCATCGATCGGCAGTACGCACCCACCCCGACGTTATAGGCAAAGCTCACGGCGGCGGCGGTCTGGTTGGTATGGCCGGCCAGCGCCGGCGTGCAGGCCAGGACGCCTTGGGCATGCTCCACCAGATCCTGATCTAGCAGCGCGGCGCATTCCTCTGGCGTGTACGGCTTGCCCAGCACCGCCGTCTTGGTGTGCCCTGCGCAGGCACTCACGATCCCGATTGGGTCTTTGTACCCGCGCAAGATCATGCCTTCGAACTTGGGCACGATGGAAAGCAGGATGGCCGCGGCGCCAGCCCCTACCGTTCCCTGCAAGGTACGCTTAGCTCCGGTCTTCATCATTCAGCCTCGGCTGGGATATGACGCGCGAGATGGCCGCGCAGAGGGAGAAAAGGCCGGCGCCGATCACGATCAGCGGCGGCTTGCCGGTGAGCCACAGATTCATGCAAACCTCCACGGCAGACAGCAGCGCAGCCAGCAGCGCTAGGCGCACGCTCCATAGGCGCGGGAACTTGCGGCGCCAGTCTTGGATCATTTTCATTTGAGATAGTCCTTCGCGTGCCGCAACACCATCCATAGCAGCCCCACCAACATGGCCCAGGTGCTGCCCTTGAGTAGATGGGTCAACACTTCGCGCCGAATCTGCTGGCGCTGCTCTTCGCGTGCGATCAGCAACTCGTGGTAGCGACGGTGCCCGTCGAAGTCACCGTCGGGAAACGCGGTCTTCACGGCGGCGGACAGCGCCAGCATTTCCTTGCGATTGGCCTCATGCTTGGCGTCGCTGTCGCGCTGGGCCTCTGCCTGCATGTCGCGCAGCGCCGTCAGAATCACCTTGGCGTCTTCGCCCAGGCCCGGCGGTTCGGGGATCACGCCACGATCTCCGCCGCTGCATCAAACAGCGCCTGCAGCTGCGCGCTGGACCAGCCGAGCGCGGCCGCGCCGGCGGTCATCGTCGGGCTGGAAATGGAGAATTCTGTGGCCGTGTCGAACGCCAGTTTGTAGAGCGGATCCGTGGCGGGCGCGTTGGCCCAGGCGGTCACGTCATCCAGCAGGCCGGCCTGCATGAGCGCGGCCAGGGCCTGGAAGCGCGACACCACGGTGACCGGCGGCGGTTCGGTGGGCACCTCGGGCTCGGGCGCTGGCGGGAAGGCGACCTTGAAGCCGCCGTCCACGGTGACGACCTTGCCGTCGAGCATGCCGTCGAGCGCTTCGGCGTACTGCGTGGGGGTGATCGCGATGCCGCCGGGAATGGGGTCGTGGCTGATCTGGCCATTGGCTGCGTAGGGCATTATTTGATCCTCATGTAGGCGGTGGCGCCGATGTTGCGAGAGCGCGCCTCGGTGCCGCCCGAGCTGGCCGTATTGGCAGCCACGCCCCAGGTCGTGCCGCCTGAGCCGCTGGCCGCAGCAGTGATTCCGGCATTGCTGCCAAAGATGAAGCTTGCGCCACCGGCGCCGCCGTGCGTGTGAGCCTTGTTATCGCTGTTCTGCAGGGTGCCGGCGCCGCCAGCGCGGAGAAATCGGCGCTCGGTATTGATCAACTGGACCGTAGCGCCGTTGATAGGACTTCCTGACAGGCTGATTACTGCGGTCGCGGTGATTTCAGGTGAGGATCCGGAAACCGACTCGCTTGTAAGAACGCCGGTGTTATATGAATCCGACGCAGTCAGTCGGATGAATCGATATTCCGTGCTGTTCGTGGGAGGCGGCGAGATACCAACAATGTCGTCCTGCAGAAAGAACGGTTCGCCGATCGCCTTTCCGAACCACTGTGCTTCGGTCTTCTGGGGCTTTTCCGCGTCCAATTCCTGCAGCGCCGCCTGCACGTTGGTGCTGGCGATGTTTCCGGAAGGAACGACAGTCACGAAGGATGCAATGTCGGTCAGGGCTTCCGCCGCTTCCTGGGCAGAATCGGCTGCGCTGGATGCGGAGTTTTGCGCCGCACTGGCTGCTGAGGTGGCCGCAGCGGCGGCGGATTGCGCATCAAGATTGGATTGCTGCGCGGCCGCGGCGCTCGCCGCCGCATTGGCCGCCTGGTTGACATAGTCATCAGCCGATGGCTCGGGATCCCCTGTCGTGGGGTTGAACACAAGGGCCTTGCCCTTGCGGTCATCCACCGCCGGAAGATAGCCCGCCTGTTCGCCCGGCGGGAATTTGACCGCGCTATCCAGATCGACGGCGCTGCCCTGCTGCGCCAGCCATAGTCGATCAAAGTCCCGATTCACAACCCCGGCAAGTAGATCGCCGTCTGTCTGATAGTCAGTGGTGCGACTCAGAATTACGCTCAGGCGGATCGTGATTTTTACGCCATTGGCGGGTGGCACCAGGAAGTTGACGCTACCCCCTGTCGGTACGTTCAGGCCCGCAACTGTGTAATTAACTGGATCCACGGGCACCAGATCGGCCATCACCTCCAGGTCGGCAGCAGAAAAACAAAGGAAATTGAAGGGGAACAGCACCGTAACGCCGTTGGCGATGTATTCGGTAACTGGGATTTGGCTGGGGACGGTCACGGCATTCACTCCGGCGGCACGCGCCGACAGAGGTGCCGGCTACATTTCGAGGGTTACCTCGTGAACACCCCCGCTTGGGCGCCAATCTTCGCCCTCCGGGCGGGTCGGAATCCCGACTTTTTCCCGAACCAATAGGCCGACCCTCACTGGCGCTTGCAGGATTGCGCCGGCGCCGCTGTCCAGATAGTCGTCAGGCTGCTGCTTGATGGCCGGATTCCAGTCCTTCATTTGGTCGTACATGGGGCCATTTAGCACATCCTCATGGGCCCATAGGACACCAGACTTTATGGGGCCTTCTAGCCCGTCCAGGATGCGTTCGTTCTTGTTCGTGCCGACCTGGATGTCAGTGACGCCGCATCGCAGCCTCTCCTGCTTCAGGGCCTGGCGCAGCAGTTGCGGGACGAAGGCACCATTGCCGTTTGTCTCCACATACACATTGGGGATGTTGAACCGCTCAATAAGGCGGCAAGCCTGAAGGACCTGCCCATCAACGATTTTGGTATTGCGCTGGTCGGAGAACACGGCAAACTCGCCGATCAGTGCCTGGCAGACATGCCAATAGGTGTTCCCTGCCGCGTCGTCCAGCATCAAAGAGAAGGCCGATACGTCGCCGTGGATCTTGCCCAAGGCACAATCCCAGTAAGCCCGGGCACTTACGATCTGCGCGCGGCCCAGCATCATGCGCACCGACTTGTTGGCGTGCTCCACCGTCGGGTGTACTGCGTATGCCTTGATTCGGTCGGGATCCAAGCGCGATTCTTTGATTGGCTTGGCCTGTAGCTGATACTGCGAGTCCCAATAGTTCAGGGTTCTGGTTTTCTGGCGGCGGATCTCGATTTCCGCGCGCGTGAAGCGTTCCGGCCAAGAGCACCGCGCGTAGATGTCCAGCACAGCGCCGCCTGGCGGTTTGGCGAATACCACCTCGCCGCGCTCGTATCGATAGTCGCGCCCTTCCACCAGCAGCCGGGCATGCTTGTAGATGCCCAGCATCACATACAGCCCGTCTGCGCCAGGCTTGAACGGAACCGGGTAGCGGGTGCGCTTCGTGGTGTCTTCGTACCGGATCTGGTCTTCCAGAAGCGGGATTGTCAGCGAAGCCGCGCCGGCGGCGATCATTTCCGGATAGATGGAATCGTGCGTGTGCGGCGTGCCGATGTATGTTTCCTGTCCGCCAGGTACCAGGATGAAGGTGGCCTCCTGGATCTTGGCGCGCAGATTCTCCCGGGCGTCGGCCGTCTTGATGTTCTTCGGCACCTCGACGTCGTCGTAATCGATATCGCGCGCCCGGGCACTGGTGACGTTCTGATTTACGCCCACGGCGGTCATGCTGGCGTTGCGCGGGTCGTTGGCTCCGGACACCCAGAACATCTGCGAGCCGGGTTTGGTGGGCAGCATGCCGCCGCACAGCGGATGCCGGCGCAGCACGTTGATAGTGTCGCGCGTCAGCTTCTTGGCCAGAGGCCCGTCGGCTGCCCAGATGAGTGACACCCACGTGCCATCGCAGTAAAGCTGCCACGCCTTGTATACGGCGTAGATGGTTGACTTAGCCGCACCCCGGAACACCTGAAGCACACGCACCGGGGAATCGCAGGTCCCCAGCCAGTGGCAGATGCGGACGTGCAGGTCCGGCACGGTCCAGCCCTGGACCTTCGCCCACATCAGGAAGAAGGCCAGGAAGGATATCTTTCGCTTCATTGCGCAGCGCCGGCCGCCTTCTGGACCTTCGCCAGAAACTTGGCGGCTTCCTTCTCGGCACGTTTGACCTCGCCGTCCATGCCGTCATCAGGATCGGCATGGTCGCCCACCGCAATCGCCCCGCCCAGGGGATCGGCCGTCTGGCGCCGCGTCAGGTCGATAAGGCTATTAAGCTTCATGGCCAGGGTGACGGTGGCGATGGGGTTTTTCTTTGCCCAGAACCGATCACCACGGGTTTGGGCGTCCATCTTGTTCGGGTCGACGCCGTGGCCAGGCCAGTTTTCCGGGTCCATCTCCTGCACCAGCACGTCAATCAGCTTCTCGGCGTATTCGGTCAGGCGTTCGAATTGATCTTGGCGCATCAGCGACTCCAGGCACGGGAAAGGTCGGGGCCGCGCTCCGGCAGGCCTGGCCCAAGCTGCCACCAGTAATCCTGATCGTGTTGGCGCGACGCGCGGCGCTCCACTCGGCTCAAGTATCCCGGACTGAGGTTTTCTTGCAAGGCGTGAAAGAAGGTGTGGTCGATCGCGCCTGACAGCCACCAAAGGTTTTGATACGGCAGCGTGCCGCGTACCGTGCGCGCCGCGCCGGCGCCCAGGTTCAGATCATCGCCGCTGGCCGCGCGCCATGCGTTCTCGACGCCCAGGCCCACGACATCAAACATCGTGCCGGCAGACGGGCCCAGCACCGTGCCGCCCACGGATGCGGCAAAGCCTCCAGGCGTCTCGCGGGGATCCTGAAAGAGCATATCGCCCACGATGGACAGCCCACCTCCCTGCAACAGCGCTTCAGACCAGAACCGTCCGCTGTTCAATGCCACAGGGTCGCGGCCAGAGAGCATTTCCTTGATCTGGAAGGCGATGCCGCCCGCGATGGTGGTGCCCAGCATGATGGCGGTGCCGTAGGCCAGCCGGTTGGCCGCCGCCGGCGCGCCGTCCAGACCTCGCGGCGCGTCGATCATGCGGCGGTAGTGCCGGGAAATCATAGCCATCGGAAAGCTCTTGAACTGCATGACGGAGCGCGCCAGCTCGCCGCCAATGGTGCCCGCCTGCTGGCCACCCCAGGTCTGCGCCGCGCGCGTGGCCAGGTCGGGGTTGATCACCGCATATTCTGATTCGTCGCGGATCAGGCCCAACACCTTTGATACCAGCTGCGGTGCATTGTCGGCGCCCGTGGCCATGATGGATTCCGGCGTCAGGTACTTCTGTCCGCGGTACTCGGTCGGCTGCACCTGGCTGATGACCGTCCAATCGTCCTCGGTGATGCCTTTGCGCGCCAGGTGCGAGCGGTCCCATTCGGTCAGTGCGCCCCACTCTTTGCCGGCCATCTTGCCCAGGCCGCCCATCATGGTCATCTGGAAGGCGCGGCGCATGCTGTCCGTCCAGGCGTTCATCAAGGACAGCTTCATCACGCTGTTGGCGACCTTGCCCGACCAGTTGTTGCGGATATGGTCGCCGGAAAACCGGTTCAGGTCCGACACCAGGGATTCAGCAATCAGGCCGTGCGCGGTCAGAAACTCGCGCGTTTCACCGCTGAACTGGCCACCGATGTTCTTCAGCGCCTGCCAGTAAGGCAGCTTGTTGTAGCCCGACGTCACCATGTAGGTCGGGATATCCGAGATGGCCGCCCAGACGGCCCGGCCCAGCTTGGAAGCGACGTTCAGGTTCCGCATGTCCGCCGCGACGCGCGCAAGGCTTGCGTTCTGTACTGCGCCGGCGTTCCCCGTCAGAACGTCGAAATAGGCTTCGGGCTGATTGATGAATGACCGCTTGATGCCGCCGTCCTCCTTCTCGGCAATGTCGGCCTGGACGCGGAACTGGTGGGCAGGGTTCGGCCCGTAACGCTCGACCAGTGCGATGTCGCGGGCCAGACCGGAGATATGGCTGTTCATGGCGTCGTACATACTGCCTTGGCCGAACTCGCCCATGTATTCGACGTAGGCCTGCCCGTCGCGCCAATGAAGCTGCCGGGCCTGGCTGCCGCGGTTGGCGCGTGACCCGGTGCCGCGAAAGCCGCCCGGCTCCAGCTTGTTCAGCCCGCCAGAAGACAGCGTTTCCCAAGTGGCGCGGAGGAAAGCAGTCATTTCCGCGTCGTCCATCTGGCGTCCGTCCGGGCGCACGTACCGGTTGCGGTCCAGCTTCGGCATGGTCTTCTGCACCCAAGCATCCTGTCCCGCGGCCAGCACGCGCCCCTGGTCGCTCGCCTGCGGCACATAGCCGTATTCCAGCCGACCGATGTCGCCGCCTGCGTTGTTGAAGCGCTGGCGCATCGTCTCGATGGTCGTATCCCAGGCCTTGGCCGCTTCGACCGCCAGCTTGTTGCCCGTCCGTCCTTCGCCGCGCGCAAACACTTCGGCAGCAAGGTCGCGCGTCATCTGCGGGTTTTCGACGTCGAACAGGAATTGCAGCGCACGGCGCCCGGCCGAAACCCCGTTGGTGGACGTCGCCGCGTCGAACAGGCTGCGAAGCTGGGACCAATACTGATCCTTGACGCCCTTGATGTAGGAATCGGTCTGTTCCATGTGGCGAACCAACGCGCGCGACCGGCTGTCGTTGAATAGGTCTTGGATGCCGGCGATCTCGCCATCCACGTCGGCCCGCTTGACCAGTTGCATCTGCTGGCGCTGAAGCTTTAGCCGGGCCTCTGCCTTGGCGTCCTGCATGGCACGCTCGGCGGCGGCCAGGGTGCGCTGGGCGGGCGTCAAGGCCAGCCACGCCGCGCGGTCTTGCCGGGCCATCGTCTGGGCGGTGCCAGTTAGCCGGTCATCGATGGCGGCGATTTTCGCCTGGCTGAGCGTGCGGCCGGCAGCCGCGTTCACCTGGTCAATACATTTCTTGAGCATGTCGTTTCCTTATGCGGCGCTTAGGAAGCAGTTGGCGGCCACGGCCAGCAAGCCGGCGTCCGCGTCATCCTGCGCAAGTTGTTCGTTCAGGCGGCGGATGGCTTCGGTGATGGGCACGTCTTCGGCGTCCCCATCCATGCGCACCAGCATGTCGGGATTGGTGGCCTCAATCTCAGCCAGGCGGCCCGACACATAGGCCTCGTTCGTGACCTCTGCCGTGGTGGCGGGCAGCTTGGCGGGCGGCGCGATGGGGTCTACGTCGGCGCGCGCGACGGTGGGCGTGACCAGGTCGGTACCGGAGGCGAAAGCCGGCGCGCCGGGCAGTGCGCCGCCGTTGTCCGCCCGCTCGGCCGCAGCTTGCCGCCCACGCTCCGGGATCTGGAACGGTGATTCAGCAGCTCGGGCCGCCTCGCGCACGCCAGCAGCAACGGGCCTCATCGCCGTGGCTGGCGCATCAATGCTGGCACGCTCGGCACGCATCTGCTCGATGCGCTCATCCAGCACTGCCAGCGCCTGGCGCGCGGTCATGGCATCCGCGTTGGCGTCGATCTGCGCTTCCAGGGCGGCAATGCGCGCGTCCGTCTCTTCTGCGCGCGCGTCCAGCTCCTTGCGCGCGCGGTTCAGCGCAGCGCGAGCGCCGGTGCGCGGCTCGTTGGCGCGGATCTGGTCGGCCAGTGCGCGCAGTTCGGCGTCGTCGCCAGACGCGCGGCGCGCCTGTGCCAAGGTCTGCACCTCGGCGCGCAGCGCACGGATGGCGCCAGGCTCCGCCAGCGCTTCCGCCTGGGGCAGCAGCTCGGCACGGGCGGCTTCCGACCGGGCCACCATCGTTTCCAGGGCTCGGGCCGCGTAGGCTTCCTTCATGGGGAACTGGTCCGCCACATAAACCGGCAGGCCGTCGGCCATCTGCGACGACGCGCGCATGACCGACATCATGGCGTCATTGGCGGCGCGCACGTCGGACGGGTCGGCCAAGTTCCAGGAATCGACCACCTCGCGCACGCGCTGCACGCGCGCCGCGTCGACCAGCTCCTGCGCCACCGGGCCGCGCGGCGCTTCTGCTGCTTCGGCGGCTTGCGCCGGTGCCGCCTGCCCTTCCCTTGCCGCTGCCCGCGTGCGCCCTCGCAGCGCCCAGGCACCGAAAGCTGCTGGCACCAGGGCGGAAACGGCCAGGCCAACGGGATCGAACGGGTTGTACTGGTCGGCCAGGTTGCTGTAGTCGGCGTTGTTCAGAATGTCGCGCGTCATCTGCTGCTGTGCGATGAAAAGGCCCGGGCCGCCGGCCGCCGCATAGCCAATCGTGCCGCCAATCGTCTGGCCCGCGACCGGCAGAGCCACGCCCACGCCCGTTGCCAGGCCGGTGACCGCGCCCACGCCCGTGCGGGTGGCAAGGTCGACACCCTGTCGACGCAGCTCATCAGCCGCCGTGACGCCCTCATCCGCACCAGTCAGCGCTGCGCCCGTCAGCGGGTTGCCGGTGGCGACCGTGTAGCCGACGGCCTTGGTGATGGTCTTGGTGAACCCGAACACCATCTGTTCCGCCGTGCTGGCGGTCTGCGGATTCGGCCCCAGCCAGCGGCTGGCGTCGCGCAAGGTGTCACCGGTGTCGCTACTGAATGCCGTGCCGTCGTCCAGCGCCTTCTTAGCCGCGCCGGTGCCCTGCTCACGCCATACTCGCTGCTCTTCCGTCTCGGCGAATGGCAGTACGCCGGTGCTGCCGGTGGATGCCATGGCCGACCCGAAGGCCCCAACGGTGTCGGACAGGAACGCGCCAGAGTCCGTAACGCCCGCTGCTACACCCATAGGCGCAGCTTTCGCCAATCCCCAAAGACTGAAGCCCCGTTCGGGGCCAGGGGCTATAGGAGGTACCTGCGCCCGATTGCGGATCGCTTCGTTGATCTGGCCTTGAAACGCGTCATCGAGTGCCATTGTTGATCCTCACGATCACCGGTTGACCGGCTTGATTCAATACAAATCCCGTGCCGGACGACACCGTGTAGATTCCCTGGCCTGCGTGACGCAGGACCGCGTTAGGCAGATCCTTGACGAAATCCGCAACGGGTACCGCCTTGCCCGCGACGAAGACGTTTCCATCCGGCGCCTGGTCGGTGAAGCTGTCCGGGGTTAGCGCCACCAGACCGCGCTCGAATTGGCTCTCGGTCATGCCCAGCGGAAGGGGAATCTTGCCGCCGTTGAAATCCACAATGCTCCCCGAGACGGTATCGATGGCATTGCGAATGCTGCGGCCCGCGCGCCGGACGTCGGCATCCGCGCGCACGCGCACGGCGGCGTCGATTACCGCGTCTTCCATTTCCGGGGTGGCGAAGACGCCGCGCACCTCGGCGGCAATCTCGGTGCGCCAGCGAGTCACATCAGCATCGGGCACGCGCTTGTCCTTCATGGCCTGTTCGCCGCGAAGGATCTGCTCGGAAACCAGGCCGCCATTCGGGCGCTGCTGGTCGCCCAATGCCGCAGCCAGGGCCAAGCTGCGATCCTTGTTGTCCAACTGGGCGGCGATGGCCGACATGGTGCGCGGTCCTACAGTCTTCGATAGATTTGCGAGAGTGGTGGCACGCTGGTCAGTGGGCATCCCGTTGAACAACGTAGCGACCTGCACAGCTTCGTCCGACGTGAACGGCGACACCGGGCGCCCCGCCACGACCTCGACCTGCTTGGCCTGCTCAAGCCGGGCTTGCACCCCCTGCGTGATCCCGGCAATGCCGCCAGACACATCCAGCGGCGCCAGCTCGGGCAGCACGTTCCGATCGACAGCGGCGCGCAGGGGATCTTCCTTGTATTCGCGTTGGGACGTCTCATAGGACTTTTGCGCTTTGTCGTACTGGTCCTGACGGGTGGGAGTCCACCCGATTTTGTTACCTTCGGCCAGCAGCCCATCCAGCATTTCGCGCTGGTCGCGCAGCGGCTGCATGGCGAACGCCGTGCCGGCTGGCGCTTGCTCAACCGCGGCCTTGAATCCCGCCTCATACGGAGTGCCCGCGACTTGCTGGGCTGCTCCGGCAATCCAATTGGGATCCAGCTTCTTGCCTTCAGTCGCCAAGGTAACGGCCTGGGTATAGACCCCAGCCGCCTGCCGGTCGCGCTTTGCCGCCTGGATTTCAGCGCGCTGCGCCTGCGCCAACGCGCGCTGCTCCAGCGCCGTCTTGTAGCCTGCCGTGGTGTTCAGCAGCACCGCGCGCCGCTGGGGGTCCAGGTCGGCGAACTCGTCCGACGTTAGACGCTTCTCAAATTCACCCAATGCCTGACCGCTGTTGCGAGCGGCGTTCAGCGCCGTGTACGCCACCGTGTTGGCGCTGCTTTCCTTAAACCGCAGAACCGCCGTTTCGATCTGCGCCGGTGTCATTCCTGCCTGCGGGCCCATGCCTCGCACGCTCGCCTCGTACTTGGCATTGGCACCAGCACGGTCGCGCACGGCCTCGCGCTCAAGTTCCCCTCCCAAAGCGGTCAACTCCCCGCCAATATTCTGCTGCGTGCGCTTGGTCGCCGCGTCGCGCACTCGGCCGGCCAGCGCGTTAGACGTGTCCGTCAGTTGCGCATTGATCAGCTCGCGATGTTCGGCGCCGATACTTGCCAGGCGGTCGCTAACCAGCTTGGGGGATCGTTCGCCCCAGATCTTCTGTGCTTCGGCGGGATCGATATCACCCTTGCTGATTCCCTGGGTGATCTCGTCTTCCAGGGTATAGAGGCTGTTTTTGGCCTCGGCCATGGTGCGGATGGACTTAATGCGGTTCAGGTCTTGCTGCCGCGCCGCCAACTCGTTACCGACCTGCTGCACAGCCTGGCCCATCTGCACCTGTGCAGCGGCTTCCTGCCCGCCGAACGAGCCCGGGCCCACCTGCGGCGCTGACGCCGGGCGCGCTACCGCATTACCGAAATCTCCAGTTGGAATCCTCATTACGCACTCCCCTTTCGCCACTGCCCATAAACGTTCCCCGCGGTAGATAGCAAGGAGGCAGTGGCCGCCGTGTTGCCCGCAGCTGCTGCTGACGACCCGTGGCGCCGGGTCATGTCGGCCTGATAATCAAGATTCTTAGCCTGCCGGCGTCCAGACAGGATTGCCGCATAGGCATCGCTTTCGGCGTCCTGCTCGATTTGTTCGCCAACTTCAACCGGTGTTCCAACGTCCACCGATACGCCAGATGCGCCATAGGCGGCGCGTGCCTGAGATTGAACCGTGCGACCAGCCTTGCGGATCTTCTCCGCCTGCTCCTTGGCCGCCTGCCGCACCTGGGCGGCCTCGACGTTCATCTGCTGTGCCTGCTCATAGTCGGCCTCTTGAGAGGCTTGTCCGGCGTCCTGCTGACCCTTCGCGGACATGATTCCGCCCACCGCAGACACGCCCATCGCAACAAGTGGTGCCCAAGCCATATCACAGCCCCAAGAATAGAGGGCGCCGGTGTTCTCGCCGCCCAGATGCTGATAAAGCGCGCCAGTCCGCTCAGTCGCAATGCCAGTGCTGATAGCCATGTGCTTGCGCGGAACTCCCAGGCCTTCTGCCCAGCTTAGAAATGCCTGCACCAAGCGCGGGCCGGCCATGCCGCCACGCCGCTCTGGCACCACATAGACGCCGTGCTCAAATGCGAATAGGCCATCGCCGAAATAGTCTTGGCCGATGCCGCCAGACAAGAAGCCAATCAGCACCCCGCCCTCTTCCGCGACGAGCAGCGTTCCCCGCGGCTCATCCAAAAGCCCGCTGAATAAGTCGGTGACTTTGCTGGGTAGGAACTCCGTGTTCCGGTAAGCGCTTTCGCGGTGAAATGCTTGGGCAAGCGCAACTACCGCGGGCACGTCTTGAAGGGTTGCGACGCGAATCATGAGTTTGTCGTCCAGTGGCGGACTACCGCCAGAATGTGAAAAGGCATCGGGGAATCCTGGGTAATCTCGATAGGCGACTCGCCGGTGTCCCAGCCCAGTTCACCCACAGCATCCCAACCGGAAAGCGGCGCTGGCGGCTTGTCCAGGATTCCTGGGCCAAATCTGCGTGTGGCTCGCTGCTGGCCGTTGATCTTCACGCCCACTGTGTCGAGGAAAAGGATGGAGATCTTGTGTGTGCGCATCTGGCTGGCTTGGGCCGTGCCGGTTTGAGTCTGCACCTCAGGGCGCAACAGCTTTATTCTGGGTATGACCTTCAGGCCTATCTGCACATCTATCGCAGCGCGCGGCAAGGTGACCTGGCCGCCCGTCACCACCATGTCGGGCTGCTTGGTGCCATCCGCCCGAATCTGGACCGTCTTGCCTTCCAAGTGATTCAGACCGGCCCACACCTGCGAGCCGGCCGGGTCGTGTCCTTCAATTCCCGAATGGACGAAATAGTCCGTCCGCAGCTTCTCCACGTAGCGAACCGTCTGCCCATTTACCAGCCGGCGCACGACTGCCCAGACCTCATCGGCCTCGCCGGCAGGAACGCTGCACACCGATTCATAGAAACCGTCCGTGCCATGCTGGCACCAGGCCGTAACACCCTCGTCCCGGTCAATGGTCAACGACACCATTCGACCGCTGTTCAGCACACCCCAGACTAGCGACGCAGGTTCCTGCTGGAATGTCATTTCCTTCACACCCGATTCGGTAATGTGCTCGGCCAGCGTTGTCAGGTTGGGTGCAGAGTACGAATCACGCTCCAGGCTGTAGCCCATTGCGCGCACTTTTCGGGCGGAGCGCTGCACGAACAGAAGTTCGTCGCCCACTCTAAGGGGACGTGCAGCCGCGGTGCCGTACACCGACCCGTCCTTTGCTCGCACGTTGGTCGGGGTCAAGGGCTTTTCGACGCCACCCAGCATCGTCCATTCCCCACCAAGCGTCAGTACCATCAACGCACGCACTGAGGCCAGATGCTCGATCGAATTTCCCTCTCCGTCCAGAGCATAGAAGTAGGAATCGGTGTCCTGGTCGCCGCTGGTAAAGTCCAAATAAAGGCCTGTTCGGCTGCCCCAAATCCCATTCGGGTACTTGGTGGTGCCGCCGGCTACCAAACGCTGCTCGTTGAACGTGACCGCTGTCGGGTATCCATTGACTCCACCCCAGGCGGCCGCTTGGATGATCCATGATCCTGGTTGAGCCGCCACATTGGAATCCATGTCAGCCTTGACAACACCCGTGGCTACGGTCGGACTCGTTACTCCGGTGATCTGCACCAGCCCGCGATTTACCTTCACGAATCGACCAACGTCCGCCGTAGCGCGCCATCCTTGGATGTCCAGGGTCATGGTGATCGACTGGCCCACCGTTCCCTTTGCGGAGGGAGTCAGAATTGCCTGTGGCGAGTCTTCCAAAACCCATTGCCCAGCGGGGACTCCGAGCGCAGAGAACGGGCTCGTGATCTCGATTTCGACCTGTTGCGACGTTAGGTACTGCGTGACGATGGCCACGCCGGTCAGGTAGGTGATGCGGCGTCCTACGTCAGCCGGCATGAAAGCGCCGGTCGTAGACGCAGTTGCCGTTCGCCCCGTGCCAACCGTGGTCAGGCTCAGCACCAGGCCAACGCCAGGGAATACGTGGCCGGTTTCGGCAAAAGGCAGGACCGAGAACGGCGCTGGCGTGATGACCCAGCTATCGTCCGCAAGCCGACGCACGATGTGGATCGGGTGTGCTGGATGCGCGATAAAGATTGTGTCGGCCACCTGTGCAAACCGCAGTTCCTGGACTTGCACGTCTGTGTAGGGGGTGGTGATCTGATAGGGAGTCCCGCCCACCAACACCTGACCCGCGCCAGCCTTGAAGACGCGCATCAGTTGGTGACCGAACTCCAGAGCGTAGGCGGACGATCGGTTGAAGGTGAATGGGATAAGGCGGCTCTGCCTGTCAGCGTGCGCCGTGGGCGCCACATATGCGGTGCCTGGCGCTCGCGACACGCCGCCGTAAATGTCTACCACCACGTTTTCCAGAATCTCTGCGCCGTTCTGGTAGCGGGATATATCAACTCGGCCGCGCACCTTCGGAGATAGCTCACCGGCCGTGAAATTGGTTTGGATGCTGTCGAGCTTCGGCATTACAGCCCCCCGCCAAATCGTGCTTCGTACGTGGGGTAGCCGCCCATCTCATCGGGGGGCACGTCCTGCCCGTCTTTGGTCTTGGCTTTCTTGAGTGCCATTTCAGCCTCGCCCGCATAGCTGTCGCGCAACGTGGTAGATGCCGTCACGGCGTAGGCTATCGCCGCCGTCATCTTCAATTCAGCAGCCAGCACCATCGAATCGTCCCAACTGGCGGGCACGTCATTGCGCCAGACGTATTTCAGAGGCAGCAGGTTGACGTGAGCCAGGATCCGGCGCCCCTCCATGGTGTAGTCCATCACGTAGCCCCGCTTGCCCACCTGGAGGGTCTTCATCCAGTCGCTGGGAAGCTGGAACTGATAGGGATAGTCGAACTCGGGCGGCTGAGATAGCGGCGAAAGCTGCACGCGCTTGACACAGCAATTCCAACTGTGCGCACCAAGAAGTTCATCGCGCACCGTGGGCCAGACATTGCCGCACAGGCCGGCGAATTTTGTGCCGTCCTCAAAGCTGCTGATAGGGTCTGAGCCCAGCCGCTGCAGGGCGTTGGAGCAAATGGAGACGGCACTGGCTGTTGGCATTTCGACACCTGAAATAAAAAACCGGGGGACTAGCCCCCGGCAACTTCCACCTGGAAACCAGGGAGGATGACCACCGTTACGATCAGTCCGTGACGTACGGAATTTCGAAGCGGATCTGCTGGTTGGCAGCCAGCACAGCCCCCAGGACCGTCGCGTAAACCTCGACATCAGCCGGCGTGATGTAGTCGGCAGCGGCGGCCACCAGTACGCCGGTGTCGGCCGCGATCTTCCCGGCCGCCGAAATGTCCACGCCATCGGCCACGCCGTCGGCATCGATAACAACCTGCGTCTTGGCGTTGCGGATACCGATGCCCACAACCGAACTGGCAGTGCCGGCTCCGCCAACCGACGCCACGGCGCCCGTCAGAAACCGCGAATTGACCGGCACCGTGCCGAGCAGGATGGTGTCATTCACGGCATAGGCGGCATGGACCGCCGGGAGGGTAGCAACCAGCACGCGCTGGCGGCCGTGGGATTCAGCGGGCATCAACTTCTTGCGGTCCGCCACTTTCTGCGCCTGAACGCTATTGACTTCAGCCATGGTGTTCTCCTTGATCGATGCGATGCGTTAGATGACGAAGTCGATGGCGACGACTTTCTCTTCCTCGACGCGCACCGCGCCGTGGGAAGCGGCCATATCCACCTGCATCAGGTTCTTTTTGTCCTTGCGGCGGCCTGCCGTGCCTTCCACGTAGCCAGAGCCGAAGTGCAGGGCGCTATTGGTCCAGGCCGCGATGCGCGCCGTGGTGCCGCCGGTGACCTGCACGGCCTCGTACGGGATCCACTTGAAGCCCATCCAGCGGCCAGCGACGTCGCCGTCTTGGAGCATCTTCACGGCCAGGAAGTCAGCGCTGGTGAGCGTCGTGTCCGCGAGGATGTCTTCCAGCATGTCGGACGTGTAGACGATGTTCAGTTGCTCGCCCGCGTGCTGATCGGCTTCGTTCTTGCGGAACATCTTGCGGGCCAGGATCAGCTTGGCCTTGGTGAATCCCGTGCCGCCGGCAGCGATGATCTGCGACGACGGCAGCGCAATCTGTGCGCCTTCCTTGGTCTGAGCATTGCCGATCAGTGCCTTGAAGATGATGTCGTCCTTACGGCGGTTGTGCGACGAAACCAATGACTGGTTGTAGGAGCCAGACAGCGGGTTGGCCAGCAGCTTCGGTTCGTCGTTGCGGTCGACCGGCAGCGCTTGGAAGAAATCGCGCATCAGCGCAACGCGCGTGCTGTGGGTGGCTTCGGAAAAAACGGTGTCGCCGTGGCGCACCGTGTTCTCGGGCATGTCGTCCAGCGGCGCCAGGCGGTTGGCCGTGAACGATTCACCAGTGATGTTGCCGCGGTCATGGACCGAACCGGCAAGGCGGGATTCCATCTGCTGGGCTTGCAGACGGATTTGGTTGTCCCACTGGACGACGAATGCTTGGGTGATCGTATTGGACATGGAAAACTCCAAAGGGAAATTGGTCTGTTCAATTCGCCTTTCGGGTTGTCCGGATTTCCGGGCCCGGGAGTCGCCCACTGCTGCCGGCTACCGCACCACTGGGAGGGCTCTTTCCGGTTGTCCGCGTGCCATGCGGGCCGGTTGAATGCCCGCAATGGTCACGCTTGAGGGGTGTCGGAATCCCGACTTTTTGAGGTGCTACATCACGGCTTCGGTGCCGTGCCTGCGTTCGTAGTAGGCGCGAACCTGCTTGCTGACTGCATCGTGCTGGGGGTGGCGCGGGTTGCGGTATGCCTCGGACAGTTCCATTTCGCGCACGGAGTCTTCCGTGACGCGCTGGGCATGGCCGCCGACGGGCCGGTCTTCCTGGAACTCGGAACCCAGGCCCGCCATGAGACGCAGGAACACGGGGTGATTGCCCAGGCCGGACTGCTCCACTTCTTCCATGCTGACGCCGGATTTCTGGATAGCGGCGCTGGTCGCCGCGTGGGCCAGGCCTGCGTGCCGCTCAAACTCGCGGCCGGTTCCCCACTTTGCCTGCAGGTGCTCGGTAGCCTGTTCTTGGTCGAACTCCGCAGCACCCTGGGCCAGCTTCGGCGCCATCTTGAAGTAGGCATCCATTACGACGTCGATCTGCTTTTGCGACATGCCCGCTTTATGCGCGCTTTCCAGAAACTCGCCCATGTCGGGATCGGACCGGACGTCAATGTCCTTGAAAGCGTCCGGCGGGGTGATCGCGTAGTCGGTATGGGTTTTGGGAGGCGCATCCGCGGAGCCGTTGCGCTTTTCCAGGTGGCCATAGCTCTCGGCCAGCTTTCGCGCGGACGCCTCGATATCCAGGTCGCCGGCTTCGTTCTTGATCTGGAACTTTTCGGGGATCCAGTCGCCTGGCGTGGATGTGTCGGTGCCTGCGCCCTTGGACAGCAGCGATTGATCCGCCCCGGCTTCAGCAACTTTGGCGGTGGCGGCAGCGGCTGCAGGGTCTTGTGCAACCGTGCTACTGGCGTCGGAGCCAGCGGCCGCGGCATCGCCACCACCGCCGCCACCACCCTCCGCGCCGGCTTCGTTCATGACCGGGAAATGACGTTTCCACATTGTTTACTCTCCTTGGTCGGCGTTAGGGTCCGGGACGCCGTTCGCCCGGTTTATCTGCGTAACGATGAATTCGCACACCTGGCGCATGCCGTCGCGTTGGTAGGTTTTGAGCACGGCGTCGATGCCGCCCTCGGTCGCGGCGGGCCGGGAGAATCGGCGCACCAGGTCTTCCAACACCGCCGCGCCGCGCCGGTCGTCTTCGAAGATCGCCTTGTAAACCGACGGATCTACGCTCATTGGTTGGTCGCCGCTTGCTGGACAGACGCGCTAGCGGCCTCCATGCCGATCTGGTCCTGCATGGCCTGCTGCTGTGCCTCCTGTTGCATTTCTGCGCGTTGCTTTCGGATCGCCGCCACTTGTTCCGGGCTCCGGATAAGCTTCGCCGGGATGCCGCGACCATCCGCAGCCAGGCGCACACCTTCGTCCACGTCAAAGCTGTCCCAGACTGTGGGGTCGCCCTTTTCCTGCGCCAGCGCTGCCACCGAAGCAAAACTGCCCTCGATGGCGCTGACTTCCTCCATTTTCTGGCTCTTGGCCATGGGAGACAGGTAGACCACTGTGTAGGGCCGCCCGGCTAGCGACTGCGGCGGAGGGTCGAAGAGACCGCCCCGGAATGCGAGGCCGAAACAGCGCGCGATCAGCGGCTGCAGGTATTCAGCTTGCAGGCGACCATAGACCGGGCCGAGTAGCTGACGGATAAGGTTGACCCGCACATGGAACTCAGTGGCCGTGCGCGGCTGTCCTTCCATCGGTGGCAATTGGTCGGCCATCAGCGTTTTGCGGATCTGAGCCTGCAACTGCTCCTTTTTCGTGAACGACACGTTGAAGTCGGCACCGGTTTGCAGCGCCTTCATGCTGTCGGTGTCGTTGGCCACGATGATCTTGCGCGGGCCCACTTTGACGGTCTGGGGGTTTAGCACGCCGTCATCCTTGGCGATCCACATGCCGGACACGGCCAGGTCGACGGCGGCAAGTTCCATCTTGGAAAGCTTGTTGAGCGACTTGACGTCGGGCAGCGCATCGAACATGGGGCCGATGGCATAGCTGGACTGCGGGATCAGCGTCCAGCGCGGTGCGGTGAAGGGCCGCTCGTGGTAGCCGGATTCCCGCATGGTGGCCTTGCTGTCGCAGTCGACATGCACGGACGCAAACGGCATGTTCTTGGCCCGCACCGCACCCGCGCGGCCTTCGCGGCGCGGGTAGATTGCATGGGTCAGGTTTACCGGCTCGTCGAACTTCTCGTTTTCGTACAGATCCCGCACTTTCTCCGAGACGTTGCCGATGCCGAACTCGGAAACGCATTGCTCGACTGTCAGCGTGTAAGGGCGATACACCGTATCGATCGGGCCGCCAGGCTTAGAGGCGGCGCAGTAGCACTGAGACGTTGGCCACTGCTCAAAGTGAAATCCGTTGATCGATCCATCTTCATCGACGCTCTCGCCGATGAAGAGCACGAACCAGCCGACGGCGACAATATCCAGCATGCATTCGAACGAGTCCGCATCGAAGTTGCTGGCGTGGATAGCTTTCCAGAGGCTGTCCGCCGACTCATCCAGCCATGTCTTTTCGTCGTCCACTTCTTTCCAGACCGTCATGCCGAACCAGCGCGAATTCGCTGGGGTGACACCCGTCTGGATGCCGGAAGCCAACTGGCGTCCCGAATCCGTGCTGGTGGTGTCGCACAACTCGGCTCGCTTGGACTGGACGCCGGAAATATCTTCCGTGTCGCCGTTAAAGCCTTGGGATCTGATGGGAAAGGAATAGTCGTAGCAGTCCCGCCACGTCTGTTCATGCTTGGAACGCAGCCCCTTCAGGACGCCAAGCCGGCGGATAACTTCAACTGCCACGCTGTCGTTTGACACGGCGGCTTACTCCCCGAGTCGGCCCTTGCCATAGGCGAGAACCGATGATGTTTGCGCGGTGCTGGCGGGAGCACCACCGGCCAGCAGGCTGCCTGCGCGGCGTTGTTTCGCCCGCTCGGCCGCTTTGGCGTTGGCCAGGGCAGCAGCCTCGTTCTCAGACGCCTGCTGTTCATCCGCGACGGTCTTGGTGGCATCGGCCTGAGCGGTAGATGCATCCGGCGCATCCGGCTTCTCTGCACCGCCGAGCATGTCGCCGAAATCGCTGGCGGTGGGCAAGCCGGCCTTGTTGAGCTGCTTGTCCACGGCCTTGCCGATCGGATCGATCTTGTTGACGACACCCGCCACCTTCTTGATCGTCTTGCCGATGCTGCCCATGGCTACGCCTTTTTCTCGGGCGGATTGGGCACGACCCAGCCATCGGCGGATAGCACGGGCGCGGTGAGTTTGGTGGCGTCGATGTCTTCGGCGCGCATGCGGCGGTAGTCGCGCGGCGCGCCAGGCTTGGTGGTGGTAGTGCCGGACGCGGCGGTCTGGCTGGCGCGCAACAGCGCGATTTCCGCATCCTGTTCCTGGATACGCTGCTGAGCAAGCTTCAGTTCGTCCTGCGCCGCCAAGGCATCCGCCGCAGCTTGGTCAGTGCCGGCGCTCGTGTCCGCTACGGATTCGCCCGGGGTCTGGGTGCTGTCGTCTTGGCTGGCGGGGCTGGCCGGGGCGGATTCGCCCGGGGTCTGGACATTCAGGTTGCGGCGGGTCATGGTTGGCTCCGTCTGTTGGCAGAAGATCGGAGCCGATTGTGGTTCTCGGCTGTGGTCGGAATCCCGACTTTTTAGCCTCTGGACTGAGCCAACCTGCTGGAGAAAACGTCATTCCGACGTGTGGGAAGCGATTCACGCGGCAACTGCGTGGTCTCGCTCCAGAACCGGATTACGGTTTCCCCGTCCTGGTGCCGAGGCTCCGAGCCCTGCGCCCATCCGATCATGGTCACCCTGGGTATCCCGGTGTAGGCCGCCACGTCGTGCATGGTGTACCCCTCCCCGCGTAGGGTGAGAAACACGCGGTTCCAATCGATGGGCGGCGCGGGCGTGATGGGCGTCATGGTTCGGTCCCTCCCCGGTTCTCGACGCGGCTGACGGCGTGGACCAGGGGCCGCTGGGCCTGGGCTGCACGGGCGGCAGCAGCGCGGATCCAGCGGTCCGGCGTGTAGACCGGCGCGTGCAGGGCGTCGTGCTGGCGGCTGGGTGCGGGCACACCGTCGGGCATGCTGGCGAACCGTTGCAGGTAGCTGATGGCGTCGCCGCGATCAGGCCGTGGCCAGGCCGTGTTCCGGTGGATGGCCGCGACGATTTCGGCTTCGGTTGCGGCTTCCTTGGCGAAGCGGTAGCCCAGGCGGCGCAGCTTTCGGGCACATTCGTTGCGCGCCTTGCGGGCGATGATGTTTTCGTCAGGGGTTCGGGCCATCTTTATCTCCGTGTTCTTCGGCTTCGCGCCGGTATGCCGATTTCAGCCCCCACATGGCGAGGCACACGCATGCCGCCAGAAAGCCCAGGCCGCCAAGGACGATCCACCAGCCGTTCATGCTGACTTCCCCCGAACTTTGGATTCCATGAAATCGTGCGTCTCCTTCTCCTCGCGGGTCGCGGGGTAAGGCGTGCCGAATAGCGCGGTTCCTGACGGCAGTTTCTTGCCATGCTGGTTCAGCCGCACACCGCCATCAATCACGCGGCCGACAACAGGAATCACCCCACGCGGCGGCAGCACGAACAACTCGCGGTACTCGTGCTGTGCCCCGGCATCAATTGCCGCATGGACGGTACGCGGATCGCTGGACCAGGACGACCACGCCCCGCCCTCTGCGCGGACTCGAAAGACGGTCATTGCCGGCGCATCAGCACCAGCGGCGCCATGGCGCAGGATGTAGGCGGCGGCCTTCAAGGCCAGTTTCAGTCGTTGAATCATGCTGCACGCTCCTGTGCGACCGCCCAATCCAGCACGGCCAATGCATCCGCATCGTTGTCCGTCTCCGGACGGAACCCCCTGGCGCGCGCCTGCGCGATCATCGTGGCCTTGTCCGCCCCGCCCTTCCCCGTCCAGTGCTTTTTCACGGTCTGGACGTTCGTGCCCACCAGCTCGATGTTGCGGCGGTCGGCGGCCATTTCCACGAGGGCGCGGAAAGCGCCGTAGCAGTGCGCATCGCGGACGCCGGCGTGAAAGCTGACGTGTTCGTAGGCGATACGGCCCACCTGGTGAAGGTCCAGCAGCTGGCCAAGCCAGGACTGAAACCGCAGCCAGCGCTGGCCATCCGTCCAAGACTTGCGCGGCGCAAAGCTCTGCGTGCCGTGCACCACCTTGCCGTCACGCTTGCGCACCGCGTAGCCCGTCTTCGTGCCCAGGTCCAGCGCCAGGATGCCGATGTTGATCGCCGGCGCGGGCGTCTCAGGGGCGAACAGGCCGGCTTGGCCAGAATCCAGGCCCAGGGGTGGAGCTTCCCGGCGCACCTGGGCGTCAGCTTCGAAGAATGCACACGAGAGGCAATCCTCGCGCAGCCCACGCATGGCGCAGGTTATGCACGGCGTCACGGTGCGGCGCGAAACGTGCGCGCGCGCGACAGACGGCGAGTGCGCAGTGCCCGCAAAGGGCTCATACGCCTCCAGCTCGGGCATGGAAAGGATGGTGTCGTTCATGCGAGGTCACCCACGAGGTCAACGGCCTTGTGCCAGCTTTCGCGGGCGGCCTTGGATTTTTGGTCAGGGTCGGTAAGGCGGTTCTGCGACGTGGCGCATTCGGCGACCAGCGTGCGCAGCATGGCGTCGCCCAGGGATTGGGCAGTCTTGCGTTTTGAATTGACGTAGGCGTCGGCGAAGTCGTTGCGGTCGTGCCGGCGCAGCCACGCAAGCACGTCCTGCGGCACGGGCTGGCCGGGGTAGGCGTTTTTCAGCCGTCCGGCGAGGATGAACAGGTTGCGCCGGTTGTGCATCCGGGTGGTGATTCCCGCCTGCTCGGCGTATGGCACGCCGTGGTGCAGGTGGCAAAACCAGTCGCATGACCCCGTGGTGCTATCCGCGATGGATCCGGGCAGCATGCAGCCTCGGACGCAGCACAAGCGGGGGTTATGTCCTGGCGCTTGACCCGAGACGAGGGCGGCATCGTTGGCGTAGCTCATGCGGCTTGCTCCTGTGCGCCGCGTTGGCGCAGGGCTTCGAAGATGCGGTCTTTGAACGCCGGATAGTCCTCGCCACCACGGGCGAAGAGTCCGATTTCACGGCCTTTGCGATCGATGCCGCCGTTCGACATCCACCAGCGGTCCTGGTCCTGCTTCGGGGCGGCGCCCGGCTTCGGCTTGTCCGGCACGTTGTCGGCGGCGGTGCGCATGGTCGTCAGGACCTTGACCAGGTACGGCCAGGGGATCGGCTCCGGGGCGGGCTTGGACTGACGGGCGGCTTCGACGGCGGCCAGCGCTTCGTCCTCGGTCAGGCCTTTTTCGACCCATTCCCGGAAGTCCGGGCGGCCTGGTGCGACGTCGATGCCCTTGCTGCGCAGCAGCTTGGCCAGCAGGCCGTAGGGCGTTGGGTTGGGCAGGTATCCAGCTTCAGCCGGAAAATCGCTCTCGTGCGCTGTTTGCTCTTGAGACAGTGTTGGAGAGATATCTTCCCTTCCTATTCCATTCCCTTCCATTCCATTCCCTTCCGGGGTGAGGAGTCGGCGAGCGTTCGACGAGGGGGTGTCAATTTCTCTGTGGAAAAGGCCGGATGCTTGTACGTCGGCTTGTCGATCTTCTGGTGATGCCAGCCAGTTACGTGCAGGAAGTCCTTGTTTTCATGGGAGTAATAGGCGATTAGCTCATTCGACGATAGCTCGTCGAGTAGTCGCTGAACATCTGCCGACGAAATATCGTCTCCGGGGAACACATTGGCCTTGATGGTCTTCGGGCTTGCAACGTGATTGCCGGCGTCGTCGCAGAAGTTCCACAGCCCAATGAACAGGAGGCGAGCAGTCGGCGAGCAGTTCATGACCTGTTCGCTGGTCCAGAACTCGGGTTTTACGGTACGGATTCGGGCCACGATCACGCCCTCCTGTAAGCGAAAGGCTTGCGCACCAGTTCATGGAACGCGTTGGCCGCATCTGGGTTGTGATCAAGCTCGGCGCGCGACCCAACACGGCACACGCGGCGGATGTAGTCGGCGGCTTCGTCAGCGCTGCGGGCGCTGCAAAAGGCCAGGAAATCGGGGTTCTTGCAGAGCTGCACGGCAAGCAAGCAGACAGGGCCGGTCCTGCGTCGGGTTGCGCTTCCCATCACTCGTCGTCCTCAAAAGCGAGGTGCCCGACGCCCTGGATTTGGTCCATGCGCTGCTTTGCAAAGGTCAGCATCGCGGCCAATGTCGCCTCGTCGTAGCACTTGTATTCCTGGGGGGTCGCCTTCAGGCTCAGCGACGCGAGGAACAGCGCCATGCGCTCAATCTCGCCCGGCCGGCCGTCTGTCTTCTTGTCCTTCCACCGGCTGATCGCAGACTCATCGAGCCCTACGCATGCGGCTGCATGCGCGTGTCCCACGCTCGCAAGGCGTTGCAGGATGATCTGTTCGATCCTGCGTGCGCGTGCGGATACGGCGGCGGAAGATTCAGGAATGGACATCACCCACCCCCTCTACTTTCTCGCGGCGCCTTCATGCTGCTTCCTGCGCTGGCGCCAATTCCGGCCAGATTCGGGCGAAATCGTCGGGCCGCAAGTCTTGGCGACGGCAACGGCCATCGGTAATCAGCTCGATATCGGCACCGTTCAGACCGGCCAGCTTGTAGCCGTAGGCGATCTGTCGCAGGTAGCCGATCGACGTGCCGCGCTGGGCGCAGCGCGCTTGCGCTTCAGCTTTTGGGGTTTCCCGCAGCCACTGGAGAAGCGGCTCGACGGGGACGCGGGTGTGGGTATGGGGATCTGTGCTCATGCGTAAAACTTTACCTGTAGGTAATCATGAAACGCAAGAGAAATCTTTACCTGCGGGTGGTTTACCCACGGGAGCGCAGCAGGCAACACTCGTGCCCATGAAGATGGATGACATTTATGCCCAGCGGCTTGAGCGCTTTCGCAGCCTCATGGAAAGCCGTTTCGGGGGAAAGCAAGCTGCTATCGCGGCGGCCGTTGGCAAGCCCGCGAACTACGTTTCGCGCGTCCTCAATGGATCAAAGAAACTCGGCGAAGAAATGGCGCGCGAATTCGAGGTCTCACTCGAACTGCCGCCATACTGGTTTGATGGCCTCGATGCTCTTGGCGCTTGGCCGTTCAGTTCAGTTGATCGCGCTTCTTTCGAAGCACTTACCCCGGAACAACGCCGAGGCATAGAGCAGTGGGTAGCGCGCCAAGTAGCCGCGTATGAGGACATCCCGAGTGTAAAAAGCCCCGGAGACGAAAAGGCCGCCTGACCCGCGGCAAGTTACCCTTGTATGGTCCTGTGGCAAATTTATTAGGTGATCTTTCCGTAATGAGAAATCTGCTTGCATTTTTGATGGCTGCAACAGTCCTGGGCACTGCCCACGCGGATCAGCCTGTTTCGCAAAGCCTTCAACCGATCATTGAGCGAGCGAAAGCACGCGCCCCGGTACTTTCAGGGTTACCGGTCGACACGCGCCTGCATTTGCTTTTGCCTATTCAGTACCCCGCCTGCCTGTATGCATCCTCACTCGGCGCGACGCAAAATGACGAAGAAGCGCATACGTTTCTTTTGGGGCAGATTGATGTAATGACAGACGCTGGAATGCAGACCGCCGACGTGCGGAGCCTGATTGCGTTTGGACATGGGGAATTTCTTGCCAGCTTAAGAGCTCGGCAGGGAAAACAGGTCGAAAAAGTCGGGCCTGAACAGATCCAAGCGATGGCTACATTCGCCCAAGAACGGTTCTCGGCACTTAAGTGCATAAAGACGTTCACCGATAAGCGCGTGGCGGACTCGATTCAGACAACCATTCGTGAGTCGATAAGAAAAAAATAGGACACTCGCCTCACCCTTCCGCCTCCGGGCGGATTTTTTTCGTCTGTTACAAAAAAGATTACCCATAGGTATTGAAGTAATAATTACCTACGGGTAATCTTTCTCCCATGCACTCACAACCCGTGAGCAACCAGGGAGAACCAGATGTCCGCAAGCCTGAAACTCTGCCGCCGCGTCTACCGTCTGGCGGAATCTCGCGGCCACGCCTTCAGCGCAAACGTGTATCTGTCGTTGCGCGCTGATGGCTGGAATGCCGAAGGCGCACTGCTCTACGCTCGCCGTGCCTACTGCGGCCAGTCCAAGGCGTATCGCCCGCGTGACCTGCGCCCCGCCTTCCCCGCCTAACCCCCACCCGCCCCGGTAGGGGCTAGGAGACCACCATGAACCGCAAGCCTTACCAAGTCGTGATGCGCCGGACCGAGACCCGCATCAGTGAGCAGACCGTCACGGTCCACGCGGAATCGGAAGCTGACGCCCGCGTGCTGGCCAAGTACGAAGACACGCCTTCGTACCTGTGGCAGGAAGAGGTCCGCACGGCCGTCGTCGACATCGCGACGATCAAGACTGCCGACGATCCGGCCACGCACTACGGGAATCTGGCGGCGCAGGTTGCGCACCAGGTTGCTGCTGGCGACGCGCGGAACTGATGCCATGGCCAACCCTCAACGCAAGATGACGCCCGAGCAGGAACTGCGCTCGGATCTGGAATGGGACATGCGCCTGGCGCTGCGCGATGGCAAGGATGTGGTCTTCCAGTACGCCAGCGGCCCAAGTTCCGAAGACCTTCCGAACGCCATCTATCAGGACAGCATCGGCAATATCGAATTGGTCGCGGCCTACAAGGATGCGGTGCAGGCCTTTGCCAGTGGTGAGACGCACGGCCGGATCGGCGAACTGTTCGCCAAGTTTCTGCGCGGGGCCAGCACCCACTACGTGGAAACGCTGGCTTCGGGTATCGAAGACCCCGAAATGCGCCTGCGCGTGACGTTCCAGCGGGAGGCGTGGTGAGCCTGCCTCTCTTCATCCTGTGCGGCCTGATCGCCGCTTACCCCTTGGGCCGTGTGGGCGACTTCTTCTCGCGCCTGTACGTCCGCTTTGATCCGTGGAGCGAAGCATGAGCGAAGTTCTGACCGTAGACGCGGCGTTCGAACGAGACATTCCCGCCGAGGATCGCGACGACGTGATGCAAATGATCTGCGAAACCGCGCAATGCGGTGACGACTACCACCCGCAGCACGTCAGCATCCTGAGCCGGGACCGCATCGACGCCATCAATGTGCGCGCCGAAGGCGTCCTGACTTTTGGCGATCGTGAATTCGCCTTCATCGTCCGCGACGGCAATTCGGATGGCACGGTGCTGGAAGGCTGGGAAGAGGCCGGCAAGCAGACGTTTGAGCCGTCGCCGCGCACCGAATGGACGCTCGCCCCGCAGCCCTCGCTGGTCAGCGATGCGATTGCCAACGGCAAAGGCCCGTTCTTGGTGGCGAAGTGGGACATCTTCATCCAGCGCCCGGAAATCGCCCGGATCACCGGCAACTACGCGTACGACCGCATGGTGCAGCCCGGCCTGAAGGTTGAACAGTACTGGAAGGCCGAGGCCGCCAAGCACCAGTTCGTCATCACGGACAAGGAAGACGCGGACAAAATCCGCGCCCGCCTGCTGGCCGCGCGAGGTGAAGCATGAGCGGACACCGTTTCAATCAAGTAGCCGAGTTCACCGGCCCCGGTGGCTGCACGGTGGAAGGTTTGATCTCGATCGAGTTCGAGTACCACAAGGCTGATCCATCGGTCGGTGTGGCCCATAGCATCACCGTCGAACACATCGTCATCGTGATCGGTACCGACAGCTACGAATTCGATGGCGATTACCACGCCGCCGACATAGTGGATGCCTGCTGGCTCCAACTGCGGTACGAGCGAGAGCGCGCCGAATGCGACCACGCCGACATGCTGCGCGACGAGCGAGGTGCCCAATGATCCGCCGCCTCCTGCGCGACCGAGACGCCCGCTTGTCCGCATTCATCGTCGCCGCCGTGCTGACCGCCGTGATCTTTGGCTACGGCGACCGCCAGCAGCGCGACGAGCAAGCCCAATCCCCCACCCTCACCACCCAGGACGGCGGCAGCAAGACCGCATACGCCGCAAAGGACTGAATCATGACCGACATCACCATCAACATCGACGACTACCTGTCGGACGAAGAAAAGCGCCAGATCGCCCGCGACGAGTTCCGCGCGGCTTGCGCGCGCCGCTCTGCCGCCGACTTCGAGCGCATCCTGAGCAATGCCGCATATGAGCTGGTCCAGAAGGAAGTCGATGCGGCTTTCGACGGCAACATGGCCGAAGTCGTGCGCACGAAGGCGGTCGAGGTCATCAACAAGCTGTCCGACTACACCGTATTTCGCCGCCCTGACGCCTGGGACCGCGAGGCCAGCAAGGGCTGGACCTACCTGCAAGAAGCCATTGAAGCGGCCAAGCCGGTCATGGCTGAGCGCGTGCTGTCGATCATCGCGGATCTCGACGGCGACGACCTGCGCGGGCGCCTGGATGGCCTGATTGGCGACGTCATCGTTTCGAAGCTGACCGCGCCGTCGACGGTGGAAGCATGAACAACCTCGCAGTCATCACCCAAGACATCTACAGCACGCGCGAGTCGTTTGCGGCTGTGCTGACCGACCAGAACATCAGCTTCGAAAAGGAAGCCGGGTTCGCCATCCAGGTCTTGCAGAACAACGAATACACGCTGAAGGCGGCAATGAACGACCGCCAGGCGGTGGTCAACGCCGTGAACAACGTGGCGGCCATTGGCATCAGCCTGAACCCTGCAAAGAAGCAGGCCTACCTGGTGCCGCGCAAGAACAAGATCTACCTCGAAATCAGCTACATGGGCCTGATCGACCTCGCTGTATCCACTGGGTCCATCAAGTGGGCACAGGCCGCGCTGGTACACGAGAACGACGGCTTTGCCCTGAACGGGTACGACGCACCGCCGACGCACACATTCAATCCGTTTTCGACGCAGCGCGGCGCGCTCATCGGCGTTTATGTGGTGGTCAAGACTGCCGACGGCGACTACCTGACGCACACCATGAGCATCGCCGACGTGTACGCCATACGCGACCGCTCCGAGGCCTGGAAGGCTGGAAATAAGGGTCCGTGGAAGACCGATGAAGGCGAAATGGTGAAGAAGACGGTTGTGAAGCAGGCCTACAAATATTGGCCCAAGACTGAGCGCCTGGACCAAGCCATCCACCACCTGAACACCGACGGCGGAGAGGGGATCAACTTCAGCGACAGCAATACCCCCACCGTTGACCCCGACCTGCTGCCGCGCCTGCGCAAGAAGGTCGAAGCCGCGCGAGATGCCGACGAACTTGCCAAGGTCTGGAAAGACGGCCTGGGCGAGGTTCGCGCCACCAAGGACATGAACACCTACAACGCCTTCAAGACTGCCGTGGCGGCGCGCGGTTCTGTGCTGCGCGGCGAAGCGGTGCCCACCGAAACCCCGCCGGACGACGGCAACACCATCGACGAGCAGCCGCACCGCACGTCTGACGCTGACGACGGCTTCGGCCGTGATGACCAAGGAGCCGCAGATGCTGATCGTTAATTGCGAACAGGGCAGCGACGACTGGCACGCCGCTCGGGCCGGCGCTATCACCGCCAGCATGTTTTCCACGGCCCGCAAGAAGGTCAACGTGCTGGACGAGCGGCAGAGCCTGTATGTGGCCTACCGCAAGGCCGGCATGGACGAAAGGGAAGCGATGGCCAAGGCGGGGTACAAGACCGCGCCGCGCGCAGAAGCCATCGCCCTGGCACTGGCCGGCAAGCCGGTGGGCGACTTTTCCGACGAGGCCAAGAACTACGCCTTCCGTCTGGCGGTTGAGCGGATTTCCGGCCAGGCGCTGGACGAAGGCTTTCAGAACTGGGCCATGCGCCGCGGCAACGAACTGGAGCCCGAAGCCCGGATGGAGCACGAAGCTCAAACAGGCCTGTTTGTGGAGCGCGCTGGTTTCGTGCTGACCGATGACCGCATCTTCGGCGCCAGCGCTGACGGCCTCATCGAAGAAGACGGCGGCAGCGAATACAAGTGCTTCCTCGATCCGGCCAAGCTGCGCGCCTTCCACATCGACAACGACCCCAGCGAGGTCATGGACCAGGTGCAGGGCTGCATGTGGATCACCGGCCGCAAGTGGTGGCACATCGGCCTGTACTGCCCCGCGCTGGCGCCCGTTGGCCGTCAGCTTTGGTGGCAGGAATTCAAGCGCGACGACGACTACATCGAAAAGCTCGTGGACGACCTGATGGAGTTCAAGGGCCTCGTCGACGGCTACGAACAGCACCTGCGCCGAAAGGCCGCCTAACCCTTCCCCAGCAGCACAACCTACGGAGCCGACATGGCATTCGAACTCGAAAAGACCCGCGCCAAGCTGATCCACCTGAACCCGCGCCCCGAGAAGCACGGGGAGGAAAACGTGCCGGCCTGCGACCTCAAGGTCCAGGTGCAGGCAGGCAGTGAAATCCTGTCGATGATCCACCCGACGCTGCGCGCCATGCTCTACAAGGCCGACGAACACCAGGGCCAAATCGACGGCGAGAACGTCCCGACCGTGCGCCGCTTCGGCGATCTGATCGAACGCCTGCGCCTGGGAGTCAAGCTGGTGGGCGCCAGTGTCGTGATCGGCTTCGGCCTGGGCGGCACTGGCTCGGACATTGAGCTGGAGACGGTAGACGTCGATGGGTTTTCAGCGGAATTAATGGAAGGTGGCAGCGTGATCCTGACCTTCCGAATCAAGGCCACGCCCAGCGGCGAGCAGATGAAGCGCCTGTACGAAGTCATGGGCGGCGAAATCGACATCAGCATCACGCCCGCCATCGAGAAGCAGGCCACCTTGGGTCTGACCCTGGAATAAACCCTTCGGCCGGCGCGGCGGCGGGGCTACCTCAAGCCACCCCCAACCGCTGCCGGTGCCGGCCACCTACACAGAGAACGACATGAAACCCGAAACCGCGCTCAAGCTGGTGAGCGACTATTCCGCCCTGACGCGCGCGATCAGGGATTGCAAGAAGGAAATCGCGGAGACGTTGAGCGCCTGCCCTGGCCCGAACCCGCCGCGCATGAAGTCACAGGGCGTGAACGACCCTGCCACCAATCACCTGGATGGCTGGTACACGCCGGAAACGATCGTGGACCACTGGGGCGAGGAACAGCTTGATTACCTCGATATCGGCGAAGCGCAGCGCGAGGAATGCCCGCACTGCTACGGCGCACACCTGGCCATCCAAAAGCGGAAGGCGCTGCGCCGTAGCCTGGGGTCCGTCAAGGCCGCCATGACCAAGCTGGGTGCGCAATGACCCACGCCCGCAAGCCCCGCCGCAACAAGCGCTACGTGCCCAGCATAGCTCGCCTGCCGATGACGGGTGCTATGCGGGACCGCATCGCCACGCACATGCACGGCGCTTTCGCTGCGCTGCGCCTGGCGCCCAGCGCCGAAGCCTTCGACGCCCTGGCCAACATCGTGAACATGATCGGCCTGACCGTGCAGAACGATCCGGCATTCCTCCAGCAGTACCTGTTGATCAACGGCGCGGCGCGAACCATGAACCAGATCGGCGCCAAGTGTGAGGCCGGGCTTGCGTTGCGTGACCACGAAATTGCATCGCTGACGGTCGCCGTCAGTGCCATAGACGACATCCTGCCGCGCATAGACGTCGCGCGGCTCTTCATCAACGAACACATCGCTGTCGCCCTGGTCCGGGCGGGGCAGACCAAAGGAGCCTGAAATGACCGAATACGAAATCACCCATGGCCTTTCCCAGGATGCTCCCGGGCCGCTTGAGCCGGTGGAGGTGGCAAAGGTGCCTGAGAGCATGAACACAGAATGGAAGCCTATCGCCAGCGCGCCCGAAAACGAAGGGCGCCCGCTCTTCTGCGAACTGTGCTGGGGACCGGAAGGCGATCAGTCTGTAGGCACTGGATTCCGCCACAACGAGAAATGGTATGCGGCTGGCTTGTTCTACTGCTTGGGCCAGGAAAAGCGCTACGAGCTTCGCGAGGTTGAAGTTCAGCCGACACACTGGAAGCCGCAATCTGATCTTCCTGACGAAGAGAGCGCCGCCCCTACCTCGCACCCTATACCCACCGGAGCGACGGGGGATCGCGACTGGGAACTGGCGTGCGACGAGTGCAACGGCTCCGGCCATGTGTTCGTCAAGCACCAGGTCGCCGAGCGCAAGACCGACGTGCAGGAGTTCAAGGAGGAATGCGAGGCCTGCGAGGGTCGCGGCTTCAACATCGCGTTCGAGGACATTCCGGGCATTGCGGCCTACGTGAAGTCGTGCCGGCCGGCTCCCGCTGCTGGCGATGCGCAGGACGTGATTCTGGTCGCATTGCAGGACCTGCATGCCCTCGTCTGGGGAGAATGTCCGTCGCTTCTGAATGAGGATAGCGGCGGCAATTCTGCGCTCGATATGCAGGTTCGAGAGGCCATCGAGGCGGCCCAGTCCCATAAGAAGAGGAATGGGTGATGGAGGTAGCTGCCTTGTTCGTCGAGACGGACGGGACCTATTTCGGCGTGCCTGGCGTGCAGCCCTGGGACGAGCATCGGGATGCACGAACCTACGCCGGCCCCCTCCCCGTCGTCGCGCATCCCCCCTGCCAGCGCTGGGGTAGGTACTGGCACGGGGCCCCGAACAAGCCCCACCAGTTCAGGCTAGGTGAAGACGGCGGTTGCTTCGCCGCGGCGCTCACGGCGGTGCGCAATTACGGCGGCGTAATCGAGCACCCAGCCGATTCGCACGCCTGGGCGTGGTTTGGCCTGCGCAAGCCGCCCAAAGCCGGCCGATGGGTTCGCGCCGACGCCCTGGGGGGTTGGACCTGCCACGTCGAGCAAGGCCACTACGGGCACTTGGCACGCAAAGGGACATGGCTTTATGCCTGCGGAACCGATCTACCAGAGCTGAAGTGGGGCCGCTCCCCGCAGCGCATCCACCCTCGCGCCATTGAGCTGCACGGCTACGAGAAGGCCAGACGCATCGGAATGATGGCCATGGTGGGCGGCAAGGACAAAACTCGCATCCGTAACGCCACGCCGCCCGAGTTCCGCGACGTGCTGCTGGCCATCGCCCGCAGCGCTGGGCAACCCATCGACAAGGATCTTTTCTCATGACCTACACAAACACCGCCGCCATTGCCCAGCAGAAGGGAGAGGCGTGATGAAACGGTATCTCTACACCGCAAGCGTCACCGCCGCGAGTGGCCACCAGGTCTTTTACATCGACGCCGCTAGCCAGGAAGAAGCGGACGCCCGCGCCCGCAAAGGCGACTCTGACGGCATCCACTCAGAGGAAGTGATGGTTGATGACCTAAGCGCGCTGGACCCGTGCGGCGAAACCACGCTGGACGATTACGGCGATTTCCCGCCTGACGACGCCCAGCCCACCACCAAGGAAAGGACATGACTGAGAACAACGCCGCCCAGCCTGGGCTGACGGATGAAGAAATATTGCACCGCTGGGATATCTATGTCAGCGACCCCTGCGCGGCCTATCCGCTAACCGACGCCGACAAGATTGACTTCGCCCGCGCCATCGAATCCGCCCTGCTGTCCAAGCTGCGCGCGGAGGGCGTGCCGGCGGGCGATGAGCGGGCGATAGATGCTGCCGCGCTCCTAGGCAAGTACAAGAAGCTCTGCATCGAAATCGGGCGGGGTGACTCGTACCATTTGAGAAGGATCGACGCAGCAATCGCCGCCCTGGCGAATACACCTAGCGCCGTGCCGGAAAATTGGAAGTTGGTGCCGATTAAGCCGACGCCAAAAATGATGGAAGCGTGGTACGACGCCTTCAACGCGAACATAAAAAGCGCGGCGCGATCCACCTTGGCCTACCGGGCATTGATCGATGCGGCCCCTGACGCCCTGGCAAGCGCCCCTGTAGCCGAGCCATACGACAGCGAACAACGTTGCCGGGCCTACTACGACAGCGATTTGCGTCCGTTCGCCGCCGATGGGTTGACCTACAACGTGTGGCAAGCCGTATGGCACGCCGCGCAGTTCGACCGGGCCATGTACCCGAACAGTTCGAAGCCCCGGCCGCATAGCGCCCCTGCAGCCGGAGAGGCTCAAGGCGTTTCGGTGGAACGGCTGGCGAAGGATCCGTTCCTCGCCGCGCAACTTTGGCGCAACCCCGTGGACCGCGCCCCTACATCCGAGCTATTCGATGCCGAATTGCGCATCGGCGTCAGCGCCACGGATCAAGGCGCGACCATCTGCATCATGCAACCACACACGGACGGCACCATCACCGTTGTCTACACCGAAACGCACCCGCTTGGTGACAGCTTAGGCCGCGCCGTCCTGGCAAGGGGATCGAAATGACGAGTAAAGCAGAATTTGAAAGACTGCTGGACGTGTACGGGTTCCGTTGCGAACGCTTCGGACAAGACCTATCCACCCACGCCCGCGCTCAAGTGGTGGCGGCTTTCTCCGCCCTGGCAAGCGCCCTTGTGGCCCGTGACAAATTCACCCATAACGACGATTGCGCCCGTTACTTGGCAAGCGCCCCTGTAGCCGGGGAGGCGCTTACTGCGGAAGACGTCGAACGCCAGTACCGCGATGGGGTGCACATCGGAAGCGGCTTGCCCCGCGCTACCTGCCCGTGTGGCTTTTGCTCCAAGCATCGGCACGGCTTTGAGCGTGGTGATGACCTTGCCGCGCCCCAGGCCAGCCAGCTGGACTTCACCAATGCATACGAAGGAGCGCGCGAGGATATGGCGATCTGGAAGCGCCGGGCGCTGGAAGCAGAAAACCTGCTGCGGATCGAACGTGACACGGCGCGGCGGTTGGTCGCGGAACTGAACGCGGCGAACGGGCCGACCAACATGGGCGAACCCGCGCCCCAGGCCAGCGAGGCGGTGCGAACGGAAGCGCTGTATTTGCTCCGCGAGGCGCGCGCGCTGCTGCCCATGTTCGCCACCGCTGAAGCCATCGGCGACTGGTCGGAGAAAGTGAACCGGTTCGCAGCGGGCGACGTGATCGACATCCCGCCCCACGCTGACAAGGACGGCGGGGATTGCGCGAAGGGTGCGGGGGATGTGGCGATGCGCGATGCGGCTTTCGAAGCGGTGCGCAATCAATTGTGCAAGCTGCCGCGCTACAGCTTTTTGAGCGACGGGTACGGCGCCGTGCGACGGGTCAAGGATAGATCAGGCAGTTGGATTGTCTTTGACTCCGCGCACGCCCTGTTCGACCCGGTATCGGTTGACGCCGCCTTGTCCCCCACCCCGTCAGTCGTCAAGCAATCCTTGACAGCTACACAGACGGGCGAGAAAGGAGAGAAAGATGCGCAGTGATCGCGAACTGTTGGAGCTGGCGGCGACGGCTGCCGGCCTGGAATTCCACTGGATCCGGCTGGATAGCGGATGGCTGATGCAAGCATCTGAGCCAGGCAGCCGCAGCGAGGAATCATGGAACCCCTTGGTAAACGATGGCGACGCGCTGCTTCTGGCCGCCGATTTGCGTCTCCAGTTCGAAGAGGCCGGCGACCATCGATGTATACCGAGAACCCCGGAATGGGATGGCGTATGGATTGTGAAACAAATACGACACCGGCGGGACACACGGAACATCGTTGTGACTGAGGAGCATGGCAAAGACCGCATAGGGGCATTACGCCGCGCAATTGTCCGCGCTGCCGCCGAGATTGCCGCCCAGCACCCCCGCACGGACGGAGGCGGACGTGAATAAAGACGAAATCGAAGCCATCGCGCAGCGGCCTACGTGCTGCAAGGCGTGGGGCGAAGCGGTCACCCTGTCGCGAGCCGAGCGGGATGCGCTGGTGGCGATGGCGCGGGATGGGGCGAACGCCCCAACACTTGTTGCTGCGCTGCGGCTTGCAGAAAACGAAATGCGCTATGCGGGCTGGTTTGAGCCGCAGTCTGACAACGCCGGCCAAGAACCCGCCTATGCCGCCGTGGTTGCAGCGTTGGCCGACACCTCGGCAAAGGAGCGGTAAATGGCACACGCAGCCCAACAACAGGCGACGGCCGCGGCGCCGAAGCTGCTATATCGCATCGCCGACGTGTCGCACGCGGTCGGCCTGTCCAAGGGGGAGATTTACAAGCGAATCAGGGCCGGCACCTTCCCAAAGGGCACACCCATCAGCCGACAGATCGTGGTCTGGAACCCTGACGATGTCCGGCGATGGGCCGAAAAACAGTTTGTACCCTCAGATGTACCCCAAGAGGACAAACAAACCACCTGACCACCCGGAAAGCCGCTCCAGTAGCGGCTTTTCCATTTCCGGCGAATATTCGCGGAAATAGCAGCCGATCCATCGATTGGATCGCAGCGCATGAAACGACTGAGTGTCCAAGGCGCCCCAACGCCCATCGGGCCCCAACCATGTCGAACCACGGCGGCGCAATTCATGCCGCTTCAAGGGGCAACGTTTGCTGACGGGCCAGGAATTGCGGCGCGTGGCATTGCGCTTTTGCAGGTAGGCATAGCGGTCGACAGCCTGCTCCACAGCTGGCCGCAGCCCCGCTTTGCGCGTACCGACGTTACGCTGGGCGAACCCGGGCCACGCATCCGACAGCAAATGCAACGTAAGCCCCGGCGCACGGGGCAACTTGCCCGAATCCTGATCCGAGTCAGTCATGTTGGCTTCCAGGACCTTGCGCATGATGCGCTCGCGCGAAGCCGACAGCCCGGTCATGGCCGAAGCCGCCGCGGCTTCCAACACCCGATGCACAACGTAGTCATGTTGTGCGAACGCATTGGCCAAGCGGGACTCAGCATCGGGCACTACCTGCCCTGCCCGATAAGCAAGCCCCATATCCGGGCCAAACAGCATGGCGATCAGGCCGGCAGGCGGGTTGCCGCGGGTACGTTGAGCGTGCATGGTACGGCCGTACTGGGCGGCGGCGGCCAAGGTGACCAAGTGCGCCATGGCGACCTGGTGCGCAATCTGCGTACGGTTCAAATAAGCAAGGGCATTGAGCGTGCGCGCTTGCTCAAGCGCGCCGCTATAGGCCGCCGCGTCCGCCGCATGGGTCAAGCGCATGCGGCCTTCAGCAGTTTGACCCAGGTTGTAGAGCACAACCAGGGATGCCGCCGCGACCGACACGATCATCATGCCCAGCACCAACGCCTGGCCCTGCTGAACGCCGGAAGACACCCGCATCCGCGTCATCACTTCGCATCCGAGGCATTGCCGGTAAAGGACTTGAGAGACCGTGCCTTGGCCTGAGCCGCGGCCTTCTGAGCCGCCTGCTGTGCCGCGCGCGTCTGTGTGCCGCCGTCTTCCCCTGCAAGCTCGCGCGCCATGGCGGCGGTTTGGGAACGAACCACCTGACCGAAGTACTGATAGACGGCAATAGCCGCCACCGCCACCAGCGCCACGACGACTATGTATTCCGTCAGACTATCTGAAAGAATCTATAAGATGTTGATTCGTATGCGTTTTCGGTGCAGTCCAGTCTAAAACGATACGGCGTTTTGGCGTTCGTAAGTCATTGATTTGAATAGGACCGATGAACAGTTTTAGACAGCCTAATCGTCTGCCCCCGGCCAGTCGCAAAGCCTGACGCCTAGCTCGTTGTGCGTCAGGATCTGCCGCGCCGTCCCGTCCGTCAGCACGTCATGCTGGCTGATGAAGATCGGCAGCGACACCATGCAGAATTCAGCGACCACCGGTTCCCTTGTCGCGCACCCACTTGCGATTAAGCTCAGCAGCAGCGCCGCCGTCGTCCATCCGATTGATCTTAGCGTGAACATCGCGCACTTCCTTGGCGGATTCGACCGCCTGTTTGTTGATCTGGTCGCGGACTTCCTGGCGGCCGTCTGACTTGCCCTTGAGGCGGACGCCGAAGTACGCCAGGATGACGGCCACCCCTCCAGCGATGTAGGGCCAGAATTCGAGTAGGAGGGTCATGGCGTCTTGTCTCCCGCCGCGATGGCATAGGCAGCATTGGCCCCCAGGAACAACGCACGTTCGGCAGCACGTCGGCGGCGCAGGCCCTTGAGCGACTTTCCGCCCGCCTTATCCCAGCGTGGGAACTGGTCAGCGGCCAGGGCGATATCCCCGGCGTTGAACAATTTGACCAGCGTGGATCCGGTGAACGCCCCTACCCCGATGTTGTAGGCGAGGCACACCATCGCGTCGAACTGCTCCTGACGCATGCCCACGGCGACCGCTGCCCGCACCCCTGGCTCGAAGTCCCGAGCAAGTCGGCGCTCTAGGCGGTCTTCCGCCTCCTGCCGCGTGATGACCATTCCGGGCAATACGTTCTCGGTATCTCCGTAGCCGATGGTCCACACCCCCACCGAGTCCTGGTACGCCTGTAGCTCGCAGCCCTCGTAGTGCTTAAGGACCGTCAGGCCCTCGTCGCTGATCGATCTTGGGCTGGCGGATGAGCCGGGCGACGATGCCGAGGGCGATGATTGCGATGCCGAACCACTTGACGTATCCAGGCGGGAAGGAATCCCGAATATCGACCGGAAGAAGGCCCCAAAGTTGAATCGCTGCATCTGGCACCGCCGTAATGTAAGAGAAGAAAGCCAGGGCAACCGCCTGGAGTTGGATCGATGTCATGCGCCAGAACTGGCGCCATTGGGGAATCAGCTTCATCGCACACACCTACTCATCGTTGAGAGTTTTTGACACATTGGTTGCCCCCCCTTTTGATAGCTGGGTGATCAGCTTCCAGGATTTGTCCTGCGTCTCCTGTTTGCTCTTGACCACGGCCATATCCGTCTTGATGTCTCCCACTCCCACGCTCAAACTATCGAGCTGGTTCACGCTGCGGGCGGCATTCCACGCGATGACCCCAAGAAGGCCACCGAAAAGCGGCGAGCCTACGGCCACCGCCACCGAAAACCATATGAAGAGCTTCGCAAGACTCGTCTTGACTTGGCCCATGTCTTTCTCAAGGACCGCTACGCGGGTTGGTATGTCGTTCATAACGTTCCTTCGGACGTAAAAAAAGCCGCTGAGCGGCTTATTGAGCGGTGCAGGCACAGGACGCGGAATTTTCTGGCTTCGTACATAGCTCTGCGATCTTTGTGTGCCCGAGAGCGCTAGGGTGTTGGTAATCCTGTTCCAGCGCCCAAAACGACGGCGCGCCGCTGGCCGGGGTTAGCCACGGCTGGCTGGCCCACCAAAGATTCAGCTGAATCGCATAGGCATCCAAAACCGGGACGCCCATCTCCTTACCCACCTGTTTCACCACGTTCACGTAGAACGGAAACTGCTGCAAGTATTCGGTGGACCAGAACGCCCAGGGCGTGATCAGCGTTACCGCCTTTCCCTCCGCTTGGATCTGGGTCACCATGCTGGTGATGTTATCGCGGTAGGTCGCCAGCGAAACCCGGCCGGGCTTGGGCTCAGTCCAGTAGCTGGAATAGTTGTAGGTCGGCGCAGATTCAATGAATGCGTCATTCGCCCCGAACATCACTGCCACGCATTCGGCCGATGTGGAAAGCACGTCGGTTTGCAAACGCGCCAAGCCCATCGTGGAAGTGTTGCCCCCCACGCCGGCATTAATCGCAGTGCGTCCGGTGGCTTGGGCCATCTTGTGGCAGTACGTGTCAGACACCACCAGCGGCGGCCGTGCCTGTGTCTGGCTGTCTCCGAAGCACAACAGGGACGCGGCCCCAGCCGGGATGGCAAAGAGGGCCAGAAGAAACAGTAAGAGTGTTCGCATTTGGACGCCAGTTGATTAGGGTTTTGGTCGGCCTAGCAGCGCGGTATTGCCACTGGCTTCCCATTCAAGGAATGCAGCATAATCGAAATTTTGCGGATCTCTTGGGATCACGGCGCCATCGGATAAGCGCTTGATAAATCCGCCTGGTAGGAGTTCGTACATATTCAATATTCCGCCGTCACATCAAACCCTGCGTAATAGAAGGAACCGCTGGCCGTGGCGTTAGCTACTTTGGATACGACCACAGTATTTGCCGTCTGTGGAGAAGCGCCGGCAAAAGACGTTGGGAAACCGCTTTCTCCATTGGAGGTCGTGCCGCTGACAGTAGGTGTGGCACGCATCGTTACCGGGAGCAAGCAGCTTGCGTAATAGGTGATTCCAGAAGTGGTATTGCCAGACCACATATAGCTGCTATTCGGCGCGCGCCAGAAGTACCGACGGCACAGGTCAAATTCAACCTCGTAAGGCCGATCGTCAAAGGGCGTCTGCTGGGTACCCATCTCAAGCTGAACTTGCCCCACTTCAAACGTGGCGGCATTTGTGCCGACCAAACGCACCGCGCCAGTGGTCCGCGTGGTTTCGGTCGATAGCCAGGTGTTTACCGCTCCTTCGTAGTTTGACCCGCTTCCCAGGTCAAAAATCACCTGCATGCCCAGCCCGGTATCGCGGACCCAATTGGCCAACCCCGACGAATCTATCGGGACAGTGATTCTTTTCAGTTCCCAAACGTTCGCTGCACCAATGGAAAAATTGGCGACATATGCCCTATAGGAAGGACTTCCACTGTTGAGGAAAGCCACACAATAGGTCCCGACAATTGAAGCCTTAACCCAGAACGACAGAGTGAAGGATCCGCCCCACAGGGTTCCCATAGCAAAGCTCAGGAGGTTTTGCCCTTCAACGGCTTGGGACAGGCGGTTTTTGTCCCCAGCGGCTGGAGATTCCGCCGCGTTCGATGTGACCCTCGCGGTGAATGCACCAGTGCGAGCCTGTCCATAGTCGCTAGACGCCATTTGCTGCGTTACGGTAATTGAGGACGACCCCGAGATCGTTGCGCGCCAGCGATCAGATACATAAGGGTTAGATGAGGCTGATGTAATTGGCCCAATCGACGTACCCCGCTGCCAAACTCGGAAGTCGCCGTTGATAATTTTGTTCTTGAAAGAGAACCCACCGCCCGAGAACCCGCCTTGGAAGTCCGACACGTATTGAGTGCCGTTCCAATAAAAGATCCCCTGCCCAGGCATGTACACAGGGCCGATATCGGAGCCCGGCAGCACCGTAACGGGTGTGATGCCGCCGCTACTCGTCTGCGCTCCAGAAATAGAATCCTGGCTCCAGATCAATGCGTCGTCGGCGTCCTTCAAGACGAAGGTATAGACCACGCCATCAGTCAGGAAAATGACCGCCTCGCCACGCGCATCCAGGATGACGGGATTCGTATTGGCCGCAAGCCCGCCTGCGTCCTGGTACGTCACCTGGGGCGTCGTGGTGCCATTGATGTACGTGTACAGCTTCCCGCCGACAAGAGGCCGACCATTCGAGTCGATGGCGCTGAATCGGGGGGAGATATAAGATTGCGGCATTGCAAGCCCCAGAAAGGAAAGCCCCGCTCTTGGCGGGGCTGCTATATTTGCGAAATGGAAAACTACCTGCCGATCCCGTTACTGGCTTATCTCGCTTTCGCTTTCGTGAAAGGGATATGGGATGGCTTTAAAGAATCACCGGGAGTTGGTCGGAGTTTTGACGCTCATCCCCAAAGACCCACCGACACTGATGGATGGGTAGAGGAGCCGATTCAGTCCGCTCATACCAGGGAGTGGTCGCGCCGGACTGGCTGCACGCTCGAGAGCAGAAAGCCCTGAGCCACCCTCATTCAGCAACAAGCGAGCCAGTCGGTTCTGGATATCCTCATTGCCGGAGCGCATCAAGGCATTCGCAGCGGCCTCAAGCCTGTTTCCAACCACGGCCCCAGCCGCACCGCCTGCCGGGCCGCCAAGCGCAAGCCCCAGCCCACCGCCAGCAATAGCACCCGGGCCAATCGCGCCAACCACGTCCCCCGTTTTCCCAGGAAGCATGGTTGATAGCAGGTTCTGCATCGCCAAGTTCTGAGCGGTGTTGGTCCCCAAGGATCGCCCTTTTTGCGCCTGCGCCTGCCGCAGCAGGTCGTCGCGGATATCGGTCAGCGCAGCAATCTTCTCTGCCGTGACCGATTTCGCCTCGTTCATGCCAGGCTTCTGTTGGGCCTTCTCCAGATTACGCAGCGCGTTCTGAACGCGAGCCAGCGTGATATCCCCTTGGGCATCCGTCAGGTTAAGCCCTTGTAGATACGACATCTGGTCAATATCTCGGGACGCAGCCGAATAGGCTTGCCGCGCCTCGGCATAGCCAGGGATTTCGCGGTCCATCATGTCGACCAGCCGTCCCTTCACTTGCAGGACGTTGGCGGCCTCGCCGTTTTTCCCAGCCCGCATCGCGGTGTTGATCTGGTCATCAAGAGCCATCTTGATGCGCTGCAAACCGACGCCGGAAACATAGGTATCCGGGGTGCCAATTTGGCCGCCGCGATTTGCATTCGTGCGGTTGATCACCTTGGTTTCCACCGAGCCGCCAGAGTTCTTGGCCATCCGCTCAGCTTCTGCGAAAGCGCTCTGGAAGGCCGGCGTGCGCTTGAGCGCGGCGTATTCCGTATTCGCGACCGGGATACCGACGTGCGTGTTCAGATAGTCGTCTGCCGCAGCCGCTGAGCGGGCGATCTTGGCCGATGCCAGATCATCGGCGCTGCCACGGATCGCGCTCATAGCGTCCTGGCGAGCAAGCTGATTGGCTTCCTCCCGTGCGACAAATGGCGTCGGCTCCAAGTCGCGGATAGTGCGTTGTAGGTTCGCAATCTTCGGGTTGCCGGTGATTTCCGCCATGGTAGGCTCCACACCTTCCACGAACTGGCCTACCCTCCCTTTCTGAGGGCCGCCCTGCGCCATCCGCGCCAAGATATTTTCGGCGATGCGTTGCCGGCCTGACTCAGAAAACGGTGCTACGGCGGCTTTTACATTGCGCCCGATGTAGCGCCCTGCCGACCCAACTGCTTGACCAAGCGCCGGGGTCACCGCGCCAAGAACCCCTCCGGCCACAGCGTTCCGGGCCGACTGCTCGTCGTAGTCGCCAACCGGCACCGGGGCCGTCGCACCATACCCGGCCCCGACCAGCCCACTACCAGCGCCAGTGCCTAGCGCCGCGCCCAGGCGGGGTGCCATCGGCAATGCACGCGCACCGAGTTGAGCGCCGGTCGTCATAGGAGCGGCCAAGGCAGAAGGTCCGCCCGCCATGGCAAAGGCCAGATTCCCCGCCAGGCGCCCCACGCCAGCCGCCGCAGACCCTGGTGTAGCTGCTTGGTAGTCTGCCTCACGCTGCGCGACTTCTGCGTCACGCGCGGCCACATTCGGTTGTGCGCTCGCAGACAGGTTCGTACCAGCCAACTGGTCGATAGCTCCCAGAATCTGCTGCCCCTGGTGCATAGAGGATTGCCCGAGGCCAGCCGGTACGTCGCCGAACCCCTGCGCGATGCCCTGGCCCATCTTGCGGACGCCGGCCCCGAGATCCTCAATAGCGCCCAGTACACCGGTGCGCCCCGGCTCTGGAGCGCGTGGAGAGCCACCCTCGGCTGCGGTAGCGGCCGGCTCATCCCACTGGACTTTCGAAACGTCAATCGCCGGATCGGCTGATTTCGTAGCAGGCTCATCCCATTGCACTTTGCTCGGGTCAATCTTGGGCACTGGCGCGGCCTCCGCAGTGGGAATCACAGCATTCAGGGCTTGCTCAATGAAGCCTTGCGAGCGCTTCGGTTGGGCGTAGGGGGACGACGGCAAACTGGCCCAAGTGGACCCAAGCTTTCCGAAAGCGGACGCTGTGTCTCCGTTCAAGACATCCTGCAACGCACCCGCGCGATTGATCAATTCCAGCGCGGCGATATCCTGGCTGCGTGGGCTGAAATCCTTCAACCCTAGCTTGCTGGACACATCGTCCCAAGTCGGCTTGAGGAACTGGTACGCGCCGGCCGCGCTCGTCTTGTTCCTCTTGCCATCGGTCTGCGTGAACGAGGCCATCGTATTGGGGTGGGCATCCAATGAATCAAACGTGCCCCCGCCAAAGGCGATGCGGTACGGGTCGGCGATCTTCTCCCCTACCGTGCCTTCCGCCTGGCCAATCGTGCGCAGGACCTTCTGCACATTTGGGTTAGACAGGTACCCCGCGAGTTCTTCAACGGTTGCCATGGTCAGTCCGCGTATTCAACAGAGCCATCGGAATATTCGACTACCTTTCGGCCATCCAGGGTGCCAGTGCGGGCCACCGCTCGCGCGGCCGTGGGAGCCGGCGACAGCACGCCTCCCGCGCCGGTAGGCTGTGGGCCAGTCGTCGGATTCTGCCTGCCGCCAGAGGTCAAGTTGTCCCGCGCGACACCCGGGACACCGGCCAGGATCCCTCGCGCAGCAAGATCCCGGTTGCGCGCTTTCTGCTCAATGACTTCATCAGTATCTCCGGACTGCGGGAAGTATTGCTGCTCTGCGTTGGCAAATTCATCCGGCGAAATCACTGCGCCAGACTCCTTGCGCAGAACCGCGTTGATGAAGTCACGCTTGGCCTGGTTGAACTTCTGGACATTGGCTGGCGCCATCCAGTTTTTAATCGTCCGGCCGATGCCGTCTCCGCCAAGCGTCTGCGCTTGCAGGAAGTTCACTCCCTCTTTCCCGTCCGGGGGGGAGACAAGGTTGTTGATGATCTTGTCCGCTTCCTGCGCTCGGGTGCCGAATAGCAAATCCTTGCTCTGGCCTTCGGTCAGCTTAGGAGTTTGGCCACCCTGAGTGATAGTGGCGGTGCCATCCGGGTTCGTCATGATGGTCATGCCGTCGCTGCGCGCCTTCGGGCCGAAGCCCTCGACAGGCTTAATGGAGCCGTCGCCGTAGCGCTGCGCAAGGATGGGAGCGCCGTTCGGACCGGTAGCCTCAAACGGCTGGCCCACCGGGCCAGTCTTCCCAGCTTCCAGCCTCTGACGCTGCAAGTTCAGCGATTCCTGCTTGTACAGCATGTCGAACTGGTCCATCTGACTCATGGTGCGGGCCAGCGCCTGCTGCACGAAGGCCGGGTCGTAGTTGGCCGGAAATTGCGACACGTCGATACCGTACTGCTGTGCCTGCTGCTTGGCAGCCTGGTAGCTCTGCTCGTCGCGCACGCCCTGCAACAGCCGGCCCTGGATTTCCATGCTCTGCTTGGCCGCCTGCATGCGGCGCGCATCCGCTTGGCCCTGGCTGGCGTCCTGCTGGTTCGCCAAACCAGCGTATTGGGCCACGGATCCAGGCGCAGCTTGCGCGATGGCCGGCAACGCCGCACGGTTGAAACTGCCGTCTGCGCCAAACGTTCCAGGCTGGCGCAGCACATCCGCCAGGGCATTGCGCTCGCCAATCTGGCGTTCCTGCTCGCCGACCTGAGACTGCGCGGACCGCAGGCGCGTGGCGTTGAACAGCGCATTGATCGGGTTTTCGATCTGCGGGCCTTGCGCTTGCAATGGGATTCGGGTGTCAAGTTGCATGATGTCTCCTACTAGTTGGCCCAGCTGGCGCCGTACAACCCATTGAGGTTGCCGAACGCCGGACCACTCGGCGTGTAGCCGCTCTGCCGCGTCATGGCTGCGTAGTTCAGGCCGGCGTTTGCCAAGCCACCCAATCCCTGATTCAGCGCGTTGGACTGCCCCACGGCGCCAGCAGCGGCGGCATTCGCACCCTGCGCCAAGTTGTTTCCGACCTGGTTCGCATAGTTCTGGCCCACGCCCGCCAGCGCAGACGCCGACGACTGCCCCATGCCAGCCAGCGCAGCCAAGCGGTTGTACTGGTTCGTCTGGTCGGTGTTGAACCGGCTGTAGGCGTTCCCGTATTCCTGCGAAGCCTGGCCCGAGCTGTAGGCGATGGCGTCCTTCAGCGCGCGGCCAGAGTTGAGGTTGCCCGTCGCCGCCGCCATGTTGCTCAGCGCGTTGTTCCCCTGATCCAAGCGGAACTGGTACCCGGGATCGGTCTGCCAGTCCGTTTCGCTGAAGCGCTTGAGCAACCAGCCATAGTTCGGGTCGCTCTTGGCCGCATTCTGCTGGGCAAGACGCTGTTGCACTGCGGCGTTCAAACCGGCTTCATCAACCGTGTCAGACGTGGCGCCCTGCGGGTCGGCATACACCCATTTGGAACTCGTGCCCCCAGCGTCCCCGCCCATGATGTATTCGAGTTGATAGCCCCAGCGGTTCGCCTGGGGATCAAACCCCCATTGCGCGTTGGAATATCCCCGGTCGCGCGCGTTGGTGAGCAACGATGCCAGCGGAGGCGGGCTGCCCGATTGGCCGGCAGTCGTGTACTGGCCCATCAGCTCGTTGCGGATTTCCTGCTCGGTCAGATCTCGACCGCCAGTCCCAGAACCCAGGCCAAGGCGGAACAGCAGCGCGTTCAGGCCCGCGCCGCCGGCATTCAGATACGGCTGAAAGTTCTCGGTGTTGCGGTCGTAAATCTGCTGCTGAAGCGCGTTCGCGTCCTGTGCGGCCTGCTGCTGGCCGGCAGCAGCATCGCCCGCGGCGTCTGCTGCCATAGCGCTACCAGCCAGGCCTGCGGCTGCGGATACCCCTACTGCGGCGGCTACCATATCAGTCCCCGATCCACGCGCTGTACGTGGTTTCTACGTGTTCGAACCCCATCCGTTTGAACAGGGAGCCAATATCCATGTGGGCTTTGGTGCCCACAAACCAGCGCTGCACGCCGCGCCGCTTCAATTCCGCCTTGACCGCGTTCAGCAAGATCAGCCCGCCGCGCCCGCCGCGCTTGTCCTTGCGCAGATACATGATGTCCATGTGGCAGGTCAGGCAGGAGCGGTAATGCAGGCCGGGTGCCACGAAGCCCACGAAGTAGCCGACCAATTCTCCCGCATCGCGCAGCGTCACAAACGTGACTTCGCCGCGCGCATCACGTTGCAGGTAAATGTCGTACTGCGGGCCCAGCGGCACCTTGTCCTTGTTCAACGCCAGTTCTTCCCAATGCAGGGGGAACAGCGGCTTGAGTTCTTCCAGGCGCGCGGTCAGGCTTTCTACTTGGGCGGTCAGCATCGCTATTCCTTCGTGCGCGGCAGACGAATGTCGACAACCATAGAAACGCGGTCGTCGGCGCTGTTGTTCACCACTTCATGGGTCAGCGCGTTGTTGAACCAGAAGCAGTCGCCCGTATTCATGTTGATCTGTTCGGCGGCGTCACCTTCACCGCAGCGCAGGATGGCACCCGGCAGGCCGTGCAGCACAATGTGGAACCGCGTGTAATACCGCGTCTGTTCCGGGGTGTCGGCGTGCGGGAAGATGCGACCGCCCGCACAAACCTTGTTGATCATCACGCGGCCCAGGCGCTCACCCTGAACCCGGGCCATCAGGTCAAACACCAGCTTGCGAGCCTCTGGCAGGGCCGCCAAGGCGGGATAATTCACCGCCTCGTACTGGTCATACCCCGCAAGCTGATTCGCCTTGTAGGCCTCGATCTGCTCTTCCGTGAGGCCTTCCTCCTTCTCAGGGAAGCGGATCATGATGGTTTCCGTCTGCCCAAACGGCCCCTGCGGATACTTTCGCAAGAACGTGTCTTCATGCCACAGGTGCGGCTGACGGCGGATAGCCAGCATCAACGGGTTCACGTCGACGCCATGCGCCAGGAAGTGGAAATTCTGCATTTTTGGTCTCGGTTCAGCGCGACACGGCGGTAATCGTGGGCGCAACGGTGTAGGTAATGACGACCTGGTCGCCGGGATTCAGGGGGATAAGCTGGTTCGCGCCCACCGCCAGCGTGCTAGCGCCACGCTTGAAGGCAATCGATGAAACGGTGCCGCCCGCCACATGCAGGGACATGCGGTCGGCGGCGGTATAGGTCATGGGGGAGGCGGTGGCGGGGACTACTGCGGGCGCATCGTCAACCGAATACGCCTGCCGCAAGATGCGCTTGAGATTGCGGAAAAACGCCAGCGTTTGGCGCGACTGGAAGGTCTGGGATTGCTGAGAACCCTGGCGGTCCTCAGCGAACGCGGCAGTGTTGCCGAGCAGTTGCAGTTCTTCCATTACCACTGCCCCGCCACGGCATCCACATACGCACCCAAGATCACCACAGGCACCGGGTCCGACACACTGAACTCAAACACGCGGTTTCGGCCAGACCCAAGGCGATGGAAGCGGCACCGCGCCGAATACTGGCCTATCTTGCCAAGCGTGGCTGTACTCCGGTTGCTCCAAGTGTGGCCGGAGTCGTCGGAATACCTGAGCATTCCAACCGGGTCACTGCCTTGCCCGGTCGACGGAGACACTCCAACTTGAACGTCTACCTGCAATGCTTTGAATACCATCCGCTTTTGATTCTGCGTGATGGCCGGAGACGAACGCAGGCGCAGGATGGCATCGCCATCGTCGGTATAGCTGCTCAAATCCAACTCATACAGGCGCCCGTTCTGCCAGTCGCCCACAATGTGGTGACCGTTGAACATTGCGTGGCAGTTGGACCGGTGTCGCGTCAGTTCGCCAGTTGACGGGACCATGTAGGCCCGCTCATGCCACGTTTGGCTGGCAACGTCGTACACCCACGTCGCATTCCCGGTGGGGAACGTCAGCACATAGAAAAGGTGCCCTTCCTGCTGATAGACGTAGGCAACCGCGTCATCGATTCGCTCGTACTGAGAAATGGCGTACTCGACACCATGATTCGATATCCGTACTGGCGTGGCACCGCCCCGCGTCTGCCAAACGATCCCATGCCCAAGGTCATCACGCCCAAGCCATACCACGCTGTTATCGATGCTGGCCGGGCTGAACACCGCGGCGCACCCCTGTTGCATCGAGCTGTTAGGGCTGTTGGCAAACCCCTGGGCGTCAGCGACAAAGATCTGCGTGGTCGTCTCGCCAAACACATACAGCTCTTGATGGTCGGCCATGTGCGAGACGATGTTGTCAGGCGACGCATCCGCGCTGGCGAAGTCCAGGCCATCCCAGACGCGTACGTCGCCAATCTTGGACCATGACATGGTTTGCGACTGCGGTGCTTCAACCAAGAAACGGTTAAGCAGGTACGAGATACGTCGGCACCCGGTCGGAAACTCGGAATCCGTAATCTGCCCGAACGTCAGCGATGGAAAGTCGTAGTAGTAACCGCCGACGCCATCCACAATCGCCAGTTGTGTTTCGTTCTTCGCCATAGACACCGGCCCGGTGCTAGTCGCGAGGACACCGATAATGGTGGCCACGAAGCTGTCAGACACTGAAAACAGCGTGTTCCCCGATACCACCCATAAAAGCCCTTCGAACTGAAGCACCCCACGGATCTCGGTCTGGCCGTTTGGCATTTGCAGCTTCTGGGTCAATCCGGGCGTGCAAAACAATGCCGCTGGGGACTTGGCACCAGCCATGCCAAGCTCAAGGAACAGATTCACGCATCGCTGAGCGCTGAAATTCAGGCTGCGCGCTTCGTAGGCCTGCCCGACGAAGGGGATAGCAAGCTCTGCCATCATTGGCCCGCGAAGATGTTGAACCGGCGCCCGACTTGCAGATCAAGGGGCACATCAAGCACAGGCGTCTCGCGGTTCACGCGCTTGATGTTCGCGCGCGCACGAATGCCAGTCTTGATAACGGCGGTCGGCAGATCGACCAGTCCCGGGGACAACTCTTCGGCAAGCGAATATTCCAATGCTCGGCGACATCCTGGAGCCAACTGGATGTCGGTACCCAAGTCGCCAAATTCTGCCAACTGCTGCCAGAGCGGCAAGTGCAACTCGTATGCGCCAGCCGGCAGCGGCCAAAAGAACAGCGTGCCGAACGGGTAGGCGCGCTCGTAGTAGACCGCGCTGGGAAAACTTGACCCGGTGGTCTTGAGCATGATCTGGGCGTACTGAACGCGGTCGATGCCAGCAACCTGGTAATCGATCCCGCCAGAGCGCACGAATACCCCGCGCTCGATCTTGAGCGGCACCGGCACGTCAATCTGCTGCCCCGGGCCAATCTTCACCGTCTGCTGGTTCGGCGCCATGGCGTATACCAGTTCGTCAATCTGGTAGACGAAAAACTCTTCGGTCCGCCAGGAATCGATCATGGTGTTCAGCACTTCGAGTGCGTCCACCTCCATCGTGCCGGGCAACGCCTGCCCGGGGTCTTTCACGCCCAAGAGCGTGTAGGCCCGGTTGACGATCTCAAGCGCTGTCGTCATGGTCTTTGATCGCCTTGGCCAACTTGTCGGCGCCCCAACGCTTGTCAAATTTGATGCCCAAACCGGCAGCTTTGGCGCGCAACTCGTCCAGTTCGCTGGGCACTTCTTCGGCTTCGAATGCTGCGGGCGTATCAGCCCAGCCGTCAGCCAGGGCCGCCTTGACATCATCCGCAGAGCGGAAAATCCTCGGCGATTCGGTGCGGTGATAGAGCCAGGTATCCATATGGGACTCCCGCCGCGCCCAGGCGAACCCAGGCGCGGCACAAGGGATTGATGCGGCTTAGTTGGGGACGCGGACAGCCCACTCAGGGCGCAGCGCAGCGAACCCGGCCAGGATGTCGAAGCGGCACAGGCGCTTGTTGTTCGTGATGTCAAAGCCACGAACGAAGCGCATCGAGACGCCATCGACAGCCATGCGGGAGGCCATGTCCATGCCGCGCGGCAGAGGCATGTCAACCGTCACCAGTGTGAACGCATCCTTGTGATGCAGGATGTTCTGCGCGGCGCTGGTGCCAGCCGTGCCGATGACCGTGATCGCGGCGTTGTCGGCAGGCGAGTTCGACACCGTGGCATACGAACCGCCAACAATGATGGCCGGCGAGATCGTCACCGTCGCGTTGCCCAAAGCGTCCGAACTGGCGTTTGCGCGCACCACGAACTGCTGCAAGGCGCCCGTGGACACCTTGTTTTCGGGGTTCAGCGCGAACACGCCAGCGATGGTGAACACGTCGCCTTCGTTCAGGCGCAGGGCCGCCGCCGCCGTCCAGCCGTCCGTAACCAGCGCCGTGGTGGACGCATACGGGTTGTCCGTGGCGCCGACCGCGATGGTGCCTTGGCCTGCGCCGTTGACCAGCGGAGTGCCACCCAGCGGGCCGACCGTGTGCGTGGGCAGGTTCTGGGACATCTGGAAGTCCATGCCCAGGTTGGTTTCCATCAGGCCGCGACGCATCTGCTTGCCTTGCGTGGCCTGGTCGTTGAACAACCCGGCCATGCCACCGACAAGCTTGGAGTTCGCCAGCGGGGTCAGCGCCAACTGGCGATCGCCATCACGCGGAGCCGCGTTGTTGTCCAGGAAGACCGCCGCATCCAACGCCGCCTGAGCGGTGGCCGGAGGCGTACCGGGCGTGCCGGAGTAGTTGAACACCTGCTTGTACAGCGCGCCGATCCGCACATCCAACTCGGTCGCCAGGCGCTTGCCGGCCGGCTGCAAATAGCGCTCGCTGAACTTGTCGATCTTCAGCGTCAGATCGAAATCGCTGAAATCGAAGTCGATGCCAAATTCCGGGTTGATGGTGATCGGCACCTTCGTTTCGTTGATGTCCTGAAACGATGCGGTCGCGCCGTCGCGGATGGTGTATTGCACCGGGCGGCGGACGTTGACCGTAGCGCCGGCTTTGGCGCCTTCTTGGGCGAATTGACTGTCGTATTCGCGGTTGATGGAGCCGAGGAATGCGCTCTCGTTGTGGATGATCCGCAGGGTTTCTGCGGTGATGATGTCCGAGGTGATGAAATTGTCAGCCATGACTGTTCCTTATTTGGTTCGCACTTGGGCGTTGCGCCACGCGATCCAACCCTCGGGGTCTTTGCCGGGGTCGGGGCCGCCCGCCGTCGCAGTCGGTTTCACCGGCTGGATGGGCTTTGGCGCGCTGCTGGTTTTGGGGGGGGCTTCTTTGGCGCCCATATCGCGTTCGATGAGGGCAAGACGCCGCACTTGCTGCCGCGGGGAAAGGTCCGCGAGTTCGTCCGCGAGATCCGGATTGCTGGCGATGTGATGAAGCAACGCCGCAGGGCTATCCGAATCCAGAATTGCCTCCATGAACGGCGTGGGGCCATCCTTGGTGAAGGTCGGGATGTCCGCCGACAACTCCGCGAACTTGTCCATGAAGTCGGGGAATTCCTTGGCCCCGACACGGGCAATTTCGTTACAGCGGTCGTTGACTGCCTTCGCTTCGGCAACCTGAACTGCTCGACGGTTGATTTCCTGCTCGGTCAACTGAGAGGCGTCAGCCTGGGGTTCTGCGGGCCGCTGGCGAAGCTGTTGGAGTTCGGCCTGGGTCTGGTACTTCTCCCGGGTCAAACGGTCCACGCGACGCTTTAGCGCACGGGCTTCACGCTCGGCTTGCGTAAGCTCGGGCTTCTGCTGGTCTGCAGTGCCTTCAGGGTTTTCCGGTTCCGCCTGGGCCGGGGTAATCGTGGCGGGATCAGTCGAAGGGATTTGAGCCGCTTCGACAGGCGCGGCTTGGCTTTCAATAGTCATAGCTCTCGGCTAAGTGGGTCATCGCGCGTCCCCGCGAAGTGGGGTAAAACTCAGGACGTAAAAAAACCGCCCGGAGGCGGTTGGTTCATGTTGGTGGGAGGCAAGCCAGGCGGGGCCATCGGCAGCCCACCAGGCGGCATCTGTGGTGCCATCGGGGGCTGCATGGGCGGGGCTTGCGGCTCAGGCGGAATAGGCGGGCTGGTCAGCAACTGTTGAACGGTCTGAAGCACCAGTGCTTGGATCTCTTGCGGCCCCATCGCGGGCTGCATGATCGCCATGCGCTCGGTTTCGGCCTTATAGGCATCAATCGCGCGGTCCTTGTCGGCCTCGGCCATTTTGCGCATCGCCTCGACAGAGTCCGATTCCAGCTTCTGCTGCGCTTCTTGCAACATCTGCTGCATCTGCTCCATCTGCTGCTTCATGTTCTGCATCTGGGCTTGGATAGCAGCAGGGATCTCCTGATCCCCTTGGGCCAGCGCCTGCACAGGAGGCGGCGCCATGGCCAGCAGCATCTTGCTCACCTTGTCGGCGTTCGGCCAATCCTGCATCTTTGCCCACTCAGGCCCCAGCACCGCGAAGGCTTGCGGGTTGCCTTGCAGGATCTGGCCAATAGCCTCTGCTGACTCCTGCCGAAGCGTCGAATATGACGGGCCGACCTTCACGCGAACGTCATATTGCCCCACAGCAGGATTGATGACCATGGCATCGGCCGTCTTCTGCTTGGCCTGCTCCATCTCCGGGTTGATCTCGACCGCCTCAACGCTGCCGTCGTCACCCGTGATGCGCGCGACCCGCGCCGTGTCGTAGATTCTGGGGATCATGTCGACGATGATGCGGCCCAGATGCTCGATCGAGCGCGACAGGTTGTCGATGTAGTGATAGTTGGCGGTGTCGCCTTCACGCTGGCGGGCATTGATCGCGCGCCCGCTTGTTTCATTGCTCGGCGCGCCCAAGTTCGCCCGGTACATGCCGATGCTGGCTTGGATGTCAGACAGCGCCAGCGCACCACCCTGAATGAACGACGCGCCCACAGGGGGCGGTCCCTGGCGGGCGGGCGGTGGCAACTGCCGGCCCTCGCCATCCAGGGCGTTGTACGGCAGGTATGCCCGGTTCGACGTGTTCGCGGTCGCCCACTCGTCCTGGAAGTTCTCAACCGACTCCCACGGCAGCACAAACGGCGCCTTGGGCTGCAACGCCACCTGCTCGATGTACGAGGTGCGCTCGTAGTTGTAGGCCCTCTGCGAGTCCATCATGCGCCGCGTCATGCCGCAGATGTAGCGCCGGCCTTCCACATATACCTCGTAGCCCAGCACCGGGATCAGCGGTATGAAGCGGCTGGGGAAATCCGTCTCTTCCAGGATCTCCATGCCGCTCATCTTGACCCACTTGACCTCGACCTGCGTTGACGGGAACGTGGCCTCAACCATCGGGCGCAGGCCAGTCTCTTCGGCCAAGCGCCAGTATTCGTCCTCGGTCACCGTCATGCGCTCGCCACCAGGGCCTGCGATGACCAGGTTGTTGACCTTCGTCTCAACCTTGTAGAAATACTCGCAGACACGCACCGAATCGTCCGCGATCCAGCCGTCCATGCGGTCGGTGGACTCCCATGAAACAACCGACGCCTTCGGGTAAAGCTCCTTGTACGCCTTCTTAGTCAGCACGGTTTCAACGAAGCCGCGGCTCGCGTCGCTGCCGTCAGGTTCCTGAGAATTGGCGTCAATGATCACCGACAGTGGGTCATGCACGCGCTTGATGCGGATTTCCTGCTCATTGCGCTCGGCCTGAACGATCTCAGGCACCACGCGCAGCCAGCCCAGCCCAATGCGGGCCGCGTACTCCTGCGCAGTGTCGTAAGCGATGCTGGCGCGGCTCGAATACTCGATGTGCCGAATCATCCCTTCGAGCTTCTCGGCCACCTCGACATCGGCGCCAGAATCGACCGGGATAACCTTGATGCCTGGCTTGTTCTGCCGGCTGTCGTTCACAACCTGGGCGATGTACTGATTCGTCTGGTCGAACGTCAGGCACGGGCGAGCGCCGCCCTCAGACTGCTCGCGGGCGCGACGCACGGCATCGTCCCACTGTTCCGGGCATGCCGGATTGGAAAACCTCAGGTCTTCCAGCATGCGCTCGCGGTTGTCGCGAAACGCCTCCTGGTCTTCCTTGAAGCATTCCTTCGCTTTTTGGAGCAAGTCTTGGGGCATATTTATGCGGCCATCCAGCCGACGTTCCTCACGGGTTTTCGTTCTATCTGGCGTTGCGGCTTCTTACCGGCACGCCGCGCGCCTTCGCAGGCATAGCGCAGGGCATCGATAACGTGGTTGTCTTTGTCGCTCAGGATCGGCAGGATTGCGCCTGTCAGCGGGTCTTCCTTGTAGCTGTACAGCGTCAATTCATCGATCAGGTGCTTGCATCGCGGGTGAACCACAATGTCAAAGCTCTTGAGAAATTCGACGCCCTCCTCCAGCGACTTCGCGCCCTTGACAGCGGGGCGGATCTGCGGGAATCCGTTCTTCTTCATATGGCTGATCGTCTCGGGCCTGGCTGAATCTGCGGTGATTGGCCACTTCTCAGCCTCTGGGACCTGCATGAACAACTCAGGCAGGTTCACAATCTCGCAGCCCACCATGTAGGCCTCGTGGTCCACATACAGCCTATGGCCCTCGATATCGCAGCGGATCAGGACTGAGGGGTCTACGCTGAATCCCCAATCAGCGCCAAGTCGGAAGATCGTCCCGGCCGGTCTTTCAAATTCCTCGACCGTCCAGTTCTTGAACACCCGGGCTTCGCTGTTCTGCTGGTACTTGCCCAGCCAGATATGCGCGTACTTGTCCGGGTCGCGCCGCTTGTCGTACTCCATCTCGTCGACAAGTTCCTGTGGCAACCAGGGGTTGTCAGAGTAGTTCGCCTCTACGACGACCGAATTCGGAGGCGGGTTCTCTCCGCGCAGCAACACGTCAATCGGGTCTATGGCAAAGCGCGGGTTCCAGCTGAACCAGAGTTCCGAGCCGGGCGCCCGAAGCGTCGGACGGAGCAAATCAAGGCTTCGCTGGCTGGCTGACTGCGCCTCTTCAAACCAAGCGATCTTGAAGCCTTCCAGTGACTTGATCGAATCGGACGTATGGTCCTGCATCCCCTGGAAGATGATGATCCCGCCATTTCTGGACTTGATCACCTTGTCCTGCACGTCGAAGTAGTCACCCGCGTTCATGCTGGCGATCTTCGTCTCTAAGAGCTTCTTGACCGAGAACTGCAAAGACTTCTGGATCTCGCGAAGGCACACCGCGTCGGTCTTGGACCGGATGCACTCTTCGATCAGGGCTTCCGCGAAAAAATGAGACTTGCCCGATCCGCGCCCGCCGTGTGCGCCCTTGTACCGCGCAGGGTGCAACAGCGGCTCGTAGACGCGAGGCGTTGCGATCTCTAGCGTCGTCATTTCGGATCGACTATGACCCGCTTGATAACGCTGAATTGCACGGGGCCACCCTCTTCGTCGCCACTGACGATTACCGCTTGAGCGGCCTTCCCGTAGCCACGGTCGAACAACTCTTTGATCGCAGCGATCCTCGCGTTGTCGTTCTCGGACTTGCGCAAAATCCTGACGAGTTCTTCGACCGCCTCGGCGCCATAAGACTGGGCCAGCGCCTTAATGTCTGCCGTCACCCGATTCGGTACGCCGGGTTTTCGACCGGCCCCGGGGCGCGCTCCGCCTCGTGCCATGTTGATATTCCTTGATAGTCTTTCAGTGACCCCGAATAATCCGATACGCCTTTACGAACGGATATGCGATGGCCACGACTGTGATTGAGAGGCACACGGCGATTGCTGCGACCTGTGCCGCGAAGACCAGGATCTCTTGCACTGTGTTCTCCGGTGCCTTAGCGAGTATTAGGCTGCCGCCTGCAAGGTAAGCGCCTTGGGACAGTGGAGGAGCGGGCTTGAAGCGCGTTCCCGAGGCGGCAGTCTGATACTCGCGTTGGTTGATGGTTAAGCAGAAGGACGAATGTCCCAGGGCCGAACGTCTTTCGGTCGTCTGTCCATGTCACGCTCCAAATGAAAAAGCCCCCGGCGATTTCTCGTCAGGGGCTGGGGTTGTCACAGCCTTTCGGCTACCGGTATAAGCGGCTGATCGCGCGTGACTCCGCATTGGCTTGCTGGCTGCACAGTCACCTATACAGCCTCTACCCTTTACTCTACTTTCATGCGCACAGTGCTGCAACGTGTGCGCACAATTTAGGCTCATATCCCTTGGCATAAACGCCACCCATGTTGTGCGCAAGGTGCTTATGGGCCGCTTCCAGGGCGTAGTAGTAGTCGCGGTTGGACATATGGAGCATGTCGGCCTTCTTCTTCACAGGCCCAGCCCACACATAGTGCGCGGTGATGATGACGCGCATGTCCGGGTGCAGGCTGTTGATTGCCACATCTACGCGCAGCATGTCACCATCAGCAGCGCAGGCTTCCGGCCCGCTGTATCCCCATCCATCGTGGTCTACGCGCTCCTTGGAGAACGCAGCGGCGGTTGGGTAGCCCAATGCCTTGTCGCGCCGGATATCCTGGCGTCGGCCCCAGTCGGATAGAAGCAACTCAAGGTTCGTTCGCATCACTCCCCCAACTGCCGGTAGTGGCTGACGTTGCTCGAAAGCGATACGAGCCGTGGCATGCCTTTTAGCTTCTCGGCTACCTGGCGCATCTGCATGTTGGGGACGTATGCCCGCGCTTGCATGGGCTTGACCTCGCTGGACTTGGTGGCGGTTTTCATGACTTATCCCCTCGGTCAACCTGGATCTCAATGTCGAGCGTCAAGATGCCAGTGGCCCACATGACGGCGCCAAAGAGGCCGACAGTGGTAGTGATCATCCCGACAATTTCAAAGAAATTCATGCTTGCGCCCCTTGCGCTTGAACGGTCAGGGCCACACCGAGAGCGGGCCATGCGTGGCTGGAGACCCCGTACAAGGGGCCTGGCTTGGCTTTGGTGCCGATTTGCGGGGTCGCGCCGCCACCTGTTCTTGGGAATCGATCTAGGATGGCTTGCCGCACGTTGCTGTCCTTCGCCTTAGTCGTCCCACACAAGTGCATCTTTACGTCCTTGCGGTAGACGAGTTCAGCGGTTTTCCAGCTGGAGAGCGCCTGGATAAAGCGACCGATCCATACGCACGTCTCGAATACCTCCCTCCCTACTGGCATGCCATAGCTAGCGATCATTTCGATGGCGATGCGCGTATGGTCAACAAGTTGCAAATAGTGCAGAAGGTCCGCATTTTTCTTGACTCCACTACTAAGCACTCGATGGTGATCAGGGAGATAGACGCACCAGCCAGATTCCTCCGGGCCAGGGTCAATACCGTATATCGAGTACACCGGCCGGCTTACTGCTCTGGTACTCGCCGAAACTGGAAACTTCTCCGGCTCGCAGACCAAACACCCATCACATCCCCTGGCCTGGCATTGCATACGGGTTCGTCCAAACTGAGTGGCCGCCATCGGATCAAGGACCACGTCCATTTGCTTCATGCCATCCCCCCCACCTGCGCCCGCAGCACGCGGAAAGGGTCGAATACCGACGGGTCTACGGTGGTGCGCAATTTGGCGATGGTGACGTAGGATTCCGTCTCGGCCTGCTTGACGATCTTCTCCTGCTCTAACAGTGGTGCCGGCGCGTCGACCGCATCGCCCCACATGTAGACAGGGGCGTATCTGCCTACCTTTGCGACCCGCACCCATTCGCGGATGTGGATTTGGCGGGCGTTATGCAGCCGATGCGACAGGAGCCGGGCATGCGGCAACGCACACCCAAATTCGTCTGCCATCTGCTTGGAGGTCATCGACCGGCCATTGGCCAGCGCGTCGGCGATCTTTTGGATAAGTTGGGTCATGATTAACATCCGATGAGATTGATCGGCTGGCAGCGGCTGTCAGCGACGTACTGCAAAGATCCAGCGTGGAACCACAGCGCAATCCCGCCTTCCCACTCTCCGTGGCGGTTCTTGTCGCAAATGAGCATGGCGTCCGGAGCGTTGGCGAACTTTTCAGGCAAAGGCGTATCCATACGGGCACATTGATCCCGGGCCTTCTCCTTGGCCTTGTTGCGCCAGACCGTCAGGAACTGGTCAACCTGGTCGGAGATGGATCCGCTGCCCTTGGAGTCCAACTTGCCGGGGGGCTTTTCCTCGTTCTCGCCCTTGCGGACGTGGTGCACCAGGTGGATGTGGACTTGATGATCCCGGGCTAGGGATGTGAGCATGTCCACGAAATCCTTCTGCGCGTTGTAGTCGTCCTCGCCGCGAACGCACTTCATCAGGCTGTCGATGACGATGTGCTTAATGCCCAGTTCGGCAGAGCAATACCGGATGACCGCGTAGATCATCTCCGGCTTGACCGTGCCCTGCTGGTCGTAGAGCCACACCTTGCCCTTGGTCCATTCCCCAAAGGTCCGCGCCATCGCCTCGCTGGGCTTCTCGTTCATCGACACCTGGCGCAGCATGCGTTTCAGGGTCGACAGCGGCTTCATTTCAAAACTCGCTATGCAGATGCGTTCCCCCTGCGCAGCAAATGCTATGCATGCCATGCCGAGCAACTGGCTTTTGCCGTGCCCGTTCACCCCCTGCCAGACTGTGACCTCACCCGGACGAAACCGGAGATGGTCATGTGTCTTCGCCCAGGGGAGTCTGGCGCCGGTCACAGCATGGCCGCCCCGGATGGACTCGACCAGGTCTTCAGTCCACACGTCGGCAGAGATGACCTTCGCCTTCGGTTCGGACTCCACCATGTACGCCCGGAAATCGAACGTCTCCGGGGTGATCATCTGGATCACGTTGTTCATTGCGCCTCCACGCGTTTCATACCGTCAGCGGGCGTCCAGCGGTACAGGTATTCATCGCTGAACCCCGACGCCAGAAGCCAAAGCGGGCGGAACTGGATAACCCTGTCTGCAACCGACAAGACACGGGTTTCGTCTTCACCGACCAGGTGCACTGCCAGGCCCACCACGCACCGAAAGTCGGCAGTCCTGGGCGAGTCGTCAGGCCCTAGGTCAATCTCCGGTTGCCCACCCAGGGACATGACCATGTCGGGGTGGGTGAACACGGTGTAGTCAGGGTTTCCACGAAGGATGCTGACGAACACCGAACTCGGCTTGTAGCCCTTCATCCGCAGGGCTATCAGGGTTTCGTGGCCGATCACAGCGCGCCCTCCCAGGGTTGTTCACCAGGGCCAAGGTCGGCTTGAATGCCGTCTTCCCAGCGCTTCTGGTTCAGGTACGTCAGGGGGGCAGGTTCGAAGCCGTCTTGCCATTGCTTCGTCTGTCGCATGGCGGCGACGTGCCCTAAAATCTGGTCTGCAACGGAATCCAGTCTCCTGGCCTTCCAGCGCTTCTGGCATTCAGCCTTTGCCACCTTGCGTTGTGACCCAGGCCAGTTTTCCCAAAACTCCGAAAATCGGGTCGGCAGGTCGGCGTCAGCCGACATATGTTTTTCTTTATTGGTGTCTGGTGTCTGGTTAGGTTGATCGTTCGTTGAACCAACCGTTTCACGACCCGTAGCACGATTCGTGCTCTGTTCGTTGAACGTTCTAGCCTCTTTGCGTTTGGCTTCTCGTTCTTGAGCGATACGACGATTCGTGTCTGCCTGCTTGCCTGCCTTTTCAAGCTCCGCCTCGATCCGGCTGTGCATCAGGCCAGATTCAACGACGATGAAGAACCTGGTAACGGACTTCACTGCGTCCTGCTCTGCCTTGGTGAACGCGCCAGCAATGCGGCACAGCGCGCCATGGTCATTCGGCAACGGCAATTCGGTCGCGTAATAGTGGTGTATTAAGGCCAAATAAGCCCCGCGCTCCGTCAGCGACAGGTGCCCCGTATCGCGCTGGAAGTCGCCGATGTAGTGCTTGTAGAAGTTCATGCTGCGGCTCTCTTCATCGGCTCATAGGCGACCTTGTAGGCTTCCTCGACAGAGGCAGGCCACAGGCCGCGAGAAATCAATTCAGCGCGCGTACGGTCGACGTACTGCACTTCCAGCTTGCGGCGCGCTTCCTTGTTGATGCCGCTGCTGTCATGCATGCGGTGGCAACGTGGGCAAGCTGCAAACGTCTGGGAGTCGCATGCCTTCAACGCCAGGCCCTTACCGAAATTGGCGTGGGCACATTGGGAAGGGGCACCAGCACCGCACACGACGCAATCCAGGGACGCCACATTGCGGCGGTGTTTCTCGGAGCGCAGGCGCTTGATCTTGAAGAAGTTCATTTCACCCACCCCGGAATATGTGGCTCGTCGGTCCACTGAACGTTATTCATGGCGCCGAAGGCCAGGATGCTTTCAATCAGTTCGGCCATGTCCTTGACGCCGATGGTGCGGGTCTGTTGGCCAAGGGATACAACGCCCTTGCCATCCAAAGACGGCACCAGCTGCATACGGTCTGTCTCGCGCATCCAGGAATCAACCAGCAGGCGTTTCCAGTCTTCAACGCCAAGCTTGCGGTTCATCCAGGTCATCTGCGCCGCGATATCCGCACACATGGCATGCAGCTTGGCGTTCTGGTTCAGGCTGCGGTTCGGCTCCTGGATAGCCACGTAGTGACCATCAGGCGCGTTCAGGATTGCTTGGATCAGCATCTGACGCGTGGCGGGGGTGACACGGATGCGCGGCTTGTTCATGTCAGTGTCTTCCGCACTCGCCCATTCCGGCGCGTGCACAGTGGCAGTTCGCGCCGATCTTGGCGCCGTAAGCCAGGAAGTCCATGTATGCGGGACTGGTCACCACAGCGCCCAGGGCGCCGATAGCCGCGTCGATCTTGTCGATCGTGATACCCATGCCACCAGACAGAAAGCGGCTTACCTGGCTTTCATCCCAACCAAGGGCATCGCGGACCACCGCCTTAGTGCGGGGGTCGGTCAAGGCTTGGCGGAATTCGCGTTCCATTGAGGGCTTTTGCATGTCAATGCGGATGGGAATGGGTGAGTTCATTGGGATACAACCTTCTGCAATAACGCTTGAGTGCGGTTGCGGGCCGGACCGGCCACACTGGAATCACTCCGCAACTCCACAAAGAACGAGAAATGACTGAAACCGAAACCCTGCTGACCCAAGCTCAAGACATCGCCCTGCGCGCCTTCGAAGAACCGACCGAAAGCGCCGTGATGGACATCTTTCGTAGGCTCTGCTGCGAGCAGGACGAGGCCCGTATGAACCGGGATATGGCTGTTGGGGTTTTCCACTGAATGGGCGGCCAGTCCCTCCCCCTTACACTGTTGGCTCTCACACGCAACAGATGGAAAGGAACCGGCCATGGAAGATTCAGCGCGACTGCATGCTGTGGAAATCTTGTTGGAAACTCTCATAGGGACGCTCCCCGAAGAGCATCGAAACAGACTTGCGCAAGAGTTCGCGTCTCGGGCCAATATCGCGAAAGCAGCCATGCTCCCGTCAACGATGCGAGAAGAAATGCGGCTAGCAATAGAACGGCACTTAGACCGACTCGCCGAAAACGTCTCGAGAATCGCGGAGCAATAGTTGTCTGGATGCGGGCCACTTCCGCTTGCATCGCCTCAAACTGGGCCTTCTGGCGGTCATTGATCTCACGCATGGCTGGCCTCCTGCCGCGGCGCGGGGTCGGCCAGCTCGGGCCAGATGCGCTGCCAGTCATCGGGGCGCAGGTCGCGGCGAGTAACGGCGCCACCAGTTGCCCGGTCAATTTCCACGCAGCGTTCGGGCGGCACAGACCGCAGCCCAGTACGCCACTGATAGATCAGCGCCGGGGCTACGCCGAGGTCGCGCGCCAATTCGGCCGCGCTTTTCTTCCCGCTGGTGAGGTAATCGGTAAGGTTCATGAGCGCGACGATAGCATGTGCTATCGGAAAGGACAATAGCAGATGTCAATTCCCGATTGCTATGGGGCTGCGCAGAATGCCGGTGCTATGGAAGAGAGAACCCACCGCGTTGCGAACCTACGAGCGCTCGTGACAAAAGCGGGCAGCATCGCCGCTTTCGCACGTCAACACGAGAAGATCGACCCGACCTACGTATCCCAATTAATAAATGGGCACCGTAGCTTTGGTGAGCGTGCCGCGCGCAACATGGAAAGTAAGATAGGCCTCTCAAGCGGGACCCTGGACCTACCTCCTGATTCGTCGCCTCTACCGACCGGATGGCCATTTTCCTCAATTCCCCCAGCGGAATGGGCCAAGCTTACGGATGCACAACGTAAGGGCATCGAGGAGTGGGTTGCCGCACAAGTTGCGGCATATTTAGGGACATCTTCCAGCAAGCGAAGCGCCTCTGACGAAGAGGCCGCATAATTGGACCGCAGACGGAAACGTCATTACGCTTGAATTGTTCACCCCAAGTGAAAAGGACCCGAGATGATTGTGCGATTATCTTGTCAGGCCATAACGCTGGCTCTTCTTGCGGGATGCGCTAACCATCAGCAAATGCAAGCGGAGCGCGATGCCGCGTCTGTCGAGCAGACCTGTAGCGCAGCCCAGCAAGATGTTCGGCTAGCCCCTCTTCATGCCGTGATGCCTCCACGGCCTATGAGCGCCAGCCTTCCGCAGCTGTCGGACGCGAACCACCTTGATGCACAGCAAAAAGCGGCGCTTGCTGTCTGGTATGAGGTGTTTGATTCTTGCTATGACCAGCAACAGGCCCATCTCGCAAGGTATGCTGCCAATGGGGCTTCATCTGTCTACGGGAAGATGCGGGCTGATATGAAAATCCTTCGCGCCGGGCTTTATCAGGATCAGATCACCATTGGTCAATTCAATACGGCGGCCTCCAGGCTCGGCGCCGAAGCCGAGGCAAGCTACGCCGCTATCGACCAGCGCCAACAAGCTGCAAATGCGGCAATCGCCGCACAGCAGTCTCAGAACATGGCGATCATGGCGCCTCTTATGCGAGTTCAGCCGGTCCAAATACAGCCGTACCTTTTGCCGACTCAGCAGACCATCCAGACCACTTGCAACCGCTACGGGAACAACGTGCAGTGCATCAGTAGATAAGCTTTAAGCCGCTGAATTGCCGCCTCCGGGCGGCTTTTTTACGTCCAACGGAAAAATCTTAGCAAATGCTATTGACCCAATGCGATAGCGGATGCTATTGTTCTCCCATGCACTCACACCGCTTAGGCCGCAGGCCAGCAAGTAACGGGTCGGATGCAGAGAAGTACCGCAAGCCCATGCGTGACCTGACGTACCTGGTTAGCCAGATCCGAGGGTGAAGTCGAAAGAGGAATGCCTAGCCCAAGCTGGAATTGGGTGGACGCGATGAAGGGGTAGTTAGCGGAGAACCCCTGAGCCGACAGAGCCGCGAGTCTGTATTGCGAACTGGAACCGTCAGGGGCGATGCAGACCAGATTTATCTGAATGCCAGCCCTCCCGGCTCAGGCATTTTCATGAACCTGGAGATACCGATGAAAGAAAAGCTCGAGCAGGACATTGCTGGCGCCAAGCGCGCATTGCAGGACGCAGAGGCAGCTCTACTGCTCTGGACGCAGAAAGCAGAAAACAACGTCTTCGCCACGCTGGAAGACGCCGAAGGCGAAGTCGAAGAGATGCTGCGCGGTCGTGCCCATGAGGATTGCGAAGGCTCCTACAACTGCGGCGCCGAAGTGTACGACCAAGAATTCATGGTGGATGGCGTGAAGTACGTCGGCACGTTGAAGTGCGAATACAACCGCCACGACAAGACGTACTACTACTTGGAAGAAGCTGATTTCAGCGTCGCCAAGGTCGGCTGAGATTGAAGAAGCAGCGCGCAGCTTGGAGCCGACGCAACTGTTTGAATTTATCGAACAGTTGCTAGGGAACAGCCAGGTAGCGCGCTGCTCCGGAATTCATCCGCCAGCCCGTTCCTAGAGCGGGCTTACGAATGAAATCTCACAAGCCGTGAGCAAACAGGGAGAAGCAAATGTTCGCAGTTATCGAGACCAAAAACGCAACTCATATCGCCATCCACATCCCGCACGAAGGGTCTGACAAGTCGCTTCCTGCGTTGGCAGCAATGCTGGAAAACAACGCCACCTTCATCAACAAAGGATGGCGCGAGATCGGTGTCGTCAAGCCTGAAATGAGCATCATCCTTGGCGACAAGTTCGACGCCGAATCCGACGACGCAGGCGAACTGCTGATCAAGGCAAGCTCCGCAGTGGTGAGCGATGATTTCGTGATTGCTGCTCCGGAAGTTTTCGTCAGCAACAAGAAGGCGATCGCCAAGAAGCAAGAAGAAATCGACCGCCTGCGTTCGGAGCTGCAAAGCGTCAAGTACCAACTCGAAGCGGCGCACGCGCAACTCAAAGAGCGTGAACCTTCGGAAGCTGACGAGCCTTTCTGAAGCTGATTGATCGGCCCGCTTCTTTCAGGATTCATACCGATTAACAAGGAGAACGAGCAATGCTCAGTCAAGAACAAATTCAGCAGGCCGTCAACGATGCAATGCCGGATGTGCTGCGCGGGCTACGTCGTGAAATCGAAGATCGCCTAGTGCGTGAAGCGATCCATACAGCATCCGTTGCGGTTAACACTCAAGTCACCGAGTGGGTCAAGGAGAACTTGATCCCAGAAGTCTTGATGGCGCTGACCGAATCCAAGGATGGTCTGATCACCGCCGCGCCTGTGATGGCACAGACGATGGTCCAGGCCCTGAATGCTTCCCTACAAGAAACGATCACCAAGAAACTGGAATCGTCTTGGGAGCGCAAGAAGATATTCGAAGCCCTGATCGGCTAACCCCCCATCCCGTTGATAAGCCCGAGGGGCAAAGGAGAAGAGATGGGACTCACTGTCCATCAAAGCCACGAAGACGATTTCGCGAAAATTGTCCGCACGGACACCGGGCGGCAGGTTCTGTACTACGCCGACAGCAACGAAGAAGGCGAACCGCAGGTCATCGCGGTCACTTCTGTTGAAGGGATCACGGTAAGGGTTGGCATGACCTTCAAAGATAGCGACTCGGGGCACGACAAGCGAGACAAGTTCTTCGGCCAAGTGTCCCCAGAACACGCCAGCAAGTTCGAAGCGATGGCTATTGGCGCGGTAGTTGGCCGCCGAGCCGAGTAGCCCCTGATTCCCCCCCTGGTGCTGCATAGCAGCCGTAGCCGCACGAAACGCGGCGCCCCCCCTCGGTCGCTCAGGCCGGCGAATCCCAATCCCACCTAACGCCATACGTCAGCCTTACCCAAGGCTGGGGGTTCGCCGCCCTGAGCGTCTACGACTTACCGCAGTCTTCCCCCACCCTTCAAGCCCTCCACACCATACCGCAGCGTGCGCACAAAGCGTGGTGTGTGGTTGGCCGTGAGGATCTGGCCGGAAGACTGCACCCCTACATAGGAACCACCATGAAGAGCAAAGCGCTGTACCTGCTTGGCGCGTTGGTTATGCCGGTCTTTCTCCCGCTTTGGCTGCTGTGGTGCTTCCTGGCGGACTTGGGCGGCTCGCTGAAGATCGCCCTGCGGAACACCTACTACAGCACCCGTCATCAGGCCAAGCAGGACTGGCGGACGCTGGTCTCTTACTACGCCGACGGGTTTCCGAAGGACTCCACCAAGGAACGCCCATGAGCAAGCCCAATCTGCCGCCGCTTCCCAGCCTACAAAGCGTCGTTGTAAACGATGCCTGCTGGAGGCTCATCGACGCCTTACCCCGAGGCCTTCCAGGCTCCGTCCTTAACGATCTGAAGCCCGCAGTCTACGCAGCGTTGTGTCATGCCTTGCCCATCTACGCCGAGGAAGCTGTACGCCAGGCTCTGGCGGCGCAAGCAAAGTCACTCCGAGATTTTGCTGATCGCAAATACTGCCAGGCCATTGAATATGGCCGCCGCAATGAGGCCCTGGGCTGGGAGTCGAAAGCCAAGGGCGGACGCTTCGGTACAGACGAATACGCCTGTCACCAGAAGATGAACGAGGCGTTCGGAGCGCACTTCGTCATCTACGAGGCGCTTAAGCAAGTCGCCCTCATCCCGGAGAACAGCAATGGGGAATCGACCTAGATTCACCTTCGATCCGCCCGCCGAGATTTACGCGATGAAGTACGCAGAGGTCGCCCGGGGTATCGAGGCGGATCTGTTTGCCCATCGTCAGGCGGTGATCGAAGCCTTCGAGCAGGAATTCCCGGACGAGGATGCGCGGATGCTGGCATTCATCGCTGGAAAAGCTGACCAGCCGGAGAAGATCCTTGAATTGGCAGCGTCCGGAATCCTCGGACCTGAATGCCGCGACCAGATGACGCTGGCTATAGGCCACGTTGCCGACTATCTAACGAAGAACTACGTTCGCGGCTTCTGGCCGGAATGGGTTCCTTAAGGAGAAACCTTCCTATGAAGACTCTGCCGAGTTTCGACGAAATAAGCGCGCTGCTGGCCTATGACCCGGCAACAGGCGTGCTGCGGTGGCGCGTGAACTGCAGGGGGACAGTGCGGGCCGGAAACGTCGCTGGATGCCAATACAGTAATGGCTACGTGATGGTTTCGGTTCTAGGTCGACGTTTCCTAGCTCACCGACTGGCTTGGTTGCTGGCAACGGGGGCGTGGCCTAACTCGGAAATCGATCATCTGGATGGCGACCGCGCGAATAATCGAATCAGTAATCTGCGTGATGTTAGCCACCTAACCAACATGCAAAATCGGCGCATGGCCAACTCCGATAATACGTCAGGATTTCTTGGCGCGTCCCCATACAAGGGGCGTTGGAAGGCGCAGATCAAGATCGTCGGTAAAGTCCGATACCTCGGCATGTTCGACAGCCCAGAAGCAGCTCACGCAGCGTACATCGAAGCAAAACGAAAACTTCACCCGGGATGCGTGATATGACCACGCTTACAAAATTTGTACGCGCCGTTGACGCCTACGCCGTCGTCGGCATCTTTTCGCTCATCTGCGCCATCGTCGGCGTGCTGGGAAGTCAGCAGCAGGCAGACCAAGCTTCTAACGAACGCTGGGCGAAGGATGGCGGCACCAAATACGCGAGTCGGCAATGAAAGCCGAAGACTTCTACGCCCCAGGCATCCCCGATCAATACCTACGCGCCCAGCGCGGACGAGAAGTAGCAATCATCCAAACCGAGCAATCAGGAGCAATCAATGAGCATAGCAACCCTAATATTGGGCAACTCCGGTTCCGGAAAGTCCACATCCCTTCGCAATCTGGACCCAGCGAAGACCCTACTGATCCAGTGCCTACGCAAGCCCCTGCCGTTCAGGGCTGAGGGCTGGAAAGCCCGAAAGGACAAAACCGGCGGCAACATTTTTCAGTCTGATGACCCGGCAAGCATCGAGAAGGCAATGCGCCTGTCGGAACACGAAATTGTCGTGATTGACGACTATCAGGCCGTCATGGTCAATCAGCTACTTTCCCGCACCGGTGAGACTGGGTACAAAAAGTTCGAAGACATCGGCAAGGCTGCGTGGGACATATTCAATGCCGCTGGCCAGTTGGCCGAGCATCGCCGGGTGTACATCCTGGCCCACACACAAACCGATGAGTTCGGCAATGTTCGGATGAAAACGGTGGGGAAGATGGTTGATAGCACTCTGGTTCCGGAAGGCTATTTCACCATTGTCCTACGCACCCAGGTCACCAACGGCGTTTACCAATTCTCAACTCAGACCAACGGCCAGGACTGCTGCAAGAGCCCCATTGGGATGTTTCCCGACACCCTCATTGATAACGACCTGGCAGAGATTGACCGCATGGTCTGCGAGTTCTACGAGGTGGGCCATGCAATCGCTTGATTTGAGCGGGTGCCGGTTTGGGATGCTAGTTGCGTTGAGGAAAGGCGAATCGGTTGGTAGCCAAAGCCGCTGGGTTTGCATCTGCGACTGCGGATCCGAATCGTTAGTTCGGCTCGGAAACCTTCGGAACGGTCACACCACCAGTTGCGGTTGCAAGCGAGTGACCACAACAGCAGCCGACAAAACCCGCCACGGCCAGTTCGGAACGCCCACCTACAAGTCCTGGTCCTCGATGCTCACCCGCTGCCAGAACAAGGGAAATCACAAGTACCCCGACTATGGCGGCAGAGGGATAAAGGTCCATGACTCGTGGAAGAACTTCGAATCATTCTTGGCCGACATGGGTGAACGACCCGAAGGAACGACGCTAGGGCGCATCGATAACGACGGCGACTACAAACCCGGCAATTGTGAGTGGCAAGACTCGAAGACTCAAGCACGCAATAAACGCAATACGGCGAGCTTCGACTTCGAAGGAAAGAGCGCCACCTTGCAGGAACACTGCGAGGCACTAGGCATGCATTACCCAACCGCAAAAAGCCGAATCTACCTGTACGGGTGGACGGTGGATAAAGCGCTTACGACTCCAACTCGACAAAGGAAATAGCACACATGTACGCACTCGACACCAACGCCGCCAAGGGCGCAGAGAACACGGGCGCTCGGATCACCGAGATGGGCAAATACAAGGGGAAGTTCACCCGCGCCCAGCACATCGTCGCCAAGAACACGGGCACTCTCGGGATCGACTTCGATTTTGTGTCTGACAGCGGTCAGAAGGCCCGTTTCTCGATCTACACCCGGAAGGAAGACGGCACGACCATTTACGGCTTCAAACAGTTGAATGCAATCATGGCCTGCCTCAGCCTGCGTGGACTGAACGACCCGCAGATGAAGAAATGCAAGGTCTACGACTACGACCTGAAACGCGAAGTGGAAATCGAGGTTCCGCAGTTTGGAGAACTGCTGGAAAAGCCTATCGGGCTTCTGTTCACGATGGAGGAGTACGACGCGGGCAAGTGGCGTCCCAATCTAGCTGGCGTCTTTCAAGCAGGCACGGAACTGGTGGCGTCTGAGATCCTGGACCGCAAGACCCAGCCTCTCCAGCTGGCCAAAATGGTTCAAGCGCTGCGCGACAAGCCCATGCGCACTGGTGGCGGCAACTCGACTGCCGATGGCAACCGCGCCTTTGCCGAAGCCGGAGCGGAATCCTCGGACATCCCTTTTTGAGGTGACGTATGGCCACTCTCTACGAAATCGCCCCGCAGCACCGCGCCCTAGCTGACCGGCTGCGCGAAATGGGTCTGGACGAAGATGCAGTATCTGACACCCTGGAAGCGGAGAGCGATCTCCCCGGTAAGGTGGAAACCTACTGCATCGTGCTACGCGAAAAGGAGGCTGAAATTGAGGCCTACAAGCGCGAGAAGGAACGCTTTGAAGACCTGATCAAGTCCGCAGACAGCGCCGTTAAACGCATGAAGTCGATGCTGCTGGACGGTTTGCAGGCTGCTGGCGAGAAGCGGGTTCAGGCTGGCACCTTCACGGTGTCCGTTCTGGGCGCGAAGGGCTCAGTCGTAATCAAGCACCCCGAATTGCTGCCGCGCGAATACCTGACCAGCCCTCTGCCGCCAGAACCCCAGCCGGACAAGAACCTCATCTACAAGGCGATCACCGAGGGCCACAAGGTCCCCGGGTGTGAAGTTGTCCCCGGCGTTCGTCTGGGCATCAAGTAACTCCCCCTGCAGCCCCGTACCCCGCCGTCTGTCCGGGGCTGCCCTTCTATTGCCTGGAGATCCGAAATGGATAGCAGCGACGTACCCGAACCTGAATATGACTTCGTTGAGCGCCTGCTAATCCGTGCGGGTCTGCTTGGCTTTATCGCTGGCCTTGGCGTTGTCTACATCGTCATTTTCTTCATCTGCCGCCGCGCGATCGAATACTTCTTCCCCGGAGCCTGAAATGACCGAATACGAAATCACCCATGGCCTTTCCCAGGATGCTCCCGGGCCGCTTGAGCCGGTTTCCGCCCCTACCTCGCACCCTATACCCACCGGAGCGACGGGGGAGGATGAGCAGTCTGCATTTGAACGCTGGCTTGAACGCACGTGTCCGTCGGGTGACGTGGAATCCGTGCAGCGCCAGTGGGAGGCCAGCAGCGACTATGCCGACTTCCAAGCTCCCGCTGCTGGCGATGCGCTGGATGTTCTGCTCCTGACGCAGGCGCTGCAAGACTTGCGCCACGCCTTCGTTATCGCCGTGGGGGACAAGTCTCCTTTTGCGCGGATGGCGTTGGAAAAGGCAGACGCCGCCATTGCCCAGCAGAAGGGAGAGGCGTGATGGAATCGACACCGAAACTCCGCCATGAGCGGGTCTATGGGAACGGTTATGCCTCTGGCTATGCCGCTGGACGAAAGCACATGGCTGACCGCCTGGCGGTTTCCGAATTCAAGGCCGATTTCTACGGTCGTATGTTGCAGCGGGCCGTTGATGAACTGCACGAAACGAAGGCCGCACTAGCCGCCCAGCCCACCACCAAGGAAAGCCATGACTGAGAACAACGCCGCCCAGCCTGGGCTGAACGACACCATCCGCGCTGTATTCCTGGAGCATGGCTTCACGATCAAGCACGGACAGACCGACCTGAAACCCTACGTGTACGAAGCTGTTCACGCCCTGCTGTCCAAGCTGCGCGCGGAGGGCGTGCAGGCGGGCGATGAGCGGGCGATAGATGCTGCCGCGCTCCTAGGCAAGTACAAGAAGCTCTGCATCGAAATCGGGCGGGGTGACTCGTACCATTTGAGAAGGATCGACGCAGCAATCGCTGCCCTGGCGAATACACCTAGCGCCGTGCCGGAAAATTGGAAGTTGGTGCCGATTAAGCCGACGCCAAAAATGATGGAAGCGTGGTACGACGCCTTCAACGCGAACATAAAAAGCGCGGCGCGATCCACCTTGGCCTACCGGGCATTGATCGATGCGGCCCCTGACGCCCTGGCAAGCGCCCCTGTAGCCGAGCCATACGACAGCGAACAACGTTGCCGGGCCTACTACGACAGCGATTTGCGTCCGTTCGCCGCCGATGGGTTGACCTACAACGTGTGGCAAGCCGTATGGCACGCCGCGCAGTTCGACCGGGCCATGTACCCGAACAGTTCGAAGCCCCGGCCGCATAGCGCCCCTGCAGCCGGAGAGGCTCAAGGCGTTTCGGTGGAACGGCTGGCGAAGGATCCGTTCCTTGCCGCGCAACTTTGGCGCAACCCCGTGGACCGCGCCCCTATAGCCGGGGAGGCGGTCGCTTGGCGCGCGCTGGACGGACACGGGTTGCCGCAGACTGAATGGATCGACGGCGACCCAGGACCGGATATGAAATCCGCCTGGGTTGGTGGCCACATTGAACGCGCGCATGCCGCGACCCAGGCCGACCGTGTGGCCGGGGAGGCGCGGGAGCCGGTGGGCGAGGTATTCCGGCACGGGGAAGGCCGCGACGAGAACGGCCCGCGCGTTGGCATCCGCATGCTTCCCGCTGCGGCTGGCCTCCCCCACGGAACCCAGGTCTATGCCGCGCCCCAGGCCAGCGAATGTGAGTGCGCCAGAAGGTCAAAGGCGATTGCGGATAGCGAGGCCAAGCTATGAAACCGAGCGACAACGAAATTGAAATGCTCGCCGCAGGGTTTGCCATCCAACACAAGAACGGCCTCATACGATTCGCTCATGCGTTGTTGGGAAAATACGCTTCGGCGCGGGCTATGACCTTTGATGACTGGCTCGCCAAACATTGCGACAGCGACGATTTGACGGCCTACGAACGCGAGTTGGCGTGGGATGCCTGGAACGCTGCCTTGTCTGCGCCCCAGGCCAGCGAGGCGGTGCCGGTAGGAATCATCAACGCAGCACGGTACGCCGGCTTTACCTTTCTTCGCCACGCTGACGGCAGCTACACCTTGCAGCCCATCGTGATGGCGACTGCCCAGGCTGACAAGGACGGCGGGGATTGCGCGAAGGGTGGTGCTGAAGTCGGGGCGACCTCCCCGGAGAGCCGCGCCAGTGCTTGCGGTACCGTGGTGCTGCCGCCGCTACCTAAGCCGTTCGACACGTTGTACTTGGAGGGTGAGGAATGCCCGATTTATGGCGCTGGGCAGATGCAAGCTTATGCCCGCGCCGCCGTGTCCCCGTCAGTCGTCAAGCAATCCTTGACAGCTACACAGACGGGCGAGAAAGGAGATAGCGATGAATGATCTGATGAAATTCGACCCGGCCAGCGGCTGGAGCAAGCCCTACCCGAGCCATGCGGCCCAATGGCGCGAGCATAACGGCAAGACGGCATGGCTGTTCAACCCGTGGACCGGCGAGCGCCGTAACGCCCAGGATGTTGGCTCTGATCCGTTCGGGCTTCTCATCAACTCTGGCGCCGCCCTGACAGCCCAGCACCCCGCACGGACGGAGGCGGACGTGGCTGAGCCGTGCTGGTGCGCCACCTGCCGCCCCGTGTCGTTCGGGGATATGCGGATGGTGCTGTGCCCGGTGTGCGGGAATAAGCGCTGTCCTCGGGCGAGCAATCACATCTATGCCTGCACGGGTAGCAACGATGTCCGGCAGGTTGGCAGCGCAAATATGGCGCATCTGGCGCCGCAATGTCTCATAAATGGAGCCAACATGACCCGAGACGAAATCGAAGCCATCGCGCAGCGGCCTACGTACTGCAAGACGGATGGCGAAGCGGTCACCCTGTCGCGAGCCGAGCGGGATGCGCTGGTGGCGATGGCGCGGGATGGGCTGCGTCTATCTGCTGTCGTTGATCAACTCCTATCCCACAGCCCCGATGCTGAATGCGGGACTTGCGGTGAAGCCATCTGCCCGCATCACCACCCTCTTCATTTCCATCATGACGGATGCCCGGCCTGCGCTGAGCATGAAGCCATGGCAACGGAGCAAGCATGAACGACCTACCCGCCATCGACTTCGGCGACCCGCAAGACTGGGCGAAGATCGACCCCGCCGTGGCCTTCCACCTGATCGACCGCCACGCTGATAACTGGGCGCATACCGGCGTACTGATGGAGCGCTGGGCGAGACAGTGGGTGAAGGCTAATCCGGAGAAGGAAGATGACAGATCGTGAATTGCTGGAACTGGCGGCGAAGGCTGCCGGCCTGGAATTCCATTGGATCCGGCTGGATAGCGGATGGCTGATGCAAGCATCTGAGCCAGGCAGCCGCAGCGAGGAATCATGGAATCCTTTGGTAAACGACGGCGACGCGCTGCGGCTGGCGGTGAGGCTAGCGCTGACCATCAACATCAAGCACCACGAAACGGAAGTGTTCACATGGGAAGGCGAATGTTTTTCATCCGAACATGTCTCCGTGCACCCGGACCACTCGTATGAGGCGACCCGCCGCGCCATCGTGGAAGCAGCAGCAGAAATAGGAAAGACCCGCAGTGGCTGACGTTATTGAGAAGATGCTCAGAACCACCCGCAAGAATTGGATGAAACAGCCCGCCTAGCGCGGGCTTCGTTTTGGAGGCCATATGCTCACGCTTTCCCAAAAGGAACTGATCGAACTCACCGGGAAGGCCAGGAAAGCAAAGCAAATCGAAGCTCTTAAATTCCTGGCTATCCCTTTTAAAATCCGCCCTGATGGAACCCCCGTGGTTCTTCGGGCCGCCATGGAGGCAGCACTAGGCCATGCGACCAAGAACCAAGGACCGACACCTCCCCGCGTGCGTGTACCAGAAGCACGGCGCGTACTGGTACGTTAAGGGTGGCAAGTGGCGCAAGATTGGGGTTGACCTACATAGCGCGTTGACCGAATACGCCAGGATAGTAGCTGCGCCCACCGACGGGATGCCAGCCCTTATAGACGAGGCGATGCCGATATTGACCAAGAACGTCTCGGACTCGACTCGCAAGCAGTACGAGTACTGCGCGGCCATACTTCGGAAATCCTTCGCTGACTTCTACCCCGCCCAAGTCCGTCACGGGGATGTCGTCGAAATGATGGACGGGTACGCAGACCGCAAGGCACTGGCCAACCGCCTGTTGACAGTCCTAAAGCTTGTCTTTCAGTGGGCGCTTGACCGAGGGCGAATAGAATCTAACCCCTGTGTCAGCGTAAAGCGCTTCGCTCAGAAGTCCAGGGACCGCCTTATCACGCCGGCCGAATACGCCGCGATTTACGAGAAATGCCCGCCGTGGCTCCAGTGCGTTATGGAACTTTGCTACCTGACGGGACAGCGCATCGGCGATATCCTCAAAATAGAGCACAAGCACCTACAGGAAGACGGCATCTACTTCGAGCAGCAAAAAACGGGGAAGCGACTTGTCGTAGAGTGGACGCCTGACCTGCGAGCCGTCACAGATCGGGCGGCCTCACTTATCGCCGAAAGTGTCCGGAATCGCTATCTGATCGCGGGACGGGCGGGGAATATCCGCCTAGGGTCCAACGTCTGGAGAGTGTTCAAAGAGGCGGCGGTGTCCGCTGGCGCTAATGACGTCACACTGCACGACTTGCGCGCAATGTCTGGAACGGATGCCGAGTCTCAAGGCATAGACCCGACCGCACTCCTAGGCCACTCTGACACCAGAACGACTAGGATCTACCTGCGTGACAAGCGTCCGAAATTGGTGAAGGGTCCGACCCGCAAAGCCAAGTAGTTTTAGACATCTAATAGCCATCAATCATTACAGCCTTTGTTTACGCGGCTCTCAGGCCATGCGATGTATTCCGTCATCCCTTGGCCCACCTGCCGTTTTCGACTGCTCCACATCTCTGCTCTCCGCTGCGTTGAAAGTAGGCGTCAGTGTCGGCTTGGCACCTGGCCGCCACAATTCGCGCAAGCCGAGGTGGGCAAAAAGATCCCACGGCCTTGACGCGCCGAGGAACGTCGCCGCCCGACAAAAAAACCCTTCGCGCCATCGGCGACAAAGGGTCGGGGAGATGCGTCGTCGCGCCCCATTCAAGACGCTTGTAACCCTTTAATTTTTTGGGGTTTTCCCTATTGCCGATAGATTTTCACAGCAGTAGATTTGAGTTGCCGGGCTGTCTGACACCCATCGCGTGCGAAGCCGGGCAGGAGCGCCTCAGACTCATCTTGAGCTGGGGCGCTCTTCCATTGGCGCGCCGAATTGCCGGGCACTCGGCATATCAAGACAGCCATACCCTCTCGTCTCCGCATCGCCGCGAGACTTGTTTGGATAGCGAGGAATGCCCCCGTTTTTGATGAAATATACTGGATATACAAACAGTATTTTCCAATATGACGTTCAAAGCTCCCCTCACCCTTGACGACCTTCGCACCATCCGCGAGCGCCAGCCCTGGAACTCCGACGTGATCTCGCCGCTCTGGGAGGCTTAGAAAAGGAATGGCGCCCCGATAGCCGCAAGGGCATACCCCGGCGCGCCGCCGATAGGAGAGTCAATTGGTCTTAGATTGGGCCGATATCCAACGCAAAGGTCGATTCGCTTGGTAGAGTGCGATGCATGAACGACTGGCCTATCCCCAATTTTCCGCTCGAGCAATTCAGAGCGCTCTCGCTCGCAGACAAAGAACTTTGTCTGGCGATGATCCGCGCATACTGTGCTGAGGCTGCGCTGCAAGAACAAATCGGCATGCGGTTCCCCGAGGATGAGCAGCCTTACTATTAGCCCAGGCCGGCATCGCGCAGCCCGCTCCAAACGTGGGCTACCTGGCGCTTCCCGGCGTACATGCGCCCAAGATGTCAGGCCAGCGAACGTGCCCTCTCCATTGACGCAAGTTCATGGGCTGGCCCCGCTGCGCGATCAGAGATCAAGCACCGCCTACTGAAGACGCGTTGCCAAGAGTGGGCGCATTTTGGACACCGCAAACGCCGGAAACGAAACAGCCGCCAGTAATGGCGGCTGTTTCGTACCTGATTTCTCAGGATTTTCTTGGTAGGCCCCCGAGAGTCGAACTCGGCACCAACGGATTATGAGTCGATGGCGCGCATTGCGCACAAAGCGCGAACCTATATAGATCAACGACTTATGGATGCGCGCCAGATGCGCCGATCCCGCTGAATGCCCTCTGTGTGGCAAAAAATCCCCCATCTGTTTTGGCCCCATATACTGTGGAACCATCCAGTATTTTTCCGACCATGACCGACAACGGAATCCTAGCCCAGGTCCCCGGGCAATTCATCGCCCAGGCATCCCAAACGCTGCCGCCGGCCGGCACCGCCGAGGACCGCGATTACCACGCGGAGATAGAGGCCGGCCACCTCGGCGCAGTGCGCATCACCTTCCGCAAGCAGAAGCTGAAACGCGCCAAGCACAGTCATTGGTTTTGGGCGGCCAAGCGCGCGGAGAAGGTCTAGGGCTTGGCCCAGGCATCTACCACCACCTGGTGCCGGGCGGCGCACTCGGCGTACTGGAACGCCAGCGCACCGTGTGCCAGCGCCAGGTCATCCCACGACGACGAATCAACGCGCGGGACTGGCGGGCACGGCGCGCTGAGATTGACGGGCAGCGTTGGCCGCGTCGGTGGTGTCATTGGTTGCGCGCACCCGGCCAGGGTCGCGCACGCAGTCAGCAGGCAAAGGGCGCTGAACGATTTCACGGGTGTACCTCTCGATTACCTTGGGCTCGGCGGTGGCCAGCTTGTTGGCGGTGTCGGCCAGGCTCTGCGACAGGCCGGTCAGACGCTCGGCTTCGGTCTTGAATTCCTCCAGGCCGGCGACGCGGTGGGCTTCCTGGCATTCGGCACGGCCAGCGCGCCGCTCAGATGCGCCATACCAAAGGACCGACGCAGCCGCACCGGCCAGCACAATCACCCCAGCCAGAGCCGCAGCCGCGTACCCCTTCCATCCGGCGAGGCTGACCACCCTGGATAGCGCGCTCATGGCACCACCTCGGCCACGGCTTGGCGGTAAAGATCCGGCCAAGTCTGCGGGTGCGGCTTGCCAGGGTGCCAGGTGCGCAGGTACAGCGCCCAGGCGGCATCCGCGTCACCCAGCGCCGGCAGGCGGCCGGGATCGCTCCATAGAAGCAGACGCGCCAGGCCAGCGGCCAGAACATCGTCGTTCTCGATTGCATCCCAGATAGCCGCATCACGAACCGGAACGCCGCGCGCTTGATACAGAGCCGCGGCGGCCGCGCTGGTGGCGGTGAGCAGGCGGACGCCATGCACCATGCCCCCGCCCTGCTCTGCCTGCCAGAAACTCTTGGCCGGGCCGGTTGGGCGTGGCGGGTTGCCCACAAGTTGGCGGCGATGTTCGAACCGGCTTTCCTGCAACCCGATCGCCAGCAGCATCACGCGCGCGGCCGGCGTGTCCATCTTGGCGGGCAGCAACGCCAGCGCCGGGTCGATACCCGTCTTGATGATCTCGGATAGGGTCATGGCTTGGGCGCCCTGATGTGCTTGACCGTCACGGCGGCCACATAGAAAGCGGCCGAAGCCGCGAGCGCCGCATCGCCTGCGCTGGCCCAGCTGGCCACAAAGATGCGGCAGGCCGCGCCGGTGGCCGTCAGGCAGACGGCGGCCAGGCCCACGCGCTCCAGCGTCGTGTCGTTGATCGATTTGGAGAACACCGCCAGCACCGCGCCGCCGGCGACCACCAGCCAGCACACAAACGCCATGACCGCCCACAAAGTGATATAGATCTTGGTGTCCATGTCAGGCTCCTTTTCCGCGCACACGGTCAATTACGGCCTGCCACAGCGCGCCGATGGGCGCCGCCTGTACCGCCTCCCAACCGCGCGAGACGATGGCCATGCCGAACATGCCCGTCAGAAAGCCCGCCAGCCCTTCCGGGATGCCCAGTAGCGACGAGAGGTAGGGCGATGCGTAATAGGCCACCGGCGACCCGCTGACGGCCATGCTGAGACGCGCGGGCCAGGACCCTTGCAGGTATCGCATGGACACCGCCGCGCCAAGCACGCCGGCAAACTTTGCCGCTAGGGCGTCGAAGTCTTGGATGTTCAATCGCGTCCCCTATAGACGAAAAAAAAGCCGCTTCAGCGGTTAGTAAGCAATCGGGTATGATCCCGCAACGAGATAGCCCCAATTTAAGAAAAGAGGCAAAAGTGGTTCAAGGCGACAAATTCATCCGGCATTTCCGCTCACCCATTGACGGCTCCCAATTGCGCCAAGACGGCAATGCGCTGGTCGATCAGTCCGGGAACAGCTTCCCTATATTCAAGGGTGTGCCGATACTCATCCCGAACCTTGAACAACTCTTTGAAGACCACTATCGGATCTCAAAGGAAACAGGCTGTGTGATCGATGGAGCCCAGGAGGCGCCATTTACTGCATATGTGCTTGGGTTTCGAATCACCATTAGTGCGCTGGGCAACAAGGTCGATTCAACTCATCCGGTCGGAACGCTGTTCGACGTGGAGGGACAACCAGCCGTCATTCTTGCAGACGGCGCACACATGGTCCATGAGTTGAGCCTCCACACGCGGCCCCCAGAAACAACTTGGGGCGATATCAAGGCAAAGCTCGCGTGCGCCGCACCATATCTGCTGCTTGACAAGCCATTCCCGACCCCTGTCTTCCCTACCTACTACGAACTCATAGGGCATGGCGCCGAGATCGTGTTGGGAACTCGACAGGAGGAGCCGAAACTAGCAGGCAACGCCGATACAGAATCAGAGCATCACGATCGCCTCGAACTGCTGAATGCCGAGTATTTCTCAGCCATCACCCGCGGCTTCGGATTGCCTATAGACAAGTATCCAGTCCTCGACATTGGGTGCGACACCGGCTTTCTGACTCGTGCCCTGCTTCGTGCGGGCGCCACCGAAGCTATAGGAACAGACCTTCGCCCGTCATCATTTTCAGATCATCAGTGGCTATCAAACGCCCTGACGCCAGGCTTGGCTAATATGTTCCATTGGTGTTACCCGCAAGACGGCTTCAGCGTAATAGCCGTGCGTAACAACAGTGCGTTCGCCTTCGCCTCCCATTTTGATGCCCCCTTTGAATCCTTCCTTCAAAACTGTCTAGCCTCACTGCGGGACGACGGGGCTCTGTACTTGACGTTCCTGACAAACGGATCTGGTGTGCCTGGCGCTGACGGCTTCGCAAACAAATCCATCGCCGAAATAGTCCACTGGATAAACGACCAGGGGGCCACAATTCTGAAGATGATGCGTCTGGGAACCATGCTCGGGTTCTGGCTGGCGAAAGGCGAGAATCTCGTCTCATCAGTACGACGCCACGCCCAGAATGCGCGAATGGGCGCTTTCGTCCGTTACTCCGAAAGCGCGAATGCTCGCCATGATCAAGCCCTGGCGATCGCGGACTTCGCTTCTGAAATAGCTCTGAACTGCTATCTCAAAGGCGCCACAAAGGCTTCGCTCTGGGGGAGCGGCATCCTGAGCTACCAGACATGGCGGATGCTCAGCATCCTGTACCCAGATATCGCAGTGGAATATGTGGTGCGCAGCGACAAGACCGGGAAATCAGTGTTCCAGATTTTCAGCCACCGCGATGCATCTCCCGGTGCCATTCACGTCCTTGTAGACGATGCCTACTATGAACGCCGGTCTTGTGGATTGGCGGACTGGTGGAAGCAGCGCCGCTTCTTGACTCAGTTCCCTGACGGCCTGACATTTTTCTCTCCATCGTCGAATCCATCTCCTGGACCGTTTCCCTTCCTATCGGGCGACCATGACCTGACCGTGGCTCCCGATTTGGCGAGGATTTATTTCCGTGGGCGTCTGCGCCCAACTTCCACTCTAGCCGAGGAGGAGGACGAGGCAGCTTTCGAGGGGAATATGAAATATCAGTTCCCGACAGGATTTGCCGGCGTATGACCTGCCTGCTCTACCAAGTAATCGCGTTCAATTCCTCAACGCTCTTAGCTTGGTTGACTTCGTCCCTGAGACGCTGCCGTTTGCCCAGCATCGGACCGCTGGCAGTCATAAACAACTCTATTTGATCCAGCGTCCTTTTCCGCATATCCGCAGCATCTATCCCACGCGCCGCGGCCAAGCTATCCAGGTACGGAGTAGAGGCGGCGGGGTCCGCCTTCCACGCGAGCGCTTCGGCTTGCTGGGCGGGCCACGTGAGCCGCTCGGAAGATGGGTATCCGGAAATGAGGATCGCGGCTTCTTGTTCAAAGGCCAGGTCAATATCATAAATTTTCTGTACCTTGGCCTCCTGAAGGGACCGCGGGGCTTGAGGTTTTTTCTCCAGCCCACCCTTTTCCCCCAGCGCCCACACCCCATCCGACTCCACGACCGATCTCTTGAAATCTACGTCCGAGATCTCAACACCTCCGGCCGGAATTGCACCCGCGTGTGACGTTCTCCCAAAAAACGTGGGTATCTCAAAACTAGAGTAAGGTCGCTTCAGGCTCTTTTTGAAGAAGGAGCAGGACGCGATGAAGAAGTCACGCTATACCGAGGCGCAAGTGACATACGCACTGCGCCAAGCAGAAGCCGGTACGCCTGTATCGGATGTCTGCCGCGGATTGGGGATATCAGAGGCGACGTTCTACAACTGGAGGAAGAAGTACGGCGATCTTGCGGCTAGCGAGATTCGTCGGCTGCGCCAGCTTGAAGAGGAAAACGCGAGGCTCAAGCGGGTTGTGGCCGACCTGACTTTGGACAAGCATATTCTGCAGGACGTGATCCGAAAAAAGGTCTGACGCCGACACGCCGCCGGGAGGTGGTTCAATGGATTCTGGACGTGCATCAGGTAAGTGTCCAGAGGGCGTGTCGGCCGGGTCAATTTTCCAGCGGCAGTTGGTATCGCAAAAGCAGCGCGCGAGATCAGTCGGCATTGCGAATGCGCATTCGAGACATCGCGATGAGCAGACCGAGATTTGGTTATGAGCGGATTCATATCCTTTTGCGCCGAGAAGGTTGGCAGGTCAATCTCAAGCGAGTCCATCGCCTGTACCGCTTGGAAGGGCTGCAGGTTCGGATGCGCGTCCGCCGCAATAAGCGGTTGAGTCTGCATCGGGGGCCCGCACCGCAACCAACAGGTGCTGGGCAGCGCTGGAGCATGGATTTCGTGCATGATCAATTAGCTGACGGGCGAGCGTTTCGGGTGCTGACCGTCGTGGATAACTGGAGTCGTGAGAGTCCCGTGTTGGAGGTGGGTTTTCGGCTAACCGGTGACAGCGTGGTTCAGGCGCTTGATCGAGTCGCCAAGAGGGTTGCTTTGCCGGCCAGTATCACCGTCGACCATGGAACAGAATTCACGTCCAAAGCACTGGATTTATGGGCTTGGGAGAACAAAGTGTTGTTGGACTTCACTCGGCCGGGCAAACCCACAGATAACGGCCTTTGCGAGTCGTTTAACGGCCGGCTACGGGATGAGTGCCTGAACGCGCATGAATTCCTATCGCTTGAGCATGCGAAGACGGTCATTGAAGCATGGCGTGCTGATTACAATGACCACCGACCCCATGGCTCGCTCGGCATGCTGACCCCGAGTGAATACGCCAAAACACAGCAGGTCAGCCTGCCTGAGCCGACCGAATTCTAGTTTTCAACTGCTGCGAAACGGGGGTGACGTCAAAGCCTGCAAGTTCTACGCCGCCAAGGCGAAGAAGGCGAACGGCGATCCCTTGGCGCCGGCCACCGTGCGCAACCGCATTCGCTACCTGACCAGCGCATGCAGATATGGCTGGAAGCACCACCGGATGTGCGAACACGACCCCGCAGAGCGCGTAATCGTCCCGACGGTACGCAACGAGCGCCAGGAATTCGCCAGCCGCGTCCAGATGCTGGCTATCGCGCGCGCCTGCCGGTGTCGACCGTCCAGGGCGGCAATCCGCATCGCGTTCTACAGCGGCATGAGAATGGCAGAGATCATCCGGGCCACGCGCGAGGTTGGGCTTTTCAAGCTGACGGACACGAAGAACGATTCCCCGCGGCACATCCCGATCCACCCAAAGATTGCGGCTGCCGCCCGGGTCGCCCTGCGCAACGGCTTTTCCATGTCCAAAGAATTCAAGGCGGCAGCGCGCGCGGTGGGCCTTGGGCATCTGCGGTTCCACGACCTAGGCCATAGCGCCGCCAGCGCCATGATCAATGCGGACGTGGACCTGTATACCGTGGGCGCGGTCCTGGGGCATCGATCAGCGCAAAGCACAAAGCGCTATGCCCATCTCGCCACAAACTCGCTGCGTGGGGCAATTGGCAAGATCGGTCGAAAAATCCCCCACCAAAAGAAAACGCGGGTTGCGTGAAACTCCACGCAAACCCGCGTCAATACTTGGTAGGCCCCCGAGAGTCGAACTCGGCACCAACGGATTATGAGTCCGCTGCTCTAACCAGGCATGAGCTAGAGGCCCAGGAAACGATTACTGCCCTTCCAGGAAGCTCTTCAGCTTATCGGCCCGGCTGGGGTGACGCAGCTTGCGCAGCGCTTTAGCCTCTATTTGGCGAATGCGCTCGCGAGTGACGTCGAACTGCTTGCCCACTTCTTCCAGGGTCTGGTCGGTGCTCATTTCGATACCGAAACGCATACGCAGAACCTTGGCTTCACGCGGGGTGAGAGAGTCTAGCACTTCCTTGACCACATCACGCATGGAACCATGCAAGGCCGCATCCGACGGCGCCAGGGTCGAGGTGTCTTCAATGAAATCACCCAGGTGCGAGTCATCGTCGTCACCAATCGGCGTCTCCATCGAGATCGGTTCCTTGGCGATCTTCAAGATCTTGCGGATCTTGTCCTCGGGCATGTCCATCTTCTGCGCCAGGGTCGCGGGATCCGGCTCGGCGCCGGTTTCCTGCAAAATCTGACGGCTGATCCGGTTCATCTTGTTGATCGTTTCGATCATGTGAACCGGGATACGGATGGTGCGCGCCTGGTCGGCGATGGAACGCGTGATGGCCTGACGAATCCACCACGTGGCGTACGTCGAGAACTTGTAGCCGCGACGGTATTCGAACTTGTCCACGGCCTTCATCAAACCAATGTTGCCTTCCTGGATCAAATCCAGGAACTGCAGGCCACGGTTCGTGTACTTCTTCGCAATCGAGATCACCAGACGCAGGTTGGCCTCGGTCATTTCGCGCTTGGCCTTGCGAGCCTTGGCTTCGCCAGTGGCCATGCGCTTGTTGACGTCCTTCAAGTCCTTAAGCGGCAGCACGACGCGCGTTTGCAGGTCGATCAACTTCTGCTGCAATTCCTGAACAGCGGGAATCTGGCGTTCCAGCGTCTCGGCGTAGGGGTGCCCAGCGGCGACTTCGTCGACCACCCATTGCAGATTGGTTTCGTTGCCAGGGAAGACCTTGATGAAGTGCAAGCGCGGCATGCCGGCACGGTCCACACACGTATGCAGGACGGCGCGTTCAAGCTGGCGCACTTCTTCCACCTGGCTGCGCAGCGTGTCAGCCAGCTTCTCGACCATCTTGGCGGTGAAGCGGATACCCATCAGTTCGTTCTGGATGGATTCCTGGGCGCGCACGTAGATGTCCGACTTGTAGCCGTCCTTCTCGTACGACAGGCGCATCTTGTCGAACTGCTTGCTCACTTCGTCGAACTTGGCCAGCGCCTTCACGCGCAGGTCTTCCAGCTGCTTGCTGGACATGCCGCCGGCGGGGCCGTCATCGCCTTCGTCTTCGTCCGCGGTAACACCGGCGCCAGCGTATTCTTCGCCGTCTTCCGGATCAACCAGGCCATCAACGACTTCGTCGATCTGCGCCTGGCCTTCACGCACGCGCAGGATGTGGGCAAGAATCTCGTTGATCGTGGTCGGGCAGGCCGAAATGGCCATGACCATGTGCTTCAAGCCGTCTTCGATGCGTTTGGCGATTTCGATTTCGCCTTCGCGAGTCAGCAGCTCGACCGAACCCATTTCGCGCATGTACATACGGACGGGGTCGGTGGTGCGGCCGAAATCGGAATCCACGGTGGTGAGCGCGGCTTCGGCTTCGTCTTCGACGTCGTCGTCGTTGGACGCGACCGGCGCGTTCTCGCTCATCAGCAGAGTTTCGGCGTCGGGTGCCTGATCATAGACCGCGATACCCATATCGCTGAACGTGCTGATGATGCCGTCAATGGCTTCGGCATCCACCAAGTCATCAGGCAGATGGTCGTTGATTTCGCCGTACGTCAGGTAGCCGCGATCTTTGCCCAGCTTGATCAACTGCTTCAGGCGGTTGCGGCGCGCTTCGTATTCTTCCGGCGTGACCGGGCCGCGGGCGATCAGATCCTTGGGATCGGCCTTGCCACGCTTGCCACCACGCTTGGGCGGCTTCAGATCGGGCAGGACTTCGCCTTCGCCGTCCATCGTGTCGTCGAAACCGTCGGAATCGTTGTTGGCGTTCTTGGCGGGACGTCCCGGGCGGCGACCGCTCGGGACCGGGCCCGAGCGAGGGGCGCTGCCGCCCACCAGGTCGGCGAGCTTGTCCTCAGCCTTCTTGGCGCGAGCCTTCGTCACTTTTTCGGGCTTGTCAGCCGCAGCCGTCTTGGTTGCCTTCTTGGCAGCCGTTTTGACAGCAGCAGGCTTGGCGACCTTCACCGCCGTCTTGGCGGGCGCTTTTTCCGCCGCCATGCTTACGGCGCGCTTGGCCGCGGGGGCCTTGATTTCAGCCGCATCAATTGCAGAGGAGGATTTGCCGGTGGATTTGGTCATAGTCGCTTCCGTGGTCGTCGCAACCCGTTTGGGCATGTTGCACCGCGCAAGCACCACGCCAGACAGTGGCCTAGCGCGACGCAGCTACGGGTAAAACAGATAAATCGGCGAAGATCACGCGGCTGCGTTGTTCGCAGCGCCAGTTCTTTCGAACCCGTTTGGCGACGTGGCGGTGCAATACCGTTCGGGCGCTTCACGTGCATAACCTCATTCCGCGACGGATTCCGGGCGTTGGGGGGGCTGCCTGCCTATAAATAGGCTTTGCTTGCTTATGGGGTCATTGCCCCTAGCAGCTATGTAGACACAGCACCCAGACCACTAACGCTACGCAAAAATGCTCGCCGTTGAACTGCCTGATTCACCGCTCAGCCTTTGGCTATCAGCCATTGGCCATAATAATTTAATGATGTAACAATTTCGACCGCTGCGGTTAAACACTGCGGCCAATTTTCAATGCCGATTCCAATTTCTTAGTGCTTTTTCTCTAGTGCTCTTTTCCCAGCACCGATACTCTATTGCTGCTACAGCTCTACCGCTACGCTCTACCAATGCTGCCATCTACATCACTTCAGAATTAGATCGCGCCATCCTGATTTGATTCCGTCGGATTTGCCGAGTTCGTGCTCGTCGGGACTTTCAACGCAGTCCAACAATTCAGCTTCAGTTCAACTGAGTTCAATTGCAAACGAGCCGACGGCAACTGCCAACGGACAACCTTTGATTTTAGCGCATTTAACGTATCCCGGCATTTTTCAGCACGGCCATTCTGCCCGAGAGCTCCAGGTAGCGCTTGCGCGCTTCTTCCGTGGCCAGCCCGGTGGATGCCAGCTTGGCCATTTCGAGCTTGGCTGAATCGAATTCAATACGCCGCAATGCGTCATCCCATTCGGTTTGCGGGTCGGGCAGATCTTCCTGCGACAAGATGTCCGCGCGCAGCCCCTTCAAGACGGTCGCCAAGTCCGAATCTGGCTCGGCGGCCTCCAGCAGGGCACCCACATGGCGCGCACCGCTGGATTGGGCCAGCATGATCAGGTCTCTTACCAAACCTAGATGGGGGCCATGGTCGATGACTTCAAGCTGCTGATCGCCCATGGAGTCCACTAATTCGGGGTGGGCCAGCAAAAGACCCAGCAAACGCTTGGCCAGCGACGGCATCGTGCGGCGCCCTTCGAAACCACCGACATCATTGTCCCGGCGCCCCTTCCAGTTGCCCTTCCCGCCCTTCCAGTCGCTCTTGCCCTTCCAGTCGCCTTTGCTCTTCCATTCGGGTTTTCCAGCCGCCCTTTGGCCGCTAGCGCCAAGCATTTCAGCGCCTTGCAACGGAATATGTCCGTATTCGGCATAGTCAGGCTCGTCGGCGGGAATGTCCTGAAAATCATGCCCGGCAAAGTCGTAACCCATATCCGAGTGCCCGCCATCATGATCCGAGCCAGAAACTCCTGCTGCGCCGCCCTCTTCGCCAGAAGGATGCTTGGACCCGGCCGGCGCAAAAGGCTTGGCGGGCTGCTGGGCCAGAATCTGTGCCATTTCCTCGGGCGTCAGTTGCACCAGCTTGGCCATTTCGCGTTCGATTTGAACGCGCAACGCGCACTCGGGAATCGTCGCCAGCAAAGGCTTGGCTTCGTGCAGGCAACTGGCGCGCCCTTCCGCTTCGGACATGTTATGGCGCGAGGCCAACTCATCCAACAGGAAACGCGAAAGCGCCACCGCATCGCCCAAGCAGGCTCGAAACGCTTCGGCGCCCAATTCGCGGACGTAAGAATCGGGATCGTGTTCCGACGGCAAAAACAAAAAGCGTATCGCGATATCGTCGCGTAGCACAGGCAGACAAGCCTGCAATGCCCGCCAGGCAGCCCGGCGACCCGCTCCATCCCCGTCGAAACTGAAAATGACCTTATCGCTTGCGCGCAACAGCTTTTTTACGTGGTCCGGTGTGGTCGCCGTACCCAGCGTGGCGACCGCGTTGGCGATGCCCTGCTGCGCCAAGCCCACCACGTCCATGTACCCTTCAACCACGATCACCAGACCTTCCTGCCGAATGGCTTGGCGCGCTTCCCACAGACCATAAAGCTCGTGTCCCTTGGAGAACAGCGGCGTCTCGGGGGAATTCAGGTATTTGGGCTCGCCCTTACCGATGATGCGCCCGCCAAATCCGATGAGACTACCCCGCGCATTGCGGATCGGAAACATGACGCGCTCGCGAAAGCGGTCATAGCGACGGCCGTCTTCGGATTCGATGACAAGTCCTGACTCCACCAGCGTGGGATCTTCGTAATTGGGAAAAACCTGCGACAAGCCGTGGCGATCCGTGCCTGACCACCCCAAGCCGAAATGCGCCGCGATTTCGCCGGTCAGGCCGCGCTGTTTCAGGTAGCGGATCGCAGCGGGCGATGCTCGCAACTGTTTCAGATAATGCGCCTGGGCGGCATCCAGCACCTGTGTATGGCGGGATTCCTCGGCCTTGCGGCGCGCGGATTCCTGCTGTTGGCGTGGACTGCGATTTTCTTCGGGAACCGTCATTCCCGCCGAAGCCGCGAGCGTGCGCACGGCTTCGGGGAAACTGGTACCCGTATGTTCCATCAGGAAAGTGATGGCGCTGCCGTGTGCTCCACAGCCGAAGCAGTGATAAAACTGCTTGGTGGGGCTGACAGTGAATGACGGACTTTTTTCGTTATGAAAGGGACACAGGCCAAGCAAGTTGGCCCCACCCTTTCGCAACTGCACATATCGCCCGACTACGTCGACGACGTCGACTCGGGCGAGTAGATCCTGGATGAATGATTCTGGAATCAATAGATTCGGGAATCAAAAATCAATACAGGCGCGGGGGCAGTTGTTGGCTACGGATGCGCTTGTAGTGGCGCTTCACGGCGGCGGCATGCTTGCGCTTGCGCTCAGCCGTGGGCTTCTCATAGAACTCGCGCGAACGCAGCTCGGTGAGCAAACCGGTCTTTTCGATGGTGCGCTTGAAGCGGCGCAGAGCGGCTTCAAACGGTTCGTTTTCCTTCAGTCGAACGATAGGCATAAAGTGATTGGCCTGCTTGTAGGGTAACAAAAGTTGATGACAAACCTGGCTTGCTTACCAGCAACGCTGCGCGGGTCCAGGTCCGCGATAACCGCGGAACGTGGAACCTTTGAAAGCGCAACCCGAGCTCTTGAAAAATGACGTAGCAGGAAAACATGCAGCGCTGCTTCAGCAGTACCAGATGCACGACCCACTTCTTGCCGTTTTTACGTTTTTCTCGGATTTCCGCTGGCTGTTTCCGTTACCCAAAGACTACCCAAAGAGTAACAAGCCAAGTTCGGTTTAGCGATAACCAGCGATTCTAGCATGGTCAGCGCAGCTTTGACTACTAGGGGGACACCAGGCGCATACACCTCCCCCCACATTCCGATCCTTACTACAGATCAGCTCGTGTGACCCTTGCGGATCCAGGCTTCCAGCTGATGCGGACGCAGGCTGTCGTAATCTTCGAACGGCTGGTGAATCCAGGGGTTCGTCGGCAGCTTTTCTACGTAATAGTCAGGCGTGGCTTGGGAATGCCCCTTCCACCACAGCACGGCACTGCGCAGCTCCGTAATATCCGCGAATTGGCTTTTCAGATGGTCATAGACCTTGCTGAAGGTTTTCCCCGTATCAACCATGTCGTCCACCAGCAACACCCGGCCGGACAGCGTGCCGCGCGTAATGGTGATGAACTGGGCGATATCCATATCGCCCTGCTTCGTGCCGGCGGCTTCGCGATAGCTGCTGGTAGCAAGAATGCCAAGCGGCACGTCAAAAATACGGGACATAACATCGCCGACGCGCATGCCGCCGCGCGCCAGACACAAAATCTTGTCGAACTTCCATCCCGACTGATGCACCTGCAAGGTCAGGCGCTCGATCAACCGGTTGTAATCGTCCCACGTCACCCACAGATGGCTTTCATCATTGGTCGGCGTGCTCATAGGTAAGCATCTCCTGCTTAAAGATACGAAAAGGCCGCCGCCGGTATGAGACCGGCGGCGGCCTTTGGAATAATAACCCGATCAGCCCTTCAGGGGATGACGCAGGACAATGGTTTCATTGCGGTCAGGTCCCGTCGACACCAGGTCGATCGGCACACCGCAGACTTCCGCAACACGTTCCAGGTAACGACGGGCCGCCGCGGGCAGCTTGTCGTACTCGGTGATGCCGACAGTCGATTCCGACCAACCCGGCAGTTCTTCCAGAACCGGTTGCGCTTGCGCAACAGCGTGCGCGCCATAAGGCAGCACGTCGCGGAATTCGCCGTTCACCCGATAGCCCACGCCAAGTTGAATCGTTTCCAGACCATCAAGCACGTCCAGCTTGGTGATACACAGGCCGGAAATTCCATTCAGACGAACCGAACGCTTCAGCGCGGCGCCATCAAACCAGCCACAACGACGCGGACGCCCCGTGACCGAACCAAATTCCTTGCCGATGGTGGCCAGGCGGGTGCCGATCTCATCGACCAATTCCGTGGGGAACGGGCCAGAACCCACGCGGGTGGTGTACGCCTTGGTGATACCCAAGACGTAATCCAACTGCTGCGGGCCGACGCCAGCACCTGCGGACGCGGCGCCAGCCACGCAATTGCTGCTGGTGACGAACGGGTACGTACCGTGGTCGACGTCAAGCAACGCGCCCTGCGCGCCTTCAAACAGGATGCGCTTGCCTTCCTGCTGCATTGCGTACAGATTGCTGGACACATCCTTGACCATCGGGGCGATGGCCGGAGCCAGCGCCATGGCCTGATCGCGCACCTCGTTGGCGGAAACCGCTTCGGCACCCAGGTACTTGGTCAGCACGAAGTTGTGGTAATCCAGCACTTCGGCCAGCTTCTCGTCAAACAGAGATGGGTTGAACAAATCCTGCACGCGCAAAGCGCGGCGAGCAACCTTGTCTTCGTAAGCCGGGCCGATGCCGCGACCGGTCGTGCCAATCTTGCCTTCGCCCTTGCGCGCCTCGCGCGCCTTGTCGATGGCCACGTGATAGGGCAGGATCAGCGGGCAGATTTCAGAGATCTGCAGGCGCGAGCGCACATCCAGACCGGCGGCTTCCAGCTCTTCGATTTCCTTGAGCAGGGCTTCCGGGGATAGCACGACACCATTGCCGATGAAGCAGGTGACACCAGGATGCATGATGCCCGACGGGATCAGGCGCAAAATCGTCTTCTTGCCGTTGATCCACAGCGTATGGCCGGCATTGTGACCACCCTGAAAGCGGACCACGCCCTGGACGGATTCCGCCAACCAATCGACGATCTTGCCTTTGCCCTCGTCACCCCATTGGGTGCCGATTACGACTACGTTCTTGCTCATGTTACGAATCAATATCGAGTTTCTCGGGAAATCCGGAAATCTCCCCGCGGCCCTCTCGTTTCCAAGAGGGAGTTAGTCACAGCGTTCTGACCGTCCAGGCGCCATCTTGCAGCGCCAGCTCGCGATCGCAAACGAATTCGTCCTGATCCTGCTCGTGACCGGGCAATACCTGAACGACAATTTCCCCTGACCGGCGCAGACGGCGCACCGCCTCGGTCAAGGCGGGGGCCTGCCCCCAGGGCGCACGAACCGCACGCGCCCGTTCCGCTGGCGGCAAACCCGCCGCCAGTTTGCGTAAATCAAGACTAAAACCGGTAGCCGGACGAGCCCGGCCGAATGCACGGCTGACGTCATCGTAGCGGCCGCCGCTGACCAGTGCGTCGTGCCAGCCTTCCGCGTACAGCGCGAACTTCACGCCGGAGTGGTAACCATAACCACCCACGTCGGCCAGATCGACGCCAAAAGCGACATTCGGCATCGCGTCCACCAGTGCTTGCAGCGCGTCCAGTGCGCTTGCCACACCGGGCAGCAACGGCAATTCCCGGCGCGCGTTCTTCAGCACTTCCGGGCCGCCGTACAAATTCGGCAGCAGGGTCAACGCTTTTAGCGTCTCTTCCCGCATGCCCGGCGCACGCGCAGCCAACTCACTCAAACCAGGCACGTCTTTCTCGCGCAGCAGGCGGATTACGTCTTCCGCCAACTCTACCGCCGCCGGGTCCGACTCGACAATGGCGCGAACCACACCCGGATGGCACAAGTCCAGACGGGGGTTGCGCACCCCGGCAATCGCCACGGTTTCCAGCACAAGCTGGATGATTTCCAGATCGGCTTCAAAACCCGCATGACCGTAGATCTCGGCGCCGATCTGCAACAGCTCGCGGCTGGACAGCAGATCAGCCGGACGCGCGTGCAGCACGTTGCCGCAATAGCACAGGCGGGTCACGCCAGCGCGATTCAACAAGTGCGCGTCAATGCGCGTGACCTGAGGAGTCATGTCGGCCCGTACACCCAGAGTGCGCCCCGTCAGCTGATCAACCAGCTTGCAAGTGCGCAGATTCAGATCGCTACCGGTGCCCGACAGCAATGAATCGATGTATTCGACCAGGGGCGGCGCGACGAGCTCGAAGCCGTATGTACGATACAGATCGAGAAGTTCGCGGCGCAATTCCTCGATGCGCCGGGCCTCTGCCGGAAGTACGTCGGCAAGGCTCTCGGGCAGCAACCAGTTACCCATGAATGTTTACCTGAATAACGCCAAGTGATGCGTGGGCGTCGCCCAAACGAAAAAGCGGCTGAGGGGGCGTAAGCCCGCTCAGCCGCTGCGGAATGTTTTCTAGCTTACGCGGTATTGTACATGAGTCAGCGAACAGCGCCAGCCGGGATCAGGGGCCCACAAACCGTCCCTCTAATACCTCTAGGTGCCCTTCGCCATAGCCAGGAATCAAGAAAAAGCCCCTTGGATACCCAAGGGGCTTTCAGCACCGAGGCGCGTCGCCAACTTACTTGGCTGGGGGCACGGTCACCGGCGCCAATGCTTCGCCGGCGGGGTCTTTCATGAACTGGAAGAAACTGGAGCTGGGGTCAACCACCAGCACGTCGCCCGGCTTCGAGAACGATGCGCGGTAGGCTTCCAGGCTCTTGTAGTACGTGTAGAACTGCGGGTTCTTGCCATAGGCCTGCGCATAGATCGCGGCGGCGGCGGCGTCGCCTTCACCCATGATGCCCTGCGCCTTGGCATAAGCCTCGGCCACGACCTCTTCGCGCGTACGATCCGCTTCGGCGCGGATCTTTTCGCCTTCGGCGGCACCGATGGAACGCAGCTCGTTGGCGACGCGCGTACGCTCCGCTTCCATGCGGCGGTAGACCGATTCCGAAATTTCCGGCGCGAACTCAATGCGGCGCAAGCGCACGTCGACGATCTGCACGCCCAAGGGCTCGGCGCGCTTGGCCACGTTGGCAAGGATCTCGGCCATGATCTTGTCGCGTTCGGTCGAGACCACATCGCGCACCGTGCGCACGTTCACCGAAGCATTCAAGGCATCGCGGATCAGCGCTTGCAGGCGCTCTTGCGCGACGCGCTCGTTGCCGCCCGTCGAAACGTAGTATTGGCGGGGGTCCGCAATACGCCATTTGACGTAGGAATCGATCAGCAGGTTCTTCTTTTCAGAAGTCTGGATGCGTTCGGCTTCGTTGGTTTCGATAGTCAGAATGCGCTTGTCCAGCGTCACGACATTCTGAAACGGGGGCGGAGCCTTGAAATACAGGCCAGGTTCATTGATGGTCTTGCGCACTTCACCCAGCGAGAACACCAGGGCGTAGTCGCGCTCGCGCACGACGAAGACTGAGGACGACAGGGCAGCCAGCACGATAAGCAGGCCGACCAGGATGGGCATGAGACGTTGCATGATCAGAATTCCTCCGGGTTAGCGCGACATGCGGTCGCGAGGCAGCGTGTTGCTATTGCTGCTGCCGGAAGATTGGGGCACCGGGACCACGTTGCTACGCAACGGCGGTTGAACCGGCGGACTGATCAACGCGGGCGAACCCGGGTTGCCGACGGCGGACTTGCCACCGTCTTGAGCGGCCAGATTCATGATCTTGTCCAAGGGCAAATACAACATGTTGTTGTTGCTCTTAGTGTCGACCATGACCTTGGTGGCGCGTGTGAAGATGTCCTGCATGCTTTCCAGGTACATGCGCTGGCGCATGACCAGCGGGGCCTTTTCGTATTCACCCAGAATGCTGGTGAAGCGGGACGTATTACCCTGCGCATCGCCAACAACCTTGGCCTTGTAGCCTTCAGCCTGTTCAGTCATGCGCGACGCCTGGCCACTGGCCAGCGGCACAACCTGGTTGGCATAGGCCTGACCTTCGTTGATTTGACGCTCGCGGTCTTGACCGGCCTTGACGGCGTCGTCGAAGGCGGCTTGAACCTGCTCGGGCGGCTGCACGTTCTGGATGGCCACGGTGCTGACCTGCACGCCACTTTGGTAGCGATCCAGGATCTGTTGCATCAATTCCTGTACTTGCGTGGCCACCTGGGTACGGCCTTCGTACAGAACGAAGTCCATCGTCTGTTTGCCCACGACTTCGCGCATAGCCGTTTCAGAGGCTTGGCGGACGGATTCGTCCGGGTCGCGCGTTTCGAACAGATAGTCAGGCGCGCCATCGGCACGCAGACGGTATTGCACGACGAACTGCATGTCGACGATGTTCTCGTCCGTCGTCAGCATCAGCGCTTCAGGCAGGACCTTGTTGCGCGAACCGCCACGGAAACCGACTTCGAACGTGCGCAATTGCGACACGTTGACGATTTCGTGGCTTTGAATGGGATACGGCAGACGCCACTGGAAACCGGCTTGCGACGTGCTCTTGTATTTGCCGAACTGGGTCACAACCGCGACCTGGCCTTCTTGCACGATGTAGAAGCCACTGGCCAGCCAGATGCCCGCCGCAACCAAGGCGATAACGCCCAGGCCGATGCGCGCGCCACGCGGCGAAGGCGGCGTCATGCCGCCTCGATTGTTGGGGCGGTTATTACCACCGCCACCGCCCTTGCGACCGAACAGCGAGCCGATGCGATTGTTGAAATCGCGCCAGACTTCGTCCAGGTCAGGTGGGCCGTCTCCACTGCCTTGAGGCCGCTTCGGCGGCGGCTCGGAGCCATTGTTGTTCCCACGACCCCAACCGGGGTCATTCAGATTGAAGAGTTTGATAATTCGCGGCATTGTTTCCCACAATCTGTCCGGTCTCCGCAATTGCCCCGCGCAACGCATCCAAACCGGCGCGCTCGGTAGCGCTTACAAATACTCGCGCAATCGTACCATGTGCATCGCGCTCCACCCGGGGTTCGAGTCCAGCCCGGTCAATCTTGTTGTATACCAGAATGGTCGGGATGGCGGAGGCGCCGATTTCAGCAAGTACCTTGTTCACTTCAAAAATCTGCTCATCGCGCTGTGGACTGGCGGCATCCACCACATGCAGCAGTAGATCGGCGTGCACCGTTTCTTCCAGTGTTGCGCGAAACGCCGCGATCAGGCCGTGCGGCAGATCGCGTATGAACCCTACGGTGTCCGACACCACGACGGAGCCGGCGCCTTCGATCCAGATACGGCGGGTGGTCGTATCGAGTGTCGCAAAAAGCTGGTCGGCAGCGTAGCTGTCCGCACGCGTCAGCGCATTGAACAGCGTGGACTTCCCGGCGTTGGTGTAACCCACCAGAGACACCGACAAAGCACCGCCGCGCGCCCGCGCTCGTCGCTGGGTCACACGCTGGCGTTCAACCCGGTCCAGGCGCTCGCGCAGCGTCTTGACCTTGGCACCGATCATGCGGCGGTCCATCTCAAGCTGCGACTCACCCGGGCCGCGCATCCCGATACCGCCGCGCTGACGCTCCAAGTGACTCCACATGCGCGTCAGGCGCGTGGCCAAATGCTGCAACTGTGCCAGCTCGACCTGCAATTTGCCCTCATGGCTTTTGGCACGTAGCGCGAAAATATCCAGAATGAGGGCAACGCGGTCCACCACGCGCAGATTGAAAGCGCGTTCAAGGTTGCGTTGCTGGGCGGGCGACAACGGTTGGTCAAACAGAACGATGTCGGCCAACAGGGCTTGCGCCATGCCGACCGCTTCATCGGCCTTGCCGGAACCGATGAAGAACTTGGCGTCGGGCCGGTCGCGCCGAGCGGTCAGCGTGCCGACGACTTCCGCGCCAGCACCCTTGGCCAGCATGGCGAATTCCTCGGCGTGGGCAGCGAAGTCCGGGTCACCCAGGTCAACGCTGATAATCAAAGCGCGCATACATGCACCATATTGGAGCCAAAGCGAAAATGCCCGCCGACGTCAACCGTCTGGCGGGCAAAAAAAGGTAAAGCTGGAGCGAGACTATTCAGCAGGGACTTCCACCTGGAAATTTACGGCGCGCGCGGGAACAACGGTGGAAATGGCATGCTTGTAAACCATTTGCGTGACCGTATTGCGCAGCAACACCACGTACTGATCAAAAGATTCGATTTGCCCTTGAAGCTTGATACCGTTCACCAAGTAGATCGACACGGGCACATGATCCTTGCGCAACGTGTTCAGGAACGGATCTTGCAGAGTTTGCCCTTTATTGCTCATTGGCCAGGCTCCATTTGTTTGTTATTGAATGATGACGTGCTTTCTTGTACTGGTGGAGCACATCGAAGCATGTACTCTACAGGGTTTTCCCGGCCCGTGCTACTTGGCCAGGAAGCAAAGTGACACCAGAGATTTCAAGCTGAGAAGGCTCTGAAAATCACGCATGCAGCACCTCCGCAAGCGCTTTCAGAAGCAGGTTTACCTGCTCGTTGGTGCCGACGGTAATGCGAAGAAACTGATCGATGCGCGCATGGCGGAAATGGCGCACGATGATGCTGCGCTCGCGCAGGGCGGCGGCCAGGCCCGCAGCGTCTTGCGAGGGATGCCGCGCGAAGACGAAATTCGCAGCCGACGGCAACACTTCAAAGCCCAACGCGTTCAGGCCCGCCGTCATCCGCGACCGGGTTTCGATCACGGCTTGGCGAGTCCGTTCAAAGTACTCTGTATCCTCCAATGCCGCCACTGCTCCGGCCGACGCCAGGCGATCAATGGGGTAGGAGTTGAAACTGTTCTTTACGCGCTCAAGCCCATCGATAAGCTCGGCGCTACCCACCGCGAAGCCCACACGCAGGCCAGCCAGCGAACGCGACTTGGACAGCGTCTGCACCACCAGCAGGTTGTCGTAACGAGCCACCAGCGGCACCGCGGATTCGCCGCCAAAGTCCACATAGGCTTCGTCCACCACGACGACAGCATCGGGGTTGGCTGCCACAATGCGCTCGATGTCAGCCAGGCTCAGGGCTCGGCCGGTGGGCGCATTGGGATTCGGGAAGATGATGGCGCCTGACTGCCCGTTCGCCCCCGGCAGGTAGTCATCAACATTGATGGAAAAGTCCGCCGCCAATGGCACCGTTTCGTACTGGATGCCGTACAGCCCGCAATAGACGGGATAAAAGCTGTAGGTGATATCCGGAAAACGCAGCGGCTTGTCGTGCTTGAGCAGCGCAAGAAAAGCGTGCGCAAGCACCTCGTCGGAACCGTTGCCGACAAAGACCTGGCTCGCCTGCACGCCAACGGTGGCCGCAATGGTTTGGCGTAGCTGGTCGGATGAAGGGTCCGGATAAAGCTTTAGCGTGTCGTCAGTAGCCGCGCGGATGGCCTCGAGCACCTTGGGCGAAGGCCCGTAAGGATGCTCGTTGGTGTTCAGCTTGACCAGATTCTGAAGCTTGGGCTGCTCGCCCGGAACATACGGACTGAGCGTCCCGACCACGGGACTCCAGAAACGGCTCATGGATCAGCTTTCCTGCGCGTAAGGGTTGTGCGACGACTTGAATTCGATGCGCAGCGGCGTGCCAGCCAGATCGAACGCGTTGCGGAAACGCGTTTCCAGATAGCGGCGATACGAATCGGGAATGGCATCCAGCGCGTTGCCGTGAATGACGACCAACGGCGGGTTCTGACCACCTTGGTGCGCGTAACGCATCTTGGGGCGGAAGATTCCCTTGCGCGGAGGCTGCTGCTGCTCGATGGCGGCCTGCAATTCGCGCGTCAGCTTCGGGGTGGACAGCTTGGCGAACGCTGCGGCATGCGCAGCGTTGATGGACTTCAGCAGCGGCTTGATGCCCTGCCCGCGCAACGCCGAAATCGTGTGCATGCGCGCGAACGACAGGAAGCGCAGCTTGCGCTGGAACTCGCGTTCGATGCGTTCCTTTTCCTCGCCGTCCAGGCCGTCCCACTTATTGATGGCAACCACTACGGCACGGCCTGTTTCCAGCACAAAGCCCGCAATGTGCGCATCCTGCTCGGAAATCTCGGTGTGCGCGTCCAGCATCAGCAGCACGACGTTGCTGGCCTCGATGGCCTGCAGCGTCTTGATGACGGAGAACTTCTCGACCGCTTCGAACACCTTGCCACGCTTGCGCAGGCCGGCGGTGTCGATCAGCGTGTAGCGGCGGCCATCGCGGTCGAAATCAATCTCGATGGCGTCGCGCGTCGTGCCGGGCAGGTCGAACGCAATCACGCGCTCTTCGCCCATCAGCGTATTGATGAGCGTCGACTTGCCCACGTTGGGACGGCCAACGATGGCAAGCTTGATGCGATGATCATGCTCGCCGTCTTCGAACGGCTCGTCTTCCGCTGGCGGCTCGGCCAGATCCTTCAGCGCGAGCTCGATCAGGTCGACGATGCCGTCGCCGTGCGCCGCCGAAATCGGATAGGGCTGGCCCAGGCCAAGTTCGTGGAATTCGGAAATGGCGGGGCCCAAGCCCATGCCTTCCGCCTTATTCACCGCCAGCAGAACGCGCTGCTGACCAGACTTGCGCAGCAGTTGGGCGATCTCGTGGTCGTGAGCATTCAAGCCGGCGCGCGCGTCGACGAGAAATACCACGACGTCAGCTTCGGCAATGGCCTGCCGGGTCTGGCGCGCCATCTCCAGCAAGATACCGTCCTTGGCGACCGGTTCGAAACCGCCGGTATCGATCGCGATGAACGGGATCTCGCCTACCCTGCCCTCGCCATAATGGCGATCGCGGGTCAGGCCGGAAAAATCGGCCACCAACGCGGCGCGAGATCGCGTCAGGCGATTGAAAAGGGTCGACTTCCCCACATTGGGGCGACCGACCAGGGCAACGACAGGCTTGAAAGACACGGTGTAAGGCTTTGTTCTATAAGTTTTAGTTGGCGCCGATCAGGACGAGATTGCCATTGCCCGTCTGGACCAGCACACCTTGGGGGGTGGTTTGCGGCGGCGAAACGACGGCGCCTCCACCCACGGACAGCCGAGCCATCAGGCTGCCATCACTACGCGACAGGAAGTGCAGATAGCCGTCCAGGTCGCCCACTGCAAGCGCGCCACCCAACAGCGCGGGCGCCGTCAGTTGGCGGTTCTTCAGGGCCGCCTGCTTCCACACGTTGCCGCCATTATCCAGCGCAAACGCACTGATGACGCTATTTTGATCCGCCGAATAGGCAAAGCGGTCATCCAGCGTCATACCGCTGACGCTGGAAAAGTCCTTGGCCCACAGCGGACGGCCACCAGCCGTAACGTCAAAGCAGACGATACGCCCTTGATAGGCCACTGCGCAAAGCAGATTGCCCGCGATACGCGGTGTGCCGACGACGTCGGTCAGGCGTTCAAGGTCGCTGGCGCCGCGCGGCGTGGCCACGGTGCCTTCCCATTGCACGTTGCCGCTATTCGACGCAATCGCCATCAACTTGCCGCCGGGCAGGCCCGAGATGACCAGGCCTTCGGCCAGAACCATCTGCGACACACTGCGCAAGGCCAACGAGGGGCCAGGACGCTGCACGCTCCAGACACGTTCGCCGCTATTGGCATCAAACGCCTGGATGCGGTAGTCACCGCTACGGACGACGACGATGCCGTAGCCCACCACGGGCGGTACGGTGACGTCGCTGGTGGCGCGGACCTTCCACTTGACCTTGCCGTTGTCGTCGAAGGCGATGACTTCGCCGTCAGGCGAGGCAACAGCGGTAGTGGTGCCGTCGCTGCCGGCACCGGCCGACAGCTTGGATTCGGTCTTGGCCTTCCACAAAGCGCGGCCGCTTTGCAGGTCGAATTTGCCGACCGAACCATCCGGCGTGGCGGCGTAAACGGCGGACCCCAGCACGGTGGGCGCGAAGCCCAGGCCGGATCCGCTGCCGATCGACGTGGACCAGATCTGACGCACCGACATGCCGGCCTTGTACTCGGTCAACGGCGCGGGATCGTAACGGCCGTCATCATGGGAAAACAGGCCGCAGCCGCTCAAGGCAAGCAAGCTCGCCAGGCAAACGACGCCACGCCATGTACGACCAGGTGCAAATTTACGCATTACAGTCACGCTCCGCTCAGGGCATCCAATTTCAGTTGCACGGCTTGGGTCAACGGATTCGCCGTACCCAGGCCATCAATGGCGCTTTGCCATGCCGCACGCGCCTCATCGCGCTTACCTTGAGCGGCAAGGACATCGCCACGGCGATCCGCAAACAAGGCGGCAAAGGCCGCTGGCGGGTTGTTCAACTGCGCCAACGCGGCGTCGAACTGCTTTTGATCCAGCAGCATGCCGGCCAGGCGCAGACGCGCGACGGCTTGCATGGCAGGGTTCTTGCCTTGCGCAGCCAGCCATTCCAACTGTTCACGCGCACCGGCATCGTCCTTCTGGGCTTGCAGCGCCTGCGCCGCAACCAGGGCGCCGCGCGCGGCATAGCCCGTTGCAGGATACTGTTCGCGCAGCGTGGCGGCGGCGGCCTTGATGCGCACCGACGAGTCCGCGCCGCCCAGGCGGGCAGCATCTTCCAGTGCTTCAAAATAGCCCATGGCCTGGTTGGTGCGATGCGATTCGTAAGCCTTCCAGCCCCACCATCCGCCCCACGCCAGCGCCACCACGGCAAACAGCGTCACGACCAGCGTGCCGTATCGCGCCCACCAAGCCTTGATGGCGTCCAGCTTTTCCTGTTCTTCGAGATCGTATGCCATGCCTTAACCCTTGTTGTTCAGTACCGCGGCCAGGTCCGCAAGCGGCACCTGCTGCTGCGCGTTGTCGCCCTGCGCGTCCGCACGCAAATATTTGACGCTGGCCGTCTGCGACGCGACTTCATCGGCGCCAAGAATAACCGCAACGCGAGCGCCGCTGGCATCCGCACGCTTGAATTGAGACTTGAAGCCTGCCGAACCGGCGTGCACGATCACGGACAGACCGGCGTCGCGCAAGGTTTCGCCGACGCTGGCAGCCAGGCGCTGTGCCGCGTCGCCTTGGTGCACGACATAGACATCGCATTCCGCGGGCGCGTCCAACTGGACGCTTTGCTCCCAGAGATCAAGCAGGCGTTCCATGCCGATCGCGAAGCCAACCGCCGGGGCAGGCTTGCCGCCCAGCAGTTCGATCAGGCCGTCGTAGCGGCCGCCGCCGCACACGGTGCCTTGGGAACCGAGACGGTCGGTGACCCACTCGAACACGGTCAGGTTGTAGTAGTCCAGGCCGCGCACCAGTCGCGGGTTCAAGCTGTATTCGATGCCGGCTTCGGTCAGACGCTGGCACACGCCTTCGAAGTGCGCACGGGATTCATCGCCCAGGAAATCAAACAGGCGCGGCGCGCTGTTCGCCATTTCCTGCATGGCCGGATTCTTGGTGTCCAGCACGCGCAGCGGATTGGTGTACAGGCGGCGCTGGCCGTCTTCGTCGAGAATGTCGCGGTGCTTTTCCAGGTGTTCGATCAGCGCGGCGCGATGCGCGGCGCGCTCAGCGGGCTGGCCCAGCGAATTAAGCTCAAGGCGCACGTCCTTCAAACCCAGCAGCTTCCACAAACGGGCCAGCATGACGATGAGCTCGGCATCCACGTCAGGGCCGACAAAGCCCAGCGCTTCGACGTCGATCTGATGGAACTGGCGGTAGCGACCGCGCTGCGGGCGTTCGTGGCGAAAAACCGGGCCGATCGAATAAACGCGCTGCGGGCGGTCATAGAGCAAGTTGTGCTCAATGGAAGCGCGCACGATGCCGGCCGTCATTTCAGGACGCATCGTCAACGACTCACCGTTCAAGGCGTCGGTGAACGTGTACATTTCTTTTTCGACGATGTCGGTCACTTCGCCGATGCCGCGCGTGAACAGGCGCGTATGCTCAAGCACGGGCGTACGCACGTTGCGATAGCCGTAGCCGCGCAGCCAGCCGCGCACGATTTCCTCGAATTGTTCCCAGCGGGCGCTCGGCCCGGGCAACACGTCATTCATGCCGCGTATGGCGGCGACTTTCTGGAAAGCTTGAGTCATCTTGATCATGCCGCATCGCGCACCTGTCGGCGCGCTTGCGGCTACACCCTTTCTTTTAATGAGAGGCGAGCACGCCGTACCGGCGCGCCACGTAGTCTTCGACGATGGCCTGGAACTCTTCGGCGATATGGTCGCCCTTGAGCGTGACCGTGCGTTCGCCATCCACGAATACCGGCGCAGCGGGCACTTCACCCGTTCCCGGCAGACTGATACCGATATCGGCATGGCGGCTTTCGCCCGGCCCATTGACCACACAGCCCATGACCGCAACGTTCATGCTTTCGACGCCGGGGTACTGCGCCTTCCAGACCGGCATCTGGCGACGCAGGTAGGACTGAATGCTGTCGGCAAGTTCCTGGAAGAACGTGCTGCTGGTGCGGCCGCAACCGGGGCAGGCGACCACCATGGGAGTGAACGCGCGCAGGCCCATGGTCTGCAGGATTTCTTGCGCCACGATGGCTTCGCGGCTTCGGTCGCCGCCGGGTTCCGGCGTCAACGAAATACGAATGGTGTCGCCGATGCCCTGCTGCAACAGCACGGCGAGCGCGGCGGTGGACGCCACGATGCCCTTGCTTCCCATGCCGGCTTCGGTCAGGCCCAGGTGCAGCGGATAGTCGCAGCGGGCCGACAGGTCGCGGTAAACCGCAATCAAATCCTGCACGTGACTGACCTTGCACGACAGAATGATAGCGTCACGGCGCAAGCCCAATTCCTCGGCGCGCTGCGCATTGCTGATGGCCGACACGACCAGCGCGTCGCGCATCACGGCCTGGGCCTCCCAGGGTTGCGCACGGCGGCTGTTTTCGTCCATCTTGCGCGCCATCAGTTCGTGGTCCAGGCTGCCCCAGTTCACGCCGATGCGCACGGGCTTGTCGTAACGGCAAGCCACTTCGATCATCTGTGCAAAGTTGTCGTCGCGCCGCTTGCCGCCGCCCATGTTGCCGGGGTTGATCCGGTACTTGGACAGCGCCTGTGCGCACTCCGGAAACTGCGTCAGCAGTTTGTGGCCGTTGTAGTGGAAATCGCCCACCAACGGCACGTTCACGCCCATGCGATCAAGCTGTTCGCGGATGGCGACCACTTCGCGGGCCGCCTCGGGCGTGTTGACGGTGATACGGACCAGCTCGGAGCCGGCCAGCGCCAGCTCCTTGACCTGGATCGCCGTGGCGATGGGGTCGGCGGTATCGGTGTTGGTCATGGACTGCACCACGACCGGGGCGTCGCCCCCAACCATGACAACGCGATCGCCCCACTTCACCGCTACGGAGCGGGTGGCGCGGCGCATGGCGGCCCCGACAGAGGGAGGCGGCGCATCGTGGCAAGGCAGAGAGGAATCTTGCATCGGTGGAACCGGTTTACTTGGTGGGCTTGGGCAGCCAGTCGAACGGCAGCCAATGCTGCGGCAACCAGCCTTGCCAGAAGGCATATGCCACGCCGGCGGCCAGCACCAGGACAATGGCGATCAACCAGCCCCAAGAGGTGGACGACGAACGGTCGTCATCAGCGCTGGACTGGGGAATGGAGTGCGCCGAATGCAGCGCGCCCGGACTCAGCTTGACAGGGCCGGTAACGCGGGCCTTGGGGTCAAGCGAATCGACGATGGCTTGGGAATCAGCACCCAGCAGGCGCGCATAGTTACGGACCAGGCCACGCAGGGAAACGCCCGTGGGCAAGTCAGCCCACGCTTCGTTTTCTAGAGCTTCGATCTGCTTCGGGGAAAACTTGATGCGGCTGGAAACCTCGTCCAGCGACCAGCCCTTGGCCTGGCGCAGCGAGCGCAATGCCGAGCCAATATTGCCAGCATCGCCGGCGGGCGTTTCAGAAACTGCAGAAGCAACATCCTGCGTCATGCATGCACCTGTTTAATTGGTATGGTCTGGCGCTGTGCGGCGTTGCGCTCGGTAATCCGAGTGCGGTCGCGCACTTCTCCGGCCAGTTGACCACAAGCCGCATCGATGTCGTCGCCCCGGGTCTTGCGCACGGTCGTGATGATGCCGGCGTCCATCAGCCGCTGCGCAAACACCTTCACGCGGGCGGAGTTGGAACGCTTCAGGCCCGACTCTGGGAAGGGGTTGAACGGAATCAGATTGAGCTTGCAACGCAACTGGCGTGCAATTTGGATCAGTTCCTTGGCGTGCTGGTCGGTATCGTTGATGCCGTCCAGCATGCAGTATTCAAAAGTGATGAAGTCGCGCGGGGCAAACGCCAGATAGCGCTCGCAGGCCGCCAGCAACTCTTTCAGCGGGTACTTCTTGTTCAGCGGCACGAGTTCGTCGCGCAGCGCATCGTTGGGCGCGTGCAGCGACACTGCCAGCGCCACCGGACAGTCTTGCGACAGGCGGTCCATCATGGGCACCACGCCCGACGTGGACACCGTGACACGGCGGCGCGACAGGCCGTAGGCGTTGTCGTCCAGCATCAGGCGCAGGGCCGGCAGCACCTGATCGTAATTGAGCAGGGGCTCGCCCATGCCCATCATCACCACGTTGCTGACGACGCGCGTGTCTTCGGTAGCCTTGGCGTTCGCCAGGCGGGCGGTGCCGATATCGGCTTCCAGCACGCGCTTGGCCCACCACAACTGGCCGATGATTTCGCTGGTTTTCAGGTTGCGGTTAAAGCCCTGATGCCCGGTTGAGCAAAAGCGGCAATTGACCACGCAGCCGGCTTGGCTGGAAATACAAAGGGTGCCGCGATCATCTTCGGGAATGAAGACGGTTTCGATGGCATTGCCCTGCCCCACGTCGAACAGCCACTTGCGGGTGCCGTCGGTCGAGCGCTGCTCGATATTGACGGGCAAGGCCTCGATGCGGCAGTTGGACGCGAGCTGGCTGCGGAATTCGCGAGCCAGATCGGTCATGGCGTCGAACGAATCGGCGCCGCGCTGGTGCATCCAGCGCTGCAACTGACGGGCGCGAAACGGCTTGCCGCCCCACTGCCCGACAAGTTCGGACAGGGCGGAGCCATCCAGCCCCAGCAGATTGATTCGTTCGACGGATTCCATGACCTGGGTAACGCTAAAAAACTAATTCAGTGCTTACGCGAAAATCAACGGCTGTGGATGTTGATTTCGGGGAAGAAGAAAGCAACTTCAACGGCAGCCGTTTCCGGAGCGTCCGAGCCGTGCACGGCGTTGGCGTCGATGCTGTCGGCGAAGTCGGCGCGGATGGTGCCGGCTTCGGCCTTCTTCGGGTCCGTGGCGCCCATCAGGTCGCGGTTCTTCTGGATGGCGTCTTCACCTTCCAGCACTTGCACGAACACCGGGCCCGAGATCATGAAGTCGACCAGGTCCTTGAAGAAGGGGCGTTCCTTGTGCACGGCGTAGAAACGCTCGGCATCGGCGCGCGACAGTTGCGCCAGGCGGGCAGCGATGACCTTCAGGCCGGCTTGCTCGAAGCGGCCGACGATCTGGCCGATGACGTTCTTGGCGACGGCGTCGGGCTTGATGATCGAGAGGGTGCGTTGGATGGACATTAGGAACTCCGAAAGCTGATTTCTGACTGGTTTCTGATGAATTGCCTGGCGTGGCTCTGCACTTGTCGGTGTCACCCTTGAAGTGTCATCGCGCGATGGGCGCGCAGGCGGTCCGGCGTGTTTGAACGATTCCGTTGAACATTCCGGGCCGGCCTGAACCGCTTGCCAAGGCAGGGATTCGACACTGGCCACCGATCGGACGTGCCCATGATTCTTGTCGAGGATACCGAAACGTGGGCTTTCAAGCGCACATTTCTGAAGGAATCCTCAATGAATTCAGGGACTTCTAAAAGGTTTACAGTAACCCGGTATTCTAACACGCTGAGAAGACCGCATTACATCTTAAAATGAGCGGTTTGCTGCCCGTATCCCTACGCCGGGCGCCCTGTCTGCCGGAACCCTGTAATGACTCAAGCTGCTCCCCCGAACGCCGCGAATCCCGCGAGCGACACCCCGGAACTCTCCAAGAGCTTCGAACCCTCCGAATTGGAATCGCGCTGGTATGCCGAATGGGACAAGCGCGGATACTTCACGGCGGGCCAGCACGTAAAAACAGGGACAGAAAACCAGCCCTACGTTATTCAATTCCCGCCGCCCAACGTGACGGGCACCCTGCACATGGGCCACGCCTTCAACCAGACCATCATGGACGGCCTGGTTCGCTACCGCCGCATGTCGGGCGACGACACCGTATTCATCCCGGGCACCGACCACGCCGGCATCGCGACCCAGATCGTTGTTGAAAGACAGCTGGACGCCCAGAAGGTTTCCCGTCATGACCTCGGCCGCGAAAAATTCGTGGAAAAGGTCTGGGAATGGAAGGAAAAGTCGGGCAACGCCATCACCGAGCAGGTGCGTCGCCTGGGCGCGTCGGCCGACTGGCCGCGCGAATACTTCACCATGGACGAGCGCATGTCGCGCGGCGTGGTCGAGACTTTCGTGCGCCTGCATAAACAGGGCCTGATCTACCGCGGCAAGCGCCTGGTCAACTGGGACCCGAAGCTGCTGACCGCCGTGTCCGACCTGGAAGTGCAGTCCGAAGAGACCGAGGGCCATATGTGGCACATCCTCTATCCCTTCGTGGACGGCCCGCAGACCATCGTCGACAAAGACGGCCAGACCGTCACCTTGCGTGGCATGACCATCGCCACGACCCGCCCGGAAACAATGCTGGCCGACGGTGCACTGTGCGTGCACCCCGAAGACCCGCGCTATCAGCATCTGGTTGGCAAGGAAGTCGAACTGCCGCTGTGCGACCGCAACATCCCGATCATCGCCGACGACTTCGTCGACCCTGAATTCGGCACGGGCTGCGTCAAGATCACCGGTGCGCACGATTTCAACGACTACGCCTGCGCGATGCGCCACGATCTGCCCCTGATCGTGATCTTCACGCTGGACGCGCACATCAACGAGAACGGCCCCAAGCAGTTCCAGGGTCTGGAACGCTACGAAGCCCGCAAGGCGGTCGTTGCCCAACTGGACGCCGAAGGCTATCTGGTCAAGGTCGAATCGCACAAGATGATGCAGCCCAAGGGCGACCGCACCGGCGTCGTCCTGGAACCCATGCTGACCGACCAATGGTTCGTGGCCATGAGCAAGCCCGCGCCGGAAGGCACACTGAACCCGGGCAAGAGCATCACCGAAGTGGCGCTGGAAGTGGTGGCCGATGGCCGTATCAAGTTCTACCCCGACAACTGGACCACCATCTACAACCAGTGGCTGAACAACATCCAGGACTGGTGCATTTCGCGCCAACTGTGGTGGGGCCATCAAATCCCGGCCTGGTATTCGGAAGACGGCCAGGTTTTCGTGGCACATGACGAAGCGGGCGCCATCGAGCAAGCCCGCGCAGCCGGCGTCACGGGCGATCTCACGCGGGATCCGGACGTGCTGGACACCTGGTTCTCGTCGGGTCTCGTGCCCTTCACCACGCTGGGCTGGCCTGACAACACGCCGGACCTGCAACGCTATCTGCCCTCCAGCGTGCTGGTGACGGGCTTTGACATCATCTTCTTCTGGGTCGCGCGCATGGTCATGCTGACCACGCACATGACCGGCCAGATCCCGTTCAAGCACGTCTACGTGCACGGCCTGATCCGCGATGCCGACGGCCAGAAGATGAGCAAGTCCAAGGGCAACACGCTGGACCCGGTCGACCTGATCGACGGTATCGACCTGGACGGCCTGGTCGCCAAGCGCACCTACGGCCTGATGAACCCCAAGCAAGCCGGCAACATCGAAAAGGTCACGCGCCGCCAGTACCCCGATGGCATCCCGGCGTTCGGCACCGATGCACTGCGCTTCACGATGGCGGCCTACGCCACCCTGGGCCGCAACATCAACTTCGACCTGAAGCGCTGCGAGGGCTACCGCAACTTCTGCAACAAGCTGTGGAACGCCACGCGCTTCGTGCTGATGAACACCGAAGGCCATGACCTGACCGGTTCGGACGCGGGCGAAACCTCGTTCGTAGACCGCTGGATCATCAGCCAGATGCAAACGCTGGAAGCCGACGTGGCGCGCGGCTTTGCCGACTACCGCTTCGACAACATCGCCAACGCCCTGTACCGCTACGTCTGGGACGAATACTGCGATTGGTATCTGGAACTGGCCAAGGTGCAGATCCAGACCGGCACGCCGGCCCAGCAACTGGGTACGCGCCGCACGCTGATCCGCGTGCTGGAATGCGTGCTGCGCCTGGCCCACCCCATCATTCCGTTCATCACCGAAGAGCTGTGGCAGAAGGTGTCGGTGGTGGCGGGCAAGCGCAAGGAAGGCGTGGCCGACAGCGTCAGCGTGCAGCCGTATCCGCAGGCCAATCCGGCCGCTGTGGATGCCGCCGCCGAAGCGGACGTAGCCGAACTGAAGGCGCAGGTTGAAGCCGTGCGCGCACTACGCGGCGAAATGAATCTGTCGCCCGCCCAGAAGGTGCCGTTGTGCGCCCAGGGCGACGCCCCCACGCTCAAGCGCAACGCGCCCTACCTGGCCGCGCTGGCCAAGCTGAGCCAGGTCGATGTGCTGGACGTCTTGCCGGATGCCGGCGCGCCGGTTCAAGTGGTGGGCGCCAGCCGCCTGATGCTGCACGTTGAGATCGACGTGGCCGCCGAACGCATCCGCCTGGACAAGGAAATCGCGCGCCTGGAGGGCGAAATCGCCAAGGCCAACGGCAAGCTGTCGAACGCCAGCTTTGTCGAGCGCGCCCCGGCGGCGGTTGTTGAACAGGAGAAGGCGCGCATGGCGCAGTTTGGCGAAACCCTGCAAAAAGTGCGCGAACAGCGCGCCAAGCTGGGCGAATAAGCCGCTGCGGAACGTGCAGAAGCCAAACACCCCGGAACGCTCATGCTCCGGGGTGTTTTTTTATCTGACCGACGTTAACGGCCTGACGCCTACACGCCGCCGTCCGTCATGCGATACCACGTGACAACCGCATTCACATACAGCCGGCGCAAGCCGTAAAGCGGAAACGGCACCACCGGCGACAAGGGCACCGGTAACGCGGCGGCATCACCCGTGGCCACATATTCCGCCATGGCGCGCCCCATGCTCGTCTGCAGCCCCACGCCGCGCCCCTGGCAACCAATGTCCACCAGCAAGCCCGGCTGCGGCTCGTGCAAATGTGGCAGGTAGTCGCGCGTAATGGCGACGCGGCCGCACCAGCGATATTCGAACGGCGTGCCGGCCACCTGCGGGAACATCTTGAGCATCACGCGTTCCAGGTGCGCCCAATCTTGCGGCCCCTTGGGTTCGCGAAACGGCCCGCGTCCGCCCATCAACAGGCGGCCCTGATGGTCCAGCCGGAAGTACAGCAGCAGATTGCGCGTGTCCGATGTGACGTGGCCTTCGGGAAAGATGCCCGCGCGCACCGATTCCGGTAGCGGCGCCGTGGCAACCTGAAAGGTGTTGGCGTCAATGATGGACGTCTTGAGCCCTGGCAACAGGTCGCCGCCATAAGCGTTCGTGCACATCACAACGCGATCCGCCGTCACGCTTGCGCCGCGTGCGGTGGACGCCATCCACTTGCCGCCATCACGCTTCAGGCCAGTGACCGGCGTTTCCGTGTGGATCAGGGCACCCGCGTTCAAGGCGGCGCGCGCCAGGCCGCGCACGTAGCTCAGTGGCTGCACAGCCCCCGCGCGATTGTCGACCCAGCCCCCCAGATAGCGGTCCGTGCCCAGTAAGCGCGCAACCTGATCGCCATCCAGTGGCTGCGCGTCCACACCGTGGCGCGCCCATTGCGCCGCGCGCCCGTGCGCAATGCGCAAGGCTTCGGCGGTATGCGCGCCCTGGATCCAGCCTTTGCGCATGTGCGGCACGTCCATGGCGTGGCGGTCGATCAGGTTGAACACCGAATCTGCCGTGCTGCCGGCAAAGCGCAATAGCCGTTCGCCCTTATCAGGGCCGAACATGGCGACCAAGTCGTCCGGATCGTATTTCAGCCCGGGAATCACCTGACCGCCATTGCGGCCCGAGCCACCAAAACCGATCTCGCGCGCCTCCAGCACGACGGTCTTCACGCCCCGTTCGGCCAGGTGCAGGGCGGTGCTCAAACCGGCATAACCGCCACCGATGACCAACACGTCGGCCTGCTTTGACGCGCCCAGCGGCTCGGTCGCCGGCGGTGGCGCCGCGGTCGCTGCCCACAGGGACGGGGAAAGGGGAAACGGCGCTTGCTGCATGACGGTTCCTTACATGGGATGCAGCACGCGGTGCAGGAAGTCCTGCGTCCGGGGATGCTGCGGATGATTCAGCAATTCGCGGGCGGCGCCCTGCTCGACCATGACCCCGCCGTCAAAGAACATGACGCGGTCGGCAACCTCGCGCGCGAAACTCATTTCATGCGTCACGACAACCATCGTCATGCCCGCTTCGGCCAGCTTGCGCATGACGCCCAGCACATCGCCAACCAACTCGGGATCCAGCGCGGAAGTGGGTTCGTCGAACAAGATGGCCTTGGGCTGCATGGCCAGCGCCCGCGCGATGGCCACACGCTGCTGCTGACCGCCGGACAACTGGTTCGGATGCGCATCGGCCTTGTCCGCCAAACCCACACTGGCCAGCAGTTCGCGGCCACGCTCAAGCACTTGCGCACGCGGCTCTTTCTTCACGAAGATCGGCCCTTCAATGACGTTTTCCAGCGCCGTGCGATGCGGGAACAAATTGAAGCGCTGAAACACCATGGCCACTTGCGTGCGGATGGACACGATGGACGGCGCGTCGGCATCGACCAACTCTCCGTCCACGGTGATGTGCCCGGCGTTGTAGCGTTCAAGCCCATTGATGCAGCGCAGGATCGTGGATTTTCCCGAACCGGAAGGACCGATCACGCAGACCACCTCGCCTTTGCTGACGTCGGCATCAATCCCTTTCAACACCTCCAGCGAGCCGAAGCTCTTGCGGACTCCGCGAAGTTCGATCATTTGGTGGTGCTCCGTTTTTCCAGGTGGCGCACCAGCAAGATCAAGGGCACGCACATCACCAGGTACATCAGCGCCACCAAAGAGAACACGGTGGCGTTCTTGAAGGTAGACACCGCAATCAGCTTGCCTTGCAGGGCCAGCTCGGCCACTGTGATTGTGGACGCCTGCGACGAGTCCTTGAGCATCATGATCATGATGTTGCCGTAAGGCGGCAACACGATCTTGACGGCCTGCGGCAAGACCACGCGCCGCATCGTCATGCTCCAGCTCATGCCCATGGCCATCGCGGCTTCGATCTGGCCACGGTCAATCGCCTGGATGCCGGCGCGGAAATTCTCGGCCTGATAGGCGGAGTACGCCACGCCCAGGCCGATGATGGCGGCCTGCACCGCGGTCAGAGACACCCCCATGTCGGGCATCACAAAATAGATATAGAACAGCAGCACGATGATAGGGATACCGCGCAGCAGATTGATCACACCGGCACTGAACTTGGACAGGAATTTATTTCCCGAGACGCGCATCAGCGCCCACACCAAGCCCAGCAACGTTGACAGCACAAGCGAGCCCAGCGTGACCAGGATCGTCAGCTTGGCGCCTTCCAGCAATATCGGCATGTACTCTGCCGCGTCGTTGAAGAATTCCGTCATGAACTACCCCACCCCGACTAGACCGCCCGCGGGCACGCAGGAGGCGTCCCGCCCGCCGACGCGCGGAGACGCGCCGGCCTGGCCGTTGCAAAAACGCTTGCTTGTGATCAGCCCAGCATCACGAGCCGGACAGGCCCCACTTCTTCAGGATGGCATCGATGGTGCCGTCCGCCTTGAGCTTGGCCAGCGCTTTATTGATGCGGTCCAGCAGCGCCGTGTCTTCCTTGCGCGTGGCCAGCCCCAGGCTACCCATCACGGTCGGCTGGTAAGACTGCGCCATCTTCAGGTTGGGATGGTTACCCTGCGTCAGGATGTACGCGGCAATCGGGTAGTCCATGAAACCACCCTGGATGCGGCCGGCATTGGCGTCGCGCATCATGTCGGGCGGGTTGTCATACAGCTTCACTTCCTTGAACACGCCGCTCTTCTGAACGGGTTCGACAAAAGCCGTGCCCACCTGCACACCGACCGTCATGCCTTTCATGTCGGCGAACGACTTGTATTCCTTGTTGTCGCTCTTCAACACCATCAAGCCCTCTCCGTAGCGGTAGACGGGCTCGGAAAAGCTCACAATCTGCTGGCGTTGAGGGGTGATGAACATCGCAGCTGACACGATGTCGATACGCTTTGAGGTCAGCGATCCGATCAATGCGGAAAACGCCATGGGCTCGATCTGCACCTCAAAGCCCGCCTCTTTACCAACGGCCTTGACGATGTCGACCATCACGCCTTCGATGCTATTGGTCTTGGTGTTCAGAAAAGTGAAGGGACTACCGGTGGGTGTGGACCCCACTTTCAACACCGTTTGGGCTTGCGCGCCCGCGGCCATGGACAATGCTGCAAATACAGAGACAACCAAAGTCTTGAATTTCATGACATTTCCTCATCGTGGCAAAGAAGTCCGGGCAACGCGTGGCGTGTCCGGTGGCGCGACAATCCCCAGAGTCATCGCGCCGATGTGGATGCTGCGCGCTTACGGCGCTTGTTGCGTGTCGTCCCCCGCGGGTTGAGTGATGTTGGAAATGGCCCAGATGACCTCGGTCGTCTGCGACCCGGGATTGCGCCAGCGCCGCGGAGTGCTGCTGGCATAGCAAAAACTGTCGCCTTCATTCAGCAGCATCACGCGGTCGCCCACCCATAATTCAAGCGAACCCTTGAGCACCACACCGATCTGCTCGCCCTGCCCCGTCACAAAAAGCTCGTTGCCAGTGGAACCGCCTGGTTCAATGGTGGCGCGGCACAGATCCATGCTGCTGCAGGCGGGCGGCGTGTACATCTCTTTGCTGATGCCTTTTTCGCTGAGATCAATGAAGCGATGGGTGCCTGCGCGCGCGACGCGGCCACCGTCTTCGCCCTGAGTATGTTCGGCATTGCGCAGCAGCGAATTCACCGATACCTGGAATTCGCGCGCCAGCAGGTGCAGCACCTTGACCGAAGCGGAACTCAGCCCGCGCTCGATCTGGCTGAGCAGTCCAAGGGACATTCCGCAGGCCCGCGCCACGTCGGCAAGCGATCGACCTTGCTGCTTGCGCAACTGCCGCAGTTGCTGGCCCAGCCACATGTCCACGGCGGATTCCGGCCGGCCCGCCACCGAAGCCGCCCTTGCCGGCGACAGCGAGGCGCGATGCTCAAGGACGGAATGGGCTGACCGTGGGGTGGCCGAGTCGGATCTGCTCATATGAAAATTTCATTTATATGTAATTTTCAATACTAAGGAGCATGCGAAACACTCACAACCTAGGAACATCCCTAGCGGTCATGAAAAGTTTGAAGAACGGAAAGGATCAGGACGCGTCGGGCGTCTTGGGGGATTGCGCGGGGGATTGCGCGGGGGATTTTGACGCAGGCTTGCGACGGCGCTTGGGCGCGTCGGAAGCGGGGTCGTAAGTGCCGGCCAATTCAGCCAGATAGCGCTCATCCGCCTTGTTCAGCCACCCCTTGACCCGAGCGGATTCAATCAGCTCGGGGCGGCGCGCCGCCGTCAGGGCCAGCGAACGTTCACGCCGCCAGCGGGCGATATTGGCATGGTGGCCGCTCAAGAGCGGCGCAGGCACGGACTCGCCTTCATAGACTTCGGGGCGCGTGTAGTGTGGGCTGTCCAGCAAACCGGACAAGGTGTCGTTGAACGAGTCCTGCAAGGCTGAGTCGCCGTCGTTCAGCACGCCGGGCAGGAGGCGCACCGCGGCGTCTATCACCGCAAGCGCGGCGATTTCCCCGCCGGACAACACAAAGTCGCCCAGCGAAATTTCATGCGTGACGCAACGTTCAATGAACCGTTGGTCCACGCCTTCGTAGCGGCCACAGATCAGAATGATTCCGTCGCCCGCTGCCAGGGATTCAGCGCCAGCCTGGTCATAACGCTGACCCACCGGCGCCAGCAATGCCACGGGGGCAGGCCCCAGGCCTTGCGCGGCACGCGCTTGCTGGGCGGCATTGACGGCCGCCTCGAGCGGTGCGGCCATCATCACCATTCCCGGACCACCGCCATAAGGGCGATCGTCTACCGTGCGATGGACGTCCTGCGTGAAATCGCGGGGATTCCACGCATGCAGAGACCACCGGCCCTGGGTATGAGCCCGGCCGGTGACACCCAGATCGCGCACCACCCCGAACATTTCGGGAAAGAGCGTAATGACGTCGAATCGCATCAAAGATCCGCCGGCCAGTCGCTGTCAATGCGGCGAGCAGCCAGATCGACGGCGTGGATGTGCGCGCGTACGAACGGAACAAGCATTTCGGCGGGTCGGCCCTTGGCGTTCAGAATGGGTTCGGGCCCTTCGGCTCCAACTTTCTGGCACAAGACCTTCAAGACGGCATGAGCGCCGTTATCAAGGACTTCGTCCACCACGCCAATCAGCGCGGGATCACCGTTGGCGCTGGTATACAGCGCGCAGCCGATGAGGTCGACCCAGTAGTATTCGTCTTCTTCCGGCGCGGGAAAAGAACCGCGCGGGGCCTGTACGGAGTAGCCCCGCAAGGCTTCAGCCTGATCGCGGTCGGCAATACCCGCCAATTGAGCCACCACCGTGGCGCCTTGGGAGCGAGCTTGCAACACCTTGATTGCGACAGGCGCAGACGCGACAGCGCCCCGCGCCAATTCAGGCACAGGGCGAGTCAACCACCATTGAGATGCTGAGAGCAGCACTTCGGCATTGGCCGAATGAGGCTGCACCTTAACCCAGCCTTTCACACCGTAGGCTGCAGTGATGCGGCCCAGCTCGATCAAATCCGTAGGCGCCGCGTTAGAGGTTGCGGCATCAGACATGTATCGCGCTCTTGATAGTTATGAAACAGCTAAGAATGGTAGCTTTTTACAGCTGAACTAACGGCTTGGCTACGACGCAGGCAATTAAGCCGCGGCGGAAACCTTGGCCGAGTAGTCCTTGACCAGACGTTCGACGGCGGGCGACAGTTGGGCGCCATTGCCAGTCCAGTACTGCACACGATCCAGCGCAATGCGCAGGTTTTCCGTGCCTTCGCTAGCGACGGGGTTGTAGAAACCCACGCGCTCGATGAAGCGGCCGTCGCGACGGTTACGCGAATCGGTGGCCACCAGGTTGTAAAACGGACGCTTCTTGGACCCACCGCGGGCCAGGCGAATCACCACCATAGGTAATCCCTTGAATTAGTTGTGAAAAACGGGAAATTCTAGCACTTAAACAAGCCGGCTGGCAAATGCAGGTGCTGAATCAGTTCGGGGCGGCGCAATTTGTATCGTAAAACACCGCATGCGGGTATTCTACAAAACGGGCCGAAGCCCGCCGCAGGCCAAAGTGTAGCCGCCTGCCGACGCTTTCACCCGCATTTTCCTGCGATTCGTCTTTAGTGCGTTTGAAGAAATAGCCCGGTTGGAGAGATCGGATTTATGTCGTCCTACGCCAGACCCCACGCTTGTCGCCCTTTCGCTGTGCCTCTTCGGCACGGCATCCCCCCTGTTTTTCAGCCTTCACCCTGACGACGGATTTCATCCCCCGGCATTGCTACGCCTGTTCGTTCGTGTTTTTTCCCCAACACTTCCTCTCTTGGAGGGTGCCACACCATGAAGAACCCGACATCCGTCTTCAAACCCGTTGCACGCCTGGCCTTGACGGGCCTGTTACTGGGTGCGCTGGCGCTGCCCACTGCGGCCTCCGCCCGCATCGTCGGCGCGGCAATGACCACCGCCACAGGCAAGGTCACCGCCGTGGACCCGACCACGCGCGCCATCACCTTGCAAGGCGCCAACGGCAATACGGTCGAGGTCGTCGCTGGCCCCGACGTCCGCAATTTCCAGCAGATCAAGCCCGGCGACATGCTGACCTTGGATTACTACGAATCCGTCGGCGTGGATGTACGCCCCGCGGGCTCGGGCGCCCCAGAGGTCAAGACCGAAACGGCGGCGACGCGCAGCGCCCCGGGCGCCAAGCCGGGCGGCGCAATGGGCCGCCAAACCACCATCACCGCCGAAATCTGGCACATCAACAAGAGCGCCAACCTGGTCACCTTGAAGGGGCCGCAGGGCGGTATGCGCACGATCCAGGTCAAGGACCCCGCCTTGCAAGCACGCTTGCAACAGCTCAAGGAAGGGGATCTGGTGGATTTCACGATCACCCAGGCAGTGGTCGCCGCCATTCACAAGTAAGCCCGCTGCTTGGGCAAAAAAAGGCCCGCTTGATATAAGCGGGCCTTTTGCGGATGCGTACCGGATAACGCGCCCACTGACGGCGGGCGCTACCCGGCAAAAGACATCAGCGTCGGCGCAGATAATGCACGCCGCGGCCTTCAGCCTCTTCCTGCGCGACGAGTGCATTGCCGGTCTGGCGGGCAAAGGCTTGAAAGTCGCGAATGGCGTTGCGGTCGGTGGTGACGACGCGCAACACCTCGCCGCTTGCCATCTGCGCCAGGGCCTTCTTGGCGCGCAAGATCGGCAGCGGGCACGTCAGGCCACTGGCATCGACTTCCTGTTGGAAGGCCGGCGCCTGTGTGCCAGCATCGCCCCCGGTTTGCACCTCGCTCATCAGAGACGCTCGTCAACCCACTTCTGCACGCCCGCGATGGCTGCCGGCAAGGCAGCCAGGTCCGTACCGCCGCCCATGGCCATGTCGGGGCGGCCACCGCCCTTGCCGCCCACCTGGCTGGCGACAAAACCCACCAGATCACCCGCCTTGATGCGATCGGTCAGGTCGGCGGTAACGCCGCCCACCACGCTGATCTTGCCGTCCGCCGAACCGGTGGCCAGCAACACGACGGCCGGTTTCAGGCGGTCTTTCAGGTTGTCGACCATACCGCGCAGCGCCTTGGGATCCACGTCGCCAATGCTGGCGGCCAGGACCTTGATGCCCTTGACGTCCACCGCGGCGCTGGTGGCCAGGTCGTTGCCGGCGCTGGCGGCCAGCTTGTTGCGGGACTGTTCCAGCTCTTTTTCAAGCGCCTTGATCTGGTCTTGCGCCTGCGCGATACGCGCCGGCACATCGGCCGGCGTGCTGCGCAGCATGCCGGCAATCTGGGTCAGCAAGGCGTTCTGGTTCTGCACCCAGGCCAGCGCGTTGTCGCCGGTGATGGCTTCAATACGGCGCACGCCCGCGGCAACGCCGCCTTCGGACACGATCTTGAACAGGCCAATGTCACCCGTGCGGCTGACGTGCGTACCGCCGCAGAGTTCGCGCGAAAAGCCGATGTCCAGCACCCGCACCGTGTCGCCGTATTTTTCGCCAAACAGCGCCATGGCGCCGCCCTTGACGGCGTCGTCGTAAGCCATGACCTGGGCCACGGTGGGCTGATTGGCCAGCACTTCAGCGTTGACGATCGCCTCGACGCGCGCAATCTGCTCGGCGGTCAGCGGTGAATCCTGAGCGAAGTCGAAACGGGTCTTGTCGGCATCGACCAGCGAACCGCGCTGCTGCACATGCGCGCCCAAGACTTGGCGCAATGCCTTGTGCATCAGGTGGGTAGCCGAGTGGTTGCGAACCGTACGCGCGCGGCGCACCGCATCCACACGCGCCAGCAGCGTGGTGCCGACCGACAGCGAGCCCGATTCCAGCACGCCATGGTGACCAAAAACACCGCCCTGGATCTTGAGGGTGTCGGCGACGGCGAATCGCACGCCATCCGCTTCCAGCAGACCGGTGTCGCCGACCTGACCGCCCGACTCTGCGTAGAACGGGGTGGCGTCCAGCACGACGACGGCGTTCTGGCCGGCTTTCACTTCCTGAACCTGCGTGCCGTCCACGTACAAGGCCGTGACCTTGACGTTGTCGAGCTCCAGCTTTTCGTAGCCTTCGAAGCGCGTATCGGCGCCTTCGTAGCTCAAGCCTTCGGCCATCTTGAACTTGCCGGCGGCGCGGGCTTGATCGCGCTGCCGCTCCATCGACACCTCGAAGCCCGCCATATCGACTTCCACTTCGCGTTCGCGGCAGATGTCGGCGGTGAGGTCCACGGGGAAACCGTAGGTGTCATACAGCGTGAACAGCGTCGTGCCGTCCAGCACGCCGCCCTTGGGCACATTGGCCAAGGCCGTGTCCAGGATGCGCATGCCGTGTTCAAGCGTTTCACCGAAACGCTCTTCTTCCTGCTTGAGCACCTGAGCAACACGGTCGGCCATGGATGCCAGTTCCGGGTAGGCCTCGCCCATTTCGGCAACCAGATCCGGCACCAGGCGATGGAAGAACGGCTTGGTCTGGCCCAGCTTGTAGCCATGGCGCAAGGCGCGGCGCACGATGCGACGCAGCACGTAGCCGCGGCCTTCATTGCTGGGGATGACGCCGTCGACAATCAGGAACGAGCAGGCGCGGATGTGGTCCGCAATGACCTTGAGCGAATTGTTTTCCAGGTCCTTGACGCCAGTTTCACGGGCGGCGGCATGGATCAGCTTCTGGAACAGATCGATTTCGTAATTGGAATGCACGCCCTGCAAGACCGCGGCGATGCGTTCCAGCCCCATGCCGGTATCGACACAGGGGCGCGGCAGACGCGGCATGTTGCCTTCGGCGTCGCGCTCGAACTGCATGAAGACCAGGTTCCAGATCTCGATGAAGCGGTCGCCATCTTCTTCGGGCGATCCCGGTGGGCCGCCCCAGATCTCGGGGCCGTGATCGAAGAAGATTTCCGAGCACGGGCCGCAGGGGCCGGTGTCGGCCATTTGCCAGAAGTTGTCGGAAGCGTAGCGCGCGCCTTTGTTGTCGCCGATACGGATGATGCGCTCGGTGGGCACGCCCACTTCCTTGGCCCAGATGTCGTAGGCTTCGTCGTCTTCCTGGTACACGGTGACCCAGAGCTTCTCGGCCGGCAGCTTGTAGACCTGCGTCAGCAGTTCCCAGGCGTACTGGATGGCGTCACGCTTGAAGTAGTCGCCAAAGCTGAAGTTGCCCAGCATTTCGAAGAACGTATGGTGGCGGGCGGTATAGCCCACGTTCTCCAGGTCGTTGTGCTTGCCACCCGCGCGCACGCTGCGCTGCGATGACGTGGCGCGCGTGTACGACCGCGATTCCTTGCCCGTGAACACGTCCTTGAACTGGACCATGCCCGAATTCGTGAAAAGCAGGGTCGGGTCGTTGCCGGGAACGAGCGAGGACGACGGAACAATGGTGTGCCCCTTCGACTTGAAGAATTGCAGAAACTGGCGGCGAATCTCGGAGGATTTCATCGTGGATGACGCAGATTTAGGCGAATCTTTGATTATAGAGGCTTAGCGCGAAAGCGCGGAAAAGGTGCCTGATGACGCCTTACCTGACGCAGACGTACCCCGTGGTCCACCCCTCGGTTTCGGTCCATTTTCCGCCCGCGGAGACAATCACGGCCGCAAAGCCGGGGGGGCAAGAGCACTGACCAGTCACAGGGTTTGCGGTGGAAATGCCGGAGTAATGCCTGCACCCATGGGGATAGTTGGAGCTATAGGCGCCGCCAAACCCACTACTGGCGCGTTGCCAGAGGCCAAATTGGCAGGTCAGCAACTCGCCATCGTGCGAAGACGCGATCGTGCCGGTCGCCACAGAGCAAGGCTGGCGCGCCACGGCTCGCGCGCCCACGGCAAGGTAAGCGCCCGCGCTGATGGACGAAGCGACCGTCAGCGCGCCACCCAACCTGGGATCGCGCACGTCGCCGATCTTGACGTAGGCGCTCAGGTCCGGCATGGCTGGCGGGCGATCGGTCTCGGTCTGCGCCCCGGCACCAGCCCAAAGCGCCACGGTGCCCGGCGCAAGCGTGGGAGCGCCCGCCGCCAAGGGATTCGGAAAGCTGAAGGCGGCGCCTCGAACGCGGCCCGGCGCTTCCGGCCACACAGCTCCGCCATACCCCTGGGCTGCGTCAATGACGGCGGCAATGCCGATCAAGTCGGGGGCATGCGTCCCGGCCTTCAGCACAGGTTTGACGCTATAGACCAACGCGTCGATCCGGCATCGCTCGCCCGGGCAGGCTTCGCTCTTGGCGATGTTGATCTGCGCCGTGAACCCCATCGCCGCGCGCTCCGGAAAATCGGCCGGCAGGTGGGCCGATGCGCGCAATTCGGCAACCGTGGGTGCATAGGGATCCACAAACAGTGACACGCCGGCTTCGCCCTGCGGGGGCTCTCCCTTGGCCAGTGCGGCGAAGTGTTGCCCAAGCACGCTCGCCGCCGCCTGCCTGACCTGCGTCAGCCAAACCCCCGTTGAACGGGCCGCCGCGTCCTCAATACGTTGGACCAGCCGGCTTGACGCCCAGATGGCAATCATGGATGTCAGCGCCAGCGTCAACGCCAGCCCCATCAACGAAAAGCCGCGTTGGCGCGGACGCGCGGGCCCGCGCGGTGCCATTTTTCCAACAACGATGGCCGGCGTCATCTTGCCGTGAACGCGAAAGTGTTGACCTCGCCCTGGCTGCATTGCACCTGCGCCGACGCGGCGCGGTACGGGATCCCGGGCGTCGCCAGCGCATCCTTCACGACCGTCTCACCGGCACCGCCGCCGATGGAAATGACGTCCGAGACCCGCTGCAACACGGAGGCCAACGCCGGACAGGCGGCGTGGCTGACGTTCGTCAAGGTGACAACGAACGCGGATCCAAGCCCTCCTCCACCTGCTGCGGCCGCGGCCACTTCCACGACGCCGTTGCGCCCCGTGCCGCTGCCCCCCAGGCCGTGCACGACCCGCGCCGATGCGCCACTGCCCTGAATAGCCAGTACGCTTGAATCTCGCAACGCATTCGCCATTGCGCCTGTGTCCAGCCCCAAATAGGGGGTGACGCCACCTCCCTGGGCATTGATCTTCATGCTGGCAATGAACCGCTGGATCTCCTCGCCGACCTTCGGCACCTTGTTTTCAATGACATATGAACCGATTGCCGGAATACCGACGATCGCAATCAACAAGACGATGGCGGTCACGATAGACACCTCCATCAAGGAGAATCCCTGCTGGCGTCTGGCGCCCGGTTGAATATTCCTTACATGCTGCATCACTGCCTCCGTGGGTTGATAGCGCAATCGCGTACGGGCGGAACCCGAAAGCGCGCGCATGAAGTACTACTGACTTGCATAGAAATTGGTCAGGGCGTGACGCAATTCGTCGATGACGCCGTAGTGCCAAAGGGTGATGCCCAAGACCGTCGCCAGCGACACGATCAGAAGCGACCAGCGCAACGCGGACGCGTGTTGGCGCACGCGCGCGAGCAGACGCAGTTCGACACGCTGGCGCACGCGCGCCAAGCCGGCTTCCAGCCCCAGCGCGTCCATCATGTCGGCCATGTACCACCACGTTTCTTGATCCAGCAGGCCGGTGGCGAATATTTCCGGGCCGCTTTCGCCCGCATCGACGTGCTCCAACATGGCTTGCAGATGGGCATGCATCCAAGGCGGCGCCCCCCGGGCCTGCACAGACAGCGCGCGACGAAGCCGGGTGTCCGCCGCGCCTCGTTGCCTGACCAGCACCGACAACAGGCACAAGAAGCGGATCGCCTGAAAATCGCGATACAAGCGCCACAGAAGCCAACGATCCAGCACGGAGCGCAAGCCCCCCGTGAGGTTCGGTAGCGACCACAGGCTTAGAACGGCAACGCCCAGGCTAAGCACAAGCCAGAGCAATAACCATTGATCCAGGGCCTGGGCCAGTCGGAAGAGATTGCGCGTCAGGCGCCCATAGTCTTCGGGCGGCACCATCTGAAAGACCGCCCGCAACCGGGGCGCACTGAAGTACGGGATGGCGCAAAGCAAGGCGAACGCAACCGCTGCCGCCACCAGGCCCGCCGCTGCGGCGGACATGACCGCCAGCCACGCCTGCCCCGCCAGCCGGACGGCGCCTGCCAAATCTCGCAGCGCGACGGCAAGATCACCGCCTTCCTCCTGCACGCAACTGAGCAGTTGGCATTCAGCCGGCGGCACCGTGCCCCACCACGCCACGCCCAGGTCCCCGCCCTCTTCCTGGTACGCGGCCGCCCAATGGCGCGACAGGCGGCCCCGAACCGTTCCTGGCCCGTAGCGTCGCGCGTCGTCCTCGAAGATGTCGCGCAGGCTCTTTCGTCCTTGCGTCCCTTCAATAAGGTCAGCCAGATACCCGAAATAGTCTGCACGCAGCGGACGAAAGCGCAAGGCGTCGAGCCGTGTCGAAATGGCCTCAAACGCCGTTCTCGACCCCAAGCGTGTCGGTGGCATCGGCTTGCTCATGAGCGCCCCCTGGCGATACCCTGACGCGCGTCAGGCGCCTGGACCTCACTTGGCGTCAACGGTAGATCGAAGCGGCGCAACAGCGCACGCGGGTCCACATCACCAATGCTGACCTTGTGCAATGCGTGGTGCAGCGCCCGCGAGCCCTGTTGGGCCGATTCACGCCAGGCCCCGCCGTCCGATCCAGACTGCTTCGCCGCTTGGCTCAAGCCGTGGTTATCGCGTGCGCGCACACGATCCAGAAAGCCTTCCGTGCGTTCGGGTTCGATCATTTCGGCGGCCACGCAACGGCCTGCCGTACCGTTCAATTCCGGTAGCTGCGCACGCCGGCATTGCGGGCACCCCGCCGCATTTCTGACCCGTAGCGCTGAGCCATCCAGCTGATACGCGTTCAAGATGCCTTCTGTCCATGCCCGCCAATCCGGTGCGCCTTCGGACAAGGTCGCCGCTTCGCGCCCCCGCCACAGGCTGTCTATCGGCAAGGCGCAGCTGGTGCATAAGCGCGGCAACAGGGTTTGATAGACCAGCAGCTTGAGAATGCCAGGCGTTGCCAGAAAGTCCCGAGACACGCCGATGGCGTCGGAGGCAAGACGTTCGGGAATCATGGCCGCCGCCCCCGCGTGCGTGGTGGCGTACAGGCTGACGCCCGAACTGGCAAGGTCCATGAATGCGCGGCCGGTGTTGACATCGCGGATTTCGCCGATCAGCAGATCGTTCATTGCGGATCGCTTGATCGTCTTGAGCTTGGCATCGAACGCGGGCCAGGCGGATTCAGCCAGCGCGCTGCCCAAGGTGTTCTGCAACGCATTGGCAATGATGTATTCCACCGGATCTTCCAGCGTGATGACCTTGCGCGTCGGATCAATGCCGCGCATCAGGCTTGCGATGGTGGTGGATTTGCCTGACCCCACCACCCCGGCCAGCACAATGGCGCCTCCATCGCGGTCGCGGGCACGCAGCAGGGTTGAGAATTGCTGGGACGTATATCCCAACGCTTGCAGGTTGCCGTCGGCGGTGGCGTCCAGACGCAGGATGCGCAGGCAGACCGCCGGCCCGGCGTCGGTTGCCAACGACGCCCACCGCAGAACCACAGGAACGCCATCAACGGTAAAGGCGATGCGGCCTTGCTGTTCGATCGTGGGATCAAATACGGCGCCGTTGCCGCCGCGCACGTCCATCCATGCCACCGCAAGCACCTCCAGCAAGGTCTCGTTGGACAGCCCCGCAAACCGCTGCGTGCCGACGTAATCGCCATTGATCGTGTAGCGGATGTCGCAGACCTCTTGCCGTCGATTCACATTGATATGCACGTCGCTGGCGCCTTGCTGGACACCCCAGCGGACGATATCCAGAAACAAGGCCGCCAAGCCGGAACTACGTTCGGCCTGCGCGGCGGCGCCACGCCGGTCCAGTCCAGCCGCCGTCAATTGCCCGCGTGCGATCATCAGCAACAAGGGCGCGGGCAGCGCATAGCGCGCGGGATCAGCCAAGCGGTATCCCGCCGCAATCACCATGCGCTGCAGTTCGTCGACAGCGTCGCCCTGTACATATTCCTTGACGGCAAAAATGGCCGCATCGCCGTTGTCCAGCATGACCGGACAGAGCCTGCCCGCCAAGGAGGCCAGGTCGAATTCACGTGCCAGCGCCCGCGCAAAAGGCGGATTCAAACCGGCAATATCGTCGGCGGTGTGCAAGGCAGGCGGCACCGGCGCCGTGGTCGGCGGGGTCATGGGTAGGCCCTGCCCGCATCAAGGCACGCGGTACGGTGGAGTTTGTCGCGACGCAGATGCACGCAAGCGCCCTCCACGGCAAGCAATCGGTACGCGCCAGCCGACACCGCGCCTGCCACGGGCGCGCCATGGCCCGCCCGATAGCGCAGCAACGCGCCATTGACGAGGACGTCAACGTTGAGCCGCCGTGTAGACCCAAAAATGGCCGCCACGCGGATGTCGTCCTGCTGCGGTGACGCGCGCTCTTCCGGGTCCGCAGGTTCCGCGCCGGGCCGACATATCCCCGGCACATTGCAATCCGCCAGCGCGGCGGCGGCGTCGGCCCGCAGCAAGGTGCGCACCGTTTCCACTTCTGGCCACGCCTGTGCGTCTTCAACAGGTGGTGAAGCCCGCGCGTGCGTCACCGCGCACACGGACAAGGTCACGGCCAGGCAGACCGCAGTGCGCGGGCCACGGACAACGGCGCGCCTAATCCTGTTCATACAAATCTCCTTGAAGCTCGGCGACCAGCGTGCTGGCAGCCAAGGTGGGCCGGTGTTGGGACTGCACATCAACCACCAGGCGCGACCAACGCGCCGGCGCGATGGCTGCGGGCAACAGCGCGAGCGATCGCAAAGGGCCTTGCAGGCGCAATGCACGCCGCCTCAAGACGGGCAGTGGACCCGTCAGCGCATCATGAGTGGTGTCCGCATTGGCAGACGCGGGGGTTGGCAAGGCAATGGCGGGCGCCAAGGTCACGGACGAAAAGGCGGGCCGCAAGCGCTGCAATAGGGCGACAAGCTCGGTGTCGACATGCAATGCACTGGGCAACATCAAGCGGGTCAAGGGGACAGGCGGTGACTCAACGCGCCAGGTCAAGGTGGCTTCGTCCAATGGCTTGAAGGACACCCGCCACCCTGCCGGAAGGCGGGCATGCAACCGACGGTTCGTGGCTTGGGGATGTGCGCGCACGTAGACCGCCGCGCAGTGCCACCCATTGGCTTGGGCATCACATTGCGCCCGGCGCAGCGCCCAGCCCTCCACCTGAACCGGGAGTTCGCCCACACTGCGCAGCAGCCGCGAAACTTCAAGAGGCTCGTGTGCAGCCATGGTGCCGAGCATCGATTGATAAGGGTTTTGCTGACCCGCCGGCACGCTCTTTTCGGCCCGCGAGGCCCGTTGCTCAGAAAGCGCGTAGGACGACACAGCGCGCCATAGCGGTGGCGCAAGGGCCGACACCGCCACGCACACCAGGAACAGACGCAGGGCAAACGGCACCCCCGCCCAGCGTGACGCCAGGGGCACCATGCGAGCACCTGGATTCACGGCACGCAATAATGCGGCCCATATCGCATCAGCATCGTGTTCAGCCAGGTTTGGGCGCTGCTCACGTAGCCGCGCCTGGGCCTGCACCGCATCATCCAGCGAATTGAATATGCGGTCCGCCTGCGACAGCACCACACCATCTTGTGCCGCGGCCAACCAATAGCGACCGCCAGGAAGGTGGATCAGGCAATGCCCACCCAACGGATACAACAATGCATAAAGTTGCGCCGCCGCCTGGATATGCGCACTGCCCTGATGCCGCGCCCCTTTGCCCCGCCCCTTGCGCCACGTTGAACGCAAGCGGCCAAAGCCCGCCATGGTGGCGGGTGATCCACCCACGATGAAATGCGTGGCCCGAAGCCGGCGACCGCGGGCGCGCGCCAACGCTGGGACGTCGGAACCGATCAGCGCCAACCACCGCAGGCCGAACGCCAATTGGTGGCTGGTGCCGGGACATTCAAACAGGAAGGGAACCGGAGCTCGTTTCATGGCGCCTCAAAACCCTTCTTCAACCTGGGCCGTCACCAGCATCAATGTGGTCTCGCGCTCTTGCGCCGCGCTGTCCTGCCCTCCCGCGAGCAGGGGCATGCCGGGCGCCAGACGCTGACGGTTGTGTTGATCAGTGCTGCGGTCGAAGCCGGACAGGATGACGGGCTGCCCTGGACGCAGTTCAATCTGCTGCACCGTGCCATTGCCATCAATCGTGATCTGCTGCACCTGGACCTGGTTGCCGCGCTCGCCGAAGGTGATGGTTTTCAAGGGTTGCGCGACCGCGTTGTCGTAAGCGACAGACAGCAAGATCTGGCCGTCTTGCTGGATGTCCGGCACAAGCGTCAGGAACGAGCCCACGGTCTCTTCTTTCTGGGTAATGGACACGGCGGGCAGCGATCCGTTGGCGCCGCCCGACGTTGTGCCTGGCACGGCGGTGCTTTGCACACGATCGATGTACGAGAACGTGGTGCGGACCGCGTGGGTGACCGGCCGCCGGTTCAACGTCAGCACAGGGACCTTGCTGTGCCGAACGATCGCGCCCATGGTGCTGAGCGCGGAAACAATGGCTTGCGACCCTTGCAGCGGGCCCCTGCCTACCGAGGCTTCCAGCGTGCCCGCGCCCAAGGCGGCCGCGGCAGGTACGACATAGCGCGCCGACGAACCCGCCGCGGCGTAAAGCGCATTCCAGTCCAGGCCGCCCGACGCTGATTGTTTGACGATGACGGTGATTTCCTCGAAGACGAGACGCACGCGGCGAGTCATGGCCTTGTTCTCGCGCTCCAGGAAGTGCGCCACGCGCTCCAGCGCTTCGGGCGTATCGGTGACAACAATTGAAGATGCCCCGTCCACGGCGTCGGCGACCAAGCCCGAACGGGTCAGAAACGGCACGATGCTTGCGCGCAGGACCGCCAGGGCGTTGTGCTCCTTGGCCGACAAGGTGGTGCTGGAAGTGCTTTCAAAGCCCTCGCCGTCTTCGCTGCCCGATCGGCCCAACCTCACATTGACCGCGCTGGCAAGCGACAGCGCACGCACATCGAACACCCGGGTTTCGGTTCGATAGAATTCCAGCGCGTTGCGCACATACCGCCAATGCACCGAGAAGCGCGCGGCAAGCGCGTCGAGCAAGTCGGCAAGCGGCAGAGGGCCGTCTTGGACCTCCATACGGTTGGGTGCGGGCAGGGACAGACCTCCGGTGACGGCCAGGCGCGGCAGAAACTGTTCAATGGAAAGCAAGGCTTCCGGTTGCACGCGCACTGGAATACCGGTGGCGGCGCCCAAGCGCTGTGCGAGCGCAAACAGGTCGGTTTCGTCGGCGAGCATCAGCGTGGTCGGCACGTTTTCGCGCAAGGCGGACGGCAACGACACTTCGCGAGCCAAAGGCTGCGGCGCGCCGGCCACCCAGGGCGCGGCCACGTCCTGCGCGGCAATGCGCGCCTGACGGTCGGACAGCGCATCGGCAAACGCTTGATGACGGCCCGAGACGACGGCAAGACGATCCTTCGCCGCGCGGTTCAGATCCGCAGCTTGTTGAGACGCCACACAGCCCGCCAGCGCCCCGGTTGCGACAACGCAGATCATGCGAAAAATGCTCATGCCCCACCTCCTTGCATGACGACCGCGCGAGAACACGATTGGGCCAGGGGCACCACGCGTAGCACCTGGTTCCCGTAGAAACACGGCTGCAAGGGCTTATCGCCAAGTTCAGTTGCACTAAGCAATTCACGGACGGCGGATTTGAAGTCCCCGGAAAATTCAGCCGAAGCGGACAGGGGGATATCAACGTCCACGGCCCAGTGCTGCGGATAAAACGTCCAACCGGAATCGCCGGCCCAGCGCGCCAACACGGCGCGCAAGGTGGTGTCGGGAGGCGCGGCGCGATAGAAGCGGGCCGGTGCGCTGGCGTCTCCGGAAAGCGGCGGCACGGAAGCGGCCATGGCAGGCGCGGTGTGCGTCGGAACCCCGTCAACGGCCGTATCAACCTCGGCGGTTGCCGCTCTTGCCGGGGCGCCACCGGCGCTGCCCAAGGGCCCACGGGTAGCCAATTCGCCTACGCCCGACGGCGGGATGGCCACCGAAGGCGTGGCATCGGGCAGCGCGGAGGCTGATGCAGATGCAGACTCAGATGCAGATGCAGATGCAGGGGGAATGACGGACGCGTCAACATCACGTTCAGCGCGGGCCGATAACCTGCCCCCACGAAACCGCAGTGCGCTCCATGAACCCGCGACCACCGCGTAAGGCTCGCGCCGGGTATACGGCAGCGGATGCTCAAGCCCTTCACGCAGGCCGAATATCGCGGGCAAGGCCTGGCCCGGCGCGAATTGCAGCCAGACCTCTTTGCCATCGTCAAAGACCTGCATGGGCGCCACCGCCGGTTCGCCCGACAAGCGCCAATCAAAACGGAAGCCGCGTGTGGCGGACCCGCTGGTTTGCCAAGCGGAACCCGCGCCACCATTGGCGGGCCAGCTAGTGCAAGCCCCCAGGCAGGACAGGCCTGCCGCCAGGAAGAAGATTCTAACCATGCCTCACCGCAAGCAAAAGGCGCACCGGAAGCGGTACGCATGAACGGCATGGTGGACGACGGCCGGGTGCGCCGCCAGACTGGCATGTACGCATGGATGAATTGATCCCCCTCGACGAGCCTGGGCACGGACGAAAAAAAACCCGATCCTTCCGGAGCGGGTTTCGAGGGGCGCGGCCGGCAGCGTATCCGCTGCCATTCACTGCGGTAGATCAGCGCTGCGCGGCGATGCTGCGTGCTTGCGAGGCGGCATTGTTCAAGGCCGCCACGGGCGGAACCTTGCCTTCGAAAGCGTCGTTCAGTTGTTGATTCAACACTGGCTCGATGCGCGTGTAGTTCGCCATGCGGAAGCCGCGGCTGTTGCTGGCCGGACGGTTGCTCATCGAAGCGATCACGGACTGTGCGCCCGGGATGCTCTTGTAGAACGACACGTCGGACGCGCGGAACGCGGCTTCGGTCAGCGGCAGGAAGCCCGTGCGTTGATGCCATTCAGCGGCGACGACCGGCTTGGACAACCACGCGAGGAACTGGGCGGTGGCCTTCTCCTGGGCTTGCGGGTGGCCTTCAAGCGCCCACAGCGCCGAACCGCTGACAAACGGCTGGCCGGCGGACTTGGTGGCCTGGTCGTAGTAAGGCAGCGGCGCCACGCCGAACGACAGCGACTTGGTGTTCACGAACGTGCCGAACGCACCGGAATTCGCAGTCAGCACGGCGCACTCGCCCTTGGCGAAGAGTTTGTCGGCCGAAGCGTCGCCGGTGTGCGCCATGAACAGCAGCGAACGCTTCCAGCTGACCATCAACGAAATATGGCGCATGTAAAGCGTGTCGAACTGCATCGCGGGCGCGGCGCTTTTCTTCGTGATGGCGTCCAGGCCATTGTTGTTGCTGGTGAACTGCTGGCCGTTGATGGGGGCCAGGTTCTCCAGGTGCACGGTGACCTGGTCGCTCGACGCGTAGGGGCAGTCGATGTCGGCCACGTCGCGCAGCTTCAGCAGTTCGGCTTGCAGCTCGCTCCAGGTGCGGGCGGGCTTGTTCGGGTCCAGCCCGGCCTTTTTGTAGGAAGCGGTGTTGTAGAACATCACCGGCACTTCGGCCATCCAGGGGAATGCCAGCAGGCGGCCCTTGCTGTCGCGCGTGAAGCTGCTGGTGCCCGGCACGAACCAATTCAAGTCCTTGATGGGGTATTTGGCCAGCAGTTCGTACATCGGCAGAATGGCCTTGTGCTGCGCCACGACTTCCGGTGAATGGTTGTCGGTCAGTTGCAGCAGATTCGGCGCCTTCTTGGCCTTGACGGCCGATACGGCTTCGAGATTCAAGGCATCTTGCGATTTGAAACCACGAAGCTTGACGCTGACTTGGTCCTGCTCTTTGTTGTATTGCTTGGCCAGCTTTTCGAACTCGGCCTTGTTGGCGTCCGACAGGGCGTGCCAGACCTGGATTTCCACGGGAGCGGCATGCGCCACGCCCGCCAGCGCCATGGCGGCGCCGAATACCCATGCACGCCGGCTGGCGAACATCGCGCGGGCAACGCCCGCCAATTGCAGATTCTTCATAGGTTCACAGACCAAGAAAAGGGAATTCCGGTTCTGGCCGCCGTCCGCTGAGCAGATCGGCCAAAGCCCGGCCTGAGCCAACACCCATCGTCCAGCCGAGCGTACCGTGTCCCGTATTGATATACAAATTGGGGATGCGGGTCCGGCCGATGATGGGCACATTTGAAGGTGTGGACGGGCGCAGGCCCGACCAATAGCTGACGCGATCGAAATCGAGCGCGTCAGGAAAGAGTTCTTGCGCCAGATGGGTCAGGGCCTCGCAGCGGCCGGTATTCAAGCCGCGGGAATATCCCGACAGCTCTGCGGTACCTGCCATGCGCAGGCGGTCGCCCAAGCGCGAGAACACGATTTTGTGGCTGCTGTCCGTCAGGCTGACCATGGGCGCGGCTTCCGGCTTGATGACCGGAAACGTCGCCGAATAGCCCTTGGCCGGGTAGACGTTGCAGGGGATGCCCAAGGGCCGCAGCAGATTGGGGCTGAAACTGCCCATCGCCACGACGTAGGCGTCGGCGGAGACAGCGCCATAGCGGCCATCAGGTTCAATGATTTCAATGCCTTGCACCGCGCCGCCCTGGGTCAGCAAGCGGGTGACCCGCGTACTGTAGCGGAATTCAACGCCCGCCTGGGCGCAACGCTCGGCCAGCGCGACCGTGAACAAATGGACGTCGCCGCTTTCGTCTTCGGGCGTGTAGTCGCCGCCGACGATGGTTTTCCTGTGCGGGGCCAGCGCCGGCTCGATGGCAATGACTTCGTCAGCCGTGACCACGCGGCGTTCAACGCCGAAATCACGCATCAGGCCAGCGGCCCGTTGCGAGGTTTCGAATTCGTGGGGATCGCGATAGAAATTCAGGATGCCGCGCTCAAGGTGGTCGTATTCGATACCCATTTCTGCGCGCATGCTGCGCAGGGTGGCCCGGCTGTATTCGGCCATGCGGACCATGGCGCGGATGTTCGGCGCCAGGCGGCTCGGCAGGCATTCGCGCAGGAAGGAAAGCCCCCACATCCATTGGCGCCAGTCAAGCTGCGGCCGGAACAGCAGCGGCGCATTGTCCTGGAACATCCATTTGAGCAGTTTGAACGGGGCTTGGGGATTGGCCCAGGGTTCGGCATAGGACACCGAAATCTGCGCGCCGTTGGCCAGGCTGGTTTCCTGGGCGGGACCGGTGCAGCGATCAATGACCACGACGTCGTGGCCGGCCTGAGTCAGCCACCAGGCGCTGGAGATTCCGATGATGCCGCTACCCAATACCGCTACTTTCATGCCCGCATTGCTCCTTGCGTGCCAAATCGGCCACGGACCCGATGTCCGCCCCCTTGGCAAGCCGCTGCCAAGGCAGTTTACCCTGCCGATTTGCCTACGCCTACGTATAAAAAAGGGGCGGAAGTCACCAAGCTTTTCAGCCTGTGAATTCGCCCCCCGTGGCTCGTGCCGTCTGGTTACGACGCGGCTTTCGCCAGGTCGGCCTCGGACGTGAATGCATCCGCGTAGAACTCTTCCGGCGGCAGGCCATTCTGCACGCTGAATTCGCGGCGGGCGGCATCCACCATCAACGGCGTGCCGCAGGCATAGACCTGATGGCCGGACAAGTCAGCGATGTCGTGCATGACGGCTTCGTGGACAAAGCCGGTGCGACCGGTCCAGCCGTCTTCCGGCACGGCGTTGGACACGACCGGCACATAGCTGAAGTTCGGCAACAAGCCGGACCAGGACTGCGCCAGCGCGTCCATGTACAGGTCTTGCGGGCGACGGCCGCCCCAATACAGCGTGACCGGACGACTGATGTTCTTGTGGATCATGTGTTCGACGATGGCCTTCACCGGCGCGAAACCCGTGCCGCTGGCCAGCAACACGATAGGTTTGTTGCTGTCTTCGCGCAGGAAGAAAGAGCCGAACGGCCCTTCCAGCCGCAGGATCTCGCGTTCTTTCATCTGCGTTTCGCCGGCGCCGAACACGTGGTCGGTGAACAAGCCACCCGGCATGTGCCGGATATGCAGTTCCAGCGGGCTGCCGGTATGCGGCGCGCCGGCCATGGAATAGCTGCGGCGGCGGCCATCCTTGAGAATGACCTCGATGTACTGCCCCGCGTAATAACGGAACTGTTCGGAAGCCGGCAGTTGCAGCTTGATCACCGTAACGTCCGGAGCCACGCGCTCCAGCGTCTGCACGCGCGATGGCAGCTTGCGGATCTGGATGTCGCTGGCCAGGCGGACTTCGGTGGACTCAACCACCATGTCCGATTCCGGACGCGCCTGGCAAAACAGCGTGTAGCCGTCGGCCAGTTCTTCCGGCGACAGGATCTGGGCCGGATATTGCCCCGCGTCGAACTCCCCGGACACCACTTTGCCCTTGCAGGTGGAGCACGCGCCGTTGCGACAGCTATAGGGCAGCACGATGCCCGCCGCCAAGGCGCCGTCTAGCACGGTCTGGCCGGGCTCGACCGGGAATTGATGCTTGCTGGGTTGGATGATGACCTGGAAGCTCATGATGAAACGGTTCAGAGTTGACGGGAACGCCAGCCGGCTGGGCCAGGATGACGCTGCGCTCGGGCCGGCGTCAGGCCGGAAACTTGCGTATTTCCTTGACGCGATTCGCGTCGTCCACCAACACCACTTGCGGCTTGTGGGTAGCGGAATCTTCTTCGGACATCGGGCCGTAGGTGCAGATGATCAACAGATCACCCACCTGCGCCCGGCGCGCCGCGGCGCCGTTCAATGAGATGGCGCCGCTGCCGCGGGCCGCCTTGATGATGTAGGTGTCGAAACGTTCGCCGTTGGTGACGTTGTAGAGTTCGATGCGTTCGAACTCGCGCATGCCGGCAGCGTCCAGCAGGTCTTCGTCGATGCCGCAAGAGCCTTCGTAATGAAGGTCGGCTTCGGTGACCGTGACGCGGTGTAGCTTTGCCCGCAGCATGATGCGTTGCATGATGAAAATTTCCTGGATCGCGGTCCGGTCCGCGACGTGTAGCTAAGGTGATACCCGGCATCCGGTTTTGCCGTTGGAAGCCGGTATTCTATAATTTTTGCCGCAGCGGGACGGCCCGTTGCCGCGCACGGTCAAACGACCGGTGTTTTTTATCCGGGGACGACCCCTTATTGCCGGTGCAATGCCGGCAGCGCAACAAGAGGAGTCGTCAATGACCTGGATCATCCTGGTGCTCGCGGGCCTGTTCGAAATCGTCTGGGCCGTGGGCCTGAAATACACCCATGGCTTCACCCGCCTCTGGCCATCCCTGATTACCGCGGGCGGCATGGCCATCAGCGTCTGGCTACTGGCCGTGGCCATGAAAACCCTGCCGCTGGGCACCGCCTATGCCGTATGGGTGGGCATAGGCACCGTGGGCGCTTTTGTGGCCGGTATCGTGCTGTTCGGCGAATCCACCAGTTGGATGCGTATCGTCAGCGTGGCGTTGATCGTGCTGGGCTTGATAGGCTTGAAGCTGTCTTCGGCCTAACCGGCTTCAGACCCACCCCCAGCCCGGCGACCGGTCAGAAATCCAGTTCGATCTCGACCGCGTCGCCCACCTTCAGGCGCCCGCCAGCCGGCGCATCCAGAATGGCGTTCTGGCCAAACACCACCCCGATTTCAAGATTGCGATAGCCCGCCAACGTACGCCCGGGCTCGTCGTGCTGCTGCGCGGTGCGCTGGTCAATATCCGGAATCGAGCAGCGGGTGCATGGTTTGACGAAAGCCATCCTGACGCCAGCCGCCGTGATCATGGCCGTATGGTCTTCCTCGAACGGTTCCCATTCGCCCCCCACAACGATGTTGGGGCGGAAACGGTCCATGGGCACCGGCGCCACGCCCTTGGCTTGCAGACGCGCGTTCAGGTCATCCAGCGACGCCTGATTGGCGATCAACAACGGGAAGCCGTCCGCAAAGCCGAAATGGTGTTCGCCCACGAAAGCGTCGGCCAGGTCGGGATGCGCGTCTACCCAGCGCGAGACCCAGTCGGGCTTGGCGTTGCGCGCGGCGGCGCGGTCCACCTTGAGGAGCCGGCACGGCGTTTTTAGGAATTCGGAAAACCATTTCCCGACCTCGGCACTTTCTTGCTGGGCAGAAATGGTGTCGCTCCAGACCGCCACGGTTTGGGCGCCGGGTTCCAAACCCGACCCATCCAAAGGCACGTCCAGATCGGACATGCCGGGCGCGCTGACACGCAGCGCGCTGGAGGTCAGCGCCGTGCGAATCAGGGCCATCGCCGGCCACTGACGTTGCGTCATGAACTGACCGTCGGCGCCGATCAGCATCCAGCGGCGGTCATGCGCCAGGCCGGCCCGGTCGATGGGCGACTCCGCCAGGTCGATGCCGGCGCAGGATTTGATCGGGTAGATATGCAAGCTCAGGATACGGGCGGACATGGCGGCATCGGTTGGGCGTAAGGGGAATCCGCGCAAGAATAGCAGAGAGCCCGGCCTTCATCGGCCGATTTTTCGCCTGCCCGACGGCCATGAAAAAACCCGGGCAAGGCCCGGGTTTCGGTGTGGCGTGTTCAGCCCGTCAATGCACGGCGTTGGGCTGAACGCGGCGGGGCTTAACCGCCCACCAGCTTCAAGGTATCCAGCGGCGTGACCGCCTTGAACCCCTTGCGCGTCGCAATATGCTCGGGGCGCGGCGTCAGGCCGTACTTGGGCGGGTTCAGGGTGTTCTCCATGCTGTTGTAGACCATGAAGACATTGGCCCGCGGCCACGGCGAGATGTTGCTGTTCGAGCCGTGCATGGTGTTGCAGTCGAAAAACACCACGGAACCCGCCTTGGCCGTCATCGAGCGGATGCCGCCCTGCTCTACCAGCAATTGCAGGCTGACCGGGTCAGGGACCCCATATTCCTGCTTTTTCAGCGATTGCTTGTAGTGCTCATTGGGCGTTTCACCCACGCACGAGATGAACTGGCGATGCGAACCCGGCACCAACATCAAGGGGCCGTTGCACTCGTTGTTGTCGGTCAGCAGCACCGAGCAACTCAACGCGCGCATGGAAGGCATGCCGTCCTCGACGTGCCACGTTTCGAAGTCCGAATGCCAATAGAACTCCTTACCCTTGAAGCCCGGCTTCATGTTGGCGCGCGATTGGTGGATGTACACCTCGGACCCGAGGATCTGGCGCGCCACGTTGACCAGCCGCGGGTCGCGCACCAGGCGCGACAGCACGGGGTTCAACACATGGACCATGAAAATCGAACGCACGGCATTGCTGCCCGGTTCGGTGATGGACTCCTCACGCCGGATGATCGACGGGTCGCGCGTCATGCGTTCGACCTCGGTGGACAACGCACGGACTTCCTCTTCCGAGAAGAGGTTTTCCAGCAAGAGGAAGCCGTCGCGCTCGTATTGCCCAACTTGTTCGCCGGACAAGGCGTCAGCGTATTTGCCGTCTTCGTAAACCACCGGATCCTGGCGGGCGATGATGGCGGAACCTCGGTCCGTACGCGAGGCGTACGGATCCTTTGCAGGTGAGATCATGCGAACCTCCTTGTTATCAAGCCGCTTTGGCTTCGGCGTCAGGCAAGGCGTAGACGCCTTCTTTGTCATGCACTTCCTGGCCGGTCAGCGGCGGATTGAAGACGCAGATGACGCGCAGCGGCTCTTTGCCACCGCACAGCCAGTGCTCGTCGTTTTCGTTCAGGGCGTAGACCACGCCGGGGCCCAGGTCGTACTTCTTGCCATCGGCAATGGTTTCGATCGAGCCGTCGCCTTCAATGCACCACACCGCTTCAAGATGGTTCTTGTAGTGAATGTGAGTGCGGCCGCCCGGGAAAATGGTGGTCTCGTGGAAGGAAAAACCCATGCCGTCCTTCTTCAGCAGCACGCGGCGGCTGACCCAGGTATCGGTGCGGACTTCGTCGGCAGTGCCGATGACATCTTTGACATTACGTACGATCATTGACGTTTTCCTCCAAATTTCAGAATGCGGGCAGACTGCCCTTCTTCGCTCAGCGCTTCAGCCACGCTGGCTTCGATGACGTCCAGGCCCTTGCTCAACAGTTCTTCCTCGATCGTCAGCGCCGGCAGCAGCTTGAGCACTTCGTCATGCGCGCCCGAGGTCTCGATGACGACGCCCTTCTTGAACGCCTGCTGCGCGATGCGGTTGGCCAGCGCGGGGGTGGTGTTGCACACCAAGCCCTGGATCAGGCCGCGGCCGCGCACCGACAGGCCGGCGTTGGGATAGCTGTGGACCAGGTTTTCCAGCCAGTCGCGCACCAGGCGCTCTTTGCGCTGGATGTCGGCGGTGAAGGCGGTGTTGGCCCAATAGGTTTCCAGCGCCTGCGTCGCCGTGACGAACGCCAGGTTGTTGCCGCGGAACGTACCGCTGTGGGCGCCCGGCTTCCAGATATCCAGCTCGGGCTTCATCAGTACCAGCGACATCGGCAGGCCAAAGCCCGACAGCGACTTCGACAGCGTGATGATGTCCGGGCGGATGCCGGCGGCCTCGAAGCTGAAGAACGTGCCAGTACGGCCGCAGCCCACCTGAATGTCATCCACGATCAGCAGCATGTCGTGGCGTTTGCACAGCTTTTCCAGCTCTTTCAGCCAGCGCAGCGTCGCGACGTTGACGCCACCTTCGCCCTGCACCGTTTCCACGATGACGGCGGCCGGCTTGTCCATGCCGCTGCTGGGATCTTCCAGCATGCGCTCCAGGTACGCCATGGTGTCCACGTCAGGGCCGAAGTAGCCGTCATAAGGCATGAACGTGGTGTTGCCCAGCGCATAGCCCGAGGCCTCGCGGAACTTCATGTTGGCGGTCACCGCCAACGAACCGCCGCTGACGCCGTGAAAGCCGTGCGTGAACGAAATTACGTTGGAACGGCCCTTGACCTGGCGCGCGATCTTCAGCGCGGCTTCCACGGCATTGGTGCCGGTGGGGCCGGTGAATTGCAGCGTGTATTGCCAGTTGCGCGGCTTGAGCAGCACGCGATCCACCGTCTCCAGGAAACGCTTCTTCGCGCTGGTCGCCATGTCCAGGCCGTGGACGACGCCGTCCGCCTGCACATACTCCAGCAGCTTTTCCTTGAGAACAGGATTGTTGTGGCCATAGTTCAGCGTGCCGGCGCCGCTGAAGAAGTCGATGTACTCGGTGCCTTCCTCATCGATCAGCGTCGAGCCTCTGGCCTGGCTGAATATCACGGGGAACGACCGAATGTAGCCCCGCACCTCTGATTCCATCCGGTCAAAGATCTTCAAGTCCATGAGTAATCCTCCCTTTTCATCTAATAAGTTGAATAGACGGCACGATCCCTCCGGATGCATTAAACGCATTCGGATAGGTACTGCCATCCCGGTATTTCGATAAGTCCGCTGGGGTTGCTCGCCCTAAGGGGCGGGCAATGCGAACGGGCCTATCCTCAACAACATCTCGTCGTCATGGTCCGCGCCGCCAAACAATTGCCGGTCGAAGAACGGCTGCTCGGAAACGTGAGCGCCCAGTTCGCCGGCCAGGCCGGTAAAGCTGCGGCGCGATGCCTGGTTGTCAGGCCCCACTGTGGTTTCAAGATATCGAACATGCTCGAGCCCCTTGCGTTGCAGGAGTTCGCGAAGCATGGCGCGGCCCAAGCGATGGCCGCGTGCGCGGGCGTGCACCGCAACCTGCCAGACGAACAACACGTCGGGTCGGGTCGGGATCACGTAAGCGGAGATAAAACCGTCGATACGTCCGCCGGCACTTTCGGCAAGGACGCAGGTGTCGCTGAAATGCTCACCAAGGAGCAAGTAGGCGTAGAGGGAATTCAGGTCGAGTGGCGGGCACTCGGAAATGAGGTGGTGAATGGCGGCGCCGTCTTTGCGGGTGGGCAGACGCATCGTATGGGTCTGCGCGCGAACCGCCGGCGCCACGGCACTTGAGAGAGTAGGTGTATCCAGTTCGTTTTTCTTCATGCAACGATTCCTGATTCTGGGGGTGCCCCGCCCGTGGGCACTTCTAGGATGGGCGACGAAACATCGCCGAGCGGTTCCGCGGCGACTGCCTGGCCCTCTTGCTCCATCAGCGCCACGATGCGTTCCAGCGACAGCGTGATGGTGGCCTGTTCAAGTTCGGGCAACGCGTTCAATGCGTCGGCCAAATGTTTCTGCAAAGGCGATGGTGCGCCTTGCGCCAGTTCGCGTCCCGCGTCGGTAGCGGTGACGAAAACAATGCGGCGATCTTCGCGGCCGCGTTCACGGCGGATCAAACCCTTGTCTTCCAGACGATCCAGAATGCCGACCACCGTGCTGGGGCTCACGTGCATTTCGCGGCTGATGGCCGTGGCCGTCATCGGGCCGTTGGCCATCACCGTGCGCAAGCACATCAACTGCGGCGCGGTGATATGGCTGACCGCGGACAACTGACGCGAGTGCAGTGCGATCGATCGCGTAATACGGCGCAGGGCTCGCAAAATGCGCAGATCGTACTGCTGGGTGGAATCAGTGTTCACGGGGTTGGTCATGGAAGAAAAGGGTTCGGTCAAATTCATTTCTACACGAATCATATGCGCCCAATCTATTCGAGTCAAACAAAAATCGGAGGCCTGATGTAAATAAATGAACACGTAATTGCAGAAGATGGCAGCAGGATTACTGGACTTAATGCCGTTGCATCAAGGGCTTGGCGTCGCGCTCCACCCCTAGTGGAAACTCCCAATAAAAAACATATGTTTTATAAAAATATTCAGAGATATCATTTGTTTTTTGCTTGGCGATGCGCCCCATGTCCCTGCCTTCCCACCTGATCCCGACTCTGCAAGAAAAGCTGGAGGATCTGCCCCCGGAATTGCAACGCGCGGCCCATTGGGTGGTGGCGCATCCCGCAGAGGTCGGCCTATGGTCCATGCGGCGGCAGGCGCAGGCGCTGGGCGTGGCGCCCGCGACCATGTTGCGGCTGGCGCGGGCCTTGGGCTATGCCAGCTATGAAGCATTTCGTCAGCCTTTTCAACAAGCCCTTGCCGGCCAGAGTCAGGGCAAACCCGGTCTGCGAGACCGAGCTGCCGCCTTACAGGCTGCCGCGGGCGTCCCCGCCAGCAACCCCACCGCTCCCGGCCATGACGTGTTGACGGACTACCAGATACAGGCCGTGAGTTCGGTGTGCGCGCTGAATCCGGCCGCGGCATTTGATGCAGCGGTCCAGACCCTGCTGAACGCGCGCCAGGTCGGTTTCCTGGGGACCCGTTCGGCGTTTGGGATTGCCTTCCAGATGCGCTATGCCTACCAACTGGTACGCCGCAACAGCGTGCTGATTGATGGCTTGGGCGGGGCGCCCGCCGAGCAGGCCGACAACCTGGACGCTGGCGACGCGCTGATCGTCATTTCCCAAGCCCCCTACCCCACCGTCACCGTGCAACTGGCCCGCCAGGCCGCGAAGCGCGGCGTCGCGCTGATTGCGCTGACCGACGACCCGCTGTCGCCCTTGGCGGTGGAAGCCCGCCACACGCTGCGGTTCGCCCCTCCTGACCGCGACGGCGTCCGAGCCCAGCCCGCGCGCCAGGGCCCCGGCTCGTTCTTCCATACCACCGCCGGCCTCTTGGGCCTGGCCGAGCACCTGATTGCCCGCCTGACCGCCCGTGGCGGCGCCGACGTACTGAACCGCCTGACCGAAGTCGAAGAGCGCCTGCACGCCGACAAGGTCTATTGGAGTGCGCCGGCCTCGCGGCGGCCCGCCTGACCACGCTTGCCTTGCCCTAACGTCCCTTCACGCATCTCGGAATTCCCATGAGCCACACACACGTCCTGCATCGCTCCCTACGCCAGACCCCGCCTGTCGCCGTACGCGGCCAGGGCGTGTGGGTCCACGACAGCGCCGGTCGCGCCTACCTTGACGGCTCAGGCGGCGCGGCGGTGTCCTGCCTGGGACACAACCATCCCGACGTCCAGGCCGCCATGCATGCCCAGATTGACGCGCTGGCCTATGCCCACACCAGCTTCTTCACGACCGAGGTCGCCGAACGCCTGGCCGAGCGCTTGGTGGCCGATGCGCCGGCAGGCATCTCGCACGCATATTTCGTGTCGGGCGGATCCGAAGCGGTCGAGGCCGCCTTGAAGATGGCGCGCCAGTACTTCGTTGAAATCGGCCAAGCACAGCGCCGCCATATCGTGGCGCGCCGCCAGAGCTACCACGGCAACACGCTGGGCGCGCTGGCGGTGGGCGGCAACGCCTGGCGTCGGGCGCAATTCGCGCCTTTGCTGATCGACGTCGAACACGTCTCACCCTGCTATGCCTATCGCGATCAGCAAGCCGGTGAAAGCGCTGAACAGTACGGCGAGCGCCTGGCGCTTGAACTGGAGGAAACCTTTGAAAGGCTCGGCCCGGACACCGTGATGGCCTTCGTGGCCGAACCGGTGGTGGGTGCGACGTCCGGCGCCGTCACGGCGGTTCCGGGTTACTTCCGGCGCGTGCGGGAAATCTGCGACCGCCATGGGGTGCTGCTGATCGCCGACGAAGTGATGTGCGGCATGGGGCGCACCGGCACGCTCTACGCGGTAGAGCAAGAAGGCATCGTGCCCGACCTGATCACCATCGCCAAAGGCCTGGGCGGCGGCTATCAGCCCATTGGCGCCGTCATGGCGCAGCGGCGCATCGTGGACGCCATGCAGCAGGGCAGCGGCTTCTTTCAGCACGGCCACACCTACCTGGGCCACGCCATTGCCTGCGCCGCCTCGCTTGCCGTGCAGGACGTGATACGCCGCGACAAGCTGCTGGAGCGCGTGCGCGAGCAAGGCGCGGGCTTGCGGCAGCGGCTGGAACAAACGCTGGGCGCGCACCCGCATGTGGGCGACATCCGCGGACGCGGGCTGTTCATGGGTATCGAGCTGGTGCAGGACCGGGCCACCAAGCAGACCTTCGACCCGGCCCTGACGCTGCATGCGCGCATCAAGCGCGAAGCCATGGCGCAGGGCCTGATGGTCTACCCGATGGGCGGCACCATTGATGGCCGCCAGGGCGACCACGTACTGCTGGCGCCGCCCTTCATCATTTCCGACGACGAACTTGATCAATTGACGCAACGCCTGGCAGGCGCCATCGACGCCGCCATCGGACAAGCGCGCGGGGCACATTAACCGCCGGCCAAGACCGGTAATTCACGGGGAAAAACCCCATAAGGAGTTTGCATGACCACGTCCGTCAAACACCCATTGGGCCATCGCAACGCCTGGACGCTCGCCGCGGCGGGCCTTGCCACGGCTTTGCTGTCCACGGCGCCGGCACCCGCCGCCGCCCAACAGAAGTTCGTCAGTATCGGCACGGGAGGCGTCACGGGCGTCTACTACGCCGCGGGCGGCGCCATCTGCCGCCTGGTGAACAAGGACCGGGCCTCGCATGGCATCCGTTGTTCGGTTGAATCCACCGGGGGATCGGTCTTCAACGCCAACACCATCAAGGCCGGCGAACTGGATCTGGGCGTCGTGCAGTCCGACGTCGGCTTCAATGCCTACAACGGCGAAGGGCAGTTCAAGCAGGCGGGCCCGTTCACCAAGCTGCGCTCGGTATTTTCGATCCACCCCGAACCGTTCACGGTCGTGACGCGCAAGGACGCGAACATCAAGACCTTTGAAGACCTGAAGGGCAAGCGCTTCAACGTCGGCAACCCGGGCTCTGGCACGCGCGCGTCGATGGAAGAACTGCTGGCCACGATGGGCTGGACGATGAAGGACTTTGCGCTGGCGTCGGAATTGCGCCCGGACGAGCACGGCTCGGCGGTTTGCGATGGCAAGATCGACGGCTTCTTCTACGGCGTCGGCCACCCTTCGGCAAACATCCAGGACCCCACCACCAGTTGCGGCGCGAAACTGGTGTCACTGACCGGCCCGGCGGTGGACACGCTGGTCAAGAAGTACCCCTACTACGCCTACGCCACCATTCCGGGCGGCCTGTATCCGAACAACCCCAACGAGACCAAGACGTACGGCGTAACCGCCACGTTTGTGACGTCGGCCGACGTGCCGAATGCCACCGTCTACACCGTGGTCAAGGCGGTGTTCGACAACTTCGACGACTTCAAGAAACTGCATCCGGCATTCGCCAACCTGAAGCCCGCCGACATGGTGAAGAACGGCTTGTCGGCCCCCTTGCATCCGGGCGCTGAAAAGTACTTCAAGGAAAAAGGGCTGCTTTAAGAAGCAGCCTGCTTGATGACAGGCCCACTTCAAGGCCTTGCCGGCGTGCGATGGCCGCGCGCCGGGAATCAGCGCGCGCCGCCCAGGCGACGCGCGCCATGACACGTAGGGGAAATTCATGACCAAAGCGCCGCACACGTCGGCCCCAGACCTGGAACAGCTTGTCGCTGATGTCGACCGCGGCGGCCGCAACGCGGGCGGGATCGCCGGCGCCACGTTGGCCGCGGGCGCGCTGGCGTGGTCGTTCTTCCAGCTCTGGTACGCATCGCCGCTGCCTTTCTCGTTCAACTGGGGCATCTTCAACGACACCGAAGCGCGCGCCCTGCATCTGGGCGTGGCCATGTTCCTGGGGTATCTGGCCTACCCGGCCCGCAAACGCTCACCGCGTGACCGCATGCCCTGGTTTGACTGGGTGCTGGCCTTGGCGGCTGGCTTTTGCGGCAGCTATCTCTATGTTTTCTATAACGAACTGGCGGGCCGCCCCGGCCAGCCCACGCCCATGGACGTGGGCACCGCCGTCGTGGGCCTGGCGCTGCTGCTGGAAGTGACGCGCCGCGCGCTTGGCCTGCCCATGACCGTGCTGGGCCTGGTGTTCGTGGCCTACGCGCTGGCCGGCCCCTGGCTGCCCGACGTGCTGGCGCACCGAGGGGCGTCGCTGGAACGCCTGATGTCACACATGTGGCTGACCACAGAAGGCGTGTATGGCGTGGCGCTGGGCGTATCCGTGTCCTACATCTTCATCTTCGTGCTGCTCGGTTCGTTGCTGGACAAGTGCGGCGCGGGCAACTACATGATGCAGGTCTCGTTCGCGCTGCTGGGCCACCTGCGCGGCGGGCCGGCCAAGGTGGCGGTGATGTCCTCGGCCGTGAACGGGCTGGTGTCCGCATCGTCGGTGGCCAATGTGGTCACCGGCGGCATCTTCACCATTCCGCTCATGAAGAAGGCCGGATACGGCGGCGTGCGGGCGGGCGCGATTGAGACGGCGTCTTCGGTCAACGGCCAGATCATGCCGCCCGTGATGGGCGCGGCGGCGTTCCTGATGATCGAGTACGTGGGAATTCCGTACACCGACATCATCCGCCACGCCCTTTTGCCCGCGTCGATTTCGTACATTGCGCTGTTCTACATCGTCCATCTGGAAGCGCTGAAGCTGGGCATCCAGCCCATGATGGCGGCAGGCCCGTCGCGCACACCGCTGCAAAAGCTGGCGGGCTGGGGCATGGGCATCAGCGGCACGCTGCTGGTGATGGGCGCGGCTTACTGGATAGGTACCGGCGTACAGGCCGTGACGGGCGCGGCCGCCATCTGGGTGTTGCTGGCGCTGCTGGCAGCGCTGTACGTGTGGCTGCTGCGCATTGCTGCCGCCCATCCCGACCTGCCGCAAGACATCGACATCAATCACCCCGTGCGCCCGCAGCCCTGGCCCACGGTACGCGCGGGGCTGTATTTCCTGATCCCCATCGGCATTCTTGTGTGGTGCCTGAGCGTGGAAGAGCTGTCCGCCGGGCTATCGGCCTTTTGGGCCGCCATGGCCATGCTGTTCCAGATGGTCACGCAACGGCCGCTGATCGCCCGGTTCCGCAAACAGGACGCGGCTCCTGCTTGGCGGCAAGGTTGGCACGACGCCATCGGCGGCCTGCAGGACGGCGCGCGCAACATGATCGGCATCGCGATTGCCTGCGGCACCGCCGGCCTGATCGTGGGCGCCATCACGTTGACCGGCCTGGGCCTGCGCATGACTGCCTTCGTGGAGCTGGTGTCGATGGGCAATGTGCTGTTGATGCTGGTCTTCACCGCGCTGGTCTGCCTGGTGTTGGGGCTGGGCATGCCCACCACGGCCAACTACATCCTGATGGCAACGCTGATGGCGCCCGTCGTGGTGGAGTTGGGCGCTCAAAGCGGCCTGGTGATCCCGCTGATTGCCGTGCACATGTTCGTGTTCTATTACGGCATCATGGCCGACATCACCCCACCCGTGGGCTTGGCAACCTTTGCCGCCGCGGCCATCTCTGGCGAAGACCCGATCAAGACCGGCATCCAGGGCGTGACCTACGCCGCGCGCACCGCCATCCTGCCGTTCATGTTCGTGTTCAACCCCGCGCTACTGTTGATCGACGTCAACTACGGCTGGGAACTGGCGCTGGTGGTGGCAGGCGCCACCTTGGCGTCGCTGACGTTCGCCGCGGCCACCATGCGGTGGTTCCGCACGCGCTGCACGTGGGCCGAAGTGGGCGTGCTGCTGCTGGTCACCTTCATGCTGTTCCGCCCCGACTGGTTCATGGACCACTTCGCGCCGCAGTACGAAAGCCGCCCGGCCACCGAGATGCAGGCGATTGCCGCCGCCATGCCCGACAACGGCCGCCTGACCGTGGTACTGCGCGGCATCAATCTGGAGGGCGATGAACTGACCAAGACGGTCGCGGTGGCGTTGCCCGCTCTGAAGACAGGGGCCGACGCGCCCGACGCGGGCCGCCGCCGTCTGGCGGAAGCCGGGCTGACGCTGATGAGCCTGGGCGACCAAACCCAGATTGGCGGCGTGCGCTTTGGCAGCCGCACTCAACGTTCCGGCTGGGAACAAGGCTGGGACGTCGTCGAAGTGAAGGCGCCGAACCCGCGGCGCTGGTCGGATTACTGGGTCTACCTGCCGGCGGTGTTGTTGCTGGCGGCCCTGTGGATGCGGCAGCGCCGGCGCGATGGCGGCGCGGCGGTGGGCCGCTTGCGCGCCCGTGCGGTGTGATCAAGCTGCCTGTGCGATCAGCCTGCGCGTGTGGTCACGGCTGGCCTTGTTATCAGCCTGCGGGGGTCCGCCGCCAGGGCGGCAAGGCCCCGATGGTCAGCGCGCGCAGCAACCATTCCACCGGCCCGTAGGCATGGTGCCGCAACCACCATGCGGACCATGGCAACTGCGCCGCGAAGATCGCCACCGCGATGCCGACGGTCGCCAGGGGCGACACCGATGCGAACAGGCGCAGGCCCCAGCCGGTGAACAGAAAGGCGCAGATGACGGACTGCATCAGGTAGTTGCTTAGCGCCATCCGCCCGGCGGGCGCCATCCACATCAACGCGCGCCCAAGCACCCGCGTGCGCAGCGCCAGCAAGAAAAGAGCCGCATACGACATGCTGAGCAACGGCGCCGTCAAGAGGTCAGCGGCCAGCCCGGGCAGCTCCCAGGCCGCGCCGGCAAATGGCAGGGACGACGTAGCGTACAGCGCCGATCCGGCCAGGCCGGGTAGCAGGCCCAGCGCACACACCAGCCACAACACGCCCGGCCGCGCCCAGGGGTCCGCCAACGCATTGCGCCGGCCCAGCGCGTAGCCGACCAGGAACATGGCAAAGACGAACGGGCCTTGCACGAACAAGACCATGAACCAGACGGAGGTGGTCAGTTCATGGATGTGCTGCGCGATCGTAGTGCCGATGTCGCCGCGATAGGCCTCGATGGCCGCCAGCGCCTGCGCCTTGTATTGCGCCAGATAGCCCGCTGGCACGGGGTCCAGGAAGCTGAGCCAACCCAGCAGCGCCCACACCGACGCCGTCAGCACGATCAGCCACAACGCCACATGCAATGCGCGTTGCGGCGCCATGGACCGGCATCCCAGCAAGCCCAGTCCCAGCAGCGCATAGGTCACCAGAATGTCGCCCTGGTAGAACAGCACGGCGTGCGCCAAGCCCAACACGGCCAGCCCGGCCAGGCGACGCAGGAATCGCGGCGCAAAGGCGACTTGGCCGCGCTCGGCCGCCGCCATCTGCAAGGTGAAGCTGTACCCGAACAGAAACGAGAACAGCAGGTAGAACTTGGTCTCGAAGAGCCAAGCGATAAGCCAGCGCACGCCCAGATCCAACGGACGCGAATAGACGGGGTCGGCCACGCCCGCGCCATAGAACGGCGACGAGAACACGCCGATATTCACGATCAGGATGCCAAAGAGCGCAAAGCCGCGCAGCGCGTCCACATGCGCCAGGCGCCCCGATGAGGGCGGCGCGAGCCCTGGGTGCGTGGATATGTCCATGACGTGGAAGCCTTTTAGCAAGAGGGGCGAGGCTTCGCCGCGCCCCCCCGCGCCTGCCCTACCCCAATACCGGCGACAGCACCGGCTGCTTGGGTCGCACATCCAGTTGACGGCCCTTGCGCGCGCGCTTGCCCACATAGGGCGCCAAGGCGTCACCCGCCAGGATGTCCTCGGTGAGCTTGTTGCGGTAAATGCCCGTGGCGCGCAGGCCGCGTGCGCCGATCGGCACCGTTTGATCCAGCTTGTCGGACGCATCCAGGCCCATCAGGATGGTGCCGCGGCCGCCACCCGACAAGGACTTGCATTCATCCAGGCCGAACACCAGGAACTTGCCCTTAGCCGACAGCAAGGCCAGTTGCGTGGCGCCCACGAACAGCGGCACCGGGCGCAGCATTTCGTCGCCAGCTTCCAGTGTGATGAACTGCTTGCCAGCGCGTTGGCGGCTGACCATGTCGGACAGCTTGGCCGCAAAGCCGTAGCCGCCGCGCGTAGCCAACAGCCAGCGGGAGTCTGGCGATGCCGCGATGGTATGCACGATGCGCGTGCCCGATTCCAGATCGATCATGGTCGTAACCGGCTGGCCATCGCCGCGCGCGGACGGCAGCCCGGCGACAGGCACCGAATACACCCGGCCGTTGTCGCCCATGGCGATCAGGGTGTCGGTGGTGCGGCATTCGAAGGCGCCGTACAGGTCATCGCCCTGCTTGAAGGTGAATTGCGCAGCGTCGTGGCCATGGCCCTGGCGGGCGCGCAGCCAGCCCTTTTGCGAGACGATCACGGTGACCGGTTCGTCCAGCACCTTGGTTTCCAGCACGGCGCGTTCGGCCGTTTCGATCAGGGTGCGGCGGTCGTCGCCGTACTGCTTGGCGTCGGCCTCGATTTCCTTGATCAGCAGGCGCTTGAGCGTCGTCGGATTGTCCAGCAGTTCCTGCAGCGAAATCTGATCCTTGCGCTTGTCGGCCAGTTCCTGCTCGATCTTGAAGCCTTCAAGACGGGCCAACTGGCGCAAGCGCATTTCCAGAATGTCTTCCGCCTGGCGCTCGGACAGCTTGAAGCGTTCCATCAGCGCGGCGCGCGGCTCGTCGGATTCGCGGATGGTCTGGATGACTTCATCGACGTTCAGGTAGACCAGCATGCGGCCTTCCAGCACATGAATGCGGTCGGTGACCTTGTCCAGCCGGAAGCGCGTGCGGCGCACGACGGTATTGGTGCGGAACGCCACCCATTCGACCAGGATGTCGCGCAGGCCCTTCTGGCGCGGACGGCCGTCGGTGCCGATGCACACCAGGTTGATCGACGAGCTGCTTTCCATGCTGGTCTGGGCCAGCAGCGTGTTGACGAATTCGTCACGGTCCACGCGCGAGGTCTTCGGTTCAAACACCAGGCGCACGGCCGCATCCTTGCCGGATTCGTCGCGTACGGCGTCCAGCAGGTTCAGCATCACCGCCTTGGCCTGAGTTTGTTCGGGCGTCAGGCTCTTCTTGCCGGACTTGATCTTGGGGTTGGTGATTTCCTCGATCTCTTCCAGCACCTTCTGGCCCGAGGTGCCCGGCGGCAGTTCCGTGATCACCAGTTGCCATTGGCCGCGCGCCATTTCTTCGAACGTCCAACGCGCGCGCACCTTCAGCGAGCCACGGCCACCGCCGTAGATTTGCGCAATGTCGGCTGCGGGCGTGATGATCTGGCCACCGCCGGCAAAGTCCGGCCCCGGGATCATGGCGTGCAGTTCGGCGTCCGGCAGTTGCGGCTGCTTGATCAGCGCCACGCAGGCTTGCGCCACTTCACGCAGGTTGTGCGACGGAATCTCGGTAGCCATGCCGACCGCAATGCCGGAAGCGCCGTTCAGCAGCATCACCGGCAAGCGCGCGGGCAGCATCTGCGGCTCTTCCTGGCTGCCGTCATAGTTGGGCACGAAATCGACCGTGCCTTCGTCCAGCTCATCCAGCAGCAGCTTGGCAATGGGCGTCAGGCGCGCTTCGGTGTATCGCATGGCGGCGGCGTTGTCGCCGTCGCGCGAACCGAAGTTGCCCTGGCCATCGATCAGCGGATAGCGCAGCGAAAAGTCCTGCGCCATGCGGACCATGGCGTCGTAGGCAGCCTGGTCGCCGTGCGGGTGGTATTTACCCAGCACGTCGCCCACGACGCGCGCGGACTTCACCGGCTTGGCGCCAGCGGCCAGCCCCATCGCCTGCATGGCGAACAGGATGCGGCGTTGCACGGGCTTTTGCCCGTCACCCACGTCGGGCAAGGCACGGCCGCGCACGACGGAGACCGCGTAGTCCAGGTAAGCCTGTTCCGCGTAGCGCGCCAGCGTGATGGCGGCATTGGCATCGCCGTCGCCATCGGGCGGGGTGGGGTCGAACAGGCCGGGTTGATTGCTGTCGGTCATGTTGTATTCAGGTAGACAATTTCATCGAAACGGCGTCAATGCGCCTTCACGCGGACGGGGCTAGCTGGGTGTCGGCGACGTGCGTGCGCAATTGCTCGCGCACCGCGGCCAGCGTGGCGGCGTCCTGGCCGCGCTTGGGAATGATCACGCCCTGCAAGGTGCCCAGAATGACGTAGAGGTGCTGCGGGGTCTCCTCGACGCGCCGGATATCCGACCACTCCATGCGCCCGGAGGCGCGGGTGGTGGTATCCAGAATGCCCTCGGGCCCGAAGTCCAGTTGATGCCGGCCCAGGAACAGATCGTCGGGCTGCTTGTTCAGCATGCGGCGCGTGTTCATTCGGACCAGCGGCGGCAGCGCGAACTCATAGGCCAGCGCCAACAGCACCAGAATGCCCAGGCCCACCGCCAGCCCTTGGAAGTACACGGGCAGCATCTGGGACCAGTTGGGCCCCTTGCCGTCCCAGGTCTGCCAGACCAGGTAGGCGAAGAGCGCCACGATCATCAGGATGCCAAAGCGCAGGTGCGACCGGTAACGACGGCGGCGCAGCTCGGGCCGCCGGTACACGTAGGCAGCGAACTCGGCGTAGTCGTCGGCGGTCATGTCGACGGTCATGCGGGCGGAGGCGGGGTCGGGCACGGTGGACGTCATCAGATGTCCAGCTCGGCCAGGTTGCCCTTTTCCTCGATCCAGGCGCGGCGCTGCGAAGACTCGCCCTTGCCCATCAGCATGTCGAACATGCGGGTGGTGTCTTCCGGGGTCTGATCCCCGTAGCCCACGGGCAGCAGGCGGCGCGTGTCCGGATTCATGGTGGTTTCCCAGAGCTGTTCCGGATTCATTTCGCCCAGGCCCTTGAAGCGGCTGACCGCCCAGGCGCCTTCGCGCACGCCTTCCTTGCGCAACTTGTCCTGCGCGGCTTCAAGTTCGCCTTCGTCCAGGCAATAGATCTTCCTGGCCGGGCGCTTGCCCTGGGCGGGCACATCCAGGCGGAACAGCGGCGGCTTGGCCACGTACACGTTGCCGGCTTCAACCAGCTTGGGAAAGTGCTTGTAGAACAGGGTCAGCAGCAGGACCTGGATGTGCGAGCCGTCGACGTCAGCGTCAGACAGGATGCAGATGCGGCCGTAGCGCAGGCCGGACAGGTCGGGCGTGTCGTTCGGGCCGTGGGGGTCCACGCCGATGGCCACCGAGATGTCGTGAATTTCGTTGTTGGCAAAGAGCCGGTCACGGTCCACTTCCCACGAATTCAGCACCTTGCCGCGCAGGGGCAGGATGGCCTGGAATTCCTTGTCGCGCCCCATCTTGGCGGAGCCGCCAGCGGAATCGCCCTCAACCAAAAACACTTCAGTGCGGCTGGCGTCGCTGGATTCGCAATCGGTCAGCTTGCCCGGCAACACCGCCACGCCGGAACTCTTGCGCTTTTCAACCTTCTGGGCCGAGCGCTGGCGCGCCTGCGCCTGGCGGATGGCCAGTTCAGCCAGCTTCTTGCCGTATTCAACGTTACTGTGCAGCCAGAGGTCCAGCGCGCTCTTGGAAAAACCGCCCACCAGGCGCACGGCGTCGCGGCTGTTCAAGCGTTCCTTGATCTGGCCCTGGAACTGCGGGTCCAGCACTTTGGCGGACAAGACGAAACTGGCGCGGGCGAACACGTCTTCGGGCAGCAGCTTCACGCCCTTGGGCAACAGGCTGTGCAGTTCGGCAAAGCCCTTCACCGCGCCGAACAGGCCTTCGCGCAAGCCGGATTCATGCGTGCCGCCGGCTGGCGTCGGGATCAGGTTCACGTAGGACTCGCGCACGGCATTGCCGTCCTCGGTCCAGGCCACCACCCACTGCGCGCCCTCGCCTTCGGCGAAGTTCTCGTGATCAGCCCCGGCATACTGCTGGCCTTCGAAGAACGGCACCATGAGTTCGGCGCCGGTCAGCGCCTCGGCCAGGTAACCGCGCAGGCCGTCTTCGTATTGCCAGGTCTTGGTGTCGCCGCTTTTTTCATTGACCAGCGTGACTTTCACGCCCGGCAACAGCACGGCCTTGCTGCGCAAGAGATGGGTCAGTTCGCCCAAGGGGATGTTGGGGCTATCGAAATATTTGGCGTCGGGCCAGACGCGCACACGGGTGCCGGACTTCTTGCGGCCGCCCTGGTCGTACGGGGCCAAGGGTTCGGCAACATCGCCGCCCTTGAACACCAGGCGGTTGACCGCGCCGTCGCGCCAGACCACGACTTCAAGCCGGGTCGCTAGCGCATTGGTGACGGAAACGCCCACCCCGTGCAGGCCGCCCGAGAATGCATAGGCGCCGCCGCCCGCCTTGTCGAACTTGCCGCCCGCGTGCAGGCGGGTGAAGACCAGTTCGACGACGGGCGCGCCTTCTTCGGGATGAAGGCCGACGGGGATGCCGCGGCCATCATCCTCAACGGACACGCTGCCATCAATATGCAGCGTGACCTGGATCTGTTTGCCGTAGCCGGCCAAGGCCTCGTCTGCGGCGTTATCAATGACCTCCTGCACAACGTGCAGGGGGTTTTCGGTGCGGGTGTACATGCCCGGGCGCTGCCGCACGGGCTCCAGCCCCTTCAGGACGCGAATGGACGCCTCGGTGTAACGTGGAGTGGCCAAGTTATCCCCAACATCTGTGGAAAAAAACCGACATTTTACGGATAAGCCTAGATTCCGCGCGGCTCCCGGTGGGTTGCGCACGACCTGACCAGTTCCGAATTCGGTAGGATGATGACAGTCACAGCCAGCGCGTCAGGGCAGAATGACCCGGATCACAATGACTGCGCCGCAACATCCTACACAAAACCAGCAAACCCTGTTGTTATTAACAGTGGTATGCCTGTTGTTATTGACAGTGGTATGCTTTAATCCATTCCACATACAAGAACAACGGCAAGGCGCGTCTCTTTACGCGCCTTTTGCTGCCGAACCGAGAATCACCATCATGAGCGACCAAATCAAGAACGTCAGTGACGCAAGCTTCGATGCCGATGTGTTGAAATCCGGCCAGCCGGTGCTGGTGGACTACTGGGCTGCCTGGTGTGGCCCCTGCAAGATGATTGCCCCCATCCTGGAAGAAGTCGCCACCGAGTACGCGGGTCGCCTGACGATCGCGAAGCTGAACGTGGACGAAAACCAGGGTACCGCCACCAAGTACGGCATCCGCGGCATTCCCACCCTTATGCTCTTTAAAGACGGCCAAGCCGCCGCCACCAAAGTTGGCGCGCTGTCGAAGTCGCAACTCACCGCATTCCTGGACGGCGCGTTGTAAACTGCGTGCTGTGAAAGGCGCCGCCCCGGAGGCGGCGCTCATTCAATACCGCGCGAGCCCGTCCGTGGCGCGCCGCCAGAACCCTCCTTTACTTTTCCCCCACATTCACCGCGATGCACCTCAATGAACTGAAGGCGCTGCATGTCTCGCAGCTGCTCGAAATGGCCGCTGGCCTGGAAATCGAGAACGCCAACCGCCTGCGCAAGCAGGAGCTGATGTTCGCCATCATGAAACGGCGCGCCAAGCAAGGCGAGCAGATCTTTGGCGACGGTGTCCTGGAAGTCCTGCCTGACGGCTTCGGTTTCCTGCGCTCGCCCGAGACCTCGTATCTGGCCAGCACGGACGACATCTACATCTCGCCCTCGCAGATCCGCCGTTTCAACCTGCACACCGGCGATTCCATCGAAGGTGAAGTGCGCACGCCGAAGGACGGCGAACGCTACTTTGCATTGGTCAAGGTGGACAAGGTCAACGGCGTGGCGCCCGAAGCGATCAAGCATCGCATCATGTTCGAAAACCTGACGCCGCTGCACCCGAACCGCACGATGCGTCTGGAACGCGACATCAAGAGCGAAGAGAACCTGACGGGCCGCATCCTGGATGTGTTCGCCCCCATCGGCATGGGCCAGCGCGGTTTGATCGTCGCCAGCCCCAAGTCCGGCAAGACGGTGATGATGCAGCACATTGCGCATGCCATCACCACCAACTACCCCGACGCCGTCATGATTGTCCTGCTGGTGGACGAGCGCCCGGAAGAAGTGACCGAAATGCAGCGCACGGTGCGCGGTGAAGTGGTGGCGTCGACCTTCGACGAACCCGCTACCCGCCACGTGCAAGTGGCTGAAATGGTCATCGAAAAGGCCAAGCGCCTGGTCGAAATGAAGAAAGACGTCGTGATCCTGCTGGACTCGATCACCCGTCTGGCCCGCGCCTACAACACCGTGGTGCCGGCCTCCGGCAAGGTGCTGACCGGCGGTGTGGACGCCAACGCCCTGCAACGCCCCAAGCGCTTCTTCGGCGCGGCCCGCAACCTGGAAGAAGGCGGTTCACTGACCATCCTGGGTACGGCGCTGATCGAAACCGGCAGCCGCATGGACGAAGTCATCTACGAAGAATTCAAGGGCACGGGCAACTCCGAAGTCCACCTTGAGCGTCGCCTGGCTGAAAAGCGCGTCTACCCGTCCATCAACCTGAACAAGTCGGGCACCCGCCGCGAAGAACTGCTGATTGCTCCCGACCTGCTGCAAAAGGTCTGGGTGCTGCGCAAGTTCATCCACGACATGGACGAAGTGCAATCCATGGAGTTCATCCTGGACAAGATGCGCGCCACCAAGACCAATGCCGAATTCTTCGACATGATGAAGAAGAAGTAACCTGGCTTCGCGTCAAAAATAAACCGCCTACGGGCGGTTTATTTTTTTGAGGGCTACCGGAGCATGGCGGCCGCAAGTACGACATCAGTGCTCGATAAACTCCGGTATGCGGCTGCGAGCCGGGGCGTTGGCGGGACGCGGCGTATGCTTGGGCGGCTCTTTGCCAGCGTCGGTGCCCGGGCCGGCGCCCTCGCCCTTGCCCGAGGTCTCAATTGGCTCGATCTGCGGATCGTCCCAGTTACCCGTCACGGAATATTCCATGGTCATGGCGCGCGCCAACGGCTGTTTCAACAACCATTGCGTGACAAATGCGCCCAGGCCGATCAGCGGGTTCACCGCCAGCGCCGTCACCATGGCTGCGCCGCTGGCGTCCAGGTTTGGAATCACCACGGCCTTCAGGTCCCAACGTTCGCGGATAAGGTTGACCCCGCCCGCCAAGACGATGGTTGCCACGGGTCCGTTGATCTTGTAGCCCTCGGTAGACATGTTGCCGTCCGCCATCTTCACGTGGCCCCGAATGGTGTCGAACGGAAAGCCGTCCCGCAGCAGATTGGTGGGGTTGACGTCCAGCCGCGCCAGCCGTTGCAGTGATTGCAGCGACAGCAGTTCCAGCAGGCGTGCCGTGCGGGAATTCACGTGCATGAAGCGGCCCTTGTCCAGGCTGACGGTAACCTCACCGCCAATGTCCGCAATATTGTGGGTCCATGGCAGGTTGCGCCAGGTTGCCTTGCCTTGGGCCGTACCCGAGCCTCCGGACACCACGCCATCGAAGCCGATTCGCGTCATGAACTTGCCCAGATCCGAGAAGCTGGCGTTCGTGTCCACGCTCAAGCCACGGTCCGGCCCTTCCAGACGCCAGCTTCCCACGGCGTTCAAAGTGGCCGCGTCGTTGGTGATGGTCAGCTTGTCCAGCCGCCATTGCCGGCCACGCGCAAGGTTCGTGCCCACCACCTGAAGCTCGCCTACATTCTTGCCGTACAACAGGAATTCCTTGGCCTGCAGGTCGATGGCGGGGATATCCGACAGGTCATTGCCAGACGCCAGGGCCTTGTCGGCCTCGTTGGTATCGCCCTCGCCCCCAAACGACAGGTGCTTCATCCGGGCAGTAATCTGGCCCGCGATCGCCCCGGACGCTTCCCGCCATTCCAACGACCCCGCGGCCTGACGCGACTGGATGTCCACCCGCCATTGCGACGGCCCCGGGCGCATTGCATACAGCGTCAGGTCGTTCAAGGTGTAACCGCTTGCGCGTAAGATGCCGGTGGCAAGGCTGATGCGCTCCGGCTCGGGAAAGACCGGCTTGGCCGCGGCTTTCCGGCCCCCGCCCTTGCCCGCCGGCGCCTCGAAGCCGTCCACCACCGTTTCCCAAGTGTCCATATCCAGCTCGGGCAGGCTGGCGTTCAGGCTAAGCCCCCGATCCGGCAAACTGGCAGGTCGGCCAATGCCCAGCGCGCCACGAGCGAAGTACGATGCGCCACCGCCCGCGTCCCGCTCAAACAGCGCATTGACGTCTTCGCCCAGGCTGGCCGTCAGCCAGCGCCGGTCTTTTGCACCGCGATCCTCCGCTTTACCCCACTGCAGCTTCAACATACGCGCCGACGAGGCGGCCTTGCCCACTGGCGCCGGCATGTCGATCGCCAGGCCCGCCAGATCGGTTTCCATGGAAATATCAACCGAACCGCCCTTCTGGTAACCCAGCCGGCCCTTGTAGCCCGTCTTGCCGGAAAATCGCGACATGGAAGGCGTATTGCTCAGTTGCGACAAGCCGTCCCCCGTCAGCGCCCCCTCGAATTGCAGCACGTCCGAATTTTTCGCCAAAGTGCCGAAGATCTTGACCGGCCCGCCCAGGAACTGCCCACGGATCTCCTTGGTGCGCACCCCTTTTTCAGAGAACTCCAGGTCGCCATGCAGGCCTGTGAGCAGCGGCATTTCCGGCATGAACGTAAAGCTGTTGTCCTCGAACAGGATGTGGCCCTGCACTTCGGTATTGTCGGTGTTCAACAGCGGCACTTTCAGCTTTATCGGCACGCGCCAGTCGCCGGTGCCGCGCGCCTCATCCAGCGCGCCGTCCAACAAGCCGCCCAGGGGGGAATTGGCCGCCATGGCGAGATACGCGGAAACGGGGCCGGCGGTCTCACCGTCCAGCAGCAGTTCGGCACCATCATCCATGTTCGGGATCGTGGCCGTCATCGCGCCAAGATTCACCACCTGTCCCGGCCCGGTCTGTGTGGTCGCGCCACCCGCGCTGTCCAGCGTCAGACTTACCTTGTCAATGCGGAAATTGCCCGACAGGTTCTCGAGCACGGGCCAGCCTTTGTGGTGCGAACCCGGCGGCGCGTAGTCGACCTTGGCGCCCGCATATGCGCCGGCAATGACGAATTCGCCGCTGGCATCCGGCGCGGCGTAGGGAAAGTCATCCAGGTCTCCCCTGAGCGTGATGGCAGCCGAACGCATTTCCCCCGCCGGCAACCCAACCGCCAGCCATTCGCGCGCGTCGGCATTCACCTCAAGCGGCAGATATCGATGGATGGCCGGCATGGCGCCGCGCACCATCGTGCCGCGCATATCGACACTACCCGCCGCGGTTTTGCCTTCCGGCTTCCATTGCCCCTGCACGCGCACGTCCAGGTCATCGTTCACGACATGCGCTTGCGCAACGTCGACAAACCAATGATCCGCGTCCGGCCCCTTTACCTGCGCATCCACGGATAGTTCGCGCGCGGCCAGGGTCGGTTCCTGGAACACGCCAGGCAGCGTTACCCGCAACTGTTGCACCGCCCCCTTGATCGACAGGTCCGCAGCGCCGACACTGCGCGCCAGCGGCACCCCATCAAGTTGAACAAAGTCGCCCGGCAGCCCCTGCACGCGAAATTGCGCCGACGCGCCTTGTACGGCCGGCCCGTCCTTGGACGCCACCCAGTCCACGCCTCGCACGGCAACATCAGCCGTCAGCACGGTGAACTTGCCGCGATCCAGTTGCAGCCAGGCCCGACCGGCGATCCGTCCCGCAATCACAGGCGCCTGGACCCAAGGCGCCCAGGACTGCGGTTCGACATCGTCCAGTTCCGTATAGAGCTGGCCGCTCCAGTTTGCCGGGTTGGCGGCATTGGCGGCGAACAGGCCGCGGTTGAATTCCCCGCGCAATTCCACCTTGCGAGCCAGGGCCTCGCCGGCCGACGCCCGCAACACAAAACGGTGCGACAAGCTGCCATTGCGCATCAAGAAATCAACGCCGGTCAGTGGCAGCGGAGGAGCCCGGCGCAGGTCGTCTTGCCAGACGATCGTTGCATCGTTGATCAGCAGTTCGCGCTGCCGCACCAACCATTGCAAGGCCGGGTGATCCAGATCGGACTGATGGTCCTTGGCGTTCAAGTCGATATTCTGCCCCGCCACCCACAGGTGGTTCGCGGCATCGCGCCGCAAGGTCAGCTCGGGCTTTTCGACCTGCAAACGCACCAGTCTTGGCGATAGCGTCAGCACGCTGCGCCAGGCCAGCACAGCGGAAACGGAAGGCAGGGACAGCACGGGCGTTGCGTCGTCGTGGTCGACGACCTGCACAGCGGTGAGATCCAAGCGTGGATTCAGGCCTTGCCAGTTGGCCTGGATGCCGCCGATGGTGACGCGAGCGCCCAAGGCCTCGCTGGCGTACGCTTCAATTTGAGGGCGCCATTCGCCCACGCGAGGCAGCACCCAGTAGCGCACGCCCAAGAACCCCGCAGCCGCCACGCAATAGACGATCAACACGGCCCAGAATAGGCAGCGGATCACGCGTCGCGCGCGCGGCGTGGGGGCTTTTTTTGAAACAGACACGGATCGGTGGGCAGGAGAATATGTCTTGCGGTATCGTCCCCACTTATACCTGAAACGCGCTCATCCGTCTGCCGTCCCAACACCATGTCCACGCCCTCTTTGCTTGCCCCCGCTCTTGCCTGGTCCGGCCACTTGCGCCGCCGCCTGGACGCCCATCCCGACCTGGCCGCGTGGCTGGCGGATGCCGTGCAACAGCCCGTCACCGCCGCCAGGATGGCCCAATGGCAATCTGAACTGGCCGGGCCCGACGCGCCGTCCACCCTGCCGCTGGACACCTGCCGGATGGTGTTGCGCAAATTGCGCGAACGCGTGTTCAGCGTACTGATCGTGCGCGACCTGTCCGGCCAGGCCGACCTTGAAGAAGTGGTGGGCGCAATGACCACGCTGGCCGACATCGCGGTGGCGCAAGCCTACCGCAGCGTGGCCGCCGAGCTGGCCGCGGTGCACGGCGTGCCGCGCGACCCCGCCACCGGCAAGCCGCAAGAGATGCTGATTGTCGGCATGGGCAAGCTGGGCGGCTGCGAGCTGAACGTGTCTTCCGACATCGACCTCATCATGCTGTATGGCGAAGAAGGCGAAACGGACGGCCCGCGCCGCATCAGCCATCACGAGTTCTACGGCCGGCTGACGCGGCGCATGATGCCGGTGATTTCGGAAGTGGACGCCAATGGCCAGGTATTCCGCACCGACCTGCGACTGCGCCCCGACGGCGACGCGGGCCCGCTCGCCTGGAGCCTGGACGCGCTTGAGCACTACCTGATCGGCCAGGGGCGCGAATGGGAACGCTATGCCTGGCTGAAGGCCCGCCTGATGCCCGCGCAGGCGTTTGAAGGCAGCGACAGCGCCGCGCAGGCTCGCCAACTGGAAAGCCTGCGCGTGCCGTTCGTCTATCGAAAATACTTCGACTTCGATGCGCTGGCCGCTTTGCGCGCGCTGCGTGAACGCATCCGTCAGGACTGGCAGCGCCGCGCCATGGCGCGCAACGGCATCGATAGCGCCAACAACATCAAGCTGGGCGACGGCGGCATCCGCGAAATCGAATTCGTGGTGCAGCTTGCCCAATTGATCCGCGGTGGCCGCATGCCCGCCCTGCAAAAGCGCGGCCTGCTGGAAGCCCTGCATGCCGAGCGCCTGGCGGGCCTGGTGCCCGAGGAAGACGCGCGGCGTCTTGAAGAGGCCTACCGCTACCTGCGCCGCACCGAACATGCCTTGCAGTATCGCGAAGACGAGCAAACCCACCTGCTGCCGGGCGACCCCGCGCAGCGCGCCGCACTGGCCGCCGCGCTGGGCATGAGCCCGGACGACTTTGAAAGCACGCTGGCCGCGCACCGCAAGTTCGTGTCGCAGACCTTCCGCAACGTCTTCCGCATGGTCGGCATGGGCGACGCGGAAGACACCGGCACGTCGGCCGAAGCGACCAACGACACCGAAGAGCCGGGCAGCGAATGCGAGCTTGCCGAACAGATCCGGCAGGCCTTCGGCGACGAGGCCCAAGACCTGCTTCGGCGTACCGAAACGCTGCTGGGCAGCCATCGGGTACGCAGCCTGCCCGAGAGCAGCCGCCGCCGCATGGAAGCCCTGCTGCCGGCCGCCTTGCGCGCGGCTCGGCAGACCTCGGCGCCGCTGAATGCGGCAGTGCGCCTGTTTGACCTGATCGAGAAAATTGTCCAGCGCAGCGCCTATCTGGCGCTGCTGGCCGAATACCCCGACACGCTGGCGCGCGTGGCGCGGATGGTGGCGGCCAGCCCCTGGGCCGCCCAGTACCTGACGCAGCATCCGCTGCTGCTGGACAGCCTGATCGACTGGCGCACGCTGTTCGAACCGCTGGACTTTGCGCAGATCGCGCGCCAACTCAGCGCCGACCTGGACGCTTGCCGCCTGCCCGATGGCGTCCCCGACGTCGAACGGCAGATGAACCTGATGCGCGACGTGCAACGCCAAGCCAGCTTTCAACTGCTGGCGCAGGATCTGGAAGGCGAGCTCACGGTGGAGAAGCTGGCCGACCAGTTGTCGGCGCTGGCCGACCTGCTGCTGACCGAAACCATTCACCGCGCCTGGCCGCTGGTGAACAAGGTGGAAGGCGCCCCGCCGCGCTTTGCCGTCATCGCCTACGGCAAGCTGGGCGGCAAGGAACTGGGCTATGCGTCCGACCTGGATCTGGTGTTCCTGTTTGACGATCCGCGTGAAGATGCCGCCGAGGTTTACGCCAAGCTCGGCCGCCGCATGACGTCCTGGCTGTCCACCATGACTTCGTCGGGCCGGCTGTACGAAGTGGATCTGCGCCTGCGACCGGACGGCGACGCCGGCCTGCTGGCCGTTTCGGTCGAGGCCTTCGAGCAGTATCAGCACAAGCATGCCTGGGCCTGGGAACACCAGGCGCTGACACGCGCCCGCCACGCCGCGGGCGATGCCCAGGTGGGCGCCCGCTTCGAGCAGATCCGCGAAGCGATTCTGGTGCAGCCCCGTGACCCCGCCGCGTTGCGGGACGAGGTGCTGGCCATGCGCGAAAAGATCAACGCCGGCCATCCCAACACCAGCCAGCAGTTCGATCTGAAGCATGACCGTGGCGGCATGGTCGATGTGGAATTCGTGACGCAGTACCTGGTGCTTTGCTATGCGGCCACGCACCCCGTGTTCGTGAAAAACCTGGGCAACATCACCTTGCTGCGGCTGGCGGGCGAAGCCGGCTTGATTGCGCCCGAACTGGCCGCACGCGCCGCCGACGCCTACCGCAGCTTGCGCCGCGTGCAGCACGAAATGCGCATGCAGGGCGTGGAAAAGGCGCGGGTGGGGCCGGAACAACTAGGGGCCGAACGCGCGGCCGTGCGTGAACTCTGGGAAGCGGTGCTCGGTAGCGGTGCTACGGAAAAGAGCTAGGAAAGAACCAAGGGGCAGCGCCAAGGCCCGGCCCGGCGCCCCCCCCAACTCGCGGTAAAATAAGGAGTTTTCCGCCTTTTTTACCGCACGCCAGCCATGTCCGAACTCGTCCGCCCCAAGCTTGACCTTCCCGCCGGCCGCCGCAAGGTGCTGATGCACTCGTGCTGCGCGCCCTGTTCCGGCGAGGTCATGGAAGCCATGACGGCTTCCGGCATCGACTACGCGATCTACTTCTACAACCCGAACATTCATCCGGTCAAAGAGTACGAGATCCGCAAGCAGGAAAACATCCGCTTCGCCGAACAGCACGGCATCGAGTTCATCGACGCCGACTACGACATGGACAACTGGTTCGACCGCATCAAGGGCATGGAAGACGCCCCCGAACGCGGCGAGCGCTGCACCGCCTGCTTTGACATGCGCTTTGAGCGCACCGCGCTGTACGCGCACGAGCACGGTTTTGACACCATCACCAGCTCGCTCGGCATCTCGCGCTGGAAAGACATGAACCAGATCAACGGCTGCGGCGAACGCGCGGCGGCCCGCTACGATGACCTGATCTACTGGACCTACAACTGGCGCAAAGGCGGCGGTTCGGCCCGCATGATCGAAATCAGCAAGCGCGAAAACTTCTACCAGCAGGAATATTGCGGCTGCGTCTATTCGCTGCGCGACACCAACCGCCACCGCCGCGCGCAAGGCCGCGACCGCATCCACATCGGTGTGAAGTTCTACGGCAAGGAAGACCTCATCAACGAAGAGCAGCTCTGATCACAGCGCTGCGTTTGCGTCCTTGTCAGGCGGGACCGCAAAGCTTGGAGCCCTAGCGCTCCTGGCGCCGGTATTCGGATGGCGATGCCCCGAAGCGCTTGCGAAATGCATGACTGAATCGCGCCGCGTCTGAAAACCCATAGCGGTAGGCAATATCACCAATTTGCCGCGCCGCCTGCGTCGTATCGCGCAACACGTCGCGACAGCGTTCCAGCCGGGCGCCAAGAATGAAGTCAGCGGGCGTGGTGGAGGCCAGCGCGAACAGGTTGTACAGGTAGCGGCGCGACATCCGGAATGCCGCCGCCGCGGACGCCGGCGACAGGGCCGGATCGTGCAGGTTTTCAAGAATATGCTGCTGCACCCGGCGCAACTGCGCATGCTTCAAACCGGCCTGATCCTGCTCGGCCATGCCTCCCGCCCGTTCGCTGATATCCAGCCCCATCATCTGCAGCACGGCATTGGCCGCGTCGCGCGCGGCGCTTTCCGACAAATGGGCATGCTCGCCCAAGGCCACGCGCAACAGGTCCATGGCCATGCGGCCACAACCCTGCCGCGCACTGAAGCTGCGCGCCACGGCGTTTTGCATATGCGGTTGCCAGGTTTCGGCATGCTTGCCCGGCACCTGCATCACCAGAAAATGCGCGCCGTCATCTACATCGACTTCATAGGGGCGTGTGGTGTCGTAGATGCTCCATTCGCCCGGCATCAGCAAGGCCGTGCGGTTGGATTGGCGAATTTCGCTTCGGCCAGCCAGTTGCAGCGTGACCTTGTAGCCAGCTTCTTCGGACCGCCCCGCCAGCAGCTTGCTGCGCCGCACGCGCTGCGCGCTGCTGCGCAGTTCGCTGACGTGCATCCAGCCCAAAGCGTCCACCGCCACACTATTGCGGAAGCGCGACGGAAACACCGCCGACACTTCCAAGGGCACAAAGGTGCTGCTGATGCTTTCCTGCCAACTGGCGCAGTCCAGGAAATGCCTGGGCGGACTGTGCAAAAGCGATGATGACATGGCGACTCCGGCGTCTCGAAACGGCGTGCCTTTTGTGCCTTGAACGGCAAGCCCTGCGGCACAGCTACAGCGTTGAATGGAATGCTGCCTCTTTCTAGCACCGCGCTTGGGCAGGGAATATCCGTGACAACCCCTAAGTTCTTGCCGGGCTAGGGTTTTCTGTCGCTGCCGTAAGAATATGCAGACAAGCTGAAGCCCATGGACGACAGTTTGTTGGCCAGATCATGGCGCACCGGCACCACGTCGTCGTACCGCCGCGGGCGCGCCACCGCCACTTCGGCTTCGGTATAGGGCGCAAAATCGGCCGGCAATTGCGCGGCGCTGAACTCCGTCAGCACCCAGTTCAGCACGGCCGCCAGCTCGGCATTGCTGAGCTGCGAATGGGCGGCGCCCGGCACGCGGATCAGGTATTCGCGGCCCTCGGGCAAATGCACGAACGCGCCCACGGACTGGCGAAAATCCGGAATGCCATGCGGGTTGCTGCCCCGCCCGTCCACCCGATGGCATCCTGCGCATTGCAGGACGTAGTCAGCGCGCACGGCCTGCCGCAAGCGGGCGGTCGTGGACGCATCGTCCGCTGCTACCGCCTGCCCCGCAACCAGCAGCAGGACTGCAACCCCCGCGACCCCAGCGGCCCAGGGCCGCCGACGTCCCGTCATTCGCCGTTTGCCACCTGGCCTCATGGTTTGGCCGGCGCCTTCGCCTGGGGTTTGGCCAAGCCCACGATCACCGATGTGGTGCAGTGGAAGATCGACGATTCATTGGACATGCACCAGTTCACGTCGTTGTGCAGGAACATCTGATAGCCCGGACGTTCACGTTCGGCCGCCGCGCACATGCACTTGCCGCACGCCGTCTTGCCGCAGCAATCGTTGTAGCTGATGAGATAGTCCTTGCCGTCCAAGGGGTTGTGGCATGTGCCCACCCACGATACGGCCGACGGCGAAGTGCCGGGCGGGCACGACGTCATGCTGCCACCGCAGCACGAACACAAAAAGCCGTCCACCGCGCAGTAGCGCCAGTAGTCGCAAGCCGTGTCGTCCATTTGCGGCTTCTTGCCGGCCGCGGGCGCCGACCGCGCCACCGGCAGCACCGGCACCAGGAAGGCCGTGCCGACCAACAGTTTGCCGATGCGGTTCAGCACGCTGCGCCGCGACGTGGCGTGCGCAACCGAGCGCGTGGCGCGCTCTCCAAGTTTATCCAGCCAGTGCATTGCCGCTCTCCTTGCGGGAAATCCGGGTCTCGTCCAGCGTGCTTGCGGCCAGGAAGTCCTGCACCGACGCCACGCCCAGTTCCTTGGCCGTGAACAGGCTTTCCAACTGCTCGCGGGAATTGATCAGGCCCTTGGCGCGCAAGGTGCCCGTTTCGTCCAGCAGCACCGCATAGGGCAGCTTGCTGATCTGGAACTTCATGCCCAGCTCGGTGGACAACAAGTACGGAAAGCGCTCCAAACCGGCCTGCTTATAGAACGCCAGATGATCGGGCATCTCGCCGTCACTGGCCAACACGATGCGCAACCACGCGCTTTCGGTATTGGCGACCGACTTCAAGATAGGCAGCAGCTTTTTGCACACCGGGCAGGTTGGCGACAGGAAAAACAGCAACTGACTGTGCTGGCCACGTTCACCGATCGTGATGCGGCGCCCAAGCAGGTCGGGCAAGGCGAAACGCGGCGCGGCCTCGCCCACGGCGGGGCCCTTGTCCATGGTCAACGCGCCCATCGGCGCCACCCGCTCGTACAACACGCCGATCTGCCGGGACAGCGCCAGGATGACCAGCACCAGGCACAGCACCACGCCCCACAGCAGGAAATTGGAAATGATCAAGGCATCCATATGAAACTCCTTCAAAGATTCCGCAGCTTGAGATGCGAGGCCAACAAGTGATTGGCGGTGAAGTACAGGCCCACGGCGGTCATTGCCAGGCCGAACACGGCGGCGGCATCCGCCCATTGCAGGCTGCGCGCTTGCCCCGCCAGGGACGCAAGGGCTGGCATTGCCCATAGCGCCAGGACGCCGTTGCGCAGCACCAGCCACCAGGACAAGCCCACTTGCGCGCCGCCCGCTGCGCGCGAAGCCGGCCCGCCGCAACCGCAATCAATATCGCGATGCCCGCGCGCCAGGTTGTATGCAAGCGCCGACGTCGCCACGGCCAGCACCCCCAACGCCAACAGAGCGCCCGCGGCTTGCTGCCCGGGTATCAGCAGCAACACACCCGCCGCCAACTCAGCCAGCACGTAGCCGCGCGCGAACATGCCGCCCCAGCTTGACGGCAGGATGTCGTAGGCCGACACCGCAGCCGAGAACGCCGTCATATCCTTCATTTTTTCCAGCGCGCCCAACAGCAGCACGCAGGCCAGCGCGGCGCTTGCGCCATAGAACAAAACGGGGTCGTTCATGGCGCCCCCTTGAATGGCTGCGGCTCGACCTGCAGCGCGGTTTCGCCTGCTGCCTGGATGGTGGTCTTGAATACCGGTGCGGCCGGCGCGGCGTCAAAGACGCTGACGTTGCCGCCGTCAATGGTGAACAGGCGCGGCTTGTCGTCCTGCGATACCGACATCGACAGCGCGCCTTTGCCCGGTACGCGCGCCACGCGCTTGCGCGATTCCAGGTCATAGACCCAGATCTCGGCGGCGGGTGTTTTATGCGTGCCTTCCGCGCCGTTCGGATGCATGCCCACGTACAGCCGCTTCAGCGCGCGGTTGACGGCCAGCAGGTTGTAGCCGCCCGGCCGCCAGCCCTGGTCCTTGCCGGAGGCGTCCAGCAGCGACCATGGCTTGCCGAAACTGACTTCCTTGCCGCTGAAGTCGGCGGTGTAAACGTTGCCGTTGTAGGACACGAAATAGAAGGTGTCGCCCAGGTTCTCGGTGTGCGTGAAGATGGGGTCTTTTTCCAGGTCGAACATCGGCTGGCTGCGGTGCTGGGCGGCGGGCTTGCCGGCCGCGTCCAGGTCGATGGTCAGCAGCGCGCCATCGCCGCATATCGTGGTGAAACTGCGCGGGCGCGAAGGCAGCGGAATGACGCTCCAGCACCCGGCCGCGGCCGTGATCTCGTCGGCGAACTGGCGGGTCTTCACGTCCACCACGGTGACCGAGGTAGCGGGCGTGGCGTTCTGCACGAACAACAATTCACCGTCGGTGCTTTGGCGCAGGTAGTTGCGGTAATTCAGCGCTTGCGCGCGCTTTTGCGGAATGGGCACCTCGTACTTGGGCGTCAAGGTTTCGGCGTCCCAGGCTTCGATGACGTCGGTGCGCTTGCCGCGATTGAGCCGCTCGTAATAGGTCGTCATGACATAGATGTCGCGGCCGTCGGACGACACCGTCATGTGGCCGTTGAACGAAGTCGGCACCAGCCCCAGGAATTTTCCGGTATCGCCGTCATAGATGTTGACCCGGCTGTCGACCAGGTGGTTGAAGGCCGCGTCCATGACGTACAGCCGGTGCGCCGTGGCCGGGGGCAAGCGGGTGCCACCCTTGAGTTCCTCTATGGGCAAGTCCGCCCAGGCTAGGCCCGAGGCGCTGGCCAAGGCGGCGCACAGCGCCCAGCGGCCTGCCCGCAACGCTCGTGATCTGGCTCGACGCGCAATCATCGATATTCTCCTGGTGTCATGTGATCCGATTCCCTAGAACGCGTAGACGTAGCGCAATTGCACGCCACGCATGCGCGGCCCGTTCTCGACCTTCAGGTCGTGGATGTACTGCATTTGAATCTGGTTGGCGTCGTTGATCTGGTGCGTGAGTTCAAGCGCCACCTGGTGATTGCGGGCCCGGGTTGCCACCGTTTCCCCGGATGCGGTTTCGCGCCCGCCCGTCTCGTAGCGGTAGCGGATGCCCGTATAGGTGTCCGGGGTAAGGTTGGTCGAGGCCAGCGCGAAGAAGCGGAACGATGGGTCTTTCTTCAAGGTCTGGCCGTACCAGTCGGTGTTGCGGCCATAGATTTCAACTTCGGCGATCGCTTCCAGATAGGTGGATTCGCCCACCCCTTTGACGAATGAAAAGTCCTGGATGGTTGACCATCGATTCTTGCCGGGCGACACATCGGGCCGCGAACCGTCGTAGCGGCCCACCGGCGCCACGATGAAGGGCTCCCAGGCGAACCAGGTCTTGGTCTGCTCGTTGTTGTGGAGCCAGATTGCCGAGCCCAGCGTCACATCGCCAATGCCGGTTTGATGATCGCCAGGCACGCCCGGCAGGTCCAGCGACGTGCGGTACATGGGCACGATGAATTCCAGTTGCACCGTCTTGCCGTAGAAATCACGGTAGTGCATCTGACGGTAGACCAGCGCGTTGACGTCCACGGACGCATCGTCGACCCGCTTGCCCTGCGAGTACAAGCCGGACGAGCGCAGGCCGGCCAGATAGCCCGCCACGATATTGGTGCCCACCGGCGCCGGGATCCAGTCGCGCGCGCTGGGGTCACCCGCCCAAGCCGGCTGTAATGCACCCGCCCCTGCCAGCGCCAGCGCTGCGCCCACCCGGGCGCGGCCGTATGTCTTGCCTGCCATCCACTTCCCCTTGGTTGTCGCGAACGCGCCGCCGCCGGTATGCCCCGGCTTGGTCTGCGCTGTCCGCCGTGCTAATACGCGATGCAAACAGACTTCTTCTCTAGATACATCTCAAGCACGGCCCGACCATGTTCGCGGCCGACGCCAGATTGCTTGAAGCCGCCAAACGGCATGTTCGGATCCAGCATGTTGTGGGTGTTGACCCAGACGGTGCCCGCGTCAATGCGCGGGATCAGGCGTTGAACGCGCGTCAGGTCGTTGCTCCAGATGCTGGCGCCCAGGCCGAAGGCGCTGTCGTTGGCCAGACGCACGGCATCGTCCAGGCCGTCGAAGGGCTGCGCGACGACGACGGGTCCGAAAATTTCTTCCTGCGCGATGCGGGCTTGTTGCGGCACATCCGCAAACACCGTAGGCCGCACGAAGTAGCCTTCGCCGTCGCCGGCCACGCCCCCCGTCAACACGCGCCCCCCTTCGGCACGGCCGATGCCGATGTAGTCCATGACGCGCTGCTGATGCCGCGCCGAGATCAGCGGGCCGATCTGCGTGGCCGGGTCGAAACCGGACCCCAAGCTCATGCCGGCGGCCACGTCGGCCAAGCCCTGCACGACCTTGTCGTAAAGGCCGCGTTGCACATACAGACGCGAGCCCGCCGTGCACACCTGCCCCTGGTTGAAGAAAATGGCCGCGGCGGCGCCTTGCACGGCGCGGTCGACGTCGCAGTCGTCCAGCACGATAACGGGAGACTTGCCGCCCAGTTCCAGCGACACCCGCTTCATGTCGTCCATGGCGGCCCGCCCGATCAGCTTGCCCACTTCGGTAGAGCCGGTGAAGGCGATCTTGTCGATGCCCGGATGCGCCACCAACGCGGCGCCGGCCGTTTCGCCACGCCCGGTGATGACGTTGACAACGCCGGGCGGAAAGCCTGCTTCAAGCACGAGCTCTGCCAGCCGCAAGGCGGTCAAGGGGGTTTCCTCGGCGGGCTTGAGCACCACCGTGCAGCCGGCTGCCAGCGCGGGTGCGATCTTCCACACCGCCATCAGCAACGGGAAGTTCCACGGGATGATGGCGCCCACCACGCCCACGGGTTGCGCTAGCGTATAGGCGCTGTATTGGACGCCAGGCGGGAAAGGAATCGACAGCGACAAGGTATCGCCCGTGATCTTCGTGGCCCACCCGGCCATGTAGCGCAGCCATTGCGCGCCCGCTCCCACTTCCAGGCCCTGCGCAATACCCAGCAGTTTGCCGTTGTTCAGAGTTTCCAACCGGGCCAGTTCGGTGCCGTGCTGTTCCAGCAAGTCAGCCAGCTTGAGCAGCAGGCGTTCACGGCCGGCGGGCAGCGTGTCGCGCCACGGCCCGGACTCAAAAGCGCGCCGCGCGGCCTGCACGGCCAAGTCCACCTGGGCGGGGCCCGCATCGGGTTGATGAGCAATGACGCGGCCCGTGGCCGGGTCGTACACCGGGATCGGCTGGCCCTGCCCTTCGTGCACCGGCTTGCCGTCTATCAGCATGAATTCCCGGATGGCGGCCAGTTCCGGACGGTCGACCGTGGCACCTGCGCTTGCTGAAGACATCTGAAAGCTCCCACGAAAAGTGTGGAGCCAGAATAGCAACGGGCTTTATCGCTGGCTTGTCGGGCCGTGCATGGGGATTTGTCATTCTGCGCACGGGGACACGCCAATGAAAAGGCCGGGCAGACCACGCATTGCGCGTCCTGCCCGGCCCGTCGCGCGCCCGCTTGGAGCTGCGCGCCAGATGCGGTGGATCAGTCCAGCATCAACACCGTGGCGCCGGTGGTCTTGCGCGATGCCAGCGCGGTCTGCGCTTCGCCGGCCTGTTCCAGGCTGTAGCGCTGGTCGATGCGGACCTTGATCTTCTTCTTCAGGACCAGGTCAAAGACTTCCTTGGAGGCGGCTTGCAGCTTTTCCAGGGTGTTCACATGCACGCCCAGCGACGGGCGCGTGACGTACAGGCTGCCCTTCTGGTTCAGCACGGCCAGGTTGACGCCGGCCACGGGGCCGGACGCATTGCCAAAGCTGACCATCAGGCCGCGCGGCTCGATGCAGTCCAGCGAGGTTTCCCAGGTGTCCTTGCCCACGCCGTCGTAGACCACCGGCACTTTCTTGCCCTTGGTCAGTTCCAGCACGCGCTCAACCACGTTTTCGCGCGAGTAATCGATGGTTTCCCAAGCGCCGTTGGCACGCGCCAGTTCGGCCTTTTCCGGGCTGGACACGGTGCCGATCAGCTTCACGCCAAGCGCCTTGGCCCATTGGCAGGCGATCAGGCCCACACCGCCCGCGGCCGCATGGAACAGAATGGTCTCACCGCCTTGCAGGCGATAGGTCTGGCGGAACAGGTACTGCACCGTCAGGCCCTTGAGCATCAGCGCGGCGGCCTCGTCAAAACCAATCCCCTTGGGCACGGTGACCACTTGATTGGCCGGCACGTTGCGCGCCTTGGCGTAGGCGCCGATGGGGCTTTGGCCATAGGCGACACGGTCGCCTTTTTTCAGGTGCTTGACGTCGGCGCCCACGGCCGTGACCACGCCCGCGGCTTCGAAACCCAGGCCGTGCGGCAGCGGATGCGGGTACAAGCCCGTGCGGAAATAGATATCGATGAAATTCAGGCCAGCGGCGTGCTGCTCAATCGTGACTTCATTGGCGGCGGGCGGCGGAACTTCCACGTCAACCAGCTTCAGGACTTCGGGACCACCGTGCTGCTCGATACGAATTGCCTTGACGAGATTGCTGGCCATGCTGGCCTCCTTTCAATGGAAATGATGCGAATAAATCGGGAAAACCAGGCTTTAACGCGACGGCGAATCGGCCGCGCGCTTTGCGTCGGATACCGGCCTGCCGGCGCCGCCGCCCATCAAGGCGAACACACCGGTCAACACCAGCGCGGTTCCCGCCAACTGCCACAAGGTAATGGGCTCGTTCAGGAACCACGACGCCAGAAACAGCACGGACACCGGCCCCACCATGCCCAGCAATGATGCCGTGGGCGCACCGATCAGCGACACCGCCCACATCAGCATGAAGACCGGCACCACGGTGTTCAACGTGGCGTGGATCACCGAATACCCGTACACACCCGCCGGCTGAAGCAGCATTGACGGCGGGTGGATCAAGAAAAACTGGATGATGCAGGCCACGCATGAAACCAGCATGGCGTAGGCTACCAACCGCGTCGGGCCCACCCGCTTGATCAGTTCGCCGGAACAAATCAGGTAAACAGAATAGCTTGCCGCCGAGCCAAAAACGAACAAAGACCCTAACAGCACCTCGCTCCCGCCACCAAAGGACAGGTCGTGGGCAAACACCAGCACCACACCGGCATACGACAGCACCATGGCCAGCCATTGCCGGCGTTCGATGGGGCGCTTGAACCAGAACGCGGACAGCAGCACGACAAGGGATGGCGACAGGAACAGAATCAACCGTTCCAGGCTTGCGGTGATGTAGCGCAGGCCCAGGAAGTCCAGGAAGCTGGACAGGTAGTAACCCAGCAGTCCCAGCACGATGACCTGGACGCGCTCTTTGGCGGTCATCGTCACGATCTCGCCGCGCGCGGCGCGGCGTGACTGATGCCAGGCCACCGCCGCGAAGAAGGGCATCGCAAACAGCATGCGAAAGGCGATCAGCGTGACCGCGTCGATGCCGTATCGGTAGGTGAACTTGACCACAATCGCCTTGGCCGAAAACAGCACCGCGCCCAGCATTGCCATCAGGATTCCGGCCGCGCGGCCGGACGGAAGAGAGGATGGCAAAAGCTTGGCGATACGATTCATGCGATGATTTTAGATTCAGTGCAACGCTCTTTGCACGCTTAAACATCGCTTTTTGGCATCGACACCCTCCGGCATGACCCGACATCGCGCTCTGACCTACATCCATATTGCGGCCGTGCTGTTCGGCCTGACCGGCGTTTTCGGGGAGTTGATACAAGCCAGCGCCGCCGTCATCACGCTGGGCCGGGCCGTTTTCGCGGTGATCTCGCTGGGCATTTTTGCCCGCATGCGCCGCAAGCCGCTGTTGGGCGTGCTGACGCCCGCCCAGCTATTCGTGCTGGTGCTTGCCGGCGCCTTGCTGGCGGCGCACTGGGTCACGTTCTTCATATCGGTCAAGGTGGGCGGCATCGCCATCGCCACGCTGGGTTTCGCCAGCTTCCCCGCATTCATCACGCTGTTCGAAGGCCTGCTCTTCCGAGAGCGCATTCGCGCCGCCGAATGGATGTTGCTGGGTCTGGTCACCGCTGGCCTTATCCTGGTGACGCCGTCTTTCGATCTGGCTGACCAGGGCACCATTGGCCTGGCGTGGGGCCTGCTGTCCGGGCTGACCTTCGCCCTGCTGGCCTTGAGCAACCGGCGTTCGGCCTCCGGCATGGACCCGATGCAGGTGGCGTGCTGGCAAAACGTGGTGGTGGCGCTGGTAATGGTGCCGTTCGCCGTTGGCCAATTGCCCGCCCTGCCCGCGCTGGACTGGTTCTGGCTGGCCTTGCTGGGCATCTTCTGCACGGGCCTGTCGCACTATCTGTTCGTGTCCAGTTTGACCCGTCTGAACGCCCGCAGCGCCGGCTTGGTGATTGCCCTGGAACCGGTGTACGCCATCGCCTTCGCATGGGTGCTGTTCAGCCAGGAACCGACGCCTCGCATGATTGCCGGCGCCGCGCTGATCGTCGCGGCGATTGTCTGGTCGGGCCTGCGCAAAGGCGCGGTCGATGTAGAAGCGGTGGCAAAATCACAGCCTTGACAATAACTGACTAGGCAGTAAAATTCGGCCCATGAATGCCGAAACTCCCCCGCCCGCCGCCGACAACCCCGTCCACTACCGCAACGACCACCGTTGCATGGGGGAAGAGAACGCGGGCTATCTCGTCAAACTGGTCTATCACTCCCTGACCCGGATGCTGGATCAGGAGATGGCGCCGTTGGACCTTACCGCCATGCAATGGCGCCCGCTGGCCATGGTCTTTCTTGGCCGCGCCGACACCCCCGCCGAACTCGCCCGCCTGAATGACATGGACACCGGCGCCATGACTCGGGCGCTTGACCGTCTTGAGGCCAAAGGCCTGCTGCGCCGCAGTCGCAGCCAAGAAGACCGCCGCGTCGTGAAGATCGAACTGACCGAATTGGGCGAAGCCAAGGCCCGTGAAATTCCTCCTACCATCGCCCGGGCGCTGAATCACCATCTGCGTGGTTTTTCTGCCGACGAAGTCACCCAGCTCATGCACTTCCTGCGCCGCATGATCGCCAACGGCTCAGCATCGGGCACGGCGCCCGAGCGCTGACGACGCTGCCCCCGTTTTAGCTACGCCCCATGCGCCTGGGGTTTTATTTGGCATAATATTTGCCTAGGCAAATACAGATCAATCAATTACTTTCAGCAAACAGTCAGGATGAAACGCCTTCTTTCTACCGTATTGGTGCTTGCCCTGAGCGGTTGCGCACTGATGGAACCCGGGCCCGAACCCGTTGTAGCGCTGGATGCGGCCAAGTTGGGCTTGACCGGCCACGACACCGCCTGGCCCAACACGCAGTGGTGGCAACGCTACGGCGACCCGCAGCTCAACGCCCTGATGGACGAAGCGCTGGCCAACAACCCGTCGATGAGCGCGGCGCAAGCGCGCCTGGCCAAGGCCAATGCCGCCGTCAGCACAGCCCGCGCCCCGCTTCTGCCCCGCGTGGACGCCGATTACTCACTGACCCGCGAACATTTGTCGTCCGACTACATCTACCCGGCACCGCTCGGTGGCAGCGTCGTCAGCGATAACCGGCTGGCGCTGGACTTCAGCTATGAGCTGGACTTCTGGGGCAAGAACCGTTCGCGCCTGAAATCGGCCGTGTCGGAACGCGAGGCCGCCACCGCCGACGCGCAAGCCGCGCGCAACATGCTGGCCAGCGCCACCGTACGCGCCTACCTGAATCTGCAGAACGCCTTCGCGCAGCGCGATGTGCTCAAGCGGGTGATCGCGCAACGCGCCGATGTCTTGTCCTTGACGCAAGGCCGTTACAGCGCCGGCCTGGATACGCAGGTGGAAGTGAAGCAGGCGGAATCGTCGCTGGCTGCCGGCCAGGTGGAATTGACGCAGGCGGAAACGACGCTGGCGCAGTTGCGCAATCAGGTCGCGGCGCTGGCAGGCGCCGGCCCGCAACGCGGCCAGTCGCTGGTGGCCGTGGACCTGACCGCGCCCGCGGGCGTTGTGCCCACGGCCATTCCGCTGGATCTGCTGGGCCATCGCCCCGACGTCGTGGCCTCGCGCTGGCGCGCCGAAGCCGCGCGCAGCGCCATCGACACCGCCAAAGCGGAGTTCTACCCCAACGTCAACCTGACCGCGTTTGCCGGCTTCCAGGCATTGGGCACGGGCAACCTGCTGGGTGCCGCGGCCCGCACGGCGGGCTTTGGGCCGGCCGTCACGTTGCCCATCTTCCATGGCGGCGAACTGAATGCCAATCTGGCCGGGCGCCGCGCCGACGCCGATCTGGCCGTGTCGGACTACAACCAGACCGTGCTGGACGCCGTGCATCAGGTGGCCGACGCGCTGGACGGCCTGCGCCTGCTGGAGCAGGAGCGCGCCCAACAGCGCCAGGCCCGCACCGCCATCGAAGCCGCCTACGAGCTGGCCGTAAACCGCTACAAGGCCGGTCTGGGCAACTACATCACCGTGCTTATCGCGCAAACCGGCGTGTTGACCCAGGCCCGCCTGGATACCGATTTGCGTATCCGCGCCTATCAGCTTGATGCCAACCTGGCCAACGCGCTGGGCGGCGGCTACACGCCGCCGCCACAGACGGACACCGCGCAAACCGCGCAGTCCGCCGCCGCACCGACCCCCATTCATTGAACGATCCCCGGATTCAGACGTCATGAACGCTGCCACCCCCACCGCCAACCCCGCCCGCAAACGCCTTTTGCTGCTCGCGACCGGCGTCTTCATTCTCATCGCCATCGCCTACGGCATCTGGTGGGCGCTATTCGGCGCCCATTTCGAAAGCACCGACGACGCCTACGTTCACGGCAACCTGGTGCAAATTACGCCGCAGGTGCCCGGCACCGTCGTGGCCATCGAGGCCGACGATACCGAGACCGTCGCGGCTGGCCAGCCGCTGGTGCGCCTGGACCCCGCGGACACCGACGTGGCGCTGCAACAAGCGCAGGCCAGGCTGGCCCAGATGGTGCGCCAGGTCCGCACCTATTACGTTCAGAACGATGCGCTGGCCGCTGATGTGGATCTGCGCCGTGCCGACATTCTGCGCGCGCAGGCCGAACTGACCCGCGCGCAAAGCGACGTCAGCCGCCGTCAACAACTGGCCAAGTCCGGTGGTGTCAGCGGTGAAGAGATCCTGCACGCGGAAGCCGCGCTGAAGTCGGCACGATCCGGCCTGGCCCAAGCCCGCGCCGCCTTGGCCGCGTCGCAAGCCAAACTGGTGACCAACCAGGCGCTGACGCAGGGCACCACCGTTGCCAACCACCCCGACGTGCTTCAGGCCGCCGCTGGCCTGCGCAACGCCTGGTTGGCCCAATCACGTACCGTGCTGCCCGCGCCGGTGGGCGGTGTGATCGCGCGGCGCAGCGTGCAGGTCGGCCAGCGCGTGGCGCCGGGCAACGCGCTGATGACGGTCGTGCCGCTGGACCAGGTCTGGGTGGAAGCCAACTTCAAGGAAGGCCAACTGCGCAAGATGCGCATCGGCCAACCGGTCAAGATGGTGGCCGACCTGTACGGCAGCTCGGTCGTTTACCACGGTAAGGTCGCCGGGCTGGACGCCGGGACTGGCAGCGCCTTCGCGCTCTTGCCCGCCCAGAACGCCACGGGCAACTGGATCAAGGTGGTGCAGCGCGTGCCCGTGCGTATCCTGCTTGACCCCGAAGACCTGAAGTCGCACCCCCTGCGCGTCGGCCTGTCGATGGACGTGGAAGTGGATGTGGGCCCGCAGGACGGCGAAGCGCTGACACAAGCCGTGCGCAGCGAGCCGGCCTGGTCCACGCGTGCCTTCGAACCGGCGCACGATGATGTCGACGCCATGATCAAGAAGATCATCGAGGACAACCTCGCATCATGAGCACGACCGCCCAGCCCGTGGGCGCTGGCGCGCCCCCCGTTGAACCCGCCCAGCCGCCGGGCACCCACCCGCCGCTGGAAGGCGCAGCCCGCATCATCGGGTCCATCGCGCTGTCCACGGCGGTGTTCATGAACGTGCTGGATACGTCGATCGCGAACGTGTCCATCCCCACCATCTCGGGTGACCTGGGCGTCAGCACCAGCCAAGGCACCTGGGTCATCACGTCGTTCGCGGTGGCCAATGCCATCACGGTACCGCTGACCGGCTGGCTCACGCAGCGCTTCGGCCAAGTTCGCCTGTTCCTGATTTCCACGCTGCTGTTCGTACTGGCTTCGTGGCTGTGCGGCTTTGCGCCATCGCTGGAAGCGCTGATCGCGTTTCGTGTTTTGCAGGGCGCGGTGGCCGGCCCGATGATCCCGCTGTCGCAAACGTTGATGCTTGCCAGCTTCCCGAAGTCCAAGGCGGGCATGGCGCTGGCCGTCTGGTCCATGACCACGCTGGTCGCGCCCGTGGCTGGGCCCTTGCTGGGCGGCTGGATTTCAGACAACTACACCTGGCCCTGGATCTTCTACATCAATGTGCCGGTGGGCCTCTTGGCCGCCTGGATCAGCTGGCGCATCTACGGCAAGCGCGAATCCATGACCCGCAAGCTGCCCATCGACAAGCTGGGCCTGGTGCTGCTGGTGGTGTGGGTTGGCGCCTTGCAGATCATGTTGGACAAGGGCAAGGAACTGGACTGGTTCGCCAGCCCCACCATCATTGCGCTGGCGGCAACCGCTTTCGTGGCCTTCGTGTTCTTTTTGATCTGGGAACTGACCGATGCCCATCCCGTGGTGGACCTGCGCCTGTTCAAGGAACGCAACTTCACCGTCGGCGCGCTGACGCTGGCCGTGGCCTACGGCGTGTTCTTCGGCAATGTGGTGCTGCTGCCGTTGTGGCTGCAAAGCAATATGGGCTACACCGCCACCTACGCCGGCCTGGTGACAGCACCGGTGGGCTTGCTGGCCATCTTGTTGACCCCCATCGTGGGCAAGATGCTGGCCACGCGCGACCCGCGCCAGATCGTGACCGTGGCGTTCCTGATCTTCGCGCTGGTGTGCTTCATGCGGGCGGGCTTCAACACCCAGACCGACGTGCGCACGCTCATGTTGCCGACCATCATCCAGGGCGCTGCCATGGCGGCGTTCTTCGTGCCGCTGACGTCCATCACCCTGTCCAGCATCGAACCGTGGCGCATTCCCGCCGCGTCCGGGTTGTCGAACTTCCTGCGGCTGACAGCGGGCGCGTTCGGCACCTCGATCGCCACGACGCTGTGGGAAAACCGCGCCACCCTGCACCACTCGCAACTGACCGAGGCCGCCAAGCCCGGCCAGCAAGCGTTTGACCACACAATGAACGCCCTGCAGAACGGTCTGAGCATGTCGCATCAGCAAGCATTAAGCATGGTCGACGGGCTGATCAACACGCAAGCGTTCACGATGTCGGCGGTGGATGTGTTCTATGCCTCAGCCATCATCTTCCTGATGCTGACGGGCCTGGTCTGGTTCGCGCGGCCCCGCTCTGGCAAATCGGGCGGCGGTGGTGCAGCCGAGGCCGCGGCAGGCGCGCACTGATGCCGTGAATCAGGACGCGCTATGCGCGTCCTTTTTCACGAAGGCCCGCCAATCAAGCCGCTCGATGATGTCGGCCGATAACGCGCTGACGGGAGACAGGTTGAACACCGACACGCCGCGCGCCCGCCATTGCTGGGCCGCAAAGCGGAAAGACGGTTCGATCAGATGCGTGAATTTTCGCGCCAGGCGGCTGCTCTGAGGCCGGTCGCCTTCGTCGTAAAACCGCAGCCCGTTCGCAACGGTAAGGTCCAGTCCGTGCACATACACCTGCCGTGCGCCCCCGGACATCAACACCTGCAAGGCCGCATAAGCCACCGTGTCAGCATCAAACACGCCCAGCGACGCGTCAAAGCTGTAACCCAGGCCCTGCTTGGCATCCAGCAATTGCACTTCAGGCGTGGCCGCGGCAATCCGCTTGAGCACCGCCGGCGCCACACTGCGCTGATAAGCGCGTTCGGAAATCAGTTCAACAATGCAGATGCGGCAGCGGATCTGATCTTGCGGGATGCCTTGCATGATGTAGCGCAGCACTTCCGGAAACACGTAGAGGGTCAGGTCGCGGCCAACGATCTCACGGACCAGTTCAATGCGTTCCCGCACAAAATTCTGGTCGATGATGCAGTAGTACTTGAATGGCAGATCGAACTTGCGCGCGAGCGCGATAGCGCCATTCACGCCCATCGCCACGCGAATATCCAACTGATCGTAGGGAATCTGCGCAACCGACGGGCCGCTGAGAATCAGATGCACCGTGTCATCGGCGCGGTCGTAGCCTTGGGCCAGCGGGGTCAAGGGCAGCGACCGGCCAAAGGCGCGAAAGCCGCTGATGGCGCCCGTGCGGTCTCGCCAGATCCGCACGAACGGCCACAAATGCTGGTTGTGCCGCTGCGTGCGCGCACGCAGCAATCGGAACAGCTTGCGCACTAAGCGGTCGGCCCGCCCACTGCCCACGTGGGCGGTGGCGGTAGAAGACATTGAATGTTCCATCAACTTGCCTGAACGGCCGACCCCCGCTAAATGCGCTTAGCCGGCCGCGATCAGCGACGCAATTGCGTCCCCCACCTCAACGGTCGATGCGCTTCCCTTCATGTCCCGCGTGCGCGGCCCATCCGCCAACACGGTTTCAATCGCTTTCACCACGGCAGCCGAGGCCTCGGGGTAACCCAGAAAATCAAGCATCAATGCGCCGCTCCAGATCTGTCCGATCGGGTTGGCGATGCCTTTGCCATAGATATCCGGCGCCGAACCGTGCACCGGCTCGAACAGCGACGGGAACTTGCGTTCGGGGTTCAGGTTGGCCGACGGCGCAATGCCAATCGTGCCCGTGCACGCCGGCCCCAGATCGGAAAGAATGTCGCCGAAAAGATTGGAAGCCACCACCACATCGAACCAATCCGGATGCTGCACGAAGTGCGCGCACAAGATATCGATATGGTATTTGTCCCAGCGCACGTCCGGATAGTTCCCGGCCATTTCAGCAACACGCTCGTCCCACCAGGGCATCGAAATCGAGATGCCGTTGGACTTGGTGGCGGCAGTCAGGTGCTTGCCGCGTTTTTGGGCCAGCTCGAATGCAAACTTCAGCACACGCTCCGCGCCAATGCGCGTGAACACGCTTTCCTGAATGACCACTTCGCGATCGGTGCCTTCGAACAGGCGGCCGCCACTATTGGAGTATTCGCCTTCGGTGTTTTCACGGACGATGAAGAAATCAATGTCGCCGGGCTTGCGGTCGGCCAGCGGCGACGGCACGCCAGGCATCAGGCGAACCGGTCGCAAATTGATGTACTGATCAAATTCGCGACGGAACTTGAACAGCGAGCCCCACAGCGCCTCGTGGTCTGGCACCGTGGCGGGCCAGCCGATCGAGCCGAAGAAAATCGCTTCGTGTTGCCCGATTTGCGCCTTCCAGTCGTCCGGCATCATCTTGCCGTGCTGCGCGTAATAGTCGCAGCTCCAGTCGAAATGATCCCACTGGAATTCGATGCCGAAGCGCGTCGCCACGGCGTCCAGCACTTTCAGCCCTTCCGGCACGACCTCTTTGCCGATACCGTCCCCTGGAATCACCGCAATCTTGTGTTTCTTAGCCACCACGTTTGTCCTTAAGGTTTCCTTTGATAGACCGCCCAGAATCATAGGCATAAACGGGCGCGACGCAACACCCCCCGTTACAAAACGAAGGGTAGCGTCCTGCCAGTGGACAGGTGGCGTCAGCGGCGGGTTTTTGAGCCCAGCAGCGATCCCAGAATGCCGCGCGTCAATTCACGCGCAATGGAACGGGCCGTGCTTTTGGCCATGGTTTGAACGACGCCGTCGCGCTTGCCCCCGCGAGGGCCGGTCGATCCGAAGAGCACGTCGTTCAAGCGGCCCATCAAACCGCCGTCGGAAGATTCAGCGGGCGCCTCGTCTTTGGGTTCCGCCTGCTTGCCGCTGGGGGAATCTGCAGGCACGGCGGCGCGACCAGCCAGGCTTTCGTAAGCGGATTCCCGGTCGATCGCCTTTTCGTACTTGGCGGCCATCGGGCTGCCCTGGCGCAACAGCTGGCGCTCGGCGTCCGTCGCCGGGCCGATGCGGCTGGCCGGCGGCATCACGTAGGCACGTTCCGTCGGCATGGGGCGGCCCTTGGCGTCCAGCAAGGAAATCAGCGCCTCGCCCACCCCCAGCTCGGTAATGGCCGCTTCGATGTCCAGGCCTGGGTTCGGGCGCATCGTCTGCGCGGCGGTCTTGACGGCCTTCTGGTCGCGCGGGGTAAAAGCGCGCAAGGCATGCTGAACGCGGTTACCCAGTTGCCCCAACACGGTGTCGGGAATGTCCAGCGGATTCTGGGTCACGAAATAAACGCCCACGCCCTTGGACCGCACCAGCCGCACCACCTGCTCGATCTTGTTCAGCAGCGCGGCCGGTGCGTCGTTGAACAGCAGGTGCGCTTCATCGAAAAAGAAAACCAGCTTGGGCTGGTCCATGTCGCCCACCTCGGGCAGCTTTTCGTACAGGTCGGCCAGGAGCCACAGCAGGAAAATCGCGTACAGCCGGGGCGCCTGCATCAGCTTGTCGGCGGCCAGCACGTTGACCATGCCGCGCCCCTGGGCATCGGTGCGCATCAGGTCGGCCACGTCCAGCATGGGTTCGCCAAAGAACTGTTCGGCGCCCTGCGATTCCAGCGCCAGCAAGCCGCGCTGGATGGCGCCCACGCTGGCGGAGGACACATTGCCGTAGCGGGTCTTGAGCTCGGCCGAACGGTCCGCCACGTTTTGCAGCATGGCGCGCAGGTCTTTCAGGTCAAGCAACAGTTGGCCTTCATCGTCGGCCACCTTGAATACCAGCGTCAGCACCCCTTCCTGCGTGTCGTTCAGTTCAAGAATGCGCGACAGCAGCAGCGGCCCCATATCGGTAATGGTGGCCCGCACGGGCAAACCCTGCTCACCGAACACGTCCCAAAGCGTAACGGGGCTGGCGCCCCAGACCGGCTCGGGCAGGCCCAGGCTTTTCAGCCGCTCGGCCAGCTTGGGGCTTGCCACCCCTGCTTGCGATATCCCGGTCAGGTCGCCCTTCACGTCGGCCATGAACACCGGTGTGCCGATGCGTGAAAACGATTCGGCCAGCACTTGCAGGGTGACGGTCTTGCCGGTGCCCGTGGCCCCGGTAATGCAACCGTGCCGGTTGGCCAAGGCGGGTAACAGGGCCAGTTCGGTCTGCGCGTTCTTGGCAATGACGATGGGATTGGGCATGGGGCAACGCTCCGGACCAGGAAGCCAAAAGAATGCCCAAGTGTAGAGCCTGCCGTGGGCCTTGTGCGCGTGGCAATATCGACACAGGCGGGGCCAGGCCGGGGCGCTATGGCCGCCGGCACGGTAAAATGCCTTTTTTTGCAGACAATTTCTCCTGGGAAGCCATGGCCGGACACAGCAAATGGGCCAATATCCAGCACCGCAAAGGGCGTCAAGACGCCAAGCGCGGGAAGCTTTGGACCAAGATCATTCGTGAAATCACCGTGGCGGCGCGCGCCGGCGGCCCCGACCCGGACAGCAATCCGCGCTTGCGCATGGCCTGGGACAAGGCCACCGACGCCAACATGCCCAAGGACAACATCCAGCGCGCCATCCAGCGTGGCGCGGGCGGCGCCGACGGCGACGCCTACGAGGAAGTCCGCTACGAAGGCTACGGCATCGGCGGCGCGGCGGTCATCGTTGACTGCATGACCGACAACCGCACCCGCACCGTGGCGGAAGTCCGCCACGCCTTCGCCAAGAACGGCGGCAACCTGGGCCAGGAAGGTTCGGTGGCCTTCATGTTCAAGCATTGCGGCCAGTTCGTATTCGCGCCTGGCACCGCTGAAGACAAAGTCATGGAAGCCGCGCTCGACGCCGGCGCCGAAGACGTAACGACCGACGAAGAAGGCGTGATCGAAGTCGTTTGCGCGCCGGCCGACTACGCCGCCGTGCGCAAGGCGTTCGACGAAGCCGGTTTGAAAGCCGAAGTTGACGGCATCGTCATGAAGGCACTGAACGAAACCGAACTGGCTGGCGAAGACGCCATCAAGATGCAGAAACTGCTCGACGCCCTGGAAGGCCTGGACGACGTGCAGGAAGTCTATACCACCGTCATTTTCGACGAAGCGCAGTAAATCCCACGGTTCCAGCACGTTGACGGCCCGTCCGCCAGCGCGCTGGAATATGAATCGGCCCCGGGCTGTCCCGGGTCCGTCGCCTTCTCCACGGGCTAGAGTGGCAACCTTCAGAATCACGCAACATGAAACTCCTGGTAATTGGCTCGGGCGGCCGCGAACATGCCCTCGCCTGGCGGCTGGCCCGCTCCCCGCGCGTACACAAGGTGTTTGTCGCCCCGGGTAACGGCGGCACGCAACGGGCCGAGCAGATGGAAAACATCGCGCTCACCAATGCCGAGGAGCTGGCCGATTTCGTCCAGCGCGAAGGAATCGCCCTGACGGTCGTTGGGCCGGAAGCGCCGCTGGCCTCGGGCGTGGTGGACGTGTTCCGCGCGCGCGGGCTGAAAATCTTTGGCCCCACCAAGGCCGCCGCGCAACTGGAAAGCTCGAAGGACTACGCCAAGGCCTTCATGGTCCGGCACAACATCCCCACCGCGCGCTACGCCACCTTCACCGACCCGGCACAGGCGCACGCCTATATTGACCAGGAAGGCGCCCCCATCGTCATCAAGGCTGACGGCCTGGCGGCCGGCAAGGGCGTCGTGGTTGCGGCCACGCTGGAAGAAGCTCATGCCGCCGTTGACGCCATGCTGGGCGACGGCTCGATGGGCGCCGCGGGCGCTCGTGTCGTCATCGAAGAATGCCTGGTGGGCGAAGAAGCCAGCTTCATCGTCATGTGCGACGGCCGCAACGTGCTGGCGCTGGCCACCAGCCAAGACCACAAGCGCCTGCAAGACGGCGACCAGGGTCCGAACACCGGCGGCATGGGCGCGTATTCGCCCGCGCCGATCGTCACGCCCGAACTGCACCACCGCATCATGCGCGAAATCATCCTGCCGACCGTGCAGGGCATGACGCGCGACGGCATCCCCTACACCGGCTTTCTGTACGCTGGCCTGATGATCGCCCCGGGCGACGACCCCGACCGCGAAATCAAGACGCTGGAATTCAACTGCCGCATGGGCGACCCGGAAACGCAGCCCATCATGATGCGCGTCAAGAGCGACCTTTTGGATGCGCTTGAGCACGCGGTGGACGGCACGCTGAACCAGGCCGACATCGTCTGGGACCGCCGCACCGCCCTGGGCGTGGTGCTGGCTTCGCACAATTACCCCAACACACCGCGCACGGGCGACGTCATCCGCGGCCTGCCCGCCGACGCCGAAGACTGCATGGTCTTCCATGCCGCCACCGAACTGGATGGTGAAGACACCAAGACCACCGGCGGCCGCGTGCTGTGCGTCACGGCCCTGGGCGATTCAGTCAAGATGGCTCGCGACCGCGTGTACGAAGCCATCGACGGCATCCATTTCGATGGCCGCCAGTACCGCAGCGACATCGGCTGGCGCGCGCTCAAGCCGTCGCAACAAAAGCCCAAGTCCAACGCGTAACACCGGAAAGCGCTGATGAACGCCTTGCCCGTTGCCTCTGTCCGCGATTACCTCACCGGCTTGCAGGCGCGTATTGTCCAAGCGCTGGAAGCGGCGGAAGGCGGTCCCTTCCGTGCCGATGAATGGGTACGCCCGGAAGGCGGCGGCGGGCTGTCGCGCCTGCTGGAAGGCGGCAAGCTGTTCGAGCGCGCGGGCGTACTGTTCAGCCACGTCAAGGGCACCAAGCTGCCCCCGTCGGCCAGCGCCCACCGGCCCGAGCTTGCCGGCCGAGCCTGGGAAGCCATGGGCGTGTCCATGGTGCTGCACCCGCGCAACCCCTACGTGCCCACCACCCACATGAATGTGCGCATGTTCGTGGCAGCGGCCCGCCCCGGGCATGACGAACCCGACGTCTTCTGGTTCGGTGGCGGCATAGACCTGACGCCCTACTACCCTTTCGAAGATGACGCGCGGCATTTCCATACGGTCTGCCGCGACGCGCTGGCCGCCCACGGCCCTGAGTACTACCCGCGCTACAAGCGCTGGTGCGATGAGTACTTCTTCCTGAAGCACCGCAACGAAACGCGCGGCATCGGCGGCGTTTTTTTTGACGACCTGAACGCGCCCGGTTTTGACGCCTCGTTCGCGCTGACCCGCTCTGTGGGGGATGCGTTCCTGGACAGCTATCTGCCCATCGTTGAACGCCGCCGCGACATGGCTTACGGCGAACGCGAACGCGACTTCCAGGCTTACCGCCGTGGCCGCTACGTGGAATTCAATCTGGTGTTCGACCGCGGCACGCTGTTCGGCCTGCAATCCGGTGGCCGCACCGAATCCATCCTGCTGTCCATGCCACCCTTGGCGCAATGGCGCTACGACTGGCAGCCCGAAGCAGGCACGCCGGAAGCCGAGTTGGCCGCCTACCTGACGCCGCGGGATTGGGTTTGAAGCGCATCGGTCTCCTGGGCGGCAGCTTCGACCCCGTCCATGTCGCCCATGTCGCGCTGGCAAAAAGCGCGTTGGATACGCTGGACCTGGCCGCGGTGGAACTGATCCCCGCCGGCAACCCCTGGCAGCGCGCAGCCTTGCACGCCACGGGAGAACAACGCCGTGACATGCTGGAACTGGCCATCGCCGGGCACGAAGGGCTAGCCGTCAACCCCGTCGAGATCGAACGCAGCGGCCCCACCTACACCATCGACACGCTGCGCGGCCTGCCCCAGGGCGCGCGCTATGTCTGGCTGCTGGGGGCTGATCAACTCGCCAATTTTTGCACCTGGCGTAATTGGCGTGACATCGCCAGCCTGGTGGATCTGGCCGTGGCCACTCGTCCCGGCACCCCGCTTACGCCGCCTCCGGAACTGACCGCGTGGCTGCAAGCCCAAGGCCACAGCCTGGAAGAATTGCCCTTTGCGCCCATGGCAGTGTCCGCTTCCGACATCCGTCGGCGGCTGGCTGCGGGCGAACCCACCGACGGCCTGTTGGCCCCGTCCGTCGCCGCCTATATTGCGGCGCACCAACTTTACCGATAAACCTACGCCCGCCCGGCGCAGAAAGCGCCACGGAGCCGGCATCCGCCGCCCGTCCGCGGGTTATATTTGCAGCTATGGATATAACGAAACTCCAACGCGCCGTCATCGATGCCCTCGAAGACGTCAAGGCGCAAGACATCAAGGTCTACAACACCACGCATCTGACAAGCTTGTTCGATCGCGTCGTGATTGCCAGCGCCACCTCCAACCGCCAAACCCGAGCCCTCGCCTCCAGCGTGGCCGACCGCGGCCGTGCCCTTGAACTGACCGGCATCACCATCGAAGGCGAGGACACCGGTGAATGGGTCGTCGTCGACCTTGGCGACGTCGTCGTGCACATCATGCAACCCGCCATCCGCCAGTATTACAACCTGGAAGAAATCTGGGGCGGCAAGCCGGTCCGTGTGAAACTGCTGCCGGAATCGACCCGGGTTGCGCCGATCCCCGCCGACAACGGCTACGACGACGCCGAAGCCTGAGTTCTTGCCGTGAAGCTGATTGTTGCGGCGGTGGGTACGCGAATGCCGGACTGGGTAGAGACTGCCTGGGCCGACTATGCCAAGCGCCTGCCCGCCGATTGCGCGCTGGAATTGCGCGAGATCAAGCCCGAACCCCGCACCACCGGCAAGACGCCGGCCCAGATGATGGCGGCGGAAGCCAAACGCATTGAAGCCGCATTACCCGCCGGTGCGCTTCGGCTGGCGCTGGACGAACGCGGCCGCGACCTGACCACCATGGCCTTGTCGCAAAAGCTCGAACAGTGGCGTGCGGGCGGTCAGGACGTGGCTTTTCTGGTGGGCGGCCCCGATGGCCTGGACGCCGATTTGAAGGCCTCTTGCAGCGGGCAGCTGCGTTTGTCGTCGCTGACCTTGCCGCATCCCATGGTTCGCGTGGTACTGGCCGAACAGCTCTATCGCGCCTGGGCCATCATGACCAACCACCCCTACCACCGCGCCTGACCGCTGCAAGGGCGGCGCCCCACTCGATTCCGCATGCCTCACACTGCCGCCCCTGACTCTGCCCCCGCCCGCCTCTATCTGGCCTCGGCCAGCCCAAGGCGGCGTGAACTGCTGACCCAGATCGGCCTTGCGCACACCGTCCTGCTGGTGCCGGCGCCTCCCGGCGAAGACGAGCCCCAGCACGAAGGCGAAAGCGCCGCGGACTACGTTCAACGCACTGCCCGCGACAAGGCACTGCGAGGCCGCGACTGGATGCGCGCCAACAACCTGTCTGATCTGCCCCTGTTGGCCGCCGATACCACCGTCATTCTGAATGGCGTCGTGCTAGGCAAGCCCGCCGACCGCGCGGATGCTGTGCGAATCTTGCGTGCCTTGTCCGGACACGCGCATGAAGTCCGTACCGCCGTCGCAGTCTGGACCGGCGGTCAACTACTGGAAGCCGTATCCGTCACCGATGTGCACATGCGCGACTTGAGCGACGACGAAATCAGCCGCTACTGCGATAGCGGCGAGCCCTTCGGCAAGGCCGGCGCCTATGGCATCCAGGGCTTGGCCGGTACTTTCATTTCGCGCATTGCCGGCAGCTATACCGGCGTAATGGGCCTGCCACTATTCGAAACGTCGAATCTGCTGCGAGCGGCAGGTATCCAGATACCCTGAACTTAAACGGGCGTGTGGCCCAAGACGGGCGGCGTGTCGTGCGCCGGCGCTTCAGAAGCCGGCACCACAGGCGCCAACTGCCCCTCCAGCGCGGCGTGCAGTTGCTCCTGATCCAGCTCTCCTTCCCAACGCGCCACCACGACCGCGGCAGTCGCATTGCCGACCAAGTTGGTCAAGGCGCGGCATTCCGACATGAAGCGATCCACGCCCAGAATCAGCGTCATCCCCGCTATGGGCACGGACGGCACCACCGACAAGGTGGCGGCCAGGGTAATGAAACCGGCCCCCGTGACGCCCGCCGCGCCCTTGGAGCTGAGCATCGCCACGGCCAGCAGCAGGATCTGATCGCCCAGCGACAAGGGAATGTCGCAAGCCTGCGCGATGAACAGCGCGGCCATCGTCATATAGATATTGGTGCCGTCCAGGTTGAACGAGTATCCCGTGGGCACCACCAAGCCGACTACCGACTTCGAACACCCCGCGCGTTCCATCTTCTGCATCAAGGTGGGCAAAGCGGCTTCCGATGAACTCGTGCCCAACACCAACAACAATTCTTCGCGGATGTAGCGCACCAATTTCAGGATCGAAAAACCGTTGTAACGAGCGACCAGACCCAGCACCAACACCACGAACAGCACCGACGTGGCGTAGAAGGTGCCCACCAGCATGGCCAGGTTCACAACTGACTTGATGCCGTACTTGCCGATGGTGAACGCCATCGCGCCGAACGCGCCAATGGGAGCCGCCTTCATCAGAATCGCCACCAGCTTGAAGATGGGCTGGGCCAGCGCCGTCATGAAGCTCAGAATTGGCTTGCCGCGCTCGCCCACCATGGCCAGCGCGATACCAAACAGAACCGCCACGAATAGCACCTGCAGAATATCTCCGCCCACGAACGGGCTGAAGATCGTCGTGGGGATGATGTTCATCAGGAAGCCGGTGATGGTCGAGTCGTGCGCCTTGGCCACGAAACTGGCCACGGCTTTCTGGTCCAGGGTGCTGGGGTCGATATGCATACCCGCGCCCGGCTGCACGACATGGCTGACGACCATGCCCACAATCAGGGCTAGTGTCGAGAAAGTCAGGAAATACAGCATCGCCTTGCCGGCCACGCGCCCGACTTTTTTCAAGTCGCTCATGCCGGCGATACCCGACGCGACGGTCAGGAAGATCACGGGTGCGATGATCATCTTCACCAGCTTGATGAAGGCATCGCCCAACGGCTGCATCTGCTGGCCGAGTTCAGGCTTGAACGTGCCCAGCAGCACCCCAATCACGATGGCGAAAATCACCTGCACATACAGGATTTGATAGAACTTCAGCTTGCGCACGGGTGCGCTTTGATCCACGTCGATCATCGGGTTTTGTCCCCACCAATGCCCCTTGCCCCCGCGCGGTTTGAGCGCAGCGGCGACGGGGCGTTTTCTGTTTTATGGCGTTGCGTTGTGGGCGCACGCCAATATCACCGGGCGCGGTTGTCGCTCGGCTTGTGGGTACATATGCAAGACCTGTGCCAGGCCAGCGAAATGCCAGGCACCCGCCACAACTCATTGATAAGGCTAGGTTTTCATTTCTTATGCCGCACCCGACTGACATTAGCCTGGCGGATATCCACACAAAAGAAGGCTAGAATGTGCGGAAAACCGCACAAAATGTCCAAATATTCTCCCCCCTCCCCCTCAGACGCATCGTCTTCCCCACCCACCGTGGAACTTGCGCCTGCATCGTGGCGCGTGCGAGGGCTGGGTATTCTGATAGCAGCCGCCGTCGTCGTCGGCACCTTGCATGTGGCCACGCAATGGGCGCGTGACAACGCGATCAAGAGCGCCACCGCCCTGGCCCGCAACGCGGGCCAGATCAACGCCGCGCTGCTACGCAACAACCTCGACAAATTCCGTGCCTTGCCCTTCGTCTTGACGCGAGACGTCGACGTGCGCGCAGCGCTACAGGGCGCCTCGGCTGCCCAAATAGAATCGCTGGACGACAAATTCGACACACTGGCGCGTGGCGTCGGTGCCTCCGCCATTTATCTACTGGACAAAACCGGCTTGGCAATCGCCGCCAGCAATTGGCGTGAACCGGCCACGTTCGCCGGCGTGGACTATCAATTTCGCCCCTACTTCCAACGCGCCGTCGCCAATGGCTATGCGGAGCACTTCGCCTTGGGCACCGTCAGCCACGAAGCCGGCCTTTATCTGTCTCGCCGTGTGGACGACGCCAACGGCGCCATGTTGGGTGTGATCGTATTGAAGGTGGATTTTCGTGGCCTAGAGGCTGATTGGCGGCAATCCGCCGCGCCCATCTTCGTTACCGATGAGCATGGCGTCGTACTGCTGGGCAGTGTCTCCGATTGGCGCTTCGACGTCTTGGCGCCGCTGGCGACTGACTTGGCACAAGCGCTGCGCACCAGCCTTCAGTTTGGCGACGCACGCTTTGAACCGTTGCCCGTAACGCCACGTTTGTCGCCGGTCGGCAATGGTCAGTTGGTGCGTGCCGACAGCGCCTTGCCACAGATTCCCAAAGGTGCGCCGCTGCTGCACACCACCTTGCCTGTTGCGGAAACTCCGGGCTGGACCTTGCATTTGCTGTCACCCGTGCAAACGGCCGTGAACCAAGCCACTGCCAATGCCCAGTTGGCGGCCTTGTTGGTGCAGAGCCTGTTGGCCGCGGCCATCGGCATTGTGCTGTATCGGCGTCATCGAAATCGCGAAAAGGCCGGGCAGCAAGCCGCCATCCAGGCGCAATTGGCGGCGTTGGTGAACGAACGCACAGGCCAATTGCGCGAGGTCAATGAACAACTGATGGACGAAATGGATGAACGCCAACGTACCGAGGCTCGCCTGCATACGATGCAGGACGAACTGGTGCAAGCCAGCAAGCTTGCGTTGCTGGGCCAGGTTGCCGCGGGGGTGGCTCATGAAATCAACCAACCCGTCGCGGCGATTCGGGCTTACGCAGACAATGCCACGGAATTTCTGCGCCGCAGTGACGCGCAGGCCGCAAAAGAGAATCTGGGCATCATCGCCGCACTGACCGAACGCATTGGCCATATCACAGGCGAATTGCGCGCGTTCTCACGCAAAGCCGGCAGGTCGGTAGGCCCAACCAGTCTGACAGAGGCGTTGGACGGCGCACTGTTGTTGATCGGCCCGCGCGCGCGCCGGCAAGGCGTTGCGCTTGTGCGGCCGTCTGCCGACCAGGATGTGCTTGTCCGAGCCGACCGTATCCGCTTGGAGCAGGTCTTGGTCAACTTGCTGCAAAACGCAATGGAAGCGTTGGAAGACATTCCAGATGGCCAGGTCATTGTCACCCTGCAAGACCTGGGCGCCACGGTAGAGCTTCAGGTTAGCGACAACGGCCCGGGGTTGTCGGACGACGCCAGGGCACGGCTATTCACGCCCTTTTATACGACGAAGCCGGAAGGGCTGGGCCTGGGCTTGGTCATTTGCCGTGACATCGTCGCCGAATTCGGTGGCGACCTGCGCGCGGGCCAAGCCGGTGAACCCGATTTTCCAGCCTCGGTCGGTGCCCAGAAAGGCGCCATGTTCATCCTTACGTTACGCAAGGCAGATACCGGCCACGCCCGCTCTGCCCTCTCGACATGATCCAGAACCCTGACACTTTTCCACATGCGGCTCCAGCGCATGACGATCGCGACCCCGTAGCGCCCCATGTCGTCTTCATCGACGACGATGACGAGCTGCGCCGCGCAAACGTTCAAACCCTGAAGCTGCACGGTATGGCCGTAGACGCATACGAAACCGCACGCTCTGCGCTTCCGGCCTTGCACCGCGACTTCGACGGCGTGGTCGTAACCGACATCCGCATGCCGGACATCGACGGCTTGCAACTGTTCAAGCGTCTGCGTGGTATTGACCCGGAACTGCCGGTCATCCTTATCACGGGCCATGGCGATATCGCTACGGCAGTGCAATGCATGCGCGAGGGCGCCTATGATTTTCTGGCCAAGCCCTATGCCGCCGACCGACTTACCACCGCCATCTTGCACGCTGCAGAAAAGCGTCGTCTGGTGCTGGAAAACCGTCGTCTTCGCGAAGCGGCGTTCGCGGTGCAAGCCGATGAAGTACCTTTTATCGGCACCACGCCCGCCATGCAGCGCATCAAGGAAACGCTCCGCCACATTGCGGATGCGAATGTCGATGTGCTGGTCGAGGGCGAAACGGGCACAGGCAAGGAAGTCGTGGCAACAGCGCTGCATCGACTCAGCCTCCGTCGCCATCGTGAGTTGGTCGCGATCAACTGCGGCGCGTTGCCGGAAAGCGTAATCGAAAGCGAGCTCTTCGGGCACGAAGCCGGGGCATTTACCGGCGCACACAAAAAGCGTGTCGGCCGGATCGAACATGCCAGCGGAGGAACCTTGTTCCTGGACGAAATCGAAAGCATGCCGCTCGCGGTGCAGGTGAAATTGCTGCGCGTGCTCGAATCTCGTCAGATCACTCCATTGGGCAGCAACGAAGTACGTAATCTGGACCTGCGGGTCGTGGCCGCTACCAAAGAAGATCTGGGTAGTGCGGCCATCCGTGCCAAGTTCCGTGAAGACCTGTTCTACCGGCTCAATGTGGTGACAATCCGCATCCCGCCCCTACGCGAGCGCCGGGATGATATCCCCTTGTTGTTTGCTCATTATCTTGGCCATGCATCGCGCCGATTTCATCGCGACATTCCAGAGATGCCCGCCGCGGTTAAACAATACGTCATGACTCACGACTGGCCGGGCAATGTGCGCGAACTCGCTCATTTTGCCGAACGCGTCGTGCTTGGCGTGCTAAACCTGCCAGAGTCCGGTCCAACGCCTCAAGCGCATGAGGTTCTCAGCCTGCCAGAACGCATGGAAATCGTGGAAGCACAACTGATCCGCGATGCGCTCATCGCCAACCGAGGCGATGTAAAAGCCACACTGGATACCTTGGGCATTCCACGCAAGACCTTTTACGACAAACTCCAGCGCCACAGCATCGACCGTCAGCAATATCTGACGAACCCATAATAAAACGGCGGCGCATCAAACAAAAACGCCTCGCGGCATCAGCCGCGAGGCGTTTTCAATGCATCAGTGCTGCAAAGATAAAATCTACTGGCAAGACACAAAAACATAACCCAAAAAAACAAAACCCCACAGGATCACCTGTGGGGTTTTGCGCAATAAAAGCCTGACGATGACCTACTTTCACAGACGTCCGTCCACTATCATCGGCGCGAAGGCGTTTCACTGTCCTGTTCGGGATGGGAAGGAGTGGTACCACCTTGCTATGGTCGTCAGGCGTAACGGGTTGAGCGGCTGCGGGTTAGCGCAACGGCTCCAATCTTGGAAGAAACACAACGTGTGGGTGACCAGAGACAAGCTCGATGATCACGCACAAGGGGGGTGTAATTGGTGTTGGCTGGCTGCCGACGGTGCAGCCAGATTTTGTATTGAACGACACTTGGAACGCTATATCACCAGGTCATAACCATCAGTGTTATAGGATCAAGCCTCACGAGCAATTAGTATCGGTTAGCTTAACGCATTACTGCGCTTCCACACCCGACCTATCAACGTCCTGGTCTCGAACGACTCTTTAGGGGGATCAAGTCCCCGGGATACCTAATCTTCAGACGAGTTTCCCGCTTAGATGCCTTCAGCGGTTATCTCTTCCGTACTTAGCTACCCGGCAATGCCATTGGCATGACAACCGGTACACCAGAGGTACGTCCACTCCGGTCCTCTCGTACTAGGAGCAGGCTCCGTCAAGTATCCAACGCCCACGGCAGATAGGGACCAAACTGTCTCACGACGTTTTAAACCCAGCTCACGTACCTCTTTAAATGGCGAACAGCCATACCCTTGGGACCGGCTACAGCCCCAGGATGAGATGAGCCGACATCGAGGTGCCAAACACCGCCGTCGATATGAACTCTTGGGCGGTATCAGCCTGTTATCCCCAGAGTACCTTTTATCCGTTGAGCGATGGCCCTTCCATTCAGAACCACCGGATCACTATGTCCTGCTTTCGCACCTGTTCGACTTGTCAGTCTCACAGTCAAGCACGCTTATGCCATTGCACTATCAGCACGATTTCCGACCGTACCTAGCGTACCTTCGAACTCCTCCGTTACACTTTGGGAGGAGACCGCCCCAGTCAAACTGCCCACCATGCACTGTCCCCGATCCGGATAACGGACCAAGGTTAGAACCGCAAACAAACCAGGGTGGTATTTCAAGGATGGCTCCACGTGATCTAGCGACCACGCTTCAAAGCCTCCCACCTATCCTACACAGGCCGGTTCACAGATCAATGCAAAGCTACAGTAAAGGTTCATGGGGTCTTTCCGTCTAGCCGCGGGTAGATTGCATCATCACAAACACTTCAACTTCGCTGAGTCTCAGGAGGAGACAGTGTGGCCATCGTTACGCCATTCGTGCAGGTCGGAACTTACCCGACAAGGAATTTCGCTACCTTAGGACCGTTATAGTTACGGCCGCCGTTTACCGGGGCTTCGATCAAGAGCTTGCACCCCATCACTTAACCTTCCGGCACCGGGCAGGCGTCACACCCTATACGTCGACTTTCGTCTTTGCAGAGTGCTGTGTTTTTAATAAACAGTCGCAGCCACCGATTCTCTGCGACCCCATCATGCTAAGCGCGCAGGCGCTTCACACTACCGGGGTATACCTTCTCCCGAAGTTACGGTATCAATTTGCCGAGTTCCTTCTCCTGAGTTCTCTCAAGCGCCTTGGAATATTCATCCCGTCCACCTGTGTCGGTTTGCGGTACGGTCTCGCACAGCTGAAGCTTAGAGGCTTTTCTTGGAACCACTTCCAATCACTTCGCAAGCAATGCTCGCTCGTGCCATACCCTTGATTTACGCGCCCGGATTTGCCTAAGCGCCATCTTCGATACAGCAACAGGGACATCCAACACCCTGATGATCTTCCGCGATCCGTCCCCCCATCGCACTGTACGACGGTACTGGAATATTAACCAGTTTCCCATCAGCTACGCATCTCTGCCTCGCCTTAGGGGCCGACTCACCCTGCGCCGATGAACGTTGCGCAGGAAACCTTGGACTTACGGCGAGGGGGCTTTTCACCCCCTTTATCGCTACTCATGTCAGCATTCGCACTTCTGATACCTCCAGCAGCCTTTACAAGCCACCTTCGCAGGCTTACAGAACGCTCTCCTACCGCGTGCACTAAAAGTGCACACCCGCAGCTTCGGTTTATCGCTTAGCCCCGTTACATCTTCCGCGCAGGACGACTCGATCAGTGAGCTATTACGCTTTCTTTAAAGGATGGCTGCTTCTAAGCCAACCTCCTGACTGTCTATGCCTTCCCACTTCGTTTCCCACTTAGCGATAATTCGGGACCTTAGCTGGCGGTCTGGGTTGTTTCCCTCTTGAGTCCGGACGTTAGCACCCGGTGCTCTGTCTCCCAAGCTGTACTTGCGGGTATTCGGAGTTTGCCATAGTTTGGTAAGTCGCCATGACCCCCTAGCTATAACAGTGCTCTACCCCCCGCAGTAATACTTGAGGCACTACCTAAATAGTTTTCGGAGAGAACCAGCTATTTCCAGATTTGTTTAGCCTTTCACCCCTATCCACAGCTCATCCCCTAATTTTTCAACATTAGTGGGTTCGGTCCTCCAGCACGTGTTACCGTGCCTTCAACCTGGCCATGGATAGATCATCTGGTTTCGGGTCTACACCCAGCGACTGAATCGCCCTATTCGGACTCGCTTTCGCTACGGCTTCCCTATTCGGTTAACCTTGCCACTGAATGTAAGTCGCTGACCCATTATACAAAAGGTACGCAGTCACCCCACAAGGAGGCTCCTACTGTTTGTATGCATACGGTTTCAGGATCTATTTCACTCCCCTTCCGGGGTTCTTTTCGCCTTTCCCTCACGGTACTGGTTCACTATCGGTCGATCACGAGTATTTAGCCTTGGAGGATGGTCCCCCCATCTTCAAACAGGATTTCACGTGTCCCGCCCTACTTGTCTTACGCTTAGTTCCACACACAAGATTTCATCTACAGGGCTATCACCTGCTACGGCCGGACTTTCCATTCCGTTCGACTATCTTGCATGCTAAAACGTAAAGGCTCTTCCGATTTCGCTCGCCACTACTTTCGGAATCTCGGTTGATTTCTTTTCCTCGAGCTACTGAGATGTTTCAGTTCACCCGGTTCGCTTCCACTAGCCTATGTATTCAGCTAGGGATACCGCATTGCTGCGGTGGGTTTCCCCATTCGGATATCTACGGATCAAAGCTTGTTTGCCAGCTCCCCGTAGCTTTTCGCAGGCTACTACGTCCTTCATCGCCTGTGATCGCCAAGGCATCCACCATATGCACTTAGTCGCTTGATCCTATAACGCTGTAGGCTATAGGACCTGAGTATTAGCGTTTGTGCCGTTCATAAGTTTCAAAGCAGTCTGAGGTTATTCACCTCAGTCTTGAGAACTTGGAACAAAATAATGCAATCACAACCCGTACTTATCTTCTTCGGCTTGCGCCGAGTACTTAATAAGTACATTTCGTTGTGCTTCTTCCAGATTGTTAAAGAACGAATATAGCTGTTAGGTAAAACCTAACTCATAACACTGACAACAGCGCTATGAGTTAGCCTCTACATCACCACCAGGGCGATTATGAGAATCAATGGTGGAGGTGAACGGGATCGAACCGATGACATCCTGCTTGCAAAGCAGGCGCTCTCCCAGCTGAGCTACACCCCCATATCCTGCATCGCAGAATACTTGGTGGGTCTGGTTGGATTCGAACCAACGACCCCCGCCTTATCAAGACGGTGCTCTAACCAACTGAGCTACAGACCCAAAACCTTCTCGGATCAGTAGTCAGGTAGCTGAAGACCCAGGGAAGAATCCCTCGACCCAAGCCTACAACTGATCCCAGCTATATCAAACAACCGATAAGAGTGGACGCTTAACACGAGCACTTAAGCTCTGAAAGGAGGTGATCCAGCCGCACCTTCCGATACGGCTACCTTGTTACGACTTCACCCCAGTCATGAATCCTACCGTGGTAATCGCCCCCCTTACGGTTAGGCTAACTACTTCTGGTAAAACCCACTCCCATGGTGTGACGGGCGGTGTGTACAAGACCCGGGAACGTATTCACCGCGACATGCTGATCCGCGATTACTAGCGATTCCGACTTCACGCAGTCGAGTTGCAGACTGCGATCCGGACTACGATCGGGTTTCTGGGATTGGCTCCCCTCGCGGGTTGGCGACCCTCTGTCCCGACCATTGTATGACGTGTGAAGCCCTACCCATAAGGGCCATGAGGACTTGACGTCATCCCCACCTTCCTCCGGTTTGTCACCGGCAGTCTCATTAGAGTGCCCTTTCGTAGCAACTAATGACAAGGGTTGCGCTCGTTGCGGGACTTAACCCAACATCTCACGACACGAGCTGACGACAGCCATGCAGCACCTGTGTTCCGGTTCTCTTGCGAGCACTTCCAAATCTCTTCGGAATTCCAGACATGTCAAGGGTAGGTAAGGTTTTTCGCGTTGCATCGAATTAATCCACATCATCCACCGCTTGTGCGGGTCCCCGTCAATTCCTTTGAGTTTTAATCTTGCGACCGTACTCCCCAGGCGGTCAACTTCACGCGTTAGCTGCGCTACCAAGGCCCGAAGGCCCCAACAGCTAGTTGACATCGTTTAGGGCGTGGACTACCAGGGTATCTAATCCTGTTTGCTCCCCACGCTTTCGTGCATGAGCGTCAGTGTTATCCCAGGAGGCTGCCTTCGCCATCGGTGTTCCTCCGCATATCTACGCATTTCACTGCTACACGCGGAATTCCACCTCCCTCTGACACACTCTAGCTCGGTAGTTAAAAATGCAGTTCCAAAGTTAAGCTCTGGGATTTCACATCTTTCTTTCCGAACCGCCTGCGCACGCTTTACGCCCAGTAATTCCGATTAACGCTTGCACCCTACGTATTACCGCGGCTGCTGGCACGTAGTTAGCCGGTGCTTATTCTGCAGGTACCGTCAGTTTCACGGGGTATTAGCCCATGACGTTTCTTTCCTGCCAAAAGTGCTTTACAACCCGAAGGCCTTCATCGCACACGCGGGATGGCTGGATCAGGGTTTCCCCCATTGTCCAAAATTCCCCACTGCTGCCTCCCGTAGGAGTCTGGGCCGTGTCTCAGTCCCAGTGTGGCTGGTCGTCCTCTCAAACCAGCTACGGATCGTCGCCTTGGTGAGCCGTTACCCCACCAACTAGCTAATCCGATATCGGCCGCTCTAATAGTGCAAGGTCTTGCGATCCCCTGCTTTCCCCCGTAGGGCGTATGCGGTATTAGCTACGCTTTCGCGTAGTTATCCCCCGCTACTAGGCACGTTCCGATACATTACTCACCCGTTCGCCACTCGCCACCAGACCGAAGTCCGTGCTGCCGTTCGACTTGCATGTGTAAGGCATCCCGCTAGCGTTCAATCTGAGCCAGGATCAAACTCTTCAGTTTAATCTCTGTATTTGTTTCGTATTCTTGGTCCGAATAAATCCGAACCAGGTCATACGTCGCTACTCAAAGGAAGTGAGGTATGTTCTTAAACTTGACGTCTAAGGTACTTCACTTCTAGTGAGCACTTGATTTCATTGTGCTTGTGAAGCAAGCCAAGGTTTGACCCCAGACCTGAATCACAGTGCATCGCATCAAGCGCCCACACTTATCGGTTGTTTAATTGTTAAAGAGCGGTACTGCTAAATTCTGTACTACCAACTGCTTGCTGCCACCTACCAAACTCGCCAGCTTCGCTGCGGCTTTCGCCTTGCGTTGCTCGCTGTTTTCAGCAGCAGAGAGGCGAGATTATGAAGAAGTTTTTATCGCTTGTCAAGTCAGCTTCGTTCGCTTTCGCGCCACCGCTTTCTTGCTTGCGACCTCTTCAGATCACCCTCTCTTAGCAGTTATCGAAACATCAGAACACCCATCCGGGTTAACCCTAAGTTTTCGGCAACTGCCAAGCCTGAAACTATAACATGACTTTTGCAGATTATGCAACCGGCTCTTGCCTAATTTGCATCCCATCTTGCAACCCCGCCGCTCGCTTCCGCTTTGCTTTGGCTCTGGAAACCAGAGGTCGGTCATCACTTCAGGTGGCTTGCAATATTGATCCGGGTAAACCCTGAATCGCCATCACCAGCCAAGCCCAAGACTTTAGCACGATTTTTGCAATTTGCGCAACTGGCTTTTGCCTGATTTGCTGCAATACTTGCAATTACCGCTTGGCTGCCAGACATCTATCTACTGGTGGCTTTGCGGCAGGCCGGGTAGCTTTCCTTGCGGATCGCCTGCTGGTTGGCCTGTTGCGCTACTCCTGGCTTCGCGGTTCAAAAACTGCCTGAACTGCGAAGGAGCGAGACTATAGCACAAGTTTTTAGACAGCCCTGCCTGGCTGGCAAGAAAGTTGAGAGAAACCTAAAGAGGCACGATACCGCCACCGCGCTCCGGCCTTCCACTTCGGAACCTATCTATATATATAGCTGGACATATATGGGTAGACCCTGTCGTGCCATCGGACTTGCCTAGCGTTAGGGTACGTTTACTATTCGCCTGTACGCCGCACCTACTTGGAGACGAGCACGCTATGCCCCCAGCCATCGCCCAGAGCGAAGACATCCTGATCAATGTGACCCCATTTGAAACCCGCGTCGCGCTGGTGGAACAGGGATCAGTACAGGAACTGCACGTGGAACGCAGCATCCAGCGGGGCCATGTTGGCAATATCTATCTAGGGCGAGTGGTGCGAGTGCTGCCGGGCATGCAAAGCGCCTTCATAGATATCGGCCTGGAGCGTGCCGCATTCATCCATATTGCGGATCTGCGTGAAAATCGGGGCGAACGCAGCCAGGGACTGACGCCCACGCCGATCGAAAAGCTGCTTTTCGAGGGACAGACCCTAATGGTGCAGGTGGTCAAGGATCCCCTGGGCACCAAGGGCGCGCGACTGTCGACGCAGATCAGCATGGCCGGCCGCATGCTGGTTTATCTGCCGCACGACCCGCACATCGGCATTTCGCAGAAAATCGACGCGGAATCCGAACGGATCCAGTTGCGTGAACGGCTGCAGGCGCTGATGCCGCCTGAAGAAAAAGGCGGCTTCATCGTACGAACCCAGGCTGAAGGCGCCAACGATGAAGAGTTGACCGCAGACCTGGAGTACCTGCGCAAGCTGTGGACCAGTGTCCAGGCTGCTGCGCGCACCCAGCCAGCGCCTGCCCTTCTGCATCAGGATTTGACGCTCGCGCAACGAGTCTTGCGCGACATGGTGGGCCCTCACACCGGGTCGATTCTGGTGGATTCGCGTACGACAAGCGCGGCGATGCTGGAATGGGCGCGGACCTACACGCCATCCGTGATGGACCGCATCCAGCATTACAGCGGCGAGCGCCCCCTGTTTGACACGGCTAACGTGGACGACGAGATCGCCCGCGCCTTATCGCGCCGGGTGGACCTGAAATCGGGCGGCTACCTGATCATCGACCAAACCGAAGCCTTGACCACGGTGGACGTGAACACCGGCGGCTTCGTGGGCGGCCGCAATTTCGACGACACCATATTCAAGACCAACCTGGAAGCGGCACAGGCCATTGCGCGACAACTGCGCCTGCGCAACCTGGGCGGCATCGTGATCCTTGACTTCATTGACATGGAAGAGCAGGAACACCGCGACACCGTGCTGGCAGAACTCAAGAAGGCGTTGTCGCGTGACCGCACGCGTATGACGGTCAATGGCTTCACGCAACTGGGTTTGGTGGAAATGACGCGCAAACGCACGCGCGATTCGCTTGCCCACCAACTGTGCGAGCCCTGCCCCATGTGCGAATCACGTGGCAATGTGCGCACGCCGCGCACCGTGTGCTATGAGATTCTGCGCGAAATTCTGCGCGAGGCGCGGCAATTCAATCCGAAGGAATTCCGCATCCTGGCCTCGCAAGACGTGGTGGATTTATTTCTGGAAGAGGAAAGCCAACACCTGGCCATGCTGGGCGATTTTGTGGGCAAGCGCGTGTCGTTGGAAGTCGAAAGCACCTATTCGCAAGAGAAATACGACATAATCCTCGTTTAATACGCGCGCTTTTAACAGATAACCCGCGAACATTCACTTCATTGTGCGCGGATTGTGTGTCTTAACGATTCGTTTGAAAACAAGTTTGAAACGAATGGCATTGCAAAAACATAGCCGATAAGCTCGCGGGCGCTTCCAGGGTAAACCCTGTACAAGCGCCTTTTTCATGCTTTCGGAGGTCAATGCAATGAAGTCCCTATTTCGTCCGTTTTTGCTGCTGGTTGCGGCGCTGCCGCTGGTGCTGGCCGCTTGCGGCGACAAGGAGCCCGAGCAACGTGCCGCGTTCACGCAGTACTTGCAGACCCGCATCGTCGACAAGCCCGGCGTGCGCGTGCCGAAGCTGACGGATGATGAAAAGAAATCCTTTGGCGATTATGCGTCGCACTACGCCGTGATTACCGACTTCAACGCCGGCATGGATGCATCGATCAAGCCCTTGGCGGGTATCGCGCAAAAAGGCACCGTGCGTTCGCTGAACGACATCGTGACGCGCCGCGAGGACCTGAAGACCGCTCAACAGTCGCTGAATGAAATGGGCGCGGCCTTGAAAGAACAACAAGCCAAGGCGGACGCCGCGCACGCGCAGCTCAAGCAGCCCGAAGACCTGAAGGCGGTATACGACAAGGCTTATGAAAAGACCGTGAGCCTGCCCGCCGACACCTTCCGCGACGTGCTACCCGAATTGAATGCCACTTTTGAAAGCGCTCTGAAGATCGGGGACTACGTCGAGGCCAACAAGACGCAGATTGAGATCTCGGGTGCGATCGTTCGGGTGCAAGATCCCGCGGTGCAGGCCGAACTGAATCAACTGCTGCAAGCACTGAATGATCAGGCCAAAAATTTGCAGCAGGCGCAGACGCGCATACAAGCCTTGATGCTGGGCCGATAGGCCATCAGCTCCAACAGCCCCCCATCAGCCCCTTCAAGCCGCGGCGACCTGGTTGCGGCCGGGCTGCTTGGCCCGCCAGGTCGCGCGGACGGCTCGCCTTTTGCCGCAGCGCAAGGTAGCGCGCGTGCTCGGGAAGATACCGGGAATTCAAAGCGTAGACGGTCTGTTGGCATGCCGGGCGCGCCGGCTCGGCAAGGCGGGCAGGCAGCTAAGGGGCTGCCGTGGCGCCGATGCGGAAAGGAAAGGCCCGCACCCCGCGGACCTTGTCCGTTTCCCGCTGAGCATTGATTGCCCAGGCAGGCGCGGCGCTGCCAGCCTGAGACAGCAACTGACGCATGACGTCAGCGGAAAAACCACAGCGCAACGCCACAGCCTGGCGTCGGGCAAGCTCAACGCCTACAGCGTGCGGCGTCGTGAAACTCCGGTCGGAATGCAGCATGGCAGCCCCCTGGCAAAAGCCCTTCATGGACGAAGGGTCAGTGCGATCCAATCTACCGCAGTCCGTTGATTCCGCGCGTGAAATGATACGTAAAGTAATGAAAAAATAGAGATATACAGCGTTACACGAGCGGGGTCGGATCGACTGGAGCAGTCTCGCGATCGGGTTTGTCATTTTTACCGTCGGCCGGGCCCGTCATATTGCCGTACATGAGCGATCGGCCGGCAAACAGCCCACCGGCGACTTCCAGGTCGAAACGCTCGGCGTCGCGCCTGCGCACATCCTCCACCACCTCGTCGGCCTCGTCCGCCGGCACACCAATGGCGCGCAGCGCAGCCCCGCCGAACAACAGAGCGGACTCCAAGGTTTCGCGTATTTGATAATCGACCCCTTCCTTGGCGAGTGCCAGCGAGTGGATCCGGTCATAGGCCCGCACAACCACCCGGACCAGCGGGAATTCAGACTTGATCAGCTTGACCATGTGATTCACGGCCTGGGGGTTGTCGATACAAATCAGGATGGCGCAAGCATGTTCGGCGCCAGCCGTGCGAAGCATGTCGATGCGAGTGCCGTCGCCGTAGTACACCTTCACGCCCCATTTGGCGGCCGCCCGAATGGCGTCGGTATCGGTATCCAGGATGGACACCGTCAAGCCCCGGGCCAGCATCGCCTGACTGACGATCTGGCCAAAACGGCCGAATCCGACGATCAGGGCGCATCCGTCCAGATCTTGGGCGACATCCACCCCATCCATCGATTGCTCGGATTTGGGCAAGAGCCAGCGCAGCGACAGCACGCACAAAGGAGTGAGCGCCATGGAAATAATGACGACGGCAGTGAGAACCGCGCCCGTATGCGCGTCGAAAATACCCGCCGTGGCTGCCGCGCCAAAAAGCACAAAGGCAAATTCCCCGCCCTGCGCCAGCAAGGCGGCCCGCGTCACCGCTTCCGCATGCGAGGCTCGCAGCAAGCGCGCCACCGCATACACCCCCACGGATTTCACCAGCATGAACGCCACCACGGCCGCCAGGATCAAGGGCCATTCGCGAATCACTGCCGACAGGTCCAGCGACATGCCCACGCCCAGGAAAAACAGGCCCAGCAATATCCCGCGAAACGGCTCGACTTCGGCTTCCAACTGATGGCGGAAGGTGGACTCGGACAGCAGCACGCCAGCCAGGAACGCCCCCATGGCCATGGACAGGCCGCCCAGTTCCATCAGCAAGGCCGCCCCCAGCACCACCAGCAGCGCGGCGGCGGTCATGACCTCGCGGGCGCGTGCGGCGGCCAGCAGGCGGAACAAGGGATTCAGCAACCAGCGCCCGGCCGCCAGCAACGCCAGGATGCATCCGACAGCAATAGCGGACTGCATCCACGGATTGCCCGATTCCGCGCCGCTCCCCGCAGGCGCCAGCAAGGCGACCAGGGCAAGCAAGGGCACGATGGCCAGGTCTTCCAGCAGCAGGATGGAGACGATCCGCTGGCCCTGCGCGCTGGTGCTTTCGTCGCGCTCGCCCAGAATCTGCATCACGATGGCCGTGGACGACAGCACGAATCCCATCGCCGCCATGAAAGCCGCGGGTCCCGACAAGCCGGCCAACAGGCCGACGACCGTCAACAAGGCGCCGCACACCACCACCTGCGCCAGACCCAGCCCGAAGATTTCACCCCGCAGCTTCCACAGGCGCGAGGGCTGCATTTCCAGCCCGATGATGAAGAGGAACATGACGACGCCTAGCTCGGCGACGTGGAGGATGGATTTGGGATCGGAAAAGAAGCCGATGCCGAATGGGCCGATCGCCAGGCCCGCCGCCAGATAGCCCAACACCGAGCCCAGGCCCAGGCGCTTGAACAGGGGCACGGCAATAACGGCCGCCCCCAACAAGACGACAACGTTGACGAGTTGATTGCCTTCCATAGGCAGAGCCATAGGGCGTTCCTGGTTACACGGCGGGGCTGGCGCCCTGGATGCGGCAAAAGCCGATAGCGTCCTGGATCAGTCGTCGCGGAACTGCATTTTGTACAACGAGGCATACAGGCCATTGGCCGCCAGCAGCTCGGAGTGGGGGCCTTGTTCGACGATCTTGCCAGCGTCCAGCACGATGATGCGGTCAGCGTTCTGGACCGTGGACAGGCGGTGGGCGATGACCAGCGTGGTGCGGCCCTTCATCAGGCGTTCCAGCGAGGCCTGCACCTGGCGCTCGGACTCGTTGTCCAGGGCGGAGGTAGCTTCGTCCAAAATCAGGATGGGCGCGTTCTTGATCAGCGCGCGCGCGATCGCCAACCGTTGGCGTTGCCCCCCTGACAGGCGGGCGGCATTCTCGCCCACCGGGGTGTTGATGCCTTGCGGCAAGCCTTCCACGAATTCCAGCAGGTTGGCCGCCGCCAGGGCGTCGCGCACCTTTTGTTCACTGGACTTGCCCAACGCGCCGTAGCCCACGTTGGCCGCGATGGTGTCGTCAAACAGCACGACGTCCTGGCTGACCAGGGACAAATGCGAACGCAGGCTGCGCAGCGTGAGGTCGTTGACTGGCGTGTCGTCCACCAGAATGGTTCCGCTATCGGCCAGCACAAAGCGTGGCAGCATATTGACCAGCGTGGTCTTGCCGCTGCCTGATCGGCCCACAAGGGCGACCGTCTGGCCCGGCTCTACCGTGAAGGAAATGTCGTTGACGGTATCGCGGTCCGCGTCGGGAAAGCGATGTTTGACGTTGCGGAACTCCACCTTGCCGCGCACGGGTTCGGCCAGTTCCTTGGTGCCGGTATCGATTTCAGGCGTCTGGTCGATCAGCGCGAAGACGCTTTCGGCGGACACCAGCATTTTCTGCATGCGGGCGGCCACGTTGGTCAGGCGCTTGATAGGGTCGAAAATCTGCGCCAGCGCGGCCATGAACGAGGCGAAGCTGCCCACGGTCAGCGAGCCGTTATTGGCTTGGCTGAGGGCGACGGCAATAACCGCGCCCACCGAAATCGAGATGCAGACCTGGGTCAACGGCGTCAGGGCCGCGTCCGCCGTGGCGGTACGCATGGCGAACCGGCGCAGGCGGCGGCTGACGAAATCGAAGCGACCGCGTTCGACTTCATAGCCGTCGAACAGCTTGATGACGCGCTGGCCGTCGATGCCTTCGCCGACCACGCGGGTCAGCTCGGCGTTCATGTTGACGGTGTCGCGGTTGATGCGGCGCAGGCGCTTGATGAAAAAGCGGGAAATCAGCACCGACACCGGCAGCATGATCAGGATGATCAGCGTCAGCACCCACGACATGTAGAGCAACACGCAGATCAGGGCGATGACGACCAGGGTTTCGCGCACCAGCACCGTGATGACGTCGGTGGCGTAGCCCGTGACGTTGCCGGCGTCGATGGTGAAGCGGTTGAGCAGGCGGCCGGTGTCGCCGCGCTTGAAGTCCTCGTCGGGCAAGCCCAGCAGGCGCTCGAACATGTCGCGGCGCATGCCCAGCAGCACATTGTTGGCCACCCAGGCCAGCAGGTAGTCGCTGAAGAAGTTGCAGATGCCGCGCAGCAGGATCAGGCCGACCACCGCCAACGGCAAGGCCCAGACATAATAGGGTTTGGCCCCCGAAAAGCCACCGTCCAGCAAGGGCTTCATAATGACGGCCAGGACGGGTTGCGTTGCCGCCGCGCCCGCCATCAGCAGGACGGCCAGCAACAAGCCCTTCCAATAGGCGCCCACCCGGCTGTAGATCCGGTTCCAGAGTTCGGACTTGACGGGAGTGGAATCCGCGGGTGTGTTGCGTGCGGCAGAATTCAAAGGGAGCACTCGCTTTTATACAATTGTGCCCAGGATTGTACCGGCTACGCGCCGCCGCGCTGAGTCGCCCTACCCCTAATAAGACTAATTTGCCTCACCCCCCACCCATGTCCGATATCCGCTGTATATACGTCCGGTTACCCAATTGGGTGGGCGATGTTTGCATGAGTCTGCCCAGCCTGCGGGCGTTGGAAGCCAGCGGCCTGCCCCTGGTGATCTGCGCAAGGCCCTGGGCCCGCGACCTGCTGGACGGCGTACCCAAGCACGATTTCATTCCCATGCGCGGCAAGGTCGGCCCCGACCGGGCCGCCGTCAGCGCCCACCGCCGCGGCCTGGGCGCGCTGGGCCGCCGCGCCCGGGGCTTGTTGCTGCCGGACTCGCTGTCCAGCGCGCTGGTTTTCCGGCTGGCGGGCCTGCCCTGCGCCGGTTATCGGGACGACGGCCGCAGCTTCCTGCTGCGCTGGCCCGTGGCCAAACCCGAAGAGACCTTGCACGCCGTGCAGTCCTGGCACCATCTGACCCGCCAGGCCCTGACCCGCTGGGGCCTGCCCAGCGGCCCGGCTCAACCCGGCCCCACGCTCGACCTGCCGTTGACGGCGGCGCACCAGGACGCCGCCGACCAGGCGCTGCGGGCGGCAGGGCTCAGCGCCCAGCGTTTTGTGCTGATCGCCCCCACCGCCACCGGGCTGCACAAGGGCAAGATCAAGGTCTGGCCAGGATTCGATACACTGACTCGCGCCTTGCAGGCCCGTGGCCATACCGTGGTAATGTGCCCCCCTCCGGCCGAAACCGACGAGGCGCGGCGCAATGCACCCACGGCGCAATTGCTGCCCCCCTTGCCGCTGGGCGCGTTTGCCGCACTGACGGCGCGGGCGGCACTGGTGGTGTGCAACGATTCCGGGGTATCCCACGTTGCCGCGGCGGCGTCCGCCCGCGAACTGGCCTTGTTTGGCGTGACCCGGCCGGGCCGGACCGGCCCGTGGTCGCCTCGCGCGGTATGCGTAGGATCCGAGCACGCATGGCCGACCGTCGATGAAGTTGAACAGCAGGCGTTGACCCTGCTGGACGGGACGAAGTAATCAGGACTGTTTTCACATGACCTTTTCCAGCTATCTCGCAAATCTGATCATTCCTTTCAACTTGTGCGTGACTTTGGTCGTTGTCGGCCTGGTACTGGGCCTGTTCAGGTTACGCAAGACGGGCGGCGCCCTCATTGCCGCTGGCCTGCTGTGGGCCTTGGCGTGGTCGCTGCCGGTGACGTCTCTGTGGTTGGGCGGTGCGCTGGAAACCCGCTATCCGCATCTGCCCCCGGCGGACTCGCCCACGGCCGACGCCATCGTGGTGCTGGGCGGCAATACCGCCAACGGGCGCGCCAACTGGTTCCTGCCTTATGACAAAGAGACCGCGGTGGTCCGCATAGACACCGCGGCCCAACTCTATTTGGCTGGACGCGCGCCCAAGGTAGTGCTGTCGGGCGGTGCGTTGGAAGGCGATGTGTCGGAGGCCCGTGGCATGGCGCACGCCATCCGTCAGCAGGGGGTGCCCGAAAGCGCGTTGATACTGGAAAACTCCAGCCGCACCACCTATGAAAACGCAGCCTTGACCGAGGACAAGCTCAAGGCACGCGGCATCGGCAAAGTGCTGCTGGTGACGTCCGCGCTGCACATGCCGCGCGCCATGGCCGCCTTTTCCAAGCAGGGGGTGGAAGCGATCGCCGCGCCGGCTCCGCCGCAGATCGTGGTGCCGGCAGACGAATCGTTACCGCTTTGGTTGCCTGACCAGCGTACGTTTGACGCCAGCCGCTCCATCATCAAGGAATACGCTGGCCTGTTCGTGTACTGGCTGCGCGGATGGGTATGAGCCTGACCGCCGTGGCGCTGGATTGCCGGGCGGGTTGCGGCGCCTGCTGCATCGCCCCGTCCATCACCCAGCCTATTCCGGGCATGCCGCAAGGCAAGCCCGCCGGCGTGCCCTGTATTCAACTGCTGCCCGACATGCGCTGCGCCATCTTCGGCCAGCCTTCCCGCCCGGCGTTCTGCGGCGGGCTGCAACCCCAGCCAGAGATGTGCGGCCCAAACCGGGAACATGCAATCCGGTGGCTGGACGAATTAGAGCGCGCGACGGCGCCGGCGCATTGAGGCTGACGCGGCTGGTGGCGCCCTTACCCGCTCAACCACTTCCCCACTCACCCGCTTACCCACTCACCCACTTACCCGCCCTGCCGCGCTTGAAGCACCTTTTCATATAGCGCTTCATACCGGGAAGCCACCGTTTCCCAGCTTTGGTCGCGGGCGATCTCCAGCCCGCGCCGGATCAGCGTGGCCCGCAACTCCGGTTCGGATCCCAGTCGCTCGAGCGCCTGCGCCAGTTGGGCGCCATCGCGCGGGTCTTGCAGGATAAGCGCGTCTTTGCCCGCCGACAGGTATTGCGCAAAGCCGCAGTAGGCGGGCGAACTGACCACCACCGGCAGGCCATGCGACATCGCTTCCAGCGGCGCCATGCCGTAGCTGTCATTCAGCGTGGGATGCGCGTAAATATCCGCCGCGCTGAAATACTGGGCAACATCAGGCGTCGGGTCGACCAGCGTGACGCGGTGCGCCACGCCATCCGCCGTACGGACCCGGTCGCGCGTGGGTTCATCGGCCCCCACAACCAGCAACTTGTAATGGGCGGGCAGTTGCGCCAGGGCGTCCAGCAACGCCGGCAACCCTTTGCGCAACGGGTTGCGAGCCACCAGCAGGCAGCCGATCGTGTCGGCGTTCCAGCCCAGGCGCGCACGGATCGCATTGCGCCTTGTGGCCACCTCGGCTGAAGGCAGCTTGACCCCTGGCGCGATGATATCCACCTGCAACTGCGGGCCATAGCTGCGATGCAACTGCTCCATGATCAAGCCCGACACGGCCACGACGCGTCGGGCGGGCGCACGCCGCACTCGCAATTTTTCCAACAGCAGATAGGTTGCCAGGCGCGGACTCAGCCACGCATTGATACGCTGTAGCAGGTTGACCCGCGCGACGCGGTTGTAGCGCACCGGCGTTACGTGCATGACCTGGATTTCACCCGCCCAGCCGTTCATGTGCGAATGCACGATGTCGAAGCGACCGCGTGTCAGCCGATCGGCGCGCCAGGCGAAATACAGCACGCGCATCCAGCTCGGCAGCCAGGTGGGAAAGCGCACGGGCAGGAAGCGAAACGGCAGGTCGCTGTCGAAGTCCCGCGCAACCACCGACACGTCGTGCCGCTGGCCCAGCACCCGCATCAGCTCCACCCCGTAGGCCTCCGCGCCGCCGAAGCGGTTACCGAAACGGTCCACCAGCAACGCGATGCGGAGCCGCTGCTCAACGGCGCCGGCGGGTGTCTTCATACCGGGTCAGGCACTTCTGCAGGAATCGGATGATATTGGTGGAACGCGCCACCGTCACCCGAGGCAGGCCGAAAGGATCGTCGGACGCAGCTGCCAGGCCGCGCTGCGTCAGCGTGGCGTTGTCATAGCCAGCTTCGCGCGCCATGGCGCGATGCTCGGGGCCGTGATCGCCGTAGGGATAACAAAAAGCAGTCACCGGTGCGCCCAGCGCCTGTTCCAGTTCGTTCTTGGATTCCACGATCTGGCGGCGCGCTTCGTCGAGGGGCATCTCCGGCAAATGGACGTGGTCCAGCGTATGCGAGCCGACTTCGTTGCCAGCCTGCGCCCATTCGCGCATTTCGCCCACCGTCATCAAGGCGGAAAACGGAATGCCTTTCTGCAAGTCCCAGACGTTGCCGCCGTCGAACTGGCGCGCCACGAAGTAATTGGTGGCGGTGAATCCCAGTTCGCTCAGCACGGGCATCGCATTGTGATGCACGTTGCGATAGCCGTCGTCGAAAGTCAGGCCGAACACCTTGCCTTGCCGTTCGCCGCGCACATACGGCATGACGTCGCGCATCGACAGGCCCCGATACCCCAGCCGACGCATCCAGCGCATCTGTCGGGCAAAGCTGTCGGGATGTACGGTCAACCCACGAAACGGCGTGCCCTTGGGGTTGGGTTCGCCGATTTGGTGGTACATGAGAATTGGAATAGACATAAGGCGGGATTATAGAGTCCGGCGTCCATCCAGCGTACGCTGATAGACATCCAGTGTGGCGGCGGCGAAACGCTCCAGATTGAAGTCGCGCAGGCTGGTTTCACGCGCACGCGCGCCCATCTCGCGAACCGCGTCGGGATGGTCCAGCATGAAACGCAGCTTGTCCGTCATGGCGGCCACGTCGCGCACCGGCACGATCCAGCCGTCCACGCCATCCGTCACATTTTCGGGCAGGCCGCCAGCGTTGGTGACCAAGGCCGGCAAGCCCAGCGCCATGATCTCGCGGCAGGCGAACGACAGGGCTTCACGGTACGACAGCACGAAGCCCGCGTGACAGGACGCAAGCGAGGCACGCACATCATCGAGCAGCCCCGGAAAGCGAACCTGATCGATCATGCCCAGTTCGCGCACGCGCGCCAGCTTGGCTTCGGATGGCGGGTCGCCCGCCACCATCAGCAGCACGCGGGTCTTGTCGGCGGGCGGCAGAGCCGCCACCGCCGCAACCAGATCCAGCCAGCCCTTGTCGAAGTCGGTGCCGCCCGCGCTGCCCAGCAGCAGCTTGCCTTGCCAATCCGCGCCGAAGATCAGCGCGCGCAGCTTGTCCAGGCTTTCCGGCGGCGGCGGCGCAAAAAAGACGGTGTCGATGCCATGGCGGATGGTGGTGATGGGGCGCTTGCGGTACGGCGAACGCTGCATCAGGCCATGGATGTAATCGCTGACCGCGATGCCGTGGTCGGTCGCCAACGCCACCCGAAGCTTGTGGCCAAAGCTGGAAAGCGGGTGATCGTTGTGCTTGGTGAATACGATGCACGGGCGCCGCGCCATGCCCAGCGTGGCCAGCATCACCTGCTTGTGGTCGGCCGAGCCGTTGGCGTGGATGATGTCGAAACCGCCGGTCTTGATCAGGCGGTTTAATTGGGCGCGGTCCTTGAACCAGGATGACGGGCGCGTGGTGTAGCGCATGTCTACCACCGTCACGCCCGGGATCGTGCGCGCATAGCGGTACAGCCGGCTGGTGGCAGGCGCGGCAACGGTGATGTCGTGGTTGGGCGACAAGGCGCGGGCCAGGTTGATGATGTAGGTAACGTGACCCCCGCCATTGCCACCGTGGAAGTTCGTATAGAGGATCTTCACTTCTGCTTCTCGGCCAGGAACATCAGCTTGGAATAGCGGAAAAAGCTGCCCGCGGCCGCGGTCACGGCCAACACCAGCCCATGCCTGCCATCGAGAAACCCGCGCCGGATCAGATAGATGCGCACAAAGGTCCAGAACCCATGGCCCAGCGCGCCAAACACCGACGTGCGACGTCCCTTGGCATACATCATGGCCGCCGCGTCCGAGGAATAGCGGTTGACCTTGTTGATCAGCGCGTCCAGGTTGTCGTAGGGATAGTGATTGAAATAGCCCTGCAATTTCAGCGGCTGGCCTTGGGCGGGCACGACGCGCTCATGCACGGCGGCGTCCGTAAAACGCGCCGTGCCGCGCTTGAACAGGCGCAGCACGTAGTCGGGCCACCAGCCGCTGTGGCGAATATCCTTGCCGCAGAAGTTCGACAGGCGGGCGATCTCGTACGCATCGGCGCGCGGGTTGGCCAAGACGTCCTGGATTTCGCGCGCCAGTTCGGGCGTGACGCGCTCGTCGGCGTCGATGGACAACACCCAGTCGCCCGTGGCCAGGTCCAACGCACGATTTTTTTGCGGGCCGAAACCGGGCCAGTCGGCCGTGACCTCGACGCGCGCGCCCAAGGCCTGCGCCAATTCCACGGTGCCGTCGGTACTGCCGGAATCGACCACGATGAACTCATCGGCGAAGGACACGGACTTCAGGCAGGCGGCAATGTTCGCCGCTTCGTTCTTGGTGATGATGATGACCGATAACTTCATGCGCGATTCCTAAGACGCTTTTTCCAGGCTTTCCAGGCGTGGTAGCGGGGCCCCCAAAAGGGGTCGCGCGACAACCAGATGCGCCGGTTGAGCCAGCTTCCGCCCTGATTGCGCACGGCGAAACGATAAATGTGTTCGGGGTCCGCGCCGGGCGTGTTCTGGCCAAAGGGGTCGGTCGTGTACAGGTGAGCAAAACCGGCCTGGCGCGCGGCCGCCACGTAGTCAGCGTCGAAGTAGCCCTGCGGCCAGCAAAGATGGTCGCTGACCGACCCCAGGCGCTGCACAAGGACCTGGCGGGAATCGTGCAGTTCCTGTGCGATGCGGGCGCGCTTGGCGTCCACATCGTTGTCGCAGACCTTATCCCAGCGGGTGTGGGTGTGCGTGTGCGAGTGGAATTCAAAGGTGCCCGCGGCCTGCATGGCTTCGATCTCGCTCCAGCGCAGCATGGCTTCGTCGCTGCGGCCCGACGCCACCAACTCCTTGCAGGCGTTGTGGTCGGGCGTGGCCGGCAGCACGCCGCCCTGACCCGCGTGCGGCCGCACCGGGCCATTGCCGATCCAGCCCGTAATGATGAACAGCACGGCGCGCATGCCATGGCGCGCCAGGACCGGATGCGCGTGTACCCAGTTGTTCAGGTAGCCATCGTCGAAGGTGATCAACACGGAACGCGCGGGCACGGGCTGGCCGGCCAGGTAGCCGGCGAACTCGGCGGCCGTCAGCGATTGGTAGCCCGCGCGCGCCAGCCGCGCAATCTGTGCCTCGAAGACATCGGGAGTCGCCGCGATCATGCCGCCCGCGGGGGTGACATGGTGGTACATCAGCACGGGAACGTTGGGCGCGTTCATGCGGCGCGTTCCGCCAACCACTTCAGATAGATGGCTTCGGTGGTTTCGGCAAGCCGCGCTGGCGAAAACACGGCCTCTTCCCAGACCATCTTGCGGCCGGCCTCACCCATGCGGCGACGCAGTGCCGGGTCGTCGATCAGGCGTTGCAGCGCATCGCTCAGCGCCTGGGGATCCTTGGGCGGCACCAGGATGCCCGTGTCGCCATCGCGGAACATTTCGGATACCCCGCCCACGTCGGTGCCCACCACCGGCAAACCGCTGGCCTGAGCTTCGACATACACCGTGCCGGATGCCTCTTGCTGCGTGGCCAGCGCAAACACGTCAAACCCGGCCAGCAGATTGGGCACATCGCGGCGCATGCCCAACAGGTGGATGCGATGCTGCAGGCCCAACTGGGCCACGTATTCCTGCGTTTGCTCGAAAACCGGCGAGCCGCCGCCCACAAACACCAGATGCACTTTGGGACGGCTTGCCATCAGCGGCACCATCGCGTCGATCAGGTCCTTGTGGCCCTTGGTGGCGCGCATGACGGCCACACAGCCCACGACGACATCATCATCGGCCAGGCCAAGTTCGTCACGCAGCGTCGACCGCTCGACCGGCGCCGGCAAGACGATAGGCGAGTAGACCGTGGCCACTTTGTCGGCGGGCACGCCCCGCTGGATCAGGTGCTTGCGCACGTGGTCGCTGACGGCGGTGACGCGGTGCGGCAGCCAGGTGTAGGACCACATCGAACCGACCTTGTTCGACAAATGCCGGGTACGCACGATCAGCGGCGTGCCGGCCAGCCGGCCGCTCATGCCCGCGATGACCGTGTCACGCCGACTGTGCGTGTTGAGCACGTCAAAGCGCCCGTCCCGCAAAATTCGGCGGACGGCGGCCACGCCCTTGAAATAATTCACCGGCCCGTCCATGTCGACCTTGTGCACCGTGAAGCCGGCATCCGCCAGGCGTTCGAACAACATGGCACGCGATTGGCAGATGGCTTCAACATGGTGGCCGCGCGCACGCATGGCCGCCATTTCCTTGAAGATCCGCCCCTCTTGGCCGCCAAAACTGGTGGCCGCTTCGGAATGGACGATGCGCAGGCTTCTCATCAATAGGTCACCTCAACCCCATCGGGTTTGGTCCAGGCATTCAGGTTCTCAAGCAGCGTGTCGGCCATGCGTACGCGCCACTCTTCGCCCAAGCGCACTGTGCAATTGAAATTGTTCTTGGTGTAGACGATATCCACCGGCACACCCGGGATGCCGTTCTCGGGTTCGGCCCGGAACGGGTTCAGCATCTGGCGCAAGCGGGCGGCATCGGCCGAGCCATTGAGCTTGACGCGCAGCGACTTGGCGCGCGCTTCTCGGGCCAGTTGCAGGTCGTACAGTTGCTCGGCCACGATACGCATGCCGCCGGAGTAGTCGTCGTTGCTGACCTTGCCCTGCACGATGACCAGTTGATCTTCGCGCAAGCGGTTGCGGTGCTTTTCGTAGAGCTCGTTGAACACCGAGATCTCGACCTGCGCGGTGCCGTCATCCAGCACGGCAAACACCATCTTGCCGCGGCGGGTCATCATGACGCGCACGCTGGCCAGCACACCGCACATCCACTGAAGATCGCGCTGCGGTTCCACGCGCGCCAGTTGCATGGGCACGATGCGGCGCACTTCGTCGCGCCAGGCGTCAAACAAGTGGCCGCTGTAGTAGTAGCCCAGTGCGGACTTTTCTTCGGTCAGCTTCTTGTGCAGGTCCCACGGCGCCACCTTGGCCAGTTCGCCCGCAACCACGTCACCGCTGTCGTCGCCAAACAATGACGCCTGATTGGCGCTGCGAGCCGCCTGTTCCGCCGCTTCCATCGCGGTGGGCACCGACGCCAGCATCGCGGCGCGGTTGGGTTCGATGGTGTCGAACGCGCCGGCCTTGATCAGCGCTTCGATGGTGCGGCGGTTGACCGCCTGCTTGCCCACGCGGCGGCAGAAATCGAACAGATTCAGGAACGGGCCGCCTTCCTTGCGGGCACGCAGAATGTCTTCGACCGCCCCCTGCCCCGTGCCCTTGACGGCGCCCAGGCCATAGCGCATGGTGCGCGGCGGCTTGCCTTTTTCGGTGTACTTGTCCTTGACGGGTTCGAAGCGGTAGCCCGAAAAATTGACATCAGGCGGCAGCACTTCGACGCCGTTGTCCTGGGCGTCGCGGCAGAAAATCTGCACCTTGTCCGTGTCGTCCATGTCGGACGACATGGTGGCGGCCAGGAATTCGGTGGGGTGATAGGCCTTGAGCCAGGCGGTCTGGTACGAAATCAGCGCGTAGGCGGCCGAGTGCGACTTGTTGAAGCCGTAGCCCGCGAACTTTTCCATCAGGTCGAACAGCTTGACCGCCAGGTCCGGGTCGTGGCCCTTTTCCTTGGCGCCCTGTTCGAACAATTCACGGTGCTTGGCCATTTCCTCGGGCTTTTTCTTGCCCATGGCGCGGCGCAGCAGGTCAGCGCCGCCCAGCGAATAGCCCCCGATGATCTGCGAGATCAGCATCACCTGTTCTTGGTAGACGATGACCCCGTAGGTGCTTTTCAGCGTGCTTTCCAGGTCGTTGTGGAAATAGTCCACCGCGGCGCGGCCGTGCTTACGGTTGACGAAGTCGTCCACCATGCCTGATTCCAGCGGCCCCGGACGATACAGGGCCAGCATGGCGATGATGTCTTCGAACGTGTTCGGCCGCAGCTTCTTCAGCAGCTCTTTCATGCCGCGCGATTCCAGCTGGAACACGGCGGTGGTGTTGGCGTCGCACAAGATCTTGTAGGCGGCCGGGTCGTCCAGCTCAAGCGCCATGACGTCGAAGTCGCGCTTGTCCTCGTTGAACTGGCGCACGTAGCGCACGGCCCAGTCCAGGATGGTCAGGTTGCGCAGGCCCAGGAAGTCGAACTTGACCAGGCCCGCGGCTTCGACGTCATCTTTGTCGAACTGCGACACCGCGCTGTTTTCCTGACCCGGCTGGCAATACAGCGGGCAGAAGTCGGTGAGCTTGCCGGGCGCGATCAGCACGCCGCCCGCGTGCATGCCGATGTTGCGGGTCAGGCCTTCCAGCGGCTTGGCCAGGTCGACCAGCGCGCGCACTTCCTCTTCCTGTTCGTAGCGGTCCTTGAAGGCGGGTTCGTCCTTCAGGGTGCGTTCCAGCGTCCAGGGGTCCATCGGGTTGAACGGGATCAGCTTGGACAGGCCGTCGCAGAACATATAAGGCATGTCCAGCACGCGGCCGGCGTCGCGCACCACGGCCTTGGCGCCCAGCGTGCCGAAGGTGGCGATCTGGCTCACGGCGGCGCGGCCGTACTTTTCCTTGACGTAGTCGATGACCCGTTCGCGGTTGTCCTGGCAGAAGTCGATATCGAAGTCGGGCATGGAGACCCGTTCCGGGTTCAGGAACCGCTCGAACAGCAAGTCATAGCGGATGGGGTCCAGGTCGGTGATGCCCAGCGCGTAGGCCACCAGCGACCCCGCGCCCGAGCCCCGGCCCGGGCCCACGGGCACGCCGTTGTTCTTGCCCCAGTTGATGAAGTCCTGAACGATCAGGAAGTAGCCCGGGAAGCCCATCTGGATGATGGTCTTGCATTCCCAGCGCAGGCGCTCGTAGTACTGCTCGCGCTTGGATTCGCGTTCGGCCTCGTCCGGGAACAGGAACGCCATGCGCTTTTCCAGGCCCTCTTCCGACAACTGGACCAGGTAGTCGTCCAGCGTTACGCCGTCGGGCGTGGGGAAGTTGGGCAGGCGCGGCTTGCCCAGCACCAGGCTCAGGTTGCAGCGCTTGGCGATTTCAACCGTGTTGGCCAGCGCCGAGGGCACGTCGGCGAAGCGGCGCGCCATTTCCTCGGAACTGAGCAGGTACTGCTCTTTCGTGAAGCGGCGCACGCGGCGCGGGTTGGCCAGGATTTCGCCTTCGGCGATGCAGACACGGGCCTCGTGCGCCTGGAATTCGTATTCGTCCAGAAACTGCACGGGGTGCGTGGCCACCACCGGCAAGCCGGCTTCGCCCGCCAGCCGCATGGCGGCCTGCGTATAAGCTTCGTCGCCATCCATGCCGGCGCGCTGCAATTCAATGTAGTAGCTGCCCGGAAACAGATGCGCCCATTGGCGCGCCAAGGCCAGCGCCGACACCGCGTTGCCAGCGTCCAAAGCCTGGCCCACGTCGCCCATGCGACCGCCCGACAGCGCAATCAGGCCTTGCTGGCCTTGCAGCCATTCGCGGCGGATTTCAGCGCGGCCCTTGCCCTGGTTCGTCAGGAAGGCCTTGGACAGCAGTTCGCACAGGTTCAGGTAGCCTTGATGGTTGCGCACCAGCAACAGCAGCCGGAACGGCTTGGCCGGGTCGTCATCATTGCTCAACCAGACGTCACAGCCAGCAATCGGCTTGACCCCTGCGTTGCGCGCGCCTTTATAGAATTTGATCAGACCGAAAAGGTTGGACAGGTCGGTCAGCGCCACGGCGGGCTGGCCCAGCTTGGCCACGCGCTTGATCAGGTCGGGAATGCGCACAATACCGTCCACCACCGAGAACTCGGAGTGGACACGCAGATGCACAAAGGGGGGCGGGTTTGTTACGGCTTCGGACATAGCGGGAATTGTACCCAGGGATCACGGTCCAAGCCCCTGCATCCAAGATTTCCGAAGCGGGGCATTGCGCCCGTTGTGTAACAATACAAGGTCGATCTGACCCATCTGTCGCAGGACCACGTTTACGTATGAAATGGTTAATACCCGGGATATGGCTGGCCGCCATCCTGTTTGCGCACTTCCGAGGCCGAGTCAAACTGCCGCTAGGCCGGCAACTGCTGGACCACTCGGTATTGCTGGCCCCCATCAACGCCTTCATGGTGTTGGCCTCGCGGGTGCCCTCCACGCCCTACCTGACGACCAGCGAAATCGCCGAACTCAAGGTGCTGGACGACAACTGGGAGACGATCCGCGAAGAAGCGGTGCAAATGGCGGAAATGCAGCGGATCAGAGCCGCCGACGCTCACAACGACATTGGTTTCAATTCTTTCTTCAAGTACGGCTGGAAGCGGTTCTACCTGAAGTGGTATGACGCCCGCCACCCCTCCGCCGAAGAACTCTGCCCCAAGACGGTCGCCATTCTGAAGACGCTGCCCAAGGTCAAGGCCGCGATGTTTGCCGAACTGCCTCCGGGCGGCCAGTTGAATCCGCACCGGGACCCGTTTGCCGGATCACTGCGCTACCACCTTGGTCTGGTGACGCCCAACGATGACCGCTGCCACATCATCGTCGATGGCGAATCCTATAGCTGGCGCGATGGCGAAAGCGTGGTGTTCGACGAAACCTACGTGCACGAAGCCTATAACCACTCGGAGCAGAACCGCATCATCCTGTTCTGCGACGTTGAACGTCCGCTGAAATGGCGCTGGGCCGAAGCGTTCAACCGCTGGTTTGGGCGCGTGGTGATGTCGGCGGCCAGCTCGCCCAACGACGGCGGCGACCAAACCGGCGCCATCAACCGGCTGACGCACGCGCACTGGGTCATCGACCAGAAGCGCAAGGCCTTCAAGACCTGGAACCGCACGGTCTACAAGGCGACCAAGTTCGCCCTGATTGCGCTGGTAATCGTGGGCTTTCTCGCCCTGTAGACCGGTCTCATCACGGCTCGGACGGCGCGCACCGTCCAAGCCGTGAAACCTGCATCAGCGCTTGATCGATTCCCAGCTTTTCATCAGCCGCTTCACCGAAACCGGCATCGGCGTGCGCAGTTCTTGCGCAAACAGCGCCACCCTCAGTTCTTCAAGCAGCCACCGGAATTCATCCAGGCGCGGGTCCGGTGCGCCCTTCAATGCCGATCTGGCGCGCTGGTACTGCGTCAGCAGCGGCGCCATCTCGGCCACCAGCTTGGCATCGCGCGCCGGGTCGGCGCGCAGTTTGTCGATGCGGGCAATGGCCGCCTTCAGATAGCGCGGGTAATGGGACAACTGCGCATAAGGCGTGTCGCGGATGAACCACTTGGGCATCAGGGCGCTTAGCTGCTGTTGCAGGTCGGCATAGGCCGAGGCATGCGGCTTGGCTTGCGGCAGCTTGCGTTGCACCGCCGCGTACTCGGTCAGCACCGCGCCGGCCAGCCGCGCCACTTCCTGCGCCAACAGCCCCAGCCGCCCCTTGCCTTCCGCGCGGCGGGCATCGAACTGCTGCTCGTTCACCGGCCATGGTTCGGCCAGACACGCCTGCCCCAGCGCGCAGTCGATGATCTGGTCGCGCAGTTCTTCCTGCGTGCCCAGCGTCATGTACAGCATGCTGATCTTGGTCAGGTCCGTCAGGTTCTTTTCCAGGAACTTGACCTGCTCGCGCAACCCCAGGCGAAACAGCTTCAACAGGCCGGCCCGATGATGCTTGCGCGCTTCGTCCGGGTCGTCGAACACGTCCAGGTCGCAATGCGCGCCACGGTCCACCAAGGCCGGATAGCCGATGACCGACTGGCCGCGCCGCTTGATCTCCATGATCTCGGGCAAGGGGCCGAACGACCACGTCGTCAGGTTTTCGTGCGCCAGCGCCTGAGCCACCTGCGTATCGCTGGCGGCCAGTTGCTGGAAGGTGGCCTGCGCCTGCTTGCCGAATTCGGCCCGCAACTGCGCCAGGTTGCGCCCGGCCGCCAACATGCGACCGTGCTCGTCCACCACGCGAAAGTTCATGAACAAGTGCGCGGGCAGGGTTTCAAGCTTGAAGTCGCCCACGGCGGGGCGCACCTGCACCTGGTCCCACATATCGGCGATGATCGCGTCAACCAGGCCTTGTTGCGGATCGGCCTGCCGTTCAAACCAGCGCTCATAGAAACCGGCCGCGTAGTCAGGCAGCGGCACGCAATGGCGGCGCAGCTTTTGCGGCAGCGACTTCAGCAGCAGGTGGACCTTTTCCTTCAGCATGCCGGGCACCAGCCACTCGCAGCGGTCCGGGTCGATCTGGTTCAGCGCAAACAGCGGCACCGACAGGGTCACGCCGTCGCGCGGGGAACCGGGCTCGAAGTGGTAGTCCAGCGCCATCGTCACGCCCTGCCATTCCACCTTTTTGGGGAAGACATCAGTGGTGACGCCAGCGGCTTCGTGCCGCATCAGCTCGTCGCGCGTCAGCATCAGCTTGGCGGCCGCGGCCTTGTCCAGACCGGACACCCACTTTTCCAGCGAGGTCGTCTGCGAGATATCGGCCGGAAGCTGGCGGTCGTAGAAGGCGAAGATCAGCTCGTCGTCCACCAGGATGTCGGGGCGGCGCGTCTGGTGTTCCAGCTTTTCAATGCCGGCGATCAGCTTGCGGTTGTGCGCCACAAACGGCAGGCGCGTGTCGATCTCGCCCGGCACCAGCGCCTGGCGGATGAAGAGTTCGCGCGCCTGCGTCGGGTTGACGCGGCCGTAATGGATGCGTCGACCCGTGTAGATGGTCAGCCCATATAGCGTGGCGCGCTCGTTGGCCACGACCTGCCCGGCCTTCTTTTCCCAACGCGGGTCCGACCAGTTCTTGCGGATCAGGTGCGCGCCCACCTTTTCCAGCCACACGGGATCAATGCGCGCCACGCAGCGGGCATACAGGCGCGTGGTGTCGACCAGTTCGGCCGCCATGATCCAGCGCCCGGCTTTCTTGACCAGGCGCGAGCCCGGATGGATATGGAAACGGATTTCGCGCGCGCCCTGGTAGTGGCCGCCTTCATCGCTTTTGAAACCGATATTGCCCAACAAGCCCGACAGCAGCGCCAGGTGCAGTTGCTCGTAGGTGGCTTCCGCCTGGTTGACGCGCCAGCCCTGCTCGCCCACCAGTGCCGCCAGTTGCGTGTGCACGTCGTGCCATTCGCGCAGCCGGATGGGCGACAGGAAATTCTGCCGCAACAGGTTCACCAGCTTGCGTTGCGACGCCTTGTGCTGCACCTGTTCGCCATACCAGCGCCACAGTTTCAGGAAGGAAATGAATTCCGATTTATCGTCGGCAAACTTGGCGTGCGCGGCTTCGGCGGCTTCGCGCTCTTGCATGGGGCGGTCGCGCGCGTCCTGCACCGACAGGGCCGACGCAATGATCAGCATCTCGGCCAGGCATTGATGTTCGCGCGCGGCCAGGATCATGCGGCCGATGCGCGGGTCCACCGGCAGCTTGGCCAGTTCGTGACCCGTTTCGGTCAGCACGAACGATGCGCCGGTGCGCGAAGCTTCGGCCTCGTCCTCGGAGGCGGACGCGAGTTCAATCGCGCCCAGCTCTTGCAGCAAGTGATAACCGTCGGCCACCGCGCGGCCCGGCGGGGCCTCGACGAAGGGGAACTGCTCGATGTCGTCCAGCTTCAGCGACTTCATCCGCAGGATGACGGACGCCAGCGACGAACGCAGCACTTCGGGGTCGGTGAACGCCGCGCGGTTATTGAAATCCAGTTCGTCGTAGAGCCGGATGCACACGCCCGGGCCCACGCGGCCGCAACGGCCCGCGCGCTGATTGGCCGACGCACGGCTGATCGGCTCGATGCGCAGTTGCTCGACCTTGTTGCGCCATGAATAGCGCTTGATGCGCGCCAACCCGCTATCGACCACGAAGCGGATGCCGGGCACCGTCAACGACGTTTCGGCCACGTTCGTGGCCAGCACGATGCGCCGCGCATTGGTGCGCGGGTGGAAGATCTGTTCCTGCTCGGCCTGCGACAAGCGCGCGTACAGCGGCAGCACTTCGGTGCCAGCTGGATGGCGTTTGCGCAGCGCTTCGGCGGACTCGCGGATTTCGCGTTCACCGGGCAGGAACACCAGCACGTCGCCCGGGCCATGGCGGGCGCATTCGTCCACGGCGTCGACGATGGCGTCGATCAGGTCGCGCTCTTCGTCGCCCGACATGCGTTCGCGGTCGCGTCCCGGCTTGGCGGCGGGCGCGGCGGCGTCCTCGGCCAGTTCTTCGCGCACGGGGCGGTAGCGCACTTCCACGGGATACAGGCGGCCAGACACCTCGATGACGGGCGCGGGCTTGTCTTCCGATGCCGCGAAGTGCTTGGCGAAGCGGTCCGCGTCGATGGTGGCCGACGTGATGATCAGTTTCAGGTCCGGGCGGCGCGGCAGCAGTTGCTTCAGGTAGCCCAGCAGGAAATCAATATTCAGGCTGCGCTCGTGCGCCTCGTCGATGATGATGGTGTCGTAGCGGCGCAGGAGCGGGTCGCGCTGCGACTCGGCCAGCAGAATGCCGTCGGTCATCAGCTTGATGGACGCGTTGGGGCCGGTGCGGTCGTTAAAGCGCACCTGATAACCCACCACTTCGCCCATCGGCGTGTTCAGTTCTTCGGCGATGCGCTTGGCCACCGACGTGGCGGCCAGGCGGCGCGGCTGGGTGTGGCCGATCATCTTCTGGCGGCCACGGCCCAGTTCCAGGCAGATCTTGGGCAACTGCGTGGTCTTGCCCGAGCCCGTTTCGCCGCTGACGATCACCACCTGATGGCCGGCGATGGCGCGCGCGATCTCCTGCCGCCGCGCACTGACGGGCAGGTCTTCGGGATAAGCCACGACGGGGATCGGGCGCTCGGGGCGGTCGGCACGCGGCGGGCGCGCAGGGCGCTCGGGGCGATCAGCATCGCCCCGCTCCGGGCGGCCAGGGCGTTCAGCGGACGCCGGCCGCGCGGGCCGGTGGGGCGCGCGGGTGGCCTCGGCCGAGGCGGCCGACGCGTCGTTGGCCCCCGGGGAAGCCGCTTTGGGCGCCCGCGGGCGGGATGATTCAGGCATGTACGATAGTCCGGTTAGCCGGGCATTATAAATTTCTATGGCTTCCCTGCCTGAAGGTCCCCGCATACCCCTTGAAATCAGGCACGAAATTGGCGCTGATTTCCCGCCTGCACACCGGCCCGTCGGCCATATAATTTCGCCACGCCGTCATGCGACGGCGCTATGACGCGGCAAGATGCCGCGTTTTTACCGACTCTCAGGAATCCTTCCGCCCATCATGCCCGACCTGGAACCAGACACCGTCTCCGCCCTTGAAGCCCCGGAATTCGCAGCCGCGCAGTTCGTCCGATGGTTTCGCGACGTAGCGCCCTATGTGCATGCGTTCCGAGGCAAGACCTTCGTGGTGGCGTTCGGCGGCGAACTGGTGCAGGCCGGCGCGCTGAACACCCTGGTGCAGGACTTGTCGCTGCTGTCGTCGTTGGGCATCCGGCTGGTGCTGGTGCACGGCTCGCGTCCGCAGGTCAATGAGCAACTGCGCTTGAAGGGCTACACCCAGCAGTTCGACCGCGGCCTGGCGCCCACCGACGCCGCCGCGCTGGAATGCGCCAAGGAAGCCGCGGGCGAAATCCGCCTGGACATCGAAGCGGCGTTTAGCCAGGGCTTGCCCAATACGCCGATGTCGCACGCGCACATCCGCGTCATTTCCGGCAACTTCGTCACGGCCCGCCCCACGGGCGTGCTGGAAGGCGTGGACTACAAGCACACCGGCCAGGTGCGCAAGATCGACGTCGAGGCGCTGAAATTCGCCATCGAGAAAGGGTCGTCGGTGGTGCTGCTGTCGCCGCTGGGCTTCTCGCCCACCGGCGACGCCTTCAATCTGGCCATGGAAGACCTGGCCACCAGCGTGGCCGTTGCGCTGCGCGCCGAAAAGCTGATTTTCCTGTCCAGCTCGCAAGGCGTGCTGAACGACGACGGCACGCTGGACACCGAACTGGCCCGCATCGATGCCGACGCGCTGCTGGCGGGCGGTGAACTGGATGAGGAAACCCACGCCTTCCTGCAATACGCCTCGCTGGCGGTCAAGCGCGGCGTGGCCCGCGCCCACCTGCTGCCGTTCGCGCTGGATGGCAGCGTGCTGCTGGAAATTTTCACCCACGATGGCGTGGGCACCATGGTGGTGGAAGACACGCTGGACGACCTGCGCGCCGCCACGATCGATGACGTGGGCGCCATCCTGAGCCTGATTGAACCGCTCGAGGCTGACGGCACGCTGGTGCCGCGCCCGCGCAGCGTGATCGAACGCGATGTTGAAAACTTCACGGTGCTGGAGCACGACGGCGTGATCTACGGCTGCGCCGCGCTGCACACCTTCGCCGACGAACAGATGGCCGAAATGGCCTGCCTGATCGTCCACCCCGAATGGCAGGGTTCCGGCGAAGGCGAAATCCTGCTGCGCCACATGGAATCACGTGCCCGCGCCACCGGCGCCAAGCGACTGTTCGTGCTGACCACGCGCACGTCGCACTGGTTCATCAAGCGCGGCTTCGTACAAGGCGGCGTTACCGACCTGCCGCGCGAAAAGCAGAACAACTACAACCGGTCGCGCAACAGCCTGGTGTTCATCAAGAAGCTGTAAGGCGGGCCAACGTCGGGGCCTGGCCGCAGCATCGGCTGACCGCAGCACCGGCTGACCGCAGCGACGGCTGACCGCAGCATCGGCTGACCGCAGCACCTGAAGGGGCTTGGCGCCTGCCCTGCGCCAAGCCCGCTAAAATACGGCGTTATTCCTATTTTCGGCAGCGAACCATGTCCCGTATCGTCAACTGTGTGAAATTGAAGCGTGAAGCCGAAGGGCTGGACTTCCCCCCTTACCCCGGCGAGCTTGGCACCAAGATCTGGCAGAGCATTTCCAAGGAAGCCTGGGAAGAATGGAAAGCCATCCAGACGCGTCTGGTCAATGAAAACCGCTTGAACCTGGCCGATGCCCGGGCGCGCAAGTATCTGAAGGAACAGATGGAACGTTTCCTGTTCGAAGACGGCACCGTCGAAGCACACGGCTACGTTCCGCCTTCGGCCTGACCCGGCCACGCCGTCATTCAGGCGGCGCCCCACCACGAAGCCCCTCCTCGCGCGAGGGGCTTCGTATTTGCGGCGTCGGCGCGCCAGGGGCGGCGCGCCGTGCACTGCCCTTAAGATCGAAGTTTGCAGGCCGTATTAATGCTGTCATGAAAGAAGAATCGCGCTTGTCTCTCCCCGCCGATCCGCCGCCGTCCATCCAGCGCGCCATGGCGATCCCGCCTGACCGCCAGACGGGCACGATCCACGACGTGCGGCACGTTGTCATCCTGATGCAGGAAAACCGGTCATTCGACCACTACTTCGGCACGATGCCCGGCGTGCGCGGTTTTGCCGATCCGCATCTTGTGCCCACCCTGGCCGGCAACGTACTGACGCAAACGGACGGCGCCGAACAATGCCGTCCCTATGCGCTGCAAGCCGAACTGGCCAGCGACACACCGGCTGGCATCATCACCCCGCACACCTGGGTGGATGCGCAACTCGCCTGGAACGACGGGCGCATGGACCGGTGGCTGCCCGCCAAGGGTCGCCTGGGGCTGGGCGCCTACACCTGTGCCGACGTGCCCTTCCAGGCCGCCCTGGCCAACGCGTTCACCGTGTGCGACGCCTATCACTGTGCCTTGCACGCCGGCACCAATCCAAACCGCCTGTTCCTGTGGTCCGGCACCAACGACCCCACCGGCGTGGCGGGCGGGCCGGCGCTGGTGAATCACTACGACAGGCTCGGCCCGGCCAACGAGGGCTACGCCTGGACCACCTATCCCGAACGCCTGCAGCACGCCGGCGTGGACTGGCGCATCTACCAGGACATGGCCGACAACTTTCACGACAACCCGCTGGCCGGCTTTCGTCAGTACCGGGCGGCGCACGCCAGCACCGCCGAATCCGCCCCCTTGCGCGACCGTGGGCTATCCACCCATACGCTGGACGATCTGGCACGCGACGTTGCCACGGGCCAGCTACCGGCGGTGTCATGGATCATTGCCCCCACTGCCGACTCGGAACACCCCGAAGTCTCGTCACCGCGCCAAGGCGGCGCCTACACCGAGCGCGTGCTGGATATTCTGACCAGCAACCCCGAATCCTGGAGCCGCTGCGTCTTTCTTGTGACCTATGACGAGAACGACTGCTTCTTTGACCACGCGCCTCCGCCCGCCCCGCCCGCGCGCCACGCCGATGGCCATTCGGGCGGGCTGTCGACCGTTGAGCTGGATGGCGAATACCACGACGCCCGGCTCGGCCCCAGCGCCGCGCATGAAGACCCCGCCCATTTGCACGGCCGCGCCTTCGGGCTGGGGCCGCGCGTGCCGATGTTGGTGGTATCGCCCTGGAGTCGGGGGGGCTGGGTCAATTCGCAGGTGTTCGACCACACCTCGGTGATCCGTTTCCTCGAGGCCCGCTTCGGCGTGGCCGAACCGAACATCAGCGCATGGCGGCGCGCGGTGGCGGGCGACCTGACGTCTGCTTTCGATTTCAGCGGCGATCGCGGCCCGCATCATCCCGACAGCAACCGCCACGCCTGCGCGCTGCCCTACGCGCTGGAGGCCGTGGGCCGCATGTCGGCCGACGGCGAACACTACCGGCTGACGCTGCGCAACCCGGGCAGCGCCGCCGCCGTGCTGCACGTGTATGACCGCCACGACCTGGCGCGCGCGCCCCGGCGCTACACCATCGGCCCCGGCGCGCGGCTGGACGATGGCTGGCGTCTGAGCCAGGGTGGCGCCTATGACCTGTGGCTGCTCGGCCCGGACGGCTTTCATCGTCACTTCCGTGGCGATACGCTGGACGGCGGCACGCTGGAGGCGCAACTGGTGCCCGTCACGTCGGGGTTGCGCGTGCGGCTCATCAACCACAGCGACACGCCGCAACCGGTGAAGCTGGAATCCCACATGGGCGACAACTGGCGCGCCATGGCGCATGTGCCCGCCGGCGGCGCGATGGAGCTCAAGTACACGGGTTGCGAAGGCTGGTACGACCTGAACGTCAGTGCGCCCGGCCTGCCGGCCTTCGGCCGCCGGCTTGCCGGGCGCATCGACGCTGGCAAACCCGGCGTGCCGGATCCACGGCTATGCCAAGGCGCGGTGCTGCCGCTGTAGCGCCGCCCTAAGCAAAAGCCCCGACGCGGCAAGCGTGTCGGGGCTTTTTGTTGGCCAACAAACCCGGCAAGATCAGGCTTCGTCTTCCGACTCTTCCTCGCCGCGCGCCAGGCGCTCGGTGTTCTTCACGCCGGTGTGGCGCACGTCGGCGCCCTTGACCATGTAAATGACACGTTCGGACATGTTCTTGGCATGATCGCCAATACGTTCCAACGCGCGCGCGATGAAGATCATGTCGATGGCGCGCGAGATGGTGCGCGGGTCTTCGATCATGTAGGTGATCAGGTGGCGCAGCGCGCCCTTCCATTCCTTGTCCACTTCCTTGTCGCTGCGCACCACGGCGGCAGCCTGGATGGGGTCAAGGCGGGCGAAGGCGTCCAGCGACTGATGCAGCATGGTGCGCACATTGGCGGCCATGTGGCGCAGTTCGATCACCGGGATGTGGCGCATTTCGGCTTCATGGATGCGGCGAGCCACGGTGGCGATTTTTTCGGCCTCGTCGCCGGAACGCTCCATGTCGGTCAGCATCTTCGACACGGCCATCAGCATGCGCAAATCAATGGCGGTGGGCTGGTGGCGAGCCAGGATGCGGCTGATGCTCTCGTCGATTTCGACTTCGTGGCGGTTGACTTCCTTTTCCCGCTCGCGGACTTTCTCCACCAGCGACAGGTCGCCCGTGGCCAGCGCGTCGATCGCTTCCTGGATCATGGCTTCCACCAAGCCGCCCATTTGCAAGAATTGCGAACGGACGCTTTCCAGGTCGGCGTCGAACTGCTTGTTTGTATGCTCCGTCATCCGGGCTCCCTGCGTGGTTGGTCTCATTGCATTGCCCCGAAAGAAGAGAATTACAAGATGGGCCTGCACAACCGGCAAGGTTATGACCCAAGTGTGACAGGATTATGAATCGACGCCCCGCCGCGAGCAAGGCGGGGCGTTGGAGCAACAAACGAGCAACATGCGGACAGCACTCAGGCGGCGCCCGGGCCACACTCTGGCCACCCCGGGCTGCGCGACGCATCGCGCGGGCTTATGCCGCGCGGTCCAGCCGACGGATGCCGTTTTGCGTGGCCAGCAGCGCCACATCGGCGCCGGCCAGCGCGAACAGGCCGCAGGTGACGACGCCGGGCAGGTTGTTGACCTGCGCTTCGAACGCGTGCGCGTCCGAGATCGCCAGGCCCGACACATCCAGGATGATGTTGCCGTTGTCGGTCACGAAGCCCTCGCGCAGACGCGGTTGGCCGCCCAGCGCCGCCAAGGCGCGCGCCACGGATTCGCGCGCCATGGGAATCACTTCCAGCGGCAGCGGGAACTTGCCCAGCGTTTGGACCAGCTTGGATTCATCGGCAATGCAGATAAAGCGTTCGGCCACCGAGGCCACGATTTTTTCGCGCGTCAGCGCGCCGCCGCCGCCCTTGATCATGGACAGGTTCGCGTCGATCTCGTCGGCGCCGTCCACGTAGATCGGCATGGTCGACACATCGTTCAGGTCCAGCACCTTCAGGCCGTGGCCGGCCAAGCGGGCCGCGCTGCGCTCCGAACTGGCGACGGTGCCGCCGATGCGACCCTTGAAACGCGCCAGGCCATCGATGAACAAATCGGCCGTGGAGCCCGTGCCCACCCCGATGATGACGTCCGGGCCGGCGACCTGTTCAACGAATTCCAGGGCGGCGTCGGCGGCTTGTTGCTTGAGTTCTTGCTGGGAGAGCATGGCGGGAAGAATGCGGAAAGGTTGGTCAAGCCGGGAAATTTAGCATGCGGCGGCAGACGGCCAGGCACGCGCCAGGATCGCCCCGGACTCCGCGCCTGCCGCAAGCTCGCCAAAAACGCCGCCATCGGCGTGCAGGCGGCTGGCCACAAAGGCTTGCGCCACAGCGGCAGGCGCATGCTGGATCAGCAAGGCGGCCTGCCACAGCCGCGCCAGGCCGCAGGCGATGCGACGTGCCTGGAATTCGGCTTGGGGGCGATCGGCCAGCAAGGCGCGCCAAGCCGCCAGCGCCGTGTCGAATTCCCGATACTGCCCCGCCGCTTGCGCGAATTCCTGTTCCAGCGCGGGCAAGGCGTCGGGTTCGCGTTGCAAGGCGCGCAGCACGTCCAGCGCCATCACGTTGCCCGACCCTTCCCATATGGAATTGACCGGTGTTTCTCGGTAGAGGCGCGGCATCGGCCCTTCTTCCACATAGCCGTTACCGCCCCAGACCTCCATGCACTCCGCGACGGCATGGATGGCGCGCTTGCAGATCCAGAGCTTGGCGGCGGGCGTGCCCACGCGCACCAGCGCACGGGCCTGGGCGTCTGCACGGGTCGCAGCACACGCATCGACCGCGCGCGCCAGCCGCAGCGCCAGCACCATCGCCGCTTCGCTTTCCAACGCCAGGTCTGCCAGCACGTTGCGCATCAGCGGCTGCGCGATCAATGGCTTGCCGAAGGCGTGGCGATGCTGCGCGTGATGCAGGGACTGCACCAGCGCCTGACGCAGCAGCGCGGCGCTGCCCAGCACGCAGTCCAGCCGCGTGGTGGCCGCCATTTCCAGCAGCACGGCCAGCCCGCGCCCCGGTTCGCCCACCATCACGCCCCAGGCGTCCTCGAATTCGACTTCGGCGCTGGCGTTGCTGCGGTTGCCCAGCTTGTCTTTCAAGCGGCGCACGCGAATGGCGTTGCGCGGGCCGTCGGGAATCCAGCGCGGCACGAACAAGCAGCTAAGGCCCTCGTCCGTGTGCGCCAACACCAGATGCGCGTCCGCCTGCGGCACCGAGAAGAACCATTTATGTCCCACCAACTGATAGGCGTTGCCGCGGCCCGCCGCGCCCAAGGGCACCGCGCGGGTATTGACGGCGCGCAGGTCGGAGCCGCCCTGCTTTTCGGTCAGCCCCATGCCTACCAGCGCGCTGCGCTTGGCGGCCAGGGGCGCGTCGGCGCCATCGAATTCGCGCGAATACAGGGCGGGCAACCATTGTCCGGCGAAGTCCACGGCGCCGGACGGTTCGCGCTGCAACAGCGGCACGGCGGCAAACGTCATCGTGGTGGGGCACAGCGTGCCGGCCTCGACCTGCCCCTGCATCAAATAGGAGGCGGCGCGCGCCACTTGTGCGCCAGGCACCGCTTGCGCCCACGCGCGGCTGTGCAGCCCGCGCGCCATGATGCCGGTCATCAGCAAATTCCAGGCCGGGTGGAATTCCACGTGGTCGATGCGGTGCCCCGAGGGGTCATAGCTCATCAACCGGGGCGGACAGCGGTTGGCTTCGGCGCCGGCGGCGAGCGTTTGCGCGCGGCCCAGCCAGGCGCCGTGCGCGGCCAGGTCGCCTTCCCAGGCCTGCGCGCCCTCGCGCTGCACCGCCTCGCGCAAGGCGGGGTCGGTGTCGTACAGCGAATAGTCTTCCAGCGGAGGCACCTGGTTTTGCACGGTGTGCGTGACAAACGACGACATGGCTGCTCCTGGTAAGGCCGGCTCGCGGTAAAGCCCGCTTCTTTAAAGCCGGCTATCTGGCCATGGGCGCCACCAAAGCCCAGGGCCGCAAGGCCTCGACCTGCGCCGCCAGTTCCAGCAGCAGCGCTTCACTGCCCAAGGGCCCCATGACCTGGATGCCGATCGGCAGCCCATCGGACGACATGCCGAAGGGGATGGAGATGGCCGGCATGCCGGTCAGGTTGGCCAAGGGGGCAAAGGGCGAATAGCCGATCACGCCTTTCTTGCCCAGACGGTAGGCCAGGTAATCGGCGTTGTCCATGGCGTAACGCCCCAGCGGCGCGGGCGGTTGCGCCAGCACGGGGCTAAGGAAAAGATCATGGCCGTGGGCGCCATCGCGGTGCAGGAAGCGGCCGATGCGCCGGGTGATTTCGTGGCAGGTGTCCACGCAGGCCACATATTGCGCACCGGATATTGCCCGTGCGTATTCGCGCGCGCCCAGCGTGGTGGGCTGCAACTCGTCAGCAGCCAGGCGGCGGCCACGCGCGGCGACGAAGCTGTCGATGGCATTGGCGGCGGCGCTGGCGATCAGCGGCAGCATGGGCGACAGTACTTCCTCGGACCCCACGGGCGGCAGGGCCGGCACCATTTCATGGCCGAGCGATGCGAAAAGGCGCGCCGCCTCATCCACGGTGGCGGCCACTTCGGGGTGAATCGCCCCGCCTTCATAGGTGGTGTTGATGAAGGCGATGCGGCGTCGCGGCGCGCCATGCGGGTCGGCCGCTACGCGCGCCACCACTTCCCGGTACGACTCGGGTTGAGCCGGCGCCGCGTAGGGCGCGCCCACATCCGCCCCCGCGCTGATGTCCAGCGACGCGGCGCAGTCGCGCACCGACAGCGTCATCATGTGTTCGGTGGCCAGGCCGCCCCACCCTTCGCCCTTCAACGGCCCCAGCGGCATCAGCCCGCGTGACGGCTTCAGCCCCAGCACCCCGCAGCACGACGACGGGATGCGGATGGACCCGCCCCCGTCGCTGCCGTGCGCGATACGCACCATGCCGCTGGCCAGGGCCGCGCCCGCGCCACCGCTGGACCCGCCCGCGCTGTGGCCGGCCTTCCAGGGGTTTTGGGTAGGCGGCCCGTAGGCGGGCGATTCGGTGGTGGGGCTCAGGCCGAGTTCGGCGCTGGTGGTGCGGCCGAAGGGAATCAGTCCGGCGCGGCGGTAGCGTTTGACGATTTCGGCATCCACATCCCATTCAACATGCCCGTACAACACCGAGCCCATGGCGCTGGGCAGGCCCAAGGCCGCCGTACCCAGGTCTTTCAGCAAGGTGGGCACGCCCAGGAAGGGCCGGGTGTCCAGTTGCGCCAGCCGTTGTTCGGGCGACAGCGCCGCCAGTTCCTCGTCCAGCGCCTGAGCCAGCCGCAGCCCGGCGTCGGCCTGTATGCCGCAAGCCGCGTTGATGGCGGGATTGCGCGCCGCCACCCGGTCCACCGCCTGCTGCATCGCGGCAAGCGCGGTGGTGACGCCCTGGGCGATATCGGCGCCCAGCGCCGTCGCGTCGAGGGGTGAGGAATCATGGCGGTCAGCGGTGCTCATGCTTACGATGCTCCAGGGTTCGACGGCGAAATGCCGCACATGCCAGGATATCGACAGTCCGCGCGGGCAACAAGCCGGCACGTCGCGCCCGCCGCGCCCCGTGCCGGCCCGGCGGCGATCAGGCCTGGCCGGACTAGGCCGAGCGGGCCGCGTCAGGCCGAGTCGCGTCAGGCCGAGCCGCGTCAGGCCGAGCCGCGTCAGGCCGAGCCGGCAGACGCCGTGTTGGGCGGCGTAGCCAGGGGTTGCGTGGCGGCGGCGTCATCGTCAGCGCCGTTGGCCTCATCCACATCGCCGGCTGCGTCGGCATCGCCCAATAGCCTTAAGGCTTCCGCGTCGGGCAGGGCTTCCACATTCTTCAGGTTTTTCAGCATGGCGCGGGTGCGGACCTCGGTCTGACCGATCTTGTTACTGGCCGTGTCCAGCGACTTCTTGACGCTGGCCAGCGCATCGCCGAACTTGCCGAATTCGGTTTTGACGGCCCGCAGCACCTGCCACACTTCCGACGAACGCTGCTCGATCGCCAAGGTGCGAAAGCCCATCTGCAAGCTGTTCAGCAAGGCCGCCAGATTGCTGGGGCCGGCCACGTTGATGCGCAAATCGTGCAGCTTGTCCAGCAAACCCGGACGCCGCAGCACCTCGGCGTACAGGCTTTCGGTGGGCAGGAACATGATGGCGAAGTCGGTCGTGTGCGGTGGCGACACATATTTGCTGGCGATCAGCCGCGCCTGCACCTCAACCGCGCGGCCCAGCGCGGCGCCGGCGGTTTTCACGCCGTCCACGTCGGCGGCGTCCTGGGCGTCCATCAGCCGTTCGTATTCTTCCTTGGGAAATTTGGCGTCAATCGGCAGCCAGACCGGCGCGCCGCCGTCTGCCCGCCCCGGCAGCCGGATGGCGAACTCGACCACCGCATCGCTGCCCGGCACGGGCTTGATGTTGCTGGCGTACTGGTCGGGCGTCATGTTGTCTTCAATCAAGCGGGCCAACTGCACCTCGCCCCAGGTGCCGCGCGACTTCACGTTGGTCAACACGCGCTTCAGGTCGCCCACGCCCGCCGCCAGCGCCTGCATCTCGCCCAGGCCCTTGTGCACGGCCTCCAGGCGGTCCGACACCAGCTTGAACGATTCGCCCAGGCGCTGTTCCAGCGTGGCATGAAGTTTTTCATCCACGGTGCGGCGCATGTCATCCAGCTTGGCGCTGTTATCCGCCTGCAATGCTTGCAGGCGCTGGTCCACGGTGGTGCGCACTTCCATCAGGCGACGCTCGTTGATCTGGATCAGGCCCTGCAATTGCTCGCCAAAGCCGGCCGCGAAGCGGGCCAGCGACTCGGCCGATTCGGCGCGCGCGGCCTGGGCGTCGCGCGCCAGGCCGGTACGCAAGTCGCCATGCGACTGCGCGAGTTCGACCCGCAGCGCGCGCGTGGACTCCGAAAATTCGCTGCGCAGGCCGCGTTGCCCTTCAGCGATATCGGCGCGCAATGCACGCTCGGTGCGTTCCAGGCCTTCCAGCAGCGCGTCCAACCGTGCATCCAGCCCCGCATCCTTGGCGGGACGCAAACAGGCCAGTACGGCCGCCAAACACGCCAGAACCGCGCCGCCCGCGGCAACCCAAAGCAGAATGTCGTTCAAAGGTGGCATCTCCAAAGCCGGAATTGTAGGGCGCATCAGTGCCACGTTGTAAGCAAACGACATCCCTTGATGCATGCGGAGCCGTCGCGCCCGCGCAACGGGATTAAACTGCCCGAACTTTGAACACAACGTTCGACCCAACTTGAATTCCGCTGATCTTTCGTCCTATCGATCCAGCCTGTCTTTCCAATCAGTGTTCGGTCCGCTGGACCTGGACGGCGCATCCCCGCTTGCGACCGGCGGCGACCGCCACATCTTCCAGCATCCGCACGTGCCCGCCTTGCTCGTCAAGGTCATGGACATGCAGGCGCGCGCCATCTACCTGGAGGCGCGGCCGTTCAAGCGTTGGTACAAGCAGTACCAGCGTGAAAGCGCCTACCGCGTCTATCTGAACGAGATATCGGAATACGTCACCACCACTACCCGCCCCTCTGGCGTGTGGCAGGTGCCCATGGCGCGCATCCTGGGCGTGGCGCAGACCTCGCTGGGCCTGGGGCTGGTGGTGGAAAAGATCACCGACGCCGACGGCAACATCGCGCCCACCGTGGCCGACCTGGCCGCGCAGGGCAAGGTGGACGCGCAGTTCTTCGAGCAGTTGGACGAATTCTTCAAGGACCTGGCCGACGCGCATGTCGTACTGCACGACATCTCCGCCAGCAATATCGCCTGCGGCCTGAACGCAGACGGCAAGCCGGGCATGTACCTGATCGACGGGTTCGGGGTCTTGCCGCTGATTCCGCTCTACGCCTGGAGCAAGCGCCTGAACCGCAAGCGCATTGCGCGTAAATACCAGGAAATGCGCCAGTCCCTGCAAGCACGCATCGACGCCGCCAAGGCAACCTAGCGCGTTGGAAGTTCGGGCGCCTCGGGCAGCACGACACCCTGGCGGTCCACCCACACGTAGTCATGACCAGCACGTTGCCCGCGCCGCAAGGGGTTGCGTGTGCAGAAGGCAGCGTAGGCCGGATCCACGAAACGGTAATGCAGATGCTCGTCGCGCCCGGGCGGTATACCCAGGCGCGTGGTGCAGACCAAGGCTTGCGGCGAGCCGCCCACTTCCTCCACATACAGCGCGCCGGGATCAAAGCGGCGCGCGTCCCACTGTGGCACCTTCAGCCCCAGCGCACGGCACAGCAGCGTCTGCCCCGCGCACAGGCGTGACGGCGGGCGCGGCAGGCCGCGCGCATCCGGGTTCAACTGCTGCATGCGGGCCAGCGCATCGGGGCCGGACAGCGCGTCAGTCCATGGATACCCGGACTTGATCAGCACGGCGTTACCCGGCCCGGCGGCGCTGAAATTCAGCGAATCGCCGCCGCGCGCGTAATACATGTAGATGACGCCGCCGTCCATGAACAGCGCGCGGCGCTTGTGGGTGTAGCCCAGCGAGGCGTGGCTGCCCTTTTCTTCCAGATAGTAGGCTTCGGTTTCGATGATGCGCACCGACAGCCACAGCCCGTCCACGCAATGGCGGATGACCTTGCCCAACAAGTCGCGCGCCAGGGTGCAGGCATCGCGGTCAAAAAAGGCATCGGGCAGCGCCTGGCCGACGCCGCGCGATGCCTGGATGGGGGACGCCATCGCCGCCAGGTGGCGTCAGGCGAAGCGCTCGCCGTAGCGCTTTTCGCTGAAGCCCACGGTGACTTCGCCATCCGGCGTCACGGTGACCGGGCGGCGCACCAGGGCCGGGTATTCGGCAATCAGGTCGCTCCATTGCTTGTCGGTCGCGGCCGACTTGCGGTCTTCCGGCAGGTTGCGCCAGGTCATCGACGAACGGTTCACCAGCTTTTCCCAACCGCCGACCTTGTCGGACCACGATTTCAGCGTGGCCGCCTCAACCGGGTGATCGCGGTAATCCACGAACACATGGTCGACGCCGTGTTCGGACAGCCAGTCGCGCGCCTTGACGCAGGTGCTGCACTTGGTCAGGCCATACAGGGTGGTTTGCTTCATTTGGATTCAGATTCCTTGCGCCATTGCAGGCGGTTGGCCAGGATCACGCACGTGCCCACGGCCAGGATGAACAAGGTGGCCAGCGCGTTGATCTCGGGTTTCAGCCCCAGGCGCACCCGCGAAAACACTTCCATCGGCAGCGTGCTTGAGCTGGGGCCGGACAGGAACGACGCCAGCACGACGTCGTCCAGCGACAGCGTGAACGACAGCAGCCAGGCCGAGGCCAGCGCCGGCGCGATCAGCGGCAGCGTGATCTTGAAGAACACGGTGATGGGGGTGGCGCCCAAGTCCAGCGCGGCCTCTTCCAGCGAGCGGTCCAGGTCGCGGATGCGGGTCTGGATGACGACGGCCACGAACGCCATGCACAGCGTCACGTGCCCCACCCAGATGGTGAACACGCCGTTTTCAGCCGGCCAGCCCAGGCTGCCGCGCAGTTCCACGAACATCAGCAGCAAGGAAATGCCCAACACCACTTCCGGTATGACCAGCGGCGCGCTCAGCATGCCCACGTACAGCGAAAAGCCGCGAAAGCGTCCCATGCGGCCCAGCACGTAGCCAGCCCATGTGCCGATGATGACGGCCGCCGTGGCCGTCAGCGCCGCGATGCGAAACGACAGCCACGCGGCCCGCAACAGCGCGTCGTCATTGACCAGCGCGTGATACCAGCGAAACGAGAAGCCCGTCCACGACGTGACGGTGGGCGACGCGTTGAACGAAAACACCATCAGGCTGATGATGGGTACGTACAGGAAGAAATAGCCCAGCCCCAGCACCACGGCGCGCAATGTCTTGTTGGGACCTTTCATTTGCGGCCTCCGCCGGCTTGTTCCTGCTGCTTGACCTGGTTGTACTGGAAGTAAACCAGGGGCACGAGCAACAACAGCACCATCACGCACGTCACCGCGGACGCCATGGGCCAGTCGGCGTTATTGAAGAACTCGTTCCACATGACGCGACCCATCATCAGCGTGTTGGCGCCGCCCAGCATTTCGGGGATGACGTATTCGCCCACGGCCGGAATGAACACCAGCATGGCGCCCGCGATCACGCCCTGGCGCGACAGCGGCACGGTGATCTGCCAGAACGCCTGCCAGGGCTTGGCGCCCAGGTCGTAGGCAGCTTCCAGCAGGCGCAGGTCCATCTTCACCAGCGTGGCATACAGCGGCAGGATGAAGAACGGCAGGTACGCATAGACCATGCCGATGTAGACGGCCACGTCGGTGCGATAGATTTCCAGCGGGCTGGAAATGATGCCCAGGCTTTGCAGCAAATTGTTCAACAGGCCGTCGTTGCGCAGGATGCCCACCCAGGCATACACGCGTAGCAACAGCGACGTCCAGAACGGCAAAATCACGCCCAGCAGCAGCAGGTTGCGCACCCGCGGCGAAGAGCGCGCGATGTAGTACGCGATGGGATAACCGATCAACACGCAGATCAGCGTGGTGATGCCGGCAATCTTCACTGAACTGAGGTAGGTCTTGAAGTACAGGCTGTCGGTGAACAGCAGGATGTAGCCGCGCAGATGCAGGCTGAACTGCACAGCTTCGTCCTGGAATTGCGCCAGCGGCGTATACGGCGGAATGCCGAACTCCACTTCGGCAAAGCTGATCTTCAATACCAGCAGGAAGGGCAGCAGCAGGAACAGCACCAGCCAGGCAAACGGCGGCACCACCGCCAGCGCCCGGCCGGAAGGCAACCAGTCGCGGGGCGAAAAGCGGATCATGACGCCAGCACCGTCGCGCTATCGGCGTCCCAGCTGACGAAGATTTCTTCGTCGATGCCCGGCGCATCCATCTGGGCCAGCAAGAGGCTGGGCACGCTGGCCTCGACCGCCTTGCCGGAATCCAGGCGGATCTGATACAGCGCGTAGCTGCCCATCCAGGCCATGTGGCTGACCATGCCGTGGGCCCAGTTGTATTCGCCTTCGGGTTGGTCGCGCGAGACCACCAAGCGCTCGGGCCGGATCGATACGTGCACTTCCATGCCCAAGGGTTCGCTCACGCCATGGTTCACGAAGAGCGGCCGCGTCAGCTCGGCGCATTCGATGGCGACGTGATCGGGCTCGTCCACCACGATGGTGCCGGTGAACATATTGGTCGACCCGATGAAGCTGGCCACGAAGCGCGAATTCGGAAAGGCATAGACGTCTTGCGGCGTGCCGCACTGGACGATCTGGCCTTCGGTCATGACGGCCAGGCGGTGCGCCATGGTCATGGCCTCTTCCTGATCGTGCGTCACCATGATGCAGGTCACGCCGACCTGTTCAAGAATCTTCACCAGTTCAATCTGCGTCTTCTGGCGAATCTGCTTGTCCAGCGCGGACATGGGTTCGTCCAGCAACAGCAGTTTGGGCCGCTTGACCAGGCTGCGCGCCAGCGCCACGCGCTGTTGCTGGCCGCCCGACAGTTGGTTGGGCTTGCGGCGCGAATAGCCGGCCATCTGGACCAAGTCCAGCGCTTCGAACACGCGGTCGTGGATTTCGGCGCGGTCCACGCCTTCCTGCTTCAGGCCGAACGCCACATTGGCCTCAACCGTCATGTGCGGGAACAAAGCGTAGGACTGGAACATCATGTTCACGGGCCGACGGTACGGCGGCACGGCGGTGATGTCCTCACCGTCCAGCAGGATCTGCCCGGACGTCGCGTCCTCGAAACCCGCCAGCATGCGCAGCAAGGTGGATTTGCCGCTGCCGGAGCTTCCCAGCAGCGCAAAGATCTCGTTGCGCTTGACGGACAGGTTGACGGAACGCACGGCGACCACATCGCCAAAGATCTTGACCACATCGGACACCCGGACGAATTCGTCCGGGTCGGCCGTATGCGGCGCCGAGTAACGGCTATCGCTCATGATGACTTATCTTCCAGACTTCAGCTCGGACCACATCCGGTTTTGCAGGCGTTGAATGTTCAAGGGCAGCGCCTTGATCACATACAAGGTCTTGGAGACCTCGGCCGGCGGATAGATCATGGGGTTCTCGGCCACGTCCTTCACCACGTATTTCCGCGCCTCTTTGTTGGCGTTGGGATAGAACATGGTGTTGGTGATGGCGGCGTGCACCTGCGGCGTTTCAATGTAGTTGATGAACGCCAGGGCTTCTTCGGGATGCGGCGCATCCTTCGGAATGACCATCAGGTCGAACCATGCGGGCGCGCCGCCCTTCGGAATGAAGTAGTTCACTTCATACGACTTCTTGGCTTCTTGCGCGCGCTTGCGGGCAATCATCACGTCGCCCGAAAAACCGTAGACCATGCACAGGTCGCCCACGGCGAGCTCATCGATATAGCCCGACGAACTGAACTGGCGGATGTACGGGCGGATCTGCTTCAAGACATCCAGCGCGGCCTTGTAGTCGTCGGCGTTGGTGCTGTTGGGATCCTTGCCCAGGTACTTCAGCACGGCCGGGAACACCTGCGCGGCTTCGTCCAGCATCGAAATGCCGCACTCTTTCAGCTTGGCCGCATTCTCGGGTTTGAAGATCATGTCCCAGTTGGACAGATCTACGTTGTCACCCATGATCTGCTTGACCTTGGTGACGTTGTAACCCAGGCCATTGGTGCCGTAGCCCCAGGGAATGGCGTGCTCGTTACCCGGGTCCACCGAGGCAACCAGCGCCATCAGTTCCGGGTCCAGGTACTTCCAGTTGGGAATCTTGGACTTGTCCAGCTTCTGGAACAGCCCGGCCTGGATCTGGCGCGAGGCGTAATGGGTGGACGGCACCACGACGTCGTATCCCGACTTGCCGGCCAGCAGCTTGGCTTGCAGCGTGTCGTTGCTGTCGTAGACGTCATAGCGAACCTTGATACCGGTTTCTTTTTCGAAACCCGGAATCGTGTCCGGCGCCGTGTACTCGGCCCAGTTGTAGACGTTGACGACCTTGTCCTGCGCGACTGCCGACGATGCCGATGCCGCGACCAACACCGCGCCAAGCGCCCAGCGCATTCCCGCCCTTAGTTCCATTACAAGCCCCCTTGCCGTATGTCGTGTATGTCAGGACCACCAAAAGGCGAAATGATAAAGCCTTTTAGCGATGGTCTGCCCAACTTTGCCGGTGAGTTACCGCAATTGAAGGCATCGCCACGGCGACGCCCCCCGCGACGTCTCAAGGCTGGACGCCCACGCCCCAGGCGGTCCAGTAGCTGTCGCGCAGCTTCATCCAGAAGCGCTCGCCGTCGTCACCCGCCACCTTGACGAGCGAACGGCGCAGCCGGTCCAGGTTGCCCTGGCGCTGGCGTTCGGACAGCGCACCGAGTGTGCCGCGATCAAAATCGATCAGCCAGACCCGGCCGTCGCCGCCGATCAGGATATTGAAGGCGTTCAAATCGGCATGCCACACGCCCGCGCGGTGCATGCGGACGATGGCCTGCGCCACCGCGCCCCATAGCGGCTCGGCCAGCGCGTGGGCCAGGGGCTTCACACCGGGAATTCGTTCCACCACGATGGCCGCGCGGTAGATCGGGCCCTGGCGCCAGTAGGCGGCGGCCAAGGGCGCCGGCACGTCCAGCCCCTGGGCGCGCATGTCGGCCAGCAAGCGGAATTCGCGGAAGCTGCGCGTGCGGTCCTCGCCGTTCCAGAGATAGGCGTCGTGGCTGATGCGGGCGATCATTCCGCCGCGCCGATAGCGCCGCAACACGCCCTGCCAACCCGCGCCCTGCACGAACCAGGCCGCTTGGCGGCCCCCGGCGTCCACTGGCCGGGCACGGTCGCCGTAATGGGACGGGTTGAAAATGTCGGGGCCAGCGTCCGTCAGGCGCGACGCGTCGCTCAGCATGGCGCCGGCAAGCGGTCCCGCCCAGGACTGGCGCAGCGCGCCGGAACGGGCGTCCTCAGCCTTCACGATTGCGCATCCAATCGGCCACGCCGTAGAACGATTCCAGCAGCCGCTCCGCGAGCGCAGGGGCTACGCCCTGGTCTTCCATGGCGCGTCCGATGCAGATCACCCACTGGTCGCGCTCGACCTGGCCAATGGAAAACGGCAGGTGCCGCGCGCGCAGCCGGGGGTGGCCGAAGCGTTCGATGTAGTGATCCGGCCCGCCAAAATAGCCGCACAGGAACCAGAACAGCTTGTTGCGCGCCTCGTCCAGGCTGGGGCCGTGGGCGGCACGCAGTTCTTTCAGGTCGGGCTCCATGTCCATCAGGTCATAGAAGCGGTCGACCAGCGCGCGCACGCCGGGCTCGCCGCCAAGAAGGTCAAAAATGCTGCTGGAATTTTCCACGGGTTCGCTAATGGTATGGACGCGGGTCGTCATCAGGTTTCTCGAAGGGTGACCAGGGGCGGCGTGCGCAACACGCCGCGCAGGGCCAGGGCGCCGCCGGCCCAGGCGCCCAGCATGCCCGCGCCGATGCCGGTCAGCCAGGGCCACAGGCTCAGGGTAATGGTGAAGTCAAACACCTGGGTTGACAGCACCCAGGCAATGGCGGTGGCGCCGGCTGCCGCCAACAGGCCGGCCAGGCCGCCCACCGCCCACAGTTCAATGCGCTGCGAACGCGCCAATTGCGTGCGCGTGGCGCCCAGCGCCCGCAGCACCGCCGCTTCGCGCATGCGTTCGTCGCGCGTAGCCGTCAGCGCCGCCGACAGCACCAGGACGCCGGCGGCCAGCGTGAACAGGAACAGCAACTGGACCGCCTTGCCCACTTCGTTCAGCACCGACTGCAATTGCTGCAGGATGGCGCTGACGTCGAACACGGTCAGGTTCGGAAATTCGCGCACCAGCGCGGGCAGCACCGCCGCTTTTTCGGGCGGCAAGTAGAAGGAAGTGATCCAGCTTTGGGGCATGTCGGCCAGCGCGGCGGGGCTCAGGATGGCAAAAAAGTTGACGCGCATCGTATCCCAATCCACCCGCCGGGTGCTGGTGACGGTGGCTTCCACCTGCTGGCCCGCCACGTCGAAGGTCATCTTGTCGCCCAGGTTCAGGCCCAGCGACTTGGCTAGACCCGACTCCAGCGATACCTCGGGGGCAGCTGCGTCGGGGGACAGCCACCGGCCCTGCTCGATCTTGTTGGACGAGGGCATCTCGTTGTCATAGGACAGGTTGAACTCGCGGTCCACCAGGCGCTTGGCGCGCGGCTCTTCGTAGTCGTCCGGGCCCACCGGCTTGCCGTTGATGGCGATCAAGCGCCCCCGCACCATGGGCGACAGCGTGATGCCGCCCAAGCCCTCGCGGGCCAGCGCGTCGCTGACGGGTTGGCGCTGGTCGGGCTGCACATTGATCAGGAATCGATTGGGCGCGTCCGCCGGCATGGTGCGCTGCCAGCCCTGGATCAGGTCGGTGCGCGTCATGGTCAGGAGCAGCAGCGCCATCAGCCCGACGGCCAGCGCGCAGACCTGGGTGATGGTGGCGGCGCGGCGGCGCACCACGCCTGCCAGCGCAAAACGCAGCGCGGGCAGCCCCGCGGCCAGCCCGCGCACACGCGCCAGGCCCAGGATGCACAACCACGCCACCAGCGCGAACACGACAAAGGCGCCCAGAAAGCCCCCCGCCACGACCGCGCCCAGCTTGGCGTCGCCCGCGAACCACCAGATCAGCAGCGCAAAGCCCGTAGCGCCCACCACGTAGCCGAACGCGCTGCGGGCGCTAAGCGTGTCGGCATCACGCCGCAACACCCGCGCGGGCGGCACATGGCGCAGTTGCGCCAGCGCGGGCAAGGCAAAGCCCAGCAGCAGCAACAAACCGGTCAACAAGCCTTGCAAGGCGGGGATGGCGGACGGCGCGGGCAGGCTGGTGTCTATCAAGGAACCCAGCAGCATCACCAGCACCTGGTGCACGGCAAAACCCAGCAGGCAGCCCGCGGCCGACGAGAACAGGCCCACCAAGGCGAACTCCAGCGTCAGCATGCGCGAAATCTGGGATTGCACCGCCCCCAAACAACGCATGACGGCGATGCCGTCGCGATGCCGGGTCATGTAGCGGCCCGCCGCCAACGCCACCGCCACGGCGGATATCAGCACCGCCAGCAAGGCGACCAGCGACAGGAAGCGCTGCGCGCGGTCCAGCGTGCGGCGCACTTCTGGCCGGCCCGATTCCAGGGTGGCCACTTTTTGCCCGCGCTTCAGGTTCTGATTCAGCCAGGTCGCGTAGCCCGCCACGGCGTCCGGCTGGCCGGCCACCAGCATGGCGTAGCCGATGCGGCTGCCGGGCGCGATCAGGCCGGTGGCCGGCAGGTCGCTGGCGCGCAGCAGCACGCGCGGCGCCACATTGACGAATTGCATGCCGCGATCCGGCTCATAGGTGATGACGCGGTCCACGCGCAGGTGGGCGTCGCCCACGTTCAAGGTATCGCCCACTTTCCGGTTCAGCAGCGACAGCAGTTGGGCATCCACCCACACCGCGCCCTCGGGCGGGATGTCGCGGGTGACGGCGTCGGGGGCGAACGGGGCCTCGGCCACACGCAGGGCGCCGCGCAGCGGGTAGCCGGGCTCCACCGCTTTCAACGCCGCCAGTTGCGCGCCGTCGCCCGCGCCGACCATGGACGGGAATTGCATTGTGCTGGACACGGTCAGGCCACGTTCGCGGGCCTGATCCAGGAATTGCGCGGGCACGGGTTCGTCGGCATCCAGCACGAGATCAGCGCCCAGCATCTGGCCGGCGTCGCGTTCCAGCGCCCGGCTGACGCGGTCTGCCAGAAAGCCCACGCTGGTCACCGCGGCCACCGCCACCACCAGCGCCAGCACCAACAAACGCAGCTCGCCCGCCCGGGCGTCGCGCATCATCATCCTGGCGCCCAGGCGCAGGGTGGACCAGAAACCGGGGCGCTTGGCCTGTGACATATCAGGGAAATCCATCATTCATCAATGTTAAAAACCGCCTAAACGGCGTCCGAATCCCGATATCATCCCGGGCGGGAGGCAACGCCGCCCCTAAAGATACCTAATACCGGAGAAGACAATGCGTAAATCCTGGCTTGCGGCCACGATTCTGGCCGCCTGCGCGGCCGCCACATCCCTGCCCTCGGCAGCCCAGACCACCTTGAAAATGGCCTACGCCCTGTCGACCTCGTCGCACTATGGCGCTGGTGCCGACGCCTTGGCCAAGTCCATCGAGGCCTCCTCGGGCGGGAAGTACAAAGTACAGCAATTCGCCAACAGCGCGCTGGGCGGCGAACGCGAAGTGATCGAAGGCCTGCAGATCGGCACGATCGACCTGGCCATCGTTTCGACCGGCGCCACCCTGAATTTTGTTCCCGAGACGGGGGTTTTCGATATCCCCTTCCTGCTGCGCGACCTGCCTCACGCCCGCGCCGTGCTGGACAGCAAGATCGGCCAGGACATGCTGGCCAAGTTTCCCAGCCGCGGCATCATCGCCCTGGCCTGGGGCGAGCAAGGCTTTCGCCACCTGACCAACAACGTGCGCCCGGTCAAGACCCCGGCCGACGCCAAGGGCCTGAAGATCCGCACCACGGAAAACCCCATCCACATCACGGCGTTCCGCCAGATCGGCATTCTGCCCACGCCCATGGCCTGGCCCGAAGTGGCCACCGCCTTGCAGCAAGGCACCATCGACGGCCAGGAAAACCCGCTGTCGGTGATTACGTCGGCCAAGCTGTCGCAACTGCAGAAATACCTGTCCCTGACCGGCCACGTGTACGGCCCGGCGCTGGTGCTGATGTCGGCCAACGTCTATGAAGGCCTGTCGGCCGCCGACAAGGCCAACTTCGACAAGGCCGGCAAGGAATCCGCCATGGCCATGCGCGCCTACGTGGACAACATCGAGAAGACCGGTGTCGAGCAGTTGAAGAAGGAAGGCATGCAGGTGACCGAGGTGGATCGCGCCGCGTTTGCCGCCGCCGTCGAGCCCGCCTACCCCGAGTACTACAAGAAGTTCGACAAGAAGCTGATCGACGCGATCCGCGACACCAAGTAAGCCGGCGCTGCCCTCACGGGGCATACCGCCTTGAGCGGCGGGACCCAGTTCCCGCCGCTTGCCGTTTTCCATCCTATGCGCCCATCGCTATCGGGATTCATCATGCGTTTGCTTTGCGCTTTCGACCGCGGCCTGTTCAAGCTGGTCTCGGTCCTTGCCCAACTTCTGATGGTGGCCGCCGCGGCCGCCGCCTTCTACCAGGTCATTGCCCGCTTCATCCTGCAATCGCCGGCCGACTGGAGCGAGGTGCTGACCCGCGCCCTCCTGATCTGGACCGTGCTGCTGGGCGTGGCGCTGGCCTTTCGCCATGGCGCGATGATCAGCGTGGAGTTGCTGCGCAACCTATTGGGCGGAAAGAAGCGGCGCGTGCTTGAAGCGGTGATCGGGCTGATCTGCGCCAGCTTCCTGGGATTTCTGGCCTGGATCGGCGGCAACATGACCTATCGGGTGCGCTTCCAGAACGTGCCCAGCCTGGATATCTCGATTTCGTGGATCTATCTGGCGATCCCCGTTGGCGCAACGCTTGCCGCCATCGCCGTGCTGGCCCGCTTGTGCGCGGGCGAAGAAGACGACGTGCCGGTGCGCAACGACGCACAAGGCTAAGCCGCCCCCAACGAACCTACGCAGCAGAAATCGCCATGTCCCAATTAATGATTGTCTCGATGCTGATCTTCTTCGGGCTGTCCGTACCGGTCGCCGTGTCGATCGGCCTGGCCAGCCTGGCGGGGGTTGGCAGTTCCGGCCTGCCTTGGGTGGTTGTCGCGCAGCAGTTGTACGCCGCGTTGGACAAGTACCCGCTGGTGGCCATTCCCTTCTTCATCCTGGCCGGCAACCTGATGGAGGCCGGCGGCATTTCCGAACGCATGGTGGAATTCGCCAAGAGCGTGGTGGGCGGCATCCAGGGCGGCCTGGCCTGCACCTGCGTGCTGACCTGCATGATCTTCGCGGCGGTGGCCGGCTCCAGCGTGGCCACGACGTTTGCCGTGGGCGCCATCCTGATCCCCGCGATGGTCCGCCACGGCTACCCTGCCCCGTTCGCCGCGTCGCTACAGGCCAGCGCGGCGGAATTGGGCGTGATCATTCCACCGTCGATTCCGATGATTCTGTACGCCGTGTCCACCGACACGTCGACCGGCGAGCTCTTCATTGCCGGCGTGATGCCGGGCATCCTGATCGGCCTGGCGCTGATGTTCTACGTGTGGTTCTACGCCAAGCGCAACAATCTGGGCAAGCGCGACGGCGAAGGCCGCCTGCCGCTGTGGCCGGCGCTGAAGAACGCCTGGCTGGCGCTGATGATGCCCGCCATCATCCTGGGCGGCATCTACGGCGGCGTGTTCACGCCCACCGAAGCCTCGGTGGTGGCGGTGGTGTATGCGGTGGTGGTGGGCAAGTTCATCTACCGCCGCCTGAGCTTCAAGCAACTGTCCGTGACGCTGCACAAGTCGGTGGTGTCCACCGCCGTGATCATGTTCGTGATCGCGAATGCCGGCGTGTTCAGCTTCCTGCTCAACCGCGCGGGCGTGCCCGATGCGCTGGGCACGTGGCTGTCGCATATCTTCGACACGAAGTTCACGTTCCTGATGGGCATGAACGTGGCGCTGTTCCTGATCGGGATGTTCATCGAAACGTCGGCGTCCATCGTGGTGCTGGCGCCCTTGCTGTTGCCGGTGGCCTTGACGTTCGGCGTGGAGCCGGTGCACTTCGGCATCATCATGGTGGTCAACCTGGCGTTGGGCATGATCACGCCGCCGTTCGGGGTGAACCTGTTCGCGGCATCGGCGGTGGCCAAGCTGCCGCTTGAACGCTTGATCAAACCGCTGATTCCGTTTGTGGGGGTGGTGATCGTCTGCCTGCTGGTGATCACGTATTGGCCCGGCCTGTCGTTGGGTCTGCGGGATATGGTCTACGCGAAATAGTCGGTATGGCGTATCGGGTGGCCTGGCGCCACCCGATACCCGTCCCTAGGCCGCCACCGCCCGTTCCCACCGCACCGCGTGGCAGCGCAGTTGGCGTCCCGCCACCCGGCTGACTTCGGGCACATCCACCCGGCATTCCTGCCTGGCCTCGGGACAGCGCGGGTGAAACGTACACCCCGAAGGCGGCTGGATCGGGTTGGGCACTTCGCCGCCCATGGGCTCGCGGTCACGCCGGGGGTCTTCCAGGTCGGGAATCGTGTCCAGCAGCATGCGCGTGTATGGATGCTGCGGGGATTCAAACAACTGATCCGCCGCGGCCTGTTCCACGATCCTGCCCAGATACATCACCGCCACGCTATCGGACACGTGGCGCACCACCGACAGGTTGTGGCTGATGAAGACATACGTCAGCCCGAATTCCTTTTGCAGATCGCCCATCAGGTTCAGGATCTGCGCCTGCACCGACACGTCCAACGCGGACGTCGGCTCGTCACAGACCAGGAATTCCGCCTCGGTCGCAAGCGCCCGCGCAATCGAAATGCGTTGCCGCTGCCCGCCCGAGAACTCATGCGGAAAACGGCTCGCGTCGCTGGCGGACAGGCCCACAAGTTCCAGCAGCTCGTCCACACGGCGGCGCGTATCCGCCGGCGTCTGGCGCAGGCCCAGCGTGATGATGGGCTCGGCCACGATATTGCCGACGCGCCAGCGCGGGTTCAGGCTGGCATAGGGATCCTGGAAGATCATTTGCGGATGCAGCACGCCGCCCGATCGGTTGCGGCCATATTCCAGCTTGCCGCGCGTGGGCGCGACCAGGCCCACCAACAGCTTGGCCAGTGTGGACTTACCGCAGCCGGATTCGCCCACGATGCTCAAGGTGGTGCCTCTTGGCACCGCCAGTGACACGCCGTCCACCGCCTTCAGCGTTTGCTCGGGTTGGCGCGACAGCGTGCGTTCCAGCCAGGGCGGCGACACGTCGAACCAGCAGGCCAGGTCGTCGGCCCGCAGCAGCACATCGTCGTTACGCGGCATGAGCCACTCCTTCCTGATGCAGCCAGCAAGCGCTGACCGTGGCGCCCGAGGGCGAAGCCGCCAGTGGCGGGCGAGTCTGCGTGCAACGCGGCCCCGCCTGCGCGCAGCGTGGGTGGAACGCGCAGCCTGCGGGCATGGCGTGCAGGCGCGGCATGGCGCCGTCGATCTGGTTCAAGCGCGCCGCGCGGTGGCGCAGGCCGGGAATGGCGTTCATCAAGCCCTGCGTGTACGGGTGGCCGGGGCGGCGCAACACGTCCAGCACCGGGCCGATCTCTACGATGCGGCCCGCGTACATCACCGCCACGCGATCCGCGGTTTCAGCAATCACGCCCATGTCGTGCGTGACCAGCAGCACGGCCGTGCCCTGCTCGCGGCACAGCCTGCGCAGCAGCGCGGTGATCTGCGCCTGCACCGAGACGTCCAGCGCGGTCGTGGGTTCGTCCGCGATGATCAGTGCGGGGCGTGCCGCCAAGGCCAGGGCAATCACCACCCGTTGCCGCATGCCACCCGAAAACTGATGTGGATAGTGGTCTATGCGCTTGTCGGCCGCGGGTATGCCCACGGCCTGCAAGAGTTCCAGCGCGCGGGCGCGGGCGGCCGTGGCGGAGCCCTTGTCGTGGTGGCGAATGGTTTCGACCAACTGGTCGCCCACGGTGAACAGCGGGTGCAGGCTGGTCAGCGGGTCCTGAAAAATCGCGCCGATCTCTTTGCCGCGCAAACGCTGGCGCGCCTTGGGCGGCAGGTTGTCGATGCGCTTGCCCGCCAGATGAATCTCACCCGCGCCCAAGCGCCCGGGCGGCTCCAGCAGGCCAATCACCGCCATGCCGGTCAGGGACTTGCCCGCGCCGGACTCGCCCACCATGCCCAGGATTTCGCCGGGCTGGATATCGAAACTGATGTCGCGCGTGGCTACCAACGTGCCGTGGCGCGTGGGAAATTCAACCGACAGGCCACGTACCGACAAGGTCGGAATGGCGGCGGGCGGCGGCGCGGTATTGGGTACGACTGCCATCATGACGGGCTCCTTGCGGGACGCGGATAGCTGGAAGAAAAAATCTGTTCGACCGGAGGATGCCCCCAGGTGCGGTCGGGGTAGCGCGCCACCAGGCCGTCGAATTGCGACTGCGCCTGCTCTTGCGCCAGGCGGGCGTCAAAGCCGGGGATGCGGCCATCCACCATGACGAAGCGCCCATCGATGATGACCTGCGACACGTCGCGGCCGCTGCCGCTGATCATCAGGGTCTGTATCGGGTCGATCATCTGGCCATTGCGATCGTGCGAAAAATCAAAGACGACGATGTCGGCCTTGGCGCCCACGGCCAGGCGGCCCAGGTCCGGGCGGCCCAGCGCATCGGCCCCGCCGACCGTGGCCGCGTCGTAATAGTCTTCGGCGCGCACCGCCTCGGTGGCCCCTTCCGCCACCCGGCACAGCATCATGCCCACCTGCATGTTCTGCACCATGTCGGGCGGCCAGGTGTCGGTGCCCATGCCGATGTTGACGCCCAGCTTGCGATAGCTTGCGAACGAGGCCAGCGCGGCGCCATGGCGCGCGGATACCAGCGGGCAATGCACGATGCTGGCGCCCGCGTCGCGGATGATTTCAAGGTCGCGGCCCGGGCGCGAAATATGGCGTGAGCCGGACACATACGTGCCGTGCGGCAGCAAGGCGCGTGGCGATAGAAAGTCCAGGCTTTGCAACCATTCCGGCGGGCTCATGCCGTGCTGTTCCAACACCAGGTCGTATTCCAGGCGCGACTGGCAGCAATGCAGCCGAATCGGAATTTCGCGTTCGCGCGCGGCGGCGGCCGATGCACGCAGCAGGTCCGGCGTACAAGTTTCGATGCGGTCGGGCGCCAGCATCGCGCGGATGCGGCCGTTGTAGCGGCTGTCGTAGCGGTTGTCGATGTCGTCGCAGAACGCCAGCGCTTCGGCCAGCCCCACCATGCCGCGCGCTTCGTCGTAATGGCAGCGGATATTGCCCTGGGCATCCACATAGGTATGCCCGCTGCGGTAAGCCGGCCCCAGGTAGACACGCAGGCCCAGTTCCCCCGCCGCGTTGGCGGCCGACAGGAACTCGTCGCGGGTTTCGCCCCAGACCCGATAGAACAGCGAGGCAATGGGCAAGGCCGTGGTGATGCCGTTGCGGATCAACTGCGCGAAGGCATAGCGCTTCTGGAACGCCAGCTCGGCGGCCGAGTACATCTCGTACGGCCCCTGCTTCATATAGGTCTCGGGCCAGATGCGGCCCTTTTGCCAAGCGGGGGAATTGTCGAAACCCAGGATGGTCGTGTCCAGGTCCGACAAGGCGTCCAGGTCCACGAAGCCGGGGCCAATCACCGCGCGGCCGTAGTCATGGCGGCGCGCGACGAACCCGGGATACCGGTGACCCACATACAGGATGCGATCGCCTTCAAAGACGAGCTCGCCGTTTTCGTACAGGCAGTGCCGCCCGTTTTCGTGGCCCACCACCCAGCGGGCGGTAAGCAGGATGGGGCCTTCGGCGGCGGGCATCACGGCGCGCTCACCAAGGCGCGTCCATCGCGCGCCACGACGCGGCCGCGCTTGACGACCAGCTTGCGCACCGGCCGCGCCACAATGGCCTCGGCCACGGTTTCGGCGTCCACCAGCACGAAGTCGGCGTGGCAGCCCGGAGCCAGGCCGTAGTCGGCCAGCTTCATCACGCGCGCGTTGCCGTAGGTGGCCACGTCCAGCGCCATCGCCAGTTCGTCGTCGCGGCGGAAGTTGTTGCGCAGGCCCACCAGCATGGTGCGTTCCAGCATGTCCGGCTTGCCGTAGGGCCCCCAGGTATCGCGCATGCCGTCGTTGCCGGTACAGACAGTGACGCCGGCCGCGCGCAGCCGCGCCACGTTGGGCACGGGACGCGAGGCCGAACCCGTCGTCATGATGTGTATGCCCGCGTGCAAGAGCCCATCGGTCAGCGCCTGGACGGCCTGCGTGTCGGGCATGCCCAGGCAGAACGAGTGCGACAAGGTGACCTTGCCCTGCATGCCCAGCGCCAGCACGCGGTCGATGGTCATCTGCATCGAAAACGCGCCCAGCTCGCCCGCTTCGTGCAGGTGGATGTCAATGGGCTTGCCGTGCTTGTCGGCCAGCGCAAAGATGGCGTCAAGATGGCCCTTGGGATCGCGGTCCATGCCGGCCGGGTCCAGCCCGCCCACTACCTCGGCCCCCATGCGCAGCGCTTCGTCCATCAGTTCCAGCGTGCCCGGCCGGATCAGCAGGCCGCTTTGCGGAAACGCCACCAATTCCACATCGATCTGGTCGCGATATTGCTCGCGAGCACGCATCACGCCTTCAATGGCGGCCAGGCCAATGTCGGTATCCACGTCCACATGGCTGCGGATGTGGCTGGTGCCATCGGCAATCGACATCACGATCTGCCGCGCCGATTGCCGGTACGGGTCTATGCCCAGGCGCTTTTTTTCGGCGCGTTCGTTCTCGATCTTGTCGATCAGCCTCGGGCCGACGTCGTTGCGGTACCAGGGCATGCCGTACATCGTCTTGTCCAGATGGGCATGGGCGTCGATCAGCCCCGGCAGCATCAGCGCACCGCCCCCGTCCACCACCGCCGCGCCCTCGGGCGCCGTGCCCCCCAGCGATTGGATGCGGCCGTCGCGCACCAGCACCGTGGTGAGTTCCCCGCCGGCGGGGCGGACCTGGGTGTACAGCGTTGCATTTTCCATGCTTGACCTCTATTGAAGATGCGCCTTCAGCGCAGACGGGGGTTGAGCGCATCACGCAGCCAATCGCCCAGCAGGTTCACCACCAGCACGATCAGGCTTAGATACAGCGCGGGGAAGACCACCACCCACCACTGCCCCGAAAAAAGAAATTGGTTGCCCAGGCGGATCAGCGTGCCCAGCGAGGGTTCGGTCGGCGGCATGCCCACGCCCAGAAAGCTCAGCGTGGCCTCGATCAGCACCGCCAGCCCCAGGTTCAGCGTGGCCGTCACCATCACCGGCGTCAGCGTGTTGGGCAGGATGTGCGTCAGCATGATGCGCAACGGGCTGACCCGGATCAGCCTCGCCGCCTGCACGTATTCCTTGCCGCGTTCCACCAGCGCCGACGCGCGTACCGTGCGGGCGTACTGCACCCAGTTGGTCATGGAGATGGCCAGGATAAGGATCACCGCCGACAGCGTTTCGCGCAGGCCGGGCGGCAGCAATTGGCGGAACACCGCCGTCACCAGAATGGCGACAAGAATCGTGGGAATGCTGAGCAGCGTGTCGCCCACCCGCATCAGCGCGTTGTCGATCCAGCCGCCGAAATAGCCGGCCGCCAGCCCCACCAGCAGGCCGATCGCCAAGGACAGCACCACGGTGGCCAGGCCGATGGCAAGCGACATGCGCGAGCCATACAGAATGGCCGACCATACGTCGCGGCCCTGCGTATCGGTGCCCAGCAGGAATTGCGGGTCGGCGCCATCCACCCAGAACGGCGGCAGTTCGGCGTTCAACAAGTCAAGCTGCGCCAGGTCGTAGGGGTTCTGCGGCGCGATCCACGGCGCGAATACCGCCAGCAACACCACGGCCAGCAGCACGATGCCCGCGCCCATCGCCACGTAATCGTTGCGCAGGCTCCACCATAAGTCGCTTTGCAGAAAGCGGGACATCCGGCTTTGCGCGCCGCCCGAAAAGGGGTTAGTGAGCATTGCCGCCTCCTTTGACGTGCTGGCTGCGCAGGCGGGGGTCAACCACGCCGTACATCATGTCCACCAGCGTGTTCAGGGTCACGAAGATGAAAGACACGATGACCAGATAGGCGGCCATGACGGGAATGTCCACGAACATGACCGATTGAATGAACAGCAGCCCCATGCCGGGCCACTGGAACACGGTTTCCGTGATCAGCGCGAAGGCGATCAGGTTGCCGATCTGCATGCCCGTGACCGTGATGACGGGCATCAGGCAGTTGCGCAGCGCCAGCCGAAAGTGCACCACGCGGTCGGGCAGCCCACGGGCGCGGGCGAACTTGATGAATTCCGTGCGCAGCGTTTCCAGCATCTCGGCCCGCACCAGCCGCATGATCAGCGTGATCTGGAACAGCGCCAGGGTGATGGACGGCAGCACCAGCGCGGCGCGGCCCGACGGCGTCAACAAGCCGGTGGACCACCAGCCGATCTTCACCGTTTCGCCCCGTCCAAAGCCGGGCAGCCAGCCCAGCTGCACCGAGAAGACCAGAATCAGCATGATGCCCACCACGAAGCTGGGCAGCGAAATGCCCAGGATGGACACGAACTGCAAGGCCTGCGCCAGGCGCGACTTGCGGTAGATGGCGGTGAGCACGCCCAGCGGCACGCCGATCACGAGCGACAGCAGCGTGGCCATCATCACCAGTTCGAAGGTGGCGGGAAAGCGTTCGGCCACCAGCGCGAAGACGTCTTGCTGGTTGCGGTACGAAATACCGAATTCGCCCTGCACCGCGTTGGTGACGAAGTTGACGTACTGCATGCCCATCGAGGCGTTCAGCCCCAGGCGCTCGCGCAGTTCGTCGCGCTGCGTCTGCGAGGCCTGCTCGTTGAGCATCATGTCGACGGGGTCGCCGACAAAACGGAAGATCACGAAGGCCAGCAACGCCACCGCCAGCATCACGCCAGCCGCGTTGAAGACCCGTCTAACAATGAATGCCAGCATGTGCGGCCTCCTTCAGACCTGATGTCGGACTTTGGAACGCCACGCCCATCGCGGCGCGCGGCGTTCCCCCTGCACGCGCGCTACTGCATGCGCACGGTCCACAGACGCGCCTTGTTGTCAGGCATTTGCAGCACGTCGCCCACCTTGTCGCCCACGGCCCAGGCCATGGGCTGCTGGTGCAGCGGCAGGAAGCGCACATCGTCATGCAGGGTCTGCAATACCTCGGCCATCATCTGGATGCGCTTGGCGCGGTCCATCTCGGCCGCGGCCGCGTCAATCTTGGCGTCCAGCGCGGCGTCGCCCCACTGCCCCCAGTTGAAGACGCCGGCGGGGCCGGTGCGGCTGTGCATCACTTGCAGCAGGATCGACAGCGCATCGATCTGCGGCTCGTTGGCCCAGCCGTGAATGGTGATGTCGAACTCGCCACGCGAGCGCTTGGGGTTCTGCAACGAACGCGGCCCGCTGGCCAAGGAAGCCTTTACGCCGATCCGCGCCCACATCGACGCCGCCGCCTGGCACAGCTCTTCCTCGTTCACGAACATGTCGTTGGAACACAGCAGCGACAAGGTGAAGCCGTTGGGATAGCCCGCTTCGGCCAGCAACGCCTTTGCCTTGGCCGCGTCAAACGGCAGGCGCGTTTCCTGCTTGGCCTCGTAGCCGGGTATGGACGGCGCCACCAGCGCGCCCGTCGTGCGCGACAGGCCACGCATCACGCGCTTTTGCAGCAGGTCGGGCGACAAGGCCATGTACAGGGCCTGACGCACGCGTAAGTCTTTCAACGGATTCTTGTCGGTGATGTTCGATCCGACGAGCTTGTCGCCCAGGTTGAAGCCGAAGTAAATGGTGCGCAGTTCGGTCGCCGCCAGCACCTTCACGTTGGACGCGGCGCGCAGGCGGTCCAGATCCTGCAAGGGCGCGTTTTCGGTGAAGTTGATATCGCCCGACAGCAGCGCCGCCACGCGCGTCGGCGCGGACGCGATGGGCGTGAACTCAATGCGGTCGAGGTTGTGGCGGGGCTTGTCCCACCAGTCTTTGTTGACGACCAGCACGGTGCGCGTATCGGGCCGGTACGACTCCACCTTGAAGGGGCCGGTGCCATTGGCGTGGTGCGTGGCGTAGCCTTCGATGTTCTTGGCGGCGTCGGTCGGCTTGGTGCTGTTGTTGTCCACGAGCCATTGGCGGTTGAAGATGAAGATGTTGGTCAGGTCGTTCAGCATCAGCGGGTATGGATGCGTCATTTCGATGTCGACGGTGTAGTCATCCACCTTCTTCACGGCCTTGAAGGCCGGCAGGTTGCCCTTCAGGGGCGAGGCGGGGTCGGACACGCGGGTCATCGAGGCCACGACGTCGTCCGCCGTGAACGGTGCGCCGTTGTGGAACTTCACGCCCTGGCGCAGCTTGAAGCGCAGCACGGTGGGCGACGTGGCCTCCCAGGATTCGGCCAGCGCCGGGGTGATGTTGAACTTGTCGTCGTAGCGGATCAGCGCTTCGTATACGTGGTTCAAAAACGCCAGATTGAAGGTGCTGCCGTAGGAATACGGGTCCAGCGAATCCAGGTCGCGCGCGGCGCCCCACTTCAACGTGTTGGCGGCCGAAGCCCCGGTAATCGCCGACAGCGCGATCACGGCGCCGGCGGTCCACTTAAGCAACGTCTTCATGGCTGCAACTCTCCCTTGTCTATCGGTTTGTGGTTTGTGTTTGATCCAGGCTTGCCCTGGCGCCATGGGCATGGCGGCTGTGTCTGGAAGGCGGATCAGTTCCACGCGCACTGGCGTTGCACCCTATCCAGTGATGCCAGAGCCAGCACCTGCGCCAGCGCGGCGCGGTAGGAGTCGATGACCGGCACGGCGGGCCGGCGCGTCAGCACCGGCAGATAACCCGCCAGCGCGGCGCCCGCCACGATGATGACGTCGGCGCCTTGCGTCACGGCGGCGTCCAGCGCCAGGCTGACCTGGGCTGCCGACTCCGGCGTTTGCGACACGTAGTCCAGCGCATTGCCGGGCAAGGCGATGATGGCGGCGCAGCGGGCGTCCAGCCCAAGCTGGCGGATCTGTTCACGCAACATGCCCGGCCAGCGCTGGCCGACCGTGACGATGGCGTAGCGGTCGCCGCGCTGCATGGCGGCCATGATGGACGCCTCGGCCATGCCGACCACGGGCACGGTCAGGCATTCGCGCACCGCGCCGATACCGGGTTCGCCAAAACAGGCCAGCAAGCAGGCGTCAAAGGGCGCGTCGGCCTGGGCCACTTCGCGCTCCACGGTTTCCAGCACGGCATGGGCGGCCACCGCGGCCTCGACACGGCTGGCGATATAGGCCGGCCCGAACACGGCGGTAACGGCGTGTATGTGCGCGGCGCCACCAAGAAAGCTCTGCGCTTGCGCCGCAAGGCGGTCCGTCAGGCTGGACGTGGTGTTGCCGTTGACCACCAGCAGGCGGTACGGCGTGAAGGCGGGCCGGTCCAGGGACACGGCGTCGGGCATGGCTGGCATGGAACAAACCTCGGCAAGTTTGTATACGAAACAGATAACAAAAGTGCTTTTTAAATGGCACTTTTGTATAAATGTTTGTATACGATTTATGCCGACAATGTACGCGCCTGATGCCAGGCTTCAAGCTATCGCTAACCCTTAGCGGCGTTGTAGTATGCTTGCCTACGCCCCGCGCAGCGCGGTGCCGCGGCTACCGTGGCCCCTATGCATTACAAAAATACGCGCAGGTCCAGGAGCCAAGGAAGAAGATGAACACTCTCGCGCCACCGGCCAACGAGCCCCCGAAGAAAGACGTAAATCGCAGCCAAATCGTATACATAAATTTGCGCCGCGCCATCATCGAGCAGGCCTTGCTGCCCGGCGACAAGCTGCCCGAAGACATCATCGGTGAACGCTTTGGCGTCAGCCGCACCATCGTCCGCGGCGTGTTGACGCGCTTGTTCAGTGAAGGCCTGGTAGACCTGCGCCCCAATCGCGGCGCGGCGGTGGCGCGCCCCAGTCTGGAAGAAGCGCACGACATCTTCGAAGCGCGCCGCTGCCTGGAACGCGACGTCGCCCGCAAGCTGGTGCAACACATCACCGAAACCGGGCTGACACGTCTGGCCCGGCATGTGGAGGAAGAGGAAGCGGCTCGCAAACGCAACAGCACGAATGAATCCATCCGGCTGTCGGGCGAATTCCACATCTTGATGGCCGAGCTATCGGGCAATGCGGTCTATGCCCGCTACGTGAACGAAATCGTCTCGCGCTGCTCGCTGATCCTGGCGCTTTACGGACGGCCGCATTCCAGTGAATGCGCGGTCAGCGAACATATGGAAATTGTGGAAGGCCTGCGCGCGCGTGACGAAAAGCACGTGCTGCATCTGCTTGAACACCATCTGGAATCCGTCACCGCGCGGGCGCTGCTGAGCACCGACGGAACGGGCGTGCGCGATATCCGCAAGATCCTGGATCGCTACGGCACGTGACGCGTCATGCGCGCCGCGAAGGCACGGATGCGCGATGCCGGTCTGACGAAGGCGCGGCGTAGCCTCAAGCCCGCCCGATGGGCGCGCCACTTTCCCCACGAAAGAGAAAAGCGCCCGGTTGGGGCGCTTTTTCGTTCTGGGGCTTAGATTTCGCGTTCTTCCGTCTTGAGGTTGTTGTCGCGAGCGAAATCCACCACGAACTTGTACGCCAACGGTTCCAGGTCGCGCAAACGCAAGTCGACCACGATTCCGCGCACGCCGTCGATAACGACGGGCAGCACATAAGGCGAATAAGTGAGGTGGTTACCGGCACAGCCGGCGGGCCGGAACTGAGCCATTACGCCAGCGAGCCGCTCCGCCCAATCGCTGGGGCGGAATCGGCTACCGCTTTCGGTAACGCCATGAATTACGAATTGTCTGACGCGAGTTGCCATGAGTTCTTCACTACAGCGCGCCTTTCACGAAAGCCGGATCTTCGGCGTGATCAAACATGCGCCCTGCGCCGCGAATTGTATATGATTGATCCTTTGCTCTCTTCCAAAAGCCGATTCCGCCCCGCTTTCGCCTGGGGATTCAACGAATTCAGGACCGGTTTTTTGGTCATCCCCCAGGAGGATCCGCAATGACCTCGCCTCTGGCCAATATCTACGCTCGCCTGCCGGTTGCGTTTTCGCACGGCCAGGGCGTATGGCTGTGGGATGCAAACGGGCGCAAATACCTGGACGCGCTGGCCGGCATTGGCGTTTCCTGCCTGGGCCACGCACATCCGAAACTGGTGGCCGCCATCAGCGAACAGGCCGCGCGCGTCATCCACACGTCCAACATCTACGAAATTCCACAGCAAGAGGCGCTGGCCGCCCGCTTGACGGCCTTGTCCGGCATGCAGGAAGTGGCGTTCTGCAATAGCGGATCGGAAGCGAACGAAGCCGCCATCAAGCTGGCGCGCTATTACGCCTACCAGCGCGGCAACCAGCACGCCCACATCATCACCATGGACTCGTCCTGGCATGGCCGCACGCTGGCCACGCTGGCGGCCACGGGCAGCGAGAAAGCGCGCAAGGGCTTCGAGCCGCTGCCCACCGGCTTCATCCAGGTGCCCTACAACGACCTGGCCGCCGTGCGCGCGGCCGGCGACGCCGAACCGCGCACCACCGCGGTGCTGCTTGAAGTGCTGCAAGGCGAAGGCGGCATCCGCCCCTCCGACATCACCTACCTGCAAGCGCTGCGCCAACTTTGCACCGAACGCGGCTGGCTGCTGATGATCGACGAAGTGCAATCCGGCATCGGGCGCACCGGCAAATGGTTCGCGCACCAATGGGCCGATATCAAACCCGACGTCATGACGCTGGCCAAGGGTCTGGCGGGCGGCGTGCCCATCGGCGCGATGCTGGCGGCCGGCCCCGCGGCGGGTGTCTTCACGCCGGGCAGCCATGGCACCACGTTCGGCGGCGGGCCGCTGGTCTGCGCGGCCGGCCTGGCCGTGCTGGACACGCTGGAAACCGACAAGCTGCTGGACAACGCCCACACGGTGGGGGCTTACCTGCAAGACGCGCTGGCCAGCGCCCTGACAGGCACTGTCGGCGTGACCCAGGTGCGTGGCCGTGGCCTGATGCTGGGCATTGAACTGGCGCGCCCCTGCGGCGTGCTGGCGCTACGCGCGATGGAAGCGGGCCTGCTCATCAACGTCACCCGCGACCGTGTCGTGCGCCTGCTGCCGCCGTTGATCCTGAACAAGCAAGAGGCGGACCAGATCGTCGCCATCCTGGTTCCGCTCATCCAAGATTTTCTGGCCGAACATTCATCATCCCTGTCCCGACCCGGCGTTGCGCCCGGCCGGGCTCAATGACCTGCGACAACACCATGACTCCTCCCACGACTCAAAACGGCCCGTTGCGGCATTTTCTTCAGTTCAAGGATTTTTCGTCCGCGGAAATCGCCTACGTGCTGGACCGCGCGCGCATCATCAAGGAAAAGTTCAAGCGCTACGAACCCCACATGCCGCTGCACGATCGCACGCTGGCGATGGTGTTCGAAAAAGCCAGCACCCGCACCCGCGTCTCGTTCGAAGCCGGCATGTACCAAATGGGCGGATCGGTCATCAACCTGACCTCGAATGACTCGCAACTGGGCCGCTCTGAACCCATCGAAGACACAGCGCGCGTCATCTCGCGCATGGTCGACATCGTCATGATCCGCACGTTCGAGCAGACCCGCATCGAGCGCTTCGCATCGCACTCGCGCGTGCCCGTCATCAACGGCCTGACCAACGAATTCCACCCCTGCCAGATCCTGGCCGACATCTTCACCTACATCGAACATCGCGGCCCCATCGCGGGCAAGACGGTGGCTTGGGTGGGCGACGCCAACAACATGGCCTACACCTGGCTGCACGCGGCCGAAATGCTGGGCTTTACGCTGCATGTGTCCACGCCCGCCGGCTACGAGCTCGAAGCCTCGCGCATCGGCACGCCTTCGGACAAGGTGCTGCGCCAGTTCAAGGACCCCATGGAGGCCTGCCAGGGCGCGCATCTGGTCACGACCGACGTCTGGACCAGCATGGGTTACGAAGCCGAAAACGAAGAGCGCCGCGCCGCCTTTGCCGACTGGTGCGTGGATGCCGAAATGATGGCCGCCGCCGACCCCCAAGCCGTCTTCATGCACTGCCTGCCGGCCCACCGTGGCGAAGAAGTCACCGGTGAAGTCATCGACGGCCCGCAAAGCGTGGTCTGGGACGAAGCCGAAAACCGTCTGCACGTACAAAAGGCGCTGATGGAATTCCTGCTACTCGGCCAAGTGTGACCCACGCGGCGGTTCACACCTTGGACGGGTGAACCGCGCACCGGCACAACCCGTTGGATGGGTGCACCACGCACCGGCAACCCGTAGGATGGGTGAAGCGCGCACCGGTACCGGCCACAGAGCCACCCCCGATCGCGCGCAACCCATCACCCCGCGCCAATAACCGCCCCCTCACCGCAACCCACGCTCCCACCCCGCAATAGCCTCCACCACCTCTTGCGGCTTCTCCGGCACCAGCGCGTGCCCAGCCCCCCCGATCACCACCACCGACACGCGACCACCAAACTCATCGCGAATCTCATCGCGGGTCGCAGGCGGCTTGAACAAATCAAGTTCAGCCTGCAAATCCAGCAAGGGCTTGTCCCCGCCCGACCACCAATCAGATTGCCGCGTCGCCTTGCCCGCCATGCGCTGACTCTCACTGACCTGCGGGTACCAGCCATTCAGCCAGACACGCGCATCATTACCCGGCGCAAAAAACACATGCTGGATGGATTTCAAGCGCTCGGCATCAGGCAGCGACAAATCCGCACTGCGATCCACGTGTTCGCTCAGGCCCTTGGGATACTGCTTGGCCGCCGCCGCCACGATCACCACGCCGCGCACCAATTCAGGGTGATCCACCCCCGTCGCACGCGCCACCCAATTACCAAAAGCGTGGCCCACCATCACCACAGGCTGGCGCGCCACGTTGCGGATCACCGCGGCCTGGTCATCGGCCAGGTCATGCAGCGTGATGCCCGACATCGGCCCCGTACTGCCGCCAATGCCGCGCGGCTGCGGACGCAGCACGCGATAGCCGGCCTGGACAAAGCGTTGGGCCAGTTCGTCGAAATCCTGCGCGCCGCGCCCGCGCGACGGCAACAGCACCAGCGCGGGCCCCTGCCCTTGGTCCAGCACTTCAATGCTGGCGCCGTTACCCACCAGCACGTTGACGCGCTTGGGCACATCGGCCAATGCCGGCGAGGTCGCGGCGAATGCGCACGTTATCGTCAGGCCGGTCAGCAATTGCTTCATCATCATGTCCCCTCGCCGGTACCTAACGGCTGGCTATTCACAGAACTTTCTTGAACATCGTGCGGCGTGTATTGCGAAACGATGGCCGCACGCGGCTGCTCCAGTCCGTGGCGCGCACGGCCAGCCACGGCGGGCTGCCGAAGGTTTCGCGGGTGTGCAGGTCGTAGCAGGCCAGGTAACGCGGCGACTCATCACGGCATTCGTAACGCATCGCGCGTACCGTGCCCAGCACCGACGCCAGGCCGGGCAAATGTTCCTGGTCGTACCAGGCGTTCAGGTCCGCCTCGGCCTCAGGCAGCACATCGGTTTCAACGATGTAGTGCCACGGCGCGTCCTGACCGGCGGAGGCGCCGGGCAGGTCCAGGGTCTGATGCAACACACGCGCCCGGGCGCCTGGAAAGTGTTCGGCCAGGCGCGCCTGGATTTCCGGCAACGAGCCCGCCGCGCCACGCAGGTACACATAAGTGTCTTCTTCCTCAAGCGCGGCGAACGCATTGACGCGCACACCGGCCAGCCCCGTAGTCAGACGCTCGCCCATGTCGGCCGCGCGCGCGTTGTCAAAGCGTTCGCCCAGTGACACCAGTAATACCGCTTCCTGTATTTCCTGCACAGTCTTCTCCTTTCAATGCCCGACGCGCAACGCCACCAGAAAGCGCGACACCATGTTGTACGCGCCCACCGTGGCCGCCAGCTCGACCAATTGCGCGTCATCGTAGCGGGCGCGCACGGGCGCGAACACCGCATCGGGCACCTCGATGTCACGCGTCATGGCGTCGGTCAGCGCCAGCACGTCGGCCTCGCCGGGCGCCAGCCCTTGCACGTCGCCCGGCGCCGGGTTGGCGCGCAAGGCGTCGATCACGTCCTGCGGCATGCCGCCCGCCAAGGCATGCGGCACATGCGCGTCGAACTCGTAGGGCGCATTGTTCAGGGTGGCCACGCGCAAGATGATCAGTTCGCGCAAGCGCGGCGACAACGACGTCTTCTGGCGGATCGCGGTCAGCATGGCTTCCCAGCCTTCCACCACGGCGGGGCTGTTCAGCAGCACCTGATACAGCGGCGATATGCGGCCACGGGCGGCGCTGATGCGCGCCTCCAGCGTGGCCAGTTCCGCGCGGGTGCCCGGCTCTACGGGCGCAACTCGACTGGCGCTCATGCTTACTCCGGACGGATGTTCTTGCGCTGGATCAGCGCGGTCCACTTGGCGCGGTCGGACGCGATCAGGTCGGCCAGTTCCTGCGGCGAGCTCGGCGCCGCTTGCGCGCCGAATTTCTCCAGCTTGCTGCGCACCGCTTCATTGCCCAGCGCCGCGCGCACGGCCTGGTTCAGCTTGTCGACGGTGGCGGCCGGCGTGGACGCGGGGGCCACAATGCCATACCAGTTGTTGGATTCCACGCCGGCAATCCCTTGCTCGGCCAGCGTCTTCACGTCGGGCAGCAGCGGATGGCGAGTGGGCGCCGCAATACCCAGCGGCTTCAGCTTGCCGCCCTGGATGTGGCCGATCAGGCCCGGCACGTCGCCGAAGAAGCCGGCCACCTGATTACCCATCACGTCGTTGATGACGGGCGCCGCGCCCTTGTACGGCACGTGCAGCACGTTGGCCTTGCTGGCGTCTTCGAACATTTCCAAGGTCAGGTGCGGAATGCTGCCGATGCCCGACGAGCCGATCGCCACCGATTGCGACGCCGCCTGCGAACGCTTGACGAAGTCCGCCGCGTCCGTTGCCGGGTTGGAAGGGTTCACCACAAACACGGTGGCGTTGTTCACCACCCGCGAGACCGGGGCGAAATCGCGCGCCGGATCGTAGGGCATGTCTTTGTACAGCGCCGGGCTGATCGCCACCGCGCCCACGCTGGTCAGGAACAGCACCGAGCCATCACCCGGCGCCTTGGCCACGTAGGCCGCGGCAATGTTGCCATTGGCGCCCGCCTTGTTTTCGACGATGACCTGCTGCTTGAGCTCCTTGCCCAACTGCTCGGCCAGCACGCGCCCCACCAGATCCACCGGCCCGCCGGGCGGGAACGCGACGATCAGACGGACGGGGCCGTCGGCATGCGCCGCACCGAAGGCAGCGAAACTCAGCACAGTGGCTGAAAGCACTTTCTTGAACATGATGTCTCCTGGTTGAATCGAATTTTTATGGCTCGAAATTTTTGTTGCTCGCCAAACCATCGCGCTGCCGCGCAGCCGTCTACATGAATCCGTACAGTCTTGCGGGGTTGTCCACCAGCACCCGCTGGCGCAGGCCGGGATCCGGGCACGCCTCAAAGAACGTGTCCACCAGTTCGCCGTCATCCGGCATGTCGCCCGCCACGTTGGGATGCGGCCAGTCCGTGCCCCACAGGCTGCGGTCCGGCATGGCCTGGATCAGGGCGCGCACGAAAGGGATGCCCTCGGCGAAGGGGCGCTTGCCCGACGCGATACGGTCAATGCCCGACACCTTGACCCAGGCCTGCGGCACATCGGCCAGGCTCAGCAAGGCCCGCATGGCAGGGGATTCCAGCCCGTCGACCGCCTTCAGGCGCCCCATGTGATCCACGACAAAAGGCAGGGGCAACGCCAGCAGGCGCGGCAACAGTTCGGGCAACATCGCTCCGTCCACGTGCAGGCACAGATGCCAGCCCAGCGGCGCGATCAGGCCCACCACATGATCGAACACGGCCGGGTCCGGCGCGCCGCCCAGGTGCGGCACGAAGTTGAAGCGCGCGGCGCGCACGCCGCCCTCATGCAATTGCTTGACGGTTGCCGCCGTGGTGTCCGCCCCCAGCAAGGCCACGCCGCGATAGCGCCCGCCGCTTTGGGCCAGCGCGTCCAGCAAGGCGCTGTGGTCCGAGCCGTGGCAGTTGGCTTGCACCACCACCGCGCGCTCAATGCCCAGATGCGCATGCAGCGCGGCCATGGCCGAGTACGGCGCATCGGGCGGCGTGTACGAACGGCCCTCGGCATACGGGAACACGTCGCCCGGCCCGAACACATGGCAGTGCGTGTCGCATGCGCCCGGCGGCAGGGTGTGGCGAGGACGGGACGGCGAGGCAAGCGGAGGACGGCAATCGGGCACTGTGGGTTCCTGCTGGAAAAACGACTGGGAAAGCGCCATCGTCGCGGATTGCCGCGCGCTAAACAATGCTATATCTTTGATTTCAGATATAGAAAAATCAAATACCCCATGGATCTCAAGCAGATCGAATACTTCGTCAGGGTGGCGGAACGGCGCAGCTTCTCGCGCGCCGCTGAAATGCTGGACGTGGCCCAGCCCACCTTGAGCCGTCAGGTGCGCCTGCTGGAACTGGAGCTTGGCCAGCACCTGCTTTACCGCAACGGCCGGGGCGCCGAACCCACTGAAGCCGGCTTGCGCTTCCTGGAACATGCTCGCGCGCTGCTGACCCTGGCCGAACGCGCCAAGGAAGACCTGCAGACGTTGCGCGCCACGCCCACGGGCAAAGTGGTGGTGGGCTTGCCTCCGCGTATCGCCCGCGTGCTGACGCCGCCGCTCGTGCAGGCGTTTCGCCACGGCTTCCCCGAAGCCTCTATCGCGGTCGCTGAAGGCCTTAGCGCCCAGGTGCGCGAATGGCTGCTGGCCGGCCGGGTCGATCTGGCGCTGCTGTATGACCCGGCGCCCTCACCCCAGCTTGCCTACGAATCGCTGTTCCGCGAAGACCTGGTGCTGGCGGCTGCTGCCGGCCACCAGCCGCCGCTGCCTGAGCGCGTTACCGTGGCGCGGTTGGGCGACTATCCGCTGGTGCTGCCCAGCCTGCCCAACGCCATCCGCACCCTGGTCGAAAGCGTGTGCCGCGCACAAGGCGTGCGCCTGAAGGTGGCCGCCGAAGTGGACGCCGTGCAGACCATCGTGGAACTGGCCGCGCAAGGCGACGCCTATGCCATTCTGCCGCGCTCGGCGGCGCGGGGCCCGGCCGCCGAGCATGCCTTGTCGCTCTGCGACATTGGCGCGCCCACCATCACCAATAATCTTGTGCTGGCCAGCGCCCGTCACCGGCCCTCCACCCGCCTGGCGACGGCCACCGGGCAACTGATCCGGGAATTGAAACTGTCCGAGCTGTTCGCGCCGGCGGGCTGAAGCCCACACGCATCGTCCCCGTTTGACGACGTGGCGCGGAATGCGCGGTGCCGACACGGATCTGGCCGCCCCAGGCAAAAGAGTTAAAATGCCCGCACTCTTTCTTGTTTGGCGGCTTGCTGCTGTCAAAGCCTTTTGTCAAAGTCCTGTTGGCGTCTCACCTCAAACAATGACCACTATCCTCCCGAACCTTCCTACCGGCCAGAAGGTCGGCATCGCCTTTTCCGGCGGTCTCGACACCAGCGCAGCCCTGCTGTGGATGCGCAACAACGGCGCCATTCCCTACGCCTACACGGCCAACCTGGGTCAGCCCGACGAGTCGGACTACGACGAAATCCCCCGCAAGGCCCTGGCCTACGGCGCTGAAAATGCCCGCCTGATCGATTGCCGCGCGCAGTTGGTGGCGGAAGGCATTGCCGCCCTGCAATCGGGCGCGTTCCATATCTCGACCGCCGGCATCACCTACTTCAACACGACGCCCATCGGCCGCGCCGTCACCGGCACGATGCTGGTGGCCGCCATGAAGGAAGACGACGTCAACATCTGGGGCGACGGCAGCACGTTCAAGGGCAACGACATCGAGCGCTTCTACCGCTACGGCCTGTTGACCAACCCGGACCTGAAGATCTACAAGCCCTGGCTCGACCAGCGCTTCATCGACGAACTGGGCGGCCGCTCGGAAATGTCCGAATACATGCGCCAAGCCGGCTTCGACTACAAGATGTCGGCCGAAAAAGCCTACTCGACCGACTCCAACCTGCTGGGCGCCACCCACGAAGCCAAGGACCTGGAACAACTGAATTCCGGCATCCGCATCGTCAAGCCCATCATGGGCGTGGCGTTCTGGCGCGATGACGTGGCCGTGAAGGCCGAAGAAGTCACGGTGCGCTTCGAGGAAGGCCAGCCGGTCGCCCTGAACGGCGTGGAATACAGCGACCCGGTTGAACTGCTGCTGGAAGCCAACCGCATCGGCGGCCGCCACGGCCTGGGCATGAGCGACCAGATCGAAAACCGCATCATCGAAGCCAAGAGCCGCGGCATCTACGAAGCCCCGGGCCTGGCGCTGCTGTTCATCGCCTACGAACGCCTGGTCACCGGCATCCACAACGAAGACACCATCGAGCAGTACCGCGAAAACGGCCGCAAGCTGGGCCGCCTGCTGTACCAGGGCCGCTGGTTCGATCCGCAAGCCATCATGCTGCGCGAAACCGCCCAGCGCTGGGTGGCCCGCGCCATCACTGGCGAAGTCACCATTGAACTGCGTCGCGGCAATGACTATTCGCTGCTGAACACCGAATCGGCCAACCTGACGTACGCGCCGGAACGCCTGTCGATGGAAAAGGTTGAAAACGCCCCGTTCACGCCGGCCGACCGTATCGGCCAGCTGACCATGCGCAACCTGGATATCGTCGACACCCGCGAAAAGCTCTTTACTTACGTGAAGACCGGTTTGCTGGCGTCCAGCGGCACGTCGCTGCCGCAGTTGAAAGACGCGGCCAAGAAGAAGTAATTCTTCAACGCCAACGAAAAACCCCTCGATGACAGTCATCGAGGGGTTTTTTATTGCGCCGCTATCACCACGAAAGCCAGCGGGCCTGAACCTGATGGGCCCGCTACAGCTCTACCTGCATGCCCATTTCGACCACGCGATTGGCGGGAATCTTGAAGAACTTCGTGCTGCGCGTGGAGTTGCGGGCCATGAAGGAGAACACGGCACGCCGCCACCGCCAGAGCGCGGGCTTGCGCGCCGCCACCACCGTTTGGCGCGACAGAAAATAAGACGTGCGCATCGGCTCCAGATCCAGCTCGGGATACGCTTCGGCCACCAGCCGCAGCGCCTCCGGCACGTCCGGGTCTTCCTTGAAACCGTAGTTCACCGTTGCCGTCCAGCTTGAGGCCGACAGCTTATTCACCACGAAACGCTCTTCGGGCGAAATATACGGCACGTCGGCCACCAGAATCGTCAGGAACAGCACATGGTCATGCAGCACCTTGTTGTGCTTCAGGTTATGCAGCAGCGCCGGCGGCACGTTGCCTGAATTCATCGTCATGAAGATCGCGGTGCCCGGCACCCGCGATGGCGGGTACTGCTCCAGCTGCTCCATGAATTCCTTCAACGGCTGCCGATCGCGTTGCTGCATGTCCGACAACAGGCGGCGCCCACGGCGCCACGTCATCATCAGCGTGAACACCACAATGGCCACCAGCAGCGGCAGCCAGCCGCCTTCGTGGATCTTGAACACGTTGGCCGAAAACAGCAGCACGTCGAACAGCAGCAAGAAGCCCAGCACCCCAAACCACGCCATGCGCTTGATGCCCGTCGTACCGCGCGGCAGCACGGCAAAGGCCAGCACCGACGTCGTCAGCATCGTGCCCGTTACGGCGAACCCATAGGCCGCCGCCAGGTTGTCGGAATTGCGGAACAGCAGCACCAGGACCAGCACGGCGCACAGCAGCAGCGCGTTGACCTGCGGCAGGTAGATCTGACCCTTTTCCACGGCGGACGTATGCAGGATCTGCATGCGCGGCCAAAAGCCCAGTTGCACCGCTTGGCGCGTCACGGAGTACGCGCCCGAAATCACGGCTTGCGAGGCCACGATGGTGGCGATGGTGGCCAGCGCCACCAAGGGCACCAGGCCCCAGTCCGGCGCCATCAGAAAGAAGGGGTTGCGGATGGCCTCGGGGTTGCGCAGCAACAGCGCGCCCTGGCCGAAATAACACAGCGTCAAGGCCGGCAACACCATGCTGAACCAGGCGCCGCGAATGGCGGGGCGACCGAAGTGGCCCATGTCGGCGTACAACGCCTCGGCGCCGGTCAAGGCCAGCACGACCGCGCCCAGCAGCACAAAGCTGATCAGCGGAAATTCGATGACGAAGCGCAGGCCCCACATGGGGTTCAGGGCCGCCAGCACTTCCGGGGTCTGCCAGATTTGCCAACCGCCCAAGGCGGCCAGCGTGCCGAACCACAGCAGCATCACCGGACCGAACAGCTTGCCCATCAGGCCCGTGCCATGCGACTGGATGGCGAACAGCACCACCAGCACCACCAGCGCAATCGGCACCACCCAATGGTCCAGCGTGTGCGACACGATGCCGATGCCCTCCAGCGCGGACAGCACCGAAATGGCGGGCGTGATCATGCTGTCGCCGTAGAACAGCGCCGCGCCGAAAATCCCCAACACGATCAGCACCCAGCGCAGTTTGCCTTCGCGCGCCCGCACCGCCAGTTCCAGCAACGCCAACGTGCCGCCTTCGCCTCGGTTGTCGGCGCGCAGCACCAGCGTGACGTACTTCAGGGACACCACCAGCATCAGCATCCAGAACAGGATGGACAGCACGCCCAGCAAATGCGCGGGTTCCAGGTCGGTGTGCACGCTCAGGCCGGTCAGGCAGGCACGCAACGTATACAGCGGGCTGGTGCCGATGTCGCCATACACCACGCCCAAGGCCCCCAAGATAAGCGCCGCGCGCGACGACGGCGCATGGACGCCGCCCGCATGGGCGCCGGTCGGAGAAGAGGCACCAGCCGTGGCTTGGCTCATGATATGGGTTCTTGACGAGTCAGTTGCGCCCCTTTGCGGGGGCCGGGGAACACCACGGACAGGCGTGTTCCGGAGAAGTCGGGGCGGCTGGTCAGCTTCCACCAGGCGCCATGGGCATGCGCGATCTCGCGCACAATGGCCAGCCCCAGGCCCGAGCCGCCAGCCGTGGCGGTGGGCGAACGGTAAAAGGCTTCGAACACGCGGTCGCGTTCTTCGGGTGGAATCCCGGGGCCGTTATCTTCGACCGTCAGCGACGGCGGGTTGGCGCCCACGATCAACGTAATACGCCCAGTTTCGTTGCCGTAGCGCAAGGCGTTGTCGATCAGGTTGCTGAGCAGTTCGGCCAGCAGCAAGGGGTCTGCATCGATCCAGATCGGCGCGTCCGGCGCCACCAGGTCCAGTTCGTAGCGCGCCTCACGCACGCGTGGAAACCACTCGGCGCCATGCACTCGCACCCATTCGCACAGGTCGATGCGTACAAAGCTGTCTTGCGGCCGCGCGTTAGGGTCGGCGCGCGCCAGCACCAGCAACTGCTGCCCCAGGCGAATCATGCGGTCGCTGACTGCCTTGATGCGTTCGGCACGCGCCCGCACGTCATCAGGCAACGGGCGGGCCAGCATCAGTTCGGATTCCAGCCGCAGGCCGGATAACGGCGTGCGCAACTGGTGTGCGGCATGGCCGATGAAGCGCCGCTGCGCCGCCAGCGACGCATCCAGGCGCAGCAACATGTCGTTGGTGTGCGTGACCAGCGGTTCGATCTCGACCGGCACGCCCGCCACTTCCAGCGGCTGCATGTCGTCGATGGAGCGCTGCCGGATTTCCTCGGACAAATGGTTCACCGAACGCAGCCCGGATCGCACCCCCTGCACCACCACCCAGGTGAACAGCGCAATCAGCGCAATCTGTCCCACCACCATCAGCCAGAAGAAATCTTCCAGCATCCAGAGCGACATGTCGATCTTGTGCGTGATCACCCAGGTTGCCGCCAGGTCCAGCAGGACAAGCAGCAGAATCGGCGGCATCAACCGAATGACCAAATGCCGGGCAAGCGAGCGGGAAGGGAGCAAGGGGCGTGTGGGCGTGGGAGCGGAAGGAATGCGTTCGTGCGTCATGACGCGATACCCTCGCTTGGGCGGATGGAAGCGCGCTGCCGGAACCTACCGGCGGCGCCCGGCCCGTCAGGCCGTTTCCACATCCAGCATGTAGCCGAAGCCGCGCACCGTCTGAATGCTGGCGCCCGTGCCTTCCAGGCGTTTACGCAAGCGGTACACATAGACTTCGACCGCGTTTTCGCTGAAATCGGCGTCCCAGGCGGACAAGGAGTTCACGATCTGACGCTTGGTGACGACGCGGCCCACGCGGGCCATCAGCATTTCCAGTACGGAAAGCTCGCGCACCGACAGCGACAGGCGTTGGCCATTGGCGCGCACTTCGCGGCCGACCGTATCGAACACCAGCGGACCGACTTCGATCAGGGGCTGCGCCTGGCCTGCCCGGCGTCGGCCGAAGGCACGCACGCGCGCCGCCAGCTCGGGCAGTTCAAAGGGCTTGGTGACGTAATCGTCGGCGCCGGCATCCAGGCCCGCAACGCGGTCTTCAATGCCGTCGCGCGCGGTGAGGATCAGTACGGGGACTTGATTGCCGTCTTGGCGCAACTGCCGCAACACATCAAGCCCGCTCATGCCGGGCAAATTTAGGTCGAGCAGCATGAGGTCGTAAGGCTGGCCAGCCAAGGCGCCCAGCACTCGGTCGCCTTCGGTCAGCCAGTCGACCGCATAACCCTGGTCGGCCAGGAATTCCTGGAGCGCATGGCCCAGGGTGGTGTCGTCTTCGATTACCAGAACTCGCATGCCGCGATTCTAGCGCGATCCGAAAAAAAAGGGGCGCGAAATGCGCCCCTTCCCTGGATTCGTTCACCCGCCGGACGGCGCCCCGGCCGGGGCCGGGGTGGCGCTGCCCGGGCTTGCGCCAGCAGCGGGCGTTTCGCCTGCCGCGGCGCCGCTGGATGGCGGCGTCGTGATGAACCCGATGCGCGACATGCCCGAACGGCGCGCCGCGGCCATGACCTTGGCCAGCGTTTCGTAGCGCGTGTTCTGATCGGCGCGAATGCGGATTTCAGGTTGCGGCTTGGTGCCGGCGATCGACTTGAAGCGGTTGGGCAGGTCGTCAATATTGACCGGCTTTTCGTCCCAGAACAGCGCGCCACTGGCATCAATGGCCAGGTCGACCGTCTTGGGTTCTTCTTCGATCTGCTCGGCGGCCACCTGGGGCATGTTGATCTTGATCGAATGCGCCAGCAGCGGGGCCGTGATGATGAAGATCACCAACAGCACCAGCATGACGTCGATCAGGGGCACCATGTTGATCTCGGAAACCGTATGGCTTCCGGACCCTTTTCCCTCGAAGCTGCCAAAGGCCATTATTCGCTCCCGCGTTGAACCGCGGCGCCGTTACCGTTCTGGCGACGCAGGGCGCGCACCTTGCCGTCGGACAGCGCCACTTGCTGGCCGGTGGTCAGGAACGCAAACAGGTCGTGCGCAAAGGCATCCAGGCGCGACAGGTACACGCGGTTGTTGCGCACGAAGGTGTTGTACGCCAGCACCGCGGGAATGGCCACGGCCAGGCCCAGGCCCGTCATGATCAGGGCTTCGCCCACGGGGCCGGCGATGCGGTTGATGGTCACGCCGTCGGACAGGCCGATACCCACCAGGGCGTGATACACGCCCCACACCGTGCCGAACAGGCCGACGAACGGCGCGGTGGAGCCCACCGAGGCCAGCACCGTCAGACCGTTTTCCAGCTTGGCGGTTTCTTCGTCGATCACCTTGCGCATGGTGCGCGTGACGAAATCGGAATTGCTGCCGGATTCTTCCAGCTTGGTCGCGCCGAACTTATTGTGGTGCGCCTGGGCGTGCATGGCGTGGCTGGCCAGGTGCGAGAACGGGTCGCGCGCGCCGTGCGTGCTGATTTCGTGCTCGACCTGCTCCAGCGAGCTGGCGTTCCAGAATTTGTTCAGGAAGTCCGCCGAACGCTTGCGCATGCTGACGTTGCTGGCGGCCTTTACCAGGATCAGGTACCAGGTCACCAGCGACATCAGGATCAGGATGACGAACAGGCTCTTGCCCACGAAATCGCTCTGCGCGACGAAGTGCAAGAAGCCCATGTCGGGCGGCGCGACCGGCAACGGCGCGGGGGTGGGCAGCGACGGCAGCGCGGCGGCGGCGTTCTGCAGCGCGTCAGCCGATTGCTGAACGACGCCGGCGCCGGCCGTGGCGGCTTGTTGGGCTGCGGGCGCAGCGGCGGCGGCAGCGGGTGCAGCCGGGCTGGTCGTCGCCTGCGCCACCAGGGTGGCGCCATGCAGTGCGTTGGACATCTCAGTTCCTCATTACGAAATCGAACGGAATTTTGGCTTTGGCGGGATAGGCCACGCCGTTACGGGTATAGGGCTTGAACCTGGCCTTGCGGGCAGCGGTCAGCGCGGATTCATCCAGCCTCGAGAAACCCGAGGACGTGTCGATCGTTGCGCGGTCCACCAGGCCCTGCGTGTTGATCTCCACCAGCACCAGCACCCGCCCTTCTTCCCGCATGCGGCGCGAAGCCATCGGGTAGGTAGGCATGGGACGCGCGCCCTGGAATTCGATGCTCGACACCAGCACGGGCTGATCGGGCGGCGGCCCCTGCTGCGGGCTTTGCGTGGCCTGCGCGCCATCAACCGCGCCGGTGGGCTTGGCCTGCGGCGGCGGCGTCTCCGGCTTGGGCTCGGGTTTGACTTCCTGCTTGGGAATCGGCTTGGGCTTGGGCTTCGGCTTGGGTTTTGGTTTCGGCTTGGGCGCCGGCTCCGGCGGCTTTTCAACCACCGGCTCGGGTTCGGGTTCCGGCTCGGGCTTCAGTTCGGGTTCAGGCTCGGGCTCGGGTTCCGGTTCAATTTCGGGCTGCGGCTCGGGCGGAGGTTCGACCACGGGCTCCGGCGGTTCGGGCGTGGGTTCCGCCTTGGCCACCTGCGGGATGGGCGCATCCACCAGGCTGACCATGACAGCCTCGGGTTCCTCGAGCTCAGGACGATTCGTAGGCGCCATGAAAATGGCTCCGATCACAGCCGCATGAAGTGCGACAACCGCCAGCCCGGCGCCAGCGCGTATACCAAATGAAGACGGCGAAGAAGAATTCGAACCGCGTTGAAAACTAGGCATGAATCAGCCAGAGTGCATTGACTTATCCGGCCAGCCAGACGAAGACGCCGCCCAAAAAAAAGCGGCATCAGCCAGCCGGTACAAGCCGATCATAATATCTTAAATGCGAATGATTCGCACGTTCTATTTCGTCTGGAATAGCGTAACACTGCCCTACCGGGTCAAACCAGAAAGCTCAAAACGTGTACAAGGATGCTTGCGCAAACGCAAGGAATGCGGGGGAAGCCGGCGCGATGCCCAAAGCAAAAAACCCGCCACAATGAAGTGTGCGGGTTTCGCTGGAAGAATCGGCAAAAATGCGAATGTTGCTTTTGGTGGGTGCTACAGGGGTCGAACCTGTGACCTACGCCTTGTAAGGGGCTAATCAACACTTAAAAATCATGCACTTACAAGGGAAACCAACCAAAATTACCAACCCAAGCATAGATCAGCTAATTTTATAAATTATCGCTTGCCTGTCGAAAAGCCTCTCACGCCAGGGTGGCAGCCATCCCGCCAGCAAAGCTCAGTTGGTAGCGCAGCGCACTTGTAATGCGAAGGCCGTAGGTTCGATTCCTGTTGTCGGCACCATTTTTCTCTAGGCTGGCAAGCCCATCCCAAACTGCGACCTCAGGGGCGATGTTCTGATCCCTCGGGCCTCCACGTCCACGTTACTATTCCCCTCGTTCGTAGAAAACACAGCAGAGAGCGGCATGGATCTACTGAAAAAGCGCTTGACCGCAACCGACGAAAAACTCAAGGAAATGAAGGCGGCCCGCAAGGCAGCTGACAAAGAGCGGCGTTCCGCCTACAAGCAGATCCGGGCAGACCTTGAGCGGAAGGCTATGCTGGCGGGGGAAGCGATCCTACGCCGCTTGGACCGCGGTGACTGGGACGAGGCCGACTTTCGGCAAATGATGGACGACTACGTGTCCCGGCCTGCTGACCGCGCCCTGTTCGACTTGGACTGATGCGTCGCCACGCGGGGCCGTCACCCGGTCTTCCGTGCTACGCTGGCTCTGCTGCCTTTGCACTTGTCCTGCCTTGGGTGGCACTGCGCCCCAGCCCCCCTTACGGCTTGGGGCGCTTTCGTTGGAGTGACCACGCTGCGCATCGCCCACGGCTACTTCAACATCAACCTTGATGTGGTGTGGGACACCGTGCAGACAGATGGTGGCGATTTCGTTACTCACGTCTTCCCATTTTCTCGAAAGCGACCGTCAGCCTAGTGCGGCCTCAATAGCGGTTTTATAGACGTTTTCATCTGGCAAGGTGACGTTATTGAACGCCTCTTGAACCTTGTAAACCGTGGTCGAATGTGGCGGCAGTGCTTTCAGCGGCACCGTGGCCCCGTCGATGATGCCTGCTTCTTCGTGCTCATAGGCAAGAAACGTGATCGACGCCGGTTGCAAGGCATAACGGATCAAACCACCGACCCCACCAAGGCGGGCCATGATCCGCGTGTAAACAGGTTGCGGACAGACGAAGAATAAACCTTTCCGGCACAACGCTTCACGTTGCAGCACCTGGCCTTTGTAGATCAGTTGGGGAAGGATGCGCTTGTTGACGTTTTCCCAATTCAAGCCCGCCGTTATTGCCGGGTTTGTGCGTTCCGGCGTGAGCAAGGCTTCCCTACCGTTGCGGTAGTTGCCCGTTGTGTCGATGGTCTGAACTTCGACGGCGACGAACTCTTTCAGTTTGCCATTGGCATCAAGCAATGCCAGCACCCAATCTACGAAGTAACTGCCCGCGCCGTCCTTTTGCGGCAAGCGCAATTCGCCGCTCCAGCGTTTTCCGAAAACGGCTACGACCGGTGCTTGTTTCTCCCGCGCCCGCGCTGATGCTTGCCGGCCCGCGATCAGCTCTAAATCGTCGTCAAACGCGATCTTCGCCACGTCGTACAGGGCGCGGTAATTGTCCGCGTACAAGCGGATAGGACAGCAAATAACCGGGCCGGAAGTCACCGGCTTGATGGTGCAAACGCCAGCGATGGCCCCGTCACTCAACCGCTTTTCGCACACTTCGGACAAATAGGGGCATTGCTTGTCCGTCGCTGCGGCCACTGCCGCCGGAGAGTGGTCATCGGAGCGATAGCCGAAAAACTCCCAAATCTTTCCCGCCACTACGCCACCCTTACTTTGCGCTCGGTCTTGCGGACATTCCCCAGCGCATGGGCGATAGCTCGCCCGACGGCTGCGCCCAGCAGCGGCGGCACGGCGTTACCTACCTGTTCGTATTGCTCAACCCGCGATCCGCAGAAAACGTAGGTGTCAGGGAAGGACTGGATGCGTGCCGCTTCGCGCACGGTAAAGGTTCTGTCTTGCTCGTAATGGAAGTAAGCGCCCCAATGTGGATCGCACTTGGTCAGGATGGTGGACGCGAGGCCATCAGGATTGACCCGACCGTAACGTTTCGTGTGATCACTGCGCCGCGCCATGCGCATCCCGCGCGGCAACAGGGCATCGGGAATATCCGTCCAGTTCCCGCCCTGCGGAATGTGCGTCATGCGTTCAAGGTTGATCTTGCTCAACCGTGCTGCTTCGTGACACGTCACACCAGTTGAACCCACCCGCATCAATTGTTGATACGGATTATCCGCCGAGTGCCGGTAGTCTTTGACCTGCTCGCCAATCTCGCCGTTGTGCAGGGCCGGCAAGTCGCCAATGGCATCTTTGACCGTGACGTGTGACGGCAATTCCAAGGAGCGTGGCAAGTTCACCAAGTTTTTCCCGGCGAATTGAGAGGTGAAATTCACTCGAACTGGGGCTTGGCGCAGCGGTTCCGGGAATAGCGCCGTGGGATCGACGCCGCAACGGCTGCCAAGGATGATCGTGCGCCACCGGGTTTGCGGCACACCGTAATGCGGCGCGTACAGAATCCGCACGTCGGCGTCGTAGTCGAGCTGCTTCAATGATTCCAGGATCGCATCCAGCGTTGCGCCGCCTTCAAACGACACCATGCCAGGGACGTTCTCGATCAAGACCGCTCGCGGCTGAAATTCAGTAACAAACCGCAGGTATTCGCGGAACAGGTGGTTCCGTGAATCATCGGTGGAACGCTTGGGCGCGTTGATCGAAAAGCCCTGGCAGGGCGGGCCACCGGCGATCAAATCCAATTCGCCCCGCTTCAAGCCCAATAGTTTTCGGACTTTGCGTGCATCGACCTCGCGAATGTCCCGGCTATCGACCTGCGTGGCTGGATGGTTGGCCGCGTAGGTCTGCGCATAGCGCGGGGAAATCTCGTTTGCGTAAAGCGAAGTGAACCCGGCTTCGCGCAATCCTTCGGACAGTCCGCCCGCACCTGCAAACAAGTCGAGCGAGGTCAAGCGCCCTTCCAAAGAATTAAATTGGCTCATATCGCTTTTCTCTTGATTGATTGACGCGGCTTCCTGGCCGCTGGTGCTGCGAACATATCGGGCTGCAAGCCGCCTTGGTTCCGGTCGGCGAATGCCTGCATGAACTCGCGCAGCACTTCCGACGCACTCCTGTTTTCAGCCAAGCAAGCTCCTTGGAACGCCTCTCGGAGTTCTCTTTCAACACGAATGCGTAGGCCAGCGTCTTTGCTCGACATAGGGTGATAGTACCCCATGGATACACATTTGTGTATCCAAAAAAAGCCACCAAACGTCGCATAAGTTCTAAGTTTTGCGACACGCTCCGCTGGAAACTCGTATTCAAGCCTTCAGGATGTGATGAAACGCGAGCGTAGGAAGCCGCAACAACGATCAACGTCGCTGCGACTTCACGGGTAGCAGCCTATGGCTATTTTTTCTTGCGGCGCAGTTTGCGCCTTTTTGCTGCGGCTCGGTCTAGCAGCACGAAGGCCAGGTCGCATACGGCGACGGTCAGGGAGAGCAGCGAGAGTGTATTTTCAAGGTTCATGGACGGTATAGCGCGCACTCTGAAACGGGCGAGTGCCCTCAATCCAACGTGTTAATGCTCCGAGATCATGCGCCCAAAATAATGAATGGCCCCGCGTTAGCGTATACGCGCCTGACATGCATCCAATTGCGCAGTCACTTGCTGGATTCCTGCCCTGAGGGCGAAATAATCCGGTCGAGCAGCTGGATCAAGTTCGGCGCGGGTTCCATCACCCAGGCCGGAGCCGGCTCGGGCTTTGGGCACTCCACCGCTGGAGGCGGGGCAACTGGCAACGACGTGCAGCCGCTGGCGCCCAGCATCAACATCAGCCCGTAGGCCGTCGTCTTGTACTTGCGCATTGCGCATACCTCCATAAGCGGCCCATTCGGCCTTCGCATTCCGTTCGTTGATTTGGCCAACCTCGGCCACGCGGCGCTCCAGGATTTCGCGCGCCTGGCGCTGGGACTCGGCGATGCGGGCCGACTGATCGGCCTTCATCTCGGCAATCTCAGCGCCGTACCGCCAGCCCTGAACCCTCCACGCCGCGCCACCGGCAACGATGGCGCCCACCAACAGAGCCGCCGCGTACCCCTTCCAGCCCATCAATGCGCCCGTCAGCTTGGCCAGCGGGTTCATGGCACCACCTCGGCGACGGCCTGGCGGTAGAGGTCTGGCCAGGCTTTCGGGTGCGGCTTTCCAGGGCGCCAGGTGCGCTGATACAGCGCCCAGGCGGCGTCTACATCGCCGATCGACGGCAGCGCCTTGGGATCGGACCACAGCAGCAACCGCGCGAACGCCGCCGCCAGCACGTCGTCCTTGTCCAACACCTCGTACACCACATCAGCAGTCGCCGGAACGCTGCGCGCCTTGCACACCGTCTGCGCATGCTCGCGCGTGCTGGTATGCAGCAGGACGCCACGCCCCCCGCCGCCCTTCTCGAATTGCCAGAACCCGCGCGCCGGACCACCGATCTGCCGGCGATAGACGAAGCGGCTTTCCTGCAAGCCAATCGCCAGCAGCATGACCCTCGCGACCGGCGTGTCCATCTTGGCCGGCAGCAGTGCCAACGCGGGCGTGATCGCGTCGTCCGTAATCGTCTTCAGATCCACAATCACCCCTCCCCACCAGGCCGCACGCCCAAGATCTTCGCGCGGACCTCGGCCACCCATTCAAGCAGCCCCTTCTGGCGCATGCTTGCTATCCATCGCATGTACGCCCCCAATACCCACCACGCGGGAAGCCCCGCCAGCAGCATGCTCGGCCCCAACACGTAAAACTTCGCCAGCAGCGCGTCATCGCTGCCCGCGCCATGCTGCGCCAGCCAAATCATGGCGTCCATCAGCCCCGGCTTCCAGGCGATAACGCCTGCGGCAAGCGCCGGCCCGAACATGAACGAGCAAGAAACCGTCGAAATCGTGCGGATAGTGAACTCGCGCACGGATCGTGGCGGCATGATTAGCAGCCCAAGCAGGGCCGCCAGCGCCGCCGGCGCGCCATACGCCATTGCGACTTTCAAGGCAGCGAGGCCTCCCAGCCCCGTAGTACCTGGTTCCATAGTTGCACTGCTCCTGTAGACGGTGCGCATGATTGCCTCCCGTTTGGACAAAAAAAAGCCCGCCGAAGCGGGGTTGTGTGATGCCGACGTGCGGCTATAGGCGGTTCAGTTCGATAGACGAGGCATCAAGCTCATACAAGTCAGCGAGTGCGCAGACCTCAAGCTTCTGCACATCCGCCTAAGTTCTCATCCCCGCCCCGTCATGCCTCGATGCCAGCAGCCAAAATGAAAAGCTCGTCCAAGTTGGCGCCAGTCAGGCCGAGTAATGCCGCGATGGCCCGCAGCATTTCGCTATCACGCCGGAACTCCTGCAAGTCGGCCCATGCGCGGCGGTACATGGCCGGCGTGTCCTCGTGATCGATGATGGCCTCGGCCGCTTCGAACAGCGTCGTTTCTCCGTGCGGCGTTTGCCACATGGCCTCACGGCCCTGGAAGCGGCTCACGACTTGCGGGATAGGGGTAGGCGCGGCAGCCCATTGGCCGTCTTCCCGCGCAACGAAGCTATCGGCGGGACGTTGGCTAATCATGGCTACCCAACCTGGAGGGCAGTCACCCCCAATCTGTTGCTGGCTTTCACCGGGATGTGCGTATACGTTCATGCTACTGCCCCTTTAACTTTCCAAACTTTGATCCGGGCGGGCAACCCAGCTACACCTATCCCAGTGGAGCCGGTATAAGTGAACGCCCCGCCGCCCAGCGGGTAGCCGATTCCAAGCGCATTCTTTGCGGTGGAAAGAATGATGGAGTTGTTGCGCATGGTGGCGCGTATGCCGGCCATGTTGGCGTCACCGCTCCACCAACCGGGGTTTCCCCAATTTCCTTCGTACAACACTTCCGGCTCTAAAATAACGTGATGGCCGGGGAACGGATTGGTAAGAACATACTGCGAGTTGATCGCGATGTTCGCAGGCGACGCCTCGCTCCCGCCATTTGGGTAGATGATGGTGAATTCAATCTGGCCGACCAGCGTCTGAAACTCGGCATCCAAAGCCGCCAAATCGCTAGCCAGTTGCGCGGCGTCCACACTGCCGGGGTTCACAACGGCCCCGAACGCATGCACCGTCCAAACACCGGCAACGTTCAGTGGGCGCGTTTCGGCGGCAGTTCGAGCGACCCTGGATGCATCAAACGTGGTTTGGTCGCCCGCACCGTCTCCAGCCGCATAAGCAATGAACCCGATGCCAGAGCCGGTAGCCTTGGTCGCACTTTGAAATGCGCCAGAGCTGCTCACGACCGCACCTACCCCGCCCGCCCCGCTTCGCGTAGTCATGGCCCCAGTAAGGTTTTGCAAAGCGTCGCGCTGAATCAGACCGTTCGTGTCCGCCGACATAGCCCCGTCACCGCGCCGGAAGACCGCGCCAAGCGACCCGGCCGACTTGCCGTTCATATCCGGCACGCGAATGGTGGTCGACCCGTCGCCCACCGTGTACATGCCGCGTTGCGTGGGATCGCTCTGCCAAGCAGCCTCTGCCACAACAGGTAGCGTGCCTGCGATCACCATGGCAGCGAGATCAGGAAAGGTGGCACGGCTTACCACTTGACCGTCCAGGGGGATTTGACCGGCAGGAATGGACACCCGCAACGGCCACCAGGATGGCGTGCCCACTGCGATCTTGGAGCGCACCTCGTAACGCGAAGCGAAGGTATCCCATTCAGCAACACCTTGGCCCTTGATATAGATGGGTCCGATATTTTCAGATGGGACATCCCCGGCCGAATACACGGTCAACCCCGTCCCCGCCTCTGCAAGTTTGGCATAGTGCTTAGCCGAAAACCCGTCTCCCTCGACCGGAGCGCCCATCTTGGTAGCCCACTGCTGAGCTAGTTGCGCGCTTGCTTCGGCATCGTCCGCCTTTTCGGCTGAAATTTGGCGGGAGGCATCAGCGTCCTGCGCCGACTGCGCCGCCTGGTTCTGGCTCGCAGCCGCAGCATTTTTACTGGCCGACGCCACTGAGGCGTCTTCATCTGCCGCAATCGCAGCCTCACTTGCCTGTTCAAGTAGCAAATTAGCCTCCGTCGCGAATCCCGGCAGCGCTGCCATAAAGGCGTCGGCGCGTTCCGGGAAATTCTCCGGATCACTTCGACTGGGCGGCGTCGGAAGATTGGTAATAGCCATATCAGGTAAGTCCTTCAATTTCCAAACTGCAAAAAGAAACCAGTGGGTAGGCGATTTCTAATGAGAAGTCACGGTAAAACCCGAAGATCGTCAGCGGGCCATACCCTTGCGCGTCCGTGCCGATCCAGACGCATGGCGTGGCGCGAAGGCCAGACAGCAGTCGATAGACTGCGTTGAAGCGAGCTGAATCGACCCAAAGCCGATGAGACATGCGACGAGAGAAGCGCCGCCGCCGAAACGTCGTGACGCCAGTCGCTGAAGTCTCTTTGCGGCTGTAGTCGATGATGCCGGCGCTACCGCCATACTCCACTTCACCGACCTCATAGGCAGTGCCACAGATCATCGCGCCGCACGCGGCATCGGCCCCTGGCGCACTAATCGTCACCTCAAGATGCAGGCTTCCATATGCGGGAATATCCGTTAGGACAACCTCGGACAGCGGAATAAACGGCTCAAAGAAGTATTCAAACCAGTTCGAAACAATCGAACCCTCCAGCAACCGAGAATGCTCGTAGATGATGGGCCCTGCGGGGCCGTCCCTACCCACCACCGACAAATGCGAGCCGCCCAGCTCCAGAAGCGCCAGGCTGTTCGTGATCCCCGGCTTGACCACAACTGCCAGGGGACTGGGCGCGACCGTCTGCGTGCTGACCTCGCTATCGAACATGAGCCATTTGTTGGTCGGCCCCGCCGCCGCCCAATAGAGCGGCGACAAGTCCGGTTGATGACTTTTGTTTGGCGCCTGGACGCACTCGTAGATGATCGATTCGAAGAGGACGTGCGCCCCCAGGGGATAGTCGGTTGCCGGATCGTATGCAGGCAGATCACTGTCCGGCACGCTCGAACTGATGAGCTGTGCCGGACCTATCACCACAGGTTTGATTACTTTCATGTGCTTTCCACCTGAAGAGGCGCGCCTGCCTCGGTACGAACCACCATCCCGTCCATTTCGAGTCGGTCAAGCTGGCGCGCGGTCTTGCCCGTATTGCTGGCCGTCGCTCTCGCCTCGATGCGCAGGCTGGCGACTTCCGCCCGCAACGCCTCATTCGACTGGCGCAGCGCACGCAGTTCTGCAAGCAGCAACTCTTGATTGCCGCCCCCGGAAAGGATCGCCTGCGTACGCTCTGCGCTGAAGATCCGAGAAGGGCCGGTTACCTCCAATTCCGGCCCGCGCTCGCCGACAAGGCGCAACCCGCCGGCATGGTCGCCCCCCTTCGCAAACGCCGCCACGGCTTGGCCGGTCAACGCATTGACCACCTGGCGCAATCCGTTCACTGTTGCATCGCGGCTAGCGTTGATCGCATTCGTGATCACCTGTTCGCCGCTAAGCGCGGAAGTCTCAAGAGCGGCAAGGGTCGCATCAATCTGCGCAAGCAGATCCAGGCTTTCCTTCGCGTAGTCCTTCGGCGCGACGGAATCCAGACGGCCGGCGATAGCTTCGGCCCGAGCCAGCGCCGTAGCAACAAACGCCTGATATGCGGCATCGGATGAGAACGAATCCTTAGCCGCCTCAAGCATCGGTTGCAGAAGTGAGTTGAGCTTGTCGGCATAGCCGGCCAGCAACTCCCCGTCCGCCCCCATCGCACTCGCGTACGCTGTCGCATAGTCGCCTTGCAAAGATGCGAACTGATCCTCGGGAGATAGCTGGCTATAACGGTAGTCAGAAACCGACTTTCGAAGCCCGGCAGCGCTTTCCGCCATCAAGCCGGCCAACGCCTTCTGGGCCTCGTAGTAACGCACAGTCTCCGCGCGCAAATCGCCCAACCGAGAAACCGACTTCGTTGCATCAAGCGCAAACTTCTGCAATGCGTCCGCATACGCCGTTTGCTGGCTCTTGGCATTTATTGCCGCTTCGGTCGCAGCCGCCTGCGCGCTAGCGGCGGTCGTAACCGACGCCGCATACTCGGCCTGCAGGCGGGCCACATCGGCCAGCCCCGGTGCCGCTGCTGCCGCCGCCTGAGCGGCCTGCAACGCCGCTTGCGCCTGCGCCCAGGCTTCTCGCGCAGCCGGCATCTGCGATTGCGCCACGCTACGCGCCGCGTCAAGCTCCGCCCAGTTCTTCTTTTTGTACGTGACCGTTTTGGGCGCGTAAATATCCCAATTCAGCTTATCCAGCAGCGCCTGGGCTTCGGTCGCCCGTTGCTGAGCCGCTGCAAGGCCCATGGTTGCGGTGTCGTAGCGTCCCTTTACGGCGTTGTATGCCCCCTCACGCTGTTTGCGCTCAGCCACCCGCTGCGCCGCCAAAGCATCAGCGGCGCTCAGCCGGCCAGCGGCGGCGACCAGGCCAGCATTGCTCGGTCCCACCGTATTAATCCCGGTGATTTCCTCCGCAATGGCCTGCGGCGTCATGACCTTGGCGTCAATGATCCCGCGCGCCGCATCCCGCACGGCCACCCGCTCGGCGTTGATGCTGCTCATCAACCCAGCGAAGCGGCCTGCTAAGTTCTGCAATGCCAGCGCCATCGTCGCGACAAACGTGTCGGTATCGACCGCCGCCAAAGCCGCGCCCAACCCAGCAAAGTCAATAATCGCGCCTCCGGCTTGCGCCCGCAGATCCGCGATCTGATCGCCCAACATTGCGGACGCCTCCTGCCCGGCAGTCATCTCCGCAGAAGCGCCGTCCAGATTACCGTTGAACTGGATCAGGCCGGAATCCAGAATCAGGAACAGGCGCGAGATATACCCAACTGCCGCCGAAGCCGACGACGCGCTGTCCGACACCTCATCAAACGCGATCGCCGCGCCGGACAACGCAGGCAACGATGCCCCTCGCCCAACAAACGGCTCAAACAACGCCGTAGCTGCTTGCTGCACCGCCCTTTCAGACGCCTCCATAGCCGCCGCAAAGGCCGGCCCGAGAGAAATCAAGGTGGCGTATGCCGCTCGTCCCGAATCCGTCGTCAGGTCCAACGCCAGCGCGACTTTGTTCAACTCCTTTATCGTGTTGGGCATATCGACGCCAACCGATTGCAGCGCATCACTGATGGACGCCAAGCTGAATTTGGCGCGTTCCCCTTCGGTATATGCCACCTCATAGAACGCTTGGCTGGCATTGGTCAGGCTCTCCAATCCACCGAATGCCGCCGCAACTTTGGTAGCCGTCTCCGCGCCCAGCAGCGACACGTCCAGCAAGCCATGGCGAAGCAGCTTCAGGGAAGAATTGACGGTCGCCAAGCTGTCACTCAATCGCGCGAGCGTCTGACCAGCAGATTCACCTTCGGCGGCCAACCGGTCGATGTCAGGGATCAGCGCCCGAACCATGTTCTCTCCGACGTTCGCCAGCATCGTGTCGATGAGCTTCTGGTTCTCTTCGGCGTTCTTCGTCAGGGTGATCTTGATGCGCTCGCTGTAGGTGTCCAGAGTTTGGGACGACACCCCAATGGAGTCCGCCAGCGCGCCGACGCCATCCTTCATCAACTCAAAGGAGGCCGTCATGGACTCCATAAATTCGTTGTCCAGCGAACGGTATTGGACTCCCTTTTTATTGCTGCGAAACAACCCACCTTTTTGAGTCCAAGGTGTCTCGTTGTGGCCCATAAAGCCAAGGGAGCCGAAGTCACCAACGATGGAGGTGTCACCGTATTTCTTTGGCGCCATGCCAAACAGGCGCGCAATCGTGGACGAACCTGAGAGCATCGAGGCCCACTCACCCTTGACCCCCACCGCTCGCAATACCTTGTCCGTCCACAGCGACGGCCCGGTGATTGGGTTGTACTTGGCAATCGGTGCCATCGTGCCATTGCCGGCATCCCACCCCTGCTTGTAGAGCGAACGCGAAGCCATCATGCCGGCGGCGATCCAGCCAACCACGGGAATCGCGCCAGCCGCCATTGAACCTGCGCTGGCCGCAGCGCTGCCGGCAGTCGTCGGGCCAGCCAGGCCTGCGGCAAGCGTGGCACCCTGACCTGTCATGCCCAGCGCAAACTGCGTGGCCGCTGTTGATCCGATAGCACTCCCAATGGCAGAAACGCCCGAGGCAAGCGACGCGGTAATCCCGCCCGTCAGGGCACCGTATGCGGTCTTGGCAAGGCTCAGCACATTCATGAGTCCCAGCCCCCCAAACGAGCCGCCTTGGCCCGCTGCGCCCGCCAGGGACGCTGCCGCGCCGCCTGCGGACGAAACACCGCCCATGATCCCCGCCAGATTGGCGACCATGTTCACAACGATGGGCTGTGCAAACATTTTGTACAGTTGGTCCGCAACCGTGGTCTTGAACGTCGTGGTCAGCGATTTGGTGAATGACTTCCAGCCCTCCTTACCGTTGTTCAGCATGTCGGCAAAGCCAATCCGGAACACGTCGCCGTACTTGTCCACGCTGCGCTCCCAATCACGCGCTGCGTCGTCCGCGATCTTCTTCTGGGCGTCCTTCACGTCCTTGGCGCTGATCGCGGCAGAAAGCCGTTCCCGGGCCTCGATTTCCTGTTCGATGAGTTCAACTTCGCGCTCCGACCCTTCGAAGCCGGCCAGCGTTGCCTTTCGGTCATACAAGCGCGCGATAGTCAGACGTTCCAGCGCCGCCTTGCTCAGCCCGTAAGTGGCAACCTGATCTTCGACTGCGGCGGCCTCCTGGCTGATCTTTCCGACGCCATCTTCCAGATCCTGCATGTACTTCGCGTGCGACTCCAGAAACGCTGCCGTTTCCTTGTTGGTGCGTGCCAGGGCGCCTGCCTCGGCGGCTAGCGCCTGCACGCGCTCCAGGCCGGCGCGCGCGGCTCCCTTCAAATTCCCCTGAAGCAGCTCACCGATCTCAGCGGCGCGCCGTTCATGCTCGTTGAGCTTGCTGGTTTGCAGACCACGCTCGGCCAGTTCCACGGCCAGCGCCTTTTCTTCCACGATGCGCGCCCGCAAGCGGGCGGCTTCGCTATCGGTCGCGCTCGGACCTTTCCCGGCCCCCTTGTCATCAAACCGCTTCTCGATATCAGCCAATGCGGCCTGGTGCGCGGCATACACCTTGCGATACTCGTCAGTCCCTGCGATCAGACCAGCAACCGCTTTCCGATAGGCATTGGCCTCCGCCTCAAGGGCTTTGGCGCGCTGCTGGGGCTTGGTGTTGCGCGTAGGGTCGTCCAAATATTCGGCGCGAGCGCGCGCGGTAGCCAGATCCTCGACGGCCTTCTTTTCCGCCTGCGCAGCAGCAACAGTGGCGGCAGATTTCGCCAACATTGCGCCCAATTCGGCCTGAGCGCCGTCAAGGCCGCTCAATTCCTTCGCCGATACCGTGGAGCCACCCTGGCGCGCTAGCCTGATGTTTTCCTGTCGCTGCCGCACCTCGCGTTCCATCTTCGCGATGGCATCCTCGGCGGTAGAGGGACGGCCAATGTCCAGCATGGCATCCCATGCCCCCTTGGCTGCTCCCTGCACGCTGGCCCATGCACGCTCCAGCGTGCCCAGACTGCTCGTGATCTTTGGGGCGCGGTCGTTCAGCGCATCGGCATAAGCCTTCTGCGCGACGGCCGCCGCTTCGCTCGACCGCCCTTGCAGATCCAAGGCGCGAATCTGCTCATAGGTGCTTACCGTCAGGTAGTTCATTCCCTCGTTCAGCTTGAGAGAAGCCTCCAGAGGCGCCTTGCCCAAATCCCCGAACGCCTTGGCGGTGTCGGTCACGGCCGTGCCCGTCGTCTTCTCCCAGCGTATGGCGGCGGCGGTAAACCCTTCCAGGCTCTGCGCCCCCACCTTTGCTGTCCCTGCGAAGACATTCAGCGCCGCCGCAGCTTGGCCCTGCGTGCCCACCATGGAACTGATCTGTCCAGACATTGCCTGCAACTGGCCGGCGGTCACGCCCGCCGCGTTGCCCGTCTTGATAAGCGTCTGAACGTAGGTCGGGGTTTCCTGAGATCCCTTGTAATACGCCACGCCCAGGGCCGCCACGGCGCCGGCCGCCAGAGTCATGGGACTGATGAGACCTCGGACGTAAGTCCCCATGGCCCGCGCTGCGGGGCCGATCCCGCCAAACATATCCTTCAGTTGTCCGCCTTGCTGCAGCAGCACCGTCATCGGCCGCTGACCGCCCTGAATGGACGTGATGATGTCAGTGAACTGCGCAGGCACACCGCGCATCGCAGCGGCCGTAGCCTTTGCCGACATGCCCAATTGCTTCATAACGGGTTCAGTGGCTGCCAGAGCCGCCTTCGCCTGGGTCTGCTTCGCCGTCACCGCGTTCAACTGGTCCAGGTAGGGCTTGAGCTGGTTGGTGTCAATGCCTCGCTGCTTGGCGATTTCCTGATAGTAGGCAGCTGTGCCCCGCGCGCCTGCTTCCGCTACAGCGATCTGCCGCTCGATCTGCCCGATCAAGCTCTGCGTGGACCGCTCAATCTTCTTGGTTGCCTGGCTGCTGGTATCGGCTGTCTTGTTGAGACTCGTGGAGGCACCGCGCCCCAAACTGTCGAGCGATTTCTTCGCTTTGCCAGTTTCTTGGGCAACGTCAGCCATGGCAGCAGAGAAACCGGACGTGTCGGCAGTTACCGAAACAACGCCTTCCGCAATAGCTTGAGTCATGGTCAGTCCAAAAAAAAAGCCCGCGCGTGGCGGGCTACTTCCGGTTTATTTCTTCCAGTGCGGAAAACTCAAGGACGCGCACTTGGTCTTCCATTTCTTCGTACTGCTCGGGAGACAAGCCCATACGGTCCATCTTGTGGGACAGGGCGCCATAGTCCAATCCTGTCGCCCCTCCCATGCCCATGCGCCATTGCGAGCGCAAGGCGAAGAACAGCATGAACGCGGCTTCGTTCTCCGGCCAAATCTCGACCGGATCGCCGGCAACGTCATCCGGGGTGAGGCCGAATGCCGCGAGCTCGCGCGGATCAGGCGGCCTCTCATAAAGTGCGGCGCCCAGCGCCTTCAGTTTCCCAGGCGGGCTTTACTCAGCTCGTCGATATACGCGCCGACGACGGCGCGCGCCGATCCGACGTAGCCCTCGACCATGCGTTCGATGTTCCCCGCATCGAATGCGTCATCCAGTTCCCAGCCGCACACCACGTCGAGCAGGATTTCCACGTCTTCGCGGCCTTCCAGCTTTTCAAGGAAATCCTTGAATTCCTCCTTGGTGCGATGCTTGAACGTAAATTCCACGTCCACGAAGCCATTGCCGGGCACAGGCAGACCCACCTTGCGCTTGAACGTCGGAGCCGGGTTGAGGGTGAATTTGAGTTTCGCCATAATGTAGTGATTTCCTATTGCGTTTCTGATCGTTTGCCACCGCCCGGAATGGACGGTGGAACCGGTGATGGGCTTATGCTGCGGCGTAGCGCACGGGGCGCGACAGCAGCGAGAACGTGGCCCGCACGCCCATCACTTCGCCCTTGGTCATGGTCGGCGTCTCGTTGAACGACACATAGCCGTTGTAGAGAATCATCGAACCGTTCGGGAACGTGATGCGCAGAGCGCGCACTTCACGGGTTTCCGCAGCGGCTTGCAGCGCCTTGTAGCCGGCCAGCGTCGGATCGTCGGCAATGGTCAGATCCAGCGACTGCGCGCTGGCCTGCGTCGGGATCTGCGCTTCGAAATCGTTTTCCAGAAAGCTGTACGTAGCGAACTGCATTTCGCCGCCGGACGTGCTGGTTTCCAGGATCTGCGTGATCTGGGTGAACGCCGTGATTTCACGCACCGAGCCGGCGCCGGTGCCAGCGGGGTACTGCACCAGAGATGATGTATTCATGCCATCCAGCGAGAATGCTCCGGCGGCGGCATCGGCGACACGCACGATGCGCTCATTGATCTTCTGCCAGCCGGACTTCACTTCGACGAGCGCGCCGTTGGCGATGCCGTGAGCCGCGCTTGTCGCAACGGCCGGATTGGCGTTGGTAAGAGCGGTGATGTTCTTCGACGCGCCATATGCGGTCGCCAGCGCGATGATCACGCCATTCGGGAGGGATACTGACATTGTGGGCTTCCTATCTCGGGACGAAAAAAAACCCGCACGAGGCGGGTTGTGTGGTGTTGCCCCAAAAATGGGGCGGTTTCGGCCCAGCGGGCCATCAAAGGGAATTACGGTGGTTCAAAAACCGGGCTGTCGATTTCAAGCGCTACGCTGGAGACAGCGATATCGGTGCCGCCACCGATGCCCAACATCCGGCTAGAGGCGCGAGCGGTGAAATAGTGATGCCCGAAACCCGGAACCGTGACGCGAAAGCTGAAGCTGGATTCCGAATCAAGCGCTGCGCGCAGCAAGGCCTGACCCGGATCGACCAGGCGGTACATCTCCAGCGGTAGGGAAGCGGCGGCCTGGGCAACACGTCGCTGATAAGGAACCGCTGCGCCAATGGGGTGAAAGGGAGCGGTCTGATACGACTTGCCCAGGCTGCTCAGCACCCGGACGCCACGGACAGGCGTATAGGCCAATGCGTCGAACGCCGAGCGCGTCAACGTGGACGGAAGGACGGCGCTGACACCGACCGTGGAGCCGGTGGATACATGAGGTGTCGTCATAGGGTGTCGTGCCAGATCATGAAATCCTGCGTGGCGCCCTTGAAGCCGGTGATTGGGTCCGTGACGGACACCGGTCCACCCTCGGGCCGAGCAAACGTCGGCGCCCCGCACAGGATCGCCCTGGTAGCCGCAATCAGTCCGGATGCATTCAGGCGGGTCTTCGCCCAGACATTGATTTGGACGCGAGCGCCCTGCTTGTCCGCCGTTTCCCCGTCGACAAACACGACATCGCGCCCCCCGACCTGTTGATAGGTCATAAACGGCATAGGCGTGTCGCCGGCCGCGGTATCGGGAAATACGCGGCCCTCCACAAGAGGGGCAAGGGCCGCAACGATCATCGGCTCAAGCATTCAGAATCTCCCCGAGTTTTTCCGCCATCCTGCGACGGCCAGCCTCAACTGCGGCGCCCAGCTTCGCATCGACCGACACACGCAAGTACGGCTGCGCCGGTTCGAAGACAGGCGTTTTCAGAGGCTGGTCCTTCAGCGTGACGTATGAGCCGTCGGGCAGTTTCAGCACGGCGTATTTGCGCCAATGGCCATGCTCGACCAGCCACCAGTGCGGAGCCTTGCTCTTGTTCACGCCAACCATGTAGGTTTTGCGGTCTGGTCCGGATTCCGACGCGTCGAACCAGCGGTAGATGGCCGCCTGAAGCGTGCCCATATGGACCGGCACCCGTGCCCGAATTTCGTCGTAAAGAACGACTGCCATCGCATGCGCGGCTGGCCGAACCGCTTCTTCCTGCACCTGCTTCACAAATGCAGCGACCTGGCCGGCAATGTCGCCTTCGAAGGAGAATGCAACAGAACGGGCGCTATGTTTCCTGGCCTGTCTCATCGCTCAAACCTCCCTCGCAGAAAGCAAGCGACAAACGAGGTCAGTGTGTTGCCGGCGCTCTTCATCGGGTAGAACCGCATCAACGACATAGGTATCCGGCCCCCGCGCGATGCGCATCCCCATCACCACGTCGCGCCGGTAAGGAACACGTATGCTGGCCTTGGCGATTTCCTGCGCTGCGCCCGCCTTGATCGCTGCCACGCCCGAGACATAGCGGATGGAGGCCCAGGCCTTCCCCACGATCTCCCAGGCCTTCAGTGGCTCATTGGCGGCGTCTTTGCCCTCTTCGCGGCGGAGAATCGTCACTCGGCGGTTGCGACTGCCTGCTTTTTGCATGATCCCTCCTAATCTGGCCACCAGCGGTATGGCGCGGCCAGTTCCTCGAAGCCGTAAGGAATTGGAGCAAGCTCCAGATCGGTGGTGGCCTCCCGGTTCTTGTCCCAATGCCCGACGAGCAAAAGGAGCGCCAGCACCACATCATCTTCAAGGACCAGCGCGTTTGCAGGCGCAGGATCAGGAACATCCGCCGCAGCCTTAAATAGCTGACGCAGCGTCCGCGCCTGAAATCTCCGCACTGCCGCGCCCACGTACCGACCCAGCAGTACATCGCTGGTGTCCTCCGCCTCAATGCGCAACTGCTCCCGAACTTCGTCCAAATCGAGCATTGATCTCAGCGGGCCGATTGCTCAGCCCGCCCTCGAAGTAGTTAGGCGGCCTTGCCCTGCAGCGCCTTGATGGCGGCAGTGTCCTGCAACACGCACCCGAAGCGGTGGAAGGCCAGGAAGCCGGTTTGGTCAAATTCGGCGTAGCGTTCCACCAGGCGCTTGAGCACCATGTAGCGAACGCGGCGCAGGATGAATTGATCGAAGTCGCCCGCGAACATGAACTTGGCGCCAGCGGCGACGGACGGAATGGCCTGGTCGATCACGTACTGGTACTTGAGCAGGCGTGCCGGGGCGCTGGCGTCAAGGCCCGGGATCCACAGGGGACGGCCGTTGCCGTCTTCCATTTCTTCCAGCGCTTGCAGCGTGGCGTCGTTGAACGCCAAGCGGAACTTGGGCGCACTGCGGTAGGCCGGATCGATAGAGTGAATCAAGCCGTTCACTTCCTTCCAGGTGAATGCGCCCGCAGCGGTGGTCTGTTTCCCGACAGAGACAGACGCGGCCAAGCCCTTGGGCTGGGCGGGCGATCCGGCCCCCGTACCCATGACGATCAGGCGGGATTCGGCACGGCCGATACGCGAGGCGATGCGACCCGCCAAGTACGTCTCCATATCGATGCCCGAGTCCGAAAGCAGTTCGTTCGACACGCGGATCACTTTGGACGTCAGCTTGTGGGCGCCCAGTGCGTCCATGCCGAATTCCACATCCTTTTCACCGGCGTCGGTGTTTTCGCCGATCAGCTCGCCTTCATCATTGGTGCCGTCACTCGTAGGCCACTCGATCGGATTGCCGCCGTCAGTGACCAGCACCTGCGCGACACTGGCGATGCCCCCATATTGCTTCATGGATTCCTGCACCTTAGCCAGGAACGTCGTCGGAACGGTGTAGCCACCCTTCTCCGGGCCGGTCACGCCCTGAGCGCGGGCTTCCAGCAACATCTTGCGCTCTTCCGAGGTCAGTTCGCCTGCGCCATGACGCACGAACTTGATGAATGCCTGGGTGCGCTGCTCGTCGGGACTTCCGTTGCCCGCCGCAGCGGCGGCTTCCGCTGCCAACTTGCCGGCGTTGTCTTCGACGTAACGCTGCTCGGTGTCGCGCAATTCTTCTTCGCGCTGAATCTGCTCGTCCAACTTCTTCAGGTCGGCCTTCATGCCGTCCCATTTGGAGCGTTGCTCGTCGCCCCAGGCGGTTTCGCCTTGGGCGTCATGGAACGTGCGCATTTCAGCAGCGATTCCCGCACGTTTTTGCTTCAGTTCTGCAAGGGTCATATCGACTCCGATTAAATTGATGTGAGAGAGGTCAGTTCAAGGAAGCGCTCGCGCGCGCGACGCTCGTTTACAGCCTTGGCGGCAAGGTCCCGGGCGCCTTCGGCCATCTTCTTCCAGCTTTCCAGCGAACGCTGGGCGGCGTGGCTATCGCCATAAGCCGGGTACGTGACTGGCGACACGTCGCGCAGTTCAGCCAGCTTGTGGATGGTTCGGACGATGATTTCGCCTTCGCGGCGCCACTCGTCGCCGTCCGGAGCGACGCGAAAGCCGAAACTCGATCCAGTCACGTCTCCGCGTTTCAGCGGCGTCAGTACGAGATCGCGGACCGTCTGCGTTTCCGGTGGGTCGATGGTGTAGGCGAGGCCGCGAGAGTCGATTTCCAGCCGCAGCGTGTTGCTTCGCGTACGCCCCAAGACGAAATTCGGATCGTGATTGAAGAGCGCCCGTACGTCATCGCCCATGACGTCATCGAATGCGCCAGGGGCGATTTCCTCAACAAACGTGCCGAAGAGCAGCGCGCTGCGCGTGTTGAACACTGCGGCGTAGCCCGCGATCTGCGGGCGCTCCGTTTCACCGTCGCCAGACGTGCGAAGCTCACACGGCTGGTTGCCCAGCGTGCGCATTTCAAGGTCTTTCATGGTTGTCCCTATTGGCTTTCAGCCGGCGGGTTTGCCGGCGGCTTTCCGACCTCAGCGGCCGGCTTAGCATTGACGCTGATAAGCAAATCCGACAGCCCTTCACGGGGGCTGAGGTCTTCCAGGGCGCGGACCTCATTACGGTCCATCCAGCCATCAGTGATGGCCGCGTGATAGAACTCCGCCCGCTCTTTCGGCGTACCGCGCAACAGCCCGGCAAGGTTGAGCTTGACGTAGTAGCCGGCGCGTCGCTCGGCGGGTGTGAACAGCTTGCTGTTGAGTTCCTGCTCCCAATTCACGCCCCAAGGCATCATCGAGTAGCGCACGAAGCGAATGCTCTGCTCCGTGATGTTCGAATTGGTGGCGCGCTCCAGATCGTTGATCATGTCCGCTGGAACGTTGTAGATGGCCGCAATCTCAGTGCGGTTCATCTTTCGCGTTTCCAGGAACTGCGCGGCCTCAGGCGGGATGGTGAGCGCGCGATAGTCCAGGTCCGCCGGCAGCAAGAGGGTCTTGTTCTCCGACTGGATAAGCCGTGACACAGCCTTGCTCCAGAACTCCCGCAGCCGCCCCCAGGTATCTTTGTTGAGGTCGCCCTTGACGGTCAGAATCCCGGTCGGGCGCCCGCCCCCTTCGAAGAACTCGCGCCCATACCTCTGCGCGGCCAAGCCCAACCCGAGCATGTCAGCGTGCTGCTGAATGATGCTCTTGCCCATGCGGCCAGACGAACCCAAAGCGCGGATATGCACCATGTCTTCCGGAGCCACGGCCATCGCCTTGCCATCTTCGTCGGTCGTGCTGTAGATCCATCGCCCAGCGGGCTTAACCAGCGAGGTGGTCCAGGGTAGGCAGAACTCCAGTGACTGAAGTTCGCCGGAGCGGCGTCTTACGATCCGCGTGTAGCCGTTTCCCCAACCCAAGACGTGATGCTGCTTCGTCTCGCGCCATTTGTAGCTGGTTTGCCAGTCGTTCGGCTTGGAGTGGATCAGGTCGAAAGCCGGATGGTCCGTCGCTGGTTCTATCCGGTTCCCCTGACGGCGCAGAACGACCGCTGGCAGCTGCGCCACGTTGCTGGACAGCACGTAGTGGCACGCATATACCGCCGACAGGCAAAGAGCCGCCTCCGGCGTCACTGAGATGCGCTTGCCTTCCCCGTGCAAGTACTCTTGCAGGTTCTGGCCCGTCAGTGGCACAGAGGGACTTTCCACGCTGCGCCCTTCAAAAAGCGAAGACAAGATCATCGCTTCCCCCCGGCAGCGGCGCGCAGCGCAAATGCGAGCAGCAAGGAACCGGCGGCCAGCAGTGCGGGGCCAGCACCGAATTGCAAATACACCCCGGTCGCCACGCAGCAAAAGCCAGCGAGGCCAGCCGCATCAATCAGCAGATTCTTCATGTCACATCACCAGAATGTCGTCATCGGTCAGGTTATCCAGCACCGAACCGCCACGGTCCGCCAGCATTGCGCGGCCAACCGCCATAATCAGCGCCACAGCGCCGTCGATTTTGTTGTCATTGCCCTGTTTGATAGGTCGAACAACGTCGTCATTGCCCGGCAAGTTCTTGCCGATGACGTTTCCGATGCACCAGGTCATGATGGGATTCCCATCGTGATGGAAGCGGCCTGAGCGAATGGCCGCCTCCAGTTCCTTCATGGGGTCGCTCATGTTTGTGTAGTTCTGCACGATGGTGACGGGCGACAGTCCGTCATCGTCCAGGTGATGCGACAGGTTTGTCGCTCCGCTAGGGTCAATCGGTGATTGCTCAACAGGATTGCGGCTGTGCGCATCCACCGCCTCGGCAAGAATCTCCCGATAGTCGATTTCCGCGCCGTCAGTGGTGTACAGATGGCCTGTGTTTACCCACTTTTGGAAGCGTTCCGCCATGCGCCGATTGTCGGAGTCGTTCGCGGTGTCTTCGGGAACCCAAAAACGAGGCGCCACACTGAAATAGTGGCGCTTGCCATCGATGAACCGGCAAAACACCCGTGCCATGCTGTTCATGTCCAGCTTGCGCGCCAGGTCAAATGCAAGAAAGCAACTTTCGCCGTCGAAATCCTCAAGGCGCAGCGACTCGTCTTTGCAGGCTTCCCACTGCTGAAGGTTAAAAAAGCCAGTTTTCGCCGTAACCCACAGGTTCAGGTGCTTCGTTTTGAACGTATTGGTGAAGCGGGCCTGCTTGATTGCGCGCTGTTGCTGGCTGATCAGGTATTCGGCATAAACCGACACGCCCATATTGGGGTTTGCTTTCGCCAATACCCTGGGATCTGTCCAATCGTCGCCTTCGTCCAGGGTCCATATCCACCCAAACAGCTCATCGTTCGGGACAAGCCCCTCCAGCATCTCGATGACTTCCCGCCGCTTGTCGTAGCACGGGCCTTCGATGTTGGCGCCAGCGGTCGTAATGATGAACATCAGGGGATGCCGGCGCGCTCCCATGCCTGTCAGCATCGTTTCGTAGAGAACCGCCGAATCGTGCTCGTGGTACTCGTCCACGATTGAGCATGACGGCGATGCACCATCGCCAGGGTTGCCAATGATCGGCTCGAACCGGCTTCCATCTTCAGGGCGGGCCAAGGCCTGCGCGTTTACCTCAATGCCCAAGTATTCGACCAAGCCGGGAGAACGCTGAACCATCAAGCGCGCCGGCCGGAAAACCTCCCAAGCCTGCTTCTCAGTGGTCGCGCCCGAGTACACCTCAGCGCCAAACTCGTTATCGGCCGCAAACATCGAAATACCGACACCCGCTGCGATAACACTCTTACCGTTCTTTCTGGGAACTTCCCAATACGACTCTCGAAACCGACGAAGTCCGCCCTTCTTATGAACCCAGCCGAATGTGCAAGCCAATCCGAATTTCTGCCACGGCTCCAGCGTGACCAACTGCTGTTTAAAGGCCCACTCTCCCTTTGTGTGGGGCATCAGTTCGATCAAAGCGAGCTTTTTTTCTGCCTCCGCCGCGTTGAAGCGGTAGAGATAACTCGCTGCCTTGGACGCTGCCAGGTCGTCAAGGTGGCGTTGACACGCCAGCACCACGTACCGACACGCCGGCACCTTCCCCTTGACCACATCCTTTGCAAATTTCAGCGCCTGCGCTACCCGGGGATACTGCGGCGCCGCCATTCATCAGCCCCCGCCCAGCAGTACCGCGAATGGATTGCCCTTGGTGGGCTTCTTCGGCCCCTGCATTCGCTGACGGCTCGAAGGGTCCAGCCCCAGGAAAGAGCCGTATGTAGCCATTTGCTTTAGAGCTTCATTAGCAATGGTCGCTGCGGGATTCTTCAGCGGTCCGCCTTGAGCGCCCTCGACCACGATTCCGTGCTTCTGGATTTCTTCTTCGGCCGCCCTGAAGCGGCCATAGGCCGCGCAATATGCCTCCAGGTTCTGTATGTCAGTCGCCTGTAGGATTTTTTCACGGCACAGCAGTGGCGCGAGATGCTCCCACAAATCCCGACCATGTCCCTGCAACCATTCCGGCACGAAAACGTTGGTGATCTCCCCGTACGAAGGGGTGTCCTTATTGATCGCGCGCTTTCCCGGATTGCCGGCCGCCAGCTTTTTTTCCGCTGGTTTCGGCTTGCGCCCGGAGCGCCCTGCTACTCCTGCCATAGCCTGCTCCATTGGTCAAAAAATGCGCACAATGCGCTGCCCGTCAAATTTCATTTTTCGCGGGCGTAAAAAAAAGACGGAACGGGCCGTCCTACGTGCGAATGGGCCAAGGATTGACCCACCCCCTCCCTTGTGGCACCGCCCGCCAGAGGCCTCCAGGCCCGCGCAGGAGGTCACCACGGCACGACCAGTGAGAGCGAGGGCCTCGCCTACTTCTTCACCCGCGCTCGCGCTCTGGCGCTTTCTTGTGCGGTCTTCCGCTTGTGGCAATCCTTGTTAATCGCGGCCAGGTTGCCGAGATCATCGGATCCGCCCTCAGCTTTCGGGATTCGGTGATCCACCTCTGTGGCTGGCAGCACGCGGTCCGTGCGCTTACATTCATCGCATTGGCACAGGTAGCGGTCGCGCTTCAGAATCAGAAGGCGCAGTCGATCCCATTCCGCGCCATATCCACGCTGCTGTCTGCTACCGCGCCGATGGCCTCGATTCCACCCTGCGGACTCACCCGCGTGCGAATCGCAATAACCTGGTGCGCGAACCAACGCAGCGCAGCCGCGATGACGACATGGGAAGGCCGTTCGACGAACCATTTTCGTGCTCCCACAGAAATACCAATGGATGCAACGCAAAGGCTTGTGACGATTGTCTGATCGCTAAGTCATGACGACCTTGAGGTTTGGAACATTGGGCCACCAAAGCACCCAAGTCTCAGCATCACAACGTACCTGCGTTTATCAACAAATGGTAGGTTGAACACTTACCAAGGCGGCCCTCTACGCCTAGGTATCGCCGTGACGAAACAAACGCCCAAACAAAAAGGCCTCAACTGCTGTTGGCAGTTGAGGCCTTGACATGCAAATCATTGCTTAAGTCGATGGCAAATCATGAAGAGTTGCTTGAATCCATTTCCAATGCCCCGTGCGAAGATCATCCGATCCACTCAAGCATTCCAGTACATTTCGCAGTACCGCTGGGGTCAAACTTAAGCCTGTAAGCGTGAGCACGCCCGCGCGGAACCACTTATCGGTATAGTATTGGTCCCTATATTTAACGCTGTTGAAGTCCACCCATGACATCTTGGTCATCGGGGGACCTAAGAGGCCAACACAATAGCCAGCGCGGGGGGGCCCAGGGAACATGCGGGACTCTCGGGCAACCCATTTGGCTTGGATGTAAAGCACGCGGTCAAAAGATCGCCAGGACCGGGGCCACGAGCCAGCAAAGCCTCAAATTTCGGCATCTGCTGACCATCGTCGGTCTGATAATAATTCTTATTGTGCCAAATCTGGCCGAGGGAATAACTACCCGGGGGAATCATTAATGAAGGGACTCGTTGCTCAACGCTAATAACGCATTTTCGTACATGCGCTCGTTGTTAGCAACTCGGAGTAACTCTTCACGATCAGGATTGTCATCCGGGATCGCCAGTTCGTAAGGAATTGTATCAAACGCCCCTTGACCGTCACGCCATACCCTGTCCCATGCTTCATTTTGGGCATGTGTAACGTCAATCATCCTTTCCGAATAGGCCGACCCAAATCGGGCGACCAAGTCCGCCATTATGCGAAGTTCGCGCGGCGAAAAATCTTCGTCGTCGAACTCAACCCCGTCTTTGACACGGACTTCTTCGCGGCAATAGTCAATGACCTTCACAGGAATCACGTCTAGCGCTCGGCGAATGTCTTCGCGAGGCACTTCCCATTCTTCCATTAAAGCAACCGGAACAGGGCCGAACTTCCATGCTTGGTAGTCGAGGCCTGTGACACTCTTTCCAGTCTGCTTGAAATGCTCAAAATCCAGCAGATACAACAATTTGAACAACTTGATCTTCCCACACGCATTTACATTGCGAGCGAAGTAAATGATCGCGTTGATCAGTCGATTTCTGCTGAAATTTTTCATCGTGAATACCTCCCGCCCTTTTTTGCAATCAACTGCAAAAACACTAAGAGAGGCCAACTACCCTATAGTTATCTCGGCTGCCACATATTTTTGTTTTACGCAAGCGGTCACCGAGCGCTGTTACAAATTAAGCTGCTCTACGCGAACTATACATCAAATTTGGGTATCAAATCGCTTTTTTTGTAAAGCCGCAGGACACGAAATGCAGGGCTCTCCGGCGCGTAGGGCGCATATGCATGATGCGCTGGTCTTGTAACAGAGAAAGCCCTATCGCCACTTCCAAACATAGGGATCACGCCTTGGCCACTTTGTCAATAACTGTACCGCAAGCTGCCAAGACGAGAGCAGCCGCCGCACAAAATGCAAAAAACCCGCTGCTTTCGCTGGCGGGCTTTTTTGTACGCACTTATTCAAAGTGACTAAACCGGGTGAACTTTAGCAGAGAAAATTCAACCTCGCAAGCGATCAATCGCAAAGGCCTTTTGCCGACAACAGGTCTGCGGCATATTCCATCGCCAGCGCCTCGACGCCCTTCTGCCCTGCACCACGTTCGCCACCCTTTTGTTTCGTGGTGCGCGTGCCATAGAGCCACAGCTTGATCTTGCCGTTGTAGTTGGTTGCCGTTGCAGCGCTCTTCCCTGCCCGCTCAGCCGCATCCGACAGCTTTACATCTTTGCCGAAGTACCGCGCCACTATGGCATCGCGCAGCACGCGAGGGGTGGGATGCCCCGATAACGCATCGCATGCCGCCGCGTCAGAGATTTCGCGTACCGCCGCGAGCCAATCATGCCGATCAACGGTGCCCTGGCAGCATTTGCAGCGGTCCGTTCGGGGCGCAAAGCGTGCAACTAGGATGGCGCGGTACAGGCGGGGCAGCGGATCCAGCGCCCCGAAGACAAAGGCGGCCTGCCCTGCCCCGTCAGTTCCGCCCAAGCCCTTGCCTTCTGACGGCGCCTGCGCCATGCGAGCCATCATGGGCTTGTCATACACCTGGTCGGTGTGGTTATAGGCGAAGGTCAGCGCCGCATGAGCGGTGGCAAACAGTCGGCTGGGTTTCGCCTCTACGACAGGGGTCGAAGCCAAGCGGGAAAGGGTCAAGATGGTCATCAGTAAATCCCCGGAGAAAAAGTCACTTTCGCAGGCAGCATTTCCCGCATCCATTGCATTGCTACATCCCAGCCCATCGTGACGGTGTGCCGCCCCCGGACGGGAAAAATCTTCGGGTTCACGTCGTGGGCGTCAACCATGACCGATTCGCCACGCGCCCCCGTTTGCCTGTAGATCAGCACCGGTACGCCCTGTTCGCCGGCCTGCTGTTGCGCTTGGCGCCACCATGCGGGCAGGCAAAGCGTGTTGGCGTGCTTGCATTCGATGCTGATGCGCGCGAAGGCCGGATCGTCCGCCACCACATCGCTATCACCGACCGCGTTGCGCACGCGCCGCCGCCACACCTTGCCGGTTGCCTCGGTCAGCATGTTGGCAACCTTGCGCTCATACGACGCGCCTTTGTTGCGTGCCATTGCTCCGCTCATGCCGCTTTCCTCCGTTTGGCGAACTGTCGCCTTACCTCTTGTTCCAAGTACTTTTGGGCTTCGATACCGCGCTTCCTGCCAACCAGATTCAGATAGGGAATCCGACGGTCGAACGGAAGGGATAGGACATGGCGGGCCTCACATTGCAGGCGCCATGACTCGCTGCTGGTTTTGCTCGCGCTGTTCGTCATATGGCTCTACTCATCCATCAGGCTGTAGCGCACGCCCTTGGCAGCAGGCCGATTCCCGAATGCTTGGCCCTGGGCCAGGCTCTGGAACTTCGTCCTCTCTCCGATGTATTGCAGCCCGACCGTTCCACGGTCCACCTGGCGGCCAGCGCCAATGATGATTTCCGCAACACCACGATCCGGACTGTCGGCGTTGTAGACCTCATCCCGATACACGAACAGGATTGCGTCACAGTCCTGCTCAATCGCCCCCGAATCCCGAAGGTCAGACGGCATCGGGCGCTTATTGGGGCGTTTCTCAAGATCGCGATTCAGTTGCGACAGCAGGACAATCCCAATGTCCAATTCCATCGCCAACGCCTTCAGGCCGCGCGTGATCCCCTCGATTTCCGCGTTTCGGTTCGGCCCTTCGCCGCGCATCAGTTGCAGGTAGTCGATCACCAGAAGGTTCAGACCATGTTTGCGCTTGATCTGCCGGGCCTTCAGGCGCACGTCCATCAGGCTCAGATTGCCCTGGTCTTCCAGCCACAGGCCCAGCGATTCGATGTGCTTGCACGCTGCCGTCAGCCCCTCGTAGTCGGACTGCAACATCAGCTTGGGTTGCAGTAGGCGAGGGATCGGCACGCCCCCGAGAATTGCCACATTGCGAGTGTGCAATTGCCGCTTGGGCATTTCCATCGACAGCACCAGCACATTCCCACCATTAGCAACATGCAGTCCGATGTTGAGCGCGAGCGCCGTTTTTCCCATCTTCGGCCGACCGGCAATCACAATCAGGTCGCCGCCACGAATGCCGCCAGCCAGCTTTGCGTCCAAGTCCGGATAGCCGGTAGACATGACGCCGGCAGTTTCGTCGTCGGCGTGCAATTCCAGATATTCCACAAAGTTGATCAGGTCATCGCCCGCCCGAACCGGCTCAGGCTGTCGGGTTGCGCCTTCCGCCAACTTTTCCAGGCCAGCTTGGGCCTGGTCGATCAACGCCGCTGCACCAATCGCCCCTGAAGCGCGCACGGCGTCGATGGTGTCGTGTGCAAGCTCCAGCAAGCCCCGCTGTTGCGCACGGTCCCGAACCGTCGTCGCGTACTGGGCAATGTTGGCAGCGCTCGGGGTATTGGCAACGATGTCGCTCAGGTACTCCAGCCCGCCCGCGTCAGCGCCCTTAGCCCGGATGCGGTCTGCCAGGGTGATGACGTCCGCCCCTACGCCCTGCCCGATCATCGCCAGGATCTCGCCGTACATCACCCGGTGATCCGCTCGATAGAAATGCTCTACCCGCAGGTCGCCCAGCCTGTCGATGGCGTTGTTGTCGATCAACAAGCCGCCTATGACGCCCTGCTCGGAGTCGGTCGCCTGGGGAACAAGCACGTCGTTCATTGCTCCGCCCCCTTGACGACGTTCTCAGCCTGGACACCCTTGGTGGTCAATGCAAACGCGCCGGTGGCCTTGTCGGCAAACCATATGCCGTACCAGTTGCCCTGCACGCAGTTCAGGAACGCCCGCCGCCAGTCCGTGTACCGCTTGCCCTCGGCCGTTCCGCCCGGAAGGTGCCGCCGCTTGAACTCGGCCCAGCACAGGTTCACGAACTCCACAGGCAGCTTTGCTTGTTCGCAGTAGTCCAGCACCGGCTGGTAATCACCGATGACCTTCTCGCCATTGGCTTGGCAGGCATCGACGAACGTCTTGAACGAAACCGCGTTCTTTTTCCGTCCACGGCCCGAAGCCCCCTCTGGGGGTCTGGGGGATTCTTTTAATGACGGTTCATCTTTAGGTTCTATGACGGTTCTGGGTGCGGCATTCGCACCTCTGAGGTGCGAATCCTGCGGGGGTGGGGGTGCGGCAGTTGCGGGGGTGCGAGATTCGCGGGGGTGCGATTCTTGCGGGGGTGCGGAATCTGCGGGGGTGCGAATTTCGCGGGGGTGCGAATCCTGCGGGGGTGCGAATTTCGCGGGGGTGATCGTGTACACCGTGGACCGGCCTGTCCGCCTGGAGACGCTGATAGCGCCATACTTGATCAGCCACTTGATGGCATCCTGGACGGTCCGCTCACCAGCGCAGGTGCGCATCACGATGTAGGCGACGGAGGGCCAGCACACGCCCTCATCGTTCGCGTTATCCGCCATGCTCATCAATACAGCCTTCTGAGCTGGCGTTTTGGTCTGTAGCGGCCAGCAGGCCGACATTACGATGGTGCTCATAGGGTCGATGCCCCTCCATACAAATTCTGATAGCCGGCTTCGGCTTCAGCGGGCCATTTACCCAAGTCCATGATTCGCTGGCGCGTAAGACGCAAGCCAGGGATGAAATAGCTCAGCTTCATTTCTCTCGGAGCCTTGGACTGGTCCAGGAAGAAATGGCACCCGCCGCAGGCGAACGCGATGGCCCAGTCATGAGCCTTGATGCCTTTCCCCTTGCCGTCTCGCGTCCGATTCGAATGGGCCGATACCGTGCTTTCAGTTCCGCCCCAGCAGTAGCTGGGAACCCGCGTGAGGCATTCCTCGCCCTTGGCAAGCGCCAACAGCGCGGGGTTGCGGTAGACGGTCTTGGGCTTCTTCTTGCGCTTCTTGCGCGCCTTGATGGCGGCACGGGGCGGCGGCATTGGGGTGGTCCGAATCGGCGCAGCGCGCATCATCGGCGTGGCGCTGCGCTTCATCGGCGTCTTGTTCTTGAGGGGGGTGCGGCGCATCAAGGACATTGCGCCCCCGACGAAGCTTTAACCCGCCACCAGTACGGGAACTTCCAGCCGTTTGTGTGACGCTTGACCAGGCCGGCCTGGGTCGCATCGAACAGGAACGACTCAACCGCGCGGGCCGCTGCAACAGCACGCGACGTGCTGGGCCACGGGTCCACCGGCACCAGAGCGGGCTGGACGATTTCTTGTAGCGCCTTGATATCGACGCGGCGCGGCGTGTCGATGATGGCTTGCTTGACGGCTTCCACCGTCTCGGCCGGCACGCGGTAGCCGCGGAACATGTGGAGGCAGTCAGTCATAGACGCCGCTCCAGTCCACAAAGGGCTTGCGCACGGCCTCATGGAAGAGCGTGGCCGCTTTGGGGTTGTGATCCAACTCGGCGCGGCTTGTGATACCGCACGCATCGCGGACGAACTGTGCTGCGTGCTGCTGGGCTGAAACGCCCTCGGGGGCGGCGCCAACGCGGGAAACAACCCACCGCTGAAACTTCGCGCCGTTGCACATCATTGCAGCCGCGCGCGACAGCGCCGCCCCCTTACGCTCCGTGGACGCGATACGCGCCCGCACGAGTACACCAGAAGCTCCACGGGTCAGCATTGCACCCTCGACACATTGCGAGCGCCACGGAACGCCAAGACGGCCAAGTCCATGAAAAGCGTGTACAGCGCGCTCCGCTCATCGGGGTCGATTTGGCCGTCCGCCATCGCTTCTAGGGTCGACGCATTCAAGCCTCCGACCGTGGCGCCTACCTTCAGCACCTTTTCGTGGATAGCCTTCAATTCGTCGGGCCAGCCCTCCGTTGGCGGCGGCGGCACGTCCAAGCAGGTGAGCCCATGCTCGACCATCGCGTAGGTCTGCGCCCAGCGGTGGGCTACTTCAGCGCCCCCGGCCTTCTGCGCCAGCCATTCGGTCAGCAGGTCCGCCATTTCGAACGTGATCGACTCGCCCTCTTGGCCGCTCAACTTGGCGCGCAGCGATTCGTAATGGATGCGCTTGCCCCGTCGCTCAGTCAAAAAGGTGGCCGCGTCCTTGACGCCGCCGGGCGCATTGCGCACATCGTTGTAAAGAACATCAAGCCAGTGGTGGGATTTCAGGCGGCTGGTCATCGGGCATACCTTGGAATCGGGAAATATCAGGGTTTCGGCGGCACTCCACCGTCCCTAAGATGTGAAGCATGGAAATCGAACTTCAGACATCCAACGGGCCGATCTGGGCCTTGTCGTCGGACGTCTGCGGCACCTGGGCCGGCTGGTCTGCCGGCGTGACCGGCGAATTGGCGCTATCCATCGGGGCTCTCCATAAGGGTCTTACGGTGACGTAGGCGCGAGAGGCTCGTGGGGCTTGGGACCACCGTAGAAAAAGCCGAGCAACTCGCCGTGATCGAAAGGCGCGCCAAACTCCTGGCTCGCTTTCCACAGCGCATCCATCGTTCCCTTACGAGGCACCTTGCGGGCGTACAGGAGGTGCGTTTCGATGTACGCGACGGTCGTGCAGGCCCGCCTCGCGAACTTCGCCCGATCGTCAGACGAAAGGGCGAGGTAGAAGGCCTTGAAGCTCGGTTTGGGTTTGGCGATATTCATAAGCCAGGATGCTATTACCTTTTTGGTAATAGATCAACCAAACGAAGTTACCCATTCGGTTTATTTACCTATAAGGTAAACCCAGGTCCAATGACCACCATGAAGTCCATCAAAGAAATCCGCCGGGCGAACTTCGCTCGCGCCATCGAGGAAAAATGCTCCGGCAATCAGACCGAGGCCGCCACGCGCCTTGAGTACTCCACGCCTTCCCTTGTGAGTCGCTATGCGACCGGCAAGAAGGACATTGGCGACCGAGCCGCGCGCAAGATGGAGGAAGCGTTTGGGCTTCCGAATAATTGGATGGACGCCGATCACACACCGGTACGCGACGACGACGCAAAGGCCCCGAGCGATGCTCGCCCTTGGCCGTTCCCTTCAATAGCAGAAGCTGCCGTTCGGGCTTTACCCGCAGGGCAATTGAGCGCGCTCGAAGGGGCTATGGCTTTGGCGATTGCTCAGTTGAACCTGGGCATTAAGGTAGCTGCTCCGCCCCGGCCGCCCGAAGCCAACGCTCCGCGTGTCTTGCGTGGCGGCCTCTATGCCGACGACGGGACCGATGAATTTCCGATGCGCATTGCCGGCCTGCCTGTGGCTCCCTGGGACGGTGGGACGACGACCCAACAGACAGAGCGAGCAGTCCAATCATTGCGGATCAGCCATGCCGCGAACGTCGGGCATGTCCCGCGCGCCGGCTATTCAGCAAATGACCAAGAATTCCTTTCGGTGCCCGAACTCGATGTCAGGCTCGCCGCTGGGAAGCTGGGCATCGAGAACTACGAAGAGACGGCTATCGGCGAAATCCTTCTGCGCCGATCATTCTTGGAATCGTTCAAGCTTCCGATCGAGCGCATGAAGATTGTGTATGCGGACGGCGACAGCATGGAGCCGGTTATTCGTAATGAAGGGCCGATGCTGTTTTATGAAGAGGCGGTGACGGACGTCCGACTGATTGATCCGCGCACGGTCTACGCCATCAACCATGGCGGCAAGATGATCGTGAAGTGCATCTCTCGCGAACGTGACGGCACCTGGCTCGCCAAGTCTCTGAACCCCGCGTATCCGCCCTTCCCTTTGGAAAAGGAGGACGGCCGCGATGTGCGCATTGTGGGACGGATCCTCTGGTCGCCATACGACCTACGAAATGGGGTCGATCAGCGCTTGCTGTAAAGCGTCTCACCCACTGAATCAGCCGCCTACGGGCGGCTTTTTTTCGTCCGTCTGACCTGGCCGCGAGGCGCTGTTGCGCAGGTGCGGCTATCGAAATTACCTAATTGGTAAACAAATGCAATGGACAAATTACCTTTTTGGTTTGACCAATATTACCGTTTCGGTAATACTGCACGCATGCATCGGCTGAAACACACCATGCACCGCTCTTTAACAACTTAGGCCGCCCGCCCCCGAGAGGGAGGAAGGGCGAAACAGGACAACCAGGCGCCAGTGCGCCCCCGGACCCTGTGTGCATGGGCCAGCGCGCCCAGGTAACGCCCAGCCGGGCGTGGCGACGATAACCCCGGCCTCTTCATCCAGCCGCTGAATGCAGGTCGCGGCCATCGCCAAGTGCCGTGTCTACCTAAACCGATCAAGCCGGCTAAGCACCTCGTTTGCGGTGTTAGTCCGGCAACGCGGTGACCGATACATCATTGAGCATGGGTTCTTTAGAAGGTGAGAAACCCACGCTAAACGTCCGAACACCCCGGTGCCCGCCGCCGTCCATAAAGGCCATGCGGACAAGCATTGGTGTCAAGTCTTCACGTTTATCCGCGAAAGAAAAAGTGAGCTCCCCCTGATGAGGGAGCACATCTTTCGACAGCTGAGGAGGAGTATTTTTCCTTCCCTCGAACCATGCAGTGAATTGGGTGACCGTCGCGCCGTGGTTGCGTAGCGAGAACTTATATTGCTGCCCATCGCCAGAACCATAGCCACCCGCATGCGCCAAGATGAATAAGGGAGACAGAGCTCTTCTCTGTTCCTCCCTTTCACGCTCAAAGGCTTCAATTTGAGCATTTACCTGCAATTTGGTGACCTCAACTAAGGCATGCTGCTGCTCAACGGAACTTCGCAACTCTTCGGCCTGCAATCGCAGCGCCTCGGTACTTTGCTTGAGTTCCTCTCCCTGTTGAAAGTAGCCAAGGATCAGCCATAGAAGAGCCAATGGCCCGACAACGCCGGCTAGAAAGTCCCCAACCTCATTGGGCTTCATATCCGAAAACTTGTCCCATTCGCCCCACCCCAACAAGGCTGCGGCGACTAGGTACGCCGCAGTAATCGCAATTCCGATCCAGGTAAGTTTTTTGCTCATCACTCTTTCCTCCAAGTGGTCGGATTCTAGTTAGAGCGATGTGGCCACGCAATTCATCCCGGTATCTCCCGATGCCCCGCGCGCGGGGCATCGGCAGGCGCTGCCCGATCCCTCAGCAACCCTACCCCCACCCCGGAGCTTTCACCATGGTCGCCATGATCATCCGTTTCATCGAAGAACTCATCGACGCATTCAACTTCGGCAGCAGCATCAACAAATAGCAGCCCAAACGAATGACCCTACCAGCGGTTTAAAGTCGTTCCGCTATCTACTTTGTCGCCCTCGGGGCAATCAAAGTAGGTCAACCATGCCACTGAAAACCATTCTACGGGTCGTTCTGCGAACCGTGTTCTACGTCTGCGTTTGCGCCTGCCTGGCGGGTTGCGCAACCCTGCCGATACTACCCAGCTAAGGCAAACCCTTCCCCCGGTCCGCCCGGGGGCTTTGGAGAGCGGGCCAGCGCCGCAACGTCACCGGCTCCGAAAGTGACTTTCGCTCGATACCATCGCTCGCCTTAACCGGCCCGCTCTCCTAAGCCCACCACCGCGCGTTCGCGCACATCCCCATGCCTTCAACCATCCCCGCCATCTGGTGGGGCCTGGCCCTGCTCGCCTTGGCGGCGGTGGCCCTGGCCCCTTTCGGCGAATACCTCAACCGCCGCTATGTCGCGGCCGACCCCTGGAATCGAAATGAACAACGACAAAGCGCGCCAGCGGATGCTTAAGCTGCTGGCCCTCGCCCGTCGCGGCGAGGGTGGCGAACGAGACAACGCGCAGCGTTTCCTTGCGTCCTTGCTTGAAAAACACGGAATGTCCCTGGCGGATCTGGAAGACGAAGGACTTCCGACCGAATGGATGAAGTTTCCTTTGAAGACCGTCCAAGACCGTCGGCTTCTCGTGCAAGTGGCGTCAATGGTGTTGAAGTCCAACGAGGTGCAGTCGCGCCAGTACCGCCGGGAAACGGCTCTCTGGCTTCTCGTTACCAAGCCGCAATACCTGGAAATCGAACTCCATTACCGCGCGTTCAAAAAGGATCTGAAGAAGGCGCTCGAACTCGCGTTCATCGCCTTCATCAACCGTAACGACATCTTCAGCGGAGAACGCGCGGAAGAAGGCGCTCCCTGCAAGTACTCCACAGAAGACCTGGCCGCCGTTGCGGCCATGGCAGCGGGCATGCCGCGCACCTCAGTACGCCGAGAACTTGGCTACGCCGCCGGGGCAGCGCAATGACCGCCGCCACCGAGCTAACTGCCCGCCGCGCCGTGCGGCACCAATCGCACCCGCACCCATTACGCAAGCTTTGCGACCTCATCGCGCCCCGTGACCACGCAGGCAAAGGCAACTGGAGCAAGGACGCCGATATCCCTCGCGTGTGGGCGTGGTCCGCAGGCATAGCCTTCGGGGCGTTCTTCCTTTTTGGCCGTCAAGTACTCAGTTGGTTGCTGAGCTTCGCGATATGAACGGCATTGAATTCATCGTGCGGGACCGCGCAGGCCGGTGGCCGCCGATTCCGCTACCCCGCCGTCGCATTGCTGCCTCCGAGGTCAGGCAAGTGAAACCCCGCGCGCCCAGGAAGCCCCGAAGCGCGCAGAAACCCATTTAAACGGAGTTCCCCATGTGGTTCAGAAATCTCAAGATTTACCGCCTCTCGGCCGCCTGGACGTTGTTCGGCGATGACCTGGAAGCCGCTCTGGCGCGCCAAGCATTCCAGCCGGGCAACAACTTGGAAATGCAGTCCATCGGATGGGTTCCGCCCCGTGAGAATGGCGGCTTGGCCCACGCCGTAAGCGGACAGATTCTGATGTCGCTGCGGGCCGAAAAGAAGCTCCTTCCGGCAACGGTCCTCAACCAGGTGGCCAAGTTCCGCGCCCAGGAAATCGAAGAGCAGCAAGGCTACAAGCCGGGCCGCAAGCAGATGAAGGAAATCAAGGAGCGCGTCACCGACGAGCTTCTGCCCCGTGCGTTCAGCATCTACCGCGATACCCGCGTGTGGATCGACCCGCTGAATCACTGGCTTGTGATTGACGCAGCCGCATCCGCTCGGGCTGACGAAGTAATCGGAATCCTCGCCAAGTGCATTGAGCCCTTTCCGTTGGAAAACCTGTACGTCGCGCAGTCGCCCGCGTCTGCAATGACGGGCTGGCTGGCCCAAGACGAAGCCCCCGACAACTTCAGCATCGACCAGGACACCGAACTGCGGTCGTCCGGCGAAAGCGGTGCGGCCATCCGCTACATCAAGCATTCCATCGACGCCGAAGACGTTGGGCGCCATATCCAGTCAGGCAAGCAATGCACCCGCCTCGCCTTGACCTGGACCGACCGGATTTCGTTTGTCCTGACCGAAGGCCTCGATATCAAGCGCGTCTCACCTCTGGACGTGCTGAAGGAAGGCAATGAAACGGTGGCCGCCAAAGACGACGAGAAACTCGATTCCGACATGGCGCTTATGACCGGCGAACTGGCAAAGCTTATGGCCGAACTGGTCGACGCCCTGGGCGGCGAAAAGCGCATCTGATCCAAAGGGTAAGGCAATGGCAAAAAACAGTATTGACGCATACGGCGCCAGCGGCAAAACCAACGTCCTCTTCTTCGACCCGGACGCACTTGTCCTCGTGACAGACGAATCGTCGCCTTTGTACGACGAGCGGGTACACCTCCCCGAAGACGAGGGAATGGCGCGCAACATTGACTATCAGGGGGTTCTGGAAAACGTCTCGATCTCCAAAAACCCTGAAACCGGCGCCGTTGAGGTGGTTTTCGGTAGGCAGCGCGTCAAGAACGCCCGCCTTGCGAACAAGTGGCGGCGTGCGCGAGGCGAGCCGATTCGGATGGTGCCCGCCGTGGTCTACCAAGGGAAGCGCAAAGACGCCTTGGATGCCATCGTTAGCGAGAATGAAATCCGAACGTCAGAAACGCCGCTGGGGCGCGCCGAGAAGATGCGCCGGCATTTGGCGCTGGGCCGGGGTGAAGACCAGATAGCCGTCATCTACAACTGCTCGGTTATCACCGTCCGCGACACACTGGCCCTGCTGGACTGCCCCAAGGTCGTGCAGGACGCCGTCGAGGCAGGGCAAGTCACGCTGACGCATGCCAAGGCCCTGACGAAACTTTCCCCCGCCGAGCAGCGCGAGAAGGTGGCCCAGCTTGTTGACGCCGGCAAAGACGCCAAGCCGCATCAGCGATCCCGGCGCCAAGCCGAAATCATGGGTGCCGCCCCCAAGCTGAAATCCCGCGCCCAAATCCAACAGGCACTTGAGCAGGCCCAGGGCGACTACGCCGCGGCCCTGCGCTGGGTGTTGGGCGGCTAGCGTTCCATTGCGACGCCGGAATCTAAATCCACGCACAAATTGCACGCGTCACGCCATATGTCCTATTTTCTTAATGCCGTCGTCCAGGGCTTGGATGCAGCGAGGGGCAAGATTTGACATCTCAAGGTGAATATCCTTAAGGACGGGACCGTAGGCCAGTGCCATCCGAAATGCGTTCTGCGCGGCCGACTTTGTAACGTCCGAAGGAAACTCATTGGCGTAACGGGTAAGCCTGATCACCTCCTCCAAAAGTGAATTGTGCATACGCCAGGTCGCAATTAGTCCCCTACCCAGGGCATAGGTCTGGATAAGCAACGCTCTCAATCCGTCGTCTTCAATTTCTGCGAGCATTTGAGCGTTCGAGTTGTAAACCACAAAAGGGTCGTGATCTATCGGCCATATTGCGTCCAGCAACTCTGTCGGATCGTGCTCAGTCAGCAGATTTCCCACCCTCAGGTTGTACATACTCCACAGCACTGCCAATTCAGCGCGGGTGGCGGACAAGTAATTCCGCTCCGCGTCCGCGCGTTGCTGCGCCTCTCGTCTTTTTGCGGCCCGATGTTGACTGGACGAAATCCAGATTGCTGCAACTATCGCCGCGATCGAGCCAATGGCTTGCACCCAACTAGCCCACTGCTCACTTGTCGTCGGCCAGTACTTGGCCAGCACGGCGCAAAACCCAAGAAACAGCAGCGCCAAAAGAACCTGATAACCCTTGTGCATACGCGTCTCCTCTAGACGCGCGCATCGTACTCGATTGCCTCCCACACCGAGGCTCTATAGATCTTCAATGAGGAAGCCACCGCATGAGCGCCCCCGAGAATACGCCCCCGGTCGAATTGGTCGATGCAGCTGTAAATGCGTGGTTCGCCGAAACCCCGCGCGCTGCGTTGATCCCCGACCCGCACGAACACTTCCGAGAGCGAATGCGCGCCGCCCTTGTTGCGGCGGGCTGGACGGCCACAGCCGCCGCTGAGCGGGATGCTGCGCGTCAGCAACGCTTGATTGATGAACTGAGCAAGATCGTTCACAACATGGTTGTTGCCGACCAAGCTGCCTGGATCGAATGGAGGCACGGCAAGGGCGCAGAAGCGGCCATGCAGTGGATAGGCAACGGCCTGTTGGGGCCAGGTCACATCCCCGCAGAGAACGAGCCTTACAGCACGGAGGCGCAGGCATGGTACGACGCCAACCGCGCCGACGCCTTTCCGGCCTGCCAGTGCGGCCGACCGTCCAACATACTGCACATGGGGAAAGGGTATTGCTCTATGGAGCATTGCGACGCCGCCATTGCCGCCCAGCAGGGCAAAGGAACCGCGCAATGAACACTCTCATCCGCTACATGGGGCTTCACACCGTAAATCTCACAGTGCAGTGCGTGTTGATGGGCATGTACCTCGCAAGGGAAGAGTACGCGCTGTCGGCACTCTTCGGCGCGTCTTCGATCTGCGGCGTAGCGCTTGGGCGCATTGCGTGGAAGCACTACCGCGCCTCCATCGCCGATGGAAGGATTCAGCCCGCCCCCGTCAAACGCGATGCTGATGGGTACTGGACGCATCCGGCGTTCCCCTCGTTCGACGAGGGGCAAAGCGCTGCCGCAAGCGCCTGGTACAAGTCCCAGCAGGTTGAAACCAGCGTCGCCTATCTCGAAAGCGAAGACGATGCCCACCCGGCATGCGTCAGTTACTGGGGTGATGACGACGCCGGCATCGACATAAGCGCGTGGCAGCCGCCAAAGCCGAAGGGCTGGGGGTGGTTCATCCTCTCCATCCACGATACGGAAGACTGGGGGCCGGTCTGCGTTTGGGTCCGACACTCATCCCACTCTAGCCAGGGCGCACGGAGGCAAGCATGCGCAAGCTGATATGCATCGTATTGGCCGCAGTGCTGACGGCCTGCTCAAAAGATCCCGTCTCGGTGTCCGGCACTGACAACAAAGACATCGCGGTTGCCGAACTGTTCACCCACAAAGGCGTCACCGTCTACAGGTTCTACGACGCAAACCGCTGGGTCTACTTCACCAGCACGGCCAGCGACATCACATCAACCCACCAGGAATACTGCGGAAAGGGCTGCACCCACGCCGTGACCGTCGAAACGAAAGGTGGTGCCGGGTATGCGCCCCCGAAGTAGATGACCATGGCCGCCGAACTTTTCCCCGTCCCTGGCACGTTCCTGCGGCCGGTGGGCCGTCTCCCCTGGTTCCGCTTCTGCTACGAAGTCGTCCGCGTCATCCCCGAGAACGATGAAGGGCCGGACCACTGGACGATGCGCCGCTGGGGCTTGAACAACGAACACCAGCCGTTTCAAGACGACGGCCCGCGCGGCAACAAAGCCCTGCAATACCTCACCAACCTTGAGCGCGTGGCGCCGGGCGTCTGGAAAGACACCGTGGCGCACGACTACGAGCCGCTTTACTACCGCCTGATCGACGTTGGCGGGCAAAAGGATCTTTTCTCATGACCGACCAGAACATCGCCGCCCAGGCGGCCGGCAAAATCCTGACTTATCTTGGCTTCGCCCAGGCAATGAGCATGGAGCCCGGCGTCGATCGTCGGCGCGACCATATCCAGTCGCTGATCGAATCCACCCTGCTGTCCCAGCTGCGCGCGGAGGGCGTGCAGGCGGGCGAGCCGGTGGCCGATGAGCGGTGCAAGCGATGCGGCGGACCCGGCTGGTACACCAGCCACACCGCTGGATACCCGGAGTCGATTCCGTGCAGCGCCTGCAACCCTCAAGGGGTTTCGGTTGAACAACTGGAGAATGACCCATTCCTGGCTGCGCAGCTTTGGCGCAAGTCTGCGGACGCCGAGGGTTCGCCCTTGGAACGAATTCTGGAACACGTCAGCGAATACGGCGAAAGCATGGTGTCCAGCACCTTGCTGTCCGTTCGTTCGATTGCTCGCCGCAATGTGGAAACCCGAATTGCAGCAGAACTCGCCGCCCTGGCCAGCGCCCCTGTAGCCGATGAGCGGGCGGCTCCGATTAAGCGCTACTACCACGGGACGGACCGCATGCAGGAAACGGCATCGGGTGACTGGGTTCGGTACGACGATTATGTCGCCGCCCTGGCAAGCGCCCCTGTGGCGGGGGAGGCGAAGCCGGGCGATTACGTGCAGTCGGTGCCGGATCACTGTGACCGTATCGTATGGCGGGGTCGTTACTACGCTTTGGGGCGCACGGCGATTCTGGCCGGGGACGCCTATGGACATAAGCCCGTGCCTGTGGACGCAAGCTCTGGACATAGCGCCTCTGTAGCCGGGGAGGCGCAGCCGGTGGCGTGGCGTGCCCTCTGGACGCTGCCGACGCCCGGCGTGACAGCCTGGCACGACACACGCAAGGTAGCACCGCCCGACGAGGCAGAAATGCGCGCGAAGGGCTATAGCCTAGAGCTGGCGTTTGCCGCGACCCAGGCCAGCGCGGAGCCGCTGGCACGTTACTGCCCTGGATGCGGCAGCGTCGGCCCTGTAGGGGACGAATACCGGGACTGCTGCCCGGATGGCAATCAAGCCCGCATGATCCCCGCACGCCTGGCGGAAAAGTGCCGCGACACCTTCAGGCTTGCGATCCAGACTCTGCTGGCGGATGCGGCGGCAAATGACAGTGCCACGCCCCAGGCCACCGAGGCGGTGCGCATCCTGTTCCCCACTCACCTGCGCAAGATGTGGTCAGGCGGCGAGGTGCAGGCGTGGCTGGACAACCATCAGGGCATCACACCGCCGACGCCCAACGCCAAGGGCAGCCTGGAGCGCTACAGGGATTGGAAAGCCGAACCGGCCGAGGTAAACAAGGACCAAACGAAATGACTACGCAGAGCAACAATGCCCAGGCGGGCAACCTTGGCCTGCCAGCCCCCGTACAGACACGCGGAGCGCGCGTTCAGCGTTCCCCCGCGCAATTCGGCGCAAGTTCGCCCACCACTGGTGTGCAGGGCGCCGCTGAATTACTCAGCGTTCACCCAAAAACCGTTCTTGGTTTGATCGATGACGCCGCCATCCCCGCCGCCAAGGTCGGGCGGGCCTACGTTATGCTGGTCAAGGATGTTTTGGGGTACCTGGAGAAGATGATCGTCACGCAGACCAGCGCCAGGATGCGGGCGCCTACCAAAGCCCAGCGGCAAGGTCAGAACCGCGCAGGTTCGCGTAGCGCATCATCATCCGCTGACTCTTGTGGCCGGTAATTTTCATGATCTGCGTTTCCGAAAGCTGAGTGCGCTCAAAAAGGCGACTCGTGGCTTCGTGCCGAAGGTCATGGAACCGTAAGTCTTCGCATCCAGCCTGTTCGAAAATATTCGCGAATAGCTTGGACAGAAAGTCACTGGTTGCCGGCAAGGAGGCATCCTCGCCGTTCCACCAGGGGAACAAGAGCGCATCGGGTGCGATCTGACGTTCCAACATGTGGGACTCCAGCAAGCCGCGCGCAATACTCGACATGGGCACCTGGCGCTTGTCCCCGTTCTTGGTCTTGTCCAGAAAGATAGTCCGCTTGGGCAAATCCACTTGATGCACCCGCAGCGTGTACATTTCCCGCAGCCTCATCGCAGATTCCAGCGCGAGCTGGTACAGAAGGCGCAGCGCCACCCTGTCCGGTAGCGGATAGGGCTTATGCTTCCTTGCAAGCTCGCCGCCATCGATGACCGCTAAGATTGCTTCATTCTCGCCCCGTTCAAGCCGGCGATCACGCTCCTGATCGACGCGCTTCACGCCCCCGGCCTTGACTCGATCCTCTTCGGTGTATTGGGCGTACCCGTTCGGTAAGGACCGGAACGGGTGATCTGGCATCGTCAGATAGCCCTGCCGCATCCCCCAATCAGTGCACCGCGCCAAGGCGCCCACGCGCGCCCTGATCGACGCGGGTGCCAGCCGCTCTATGCGTTTCATGGCCGAAATCCAATTGTCCACCCAGGCCGCCGCGATGCCCCGAAGCGGGGTTCCGCCCTCCATGCGTACCACCACACGAAGCGCCGCCACATCCTTGGGGGACGGGTGGGCGTTCCGCTGGTACTCACGGTCAAGATCGGCAATCGTCAAAATGCGGCTTTCGGCGCGGTGTTCCGCCGGCACGATGCCGTTGTCTAGCAGCGCCTCCAGTCGGGAGGCATATGCGTCGCCCTCTTCCTCGGAAGTGAACGTCATGTAGATGGGCTTTTCCAGCACGCCTGCGCGCTTGAAAATGTATTCCCAGGTGCCGTTCGCCCGCTTTCTCTTTCCTGCCACCGCTGCCCCCGCGCCTACTCGTTAAGAGCGGCCAATGTAGGGCGTAGGACGGTTGGTAGCAAGCTCTTTATGGTTGGTTGAGGCTCCCTTAGACTCCCTATTCGGGTGGCAAAAGGGCAATAAAAAAGGCACTTGGCTGAGCCTAAGTGCCTGATTTAACGCGCTTTTGGGTGGTGGGTGCTACAGGGGTCGAACCTGTGACCTACGCCTTGTAAGGGCGCCGCTCTACCAACTGAGCTAAGCACCCGATCCTGACACTTTCAGTGCTGCTTGAACACGATGACTCGTTCAAGGCAGTGACCAATTCGCAGCCAACTCGGGGGACTCAAAAGCAATACGCGGGCCGGAGTATACCGGACCGCGTCGTTGTCGGCAAATCGCGTGGGGCCGGTGCCCAGCGACCGCCTTGCCGTCGATTAGTTGACGGCGTCCTTCAGGGCCTTGCCCGGACGGAACTTCGGCACCTTGGCCTTCTTGATCTTGATGGTTTCGCCCGTGCGCGGGTTACGGCCGGTGCGAGCAGCGCGAGCCGACACAGCAAACGTGCCAAAGCCAACCAACGTTACCGTGCCGCCTTTCTTCAGCGTGGTCTTGACGGCACCGATCAGGGCGTCGAGCGAACGGCCGGCAGCAGCCTTGGAGATATCGGCCTTGCTGGCGATGTGATCGATGAGTTCAGTTTTGTTCATTCAGGTGTACCCCTCACAAGGTATGGAGTCTGGCGAGACCGTGGGGTTCATGGCTGTCATGAGGGGACGCCACCAACTAATCGCAAGGTCCGACAAACGACGAACAGACAGTGGATAGACTTTTCTTGCGCTGCAAAAGCACAACTTTTAAACTGCTGCGCCGCCTAGGATTTGATGACATAAATGTCTTCAAACCGTCAGCGACGCAGAGGTGTATTAGGCCTTGGCGCAGAGCGGCTGTCAAGCAAAAACCTCACCACAACCCGCGCCAATACTAGCTTTTAGCCGTTTTCGCAATATACACAAACGCGCATTTCGGGGTTTGCGCGACACCGCCAAAAACACTTCAAGCCTGAATCAAACATCCGCCCAGCGGCGCAGCAAATTATGATAAATGCCGGTCAGCTGCACAAGGGATGCGTGCCCCGCCACGTCCTGGTTCAAGCGCTGTATCGCCACGTCCATATCCAGCAGCAATGCTCGCTGGCTATCCTCGCGCACCAGGCTTTGCATCCAGAAAAACGAACTGACACGCGCACCGCGCGTCACCGGGTTCACCTTGTGCAGGCTGGTGCCCGGGTACAGCACCATGTACCCCGCTGGCAGCTTCACCGCGCGTGGACCATAAGTGTCATCAATGACGAGTTCGCCGCCGTCGTAGGAATCAGGCTCCGAGAAAAACAGCGTGGCGGACAAGTCCGTGCGCACGCGCTCGGCTGTACCCGTGATGCCGCGCACCGCATTGTCCACGTGATAGCCGAAGGCCTCGCCGCTCTCATAACGGTTGAACAGGGGCGGGAAGATCTTGCGGGGCAAGGCAGCCGACATGAACAGGTTGTTCGTGGCCAGCCGCTGCAAGATAAGGTTGCCCAGCTCCTGCGCCAGCGGATGCTGCTCGGACAACTGGCGGTTGCGCTTGACCTCGGCGGACTGGTAGCCCGCCGTGACCTTGCCGTCCACCCATTCGGAGGCATCCAGCCTCTGACGGATATCAGCCGCCTCGTCGGGCGTGAAAACGTCTGCAATCTGTATAAGCATGAGCCGGGGGTCCTTGAAGCGCGCCAGTCGCAAAGACGCCCGGCGCGCGGTTGCCGAATTATCCCTTCAGGCAACCATTGAGCGCCTGATCGAAATCAAACAGCAGATCGGCCTCGTCCTCAATGCCGACCGACACGCGGATCAGGCTGTCCGCAATGCCCATTTGCTTGCGACGTTCGGCGCCCATCTCGTAATAGATGGTGTGCGCGGCCGGCAGCGCCAGGCTGCGGGTGTCGCCCAGGTGCGTCGCCATCAGCACGATGCGCAGGCGGTTCAGGAAATCAAAGCAGTCCACCCCATCGGCCAGCTCCACGCCCAGCAGGCCGCCAAAGCGCGAGCCGAACAAGGCGGCGGCGCGCGCATGCTGCGCGTGGCCGGCCAAACCGGGGTAATGCACCTTGGCCACGCCAGGGTGTTCGTTCAGAAGGCGGGCCAGCGCCAGCGCGTTGGCGCAGTGTTTGGCCATGCGCAGCGCCAGCGTTTCGGCGCCAACGGCGATGCGGTGCGCGGGCTCGGCCGCCAGCGTGCCGCCCATGTCGCGCAAGCCCTTCTTCTTGATCTGGGTCAGCCCCCACGCCGTGGACGGGCCCTTGCGATAAGCGTCATAGATATTGGAATAGTCGACCCAGTCATACAGGCCGGTGTCCGTCACCGCGCCGCCCAGCGCGTTGCCATGGCCGCCGATATATTTCGACAGCGAATTCATCACCAGCGACGCGCCCACCGTCGACGGGCGGAACATCCAGGGCGACGTCAGCGTGTTGTCCACGACGTAGACCAGATTTTTTTCGCGGCAGATCTCGCCGATCACCGCCAGGTCGGCAACCTGCGTGCCCGGGTTGGCGATGGTTTCCGTGAAGACCATGCGCGTATTGGGCTGAATGGCCGCGCGCACTTGCGCCGCGTCCGTCGCATCCACGAAAGTGATTTCAACACCCAGCTCAAGCAGCGTGCCCAACAGGCTATTGGTATTGCCGAACACAAATTGGCTGGACACCATGTGGTCACCACGGCGCAGCAGGGTCGTGAAGATAGCCGACAACGCCGCCATGCCGGTAGCGAAGCTGACGGTGCCCTTGCCGCCTTCCATGTGGTTGATCTTGGCTTCCAGCGCCGTGGTGGTGGGCGTGCCCTGGCGCGCGTAGGTAAAGCCCGCCTTGCCCTGGAACACTGCCGCCAGTTCACGCGCGTCGTCGTAGGCGAATTCCGACGACGGATGCATCGGCTTGTGCACCGCTCCGTGCTCGACGGATTGTTGGCGGTCGGAATGGAGGATCGTGGTGGTAAAGCCGTTCTGGTGCATGATGGGCTGACGTGTAAAAAAAGCGGGAAAAGAATCGGACGGAACGGCTCAGGCTTTGCGCTGACGCACGGTTTCGTACAGGCAGACGGCGCTGGCCACGCTGACGTTCAGGCTTTCCACCGAACCCAGCATTGGAATGTTCACCAACTGGTCGCAGGTTTCGCGGGTCAGGCGTCGCATGCCCTCGCCTTCGGCGCCCATGACCCAGGCCATCGGCTGGCGCGCGTCGATCTGGTGCATGCTCTCGGTAGCCTGGTCATCGGTGCCCACCAGCCACACGCCGCGATCCTTCAGGCTGCGCATGGTGCGCGCCAAGTTGGTCACCATCAGGTAGGGGACGGTATCGGCCGCGCCGCAAGCCACGCGCTGCACGGTGGCATTCAAACCCACCGCGCGGTCGCGCGGCGCGATCACGGCATGCACGCCGGCCGCATCAGCGGTACGCAGGCAGGCGCCCAGATTGTGCGGGTCCGTCACGCCATCCAGAATCAAAAGCAGCGGCGGCCCTTCGATCACATCGAGCACTTCGTCCACATCCACGGCCAGCTGGCGCTCGTCGGCCAGGGCCACTACGCCTTGGTGGCGCGTACCGCGCGACAGCCCGTCCAGGCGCTCCATCGGAACCGGATGCACGCGGCAGCCCGCCTTCTCGGCCTGTTCGATGAACGTCTGCATGCGCTTGTCGCGGCGCGACGCCTCGACATAGATTTCCTTGATCGACTCGGGCGCGTGGCGCAGCCGCGCGACAACCGCGTGAAACCCGGCTAGAACTTGGGTCGACGCCATAAATGCAATACCTTTAGATAAACGAATACCCGCCCCAAAGGGGGCGGGCCACCGGACCAAGCCGGCCATCAACGCAATGTTACCCCTTATGGCCGCGCCGCCCTACGGCGGGCTGACCATGAAGGGGCCATCAACCCAGCGGTCAATGGCGCTTGTGCGTCGCCTTTTTTGCCGGAGCAGCGCGCTTGGCCGTCCGAGGCGGCTTGCCCGCCTTCTTGGCGTCCGCGCGGCGTTCCTTGGCGGTCTGGCCTTTCAGCGCAGCCGGTTTCGGCGCCGCCGCCTTCTTTACCCTGCGCACCGGCTCGTCGGGACCCCGGGCCGACGCCTTGCGCAAGGCGTCGAAACTCGTGCCCTGCACCAGGCGGAACTCAATACGGCGGGCTTCCAAGTCAACACGCGCCACCTGCACCTGCACCTTGTCGGTCAGGCGGTAGCGCATGCCCGTGCGCTCGCCGCGCAGTTCATGCAACCCGTCGTTGAATTGGAAGTACTCGCCACCTAGTTCGGAGACATGCACCAGCCCTTCAACGTGCAGCGTATCCAGCGTGACGAAGATGCCAAAGCTGGCGACGCCGGTCACGGTGCCGCTGAAGTCCTCGCCCACACGTTCCTTGACGAACCAGCACTTGAGCCAGGCCTCGACGTCGCGAGACGCTTCGTCGGCGCGGCGCTCGGTGGCCGACAGCACCAGGCCCATCTTTTCCCAGATGGCCTGTTCGTGTTCTTTCTGCGTGCGCCCGATGACCACCGCGTGGTCATCCAGGCTGGGCACATAGCGCTGCCCGGCCAGCAACGCCTTGATGACACGGTGCGTCAGCAGGTCGGGATAGCGGCGAATGGGCGACGTGAAGTGGCTGTAGCCCGGGTAGGCCAAGCCGAAGTGGCCCATGTTGTCGGGGCTGTAGACGGCCTGTTGCATGGATCGCAGGCACATCGATTGCAGCAACTGGTAATCAGGACGGCCGCGCACGGTGTCGAGGAAGTCGCCGTAGTCCTTGGCCGTGGGCATATCGCCCCCGCCCAACGACAGGCCCATTGTGCGCAGGAATTCGCGCAGCGACTGCAGACGTTCCGGCGTGGGGCCTTCGTGAATGCGGTACAGGCCCGGATGCTTGCTGCGCGTCATGAAATCAGCCGCGCAGGTGTTGGCGGCCAGCATGCATTCTTCGATCAGCTTGTGGGCATCGTTGCGCACCGACGGCACGATTTGTTCAATACGGCCCAGTTCGTTGCAGACGATCTTGGTTTCGACGGTGTCGAAATCAATGGCGCCCCGCTTCTTGCGGCCTTGCACCAGCAATTGGAACAGCTCGTACAGATGCTGGACATGCGGCAACACGTTGCGCATCGCGGCGGCGGCGGGGCCACCAGGCTGTTGCAACGCCGCCCAGATGTTCGTGTAGGTGGTGCGCGCATGCGAGTGCATCACCGCGTTATAGAACTGATAGGCCGTGACCGTGCCGGCCTTGGCGCCCGTCGCGGGGATCACCATGTCGCACACTAGCACCAGGCGGTCTACGTCGGGGTTCAGCGAACACAGCCCGTTGGACAGGGATTCCGGCAACATCGGAATGACGCGGCGCGGGAAGTACACGCTGGTGCCGCGCTCAATGGCGTCGTCGTCCAGCGCATCGCCGGGACGGACGTAATGGCTGACGTCGGCAATGGCCACCAACAGGCGCCAGCCAGGACGCTTGCGTTGGCCCGTGCCAAGCTCGACGGGCTCGCAATACACGGCGTCGTCGAAGTCGCGCGCGTCTTCGCCATCAATAGTGATCAGTGGCACATCGCGCAAATCAACGCGGTCTTTCAGATCGCTCTTGCGCACGACGTCAGGCAGGCGTGCAGCCTGCTTGCGAGCGGCTTCCGAAAACTCGACCGGCACGTCGAACTTGCGCACGGCAATTTCGATTTCCATGCCGGGGTCGTCGATCTCGCCCAGCACTTCTGCCACACGGCCCAGCGGCTGCGTGTGGCGCGTGGGCTGCTCGATGATTTCAACCGCGACCACCTGCCCATGCTGGGCGCCATTGGTATCGCTGGGAGGAATCAGGATGTCGTGCTTGATACGCTGGTCTTCCGGCACAACGATGGACAAGCCATGCTCGTGCAGGAAACGGCCCACCAGCTTATTGGTGCGGCGCTCAATGACTTCAACGATGGTGCCTTCCGGCTTGCCCCGGTATTCGCCGGTGGGTTTGACCAGTACGCGGTCACCATGCAGCACCTTGAGCATTTCGCGCGGGGACAGGAACAGGTCCGGCCCGCCATCATCGCGCAGCAGGAAACCGAAGCCGTCGCGGTGGCCCAGCACCTTGCCGGCAACGAAGTCCAACTTGGTGGCCAGCAGCAAGACGCCCTTGCGGTTGGGCATAAGCTGGCCGTCGCGCTCCATGGCGCCCAGGCGGCGTTCAAATCCGACCATCGTCGCCGCGCGCTCAACGCCCATGCGTTCGGCCAATTCCACCGGAGACAACGGCGAACCTGCGGTACGCAGCGCGGTCAGAATGGCTTCACGGGACGGGACGTCAGGGTCGAAGTCCGGCGGCGCTTCGGGCAAGGATGTTGATCTGTTGTTTTTCGATTCGTTATTCGATCGTTTTGCCAAAGCTAAAATTTCCGTATATAATGCGCAGCTTCTGTGGTTCGCCCAAGGCTGAACACTGAAGCAGAAATGGTCAGAAGGGCTGCAAATCAGGTGTCAAAACCATGCAACCCTGGGTCGAAAGACCACATTGTAAAACCAAGTGCGCTCAGGACGCATGTTTTAGTTAAGTCAGTATGTTGAAAACAACGCAAGTTGAAATCAACACACAGCGCTTAATAAAACCATGCAACTAGGGCCGCAGCGTATCACATAGTTCTGACAAGGTTCTCTCAGTGCCCAGGTGGCGGAATTGGTAGACGCGCACGGTTCAGGTCCGTGTGCCGAAAGGTGTGGAGGTTCGAGTCCTCTCCTGGGCACCACGGAATTTAAATCGAATCCGTTTTCAAACGGGTTGGATAGCAAAAATCAGCAATACCAGCAGCAAACCTGCTAGAGCAAATAGCTCTTCCAGTGCCCAGGTGGCGGAATTGGTAGACGCGCACGGTTCAGGTCCGTGTGCCGAAAGGTGTGGAGGTTCGAGTCCTCTCCTGGGCACCACCCGCATATAAGTCAGAACAGCGTCAGCGCTGGGTTGATAGCAAGGCTGAAGGCCCCGAATATCGAAAGATGCTCGGGGCTTTTGCTTTGTGCGCCAATAAGCGCAAGCGGCTGAGATTCGGGGCTGACATTCGGGGCTGAGATTCGATATATCGGGCGCATTATGCGATGCACCCGGTTTGCGCCCAACCAATTTGATTATTCGCCCTCTTCCCACCTAGCCATGGGTGCAGGCATTAACGCCACGGCACCTTGCGCTGCAAATGATGGCGCGCATAAAGATCCTCACCCATCCCTTCGATCTGCCCGTCGATCAGCGCTTCGAACGGCCGCAGCAAGGCGTCGACATTCATCGGGGCTTCAATCGCGTTCAAGGCGTGCGTCACCGCTTCGATGGTGGATAGCGCGCCCGGAATGTCGGCATGGCGCACGCGATAGCGCGTCGTCAGCCCCGGCGGCAACATCACACGCGGCAACGCCGCCAGCTCAGGGTTGATGTGCAGCAGCTTGCGCGCGTGCCCCCAGGTGCCATCCGGCACGATCAATTGAATTGGCTGATCCAGATCTCGGCCATAACCGGGCGTCAAGACGTCGGCGGCGGGCCCCGGAAACAGCAGGCGGGGTGCGTAGCCCGGTTTTTCCCACACGTCGGGCGTGAAGGTTTCGCCCACTACACGCCGCGCGCCAGCCAAGCCCAACACCGCCAACCTGGCCGTATTCAATGCATGGCGCGCTTCACTAGGGTGTTGCAACACCAGCAGATGGGTGCGGCATGACAAGGCGGGAATAAGCGGGCACAGACAGTGGGATTCGGGGCGCAGGCAACGCGTGCATAGGGCTCGGGACATGGGGCGACACTATAAACTCTTGCCTATAAACTCTTGCTTGCGTACGCCAAAAAAAATGTGCATAATCTCGCTTCTCTGCTGCTGAACCAGAAACGACGCGAAAGCGACGAACCCTGTGACGCAAAGGGGATAGCAACATAGCCCAGGTGGCGGAATTGGTAGACGCGCACGGTTCAGGTCCGTGTGCCGCAAGGTGTGGAGGTTCGAGTCCTCTCCTGGGCACCAATTATTACATCACGAGGTACCTGTCGTGATGCGCCAAGAAAAACCCCGTTCGTGAAAAAACGACCGGGGTTTTTTCTTTTCCGCGCGCCGACGTTGCAAGGCCCTGCTGTCAGCCAACGTCAGTTCGCCCTACTTGTGTTGCCCTACTTCAGTTCGCGCGTCATCACGACGTGCGGAATGCCGGCTTCGATGAATTCTTCGCCCTCGACGGTGAAGCCATGCGCCTCATAGAAACCGGCCGCGTGTTTCTGCGCGTGCAGCACCAGCATGCGGTGCCCGTCGCCATGGCCCTGCTCGATCAAGGCGGTAAGCAACTGAGCGCCCACCCCCTTGCCACGCGCCCGCTTGTGAACGGCCATGCGGCCGATATGCCCATCGGGCAAGAGGCGGCCGGTGCCCATCGGCGTGCCGTCGGGGCCATAGGCCACCGCATGCACCGACACGGCGTCGTCGTCGTCCAGCTCTACCTCCGGCGGCACCTTCTGTTCAACCACGAACACCTCATGGCGGACCGAATAGGCGTCTTCGCGCAGGCGGTCCCAGGTCCCCAGGGCAATACGCACCGCTGATTGCTTGTTGGTCGACATCTGCATTTCCTCGCGTACGGCTCATCAACAATAAATATCCTACGCCGCATTCTCGCAGGGATGACAACGAGACGAAAAGGGGTACGATCGCGGCTTGCCCTCGTTGCCCGCACCCAACATGACGCCCGCCGCACCCCCGACCTGGTTGAAAGCCGCCCCCGCGCTTTTCCTGTTGTTGTGGTCCAGCGGCTTCGTGGTGCTGAAGATCGGCCTGGCTTATGCCGACCCGCTGACGTTCCTGGCGGTGCGCTACGCCTGTGTCGTGCTCATCCTGGCGCCATTCATGCTGATCATGCGCCCACCGCTTCCGCGCGGCGCGCGCGCATGGGGCCATCTGGCCATGGTCGGTGTGTTGCTGCAGGCCGGTTATTTCTGCTGCACCTATCTGTCGCTCAAGCTGGGCATGTCCGCTGCGGGGCTTGCGTTGATTGCATCGCTGCAACCGATTCTGATCGGCCTGCTGGCGCCCATGATCGCGCATGAACGGGTCGACGCCCGGCGCTGGACGGGGCTGGGCCTGGGCGTTGCGGGCGCCGCGCTCGTCATCGTGGCCAAGGCGTCCATCGACGTACTGGCGCCGCTGGGGCTGCTGTTCGCCGTGGGCGCGCTGCTTTGCATCACCAGCGGCACGCTCTACGAAAAACGCTACGGCACGGCGACGCATCCCATCACGTCCAACATGGTGCAGTACGCCGTCGGCCTCGCCGTGACGGCGCCGCTGGCCTTCGCCCTGGAACCCATGCACATCGAATGGACCGGCCCGCTGCTGGCCGCGCTGGCGTATCTGGTGGTGGGAAATTCGCTGGTCGCCATCACCTTGCTGCTGACCATGATCCGGCACGGCGAAGCCTCGCGCGTGTCCGCCTTGTTTTTCCTGGTGCCGCCCTGCGCCGCCATTTTTGCGCTGTTGGCGCTGGGCGAACCCATCCCGGCGCTGGCGTGGCCGGGCATGGCCTTGGCCGCAGGGGGCATTCTGTTGGTCACCCGCAGCGCGCGCCAGAATCCACATCCGCCCAAAGTAGAATGAGCGCCTTCCCGCGCCCACTCCCCCAACCATGAACGCCGTCATCACTGCCGCCCTGCCGGTCTTTGCGCTGATCCTGACCGGCTGGCTGGCAGCCCGGGGCAAGGTACTGGGGCCTGGCGCCACCGACGCCTTGAACCGCTACGTGGTCTACCTGTCGTTGCCGGCGCTGCTGTTTCGCGCGATGACGCAGGTGGATCTGGCGCATATGGCGCACTGGGGCTTTGTGGCCGCCTTCGCCGGCGGCATTGCCGTCACCTTCCTGGTGTCTTTTCTGCCCGGCCGTGGCGGACGGCGCCCGCTGACCGACCGCAGCATCGAAGGCCTGGCGGCGTCCTATGCCAATGCGGGCTATATGGGCATCCCCTTGTGCGTGGCGCTGTTTGGCGCGGAAAGCCTGGCGCCCGCCGCGTTCACCACACTGCTGACCGCCAGTGTTTTATTCGGCTTTGCCATCGCATTGATCGAATTCGACCGGCAACAAGCCCCCAACGCCGCCGCCACGCTGCTCAAGGTTGGCCGCGCGTTGATGCGCAACCCCTTGCTGGCCGCGCCGGTGCTCGGCCTGGCGTGGGCGGCCACGGGCCTGCCCCTGCCTGACGGCATCGACCGCTACGTTGCGCTGCTGGGCGCATCCGCCAGCCCCTGCGCGCTGGTCACCATCGGCTTGTTCCTGGCGCAGACGGAAACCGCCACCGCGGGCCCCGGCGTACTGCGCCTGGTGGTCGGCAAGCTGCTGCTGCAGCCCACCGTCACCGCCGTGCTGGCGTTCTACGTGTTTTCGATGCCACCGCTGTGGGCCTGGACCGCCGTGCTGATGAGCGCGCTGCCCATCGGCACGGGCCCTTTCATGCTGGCGAAGATGTACGGGCGCGATGCCCGCGTGACCTCGCGCGCCATTCTTGTTTCCACCGTTGCATCCGTGCTCACCGTCAGCGTGCTGGTGGCCTGGATCAGCGCCCATCCTATTTCCTGATCGCCTGTCATGCTGCTTGCCGCCGCCATTTTCATTCTGACCATCACGCTTGTGATCTGGCAGCCAAGAGGCTTGTCCATCGGCTGGAGCGCGGTCATCGGCGCCGGCCTGGCCTTGGCGACTGGCGTGGTCCACGTGGCCGACATCGCGGATGTCTGGCGCATCGTCTGGAACGCCACCGCCACCTTTATCGCCATCATCATCACCAGCCTGATCCTGGACGAAGCCGGCTTCTTCGAATGGTCCGCGCTGCATGTGGCGCGTTGGGGCGGCGGACGCGGACGGCTGCTGTTCGTGCTGATCGTGCTGCTGGGCGCCGCGGTGTCGGCATTGTTCGCCAATGACGGCGCGGCCCTGATCCTGACGCCCATCGTCATGGAAATGCTGCTGGCGCTGGGTTTCGGGCCCGGCGCGTCGCTGGCTTTCGTGATGGCGGCGGGCTTCATCGCCGATACCGGCAGCATCGCGCTGATCGTGTCGAACCTGGTGAACATCGTGTCGGCCGACTTCTTCGGCATCGGCTTTGGCGAATACGCCTCGGTGATGCTGCCGGTCAATCTGATGGCGGTGGGCTCCACGCTGGTGGTGCTGCTGCTGTTCTTTCGCAAGAGCATTCCGCCACGTTATGACGTCAGCCAACTGCCCGCCCCCGCCTCGGCGATTCGGGATCCCATCACCTTTCGCGCTGGCTGGATCGTACTGGGCCTGCTGCTGACCGGGTTCTTCGTGCTGGAGCCGATGGGCGTTCCGGTCAGCGCCATCGCGGCGGCCGGCGCGCTGGGCCTGCTGTTGATCGCGGGACGCCAACACATCGTGGGCACGCGCAAGATCATGCGCGAAGCGCCCTGGCACATCGTGATCTTCTCGCTGGGCATGTACCTGGTTGTGTACGGCCTGCGCAACGCCGGCCTGACCGCGCATCTGGCCCGGGTGCTGGACTGGTGTGCCCAATATGGCTTATGGGGCGCGGCAATGGGCACGGGCCTGATCACGGCATTTCTGTCGTCCATCATGAACAACCTGCCCACCGTGCTGGTGGGCGCGCTGTCGATCGCCGACACCAGCGCCACGGGCCCGCTGAAGGACGCCATGATCTACGCCAACATCATCGGCAGCGACCTGGGCCCGAAGATCACGCCCATCGGCAGCCTGGCCACCCTGCTCTGGCTGCACGTGCTGGCGCGCAAGGGGCTGCGCATCACCTGGGGTTATTACTTCAAGGTGGGCATCGTGTTGACGCTTCCCGTCTTGCTCTTGACTCTGGCAGCGCTGGTGTGGCGTTTGCAGTGAATACGGCGGATCTCGGTCGCAGTGTCCGCTAATAACTTTTTGCTATTAACCAATCATTAATTGATGGTTTGAGCAATTAAGCCACCACCGTAAACTTTCATCCTTCTCCACGGGCGCCCTATCTTGCGCCCGTTTGCTTTGACGAATCCGATCCCACCGGGATACCCCATGAGCACCAACGCCTCGACCCTGCCCCTGCCCTCGGCCCTGCCGCCGCTACAGATCAACCGCAAGCCGCTGTGGATTGCCTTGCTGCTGTTGCTGGCTGGGGCGCTGTATCTACTTCAAACCGTCAGTTGGCGCCAAGGTGCGCTGTGGGTCGTCGGCGCGCTCTTGGGCATCACGCTGTACCACGCCTCTTTCGGCTTCACGCAGGCCTGGCGTGTCTTTGTGTCCGACCGCCGCAGCGCGGGCCTGCGCGCGCAGATGCTCATGCTGGGTGTGGGCGTGCTGCTGTTCTTCCCCTTCCTGGCGGCGGGCACGCTGTTTGGCCAGCCGGTCACGGGTTTTGTGTCTCCGCCCGGCGTGTCGGTGCTGCTGGGCGCGTTTCTCTTTGGCATCGGCATGCAGTTGGGCGGCGGCTGCGCGTCGGGCACCTTGTTCGCGGCCGGGGGCGGCAATACGCGCATGCTGGTCACGCTGCTTTTCTTTATCGTAGGCTCGGTCATCGGCACCGCCAACTACAGTTGGTGGTCCACGCTGCCCGCGTTGGCGCCCACCTCGCTGATCAAGGCCTGGGGCCTGGCGCCCGCGCTGATCGCCAATCTGGCTGTGTTCGCGCTGATCGCCTGGGGCGCAACCGTCCTGGAAAAGCGCCGCCACGGGCATGTGATTTCCTTCGCGTCGCGCACGGCGCGCCCCGCCTCCTTGCTGCAAGGCCCGTGGCCCCTGATCTGGGGCGGCGTGGCGCTGGTCGTGCTGAACTTCGCCACGCTGGCCTTGGCTGGCCGCCCCTGGGGCATCACGTCGGCGTTCGCCCTGTGGGGCGCCAAGGCCTTGAATGCCGTCAGCGGTGACGTGGCAAGCTGGGCCTATTGGGCCAAGCAGCCGTCGCTGGTCGCTCCGCTGCGCCAGGACGTCACCACCGTGATGGACATCGGCTTGATGCTGGGCGCGCTGGCCGCGGCCAGCGCCGCGGGCAAGTTTGCCCCGGTATGGAAGGTTCCGGCGCGCTCGCTGGCGGCTGCGGTCATTGGCGGCCTGCTGCTGGGTTATGGCGCGCGCCTGGCCTTCGGCTGCAATATCGGGGCCTACTTCAGCGGCATCCTGTCGGGTAGCCTGCACGCCTGGCTGTGGCTGCCGGCCGCCTTCGCGGGCAGTGCATTGGGTGTGCGGCTACGCCCCGCCTTCGGCCTGGCGGTCGAAAAAACCCCGCCAGCTTCCGCTTGCTAATGGCCCACTGCTGAAAAACAGTGTTCCACGCTCGGCCCCCTGTTTTCAGGGGGCTTTCTTTTTTGGTCACGGCCGCCTGGTGTATGGTTGCTGCATTTCCGCATCACGGAGAGGAACATGAGTTGGATACTTGGCCGTTACACGGCCTTTTTGTTGACCCTGGCCGGCGCTGCCGTCACCGCCGTCCTGGCTTTCACAAGTTCGCTCTGGTGGCTGTGGGCCGCCGTTCCTCTGGCGATGCTGGGCGCGCTGGGCGTGTATGACCTGATCCAGACCCGCCACGCCATCCGCCGCAACTACCCCGTCATCGGCAACCTGCGTTTCCTCTTTGAGTTCATTCGGCCAGAGATCCGCCAGTATTTCCTGGAAGACGATACGCATGCGGCGCCGTTCTCTCGCGCGCAACGCTCGATCGTTTACCAACGCGCCAAGCGCGAAGTCGACAAGCGTCCGTTCGGCACGCAGGAAGATGTTTATGGCGACCGCTATGAGTGGATCAACCATTCCATGTCGCCCTCGCACATCAACGACACCGATTTTCGCGTGACGGTGGGCGGCCCCGATTGCACGCAGCCCTATTCCATGTCGGCCTTCAATGTGTCGGCCATGAGCTTCGGCGCACTGTCGGCCAACGCCGTGCTGGCCCTGAACGAAGGCGCGCGCCAGGGCAACTTCGCGCACGACACTGGCGAAGGCGGCATCAGCCGCTACCATCGCCAGCCTGGCGGTGGCCTGGTGTGGAACATCGGCTCGGGCTATTTCGGATGCCGCGACGAACACGGCGCCTTTTCGGAAGAAGCCTTCGTCAAGAATGCCTGTACGCCGCAGGTGAAGATGATTGAAATCAAGCTGTCCCAAGGCGCCAAACCCGGCCATGGCGGCATCTTGCCCGCAAGCAAGGTCACGCTGGAAATCGCGGAGGCGCGCGGCGTCGCTCCTTGGCAAGACTGCAATTCCCCGGCCAGCCATTCGGCCTTTGACACGCCCATCGGGCTGATGAAGTTCGTGGCGCGGTTGCGGGAATTGTCGGGCGGCAAGCCGGTGGGCTTCAAGTTCTGCGTGGGTCACCCGTGGGAATGGTTCGCCATCGTCAAGGCCATGCTGGAAACCGGAATCACGCCGGACTTCATCGTGGTCGATGGCGCGGAAGGCGGCACGGGTGCCGCGCCCGTGGAATTCGTGGACCACGTGGGCACACCACTGCGCGAAGCGCTGCGCCTGGTGCACAACACCCTGATCGGCGTGAACCTGCGCGACCGCATCAAGCTGGGCGCATCGGGCAAGATCATCACCGCGTTCGACATGGCGCGCGTAATGGCCATGGGCGCTGACTGGTGCAATGCCGCGCGCGGCTTCATGTTCGCCATCGGCTGCATTCAGGCGCAGGCTTGCCATACCGGCAAATGCCCCACGGGAGTCACCACGCAAGACCCCTTGCGGCAACGCGCGCTGGTGGTGCCGGACAAGGCCCAGCGCGTGGCCGACTTTCATCGCAATACGCTGCACGCGCTGGCCGAACTTCTGGCCGCCGCCGGCTTGACCCACCCCGGCCAGTTGCGCCCGCATCACATCGCGCGCCGCATCTCGTCGAGCGAAATTCGCCTGCTGTCGGCGTTGTTTCCTGAATTGGCGCCGGGCGAGCTGCTGCGCGGTGAATTCCGCCATCAGGTATTCCGCGTGGGTTGGGCGATGGCGCAAGCCGAGTCGTTCCTGCCCACGCAGGACATCACCACGGCGCTGGCCGAACACCGCGCATAGCGCGCAGGCCCTTGGGGCGGATGGACGACGCGCCGGCTACAACCAGCGCTCGAACATCCGCGAAAAGGTTTCCATGAAGCGGTCGTCGATGCCTCGCTGGCCCCATTCATCCTGAGTGATGGGCACCGAGTCAGCAACGTCGCGCTGGAACAAGGCTTCCATTTCAGCGGCGAATTCCGGCCCCAGCACCACCGCGTTGATCTCGTAGTTCAGGGCAAAGCTGCGCCAATCCATATTGCTGGAGCCCACGGTGGACCACACGCCGTCAACCACCGCCGTCTTGGCATGCAGCAAGGCGTCGCGCCGCTCATAGAGCTTTACGCCGGCATCAAGCAGATCGGTGTAGTGCGAACGCCCTGCATGGAAGACCAGCGACGAATCGCTGAACCCCGGCAGCACCAACACCACATCCACCCCCCGCCGCGCGGCCGCCGACAGCACGTCGATGAAGGCGGGATCGGGCACAAAGTACGCCATGGTGATGTGGATCGACTTCTGCGCGCTTTCGAACGCGGACATCAAGGTCAGATAAACGGTATAGCCGTCGCTGCGGTCAGGCTGGTTGGCAAGGATGCGCACGGTTGTTGACCCGACGGGCGGCGCCACATAGGTGCCGCCGCCCTTGATGGGTTCGTCGGATTGCGACGCCCACCCCGCCTGGATCACCTGCTCCAGTTGCGCCACCGCCGGCCCTTCAATGCGCAGATGCGTATCGCGCCATGGCGCGACCTTGGCATCGCCCGTGGCCTTCTGGTCGTCTGCCTTTGCGCCGCCCCCGCCGCCCGCGCCTGGGCCGGAACCCGACGCCGAGCCTGGCGACGATTCATAAACACTGCTGACGTTGATGCCGCCTACGTAGCCCACCTTGCCGTCCACCACCAGCACCTTGCGATGGTTGCGCTGGTTCGGCGACCAACCCGCGCGTGCGGCTGCCGGGTTGACGGGGTTGAACACCGCCACTTGCACGCCCGCATCGCGCAGGTGTTGGAACAAGGCATCGGGCGTCTTGATGGTGCCAACCGCATCCACCATCAACGAAACCTCGGCGCCGCGGTTGCGCGCGGCGATCAGGGCTTCGGCAAAGCGCGCGCCTTCCGCATCGTCGTCAAAGATATAGGTTTCCATGTGCACGTAGCGGCGAGCCTGCGCAATGGATTGCAGCATGGCGCGATACGTACTGGGCCCGTCAGCCAACAGCTTGACGCGGTTGCCGGGCGCTAAAGGCGCGCCGCTGACAGCCTGCTCCATCGCCAGGTGCCTTGCCAGGAAATCATCTTTGGGGGTGTTGGGGTCCGCCGCGATGCCATGCCCGCGGCGGTAGCTTTCACGCGCTGCATCGGCGGACAGGCCGGCCTGCGCCTTGCGCGCCTGGCGCTCCCGCGCATCGGGCACACTGGCGCAGCCAGCCGCCATGGCGACGGCGCAAATCAGCCACAGCGCACGCCCCCAACGGCGCGCGCCGGACAAGCTTGCAGGCTTGCCCGGCGCGAATTCTGTCCGGCACAGGGCCGGAGGCGGCCTCATAAGAGAAGCCCGATTTAACGCCGGCCGCTTGCCACCAGGCACCCCAGCACAGCGCCCAACAGCGCTGCCACGCCCACCGACTTCCAGGCGTTTTCATGCACATATTCATCGGCGTAGGCCTTGGCGCGATACGCACGTTCGCGCGCCGCGCCTTCCCAATCGCCCGCATGGTGGCGGGCTTCGGCCAGTTGCTGCTTCAAGCGCGCGCGCGCGGATTCAATTTCGGAGCCCGTGTAGGAAGCCGTCGAGCGCAAGAGATCTTCAGTGCCGGCGACCAGGTCGCGGAAGCTGTCGTTGACCCGATCGCGATGCAGAGCCATCTCGGCGCGTTGGTGCTTTCGATTCATAGTCGCTCCTTGAAAATGTTGGGCCCATGGGGCGTCATCCCGTTGGGATGTCGTCCTGTTGACCAGATCTGCATTGTGCCGATCATTCGGCGCCGCCGCTCCAGCTTTCGCAACCAGCCGTAATTCGATATTTCAGCGGCGGGGACGATCGGATCGGAACTTGCTGGTAAGGACGCAAGAAGCTTGGCCCCGTTTTTCGGCCCGGCTTCGATTTCGTAAAAGTCCATTGCATTCGGCGGCTTGGCGCTTGACACCGCAACCCCCCTCGCCGCCACAATACCCCTCTTGCAATGCGCTTCAACCGCCTCGGAAAAAAGGAATGAACGCATGGTTTCCCCTTCTGCAGTGCTTGCCCACGCCGTCTCCGATTTTTTCGAGTCCGGTTCCCAGGCGCCCAGCCCAGAGCAGATCGAATTGCGCGACGGCCTGCTGGACGACCCCGCTCATATCGACCCCAAGTACCTGTACGACGCGCTGGGCTCCTCGCTGTTCACCGCGATCACCCAACTGCCCGAGTACTACCCCACCCGTTGCGAAGCCGAGATTTTTCAACGCCATGGCCAAGCCATCGCGAGCCACATCGGGCCGGTGCAATCCATGATTGACCTGGGCGCGGGCGATTGCGTCAAGGCCGAGCGCCTGTTCGCCCGCCTGAAGCCTCAGCATTACATTCCGATCGACATTTCGGTCGACTACCTGCAGACCGCCGTCGAACGGCTGCGGCTGTCGTACCCGGAATTGAACGTCACCCCGGTCGGCCAGGATTTTTCGCAAGCGCTGGCCCTGCCGGACGGCATACCCGACGCGCAGCGGCTGTTTTTCTATCCCGGTTCCAGCATTGGCAACCTCAGCCCTGAAGATGCGCACGCCATGCTGCAGCGCATCCGCGCGCAATGTGAGGGCGGCGGCCTGTTGCTGGGGGTGGACCGCGTCAAGCCCAAGCAAGTGCTGGAGCCCGCCTACGACGACGCGTTGCACCTTACCGCCGCGTTCAATCTGAATCTGCTGCGGCATGTCAACACCGTGTTGGATGCCGATTTCGACGTTCCGGACTGGCGCCACCTGGCGCTCTTCAACAGCGCGCGGTCGCGCGTGGAGATGCACCTGGAAGCCTTGCGCGACGTATGCGTGAGCTGGCCCGGGGGCGAGCGCGAATTCCGTGCTGGCGAACGCATCCATACCGAAAATTCCTACAAATTCACGCCGCAAGCGTTCGCGGACCTGCTGCAACGCGCCGGCTTTCACGACATTGCCCACTGGTCGGACTCACGCGGCTGGTTTTCGGTTTTCAGCGCCCGCGCCTGACGCGCGCTTTCCCCTCAACGCCACTGGAGGATCGCCATGGAACCTGCCTGCCTGCTGACTCACCCCGCCACCGGACCCTACGCTGGCGGGCAGGCCGGCCAGCACGATCGCTACGACGCCGTGCGTTCTACCAGCACGGCGCTTGCCGCGCCGCTAAGCCCGGAAGATTGCCAGGTGCAATCCATGCCGGACTGTAGCCCCGTCAAATGGCATCTGGCGCACACCACCTGGTTCTTCGAGACTTTTTTACTGACGCACTTCCACCCTGCCTATACCGCCTTCCACCCGCAGTACCGCATGCTGTTCAACTCGTACTACAACGCCATCGGCGCCAAGCATCCGCGCCCCCAGCGCGGCCTGCTGTCGCGGCCGACGCTTGCCGAGGTGCAGCAGTACCGCCAGCATGTGGACGCCGCCATGCACGACCTGATCTCGCGCTTAGGCGGAAACGACCCGGCCTTCGACGCCTTGCTGGAACTGGGCCTGAACCACGAGCAGCAACATCAGGAACTGATTCTTACCGATGTGAAGCACATGCTGTCCTTCAACCCGCTCAAGCCCGCCTACGTGGCGTCGGGCGCACCGGCGCTGCCGCCCGCAACGCCAGCCGGCTGGACCCGTTATGGCGGCGGCATCACACGCATCGGCCACGACGGCAAGGGCTTCGGCTTCGACAACGAAGGGCCCGCCCATGAAGTGTTGCTGGCGCCGTTTTATCTGGCCGACCGGCTTGTGACACAACACGAATTCCTGGCGTTCATCCAGGACGGCGGCTACAAGCGGCCCGAGCTGTGGTTGTCCGCCGGCTGGGACCGCGTTTGCGCCGAAGGTTGGCGCGCGCCGCTTTATTGGGAAGGTCAGCGCGACGACTGGCGCGTCTTCACGCTGCGCGGCATGCATGAACTGGAACTGCAGGCGCCAGTCACCCATGTGAGCTACTTCGAAGCCGACGCCTACGCACGCTGGGCGCGCGTACGCCTGCCGCGCGAAGCGGAATGGGAACATGCGGCCCGGCAACTGGCGGACCCCGCCTTCCCTGGCCGCGCCAACATGCTTGAAAACGGGCACCTGGATCCGCGCCCGGCGCCCGCGCGCAACGGCTCGGGCGGCCCCGTCCAACTATTCGGCGACACCTGGGAATGGACGTCCAGTGCCTACGACGCCTATCCAGGCTACAAGCCTGATGCTGGCGCCGTCGGCGAATACAACGGCAAGTTCATGTGCAACCAGTACGTACTGCGGGGCGGCTCATGCGCCACGCCGCGCGATCACGTCCGCGCGAGCTATCGCAATTTCTTCCCACCCGAAGCCCGCTGGCAGTTTTCGGGAATCCGCCTGGCTCGGGACGTGTGAATCACTTCCTGTTTTTTTGCAGCAAGCCCGCTTGCAAACAAAAAAAGTTTCATGCTAGAATTTCGTTCTTCGTTGATCAGCGCTACTGAATAAAGCAGCGGAATAAAGCTAAAAACTGAAAAGTTAATAGCTGAAAAACCAAAGCTATAGGCAGAGGCAGCACTGAATGACGAACAAGGATTGGCGCATTAGCTCAGCCGGTTAGAGCGACGGAATCATAATCCGCAGGTCCCCTGTTCGAATCAGGGATGCGCCACCAAGATTTAGAAAGGCCCTCACTTCGGTGAGGGCCTTTTGCGTTGCGCGCGCCTACAGCGTGCGCAGGGTATCGCGGCGTTTGCCACCCCAGGTTGCGGCCAGGCTTGCGACGAACGCGCCGATCAGCATGGATGCAAACCCCCACAGCGCGAACGCGGCGGCGGCTTTGCGGGCCTGATCGGCCGCTTCCTTGGCTGTTTGCTTGGCCTCTTCGGCCGCCTTCTTGGCGTTGGCGATGGTCTGCTCAACGCGGCGCTGCGCAACGGCGGGATCCTGGCCGGTTTGCGCGGCCACCACCTTGGTCACGTAGTCGCGGTCTTCGGGCGTCATCTCTCCGCGCGCCAGGCTCATGGCGACGATGCGGCCGACTTCCGCGCGGGCCGCGCCACGGTCGCCCGCCGCCTCGGGCCGATCCGAGCGCAGCAAGGTATCGGTGAAGTAGTCGGTGGCGCGGTCCATGCCGCCGCCACTGGCGCCCGCCGCCCCGGCCGCCGCCGTTGCCATGATTGCCGTGCTGGCGCCTGCCGCCACCGAAGCCCCCGCTTTCGCCGCACCGGACGCCAGCGTTGCCAGCGCGGAACCCAGCAGCGCCGCGCTAACGACAGCACTCAAGGCCCACACTAAAAAGCCATGCGCGGTATCGCGGAAATAGATCTCGTCCGAATGCACATCCACCCACTTCGTGCGCAAACGCCCGGCCACGTAGCCACCGATGCCGTAGGAAATGATCTGCGTGAACAACATCCACGCAATGATGCCGATGCCGACGGCAGGCGCCGACATCCCCTCATCGCCCCACGGTGAAACCGATAGAAAGCCCAGGCCGGTTCCCCCCGCAAACAACGCCAGCGAGAGCGCCGCCGCGATCACGGCGCCAGCAAACACCGCCGCCCAAGACACCGCCGATATGGCGGACTCGCGCGGCGGAATGGCGCCGCCGTGGGCCAGGCTTGAAGATGATGCGTTTTCCATGGTGATTCCTTGTTCATTGTTTTGTGACGTCGGCGGGCGCAATACCGAAGGGGCAATCCCGAACGGCACCGCAACCCCAAGCCCGGCGTCAATGCCAGAAAAGCGCCAGCAGGATGATGATGGGAATGGGCACGCCGAGCAGCCACAACAGAATGGAACGCATGTGACAGTCTCCTTTTAAGGTTTTCGAACCACGCAAACCGGCAATCAAGCCAGATCTATCGTTCCCGGCAAACGGGGATCCGGCGCCGGCGGCGTCGGATCAACAAGCGGCGGGTCGTCGGGCGGTTGATTGGGGTCCGGCAGCGGATCATCGGGCGGCAGATTGCCGGGCAATGACGGATCGTCCGGCGGCAGATCGTCCGGCAGGCCGGGCTCTCGATGCGGGATTTGGGACATGGCTTGTTCTCCTCTGGCGGCGCCAAGCGCGCCGCCACCGCTACAGCAATTGCCGTGCCCACCCAAGCCCCGGCCTGGCCGCGCCCAGCAAAAAGCCCTCTTGCGAGGGCTTGTTCGTAAAACGCGGGCGACCGGGCAGGGTCAGGGCTTGAGCTTGCCGTCTTTGGCCACCACCAAGCCATTTTTTTCACCGGCGCCCAGAAATTCCACGACGGCGGCCTTGCCCGCAGCCGATGCTTCATCCTGGCTGCCGTAGCGCTTTTCAGAATAATTGGTGCTGTGCACATTGCCGCTTTCGGGATCAAGCAAGGTAATGATCCACGCAAACTCTCCCGGCAAGAGTTGCCTGACTTGAAGGGTGGCACGCGTGCCGGGGCGCAATTTCTGCGTCATGTTTCGGATTTTCCGTGGAGATATGCGCCCATCGTAGCGCAATCGGACTTGCCTTAAACGCGCTTTCGCACGCTGTTTGAAATGTTGCGCGCGCACATGGATTCATGCTGCAAGGCGCGCGGCAAAAACACCACACCGCCACATTTGTGCCAGGAAAACCCTAGGGACAACTCTGCGAATACAGGCGCACAATCAGTACACACATCTAGACCGCGCAACGCGGCGCCGAATCCCTTTAATCAGGCGAGGACGGAGACAACATGACTTACGTAGCAGTGGTAATCAGCTGTTTGATGGTTATGGGTATCGTCGGATTGGTGATTCAAACGATTCGAAGCGCGGGGCCAGAGCCCTGGCTGAAGATATCGGCGGCGATTGTCAGTTCAACCTTTGCGTCGCTGTTATTGATTCCGCTGGGCTATGCGGTCGCGCAGTCCATGCTGATCGACTGATAGTTCTGCCCCAGCGTTTTAGCCGCCCCGGGCTAATCGCCCCGGGCGGATTTGGTTCTTGTGGCCACCCAACACAGCAAGGAACCGGCGGTGACCATGGCCACGCCTTGCCAGAATGAAGCCGTCAAGCGGGTAGATAGCCATATGGCGGCAAAGAAGGTGGAAAGCACCGGGGTGAAATAGGACGCCGTCGCCAGCAAAGTCAGGTTGCCCTTCAGTAGGCCCACGTTCCACAGCGCATAACCGGCTGCCATCGCACCGCTGGTCAGGCATAGCTCCAGCGTGGCCGGGCCGGTAAACGTCAATGGCGGTTCAGCGCTGAAAAAGTACTTTGCCCACAATGCCGCCGCGGTCAGCATGAAAAATAAAGCCACGCCGTTTTTTCCATCGGCGAATCGCTTGGTCACATTGCAATATACGGCCCAGATAATGGCGCCGCCGAATGCCAATCCGTAGCTGAGAGGATTACTGGATATGTTTGCGACGGTGCGTTCCCAGGACAGGCCCGATCCGCCCACGACCCAGGCAATGCCGCATACCGACAGCGCTATTCCCGGCAACACCCAGGCGTTGGCGCGCTGGCCGTTGAACACGATGGCCAACAACACAGTCAGGCAGGGCCACAGGTAATTGACGATGCCCAGCTCGATGGCCTGCTCCCGGTCGATGGCAAAGCCCAGCGACAGCGACAGACAGATTTCGTAAGTGACAAACAGCAGGCTGCCCACCATGAGATAACGACGCGGGAAACTCCGCAACGCCGGAAACCCGAGCAGACACACAAGGAATACCGAACCTACCGTATAAATGAGCGCGGCGCCGCCGATGGCGCCAAAACTCTCGCTGATGCCGCGAATCAGTCCAACGACCGTGCCCCAAAGCAGGATCGCCAGCAGACCGCAGAGAGTGGCCGCATGCCGGCCGGAAAAAGATCGCATGAACGTGTTCGCTTATTGGCTTGATGCCCGCCCTGGCGCGGCAACAGGCGGGCAGTGTAGCGAAAACCTATCGTTATCGTAGTGACCAGCCTTGGTATCGAGGCGTCCGCGCAGGGAAACGCGACAGACCCACTGAAACATCAATCAAGAGGGAGTATCAGCCGCATGGCCATTTCCATACGTAGATTGAGCGATGTGCTTGCCAGCACGGAATCGGGCAGGTTGTACCGGATAGAGGTTTTCTTGCAGGCGAACGACCGGGGTCCGTCCAGCCCTGTGCCGCTGGCGGACTCCCGCTACATTCTCAGAACGTCGGACGGAGAAGGCGTGATCGCCCTGGGCGAACGGCGATATCGCTTGACCTCTGGCGAGGTCCTGACGGCGCTTGCGCCTCAGCAAGCACCGCAGCCCGATACGTGAACACGGTAGTACGCGCCATCACACGTCCGACGCCACCCGCCGCTTGCCTTCCGCCTTGGCCTTGTACAGCGCGACGTCGGCGCGCTCCAGCAATTGCAGCATCGTGATGCCAGAGTCGGGATACACGGCAATGCCGACACTTGCCGATACGGCCACGCGAATTCCTGGATAGGGTAGCGACAGGCTGTCCACCAAGGCCTCGGCCACCGGCTGCGCCTGCGCTTGGCCCACGCCCATCAACAGCACGGCGAATTCGTCGCCCCCCAAGCGGGCCGCGACGTCAGACACGCGGATGGCCCGCGCCATCCTGTCCGCGGCTTCCTTCAGCACGGTGTCGCCCGCGGCATGACCATGCAGATCGTTGACCGCCTTGAATCCGTCCAGATCAATGGCAAGGATGGCGAAGGAATCGCCACTGCGCTGCGCCATGGACAGTTCGCGCAGGACAAGTTCTCCGAACAGCACGCGGTTGCACAAACCGGTCAAGGGATCGTAGTGCGCCAGGTGCTGGGCATGCGCCAGCATGCGCGACGCCTGCAACAACGCGGTGCCCACTTCTTCGGCCTCTTTGACGCTGGTGCCGGCCAGCTCAACGGTGCGCCCTTCACCGAGCGCCAGCGCCGGCCCCACCAGCCCTTGCACCGCCGAGGTCAGCCGGTTGGCCAGGCGCAAGGCCAGCCACAGGCCCAGGCCGAACGCAATCAAGGTGCCCAGCGCCACCCAGCCGATGGAGCGGTACAGGTTCGTCGTCACCAGGCTGATGGGCGCCCCGGCGGCAACCGTCCACCCTGACAACGCCGAGCGGCTGAATGCCGTATAGACGGGCGTGCCCTCTTTGGTGACCGATTCAAAAGCGCCTTCGCTTTCGCGCTGTATCGCCTGCACCAAGGAAGGCACGGCCTTTTGCCCGACAAACCGTGAGCTGTCGCCGGTGCGGGCGATGATGGTGCCGGATTCGTCCAGCACAGCCGCCACCCAGCCTTCCGGCAAGGCGTGCCGGCCCAGCGCGCTGCCGATGCGGTCCGGAGACAAGCCCACATTCAAGCTGTAGATGACGCTATCGCCGCGCACCACGGGCACGCCCATGGCAATGGTCGGCCGTTTGGTGACCCCGCCCATGAACAAGCCCGTCAGCACTGGCTGCCGTGTAATGAACACTTGGCGCAGGGCTTGTGGCGCACCGCTGCGCGGCAACGCTGATCCATAGGGCACCAAGGTGTTGATGATCTGACGCCCTTCCCCATCAGTGAGGACATAGCTGTCCACGATCTGGAAGCGCACGGAATCCCGGGCGCGCTGATGGAAGCTGGCCAGATCGCCGCTCAGCAGGTCTGGCGACGATGCCAGCATCTGAACCCCGGCTTCAACTCCAGTAAGCTCGCGGTCAAGCACAGAGGTCAGGTTGCGTGCCAGGAAAACCGTGTCGCGGAAAATCCGATCTTTCTGGACAACGTAGCTTTCGTACACCGCGATCGACGCCACGACCAGCGCGGGAGAAATACAGGCGAACACCAGGATGAGCAAACCGGTCCGCATGGAATACCGGTGTTGAGGACGCGCCCTCACGCCAGGCAGGCTTTCGCCGTCAGCCATCGCTTTCCCCCTTGGACCCATGCGCCTCCCGATACGTCCTGCCCCGGTGATGCCTCCGGGCGGGATGAAATTCAGAAATTATTGCAGAACCCCGCAACCGCACAATCCATGCACAGACGCCTTTTGCAGGCGCTATCGCGCCTTTCGGCGGGCTGTATCGCGTCCCCAATTTACTCCGAAATCAGCGGCCGGACGACAATTTCATCGCACGCGCCTCGCCGCCGAAACGCACGAAGACGCCAAATTGCTACTATCCGCGGCATGAAGAATCCGTCCCTGAAAAAAACCGTCGCCGGACCGTTGGATGCGGCCGACAGGACCGTGCTGATCTATGGCGCCATCGCCGCCCTGCTTGGCGTATGCCTGCACGAACTGATGGCGCATCGAGCGTGGCCTTGGGGCAGACCCTTTGCCCTGTACTTCCTGCTGCAGTGGCTGGCGTTGACGCCGCTTGCCGGCGCCCTGCTGTCGGGCATGCAAAGCACCCGGCGCTGGCTGGCCGCGCTGTTCATTTATGGCCTGCTGCTGCCGGCCGCCACGGCCTATGGCCTGACGGCGGCCTATGGCGCGCTGCCCAACGAACGCGGAGGATGGCTAAGCCGCGGCGATGCCGCGATGCCATTGCTGTTGACCGGCATCGCCGGATTTGTGCTGCTGCCGCTGGTGCAGGCGCTGAACACACGCCGGGCACAGTGGAATTACCCCGCCGTGTTCCGTGCGGCGTGGCGCAACACCGTCCATCTTGGCCTGAGCCTGTGCCTGGCGTCGTGCGTCTGCCTGTTGCTGGCGGCGGCGGGCGCCATGTTCGACATGATTGGAATCCGGCTTGTCCGCAGGCTTGTTGAAGACGCGACATTCCGCCTTGCCGTCTGGCCGATAATCCTGGCCGCCTGCCTCGTCGGCGTGCGCCGCCGCCCCGCGCTGACGGACACGCTGCAGCGATCCTGGCTGACGTTGAACGCTTGGCTGCTGCCGCTGGTCACGCTGGTGGGCTTGGCCTTCACCGTTGCATTGGCGGCGCGGCTGGCGTTGGACTTGCAGGCGGTGCAGTTATCCGCGGGCGCGTTGATTGCGTTTTCGCTGGTATGGATCAAGCTGATCAACGCCGCCTGGCAAGACAGCCCGAATGCCGCCCCGTTCGGCCCGCGCCTGCGTCGGGCCCTGCGCTGGGCAATGGTGTGCCTGTTGCCCCTGGCGGCCGTCGCGCTGTACGGCGCGGTGGTCCGTGTGGATCAGTACGGCTGGACAGTGCTGCGCGCCTGGGGCGTGGGCAGCGGCGTGGTACTGGTGCTGTATGGCGCCGGCTATGCCTGGGCGGCCTTGCGGCCCAGGCATGACCATGCAGCGCTGGCGGCCACCAATCTGGCCGCCGCCTTCGCCATACTGGCGCTGCTGTTGGCGTTCAACACGCCGCTTGCCAACCCCATGCGGCTGACCGCTGAAAGCCAGTTTCAACGCCTGGTCGACGGGCGCAAAGACCCCCAGGATTTCAGTTTTTACGCCATGGGAAAAGACTACGGACGATGGGGGCAAGACGCGCTGCGGCGCCTGGCCGATGGCGCCGCCAATGCGCGGGATCCCCGGATTGCCGTGGCCGCGGCTGAAACCCTGAAGGGCAGCTATTTCAACTGGGACGAGTCGCGGAACGACGCAGCGGATCCGCCGCCCGTCAGCCCGCCGCCGCTGGCAAGCACGCCTGCCGGACATGACGTTCCCGTGGCATGGTGGCGCCTTCTGCGGGCCGAATTTCCCAATGAGGCACGGGGGTGCGCCATATCGGCAGATGCGCAGGCGGACGCGCCGACAGACCCGCCAGCCGATGCAGCACCGCCGACGCAACGCTGCCAGGTGATCTTCGCTGACCTGACAGGCGACGACCAGGACGAACTCATCCTGTACGTGGCGCCGCAACGCAGTGGCGCACACCGAACGCGTGAATGGTTCATTGCGTTTACGCCGGCCGCCGGCGGCCAATGGCGCCACCTGGGCTATCTGCGCGCAGAAAGTTTCCAGCAGCCCATGGACGACATGACGGGCGTGGACGACATCGGGGAAGCCTTGCGGCAAGGGCTGGTGCGGACGCAGCCGCGCACTGAACGCGATCTGGTCATCGGCGACCAGTTGCTGCGCCTGCGCTGATCCAGCGCAGGCGCGCAGACCCCGGCATCGTTATTTGCGCGACACTGGGGGCGCTTCCTTCTGTTCGATCATGCCGTCGGAAGTCTGCGAGAAAAGATCCCAGCTCGCCATGAACAGCGCGGCGATCAGCGGCCCGATCACAAAGCCGTTCAGGCCGAATAGCGCCATGCCGCCCAGCGTGGAAATCAGAATCACGTAGTCGGGCATCTTGGTGTCCTTGCCCACCAGGATCGGGCGCAGCACGTTGTCGACCATGCCGATGACCAGCACGCCAAACGCGATCAGCACCGCGCCCTTGACCACGGCGCCCGTCAGCAGGAAGTAGACCGCGACAGGCACCCAGATCAGGCCGGCCCCCACGGCAGGCAGCAGCGACAGGAAGCCCATGATCACGCCCCACAACAGCGCCCCCTGGATCGACAAGATCGAAAAGATGATGCCGCCCAGTGCACCCTGCACCGCCGCCACCGCGACGTTGCCCTTCACGGTGGCCCGCACAACGGTGGTGAACTTGCGAAACAGATGTTGCTTGTGCCCATCGCTCAAGGGCATCGCGCGCTTGATACGAGCCGACAGCTCGGGCCCGTCACGCAGCAGGAAAAACAGCAGATACAGCATGATGCCGAAGCTGATCATGAACTGGAACGTGTCTTGCCCGATGCTTAAGGCCTGCGTCGCCAGGAACTGACTGGCCTGCATCGCCCCCGCGCTGAGCTTTTCCTGAAGGCTGGGAATGTCGGCCAGGTCGAACCGCGCCAGCACATCATGCACCGACGGCGGCAAGGCCGCCATCGCCTGCTGAAAATACAGACCGAAATTCAGTTCGCCCGACTTGATGCTTTGGTACAGGTTTGCACCTTCGCGCACCAGCGATCCACTAATCAGCACCAACGGCAGAATGACCAGCAGCAATACCCCCAGCAAGGTGATCAGCGCGGCCAGATTACGCCGCCCCCCCATGCGCTTGGCCAGTCGGCGCTGCAAGGGTCCAAAGATGATGGCAAGAATGGCGCCCCAGAAAACCGCGCCATAGAAAGGCCACAAAAGCCAGCCGAACGCGATGGAGACCACCACGAGCAGGAGCAGAAAGGTTCTGAAGTGCAAGCTGGAGGATTGGCTCATATTTCGTTCCAGGCACGGCAAACGCCGCGAGACCCGCATTGTACTTAGCCTGTTCGCGCGCGCCGGTTCAGGCTCCACCACCCGCGGCAAGCAGGATGGTCTGTCGCGCTTGTGCAAGCTCGTCCGCCTGTGCATTCAGGCCCTGCAAGCGCAGATTCAATTCGTGTTGCAGCGTGGGCGTGGCGACACGCGTCTGACCGTCAACCAACTGTATTTCTTCGGCATTGGCCGACACCAGGTCCGCGATACCCAGGGCATCGCGTGCAACCGAGTCCATGCTTGAGGCTGCCCGCATGAGTTCAAGGGCGGGCCCGGAGACAGATTCGTCATACACGCCATCGTAGACAGGCGCCAGATCAGCCGGCAATTGCAGTTCTGCCCGCGCCTTGTCCGCTGTTTCACGCGCCTCCTGCAGCTTGGCCGCGCTTTCCGCGAGCGTTTTGCGCGCGGCTTCAAAACCGGACTTGCGCTCGACGATGTCACCCACCGAACGAATCGTCTCAAGCGCCAGCACGTCGCGCATCGCACGGGCCGACTCGGCCATTTCCTGCTGGAAATCGGTAATGACTTCGTAGGCATCGGCGTAGTCGCCCAGCGCCTCTTTTTCGACCTTGCTCAACGCGGCAATCGGCAGCAGCACATTGCTGTTCATCCGCGCTTGCAGCAACTGGATGAATGCCGCGCGCTCTTGCGGTTCTTTGTTGACGCAGGCCGTCACGAACAGCATCGAAGCCATCGCCAGCCCCGTCAGGCTGGCTCGCCACAGTGACATGCGTATCCTCCAGCGGGTTGATGAACCGGTTGGCGCCCGCCCCCGTCAATAGCGGACGCCAGTGCGCAGATTATCCCGAAGCGTCCGAGTAGGACCGCCCTCGGGCGGATTTTGTTGCGATCGAAGCGAGTTGACACAGGGCGGGTCTTGTTTCGCCTTGTTCAAGGCGGCAGCGGATACCTCATGGCGCAGCGCCGCCGCGGGTCAAAGCCCGCGTCGGCCTCCGCCTGGACGCGCCGCTGTAGGCCGGGCGAATACGGCGGCGCGAACTCGCGGAAACCGAGCCGTCGGTAAAACGGCCCATTCCAGGGCAATTCGCGATCTGTGGTCAGGACGACGGCCCCGTAGCGCCCAGCCGCCCGCGCGTGGCCCAGCACCGCCTGCATCAAGCCTCGACCCAAGCCCCGCCCCTGCGAGGGCAAGGCCACCGACATTTCAACCAGGAACAGATCCCCATCCATGGGCTGAGCCAGCGCAAAACCGCATACCTGCCCGTCATCACGCAGCGCCACCCACAGCAGGCCGGCGGCGTGGGCCGCAACCAGGTCCGCCAACGGCAGCGGGTCCCCGTCGGCGGCCCACGCCATCGGGGTGCCGTGAAAGCGTTGCGCGGCGGAGCGTTCGACATCGGCCAGGCAGGCCAGGTCGCAAGGTTGGGCGGGTCGGATCATCAGGGTCGAAAGTATGCCCTATGGCATGCCCGATTTCGAATGGGCTTCGCCCTTATTCCCATCCTTTAAAATGCCGGATTCCGGCCCCGGCCGCTCGCAACCCCACACGGCTTTGCCCATGACTCAACACGCCACTTCCGCCCCCTGGGGATTCACCCAGCCTGATTGCCGCGGCGCGGCCGCCCTGCTGTTCTTCATGAACGACCTGGCGCGCGTTGTGAATCAATACCTGGGACAGGGCCAATTGTCGGACGAGGCCCTGGCCGACGCTCAAAAGGCGGTTGACGCCTTGCTTGCGCGCTACGTCGAGATTGAAGCCGCGCCGGATGCGTTCAATGATGAACACATTGGTCTGGCGCTGGAAACCGAGCGCCAGCCGGACGGATCCATGGGCGCGCAGGTGGCATTGCGGATGTCCCCCCAACTCGAAGGCCTGATCATCGAGGCCCAGCGCCAAGCCCGCTCGGCAGAGCACTAAGCAGAACGGCGGCCTTGCCACCTGCTTATAAAAAACACTTGCGGCCGCTTTTCGTTTGCGATACTATCGACAGCTAATATTTTCTGCGCCCCCATATTTCCCAGAATAAATAGGCCGGAAACATTCAAAAAGTTGATCCAAAAAGCTGGCTTGATTCTGGTGAACCGGATTCACCGCGCCACAACAAGCGCGCTACCCCAGCAGCCTGCCAACTACCCGGAATTTCGATCCGGTTTGCGAAAACCCATAACGCGAAAACGCAAATCGTCGGCCCTCCGCCTGGAAAGCACGGCAACAGCCAAGCACCTCTTCACCATCCCGCCAGTCCGGTTTGGAATGAAGTTTAAAAACGAGCAACAAAACACGTTGCAGCCCAAGTCGTAACCACGACGGCAGCCGCACAGAAACCGCCAGAGCCAACCCACTCTGAGCGACCCCTCGGGCCTGAAGGCCGCCTGCTACCGCACGCACGCCACTTAAGCCCGAACCGATACCGTCCTGGACTGACTGATGGCATCGGCTGCACCACCCCGTTACGCGCGCACGCAAAAAACATGAGAATGCGCAAACTGACGGCAACACTTATGCGTTAGTGTCATGCTTGGCCTGTCTGAAAAACCCGGTGACAGGCAACCGCGAGGACGCGAGGCGCTTTTGGTACGTCCGCCCTTCGCAGCATGCGCAACACGCAGCTTTTCTAATAACTAGAACTTAAGAGAACACACACCATGAATACTCGTTTCACCACCTCGGACCTGATCCGCCGCCCCGCTCACACGACGCTGGACAACACCCCGATCCATATCGGCGACATCGTTCATCTGCAACCGGCCAACGGCCCGGCCATCCGTGCAACGGTCATTTTCAACGCGCCGATCAACGGCACGACCACCTACACGACGGAAGTCGTGGCTTGCGGCAATACCTCGCAGAAGGCCCCCGGCCAGCGGATCCGTTTCCGCCACGAACATGTGCATCGCATCGAATCGGTGCGCAACGCTTCGTACTGAGCCCATCGGCGCCTGGCGCCGATTTCGCTTGAAGCCTCGCCGCGCCTGGTGCGCGGCGATTTCATTTTGACGTGATAAAGTCGCTCGCAACGCAGCCTTGGCCATCTCACCATGCAGAACAACCGACTCGCGGTACGCATCTGGGACCTTCCCACCCGACTCTTTCACTGGGCACTTGTCGTCTGTATCGTCGGCGCGTTCGTCAGCGTCAAGCTGGGCGGCCTGTATATGGACTGGCACGTGCGCTTTGGCTGTACGGCGTTGGGGCTGATCATCTTCCGCCTCTTGTGGGGCATCGTCGGCCCGCGCTACGCCCGCTTCGCGACCTTCGTGCGCGGCCCGGGCGCGGTGGCCAAATACCTCAAGGGCGCCGCCGCGCCCGCCGGCCACAATCCGCTGGGCGCACTGTCGGTATTGGCGCTGCTGCTGGCCGTCGGTTTTCAAGCCGTCAGCGGCCTGTTCACCACCGACGACATCATGACGCAAGGACCGCTGTTCGGTTATGTCAGCGCGGCCACCTCCGGGGCGCTGACCTCGTGGCACAAGCTGAACGAATGGGTCATCATCGCCCTGATCGCACTGCACCTTCTGGCAGTCGCCTGGTACGCCCTGGTGCGCCGCAAGCGCCTGGTGCGGGCCATCATCACGGGCGATGTCGACGCCAAGGACCTGCCCGCCGGCACCCCGCCCGCGCAGGACGGCATCGCCGTGTGGTTGCGCGCCCTGCTGCTGGGCGCCTGCGTAACGGGCCTGGTGTTGTGGATACGGTCAATCGAAGTCGTCGCCGACATGTCTTTTTCGTAATCCGCCACGCACCGATACGGCAGGCCAAGAACAAAAAAGCCCTTCGAACCATCGAAGGGCTTTTACGTGGCAAGTATCAATGCCGCCCGCGGACGGCAGGACCTTACTTCTTCTTGCGGTAGGAGTCGTGACAGGACTTGCAGCTGGCGCCCACGTCGCCGAAGGCAGCCCGCAGCTTGTCGAGATCGCCGGAATCAGCGGCGGCCGACAGCTTCACGATATTGTCCTGGAAGGCTTGCTGCTTTTGCTTGAAGCCCGCGGCATCGCTCCAGATTTCGGGGCGCGCGTCGCCGCCTTCCGTACCCGGCCCGAAAGCCGCCCAGGGCAGCGCCGACAAGGTCTTCAAGACCTCGACGTTGGCCTTGATCTGCGCAGCATCGTACGGCGCCTGCCCCTTGACCACCGGCGCCATGCGACCAAAGTGCGAGGCCATCAGCGTCAGTGCCGACTGGCGGTACTTGACGGCGTCTTCAGGCTTGGCGAACTGCGCCGAGGCGGTCGTCGCGAGCAACGGCGCCACGGTCATACAGGCCAACGCGGCAAGCGTGGACAACTTTTGCATTGCAATCTCCCGTAAGTGCAACAAGAATGCCGCGCGCATGACGCGCGCGGCATGGCGACTATACCGCCCGGGCCAGCTTCGCGGCCAGCCCGATGTATGACCGAGGTGTCATTGCCAACAGGCGCGCCTTGGGCTCTTCCGGCAGCGCCAGACCCTGGATGAACTCGCGCAGGGCTTCTTCGGTGATGCCCTTGCCGCGGGTCAAGGCCTTGAGTTGCTCGTAGGGCTGCGGCAGGCCGTAGCGGCGCATCACGGTTTGCACCGGTTCTGCTAGCACTTCCCAGCAAGCGTCGATGTCGGCATCGATAGCGGCCGTGTTCACTTCCAGCTTGCCCAGGCCGCGCATGCAGGCATCCCACGCTACCAGGCAATAGCCCAGACCCACGCCCAGGTTGCGCAGCACGGTGGAGTCGGTCAGGTCACGCTGCCAGCGGGAGATCGGCAGCTTGTCGGCCAGGTGGCGCAGCACGGCGTTGGCCAGGCCCAGGTTGCCTTCGGAGTTTTCGAAGTCGATCGGGTTGACCTTGTGCGGCATGGTCGACGAACCGACCTCGCCTTCCTTCAGGCGCTGTTTGAAGTAGCCCAGCGCCACGTAGCCCCAGATGTCGCGGTCCAGGTCGAGCACGATGATGTTGGCGCGCGTGATGGCGTCAAACAGGGCCGACATCCAGTCATGCGGTTCGATCTGGATGGTGTGGCGGTTCTGGGTCAGGCCCAGGCCAGCCAGCACGCGCTGGCTGAAGGCGGGCCAATCGATTTCCGGGTAAGCCGACAGGTGGGCGTTGTAGTTGCCGGTGGCGCCATTCAGCTTGGCCAGCGGCTCAACGGCCTCGACGGCGGCAATGGCGCGGTTCAGGCGCGCGGCCACGTTGGCGAATTCCTTGCCCAGCGTGGTGGGACTGGCCGGCTGGCCGTGCGTGCGCGACAGCATCGGCTGGTCAGCCTGGGCTACCGCCATGTCGTTCAGCTTGGCAGCCAATTCGCGCAGGCGCGGCACCACGACCTGATCACGAGCGCGCGACAGCATCAGTGCGTGCGAAGTGTTGTTGATGTCTTCGGACGTGCAGGCGAAGTGGATGAATTCGGCGGCGCGGGCCAGCTCGGCATCATCAGCCACTTTTTCCTTCAACCAGTATTCGACAGCCTTCACATCATGGTTGGTAACGCGCTCGATATCCTTGATGCGACCGGCATCGGATTCCGAGAAATCCTGCACCAACTGCTGCAGACGCTGGCGGGCGGCCGGGGAAAAGCTGGGCAGCTCAGGCAGGCCGGCGTCGGACAGGGCGACCAGCCAGGCCACCTCGACTTCCACGCGGTGCGCCATGAAGCCGGCTTCGGACAGCAGACCGCGCAGCGCGTCGCTCCGGGAAGCGTAACGGCCATCCAATGGCGAAAGGGCATTAAGTTGGCTTAACTGATCGGCGATTTGCATGGTCTGGGGAAGAAATGGCTACGGATGGGAAAACCCGGCGATTTTATCATCCGAGGGCGCGCAACATTGTGGCAAACTGGCGAAGATTCCGGCCCGCGGACGGCGCGACCGTCATACGGCCTGCTATACTTCGGCCGCTTTTCGACTCCGCTTGTGACTCCATGAAACTGATCGGCTCGCTAACCAGTCCATACGTACGCAAAGTGCGTATCGTCATGGCCGAGAAAAAGCTGGACTACCGGCTTGAACTCGAAAACGTCTGGTCCGCCGACACGCAGATCCAAACGTACAACCCGCTGGGCAAGGTTCCGTGCCTGGTCATGGAAGATGGCGGCGCGCTGTTTGATTCGCGCGTCATCGTCGAGTACGTGGACACCTTGTCGCCCGTTGCCCGCCTGATTCCGCAGCAGGGGCGCGATCGTGCCGCCGTCAAATGCTGGGAGGCCATCGCCGATGGCGTCCTGGACGCCTGTGTGGCCATCGTCAAGGAAAACCAGCGCCCCGAGGCGCAGCGCAGCCCGGAATGGATCGAACGCCAATACGGCAAGATCCACGCCAGCCTGGACGCCATGAACAAAAGCCTGGGCGACAACGCCCATTGCATGGGCATCAACTACAGCCTGGCCGACATTGCCGTCGGTTGCGCGCTGGGCTACCTGGACCTGCGCTTTGCCGCGTTGGACTGGCGCACCAACCACCTGAACCTGGCCCGCTTGCACGACAAACTGGCGCAGCGGCAGTCGTTCATCGACACCCTGCCCCAAACCGCGTAAAGCGCGCCTGCCTGTCCATCGGGCATGGGCACTTGACGACCGGCCGCCATGCGCGGCCGGTTTGCATTGCGGCAGCGGCATAGCAAGCCGCCGCCGACCACCAGCCCCTATTCGCCCCTATTGCCCCGCAAAGGTCTGCCAAGCCTTGAACAGCATGTACGCCGCCAAAGCGAACAACAGGCACGCGAACACCCGCTTCAAGGTCTGCACCGGCAGGCGGTGCGCCATCCGTGCGCCCAGCGGTGCGGTCAGCACGCTGGTGCACACCAACGCCAGCAAGGCCGGCCAATAGATATAGCCCAGCATGCCAGGACGCGATGCGCCCTCATTCAGGCCCGACACCACATAGCCCACGCTGTTGGCCAGCGCAATGGGAAAGCCCAGCGCAGCCGACGTCGACACCGCGTTGTGCAGGGCCACGTTGCACCAGACCATGAAAGGCACCGACAGGAATCCGCCGCCCGCGCCCACCAGCCCCGACAGGAAACCGATACCCGCCCCCGCCGCGCTGGTGCCCACCACCCCCGGCATCTGGCGAGCCGGCTTGGGTTTCTTGTTGCGCAGCATGCTCCAGCCTGAATAGCCCACGAACAGCGCGAAGAACAGGGACAGCCACAAAGTGTTAAGGGCGGCGAACACCGCGCCGCCCGACACCAGGCCGCCAATGATGATGCCCGGCGCCATGGCCCATACGATGTTCCATTTGATCGTGCCGCGCTGCTGATGGGCCCGCACGCTGGAAATCGACGTGAACAGGATGGACGTCATCGACGTGGCGATGGCTGCGTGCACCACAAGCTCGGGCGGCATGCCCTGCCAAGAGAACAACATTGTCAACAGCGGCACCAGCAGCATCCCACCGCCGATTCCCAGCAGCCCCGCCGCGAAGCCGGCCAACGCGCCCAGCACCAGCAGGCAAATCACCATCGAAACATCCACAACCCTCTCCTCTCGTTTTGAATTCTTAGGTTCATGAACAAGGCCCCGCGGGCGTCGCACCCACGGGGCCCTGCTTGATCGCATGCGCGCCGATTCGAGGCGCGCGCTACAGAATGATGCCGCCGCCCAGGCAAACGTCGCCATCGTAAAGCACGGCCGACTGGCCAGGCGTCACGGCCCACTGGGGCTCGGCGAAATCCAGGGCGAAGGTGTCGCCATCAGCCTTGTCCAGACGGCAGGCCGCATCCGCCTGGCGGTAGCGCGTCTTGGCGCCATAGCCCGCGATCTCGGGCGGATGGCCCGCCACCCAACTGGCGTCCTGCGCCTGCAATTGGCTGGACAGCAGCCAGGGGTGATCATGCCCTTGCACCACGTACAGGATATTGCGCTCCAGGTCCTTGCGCGCCACATACCAGGCTTCGGCCGTGCCGTCTTCGCGCTGGCGCCCCTTCACGCCGCCCACGCCCAGGCCCTTGCGCTGACCCAAGGTGTAAAACGACAGGCCTTCGTGGCGCCCCACCTGCTGGCCTTCCGGCGTCAGGATAGGACCCGGCTCGGTAGGCAGGTAGCGGTTCAGAAATTCGCGAAACGGACGCTCGCCAATGAAGCAGATACCGGTGGAATCCTTCTTGGCGGCATTGTGCAGACCGATCTCGTGCGCAATGCGCCGCACTTCGGTCTTGTGGATCTCGCCCAGCGGGAACAGCGTGCGCGACAACTGGGCCTGGTTCAGGCGATGCAGGAAATAGCTTTGGTCCTTGGAGGCGTCCAGCGCCTTGAGCAACTGGAATTGCGTGCCGCCGCCCGCCGCCGGCACTTCGCGCACCCGCGCGTAGTGGCCCGTGGCGATGTGCTCGGCGCCCAGCGCCATGGCGTGGTCAAGGAACGCCTTGAACTTGATCTCGGCATTGCACAGCACGTCGGGGTTGGGCGTGCGGCCGGCCGAATATTCGCGCAGGAATTCCGCGAAAACGCGGTCTTTGTATTCGGCGGCAAAGTTGACGAATTCGAACTCCACGCCAACCAGGTCGGCAACGCTGGCGGCGTCCAACAGATCTTGGCGGGTTGAGCAGTATTCGGAATCGTCGTCATCTTCCCAGTTCTTCATGAACAGACCGACGACGTCATAGCCTTGTTGCTTGAGCAACCAGGCGGTGACCGAAGAATCGACCCCGCCCGACATGCCCACGACCACGCGGCCTTTCTTGGTGGATATTTGACTCATGATACGGCTATTTTAGTTCGGACACGGCGTCTTCCCGGGGCTGCGGCTCGGCCGCCCGGGAGACTTCCATCAACCAGGCGCGAAACGCCTGCAAGGTGGGCAGGTTGGCTTTCTGCTCGGGATAGCACAGGTAATAGCCCATGCGCGCGCGGATCGGCAGCTTCATGGCCACGGCCAGCTTGCCGTCGCGCAGTTCGTCTTCAATCAGGCAACGCGGGATCAGCGCCACGCCGAAACCGGCGGCGGCCGCCTGAGACAGCAGCGCGTATTGGTCAAAGCGCGCCCCTTCCAGGCTGCGCCGGCTATCGCAGCCGGCCTGCTCGAACCAATCGCGCCAGCCTTCCAGCGCCGACGTATGGTGCAGCAGCGGATAGGCCAGCAAGGCTTCGGGCGAGGGGCAGCCGCCCGGGATCAGGCGGGGGCTGCACACCGGCACGATGTCGCGGCCCACGATGTAGTCGGCGCCACTGCCTGGCCACAGGCCTTCGCCAAAGCGCACGGCGGCATCCAGCTCTGGCGTGGAAAAATCATAGCCCTGGCGGTGCGGCAGAAACTCCACATGGATGTCCGGGCGCAGCCGCATGAAGGCGGTCAGGCGCGGAATCAGCCAGCGGGCGCCGAACGTGGGCATACAGGTCAGGTTGAGCGTGCCGCCCTGCCCCTGGTGCGCAATCAGTTCAACGGTGGCGGCTTCGATCTGGCCCAGGCCCGCCTGCACCTTGGTCAGATAACTGCGGCCCGCCTCGGTCAACACCAGGCCTTGCCTGATGCGCAGGAATAGTTCGACGCCGACGAACTCTTCCAGATGTTTCACCTGTTTACTGACCGCGCCCTGGGTGACACACAATTCCTGCGCCGCGCGTGTGAAGCTGCTGTGCCGCGCCGCGACTTCAAACGCCTGCAAATCGGTTAATGAGGGACAGAAACGTCGCATTTAATGCCCCCACACAGCGTGGGGCTCCCGCCCCAACGGGGCTTGATCGGGGATGCCATCCCCTGCCTTCGAGGTGACGCCGCGCGACGGAAAAGTTACACAAAAGTAACGCCCGATCCGTGTCGGCAAACAAGAGGCATGAAAAAAAGTCATAGCTTACGGAGAAACTTTCGTTTGCGCAAACCGCCCCGCCAGGAAAGAATCATTGCGTTTGCGTCTGCCTTTGCGCATCCGCTTTCCAATTTATTAGGGGAATCCATGCAACGCCGTAACGTAGTACTGGGCCTGTGTGTCGCTGCCGCGACCCTGGCCACGCCGCTGACCTCGGGTATCGCGCACGCTGAAGACGCGTATCCCAGCAAGCCCATCCGCCTGATCGTTCCCTTCCCGCCCGGCGGCACCACCGACATCGTCGGTCGCCTGTTCGCGGACAAGCTGGGCAAGGAACTGGGCCAGACCGTGGTGGTCGAAAACCGCGGCGGCGCCGGCGGCTCGATCGGCAGCGCCTTCGTCGCCAGCAGCGCGCCGGACGGCTACGTCCTGGGCATCGCCACCGTCAGCACCCACGGCATCAACCCGGCCATCTACCCGAACCTGCCGTTCGATGGCGAGAAGGACTTCACGCCCATCTCGAACCTGGCTGCCGTGCCGAACATCATGACGATCAACCCCAAGGTGAAGGCCAAGAACATCGCCGAACTGATCACGCTGGCCAAGAGCGAGCCGGGCAAACTGACGTATGCGTCGGCCGGCAATGGTTCGGTCTCGCACATGATGGGCGAACTGTTCAAGATGGCCTCGGGCACCGACCTGATGCACGTGCCCTACCGTGGCGTGGGCCCGGCGCTGAATGACGCGCTGGCCGGCCAGGTCGACGTCATGTATGACAACCTGCCGTCCTCCCTGCCGCATGTGCAATCCGGCCGCCTGATCGCCATGGCCGTCGCCGCGCCCAAGCGCGTGGCTGCCTTGCCTGATGTGCCCACGTTCGCCGAAGCCGGCCTGCCGGCCGTGAACGACTCGTCGTGGTTTGGCCTGGTTGCCCCGGCCAAGCTGCCGGAGCCCATCCTGGCCAAGCTGAACGCCGCCGTGCAGAAGGTCAGCGCGGAAGCCGACGTCAAGTCGCGCCTGGAAGCGCTGGGCGCCGCGCCAGCCGCCAACAGCCCGGCAGACTTCAGCAAGCAGATCGCCGCCGAAATCGCCAAGAACAAGCGCATCGCCAAAGAAGCCAACGTGAAGATCGACTAAGCGGTCTTCGGCCCCCGCCGCGCCGTCTTCGGCCGCGGGGGCCTCCGATTCACGAACGCAGTACCTCTATATGCGAATTACCCAACCCCTGTCTTACCGGCTCGACCTTCCGCAGCAATATCCGGATTCGGACTCCTCGGCCCCGCTTGTGCTGGACTCTCCGCACAGCGGCACCGCCTACCCTCCGGACTTCGCCGCCGCGGTGGACTTTGGCGCGCTGCGCACTGCCGAGGACACCTGGGTTGACGACCTGTGGGGCGATGCGCTTGATCTGGGCGTACCGATGGTGGCCGCCGCGTTCCCGCGCGCCTACATCGACGCCAACCGCGCACCCGACGAGATCGACGAATTGCTGCTGGACGAAGCCTGGCCCGACGCCATCAATGCGTCGCCCAAGGTGAAGCTGGGCAAGGGCCTGATCTGGCGCATGCTGGATGACGGCACGCCCTTGTACAAGCGCAAGCTGACGGTGGAAGAAGTGCGCCACCGCATCAACGCCTGCTGGAAGCCGTACCACGCCGCGCTCGGCCAGGTGCTGGATGCCGCCCACAAAAAGTTCGGCAAGGTCTGGCACATCAACTGCCACTCCATGCCCAGCGTGGCCGGCGCCTTCGCCACCGATCGCCCCGGCCTGGTCCACCCCGACTTCGTGCTGGGTGATCGCGACGGTAGCACCAGCGATCCGGCCTTCCGTGAATTCATCGCGGCCTGGCTGCGTGAACGCGGCTACAACGTGACCGTGAACGACCCCTACAAGGGCGTGGAACTGGTGCGCGCCTTTGGCCGCCCCGAAGAAGGCCGCCACAGCCTGCAGATCGAAATCAACCGCAAGTTGTACATGGACGAAGTCACGCTGCGTCCCACCGAAAACTATGGCCGCCTGAAGGCCGATCTGCGCGACCTGACCGCCGCGCTGATCAACTGGACTCGCGCGCAAACGGCCTGACGCCGGACGTTTACGCGCAAGTGCCGGCCAGCGGCGTGGTAAGACTGGCCGGAGCAAGTGGGCTGCAAAGCCCAAGCCCCATGGTTCGCCATGGGGCTTTTTTTCGCCCTATAAAAGCCCTCAACCAAAAGAACTAACCGCCCCTGCCGCCCAAGACGCGCGCAAGCAACGAACGCGCCAGCGGGAGGCCGGCGGCCCGCCGCCGGGCCGCTCCCAAGGCGGGCCAGCCCCCTCGGGGGCAGCAAGCGAATGCAATGAGCGCGGCGTGGGGGCACACTCCCTCGTGGCGCAACGGCCCGCCGCCGGGCCGCCCCAAGGCGGGCCAGCCCCCTCGGGGGCAGCGCGCGAATGCAATGAGCGCGCGTGGGGGCAACATTAGCGTGTATAACTACGGCGAACCTTCTGAGGAGAGGCGTCGATGCACATCGGGATACCAAAAGAGACCCGAGACGGGGAAACCCGTGTCGCAGCAACACCGGAGACCGTCAAGAAGTACGTAGGCGGCAAACACACCGTTGTCGTGGAGCGTGGGGCAGGCGACGCCGCCCGCTATCCGGACGACGCCTATGAGGCCGCGGGCGCCACGCTCGGTTCCACCCAGGATGCCCTGGGCGCGGAACTTGTCCTGAAGGTTCGCGCCCCCTCCCCCACCGAATTGCCCCAGATGAAGCCGGGCGCCGTCGTCATCGGCATGCTCGACCCATTCGACGCCGAAGGCATTGAACACATGGCCGCCGCGGGGTTGACCGGCTTTGCCCTGGAAGCCGCGCCACGCATCACGCGCGCGCAAAGCCTGGACGTGCTGTCTTCGCAGGCCAACCTGGCCGGCTACAAGGCCGTGCTGCTGGCCGCCCACCACTACGGCAGGCTGATTCCCATGATGATGACCGCCGCCGGCACACTGAAGGCCGCGCGGGCCGTCGTGCTGGGCACGGGCGTGGCCGGCTTGCAGGCTATTGCCACGGCCAAGCGGCTGGGTGCGGTGGTCGAAGCGTCCGACGTACGCCCCGCCGCGCGCGAACAGGTGGAGTCGCTGGGCGCCAAGTTCATCGACGTGCCTTTTGAAACCGACGAGGAACGCGAAATTGCCGAAGGCAAGGGCGGCTACGCGCGCGCCATGCCTCCCGGCTGGATGGCGCGTCAGGCGGCGCTCGTGTCCGAACGCTGCAAGCAGGCCGACATCGTCATCACCACCGCGCTGATCCCCGGCCGCCCCGCCCCGACCCTGGTGTCCGCCGACACCGTTGCCGCCATGCGGCCCGGCTCGGTACTGGTCGACCTGGCTGTCGAGCGCGGCGGCAATTGCCCGCTGTCCGAAAAAGGCCAGATCGTTGAAAAACACGGCGTGACGATCATCGGCCTGACCAACCTGCCGGGCCTGGTCGCCACCGACGCGTCCGCGCTCTATGCGCGCAACGTCATGGACTTCCTGAAGCTCATCATCAATGCGGACGGCGCGCTGGCGATCCAGCGCGACGATGAAATCGTGGCGGCCTGCCTGGTATGCGAAGGCGGCAATGTGACGCGGAGGACTTGAACATGGAAGCGATCAACCCCACCCTGATGAACCTCATCATCTTCGTGTTGGCCATCTATGTTGGCTACCACGTCGTCTGGAATGTCACGCCCGCCCTGCACACGCCGCTGATGGCGGTCACCAACGCCATCTCGGCCATCATCATCGTGGGCGCCATGCTGGCGGCCGCGCTGACCGAAGGCGGGCTGGCGCGCGGCATGGGCGTGTTCGCGGTGGCGCTTGCGGCGGTGAACGTATTCGGCGGCTTTCTCGTCACGCGGCGCATGCTGGAAATGTTCAAGAAAAAAGATCGCAAGCCGGGCAAGGAGGACGCGAAATGATCTCGCTGAATCTGGTCACCCTGCTTTATCTGATTGCTTCGATCTGCTTCATCCAGGCGCTCAAGGGCCTGTCGCACCCGACCACGTCGCGGCTGGGCAACGCCTTCGGCATGGCCGGCATGGCGATCGCGGTGCTGACCACGGCGGCGCTCATCATCGGCCTGGCGCGCGAGGGCACCGCCACCATCGGCCTGGGCTGGGTCGTGCTGGGCCTGTTGGTGGGCGGCTCCATCGGCACCTTGATGGCGCGCCGCGTCGAGATGACAAAGATGCCCGAACTGGTCGCCTTCATGCACAGCATGATCGGCCTGGCGGCGGTGGCCATCGCAGTGGCGGTGGTGGCCGAACCGCATGCGTTCGGCATCGTGCCGGCCGGCATGCTGATTCCCACCGGCAACCGCTTCGAGCTCTTCATCGGCACGTTCGTGGGCGCCATCACGTTCTCGGGCTCGGTCATCGCGTTTGGCAAGCTGTCGGGCAAGTACAAGTTCCGGCTGTTCCAAGGCGCGCCCGTCGTCTTTTCCGGCCAGCACATGCTGAACCTGGCGTTGGCGTTGGTGATGCTGGGCTGCGGCGTGTGGTTCATGCTGACGCAGGAATGGACGCCCTTCATCATCATGACGCTGATCGCCTTCGTGCTGGGCGTGCTGATCATCATTCCGATCGGCGGCGCGGACATGCCGGTGGTGGTGTCGATGCTGAACAGCTATTCGGGTTGGGCGGCGGCCGGCATCGGCTTTTCGCTCAACAACCCGATGCTGATCATCGCCGGTTCGCTGGTGGGGTCGTCCGGCGCCATCCTGTCCTACATCATGTGCAAGGCGATGAACCGCTCGTTCTTCAATGTGATTCTGGGCGGCTTCGGTGGGCAGGCGGGCGGCGCGGCGGATGCGGGCGCGGCGCAGCAACGCAGCGTCAAGTCGGGCAGCGCGGATGATGCGGCCTTCCTCATGAGCAACGCCGAAAGCGTCACCATCGTGCCGGGCTACGGCCTGGCCGTGGCGCGCGCGCAGCACGCGCTGAAGGAATTGGCCACCAAGCTCACCGAGCGCGGCGTGACGGTCAAGTACGCCATCCACCCCGTTGCCGGCCGCATGCCGGGCCACATGAACGTGCTGCTGGCCGAGGCCGAAGTGCCCTACGACCAGGTCTTCGAAATGGAAGACATCAACAGCGAGTTCGCGCAGACCGACGTGGTGCTGGTGCTGGGGGCCAACGACGTGGTCAACCCCGCCGCCAAGAACGACCCCAAGTCGCCCATTGCCGGCATGCCCATTCTTGAGGCCTACAAGGCACGCACCGTAATCGTGAACAAGCGCTCCATGGCCTCGGGATACGCCGGCCTGGATAACGAGTTGTTCTACATGGACCGCACGATGATGGTGTTCGGCGATGCGAAGAAGGTGCTGGAAGACATGGTGAAAGCGGTCGAATAGAGCGCCTGCCACGCATCGAGCATTGTTCACCGTCCACGAACGCCTGAGCCCGGGCGTTCGTGGCAGGCGGCCCAGCACTTCCCCGCAAGGCTTGTCCCGCCCACAAGGTCTCGCCTTATCCCGCAGCCGCCTGGCGCAGCTGCTCGTCCACCACTTCCACCCAATGCCGCACCGGCGTGTCGGTGCCGCTTTGCAGATGGCCGATGCAGCCGATGTTGGCCGACAGAATCACATCCGGCCCGCCCGCCGCGATGGCGCTCAGCTTGCGGTCGCGCAGTTCCAGGGCAATCTCCGGGTTCAACACCGAGTACGCCCCCGCCGATCCGCAGCACAGATGCTTGTCGGCGAATGGCTGCAAATCAAAGCCCAAGTCCACCAATAGCTGCTCGGACAAGGGCCGCAAGCCCTGCCAATGTTGCAGCGTGCACGGCGGATGAAAGGCGGCGCGCACGCCATCAGGCAAGCGCGCACGCAGTTGCGCGGCATGCGGCGCCACGATTTCGGCCACGTCCTTGACCAGCGCAACGATATCCGCCGCCTTCTGCGCGTAGGCGGGATCATGCTTCAGGTGATGCGCGTATTCCTTCACCATCGCGCCGCAACCGGACGCATTCATGACGATGGCTTCGACCGCGCCGTCTTGCACCAGCGGCCACCAGGCGTCGATGTTGCCGCGCATCTGCGCCAGCGCCGCCTCTTGCGCATCCAGATGGAAGCTGACCGCGCCGCAGCACCCCGCGCCCGGCGCAATGCGCGCACCGATACCCACGGCGTCCAGCACCCGGATGGTGGCGGCGTCAATCGTGGGCATCATGGCCGGCTGCACGCAACCTGCCAGCATCAGCACTTGCCGCGCGTGCCCCGCAACCTGGGGCAGCACGCCCGCGTCGCGGCGCTCGGGCACCTTGCGCTTGAGCGCATCGGGCAACAGTCCACGCATCGCCTGCCCCACCCGCATCGCGGGCGCGAACAGCGGCGACAACATCGCCCGGCGCAGCAGATTGCGCTTGGTCCTGTCCGCCCAGGAACGCGGCACACGCTCGTCAACGATCTTGCGGCCGATATCGATCAAGTGACCGTACTCCACACCCGACGGGCAAGTGGTTTCGCAATTGCGGCAGGTCAGGCAGCGGTCCAGATGCCGTTGCGTGGATTGCGTGGGCGGCGCGCCCTCCAGCACCTGCTTGATCAGATAAATGCGACCGCGCGGGCTGTCGAGCTCATCGCCCAGCACCTGATACGTGGGACAGGTGGCCGTGCAGAAACCACAATGCACGCACCGACGCAGAATGGCGTCGGCCTCGTTGCCCAAGTCGGTGTCGCGGGCCCAGGATGCCAGGTTGGTTTGCATGACGCGCTATAGCTCCAGAACCAGGCGGCCAGGGTTGAACAGGCTGGACGGGTCAAGCTCCTGCTTGAGCCGGCGGGTAATCGCCGCGACGCCAGGCGCCAGGGGATGGAAGACACCGTCAGCCGGCGGCTTGGTATTGCCAAGACGGAACAAGGTGGCGTGCCCGCCCATCCGCGCGGCGGTCTCGCGCAGCGTGGCCGCGTCGTGCTGGCCGGACAGCCAACGCTGCCCGCCGCCCCATTCAATCAGGGTCTGGCCCAGACCCAGCACGGCGGCGGTGGGCGGCAAGGCAAGACGCCACAAGGGGCGGTCCGGCTGAAAAAATTCATGGGTCTGCTCGCGCAGGGACTGCCACCACGCATCGGCCGCATCGGGCGCCAGCGGGTCTCCCCCCACGACCCGCCGTGCGCTGGCGATTGCCGGCGGGGCGCCCGACAGGCGCACGTGCATGCTGCCTTCGGCGTTGTCATCACCGCCCGTCCAACTGGTGGCGGAAATCGGCAAGGGCTTGCCACGCCATAACGCAAAGCTGGCCAAGGCCTGCGCCTGCGTGGCGGGCAGCACCAGCGTCAGCTCTTCCATGGGGCGGGGCACCACCTTCAACGACACATCCAGAATGGCGCCGAAGATGCCGTGCGATCCGGCCAACAGGCGCGACACATCGTAGCCCGCAACGTTCTTCATGACTTCACCGCCGAACGACAGCATCCGCCCTTCTGAATCCAGCAGCCGCGTGCCGAGTACAAAATCACGCAGCGCGCCAGCGCTCATACGGCGCGGGCCCGACAGGCCCGATGCCACGCACCCGCCCACCGTCGCGGCTTGGGCGAAGTGCGGCGGTTCAAAGGCCAGCATCTGTCCGTTCTCGGCCAGCGTCGCTTCCAGTTCAGCCAAGGGCGTGCCCGCGCGCACGGTCACCACCAACTCGGACGGGTGGTAGCTGACGATGCCGCGATACGGTGTCATATCCAACAGGCAGTGGCCGTCTTGCGGCGTGACCGGGCGGTAGTTGCCGTAGAACGCCTTGCTGCCGCCGCCCATCACAAACAGCGGTTTGTGGCCGGCACGGGCCGTCATGACCTGGTCGCACAATTCCGACAGGACAAAATCCATAGGGATACGTCCTAGAAACGAGCGAGATCGGGGAACCGCAACTCACCCGCATGGACGTGCATCTTGCCGTATTCGGCGCAGCGGGCCAGCGTGGGAATGACTTTTTCAGGATTCAGCAGGCACGGCGGGTCGAACGCCCGCTTGACCGCCAGGAACGCGTCGAGTTCTTCGCGAGAGAATTGCACGCACATTTGATTTATTTTCTCCATACCCACACCGTGCTCTCCGGTCACGGTGCCTCCTACCTGCACGCACAGCTCAAGAATGGCCGCGCCGAATTTCTCGGCACGCTCCACCTCGTCCGGCTTGTTCGAATCAAACAGAATCAGCGGGTGCAGATTGCCGTCGCCCGCATGGAACACGTTGGCGCAGCGCAGGCCGAATTCGTCTTCCATCTGCTCGATGGCGCCCAGCACGCGCGCCAGGTGGCGCCGCGGAATCGTGCCATCCATGCAGTAGTAATCGGGCGACACCCGGCCTGCCGCCGGAAACGCGTTCTTGCGGCCCGCCCAGAATTTCAGGCGCTCGGCTTCCGATGTGGACACCTGGCAGCGTGTGGCGCCCGCATCGCGGAATACCGCTTCCATCCGCGCAATCTCGTGCGCCACTTCGTCGGGTGTGCCGTCAGACTCGCACAACAGAATGGCTTGCGCGTCCATGTCGTAGCCCGCGCGCACGAAAGGTTCCACCATGTGCGTGGCGCGGCGGTCCATCATTTCCAGGCCGGCGGGAATCATGCCCGCCGCGATCACCTGCGTGACGGCATTGCCCGCCGCCTCGACGCTGGAAAAACTGGCCATGACGACCTGCGCGCAAGCAGGCTTGGGAATCAGTTTCACCGTCACTTCGGTGACCACGCCCAACATGCCTTCGGAGCCGATGAAGACCGACAGCAGGTCCAGGCCCGGGGCATCGGGCGCTTCGGAACCCAGTTCTACGATGTCGCCGTCAATCGTGACGACCCGCACGCGCAGCACGTTGTGCACGGTCAGGCCGTACTTCAGGCAGTGCACGCCGCCGGAGTTTTCAGCCACATTGCCGCCGATGGAACAGGCGATCTGGCTGGATGGGTCTGGCGCGTAATACAAGCCGTAAGGGGCCGCCGCTTCGGATATGGCCAGGTTGCGCACGCCGGGCTGCACAACCGCCGTGGCGCTCGCCAGATCGATATGCTTGATGCGGTTGAATTTGGACAGCCCCAGCAACACGCCCTGGCTGTGCGGCATGGCGCCGCCCGACAAACCGGTGCCCGCGCCACGCGCCACCACCGGCGCGTTCAAGCGTTTGCAGATCCGCATGACGGCTTGCACGTGTTCTTCGGTTTCAGGCAGTGCAACAACGGCGGGCAGCGCGCGATACAACGACAGGCCGTCACATTCGTAGGGGCGAGTATCTTCTTCGCGGAACAATACGCAGTGCGCGGGCAACGCGGCCGACAACGCCTCGATGAGCTGCTGCAACGAATAAGGCGCCTGCACTTGTGCCAGGCCGGTTTCGACCAGTGAATTCATGAGCGCAACAATAGCGCGAGCGCACTATGAAAACAGGCCGGGATTTACCCGCATCCATGAGATTACCGACGCGCACGATACGTAACCAGCAGTAATGGCGCGCGCATCAGACGCAAAAAAGCCGACGGCGAAGCGTCGGCTTTTCAGGATGCGCGGGGCGTTTTACCAGGACACGATCTTGCCCGGGTTCAAGATGTTGTTCGGGTCAAACGCATGCTTCAGGCTGCGCATCAGTTCAAGCGCATCGTCGCCATGTTCTTCCGCCATGAACTGCATTTTGTGCAGGCCCACGCCGTGCTCGCCCGTGCAAGTGCCGTCGGCGGCGATCGCGCGGCGCACCAGGTTGTGGTTGATCGTTTCCGACTCTTCCCATTCCTTCGGATTGTCGGCGTCCAACAACATCAGCACATGGAAATTGCCGTCGCCAACGTGGCCGACGATGGTGTACGGAAAGCTGGCGCGCTCCAACTCTTCAACGGTATCGCGCACGCAATCAGCCAAGCGCGAGATCGGCACGCAGACGTCGGTGGTGCTGGCGCGGCAGCCGGGCCGCAGTTGCAGGCCGGCGAAGTAGGCGTTGTGGCGCGCCGTCCACAGGCGACTGCGATCTTCGGGGCGTTCGGCCCATTCAAAGTCCATGCCGCCATGTTCGGCGGTAATGGCTTGCACCGTTTCGGCTTGTTCCTGCACGCCGGCCGGGCTGCCATGAAATTCGAACACCAGCAGCGGCGTTTCGCGCAGGGTCAGCTTGCTGTACTGGTTCACCGACCGCACGCTGGCGGCATCCATGAATTCCACGCGCGCGATCGGCACGCCCATCTGGATGATCTCGATGACGCTTTGCACGGCGTCGTCCAGCGTGGGGAAGTTGCAGACCGCGGCCGATACGGCTTCAGGCTGCGGATACAGGCGCACGGTGACTTCGGTGATGATGCCCAGCGTGCCTTCGCTGCCCACGAAGATGCGCGTCAGATCGTAGCCAGCGGATGATTTGCGCGCGCGGCCCGCCGTGCGGATGATGCGACCGTCGGCCGTCACCACGGTCAGCGACATGACGTTTTCGCGCATGGTGCCGTAGCGCACGGCATTGGTGCCCGACGCGCGCGTGGCGGCCATGCCGCCCAGGCTGGCGTCGGCGCCCGGATCAATCGGGAAAAACAAACCGGTGCTGCGAATTTCTTCATTGAGCTGCTTGCGCAGCACGCCGGCCTGCACCGTGGCGGTCAGGTCTTCGGCGTTGATGGCCAACACCTTGTTCATCTGGGACAGATCAAGGCTGATGCCGCCCTGGATCGCCAGGATATGGCCTTCCAGCGACGAGCCGGCGCCATAGGGAATCAAGGGAACGTGATGCTCATTGCACAGCTTGGCAACCGCGGCCACGTCTTCCGTGCTGTGCGCGAAGACCACGGCGTCAGGCAGCATGGCGGGGTACGGCGATTCGTCGCGGCCGTGATGTTCACGGACGGCGGCGGACTCGGACAGGCGGTCGCCAAAGCGCGCGCGCAAGGCATCCAGACAGGCGGCGGGCACCGGACGGCGCAACGTTTCAGCGTGCAAGGGAGCGTTCATGATCAGCGTGTTCTCGGGGAGTCGCAGGGGTTTGCGAGGGTTCGCGGGATCTGCGGGGTTCGTCAACCCGAATATTCTACGCCGCTGCGCATGCTGCACCGCAAACCGCCCCAGGAAGACGGTTCGCGGCGCGTCACGCTTACTTGCCCGACGTCAGCGCAACGCGGCGGCGCTCGCGCACGGCTTGCGCCAGGCGCTCCAGCACGGCAACCGAGGCATCCCAATCGATGCAGCCATCGGTAATGCTCTGGCCGTAGACCAGGGGCTTGCCGGGCACCATGTCCTGGCGGCCGCCCAACAGGTGGCTTTCCACCATGACGCCGACCAGCCGGGCGTCGCCCGCTTCCATCTGGCGCGCCACGTCGTCGATCACGCGGGGCTGGTTTTCGGGGTCTTTGCTGCTGTTGGCGTGGCTGGCGTCGACCATGATGCGTTGCGCCAGGCCGGCCTTGGACACGTCGTGGCACGCTGCGTCCACGCTGGCCGCGTCGTAGTTCGGCGTCTTGCCGCCGCGCAGGATGACGTGGCAGTCTTCGTTGCCCGCCGTCGACACAATGGCGGAATGCCCGCCCTTGGTCACCGACAGGAAATGGTGCGGCTGCGACGCGGCCTTGATGGCGTCAACCGCGATCTTCACATTGCCGTCCGTGCCGTTCTTGAACCCCACCGGACACGACAGACCCGACGCCAGTTCGCGGTGCACCTGGCTTTCCGTCGTGCGCGCCCCGATCGCCCCCCAGGAGACCAGATCCGCGATGTACTGCGGCGTAATCATGTCCAGAAACTCGCAGCCCGCCGGCAAGCCCAGGCTGTTGATGTCCAGCAGCAGTTCGCGGGCCACGCGCACGCCCTTGTTGATGTCGAAGCTGCCGTCCAGGTCCGGATCGTTGATCAGGCCCTTCCAGCCCACCGTGGTGCGCGGCTTTTCGAAATACACGCGCATCACGATTTCAAGGTCGGCGCTCAAGCGGTCACGCACCGGCTTCAAACGCTTCGCATATTCGATTGCGGCACGGGTGTCGTGAATCGAGCACGGCCCGATCACGACAATCATGCGGTCATCCATGCCGTGCAGGATGCGGTGCATGCTCTGGCGGGCGGCGAACACGGTATCGGACGCCTCCTTGGTGCACGCGAACTCGCGCATCACATGCGCGGGCGGATTCAGTTCCTTGATTTCTCGGATGCGAAGGTCGTCGGTATTGTGTGACACGGTACTGCTCCTGGGTTGCCCGCCAACGGGTCCAAATCCGATCGGTCTGTTCCGATCCCGGCGGCACAAAAAAAGCCGCCAGTTCGCTGGCGGCTTTTTTGGGGGGATTCTTTCCAAACTTCAGATTGAGCGCGTCCCTTCCTCCGCCAGCGGCTTCAGAAACTTATAAAAATAAAAGTAAAAGGCGGGGGACGCGAATTTCATGGGAAACGACTCTAGCACAATTTTTTTGGGCCGTCACATCGTTTTTAATCGTATGTGGCGGCCCCGTTTTGCGATCAGGCAGTGCCGCCCACGGTCAGGCCTTCCATGCGCACGGTTGGCATGCCCACGCCCACCGGCACGCTTTGGCCGTCCTTGCCGCAGGTGCCCACGCCCGAATCCAGTTGCAGGTCGTTGCCGATCATGGTGACGCGGGTCATGGCGTCAGGGCCGTTACCGATCAGCGTGGCGCCCTTGACCGGGTAGGTCACCTTGCCGTCCTCGATCATGTAGGCCTCGGACGCCGAGAACACGAACTTGCCGCTGGTGATGTCAACCTGGCCACCACCGAAATTGACGGCGTACAGGCCGCGCTTGACGGACGACACGATTTCTTCGGCTGGCTTGTCGCCGGCCAGCATGTAGGTGTTGGTCATGCGCGGCATCGGCAGATGCGCGAAGGATTCACGGCGGCCGTTGCCGGTGGCCGCCGTCTTCATCAGGCGCGCGTTCAGCGTGTCTTGCATGTAGCCGCGCAAGATGCCGTCTTCGATCAGCACGTTGCGTTGGGTGGCGTTGCCTTCGTCGTCGATGTTGAGCGAGCCGCGGCGGTCCGGCAAGGTGCCGTCATCCACCACCGTCACGCCCTTGGAGGCGACGCGCTCACCGATGCGGCCCGAAAACACGCTGGAACCCTTGCGGTTGAAGTCGCCTTCCAACCCGTGGCCCACGGCTTCGTGCAGCAAAATGCCCGGCCAACCCGACCCCAGCACCACCGTCATTTCGCCAGCGGGCGCGGGACGCGCTTCCAGGTTCACCATGGCTTCGTGCACGGCGCGTTCCACGTAACCTTGCAGCATTTCGTCGGTGAAGTACGCCAGCCCCAGGCGTCCGCCGCCCCCGGCATGGCCCATTTCGCGGCGGCCGTTGCGCTCGGCGATCACGGTCAGCGACAGGCGCACCAGCGGGCGCACATCCGCGGCCAGGCGGCCATCGCTGCCCGCCACCAGCACCACGTCGTATTCAGCGCCCAAGCCCGCCATCACCTGAATCACGTGCGGGTCTTGCGCCCGCGCCATGCGCTCGATGCGCTCCAGCAGCGCCACCTTTTCCGGCGCGCTAAGCGTGGCAACGGGATCTATGTCGGCATACAGGCTGCGGCCCATTTCGGCCTCGACCTGCGCGGCCACCTTGACCTTGCCCGCCCCGCGCCGCGCAATGCCGCGCACGGCATGCGCGGAAGACAGCAGCGCGTCGGCGGACAGGGAATCAGAGTAGGCAAAGGCGGTTTTCTCGCCGCTGACGGCGCGCACGCCCACGCCCTGGCTGATCGAGAAGCTGCCGGTCTTCACGATGCCCTCTTCCAGGCTCCAGCCCTCGCTGCGCGTGTACTGGAAGTACAGATCGGCGTAGTCGACCTTGTGGGTGAAGATTTCACCCAATGCGCGAGCCATATCCGCTTCGGTCAGGCCCCAAGGGTCCAGCAGTAGTGATTTGGCGGTGGCAAGGGAAGCAATAGCGGGATCAGTGATTTTCATAGGCTCTATTCAGGGGGCATCGGCGCGACACGAGCGCACGCGCTTTGCATTGATGCGCAAGACCGTATCGTACCGCCGACCGGGGTCCGGCGTCCCGCCCAGGTTCAGATCAAGCGGCGGCGGGGGTGGACATTATTGGCACCCCAATAAGATGGGGACGCAAGAGTGCGTATCAAGTTAAGCAATTACAACCAAATATTGTTCAGCGGCATAACAACTTCGTCGGTTCCGAACGCCACTTTTTTTTTCCGTACGGCGCCCTTGGCCTACAAGGTAAGCGGATAGTCATAGGTCGTCATACAAGCACCGCCAAAAATACAAGGCGCAGCTAAAGGCGTACGCTTTTGCTCCCATATCAATCCGCGAAATCAGCAATGCCAAAATGCATAGCGCGTCTTGCCGGGCGTGGTTTGGAACCCCGAACGACGCCGGATGGCTTGACGAAACAGAGCTTGAGCACGCCGCGTTAAATGGAAGTCGGGCCGCGCGAAAATGCCCCTGACATGACCTGACATACACCTGTATTCGCTCGTCATTTGAAACAACAGCGGCGTGCAACTGGCGTTGTCAGGCGGTTTCGACCGCCCTGCGGACCAACGCGACGTTTGTTTCAAATCGTCCCAAATTCGGGAATATCCTTCCCAAATCTTGCACCAGACCTCCAACCGCATACTCGCGGGCTATGCGGCCCTTTTGATACAAAGTAATTAGGCCGAAAATAGAGAAGTCAAGCCGTAACTTATGTATTATGCGAAGCACAACAATTAAACATAACTTCGCCGGCGATTAAAGCAGTTCCATAATCAGGAATAAACCATGGCCCGAGAAACATACGCAGCACTGCAAGCAAAGATCGAGAAGGAAATCAACAAGCTTCAAAAGAAGGCGGAAGTCCTTCAAACGAAGCGTCGCAAGCCCGTGATCAGCTCCATCATCACGTCCATGCGCGAATACGACATTACCCCGGAAGAGATCATCGCGGCTTACGGTTCCGGCAAGCCCGCACGCGTGGCCCCGGGCGGCCGACGCAAGGTTGGCGCGGCTGCCCGCCCCGCTACCGCCCCCAAGCGCGCCGTTGCGCCCAAGTATCGCCATCCCCAAACTGGCGAAACCTGGAGCGGTCGTGGTAAAGCACCGCGCTGGCTCGCAGCCGAAGAAGCTTCCGGCGCCACCCGCGAGAGTTTTCTTATCAAAGAATAAAACCTATTCCGTAGTAAGAAATAAATCGGCGCACCACATTGGTGCGCCGATTTATTTTTCAAACTTGCCTGGGAATCGACCCCGCGCCTACCTCAACGGGAACTCGATTTCACGTTCGGCCCCATTATTTCCGGGGAAATTGTCGAATATCGCGCGCACCAGATACGGCATTGTGCGCATGAAATCATCACCCTGACTGAGTATGAAGGCGGTGGATCGGTATACCTCGGCGCCCCCCCGCTGGGTATCGCGGATCTTCAGGCTGAGCGTGTTGCGTTGCACCGCCATGGGCACGTCCACCCACTCCGGCCCCCAGTAGCCAAAGCCTGGCCCCCATGGGCGCGGCCCATAAAATCCGCTATAGCCGCCATAGCCATAACCACCATAGAAGTAGGGATCGTAGGCCCGGCGCACCATGATCTGCGTCTGGTTCGTGCCATAAGTGAAAGACACATCGAAACGCCCCTTGGCGCCCGGTTGCGCTTCAACCAGGCCGGTTGCGCCAATGCCCGCGCGCACCATGTCCTGATAAGACTGGTATTCCAGATTATTGATCTGGTTGGGGTCCGCGGCCACAAACTGATAAGTCTGTCCTTCGACGCCAGCGGGCCATTGCTGGAATGACGTGACACGCGCCGACACGGAAGGGGCGGCGCAACCCGTCAACATCAGCGCCCCGGCCAAAGCCAATAATCCAGCCCAACGGCCTGCACTGAACAATGACATTTGGAACATTTTTGCGACTCCTGTTGCGCACGACGGCGCCATCATACTGAGCTTTGACTATGGCCACCCTAAAAAGTTTGCCGTAGCCCGCAAGCCCCAGACGGCGCATCGCGCCCAGCTACTACAATAGACCCCTCGTTCAACCAGGACTGCAACTCCATGCGCACCGACACGCCCATTACCGTTTATCGCAAGGATTACCAGCCCTACCCCTACGACATTCCCGAAGTCGCTTTGGCCTTCGATCTGGCGCCCGACGCCACCGAGGTGCACTGCACGATGCGCGTGCAACGCAAGCCCGGCGTCAGCGCCGACGCGGCCTTGATCCTGGACGGAGAAGACCTGGAACTCGTGTCGGTAGGCGTCAACGGAACCGCGCTGGCGGCCGACAGCTATCACTTGTCCGAGCAGCACCTGGCCATTTACGGGCTGCCCGCCGACGCCAGCGTCGAGATCGTCAGCCGCTGCAAGCCGTCCGCCAATTCCACGCTGATGGGCCTGTATGTCTCGGGCGGCAATTTCTTCACGCAATGCGAAGCCGAGGGTTTTCGCCGCATCACCTGGTTTGCCGACCGTCCGGACGTGATGTCGCGCTATCGCGTCACGCTGCGCGCCCAGCCCCAATACCCGGTATTGCTGTCCAACGGCAACCTCATGGCATCACGCCAGTTGCCTGACGGCCGCAACGAAGTTGAATGGGAAGACCCGTTCCCCAAGCCCTGCTATCTGTTCGCCTTGGTGGCTGGCAACCTGACGCACCGTGAAACCACCGTCAAGACGGCCAGTGGCCGCGACGTGCTGCTTCAGGTCTATAGCGACCCGGGTTCCGAGACCAAGACCGAATGGGCCTTGGATTCATTGGTGCGCGCGCTGCGCTGGGACGAAACCCGCTTCGGCCTGGAACTGGATCTGGACCGCTTCATGATCGTCGCCGTCCATGACTTCAATATGGGCGCGATGGAAAACAAAGGCTTGAACATCTTCAACGCCGCCTACGTATTGGCCGACGCCGACAGCGCCACGGATGCCAATTACGAGGGCATCGAATCCGTGATCGGCCACGAATACTTCCACAACTGGACCGGCAACCGCGTCACCTGCCGCGACTGGTTCCAATTGAGTCTGAAGGAAGGCCTGACGGTTTTCCGCGACCAGGAATTCAGCGCCGACATGATGGCGCACGACATGGATGCCGCCGCGGCGGCCAGCGCGCGCGCGGTCAAGCGCATCGACGACGTGGTGGCGCTGCGCGCCGCCCAGTTCCCCGAAGACGCCGGCCCCATGGCCCACCCCATCCGCCCGGAAAGCTACCAGGAGATCGGCAACTTCTACACGGCGACCGTGTATGAAAAAGGCGCCGAAGTCATCCGCATGCAGCACACGCTGCTGGGCGAGGAAGGCTTTCGCGCCGGCATGGACGAATACTTCCGCCGCCACGACGGCCAAGCCGTTACCTGCGACGACTTCGTTGACGCCATGGAGTCGGTCTATGTCCGCCAGCACCCGGGCCGCGACCTTTCCGTGTTCCGCCGCTGGTATCGCCAGGCCGGCACGCCGCGCGTTGCCGTCAAGCTGGAACATGACCCCGCCACGCGCCGCTGCACGGTCACGTTGACCCAGCAATGCCTGCCCGTGGGCGTCGAGAAGAAAGCTGGCCCCGACTACGTCAAGGCGCCCTACCACATCCCGTTTGCAATCGGGCTGCTGGATCAGGCCGGCCACGCCCTGCCGCTGCGTCACGACGGCGCCACCCGCGACACCGCGTTGCTGGAGCTGACGACACCCAGCCAGCAGTGGGTGTTCGAAGACATCGACGAGCGCCCCGTGCCCTCGTTGCTGCGCGATTTCTCGGCTCCGGTCATCGTCGACTATGACTGGACCGACGAAGAGCTGGCGCTGCTGTCCGCGCACGACACCAACCCCTTCGCCCGCTGGGAAGCCGGCCAGGAATTGGCCACGCGCCAGATTCTTGCCCTGGCCGAAGCCCGCCAGGCGGGTCGCACCCTGCACGCCGAAGCGGCTTTCATCAACGCCTGGCGGGCGCTGCTGACCGACCCGGCCATCGACGCCGCCTACCGCGCCCGCGCGTTGGCTCTGCCGTCCGAAAAAACGCTGGCCGAGCGCATGCACGCGGTGGACCCGCCCGCATTGGCCGTGGCCCGCGATTTCCTGCGCGCCGAACTTGGTCGCCAACTGGCTGCCGAATTCCGCCAGGCTGTCGAACAGAACCAGACGCCGGGCGAATACAGCCCCGCTCCGGTGCCCGCCGGCAAGCGCGCGCTGAAGAACCTGGCGCTCGGCCACCTGCTGGCCGCAGGCGAACATGATGCCCAACGCCTGGCCGAACAGCAGTACGAACGCGCCGGCAACATGACCGACAGCATGGCCGCGCTGTCCGCCCTGATCAACTACGGCCAGGGCGACTTCCCGCAGGAAGCGCTGGCGGCGTTCTACGACAAGTGGCGCGACAACCCACTGGTGGTCGACAAGTGGTTCGCCTTGCAGGCCGCGGCGCGCTCGACCACGGTGCAAACCGCGCGTGAACTCATGACGCACCCCGCCTTCACGCTGCGCAACCCCAACCGCGCCCGCGCGCTGATTTTCCAGTTCTGCCTGAACAACGCGCGCGGCATGCACCACCCGGACGGCTCGGGCTATGCGTTCTGGGCCGAACAGGTATTGGCGCTGGACGCATTGAATCCCGAAATCGCGGCCCGGCTGGCGCGCGCGCTGGATAACTGGTCGCGCTTCGTGCCCGCCCTGCGCGCGCCCATGCAGGCCGCCCTGCAACAGGTGCGCGCCCATGAAGGGCTGTCGCGCAACGTGCAGGAAATCGTATCCAAGGCTTTAGAATTCGCAGCATAGGGAGACCCTTTTGAAACGTAAAACACTGACTCAATACCTGGTGGAGCAACAACGCTCCGCCCAAGCCCTGGCGCCGGAAGTGCGACTGCTGATCGAAGTGGTCGCGCGCGCCTGCAAGGCCATCAGCCATGCGGTCAGCAAGGGCGCCTTGGGCGGCGTCCTGGGCAGCCTGGAAAGCGAAAACGTCCAAGGCGAAGTGCAGAAGAAGCTGGACGTGCTGTCCAACGAGATTCTGCTTGAAGCCAACGAATGGGGCGGCCACCTGGCGGCCATGGCCTCGGAAGAAATGGAAACCATCCATCTGATTCCGAACCGCTACCCCAAGGGCGAATACCTGCTGTTGTTCGATCCCCTGGACGGCTCGTCCAACATCGACGTGAACGTCTCCATCGGCACCATCTTCTCGGTACTGCAGGCCCCGCACAATGTGTCGGGCGCCCCCGTCTGCGAAGAAGATTTCCTGCAGCCGGGCAACAAGCAGGTCGTGGCCGGTTATGCCGTGTACGGCCCGCAGACCATGCTGGTGCTGACCATCGGCAACGGCGTGGTGGGCTTCACGCTGGACCGCGAGATGGGTTCCTGGGTGCTGACGCACGAGAACATCCGCGTGCCCGAAGACACCAAGGAATTCGCCATCAACATGTCGAACATGCGCCACTGGGCTCCGCCCATGAAGCGCTACGTCGACGATTGCCTGGCCGGCGCCACCGGCCCCCTGGGCAAGGACTACAACATGCGCTGGATCGCCTCGATGGTGGCGGACGTGCATCGCATCCTGACCCGCGGCGGCATCTTCATGTACCCCTGGGACGCCCGCGAACCCGGCAAGGCCGGCAAGCTGCGCCTGATGTATGAAGCCAACCCCATGAGCTTCCTGGTTGAACAGGCCGGCGGCGCGTCCATCAACGGCGTCCAACGCATCATGGACATCCAGCCCGACAAGCTGCACCAGCGCGTCAGCGTGATCCTGGGCTCGAAGAACGAAGTCGAGCGCGTGGGCCGCTACCACGCGGAAGAAGCGGCGAAGGCGACGTAAGACGTAAGCCCCGCCAGAAACGCGAAGCCCCTTGACTGCTCAAGGGGCTTCTTTTCATTGCGTCTCTGGCGCAACGGCGGTCACTTGACCTCTTCGATGGACTTCACATCGTCCTTGTTGACTTTGACTTTCTTGCCGTCCTTGTCGTACTCGTACATGCCGGCGTCTTCGTCATAAGACGGAGCATCGGACGTTACGGTCGAGCTTCCGTCCCGTTGCTGAATGACCGAGGGCGACGAGCATCCGGCCAGTACCCCAACTCCGGTCACCACCAGGGCCAACGTCATGGTCTTCAGGTTCATGGGCGTGTTCTCCAAGTGTGAATAGGTGAATTCACTGTATCGGGAACCTGGCCCCAATAAGGTGTCGGGTTGTGGCCAAATTGCGAAAGAACGTAATACCCGCGTCCCACATCGTAAAAAACCCCTTGCGGACAAGCCGGCAAGGGGTTTTTGCACTTACATAAACCGCAAGCGGTTACAGGTTCAGACCTTCGCGTTCGCCTCGATGAAGCCGCGCACATCGGCCAGTGTGCAATCCATGATTTCCACGCGCTGCGGCAGCGATTCCAGATTGGCCAGGTTGCCCGGCGGCGTGGCCGGGCGGCCCAGGGCCTCTTCAATGGTCTCGGAGAACTTGGCCGGCAAGGCCGTTTCCAGCACCAGCATCGGCACGCCCGGTTCGACGAAGTCGCGCGCCACCTTCACGCCGTCCGCCGTGTGCGGATCGACCAGCACGCCGGTCTCGTCGTAGAGTGCGCGGATCGTCGACAAGCGAGCCTCGTGCGAGCTTTGGCCCGACACGAAACCGTAGCGCGATTCGAACTGCGGCTTAAGGTCGGACAAGTCGAACGAGCCGTCTTGCGCCAGCGCCGCCCACAAAGCCTTCACCCGGGCGGCGTCACGGCCCACCAGGTCGAACACGAAGCGTTCGAAGTTGGACGCGCGCGAGATGTCCATGGACGGACTGGACGTGGCGTAAGTCTGCTCGGCCGGACGCGGACGATAAACGCCCGTGCGGAAGAATTCTTCCAGCACGTTGTTCTCGTTCGTGGCCAGCACCAGGCGGCGCACCGGCAAGCCCATGCTGCGCGCGATGTGGCCCGACAAGATGTTGCCGAAGTTGCCCGACGGCACGGCAAACGACACCTGTTGGCCCGGCTTGTCGGTGGCGCGCAACCAGCCGTGAAAGTAATACACCACCTGGGCGGCAATGCGCGCCCAGTTGATCGAGTTGACCGCGCCCAGACGGTACTTGGTCTTGAAGTCCAGGTCGCTGGCCAGGGCCTTGACAATGTCCTGGGCTTCATCGAACACCCCACGCACCGCGATGTTGTGGATGTTCTCGTCTTGCAGCGAATACATCTGCGCGCGCTGGAAGGCGCTCATGCGGCCATGCGGCGACAGCATGAAGACAGCCACGCCCTGCTTGCCGCGCAAGGCGTATTCAGCGGCCGATCCCGTGTCGCCCGACGTGGCGCCCACGATGTTCAGCGTGGTGCCGCGCTTGGCCAGCACGTATTCGAAGACCTGGCCCAGGAACTGCATGGCCATGTCCTTGAACGCCAGCGTCGGGCCTTCCGACAAGCCCAGCAGCGTCAGGCCGCCGTCCAGTGGACGCAGCGGCACGATGTCTTCGCTGTTGAAGATCTCTTGCGTGTAGGCGGCGCGCGTCAGGCGGCGCAGGTCGTCGGCGGGAATGTCGGTGGCGAACAGCGACAGCACTTCGAACGCCAGGTCCGCGTACGACAGGCCGCGCCACGATTCCAGCGTTTGCTCGGACACTTGCGGCAGTTGCTCCGGCACGGCCAGCCCGCCATCGGGCGCCAGGCCTTCCAGCAGGATGTCGGAAAACGGCTGGGCGGCCATGCCGCCACGGGTCGAGACGTATTTCATGTCAGGTTCTCCACGCGCAATCGGGTCACCTTGGAGCGCACGAACGGCATCGACTCGATCTGCTCGATAGCCTGATTGACGTTGCCTTCCACCGCTTCATGCGTCAGGAAAATGATGTCGGCGCCGCCGATGTGCGAGGGCTGCTGGATCATCGAACCAATCGAAATGGAGCGGTCGGCCAGAATACGAGCGATGTCGGCCAGCACACCCGGCTGATCGTCCACGCGCAGGCGCAGGTAGTACGAGGTGCTGACGAGTTCGATCGGCAGGATCGGGGTGTCCGACATGGCGTCTGGCTGGAAGGCCAGGTGCGGCACGCGGTTGCCCGGGTCGGCGGTGTGCAGGCGCGTCACGTCGACCAGGTCGGCCACCACGGCCGAAGCGGTGGGCTCTTCGCCCGCGCCCTGGCCGTAGTACAGCGTGGGGCCGACCGCGTCGCCCTTGACCAGCACGGCGTTCATCGCGCCTTCCACATTGGCCAGCAGGCGCTCGGACGGCACCAGTGCCGGATGCACGCGCAGTTCGATGCCGTCGGGGCGGCGCTTGGTCACGCCCAGCAGCTTGATGCGGTAGCCCAGGCGCTCGGCGTGCTCGATGTCTTCGGCGGCCAGTTGCGAGATGCCTTCGATGTAGGCCCGGTCAAACTGCACCGGCACGCCAAAGGCCAGGGACGCCAGCAGCGTCAGCTTGTGCGCGGCATCCACGCCTTCCACGTCGAAGGTGGGATCGGCTTCGGCGTAGCCCAGGCGCTGGGCTTCGGCCAGCACCTCGGCGAACGGCAGCCCGCGCGAGCGCATTTCGGACAGGATGAAGTTGGTGGTGCCGTTGATGATGCCGGCCACCCACTGGATGCGGTTGGCGGTCAGGCCTTCTCGGATCGCCTTGATGATGGGGATGCCGCCGGCCACCGCGGCCTCGAACGTGACCATGACGCCGCGCTCGTAGGCAGCGGCGAAGATCTCGTTGCCGTGCTTGGCCAGCAGCGCCTTGTTGGCGGTGACGACGTGCTTGCCGTTGACGATGGCTTCCATCACCAATTCCAGCGCCAGCGTGTCGCCGCCGATCAATTCAACGACGATGTCGATTTCAGGGTCGCGCACCAGCGCATGCACATCGGTGTCGACCAGGATCGAGTCGCCCACGCGGGCGCGCGCCTTGGCCACGTCGCGCACGGCGGCGCGCGTGACTTCGATGCGGCGGCCGGCGCGGCGCGCGATTTCTTCCGCGTTGCGCGACAGCACGCTCCATGTGCCGCCGCCAACCACGCCAAGACCAAGCAGGCCCACCTTCATGGGACGCATCGCGCCGCCCTCGGGGCCTTGCGCGACGGGTGAGCGTTCAGGGGTATTCATTTCAGCAATCCGTCCTTGCGGAACATATCTTTGATGCCGCGCACCGCTTGACGGGTGCGCTGCTCGTTTTCGATAAGAGCGAAGCGTACGTAGTCGTCGCCATACTCGCCGAAGCCGATCCCGGGGGACACGGCCACTTTCGCATCCGACAGGACACGCTTGGCAAATTCCAAAGAGCCCATCGCCTTGTAGGGTTCGGGGATCTGCGCCCAGATATACATGGACGCCTTCGGAATTTCCACATTCCAACCTGCTTCGTGCAGACCGCGCGCCAGCACGTCGCGGCGGCTCTGGTATTGGGCCACGATCTCGTTCACGCAGTCCTGCGGGCCGTCCAGCGCGGCAATCGAGGCCACCTGGATCGGCGTGAACGTACCGTAGTCGTGATAGCTCTTGATGCGCGCCAGCGCGTTGACCAGTTCACGGTTGCCGACCATGTAGCCGATGCGCCAGCCCGCCATGTTGTAGCTCTTGCTCATCGTGAAGAACTCGACGGCCACATCGCGCGCGCCGGGCACTTGCATGATGGACGGAGCCACGTAGCCGTCGAAGGTGATGTCGGCGTAGGCCAGGTCATGCACCACCAGGATGTCGTGTTCCTTGGCCAGCGCCACGACGCGTTCGAAGAACGACAGGTCCACGCACTGCGCGGTCGGGTTGCTGGGAAAGCCCAGCACCATCATCTTGGGCTTCGGAATGGACTCGCGCACCGCGCGTTCCAGCTCTTCGAAGAAATCGACGCCGGGCGTCATGCGCACCGAGCGGATGTTGGCGCCGGCAATCACCGCGCCATAGATGTGGATCGGGTAGCTGGGGTTGGGCACCAGCACCGTGTCGCCGCGGTCCAGCGTGGCCAGCATCAAGTGAGCCAGGCCTTCCTTTGAACCGATGGTGACGATGGCTTCGGAATCCGGATCGAATTCCACCGCGTAGCGGCGCTGATACCAGTCACAGATGGCCTTGCGCAGACGCGGGATGCCCTTGGACACCGAATAGCCGTGCGTGGTCGGGCGCGAGGTGGCCTCAACCATCTTGTCGACGATGTGCTTGGGCGTTGCGCCATCCGGATTACCCATGGACATGTCGATGATGTCCTCGCCCCGCCGACGCGCCGCCATCTTGAGCTCGCCAGTAATGTTGAAAACGTACGGGGGCAAACGCTCGATGCGAGAGAACTTCCTCATGATGGGAATCCTTAGGGGCGGAAAGGGCGAAAAAACCAGGGCGCGGTCGCGCGAAGGGGAAAAGGGCTCAAGGCCGCGCCAGCACACGTTTGCAGCGCAGCAAAACCCTGTAATCTAGCGCAACGACGGCCATGCGGCAAATGGGGCAAAAACGGGCCCGTTTCCCCATTGAAAAGACAGGGTTTTTTTCGGCCGTTCCCACCTCGTAAAAAGCGCCCATCATGGCAACCCATGGCGAGTCTGATGCGCTATCATCAAGCCCATCAAGCCGGAGTTTTTATTGAAGCTGCATACCGATCCTGCAACGGCCGCGCTGAACACCGTCACCGCTTACGGTGAGGGTTACATCGAGGTCAACCAAGTCCGTTTTTCTTCGTCGGTCGCATTTGGCCCCGAAGGCGAAGTTGCCGAATGGCCCGCTGCATCGCCGGCCGACATCACCTCTTCCCTGTTGCATCAGGCGGCCGGCTTGACCGAGCCCGTCCGCGACCCGATGGCCTTCCTGGACGAACCGGAAGCCAGCCCCAGCCGCCCGGCCAATGCGCCCGAAGTGCTGCTGGTGGGCACGGGCGCCCGGCAACAGTTCCTGCGTCCCGAAGTGTTGCGTCCCCTGTTGGCCATGGGAATCGGCGTCGAGATCATGGACACGCACGCCGCCTCTCGCACCTACAACATCCTGATGGCCGAGGGCCGACGCGTGGTCGTCGCCCTTATCCCTCCCAACGGAGAATCACAGAAATGACGCCCAGCATCGGCAAGCCCGCCCCGCCCTTCACCGCGGAAAGCACCATTGGCCCGATCAGCCTGGAACAATGCCAGGGCCGCGCCGTGATCCTGTATTTCTACCCCAAGGACAACACGCCTGGCTGTACCACCGAAAGCCAGGACTTCCGCGACCTGCACGCCGAATTCCTGGCGGCCAGCGCCGTGGTCATCGGTATCTCGCGCGACTCACTCAAGTCGCATGAGAACTTCAAGACCAAGTACGAACTTCCTTTCCCCCTTATCTCCGACGCCGACGAAACCGTGTGCAATCTGTTCGGCGTCATCAAGCAGAAGAATATGTACGGCAAGCAGGTGCGAGGCATTGAGCGCAGCACCTTTTTGATCGACGCCTATGGCGTGCTGGTGCAGGAGTGGCGCGGGGTGAAGGTCCCGGGCCACGCCAAGGAAGTCCTGCAGGCCGCAAAAAGCATCGGTTAGCCGTACCGGAACAGCCGTCAGGCGCTATAGCTGGCCCACCCTGGAGAGTGACGCATATGCCGCTTCCGAAGTTGCCCACCCGTCCCGCAGCCATCCTGACCTTCCCCTCGGGCGAGACCGCCCGGGCGCAGGCCCGCACCACCAAGACTGCCGCTGCGCAGTCCAACGCCCAAGTCGCGCTTGCCGATGACGATGACGAGCTGCTCATGCAGCCCGAACTCGACGGCATGACGGCCCCGGCCCGCAAGGCGCAGATTCCCGCGCCCGCTCGCCAAGTGCCTCCGCCCGCCCCCGCACCCGCCGCCAGCACACCGGCGCGTCCGGCCAAGGCCGCAACCAGCCCAACCAAACGCGCCAAGCCGCGCGCCCAGAACGAGCCGCGCAAGCTGTTCGTCCTGGACACGAACGTACTGCTGCACGACCCCAGCTCGCTGTTCCGCTTCGAAGAGCACGACATCTTCCTGCCGATGATGACGCTGGAAGAGCTGGACCACCAAAAGAAAGGCATGTCGGAAGTGGCGCGCAATGCGCGCCAGGTCAGCCGCTCGCTGGACGCGCTGGTGCAAGACGCCACGCAACTGGACGAAGGGCTGGAACTGGCCAAGCTGGGCAACAAGGACGCCACCGGCCGCCTGATGTTCCAGACGACCGCCATCCACAGCACGCTGCCGTCCGACCTGCCCATGGGCAAGGCCGACAACCAGATCCTGGGCGTGGTGCGCGCCTTGCAAGAAAAATTCCCGCAGCGCGAAGTGGTGCTGGTGTCCAAGGACATCAACATGCGCCTGAAGGCGCGTGCGCTGGGCATGGCCGCGGAAGACTACTTCAACGACCACGTCCTGGAAGATTCGGACCTGATGTATTCGGGCGTGATGCAACTGCCCGAAGACTTCTGGAACAAGCACGGCAAGGACGTGGAATCGTGGCAGCAAGGCGGCACCACCTTCTACCGCATCCACGGCCCGCTGTGCTCGCAATTCGTCGTCAACCAGTTCGTCTACTTCGAAGGCCAGATGCCGCTTTACGCGCAAGTGCGCGAAGTCAGCGGCAAGATGGCGGTGCTGGCCACCCTGCGCGACTACACCCACGGCAAGAACAACGTCTGGGGCATCACCGCGCGCAACCGCGAGCAGAATTTCGCCATGAACCTGCTGATGAATCCGGAGTGCGACTTCGTGTCGCTGCTGGGCCAGGCAGGCACGGGCAAAACGCTGTTGGCGCTGGCGGCAGGTATTACGCAGGTGCTGGAAACCAAGCGCTACACCGAAATCATCATGACGCGCGTCACGGTGCCGGTTGGTGAAGACATCGGTTTCCTGCCCGGCACGGAAGAAGAAAAGATGCTGCCGTGGATGGGCGCGCTGGAAGACAACCTGGATGTGCTCAATATGGGCGAAGGCGAAGGCAACGGGGACTGGGGGCGCGCCGCCACCATGGACCTGATCCGTTCGCGCATCAAGGTCAAGTCGCTGAACTTCATGCGCGGCCGCACGTTCCTGAACAAGTACCTGATCATCGACGAAGCGCAGAACCTGACGCCCAAGCAGATGAAGACGCTGGTAACCCGCGCGGGCCCCGGCACCAAGGTGATCTGCCTGGGCAACGTCGCCCAGATCGATACGCCTTACCTGACCGAAGGCAGCTCGGGCCTGACGTTCGTGGTTGACCGCTTCAAGGGCTGGCCGCATTCCGGCCACGTCACCTTGCAGCGCGGCGAACGTTCACGCCTGGCCGACTACGCGGGGGACGTGCTGTAAGGCATGTTCTATAAGGCCTGTGCCGTCACGGCACGGTGCTCTCCGCATGAAAAAAGCCCCTTGAAAGAAATTTCAAGGGGCTTTTTCCTGCCTTTACAACCTGGCCGACGATGTCTTACTTGTCGGCCGCGTTGGTGATGGCATTGCCGGCCCGGGACATATCGCGGCCCATCCCCGCCACGGTATTGCAACCGGCGAGCACGAATCCGAATACAACAAAGGCGGTCAGCACGATCTTGCCGCGCATACTGTCAACTCCTGAACGATAGAAACAAAATCTAGGCCAAGACGGGTCAGACGATCTGCACGCGCAGTTCGCCCAGCCCTTCCACGCCACCCGTGATCACGTCGCCTTGCACCACGGCGCCCACGCCTTCGGGCGTGCCGGTGAAGATGATGTCGCCCGGTTGCAGTTCAAACAGGCCCGACAGGTAGGAAATGCTTTCCGGAATATTCCACAGCATCTGCGAGATGTCGCTCGCCTGCTTGCGCTGGCCGTTCACGTCCAGCCAGATCGCGCCCTTGTCCAGCGTGCCCACGACGCTGCGCGGGTGAATCGGGCCGATCGGGGCGGACTCATCGAAGGCCTTGCCGATTTCCCAGGGGCGGCCCTGCTTTTTCATTTCGCCTTGCAGATCGCGGCGGGTCATGTCCAGACCCAGCGCGTAGCCCCACACGCAGTCATTGGCTTGGTCGACCGGAATGTCACGGCCGCCCTTGCCCAGCACCACAACCAACTCCATTTCGTAGTGCAGGTTCGAGGTCTTGGGCGGGTACGTCATCTTGCCCGTCTCGCCATCAGCCACCGAGCGCACGGCGTCGGCGGGCTTGCAGAAGAAGAACGGGTCTTCACGGCCGGTGAAACCCATTTCCTTGGCGTGTTCGGCGTAGTTGCGGCCCACGCAGTAAACGCGGCGCACCGGAAACAGCGCGGCGCTGCCGGCAACGGGGACCGCCACGGGCGGTTGGGGAGGTAATACGTAGTCCATGAGCGATCAACCTATGACAAGTACGTGACTGTAAACCGGCCAATATCTTACCCCCGGCGACCGAGGGCATTCTCAGCCGGGGGCCGCCCGGCGATAAAAATCTTCCGCGAGTTTATCCCTTTCCCGGCAGCCCGGCGCGGCCACGTTTCGTTCAGGAAAATGTAGGGATCTCGCCATCGAAAACCACCAGGCGGTCGATGAAATCCGCCATATAGGTTTTCATTTCCTGATGCGCGGGCGACACCTGGTAGCGGTCATGCGCCGCGCTGTCCGTAAAGGCCGCCACCACGGCGTGCGTCAGGCCATCGGCGCGGTTGGCCTGGTTAGGCCGGAACGCGTAGCCGGCCACCCCCTCGCATTCGGCCAGGATGCGGTCGCAATAAGCTTGAACGCGGGCATGAAAATGGCTGTCGGCGGCGGGCGACAGTTGCAACATCACCACATGCAGAAACATCAGGACTCCTTTTTTGCGCCCGTCGCGGCCAACCAGGCACGCGACACCAAACCCATGATGCCGTCTCGGAACAGCAGCACGCACAGGACAAAGATTGCGCCCTGCACAATCAGCACCCAGGACCCCAGCGGCGCCAGATAGTTCTGCAGGGACACAAACGTGAAAGCGCCGACCAGCGGTCCGAACACCGTGCCGATACCGCCCAAGAGCGCCATCAACACCACTTCGCCGTTGGCGTGCCAATGCACGTCCGTCAGCGACGCCACGCCAAACACCAGCACCTTCAAGCCCCCCGCCAAGCCCGCCACCGAGGCCGACAGCGTGAACGCCAGCAACTTGTAGCGCGACGTGGAATAGCCCAATGACCGCGCCCGCTGCTCGTTGTCGCGCACCGAACGGATCACTTCGCCGAAGGGGGAATTCAGCACGCGCAACACGAAGGCATAGCCCAGGGCAAATACGGCCAGCGTGAAGTAGTACATCGGCATCACGTTCTGCAAATCGAAAATGCCGAACAGCTTGCCGCGCGGCACGCTTTGCAAGCCGTCTTCGCCCCCCGTGAAGCCCGCTTGCACCGCAATGAAGTAGACCAGTTGCGACAGCGCAAGGGTGATCATCGCGAAGTAGATGCCCTGACGGCGGATGGCGATGGCGCCGAACACCAGCCCCAGCAGCCCGCCCGTCACCACGCCCGCCAAGAGCCCGAGTTCCGGCGTGGCGCCCAGCAACTTCATGACGATACCGGTTGCATACGCGGCCGCGCCAAAGAATGCCGCATGGCCGAACGACAGCAAGCCCACGTAGCCCACCAGCAGATTGAATGCCGCGGCAAACAGCGCAAAGCACAGCACCTTCATCAAAAACGTGGGGTAGACGAACCACGGCGCGGCCAAGGCCACCACGGCCAGCACCGCCATCGCCACGCGCATGGCGCGGCGGCTCAGTTGCACCGGTTGGCGCGTGGCTTCGGCGGCCAGCACGTTTTGCACCTGCAAAGGCTTGCCGAACAGCCCGGCCGGCTTGCACAGCAGCACCAGCACCATGATGATGAAGATCGCCAGGTTGGCGGCCTCGGGGTAGAACACCTTGGTCAGGCCTTCGATGATGCCCAGCCCGAAGCCGCTGACGATAGCGCCCATGATGGACCCCATGCCGCCAATCACCACCACCGCGAACACCACCACGACCAGGTTCGACCCCATCATCGGGCTCACCTGGTAGATGGGCGCCGCGATCACGCCCGCCACCGAGGCCAGCGCCACGCCCAGCGCGTAGGTCAGCGTGATCAGCAAGGGCACGTTGATGCCGAACGAGCGCACGATGGTGGGGTTCTCGGTGGCGGCGCGCAGCATGGCGCCCACGCGCGTTTTCTCGATCAGCACCCATACCGCCAGGCACAGCACCAGCGACACCACCACCGCCCAGCCGCGGTACCAAGGCAGGAACATGAAGCCCAGGTTCACACCCCCGGTCAGCGCCTTGGGAATGGTGTAGGGCAGGCCCGACACGCCATAGGCCTGACGCAGCCCGCCTTCAATCAGAAGGGCAATGCCAAAGGTCAGCAGCAGCCCATACAAGTGGTCCATGCGATAGGTGCGGGAAATCAACAGGCGTTCAACCACGACGGCGAACACCGCCATGATCAGCGGCACCAGCACCAGCGCGGCCCAGTAGTTCACGCCCAGGTAATTCAGCAGCATCCAGGCCAGAAACGCGCCGGCCGTGTACTGCGCGCCATGGGCGAAGTTGATGATGTTCAACAGGCCGAAAATCACCGCCAGCCCAATCGAGAGCAAGGCGTAGAAAGAACCGTTGATCAGGCCAAGCAGAAGCTGGCCGAACAGCGCCGAGGACGGCACACCGAAAATTTCGAACACAGGAATTCTCCTTTCAGACGCCCAGGCGGCGTGCGATCCGGGCGGGATCGCGGCGCGCCTCATCCGCCGACAACTGATCCACCACGCAGCCGTGTTCCATGACGTAGTGGCGGTCGGCCACCTTGGTCGCGAAGCGAAAGTTCTGCTCGACCAGCACGATGGTGAAGCCGCGCGCTTTCAACGTGCGGATGGCTTGACCAATCTGCTGCACGATGACGGGCGCCAGGCCTTCGGTGGGCTCGTCCAGCAGGATCAATTGCGCGCCCGTGCGCAGGATGCGCGCGATGGCCAACATCTGCTGCTCGCCGCCCGACAGGTTGCCGCCGGAACTGGCGCTGCGTTCACGCAGGTTGGGAAACAGCGTGTAGATCTCGTCCAACGACATGCCGCCGTCGGCCAGCCGGGGCGGCAGCATCAGGTTTTCCGTGACGCTCAGGCTGCGGAACACCGCGCGCTCTTCGGGGCAATAGACCACGCCCAGACGCGGAATGCGGTGCGGCGCCATGCCCACGGTTTCTTGTCCGTTCAGCCGAATGGAGCCGCGCCGCTTGTCCATGATGCCCATGATGGCGCGCAAGGTGGTCGTCTTGCCGGCGCCGTTGCGGCCCAGGATGGTGACGAGCTCGCCCCGATTCACGTCGATGTTCACGCCATGCAGCACGTGCGATTCGCCGTACCAGGCGTTAAGGTCTTTGATCGCCAGCATGTCAGTGCGCCTCCTCGTCCGAACCCATGTACGCGGTGATGACGCGTTCGTCGCGCGACACCGCCGCGTAGTCGCCCTGCGCCAGCACGGCGCCGCGCGCCAGCACGGTGATGGTGTCGGACAGATCCGCCACCACGGACAGGTTGTGCTCAACCATCAGGATGCTGCGCTTGACCGACACGCGCCGGATCAGCGCCGTGATGCGGACCACGTCTTCCTGGCCCAGGCCAGCCATGGGTTCGTCCAGCAGCATGATCTCGGGGTCCAGCGCCAGCGTCATCGCGATTTCAAGCGCGCGCTTGCGGCCGTAAGGCAAAAGAGCCGCCGTCGCGTCCGCCAGGTTGGCCAGGCCGACCGCGTCCAGCAGTTCCATCGCGCGTTCGTTCAGGTGGTCCACACTGCGCCGGCTACGCCAGAAGCGCATGCCGTCGCCATGCTGGCGCATCAGCGCCACGCGCATGTTCTGCAGCACGGTCAGGCCCAGGAACACCGCCGAGATCTGGAATGAGCGCACGATGCCAAGGCGCGCGATCTGTTCCGGCGCCAGCGCCGTGATGTCGCGGCCTCGGTAGTGGATGACGCCTTCATCGGGCGTCAGGAACTTGGTCAGAAGGTTGAAGCAGGTGGTCTTGCCGGCGCCATTGGGGCCGATCAGGGCGTGGATGGAGCCTTCGTGCAGGGCAAGGGTCACGCCGTCGACGGCATTGAAGCCGCCAAAGCGCTTGACCAGCCCCTGGGCGGATAGAACCGCTTGGGTGCTTGGGGTCGTCATGATGGGCCTCTTACATGCGGGCCAACAGGCCGCCGTCGATCGCCAGGACATGCCCGTTGACGAACGAAGCGGCCTTCGAGGCCAGATACACCACGGCGGGCGCGACATCTTCCGGAGTGGCCCAGCGGCCCACCGGCACCGATGTAGATAGGAACGATTGAAACTGCGGGTTGTCTTGCAGGCCTTGCGTGAAATCGGTGCGTACGAAACCCGGCGCCAGCGCGTTGCAGGTGACCCCGCTGGCGCCGTATTCCACGGCCAAGGCGCGCGTGAACGCAGCGATGGCGCCCTTGGCGGTGGCGTAGGCCGCAATGTTGGGCATGGTGGCCTGCCCCGCCACGGAAGACATCAGCACAATGCGGCCAAAGCCGCGCTTGCCCATGCCCGGCAGCACGGCGCGCGCGCAATGGAAGGCGCCGTTCACATGCACGTTCTGCAACGCCTGCCATTCGGCGGGCGTCATCTCGACCACGGGTTTGCGATTTTGATTGCCGGCGTTGCTGACCAACACGTCAATGGCCAGGCCCGCGTTTTCCAACTGAGCCACTGCGTCGGCGACCGCGCCGGCATCCGCCACGTCGAAAGGCACGCCATGGGCCGCGATGCCCTGCGCCGCCAGGCTGGCAACGGCCGTGTCGCAGGCAGCTTGCGACAGGTCGTTGACCACCACCCTTGCACCCGCTCGGCCCAGCGCTTCGGCAATGGCGTAGCCCAGCCCCCGTGCCGCGCCCGTTACCAGCGCGACGCGTCCCGCCAGACCGAACGTCTGGTCCAGATAGTCGTGTTTCAAGCTTGTCTCCTTGTTTTATATGCACCGAATCTCTAGGTCCGGCCTGTGTCGTCCTTGCTTTTCGGCTGCAAAAACAAAGTTGACATCAATCTCAATATACGCGACTATTTTTAAACGCTCAATAACAAGATTCTTGCTTTATCTTCGATAACGAGTAATGGCTAGGAGACAATCATGGCCCTTGAAACCCCCGGCTGCCCCGCGGCCAATGCGCTGCCGCCATTGGCATCGCGCTTCCTGAAAGTGGCCGAGCTGCCCTGGAAGCCCACGCAGGTGGAAGGCATCGACATGAAGGTGCTGATGCAGGACAAGGAAAGCGGCCTGCTGACCGCCCTGTTCCGTTGGCAGCCCGGCACCGAACTGCCGCTGCACGAACACGTGGAAGTGGAACAAACCTATGTGCTGGAAGGCTCCATCGTGGACGCCGAAGGCGAGGTCTGCGCGGGCGACTATGTGTGGCGTCCGCGCGGCAACCAGCACGTGGCTCGCGCGCCCAACGGCGCGCTGGTGCTCAGCTTTTTCCTCAAGCCCAATCTGTTCATCGACGCCTACGCCGGCCAGACGCTGGAATAGGCCGACCGGCTTTTCAACCCTGCAAGACCCTGCACTAACCCGCATGACCGCCCGGCACAGGGCGGCGCGCAAAAGAACTAGCCCCCAAGGAGACACCCCATGAAGACCCGTTTCAAGAACAGCCTTGCCGCCTGCGTGTTGGGCGCCCTGTCCGTGCCCGCCATGGCGCAGGTATCGGACGATGTCGTGAAGATCGGCGTGCTGGGCGACCAGTCCGGCATGATGGCGGACCTGTCCGGCAAGTTTGGCGTCGAGGCCGTGAAGATGGCAGTTGAGGATTTCGGCGGCACCGTGCTGGGCAAGCCCATCGAAGTGATCTCGGCAGACCATCAGAACAAGGTGGACATCGGGGTGTCGGTCGCGCGCCGCTGGTACGAGAACGACAAGGTGGACCTGATTCTGGATGTGCCCAACTCGGCCATCGCCCTGGCCGTACAGGACCTGACCCGCCAGATGAAGCGCGTGGTGATCTTCACCAGCGCGGGCTCGGCCGACCTGACGGGCAAGGCGTGTTCGCCCAACGGCATGCACTGGACCTACGACACCTATGCCTACGCCACCGGCGTGGCCAATGGCGTGATCGAAGACGGCGGCAAGAGCTGGTTCTTCATCACATCCGACTACGCCTTCGGCCATTCGCTGGAACGCGACGCCATGGCCGTGGTGAAGGCCAAGGGCGGGCAAGTGGTGGGCAGTGTGCGCCACCCCATCGCCAGCTCGGACTTCTCGTCGTTCCTGTTGCAGGCGCAGGCATCGAAAGCGCAGGTCATCGGCCTGGCCAACGGCAGCGGCGACACCATCAACAGCATCAAGCAGGCGTTCGAATTCGGCATCATGGGCAGCAAGCAACGCGTGGCGGCGCTTTTCATGAGCATCGTCGACGTGCGCAGCGTGGGGCTGGAATACGCGCAGGGCCTGAACCTGGTGGAGCCCTTCTATTGGGACCAGGACGACAAGGCGCGCCAGTGGTCCGAACGCTACTTCAAGCGCACCGGCCGCATGCCGTCGATGGTGCAGGCCAGCAACTACAGCGCCACGATGCACTACCTGAACGCCATCAAGGCCGCCGGCTCGGATGCGTCGGAACCCGTGCTGAAGAAGATGCACGAGACCCCCATCAACGACTTCATGACCGAGAACGGACGCATCCGTGAAGACGGGCGCATCATGCGCGACCTGTACCTGTTCCAGGTCAAGAAGCCGTCTGAATCCAAGCGCGATTGGGACTACTACAAGCTGGTGCGCAAGATTCCGGCCGAACAGGCGTTCCGCCCGCTCAAGGAAGGCGGCTGCTCGCTGGTGAAGTCGTGATGGACGGCGCGCTGTCGCTCTTGGCTGGCAAGCGCGCCGTGGTCACGGGGGGCGCCAACCCCCGTGGCATCGGCGCGGCGGTCGTCGACCTGTTTCTTGCGCAGGGCGCCAGCGTCGCGGTGCTGGACTACGCCTACCCCGAGGGCGGCGCCAGCGCGCTGACCGATCGCCGCGTCAACCTGCACTGCGACGTCTCGCGCGGCGTCTCGTGCGAGGCTGCCCTGGAACTGGCCAACGCGGCTCTGGGCGGCATCGACGTGCTGGTCAACAACGCCGGCATCGTCGCCGCCACACGCATCTGGGATTTGCCCGAAGATGAATTCCGCCGCATGGTCGACGTCAACCTGACCGGCACCTACAACGTGACGCATGCCGCCCTGCCCGCGCTGCTGGAGAGCACGCGGCAACCGGCCATCGTCAACCTGGGGTCCACCGCCGCCTTGCGCGGCGGCGGGCTGCTGGGCGGTTCGCATTACGCGGCGTCCAAGGGCGGGGTCATCAGCTTCACCAAAGCGCTGGCGCGCGAATTGGGCCCGCGCGGCGTGCGCGCCAACTGCGTGGCGCCGGGCATTATTGAAACCGACATGACGCTGGGAAAATTCGGCGAAAATTGGGAACAAGAACTCAAACAGGGCATTCCGCTGCAACGTTTCGGCTCACCCGCCGAAGTGGCGCAAGCCATACTCTTCCTGGCCTCGGACCTGTCCTCGTATTCAACCGGCATCGTGGTCGACGTCAACGGCGGCTTCCACATTCACTAGGCACGTCCCGAAGCAATGAGCACTCCCGATCGCATGCTGTCCATACTCGACCTTTTTCGCGACGACACCACCGCCGCGTTCCAGGAGGACGTCATGGCGCATCTGGATTGCTCGCGCGCCACGGCGTATCGGTATTTGAAGTCATTGACCGAAAGCGGGCTGCTGGCGCCCACGGCGGGCGGCGCCTATGTGCTGGGTTCACGCATCATCGAACTGGACCGCCATCTGCGCCAGCATGATCCCTTGATGCGCGCCGCGCGCGAAGTCATGCGCGCCACGGGCGACGAACTGCACGCCAACCTGATGTTGTGCAGCTATTACGGCGACAAGGTCATGTGCGTGGACCGCTACTGGACCGACAACTCCATCGAATCGAGCTACGCGCGCGGCCGGCCCTTTCCCATGTTCCGGGGCGCCACGGCCAAGCCTATCCTGGCGAACCTGCCGCCCTACCAGTTGCGCAACCTGATGCTGTGGCACGCGGCCGAAATCCGCGAGGCCGGCCTGGGCGAAGACTGGGACGAATTCCGCGCCAACCTGAAACGGCTGCGCACGGCGGGCGTGTGTGTGTCGCACGGCGAGGTCGACCGCGGCCTGATGGGGATCGGCGCGGCCATCTTCAGCCCCGAGCAAAAAGTGGTGGGCAGCCTGGTGTTCATTGCCGCCCAGGCGCATACGTCGCCACAGCGCCTGGAGGTATTGCAGGCGCGCATCCAGGTGGCGGCGGCCGAGGTGTCGCAGAACCTGCAAGCCCCACAAAGCAACGGCGCGGCGGCGATCGGCATCATGCCGTCGCGGCCACGCCGCATCAGGGCCCCGGCCGGTGCAGCACCGGCGCGGACCAAAGCCTGATCAGGCCTTGTTGTAGCGTTCGACGCTGTTCACGATTTCTTCGTGAGCGGCGTCCACGCCCTTCCAACCCTTGACCTTGACCCACTTGCCCTTTTCGAGATCTTTGTAGTGCTCGAAAAAGTGCTGGATGCGGGCGACGTCTTCGGTCGGCAGGTCTTCGTACGACTTGATGTTGCGGTACGGGGGGTACAGCTTTTCGATCGGCACGGCCAAGAGCTTGGCGTCACCGCCCGACTCATCGTCCATTTCCAGCACGCCGATGGCGCGGCAGCGCACCACGGCGCCGATCTGGATCGGGAACGGGGTCAGAACCAGCACGTCGGCGGGGTCGCCGTCTTCCGACAAGGTTTGCGGGATGTAGCCGTAGTTGCACGGGTAGTGCATGGCGGTCAGCATGAAGCGGTCAACGAAAATCGCGCCCGTGTCCTTGTCGACCTCGTACTTCACCGGGTCGGCGTTCATGGGGATTTCGATGATGACGTTGAAGTCTTCCGGCAGCTTCTTGCCAGGGGAGACGCGATCAAGACTCATGATTCAACCTTGTTGTTTGTCTGAAGAAATGTTCAAAGCGAGCCGTCGTCCTTGAACGGCGGCTTGGTCGCCGGCACGGGGGCCGACGCCGGGGCGGGCGCGGGCTTCGGGCTGGTGGCAGGCGCCTGCGAATACGTGGGCACGGGATCATCGAAAGCCGCCGCCGGAATCGGGGCGCTGTCGAAGTACTCGTCAATGTCGGACGTGCCGCCAGCCAGCGGCGCGTCTTCGGGCGCCAGCGCGCGGTCGCGCTGGTCGCGGCTGACGCGGGCATCCGGGTCCAGCACGTAATCAGAGGCCGAGGCCGCCACGGCGGGCGGCAGCGGCAGGTAATCGCCAGCGATATCGGCGTCGCCATCCGTGTCAGACAAGCCCACCGCATAGCCGCCTTCGGCGTCTACACGATACGGGTCTGAGCCGGTATCCGCGGCGGGCAGCGCGCCGTCGGCGGCCAGTACCGGCAGCGCCATGCTGGCGGCGGTTGCCAGGCGCCAGTGCCGCATTGCGTCAGCAGGCCGGTCAAGGCGGTCATACAGGCTACCCAGCAAGGCGTGCGTTTGTGCATCGCTGCGCCGGCTGAGACTGCGCAACAGGTACCGTTCGGCCTGGCCCCACAACTGGCCGTTCAGGCAGAGCATGCCCAATGCGGTGAGCAGGTCGGGGTCGGTCGGGCGCTGCTGCAGCCATGTCTCGGCCTTGGCCAGACGGCGCGACACCTGCTCGGCTTCACAGCGGGCGTAAGCCGCCACCAAGGTCGGATTGAACTTGACGGCAATGGCGGCTTCCAGCACGCGCGCCGCTTCGTTGGCTTCGCCAGCGGCATCAAAGGCAGCCGCACCGGACAAGGCGACGTCGGGCAGCAGGCGCTCTTCGGCTTTCAAGTCTTTCCAGATGGCGCGCCAGGCGTCGCCATGGGCGGCTGCGCGCAAACGCGCCGCGCCGGAAGCGTCGATCAGCGCATCGGCTTCGGAGCGGGCCAGCGCATTGCGGCGCACCAGGCCCCGAGCCAGGGTAAAGACTTGTTCATGGTGATGCAGCGCGGTGTGTGCGCGCAGCAGCAGGCGCATCGTGTGCAGGTGGCGAGCGCCGCCGTCAGCCAGGGGCGCAAGCACCGCCAGCGCGCGTTCGGGACGGCCCTGGTCCAGCAGCATATCGGCCGACACCGTTGCGGCGGCTTCAACCATGCCCGGGTCCGTGCCAGCCTGCTCTTGCGCGGTGGCAAGCAGACGGTCGCGGCGATCGAACTCGCCCAAGCCGTGCGCGGCACGCGCCGCCGACAAGGCCGCCAGCACGCGGCGCGTCTGCACCTTGGTCTGGTCGAGCAGCTTGGTCAGATCTTTCTCGGCCACGGCGTAGCGGCCTTCAAGCAGGCCGATCCAGCCGCGTTCCAGCAATTCATGGTCGCGCGCCTGCGCACGCTTGCCGCGCCACACGCGAACGCGGTCCGGAATGGCAAGCAGCCACGCCAGAAGACGCAGCCCCACATAAAGCACGATGAAGGTTGCCACGATCAGCAGCACCGCCAGCGTGAGCGACATGTTGATGCGCCACGGCCAGACCAGCAACAGCACGTTGCCGGAATGCGAGCGCAGCACCACCGCCAGGGCGACGGCGATGACGGCGAGCAGCAGTGTCCAGAACCAGGTACGCATAAGGTTCAGTCCTGCTCGCTAGTCTTGAAGCCCGCGGCGCGCAAGGCGGCCACGGCGTTCAAGCTGTCGGCCACATCAGGCATGCGCACGGCGATGTCGGTCTGGGCCAACTCGCGTGCCAGCGTTTGCGCGGCGACGGTGTCGGGGGAGCGGCTGTCAAAATACTTGGACAAGGTCACGCCCACGTTGTCGAGCTCGCTCTTCCAGATGGCAGGCTGACGCATCAGCATGGCCAATTGAACGGTCAGCAGGCGCTGGCGCAGCGTGCCGCGCACCTGGTCGGCCTGTTCTGGCGACAGCAGCAGCGCGGCGGGTTCGTCAACGCGCTGAATGGTGATCAAGCCGCCCAGTTCCTGGGCCAGTGCCGAGCCGGCACGGCCGGGCCAGGAGACGACCTCGGCACGCCAGCGCTGCCACCACGGCGCGTCGGCGGGCAGGCCGGCTTGCGGATCAATGGCGGGCGCGGGTGCGGCAGCCGGTTGGGCTTCACCAGCGGCGGCCACGCCCGGCGCCACGGCATCGGGCACCAGCAGCGGCGCCTTGCCCACCAGCGCCACCAGGCGTTCGATGCGTGCGGATTGGGCGGGGATATCCACCGTGGACACCGCGCGCAGGCGGTCCAGGTCGCCGTTGATGGCTTGCTGCAGGCTGGAGAAACGCGGGCGGTCGGCACGCGCCAGACGCGATTGCGCGGTTTCCAGCGCAACGATGGCGTTGGAGACGTTGCCGGCCAGGCGCAATTGCTGATTGGCAATGGTCAGAAGTCGCTCAACGTCGTTGGCCAGCAGTTCATCGCTGGCGCTGTCATTGAAGTTCTGCCAGGCCAGTTGCAGCGCGTTGTATTGGCTTTGCGTTTCGCGGACGGTGTCTTCAAGCTCGCCCACGCGGCCGGCTTGCGCCTGGGCCAAGGCCAGCGCTTCGCGCGTGTCCTTGCGTGCCTGTGCGACGTCGGCGGTCAGGGTGTCGATACGGGAAGCCACCTCGCGCCCGGCGGACACGAACTGGGTGCGTTGTTTCCAGAGCGCATAACCCAGGCCCACGGCCAGCAGGATGACGATTATCAGGGCGGTGACCAAGGGGCCATTGCCGCGCTTGGCCGGACGGGCCTTGACGGGATCGGCCGGGGCCGATGCGGGCGCGCTTGCGCCCGGGGCGGCCGTTTGAACGACCGGATCGGTAGCGGGAGTCTTGTCTGTCATGACGCGATTGTATTCGGTGTCAGTCCGATGCAACGAATCAAGCAGCAACAAAAGCCTGGAATATCGACTCGTCGTTGGGCAAGCAGATTTTTACCATTGCTGGCCCGTCGGCGCCATGACAGGCCGGTGGGACGCGGCGCGCCAGCGACGGGTGCGTCAACACAAAACGGCATTGTTGCCACCATGAGGCAAGGCCCGCCGCGTCCAGGTTCGCGCGTATGGCATCCGCGCCTTCCCCGCTGGTGATGAGCCAGGTGGCGCGAACGCCCGCGTCCGCCCAGCGCCGCAACGCCGCCAGCGCCTCGGCATCCCAGACAGCCGGACGCCTGAGATAGGCCGCATGGCGCGTCACGACGGCGCCGTGAGCCTCAAGCTTGTCGCCCAGCCAGTCGCGGCCCTGTGTGCCGCGCACCAGCAGCACGCGGGATGGCAAGCCGGGCAGCCCGCAAAGGACCTTCCACAAGGCTTCGGAATCGTGGCTGGGCGCGTCGTCGCCGGGATGCAGGACTGTTGTATTCGCGCAAAAGGCGGCCGATTCGCGCAACGCTTGCGCGCTGGCGGGGCCCACTGTGGCGGCGATTACATCAGCGGGCCACACGCCTTCGCCATGCGCGACTGAAAGTTGCCGCAGGTATTGCTTGGCCGCGTTGCCACTGACGAACACAACCATGTCGAAGTCCGCCGGACGCGGCACCTGCGCGGCGGGAACCTCGAATGCATGGATTTCCAGGGCTGGAAGCGTGCAAGCCAACCAGCCGGCGTCGGCCAGACGGTCGGCCAGCGCCTCGTTACGGCCCTCGGGCCGCGTCAGGACGGCGACTCGGGCGGGGCTGGACATCAGTCCGGCCGAGGATCGGCTTGCAGCAGTTCCTGGAGGATGGCGGCGGCGCCGGCATCCAGCAGCTCTTGTGCAGCAGCTTCGCCCAGCTTTTCAGCATCGGCCACGGGGCCGCTGTGGGCCGTACGGACCATGCGTACGCCATCCGGCGAGGCCACCAGTGCGCGTAGCGACAGCGTATCGCCCGAGATCTGGGCGAAGGCTGCCAAGGGCACCTGACAGGAGCCGCCCAACCTGCGCGACACCGCCCGTTCCGCCAGCACGCACGACGTGGTGGGCGCGCTGATCAGCGGCGCCAGCCACGCGCGCATGTCGTCGCGATCGTTGCGAATTTCAATGCCGAGTGCGCCCTGCCCGGCTGCCGGCAGGCTATCCGCCGGATCCAGCAGGCTGCGGATACGCGTTGCCAGGCCCAGGCGTTCCAGGCCGGCGGCGGCAAGCACAATGGCGTCGTATTCGCCTTTGTCCAGCTTGCCCAGGCGGGTGTCCAGGTTGCCGCGCAGCGGCTTGACCACCAGCTCCGGAAAGCGCGCGCGTATCTGCGATTCGCGGCGCAGGCTGGACGTACCCACGACGGCACCCGCCGGCAGATCAGCCAGGCTGGCATAGCGATTGGATACGAAGGCATCGCGCGGATCCGCGCGATCAAGAATGGCGCAGAGCTCGAACGGAGCTTGCAGATCCACCGGCACGTCCTTCAAGGAGTGCACGGCCAGATCGGCCCGCCCGTCAAGCAGCGCGTTTTCAAGTTCCTTGACGAAGAGGCCCTTGCCACCGACCTTGGACAAGGTTCTGTCCAGGATCTGATCGCCTCGGGTCGTCAGGGTAAGAAGCTCAACTGCGCACGCTGGGTACAGCGTGCGCAGTCGGTCACGCACATGCTCAGCTTGCCAAAGGGCAAGCCGGCTGGCGCGGGTCGCGATGACCAGGCGTTGCGGAAGAGACACGAGCGGTCATCAAACGAAATTGGAGACGATGACCGTCGCGACTATCCCGAGGATGGCCAGCACGAAAAGGCCCTGAAGGAGGCTCAGGCCCGATTCGGATTGCTGGGGATCGACGGATCTACGCAGACTCATGTGCTGATTCCTTGGAAGCGGTTTTGCGGCTTGCAAGCCACCGTCCAAGGACAACAACGAGCAAGGCGCCGATAATTTCTGCAGCGATTTTAACCGTAGTCGGCTGCACACCGAATTGACGTTCGACAACCACATCGGTAATCAGCATGCCGCCCGCGATCCAGCCCAAGAGAGCCGCGCCAAAGGTAACAACCAGCGGATACTTGTCGATCAGCTTCAGAACCAGCGTGCTGCCCCAGATGATGATCGGCACACTGACGATCAGGCCGAAGGCGACCAGGCCGATCTGATGGTCGGCGTGGGCGTTCTGGGCCGCGCCGGCAATGGCGATCACGTTGTCCAGGCTCATCACGAAGTCGGCGATGATGATGGTCTTGATGGCTGCGGCGATGGACGTTCCGCCCTTCACATTGCCATGCGCGTCGTCTTCGGGGATCAGGAGCTTGACGCCGATCCAGACCAGCAGCAAACCGCCAACGACCTTCAGGAACGGAATCGACAGAAGCGTCAATGCAAAAGCGATCAGCACGACACGCAGGATGATGGCGCCCGCGGTGCCCCAAAGAATGCCCTGCATGCGCTGCTTGGGCGCCAAATTGCGGCACGCCAACGCGATCACGACCGCGTTATCGCCGCCGAGCAGGATGTCGATGAGAATGATCTGGAATACCGCTGCCCAACTCAGCGTCTGGAAAAACTCAAGCACTATAGAACCCCCGAAGGCATTTATGAAAAGAAAGGCCGGTCCCGAGCCGGCCATCCCGCCGCGCCGCGCGCGGCACGGCAGGATCATTCAAAACAACTGATTATTGTAATTCAGCTTTCATTCAGCTTTCTGGCGCATCAGTAAAACTTTACCAATCGCCAACACCAGCACCGCGCCCAGTGCGCCCGTCATCAGCGCGAAGCTGTGATGGGTAATGCCCAAGGCCGCGTCAATACGGGCCACCGGCTCCTGCAAGGCGGGGTCTCCGACCAGCAATTCGCCAGCGATAAAGCCCAGCAACGCCGCACCCACCCAGACGATGACGGGGAAGCGCTCGATGACCTTCAAAAGCAGCGTGCTGCCAAAGATGACCAAGGGGATGCTGATGGCCAGGCCCAACACCAGCAAAGTCGTATCGCCCATTGCCGCGGCGGCGACGGCCACCACGTTGTCCAGGCTCATGACCAAGTCGGCGATCATGATAGTGCGAATCGCGGTCAGCAGATTACCTTGCGTCTTGCCCGCGCCATCTTCTTCGCCTTCCGGCAACAGCAGCGTCACGCCGATGTAGACCAGGAGCAACGCGCCGATCAGCTTCAAGTACGGCAACAGCAACAACTTGGCGGCTACCAAGGTCAGCACGATACGCATGATGATCGCGGCGGCCGAGCCGATCGTGATCGCTTTCTTTTGCTGCGCCGGAGGCAGCGAACGCGCCGCCAGCGCAATGACCACGGCGTTGTCGCCCGATAGCAGAATATTGACCCAAATGATCTGGAGCAGCGCTATCCAGAATGCCGCTGAACTGAGTTCCATGCCTCTCTTTCCTAGGTGTTGATCCCCCTAGGACGAACCAAATTAATGGATGAACAATACAAGAGCCGTACTGGCCGTCTTCGTGCGAGCGCGACGGCATTCTTGCTGGGTACGAGCGAAATTTCTTTCATTATAGTTTCGTTCAGCTTGCCGAATGGTTGCACGACTGCGTTTTGGAACGCGGGATTACCCTAGGAAAGCACAGAAAATTTTCGCCCTCCCCCGCACGGCGGATGCACGAAAAAAAGCCCGCCGAAGCGGGCTTTTCGAACGCAATGCTGAAAGACTTACAGCACCGACTTGAGCAGCTTGCCCATTTCGGAGGGGTTGCGCGTGGTGCGGATGCCGCAAGCTTCCATGACTTCCAGCTTGGCGTCGGCCGTGTCGGCGCCACCGGAGATCAGGGCGCCAGCGTGGCCCATGCGCTTTCCAGGAGGAGCGGTGACACCAGCGATGAAGCCGACGACCGGCTTCTTCATGTTGTCCTTCGCCCATTCGGCGGCGTTGACTTCGTCGGGGCCGCCGATTTCGCCAATCATGATGACGGCGTCGGTGTCGGGATCGTCATTGAACATCTTCAGAACGTCGACGTGCTTCAGGCCGTTGATGGGGTCGCCACCGATACCGACGGCGCTGGATTGACCCAGGCCCAGTTCGGTGACTTGCGCCACGGCTTCGTACGTCAGGGTGCCCGAACGGCTGACGATGCCGATGCGGCCCTTGCGGTGGATGTGACCGGGCATGATGCCGATCTTGATTTCGTCCGGCGTGATCAGGCCGGGGCAGTTCGGGCCCAGCAGCAGCGTCTTGCTGCCCTTGGCCTTCATGCGGTTCTTGACGTCCAGCATGTCGCGAACGGGGATGCCTTCGGTGATGCAGATCACCAGATCCAGTTCGGCTTCGACAGCTTCCCAGATGGCGGCGGCGGCGCCGGCGGGCGGCACGTAGATGACGGACACGGTTGCGCCGGTGTCGGCCTTGGCTTCCTTCACCGAAGCGAAGATCGGCACGCCTTCAAAGTCTTCACCCGCTTTCTTGGGGTTCACGCCGGCCACGAAGGCGGCTTTGCCATTGGCATACTCACGGCACATACGGGTGTGGAACTGGCCCGTCTTGCCCGTGATGCCCTGGGTGATGACTTTGGTGTCCTTGTTGATCAGAATCGACATTTGTGAATCCTTGGCAATTTCTTTTACCGCCGGGCCGACCCTAGGTGGAAAGCGCCCCCTTGGGGGGCAGCTAGCCACGAAGGGGCGCGGCGAGGGGGCATATTTACTTGACGGCGGCTACGACGCGGGTGGCCGCTTCGGCCATCGTGTCGGCGCTGATGATCGGCAGACCGGAGTCGGCCAGCATCTTCTTGCCGAGTTCTTCGTTGGTACCCTTCATGCGCACGACCAGCGGCACGTTCAGGTTGACGGCCTTGCAAGCCGCGATCACGCCTTCGGCGATGACGTCGCAGCGCATGATGCCGCCAAAGATGTTGACCAGAATGGCCTTCACGCTCTTGTTCGCGAGCATGATCTTGAACGCTTCGGTGACCTTCTCGGCCGTTGCGCCGCCGCCGACGTCCAGGAAGTTGGCCGGCTCGCCGCCGAACAGCTTGATGGTGTCCATCGTGGCCATGGCCAGACCGGCGCCGTTCACCAGGCAGCCGATGTTGCCGTCGAGCTGGATGTAGGCCAGGTCGAACTTGCTGGCTTCGATTTCCGCGGGATCTTCTTCGTCCAGGTCGCGGTAGGCGACGATTTCCGGATGGCGGAACAGGGCGTTGGAGTCGAAGTTGAACTTGGCGTCCAGGGCGATGATGTTGCCCTTGCTGTCGCGGTTCAGCGGGTTGATTTCAACCAGCGACGCGTCGGTGTCCATGTAGCACTGATACAGCTTCTGGAACACGTCCACGGCTTGGGCGGTGGAGTCGGCGGGCAGGCCGATCGCGTTGGCGATCTTGGTGGCTTGCTCGGCGGACAAGCCGGTCAGCGGGTCGATGTATTCGGTGATGATCTTCTCGGGCGTGGAGTGAGCCACTTCCTCGATGTCCATGCCGCCTTCGCTGGAGGCAATGAAGGCAACCTTCTGCGTGGCGCGGTCAGTGACCAGCGACACGTAGTATTCCTTCTGGATGTCGGCGCCGTCTTCGATGTACAGGCGACGAACCTTCTGGCCTTCCGGGCCGGTCTGGTGCGTGATCAGCTGCATGCCCAGGATTTCCGAGGCCAGCTTGCGCACGTCGTCCAGCGAGCGCGCCAGCTTGACGCCACCGCCCTTGCCGCGGCCGCCCGCGTGAATTTGTGCCTTGACGACCCACACCGGTCCACCCAGCTTTTCAGCGGCAGCCACGGCCTCGTCGACGGAAAGAGCGGGGATCCCGCGCGGCACCGGGATGCCAAATTGCTTCAGCAGTTCCTTGCCTTGATACTCGTGGATTTTCATGTGTTACCTGTCAGGACGTATGAGAAAGAGAAGGTGAATCGGAGGACGAATCGGCCGATGCCTCAGCGCTGCCCCCGTGTACCACTTGGGATAGTGCTCAGCCACCACCGGACCGTCAGTGCTCAACGCATGACAGCCGTCCAATTGGAAAGGACGCCGGTTCGGGTTGGGATCCTGCCGCCGGCGGTTGGCCATGGTCTGGACCGCCGCGGTGGGAAGCACCTGCGACAGCTCGGTCATGTGCGTACAGCCCTCTACATGCCCGAACCGCTCCTTGACCTGGCGGCGGAATCCCTTGAGCAGATTCATGCCGATCAAATCAGTGTAAGCCGGCTCGATGGCCATGCAATGACCGCCATAAGGAGCCGCATCATAGACAGCCCGCGCGTCCAGGATCGAGTATTCCTCGTCGATGGTGATGCGCAGATGCATATGGTGGATGGGCTGCCCGGCCTTGAACATCTTGCCGTCGCTCTTGGGGAAATCGTACGCCTTGACGTCGATCAGTTCGGCTTCCAGGTCCCAATTACCGTCCTCGCGCGCATACGACTGCACACGTATGGAACGCGTGTGCAGCGGTTGGCGAGGGTAATCCGGCGGTGGCAAGGGCATGCTGGGGGCCTGCGGGGCGAAGATGGCCTGCGCATGGTGCGCGGCAACAAAACCTTGAAAGTATAGCGCAGCCGGCCTTGGATCAAATGCCGGGTTTGCGGCCCGGGCCTACGCCCACCACCGGCTTTTGCCCTGCCCCCGGGGCGGCGGGCACGAAAAAAACCCATGGAAGGCGCTGCCGGGCGCCTTCCATGGGGTTTTGGGGTTTACACAGACGGACCTGAGCGCAGCGGCGTCAGGCGGACTGGCGCAGTGCGCGAGCGGCTTGCACCATGCCGAGCAGCGCGGCTTCGGTTTCCGGCCAGGCGCGGGTCTTCAGGCCGCAGTCCGGGTTCACCCACAGGCGTTCCTTGGGCAGGCGGGCGGCCGCCTTTTCCATCAGGCCCACCATCCAGTCCACCTCCGGCACGTTCGGCGAGTGGATGTCGTACACGCCCGGACCGATGTCATTGGGATAGTCGAAATCTTCAAACGCCTTCAGCAATTCCATATTGGAGCGCGACGTTTCGATGGTGATCACGTCCGCGTCCATGGCTGCGATGGATTCAATGATGTCGTTGAACTCCGAATAGCACATGTGCGTGTGAATCTGGGTTTCGTCGCGCACGCCGGCCGTCGACAGGCGGAAGCAATCCACCGCCCAGTCCAGATAGGCCTTCCAATCGGCGCGGCGCAGCGGCAGGCCTTCGCGGATGGCCGGCTCATCGATCTGGATGACGCTGATGCCAGCCGCTTCCAGGTCCACGACTTCGTCGCGCAGGGCCAGCGCCAGTTGACGGCAGGTCTGCTCGCGCGGCTGATCGTCACGCACAAACGACCATTGCAGGATGGTGACCGGACCCGTCAACATGCCCTTGACGGGCTTGTCGGTCAGCGATTGCGCATACGACGACCAGCCCACCGTCATCGGCGCGGGGCGCGCCACGTCGCCAAAAATGATCGGCGGCTTGACGCAGCGCGAGCCGTAGCTTTGCACCCAGCCGTTCTTGGTGAAGGCAAAACCGGCCAGCAGTTCGCCAAAGTATTCCACCATGTCGTTGCGTTCGGGCTCACCGTGCACCAGGACGTCCAGGCCGACCTTTTCCTGGACTCGGATGACTTCCTCGATTTCCTTGCGGATGGCGGCTTCGTAGCCGGAATCCGTCAACGCGCCCGCCTTCCAATCACGGCGCAGCGCGCGGATTTCGGCGGTTTGCGGGAAGGAACCGATCGTGGTCGTCGGGTAGGCGGGCAAGCCCAAGTGTTCTTGCTGGCGGGCGATGCGGCCGGCAAACGGCGCGCGGTCGCGCGACACGGCGGCGGCACTGGCCATCCGTTGGCCCACCGCCGGGTTATGGATGCGGGGCGACGAGCGGCGGGCAGCCAGGGCGGCGCGTTGCTTGATCAGGCCGTCTTGCACGGACGCATCCGTCGCGTTTTCCAGTGCGCGACCCAACAGGCTCAGTTCTTGCAGCTTTTGCGCGGCAAACGACAGCCAGCTCTTGATCTCGGCGTCCAGTTCCGTCTCGTTGGTCAGGTCCACCGGCACGTGCAACAGCGAGCACGACGGGGCCAGCCACAGGCGGTCGCCCAATTGCTGCTTGACGGGCACCAGCGCCGAGATGGCCGCGTCCAGATCGGTGCGCCAGATATTGCGGCCGTTGATGACGCCCGCGGACAGCACCTGGTCGGCTCGCAGGCCGGCCACGACATCGGCCAGTTGTTCCGGCGCGCGCACCAGATCCACATGCAGGCCGGCCACGGACAGCGCCTGCGCGGTAGCCAGGTTGTCCTTCAAACCGTCGAAGTACGTGGCGACCAGCAGCTTGACCGGGCTTGCAGCCAGCGTGTCATACACCTGTTTGAATGCATCACGCCACGCTTGCGGCAGGTCCAGCACCAGGATCGGCTCATCAATCTGCACCCATTGCACGCCTTGCTTGGCAAAGCGGGCAAACACTTCTTGGTACACCGGCAGCAACGCGGCCAGCAGTTGCAGCTTGCCTTCGTCGGCCGGGCCACCCGCAAAGGCGTCGCCCTTGCCTAGATACAGCCAGGTCAGCGGACCCGGGATCACCGGCTTCACAGCGTGGCCCAGCGCCTGGGCTTCCTGGATCTGCTCGAACAGGGACTCGCGGGCAATACGAAAGGTCTGGCCCGGCACCAGCTCCGGCACGATGTAGTGGTAGTTGGTATCGAACCATTTGGTCATTTCGCAAGCGGCGGCGGGCTTGCCCGACGGCGCGCGGCCACGCCCCATGCGGAACAGCGTGTCCAGCGTCACTGGCTCGTTGTCTTTCTGGCCGAAGCGGGCGGGCACGGCGCCCAGCAACGTGCTCCATTCCAGAATTTGGTCATACCAGGCGAAGTCGCCCACGGGCACGAATTGCAGGCCGGCCGCCGCCTGCAGCTTCCAGTGCTTGGCGCGCAGTTCGCGGCCCGATTCTTCCAGCGCTTCGGCAGTTTGCTTGCCCGCCCAATAAGCCTCGACAGCACGCTTCAATTCGCGCTGCGCACCGATACGGGGGAACCCCAAATTATGAATAGTAGTCATGAGAACACCGCCGTTAGACAAAATTTGTTCAAGTGACGGCTATTGTGCAGTCAAAGTTAAATGAATCAAAATCAATCTCTACATTCATAAGATGAATAATTTTCATATAATGCGCGTTCGTATCCGCCATGCTGGGGCCTCATGCTAGAAATCCGCCATCTTGAAACGCTGACCGCCATCCGTGACGGCGGCAGCCTGCAGGAAGCCGCCGAACGGCTGCACCTGACCCAGTCCGCCTTGTCGCATCAGTTGCGTGACCTGGAAACGCGGCTGGGCACGCCCCTGCTGAACCGCCGCACCCGCCCCGCCCGGCTGACGACGGCGGGCTTACGCGTACTGGCGCTGGCCGATGAAGTGTTGCCCCGCATCCGCGCCACCGAACGCGATCTGCAACGGTTGGCGGCCGGCCGCAGCGGCCGGCTGCATCTGGCCATCGACTGCCATTCCTGCTTTCAGTGGCTGATGCCGGCGCTGGATGCCTTTCGGATGCAGTGGCCCGACGTGGCGCTGGATCTGTCGGCGGCATTCTCGTTCGCGCCCCTGCCCGCCTTGGTGCGCGGCGACCTGGATCTGGTCATCACATCCGACCCGCAGCCTTTGGACTCGGTGGAGTACCTGCCGCTGTTCAAGTACGAACTGGTGCTGGCCGTGTCGGAATCGAACCCCTTGGCCGCCAACAAATTCATCACGCCCGAGCAGTTGGCGGATCAGACGCTCATCACCTATCCAGTGGACAAGCAGCGGCTGGACGTATTCACCGCCTTTCTGGACCCCGCCGACGTTGAGCCGGCCGCCGTCCGCAAGGCCGAATTGACGCCCATCATTGCGCAACTGGTGGCCAGCAACCGTGGCGTGGCGGCGCTACCGAATTGGGCGCTGACCGAATACATGAATCAGGGGTGGTTGCGGCTGTGCCGACTAGGGCCGCAGGGCGTCTGGCGCACGCTGTACGCCACCGTGCGCAGCGAAGACACGGACGCCTCCTACATTGATGAATTCCTGACCATCACGCGAGACGTCTGCTTCAAGACGCTGTCGGGCATCAAGTCGGCAAAGGCGTAAAAAAGCCGCCTGGGTGGGCGGCGGGTTATGCCAGGGGTCGGGAGGATCCGATCAGTCGATCAATTGCGCAGTCGATCAATCATCCTCGCCTTCGCCCAAAATGCGCCGGATCACGTCTTGCGCGAACCCCCGGCTGGCCAGAAACCGCGCCTGCTTGGCGTATATGGCGCGGTCTTCCGGCTTGGCGTCGAAGCGCTTTTTCCATACTTCCAGCGCGCGGTCGTATTCCGTGGCGCGCAATTGTTCTCGTAGTTCAGCGACTTGCGTGTCGTCCACGCCATGCTGGCGCAATTCCTGCACGATGCGCGCCGCGCCCTGGCGCGATGCGCGGCGATGCACCAGACTTTGCGCAAACCGTTCGGTAGACAGCCAACCCTCTTTTTCCAGCGCATCCAGCACGCCTTCAATTTCATCGGCGTCTTCGGCGTAGGCAGCCAACTTGCGCGCCAATTCCTCGCGCGCGTGCTCGCGCCGCGACAGAAAGCCCACGGCGCGCATCTTCAGCGATGGCCCTTTGCGGGCTGGCTTGTCGCCTTCAGGGGCGGCGGCTTCGTCTTCCGCGCCGGAGGCACTGCCAGAGGCACGATCCGCGGCTCGCCCAGATGCACGACCAGATGCGGAGCCCATACGCGATCCGCCACGCGCGTTGCCCCGCTGTTCGGAACTGCGCTGCCAGGTGTCTGGCTCGACCGAGGGAGGCGCCGCCTCTCGTTCGCGGCGCGCGTCCGAGCTGCGCCGCAAACCTTCCGGCTTGGCGACGGTTTCAAATTCGTCATCCAACTTGGCGCGAAGGCGGTCGGCTGACGCGGGGGTCGGTTTCCAGCTCATGCGCTTCCTGCTATGCAAAACGGCAGGCCCATCATGGCGCCTGCCGTGTAGCCGGCTAGCTAGCCGGCACAAAATCTGCCAAAGCTGCCAAGCTGCCAAAGCCGCCAGCACAACCTGGCTGGCGGACGAAGGCTGGCTTATTCGGCGGTGTCTTCCGCCGTGGGCACGAACTCGGCGGCACGGCTGACGATGCCCTGGTTCTCGCGAACCCGGTTTTCGATTTCGATGGCCATGTCGCGGTGCTCTTTCAGGTATTCGCGGACATTGTCCTTGCCCTGGCCGATGCGGTTGCCGTTGTAGCTGTACCAGGCGCCGGATTTGTCGACCACGCTGGCAGCCACGCCCAAATCAATGATTTCGCCTTCACGCGAAATGCCGGCGCCATACATGATGTCGAATTCGGCCTGCTTGAACGGCGGCGCAACCTTGTTCTTCACGACCTTGACGCGGGTTTCGTTGCCGACGACCTCGTCACCCTTCTTGATGGAGCCAATGCGGCGGATGTCCAGACGCACCGAGGCGTAGAACTTCAGCGCGTTACCGCCGGTGGTGGTTTCGGGATTGCCGAACATGACGCCGATCTTCATGCGGATCTGGTTGATGAAGATGACCATGCAGTTGGTGCGCTTGATCGTGGCCGTCAGTTTGCGCAGCGCCTGGCTCATCAGACGGGCTTGCAGGCCCGGCAGGGAATCGCCCATTTCGCCTTCGATTTCAGCCTTGGGCACCAGCGCCGCCACCGAGTCGATGACGATCAGGTCAACCGAACCCGAGCGCACCAGCGCGTCGGTGATTTCCAGTGCCTGTTCGCCCGTGTCCGGCTGCGAGATCAGCAGATCGGTCAGGTTCACGCCCAGCTTGTTGGCGTATTGGACGTCAAGCGCGTGTTCGGCGTCGACAAAGGCGCAGGTGCCGCCGATTTTCTGCATTTCGGCAATGACTTGCAGGGTCAGCGTCGTTTTACCGGACGATTCCGGGCCGTAGATTTCAATCACGCGGCCGCGCGGCAAGCCGCCAACGCCCAGCGCGATATCCAGACCCAACGAGCCCGTGGAAACCACCTGGATGTCGTGCGAGACCTCGTTATCGCCGTAGCGCATGATCGAGCCCTTGCCGAACTGCTTTTCGATCTGGGAAAGCGCGGCGGCAAGCGCCTTGGCCTTTTCCGAAGCGGCGGCCTTGGTGGTTTTGTCGTCCATGTAGAGTCCTGTCTGTAACGTATCTGGTGGTTGCGGCGTCAAGAGCCTGAAACTTGAACCGCAGCGTGCTGTTTCGAATCAGGTTCAGATTATTGCATCGGATTGTACTGTACAAAAAACCAGTGTGCCAGAGTTTTCACGTATTCCCTGAGTGGGCAACTCCAGTCCCGTATGACAGAATCGAAGCCGACCCCGGCGTTCCCCTCTGCATTTTGCAGCGATCCCTCTTGCCGCTTCCCTTGCCGCTTCCCTTGCCGCTTCCCATTGCAGCCTCATGCGTATCCTGATCGCCGAAGACGACAGCATTCTGGCCGATGGCCTATCCCGGTCACTGCGCCACAACGGCTACGCCGTTGACGCCGTGCGCGACGGGCTTGCCGCCGATTCGGCGCTGGCCGCTCAAGCGTTCGATCTGCTTATCCTTGACTTGGGCTTGCCTCAGTTGGCCGGTCTGGAAGTACTGCGCCGCCTGCGCGCCCGCAACTCTGCCCTGCCCGTCCTGATCCTCACGGCGGCCGACAGCATCGAGCAGCGCGTGAAGGGCCTGGACCTGGGCGCGGACGACTACATGGCCAAGCCCTTCGCCCTGTCCGAACTCGAGGCACGGGTGCGCGCCTTGACCCGGCGCGGCGCGGGCGGCGGCGCCACGATGCTCAAGCACGGCCGGCTGCTTTTTGACCAGACCGGTCGCGTGGCCATCGTCGACGATCAGACGCTGGACCTGTCCGCGCGCGAAGTCAGCCTGCTGGAAATCCTGCTGACGCGCAGCGGTCGCATGGTCAGCAAGACGCAGTTGGTGGACCACCTGTGCGAATGGGGCGAGGAAGTCAGCACCAACGCCATCGAAGTCTACGTGCACCGCCTGCGCAAGAAGCTGGAGCCCAGCGGCGTAAAGATCGTGACGGTGCGCGGCCTGGGCTATTGTCTGGAGCGGGACCAGGGTGCCGCGTACCTCGCCAGTTGATGCCCGGCCAGAGCCACTGAATCAGGAAGCGCTGGATATCATGCAAGCGGGGTCCAAGGGCCCAAGCTTTGCACCTCCGCAGCGCTCGCTGCTGGGCGAAATCCTGGACTGGATGCTGGCGCCGCTGTTCCTGCTGTGGCCCATGAGCGTCGCCATCACTTATGTGGTTGCCCAGAATATCGCCAACGTGCCGTATGACCGCGCCTTGGCCAATAATCTGCATGTCTTGACCCGGCAGGTCCATGCGCAGGACGGCCGCGCGGTGCTCAAGATGACGGACGCCGCGCGTGACGTGTTGCGCGCGGACGAAACCGACAGCGTATTCTGGCTGGTGCTGGGTAGCCGCGGTGAATACCTGGGGGGCGACCGCGCCCTGCCGCTGCCGGCCACCGTGGGCCAACCGCGCCCGGGCGAAGTCCAGTACGAAGACGACACCTTGCGTGGCTTCGGCATCCGCCTGGCGTTCACGTGGGTGGACCTGAACCTGGCCAACACGCAGCCCGCGCTGCTGCTCGTGGCCGAGACCGTGGAAAAGCGCACGCAGTTGGCCAACGACATCATCAAGGGCGTGATCATTCCGCAGTTCGTGGTGCTGCCGATCGCGGTGCTGCTGGTTTGGTTTGGCCTGTCGCGTGGGGTGGCTCCACTGAACGCGCTGCAGCAACGGTTGCGCGCGCGCCGGCCCGACGACCTGTCGCCCATTGACGAGCGGGCGGCGCCGTCCGAAATCGCGCCGTTGGTGGCCGCCATGAATGACCTGCTGGACCGGCTGTCGGCCAACGTCCAGGCCCAACGCCGTTTCGTGGCGGACGCCGCGCACCAGTTGAAGACACCGCTTGCCGGCCTGCGCACGCAGGCCGAACTGGCCTTGCGCGACGCCAGCCCCGAAGAAATGCAGTCGAGCCTGCGGCAGTTGGTGACGGGATCCGAACGCGCTACCCGACTGGTCAACCAGTTGCTGCTGCTGGCCCGCGCTGAAAACCCCAGCGCGATCGGGCTGACGCGCACGGACCTCAACGCCATTGCCTACGAGCAGGCCATGCACTGGGTGCCGCAGGCGCTGTCGCTGAGTACCGACCTGGGGTTTGAAGGATCCGACGAACCCGTCAACATCAACGGCAACCCCCTGCTGCTTGCCGAGCTGCTGAACAATCTGGTGGACAACGCGCTGCGCTACACACCGCTCGGCGGCCACATCACCGTGCGTGTGATGCGCCATGGCGACCAGGCGCTGCTGGAAGTGGAGGATTCAGGCCCGGGCATCCCGCCAGACGAACGGGAACGCGTATTCGACCGCTTCTACCGTGTGCTGGGTACGGCATCCGACGGTAGCGGCCTGGGGCTGGCGATCGTGCGCGAGATTGCGCAAAAGCACGGGGCCAGCGTGCTCATCAACGACCACCCCAACCCGCACTCGGACCTGCCGGGCACACGCATCAGCGTGGTGTTCCCGCTTTACATGGACGCGCCGGATTCGTACGAAAGCTAGGTCTGCTACGCACTTCAGCCCGATAGGGACTATCCCTAGCCGCGCACGCAACAGTTACTATTAGTTTCAATTTTAAGATTCGAGTAAGGGTTACGTCAGAACCTCGTCAGGGTTGCGCCTCAATGTTGCGTAAGGCTCGGTGTCGGTGCGTCGGCAAAGAGCTAAGCACGGCGGAAAACCGCCGGCCATAAAACGAGGAGACATCATGAGCACAACAACCATGGCAGGCCGCGGCCCTTCCGCGGAACCGCGCCCGATGACCAAGGAAGAACGCCGCGTCATCTTCGCGTCATCCTTGGGCACGGTTTTCGAGTGGTACGACTTCTATCTCTACGGCTCGCTCGCGGCCATCATCGCATTGCACTTTTTCTCGGGCGTGAATCCCACCGCGGGCTTCATCTTCGCCCTGCTGGCGTTCGCCGCCGGTTTTGCCGTGCGCCCATTCGGCGCACTGGTGTTCGGTCGGCTAGGCGACCTGGTCGGACGTAAGTACACCTTCCTGGTCACGATCGTGATCATGGGCTTGTCCACGTTCCTGGTGGGCGTGCTGCCCAGCTACTCCAGCATCGGCCTGGCCGCTCCGGCCATCCTGATCGTGCTGCGCCTGCTGCAAGGCCTGGCGCTGGGTGGCGAGTACGGCGGCGCGGCAACCTACGTTGCCGAACACGCCCCGCACGGCCGCCGCGGCTTCTACACATCGTGGATTCAGACGACCGCTACGCTGGGCCTGTTCCTGTCGCTGCTGGTCATCCTGGGCATCCGCACGGTCATGGGCGAAGACGACTTCAAAGCCTGGGGCTGGCGCATTCCGTTCCTGATCTCGGTGGTGCTGCTGGGCATCTCGGTGTGGATCCGTCTGCAACTGAGCGAATCGCCCACCTTCAAGCGCATGAAGGAAGAAGGCAAGGGCTCGAAGGCGCCGATCGCTGAATCGTTCGGTCAATGGAAGAACCTGAAGGTCGTGATCCTGGCGCTGCTGGGCCTGACCGCCGGCCAGGCCGTGGTCTGGTACACGGGCCAGTTCTACGCCCTGTTCTTCCTGACGCAAACGCTGAAGGTCGACGCCAACACGGCCAACATCATGATCGCCATCGCGCTCTTGATCGGCACACCGTTCTTCGTGATTTTCGGCGGGCTGTCCGACAAGATCGGCCGCAAGCCCATCATCATGGCGGGCTGCCTGATCGCCGCGGCGACGTACTTCCCGATCTTCCAAGGCCTTACGCACTTCGCCAACCCGGCGCTGGAGAAGGCCCAGGCCACGGCCCCGGTCACGGTGATTGCCGACCCCAGCACCTGCTCGTTCCAGTTCAATCCGGTGGGTACCTCGGCGTTCACCAGCTCTTGCGACATCGTGAAGTCGTTCATGGCCCGCAACTCCGTGAACTACCAGAACGAAGCCGCGCCGGCTGGTTCGGTGGCCAAGGTCAAGATCGGCAACGACGAGTTCCAATCGTTCGACGGCAAGGCCATGGCTCCCGCCGACTTCAAGGCCCGGGCGGCGGAACTGGACAAGGCGCTGACCACGGCAATCCGCGGCCACGGCTACCCGGCCAAGGCGGATCCGGCGCAAATCAACTACGTCATGGTGGTGGTGCTGCTGACGATCCTGGTGCTGTACGTGACCATGGTCTACGGCCCGATCGCGGCCATGCTGGTTGAAATGTTCCCGACCCGCATCCGCTACACCTCGATGAGCTTGCCGTACCACATCGGCAACGGCTGGTTCGGCGGCTTCCTGCCTCCGGTCGCCTTCGCGGTAGTGGCCGCCACGGGCAACATCTACGACGGCCTGTGGTATCCGATCATCATTGCAGTCATGACCCTGGTCATCGGCACGCTGTTCGTGCGCGAATCCAAGGACAACGACATCAACGCATAAACGACCATCCCCCGCCGGGCGGGACTGCTGCGCCTGCCCGGCCTTGAAAGCTCCTTATGGAGCTTTTTTTTTGCCCTGAGCCGGCGGGCGCGGCCGCTTTCAGGACGATGTCAGACCCTCACGCTTAGACTGGCGCTTCAGATTACGGCCTTGCGGTAGATCGACTGACGATTGATCCCCCTGTCAGACGATTGCAGGGCTAGTGTTCTGACACCGATACCGCGTTCCCCGCGAGCCTTTTATGACGCGGTATTGTGTGCTCCCGTACCGGCCCGGCCTTTATTGAGCCGGGCCGCTTTTTTTTTGCGCTTAACGACGCATGCCCACGCCGATGACCAGCACGCCCGCCACAATGGCGGCGATGCCGGCCCAGGTCGGGATCGGCACCGACTTCTCGGTTTCGGCCGTGGCCTTGACCGAACCTATCTGTAAAACGGTCTCTTCGGACTTGTAGTTAAAGCCTTTGTAGGCCAAAGCGGCAATGCCCAGGACGATCAGGATGGCGCCAATGATTTTCATGTTTTTCCTCTCCGGTTCTAAGTCGGTGCGCGGAAGTTAACGCATGGGCCGCCCCCTGTCAGTGACAGAACGTGTCGCCTGTCGCAAGCGTATTGCACCGCTTCGGCAAACCGTCCGCGTCGTATAGAATCAACCCTTTTGGCCGACGCTCATGTGGTTCAAAAACCTCAAGATTTACCGCCTTTCCTCGCCGTGGACTCTCGTTGGCGACCAGCTTGAAGAAACGCTTGCGCGCCACGCCTACCAAGCGGGCAACAACCTTGAAATGCAAAGCCTGGGCTGGGTGCCGCCGCGCGAAAACGGCGGCCTGGCCCATGTGGTGAATGGCCAGATCCTGCTTAGCCTGCGCGCCGAAAAGAAGCTGCTGCCGGGCACCGTCGTGAACCAGGTCGCCAAGGCGCGTGCCCAGGAAATCGAAGAGCAGCAAGGCTACAAGCCGGGCCGCAAGCAGATGAAGGAAATCAAGGAACGCGTTACCGACGAACTGCTGCCGCGCGCCTTCAGCGTCTACCGCGACACGCGCGTCTGGATCGACCCGCAAAACCACTGGCTGGTGATCGACGCCGCGGCGTCGGCGAAGGCGGACGAAGTCATCGGCCTGCTGGCCAAGTGCGTAGACCCGTTCCCGCTTGAAAACCTGTACGTGGCGCAGTCGCCCGCCTCCGCCATGACGGGCTGGCTGGCCGAAGACGAAGCGCCGTCGAACTTCAGCATCGACCAAGACACCGAACTGCGTTCGTCGGGCGAAAGCGGCGCGGCCATCCGCTACGTGAAACACTCCATCGACGCCGACGACGTACGCCGCCACATCCAGTCGGGCAAGCAATGCACCCGCCTGGCCATGACGTGGGCTGACCGCATTTCGTTCGTGCTGACCGAAGGCCTGGACGTCAAGCGCGTATCGCCGCTGGACGTGCTGAAGGAAGGCAACGAAGGCGTAGCCGCCAACGACGATGAAAAGTTCGATTCCGACATGATGCTGATGACGGGCGAACTGGCCAAGATGATGGCCGAGTTGGTGGACGCGCTGGGGGGCGAGAAGAAGATTTGATGGGGGCGGTTGATTGACGGGTTGCGCGCGTTGGAGCGTTGGCATTCTTGCAGTGGGTGTCGCGCGCTTCACCCATCCTACGCTCCTTCGGGCGTGCTGCCTGTCAGGCGAGCACGCTGCGGTCGCGGCCGGCTAGTTTGGCTTGGTACAGAGCCTTGTCGGCGCGGTCGATCAGATAGGCATAGTCGGGATGGCCATCAAAGGTGGCCACGCCGATGCTGGCCGTGATGCGCAGGGCGCCAACCTCCGGAATCGTGAAATCATGGCGGCGGATCTCGGCGCCCAATTTCTGGGCGGCGGCCAGCGCGGCCTCTTCGCTCGTATCCACCAGCACCACCAGAAACTCTTCGCCGCCATAGCGGAACACGAAGTCGCTGGACCGACACGATTGGTGCACCACTTCGGCAAACTGACGCAACACATGGTCACCCCCCGAATGCCCATGCGCGTCGTTGATGGCCTTGAAATGATCGATATCCAGCAACAGCACCGAAAAGCGGCTGCCCTGCCGGCTGGATATGGAGATCTCGCGTCCGATCACCGAGGGTAGAAACCGCCGGTTCAGCACATTGGTCAGCGGGTCGCTGCCGCTTTCTATCTCAGCCACCATGTCGAACAGGCCATTGAGCAGATGCTTGATGCGCGCCACCAGTTCCTGCAGTTCGCGCACCTGGTCAGGCATGGAAAGCTGGCGTTCGCGATCGTCCATCATCAGCCGCGGCAACACCACGTCATCCAGCCGCATGACGGCCTCGGTAATCTGGCCCAACGCGGGCGCGCTCTCGAACAGCACGCCGCCCTTGTGCTGCAGCCACAAGCCGAACTCCGATGCCGCCAGCCTGGGCAAGGCCTGTTCGGGTGCGCGGTAATGCAGCCCAATCAAGACCGCCTGACTCCATTCCAGCAGCGCGGCGCGCTGGCGTTCACGTTCGGTCGAAATGTTCTGCCCCAGCGCGAACAAGCGGTAAGCCTCGTCGTTGCGCGCGCCGCGATTGATGTCGCGCATGAAGGCGCGGCTCATCTGCTCGATGGCCAGATCAAAGAGATTACAGACGTACTGCGTGGCGATGGATGCGGACGTGCCATCCAGATCGCTTGCGCGCAGGCGTTCGGCAATTTCATTCTTCAGGACGCGCGCCCCCGCCATCACCAGATGAATCGGGATATGGACGCGAGCGTGCACTTCGCCCACCTTTTTCTGCGTGGCCATCAAGGCCACGATGTCGCCCTGATCACGCACGCAAAGCAAACCCAGCAGCCAGTGTTTCATGCCCTTGTGCAGTCGCGTCGACACGATCTCATGCGACAGTCGCGGCCCGGCTTCAGCGTCCGCCAGCAAGGTGGAATAGAAGGCATCCACCAGCTCCTTGGCGCTATCACCCACCACGGCTGCCACCTGGCCGCGCGTATAGGCATCCACTGATTGATAGACCGCTTCCCAGGCCTGCGCGTTTGATGCGCTGAGGTAGCACGCTTGGTCGGCGCGGCTTGCCCACACTGGCAACGCGCTCTTGTTTGAAGACATAAGATCATCCGCCCCAAAGACGCCGCGCGTGTCTCGGAACGGCACGCGCTGGAAAAACCAGCGCGGATTATGCGCTAAAAGAATGTGGGCCCCTACCGGGGCCCACGCGCTTGGGGAAAACGCCGCCTATTCCAGGCCGTGAAACACCGAGTCATCGGGGCCCACGTGCGACGGATGTTGCCAGGTCACATCGCGCAGCGAATGCTGCACCAGGCCTTCAACGCCCAGCAGCACGGCAAAGATCGCCATGCGAATCGGAATGCCGTTATCGGTCTGGCGGAAGATGGCCAGGCGCGGATCGTGGTTCAGGTCCACGCTCAGGTCGTTGGCGCCCGGGCGGCTGTCGCGCGGCAGCGGGTGCATCACGATGGTTTCGGGGCTGCAGTACGCGTCGATGATGGCGCGGTTGATCTGGAAGTCGGGCGTGTAGCCTTCGTTTTCTTCGTTGGCGAAGCGCTCTTTCTGCACGCGCGTCGCGTAGATCACGTCCGCGCCCGCCAGGCCTTCCGCCAGCGATGTCTTCTGTTCAATGATGTTGCCGTTGCGGCTTGCCTGCTCAATGATGTAACTGGGCATCTCCAGCCCCTTGGGCGACACAAGCGAGAACTTCACGTTCTTGTACAGCGCCATCAGCTTGATCAGCGAGTGCACGGTGCGGCCGTATTTCAAGTCGCCGACCATGGCAATGTGCGCACCATCCAGCAATTTGCCCAAGCGCGAAAACTCGGTCAGGATCGTGTACAGATCCAGCAAGGCCTGGCTGGGGTGCTCACCCGGGCCGTCGCCGCCGTTGACCACCGGGATATTCGTGGCACGCGCGAATTCCGCAACCGAGCCCTGCTCGGGGTGGCGAATCACCATGGCGTCCACGTAGCCGCTCATGACGCGGCTGGTGTCGTAGATGGATTCGCCCTTGGCCATGGACGAAAACGTGAAGCCGGTCGTGTCGCACACCGAACCACCCAGGCGGCAGAACGCCGAACCGAAGCTGACCCGAGTGCGAGTGCTGGCTTCGAAGAACAGGTTACCCAGCACGGCGCCTTCCAGCACCCGCGACACTTTCTGGCGGCGCGCGATAGGCTGCATCATGTCGGCAACGCGGAACAGGTCTTCGACCGATTCGCGGGTGAACTGATCCACCGACAACAGTTGATTCTTGCCTTCCACCGCAATACGTTCACGCAGCGGGCCATCTTGTACGCTTTGCGTATATTTTTCCAGCAACACACCGTTTTGCACGATTTCGCTGACGAAACGCTGCACGACTTCCGGCATGGCGCGGAATTCCTGCGAGCCTTCGGGCAACAACCAGGTGTCCAACGCCCTGCGTTTCACGCCGATCCGGGTGGCGAACACGTCGCGCGTCAGGTTCAGGCGGCGCATGGCGTCGCGCAGGAAAGCTTGCTGGGAAATGGTCATGACAGGCCTCAGAGAAAGAGGATTTATATACGCACGGCGCATATTATTCCCAACGCAATCTCAAGTCCAACTTTTTTGCGTACACGGGTTTACCCGTGGTATTTACGCTAACGACTGGCGTAGGAGGTGGTTTGCTGCGCCTCGGGCACCGCTTGCCCTAGCGTGCACCAACATGCAGCGCAAAACGCCAAGGCGCTTAACAGATAACAGATCATGGCCAGCAATTGGGCGGGCCAATGCCCGCGCGTCATATGGCCCGTGTAGCCCTGCCGCAACAAGCTGACCTGCGCCAGATAGGCAAACAGCAAGCCGAGGCCTGACAACAGCAAGCCGGCCAGAAACATGGCTAGCGGCAATTGCAGGTCGGGCGCGGCGATATCCCCACCCACAATGCCCAGCGAGAAGGCCACCAGCATCAGCGCGGCGCCCCCATTCAGCCAGGCAAACAACCGGAACCCGCCCACCAGCGGTGCAAAAGACATCCCCGACGACCGGGTCTGCTGGGCGCGGGGGTCCATGCGATCAGCCTTCGTTGCCAGCGCGGCACGTGGGAGTTGCGCTTTGGATCGAGGCGCGCGCCGCAGCGAGCTCGGCCTTATCCCAGCGCCCCTCGCCCAGCACCGTCACCGTTACCTTGGACTTGGCCGGGCCATCGGGCTCGGCTGAAATCAATTCAAGCACCGTGGCGGGCTGGCCCACCTTGTAGACCTTGATTTCATCAGGCGCGCCCTTCTCGCCCAAGGTGTGGCGCCAGGCGTAAGCAACGCCATAGGGATGCTTCACGTTCACGTGACAGGTGCGCACGTATTCACCACCACGGCGGAAGGCGGCTTGATAGTGGGTATCGACGCTGAAAGTCTCTTTCTGCACCGTCTCGGATTCGTAGACCCCGGTGCTCGCGCAGCCGGCCAACAATCCCAGCAGCGTTACACCCACCCATACTGACTTGCGCATGATTCTTCCCGCATTGAAATTCAGACTTCTGCGATTATGCCAGCGGCGGCAAAAAGGCCACGCATGAAATGCCAGGGCATTTCATGCGTGGCCTCAGGCGGGCTGACCGGATCAGCGTGCCGCCGCCTTACTTCGCAGCGCCTTCGATCTTCTCACCGCCGCGTTGGATGTCCTTGCCGGCGCCCGCAACAGTATTGCAGCCCGCCGAAAGCGCGGCGATCGAAAGCAGCATGACGAAAACAACCTTGTTTTTCATAAACATCTCCTGTCTGGGCGTGGAAACCGAAGCCAGCATACCGCAAAGGATGCTGATCGCGCATCACCCCGAAACACAAACCCGTAACCGTCTTTACACGACCGTGACATCCCCAGCCCGCGCGGGCTGTCGCGTAATTGCCGCCAATGGATTAGGATTCGCAAATGAACAGAAAACCCGCATCACACCATGCTGGCGCCGCCGTTGAGGGCTGGGGCTGGGAGCAGCCACAGTGCCGTGGGCAGGCCGCTTTGGCATTGTTTATCGACGATCTGCACCGAATCCTGCAAGCCCATGCCGCCGGCAGACTTGCGGACAGCAGCACGCTGGTTGACGCCCAAGCGCAGGTGGACGAATTGCTTGCCCGCTATAACGAGATCAATGCCGCCCCCGAGATTTTCCTGGGCCAGACGGTTGAATTGAAAGAGGGCGTAGACCGCAATGGGGTGTCCCATACGGTGCCCATCTTTTCCGCCCGCCTCAAGCAATCGCTAGTGTCGATGCTGGGCCAGAGCCCTGGCTGACGCGATCCTGCAGCGTGGCTGAAGGCCGATCAAGAACCAGACCAGCTCTTAGGAGACCCACAATGAATTCAGACAACGTCGTAGAGTTTCTCCGTTTGCTGTCCCTGGACGTATCGCTGGGCGCGGCCGCCCAACATGCCGCGGGCCAAGCGGATGCGCCTCTCGCCCTGGCTCGCTTGGCCACGGCACACGGCTTGCCTTGCAGCGCCTCGGACTGGTCTTGCTTTGCCCGCGGTTGCCTGGATTCTTCCTCCGTCACCTTAACGGACGCCGGCCCGGCCGACGCCACCATTTGGCAACTGGTACAGGATCCTGCCAACGGCACTGGCATTCCCGCCAGCGCCATCACCCGCGTGATCGGTATCATTACTCAGCCAGAGGCTGGCGCCGCCCCCGTGGTGGGCCATGTGGTGGGCGACCTTGCGCCGCGCCCGCCGCTGGGCATGGCACCCTACCCGTCTGGATCCTGAGCGTCACTATCGTGGCCGACCTTGGCGCTGGCCGGCCACATAGTCCAGCACGCCCTTAGCCGCCACCACACCGCTGGCCATGCAGGCCGTGAGCAAATAGCCGCCCGTAGGCGCCTCCCAATCCAGCATCTCGCCGGCGCAGAATACGCCGGGGGCTGATCGCAGCATCAGCCCGTCCGTGACGGACTTGAACGACACACCGCCCGCCGTGCTGATGGCTTCGTCCATCGGCCGCGCGCGCAGCAGCGTCAACGGCAAGGCCTTGATTCGCAAGGCCAGGCGCGCCAGATCCTTGAAGTCTTCCGCGGGCGCGCATTCGCGTAGCAGCCCCGCCTTGACCCCCGTCAGCCCCATTCGGCTCTGCAAATGGCTGGACATGGAACGTGCGCCGCGCGGATGCGTGACCGCCGCGATAACCTTGTCCAGCGTCCAGTCTGGCGCCAGGTCCAACATCGCAACCGCGTGCCCTTCCGCGTCAATCCGGTCCCGTAACAACGCGGACAAGGCGTACACCAGGCTACCCTCGATACCCGATTCCGACACAACGAATTCGCCCTGGCGAGCTCGAGCGTCGCCAGTTTCGCCCGCACAGGACATGGCGACGGACTTGACCGGCTGACCCGCGTAACGCTCGGAAAAATGCCGCGACCACGCGACATCAAATCCGCAATTGGCAGGCCGTAGCGGCGCCACGTCAATACCGTGCGCCTGCAGCCCCGCGACCCACGCGCCATCGGACCCCAGCTTGGCCCAACTGCCGCCGCCCAAGGCCAGCACCACGGCATCCGCCGTCTTCGTGTGCACGCCTTCCGGCGTCTCGAAGCGCAGCGCAGCTACCGACACGGCCGTGCCTTGCGGCCACCCCAGCCAACGGTGCCGCATGTGGAACCGGACGCCGCTGGCGCGCAATCTTGCGAGCCAGGCGCGCAACAAGGGGGCGGCTTTCATTTCCTGCGGAAAGACGCGGCCCGACGATCCCACAAATGTCTCGATGCCCAACTGATGCGCCCATTCCCGCAGCGCGGTCGCGTCCATCACTTGCAACCATGGGGCAAGCTGCGCGGCCCGCGCGCCGTAGCGTGCCAGGAACGGTGCCGCGGCCTCGCTGTGCGTCAGGTTCAACCCACCCCGACCCGCCATCAGGAATTTTCGGCCTACCGACGGCATGGCGTCGAACACGTCAACCTGCACGCCTTGCGCGGCCAGGCGCTCAGCTGCCATCAGGCCAGCCGGGCCGCCGCCAATGACGGCAACACACGGAACATCGCGCGGCGTTGCGGCGGTCATCGCGGCAACTCCGTCATGACGGGCGGGTACAAGGGCTTGGGACAGTACATGAGGAACAATTCGGTTTGATCCGAAGCGATAAAAGGCGCTGCGGCACGTCGGGGACGGCGGCTACCGAAACGGCATGCGGCGTCGGGGGAGGATTGTCGCACGGGCCCGGCGGACGGGGGCTCGGGATCCGCGCCAGCCCCGCCTGCCGGCATGAAAAAGGCCTGGCGCCGGCCAATGTTTGACCGCAGGCGCCAAGCCTTTGTTTTGCAAGAATAATTCCAACATGCACAGAGCCTATCCCAAGGCTTGTCCACAGTCGCTGTGGGTAACTCTCAGCCGTAACTTCCGGCCGAACTCCCAGGCTCAGGCGTTACCGGCGGCCTGCATGGGCCCAGACCAAGGCTCCGCGTCCAATTCAAAGCGCAACTCTTGATACTCGCCATCCACGGCCACCGAACGCAGCAAGCCCGCACCCATGGCTTGGCCCAGCGCGCGACGGCACAGGGTTTCGGGATCATCCGGCAAAGACTGGAAAACCCCATCCGGAATGCGCAAGCGCAGCAGCGCCTGGGGATCACCGCGTTCCGCGGGCCGGCCGATATGGATGTGGGCGGGGTAGCCGTGCGGGCACCAGATGCCGACGTGGTACTTGCCTTCAGCGCCGGTATCGGCGACAAAACCGGGATGATCGTATTTTGCTGTACCCATGACCCCTCCTTCTGTGCGGCAACCTAGCGCGCGTGGCCCATGGTAGCTCAGGGTTGGGGCGCTGTGCAGGCACGAACATCCGGGAAACTCCGGGCTGGAACATTGGGTTGACCCAGGGCAAGTCCAGGCAAAAAAAGGAAACGCCGGACGAAAAAAAGCCGCGATATGAAATCGCGGCTTTTCTTGAAACTGGTTGCGGGGGCAGGATTTGAACCTACGACCTTCGGGTTATGAGCCCGACGAGCTGCCAGACTGCTCCACCCCGCGTCTGATGTGATGAATCATACACCATTATGAAATCTTGTGCAGCGCACCCAGGCTTTTATTCGAAGATTTAGGCGATTTCAGGCGAAATATTTTTGCGGTCGCCCTCAAGATACGGCTAATTGGGTCCGGAACATCCAGGCAAATGATGTCGGCGGCGTCGATAGCCGTGACGCGCACCACGCCCCCCTCTACGACCGCATGCGCCTCGCTTGCATGCACGCGCACGGAAACCGGCAAAGGCAGGCGGCCCGTGGCTTCCGTGCCTGCCGCCGCTTCTTCCAGGCGCAAGCTGCCGGCCATGCAGATGATGGTTGCGCCGGCACGCAGCACAAAGGTGTGAGAGGCGCCAGGCGCGATTTGCAGGCGGCGGGAGGGGCCTTCGGGGTAACTATCGGCATGCATGATGATCTCCAATCGGACACTGACAGGCTACGCGGGCGCTGCTTTGCGCAACAGCCACAATCCCTGGCTTTCTGTACCGATGCAGATGCTCGATTTTGCCGCTGTTATGGTGTACTTTTCTTCAATCTGTGCCTTCCTACATTCCAAGCTCGGGGAGCATGATCGGCGCATGGACCCACAACCGCTGTACCTACGCTTGGCGAACCACTATCGGCGCGCCATCCAGACGGGCGTCCTGGCGCCCGCCCAGCGCATGCCTTCCGTACGCACACTGGTGCGCACGCACCATGTCAGCCTGTCTACCGCGTTGCAAGCCTGCCGCCAACTGGAAGACGACGGCTTGATCGAAGCCCGGCCACGGTCGGGTTATTTCGTTTTGCAGGCCCGCCGCAACACAATCCCGCCCGTCAATGAGCCAGACATCCGGCAGACGCTGGGCGCCGCGCAGTACGTCGGCATCCATGATCGCGTGTCGGACTTCATCGCCAAATGCGAAGCGCACCCGGTAAGCGCCAATTTCGCCCTGGCGGCGGCAGTGCCCGAAGCCTATCCGATGGATGCGCTGAAGCAGGCAATGACGCGCGCGCTGCGCACGTCGCCCCATGTGCTGGTGAGTCCGGTACCGCCGCAAGGACACCCCGAGCTACGGACGGTGCTGGCGCGCCGGGCGCTGGCCAATGGCATCAACGCCACGCCGGATGACGTGATCGTCACGCATGGCTGCATCGAAGCCCTGAATCTGGCGCTGCGCGCCGTGGCACGACCGGGGGACACTATCGCCGTCGAGTCGCCCACTTACTTCGGGCTGCTGCAGATTCTGGAAAGCCTGGGCATGCGCGCGCTGGAAATTCCGACCAGCCCGCAGCACGGCTTGTCGATCGAGGCGCTGGACCTGGCCTTCCAGACGCACGGCAATATTCGCGCCGTGGTCGTCGTGCCGAACTTCCAGAATCCGCTGGGTTGCGTCATGCCGGATGCCGAGAAAGCACGGCTTGTGGCGCTGTGCGAACGCCAGCAGGTGCCGCTGATTGAAGATGACACCTACGGCGCCCTGACCGATGACGACACGCCCTTGGTCGCGGCCAAGTCCTGGGATGCAACCGGCAACGTGATCTATTGTTCTTCCATGCACAAGACGCTGGCCCCGGGCATGCGCCTGGGTTGGCTGCTGGGCGGGCGCTGGAAGGCGCGCATTGCCATGCTGAAGTACGCACAAAGCCGGCCGAATGAACCCTTAGCGCAGATCGCCGTGGCCGAGTACATGGGGTCACGCGCCTACGACCGCCACCTGACGCGCTTGCGCAGGCACCTGAAGCAACAGCGCGACCAAACGGCCGAGGCCATCGCCGCGCACTTTCCGCAGGGTACGCGCTTGAGCGTGCCGCAAGGCGGAATGCTGTTGTGGGTGGAAATGCCCGATGGTCGTTCGGGCATGGACGTGTTTGAAGCGGCGTTGCGGCAAGGCATCCGCGTTGCCCCCGGCGCCATGTTTTCGAACGGCACGCGCTACAACCACTTCCTGCGCATCAGTTGCGGCCAGCGCACCACCCCGGAGATCTCGCGCGCCTTGTTGACCCTGGCGCGCATCGTGGGCGAGCGCGCGGGATGAACATGTCGCTACATCAATTCATCGTTGATTACGGCCTGTGGGCGGTGCTGGCCGGCACCTTTCTGGAAGGCGAAAGCGTGGTGGTGTTCGCGGGCTTTCTGGCGCACCAGCATCTTCTGCACTTGCCGTATGTGATGTTGTGCGCCTTCGCCGGTTCCTTCGGGGCCGACCAACTGCTGTTCTTTCTGGGCCGGCGCTATCGCGACCACCGCTTCGTGCGGCGCATCCGCGAAAAACCGGCATTTGAAAAAGCGCTGGCCGCCATCGACCGCTATCCGCACGGCTTCATCCTCAGCCTGCGATTCCTGTATGGCCTGCGTACCGTGGGGCCCGTGGCGCTAGGGATGTCGCGCGTGCCACCGTTGCGCTTCCTGGTGCTCAACGCCATCGCCGCCGTCATCTGGGCCGTGTGCTTCAGCGTGGTGGGCTATGCGTTTGGCCAAACCATCGAGACCCTGCTCGGCCGCCTGCACGGCGTTGAAACCAAGCTGGCCGTCGCCGCGGCGATCGGCTTGGCGATTGGGCTGGCCTATCACCTGCTTGCCCGCCGACGGCGGCGCTAAGCCGCCATCAACAGACGATGCGGCCACTGGCGCGCAATACATGGCGCCGTCGCGCCTTGCGATACCAGCCGCCAACCAGGGGTAACAACGCCAAGCGGCGCAGGATGGGGTGGCGCTGGTCGAAGTCGTGCCACGCCTTGAAGCCATGCCCCATGCGCTCCCAGCTTTCGCGCGCTTGAGGCGAGAGTTTGCCGGGGTCGAACGCCGCCAGCTTTGCCGCTTCCGAAACGCGCGCCAACATGGCGGTGCCCGGGTGTTCCAATCGATACTGATTCCGCATGGGGCCGCATATTACCCGGCTTGGCGCGCTTGTGGAGATTACACAATTGCGTGTCTGAAACGCCCAAATGGAGCCACCTTTGACCGCCAGCCTCAAGCCCTTGTAATTAAAGGACAATGCAGATCTATGCCCGCACTATCCCAAGGCTTGTCCACAGAAGATGTGGGTAACTTTCTGATGTGCAGCGCCCGCGCAACGCCTACTTCAGGGCGGCAATGATCATGTCACGCACGCTTTCGAAGCCCGCCACGTACTGCGGGTTTTCGGAGCGCGCCAACAGGCTGGAATAGTTCTGCTCCAACTGCGCCTCGATCGCTTCCCGCAGGCCCGGCGATGCCTTGACCAGGTGCAGCATCGACAACAAGGTCGAATTCAGCGCGTCGATGCGGCCGCCCTGGTGCGAAATGGTGTGGACGATAACGGCAATTTGTTCTTGGATATCCATGGCGTAAGCCTCCTGGCAGTGATGATCGGCGCAAATCCTAGCATGGCGCCCGCCCCCCCTGCCCCTGCCCGCCTTGCCGCGCGGGCGCTAGGCAAGCGCCAGGCGCCGCGCTAGCATAAAGCGTAGCCGCTGAGCCAGCGCGGCGCACGCCACCGGCGCCATCCGCGGCATCCGGGGCCACGGGAGCGCGCTCATGAAGACGATCCAGAACTATGCCCCCCGAATGCTCAGGCGCTGCAACGCTTGCAGGACAAGCTGGGCTTCAGCGATGCACGCATGGCCGAACTGGCCGGATTGGACGCCGCGACGCCATGGCCCAGCTACGTCGGCGGCCCCGAGCCGCGCACACTGGGCCGGCAGCGCCTGTTCTACATGATGGCCCGCCTGGCGCTGGACGAACGCCAGTGGCAAACCGTGTTGGACGCCATGCATGAAGCGGGCGCCCGCTTCGACTATGAAGATCCCTTGGCCATCAGCGCGCCAGCAGCGCCGGAACTGGTGGCCGACGAAGAACGCAAATTCGGCATGCTGCTGGTCAGCCGCAACGGCGCCTTCCACGAGATGGAGCAGTTGCGGGAATTCGCACATTTCGCGCATGAAGCCGACGTCAGCCGCTTTGTGAATTCCGTGTTCTACGACAGCGACATCGACCTTTGTCGCTTCCACTTCGCCGACCACGACGGCTTGGATGACGCCAGCCGCGACCGCATTTTCGATGCCGCGCACAAGACCATCACACGATTCGAGTTCGACGGTCGCATCTATCACGGCGGCATTCCGCCTGAATCAGACGGTTAGCCCGGCTCGCCCGCATTGACGCAAGCCGCTGCGCGCCTGTACCGTCGGCACTCCGCTACTTGGCGCACGTTTTCAGCATGAACGAACGACTCGACGACATCGACCGGCAACTGCTCAGCCTGCTTTCGGCCAACGCGCGTGAACCCGCGGCCATCCTGGCGCGCAAATTGGGGCTGGCGCGCACCACCGTTGTCGCACGCATCGCGCGGCTGGAACGCGAGCACATCGTGTCGGGCTATGGCGTGCGCCTGGGCCGCCGCCTGGAAGAAGCCGCGGTGCGGGCCTATTGCTTCATCAGCGTGCTGCCCAAGACGCCGGCCGCCGTCATCCGCGAACTGGAACGCATGCCGGAGGTGGAAGAGGTGTCATCGGTCAGCGGACCGTACGACTACCTGATCTTCCTGCGCTGTGAAACCCACGAGCAACTGGACGACCTGCTGGACCGCATCGGCCTGATCGACGGGGTCAAGCAGACGCAGACCTCTATCGTGTTGAGCCGCAAGGTGGATCGGCGCAGCGCCGTGGCGGCCCCCTGAGGCCCACCCAAGGGCCGCGCGAGCAACCCCAGCGTCTTTTCTCGTGCACCGACATGGTGTTGTAATGGCGGATATCGCGATTTCTGGATGACCCATGTTTGCACGCCTTGCCCCCGCCGCCGCCTTGCTGACCCTGCTCTCCGCCTGCTCCAGCATGAGCGAGGTCACGTCCGTCGGTAAAGACACCTACAGCGTCACCTACAGTTCGGGCACGCAATTGCTGACGTGGGTTGAACTGAAGAATCAGACGCTGCAACGCGCCGACCAGTATTGTCAGGAGATCGGTCGCAAGCTGCAAAAGCCGCAAGTGACTTCCAATCACGCGACGGGGCTGGGTTCCAAGCGCGCCACGGTCACGTTCGAATGCGGCGTCATTGAACCGCCCAAGGACAAGGCATCGTGAACGCGTCATTGCCGGTGGGCATCACCATGGGCGATGCCGCCGGCATCGGCCCTGAAATCGTCGTCAAGGCGATTGCGCAAGGCTTGAGCGCCCCCTGTGTGGTCTATGGTGATGCGGGCGCGCTGCGCCGCGCCGTGACGCAATTGGGCGCGCGCCTGGAGGTCGTGGAAATCCGCGACGTCACCCAGGCCAGCCCCGCTGCGGGGCGCATTCATGTCGTCTCCTGCAGCCCCGCCCTGCCCGCCGATCTGCCACTCGGCCAGATCAGCGCAGCAGCCGGACGCGGCGCCTACGACTATGTCTGCGCCGCCATTGATGACGCGCAGGCCGGCCGCATCCGCGCCATCGTCACCGCGCCGCTGAACAAGAAGTCCATGCACGAAGCGGGTATCGACTACCCCGGACACACCGAGATCCTGGCCGACCGCTCCGCCACGCAAGACTTCGCCATGATGCTGGCCAACGACGAATTGCGCGTGCTGCTGGTGACCATTCATGTGGCCTTGGCGGACGTGATCGCGCGCATCACGCCCGAAGCCGAACTCACCGCCATGCGGCTGGCCGACCGGGCCTGTCGGCAAATGGGCATCGCCGCCCCGCGCGTGGCCGTGGCGGGCCTGAACCCCCACGCCGGTGAAGGCGGAAAGTTCGGCCGCGAAGACATCGACATCATCGAGCCGGCCATCGCCCGCGCACGCGCCGAAGGCATCGACGCCAGCGGCCCCTGGCCCGGCGACACCATCTTCATGCGCGCGCGCCGTGGCGAATTCGACATCGTCGTGGCCCAGTACCACGACCAGGGACTGATTCCGGTGAAGTACCTGGGGCTGGACCACGGCGTGAACGTCACGGTGGGCCTGCCTTTCGTGCGTACCAGCGTCGACCACGGCACCGCCTTCGACATCGCCGGCCGTGGCGTGGCCGACCACGCTTCGCTGGTGGCCGCGTTCGATCTGGCCCTGGCAATGACGCCCTAGCGCGGCAAGCGCCCCACGAGGACTACAATACGCCCCGTTTCAGGCGTGGCTGCCGCGCCGCCGCCTGCCGTTCCCGTTTTCATTCCCGTTTTCATCCCCGTTTGCCATCCCCGCTTTCAGCCCGCCCTTTGGTTCGTCCATGTCACGCCTAGTCCGCCTTCTGCCCGACCGCTTCACCCTCTACCTGATCTGCACCGTCATCATCGCCAGCATCGTGCCCGCGCACGGACAAGGCGTGGTGGTCTTCGGCTGGATCACCAACATTGCGGTGGGCCTGCTGTTCTTCCTGCACGGTGCGCGCCTGTCGCGCGAGGCCATCATCGCCGGCCTGACGCACTGGAAACTGCACCTGACGATCTTCTCGGCCACGTTCCTGATGTTTCCCCTGCTGGGCCTGGCGCTCAAGCCTGTGCTGGAACCGCTGGTCACGCCCGAGCTGTACCTGGGCATTCTGTTCCTTTGCTGCCTGCCCGCCACGGTGCAATCAGCCATTGCCTTCACCTCCATGGCGCGCGGCAACGTGCCGGCCGCGGTGTGCAGCGCGTCGGCCTCCAGCCTGCTGGGCATTTTCCTGACCCCGCTGCTGGTGGGCACGGTCGTGGCCAACGCCGGCAGCGCACCGATTTCGTTCGATGCGGTCGGCAAGATCATGCTGCAACTGCTGCTGCCCTTCGTGCTGGGCCAGGTCGCGCGCCGCTGGATCGGCGCCTGGGTCCACAAGCACAAGGCCATGCTGAAGTTCGTTGACCAGGGTTCGATCCTGCTGGTCGTGTACACCGCCTTTTCAGAAGCCATCAACGAAGGTCTGTGGAGCACCACACCCATCCCCGCGCTGGTCGGCCTGGTGGTTTGCTGCGCGGTCATCCTGGCGCTTGCACTGGGCTTGTCGGCCTTGGCGGGCAAGGTGTTCGGATTCAACGTGGAAGACCGCATCACCCTGCTTTTCTGCGGTTCGAAGAAGAGCCTGGCCAGCGGTATTCCGATGGCGCAGGTGCTGTTCGCCGGCCACGCCGTGGGCGCCATCGTGCTGCCCTTGATGCTGTTTCACCAGATTCAGTTGATGGTCTGCGGCGTGCTGGCCGCGCGCTACGGCAAGCGTCCGGACGTCAAAGACTGAACCCTTCCACACAAAAAAAACCGCGCACATTCGATGTGACGCGGTTTTTTTTTGCGATGCCGACGACGGGTCAGTACATGTCGCGCGGTTGCGCACCAGAGAAGTTCAGGAAGCGCGTGCTGGAACCCTGGAACGTCAGGCGCACGGTGCCGATGGGGCCGTTACGCTGCTTGCCGATGATGATCTCGGCCGTACCCTTGTCGGGCGAATCCGGGTTGTAGACTTCATCGCGGTAGATGAACAGGATCACGTCGGCGTCCTGTTCGATAGCGCCGGATTCGCGCAAATCGCTCATCACGGGGCGCTTGTTGGGGCGCTGTTCCAGGCTTCGGTTCAACTGCGACAGCGCGATCAGCGGGCAGTTCAGTTCCTTGGCCAGGCCTTTCAGCGACCGGCTGATTTCCGACACTTCGGTAGCCCGGTTTTCGCCGGAGCCGTTACCCGACATCAGTTGCAGGTAGTCGATGATGATCAAGCCAAGCTGACCGCACTGGCGCGCCAGGCGGCGCGTACGCGCACGCACTTCCATCGGGCTCAGGGCCGGGGTTTCATCGATGTAGACCTGCGCATCCTGCATCAGTTGCACGGCGTGCGTCACGCGCGGCCAGTCATCAGCAATGAGCTTGCCGGTACGCATGCGATGCTGGTCCAGCAAGCCGACCGAGCCCAACATACGCATCGCCAACTGCACCGCACCCATTTCCATGGAGAACACCGCCACGGGCAGGCCCTGCTCGATGGCCACGTGTTCGCCGATGTTCATCGAGAACGAGGTCTTGCCCATCGACGGGCGACCGGCCACGATGATCAAGTCACCGCCCTGCATGCCGGACGTCATCTTGTCCAGGTCGGTAAAGCCGGTGGGCACACCGGTAACGTCGGAACTGCCTTCGCGGTGGTAGAGCTCGTCAATGCGTTCGACCACCTGAGTCAACAGCGGCTGGATCTCCTGGAAACCGGCGGCGCCGCGCGAGCCTTCCTGAGCGATCTTGAAGACCTTGGATTCCGCTTCATCCAGCAGTTGGCGCGCTTCCTTGCCCTGCGGGTTCAAGGCGGCCGATGAGATCTCGTCGGCAATCGACACCAGCTTGCGCAGCATGGCGCGCTCGCGCACGATTTCAGCGTAGCGGCGGATGTTGGCGGCCGACGGCGTGTTGTGCGCCAGCGCGTTCAGATACGCCAAGCCGCCCGAGTCTTCGGCCTTGCCGGCGCTGATCAGCGATTCATTGACGGTGATGACGTCGGCGGGCCGCGCCAAGCCGATCAGGCGAGCGATGTGGTGCCAGATCAGCCGGTGGTCGTGGCGGTAGAAATCTTCTTCGACCAGCACGTCGGCAATACGGTCCCACGCGGTGTTGTCCAGCAACAGGCCGCCCAGCACCGACTGCTCCGCCTCGATGGAATGGGGAGGAACGCGCAGGTATTCAAGCTGGGGATCGGCAGGTGTGTTCATGGCTTCAATAGTAACGGCTGCAAAATAGCGGCAACGCGGAAAAAACCCTGGATATCGCGCGACGGCAGGCGCCGCAACAGGGGACGCAAAGGCGCAGCAACGCCACAAAGCACGCGGGCCAAGCGCTTCAGGCGGGCCTTGACCGCCGTGTCCGGGTTGCTTTCCAGATACACGTCGAGCGCCAGTGTACCCAGCGTAACGGCTACATCGTCGGGCAATTTACGCAAAGACACCAGCGACGACAACATCTGGAAAAGGTCGTAGGCCTGAGCCAACGGCCGGGACAGAGTTGCGCCGATGTTCTCTTCGAAATCGATGCGCCACAGCTCGCCATCACGCAAGGTGACATTGCGGATCTGCGCGCCGCCATGCCACATGCCACGCGCGTGAAACGCCGCCAGATCGGCGGCTGCCGCGCGGGTCAGCCAAAGCTGCGAGGTGGCGTCTTCGTTGCGGATCAGGTCGGCCAGATCGTCGCCCACATATTCCAGCACCAGCAGGCCCTGCTCCTGCCACCACACCTCCGGCACGCGGCAGCCTGCCTCCAGCAGCATCGACAATCGCTGAGCCTCGTGCGTAAGACCGTTACGCAGCAGCACGCCAGGGCGCGGAAACTCGCCCAGAAACACCTTGCAGCCCATGCCCAGGAAAAGCGCGCGCACATAGCGCAGCGCGTAGCTGACACCGCGGCCAAAACTCGGACGTCGGCGCTTGACGATGCAGCGCACGCCGTCGATTGTCACGTCGCGCACCGACGGTTCACGCAGGGCGTCAACACTGTCGAGCCAGGCGCGCAGGCCGGGCGGCGCGTTGCGATGGACGGGCGGCTGAGTCAAGGGGTCCTCTGTGCGAAGCAAGGTGGCGTCTGATGCGTGACGCCGACAAGACGACAAGCATAGGACAGCCAGACAACAAGAAAAAAGCCGGCACGCGGGCCGGCTTCTTTTTACTGCGGGTACCGGCTTAGGACAGTTCGCCTTCGACCTGAACCGTGACGTCGACAACCACGTCGGCGTGCAGGGCGACCTGGATCGGGAACTCGCCGACCGACTTCAGTTGGCCGTTGGGCAGGCGCACTTGGCCCTTTTCAACGCCTTCGAAACCAGCCTTCTTCAGCGCTTCAGCGATGTCGGCATTGGTCACCGAGCCGAACAGACGACCGTCAACGCCGGCCTTCTGAGCGATCTTCAGTTGGAAGCCGGCAATGCGCTCACCCAGAGCCTGGGAGGCGGCCAGCTTTTCAGCCTGGGCCTTTTCCAGCTCGGCGCGGCGAGCTTCGAATTCCTTCAGGGCGGCGTCGGTAGCACGGCGGGCCTTGCGCTGGGGAATCAGGAAGTTGCGGGCGTAACCGTCACGCACGCGGACGACTTCACCCAGGTTGCCCAGGTTGAGGACTTTTTCGAGCAGAATAACTTGCATTTCAGTGCCCCGGATTAGTTGTGGTTGTCGGTGTAAGGCAACAGGGCCAGGAAGCGCGCGCGCTTGATGGCGGTGTCCAGCTGGCGCTGGTAGATTGCCTTGGTGCCGGTCAAGCGAGCCGGGATGATCTTGCCGTTTTCTTGCACGAAGTCGCGCAGGGTGTCCAGATCCTTGTAGTCGATCTCTTCGACGCCGGCTGCGGTAAAGCGGCAGAACTTACGACGCTTGAAGAGCGGGTTCTGCTGCGTGAATTTGCGTTTTTCTTTGCGTTTTCCGAAGAAAGCCATGATATGTGCCTCTATGTTTGAGGGGGCGGGTTTTACCCGGGGTTTTTTGAAAACCGGGCCCAGCACCCCATAACCTATCCGTATTCAGAAGGCGCTCTCGCACCTCTTGCTCAACCCTTTCAAGCCACCTGCGGATCGCGTCCTGCGCTACCGCTGATCTTGCGCGCCTGCTGCAGATGCAGCTTGATCTTCACCGAGTCTTTGCGGACGGGAGCCAAAAACCCCTGCACCAGCAATTCAGACCCTAACGCGGTGTTTTTCAACAGCAACGCCAGATCGCCCAATGCCACGGCCGTGATCGTCAATTCAACACGGCGCGGGTGGCCGGCTTCGATGACTTCGGACTCGTGCGCCAACACCATTTCCAGTGCGGGCAGACCGGCGGGAGTGTGGCGCAAAGGCTCGCATTCAAGAACGCGGGCGCTGAGTTCCAGCTTATTCATCCTGCCAGGCACCGAGGGGACTTCATGAGTTGAGCTCTGCGTGAGCCCTGCTTACTCGGGCTGAACCGCGACAGCTTCAGCCGAAGCCTTACGGGCTTCTTCGCGCTCAACCGACTTCATCATGATCGAGGGCGTGGTCTGGGCCTTCTTGGTCTTGATGACCAAGTGGCGCAGAACGGCGTCGTTGTAGCGGAACGAGTGTTCCAGCTCATCCAGCGTGGCTTGGCCGCACTCGATGTTCAGGCAAACGTAGTGAGCCTTGACGAGCTTCTGGATCGGGTAGGCCAGTTGACGGCGACCCCAGTCTTCCAGGCGGTGAACCGAGCCGCCTTGGCCCGTGACCAGCGCTTGGTAACGCTCGACCATGGCGGGCACTTGCTCGCTTTGGTCGGGGTGAACAATAAACACTACTTCGTAGTGACGCATGAGTAAAACTCCTTGAGGATGTCTTGCTGGCCAAGCGTCTTGCACCCGCGCTTTCCATCATGGGTGGTTGCATGCATGGCTACAATTCAGCCGCACACACAAAAGACAACTAGCCCGCAAGGGGCAGCCCGCTACCCAAAAACCATGGGCGGTCGAGCAAGAAAGCCCTCGATTATTACCGATTGAGCATCGCTTCGCAAGCGGCTGGGGTGTCAGGAAATCAGGGACGGGGCTTTCCCACCGCCCGTCTCGACCCCTTGCGGCAAATCGGCAACAGCGATTTCACGCGGCCGATTGACCACGCTGACCATCACGTAGCTGATGATCATCAAGAGGAACCACGAGCCCAGCTTGGCGATGGACACCCATTGCCAGGCATGCGACTGGTTGGGATAGCGCCAGGCGTTGGCGAAGGTGCCGATGTTTTCGGCGAACCAAATGAACAAGGCCACCAACACGAAGCCCAACAACAAGGGCATGCGGCGGTAGACGCGCCATATGCGGAAATACACCCAGGTTCGCGCGAACAGCACGGCCGTCAGCGCGAACAGCAACCACCGGAAATCCATGATGAAGTGGTGCGCGAAGAAGTTCAGGTAGATCAGCACCGACAAGGCCACCGTGGCGACCATGGGAGGATGGGCGCGAAACCGGAAATCGAACAGCCGCCACACCCGCGCCAGATAGCTGCCCACTGCCGCATACATGAAGCCGGTAAACAGCGGCACCCCGCCGATGCGCAGCACGCTGGCCTCGGGGTAGATCCACGACCCCGCCGCCGTCTTGAAGATTTCCATGCCGGTGCCAACCACATGGAACATCAGGATCACGCGGGCCTCGCTCCAGGTCTCCATGCGCAAGGCCAGCAGCAAGACCTGGATGCCCAGCGCGGCGATGGTCAGAAAGTCGTAGCGCGCCAGCAGCGCGTCCTTGGGATACCACCAGTGCGTGCCCAGCAGCAGCGCGCACATCAGCCCACCGAACAGGCAGGCCCAGGCTTGCTTGACGCCAAAGCGGAAGAACTCGTAGAGCGCCACGCCCAAACGACCGCGGCCGGCCAAGTTATTGGCCAGCCGCGATTCCCAGGCTTGCAGCCCCGCGATGAGCGGCCAGTCGTTGGCCGCCGGATGGTGCACGGGACGCTCAGCCTTCCACGACGGCGTAGGCCGAGTGGTTGTGGATCGATTCAAAGTTCTCGGCTTCAACGCGGTAGCGGGCGATGCCGGGGTGCGCGGTCAGGCGCGCGGCCACGTCACGCACCAGGTCTTCGACGAACTTGGGGTTGTCGTAGGCGCGTTCGGTCACGTACTTTTCGTCGGGGCGCTTGAGCAGGCCCCAGAGTTCGCACGAACCTTCTTCTTCGATCAGGCGGATGACACCGTCCATGCTGATGTCGCCGTTCAAGATGGCCGACACGGTCACGTGCGAACGCTGGTTGTGCGCGCCGTATTCCGAAATGGCCTTCGAACACGGGCACAGGCTGGTTACCGGCACCTGCACGACGAGCTCGAATTCAACACTATCGCCCTGGGCGCGCGCGATCCACTGGACTTCGTAGTCCAGCAGGCTTTGCACGCCGGAAATGGGGGCCGACTTGTTGATGAAGTACGGGAACGCCGCGGTGATGTCACCGCGCTCTGCGTGCAGCAGCGGCAGCATGTCTGCCGCCATGGCGCGGAACAAGGCCGGCGTCATGGGCGTGCTGCGATATTTTTCCAACAGCGCCACAAAGCGGGACATATGCGTCCCCTTTTCTTCGGGCGGCAGCGCCACGGTCAAGGTCCAGTTGGCGACGGTGCCCTGGGGCGAACCATCGCCGCTTTCAATCAGCATGGGGTGGCGCACGCCACGGATACCCACGCGCTGGATCGGGATGTGCCGGGTGTCCGCCGAGCTCTGGACGTCGGGCATCACGATGGCGGGGTCGATCGGAGAATTCATTTCAGCTTACCTGTCTAGGCAACCAGTCGCTCGCGCAAGGCCTAGGAAACTTTAAGAGGGGGCCATTATCGCCCAAAGCCACGGGACCGCCAGGGAAAACCCTTCTCTCCGTAGGTCGCTTGGGGCAGAACAGTGTGTTGCAAATCCGGACGAGGGCGCCGCCCCCGACCGGATGCCGCGCCAGCTTCAAGCCAGCAGATCGGCGTAGCGATTGCGGATCGACTGCTCGATGCCAGCGGCATCCAGTCCGATGCCCGCCAGCAAGGCAGACTGGTCGCCATGGTCGATGAAGACATCCGGCAAACCCAGTTGCAGCACCGGAATCTGCACGCCCGCGGCGCTCAGCGCTTCCAGCACCGCGCTGCCGGCGCCGCCCATGATGGAGGCATCTTCGATCGTGACCAGTGCGTCGTGGCGGCGCGCCAGGTCCAGGATCAGGTCCAGGTCGATCGGCTTGACGAAACGCATGTCGGCCACGGTGGCGTCCAGCTTGTCGGCAGCGGCAAGCGCCGCTTGCACCAGCGTGCCAAAGCCCAGGATGGCGATCTTCTTGCCTTCGCGCCGCACCACGCCTCGGCCCACTTGCACCGTGTCCAAGCCCGCGCCTTCCGGGGCGCCACAGCCAGCGCCACGCGGATAGCGCACCGAGGCCGGGCCCGGATGCTGATAACAGGTCGACAGCAGCAGGCGCGTTTCGCTTTCGTCGGAAGGCGTGGCCACCACCATGTTCGGCACGCAGCGCAGAAAAGCGATGTCGTAATTGCCGGCGTGGGTCGCGCCGTCGGCGCCGACGATGCCGGCGCGGTCCAGCGCGAACGTCACGTCCAGGTTTTGCAGCGCGACGTCGTGGATGAACTGGTCGTAGCCTCGCTGCATGAACGTGGAGTAGATCGCCACGACGGGCTTTTGCCCTTCGCAGGCCACGCCCGCCGCGAACGTCACGGCGTGCTGCTCAGCGATGCCCACGTCGAAATAGCGCAGCGGAAAGCGCTTTTCGAATTCCACCAGGCCGCTGCCTTCGCGCATGGCGGGCGTGACGGCGACCAGATGCGGGTCTTGCTCGGCCATGTCGCACAGCCACTGGCCGAACACCTGCGTGAACGTGCGCTTGCCGGGCGCCTTGGATTGCTGGATGCCGACCGCGGGGTCGAACTTGCCCGGGCCGTGATACAGCACCGGGTCGGCCTCGGCCAGCTTGTAGCCCTGCCCCTTCTTGGTGACCACATGCAGGAATTGCAGGCCTTGCAGCGCCTTCAGGTTCTGCAAGGTGGGCACCAGCGCGTCCAGGTCGTGCCCATCGATGGGACCGACGTAGTTGAAGCCGAATTCTTCGAACAGCGTGGCCGGCGTGACCATGCCCTTGGCATGCTCTTCAAACCGGCGCGCCAGTTCCAGCACGGGCGGCACGTGTTGCAAGACCGCGCGGCCCACGTTCTTGGCGGTGGCATAGAAGCGGCCCGACATCAGGCGCGCCAGGTAGCGGTTCAGCGCCCCCACCGGCGGCGAGATCGACATGTCGTTGTCGTTCAGGATCACCAGCAGGTTGATGTTGGGCGTGACACCCGCGTTGTTCATGGCTTCGAACGCCATGCCCGCGGACATGGCGCCGTCGCCGATGACGGCAATGTGCTGGCGTTGCACGCCCGCATTGCGCGAGGCCACCGCCATGCCCAGCGCCGCCGAGATGGACGTGGACGAGTGCGCGGTGCCGAAGGCGTCGTATTCGGATTCGCTGCGCTTGGGAAAGCCCGAAATGCCACCTTGCTGCCGCAACTTGGCCATGCCGGCGCGGCGGCCGGTCAGGATCTTGTGCGGATAGGACTGGTGCCCCACGTCCCAGACGATGCGGTCATGCGGCGTGTCGAACACCTGATGCAGGGCCAGCGTGAGCTCGACCGTGCCCAGGTTGGACGACAGGTGTCCGCCCGTTTTGGATACCGACTCCAGCACAAAGCCGCGCAGTTCGTCGGCAAGCTTTTTCAGCTCGCGGCGATCCAGGCGCTTGAGGTCGGCCGGGGATTGAATGCGGTCCAATAAATCAGTCGTCATGCTTGTATGGGGTTCGTTGCCCCGGCCTGAACCCAGGCCGGGCTTATCACGGATCAGCGGTCTCGAAGGACGATGAAATCAGCCAATTGCGCCAAACGCAAGCCCGCGTCGCCCAAAGGCTCCAGCGCCGCCTGCGCGGCCACGCGCAATTCCTCGGCAAACGCGCGCGCCTCGGACAGGCCCAGCAGTGATACGTAGGTGGGTTTGTTTTCCGCCGCGTCCTTGCCGGGCGTCTTGCCCAGGCTGGCCGTGTCGGCGGTGACGTCCAGGATATCGTCCACCACCTGGAACGCCAGGCCCATGGCTTGCGCGTAGGCGTCCAGCGCCTGGCGCGAGGCCGAACTGGCGCCCGCCACGATGCCACCCAAGGCCACGCTGCACGCCAGCATGGCGCCCGTCTTCATGCTGTGCATGGTCTGGAGTTCGTCGCGCGACAGCGAATGGCCAACGCTGAGCAGATCAATGGCCTGACCACCCGCCATGCCCTGGCTGCCGGCGGCACGCGCCAACGACTGGGTCGCCTGCACGATCAGCGCGGGCGCAATGGGCATTGAGGCCAGCAAGTCGAAAGCCAGCGGCTGCAAGGCGTCGCCCGCCAGCATGGCGGTGGCTTCGTCGAACTGCACATGCGTGGTGGGCCGGCCACGACGCAAGGTGTCGTCGTCCATGCAGGGCAGGTCGTCATGCACCAGCGAATAGGCGTGGATCAATTCAACGGCGGCCGCGGCGCGGTCCAGCGATGCCTCGATGGCCAGCACGCTGCCGCTGACCGGGCAGGCCTGCCCAGCGGCGTAGACCATGGCGGCGCGTACCCGCTTGCCACCGCCCAGCACGGCGTAGCGCATGGCTTCATGCAGGCGGACAGGCAGCACGTCCGCGGGGGGCATCAGGTCGTCCAGGACGTCTTCGACGTGCCGCACGCGACCCTGCAACCACTCCGCAAAGGGGAGTTGAGTTTGCTTCATCTGATTCTTATTCGTCATCCAGCGCCGCCGGGTCCAGCGGGCGCAGCAGGTCGCCTTCCAGAACCTTGACCTGCTGTTCGGCCTGCGCCAGGCGTTCCTGGCAAACCCGCGTCAGCGCCACACCGCGCCGGTAGGCGGTCAGTGATTGCTCAAGCGGCAACGAGCCGTCTTCCATGGCCGCCACCAAGGACTCCAACTCGGCCAGGGCCGTTTCGAAATCTTGAGGCAGGGGGCGGTCATCAATCTGCGGATCGGCTTGTGCGGACTTGGCCAAACGGGTCTCCGAGGGCGCTAGGGGTGGATCAATCTGTGAATTGTACGAGATAGCCAAACCAGACCCTGACGCACGGGAAGGATCAGGCCGGCGCCCCCGCCAAGCCAGCGATCGCGGCCCGCAATGCCGGCCCCACACGCGCGCGCAAATCCGGCTCCGGCAGCAGGCTGACCGGGCCGCCGCAACTCATCACGAAGACGCCTTCGCCGGTAATCGAGGTGAACGGCACCGCCACGGCGTTGATGCCCGACTGCCATTCACCCAGCGCGAAACAGCAGCCCGATTCCTGGAGTTCGGCACGCGCGCGCAAAATCGCATCGACAGGCGGCGCCGCCTGGCCCAGGCGCGCCATCACGTCATCACAAGCGCCTTCGGGCAGGCTGGCCAGATACGCCCGGCCCATGGCGCTGTCCAGGCTGGCGCGATAGCCCACGGGCAGGCGCAGGTACAAGGCCGACGAGCCGTGGATCGCTTCGACGTAAGTCATGGCGTCGCCATCAAAGGCGCCAAGCGCAACCGCGCCCCCCGTGTCGCGGGCCAGGTCGCTCATCGACGCCTTGGCCAGTTCGCGCACTTCCAGCCCGGCCAACAAGCCGAAGCCCAGCGCCAGCACGCCATAGCCCGGCGAATACTTGCCGGTGTCGGGGTGATAGCGCAAGTAGCCCAGCTCGGTCAGTGTGTACGTGATGCGGCTGATGGTGGGCTTGGGTAGCCCGGTCAAGCGCGCCAGGTCCAGATTGCCCAGCGCCGTCACGCCATGACGAAAACAACGCAATACATCCAGGCCACGCGCCAGGGCCGTAATGAAATCCGGCGAACTTGCGCCCTCGCCCACGCCGGCCGCGCGTTTACGACGAGCAGGCTGGCTCAATTCCAGCCGTTCATCCGGTTTGGCGGCGGCATGGACGACGCGCTTGGAGTCAGAAAAAGATTGCATTTCACTACGCTTCGTTTTTATAGTTTATTTCGAATGACAAAACTAAATTCCATTTATCGGAATTTAAAGCATCCAAGGAGACCTGGCAAGCAGCACAACGCGCTTCACCGCGCAGCCGCCAAGCCAGGCCCGGCGATCCACTCACGCACGCGATTTCAAGGGGAAAACATGATTCGCACGAGCATCAAACTACTGGCTACCTTGGTTCTGGGCGCGGCCGCGCTGGGCGCGCAAGCCGAGACCTATCCGGCCCGACCCATCAAGATCATCTCGCCCTTCCCGGCCGGTGGCGCCACCGATGTGCTGACCCGCATCCTGGCTGAACGCATGGCCAAGACCCTGGGCCAGTCCATGATCGTGGAAAACAAGGCGGGCGCCGGCACGTCCATTGGCGCGGCCTATGTATCGCGCGAGCAGCCGGACGGCTACACCATCCTGATGGCCACCAACTCCACGCTCGTCACGAACCGCTATCTGTACAAGGACCTGCCTTACGATCCGGACAGCTTCGCGCGTATCGGCATGGTGGGCGTCGGCCCCCTGGTGCTGCTGTCCAGCCCCAAGCAGCCCTTCAACAGCACGCAGGACGTGGTGGCCTATGCCAAGCAGAACCCGGGCAAGCTGACGTTCGCCACCTTCGGCCCCGGCACCTCGTCGCACCTGGCGGGTGAACTGTTCAAGTCGCGCGCGGGCATCGACATCCTGCACGTACCCTTCAAGGGCGCCACGCAAGCCCTGCCGGCCCTGATCAGCGGCGACGTGGACCTGTTCTTCGACATGGTCGCCACCGGCATTCCGCAGGCGGACGCAGGCAAGGTCAAGGTGTTCGCCATTACCAGCCCGTCGCGCCTGGCCACGCTGCCCAAGCTGAAGACCTTGTCCGAAGAGGGCTATCAAGGCTTCGACATGACGGCATGGTTCAGCTTTGTTGCGCCGAAGGGCACGCCGGCTCCGGTGCTGGAAAAGCTGCAGGCCGCGTTGACCGAAACGCTGAAGGATGAAGGCGTGAAGAAGCGCATGCTGGACATGGGCATCGACCCGCGTTCGGGTACGGCCGCCGAGCTCGACAAACAGATCAAGGCCGAACAACCCATCGTGTCTCAACTGGTCAAGCAAGCCAATATCGTCGTGCAGTAAGTCGATACGACACGCGCAACTGGTTTCGTGACAAATCGTCTCGCGGTCCCGCCGGCCCGCGAGACGGCGGCGGGCCAAGCGCCTGCCACTTTTTACACCGACAGCACCCCCAGGGGCCTGTCGGTTTTTTACGCCTTGCCTAACCGCTGGATACAGAAGCCGTACCTGCTCGACTGCTAAGGTGAAAAGCAGCAAACACCCAGCGGGAGCCCGATGCCTTTGACCGAAGACCGTTATGCCCGCCTGGATGCCGCCCGCTGGTTGGCGGCCGTGGCCGTCGTCCTGTTGCACAGCGCGGCGTTGATCGTCAGTGACCCGGCTGCCTACGGCAAGGGCGCGTGGCTGGCCGCCAATCTTTACGACTCGGCGGCGCGGTGGTGCGTGCCCGTGTTCGTGATGGTCAGCGGCGCTCTGCTGCTGGACCCGAACAAGCCGCAGGACGCCCGCCAGTTCTACAGCCGGCGCATGGCACGTATTTGCGCGCCGCTATTGTTCTGGACGTTGTTCTACCTGGCCTGGCGCACCGGTCTGGACTGGTGGGACGACGGCCGTATCGATTTTTCGTTCTGGCCGCGCAAGGTGGCGCAAGGTGAACCGTATTACCACCTTTGGTACCTGTACATGATTGTGGGCCTGTACCTGTTCGCCCCGCTGGCCCGCATGCTGTATGCGCGCAGCACGCCGCGCGGACGCGCGCTGTGGGTGGTGGGCATTCTGGGCGTGGCGATCCTGGACGCGCTGTACCGGCGCGCGCTGGGCGCGCCGCACGGATTCTTCCTGACGTGGTTCCTGCCATATCTGGGCTACTTCGTGGCCGGCCGCTTGATTTTCGACGGCGACATGCGCGTTCCCCGGCCGGGTCTGGTGCTGCTGGCCAGCGTGGCCGCCACCGCCCTGGGCGTGAACCTGATGTCCGATGGCCATAAGCTGGACACGTACTTCTACGACTACTTCAGCCTGACCGTGCCGTTCATGTCACTGGCCGCGTTCCAGTGGATCGTGGACACGCCCCGGCTGCCGCGCCTGGCCGCCCTGGCGCCCCTGACCTTCGGCATCTACCTGATCCACCCCGTGTTCCTGGATGTGGCACGCCGGGCGGGCGCCATTTCGGGCAACCCGCGCGACGCCTGGACAGTGCCCTTGCTGACCCTTGCGGTCTTTGCCTTGTCGGCCGCCAGTTGCTGGCTGCTGAGGCGTCATCCCGCTACCCGCAAGCTCGTCTGAAAGACCTACGGCGAGAAGGGTTAATCGGACGTTGGCAGCAGGCTGGCAAGCCCCGTGAACACTGGACGAACCCTCGTCCATCTTCGCGGGCGTGAGGGAGGCCCTTGGGGTACAATTCACGGCTTATTTGATCGGCCAGACACCGATTTTTCTTCGCGCCAGCACGTATGTAGCCAAGCTCATCGTTGAGCTCCAAGCAGTTTTCAGAACAATTTCCTGAAAACGCTGGGCTTGAACAAAAACGCTAGGCAGAGCTCAAACCGTCCTGGCTTTTTTATCCGAGCGGAGGGAATCATGACCGACATCGGTCGGATGGCACATGTCGTGCCAGCTCGCACCCAGCTACCCGTCAGCGCTTACTTTGACGAAGCCCTCTTTGCCCGCGAGCAAGAACTCATTTTCAAGCAATCCTCGCAGTATGTCGGACACCAGAAATTAGTGCCCGAGATTGGGGATTGGCGGTCGTTGGTCCAAGAGAACGGAGGGCGCGTGCTGGTTCGTAACCAGCAAGGCGTTGAACTCATCTCAAATGTCTGCCGCCACCGTCAGGCATTGATGCTGGGCGGCGAAGCCGGCAATGTGGCCGGCAACTGCAATACGCAAGGCAATCTGAAGGCAACCGGCGGCAATATTGTCTGCCCGCTGCACCGTTGGACGTACAACAACCAGGGCGAGTTGTTGGGCGCGCCTCAGTTCGAGACCACACCCTGCATGAATTTGCAGAAGTTTCGCCTGCGCGATTGCCACGGCCTGCTGTTTGAAGGCCCGCGCGATCCGGCATCGGACATGGCCCCCTTGTTCTCGCGCCCCGAGTTCAACTTCGGCGACTACGTGCTCGACCACGTTGAAGTGCATCAGTGCAACTACAACTGGAAGACCTTCATCGAGGTCTACCTTGAGGACTACCACGTTGGGCCGTTCCACCCGGGCCTGGGCCGTTTCGTTACCTGCGACGACCTGACCTGGGAATTCAACGACTGGTACAGCCTGCAAAAAGTAGGCGTGCACAATGCGTTGGCCCAACCGGGTTCAGACGTGTACAAGCAATGGCACGACCGCCTGCTGTCGTTCCGCGAAGGCGATGCGCCCGATTTCGGCGCGGTCTGGGTCACGTATTTTCCGACCCACATGATCGAGCTCTACCCGCACGTGCTGGTGCTGTCCACGCTGTACCCGAAGAGCCCGCAAGAAACGGTGAACGTCGTCGAGTTCTACTACCCCGAGGAAATCTCGGCGTTCGAACGCGAATTCGTCGAGGCCCAGCGTGCCGCCTACATGGAGACGGCCATCGAAGACGATGAGATCGCCGAACGCATGGACGCCGGCCGCAAAGCCCTGATGTTGCGCGGCGTGAATGAAGCCGGTCCTTATCAGTCGCCGATGGAAGACGGCATGCAGCACTTCCATGAATGGTATCGACGCATCATGCAAGACCTCTGAACCCGGGCTTGCATCCGTAAAGCAAAGGGCCTCGCGAATTTTTCGCGAGGCCCTTTTCATTGCACGCGGCAAATGCTTGCCGGTGCCGGTCAATGTCCCATCACGCCCGCCACCGTGCGTTCACCGATCGCCAGCCCCACCGTCATGCCGACGCCGGAATGCATGACCGCCACGGTCGTGGCCGCGTCCACCGGCATCACCGAGAACGGCGCCGGGCCGTGTGCGCCATACACGCCCTGCCAACGCTCCAGCACGCGCAAGCGCGCACCCAAGGCCTGCGACGCCAGGTCCAGCATGGCGTTGTCGACCGCCTCATCGTTGAACGGGAACGCATCCTGCCCGTAGTGATGCGAATCGCCGATGATCAGCTCGCCATTCGGCGTGGGGCTGATCAGCAGGTGGATACCGTTTTCAACCAGCATCGGCGTGCGTTCCTGGATCACCTGGCGCAGCGCTTGCGCCGTGGGCAGGTCCGAGAAGGCGCCGTAATGCACGCACGACAGGCCAGTCAGCACCGGGCGGTCCAAGGCGATGGCGTTGGTCTCGAACGCCGCGCGCAGCATCTGCAAACGCGAGACTTCCAGGTTCAGCGGCGCGAAGCGTTCAGGCAGCAGCGTCAGGTAATCATGCCCGGGGCACACGAAGACATGCTTGCCCTGGAAGTCGCCGGCCGTGGTGCCTACCAGGCCGTTTTCCACGGCGCGTGCCAACGTGCCGGTAATGAAGGTCACGCCCAGCGACTCGGCCAGGTAGCGGGTCATGGCCGGCAAGGCCTCGCGCGAATAGATCTGCAGGTCGTCATGCCCCTGCAGCGCCAGGCAATGGTGCGCAAGCTGTCCGCCGTACAGGCCGGCCACCTCGCGCGCCGACAGCAGGTTGGCGCGATAGCCTTCCTGCGCCAGGCGCATGTCGGCGAATTCCTGCAGCACACTGGCCTCGTCGGCGTTGCGCGCCAGCACCAGCGCGCCGTTGGCCCGCACATGAAAGCCCGCCTTGGCGGCCAGCTCCAGCCACAGCTCGCGTGCCTGTTGCGCGTGCGACAGCATCATGCCGGGCGGCTGGCCCGTCACGATGACCTGGCCGAAGTTGCGGATGGTGGCGCCGTGCGCCTGGCGGCTGCGCTCAATGACCGCCACCGACAGGCCGCGCTTGGCAGCCGCCCAGGCGTGGGCGATGCCAAGCATGCCCGCGCCCACCACGATCACGTCGTAAGTTTTCATCGCGGGCAGCGCCTTACTTCTTCTTCGGCTCGGACTTGCCGTCGTAGCGGCGGGTCCACTCGGCGATGATGCGTTCGCGGTTCGTGGCGGCCCACACGAAGTCGTTCTTGATCATGCGCTTGGTCAGGTCGGCCGGCAGGTTCGGGTTGGCCGTGGCGATGGACGGAATCGCCAGCACCGCGAAGTTCGCCTTGTACAGCTCGTTGGCCTCGCGGCTGGCCGAGAAGTCGGCCAGCTTGCGGGCGGCTTCCAGGTTCTTCGTGCCCTTCATGATGGCGGTGGCTTCCACTTCCCAGCCCAGGCCTTCCGACGGGAATACGGCTTCGACCGGCGCGCCATCGGCCTTCAGCTTGGCCGCGCGGTAGTCGAACGACACGCCGATCGGGAATTCCCCCGCGGCCGCCATGTTGCACGGCTTGGAGCCCGAGTGCGTGTACGAACCAATGTTCTTGTGCAGGGCGTCCATATAGGCCCAGCCCTTCTCTTCGCCAAAAATCTGCAGCCAGGCGCTGACGTCCAGAAAGCCCGTGCCCGAGGACGCCGGGTTCGGCATGACGATCTTGCCCGCGTAGACAGGCTTGGTCAGGTCTTGCCACGAGGTCGGCTTGGGCAGCTTCTGCTTTTCGGCTTCGATGGTGTTGAAGCAGACGGCGGCGGCATAGCCGTCCATGCCGACCCACGACGGCTCCGCCTTGGCGTCGCGCATGTTGGCGGCGATCTGGTCCAGGCCCTTCGGGGCGTAGGGTTGCAGCATGCCTTCCTTGTCCATCAGGCCCAGCGCCGTGCCGGCCAGGCCCCAGATCACGTCCGCCTTGGGGTTGCTTTTTTCGGCCAGCAGCTTGGCGGCGATGATGCCCGTGGAATCGCGGACCCATTGAATCTTGATGTCGGGATTGGCCTTTTCGAACGCGGCTTGGTAGACCTTGATCTGGTCGGCTTCGAGCGCGGTGTAGACCGTCAACGTGGTCTCGGCGGAGGCGGCGCCCATTACACCCGTCAGGGCGGCGGCCAGGGCAAGCAGCTTGTAGCGATTCATGAGTAACTCCGTGTATTGGCGGAAAAAAAGGGTGAAGGTCGCCGCCACGGTCGGACATTGCCGACCGCGGTCGCGGTAAAACGAAAAGTGGAACTACGTCCGGCTACGCCGGGCGGATGGCCTCAAGGCAGAGGGTTTGCGCTCAGGGTCGATCGCCTCGCGCCAGTCGGGCTTCGATATCGGTGATCACGGCGGGCAGGTCGGCCACCGTGTCGATCAGGTAATGGGGGTGCGCGGAAGACAGCTCAGCGCGAGCCTCAACCCGGGCGCGCTCGCGGTCGTTCTCATCCAGGCTCAGGTATTCATCCAAGGTAAGGCCGGCGGCATTGCCGGACAGCAGGAGCCCCACCGTCCACATGCCGGCGCGGCGCCCTTCCTCGATACCAGGGGCGGTGTCGTCAACCTTGATGCAGCCGGCCACGTCCGACAGCCCCAGCTCGACCACGTTTTTCAAGGCCATCGCAGGCGCCGGACGCGCGCGCGGCACATCGTCGCTAGCCACGATGCAGTCCGGCTCCAGGCCCTCGGAGGCGGCCCGTTCAACCACGCGGCGCATGACGCTGCCGGGGTAGCCCGAGCACGAGCCGATCTTCAAGCCGCGTTGGCGCAGGGCGCGCAGCAATTCCGCCGCGCCCGGAATGGCCGCTGAATATTGCGCCACCTTTTCCAGTTGCATCGGCAGGAAGCGATCGTAGATGGCGGTCACGTCGTCATCGGAAGGCAGGCGGCCGAACTGGGCCTGGTACTGGCTGGCGATGGCGGGCTGGTCGCACAGGGCGCGGATATGGTCCCACTTGCCCATGCCCATGGGGCCGCGGGCTTCCTTCAGCGACACCTCCATGCCGAACTGCGAGAAGGCGTCCACGAACACCTTGGTGGGCGCAAACGAGCCGAAATCGACCAGCGTGCCGGCCCAGTCAAAGATGACGGCTTCCAGTTGGACGGGCAAGGTTGAAACAGTCATGAGGGTCATCCTAGAAATAAGCGTTCAAAGGGCCACGGGCCGGCGCCATGCCTGGCTGCGCGCGACCAGCGCGCGGCTTGCCAGATGCAGCAACAGGGCCGCCGTGGCGGAACTGGCCATGATCACCGTGCACATGGCGGCGGCCGGGCCGATGAAGCCGGCGTCGTCCATGTTGAGCACGGCGACGGCGGCCAGCACCGTGGACGGGCTGTACAGGAACACCACGGCCGACACGGTCGTCATGGCGGAAACAAACAGGTAGCGGGCAACGTCCAGCGCGGCGGGCAGGCACATGGGCAGCGTGACCCGCAGGAACGTCGTCATGCGCGGCACCTTCAACGACGCGGACGCGGCTTCGAACTCGGGATCCAGGGCGTTCAACGCGGTGGCCGCCGTCAGATGCGCGCTGGTGTAGAAGTGGACCACCGTGCACAGGACCAGCAGCGGCATCGTGCCGTACAGCAGGTTCAGCGGGTTCATCAGGCTGTTGAAGAAGAAGATGTAGCCCAACCCCAGCACCAGGCCCGGCACGGCCATCGGCATCAAGGCCAGCATGCTGACCGTGGCGCGCAGGCCGCGCGCCACCGAGCCGCGCGCCGGCACTTTTTCCATCATCCAGGCGCCCACGAACACCACGGCCGTGCCGATCAAGGCGGTCCAAAGCGCCAGTTGCAGGCTGTTGCGCCAGGCCAGCCAGCCGCCCCCGTCCATGTTGTCGAAGTCATAGGAACGCAGCGACATCGACAGGTTGTACGGCCACATCTTCACGAACGAGGCCCAGACGGCCACGCCGATGATCAGCAGCAGGAAGGCGGCCAGCACGCCGGCCAGCAGCAGGAACGCGGCATCGCGGCGTCGGTTGGCGCCTGCTGCGTAGGGCTGGGCGCGCCCGCTCATCTGCGCACCCTGACGGGCACGCAGGCGGCGGTCCAGCACAAAGGTCAGCAAGGCGGGCAGCAAGAGCAAAATGCCGATGGCCGCGCCCTTGGGAAAGTTCTGCTGTCCGACGACGGCCTTGTAGGCTTCCATGGCCAGCACGTTGTAGTCGCCGCCCACCACTTTGGGAACGCCGAAATCGGTAACGGTCAGCGTGAACACCACGCAGCAGGCCGAGAACACGGCATAGCGTGTGCCGGGCAAGGTCACGGTCAGGAAGGTGCGCCACGGGCCCGCGCCCATGGCACGTGCCGCGTCGTACAGCCGCCCATCGGCCAGCGTCAGTCCGGTCAGCAGAATCATCAGCGCATGCGGAAACGTGTAGAAGGCCTCGCCCACCACAATGCCCCAGAAGCCGTAGATGGTGGCGCCCCCCGTCAGGCCCTTGAGCAGGCCCTGATTGCCCAGCAGATAGATCAGCGCAATGCCGGGCAACAGCGAGGGCGCCAGCAAGGGCAGCAAGGCGATGGTGCGCAGCAGGCCCTTGCCCGGCAAGCGCGTGCGGGTCAGGCCGTAGGCGAAACCATAGGCGCACGGCACTACCAGCAGCATCGTCACCACGCCCACGGTCAGGCTGCGCCCGACCATGGCAAGAAAGCCATCCGCGCCGATGATGCCGGACACGACCGACAGGCCGGCCCAGGCGCCTTCGCTGTCGGTCACGGACTTGGCCAGGATGGCCAGCAGCGGCAGCGCCAGGAACAGCACCAGAAACAACACCAGCGCACCCTGCCCCGCCGTCAGGCCCAGCGAGCCTATCCAGGCAGGCATGGGGCGGCGGCCCAAAGCGGGCACGGCCGGCGCGGAGGCTGAAGCGGCGGAGGGGTAGGGGTGAGTTCGGCCACGGAAGGCGATCCGGTCACGGTGGAATCAAGCGTAGGCGCGAATCGCATGGCGCGGCAGCTCCACCCAGCAACGGCTGGCGGCGTGAGGGCCCAACAGGGCGTCTCCGATTTCAGGGGACACGATGGAATGCACGGTGGAGCCGGGCACGCCTTCCAGGCGCAAGGCCAGGCGATAGCCCCGGCCCAGGAATACGCCGTCCAGCACATCGGCCAGCATCGAGTTGGGTTCTTCCGAGCGCGCCATGCTGACGCGCACCGCTTCCGGGCGCACGAACAACTTGCCGGACTTGCCGTCCAGCGCCTCGTCCACGGCCAGTTCCTGGCGGCCGACGCGGGCGCGATGGGTGTCGATGCGTTCGAACGGCAGCCAGTTCGCCTCGCCCACGAAATCGGCGATAAAGGCCGATGCCGGCTGGCGGTAGAGTTCGCGCGGCGTCCCGAATTGTTCAATGACGCCGCCGTTCATGACGGCGATGCGGTCGGCCATCACCATGGCCTCTTCCTGGTCATGCGTCACCATCAGCGTCGTGATCGACAAACGCTTTTGCAGCGCGCGCAATTCAATCCGCAGGTGCTCGCGCACCCGGGCATCCAGCGCCGACATGGGTTCGTCCAGCAATAACAGGGACGGCGACGGCGCCAATGCGCGCGCCAAAGCCACGCGCTGCTGCTGGCCGCCGGAGATCTGTCCGGGGTATTTGTCCGCCGCGCCCGCCAGGCCCACCAGGCTCAGCATTTCCTCGACGCGGTTGGCGACGTGGTTGCGGTGGGCGCGCTTGCCGCTCAAACCATAGGCTACGTTCTGGGCCACGGTCAGGTTGGGAAACAGCGCGTAGGACTGAAACAGGATGCCGTAGTCGCGCTCTTGCGGCTCGGCATAAGAAATATCGCGGCCCGACAACACGATTGCACCGCTGTCCTGGCGTTCCAGGCCGGCGATGGCGCGTAGCAGCGTGGTCTTGCCGCAGCCGGAAGGGCCCAGCAGGCACACCAGTTCTCCGGCGCGGATATCCAGCGAGACGTCGGCCAGCGCGGTGTGGCTGCCAAAACGCTTGACCAGATTTCTAACTGTGAGGAAGGCGCGATCGGGTTGGGGCATGCTGCCTCCGGACTGGGAACGAAGCCAGTATGGAAGGCGCGTATTGAGCGTTTATGACACTTCGCGCAAATGCAGTAATAAAAACATCAAATTATTTTGGTGTACTGGCGGTCTTGCGCATTGCGTCCCTTTCCCGCCCCCCTCATCGTGCTTGTCGCCGAACTCAAATCCTTCTACGCCGTGGCCCGCTGCGGCACCGTCACCAAGGCCGCCGCCCAACTGGGTGTCAGCCAACCGACCGTGACGGGGCAGTTGCGTCAGCTGGAATCGCGCTACGGCATTGAACTGTTCCACCGGCAGGGCCGCGGCATGCGGCTGTCGGACGCGGGGCAAAGCCTGATGCCCATGGTGGAAAAGCTGGTGCAGCAGGAAACCGAGATCGATTTCCGCCTGCGCGACGCCAGCGACCTGCGCGAAGGCAATCTGCGCATTGGCGCCACCGGCCCCTTCTACATCATGGATACGGTGCGTCGCTACAACCAGCGCTACCCGGGGATCGACCTGGCGGTCACCATCGGGAATTCGCAGTCGATGCTGCAAGCGCTGCACGACTATCGCATCGAGATTGCCACGTCTTCCTTTCTGATGGATGACAAACACCTGTACCGCAGGATGATCGCGGCTGATCCGATCCGCGTGGTCACCCATCGGGACCATCCGCTGGCGCGGCGCGGGCAGGTTCGGCTGGCCGATCTGGCCGAGCACGCCCTGCTGCTGCGCGAACCCGGCTCCATGACGCGCCAGTTGACCGAGGACGCGCTGGCGGCAGCCGGCGTCAGCGTGCGCCGCACGCTGGAGATCGGCAGCCGGGAATCCATCCGGCAAGCCATTCTGTGCGGTTTGGGGATCAGCCTGATCCCCTCGCGTGAAATCCCGTCCCACCCCGATCTGGCGGCCCTGGACATCCAGGGCGCCGAGATCGTGATGCACGAATACCTGTACTGCCTGCGCGAGCGCCAACCGGTGCAGTTGATCGCGCGCTTTCTGGAGATGGCGCCGGCAGCCGGCTGACCGTTACGGCTCACTGCCCGCCCCCTCCCCCTTGCGGCCACTCAGGAGACAACCATGGCCTTGACCTTGCAAGACATCGAACAGATTTTCCTGGAACGTGGACACCGTTCCTACCATGGCGAGTCCGTCAGCCATTTGCGGCATGCGCTGCAAACGGCATCGCTGGCGGAACGCCATGGCGCCAACGCTTCGCTGATTACCGCCTGCCTGCTGCATGACCTGGGCCACCTGATCGCCGACCGCCCCGGCACCCCCACCCTGCGCGGCGTCGACGACAAGCACCAGTATTTCGTGCTGCCGTTTCTGCGCGGGCTGTTCAGCTCGGCCGTGCTGGATCCGATCCGCCTGCATGTGGAGGCCAAGCGTTACCTTTGCTATGTCGAGCCGCAATACGAAGCGTCACTGTCGGAGGATTCCAAGCGCAGCCTGGCGCTGCAAGGGGGCAGCTTCGATGCGGGCCAGGCGGTGGATTTCGCCAGCATGCCGGGCGCGCCCGATGCGATCCGCCTGCGCCGCTGGGACGATATGGCCAAGGTTCCGGGGCTGGCAACGCCCCCGTTGGACCACTTTCTTGAAATCGCGGAAAGCGTGTCCGGGCGGATCAAGCTGGCGGCGATCTGGTAGCGCGGGCAACCTGGCACGGCACGGTCAAGACGAAAAAAAGCCAGGGTGCAAGCCCTGGCTTTGTGGCGCCGCGCGCCTCAGGCGCCCTTGGCCACCGGGCGCGACGGGTCACTGCACCACTCGCTCCACGAGCCGGGGTACAGCCGCGAACCCGACAGGCCGGCGATTTCCATGGCCAGCAGATTGTGGCAGGCGGTAATGCCCGAGCCGCATTGGTGCACGATGACACCAGGGTCGCGGCCGCCAAGCAGGCCAGCGAATTCCGCGCGCAGTTGCTCGGCGGACTTGAAGCTTCCGTCGGCTTGCAGGTTTTCGCCGTTGGGCCGGTTGAGCGCGCCGGGGATGTGACCGGCCACCGGATCCATGGGTTCGACTTCGCCGCGATAGCGGTTGGCGGCGCGCGCGTCAATCACGGTAAAGGCGGGCCGGTCGATATTGTCCAGCACGGCCTGCGCGTCAACCGAAGCGACCAGCGGCGCGCCGGGTTCAACGGGCTGGCCCGCACGCACGGCCGGGGCGGCATCGGTTGTGGTCGGCAGCCCGGCCGCCACCCAGGCCTGCCAGCCGCCGTCCAGCACCACCACGCGCTCGTGGCCCAGCCAGCGCAGCATCCACCACAGGTGCGCCGCGTACATGCCGCCGCTGGCGTCATAAGCCACCACCAGCGTTTGCGGCGTCACGCCATGGGCGGCCATCAGCGCGCCAAGCTCCGCGCGCGTGGGTAGCGGATGACGACCATTCTTGCCGGTGCGCGGCGCGGCCAGCTCGGTTTCGTGGTCCAGGTAACGCGCGCCGGGGATGTGGCCGGCATCGTATGCCTGGCGACCCGCCGCGTGGTTGGTCAGGTCGTGACGCACGTCGAAGACGCGGATGTCGGAAGCGCCAGGCCCTGAGGCGTCAAGCCGGCCCGCCAGATCGGCGGCGGAAATCAGTGTCATCGTCATTCGGTGTGCTCCTGTCTAGCGGGTTTGTCCGTCAGGCCGGCTTGGGGTCGCGCATGGTGCGCCATACCGACAACAGGCCCGCGGAAATGATCAAGCCCATGCCGGCCCAGGCCAGACCATCCAGGTGGTCGCCCCAAAAGCCCATGCCCAGCAAGGCCGCGAAAATAATGGTGCTGTATTGCAGCGCCGCCGTCAGCAGCGCCGAGCCCACGCCAAAAGCCCGCGTCATGGCAAGCTGGCCGAACATGCCCGCTACGCCCACGCCCACCAGCGACGCATAGCCCTGCCAGTCCGCCACGCCCCAACCTTCGAACCACAGCCCGACGACGCTGGACACGCAGACCGCCACGGAAAAGAACAGCACGGTGCGCCATTCGGGTTCGCCGATCCGGCCCAGTTGGCGAATCTGCATCATGGCGACCGCCGACATGGCGCCCGCCCCCATCCCCATCAGCGCCGCCAGCCATTGGTCGTCGGTGATGCTCGGCCGCAACACGGCGATCACACCCAGGAAACCCAAGGCCACGGCAATGATGCGGACGGGGTCGCGCTGCGCGCCGCCCCAGCCCAACATCCAACAGGCAATGAACAGCGGTGCGGTGTAGTTCAGGCTGGTCGCGGTGGCCAGCGGCAGGTGCGAGATGGCGAAGAACCCCAGCCACATCGACGTCACGCCGGACAAGTTGCGCCACAAGTGCAGCTTCCAACTGGTCGGAACGATGGATTGGCGGCCGGCGCGCGCCCACAGCAGCAAGAGAAGAACGGAAGGCAGCCCACGAAAAAGCACGATCTGCGGCAACGAGGCGCCGTGTTCGGTGCCGAACTTCACGAACGACCCCATGATGGCGAACATGGCGGACGCCAACAACATCCAGAGAGCCTGCATTGGGGTTCTGCGCTAAGGGAAAAGTGGGGGGAACTAGGGGAAAGCGATACTATACTCTTCGCCATCGGGAGCGGTGCCGGCGAGTCGGGGAACTGGCGGGCCGCCGTCATGTCGAACCCGGGCATTTCCCGCTCGCAGAGGAACACAAAAACATGAAACGCATTGCCTTGTTCATCATCACCAACCTGGCCGTCATGCTCGTGCTGTCGGCCACGCTGCGCATCCTGGGCGTAGACCGCTACATCACGGCCAACGGCCTGAACCTGAACGCGCTGCTGATCTTCTCGGTGGTGGTGGGTTTCACAGGCGCGATCATCTCGCTCCTGATCAGCAAGCCGATGGCTAAGTGGAGCACCGGCGCTCAAGTGCTGGACCCGAATGCGCCGCGCAGCCAGCGCGAAGCCTGGCTGCTCGACACCGTGCACCAACTGGCCGACCGCGCCGGCATCGGCCGTCCGGAAGTCGCCATCTACGAAGGCGCGCCCAATGCGTTCGCCACCGGCGCATTCAAGAACGACTCGCTGGTCGCCGTGTCGACCGGCCTGCTGGAAAGCATGAGCGAAGAGGAAGTGGCTGCCGTGCTGGCGCACGAAGTGGCCCACATCGCCAACGGCGACATGGTCACGCTGACCTTGATCCAGGGCGTGGTGAACACGTTCGTCGTGTTCCTGGCCCGCGTGGTCGGCTACTTCATCGACCGCGTGGTGTTCAAGAATGAACGCGGCATCGGCCCGGGCTACTACATCACCGTGCTGGTCTGTGAAATCATCTTCGGCGTGCTGGCCTCGATCATCGTGGCCTGGTTCTCTCGCCAACGCGAATACCGCGCCGACGCCGGTTCGGCCCAGTTGATGGGCGCGCGCGAACCGATGATCCGCGCGCTGGCCCGCCTGGGCGGCCTGGAGCCGGGCGACCTGCCCAAGTCCTTTGAAGCCTCGGGCATCACCGGCCGTGGCGGCCTGGCTGCCATGTTCGCCTCGCACCCGCCGATTCCGTCGCGCATCGCCGCGTTGCAGAACGCCCGCGTGGTCTGACACCGCCCGGTTGGCAGGCAGAAAAAAGTCCCTCAGCCGAGGGACTTTTCTTTTGCAGGTTCCGCAGGGAGCATCCCCCCTGCCATCAGCACTCGACGATGTTCACCGCCAGGCCGCCGCGCGCGGTTTCCTTGTACTTCGTCTTCATGTCGGCCCCGGTTTCGCGCATGGTCTTGATGACCGAATCCAGCGACACATAGTGCTGACCGTCGCCACGCAGCGCCATCCGGGCCGCGTTCACGGCTTTGATGGACGCCATGGCGTTGCGCTCGATACAGGGGATTTGCACCAAGCCGCCCACGGGGTCGCAGGTCAGGCCCAGGTTGTGTTCCATGCCGATTTCAGCGGCGTTCTCAACTTGCTCGACCGAGCCGCCCAGCGCCGCGGCCAAACCGCCAGCGGCCATCGAACAGGCCACGCCCACTTCGCCCTGACAGCCCACTTCGGCGCCCGACAGCGACGCGTTGTACTTGTACAGCAAGCCTATCGCCGCGGCGGTCAGCAGGAATTCCCGCACGCCGTCGTGGTTGGCGCCGGGAACGAAGCGGTCGTAATAGTGCAGCACCGCGGGAATGATGCCCGCCGCGCCGTTGGTGGGCGCCGTGACGACCCGGCCACCGGCGGCGTTCTCTTCGTTGACCGCCATGGCGTAAAGGTTGACCCAGTCCATGACCGACAGCGGATCCGACAGGGTGCGCTCGGCGCGCTGGGTCAGGTTGCGATAAAGCTCGGGCGCCCGGCGGCGTACCCGCAACGGGCCGGGCAGTTCGCCGTCGGCTTCGGGGTAGTTGATGCCGCAACCGCGGGCCACGCAGTCCTGCATCACTTGCCAGATACGGTCCAGCCCGCTGTGCGTGTCCGATGCCTCGCGCCAGGTGAGCTCGTTCTGCATCATCAACTGCGCCACCGTCAGACCGTTCTCGCGGCACATGGTCAGCAATTCGCGGCCCGAGCGGAACGGGTATGGCAGTTGGTTGTGGGCGGCGATCACCTGGCTGTTGGAAGCCCCCGCCGTCACCACGAAACCGCCCCCGACCGACAGGTAGCGCGATTCACGCAACGACTCGCCGTTGGCGTCGATCGCGTGGAATTTCATGCCGTTGGGGTGCTCGGCCATGGCTTCGCGCCGATAGAACACCATGTGTTCCTTTTCGACGAAAGCCACGGGGTAGCGGCCCAGCAGCGGCAGTTGGCGGCTGGCGCGCACCGACGCGATCATGCCTTCAATGGCGGCCGGGTCTACCGTGTCGGGGGCTTCGCCCATCAACCCCAGCAGCACGCCCTTGTCGGTGCCGTGCCCCTTGCCCGTGGCGCCCAGCGAACCGTAGAGTTCGGCGCGCACATGCGCAACCCGGGGAATCAGGCCGTCGCGTTCCAGGCCCTGCGCGAACAGCAAGGCGGCCCGCATCGGCCCCACCGTATGGGAACTAGACGGGCCTATGCCAATCTTGAACAGATCAAATACGGAAACGGCCACGCCACACACTCCAATACATCAACGAATAGTCAGGCAATGATACGCGCTGGCAACACCGCGCGCAGGAAACCTGGCCAGCGTATGCTGTATCGCTGCCGCGGGTTTCGCCACCCCGGCAGGCATGCGATCATTACAAAATTATTACTTGTCATAAAAAGAACGGGAACACCCCTGGATGTCTGGTCTTATCACCCTGCTTGACTTCGCCGGCTACGTCGCCCTGCTCCTGTGGGGCGTGCACATGGTCCAAACCGGTGTCCAGCGTGCCTTCGGCGCGGCTCTGGGTGCGGCGCTGGGCCGAGCCCTGGGCACACGCTTGCGCGCTTTCGCGGCAGGCCTGGGCATTACTGCCGCCTTGCAAAGCAGCACGGCCACGGGCCTGATGATCACCGGTTTCGCCGCGGGCGGCGTGGTCGGCCTGGTGCCGGCCTTGGCCGCGATGCTGGGCGCCAACGTTGGCACCACGCTGATCGTGCAACTGCTGTCGTTCGACCTGACCTCGCTTGCCCCCATTCTTATTCTTGCCGGCGTCTGGCTGTTCCGCCGCTATCCGCCTGGACGCACCCGCGACCTGGGCCGGGTATTCATCGGCCTGGGGCTGTTGTTGCTATCCCTGCATCAGTTGGTCGAGCTTTTTCAGCCCTTCCAGACCGCCCCGATGCTGGGCATGATTCTGGACGCGCTGGCCACCCAGCCGGTGGCCGCCGTGCTGCTGTCGGCCGCCTTCACCTGGGCCGCGCACTCCAGCGTGGCGGTGGTGGTGCTGGTAATGTCCCTGGCAAGCCATCACATGGTGGCGCCCCACGTGGCCTTTGCGCTGGTGCTGGGTGCCAACCTGGGCACCGCCATCAACCCGATGATCGAAGGCGTGACCGGCGACGACCCCGCCGCCCGCCGCCTGCCCTTGGGCAACCTGCTGACTCGGGTGCTGGGCGTGCTGGCCGGGCTGATGCTGCTGCCGGTGCTGCAACCGCTGATGAGCGACATGGCCAGCGACCCGGCACGCGCCGTCGCCAATTTCCACACACTGTTCAACGCGGTCATCGCACTGCTGTTCCTGCCGTTGCTGACGCCTTACGCGGCGCTCTTGACCCGTTGGTTGCCCAAACGGGCCGACCCCAACGACCCGTCTCGCCCGCAGTACCTGGATGAATGGGCGCATGACGTGCCGGCGGTGGCGCTGGGCAACGCGGCGCGCGAAGCCCTGCGCATGGCCGACATGCTGCAAACCTTGCTGCTGTACGCCCGCGCCGGTTTCAAGCGCGACAACCGTCACCGCATGGTGCAGGCGCGTCAGTTGGACGCCGCGCTGGACAAGCTGGAAAACGCCATCACCACCTACCTGGCCACGCTGGACCAGGAAAACATGACGCGCGACGACGTCCAGCGCATGGATGACATTCTGGCCTTTGCCAGCAACATCGGCCATGCCGGCGACATCGCCCACCACGGGCTGTTGAGCCATGTGGCCAAGCTGCGCAAGCAAGGTTGGGTGTTTTCACCCGAGCAACGCGCCAGCCTGGACGAGACGCTAGGCCAATTGATTGCCAACCAGCGTCAGGCCGCCGCGCTCTTCGTCAACGACGACCTGCGCCAGGCGCGCGCCCTGGCCGGTGAAAAGGCGCGCTTTCGCACGATCGAGATACAAGCGGCCGACACGCACTTGCAAAAGATCAAGTCGGGCGAGGTCGATGCCGCCGAAGTCGGCGCGCTGTATCTGGACATTCTGCGCGACATGAAGGGCATCAACTCGCACCTGGTGGGTGCGGCCGCGTACCCGCTGCTGGCCCGCCATGGGGAGTTGTTGCCCAGCCGCCTGAGAGAAGCGGGCAACTAAGCGGGCAACTAAGCAGGAAACAAAGCTGGAAACAAAGCGGGGTACACAGCCCCCGCCAAACGGCGCCTATCGGCTTACAGGTAGCGCTGGAACCACGCCAGCATGCGAGTCCAGCCATCCTTGGCGGCCTCGGGCTTGTAGCTGGCGCGGTAGTCCGCCAGGAAGGCATGGTCAGCGTCCGGGTACACCACGAACTCCGATTGCTTGGCCGCGGCGTTGCCAGCCGCCAGCTTCGTCTTCATGGTCTCGATGTCGGCCAGCGGGATGCTGGCATCCAGGGCGCCGTACAGGCCCAGCACCGGCGCGTGCAGGTCGTTGACCACGTCGAACGCCACGCGCTTGATCAGCGGGCCATGGCCCACGCTCAGCTTGCCGTACCAGGCCACCGCCGCCTTGACGTCGGGGTTGTGCGCGGCGTACATCCAGGTCAGGCGGCCGCCCCAGCAAAAGCCGGTGATGGCCACGCGCTTGGCATCGCCGCCGTTGTCCGCGGCCCAGGCCACACTGGCGTCCAGGTCAGCAAACACCTGCTCGTCGGGCACCTTGCTGACGATGTCGGCAATGAGCTTGGGAATATCGGTGTAGGTGGAAGCGTCGCCCTGACGCTCGTACAGATTGGCGGCAACCGCCAGATAGCCGGCCTTGGCGATACGGCGGCAAAGATCCTTGATGTGCTCGTGCACGCCAAAAATCTCTTGCACCACCAGCACGATAGGCAAGTCGCGGCGCCCTTGCGGCGCGGCGTAATACGCGGCAATGGAACCATCGGCCACGGGCAGCTTGAAGTCTCCGTGGGCCAGACCTTCGGTGTCAGTGTGTATGACGGTGGGGGCGACGTTGCCGGCGGCTGCGGAAAAACTCATGGCGGACTCCTGTGTATGGGTTGGACATCAAGGTGTCCCGTCCGCGCGCGCCCTGGTGCTGGCGGTCGGGCTATGCCTAGTGCGAGTGGCCGTGCTCGGCATGGGGAGCGTCGTGGCCAGCATCGGCGCCGTGCTCGTGCCCATGGTGCATCACGGTCGTCACGCTGTAGATCAGCGCCACGCCCACGCCCACCAGCAATAATTGCGGGACGGCATCCGAAAGGGACACCCGTTCATGCATCTGCGGCATCAGGTCAGCCACCGAGATATACAGGAAGCTGCTGGCGGCAACCACCAAGACATACGGCACCCAGTCCTGCGCCTGCTGCAGCACAAAGTACCCTATTATGCCGCCCACGGCTGAACACAAGCTGGTGAACAAGATCAGGGAAAAGGCGCGGCGGCGCGCCAGTCCGGCATTCAGCAGCACAACGAAATCGCTCAGCTTGTGCGGCACTTCATGCACGATGATCGACGCCGCGGTCAGTACCCCCAACAGCGGGTCGGTCAGGAAAGCCGCCGCCACCAGAATGCCGTCGCACAGGTTGTGCAAGGAACTTCCGATCAGGATCAACACGCCCCCACGCCCGGCTTCGTGATGATCGTGGCCTTTGTGATGGTGGTGCCCGTCGCCCTCGTGGTGATGGCTATGGCGCAACAGCGCAATCTTTTCCAGCACGAAAAAACCGATCAGCGAGGCCAGCATCAAGCCGAATAGCGTATGCGCATCGGCCACGCCCCCTTCGAAAGCCTCGGGCAACAAATGCAGCAGCGCCACCGACAGCAGCACGCCCACCGACAGGCTGACCATGTGGTGCAGGTACTGGGCGAAAACCTTGTAGGCCAGCCAACTGGCGACAAGGACGGCGATCAGCCCGCCGGTAACGGTGGCAAGAAGTACCCAGAGCAGCAACATGTGGGGGGACGCAATAGAGGCGGGGAGGAAGCGCAACATTATATTGTTGCAATCCTGAAATCGGAAATGGGCCGTCCTAAGACGGCCCACCGGGTTCGCGGGGACAGAACAGCAGGCTTAGTGCGCCTGCTCCCAGTTTTTGCCCATGCCCACTTCAGCCACGAGCGGCACGCGCAGCTCGGCCACCGAACACATCAGGCGCGGCAAGGCTTCCTTGACCACCTCGATCTCGGCGTCCGGCGCTTCCAGCACCAGTTCATCGTGTACCTGCATGATCATGCGGGTCTGCAGCTTTTCCGCTTCCAGCCAGTCCTGCACGGCCACCATGGCCAGCTTGATCAGATCGGCCGCGGTGCCCTGCATGGGCGCATTGATGGCCGCGCGTTCCGCTCCCTGCCGACGCGGACCGGAAGCCCCACGGATTTCCGGCAATTGCAGGCGTCGACCGAACACGGTTTCAACGTAACCTTGCTCGCGGGCGACGCGGCGCGTGTTTTCCATGTACATCGCCACGCCGGGATAGCGGGCGAAATAGCGGTCGATGTAGGCCTGCGCCGCATCGCGCGTGATGCCCAGGTTGGACGCCAGACCGAACACTCCCATGCCGTAGATCAGGCCAAAGTTGATGGCCTTGGCCGCACGGCGCTGGTCGGTCGACACATCCGGCAGCGCCACGCCGAACACCTCGGCAGCGGTCGCGCGGTGAATGTCCTCGCCGGCGGCAAACGCGCGTTGCAAGTTGGCGTCGTCCGACACGTGCGCCATGATGCGCAGTTCAATCTGCGAATAATCGGCCGACAGCAGCATGCCCTGTTCCGCGATGAACGCCTCGCGCACGCGGCGGCCTGCTTCGGTGCGCACGGGAATGTTCTGCAGGTTGGGATCCGACGACGCCAGCCGGCCGGTAATCACAGCCGCCTGCGAGTAGCGCGTGTGGACGCGGCCCGTGGTGGGGTTGATCATGCGCGGCAGCTTGTCCGTGTAGGTGGACTTCAGCTTGGACAGCCCCCGGTATTCCAGCAGCACCTGCGGCAGCGGATAGTCCAGCGCCAGCTTGGTCAGCACGTCTTCGTCGGTGGACGGCGCGCCGCTGGCGGTCTTGCGCACCACCGGCAACTGCATGCGATCAAACAGGATTTCACCCAACTGCTTGGGTGAATTCAGGTTGAAGGGCTGCCCGGCCAATTCATAGGCCTTTTGCTCCAGCCGCAGCATTTCCTGGCCCAGCTTGTGGCTTTGGCGGCCAAGTTCGTCGGCATCCACCTTCACACCATTGCGTTCGATGGTGGTCAGCACCGCCGACACCTTGATTTCCAATTGATAGATGCGGTCAAGCCCTTCGTCGGCCGCCACCATCGGGCGCAGCACGCGATGCAATTGCAAGGTGAAGTCGGCGTCTTCGGCGGCGTAATGCCCCGCCTTGTCCACCGCCACCTCGTCAAAACCGATCTGCTTGGCGCCCTTGCCGCACAGGTCCTCGTACGACACGCCGCTGCGGCCCAGGTAGCGCTGGGCCAGGTCGTTAAGCCCCACGCCACGATGCGATTCCAGCACATAGGCCTCAAGCATCGTGTCGTCGGTAATGCCCGCAAGCTTGATGCCTTCGTTGGCGAACACATGTGCGTCGTACTTGGCGTGATGCAGCAACTTGGCGCGCGAGGCGTCTTCCAGCCACGGCTTCAAGCGCGCCAGCACCTCGGCCTTGGGCAACTGCGTTGCGCCGTCCGGCCCCCGGTGCGCCACCGGGATGTAGCAGGCCACACCCGGCTCGACCGCCAGCGACAGCCCAACCAGCCGGGCCTGCATCTGGTCCAGCGAGGTGGTTTCGGTGTCCAGCGCCACCAGGGGCGCCGCCTGCAGCTTTTCGAACCAGGCGTCGAATTCGGCCCAGTCGGCAATGATGCGGTAATCCAGTTCGGCGGGCGCCTGGGGCACCTCCGCCGCGATGCGGGCGTCACCCGTGGGCACGCGCTCGGCGTCGCCCGTCAGGTCGCGCAGCCAGGTGCGGAAACCGTAGCGTTCATACAGTTCGGTCAGCGTGGCAATGTCGCGTTCGCGCGGTGTCAGGTCGCTGACGTTTTCTACGTGGCCGCTCAGGTCGCAATCGTATTTCACCGTCAGCAATTGGCGCGTCAGCGGGAAATTGGGAATGGCTTCGCGCAAGTTGTTGCCGGCCACGCCCTTGATGCCGTCCGCCCCTTCGACGAGCTTGTCGATGGACCCGAATTCCGTCAGCCATTTGACTGCTGTCTTGGGGCCGACCTTGGTCACGCCGGGGACGTTGTCCACGGTATCGCCCACCAGCATCAGGTAGTCCACGATGCGGTCGGGCGGCACGCCGAACTTGTTGACCACGCCCGGCTCGTCCAGCACTTCGCCCGTCATGGTGTTGACCAGCGTGACGTGGCTGTTGACCAGTTGCGCCAAGTCCTTGTCGCCGGTGGACACGATGGTGTGTACATCGTGTTCGGCGGCGTGCTTGGCCAGGGTGCCGATCACGTCATCCGCTTCCACGCCCTCAATGGCCAGCACCGGCCAACCCAAGGCGCGCACGGCACGGTGGATGGGTTCGATCTGCGCCGCCAGGTCTTCGGGCATGGGCGGACGGTGCGACTTGTACTCGGGATACAGGTCGTCGCGGAAGGTCTTGCCGCGGGCATCGAAAATACATGCGGCATACTCTGCCTTATGATCAGATACCAGCTTGCGCAGCATATTGACCACGCCGTACAGCGCCCCCGTGGGTTCGCCTTGCGCATTGCGCAAATCGGGCATAGCGTGGAAAGCGCGGTACAAGTAGCTTGAACCGTCGACCAGTAATAAGGTTTTTTTCATGGTTAAAAAGGCAGATATGGAAACACCCGCCGGCAAACAGATTCCGCTGATTATGTCAGAGATACGGACGGCGGCAGACGAGCTCGCGCACATCGGGCCCGCAGTCAGCGTCTTCGGCAGTGCACGAGTCAGCCGTAATTCCCCCCATTATGAAACCACCATCGCCATCTCGGCCGCCCTGGCCAGCGCCGGTTTTGCGGTCATCGCGGGCGGTGGCCCCGGCATCATGGAGGCCGCCAACAAAGGGGCCTTCGAGGCTGGCGGCACCAGCATCGGGCTGAACATCAGCCTGCCGCACGAGGCCCACAACAACGAATACCAAACCATCAGCCTGTCGTTCGAGTATTTTTTCTCGCGCAAGGCCACGTTCTTCATGCACAGCTTCGCCTACGTGGCGATGCCGGGCGGCTTTGGCACCCTGGACGAGCTCTTCGAAGCGTTGACGCTCATCCAGACGGGCAAAGTGCCGCCGGCGCCCATCGTGCTGGTGGGTAGCGAATACTGGTCAGGGCTGGTCGACTGGCTGGGCGATCAGGTGCTGGGCAACGGCATGATCGGCGCGCACGACCTGGACCTTTTCATCATCGAGGACGACCCCGTCAAAGTGGTGCGCCGCGTCGTGGAATTCCATGACAAGGTCACTTCCGAAGCGCAATACGCGCCGTCCCTGCCGGCTTGAACGTGGAGGCGGTCCTCTGCTGAGGACCGCCGTGCTGCTTCTGGCCCGCCTTGCCGCCTAGCGCTTGAACGACGGCACCACCTCGTCCGGAATGGGGCACACATAGGGCTGCCCACGCCGCGCGTCCAGCAGTTCCTGCTTGGCGCGCGCCAAGGCTTCCGGCCGCGCAAGCAAATCGGCCGCCGTTGCCGCAATGATCTTGGCGGCGTGCACCATCCCCTTGTGCGCCATCGACATCTTGCCCTGCGCCACCATCTGCCAGGAATGGAACGGCGTGCCATAGGCGTAGCAGGCGCCCCAGCATTGCGCCGTGGGCGTCACCCAACTGACATCGCCCACGTCCGTCGAGCCATAAGTGATCTCGGTCTTGGCCGGGTCAAACGGCGCCACGCCCGCAAACAGCGGCGTGGGGTTGCGCAGTACCGCGCCCAGGTTCTTGCCAGCGTTATCGATGTCGTCTTCCGTGATGGAATCCCACATCCGGCGCGCCGCCTGTTCTTCGCCCGCCGTGTAGGCCGGGCCTTGCAGCGCCTGCATATTGGCGTACATGATCTCGTTCAGCACACGGTTCGGCATGTAGTTCGAGCACGCCTTGTCGAACACGATGTCCAGCTCACAGCCAGTCATCAGCGCCGCGCCGCGTGCCACGTTCTTGACCCGTTCATAGAGTTCGGCCGCCTGCGAATTAATGGGCGCCCGCACCAGGTACAGCACCTCGGCGCGGGCCTGCACCACGTTGGGCGAAATGCCGCCGCTATTGGTCACGGCGTAATGCACGCGCGCGTCCGGCACCATGTGCTCGCGCAAGTAGTTCACGCCCACGTTCATCAGCTCCACGGCGTCCAGGGCGCTGCGGCCCAGATGCGGGGAATTCGCGGCATGCGCCGCGATGCCGCGAAAGCGGAAGTAGGCCTGAATGTTCGCCAGCGTGGACTGATGGAAGATCCCGGTGTGCGAAGCCGGATGCCATGTCAAGGCAGCATCAAGCTCATCGAAAAGGCCCTCGCGCGCCATGAAGGTCTTGCCCGACCCGCCCTCTTCCGCCGGACAGCCGTAGAAACGGATGGTGCCCGGCAACTGGTTGGCTTCCAGGAATTCCTTGACCGCCACGGCAGCAAAGTGCGCTGCCGTGCCCAACAAGTGGTGGCCGCAACCGTGGCCATTGCCATTGGGCGTTTCAGGCGACGGCTGGCACGCAAAGGCGCCACTTTCCTGGCTTAAGCCGGACAGCGCGTCATACTCGCCCAGGATGCCGATGACGGGCCCGCCGTGGCCGGCTTCGGCCACGAATGCCGTGGGAATGCCGGCCGCGTCGCGGGTAATGCGAAAGCCGGCTTCTTCCAGCATCGCAATGTGCAATTCGGCCGACTTGTGTTCGTCGTAGCGTAGTTCGGCCAAGCTCCAGATGCGGTCGCTCAGTTCCGCATAACGCCCGCTGCGCGCGTCGATGAACGGCGCAAGTTTGTCGATGGCACCCATGATGTCTCCTCTGCTGGTTTCGGCAGTGTCGATCATTTTTCGGTCCGAGGCGAGCCTATTGAAGCTCCGCTGGCCGCACCAGATTCGATCAGCCCAGGGCCTTGACGATGGCCTCTCGCGCCAATCCGATGAACTCGCTTTCCCCGCTGCGTGCGGGCAGCAGGCGAAATTCCACCGAGGGCAACGCGGGCAATCCAGGTGCATGCAAACGCGCGATCCCTGGCGCCAGGGCGGATTCATTCAGGCAGGCCACGCCCAGCCCGGCCGACACCGCCAACTGCAATCCCGCCACCCCAGACGCCACGTGCGCCACCGTATAAGGCACGGCACGCCGCGCAAGCTGCCGTTCCACATACTGGCGCAATGCGCAGGTCTCCGGCAGCACCAGCAATGGCAAGGGAGCGTCGTCCGACGGCGCGCCTGCGCCCTCGGCCGCCATCCAGAGCAGCGGCTCGCGGCGCAACAGCGCACCCTGCGCACGCGCCCGGGGCGCACCGCGCTCCTGGATCGACATCGATATGCCCACGTCGATCTCACCGCGCTCGTAAGCAGCCTCAATGGCGCCGCTTTTCATGATCGTCACATGCAGCCGCACCTGCGGGTACTGCTCGTTCAATCGCCGCAGCATGCGCGCCACGTCGCCGGGCCGAAAGTAATCCGTAATGAAAAATCGCAGTTCGCCGCGCAACGCCACGCCACGCAGATCGCGATAGGCCTCGTCGCTCAAGGCCAGGATGGCGCGCGCGTGTTGCAGCAGGCGTTCGCCCGCGGGCGTGGCCGTCACCCCGGTTTTACCGCGCACCAGCAGGGCCTGGCCGGCGCGCTCTTCCAGTTTGCGCATCTGTTCGCTGACCGACGATTGCGACAGGAAAACCTTCGGCGCTGCCGCCGTCAGGCTGCCCGCGTCCAGCACGGCGACCAAGGTGCGCAACTGGTCCAGATCAAATCCTGACATTGCCCTATCCAACGGATTTATCGATGGATGAAATCGTAATTTCCCGCTTTTCCGATGTCAAACGGCTTTTTACACTGGCCTTGTACCCCTCACAAACCGGAGTCCTGTCATGCCCCATATCGTCGTACATCTTTCTGGCCAATCCGATCCCGCCATCAATCGCCGCGTCGTCGACGCCGTGGCCGGGCTGACCCAGTCCGTGCTGGGCAAGAAGCTGCCAGTCATTGCGATTACCTTGCAGCACATCCCCCACGATCTGTGGTTTATCGGCGGCACGCCGCTCTCCGAGCAGGGCAAGAACGCCTTTCACCTGGACATCAGCGTCACGGACGAAACCAATACCAAGGCCGAGAAGGCGCGTTTCATCAAAGAGATCTATGCGGCGTTCCAGAGCATTCTGGGCGAACTGCACGAATGCTCTTACGTGCATGTGATCGACGCGCGCGCGGCCGCGTATGGGTATGGCGGCGCTACCCAGGAATACCGGCATCAGCAAAGCGGACTATAAGAAAGGCGCGCTATATGACTGCCCGCGCAGCATAAAAAAAACCGCGCACCCGAAGGTGCGCGGCTTGTCTTGTGCGAAGGCCACAGCGGCTGTGGCCATCGTGCCCGCTTAGGCCGAGGCTTCGCGCGCGGCGCGCTTGCGTTCGTTTTCCAGCAGGTGGCGCTTACGCAGACGGATCGACTTCGGCGTGATTTCCACGAGTTCGTCGTCGTCGATGAATTCAACGGCGTATTCCAGCGACATCTGGATCGGCGGAACCAGACGCACGGCTTCGTCGGTACCCGAGGCGCGCACGTTCGTCAGTTGCTTGCCCTTGATCGGGTTCACAACCAGGTCGTTGTCGCGGCTGTGAATGCCGATGATCATGCCTTCGTACAGCGCATCGCCCGGGCTCACGAACATGCGGCCGCGATCCTGCAGCTTCCACAGCGCGTAGGCCACGGCATCGCCTTGGTCCTGGCTGATCAGCACGCCGTTGCGGCGTTCGCCGATCGCGCCTTCCTTGACGGGGGCGTATTCGTGGAAGATGTGGCTCATCAAGCCCGTGCCGCGCGTCAGCGTCAGGAACTCGTTCTGGAAGCCGATCAGGCCACGGGCCGGGATCAGGTATTCCAGGCGCGTACGGCCACGGCCGTCCGGCTGCATGTCCTGCAGGTCGCCCTTGCGGCGGCCCAGCTCTTCCATCACGCCACCCTGGTGGGCGTCTTCAACGTCGATGGTCAGCGATTCAAACGGCTCGCACTTCACGCCGTCGACTTCCTTGAACACCACGCGCGGACGCGACACGGCCAGCTCGTAGCCTTCGCGGCGCATCGTTTCCAGCAGAATCGTCAGGTGCAGTTCGCCACGGCCCGACACTTCAAACACCGTATCGTCGCCCGTGTCACGCACACGCAGCGCCACGTTGGACTTCAGTTCGCGGTCCAGGCGGTCACGCACTTGGCGGCTGGTCACGAACTTGCCTTCACGGCCGGCCAGCGGCGACGTGTTCACCATGAAGTTCATGGTCAGCGTCGGCTCGTCGATGCGCAGCATCGGCAGGGCTTCCTGCGTGAGCACGTCGGTCACGGTGCAGCCAATGCCCAGTTCTTCGATACCGTTGATCAGCACGATGTCGCCGGCTTCGGCTTCGTCAACCACGACGCGCTCCAAGCCATGGAACTTCTGAACCTGGTTGATGCGGCCCTTGCCGCCCTGGCCGTCCGGGCCAAACTTGTAAGCCACTTCCATGCCGGGGCGCATGCGGCCACGGTTGATGCGGCCCACGCCGATCTTGCCGACGTAGCTGTTGTAGTCCAGCGAGATGATCTGCATCTGCAGCGGGCCGTTGGGGTCATCTTCACGCTGCGGCACGTGTTGCAGGATGGCTTCGAACAACGGGCGCATGTTGCCTTCGCGCACGTCCGGGGTCAGGCCGGCGTAGCCCGACAGGCCCGAGGCGTAAACCACCGGGAAGTCCAGCTGCTCTTCGGTCGCGCCCAGCTTGTCGAACAGGTCGAACGTGGCGTTGATGACGAAGTCGGTACGCGCGCCGGGACGGTCAACCTTGTTGACGACCACGATCGGCTTCAGGCCCAGGGCCAGCGCCTTGCGCGTCACGAAAATGGTCTGCGGCATCGGGCCTTCAACGGCGTCAACCAGCAGCAGCACGCCGTCAACCATGGACAGCACGCGCTCGACTTCACCACCGAAGTCGGCGTGGCCCGGGGTGTCGACGATGTTGATGTGCGTGCCTTCGTATTCAACGGCACAGTTCTTGGCCAGAATCGTGATGCCGCGTTCTTTTTCCAGATCGTTCGAGTCCATGACCCGTTCGGTCAGCGCCTGGTTTTCGCGGAAGGTGCCGGATTGGCGCAGCAGCTGGTCGACCAGGGTTGTTTTACCGTGGTCCACGTGGGCGATGATGGCGACGTTGCGCAAGGCGCGAGTCATAGCGAGTCCTTTAAGGTCAGGGTGGAGGGCAGCAAGCCCTCCGGCAATTCGTTCAGTGCAAGCAATGCCTGCTTCGGGTCTGGCATGGCCTGCAAGGCTTCCAGCTCAACGGCGCGTTCCAGAGAAAATGGCCCGACATGCGTGCGCCGCAGCGCCGTCAGGTGGGCGTAACAGCCCAGCACGCGCCCGATGTCCTGGGCCAGTGTTCGGATGTATGTGCCTTTACTACAAGCCACATCGATCTCTGCCTGCGTTCCCGAAAGGGACAACAGCTCGATGCGGTGAATCGTGATCTGGCGCGGGGCCCGTTCGAGTTCGATGCCGGCGCGCGCGTACTCGTACAGCGGCTTGCCGTCGCGCTTGAGCGCGGAGTACATCGGCGGAATCTGCTCGATGGTGCCCGAGAAACGTGACAGCGCGTCGCGCAGCGCTTGCTCGTCAACGGTAAAGCCCGGCTCGGCGGTTGACACGACATTGCCGGTCAGGTCGCCAGAATCGGTTTCGCTGCCAAATTGCAGCGTAGCGCGATACGCCTTGTCGGCGTTGAGCATCGCGCCGGAAATCTTGGTTGCGCGTCCCATGCAGCACACCAGCAAGCCGGTGGCGAAGGGATCCAGCGTGCCCGTATGACCGGCTTTCGCCGCGTCCATGGAACGCTTGGCGCGTTGCAAGGCGTGGTTGCTCGACAAACCTACGGGTTTGTCGAGCAACAGCACACCGTCGAGCAAAAGCCCGCGTCGTTTAGCCATCGTCGGAATCCGGTTGAAAAAGCAGTGACGACAGCCCGATCAGGACTGGTCTTCAGGTTCGTCAGGCACGCCCGAGTGGGGGCCGGGCCGATTTGCGCGGTCGATGAGGATCGACATTTCGATGCCACGGGCGATTTGCTCGTCGTGGAAGAAGCGCAAAGTGGGGACAGTGTGTATGTGCAGCAGCTTGTAAAGCTGGGAATGCAGCCAACCGGCTTTTTCGTTCAGCAAGGCGGTGGCGGCTTCGGGCTCGGCGCCCAAAACCGTGAACCACACCTTGGCATGCGCGTAGTCGGTCGACAATTCCACACCGGAGAGCGTGATCAGCCCAGCGCGAGACATATCGATTTCGCGCTGGATGATCTCCGCCAGATCCTTTTGGATCTGGTCGGCCAGCCGCAAATTGCGACCGGGGATGGCTTTGGACTTGTGACGGCTCATTAGCAATAATGCCTCGCGACGCTTTACAGCGTACGCGCGATTTCCTTGATTTCAAAGACTTCCAGCTGGTCACCCACCTGGATGTCGTTGTTGCCGCGCAGCGTAAGACCGCAATCGAAGCCCGACTTGACTTCCTTGACGTCGTCCTTGAAGCGGCGCAGCGATTCAAGATGCCCCGTCCACTGAACCACGTTGTTGCGCAGCAGGCGTACCTGGGAATCGCGGCGGACGATGCCGTCAAGCACCATACAACCAGCGATGTTGCCAAGGCGCGAGATGCTGTAGACCTCACGGATCTCGACCAGGCCGATGATTTCTTCTTTCTTCTCGGGCGCCAACATGCCCGACATGGCCGCCTTAACTTCATCCACGGCGTCATAGATGATGTTGTAGTAGCGCACGTCGATGCCGTTGTTTTCGGCCAGCTTCTTGGCGCTTGCTTCCGCACGCACGTTGAAGCCGATCACGACCGCGTTCGAAGCGATGGCCAGGTTGATGTCGGTTTCCGAGATGCCGCCGACAGCCGCGTGCACCACTTGCACACGAACTTCGTCGGTCGACAGCTTGACCAGCGACTGCACCAGCGCTTCCTGCGAACCCTGCACGTCGGTCTTGACGATAAGCGTGAGCGTTTGCGTGCCCTCGCCCAGGTTGTCGAACATCGATTCCAGCTTGGCGGCCTGTTGGCGCGCCAGCTTGACGTCGCGGAACTTGCCTTGGCGGAACAGCGCGATTTCTCGTGCCTTGCGTTCGTCGGACAGCGCCATCAGTTCGTCGCCGGCGGCCGGCACTTCGGTCAGGCCCTGGATTTCAACCGGGATGGACGGGCCGGCCGATTGGATCGGCTTGCCGTTTTCGTCCAGCATGGCGCGCACGCGGCCAAAGCTTGCGCCGGCCAGCACCACGTCGCCGCGCTTGAGCGTACCGCTTTGCACCAGGATCGTCGCGACCGGGCCACGGCCCTTGTCCAGACGGGCTTCGATGACCAGACCCTTGGCGGGTGCGTCTTCCGGCGCCTTCAGTTCCAGCACTTCGGCTTGCAGCAGCAAGTTTTCGAGCAGGTCGTCGATGCCTTCACCGGTCTTGGCCGACACGCCCACGAAGGGCACGTCGCCGCCGTATTCTTCCGGCACGACCTGTTCGGCAACCAATTCCTGCTTGACGCGTTCCGGGTTGGCCGAAGGCTTGTCGATCTTGGTCACGGCCACGACCATGGGCACGCCCGCGGCCTTGGCGTGGTGGATGGCTTCACGCGTTTGCGGCATCACGCCGTCGTCGGCGGCCACCACCAGAATCACGATGTCGGTCGCCTTGGCGCCGCGGGCACGCATGGCGGTAAACGCTTCGTGGCCCGGGGTGTCAAGGAAGGTCACCATGCCGCGTTCGGTTTGAACGTGGTAGGCGCCGATGTGCTGCGTAATGCCGCCGGCTTCGCCCGCGGCAACCTTGGCGCGGCGGATGTAATCCAGCAGCGAGGTCTTGCCGTGGTCGACGTGGCCCATGACGGTAACAACCGGGGCGCGCGGCAGTTGCTCGGCTTCGGACACCGCGGTGGAATCGTCCAGGAACGCTTCCGGATCATCCAGCTTGGCGGCAATCGCCACGTGGCCCAGTTCTTCAACCACGATCATGGCCGTTTCCTGGTCCAGTACCTGGTTGATGGTGACCATCTGGCCCAGCTTCATCAGATGCTTGATGACTTCGGCGGCCTTCACCGACATCTTGTGAGCCAGATCGGCCACGCTGATGGTTTCCGGCACGTGCACTTCGCGAGCAATGAATTCTTGCGGTGCGGGCTCGTTGCGGCGGTCGTTCTGCTGGTTGCGGCCACCACGGCCGCCGCCCTTGCCACCACCCTTGCCACCTGCACGCCAGCCGTCACGGCTGGCCGGGGCTGCGGGCTTGTCGGCCGGCTTCTTGCGCGACGCGTCATCAGACCAGGTCGAAGCGACTTCGGCGGTCTTGATGGTCTTCTTCGTGCCAGGAGCGGCGGGCTTGGCGTCTTTCTTGGCGCCGGGCGTGGCGCCCGGCTTGCCGGCCGGCTTGTGCAGCGTGCCCGAAATCGGAGCAGCGGCGGCGGCGGGCGCCTCCGGCTCGGGGGCACGCAATACCTTGCGCGGACGGTTCAGCATTTCGCGCAGCGCGGCGGCTTCGGCCTCGGCGGCACGGCGGGCCTCATCGCGGCCACCCGTCGTAGCGGAAGCGGCAAGCGGCGGGCCGGCGCGGCGGTTGTCGGCACGATTGCCCACCCGGACGGGGGGCGTGGCCGGCGCGGGCGCGGCGGGCTGCACGGGTTCGGACTTCGCGGCAGGCTGCGCCTGGGCGATCGGCGCATTGGCCTGGGGGGAAGGTGTATCGGACTTATTGGCTAGCACAACGGGTTCCGGCTTGGCTTCTTCAGCCTTGGGCTCGGTGGATTCAGTCTTAACTTCGGGCTTGGCCTCTTCGGCCACGGGCTCGGCAGGAGCAGGCGCCGGCGTCGGTTCGGGTTCAGGCTGGGCCTGAACTTCGGCGGCTTGCGCCTCGACGGTGGCGGGCACTTCGGCCGCGACGGATTCAACAGGCGCGGGCGCTTCAACCGGCGCGGGCGCTTCTACAGCAACAGGCTCTTCCGCCTCGACGGGGGCCGGAGCCTCCGCTTGGACGGGCGTGGCTTCGCGGGGCTCGGCCACGGCAGGAGCCTCGGGTGCAGCCGGCGCGGACACCTGCTGCTCTTCTTCAACAGCAACTTCATCTTCGGCACGCGCGGACGCGGCCTGCTCCAGGGCAATTTCGGAGGGATCACGCTTGACGAACACGCGCTTCTTGCGCACTTCGACCTGAATCGTGCGCGAGCGGCCGGTGGCGTCAGCCTGCCGGATCTCGGACGTCTGGCGGCGCGTCAAGGTGATCTTCTTGCCTTCGGTCGCGCCATGGGCGCGGCGCAGCGATTCGAGCAATTTCGCCTTGTCGCTGTCGGTGACGGAATCGTCAACCGATTTGAGGTCAACACCAGCCGAGCGCAGCTGATCCAGCAGCACGTTGGCAGGCATTTTCAGCTCGGTAGCGAACTGGGCGACGGTGTTACTCGACATTAGGCTCTCTCTTCCCTATATGCAGCAATTACAAACAACGTGAACTTGCAGTGGATGAATCCAGCACTACCCACCGCAGACCCGTGTCCTTATGGTTATTCTTCGTCGAACCAATGGGCACGGGCACGCATGATGAGGTCGCTGGCTTCCTGCTCGGTCAAACCGGCGATTTCCGCCAGTTCGTCCGTTGCCAATTCGGCCAGATCATCTCGCGTATGCACTTGGCGCTCGGCCAGCTTGGCAGCCAGCTCTTGCGTCATGCCTTCGAGTTCAAGCAAATCCTGTGCGGTCTCAAGACGCTCTTCCTGAGCAATTGCCTCAGTCAGCAGCGCGTTGCGGGCACGGGCGCGCAATTCATTGATGGTGTCTTCGTCAAACGCTTCGATTTCCAGCAGTTCCTGCATGGGCACGTAAGCGATTTCCTCGATACCGGTGAAACCTTCGTCGATCAGGATGTCAGCGACTTCCTCATCAACGTCCAACTTGCTCATGAACGTGGTGCGCAGACCCGAGCGCTCGACTTCCTGGCGGTTCAGGCTTTCTTCCGGCGTCATGATGTTGATCTGCCAGCCAGTCAGCTCGGACGCCAGGCGCACGTTCTGACCCTTGGCGCCAATGGCCTTGGGCAGGTTTTCCTCGTCGACGACGACGTCCATCGCATGCTTGTCTTCGTCAACGACGATCGATTCGACGTTGGCCGGCGCCAAGGCGCCAATGACAAACTGCGCGGGGTCTTCCGACCACAACACGATGTCGACCTGTTCGCCGCCCAGCTCGTTGCGCACCGCGGTGACACGCGAACCACGCATGCCCACACACGTGCCGATCGGATCGATACGCTTATCGTATGCCACCACGGCGATCTTCGCACGCACACCCGCATCGCGAGCAGCGGCCTTGATCTCGAGCAGGCCCTGCTCGATTTCCGGAACTTCATTCTCGAACAACTGGCGAATGAACTCGGGCGAGGTGCGCGACAGGATGACTTGCTGGCCACGCGCGGCGTGGTCAACACGCAACACGAAGGCGCGGACGCGATCGGCAACCCGGAGGTTTTCCTTCGGGATCATTTCGGAACGCGGCAGGCGCGCTTCGATCTTGCCCGTTTCGACGATGGCGTCGCCCTTGTCCATGCGCTTGATCGTGCCGGACACAATGGTTTCACCACGGTCCAGGAAGTCGTTCAGCACCTGTTCGCGTTCGGCGTCACGGATCTTTTGCAGGATGGCCTGCTTGGCCGCCTGCGCGCCGATACGGCCGAATTCGATGGGCTCAAGCGGCTCTTCGATGTATTCGCCTTCCTGGATATCAGGAACGATTTCCTGCGCATCCGACAGCATTTCCTGCTTGTCGGGCTCTTGCAGGCCAGCTTCGTCCGGCACCACCAGCCAGCGGCGGAAGCCTTCGTGATCGCCGGTTTCCCTATCGATGGCGACACGAATGTCCGCATCATCCTTGAAGCGCTTTTTCATGGCCGAGGCCAGCGCGCTTTCCAACGCACCGAACACGACGTCACGCGTGACGTTCTTTTCACGCGCCAAGGCATCGACCAACAGAAGAATTTCGCGACTCATCGCTTTTTGCCCTTGAAATCCAGAACGGGATCCAGTTTTGCACGTTCGATATCTTCGACCGTGAAATTCAACACCTGGATTTCGTTCTTTTTTGCCTCAAATTCGAGACCGAAGACGGTCTTGTGCATCCCAGCAGCGGCATCCGAGGCGGCGGCGTCGTCTTCGGGCACGGTCAACGTGCCGGAGAAAACCTTACGTCCGTCTAATGCCTCGCGCAGCTTGATCTCGATGCGCTCGCCAGCAAACCGGCGGAATTCAGCCTCATTGCGCAACGGGCGATCTATACCCGGCGAACCGACTTCCAGCCGTTTGTAATCGACGTTCTCGACTTCGAACACCCGCGACAATTGGCGGGACACCTGCTCACAGTCTTCGATGCGCACACCGCCGACCCGATCGATCGTTACGCGCAAAAGGCCCAGGGCGGCACGCTCGACGTCCACGAGTTCGACGTCCATGCCGGCCAGAGCCTCTTCGGTCAATGCGAATAAATCAGCCATATACTCAAAAAAAATGGGCTGCACGCCCAGCCCACCGATATTGCGCAGAGCCCAGCCGCTTCCCTACTACACGTAAGGAGCAATGCTGGGCAGCGCCCTATATTGCGACCTAATTTGATGCACCATGGGTTGTCCAACCCTGCCCGCTCAAACCCAACCTTTCAGGTTCGGCGGCACTTGGTGCATATCCGATGCCAACTGCTATTGAACTGCGCCATGCTGCCGCGCGCCAATTTGATCATTGACTGCTCGATCCGTTCAGACTCGATCTGTTCAGACCCAATCCTTTCAGACCCAACCCTTTCAGACCTGCCCCTGCGCATTACCCGCCAGAGGCGGCTGCCCACTATCCGCCAGAGGCGGCTTGCCCGCTACCCGCCAGAGGCGGGACGCAAAAAGCAATGACGCGAAGCCATGAAAACCATTGATTTTACCAGATAAACAGGAAAAACGCCTGATTCATCTAGGGCTTACGCTTATACGGGACATATCGCGGCCAGCGGCGCGGCCAACGCGCCACTGGCAGGCAAATCAGCGACCTTGACGACCACGCCCACCCATGACGCCCAGACGGGATTCATGCGCGGATGCGCTGCGGGGTTGCCAGTCGTCGCCACGCGGCGCCGACGAGGCTGCACGCGGTGCGCGCGGTTTGCCGCCCGCACCCGGGCCCTTATTGGCCGCCGAGCCGCCCGCGCTGCGCGGTCCTTCGGACTTGTTTCCGCCACGCCCACCCGCAGCCGCGGGCTTGCCATTCCGACCACCGTTGCCGCCGCGCGCGCCTTGCGGCTTGCCGCCCGGCTTGCCACCGGGAGGCTTGCGGCCACCGCCCATCTGGCCTTCGGCCACGTTGCCGACAACGCCGGCATCTACCGATGCCACATTGCCCGGTTGTCCGCCCGCTGCCGCCGCACGCGGACCGCGCGGACCACGCGGCTTGCCACCCATCTTGCCAGCAGGCTTGGCGCCCGGCTTACCGCCGGGCTTGCCATCGGGACGCCCGCCGCCCGCCGATGCCGAGCGACCACCGCCGGGCTTGCCGCCCTTGCGATTGCCACCAGCGCCTTCCGCGGCAAGCGGATGACCGTTGGCATAACCGCCTGCGATCATCAGACCAGTACCGAACGGGTCGGACGGACACGCCGCCGCTTGCCCGGCGCTACCCAAGCGGCCGCCTTGCAGCTTGCCGCGACGGCCGATACGGGCGCCATTCATGCCATTGCGATCCATGGTGCCGAAGCCCGGGGGCAGCGCGCTGTCATGGGATTGGGGTTGCTTTGAGCGACGGCGGTTACCACCCGATTCGTCGTCTTCGCGCAACAGTCCAAGCTGGACCATCAAGGCGGTGACCAACGAGCCATCCAGTTCTTCCCAGCGGCCGCGACGCAAGCTGCGAGGCAGCACAACATCGCCGAAGCGGGTACGAATCAGTCGGCTGACGGTGACGCCAACCGCTTCGAACATGCGGCGCACTTCGCGGTTACGCCCCTCTTGCAGGGTGACGCGGTACCAGCGATTGCTGCCGTCGCCGCCCAGATAGTCCAGCGCGCCGAATGCCGCCAGGCCATCTTCAAGCTCAATACCATCGACCAGCGACTGGCGTTGCGCTTCATCCATCTCGCCCAGCACACGGACGGCGTATTCCCGCTCGGTACCGTAACGGGGATGCATGATGCGGTTGGCCATATCGCCAGACGTCGTGAAGATCAACAGACCTTCCGTATTCAAGTCCAGCCGCCCCACCGACAACCATTTACCCGTGCGCAACTTGGGCAGACGCGCAAACACGCTGGCGCGGCCACCCGGATCGTCGTGACTGACGATTTCGCCTGCCGGCTTGTGATACAGGATCACGCGCGGGGGCTTCTTTGTATTGGTACGCATGATGGGCTTGCCGTTCACGCGAACCTGATCATTGGGCGCAACGCGTTGGCCGATATGAGCTGGCTCACCATTGACCGAGACGCGGCCGGCCACGATCAGCTCTTCCATCTCGCGGCGCGAGCCGATGCCTGCATCCGCCAGCACCTTGTGCAGCTTGGGCATGACCGAATCGCTGTTCAGGTACTTGCCCAGCCGCTGCTCCATGCGCTCAGCGTTGTCAAGATACGACAGCGCTTGTTCCGCTTCTTGCTCGCCACCACGGGAGTCAGCCGACTCGACCAAGGCGGCGGCGGCCGGCTGGCCACCTGCCGCCGGCGCCTGCTCTGCCGCGGCATCTCCACGACGGCGGCGGAAAGGCGTCCTTAGCTTGCGGCCGCGCCCACGGGCACCGGCCTCGCCTTCGGCGGCGGGTTCGCGCACGGAAGAGGAATCCGGCTGACCGTTGGAAACGGTGTCATCCGAACGGGGATTGTCGTCCTGCATTGCTGTATTCGTTGTCACTGGGACAGCTCCGAATTTCAAACTTGGGTACGCCTGCCAGGGGCGGGCTCGTCATCATCAGGGGACGCCGAATCGCGGCCAGCGCCAGGCTGCGCCGGATCCACGTCATCCGAAGCCGAGGAAGCGGCATCGGTTTCGGGCCGAACAGGATCATCAAGGCCGAAATCGGGCTCATGCCCAGCTGCGCCAGGCGCTGCGTGATCGGTCTCGTCAATCGGGTCGGTCGGTTCCGCGTGTTTTGCGTGCTCGACACTTTCCTTTGCAGCACCGGCCTCAGTAGGGTCGGCGGCCATATCGGAAATGTCGTTACCGGTTCTGTCGTCGGGAAAACCGGACAGGATCGGCGTATTGGACAAGCCTTCGGCTTGCTCCCGGACGGTGGATTCGTCATCGGGATCCGCGCCTTCTTCTGTGCGCGAAACGACGGATTCTACGCTATCGACCGGGTCTATGGGTGCATCCTGTTCCGAAACAGGCAATTCCGCAACGGGGAGATCGCTATTTTCGCGGGCTTCGTCCGCATTTCCGACGGCAAATTCCCCTTGATTCCCCTTTCCGCCATCGCTGGCGGCCTCGGCCAAACCGTTCATAGTTTCGGCGGCAACCTCCGCCTCAGCCGGTTCATTCGTGGGAATGGCGCCCTCGCCGGTCAATTGCTGCACCTCGCCGAGGTCCAGCCCGGCCAGCGCGGCTGCGGCCTGGGCGGATTCCAGGGGCGGCAACTCGTCCAGCGCGCGCAAGCCCAGATCATCAAGGAACTGGCGCGTGGTGCCAAACAGAGCCGGACGCCCCGGCGCATCACGGTGCCCGATCACCTCGATCCACCCTCTATCTTCCAGGGCTTTCACGATTTGCGACGAGACGGTCACGCCGCGTATGTCTTCGATATCGCCCCGCGTTACCGGTTGGCGCCAAGCCACGATAGCCAGCGTCTCCATGACGGCTCGTGAGTACTTGGGCGGCTTTTCTGGGCTGAGCCGCTCAAGATAGCGCTGCATATGCGGCCGGCTTTGAAATCGCCATCCGCTCGCCAATTGCACCAGCTCAAGACCACCATCGGCCCAATTGGCTTGCAGCGTCTCCAACAGCCCGCGCAGCTTGCTGTTGTCGAACTGCTCATCATCCCCGAATAGCTTGCGCATATCGGACAGTTGCATCGGCTGCACCGCGCATAGCAACGCGGTTTCCAGCACGAGTATTGCCTCACTATCGTTCATCGACATTCAAATTCAAAAAGGGCTAACTTGCACCCGGTGGAAAATAAGGTTAATATTCTTTTCTCAGACGCGGGGTGGAGCAGTCTGGCAGCTCGTCGGGCTCATAACCCGAAGGTCGTAGGTTCAAATCCTGCCCCCGCAACCAAATTGATCAAGGCCTGGCGAATGCGCCGGGCCTTTTTCATTTGCGCCGTCTTTACTGATCACATCGTCGTTGATCACATTCTCAGCGGCTTGCGCCGCGCGCGCGCGCCAGGCATCCGCGACCACCACCGACTCCACGCCTACCCTGCCCTGCCGCACGCCCATGCGTGCAGAACTGCGATGGGCGACGTAAAAGGGCGTAGTGTTCACAGGGTTCCTGGGTTGACTGCCATGCGCGGCAAGCACGCGCCCACACAGGCGCGCCAATCAAGATGGGGCAATGGCCTGCCACTTCGATGCGCGGCAGAGGCCTTAAGCAAATTCTGGAAAAGATGGCGAAAATCGCCAACAAGCCTGCAGGACGAGCCGGAATCCGGCATCCTAGTCCCGCGGCAATCAATATCAAGGGCCCGGACCATCAAGCTTTGGGGGGCCAGATCTGCGCCAGACTTAAAATTCTTGAATATTTTCGAAGACTACATGCTAGCGGACATTGACTCGCCCGCGCATTTTGAAAATTATACCGCCATAACCCAAGCCCTCAAGGCCGAAAATCCACACCACGGCGTACCGCAGCTATGCCCCAGGCTTGTCCCACGGCGCGGAACCCAGCCGCTCGACCAGAAAATCCAGCATGGAGCGCAATATCAGCGGCATTTGCCGGCGTGATGCGTACACCCCGTAAATACCAAGCTCTTGCGGTTTGCATTGCGGCAGAATCGCCCTCAATCGGCCTGCGGCGATATCTTCCGTTGCGCAGTAAGTGGGCAACATCGCAATACCCGCGCCCTCCAGCGCGGCGCTCAGCAGTACGGACGCCTCGTTGGCGCTGATATTGCCACTGACCGGCACATCCACAGGCTGACCATCACGCTCGAAGCGCCACAGGCTTTTGCCAAAGTAAGAGTGGGTAAGGCAGTTACGCTGAGACAAATCTTCGATGCGCGCCGGCATGCCTTCGCGAGACAGATACTCGGGAGATGCGCACACCACGGAACGGCACACCGCCAGCTTGCGGGCGATCAGGTTGGGATCCAGGTCGTTAGTGATGCGGACAGCCAAGTCGACCCGCTCTTCGACCAGATTGACAGCCCGCTCCACCAACATCAGATCAACCGAGGTATCCGGGTGCAGCTTGACGTAGTCAGCTACCACGCGCGCCAACTGACGCGTGCCGAATGACATGCTGGTGGTAAGCCGCAACAAGCCGCGCGGCGTGTCTTCGGGCGTGGACACCGCACTGCGCAGATCGCCCACCATATCCAGCATCTGCCGGCAGCGCGGCAAAGTTTCCGCGCCCGCGGGTGTAAGGCTCAAGCGACGCGTCGTGCGATGCAGCAAGCGCACCCCCACCCACTGCTCCATTTCCGCCAGATAGCGCGACACCATGGCGCGCGACATATCCAAATGAACTGCCGCCGCCGACAGGCTACCCCGGTCGGCAACTTCCACGAACACCTGCATCGCCTTCAAACGATCCATGATTGTCTCGGTTCTTGCATCAGACCGTACCGGTTATACCGTATTTCTGTGCAACATCCGCGCCAAAATGGCGACATTTTGAGCGCTGCGCACCCCGCAATACCCGCACAGAATCAAGCTGGCGCCTGGCCCAGCGCCTCGATCACCGCCGCACGAACCTCCGCAACGTCCAGGCCTCGCACGATATAGACCAATTGGGACGCCCGCTCATCACTTGGCCACTGCGCCAGCGTCCGCAAGGGATACAGCTCGCCATGCACACCATGCACCTCGCATGGCAGCGTGTCTCCCTCGAAACACACCAGCCCCTTCATGCGCAAAATGCCCGGACCAAAGCGCTCTTGTATACGGGAGACGCCCGCCAGAAACGCGGCCCGCCCCAGCGGGGACGACAACACCAATGAAAAACTGCCCACACTCGCATGCCGGCTGGCGCCTGGCCGCGCAAAAGCCTGCAGCCAATTCGACAATGCCGCGCCATCGCGCCGCACCAGTCCATCTGGACCATCACGCAGGATGCCAGCCAACGGAGAGTCGTGTCGTTGCACGCAGCGCTGCGCGCCAGGGTTGACGGCAATGACCGCTTGCTCAACCCGCCGCAATTGCGCCGAGTCGGCCAAATCGGATTTGCTCAATACAACAGTGTCGGCCAGCGCCAATTGCCGCGCCGCCTCGGGCTGGTTCGCCAATTGTGCTTCGCCGTGGCGCACGTCCACCAAGACGATTGCGCCGCGATACGCATAGCGTTCGGCAAGAAACCGGTCATGCTTGAGCATGAATAGCGTCGAGGCGGGGTCAGCCAGCCCACTGGTTTCAATGATCACACGCCGAAACGGCTTGATCCGGCGACTGACCGCCAGCATGAACAGATCACGCAAGGTATCAACCACCGCGCCGCTGACAACACAGCAAAGACAGCCGCCTTCGACGAGCACCACATTGGCGGGCGCCAACCTGACCAAGTGATGATCCACCCCAACATCGCCATACTCATTGACGATGACGACCGCCTCGGAATAGGCGGACTCGTGCAGCAAACGGTTGAGCAGCGAGGTCTTGCCGCTACCCAGAAAACCCGAGAGCACCGTCACGCCAATGCGCTTATCCTCTTTCTGCCTATCGTCTTCCATCACTCAACCCGAAAGAACCAACAGAGCGACAAAAAGGGCCACCCGCTTTCGCGAGTGGCCCTTTTGTTCGGCTTTGGATCCCTAGGCGTTAGCATCTTTTTCAGCTGCAGCTTATTGATCTTGAATTTTTTTGGCTCCCCGAGCTGGGCTCGAACCAGCGACCTGCGGATTAACAGTCCGTCGCTCTACCGACTGAGCTATCGGGGATCTGCCAAGAACGTAATTATGACCTAAATTTTTAGCGCATGCAAACTGCGATTTTTTTTCTTCTTTTTTGGCCAGTTGTTTCCCATCGCCAAAAAACTCTGATATGATTTCGGTCTTTCCAGATCAGGCCCCATAAACAGGGCGAAAAACTGGGAAGAACAAAGATGTTTTGCTTGAAGTTTGAGCGTCGGTGAAATCCTGATTTCGACACGCATGAATTGAAGCAAATGGTCTTGCCGGCATAGCTCAGTTGGTAGAGCAGCGCATTCGTAATGCGAAGGTCGTAGGTTCGACTCCTATTGCCGGCACCAAATTCTAAAAGCAGCCCTCTCGGGCTGCTTTTTTCATTTCCGCGCCAGAACATTTCTTGCTCCCTGGCCCGCTTGGGAACTCCCCCCGCCCGCCGCGCATCCAACTTGCTGGATTTCATTCAGCAAAGCGAAGACCACCATGCGCATCCTCCTTGTCGAAGACGACCTCATGATCGGTGAAAGTGTGCTGGATTGCCTGCGCGCGGAACACTACGCCGTTGATTGGGTCCGGGACGGCAACGCCGCCGAATTGGCGCTGCGCACCGACACCTATGATCTGATCCTGCTTGACCTGGGTCTGCCCAAGCGCGACGGCCTGGCCTTGCTGCGCGACCTGCGCACGCGCAAGGACCGCACTCCAGTGCTGATCGCCACCGCCCGCGACGCCGTCAGCGACCGCATTGCGGGGTTGGACGCGGGTGCCGATGACTACATCGTCAAACCCTATGACGTGGATGAGTTGCTGGCGCGCATGCGCGCCCTGATCCGCCGCAGCGCCGGCCGCGCTGAACCCGTGTTCGAACATGACGGCATCACGATCGACCCACAGGCACACGCCGCGATGGTGGACGGCACACCCGTGGCGCTGACGGCCCGCGAGTGGGCCGTGCTGGAACCCCTGATCTCGCGCCCCGGCATGATCTTTTCACGCGCGCAACTGGAAGAAAAACTCTACAGCTGGAAAGACAGCGTCAGCAGCAACGCGGTTGAAGTTTATATTCATGGCCTGCGCAAGAAACTAGGCTCGGACTTGATTCAGAACGTCAGAGGCGTCGGCTATGTCATTCCTAAAACATGAGCATCAGGCTTAGCGGTTCACTACGCGCCCGCCTGCTTTTTTTTCTGCTGGCCGCCATTGTGTTCGGCGCGCTGGCGCAGGGCGTAATCGCCTATCGCAGCACGCTGGCTCAGGCCGACGATATCTTTGATTCGCTGCTGCAGCGCACCGCGCTGTCACTGGGCACGGGCGACGGCCTGCTCAGCACCGGCCCCACCCATAGCCGGGGTGCCGCCACACCCATGGCCGACGACCTGATCATCCAGATCTGGACCCCGGACGGCTTGCGCGTCTTCAATTCCCGCTCTCGCCGCCCCCTGCCCGACCAGATCGTGCTGGGCTTTTCCGATGCGCGGATGGAAGGCACCACCTATCGCGTGTATTCGCTGGCGACCCCCTTCCAGGTAATCCAGGTGGCGCAGGACATGGCCGTGCGCAAACACATGGCGCGTGAACTCGCGCTGCGCACCATCGCCCCCATTGCGGCAGCAGCGCCGTTGTTGATGCTTATCGTCTGGTGCGTGGTCAGTTGGTCCTTGCGGCCGGTCAAGCGCGCGCGTGCGCAGGTGGCGGCGCGCCAGCCCGAAGACCTGTCGCCCGTCAATGTGCAAGGGCTGCCCGATGAAATCCGCCCGCTGATTCTGGAATTGAACCTGCTGCTGGAGCGCATGCGCGGCGCTTTCGCCCAGCAGAAACAGTTTGTGGGCGACGCGGCCCACGAACTGCGCTCGCCCTTGGCGGCGCTGCGGCTGCAATTGCAGGCGTTGCAACGCGCGGGCGACCCGGACACGCGCCAGGTTGCCGAACAACGCCTGGCTGCCGGCATTGACCGCGCCACCCGGCTGGTCGAGCAACTGCTGTCCATGGCCCGCCACGAAAGCGCCGCGGAGCGGACGCCAGCCGGTCCCGTGGACTTGGCCGATGTACTGCGCCAGGCCGTGTCGGAAACGCTGGTGCAGGCCAATGCAAAGTCGATCGCCATCGACCTGGAAGGCGCGCCCGATGCTCGCGTGCAGGGCCATCACGACGCGCTGGTCTTGCTGGCCCGCAATCTGCTGGACAACGCCATCAAGCACTCGCCCGCTGGCGGACGCATCCGGCTCCGCCTGGAGGCGTTGCCAGACAAAGTGCTTGTCCTGATCGACGACGAAGGCCCCGGCATTCCGCCCGCCGAACGCGAACGCGTATTCGACCGCTTCTATCGCGCCGAGGGCAATACGCAGCACGGCAGCGGGCTGGGGCTGTCGATCGCGCGCGCCATTGCCGATCAGCACGGCGCCCAGATTTTTCTTGAGGACGCGCCGGGCGGCCAGGGCTTGCGCGCCCGCGTGGAACTTCCGCTTTCGCGTTGATCAGGCCGTTTTAAGATTCCCCTAAGTGTCAGGCCCGAAGATAGCGCCATGTCCTCAAACATGAACGCAGGAGCCGACATGAAGACCTCGCAACTGAAACCCTCGCGCCTGATGCTGGCGCTGCTGGCCGCTGGCGCCATTGGCGGCGCGGGCGCAACCGCCGTGATGGGCGGCGTGTCGATGGCGGCCAACGCGCCGACCGCGATCGCTGCCCCGCAATCCCTCAATACCTCCAGCCCGCCCAACTTCGCGCAGATTACCCGCGATTTTGGACCGGCCGTCGTCAACATCAGCGTCAGCGGCACCCGCAAGGTGTCGGCCGATGATGATGACCCCTTCGCCCAGTTCTTCGGCCAGATTCCCGGAGCGCGCGGCGGCATGCCCTCGCGTGAAGTGCCGATGCGCGGCGAAGGTTCGGGCTTCATCATCAGCAATGACGGCATCATCCTCACCAACGCGCACGTGGTACAGGATGCCAAGGAAGTCACCGTCAAGCTGACCGACCGCCGCGAATACAAGGCGAAAGTGCTGGGCGCCGACCCGCAAACCGACGTGGCCGTGATCAAGATCGACGCCAAGAACCTGCCGGTGGTCAAGGTGGGGGACGTCAACCAATTGCAGGTGGGTGAATGGGTGCTGGCCATCGGCTCGCCGTATGGCCTGGAAAACACCGCCACCGCGGGCATCGTCAGCGCCAAGGGCCGTTCGCTGCCCGACGACACCTCCGTGCCCTTCATCCAGACGGACGTAGCGGTCAACCCGGGCAATTCGGGCGGCCCGCTGTTCAATGACCGGGGTGAAGTCGTGGGCATCAATTCGCAGATCTACAGCCGCACCGGCGGCTTCCAGGGCCTGTCGTTCTCGATTCCCATCGACGTGGCCTACAAGATCAAGGACCAGATCCTGGAGCACGGCAAGGTGCAGCATGCGCGTCTGGGCGTGACGGTACAGGAAGTGAATCAGGACCTGGCCAATTCGTTCAAGCTGGAGTCGCCGTCGGGCGCGCTGGTGTCCAGCGTGGAGAAAGGCAGTGCCGCCGCCAAGGCCGGCCTGCAACCCGGCGACGTGGTCAGGCAGATCAACGGCAAGACCATCGTGTCCTCGGGCGACCTGGCATCGATGATCACCCTGGCCTCGCCCGGTGAAAAGATCAAGCTGGACATCTGGCGGGCGGGCGCCCCGAAGGAACTCGTCGCCACGCTGGGCGGCATCCCCAAGGACAAGACGCAGGCGTCCGCCGGCGATCAGGAAGTGCAACGCGGCCAACTGGGCCTGGCGCTGCGCCCCCTGAGCCCGCAGGAACAGCAGGCATCAGGTACCGAAGGTTTGCTGATCGAGCGCTCTGCCGGTCCGGCCGCCAAGGCGGGCATTGAACCGGGTGATGTGCTGCTGTCGCTCAATGGCGTGCCGGTGCACAACATCGGGCAAGTGAAGGAAGCGCTGTCCAAGGCGGGCAAGACCGTTGCCCTGCTGGTACAGCGCGGCGAAGACAAGATCTTCGTGCCGGTGCAGATCGGCTAAGCCCCCCTGCCGGCTTCCCGGGTTTACTCCGCGTCGGGCTGCTTGCCCGGCGCGGCGTCTGCAAAAGCCGGCAATTCGCGGCAAGCGGCATCGATGCGCATCACGTTCGGCATGGCTGAAAGGTCGCAGTCGAAACGCTGCGCATTAGCCACCTGCGGCACCAGGCACAGGTCGGCGATGGTCGGCGAGTCGCCGTGGCAAAAGCGGCCCGTGGCGCAGGAACGCGCCAACTGCGCTTCCAGGGCCTCCAGGCCTTGTTGCACCCAATGTTTGTACCAGGCGGTCTTGGCCGCTTCGTCCACGCCCAGCGTGTGCTTCAGATACTTCAGCACGCGCAGGTTGTTCAAGGGATGCGTGTCGCACGCGATGCCTAGCGCCAGATCGCGCACTCGCGCGCGGCCAATCGCATCGGACGGCAACAGCGGCGTCTGGGGATGCGTTTCTTCCAGATATTCGATGATGGCAAGCGACTGGCCGATGACGGCCTCGCCATCGATCAGGGTCGGCACCAGCGCCGTCGGATTCAGCTTGCGATACCCGTCCGACAACTGTTGACCGCCATCCTTCATCAGATGCACGGGCAGATATTCGTAGGTCAGGCCCTTCAGATTCAGGGCGATGCGCACGCGGTACGCAGCCGAGCTGCGGAAATAGCTGTACAACTGCATGAAGTCTCCTTGATGTTTTTCCCGGCGCCGCGCACAAGCGGCGCCTGCCTATTCCAGCGATTCCGTCTGCGCGGCCTTGCGCGACAAGCCCTTGGGCAACGGAAAGGCCACATTCTCTTCCAGGCCAGGCATGGTGCGCACCGACACCGCGCCCAATTCCTTGACGCGGTCGATCACCTGCTGCACCAGGACCTCAGGCGCAGACGCGCCGGCCGTCACACCAATGCGCTTGCGGTCGACCAGCCACGCCGGGTCAATGGAATGCGCACCGTCAATCAGGTATGACGCCACGCCCTTGCGCTCGGCCACTTCGCGCAGGCGGTTGGAGTTCGAACTGTTCGGGCTGCCCACGACCAACACCAGGTCACACTCGGGCGCCATCACCTTGACCGCATCCTGGCGGTTCTGCGTGGCATAGCAGATATCGCTTTTCTTGGGTTCGACAATGCTGGGAAAGCGCGCCTTCAGTGCCTGCGATACCGCCGCCGCGTCATCCACCGACAAGGTCGTCTGCGTGACGTAGGCCAGGTTTTCAGGGTCATTGACCTGCAGGCCCGCCACGTCGTCCACGGTTTCGACCAGATACATGCCGCCTTGCGCCTGCCCCAGCGTGCCTTCGACCTCGGGATGGCCCTTGTGGCCGATCATGATGATCTCGCGGCCGGCGGCGCGCATGCGAGCCACTTCAATATGAACCTTGGTCACCAGCGGGCAGGTGGCGTCAAACACCTGCAGCCCGCGCGACTCGGCCTCCGCCCGCACCGCCTTGGACACACCGTGGGCCGAGAACACGACGATGGCGCCAGCGGGCGCGTCGTCCAGTTCGTCGATGAAGATCGCGCCCTTGGCGCGCAGGTCTTCCACCACATAGCGGTTGTGGACGATCTCATGGCGCACGTAGATCGGGGCGCCGTGCAGTTCGATCGCGCGCTCGACGATGTCGATGGCGCGGTCCACGCCGGCACAGAAGCCGCGCGGCTGGGCCAGCACGACTTCGGCGTCGGAGGCGGTAACGGCCTTGCTCATCAGAGAACTCCCAGCAGCGCCACGTCCAGTTGCAAGCGGACGCCCGCAAGCGGATGGTTGAAGTCGAACAACGCCGACTCATCGTTGATTTCTTTCAGCACGCCCGAATAGCGTCCGCCGTTGGGCGCAGTGAATTCCACCAGGTCACCGGGTTCGAACGTCGCATCGGCGCCCGCGTGCTCGGCCAGCATCGCGCGCGTGACCCGTTGAATCAGCTCGGGATTGCGGTCGCCATAGGCGTCCGCCGGCTCCAGGGTGACGCTGAACTTTTCGCCTTCGGCATGGCCGATCAGCGCAGCTTCCAGGCCGGGCGCCCACTGGCCGCTGCCCATTTGCAGCGTGCCGGGACGGCCGTCGAACGTGTTGGTGAACACCGAGTCCTTGCCAGGACCGGACGCAAGCGTGATTCGGTAATGCAGCGTCAGGTAGGAATCCTGACGGACAAAAACGTTCACTTCGTTAGAGGCGATGCTCAAGATCTGCCACCGTATGGATATTGGATAAACCCTGATTTTAGAGCCTCTTATGAAATTGTCTGTCCGGCTGGTCAAACACGAGCGTCCCCGTGAACGATTGTTGCGCCACGGCGCCGGTGCGCTCCAGGATGCGGAGCTGTTGGCGCTGGGCCTGCGCACCGGAATTCCCGGCCTTAATGTGGTGGATCTGTCCAACCGGCTGCTCGAGCGCTTTTGCGGCTTGCGCGGACTTTTGGGGGCCACACCCGAAGAACTCATGACCGTTCCCGGCCTGGGCGCCGCCAAGGCCTGCACGCTAGCCGCCTTGCTGGAACTGGCCCGCCGGGCCATAGAGGAAGACCTGACCCGGCCCCATTCCCTGCGCCACCCGGCACAGGTGAAACAATATTGCCTGACCGCGCTGGGTCATCGGCGCGTGGAACACTGCATTGCCCTCTACCTGGACAACCAGTTGCGCGTGATTGCCACGGGCGAACTGGCGCGCGGCACGCTGTCACAGGCATCGGTTTACCCGCGTGAGGTCGTGCGCGAGGCCTTGCGTCACCACGCGGCTGCACTGATCGTCGCCCATAACCACCCTTCGGGCCTGGCCGAACCCAGCGCCGCTGACCGTGGCTTCACGCAGCAACTGAAGCAGGCCTTGGCGCTGGTGGACGTCAAACTCGTCGATCACCTGATCGTGGCCGGCGCGGCGGTTATCTCCATGGCTGAATTGGGTGGCGTTTAGCGAGTACCCCGACAGGGACTTGCCCAGCACGCCACGCACCGGATTTCGTTAGACTGCCGGCAAGAATTGCTTTAGGCTTTAACCTATTCCGCCTTGGCGCGACCTTTTCCCAGACACGAAAACGCTTCTGATGAAACGCTTGTGGGACATCTCCCCGCCCGTCTCCACGGCGTCGCCCGTTTTTCCCGGTGACACGCCGTACCGCCAGCAATGGAAGTGGTCGCTTACGCCCGGTTGCCCGGTCAATGTCAGCGAGATCACACTGTCGCCGCACATCGGCGCGCACGCGGATGCCCCCTTGCACTACCAGAACGGCGCGGCTGCCATCGGCGCCGTGTCGCTGGAACCTTTCCTGGGCCCCTGTCGCGTCATCCACGCGATTGATTGCGGCCCGCTCATCACCACGGACCACCTGGCCCACGCGGCCCTGAACCTGCCACCGCGCGTGCTCGTGCGTACCGCCAAACACGCGGCGCAAGACTGGTGGACCGACGACTTTTCGGCTTACGCGCCCCAAACCATCGAATGGCTGGCCGAACGCGGCGTCATGCTGATCGGTCTGGATACCGCCAGCATCGACCCCGCGTCCAGCAAGACCCTGGACAGCCACCACACGATCTTGCGGCACGACATGCGGGTACTGGAAAATCTGGTGCTTGACGACGTGCCCGAAGGCGATTACGAGTTGATCGCCCTGCCGTTGGCGCTGGTCCAGGCCGATGCCAGTCCGGTTCGCGCCGTCTTGCGCGAACTGTAGGCTGGTCCGCTGGCCCTCGGGCGGGCGCCCTCAACCGGCCCCGCCCGTCTTGAAAGACGCACGATCATGAACATCACCCTTGATCACACCATGGCGCTTGCTTGCGCCCGCACCCGCGCGCCTGGCTGGCGCGCGCTGCCCGCCTCGGCCCGCCGCGCCGCGCCCCCTTGCCTCGGAGGCCAAGCATGAGCTGCCCGCACCGCCCCGAAGACATCGTCCACCAGGAAAAAGCGCAGCTGGATTTCACGCGCGACATGACCTACGGCGACTACCTGCATCTGGATGAAGTGCTGGGCGCGCAGCACCCGCTGTCGCCCGAACACAACGAGATGCTCTTCATCATCCAGCATCAGACCAGCGAACTCTGGATGAAGCTGATGCTGCACGAACTGCGCGCGGCCATCGCCAACGTGGCGGCCGACCGGCTACAGCCCGCGTTCAAGATGCTGGCGCGCGTCAGCAAGATCATGGAGCAGTTGGTTCACGCCTGGGATGTGCTTGCCACCATGACACCGCCCGAGTATTCGGCGCTACGTCCCTATCTGGCGCGTTCCAGCGGGTTCCAGAGCTATCAGTACCGTCAGATCGAATTCCTGCTGGGCAACAAGAACGCAGCCATGCTGAAGCCCCACGCACACCGCGAAGACCTGCTGGCCCAGGTGCGCAGCGCCTACGACGCGCCCTCGCTGTATGACGAAGCGCTGCGCCTGCTGGCGCGCCATGGCGTGGAGGTGCCCGCCGACCGGCTGGAACGGGACTGGACGCAGCCATATGTATCGTCGGAAGGCGTGGAAGCTGCCTGGCTGACCGTCTACCGCGACACCGACCGCTACTGGGACCTGTATCAATTAGGCGAAAAGCTGACCGACCTGGAAGACGCCTTCCGCTTGTGGCGATTTCGCCACGTGACCACCGTGGAGCGCGTGATCGGATTCAAACGCGGCACGGGCGGCACATCTGGTGTGGATTACCTGCGCCGGATGCTGGACGTTGTGCTGTTCCCGGAAATCTGGAAGCTGCGCACCGACCTGTAAGCCCGGCCCTAATTTTCAGCCGCCCAGCGCACCGCGTTTGGGCCGCGTTGTACTGGCGTATCCGGAAAAACCCGTGCTAGAATTTGGGGTTACTTTTTGGATACGTGGCTGGAATTCTTGCGTGGGCGTTCTGTTTTGCATGACATAAGTTCATGGCATAACTGAACGGCATAACGCGTCCTGGCTGGCGACCCTACAACTTGAAAAAGACTCCTTAGCGAGTCCTGGGATAAGCACCATGAAAGAAGGCATTCACCCCGAATACCGCGAAGTCGTCTTCGCCGACCTGCAAACGGGCAACAAGTTCATCACTCGTTCGACCGTTCACTCGCGCGAAACCATTGAAATCGATGGCAAGACGTACCCGCTCTTCAAGTGCGACGTGACCTCCGAATCGCACCCGTTCTACACGGGCGCCCAAACGCGTATCGTCGAAACCGGCCGTGTGGAAAAGTTCCGCGCCCGCTTCGCCCGTACCGCTGGCACCGTCAAGTCCGCTTCCTGATCCTGTTGCTCCTGCTGGAGTCACAGCAAAAAGGCAGCCTTCGGGCTGCTTTTTTTTCCCCCCTAGCCGGCTTTTTACAGGTTGGGGGCTGGCGCAACCAGATCACTCGGTTACATTAACGCCCGTGTCCCCACTTTCTTTTTCCACTCCCGCCCGGCTCACCTCCGTGGCGACCGCAAAACTCCCCAGACTGATTCTGCTGGGTTTGGCCCTGGCCTATATCGTGGCCGGCCTGTTCATGCGCGACCCGTGGAAAACGGATGATGCGGTTGGTTTGGCCACCATGATCACGGCGATCCGCGAAGGCGGCATCACCTGGTTGCTGCCGCAAGTAGGCCTGCTGGCCCATGCCGAAGAAGGCCCGCTGATCACCTGGGTGGGCGCCATCTGCATCTGGCTGTTCGGCCCCTTCATCGGCGACATCACCGCCGGCCGCCTGCCCAACCTGCTGTGGTTCGGCATCACCGCCGCCAGCGTCTGGTACGGCACTTACCTGCTGGGACGCCGCACCGAAGCCCAACCACTGGCCCTGCCCTTTGGTGGCGAGCCCGAACCCCGCGACTACGGCCGCATGCTGGCCGACGCCGCCCTGCTATTGCTGCTGGCCACCGTCGGCATTCTTCAACGCACGCATGAAACCACGGTCGTGCCAGCCATCATGGCCTGCCAGGCGCTGGCCTTCTACTCGTTGGCGCGCAGTGTCGATCGGCCCTTCACCGGCACCACCACCCTGGGTATCGCGCTGGCCGCCAGCTTCCTGACGCGCGGCTGGGTCGGCGCCGCGCCCATCATGGTCGGCGCGCTGCTGGCCTTCTACCCGCGCAGCCAATTGTGGAAATGCAAGCGCTGGCTGCCTTGGGCGGCGCTGGTCACCGTTGCGCTGATCCTGGCCTGGTGGATCCCGGCCAGCGAAAGCAGCCAGTATTGGATCCGCAACTGGAAAACCTGGAACCTGTCGTCCTTTGCCCTGCCCTCGTGGCACGACGTGGGCCGTACCCTGCGCGATCTTCCCTGGTATCTGTGGCCGACCTGGCCGCTGGCCCTGTTGGCCGCGTGGCGCTGGCGCGCCTGGATTTACGCGCCGCACATCTGGCTACCGCTGATGCTGCTGGTTTGCGCGGCCGCAGTGCTGTTTGGCCTGGAGGAAGCCACCGATTCCGAATACGTGCTGCTGGCGGTGCCGTGCGCGGTGCTGGGCGCGTTCTCGTTGCCGACTCTGCGCCGCGGCGTCGTCAATACGCTGGATTGGTTTGCCGTCATGTGTTTTTCGCTGACGGCCGCGACCGCCTGGTTAGGCTGGGTAGCGCTGCACTTCAACTGGCCCGCACAAATTTCCCGCAATATCGCCCGCCAGACGACCGGCTACGAGCCCGTCATCTCGTGGGGCGCTTTTACCCTGGCGGTGATCTTCACCGTGGCGTGGATCGCATTGGTGGTGTGGCGCCTGCGCGTGCGGCCGCAAGCCCTGTGGCGCGGCACCGTGCTGTCCGCAGGTGGCCTGACCGTAACGTGGATCCTGCTGGTGCTGCTGTGGCAACCCGCCGTGGACTACGCACGCAGCTACCGCACCGTCTCGGGCCAACTGGCCCAGGCACTGGCGCAACACACCCGGCCTGGCGAATGCGTGCGCGGCTTGAGCCTGGGCAGTGGCCAACGCGCTTCGTTCCTGATCTTCAATAATCTCAGCTTCACCTTCGACGCGAAGTGCACGCTGATCTTGCAACAGACCAACAACCAGAGCCTGCGCGACAACACCGCCGCATATAGCGACGGCGCATCCGTGCTGTGGCAGGGCGGCCGCCGCGCCGACCGCCAGGAAGTGTTCCGCCTGCTGAGAGTCGGCCCCAACCGATGACCCCAGTAAACGCGGCGCCGATGTCATTCGGCGCCACCCTGCGCGGCATCGCCCGGCAGGCCTGGCCAGTGCTGATCAGCCAGTGGGCCGGCATTTCGTTCGGCGTCCTGGACACCGCCATGACGGGCCATTCCAGCGCCAGCGACCTGGCCGCGATGGCCCTGTCCGCATCCATCTACATCACCGTTTTCGTGGGCCTGATGGGCGTGGTGCACGCGCTGATCCCGATCCTGGCCCAGCAGTTCGGTGCCGGCAACAACGACGAAGTCGGCCGCAGTTGGGGTCAAGGCGTCTGGCTGGCGCTGGGCCTGTCCGTCGTAGGCGCGGTGTTGATGCTGTTTCCGGACGTGTGGCTGTCGATGTCGGGGGATGTGGCGCCTGGCGTACGCGAACGTATCGGGTCTTATTTACAGGCGCTGGTCCTGGCGCTGCCCGCCGCATTGGTGTTCCGCACCATCTACGCACTGGGCACGTCGGTATCGCGGCCAAAGCTGGTCATGGCGATCAATCTGTCGGCCATCGCCTTCAAGGCATTCTTCAACTGGCTGTTCATTTACGGCAACCTGGGCCTGCCCGCCATGGGCGCCACTGGCGCCGGGTTGGCGACCGCGGTGGTTTCGTGGATGAGCCTGGGCCTGGGCCTTTGGGTGATCACGCATGACCGCTTCTACCGGCGCTTCAATCTGCGCGTCGGCAGGCCCGACTGGAAAACGCTGAAGGAACTGCTGCGCCTGGGCATCCCCATGGGCGGCTCCTACCTGGTGGAAGTGTCGGCCTTTACCTTCATGGCCCTGCTGGTGGCGCGTGAAGGCACGTACGTGACCGGCGGGCACCAGATCATGTCGAACCTGGCCGCGCTGTGCTACATGATGCCCATGGCGCTGGGCGTGGCAACCGCCGCGCTGACCGCGCAAGCGATCGGCGCGGGCAATCTTGCCCATGCGCACCGCACCGGCATGGCCGGGCTGGCGCTGGGGCTGATGGGTGCGCTGCTCACCGCCTCCGTGCTGCTGGTGGGCCGCCCGCTTATCCTGGCGGCCTATACGGATGACATTGGCGTGGCGGCCGTGGCCACGACGCTACTGGCGGTCTTGCCCCTGTTTCACTTATTCGATTCCATGCAGTGCATCAACTCGTACCTGCTGCGCGCCTACAAGGTGGCGGTGGTGCCCCTGCTGTTGCAGGTGGTGGCATTGGCGGGCGTGGGCCTGGTGGGTGGTTGGTGGTTCGGCTTCGGCCCGGGCCGTGGTGGCCTGGACAGCATCCGCAACGTGCTCTTGCCCGGCTCGCCCGAAGGCGCCGGCAGCATGTGGTTGATGGCAATGGTGGGCCTGGCGCTTTCCGCCATCCTGCTGCATATCTGGTACCGGCGCATCGTACGGGCCTTGGCACGGTAATGCCCGATGAACCAAAAAAAGCAGCCCGAAGGCTGCTTTTTTGTTGCGCCGCATACGTCGCTGTCAGACCACCTTCGGACGCTTGTCGATCACACGACGCGCCTTGCCCGTCAGCGTGCGTTCCACATGGCCCGCATCCGACACCTGGATGCGCGCGCTGACGCCGATGTGCGTCTTCACCGCATGCTGCAATTGCTTGCCCAGGTTGTTGCGCTCGGCATCCGACAGGCCCGAGAACTCTGCGCGCACTTCCGTCAGGATCTCAAGCTCGTCCATATTGCCGGTGCGTGACAGCACCAACTGGTAGTGCGGCGCCAGTTGCGCAATCTTCAGCACCAGTTCTTCGACCTGCGTCGGGAACATGTTCACGCCCCGCACAATCAGCATGTCGTCGCTGCGGCCGGTGATCTTGCCGATGCGGCGCATGCTGCGCGCGGTGGGCGGCAACAGACGGGTCAGGTCGCGCGTGCGGTAGCGGATGATGGGCATCGCTTCCTTGGTCAACGACGTGAACACCAGTTCGCCCGGTTCGCCGTCGGCCACGGGCTCGCCGGTGTCGGGGTTGATGATCTCGGCATAGAAATGGTCTTCCCAGACCACCGGGCCGTCCTTCGTTTCCACGCATTCGCTGGCCACGCCCGGCCCCATCACTTCCGACAAGCCATAGATGTCGACCGCATCGATACCGGCCTCGGCCTCGATGTCGGCACGCATCTGCCCCGTCCAGGGCTCGGCGCCAAAGATGCCGATACGCAGCGAGCTTTGACGCGGATCAATGCCCTGGCGCCGCTGTTCTTCGAGAATATTGCAGAAATAGGAGGGCGTGACCATGATGATGTCCGGACGGAAATCATTGATCAGTTGCACCTGCTTTTCAGTTTGCCCGCCCGACATCGGGATGACCGTGCAACCCAGGCGCTCGGCGCCGTAATGCGCGCCCAGGCCGCCCGTGAAGAGGCCGTAGCCATAGGCGATGTGCACGGTGTCGCCCGGCTTGCCGCCGGCCGCTCGGATCGATCGCGCCACCAGGTTGGCCCAGTTGTCCAGGTCGCCCTTGGTGTAGCCCACCACCGTCGGCTTGCCCGTGGTACCGCTGGACGCATGGATGCGCGAAATGCGTTCGCGCGGCACCGCGAACATGCCGAACGGGTAGTTGTCGCGCAGTTCCTTCTTGGTCGTGAAAGGAAACTTCGAAATATCGGACAACTGCTTCAGGTCATCGGGATGCACACCCGCTTCGTCGAACGCTTTCTTGTAGTGCGGGACGTTGTCGTACGCATGCTTGAGCGACCACTTCAGGCGCTCAAGCTGCAGCGCGCGCAGTTCATCCTCGCTGGCATGCTCGATGGGGTCCAGCCCCGGCTTGCTCATGGTGTTGGACATGGTTATCTCTCTCCTGAAATTCTTTTTACGCCGGTCTGGATGGCACGCGGGGTTCTCGTCCCGCGCTGCTGCCACCCTGCCGTTGGCCTTGGCTTTGACTTTGCTTGGATGACGACGTTTCTATTGGCGTTGGAGTGTCATCCTCAGCCTTCGGCGGGAACCCCCACGATCTGGCCCTTGATGCGATAGGACCGCCCACGGAACAGGGCGACGTTGCGGCCGTCCTGGTTGGTGACGGTGACGTCATACACGCCCGTGCGGCCGGCCAGCGAGCGCTCTTGCGCCACGGCGGTCAGCAGGTCGCCTTCGAAACCCGGCGCCAGGTAATCGATGGTGCAGCCCGAAGCCACGGTGCTGACGTTGCGGGAATTGCAGGAGAACGCGAACGCGCTGTCGGCCAGCGCGAAGATGAAGCCGCCGTGGCAGGTCTTGTGGCCGTTCAGCATGTCGGCGCGCACGCGCATCGTCAGCCGCGCATAGCCAGGCGCCATTTCCTCGACCTTCATGTCCAGGCCCTGCGAGGCCGCGTCGCCCGCGTACATCACAGTGCCTACGGCCTGCGCAAGTTCCTGCGGATCGCTTGGCGCTTCAACGGGGGGAACGTGTACGCTCATCATTGCCCCTTGAATTGCGGTTCGCGCTTGCCCAGGAAGGCGGCAACGCCTTCCGCGTAGTCTGCGCTGCGACCCAGCTCACGCATCATGTCGCGCTCCAGATCCAATTGCGTCGCCAGGTCATTGCCCAGGCTGGCCTGCATGGCCTGCTTGGTGAACGCCAGGCCCTTGGTGGGCGCGGTCGAGAAGTGTTTGGCCAAGCGCTCAAGCGTGGCGTCGAATTCTTCATCCGCCACGCATTGCCAGATCAGACCCCATTCCTCGGCCTGCTTGGCGCTGAGCTTGTCGCCCAGCATGGCCAGGCCCATGGCGCGCGCGCGGCCCACCAGGCGCGGCAGCGCGAACGTGCCGCCGGTGTCGGGAATCAGGCCCAGGCGGCAGAACGACTGGATGAAATTGGCCGATGCCTTGGCGATGACGATGTCACCCGCGAACGCCAGGTTGGCGCCCGCCCCGGCCGCCACGCCGTTCACGCCCACCACCACGGGCATGGGCAAGGCGTTCAGGCGGCGCACCAACGGCGCGTAGAACTTGTCGACGGTTTCACCCAGGTCGGGCGGCGTGCCGTCTTCGGCGGGCTTGCGCTCGCTTAAGTCCTGGCCCGCGCAAAAGCCACGGCCCGCGCCGGTCAGCACCAGCACACGCGCGCCTTCGGTTTCCACACGCGTCAGCGCGTCGGCCACTTCGGCGTGCATGTTGGCCGTGAAGCTGTTCAGCTTGTCGGGCCGGTTCAGCGTCAGGCGCGCGATGCCGCCCGACAGGTCGAATTGAATATCCTGGTAGCTCATAAGCGTCGCCCTGCTTAGACGTGACGGCGGGTTTGCACCACGCGGAAGCGGTTCGACACGAAGGCCGTGTCGGACAGCGCCGCGTTGGCGGCCGGGTTGGCGCCGGTGCCGTGGAAGTCGCTGAATGCCGCGGTCTGGTTGACGAACACCGCGCCCGTCAGGTTCAACGACAGCGACACGCCGGACACTTCCGCCGCGTCCTGCACCTGGTCAGCCACTTGCGGATCGGTCGTGTAGGCCGACAAGGACAAGGCGCCGTGCTGAATGACGCTGTCGCGCGCCAACTGGACACTGTGCGCGGTGGAATCCGTGGCCACCACGAAGGCAATCGGGCCAAACCATTCCTGGCTGATGGCCGCGTTGCCCGCTTCCGTGCGCAGCAGCAGCGGCGTGCGAACGCGGGCGTTTTCAAACTGCGGGTGCGTCAGCGTCTTGCTGTCCGCCACCACCGGCAGACCCAGCGCGCGAGCCTTTTCGATGCGTTCAACGATGCCGTCGTTCTGGATGGCGCCCGTCAGTTCGACTGCGCGAGCGGCATCCGCGCCCAGCTTCTCCAGCGCCACGCCCAAGGCGGCGGCGACGTCATCAAAGCTGACGCGGCCTTCCGGCGTGTTGATGCCGTCGCGCGGCACGTAGATGTTTTGCGGCGCCGTGCACATCTGGCCCGAGTACAAGGCCAGCGAGAACGCCAGGTTGCGCGCCACGCCCTTCAAGTCGTCGGTGGAATCGATGATGACCTGGTTGACGCCGGCCTTCTCGGTGTAGACCAGCGCCTGGCGGGCATTGTTTTCCAGCCAGTCGCCGTTGGCGGTGCTGCCGGTGAAGTCCACGATCTTGACGGCCGGGTCCAGCGCCAGCTTCTGCGCCGTATCGTCGCCCGCTTCGTGCGCGGCCAGCAGGACCACATCGGGGTCGAAGCCCGCTTCTTGCAGCACTTCGCGCGCCACCTTCACGGTGATGGCCAGCGGCAGGATCGCGCCCGGGTGCGGCTTGACGATGACGGTGTTGCCGGTGGCCAGGCTGGCGAACAGGCCGGGGTAGCCGTTCCAGGTGGGGAAGGTCGAGCAGCCGATCACCAGCGCCACGCCACGCGGCACCACGGTGAACTGCTTTTCCATGCGGATGGGGTCATTCTTGCCTTGCGGCTTTTCCCAGATCGCCACGCCCGGAATGCGCGACATTTCCTGCCACGCATACGTCACCGCCTCAAAGCCACGGTCTTGCGCGTGCGGGCCGCCGGCCTGGAAGGCCATCATGAAACCTTGGCCGGTGGTGTGCTGCACGGCGTAGGCAATTTCGAAACTGAGCTTGTTCAGGCGCGCCAGGATTTCCAGCGACACACCCACCCAGGCTTGCGGGCCAGCGCGGCGCCAATCTTCCAGCGCACGCTTGGACGCGCTGATCAGCTTGTCGACCGGAACGTGCGGGTAGGTAATGCCCAGGTCGAACCCATAGGGCGATTTTTCGCCGCCCACGGTGCCGTCGGCATCATGCAGGTTCAACGGGAACGGCTTGCCCTTCAGGGCTTCGAAGGCGGCGCGGCCGTCGTCGTTGGCCGTTTCGCCATAGTTGCGCGGGCTGGGCGATTCAGCGAAGGGGCTCCAGTAGCCACGCAACGCGGCAGCCGCCAGGGATTGTTCCAGCACGGGCTGGTGACGTTCGAAGAATTTTTGGGACACGCTTGTCTCTCCAATGAATTAGGGGTGTCTGACTGGCTCGGGCCGCGTCAGGTTTCCTGGTCGAAGTCGATAACCAGGCGGTCGCTGACCGGAAAGCTCTGGCAACTCAAAACGAAACCGCGCGCCACTTCGTAGTCTTCCAGGGCGAAGTTGGCATCCATGTCCACTTCGCCTTCGATAACCTTGCAGCGGCAGGTGGAACACACGCCGCCCTTGCACGAATACGGTAGCTCGATTCCCTGCGCCAGCGCCGAGTCCAGCACGCTGTCTTTATTCTTATCAATCACGAACATGCGGCTGTGGCCGTCCTGCACCACGGTCACTTCACACTGGCCCTTGCCCGGCGCCTGCGGGGCGTCGTGGCCGGTGCGCAGCGCGCGTGGCCCCTTGGGCGCCCCGAACAATTCGAACTTGATGTTCGACTTCGGAATGCCACGGGCCTGCAGCCGCTCGACCACGCTTTCGGTCATGGTCTGCGGACCACAGACAAAAGCGTAATCGATGTCTTCGGGGCTCATCCAGGCCGACATCAACTGATCGACCTTGTCGCCGTCCAGGCGGCCGTTGAACAGTTCAATGTCTTGCGTCTCGCGGCTCATGACGTAGACCAGCGAGAAGCGCTCCATGTACAGGTTCTTCAGGTCTTCGATTTCTTCGCGGAACAGCACGGCCGACGATGCGCGGTTGCCAAAGAACAGCGTGAACTTGCTGCGCGGTTCGGTCGACAGCGCGGTCTTCACCAGCGAGAACACCGGCGTGATGCCGCTGCCCACCGCGAAGGCCACGTAATGGCGCTGGTTCTCGGGCAAGAAATCCACGGTGAAGTTGCCGGCGGGCGCCATCACTTCCAGCGTCTGACCCGGTTGCAGTTCGTGGTTGGCCCAACTGGAGAACGCGCCTTCGTCGACCTTCTTGATGGCCACGCGCAGCAGCTTGTCGTGCGGGGCGGAACAGATCGAGTACGAGCGGCGCAGCTCTTCGCCATTCAGTTGCGTGCGCAGGGTCAGGTACTGCCCCGGCAGGAAGGCGAACTCGTCGGTCAGCGTGTCGGGCAGGTCAAAGGTGACGACCACGGCGTCGCGCGTGTTGCGCGCCACCGAGGCCACCTTCAAGGAATGAAATTGGTTGCTCATCTTGAAACCGCTCTCAGTGAGTCTTGAAATAATCGAAGGGTTCGCGGCAAGACACGCAGCGATACAGCGCCTTGCATGACGTGGACCCGAAGTTGCTGACCATCCGCGTGTCGCGCGAGCCGCAGCGCGGGCACGCGATGGCGGGCGCGGCGGCACGGCGGCTGATGCCCGAGATATCGATGGCGCGTTCGGCGGGCGCGGCGATGCCGTAGCCCTTGAGGGCTTCGCGGCCCTTTTCGCTCATCCAGTCGGTAGTCCAGGCGGGCGCCAGGCGGGTATCGACACGGACTGCGTCGATACCGTGGCGCGCCAGCGTCTGCTGGATGTCCTGGGTGATCTCGCGCATGGCCGGGCAGCCAGAGTACGTGGGCGTGATGACGACGACACAGGTGTCGCCGTCCCAGGTCACGTCACGCACCACGCCCAGGTCCACCACGGACAGCACGGGGATCTCCGGATCGGGAACCTCGTGCAGCCAGGCGTAGACCTGGTCGGCGGAAATGGGCGCCAGCGCGTTCACCACGAGGCTCCTGGATAGGCGCGCGGCAGGTACTGCATTTCGGCCAGCACGTAGCCCAGTTCTTCGGTGTGCTTGCCCTGGCGGCCGCCCCGGTAGGCCAGATGGTTGGCGGCGGTTTCGTCGGGCACGGTCAAGGTGGCTTCTTCCAGCACTTCGCGCACGTGGGCCAGCCACGGTGCGCGCAGGGCGGAAAGTTCGCAGCCGATGCCGCGCGCGGCCACGTCCTGGTCCACGGCGTCGTCGGCGAACAATTCGCCGGTAAAGCGCCAGGCGTCGTCGATGGCGGCCTGCATCTTGGCGTGGCTTTCGTCGGTGCCATCACCCAGGCGCACCACCATGTCCGACGAGCGGCGCACGTGGTAGGTGACTTCCTTGATGGACTTGGCGGCGATGGCGGCGACACGTTCGTCAGCGGACTGCTCCAGGCGTTGCAACAGGAAGTAGTGCCACACGTCGAACAGGAACTGGCGCGCCATGGTGTCGGCGTAGTTGCCATTGGCGCGTTCAACCAGCAGCACGTTGTGGAATTGATGCGCGTCGCGGTGATAGGCCAACGCGTCTTCGTCACGGCCGGCGCCTTCGACTTCGCCCGCCAGCGTCAGCCACATGCGAGCCTGGCCCAGCAGGTCCAGCGCGGTGTTGGTCAGCGCCAGGTCTTCTTCCAGGATGGGGCCGTGGCCGGTCCACGCGCCCAGGCGCTGCGACAGGATGAGCGACGAATCGCCCAGGCGCAGCAGGTATTCAAACAGAGTCTTGTCCATGTCCGCCCACCGCCTTACATGTGCTTGATTTCGTCGGGCATCGGGAAAAACGTGGGATGCCGGTAGACCTTGCTGTTGGCCGGTTCGAACAAGGGTTCCTTGTCGCCGGGGCTGCTGGCCGAGATATCCGAGGCGCGCACGACCCAGATGCTCAGGCCTTCGTTGCGGCGCGTGTAGACGTCGCGAGCGTGGTTGATCGCCATTTCGGCGTCCGAGGCGTGCAGGCTGCCGACGTGCTTATGGGCCAGGCCGTGCTGGCTGCGGATGAACACTTCCCACAAAGGCCAGTCTTTGCTCATGATGAATATCCTTGAAATGCCGGGCGCGCGCGGCGCGCTCCGGACGGCAATGATGAGGTGATGTCGGGGTGGAAAAGAGGTACGCAGGCGTTGCTTGAAGAGGTATGCAGACGCTGCGGCCAGTTCAAGCGCTTCGCTTCAAGCGGCCTTGCGCTGCGCCTTCTTGTCCGCGTAGGCCACCAGCGCGTCGCGCACCCAGGCACCGTCTTCGTGCGCCTTGACGCGCGCGGCCAGACGTTCGCGGTTGCACGGCCCGTTGCCCTTGAGCACGGCGTAGAACTCGCTCCAGTCGATTTCGCCGAAGTCATAGTGGCCGCGTTCGGCGTTCCACTTGAGATCGGGATCCGGCACGGTCAGGCCCAGGTATTCGGCCTGCGGCACAGTCTGGTCCACCATCTTCTGGCGCAGTTCATCGTTGGAGAAGAGCTTGATCTTCCAGGCCATCGATTGCGCGCTGTTGGGCGAATCGGCGTCGGACGGGCCGAACATCATCAGGGCCGGCCACCACCAGCGGTTCAGCGAATCTTGCACCATCGCCTTTTGCTCGGGCGTGCCGTGCAGGCACATCTGCATCAAGAGGTCGTACCCCTGGCGCTGGTGGAAGGATTCTTCCTTACAGACGCGCACCATGGCGCGCGCGTAGGGGCCGTATGAACAGCGGCACAGCGGGATCTGGTTGATGATGGCCGAGCCATCGACCAGCCAGCCGATCATGCCGATATCGGCCCAGCTAAGCGTGGGGTAATTGAAGATGCTGGAGTACTTGGCGCGGCCCGCATGCAGGTCGTCGATGAGGTCATCGCGCGACACGCCCAGCGTCTCGGCGGCGCTGTACAGGTACAGACCGTGGCCGGCCTCGTCCTGCACCTTGGCCAGCAGAATCGCTTTGCGCTTGAGGGACGGAGCGCGCGTGATCCAGTTGCCTTCGGGCAGCATGCCGACAATTTCCGAGTGCGCATGCTGCGAGATCTGGCGCACCAGCGTCTTGCGATAGGCATCGGGCATCCAGTCCTTGGCCTCGATGCGCACGCCATCGTCTATGCGGCGCTGAAACGTCTGTTCGGGACCTTCAAGCTGGTCCGCGGTCTTGACCTGCTTGACGCCGGTTTCGACGAGTTGAGCGTACATGTTTGTCTCCTTGAGACGGTTTGCGAAAACGCAAGGCAAACGTTCCACAGCGCCGTCATGTCATAGGCGGATTATTTAATACAAAAAAACCATTGTCAAACGCAAAGCTGTATCACATTGGATTTATGTATCATATTGCGGATCCCGATATCGGCCGCATTTGGCCCACCCTATGGCAAACCCTACGTCGCCTTTGGACCGTTTCCTGTCCCGCTTGTTGAAAAGCGACCCGCCTCGCGCCAAATCGCTCTGCGTCAGCTTGCTGGGGGACGCGCTCGCGCCTCACGGCGGCGCCATCTGGCTGGGAGACCTGATCGAACTGCTGGCCCCGCTGGGCATCAACGAACGCCTGCTGCGCACCAGCGTCTTTCGGCTGGTGGCGCAGAATTGGCTGCAATCGGAACGGCATGGCCGGCGCAGCCTGTACCTGATTTCTGAACAGGGGCAGCGACATACCGCGCATGCCTCACAGCGCATTTACGAAGGCGCGACGCAGGACTGGAACGGGGAATGGACGCTGGTGGCGCTACCACGCACCGGCAACGGGCTGGCCGAACGCGCCGAGCTGCGCCGGGAACTGGTCTGGGAAGGGTTCGGCATGATCGCGCCGGGCTTGTTCGCGCATCCGCACACCGAGGCGAGCGCCGCGCACGACATCCTGGAAAAACTGGGCATTCCGGACCGGGCGTTGGTGCTATCTGCCCGCGATCTGGCCGGTGCGGGCGGCCTGCCCATCGCCAGCTTGGCCTCGCAATGCTGGAACCTGGACGATGTGGCCGAGCAGTACCGCCAGTTCTCGCGTAATTTCGGTCCGCTGGAAAAGCTGCTGGAGGAAACCCCACCGCCCGCCGACGCCTTTGTCGTGCGGGTCATGCTGCTGCACCACTGGCGCCGGATCGTGCTGCACGACCCACAACTGCCCGGGCCGATGCTGCCCGACAACTGGCCGGGCCACGCCGCCCGCGCCCTATGCGGGCGCATCTACTGGAAGGTGTTCGATGCGTCGGAAACGCATCTGAACGCGCGCGCCGGGCAAGACAATGAGCGTTACACCCCGCTGACGACTGACGTGGAATCCCGTTTTGGAGGGCGGCCGGTCTGAGGGGGGCGCGCCTTCAGAGCGCGTGGCCTCGGCAATGGTACGCCGGGGCAATCCGCCTAGCTGGCAGCATCGCCGGGCATCTCCACACCCAGCGTGTCCACATGGCATTCGCCCGCGGCGTCGCGACCGGCGCCGGGCCGAGTCAAACCCCGGGCGGTAGCAATAAAAGACAGCGTCCAGGTAGCCTGGATTGGCCGGCCTAGCGCCGCGCCGGTATCGGCGTCGATGCCGCTAGGCACATCCAGCGCCAACACGGGCGCGCGCCACGCATTGATCATATCGACCAACTGCTGCCAAGAAGACTCCAACGGACGGTTCAACCCGATACCGAACAGGCCGTCGATAAGCAGATCAGGAGGCGTGGCGGGAAGCGACGCCAGCGTATGGCCCCCGGCGGCAAGCCAGCCCGCCCAGGCGCGCGCCGCATCGGCGGGCAATTTTTCGGGGCCAGACGGCAGCAGGACCTGAACGCGCAGACCCAACGCCAGCAGGCGTGTCGCGGCTTCCAGGGCATCCCCGCCGTTGTTGCCGGGACCGGCCACGGCCAGGATGGAGCCGCCAGGAGCTACCCGTTCGGCAGCAAATGCCGCGGCCGCCGCGCCAGCCTTTGGCATGAGTGACGCCCCCTGTGCCAACGCCAACTGCTCGGCGCGACGAATCTGAGCAACGGAATGACTGGTCATGGCAATCCCGTCCCAAGCCGCCTGCTTACACTTTCAGGAAGTGTTCGCGGTAGTACTTGAGCTCGTCGATGGATTCGTAGATGTCGGCCAGCGCTTCGTGGCGGCTCTTTTTCTCGAAGCCCTTGTACACGGCCGGCGCCCAGCGGCGCGCCAATTCCTTCAGCGTGCTGACGTCCAGATTACGGTAGTGGAAGAACTGTTCCAGGCGCGGCATGTAAGCAAACATGAAGCGGCGGTCCTGGCTGATGGTGTTGCCGCAAAGCGGCGATTTTCCCGCCGGCACATGCTGCGCCAAAAACGCCAACAGCGTATCCTCTGCCTGCGCCTCGGACACGGTCGATGCGCGGACCTTGTCGATCAAGCCGCTCTTGCCGTGGGTGGATTTGTTCCAGTTATCCATGGCGTCAAGCAGGCTGTCGGGCTGGTGGACGACCAGAACCGGGCCTTCGGCCACCACCGTCAGGTCGGGTTCGGTGACCACGACGGCAACCTCGATGATGCGTTCTTTCTCGGGATCCAGCCCGGTCATTTCCATGTCGAGCCAGACCAGGCGATTTTCGTTCACAGCCATATAATTTGCCTATAAAACACGCGATTTTCGCACATCCCTATTGAGCCATCCGCTTCGCCCATGTTCACACTGCTGTTCGTTGCCTTCCTGCTTGCCGATATCGCGGTGCGCCTGTGGCTGGCCAGCCGCCAGATCCGTCACGTTGCGCGCAACCGCGACCAGGTGCCCGCCGAATTCTCGCCACGCATCGGGTTGACCAGCCATCAGCGCGCCGCCGACTACACGGTTGCGCGCGTCAAGCTGGGCATGCTGGAACGCACCTACGACGCAATTCTGCTGGTGTGCCTGACGCTGATGGGCGGCTTGCAATTCATCGACCTGATGGTGGGCCAGCTTACCAGCAATGACTTCTTGCGCCAGATGCTGTTGCTGGTGGTGGTGGCGCTAGTGCTGGGTCTGCTGGGCCTGCCGTTCACGCTGTGGCGACAGTTCAAACTGGAAGCTCGCTTCGGTTTCAACCGCATGACACCTGAACTGTTCATCGCGGACACCGCCAAGGGCTTGCTGGTGGCGGCCGTGCTGGGCCTGCCGTTGGCCGCCGCCGTGCTGTGGCTGATGGGCAGTGCGGGCGCCTACTGGTGGGTGTGGGCCTGGGCGCTGTGGACGGTATTCAATCTGGCGCTGCTGATCATCTACCCGATGTTCATTGCCCCGCTCTTCAATAAGTTCACGCCGCTGTCCGACCCGGAACTGGCTGGCCGCATTCAGCGCCTGGCGCAGCGCTGCGGCTTTGCGTTGAATGGCCTGTTCGTGATGGACGGCTCGCGCCGCTCCGCGCACGGCAACGCCTATTTCACCGGCTTCGGGCGGTCGCGCCGCATCGTGTTCTTCGACACCCTGCTCGCCCGCCTGAACGGCGATGAAATCGAAGCCGTGCTCGCGCACGAACTGGGCCACTTCGCCAAGCGCCACATCATCAAGCGCGTGGTCTTCAGCTTCGGCGCCGCGCTGGCCTTCTTTGCCATCCTGGGCTGGGTGTCGCAGCAACCCTGGTTCTACGTGGATCTGGGCGTGCTGCCCCAGTTGGGTGGTCGCAACGACGCCATGGCGCTGCTGCTGTTCTTCCTGGTCATTCCCGTTTTTACTTTCATGTTCACGCCGTTGGCCAGTTGGTACTCGCGTCGCGACGAATTCGAGGCGGATCGCTATGCGGCCGAGCAGAGTTCGCCGGCACACCTGGTATCCGCACTGGTCAAACTCTATGACGACAACGCTGCTACGCTGACTCCCGACCCTGTGCATTCCGCCTTCTACGACAGCCACCCCCCGCCGCCGAGCGCATCCGCCACCTGATGGCGCCTGCCGCATGAGCAACACGCGCACTACCCGAAACGGCGCCATGGCCGCGCCATCCGAAGCCGTAGGCGACCAGATCGACGGCCGCATCATCGCCGCGCACGGGCGCCACTACACAGTAGAGCTTGCCGATGGTTCGCTACGCAAATGCTTTCCGCGCGGCAAAAAAGCCGGAGCTGCCGTCGGCGACCGCGTGCGCATCGCGCCGCAAGGCAAGGACGAAGGCGCTATCGACGCCATTCTGCCGCGCAGCAACCTGCTGTATCGGTCGGACGACATGCGCTCCAAGCAGTTCGCCTCCAACGTTGACCAGTTGCTGATCGTGATTGCGGTGCAACCCACGTTCTCGGACGACCTGACCGGGCGCGCGTTGGCCGGCGCCTGGAGCGTCGGCATATCCCCGCTTATCGTCCTGAACAAGACCGACCTGACCGAAGAGCTGCCCGCCGCGCGCGCGCGTCTGGCGCCGATTGCCGCGCTAGGCGTGCCGGTCGTCGAACTCAGCGCCCTGGAACCGGAAAATGTGCATGCCCTGCTGGCCCCGCGCCTGGCGGGGCGAACCAACCTGTTGCTGGGCCAAAGCGGCATGGGCAAGTCCACCCTGCTCAATGCCCTGATTCCCGACGCCCGCGCCGCCACGCGCGAGCACTCCACTGCGCTGGACATGGGCAAGCACACCACGACCAGCACGCGGCTCTACCATTTGCCCGAGCCCGGCGGCGACTTGATCGATTCGCCGGGGTTCCAGGCGTTTGGCTTGCAGCACCTGACGCGCGACGACATCATCCGCGGCTTCCCGGAATTTACGCAGCCCATCGAGGAATGCAGGTTCTACAACTGCACGCATCGGCGCGAACCCGGGTGCGGGGTGGTTGCCGCCTTGCAGGCAGGCAAGATCAACCCACTGCGCTATGCGCTGTACGAGCGCATTCTGGAAGAGAATCTGGCGGGCCAGCAGCGCTACTGATACGCCCCATTTCCAAACAAAAGACGGCCAGAAATGGCCGTCTTTTGTTGCGTGTGCAGGGGCAAGGTGCTGCGAGCCTGGGTTGTCAGCCAGGCTGCAAGCCGTTACGCAACAGGTGATAAAGATTGCGCAGCATGCCTGCCGTGGCGCCCCAAATGAAATGCTTGCCGTAGGGCATGCCGTAATAATTTCGCACCCGACCGTCGTCCAAGCGGGCTTCATACAGCCGATGGTTGGCGGGGTCCATCAGAAACGACAGCGGCACTTCGAACACTTCGGCCACCTCGAAAGCGTCGGGCGCCAGCTCAAAGCCCGGACGCACCAGCGACACCACCGGAATGATCGAAAAACCGGTTGCCGTCAGGTAAGGCGGCATGCTGCCCAACACTTCAACATGGTCGGCGGGCAAGCCCGTTTCCTCTTGCGCCTCGCGCAAGGCGGCGGCGACAGGGGTTGAATCACTGGTTTCGATGCGACCACCCGGAAAGCTCACCTGCCCGGCATGGTCATGCAGGTGCGCGGCACGCTGGGTCAGCATGATGTGCACGCCGTTGTCGCGGGTGACCAGCGGGATCAGCACGGCGGCAGGCACTGGCGCGCCTTCGCGCCCGGGATAGCGCAGGTCGTTGTCGCGAGACAGCTCCAGCCTCCACGTGGAGGGCTGGGTCAGCGTGCCCCGCAAGCGATGCGGGGTCAGCAGGCTGGCGGGCACGGCCGGCAAGGACTCATTGGCCACTACCCACGGTTGCGTCGCCGGATCGAAGCCGGGACGCACGAGCGGCCGTCGTGGCCGCGCGGAATACGAGGAATCAGACATACGGCTTTGCAAAAAGAAAAAGGCACCCTCGCAGGTGCCTTTTTAACCCGGAAACCCGTGCCGGACGGAAACGCTGAATGGCGCGAACGTCCGACACTGGTAGGGCCGTGTGCCGATAAGCGATCAAGCCGCCGAGGCTTGCTTGCTGACCAGCTTTTCCTTGATACGTGCCGACTTGCCCGAGCGGTTGCGCAGGTAGTACAGCTTGGCGCGGCGCACGTCGCCGCGGCGCTTGACTTCGATGCCGGCGATTTGCGGCGAGTACAGCTGGAACGTACGTTCCACGGCTTCACCCGACGAAATCTTGCGCACGGTGAACGCGGAGTTCAGGCCGCGATTGCGCTTGGCGATAACAACGCCTTCGAAGGCCTGCACGCGCTTGCGGGTGCCTTCAACGACGTTCACGCTCACGATGACGGTGTCACCAGGAGCAAATTCAGGCTTGGCTTGGCCGCCGGTCAGACGGGCAATTTCTTCCTGTTCCAGGATAGCGATAAGGTTCATGAGAACTCCTAGATCATCATGTCTTTGCGGACTAAAAATTTTTGCCGTGCGATTTTTACCGATGTTGTTACTCGTGCCGCAAGCAGAGGATGAGATTTGGCAAACCAATGATTCTACACCAAAAGTTTGCGTAAGCGTCGAGTAGAATGGCGGCCTTCCCGTGGCTTGCTGTACCCTTGCCACTTCTGTCACAAACACGTCATCTGACGCTGTTCCCTCATGTCGTATACGTCCCTGATATTGGTCGTCCTGGCGGCGATGGCCCACGCAACGTGGAACCTGCTTGCCAAGCGCGCGGCCATGGTGGGCGCCCCATTCGTGTTTGCCTACGGGCTATGCGCTTCGGTGCTCTATGCCCCCTGGGTGATCTGGGTGCTGGTACACGACGGCATGAGCTGGACCTGGCCCGTCGTAGGCGCCATCCTGACATCCAGCCTGTTGCACCTGGGCTACAGCCTGTGCCTGCAACGGGGCTATCAGGTGGCCGACTTGTCCGTGGTGTACCCCATTGCACGAGGCACCGGCCCGCTGCTGTCCACGACAGGGGCCTTTCTGCTGCTGGGCGAACCCGCCACCAGCACCGGCATTATCGGCATGCTGTGCGTGGTCATCGGGGTGCTGCTGATTGCCACCCAGGGTAGGCTGACCATCTTCAAGCAGGCGCAAGCCTGGGTTGGCGTGCGCTGGGGCGTGGTGATCGGCCTGTTCATCGCCGCCTATACCGTGGTGGACGCCTATGGCGTGAAGGTGCTGCTGATCAGCCCCGTACTGTTCGACTGGTTTACCTGTGTCACTCGAACCGCCATGATGACGCCCCACATGCTGAGCCGGCGTGCTCAAGCCTGGGAGTCCATGCGTGGGCACTGGCACTTGGCGTTGGCCGTGGGCCTGCTGTCTCCGCTGGGATACATCCTGGTGCTGTACGCCTTGCGCAACGGCGCGCCCTTGAGCCTGGTGGCGCCAGCCCGCGAAATGTCGATGATGCTTGGCACCCTGGCTGGCATGTTCCTGCTGCGCGAAAAGGTAGGCCCGGGCCGTTTGGCCGGCTGCCTTGCCATTCTGGTGGGCGTGATCCTGCTGGGTTCCAGCTGATTGCGCTGCCCCAGGCATGGTGCCTGACTGCTTAGAAGCCCGCCGCCGCGCCCAGCCACATCAGCCCGGGGATGATTGCGCCCCACGCCAGCACCATCACCACATCCAACACCATCGCCTTCATGGTCACTTGGGAGGTCACGGGCTCTACCGTGGCGTTGCCCAGGCTGCGCTCGCGCACGACAGATGCCGGCGTGGCCGGGGCCACCGCTGGCGCGGTCACGGGACGAATGCCGGATACGGGTACCGATACGGGCGCAGAGACGGGCACCGATACGGGCGCCGGCATGGGCACCGATACGGCCTGCCCCACTAGCGTTCCCTCTTCAACCGGCGCGGGCGGAAACGGCCAGCGTGCCGGCGCGGTGCCCGACCGGCTGCGGTCGCGCCGTTCGCCACCGGCCGATGCGCTCGTCCAAGGCATGGCCAGACCCGTCAGCCGGGCGCACACGGCACGGGCGCGATGGGCCCCGCGGCGCAGCGGGTTCAATGAGACGACGAGCTCGTCAGACAAAACGGAAAAATCAGCGGTGTTCATAAGAACTCCTTGAAGAAATAATTCCACGCCGCCATGGCGGCCGACACGGCGACGAGCCGCGATCAATCGAACAGCGACAACTGGCCAGCCGCCAACGCGCGCAATTGGCGTTCGCCGCGCCCATAGGCGCCGCTGACTGCGGGCAACCCGCCAGAATGGGGGACCCCTGAAGACGCTTGCGCGCCAACCGGGGATAGGAAATCGGAAGAAGATGTGCCGCCAGTAAATGCACCGCCCGAGGCAGCCGCAACGCCGGCCGCAAACAGCGATGGCGTAGCGCCTGCCATCACCGGGGGCTGGAAGCGATCGCAATCCAGCGCCAGACGGTGGCGGTTCAGCCCCAGCTTGCGGGTGGCGACGGCAAAGCGCTGACGCAGCAGGTCTGCCCAGATGCCGGTGCCCCGCATCCGCGAACCGAAGTTCGGGTCATTGCGGCGGCCATTGCGCAGGTCTTCTATGCGGTGCAAGACGCGCTGGGCGCGGTCGGGGTAATGGGCGTTGAGCCAGTCTTCGAACAAGGTCTTGACCTCCCAGGGCAGGCGCAAGACGGTATAGCTGGCGTAATGCGCGCCGGCCGCCTTGGACTCCTGGAGGATGTGTTCCATGGATTCGTCGTTGATGAAGGGGATGACCGGCGCCACCAGCACGCCCACCGGCACGCCCGCATCCGTCAGGCTGCGCACGGCTTCCAGCCGCCGCCAGGGCGCCGCGGCGCGCGGCTCCAGCGTGCGGGCCATACCGGCGTCCAGCGTGGTGATGCTGATATAGACCACCACCAGATTCTGTTCAGCCAACGCCGCCAGCAGGTCCAGGTCACGCGCCACCAACGCGTTCTTGGTCACGATGGTTACGGGATGCCGGGTTTCCAGCATCAGTTCCAGCATGCCGCGCGTCAGGCGCCAGTCGCGTTCGATGGGCTGATAGGCATCGGTGGCCGAGCCGATATTGATGGGCGATGGCTTGTAGCCGGGGCGCGCGAGTTCTGCGCGCAAGGCCTCGACGGCGTTAGCCTTGGCGACCAGGCGGGTTTCAAAATCCAGCCCGGGCGACATGCCCAGGTAGGAATGCGTGGGCCGGGCGTAGCAATACACGCAACCGTGCTCGCAACCCCGGTAAGGGTTCACGGCAACATCAAAGGGGATATCGGGTGAATCATTGCGCGACAGCATCTTGCGGGCTTCTTCCGCGATAACTGTCGTCTTGGGAACGGGCGGCTCAAGGCGCGTATCGGGCACGATGGGAATGACCGTCGCGCCGCGCGGAGAGCTAGCGCCAGGGGCCGAATGGTCGGACGTGCTTTCGGGAGAGTTGTCGGAGAAATTATCAGGGACGGATTCGACGAAATCCGCTGGCAGACCGGAACCGGACCAGCCGTCATCGACCTGCACACGGTCATCGCGCTGAAAGCGATGCCGAACATTAGTAACCGCACCCCGACCGCGCAAGGCGGCGGGGGCGGCAGCCGGGGACCCAGAACCGGCGAGAAAAGAATGATCGGTGCGTGCCATAAAAACTACTGTACAAAAACACAGTGGTTTTGACAAGCACCAAAAGCCTTTTCGTAAGACAGCCCCACTTTACCGCAAGACGCCAAGCGCGTCTGAACAAATCGATTTCACCAGGCGATATCGCCTGGAAACCCGCACCGGCATTGGGTTTGGAAGAAATACAACAGCAAAAATCGGACCGAAAATACGTTGTTTTTCGGCCCAGACAGGCATTAACGCAACATGCCCGCCGCCGCCGTCTGATGTGTGGCTTCGTCGATCAAAATAAAGGCGCCCGTGGCCGGAACATCCGCATAACGATCCACCGCCAAGGCCTCGCGCGTGGTGAAAGTCACGCGACCAATGTCGTTCATCTGCAAGGTGCCTTCGGTGTTTTCCACTTCCTGCAATTCGTGGATGTCGCGATGCGAGAGCACCGCGCGGATCTTCGCCGACGTCAGGCGCGTGCCCGACTTCAACAGATACTTGCGCGCCGGATTCAAGGCTTGCGCATCCAGCCAGCAGAGCTCGGCCTCGAACTCACGCGTCACTTGCGCGGGCGCGGCCGTGTGCACGATCACGTCGCCACGCGACACGTCCACATCACGGTCCAACACCAACGTGACGGAATCGCCGGCCACCGCCTCATCCAACACGCGGTCAAACACGCGCACCTCGCGAACCACCGCCGTCACGCCCGACGGCTGCACGGTGACCGCATCGCCCGCGCGCAGCACGCCGCTGGCCACGCGCCCCGCGTAGCCGCGAAAGTCTTCCTTCTGATCGCCGCCGTGCCGCGCCACCCATTGCACCGGAAAGCGCAACGGCAACGCGCGCCCGTCGCTGGCCAGGTCCAGCGATTCCAGCAACGCCAACAAGGGCTGGCCTTCGTACCACGGCGTCTTGGGCGACAGCGTCACCACGTTGTCGCCATTGAGCGCCGACAGCGGCAGCACATCGAAATGCGCAATGCCCAGTTTGGTGGCCAGGTCCGCATACGCATCGCGGATGCGGTCGAACACGGCCTGATCCCAATCCACCAGGTCCATCTTGTTCACGGCCACCACAATGTGGCGGATGCCCAGCAGCCGCGCGATCGTGCTGTGCCGCTTGGTCTGCGGCAACAGCTTGCCGTCGGCCGCGCGCGTGGCGTCGATGAGTATCACCGCCACATCCGCCGTCGATGCGCCCGTCACCATATTGCGGGTGTACTGCTCGTGGCCGGGCGCGTCGGCAATGATGAATTTGCGCGCGGGCGTGGAGAAATAGCGATAGGCCACGTCGATGGTGATGCCCTGCTCGCGTTCGGCTTCCAGGCCGTCGGTCAGCAGCGAAAAGTCGATGCCGTCGCCCGCGACCCGCTTGTGCTTGGCGCGCGAGATGGCGTCCAGCTGGTCGGCAAACACGCCCTTGCTGTCGTAGAGCAAACGGCCGATCAAGGTGGACTTGCCGTCATCGACGGACCCCGCCGTGATCAAGCGCAACACGCCCGTGCCGGCGCCGGAAAGAAAAGAATCGTTCAGTGCATTCATGTGCGTCCCCTGCCGCCAGCCGCAGCCGGCGTTGTGCATTCAGAAATAGCCTTCCTTCTTGCGGCGCTCCATCGAGGCCTCGGAAGTCTGGTCGTCCATGCGCGTGGCGCCGCGCTCGGTGATGTCGGTCACTGCCGTCTCGGCGATGATGGAGTAGGTGTCGGCGGCATCAGAAGCCACCGGGCAGGTGCAGGAAATATCGCCCACTGTGCGGAAACGCACCGGCAAGCGCTCGACTTGTTCGCCATCTTGCGGCGGCGTCAGGCGGGTCACGGGCACCAGCAGGCCCTTCCTGCGCACCACCTCTCGCTCGTGGCTGTAGTAGATGGACGGCAGCGCCAATTGCTCGCGCTGGATGTATTGCCAGACGTCCAGCTCGGTCCAGTTCGAGATCGGGAACACGCGCATGTTTTCGCCCCGATGCACGCGGGTGTTGAACAGGTTCCACAGTTCGGGCCGCTGGGCCTTGGGATCCCATTGGCCGAACTCGTCGCGGAACGAAAAGATGCGTTCCTTGGCACGCGCCTTTTCTTCGTCGCGCCGCGCGCCGCCGATGCAGGCGTCAAAGCCGAATTCCTCGATCGCTTCCAGCAGCGTCACCGCCTGAGCCGCGTTGCGCGAATCCGTTTCGCGGCGCAACACCACGCTGCCGCGCGTGATGGAATCTTCAACACTGCGCACGATCAGTTCCTCGCCCAGTTCCGCGGCGCGTTGGTCGCGAAAGGCGATGACTTCATCGAAGTTGTGGCCGGTATCGATGTGCATGAGCGGGAACGGGAAGCGCCCGGGGCGAAAGGCCTTTTCGGCCAGGCGCAGCAGCACCACCGAATCTTTGCCGCCCGAGAACAGCAGCACGGGCTTTTCGCTTTCGGCGGCTACCTCGCGCATGATGAAGATGGCTTCGGATTCCAGCCAATCCAGGTGGCTGCGTTGGATCACAGCGGACATAGGTTATTCCCCTAAAACAGATTGTGAATTCATGGATGGCGTCACTCGCCGCGCGCCACGATGCCGATGACGCGGTTACCCGCATGCAGGCCGCATTCCTTGGAGTCCGACGACTCCCACCACCAACGCCCCGCGCGCACGTCCTCGCCCGGCCGGATGGCGCGCGTACAGGGTTCGCAGCCGATGGACGGATAGCCCTGGTCGTGCAAGGGGTTGTAGGGAATGCCCAGCGCGCGGATCACGGCCCAGACCTCGTTCTCGGTCCATTCGGCCAGCGGGTTGAACTTGTAGAGGCCGAACACCGGGTCCTGCTCTTCCAGCGGCAATTCGCCACGGGTGGTGGACTGCTGGCGGCGCTGCCCGGTAATCCAGGCGCCGCGCCCGGCCAGCGCGTGCTTGAGCGGCTCGACCTTGCGGATCTGGCAACAGGCTTTGCGCAGGTCAACGCTTTCATAGAACGCATATGCACCATGCGCCGCAACGTGCTGTTCCACCGCCGCCGCATCCGGCCGGTACACCGTGACATCGCGCCCATAGCGCGCGCGCACGGCGTCCAGCACGCCCAGCGTTTCGGCATGCAGGCGGCCGGTGTCCAGCGTGAACACTTCCAGGTCCAGGCCCGAGTCATAGATGGCGTGCGTCAGCAACATGTCTTCGGCCGCCAGCGACGAGGCCAGCGCGGCGTCGGGATAGCGCCGCTGGACGTCGGCCAGACGCTCGGTCAAGGTGTTCCAGCGCGCGGCCAGCCCCGCGTCCAGAAGGGAAGAAAGATCAGCAATAGTCGTCATGCTTGCACCGCAAAAATCTGGGCGCGCCGGGGACGCGCCAACAAGGTATCGCCATCGCGCAGATCCATCTGCCGGTACAGATGCTCGGGCACTTCCGCTTCGATGATGGCGTCGGAATCCTGGCGCGCCAGTTCCAGATACGCGCTGGGGCCCGCCAGATAAGCGTGCGACAAGCGCACGGCAATGCCCTCGCCACCCGCCCGATAACGCTCGATCTCGAACTCATGCGGACGCACATACGCGGTGGCGCGCCGCGCCTCGGCTTGCGCCAGGTCGGGCGCGGGCAAGGACAGTCCGGCCCCTTCCCAGATACCGCGCGTAGCCACGCCCTGCAGTTGGTTCACATCACCCAGAAATCCGTATACGAACGGCGTCGCCGGCGCTTCCCAGACTTCGCGCGGCGTGCCTACCTGTTCGATACGGCCCGCGTTCATCAGCACCACGCGGTCGGCGACTTCAAGCGCTTCTTCCTGGTCATGCGTCACGAACACGCTGGCCACGTTCAGCTCGTCATGCAGGCGCCGCAGCCAGCGGCGCAGTTCCTTGCGCACCTTGGCGTCCAGCGCCCCGAAGGGTTCGTCCAACAGCAGCACCCTGGGCTCCACGGCCAGCGCGCGCGCCAGGGCGATGCGCTGGCGCTGCCCACCCGACAACTGCGCCGGATAGCGGTCCGCGAGCCAGTCCAGTTGCACCAGCGTCAGCAGGTCATGCACTTTGCGCTGGATCTGATCTTCGGAAGGGCGCTGCGACCGATGCTTCACGCGCAGCCCGAAGGCAACGTTTTCGAACACCGTCATATGCTTGAACAGCGCGTAGTGCTGGAACACGAATCCCACCTGACGCCGACGCACGTCGACGGCGGTCGCGTCTTCGCCCGCGAACAGCACGCTGCCGGTATCGGGGGCTTCCAGGCCCGCGATGATGCGCAGCAGCGTCGTCTTGCCACAGCCCGAAGGCCCCAGCAACGCCACCAGTTCGCCAGTTTCAATATGCAGTGACACGTCGTTCAGCGCGCGGAATTGCCCGAACCGCTTGGATAAATTGCGAACTTCAATACTCATGCTTGTCTCCGTCTTAGCCGCCGCGCGTTACGCCGCAGCCGGCTTGAGGCTTGCCGTCGCCGGCCCGGGATACTCGACGGGCAGGTCGGCGGCCCGCAGGAATCGGGCGTTGCGCCACTCGACCACGTTCTTCGCCACCAGCGTCACCAGCGCCAGCAAGGCCAGCAAGGATGCCACGGCGAACGCCGCGGAATACTGGTATTCGTTGTAGAGAATCTCGACGTGCAGGGTCATGGTGTTGGTCAGCCCACGAATCTGCCCCGACACCACCGACACCGCGCCGAACTCGCCCATGGCTCGCGCATTGCACAGGATGGCGCCGTACAGCAGCCCCCACTTGATGTTGGGCAGCGTCACCCGCCAGAAGATCTGCCAGCCGCTGGCGCCCAGCGTCAACGCGGCCTGTTCTTCTTCGCTGCCTTGCGCCTGCATCAACGGAATCAGTTCGCGCGCAACAAAGGGAAAAGTCACGAACAAGGTCGCCAGGACGATGCCGGGCACGGCATAGACGATCTTCCAATCGTGGTCCTGCAGCCAAGCGCCCATCCACCCTTGCGTACCGAACAGCAGGATGAAGACCAGCCCCGCCACCACGGGCGATACGGAAAACGGCAGATCAATCAGCGTGATCAGGAACTGCTTGCCGCGAAACTGAAACTTGGTGATGGCCCACGCGGCGGCCACGCCGAACACCAGGTTCGCCGGCAGCGCAATCGCGGCCACCAGCAAGGTCAGCCGGATGGCAGACCACGCATCGGGTTCGACGATGGCGGCCAGATAAAGCTGCCAGCCCTTCTTGAACGCCTCGGCAAACACCGCCGCCAGCGGCACCAGCAAGAACAGCGTCAGGAACGACAACGCAATGAACAACAGGATCCCGCGCACCCAGCGTGGTTCGGTCAAATGGGCAGGACGATCCGCTGCGCTCATGCCAGCCTCCCGAGGTTGCGGCGGGCTTGCCAGCCTTGCAGCAGGTTGATGACCAGCAGCATGACAAAGGACAACACCAGCATCACGGTGGCGATGGCGGCAGCACCCGCGTAGTCGAACTGCTCAAGCTTGGAAATGATCAACAGCGGCGTGATCTCGGACACCATGGGCATGTTGCCGGCGATGAACACCACCGACCCGTATTCCCCAACCGCCCGCGCGAACGCCAGCGCAAAGCCCGTCAGCAAGGCCGGCAGGATGGTGGGCAACAGCACGCGGCGTACGGTCTGCCAGCGGCTGGCGCCCAGGCTGGCGGCGGCTTCTTCGATCTCGCGCTCCACGTCTTCCAGCACGGGTTGCACGGTGCGCACCACGAAGGGCACGCCGATGAAGATCAGCGCAATCACGATACCCAGCGGCGTAAACGCCACCTTCCATCCAAACCACTCTGACAGCGGCCCGCCCAGCCAACCCTTTTGCGAATACAGCGCGGTCAGGGCGATGCCTGCCACCGCCGTCGGCAACGCGAACGGCAGATCCACCAGCGCGTCCAGAATCTTCTTGCCGGGAAAGCGGTAGCGCACCAGCACCCACGCCACGACCGAGCCGAACACCAGGTTCACCAGCGCCGCCAGCAGCGAAGCGCCAAAGGTCAATTGATACGACGCCATCACCCGGGGCGCCGTCACGGTATCCCAGAAACCGTGCCAGCCCAGCTCAGCGCTTTTGATGGGCAGCGCGGCCAAGGGAATGAGCACGAGCACGCTCAGGTACAGCACCGCATACCCCATGGATATACCGAATCCGGGCAGCACGCCCGGGCTGTTGCGCCGTGCGGCAAAAAGCGCTGGCGCGCCGTTCGCTGTCGGGTTGGAGGCTGTCGTCATGGCCGTCGTTCCAGAACCTTGTCGTTATTTCTTCTGCGGCAGATAGATCTGGTCGAAGGTGCCGCCATCGCTGAAATGGTCCTTCTGCGCCTTGCGCCAGCCGCCGAAGATCTTGTCGTCGATGGTGACGAGCTTGAGCTTGGGAAACTTGCTTTCGTACTTGGCGGCAACCGTCTTGTCGATGGGCCGGTAGTAATTTTTGGCGATGATCTCTTGCGCGGCCGGGGTGTACAGGAATTCCAGATAGGCCTGGGCGGCGGCCCGCGTGCCCTTCTTGTCCACGGTCTTGTCGACCACGGCCACCGGTGGTTCAGCCAGAATGGACAGCGACGGCACCACGATGTCGAACTTGTCCGGACCCAGTTCTTCAAGCGCCAGGAAGGCTTCGTTTTCCCAGGCCAGCAGCACGTCGCCCACGCCGCGTTCCACGAAGGTCGTGGTGGCGCCGCGTGCGCCGGTGTCCAGCACCGGTACGTGCTTGAACAGATCACTGACGTAGGCGCGCGCCTTATCTTCGCTGCCGCCGTTCTTTTCCAGCGCGTAGGCCCACGCGGCCAGGTAGTTCCACCGCGCGCCGCCCGAGGTTTTCGGGTTGGGGGTGATGACCTGCACGCCGTCCTTGATCAGGTCGTCCCAGTCCTTGATGCCTTTGGGGTTGCCCTTGCGCACCAGGAACACGATGGTCGAGGTATAGGGCGAGCTGTTCCGCGGCAGGCGCGACTGCCAGTTCGCGGGGATCAAGCCGCGGTCGGCGATGGCATCGATGTCATAGGCCAGCGCCAGCGTCACCACATCGGCTTCCAGCCCATCAATGACCGAGCGCGCCTGGCGGCCCGAACCGCCGTGCGACTGGCGGATCGTCAGGTCCACATTGGCCTTGTCCTTGTACTGCTTGATGAAGGCGTCATCAATGGCGCGATAGAGTTCGCGCGTGGGGTCGTAGGACGCATTCAACAAGGTTTGTTTTTGCTGAGCTTGAGCCGGCGCCATGGCCGTCAGAGAAACCGCCGCCACCACCAGCGTGGCCAACCAACCCGCTTTCCCGAACGCCATTCCCTGCTCCCTGTATTTGGCAATATGGAAGCAAGTGTGCGTGTTGCCCATCCTGAACGGAACGAATCATTATTTGATTGCTCATCGCTCGCAGGCATATAGGACCGCCATCCCAAACAAGAAAAACCGCCGCGTTTCCCTATGGGAAAGGCGGCGGTTCGGGCGGCGAAAAACCGCTTTCAACGCATAGGGGCTCCCCCCCGAAATCCGAATTTACTTATTCGGTTGCGGCGTAACGCGCAGGTACGGACGCACGGCCTTGTAGCCTTTGGGGAACTTCTCTTTGATAACGGCTTCGTCCTGCAGCGACGGAACGATGATCACGTCGTCGCCATCTTCCCAGTTGACCGGCGTGGCCACGCTGTGGCTGTCCGTCAGTTGCAGCGAATCAATGACGCGCAGGATCTCATTGAAGTTGCGGCCCGTGCTGGCCGGGTACGTGATGATCAGGCGCACCTTCTTGTTCGGGTCCACGATGAACACGGAACGCACCGTCAGGGTTGCGTTGGCGTTCGGGTGGATCATGTCGTAAAGCTCGGAGACCTTACGGTCCTTGTCGGCCAGGATGGGAAAGTTGACCTGGGTGGACTGCGTGTCGTTGATGTCTTCGATCCACTTCGTATGGGAATCCGTGCCGTCAACCGACAGGGCCAGCACCTTCACGTTGCGCTTGGCGAATTCGTCGGCAAGCTTGGCCGTGTAGCCCAGTTCGGTGGTGCACACGGGCGTGAAGTCGGCCGGATGAGAAAAGAGTACCCCCCAGCTATTGCCCAGATACTCGTGAAAGCGGATGGGACCGGCCGAGGAATCCTGTTCAAAATCAGGGGCGGTGTCGCCCAGACGTAGATGGCTCATGGTGTCTCCTGTATGCGGATAGAGTGGGAGGGATCTGGCCGCCCGGCTTCAACGGGCCGCTCAGAAATGGGGCTTGAACGTGCAGCTTAACGCGTCAAAAACGATTCTTCCATCAAACCTTCGGCCGACGAAATACGCAAGCCATATAACCTTATGCAATATTCGCGTCCGCCCCGCAGGCGTCCGCCACGACCCCGGCGCGCACTGCTGCGGACAGGGCAAGCGCGCGCGGCAGGATGTGCGCGGCATAGAACAATCCCGTCGCGATCTTCGACTTATGGAACGGGTCCGTCGACCCCGCTGCCAGATGCCGACGGCACGCCAACACGGCGCGCGCCATCTGCCATCCACCGTGCACCACGCCGGCCAGCATCAGGTAGGGCACGCTGCCGGAAAACACCGCGCGAACGTTCGCGGCCGACTGCTCAAGAATAAAGCCGACGCCTGCCTCGTAGGCCTGGATGGCGCCATCCAGGTTGTCGCGCAACAGGCGCAGCGCATCGCGCTCGGGCGCGGCCGCGCGTGCCGACTCGGCCTCGACCGCGCGCAGCGTCTCGCGCATGGCGGCAATGGCCGCGTAGGCGGTAGCGCCGCCGTCGCGCTGCGTCTTGCGGCCAACCAGGTCGTTGGCCTGAATGGCGGTGGTGCCCTCGTAAATGGGCAGGATGCGCGCATCCCGATAAAACTGCGCCGCACCGGTTTCCTCGATGAAGCCCATGCCGCCGTGCACCTGAATGCCCAGCGACGCGACCTCCACCGCGGTCTCGGTCGAGTAGCCCTTCACGATGGGCACCATGTATTCGTAGAACGCCCGGTTGCGCGAGCGCTGTTCAGGGTCGGGGTGATGCGTGCCCTTGTCGTGCGCGGCAGCCGTCACGTACGAAACGGCGCGGGCCGCTTCCGTCAACGCCTTCATGGTCAGCAGCATGCGTTGCACGTCAGGATGGCGCACGATGGCCACCGGCCCGGCCGCCCCTTCCACCGCGCGCCCCTGCACGCGTTCGCGCGCGTACGCCAGCGCGTGCTGATACGCCCGTTCAGACACGCCGATACCCTGCTGGCCCACCGAAAAACGCGCGGCGTTCATCATGATGAACATGTACTCAAGGCCACGGTTCAGTTCGCCGACCTGATAACCCACCGCGCCTTCGCCGACTTCGCCCTTGCCCGAGCCATACAGCAGCACCGCCGTCGGGCTGCCGTGAATGCCAAGCTTGTGCTCCAACGACGCGCACCAGACGTCGTTGCGCTTGCCCAGGCTGCCGTCCGCTTCCACCAGGAACTTGGGCACGATGAATAGTGAGATCCCCTTCACACCCGCCGGCGCGTCCGGCGTGCGGGCCAGCACCAGGTGGATGATGTTTTCCGCCAGGTCGTGCTCACCGAAGGTGATGAAGATCTTTTGGCCGAACAGGCGAAACGTACCGTCGTCCTGCCGCACGGCGCGCGTGGCGACCTGGGCCAGGTCGGAGCCCGCCTGCGGTTCGGTCAGGTTCATGGTGCCCGTCCACTTCCCCGCGATCAGGTTGGGCACGTACTCTTTGCGCTGCGCGTCAGAACCCACGGTCAACACCGCTTCGATAACCCCATCAGTCAGCATCGGGCACAAGGAAAACGCCAGGCTGGCCGCCTGGATGTTCTCGGCCGGCGCGGCAGCAAGCAGCTTGGGCAAGCCCTGTCCGCCCCATTCCCGCGGATGCTGCAAGCCCTGCCAGCCGCCCGCGGCGTAATCCTTGAAGCCCTGGGCATAGCCGGGCGTGGTGGTGACCTGCCCGTCGTTCCAGACCGGTGGGTGCGTGTCGCCGGGTACGTTCAACGGCGCCACCGCCTGCTCCACGAAGCGGCCGTTTTCTTCCAGGATGGCGTCAACCAGGTCCGGCGTCACGTCGTCAAAGCCGGGTAATTTAAGAATGTCGTCCAGGCCGGCCAGTTCTTTCAGCGTGAAGCGGAAATCCTGTAGCGGGGTTACATAGGGCATGGTGTCTCCGGGTGCAAAACGACGGCGAGGCGCCTGGCGCCTCGCGTCTACTGCGTTTTTTGAATTCGCGTCTTAACTCAGATGGTACGCCAAGGACACAATGATCGGTCCCAGCACGGGCAACAGCACGTTGGCGATGGCATAGGTCACCGTGTAGCCCAGCAGCGGCACGGAGCTGCCGCTGGCATTCAAGATGGCGCTGATGGCGGGCGTGCTGACGTGCTGGCCGGCAATGGCCCCTACCAGCAAGGGGCCTTCTATCTTCAGTATCTTGTGGCCCACCCATAGCGACAGGCAGGCGGGTCCCAGGGACACCAGCAAGCCGATCACGGGCAGCACGGCGCCGTGTTCACGGATAAGCGATACCGCCTCGGGCCCCGCCGACAAGCCCACGCACGCCACGAAGACCGCCAGCCCAAGGTCTTTCAGCAGTTGCACGGCATGGTCCGGCATATGGCCAAGCGTAGGCCGCTTGGCGTTGATCCATCCGCACACCAACCCGCTGACCAGCGCCCCGCCGCCACTGCCCAGCGACACCGGAATGCCCCACAGGCGCGCGCTCAGGCTGCCGATCATCAGGCCGGCAAGAATGCCAAAAGCCAGGAACACCAGGTCGGTAATGCCGCTGCGGCGCAGTTCATTGCCCAGCGCGGCGCCGGCCTCCGACAGTTCGGGTTCGGCGCCCACCAGCGTCACCAGGTCGCCGTACTGCACGACCGTGGCCGGCGTCAGCGGCAACATATGGCCCGACCGCATGATTGATTGCACGAAAACGCCACGCGCGCGCCGCGCTCCCGGCCGTTTGGCCAGTTCCCCCATCGTGGTTCCGTTGATCGCCTTTTTATTGACGATCACGGCCAACTCGCTCATATGAAGATCGTCCGCATGCGCTTCGGGCAGCAGGATTTCAGGCCCCACGACCGTGCCGGCCCGCAGCGCGAAACGGCGCAAGCCCAGCACCACCACCACATCGCCGGTGGTCACAGTGTCTTCTGGCGTGGCGTTTACGGCCTCGCCGTTGCGCAGAATGCGGCTGATCACCGTGCGCCCGCCCAACTGCGCCTCGACGTCGCCAACCTTCATGCCGTCGGCATCCTTGACGACGTGCGCGCGCCCCACCAGGCGCGGCAAGGTCGGCAGGTTCACGTCCTCGTCCTCGCCCGCGGCCACGCCCAGCTTGGCTTCCAAGGCCTTGGAAGCCTCGCGCAAGTTGATGCGCAGCAGCGCGGGCGCAACCTGGCTGGTGAAGAACACGATGCTGATCAAACCCACCAGATAGGTCAGCGTGTAGGCCGTGGCGATATTGGCCTCCATGCGCTGCACTTCGGCGTCCGGCAGGCCCAGATGCTTGAGCGCCTCGGCCGCGGTGCCCACCACCGCCGATTCGGTCGCCGCCCCCGCCGCCAGACCGGCCGCCGTGCCGGCGTCCAGGCCAAACAGCGGCACGGCCGCCAGCACAATGCTCAGCACCAGCAGCGCCTCGATGATCGGCAAGGCGATATAACGCAGGCTGGATCGGTTCAGGTTGGCGAAGAACTGCGGGCCGCCCGAATAGCCCATGGCAAAAATGAACAGTGCGAACGCAACCTCTTTCAGGTCGCCACGCATCTGGCAACCCGTCTGACCGATCAACAGGGCGACGATGAGCGTGCCGCACACGCCGCCCAGTTGAATCGGTCCGAGCTTCAACTTGCCGATCAGGTATCCCAAGCCCACCGTGACAAACAACACCGCAATGGGGACGCTGTTGAAAAACCCGACCGAGCATGTCATGGGGTCATGTCGCCTGTAGTGGTTGCCTACTTGCGGGCCCTGGCCTTCTTGGCGGATTTGGCGGCAGTGTCGGCTTGCTTGACCGCCTTTTTCACCGCCGTCTTGGCCACCTTCTTTGCTGCCTTCTTGGGCGAGCGCTTGGCGGCGCTGGCCTTCAACGTTTGCCCCTTACCGGCGGTCGGACCCGAGCGCACCAGCTCGGAGGCCTTCCAGGCTTCGACGTACTCGGTCGCGGATTCAACCATGTACTTGCCGATCTTGGCGTAATCAGCATCATCCAGGTTGGCCAGCGAGATGCGGATCGACCAGGGCGGCCCGCCGAACCCGCCGCCGTCCATCAACACCACGCCTGTTTTTTCAGCCAAGCGGAACAGGAAGTCCACCGGCTCGTAATTCGACGTCATGTACTTGCAGAAGGCGTCGCCATACATGACCTTGGCCCACACCATGAAGTCCAGTTCCACGTAATACCAGGCGCGCGCGGGGTCCTCGGGCGGCACCGGTATGCCCAGCCCGCTCCACAGCGCATCACGGCGAGCGCGCACGATTTCCATGGTCAGGTGCTTGTAGGCGTCTTTCAGGTCCAGCAGGTGGGACAGCGCGAAGAAGCCCATCTGCACCTGTTGCGGCAACGACAGCCCGGCCGTGTGGTTCAGCGCCACATTGCGGCTGTCGGCCACCATACGGTCGATGAACTTCAATTTTTCGGGTTCCATCGTCATGGCGCCATAGCGCTTGTTCAGCCGCTGCTTCCATGCCGCGGGCAGTTCGGCGATGCGCCGGTCCATCGTGTTTGTCTCGTGCGTGGCGATCACGCCCAGGCGCCAGCCCGTACAACCGAAATTCTTCGAAAAGGAATACACGCAGATAGTGTTGTGCGGCACCTCGGCCATCAGCGAACGGAAGTTCGGCACGAAAGTGCCGTAGACGTCGTCGGTCACCAGCACCAGGTCCGGATTCTTGCGGATCAGCCGCACGATCTGCTTCATCTCGACCGGGTTGAACGCCACCGATGGCGGGTTGCTCGGGTTCACCGTCACGGCAAGCTTGATCTTCGGATTTTCCAGCTTGGCGATTTCAGAGGCCGGATAGTGCCAGTCGTGCGTGCCGTCGGCGCGCATGCTGCTGGCGTTGATGGCGACGATCTTGAACTTGAAGCGCTCAAGGTGCGCAATCTCGATATAGGGCGTGAAGGTCGGCAGGAACAGCGCGATGGTGTCACCTTGCTTCAACAGGCCGTTCTGCATCAGCGAGTCAAAGATGTAGCACATGGCGGCGGTGCCGCCTTCGACCGGGAACAGGTCGAACTTGCCCTTCGGGGGGCGGCCGTCGCACATTTCCTTGATCAGGTAGTCATGCACGATCTGTTCGATATGAACCAGCGCGCGCGGCGGCACGGGGTAGTTGTCGCCGATGATGCTGTCGGTAAGCTCGTGGATCCACTCGTCCGGGTCAAAGCTCTTGATCTTCACGCCGTACTCAAGCACGCCCACCAGGAAGTCGTAGCCGTCTTCGCCCTTGTGCTTGGACAGGAATTTTCGCAGCCGGTCAGCACAGCCCTTCTTGGCCGGCATGCCAGCCAGAATGGTGTCATCGCGCACCCGGCGCGCTTCCTTCATGGCGAACCGGCCCATCAGGAAAAAGGCGTCGCGGGGTTCGGTGGCGATCCAATTCGGATTACCCCGCCCGGCGTTCAACATGGTCAAGGCAGCCGTGTGCTGGTTTTCCTTGGCCAGCGTAATCAGATAATCCTTTAACTCAAAGGGAGACAACTGTTCCAGGTCTCGTTGGCGCGAACGGGTCGTTTTCAAAGCCGAGGCCAAACTGACAGTAAGAGGCGAGGTGGTAGCCATTATTCAGTACTCCTGGTTTGGAACGCTAGGTCATGAGCATGACAATGACAATGCCCCAGATAATGAGCAGGGTATTGCCGATCGCATAGGGAACCGTGTAGCCCAGGGCGGGCACCTGGCTCTTCGCCGTTTCCGTGATTTGTCCGATCGCGGCCGTGGTAGTCCGGGCGCCGGCGCATACGCCCAGCACGATGGCGGGATGGAATTTGAAGACATACCGGGCGATGAACACGCCCAGAATCATCGGCACGCTGGTGGCGATAATGCCGGCCACAAAAAGCTTGGCGCCCAGTTGCTGGAAGCCCTGCACGAAGCCGGGTCCCGATGTAATACCGACCACGGCCACGAACGCCGTCAGCCCGACCGATGTCAGAAACCAATGCACAGGTTCCGGCACCCGGCCGAAAGTGGGATGCACAGAGCGCAAGTAACCGAAGATCAGGCCCGAAATCAGCGCGCCGCCGGAGGTCGACAAGGTGATGGGAATACCGCTGACCGTCAGCACCAGCGAACCAAACAGCCCACCCAGCAAAATGCCGAAGCCCACGAACACCATGTCGGTCTGCTCGGTGGCCCGGTCCACGTAGCCCAACTTGCCCACTACCCGCTCGACGTCGCGTTTCGCGCCCAAGACGAAGAGGCGGTCGCCGCGGTCCAGCTGCAGCCCCCAGTTGACGGGCATCTCGTGGCCGCCGCGCACCACCTTGCGCAGAAATACGCCGCGCCCAAGTTGGCGCACGGTCTCGTTTTCCGCCAGTTCCTTGAGCGTCTTGCCGGCCACGTTCTTGTTGGTCAGCACCACCTCAACGATCTCGGCGGGCAGGTTGATCACGTCCCGGTCTTCGACTTCGCCGCCGATAATGCCGCCGGCCTGCAAGACCAGCGCATCGTGGCGCCCGGTCACGCCCAGCACGTCGCCGGCCTGCAGCACGGTGCTGGAGTCGTTATCGATGATCTGATCGCCGCGGCGAATGCGTTCGACAAAGACACGCGCGTCAACAAAGCGTGCTTCAAGGTCGCCAACTGTCTTGCCCACGAGTTCGGAGTGGTCCAGTTTGTAGGCACGCGCGGTGAATTTCCGGTAGCCGGACAGCTCCATGGAATCGCCGCCGCCGGACATCTGGGCTTCGTATTCCTTGCATTCTTTGACGATGTCCACGCGCATCAGCTTGGGGCCTAGCGAGGCCAACAGCCACGCGCTGCCGACGGTGCCGAAGATGTAGCAGACCGCGTACGCCACGGGAATGCTGTCGATCCACTGCTTCTTGGTTGCCGCGTCCACGCTCAGCCCGTTGATGGTGTCAGTGGCCACGCCCATCACCGCGGAAATGGTTTGCGCACCCGCCAAGAGTCCGGCGCCGGTACCGGCGTCAAAGCCAAAACCCACCGCCGTGGCCCAGGTGACCAGCAAGCAGATCACGCAAATGATGACCGCGAAAATGACCTGGGGAAGGCCATCGCTTTTCATGCCGCGGAAAAATTGAGGGCCGACGCCGTAGCCTAGACCGAAGAGGAAAAGCAGGAAGAACACCTGCTTGAGAATCGGGGCGATAGTGATGTCGAGCTGCCCGACCAACACGCCCACCAGCAAAGTCCCGGTTACCGCGCCCAGATTGAAGCCGAAGATTTTCTTGGCTCCAATCCAATACCCCAGGCCCAGGGTGAGGAATACCGCTAATTCTGGAAACTTCCGCAATGTGTCAAAAAACCATTCCATCCCGAATCTCCTTCGTTATGTACAGGTCAAACACGCGCGCGAAAATCCTGCTCCGCGCGAAGCACATTATCAGAATCTTTCAGAAATTCAAAAGAAATACTGCAAACATATCAGACAGTCGGAGAAGATTGCAGGCCAAAAAAAACCCCGCGGACATGCCGTCCGCGGGGCTTTCATACTAGTGAAGCTGCTGTGCGTTACAGCGCGCCAGTCAGTTCCGGCACGACCTGGAACAGGTCGCCCACCAGACCATAATCGGCCACGCCAAAAATCGGCGCTTCGGGGTCTTTGTTGATGGCCACGATGACCTTCGAATCCTTCATGCCGGCCAAGTGCTGGATGGCGCCCGAGATGCCGACGGCCACGTACAACTGCGGCGCAACGATCTTGCCGGTTTGGCCAACCTGCCAGTCGTTCGGGGCATAGCCCGCGTCCACCGCCGCGCGCGAGGCGCCCAATGCGGCGCCCAGCTTGTCGGCCAGCGGATCCAGGATCTTGAAGTTTTCAGCGCTGCCCAAGCCACGGCCACCCGAGACCACGACGCGAGCGCCTGCCAGTTCGGGGCGGTCGCTCTTGGCCACTTCGCGGCCCACGAACGTGGACTTGCCCGAATCGGCAACGGCGGCAACCTCTTCCACGGCGGCCGAGCCACCTTGCGCGGCAACGGCGTCAAAGCCCGTCGTACGCACGGTGATGACCTTCACGGCGTCAGCCGATTGCACGGTGGCAATGGCGTTGCCCGCGTAGATGGGGCGCTGGAACGTGTCGGCGGATTCCACGCCGATGATGTCCGAAATCTGCGCCACGTCCAGCTTGGCCGCCACGCGCGGCGCCACGTTCTTGCCCGACGCGGTGGCCGGGAACAGGATGTGGCTGTAGTTCGACGCCACCGCCAATACCTGGGCGGCAACGTTCTCGGCCAGGCCGTCGGCCAACTGCGGCGCATCGGCCAGCAGGACCTTGGCAACACCGGCGGCGGCAGCGGCTTGGTCAGCCACGGCGCGCGCGTTGGCGCCGGCGACCAGCACGTGCACGTCGCCTCCGATCTTGGCGGCGGCGGCAACGGCGTTCAGGGTTGCGCCCTTCAACTGGGCGTTATCGTGTTCGGCAATAACCAGCGTCGTCATCAGACCACCTTCGCTTCGTTCTTGAGTTTGTCCACCAGGGCCGCAACGTCGGCCACCTTGATGCCGGCCTTGCGGGCGGGCGGCTCGCTGACCTTCAGCGTCTTCAGGCGCGGCGCGGGATCAACACCCAGTTCTTCGGGCGTGACGGTGTCCAACTGTTTCTTCTTGGCCTTCATGATGTTCGGCAGCGTGACGTAACGCGGCTCGTTCAGGCGCAAGTCGGTGGTCACGATAGCCGGCAACGTCAGCGTCAACGTTTCCAGGCCGCCGTCCACTTCGCGAGTGACAGTGACTTTGCCGTCGGCCAGTTCAACCTTGCTGGCGAACGTGGCTTGCGGCCAGTCCAGCAGCGCGGCCAGCATCTGGCCGGTTTGATTGGCGTCGTCGTCGATGGCTTGCTTGCCCAGGATCACCAATTGCGGCTGCTCTTTGTCGACCAAGGCCTTCAACAGCTTGGCCACGGCCAGCGGCTGCAGTTCGGCGTCCGTCTGAACCAGCACGCCGCGATCGGCGCCAATGGCCATGGCGGTGCGCAGCGTCTCCTGGCATTGCGCAACGCCGCAAGAAACCGCCACGACTTCAGCGACGGCACCCTTCTCTTTGAGCCGGGTCGCTTCTTCGACGGCGATTTCGTCAAAGGGGTTCATGGACATCTTCACATTGGCGATATCCACGCCAGTTTGATCCGACTTGACGCGCACCTTGACGTTGTAGTCAACGACGCGCTTGACAGGTACCAACACCTTCATCCCGCTGCCTCCAAATGGAAATAAATACCCGGCATGCGCCGGGATCGCATTGCACAATTTTTTCCTGATTCTACAGCTTCGCCAGCGCTCGTATATGCGCAACCACGCTACGCCCCAGTGCTGACAAGTTGTAACCGCCTTCCAGCGTGCTGACGATCCGGCCCTGGCTATGCCGTTCCGCCACCTCGACAATCTGCTCGGTGATCCAGGCGTAGTCGGCTTCCACTAGCCCCATTTGCCCCATATCGTCCTCGCGGTGGGCGTCGAATCCCGCCGACACCAGGATCAATTCCGGGCGATAGGCCTCCAGCCTGGGCAACCAGGTATCCGTGACGATGGTCCTGACCGCGGCCCCCACCGTGTAGGCGGCCACGGGCACGTTCACCATGTTGGCCGCGGGCTGGTCCGTGCCGCTGTTGGGGAAGAGCGGATGCTGGAAGAAGCTGCACATCAGCACCCGCTCGTCGCCCGCAAAGACGTCTTCGGTACCGTTGCCGTGGTGCACATCGAAGTCAACGATGGCCACCCGCGACAGGCCGTGGAACTCCAGCGCATGGCGCGCCGCGATCGCCACGTTGTTCAAGAAGCAGAACCCCATGGCCTGCGAGCGGCAAGCATGATGGCCAGGCGGACGCACCGCGCAGAACGCCGTGCGGGCTTCACCGCCAATCACCGCATCCACCGCCGCCACGCCCGCGCCCGCCGCATACAGGGCGGCTTCATAGGTGTGGGGATTCATCAGCGTGTCCGGATCGATTGGGTAATACCCTTGGTCCGGCGTATGTTCGCGCAAACTGTCCAGATACTGGACGGTGTGCACCCGCAACAGGTCGTGGCGCGACGCCTGGGGCGCCTGCCGATCGTCCAGATAGGGCATCAAGCCACTGGCCAGCAACTGGTCGGAAATGGCGTCCAGCCTCTGCGGGCTTTCGGGGTGCCAACTGCCCATTTCATGCAAGCGGCATGTCGGGTGGGTAAGATACATGGTCTCCATAAGGAAGATTATGTTCATCTGTCGGCGATTACTGCAACTCGGAACACTCTCCGCCCTGCTGGCGGGCTGCTCCACCACCGCTCCCACCGCTCCAAATTCGCTTTCGGCCCAACCCGCGGCCGCCTCCGCCAACACCGCCATCCGCATCGGACCCACCACGCCGACCCCCGGCTCCGAACTGCCGGACGACGCCCCCGCCACGCTGACCGCCACCGGTGCGCTACGCCCGGAAGTGCGCAGCTTTGTCGAAGAACTGGCGGCCGAGCGCCAACTGCCGCTGGACCCGATGGTCAAGGCGCTTGAGAGCTCGCGCTATAACGCCACGGTGTCGCGCTTGATTGCGCCGTCACCACCGGGCAAGAAAATCTGGCGTAGCTGGCTGACCTACCGCTCGCGCTTCGTGGAGCCGAAACGAATCAGTTGGGGCGTGGACTTCTACAACGAAAACCGCGACCTGCTCAATCAGGCGGCCCAACGCTTCGGCGTGCCGGCGCCAATCATCGCGTCCATCATCGGCGTTGAAACCCTGTACGGCCGCAACATGGGCAATTTCCGGGTACTGGATGCGCTAGCCACGCTCGCCTTTGATTACCCCGATCCCAACAAGCCCGAACGCGCCACGATGTTCCGGGGCCAACTGGCGGATTTCCTGACGCTGGTCATGAAAGACAAGCTGGAACTTGAAACGCAAGGCTCGTATGCGGGCGCCATCGGCATGCCGCAGTTCATGCCGACCAGCATCATGCATTACGCGGTGGACGGCGACGACAACGGCCATATCAACCTGACGAGCAACACGCAGGACGCCGTCATGTCGGTGGGCAGCTTCCTGGCCCAGCATGGCTGGCAACGCGGCCTGCCGGTGTTCGCGCCCGTGGTGCTGCCGGCCGATCCCACCCCGCTGGTTGACGGCGGGCTGGAACCCAAGCAAAGCTGGAGCACGCTGACGGCGGCTGGCGCGCGCCTGCAGCCGGGCGCGTCCAGCGCGGGCTGGAGCAGCCAGCCCTTGGGCGTTGTGGACCTGGTCGAGGAAGCGCGGGGCACGGCGCAATACCGTGTGGGCACGCCGAACTTCTTCGCCTTGACCAAGTACAACCGCAGCTATTTCTACGCCACGTCGGTAGCGGACCTGGCCTATGAGATCGAAACGCGCGTGGCGCGCTGATTGGCTTCCCGCTGATTCCCCGGCTTGAAGACAACATCGCCCCGTCTTGAACGGGGCGATGTGCCGTGGGCGTGCGGCCCGAAGCAAGGCAGGCTCAGTTGAAGACGCCCGTCGACAGATAGCGGTCGCCGCGGTCGCACACGATGAACACGATGGTGGCGTCATTGACGCGCTCGGCCACGCGCAAGGCGGCGACCAGCGCGCCAGCGGACGAGATGCCGCCAAAGATGCCCTCTTCCGCCGCCAGCCGGCGTGCCATGATTTCGGCTTCGGATTGTTCGATGGATTCGTAGGCATCCACACGGCTGCGGTCAAATATCTTCGGCAAGTAGGCTTCGGGCCACTTCCGGATGCCGGGAATCTGCGAGCCTTCCGCCGGCTGCGCCCCGACGATCTGGACCGCCGGATTGCGCGACTTAAGGTAGGTCGACACCCCCATGATGGTGCCCGTGGTACCCATGGCGCTGACAAAGTGCGTGATGCGCCCCTCGGTTTGCGTCCACAGTTCCGGACCGGTGGATTCCACATGCGCACGCGGATTATCGGGGTTGGCGAATTGGTCCAACACCACGCCCCGGCCGTCCGCCTGCATCTCGGTGGCCAGGTCGCGCGCATACTCCATGCCGCCCTTGTCGGCCGGAGTCAGGATCAGTTCGGCGCCATAAGCCGCCATGGCCGCACGGCGTTCCACCGACAGGTTGTCCGGCATGATCAGAATCATGCGGTAGCCCTTCATCGCGGCCGCCATGGCCAGGGCGATGCCGGTGTTGCCGCTGGTGGCTTCGATAAGGGTATCGCCCGGTTTGATGTCACCACGCGCTTCTGCGTGCTGGATCATCGACAAGGCCGGGCGGTCCTTGACGGAACCGGCGGGGTTATTGCCTTCCAGCTTGGCCAGGATGACGTTGCCACGCGCGTCACCCGCGGCACCAGGAATGCGCTGCAAACGCACCAAAGGCGTATTGCCGACGGTCTGCTCGATAGTGGGGTAGGTAGTAGTCATGCGAAGGATCATAACTCTGCCCGACGGCGAGCGCGGGCAAAAGCCGCGCTCGCGCCAGGGGTTCCCAGGCAGCAGGCTACCGTCAGGGCCGACTGGGCGGCGGGGTCGCGGTTTTACCGGTTGCCGGACGGTTGGCGGGCTGGGATGGCGGCTTGCCGGCGGCGGCGCCTGGTGCAGTGGCGGCGGCTGCACTCGACGCCGCGGCGGCATTGGCCGCGGCATCCCCTTCACCGACCTCCAATCCCGCCGCCTTCAGCGCCTGTGCCTTCTTTTCGCCGATGCCGCGCACCCGCTCGGCCAGATCCTCGAACGAATCGAAGCGCCCGCCCCGCTCGCGTTCGGTAATGATGATCTCGGCCGTGCGGGGACCGATTCCGCGGATGGTTTCCAATTGCTGCGCGTTTGCCTGGTTCACATCCAGGGCCCGCGCTTCAGGTGCCGAGAAGCCCAAGCCGGCAATAAGCAGGAGCGCACCCAAGGTGTGCAGCAGCGGACGGCGCGCGCCTTGCGCACGCGCGGCCATCTGCCGGGCATGGACGTTGTGCCAAGGCATGGTCAGGCGGCGCCGAGCGATGGCGGGTACGGGAAAAGCGATCATGGAAAGTCTCCGGAAAGAAAGGGCGCGGCAGATGCCGAGCCACACCCGGATCATGGCTCCCCGCCCCGCTCTTGGGCCGGGCAGTGAATGAAATGATCCACCTCGGAAACTACGTGGGCGCATCAGCCGTCAGGCAAGAAAAAGCCACCTCAAAGGGTGGCTTGTGTCTTGCTGGCGGGGCGTAATATCCGGGTCAGCCCCGCGCGCGCCAATACCGAACGTATTCGGCCACGCCGGTCTGCACGTCGCGCATCGGCGCCTGAAAGCCGGCCGCCCGCAGTTGCGACACATCGGCCTGCGTATAGCTTTGGTAGCGTCCCTTGAGGTCATCGGGGAACGGGATATAGCGGATCAGGTCCAGCTCAACCAACTGCGCCAAGCTCAGTTCAGCGTCTCCGTTCTCGCCGCGCAATGTGTTCACGACGGCCGCGGCCACATCGTTGAAGGGCTGCGCCCGCCCCGTGCCGCAATTAAAAATACCGGATTGCTCGGGGTGATCGAGAAAGTGCAGATTGACCGCCACCACGTCTTCGACCGAGATGAAGTCGCGGCTTTGGCCACCATCTACATAACCGTCCCAGCCCGCGAACAGCCGCACGTGGCCGTGCTCCAGGAACTGGTTCATGTTGTGGAACGCCACCGAGGCCATGCGGCCCTTGTGCTGTTCGTGTGGCCCGTACACGTTGAAATAACGCAGGCCCACGACTTGCGCGGTCAGGCTGCCCATGCGCTTGCGCAGCACCTGGTCGAACAGCAGCTTGGAATAGCCGTAGACGTTCAACGGCCCTTCGTTGGCCGGGTCTTCCACATACACCGACGACGCGCCATAGACGGCGGCGGACGAGGCGTACAGGAACGGAATGCGACGCGCCTGGCAGAACTCGAACAGTTCAAGCGTGACGCGGTAATTGTTGTCCATCATGTAACGGCCGTTGCGCTCGGTGGTGTCCGAGCACGCACCTTGATGCAGCACCGCACGCACCTCGGGCAAACTTCCGTCGGCAACGCGGCGGCGGAAGTCGTCCTTGTCCATGTAGTCGGCGATCTGGCAATCGACCAAATTGACGAACTTGTCGCCCTCGGTCAGATCGTCAACCGCGATGATGTCATGGATGCCGCGGCGGTTGAGTCCGCGCACCAGGTTGCTGCCAATGAAGCCCGCGGCTCCGGTTACGACGATCATGAGGTTTCTCCTGCCAATTCCGCGGCGGTGACGACGGACGTGCCCAGCTTGCCCACGGCGATGCCGCCGGCCTTGTTGGCCCAGCCCATCGACTCGGCCCAGGGCAGGCCAATGGCGCGTGAGACCGCCAGGGTGGCCAACACCGTATCGCCCGCGCCGGACACATCAAACACTTCGTGCGCCTGCGCGTCGATGTGGTCGCGTCCCGCATCGGTAAACAACGTCATACCTTGCTCGGAACGCGTCACAAGCAAGGCTTCAAGATCAAGATTGGCGCGCAAGCGTTGCGCGCGGTCGGTCAATTCAGCTTCGGAATTCCAGCGGCCCACGGCTTGCTGCATTTCCGCCCGGTTAGGGGTGACCAGCGTCGCGCCACGATAGCGCGAATAGTCGTCGCCCTTGGGGTCCACGAGCACTGGAATGCCGGCATGGCGGGCCATGGACACGAGAGATTCGACGCGCGTCAGCACGCCCTTGGCATAGTCCGACAGCACCACCACATCATGGTTGGCCAGATGCCGGGCCAGCGCGGCGTCCACGCTATCCAAGGCGGCAGGTTCGGGATGCTGCTCGAAATCCACGCGCAGCAATTGTTGCTGGCGGCCCAGCACGCGCATCTTCAGCGTGGTGTGCAAGGACGGGTCGGCAATCAGGTCGGCATGGATGCCGGCCTCGGCGGACAGGCGGCGAATGCTGTCGCCCGCCTCATCTTCGCCCAGCACGCCCACCAACGTCACCTGGCCGCCCAGCGCCGCAACGTTGCGCGCTACGTTGGCGGCGCCACCCAGGCGGTCTTCACGGCGCGCAACGCGCACCACGGGCACGGGCGCTTCCGGCGAGATGCGTTCGACTTCACCGAACCAGTAGCGGTCCAGCATCACGTCGCCAACCACTAGGACGCGGCTTTGCGAAATGGCTTCGGCGGGGAAAGGCTTCATTCAAGTTCTTCCAGGCGGCGCGGCGCATAGGTCTCCCAGGCGTTGCAGCCGGGACATTGCCAATAAAAACGACGCGCTTGAAAACCACAACTGCGGCACGCATAGCGGTCCAGTCGTTGCGTATGCTTGTGAATCAGGCTGCGCAGCAGCGTCAGGTCGGCGCCGGGCACCGGCCCCTTTTCGGCGCCACCTTCCGGATTGGCCAGTTCGGCTTCCAACAGACGGTCCAGGCCCAGCAAGGACGGATGACTGCGCAATGCGCCGCGCGCAAACGTCCATGCCACCTCCGACCCCTGCTGCGCGCGCAATTCGCGGAACACCACGTTGAAGAGGTCCAACGAGGCGTGGCGCTGATACTGCTTCAGCAGGAAATCCAGGCCTGCCTCGATCTGATTGGCGGCGCGATAGTTCGCCAGCAATTGTTCGGCGACCAGCCCCGCGAATTCAGGCGCGTCGGTCATGACCGATTCCAGATAGAGCCGCTCGCGCTTCGGGTCCTGCTCAAGCAATGCCAGGCGGGCGCGCAGCATGGCGGTGCGCACCATGGCGCCCTTGCCCACCGAGGTATCGGTGGTCGACAAGGCGTGGTCGGCGGCGTCCAGCGCCTTGTGTGCCGCATCCACATCCGCGGGCTTGGCCGACAGCGCGGTCTGCGCCTGTTCGCAGTAGTAGTGCACGATTTGCGGCACCGGCTCGTCGACCAGGCCCTGCAAGGTCTTGACGGCTTCGATGGCGCGCGGCCAATCGTGCTCGGACTCAAAGATGCGAATCAGGGAACGCAGGGCCGGCAGAGCGTAGCGCGTGTCCTTCAACTGCTCGAAACCACTTTCAGCGCGGTCCAGCATGCCGGCTTTGAGAAAGTCCTGGGCCAGTTCATGCTGGGCGTGCTCGCGCTCGGCGTCGGGCAGGTCGGAACGGCTGAGCAGGCTTTGGTGCACGCGGATGGCGCGCTCCATTTCTCCGCGCCGGCGGAACAGGCTGCCCAATGCGAAGTGCAGCTCTGTGGTTTCCGGGTCCAGCTTGGCGACTTCGACAAAGGCGTCGATTGCGCGATCCGGCTCTTCATTGAGCAGGAAATTCAGCCCGCGGAAATAGGAGTCAGGCAGGCTGCGGGTTTCCCGAAGCATCTGCCGGATATCGAAACGCGCGGCCAGCCAGCCCAGCGCGAACAACACCGGCACGAAAATCAACCACCAAGGTTCAAAATCCACGGTTCGGGCTCTTGCGGTAATTCAGTGCGGAATGCGGGACTTGCGGTGTTTGGCTCGCCATCAGAGCGGCGACATCGGTGCAACGGCTTCGGGCGGCACGACGGGCGTGGTGCCGTTGACGGCGGCCTGGACGCGGTCCAGCTCGCGGCGCAAGCGTATGGCTTCGCGGCGGCGACGCATGGCGGCAGGCACGGTCAACAACAGGCCGAACAAGGCGCCAGCCACAAACACAACCAGCATCACGACGATCAGCGGCACGTCTTGCACGACGTAGTCCGCGTAGAACTTCACGGCAACCGGATCGGTGTTCTTCAAGGCGAACATCAATACCGCAATAAACACGAGCAATCGCAGGGCCCAGACGAGATAGCGCATGACGCATGCTCCAGAGATTCAAGACGGTCAATTGTAAGCGACGTCTTAACCGTCCAAGGAAAAAAACAAAGCCCCTTGATTTCTCAAGGGGCCTGTTCTCGGTCCGATCTGCCCGTAGGCAGCCTTACTAGCCGACTCGTCAGTGCATGGCGTGCAAACTTGCCATTGACGTCATCGGCTCACCCGACTCAGAAGACTGGGCGTCCTCATCGTTGCCGCCGACCAGGTCAACCCGCTCGCGCAATTCCTTGCCTGCCTTGAAGTGCGGCACCTGTTTGCCAGGCACCAGCACTTGTTCGCCAGATTTCGGATTGCGACCGATGCGGGGAGACCGCTGCGACAACGAAAAGCTGCCAAAGCCGCGGATCTCGATGCGCTGACCCGAGGCCAGGGCCTGGGTCATTGCATCCAACACGGTCTTGACGGCGTAATCGGTGTCGCGGGCGGCCAGCTGAGGATAGCGGGCCGCCAAGGCGGCGATCAGCTCCGACTTGGTCACGAATTAACCGTCGTTGCGCTGTTGGTCCAGCTTGGCCTTCAGCAGCGCGCCGAGGTTGGTGGTGCCGGACGAAGCGCTGGCGTCGGACATGCGCTGGATCGTATCGGCGGTTTCGGCGTTGTCGCGGGCCTTGATCGACAGTTGGATCGAACGCGTCTTGCGGTCGATGTTGACGATCATGGCTTCGATGTTTTCGCCGGCGTTCAGCACGGTGGTGGCATCTTCAACGCGGCCCGAGGAGATCTCGGAAGCGCGCAGGTAACCTTCAACGTCCACGGACAGCGTAACCACGGCGCCCTTGGCTTCGACGGACTTGATGGTGCCCGGAACAACCGCGCCCTTGTCAAACGTGGCGACGAAGTTGTTGAAGGGGTCGCCTTCCAGCTGCTTGATGCCCAGCGAGATGCGTTCCTTGTCGGTATCGATGCCCAGAACCACGGCTTCGATCTCGTCGCCCTTCTTGAAGTTGCGCACGGCTTCTTCGCCCGTTTCCGTCCACGACAGGTCGGACAGGTGAACCAGGCCGTCGATGCCGCCAGGCAGGCCGACGAACACGCCGAAGTCGGTGATCGACTTGATGGCGCCGCGGACCTTGTCGCCGCGCTTGAAGTTCGTGGCGAACTCTTCCCACGGGTTTTGACGGCACTGCTTCATGCCCAGCGAGATACGACGACGGTCTTCGTCGATTTCCAGGACCATGACTTCGACTTCTTCGCCCAGGGTAACAACCTTGCGCGGGTCGACGTTCTTGTTGGTCCAGTCCATTTCGGAGACGTGAACCAGGCCTTCGATGCCGGCTTCGACTTCAACGAACGCGCCGTAGTCGGTCAGGTTCGTGACCTTACCGAACAGGCGGGTGCCTTGCGGGTAGCGGCGAGCCAGGCCCACCCACGGATCTTCGCCCAGTTGCTTGACGCCCAGCGAGACGCGGCTCTTTTCCTGGTCGAACTTGAGGACCTTGGCTTCGACTTCTTGACCCACTTGCAGGACTTCGGACGGGTGACGCACACGACGCCATGCCATGTCGGTGATGTGGAGCAGGCCATCGATGCCGCCCAGATCAACGAACGCGCCGTAGTCGGTGATGTTCTTGACCACGCCCTTGACCACGGCACCTTCGTGCAGGGTTTCGAGCAGCTTTTGACGCTCTTCGCCCATGCTGGCTTCCAGCACCTGGCGACGCGACAGCACAACGTTGTTGCGCTTGCGGTCGAGCTTGATGACCTTGAATTCGAGGGTCTTGCCTTCGTACGGGGTGGTGTCCTTGACCGGACGCAGATCCACCAGCGAACCCGGCAGGAACGCGCGGATGCCGTTGGTCATGACGGTCAGGCCGCCCTTCACCTTGCCGGTGATGGTGCCGGTAACCAGTTCGCCGTTTTCCAGGGCCTTTTCCAGCTGCAGCCAGGCCGACAGGCGCTTGGCGCGGTCACGCGACAGGATGGTGTCGCCGTAGCCGTTTTCCAGGGAATCGATGGCCACCGAGACGAAATCGCCGGGTTGCACTTCGAGCTCGCCCTGGTCATTCAGGAACTCTTCCAGGGGGATCAGCGCTTCGGACTTCAGGCCGGCGTTGACGACGACGAAATTATGGTCGACGCGCACGACTTCGGCGCTGATGACCTCGCCGGACTTCATGTCCTGGCTCTTGAGGCTTTGTGCGAAAAGGTCGGCGAAGCTTTCGCCGCCGGTGGCGGTAGTGGAAACGGAAGACATGGGGTTGAAATCCATTGGGCCGAAATGGCCGTTAAGAACACACCGCAGCGGATTGCCCGCCACAGTGGAGTCAAAATACCTGCCTGCCGGTTTGCCCTGCGGGGTGGCCCGTGGGGGTTGCGCCTGGCTAGGACAGGGCCTAATCAAGTAAAACTTGGCCCGGACCTTGCACGTTCGTTACACGTTGCACTGTCCGGGCGATTTTGCAGCGCAAATTCTGGTAAATCAGCCGTCGCCCGGGCTATTTGCCTAAGCTGCTTGCCTAAGCTGCTTGCCTAAGCTATTTGCCTGAGTTACTTGCTTTATTGCCAGCCTGCTGCCAAAAATCCAGTATTGCCTGCACCGTTTCTGCAATCGTCAAATCAGACGAATCCAGCACGTGTGCGTCTGCTGCGGGAGCCAGCGGCGCCGTGGCGCGTTCGGTATCGCGGGCGTCTCGCTCGCGCATGTCTCGCAGAAGGTCGTCTAGATTAGCAGAAATTCCCTTTTCGATCAACTGCTTACGCCGCCTCTCCGCCCGGGCCACCACGTCGGCAACCAGGAACACCTTAAGGGACGCATCGGGGAACACCACGGTGCCCATGTCGCGACCGTCCGCGACCAGCCCAGGCGGCAGCCGAAAGGCACGCTGGCGCTCAAGCAAGGCTAGTCGCACACCGGGAAATGCCGCCACGCGGGAAGCAAAATTGCCGACTTCCTCACGACGGATGTCGTGGCCCACATCCACACCCGCCAGATACACATGCGGGCCGTCGAAGCGCACATCCAGAGTTTCGGCCACACGCGCTACGCCGGGTTCGTCGTCGGCGGACACGCCTTGCTTGAGAGCGGCCAAGGCGGTCAGGCGGTACAACGCGCCGCTGTCCAGGACAGCCCAGCCCAGCGCCTTGGCGACGCGATGCGCTACCGTGCCCTTTCCGGATGCGGTGGGGCCGTCAATCGTGATGACGGAGACTGAAGAGTCGGTCGGGGAAGTCGAATTCATGTGGGCAGTGCGCTAAGCCGAGACCAGGCTGCTGTAAACATCAAAATAACCCGGGAACGTCTTGCTGACGCAACCGGGATCCATAATCCGAACCGCCGCCGGCCCGAACGCGGCCAATGAGAAACACATCGCCATGCGGTGGTCATCCCAGGTGCCGATGTGCGCATCGCGCCAGGCGTCCTGCGAGGGCGGAATGACTCGCAGCCAATCCGGCCCCGATTCCACCTGCGCGCCCAGCTTTTCAAGCTCGGTCTGCATGGCGTGAATGCGATCGGTTTCCTTCACGCGCCAGCTGCCGATGTTGCGCAACAGGCAGGGGCCGTCGGCATAGAGCGCCAGCGCCGCGGCGGTCATGGCGGCGTCCGGGATCAGATTGAAATCCGTGTCGAAGGCCTTCAGGCGAGCGCCGTCGGCCACGCGAACTCCGGTAACCTCGATCCAGTCAGGACCGTAGGCCACGTTGGCCCCCATTTGCGCCAACGTATCGGCAAACGCGACGTCGCCCTGAATGCTGTCAGCGCCCACACCCGTTACTCGCAACGGGCCGCCGCCGATCGCACCAAGCGCCAAAAAGTAGGACGCCGTCGAGGCATCGCCTTCCACCGCAATCTGCCCTGGGCTGCGATAGCCTGCGCCGCCGTCGATCACAAAACGGCTCCAGCCATCGCGCCGCACCTGCACACCAAAGCGTGCCATCAGATTTAGCGTGATCTCAATGTAAGGTTTGGAGATCAGTTCGCCTACCACCTCAATCGTCACCGGTTTACCGCTAAGGCCGGCCTGCAATGGCGCCGCCAGCAGCAAGGCGGTCAAGAACTGGCTGGACACCGAACCCTGTACGCGCGCCACCGCGTCGTCCGAGATCTGGCCGCGGCCAATATGCAACGGCGGATAGCCCGGCTGCCCCAGGTAATCAATACGGGCACCCAGTGCATTCAAAGCGTCCGCCAGATCGCCGATGGGTCGTTCATGCATGCGCGGCACGCCCGACAGGCGGTAATCCCCGCCCATGAGCGCCAGCGCGGCAGTCAGGGGACGTATCGCCGTGCCAGCGTTACCCATGAAAAGATCGGCACTTTCGACCGGGAACCGCTGCACGCCCTGCACGGTGACACTGCCGGCATCCAGTTCGGATACCTGCACGCCCAACTGACGCAAGGCGCCAAGCATGACGCGCGTATCGTCGGAATCCAGCAGCCCGGTAATCGTGGTGGCGCCCTCGGCAATTGCCGACAGCAGCAACACGCGATTGGAAATGCTCTTGGAACCCGGCAAGGCCATCACACCCTGCGCTTGGCGCACACACGGCAGGTCCAGATAAGGCAAAGCGCCCATTTCAGCTACTCCTTGCGCCAGTTACGGCGCGCTTGCGCCGCCGTATCCAGCAATGCCAGCAACGTCACGTCATCGCCGTCGGCAATGGCGCGTTCGGCACGATCCAGCACGGCGCGCACGTCGGCAAGCTCGGCCAGCATCGCATCGCGATTGGATAGGAAAATATCGCGCCACATCTCCGGCGAGCCCGCCGCGATGCGCGTGAAATCACGAAAACCACTGCCCGCGAGGTCAAGCCGGGTGCGGGCGTCAGCGGCCGTGGCCACCTGCTCCATATAGACCGACGACAGCAGGTGGGGCAGATGGCTGACAGACGCCAGCACACGGTCGTGCGCGCCAGCATCCATATCGATCACGCTCGCGCCGCAGGCCTGCCATGCTCGGCGCACCTGGTTGATGGCCGCGGCGCTGTTCTCGGCAAGCGGCGTCAGGATGACCGTGCGGCCGGCGTAGAGCTTGGCATCAGCGGCCTCGGGACCCGTGCGCTCGGCGCCTGCGATCGGATGACCGGGCACGAAGCATCCGACCCGCTCGCCCAGCGCCTCACGCGCGGCGTCGACGACTTCGGCCTTGGTGCTGCCCGCGTCGGTCACCACGGTGGCCGCGCCCAGGTGGGGCAGCATTCTCGACAACACGTTTTTCAGGCCGCCAACCGGCGTGGACAACAGGACCAGATCAGCGCGCGCCGCAGCGTCTTCGGCGCTGACAGCCTCATCAATAAGGCCCAGTTCGACCGCCCTAGCCAGCGACGCCGCGTTGCGCCCAACCCCCAGCACACGGCCCACCTGCCCTGCCCGACGCAACGCCGCGGCGAACGACCCGCCGATCAGGCCAACGCCCACCACGGCCAATACAGGAATCAGGGGGCCAGCGGCCCCCTGATCGGTAGAAGGTAACGCGTCGTTCATGTGGCCAGAATGTCGGTCAGGGCATCAATAAAGCGGGCGTTCTCTTCGGGCAGGCCGATCGACACGCGCAACCATTCCGGCAGACCGTCACCCGCCACGGGGCGCACGATCACGCCGCGCTTGAGCAATTCCAGATTGATGCGGGGCGCATCGCCCACATGCACCAGCACAAAATTACCGTAGCTGGGCACGTAGCGCAGCGCAAGGCGGTCAAATGCGGCGCACAGTTGCGCCTTGCCCGACTTGTTCGACGCATAGGCTTCTTCCAGGTATGCGGTGTCGCCCAGTGCGGCAATCGCGGCAGCCTGCGCCAGCGTGTTGACGTTGAACGGCTGACGCACACGATTCAGCAAGTCAGTCAGCGGCGGCTGCGACACCGAGAAGCCCACGCGCAGCCCCGCCAGCCCATAGGCCTTGGAGAAGGTGCGCGAGATGATCAGGTTCGGAAAACGGCGCGCCAGCGCGGTGCTGTCGAAACGGTATTCCGGATCCAGGTATTCGTTGTAGGCCTCGTCCAGCACGACGGTGACGCGGTCGCCGTGGGCGGCATGCACACGCTCCAGGAACGACGTGACCTTATCGCCCGACACAAAGGTGCCCGTGGGATTGTTAGGGTTGGCAATGAAAAGCAGACGCGTGTCGTCGGCGATGGCGTCGAACATGGCATCCAGATCATGACCATAGTCCTTGGCCGGCACCACGATGTGGCGCGCGCCGCGCGCTTGCGTGGCCAAGCGGTAGACCGCGAACGAATGCTGCGCGTACACCGCTGACGAACCCGGCTCCAGCAAGGCCAGCGCCGCGATCTCCAGGATGTCGTTCGAGCCATTGCCCAAGGTGATCCAGTTCATCGGCACGCCGTAACGCTCGGCCAGCGCCGCCTTCAGATCAAATCCATTGGGGTCCGGATAACGGGCCAGGGACTCGGCCGCGGCCAGCATGGCCGCGCGCGCCGACTTGGGCATGCCCAGCGGGTTTTCGTTGGAGGCCAACTTCACGATGCTGGCCGGGTCCAGCCCGAATTCACGGGCCAGTTCTTCAATGGGCTTGCCCGCCTGATACGGCGCGATGGCGCTGACGTGCGCGGGGGCAACGAGGGGCTTGGATGCGGTGGTCATGTTGTGGACTCACGGCGCCGGGTAGGAACCCAGCACCTTCAGGTAGGCAACCTGCGCCTGCAACGTGGCAAGGGCGCGCTCAACGTTCGGATCATTGCGGTGACCCAGCACGTCTACGTAGAAATAATATTCCCATTGGCCGGTGCGCGCGGGGCGCGACTCGAAGCGCGTCATCGACACGCCGTTGGCCGCCAGCGGCGCCAGCATTTCGTACACGGCGCCCGCGCGGTTGGGCACGGCCAGGATCAGGCTGGTCTTGTCCTTGCCACTGACCAACGGCTGGATGTTGCCGATGGCCAGGAAGCGAGTGCGGTTGTGCGGATCGTCCTGGATGCCGGACGCAATCACCTCAAGATTCCAGGCGGGCGCGGCCACTTCGCCGGCGATTGCAGCGATGGTCGGGTCCCCCGCCGCGGCGCGCGCCGCTTCGGAATTGCTGGACGCCGCGACGCGGTCCACATCAGGATAGTTGCGCGTCAGCCAGCCCTGGCACTGGGCCAGCGCCTGCGGATGCGCCGAGATGGTCTTGACGCCTTCCATGCTGCCCGATTGCGACATCAGGCAATGGCGGATCACCAGCGAACGCTCACCCAGAATGGTCAGCGGGGTGTTCAGCAGCAGGTCCAGGCTGCGGTTGACTGCGCCTTCGGTGGAATTTTCCACCGGCACCATGCCCACATCAGCCTGGCCGGCCTCAACCGCGCGAAACACCTCATCGAACGAGACGCACGGCAGTTTCTGCACGGCGTGGCCGAAATGCTCCAGCGCGGCCTGCTCGGAAAACGAGCCTTGCGGGCCAAGATAGGCAACGGTCATGCCGCGCTCCAGACCACGGCAGGCCGAGATGATCTCGGTCCACACCGACGCCACGCCCGCATTCGGGAAAGGGCCGGGGTTGATCTGCTGCAAACGGCGGATGACCTCGGCCTCGCGCTCGGGGCGCAAGACCGGCCCGTCGGCTTGTGCCGCGTGCTTGGCCTCGCCCACTTCCAGCGCGGCACTGGCGCGCTGCGACAAGAGATCAAGAATTTGCGCATCCAACGCATCAATGCGTTCGCGCAAGGGGCGCAGCTTGCGCTGCAGATCGTCATCCATAGCGGCGCTCGAATTCCTTCAGGTACTCGACCAGCGCCGCCACCCCGGCAAGGGGCACGGCGTTGTAAATGGACGCGCGCATGCCGCCCACGCTCTTGTGCCCTTTCAACTGGGTCAGACCCGCTGCGTCGGCGCCTTGCAGGAAGGCATCGTTCAGCGATTCGTCGCGCAGCACAAACGGCACGTTCATGCGCGAACGCACGGGTGCATGAATGGGATTGCGGTAGAAATTGCTGCTGTCCAGATAGCCATACAGCAGGTCGGCCTTGGCCTTGTTGGCGGCTTCCATGCCCGCCACGCCGCCATTGGCCTTGACCCACTTGAACACCAGGCCCGCGACGTAGATCGCGAACGTGGGCGGCGTGTTGTAGCGCGAATGCTCGGCGGCCACGTTGGCGTAATCGAACGCCGACGGGCAGATTGGCAAGGCGTGGCCGATCAGGTCGCGGCGAGCGATGACCATGGTTACGCCTGCCGGGCCAGCGTTTTTCTGCGCACCGGCATACACCATGCCGCAGCGCGTCACGTCCATCGGACGCGACAGGAAATGCGACGACGCATCGACCACCAGCGGAACGTCCGGCGCGCCCAGCGCGGCGGTGTCGGGCCAGTCCATGAACTCGACGCCGCCTATGGTTTCGTTGCTGCACAGATGCAGGTAGGCCGATTCCTTGCGCACGTTCCAGGAGTCGACCGGCGGCACCCAGGTCAGCGGCGCCTGTTCGCGGCCATCCAGCTGGATGGCTTGTTCGCTACTTGCCGCGACATGAGTGCTGCCGTAGCGGGCCGCTTCCTTGTAGGAACGCTTGGACCAATGGCCCGTCACGACGAAGTCGGCGGCCGGTGTGCCGCGACGCCCCATGAGATTCATGGGAACGATGGCGTTTTCCCCGGAACCGCCGCCTTGCATGAACATGACTGCGTAATCGGCGGGCAAGCCCAAAAGATCGCGCAGATCGGATTCAGCTTCGTCGCAGATCTGCACGAAGTGCTTGCCGCGATGAGACATTTCCATCACCGACATGCCACTGCCATGCCAATCCAGCATCTCAGCTGCTGCTTGCTGCAATACCACCTCGGGCAAGGCCGAGGGGCCTGCCGAGAAGTTCCAGGGGCGGGCCATTATTGCTCCGTAGGTTCCGTCGAATCCGTCGAGTCCGCTGCGCCGTTGCTGTCGTCGCCGCCTTCCGTCGCGCCGCCTTCGGCCTGGACGTCTTCGTCCAGTTCACCGTCGTCGTCCGCATCGCTTTCCACCACACGACGCACACCGGACAGCGTGCTGCCGTCATCAACGTTGATCAGCGTGACGCCTTGAGTCGCACGGCCCATTTCGCGGATTTCCGCGACTCGGGTACGCACCAGCACGCCGCCGGTGGTGATCAGCATGATTTCGTCGGTCGGGTTGACCAGCACCGCGCCCACCACCTTGCCATTACGCGAGGTGGTCTGGATGGCGATCATGCCCTTCGTGCCACGACCGTGGCGGGTGTATTCGCCGATCGGGGTGCGCTTGCCGTATCCGTTTTCGGTGGCGGTCAGCACGGTCTGCGTTTCGTCGCCGGCAACCAGCAACGCGATGACGGTCTGCGTTTCTTCCAGCATCATGCCGCGCACGCCACGGGCGTTGCGGCCCATAGGGCGCACGTCGTTTTCGTCAAAGCGCACGGCCTTGCCCGAATCCGAGAACAGCATGACATCGTGCTTACCGTCGGTAAGGTCTGCGCCGATCAGGTAGTCGCCATCGTCAAGGTCGACGGCAATGATGCCGGCCTTGCGCGGGTTGGAGAAGTCGGACAGCGGGGTCTTCTTGACCGTGCCGCGCGACGTCGCCATGAAGACGTAGTGATCTTCGCTGAATTCCTTGACCGGCAGCACCACGGTGATCTTCTCGCCGTCAGCCAGCGGGAACATGTTCACGATGGGCTTGCCGCGCGAGTTGCGCGTGCCCTGCGGCACTTCCCAGACCTTCAGCCAGTACACGCGGCCACGGTTCGAGAAGCAGAGCAGGTAGTCATGCGTGTTGGCAATGAACAACTGGTCGATCCAGTCGTTTTCCTTCATCGCCGTGGCCTGCTTGCCGCGTCCGCCACGCTTTTGCGAGCGGTATTCGGACAGGGGCTGGCTCTTGATGTACCCGCCGTGAGACAGGGTCACGACCATGTCGGTGGGCGTGATCAGATCTTCGGTGTCGAGCTCGGTCGCGTTCAGTTCGATTTCCGAACGGCGCGAGTCCTTGGTGTTCGTCGAGAACTCGGCCTTGATGGCCTGGAGTTCGTCGCTGATGATGGTCGTGATGCGCTCGGGGCGGGCCAGGATGTCGAGCAGGTCGGCGATGGTGGACATGATGTCCTTGTATTCGCCGACGATCTTGTCCTGCTCCAGCCCGGTCAGGCGTTGCAGGCGCATGTTCAGGATTTCCTGAGCCTGCGTATCGCTCAGGCGGTACATGCCGTCGCCTTGCAGGCCGAACTCGGTGCCCAGGTCGTCCGGACGGAAGGCCGCCCGGCCTCCCGGCGTGTCGCCGTCGGCGCGCGACAGCATCTCGCGCACCAGCGACGAATCCCACGACTTCGCCATCAATTCCTGGCGCGCGACGGGAGGCGTCGGCGCGGCCTTGATGATGGTGATGAAATCGTCGATGTTGGCCAGCGCAACGGCCAGACCTTCCAGCACGTGGCCGCGTTCGCGGGCCTTGCGCAGTTGGAACACCGTGCGGCGCGTGACCACTTCGCGGCGATGCTGCAGGAAGTAATCGATCATCTGCTTCAGGTTGAGCAGGCGGGGCTGGCCATCGACCAGCGCCACCAGGTTCATCCCGAAGGTGTCTTGCAACTGCGTGTTCTTGTACAGGTTGTTCAGCACAACCTCGGGCACTTCGCCGCGCTTGAGCTCGATGACCAGGCGCATGCCGTCCTTGTCGGACTCGTCGCGAATATCGGAGATACCTTCGATCTTCTTGTCGTTGACGAGCTCGGCAATGCGTTCCTGCAGCGTCTTCTTATTGACCTGGTAGGGGATGGCGTCGATGACGATGGCTTGGCGGTTGCCCTTTTCCATGTCTTCGAAGTGCGTCTTGGCGCGCATGATGACGCGGCCGCGACCGGTGCGATAGCCTTCGCGCACGCCGGACATGCCATAGATGATGCCGCCCGTGGGGAAGTCCGGCGCCGGGATGATCTCGATGAGTTCATCGACCGTGCAGGCCGGATTGCGCAGGCAGTACAGGCAGCCGTCCACCACTTCCTGGAGGTTGTGCGGCGGAATGTTGGTGGCCATGCCCACGGCAATACCCGAGCTGCCGTTGACCAGCAGGTTGGGCAGGCGCGACGGCAACAGCAGCGGTTCTTGTTCGCTGCCGTCGTAGTTGGGGCCGAAGTCCACCGTTTCCTGGTCGATGTCGGCCAGCAATTCGTGGGCGATCTTCGCCAGGCGGATTTCGGTGTAACGCATCGCCGCGGCGTTGTCGCCGTCGATGGAGCCGAAGTTGCCCTGGCCGTCGACAAGCATGTAGCGCATGGAGAAATCCTGCGCCATGCGAACGATGGTGTCATATACGGACTGGTCACCGTGGGGGTGGTACTTACCGATAACGTCCCCGACGATACGCGCTGACTTCTTGTAAGCGCGGTTCCAGTCGTTGTTCAGCTCATGCATCGCGTAGAGCACGCGCCGGTGGACGGGTTTGAGCCCGTCCCGCACATCCGGTAGCGCCCGCCCAACGATCACGCTCATCGCGTAATCGAGGTAACTGCGGCGCATCTCTTCTTCCAGCGAAACCGGAAGCGTCTCCTTGGCAAAGGAATCCATATATATAACGACAGAATCGTGTAAGGAGGAACCCGGGCCGGGTAAACAGGAAATTCTATCATTCGATTCCGTTCCCGTTTGGCGGGGTTGCCGCAGTAGCCCGCTAGGCGCTCACCCGGCCTATTGATCAAGCCGCCTCTTTGGCCGCCCGATGGCGGCCTGCGGCCCTGTTGTCAAAAACCAACATGGGAAACCGAACGAGCGCCGAAAACGTCGTATCCAGCATTAATGCGCCTCTCCAGGGAAGCCAAAGGCCCCCAAATGCCTTAAGATTGTTTCCAGCACGCAGGAAACCCAGTAGCTAATACTTTGAACCAGCTCTTGGCGTTGCTATACTGGCCCCGTTTTCCTGATATGCGGCGGGGGTTCGCTGCGAGTCACTTATCCAGCTTCAAGCTCAACGAGGAGAAACATGAACAAACCCTCCAAATTCGCTCTGGCGCTCGCCTTCGCCGCCGTCACGGCCTCTGGTGTAGCTTCCGCGCAAACCGTGGACAACTGGCGCAACCCGTTCGGTGACGTTTGGAAAAACGGTACGAACGAACTGTGCTGGCGCGATGCTTTCTGGACCCCTGCCACCGGTATCCCCGGTTGCGACGGTGTCCCGGTTGCACAACAGAAGGCGAAGCCGGCCCCGATGGCGGCAAAGGTCGTGTTCAATGCTGACACGTTCTTCGACTTCGACAAGTCGACCCTGAAGCCCGAAGGCCGTCAATTGCTGGACCAAGTCGCCCAGCAAGCTCGCGGTATCGAGCTGGAAACCATCATTGCTGTTGGCCACACCGACTCGATCGGCACGGAAGCCTACAACCAGAAGCTGTCCGAGCGCCGCGCCGCTTCGGTCAAGACCTACCTGGTCAGCAAGGGCATCGACCCGAACCGTATCTACACGGAAGGCAAGGGTGAGCTGAACCCGATCGCTTCCAACAAGACGAAAGAGGGCCGTGCCCAAAACCGTCGCGTTGAAATCGAAATCGTGGGTAGCCGCAAGTAATTGCCGGACTAGCTACAATAAGGGGCCTCGCATAGCGAGGCCCTTTTTTTCGTCCGCTTCGCACCAATCTGGTGCCCTGGCGCGTGGCCTGCCCGGCAACGCGCGGCGGGCCCCTCTATATATATAGCGTCGCCTTTCGCTGGACCTTCCCATGACCACGCAAATTCACGACTCCGGCCGCCCTGCCGTCAATGCTGATCAGGCTGAACTCGACAAGTTCAGCGCCTTGGCCAGCCGTTGGTGGGATCCCGAAAGCGAGTTCAAGCCGCTGCACGCCATCAATCCGCTGCGGTTGGAATGGATTCAGGAATGCGCGGGCAGCCTTGCCGGCAAAAAGGTGTTGGACGTCGGCTGCGGCGGCGGAATCCTGTCTGAAGCGATGGCGCGCGGCGGTGCGGACGTGACTGGCATCGATCTGGCCGACAAATCGCTCAAGGTGGCCCGCCTGCATGGCCTGGAGTCGGGCGTGAAGGTGGAATACCGCAAAGTGCCCGTGGAAGAACTGGCGGCCGAGCAGCCCGGCCAGTATGACGTGGTCACCTGCATGGAAATGCTGGAGCATGTGCCCGACCCCGCTTCCATCGTGCGTGCCTGCTCCACGCTGGTGAAACCGGGCGGCTGGGTGTTCTTTTCAACCCTGAACCGCAACGCCAAGGCCTTCCTGTTCGCCATCATCGGCGCGGAATACGTGCTGCGGCTGCTGCCGCGCGGCACCCACAGCTATGACCAGTTCATCAAGCCCAGCGAACTGTCCGCCGCGGCGCGCGCCGCCAGCCTGGAGCCCGTAAGCATGCGCGGCATGGAATACAACCCAATTACCCAGATTTACTCACTGTCGTCTGACACCTCGGTCAACTACCTGATGGCTACCCGCAAATGAGCGCCCTGATCCTGTTCGATTTCGACGGCACCCTGGCCGACACCGCTCCCGACCTGGCCGCCGCCGCCAATCAGCAGCGTACCCGCCGTGGTCTGGAACCCATGCCTTTCGAAGCCCTGCGCCCCGTCGCGTCGCAAGGCGCGCGCGGCCTGCTTCGGGTGGCCCTGGACCTGGCGCCGGGCGATCCGGACTATGAGCCGACGCGCTTGCAGTTTCTGGAAGACTACGCAGCCAACTCCACCGTGCACAGCAAGCTGTTCCCCGGCATTGAGGAATTGCTGGCGGATATCCGCCGGCAGGGCATGTCGTGGGGCATCGTCACCAATAAAGTCACTTACCTGACGCTGCCCATCGTCGAATTCCTGGACCTGACCCGCGACAGCGCCGTGCTTGTCTGCGGCGACACCACGGCCCATGCCAAGCCGCATCCGCTGCCGCTGCAGCATGCCGCGCGGGAAGCCGGTTTTTCCACCGATCGTTGCGTTTACGTGGGCGACGACCTGCGCGACATTCAGGCTGCGCATGCCGCCGGCATGCCCGCCGTTGCGGCGGCGTATGGCTACGTGGGCGAAGACGACAACATCATCAGTTGGGAAGCGGAAACCTGCGCCAATACGCCTGAGGAACTTTGGGCGGCCATCCAGCCGTTGCTGCCCATCGACCTGCGCTAAAGGCGCCAGGCTTGGCGGACCGCAACGGTCCGCCGGCCCTCTTGCCATTCGTCGTACTGATTTCGTCGTGCTGATTCGTCCCGCCAGTCCCGCGTGCCAATGCCTGGCGCGAATTAGTGGCGCCTGGTAGCTGCCTCCATTAGTTGCACTCGACGAACAATCTTTCCGGAATTGCACGCTTTATCCGGATTTCCAAGTCCCTTAAAGTGTGACCCATGCAAGGCGGTCGGGTACTTCCCGATTGCCGATCCGGCAGACGCCGGTGTTGCGGAGCCTGCCTCCGCAACCACTCCCCCCCACGCCGACGGTTGAACACCTTCGTGCACCGTGCGCGGCCAATGCTTGCGCGCACCGACGACCTTTTCGCTGACAACGCCCCCCTCGCGCGACGCCATTCGGCATCGCGCCCATGGAATGCCTATGCTTTTGCCCATCCTGCTACTTTCTGCCGCCGGTTTTACGATTTTGACCACCGAATTCCTAATCGTCGGATTGTTGCCCGCCTTGGCCCGCGACCTGCAGGTCACCGTGTCCCAGGCCGGCCTGCTCGTTTCGCTGTTCGCCTTTACGGTGGCCGCTACCGGCCCCTTGCTGACCGCATTGATGGCCAATGTCGAACGCAAGCGGCTATTCATCGGGGTGCTGGTGTTGTTCGGCGTTTCAAACGCGGTTGCCGCCCTGGCGCCGAACATCTGGGTCATGGCCGTGGCGCGCTTTGTGCCCGCATTGGTCTTGCCCGTGTTTTGGTCACTGGCCAGCGCAACCGCCGTTGAGCTGGTGGGGCCAGCACGCGCTGGCCGGGCGATTTCCATGGTCGCTTTCGGTATTGTGGCGGCTACCGTGTTTGGCATCCCGATCGGGGTGTTGATCTCGGACGCATTCGGCTGGCGAGCGGCGTTCTGGGTACTATCGGCCGTGGCGTTCGCTAAAGCCCTGCTGTTGCTACTGGCCTTTCCCAGCACACGAATCCGCGCTGACAGTGTCAAATTGGTCACGCAACTGCGCATCCTGCGCAATCCGATCGTGCTGGGCCATGTGGTGCTGTCGCTGCTGGTGTTTACCGGCATGTTCACGGCCTACACCTATCTGGCGGACATGCTGGAGCGGCTGGCGGGCTTTGATGGGCAGATTGTCGGCTGGACGATGATGGCCTTTGGGGCGGTCGGCTTGATCGGTAACACGCTGGGCGGCCGCATGGTGGACCGCAGCCCCCTGGGCGCCACCGCCCTGTTTTCCTCGCTGATGGCAGCGGGACTGGTATTTGTGGCGCCGGTGATGCAATCGCATGGTCTGCTGGCCGTGGCGCTGGGCCTGTGGGGCATTGCGCAGGCGGCGCTTTTCATCGTTTGCCATGTGCGCTTGATGAAAGCGGCCCCCGAGGCGCCCGCCTTCGCGGCGTCGCTGAATATATCGGGTGCCAACATCGGGATCGGGCTGGGAGCCGTGGTGGGTGGCCATGTGATTGACCAGTACGGGCTGGCTTCGCTGGGTTGGGCGGCAGCCTTGATCGTGGCGATTTCAGTCGCGCTGGCGCTTGCGCTGATGCTCGCGTCGCGCACGCTGCCGTCGGCCAAACCTGCTTGCGCGAACGCCGCCTGACGCCCATTTGTGTCCGCCGCACCACGCCCAGGCGACGGGCGGCGGACAGTGCAGCAGGCTATGGCAATTACCAGTACAATAGAAAGTTCTTGGGGCCGATCCGGATTCGACGTGGGTCGCGAAACAACTCAGGGCATGCCGAGCACCAGTTCGCTCGTTAAACCACTGGAAACACTACAAACGCCAACGACGAGCGTTTCGCTCTCGCCGCTTAAGCGGTGAGCCGCTGCACTGATCTGTCCTTGGGTCAGGCGGAGGAAGGCAACTTCCTAGGGGGGTAACCCTCGAACCGCAGCAGCGACATTCACAAGGAATCGGTCTGCGCTGGGGTCACACGGCTCAGATTTAAATTACGTGAATCGCTTTGGTCCGGCCTGTCGGTTGGCTAAGTCCAAAGTTAAAACTAAATAAATCGACTACGCATGTAGAACTGATTGCAGAGGGCTTGCGGACGGGGGTTCAATTCCCCCCGGCTCCACCAAATTCCGCTTTATTGCACAGTGCTTAGCAAATGGCCAACTCTTCGGAGTTGGCCATTTTTTTGCCGATTCGCAACAGATGCCATGCCGGAAGAAACAAACAGAACCCGGCTTGGCCAACACGGCGGATGAAAGCAGGCCATGCGCGAGGGGAAAGCCCCTTGCCGCCCTTAGCCGCGGTTGCCGAACATGCCGGACAGCGACGCCAGCAGATCGGTCGGGTTGAACTGCTGGCCGGGCTGCACTTCGCCTTCCGGCGTGGCCTTGTCCACCAATTGCGGCAGCAGCGAAGACAGCGACGCCAGCACCGAATCGGTGTCCTGCCCGGTCTTGGCGGACAGCTCGTTGACGACGCCAGGATCCAGCACGGAACCCAACTGGTCGGCGCTGACGGGCAAATTCTGGCCCGGGCCTACCCACGACGCCACCACTTCGCTCAAGCCGCCCTTCTGAAAGCTGGCGATCAGGCCGCTGAGGCCGCCCGGGTATTTGTTCAATTGCTCGATCAGCGCCGGCAGCAACGACGCCGAACCTCCTTGCTGACCGCCGCCGGCCATCGAGGCCAAGGTATCCAACAAGCTCATCGCAACTCTCCTGAAAAGTCGGGAAATCAGTATAGGGCCGAGGCTGGCGCCGCACGTGTCAGGGGGGTTACCTGGCCCGGGATCTTTGCAAAACTTGTAAATTCGTAGAGTGGATACGGTCAACGCGGTGCGGGCGAGGCCGAGGCCCGCAGCGCCTGTAGCGCCTTCTGCCCCGCCCTTCCATCCGCCGGCAGACCCAGCTCGCGCTGGGCGGCCTGCAAGGCCTGGCGCGTGCGGGTGCCGACCATACCATCGGGTTCACCCAGCTCATAGCCTTTGGCGATCAAGAGGCCTTGTAATTCGCGCCGTTCCGCCCTGGACAAGCCAGGGTCGTCGGTGGGCCAGGGCTGTACCAGCGGCCCACCGCCGCGTAGCCGATCGGACAAATGGGCAATGGCCAGCGCGTAGCTTTCCGCGGCATTGTAGGAATACAGCGCATCGAAATTGCGCGTGACCAGGAATGCGGGCCCATTTCTACCCGCTGGCAGCAGCAGGCCGGCTGGCGTCTCGCCCCCGGGCAAGGCTAGGCCGTCCACGCGCGTCACGCCCTGTTTGACCCATGCCGACATCGGACGTTTGTTCTTGCGCCCCGCCCCCGCCGTGCTGAGCCCGGCAGGAAGGCGCACTTCATAGCCCCAGGTCAGTTGCGGATTCCAGCCCGCGCGCTTCAGGAAGTTGGCGGTGGAGGCCAGCGCGTCCGGCACGCTATCGACCAGGTCGCGGCGGCCATCGCCATCGAAATCAACCGCCAGCCGCAGATACGTGGACGGCATGAATTGGGTCTGGCCGAACGCCCCCGCCCAGGACCCCACCAGCCGTTGCGGCGCAATGTTCTCGTCCTGGATGATCTTCAAGGTGGCGAAGAACTCGCCCCGAAAATACGCTTGCCGGCGGCCAAAGCACGACAGCGTGGACAAGGACGTCAGCAGCGGCCGGCCGCCCAGCGTGCGGCCGAAATTGCTTTCCACACCCCACACCGCCGCAATGGTGGCCGGGTCGACGTTATAGCGCGAGGCCGCGCGCGCCAGCTCCGCTTGCCAGCGCGCCATGCCCGCCTGGCCGTCCGCCACCCGCTCGTCGTCCACCAGGCCCGCCATGTAGTCCCAGATGGGCGTCTTGAACTCGGGCTGTGCATCCAGCAGGTCTATAACCGTCATATCGGGCGACAGCCCGGCCGTGTGCGTCTCGAAGGTGGACGCGGACACGCCCGCTTTCTGCGCCGGGCCGCGCAATTGCGATAAGCAGGCGACGTAGGCGTCGGCGGCACGTGCCGCCGACATCGGCAACGCCAGCACGACGCTGCAAAGCGCCAGGGCCAGGAACGGCTTGCTTCTCGTAGCGGGGAACTTCATGCCTGAATACTTCATGCGGGGATGCTTCATGTTCAACGTTCCTTGGGTGCTGAAAGCGCGGCATCGCCTTCCAGTCGTCGGGTCCAATCTTCCACCTGACCCGCCTGCGCGCGCTTCTCGAACAGCGCGCGCCAGTTCGGCGACAGCTCGGGCATCTTCGCCAGGGCGTGCAGCACGTCCGTATCCAGCACACGCCGGTTCAGGATGTCTTGCACGCGGGACAACGGCCATTGCGGCTGGGGCCGTTCGCGCAGGGCAAGCGTATCGCCCACGCACAGCCAACCTTCTTGCAGCACCCGGTAGTACCAGCCGGTCATGCCGCTTGATTGCACGCGCGCCGCCATGCCGCGCTGGCCGAAGCGGTGGTCCAGCTTCCAGCACGGTTGGCGTGCCTGCGACACCTGAATCAGTGCCGTGCCGACGCAAAAGACGTCGCCCACGCAGACATCCGCTTCGGTCAGCCCGGTGGTGGAGATGTTTTCGCCGAACGCGCCCGGGGCATCCAGCACCGCCCGTTCACCCAGCTCGGCGCGCCACGCCGGATAGTGGTCACGGGCGTAATGGTGCAGCGCTTTTTCCGGGCCGCCATGAAAGCGGCGGTCGGCCTGTTCGTCGCCGCGCAGGCCTTCGGCACCTAGCCACAGGCGCTCGGCCACGGGATGCTTGTCGATACCGCTATCGCGGCCGGAATCGCCCAGCGGGCGCACGATGCCCGTCAGCAGCGCGTCAATGGTGATGGGTGTCATCGGGTGTTCAGTTCCGGTTGATCCGCTTGCAACGCGGCCAATTCGGCGTCGTCGAACCCGGCGGCACGGCGTGCTTCCAAGTTGAACGGGCCGCGCAGCCGGGGCGCGCCATAGCGTTGCGCCAGTTCGGCATAACAAGCCACGGGCTCCTTGCCCGCTTGCGCGCACAGCAGCTTGAACCAATGGTTGCCGATGGCGACATGCCCGATTTCGTCGCGCAGAATGATGTCGACGATGGCCGCGCTTTCCGCGTCGCCCGCCCCTGCCAATTTATTGCGGATCATGGGCGAGGCATCCAGCCCGCGCGCCTCCAGCGTGCGAGGCACCAGCGCCAGGCGCGCCAGCAGATCGTCGCTGGTGCGCTCGGCCATGTCCCACAAACCGTTGTGCGCCGGGAAGTCGCCGTAGGCATGGCCCAAGGCCGCCAGCCGCTGACGCAACAGATCGAAGTGATAAGCCTCTTCGCGTGCAACACGCAGCCAGTCGCGATAGAAGGTCTCGGGCATGCCAGCAAAACGCCACAGGATGTCCAGCGCCAGATTGACCGCGTTGAACTCAATGTGGGCCAGCGCGTGCAGCAACGCCGCGCGGCCCTCGACCGTGGCCATGGAACGATGCTTGACCTGGGCGGGCGCCACCAGTTCCGGGCGTTGCGGCCGACCGGGCAAGCCGGCGGGCGCCGCGAATTCCCGCTGGCAGTCCAGCAGAGCGCTATCCGCGATACCTCGCACGGCCGCCATTTTTTCTGGCCATTCTGGCGCGGCCAGTGCCGCCAGCGCCTGCCCGCGCAAGCAGTCGTCGACGCGCCCGCGCGGCGCCGCGGGCATTGTGTTGCTGTACATGGTGTGTTCAATCCCAGGTGGCGCTTGCCACCGCAAACCCTGAAAAAGCCCACGGTTTCAAACCCGTGCGCTGTCGATGACTTTATCATTCACGGATGGATTCCCTGCGCCTGACCATTGAAACCGACCTGTCCCGCATCGACGCCCATGCCTGGGATGCCCTGGCCGGGGATCAACCCTTTCTGCGGCATGCATTCCTGTGCGCACTGCATGAAACGAAATGCGCCGCGCCGGCCTCGGGATGGGCGCCGCATTACCTGGCCCTGTGGCGCGACGATGCGCTGGCGGCGGCCGTGCCGCTTTACCTGAAGTCCCATTCGCGCGGCGAGTACGTGTTCGACTACGCCTGGGCCGATGCCTTCCAGCGCCACGGCATGCGCTACTACCCCAAGCTGCTGTCGGCCATTCCGTTTACGCCGGTCACGGGGTCGCGCCTGCTGGCGTCCAACGACGAAGATCGCGCCACGCTCGTGCGCGGCCTGGTGGCCTTCGCCGAGGAAATCAAGGTGTCGTCGCTGCACGTGCTGTTTCCGTCAGACGCCGACATGCGCGTGTTGCGCGACGCGGGTTTCATGGTGCGGGAAAGCGTGCAGTTTCATTGGACCAACCCCGGCTACGCGGATTTCGATGCGTTCCTGGCGATGATGAACCACGACAAGCGCAAGAAGATCCGCCAAGACCGCAAGAAGGTGGCCGCCGCCGGCTTGTCGTTCCGCTGGCTACGCGGCGCCGAGATCGGCCCCGCTGAGCTTGGCTTTTTTTACGACTGCTATTGCCGCACGTACTTCAACCATGGCAACCCGCCTTACCTGAACCGCAATTTCTTCGAGCGCGCACATCGCGAACAACCCGACGCCTTCATGCTGGTGCTGGCCGAACGTGATGGCGAACCCGTGGCGGTGGCCCTGAACCTGGCGGGCGGCGACGCGCTGTACGGTCGCTACTGGGGCGCGACGGAATACGTGCCGGGACTGCATTTCGAGACCTGCTATATGCAGTCCATCGCGTACTGCATCGCGCATGGCATCAAGCGCTTTGAAGGCGGCGCGCAAGGCGAACACAAGATGGCGCGCGGCTTGCTGCCCACGCCGACGTGGTCGGCGCATTGGGTGGCGCACCCGGGCTTTGCCGACGCCATCCAGAACTTCCTGGATGAAGAGACCTCGGCCGTCACCGACTACCTGGGCGAGCTGGAATCGCACACGCCATTCAAGAGCGCCAAGAACGGCGCGTAGCGCCGTTCACACCTACAAGAAGCGGTCCAGCAGCTTGCGGCTGTGCTTATCCAGGGCCAGGATGTCGCGCACCAGATAGAAAATGCCGTGGCTGTCGGCAATCAACAGCGTCTGCGGACTCAGGCGGCGGATGTCTTCCTCACCGCGCAACGTGAAGGACGTGGGGCCGCGATCGGTCTCGACCTTCCAGGTGCTGGGTGTGGCATAGGTGGACACGCTGCTCAGCTTGCGTATTTCGGGCATGAATTCGCGCCCGGCAAGTTCTTCCTCGATCAGGGCGCGCTGCGGCGCCGGAACGTCGGACAGGTGTTCGATCCACACCAGTTCATGGCCGTCGCTGGTCACCAGCGACAGGCCACGCCCGGCTTCACTGATCGGGAACGCGCGCACGGGAATGACCCCTTCATGCGTCTCGCCGTCGGCGGAGGTGTATTCCAGACGCCCGAAGGCGTTGCGGCGTAGCTGAAAAGTCGGCAACGAGGAGGCCAATGTCATGAAGAGAATCCCGGTTCCGCGTCAGGCCACGGCGGCCATGTCTTCGCTGCCCGACGCCTGTGCGTCGGCTTCAGCCTGACGCGCCTGCGCCTGATAGAGGCGATAGTAGGCGCCCTCGCGGGCCATCAAATCTTCGTGCGGACCCTGCTCCACAATCTGGCCACGGTCCAGTACGACCAGTCGATCCGCCTTGCGCAGCGTGCTCAAGCGGTGCGCGATGGCGATGGTGGTGCGGCCTCGCACCAGGTTGTCGAGCGCTTTCTGGATTTCCTTTTCGGTGGTGGTGTCCACCGACGATGTAGCTTCGTCCAGGATCAAAATGCGCGGATCGATCAGCAGCGCGCGCGCAATCGAGATGCGCTGGCGTTCGCCGCCCGACAGGGCCTGACCGCGCTCGCCCACCAGCGAATCGTAGCCATGCGGCAGGCGCAGGATGAATTCGTGCGCGTGGGCCGCGCGCGCCGCGGCCACGATTTCGTCGCGGGTGGCGTCGGGCTTGCCGTAAGCGATGTTCTCGGCGATGGTGCCGAAGAACAGGAAAGGCTCTTGCAGCACCAACCCGATGTTGCGCCGGTAATCGGCCACGCGCACCGAACGGATGTCGATGCCGTCGACAAGCACCGCGCCTTCGGACACATCGTAGAAGCGGCAGATCAGGTTGATCAGCGTGCTCTTGCCCGAACCGCTGTGCCCCACCAGGCCGATCATTTCACCCGGCGCGATGGTCAGGTCCAGTCCCCGGATCACCTGGCGGTTGCCGTAGCGAAAGCCCACGTCGCGCAGTTCGATGCGGCCATTGATGTGCGGCAGCGTGGCGGGCTTTTGCGGCTCGGGCACGCTGGACACATGGTCCAGCACATCGAAGATGCGCTTGGCGCCGGCGGCCGCTTTTTGCGTGACCGAGACGATGCGGCTCATCGAATCCAGGCGCATGTAAAAGCGCCCGATATACGCCAGGAACGCCGCCAGCACCCCCACCGTGATCTGGTTCTGCGACACCTGCCAGATACCGAATATCCACACCACCAGCAAACCCACTTCGGTCAGCAGCGTGACCGTGGGCGAAAACAAGGACCACGTTGTGTTCACGCGGTCGTTGACTTCCAGGTTGCGGTTATTGGCTTCACGAAACCGCGCAACCTCGCGCTTTTCCTGCGCGAATGCCTTGACCACCCGAATGCCCGGAATCGTGTCGGCCAGCACGTTGGTGATCTCGGACCAGATGCGGTCAACCTTTTCAAAACCATGGCGCAAACGGTCGCGCACCGCGTGGATCATCCAGATGATGAACGGCAGTGGCACCAGCGTGACCAGCGCCAGCCAGGGGTTGATCGTCACCAGGATCACCGCCGTCATGACGATCATCAGGATGTCGGTGGCAAAGTCCAGCAGGTGCAGCGACAGGAACACGCAAATGCGATCGGTCTCGCTGCCAATGCGGGAAATCAGGTCGCCCGTGCGCTTGCCGCCAAAATATTCCAGCGACAACTGCTGCAAGTGCTCATAGGTGGTGGTGCGCAGGTCGGCGCCGATGCGTTCGCTGACCCAGGCCAGGATGTAGGTCCGGGCCCAGCCCAACCCCCATGCCAGCAAGGCGGACGCCAGCAAACCGCTTAAATACAAGCGGACCTTGTCGTAGTCGATCGGCGCGCCGTTCTGGAACGGAATCAGCACCTCGTCCATCAACGGCATGGTCAGGTACGGCGGTACCAGGGTGGCGGCCGTGCCCAGCAAGGTCAGCAAGAACCCCGCCAGCAAGGGGCCGCGATACGGCCGGGCGAATCGCCACAGGCGCAACAGCGCCCAGGTGGACGACGGCGCGGCCAGTTCCTGGTTGCAGGTGGGGCATTCTTCTTCGCCTGCGGGAATGAGGTTATTGCAGACGGTGCAGTTGCGCTCTTGCGGCGCTTCTTCGGCTTGGCCGGACAGCCGGATCGCCTGTTGCGATTCGAACTGGGCCAACAGGCGCAGCGCGGCCGGATTGCGGGCCAGGGTAAAGCGCCAGACCGCCAGACGCGCGGCATCGTCGTGCAATTCCAGCACGGCGGCGCCGGCATGATCGGTAAGACTTAAGGTAAGTTGCGGCCCATAGGCCCAGGATTCCCAGCCGTTGTCAGCGGAATTACGCGACAGCAGGCGGCGGTCGGTGGCGGCGACCAGCCCGGGCTGGAACTTCAGTCGCTGGTCCAGGTCAATTTCAACCCAGGCCAATAAGGTTTCGTCATCCGCGAGTTCAGCGCGGATTTCGTCCCGCCAACGGGCAGGAAATGCATCGGCAAGGCCGGAAAGCAGGTGTGGTTTTTTCATTGGAACGCATACCGGGCCAGGACTCTGCCCTACTAGGCGGCAACCGGTTTACCACCCACGGCGGCAAACGTGTCCCTTCCTTACAACACAACGAATCGACGCCTTGAAGGCGTCGTATAGTAGCAGCCGATTTTTCTAATTAGGAATATCTGGGATCCCCCACTCGTTGGCATTATTCTTACAGCGCAATCCCGTAATTTCGCCAGTAATTTCGCGGACTTACCTTGGGGCGTCCGCGCGTGCCAACCTGCTTCTCTCGTAAATTAAAACATGAAAAAGAAAGACATTGAATTTCTCGATGTCGTGGCTTTGCGCGGCCCGAACATTTGGACCTATCGCCCGGTCCTGGAAGCATGGGTGGATATTGGTGAGCTGGAAGACTACCCCTCCAACACCATTCCCGGGTTTTACGAGCGCTTGTCCGAATGGCTGCCGACGCTGATCGAACACCGATGCAGCCCCGGCGTGCGCGGCGGCTTTTTGGCCCGTCTGAAAGAAGGCACCTGGCCCGGCCACATTCTTGAGCATGTCACCCTGGAATTGCAGAACCTGGCCGGCTTGCGCGGCGGCTTCGGCAAGGCCCGGGAAACGTCGATGCGCGGCGTCTACAAGGTTGTGGTGCGCGCCTGGCAGGAACAGGTCACGCGCACCGCGTTGAACGAAGCGCGCGACCTGGTCATGGCCGCCATTGAAGACCGCCCGTTCGACGTGCCCGCCACCGTTGCCAAACTGCGCAGCCTGGTGGACAAGCACTGCCTGGGGCCCAGCACCGCCTGCATCGTGGATGCCGCCGATGACCGCGATATTCCGTATATCCGTTTGTTTGAAGGCAACCTGGTTCAGTTTGGCTACGGCTCGGCGCAGCGCCGCATCTGGACGGCCGAGACCGACCGCACCAGCGCCATCGCCGAAGGCATTTCGCGCGACAAGGATCTGACCAAGGAATTGTTGTCGACCTGCGGCGTGCCGGTGCCGGAAGGCCGCCTGGTCGATAGCGAAGACGACGCCTGGGACGCCGCCGAAGACATCGGCCTGCCGGTGGTGGTCAAGCCCTACGATGGTAATCATGGCCGGGGCGTGTTCACCAATTTGACGACCCGCGAAGACGTGGTGGCCGCTTACCGCGTGGCGGTGGACGAAGGCAGCGGCGTCATCGTCGAACGCTTCGTGCTGGGCAACGAGCACCGCCTGCTGGTGGTGGGCAACCGCATGGTGGCGGCCGCCGCCGGAGAACCTGCCTGGGTGACGGGCGACGGCACATCCACCATCGCCGAACTGATCGACAGCCAGATCAACATCGACCCGCGCCGTGGCCGCACCGAAAACCATCCGCTGAATTTCGTGCGCCTGGATTCCGCCGCCCGGCTGGAGATTGCGCGCCAGGGCATGTCGGAAGACAGCGTGCCGGCCGACGGGCAGCGCGTGCTGGTACAACGCAGCGGCAACGTCGCCTTCGACGTGACCGATCGCGTGCATCCCAGCATTGCCGCCACTGTGGCCTTGGCCGCGCGCGTGGTGGGCCTGGACATCGCTGGCGTAGACCTGGTGGCCGAAGACATCACCCGGCCGCTGGCCGAGCAGCGCGGCGCCATTGTGGAAGTCAACGCCGGCCCCGGCTTGCTGATGCACTTGAAACCGGCCGACGGCACGCCGCGCCCGGTGGGCCGCGCCATCGTCGACCACCTGTTCCCGGAAGGCGACGCGGGCCGCATCCCCATCGTGGGCGTCACGGGCACCAACGGCAAGACCGTGGTGGCGCGCCTGGTCGCGCGCTTGCTGCACCTGTCGGGCAAGCGCACCGGCCTGGCCTGCAGCGAAGGCCTGTATCTGGACCGCCGCCTGGCGCACAAGGGCGACCACGCCGACTTTGCGTCGGGCACCCGTTTGCTGATGAACCGCAACGTGGACGCCGCCGTCATCGAGAACGACAGCGGCGTCATCCTGGGCCAAGGCCTGGCCTATGACCGCTGCCAGGTGGGCGTGGTCACCAACATCGACGACGCCGACCATCTGGGCGACTTCGACATCAACGAAACGGAGCGCATGTTCAATGTGTTCCGCACGCAAGTCGATGTGGTGTTGCCGACCGGTGCGGCCGTGCTCAACGCACGCGACCCGCGCGTGGTCGAGATGGCCGAGCTGTGCGACGGATCAGTGATTTTCTTTGGCATCGACCCCGCCCTGCCCGCCATTGCCGCCCACCTGCAACAGGACGGCCGCGCGGTGTTTGTGCGCGACGGCGCCATCGTCCTGGCGCAAGGCACGCGCGAAGAGCGCCTGGCGGATGTTGCCGCCATTCCGCTGACCCACGGCGGGCGCGTGGCTTTCCAGGTGGAAAACGTGCTGGCCGCGGTGGGCGCCGCCTGGGCCCTGGACATTCCCGTGGAACTGATCCGCGCCGGCATCGAAACCTTTGACATCGACCAGGCCGACGCGCCCTGGCAGTTCACGCTGTTTGAACGCAATGGCGCCGCGGTCGTGGTGGACGATGTGCACAACGCGTCGGCCCTGCGCCCGCTGATCGCCGCGATTGATCAATTCCCCGCGTCGAGCCGCGCCGCCGTCTATTCCGCCGGCGCCGACCGCCGCGACGCGGACCTGATCGAACAGGGCCGCCTGTTGGGCGATGCCTTTGACCGTGTCGTGCTGTATGACGACAACACGGTGCAAAGCAAGCGTCCATTGGGGCAGGCGCGCGCACTGCTGCGCCAGGGCTTGTCGCAAGGCAGCCGCGTGAAAGACATCCAGGACGAACCTGACCATGGCAAGGCCATCGAGAGCGTGCTGAACGGCATCGCGGCGGGCGACTTCGTCCTGCTGCAATCCGACGAAGCCTTCTCCGGACCCACCATCGATCTGGTGCGCCGCTGGATTCAACAATACTGACAGGAACACCTGCCATGGAAGTTTCCCGTATCCGTGCCCTGCGCGGCCCCAATCTGTGGAGCAAGAACACGGCGATCGAGGCCATTGTTTCTTGTGCCGACGCCGAGTGCTCCATCGACGACCTGCCCGAGTTCGAAGCGCGCCTGCGCGCGCGGCTGCCGCAAATCGGGCTGATGCGCCCCGAAGGGCATCAAGAGGCCGTATCCATCGCGCATGTCTTGCAGATTGCCGCGCTGACAATGCAGGCGCACGCCGGTTGCCCGGTCACCTTTGGCCGCACGTCGGCCACCATCGAGCCCGGTGTGTTCCAGGTGGTGGTGGAATACAGCGAAGAAGCCGTCGGCCTGCTGGCGATGGAACTGGCCCAGCAGCTCGTTCGCGCCGCGCTGGACGACACGCCGTTCGACCTGGCCGATGCGCTCAAGCGCTTGCGCGATCTGGATGAAGACGTGCGCCTGGGACCCAGCACCGGGTCCATCGTGAACGCCGCCGTGGCGCGCAACATTCCCTATCGCCGGCTGACGCAAGGCAGCATGGTGCAGTTCGGGTGGGGCAGCAAGCAGCGCCGCATCCAGGCCGCTGAAACCGACCGCACCAGCGCCATCTCGGAATCCATCGCGCAGGACAAGGACCTGACCAAAATGCTTCTGGACGCCGCTGGCGTGCCGGTGCCGATGGGCCGTTCCGTGACGTCGGCCGAAGAAGCCTGGGAAGCCGCGCAAGCGCTCGGCGGCCCGGTGGTGGTCAAGCCCCGCGACGGCAGCCAGGGACGCGGCGTCGCCGTCAATATCGAGACCCGCGAACGGGTGATCCAGGCTTTCGAGGCTGCCGAGGAAATCAGCTCGGAAGTCATCGTCGAACGCTATATTCCCGGCCACGATTTCCGCCTGCTGGTGGTGGGCGGCAATATGGTGGCGGCGTCGCGCCGCGATCCGCCGCAGGTCACGGGCGACGGGCAGCACACCATCCGCGAACTGGTTGACCAGGTCAATGCCGACCCCTTGCGCGGCGACGGGCACGCCACCTCGTTGACCAAGATCCGCTTTGACGACATTGCGCTGGCCACGCTGCAAAAGCAGGGTTTCGACGCGGATTCCGTGCCGGCGCCCGGCACCCTGATCTTTCTGCGCAACAACGCCAACCTCAGTACCGGCGGGTCGGCTACCGACGTGACCGATGAAGTCCACCCCGAGATGGCGGCACGCGCCGTGTCCGCGGCCCGCATGATCGGCCTGGACATCTGCGGCGTGGACGTGGTGGCCGAAAGCGTGCTCTTCCCCTTGGAAGACCAGCATGGCGGCGTGGTGGAAGTGAACGCGGCGCCGGGGCTGCGCATGCACCTGACCCCCTCTTTCGGCAAGGGCCGCCCCGTGGGCGAAGCCATCATCGCCAACATGTACGCCGACGGCGACGACGGCCGCATTCCGGTGGTGGCGGTGGCCGGCACCAACGGCAAGACGACCACGGTGCGCCTGACCGCCCATCTGATGGGCGCGGCCGGCAACCGCGTCGGCATGACCAATTCCGACGGCGTGTACGTCAACAACCTGCGCATCGACACGGGCGATTGCAGCGGCCCGCGCAGCGCGCGCAGCGTGCTGATGCACCCGGACGTGGACGCCGCCGTGTTCGAAACGGCGCGTGGCGGCATCTTGCGCGAAGGCCTGGCGTTTGACCGCTGCAACGTGGCCATCGTCACCAACATCGGCATGGGTGACCACCTGGGCCTGGGCTACATCAGCACGGTGGAAGACCTGGCCGTGGTCAAGCGCGTGATCGTCCAGCACGTGCACCCGACGGGCACCGCGGTGCTAAACGCCGCCGACCCCATCGTGGCCGAGATGGCCGGCAGTTGCCCTGGCTCCATCACCTACTTTGCCGAAGACCGCAACCACCCGGTGCTGACCACGCACCGCGCACAGGGCCTGCGTTCGGTGTACCGCGACGGCGACGCGATCGTGGCCGCGCAGGGCGCACAAGAAATGCGCTTTCCGCTGTCCGACATCCCGCTCACGCGCAACGGCACGATCACCTTCCAGGTTGAAAATGCGATGGCGTCGATTGCGGCGGCCTGGGCCTTGGGCCTGGACTTGGACGTCATCCGCCATGGCTTGGCCACGTTCGTCAACGACGCCCAGACCGCGCCCGGACGCTTCAATGTGTTCGACTACCGCGGCGCCACGGTCATTGCGGACTACGGCCACAATCCCGACGCGATCCTGGCCCTGGTGCGTGCGGTGGACGCCATGCCCGCCAAGCGCCGTTCAGTGGTCATCAGCGGGGCGGGCGACCGCCGCGACGAAGACATCCGCATGCAGACGGCAATCCTGGGTGCGGCGTTTGACGACGTGCTGCTTTACCAAGACCAATGCCAACGCGGACGCGCCGACGGCGAAGTGCTGGCGTTGTTGCAGGAAGGCCTGGTCGGCGCCCCGCGCGTGCGGCACATTGAAGAAATCCACGGCGAATTCCTGGCTATCGACACCGCCTTGGCGCGGCTGCAAGCCGGGGATCTGTGCCTGATCCTGGTGGACCAGGTGGAAGAGGCGCTGGACCATATCGCCAAGCGCATCGCGCAGCCGTAGCCCTGGACCACGGTGGATAGACCCACGCGGTAACTCAACCGCCGCAAACGCAAACGGGGCGCCGAGGCGCCCCGTTTGCATTGCCCGGCCATGCCGCCATGCGGCCACTGCCATATGGCCCATGGCCATACCAAGCACCGCCCACGGCCTTGGCCGATGCGATCAGGCGCTGGGCGTGGTCACCGCCTGCGTGGGCGCCGTGGCCTGGTACCGATCCGTCACGTGCGTGCAGCCCACTGCCGCCATGGCGGCCAACGTCAGCAAAATCGCGCTGCAAAGTCGTTGCGTCATGCGTGCCCCTTCCTTTTTCGTTGATGAAGCATGAAGTGTCGAACCACTGAGTGTTCCGTCACGACTATACCGGCCCACCCTCAACCCAACCAGTGCCGCGCGTCTCGAAAAGCCCCGCATCTTCCGTTACGAGGCCCGCTCAAAAGGGGACAAGACATTGCCGGAATGTAACTCCTGCTCTGTCGCCAACCTGCTCTTTTTTCCGTCGGAAAGCGCGCCAGGAACCCGCTTTTTCGCTGTTACATTTACCCACAGCGAGGTTTGACAGCTCCAGGAGCGGCCCGTACGGTGGGGGCTAGCTGATCAGTGTCCTAGTCAACCGCGACTGCAAGACTTATAGGCCATAAGCCTTGTGTCGCACGCAGAGAAGAAGAGAGGTCACCATGAACAACGACATCATCGCCGGCAAGTGGAAGCAAATGACTGGCAAGGCCAAAGCCGCCTGGGGTGAACTCACCGACGACGAATTGACCCGCACGGAAGGCAATGCCGAACGCCTGGCCGGTCTGATCCAAGAGCGCTACGGCAAGACCAAGGAAGAAGCGCAAAAGGAAGTCCGGGATTTCTTCGATCGCAATCCCTGAACACCGCCCCGCCTTGATCGGTCGAAACCACTGGAGAAGCTGACATGTTGCATTACGCCGTAGTTTTCTTCGTTATCGCGATCATCGCGGCGGTTCTCGGCTTTGGCGGCATTGCCGCCGGGGCCGCGGGTATCGCCAAGATCCTGTTCTTCGTATTCCTGGTGCTGGCGCTCTTGTCCATCTTGAGCGGCGCCTTGAAAAAGAAATAGAACACGGCGATAGAACGCATACCCCTACACAAGAAAGTTGATCGTCTGCCGCGCCGCCTTTTTTCGCGGCAGACCATACAAACAAGGAGCACGACTATGGAATTTCGCAAGCTGATCGCCGCCGCCGCACTGGGAACTGGCGCTGTCTTCACTTCCATGGCTTTTGCTGCGAATGACGGCAAGCCCGAACAGTCGGTGGGCGAGTACGCCTCCGACGCCACCATCACCACCAAGATCAAGGCCGCCTATGTTGCCGACAAGCAATTGAGCGCCCTGGATATCGCTGTGGAAACCAATAACGGCGTTGCGACGCTGACTGGTACGGTGGGCACGGCGGCTGAAGCCGATCACGCTGCCAAGGTCACCCGTGGCATTGAAGGCGTGAAGCAGGTGAAGAACAATATCAAGGTCGACGCCGCCAAGAACAAGTAAGCCAGAGCATGTAGCAGGACGGCCCCGTTCCATACCGAGGCCTAGAGAGAGTACGGCGCCTGTGGCTGACACAGGCGCCGTTTTTTTTTGGCGTATCGGTTCCGCCGACGCGCCGTCAGATACTGATGGTGCCTCGTCCGATTTCCAAGGCGCGGCCACCCACCTGGATGCGGCCATCGGCCAGCACGTCCAGCAGCAGGCGACACGGCCTGCCCATCTGGTCGCCCTGCTCCACTAGGATGCTGGCCGGCAAGGGCCGTTGCTGGTGTATCAGCCAACCACCCAGATTGGCGCAGGCCGAACCCGTGCCCGCATCTTCGTCGACGCCCCCGCCCGCCTTCGCGAAGAAATAGCGCGCCACCACCACCTGGCGAGCATCGCGCAGATTGCCTTCATCAAACGCAAACACGTACAGCGTCTTGCGGCCCAGGCTGCTGGCTTGCCAGCGACTGAGCTTCGATGCGTCCGGCGCCGCCCGGCGCACCGCATCCACGTTGGCCAGGGGCACCAGCAATTGGTCCGCGCCGGTGTCCACCCAGATCGGGTCGGCCGCAAGGTCATCCGTGGTCAGCCCGACCAGCGCCGCGATCTCGGCGCGGTCCAGTTTGGGCGTCGCTGTCTGGACGCCACCCGGGCATGGCGCGGTGAATGTCCAGGCGTCGCCTTGTGCTTGCACCGGCACAAGGCCCGCGGCAAATTCCAGCATCAGGGCATCGCCCGTTTGGCGCAGCTCGCGCACCACTTGGGACGTGCCGATCGTGGGGTGTCCCGCGAACTTCATTTCGTAGCCAGGCGTGAAGATGCGCACGCGCGCGTCGGCGCTGTCAGACGGCAGGATGAAGGTGGTTTCGGAAAGATTGAACTGCGCCGCCAGGTTCAGCATCGTGGCGTCGTCCATGCCGCGCGCGTCTTCGAACACGCAAAGCTGGTTGCCGCTGAAGGTGGTGGATGCAAAGACGTTAAGCAGGCGAAAGGCGTAGGAGGTCATGAACTGGCGGGTAAACGTCAAAGCGCCGATGGACCGGCAAGGCATTCCACTTTATCGCAGTGTCGCGCCGCCAGCCATCAAGCAGTGCTTACCAGATTGCAAAGAAAAACACCCATGCCAGGCAGAACGGCACCAGACCCGCAGTCAGTACAAGCCACGCGGCGACCTTGCGCACGCTGCTTGCCACGCGCGGCTTGAGCAAGCGCGCAAACAGCCGCAGGGTCCACAGCACCGCCAGCGTCAGCAGCGTGAAGCGTACCGGCCCGGCCCAGGCGGCTTGCACCCCTTCATGTTTGAGCAGGTTGACCGTGGTGGCCGACAGGCCCAGGAACACGCCGATGCCCGCCGACGGAATCAGCGCCTGCGCCAACTTGTGCACGCCCGGACGAATCCAGCGCCAGGCTGGCGCGTCGGCCACGGCAGCCGCGGGCGCAAGCCGGTCCGCGATCCACAGCGACAGGAAGCTTGCACCGCCCACGATGATGGTGGCGCCCACGACAAACATCAGGATGCCCGCGCCGTCCAGCCACGAAAAGCTGTCGTTCACGTCGGGGTAGTGCGTCAAGATGAACCAGGGCGCGTTGTCCATCAACGGCCACAGGATGTCGCGCTCGACCAGCCAGGTCGCGGCCCATTGCTTGGCCGTCACGTACCAGGGGCTGGCGCTCCAGAGAAAGGCGCCGATGGCGATGCCCATCAAACCAAAGCACAGCAAGGCGGTCTGCCAGGCGTCGCCGTCGGCGACATGCACGATTTCTTCTTCGGGCGAACGCGGCGTCAGTTCGATGGCGCCACGGTAGCCGCTGCAGCGCCCGCACACATGGCAGTCGCCCGCGCCCTTCATGTGACGCAGCGGCACCAGCGGCGCACAGTTGATGGGTTCGATCCGGATGACCGGATGGCGCCACTTTTCTTCATCTACCTTGAAGTGCCAGGGCGCGAGCTTGGCCAGCAGATTGAACACGCCGTTGACGGGGCACAGGTACTTGCACCACACGCGCTTGCTGCGGCCGTAGCGCCACCCCACGATCATCGCCGCCACGGTGGACCCGCCCAGCACCACCAGCACGGCAAGCGGGTATTGATAGACGCTGACAAGCTGACCGTAGACCGTGGTCAGGGCGAAGGCCACGAAAGGCCAGCCGCCCCAGCGCATCCATTTCGGAATGGCGCGGCCCTGCCCGCGCTCACTGGCCCACTCGGTCAGCATGCCTTCGGGGCACAGCCAGCCGCACCAGGCGCGGCCCAGGATGGGCATGGATATCAACACGAACGGCCACCATACGCCCCAGAACGCAAACTGCGCGACGATGGTCAGGTTGTTGAACACCGATGCCGCGTTATCGGGCAATGGCATGATCGCGGGCACGATCAACAGGAACGCGTACAACGCAACAATGCCCCACTGCAGCTTGCGCAACAGCGGGGCATGGTCACGAAGAAAATCGGCGATCCGGGAGGTCGCCCTCCCGAGTACAGCAGCCATGATCAAACCTTCATTATTCAGTCCGGCATCACGTCGGAATCAGGATGCATTGCGGGACGGGGCCGGGGTAGGCACCCGAGCGGGCTTGTCGCCCACCCAGCGCAACAGCGCCCAGACCACGAGCCAGTAAGCCACCCACAGCAAGACCGAGGTCAGGGCCGGGAAGGCGCGGTAACCCGCGAAGTCCGCCAGCACCTTGCCCACGCCGCTACTGTCGTCCAACAGCCACGAGCTGTCCCACACGGGGTCGATGATCGTGGGCAGCACGTCCAGCGAAATCAGGTGGTCCAGGCCGCTCACCAGTAGCGAACCGGCCAGCAGCAGCAACAGGATTTCGGTCACGCGGAAGAAGCGGCGCCACGTAATCAGCTTGCCGCCAAGTTGCAGCAGCCAGAACGTCAGCAAGGCCACCGCAAAGCCGGCCACGCCGGCCAGGGCCAGCATCAGCATGTCGCTGCCGCCTTCGCCCGCCGACACGGTGCCATACAGGAACACCACCGTCTCGCTGCCTTCGCGCGCCACGGCAATGGCCACCAGCACGAACAGGCCCCACCAGTTGTCGTTGGCAACCGAGCTGCGCGCGCCGCTTTCCAGTTCGCTCTTCAAGGTGCGCCCGTGCTTTTTCATCCACACGACCATCTGCACGACCAGCGCGCAGGCCGCCAGCGACATGATGGCCTGAAACCATTCCTGGCCTTCGTCGCTAAGCCAGGACGACACGCCCAGCAACACCAACGCCAAGGCCACCGCCAGCGCCAGGCCCGCCGCGACACCGCCCCACAGGTAGTTCAGCCCGCGCTTGCCTTCGGGCGTGGCGCGCAGCCAGGTATACAAGATACCCACCACCAGCAACGCTTCGACGCTTTCACGCCAGACAATAAATAGAACCTGTTCCATGTGTAGCTACCGCTTATTCCTTGGGCTTGACGACCAGGGTGCCTTTCACGGCTTGGTGAAAGTCATCAAAGAAGGGATATTCGCCAGGGCGGGAAATGGTGATGACCACGAAGGACTTCACCCCCGGACCCAACACTTTTTCCTTGCGCAATGGAATGCTCTCGAATTCCACCGGCTCGTTGCTTTCGTTGATGAGTTCAATCTTGAAACGGCCGGCGGGCACCTCCAGGGTGGCCGGCTCGAACGTGCCGTCCGGCTTGAACCTGAGCGTGAATGTCGGCAGTTCGGCCGCCTGCGCGGGCGCCATGCCAGCCAGGCTGGCCAGGCCGATCAAACCGGCGGCAATCAGGCGATGCAGGCGGCGCACGATCAATATCCGCCCTTCTTGCCGGTGCCGGCGTAGACGAATTCGTAGTCCAGTTCAAAGGGCTCGAACCACGGACCCACGCCGGTTTCCTTGTCGATGTGGCGGCCGAAGTGGGCCATCTTGTTTTGGGACGGCGGCAGGATCGTGTACTTCAGCTTGTACTTGCCGGGGCCTTCCAGCTTGACGTTGTCGCCATAGTGCGGGCCGTCGTTGGCCACCATGGGCATGAAGGTGCCCTTCTGCACGTTCTGGCTGCCGACCTTCTGGATTTCAAAATTCACGACCAGATACGGCACCCACTCGCCTTCGGGAAAGCCGGTCTTGTTGCCCGCGGTAGCGTGGATATCAGCCTCAAGGTGGACATCCGAATCCTTGGCGGGACGCATCATCCCGGGCGGATCCATTTCGATCGGCTGCAGGTACACCGCGCCGATTTCCATGCCGCCCTTTTCTGCCGGCTTGCCGATGGGGTATTCAGCCGCATTCGCGGCAGACACGCTCAGGGCGACGATGGCCAGCGCCAAGGCTTTCTTGATCATGTGGGTAATCCTTGAGACACAAATGAATGGCGGTTCGATAAACATAAACAAGAACCGTTTGCATTAATGTAACGAAAAAAACTGACATCACCCTGAACCGAAAGGTCCGGAATGCATCAGTTCATTGCGTTTGCTCAAGGCAGAAAACCGCCACAAAAAAGCCGGCAAGGCAGATGCCATACCGGCTGCTGGCGGAGCCAAGGGCGAGAATGCGCCCTGGCCTGTCGACGCTTACTTGCGGCCCTGGCCCGGCGTGCTGCCGGGCGTGAACGGGAACGTCGAGAACATTGCGCGCGTCTGGTCCTGCATCTGGTCTTGCATCTGCACGAACAGGTTTTTGCTCTGGTCGATGTAGTTGTTCATCATGTTTTGCAGCATGGGCGTTTGCACGTTCATGAACTGCGTCCAGGCTTCCGGTCCGAACTGGCTGCCGTACAGCCCCTTGGACTGTTCCGCCATGCGCGTCTGGATTTCCATGAAGGCCTGGATGTTCTTCTCAAGGTAAGAACCCATGATGCCCTGCATGGCATGTCCGTAAAAACGGATGATCTGCGACAGCATGTTCGACGAGAACATGGGCATGCCGCCGCTTTCTTCTTCCAGGATGATCTGCAGCAGGATGCTGCGCGTCAGGTCTTCACCGCTCTTGGCGTCGACCACCTGGAATTCTTCGTTGGCCAGAACCAGTTGCTTGACATCTGCCAGAGTGATGTAGGTGCTGGTCCGGGTGTCGTATAGGCGACGGTTGGGATATTTTTTAATCAGGCGCAGGCTGGCGCCGGTTTGTGCTTGCGTCATGTGTGTCCCCGGATCGGGCGATCTCTAAGACTTCGAATAAGGTGGAGTGTAATGCCGGAAGGCCCTCTCCCCGAGGCCTTCCAGCGCCTTGGGCCGCCGGGGGCGGCCCGCTAGCCGTCAGCCCATGTGCAGGCCGCCGTTGAGCGAGAAGTCCGCTCCGGTGGAAAAACCGGACTCGTCCGATGCCAACCACGACGTCATCGACGCGATTTCCTCGGGCGTGCCCAGGCGGCGCACCGGAATGGTGGCCACGATTTTTTCAAGCACTTCGGGGCGGATGGCGCGAACCATGTCGGTGCCGATGTAGCCGGGCGAAATGGTGTTGACCGTGACGCCCTTGCTGGCCACTTCCTGCGCCAACGCCATGGTGAAGCCGTGAATGCCGGCCTTGGCCGTGGAATAGTTGGTCTGGCCGAACTGGCCCTTCTGCCCGTTTACCGAGCTGATGTTGATGATGCGGCCCCACTGCCGTTCAACCATGCCCTCGATGACCTGCTTGGTCACGTTGAACAGGCTGTTCAGGTTGGTGTCGATCACCGCGCGCCAGTCGTCGGCGCTCATTTTGCGGAACAGGCCATCGCGGGTGATGCCCGCGTTGTTGACCAGCACGTCGACGCCGCCCAGTTCGGCCGTGACCTTCTCGAAGGCCTTCACCGTGGATTCCCAGTCCGATACGTTGCCCACCGATGCGTGGAACGTGTAGCCCTGCGCAGCTTGCTCATCCAGCCATTGCTGGTAGTTGCGGCTGGGGCCGCAACCTGCCACGACGCGAAAGCCATCCTTGGCCAAGCGCTGGCAAATAGAGGTGCCGATACCGCCCATCCCGCCTGTTACGTAAGCCAGTTTTCCGCTCATTGGACTTCCTCCTGTGTGCGACGGACGCCTCGTTGATTAACTTTCTTCTTGATCCCGGGCAAACCGCGTCGTGCGGTTTCAGGCTGCCCTGACCTTTACATACCTGCCAGGCGCCGGCTCGATCGGCTGGTGCTTGGCATTGCCTAATTTTGTACGCGCCTTGACCTGCTTGCCGGAATGGTCCGCCAGCCAGGCCGTCCAGTCCGGCCACCAACTGCCGGCCTGTTCCGTGGCTTGCGCGAACCAGGCATTTGGATCGCCCGGCATCTCATGGCCCTTCTGGCCCAGCTTGTCGGCCACCCAGTAGCTGCGGCGCTTCTTGGCGGGCGGATTCACCACCCCCGCGATGTGACCCGACGCCCCCAGCACGAAACGCTGGGGTCCGCGCAGCAATTGCGTGGACGCATAGGCCGACACCCACGGCACGATGTGGTCTTCACGCGAGCCGAAAATATAGGCCGGCATGGTCAGGCGCGTCAGGTCCAGCGGCATGCCGGCGGCTTGCGCGCGGCCCGGCACTTTCAGATTGTTCTCAAGATAGGTATTGCGGAAATACCAGGAGAAGAACGGGCCCGGCAGATTGGTGCTGTCGCCATTCCAGAACAGCAGGTCGAACGGCGGCGGCTTCTGGCCCTTCAGGTAGTTGCCGACCACGTAGTTCCAGACCAGCTCATTGGGCCGCAGGAACGAGAACGTGGTGGCCAGGTCGCGGCCGGGCATCAGCCCGCCGTTGCCAAGCTGATGATCGCGCAGCAGCGCATGGGCTTCGTCGACAAAGACGTTCAGGATGCCGGTGTCGTGGAAGTCCAGCAGCGAGGTCAGCAAGGTCAGCGAGGCCACCGGGTGTTCGCCACGCGCCTCGGCCAGCGCCAGCGCCGAGGCCAGCATCGTGCCGCCCACGCAGAAGCCCAGCGCGTTGACCTTGGGCTGCTTGGTGATGCCGCTGGCCACGCGCAGCGCTTGCAGCACAGCGTCGTCCAGGTAATCGGTCCAGGTGGCGCGGTCCACCCCGTCGTCATCACTGGCCACCGGGTTGCGCCACGAAATCAGGAACACCGTGTAGCCCTGCTCGACCGCATAGCGCACGAAGGAATTCTCGGGCTGCAGATCCAGGATGTAGAACTTGTTGATGTTCGGCGGCACGATCACCAGCGGGCGCTCGTGCACCGTGGCCGTCGAGGGCGCGTATTGGATCAGTTGGAACAGCTTGTTTTCGAACACCACTTCGCCGGGCGTCACCGCCACGTTGCGGCCGATCTCGAATTGCGATTCGTCGGTTTGGGTGATGCGGCCTTTCTTGACGTCGCCCAACAGGTTGGCCAGGCCTTCGTTCAGGGCGCGACCGGCGCTTTCCACAATGGATTGCTGGGCGTCCGGATTCAAGGCCAGGAAGTTCGACGGCGACAGCGCATCGACCCATTGCATGATGGAAAACCGCAGCCGGTTGCGCATGGGTTCGCTGACCTGGGCCGCGTCGACCATGCGCTGCATGGCGCGCGCCGACAGCAGGTAGGTATGCGCAAGAAGCAGGTGCGAGTTGTTGGCGGCCCAGGCATCGCCGGCGAAGCGGCGGTCGGCCGGGGGCACGAGCGCGCCGCGCCGGGCGTCGTCACAAAGGCGCTGCCATTCGCGAGAGAATTCGGCCTGAATGTCGGCCAGGATTTCCGGTGCCACGCTCACCGGAATGGGACCTGCGGAGAGATTGGCGTTCACTTCCACACCTTGTTATCGACACTGCTCAATTGATGTTGCATTCCGGGTCCATCACTGTCAATGCGGGTATACAAGGAGTTTCGCGGCAGGGGTTCAAGCCTTCCGCAACAGCCTTGCGCCAGATCAAACCGGGTCGAGCCAGGCCAGCAACGCCATGCGTCCGGTTTCGGTGTCGCGGCGGTAAGAAAAAAAGCGCTGCGCTTGCGACACCGTGCACATCCCGCTCAAGGACACCTCTTTTACCCCGGCGCGGCGCAGGCGGAAATCCGCCAAACCGGCGAGGTCGGCCAACCATTTGCCGGGCAGGCCCGGCCGTGGCGTGAAGTAGCGCGCGGTGGCGGGATCGTCCGCCGTGAAGGCGTCCAGCACATCCTGCCCCACTTCGAAGGCCTGTGGGCCGATACCGGGGCCGACCCAGGCGCGCCAGCCTGTGGCCGCCGGCGCCTTGGCGCACATGGCCGCCAGCGTATGTTCCAACACGCCACCCGCCAAGCCCCGCCAGCCGGCGTGCGCCGCGCCCAGCACCTTGCCGTGCGCATCGGCGATAACGACGGGCAGGCAGTCAGCCACCATGATGGCCAGTACCCGGCCCGGTTGCGAGGTCACGCTGGCGTCCAGCGCGGGTTCATCGGGCAGGTCGGGGGAATCGGCGTCCACGACTTCGCTACCGTGCACCTGGCGCAGCCAGAGCGGATCGGCCGGCACGGCGGCGCGTACTCGGCGCCGGTTCTCGGCCACGGTGGCGGGGTCGTCGCCCGCGCGCAGCCCCAGGTTCAGGGTGTCGTGCGGCGCCACCCCCACGCCACCAGCGCGGGTGGTGCAGAAATACCTGACGCCGGGCCATGCCGGGCCAGTCACGACGGGCAGGTTGGCAATCACGCGGTCCATGCAATCGTCTCCTGAACCTGCGCCATGTCGGCGGGGATGTCGGCGGCAAACTGCACGTCACCGCCGCCGCCTGGGTCGTCGAAATGCAGGGCGCGGGCGTGCAGCATCTGGCGCGTTGCGCCGGCAATGTTCTTGCCGCCGTAGATGGTGTCGGCCAGCAGCGGGTGCCCCAGGCTGGCCATGTGAACGCGGATCTGGTGGGTGCGGCCAGTTTCCAGGCGGCACACCACTTCCGTGACACGGCCGCCCGGGTCGACCTGGCCGCGACGGGCTGGCGCGTAATTGGTAATGGCGGGTTTGGGCGCGACCGGGCGTTCAACGCTCATGCGGATGGGCACGCGGGCATCGCGGCCGATGGCGCGGTCGACCCTGCCGGCCGCCGCCACCCAGCCATGCGCCAGGGCCACGTATTCGCGGCCCATGCTGCGCGCCTGCAATTGGCGCACCAGATGCGTCTGGGCCTTTTCATTGCGGGCCACCACCATGAGTCCGGAGGTGTCCTTGTCCAGCCTGTGTACGATGCCCGCCCGCGCTACCGCCGCCAATTCCGGGTAGCGATACAGCAGCCCGTTGAGCAGCGTGCCGCTCCAGTTGCCGGCGCCGGGGTGCGTGACCAGCCCTGCGGGCTTATTGACCACGATCCAGTCTGGGCTTTCGTCCACGACGGTGAATTCAACGGGTTCGGGCGTGAAGGCGCGCGCATCGGGGGCGGGCTGGGCCCAGACCAGGAGCTCGTCGCCCGGGCCGACAGTTTGGCGGATCTTGCCGGGGGCGCCGTTGACGTGCACATTACCGGATTCGATCCACCCTTGCAGGCGGCTGCGGGAATGGTCGGGCAGCAGGCCCGCCAGCACCTTGTCCAGCCGGTCGGCGCGGGTACTGGAAGGTACCGTTACAAGTTGCGGTTCGCCGCGAGTTTCGGCGGGGTTTTCATCAGGAAGGCCCGGGAATTCGTCGTCGGAAACGAGATCTGTGCCGGCGGCTGTATCAGACATGGAGACAAATCATATAATCAGCCTGCCATGCTAACACCAAGGATACGATTCTCGTGATTCACCACCCCGCAGCTCCCTTGAACCCCGCATCCCGAAGCGGGCCGGTTTTGCGCGTGGTTATCGCGCTATTTGCCGTATTGGTCATCGCCGGTTGCGGCTCGACCAACACCAAATATGACAAAACCACCAACTGGAGCGCCGAACAGCTCTACGCCGACGCGAAGGCCGAAATGTCCTCCGGAGGCTGGAAGGAAGCACGCGAACGCCTGACCGCCATCGAAAGCCGCTACCCCTTCGGCGTGTACGCCCAGCAAGCCCTGCTTGAACTGGCCTACGTCAACTGGAAAGACGGCGAAAACGAACAGGCCCTGGCTGCCATCGACCGCTTCCAGCAGCTCTACCCCAACCACCCCGGCACCGACTACGCGCTCTACCTGAAAGGCCTGATCAACTTCACGCCGGCCAGCGCGTTCATGTCCAACATCACAGGCCAGGACCCCGCCGAGCGCGACCCCAAGGGGCTGCGCGCGTCCTACGACGCCTTCAATGAACTGATCAAGCGCTACCCGGAAAGCAAGTATTCGGTAGACGCCGAAAAGCGCGTCGCCTGGCTGGTGAACACCATCGCCATGAACGAGGTGTACGTAGCTCGTTACTACTACGAGCGCGGCGCCTACGTGGCCGCGGCCAATCGTGCGCAAACCGTCATCACCGACTTCGAAGGTGCGCCCGCTACCGAAGAAGCGCTCTATCTGATGGTGGAGTCCTATGACAAGCTGGGCATGACCGATCTGAAAAATGACGCGCAGCGCGTCTACGACAAGAACTTCCCCAACAGCGAATTCAAGACCAAGGGCCTGCAGGCCGATCGCAACTGGTGGAACCCGTTTGACTGATTGATCGCCGATCAACCGGCTTCACGGCATGGGAAACGAAAAGCCCCTTGGAAAAACATCCAAGGGGCTTTTTCTTGCGCGTGGAACACCGCCCTACGCTAGGCGTCCGCGCCGTCCTGCTTGCGCCGGTAGAAAGCCAGCACCTCTTCCAGTTCACGCGTGCGCGCAAACGGCGGCAGGCCGCGCCACAGGCGCTTGCCGTAAGGCTTTTCGACCAGGCGGGCGTCGCCCACCATGAGCACTCCCCAATCGGATTCCGTGCGGATCAAACGGCCCGCGCCCTGCTTGAGTGAAATAGCGGCTTCCGGCAACTGATATTCCGAAAATGGGTTACCGCCTTGGGCGCGGCAAGCGCGCAGACGCGCTTCGATGACCGGGTCGTCGGGCGGTGCGAACGGCAGCTTGTCGATGGCCACCAGCGTCAGCACATCACCCGGCAGATCGATGCCTTCCCAGAAACTGGCGCTGCCTACCAATACCGGATGCTTCAACTTGCAGAAGCGGTCCAGCAGATCACGGCGCGTGCCCTCGCCTTGTTTCAAAAGCGGCCAGTCGTGGCCGGCGTCGTCGAAGGCATCCGCCAGCAAGGTGGCCACTTTTTCCACCGCGCGCAGCGTCGTGCACAGCACCAGCGTGCCGCCGGGGCTGGCTTCCAGCAAGGGCATCAGCGTGTCGACGAAACGGTCCAGGAACTGCGGCGATTGCGGCTCGGGCATGCCGCGCGGCACGAACAGCAACGCCTGCTCGGGATAGTTGAAGGGCGATTCCCACTTGCCGGTGCGTGCGCGCTCCAGGCCCAGTTGGCTGGTGAAGTGCGTGAATTCACCGTTCACCGACAGCGTGGCCGAGGTCATGATCCAGGCCTGACCCGGCTTGCGGTATTTGGAAAATGCCTGCGCCACGGACAGCGGCGCGGAATGCAGGCGCACATGATGTTGGCCGTGTTCGACCCAGCGCACGGCGGGCCCCGTCCATTGTTCGGCGGCCGCGGCCACGCCTTCCAGTATGGCGGCAGGCATGGACGGACCATCGGCCAACGCGGAACCCAACGCTGGAACCGACGCTGCGTCGGGCGCGAGTCCAGGCCCGGCCTCTGGCGCCTGGTCATCGCGGCCCCAGCCTTCGTCCTCGAAGCCGGCTCCTGCCCGCCCGGGTGTTGCCCAGCGCTTGAGTCGCACCGAGATCTCGGCGCCGCTGCGCGCGGCCGCCATCAAGTCCGGGTGCTTTTCGGCCACCGCACCCAGCGCCTTCGTGGCGCCGTCCACGGCCTCGCGCAAGGCGGCCAGGGCCTCGTCGAATTCCTCGGGGTTGGGAATGGCTTCAAACGTGGCTTTGCGTCCGGGCATGCGGTCCAGCGGCGCACAGACCAGGCGCAATTCGCGCGCGGCAGTTTCAAGGTGCCGGCTGACGTCGCTCCATTTGGCGGCCTCGCGCGCATACGCCAGGCCGGCCACTTCCAGGGCCCGGCCGAAGTCCATGAGCTGATGCGTGGACACGCTGTTGCCCAGGAAGCGGGTGGCGGTGTCGGGCAGTTGATGCGCTTCGTCGAAGATGACGGTATCGGCTTCGGGAAGCAGGTCGGTCACGCCCTCTTCGCGCAGCACCAGGTCGGCCATGAAGAGCGCGTGGTTCACGACTACCACGTCGGCCTCTTGTGCCTGACGGCGCGCCTTGACCACAAAGCAATCGCGAATGCGCGGGCATTCCTGGCCCAGACAGTTTTCGCGCGTGGACGTCACGCGCTGCCAGATGTCGGCATCTTCAGGCACCTGGGCAAGATCGCTGCGGTCACCCGTTTTGGTAATGCCCGCAAAGACCTGGATCTGGCGCAGTTGCTGGATTTCGGTGCGCGACTTGAGCGCGCGTTCGTCGCCCTGCAAGCGTTCAAGGTGATAGTGGCAAACGTAGTTGCCGCGGCCCTTGAGCAAGGCGGCGGTCACGGGCGCGGCCAGCGCGGCGCGCACGCGCGGCAGATCGCGCGCGAACAACTGGTCTTGCAGCGTGCGGGTGCCGGTGGAAATCAGCACCTTGCCGCCCTGGATGAAGGCGGGCACCAGATAGGCCCAGGTCTTGCCGATACCGGTGCCCGCTTCGGCCACCAGCGTGGCGCGGTCCTGGATGGCGTCGCCGATGGCTTGCGACAGCTCCACCTGCGACGGGCGTGGCTTGTAGCCGGGCATGGCCGTGGCCAAGGGCCCGTCTTCATCAAAAAATTCGGAAATATCCAGGTCCAGCATTACGGCAGCCTAGTGTCGGTCGGAGTCTATGGTGAACCAGTACCGGTAACGGTTCGGGCGCCAGACACTGATGTGGGAAAGGACCAAATGATACCCTTTGCCCAGCCCGCTTTCCTTGCGGACCAGGGACGGATCCATCCCCCCTGGCACGTTCTGTAACAGCGGCTTATGGCACAATCCGCCCCTTGTTTTTCCTTTTTGTCGTCGTATAGAGATGTCTGAAACTTCCGCTATCACGAACGTCGCCGCCGGCGTCGACAACGCCCGCATCGTCGCGCAGCTTGCCACCGAACTCGGCGCGCGCGTCTCCCAGATCGCTGCCGCGGTGGAACTGCTGGATGACGGCGCCACCGTGCCTTTCATTTCGCGCTATCGCAAGGAAGCCACTGGCGGCCTGGACGATACCGTGCTGCGCAACCTGGAAGTGCGCCTGGGCTATTTGCGCGAGCTCGAAGAGCGCCGCGGTTCCATCCTTGAATCCATCTCGCAGCAGGGCAAGCTGACGCCCGAGCTGCAGCAGGAAATTGCCGCCGCCGACACCAAGCAGCGCCTGGAAGACTTGTACGCGCCGTACAAGCCCAAGCGCCGCACGCGCGCCCAGATCGCCCGCGAGGCCGGCCTTGAACCCTTGGCCGACGCCATCCTGGCCGACCCGGCCTGCGACCCCGCCGCGCTGGCCGCGCAGTACCTGAACCCCGAAGCGTCCATCAACGACGCCAAGGCGGCGCTGGACGGCGCGCGCGACATCCTGGCCGAGCGCTATGCGGAAAACGCGGACCTGCTGGCCGACATGCGCGAGCACCTGTGGTCCACCGGCCTGATCTATTCCAAGATGATCGACGGCAAGGAAACCGAAGGCGCCAACTTCCGCGACTGGTTCGACTTCAACGAGCCTTTGCGCACGCTGCCTTCGCATCGCATCCTGGCGCTGCTGCGCGGCCGTCAGCAAGGCGTGCTGGAACTGCGCCTTGGGCTGGAAGCCGAGCTTGAAGCGCAGGTGCCGCACCCCTGCGTGGCGCGCATCGCCAATTTCCTGAAATTGGGCAATGGCCTGTTTGCGTTGGACGCCACGCCGCGCGCGCGCTGGCTGGGTGAAGTCTGCCGCTGGACCTGGCGCGTAAAGCTGCTGACGGCATTCGAAAGCGAACTGATCGGCCGCCTGCGTGAAAGCGGCGAAGCCGAAGCCATCCGCGTGTTCGCCGCCAACCTGAAAGACCTGCTGCTGGCGGCGCCCGCCGGCCCCAAGGCCGTGTTGGGCCTGGACCCCGGCATCCGCACGGGCTGCAAGATCGCCGTCATCGACCAGACCGGCAAGGTCGTCGACACCACCACCGTCTACCCGTTTGAACCGCGCCGCGATCGCGACGGCACGATCAACACGCTGGCCGCGCTTGTCGCGCGCCACAAGGTCGACCTGATCGCCATCGGCAACGGCACCGCCTCGCGCGAAAGCGAAAAGCTGGTGGGCGACATGATGGAACGCTTCCCTGACCTGAAAGTCACCCGCGTGGTGGTCTCTGAAGCCGGTGCATCCGTCTATTCCGCCTCGGAAACCGCTGCCCTGGAATTTCCCGACCTGGACGTGACGCTGCGCGGCGCCGTGTCCATCGCCCGCCGCCTGCAGGATCCGCTGGCCGAACTCGTCAAGATCGACCCCAAGGCCATCGGTGTGGGCCAGTACCAGCACGACGTCAACCAGCGCGAGCTGGCGCGTTCGCTGGATGCCGTCGTCGAAGATTGCGTGAACGCCGTGGGCGTGGACGTGAACACCGCCTCGGCCGCGTTGCTGGCTCGGGTGTCGGGTTTGAATTCGCTATTGGCCAAGAACATCGTGTCCTGGCGCGACGAGAACGGCGCATTCCCCACGCGCGACGTACTGCGCAAGGTGCCGCGCTTTGGCGAAAAGGCCTTTGAACAAGCCGCCGGCTTTTTGCGCATTCCCAACGGCGACAACCCGCTGGACGCCTCATCGGTTCACCCCGAAGCCTATCCCGTCGTGGAACGCATCGTGGCGAAGATCAAGGCCGAGGTCAAACAGATCATCGGCCAGCGCGACGCCCTGAAAGGGGTGTCGCCGTCCGACTTCACGGACGAGCGCTTTGGCTTGCCCACGGTGCGCGACATCTTCGCCGAACTGGAAAAACCCGGCCGCGACCCGCGCCCCGAGTTCAAGACGGCCCAGTTCAAGGAAGGCGTTGAAACCTTGAACGATCTGTACCCCGGCATGGTGCTGGAAGGCGTGGTGACCAACGTGGCCAATTTCGGCGCGTTTGTCGACATTGGCGTGCATCAGGACGGCTTGGTCCACATTTCGGCGCTGGCCGAAAAATTCGTGAAAGACCCGCGCGACGTCGTGCGCGTGGGCCAGACGGTCAGCGTGAAGGTCCTGGAAGTGGATGCCGCGCGCAAGCGCGTCGCGCTGACCATGCGCCTGAACGACACCGCGGCGCCCGCACGCCGCAGCGGTGACGCCCCCAAGGGCGGTGACCGCCCACGCCGCGCTCAAGGCGACGGTGGTCGTGGCAACGCGGCGGGTGGCGCCAGCGGCATGAACAGCGCCATGGCGGACGCCTTCGCCAAGCTCAAGCGCTGAGTCTTAGCGCTGAGTCTTAGCGCCTGCTGTCCGCAAAGCCAGGGCCCCACGGCCCTGGCTTTTTCATTGGGTCCTGGCCTTTTAGTTGCCCGCCGCCGCCCCTAGGACTTTCCCGTAGATCGGCCCATTTTCTTGCGCGCGCTCAATCAACAATTCCAAAAATAAGGGAAAATATCGAATTGTGTCCGAATAATAAAAGCTGGTGGCGTTGGGGAACACAGCAGACACAAACATCCATGATCAGGCGAACCGCGGCGCGAACCGTCTATCAGGCAAGAAGCAAAAGAAAAAGCGCCCTATCCCGTAGAACGCCCCCCCGGAGAGCCATTCGTCATGCGCACTACCCTTACGCTTGCCGCCAATGAAGCGGCAACCATTACCGAAAAAGAAGCCGGCCATAGTGGCGCCTATGCCGAAGTCACGCTCGGCCAATACGCGCATCTGATCATTGACGGCGCCGAAGTTGCTTTCAAGCACATCACGCTGGAACGCCTGGGCAGCCGGGTGATTGAATTACGCAATGGCGCCCAGCTTCAAGTGGGCGCGCTGGGATTCGCCAGCATGGGCGCCAGCATCGTATACCGCATCGGCGTGGGCTGCGCGCTGACGTTCGACGCCAGCCAATGGGACCCCGAAGTGGTCGCCAACACAACTTTTGATTTCGCCAGCCAAGGCAGCGGCACGCTGAAATACTTCCCCTTCATCAATCCCGAATGGCTGGAATGCCCGAACGTGGTCGGCTATTCGGACGGCGACCTGCTTGAGATCGCCGGCCAGGGCAATGCGCAGCGTTTCCAGGTGCGCGACGGCCGCATCGTGGCAGGCGCGCGGCCAGCCTGAGCTTGCTTCAAAAGGATGGCGGCGCGGGCTGCAGCGGGGATGGCAACCCTATCCGCAGCCATCCGGCAGCCGCCTATTCTTGGGCTAACGACGCCAGCGCCGCACGCACGCGCACCAGGCGCGCATCGGCATCACCCTGCACGCCCTCGGGCGCTTCGGCAACCGTCACGCCGTCGATGACGGCCGAGTAGCCTTCACCCGCCACCTGCAGCACCTGCTCGGCCGATTCGGATTGCAGGCGGCGCATCAAGGCGCCCGCTTGCTTGGGATCGGCGAAACGCTGCGACAACAGCAGCTCTTCACCATCAGCCGCCAACAGGCGGAAACGGAAGCCGCCCGTTTCATCGCGGAAGCTGACGAAACGCGCGCCCTTGTCCTTGTCTTTCTTGCCTTGCGGCTTGCCGGACTTGGCGCCGGCATTGAGATTGCGCAAGCCCACCGCCACGCGCAATTCCTGCATCAGCGGCAGCGCCTGTTTGCGCGCCTTGTCGGCGCCAGCCTGCAGAATGTCTTCGATACGGCCCGGGTTGGCGATCAGTTCAACGTACTTTTCGCGCATGGGCGCCAGGCGCGTTTCCAGATGCTCGTAAAGCGCCTGCTTGGCATCGCCCCAAGCCATGCCATCTTCCAGTTGCTTGCGAAACGCCGCCGATTCCGCATGCGTGGCAAACGCGCGGAACAGCGTGTACAAGTGCGAACTTTCGGCGTCCTTGGCTTCGCCCGGCGCACGGGAATCGGTCACGATACGCATCACCGAGGCACGCAGCGCCTTGGCCCCGCCTTCGAACAGCGGAATGGTGTTGTTGTAGCTCTTGGACATCTTGCGGCCATCCAGGCCCGGCAAGGTGGCAACGTCTTCTTCGATGGCCACTTCCGGCAGCGTGAAATAGTCGCGGCCATATAGATGGTTGAAACGTTGGGCAATGTCGCGGGCCATTTCCAGATGCTGGATCTGGTCGCGGCCGACCGGCACACGGTTGGCGTTGAACATCAGGATGTCCGCCGCCATCAGCACGGGATATGAAAACAAGCCCATCGTGACGCCATCGTCCGGGTCCACGCCCTTGGCCAGGTTCTGGTCGACCGAGGCCTTATAGGCATGGGCGCGATTCATCATGCCCTTGGCGGTGACGCAGGTCAGCAACCAGCACAGCTCGGGAATTTCGGGGATGTCGGATTGCCGGTAGAACGTGACGCGCTCGGGGTCCAGGCCCACCGCCAGCCAGGTGGCGGCGATCTCAAGGCGGGAGCGAGCCACACGGGCCGGGTCGTCGCACTTGATCAGCGCGTGGTAGTCCGCCAAAAAGAAGAATGCGTCCACACCCGGCTGCGTGCTGGCCTCTACCGCGGGCCGGATGGCGCCAGCGTAGTTGCCAAGGTGGGGGGTGCCAGTGGTGGTAATGCCGGTAAGGACGCGGGTATTCATGGGGCGAAGAGGCGTATGCTAGGGGAAACAAGCAGTGTAACTTGCCCGCGAGGCCTGAAGATCGGCGCGCCTACCAGACCGCCAGCAGTGGCGCGGCCAGCGCGCAAAGCCCACCCGTGGTCAACGCCGCGCGCGGACGGAAGGTCAGGAACCAGATCAGCAGCAGACCGGCAATGCTGAGAATGCCGATCCATTCCACCGTGCCGTAGCTCCAGCCCCATACCGTGGCGGATGCATAGAGCGACAAAGCCAGGGCGATCCAGCCGAACACCCGCAATGGCACGCGATGGCGGCGCGGCATGGCGCGGTCGAACAGGTCTTCGTAGTGACGATCCATACCCAGGCACAAGGCGGAAAAGCCCGCGTAGGCCAGGCAAAAAGCGGCAAGCGTCATGGCGTATCACCTCGCGGTTCGTAGACGGCGGCGCTGGGCGCAGCCTGGGCAGACGACGGCACCGACGCCGACACCGGCCTGGTCGCAGCCGGCGACGGGGTGCGCGGCGCACCCACGGCCCGGGCCGACGCCTTGGCCGGCATGCGGCGGGCTCGAGCCGCCTTGCGCGACATCCAGGCAAACAACGCGGCGCTGGCCAGGCAGCTCAGGTCGAACCCGGCCATGACCCAATCGCCTTCAGGCAACGAGACCCCCAGGTGGCGCGAGGTGGTCAGGGCATTGACCACCGGCACCAAGGCCAGCGCGCCAGCGGCAATGGCCAGCAGGTCCTGCCACTTGCGATGCTGGAAAACAAAGGCATAGACGAGCGACACGGCCCAGGCCGCGAAGAACGCGCGCGACTCCCAAAATTGGCGCCCTGGCAAATCCACGGGCAGCAAGCGATTGGCCAGGAAAAACGCCGCCACGCCGAACACCACGCCCGCGATCGTGCCCGCGTTCAGGCCATCAACCAGGCGCAGCGAAAACGCTTCGCGGCTATCTTGCGGGCGCGCCTTCTGGCGCCGCTTGGCGATCCACAGCACCAGCCCCGTTCCCACCATGCCGGTGCCCGCCAGGCTGACCAGGAAGTAGAACCAGCGCAACAGCGGTTCAGCAAAAAGGCCCAGGTGCAGGCCAGTGATGGTGCCCGCCGTTCGGGCGGTCGCGCCCATCGTGTCCTGCCCTTCCAGCAACTTGCCCGTGACGCCGTCAAAGCGCTTCCAGGGGGCCATCAGCCCAAATGACACCCCGTCAGCGGCGGCGCGCGTGAGCGTCACGGTGGCGCCAGCATCGCCAGGGTTGTTGACGGTGATGCGGCCTACGCGTCCATGCCACTCCTGCTGCGCCTGCTCGACCAACGGCGCAATCGGTATCAATGGCGCGGGCTGATTCAGCGGCGGTGTCACCTTGAATGATTTGAAGACCTCGTCCGTGTACTGACGCGGGGTTTCATATACAGCCTTGATGCCCGCGGGCATCAGCATCACCATGAACAGCACGAGTCCGCTGAAGGTGATCATCAGGTGGAATGGCAGTCCCAGGACCGACAGCACGTTGTGACCGTCCATCCAGGCGCGTTGCCCCCCCTTTCCAGGGCGAAAGGTAAAGAAATCCGCGAATATCTTCTTGTGCGTGATGATGCCGCTGATGATCGCCACCAGCATGAACATACCCGCGATGCTGGCCAGCCAACGCCCCCACGGAAACGCGGTCTCCAGTTCGAAATGAAAGCGATAGAAGAACTCGCCGCCGCGCGTTTCGCGGCCCGTCACCGCCTGCCCGCTGGCAGGGTCCAGCTTCACGCGCACGAATCCGCGCTCGCCCGGCTTGGGCTTGGGCACTTGATACAGCAGCAGGATCAGCGGCTCGCGATTCGACGGCGGCGTGATGAACCAGCGCTTGGCGTCCGGCGCATGTTCGGCCAGATAGCGCTGCGCCACCTCCACCGACGGCACGGCGGGCGCCGGCTTTACCTGGATTTCGGGCTGCATCCAGTGCGTGATCTCGGGTCGGAAGAACGCCAGCGACCCAGTCAGGAACATCGCGAACAACACCCAGCCGAAAATCAATCCGGCCCAGGTATGCAACCAGGACATCGACTGGCGCAGGCCCTCTTCACCCTGCGCCTTGACCTTCTTTGCCTTCATGCCGCCCCCATCGTGCGGCCGGCCAGGAACAGCCCGCCCAGCAGCAATGCCGGCAACAAAATGCCGGCCCAGGCGCGCCAGGCGTTGCGCGTGGCAAACACCCAGATCACGCCGCAGGCGTAGACCACGAAGGACAACATCTGGGCCGTCGTGACGGCGTCGGCCCGCCCCATGGGGAGCCAGACCGCCAGGCAGGCCGCAGCCGCCGAGGCCAGGGCATAGCCGCCCAGAATGGCGGCAACCGCCCTGGAAAATACGGCCATGCGATAGCGCATCATGCCTGCGCCGGCTGCGGGTGCTTTCACTTGTTCACATTGAAGCTAAGGGTGGAAACGTAGCGGATCTTGGCGTAGGACTTGCCATCGGCCTCACCCGCCTTCTCTTCGACGTGCGCGGCTTCCAGCACGTACTGGCCCGGCCACGGCGTCGTGATTTCGATGCGACCGTTCTCATCGCTCCAGAAGCGCTTTTCCCATTTCGGAGGACCGAACACGGTGACTTCGGTCTTGGCCAAAGGCTTGCCCTGGAAATGCAGGACGAACGTATTGGCGCCGGGGGCGGTGGGCACCAGTTCCAGGTCCAGCTTGGCTTGCGTGTCGGTGCGGCCTGCCTTGGCGCCGTACTTCACCAGGGTTTCCTTGAACTGGATCGGCTGGGCCAGGCGGACGTCGCCCTTGCCGCTGGCAGCGAATTCGACAAAGTCAGCGCCCTTGCTCGACGCTTTCAGCACCGTGCCATCGGCCGCGGTCACGACCGGCGCCACCATGACTTTTCCCAGCAGGCCATCCTGCTTTTCGCGCACATCGTCAGCCCATTCGCCGAAGTACACCTTGGCCGGTCCTTCGGCCCCCCGTTCCAGCCAAACAAAGTGTGCCTGCGCGGCGCCCGCGCTGCCCAACAGGGCGATGGCGGCTAACGTCTTTGCGAATTTCATTATGGATTTTCCTTTAGTCCGATATTCCGGAAACAGGCAAGCCCCGCGGCTGATGCCTATTTGGAATCGCCTGAATTATAACTATTCTCACTACGGCCTTCATCAAAAAAATGGGACGCAATGCCAATCGCTGGTTAACCCGCATTCTTTTAATTCGTAATTTAAATATATTAAAAACATATCTGGAGCCACCCACCGTGCTTTCTCACTGGAGTCATCCATGACGCACCCTCGCTGGACAGGCATTTTTCCCGCCGTCACCACCAAGTTTCATGCCGACGAACGCATCGACGCCGAAGGCACCGCCCGCCACATCGACTTTCAAATTCGCAACGGCATCCACGGCGTTGTCACCTGCGGGTCGCTTGGCGAGGCCAGCACCTTGACGCTGGAAGAAAAGTTGGCGGTCACCCGGATCGCGCTGGAAGCATCCGGCGGGCGTGTGCCGGTTCTGGCCAACGTATCGGAAACCAGCACGCGCGAAGCCCTGCGGTATATCGACGACGCCAACAAGCTGGGCGTTGCCGGCTTCATGGTCATGCCCTCGCTGATCTACGTCGCCGATCCCCGCGAAGCCATGCTGAACGTACGCACCATGGCCGACGCCGCCCAGCAGCCCATCATGGTCTACAACAACCCGCTGGCCTACCGCGTGGACCTGACGCCCGCGCACATGGCCGAACTGGCCGATTGCAAATGGCTCGCCGCCGTCAAGGACAGCTCGGGCGACACCCGCCGCGTGACCGACCTGCGCAACGCCGTGGGCGACCGCTATCAAATTTTCCTGGGCGTGGACGACCTGGCCTATGAGGGCCTGGCGTTGGGCTGCGACGGCTTGCTTGCCGGCGTGGGGTGCGCATTCCCGCGTGAAACGGTCGCCCTTTACGATCTCATGAAGGCGGGCAAGCACGCCGAAGCGCTCGCCCTTTACCAATGGATGACGCCGCTTCTGCATCTGGACGTGTCCACGAAACTTGTCCAGAACCTGAAGCTGATCGACGCGCTGGTGGGCGTTGGCACGGAGCATGTGCGCCGTCCTCGCCTGCCCGTCATCGGCGAGGAACGCGCCCTGATCGAACGCGTCGTGGCCCATGCGCTGGCCACCCGTCCCGCGCAATACCAATCCGTGCCTTGATAGGTTCGCGCCGCCCTGCGATAACTCTGAGTAATTACTCGCAATTTCCTTGAGTTATCGCCGGGCGACCATATGCCGCCTATTGCCGCATGGCGCCGCAGATTCCATCGCAACTAGCGTGACATTACGGTCTCTACGGCACGACGCAAGGCCTTTAATTGCCTAGACTAGGCCGGCATCTCACTCATACCCCACCACGCTCGTGCTGTTCCCACATAAGGCGCGTCAATGAATCAGATCCGTGTCATCGACTCCCATACGGCAGGCGAGCCCACCCGGCTAGTCATATCGGGCTTTCCCGACCTGGGCGCGGGCAGCATGGCCGAACGGCAACATCGCCTTGCCACCGAACATGATGCCTGGCGCGCCGCCACCGTGCTGGAACCGCGCGGCAGCGATGTCATGGTAGGCGCACTGCTTTGCGCACCACAGGATCCGGCCAACGCCGCCGGCGTCATCTTCTTCAACAACGCCGGCTACCTGGGGATGTGCGGCCACGGCACCATCGGCCTGGTCGCCACGCTGGCCTACCTGGCCCGCATCGGTCCCGGCGAACACGGCATTGAAACACCGGTCGGCACCATCCGCGCCCTCTTGCACGACGACGGGTCGATCAGCGTGCGCAATGTGCCCGCCTATCGCCTGCATCGCGCCGTGCGCGTTGACGTGCCCGGCTACGGCGAAGTAATCGGTGACGTCGCCTGGGGCGGAAATTGGTTCTTTCTTGTCGACCAGGAAGGCGGCCAAGGCATGGTCCAAACCTTGCAGCGCATTGCGCCTGACAACATCGACGCGCTGACCCATTACGCCTGGGCCATCCGCCACGCCTTGCAATCGGCGGGCATCACTGGCGCCGACGGCGCCGTCATCGATCACATCGAACTGTTCACGTCCGACCCCGAGGCCAACAGCCGCAACTTTGTCCTATGCCCAGGCAAAGCCTACGACCGCTCACCCTGCGGCACGGGCACAAGCGCCAAGCTGGCCTGCCTGGCCGCCGACGGCAAGCTCGCACCCGGGCAGGTCTGGCGCCAGGCCAGCGTCATCGGCAGCACGTTCGAGGCCAGCTATGAAATAGCGGGCAAGCAGGTCGTGCCCACCATCCGAGGACGCGCGCACATCTGCGCTGAATCCACGCTGCTGATTTCGCCCGACGACCCTTTCGGCTGGGGCATCCGCCCGGCGCATTCGCCTGAAGCCGGCTGATGGCGCCGTCCAATGCTCCCCTGCACACGGATGTCCTGGTGATTGGCGCCGGCATCATCGGCGCCGCCTGTGCCCATCGTTTGGCACAGGACGGCCTGACGGTGCGTGTGGTCGACGGCCGCTTGGGCGGCGCCACGCAATCTGGCATGGGGCATCTGGTTGCCATGGACAGCAGCCCTGCCGAACTGGCGCTCAGCGCCGCGTCCCTGGATACATGGCGGCATTGGGGCGCCCGCATGAACGACGCGGACCCAGCCTGCGCCTATACCGGATGCGGCACGATGTGGTTTGCCGCCAACGACCGCGACATGGCTGAAGCCGAACACAAGCAAGCTCGCCTGCGCGACCACGGCATCGACGCCACCCTGCTTGGCGCGCAACAGCTGGCCAACGCCGAACCGGCCTTGCGCACCGGCCTGGCGGGCGCACTGCACGTACCTGGCGACGGCCTGGTGTATGCGCCCAGCGCCGCCCGCTGGCTGCTGGCGCATGCGCCGCCGGGCCTGTCGTTCGAAGCGGCCGAAGTCTGCAACATCGACACGCAAGGCGCGGTACTTGCCGATGGAACGCGACGCGACGCCCGGGCCATCGTGCTGGCGGCAGGCTGGGCCGCCACCCGGCTTTGCGACGACCTGCCCCTGCAACCCAAAAAAGGCCATCTGGCCATCACCGACCGCTACCCCACGGGCATGCGCCATCAACTTGTCGAACTCGGCTACATGGCCAGCACCCAACAGCGCCAAGGCGCCGCCGTGGCGTTCAACGTGCAGCCCCGCCCCACCGGACAACTGCTGATCGGCTCTTCCCGCCAGTCCGGGCAATCAACGTCCGCCGTGGACCCGATGGTGCTGTCACGCATGCTCAAGCGCGCCATGGAGTTTCTGCCAGGCCTGTCCGGCATGAACATCCTGCGCACCTGGACGGGCATCCGCGCCGCCACGCCCGACGGGCTGCCGCTGATAGGCCGGCACCCCACACGCCCAACGCTTTGGCTGGCCGTGGGTCATGAAGGCCTGGGTGTCACCACCGCACCGGCCACCGCCACGCTGCTGGCCGCGCTGATACAAGGCACAGCGCCACCGCTGGCCGCAGCCCCGTTTGCACCGACCCGTTCATTCAACAAGGTGGCGCCATGACTTTTCCCCGCGCGTCCGCGCGCTTGCGCATCCGGCTTGATGGCCAACAGGTCAGTGTTGCGGCTGACAGCAGCGTCGCCGCCGCGTTGGCGGCGCGCCCGCCCGGTAACTCGCGCGTGTCGATTTCCGGTGAAAGGCGCGCCGCGTTTTGCGGCATGGGCGCCTGCCATGAATGCCGAGTCCTGATAGACGGCCATCTGCGGCTGGCCTGCCAGACGCGCTGCCGCGAAGGTATGCGCGTCGACACCATCCTGGAACATGGGCACGACGCCAGCAGCGCCACCGCCCAAGACAGCCAAGGCAGCCACGACAGCCATTGCGACCTTCTCATCATTGGCGCCGGCCCCGCGGGCATGGCCGCCGCGCTGGCTGCCGCGCCCAGTGGCCGCGCCATTGTGCTGCTTGATGACAACCCTGCTCCGGGTGGCCAGATCTGGCGTGATGGACCTGGCGTGGCCCTGCCTGCCGCCGCCCGCCGCTTGCGCGAGCAGGTCGCGCGTCATCTCAATATCACGCTGCTTTGCGGCACCCGGGTCGTGGGGCTGGCCGGAATGGCTGGCTTGTCCGGGCAGCCGGCACTCATGCTTGAGGACGCAAGCCGGGGATGGGTTCAGCACTACGACGCACTGATCCTGTGTACCGGCGCCCGCGAACTCCTGCTGCCTTTTCCCGGGTGGACGCTACCCGGCGTTACCGGCGCGGGCGGGCTGCAGGCCCTGGCCAAGTCGGGCGTGCCACTGCGCGGACAGCGCATCGTCATTGCCGGGACCGGCCCCCTGCTGCTGGCGGCCGCGCATTCCGCACGCAAGGCGGGCGCGCGCGTTGTCCGCATTGCCGAACAAACCGATTGGCGCACGTTGGCGCGCTTCGCCTATCGCCTGGCACGCTGGCCGGGCAAGGCAATGCAGGCCGCCGCACTTTTCAGCCCCCATTTCCGCAGCGCCAGCCACGTGCTCGAAGCCACGGGCGACGGGCGGGTGCAGCAGGTGCGTTTAAGCCGCGCTGATGGCGAAGAGAAAATCGCCTGCCATCGGCTGGCTTGTGGTTTTGGCTTGGTGCCCAACATCAAACTTGGCCAGATGCTTGGGTGCGAGCTGGACGCGCACCAGGGTCTGCGCGTGAACGACATGCAGCAGACCACGGTGCCGGGCGTATTCGCGGCGGGCGAATGCACGGGCATTGGCGGCAACGAGCGGGCACGGTTGCAAGGCGCCATGGCGGGCCATGCGGCGGTCGGTGGCCTGGCACAGGCCGCGCGCCTGACCACCGACCTGGCCCACTGGCAGGAATTCGCCAATACCTTGCGCAGCCATTTCGCGCTGCACCCGTCGTTGCTGTCCTTGGCGCGGCCCGACACCTTGGTCTGCCGTTGCGAAGACGTGCCGCATTCCGCGCTGGTCTCCCGCCAAAGCTGGATGGACGCAAAGTTGCACACGCGCTGCGGCATGGGCGCCTGCCAGGGCCGCATCTGCGGCGCGGCCACGCAAGCGCTCTATGGCTGGCAGCCCGCGCCGCCTCGGCACCTGCTTGCGCCCGTCCGCATCGACACGCTCGCCGGCCTGACTTCATCGCCCCCTATCCCGAACAAGGAATTCTCATGACTCCCTTCCTGGACGCGCAGCTCGCCTTCGCGCAGCAACTTGCCGATGAGGCCCGCGGCATGTACGCGCCATATCTGCGCGATGCGTCCAACGCCGTCTCGTCGCCGGCACGGCCCGACCTGCCGCACACCGATATCAAGCCGGACAGCAGCCTGGTCACCGCATTGGACCGCGCCATCGAAGCGCACCTGCGCTTGCGCATCGAAGACGCGTATCCCCAACACGGTATCTACGGCGAAGAAGGCGGCACGGTCAGGCTGGATGCCGAGCATGTCTGGGTGCTCGACCCCATAGACGGCACGGCCCCTTTCATTGCCGGCGTGCCGGTTTTCGGAACCTTGATTGCGCTCTTGCATCGCGGCATGCCCGTGCTGGGCGTGATGGATTTCCCCGCCACCGGCGACCGCTGGATCGGCGCCGCCGGACGCCCCACGCTGCACCAAGGCAAGACTTGCCGCACCCGCGCCTGCGGCCTGCTGAGCGACGCCATGCTCAGCACCAGCAACCCCGACTTCTACGCGTCCGACGAACTGCCCGCGTTTCAGGCGCTGCGCGAACGCACCCGCTGGCGCATCTATGGCGGCTGCTGCCTGGCGTATGGCTTGCTTGCCGCTGGCCGCACCGACATCGCCATCGATGCCCGGCTGGCGCTCTATGACTACGCGCCGTTCATCCCCGTCATCCAGGGCGCGGGCGGCGTCATCACCGACTGGAACGGTCGCGCGCTTGGCCTGGACAACCCGGCTTCACGCATCCTCGCTGCCGGCGACCCTGACCGGCATCGCGAAGCGCTCACGCTTGTACGCCACGCAATGGCTTGAATCCGTCACCGCCGCAACGGCCGGCGCCTTCCCGATACCGACGCATTTTCCTCTTGCACCAGGAGCTCCCGGGCATGGACATCCGCATTGAAAACCTCTGCATTTCATACGGCAAGCAACGTGTCATCGACGGATTGAGCCTGGACATCCCCCCGGGTGGCTTTTTCACCTTGCTGGGGCCCAGCGGCTGCGGCAAGACCACCCTGCTGCGCGCCATTGCCGGCTTCACCCCCATCACGTCGGGCAGCCTGCGATTTGGCGGACGCGACGTCACGCGAGTGCCCGCGCACCAACGCAATATCGGCATGGTGTTCCAGGATTACGCGCTGTTTCCCAACCGAAGCGTGTTCGACAATACCGCCTACGGCTTACGCGCGCGGAAAGTGGCGTCCGCGCACATCAAGCAAAAGGTGACGTCCGCACTTGAACGCGTTGGCCTGGCGCAATACGCGGCGCGCCTGCCCGCCGAACTGTCTGGCGGGCAACGCCAGCGCGTGGCGCTGGCGCGCGCCCTGGTCATCCAGCCACAAGTGCTGTTGATGGATGAGCCGCTGTCGAATCTGGATGCCAAGCTGCGCATCCAGGTTCGGCAGACCATTGCCGAGCTGCAACGCGAAGCCGGCATCACCACCGTCTTCGTCACCCATGACCAGGAAGAAGCGCTGGCCCTGTCCGACCAGATCGCCGTGCTGGAGCGCGGCCGCGTGGCGCAGTTGGGCACGCCGCGCGCCATCTACAGTCAGCCGGCCAGCGGGTACGTGGCGGACTTCATCGGTGCGGCCAACTTGCTGCCGGTGCAATGCCAGGCGCGTGAGCCCGGCCCCGTGCGCTTGCTGGTGGACGGACACGACATTGCCGCGCATGCCCCCGCACCGCTGGCGGGCGCAGCGGTACTGGTGGCGCGTCCCGAAGACATCATGCTGACCACCACGCCAGGCACCGGTGTGCCGGCGCGCATCCTGGCATTGCAGTACCTGGGCATCAAGACCAGTTACCGTGTTGAACTGCCCGGCGGCGGCCATCTGAACGTAGACGTGCATGGCGAACCCGCTGCGGCGCTGGCCCGTGGCGCACAGGTCGGCTTGGTATTTGATACGCAAAAAACGCTGGTGCTGGCGTCATGAAGCGCGTGCTCCCCATGCTGAGGTCGCCCTGGACATGGTTATCGCTGGCGGTGCTGGCCGTGCTGCTGGTCTTCCTGGTCTGGCCCGTGCTGAACATCCTGTCCGCCAGCGTGCTGGCACGCAACGAGGCAGGCCAGTCCGGCTGGCACATTCTGCTGTCCGACCCGCGCTATCTGCGCGCCATCGGCAACACCTTGCTGCTGGGCGTCGGCGTAACGCTGCTGGCGGCTGGCATCGGCGTGCCGCTGGCCTACCTGAGCGCGCGCCACCACTACCCCGGCAAGGGGCTGGTGTCTGTGCTGCCCCTGATCACCTTGATCATTCCCGAGGTCATCGGCGCGCAGACCTGGCTGATGATCCTGGGCAACAACGGGGTGCTCACCCGTGCGCTGCGCGACGGCCTGGGCCTGGACCTGCCCTCGTTCTACGGCTGGCCGGGGCTGCTGACCGTCATGACGTTCACGTACTACGCCTACATCTACATCGGCACGCTGGCGGCCATCCGAGGCTTTGACTCGCAACTGGAAGAGGCGGCCCAAAGCCTGGGCACGTCGCCGCCCCTGTCGCGCTTGAAGGTCATGGCGCCCGTGGTGATGCCCGCCATCCTGGCCAGCGCATTGCTCGTGTTCACCATGGTGGTGGGCAACTTCGCCACGTCGATGATTCTTGGCCATCGCGTGGAACTGCTGTCCGTGCTGACGTACCAGGCGTCGGTTTCGGAAACGGGCAGCGATCCGGTCATGCAAAGCACGCTTGCCACCACTTCGATTTCGCTGGTGATGCTGGCGCTTTTTCTGCAACGCTGGATTGTGTCGCGCGGACGCTATCAAATCACGCAAGGACGCGGCGCCCCCGAAACACCGATACGCGGCGCAGGCGCATGGACGCTGGCAGGCGCGGCCCTGGCCGTGATGGCGCTGTCGATGCTGCCGCTGGCCACGCTTGCCGTGGGCGCCTTCACGCGCGCGCACGGCCCGGTGATGCGCTGGGGCGAGTGGACGGTCGCGCATCTGGAACGGGTGCTGGTCAACGCCCCGGCCCCGATGCTGAATTCCGTCTTGTACGCGGGCGCCGCCACGCTGGTCGCCATTGCCTTCAGCACCCTGGCAAGCTATCTGATCGTCAAGAAGCGCAACCTGTTGACGCCTTGGCTGGACTACCTCAGCTCCATTCCCCTGGCCTTGTCTGGCACGGTCATCGGCATCGGCCTGCTGATGACGTTCGGCCACGGCGCATTCGACCTGTCCGGCACGGCGTCGCTGATCGTGCTGGCCTACATCGTGCGACGGCTTCCGTTCGGCGTGCGCAATGCTTCGTCCACACTATTCAACCTGCCGGATTCCATTGAAGAGGCATCCATCAGCCTGGGTGTGCCACCGCTCGCCTCTTTCGTGAAGGTGGTGCTGCCGCTGATGCTGCCCGCCATCGCCGCCGCCGCCGTGCTCACCTGGACAACCACTGTGTCCGAGCTCAGCGCGTCGGTCATTGTGTATTCGCCCGGCCACGAAACGCTGCCAATCCAGATTTTCCGCCTGATCGACAGCGGCCTGATGGCGCAGGCATCGGCCTACGGCCTGGTGCTGATCAGCGTGATCCTGGCGCCCGTGCTGCTGGCTACCCGCGTCTTCAAGATCCGGCTCTTTGCCTGAGACCGGCTCATTCAACCGCAACGCTCAAGGAACCACCATGATCCAACTCCCCCCCTTGAACCGCCGACAAGTGCTGAAGCTGCTGGCCGCCACTGGCGGTATCGGCGGCATGGGCGCCCTGCCTACCCGCGCGCTGGCGCAGCGCACCGAACAGGTCGTGCTGTACACCACGCTGAATGCCCAGTCCGTGGAAACGGCCAGCGACATCGCACGCGAGCTTTTGCCCCACATCAAGCCCAGCACGGTGGCGGGCGGCAGCAGCCAGTTGCTAAAGCGCATCGAAGCCGAAGCCGGGCAGCCAAAAGGGGATCTGTTCTGGACGTCCAGCGCCAACGTCATGCACGGCTACCGAACCTTGTTTGAACCTTACCGTTCCGCGCAAACCGCCGCCATCCCCCACGCGCTGCACGGCCCCGACGACCTCTGGATGGCCGCCAACCTGCATATCGTGGTCGGCATGATCAACACGCGGCATCTGCCCGGCGCCGCGCCCACCACCTGGGCCGACCTGACTGACCGTCGCTTCAAAGGCAAGATCATCATCGGCGATCCCGGCAACAGTTCGACGGCGTTCACGGCCTTGTGGGGAATCGAGCGCGTGCTGGGCACCGAGGGCCTGAGGGCCTTGGCGCGCAACACCAGCGTGTCCGGCGCCGCTTCGCACGTGGTGCGCAGCGTGGGCCAGGGCGAGTATGCGGTGGGCATCACGTTCGAATCCACCGCCTACCCCTACGTGGCTGGTGGCCAAAAGGAAATCGGCATCATGTACCCCGCCGACGGCACCTTCACCGTGGCCGACAACATGGCCATGGTAAAGAACGCGCCTAACCCGGAAGCCGCCAAGCGCATGTACGACCTGCTGTTGTCGCGCGAGATGCAGTTGGCCCTGCTGCAAAACGCCTTCCGCCGCCCCAGCCGCACCGATATCGACGTCAGCAAACATCTGGACATGCCGCCACTTGCCGACATCAAGATCGTGCCGGTGGACGAAGCCGAAGCCGCCGCTGGCCGCGAGGCATTTCTTGCACGGTGGCGCGCCTACCTGGCGGAGGCACGCAGCGCCTGACATTTGGCGCCAGCCCGCGAAACAGTGCGGCCCTGTCCTCAAGGGCCGCACTGCGCCATTGCTACAACGGCATGACTACAACGTCGCCGCCAGCCGCCGTTCAGATTCCAGGTATTCGCGCGACTGCATTTCCAGAATGCGCGACACGGTGCGATGGAATTCGTTGGCCAGCGCGCCTTCGGTGTAGATCTCTTCGGGTTCGCACTCGGCCGACATGATGAGCTTGACGCGGTGGTCGTAGAACACATCGATCAACCACGTGAAGCGGCGAGCCTCGGACGCCTGGCGCGGCCCCATCTTCGGCACACCTGACAAGATCACGGCATGGAAGCGGCTGGCCAATTCCAGGTAGTCATTCTGTGAACGCGGGCCACCGCAAAGCGTGGCGAAGTCGAACCACACCACCGCGCCCGCCAGCGCCACCGCGCGAATTTCGCGGTGTTCGATATGCAGCAGGGGTTCCTGCGGCGGCGTATCGGCCAGGCTGTCGAAGGCCTTTTGCAGCGCGGCTTGGGCGCGCTCGTCCAGCGGCGTGTGGTAGCTCTGCACCTGCTCGAGCGAACGGCGGCGGTAATCCACCCCGGCATCCACGTTCATCACGTCCATGCGCGACTGGATCAACTTGATCGCCGGCAGCACGCGGTCGCGGTGCAGGCCGTCGGTGTACAGGGTCGACGGCTCGTAGTTCGACGTCATGACGAACGACGTGCCGTACTCGAACAGCTTCAACAGCAGTCGGTGCAGGATCATCGCGTCCGCCACGTCCGACACATGGAATTCGTCAAAGCAGATCAGGCGATAGCGCTTGGCGACCCGCTTGGCCACTTCGTCCAGCGGGTCCTGCATGCCCTTCACTTCTTCCAGCTCGCGATGCACGCCCCGCATGAATTCATGAAAGTGCAGCCGCGCCTTGCGCACAACCGGCACGGTGGCATAGAAGGCATCCATCAGGAAGCTCTTGCCACGCCCCACCCCGCCCCACAGATACACGCCGCGCGGCACATCCGGGCGGTTCAGCAGCTTCTTCAGCGCGTTCGAGCGCATCGACTTGAACTTGACCCATTCGTCGTAATAGCGCTGCAAGCGGTCGATGGCCTGCTTTTGCGCGGCATCGGGCTTGTAGCCACGTTCGGCCAAGGCGTGTTCGTAGTATTCGCGGACGTTCATGGGGGACTTAGCTCAACCAACCAAAATGAAAAAAGGGCGGGTCCTTGAACCCGCCCCCTGTCTAGCTCAGGTCAAGGACGCTTAGAAGTTCAGCGCGCGCTTGTCCACGGCCAGAGCGGCTTCCTTCACGGCTTCCGACAGCGTCGGGTGCGCGTGGCAGATGCGGGCGATGTCTTCGGCGGCGCCACGGAATTCCATGATGGTCACGGCTTCCGAGATCAGTTCCGAGGCCATCGGCCCCACGATGTGCACGCCCAGGACTTCGTCGGTCTTGGCATCGGCAATCACCTTGGCAAAGCCGGTGGTGTCGCCCAGCGCGCGGGCGCGGCCGTTGGCCAGGAACGGGAAGCTGCCGGCCTTGTACTCGCGGCCTTCGGCCTTGAGTTGCTGCTCGGTCTTGCCGACCCAGGCGATTTCCGGCGACGTGTAGATGACCCACGGCACGGTGTCGAAGTTGACGTGGCCATGCTGGCCGGCGATGCGCTCGGCAACCGCCACGCCTTCTTCTTCGGCCTTGTGCGCCAGCATCGGGCCGCGCACCACGTCACCCACTGCCCAGACGTTTTGCAGGTTGGTCTTGCAGTCGCCGTCCACGGCCACGAAGCCGCGTTCGTCCAGCTTCAGGCCCACGGCGTCGGCGTTCAGGCCGCCGGTGTAGGGCACGCGGCCGATCGAGACGATCAGCTTGTCGACCACCAGCTTCTGCTCGGCGCCCTTGGCGTCGACGTAGGGCACGGTCACCGACTTGGCGGTGGCCTTGATCTCGCCGATCTTCACACCCATCTGGATGTTCAGGCCTTGCTTGGTGAATGCCTTCAGCGCTTCCTTGGCAACCTGGCCGTCAGCGGCGGCCAGGAATTCCGGCATCGCTTCCAGGATGGTCACTTCCGAACCCAGGCGGCGCCACACGCTGCCCATTTCCAGGCCGATCACGCCGGCGCCGATCACGCCCAGCGTCTTCGGCACGGCGCCGATGTTCAGTGCGCCGTCGTTGGACAGCACGACCTTTTCGTCGAACGGCAGGCCGGGCAGCTCACGCGCCGACGAACCCGTCGCCACCACCACGTGCTTGGCAACCAGGTCTTCTTCGGCGGTGCCGGTGACCTTGATGGCCCAGCCGCCTTCCACTTGGCCGCTGAACGCGCCCTTGCCGTGGAAGAAGGTGACCTTGTTCTTCTTGAACAGGTACAGGATGCCGTCGTTGTTCTGCTTGACCACCGTGTTCTTGCGGCCGATCAGGGTGTCGAGCTTCAGGCTGACGCCCTTGACTTCGATGCCGTGCTCGGCGAAGTGGTGGTTGGCTTGTTCAAAGTGCTCGGACGATTGCAGCAGCGCCTTGGACGGAATGCAGCCGACGTTGGTGCAGGTGCCACCAGGAGCCGGGCCGCCTTGGCCGTTTTGCCAGGCGTCGATGCAAGCGACCGACATGCCCAGCTGGGCTGCGCGAATGGCGGCGATGTAGCCGCCAGGGCCTGCGCCGATCACGACGACGTCAAATTGTTTGGACATAGTGTTCTCGCGATTGAGTGTGGGGTGGAACACGCCCCGCCCGGTGTTTGCGAGCCGGAGGCCAGCCGTGGGCCGACCGGGGCGCCGCGAACCGGAAGGCCCGGTGCGGCGCCGCGCGGGGCGTCGAGATTACAGGTCCAGCAACAGGCGCTGCGGATCTTCCAGGGCGTCCTTCATGGCGACCAGGCCCAGCACGGCTTCACGGCCGTCAATGATGCGGTGGTCATAGGACAGCGCCAGGTAGTTCATCGGACGGATGACGATCTGGCCGTTTTCGACCACAGCGCGATCCTTGGTGGCGTGCACGCCCAGGATGGCCGATTGCGGCGGGTTGATGATCGGGGTCGACAGCATCGAACCGAACACGCCACCGTTGGAGATCGAGAACGTGCCACCGGTCATTTCTTCAATGCCCAGCTTGCCGTCAGCGGCGCGGCGGCCGAAGTCGGCGATGGTCTTTTCGATTTCAGCGATGGACAGTTGGTCGGCGTTGCGCAGGATCGGCACCACCAGGCCACGCGGGCTGCCGACAGCGATACCGATGTCGAAGTAGCCGTGATAGATGATGTCCTTGCCGTCGATCGACGCGTTGATCAGCGGGTACTTCTTCAGCGCGGCCACTGCGGCCTTGACGAAGAACGACATGAAACCCAGCTTGATGCCGTGTTCCTTTTCGAACTTGTCCTTGTACTTGCTGCGCAGATCGATGACCGCTTGCATGTTCACTTCGTTGAACGTGGTCAGGATTGCGTTTTCTTGTTGCGACTGCAGCAGGCGCTCGGCGATGCGGGCGCGCAGGCGGCTCATCGGCACGCGCTGTTCCGGACGGCCGTCCAGCGACAGCGTGGTCGGGGCCGGCGCGGCCGGGGCCTTGGCCGGAGCAGCCTTGGCGGCGGGAGCGGAAGCGGCCAGGGCGTCGCCCTTGGTCACGCGGCCATCGCGGCCGGTGCCCGACACGGAAGCGGCGTCAACGCCCTTCTCGGCCAGGATCTTGGCGGCGGCGGGCGATGCCACGCCAGCGGCGGCCGACGAGGCCGGGGCAGCGGCGGGAGCGGCCGGAGCTTGTTCAGCAGCCTTGGGGGCTTCGGCGGGAGCCGTCGCGGCGGCGGCGGCCTTGGCGGCGGTGTCGATACGGGCCAGCACTTCGCCCGAGGTCACGGTGCTGCCATCGCCCTTGACGATTTCAGCCAGCACGCCCGAAGCGGGGGCCGGCACTTCCAGCACAACCTTGTCGGTTTCGACTTCGATCAGGATTTCGTCCGCTTCAACGGCAGCGCCCGGCTGCTTCTTCCAGGTCAGCAGGGTCGCTTCGGAGACGGATTCGGAAAGTTGGGGGACAACGACGTCGGTAATAGCCATTTTGTTTGTTCCGTAAAGTTTGTGTTCTGGTCACGCTGCGCGGCAAGGTTCGAAACCGGGTTCCAAAACGCTTGCCGCGCGCGGCGCGTGCATCAAGTCAGGGTTACTTCGTCAACATGACCTTGAACTTGGGCGCGAAAGCCGTTTCGATCAGGGCCTTCTGCTGCTCCTGGTGCTTGGCCAGGTAGCCCACGGCCGGCGATGCCGACGCGGCGCGGCCGGCGTAGCCCAGCTTCTGGCCTTCCACCATGTTCTCGTACACGTGATGCTGAACGTAGAACCAGGCGCCTTGGTTCTGCGGTTCGTCCTGAACCCAGATCACTTCGGTGGCCTTCGGGTACTTGCGCAGTTCGGTCTCGAACGCCTTGTGCGCAAACGGGTACAACTGCTCGACGCGGACGATGGCCACGTGGTCGGCACCACGCTCACGGCGGGCGTTGACCAGGTCGTAGTACACCTTGCCCGAGCAAGCCAGAACGCGCTTGACCTTGCTGGCGTCGATGGCCTCGTCGACTTCACCGATCACCGGCTGGAAGCTGCCGCCGGCCAGGTCGGTCAGGGGCGAACCCGCGTCCTTGTTGCGCAGCAGCGACTTCGGCGTGAACAGCACCAGCGGCTTGCGGAACGGGCGGATCATCTGGCGGCGCAGAACGTGGAAGATCTGCGAGGCAGAGGTCGGCTGGACCACTTGCATGTTGTTGTCGGCGCACAGTTGCAGGAAGCGCTCGATGCGGCCCGACGAGTGCTCGGGGCCTTGGCCTTCGTAGCCGTGCGGCAGCATCAGGGTCAGGCCCGACTGGCGGCCCCACTTGGCTTCGCCCGAGCTGATGAACTGGTCGATCACGACCTGGGCGCCGTTGACGAAGTCGCCAAACTGGCCTTCCCAGATGGTCAGCGTGTTCGGTTCAGCGCTGGAGTAGCCGTATTCAAAGCCCAGCACCGCCTCTTCGGACAGCACGGAGTCGATGACGGTGAACGGCGCCTGGCCGTCCGACACGTTTTGCAGCGGAATGTAGGTGCCGTCGTTCCAGCGTTCGCGGTTCTGGTCGTGCAGCACGGCGTGGCGGTGCGTGAACGTGCCACGGCCCGAATCCTGACCGGTGATGCGGATGGCGTAGCCCGACGAAACCAGCGTGGCGAAGGCGAGGTGTTCGCCCATGCCCCAGTCCAGGTTCATTTCGCCCTTGGCCATCGTGCGGCGGTCGTTCAGCAGCTTGGCGACCAGCGGGTGCACCGTGAAGCCTTCCGGAACCGTCGTGATGCGTTCGCCGATGCGCTTGAGTTCAGCCAGCGGCACGGCGGTGTCGGCCTGGTCGGTCCACTTGGCGCCCAGGAACGGCGACCAGTCGATGGCGTACTTGCTCTTGTAGTCGGTCAGCACCGGCTCGATGGTGCGCTGGCCGTCTTCCATCAGTTGACGGTAGTCCTTGACCAGTTGATCGGCTTCGCCTTCAGCCAGCACGCCTTGCGTGGTCAGCTTGTCGGCGTACAGCTTGCGCGTGCCGGGGTGATGGCCGATGCGCTTGTACATCAGCGGCTGCGTCAGCGACGGGGTGTCTTGCTCGTTGTGGCCCAGCTTGCGGAAGCAAACGATGTCCACGACGATGTCATGACGGAATTGCAGGCGGTAGTCCAGGGCCAGCTTGGTGACGAACACCACGGCTTCGGGGTCGTCGCCGTTGACGTGGAACACCGGGGCTTCGATCATCTTGACCACGTCGGTGCAATACAGCGTCGAACGCGAGTCACGCGGGTCGGACGTGGTGAAACCGATCTGGTTGTTGATGACGATGTGCAGCGTGCCGCCCGTGCCGTAGCCGCGGGTTTGCGCCAGGTTCAGCGTTTCCATCACCACGCCTTGGCCGGCGAAAGCCGCGTCGCCGTGCACCAGCACCGGCAGCACGGTCTTGCCTTCGGCGTCGCCACGGCGTTCCTGGCGAGCGCGCGCGCTGCCTTCGACCACGGGGTTGACGATTTCAAGGTGGGACGGGTTGAACGCCAACGACAGGTGGACCGGGCCGCCACGGGTGGACAGGTCGGACGAGAAGCCGTTGTGGTACTTCACGTCGCCGTCGGTCAGGCCTTCGGCGTGCTTGCCTTCGAACTCGGCGAACAGGTCGCCGGGCATCTTGCCCATGATGTTCACAAGCAGGTTCAGGCGACCGCGGTGGGCCATGCCGACCACGATTTCCTGGACGCCGTTTTCACCGGCGTGGTTCACCACTTCGTCCATCGAGGCGATGAAGCTTTCGCCGCCTTCCAGCGAGAAGCGCTTCTGGCCGACGTACTTGGTGTGCAGGAAGCGCTCGAGCCCTTCGGACTCGGTCAGCTGCTGCAGGATGTGGCGCTTTTCTTCGGCCGAGTAGGACGGCGCGCCCAGCGTGGTTTCCAGGCGTTCCTGGATCCAGCGCTTGGCGGCGGGGTCGGAGATGTGCGTGAATTCAGCACCGACGCTGCGGCAATACGTGTCGCGCAGCGCCTTCAGGATGTCGCGCAGCGTCATGGTGCTGGCGGTCGTGAAGTAGGTGTTGGTGGCCGAATAGGTTTGGTCCAGGTCGGCTTCGGTCAGGCCGTAGAAGGCCGGATCCAGTTCGGGGATCGGCGGGCGCTCTTGGCGCTTGAGCGGATCCAGGTCGGCCCAGCGCGAGCCCAGCGAGCGGTAGGCGGCAATCAGCGATTGCACCGACACCTGCTTGCTGGCGACGCTCAGGTCGGGTTCGGCAGAGCGTTGCACGAAGGCATTGGCCTTGGCGCGCTGGGCGAACGATTCGACGATGGGAGCATGGGCCTGGTCACGAGTGGACTCTTGGCCGTCGGTAGCGGGAGCGTGCTGCAACTGGTCGAAATATTCGCGCCAGTTATCAGGAACCGAACCGGGATTGTCGAGGTAGGCTTCGTAAAGCTCCTCAACATAGGGGGCGTTACCGCCAAAGAGATAAGACGTGGATAGAGATTCTATTTCCGAAGACATATCGCTTCACCTTTACGAGTGCTTCACTCGACACGATGCAGGAAAAACCTTCCGCGACACGGGCTTCCCGTTTAGCGGATCGCAGGGGGCAGAAGGCGCGTACAAGCCTTGAAAGCCGTATGCCGAGCAGTATAACCCTTTGAGTTTACGGGCGTCTTCCGACATTTTTGTGGCGCAAAAGCGCATTCGGAATGCCTGCATGCGGCCGTGGAATGTCCGGCCAACCCCTGACATTGCGTCGTCTACGCGCCATCAATTTCTGGCATTCCAAAATGCCGCAGTGCGTCATTGCCGAGCAACTTGGCGCACAAGTGTTGCGCATTAGCCGCGTCACACCGGCAAGGCTGTCGTCGACAAGATCTCTTTCAACACAAAAAAGGTGCGAATCTGGCGTACGCCGGGCAGCTTGATGATCTCGCCCGCATGCAGCTTGTTGAAGCGATCCAGGTCGCGTATGCGCAGCATCAGGAAGTAGTCGAACTCGCCTGCCACCAGGTGGCATTCCAGGCAACCGCTGATGCCGCGCGCCGCTTCCTCGAAGTCGGTGAAGGAATCGGGCGTGGACCGGTCAAGCACCACCCCCACAATGACCAGCGTGGCCATGTCGACCTCGGCGGGTTCAAGCAGCGCGACCGTCTTTTTGATGATGCCTTCGGCCTTCAGCTTTTCCACGCGCCGCAGGCAGGCCGCGGGGCTCAGGTGGACGCGCGTACTGAGATCCAGGTTGGTGATCTGCGCGTCGTCCTGCAAGACGCGAAGAATGTGCCGGTCGATACGGTCCAGTCCGGAAAGCGCGGCCATTTAATATGTCCCTAAAAATATTATCTGGTTAATGTGCGATTCGAAAAAATATTAAATCGAAAAACTCATTTTTCATAAATTTTTATATCGCCCTATATCTTTAATACGCAATTGACCACTTCCACCCGTGATTCCTATGATTTTTCCCATCCGCGCCTCACTCGCCGGCCGGAATGCCTTCATCAGGAGCCCGCATGGATCTGCAACGTTTTCCCCGACATCGCCTGACCTTCGGCGACACCCCCATCGAAAAACTTGAACGCCTGTCCGCGCACCTGGGCGGTAAGGTCGACATCTACGCCAAGCGCGAAGACTGCAATAGCGGCCTGGCGTTTGGCGGCAACAAGCTGCGCAAGCTGGAATACCTGATCCCGCAGGCGCTGGAGCAAGGTTGCGACACGCTGGTCACCATTGGCGGCATTCAATCCAACCACACCCGCATGGTGGCCGCGGTGGCCGCCAAGCTGGGCCTGGCCTGCGTGCTGGTGCAGGAAAATTGGGTGGACTATTCCGACGCCGTCTACGACCGCGTGGGCAACATCATGATGAGCCGCCTGATGGGCGCGGACGTGCGGCTGGTGGACCAGGGCTTTGACATCGGCTTTCGCCGCAGTTGGGAAGAAGCGCTGGAAGACGTGCGCAAACGGGGCGGCAAGCCCTACGCCATTCCCGCCGGCGCGTCGGATCACGAACTGGGTGGGCTGGGCTATGTGGGCTTTGCCGAAGAGGTGCGGCGCCAGGAAGCCGACCTGGGCTTCAAGTTTGACTACATCGTGGTCTGCGCCGTCACCGGCAGCACGCAAGCCGGCATGGTGGTGGGCTTTGCGGCGGACGGCCGGGCCAACCGCGTCATCGGCATCGACGCATCGGCCACGCCGGAACAAACCCGCGCGCAGATCCTGCGCATCGCGCGCCGCACGGCGGATATGGTGGGGCTGGAAGCAGGCATCGCCGACAGCGACGTGGTGCTGGATACGCGCTACGCCTATCCGGCGTATGGCTTGCCGTCGGCCGAAACCAACGACGCCATCCGCACCTGCGCGCGCCTGGAAGGGATGATGACCGACCCCGTGTACGAGGGTAAGTCCATGCAGGGCATGATGGATCTGGTTCGTCGAGGCGAGATCCCGGCTGGGTCGAAGGTTCTGTATGCGCACCTGGGAGGGGTGCCGGCGATCAACGCCTACAGCTTTCTGTACCGCAACGGCTGAAGCCGACGGCCCGCCCGCCGGCTTCGGGGCGATGGGCTGGCCAGCGGGCGACTTGCGCTGACCGGCCCCGCCTGGGCTATTGGGTCTTGGCTCCCGCCTGGAACCACGCGCCGATCAACGCGCGTTCATCGTCGGTCATGCCGGTGGAATTGGCCATCGGCATGATTTTCGACACCACCACTTGCTGGTAAACGGCCTGGGCATGGACCGCGATCTGCTCAACGGAATCCAGGCGCACGTTCTTCATCTGCACTTGTTCCCCATGGCAAAGCAGGCAACGCTGGTCGAACACATGGCGCACTTTTGCAAACGCCACCTCGGCGGGCGCGGCCACCGCCGCCGACGCCGCCACGGGCGCGGGCCGCATCCACACAATGGTCAAGCCCAGCACCGCCACGCCCATCAACACATACGGCAGTGGGTTGCGCGCATTGCCCAGCTTGAAACGATGGCGCACCACGAAGAACTGGCGTATCGCCGCGCCGCCCAGCATGATCAGCAGCAGCACGATCCAGTTGTAGTGATGGGTATAGGTGAAGCTGTAGTGGTTGCTCATCATGGTGAACACCACCGGCAGCGTGAAGTAGGTGTTGTGCACGCTGCGCTGTTTGCCGCGCTGACCATGAACCGGGTCGACCGGCTTGCCCGCCCGCATCGCCGCCACGTTCTTGCGCTGGCCGGGGATGATCCAGAAGAACACGTTGCCGCTCATGGTGGTGGCCATCATCGCGCCAACCAGCAGAAACGCGGCGCGGCCCGCGAACCAATGGCAAGCCAGCCAGGACGCCATGGCGATGAACACCGCCACCAGCACGCCCACGATGGTGTCGCCATGCTTGCCTCGGCCGAACAAACGACAGATGCCGTCGTAAACAATCCAGAACACAACGAAGAACGCCAGCGCCACCGCCACGGCGGTGCCTGGCTGCCAATCCATTTTTGACCGGTCAATCAGATAGGTACTGGCGTTCCACAGGTACGACACGGTGAACAGCGCGAAGCCGGTGATCCAGGTGCTGTAGCTTTCCCAGAACGACCAATGCAGATGTTCCGGCAGCTTCTTGGGCTGCACCGCGTACTTCTGCATGTTGTAGAAGCCGCCGCCGTGCACCGCCCATTGCTCGCCGCCCACGCCCTTGTCGAGCGACTCGGCGTCTTGCGGTTTTTCAAGGCTGTTGTCCAGCATCACGAAATAGAACGAGGTGCCGATCCACGCGATGCCGGTAATGATGTGGGCCCAACGCAGCAACAGGTTGACCCAATCCAGGTAGTAGCTTTCCATTCACGCCCCCGCAGTGGGCGGGCCTTGATAGGCTCCGCCGCACTGCCTACCACCGCGGGCGCTGTAAGCAGAAGATAGATCGCGCACAAGGCCTGGTTGATAAGCCCCGCACCGCTGCGATCAAGATCCGCGAAATTGTATGCAGGTTTTGTTCACAACGCTATGGAAGGCGGGCCGTCCTGGCATCAGGAATACCCTGATGCCCGCATCGGGCCATCACGATCCACGATAGGTGGAATAGCTCCAGGGGCTGACCAGCAAGGGCACGTGATAGTGCTGATCGGCATGCGCCACGCCAAAATCCAGGCTGACCAGATTCAGGAAATTGGGCTCGGGCAAGGCCACGCCGCGGGCCTTGAAGTAAGCGGCCACATCGAACACCAGCCGATACGTACCTACCTTCAGTTCGGCATCGTTGAAGAGCGGTTTCTCGCTGCGGCCATCGTGGTTCAACGTGAAGCGGCTAAGCAGCGCGGCCGAAGGGCCGTCGGTGGAATACAGCGCAACGGCCATGCCTTCCGCCGGGCAGCCGTGCATGGTGTCGAGTACGTGCGTGGTCAGTCCCATGGTGTCTCCTGTGCATCAGACGGTGCGCCCGATGATCTTATGGTTATCCTTAATGATGTACATAAATTGTATACAGCCAATTGCTTTCCAGCTATTGTTTAGCCCATCATGAAACCGTCCGCCCACTTGCGCCCTGCCGCGCTCATCGGCTTTGTGCCCATCCATTCATGAACACCTACGATTCCACGCTTCCGTATCCCCGCGACCTTATCGGCTATGGCCGCAACCCGCCCCATGCGCAATGGCCCGGGCGCGCGCGCATCGCCGTGCAGTTCGTGCTGAATTACGAAGAAGGCGGTGAAAGCAGCGTGCTGCATGGCGACCCCGGGTCCGAACAATTCCTGTCGGAAATGTTCAACCCAGCCAGCTACCCCGACCGCCATCTCAGCATGGAAGGCATCTATGAATATGGGTCGCGTACCGGTGTGTGGCGCATCCTGCGCGAATTCGAAAAGCGGCAACTGCCGCTGACGGTATTCGGCGTGGGCATGGCCTTGCAGCGCCACCCCGAACTGACGGCGGCATTCACCGAGCTGGGCCACGAAATTGCCTGCCATGGCTGGCGCTGGGTGCACTACCAGAACGTGGACGAAGCCACCGAACGCGAACATATGCGCCTAGGCATGGACGCCATCACGCAGTTGACGGGCACGCGGCCGCTGGGCTGGTACACCGGGCGCGACAGCCCCCGCACGCGCCGCCTGGTGGCGGACTACGGCGGTTTCGAATACGACAGCGACTACTACGGCGACGACCTGCCCTTCTGGATGCAGGTACAAAAAAGCGATGGCGCAGTCGTGCCGCAATTGATCGTGCCCTACACGCTGGACTGCAACGACATGCGCTTTGCCCTGCCCCAGGGTTACTCGCACGCCGACCCTTTCTTCCAGTACCTGAAGGACAGTTTCGACGTGCTCTACGCCGAAGGCGACGAAGCGCCCAAGATGCTCAGCATCGGCATGCATTGCCGGCTGTTGGGGCGTCCGGGCCGCATCACGGCGTTGCAGCGGTTTCTGGACCACATCGGCAGCCACGACCGCGTCTGGGTGTGCCGCCGCCTGGATATCGCCCGGCACTGGAAAGCCACTCATCCCTACCAACCCACCCGTTGAGCGCGACAACCATGCCCCATACGCTGGAACAACTCAATGCCGCCACGCCCGAGGCAGCGCTAGCCATTCTTGACGGCCTGTACGAACATTCGCCGTGGATCGCGCGGCAAGCGTTGGCGGCGCGCCCTTTCCGGTCCTTGGCGCATCTGCAAGACCAGATGCGGCAGGTGCTGGACCAGGCCGATATCGAAGCGCAGTTGGCATTGATTCGCTCGCACCCGGAACTGGCCGGCCGCGCCATGCTGCAAAACAGCCTGACGGCGGAATCCACCAACGAACAGGACCAGGCGGGGCTCACGCATTGCTCGCCCGACGAACTGGCGCGCCTGCAGCAACTGAACACCGACTACAACACACGCTTCGGCTTCCCCTTCATCCTGGCCGTGCGCGGGGCGCGCGGCACGGGTCTGACTCGCCAGCAGATCAGCGATGAATTCGCGCGCCGGCTCGATAACCCGCCCGACGTTGAACGCCAGGAAGCGCTGCGCAACATCCACCGCATCGTCGAAATCCGCCTGGCGGATAAGTTCGGCGTGGACCTGACCCTGGGTAACGACATCTGGGACTGGCAGGAACGCCTCAGCATCCATAGCGACCCCGGCTACGCCGAGAAGGGCCAGCTTACCGTCACCTATCTGACCGAGGCGCACCGCGCCTGCGCGCAACGCATTTCGCACTGGATGCGCGATTGCGGCTTTGACGAAGTTGAAATCGACGCCGTGGGCAACGTGGTGGGTCGCTACCGCGCCGACCGCGCCGACGCCCCCACGCTGATGACCGGCAGCCATTACGACACCGTCCGCAACGGCGGCAAATACGACGGGCGCCTGGGCATTTTCGTGCCCATGGCCTGCGTGCGCGAACTGCACCGCCAGGGCCGCCGCCTGCCCTACCACCTGGAAGTGATCGGCTTTGCCGAAGAAGAAGGCCAGCGCTATCGCGCAACCTTCCTGGGATCCGGCGCGCTGATCGGCCACTTCAAACCCGAATGGCTGGACCAGCAAGACGCCCAGGGCGTCACTATGCGCGACGCCATGCTGCATGCCGGCCTGTGCATTGACGACATCCCCAAGCTGCGACGCGACCCGTCGCGCTATCTGGGCTTTGTTGAAGTCCACATTGAACAAGGGCCGGTGCTGTACGAAATGGGCTTGCCGCTGGGCATCGTCACGTCCATCAACGGCAGCGTGCGCTATCAGGCGCAGATCTTCGGCATGGCCTGCCATGCAGGCACCACGCCCATGAACCGACGCCGCGACGCGGCCACCGCCACCGCCGAACTGGCTCTATATGTAGAACAGCGCGCGGCGCGTGACGGCGATTCGGTGGGCACCATCGGCATGCTGGAAGTGCCCAGCGGGTCCATCAATGTGGTGCCGGGCGAATGCCGTTTCAGCCTGGACCTGCGTGCGCCCAGCGATCCGCAGCGCGACGCGCTGGTGAACGACGTGCTGGCCGAACTTGACGCCATCTGCCAACGCCGCGGCCTGCGCTATGCGCTTGAAGAAACCATGCGCGCCGCCGCCGCGCCCAGCGACCCCGCGTGGCAACAGCGCTGGGAACGCGCCGTCGACGCGCTCGGCGTGCCGGTGCATCGCATGCCCAGCGGCGCCGGGCACGACGCCATGAAGCTGCACGAAGTCATGCCGCAAGCCATGCTTTTCGTGCGCGGCCAGAACCACGGCATTAGCCACAACCCCCGCGAATCCACCACCCGAGACGACATCCAGTTGGCCGCGCAAGCCATGCAAGGCCTGCTGGACGATCTTGCCAACGACATCAAACGCTAAAACGCCATGACCGACTACGCCCGACTAGACGCCTGGGTCGACGACCACTTCGACGAGCAGGTGCGCTTCCTGCAATCGCTGGTGCGCGTACCCACCGACACGCCGCCTGGCAACAATGCCCCGCACGCGGTCCGCACCGCCGAACTGCTCAAGGAAATGGGATTTGATGCCGAAGCGCACGCCGTCCCCATGCAAGAGGTGCGGGACTACGGCATGGAATCGATCACCAACCTGATCGTGCGGCGCGAGTACGGCCCGGGCAGGCGCGTGGCGCTGAACGCCCACGGCGACGTGGTGCCCCCCGGCGACGGCTGGCAGCACGACCCCTATGGTGCTGAAATCGAAAACGGCAGCCTGTACGGCCGCGCCGCCGCCGTCAGCAAAAGCGACTTCGCCAGCTTTACCTACGCCGTGCGCGCATTGGAAGCGGTTGCCAAGCCCAGCCATGGCGCCATCGAACTGCACTTTACGTACGACGAAGAATTCGGCGGCCTGCTGGGGCCGGGCTGGCTGTTGTCGCAAGGGCTGACCAAGCCCGACCTGATGATCGCCGCCGGGTTCAGCTATGAAGTGGTCACCGCGCACAACGGCTGCCTGCAAATGGAAGTGACCGTGCACGGCAAGATGGCGCATGCCGCCATTCCATCCACTGGCGTGGACGCGCTGCAGGGCGCGGTCAAGATCCTGAATGCGTTGTACGCACAAAACGCGCGTTATCAGGACATTACGTCGGAAGTACCCGGCATCAGCCATCCCTATTTGAATGTCGGACGCATTGAAGGCGGCACCAACACGAACGTGGTGCCCGGCAAGGTCAGCTTCAAGCTGGACCGGCGCATGATCCCGGAAGAAAACGCGGTGGAAGTGGAAGCGGATATCCGCCGGATCATCCAAGAGGCGGCCGCTGCCACGCCGGGCATCACCATCGACATCAAACGCCTGCTGCTGGCTAATTCGATGCGTCCGCTGCCGGGCAACCAGCCGCTGGTCGATGCCATCCAGAAACATGGTGAAGCCCTCTTTGGCGAAGCGATTCCCGCCATGGGAACCCCGCTCTATACCGACGTACGCCTGTACGCCGAAGCCGGCATTCCCGGCGTGATCTACGGTGCCGGGCCGCGCACCGTGCTGGAATCACACGCCAAGCGCAACGACGAACGCGTCGTGCTGGAAGACTTGCGCCGGGCCACCAAGGTCATCGCGCGCACCTTGTCGGACCTGCTTCAACCGGTCTGATTTCCCGCAACTCAAGCCTGACGCGGCGCCAGTCGCGGCGTCAGGCTTCGTGCTGCCGTAAATCTGATAATTCCTACATAACGTAACCAATAATGTCTATTTGATGCGGGTTTTCCTCTATTTCGAGAACCGCCCCACCCTGTATACATTCCCCGTACACAAGAACTGCTTTTCAGGATTTTCCCGACCGACATTTCACTCCGCCAGGAGACTTTCCCATGCAGGCTGCATCGCCCGCGCCATCCAGCGCGTCTCAAGATCTCCACCCCGTTGACCAGCGTCTGCCCTCGGGCAAGCTGGCGGCGTTGGGCCTGCAACATGTGCTGGTGATGTATGCCGGCGCGGTGGCCGTACCCTTGATCGTTGGCCGCGCCTTGAACCTGACGCCCGACGAAGTCGCCATGCTGATCTCGGCCGACCTCTTCTGTTGCGGCCTGGTGACCTTGATCCAGACCTTGGGCGCCACGCAGTGGTTCGGCATCAAACTGCCCGTCATGATGGGCGTCACGTTCGCGGCGGTGGCCCCGATGGTGGCCATGGCCAACGCCAACCCCGGCCCGGGCGGGGCGCAACTGCTCTTCGGGACCATCATCGGGGCGGGCATCATCTCCATCCTGATCGCGCCGATGATCAGCCGCATGCTGCGCTACTTTCCGCCCGTGGTAACGGGCACCATCATCACCGTCATCGGCATCACCCTGATGCGGGTCGGCATCAACTGGGTATTCGGCAATCCGTCCGGCCCTACCGCGCCCGTCATCGTGGACCCCATCTACGCAAAATGGCTGGCGGACGTTACCTCGCCGGGCAGCGCCATCCCGCCCGTGCCCCAGGGCTTTGCCATCATGCCGTCGATGCCCAACCCGCGTTATGCGGACCTGACCGGCTTCAGCATCGCCGTGCTGGTGCTGACGTCCATCCTGCTGATCGTCAAATTCACGCGCGGCTTCATCGCCAACATCTCGGTGCTGCTGGGTATCGTCATCGGCGCCATCGTGGCTGCGGCCACCGGCATCATGACGTTCGAGAAAATCGGCCAGGCAGACTGGTTCGATATCGTGCTGCCCTTCCATTTCGGCATGCCCAGGTTCGACCCTATGTTGATCCTGAGCATGGCGCTGATCATGGTGGTGGTAATGATCGAATCCGCCGGCATGTTTCTGGCGCTGGGTGAAATGACCGACCGCGAGATCAGCCAGGAAAACATGGCGCGCGGCCTGCGCACCGATGGCCTGGGCACCTTGATCGGCGGCATCTTCAATACCTTCCCCTACACCAGCTTTTCGCAGAACGTGGGCTTGGTCGCGGTGACCGGCGTGAAAAGCCGCTTCGTGTGCGTGGCGGGCGGCATCATCCTGCTGGTGCTGGGCCTGCTGCCCAAGATGGCCGCGCTGGTGGAATCGCTGCCCACCGTGGTGCTGGGCGGCGCCGGCATCGTGATGTTCGGCATGGTCACCGCCACCGGCATCCGCATCCTGTCGGGTGTGGACTTCAAAGGCAACCGCCACAACTCCATGATCGTGGCGGTGTCGATCGGCATCGGCATGGTGCCGCTGATCGCGCCCAATTTCAAACAATGGATGCCACACTCGCTGCACACGCTGATTGAGTCCGGCATTCTGCTGGCGTCGCTATCGGCCGTGCTGCTGAACCTGTTTTTGAACGGAGCCAAACAGGACGACCGCGCCATCATCGCCGCGGCGCTGCAAGCCGAGGAACATTGAGCAGGTTGTGGACCATTGCGGCCGGTCCCGGATAGGGTCGGCCGCAATGCATTCAGGCTGTACCGGAGCGTGGCAAGCCTTGCCTGGCCTGCCAGCTATATCAAGCCAGGCGCATCACCCGCCGCCAGAACAGCACCGCCACCAAGACAAAGACGGCCAGCCCCAGGTAAGACGCCGTGACCGAAAAATCTTCGCCCGCGATCGCCAGCGGCGCATCGGTCCCCGCCGCGCCGATAATCCCCGCCATCAGCACGCCCACCAGGCTTTCGCCCACGATCAGGCCCGAGGCGATCAGCACGCCCCGACGGTTCGCCGCATCAGCGAATTGCTCATACGGGGTTCCCGCCGCGGCGGCACGGCGACGCAATGCGCGCTCCAGCAACCACGCCAGCACCGCACCCGCGACAATCGGCGCCGCCACGGTTGGCGGCAGATAGATGCCGATGCCCACGGCCAACACGGGCATGCGCGCCACGCGGCAGGTCCGCTTGAGAACTTCGTCCACCACGATCAGCGCAACGCCTACGGCCATGCCGATCAGGATCATCGTCCAATTCAGTTGATGCGTGAAAATGCCGCGCGTAATTGCCAGCATCAGCGTGGCCTGCGGCGCCGACAGCGCTTGCGTGGGGTCCATGCCTTCGCGCGGCATCGCATCCGCGAAACCGTAGGCGTTGTAAAGCAGGTCCAGCACGGGTGAAATCACCGCCGCGCCCACGACGCAGCCAATCAGCAGCGCCACCTGCTGGCGCCACGGCGTCGCCCCAACCAACCAGCCCGTCTTCAAGTCCTGCAAGTTGTCATTCGAAATGGACGCCACCGCCACCACGGCCGAGGTGCTGAAGATGGACAACGCAATCGCCATCTGCACGCCGTTCTGCGCCTGCAGCAATTCGCCGCCCAGTGTCAGCATCAACAGCGACACCAACACAATGGCCACGATGCCCACGCCCGAAATCGGGCTGGTCGATGACCCCACCAGGCCCGCCATGTAGCCGCAGGCCGCGGCCACCAGAAAGCCGAAGACAAAGGCAAACAGCACGGCGTAGGCCACCAGCTTCCAGATGGCGCCGGCTGACAAGGGCGCGCCCGCCAGGAACACCTGGAAGGTGATGACCAAGACCGCCACCAGCACCAGCGTCACGATCGAAATCCAGCCCGCCGACAGGTCGCGTTCGGTGCGCGGCGCCTGACCGGCGCGGGCCGCACCGGCCTTGCTCAACGCAGAGAACGAGGCCTTGACGCCACGCGCCATGGGCACGAACAAGGTCGCCAGCGTCCAGATTGCGCCCACGCCGATGACGCCCGCACCAATGAAGCGTACTTGCGACGCCCACAGGCCGGTGGCGTACTGCGCCAGCGATTGACCGGCCGGCATGTCGCCCATTGCGGTCAGCACGGGGACGGCGATGCCCCAGGAAATGATCAGGCCGGTCAGCATGGCCAGGCCCGCCACGATGCCGATCAGGTAACCCGCGCCCAGAAGCGCCAGCGAAAAGCCCATGGGCAGCCGGAACACCGCCCCCCCCAGCGCGAACCAGCCGCTGACGCTATCGCCCAGCACCCGCAAGCCGTTGGCCGCAAAACTGACCACCGCGGCCACCAGGCCGCCCGCGACGATATCGCCCATGCCCGTGGCGGCAGGTCTTCCAGAGGCCTTGCCTTCGGCCGTATCTTGCGCCCGTTCGGCGCTGCCCACGCGCAAGATCTCGGCCGCCGCCACGCCCTCCGGGTACGGCAGCTTGCTTTGCACCACCATCACGTGGCGCAGCGGAATGGTGAACATCACGCCCAGCATGCCACCCGCGGCGCATATGCCCAGCGTCTGCCAGAACGGGAAGCCTTGCCAGTGGCCCATCATGACCAGCGCCGGCAGGATGAAGATGATGGACGACAGGGTGCCGGCCGCCGAGGCCTGCGTCTGCACCATATTGTTTTCCAGGATGTTGGCGTCCTTGAACAGGCGCAGCACCGACATCGAAATCACCGCCGCCGGAATGGCGGACGAAAACGTCAGGCCCACCTTCAGCCCCAGGAAGACGTTCGAGGCCGTGAAGATCACGGTAATCAGGGCGCCCAGCAAAATGCCCCGGAACGTCAGTTCCGGTAGCGTGACGTTTGCCGGGACGCTGACGGGTTGAGTCATTGAAGTCTCCCGTTGTGAATGCGGATAAACCGCGCATTCTAGCGCTTTGGCGTCCACCCAGTGGTCACCACGAGTAAGCGCCGTTAGGCCGCAGAAGCTGCCGGCAAGGGAAACATCGGCAAAAGATTATGCTGAAATCCCGAAAATCTCCCTGTGAATTTGATGACTCATGCCACCCACACAGGTCTAGCATTGAGCGATAACAGGAGACAACACCCATGCGCGACGCGAGCCACCCCGCCCTCGGCCATCACACCGGGTCTGACGCCGATCCCACGGAAACCGCCGAATGGCGCGACGCCTTGCAATCGCTGCTTCACGCCGATGGCGCCGGGCGCGCGGGCTATGTGCTGGACAGCCTGCTGGGGCACGCCGCGTCTCTGGGGCTGCGCGCCAACAGCCAGACCCGCACCGCCTACCTGAACACCATTCCCGCCAGCCAAGAGCCGCCGTTTCCGGGCAACCTGGCCGTGGAAGAACGCATCGCCGGCATCAACCGCTGGAACGCCTTGGCCATGGTGGTGCGCGCCAATCAGGCGCATGGCGAGCTGGGCGGCCACATCGCCAGCTATGCCTCCGCCGCCGACCTGTTTGAAGTGGGCTTCAACCACTTCTTCCGCGCGCAATCCGCCGAAGACCTGGGTGACCTGGTCTACATGCAGCCGCACTCCGCGCCCGGGGTCTACGCCCGCGCCTTTCTTGAAGGCTTTCTGGGCGAAGACGACCTGGCGCATTTCCGCCAGGAAATCACGGCTACCGGGCGTGGCCTGCGCGGGCTGTCGTCCTACCCCCACCCCTGGTTGATGCCTGATTTCTGGCAATTTCCAACCGGGTCCATGGGCATCGGCCCCATCAACGCGATTTATCAGGCGCGCTTCATGCGCTACCTGGAGCACCGGTCGCTTGCGCCCGCCAGCGACCGCAAGGTCTGGGGCATTTTTGGCGACGGTGAAATGGACGAGCCGGAATCCATCGCCGCCTTGACGCTTGCCGCGCGCGAGAAGCTCGACAACCTGGTGTTCGTCGTCAACTGCAACCTGCAACGGCTGGATGGCCCGGTGCGCGGCAACGGCCGCATCATCGACGAACTGGAAACGCTGTACGCGGGCGCCGGCTGGAACGTGATCAAACTGGTGTGGGGCAGCGACTGGGACGCCCTGCTTGCCCGCGACACCAACGGCGCGCTGGCCCGCGCTTTCTCGAATACGGTGGACGGCCAATTCCAGACTTTTGCCGCCAACGACGGCGCATTCAATCGCGCGCATTTTTTCAATCAACACCCCGAACTGGCCGCGTTGGTGGCGGACTGGACCGATGAGGCCATCGACCGCCTGCATCGTGGCGGCCACGACATGGTGAAGATCCATGCCGCTTATCACCGCGCGGCCAATCACCGCGGCCAGCCCACCGTGATCCTGGCCCAGACCAAGAAGGGCTTCGGCATGGGCGCGGCGGGCCAGGGCAAGATGACGACGCACCAGCAGAAGAAGCTGGACGACGAGGCCTTGCTGGCCTTTCGTGATCGCTTTGCCCTGCCGATCTCGGACGCGGACTGCCTGGCGCTGAAGTTCTACCGCCCCGCCGAAGACAGCGCCGAACTGCGTCATCTGCAGGCGCGCCGCAACGCGCTGGGCGGCCACATCCCCCGCCGCCGTACCGAAGCGCCGCGCCTGACGCCGCCGCCTCTCGAACACTGGGCGCGCTTTGCGCTGGCCGCCAACGGCAAGGAAATGTCGTCGACCATGGCCATCGTGCGGATGCTTACCGCGCTGCTCAAGGACGGCGCCGTGGGGCCGCGCATCGTGCCCATCGTGGCCGACGAAGCCCGCACCTTTGGCATGGCCAACTTGTTTCGGCAGATCGGTATCTATTCCGCGCAAGGCCAGTTGTACGAACCCGAAGACATCGGCTCGGTGCTGTATTACCGCGAAGCGCACGACGGCCAGATCCTGGAGGAAGGCATCACCGAAGCCGGGGCGATTTCGTCGTGGACGGCCGCTGGCACCAGCTACTCGGTCAACGGCCTGCCGATGCTGCCGTTCTATATCTATTACTCGATGTTCGGCTTTCAGCGCATCGGCGACCTGATCTGGGCCGCCGCCGACCAGCGCACCCGTGGCTTCTTGATCGGCGCCACCTCCGGGCGCACGACGCTGGGCGGCGAGGGGCTGCAACACCAGGACGGGTCCAGCCACATCATGGCGGCCGCCGTGCCAAACTGCCGCGCTTACGACCCCGCCTACGCCTACGAGGTTGCCGTGATCGTCGAACACGGCATGCGCCGCATGCTGGACGAGCAGCGCGACGAATTCTTCTACCTGACCGTCACCAACGAAAACCTGGCGCAGCCCGATATGCCCGCCGACGAAGGCATCAGCACAGGCATCCTGCGCGGCATGTACCGCCTGCGCGCCGCGCGCAAGCAAGCGGAAGTGCGCTTGCTGGGCGCGGGCCCCATGCTGCGCGAGGCGGAAATGGCGGCCGAGCGGTTGCACGAGCAGTACGGCGTGGACGCCGAGGTCTGGAGCGTCACCAGCTTTTCCGAACTGGCCCGCGACGGCCGCGAAGCCGAACGTGCGCGGGTGCTGGGCCTGGACACGGCCAGCGACGCGGACTGGGTCCGCACCTGCCTGGGCGACAGCAATGCGCCGGTCATCGCCGCCACTGATTACGTGCGCGCCGTGCCCGAACAGATCCGCGCCTGGGTGCCGGCCCCGTATCGCACCTTGGGCACCGACGGCTTTGGCCGCAGCGACACCCGCGCGCAACTGCGCGACTTCTTCGAAGTCAGCGCCGACTGGATCACGCTCTACGCGCTGGACAGCCTGGGCCGGCAAGCAGACGCCGACAAGCTGCGCAACAAGCTGAACACCCGCACCCGCAAAACCCCACCCTGGAATTCGTAGGATGGGTGTAGCGCGGGATGGCCGAGACAAGAACCCCACCATCAATCGCGCGAAACCCATCAAGCACCGGTGGAATTCTTGAACAGAGCAGCCACAGCTTTCTTGCCTATTGCGTCTGTTGTTCAGCCGCTGCCTGATGGGTTTCGCGCGGTCCGCACCGTGTTCTTGTGCCGACCATCGCGCGCTACACCCATCCTACGATTCGATGGGCGCCGATCATCTGACCGATGGGAACCGAACGCCCATCCCCCGGGAGCCGATCATCTGACCGACAGGGAACCCGTCGCCACCTAAACATAATCCGACCCGTTCTTGATCAAACACGCCTGATCGCTGCACTGCAACAACCAAGTGTCCGCGCTTTCTGGTGAAATACGGGTGTTCCCTAAGCATTTCGCAAAGAAACCGGCGGGCCGCGAGCCCGCCGCTTGTCATTCGTTTTTCATTCCGTTTTCTTTCTCAGTTAGTGCCTCAGAGGCCCCGATCCCATGGACGAAACTCTTACCAAATTGGCGTTGGATTACCACGCCTACCCCACCCCCGGCAAAATCTCGGTCGTTCCGACCAAGACCCTGGCCAACCAGGACGACTTGTCCCTGGCCTACTCTCCTGGCGTGGCGGCAGCTTGCATGGCCATCTTCGACCAGGGCGATGACGCCGCGTCCAAGTACACCTCGCGCGGCAACCTGGTGGGCGTGATCACCAACGGCACCGCCGTCCTGGGCCTGGGCAACATCGGGCCGCTGGCCGCCAAGCCGGTCATGGAAGGCAAGGGCTGCCTGTTCAAGAAGTTTGCCGGCATCGATGTGTTCGACATCGAACTGGCCGAGAACGACCCCGACAAGCTGGTCGACATCATCGCGGCGCTGGAGCCCACGCTGGGCGGCGTCAACCTGGAAGACATCAAGGCGCCCGAGTGCTTCTACATTGAAAAGAAGCTGCGCGAGCGCATGAAGATTCCCGTCTTCCATGACGACCAGCACGGCACCGCCATCATTTCGTCGGCCGCCATCCTGAACGGCCTGAAGGTCGTGAACAAGGACATCGGCTCGGTCAAGCTGGCTTGCTCGGGCGCCGGCGCTGCCGCCATCGCCTGCCTGGACCTGCTGGTGCACCTGGGCGTCAAGCGCGAGAACATCTTTGTTGTGGATTCGCGCGGCGTCATCTGGGACGGCCGCGATGAAAACATGGAAGCCAACAAGAAGCGCTACGCGCAAAAGACCGACGCCCGCACGCTGGCCGACGTGGTCAATGGCGCCGACGTGTTCCTGGGCTGCTCGACCTCTGGCGTGCTGACGGGCGACATGGTCAAGACCATGGCCGACCGTCCGCTGATCCTGGCGCTGGCCAACCCCGAGCCGGAAATCCGCCCCGAAGTGGCCAAGGCCGCCCGCCCCGATTGCATCATCGCCACCGGCCGTTCGGACTACCCGAACCAGGTCAACAACGTACTGTGCTTCCCCTTCATCTTCCGCGGCGCCATGGATGCCGGCGCCTCGCGCATCACGGAAGAAATGAAGCTGGCTTGCGTGAAGGCCATCGCCGAACTGGCGCAAGCTGAACAAAACGATGAAGTGGCCCGCGCCTATGCCGGCCAGGAACTGTCGTTCGGCCCCGACTACATCATTCCCAAGCCCTTCGACCCGCGCCTGATCTTCCAGATTGCGCCCGCCGTGGCCCAAGCCGCCGCCGACTCCGGCGTGGCCGCCCGCCCCATCGAAGACATCGAAGCCTATCGCCAGAAGCTGATGGGTTTTGTGTACCACTCGGGCCAACTGATGCGTCCGCTGTTCGCCCAGGCCAAGAAGGCGCCCAAGCGCGTCATCTACGCCGATGGCGAAGACGAACGCGTGCTGCGCGCCGTGCAGACCGTGGTTGACGAAAAGCTGGCCCGTCCGATCCTGATCGGCCGCCCGTCGGTTATCGAAATGCGCATCAACAAGGCCGGCCTGCGCCTGGTGGCTGGCGAGCATTTCGAAATCGTCGATCCGGAAGACGACGAGCGCTTCAACGAAACCTGGACCGCGTACTACCAGTTGAAGGGCCGCGAAGGCGTGACGCCGGCCATCGCCAAGGCGATGATCCGCAAACACAACACGCTGATCGGCGCGATGCTGCTGCGTCGCGGCGACGCCGACGCGCTGCTGTGCGGCGTGGCTAGCAAGTACGACAACCAGCTCAAGTACGTTGACGAAATCATCGGCAAGAAGGAAGGCCAGACCTACGCCGCCCTGAACGTGCTGATGCTGCCTGACCAGACGCTGTTCGTCACCGACACCCACGTCAATGAAAACCCGACGTCGGAAGAAGTGGCCAACATCACCATCCAGGCCGCCGACGAAATGCTGCGCTTTGGCGTGGTGCCCAAGATTGCCCTGCTGTCGCATTCGAACTTCGGCAGCCGCGTCACGGAATCGTCCAAGAAGATGGCCGCCGCCAGCAAGCTGGTGCAGGAACGCGCGCCTGACCTGGAAGTGGACGGCGAAATGCACGCCGACGCCGCCTTGTCGGAAAAGATCCGTGTGCTGGCCTACCCGGACAGCACGCTCAAGGGTCGCGCCAACCTGCTGGTCATGCCGAACCTGGACACCGGCAACATTACGTACAACATGCTGAAGATGACGGGCAGCAATGGCGTCGCGATGGGTCCCATTCTGCTGGGCGCCGCGCGCCCCGTGCACATCCTGACGACCAGCGCCACCGTGCGCCGCATCGTCAACATGACGGCCCTGGCCGTGGTGGATGCGCAGCAGGAAGCCGCCGACGCCGCCAAAAAGCGCCGTTGATCACACGCGGGTCTTGACGCCAAAGGCGCCCTTCGGGGCGCCTTTTTCATGGCGTGTTTCCGCGGCCCACGCCGTATTTTCATGCCACTTGATCGACGCCACGCCATGGGCCGGTGGTAAAACCATGCTTGACCTTTTTCCTGGAGACGACATGCTGGCCGATGCGCTATACGCCTGGTTCCACTACCTGGCGATTTTTGTCATGGTGGTCGTGCTGACCGCCGAAGCCGTATTGCTACGCCCCGATCTGAGCGCCAACGGCGTGAAGCGCTTGGTGATCTACGACCGCCTGTATGGCGTCAGCGCCGTGCTGGTGCTGATCACCGGGCTGCTGCGCCTGACGCAAGGCGTCAAAGGCGCGGCGTTTTACATGAGCAGCCCGTGGTTCCACGCAAAGATCACACTGTTCGTCATCATCGCGCTCTGTTCGATCCCGCCCACGCTGGCCATCTTCCGCTGGGCAAAACAGGCGCGCCAGCAAGCGGACTTCGTGCCCGCGTTACCCGAGATCAAGCGCGTGCGCCGCTGGGTGATGATCGAATCGCACCTGTTCATTTTCCTGCCGCTGTTCGCGGTGCTGATGGCGCGCCACATCAGCGTGTAAGGGAGGGGCAACGCGCCCGTGCGGGAGCCGCCGGCGCGTTGCCGTCCACGACGAAGCTCGCGAACTCAAAAACGCCGACCTCGTCGTTATTCACAATGCCGATAAACGTTCCATCCAGTGCCTGCATGACCGACATGCCTTCGGGCACATCGGCATAGCCTTCACGTTTGGCCACTTGCCCCTCCTTGGGGCTGAACACCAGCACGCCAGGAAAGGGTTCGCGCTGCCCATCGATCACGCGCCGGATAGACTTGACCCGCGTGCCCTCGGCGTAGTCAAAGTTGCCCAGATGCACGCGGCAGGCAAGCTCCGCGTCGCTGACGCGCAGCAAGCGGCGGTCTCCATCAAGATAGATCCAGGGTTCGCTCAACATGAGTCCGAACACCCGCACCGCGTCGGGGTCCTTGACCTCGATGCGCCATCGGTCCGGGTCGGTCGAACCGTCTACGTACACCGTGCCATTTGAGCCGTACAGCACTGAGCCCGAGTGGATCATCATGCCGTCAATTTGATTGCCACTACCCAGCCGGCACTGGCTCAAGGCCTTCATCGCGCCATCGGGCTCGGTATCAAACTCGATGTCATGCGTGCTGTCGCAACGCCATCCCAGCACCGCTTGGTCGCCCTGGCCTGTCAGGATGACGCTACGCGGATGTCGCTGAATCAGCGCGTACGTGTCCTTTTCGTATTCGGTGTCCAGATAGCGGCGAATCCGCGTCGCCTGAACGCCGAAGACAGAGGTGGGCGCCGGAAACTCGGCCTCAACGTAGGTGTCCATCTGCCCTTCGTCTTGCAACTTCAGCCGCGTGCCGGCGGGCATGGCCACGCCACCCACGGTGGCCGCTTGTTCCAGCGTCACGTTGCGCGCCGCCTCGGCCCGCTCGATCTCGCGCTCGATTTGCTGGACCATGAAGTGCACCCACGCGAAGAAGGCAAAGGGCACCGCCAGCACCACGAACACCACGGTCGAGGTCTTCCAATATTTGCGGACCGTGCGGCGATGGCCGGCGCTGACGGCCAGCACCAAGACCCACACGCCCAACACGACGCCGGCAAGCAAGCCAAACCAAAGCAGCAGGTAGAAATGGGCTGGTGGAAGCGAGAAAGGAATCATGGCCAGCATGATATCCGCATATCCGCCGCCTCATGGCCCCTTTGCGCAGGCAACAAAAAACCGCCCGAAGGCGGTTTCTTGTCATTCACTTGCCGAAAGGAAAAGCGGATTAACGCTTGTCCATCGGGGGCACGTCGCGGGTGACCGAACCCGTGAACAGCTGGCGCGGACGGCCGATCTTGTAGTCGGGATCCGACAGCATTTCGTTCCACTGGGCAATCCAGCCCACCGTGCGAGCCAGCGCGAAGATGGCCGTGAACAGCGAGGTCGGGATGCCGATGGCGCGCTGGACGATACCCGAGTAGAAGTCCACGTTCGGGTACAGCTTGCGCTGGACGAAGTACGGATCCGACAGGGCGATGCGTTCCAGTTCCATGGCCAGCTTGAACAGCGGGTCGTTTTCCAGGCCCAGGGCCGAGAGCACTTCCTTGCAGGTTTCCTGCATCAGCTTGGCGCGCGGGTCGTAGTTCTTGTAGACGCGGTGGCCAAAGCCCATCAGGCGCACGCCCGAGTTCTTGTCCTTGACCTTCTCCATGAACTCACCGACCTTGTCGATGCCGCCGTTGGCTTGCAGCTCTTCCAGCATCTGCAGGCAAGCTTCGTTGGCGCCGCCGTGAGCCGGGCCCCACAGGCAAGCCACGCCGGCCGAGATGGCGGCGAACGGGTTGGTGCCCGACGAACCGCACAGACGCACGGTGGACGTCGACGCGTTTTGCTCGTGGTCGGCGTGCAGGATGAAGATGCGGTCCAGCGCGCGTTCAACGACTTCGTTGACCTTGTAGTCTTCGCACGGCGTGGCGAACATCATGCGCAGGAAGTTGCCCGTGTAGGACAGGTCGTTCTGCGGATAGATGAACGGTTGGCCTTGCGAGTACTTGTACGCCATCGCAACCAGCGTCGGCATCTTGGCGATCAGGCGGATGGCCGAGATGTGGCGATGCTGCGGGTTCGTGATGTCGGTGGAGTCGTGGTAGAACGCGGACAGCGCGCCAACCAGACCCGTCAGCACGGCCATCGGGTGGGCGTCGCGGCGGAAGCCACGCAGGAAGAAGTGCAGTTGCTCGTTGACCATCGTGTGATGGGTCACTTGCGAGTCGAAGTCAGCCTTCTGTTCCTGGTTCGGCAGATCGCCGTTCAGGATCAGGTAGCAGATGTCCATGAAGTCGCAGTTGACGGCCAATTGCTCGATGGGGAAGCCGCGGTACAGCAGTTCGCCCTTGTCGCCGTCGATGTACGTGATGCCCGATTCGCAAGCCGCGGTGGACATGAAGCCCGGGTCAAACGTAAACATGCCCGTCTGGCCATACAGCTTGCGGATGTCGATCACATCCGGACCGACCGTGCCCTTGTAGACAGGGAACTCAATGGGTGCGCTGCCATCCGAGAAGGATAGAGTGGCTTTTTTGTCAGACAGGTTCATGTTTATTCCTCTCACATTAATCAGAGTGCGCGCATCTGGCCAATAATGCCCCGAAGCCTGGGGGTGTCCAGGTCGCCTTCGAGTTCCTTGCGGGCCAGCAGCAGGTCGAGAAGATCGTTGTCTCCCATCTCGAACAGCTGGGTCAATGCGGCCACATCATCATCGGTAAGTTCGGCCTCGTAGGCGTCCAGATACCGAGTGATGATCAAGTCGTTTTCGAGCAGGCCGCGGCGCGCCCGCCAACGCAGACGCGCCCGCTCCAGTTCAGTTAGCCTGCTCATCGTTACACCATAAAAACAAAAGTCTTCACACTAGAAACTAGACCGTGCGGCGAACCATCAGTTCCTTGATCTTGCCGATTGCCTTGGTCGGGTTCAGCCCCTTGGGACAGACGTCGACGCAGTTCATGATGGTGTGGCAACGGAACAAGCGGTACGGATCTTCCAGGTTGTCCAGACGCTCGCCGGTGGCTTCGTCGCGGCTGTCGGCGATGAAGCGATAGGCTTGCAGCAGGCCGGCCGGGCCGACGAACTTGTCCGGGTTCCACCAGAAAGACGGGCAGGAAGTGGAACAGCATGCGCACAGGATGCACTCGTACAGGCCGTCCAATTCTTCGCGGGCCTCGGGCGACTGCAGGCGCTCTTTTTCGGGCGGCGGCGCGTCGTTGATGAGGTACGGACGAATCGAGTGGTACTGGTTGAAGAAGTGCGTCATGTCCACGATCAGGTCGCGGATGACGGGCAGGCCCGGCAGCGGACGCAGAACGATGGGTTCCTTCAATTCGCGCAGGTTTGTCGTGCAGGCCAAACCGTTCTTGCCGTTGATGTTCATGGCGTCCGAACCGCACACGCCTTCACGGCACGAACGGCGCAGGGCCAGGCTGTCATCGACGTCGTTCTTGATGCGCACCAGCGCATCAAGCAGCATCTTGTCGGTGGGCTGGAGTTCAACGTCCAGCTTCTGCATGTAGGGGCGCTCGTCCTTGTCCGGATCGTAGCGGTAGATTTCGAACTTGACGATTCTCTTGGTGCTCATAATGGGCTCTATCCGGACTTAGAAGGTACGCGCCTTGGGCGGGAAGGACTCAACGGTGAGCGGCTTCATCTGCACAGGCTTGTAATCCAGGCGGCTGCCTTCGGAGTACCACAGCGTGTGCTTCAGCCAGTTCTCGTCGTCGCGCGTCGGGTGGTCGTCCAGCGCGTGCGCGCCACGGCTTTCCGTACGGGCAGCGGCCGACTTGATCGTGGCGCGGGCCACTTCGGTCATGTTGGCCAGTTCCAGCGCTTCGACGCGCGCGGTGTTGAACACCTTGGACTTGTCCTTGAAGCAGATATTGTCGGCTTGCTTGGCCAGGTCTTCGATCTGGGTCACGCCTTCGTTCAACAGTTCCAGCGTGCGGAACACGCCGCAGTGGCGCTGCATCGAGAAGCGGATGGCGTTGCCGATGTCTTGCGTCTTTTCGCCCGACGTACGCGTTTCCAGCTTGTTCACGCGGTCCAGCGAGAAGTCCACGGCTTCCTTCGGCAGGTCCTGGTGCGCGCGCTGGCGCTCAGGATGCGAATTCACGATGTGGTTGCCGGTGGCGCGACCGAACACGATCAGGTCCAGCAGCGAGTTCGTGCCCAGGCGGTTGGCGCCGTGCACGGACACCGCGGCGCATTCGCCGATGGCGTACAGGCCGTTGACGACCTTGTTCTCGCCGTTTTCGCGCGACAGCACCTGGCCGTGGTAGTTGGCCGGAATGCCGCCCATCTGGTAGTGAATGGTCGGGACGACGGGGATCGGTTCCTTGATCGGGTCGACGTTGCCGAACTTGATGGCGATTTCGCGGATCGAGGGCAGACGCTTGTTGATGACGTCGGCGCCCAGGTGATCCAGCTTCAGCACAACGTAGCTGCCGTCCGGACCGCAACCACGGCCTTCCTTGATTTCCTGGTCCATCGAGCGGGACACGAAGTCACGCGGGGCCAGGTCCTTCAGCGTGGGCGCATAGCGCTCCATGAAGCGTTCGCCATCCTTGTTCAAGAGGATGCCGCCTTCGCCACGCACGCCTTCGGTGATCAGCACGCCCGCGCCGGCCACGCCGGTGGGGTGGAACTGCCAGAATTCCATGTCTTGCAACGGGATGCCGGCACGCGCCGCCATGCCCAGGCCGTCACCGGTGTTGATGAAGGCGTTGGTGGAAGCGGCCCAGATACGGCCGGCGCCGCCGGTGGCCAGCACCGTGGTCTTGGCTTCCAGGATGTAGATTTCGCCCGTTTCCATTTCCAGGGCGGTCACGCCGACAACGTCGCCGGCTTCGTTGCGCAGCAGGTCCAGCGCCATCCATTCGACGAAGAACTGGGTGCGCGCGGCAACGTTGCGCTGGTAGAGGGTGTGCAACAGCGCGTGGCCGGTGCGGTCGGCGGCGGCACAGGCGCGCTGCACCGGCTTTTCACCGAAGTTGGCGGTGTGGCCGCCGAACGGACGCTGGTAGATCGTGCCGTCGGGGTTGCGGTCAAACGGCATGCCGAAGTGCTCGAGCTCGTACACGGCGTTCGGCGCTTCACGGCACATGAATTCAATGGCGTCCTGGTCGCCCAGCCAATCCGACCCCTTGACGGTGTCGTACATGTGCCAGTACCAGTTGTCTTCGCTCATGTTGCCCAAGGAGGCGCTTACACCGCCCTGTGCGGCAACGGTGTGCGAACGCGTGGGGAACACTTTGGACAGCACTGCAACGGACAGGCCCGCTTGGGACAGTTGCAGCGAACAACGCATGCCGGCTCCACCGGCGCCAACGACCACCACATCAAACTGGCGGCGCGGCAAGGATTTCATGACAGAGACCACGGCTTAAATGCTCCAGAGGATTTGCGCGAAGTAAATGACCGAACCGATCAGCCAGAGGATCGTCAGCACTTGCAACAGCAGGCGCAGGCCCACCGGCTTGACGTAATCCATCCAGATGTCGCGCACGCCAATCCAGGCATGCCAGGCCAACGCAATGAATGCAAGGGAGGCCAAAATCTGGCCAACCGGAATGAAGACCACGTAGAAATTGAACAGCTTGACCCAGTGTTCATACGTGAAGGCAGGCATCATCAGGATGCCAACGAGCAGCACCAGCGTATACACGGCCATGATGACGGCGGTGATGCGCTGAATGATGAAATCCATGACGCCATAGTGCGCGCCGACGACCAGGCGCTTGGGTCCGTAGTTTTTAGCGGCGGCCATTTACAGCACTCCGAACAGTTTGAGGGCGAACACCAGCGTCAGCGCCAGGCTGACACCGAAGACCACGCCGGCGCTTTTCTTGGCCGACAGCTTGTCGATACCGATGTGCAGGTCAAGCAGCAGGTAGCGGATGCCGGCACAGAAGTGATGCAGGTAGCCCCAGACGAGGACCAGGAAGACAAGCTTGACGATCGGGTTGGCCGCGATGGAAGCGATCCAGGCAAACGATTGCGGTGCGGCCACGCTTGCTGCGAACAGCGGCACGATGACCAAGGGCAAACAGAGGAACAGCAAAATGCCGCTGATGCGGTGCAGGATGGACAGCTTGCCGGCCAGGGGCAGGCGATAGGAGAACGCAACTTGGGCAAGCCCAATATTGCGAAACTGCGGACGTGGCTTGGCAGCGGTGTCGGACATGACGGCCTCGGTGTTTCGGAACTAGGGAATCGTGACGGCGAAAGTGCCGTGGCCCTTTCGGGCAAACACGCTATTTTCGCCCAGAGATTGGGTTGGTATCAAATCGTAGTTAAAAAGCTCATCAATTCAGACTATTGCGGTAGTGGTATCGATCGGTCAAGTACAAACCCCGGCGGATTTCCATGGGGCGGTCACCATAGGTGTAAGACACCCGATCTACCTGCAACAACGGCGTGCCGGCGGGAACATTAAGCAGCGGACAGACTTCGGCCGGCGCGATCACCGCGCGCAGCTTCTCGTCCGCGCGCACCATGCTCACGCCGAATTCGGATTCAAACAGACCATAGAGCGGCGCCTTGTTGGCGGTCAGCAGCTCGAGGGTGAGTCCACGGAAAATGGAACCGGGCAGCCAGATGTCGTCCACCACGGTGGGTGTCTGTCCCATGGACAGCAGGCGGCGGATCATCACGACGGTTTCGCCGGCCCGAAGATCCAGGGCGCGCGCGATCTCGGCGGGCGCGCGCAGGCGCCGGCATTCCAGGATGCGGCTTTCGGCGCGGCCGGCCTCGCCTTCTTCATCGGCGGCCAGGCGCAGGAAACGGTAGCGCACACGGGCTTCGTGGTGGGTGGCGACAAAAGTGCCCTTGCCTTGGCGGCGCAGCAGCATGTGCTCGGCGGCCAACTCATCGACCGCCTTGCGCACCGTGCCCTGGCTGACCTGAAAACGGGCAGCCAGATCGATTTCGCTGGGGATGAGTTCACCGGGCTTCCATTCGCCGCGCTCAAGACTTTGAACGAGCAGATCCTTGATCTGGCGATAGAGCGGACTGAAAGCGGCCCCCTCGCCCGTTGAACGGGCGGCGCGTGTGCGTAAGGAGGTTTCGGGCCGAGGCTCTGCCATGGATCTTCTTGAAAGTGTCATGTGCATCCGGATGATGGGAGGGCAGCGCAAACAAGGACGCAAACAGCATGCGAACCCACATCCAAAATGCGCTGTCAGGAGGCACAACAGACCGGGCTGCAACGCATTCGAATAAACGCTCTATTGTGGCATATCGCGCCAGACGCTGTCCAACGTCTTATGTCTTATATAAGATAGAAGAGCGTTTGACGCCCCCTGGAAATCGTTCTAGGATTCACGGCTGTCAGGGCCCCGCGCCGGCCTGCTTCCGCGCGCTGTTTTTGATGCCCCAACGATTACACTGATTGGTGAGATTTTTTCTCGCCAAACCATTACGGAGAACGTCCATGTCCAAGCCTGCCTTGCGTGTCGCCGTCACCGGCGCCGCCGGCCAAATCGGTTACGCACTGCTATTCCGCATCGCCTCCGGCGAAATGCTGGGTAAAGATCAACCCGTCATCCTGCAATTGCTGGAAATCCCCGACGAGAAAGCGCAAAAGGCCCTGAAGGGCGTCATCATGGAATTGGATGACTGCGCCTTCCCGCTGCTGCAGGAAGTGACGGCTCACAGCGACCCGCGCACCGCCTTCAAGGACGCCGACGTGGCCCTGCTGGTTGGCGCCCGTCCGCGCGGCCCCGGCATGGAGCGCAAGGACCTGCTGTCCGTCAACGCCCAGATCTTCACGGCGCAAGGCAAGGCCCTGAACGACGTGGCCAGCCGCAACGTCAAGGTGCTGGTCGTGGGCAACCCCGCCAACACCAACGCCTACATCGCCATGAAGTCGGCGCCGGACCTGCCGGCCAAGAACTTCACCGCCATGCTGCGCCTGGACCACAACCGCGCCCTGTCGCAGTTGTCGGCCAAGTCGGGCAAGCCGGTTGCCGACATCGAAAACCTGATCGTCTGGGGCAACCACTCGCCCACGATGTACCCGGATTTCCGCTTCGCCACCGTCGGCGGCGAATCGCTCACCAAGCTCATCAACGATGACGCCTGGAACCGCGACACGTTCATCCCCACCGTGGGCAAGCGCGGCGCCGCCATCATCGAAGCCCGTGGCCTGTCGTCGGCCGCTTCGGCCGCCAACGCCGCCATCGACCACGTCCGTGACTGGGTCCTGGGCAGCAACGGCAAGTGGGTCACGATGGGTGTTCCGTCGGATGGCTCGTATGGCATTCCGGAAGGCATCATCTACGGCGTGCCGGTCACGACCGAAAACGGCGAATACAAGCGTGTCGAAGGCCTGGAAATCGACGCCTTCTCGCGCGAGCGCCTGGACTTCACGCTGAAAGAGCTGCTGGAAGAGCGCGACGGCGTCAAGGACCTGCTGAAGTAAGCAGCGCTTGAATCAGGATTGGGCCCGTTGATGCGGGCCCAATTCTTCTGTACTGCCATCATGCCGAAACATACACCTGTCTCTTGGCCCGGCCGCGCCGGGATTGTCGCGTAGGGGACAGATTTATATTCCGGACCCGCGATAAGGTCGTGGGCTAGCCATAAGAACGGAGACATCCATGTCCAGACCCGAATCGCCCGGCGCCCTCTTCCGCCGCGCTCTTGCCGAAGAAAGCCCGCTGCAGATCATCGGCGCCATCAACGCCAACCACGCGCTGCTGGCCAAGCGCGCCGGCTACCGCGCCATCTACCTGTCGGGCGGCGGTGTCGCGGCCGGTTCGCTGGGCTTGCCCGACCTGGGCATCAACACCATGGACGACGTGCTGACCGACGTGCGCCGCATCACCGATGTGTGCGACGTGCCGCTGGTGGTGGACATCGACACCGGCTTCGGCCCGTCGGCGTTCAACATCGCCCGCACCGTCAAGAGCCTGATCAAGTTCGGCGCGGCCGCCTGCCACATCGAAGACCAGGTCGGCGCCAAGCGCTGCGGCCACCGTCCGGGCAAGGAAATCGTCACCACCGAAGAAATGGCCGATCGCGTCAAGGCCGCGGCCGACGCGCGCACCGACAGCGACTTCTACCTGATCGCCCGCACGGACGCCATTGCGTCCCACGGCGTGGACGCCGCGATTGAACGCGCGCTGGCCTGCGTGGAAGCCGGCGCCGACGCCATCTTCGCCGAAGCCGCCTACGACCTGCCCACTTATGACCGTTTCGTCAAAGCCGTGAAAGTGCCGGTGCTGGCCAACATCACCGAATTCGGCAAGACGCCGCTATTCAGCGTTGAAGAGCTCAAGAGCGTGGGCGTGGGCATGGTGCTGTACCCGCTGTCGGCCTTCCGCGCCATGAACAAGGCCGCCGAAGCCGTCTACACCGCCATCCGCCGCGACGGCCATCAGAAAAACGTGGTGGACCTGATGCAGACGCGCGACGAGCTGTACGACCGCATCGGCTATCACGAATTTGAATCCAAACTGGATGCGCTCTTCCAGAAGGGCAAAGCGTAATCCCGCGGCACCTTCGGTATCCGGCGCCGCGACACCCGCGCGGCGCCCTGCTAGTCACCCATTGCATCGACCACAGCGAAAGTGAAGGAGTAGAGACATGAGCACGGCTCCCAAAAAGCAAGAAGCCAAGCCGGACGCCAAGCCGGAAGAAAAAGCCGGTTTTAAACCCAAGAAGTCCGTTGCCCTGTCGGGCGTGGTCGCGGGCAACACCGCGCTGTGCACCGTCGGCCGCAGCGGCAACGACCTGCACTACCGTGGCTACGACATCCTGGACATCGCCCACACCAGCGAGTTCGAGGAAATTGCCCACCTGCTGGTCCACGGCAAGCTGCCCAACAAGGCCGAACTGGCTGCCTACAAGCAAAAGCTGAAGAGCCTGCGCGGCCTGCCCGCCCAGTTGCAAGTGGCGCTGGAAGCGCTGCCGGCGTCCAGCCACCCGATGGACGTGATGCGCACCGCCGTGTCGGTGCTGGGCTGCGTGCTGCCTGAAAAAGACGACCACAACACCCCGGGCGCGCGCGACATCGCCGACCGCCTGATGGCCAACCTGGGTTCGGCCCTGCTGTACTGGTACCACTACAGCCACAACGGCCACATGATCGACGTGCAAACCGACGACGACAGCATCGGCGGCCACTTCCTGCACCTGCTGCACGGCGAAAAGCCCAGCGACGAATGGGTCAAGGCGATGCACATCTCCTTGAACCTGTACGCCGAACACGAGTTCAACGCATCGACCTTCACCGCGCGCGTCATCGCCGGCACGGGTTCGGACATGTTCTCGTCGATTGCCGGCGCCATCGGCGCGCTGCGCGGCCCCAAGCACGGCGGCGCCAACGAAGTGGCGTTCGACGTGCAAAAGCGCTATGACACGCCGGACGAAGCCGAAGCCGACATCCGCCGCCGCGTCGAGGCCAAGGAAGTCATCATCGGCTTTGGCCACCCCGTCTACACCGTGTCCGACCCGCGCAACAAGGTCATCAAGGAAGTGGCCAAGAAGCTGTCGAAGAAGGCCGGCAGCACCAAGATGTTCGACATCGCCGAACGCCTGGAAACGGTCATGTGGGACATCAAGAAGATGTTCCCCAACCTGGACTGGTTCTCGGCCGTCAGCTACCACATGATGGGCGTGCCCACCGCCATGTTCACCCCGCTGTTCGTCATCGCGCGCACGGCAGGCTGGTCGGCCCACATCATCGAACAGCGCATCGACAACAAGATCATCCGCCCCACCGCCAACTATGTGGGCCCGGAAGACCAGAAGTTCGTGCCGCTGGACAAACGCAAGTAAGGCGGCCCGCAACCAGAACGAGAACAAGGCGCGGCATGGCCACCTGTATTCACTTCTTCGCTAAGGAGGGTTCGCAATGTCCGCCCCAATCTCAAACGTACGTCCCGATCCCGATCAGGTCCTGGTCGATATCGCGGACTACGTTCTCAACTACGAGATCACGAGCAGCCTGGCGTACGAGACCGCACGCAACTGCCTGATCGACACGCTGGGCTGCGGCCTGGAAGCGCTGGAATACCCGGCGTGCAAGAAGCTGCTGGGGCCGATCGTGCCAGGTACCGTGGTGCCCAACGGCGCCAAGGTGCCAGGCACGCCGTTCCAGCTTGACCCCGTGCAGGCCGCGTTCAACATCGGCACGATGATCCGCTGGCTGGATTTCAACGACACTTGGCTGGCCGCCGAATGGGGTCACCCCTCCGATAATCTGGGCGGCATTCTGGCCACGGCAGATTGGCTGTCGCGCACGGCCGTCGCCGCCGGCAAACCGCCCTTGACCATGCGCGACGTGCTGACCGGCATGATCAAGGCGCATGAAATCCAGGGCTGCATCGCGCTGGAAAATTCCTTCAACAAGGTAGGCCTGGATCACGTAGTGCTGGTCAAGGTGGCATCCACCGCCGTGGTGGCGCAGATGCTGGGGCTGGACCGCTATGAAGTCATCAATGCCGTGTCGCTGGCCTGGGTCGACGGCCAAAGCCTGCGCACCTATCGCCACGCGCCCAACACAGGCAGCCGCAAGAGCTGGGCCGCTGGCGACGCCACCAGCCGCGCCGTGCGCCTGGCGCTGATCGCGAAAACCGGTGAAATGGGTTACCCCTCGGTGCTAAGCGCCAAGACCTGGGGCTTTTACGACGTGCTGTTCAAGGGTCAACCGTTCAAGTTTCAGCGGCCGTATGGCAGCTACGTGATGGAGAACGTGCTGTTCAAGATTTCGTTCCCGGCGGAATTCCATTCGCAGACGGCGGTGGAATGCGCCATGGACATCCACGCAAAACTCAACGCGTTGGGCAAAAGCGCGGACGACATCAAGGCCATCACGATCCGCACCCATGAAGCGTGCATCCGCATCATCGACAAGAAGGGCCCACTGAACAACCCCGCCGACCGCGACCACTGCATCCAGTACATGGTGGCGGTGCCCGTGCTGTTCGGCCGCTTGACCGCCGCCGACTACGAAGACGACGTCGCGCGCGACCCGCGTATCGACATCCTGCGCGACAAGATCGTCTGCGTGGAAGACCCGGCCTATACGCGGGACTACCACGACCCGAACAAGCGCTCGATCGCCAACGCGCTGACAGTGGAATTCAAGGACGGTTCGAAGCTGGATGAAATCGTCTGCGAATATCCCATCGGCCACAAGCGCCGCCGCGCGGACGGCATCCCATTGCTGGAAGCCAAGTTCCGCACCAATCTGGCCCGCATGTTCGCAACCAAGCAGCAACGCCGCATCCTTGAGGTGTCGCTGGATCAAAAAGCGCTGGAATCCATGCCAGTCCACGAATACGTGGACCTGTACACGTAGGATGGGTGTAGCGCGCGTGAACGCTTGCAATGGCGCAAGTGCCGCACGCGCGCAACCCATGCGGAAGGGGCGCTGGAATCAGTAGGGGGTTCTTGCGGGGGCCGCCTTGTCGGGTTCTTGCGGGGGCAGTCTTGTTGTTCACCGCTGCTTGATGGGTTCCGCGCGATTGATGTCAGCGTTCTTGGAGTTGGCGTATCGCGCTGCACCCATCCTACGAGCAGCGGCGGCTTTACAATGCGGCTTTCCTCGACGGGATGGTGCCATGGGCATGCTTTGGGTCAAGACCTTTCACATTGTCTTTATCGCTTCCTGGTTTGCCGGATTGTTCTATCTGCCGCGCATTTTCGTGAACCTGGCGCAGCAATCGGACGCTTCCGTCCAGGCCACGTTATTGGGCATGGCGCGCCGGCTGTACCGCTTTACCACCATTCTGGCCGTGGTCGCCGTTGTGTTCGGCATGTGGCTGTACCTGGGCTACCGCATCGGCGTGGGTCCGGGCAACGGCTGGATGCATGCCAAACTCTTTTTCGTCTTGCTCGTCATCGGCTACCATCACGCCTGTGGCTTGATGCTGCGTAAGTTCGAACAGGGCAAAAACACCCGTTCGCACAAGTTCTATCGCTGGTTCAACGAAGTTCCCGTCTTGCTGCTCTTGGTGGTGGTGGCGCTGGTCGTCGTCAAACCCTTCTGATTCCCCCTACCTTTGCACATTCGCCAGGATTCGTATGTCCTCTGATGACAAGGACCGCCCGCGCAAGACGCTGACGATCAAAAAAACGGCGCGCGACGCCCATGCCGAAGAAGCGCCCAAGCGCACCCGCACCGGTGCCCGCGCCCGACTGGTTGCGCAGATCTCGCGCACCAAGGAAAACGTAGAACGCCAAAAAGATCCTGAAGGCTATCAACGCCGCCAGGAAGAAGAGGCGCGCCGCAAACCGGGCGCTGGCGCGCGCGGGCAGTACGAGCGCGGGCAACCCAGCCGTGGCGAAGGTCGCGGTCCTGGCGGCAGAGGCTCGGCGGAACGGGGCACATCCGAACGCGGCGCCTCTGCACGGGGTGGCTCCGAACGTGGCAACTCTGATCGTGGCAATGCCGAACGCGGCCGGTTCGATCGCGGACAGCCCGCCCGTGGGCGTTCCGACGATTCGCGCCGCCCCGCCCCGAGGCGCGTTCCGGCCGTCCGCCGCAGCGCGCCCCGCGCCTGCGCGATGACCAGTACATTGCGCCGGCTACACCGGCGGGCCGCTTCTACGACCCGTTCGAAGACGACGGCCCTGCGCCCGACTTCCACGCTGAGCCGCCCGAGCACACCCCGGAACCAGAATTCACCGAAGCGCGCGGCGATTACCAAGACGAACCCCACGACGACTATCGCGATCGCGCCCCCCGCGTTGAAACCCGCAGCCGCCGCCCGCGCGACACTCGCCAGGCGGAAGTGTTCACGGTGTTCGCCCCCTGCCCGCAAGGCCTGGAAGAGGCCCTGACGGCCGAAATGCAGGCACTGGGCTACGAAGACGCCCAGGCCGGCCGCGCGGGTTGCTCGTTCACGGCCGACTGGTCGGGCGTGCAGCGCGCCAACTTGTATTCGCGCCTGGCCACCCGCATTCTGGTGCAGGTCGCCCATGCGGAAATCTCGCACGAAGACGACATTCTGGACCTGGCCCGCGACACCCCCTGGGAACGCTGGTTCGGCGCCGAACAAACGCTGCGCGTAGACACCTCAGCCATCAAGAGCCCCGTGCAGAGCCTGCAGTACTGCAACCTGCGTGCCAAGGATGGCATTTGCGACCGACTGCGCGAACTGGAAGGCGAACGCCCCAGCATCGACACGGTGCGCCCGGATGCCCGCGTCCACCTGTTCCTGACGGGCCATACGGCCACGCTGTACCTGGACACGTCGGGCGAATCGCTGTTCAAGCGCGGCTGGCGTCTGGACAAGGGCGAAGCGCCCTTGCGCGAAAACCTGGCGGCCGGCATGCTGGCCCTGGCCGGCTGGGACCCCGCCGCGCCGTTGCTGGACCCGTTCTGCGGGTCGGGCACCATCCTGATCGAAGCGGCCTGGATTGCGCTTGGCGTGCCCCCTGGCATTTCGCGCCCGTTTGGCTTTGAACGGCTGCGCAACCACGACGCCTACCGCTGGCGCGACCTGAAGGACGACGCCCGTTCGCGCATCCTGCCGCAGTTGGACGCGCCGCTGGTGGGCTACGACCTGGATCCGCAAGCCATTGAATTCGCTCAGAACAACGCCGAGCGCGCCTGGCTGACGGCCGATTCGATCCGCTTTGAAGTCGGCGACGCTCGCCAGATAACGGCGCCCGCCGACCACGGCTGGATCGTCACCAACCCGCCCTATGGCGAGCGCATGCTGACCGAGCCGGACGCCGACTTGTGGCGCGATTGGGCCACCTGCCTGAAACGCAATTTCGCGGGCTGGCAGTTGCACGTCATCACCAGCGACATGACTTTGCCGAACCAGATGCGCTTGAAACCCAAGCGCCGCGTGCCCTTGCACAACGGCGCGCTGGACTGCCGCCTCTTCGGCTTCGAGCTGGTTGCCGCCGGCTACCGCGACGCCTGAACGCACTTGGCCCGGACGGTTCTCGTCCGGGCAAATCCCCTCTTTCCGCCGTGGCGTCACGTTGTAAAAGCGCCGCAACATAGCGCCCGTATCTTTGCACTGGTGCCCCGACGCTCGAATTTGGGGCATTATCAGCACCAAGGTGTTGCCACATTGCACCAGCTTGCATCTGCCACTTGCACAGGGCCAGGGTTAACCCCTATAATTCGGGTTATCCCTAGTAGCTAAACAACTGAGCAAGCCCGTGGAGGCTATTGTGATCAACCCGAACAACACCATCCGCCTGACCGACGAACTCGAGCGCCAACTGATGCTCCAGGCAATTGAAGAACAATTCCGTCCGCACCCGATGCGGGCGTTGGCCGCAGGCCTGCGTAAGCTGGCTCACGGCGTGAAAGCCCTGGCTGGCAAGACGAGCGCCAACAACGCGCACTCCGCCGCCTGAAGCTTCACCTGGGCCTGAGTCTGCGGCCCAAACGATTTTCCCCTTGGGGGCTGCATAGCCCCTTTTATAGACCCGCCCTTACCGGCGGGTTTTTTTTTGTCGGATAATGGCGACCCATGACGACCGACGCTTACCTCGACCAGACTCCCAATCGGCTGCGCCGATTCGCCTGCATGATGTATGAAGCCGTGCTGTTGTTCGGCGTCGTCTTTCTGGCCGGCTACCTGCTGGACACGTTGACCCAAAGCAAGAACGCGCTGGAGTTGCGCGGGGCCCGCCAAGCATGGTTGTTCGTTGCCATCGGCGCCTACTTCGTGCTGTGCTGGCGCCGCCGTGGGCAGACGCTGCCCATGAAAACCTGGAACATCCGACTGGTCGACCGAGACGGCAACACCCCAAAGACGCCCCGCCTGATCCTGCGCTACGTCTTGGTCTGGCCACTGGTGCTGGCCGGTGCCGCCGTGGTGTGGGGCGCCGCCAGCCTGACCGGCTGGGCCTCGGTGGACATGTTCATCGTTGCCGCGCCCTTCACGATTTTTATCTGGTCCTGGTTCGACCCGGACGGCCAATTCCTGCACGACCGGCTTCTGGGTACACGGCTGCGCAACGCACCTGCACGCCAAAAAAGCCGATAAGCGGCACCCGTGACAGCACGACCGTCACAACACCGTCACGAAGGTTTCACACGCCGGTCATGGCGGGCTGGTCTCATTCCGAGGCATGACGACAGCCCACATGGAAGCGACCGTGAACGAGATCCGCCCCGCACATTGGCGTGCCCTCTGGATTTCCGACATTCACCTGGGCACTGCCGGGTGCAAGGCGGAATTCCTGCTCGATTTCCTGGACCACAACGATTCGGACACCCTGTATCTGGTGGGCGACATTGTGGACGGCTGGCAACTGCGCAAGCACTGGCACTGGCCGCGCGCGCACAACGACGTCATCCAGCGCATTCTGCGCAAGGCTCGAAATGGCACGCGGGTCGTGTTCATACCCGGCAACCATGACGAGTTCGCGCGGGAATTCGCCGGCTACGCATTTGGCGACATTGAAATACTGGACGAAGACGTACACGTCACCGCCAAGGGGTTGCGCCTGCTGGTGCTGCATGGCGACCAGTTCGACGGCGTGATCCAGCACAGCCGCTGGCTGGCGCATCTGGGTGACGGGCTCTACCAACTGGCCTTGTGGATCAACCATCATTTCAACCGGCTGCGCCACCGGCTGGGGCTGCATTACTGGTCGCTGTCGCAGTACCTGAAGCACAAGGTCAAGAACGCGGTGTCCTTCATCACGGATTTTGAAGAAGCGCTGGCAGGCGAGGCGCGCCGGCGTGGCCTGGACGGCGTGGTCTGCGGCCACATCCACAAAGCAGAACTGCGCGACGTCAACGGCATCCTGTACTGCAATGACGGCGACTGGGTGGAAAGCCTGTCGGCCCTGGCGGAAACTCACGAGGGCCAATTGCAATTGCTGGATTGGGCCGCCATCCAGGCGGAACGGCAAGCCGATCCCTCTACCCGCCCGCCGCGTTCGCTTTCGCTTCCCGCCTTGCCATCTGCCTTGCGCCGCCAAAGCAAACACCCGTGATAACCCGTATGCGTCCCCATTACGCAACGGGGATATTGCAGTTCACGGCCCTCTAGGTCATGCTTGCATCTGAGCCAACGGGCGAGCCGGTCCGTTCACGCAGCTGCAACATGCTTACAACATAGGGCCATGAACGACCAATATCAGGCGCTCTACCAATCATTCCGCTGGCTGGTTCCCACCCAGTTCAACATCGCGGAAGCGTGCTGCCACCGCTGGGCATCCAGTAGTCCGGATGCGCGGCGCATCGCCATCTACTACGAAGACGAATCAGGCAACCGCGAGGTCTGGACCTATGCTCGCCTGGCCGAAGCCGTCAATCAACTGGCCAACGGCCTGGTGAAGATGGGCGTGGGCCGCGGCGACCGCGTTGGTGTGGTGTTGGGGCAACGGCCGGAAACGGTGGTGGCCCACATGGCCATCTACACCGTGGGCGGCGTCGTACTGCCCTTGTCGACGCTATTTGGCCCCGAAGCCCTGGAAAGCCGTCTGCGCGACTCCGAAACGCGAGTCGCCATCGTGGACCACGCTTCCAGCGCCAACTTGCTGGCGGTAAGCGACAACTGCCCCAACCTGCAGCAGATCATCGGCATCGGATTTGCCGATGAGCGGGTGCTGCCGTGGCGCAGCCTGCTGGCCCGCCAGCCCAGCGAATTCAAGGCCGTTGCGACCCGCTCGTCGGACCCCGCCATCCTGCTCTACACGTCAGGCACCACCGGCGCCCCCAAAGGGGCCCTGTTGCCGCATAGCGTGCTGATCGGCAACCTGCCGGGTTTCGTGGCCTCGCAAGACTGGTTTCCCAAGCCGGGTGACGTGTTCTGGTCGCCCGCCGACTGGGCCTGGACCGGGGGCATGATGGATGCGCTGTTGCCGACCTTGTATTTCGGGCACCCCATCGTGGGCACGCGGGGCCGCTTTTCGCCCGAGCGCGCGTTCGAGCTCATGGAGCGCTACCAGGTCACCAACACCTTCCTGTTTCCCACCGCGCTGAAAATGATGATGAAGGCCGTACCCGAGCCGCGCAATCATTATCAACTGGCGCTGCGTTCCATCATGAGCGCGGGGGAAAGCGTTGGGGAAACCGTCTTCAAATGGTGCCAGTCCGCGCTGGGCGTGACGCCCAACGAGATGTTCGGCCAAACCGAAATGAACTACGTGGTGGGCAATAGCCAGAAGCGCTGGCCGGCCCGTGCGGGCAGCATGGGCCGCCCGTATCCTGGCCATCAAGTGGCGGTGCTGAATGACGACGGCCAGCCGGTCGCAGCGGGCGAAACCGGTGAAATCGCCGTTAACCGGCTGGACATCCACGGTTTTCCCGACCCGGTCATGTTTTTGGGCTACTGGCGCAATGAAGCTGCCACCCAGCTCAAGTTCAAGGGCGACTGGTGCCTGACGGGCGACCTGGCTACCGTCGATGCCGACGGCTACCTTTGGTACGCCGGCCGTGCCGACGATGTATTCAAGTCGGCCGGCTACCGCATTGGCCCCGGAGAAATCGAAAGCTGCCTGGTGGGCCACCCCGCCGTAGCCAACGCCGCCGTGGTGCCCAAGCCGGACGCCGAGCGCGGCGCACTGGTCAAAGCGTATGTCGTGCTGACGCCCGAATTCGTCCAACGCGACCGTGCCGACATCATCGAAAACCTGCAAGAGCATGTTCGTGAACGCCTGGCGCCCTACGAATATCCAAAAGAGATTGAGTTCGTCGACGAATTGCCGATGACCACAACCGGCAAGGTCCAGCGCCGTATCCTGCGCCAACGCGAACAAGAGCGCGCCCATGCCGTGGCGACGGCGCCCGGGGCGACTGCGCCCCCCACACCAGTCGCAACGCCCGAGGCCTCCACGCCGCCCGCGCCTGCCGCTACCCCCCCGGCCGACACGCCGCCTGCACCCGCCACCACGCCCGGCACGCCCAGCGCTTGCGCGACACCCGCCCCGGCCGCGGACGTCGCGCCTGCCCCATCGGGCCCAGAAAAATTATCGGAAACCTAGGCAATGCCCATTTACCAGCTTGATGATCTGACCCCCAACATCGACCCCGCCGCCTACGTCGCCGATAGCGCCGACCTCATCGGCAACGTCACGCTGGAAGCCGGCGTCAGCATCTGGTCGCACGTATCGATCCGGGGCGACAACGACGCCATCCTGATCCGCCATGGCACCAATATTCAGGAATCCAGCGTCCTGCATGTGGACAGTGGCTGTCCCATGACGATCGGCCCGAACGTCACGGTGGGCCATCAGGCCATGCTGCACGGCTGCACCATCCACGAAGGCGCGCTGGTGGGCATGCAGGCCATCGTGCTGAACAACGCCGTGGTCGGCCGTAACTGCCTGATCGGCGCGGGCGCGATCATTCCCGAAGGCCGGGTCATTCCGGACAACTCGCTGGTGATCGGCATTGGCAAGGTGGTGCGCGAACTCTCGGAAGAGGAAATCGCCAATTTGCACAAAAATACCGCTCATTACGTGGCGCGCGGCCAACACTACAAGACCGCGCTAAAACGCTTGGCCTGAGCGCCCCGGGCAGCGCCCGAAGCCCTGCTGGCAGCACGGGAATTGGGCCGCCTGATCGGCTAACATTCGCCCATGACCGATCAGCTCAAAAAATACCTTACCGAAGACCGCAGCGTTCGCATTCAGGCCGTGCGCCTGGACGCCACGTGGAAGGCCGTCCAGGCCAACCACGACTACCCGCCCGCCATCACCCACCTGCTGGGCGAACTCGTCGCCGCCTCCACCCTGCTTGCCGCCAACATCAAGTTCGACGGCTCGCTGGTGCTGCAGATCCAGGGCGACGGCCCCATCGCCTTGCTGGTGGTTGAATGCCGTTCAGACCTGAGCCTGCGCGCCACCGTCAAGGTGCGCGAAGGCCACGAAGTGCCCGCCGACGGCACCATGCAAAGCCTGCTGAACCCCGGCGGCAACGGCCGCTTCATCGTGGTGCTGGACCCGCAGCGCAAGCTGCCCGGCCAGCAAACCTACCAGGGCATCGTGCCGCTGGAAGGCGATACGGTGGCGCAAGCGTTGCAGCATTACATGAAGGCTTCCGAACAGCTCGACACGCGCTTGTGGCTGGCCGCCGACGCCGACCATGCCGCCGGCATGCTCGTGCAGCGCCTGCCTTTCCATGGCGGCACCGACGCCCCCCTGCTGACCGAGCAGGCGGCCGCCGATACCTGGGACCGCGTCGTTGCGCTGGCCAGCACGCTCAAGCGAGACGAAGTGCTGGAAGCCGATATCGACACCCTGATCCATCGCCTGTTCTGGGAAGACACCCTGCTGGCGTTCGACCCTGCCACCGTGCGCTGGCACTGCCCTTGCACTCGCGAACGCGTTGCCAGCATGCTGCGCTCGTTGGGTGAAGAGGAAGTCAATAGCGTGCTGGCCGAACGCGGTCAGGTGGACGTGTCTTGCGATTTCTGCGGCAAACCCTACAAATTCGATGCCGTCGACTGCGCCACGTTGTTCTCACCGCATCAGCCCGCGGCTGATGACGTCCCTCCCACCGTGCACTGAAGTTGCCTCGTCCCGCCAGACGGGACGTTTCCATCACACCGGATTGTCCGTATCGACAGGCGGTCATGCCCGCGCCACACTGCGCAGCCATGACCGCCATTTTCTTTGCCGCGCCGCATCAGCGGGGCGCCGCCGCCATTGAATTCGCCGTAGCTGGCGCCATGGTGCTGCTGCTGGGCCTGCTGGGTGTCGAAGCCGCGCGCTGGCAAGCCGTGCGCCAGATGACGCATGTGGCACTGATGGAGGCGGCTCGTGCCGGGGCAACGGCCCACGGCGACCCCATCCCCATGCGCGACGCTTTTCTTCACGGTCTGCTGCCCTTGTACGCCAGCGCCCACGGCGAAACAGGCGCCCGTCGGGAACTGACGCGCGTTCAGTCCGAACTCGGCAAGTCAGTCGGATTGACACCCTGGCGCATCGAAGTACTGGGACCCAACGCCCGCGCGTTCCGCGAGCATGGCGGCAGCGGACTGAACGTGCCCGCAGCGCCAGCCCGCCGAACCATCGACAACAGCTACCAGGATCTGCAACACGCCCGCCGGCCGCCGCGCCCGGGTGGCCCCAGCATATTCCAGGCCAACACACTGACTTTGCGCCTGACCTATCTGCACAAGCCTTGGCTTGCGCCCGTGCGGGCCGTGCTGGCGGCATCAGGGCGCAACAACGCCAGCTACGCCGGCGTCGCCCGCCAACACGGCTTACTGCCGATACAGATTGAACTGGAGATAGAGATGCAGTCAGATCCTGTCGACTGGACCGACAGCGGGCGATATCCCGCCGAGATCGTGGCCGGCACCTGCCGCCAGGCCCGTTGCAACTGAACAGGTGTCCGTCAGTGCCGTGGGGCGGTGCTCGTGGGGCTGGCTGGAGCTCTGCCGGCGTGCCCGCCAGCGCGCGCGGGCGCACCCGGCTTGGCCGCCGCGTCGGAAGTGAGCGCGTCGGCGCCAGCGGGCGGCTGCGCATTCTTCGGCAAGACATAGACGAACACTTCGCCTTCGCGCATCATGCCCAATTCGCCGCGCGCACGCTCTTCAATGGCTCCGGTGCCCCCTTCAAGATCGCGCACTTCGGCTTCCAGCGCCGCATTGCGCGCGCGCAGGCCTTCGTTGGTCTCGCGCTGCTCGGCCACTTGGCGTTGCAGATCCCAGACCTTGAACCAGCCCCCCTTACCCAGCCACAGCGGGTATTGGATCAAGCCGACCAGCACGAACAGCACCAGGAACAACAGGCGCATACGCGAGAACCCTCAGAGCAGTCGTGGCGCGGATGCGGTGGCGGCGCCAGGCGCTGCCACCGCGCTTCCCATCAACGCAGGTTGTAGAAAGCTTCCAGGCCAGGATACGAGGCCACTTCAGCCAGCTCTTCTTCAATGCGCAGAAGCTGGTTGTACTTGGCCATGCGATCCGAACGGGACAGCGAACCCGTCTTGATCTGCATGGCGTTGGTCGCCACGGCGATGTCGGCGATGGTGGAGTCTTCGGTTTCGCCCGAGCGGTGCGACACAACGGCGGTGTAGCCGGCGCGCTTGGCCATTTCGATGGCGGCGAAGGTTTCGGTCAGCGTGCCGATCTGGTTGATCTTGATCAGGATCGAGTTGGCGACGCCCTTCTGGATGCCTTCACGCAGAATCTTGGTGTTGGTGACGAACAGGTCGTCGCCCACCAATTGCACCTTCTTGCCAAGCTGATCGGTCAACAGCTTCCAGCCGTCCCAATCGTTTTCGGCCATGCCGTCTTCGATGGAGATGATCGGGTACTTGTCGCACCAGGTAGCCAGCAGGTTGGTGAATTCCTGCGAGGACAGCGAGATGCCGCCTTCGCCGGCCAGCGTGTACTTGCCGTCGCGGTAGAACTCCGAACTGGCGCAATCCAGGCCCAGGGCGATCTGCGTGCCCGGCTCGTAGCCGGCTTCGGTGATGGCCTTCAGGATCAGTTGAATGGCGGCTTCATGGCTGGGCACGTTGGGGGCGAAACCGCCCTCGTCGCCCACCGCCGTGGACATGCCCTGGCCGTGGATCAGCTTCTTCAGCATGTGGAAGACTTCAGCGCCCCAGCGCAGGGCTTCGCGGAAGCTGCCCGCACCCACCGGCAGGATCATCAGTTCTTGCAGGTCGAGCGTGTTGTTGGCGTGCGCGCCGCCGTTGATGACGTTCATCATCGGCACGGGCATGCTCATGGGGCCGCTGCCACCGAAGTAGCGATACAGCGACAGGCCGGATTCGTCGGCGGCGGCGCGGGCCACCGCCATGCTGGCCGCCAGGATGGCGTTGGCGCCCAGGCGTTCCTTGGACTCCGTGCCGTCCAGCTCGATCAAGGTGCGATCAACGAAGGTCTGTTCCTGGGCGTCCAGGCCCATCAAGGCTTCGGAGATCTCGGTGTTCAGATTTTCAACGGCGCGCAGCACGCCCTTGCCCAGATAACGGCCCTTGTCGCCGTCACGCAGTTCGATGGCTTCGCGGGCACCGGTGGAAGCGCCGGACGGCACGGCCGCGCGGCCCATGGCGCCGGATTCCAGCAGCACATCGCATTCCACGGTGGGGTTGCCGCGCGAATCCAGAATCTCGCGGCCGATGATGTCGACGATTGCACTCATGACTTTACATTCCCTGAACGATAAACATATTCATGACAGCCGCGCCCTCGCGGGCGTTGCGGGCACGGCGGTACTGCCAGGAGTCGTAAAAGGCCTGGGCGGCGGTCATGGACGGAAATTCCAGGACGACGGTGCGACCAGGCTTACGCCCCTCAAGGTGCTTGGTCTCGCCGCCTCGCACCAGGACCTTGGCATCGTACGCGCGCATGGCGAGCGTGGACAGACGCTTGTAGTCCTCGTATTGCGCGGGCTTGGTCACCGTGACTTCGGCGATGATGTAAGCACTCATGGGGTTCCTTCAGAGCAGTGGCGTTGAAAGGGGATTGCGCCGGATGCGGCGAAGCCGCCAGTGTCGCGCAAAGCGGCCTGGCGACACCTGTCCGATGCTAATTGGTTGTATCCGAAAGCAGCGCCGCCGCATAGGGCGGCGCTGGGGGACAGGGCCGCGGCCCCGAGGATCCGCTGACGGAACTCGAGACCGCGCACCCGCATTACGCCCCCTGACCGCGGCGAGACTTCTGCTCGATGGCGGCGCGGATATAGCTGGAGAACAACGGGTGGCCATCACGCGGGGTGGACGTGAACTCCGGGTGGAACTGCACACCCACAAACCACGGGTGGTTGGGCAATTCCATCATTTCCGGCAGGTTTTCGGTCGGCGTGCGGGCGCTGATCACCATGCCGGCCTCTTCCAGGCGCGGCACGTAGACGTTGTTGACCTCGTAGCGGTGACGGTGACGCTCGTTCACTTCGTCGCCGTAGATGGTCTGCGCGCGGGTGCCCGGCTTGATCGGCACGCGCTGCGCGCCCTTGCGCATGGTGCCGCCCAGGTCGGACGAGTTGTCGCGCTTTTCGACCTTGCCTTCGCGGTCCATCCATTCGGTGATCAGGGCCACCACCGGGTGGGGCGCCGACGGATCGAATTCCGTGCTGTTGGCGCCGCCCAGGCCAGCGACATGGCGCGCGAACTCGATGACGGCCAACTGCATGCCCAGGCAGATGCCCAGGTAGGGCACGCCGTTTTCACGGGCAAAGCGAATGGCGGCAATCTTGCCCTCGGTACCGCGCTTGCCGAAGCCGCCCGGCACCAGAATGGCGTCCAGATGCTTCAGTTGATCGGTGCCGCGGGTTTCGATGTCTTCCGAATCGATGTACTCGATGTTGATCTTCGAGCGCGTGTGGATGCCGGCGTGAACCAGGGCTTCCGTCAGCGACTTGTACGATTCGGTCAGGTCGACGTACTTGCCGACCATGCCGATCGTCAATTGATGCTGCGGATGCTCCAGCGCTTCGACCAGGTTGTCCCACATGGACAGATCGGCCGGCGGCGGGGTCAGGCCCAGCGCTTCGCAGACGATGTTGTCCACGCCTTGCTTGTGCAGCATGGCGGGAATCTTGTAGATGGAGTCGGCATCCCAGACGGAAATGACGGCGTCCAGCGGCACGTTCGAGAACATCGAGATCTTGGCGCGCTCGTCGTCCGGAATGGGACGGTCGGCGCGGCACAGCAGCGCGTTCGGATAGATACCGATTTCGCGCAGCTTCTGCACCGAGTGCTGCGTGGGCTTGGTTTTCAATTCGCCGGCGGAGGCGATGAAGGGCACCAGGGTCAGATGCACAAAGGCCGCGTTGTTGCGGCCCATGCGCAGGCTCATCTGGCGCGCGGCTTCCAGGAACGGCAGGGACTCGATGTCGCCCACGGTGCCGCCGATTTCGACGATGGCGACGTCCGTGTTGCCGTTCCAGCCGGCTTCAGCGCCACGAGCGATGAAGTCCTGGATTTCGTTGGTGATGTGCGGAATGACCTGGACAGTCTTGCCCAGGTAGTCGCCACGCCGTTCCTTGCGCAGCACCGATTCGTAGATCTGGCCGGTGGTGAAGTTGTTCACCTTGTGCATGCGAGCGGAAATGAAACGCTCGTAGTGGCCCAGGTCCAGATCGGTTTCGGCGCCGTCTTCGGTGACGAACACTTCACCGTGCTGGAAGGGGCTCATCGTGCCCGGATCGACGTTGATGTACGGGTCGAGCTTCAGCATGGTGACCTGCAAACCACGCGACTCGAGGATGGCGGCGAGCGACGCAGCGGCGATGCCCTTGCCCAGGGAAGACACCACTCCGCCGGTGACAAATACGTATTTGGTCATCGTAATGAGCACCCGGGACGAGCGGGCGCGTGCGGGAAATTTGGATTATAGCCGGGAGGCGGAAGTTATTTGGGTTTTCCCCTAGCGAGTGACGAGTAACATTTGGCAGCACTCAAATGAGCCCCACGACGCGGCGCTTGCGCGTGGGCGAACAGCGCCGTGATATGTTCGATCCCTAATTTTCAGGTGCTGTTTTTTCTCAACACTCGCTCCTCGCCGATGATCCCCTCCGCCCGATCCCCCTCTTCGCTTGCCTGGCGCCTGGCGCTTGTTGCCGTCATCGTGCGCCTGGTCTACGCCGCGCTGGTGCAAAGCACCACGATGTTCGGCCTGCCCCAGTCCGAGCAGATGCGCGAGATGTACAGCCAGCCTCAGTATCTGATGCCCATGCTGACCAACATCGTGGCGTCCGCCGTCATGATCGGGCTGACGGTGTGGGGCACGATGCACGGCTGGCTTCGCCGTCACGACACCACCGCCGTGGACGAACCGCGCAAGCTGTTCGGCACCTTCATCGCCTTGCAGTTGATCTACACCTTGATGGTCTCGGCCGCCATCGCGTACCTGCACAACGTCGGAATGCAATTCCTCATGGTGCAACGCGGCGCGCTGACCGAGCGGTTCGGCATCGACCTGGCCGGGCAGTTTCTCGCCATGGGCGTGCTCTTTCGCGTCGTGAACGTCGTGTTGGAAATCGCCGGTATGTTCGTGGTCGTGCGCATCGCCACCTGGACCGTACAACGCACGGGGCAGGCGGGCGCGCCCGCTTATGATCGGCGCCACGCGGCCTGGAACACCGGCCTGACCGTGCTTGCCTGGCAGTTGACCGTGTCGATCGTCTTGGGCGGCTATCTGCAAATGCTGTTTCTAAATGCCGACTGGCCGTCTTTCGTGTTGGGGTATCTGGTTCTGCCCGCGCTGCTGTTGGTGCTGTGCACGCTGGTTTGCCTGAACATTTTGCCGCGCCAGATGGGCGCAGTGGGGCCGGGGCGGGCCGTGGTCCACGGCACGATTGTGTTCTGGCTGGCGCAGGCGCTGGGTATCGGCATCGGCTATCTGGTCATCCAGGCAATGAGCTGGAGCCAACTGATGCGCGCGGCTCAATCCATAGGCGCGGGCGTGGCGGCACTGGCGGCTTATGCCGCGCTGCTGGCCGTGGGATGCATCCTCGGCAAGCTGGCGCTGTATCGCCAGGCGCACACTGCGTAGGATCGTAGGATGGGTGAAGCGCGCGCGGCAGGGAATCAGTGAATTGCCGCATGCCGCGCGCAACCCATCGGGCGGTGCAGCGTTCTTGCGGTGAGCCGTTGACGCGCGACCGTTGCCTGATGGGTTGCGCGCGTTGGGCGGTTTCTTTCTTGCCCAGTGCCTGCCGCGCTTCACCCATCCTACCGGGTGCGTGCAACGTCTGATCGTAGGATGGGTGAAGCGCGCACGGCTGGGAGCCAGTGAATTGCCGCATGCCGCGCGTAACCCATCGGGCGATGCGACGTTCTTGCAATGGGCCGTTGACGCTCGACCGTTGCTCGATGGGTTGCGCGCGTTGGGCTGTTTCTTTCTTGCCCAGTGCCTGCCGCGCTTCACCCATCCTACCGGGTGCGTGCAACGTCTGATCGTAGGATGGGTGAAGCGCGCGCGGCTGGGCAGCAATGAATTGCCGAACGCCGCGCGCAACCCATCGGGCGGTGCCGCGTGGTGCTTACGCGTTTAGCGGCGCCGTGCTGCGTTCCAGCCAGGCCAGGGCTTCGCCTTCGACCAAGGGTGACAGGCGGTCGAAGACCGTCTTGTGATAGTCGTTCAGCCAGGCGATTTCGTCGGCGCGCAGCAGCGATACTTCAATGCAGCGCGTGTCGATCGGGCACAGCGTCAGCGTTTCAAAGCACAGGAACTCGCCTAGCTCGGACGTCAGCCAGCTGCGGTTGGCGACCAGGTTTTCGATACGCACGCCCCAACGGCCCGGGCGATAGATGCCCGGTTCGTTCGACGTGATCATGCCCGGCTCCATCGCGGTATGCGGCCCCGGCATCGCGCGGTAGGAAATTACCTGCGGGCCTTCGTGCACATTCAGAAAATAGCCCACGCCGTGGCCGGTGCCATGGCCGTATTCCGCGCCGCCTTCCCAGATGGGCGCACGCGCAATCGCATCCAGCATGGGCGACGGCGTGCCGCGCGGGAAGGACGCGCGCGACAGCGCGATCATGCCCTTGAGCACCAGCGTGAAATCCACTTTCTGGTCGGCGCTGGGCGTGCCCACCGCAACCACCCGCGTGATGTCGGTGGTGCCGCCCAGGTACTGGCCACCCGAATCGATCAGCAGCAGGCCATCGCCTTCGATGGTGGCATGCGATTCCGGCGTGGCGCGGTAATGCGGCATGGCGCCATTGGCGTTGAAGCCGGCAATGGTGGCAAAGCTGGGGCAGACGTAGGCCGGGCGGCGGGCGCGGGCGGCGGTGATCTGCTCGTCGATCGTCAGTTCGGTAATGGTTTCCTTGCCCTGTGCGCCTTCGAACCAGGCAAAGAATTCACAGAGCGCCGCCCCGTCCTGCGCCATCGCCCGCCGCACATGCGCCAGTTCGGCATCGGTCTTGCGCGACTTCAGCAAGGTGGACGGGTTGATCGCTTCAATGCGCGGCACCGCCGGATCCATGGCGTGGAACACACCGCAGGTGACGCGCGCCGGATCAATCAGCAGCTTTTGGTCCAGTTCCAGCGAAGCCAGGGCGTCCGCGGCCTGTGCGTACGCGGCCACTTCGACGCCATCGGCGGCCAGCGTGGCGCGCAGTGCGTCGTCGATCTTGCCATCCGCCACGAACAGCGTGGCGTGGTCCAGGCCGATCAGCGCATGGCCAACGAACACCGGGTTGTAATCCACGTCCGCGCCGCGCAGGTTCAGCAACCACGCGATATCGTCCACGGTGCAAATGAAATGCACATCGGCGCCGTGCGCCCGCATGGCGTCACGCACCTGCGCCAGCTTGTCGGCACGCGCCACGCAGGCCTCGGGCGCGACATGTTCGTAAATCTTCGCGTCGGGCAGGCCCGCGCGGTCGGTCCAGATCTCGTCCAACAAATCTTCCCGGATTTCCAGCGTGGCGCCGGACTTGACGGCAGCCGCCGACAAGGCGCGAAACGCGCCCAGACCCAGCACCTGGCCGTCAACGCCGATGACATCGCCCGCGCGGGTGTTGGCGGCCAGCCAGTCGACATGACCCGGCGTGGACGCCAGCGCGATCTTCATCAACTGCACGCCGGTGCCAGCCAGTTGCGCCTCGGCCTGCACCCAATAGCGGCTGTCCACCCACAAGCCTGCGAAGTCGGCCGTGACGACCAGCGTGCCAACCGACCCGGTGAAGCCCGACAACCAGCGCCGCCCCTGCCAGCGCGCCGGCAGGTACTCGGACAGGTGCGGGTCCGAAGACGGAACGATATAGGCGGACAGGCCGCGGCGGCTCATGGCCTGCCGCAATTGGGCGATACGGGCGTCGGTGCTAGACATGGGGGATGGAATCCTTAGCGCAACATGAAAGACATGGCGGCCAGGCTGTTCAGCGTGCGGACGGCCGACTGCATGCTATCCACGGTGAATCGCAAGGTGACGCCGTCCACGCGTTCCAGCGTGGGCCACATGCAGAACAGGTCGGCCAAGGCCGCGCTCTGCGTCTGCAACCGGCATTCTATAGGGGCGGCAATGCGGAAAGGAACGGATTTCACCTCGCCAGAAGCGGAGGCGCCTTGCTTCAGCTTGCGCACGGCGGTTTCGGCGGCGGCGGCGATGGCGCGGCGCGACGCCATCGGCGACAAGGTCACCCCACTGCCCTGACCATGGGCCACCTTCGTCTGCACCCATTCGGCGCCGGGAAACGTGTCGCGGGTTTCCGCGATGAACACGTCATCGCCCGTCGCCAAAATCACCGGCACGCCCATTTCACCGGCCAGCGCACCATACAGGCCCGCTTCACCCAGTTCCATGCCGTTGATGAACACACGCGCGAACGCAAAGCTGTTGATCGTGTGCGCCAGGATGCCCCGGCCTTGCGAGCGCGAGTGATAGCCAATCATGAAGACGGCGTCGCAGCCCTCTTCCAGCCCGCCCATCATGCCCAGGTAGCGCGGCTTGCCCAGCACCAGGCGGGCACGCTCGTCCAGGCCGTCGGGCAGCAGGTTGCGAAAGCCGCCATGCGAGTCATTGACCAGGATCTCGTCGGCGCCGCCCGCGAATGCACCTTGCACGGCGGCGTTGGCTTCGGCCGTCATCCAGGCGCGGGCACGCTCGTATTCGCCATTGCCGGCGCGGACCTGCTCGGGGTGGAAGACGCCGGCGACGCCTTCGATATCGGTGGAAATCAGGATCTTCATGGAATCAACCTTCAAGGAATTCAGAATGCGGTGTCGGCCAGCCATTGGCGCCATTGCGGCGCGGCCTCGCGGATGGCCGCGCGGTGATGGCCGTCGCGCCCGGTGACGGCATCGGCATGCCACAGCGCGGAAATAATGGCTTGCTCGCAGGCTTCGGCGGCCGCTTCGAACAGCGGGTCGATACGGGTTTCATGCAGCATCGCCACAGCCGGCATGGGCTGCTCGACCCGCTGCGGCACGGTGTAGGCGGTGGAAAAGGCCAGCGCGATGTCACCGCTGCCATGGCCGAACACCGAACCCGTGCGCGCCAGGCCCGCGCCCGCGCGCAGCGACAAGCGGCGTAGTTGGCGCGCATCCAGCGGCGCGTCGGTGGCCAGCAACAGGATGATCGAGCCCTTCTCCGGCACGATCGCCGCGTTCTCGCCTTGCTGCGCCAGGCCACGGTCCAACTGGTCCGCCAGCCGGCGGCCGAACGGGCGGCCCGCCACGGTCAGGTTGGGCAAGCGGCCGAAGTTGGCCAGCACCAGCGCGCCGACGGTGTAACGCAAGCCGGGTTGGATGGACGCCACGCGGGAGGCCGAGCCGATGCCGCCCTTGAATGAAAAGCACGACATGCCGCGCCCCGCGCCTACTGCTCCTTGCGCGAACGATTTGGTGGCGCTGGCGTAGGCATCGACGTAATGCGCTTCCTGCACGGCCAGCGCCTGGATGTCGTTCAAGTAACCGTCATTGCATTCGAACACCAGCGGGTTCACGGTGGCCATGCCGCGCCCGATCTCCGGGTTGGCCGCGATGGCCTGGCGGATCTGCGCGTTGGCCACGGTGCCCACGCCAAAGGTGTTGGTCAGCGCGATGGGCGTTTCCAGCACGCCCAGTTCCTGCACCTGGATCAGTCCGGTGCTTTTGCCAAAGCCGTTCAGCACGGTTGCAGAGGCGGGAACCTTGTCGAGATAAGGGTCGCCAGCATGCGGGCGCACGACGGAGACGCCGGTCTGCTGCGCGCCGTCGGCCAGTGTGCAGTGTCCGACGGTGACGTCACCCACGTCGCAAATCGAATCCAGCGGTCCCGACGGCAGCACGCCAATGCGGGGAAAATCCAGCGATTGTTTGTCCATGGTTTTCGCCAAGGTCCTTAATGCAAAACGCCGCCGCCCTTCGTTCAATTCACACGCAACCAATTCGAGTTGCGCGTGGAACGAGGACGGCGGCGAGAAAAACGACGCTTTACTTGCGATCGATCTTCGGATCGAGCGCGTCGCGCAGGCCGTCGCCCAGCAGGTTGAAGGCCAGCACCGTCAGGAAGATTGCCAGGGCCGGGAAGATGGCCACGTGCGGGGCAATCACCATGTCGGCGCGCGCTTCGTTCAGCATGGCGCCCCACTCCGGCGTGGGAGGCGATGCGCCCATGCCCAGGAACGACAAGCTGGCGGCGGTGATGATCGACGTACCGATACGCATCGTGCCGTACACCACGATCGGCGAGATCGTGCCGGGCAGGATGTGGCGCATGATGATCGTCCAGTCGGACGCGCCCACGCTCTTGACCGCTTCGACGTAGGTCATCTGCTTGATCGACAGCGTGTTGCCGCGCACCAGGCGGGCAAACGCCGGCACGCTGAACACGGCCACGGCCACGATCACGTTGATCATGCTGGAACCCAGCACGGCCACCACGCCGATGGCCAGCAGCATGCCCGGAAATGCCAGCAGCACGTCCGAGATACGCATGGTGATGCGTTCCCACCAGCCTTCGTAGTAGCCGGCCATCAAGCCCATGAACGTACCCACGATGGCGCCCATGGCCACCGACAGGAAGCCCGCGGCCAGCGAAATCCGCGCGCCCATCACGATGCGGCTGAAGATGTCGCGGCCCAGCGAATCCACGCCCAGCCAGTGGGTCAGCGACGGGCCGGCGTTCAGCGCGTCGTAGTCGAAGAAGTTTTCGGCGTCGAAGGGCACGATCCACGGCGCGAAGGCCGCGACCACTACCAACAGCAGCACGAAGATGCCGGCGCCCACGCCCAGCTTCTGCTTCTTGAATTTGCGCCAGAACTCGGTGGCGGGCGTACGCACGTCGTTCTTCGGAACGGCGGCAATGGTCGTGGCGGGTGTCGTATTGCTCATGGCCGCCTCACTTGTAACGGATGCTGGGATTGATGACGCCATAGAGCACGTCGACAATCAGGTTGATCAGGATGAATTCCAGCGAGAACAGCAGCACCAGGCCCTGAATCACCGGATAGTCGCGTTGGGTCACGGCGTCAACCAGCAGGCGGCCAAGGCCGGGCCAGTTGAAAACGGTTTCGACCACGATCGAGCCGCCCAGCAAGAAGCCGAATTGCAGACCCATCATGGTGACAACCGGAATCAGCGCGTTGCGCAGCGCATGCTTGATGACGACGCGGCGCTCGGTCAGGCCCTTGGCCCGGGCCGTGCGTACGAAGTCTTCCTGGATGACTTCCACAAACGAAGCGCGGGTAAAGCGCGCCATGACGGCGGCCACCGCGGCGCCCAGCGTGAGGGACGGCAGGATGTAATGTTTCCAGCTGGAGGCGCCCACGGTCGGCAGCCAGCCCAGGTTCACGGAAAACACCTGCATCAGCATCATGCCCAGCGCGAAGGCGGGGAAAGAAATGCCTGACACCGCCAGTGTCATGCCCAGACGGTCGGGCCAGCGATTGCGCCAGACCGCCGAGACAATGCCGATGATCATGCCGAAGGTGACTGACCACGCCATGCTGGCGAGCGTCAACCACAGCGTGGGCATGAAGCGGTCGGAAATTTCGGTCGAGACGGGCCGCTTGGTACGCAGCGAGGTACCCAGGTCGCCTTGCAGCATGTTGCTGAAGTAGCGCACGAACTGCTGCGGCAGGGGCAGATCCAGCCCAAGTTCCTTGCGCACCAGCTCGACCGTTTGCTGGTCGGCCTCCTGGCCCGCGGCCAGTCGCGCCGGGTCGCCCGGAAGCATGTGCACAAACAGGAACACGACCACGGCTACCAGCAGCAGCGTGGGGATCATGCCCAGAAGACGTTTGACGATGTAGGTCAGCATTGAAATTCCTGCAACATCGGCGGGGACACCGCGCCCCCGCCGAATGTGGCCTTACAAGGGCCCGAAGGCCCCGAGAGTGACTGCTAGGTTTACTGCTTCAGGTCGATGTCGCCGAACCAGAACGAGGTGTCCGGTTCCACATACACGCCCGACAGGTTCTTCGACTTCACATACAGGTTGTTCTGGGTCACCAGGAAGGCCCACGGGGCGTCCTTCCAGATGGTTTCCTGAACGTTCTTGTAGATTTCCGTCTTCTTGGCGCGGTCGGTCGTGGCCAGAGCTTCTTGAACGCCGGCGTCAACCGTCTTGTTCGAGTAGTAGGACACGTTGTTCAGCACGGGCGGGAAAGCGGGGGTGGTCAAGAGCGGACGCAGGCCCCAGTCGGCTTCACCGGTCGAGGACGACCAGCCGGCGTAGTACATGCGGACCTTGGCGTCTTCCGGCTTCTGCACTTGCTGCACACGCTGCACGCGCTGACCCGATTCCAGCACTTCCACTTGCACCTTGATGCCGACTTGAGCCAGCTGCTGCTGCAGGAACTGAACCACCTTCACCGAGGTGCCGTCGTTATAGGCGGACCACAGGGTGCTTTCAAAGCCGTTGGGGTAGCCGGCTTCAGCCAGCAGGGCCTTGGCCTTCTTCAGGTCATACGGCCACGGGCCGGTCTTGTGCGCGTAGTCCACACCCTTGGGCACCACGCCGTCAACGACGGTGGCATAGCCCGAGAAAGCGACCTTGGCCAGGGCTTCCTTGTTGATGGCGTAGTTGATGGCTTCACGCACCTTGACGTTGTCGAACGGCTTTTGCTGCGTGTTCATCGACAGGTAGCGTGCCATGATCGAGTTCTGGTGATCGACCACGTCCAGCTTGTCGTTCTTCTTCAGCACGGCGGCTTGTTCGAACGGCACCGGGAAAGCGAACTGCGCTTCGCCCGTCTGCACCACGGCGGCGCGGGTGTTGTTGTCGGTCACGGTACGGAAGGTCAGCGTGTCGACCTTGGGGTAGCCCTTCTTCCAGTAACCGTCGAACTTCTTGACCTTCAGGTATTCAGCCGGCTTCCATTCGACGAATTCGAACGGGCCGGTGCCCACCGGGTGGAAACCGATTTCCTTGCCGTACTTGGCCAGGGCGGCCGGCGAGATCATCATGGCGGCCGGGTGGGCCAGCGCGTTGATGAAGGCCGAGAACGGCTTCTTCAGCGTGATCTTGACGGTCATCGGGTCAACCACTTCGGTCTTGTCGATGACGCTGAACTGGATGTAGCGCGACAGGCGATTGTCCGGGTTGGACGGACGATCGAAGTTGATCTTGACCGCTTCGGCGTTGAAGTCGGTGCCGTCGTGGAACTTCACGCCGGGACGCAGCTTGAACGTGTAGACCAGGCCGTCTTCGCTGACCGAGTAGTCGGTGGCCAGCACCTTCTGGATCTTCAGGTCTTTGTCGAATTCGAACAGGCCTTCGTAGTAGGCCTTGCCGGCAGCCTGGTTCAGGGTGCTGTTGGTGTTGTACGGATCAAGCGTTTCCAGTGCGATGGAGACGGCAAACGTCACGTCCTTGGACGCGTGCGCCAACGGCGAAGTGAGCACACCGAAGGCCACCGCGGCGGCGGCCATCAGCTTGGTGGGGCGCAGAACTTTCATCATTGCAACTCCTGGTTCCAAATTGGAATTAGGGGGTTTGGTGGAAGAAAAACAAGTACGACAACGGAATCAATACGCGCCGCCGACCGCATGACGGGCAACGAAGTGATCGGTTCCAACCTGCACCAGCGGCTGCACCACGGGCTCGTCGCCGAGCTTGCGGATCGGGCTGGGAATTTCATCGGACAACAAGGTGCGCTTGAGGTGACGGCGCGCCGGATCGGCGATCGGCACGGCCGACATCAGCTTCTTGGTGTACGGGTGCTGCGGGTTTTCGAAGATGGCGCGGCGCGGGCCGATTTCAACGATCTGGCCCAGGTACATGACCGCCACGCGGTGGCTCACGCGCTCCACCACGGCCATGTCGTGCGAAATGAACAGGAACGAAATGCCCATGTCGCGCTGCAGATCGATCAGCAGGTTCACGATCTGCGCCTGGATGGATACGTCCAGCGCCGACACGGATTCGTCCGCGATCACCACCTTGGGATTCAGCGCCAGCGCGCGCGCGATGCAGATGCGCTGACGCTGGCCGCCCGAGAATTCATGCGGGTAGCGCTGCGCCATTTCAGGCGGCATGCCCACGCGCTCAAGCAGATCGGCCACGCGGCGTTCGGCTTCCTTGCCCTTGGCCACGCCGTGCACCAGCAGCGGCTCCATGATGGAAAAGCCGACGGTCACGCGCGGGTCCAGCGACGCAAACGGGTCCTGGAACACGAACTGGATGTCGCGGCGCAGGGATTGCAATTCGTTGTTCTTCAGGCTGACGATGTCGCGGCCACCGAACTTGATCTCGCCGCCCTGGCTTTCCACCAGGCGCAGCAGCGAACGGCCGGTGGTGGACTTGCCGCAACCCGACTCACCCACCAACGACAGCGTTTCGCCGGGGTACAGGTCGAAGCTGACCTTCTCCACCGCATGCACGCGGCGTTGCACGCGGCTGAGGATGCCGCCGCGCAGGTCGAAGCGGGTCACCAGGTTGCGCACGGATAGAATCGGCTCGCGCTTGGCGGCCGGCACTTCCTGCGTGCTGGCAACGCCGGGCTCCGCCACGGGCTGCACCTGGCCTTCCACTTGCAGCAAGGGGAAACGCGCGGGCAAGTCGGTGCCTTCCATGGCGCCCAGCTTCGGCACGGCGGACAGCAGCGCCTTGGTGTAGCTGTGGCGCGGCTCGGCGAACACCTGTTCCGACGGGCCTTCCTCGACCTTGTCGCCGCGATACATCACCAGCACGCGGTCGGCCACTTCGGCCACCACGCCCATGTCGTGGGTGATGAACACCACGCCCATGTGCATTTCTTCCTGAAGCTGACGGATCAGTTGCAGGATCTGCGCTTGAATGGTGACGTCCAGCGCGGTGGTGGGTTCGTCGGCAATCAGCAGCGCGGGCTTGCAGGCCAGCGCCATGGCGATCATCACGCGTTGACGCATGCCGCCCGACAACTGATGCGGGTAGCGGTCCAGCACCGACTTGGCTTCCGGAATGCGCACCTGTTCCAGCATGCGCAGCGCTTCGGCGCGCGCGGCGGCGGCGTCCTTGCCCTGGTGCTGGCGGATCGACTCGGCAATCTGGTCGCCGGCGGTGAACACCGGGTTCAAGGACGTCATCGGCTCCTGGAAGATCATGGCCATGTCGGCGCCGCGCACATTGCGCATGACGCGCTGGCTGGATCCGGCCAGATCGATCACGGAGCCGTTACGGCGACGCAGCGCCATGCGGCCCTGGGCGATACGGCCGCCGCCATGTTCCACCAGACGCATCAGGGCCAGGGACGTTACCGACTTGCCCGAACCCGATTCGCCCACGATGGCCAGGGTTTCACCCCGGTCCACATGGAACGACAAGTTGCGCACGGCTTCGACCGTGCGCTCCGAACCCACGAAGCGCACCGTCAGGTCGTCGACCTGGACCACGCGGTTTTCCGGCAGCGCCAGGCTGTTTGCGCGATCAACCATCTTTATTAATCCCCAAAATCAAAACAGAACCCGCCACGCTTATCGGTAGATAGCAGTGACCGGCTTTTCGCCAACGCGGGCGTAACCTCGATACATGCCTTCCGTGTTGAACGGCAAGGCCACATTGCCCTGGGCGTCAACGGCCACCAGGCCGCCCTTGCCGCCAATAGTGGGCAGTTTTTCCATCACGACGCGGTCGGCTGCTTCTTGCAGCGACGCCCCGCAATACTCCATCTGGGCCGCCACGTCGTAAGCGGCGACCATGCGGATGAACATCTCGCCGGTACCCGTGGTGGACACGGCGCAAGTCTTGTTGCTGGCGTAGGTGCCGGCGCCGATCATGGGCGCATCGCCCACGCGGCCGACCTGCTTGTTGGTGATGCCGCCGGTCGACGTGGCAGCGGCCACGTTGCCCTCTGCATCCACGGCCACCGCGCCCACCGTGCCGAACTTCTTGTCGGCATCCAGCGGGTCGGCCGGCGCGGGCTGGCCGCGCGCAACCATGGCTTGGCCGTCATGGTCCAGCACGGCGGCGTCCGGCGTTTCGCGCTGCACACGCAACAATTGTTCGCGGCGAGCCTCGGTAGAAAAGTACGAGGGGTCCACGATTTCCAGGCCTTCAGCCTTGGCGAAGGCTTCGGCGCCCTCGCCCACGAAGAACACGTGCTTGCTGTTTTCCATGACACGGCGCGCCGCGAAAATCGGATTGCGCACGCAGTTCACGTTGGCGATGGCGCCCGAACGCAGCGTGGCGCCGTCCATGATGGACGCGTCCAATTCATGCGTGGCCGCGCTGGTGAACACGGCGCCGTGGCCGGCATTGAACAAGGGGCAGTCTTCCAGCAGGCGCACGGCTTCGGTCACGGCGTCCAGGGCGCTGCCGCCACGGGCCAGCACGGCTTGGCCGGCTGTCAGGATGGACTCCAGGGCGGCCAGGTATTCCTGTTCTTTCTCGGGCGACATGGCCGCGCGGGACATCGCGCCGGCGCCACCGTGAATGGCAATCACGGGTTGAATCATCGTTTACCTACTCCATGGATAAGCCACGGCATCACGGACTGGGTCACCCCAGCGGCTGCCGCAACGGAATTCTCGGCCCGATAGGCCACCGCGGCGGACAGGGCTTCGATCAAACCCAGCGCGGCGGTTTCGGAATTGGGGATCAACTGGCGCGCCGAGTACGCATACAGCACGACGGAGGCCGTGGGCGCCAAGGGCGAGGTGGGCTTGTCGGTCAGCACCAACACCGGCACGCCCGCCTGCTTGGCAGCGGCGGCCAGCGTCACGGTGTCGGCCAGATAACGGGGAAAGCCAATGGCAATGACCAGATCCTTGTCGGTCATGCGCGACATCTGGCGCGCCGCGTGCGACACGCCGCCCGGCCCGGCCAGCGACTCGACGGAGCGCAGGTGCATGCACAAGCCGCGCTGCAACAGGCCGGCCAGGAAACCGCTGGCGCCGAAACCGATGATGAAGACGCGGTCGGCGGCCAGGATGGCTTGCACCGCCTGCTCACAGGCGCCCGAGTCCAGCGCCTGCAAGTTGCGCTGGGCGTTGCGGATGTCTTCTTCAAGCGTGGCGGCAAAGATCTGCACGGCGCTGGCGGAATGCGCCAATTCGGTGCGCAGCTTTTCCACGGGTTCCAGCGCGGCTTCGAAGCCGCGAGCCAGCTCGGCGCGAAACTGCGGGTAGCCCGGCAAGTCCAGGGCGCGCGCAAAACGGTTGGCCGTTGCCACCGACACGCCGACCGCTACGGCGAATTCGTCGATGGTCATGGTGGCCACGCGGAATTGATGCGCCAGCACGTATTCGGCCATCTTGTGCTGAGTCCGGCTCAGCGCGGGCTGAGCCCGGGCGATCCGATCAGCGATCGACAGTACGGCCTTGGTCATCTTTTTTGGGGGTGCGTCTTAGCGGGTGTTTGTGTAAATCTGTTTACACGCAAATTTTAAATAAGAAAATTCCTTTTCATACTAAGGGTATACCCGTGAATTTATGTAACGGTGGGCGAAAAGAAACGGGGTCGGTTTGAGGTACGCTATTGGCGCCTCTTTTCTTGCCTTGGAATGCCGCCATGCCCAATTGGATCTGTAAGCCCCACCAGGAGCTGACCGTTGCCGAGATCTACGCGATTCTCCAGCTACGCACCGAAGTGTTTGTCGTTGAGCAGGAATGCATCTTTCAGGACATCGATGGAAAGGATCTGGTCGGGCAGACTTCGCACTTGATGGCCTGGCAGGACGGTCAGTTGGCGGCGTATTGCCGGATTCTGGATCCGTCACTGAATAAGAACGGTGATATCGAGATCGGCCGGGTTATCAGCGCGCCCTGGACGCGAGGTCAGGGGCTGGGGCATGAATTGATACGCCATGCGATGGCGGAGGTGCGCAGGTGTTGGCCGGGGCGTGCGATGTACTTGGGTGCGCAGGCCCGGTTGCGGGGGTACTACGGCGGGCACGGGTTTGTGCAGGTGACCGAGGAATATATGGAAGACGGGATTCCGCATGTGGGGATGCGGTTGGCGTAGGCCCGGCGCGCACGCATGAAAAAAAACGCCCCTTGCGGGGCGTTGTCGTTACAGTGCCGAGACGTCTAGCTTGGCCAGGGTTTTGGACTGGATTTCGTCGACGGTTACGCCGGGAGCCGTTTCCAGCAGCTTCAAGCCATTTTCCGTGACTTCCATCACGCCCAGGTCGGTGATGATCAGGTCGACCACCCCCACGCCAGTCAGCGGCAGGTTGCATTCGGGCAGCAGCTTGATGTCTTCGGTGCCGTCCTTCTTCTTGGCCACGTGTTCCATCAGGACCACGACGCGGCCGACGCCGGCCACCAGGTCCATCGCGCCGCCCATGCCCTTGACCATCTTGCCGGGAATCATCCAGTTGGCCAGGTCGCCCTTTTCGGACACCTGCATCGCGCCCAGGATGGCCAGGTTGATCTTGCCGCCGCGGATCATTGCAAACGAATCGGCGGACGAGAAGATCGACGAGCCGGGCAGCGTCGTCACCGTCTGCTTGCCGGCGTTGATCAGGTCAGCGTCGACTTCGGCGTCAGTGGGAAACGGGCCAATGCCCAGCAGGCCGTTCTCGGATTGCAGCCACACCTCAACACCCTTGGGCACGTGGTTGGCCACCAGGGTCGGCAGGCCGATACCCAGGTTCACATAAAAACCGTCTTGCAGCTCGCGCGCGGCGCGCGCCGCCATTTCATCGCGGGACCATGCCATGTCGTCTTCTCCTTAGGCCGGGCGAGTGGTGCGTTGTTCGATGCGCTTTTCCGGCGTCGTGTTCAGCACGATCCGTTGCACATAGATGCCGGGCAGGTGGATCTGATCGGGATCCAGGCTGCCGGTGTCAACGATTTCTTCGACTTCAACCACCGTGAACTTGCCGGCCATGGCAACGTTCGGGTTGAAGTTGCGGGCCGTCTTGCGGAACACCAGGTTGCCGCTGCGGTCGGCAATGTGCGCCTTGACCAGCGACACGTCCGGCGTCAGCGAACGTTCCATCACGTATTGCTGGCCGTCGAACTCGCGGATTTCCTTGCCGTCGGCCACGATGGTGCCCACGCCGGTGCGGGTGAAAAAGGCGGGAATGCCGGCACCACCAGCGCGCAGCTTCTCGGCCAGTGTGCCCTGCGGGGTGAACTCAAGCTCAAGTTCGCCCGACAGGTATTGGCGTTCGAATTCCTTGTTTTCGCCCACGTAGGACGCGATCATCTTGCGCACCTGGCGCGTGTTCAGCAACTGGCCCAAGCCAAAGCCGTCGACGCCCGCATTGTTGCTGACGCAGGTCAGGTCCTTCACGCCCGAATCGCGCAGCGCGGCGATCAGGGCCTCGGGAATACCGCAAAGGCCGAAACCGCCCACGGCGATCATCTGACCGTCCTTGACGATGCCTGCCAGCGCCTCCTGGGCGCTTGCAAAAACCTTGTCCATCGCTCCAACTCCTAGTTAAGGTCTAACCGAAGAGAGCCCGCCCCGCCGCTTGCGCGGTGTGTCCCATGGGGGAACAAGAAAATCGGGGAAAGCCCTGTTTTTCCTTGGAGCGCGGCTGCCGGCGTCGGCCCCAGATGGCATCACGATACTGCCCGATGTCTCTGAGTCGCGGCGCCGAGGGTGGCGCGCCCCTTTATTTCTCTTGTGATTTTGCGCTTGATTTTAACGGCATGACGGGCGATTCCGCGCCCCTAATCTCAAGCAGCGTCTCAAGCGGCCGCCTGAAATTGCGTGGCCATCTGCGCCAGCACTTCGGGCGGCCACGGTGCGGACGTATTGGCCACGTAGTCCATCCAGACTAGCACGTTGCGTCCGCGCGCATAGGGGCCGGCGTCGTCGCCGACCTTCTCCAGCAACAGCTCGAATTCCGCGCTGGAACGGCCAATGCGCGTGACCTTGTGGATGACGCGAACCGTGGCCGGATAGGTCAGCGGGCGCAGGAAATCGCAAGACGCGTGGGCCAGGATGGCGCCGTTGTCAGCGGGCAGCTCGAAGCCCGCGTTGTACAGGATCTGCATGCGAGCCTCTTCCATGAGGCGGAAATACAGCGTGTTGTTCAGATGATTCAAGGCGTCTGAGTCGCCCCAACGCAAGGGCAACTCCACCTGATGGGTATCGCCCACCGCCAGAATCCGCGCAGACAGATTGTCCGGGTTCACCGATTACTCCTGAAGGCTAAAAGAAATACGAAGGCATGCACGGCCTCCGCCTGCAATACAATCGCCGATAATACTTCCAGCCAAATATGGAATACATACGGGGAGCTTTGCAAATGTCTGAACGCGAGTCGATGGAATATGACGTGGTCGTGGTTGGCGGTGGACCCGCCGGCTTGGCCACCGCAATCCGTCTAAAGCAGCTGGCCGCTGAAAAGAATCAGGAAATCGGCGTGTGCGTCCTGGAGAAAGGCGCGGAACTGGGTGCACACATCCTGTCCGGCGCCGTCATGGACCCGCTGGCGCTGACCGAACTTATCCCCGACTGGAAAGAAAAAGGCGCGCCGCTGACCGTGCCGGTCACGCAGGACAAGTTCATGTTCCTGTCCCAGACCGGTGCGCGCACCACGCCAAACTGGATGCTGCCGCCCTGTTTCCACAACGAGGGCAACTACATCGTCCGCCTGGGCGACGTCGTCAAATGGATGGGCGAGCAAGCCGAGGCGCTGGGCGTGGACATCTTCCCCGGCTTCGCCGCGGTTGAAGTGCTGTACGACGAAAACGGCGCCGTGCGTGGCGTAGCCACCGGCGACATGGGCGTGGCCCGCGACGGTACGCATACCGACCACTACCAGCCCGGCATGGAACTGCATGCCCGCTACACCGTGTTCGGCGAAGGCTCGCGCGGCCAACTGGGCCGCCAACTGATCGAACGCTTCAAGCTGGACGACGGCCGCAACCCGCAGTCCTACGGCATCGGCATCAAGGAAATGTGGGAAGTCGACCCGGCGCAATCCAAGCCCGGCCTCGTCATCCACACGGCCGGCTGGCCGCTGGATTCCGACACCTACGGCGGTTCGTTCCTGTACCACCTGGACAACAACCTGGTGGCCGTGGGCATGATCGTCGGCCTGGACTACGCCAACCCCTGGCTGTCGCCGTTCGACGAATTCCAACGCTACAAGACGCATCCCGCCATCCGCGGCACCTTCGAAGGCGGCAAGCGCATTGCCTACGGCGCACGCGCCATCACGGCGGGCGGTTTGATGTCCTTGCCCAAACTGACGTTCCCGGGCGGCGTGCTGGTCGGCTGCGAGGCCGGCTTCCTGAACGCGTCCCGCATCAAGGGCAGCCATGCCGCCATCAAGTCGGGCAAGATGGCCGCCGAAGCCGCGTTCGACGCCCTGCTGGCCGACCGCCGCCAAGACGAACTGGCCGCGTATCCGAAGGCTTTCGAAGCATCGTGGCTGCACGCGGAATTGAACAAGGCGCGCAACTTCAAGCAGTGGTTCAAGAAGGGCCGCACCATCGCCACGCTGATGACGGGCGTGGAGCAACTGCTGCTCAAGGGCAAGATGCCCTGGACCCTGCGCCACAACAAGCCCGACCACGCCTGTCTGCAACCGGCGTCCGAATGCGCGCGCATCGACTACCCGAAGCCCGATGGCAAGCTCACCTTCGACAAGCTCAGCTCGGTGTTCATTTCGAATACCAACCACGAAGAAAACGAGCCCATCCACCTGACCTTGAAGGATCCGTCGGTGCCGGTGCAGGTGAACCTGGCCAAGTACGGTGGGCCGGAATCGCGTTACTGCCCGGCCGGCGTGTACGAATTCATCAAGGACGACCACGGCGAAGACCGTTTGCAGATCAACGCGCAGAACTGCGTGCACTGCAAGACCTGCGACATTAAAGACCCTACCCAGAACATCGTCTGGGTGGCCCCGCAAGGCGGCGAAGGGCCCGTCTACAGCGGCATGTAAATCCCGGCCAGGGTTGTTCAACGCCCTGCCTCAAGGCGCCTTCCGGGGCGCCTTTTTCACGAACCAAGGCGGCATCATGACTGAACGCGTACTTCTCATCGGCTGTGGCGACCTCGGCCAGCGCGTGGCCCGGCGCTTCCTGGCGCGTGGCGACCAGGTGACCGCGCTGCGCCGCCACCCGCCCACCGACGACAGCGGCATCCAATGGCTGCAAGGCGACATTACGCGCGCGGACACCCTGCCCGCGCTGCCATCCGGCGTCACGCGGCTGATCCATCTGCCCGCCCCCGGTGGGCGCGACCCGGCCTTGTATCGCGGCGTCTTCATCGATGGCTTGCAGAACGTGCTGAACGTGTTGGATACGTCGCAGTTGAAGCGCGTGGTGTTCGTGTCATCCAGCGCCGTGTATGGCGAACACCATGGCGACTGGGTCACCGAAGATACGCCGCCCGCGCCGCAAGGCTTCAACGGCCAGATTCTGCTTGAAGCAGAAGCCGCGCTGGCCGCGCGCGGCCTGTCGTCTACCGCGCTGCGGCTGGCCGGACTGTATGGACCCGGCCGGCTGCAATTGATCGAGCGCCTGCGCAGCGGCGCGGCAGGCGCGCCGACGCAGCCTGAACATTGGGCCAACCGTATCCACATCGACGACGCGGCCGCCGCCGTGGTGCATCTGGCGCTGTTGCCCAAGGTTGAACCGGCGTATATCGGGTGCGACGACACACCGCTGCCGCTGCGCACGCTCTATGCCGAGCTCGCTGCCATGATTGGCGCGCCCGCGCCGCGTGTCGCCCCTGCCCCGGCGAATGTGGGCAGCAAGAAGCTCAATAACGGGCGGCTGCGCGCCAGCGGCTTCACACTGCAATGGCCGGATTCACGCCAGGGTTACGCGGCGCTGCTGGCGGACGCTGGCGCCCGCCAGCCAGGCACGTCGCAGGCATAGTTCGGCCTGCATCGAATCGTTGCATGCCCGGGGGGCAGATACTGGCAGCCGGATCTCCTACCGGCCACGCCATGCTTCCCGCCCATCCCCTGCTTGCCGTCACGCACGGCGACCCCTACCCCTACTACGCCGCGCTGGCGCGCGAGAAGCCCCTGTACCGCGACGACGCGCTAGGCCTTTGGGTCGCCAGCCACCCTGACACGATCACGGCCGTGATGCGCAATCCAACTGCGCGCGTCCGTCCGCCATCGGAACCTGTGCCGCGCGCCCTGTGCGCCGGCCCCGCAGGCACGCTGTTCGGCCGCTTCGTACGCATGAACGACAGCGATATGCACACACGGCTGAAGGCCTTGCTGGCGGCATACATCCAGGAACAAGGCACGCAAGCCTGTACCCCGCGATGGCCCGCGATACCGGCCTTGGACGCCGCTGCCATAGACCGCTACCTGACCGCCGCCCCCGTGCATGCTCAAGCAGCCTTCCTGGGACTGGCCCCCGCCCTGCACGCCGATAGCGCTGCGCAGATTGCCACGTTCCTGTCCGCCCTGCCCACCACCGCTGATGCGGACCAGATAGCCGCCGGACATGCCGCTGCCGACGCGCTGCAACGCCGCCTGGAATCCTTCCTGCTCGCCGCCGACGCCGGCCCGGCCTTGCGCAAGCTGCGAGATGACGGCGCCCGCGCGCAGATCCCCGCTGCCGTGCTGGCGGCGAACCTTGCCGGCCTGTTGTTTCAGTCGTGCGAAGCCGGCGCCGGGCTGCTGGGCAACGCGCTGATCCATGCCGGCAGGCGCGGCGTGTCTGCCGATGCCGTCCCCGCCGACGCCGACGCGATCGTCGACCACGTCATCCGCCACGATCCGCCCCTGCACAACACGCGGCGGTTTCTGGCGGACGCCATCTCGGTGTGCGGCCAGCGGATTGAGGCCGGCCAGACCGTGCTGCTGATATTGGCCGCGGCGGCAACGGTCCAGCCCGATGCCGGCTGGACATTCGGCGCGCAACGCCACGCCTGTCCCGGCCAAGGGCTTGCGCGCCGCCACGCTGCGGACGCGCTGTTTCATTTGCTGCAAGCCGGAGCCGACGCGGCCGCTCTGGCATCCCGTTTCCGGTATCGGCCGCTGCCCAATGCACGCGTGCCACAGTTTGCGTTTTCAAAGGAACCCACCCCATGATTGCCGTGATATTCGAAGTTGAACCCGCCAACGGCAACGCCGATCCCTATCTGGACATTGCCGCTGGCCTGATCGACGAACTCAAGACCATCGATGGCTTCCTCTCGGTCGAGCGCTTTCAAAGCCTGAGCACGCCGGGCAAGCTGCTGTCGCTGTCATTCTGGCGCGATGAAGACGCCGTCAAGCGCTGGCGTTCACTGGAGTCGCATCGCCGCGCCCAGGAAGCTGGACGCGGCGGCGTGTTTCAGAACTATCGACTGCGCGTCGCGCAGGTACTGCGCGACTACGGCATGGCTGAACGAGACCAGGCGCCCGCCGACAGCCGCCAACGACACGGTTGATGCCGCCCCGCCCCGTTCAGGCCAGGTGGCGCGCCACCGCCTGAACCACACGCTGGACGTCATCAGCCGACACGTCCAGGTGCGTGACCAGGCGCGTGGGGCCGCCGTAGACCGCGCGCATCAGAATGCCGTCTTTGCCCAGCGCGTCGGTCAGTGAATCGCAACGGGATGGCTCGAACTCAACGAACAACATGTTCGTATCCTGGCTCAGTACCTTCACGCCTGGAATAGCCCGCAAGCCTTCGGCTAGCGCCCGCGCGTTCTCGTGGTCGTCAGCCAGACGCTCAACGTGATGTTCCAGCGCATACAGGCAGGCGGCCGCCAGCACGCCGGATTGGCGCAATCCGCCGCCCAGCACCTTGCGCCAGCGATACGCGCGGGCGATCAGTTCCTTGCTGCCCACCAGCACCGATCCCACCGGCGCGCCCAAGCCTTTTGAAAAGCAGATGGACACCGAGTCGAAGGGCTGGCACATATCGACCAATGGCTTGCCACTGGCCACCGCTGCGTTGAACACGCGCGCGCCGTCCAGATGGGTCGCCAAGCCTTCCTTGCGCGCCCAATCCGTGGCGGCCTGGATGTAGCCGGCCGGAATCAGCTTGCCGTGAAAGGTGTTTTCCAAAGCCAGCAAACGGGTACGGGCAAAGTGCGGATCGCCCTGTGGCTTGACCGCCGCCGCCAGCTTTTCCAGCGGCAGCGAGCCGTCTTCGGCGTGTTCGATGGGCTGGGGCTGGATGCTGCCCAACACGGCCGCGCCACCGCCTTCGTACTTGTAGGTGTGCGCCAACTGCCCCACCAGGTATTCATCGCCGCGATCGCAATGGGCCATCAACGCGGCCAGATTGCTTTGCGTGCCCGACGGAAAGAACAGCCCCGCCGCTTTGCCGGCGCGTTCGGCTACCGCCGCCTGAAGCTGAATCACGGTGGGGTCGTCGCCCATCACGTCATCACCCAAGGGGGCGGAAACCATGGCCTGCAACATGGCGGGCGTGGGCCGTGTGACGGTGTCGCTGCGCAGATCGATCATTGGAAAATCCTTGATAGGCAAGAGAGGGGATCGGGAACGGAAGTCGGAAGCTTGGAATCAGGATGCGCGGGCGGCGGGCGCGGCCCGGCTCACCACGAAGATGCCGGCCAGGATCAGCACCATGCCGCCCAGTTCGACCAGCGTGGGGGTTTCGGACAGAATCGCCCAGGCCAGCAGCATGGCAACCACGGGCACACCTAGGCTGGACAGGCCCGCAATCGACGCGGGCACGCGGCGCACTACCTGCAACCACAGCAGCCAACCCGCCGCCGTGGCAATCAAGATGATGTAGGTCATGCCCGTCCATAGCGGCCAGTCCCATTGCGCCGTCATCTGCGGCACCAGGTACGCCACGGGCACCATGACCAGACCGCCGAACAGCATCTGCCACGCGGTGAACGTCATGACGTCGGGCGCGTGGCGTTCAAACATGCGCTTGGACAGCACCGTGCCCACGCCCCAGCACAGGCCGCTGCCCAGGCCCAGCAACACGGGGCGGATGTCGCCCAGGCCGTTCCACGGTTCAACAAAACAGACCAGCCCGATCGCCGCCAGGCCAATACCCACGCCATGCTTGGCCGACGGGCGCTCGCCCAGCAGCCACCACGCAAACAGCACCACCCAGAACGGCATGGTGTAGGCCATCAGCGAGACCTTGCCCACGCCGCCCGACACCAACGCCGTCTGCACGAAGCCCTGGAATCCCGCCGTCTGGGTCAGCCCGATCAGCAGGGTCAATTTCCATGGGGGCATGCCCAGCGGCCGGCGGGTGGCCATGGCCAGCGCGAACAGCACCAGGCTGCCCACCACATAGCGCAAGGCCACGAAGTCGAAGGGGCCGATGTAAGGCACGATCAGTTTCATCGCGATCCAGCTACCCGCCCAGACCACGATGGTGCTGAACATCAGGGCAAGTCCTGCGCGATCAAAACTGCTGCCGTTCACGTGGTTGGCTCCGTCTTGTGAAAGTAAAAAAACAAGGGCGCGAAAAAGAAAAGACGCCCGGACCGGCGATTACCGGTGCGGGCGTCTGACATTATGCTCCTGTCGCCAAGAGGTAGACCGGCCGCTTATGGCCGATCGCACTTACAGCGGCTTGGCCAATTGCTCGAGAATGGCGGGGTTTTCCAGCGTGGACACGTCCTGCGTGACTTCCTCGCCCTTGGCCACCACGCGCAACAGTCTGCGCATGATCTTGCCCGAACGCGTCTTGGGCAGGTTGTCGCCAAAGCGGATGTCCTTGGGCTTGGCGATGGGGCCAATTTCCTTAGCGACCCAGTCACGCAATTGCTTGGCGATGGCTTGCGCCTCTTCACCTTCCGGACGCGCCTGCTTAAGCACCACGAAGGCCACCACGGCTTCGCCGGTGGTGTCGTCCGGGCGGCCAACCACGGCGGCTTCCGCCACCAGTTCGTGCGCCACCAAGGCCGATTCCACTTCCATCGTGCCCAGGCGGTGGCCCGACACGTTCAGCACGTCGTCGATGCGGCCCATGATCCAGAAGTAGCCATCCGCATCGCGCTGAGCACCGTCGCCGGCCAGGTAATAACCCCGCAGTTCCGACGGGAAGTAGCTTTTCTTGAAGCGCTCCGGGTCGCCCCAGATGTTGCGGATCATCGCGGGCCACGGGCGCTTGATGACCAGGAACCCGCCATTGCCCTTTTCGACGTCGCCCCCGGTTTCATCGACGATGGCGGCGGCGATGCCCGGCAGCGGCAGCGTGCACGAACCCGGCTTGGTGGGCGTGGCGCCCGGCAAGGGGGTGATCATGTGGCCACCGGTTTCGGTCTGCCACCAGGTGTCCACGATCGGGCAGCGTTCGCGGCCGACGTGTTTGTGATACCACATCCAGGCTTCGGGGTTGATGGGTTCACCCACCGTGCCGATGATGCGCAAGCTGTCCAGATCGTAATTTTTCGGGTGCGCGTCCGGCGTCGTTTCCGACGCCTTGATCAGCGAACGGATGGCCGTGGGCGCCGTGTAGAACGTGGTGACCTTGTGGCGCGCGATCATGTCCCAGAAGCGGCCGGCGTTGGGGTACGTGGGCACGCCTTCGAATACCACCTGCGTCAACCCGGCGGCCAGCGGGCCATAGGTGATGTAGGTGTGGCCCGTAACCCAGCCCACGTCGGCCGTGCACCAATAGACGTCGTCCTTGCGGGCGTCGAAGGTCCACTTCACGGTCAGCAGCGCCCACAGCAGATAGCCTGCCGACGAATGCTGCACGCCCTTGGGCTTGCCGGTGGAACCGGACGTGTAAAGGATGAACAGCGGGTGTTCGGCGTTGACCGGCACGGGTTCGCAGGCGTCGGGCTGGCCGGCCTCGACCTCGTGCATCCAGAGGTCGCGGCCTTCGTTCCACTGCACCTTGCCGCCGGTGCGGCGGTACACGATTACTTTGCCGACGGCTTCGCAGCCGCCCATGGCGATGGCGTCTTCCACGGCGGGCTTGAGCGGAATGGTCTTGCCGCCGCGCACCTGTTCGTCGGCGGTGATGACCAGCGATGCGCCCACGTCCACGATGCGCTCTTGCAGGCTCTTGGCCGAAAAGCCGCCGAACACCACAGAGTGCGTCACGCCCAGGCGCGCGCAAGCCTGCATGGCCACCACGGCTTCGATCGACATGGGCATGTAGATGATGGCGCGGTCGCCCTTCTTGTAGCCCAGGTCCTTCAGGCCATTGGCGAAGCGGCACACGCGCGCCAGCAGTTCGCGGTAGGTCACCTTGTTGACCGTGCCATCGTCGCCTTCGAAGATGATGGCGGTCTTGTCGGCGTTGCCGTTGGTCAGGTGCACGTCCAGGCAGTTGGCCGACACGTTCAGTTCACCATCGCCGAACCAGCGGTAGAACGGCGCGTCGGACTCGTCCAGCACTTGCGTAAAGGGCTTGGTCCATTGCAGATTGTCGCGGGCCTGGCCGGCCCAGAAGCCGTCGAAATCGTTTTCCACCTGGGCGCACAACGCGTTGTAGGCGTCCATGCTGGGAATCGCCGCGCCTTGGGCCGCGCGTTCGGGCGGCGGGAAAACACGGGTTTCTACCAAGACGGACTCAATTGCATTCGACATGATCTTGTCTCCAAACGGTGATTTTGTTGTTGATGCCGCTGTTTTGCCTTGGCCGCCGAACCGCAAGCTTCGTGAAGGATTACGACGCGGGGACATTTCTTATCTACCCACCACCGTATCGCCACGCTCTTACGGGCACCTTACGCAAAAACCGGGCCGGAGCCCGAGCAATCAACGAAAGGCATCGCGCATCACGCGTGATGCCTTTAAGGCAGTGCATAAGGATAGCAGCCCGATCAACACCACGGCAGGCTGCCGCAGGTGTTGATTCAGACGGCGGGACGCCGCGCCAGGCCGCGCTTCATATCCACGCGCGACAACAGGATGAGCCCGCCCACGAAGAACACGCCGGTCACCAGGATGGCCAGGCGATGGTTGCCATCGGTAGCCCAGGTGACGATGCCGTAGGTCAACGGCCCGATCACCGCGGCCAACTGCACGGCAAAGGTCCACAGCGAATAGAACTCGGCCAGGCGGCCGGCAGGCGCCAGCGCCCCGGTCATGGCGCGGCCAGCGCTTTGGGTGGTGCCCATGCATAGCCCCGCCAACGTGGCGGCCACCCAGAACACCGGCGCCGTCACGGCCGAATACGCCACCAGCACCATCACGATCCAGCCGCACAAAGTGATGGCCAATGCCGGTTTGTGGCCGATGCGGTCCTGCACATAGCCGAACGAGAACGCACCCACGGCGGCGCCGATATTCACGGTGAACACCAGCAGCATGATCTGCGGCGTGGTGAACCCCATGACTTCGGAGGCGTAAACAGCGGCCAGCGTAATGACGACCGATATACCCGCCTGATAGCAGGCGATGCACATCAGCAAGCGGCGGAACTCGGGAAAGTGCTGGCCCGTTTCGCGCCAGGCATAGGCCAGGCGCTTCAGCATGTGCAGCGCCTGCGGCTTGACCGCCTGCGGCCGCGCGCGCTCTTTCAGCAAAAAGAACGACGGCAGCGCCGCCAACGCGAACACCGTGCAGGTGACGACGATGACCCAGGGCACGAAATGTTCCGCCGTCATGCCACGGCCTTCGGCCGATGTCACCACCACCAGCGACAAGCCCAGCGTCAGCATGCCGCCGCAATAACCGAAGCTCCAGCCCCAGCCCGATACGCGGCCCAGCGCTGCCGGGCGGGCAAGCTCGGGCAGGAATGCCGCCACCACGGATTCCCCCACGCAGTAGCAATAGTTGGACACCACAATGGCGGCCAGCGCCAGCCACACGTCGCCGGGGCCGGCCTGCGTCAGCACCAAGGTGGCGGCCACGCAGCCGATGGTGCTGGAATACAGCAGGCGGCGCTTGCTGCCGCTGGCGTCGGCGCGCGCGCCCAGCGTGGGCATCGTCAGCATGATGAGCAGGTAGGACAGCGACAGCGCCGCCGTCCAGGCCAGCGTGGCCCACGGGGCGCGCCCGCCGACCACGCCAACAAAATAGGTGCTGAACACCGCCGTGAGAATGACGGTGGTGTAGCCGGAATTCGCGAAGTCGTACATGGCCCAGGCCCAGACTTCGCGTTTGGCCACGCCGGGGTTCAAGGGGCTCGCGCCCCCTGCCCCGACTTCAGGCATGGAACCGCCCGCGGGCGGTTCCGGCAATTGCGTCTGGCTCACAGGCCCAGCGCGGCAATGCCCGCTTGCGCGATCAGCACGTCTTCGGTGGACTTCACGCCCGACACGCCGACGGCGCCCACCACATGGCCGTTGACGGTGACCGGCACGCCGCCTTCCAGCATGCCTTCGATCAGCGGCGCCGACAGGAACGACACGCGGCCATTGTTGATCATCTCTTCGTAGATGCGCGATTCGCGGCGGCCCAGCGCGGCGGTCTTGGCCTTGGCGGGCGCGATGTGCGCCGAGATGGGGGCCGCGTCATCCAGACGCAGCATGCCAAGCAGGTGGCCGCCGTCATCGACCACCGAGATGGTCACGGCCCACTTGTTCTGCACGGCGTGTGCTTCGGCCGCGGCGAGGATCTTCTTGACGTCTTCGGCGCTCAGCACGGGTTTGGTATTCATTGCAACGACTCCTTGATCTGTTCCAGGGCGGATGGGTCTTCAATGGTCGTCAGGTCTCCGGGATCGCGGCCTTCGCATACTGCGACGATCGCACGGCGCAACACCTTGCCCGAACGGGTCTTGGGCAATGCGCCCACAAACCGGATCCTGGCGGGTCTTGCCACCGCTCCCAGCTGATCTTCCACCAGCCGCATGATATCGCCTTCCAGCTGCTTTGCCCCGTCGGGCGTCTCGGCTCCGGCGGGATTCTTCAACACGGCGAACGCCATGGCCACCTGGCCCTTCAAGGCATCCGCCACGCCCACCACCGCGCATTCGGCAATTCCGCTGTGGCTGTTGACGGATTCCTCGATCTCTCGCGTGCCAAGCCGGTGGCCCGCCACGTTGATCACATCATCGGTACGGCCCAGGATGAACCAGTAACCATCCGCATCCACCCGCCCCCAGTCGAACGTGGAATACACCTGCCGTCCGGGAATCGACGTGAAATACGTCTGTACGAAACGCGCATCGTCGCCCCAGATCGTGGACATGGCGCCCGGGGGCAGCGGCGGCACAATCGCGACCACGCCCTTTTCGTCGGCCCCCAGATCTTCGCCCGTGGCCTCGCTGACGATGCGCGCGTCAAAGCCGTAGACAGGAAATGAAGGACTGCCGAATCGGGTCGGCACGTTCTCAACCCCCGGCTGCGCGGACAGGATCGGCCAGCCGGATTCGGTCTGCCAGTAGTTGTCGATGATGGGCTTGCCCAGCCCCTCTGAAATCCAGGTGGCGGTCGGCTCGTCCAAGGGTTCACCGGCCAGATATACCGCGCGCAGGCTGGACAGGTCATGGCGCTTGAGCAGCGCGGGGTCCTGCCGCTTGAGCACTCGCACGGCGGTGGGCGCGGAGAACAGGGTATTCACACCAAACTGCTCCACCAGCTTCCACAGAATGGCGCCATCGGGACGCACCGGCGTGCCTTCATACAGCACCGTGGCCTGCCCACCGATCAAGGGACCGTAAACAATATAGGAATGGCCGACCACCCAGCCGATGTCGCTGGTGCAAAAGAACGTGTCGCCCGCGCGGCCGTTGAACAGGTATTCCATGGACGACGCCAGCGCGACCGCATAGCCGCCCGTGTCGCGCTGCACGCCCTTGGGCTTGCCAGTGGTGCCGGACGTGTAAAGGATGTAGCTGGGCTCGGACGATTCCAGCCATTGCACCGGCACCCGGGCGCCGTGGTGGCGCGCGCGCAAGGTGGCGTAATCCAGATCGCGTCCGGCCACGGGTTCGAACGGCGCCAGGCCGCGATCAAACACCACCACCGAGGCGGGCGGCGACTTCGCCAAGCTCAAGGCCTTGTCCAACAACGGCTTGTACGGCACCACCTTGCCGCCGCGCGACCCGCCGTCGGTGCACACCACAACCTTGGGCGCGGCGTCGTCGATGCGCTGGGCCAGGTTGACGGACGCAAATCCGCCAAACACCACCGAATGCACTGCGCCGATCCGGGCGCAGGCCAGCATCGTGAACACGGCTTCCGGCACCATCGGCATGTACAGCAGCACGCGGTCACCGCGCCCCACCCCCAGTTCCTTAAGCATGGCGGCAGCCGCGTTGACTTCTTCGTATACGTCTTGCCGGGTGTAGACGCGTTCTTGTTCCACCTCGGTGGACACCCAGATCAGCGCGGGTTGATCGCCCTGGGTCGGCAACCAGCGGTCGACCGCGTTGTAGCAAAGATTGGTCGTTCCGCCCACGAACCACTTGGCGAATGGCGGCCGAGAGAAATCCAGGACAGACTGAAAAGGCGTATCCCAATGGATGCGTCCCGCCTCCTCACGCCAGAAGGCATCCCGGTCATGCAATGATCTGTAATGGAAATCCCGAGTTTTTTGCATTTGTGTCTCCTGGTATTGTTCGTACGCCTTAAGGCGGATTGATTTCTTGCGAATCTTTCAGTCATTTTGGTAGGCAAACCTTGCACGAGGCTTGCCACAAGTCAAAAATATTCTTCCAAATTTCCACGCGGCACGGAACGTTACTGATCTGGCACTGATTAGTAATAAAAGTTTGGTAGAATGCCCGCGAAGTTGTAGATAATTGTTGATTCTGCTGACATTTCGGCCCAATCCACGGCTAATTCCGTGGTTTTTGCTGTGAAAAAGCAGGTCATCCCAGGCGAATGCATCGACACTCCATACTCGCGCGATTCTATTCATCCACTGGCCAGGCAAAGCGCGGTCTGCATACGCTCGCGCTGATGGCATGTGTAGCGAGTCTGGCAGGTTGTGCAGGCACCGGGCAAAAGTCAACCGCCCATACGTCCGAGATTGATCCGTACGAAATGGAATGGGTCGCCACCGCCGATGACCCCATCGGCATGCTGGTGACGCAAAAATTCAAGCGCGATCGCCAAGGCCGCAGTGCCGGCAACGCCGGGGCCAATAGCGGCGACAACGCCATGGTCAGCGAAGCCCTGAACTACCTGGGCATCCGCTACCGCTTCGGCGGCAGCTCTCCTGAAACCGGTTTTGATTGCAGCGGCTTGGTCTCGTACTCCGCTGAACGCTCCCTGGGTTTGAAGCTGCCGCGCAACGCCGCCGAAATGGCCCGGCAAGGCGTCTCGGTCGCCAAGAACGAATTGAAAGCCGGCGACTTGGTCTTCTTCAACACCATGGGCCGCCGCTATTCGCACGTGGGCATTTACCTGGGCGACGACCGCTTCGTACACTCGCCCAGCGCCGGTGGCGTCGTGCGCGTGGAAAGCATGACCATGGCCTACTGGTCCAAGCGCTACAACGGCGCTCGCCGCCTTGACAACACGCTGATGGCATCGGCCCGCGCCGCCAACTGATCACGCTGCTTTCGGCATGCTCGCACAAGCGGCTGCCGGAACGCCATCCCCCAAAAGCAAAACGCCGTCAGACTTTGGTCTGACGGCGTTTTTGATTGCTCTTCGCGGCCCCAAGGCCACAGGCCGTTTCGGCCTCCCCAGTTCTTATGGTCCAGCGACAAGCTACGGATTCAGTGCACGGTGCCCGCGCGTGAGCACAGACCGCATTGCTGCAGGGCTTGCTGCATGCTGCATACCGAACGGCGACAAGCCACGACCCGGATGCCGCCACGCTGCGCGGCGTTGCGGAAGGTCTTCATGACGTTGTGGCCCAGGAAGTCGGTCAGCAAAATGACCAGTTGCGTGCCCGAAGGCAATTGCAGCGTTTTCTTCTGATGCGAGGGATCACGGCCGCTGATGTGATGCGTGATCGAAATGTTGTGTCCTTTGAGCAGATCCGGAATATTACCCAGTCGATCTGCCCCAACCACTACTGCACTGAGTCCTGCCGTCATGATGAACCTCACTGGTCGTTGAGCCTGGATGTAATGATAATGATTCCTATTTTTTAGTCAACTTAAATGAGATCGGTTCTTATTTAATTATTTATATGAGCTTGTCCCAGGGGATAGTGAGATTTGCTATCGGCCAGGGAACTCGCGGCTGTACGGCTGGTCGCGCCATGTCGGCCCCGCCCGCCGGCGCAAAAAAAACGCGGCGTCCGAAGACGCCGCGCTGATTGGATCGCAACCGGGTATCAAGCCTATTTCGGCACGCCTTGCACGGCAGCGGACACGACCGCTCGCGTTAGCGAGGGCGCCAACATTTCCAAGAACGTGTAGACGTAGTCGCGCAGGAACACGCCCGATTTCACGCCCACGCGCGTCGTGTGCGTGCCGAACAGATGCCCCACCGGCAGGCCGACCAGGTTCGAGTCGCGACGCGGGTCATAGGCCACGCCGGCGATGATGCCGATACCCAGCCCTACATCCACGTAGGTCTTGATCACGTCGGCATCAATGGCTTCCAGCACGATGTCGGGGTGGATGCCCTGGTTGGCGAATACCTCGTCGATGGTGCTGCGGCCCGTGAACGCGCGGTCATAGGTCACGATGGGGTGTTCCGCCAGTTGCGCCAGCGACAGGCGCTTGGCGGCGCTGGACGTCAATTCCGCCAGCGGATGGTCCGGGCGCACCACCACGGTGTGCTCCCAGGCATAGACGGGCAAGGTGGCCAGGCCCGGCGTCAGCGCCAGCGACTCGGTGGCCAGCGCCAGATCGGCCTGCTCATGCAAGACCATTTCCGCCAGTTGCGCCGGGCTGCCTTCAGCCAGCGACAAATGTACTTTGGGAAATTGCTTGCGGAACGCGGGGATCACGCGGGGCAAGAGGTAGCGTGCTTGAGTGTGGGTGCAGGCGATGACCAGGCCGCCCTCGTCGCGCCGGGCGAATTCATCGCTGACTTTTTTCAGGTTGTCGACTTCGCGCATGATGCGGTCGATCACTTGCGATACCGCCAAGCCGGGCTTGGTCAGGCCCTTGATGCGCTTGCCATGGCGTTCGAAGATCTTGATGCCCAGCTCGTCTTCGAATTCGATGATGGCCTTGGAAACTCCAGGCTGCGAGGTATAGAGCATCCGGGCGGCTTCGGTCAGGTTGAAGTCGCGCCGGATGGTTTCACGCACAAAACGAAATTGCTGGAGGTTCATTGAATTGGCCCCTGATAGATCGGCCAATTATAAGTAATAAGGACGCCTCACTATATGACTTATTTGTATAAGCTTAGGAGCAAGGCGTCCCTCCTTTCAGCGCATCGAGATCGTGGTGTTCACCGTCTTGGCGTGAGCCGACCAACGGGCGGTAACCGTCTTGGTCTGCGTCCAGAACTGCACGGCCTGCTTGCCGTTGGGGCCCAGGTCGCCCAGCTTGGAGCCGCGCGAACCCGTGAAGCTGAACCAAGCCACCGGCACGGGAATCGGCACGTTGATGCCGACCTGGCCCACATCGATGTTGTTCTGGAAATAGCGCGCCGCGCCGCCATCCTGCGTGAACAGCGCAACGCCGTTGCCGTTGGGATTGCGGTTGATGAAGGCCACCGCGTCTTCCAGCGTTTCCACACCGACGCAGCACAGGACCGGTCCGAAAATTTCTTCGGTATAGATGGTCATGTCTTCATTGACGCCGTCAAAAATCGTCGGGCCCACGAAGTTGCCTTGCTCAAAGCCCGACACCTTCAGGTTACGGCCGTCCAGCAGCAGCTTGGCGCCTTCGTCCACGCCCTTCTGGATCAGGCTTTCCACGCGCTTCTTGGCATTGGGCGACACCAGCGGCCCCAGATCGGCTTCGCGGTCGGTGCCGGAATTGACTTTGAGCTTCTTCGAGCGTTCGACGAAATCGGGCAGCCAGTTGCGGGCATCGCCCACCAGCACGGCCACCGACGAAGCCATGCAGCGCTGGCCGGCGGCGCCGAAAGCCGCGCCCACCAGTTGGTTCAACGCCACTTCGGGATCCGCGTCCGGCAGGATCACGCAATGGTTCTTGGCGCCCATCATCGACTGGCAACGCTTGCCCGCGGCCGATGCACGGTTGTAGATCTCGGTGCCCACGCGGGTCGAACCAATGAACGACACCGCCTTGATGTCGGGGTGTTCGCACAGGCCGTTGGCCGTGTCGGGGCCGCCATGCACCACGTTCAGCACGCCCGGGGGCAGGCCGGCTTCCAGCGCCAATTCGGCCAGGAACAGCGACGCGGTCGGATCCTGTTCAGACGGCTTGAGCACGAAGCTGTTGCCGCAAGCCACGGCAATCGGGAACATGAAGCAAGGCAGCATCACCGGGAAGTTGAACGCGGTGATACCCGCGCAAACACCCAGCGGCTGGATCAGGGTGTAGACGTCGATGCCGGACGCGGCGTTTTCGGCGTACTCACCCAGTTGCAGGTTGGCGATCGAGCAGGCGTGTTCAACCACTTCCAGGCCGCGCCCGATTTCGCCTTCGGCGTCGGGCAGCGTCTTGCCATGTTCACGCGTAATCATCTCGGCCAGCTTGCCGGTGTTGGCGCGCAGCAGTTCCTGGAACTTCAGCATGACGCGCATCCGCGTGCCCTGCCCGCTGTTGCGCCAGGTCTTGAAGGCTTCCTTGGCGTTGGAGACGGCCAGGTCCAGCTCTTCGCGCGTGGCGAACGGCACCTTGGCAACGACCTCCTGGGTGGCGGGGTTGATCACGTCGCGCCATTCGGTGGATTTGGACTGCACGAGCTTGCCGCCGATCAATAGCGGAACGCGGGGGACTTCACTCATTTGATGCTCCTCACACTGCGTAGACGATGCGGATGGAATCCGCGTTCTTGGATCTTGCGGTGCGCCGGCCAGACAGGGGCCCAAGCCGGCGCGCCGGGCTTATTTCTTCACCAGCGGGCAACTTGAGTCGGCCAGGGGCTGGAAGGCTTCGGCCGCCGGAATGGTGGCGATCAGCTTGGAATAGTCCCAGCCGCCCTTGGATTCCGCGGGCTTCTTCACTTCATACAGGTACATGTCGTGGATCACGCGGCCATCGGGGCGGATCGATGCATTGCGCATGATCGGGTCCTTGATGGGCATTTCACGCATTTTGTCGGCCACCACCTTGCCATCGGTGCTGCCGGCGGCAGCCGTCGCGCGCAGATAATGCAGCACGCTGGAATACACGCCCGCCTGCGTCATCGTGGGCTTCAGGCCACGGAAGGCCTTTTCGAAACGCGCGGCCCATTGGCGCGATGCATCGTCGTAGTCCCAGTAAAAACCGTCCACATACGACAGGCCTTGCGCGTTTTCCAGGCCCAAGGCACGCAGGTCCGACAGGAAGATCAACAAGGACACCAGGCGCTGCCCGCCTTCAACAATGCCGAATTCACGCGCCTGCTTGACCGCGTTGACGGTGTCCTGGCCACCGTTGGCCAGCGCCACGACCTGCGCCTTCGAACTTTGCGCCTGCAACAGGTACGACGCAAAATCCGGCGCGTTCAAGGGATGCCGAACGTTGCCGGCAACCGTACCGCCCAGCGCCTTCACCGCCTTGGCCGTGTCCGCTTCCAGCGAATGCCCAAACGCATAGTCCACGGTGATGAAGTACCAGGACTTCCCGCCTGCCCGCACGGTGGCCTTGGCGCCGCCCGCGGACTGCGAATACGTGTCGAACATCCAATGGAAGCCAACGGGCGAGCATTCCTTGTTGGTCAGCGCCGTGGTGGCCGGACCCGAGAACATCACCACTTTGTTCTTCTCGCGCGCAATGCCCTGCACCGCCAGCGCCACGGCCGAATTGGTCAGGTCGGCAATGGCCGTCACGCCATCGCGGTCAAACCATTCACGCGCTTTCGCCGCACCCACGTCCGCCTTGTTCTGGTTGTCGGCGGACACCAGTTCGATCTTCATGCCCTTGCATTCCGCGGCCAGGCAGTCGTCGATGGCCAATTGCGCCGCCGCCACCGAACCCGGCCCGCCCATCCCGGCATAGGTGCCGGACATATCCGTCAGAATGCCGATCTTCACTGGCGGCTTGTCGGCCGCCTGCGCCTGGCTTACCAATAAAGCGCCCAGACACAAGCCTGCGGCCAGCCCGCGTGCGTGCAATTTCATGGATTTGTCTCCTGAGTGTTATGCGCTGAGTCGTAGCGATATGCCGTCTTTGCGGCCTGCGGCTCCCGGGGGCATTCCCCGAGGCCAGCCGACCCAGTGTAGATGTGTGAAAATCAACAAGCAACACCAGAAATGCACATTCCTTGTGCATTCATGCACAATAAGAAAATTGCCTCGCGCCCCTGTTGGCGCAGGGCCTGCGGAGAGCGAAATCGTGTTGGATTGGGATAGCCTGCGGTACTTCCTGGAAGTCGCCCGAACGCAGCGGGTCAGCGCCGCCGCGCGCAAGCTGGGGGTGGAACACACCACGGTGTCGCGCCGCATTCGCGCGCTGGAAGCCGAGCTGGACACCCTGCTGTTCGAGAAATCCCGCAGCGCGGGATTCATGCTGACGGACGACGGCCAGCGCCTGTTCGTGCATGCCGAGCAGATGGAAAGCACCGTGCATACCGCCCGCGAAAACCTGTCAGGCATCGGCCAGGCCTTGTCGGGGCACGTGCGCATCGGCGCCACCGAGGGGTTCGGCAGCTATGTGCTGACGCCGCTGGCCGCCGACTTCCAGCGCCGCTATCCGCACATCACCCTGGACATCCTGCCCGTGCCGCGCTTTGTCAGCCTGTCAAAGCGCGAGGCCGACCTGGCCATCACCATCGAACGCCCGCAGCGCGGCCCCTATGTGTGCAGCAAGCTGTGCGATTACACCTTGCGTCTGTACGGGACGCCGGGGTATCTGGCGCGCCACCCGCCGATTGCCACGCGCGCGGATCTGGCCCAGCACACCTTCATCGGCTATGTGGACGAACTGCTGTTCAGCGAACGCCTGCGCTACCTGGAAGACCTGCTGCCGGCCAGCAATGTGGTCTTGCGCAGCACCAGCGTGGTGGCGCAATACCATGCGGCGCTGCAAGGGCAATCGTTGGCGATCCTGCCCTGCTTCATTGCCGCGCAGGATCCACGCTTGAAGCCCGTGCTGGAAAAGGAAGTGGAGATCACCCGTTCTTTCTGGATGTACTGCCACGAAGACCTGCGCAAGCTCAAGCGCGTGACGGCCCTGTGGGAATTCATCCGCAAGTCGGTGCTGAAGAACGCCGACCTGCTGGCGGGCAAGCGCGGCACGATGAAGTACCTGCCGTGATGAAGTACCCGCCTGGGTGAAGTACCCGCCATAAAGCAAAGGGACCGGAAACCGGCCCCTTGCATCTTGCTTTTTCGGCGTCTTGCCCGGCCTTAAGCCGGGGGCGCGCTCTTGGGCGCCTTGACCCGCAGACGGCGCATCAGCAGAAACACGGTCAGCAAGGCCACCACGCCATGGATTGCCCACACCCCCACGCCAAAGCTGAGCTTGCCGTTGGAAATCCAGGCGCGCGACAGGTTGATCATGTTCATGTAAAGCAAGCCCACCAGGCCGGCAATCAGCAAATCTCCCGAACGCCCCAGGCGCGGGTTCACCGCCCCCAGGGGAATGGCCAGCAGCGCCAGGTTGAGCGCGGCCAGCGGCAACGAAATGCGCCACATGACCTGCGACCAACTGCTGTCGGTGTCATCCGCGATCAGTTGCATGGTGGCGCGCGCCTTGGACGAGCGCTCGGCCGCGGCACGGGCTTCTCCAATGGGGTCTTCACCCGCCTTGCTTTCGAGGCGCAACCCGTACTTTTCGAAGTGCACCAGGCGGATTTCAGGCGTACCCGGCTTGAGGTCATAGCGATGGCCTTCGCCCAGCACCAGGAAGCGGTCGCCATTGGGCAAAGTTTCGCTGTGCGCGCTGCTAGCCGTCAGCACGCTCAACCATTCAGGCCCGGTTTCACGCGCGAACACGTTGCCCAATTCGTCGGTGGGCTTGACCGGGTCTTCCGAGAAGAACACGCGGCTGCCGCCGGACGATTCCGCGAACTGCCCCGCCGTCACTTTGGACAGGTCGGAACGCTGCTCGAACCGTTCGTGGTATTCGCCAATCTGCCGGTAGGCCCACGGCGCGGCCACCAGCGTCAAGCCGGCCACCGCCAGCGCCACGGGAATGGCCACGCGCAGCACGGGCCGTAGCCAGTCGGCCAGCGACAGGCCGCTGGCAAACCACACCACCATTTCGGATTCGCGGTAATTGCGCGTAACGGTCGTCAGCACCGCGATGAAAATGGACACGGCCAGAATGGTCGGCAAGGCGGTGATGGTGGACAGCGCGGCCAGCACCACCACGACGTCGGCTCCGATGTTGCCTCCCGCCGCTTCACCGAGCAGGCGCACGAGAAGCACGCTGAGCCACACGACGAGCAACGTGGAAAAGACAACGCCAGCGTGACTGGTGATCTCGCTGACGACAGAGCGTTTAAATAGAGACATGGGAGAATATGCGGGATAATCGACCGCATCATACACAGACGCACACGGGAAACCCTCATGGAATTTAGCACACAGACCACCGCTTCCCTGCACCAGGTTAAAACCGCCGCCCTGGCTGTCGGGGTGTACGCGGATGGCGTGTTGAGCCCCGCCGCGGACATCATCGACCGCGCTTCCAACGGCGCCGTGCGCGCCGTGGTCAAGACCGAGTTCCGCGGCCGCGCCGGCTCCACGTTGACACTGCGCACGCTGCCCGGCGTGACCGCCCAGCGCGTGGTGCTGGTGGGTCTGGGCAAGCAGGAAGAATATTCGGCCCGCGTTCACGCATCGGCCGAACAGGCGTTCGCCTCGGTCTGCGTGGCCGCCCAACTGACGGAAGGCGTGTCCACGCTGGCCGCCAACCCTGTCGCCGACGTCGCCATCATTGCCCGCGCCCGCAGCGCCGCCATTGCGGCCGGCGCCGCCACTTATCACTACGACGCAAGCTTCGGCAAACCCGACCGCGACGCCCGCCCCAAGCTCAAGAAGATCGTCCAGGTGGTCGAGCGCGCCGACGCGGCTCAGGCCCAGAAAGGCCTGCGCGAAGGCGCCGCCATTGCCAACGGCATGGAACTGACCCGCACGCTGGGCAACCTGCCCGGCAATATCTGCACCCCCACCTACCTGGGCGACACCGCCAAGCGCCTGGCGCGCGAATTCAAATCCCTGAAGGTCGAAGTGCTGGACCGCAAGCAGGTCGAGGCGCTGGGCATGGGGTCCTTCCTGTCGGTCGCGCGCGGTTCCGCCGAAGCGCTGCGCTTCATCGTGCTGCGCCACGCCGGCGCCAAGGCCGCCAAGAAAGGCGCGAAGAGCGCCCAGGGCCCGATCGTGCTGGTTGGCAAGGGCATCACCTTCGATGCGGGCGGCATCTCGCTCAAGCCCGCCGCCACCATGGACGAAATGAAGTACGACATGTGCGGCGCCGCCAGCGTGCTGGGATCGTTTCGCGCCCTGGCCGAACTTGAGCTGCCGCTGGACGTGGTCGGCCTGATCCCCGCTTGCGAGAACCTGCCGAGCGGCACCGCCAACAAGCCCGGCGACGTCGTCACCAGCATGGCCGGCCTGACCATCGAAATCCTGAACACCGACGCCGAAGGCCGCCTGGTCCTGTGCGACGCCCTGACCTACGCCGAACGCTTCAAGCCGTCGGCCGTGATCGACATCGCCACGCTGACCGGCGCTTGCGTTGTGGCCCTGGGCCACGTCAACAGCGGCTTGTTCTCGAAAGACGACGCGCTGGCCGAGGCCTTGGCCACGGCTGGCCGCAAGTCGCTGGACACCGCGTGGCGCATGCCGATGGACGACGCCTACCAGGAACAACTGAAGTCCAACTTCGCCGACCTGGCCAACATCGGCGGCCCCCCGGCCGGCGCGGTGACCGCGGCGTGCTTCCTGTCGCGCTTCGCCAAGGCCTACCCGTGGGCCCACCTGGACATCGCCGGCACCGCTTGGCGCGGCGGCAAGGACAAGGGCGCCACCGGCCGCCCCGTGCCCCTGCTGATGCAATATCTGCTGGACCAGGTTTGAAGCGCTTGCAACGGAACCGGGCATGACGCGGATCGACTTCGCCTTCGGCGCGCCCGACCGCTTGCGCATGGCCTGCCAGGTGGTGCGCAAGCGCTTTTTGGCAGGGCAGCGGCTGGTGGTGTACTGTAAAGACGGTTCGCGGCTGGCCGCGTTCGACCGCATGCTGTGGGCCTTTGACGACACCTCGTTCGTGCCGCACGTGCTGGCCAACGACCCGCTGGCACCCGAAACGCCGGTGGTGTTGACGGCGGGAGACCCGCAGCAGGCGGCCCAGGCCGCGGCGGGCGCGGACGCCGCCCCGCCGTGGCTGCTGAATCTGGACAACGATTGCCCGCCCGGCTTCGACACCTTCGAGCGCCTGCTTGAAATCGTGTCCGATGACCCGGACGACAAGCAAGCCGCCCGACAGCGCTGGCGCGTCTATCAGAATGCGGGCCACACGCCGCTAAGCCACGACCTCAGCCGCCAAGCCACCGGCGGCTGACCAGCCCAATCCATCCCGGCGGGCATCGTCCCCGTCGCGGGTTTTTGATACTTGGGAGCCCTCATGCCCTCTCGCTCCAACGACACCGGCATCCCCACACTGACCCAGCGGGCCGAACCGACGCTCTACGCGCCGCGCCCGCCCCTTGAGACTGAAGGCCGCGTTCCCCCCGTGCTGACCGAATTGGCTGACGACGCCCCCGCCGCCGACGCCGACGATGCGTTTCCTTTGCTGACGGACATCGCCGATGGCCATGGCCAGGACTGGGACGTGGACGAGGCCCCGGCAGCGGTTCATGCCGCCGCCGCGCAAACCACCGTGGCGCAGCCAGATGCAACGGTATTGAGCGCCCGACTGCAAGCCGAGGTCGAACAATTGATGCGCCGCGCGCTGGCCGATGCCGTTGAACAGATCCAAACGCGCATGGATGCCGAATTACCGGGTATCGTTTCCCGGGTATTGAACGAGGTCCGCCCTGGGTAAACAGGGAGTCTGGCCGCGGGTCTAAATCTTCCAAAAACTGGATTCTTCAGGGAACTGTAAGGTATCCTTCCCCTCTAAGCCTACTAGGCAATTATTTTTGGCGCATACAGGAGTTCTCCATGAACGAATATCGTCCGTCCCCTTTTAACCGTTCCGGCTCGGTCGCTGGCGCGCCGGGCGAGGTCGCGCGCAATCAGGTGCTGCGCAATACGTATTGGCTCTTGGCCCTTTCGCTGATTCCCACGGTGCTGGGCGCGGCGGTCGGCCTCTACACGGGAATCAACCGTGTCATGGGCGCCAGCCCCGGCCTTTCCGCGATCGTGTTCCTGGTGGGTGCCTTCGGCATGATGTTCGCCATCGAGAAAAACAAGAACAACTCGATGGGCGTGGTGCTGCTGCTGGCCTTCACGTTCTTCATGGGCATCATGCTGTCGCGCCTGCTTGGCTTCGTGATGGGCTTCAGCAACGGTTCGCAGCTTGTCATGACGGCATTCGGCGGCACGGCGATCGTGTTCGGCACGATGGCCACACTGGCCACCACCATCAAGCGCGACCTGTCCGGGATGCAGAAATTCCTGTTCATCGGCGCGGTCGTGATCCTGGTTGCAGCGCTGGCCAACATCTTCCTGCAAATGCCCGCACTGATGCTGACCATCTCGGTCATGGCCATCCTGGTGTTCTCGGCGTTCATGCTGGTTGACCTGCAGCGCGTGGTCAATGGGGGTGAAACCAACTACGTGTCCGCCACACTGGCCATTTACCTGGACGTCTACAACGTCTTCTCGAACCTGTTGATGCTGCTGGGCATCTTCGGCGGTAACCGCGAGTAATCGCGCCCCGCAAGTTCAGTACTGAAGGCCTACATTCGCATGTAGGCCTTTTTCTTTGGAGCGCTCCCATGCACGATCGCCGCCGCTTCCTCCAAACCGCCGCCTGCGCCACCTTGCTGGGACCCGCGGGCGCCGTCCAGGCCCTGAACGCCAAGCAAACCATGCTGAAGCGCTCCATTCCGTCTACGAAGGAACAGATACCCGTCATCGGCCTGGGCACTGCCGATACCTTCAACACCTCGCCCGATGACGCAGCAGCCATGCAGCCCTTGGCGCAGGTGCTGGACACCTTCGCCAAAGCGGGCGGCACGCTGATCGACACCGCGCCCAGCTACGGCCAGGCCGAGGCGGTTGTGGGAGCGCTGCTGGCGCGCCAGGGCGACGAAGGCAGCCGGTACTTCCTGGCGACCAAGATCGGCGCGCGTGGTCACGACGCCGCCATGGAGCAAATTCGCGCATCACAAAAGTACCTGGGCCGCGACAAACTCGACCTTATCCAGATCCACAACCTGATCGACACCCGCAATCAACTGGGCTTGCTGCGCGACCTGAAGCAGCAAGGCGTCATCCGTTACGTCGGCATCACTCACTACCTGGACCATGCCCACGACGAACTGACCGAACTGGTCGAACGCGAAAAGCCCGACTTTCTTCAGATCAATCTATCAGTGGGCGCGCGCAACGCTGAAAAGCGCCTGCTGCCGGCTTGCCAGGCCAACGGTGTCGCAGTGCTGATCAACCGCCCCTTCCAGGACGGCGCCCTGTTTCGCCAGGTCAGGGGTCGTGCCCTGCCCGGTTTGGCTGCCGACATCGGCTGCACCTCCTGGGCGCAGATTTTCCTGAAATTCATCATCGGGCACCCGGCGGTCACCGCCGTCATTCCCGCCACCTCCAAACCCAAGAACATGGCGGACAACGCACTGGCCGGGTTCGGGCCGCAACCCGACGCGGCCATGCGCTACCGCATCGCCGCCCTGCTGGCATAAGCCATGGCCGCTGCCGGCCTTGGCCTCCTGCGTGGCCGCATTGCGCGCGCCTTGGGTATTCATGAAGAGGAAATAGCGCCAGCAGCCTGCGGCTTCGCCTTCTTTTTCTTCCTGTTTTGCGGCTATTTCATGCTGCGGCCCATCCGCGAAACCATGGGGATCCAGGCGGGTGTGAACCAACTGCAATGGCTCTTCACCGCCACCTTCTTCGCCACCCTGGCGGTGGTGCCGGTGTTTGGCGTCTTGTCCTCGCGCGTGCCGCGTTCGACGCTGCTGACCTGGGTCTACGGCCTGTTTGCCCTGACCATGGCGGGCTTTGCCATGCTGCTGCATCTGCAACCGGGCAGCGTCTGGACGGCGCGCGCGTTCTATGTATGGCTGTCGGTCTTCAATCTGTTCGTGGTTTCCATCGCCTGGAGCCTGATGGCCGATGTGTTCCGCATGGAGTCGGCCAAGCGCCTGTTCGCCTTGATTGCCGCCGGCGCCAGCGCGGGCGGGCTGTGCGGTCCACTGCTGGGCGCGTTGCTGGCGGGCGTGCTGGGTCCTGCGGGCCTGCTGCTGTTGTCGGCGCTGCTGCTCGCGGCGACGTTGCCGCTGAAGCAATGGCTGTTGCGATGGCGCGCCGCCACGCGTACGGACGTCAGCCAGCAGGACATCAAGCAGCCCATTGAAGGTGCCGTGCTGGCCGGCATTTCGCGTATTTTCCGGTCTCGCTATCTGCTTGGCATTTCGTTGCTGGTGGTGCTGCTGGCTACCCTCAACACCTTTCTGTACATGGAGCAGGCGCGGCTGGTGGCTGACTCGTTCCCCGACACCACGCAGCGCATCCGCGTATTCAGCGCGCTGGACTTCACCGTGCAGACGCTGGCGCTGCTGTCGCAAGTTTTTATCACTGGCCGCGTGGCCGCGCGCCTGGGGCTGCGCTTTCTGTTGACCGCGGTGCCCCTGGCCGTGGGGCTGTCATTCCTGGCGTTGGCCGCGTTCCCTGTCTTTGGCGTGTTGGCCGCGGCAATGGTCCTGCGCCGGGCCGGCGAATACGCCTTCATCAGACCCGGGCGCGAAATGCTGTTTACGGCGGTTCCGCCCGAAGACAAATACAAGACCAAGAGCGTCATCGACACTGTGGTCTACCGCGGCGGCGACGCCGCCAGCGGTTGGGTCAAGGCAGGGGTGGACATGCTGGGCCACGGCGCGGCGTTGATTGCGCTGTTGGGCGCGGCCGTGGCGCTGGGCGCAGCGGCGGTCGGCTATGCGCTGGGAAAACAGGCCGATGCAAGAAAGGACGACAAGCGTTAGGTTTTTCCAAACATCCATATTATTAAGACAAACGGATTCTTCGGGCGGCCGCCGCACAATGACGCAGCTCTCAACGCCTGGGGAATCGTCATGAAACGCTCTGCCTGCCTTGCCGCCTTGCTGCTTTGCCTTAGCGCCACGTCCGCGCACGCCGACTATCCGGAACGCGCAATCACCTTGATCGTGCCTGCCGCGGCGGGCGGCAATGCGGACATTACCGCGCGCCTGATCGGCCAGGAGATGAGCCGTCAGCTAGGTCAGCCAGTCGTGGTGGAAAACCGCGTCGGAGCCGGGGGCCGCATCGGCACCCAGGCGGTGGTTCGCGCCCCGGCCGACGGCTATACCATCGGCTACGCCCACGTCGGCACGTTGGTGCTGCATCGGTTTCTGTTCAAACAGCAGCTTTACGACCTGGACCGTGACGTGACGCCCATCGGCCTGGTGGCCGAGACGCCCAACGTCATCGTGGTGAATGCCGCGTCACCCTATCGCGACCTGAAAAGCTTCATCGAGGCCAGCCGCGCCCAGCCCGACCGCATGACGATGACATCGGCCGACCCTGGCACGACCAGCGAGGTCGGCGTGAAGCTTTTCATTGCCCAGACCGGCGCCGCCGTGCGCCAGATTCCCTACAAGGCGACGGCCGCGCAGCTCTCCGACCTGCTCGGTGGCCATGTGGACGCCATGATGGAAAACCTGCCTCCGCTGATCGGCAACCTGAAGGATGGCCGCCTGCGCGCGCTGGCCGTCACAACACGGTCGCGCGCTGCATCCAATCCCGATGTGCCGACGGTGGCCGAACAGGGCTACCCCGACTATGAACAGTCAGCCTGGAGCGCGCTGATCGCTCCCGCCGGTACGCCGCCAGCCGTCATCAACCGCCTGAATGCCGCGATGAACCAGGCGCTGCAATCGGAACATGTCGCAAAAGAACTGCGCAGCCGTTCGCAAGCGCCGCTGGGCGGCACCCCGCAGGACGTACAAACCCAAATTCGCAAGGAACTGCCCAAATGGGAAAACATCATCAAGGCCGCCACGCTGGATTGACGTCCACGGGCGCGCCTGCGGCAAGCCCCCCAGCCGGAGGCGCCACATGATCCAGGTAAGCCGGGAAGACTTCTCCGTTGCCGCCGCAACCAATGACTCGGCCTATCGCCGCATCACCATTCCCATGTTGCGGGTCGACGCCGGCCCTGGCCCCGCCGTGGCCCTGATGGCGGGCGTGCATGGCGACGAATGGGAAGGCCAGGCCGCCATTCTGGATTTGTGGCATCACCTGCCCAACGTACTGCAACGGGGCACGGTCTATTTGCTGCCCGCCGTCAACGCAGAGGCATCGCTGGCCGGCACACGACTGTCGCCCGCCGATGGCGGCAACCTGAACCGCGCCTTCCTGGGCGCCCCCGCGCGCGGCTACACCGAAAGCGTGGCGGCCGCCCTCGAAACGCGTCTGCTGCCCCACGTGCAAGCCATGGTCGACGTCCACAGCGGTGGCGCGTCCCTGCGTTATCTGCCATCGTCCGTGATCACGCGCTACGGCAGCGACGCCTACGACGAGCGCCTGCCCGCCCTGGCGCGCGCGTTCGGCCTGCCGCATTGCGTGTTCTTTCGCGGCAATGAAGCGGGCTCCATGCCGGCCGCGGCCAGCCGCCACCGCGTGTTGCGCCTTAGCGCCGAAATCGGCGGCGGCAGAGAAACCAACAGCGCTCTGGTCGAACGCTGCCGCGACGGCCTGCTCGGTTGCCTGGGAGAGCTGGGCCTGTTGCCCAGCCAACCACGCCCCCGCAATCCGAACACTCTGCTTTATGACCTGGAGGCCCCCGCCGCCACCCTTTGGGCAGGCGAATCCGGCGTATTCGTGCCCAGCGTTGAACTGGGGCAGTCCGTCACAGCGGGCCAGCAGATTGCTCGCCTGATCGAACCCGCCCGCCCCGACACGCCCATGCGCCCCTTGCATAGCCCTCAAGCGGGCACGGTCGTGTGCTTGCGCGCCATCGCCCGGTGTGACGACGGCGACTGCCTGCTGCAAGTCGCACCCGCCCTTCCCCTTGAATTCCTCGCGTCAAAGTACTGACCATGCAGATGAACCCTGGATTGTCCGGCCTACGTTGTATCCGCTGCACCCGCCTGTGGGCGCCCGGCGACTATCCCGAAGGCTGCCCCCTTTGCCTGGCCGCTGGCCACCCCGCCACGCTGGAATGCGTCTACGAACCTTCCAGCGGCGGCAACACCATGCCCTTGCCGGTCCTGGCGCCCATCACGCTGGGCGAAGGCGACACACCTTGCCTTGATGCATCGGATCTGGCCGTGGCCGAAGGCATCGGCCAGCTTTGGCTCAAATGTGAGGCCGCCAACCCCACCGGCAGCCACAAGGACCGCATGGCGGCCCAGTTGGTGTCTCGGGCACAGTTGGCCGGCGCAACCCGCGTGGCGGCGGCCTCCAGCGGCAACGCCGGCGTGTCGATCGCCGCCTATTGCGCGGCCGCCGGCTTGCAGGCCGACATCGCCATCACCCGTAACTGCCCGCCCTTGCAGCGCGAAGCCATGCAGCGCTTCGGGGCAAGACTCAGCGCCTTTGAAGACAGCCTAGCCCGCTGGCCATACGTCGAAGACCTGTGCCGTAACCAGGGCGCATTCGCGGGCACCAATTACCTGAATCCGCCCGTTGGCACCCACCCTTATGGCGTGGAAGGCTACAAGCCCATTGCCGCTGAAATCCTGGACCGCTGCGGCACGCCGACCGACATCATCGTGCCCACCGCGCGCGGCGATCTGCTGTGGGGCATCTTCCTGGGTTGGCAGCACCTGCTGCAAAGCGGCCGCATTCAACGCTTGCCGCGCCTGCACGCCATTGAACCCCATGCGCGCTTGTCGCAGGCCCAGGCCAGCGGAGACGCGCGCGGCTTGTGGGACGCGGCAACGGCGCAGTACTCCATTGCGGGTGGAACCTGCACGCTGCAATCCCTGGAAGCTTTGTCGCGGTCGGGCGGCACGCCTGTTGAAATTGACGATAAGGCCGCGGCCCAGGCGCAGCAACTTCTGGACCGCAGAGGCATCAGCACCGAGCTATCGTCGGCCGCCGCGCTGGCGGCGGTGGCCAAGCTGCGGCGCTCGGGCGTATTGGATGCCGAATCGTCGGTGGTGCTGATGCTGACTTCGGACGGTCGCCGGGGCTGAGCGGGACCTGGCCCGCAACCTCTGCGGCCCCTACTGCCTTACTGCCTTACCGCGTCACCGCCTGACCGCCCGACCACCTCACACGCCGAAGCGATCCACCAGCGGGGCCAGCACGCCGCGCAGACAGGTGGCCCAGAACTTGCCGGCCTCGGACAAGGGTCGGCTACCGTGCAAGATCATATGGCATTCAAAATGCACGGGTGCGGTCAGCGGACGGTAGCAAAGGCCGGCTGCCTCCCTCCCCACGGCGGTGGCCGGGTTGGCAATGCCGATCCCGTGCCCGTCCAGCGCCAGTTGGCACACGGTGCTGGAGTACGGGGTTTCGATGGCCACCTTCAGGCTTAGCCCCGCCTGCAACAACAGCGAATCCAGGCGCTTGCGCGAACCATCCTCCGCGTTCAGGGCAATCACGTCCGCATCCACAAGATGCGTGAAATCCACGCGTTCCAGGCGCGCAAGCGCATGGCTGGCGGGAAACACCGCCACGGCACGCAGGCTGGCCAGCCGGTGCCCCAACAGACCTTCGAGCTCTGATTCGTCAGCCACCACCGCCAGATCGAGTTCGCCCGACACCACCATGTCACGCAAGGTGTTGGAGTCTCGAATCTGCAGATACAGCGGCGTGTCGGGATAGCGCGTGCGAAACCGCGAGATCGCGTCACTGACGAGGGTGCCGCCATACGCATGGATGCAACCAATGCGCAGGCGCGGCTGCGCGGCGCCACGGATCGCACGGATCTTGCGTCCAAGGCTTTCCAGCCCCACGTTCAAGCGGCGGATTTCCTCGTACAACAAAGTGGCCTCGGGCGTGCGCTGCATCCGCTGACGCACGCGCTCGAACAGGCGTAGCTCAATGCTGGCTTCCAACGCGGCCAAGGTGGCGCTGACCGTCGCGGGCGACACATCCAGGCGCCGGGCGGCAGCGGTCACGCTTTCCGTTTCGTATACGGTGCGGAACGTCTCGACCTGTTTCAGTGTGAAGGTCATCGGCTGCGCGCAGCACGCTCAGACGCGCTGCAAGTCCATCAGGACGCGCCGGGTGGACAGCGGGCGGCCGGCAAGAATTTCGGCCAGGCGCTCGCGCAAATCGCGGCGCAGCGCGGGTTCAATGGTGGTGTCTTCGAAATCCGGGGCGGCTTCGTCCACGCCATAACCGGTTTCGCGCAGCAAGGTCCATTCAAAGCGGCGCAACGCGCCCGCGGCGCGCGTGCCGTTGGACAACTGCTGCAACGCCATGTCGTAGGCGTCGAACAGCAAGGGGTGGGCGTCTTCGCGAGGCAGCAGGCGCAACAAGAGCTCGTTCATGTACCAGGCGGACATCAGCGCGGTGCCGGTCAAGGGCCGGATGCCCGCGATTTCGGCGCGCGTCAGCGTCTTGACTTCGCCGTTGCCGGTCCAGGACAGCAGCAAGGGCTGAAAGGCCGACAACACGGGCCTCAGCACCGAGTAAGGGCGCTTGGCGCCCTTGGCGACCATGGCCACACAGCCATGATCGCGGGAAAAAGTCTGAACAATAAGGGAGGTCTCACGCCACGCGGTGGCGTGCAGCATAAAGCCCGGGCGATCCTGGACGCGAGGCGCCCGTCTACTCATAGCCCAAATCGCGGAGCGCACCCTCGCGGTCGGACCACCCCTTGCGCACCTTGATGTAGACCTCAAGGTGCACCGGCTTGTCCAGCAGCTTGGCGATGTCCTGCCGCGCCTCCGTGGCGATGCGCTTCATGTGCATGCCGCCCGTGCCCAAGAGTATGGGCTTGTGGCTGTCGCGCTCGACCACCACGCAGGCGTTGATGCTGGCGCCTTTGTCGGTCTCTTCCCATTGCTCGATGACGACGGTACAGCCGTAGGGCAGTTCGTCGCCGACCAGGCGGAAGATCTTTTCGCGCACCAGTTCGGCCGCAATGAAGCGCATGGGGCGGTCGGTCAGGGTGTCTTCTTCGAACATTGCCTCGCCTTCCGGCAAGCGCGTGGCAATTTCTTCCAGCAACTGATCCAGTTGCTGGTTCTTGGTGGCGCTGACGGGCACCACGGCGCCAAACGGATGCAGCGCCATGATCTTGGAAACGAAGGCAAACAGGTCGTCGCGGTTTTTCAGCGCGTCGATCTTCGAGACAACCAAGATGGTGCGTTCCGGGTTGGGCAAGAGCGGCAGCAACTTGGCGTCGCCCTCAGACCACTTGCCGGCCTCGACCACATGCACCACCACGTCGACGTCAGCCAGGGCCTGCGTCACCACGCGGTTCATCATGCGGTTCATGGCGCCACCATGGCGCGTCTGGAACCCGGGGGTATCAACGAAGACGAACTGCTCGTGTTCGCGCGTCAACACACCATGGATGCGGTGGCGCGTGGTCTGCGCCTTGCGCGACACGATGGAGATCTTGGAACCGATCAGGGCGTTGGTCAGCGTGGACTTGCCCACATTGGGGCGGCCAACAATGGCAACAAAGCCGGTACGAAAAGGGGTATCGCTCATTTAGTCTCTTGAGCCACTGCCACGGGCAGCGACAATTGCGCGGTTTTGCGCGCCTTGCCCGACTTGCGGGCAGCCTTGGTGGCCGGGCTGATGGCCAGCGCGGCTTCCAAGGCCAGCTTGGCCGCCGATTGCTCGGCGGCGCGGCGGCTGGCGCCGGGCGCCGTAACCTTGATCTCGAGCGCCGGGATGGCGCACTCGACTTCGAACTGCTGGCTGTGGGCCGCGCCATGCGTGGCCACCACCGTGTACAGCGGCAGCGCCAACTTGCGGCCCTGCAGGAATTCCTGCAGCAAGGTCTTGGCGTCCTTGCCCAGCGTTTTGGGGTCAACCGAGGCCAGCACCGGCTGGTACTGGCGCACGATCACGCGGCGCGCGGCCTCAAAGCCCGCGTCCAGAAAGACGGCGCCGAACAGCGCCTCGACCGTGTCGGCAAGAATGGATGGCCGGCGGAACCCGCCGCTTTTCAATTCACCTTCGCCCAGGCGCAGATACTGCGAGAGCTCCAGGCGCTGGGCGATATCCGCCAGCGAGGCCTGCTTGACCAGATTGGCCCGCAGCCGCGACAGATCGCCTTCGTCAATTTTCGAATAACGCTCGAACAGCATGGCCGCAACGACGAAGTTCAGCACGGAATCCCCAAGGAATTCCAAGCGCTCGTTGTGGCGCGCACCATGACTGCGATGCGTCAGTGCCTGTTCAAGCAAGGCTGGATCACCGAAGTGGTGATCCAGGCGGTTTTCTAGCGTGGCTAGCGACATAATCAGTTGAACCGGCCAATGCGGCTGAGATCGCTGAAATTCATCCAGATGAAGAACGCGCGTCCGACGATATTGGCTTCAGGTACGAAGCCCCAGTACCGGCTGTCCGCGCTGTTGTCCCGATTATCACCCATGGCGAAATAACTGCCTTCGGGTACTTTGCAGCGTACCCCATTGCGGCTGTATTGGCAGTTTTCACGGTGAGGAAATTGCCACATGGGAGCGTAATCCTGCGGTTTTTTCTCATCTAGCAGGATCTGGTGCTCAACGTCGCCTAATTTCTCTTTATATTGCGCAATATACGAAACCCGGTCGGGTTCGAAGTAGTCTCCGGCGCGCACATGGGGCACCAGTTCGCCATTGACATACAGTTTTTTGTCCAGGTACGCAATTTCGTCACCCGGCAAACCCACCACGCGCTTGATGTAGTCCACGTCCGGATCTACAGGATAGCGGAACACAAACACGTCGCCGCGCTTGGGTTCGCCAATATCAATCACCTTCTTGTCGATCACAGGCAGGCGCAGGCCATAGCTGAATTTGTTCACCAGGATCAGGTCGCCAGACTGCAGCGTGGGCAGCATCGAACCCGACGGAATCCGGAACGGCTCGACCACGAACGAACGCAGCATGAATACGAACAGAATGACGGGAAAAAAGCTGACCGCGTATTCGATCCACCACGGCACGCGCCGCGCCACGTCGCCGGCTTCGCGGCGCAGGCGTTCGGCTTCCTGCGCATCGCCGATCAGGGCCGCGTCGTACTGCGCCATTGCCGCTTGGGCCCGTGCTTCACGGCCACGCCGTAGCACCGCCAGATCAAGCACCCAGATAATGCCGGTCAAGACCAGCAGAACAAACAGGATCAGGGCAAAGTTCCAACTCATCAGCTAACCGCCTTCTTTTGGTTCTACTTGTCTTCCACTTGCAGGATGGCCAGGAACGCCTCCTGCGGAATCTCAACGCTACCCACCTGCTTCATGCGCTTCTTGCCGGCCTTCTGCTTTTCAAGCAGCTTTTTCTTGCGCGAGATGTCGCCGCCGTAGCACTTGGCCAGCACGTTCTTGCGCAACGCCTTCACGTTTTCGCGCGCGATGATTTCGGCGCCGATGGCGGCCTGGATGACCACGTCGAACATCTGGCGGGGAATCAGTCCACGCATGCGCGTGACCACGTCACGGGCGCGATGGCGCGCGTTGCTGCGGTGAACGATCACGGCCAGTGCATCGACCCGGTCGTTGTTGATGAGCAGGTCCACCCGCACCACGTCGGCCGAGCGATATTCCAGGAATTCGTAGTCCATCGAGGCGTAGCCGCGCGACACCGACTTCAGCTTGTCGAAGAAGTCGAGCACGATTTCGGCCAGCGGAATCTCGTACACCAGGTGCACCTGGCGGCCGTGATAGCTCATGTTGACCTGCGAACCGCGCTTGTTGTTGCACAGCGTCATCACCGGGCCGACATAGTCCTGCGGCATGAACAGCGTGACCTTCACGATGGGTTCGCGAATGTCCTGGATCTTGCCCACTTCGGGCATGCGCGACGGGCTTTCCACGGTAATCACGGAACCATCGCGCTGCTCGACTTCGTACACCACCGACGGCGCGGTGGTGATGATGTCCATGTCGAATTCACGCTCCAGGCGCTCTTGCACGATCTCCATGTGCAACAAGCCCAGGAAGCCGCAGCGGAAGCCAAAGCCCAGCGCCTGCGACACTTCGGGTTCGAACATCAGCGCGGCGTCGTTCAGCTTGAGCTTGTCGAGCGAATCGCGCAGTTGGTCATATTCAGAGCTTTCCACCGGATACAAACCGGCGAACACCTGCGGCTTCACTTCCTTGAAGCCGGGCAGCGCGGACGGCGCCGGCTTGTTGGCCAGCGTGACCGTGTCGCCAACCTTGGCGTCTTCCAACTGCTTGATGCCGGCGATGATGAAACCCACTTCGCCCGCGGACAGATGCGGACGCGGCTGCGACTTCGGCGTGAACACGCCGGTCTGCTCGCACAGGTGGGTGGCGCCGGAGGCCATCAGCAGAATCTTGTCCTTGGGCTTGAGGACACCATTCACGATGCGCACCAGCATGACCACGCCCACGTAGTTATCGAACCACGAGTCGATGATCAGGGCTTGCAGCGGCGCCTCGGGATCGCCCTTGGGCGCCGGCACACGCGCAACGATGGTTTCCAGGATTTCGTCGATGCCCATGCCCGTCTTGGCGCTGGCCAACACCGCTTCAGATGCATCGATGCCGATCACATCTTCCACTTCCTGGCGCGCGCCTTCGGGATCTGCCTGCGGCAGGTCCATCTTGTTCAGCACGGGCACCACTTCCACGCCCAGTTCAATAGCGGTGTAGCAGTTGGCGACGGTCTGCGCTTCCACACCCTGCGAGGCGTCCACCACCAGCAGGGCGCCCTCGCACGCCGACAGCGAACGGCTGACTTCGTAGGAAAAGTCCACGTGCCCCGGGGTGTCGATCAGGTTCAGGTTGTAGACCTTGCCGTCATTCGCCTTGTACTGCAGGGCGGCGGTCTGGGCCTTGATGGTAATACCGCGCTCGCGTTCGATTTCCATGGAATCGAGCACCTGCGCCGACATTTCGCGAGCCGCCAATCCGCCGCAGCGCTGGATCAAGCGATCGGCCAAGGTCGATTTGCCATGATCGATGTGGGCAATGATGGAGAAGTTGCGAATATGCTGCATGCTTGAAATTATAAGGGACGGAACACTCGGCACCAGGCCGGAAGACACCGCCGCCGGAGAAGGCACGGCTGACGAGAGAGGGGCATCGGCGGGCAAAACCCGGAATCCCGGGACAAGCCCGAAACCGAAACCCGGGCAAAACGAGGGGGCGCCAAGCGCCCCCTCTTGCGGCAACCAGCCATTTTAGCTGGTCTTGGGCATTTTTTTCTGCCGCGGCCCGCAGCCAGGCAAAAAGGGCGCCCCACCGGGGCCACCCGCCCTACTTCAATGCAGGCACCGCAACCCATTGCGTCTGGTCGCCTCGGCGAACCAGCAGACCCACGGCGCGGCTCTTGTCCAGCTTGGCCACGAGCTCGCCGAACTGCTTGGCGCCGGTCACGTCGGTGTCGTTCAAAGCCAACACAATGTCGCCTTCCTGCAGGCCGGCCTTGCTGGCTGCGCCTTCGGCCACCTTCACCTGGACACCGCCCTTGATACGCAGCTTCTTCTGCATGTCGCCCGGCACGTCCACCACGCCCAGACCCAGCGCATTGGTGACTTCCGGCTCGGGGGCAACCTTCTTGCCTGCCGAAGCCGCCTTTTCAGTCGGGATCTCGCCCACCTTGACTGACAGCGTCAGGCTCTTGCCCTTGCGCCACACTTGCATGTCGGCGCGCGTGCCGGGCTTGGTTTCACCCACGATGCGCGGCAGGTCGGACCAGCGCTTGATGGCTTCATTGTTGAACTTCAGGATCACGTCGCCCGGCTGCACGCCCGCCTGTTCGGCGGGGCCGTCGACTTCAACGCTGCTGACCAGCGCGCCTTCAGCCTTGGGCAGCCCAATGGCTTCAGCCACGTCCTTGCCCACTTCGCCAATCTGCACGCCGACCCGTCCGCGCGTCACCTTGCCGGTGGTACGCAACTGGTCCACCACGCGCATCGCTTCGTCGATCGGGATGGCCAGGGAAATACCCATGAAACCGCCGCTGCGCGAAATGATCTGGGAATTGATACCCACGACCTCGCCATCCAGGTTGATCAAGGGCCCGCCCGAGTTGCCCGGATTGACGGCAACGTCCGTCTGGATGAACGGCAGGTACTCGCCGGTATCGCGGCCTATCGCGCTGACAATGCCCGAGGTCACGGTGGAGTCCAAACCGAACGGAGAGCCGATCGCCAGCACCCACTGGCCTTTCTTCAGCTTTTTGGGGTCGCCAATGACAAGAGGCACCATGTCCTTGGCTTCAATCTTGATCAACGCCACGTCGGTGCGTTCATCGGTGCCGATGACCTTGGCCTTGAATTCACGGCCGTCGGTCAAGGTGACGTAAATATCCGTTGCATCCACCACGACGTGATTGTTGGTCAGGATATAGCCGTCGTCGGACACGAAAAAGCCCGATCCCACGCCGCGCGGTACCGTGCGCTCTTCAGGCTGGGGGCGCGGGCGTGGCGTCGGCACTTGCCCGCCGCCGGGCGGCTGGATGTCGGGGCCAAAGAACCAACGAAACAGCTCATAGGGATCGCTGCCGCCGCCGGGACCCGGCCCGCGCACCGGCACAGTGGCCGTCGTGCGGATGTTCACTACAGCCGGGTCGGCCTTTTCGACAATGCCCGTGAAGTCGGGCAACGCCACCGTGGGTGTCTGCGCCACCGAAGCGGGCACGTAGGCGGCGGACATAAGTACCCCTGCCGTCACGGCCACCAGAAAGCGCCGGAAAAAAGCGTTCGACACCGTCATTGCTTTCATAAATTACTCCGAAGTTGCTGCTTGCTGCCTGTGGCTTGGGCGTCAATCACTTGGACCCGGCGGCCGGCACGTATTCTGTCGCTTCCGCCAATTGTTCCAGCGTCTCCACGGGTACCTCGCCCATGGCCGTCAGCCAGAAATCAGCAATGCGCGTGCCGTACACCGTGATGGCCCCGCGCTGCGCGGCGCCCAGCGGAGGATGATGCCCCCGCTCGCTGTCATAAGGCTCAATGAAAACCGAAATGGCCGCCAAGCCGTCGGACAGCACCATCTGGCTGACCGCGCCGGCGCGTCCCATCGACCGTGACACCTGCATGATCACCTTGAAGCCCTTGGGTGCGGGAATGCGCCAGCCCTGGGCTGCCAGGTCCACCGGCGTCATGGAAGATTCCAGCACTTTCCAGTCGCGCGTGCTCCACCGCGAACTCAGTTGTTGCGGATCAACTTCCGAACCCATGCGAACCGACGTGAAAGACACTTGCTCGACCACGCCTCGGGCCGCATTCAAGGTCTGCGCCTTAAGCAGCAGATTGGTTTCAACGTCGGCGCAAAGGCGGTAGCCATAGCGCAGCTTGTCCAGCGGCTCGATCGTGATCAAGCGGCATTCGCGACCCGCCACCCGATGCAGCTTGGACTCGGTGCGAATTTTGTAGTGCTCGGCAAGATTGGCCGGATCGCCCAGCAACAAGCCGGGAAAACGGTCACCCCGCCGACGTTCGATCAGGACGGTCTTACGTTCGGGGATCAGACACTGCACATCATCGTTGTGACGCAGGTATTCACGCGGCTGGCCGTCGAGGATTTCCAGGCGCTCGCGCTCGCCGGTGCCGTCCAAAACGTGCACCAGCCGCGAGGACTGAATCATTTCGCCCTGCTGATACATGAAGACGCCCGCGTAGTCCTGCTTGCGCGCGGCCTGCTGGATGCGCGTCAGCAGTTGGACGACGTCGTCCGAGGCCGGGGCGGCGGTGTCGGACGCGCGTGCCGGCTCATGGGCAGACAGGAAAGCGGTCAGAAGCGTAGCGGCAAACCATCCCGCGCGGTGCGCGTTCCAGGAAGCTGCGCGCGGCCAACGTGTGGGTAACGCCAGCGCCATCAACGTCCGGCTCCGGCTTCGAACGAGACTTGCCGCACCGCGCTGGGACCCGCCATCTGGCGATGGGCCTCGAGATAGTCGCGCAGGCCGGCGTCATCGGCGGCGGAGACAGCAGTGGGCGTGCCACTGGCGTCGGCCAGGACACGAACTTCCGTGGCCGGCGTGCCGCTCAGGTAGGGTTGCGCCACCCAGGCAACCGTGGCCACGGCCGCCGCTACGGCCAGGCCTGAAAGCCCGACCCGCAGCGGCGAACGGCGCCGCGGCGCCGCCACGATAGGCAGCTCCGCATCAAGCGCACGGGCCAGTCGCGACTGGAATGCAGCGCTAGGCGTCAATGCCAGATCGGCATTACGTAGAGAATCACCGATCAAATGATAGGTGTCCCAGGTCTGACGTCCTTCCTTGGACAACAGACTGGAAAGAATATCGTCGGAATCTTCTCCGTCCATCCAGGCGGAAACCGATTCCTCCCAGGAGGCCTCGGCGATCTCAACGGACTTGGCTGCTGTTTGCATGACTGCCACTCCTTACCAGCGACGCTCGGCATCGGTGCCTAGCAATGGACGCAATTTGGTCGCAATGGCCTCACGCGCACGAAAAATGCGGGAGCGCACCGTACCAATGGGGCAATCCATGCTCTGGGCGATGTCTTCGTAACTCATACCTTCGATTTCACGCAGGACAATTGCGGTGCGCAACTCTTCGGGCAATTCCTCGATGGCCGCGTTCACCGTTTCGGCGATTTCGCGGCTGGCAACCATGGATTCCGGCGTGCTTATGTCGGTTAGGTTGTCGGTTTCGTTAAAAGTTTCACCGTCTTCCGTTTCTATCGCATTGGGCGCACTGGGACGACGCCCTTGTGAGGCCAGCCAGTTGCGCGCCGTATTGATGGCGATCCGGTACAACCAGGTGTAGAAGGCGCTATCGCCCCGAAATTGGGGCAATGCCCGATAAGCCTTGATGAACGCTTCCTGGGCTACGTCCTCGATCTCCGAGGGGTCGCGGATCATCCGGGCCAACAGGCGCAGGATCTTGCGCTGGTACTTGAGCACCAGAAGATCGAAGGCCTTCTTGTCGCCTCGTTGAACGCGCGCGACCAATTCAGCGTCGACTTCGCGCTCGCTCATGACGTCTCCCGGCTACGTGCCGCTGGACGAGCGTGCCGCGCCGTGCCCGTCAGCAGGCAAAGGCGCCGCCAGGACTCGGGGTGCAACGTCCGCTGCCAGACGGTCAGGGTGATTGTGCTATTTGTAAAGACGGTACTCCCGGTGGGCAAGGGCTGCAAAATAAGCGTAAGCCAGCGAGGGCCGCGTTGGCGATCCAACAACCGCGCGTCTTGCCAGCCTTGTGGCTGGCGAACCTGCCAGCGCCCTGCCCCAGCCGTCGTGCGCAACGCCGATACTGGGGACGGTCCGCTCCGAGCAGAGTGTAACAGCCAGGCCGGGATGGACAGCAGCGCAATCGCTACTGCCACGGCCACCGCCACCGTGCCATGCCAGGACGACGCCATCAAGACGCAGCCGGCCGCGACAACAACGGCCAAGCAACACAGCACAGGGACGCCGGTCGGCCGCCCGATGGGCACACGAAACGACCAGCGCCCTGCGTCGGAGCCTTCCAAATCAGACCCGGCGAACGGCCATCGAGCCGTTGGTGCCGCCGAAGCCGAACGAGTTGGAAAGGCCGACTTCAATCTTCATCTGCCGCGCTTCGTTCGCGCAGTAGTCGAGATCGCATTCCGGATCTTGATTGAAGATGTTGATGGTGGGAGGCGAAACCTGGTTGTACACGGCCAAGGTCGTGAACACCGCCTCGATGCCGCCAGCCGCACCGAGCAAGTGCCCGGTCATGGACTTGGTCGAATTGACCACCAGCTTCTTGGCGTGATCGCCGAAAGCCAGCTTCAGCGCGTCGGTTTCGTTCTTGTCGCCCAAAGGGGTGGACGTGCCGTGCGCGTTGACATACTGGATGTCGTCCGCGTTCAGGCCGCCGTTGCGCAGCGCGTTGATAACGCCTCGGCGCGGGCCGTCCTTGTCCGGAGCCGTGATGTGATGCGCGTCCGAGCTCATGCCGTAACCGGCCAGTTCGCCATAGATGCGCGCGCCGCGCTTCTTGGCGTGCTCGTACTCTTCCAGCACCAGAACGCCGGCGCCTTCGCCCAGGACGAAGCCGTCGCGGTCACGATCCCAGGGACGCGAAGCCGTCTGAGGATCATCGTTGCGAGTCGACAAAGCGCGCATGGCGGCAAAACCGCCGATACCCAGCGGCGACACGGTCGATTCCGCACCACCAGCGACCATGACGTCCGCGTCACCGTATTCGATCAGGCGCGCGGCGTCGCCGATGCAATGCAGGCCGGTCGTGCAGGCCGAAACAACGGCGTAGCTGGGGCCTTTCATGCCATAGGCAATGGACAAATGACCGGAGATCAGGTTAATCAGCGAACCCGGCACGAAGAACGGAGAAATCCGTCGCGGCCCCTTGGCCATGTATTCGACCTGGGTTTCTTCAATGCGCGGCAAACCGCCGATGCCGGAGCCCACGATCACGCCAATGCGCTCGGCATTGGCTTCGGTGACTTCCAGGCCGCTGTCACGCCATGCCTGCATCCCGGCGGCCAGGCCGTAATGGATGAAGGTATCCATCTGGCGGGCTTCTTTGCTCGAGATATAGGTGCTGATGTCGAAGTCTTTGACTTCGCCAGCAATGTGCGTGGTGATGGCCGAGGGATCGAAACGGGTGATGCGGCTGATGCCAGAACGTCCGTTGACGATATTGTCCCAAGCGGTGGTCAGGTCGTTTCCAACGGGAGAAACGATACCCAGGCCGGTGATGACGACACGTCGCTTCACGGATGACTCCTCAAACAGACAAAAGAAAGGCGGTTTTCGGGATGCGCTGCACGTGTGGCCCACGCGAAAGCGGGTCGGGCTTTACGACGCCCTTCCCCACGCGTACCACACGGCAAATTCCTGAAACCGCCCCGTTTCCCGGCTGGCCCCGAAAGTAGGGCAACCGGAAGGATATAAAGTCGAGCTTACTGCTTACCGTGCGAATTGATGTAGTCAATCGCTTGTTGCACGGTAGTGATCTTTTCGGCCTCTTCGTCGGGGATCTCGGTCTCGAATTCGTCTTCGAGCGCCATGACCAGTTCGACCATGTCGAGCGAATCGGCACCGAGGTCGTCAAGGAAGGAGGATTCGTTCTTGATCTCGGCTTCGTTGACGCCAAGTTGTTCAGCGACGATCTTCTTGACGCGCTGTTCGATGCTTTCCATGCAGATCTCCAATTGGGAAAAATCCCGCGAATTATAGCCAAGCGTAGAGGAAAGCAACGCCTGGCCGTGACAAAAATAACACCGCGCACTTGTTCTGTCGCCCGTTGGGGGCACAGGAATACCGGTATGCGGCGTTTCCGGTTGAACTGCGTGCTACCCAAGCCGGTTGCCCGACGAAGGCGCGGCGGCCTGGGCCGCCTGGCGCGCAATTCGTGATTTATTGCATGTACATCCCGCCGTTGACGTGCAGGGTGGTGCCGGTAATGTAACCCGCTTGCGGCCCGGACAAAAAGGCCACCGCATGGGCGATGTCTTCGGGCGAACCCAGACGACCCAGCGGAATCTGTTGCAGCAGCGCCGTGGTCTGGCTTTCGGCCAGCGCGCGCGTCATGTCCGTGTCGATGAAGCCGGGCGCGACGCAGTTCACGGTGATGTTGCGGCTACCCAACTCACGGGCCAGCGCACGCGACATGCCCGACACACCCGCTTTCGCGGCGGCGTAGTTGGCCTGGCCCGCGTTGCCGCTGGAGCCGACCACCGAGGTCACGTTGATGATGCGGCCCCAACGGGCCTTCATCATGCTGCGCATCACGGCGCGCGACAGGCGGAATACGGAAGTCAGATTCGTGTCCAGCACCGCGGACCAGTCGTCGTCTTTCATGCGCATCGCGAGCGTATCGCGCGTGATGCCGGCATTGTTGACCAGGATGTGCGGGCCGCCGCCGTCTTTGGCCAGCGCGTCGATCAAGGCGTCGCAAGCTTCGGCGTCGGTCACGTTGAGCACCACGCCACGGCCACCAAACGGCGCCAGGGCTTCGGTAATGGCGGCTGCGCCGGATTCCGTGGTGGCGGTGCCGACCACGGTAGCGCCGCGCGCGGCCAATTCCTGGGCGATGGCGCGGCCGATGCCCCGGGTGGCGCCGGTCACCAGCGCGATCTTGCCTTGCAGTTCGATCGAATTGTCCATGTCTTCAATTTCCGTTAACGACGGCCAACGCGGCTTCAAGTGAAGCGGGGTCGGTAATGGCCAGGCCAGTAAGTTCGGGATCAATGCGCTTGGTCAAGCCGGCCAGCACCTTGCCGGGACCGCATTCGATAACGTGCGTGACGCCTTGCGCCTTCATGGCGCGCAGGGTTTCAACCCAGCGCACAGGATGCCATGCCTGACGCACCAGCGCATCCCGGATTGCCTCGGGTTCCGTGGGGGAAGCCACGTCAACGTTGTTGATGACCTGGATTTGCGGCGCCAAGACCGTTGCGTTCGCCAGCGCGGCAGCCAGCACATCAGCGGCGGGCTTGAGCAGGCTGGAATGGAACGGCGCCGACACGGGCAGCAGCAATGCGCGCTTGGCGCCCGCGGCCTTGGCCAGGTCGCACGCACGTTCGACGGCGGCCTTGTGGCCGGCGATCACGACCTGCGCGGGCGCATTGAAGTTCACGGCTTCGACGACTTCGCCTTGAGCGGCGGCGGCACATGCGGCGCGCACGGCATCGTCGTCCAGGCCCAGAATGGCGGCCATGGCGCCCGTGCCGACCGGCACGGCGGCCTGCATGGCGTCAGCGCGCACGCGCACCAGGCGCACAGCGTCTTCAAGCATGAGCGAGCCGGCCGCGGTCAACGCGGCATATTCACCCAGGCTATGACCGGCCACGACGTCGGGCTTGCGGCCACCCGCAGCCGTCCAGGCAGCATAGAACGCCACGCCGGCCGTCAACATGGCCGGCTGCGTGTTCGTGGTCAGGTTCAGTTGTTCGGCCGGACCTTGCGCGATCAGGGCACCCAGGTCCTGACCCAGAGCCTCGGAGGCACGCGCCACGGCGTCCGTAACAGCAGCAACGCCCGACCAGGCATCCAGCATGCCGACAGCCTGCGACCCTTGGCCGGGAAAGACAAAAGCAATTTTCATGATTAACCGGTTGGATTGATTCAGTGTCTGTGTGGAATGTCGGGCGCCCGTTCGGCGGCAGCGCTCGTCGCGCCACCCGCCAGGACGCGCGCTTACATGCGGGCCAGTACCGAGCCCCAGGTGAATCCGCCACCCACGCCTTGCATCAGGATGAGCTGCCCCGGCTTGACGCGGCCATCGCGGCGCGCGGCATCCAGCGCCAGCGGCACGCTGGCCGCCGAGGTGTTGGCGTGACTATCAACAGTGATGACGACTTTGTCGACCGGCACGGCCAGTTTGCGTGCCAGGAAATTCAGGATGCGTACGTTGGCCTGGTGAGGAATCAGCCAGTCGACATCCGCGAGCTCAACACCGGCTTCCGCGCACGTGTCGCGCGCCGAACGGTCCAGCACGGTGACGGCCTGCTTGAAGACGGCCTGGCCATCCATGCGCAGGAACGGGTCGCCCGTGACGTCGCCGTAGGCCACGTTACCCGCGGCGCTCAGGATCTTCATCTGGCTGCCGTCGGCATGCAGTTGCGCGGCCATGATGCCCGGCTCGTCGGACGCTTTCAGCACCACGGCGCCCGCACCATCGCCGAACAGCACGCAGGTGCTGCGGTCGTTCCAGTCCAGGATGCGCGAGAACACTTCAGCGCCGATCACCAGCGCGCAACGGGCGCGACCGGCGCGAATGAAGCTGTCGGCCGTGGTCAACGCATACACAAAGCCGCTGCACACGGCCTGCACGTCGAACGCCGCCGAGCCCTTGGCGCCCAGATTGGCCTGCACCAGGCAAGCGGTGCTGGGAAAGACGAAGTCGGGGGTGGAAGTTGCGACGATGATCAGGTCGACATCGGACGCTTCAACGCCCGCGTCGGCCAGCGCACGGCGCGACGCCTCGGTGGCAAGCTGGCTGGTCGTGACGCCGCGCTCGGCAAGGTGGCGCTGACGGATGCCCGTGCGCTCAACGATCCATTCATCGGACGTGGCGATATCGCGCGTCGCCAGTTCCGCTGCCAGTTCGTCATTCGAAACCACGCGTTCCGGCAAGAAGCTGCCGGTGCCCGCGATTGCGGAATATTTCATTGCGGTATCCATCAAGCGGTGTCCCCAGCCACGTTCGCGGGAGGCGTTGCGGCGCCCTCTTCCGACTGAACGCGCTTGGTAATCTGAGCGACCGTCTGAGCGGTGCGCTCCAGCAGTTTACTCACTACGGCTTCACGGGCGCGCTGCAACGCAAAACCGTAGGCGTAGACATCCGCGGAACCGTGGCTCTTGATGACCACGCCGCGCAGGCCCAACAACGCGGCGCCGTTATAGCGGCGGTTGTCGACACGGTTGCGCAAACGGTTCAGCACGGGTTTGGCAATAGCCCCGGCCAACAGGGTGAAAATATTGCGTTTGAACTCTTCGTGGATGATGCTGGACAGCATCTTCGCCAGCCCTTCAACGGACTTGAGCACGACGTTGCCGACAAAGCCATCGCAGACGACGACGTCGACCGTACCCTTGAAGATGTCGTTGCCTTCCACGTTGCCGTAGAAATTCAAGGGGCTGCCGCGCAGAAGCTCGGCGGCTTCCTTGACGACTTCATTGCCCTTGATGACTTCTTCGCCGATGTTGAGCAAGCCCACGGTGGGGTTCTCACGATGGTCCACCGCCTGCGACAGCGCGGCGCCCATGATGGCGAATTGCAGAAGGTGCTCGGCCGTGCAGTCCACATTCGCGCCCAGGTCCAGCACCGTGGTGGCGCGACCCGTCTGATTCGGAATGGACGTGGCGATCGCGGGGCGGTCGATGCCGTCCAGCGTCTTGAGCACATAGCGTGAAATGGCCATCCACGCACCCGTATTGCCCGCGGAAACGCAGGCGTCGGCGCGCCCGTCCTTGACGGACTGGGCGGCCAGGCGCATGGAGGAGTCTTTTTTGCGGCGCAGGGCGACCTCGACCGGGTCGTCCATGGTGACGACTTCAGAAGCCGCCACGATTTCCATACGATCGCGCGCAACGTCGCGGTGCTCCGAGAGCGCCGCTTCGATCGCGTCGGGAAGCCCGACCAGCAACAGCCGGGTATCCGGAAATTGCCGGGCGAACTCGATCGCAGCCGGAATCGTGACGGGCAGACCGAAGTCTCCGCCCATACAGTCTATGGCGATGCGTATCACGGGTGCCAGGTATCAGCGCTCAGCCGAATTGGTCCGAGTACGAGTTCGGCCCGGGGGCCTTATTCGTCGGCCTTGGTCTTCAGGACCTTGCGGCCACGATAGAAGCCGTTGGGGCTGATGTGGTGGCGCAGGTGCGTTTCACCGGTGTTCGGCTCGATGGCGGTCGACGGAGCAACCAGAAAATCGTGCGAACGGTGCATACCGCGCTTGGAGGGGGACTTCTTGTTTTGTTGAACGGCCATGATGACTCCTAGAAACGGGGCGCATTGTACGCGATGCGGCCCGATGTTGATCTCAATCTTTGTGCTTCAGTTGTTCCAGCACCGCAAACGGCGACGGACGCTTGACAGCGGGTTCTTCAGGAACTTCGCTGACGTTGGCCTGCGCGCCCGGGCATACTTCATGCTTGGGCACATACGGAACGCTCAGAATGAGCTCATCTTCGATCTGGGCCAGCAGATCAAAATGATGCGACCCCACCACCTTCTCAGGTTGGTTGGACACAAAACCATTTCCTTCTTCGTCTTCGTCTTCGCTGCCGGCATAACCGTCGGTGACATCACCGTTGGTAAAACCATCATCAAGATCGGATTCAGACTTAACCAGCTGCAAGAGGACTTCGCTATCGATCGGGTATACGAACGGCGCATTGCACCGCTGGCACACCAGCACCGGATTCGCTTGCACATGAACATGCAGAAGCGGCCGGCCAAGCAACAGCCCCGACTTACCCACCTCACCGCGCACGGACCACGTCACAAGCCCGGCCTCGCCCAGCGGTTGTTCGGGTAACCCTTCAACCGCGCGCGTAAACCGCACAAGAGGTATGGTGCCTTGCGCTTCCTTGCCACTATGGGCAAATGCGAATGCATCGATGCGCTTGATGATCAATCCTTTGCATTCACGGGACTTCGGCTTTCAGCATTTGCTTTGGCTTTTTCAGCTCCGGCTTTCAGCCTTCCACTTTCAGCAGCCGCTGCAAAAATCCCGCAAAACGTTAGATAATACTGCGACTTACGCTTAACCGTCAAATACCGCATGCTCTCAAAGCCTAGCCTGATCCTCGCGTCCAGCTCGCGTTACCGCAAAGAATTGCTGTCGCGCCTGCGTCTGCCCTTTACCGCCATTTCCCCCGATGTAGACGAAACGCCACAGCCTGGGGAAACGCCCGAAGCGCTGGCGTTGCGGCTATCAATTGCCAAGGCCATGGCGGTCGCGGCCAAGCACCCGGGCAGCATCGTCATCGGGTCGGATCAGGTGGCCACCGTTGACGGCCAGCCTATCGGCAAACCGGGGGATTTTCCCCACGCTCAAGCGCAATTACGCGCGCTGTCGGGGCAAACGGTGGCATTTCACAGCGCGCTGGCGGTCACGGATGGCCAGCGCGTGGAAAAAGCGGACATCGTTACGCTCTGCCGTTTCCGCCAATTGCCGGACGCCGCCATCGACGCCTACCTGCGCGCCGAGGAACCTTACGATACCGCAGGCAGCGCCAAGGCGGAAAGCCTGGGCATCGCCCTGATGGAAAGCATCCAGAGCGATGACCCGACCGCCATTATCGGGCTGCCGTTGATCGCGCTGACGCGCATGCTGGCGCAGTTCGGGCTGGACCCGCTTAACGCACCGGGCGCGTCGACATGAACGGCGCCCTGCACCTGATTCCCGTCAGCCTGGGCGACGCCCCACCCGAACGCTGGCTGCCGGCCGACGTGCGCGCCCTGGCCGGGCGGCTGGACACCTACATCGCCGAAAATGCCAAGACCGCGCGCGCCTTTCTCAAACAGGTCGGCACCACGCGCCCGCTGCAGGAAATCACCATACACACCCTGACCGACAAAATCGACGCCGGCCAGATCGACGCCTGGTTGGCGCCGGTGAAGAAAGGGGCGGAGATCGGCCTGGTATCCGAGGCCGGCTGCCCGGCCGTCGCCGACCCGGGCGCCAAAGTCGTCGACGCCGCCCATCGCCTGGGAATACCGGTCAAACCCTGGGTCGGCCCCTCGTCCATCCTGCTTGGCCTCATGGCCAGCGGCCTGGACGGGCAGCGCTTCGCCTTCCATGGTTACGCCCCGGTGGATGCCGCCGAGCGCGCCAAGCAACTGAAGGCCTGGGAGCAGCATTCCGCCAAGCACAACCAGACTCAGTTGCTGATCGAAACGCCCTACCGCAACGCGGCCATGTTCGCTACGCTGCTGTCCAGCCTGAAAGGCGACACCAAGCTGTGCGTGGCGCGCTCCGTTACCACTGCGGACGAATGGGTGGTAACGCACACCATCGCCGACTGGAAAAAACTGCCGGCGCCCCAACTGGACAAACTCCCCACGCTGTTCCTCTACCTGGCCCGCTGATCGATGCTACGCCTTATTACCACCCTGCTGGCCACGGCAGTGCTGGCTGGCTGCGCCTCGCGCGGCCCCGCCGGGCTGGATCTGGACACCTCTATCACCGCCGTCAGCCAAGCAAGCCGCGTGCGCAGCATCATCCTGCACTACACCAGCGTTGGCGACGCCACATCCATCAAGCTGCTGTCGCGCGGCAAGGTCAGCTCGCACTACCTGATTGCCGACTCAGGCCGCACCTACCGCCTTGTGGACGAAAATCGTGCCGCATGGCATGCGGGCGCCAGTTCCTGGTACGGCAACATCGCCATGAACAGCACGTCGATCGGCATCGAAATCGTCAACCCAGGCCGGACCGAAGGCCCTGACGGCAAGCCGGTCTGGCATGCCTACAACGAACGCCAACTGCGCGCGCTGACCATTCTGCTGCGCGACCTTATCCAACGCCATGGCATCGCCCCCGAGAACGTGGTGGGCCATAGCGACATCGCGCCGCAACGCAAAGTGGACCCCGGACCGCTATTCCCCTGGAAGGCGCTAGCCGAAGCGGGCATCGGACGCTGGTACGACGAAACCGGGGCAGCCGAGCATCTGGCGCGCCTGCAGGCTGTAGGCGTCCCCGATGTGGCCTGGTTTCAGAAGCAATTGCAACGCCTGGGCTATGCCTGCCCGCAGGACGGCGTGCTGGATCGGGCCACCATCAACACACTGGCGGCGTTCCAGATGCATTACCGGCCCGCTGTGCACGACGGTCAGCCAGACGCGGAAACCGCCGCCATCATGCTGGCGATGCTGTAACTGTGCAGCCGCGTATCAGTAGCCGGACCTATCGCTGGCGTTGGCTACGTTAGCCCCTGCGCCGCCACCAAGCCACAATCCGCCAGCCCAGCAGCAAAGCCAGCACTGCCGCATACAAGATGGGTTCGGTGAAATCGTTCTTGCCGGCCTTGTGCCACCAAAAGTGCAGCACCGCAAGCAAGCCGATGGCGTAGACGGCGCGGTGCAACTGCTGCCAGCGCTTGCCAAGCCGGCGCATGGCCCACTGCGTGGACGTGGCCGCCAGCGCCGTCATCAGCACAAAGGCGGCAAACCCCACGGTAACAAAGGGCCGCTCGCCAATATCCTGCAACATCGAGGCGGGATCCAGACCGCGGTCCCACCACACCCAGGCCATGAAATGCATGGCGCCGTAAAAGAAGGCAAACAGCCCGCACATGCGCCGCACGCGCACCAGCGCGGGCTGCCCGGTCAGGCGGCGCAACGGCGTGATGGACAACGTGACCAGCAGACAGACAAGCGTCCAGGTGCCGGACGAGCGGGTCAGGAACTCAACCGGATTCGCGGTCAGCCCGTCGTTGAAACCCAGCCACAGCCACCGCGCGAACGGCAACAAGCCCAGCAGAAACAACAGCGGCTTGAAGCGCCCCACGATCTTGGCGGAAAGCTGCGCCTTGCGGGGCGACGCGGACACGGACTGGGTCGAGGCCTCGGACATGGCGCGGTCAATAATTCGCTTTCAGGTCCATGCCCTGATAAAGGGAGGCCACCTGCTCGCCATAGCCATTGAACATCAGGGTTTTGCGCTTGGGCGTGAACAGCCCGCCCTCACCAATGCGGCGCTCGGTTGCCTGGCTCCAGCGGGGATGGGGCACGTTGGGGTTCACATTGGCGTAAAAGCCATATTCCTGCGGCGCCGCCTTGACCCAGGACGACACCGGCATTTTTTCCACCAAGCGGATCTTCACCAGGGACTTGGCCGATTTGAAGCCGTACTTCCATGGCACGGCCAGCCGCAAGGGCGCGCCGTTCTGGTTGGGCAAGACCTTGCCATACAGGCCGAACACCAGCATGGCCAGCGGGTTCATGGCCTCATCGATGCGCAGCGCTTCCACATACGGCCAGTCCAGGACGCCGGCGCGCACGCCAGGCATGTTCTCGCGCTGCACCGCTGTCACGAATTCCACATATTTGGCGTTGCCCGTGGGTTCGACCTGCTTGAGCAGTTCCGACACCGAATAACCCACCCAGGGGATCACCATGGACCAGCCTTCGACGCAACGCAGGCGATAGACGCGGTCTTCCATCGGCGCCAGCTTGAGCAGTTCTTCGATGGTGAACGTACGCGGCTTGCCGACCTCACCCTCGACGCTGACGCTCCAGGGCCGGGTCTGCAATTTGCCAGCCTTGGCGGCAGGATCGCCTTTATCGAGCCCGAATTCGTAGTAGTTGTTGTAGGAGGTGATGTCATCCAGCGAGGTTTGCTTATCCATCACGCTAAGCGCGGCGTTCGACTTGCCGACCAAGGCCCCGGCGTCCTGCGCGAAGGCGCTACGAGAGGCCCAGCCGGACAGGCCCACGGCAGCCGCCGTCATTCCGGCGCGCAGCATCAATTCGCGGCGCGAACGCCAAACCGCCTCATCGGTGATTTCGGACGGAAGAATATCGTCGGGCTTGCGTATCAACATCGTGGTCTCCGGTTTGGCACAGTCCAGCCATGGCAGCACCCTGCGCAACACATAGACGTTGCGCCGCCCCATGATATTCCGCGGCGGCACGCCAGCGGCTGGGCATATTCAGATTGACCCGTGGCGCTGACAGACGTTCCCGGCCCGCCTTCAGGCCATCCACCTGGCCATACGCCAATCAGGCGCTTGCCGACACGCGGGGCAATAGCCAATCGCGCACGAGCGGCACACTATCCAGCACGGCCTGGGGCGCGCAACCCTCAAGCTCCTTTACGGTGTGGGCGCCATATGTCACCCCCAGACCATGCACCCCCGCATTGACCGCCATCTGCAGGTCGTGCGAAGTGTCGCCCACCATCACCACACGGTCAGGCTCCACGTCCAGTTCCTGCATCAGCTCATGCAACATGGCGGGGTGCGGCTTGCTGAAGGTTTCATCGGCCGTGCGGGTGGCGTCAAACAGGGGCCCCAGACCGGTCGCGGCCAGGGCGCGGGTCAGGCCCACCCGACTTTTGCCGGTCGCCACGGCCAGGCGCACATTCTGGCCGGCCAGTTCAGTCAGCAGCTCAGGAATGCCGTCGAACAGGCGTAGTTCGGGATCGCGCAGCAGATAGTGCGTGCGATAGCGTTCCAGGAAGCGCGGCATCATGGCCTGTGTCAGTTCCGGCACGGCGCGACGCAATGCGCTTTCCAGGGACAGACCAATCACCCAGCTTGCCTCGGACGTCGAGGGCACCGCCAGCTCCAGATCGCGGCAGGCGCCTTGGATGGCGGCCACGATGCTGTGCGTGGAGTCCATCAGGGTGCCATCCCAATCAAAAACAACCAGCGAATACGACGACATAATCAGACCGACTCCAGTTGTTTCAGTAATTTTTGGCAGGCAGGGGGCAGCTCGGCCGTCAGCGTCATCGGCTCGCCCGTGACCGGATGGGCCAAGGTCAATTGATGCGCGTGCAGGAACATCCGACCGAACCCCATCCGCGAGAATTCAGCGCGCACGTCGTCATGGCCGTATTTATCGTCGCCCACGATGGGAAAGCCGCTGGCCGCCAAGTGCACCCGAATTTGATGGGTACGACCCGTGCGCAGTTCCGCGTCGACCAGACTGTAACGGCCGAAACGCTGTTTGAGCGTGATGATGGTGTGCGCGGTCTGGCCATCGGGGTCCACCTTGACGCGGCGCTCGCCGGACTGCGTCGTCCATTTGGACAAGCCCAGCTTGATGTGCTGACGGTCGTTCACCCAGTCGCCTTCGACCAGGGCCAGGTAATGCTTGTCGCCCTTGCCTTCACGCAGCATGGCGTGCAGGGCCAGCAAGGCGCTGCGCTTCTTGGCCACCATGAGCAGCCCGGACGTTTCCCGGTCCAGGCGATGCACCAGTTCAAGAAACTTGGCGTCCGGCCGCGCCGCGCGCAGTTGTTCGATGACGCCGAAAGACACGCCGCTGCCGCCATGCACCGCGACACCGGCCGGCTTGTCCACGACCAGCAGCGCATCGTCTTCGAACACGATCGGAAATTCCGCGCCCGGCACGGGGCGGGGCTTGCCCGGATCAGGCAAACGCAAGGGCGGAATGCGGACGATGTCGCCTTCAACGATGCGATAGTCGACCGAGATGCGTCCCTTGTTTACACGCACTTCGCCGCCACGGATGGCTTTGTAGATATGCGTTTTGGGAACGCCCTTGCACAAGCGCATCAGGAAGTTGTCCAGACGCTGGCCGGCGTGTTCGCCATCGACCTCCACCATACGGACGGCGGGGGCGGCTTTAGAGGGGGATATGGGGGAGGAAGTTTCTTTGCGCATTGCGGAAAGCGACATATAATCGGGACAGCCTTAAGGGGCTGAACTAGCCGCCTGGCGTAGAGATGCAAACAAGTACGCAACTCCGTCGAGCGCGCGGGCCGCCATTGTACTGCCTGCTGATTCAACCCCTGGGTCTCTTGGTCGCCGGCGCAACCGCGCCCTGCCGGATAGTGGTGTGGCATTCACTTTGCCCGCTGTCCCAGCAGGTCCGTTGCATGCCGCAAGCGGCTCTGAAGCACTGCAAGAATCGTCGCATATTTAAAGCACCAGCTGCGTGTAGGCAACCAATCCGACCGCAACTGCCGTTCACAGCAATTTTTCCGTCAAACCACATTCAGTGAAGCTGACCCTCCTGCTGACAGAACCCCGTGCCCCACGGCACGACGTGCCCGCCTGACCCGCGGCGGATACGCCTGGGCGCCGCCCAGGTACGGTCCGCATTTCTTGCCCGCTTCAGCCGCAGCCCGAGTGACCCGAGGTCACGCGCCGATATCGGCGCGTCATGACAACGGAGAAACCCTCTCATGAAGCGCATGCTGTTCAATGCGACGCATCAGGAAGAATTACGCGTCGCTATCGTTGATGGGCAAAAACTCATCGACCTCGACATCGAGACTGCCGGCCGCGAACAACGCAAAGGCAACATCTACAAAGGTGTCATTACCCGGATCGAACCCGGCCTGGAAGCTTGCTTCGTCAACTACGGTGAAGACCGTCACGGCTTTCTGCCCTTCAAGGAAGTGGCTCGCAGCTTCTTCAAGGAAGGCGTCGACGTCCGTAGCGCCCGCATCCAGGATGCGCTGCGCGAAGGCCAGGAACTGATCGTTCAGGTCGAAAAGGAAGAGCGCGGCAACAAGGGCGCAGCCCTGACCACGTTCATCTCGCTGGCTGGCCGCTACCTGGTTCTGATGCCCAACAACCCCCGTGGCGGTGGCGTTTCGCGCCGCGTCGAGGGTGAAGACCGCCAGGAACTGCGCGACACCATGGAGCAGCTTGATCTGCCCCAGGGTATGAGCATCATTGCTCGCACCGCCGGCATCGGCCGCAACGTCGAAGAGCTCCAGTGGGACTTGTCCTACCTGTTGCAGCTGTGGACCGCCATTGACGGCGCTGCCCGCGACAACTCCGCGCCGATCCTCATCTACCTGGAATCCAGCCTGGTCATCCGGGCCATCCGCGATTATTTCTCGCCCGAAATCGGCGAGATCCTGATCGATACCGACGAGATCGCCGACCAGGCCACCGCCTTCATGAGCGTGGTGATGCCGGACAATGTCCAGCGCGTCAAACGCTACCGTGACGACATCCCGCTGTTCTCGCGCTTCCAGATCGAACACCAGATTGAAACGGCGTATTCGCGCACGGTGCAACTGCCCTCGGGCGGCGCCATCGTGATCGACCACACCGAAGCGCTGGTTTCCGTCGACGTGAACTCCGCGCGCTCCACGCGCGGCGCCGACATCGAGGAAACCGCACTGCGCACCAACTCCGAAGCGGCCGACGAAGTGGCCCGCCAGTTGCGCTTGCGCGACTTGGGCGGCCTGATCGTCATCGACTTCATCGACATGGAAGACAGCAAGAACCAGCGCGCCGTTGAACAGCGCCTGCGTGATGCCCTTCATTTCGACCGCGCCCGCGTGCAAATGGGCAAGATTTCGCGCTTTGGCCTGATGGAACTGTCGCGCCAGCGCCTGCGCCCCGCCCTGAACGAAGGCTCGCACATCACCTGCCCGCGTTGCAACGGCACTGGCGTGATCCGCGATGCCGAATCCAGCGCCCTGCACGTGTTGCGCCTGCTGCAAGAAGAAGCGATGAAGGAAAACACCGCGGCGGTCCACGCCCAGGTGCCGGTGGATGTCGCCACCTACCTTCTGAACGAAAAGCGCGCCGACATCACCAAGATGGAAGCCCGCCTGAAGGTCAACCTGATGCTGATCCCGAACAAGCATCTGGAAACACCGCACCATCACATCGAGCGCCTGCGCCACGACGATCCGCGCCTGGAAGAGCTGAAGACCAGCTTCGAACTGGTTGAAGCGCCCGCCACGGATGCCCCCTGGCAGCCGCGCGAAAGCGAAATCAAGGCTCGCCCGGAAGCACTCGTCAAGGGCATTACGCCCTCGCAGCCCGCCCCGGTTTCCACGCCCGCCGCTCCTGCCGCCGCCCCTGCCGCTCCGGCCGCGGCCGGTGGCCTGGGAAGCTTGTTCAAGCGCCTGGTCGGCTGGCTGACCGGTGGCTCCGAAGCCGCCAAGCCGGCCCCCGCCACCACGGAAGACAGCGCCAAGCGCACCGCCTCCGGCCGTGGCAAGGGCCGCACTGGCCATGACGGCCAGGAACGCCGTGGCGAACGCCATGGTTCGGACCGCAACCGCAACAACCGCCGTGGCGAATCGCGTGGCGAAGGCGCGGAAGCCAGCGAAGGCGGCCGTCACCACTCTCGCGGCAACCGTCGCGGTGAAGGCGAGCGCGGCGAACGTGGCGATCGCGGTAACCGCAACGAAGCCCGTGGCGACCGCGACGGCCAGGTAGCGCAAGCCGCCCTGGCGTCCAACCGCCCCGACCAGGCTGACCAGGCCAATGGCGACGACGCCGGCGCTGGCCGTAACCGCCGCCGTGGCCGTGGCCGCAACCGCCGTGAAGAGGGGCAGTCCGACGCGCCGATGAGCGAACAGGAAAGCATGGTAGCCGCGCTGGCGCAGTCCGTCGCGACCGCCCTACCCGACACCAAGCCCGCCGCCAACGCCTCGACCGACGCCGCTGACACCGCAGAGCAAACCGCTGACGGAATCCCCATGGCCGAAGGTGCCGAAGGTGCAGCCGACCCGGAACGCAAGCGCCGCCGCCGCCGTAGCCGTCGTGGCCGCCGCAGCCAGGACGAAGCAGGTCTGGCCGGTAGCGACGAGCAACAGGACGAAGGCTCGGATGATGAATCCGCCGACCAAGCCGACAATGCCGCGGTTCCCGCAGTGACGACGGCCCCGGTAGCCTCCGCTCCGGCTGCCACGATCGAAGCCGCCCCTGTCGCCACGGCGCCGACGCAAGCCGTCGAAACCAAGGTGACGGAAGCCCAGGTCGTTGAAGCCCAGCCGGTTGAAACGGCCAAGGTTGAAGCACGGGTTGACGCTCCCGTTGCTGCCCCCGCAGGGACTCAGGTTGCGGCTCCGGTCACAACTCCGGTTGAACCCCCGGCCCAAACCCCGGCTGAAGCCACCGTTGATACCGCTGCTGCAGCCCCGGTTGAAACGTCGGCAACGACACCTGTCACCAGCGCAGCGGAAACGCCCGCCGAAGCCGTCAAGGCCGAGCCGGAGCAAGCCGCCGTCGAACCGGTGACGCTGCCTGTGCAAACGGCTCCTCAAGTGACCCAACCGGTCGCCGTGGAAGCCGCTGCTCCGGTTCAAGCCCCCGCCGAGCAGCCGGTGCAAGCCGCCGCGGTTGAACCCGTTGTGGCGGCACCCGCGCCAGCCGCCGATGCCCAACCCATCGTGATGCCCGCAACGGCGCCGTCGGCCAAGGCTCAAGCCCTGCACGACGTGGTCAACGCCGCCGGTCTGAAATGGGTGGAAACCGATCCGGACCGTCACGCCCAAACCCAGTTGCGCATCGCCGCGGCACACACGCCTACCCGTCTGGGCCGTGAACGCAAGCCGGTTGCAGCCGTATCGACTGAACCGCTGGTTCAAGTCGAAACGCGCCACTAAGCCGCAACCCCAAAAAAACCGCCCGCATAAAAACGGGCGGTTTTTTTTTGCCTGTCGCGGCCCTGCCGACAAACGGTCGATATAAATGCGGGATGTAAGCCGCAAGGCCAAGGCCGCTGGACGAAAAAAAACCCTCGGCGATGAACTGACCCCCGAAAGTTGGACTTTGATCCATCCTTCGGGGGTTTTTTGCATGGCAAAGTACGACGAGCAGTTCAAGCTGGACGCTGTCCGGCGGTATCTGTCTGAACAGCATAGTTATGCGGAAGTGGCGCGGGAGGTCGGCGTGGACTATGCGTTGCTGCGGCGATGGGTGGCTGTCTACCAACTGCATGGACGGGCTGGTTTAGTCAGGCCGCGCAAGCGGTATTCGGCGCAATTCAAATTTGAGGTGTTGAAGCGCATCGAGCAGGACGGCTTGTCGGACAGGCAGGCTGTGGCGGTTTACAACTTGGGCGATTCCGGGACCATCGGCAAATGGCGTCGTGGGTATGATGAGGGCGGAATGGGCGCATTGGCGCCCAGACGTCGAGATAGCCCCGCCATGCCACACAAGTATCCACCCGAGCCAACAGCCAAGGACATGACAGAGAAGCAGTTGCGCGAAGAGAACGCGTACCTGCGAGCGGAGCTCGATTACCTAAAAAAACTCGATGCCTTGATCCAAGCGGAACGGACCGAAGCGCTGGTGAAAAAGCGCAAATGGTCCAAGGGTTGAGGCATCGTCATCCGCTGGCGCTATTGCTGAGAGCAGCCAAGCTGTCGCGCAGCACGTTCTATTACCACCTGAAGGCGCTTGGCGCCGTGGACCCGTACGCCGAGCTCAAGCAGCGCATCGACGCGGTCTATGCGCAGCACAAGGGCCGCTATGGTTACCGCCGGATCACGGCGGTGCTGCGCCAGGCAGGTGAGCTGGTGAATCACAAGACGGTGCAGAAGCTGATGCAGGCGCTGGGCTTGAAGTCGCTCGTGCGCGCCAAGAAGTACCGGTCATACCGAGGTCAGTCGCATCATGTGGCGGCCAACGTGTTGGCGCGTCGCTTCGAGGCCGAGCGTCCGAACGAGAAGTGGGTCACCGACGTGACCGAGTTCAACGTGCGTGGCGAGAAGCTGTACCTGTCGCCGGTGATGGACCTGTACAACGGCGAGATCGTGGCCTACGAGACCGCTCTGCGGCCGGTGTTCAAGCTCGTGGGCAGCATGCTGAAGAAGGCGCTGGCGCGGCTGCGGCCGACGGAGCGCCCCGTGCTGCACTCCGACCAGGGCTGGCAATACCAGCAGCCCATCTACCGGCGCATGCTGGCCGCCCGGTCCGTCACGCAGAGCATGTCACGCAAGGGCAACTGCCTGGACAATGCCGCCATGGAAAGCTTCTTCGGCACGCTCAAAGCAGAGTTCTTCCACCTCAACCGCTTCGAGAGCATCGAGCAGTTGCAGGCCGGCATCCGGCAGTACATCCATTACTACAATCACAACCGCATCAAGCTCAAGCTAAAAGGCCTGAGCCCGGTGCAATACCGAGCTCAGGCCTTCGGGCTTTAGTTGACCGTCCAACTTCTGGGGGTCAGTTCACGACGAGGGTTTTTACCTTCTGCCCAGCGCAGGTTCAGAACTGATACGTGTAGGTCAGTTGGACCACGTCCAGACCCGGATTGGGGCGCTTGATGCTGGCGTTAGAGAAGTGCGAATAACGCAAGCCAATCCGGTTGTTCGGCGTCACCAGGAAGCCCAAACCGACGTGGTCACCGAATTGGAAGGCGGTGCTGATGTTTTCATCGGCAAAGCGCGTGCTGGAGAAAACGGTGGCGCCAATACCGGCTTCCAGGTAGAAGCGTTCGCCCGTCCACCAACGGAACATCGGGATTGCGTTCAGTTGCCAGACATGCCCCGGCGAGCGCGAGCCATCAGCCTGCCAGTACGAGACGCCAAGTTCGGGCGTGAGATCCAGCCGGCCCCAATTACCGCCGAAATGGTACGTCCACACCGATGGGGTTTCATAGTTCAGCGTCAGGCGCTGGTAATGGTCACCGATGCCGTAATGCAGGCTCACGCCTCCCTGGGTGCCTTCCGAGGATTGGGCGGTGGCCATCGTGGCCGCGCCAGCCAGTGCCAAACCGACAAGGCGTGTGAGCAGTTTCTTTTTGGTAGACAGCATGAAGGTAACTCCGTAGATATCTGGGACTAACCGGCAACATAGCAAAATACGGGCCAGATGGCTTGAGCCGTGTCGCAATAAGGCAACATAAACGGGGTGGAAAACACTGTTCCGAAAACCACCGTCACAATCGATACGAGATCCGCTAGGCCGCGTCACAAACCCACCGCCAAGCTGAACGAAAATGCCGTCGCAAGCTCCGCAGACGACGGCATTCTTCCGTTTGGTTTGGGCCAGGCAAGCCTGAAGCCCCGAACCCCGCCCAGTGGATCAGGCCGTTACGACATCCGCCGGTTGATTGGTCAGCAAGGCCAGCAGACGCGCGATTTCTTCGCGCAGTTGGCGGCGGTCCACCACCATATCGATCGCGCCCTTTTGCAGCAGGAACTCCGAACGCTGGAAACCCTCGGGCAGTTTCTCGCGCACGGTCTGCTCGATCACGCGGGGGCCGGCAAAGCCGATCAGCGCCTTGGGTTCGGCAATGACCACGTCGCCCATGAAGGCGAAACTGGCCGACACGCCGCCCATGGTGGGGTCGGTCAGCACGCTGATGAACGGCAGGCCAGCCGCCGACAAGCGGGTCAGCATGGCGTTCGTCTTGGCCATCTGCATCAGCGACAACAGGCTTTCCTGCATGCGCGCACCGCCCGAAGCGGCCACGCAGATGAACGGGGTTTTGTTGTCCAGGGCGGCCTGGGCGCCACGCGCGAAGCGCTCGCCCACCACCGAGCCCATGGAACCGCCCATGAATTCGAATTCAAAGCAGGCCAAGGTAGCCGGCACGCCGCGAATCGAACCGCTCATGACCACCAGCGCGTCGGATTCCCCGGTTTGCTTGACGGCCTCTTGCAGACGCTCGGGATACTTGCGCGTGTCCTTGAACTTCAGCGAATCCACGGACCGCGTGTTCTGGCCAATTTCAACTCGGCCTTCCATATCCAGCAACGAGTCGATACGAGCGCGAGCGCCAATACGCATGTGGTGGTCGCACTTGGGGCACACGTGCAGGTTGGCCGCCAAGTCTTCGCTGTACAGCACCGATTCGCAAGACGGGCATTTCACCCACAGGCCTTCCGGGACGCGGCGAGCGCCGCTGTCGCTGGTTTTATTGATGCGAGGAGGCAGGAGTTTTTCGATCCAGCTCATTGTTTTTTCATCCCGTTAGAGGTCGCGCCCGGCCGCTCAGGCCGACGCGCCATCTCGTTTTACTTGGTCCAGCGCGTGCCGGATGGTGCGCAGCCAGCCGCTGGCGGCGGTGACTGCGGCGTTGGTTTGCTGGGCAGCCGGGGCGTCAGCCACCGCCTGCTCCATCGTTTCAATCAGCTTGCTTCCGATGACCACCGCATCGGCCACGCGCGCCACGCGCTGGGCACTTTCGGCATCACGGATGCCAAAGCCCACGCCCACTGGAATGCTGCCCATGTGCCGACGGATGACGGCCACGCGCTCGGCGACGTCTTCGGTATTCAAGGAGCCTGCACCCGTAACGCCCTTGAGCGACACGTAATACACATAGCCGCGCGCCACTTGCGCCACCGCCTTGATCCGCTCCTCGGTCGAGGTGGGGGCCAAAAGGAAGATCGGGGCAATGCCATGCGCGCCCAGCGTCGAGGCGAACTCGATGACCTCTTCGGGCGGATAGTCCACAACCAGCACACCATCCACGCCCGCGCGTTCGGCGTTGGCGGCGAATTCAGACTGCCCCATGCGCTCAATCGGGTTGGCGTAGCCCATCAACACCACCGGCGTGTCGGTATCGCGCTGACGGAATTCGGCCACCAGTTCCAACACGCGGGCCAGGCCCACGCCTTGGGCAATGGCGCGGTCGGCCGCGCGCTGGATCACGGGGCCATCGGCCATGGGGTCGGAGAACGGTACGCCGAGTTCGACGATGTCGGCGCCGGCTTCGACCAGCGCGTGCATCACGGCCACCGTGGCGACGGGCGAGGGGTCGCCAGCCGCGATGTAGGGAATCAGCGCCGCGGCACGGCCGGATTCGGCGGTGCGGGCGAAGGCCGCAGCGATACGATCAATGCGAGTTGTCATGTTGTTAGAGTTCGATACCGGCACGTTCGGCGACGGTATGCATGTCTTTGTCGCCGCGGCCCGACAAATTGACCAGGATGACAGCGTCACGCGGCAGCGTGGCAGCCATCTTCACGGCTTGAGCGATGGCGTGCGACGACTCCAGCGCCGGCATGATGCCTTCGATGCGGCAGCAGTCGTGGAAGGCCTTCAGGGCTTCATCGTCGGTGATCCCCACGTATTCCGCGCGGCCGGAATCCTTCAGCCAGGCGTGTTCGGGACCGACGCCGGGATAGTCCAGGCCTGCCGAGACGGAATGGGTTTCTTGCACCTGGCCGTCGGCGTTCTGCATGACGTAGGTGCGGTTGCCGTGCAGCACGCCCACCTGGCCCGCCGCCAGCGATGCGGCGTGCTTGCCGCTATCCATGCCCTCACCCGCGGCTTCGACGCCGATCAGGCGCACGTTTTCGTAGGGAAGGTAGGGGTGGAAGATGCCCATGGCGTTGGAGCCGCCGCCCACCGCCGCCACGACGTAGTCGGGCTGGCGACCAATGGCTTCGGGCATTTGCGTCAGGCATTCGTTGCCGATGACGGTTTGAAAATCACGCACCATGCGCGGATAGGGGTCGGGCCCCGCCACCGTGCCGATGATGTAGAACGTGTTTTCGATGTTGGTGACCCAGTCGCGCATGGCTTCGTTCAGCGCGTCTTTCAGGGTGCGCGAGCCAGACGTGACGGGTACGACCGTGGCGCCTAGCAACTTCATGCGGTAGACGTTGGACGCTTGGCGGCGGATGTCTTCGCTGCCCATGTAGACCACGCATTCCATGCCGTAGCGGGCCGCCACCGTGGCGGTGGCCACGCCGTGCTGGCCGGCGCCGGTTTCGGCGATGACGCGGGGCTTGCCCATGCGCTTGGCCAACAGAGCCTGGCCGATGCAGTTATTGACCTTGTGCGCGCCGGTGTGGTTCAGGTCTTCGCGCTTGAACCAGATCTGCGCGCCGCCCAGCATTTCCGACCAGCGGCGGGCGTAGTAGACCGGGCTGGGCCGGCCGACAAAGTGCTTGAGTTCGTAGTTGAACTCTTCCTGGAAGGCGGGATCGACACGGTAATGGTCGTAGGCTGCCCGCAGCTCGTCGAGCGCGTGCATCAGCGTTTCCGCCACGAAAACACCACCATAGGGACCAAAATGGCCCTTGGCATCCGGAAAGTCGTAAGGTTTCACCAAGCATCTCCCCCGGTATCACGGCAAGCCACTGCCGGCCGCAAATCCGGTTTGCAACCCGTCATTTTACCTGACCCGGGCTAGGCCGGGGCCGGAGAACCCGTCCCCGGCCTAGCCCGGCAAACACTTAGAGCGACTGACCCAGGCGGCGCAGGAAGGTCTCGCACGACGCCATCTGATCCATCGCCACAAACTCATCAGGCTTGTGGGCCTGTTCGATATGGCCGGGGCCACAGACCACCGTGGGAATGCCGATGCCCTGGAACAGGCCGGCTTCGGTGCCATAGGCCACCTTGCGGGTGCTGCGGTCTTCGGTCAGCGCGCGCACCAGTTGCGTGATGGCGGCTTCTTCCGATGCTTCCAGCGCCGGGGCGGCCGCGCCCGTTTCGATTTCGATGGTGGCGCCGTCGAATTCGGCCTTCATGCGCGGCAACAGCTCATCGCGCACATATTTTTCGACTTCTGCCTGGATCTGGTCGGGTTGCATGCCCGGCAGATTGCGGAATTCATAGGTGAATTCACAGAGCTCGGGGATGGTGTTGACCGCAATGCCGCCACGGATCTGGTTGGTGGTCATCGTGGAAAACGGCACGTCGTAGAACTGGTCATACGGGCCGTTGGCCTTGAAGCTGTCGGCCAGGTCGCGGATGCGGCAGATCAGGCGGGCGGCGTATTCAATGGCGTTGCAGCCGCGCGGGGTCAGCGACGAGTGCGCCGCCTTGCCATGCACCTTGCAGCGGAACAGGTTGATGCCCTTGTGCGCCACCACTACCTGCATGCCGGTGGGTTCACCCACCACGCAACCTTCGGGCCGCACGCCGCGTTCCAGCAGGTCGGCCAGCATGTACGGCGCGCCGGCGCAGCCCACTTCTTCGTCGTAAGAGAACGCCAGATGGATCGGCTTCTTGCGCGGCATGGCCAGGAATTCCGGCACCAGCGCCAACGAACCGGCAATAAAGCCCTTCATGTCGCAGGCGCCACGGCCATAAAGAAGCCCGTCTTTTTCAACGAGCTTGAAAGGGTCCGTGCTCCAGTCCTGGCCGTCCACGGGCACCACATCGGTGTGGCCCGACAACACGATGCCGCCTTGCTCGCCGTCTTGCCCCGGCAGGGTAGCGAACAGGTTGGCCTTGGTGCGCTCGGGATTGTGCGAGAGCCATGCATCAACGCCCTGGCCCTTGAGCCAATCGCGAACGGTTTCGATCAGGGCAAGATTGGAATTGCGGCTGGTGGTATCGAAACCCACCAGCGTTTCCAGCCAGGTGCGCGCGTTCATGTCACTTCTCTTTGGGGGAAAAAACAGGAGTGTAAAGCCAGGAAGCGCGTTCGTCTCGAACGGCGTCCGGCACTGTTCACGCGTTAAGCGCCTAGAATGTCGCCCGAATTGAAGCCAGCCCCACTAGGAGAAACCGTGCAGCACAAAGCAGTCCCCACACGCAACATCGTGGCCGCAGTCATAGGCAACGCCCTCGAATGGTATGACTTCCTGGTGTTCGCGTTCATGACGCCGATCATCGCGAAGCTGTTCTTCCCCACCGACCCCACCCTGCCCGGCAGCGAGCTCAACGCCATCCTGATGACGACGGCCATCTTCGGCGTCGGCTTTTTCATGCGCCCGGTGGGCGGCATCATCCTGGGCCTGTACGGCGACAAAAAGGGGCGCAAGGCGGCCATGGTGATGGTGACGTCGCTGATGGCCGTGTCCATCGCGCTGATCACGGTGGCCCCCACCTACCACGCGGCCGGCATCCTGGCCCCCATCTTCATCTTGATCGCGCGCCTGTTGCAGGGCTTTTCTGCGGGTGGCGAATTCGGCACGTCCACGGCGCTGCTGATTGAAATGGCGCCCAACGGCAAGCGCGGCTTCTACGGGTCGTGGCAGATGGCGGGCCAGATGCTGGCCTTGCTGATCGGCGCGGCCTGCGGCACGTTGATCACCGAGTTCTTCACGCAAGAACAGATCGCCGACTGGGCCTGGCGCCTGCCGTTCGCTCTTGGCCTCGTAATTGTTCCCATCGCGATCTATATCCGCCGCAACATCGACGAAACCGAAGTCTTCAAGCAGATGCAGGAAGAAGACCGCCAAGCCGCCGCGCGCGGTGAGGTGCAGCGCCTGAGCCTGGTTCAGATGATCAAGAGTCACACCCGCGAAACGATGATAGGCGTGGGCCTGGTGGTGACGGCCACAGTGTCCATCTACATCACGTTCACGTACCTTGTGACGTATTCCACGCAGATCCTGAAGCTGCCGATGAAGGAAACCTTCATGGTGCAGATGGCGGGCGCGGCGCTGATGGTGCTGATGACGCCGTTCATGGGCGCGTGGTCCGACCGTGTCGGCCGCCGTCCGTTGGTGATCGGTTCGCTGATCGGCTACCTGATCGTGCTGTACCCGCTGTATTACTGGCTGTCGGATGCGCCGTCGATCGGCCGCCTGCTGACGGTGCAGATCGTGGTCTGCTTCTTCGTGTCGGCCTTCTTCGGCGTATTCAGCACGGTGATGGCGGAATTGTTCCCGGCGCGCGTGCGGTCCGTGGGCCTGTCCCTGGCCTACAACGTGGCCGTGATGATCTTCGGCGGCTTCGCGCAATTCATCGTGACGTGGCTGATCAAGACCACCGGCTCGCCGATGGCCCCCGCCTACTACGTTATGTTCGGTGTGGCGCTGGGCCTGATTGCCTCGTTCTTCATGCGCGATCGCGCGCATGACAATCTGGACCACTAAACCCGGGCACCAAACCCTGTCCCCTGCGGCCGCTCGGCCCAGGGGAACCGGCTTAATAAGTAAGCCCTATCGGCGCGACGCCGAGGACACGCCCGCCACTTCGGCCAGCGCATCCAGCGCCCGGGTCAGCGATTCGCCCCCGCGCACTTCCACCGTGAACACCATATGGGCCAGCGACTGCTTGCTTTGCGTGTTCACGCCCACCACGTTCAGGCGCAAGCGCGCAAACACTTCGGACAGGTCGCGCAACAGGCCGGGGCGGTCGTGCGCGCGCACGCTGATGTCTACCGGATAAAAGGTGTCTGACGTTTCCCCCCAAGCCACGTCGATGACCCGTTCGGGCTCGCGCGCGGCCAGCGCCAGATAGCTGTGGCAATCGCTACGGTGGATAGACACGCCACGGCCACGGGTGACAAAGCCGGCGATGGCATCGGGCGGCGCGGGACGGCAGCAGCGCGCCAACTGCGTCAGCAAGGACCCCACGCCCACCACCAGCACGCCGCTCTTGCCGCTTTTCTCTGCGCTGCCGGCGCTGGCGTGGCGCAGAGCGGCGGGTTGCGGTTCGGTGACCGGCGCCGGCTGCTGGAATACGCTGTCGATCTGGCGCAGGCTGAACTCTTCCTTGGCCGCCGCCACGTATAAGTCATCGGCGCGGGCAAACCCCAGATTCTGCGCCAACTGTTCAAGGTTGATCGCGGTCTTGCCCAGGCGTTGCAGTTCTTTTTCCACCAGCGCCTGCCCTTGCGTGATGCGCTGCTGCAACTCGATAGCGTTGAACCACATCCGCACCTTGGCGCGCGCGCGCGGGCTGGCCAGGAACCCCAATTGGGGATTCAGCCAATCCCGCGACGGCCCGCCCGACTTGGCCGAGATGATTTCCACGGTCTGCCCGGTGGACAGATGCGTTTGCAACGGCACCATCTGCCCATCGACACGAGCGCCCCGGCAGCGGTGCCCCAGGTCGGTATGCAGGTGATACGCGAAGTCCACCGGCGTGGCGCCGGCAGGAAGCTCGATCACGCGCGCCTGCGGCGTCAGCACGTAGATGCGTTCGTCCGTGTGCGCGGGCGGCTTGATCGCGTTACGGTTCTTGCTGGACGCTGGCTTGCCGGATGCGGCCTTGCCAGTGTCGGATCGGCCTGCGTCGGCCTTGCCGGGTTCGGATTTGCCCGCCTCTTGCTCCGGCTCGCTCCCGCCTTCAACATCGCTGTTCCAGGCCAGCAACTGCCTCATCCACGCCAACTGGCGGTCGTACTCACTGGACGCGGCAACCTGCCCGCCCTTGGCGCCCGCTTCCTTGTAGCGCCAATGCGCCGCCATGCCGTACTCGGCGAACTGGTGCATCTCGCGCGTTCGGATCTGCACTTCGAACGGGCGGCCGTCATCGTCCGTCACCACGGTATGCAGCGAACGGTAGCCGTTGGGCTTGGGCCGGGAAATGTAATCGTCGAACTCGTCGGACAGCGGTGTCCACATCTCGTGCACCAGCCCCAACGCCGTGTAGCAGGCGCGCACGTCGTCAACGATGACACGCAGCGCGCGCAGGTCATACATCTGGGAAAAATCCAGGCGCTTGACGCGCATTTTGTTCCAGATGCTGTAGATATGCTTGGGCCGGCCGCTGACTTCGGCATCGATGCCGGCCTTGGTCAGCGCCGTTTGCAGGCGGTCGATGGCGCCGGCGATGAAAGCCTCGCGCTCAACCCGCTTTTCTTCCAGCAAGCGGGCGATCTGCTTGTAGCGGTCAGGCTCCAGGAAGCGGAAAGACAGGTCTTCCATTTCCCATTTGATCTGCCAGATGCCCAGGCGGTTTGCCAGCGGGGCATACAGGTCCAGCGTTTCGCGCGCGAAGTCGGTCGAGCACGGGGCCTTGCTTTCCGCGTGCCAGCGTAAGGTGCGCAGGCGGGACGCCAGCCGCATCAGCACGATGCGCAGGTCGGCCGCCATGGCAAGCAGCATCTTGCGCTGCATTTCCTTTTGCGAGCCGGTTTCGGCTTCGGCATCGCTGGCCTGTCGGGCCACCACGCCCAAGCGCAGCAAGGCGCGCGTGCCTTGCACCAGCCGCGCGACTTCCGCGCCGAAAGCCGTGGCGATCGGGTCGTTGCGCAAGGCCGGTGCGGGCGCCATCAAGTCGGTGGGCAAGGCTGCCAGCAGTGCGGCGGCCCGTGTGGCGGCGTCGGTATGCAAGGCCGCCAAGATGCGAACGACGCCGGCGCCATGGCTTGCCAGCGGCTCGCCAGTCAGGGCGTGCTGCCCTTCAAAGCGTGGGATGGCCCAGACAACGGCCTGGTCGATCAAGGCAACGCCATCAGCGTCCAGACCCGCGCCTACCTCCTGCCGCCAGGAAGCGTCAAAAGGCGAAGGCGCGTCGATAACAGGCGGGACGGACATCACAGGCGTCATGCGTGGGTAGGTTGATATCCCGACACTCTACACTAGCGTTTGGTTACGCAGAATCCCTCGCCAATTCCGGCATATAGAAGGAACCAAAGCTTATGTTGCGCTGGCTCAAGGGCCGGGGCGCCCGCCCGTCGGCAGTGGCCGAGATGCAAGCTCGCATCTCGCCGCAACTCTGGCGGCAGGTGCTGGATGCCCATCCTTTCCTGGCGGTGTTGAACGCTGATGAAACCGCGCAATTGCTGGCGCGGTCGGCCTGGCTGCTGGCCAGCAAAACCATCAATGGCGCGCAAGGCCTTGAGGTCTCGGACTTCATGCGCCTGTCGATCGCGGCCCAGGCCAGCCTGCCCATCCTGAACCTGTCACCCGAACTGTATGAGGGCTGGGACGAGATCATCGTGTACCCCGCCAGCTTCCGCATTCCGCGCACCCGCCAGGACGATGACGGCGTGGTCCATGAATTCATCGAAGACGCGGCGGGCGAAGCCTGGGAAGGCGGCCCGCTGGTGCTGTCCTGGGAAGACACGCAGTTGTCCGAGGGCGGCTTCAACGTGATCATCCACGAATTTGCCCACAAGCTGGACCTGCGTTCGGGCATGGCGGACGGCATGCCGTCGCTGGCCGCCCACCCCGACCTGAAGCCGCAGGTTTGGCGGCGCGTGTTGGACGACAGCCTGGACCGTTTCATTGCCGCGCTGGATGCCGTCGAAGCCGCCATTCCGCACGACATGGACCCCGAAAGCGAAGACGCGGACGCCTGGTACGGCCAACTGCCGCTGGACCCGTATGCCGCCACGGACGAAGCGGAATTCTTCGCCGTCAGCTCCGAGCACTTTTTTGTGGACCCGGCCCCCATGCAACAAGCCTTGCCCGAATGGCATGCACTGCTGCGGGCGTACTACCGGCAAGACACCTTGGAACGCTACGCATGAAGCAACTGCTGATCGTCTGGCATTCACGCACTGGCGCCGCGCGGCAAATGGCCGAAGCCGCCGCCCGGGGCGCGGCAGCGGCCGCGGCGCAACTGGAACAGGCGGACGACTTGCGCGTCGTGCTGCGTCGTGCGGCCGACGTCGAGGCCAACGCCCTGCTGGCCAGCCAGGGCTATCTGTTCTGCGCGCCGGAAAACCTGGCCAGCCTGAGCGGGGAGATGAAAGAGTTTTTCGACCGCAATTACTACGCCGTGCTGGATCGTATCCAGGGGCTGCCTTACGCCTGCGCCATCAGCGCCGGCAGCGACGGCACGGGAGCGGCGCGGCAGCTTGAGCGGATTTGCACCGGCTGGCGGCTGAAGGCCGTAGCGCCCGCCTTGATCGTCAACCTGGGCGCGCAAACGGGCGAGCAGATCTGGGCCGAGAAGGTGGTGCCCCAGGCGGATCTGGATCGGTGCGAGGAACTGGGCGGGCTGTTGGCGGCGACGGTGTTGATGGGTGGCTGACCTGGGGCGGCTGACGGCGCGTCGGACCGGGGGTCCCCCATCGTGAGCGCGCAAGAAAAAGCCCTTCGGCATGCCGAAGGGCTTTTCGCAAGCGAGCGGGGTTCGCTTAGATCGCGGCCGTCACGATGATCTCGACCTTGAAGTCGGGATTGGCCAAACGGGCTTCGACGGTGGCGCGCGGAGGCGAATTGCCGTCAGCGACCCACGCGTCCCAGGCCTTGTTCATGCCGTCGAATTCCTTGATGTTGGCCACGTAGATCTGGGCCATCAGGATCTTGGTCTTGTCGGTGCCAGCTTCGGCCAGCAGGCGGTCGATCGTGGCGAGCACTTGCTCGGTCTGGCCGGTGATGTCCAGCTTGGCGTCGTCCGGCACCTGGCCTGCCAGGTACGCGACACCGTTGTACACGGCCATGTCCGACAGGCGCTTGGCGACGTGGAAGCGCTTGATGCTGCTCATGAATATTCCCCTAGATTCAAGTGGTGGGTGGATCAAAACAAGGAAGCCAGCAATGTACCCCGAGCCGCCCTCAGGCGGGCGGTAGCTGGAACACCTGGCGCAAATACGCCAGGTAGGCGGGATCGTCGCACATGGTCTTTTCAGGCGCGTCGGACACCTTGGCCACCGGTTGCCCGTTGCAGCGGACCATCTTCATGACGATCTGCAGCGGCTCGTGGCCCAGGTCGTTGGTCAGGTTGGTGCCAATGCCGAACGACACCTTGCAGCGCCCGGCGAACTGGCGCGCCAGCTCGATGGCGCGCGGGAACGTCAACGAATCCGAGAACACCAGCGTCTTGGCGCGCGGGTCCACGCGGTTCTTGCGGTAGTGCTCAAGCAGCCGTTCGCCCCAGACGAAGGGGTCGCCGGAATCATGGCGGGCGCCGTCGAAGAGCTTGCAGAAATACATGTCGAAGTCGCGCAGGAAGGCGTCCATGCCGTAGACGTCCGACAGGGCAATGCCCAGGTCGCCACGGTATTCCTTCGCCCAGACTTCCAGCGCGAACACCTGCGAATCGCGCAGGCGCGGGCCCAACGCCTGGCAGGCTTGCAGGTATTCGTGGCCCATCGTGCCCAACGGCAGCACTTCATGCTGCTTGGCCAGCAACACATTGCTGGTGCCAGCGAAGTGCTCGCCCATCTGGGCCTTCATGGTGGACACCACTTCCTGGTGCCAGACCTTCGAGAAGCGGCGGCGCGTACCATATTCGGCCACGCGGAAATCGGCCAGCGCGGGGTCGTCCAGCACCAGATGCATCTTGGACTGCAGGCGTTGGCGGCCCTCTTCCCAATCGGGGTTCTTGCGGGTGTTGCGGAAGTAGACCTCGTTGACGATGGCCAGCACCGGGATCTCGAACAGAATCGTGTGCAGCCAGGGGCCTTTCACTTCAATCGAGATCTCGCCGGGCGCGTCGCCTTCGCTGATGTGGATGCAACGCTCGGGCAGGTGGAACAAGCCGAGGAAGTCGACGAAGTCACTTTTGATGAAGCGCAAGCCGCCCAGGTAATCCAGTTCGTCCTGGGTGAAGCGCAACTGGCAAAGCTGGTGCACCTCTTCGCGGATTTCATCCAGATAGGGGCGCAGGTCGGCCCCAGCGGTGCGGCACTTGTAACGGTACTCGACCTGTGCAGCGGGAAACTGATGCAGTACCACCTGCATCATGCTGAATTTATACAGATCGGTGTCGAGCAGCGAGGTGATTATCATGGTTGCGCGTATCGTTTCGCGACACCATAGCATAGAGAACACGGGGTTCAGGGCCATGGGCCACGATGTCAATACGGGTATTACCGGCACATCGGGCGCGCATTGGGTAAAATCCGCCCAACAAGACACAAAAGCCGCCGATCCCGGAGTTCCTGAATGACCCACGTTGTCACCGAAAACTGTATTAAGTGCAAGTACACCGATTGCGTTGATGTGTGCCCGGTGGACTGTTTTCGTGAGGGTCCGAACTTCCTCGTGATCGATCCTGACGAATGCATCGACTGCGCCGTCTGCATCCCGGAATGCCCGGCCAATGCCATCTACGCCGAAGAAGATGTGCCCCAGGACCAGATGAATTTCATCGCGCTGAACGCTGAACTCTCGCCCGAGTTCGCCAGCATCAGCCGCGCCAAGAAGCCCCTGCCGGACGCCGACGAATGGAACGGCAAGCAGGACAAGCTGCAATACCTGGAAAAATAATCCACGAGCGCCGGCGTCCCTTTGGCGGCCGGCCTCGCGCGATGCCCCGATGACCGACGACTCCAAATACACGCGCCAGACCGTAACCCACGTCCATACCTGGGTGCCCGACAAGCTGTTCTCCTTGCGCGTGACGCGCGACGCCGGGTACACGTTCCTGCCGGGCCAGTTTGCCCGGGTCGGTTTGCCAAGCGCCGATGATCCCGACGGCCCGCCCACGCTCTGGCGCGCGTATTCGATGGTGTCGGCCCCGCATGAGTCCGGGCTGGAGTTCTATTCCATCGTGGTCCCCGATGGCCTGTTCAGCCCGCGCATGGCGCAATTGCAACCGGGTGACGCGCTGTACGTGGAAAAAGCCCCCTACGGGTTCCTGACCCTGGAGCGCTTCACACCGGGCGGCGACCTGTGGCTGCTGGCCTCCGGCACGGGGCTGTCGGCCTATCTGTCCATCCTGCGCGACCCCGCAACGTGGCGCGCCTATCGCCGCATCATCCTGGTGCATGGCGTGCGCACCAAGGCGGAACTGGCTTACCGCGAAGAAATCGAATCCTGGCGCAAGCAACCGGATCTGGCGCCGCTGTTCGCGGCCGATCCGCGCAAGCTCGTATACCTGCCCATCGCTACCCGCGAAGCGCTGCCCGGCATGCCGCAGGAACGCCTGACCACCCTGATCGCCGATGGCAGGCTTGAGCAATTGGCCGGGCTGCCGCTGGATCCCGAGCAGGCGAAGGTCATGCTTTGCGGCAATCCGGACATGCTGGCGGACGCCCGCAAGCTGCTGGGCGAACGCGGTTTCAAGCCTGGCCGTCGGGGCATTCCCGGCAACCTGGCGGTGGAAAATTACTGGTGACCCCGCACGGCCCGGCGTAGTGCATAAATCCTCCGTTTAGTCTCTATGCAGGGTCAAAAAACGCCCTAAACTGGTGCGTAATGGGATGACGGGTCTCTTTTTAGCAACATATTCCCGGTTCTTGTGGCAGTTTCTTTAGGCTGATTGGATATATCTTTAGTCCGCGGCGCAATAATCGGGTCACACGCACGACCCAGAAGGACATATCCCAAATGCTGTACCAATTGCACGAAATGCAGCGCGCCTTCCTGACTCCGTTCGCTGCATTCACGGATGCCGGTTCTCAACTGTTCTCCAGCCCCTACAGCCCCCTCGCTTACACCCCGATTTCCCGCCAAATGGCCGCCGGGTATGAGTTGATGACCCGTATCGGCAAGGAATACCAGAAGCCCGCCTGGAATCTGCCCGCCACCGACATCAACGGCAAATCGGTCCACGTGACCGAAGCCGTTGCGCTGGACAAGCCCTTTTGCCGTCTGGTGCACTTTCATCGCGACGTTCGCGGCGCCAACAAGGATGACCCGAAGGTTCTGCTGGTTGCCCCGCTTTCGGGCCACCACGCGACCTTGCTGCGTGACACGGTGCGCGCCTTGCTGCCCGCCCATGATGTCTACGTGACGGATTGGGTCGACGCCCGCATGGTGCCCCTGTCGGCGGGGCCGTTCCACCTGAACGACTATGTCCGCTACGTGCAGGATTTCATTCGGCACCTGGGGCCGGACGTGCACGTCATTTCGGTTTGCCAGCCCACCGTGCCGGTGCTGGCCGCCGTGTCGTTGATGGCCACCGCCAACGACCCCTGCCAGCCGCGCAGCATGGTGATGATGGGCGGCCCCATCGACCCGCGCCAGTCGCCCACGCAGGTGAATCGCCTGGCCACAACCAAGCCGTATTCCTGGTTTGAAAGCCAGGTGATCCACCCCGTGCCGCCGCGCTATCCGGGCGCCGGCCGCAAGGTGTATCCGGGCTTTCTGCAGCACGCCGGGTTCATGGCCATGAACCCGGACCGCCACATGAAGTCGCATTACGAGTTCTACCTGGACCTGCTGCGTGGCGACGACAGCGACGCCGAGGCGCACCGCCGTTTCTACGACGAATACAACGCGGTGCTGGACATGCCGGCAGAGTTCTACCTGGACACGATCCGCATGGTGTTCCAGGACTTCGCGCTGCCCAGCGGTACCTGGGAAGTCGACGGCCAGACCGTGCGTCCTGCTGATATCAAGCAGGTTGCTCTCTTCACCATTGAAGGCGAGCTGGACGATATCTCGGGCCAGGGCCAGACCCGCGCGGCGATCAAGCTGTGCAAGAACATCCCGGCCGAGCGCAAGTCGCACTACACCGCGCCGAACTGCGGCCATTACGGGATTTTCTCGGGCCGCCGCTGGCGCGAAATGATCTGTCCTAAAATTGCCGAATTCATCCGGCAATCGGCTTAGGCTTAGCTAAGCTCGAAGCCTGCCCCTGATCCTGGTCTTGGGCCTCAAGCGCGCGTAATTCATCAGATGGGTGGGTGCTGTGGCGGAAGTCGCCATGGCGCCTGCGTGGTTTGATGGATTGCGCGCGTTGAGCTATTTGTTGGGTGTGGTGGTGCTGTGGCTAGTGTTGCCTTGGTGCCGGCGCTGCTTGATGGGTTGCGCGCGTTTGGGGATTGGGTTCTTGCCTTGGTGGTGCCGCGCTCCACCCATCCTACGTTTTTTTGTTGCACATCATGAATTCTCGTTTGCTTGCGGACCGTGTTGACGCTTTGCTGCCTCAGACGCAATGTACCAAGTGCGGCTATGACGGCTGTCGGCCTTATGCCGAGGCTATCGCGCAAGGCTCGGCACCCATCAACCGCTGTCCGCCGGGTGGCGATGAGGGCATCGCCGCGCTGGCCGCGCTGGTGCAAACGCCTGCCCTCCCGCTGGACCTTGAGCGCGGCGAACCGGGTCCGCTGCTGGTTGCTCGCATCGATGAATCGCACTGCATCGGCTGTACGCTGTGCATTCAGGCCTGTCCCGTGGATGCCATCGTGGGCGCCAACAAGCACATGCACACCGTGCTTGCCGATTGGTGCACCGGCTGCGACCTGTGCGTGGCGCCCTGTCCCGTGGACTGTATTCAGATGGTGCCCGCTGGACGCGCCTGGACCGCGCAGGACGCCAGCATCAGCCGCCAGCGCCATCGTAACCACCTGGCCCGCGTTGAACGCCTGGCCGCCGATAATGCGCGTCTGATGGCGCCAGAAGCACCCGCCGCCCCCAGCGCCCCGGTAGTCGACGACGCGCAAAGCGAAGACCGCAAGCGCTCCGCCATTGAATCCGCGCTGGCCCGTGCTCGGGCTCGCCGCAATCCCACGCAGTCATGAACGCAGCCAAACGCCGTGAAATCTTCGCCCGCCTGCAAGCGGCAAACCCGCACCCCACCACCGAACTGGAATACGACACGCCGTTTCAGTTGCTGATCGCGGTGCTGTTGTCGGCGCAAGCCACCGACAAGTCCGTCAACATCGCTACGCGCAAGTTCTTCCCGCAGTACGGCACGCCCGAAGCCCTGCTGGCACTGGGCGAAGAAGGCTTGTCCGATTTCATCAAGACCATCGGGCTGTATCGCACCAAGGCCAAGAACACGATCGCCACCTGTCGGATCTTGCTTGAACATCACGGCGGCGAAGTGCCGCAAACGCGTGAAGCACTGGAATCGCTGCCCGGCGTGGGCCGCAAAACGGCCAACGTGGTGCTCAACACGGCGTTCGGCCAACCCACGATGGCGGTGGACACGCACATTTTCCGCGTGTCGAATCGCACGGGTATCGCGCCAGGCAAGAACGTGTTGGAAGTTGAAGACAAACTCGTGAAGTTCGTTCCCCGCGAATACATCCAGGACGCGCATCACTGGCTGATCCTGCACGGCCGCTACATCTGTGTGGCGCGTACGCCAAAATGCCCGCAATGCGGAATCTCGGACTTGTGCGAATTCAAGCAGAAGACGGTGGCGTGATCTAGGCTTGCTTCGTGCAAGTCGTAGGATGGGTGTAGCGCGCCAAGGCCTGCGCCAAGAACACTGATTTCGTTCGCGCGAAACCCATCACATGGACGTTGTGCTGTGGCTGAATATTCTTAATATTCACCGCTGCTTGATGGGTTTCGCGCGGCATTCATCAGTTTTTTTTGTAGGGCTTCGCGCGCTGCACCCATCCTACGGGTCACGCACATCAAAGCGGTTTTGCTGCAACGCATTGCTCAGTAAAAAGGGTTTTCCCGCCTTGCGGCGCACGTATTGTCGGCCTGCCGACAATTGCCCTTTCCGCACTGCAAAACCTATGTAAAACCCTCATGGAATTTTGATTGCGACGTCCGCATACTCGCCGGCAACTCATCGGAAAACTACGAAAGATCGTTAGGATTTCCGCCCTGCGGGGGCTTGGCGCAATGACGGCAGGCAGAGACCATATAAATACAACGCTGGTGCAGCGAACATGGATGACACAATCCTGGAGACAAAAGGCCTCACCAAGGAGTTCCGCGGATTCGTCGCGGTCAATGGGGTCGATTTGCGTATCAAGCGGGGCGAGATTCATGCATTGATCGGGCCAAACGGCGCGGGCAAGACGACATGCTTCAACCTGCTTACCAAGTTTTTATCGCCCACGTCGGGAACCATCAAGTTCAACGGCATCGACATTACGGGCGAACGTCCCGCGCAGATCGCGCGGCGCGGCATCATCCGTTCGTTCCAGATATCGGCGGTGTTCCCTCACCTGACCGTGCTTGAGAACGTGCGCATCGGTCTGCAGCGCAAGACCGGGTTGTCGTTCCACTTCTGGCAAAGCGACAAGCGGCTGGCCTCGTTGAACGAGCCCGCCCGCGCGCTGCTTGAACAAGTGGACCTGGGCGCCTTCGCGGACGAAACCACGGTGAACCTGCCGTATGGCCGCAAGCGCGCGCTGGAAATCGCCACGACGCTGGCCATGGAACCCGAACTGATGCTGCTTGACGAGCCCACTCAGGGCATGGGGCACGAAGACGTGCACCGCGTCACGCAGTTGATCAAGCGCGTCAGCGCCGGGCGCACGATCCTGATGGTGGAACACAACATGAACGTCGTGTCCTCCATCGCCAACACCATCACCGTGCTGTCGCGCGGCGCGGTGCTGGCAGAGGGCTCGTATGCCGAAGTCTCGCGCCACCCCGCCGTGATGCAGGCCTATATGGGCACCACCGACGGCGAACTTCAAGGAGCGCACGCATGAGCACCCCGGCACTCGAAATCTCGGGCTTGCAAGCCTGGTACGGGGAATCGCATATCCTGCACGGCGTGGATATGCGCGTGGGACAAGGCGAAGTGGTCACGTTGCTGGGCCGCAATGGCGCCGGCCGCACCACGACGCTGCGGGCCATTCTGGGTCTGACCGGATCCCGCAAGGGTTCGGTGCGCATCCATGGCACCGAAGCCATCGACCTGCCCACTTATAAGATTGCCCACCTGGGCGTGGGCTATTGCCCCGAAGAACGCGGCATCTTCGCCAGCTTGTCCTGCGAAGAAAACCTGCTGCTGCCCCCCGTGGTCGGTTCGCTGGGCGGCGGCATGTCGCTGGCCGAAATCTACGACATGTTCCCCAACCTGCAAGAGCGCCGGAATTCTCCGGGCACGCGCTTGTCGGGCGGTGAACAGCAGATGCTGGCGGTAGCGCGCATCTTGCGCACCGGCGCCAACCTGCTGCTATTGGACGAAATCTCGGAAGGCCTGGCGCCCGTCATCGTGCAGGCGCTGGCCCGCATGATCACGGCCCTGAAGCAGCGCGGATACACCATCGTCATGGTGGAACAGAATTTCCGCTTCGCGGCTCCGCTGGCCGATCGCTTCTATGTCATGGAGCACGGGCAGATCGTCGAGCATTTCGAAGCCGCAGAACTTTCAGAAAAACAGGACACGCTCAACGAATTGCTGGGCGTCTAAAACAACCTGTCATCCGCCGGAACCCCGGCAACACTACACCGTAGGGAAGAGGAGTCATCCCATGAAGCTGCACACCATCACTGCTGCACTGGCCATGGCGGGCCTGGGATTTGCAGGGGCAACCGCCCACGCGCAAGGTATCTCCGACGATGTCATCCGCATCGGCTTCATCACCGACATGTCGGGTGTCTATTCAGACATCGACGGCAAGGCCGGTCTGGACGCGATCCGCATGGCGGTCGACGAGATGGGCGGGTCGATCAACGGCAAGAAGATCGAAGTCGTCTCCGCCGACCACCAGAACAAGGCCGACATCGCGTCGTCCCGCGCCCGCGAATGGTTCGACCAACAGAAGGTCGATGTCATCATCGCCGGTACGAATTCTGCCACCAGCCTGGCCATGGCGGCCGTGGCCGCCGAGAAGAAGAAGCCGTTCATCGCCATCGGCGCCGGCGCTTCCGACCTGACCAACGCCCAATGTTCGCCCTACACCGTGCACTATGCCTACGACACCGTGGCACTGGCGCGCGGCACGGGTTCCGCCGTGGTGAAAGACGGCGGCAAGAGCTGGTTCTTCCTGACCGCTGACTATGCGTTCGGCCATGCGCTTGAACGCGACACGATCAAGGTCGTCAAAGACGCCGGCGGTGAAATCAAGGGCGAAGTACGGGCACCGCTGGGCACCGCCGACTTCTCCTCGTTCCTGCTGCAGGCCCAGGCCTCCAAGGCACAGATCCTGGGCCTGGCCAATGCGGGCGGCGACTTCAGCAATTCCGTCAAGGCCGCGAACGAATTCGGCGTGACGCAGACGATGAAGATGGCCGGCTTGCTGGTGTTCATCAACGACATCCACGCGCTGGGCCTGAAGACCACCCAGAACATGTACCTGACCACGGGCTGGTACTGGGACCTGAACGACGCCTCGCGCGCCTGGAGCAAGAAGTTTGAAAGCAAGGTCGGCCGCAAGCCGTCGATGCTGCAGGCCGGTGACTATTCCGCCGCCATGTTCTACCTGAACGGCGTCAAGGCTTCGGGCTCGGACGACGGCGACACCATCATGAAATGGATGAAGTCGAACAAGGTCAATGACTTCTTTGCCCAGAACGGCCACGTACGCGAAGACGGCCGCATGGTCCACGACATGTACCTGATGCAGGTCAAGACGCCGGCCGAATCCAAGGCCCCGTGGGACTACTACAAGGTTGTGGCGACGCTGCCCGGCGACGAGGTCTATACCAAGTTGTCCGAATCCACCTGCAAGCTGGTCAAGAAGTAATTCTCGGCTCATGTGACACCAAGGTGCGGCCTGGCCCAGGCCGTGGCCGCACCTTGAATTTGCTCGCTTCCATCCGTACGCGCAGGATTTTCTCAAGATGACTGACCTTTTTGGCATCCCCATACAGGCCTTGCTTGGCCAGCTATTACTGGGCCTGGTCAACGGTTCCTTCTATGCCATGCTGTCGCTCGGGCTTGCCGTGATCTTCGGGCTGCTGAACGTCATCAACTTCGCGCACGGCGCGCTCTACATGCTGGGCGCGTTCGTCGCCTGGATGGGGCTGTCGTACCTGGGGTTGAACTACTGGGTGATGTTGATTCTGGCGCCCTTGGTCGTCGGGCTGTTCGGCATCATCATTGAAAAGCTTTTGCTCAAGCACCTGTACAAGCTGGACCACCTTTACGGGCTGCTGATGACCTTCGGGCTGACCTTGCTGATCGAGGGGCTGTTCCGCAGCTTCTACGGCGTGTCGGGCCAACCCTACCCCACACCCGATGCGCTGCGCGGCGCGACCAACCTGGGCTTCATGATCCTGCCGAACTACCGCGGCTGGGTCGTGGTGGCGTCGGTGGTGGTCTGCATGGCGACCTGGTTCGTGATCGAACGCACCCGCCTGGGCGCCCTGCTGCGCGCCGGCACCGAAAACCCGCGCCTGGTCGAGGCTTTCGGCGTGAACGTACCTCGCATGATCACGCTGACCTATGGTTTCGGCGTGGCGCTGGCGGGCTTTGCCGGCGTGTTGGCGGCGCCCGTGCTGCAGATTTCTCCGCTGATGGGGTCCAACCTCATCATCGTCGTGTTCGCCGTGGTCGTGATTGGCGGCATGGGGTCCATCATGGGCGCCATCGTCACTGGTCTGGGCCTGGGTGTGATTGAAGGACTGACAAAGGTGTTCTGGCCCGAAGCCTCCAGCACCGTCGTGTTCATCATCATGGCCATTGTTCTGTTGATCCGCCCGGCCGGGCTGTTCGGAAAAGAAAAATGAATCGTCAATTCCTGGGCTATGCGGTACTGGCCGTCGTGGTGGCCGCTCTTCCCTTTCTTGGGGTGTACCCGATCTTCGTCATGAAGATCATGTGCTACGCGCTTTTCGCCTGCGCATTCAACTTGCTGCTGGGGTTTACCGGTCTGCTGTCGTTCGGGCATGCGGCCTTCCTGGGCAGCGCGGCCTACGCGGCCGGGCATGCGATGAAGGTCTGGGGCTTTCCCACCGAAATCGGCCTGCTGTTCGGCGTGGGCGTGGCGGCGCTCTTGGGGCTGGCCATGGGCGCGATCGCCATCCGGCGCAGCGGCATCTACTTCGCCATGATCACGCTGGCGCTGGCGCAAATGGTCTTCTTCTTCTTCCTGCAGGCCAGCTTCACTGGCGGCGAAGACGGCCTGCAAAGCGTGCCACGCGGCACCCTGTTCGGGTTCATCGACCTGTCCAAGGACATCAACCTGTACTACCTGGTGATGGCCATCTTCGTCATCGGCTATTTCATCATCTGGCGCACGGTGAATTCACCGTTCGGACAGGTGCTGCAAGCGCTGCGCGAAAACGAGCCGCGCGCCATTTCGCTGGGCTATGACGTCGATCGCTTCAAGCTGCTGGCCTTTGTCCTGTCGGCCGCACTGGCCGGACTGGCAGGCGCCACCAAGACGCTGGTGTTCGTATCGGCCACCCTGTCGGACGCCACCTGGCAGATGTCCGGGCTGGTCATCCTGATGACGCTGATCGGCGGGCTGGGCACCTTGACCGGCCCCATTCTGGGCGCCTTCATCGTGGTGCTGCTGGAGAACAAGGTCGGCGACTTCGGCCAGATGATGGCCAACCTGACCGGCGTGGAATGGTTCCTGCGCCTGGGTGAATCCGTCACCATCGTGATCGGCCTGATCTTCGTGATCTGCGTGCTGGCGTTCCGGCGCGGCATCGTGGGCGAGCTAGGCGCGTTCATCGACAAGCGCCGCGCCGCTCGCGCCTGAACCACAACGCACGATTTCAACGGGGTCGCATCACGCGGCCCCGTTGGCATTTGGCGCCGGTTTCCACGCTTACAATAAAACGCACCCCACTCCACAGGTGCCTGACCATGCGCAACCCGCATCCGTTTGCCCCCGTTCTTGGCGCAGTTGCATTGGCCGCGGCGTTTATCGCCCCCGCGGCAGCCGCCTCCCCACCCTCCGCCCCAACTTGTGAAGTCGACCGCCCAGTCCGCTTCAGCGGCCTGAACTGGGAGTCCAACCTGGTGCTGGCCGGCATCGAACGCTACGTGCTGGAGCACGGCTACGGTTGCAAGACCACCGTTGAAATCGGCGAAACGCTGCCGATGCTGGCGGCATTGCAGCGCGGTGACGTGGACGTGACGCCAGAAGTCTGGCCCGGCCAGATCGAAGGCGCCTGGAAGAAGGCGCTGGCCAGCGGCAAGGTGCTGGGCGTGGGCCATGTGTACGACGCAGGCGAAGGCTGGTATATCCCGCGCTACACGGCCGAGCGCCATCCCGACTTGAAGTCCGCCTCTGACCTGACGCGCTTCAAAGAGGTATTCATCGACCCCGAAGACCCGGGACGCGGCCGCATCTATGGCTGCCCAGCCGGCTGGGCCTGCGGCACCCTGAACGACAATCTGCTGCGCGCGCTGAAGCTGGACAAGGATTATTCGCTGTTCGCGCCGGGCTCCGGCGCCGCGCAGAAGGCCGCCATCGTGTCGGCCTACAAGCGCAAGCGCGACATCGTCTTCTATTACTGGACGCCCACTTCGCTGGTCGGCGCGCTGGACCTGGTGAAGCTGGAACTCCCCGCCTTCGACCAGACCGCCTACACCTGCATGACTGACCCCAAGTGCGCCAACCCCGTCGCCACGGAATTCAAGCCCAACCCCGTGGTCACCGGCGTCAATGCGGCGTTTGCCAAGCAGGCGCCGAAGGTCACCGAATTCCTCACCAAGCTGACGGTGCCTGACGACGCCATCGACGCCACGCTGGGCTGGCTGGAAAACGAAGGTAAGGAACCCGAAGACGCGGCGCGCTATTTCCTGAAACAGTACGGCCAGGTCTGGCGGCAATGGATGCCCGCGGACGTGGCGGACCGCGTGCAGGCGGCGCTGCAAAAGGAGTAGATTTTCCAAAGGCGGCCGGCCGCTGACGCCAGCCGCCTCCTGTATCCTGACGTTTCGGCGCCAAGTCGGCGCCCCCCGATTCAAGCGAAGGAAGATTCCAACATGGACGCCCTGTTTTGGCACGACGGTCACTGGACCACTGAAAACCCCAAACTGCTCGGCCCGGCCGACCACGCCTTCTGGATGGCCAGCATGGTTTTTGACGGTGCGCGGGCCTTCCGTGGCCTCACGCCTGACCTGGACCTGCACTGCCAGCGTGTCGTGCGTTCGGCCGAAAAGATGCTGATGAAGCCGCAGATTGGCTGGGAAGACATCCAGAAGCTGTGCCTGGAAGCCGTGGCCAAATTCCCCGCCGGCACTGAGCTCTACATCAAGCCGATGTTCTATTGCGCCGACGGCTTCCTGCTGCCGGATGCCGACAAGACCCAGTTCGTATTGCACGTGTTCAAGGTGCCGATGCCGGGCGAACTTGGCTTTTCGGCCTGCTTTTCCAGCTACGCGCGCTCGTGGCCGAACATGGCCCCCACCGACGCCAAGGCGTCGTGCCTGTATCCCAACGGCCAACGCGCCATCCGCGAAGCCGCCGACAAGGGTTTCGACAACGCCATCATGCTGGACGGCGCGGGCAATATTGCCGAGTTCGCCACCAGCAATCTGTGGATCGCGAAGAACGGCGTGGTTTCCACGCCCGTGGACAACGGCACCTTCCTGAACGGCATCACGCGCCGCCGTGTGCTGGCCCTGCTGCAAGCCGACGGGGTCGAGGTGCAGGAACGCAGCCTGACCCGCGCCGACATCGAAGACGCTGACGAAGTGTTCTCGTCCGGCAACTACGGCAAGGTGGTCCATGTGAACCGCGTGGAGGACCGCGCGCTGGAGTACGGCCCCATGGCCCGTCGCGCGCACAAGCTGTATATGGACTACGCGGAAAGCACCGGCCGCAAGTAAGCATAGGCCTAGCCCCGCAAAACTCGCGGGGTGAAAAAAATGCCGCGATCCGAATCCGGGTCGCGGCATTTTTATTGGCCATCGAACTAGCCAGAAAGTTGGCTCGGGGTTTGGTTCAGTCCTTTTCGGCGCCCTTGCCCAGCCCCAGATAGCTTTCGATCACCTTCGGGTCACCGGCAAGTTCGCGCGCCGGGCCATGCAGGATGACTTCACCGGTTTCCAGCACGTAGCCGTAGTCCGCCACTTGCAGCGCCGCGCGGGCGTTTTGCTCGACCAGCAAGATAGCCACGCCGGTTTCGCGCAGGCGCGCAATGATGTGGAAGATCTCGCGCACGATGCGCGGCGCCAGGCCCAGGCTGGGTTCGTCCAGCATCAGCAAGGTGGGCTTGGCCATCAGCGCGCGGCCCACGGCCAGCATCTGGCGTTCGCCGCCCGACAAGGTGCCGGCCTGTTGCCCACGGCGTTCGCGCAAGCGCGGGAACAGTTCAAACACTTCATTCAGCGTATCGCGCCAGCCGGCCTCGCGGGCGCGATAGCGGCGAAAGCCACCCAGCAGCAGGTTGTCTTCGACGGACATGGTGCCGAACAATTCGCGGCGCTCGGGCACCAGCGACATGCCGGCCGCCACGCGGCGCTCGACCTGCCAGCCGGACACGTCGGTGCCGGCGTATTGCACGCTGCCGGCCGCATGGCCGGTTTGCGGCAAGGACCCCATCATGGCGTTCAGCATGGTGGATTTGCCGGCGCCGTTGGCGCCGATCACGGTAACGATGCTGCCGGCCGGCACGGTCAAGGACGCGCCGACCAGCGCGCCAACCTTGCCATAACGGGCCGACAGGTTGCTGACTTCCAGCACGGGCGATTGCGTTGCGCTCATTGCACACCTCCTGCGGACACGGGCTTTGCCTGATCCGCTTCGGGCAGGTCGTCGTCGATGCCGCCCAGATAAGCTTCCAGCACAGCCGGGTTCTTTTGCACATCGGCGGGCACGCCTTCGGCCAGCTTGGTGCCGAAGTCCATCACCACCAGGTGGTTGGTCAGGCGCATCACAAAATCCATATCGTGTTCGACCAGCAAAATGCTCATGCCTTCCGAGCGCAGTTGCTCCAGCACGCGCGCCAGGTCTTGCTTTTCCTTGTAGCGCAGGCCGGCGGCGGGCTCGTCCAGCAACAGCAGCACCGGGTCGGACGCCAGGGCGCGCGCAATTTCCAGGATGCGTTGTTGGCCCAGCGCCAGGTTGCCCGCCTGTTCGTACAGGTATTCGCCCAAGCCAACGCGCTTGATCTGCTCGGCGGCTTCATGCAGCAGTTGCGCCTCGCGGGCGCGATCCGAATGCAAGGCGCCAGCCAGCACGCCCACGTCGGAACGCAAGTGCGCGCCCAATGCCACGTTTTCCAGCACGGTCATGCCCGGCAGCAGCTGCACGTGTTGGAACGTGCGGCCCACCCCCAGCTTGGCGATCTCGCGCGCCGAGCGGCTGTCGATGCGCTGCCCCATGAATGTGACCTTGCCGCGCGTCACCGGCAACACGCCGCTGATCAGGTTGAAGGTCGTGCTCTTGCCCGCGCCATTGGGGCCGATCAGGCCCATGATCTCGCCCGAGCTGACTTTGAACGTGATGTCGTTCACGGCGACCAGGCCGCCGAATTCCTTGCGGATGGCGTCCACTTCCAACACCACCTGCCCGGCTTGGGGCCGCGCGCGAGTCGGCAAAGCCGGCGCGGCGGCAGGCGGCGCAAGGTTGCGGCGCGAGCCGTCGGCGCCGGTAATGCTGCTCCACCAGCCCGCCAGGATGGGCCACAGACCATTGCGTGCGTATTGCAGCATCAGGATCAGCAGCACGCCGAAAACGATCATCTCGAAGTTGGCGTTGGTGTCCAGCAGCTTGGGCAGCCAGTTCTGCAACTGGTCTTTCAGCACCAGGATGACGCCGGAACCCAGCAAGGCGCCCCAGACGTAGCCCGCGCCGCCCACCACCGCCATGAACAGGTATTCAATGCCGTAGTTGACGCCAAACGGGCTGGGGCTGACGGCGCGCTGCATGTGCGCGTAGAGCCAGCCCGAAATGCAGGCCAGCAAGGCCGCCCAGACGAAGATAACGACCTTGTAGGCAGCAGTGTTCACGCCCATGGATTCAGCCATGCCCGCGCCGCTCTTCAAGGCGCGGATGGCGCGACCCGGACGCGAATTGAGCAGGTTGCGGGTGGCCCACAGCGCCAGCAGCACGAATACCCAGATCAGGTAATAGATGTTGCGGCCGCTGGCCAGCGACACCCCGAAAATGCTGATGGGCTCGATGCCGGCAATACCGTCGTGCTTGCCCAGCCAGTCGATGTTGCCGAACAGGAAGTACAAGGACAGGCCCCATGCAATGGTGCCCAGCGGCAGGTAGTGGCCGGACAGGCGCAGGGTGATCGCGCCCAGCAGGTAGGCGACGACGGCAGTCAGCACCAGGCCGGTGGGCAGCGCCAGCCAGGGCGACACGTCGTACTGCGTGGTCAGGAACGCCGTGGTGTAGGCGCCCAGGCCCACGAAAGCGGCCTGGCCGAACGACGTCAACCCCCCCACGCCGGTCAGCAGCACCAGGCCCAGCACGACCAAGCTGGCCAAGCCGATGTAATTGAGTTGCGTCACCCAGAATTCGGGCGTGACCGGCAGCAAGGGCAGGCCCGCCAGGACGACGATGAATACAGCGAGCAGAATGCGATTCATGGCGGTTATTCCTCTTCGTCCACGTGATGGGTGCTGAACGAACGCCAGACCAGAACCGGGATAATCAAGGTAAAGACGATCACTTCCTTATAGGCGCTGGCCCAGAAGGACGAGAACGATTCCAGCACGCCCACCAACAGCGAACCGGCGGCGGCCACGGGGTAGCTGGCCAGGCCGCCGATGATGGCGCCCACAAAGCCCTTCAGGCCGATCAGGAAGCCGGTGTCGTAATACACGGTGGTGATGGGCGCGATCAACATGCCGGACATGGCGCCAATGGCGGTGGCCAACGTGAAGGTCAGGCTGCCGGACATGGTGGTGCTGATGCCCACCAGGCGCGCGCCGCGACGGTTCACGGCCGTGGCGCGCAGCGCGCGCCCATAGAGCGTCTTGCCGAAGAACAACCACAGCGCGGTGATGAGCAGCCCGCAGGTGGCCACCACGAACAGGCTCTGCGCGGACCAGGTCATGAAGCCGAAGTCGACTTGCCCGCTGACGAACGGCGGCGTGCGCCAGCCTTCCGCGCCGAAGAACACCAGCGCCAGGCCGGTCAGCGCGAAGTGCACGGCGACCGAGACGATCAGCAGCACCAGCACCGTGGCTTCGGCCAGGGGTTGATAGACGATGCGATAGACCATCGGCCCCATCGGGATCACCAGCAACAGCGTCAAAAGCATGTTCAGCCACAACGAGTTGTCGGGCGCGGTGTAGTGCTTGGTCAACCAGAACAACGCCAGCGGCAGAACGACGCTGATCAAGAACGTTTTGGGCAGGCCGGCGAAGTTGCGGGTACGTATCGCACGCACCAGCTCCATCGCCAGGCACAAGGCGCCCAGCAGCGGCAGCAGGTAGGCCGTGCCCGGCATTTTGCCGTCGACCAGCATGGCCAGGGTCAGGGCGCCGAACGCCACGAACTCACCCTGGGGAATGAAAATGACGCGCGTAACGGCGAAAACCAGCACCAGAGCCATGCCCAGGAGGGCATAGATAGCGCCGTTGACGACACCGTCTTGCAGCAGGATCAGCGCAATTGTGGAATCCATCTAACAACCTTATTGATTCTTGGTGTTCCGGCCCCGCCCGGAACACTGATACGACACACCGGCCGGAAAGGCCGGTGCGAAGCATTGCTCAGGCGCCGCAAGGCAAGCGCCAGCCACTGGCGCCCCCTTCGCGTTGCACATCCGTGGATCGGGCAAACCTGGAGAAATTACAGGTCGGGCTGATAGACCCACTTGCCGTTTTCGACCTTGACGATGACGCGCGAACGTTCGTCGAAGCCAGCGTGGTCGGTGGGCGACATATTGAACACGCCCTGCGACGCAGCCAGATTCTTCACGCCTTCCAGGGCGTCGCGCATGGCGGCCCGGAATTCCGGCGTGCCGGGCTTGGCGCCCGTCTTCAGCGCCACGGGCAACGCGGCCACGACCAATTGGCCGGCATCCCACATGTGGCCGCCGAACGTGTTGGTGGAGTTGGCGCCGTTGGCCTTTTCATAGGTCTCGACATAAGCCAGGGCCGACTTCTTGACCGGGTTCGAATCGGGCAATTGGGCGGCGACCAGCAGCGGACCGGCCGGCAGGTACATGCCATTGCAGTCCTTGCCGCAGACGCGCAGCACGTCGTTGTTGGCGGCGCCGTGCGTTTGGTAGATGGTGCCGCCGTAGTTGCGGGCCTTCAGTTCCTTTTGCGGCAAGGCCGACGGGGTGCCGGCGCCGGCGATCAGGATGGCGTCCGGCTTTGCGCCGACCAGCTTGAGTACCTGACCCGTCACGCTGGTGTCGGTACGGCTGTATTTTTCGATGGCGACGATTTCGATGCCCTTGGCCTTGGCGGCCTTTTGCATCACGTCCAGCCAGCCGTCGCCGTAGGCGTCGGCAAAACCGATGAAGCCCAGGGTCTTGACCTTGGACTTGGCCATGGCGTCAGCCAGGGCGCCGGCCATCAGCGCGTCGTTCTGCGGGGTCTTGAAGACCCAGCGGCGCTTGTCGTCCACGGGTTCCACAATCTTGGCGCTGGCGGCCACGCTGATCATCGGCACCTTGGCTTCAGCGGCCACGTCGACCATGGCCAGCGAACCCGGCGTCACGGACGTGCCGATCAGCACATCGACCTTGTCGTCGGTGGCCAGCTTGCGAGAGTTCTTGACGGCTTGGGTGGTATCGGTGGCATCGTCCAGGACGATCCACTCGATCTTCTGGCCGGCCACTTCCTTGGGCAGCAGCGCCACGGTATTGCGTTCGGGGATACCCAGCGAGGCGGCCGGGCCGGTGCTGGACACCGTTACGCCGACCTTGACCTGGGCGCTCGCCAGGAGCGGCACGGCCAAGGCGAAAGCGGCAGCCGCCGCGGACAAGCCGAAGTGCTTGCGCATATTTTTGTCTCCTGTGATGGCTCTTATGTGCCTCGGTTGAGGCGAAGCGAGCCTAGTTAAAGTTATACAGAAAAAAATATTATAGGGTTAAAACAGTATCAAATGACGTCGCGCAACTACGGTAAATCCCTGATGTGCTGCGGAAACATTGATTTAGCAAACGCATTCGTTAATGGCGAACTTGTACTTGAAAACGTTTCGGCCCGTCAGTTGGGGGATTCCCTTGGAAATCGCAGCATGCCGCAAAGCCAGTCGGTGCCGGGTTACGGTCCTGTCACCCGGCGAATCCCGGACGACGCCCCGGCGCGGCGGCTAACGACCCAACATCGGCCAGACGCGCTCCACCCGTGACGCCACCCACGCTGCAATCACGGCTTTGATGAGATCGCCCGGCAAGAACACTGCCACCGCCACCGCCGCCTTGGGCAAGCCCATCTTGGTGACCGACGCCAGCCACGGCACCCCGAAGGCATACACGACCAGAATGCCGCCCACCACGCAAGCGACCACGTAACCGCCAAGCTTGGCCCAATCCTGGGTTGCGCGTGCCGGCAACATACGCGCCAGCCAGCCGATCACCAAGGCGCCCACCACCATGCCCACCAGGAAACCGCCCGTCGGCCCCAGGAACGCGCCCAGGCCACCGCGTCCGCCGGGCAGCACAGGCAGCCCGATGGCCGCCAAACCCAGATAGAGCAGGCAAGCCAGCGCCCCGCGCAGCGGGCCCAGCATGGCGCCGGCCAGCATGGCGCCCAGCGTCTGCAAGGTAATTGGCACCGGAATACCCGGCAAGGGAATCGGCGGAATCAGGCTCAGGACGACGATCAACGCCGCGAACAGCGCGATCAGCACGGTATTGTGGGATTTCATGGGTTCACCTTTATGGAATCAATACGGCGTGGGAGTACCGGTGTGCGGGCAGCTCAGAGACTACGCGCATCGATGGCTTCCGCCACTTCCTGGGCGCGTTTCAAGGTCAACACAATCAGCGGCACAATCAACGCCACCGGATGAGCCCCCAAGCCGCGCGCGGCCTGGGCTTCGCGGATCTCGTGAAAGTTGCGCCAGATTTCGGGTACGAAACGCAATGCCAGCGCCAAGGCCAGCGCCACCTTGCCGGCGTCGACCAGCCCGATGCGTTCCAGCGGCATCAAGGCGCGTTCGCAGACAGCGATCAGGTCCGAGGTGCGGGTCGCCAGCGTTACCGCCAGCGCCAAGCCCACCATCGCGCCCACACGCAGCACCACCGCCAAGGCTTCCATCCAGCCTTGGAACAGGCCCGTGAACAGCCCCACCGCCAGCAACACCCACAACAGCCCGCGCACCTGCCGCCAGACGGCAGCCGCCGACACGCCGGTCGACCACACCAGCAGGGCCGCCGCCGCGAACGCCGCACCCAGCCAGCGCGGGTCGCGCAGCACGAACAGACCCGCCCCCGCCGCCACCAGCGCGGCAAGCTTCAACCAGGCAGGCAGCCGGTGCAGCGCCGAGCCGCCGGCAACATAAAGCGGTTCGATCATGCGCAGTGCTCCCGGTACCAGCGCAAGGCCGCGGCGGGAGTGTCATCGGCGGCAATCGTGCCGTCGCGCACCACCAGCACCCGGTCAAAGTCTTCCAGCAATTCCAGATCGTGGCTGACGACAATGGCGTCGTGGGGTAGCGCGGCAATGGCATGGCGGACCCGGTTGCGGTTGCGCAGGTCCAATTGCGTGGTCGGTTCGTCAAAGACGACCAGCGCCGGCTCCATGACCAGCACCGCCGCCAGCGCCACCAGTTGACGTTCGCCGCCCGACAGCGTGTGGCTGCTGCGGTCGGCCAGGTGGCCCACGCCCAGCGCGTTCAATTGGCTGTCGATGCGTGATTCGCGCCGCGCCTTGTCGGGTTCCAGGCGCTTCAGGCCAAACGCCAGGTCTTCGCGCACGATCGGAAACACGATCTGGTTTTCCGGGTTCTGAAATACGAAGCCCACGCGGCGGCGCACGGCCTTCAAGTCGTGGCGAGTATCCAGGCCGTCGACACGCACGCTGCCCGCAGATGGCGTCACCAGGCCGTTGACCAGGCGCGCCAGCGTGCTCTTGCCCGCACCATTGGGGCCGACAATACCGATGCGGCGTTCGGCCAGCGTCACGCTCACCCCGCGCAACACTTCCGCCTGGGGCGTCGTCACTACCGCCTGGTCAAACTCGATTAACATGGGGCGGGATTATGCCCGAACCATTTCGGGCATCGGGACTCCAAGAGCTGATATGGAAAAAGTACGCAAATCCGACGCCGAATGGCGCGCACAACTTTCCCCCGAAGAATACGTGGTCACCCGTCAAAAAGGTACCGAACGCGCATTCACCGGGCGTTACTGGGATACGACCACGCCGGGCATTTACCGCTGCGTGGGCTGTGGCACGGCCCTGTTCGCATCCGACACCAAATTCGACGCCGGCTGTGGCTGGCCCAGCTACTTCCAGGCGCTGGACCCTGAACTGGTGCGCGAAGAACGCGACACCACCCACGGCATGGTCCGCACGGAAGTGCTGTGCAACGTCTGCGATTCGCATCTGGGCCACGTCTTTCCCGACGGCCCGCCACCCACCGGACTGCGCTATTGCATCAATTCCCTGTCGATGACGTTTGAACCCATAGAAAACTGAATGAAGAAGTTTCTGTTCGACCTGTTCCCGCTGTTCCTGTTCTTCATTGCCTATCGGTACACGGACATCTTCACCGCCACGGCCGTCGCCATGGCGGCCGCCGTGTTGCAGATTGTCTGGTTAAAGGTAACGGGCCGCCCCACCGAAGCCATGCACTGGGTGAACCTGACCGTCATCCTGGTCTTCGGCGGCGCCACCATCTGGCTGCACAGCGATGTTTTCATCAAGTGGAAGCCCACGGTGCTGTACTGGCTGTTCGGCGGCGCGCTGGTGATCGCCCGCCTGTTTTTCGGCCGCAACCTGATCCGTCGCCTGATGGAAAAGCAGATTCAACTGCCCGATGCGGCATGGGACAAGCTCAACCTGGTCTGGGCAGCCTTCTTCCTGGTGGCTGGCGCGCTGAACCTGTATGTGGCGTTCTCGGGCCATTTCACCGAGTCGCAATGGGTCAGCTTCAAGGCCTTTGGCCTGATGGGCCTGATGATCGTCTTCGTAATCGGGCAATCGGTCTGGCTGGGCAAACATATCCAAACCGACGAAAACGCCAGCTCGGACACCCCGCCTAGCAAGCCCTGATCCGCCATAGACGGCATCAGCCGGTCCAATAATCGGCGCGCATCGCCAAGCGTGCGCGCCGGAACTTTCATATTGCCGCCATGTCAGACACCACCGACCGCATTGCCCTGATCCGGGAGCGCCTGGCCGCCCTGGACCCCGTCACGCTGGACATCCTGGACGACTCGCATTTGCATGCCGGCCACGAAGGCAGTAAAAACGGCGCCGGCCACTATCGCGTGCACATCGTAGCGCCTTGCTTCACGGGGCTCTCCGCCGTAGCGCGACATAGGCTGGTGTATCATCATTTGCAAGATTTGATCCCCTATCCGATTCATGCGCTTGCGCTAGATGCCCAGGCTCCCAAATAGAAAGTAAAAGGATATTCATGAAACGCATCGTCATGCTGGCTGCGGCCTGCGTCATCGCCGTGCCTGCTTTCGCGCAGAACGTGGCCACCGTTAACGGCAAGGCCATTCCGCAAAAGAATTTGGATCAATTCGTCAAGCTGCTGGTTAGCCAGGGCGCCACCGATTCGCCGCAACTGCGCGAACAGGTCAAGCAAGAAATGATCAACCGCCAGATCTTCGTGCAAGCCGCCGAATCCAGCGGCATCGCCAAGCAAGCCGACGTTCAGACGGAAATCGAATTGGCCCGCCAAGGCATCCTGGTTCGCGCCCTGATGGCCGACTACCTGGCCAAGCACCCGGTGTCGGACGCCAAGGTCACTGCTGAATACGAGAAGATCAAGCAGGAACAAGCCGGCAAGATGGAATACAAGGTCCGTCACATCCTCGTTGAAGACGAGAAGACGGCCAATGACCTGCTGGCCCAGATCAAGAGCAACAAGAACAAGTTCGACGACCTGGCCAAGAAAAACTCGAAGGACCCTGGCAGCGCCGAAAAGGGTGGCGATCTGGGTTGGGCTCCCCCGACCAACTACGTCCAGCCGTTCGCTCAAGCCGTGACCCAATTGAAGAAGGGTGAACTGGTCGACAAGCCGGTGCAAACCAAGTTCGGCTGGCACATCATCAAGGTGGACGACACCCGCCCGGTGGAATTCCCGCCGCTGGACCAAGTGCGTCCGCAACTGGAAGAAATGCTGCGCCAGCAAACCCTGGCCGACTACCAGAAGCAACTGCGCGACAAGGCCAAGATCCAGTAAGCCTGCCGTAGACCCGAAACTGCCTGCCGATGCGGGCAGTTTTTTTTCGCCCGTGCGGATCGTGCGTTAAAACCAAAAAAAAGCTGCACGCCTTGGAGCGTGCAGCTTTTTGATTTGCGCGTTGGTCTACTGCCCTTGATCTACCGTCTTTTGATCACGTCCGGCTACGACATGCCCAGCAGTTCTTTCAATGCATCTTCGTCCAGCACGGTCACGCCCAGTTCTTGCGCCTTGGTGAGCTTGCTGCCCGCCTCGACGCCAGCCACCAGATACGCGGTTTTCTTGGACACCGACCCGCTGACCTTGCCACCCGCCGCCTGGATGTGCATCGACGCTTCTTCGCGCGTCCAGTTGGGCAAGGTGCCGGTCAGCACAAAGGTCTTGCCCGCCAGCGTCGTGCTTTGCGGCACGGCTTCGGCCACGGGGTTGACCCCCTGCTCCTTCAATTGCTCGATCACGTCGCGGTTGTGCTGCTCGGCAAAAAAGCGGCGGATGGATGCCGCCACCACCGGGCCCACGTCCGGCACCGACGACAGTGCATCTTCATCGGCGTCCATGATGGCGTCAATACTGCCGAAATGCCGGGCGACGTCACGCGCGGTGGTTTCTCCAACATGACGGATGCCCAACGCGAACAACAGGCGGTTCAAGCCGGGAGCACGCGCCTTGTCGATGGCCGCTACCAAATTGTCGGCGGACTTCTGGCCCATGCGGTCCAGGCCCACCAGTTCCAGCGGACGCAGGCTGTACAAGTCAGCCAGGGTCTTGACCCGGCCGCTGTCCACCAACTGATCCACCAACTTTTCACCCAGGCCTTCGATATCCAGCGCCTTGCGGCTGGCCGCGTGCCACAGGGTCTGCTTGCGCTGGGCGCCGCAGAACAAGCCGCCCGTGCAGCGCGCAATGGTTTCGTCTTCAAGCCGTTCGATGGCCGAGCCGCAGACCGGGCAGGCCGTGGGCATGACGAATTCCTGTGCGTCGTCGGGCCGCTTTTCAAGCACGGGGCCCAGCACTTCGGGGATGACGTCGCCGGCTCGGCGCACGATGACCGTGTCGCCTTTGCGCACGTCCTTGCGGCGGATTTCGTCTTCGTTATGCAGCGTGGCGTTAGTGACCGTCACGCCCCCCACGAACACCGGCTTCAGGCGCGCCACCGGGGTGATGGCACCGGTGCGGCCGACCTGGACTTCGATGTCCAGCAGCGTGGTCGTGGCTTCCTCGGCGGCGAACTTATGGGCCAGGGCGAAGCGCGGCGCGCGCGCCACAAAACCCAGCACCTTCTGCGCCGGCAACGAATCCACCTTATAGACAACGCCGTCGATGTCGTAGGGCAAGCTGGCACGCATTGCGCCCACCTGGGCGTAGAACGCCATCAAGCCTTCGGCGCCCTTGGCACGGTGGTTGTGCTTAAGGTTCACGGGCAGGCCCAGGGCGTGCAGCCAGGCCAGCATGGCTCCGTGCGAAGCTTCGGGCAACTGCGACGCCTGGCCGGCGCCAGCCGTTGCCTCGTCAAACAGACCGCCTTGCTTGCCGGGCAAGCCCTGCACCTCGCCCCAACCGTAGGCGAAGAAACGCAACGGCCGTTTGGCGGTGATGCGAGGGTCCAGTTGGCGCAGGCTGCCGGCCGCGGCATTGCGCGGATTGACGAAAACTTTTTCGTCACGCTTGGCCTGCGCCACGTTCAATTTTTCGAAGTCGGCGCGATTCATCAGCACCTCGCCGCGCACTTCCAGCACCTTGGGCGCGGCGCCCTGTAGCTGCAGCGGTATCGCCTTGATTGTGCGGATGTTGGAGGTGACGTCCTCACCTGTCTGGCCGTCGCCGCGCGTGGCGGCCTGAACCAGCCGGCCGTCTTCGTAGCGCAAGCTGATCGCGAGCCCGTCCAGCTTCAGTTCGCAGAAATAATCGGCCTGCTGCGCCGGTCCCAGAAGACCAGCACCGCGCAAAGTGTCTGTTACGCGGCGGTCGAACGCCACGACCTCTTCTTCGTCGAACGCGTTGTTCAACGACAGCATCGGCACCGCATGGCGCACGCTGCCGAACGCCGACACCGGGGCCGCGCCCACGCGCTGCGTGGGGGATTCGGGCGTGACCAGCTCAGGATGCTCGGCCTCAAGGGCTTCAAGCTGCCGCATCAAGCCGTCGTATTCGGCATCCGAAATCGAAGGCTCGTCGTAGACGTAGTAGCGAACGTTGTGCTGCTCGATCTCGGCACGCAGCCGAGCCGCGGTTTCCGCGGGGTTGACTTCACCAGACGCGCCGCTCATTTACGCAAACACCCGCTGAGCACGCTCGCTTCCGGCGGGCAGGCCCGCTTGTTCAAGCTGTTCGAACAGCACTTGCAGGCGTTCGTCGATAACGGTCTCCGAGCCTTCCGCCAGCGGCTTGCCCTGATCATCGACCAGTTCCGCGCGCAGGCGCGCGGCCAGGTCGCGGCCCACGTCCACCATGCGGCCAAAGGCGCGCTTGTCGGCCGGCGCGCAGGGCACGTCCAACAGCAGGTAGAGGCGTTCCACGCCACCCATGCCCGCGTCGAAGGCCGCGCCGTCGGCGCGCGACAGGGTGAAGCGGGTGACGCCGTTTTCAGCGGGCCAGGCCAAACGATTGCCGTCGGCCAGGAAACCGGTATCGCGGGCCACGGCAAGCACTTCCGCCGCCGGCTGGGCCGCACCCAGCAACAAGGTCAAGCCCACTTGGGTGTCCAGCGCGGCGCAGGTGTCGTCCAGCCTGGCGCCCTGCTCCAGCACGGCTTGCTGGTCCGGTCCTTCAATGGTGGCGTCGAATCGTTCGGCCATGTCTTGCGCACGCGCCCAGGCCTGCGACCATTCGATGGCGGTCAGCGGGCCGCTGCGGTTGGCCAGCAAGACGGCCAATTGCATCGATGCATAGGACTCGCCGGCATGCACGCGCGCACGGTGGCGGCGCTGGTCGGTTTCGGCGAACACGCGCATGGGCTTGCGGCCCACGTGACGCAGGCTTTGCATATAGGGCAGCAGGTCGGCGCCACGCACGGGCTCGGCGAAGTTGATTTCAATGACCACTTCGCAGGCGGGATCAGGCTCTTCGGCGTCGTCCGCATCGCTGCCCGGATCCACCGGCGCCGGCTGGCCCGGCTGCGCGCGCGGCGCGTCCGCGCCCATGCCGGGTTCGCGCCGACTTGCACCGGCCGTTGCCGACGCGGCGCCGGCAGCGGCGCCCGCGCCCAGCAGCGGGTCCTGTTCAGAGGTGGGGAAATGGCTTTGCATCTTGCGCCGGACGCGCCGGTCCTGCCACCAGTTGAATCCCAACACCAGCAGTATCAGCAAGACGCCCAGGGCTATCAGCCCGATCTGCAAATCACTCATGTGTACATCCCGCGCCGGGGGGCGGCGCCATTCTAAATAGAGGGTTTATGCCGCTTCGGAGGCCATCATTTGCACGGCCGAATCTATGTCTACCGCAACGATACGCGAAACCCCTTGCTCTTGCATGGTTACGCCGATCAGTTGCTTGGCCATCTGCATGGCGATCTTGTTGTGCGAAATGAAAAGGAATTGGGTTTGTTCGCTCATGTTGGCGACCAGGTTCGCATAGCGTTCCGTATTGGCGTCGTCCAACGGCGCGTCCACCTCATCGAGCAGGCAGAACGGCGCCGGGTTCAGCTTGAACAGCGCAAACACCAGCGCGGTTGCGGTCAGCGCTTTTTCGCCACCGGAAAGCAGGTGGATCGTGCTGTTGCGCTTGCCGGGGGGCTGCGCCATCACCTGCACGCCCGCGTCCAGGATTTCTTCGCCGGTCATGCTGAGCTTGGCCTCGCCCCCGCCAAAGAGCTTGGGGAAGAGTTCGCCGAAGTGGCCGTTCACGATGTTGAACGTCTCTTGCAGCAGCTCGCGCGTTTCGCGGTCGATCTTGCGGATGGCGTCTTCCAGGGTCTCGATGGCGGTCATCAAGTCCTGGTGTTGCGAATCCAGGAAGCCCTTGCGTTCGCGCGACGTATTCAGTTCGTCCAAAGCCGCCAGGTTGACCGAGCCCAACGATTCGATCTGGCGCGAGATCCGCCCCACTTCCTGTTGCAGCCAACTGGCGCGGCGCCATTCGTCCGGCTGATTGGCCAGGTCTTGGGCGAGCGCCTCGCGGTCGACTTCGCGCGCGTTCAATTGCTCGGTGAACTGCTCTTCGGCCAGGCGGGCGGCCTGTTCCTGCAATTGCAGTTCCATGATGCGCGCACGGCGCGGTTCCAGCGTTTGCTCTTGCTGCTGGCGGTCTTCGTCGGCCCCGCGCAGCAAGGCGGCCAGGTTTTCCAGTTCCTGGCGGGCACGCGACAGCGCTTCTTCGCGCTCGGCGCGGGCTTCCAGGGCATCCTGCAAACCGGCTTGCGACGCCGAGGCGTCCAACTCGACCAGATCGCCCATCAGTTGTTCCAGCTCAACCGCGCCACGCTGGCTTTGGTCGGCGGCCAATTGCTGATTGCGTTGCAGGTCGGTGATGCGGACCTGGATGCCGCGCTCGGCGAATTCGGCCTCCTGGGCGGCGCGCTCCAGCTCGCGCAGGCGCGTGCGGGCGGCTTCAGCCTGGGCAGCCAGGGTTTCGCCATCGATTTCGGCATCGGCAAAGCGCGACTGATGCTCGGCCAGTTCTTCGTCCAGCGTCTCAAAACGCGCTTCGGCTTCTTCGCGGGTGGCCCGCAAGTCTTCTTCCTGGACCTTGATTTCTTCCAGGTCCTGGCGCAGACGCGAGGCGCGTTCACCGGATTGTTCTGCCTGCTGCTGCAGCCGCGAGTGCTCCAACTGGATGTCATGCACCCGGCGCGTGACCTCGGCCACGCGCGTACGCGCCGGGGCGATGGCCTGCGTGACCTGCTGCCAGGCCGCTTCAGCACGGGCAACGGCGGCGCGGGCCTGATCCGCGATCAGTTGTTGCGCCTTGATCTCGCGTTGCAGGTTTTCGATTTCCTGCTGGCGGGCCAAGAGGCCGGCCTGTTCGGAGTCGGGCGCATAAAAGCGGACGCTGTGCGCGTCAATCAGGTGACCCGCCTTGACCACGCAGGCGCTGCCCGCTGGCAAGCTTGCCCGCATGGCCAGGGCCTGGGTGACGTCGGTGGCGGTGTAGATACCGGCCAGCCATTCATTCAACAGCGTGCGCAGGTCGGGATCCGTGATGCGCAGCAGGCTGGCCAACGAAGTCAGGCCGGCGGGCGCGGGCGGCACGGGGGCCGCCACAGGCAATTGGTAAAACGCCAAGCGGGCGGGCGGCGCGTCTTCGGCGAAGGCGCGGGCCCAATCCAGGTTGCGCACTTCCATCGAAGCCATGCGTTCGCGCAGCGCGGATTCCAGGGCAGTTTCCCAACCCGGCTCCACATGCAGCTTCTGCCACAGGCGCGACAGCCCGGCAAGCTCGTGCTTGGCCAGCCAGGGTTCCAGGGCGCCCTGCTTCTGCACGTCTTCCTGCAACTTCACCAAGGCCGCCAGGCGGGCCTCAAGGCGAGCCAGGTTCTGGGCGTCGGTCTGCGCGGCGGCCTGGGCGCGGCTGCGCTCGGCATCCGCTTCCGGTACACGGCCTTCCAGCGTAGCCAGTTCTTCCTGGGCTTCTTGCAGTTGGTCTTCGCCGGCCAGGCGGTCGCCCGCCAATTGTTCCAGGCGGATGGGATCCGGGGCGTGCAGCTCACGCAGTTCCTGCTGCAAGCGCTCACGACGCTGCTCCAGCACCTGCATCTGGCGATCGGCGTCGCGCTGGGTCTGGGCGACCAGCGCCAGGTTCTGTTCGACGCGGGCCAGGGCGGCGCGCATCTCGTCGCGGCCGGACGCGGCTTCGCGCACGCGTTGTTCAACCGAGGGCAGGCCGGCCTGGGCGTCTTCCGCGGCGGCGCGCGCCTCTTCGGTGCGGGCAGCGGCGGCGGCCAGGTCGTCTTCGGCCTGAGCGATTTGTTCAGTGCAATGCTCGCGCTGGCTGGTCCATTCCGCGATCTGCTGCTGAAGCTGGTCGCGACGCGACTGCAGGCGGTTGCGGGAATCCACCACATGGCGAATTTCGGCTTCCAGGCGGCTGACCTGGGCGTTGGCTTCGTATAGCGCGCCCTGCGCGGTATGCACCGCGTCGCTGGCCGCGTAATGGGCCTGACGGCGGGATTCCAGCGCAGCCTCGCCCGCCCGCAGACCGGCAATGGCGGCTTCCAGTTCGTTCTGGGCCTGCGCCATTTCCTGGGCTTTCTTGGCGCGCTCTTCGCGCGCCCCGGTTTCCTTCAGGAACCACAGGGAATGCTGCTTCTTTTCGCCGTCGGCCTGAAGCTCGCGGTAGCGCGTGGCAACTTCGGCCTGGGCCTCCAGCTTTTCAAGCTGGCTATTGAGTTCACGCAGGATGTCTTCGACGCGGGTCAGGTTTTCACGCGTGTCGGACAAGCGGTTTTCGGTCTCGCGGCGGCGTTCCTTGTAGCGCGACACGCCGGCCGCTTCTTCCAGGAACACCCGCAGTTCTTCAGGGCGCGCCTCGATCAGGCGGTTGATCATGCCCTGCCCGATAATGGCGTAGCCGCGCGCGCCCAGGCCGGTGCCCAGGAAGATGTCGTGAATGTCGCGGCGCCGAACCTGCTGGTTATTGACGAAATAGCTGCTGGTGCCGTCCCGGGTCAGGACCCGGCGCACGGCGATTTCGGCGTAGGTGCTCCACTGGCCGGCGGCGCGCCCTTCGCTGTTGTCGAACACCATTTCCACCGAGGCCCGGGCGGCGGGCTTGCGGTTACCCGAGCCGTTGAAAATGACGTCCTGCATGGACTCGCCGCGCAGTTCCGAGGCCTTGGCCTCGCCCAGCACCCAGCGGACGGCGTCGATGATGTTCGACTTTCCGCAGCCGTTCGGACCCACCACGCCTACCAATTGGCTGGGCACGGGAATCACGGTGGGATCGACGAAGGACTTGAAGCCGGCGAGTTTTAGCTGAGTAAGACGCACAGTACGATGACGACGGGGTGGGTTGACGAAAGGCGTTAACGGACCTGCCGCACAGATTGCAAACCGGCCCAAGAAGGGCCGGCTCACATATGGCTCGTATGATACCGCAGGCAGTCCCTGGCCAAACGTCAGCAACGGTCAACTCGCGGGCAAACGCGCAATAGCGCGCGGCAAGGCACCGGCTATACTCCCTGACACTTTTTGGCACGACACATAATTTTCACGCTGACAGGCCGGGCGCTGGCCAAAGAACGGGGACATTCTTGAAACGTGGTTTTTATCTGGTCATGGCCGCGCAGGCCTTCTCGTCATTGGCGGACAATGCGCTGTTCATCGCAGCCATCGCCTTGATACAGGAGCTGCACGGCCCCGACTGGTTGGCGCCCATGATGAAATGGTCGTTCGCGCTGGCTTATGTGGTGCTGGCGGCCTTTGTCGGCGCCCTGGCGGACTCGTTTCCCAAGGGCCGCGTCATGTTCTCCACCAACGCCCTGAAGGTGGCGGGCTGCCTGCTGATGTTCTCGTACGCCAGCATCGGCGTCGCCCCTGAATACCAAACCTATCTGGTGTGCGCGGCCTATGCCGTCGTGGGCATCGGCGCCGCCGCGTACTCCCCCGCCAAGTACGGCATCGTCACCGAAATGCTGCCCCCGCACATGCTGGTCAAGGGCAATAGCTGGATCGAGGGCCTGACGGTCTTCTCCATCATCCTGGGCACGGTGCTGGGTGGCCTGCTGATCTCGTCGTCGGTATCCGCCGCGCTGCTCAGCCATTCCGTCATCGGCAGCCTGGTGCACACGCCGGCCGAAGCCGCCATCCTGGTGATCGCCTTCGTGTATCTGCTGGCAGCGCTTTGCAATCTGTTGATTCCGCGCACCCATGTGCGTTATCCGCCGCAGCAGAAAAACCCGGTTCGGCTGATGCGCACCTTCTGGGGCTACGTCTGCGTGCTCTGGAAAGACAAGCTCGGGCAGATTTCGCTGGCCGTCACCACGCTGTTCTGGGGCGCGGGCGCCACGCTGCAACTCATCGTCATCGAATGGGGCCGCAGCCACCTGGGCTATCAATTGGACAAAGCCTCGATGCTGATGGGCGTGGCTGCTCTGGGCACGGTGGTGGGTTCCATCCTGGCCGGCCGCATTCCGCTGCGCCGCGCGCTGAGCGTGTTGCCGGTGGGCGCCGCCATGGGGCTGGTGGTATTGCTGATGCCGCTGGTCTATTCGCCCTGGAGCGTCTATCTGCTGCTGCTTATCACGGGCGGCCTGGCCGGCTTCTTCGTGGTGCCGATGAACGCCCTGCTGCAACATCGCGGCCACGTGCTGCTGTCGGCGGGCCATTCCATCGCCGTACAGAATTTCAACGAGCAGCTCAACATTCTGTTGATGGTTGCGATGTACACGTTGCTGCTGTGGCTGCAACTGCCCATCAACATCATCATCGTCATCTTCGGCACCGTTGTTGCGGTGCTGATGGTGGTGTTCATGCGCTGGAGCAAGCGCAACATGCAGGCCGACCCCAACCTGCACGAGCAAATTGGCCAGGAAGGCCACGGGCGCGCGCTGGACTCCACGCACTAAGCGATTGATCTGAAAGACAAAAACGGGGGATGTTAACCATCCCCCGTTTTTTTTCGTTCTGGCACCGAGCCGGTATCAAACCATTTGGGACGCCAGCTTCAGGTCTTGCCAGGCACGCGCCTTTTCAGACGGGCTGCGCAGTAGATAGGCCGGGTGATAGCTGACGATAAGCGGAATCTCGCCGTCGTCCGTTTTCAACTGATGCACACGGCCGCGCAGGCTACCGATCGTGGCGTCCGTGCCCAGCAGCGTCTGCGCCGCGAAGCGGCCCAGCACCAGGATGCGCTCGGGTTTGAGCAAGGCAATTTGCCGCATCAGATAGGGGCTGCACGACGCGATTTCCTCGGGCTTGGGATTGCGGTTGCCCGGCGGACGGCACTTGATCACGTTGGTGATGAAGACATCGGTGTCGCGGCTCATGCCCACGGCGGCCAGCATCGCGTCCAGCAACTGCCCGGAACGCCCCACGAAAGGGTGGCCCTGCCGGTCCTCTTGCTCGCCAGGCGCTTCGCCGACGACCAGCCAACGAGTAGGCGTCGCCCCCTGACCAAATACCGCGTGGCGGCGTCCCTGGCACAGGCCACAAGCCGTGCATGCCACGACCTGCTCGCGCAATTCGTCCAGGGTGGCGTTCTTGACGGCCTCGGCCACCGGAACACGCGGTGCTTCGACGGCTTCGTCCTCCACGGTCTTGGGGACCGGGCGCGGTGGCGGCCCGCTACGGTTCAGGATGGATGCCGGGATGGTCGGACGCCCCGTGGCCCGCCCCGTGGGAACGACGACCTGCGCAGGCTGTTCGACCGCGGCGCCAGCGTCTTGCGTCACGGCGGCGGCAGGTGCCACCGCGTTCGCGGCAATCGTCGGCGCAGCAGGCGGAACGGGAGAAACTGCTTTTGAAACAGGGGCTTGCGACGTGACGGCGGAAGCCATGTCAGCCGAAGGGCCCGCAACCGGAACCGTGGCAGCCGGGGGAGTGACGACGGGCGCCGGCCTTAACCACAGGCGCTCCATGCCGATTTCGCGCAGCCAGATCCGCTGTAGCGGATTGACGCGCGGCGCGGTCGCGGGGGTTGGCAGGCTCATGCCGCCACCTCAGCCACGGCGTTAAAGCGCTTCTGCATCACCAGCGCATCTTCGCGTGCGCCCTTTTCAGCGGGGTAATACCCCCGTCGCACGCCGATCTGCAAATAACCATGGTGCTGGTAGAAACTGACCGCCGAGGTATTGGACGGGCGCACCTCCAGCAACACGCCTTCCAGCCCGCGCTCACGCGCTTGCTGCTCACACCAGTCCAGCAAGATGCCGCCCAGGCCTTGACGATGCAAATGTTTGGACACGGCGATCACCAGCAGATGCGCCACGTCAGGCGCGAACATCAAAATGCAAAAAGCCGCTACCTTGCCCTCGCGCCGCAACACCCAGGCACCGTAGCCCGACGCCAGCGCGTCCGCAAAATTGCCGCGCGTCCAGGGAAACGCCTGTACTTGCGCTTCCAGCGCCACCACTTCGTCCAGGTCGGCTTGCGTCAGCGGCAGCGGGGCTGCGGGAGTTTCGGGGATGGCGGGGTTTTCGGGGGGTTGGGGGGCCTGCGACGCCAGCGCAGCCTGTGCCTTGGGGTTGCCGCCCTCGCCGCGCATGCGCTCGGCGGTGGTGAAAGCAACCTTGTCGCGCACGTACAGCGGCGCAGCTTCCTCGGGCGGCAGCGCTTCGCCGCGCAACCAAGCCTGGCGCGCCAGGCGGGCCACGCTGGCTGCTTCGGGGCGCAACGCATCCGAGGCGCGGCGCCACGCTGTGGGTGGGGTCATGTCGGACGCGTAGGCATCCCAGGCATCGCCCGCCAGCAGTGGCTGCAGCGTCTGGCCGGCCTTGGCCGACCATTGGTTCAGATGATGCGTGGCCCAGGGCACCACTTCGGCCGCCGCAATCAGCAATGGCGCTTGCAGGACGTCCCAGCCGGCATCGGCGACCGTGGCGGCCTGCTGGCGGCGGTAGACCGCAAGATAAACCTCGCTCATGCGGGCATCCAGCGCGACAATGATGGCGTCTGCCGGCGTGGCATCGGCCACCTGAGCGGCGACCGCCTGGTGCGACACCACGGGCACCACGGGAATACCCAGCCCCAAGCCCATGCCTTGCGCCACGCCACAAGCCACGCGCAAGCCGGTAAAACCGCCCGGCCCCTGCCCGAACGCCACGGCGTGCAGCGCGTCCGGCGTCAGGCCGGACTCCGCCAAAAGCTCGCCGGCCATCGGCAAAAGCCGTTCCGCGTGCTCTTGAGAACCCTCGTGTTCGCGGGTCGAGACCTCCAGGCGGCCATTGAGCACGCGCAAAAGGGCCACCCCACAACGGGACGAAGACGTTTCCAAAGCCAGCAGGTTTAGTTCCATAGATGCAGATTGTACGAAATACGGCGGCTCCGCCCCCGGTTGTAAGGGGGATTTCAACCATGGTTCGCAATGTGTAATATCTTGTGAACGCCCACTAGCCGCTGGTTCTTGTCACTGTTACATTTCCGGCCATGAATACGCAAAACACCACCCCCACCCGAAAAATCCTCGTCGTCGACGATGATCCGCGCTTGCGCGATTTGCTGCGCCGGTATTTGTCCGAGCAGGGATTCAACGTTTTCGTCGCCGAAGACGCCAAAGAGATGGGCAAACTCTGGCAACGCGAGCATTTTGACTTGCTCGTGCTGGATCTGATGCTGCCCGGCGAAGATGGCCTGTCCATCTGTCGCCGGCTGCGCGGTGGCCACGACAATACCCCCATCATCATGCTCACGGCCAAGGCGGAAGAAATCGACCGCATCGTGGGCCTGGAGATGGGCGCGGACGATTACCTGTCCAAACCGTTCAACCCCCGGGAACTGCTGGCACGGATCAACGCGATCCTGCGCCGCCGCGGCACCGAGGAACATCCCGGCGCCCCCAGCCAGGAGAACGAATCCATCGCCTTCGGCCCCTACGTGCTGAACTTGTCCACCCGTACGCTCACGCGCAACGGCGAACAAGTGCCCATCACCACGGGTGAATTCTCGGTGCTCAAGGTGTTTGCGCGCCATCCGAAGATTCCCCTGTCCCGCGACAAGCTCATGGAACTGGCGCGCGGCCGCGAATACGAAGCTTTCGATCGCAGCCTTGACGTTCAGATCTCGCGCCTGCGCAAGCTGATCGAACCCAATCCGTCCAAGCCCGTGTTCATCCAGACCGTTTGGGGTCTTGGATACGTGTTTGTGCCGGACGGTGGTAGCTGACCGGGTCGCCCGCCCTGGGCAGGAGCGCAGCCTCGTGCCCCGCTTGCGCAGAACCTTCAGGAACCTGACTTCACGTTTGCGGCTCGGCTTGTTCGGCCGCACGTTCCTGCTGCTTGCCGCACTGATGCTGGTCAGCCTGGGCGCGTGGCTACAAGTATTTTTCAGCATGGAGCTGGGACCGCGCGCCAATCAAATGGCGCAGCGGGTGATCACGGCCGTCAATATCACGCGCACGGCGCTCATCTATTCCCAGAACGGCGAACGCAGCAAGCTCCTGCTTGACCTGGCCACGAACGAGGGCATTCAGGTCTATCCGCGCGAAGTCACTGACTTTGCCGAGGCCCTGCCCGACGACGATTACTGGCAACGGGTGGCCCAGCATATCCGCACGCGCTTCGGTCCGGAAACTCAGATCGCCTGGGGGGTGAACCAGGTACCCGGCTTCTGGGTCAGCTTCCAGATTGAAAAAGACCTGTACTGGCTGGTGTTCGAGCGAGAGCAGATCGGGCTGACAGGCGGGATCGAATGGCTGGGATGGGGCGCCACGGCGTTGCTGCTTTCCCTTGTCGGCGCGGCGGTCAGCGTGGGGTTCGTGAACCGGCCCCTGTCGCGGCTCGCGCGCGCGGCCCAGGTGTTGTCTCGTGGCGAGACTCCCGCGGCCTTGCCGGAACAAGGCCCGCTGGAAATCCGCGACCTGAACGCCTCGTTCAACCGGATGGCCAAGGACTTGCGGCAAGCCGAGGCCGATCGCGAGCTGATGCTGGCGGGGATCTCCCACGACCTGCGCACCCCGCTTGCGCGCATGCGGCTGGAGATCGAACTTAGCGGCGTGTCGGAAGACGCGCGCCAGGCTATTGACGAAGACCTGGGCCAGATCGATCACAGCATCGGGCAACTGATGGAATACGCGCGGCCGGCCGGTTCGCTGCCGCAACTGGCGACGGACATCTCGGCAGTGCTGGCCGAACTGTACGAACGAGAACGCAGCCACACCGCGTCGCTGGGCGGCGAACTCGAGGCATCCTTGGAACCCGGGTTGCGCGCCCGGATCACGGCGCTGGACCTGAAGCGCGTGGTCAGCAATTTGATCGAGAACGCGCGCCGTTATGGCCGGTCCACCGACGGCATGGCCCATCTTGTCATGACGCTGCAAGCCGAAGGCGGCATGATCGTGATCGAAGTCTGCGACCGTGGTCCGGGCATTGCGCCCGAAGATGTCGACCGCTTGCTGCGGCCCTTCTCGCGCGGCGAGGCCGCACGCACCGGTGTCAGCGGCGCGGGGCTGGGTCTGGCCATTGTTGAACGCTTGCTCAAGCACGTCGGCGGGTCGCTGCGGATGCTGCCGCGCGAGGGCGGCGGACTGACCGCGCGGATAGAGTTGCCCAAAGCCAAGTTTAGGAATTATCAATTAGACAACGATAATCCATAGCGTAGAATTTATGGTTTGAGGCACTGCCTTATCTCCACCAACAACTACTGGGAGTAAACATGAAAACTGTTGGCGACAAACTCGAGCCCTTCAAGGTCACCGGCGTCAAGCCCGGCTTCAACCAGCACGAAGAAAATGGCGTGTCGGCGTTTGAAGACATCACCGAAAGCTCGTTCCCCGGCAAGTGGAAGGTGATCTACTTCTACCCGAAAGACTTCACGTTTGTGTGCCCGACCGAAATCGTCGGCTTCAACAAGCTGGCCAAGGATTTCGAAGACCGCGACGCCGTCCTGCTGGGCGGCTCCACCGACAACGAATTCGTCAAGCTGGCATGGCGCCGTGAGCATCCGGACCTGAACAAGCTGGGCCACTACCAATTCGGTGACACCACCGGTGCCCTGATCGACCAACTGGGCGTCCGCGAAAAGGGTGCTGGCGTTGCCCTGCGCGCCACGTTCATCGTTGATCCGGACAACACGATCCAGCACGTTTCGGTGAACAACCTGAACGTCGGCCGTAACCCGGAAGAAGTTCTGCGTCTGCTCGACGGCCTGCAAACCGACGAACTGTGCCCGTGCAACCGTACGGTTGGCGGCGCCACGCTGTAATTTCCAGCCCGGCCCGGGGCCTGCTTGCAGGCTCCTCGCTGGGCTTTCACTGCTCTAGATTATAGGTAAAAACTATGGAATTTCTTACTACCATTAAGGAACAGCTCCCGGATTGGGCCAAGGATATCCGCCTGAATCTGGATGCCGTGATTGCCCGTTCGACCCTGGCGCCGGAAGACGCCGTGGGCGCCGCCCTGTCGGCCGCTTATGCCGCTCGCAGCCCGGTGCTGGTCGAGGCCTTCAAAAGCGGTTTGTCGGAAGGCGATGCCAACGCCGCACTGACCGCGTCCGCGCTGATGGGCATGAACAACACCTGGTATCCCTATGTGGAAATGACCGGTGACGCCAACCTGAAGAGCCTGCCCGCCCAGTTGCGCATGAACGCCTACGCCACCCATGGCGGCGTCGAGAAAAAGCGCTTTGAACTGTTTGCGCTGGTCGCTTCGATCATTGGCAAGTGCCATTTCTGCGTGGCCTCGCACTACGAAAACCTGAAGAACGACGGCCTGTCGACGGAGCAACTGCGCGACGCCGGTCGGATTGCCGCGGTCGTCAACGCCGCCGCCCTGGCGCTGGCCGCCCAAGGCAAGTAAGCCGGTCCGAAGGCTGGGGCTGAACACTCGGCCTGAAAACGAAGAAGCCCGCCTGCATAGAAACAGGCGGGCTTTTTATCGCTTGCCGCTATCCGCTGGACCGCGAGGCTTAGTTCTGCGCGGGCTTCACCGGTGCCGTCGGCAAGCCATTGGCCACCCAGGCCTCCATGCCGCCCCGGTACCAGTAGGCATCCCAGCCCAGCGTACCCACGCGCAAGGCTGCGTTATACGACGATCGATCATTCATGCTGGCGCCCATCAGCACAATGGGTACGCCGCGATTACCGCCCGCCTTCTTCAACAGCCAGTCATCCAGCGCGCTTTGCAGGTGGTCCTTGACGCTGCCGTCCGAGCCCGCGTCGGCCAGCGGATAGGCGATGGGCAGCGTATCGCGCAGCCCGCTGGTATCGACGATGACAATATTCTTGTTGTTCGTGATCAGCGGCACCAGGTCCTTGGTGGTGATGACCTTGGCGCGGTAATGCTGAATAGGCGTCGGTCCTTTGTAGGGCGCCGTGAACAGCAAGGTGGTGGCCGGCACACCGCTGTCTTTCAGTTCATCAAAGGCGCCCGTCGGCGCGGCAGCGCCCTGCCCTTGTCCCGCGGGCGATTGCTGGCGGGGCGGCGGCGCCGAACCATCCTTGGCGACCACTTCGCCGCCCACGGTGCCCATTTCAATGTCCGAAATCATCACCGCGATGTTCTCGATCAGCTCATAGCACATGGTGATCGAGCCTTCGCGCGGGCTGTACCAGGCGTTCAGCTTGCCGCAGTCCTTGAAGACCACGTTCACGGGGCGCGGCAGCACATACGTCTTGCCCAAGAGCTTGATGTTTTCGCTGATGGCGTCCGACAGGTGCTTGGCGAACAGGTTGCCGATCTTGCGCGTGGACGGTTCAAATACCACGTTCACCGGCGCGCCAGGCGCGTTGGCGGGCTGCAAACCATCGGGCGTCCAGGTTCCCACGCGGGTATGAGGCGCCAGGATCTTGCGCCAGGCGCGATTCTGCTTGTTGAATTCGTCGGTGCAACGCGCCTTGGTGCGGTCTTCAAAGCCGGTCTGGCGCACCACGGATTCAAACACTTCGGGGTTGCCGCCATACATGATGCACAGCATGTTGCGAAAACGCTTCAGGTCGCCGGTGTGCTCGTCCTGCCATGCCGAGGGAGCCTGGCCCTTGCCCTCGGAAAGCTTGCCGCTGTAGTACCACTGCAAGGCGGCGTAGGTGGCGGCTTCGCGCGCCATGCGGTCCACGTCCTTGCTGCCCGACGGGTACATGGTGGGTTCCACGATCTGCAGCGCCGCGTAAATATCCACCGCGTCTTCTTCCGCGCCCGTCGACGGCAATTCCAATTCACCAATCAGGGCATGGCCGAATTCGTGCATGAAAATGCTCTTCATCAGGCCGATGTACACCGCGACGATACGCTCGGTGTCGCCGCCGAAACGGGGGTACGGACCCGCACCCTGCAAGCCGGAATTATTGCTGCCTTGCGCCGGTGCCGACTGCGGCGGCGCGGCGGGCGGTGCCGTATTCTGCGGACTGGCGCCCGTGCCGCCACCACGAGGAGGCAGTCCGGTCCGTGGCGGCAGTCCGGCAGGCGGATTTGCCGCGGCTTGCGGGGTGCCCTTATTGGTGGTGATGGCAAAGTCCGCAACACCGAACGTGCCAACGTCATACGCCATGATGCCGATGTCGCCACCCAGCGCGGGCACATCGGCAACGTCGCCGATCTTCTGGCCATTCACGATGAAGCGCGCGGCGCCGGGCACTTCAACCACTTTGATGCGGTCCGAGCCGTCCAGCTTGGCCACGTTGGGCACCGAGCCGAAATCGCGGCGGTTCTGGCCTTCCAGACAGAAGAGCTGCGTATTCTTGTCTGCCGAAATCTCAAGCAGGCACAGGCTTTTGCGCGGGCGGTTGTTCAGGACAACGCCGATGGAAGCCTTGGGGTTTTGCGAACTGACGACCACATTGACGTCAGTGATGCGGCCGGCATCCGGCGCGGGGCCGACATTCACATACAGCGTTTGCTCGCTGCCGGGCGTGGCCTTGTTCTGCAAGGTGAACCAGCCATCCTGCACACCTGCCGTCCACCCCTGCAACAACTGCTGCCTGACCGTGCCCGCAAGAGGCCCAAGCTGCTGTTCAAATTCGGCGTGCGCCGGGGCACACGCTGCACCAAGAACGAAAAGCAGGGCTGCGCCACGTAAATGCATCCGAATTTCTCATGATCAGATTTAGGTAGCGCGCAGAATATTCCGAATCATACGGACCCGCTTATTCATTTGTTAAAGATGTATGCCAACGTAAATGGCAGGCACGATCACGCGTCGATCACGCGTCCGTCCGGGCCAGCAGCGTGACGACAGTGGCGGCGATGCCCTCCTTGCGGCCCAGGTAACCCAGGCCTTCGTTCGTCTTGGCCTTGATGTTCACGTCGGCTTCGGCCAGCCCGGTGTCGGCCGCAATATTCTTGACCATGGCGGGCGCGTGCGGGCCGATCTTGGGGGCCTGCGCATGCAGCGTCGCGTCGATGTTGACCGGCGTCCAGCCCGCGGCGCGCACGCGCGCCATGGCTTCGCGCAACAGCACGCGGCTGTCCGCGCCCTTGAAAGCAGGATCGGTATCCGGAAAATGCCGCCCGATGTCGCCCAGGCCCGCCGCGCCCAGCAGCGCATCAGTAATGGCGTGCAGCAACACGTCGGCATCGGAATGGCCCAGCAAGCCATGCGTGTGCGGGATCGTGACGCCGCCGATGATCAGCGGCCGGCCTTCAACCAAGGCATGCACGTCAAAGCCCTGCCCAACGCGAAAAGGAATGCTCATAGCCATTTTTCCATCAGTTCGAAATCATCCGGCCACGTCACCTTGAAGTTGCGCAAGGCGCCGGGGACCAGCAATGGCGCGTAGCCGGCCGCCTCTAGCGCGGAGGCTTCGTCGGTAACGGTCACGCCATTCACGGAGGCCGCCGTCAGCGCATCGCGCAGCACGCCGGCCCGAAACATTTGCGGCGTCTGCGCCAGCCACAGGCCATTACGATCCAACGTGCGCTCGACGCGATCGTGCCCGCCCTTGACGGTGTCGGCCACGGGCAACGCCAGCAGGCCGCCCACGGGGTCCGCCAGGCAGGCGTCGATCAAGCGGCGCAGCGCGCCTTCTGGCAATCCGGGCCGGGCGGCATCGTGCACCAGCACCCAGGTATCGTCAGCCACGCCGCTATCGGCCAACGCGCCAGCCACGGTATCGGCCCGCGTCGCGCCACCGCATGCGCGCCACACGGTGCGCGGCAAACCCGCCAGCGCGGCGTCAACCCAGCCATCGCCCGGCGTCACCGCCACCCGTACCTGGGACACACGATCATCGGCCAGCAAGGCAAGCACCGCATGGCGCAGCATGGGCTGTCCGGCCAATGGACGATATTGCTTGGGCACGGGTTCTGCGCCGGGCTGGCTGGCGCGGGCGCCAACGCCCGCGGCGGGAACGATTGCAATGATTGAGTCAGACATGGTGCGGTGATTTTATAATCTTCCGCTTGATGCCTGCTTCCACCCTGATGCCCACCCCCACATCCCCCGCCACCGCCGCGCCGCCCGTCCCCGCGACCGCCTCCACTTTGTCCGCGCTGAAAATCGGCGCGCGCTATGCGCAGCCCCGGCCGCCCGGCTCGGGAGACGCCTGGCTGCTGGCGGACCTGGCGCGTCAGGCGTCCGTGCCCGTGGTCATCCTGACCGCCGAACCGGTAGAAGCCCAGCGGCTGGCCGAAGAAATCCAGCTATTCGCGCCGGACTTGCGGGTCAGCCAGTTGCCCGACTGGGAAACGCTGCCCTACGACGCCTTTTCTCCGCACCAGGATCTGATTTCCCAGCGCCTGCACACGCTGCATTCGCTGATGATGAAGACGGTGGACGTGCTGACGGTGCCCATCACCACCGCCTTGTACCGCCTGGCGCCGCCTTCGTTTCTGGCCGCCTACACGTTTTCGTTCAAGCAGAAAGACAAGCTGAACGAAGCGGCCCTGCGCGCGCAGTTGACGCTGGCCAACTACAACCACGTGACCCAGGTCACCGCGCCGGGCGAATTCTGCCTGCGGGGCGGCCTGATCGACCTGTTCCCCATGGGCTCGGTCGTGCCCTACCGGCTGGACCTGTTCGACGACGAAATCGAGACCATCCGCAGCTTCGACGTGGACACGCAGCGCAGCCTGTACCCCGTGCGCGAAGTGCAGTTGCTGCCCGGCCGCGAGTTCCCCATGGACGAAGACTCGCGCACCCGTTTCCGCGCGCGCTTTCGCGAAATATTCGAGGGCGATCCATCCCGCGCCCTACCCTATAAAGATATCGGCAACGGCATCCCGTTCGCGGGCGTCGAGTACTACCTGCCGCTGTTCTTCGAAGAAACCGCCACGCTGTTCGATTACCTGACCACGGGCACGGTCACCGTCACCATCGGCGATATCGACGACGCCATCCAGCGCTTCAATCAAGACACCTCCAGCCGCTACAACTTCCTGAAGAGCGACCGCGAGCGCCCCGTGCTGCCGCCCTCGGCGTTGTTCCTGGATAACGAAACGCTGTACACGCGGCTTAAGGAATTCCGCCGCCTGTCCTTGACGGCCGGCGACCCGCATCCCGATTTCCGCGCGGTGCCCGACGTCAGCGTGGCGCGCCGGTCCGACGACCCCATCGCCAAACTGCGCGCCTTGGTCCAAACGCGCCAGACCCGCGTGCTGCTGTGCGCCGACTCCGCCGGCCGGCGCGAGACCCTGGTGCAGATGCTGAACGAATTCGGCGTCACGCCAGACGCGCAGCCCGACACGATCGAAGCCTTCCTGGCGTCTGACGCCAACTTCGGCATCGTCGCCGCGCCGCTGGCCACGGGCTTCGGCCTGCCCCAGGCCAACCTGGCCTTCCTGACCGAAAACGACCTGTACCCGGGCCACGCCAACACGGGCCGCCGTGGCAAGCGCGACCAGGAACGCGCCAGCAACGTCGAAGCCATGGTGCGCGACCTGTCCGAACTGCGCGCCGGCGACCCCGTCGTTCACGCGCAGCACGGCATCGGCCGCTACCACGGCCTGGTCAACATGGACATGGGCGAAGGCGAGATGGAGTTCCTCCATCTTGAATACGCCAACGGCAGCACGCTCTACGTGCCGGTGTCGCAACTGCATGTGATCGCCCGCTACAGCGGCGCCGACCCCGACGCGGCGCCGCTGCACCAACTGGGTTCCGGCCAGTGGGACAAGGCCCGCCGCAAGGCCGCCAAGCAAGTGCGCGACACCGCCGCCGAGCTGCTGGCGCTGTATGCGCAGCGCGCGGCGCGCGAAGGTTTCGCCTTCAACCTGCCACTGAACGATTACCAGGCGTTCGCCGAGGGCTTCGGCTTTGAGGAAACCGTGGACCAGGCGGCCGCCATCGAAGCGGTGATCGCCGACATGACCTCCGGCCGCCCGATGGACCGGCTGGTCTGCGGCGACGTGGGCTTTGGCAAGACCGAAGTGGCCTTGCGCGCCGCCTTCCTGGCCGTGGCCAACGGCAAGCAGGTCGCCCTGCTGTGCCCCACCACGCTGCTGGCCGAACAGCACGCGCAAACGTTTTCTGACCGCTTTGCCGACTGGCCCGTGCGCGTGGTGGAACTGTCGCGTTTCCGCTCCGCCAAGGAAGTGGCCGCCGCCGTCGAGGGCATCAACGACGGCCGGGTCGACATCGTGATCGGCACGCACAAGATTCTGTCCAAGGACGTGAAATTCAAACGCCTGGGACTGGTCATCATCGACGAAGAACACCGCTTTGGCGTGCGCCAGAAAGAAGCGCTGAAAGCGCTGCGCGCCGAGGTCGACGTGCTGACACTGACGGCCACCCCCATTCCGCGCACGCTGGGCATGTCGCTGGAAGGCATCCGGGATTTCTCCGTCATCGCCACCGCGCCGCAAAAGCGCCTGGCCATCAAGACCTTCGTGCGCCGCGAAGACGGCAGCACGCTGCGCGAAGCGCTCTTGCGCGAACTCAAGCGCGGCGGCCAGTGCTACTTCCTGCACAACGAGGTGGAAACCATCCACAACCGCCGCGCCCGTCTGGAAGAACTGGTGCCGGAAGCGCGCATTGCGGTGGCGCACGGCCAGATGCCCGAGCGCGAGCTGGAACAGGTGATGAAGGGCTTCTACCAGCAGCGCTACAACGTGCTGCTGTGTACCACCATCATCGAAACCGGCATCGACGTGCCCAGCGCCAACACCATCGTGATCCACCGCGCCGACCGCTTCGGGCTGGCGCAGTTGCACCAGTTGCGCGGCCGCGTGGGCCGTTCGCACCACCAGGCCTACGCCTATTTGCTGACGCCTGGCGAAGACGCCATCACCACCAATGCCAAGAAGCGCCTGGAAGCGATCCAGGCCATGGAGGAACTGGGGTCCGGCTTCTATCTGGCCATGCACGATCTGGAAATCCGCGGCACGGGCGAAGTGCTGGGCGACTCGCAGTCGGGCAACATCCAGGAAGTGGGTTTCTCGATGTACAACGAGATGCTCAACGAAGCCGTGCGCGCGCTGCGCGCGGGCGAAGAGCCGGACCTGGACGCGCCCTTCAACCTGGCCTGCGAAGTCAATCTGCATGCGCCGGCCCTGCTGCCGTCCGACTACTGCGCCGACGTGCACGCGCGCCTGGGCATCTACAAGCGCCTGGCGCACGCCGCCGACGAAGACGACCTGATCCGCATCCAGGAAGAACTGATCGACCGCTTCGGCAAGCTGCCCGAAGCCGCGCAAACGCTTTTGACCACGCACCGTCTGCGCCTGGCCGCGCAGCCGCTGGGCATCGTCAAGATCGACGCCAGCGAAACCCAGGCGCTGATCCAGTTCGGCCCCAAGACCAGCGTCGACCCCGCGCGCATCATCGAACTGGTCCAGCGCCAACGCAACATCAAACTGGCCGGACAGGATAAATTGCGGGTTGAGATCAAGGCAGCGCAAATCGCCGCCCGCTCTGACGCCGTCCGCGCCGTGCTGCGTGCCTTGAAGTAAATCCACGACCTTCCCAATTTTCTTATGACCACCCATCACCTTGTCGTCCAATCTCCCGGCCTACGCATCGAACACGCCGAGCAACTGGCCGCCATGGCCCAAGCCCAGGGCGTGGCGCGCATCAGCAATACCGCCGCCCGCTTGCTGGACGTTCAGCACGACGCCCTGACCCGTGCCGAAGTCGTGGCCTGGGCTGAACGCCAGGGCGTTGATGTGGCGTTCGTGCCCGCCGGGCTGAAGCTGTCTGGCTGCAAGGTGTTGGCGATGGACATGGATTCCACGCTGATCAACATCGAATGCATCGACGAGATCGCGGGCGTGGTGGGTGTGAAGGACAAGGTGTCCGAAATCACCGAAGCCGCCATGCGCGGCGAAATCAAGGACTTTGCCGAAAGCCTGCGCCGCCGCGTCGCGCTGCTCAAGGGCGTGCCCGCCGAAGCGCTGGAACAGGTGTATGTGGAAAAGCTGCGCCTGAATCCCGGCGCCGAACGGCTGATCTCCACGGCGCAGGCAGCCGGCATCAAGGTGCTGCTGGTGTCGGGCGGCTTCACCTTCTTTACCGACCGCCTGCGCGAACGCCTGAAGCTGGACAGCGCACACGCCAACACGCTGGAAATCGACAACGGCCTGCTGACCGGCCACGTGCTGGGCGACATCCTGGACGCGCAGGCCAAGGCCGTCTACCTGCGCGAATTCGCGCGCACCCACGGCGCCACCAAAGACCAGATCATCGCCATGGGCGACGGCGCCAACGACTTGCTGATGCTGGGCGCCGCGGGCTTCCCCGTGGCCTATCACGCCAAGCCGGTGGTGCGCGAGCAAACGCGCTTCGCCTTGAACGTCACCGGGCTGGACGGCGTGCTGAACTGGTTTGAAAGCTGATTTCGCCCGGGCTTCAACGTGCAAAAAAAATAGCCACCGATCAAGGTGGCTATTTTCATTCCCGCGCCCGATCAGTAGCGCATCTTCAGCGTCAGCAACGCCGCGCGTCCGGTGCCCAGCGCCGCGTAGTGGGCCGCGTAAGCCTTGGTGTAGTACGTTTCGTCGAACAGGTTCAGCACGTTCAGTTGCGCCGAGTAGTGCTCGTTGAATTCGTAGGCCGCCATGGCGTCGAAGCGCCAGTACGACGGCACCCAGCGCGCCTTGGGCGTGCCGTTGGCGTTACGGGTGGCGTCTGAATTGCCGTAGACCTTGTCCACGTAGTAGGCGCCGCCGCCCACCGTCAGCTTGGGCAGCACCTTGTAGGTGGTCCACAGGCTGAAGGCGTTGCGCGGGGTATTGGGCAGGTCCTGACCCACGGCGCCGCTGTTGTAGGCGCCCTTGGTCATTTCGCTATCCATGAAGGTGTAGCCGCCGAACACGTTCCACTTGGGCGTGATGTTGCCCGAGAAGCCCAGTTCAATGCCGCGCACCTTGGCCTCGCCCACCTGCGCCACTTCGGTGGCCGACACCGCCACGCTGGTGTTCTTGCGGATGTCGTGGAACGCCGCGGCCGACAGCGTCAGGCGGTCGTCAAAGACCTGCCACTTGGTGCCCACTTCCACGGTGCGGCTTTTTTCGGGTTCCAGCGACGAATTGCTCAGCGACGTAGCGTCGCTGGTGGCGCTGGCCGCAATGGCCGAAGGCGTGGACGAGGTGCCGTACGTGGCGTAGATGGTGCCGTTGGGCAAAGGCTTGTACGCCAGGCCGATCTGGTAGTTGAACAGGTTGTCGTTGCGGCTGGTGCTGTAGAACGACGGCGTGCCCGCCGGGTCGTTACGGCCGGCGGCGATGTTGCTGCCGCTGGTGCGGTAGTTGTCCCAGCGCGCGCCCAGGCTGGCTTGCCACTGCTCGTTGAACTTGATGGTGTCAAACCCGTAGAGCGCCAGGGTATCCGTGTTGTAGCGCGCGGGGTTGTTGTTGCGGGTCAGCGTGCCCGGGTAGTCGGTGCCGGGGTCCGGGTCCCACAAGGACGCGCACAGTGCCGGGTTGGCGTAGGTGTTGACGCCGGCGGCGCTGGTTGCGGTCACGCAGTTGCTACCGCCCGTGGGCACGCCCGATTCCTTGTAGCCGTCCTTGTTCTGCTTGATGTTGCTGTATTCAAAGCCCAGGTCGAAGGTGTGCTTCAGGCTGCCCGTGTCGAATTCGCCGGTCAGGTCGGTCTGGTTGGCGAAGGTCTTGGTGACGTAGTAGCCCGACTTCAGCGCGCGGTACACCAGGCCGTTGGCCACATTGCCCTTGCTGTCGTCCGGGTTCGTCGCGGCAAAGTCCGTGGTGCCCCGGCCATAGCGGGTCACGTTGCGCAGCTGCAGCTTGTCCGAGAAATCATGCTGGAAGTCCACCGTGGCAACGTCGTCGCGGGTCTTCATGAAGTCGCGGCCCGTCAGGCCATAGAACGACTTGCGGCTCACGCCCATCGTCTCCGTGACCGGCTGCCCCGTCTTCGGGTCATACGGAATGGAGTAGTCCGGCATGCTGTCGTCTTGATAGTGGTAGTAGCTGAGCGTGATGCGCGTCGGCGTTCCCACGCCCAGCATCAGCGACGGAGCCACGCCCCAACGTTCGAAGTCCACGGCGTTGTCGCGGCCGGCCACATCGCCCTTGTTGCCCATCACGTTCAGGCGGAAGGCGGCCTTGTCGGCCAGTCGCCAGTTGCTGTCGATGGTCGCGCGGTAATTGTTGTCGGTGCCGATCTGCGCGGTGGCTTCAGTGAAGTCAGTGGCCTTGGGCGCCTTGCTGACCATGTTGATGCTGCCGCCCGCCCCGCCCCGGCCGGAATACACCGAGTCCGGACCCTTGATCACTTCCACCTGTTCCAGGTTGAAGGTGTCGCGCACCTGCGTGCTGGAATCGCGGATACCGTCCAGGAACAGGCTGCTGGCGGCATTCTGCCCGCGAATAATGGGAAGATCGCCACCCGGACGGCCGCCTTCACCGGCGCCAAACGTAATGCCGGGCGAGTTGCGCAGCACGTCCTGCAAGGTCGACGCGGCCTGATCCTGGATCACCTGCTTGGGCACCACCTGCACAGTGCGCGGCGTGTCGAGCAGCGGCGCCGTCATCTTGGGCGACGGTACGGTGTTCGTTTGGTAGGAAGAGCCCTCGCCCTCCACCCGAACCGGCGCAAGCTGCGTGACACCCGAATCCGTGGACTGCGCGGCGGCGTAGGGGCTGATGAACAGGGCGGGCGCCGCAATGGCCGCGGCAAGCGAGGTAGCGAGCGTATTCAGCGAATACGAATCTTGGGACTTCAAACCAGCTTCTCCAGAATGTGAATAGCAACGATTCTTGTTTTTTTACCGGTTGCGATTTTGATCTTGAGCGCTGAACGACACCTGAATGACGGCATTGCCGGTCGGTAAAAGATGAAAAAACAACACCCGTAAATAGATAACGGGGGACGCGGACGGCGCCGCTGCTCTTGCCCAAACCATCTTTGCTGCGGCCCGCCACGGCACCGCCACAGCGGGCGGGTTTGAGCGTGTCGCATTTCACATCCTCAAAAGAAAAACGCCCCGTAGGGCGTTTTGTGGCGTTGGCGGGGCATTCAAACCCGTAAGCGAGGGTGCCGCTTGAACAGATAGCGGTACACGAAGCCCGGATAGGCCAGCACCAGGTACAGGCTGAGGGTAATGGCGTAGAACTCCCACGTCTGGGCAAAGCGATTGCCCAGCGTGGATTCGAAAGCAAAACCCAACGCGCCGACGATGCCGTAAAACACCAGCACTTCAACCAGACGCATCCAGAACGGCTTGACCGCCACCGCCCCACCCTGCTTCCAGGGCAAGACGGCGAAGACGCGTTCGGTCAGGAACGGCAGGTTGGCGCTGACCAGCGCCAGCGCGATCAACAGCCATACCGCCAGCGTCTGGTTCATGGCCGGGTTCCGCTTACAGGCTCAGCGACGAACGAATCGCCTGCACGCACAGCGCCATCAGGCCACCGGGCAACAGGCCCAACAGCAGCATCATGGCGCCGTTGATCGACAGCAGGCCGCGTTGACCGCAGGTCGCGACGATCGGGGCCACATCAGCCACCGGTTCGTCGAAGTAAACGACCTTCACGACACGCAGGTAGTAGAACGCGCCGATCAGCGAGAACAGCACCGCCACCACCGCCAGCGTCACGTGGCCCGCGCTGACCAGCGCTTGCAGCACGGCCAGCTTGGCGTAGAAGCCCACCAGCGGCGGAATGCCGGCCAGCGAGAACATCAGCAGCAGCACGATGAACGCATGCCACGGGCTACGGCGGTTCAGGCCCTTCAGGTCGTCGATGTGCTCGCACTCGAAACCCTGGCGCGACAGCAGCAGCACGATGCCGAAGCTGGCCAGCGTGGTCAGCACGTAGGTCAGCATGTAGAACAGCGACGCGCCATAGGCGGCCGACGACAGTTCCGGCTTGCCTTCGACCGCGCCCGACATCAGGCCCAAGAGCACGAAGCCCATGTGCGAGATGGTCGAATAAGCCAGCATGCGCTTGAAGTTGGTCTGCGCGATGGCGGTCAGGTTACCGATCGCCAGCGACAGCACGGCCAGAATCATCAACATCGGCTGCCAGTCGGCGGCCAGGCCATGCAGGCCGTCCACCAGCAGACGCAGGGTGATAGCGAAGGCCGCCAGCTTGGGCGCGCCGCCCAGGATCAGCGTGACGGCGGTCGGCGAGCCTTGGTAGACGTCCGGCACCCACATGTGGAACGGCACGGCGCCCAGCTTGAACGCCAGGCCCGATACCAGGAACACAATGCCGAACACCAGCGCCATCTTCTCGGCCTTACCGGCGGCGATGACCTTGGACACTTCGGCCAGGTCCAGGTGACCCGTGGCGCCGTAGACCATCGACATGCCGTACAGCAGGAAGCCCGAGGCCAACGCGCCCAGCACGAAGTACTTCATGGCGGCTTCGGTGGCCACGACGTCATCGCGGCGCAGCGCGATCAGCGCGTACAGCGCCAGCGACATCAGTTCCAGGCCCAGGTAGATGGAGATCAGGTTCCCGGAGGAAATCATGACCATCTGGCCCAGCAGCGCGAACAGCGTCAGGACGTAAAGCTCGCCGCCCTTGAGCATGTCACGCACTTGCGCATAGACACGGCCATAGACCAGCGTGGCGCCCACGGCAATGTAGGACGCGATCTTCAGCAGGTGCGACAGTTCGTCGGTGACGTACAGACCGTGGAAGGTCGCGCCCTTAACGCCGTTCATCCATTGCACAGCCGACACGACGGTCAGCGCGCCCAACACCAGCAGGGTCAGCAGAAACGTCGGCTTGCGCTCGGGGTGATTGCTGACCGCGTCGACGAGCAGGATAGCCAGGCCGGAAACCAGCAGAAGGATTTCCGGCGCCGCCAGGGCGAAATCGATTTGGGATTGCATCATTGTCTTGTCTTACAGTTTCGAGACGGCAACGTGTTGCAGCAGGGCCTCGACCGATACGTGCATGACGTCGGTAAAGGGCTTGGGATAGATCCCCATGTACAACACGGCGATCGCCATCACGCCAAGAATCACAAATTCGCGGCGGTTGATATCGGTCAGCTCGCGGACGTGGTCATTGGCGATGTCGCCCAGGACCACACGCTTGACCATCCACAGCGAATACGCAGCCCCCATGATCAGGGCGGTAGCCGCCAACAGGCCGATCCAGAAGTTGTGCTCGACCGCGCCCATGATCACCATGAACTCGCCGACGAAACCGCTGGTGGCCGGCAGGCCGCTGTTGGCCATCGAGAACAGGATGAAGAACGTGGCGAAGCGCGGCATCACGTTGACCACACCACCGTAATCGGCGATCTGGCGTGAGTGCATGCGGTCATACAGCACGCCGATACACATGAACATGGCGCCCGACACGAAGCCGTGGGAAATCATCTGCACGATGGCGCCTTCGACGCCGGCCGTGTTGAAGATGAAGAAGCCCAGCGTCACGAAACCCATGTGGGCAACCGACGAGTAAGCCACCAGCTTCTTCATGTCTTCCTGGATGATCGCCACCAGTCCGATGTAGATCACCGCAATCAGCGACAACGTGATCATCAGGCCGGCCAGGCTGTGCGAGGCGTCGGGCGTGATCGGCAGCGAGAAGCGCAGGAAGCCATAGGCGCCCAGCTTCAGCATGATCGCGGCCAGCACGATGGAGCCGCCCGTGGGCGCTTCAACGTGCACGTCCGGCAACCAGGTGTGAACCGGCCACATCGGCACCTTCACCGCGAAGGCCGCCAGCAGCGCCACGAAGATCAGGATCTGTTCGGTCTGGCCCAGCTTGACCTGGTGCCAGGTCAGGATGTCGAACGAACCACCCGATGCATGCCACAGGTAGATGAAGGCGATCAGGGTCAGCAGGGAACCCATCAGCGTGTAGAGGAAGAACTTGAATGCCGCGTAGATACGGTTATCGCCGCCCCACGCCCCGATGATGATGTACATCGGGATCAGCGTGGCTTCGAAGAACACGTAGAACAGCATGCCGTCCAGCGCGGCGAACACGCCCACCATCAGACCCGACAGGATCAGGAAGGCGGCCATGTACTGCGCCACGCGGCTGGTGATGACTTCCCAGCCGGCCAGCACCACGATGACGGTGATGAACGCGGTCAGGAGGACGAACCACAGCGAAATGCCGTCGATGCCCAAGTGGTAATTGACGTTGAAGGCTTCGATCCACGAGGCCTTTTCCACGAACTGCATGGCGGCCGTGGTGTTGTCAAAACCGGTGTAGAGCGGAATCGTGACGAGGAAACCGGCAACGGCGCCGGCCAGCGACAGGCCGCGCGTCAGACCGGGACGGTCGTCACGGCCCACCGCCAGCACCAGCAGGCCGAATACGATCGGGACAAAGATCGCAAGCGTGAGCCAGGGGAAAGTGTTGGATGCCATCTCGCTTGCCATCATTGGGGAATCAGCACAAAGAAAGTCACCAGCGCCATGATGCCGATGATCATCGCGAACGCGTAGTGATAGATGAAGCCGGATTGCAGGTGGCGGCTGACCGCTGCCACCCAGCCCACGACGCGGGCGCTACCGTTGACCAGCAGGCCATCGATGATGCCGCGGTCGCCGGTCTGCCACAGGCCACGGCCCAGGGCGCGCATGCCGCGAGCAATGATCTGCTCGTTGACCCAGTCCACGTAGTACTTGTTTTCAAGCACCTTGTTGACGCCGGAGAGGTTGGCCTTGATGGCGGCCGGAACCTTGGGATTGATCAGGTAGCAGTACCAGGCAATGACGAAACCAGCCACGACCAGCCAGAACGGCAGGGTCTGGAAGGCATGCAGGCCGTAGGCGACCCAGCCGTGCCACTCTTCTTGCAGTTCGTGCATGGCCGGATGCTGCGGCAGCACCGTGATCACGCCGTTGAAGAACTTGCCGAACAGCATCGGGTCAACCGCCCAGGCGCCAACCAGCACCGACGGAATCGCCAGCAGGATCAGCGGCAGCGTGACCACCCAGGGCGACTCATGCGGCTTGCCGCCATGATGGCCGTGGCCGTGGTCGTCATGACCGTGATCGTCGTGGCCATGGCCATGACCGTGGTCACTGGTGTCGAAGCGTTCCTTGCCGTGGAAGACCAGGAAATACACGCGGAACGAGTACAGCGAGGTCACGAACACACCGATCAGCACGGCGTAGTACGCGAAGCTTGCGCCCCAGACGTTGGCGTGGCCGGCCGCTTCGATAATGTTTTCCTTCGAGTAGAAACCCGAGAAGAACGGCGTGCCAACCAGTGCCAGCGTGCCCAGCAGGAACGTGATCCAGGTGATTGGCATGTACTTGCGCAGGCCACCCATGTTGCGGATGTCCTGGTCGTGGTGCATGCCGATGATGACCGAGCCCGCGCCCAGGAACAGCAGCGCCTTGAAGAACGCGTGGGTCATCAGGTGGAAAATGGCCACCGAGTAGGCCGAGGCGCCCAGCGCCACCGTCATGTAACCCAGCTGCGACAGCGTGGAGTACGCAACAACGCGCTTGATGTCAGTCTGGATGATGCCCAGGATGCCCAGGAACAGCGCGCCGATGGCGCCGATCACGATGATGAACGACAGCGCCACGTCCGACAGTTCAAACAGCGGCGAGAAGCGCGCCACCATGAAGATACCGGCCGTCACCATGGTGGCGGCGTGGATCAGTGCGGAGATCGGGGTCGGGCCTTCCATGGAGTCAGGCAGCCAGGCGTGCAGCGGAACCTGGGCCGATTTGCCCATGGCGCCGATGAACAGGCAGATACACGCCACCGTCAGCAGCATCCAGTCAGAACCCGGCAGGGTCATCGCGGCCAGCTTGTCGGCTTGGGCGAAGACTTCGCCGTAGTGCATCGTGCCGGCGTACGCGAACAACAGGCCGATACCCAGCACGAAGCCGAAGTCACCGACGCGGTTGATCAGGAATGCCTTCATGTTGGCGAAGATGGCCGTCGGGCGGGTGTACCAGAAACCGATCAGCAGGTACGACACCAGGCCCACTGCTTCCCAGCCGAAGAACAGCTGCACCATGTTGTTCGACATCACCAGCATCAGCATGGAGAACGTGAACAGCGAGATGTACGAGAAGAAGCGCTGATAGCCGGGGTCGTCAGCCATGTAGCCGATGGTGTAGATGTGCACCATCAGCGACACCGACGTGACCACGACCATCATCATGGCCGACAGCGGATCGATCAGGAAGCCGATTTCCAGCTTGGTCTGGCCGATCAGGCTCCAGGTGTAGACCGCGCCGTCAAAGCGCAGGCCGTTGAGCACGTCGCCCAGCACCACCACCGAACCGATGGCCGAGATGAGTACGCCAAGAATGGTGATGACGTGGGACGCGCGGCGGCCGATGGGACGGCCCAGGAAGCCGGTGCCGAAAAGGCCCGCGAGAATTGCTCCGGCCAGCGGTGCCAGCGCGATGAGCAAGTAGAGATTGGGTGAGCTAGACATTTTCTTCCAATACCCCGTCAGCCCTTCAGGCGATCGAGTTCGTCAACGTTGATCGTGTTCAGGTTGCGGAACAGCAGCACCAAGATGGCCAGGCCGATCGCCGCTTCAGCGGCGGCCACGGTCAGGATGAAGAACACGAACACCTGGCCGGCGGTGTCGCCGAACCAGCTGGAGAACGCCACGAAGTTCATGTTGACGGCCAGGAGCACGAGCTCGATGGACATCAAGAGAATGATCAGGTTGCGGCGGTTCAGGAAGATGCCGAAGATCCCGATGGCGAACAGGATCGCCCCAAGGATCAGATAGTGGGCCAGCGTCAGCGTCATTGTTTTTCTCCTTGGGGCGCGGCGGCGGCGCCGGACGAGGCATCACGCTTGGCTTGGGCACGCTCGCTCTGGGCGGGCATGTTGACCATGCGGAAGCGGTCCTTCGAACGGACGCGCACGGCGGCTACCGGGTCGTTGTACTTCACGTCGCGGCGGCGGCGCAGCGTCAGCGCAATCGCGGCGACCATGCCCACCAGCAGCAGCGCGGCGCCAACTTCGACGGCGTAGATGTACTGCGTGTACATGGCTTCGCCGAGCGCGCGGGCGTTGTTGTAGTCGCCGGCGACCGGGGCTTGCGGGCCCGCGCCATACCAGGTGGAACCCAGCACGAACGACATTTCCAGCACCAGAACCAGACCGATCACCAGGCCCAGCGGCAGGTAGGTCTTCAGACCCTGGCGCATGGCGTCCATGCGGATGTCCAGCATCATCACGACGAAAAGGAAGAGCACCATCACGGCGCCCACGTACACCAGCACCAGCAGCAAGGCCAGGAATTCAGCGCCCAGCAGCATCCACAGCATGGCTGCGTTGGAGAATGCCAGGATCAGGTGCAAGACCGCGGTGACCGGACTGCGCGCGGTGATCACGCGGAACGCCGCGATCACCAGCACGGCGGCCAGTATGTAGAAAAGGACAGTGGTAAAAGTCATGGATCAGACCCTGGGCTTCAACGGTAAGGAGCGTCGTCGGCCCGGCGGCGGGCGATGTCGGCTTCGTAGCGGTCGCCCACGGCGAGCAGCATGTCTTTGGTGAAATACAGGTCGCCGCGCTTTTCACCGTGGTATTCGTGGATATGGGTTTCCACGATCGAGTCCACGGGGCAGCTTTCCTCACAGAAGCCGCAGAAAATGCACTTGGTCAGATCGATGTCGTAACGCGTGGTGCGGCGGGTGCCGTCCTCGCGCTGGTCCGATTCGATGGTGATCGCCAAGGCCGGGCACACGGCTTCGCACAGCTTGCACGCAATGCAACGCTCTTCCCCGTTGGGGTAGCGGCGCAACGCGTGCAGGCCGCGGAATCGCGCCGACGTGGGCGTCTTTTCCTGCGGATAACGCAAGGTGACCTTGCGCTTGAAAAAGTACTTGCCCGTCAGGCGCATGCCCTTGAGCAACTCGGTCAGCATCAGGCTGCCGAAGAAATCTTTGATCGCTTCCATATCCTGCCTCTGCCTGGCGGCTTAGCGCCAAATGTTCCAGGGCGTCTGCATCCAGATCGCCACCACGACCAGCCAAACGCCGGTCAGCGGGATGAAGATTTTCCAACCCAAACGCATGATCTGGTCATAGCGGTAGCGCGGGAACGATGCGCGGAACCACACAAACAACGAGACCACGAAGAACGTCTTCAGACCCAGCCAGATCCAACCCGGAATCCAGGTCAACGGCGCGATGTCGATCGGGGACGCCCAGCCGCCCAGGAACATGATCGACGCCATGCAGGACAGCAGGATCATGTTGGCGTATTCACCCAGGAAGAACAGGGCGAAGGCCATACCCGAGTACTCGACCATGTGGCCGGCCACGATTTCCGATTCGCCTTCGACCACGTCGAACGGGTGACGGTTGGTTTCGGCCACGGCCGAAATCACGTAGATCACGAACAGCGGCAACAGCGGCAGCCAGTTCCAGGACATGAACGTCAGGCCCTTCTCCGCAAACCAGCCGCGGTTCTGGACATTGACGATTTCGGACATGTTCAAGCTGCCCGAGACCAGCAGCACCGTGACGAGCACGAAGCCGATGGCCAGTTCGTAGGACAGCATCTGTGCCGAAGCGCGCAGCGCGCCCAGGAACGCGTACTTGGAGTTCGACGCCCAACCCGCCACGATCACGCCATACACGCCGATGGACGTGATGGCCATGATGTACAGCAGGCCGGCGTTGACGTTGGCCAGCACGATGTCGGGACCGAAGGGCACCACCGCCCAGGCGGCCAGCGCAGGCATCAGCGTGACCACGGGGGCCACGATGAACAGCACCTTGTTGGCCTGGCTGGGGACCACGACTTCCTTGGTCAGCAGCTTGAACACGTCGGCAAACGGCTGCAACAGCCCCTTGAAACCCACGCGGTTCGGACCCATGCGCACGTGCATGGCGCCGATCATCTTGCGTTCCCAGTACGTCAGGTACGCAACGCACAGAATGATCGGCACGGCGATGATCACAATCTTGATGAGGGTCCAGAGGACCATCCAGACCGTCGGGCCCAGCAACTCCTGCCCGTGGCTCTCAAGAACATTAAGCCATTCCATCAGGCACGCTCCACGCTGAGTTGACCGAATGCGCCACCCAGGGCTGCGGTGTTTTCAAAGGCTGCGGAAATGCGCACGGCGCGGTCGGCCACGGCATCATCCTGCACGGTTTCAAGTTCGACGGCGCCTTGCGGACCCGCCACGCGCACCTTGACCCCGGCCGTCAGGCCCAGGCTGGTAAGCGTGCGGCCGTTCATGGCGGCGGCCGGCTTCTTGGAGGCCGGGGACGCTTGCAGCGGCTCCGAACGGCGAACCATGGCGTCGGTGCGGTAGATCGGCACATCGGCCACGCGTTCCAGGCCGGTCAGTGCCTGACCCAGGCCCAGCGGCGCCTTGACGTCGTTGGACAGGCGGCCTTCGATGCCACCGGCCAGCGCGGCGTCGCGCACCGATTCCGACGTTTCATCGTCAAAGCCGGCCAGATGCAGCACGTTGCCCAGCACGCGCAGGACCTTCCAGCCCGGACGCGTCTGGCCCAACGGCGTAACCGTGCCCTTGAAGCTCTGGGCCAGGCCTTGCGCGTTGACGAAGGTGCCCGAGGTTTCGGTGAACGGCGACACCGGCAGCATGACGTCGGCCCATTCGGCCGCGGCCGAACGGTAAGGCGTCAGAGCCACGGCGAACTGCGCGCCACGCAGCGCGGCGATGGCTTGCTGGCCGTTGTCGGCATCCAGCAGCGGCTCGGCGTGCAGCACGATGTAGGCCTTGAGCGGCTCGGCCAGCATGGCGGCGGCGTTCTTGCCACCCTTGCCCGGCACGGCGCCGGCCAGGTAACCGCCGACGGTGTTGCCGCCGGAAGTCAGGAAGCCGAACTTGCCACCGGCCAGGTTCGCCACGGCGCGGCCGTTGGCGGCCAGCGTCGAGGCTTGGGCGCTGGCCACGGCCAAGTTGCCCAGCAGCACGGCGGTGTTGGCGCCGGAAGCCAGGCTGGCGGCGATGATCTTGGCGTTTTCGCCCGGGGTGACCGAGGCGAATTCGGCCGGCACGGCCTGTTCCTTGGCTTGCGCCAGGGCGACGGCCACTTCGGCCAGCGCGCGCGGCAGCTCGGACGGAGCCACGGTGATGCGGGCGGCGATGGGCATCAGAGGATCGTCAGCGGCGCTGTCGACCATCAGGATCTGCGTGCCGCGCTTGGCGGCTTGACGCAGGCGTTGCGCCATCAACGGGTGATCCTTGCGCAGGAACGAGCCGACGACCAGCACGCGGTCCAGGTTGTCGAGTTCAGCGATGGGCATGCCCAGCCACGGAGCACCGGTCAACGCGGCGTCGAAGGCCGGGTCGGTCTGGCGCAGGCGGAAGTCGATGTTCTCGGAACCCAGCGCGCGGACCAGGCGGCCCAGCAAGGCATATTCTTCGGTGGTGGCGTATTCCGACGCCAACGCGCCGATCTGGCCGGCGCCGAAGCTGTCGCGAACGCGCGACAGGCCTTGGGCCACGGCTTGCAGCGCGTCAGCCCAAGAGGCTTCCTGCCACTTGCCGTCGGTGCCCTTGATCATCGGGGCAGTCAGGCGGTCGTCGCTGTTCAGGCCTTCGTACGAGAAGCGATCGCGGTCGCTGATCCAGCATTCGTTGACGGCTTCGTCTTCGAACGGGACCACGCGCATGACGCGGTCGCCCTTGACCTGAACCACCAGGTTGGCGCCCAGGCTGTCGTGCGGGCTGACCGAACGGCGGCGAGCCAGTTCCCAGGTGCGGGCGCTGTAGCGGAAGGGCTTGGAGGTCAGCGCGCCCACCGGACAGATGTCGATCATGTTGCCCGACAGTTCGGACTCGATCGAGCGGCCGACAAACGTCGTGATCTCGGAGTGTTCGCCACGGCCCAACATGCCCAGTTCCATGACCCCGGCGATTTCCTGGCCGAAGCGCACGCAGCGGGTGCAGTGGATGCAGCGGCTCATTTCCTCGGCGGAAACCAGCGGACCCAGGTCCTTGTGGAAGACGACGCGCTTTTCCTCTTGGTAACGCGAGGAAGAGCCACCGTAACCCACGGCCAGATCCTGCAACTGGCATTCGCCGCCCTGATCGCAGATCGGGCAGTCGAGGGGGTGATTGATGAGCAAGAATTCCATCACCGACTTCTGAGCGGCGCGAGCCTTTTCAGAGCAGGTGTGGACGACCATGCCGTTGGTCACGGGCGTGGCGCAGGCGGGCAGCGCCTTGGGCGCTTTTTCCACTTCAACCAGGCACATCCGGCAGTTGGCCGCGATGGACAGTTTCTTGTGGTAGCAGAAATGCGGCACGTAAAGCCCGACTTTCTGAGCGGCATGCATGACCATGCTGCCTTCGGGCACTTCGACCTGATTGCCGTCGACGGTTAGTTCAACCATTGCTGTTCCTGAGACCTACAGATATTGCGGGACCACACAAGACTTATGCTCGATGTGGTGCGCGAATTCGTCGCGAAAATGCTTGAGGAAGCCACGGACGGGCATGGCGGCGGCGTCACCCAGGGCGCAGATGGTGCGGCCCATGATGTTGCCTGCCACGTTGTCCAGCAAGTCCAGATCTTCCGGACGGCCGTGACCGTTTTCGATGCGATGCACCATGCGGTAGAGCCAGCCGGTGCCTTCGCGGCACGGCGTGCACTGGCCGCAGCTTTCCTCGAAATAGAAGTACGACAGGCGCAAGAGCGACTTCACCATGCAGCGCGTTTCGTCCATGACGATCACCGCGCCAGAACCGAGCATCGAGCCGGCCTTGGCGATGGAGTCATAGTCCATCGTGCATTCCATGATGATGTCGGCCGGCAGCACCGGGGCGCTGGATCCGCCAGGGATCACCGCCTTCAGTTTCTTGCCGCCGCGCATGCCGCCCGCCAATTCCAGCAGCGTCGAGAACGGGGTGCCCAGCGGAATCTCGTAGTTGCCGGGGCGTTCGACGTCGCCGGTGATCGAGAACAGCTTGGTGCCGCCGTTGTTCGGCTTGCCAACTTCCAGGTAAGCCTGGCCGCTGTTGCGGATGATCCACGGCACGGCCGCGAACGTTTCGGTGTTGTTGATCGTGGTGGGCTTGCCGTACAGGCCGAAACTGGCCGGAAACGGCGGCTTGAAGCGCGGTTGGCCCTTCTTGCCTTCCAGCGATTCCAGCAGCGCGGTTTCTTCGCCGCAGATGTAGGCGCCGTAGCCGTGGAACGCATGCAGCTGGAAGCTGTAGTCCGAGCCCAGGATCTTGTCGCCCAGGAAGCCGGCGGCGCGCGCCTCTTCCAGCGCCTCTTCGAAGCGTTCATACACTTCGAAGATTTCGCCGTGGATATAGTTGTAGCCGACGCTGATGCCCATGGCGTAGGCCGCGATCGCCATGCCTTCAATCACGATGTGCGGATTGAAGCGCAGGATGTCGCGGTCCTTGAACGTGCCCGGCTCGCCTTCGTCCGAGTTGCAGACGAGGTACTTCTGGCCCGGGAACGCGCGCGGCATGAAGCTCCACTTCAGGCCGGTCGGGAAGCCCGCGCCGCCACGGCCGCGCAGACCCGACGCCTTGACTTCGGCAATCACGTCTTCCGGCTTCATGCCGGTGGTCAGGATCTTCTTCAGGGCTTCGTAGCCACCGCGCTTGACGTAGTCTTCGAGGCGCCAGTTGGCGCCGTCGACATCAGCCATGATCTGCGGCTTGATGTGGCGGCCGTGCAAGCACATCGAATTGGACACGTCGTTCAGCGGGTTGGGGTCCAGCCCCTGCGCGAACTGCTTGTACAGGTCGGGCGCGTTCATGCCGACTCTCCTTGCACCTTGAGGGCCGCGACCAGCGCGTCCAGCTTCTCGTCGGTCATGCGCACGCACATATGCTTGTTGTTCACGATCAGCACGGGGGAATCGCCGCAAGCGCCCATGCATTCGCCTTCAACCAGCGTGAACTGGCCGTCGGCGGTGGTTTGGCGGTAGTCGACACCCAGCTTGCGCTTGAGGTATTCGCCAGCACGGTCGCCATCGCGCAAGGCACAGGGCAGGTTCGTGCAGACGGCGATCTTGTTCTTGCCGACGGGCTTGACGTCGAACATGTTGTAGAACGTGGCGACTTCCTGCACCGCAATGGGCGGGACGCCAATGTAATTGGCCACATCTTCAATGGTTTCGGTAGCCAACCAGCCCTTCTCTTCTTGCGCGATGGCAAGCGAGGCCATGATGGCGGACTGCCGCTGGTCGGCCGGGAACTTCGCGAGTTCTCGGTCGATTTTCTGGTAGGCCTGTTCGGAAAGCAGCATAGTTTGAATCCGGGTTATGCGGGCGTGCTCGTGACTGTCTGGGCGGATCAGCGATCGATCTCGCCGAAAACGATGTCCTGCGTACCAATGATGGTGACGGCGTCGGCGATCATGTGACCGCGCGACATTTCATCCAGCGATTGCAGGTGGACAAAGCCGGGGGCCCGAATCTTCAGGCGGTAAGGCTTGTTGGCGCCGTCCGACACCAGATAGATGCCGAACTCGCCCTTGGGGTGCTCCACCGAGGCATAAGCCTCGCCCGGGGGCACGTGGAAACCTTCGGTGAAGAGCTTGAAGTGATGAATCAGCTCTTCCATGTTGGTCTTCATGGCGGTGCGCTTGGGCGGGGCGATCTTGTGATTCTCGATCATGACCGGACCCGGGTTGTTGCGCAACCATTCCACGCACTGGCGGATGATGCGGTTACTTTCACGCATTTCGGCGATGCGGACCAGGTAGCGGTCGTAGCAGTCGCCGTTGACACCCACGGGGATGTCGAAATCAAGCAGGTCATAGACTTCGTAGGGCTGCGTCTTGCGCAAGTCCCAGGCGACGCCGGAGCCGCGCAGCATCGGGCCGGTGAAGCCCAGCGCCTTGGCGCGGTCGGGGTCAACCACGCCGATGCCCACCAGACGCTGCTTCCAGATGCGGTTGTCGGTCAACAGCGTTTCGTACTCGTCGACGCAGGCCGGGAAGCGGTTGGTGAAGTCTTCGATGAAGTCCAGCAGCGAGCCCGAACGCGCGTCATTCATGATGCGCATTTCTTTGTCGCCGCGGTATTTGCTGGTGTCGCCGTACTGCGGCATCGTGTCCGGCAAATCACGGTAGACGCCACCCGGACGATAGTAAGCCGCGTGCATGCGCGCGCCCGAGACCGCTTCGTAGCAGTCCATCAGGTCTTCGCGTTCACGGAAGGCGTACAGGAACACGGCCATGGCGCCCACGTCGAGTGCGTGCGAACCCAGGGACATCAGGTGGTTCAGCAGACGCGTGATCTCGTCGAACATCACGCGGATGTACTGGGCGCGCAGCGGGGCTTCAACGCCCAGCAGCTTTTCGATGGCCATGACGTAGGCGTGCTCGTTGCACATCATGGACACGTAGTCCAGGCGGTCCATGTAGGGCAGCGCCTGGATGTAGGTCTTGTGCTCGGCCAGCTTTTCAGTGGCGCGATGCAGCAGGCCGATGTGCGGGTCGGCGCGCTGGATGACTTCGCCGTCCAGTTCCAGCACCAGACGCAACACACCGTGCGCGGCCGGATGCTGAGGACCGAAGTTAAGCGTGTAGTTCTTGATTTCTGCCATGATTTAACGCCCCAAGCCGTAGGAGTCTTCGCGGACCACGCGCGGGGTGATCTCGCGCGGATCGATCGTGACCGGCTGGTAAATGACGCGCCGCTGTTCGGGGTCGTAACGCATTTCGACGGTACCCGACAGCGGGAAGTCCTTGCGGAACGGGTGACCGATGAAGCCGTAGTCGGTCAGGATGCGGCGCAAGTCGGGGTGGCCTTCGAAGACGATGCCGTACAGGTCGAACGCCTCGCGCTCGAACCAGCCCACGGCTGGCCAGCATTCCATCAGCGACGCCACGATCGGGAATTCATCGTCGGCGGCCCAGGTGCGGACACGCAGGCGCCAGTTGTGTTCGATGGAAAGCAGGTGGATCACCACGGCGAAGCGCGCGCGGTGCACCTTGGCGGTGGGTTCCTCGGGCAGTTGGCGCGTGCCGTTGCCCCAGGTCAGGTAGTCGACGCCACAGAGGTCGATACAGGTTTCAAAGCGCAGGCCGGCTTCGGTGCGCAGCTTGTTGCAGACCGAGAACCACTGCTGCGCGGGCACTTCGAGCGTCAGCTCGCCCAACGCCTCGGTCAACGCGATATCGGCGCCGAGGGTGGTCTGCAAATTGTTTTTCAGGGTTTCGAGCCTGGTCATCATCTTGTACGCTTAGGTGAACCGATACGCTGGTTTCGCAAGGTCGGCGGCAAGGGCTGCCGCCAACGGGGCGAAGGATCAGCGCGCAATCGTGTTGGTCAGGCGGATCTTGTTCTGCATTTGCAGCAAGCCGTAGACCAGCGCCTCGGCCGTGGGCGGGCAGCCTGGCACGTAGACGTCTACCGGTACGATGCGGTCGCAGCCACGAACCACTGAATACGAGTAGTGGTAGTAACCGCCGCCATTGGCACAGGAGCCCATGGACACGACCCAACGCGGCTCGGGCATCTGGTCGTAGACCTTGCGCAGCGCCGGCGCCATCTTGTTGCACAGCGTGCCAGCAACGATCATCAGATCGGACTGACGCGGACTGGGTCGGAAGATGATGCCGAACTGGTCCAGGTCGTAGCGGGCCGCGCCCGCGTGCATCATCTCAACCGCGCAACAGGCCAGACCGAAGGTCATGGGCCACATGGAGCCGGTCTTCGCCCAATTAAGGAACTTGTCGGCGCTGGTTGTGATGAACCCTTGCTTGAGAATGCCGTCTATAGCCATATTCGTCTCTGATAGCGTGCGGTGAAGAAAACCCCGGGGGGTTTATTCCCAGTCCAGCGCGCCCTTTTTCCATTCGTAGATGAAGCCGACGGTCAACACGGCTAGGAAAACCATGACCGTCCAGAAACCGACGAGTCCAACTGTGCCTTGGGCGATGGCCCACGGGAACAGGAACGCGATTTCCAGGTCGAAAAGAATGAACAAAATCGCCACCAGGTAGTAGCGCACGTCAAACTTCATGCGGGCGTCTTCGAACGCTTCGAAGCCGCACTCATAGGGCGACAGCTTCTCAGCGTAGGGACGCCGCGGGCCAAGGAGGGAGCCGGCCGTTAGAAGCGCGAACCCGATCAGGGTGGCCACTACGATAAACAGCAGGACGGGAAAATACTGTTGCAGGTTCATTCAGGCGTCCGTCAAATGCGCAAACCTTAGGATTGTAGCATTCGCGTGGTTACTTCCGGCTGAACTCTGTAGCTTGAACAAGAGGTGAAAGACTGCATTCCTCAAATGGAACAATCGCAGTTTTCAAGGCAGAAGCGCAAGCATACAGGACTCAACTGACAAGCTCCTGCGCGTCATCAAAAATCAGACCAAAGCACAAAAAAAAGCCACCCCGAAGGGTGGCTTCATACGAACGAGCCGCAGCCCGTTCGTTCGCTTGCGTTTCAAATCCAGACAGGGCTTGCGCCCTGCAGTGGATTAGAAGCGGTGACGGACACCGACGCCGACAGCGGTCGACTTGACGCCATCGATGAAGGCGTAGTCTTTGGCGTACGAACCGTAAGCGTACAGGTTGGTGCGCTTGGACAGGTCGTAGGTGTAACCCAGCGAGAACACGTTCATCGTTTCGTCGCCGCCCGTCAACTTGTCGTTCGACGGGTCAACCATTTGCCACGAACCGAACAGCTTGCTTGCGCCGCCGATCGGAGCCGACAGGCCAACCATGTACGAGTTCGACTTGAAGCCGTCTGCGAACAGGTTGCCACCGAAGCCGATGTTGCCAGCGTCGCTGTTCACGCCTTGACCAGCGAACCAGCCGTCGGTCGTGCGGCCATAGGCCAGGGCGAGCTTCACAACTTCAAAGTCGTACGAAGCGCCGAGGGCGTACATACGCGGGGTCGCGTCGGTTTGAGCGGTCGGCAGCTTGTTGGAAGCGTTCAACTGGTCGTACGTCAGGGCCACGTTCAGCGGGCCGTTGACATAGCGCAGACCGGTGGTGATCGCGCGGGTGTTGTCGGCAGTGCGCCAGCCGGTTTCGGCGGTGTCGGTGTCGTCAGCATTGAACGAGTAGCCAACGCCGAACTGGAAGCCGCTGAACGACGGGGTCTGATACATGACCATGTTGTCGTAGCGTTGCGTGTTGGCAGCGCTCAGGCCAACGCCGATGTTGGCTTGGCCGAAGCCGGCGCCGAACGGATCGATCGAGCCGAAGTACTTCGACGCGATGTTGGTTTGACGACCGAAGTCCAGTTGACCCCAGCTGTCGCTGGCCAGACCGACGGTGGCTTGACGACCGAACAGACGGCCACCTTGAGCCGAGCGGCCGTTACCCGAATCAAAGCCGGATTCCAGTTGGAAAACAGCGCGCAGGCCGTCACCCAGATCTTCCGAACCACGCAGACCCCAGCGCGAACCGTTTTGGACGCCGTTGATCATGCCGAAACGGCTGCCATTGGCATCGCCAGCACCGCTGATCTTGTTGTAGCCGAGGCCCGTGTCGATGATGCCGTACAGGGTGACAGACGTTTCTGCCTGGGCGACACCGGCAAAACCGGCGAGCAGGGCGGCAGCGAGCAGAGTCTTTTTCATTTAAGAAATCTCCGTTGATTTGAGTGACAAGAGCAGCAATCCAGCAAACCAGCCTGCCGCCCCCCTAACTCCGCGAAGGGAAGTTGACGCTATTGCATCAAAAATCGGGGGGACTGGCTATGGTCGGCATCAGAAAAGTGCTCGTTTGCGACACCCCTGTTGGGATCTTGCAACATCGCGCGATCGGCGCACCACAGGTGTTAGGGCTTACCCGCACTTGAAGAGGCAAGCCCGTATCCATGCGACTTTCAGCCCTGCCCCTAATTATCGGGTCCATTTGCACGGGGTTCTTTCAACCCCCTTTCACCGCGACTTCAGCCGGATTTACCCCCCGGTATCCCTGCGAATGCCTGTGGGGCGCGTGCCGTTTCCGGCTTGCCCCCAATGCGCTCAATAACATTGTTATTTATAAAAATCGTGGATATTATCAACGCACATCGTCGACCTATTTCCAGCCACTTCCATGCCCACCACCCCAACCGCCCGCACCGAAAGAAACGAAAGGCTCAACGCGCTGCGACGCCAGATGATTCTGGACGCCGCGCAGCGAGTCTTCGAGCGCGACGGGCTGGAGAACACGACGATACGGGCCATTGCCAAGGAAGCCGGCTGCACCACGGGCGCCATTTACCCCTGGTTCGCGGGCAAGGAAACGCTTTACGGCGCATTGCTGGATGAATCGCTGGGGCGGCTGCACGAGTACCTGGACGAGGCGGCAAGCACGGCTCCGGCGAGGGACGCCGCGCGCAAGGCGATCCAGGCTTTCTTCGGTTATTACGCCCGGCGCCCGACCGATTTTTCCTTGGGCATGTACCTGTTCCAGGGGCTGGGCCCCCGGGGGCTGGGCCGGGACATGGACGAAAAGCTGAACGCACGCCTGCGGCAATGCGTGGACCTGCTGGGTGGCGCACTGGCGCGCACCAAAGGCTGGGACGCGACCACCGTGGCGGTCGAACAGATGAATGTGTTCACCTACCTGATGGGGCTATTGCTGTTGCTGCATACCCATCGCCTGAAATCCCTGGGTCAGCAGGCCGACACGCTGCTGGACCAGTATTGCCACGCTCTGGAGCAACGATGATCGCTACCCCACTGGCCGCCGCCCCCGACGCGCCCCTGATCAGCCTGGCCGATTTCCACATTCTGCTGGCCGACCAGCACCCCTTCTCTCTTTTGCTGGGCATCGACGTATTGCATATCGGCCGCGGCACAGCCCGCGCGGTGCTACCTGCCCGCGATGCGCACCAACGACTCGGCGGCATCGTCGCCGGCCCCATGTTGATGGGCCTGGCGGACCTGGCCATGTACGCCGCCGTCGTCGGCGCCACGGGTCAAAGCCACGCCGTCACGGCCAGCCTGACCATCAACTTCCTGCGGAAAAGCCCGGCGGGGGCCATCCATGCCGACGCCCGGTTGCTGAAAGTGGGCCGGCTGTCGGCAGGCGAAGTCATCCTGACCGGCGCAGGCTCGGACGAGCCGCTTGCCCATATCGTAAGCACGTGGTCCGTGCCCAAGCCATGAGCCCGCGCATCAGCATTGTGGGCATGGGCGACACCGGTACGCAGGCTGCCCGGAGCTTGCTGGAAGCCGAACCGGACATCGCGTTGACCCTGTATGACATCGACCCGGAACGCTGCGAGCAATTTCGCGGATCGGCCACCTTGGCGACCTCGGCGCGTGAGGCGTTGATGGAATCGGACACTATCGTGCTGGCCTTGCCGCACGAACGCGAGGTTGATCGCACGCTGGAACGGTTCAGCGATGGCGAGGTGACGGCGTCGATCCAGGGCAAGCGGATCGTGGACTTGGCCCCGCCGCCGCCGGAACGCGCCCAGCGGCTGGAGCGCGCCATTGCCGGCGCGGGCGGCCGCTACACGAACCTTGGCGGAGCAACCGCCGAGGCAAGCAGCATGCCGCAGCGGCTCTCAAGGCTGTTACGGCTGTTGTTCTGCCCGGCGTGAACCGCAATAGCGTTCGGCCACCACCACGCAGACCGCCAGCCATGCCAGGGTGACGGCAAACCCCGCCGTCACATCGCTGGCGAAATGCACCTGTAGCAAGATGCGGCTGAGGCCGATTGCCATGATCAGCGCCGCGGCAGCCGCCACGCCAGGCCAGCGCCACGACGCAGGCGCCAGACGCCACAGCAGATAGCAGGCCGTGCCGTACACGGCCATGGCCGCCGAGGCGTGGCCGCTGGGAAAGCTCCAGCCCATGGCGGCGGCAAACCCATGGTCGTGCTCAGGGCGAACGCGCTCGAACGTCACTTTGAGCACCCGGTTAAGCAGCCCGCCCAAACCCGTGGTGATGGCGCAAAACGCCGCAAGCCGCCACCGTCCCGTCCAAAGCAGATACAGCGTCATCGCCACGCTGAGCACGGTAAGGAAGTTGCGATCGCCCAAATACGTGACCCAGGACAGCAGCCACAGCAAGGACGCATCCATCGACATGCTCAACGCGTCAGCCAAGGCGCCGTCGAACGCCACGACGCGCCCCCGGCTATGTACCGCCGCCGCCAACACCAGGAAGATCGCCACGCCGGCCGACACGCCCGCGCCGACCATGGCGCGGCGCGTCAAGGCGGAGCCTCCGACAAACGCCCGGACGACCAACAACGCCGCCGCGCCGGCCAACACCGGCAGCGCGATAAACAATTCCATCGCGTGGGACGCGGCCCATTGCGCATACACCTCGCTCATAAGGTGGTCACCAGCGTCTTGTCGACGGGCGCGAACACGTGCGTACCCTCGGCATAGTCCCAGCGTTCGACATGGCAAAGCTGCTGGCCGTCCTGGCCTTCATGGGTAATCACGTTCACCGAATTCGGCACGCTGCCGCGAACCCGGCGCGAGCATGCCGTACCGGCCTGCACGATCCAGCCGGCCGGCTGCCCCGCCGCCGATAGCGGCAGCACGTAGGGCAGATGGATATGTCCGCCCAAGACCAGGTCGATTCCCGCCTGCGCCCACGCCGCCAGCGCCCGTTCGCGCCCGTTGAGCAGGTTGGACAGGTCGGATTCCACCTTGGCCCGGACGGGGTGATGCGCCACGACGATACGCAATTGGCCTGGCCGAGCCTGGCGCAGGCGTTGCGCGACGCGTGCAATCTGCGCGTCGGAGATCTCGCCGTCCTTATGGCGGCGCGGCCGCGTGGTATTCACGCCGATGGCCAGCAACCCGGGGCTTTCAAAGACGGGTTCCAGCACCGCCCCCAGTGCCCGGCGGTAGTTACCGTAAGGGTTGAGCGCGCGGGCGAAAAGGTTGAACAGCGGAATGTCGTGGTTGCCCGGCACGGCCAGCACGGGCAGCGACAGGCGCTCAATGAACCGGCGTGCCGCGGCGAATTGCGCGCGTCGGGCACGCTGGGTGATGTCGCCACTGAGCACCACCAGATCAGGTTTCAACGCGCGCGCCAGATCCAGCGCCGCCTCCACCACGGGTTTGCGTTCCGTACCGAAATGCGTGTCGGACAATTGCAGTATCCGCGTCATGAGCGGTCCAGGTATTGCGAGTCAGCGGGCACCACCAGCGGCAGTTGCTCATCGGCCACCTTGAATTCGAGCGGCGTGCTCATCCAGGAAATCTCGCCGTCCATCGCCACCTTGACGCGGTTGCGCCCGCGTATCCGCACCCGCATGCGGTCAAAGCCGAAGCTGATGACGTGTTCAGCTTCGCCCAGGCGACTGAACAGGCCGCGCACCAGCAGCCCATACAGCGCAAGCGTGCCGACGGGCTTGACCGTCATCGCCACGAGGCGGTTGCTTTCCAGTTCACTGGACTCGATGCCGATATGTTCCAGTTGCAGTTTGTTGTTGCCCACCACCAGCGTCGGCGTGCGCAGGTCGCGCAGCTGGCCCTCCTCTTCCAGTTGCAGCCGAAGTTGGCGCGGCGCGCGCAGCAAGGTGACCAGCCCCGACCACAGCGCCACCATCCGGCTGCGGCCGAAGCGCTGCTTGTAGGCCTCGCGGTCTTCCAGCAACGTGGGGTAAAGCCCCAGGCTGGCGTTGACCAGGAACAGGTGGCCGTTCAACTGACCGACACGCACGGGTTCGATGTGCCCCTGAAGAAAGCCACGCAGCGCGACATCCGTGTCTTGTGAAATTCCGTAGGTGCGTCCGAAATAATTGAAAGTGCCCTGCGGCAGGATGCCGAACGGCACGCCCTTGCCCAGCACGGTGGCGGCGACCGCGTTGAGCGTACCGTCGCCGCCCGCTGCGATGACGACGCCCTGCTCGTCCTGGGCGCGCTTGACGGCGGCCTGCGCCGTCTCGGTCAGGCGTTTGGGGTCGTCTACGGCCATCAGCGTATAGCGCCTGCCCGCCTCGTCGAGGATGCCGCGGATGGTGTCCTGCAGGACCTGCGCGTCGCCGCGCCCCGATCCGGTGTTGAGGACGATGAATAGGGGCTCTTGTCCCGTCAGGGAGCGCGCTCCGGTGCGTGGGCGCTGGTCGGATGAGGTCATGGAAGAAAGATAGCCCATGCCGGCAAAACGCCGCAAGGCGGCATGATTCCCGCAGCCCGGACAGACCGAAGAACCCGGGCGCCACAGGCGCGGCGCCCGATTCCAGAACGGTCAGCGGCCGATGGCGTAGGCCTGCATCAGCCGCGGCGTGGCCGCCGCGTGCAAGAGGCCGTCTTCATCCCGCGAAGCGGCCGTCAAACGCCCCACCGACCACGCTGGCACCTCTTCGATCTGATGCCCACGCTGGCGCAGGCCATCGATCACATCGGCGCCAAAGCTGGCTTCCACCGCCAGGTGGCCCGGCTTGCGGTCGCGCGGGTAGAACGACGTGGGGAAATGCATGGTGTGCGACATCGGCAGGTCAATCGCTTCCTGCAGGTTGAGGCCATGGTGCACATGACGCAGGAAGAACAGCAACTGCCATTGTTCCTGTTGGTCGCCGCCTGGCGTGCCGAAAGCCAGATAGGGCTTGCCATTGCGCAGCGCCAGCGACGGCGTCAGCGTGGTGCGCGGACGCTTGCCCGGCGCCAGCGTGCCGGGCAAGCCTTCTTCCAGCCAGAACATCTGAGCACGCGTATTCAGGCCAAAACCCAGTTCGGGAATCACAGGGGAAGACTGGAACCAGCCGCCCGAGGGCGTGGCCGAAATCATGTTGCCCCAGCGGTCGATCACGTCCACATGCGTGGTGTCACCGCGCTTGGCCGAGGCATGCATGTTGGAAGCACGCGTGTCGGAAGCACGCATATCGGCCAGCGTGGGCTCGTTGGTGGCGCTGCCGGGCGCGGACACCGGAGACAGGCGTTCCAGCGTGTCCATCACGCGGGCAACCTGCGCCTCGAACCCGGGCACCCTGCCGGGCAGCAAATCGTGCGACGCCATTTCACCGATCAGCGCGCGGCGTTCGGCGCTATACGCGTCCGACAGCAGGTGCGCCAGCGGCACGTCGATGAAAGCCGGGTCGCCGTAATAGGCTTCGCGGTCGGCAAACGCCAGCTTCATGGCCTCGGTGACGCGGTGGATGAATTCCACGCTGTTCGGCCCCACGCCCGCCAGGTCCATGTTCTTTAACAGCGCCAGCGTCTGCAGAAACACCGGGCCTTGGCTCCAGGCCCCGGCCTTGGCCACGGTGTAGCCATGGTAGTCGTAGGTCAGCGGCGTGTCGTAGCTGGCTGACCAGCCGGCCAGGTCATCGGCCGTGATGACGCCACGGTGCGTCGCGCCGCTTTCATCCATCACGTCCGTGTTGCGGGCGAACCGATCGATCTCTTCAGCAATGAAGCCACGGTAGAAGGCGTCGCGGGCGGCCTCGATCTGGCGTTCGCGGTCCGCGCCCACGCTCTCGGCCTCTTTCAGCACGCGGGTCCAGGTGCGCGCCAGCGCCGGGTTGCGGAACAGCTTGCGCGCTTCGGGCACCTTGCCGTCCGGCACATAGACCTGGGCGGTGGTGGGCCAGTGGGTCTGGAAGAAATCCTTCAGGCCCGCAATGGTGTTGGAAATGCGCGGCATCAGCGCATGGCCGTGCTCGGCGTAATAGATGGCGGGTTCCAGCACATCGCGCACACGCATCGTGCCGTGGTCGCGCAGCAGCAGCATCCAGGCGTCGAAGGCGCCGGGTATCACCGTGGCCAACAGGCCATTGCCGGGGATCAGCTTCAGCCCTTCGGCGCGGTAGCGTTCAAGTGTGGCGGCGGCGGGCGTGGTGCCCTGGCCGCACAGCACTTCCAGCCTGCCGGTGCGCGCCGAATAAAAAATTGCCGGCACTTCGCCGGCCGGGCCAACCAGATGGGGTTCAACTACCTGCAGCACAAAGGCCGACGCCGCGCAGGCGTCGAAGGCATTGCCGCCGCGTTCCAGCAGCGACATGCCTGCCGCGCTGGCCAGCCAATGGGTAGAGGTCACCACACCGAAGGTGCCTAGGATTTCCGGGCGAGTCGTAAACATGATGCGTCCTGTAGCGGAGGCTTCTACCGTCCGCGAATAAGAAAAACGGGATCCGAATCCGGATCCCGTCGTTGGTCGCCCAACTTACTTCTTGGCGATGGTCACGCCCTTCAGGCGGATCAGGCCGTCAGGGTAAGGCACGAAGCCCTCCACCTTCTTCTGCACGCCGAAGGTCCACGGCAGGTAGAACAAATAGATGATGGGGCGCTGGTCCTGCATGCTGGTCAGCACCTGGTCGTACAGCGCGCGGCGCTTGACCGTGTCGGCTTCGGCGCGCGCGTCGTTCAGCAGCTTGTCCACGCCGGCGTCGCAGAACTTGCCGTCGTTCAAATTGCCCTTGCAACTGAGGTACTGATGGATATTGCCGCTGGGATCCACCCGGCCCGACCAGCCGCTCTGGCCCACCTGGAAATCGCCACGCGCCAGCGAGGATTGCAGCGATGCGAATTCCACCGGACGCAGCGTGATGTCAAAGCCGGCTTCGGAACCCATCGCCTGCACCAGCTCGAACACCTGCTGCATGGTGGTGTTGTTGCCGAAGGTGATCTCGAACTTCACGCGGTCAAAACCGGCTTCTTTCAGCAGCGCCTGCGCCTTCTTCGGGTCGCGGCCCTTGTGTTCGAACGCGGTGTTGTAGGCAAAGCTGGCGGGCGGGAACGGCTGGTAGGCGGGCTGGAACATGCCTTCACCGATGACCTGGTTCAGCACATCGCGGTCAATCGCCAGGTCCAGCGCCTGACGCACGCGCTTGTCCTTGGCCAGCGGGTTGTCGGCGCGCGCGCCGTTGCCCAGATTGATCGAGATCGACTGGAAGCCCAGGCCGGTCACGGGCGCCAGGCGCAGGTTGCCGTCATCCTTCACCGCCTTGGCGTCGCTGGGCGCCACACGCTCGATGATGTCCAGATCACCCGCGCGCAGGTTGTTCAGGCGCACGGTGGTGTCGGGAATCGGCGTGAAGATAAGCCGATCGAAATGGTAGTTGGCGGCGTCCCAATACTTGGGAAATTTCTCAAGCACGATGCGGTCGTTCTGCACGCGCTCCTTGAACTGGTACGGGCCCGAGCACACCGGCTTGCCGCCCGGATCCTTGTCGAAGCTGGCGGGCGACATCATCATGCCGGCGCGGTCGGACAACTGCGACAGCAGCGAGGCGTCGGGTTGCGACAGGTTCAGCACAACGGTGTGCTCGTCGGGCGCGTCGACGCTGGCCACGGTGGCAAGCTCGCTCTTGCGGTTGCTGTCGGGCAGCGTGCGGGCGCGATCCAGATTGGCCTTGACCGCGGCGGCGTTGACCGGCGTGCCGTCATGGAAGACCGCGTCGGTGCGCAGCTTGAACGTCAGGGTTTTATTGTCGGGGCCGATCGTCCAGGACTGCGCCAACTGCGGCACGAACTTCAGATCGGGCGAGATATCAACCAGCTTGTCGCACAGCGAGGCGAACACGATGCGGCCCACGAACGTGCGCGCGCGCGCCGGGTCCAGCACGTCCGGATCGTCCTGCAAACCGATACGAAGGGTGGACTGGGCTTGCGCCAGGCCGCTAGCCAGCATTCCCGCCATGGCCATGGCGAGGCAAAGTTTACGCATGAAAGATCTCCGTCGATGCATCTTGTTGGATTCTGCGCCAGGCGCGCGGCGATTGTATAGAGGGCGCGGGCCTGGCCCCGGCACGCAGGCAGGGATCGGCCGCCTTGCGGACGCCTGCCGCGCAAGCTGGGCGGCAGGGTCAGGGCAAGCGGCAAGGCGCGGAAAAGTCCACGGCCGCCGCCACCGATTCACGCAGACGGGCGACCAGTGGGCGGGCATCATCGCGACGCTGCTGGAACGCATAGGGCAAGGCGGCGGGTTCGGGGTCGCCTTGCAGCAGGCGCAGGCTGCCTTCGGCTTGCAGCGCGCGGGCCCAGTGCTCCGGTATCAACCCAACGCCCGTGCCCTCGATCAGCAGGCCGACGATGGCGCCCCAGTTGTTGCAGCAGAGGCGTTCGCCCACCGCCTCGCGCCCCGCCAGCCAATCGTCAATGATGCGGGTCGTGCCCGCACCCGCCGGCAGCATCACCAACGGCAAGCGGGCCAGCAAGGCCGGGGTCATGCGGGTTTCACCGTCCAGCACGGCGGGCGCCGCGGCCCACGCAAAGCGGGCCTCGCCAATCGGCGTGGAAGAGATATTCGCACGCGAGGATCTGCCCGCGATGACAGCAAAATCCAGTTCACCGTCGGCCACCCGCTGTTCCAGCACCTGGCCGATGTCCACATACGGCTCCAGAACCAGGTCGGGATACGCCGCGCGCACCACACCGATCAGCCGTGGCAGCCAGGTCAACGCGGTCAGTTCGCCCACGCCGAAGCGACAGCGGCCACGCAAGCCCGGCGTTTCAGCCATGGACGCGCGCACCTGGTCCGCCGCCGCCAACAACTCACGCGCCTGCGGCACCAGTCGCTGCCCGGCGTCGGTCAGCACGGCCTTGTGCCCGCTGCGATCAAACAGCGACTGGCCCAGCGCCTCCTCAAGTTCGGTGATGCGCTTGGACAGCGACGACACCGACAGGTGCAGGCGCTCAGCCGCCACAGCAAAGCTGGCACAGGTAGCCGCCCAGTAAAACGCTTCAAGTTGCTTGAGAGTCATACGCAAACGTCAAATAGGATGTACGACGCCGCATGGATCGGGAACCGACACGAAACCTGTTCGGGGACATGGGTAACGCCCGTTCGGACACATGGGTAACGCTTGTTCAGCGGCATGGGCAACGCCTAAGCCCGCGTAGGATGGGTGAAGCGCGCCCCGCCCGACACAAATACCCTACTGCCCATCGCGCGCAACCCATCAATCAGCCCCCACCCGATACGCACACCGCCGCGCCCCGCTAAGAATATGCTCTTCGCGCTCTACCCTCACCCCCGCCCCCAACACCTTGCGGAACAGGTCCAGCTCGCTCCGGCAAAACCCCATACAGGCTTTGGCCGCCGAACATATGGGACAGTGGTTTTCGATAAACAAAAAGCCGTCACCGTCAGCACGCAATTCCGCCATATAACCTTCGGCTGACCTCACCTGCACCAGGCGTTCCAAGCGGGCCTGCAAATCCGTTGCCCCCGCCATCGCCTTGCGATAGCCGTCCAGCATGGCGCCCTCGCGCGCCTGGATCAGCTTTTCCACCCCCTCGTCGCCAAACACCTGACGCACCGCGCCGATCATCTGCACGGTCATTTCAGCATGCGTGTCGGGAAAGCGGGCATGACCGGCCTCGGTCAAAAACCAGATCTGGGTGGGCCGGCCGCGCCCGGCGCTGTGGCTTTCGGAATCGACCAACCCGTCGGCATGCAGGCGCGTCATCTGCTGGCGCACGGCCTCGCCGGTCACGTCCATGGCCTTCGCGATGACCGCGGTGGACTGCGGGCCGCGCGTCTTCAAGATCATCAGCACGCGATCCGCCGGCTGATGCGGCATCCAGGTGACGGGGTGGGACGGACTGTCAGACATGACGATATCGATACTCCGGGCAAGGGTTCCTATGGTGCCATGATCTCAGCCGATTCCGCTTGGCCTGGCGCCTGCCAGCCTCCGCCCACGGCCTTATACAGCGCAACCAGGCGGGTATAGGACTCGGTTTCGGCCACCGCCACGGCGTCCTGGGCGCGCAAAAGCGTACGCTGCGCGTCCAGCACCGTCAAATACGGCGCGCTGCCCTCGCGATAGCGCAGTTGCGCAAGCTCGGCCGCGCGGCTGCTATAGGCCGCCGCCTGCGCCAGGTTGCCCAGGCGCTGCTGTGTCTGGCCGAATTCAGTCAGTGCCGACTCCAGTTCTTCCACCGCCCGCAGCACCGTCTGCTCGTAGCGCGCCACCACGCCTGCCGACCGCGCAACCGCCGCGCGCTTGCGGGCCAGCGCGGTAGGCAGATGCAGGGCAGGCCAGCTCAGACCCGACGTCACATTGAACGCCCGGCTTGAGGCAGACCCGAAGTCGGCCCCGCGCAACGCGACAAAGCCCAGGAAGCCGCCCAGATCGATGCGCGGATAAAGCTCGGCGGTGGCCACGCCCACGTCCGCGTTGGCGGCCGCCATGTTGCGCTCGGCCGCGGCCACGTCTGGCCGTCGCGACAGCAATGCCGCCACGTCGCCAATCGGCAGGCGGGTAGCCAAGGGCGCCAGCGGCTTGCCCGCGTCCAGATCAGCCAGCTCCACCGGCCGCAGCCCCGCCAGCACCGCCAGCCGGTAGCGCGCCAACCGCTGGGCCGTCACCTGCAGCGGTACGCTGGCTTGCACGGTTTCCAGTTCGGCGCGCGCGCTGGCCAGGTCGCCTTCGTCACCACGGCCCGCCGCAACCAAAGCCTGCGTCACGCGGAGGCTGTCGCGCTGGCTGTCCAGATTTGCCTGCGCCACGGCCAGGCGCTGCTCGGCGCCACGCAGTTCGAAATAATTGCGGGCGACTTCCGCCGCCACCACGATGCGCGTCTGGGCCAGGTCCGCCGCTTGCCCTTCGCTGCGCGCCGCCGCGCCTTGCGCCGCGTGTTGCAGCCGGCCAAACAGGTCCAGCTCCCAGGTGGCGTCAAAGCCCGCCCGGTAGCTTTGGGCCAGATTGCGCTGGCCGGCCGTGCCGGCATTGGCTTGCGACAGGCTGCGTTCGTAGCCACCGTTCAGTGTTACGGCGGGCAAGCGGTCCAGTTCCTTTTCATCCAGCACCGCGCGGGATTCCGCCAGACGGGCCTGGGCGATGCGGATGTCGTGGTTGCGGCTCAACGCCAGATCCACCAGCCGGTCCAACTGGGGGTCTTGCAATTGCTTCCACCAGTCTCGTTGCAGTTGCGCGGCCGAAAACAGCGCTTGTTCGGGGCTGGCCAGCACCACGGGCGCCGCTTGTGGCGCCTGGTAGTCAGGGCCAACAGCGCAGCCCGCCAGCGCCAACGTGGCCAGCAAACCGGCCGCCATGCGGCGCAGGCGATAGGGGCTAAGAATATGAGTCATGCTTGCATCCTTAATGCGTGGTCGCCGGGCGGGCGTCTTCCGCCTGCGCCGCCAACAATTCGCGGGCGCGCGGCGTGTCGTTGGCGGCCCGGTGGTCGCGCGCGAACACCGTGTATACGGTGGGCAGCACAAACAGTGTGAACAGCGTGCCCACCAACAGCCCCACCACGATCACCAGGCCCAGGCTATAGCGGCTGTGCGCGCCGGCCCCCGTGGCGAACAGCAGGGGGATCAGCCCCATCACCATCGCGGCCGTCGTCATCAAGATGGGACGCAGCCGGATGCGGGCGGCCTGCTCCATCGCCGCGCGCCGGTCCAGCCCGTGGCTGAGCTGCATTTCGTTGGCGAACTCCACCATCAGGATGCCGTGCTTGCTGATCAAGCCGATCAACGTCACCAGGCCGATCTGCGTATAGATGTTGATGGTGGCCATGCCCAGCGCCAGCGGAATCAGCGCGCCGCAAATCGACATGGGCACGCTGACCAGAATGATGAACGGGTCGCGCAAGCTTTCGTACTGCGCGGCCAGCACCAGATAGATGACGATGATGGCGAAGAGGAAGGTGATCATCAGTGCCGAGCCTTCCTGGCTGAACTGGCGCGCATCCGACTGCCAGTCATAGCTGAAGCCGGCGGGCAGGCGCTGCGCTTGTGCCGACAGGAACTTCACCGCGTCGCCCATGGTGACGCCGGGCATCGGTATGGCCTGGAAGGTGGCGGCATTCAGCTGGTTGAACTGGGTCAGCGAATTGGGTTCCACGCCCATGGACACCGACACCAGGTTGGACAGCGGCACCTGCGCGCCGCTGGCGCTCTTGACGTGGAATTGCGCCAAGGCTTCAGGCGACACGCGGTGTTCGCGCTGGCTTTGCGGAATGACGTCATACGAACGCCCGTCCATGCCGAAGCGGTTGACGTAGTTTTCGCCCACCAGCACCGCCAGCGTGTCGCCGATGGCTTTCATGGTGACGCCCAGGCTGTTGGCCTTGGCGCGGTCCACCTTCAACTGCACCACCGGGTTGTTGTAGTCCAGGTCGCTATCCACCACCATGAACAGGCCGCTTTCGCGCGCGGCTTTCTTCAAGCCTTCCATGGCCTCGTAGACCACCGGGTAGTCGGCCGCGCTCATCAGCACCATCTGCACCGGCAGGCCGCCGGTGGATCCCGGCAACGACGGCAACTGGAACGCAAAGATGTTGCTGCCTTCCACCTGATTGGCCAATGACTGCATGTGCGCCTGGATCTCGTCGGCGCTGCGCTTGCGGTCTTGCCAGTCCACGAAGTCGACCCCGCCGATGCTGTTGGACACGCCATCCGATCCGTTGATCAGCCAGCGCCCCTTCTGCTCGGGCACGGTCCTCATGACGTCGTCCCACTTCTTGCCGAACTTCTCCACGTAATCGATATTGGCTTGCTGCGGCGACTTGATCGCGGTCAGCACGGTGGACTGGTCTTCCACCGGCGCCAGTTCGCGCTGCGCGGCGTTGTACAGGAACGGCAGACTGATCAGCACCGCCACCGCGATCAGCCCCGTCACCCAGCGGTGCCGCAGCGACACGTCCAGCACACTGCCATAGGCGTTGCCCAGGCGGCCAAAGAAATGCTCGGCGCGGCGCGCCATCCAGCCATCGGATACACGGCTGTTCAGCAGAAACGAACTCATGACGGGCGACAGCGTCAGCGCAATGACGCCCGACACCACCACCGCACCCGCCAGCGTAAAGGCGAATTCCTTGAAGAGCGACCCGGTCAGCCCGCCCATCAGGCCGATGGGCGCATACACCGCGGCCAGCGTGATGGTCATGGCGATGACCGGCCCCGCCACTTCACGCGCGCCGATCAACGCCGCCCGCACGGGCGATTTGCCCTCTTCGATATGCCGATGCACGTTCTCCACGACCACGATGGCGTCATCCACCACCAGGCCGATGGCCAGCACCATCGCCAACAACGTCAACAGGTTCACGCTGAAACCGAACAGCGCCATGATGGCCGCCCCGCCCAGCATGGACAGCGGAATCGTGACGACGGGAATCAGCACCGCGCGCAACGAACCCAGGCACAGGAAGATCACCACCACCACGATGGCAATCGCTTCCAACAGGGTCTGCATCACGCCGTCGATGGACGCGCTGATGAAGCGCGCCAGCTCGAAGGGCACCTGCACGCTGGTGCCCGGCGGCAGGTTCTGTTTGATGTTGGGCAGCAGCTCCTGCAAGCGCTTGACGATAACCAGCGGGTTGCCGACCGGCGTGGCGTTCAGGCCGAAGTAGACGGCCGGTTCGCCGTCCATCAGGCCGCTGGAATCGGTGGACGCCGCCCCCAGTTCCACCGTGGCCACATCGCCCAGCCGCACCAATGCGTCGCCGTCGCGCTTGACGACCAGGTCGCGGAATTCCGCCACATTCACCAGGTCGGTGTTGACCTGGATGTTGGACACCACATACAGCCCCTTGGCCTGGCCCGGCGCCGCCTGCACGTTGTTGTCCCGCAGCGCCTCTGCCAGTTCGCCCGCCGAAATGCCGCGAGCCGCCATGCGGTTCGGGTCCAGCCATACGCGCATGGCCAGCTTTTGGCCGCCGTAGAGTTCCACGCTGGCCACGCCGTCAATCGACGACAACTGCGGCTGCACCACGCGCGACAGATAATCGGTCAGCGCCGCCAACGACAGCGTGGTGCTGGAAAAGCCCACATAGGCCACGGCGGTCGCCTCGCCCGCGGACTTGACCAGCACCGGGTCGTAGACGTCTTGCGGCAGCCGGTATTTGACCTCGTTGACCTTGGCCATGACCTCGGTCATGGCCTTGTTGGAATCGGCGTTCAGCTTCATCCGCACCGTGATGACGCTGCGGCCCTGAGTGGACGACGACGACAGGTAGTCGATGCCTTCCACCGTGGCCACGGATTGCGCAATGGGTTGCGTGACAAAGCCCTGCATCAGCTCGGGCGATGCGCCCGGGTATTGCGTGGTGATGGTGATAGTGGTGCTTTCGGTCAACGGATACTGCCGCACCGGCAGACCGCTTAGCGCCTTGATGCCCAGCAGCAGGATCAGGGTGCTGACCACCAGGGCCAGCACCGGCCGGCGCACGAAGAGATCGGTGAAAGTCATGTTTGCCTCCGCCGCGTCAATCAGCTTGCGCCACGGATGGCGCCACGGTATCGGAGGAAATGACTTCAACCGCCGCGCCGTTATGCAGGCGCAGTTGGCCGGACGTCACCACCTGGTCACCCGCTTCCAGCCCGTCGGTCACGACCACCCGGCCGCGCACGCGCTCGGCGGTCTTGACGTAGGCTTGCCGCACGGTGGTGGCGGCGCCTTCCTGGCCGGTCTTGGAGGGCGCCAGCACGAACACGGAATCGCCATAGGCGCTGTAGCTGACGGCGGTTTCGGGCACGGTGATCACGTTGGGGCGGTCGGGCAGGCCGATGCGGCCATGCGCAAACATGCCGGCCGCCAGCGCTCCGTCGGCATTGGCCAACGTGGCCTGCACCCGCACCGTGCGCGATCCCGCGTCCACTTGCGGCTCTACCGTCGTCACCTGGCCGGCGAATTCACGTCCGACATGGGCGTCCACCGTCACCAAAACCGGCTGCCCGGTACGCACCACGCCCAACGCCTGTTCGGGCAAGGTGATGTTGGCGTACACGGTAGAGGCGTCCGTCAGCGATACCAGCGCGTCGCCCGCCCGGGTGAATTGACCCAGGTTGACGCGGCGCACCCCCAGCACGCCGTCGAACGGCGCCTTGACGCGCTTTTGCTCGATCAGCGCCTGCACCCGCTTGATGTCGGCGGCAGCCTGGTCGTAGTCCGCCTGCGCCTGCTCCAACTGTTCTCGCGTGGCTGCCTGTTGCGGCAACAGGCGCCGCGTGCGTTCCAGCAAGGCGCGGGCATTGCGGGCCTGGGCTTGCAGGCGCGCCAGTTCGCCTTGCTCGGGCGCATCGTTCATCTGCACCAGCAATTGGCCGGCCTTGACCTGCTGGCCCGCCGTGAAAAGAATCTGCGTGACGCGGCCGTCCACTTCCGCCGGCACCTGCACCTGGCGTGTGGCCTCCAATGACCCGATTCCGCTCAAGCCCATGGGAAATGCCGCCTGCACTGCGGGCGCCACGGCCACCTTGGCGGGCGCCATCGCCCATACGTCCTGCTGCGAAGCCTGGCCGTACTTCCACGCCAGCCCGCCCGCCACTGCCAACACCAGCACGATGGCGCTTGCCGCCCATGCCCCGGATTTCGCCTTCATGATTCTCTCTTTTATTTATCCAAGAATAAGCTTGGATAATCCATGATTTGGCGTGCTTCGTCAAAGTGGCTGATGCAATGCAGGGGATAGCGGCACGCTATCGGCAATAAAAAAACCGCCAGGCGTAGCTGGCGGTTTTAGGGCTTTGGCGCCCGTCAGGGCGCTGGGGGCCACGGTCGATACGCGGCCGAAGGTCAGGTTCGAACCATATGCAGGTAATGCCGATGCCGTTCGTACTGGTCCAGGATGTCGCCGATGACCGCGTCGCGGCTCCAGCCCATGATGTCGTAGTCCTGCCCGCCTTCGCGCAAATGCACCTCGGCGCGGAAGTACTTGCGTTCTTCCTCGTCGGCGGCCTCATCCGGCGTCAGGCTGGGGCGCACGAAGGCCTCGGGTTGCACGGCATACGAAAAGTCCAGATGCTCGCCGTGGGAAACCTCAAGCACGGCGCTGCCATCGTTTTCGTTTTCGCGCACTTCCACCGCGTAGCCCTGCTTGCGCAGTTCGTCAGCCACGTCTTCCAAGGCAGGCCGCACCACGTCGCTGATGAAGCGCTGCACATGCGAACGGCGCGGCATCATCACCATGTTGCGCAGCCGGCGTTCCCACGACTGCCCGCCGCGCGCGGGCCGCGACAAGGTCAAGGACTGGTAGCGGATGCCGCGCTTGGTGGCGTCCAGCTTCAGCGCCTTGAACAAGCCCCACAGGGACAGCAGCAAGATGACCGAGAACGGCAGCGCGCTGGCGATCGTGGCGGTCTGCAAGGCCTTCAGGCCATCGGCCAGCAACAGGGCGATAGCCACCGCGCCCATCAGCAGCGACCAGAAGATGCGTTGCCATACCGGCGTACGGTCTGATCCGCCCGATGCCAGCAGGTCCACCACCAGCGCCCCCGAGTCAGCCGAGGTCACGAAGAAAACCGCCACCATCGCAATGGCAATGATCGACAGCAGCCCGCTCCAGGGCAGTTGCTCAAGAAAGGCGAACAAGGCCAATGACGAGTCGGCGTCCACCACTTCCGCAAAGCCCTGCACCTTGTCCACCAGAATCATGTGGATGGCCGTGTCGCCAAACACCGTCATCCAGAACAGCGTGAAGCCAGCGGGCACCAGCAGCACGCCGGTGACGAATTCGCGGATGGTGCGCCCGCGCGAGATACGCGCAATGAACATGCCCACGAAGGGCGACCACGCAATCCACCAGCCCCAATAGAACAGCGTCCAACCGCCGATCCAGTCGGTGGGCTCGTAGGCGTACAGGTTGAAGGTCTTGTTGACGATGTCGGACAGATACGCGCCCGTGTTCTGGACGAAGGTCTGGAGCAGAAACACGGTAGGCCCCACCACCAGTACGAACAGCAGCAGCACCGCGGCCAGCACCAGATTGGTTTCGGACAGGATGCGGATGCCCTTGTCCAGCCCGCTGGCCACCGATATCGTCGCCAACCCGCAGGTGATGATGATCAGGATGATCTGCGTCGTCACCCCTACCGGCACGCCGAACAGGTGATTCAGCCCGCTGTTGATCTGCGCCACGCCCAGCCCCAGCGAGGTCGCCACGCCCAACACCGTGCCAAGAATGGCGAAGATGTCGACCGCGTGCCCGATCGGCCCGTGAATGCGGTTGCCGATCAGCGGATACAAGGCCGAGCGCAGCGTCAGCGGCAAACCATGCCGATAGCTGAAGAAGGCCAGCACCAGCGCCACCACGGCATAGATGGCCCAGGCATGCAGGCCCCAGTGGAAGAAGGTGATCTTCATGGCCTCGCGCGCGGCGATGGCGGTGCCGCCTTCGCCCACGGGCGGCGACATGAAGTGCATCACCGGTTCGGCCACGCCGAAGAACATCAGGCCGATACCCATGCCCGCGGAAAACAGCATCGCGAACCAGGTGAAATTACGGTAGTCGGGTTCGCTGTGATCAGGCCCCAGCTTGATGTCGCCATACCGGCTGACCGCCAGGAACACCACGGCCAGCAAGATGATTGCAACGACCAGGATGTAGAACCAACTGGCATTGCCCATGATCCAGCCTTGCACCGCATCGAACAAGGTCTGCGCCTGCTTGGGTGCCAGGATCGCGAACCCGACCAGCAGCAGCGTGAAAACGGCCGCCGGAACAAACACAGGGCGGTTAATGGTGGATGGTCGGGTTTCTGAAGTCATGCAGCCGCTCCTTTCGCCCGAGGGTTGAAATATCCAGCGCGCAACCCCCTCAGTCCGACTGCACGCCGCCGGTATTACTATCACGGCCAGCGGGAAGATGACAATCTTAAAAAATGGAGCACCGCGCAATCAAGGCGGCGCATCAGCCGATTTTCAGCGCCCTGATCGGCTGTCCGCTGACTGGCTGTCCGGGTGATCCGCCTGCCCGTCCGCCGCCCGCTCGGGCATGGCGTCGCCAAACACCACGCGGCGGAAAAAGCCCGCCAACACGGCCTCGGTCATTTCCAGGCTGACCCCTTGCGGGTCGAAGGCATAGCTGAATTGCATGCCGTCCGACAGCGCCAGCAAGCCCACCGCCAACTGTTCGGCGGGCAGCGGCAGCGGCGTGCCGACATGGGCGGAAAACTGGCGCACGTACTCAGTGGTGGCCGCGCGCAATTCCCGCAGGCAATCGGTGAAACCCACGCGAAAGTCCGGGTCGCGCGCCGCTTGCAGCTTGCCTTCCATCCAGAGCAGAAAGCAATCGTTTTCGCGGTGATGCGTGCTGTAGTACTCCAGCACGCGCGCTTCCATTTGCGAACGCGATTCGCCTTCTTCGAAGATGGTGCGCATGTCGGCCATCACTTTTTCGTGATCGCGCCTGAGCAGTTGCAGGAAAAGTTCGGACTTGCTGCCGAAATTGGAATAGAAGGCCCCGCGCGTGTAACCCGCCAGTTCGGCGATGTCTTCGACGCTGGCAGCCACAAAACCCTTGCTGAGAAAAACCGATTGCGCAGCGTCAAGCAGACGCTGACGCGTCTGGTCTCGACTCTGTTCACGGGTGAGGCGGACTTTTGACATGGCGGAAGTTTAGCACTGGGGATCACGCCAAATACATTCTTGTATCTGAATACATAACCGCATTAGAATTCAGGCCGTATTGGAATTGACTCCCCTATTTGTTCTCTTCGCGCCGCGAGGTGTTTCGTGAATTTCCCTGGTTCCCGCCTGCCTTCGCCGGTGCGCGCTCTGGCCGCCGACGCGGCGTCTGCCCCCGTCTTTGCACTTCGCTGGGCCCGGACTCGCCATCTGGCACTAGCGGCCGCGCTGGCATCGACCCTAGCCCTATCGGCCTGCGACCGCAAGGAAGCCGCCGCCCCGGCCCCGCGCCCCGTCGTCGCCATGCCGGCCCAAGCCGACGAACGCCTGCCTGCGTGGACCTTGCCGGGCGAGGTCCAGGCACGTTACAGCACGCCGCTGTCATTCCGCGTGGGCGGCAAGATCATTGAACGCAAGGTCAGGTTGGGCGACAGCGTCGTACCCGGGCAGATCGTGGCCAAGCTGGACCCCGCCGACGCCGCCAAGAACGCCGCGGCCGCCAAGGCCCAGTTGTCGGCCGCACAGCATCAGTTGACGTATGCCCGCCAGCAATTGGAGCGCGACCGCGCCCAGGCACGCGAAAATCTCATCGCGACGAATCAGTTGGAACAGACACGCAATGCCTACGCCGCCGCCTTGGCGCAACGCGACCAAGCCGCGCAACAGGCCGCGCTGTCGGCCGATCAGCTTGAATACACCACGCTGAAAACCGACCAGGCGGGTGTCATCACCGCCGAACAGGCCGACACGGGCCAGAACGTCGCCGCGGGAACCCCGGTTTACCAACTGGCCTGGGCGGGCGACATCGACGCCATCTGCGACGTGCCGGAAGGCGTGTTGGCCAGCCTGGCGCTGGGGCAACGCGCCAGTGTCACCTTGGGGCCCCTGCCCGGCCAGACTTTCTCTGCCGTCCTGCGCGAGATCGCGCCCGCCGCCGACCCGCAAAGCCGCACCTACCGCGTCAAGCTCACGCTGGAATCGCCGTCGCCGGACGTGCGGTTGGGCATGACCGCCAACATCAGCTTTGACAACCCCGGCGCGACGCGCCAGGCGAGCTACACCGTGCCCGCCACGGCGTTGTTCCATGACGGCAAGGAACCCGCCGTATGGGTCGTGAAACCGCAAGAAGACACGCTGGAACTGCGCCGCGTGCAAGTGCTGCGCTACGACGCGCGCACGGTCACGCTGTCAGGCGGCGTGCAAGCGGGCGAGCGTGTCGTCTGGCAAGGCGTGCACACCGTCACGGCCGGTGAAAAAGTTCGACCCGTGGCGCCCTTGCACCCCGAGGACTTTGCATCATGAGCGCCAACGCCGAAGACGCTGGCCACGAGCCCGGCCACGGACACAACGAAGGCAAATTCAACCTGTCGGCCTGGGCGCTGCGCCACCAGCCCCTGGTGATTTTTCTGATTACGCTGGTCACGCTGTTCGGCGTGCTGTCGTATTCCAGGCTGGCCCAGTCCGAAGACCCGCCCTTCACTTTCCGCGTGATGGTCATCAAGACCCTGTGGCCCGGCGCCACCGCACAGCAGGTGCAGGAACAAGTCACCGACCGCATCGGCAAGAAGCTGCAGGAAACCGCCAACACGGACTTCCTGCGCAGTTATTCGCGCCCTGGTGAATCGCTGATCTTCTACACCATGAAAGACTCGGCGCCCGCCAACACGGTGGCCGACCAGTGGTACCAGATCCGCAAGAAAGTGGGCGACATCCAGGCCACGCTGCCGCAAGGTGTGCAAGGCCCGTTCTTCAACGACGAATTCGGCGACGTCTACACCAACATCTATACGCTGCACGGCGACGGCTTCACGCCCGCGCAACTGCACGACTACGCCGACAGCCTGCGCACCGTGCTGCTGCGGGTGCCGGGAGTGGCCAAGGTCGACTACTTTGCCGACCCGGCCGAACACATCTACATCGAAATCTCCAACACACAGCTAAGCCGGCTGGGCGTGTCGCCACAGCAGATTGCGCAAGCCATCAACACGCAGAACGCGGTAGCGGGCGCCGGCACCTTTACCACCGCCGACGATCGCATCTTCGTGCGGCCCACCGGGCAGTACGGCAATAGTCGCGCGCTGGCGGACACGCTGATCCGGGTGAACGACAAGTCGATCCGGCTGGGCGACATTGCGACCATCCACCGGGGTTACGACGACCCGCCCATCGACCAGATGCGCTTCAAGGGCGCCCCCGTGCTGGGCATCGGCATCACCATGCAGCCTGGCCAGGACGTGGTGCGCCTGGGCGAATCGCTGGACACGACGTTTGAAAAGTTGAAGGCGCAACTGCCCGCCGGCCTGACGCTGACTGAAGTGTCCAGCATGCCGGACGCCGTGTCGGATTCGGTAGATGAGTTCTTGCGATCGGTGGCCGAGGCCGTAGCCATCGTGCTGCTCGTCAGCCTGGTGTCGCTGGGCGTGCGCACTGGCATGGTGGTGGTGATTTCGATACCGGTGGTGCTGGCCATCACGGCGCTGTTCATGGACATGTTCGGCATCGGCCTGCACAAGGTGTCGCTGGGCACGCTGGTGCTGGCGCTGGGCCTGCTGGTGGACGACGCCATCATCGCCGTGGAAATGATGGCAGTGAAGCTGGAACAAGGCTGGAGCCGCGCGCGCGCCGCCGCCTTTGCCTACACGAGCACCGCTTTTCCCATGCTGACCGGTACGCTGGTTACCGTGGCGGGCTTTCTGCCGATTGCGCTGGCCAAGTCCAGCACCGGCGAATACACGCGCTCGATCTTCCAGGTATCGGCCATTGCACTGATCACGTCGTGGTTTGCCGCCGTGGTGCTGATTCCGCTGCTGGGCTACCGGCTGCTGCCCGAACGCAAACGCGAAGCCCATCTACCGCACGACCACGAACACGACATCTACAACACCCGTTTCTACCAGCGCTTGCGCGGCTGGGTGGCATGGTGCGTGGACCGCCGCTTCTGGGTGCTGGCGGGCACGGTGGTGATTTTCGTCATTGCGATGGCGGGCTTCAAGTTCGTGCCGCAACAGTTCTTTCCCAGCTCGGACCGCACCGAACTGCTGGTGGACGTGCGCCTGCAGGAAGGCGCGTCATTCGCGGCCACGCTGCGCCAGGTCGAGCGTCTGGAGAAAGCGCTGGAAGGCCGCCCCGAGATAGACCATGCGGTCAGCTTCGTGGGCACCGGCGCGCCGCGCTTCTACCTGCCGCTGGACCAGCAACTGGCCACGCCGAACTTCGGCCAACTGGTCATTACCGCGCATTCCGTGGAAGACCGCGAAAAGCTCGCCAGTTGGCTGCAACCGATGTTGCGCGAGCAATTCCCCGCCATCCGCACCCGCTTGTCCCGGCTGGAAAACGGACCGCCCGTGGGCTACCCCGTGCAGTTCCGCGTCAGTGGCGACAAGATTCCGGAAGTGCGCGCGGTGGCGGAAAAAGTGGCTGCGCAAGTCCGCGCCGACAGCCGCTCGGTCAACGTACAGTTCGACTGGGACGAACCCTCGGAACGTTCCGTGCGTTTCGAGATCGACCAGCAGAAGGCGCGCGAACTGGGCATCAGCACCAACGACATCTCGGACTTTCTGGCGATGACGCTGTCGGGCTATACCGTGACGCAGTACCGCGAACGCGACAAGCTCATCAACGTCAGCCTGCGCGCGCCGCGCGATGAACGCGTGGACCCCGCGCGCCTGGCCACGCTGTCCATGCCCACACCCAACGGCCCCGTGCCGCTGGGCAGCCTGGGTCAGGTGCATTACGACCTGGAATACGGCGTGATCTGGGAACGCGACCGCCAGCCCACCATCACCGTGCAGGCCGACGTGGCCAGCGGCGCAGAGGGCATCGACGTCACCCATGCCATCAACAAGAAGCTGGACGCCATCCGCGCCGACCTGCCGGTGGGCTACCGAATCGAGGTTGGCGGGCCGGTCGAGGAAAGCGCCAAGGGCCAATCCTCCATCAATGCGCAGATGCCGTTGATGGCGGTGGCCGTGCTGACGCTGCTGATGGTGCAATTGCAAAGCTTCTCTCGCGTGCTGATGGTGGTGCTGACCGCGCCCCTGGGCCTGATCGGCGTGGTGGCGGCGCTGCTGCTGTTTGGCAAGCCGTTCGGCTTCGTGGCCATGCTGGGCGTGATTGCCATGTTCGGCATCATCATGCGCAACTCGGTGATTCTGGTTGACCAGATCGAACAAGACATCCTGAACGGCCACAAGCGCGTGGATGCGATTGTGGGCGCCACGGCGCGGCGCTTCCGCCCGATTGTGTTGACGGCCGCCGCCGCCGTGCTGGCGCTGATTCCGCTCTTGCGCAGCAACTTCTTCGGCCCCATGGCCACCGCATTGATGGGCGGCATCACCAGCGCCACGGTGCTGACGCTGTTCTTCCTGCCCGCGCTGTATGCGGCGTGGTTCCGCGTGCGTCACGACGAACGCGACGAACCCGAAGGCGTGCCACCCGGCGCCAACGCCGCCGACACGCTGGAACGAGGAGCCTGAGGATGAAGATCCACCCGATCCACGCCATCTATTCGACCCATGCGAGCCATTCCTCCCGCCTTGGCGCGCCGCCGCTGGCCCGGCCCTTGGTTTTGCCCATGGTTTTGCCCTTGCTACTGGCCTTGAGCGCCTGCGCTTTCGCGCCGGACAGCAAGCCGCCCGCCGTGGCCTCGCCTGCCCAGTACGGCGTGGAACCGACGCCCGCCCAGGGCGCTGCCGCACAAGGCGTGGCGCAGCGTTTTGAGCAAGGCGCGCGGCCCGTGCCCGAATGGTGGAAGCGCTATGGTTCCGATGCGTTGAACGCCCTGGTGCAGGAAGGCCTGGCCAACAGCCCCAACCTGGCGGCAGCCGAACGCAACCTGGCCGGCGCGCGCGAACAGTTGCGCGCGCAGGTGAATTCGTCACTGCTGCCGTCGGTGGACGCAGGCGCCAGCGCCACGCGCAACCGCGCGCTGACCATGCCCGACCTGCCCCAACCCACCGCGCTTTACAACGTCTTCACCGGCCAGGTTCAGGCCAGCTATGACCTGGACCTGTTCGGCGCGGCGCGCTTTGCCAATGCCTCGTTGGCGGCGCAAGTCGAGCAGCAGGCCTTCCAGCTGGAATCCGCGCGGCGCGCGCTGGCCGGCAATATCGTCACCGGCGCCATCAGGTCGGCATCACTGGCCGAACGGGTCGCGCTGACCGAAAAGCAGGTGGTGTTGCTGCGCCAGGTGGCGCGCGATACGCAGCGCCGCTATGAACTGGGGTCGGCCTCGCAGAACGACGCGCTGGATGCCGACCAGGATGCCGCCACGTTGGAGGCCTCGCTGCCCGGCCTGCGCGCGCAATGGCAAGCCACGCGCCATGCGCTGGCGGTGCTGCTGGGCCGCAGCCCCGATCAGGCGCCGGACGACCTGGCGTTCAGCACGCTGGCGGTGCCGGCACAGGTGCCGGTGGTCGTGCCCTCGGAATTGTTGGCCTCGCGCCCTGACATCCTGGTGGCCGACGCGGTGGTGCAAGCCGCTGCCGCCGACGTAGGCGTGGCCACCGCGCAGTTGTTCCCCAGCCTGTCGCTGTCCGCTTCGATGGGCAAGGGCGGCTTCAGTTGGCCAGCGGCGCTGTCGGGCGCCGGTTCCATCTGGGCCATCGGCGCGTCGCTCACGCAACCCATCTTCCATGGCGGCGCCTTGCTGGCCGAGCGCCGCGCGGCCAAGGAACGTTACGAGGCGTCGGTGCTGCAATACAAGCAAACCGTGCTGACCGCATTCCAGGACGTGGCCGATACCTTGGCGCGGCTGGACGCCGACGGGCAGGCGCTGGCGTCAGCCGAGGCCTCGCGCCGCGCGGCCGAGCAGTCCTACCGCAACACGGCAAGCCGCGTACGCTTGGGCGCGCTGGCGCCATACACCGAGTTCGCGGCGGAAGAACACTATGTGGCGGCACGGCTGCGTGAATTGGAATACGCGAATGCCCGGCTGACGGAAACGGCCGCGCTGTTCCAGGCCATGGGTTCTCCGGCGCGTGCACCGGAAGTGGCGGCGCAAGCGCCCTGACAGCGCGGGTTGCTGTGATCAGCGCGGCTTGACCGCACAGGCCCCAACGCTTGAGGCGCGGGGGCTTGGCTCTTTGTCTTGTTAGAACTGCACTCGGCTTCAGCTTTTCTTGAACAGCCGCTTGACGACGCTGACCACGCCCAGCACCACCGCGCCGGCCACAATGCCGAACAGGGCGTTGAGAACGGTGGCCGTCAACGCCTGCACTACACCCCCGCCGCCCACCGCGGCCGCGGCGTGTTCGACGGCCGCGTGCACCGGCGCAATGCCGTGCGTGAGGATGGCGCCGCCCACCATGAACATCGCGGCGGTGCCAACCACCGACAAGGTCTTCATCAGATAGGGCGCGGCGCCCACGATGCCCCGGCCCAGCCACGCCACCGCCTGCGTGCGCTTCTGGCTCAGGTGCAAACCCAGATCGTCCAGCTTGACGATGCCGGCCACCAGGCCGTACACGCCGACCGTCATCGCAATGGCGATGATGGACAGCACCGCCACCTGGCGCGTGAAATCCGCGCCCGCCACCGCCCCGAGGCTAATGACGATGATTTCGGCCGACAGGATGAAGTCGGTCCGAATGGCGCCCTTGATCTTGTTGCGTTCAAACGCAACCATGTCGACCGCTGTGTCCTGCAGGGCTTGCGCACGCGCCGCGTGGTTGCCCTCGTCAGACTCGCCATGCGGCAGGAATTTGTGCGCCAGTTTCTCTACGCCTTCGTAGCAGAGGAACGCCCCGCCCAGCATCAGCAACGGCGTCACCGCCCAGGGCGCGAACGCGCTGATCAGCAGCGCCGACGGCACCAGGATCAGCTTGTTGATGAACGAGCCTTTGGCCACTGCCCACACCACGGGCAGTTCCCGGTTTACCGGTACCCCGCTCACCTGCTGCGCGTTCAACGCCAGGTCATCGCCCAGCACGCCGGCCGTCTTCTTGGCCGCAACTTTGGTCATGACGGAAACGTCATCCAGAATGGTCGCGATGTCATCGAACAATGCAAAGAAACTGCTGCCGGCCATCAAGCATCTCCCGAGCCCATGAAGGTGCTCAGAGTTTACAGGCGGCGGCGCGTTTTCTTGTCATCCGTGGACCGATGCGCTATCCCGCGTGGCCCACCACCGCGGCATGCCAGTGCACGGCAAATGCACCGAATCCATCGCACGCACAGCACGCGCCAACAAAAAGGCCGCCCAAATGGGCGGCCCTGACTGGCCGGTACGCAGCGCGATGCCGCGGCATATCAAGACGGCCTGGCATGTGAATCAACCACAAGCCGGCCATGATTGATCGCGGCATCTACTGCCATGCCCGGGCTGGAGACAAATCCGCCTGATTCGAACAGCGGCACGGCATGATGCTCGTTAAGTTTGTCTTGATCGGCCGCCAGCTCAACCGCTACCGTTGCGGTGAACGCGGGCCGGCCGCTGCCCCCGACTGCTATCCGGGAAACATTGGCGGTAAGCCGATAGCCCTTGTAAACCATATTGTTGTGCAACATAAAAGCCCCTTCAGTATTTAAAGGCCAAACGCTAAAGGCCCAACGGGCCTTTATTCACAGAGCGCGAATTTGCGTGGCGTGAGGCCCTTTTGCGCCTTGAGCAGTGACGTAGCTGACGCGTTGGTTTTCCATCAGCACTTTATGCCCTTCGCTAACGATTTCCGAGAAATGCGCGAATAAATCCTTGCCGCCGTCCTCGGGCATGATGAAGCCAAATCCTTTCGCATCGTTAAACCATTTGACGATTCCGGTTTCCATAATCTCATTCCTTTTTAAATGCAGGCGTTGCCCGCGAAGATGAGCCTATCAAGGAAAGGACAGCGAACAATGAAGCGCCCCAGGGGGAGCAAGACCGGACGAAAATCACGATGCTCGAAAAGCTTCTTGTCCACTATGGGTGCAGGGGTGGGTAATGTCAATCGGCGTTTCCAATTACCACGCAAGCATCAGTTACGCGAAAAATAAACGCTTATTAATGAAATCATTGCGTAATAAGGGTCTGGGAAGATCCCTTGGCATTGCCTATTGAGTAACGAAGCCTGGATAAGCGTATACCCGAACGATAAAGCGCGTATGCTGGCGCAATGGTGCTTGAACGCGCGTCACCTCGCCGTATCGCCATACAGGAGTATGGCCATGCACCACCACCGCAAGCGCTACGCGCGCGCCCGCCCCAGCACACAACGGTCTTTCCTCGCACACACGCGGATCTCGGTTCCAGCGTGAGCGCGATCCGAAGGTCAATCGCCAAATTCGCCAACGCCTGCGTCAAGTTGCTGCCTTCAGCGCCGCGCCCTGCCCAGGGAGGCGAGCCCAGGCGGGAGCCAAAGCGCAACCACGCCGCCATCGCTTCGCCATGGCGTATTTACCGTATCTATGCGCGGCCCGGGCATTTGCTGATGCGCAATGAGCAAGGTCGCATCCTGGACCTGGGCGTCATGAAGGGCGAAGAACCCAACCTTACGTACCGGCTCTTTGCCCGCGATCTGCAAGGCAAGGGCTTTGCTACCCGCACGCTGCTGCTGGAAGACATCGCGCGCCGCATCGAAGCGGGCGAAGTCAGCAAAGAACTGCTGAACCTGCCCGAATGGGATCAGCCCCTGGGCGCGGATCTGGATCGCGGCACGCATACGGATGTGTCGATGAAGCTGGGCCGCTAGGCGTCCCCGGCAAGAAGCAGCACTACTTTTGCGTCTGCTGCGCCACGCACATATTCACGACGCCATTGACCAATGCCTCGATCCGATCGCGCTCCGCGCTTTTTTCGTTCGTGACCAGCATGCGGTCATAGGCGGTGTAGTCCTTCAGAAGCACTGACTTTTGCAAGCCGTCCAGCACGCAATTGCAATAGGCCTCTGCACGCGTGTCGACATCGGGCAGCGCACCCGCGCTTTTCTTGAAGCCTTCCACGCAGGCGCTATAGGTCACGCGGCGAACACTCTCGGGGTATTCATTTTTCTTGCCGCATCCCGCCAGCCCCAACACAGCCGCCGCGCCTGCCACCGCGAACCACTTAGCTTGCATCGAACCGCTCCCTGTTGAAATTCAAAACGGTGCATTTTTGCATAGGGAAGGCCCAAGCTGTGACTGGAAGCGGATGTCGTCCTAGAAATCGCAAGTTTGATTGATCTGCCGCAGGGCTTCGCGTTAGAACCGCATTCAGCCGTCACGCGCAGACCAAGAGCATCCACCCGCGCAAAGACGAACTTGAAAATTTATATAGCTTAAGCTATAAATCTACCAGCCGCATTGCCATGTTCTGCATCAACTGGGCCAAGAAGGCCGTCAAACAGTGGCTAAAGCTCCCGATCGCAGACCGAACCCGGGTCGCCGCAGAAATCACCAAGCTGGAGAATTTTCCCGCTGCCTCGAACGTGAAGGCTTTGGAGAATCACCAGTTCGCCTATCGGCTGCGAGTCGGCCGCTATCGGGTGTTGTTCGACGTCCGGGCCGAAATCTGCGTCATAGACATCCAGGAAGTGAAGAAGCGCGATGAAAGCACCTACTGAAACCGCCCAGCGCGCGCACCCCGCGCTACATCCCACCATCCTGGAAGCGGACGGCAAACCGGCATTCGTCGTCTTGCGCTATGCGGAGTACGTTGCCCTTATCGGCGCCAAACCTGTCCCCGTCAACCGCATGCCACGCATCCCTGCAGATGGCACGATTCCACATGAAGTCGTTTCATTGATGGCAGGCAATAACTGGAGCATCATTCGCGCGTGGCGCGAATATCTCGGTATCACGCAGGTGGAAATGGCAGCGCGCTTGGGCATTCGCCAACCCAGCTACGCCGCCATGGAAGCCTCCGGCGCCAAAACGAAGAAAATCACCCGCGAACGTATTGCCGTTGCGATGGGTGTGCAGTTCGACCAGATAGACGTGTAGGCCAAGCCGCATAGGCTACACCCGCCTTCAGCTCATATACACGCCGCCGTTGATCGCGTAGTTGGCGCCCGTCACGAAGGCGGCCTCGTCGGAGGCCAGCCAGGCGCACAGCCCGGCCAGGTCGTGGGCCGTGCCCAGGCGTCCGACCGGTACGCTTTCAACGATGCGGTCCAACAGCGCGGGCGGAAAGGCCTTCACCGTGTCGTCGGCGATGAAGCCCGGCGACACCAGATTCACCGTGACGCCGCGCGCGGCCACTTCCTGCGCCAGCGACCGCGTGAAGCCGATCACTGCGCCCTTGGCTGTGGCGTAATTGATCTGGCCGATCTGCCCTTTTTCCGCCGCCACCGACCCAATGTTGATGATCCGCCCCCAAGCCGCGGTCGGCCATGCTGTCGACCACCTGCTTGGTACTGTTGAAAAGCGTATCCAGGTTGCTGCGCAGCACCGCGGCCCAGTCGGCATAGCCCATCTGGCGAAAGCGCATGTCCAGCATCGATCCGGCGTTGTTGACCAGCACGTCGATCTCGCCGACCTCGCGGCGTACTTTCGCGAACGCCGCCTCGGTCGATGCCCAATCGGTGGCGTCGCCCTCGGACGCGACGAAGTCGTAGCCCAGGGACTTCTGTTCCTTCAACCAGCTATCCCGACGCGAAGAACGCGGGCCGCAACCGGCCACCACGCGGTGTCCCGCCTGATGCAGCGCCTGGCAGATCGCCGTGCCCGTGTGGCCCATTCCGCTGGTGACATAAGCGATACGCAAAGCCATGACCCTTCCTTTATCAATGTGCGGCAGCGCCGCGTATCAAGCACCCGCACCCACAAACGGGAACAGACCAAACGCCAAGGCGGCCGCCAGCATTACCATGCAGACCAGCGTGGCCCACTTCAGCGCATAGCGTTGGTGGTCGCCAAATTCCACACCGGCCAGACCCACCAGCAGATAAGTGGACGGCACCAGTGGGCTCAGCAGATGCACGGGTTGACCGATGAGCGACGCGCGCGCCATTTCAACGGCCGAAATGCCATAGCCCTGCGCCGCTTCGCTCAGGATGGGCAGCACCCCGAAATAGAAGGCGTCGTTCGACATGAAGAACGTGAACGGCAGGCTGACCAGCGCGGTAATGCCGGCCAGATACGGGCCCATCGCATCCGGAATCACGGCAAGCAGGCTGCGCGACATGGCTTCCACCATGCCCGTGCCGGACAAAATTCCCGTGAAGATACCCGCCGCGAAAATCAGCGACACCACCGACAGCACATTGCCCGCGTGCTGCGCAACGCGGCGGCGCTGTTCGGCCAGGTTCGGATAGTTGATGATCAGGGCAACCGCGAACGCGATCATGAACAGCACCGGCAGCGGCAGTACGCCCATCACCAGGCTGACCATCAGCGCCAGCGTCAAACCGGCGTTCACCCACAGCAGCTTGGGGCGGCGCAGGTCGTGGTCGACTTCGATTTCAGGCAGATTCTTGGGGCCGTCTTCGTCGTAGCCGGCATGCATCGACGCCCCCTCCGGCAGCGACAGCACGCCCAGGCGGCGGCGTTCTTTCAGGCCCAGGAAGAAGGCCAGGATAAGCAGCGCCACGATCGCCACCCCCATCACCGGCACCAGCGGAATGAAGATGTCGCCCGCGTCCACATGCAGGGCGCTGGCGGCACGCGCCGTCGGCCCACCCCACGGCGTCAGGTTCATGATGCCGCTGGCCAGCATGGCCAGGCAGGTCATGGACAGCGCGTTCATCTTCAGACGGCGGTACAGCGGCAACATCGAGGCCACCACGATCATGTAGGTGGTCGAGCCGTCGCCATCCAGTGAAATCACCAGCGCCAGCACCGTGGTGCCCACCACGATCTTCAGCGGATCGCCCTTCACGGCGCGCAGGATGCGGCCAACGATGGGATCGAACAGGCCGGCGTCGATCATCACCCCGAAATACAGGATGGCGAACATCAGCATCACGCCGGTGGGCGCAATCTTGCGGATGCCGTCCAGCATCATCTTGTCGATGCCGGCGCCAAAGCCGCCCAGCAACGCAAAAATAATGGGGACAAGAATCAGGGCGACCAAGGGCGACAGGCGCTTGGTCATGATCAACGTCATGAACGTGATCACCATGCCAAAGCCAAGCAGGGTCAACAGCATGAGGGGTATCTCCGACTAGTCGTTGTTATGTGTGGCGCCGTCTCCAGCAAGGGAGGCAGGTGCCGAAGACTAGGAAGAAAAGCTGTCTGGAACCTGTCGTTTTTCCATGCCCGATCGAGCTTATGTGGGCCCTCGAGGCAACCGCCCCAGGGGAAAATGCCCGCGTTCGACGCAGCTACAATCAGCCGATGCGCATCCTGGTGATCGAAGACGACGAGGATCTGGCCGACGCCCTTGTCCGCCGGCTGCGCCGTCTCGGCCATGCCGTGGATCTGCAAAGCGATGGCCTGAGCGCCGACGGCGTGCTGCAATACGAAACCTTCGATCTCGTCATCCTGGACATCGGCCTGCCCCGCATGTCGGGGTTTGACATCCTGCACCGCCTGCGCGACCGCGGCAGCAAGACACCGGTATTGGCGCTGACCGCCCGCATCGACATCGAAGACCGCGTCCATGCGCTCGATACCGGCGCCGACGACTATCTGGCCAAACCCTTTGATTTCCGCGAGCTGGAAGCCCGCTGCCGCGCCTTGCTGCGCCGACCCAGCGCCCAAGCCGCCGGCGTCCTGCGCTTTGGCGAACTTGTCATCGACAGTGCCGCGCGCCACGTGTCCCTGGGCGGACAGCGCATCGACCTGCCCAAGCGCGAATACAGCTTGCTGGAAATTCTGCTGGCCGGCATGAACCGCGCCGTCAGCAAGACCGAAATCGCCAACAAGCTCTTCGCCTTTGACGACGACGCGGCGCCCAACGCCATCGAGGTCTACATTGCGCGGCTGCGTCGCAAGCTGGAAGGCTCGCCGCTACGTATCGAAACGCAGCGCGGCACCGGTTACCTGCTGACGTCCACCGCCCCGTCGGACAACCCCGCGTCCGGCACGCCGCAGGAATAGCCCGTGAAGCTTGGCCGCATTTCCATACGACGCCGCCTGTTGGCAATGCTGCTGACGCTGTTCGCCGTGGGCTTGGCTGCGCTCTACCTGCTGGTGCGCGGCTATGCCCAGCAAACCGCGGACACTACGTACGACCAGTTGCTGCGCGCGTCGGTCCTGTCCATGGCCGACAGCCTGCAACTGGTGCAAGGCAAATGGCAGATGGACATGCCTTACGCCGCGCTGGCATTGCTGGAGCAGTCGCCGCGTGACCGCGTGTTCTATCGCGTGGCGAGCACAGCGGGCTTGCTGATTTCCGGTTACTCCGACCTGCCCGCCGCCCCGGACAACACAGACGCCATCGACACGCCTCGGCTGTACACCACCCGTTTTCAGGGTGAACCGGTGCGCGTGGCCTGGATGGAACGCAAGATCGCCGGGCCGCGCAGCACCGAGACCGCCGTGATCCAGGTCGCGCAAACCCGCGAAGCCCGCAACGCGCTGGCCGACAGCATTCTCTGGCAAGGCACCTTGGCGCTGATCGGTTTCACGAGTGCAGCGCTGGCGCTGGCCTACTGGGGCTTGCAGCGATCCCTGTCGCCCATCCAACGCATCGAACACGAGTTGGCCACCCGCAGCGCGTCCGACCTGCACCCCATCGCGGCGCCCGTGCCCGAGGAATTGGACACCCTGGTGCATTCCCTGGATGGCTTCATGGCCCGCCTGTCCGACAACCTGGACACCTTGCGCCTGTTCATCGCCGAAGCCGCGCATCAGTTGCGCACACCGCTTGCCGCGCTGCACGCGCAGATGGAAGTGGCGCTGGACGAAGACGACCCCGACGAACAGCGCCGCAGCCTGCTGGCGGTATTGCGCAACGCGGAAAAACTGTCGCGGCTGGTCAACCAACTGCTTAGCGACGCCAGCGTCATCCACCGCAGCAACGTCAAGCAGTTCCAGCTCGTCGACCTGGCCGAACTGCTGCGCCAAGCCGCCTATGACACCGTGCCGCAAGCCGCGCCTCAGCCCGACGTGCGCCTGCACCTGCCGGACACCGAGCCCGATCGGGAACCCGGCCGCCCAGCGCCCACTATCCTGGGCGACAACCTGATGCTGCGCGAAGCCTTCAAGAACCTGATCGACAACGCCTTGCGACACGGCGCCCGCGCTGGCGGTCACATCGACATCACGCTTGACGCGCACGAGCATGGCTGGCGCATCACCGTCGCCGACCCCGGGCCAGGCATTCCCCCCGCGTTGGCCAACGCCGCGTTCGAACGCTTCACGCGCGGCCCCAACCCACGCACCCCTGGCGCGGGGCTGGGCCTGTCCATCGTCAAGCGCGTTGTCGACATCCACCAAGGAAAACTCAGCTTGAGCAACCGCGTGGGCGGCGGACTGGATGCGGTCATCACCTTGCCGGCAGGCCGCCATGATGCGTAGCGCGCTGATGTGGGTCCGCACGCTGCTTGGCGCGCTCGCCCTGCTGTGGATTGCCGCCATGACGACGGTGACGGCCGCCGAAGTCAGCCGCGACGGCCTGACGCTTGGGCCCGAAGACAGCAAGAACGTGCTGGTCCTGCATGCGTCCAACAGCGTGCAGGTGTTCAAGGGCGTGCTGGAAGATTTCACCCGTTTGAATCCAAGCTTGCGGCTCGAATACACCGAGCTGTCCACGCAGCAGCTCTACCAGGACGCGGTCGAGCGCGCGCGCCAGGACCCCACCGCCAGGCGCGGCCCCGACCTGATCATCAGCAGCGCGATGGACCTGCAGACCAAGCTCGTCAACGACGGCTATGCACAACGTCACGTGTCGCCGGAAACGCGCGCCCTGCCCGCCTGGGCGAATTGGCGCGACGAAGTCTTCAGCATCGGCACCGACCCCATCGTCATGGTCTACAACACGGACAAGCTCGACGCCGCGCGCGTGCCTCATACGCGGCGCGCGCTGCTGTCCCTGCTGCAAGCGCCCGACCGGCCGCTGGCCGGCAGCATTTCGACCTACGACGTGGAAGGCAGCGGCATCGGCTATCTGGCCGCCACGCAGGACACGCGCCTGGACAGCATGGCCGGCGCCTTGCTGGCCGCGTTCGGCCGCAATGGCGTCACCACTCACGAGTCCACCGAAGACGCCCTGGACAAGCTGGAACGCGGCGATATCACGCTGGCGTACAACCTGCTGGAGTCCTACACCCGGCACCGCATCGACCAGGGCGCCCCGCTGGCCATCATCTATCCGCAGGACTACACCCTGATGCTGTCGCGCTCCGCCATCATTCCAAAGCAGGCGCCACGCGGCGACCTGGGCGCGCTGTTGCTCGACTACTTGCTCTCGCCCCGAGGGCAGGAAATGCTGGCCAAGCAATCGGGCATGCAGCCCGTCAATGCCTCGGTCGTTCCGGCCGCCGGCATCCGCCCCATGGCGCTGGGCGTGGGATTGCTGGTGTACCTGGATACGCTGAAAAAGCGGCATTTCCTGGATTTATGGCGGGCCGCGATCCTGCCGCCGGGCGATGCGCCCGCGCCCTGATGGAACCATCCCGGTGCACACGCATCAGGTGGTTCATTAATCCTGCTCCGCTGCCAGGATTAGGCATGTATGTTGCGCAATGATCGCAAATTCGCGGGCATAATTTCCGCTCGGGCCGACGGCCACGTTGGGGACACACCATGCTCAAGCATCAGATTGTCTTCTCCCGCGCAATGGAGGCCGTGCACCACCTGACCGACCCCAACCCGCCCTGGCATGACATCCTGCGCACAGCGCGAGATCTGGTCGGCGCCGATAGCGGCACGCTGATCGTGTTCGACGCGCGCAACAAGCTGTCGAACCTGTCCGCCATCGGTTTTTCCGACGCCTGCTTCGCGGACTACCAAGGGCATTACTACCGTCATGACGTCCTGGAACATGACTCGCGCACGGCGCCCGCCGGCACCTGGCTGGACACCGCCCGCATGTACAGCAGCGCCCAACTGCAGCGCACGGAGTTCTACGCCGACTTCATGGTCAAGCACCGCATGGCGCAGATCATTTCGCTGATCGTCGAGTCCAACTCCGTGCTGCATGCGTCCATCGGCTTCCAGCGCTCCACCATCGATGCCAAAGCCAGCGCGCGCCTGCAGACAGGCGACTTCGCCCGGTACTTCCGCCTGTTGCAAAGCCAGCTTGCACAGCGCCAAAAGGCCTTGACCATCGGCTGGAATTCAGTGGAAAGCGCCTTTTCGGAAGTCAACGAAGCGGTGCTGCTGATCAACCAGGAGTCCATGGTCAACAGGATTTCGGCGCTCGCTCGGCAATATGTGGAAGATGCTCGCGGCTGGATCGTGCGCGGCGGCAGGCTGCGCCACGCCGACGCCAAAAGCCAGCGTCTGTTCGACGTCTATTGCGTCGCCACCTTCCACGACGGCCAGACCCGCTCGCTGGCCACGGCCGCGGGTTGGGGCGAATTCGACTGGATGGATATCAGCACCGCGCCCGACGCGCTAAGCCTGCTGGGTGGCCGCTTGCTGCTGGTGCGCTTGCGCCGCAAAAGCGCATTCTGCAAACCCGACGTCGACAAGCTGAAAGCCGTGTTCGACATCACCCATGCCGAAGCCGCCGTGCTGGCGGGTTTGGCGGCCGGCCACAGCGTGGAAGAAGTGGCGACGCTGCGCCAGTCATCGGTGCTGACCGTGCGCAAGCAGGTCGCCTCGTTGCTGAGCAAAATGGAATGCAGCCGCCAGGCGGAATTGGTGCGGCTGGCATCCCTGCTATAGCGCAAACGCGGTATGCGCTCCGGTAGCCGTCCCGGGGGATCAGCCAGGCGTAATCAATTTTGGGTATGCGATGGGCACCCAGCCGCCCTACGATGAGTCCGAAGCCATGAGGGAGAGGGATTGCTATCGTGATCAAGGAGTCATTCATGAAGACTGTCCTTTCGTTCCGAGTGTTCGTCCCGGTGGTGCTGGCCGCCGGCTTGCTGTCTGGCCCCACTTTTGCGCAGCAGGCCGTCGCCCCCGCGACCGCCGTGCAAACGCCCGATGTCCCGAAAAGCCACGACGACGTCATGCGCGACCTGGCCGCCTGGCGGGAGGCTGGCGTCGAGCAAAAATGGGAAGGCGACGAGACGCCCGACATCTACAGTGGGGCATATGTCGCCAGCTATAGGAAGTATGTGGACACGGTGCATCCTGCCAATGCCACAACCCCGATGCAGACGCCATCGCAGAATCAAGGCAAATGGTGAGCGTGGCGGATAGGCATGGCGGTCAAGGCCGGTAGCGGGAACGTACCGGTCTGCCGCCATCGGGCGATGTGCTCTTGGTGTTTTGCCGCTGCGTTCCCTGAGCTCCCTGCGTTCTGCTATTGGCCCTTGATCCCCGCCGAATCAATCACGTCGGCCCAACTACCCGCCTGGGTTTGCACCCACTCTTTCGCGACAGCGTGGCCGGAAAATGGCGCGCGCATGCCCAGGCTGGCAATGCTGGCCAGAAACTCCGGCGACGCATAGACCTGTGCCAAGGTTTCGTCCCACTTCGCGGCAACATCGGCCGGTATCCCCCGCGGCGCCATGACAAGAAAGGCGAATGCCGCTTCAAAGTCCTTCAAGGATTCCACACCCACCTGCGCCATCGCTGGAACACCGGCCAAGCCAGGGTCGGGTTCGCGTGACGAAACGGCCAATGCACGCATCTTGCCTGCCTTGACGTGCGGCTGCACTGCCGACGCGGCCAGGAATCCGGCCTGGATCTGGTCTCCCAACAAGGCATTGACGGCGCCCGCACTGCCCCGGAAAGGCACATGCGCCACCTCGAAGCCGAGGCTCAGCTTGAGCTTTTCAAAGGCCAGATTTCCCGGGCTGCCGTAGCCCGCGGACGAATAAGTGATGACATTCGATTTGGCGAAGCGCAAGAATTCTTCCATTGTGGCCACGCCCAGATCGGGGCGAACGGCCAGCGCCAATCCGAAGCTGCCGGCAATACTGAGCGGCTCCAGGTTTAGGGTAAAGTCTTCGGCCTGCTCGCTGAAGACGTGCGGGTTGACGGTCATCAGCGTGTCCAGGGTCAACAGAAGTGTGTAGCCGTCCGGATCGGCATTGGCGACGGCCTTGGCGCCGATGTTGCCAGATGCGCCCGGACGATTTTCCACGATGATCGTCTGGCCCAACAGCTTGCCGGCATGCATTGAAATGGCGCGGGCGCAGATATCCAAAGGACCCGCCGGCGAGGAATTGACAATCAGCCGAATGGGACGCGTGGGGTATGTGTTGGGTGCGGCGGCCGTAGCGGCGGCGGCCGGTGCCGCGGCGGCCGTAGCGGCGACAGAAGCGCTTGCAATGAACAACGCCGTGCAAATGAATGACGCCGTGCAAAACAAGAACCGCGAAGACTTGAACATGGTGCTCTCCGGTGTGGCGGCGGCTGGCAAGCCGCCGACCTGGCGAATGCGTCAGGCAATTGCCGTGGGGTTGGGGCTGGTTTCCGCGTAGCGGATCATCGTTCGCGACAGCGCCATCAGCAGTTCACCGCGCCGCGCCTCGGCGGCGGGGTCGTGCCATAGATTGCGCAGTTCGTGGGGGTCTTCGTGCAGGTCGTACAGCTCGCCCCAATCGGCGTCGGCGTACACGCTCAAGCGGTGGCGCGATGTTTGCAGCGTTCGCATCCGCGTGCGGCCGGGAAAGCCGAACATCGTGCGCTGGCCTTCCTCTTCGATCAGCAGCGCATCGCGCAACGTGTCAGTGGCGCCCGACATCAACGGCAATAAGGATTGGCCTTGCATGCCGTTGTAGGCGGGCAGCCGTGCGCGCGCCAGCACGGTGGCGGCGATATCGGTCGTGGCGCACAACGCCTGGCTGCGCGCGGCCGTCAGCCCGGCTTGCGGATCACGCCAGATGAACGGCGCGCGGATCAGGCCCTGGTAGTGGATTGGGCCTTTGAACAACAACTGGTGGTCGCCCAGGAAGTCGCCGTGGTCGCTCGTGAAAATGACCACCGTGTTCTCGTCCAGGCCCGTATCGCGCAGCACCTGCATGACGCGGCCGATCGTCGCGTCGATATGGCTGATGGAACCGCAGTTCAGCGCAATCGCTTCCCGGGCTTCGCGTTCGGTGCAGGCGAACACGGCCGGCGTGTGCTTGACCGCCATGTTCAGGTCGCGCTGCCGATACAGCCATGCCACGTGCGGGGGTGGGTGATGATGGGCGCCCCGGCTGGCGTGAAACGATTCAGGCAGCGCCACATCGTCGGGCCGATACAGATCCCAATACTTGCCAGACGGCGTGTAGGGATGGTGCGGGTCGGGAAATGAACATTGGATGAAGAACGGGGCTGTGCCCTTGGCGTGCTGGCGAAGTTGCGCAATGGTTTGGTCACCGATGTAGGCGGTGGTGGAGCATTGCTCGGGAACGCGCGTGCGCCACGCCTGCCCGTGTTGGGCCAGCACGAATTCCGGCGTGCTGAAAGCATGCTCGGCCCCCCACAGCCGCCGCGCTTCCGGATGCTCGCGGGCGAGCCAGCGTGCGTAATGGCCACCGACCTGGTCTCCGTGGTCAAGCGCCAAGCGCACGGTGTCGAACCCGTAGAACGGCGTCTTCACATCATGGCCTGGGTGATCGCGCCACATTGGCCCCCACTCCTGGTCGTAGTCACCGGGCTCGGGCCGCCACGCTTCACCCCGCGCAACGTTGTCGTTTGCCGGGGGCCAGGCGGGACCCATGCCCGTCATGTTCTGCAAATGCGATTTGCCGATCAGCGCGGTGGCGTAACCGGCGTCACGCAGCCGTTCAACGAAAGTTGTTGCGCGCTGGGATAGCGCAATGCCGTTGTGGCGCACCCCATGCGCCGAGGGCATGCGGCCCGTCATCAAGGTGGCGCGATTGGGCATGCAGATCGGGGACGCGACATAGAAGCGGTCGGCGGACCACCCCTGCGCGGCCAAGGCATCCAGCGCTGGAGTTTGCAGCAGGGCGTTACCGTAACTACCCACGTGATCCGCGCGCTGCTGATCCGTGATGAATAGCAGGAAGTTGGGCTGCAAGTTGGAGTGCATAGTGGGCTGCATCGGGTCTCCTTGCCTCTGGCTCATGTCGGCCTGGCTGTTTTGATGCGGCCATTATGGGTAGCGCTTTGAGCGCCTGCGAGCCTGTAGCCCCTTATGTAGGACGCATTCGCGGGGTCGCTAGCACCGTCGATCGAGATAGCTCACTGGTTCAGAACACGCCGGGCCTATCCGCCAACGCTCAAGCCGTCATGAAACCGAAGAGCGACACACGAAAAAAAGCCGGGCCGCTTACACGGCCCGGCATTTTCATTGACGTCCTTGCGCTTACTTTTTCGACGCGTCCTGCTCCACCACCATATCCAGCACATACACCTTGGACGGCGCATCAGCAGGCGGGTTCTTCCCGTCGTAACGCTTCACGCGCAGCACGGTGCGCACGCCTTCCTGGTGCTCAAACCCTTCGATGGATTGATACAGCGGCTGCCATTTATCCTGCGTCGGCTGCTGCACGCCGGCTTCGTTGTAGCGGCGTTCGCGTACCATCAGGCACTGGTAATTGGGAATCATTGGATGGCTGCACTCGGCCTTCTTGGCAGCCACTTCCAGGAACATGATCTGGCCCGCGCTGCCGTACAGCGTCTCGGGCGTGGGCTCACCCACGAACTTCAACACGGTGCCGTCCTTGCCCACGAGCTCCAGCGCGGGTTCATGCGTATCGCCAGACATCGTGGCGCGCAGATCGCCTTTCAGGCGCTCGTTGATCTCGGCATCCAGTTGCATCAAACTCTGCTCGCAAGCCTTCATCGTGGACGCCAGGTTATCCACTTGCAGCACGCCATTCTGATAGCGATAACCGCCAAACTGCGTATTGCAGCCCCCGCGAATATTCAAGGCATCCTTCGTGAAGGCCAGGCGCAGCTGATGCTCAACGCCCGCTTGCAAGGTCGGAATCGACTTGCCGGCTGCATCGGTGGCGGAAACCAGACGCCAGTAATACGCGGGCAAGCTCAGTTGGCTGGCGGGCGACGTCGCGGTAGAAGTGGGCATGGAGGACGATCCTTCGCTGGGAGACGAAACGGGAGCGCAAGCCTGTAGCAGCGCGGCGCATGCGGACGCAAGTAGGATTATTTTTTTCATGGTTCGTTCCTATGAGCCGTATGGCACTGATCAAAAGCGGCATTCTACGTCCGCGGTATGGACGGATCAGGCGCAGCGCGGGGCAGAGGGTTTCAAAATCTTGCCAGGCGAGCCTGCACGCGGTGCGAGCTTACAGTCTGAAACCTTCGCGCCCGGGACAGGCCCGGTCCCGAGAGCGCGCAGTCCCTACCCCACCCGCAACATCCCCATCTCTTCACGCACCACGCCTCGCTGCGCCAGGCCGGCTATTGCGTGTGCGATGCGTGCTTCCGCATCCGCCAACGTACGCGACATGCCCAGCAGCCGGCACACTGACTTGATCACATCCGCTTTCGGCGCGTTGCCGGTCATGGCCAGCACGTGCAGCACGCCGTTCGCCAGCTCCTGGATGCAGACATCATCCACGCGGCGGCGCGTGGCGTCGTCGTCGCTTGCGCCGCGAAAGCCGTTCCAGGTTTCGGGTGTGACGCCGGCGGGCCAATAGAAGGTGGCCTCGGCTTCATCCGTCTGGCCGACTTCCATTGGCGTTAATGTCCGCAAGCGTTCAACGATCCGGACGCCTGTGCGTTCCAGGCCCCAGGCTCGGGCGACTTTACGGTGCAGCACGGTCTCGGCGATGGGGCCTTCCGTGTCGATGACCAGGCGTAATTGTTCCGCCAATTGCGCGTTGTTGGCGCGGCTGTAGAAGGCGTCTGGGTCACCGGCGGCAGTGCTCAGGTCGGCCAGTTGATAGGTCGCGATGCCGCCCGTGGATGCGCTGACTTCCGCGCTGACTTCCGCGCTGACTTTCGCGCTGTCCGCCGGCGCCCACGCGGCATCGCCCTCTTCGGTCGTGATCACAAACTCCACGGCGCCTTCGGGTTTAGTAGCGGCTCTGGCATCGGCTCCGGCTTCGATTGCGGTTTCCGCTTGAATAGCAGCTTCGGCTTCAACTTCGGCTTCGCCTTCAGCCTCTGCGTCCTCCACCTCGGGCTCGTCCTCGACCTTGCGTTCCAGCTCCGCGTTCAAGCGGGCCAGGATCTTCTCCACCTCTCGTTCAGGGTTGATCCACCAGTCGGTGGACCACACCCGATGCAAGCGCCAGCCCAACCCTTCAAGCACCACCTGACGCAAGCGATCGCGATCGCGCGCAGTAGCGCCCGAGTGATACGCGCGGCCGTCGCACTCGATGCCCATCAGATAGCGCCCCGGCGCACGCGGGTCCACCACGCCCATGTCAATGCGGTAGCCGGAGCAGCCCACTTGCGGGTGCACCACCCAGCCATGATTGCGCAGCACCTTGATGACCTGGGTTTCAAACGGGCTGTCCGGCTCGCGGCCGGTCGGCAGCGATTGTTCGACCAAGGCGCGCGGCCCTTTCAGCGCAAACTCCAGGTAGTGCTTCAAGTCGCGCACACCCCGTGCGCGCACCCGCGACAGGTCTATCTGTTCCGGCATCAACGTGCTGTAGATCACCACGCCTTCGCGCGCGCGGGAGATCGCCACGTTCAGACGGCGGTGTCCGCCTTCGCCGTTCAGCGGCCCGAAGTTCATCGTCATCTTTCCGGCGGCGTCCGGGCCGAACGTGATCGAGAAATAGATGACATCGCGTTCGTCGCCCTGCACGTTCTCCAGGTTCTTGATGAACAGCGGTTCACGGGACTGCGCCGAGATCGCCTTGTCGAGTTCCGCGTTGGCGCGGCGGCGGGCATCCAACAGGGTTTCGATCAGGGATTGCTGCGGCTGGTTGAACGTCACCACGCCCAAGGTTTGGCGGCGGCGCGACTTGTCCAGATAGTGCTGCTCGATGCCTTGCACAATGGCTTCGGCTTCGCGGCGGTTGGTGCGGCTACCGCCCCGGTCGTAGATACCCGCGACCTTCTCCAGGCGCACGGCCACGTCATCCGTGACGGGCGACGGGAAGGTGATCAACTGCGAGTCGTAATAGGTGACGTTGCTGAACGTGATCAGGCTTTCGTGCTTGCTGCGGTAATGCCACTGCAAACGCAGACGGTTCATGTCGGCGCCCAGGCATTCATCCAGAATGCTCTCCAGATCTTCGACCTGGCCATCGTCACCCACGCCATCGTCTTCTGGCGCGGACTTGCTGAAGAAGCTTGTGGGCGGCAACTGCTTGGTATCGCCCACCACCACCACTTGCTGGCCGCGCGCAATGGCGCCCACCGAATCCCACACCGGAATCTGCGACGCTTCGTCGAACACCACGACATCAAACTGCGAATGACCGGCGTCCAGATATTGCGCCACCGACAAGGGCGACATCAGCAGGCAAGGCTTGAGCTTGGGCAGCAGGGAAGGCAAGCGCTGCATCAGTTGGCGCACGGGTACGTGGCGCGTCTTCTTTTGCAGTTCGCGGCGCAGCAGGCCCAGTTCGCTGTCCGGGCTGACCAGCACGCCATTGCCATCGGGCACTTTGCCAGCCAACACGGCGGAGATGTAGGCGGATGTGAGCTTCTGGAAGCGGTCGTCGGCATCGCGGAATTCGCGGATCTTGCGCTCGTGGTCCGCACTGGAAAACGCGCGCAACACGGGGGTATGGTCGATGACCTTCTTCACCCACCAATTGCGATAACTGAACTCAAAATGCGCCTCGATCTGCTCCAACGGAACGCGGCCCTGCTCAAGAGAAGCGACCAAACCTTGCAGTTGCAACGCAATGGCCTGCTCGCGCGCCTGACGCCATACGCACCACGGCATCAAGAACTGCTTGTTATGGCGCCAGCCCGCCAGCACGCCCTGAATGCGTTCCAGAGCACCGTTGGCGTCCGATGCGCCCGCCAGTGCCTCGGTGGGTTTGGCCAAGGCATCGACTTCCGCCAACCGATCTTGCTGGACGCGCCACGCATCGCGATACGCCAGCAAGGCCTTGCCCAGCGGTGAACCCGGTTGCAGGAAGGCGCGGTTTTCACCCACCAGCGCTTGCAGGCGCGTGCGCAAGTCCGCAGCGGAAATGGGATCGCCCGCCACCTGCGTGACCGCATCGGCAAAGCGCGCCGCCCATTGCTCATGGCGCTGGACCTGTTCCCAATCTGTTGTCAGACCGGTGTAGCTCTCTTGCAGCAAACGCTGCGCGTCTGCCTTCAGCACCGCCAGTTCGCGGTCTTCGATATTCACCAGGGCCAAGGGCGTCAGCATCGCGGTAATCGCGGCCTCGTCCGGGCGTTGGCTATCCGTGCGATACCTCGCCAGCCGCTTGCGGATGCCGCCCTTGGCGAAGATGGACTTCGGCCACCATGCCGAACATGCCGACAACCATTCGGCCTTCAGCGTATTGGCATCAAGCTCGGCCAACTGCGCGTTCCATTGCGCGCCCACCTGCGCCCAATGCGCGTTGCGCGCCAAACCGTGGCGGGCCAGCGCCTGCACCTGAAAGCGGGCGGCGGGGTCGTGCGCTTGCGTGGCCAGGCCCGCAGGCACTTGGGGCGCGGCAAGCAGCACGTCGATCAACTGATCCAGATGTGCATAGGAATCCAGGCTCAAGCCTTGCGCCGGTAACCCAAGCCCCTCGCCCGCAGCCTCTGCCTGCGCCTGGAAGCCTGCCACCGCTTGCTCCAGCGCCTGCGCCGCGGCCAACAACGCGTCTTGCCAACTGGGGCTCCATTCGGCCATGCCGATGTGCGCCAGCGGATGGCCATGCAGCACGCCAAGTTCCTTGGACAAGGTCGACATGCGACGCGCGGTCTCGCGCAATTGCGCCAGGTCTTTGACTTGATGCGCCTGCGCGTCGGCCCAGAACATCGGTGACGGCTCCTTGCCCGCGTTCTGGATGCAGGTGCCGATGGCGTCATACACCGTCAGGCCGTTGGCATGCGTGTGATGCAGCGCGTCGACCAAACCGTTCAAGTCCTGGCGCAGCACGGTCAGGCGCTCGGCTTCACGCGCCCAATCATCGCCGGTGCGCTGGCCGCTGTGGTCCAGCGCCTTTCCAAGCTGTTGCAGCACCTCGGATTTTCGAGCCTTGGACGAGTGCAGTTCCAGGCAGAACGGGCCAAGTCCGATATTGGCCAAACGGCGATGCACCACTTCCAGCGCGGCCATTTTTTCCGAGACGAACAACACCGTCTTGCCGCGCGCCAGCAGATGCGCGATCAGGTTCGTGATGGTCTGGCTCTTGCCCGTGCCCGGCGGCCCTTCCAGCACCAGATCGCGACCCGCGTCCACCGCGCAGATCGCCTTCAACTGCGACGAATCGGATAGCAGCGGCGTCAACAGGTCTTCGGGTTTGTAGCTGTCGTCCAGGCGATCAAAGCGTTGATCAAACGGTTCTTTTGCAAACGCCTGCCCGGGGTGATCGATCAGATGTCTGACGACGCGGTTGGCTTTCAACTGCTCGGTGCGGTCTTGCAGGTCTTTCCACATCAGGTACTTGGTGAACGAGAAGATCCCCAGATGCACCTGTTCCAGCACCTCCCAACCCGCGATTTCCCGCACGGCCAGCCGGAACGCCTGCAACACGCGCGCTACGTCCACGCCCTTGTCGTCGGCGGGCAGGACGTCCAGGCCCGGAATGCGCAGCTCGTAGTTGTTGCGCAGCATCTGCAACAACGTGGGGTTGATGATGGTCTCGTCGTCGTGGCGCACCAACCGGAAGCCGCTGCGCACCGACTGCCGTTGCAACGACACCGGCACCAGGATCAGCGGCGCCAGATGCGCGCTTTCCGCGCCAGGGCTTTCGGTCCAGCGCAGCATGCCCATCGCCAGGTACAGCGTGTTGGCGCCGCCCTCTTCCTGCCCGGTGCGCGCCGCGCCGAAGATGGTCAGCAGGTTGGCGTCCAGCGCTTCCTGCGTGACGCGCGCAATCAATTCCTTGTTGCCCAATGCGTCCAGCGCCATATCGTCCAGCGGTGCGCGGCCGCCCCGGCCCACGTGCACCTCGGCCATGCGCGGATCGCTGCCGTCCATCAAGGCGGCGGGCAACGGGCGTATGCGGAATTCGCTGCCATCGACAATGGCGTCTTCCAACTTGGCCAGATCCGGCACGACGAGCGGCAAGGTGGACTTGGTCAGCTTGAAATTCAGCAGACGGTTGCGCAACGTCAGGTCCAACAGGCGCGATTTCCACTTGGCCAGCCGGCCTTCCGGCGTGTCGTCGGCGGGCTCCAGGCTGATCACGAACTCCGGGTCCAGCGGCGGCAGGTCGGGGGTGGGTTCGATGGCGGCGGGTAGCTCGGCGTCATCCGCATCTGTCGGCGCAACCGACACCCCACGCGACGGCAGCGGCTTGATCTGCAATTCACGCGCGCGATGCACGTCGATGGCGTAGCGAAAGGTGCCCTCTTCGCGCAAATGCGCCGCGCCCTGCTCCAGCGCGCGCCGCAACGACGGCCGGAAGTTGGGATGCTGCGCGATGCCGGTCGTTTCGAAGACCAGGAATTCGCCGCTGTCCACGCGCTTTCTTACCGCCTGCACGTCGTCCGTCAACGGGTCTGCAAAGCAGGCCTGATGCAACCACACGCCCACCCAGGCGTGCCCGTCCTTCATCAGGATGACCGGGCGCAAGCCGGCTTGCTCCAGGCAGGACGAGAACAGCATCGCCAAGTCCAGACACGTTGCGACCCGTGCGTCCATGATGCGGTCCGGCGTGCGGATCTTCTGGCCGTCCACGCCAAACGAGGCGGGCGGCTCGGCGTAATGCAGCGATTCGGCCGCCAGCGTGCTGTAGATGGCGGACACCTGCTTCCACACAACGTCGCGGCTTTTGGACTGGTAGCCGTTCATCTGCAGATCGGCGTGCTGCGCGCGCAGCAGCTTGGACGCCTTGCCGATCAGCCCGTCCACGGCCGGATTGTTCGGCATGGAAAACGCCGCCAGCAATTCCGGCAAGGCGCGCGTGCCGGCCCATTGGTCGTACGCCAGCACGGAAATCGCTTGTGAAGCCCGACCGATTTCCTGCGTGCCTGACTGCACCACGACGTCGATGCTGGCGCGCACGGCTTCTTGCAAGTCGGCCACGTAGCTGTGGTCAGGCGTCAGGTCCAGCGGGGAAATCCGGCGGATTTCTCCGGGCACCAACACGTCAAAGCGCAGCGTCACCGGTTGGGCAAAAGCGGGGTTGCAGCGGAGGCGGACTTCAATATTCTCGAAGGTGTGCGCCGAGCGATTCGTCACGCGCAACGTCCGAACGATCGGAACCGCGTTCTGAATCGAGGCGTAGCCCAGCGTGGAGTCGGCGTCGATGTCGATGATGATGGCGTCTGACGTGTTCAACCGCGTGGTGTGCACCACGTCGGTCTGCATCGTGCCGGCCTGCGCCGCGCCTTCCTGGATCACCTGTGGTTCCAGGTCTTGTCGCTTATCCATCGATATCTCTCGGTTCGGTTCCGCGCTGGCCGACGCCGGCAGCGAAAATCTGCAATGCGGGATTTTAAAACGCGAAGACGCCTCCCCCCTCTCAAAACAGAAAGATTTGCAGGTGAAAGGGAATATTCACGCGATGCGCGTCGTCTGTTCGAATGGCACGCCGCAATTCGGCGGAACTTGAATGAGGTGTCATGCAATGAAGTCGTTAACAGCCTATGCCCGCGGCCTCGCCGCGTTGGCCTTCCTGTCGGTCTCGACTGCGTGGGCCGCACAGGACCTGAATGTCTACGGCCCTGGCGGCCCAGCCCCCGCCATGAAGGAAGCCGCCGAAGCGTTCGGCAGGTCGCATGGCGTCAAGGTCCACATCACCGCCGGGCCCACGCCCGCTTGGGCAGGCAAAGCCAAGCAAGACGCCGACGTGCTGTTCAGCGGTGCCGAGAACATGATGAGCGGCTTTGCCAGCGCCCTGCCCGGCGTGTTCGACCTCCGCGACGCACGCACGCTGTACCTGCGCCCGTCAGCGATATTGGTGCGCCCGGGCAACCCCAAGGGCATCAGCGGCTTCAAGGATTTGCTGAAGCCCGGCATCAAGGTGATGGCCGTGGCGGGTGCGGGGCAAACAGGCTTGTGGGAAGACGTGGCGGGCCGCTTGGGCAACATTGAAACGGTGCGCGCGTTCCGCGCCAACCTGGTCTTGCCCGAAGCCGCCAACAGCGCCATGGCACGCACGCAATGGACGGAAGACAAGAGCATCGACGCCTGGCTGATCTGGAATATCTGGCAGGTGTCGAACCCGGCATTGGCCAGCATGGTGGAGGTCGAACAACCGTACCGCATCTATCGCGACGCGGGCGCTGTGGTGACGCAACGTGGCAAGCAGCATCCGCAGGCGCAGGCGTTTGTGGATTACCTGGCCTCGGATGACGGCAAAGCGATCTTCAAGAAGTGGGGCTGGAAGGTGGACTGAACCCGGTACTGGCTTATTGCACTGGCGGATACGCCGGGTTCGTCAGGCAGGCCTGCACCCACTCGGCATCGTCCGACGCATCGATTTCGCCATCCACCTTCGGCAAGGGCGTGTCGGCATACACATATTTCGGCGCTTCCGGCTCCCGGTTCCAATTCGCCTTCGTATCGCCGACGGTGGCGCAGGCTTCGTCGGCACTATTGAACGAGCAGGACGCGATGACTCGCGGTTTGCCGTTAACCACATTGGCGACGTAGCGCTTGGTGTAGACCGCCCCGGACGCCCAGGATTCGTCCACCGAGCACACGCGATCGTTGTTCTGGTAGTGGCGAATCGCGAAGCAGGCGTAGTCGACGTAATCACGCGGCAGCACGTCGCAAGACGTCCAATAGCCCGCGAACGCGCCGCCCGTGAATTGGGACTGGAACTGCTGCTGCTGAACCGCCCGGCGAATCATGGTGGGCGTGGCGGACCCTTTGCCGGTTTCCTGGAACTGCGCGCGGCGGTTCTCGATCAGTTCGCGCGCAATCTCGCCCGCGGTCTTGTCATCCGGCACGGCGTCCTGGTCCGTGAGCAGGCGGTCCAGCGCGCGGTCACGCGCTTCAAGCCACCGCTTCTGGCTGGCGACCAGCATCGCGCGGATGCTGTCGTCCGGCGCCTGCTTCAAGATCGCCTGGTAAGCGCGGTTCAGCCCGGCATCAGCCGCTACCGTCGCCTTGTCGGCGCAGATCAGCTTTTCGACGGCGGTGCCAGCCTTGGCGCAATTGATCGCCATCGCCGGCGCGGACAGCGCGAAAACGCCGGCCAGCAACAGGCCCTTTACTGCGAAACCTGCGGAACATGCGGAACGTGCCAATGTCATTGCATTCTTCTCTCTTGCAAGGGCTGCCGGTTTGGCTTTGCGGCTAGTGCCGAAAGCGCAGCGCGCCATTCTGCATGAAATCCACTTACAGAATAGAAACAGAGTTCAACGCTCTGAAACGGGCACCCGGGCTATCCTGCGCCGACTTCCTTCACCGAGACCCGCTCCCGACCCATGCGCATCCGTCTCGCCTCGCTATTGTTGTCCCCCCTGTTGGCCTGCGCGCTGCACGAGCCTTCAGCATGGGCAGACACCACCGTGCCCTCGCTGGACAAGGCCCGCGGCGCCAGCAAGGCGGCAAGTGGCGCAAGACGTTGAAGTGGTCGGCGGCAGAGCGCGGGTATCGATGATGGGCACGGCGTAGGATGGGTGAAGCGCGAAAGACTCAAGGCAAAAACCCAAGCGCCTCAACGCGCGCAACCCATCAAACAGACGTTGCGTTGTGACGGAAGATTAAAAGAACCGCGATGCTGCCTGATGGGTTGCGCGCGTTGAGGCGGTGGCGTTCTTGTCGCTGGCATCTCGCGCTTCACCCATCCTACGAATTGGGAGAACGGCGTTCCGTGCGCCGGCATGCGCTTGAAGAAGCCCTCAATGTATCGTCCGCGCCCCTTTGCGCGCCCGCTTGATGTCGTACATGCGTGCATCGGCCAGACGGACCGCGGCTTCAGCGTCCAGGCCGCGCGGGTCGACCGCCACCACGCCGACGCTGGCGCCTTCATAAAGCACGGCCGCATCGCCCAGTTGATAGCGGCCGATGGTGGCCGCCGTGGCGCGTTCTTCCAGCGCGCGGGCGGCGTCTTCGGCTTCGCCGCGTTGCGCCTCGCCGCCCGGGCCGATATTGCCGCGTTCGATGACGGGGCCGGGGCCGATCAGCACAAACTCGTCGCCGCCGATGCGGCCCAGCATGTCGGACGTGCGCAGGGTGCTGGCCAATCGCCGGGAAATCTCTTGCAGGAACACATCGCCCTGCTGGTGGCCGTAGGTGTCGTTGATACCCTTGAACCCGTCCAGGTCAATTAGACCGACCAGCACGCTGCCGCCTTCGCGCAGCGCACGTTTTTCCAGCCGTTCCAGTTCTTCGTATAGGGCGCGGCGATTGGGCAGGCCCGTCAACGGATCTGTCAGGGCGTAGGACAGCAGTCGAACATTCGCGGCCTGCAACTGCTCCATCAACATTTCACGTTCCAGAAAATTGGCAATCACGTTGGAAAACAGCTTCAACACGGCCTCGGCCTGCGGCGGGATCTGATGTTGTTTCGCACTGGCCGCGCACAGTGTGCCAAGCAACATGCCTTCGTCCGTGCGCACGGGCGCGCTCACGTAGGTCTGGATGCCCAACTGGCGCGCGGCATCGGAATCCGACCAACAGGCGGCGACATCGCTTGTGCACATGCGCCCTTCTTCCAACGCCCGTTTGCATAGCGTGTCCGACCACGGCACCGACAGTCCTTCGGGAATCTGCATCTGGCCCACGTTGCGGGCGAAACGCACATGCTGCAAATCGGCTTTCAGGTCGATGGCGGTCAGGTAGGTGGATTCCAGCCCGGTGACGCTGCCCAACATATCCAGCAGCGGGCGGGTCAATTGCTCAACCGTCTTGGCTTGAGGCAATGAATTCGACAGTCCGGCAAGTATCGGATCCATAACGTGTCTCCTCGAAACGCGCAGTGCTTGCCGCGCGGTAGGGCGTGCCCGGCCCCTGCGACCCGGGCAGGTCAAGCGACCATTATGCACGTCAGGAACACCCGCTTGCCGATCGCGCGACATGAAAAAACCCGCACGTCCCTGTCGGGCAAGTGCGGGTTGATAGCGCGGGAATCCTCAGGTGGCGTGCACCGCCCGATTCAGGCTGATCAGCCGACCACGCGGAAACGCTCGGCGTCGTCCATGAAGGGCTTGTCGCCAAAGCCGTTTTCGTTCGAGCCGAAAGGCATTTGCGCGCGCAGCTTCCACGACGCGGGCACGTTCCATTCACGCGCCACCACGCCGTCAATCAGCGGGTTGTAGTGTTGCAGGCTGGCGCCGACGTCGGCGTTGGCCAGGGTCGACCAGACCGACAGTTGGGCCATGCCGCCCGCCTGTTCCGACCACACCGGGAAGTTGTCGGCGTACAGGGCAAACTTCTCTTGCAGGCTGCGCACCACATCCTGGTCTTCGAAGAACAGCACGGTGCCAACGCCGGCAGCAAAGCTCTTGAGCTTGGCTTCGGTCTTGTCGAAACCTTCGGCCGGCGCCACCTTGCGCACTTCCTCAATGGTCAGGTCCCACAGCTTCACGCTTTCCTCGCCAAACAGGATGACGGCGCGCGAACTTTGCGAGTTGAACGACGACGGGCTGTGCTTGATCGCGTCCTGGATCAGGGCAGCCAGCTCTTCCTTGGAGGCCGACACGTTGCGGCCCAGCGAATACTGCGTACGGCGCTTTTTCAGTGCGTCGAGATAAGCGTTGCTCATGTGACTTTGACCTTTCGACTGGTAGATAGGGGGTGATATGGGAAGGAATTCTAACGGCAGGACCGTGACGCTTGCACTAGCGCAAGCATCAAAACCGCCGATTTCGGACGGAACAAACTGTTCTATTGATGGAACCAATGCCGCGAATGGTGTTGTCTACGGCGCAATCTCCGTGTGCTCCGCCTGCACGATTTCCAGCATCCAATCCCGCAACGCACAGACCCGTGGATCTGCATCGCTGCCTGCCGGGTACACCAGGTGATAGGCATACTCGGGCGCTACGCGCACGCCGACGTCAAACAATCTGACCAGGCGGCCCGCGCGCACATCGCGTTCAACCAGTTCCCATTCCACCAGCCCCACCGCCCCGCCATCGATCACCGCTTGCACTACGTGGCTGGATTCGGTGAATGCGACGCTACGGCTATCGTCGAAATCATCGATGCCGGCCGCAGCCATCCACATCGGCCAGTTCGGCCAGACGATGCCGCCGGGCTTGCAGTCGACGTAACACAGCGTGCGGCTGAACAGGTCGCGGGGCGACGTCAAGGCGGGGCCGGCCTCAAGCAAGGCCGGACTGCATACGGGAGCGACCACGGTATGGAACAGCCGATGCGAGATGGCGCCCGGGTACACGCCCGCGCCGAAGCGCACTGCTGCGTCCACGTCGTCGGCCTCGAAATCGCGCACAGCGTCGCTGATGTCGAACGTCAACTCCAGCCCGGGATGCGCGGCGCGAAACTCGGACAAGCGGGGCAAGAACCAGTGCGTGGCAAAACGCGCGCCCAAGGACAGCCGCAACTGTGTCGTCCGCCCCCGGCTCAAGCGCCGGGCTTTGGCCACCGCGCGTTGCAGGGTGTCCAGCGCGTCGATGGCCGCGTCGAACAGCACCCTGCCCGCGGGCGTCAGTTGGATGCTGCGGCTGGTGCGCGTGAACAGCACAACGTCCAACTGCTCTTCGATCTCTTTGATTTGATAGCTGACGGCGGCGGGCGTCAGCCCGACCTCGTCGGCGGCACGCGTGAAGTTCAAGTGGCGCGCCGCGGCTTCAAACGTTCTCAGTGCCCGGGTACCTGGAAGCATGCGAGACATTATCTTCAAGCCAAATTTGATGATCTGGCGAAATTAACTCGTTTCCCCAGGTACGTGCAATCCCGCATAGTGGCAAAACTTGATGATTACTTTGGAGCCTGTTCATGCCTGCCAACCCGCCGTCCTATGTCGTGCACCGCAACGGCCTGCCCGCTACCGTTTCAGATTTGAGTCCGCTTGCGTTTGCCGGCTATGCCCACTTCACGGCAATGCAAGTGCGGCACGGACAGGTTCGAGGCCTGGACCTGCATTTGGCGCGCCTGCACGCGGCGTCACTCCAGATGTTTGGACAGGCATTACCGGACGCCGTCCTGCTGAATGCGCTGCGGTCCGCCATCCAGGCCGGCCCGGCCGATGTATCGCTGGTGTTGACCGTGTATTCGCCAGCCGGTGAATTCACGGTGGCGGGGGCCGATGTGCGGCCGGAAATCTTGGTGCGGACGGGGCCGCCGTCATCGGGACCAACCGGCCCGCTTGCGCTGACAGCAGTGCAGCATGAACGGATGCTGCCGTCTGTAAAGCACGTCGGCGAAGTCGCCAAGACCTATCTGTTGCGCCAGGCCGTGGCGCAGGGCGCCGACGATGCGGCATTCGTGGACCGGCATGGGCGCCTGAGCGAGGCGTCAATCTGGAACCTGGCGTTCTGGGACGGACAGGCCGTGGTGTGGCCGGACGCCGCGATGCTTACCGGCACGACGATGGGCATCGTGCAACGGCAATTGGAAAAAAAGGGCGTGGCGCAGCGGGTGCAGTCCGTAAAGCTGGACACGCTGCCGACGCTACGCGGCGCGGTCGTGATGAATTCGTGGACGCCCGGCATCGCCGTGAACCGGATCGGCGATACGGCCATGCCGGACGCACCGGAATTTTTAGCCCTGCTGCATGCGGCCTATCAGGCCGAAGCGCCGGTCGCGCCCTGACACGCGACGGCCGAAACGCGATCTCGGCATGTGGCGCTTGCCCTTGGGCAAGCCGACGAACCAGCGCCACATCAGCGCGACTTCAGCAAGGTATCCGCGCAACCGTGCCGATCAATCCGCCCGAAAGCCCGTGGCCTTCACCACGTCTGACCAGCGCTTGGATTCGGCGGACAACAAGGTTTGCAACGCCTTCCGGTCGGAACCCACGACGACGAAGCCGGCTTCGCTCAGGGTGCGTACCGCGGCAGGCTGGCGCAGCGCGGCGGCGCTGTCTTTCTGCAAACGGTTCAACACCGCGTCCGGCGTCCCAGCGGGCGCGAACAAGGCAAACCACGCCCCGAAATTGACATCCGGCAAGCCACCTTCAGCAAAGGTGGGCACCGAAGCCAGGGCGGGCGAACGTTGCGCGCCGGTAATGGCCAGCGCGCGCATCTTGCCGCCCTGCACCTGCGGCACGGCCAGCGCCGTGGTCACGAACGCCGCCTGCACCGCGCCGGACACCAGGCCCGACACCGCATCACCGGTGGAACGGTAATGGATGGCTTCGATCTTCATGCCTGCTTCGCGCGCGAAAAGCTCCGCGCCAAAGTGGCCGGGCGTGCCTGCGCCGAAGGTGGCGAAGTTGATTCTGTCCGATGCCTTCTTGCCACTTTCAACGAAGGCCTTCAAGTCCTTGTACGGAGAATCCGCCGGCACCACCAGCACAAAGTCAGCGCGCACCACTTCGGAGATTGGCGCGAAATCACGCGGCGGATCGTAATTCAAATTGCGGTACGTGGCGGGCGAAATGCTGATGGAGCCGACTTCGCCCAGCAAGATCGTTTGGCCATCGGCGGGGCTGCGCGCCACGGTCTGCGCGGCAATCTGCCCACCCGCGCCCACCTTGTTTTCCACCACCACGCTTTCGCCCAGCAACGGGCCCATGTGTTGCGACAGCGTACGGGCGACGATGTCCGGTCCCGTGCCGGGTGGAAAGCCCACGTTCAGGCGCACGGGGCCATTGGGAAATTGCGCCATCGCGGCGACGGGCAGGCACAGCAGGAAACCGCCCAACAGGCGGCGCAGCGTTGATGTCATGGTTGTCTCCGAGTCGTTTTTATATTCATGCCGCAGCGGATGCCGCGGGTTCAGCAAATGCGGTAGAAGCGCAGCTCAACCCGGTCGGGATAGCGCGCACCCGTGCCGATGAAGAGGCTTTCGTTCATCCACGCCAAGCCCGGCGATGCGGTTTCAAAGCGCGGATAGCTGCGGAAATAGATGCGTGCGGGGTCCACGGGTTCACCCCGGACCAGGCGGGCGATGTCATCCGCGTGGCCCGTGCGTATGCCGGTGTTCTCGACATAAATACGTTCGCCGTCCGCCGTTTCGATCACATAGCGGGCGTGAATGTCGGTGTACGTGGCGGACCGGATGATCTGGAAATCGGCGCCGCCCGGCAGCACCTTGCCGCGCAAGCGTGGGCCGTCCGCCGTGCCGCCCGTGATGGGAATGACGCGGCGGCGGCCCTGCGGGGTGTCGCCTACCTCTTGCGGCGCGCCCACCTCGACGATGACCGTCGTCACATGTTCCAAGTGCGGCGCCAGCGCGTCCGCCGATGCGTCCTGTTGGCTCATGGTGTTGTCTCCCGGCTCTTCTTCAAGGCGGCAGGATCAAACCCCGCCAGTTGTTTGTAGCGCAGCGACACCGCCGCCAGCTCTTGTTGCGTGATCACGTCATGAATGTCCGCAAAGCCTTGCGGCGCGCGTTCTTCGGCCATCTGCATGACTTGCTCGGGGCCATTCAAGCGGTTGCGCAATACGATGCCGGCCGTGCGCGGCAGGCGTTCGGCCTCATATTCCAACAGTGCAATGTCAAGCGTGCGTGCGCTGCCGCCGACCGCCTGCGCCAACCCGTCCGACAAGCACCGCGCGTCCAGGATGGCCTGGGCCGAACCGTTTGAACCGATGGGATACATGGGGTGCGCCGCGTCGCCCAAGAGGGTAACGCGGCCTCGCGTCCAACGCGGCAAGGGGTCGCGGTCCACCAGCGGAAATTCGTAGATGGCCTCTGCGCCATCAATGATGGCGGGAATGTCGATCCAGTCCCAGCGCCAGTCGGCAAAACGATCCGCGAACACGGATTTGTCGACCTGGCGGTTCCAGTCAGTGGCGGGCAGTTCGGCGTCCGGCACCGACAGTTCCGCGATCCAGTTGATCAGCGAACGCCCTTGGCGGCGCATGGGTTCCGAAATGGGATAGCAGACGAACTTCTGGTCCTGGTGCCCCGCCATGAACATGCTGCGGCCGTCCAGGTACGGCGGGGCCTCGGTCACCGCGCGCCACAGCATGCGTCCGGAAAATCGGGGTTCATCGCCCACGGGATGCAGTTGCCGGCGCAACGCGGAATGGATGCCGTCCGCCCCCACCAGGATGTCGCCGCGCACGCGATGCGTGCTGCCGTCCGCCCGCCGCCGGAACACGGCGGTGGCGCCGCTTGCGTCCTGCTCGGCGGATTCCAGCACCATGCCGGTAACGATTGCGCCCTCGCCCAGGCGTTCGCGCACGGCTTGCGCCAGCATCATCTGGAATTCACCGCGATGCACGGAAAACTGCGGCAGGGGATAGCCCGCCTGCAGCCCGCGCGGCTCGCGCCAGATCGGCTGACCAAGCTTGTTGTAGTAGTGCAGTTGTGACGTTTCGATGGCGCGCTCGGCCAGGCCGGGCATCAGCCCTAGCTGTTCCAGTTCACTGACGGCGTGCGGCAGCAGGTTGATGCCGACGCCCAGGGGCCTGAGTTCCTGCGCGCTTTCATACACGCGGCAATCGATGCCGCGCCGATGCAACATCAGCGCAAGCGTCAGACCGCCGATGCCGGCCCCGGCAATGACGATTTGCATGTCTACTCCTGGTTTTATTTGTTATGCAACATAACAAAAATCCGATACTCTTCGCACCCCGGGGATTTCCCGTAACCCGGTGGCGCGACGCCCCCGACTGCATTAGTGTTGAGGCCCCCGGCATCAAGGCCCCGAACCACCACCCGCCCCATGTCCAGAGCCGCATCCCAACGCCCCCGCCGACCCGCCGCCCGCGGCGAGCAATTTGAACCCCATGTGCCCGGCATCCAGTACGGCGCGCTGGACGGCCTGGTCGGCTACGCCATCCGGCGCGCGCAGATCGTCATCTATGAAGACTTTCTTGCCGCGCTTGCCCCTTGGGACATCACGCCGCAACGCTTTTCCGCCCTGACGCTGATCGCGGCCAATGCCAACCTGAAGCTCACCGACCTGGCGCGCATCCTGGGCATTGCCCGGTCAGGCGCCGTGCAAATCGTCAACCACCTGCAAGGCTTGGGGTATGTGGAAAGGCTGGACGTGGAACACGACAAGCGTGCCTATTCTTTGACGATGACAACCGACGGCAGCCGGGTGTTGGCCGACATCACGCAGGCTGTCCAGGCGCATGACGACCGTATCAGCCATCAGTTGGACACGGCGGAAAAGCGGCAATTGATCGGCTTGCTAGGAAAGTTGGGCGGATAGCACGTCGCGCGATGTGAGTCGGATGGCGGTGATACGATCGTTCCGACTCAATCTTGCCCCAGGTCGCCATGCCCACAGCCAAGCCGCACACGGAAAGCTTTGTCGCCACACAGGCCGCGCTCAAACGCCGCCTGCCCCTTGAAAAGGTCCACAATGCGCGCGACCTTGGCGGGCTGACCGGCATTGACGGGCGGCGCTTGCGCACGGGCAAGCTCTTTCGCAGCGGCAACCCGGGCAGGGCCAGCGCCGCCGATCTGGACCGGCTAGGCGCGTTGGGGCTGGAAGTAGTCATCGACTTTCGCGCTGAGCCTGAAAAAGCCCAGGACGAAGCGCACTTCGGCAAGCGCTTTCACTGGATTGCGTCGCCCGTGCTGGACGGCAATATGGCCATGGCCGTGTTGTTGCCACGCCTGCGCGAAGCCACGCAAGGCTTCAGCACCACCATGATGGTGGAGATCTATCGCGAATTTCCCTCGCGCTACCAGAAGCCGTTCGGGGGCTTCCTGAAAACGGCGATGACTGGCAAGACCCTGCTGTTTCACTGCACCGCCGGCAAGGACCGCACCGGCTTCGCGTCGCTGCTGCTGTTGTCGGCCCTAGGCGTGGCGCATGACGACATCGTATCGAACTACCTGGAATCGAATCACTGCAACGCCCGATTCTTCCAGGACATCCTGGCCAAATCCACCGCGCAAGGCGTCACGGAAGACGTGATGATGCCGCTGCTGGAGGTTGCGCCCGCCTACCTGGACGCCTCGGTGCAGGCGATCAAGCAGGAATTCGGCGGCATGGACCGCTACCTGAGGGATGTGTTGCAGATAGACGTGGACGCCTTGCGGAGCCACTATCTGGAGAGTTGAACCGCGCGCGGCCCATGGCAGGGTCAATCGTTGGATCAATCGCCGGATCAATCGCCCGAACTGCGGCGCAAGCGGTCGGACGATTCCTGATTGAGGCGTTTTGCTTCCTCTTCCGCGTAGTCCTCTTCGCCGGGATCGTAAGACCCTTCGTGCATGCAACTGCTGCGGTACCACTGACACTCGCTACTGCGGGAATCTCCAAGTCCAACTAAAGAACACCCCGACCCCATCGCGACAAGCGCCAGCGCCGCACCGCAACGGGCCAATGATTGAATCGACATTTGCTCGCCTACGTTGAAAAGACAAGGGTCTTTATACCAGCCCCTTGTCCCCATGGCGGCTCAATTGTTTAGAAACACATTCGCGCGATCAGGCGCCGCAGGCTTGCTTGTTGCCGCCGCTGCCCGCTTGGGCGCGGCCTTTGGAGCCGCCGCGACAGGAGGCTTTTTATCCGTCTTGCGCACGATGTAATTAGCGCCTTCGGTCAGCGTACCGGATGCCATTTTCAGGAAGGAAAACTTCGGTTTGACTTCCGTGACCCTGCCCAGCCCCACTTCGGTTTCCATGGCGCCCAACGATTCCCCGCTTTGGGGATCACGCAGATCTTCGCCTACCTGGAATACCGCATAGGTCTCGCCCGCAGAGATACCGCCTTCGCCCCGATTGATGATGGCTGTGTCGCCCATCACCTTGATCACTTGCATCGGATAGATCGCATCAACCATGCGGCTGACCAGCTTGTCCGCTGCCCCACCGATCAACTTTTGCAGCGTGTCGGCGCCGACACTGGTGGCCCCCGGATAGGTGCCGCCGAATTTTTGCGATCCCGACCATTTGATTTTTCGGGAAGAGAACTCGATCACTTGCAATTGCAGCGTCCCGCTGGCGGCGCTATTGACCAGGACTTCGCCTGTCATCACGATCGTTTCACGGCGGTTGTTGCTGACGTTCAAGCTTTGCAACTGCGCCACCACCAGGTAGTCGGCGCCGCTCGCCTGCGACAGTCGCGCCACTTCGGGGTTGGCCGCGGCGTCCCCCAGGATGAATTCCTTCTCATCCTGGAAGAGCTTGTCGTTTTCTCGATTCAGCACATCGAAACGACGCGTGCCAACCAGGGATTCGCCGACGGTTTGGATCAACGGCTGACGAAATTGCTTGCTGTTGCTGACCACCACCACGCTGCGCCGATTGCTGTCAGCCCCCAGGCGTTCGTACTTGGCGTAGCGCAGCGTAACGCTGGCTTCCCAGCCCTGCCCGGGATTCTGAACCACGTTGTTGACGTCGTAGCCCAGTATCGGCGCGTTCTGCGGGGTATTGAGCGTCTGGCGGATATTCTTGTTCAAAGCACTGACGACAACAGAATGGTCTTCGTTATCCACAGACGCATCGACCGACATGTTCTGGGTTACGAATTGCGCGGACAGGCGCACGCCAAATGCCTGCCCCGCCGCGTTGACCAGCGCCGATTGAATGGCGTCGTCGCGGCTCATGCCCTGACCGTCCGCCGTTACGGAAGCTTCAGTTACCTGCGCCCTGGCAAACGAACCCAGACTCAGGCAAAGAATCAAGGAAAGGGTCAAAAATGAAAGAACGGCTCTCATGGGGTGGTCCTGTAGCGAGGGTTGGCGGCCGTCAAAAGTCATTCTTGCTATTGATGGGCTTCGACGTCCGGGCCTGGTCGCCGGCCGAGGCCTTCGCGGCGCCTTGTTGCAGTCCATTGGCTTTGCCGCGCGCCTGCGCATCAATGGCGTTGGCATTGTCAAGCTGGCCGTAAGTCCAGCCGACCACGGTGCCAACGTGTTCCACCCCATTGGCATCCTGAGCGCTCCAGCGCTTCACGATGGTGGTGCCGCGCAGCTCCCCGTTCGCCGTCGCCGTACCTGCCCGTGAGAACTTCTGAATGGTGTCGGCAATCTGTTCCTTGATCTGCTGGCTCTCGCCTGCCCGGCCGGCATCGATCTCGGTGATCTTGCTGGCCCACTCTTCATTGGTGTCGCCGACGTCCGTATTCTCGGAAATCTGAATATTGTTGTTGGTGAACGCGACGATGTTCGCCTCGGCCAGAGACTGGGCGATGCGCTGGGCGGTCTGCTGAGCCCGAATCGCGCGTGACGCGCTCCAACTGGGGTCCATCGGAACCGACGTGCGGCCATAGGACAACAACATGGGCCGGCCGGCCTCATCGTAGGTAAACCGCAGGCCGATCTCGTTCAGGTATCCCTTTTCGTTCGCCGGCAAGATGTCCTTGAGCAGCTTGGGATCGCCCTTCACCAACGAGGGACGCTTGCGCACGATGTCCTGCGCAAACTGCCGGGTTTTCTCGGACTGCACCGCAACCACCGCAACCACCATGGTCTTTTTGCCATTCGCTGTTTGCGGGAAGATGCGCGTCTGAACCGGCACCAGCCCTTGCATATTTTGATATGCGGACTTCAATACGCTCTTGTTCAAATTGTCTTTGTAGAGGTTCTTCTTCTGTTCCACCGACATCTTCTGGATATCTGCCGGCGGGACCCCTTCCTTGACCAATTCGTTGTCGAGCTTCTTGTCGAGCAGCGTCAGGCTTTTGTCCAGCAGCGCTTCCAGACGTCCACCGCCGGCCTTGACCGCCTCGTCCACTTCGACAGGATCGAAAGCGTCCTTGTTGCTGGACTGATCCTCGAAGTGCGTGAGTATCGTCTTGGCCTTCAAGCGGCCGTAGTTTGCCAGGATGTAATCGGCTTGCATGTCGAACATCGCGCGTTCGTAGGCCAGCGCCAGTTGCGTGCCGTAGTGCGGATCAGCCGCGCTGTCGCTCGATATCGGCGCCCAGCCTGCATAAAACACGCGCCCATCCTGAGCCTCGCCCATGGTCTGGCCGAACTGCGTTTCGAACTCGGAGATCCAGTCGGCATAGCTCTGAACCGGCTCATCACCCATGGCATTTGCCCCGGTTGCCTTGTCCAGAAGCGCTTCCGAGGCCTGAGCGGGCACGGGCGCAGGCGCCGGTACGGCTTGCGTGCCGGCGGCCGGCTGCGCTTGAGCTTGAGCCATTGCAGTGTGCATCGGAGCTGCTGCAAGCAGAGACAGGGCCAAAACGATCGGTGTGAATTTGCACATGTCCGCGCCCCTTACCAAGCAAAGTTCTGATTGGGCCCCAGCTTTTCGATGGGAATCAGGGATTGGAATATTTCCAGGCCGGTATCACGTTCAACCACGCGGAAATCAAATTCATATTCAAGTTGTTGCTGCTTTTGCGCACCGTCGACGACCGTGCGCTGGCGGATGCCGCCCAGCATTTCCAGATCGGAGGCGACGACCGTGCCGTTACGAGCCACGGTCTTCTGGTTGAACATTTTGGATTTGCTCAGTTGGCGGGAATTCTTGACGTAGTCGGTACGCTCGGTGCCCGTCGCACCCGTGAAGATGAACTGCCCGGTCTTGGTCAGGGCGATCTTCATGCGCGACGTCATGCTGGCCGTGTCGATGCGGAACGTCGTGTCGTTGACCACCTCGCCCATCTGCACCACCCAGCGCCCGCCCCCGGGCTTCTTCGAATAAGGCGATTCAAGGAATTCCTGAACGGCTTTCTTGGACGCGAACTCGAAATCGGTGCTCTGCAGACCAAAGGACACCAGGCCCGGCTGGCCGGTACGGCTGAGATCCCCATTGGGGTTGCTGGAGACCACCGCCATATTCTGGCAACCGGCCAGGGACATGGCCAAGACGGCGATGAGAGATATTTTTTTCATGGATTCTTGATATTCAGTTTTCAACGTAGATACGCACAAAGGCGCGCGTGGCTTGTGGGGCCATGGCCGTGGACTGGATAAGTTCCTGGCGTTGCGGGTCCAGCGCCAGGCCATCAAGGACCTGGGCGCCATTGGCGATGCGACGACCGCAATCGTCAAACCATTGGACGGTGTAGCGAACCCGCAGAATGGTGCCGAACGGCTTGGGGTTCCGCGCGTTGCGTATTGAGAACTGCACGGCCTTCATGCCATTGGGCAGGTCGATCAACGTGACGCCCTCGACCACGGCGCCTTCGCGACTGGCATCGTCCTGGACTTGCAAGGCGGATTCAGGCGCCAGGGTCATGTCGCACGTGACCACACGGGATGGCGCCTGCGCTGCCGATACGCCAGCCAGGCCCATCAGCAACGCGCTGGCGCAAACGCTGTATCGATATTTCATGTCACATGCCGCGGGCGACTTGCACCGTCGCCACGCCTTGGGCAACCGGTTGCTGGGCCGGCAGGGGCTGCACGTAGACAGCGGGTTTGCCCAAGGTGCCGGAGGCTTTGACCAACACCAGCGTGCTGACGTCTTCCTGCAAGGGAATCTGGGCAATGGGCGCGCCCTGCACGCCGCCCGTCAGCGTCAGGAGACCGTCTTTCGGACGGTCGACCACGACCATTTGCAGCGTGTCGGGCAAATTGGCCCAGGCGCGAACATCGGCCTTGGTCAAGGCGTACTGGGCCGCGCCGGTGCCAAGTTTCAACAGGCCGCCAAGCAGGGGGTCCATCTTCTGCTTGTCAATTTGATTATTGACGCCCGCCTGCGCGGCGGTCTTGACGACGGTGGAAATCACCGCCTTGGCCACGACACCCTTGTAGCCCGCATCAAATTCCAGCCCGGCCACTTCATTGAGGTCGGTCAGGACGGCGGTTTCCTGTTGTGTCTTGCCGGAGCCTACCCGCAGGCTGCCATACGCGGCTTGCCCGCGCACAAATTGCGGCAAAGCCATACCGGTATAGGTGACCTTGTCGCTGACGATGAACAAGGGAAGATCAATCCGGAATTCCTTGAAGCTGGGGCCCACACCGTCCTCGTAGAGAATGATGGCCTTGTTTTTCAAGAGGCCCTTGCCGCGCCGCAATTCGTGGCCAAGATAGGCCAGAACGGCATTGCCGCCACGCGTGGCGCTCGCCGCATTGGCGCTTTTCAGCATGTCTTTCGACAGGTTCAACCGTTTGTCCGACACCGACGACGACGTCGCGCGGAACACGGCGCTCATCGCATCACCCGCCGACAACCGGATCTTTGCCGCGACCAGGCCGCTGGGCAGGTCCTTGACGCCGTCCGCGATTTTGGGGCCTACCTCGCCCAGGCTTTTCTTGGAGGCTTCGCCGTTCTCGTCGGCCAGGTCCGACTTCACCGACGCGTTGACCGAGTCCGCATAGGCCTTGAGCTGGCTCGCAGCATTGCCCTGCCGAACTTGCAGGCGATTGAAATCGACCCGTGCGTTCGCCTCATCGCCCAGCATCAGGTGGTTGATGGCCTGGTAGTAGTCAATCAGGGCACCCTGATAAATCTTGCCCTGGTAGGCGCCAAAGGCGCCGCTGGTCAGGGTCGTGCCGACTAGATTGGCAACCTCGGCTGGCGTGTCAACCGTGTCTTCCTTCCAGTTCAGTTGGCTGGCGGCCGCATTAAAGGCGTCACGGCTCAGCGCCCACATCCCGGCATCGTTGAACGCCTTGCCCGCCTCTAGCGCGTCCAAGAGGCTCGCTGGGTCATAGGTGGGTTGCCCCTTGGCATCCAGGTAAAGCGCCGCATAAGCCTGATAGTCAGAAGCCGCCAAATGGGTTCTCGCGTCCTTCTCGGCAACTGTCCGCGTTCCCGCACAGCCCGCCAGCACGACAACACTTAGACACAACAACCCACTTCGAACCCACCCTTTGCAGCGCATTATGTTTTTCCTTTTATCCGGATATATACTTGGTTACATAATTCGGGCGGAATAGTAACACGCTGTTATTTATAGCCACAGATTTTCGTACTTCGTAATCAGTTTCCAGCATCGGCCTTTCCCCATTGCCGAGCTTCATTGCTGCCTTGCTGCCCAAGCCCGATGCCAATACTGCCGTTGCTCGATCGCCTGCTGCATCACGCTCATATCGTGCAGATCGCCGGGGACAGCTATCGGCTCAAGGACAAACGCAAAGCGGGAAATATCAAGATCAGAAACTAGGTTGTTTTGATGCCGGGGTGGGTCAGGTTTACTCCGACGGCGACCTTCCCGCGCCACGGGAACTGTCGCAACGATTGGCCGTGTCATCGACGTGTAGCAACCCGCCCCTAGAGTGTCGATTCCGATTGAATCCCAAAGAGGACTTCCGTTATGAAATCGACACTCCGCATCGCGGCGGCTGGCGCCTGCCTGTCCGCTTTCTTCCTGGCAGCGCCCCCCGCGCTCGCCGCCACCGCCACCTCGGTCCAGCTTTACGGCTTGATCGACACCGGCCTGCAGTACCTCAACAACGGTCCCGCCGGCAACAGCAAGACGGGCATGAGCGCAGGCAACCTGAACGGTTCGCGCTGGGGCCTGAAGGGCGCCGAGGACCTGGGTGACGGCCTCTCGGCCATCTTCGTGCTTGAGAACGGCTTTAGCTCCAGCAACGGCACCGCGCTGCAGGGCGGACGCCTGTTCGGCCGCCAGGCCTACGTCGGCTTTTCCAGCAACACGTGGGGCCGGCTGACGCTGGGCCGCCACAACACGCTGATGATCGACTGGATGAGCAAGTACAACCCGTTCGGCAACGCCAACTTCTCGATCAAGCGGCCCGACGCCGCATTCTCGGACCGTACCGACAACGCCGTCATGTACGTCGGCAAGCTCGGCCCCGTCTCTATCGGCGGTTACTACAGCTCCGGCTGGAACAACGAACAATCATTTGAGGACAGCAAGCTCGGACGCATGGTGGGCGGTGGCCTGCGCTACAAGTCGGGCGGCCTGGACGCAGCGTTGCTTTACCATGCCAAGAACGCCGACAAGCCAAAAGCGGGCGCCAACAGCGGCAATCGTGAAGACCGCGTCGTCGCGGGCCTGTCGTACGACTTTGACGGCGTCAAGCTTTACGCCGGCTACCGCTGGCTCGACCAGAAGCTCACACAGCGCAGCTACAAGAACAACATGACGTGGCTGGGCGTCAGCTACAAGCCGCAGGGCAACTTGCGCCTGTCGGCCGCCGTCTACCATCTGAACGATTCGGTGTGCGACGACATGAACAACGCCGTCTGCCCCGCCGCGCAGGCTGCCGGCACGGGCCAGAAGTCGACCATGTTCGTGCTTGGCAACGAATACGACCTGTCCAAGCGCACCACGCTGTACGCCATGGCGGCCTACGCCGTCAATGACGACAAGTCCTCCTTGAGCGTGATCGGCGGCAAGTATGGCGCGAACGTCGAACCGGGCAAGAACCAGTTCGGCCTCAACGTCGGCATGCGGCATCGGTTTTGAACGCGCCCGCCTCCAACGCCGGCGGCACGGCGATTGCCGTGCGCGGCCTACGGCACGCATTCAACGGCCATACGGTGCTGGACGGAGTGGACCTGGACGTGCCCGCGGGCACGGTCCTGGCGCTGCTCGGCCCCTCCGGTTGCGGCAAGAGCACCCTGCTCAAGGCGCTGGCCGGCCTACTGCGGCCGCAGCACGGCGACATCAGGTTCGGTGGCGCCGTGGTCAGCAGGGGCGGCCACCACGAGCCGCCCGAGCGCCGCGACCTGGGCATGGTGTTCCAGGACTACGCCCTCTGGCCGCACATGAGCGTGGCGCAGAACGTGGGCTTTCCGCTCGAGATGCGGGGCGTCGCACGCAAGACGCGCCCCACGCTCGTGCGCGACGCCCTCGCCATGGTCGGCCTGCATGAATATGCCGAGCGCCGGCCCGCCGACCTTTCCGGCGGCCAGCAGCAGCGCGTGGCGCTGGCGCGCGCCGTCGTCGCACGACCCCGCGTGCTGCTGTTCGACGAACCCCTCTCCAACCTGGACCGGACGCTGCGCGAAACGCTGTGCGTCGAGATCGGCGCACTGCTGCGTCGGCTCGGCACGACCGCCGTCTACGTCACCCACGACCACGAGGAAGCCCATGCGCTGGCGCACACGATCGCCCGCATGGAAAGCGGCCGCATCGCCGAACTCGTGGCAGTCAACAAGGACTCTGCTTAAATGTCATACGCACCTTTTTCCCAACTACTCGCTACGCTTCTCATGACGCTTTCTATCGGATTGGCCTCGGGCCAGGCCAAGGCGCTGACCGTCTATACCGCCGGACCGGGCGGCCTTATCAAGCAATTGGCGGCCGGCTTCCAGGACAAGACCGGCATCAAGGTTGATGTATTCCAGGCCACCACGGGCAAGGTCATGGCGCGCCTGGAGGCCGAAGCGGCCAACCCGCGCGCCGACGTGTTGATCTCCGCATCGTGGGACACCGCCCATGACCTGGACCAGCGCGGCTGGCTGATGGCTTATGAAAGCCCGAACGCCGCCCAGGTGCCAGCACGCTTCAAGGCGCCCAGCTATGTCGCGCAAGGTATTTCGGCGCTGGGCATTGTCTGGAACACAAGCAGCGGCACGCCGGAGCCGCGCGACTGGGCCGACCTGACCGGCCCCAGTTTCAAGCAGGCGGTCACCATGCCGGACCCGGCCCTGTCTGGTGCGTCGCTCGACCTGCTGTTGGGCCTGCAGAACGCCCAGGGCGAGGCCGCGTGGAAGCTCTTCGAAAAGCTGCGCGACAACGGCATGACCATCTCCGGCCCCAACGCCCAGGCATTGACGCCCGTGCTGCAAGGCGCCAAGGCGGCGGTATTCGGCGCGGTGGATTATGTCTCGTACGCCAGTGTGGCCAAGGGTGAGTCGGTGAAGGTCATCTTCCCGTCCAGCGGCACCGCCATCGCCCCGCGTCCCATGATGATCCTGAAGACGGCGCGCCAAGCCGACGAGGCGCGCAAGTTCGTGGATTACGTGCTGTCCGAAGAAGGCCAGCGCGCTGTGGCGGATGCCTGGCTGATGCCTGCGCGCCAGGACGTCGCAGCCAAGCGGCCGGTGTTCAAGGATCTGGCCCTACTGCCTGAGGCAGCAGCCGAATCTGGCGCCAGCCGGGCCGACGTGCTGACCCGCTTCGGCCGCGTCTTCGGCCAACACTGACAGGCCGGGGTGCCGGCCGGTCCGGCATCCGATCCCATCCATGAAAAGCATCTATCTCCTGGCGGCCACCACCCTGGCCGCACTGGCGGTGCTCGTCGCATTGCCCATGGTGTTTGTAGCGCTGCAAGCCGTCTTTCCCCATCTGGCAGAAGGCTCGCTGCGCGATCCGTTCGGCGCCTGGCCCAACACACTGGGCAATCCCGCGACGCTGGGCCTGGTCGGCGGGACCCTGAAGCTGGGCGTGGGCGTCGCCACCGTCAGCGCGGCCATCGGCATTCCGCTCGGTGCGCTGCGCGGGCTGTTCCGCGTGCCGCTGGCGCGCTTGTGGGACCTGTTGTTCCTGGTGCCCTTCCTGCTCCCGCCTTATATAGCGGCCTTGTCGTGGACGATGGCGCTGCAGCCTCGCGGCTATCTTGAACAGTTGACGGGCTTCAACCTGGGTCCGCTGCTGTTCTCGCCAACGGGCGTGACCTTGGCCATGGGCCTGGCGATCTTTCCCGTCGTGTACTTCGCCGTCTCGCGCAGCATGGCGGCCACCGGAGCACGGATGGCGGACGTGGCGCGCGTGTTCGGCGCCGGACCCTGGCGCGCCTTCCTGCGCGTCACGCTGCCGCTGGCGCTGCCCGCCATCGCAGCCAGCCTGCTGCTTGCCTTCACGCTCGCCATCGAGGAATACGGCGTCCCCGCGGCGCTCGGCGCGCAGTCGGGCGTCGCCGTGCTCACCACCGCCATCGAACGCCGGCTAGCCGACTGGCCAATCGACCTGCCCGGCGCCTCGCTGCTGTCGCTGGTGCTGGTGGCGCTGGCCATGACCGCCTATGCCGTGCAACGCGCCGCGCTGGCGGGGCGCGGCTTCGAAACCACGACCGGCAAGCCCGCGCCACTGGCGCGCGGCGAACTGGGCCCATGGCGCGCGCTGGTGCTGCTGCTGTTCAGCGCCGTAGCGCTGATTGCGGTGGCCGCGCCGCTGGCCTCGATGCTGGCCGCCGCGCTGACGCGCAACGTGTCGGGTGGGCTGTCGGCCGGCAACCTGACGCTGGCCAACTTCGCCGCGCTATTTGATGCCCGTGGCGAAGCGTGGGAGGCCCTGTCCACCAGCATGTCGCTGGCGAGCGGGACGGCCTTGCTTGCGGGTGCCGTGGGGTTGCTGGCGGCCTGGTGCGTCGCGGGGCGTCACGTGCGCGGGGCCGCGCTTATAGACACGCTGGCCATGTTGCCCGCCGCATTGCCTGGCGTGGTGGTCGGCGTCGGCCTGATCCTTGCGTGGAATCAGCCGTTCTGGCCGGTAACTCCGTACGGCACCTGGGCCATCCTGCTGCTGTCCTATACCTGCCTGCTCCTGCCCTACCCTGTGCGCTATGTCGGCGCGGCATTGGCACAGATCGGCGCCAACCTGGAGGCGGCGGCGCGCGTCCACGGGGCCAGCGCGGCGTTGGCGCTGCGGCGCATCGTCCTGCCGCTGGTGCTGCCCGGCTTGGCGGCGTCGATGCTGATGGTGTTCGCCGTCGCGTCGCGCGAGCTGGTGACGTCGCTGCTGCTGGCGCCCGCCGGAGTGCAGACCGTATCGATCTTCGTCTGGCGGCAGTTCGAGCAGGGATCGGTGGGAGAAGGCATGGCGATGGCGGCGGTGGCCGTCGCAGTCAGCCTGACGCTGATGCTGGCGGCTGCGGGCCTCAGCCGCCGCCAGGAACGCTAACCTCGTCAACTCCCTGAACCCCGTCACCCCCTCAACCCCTCAACCCCTCAACCCCCTCAACCCGCTCGTCAAGCAAGGCAGCGGGCAAGAGCGAACGACAAAAAGCCCGTAAGATTTTGATTCTTACGGGCTTTTTAGCTTTCTTGCTTCCAGGGCAGCCCTGGACAAATTCTTGGTGCCGACGGCGAGACTCGAACTCGCACAGCTTTCGCCACTACCCCCTCAAGATAGCGTGTCTACCAATTTCACCACGTCGGCTTTCACCAGTTTTCTTGGCTTCCCCGTAGGCAAGGCCAGAAAGTCGAGCATTCTAGCATGGAATTTGTTGGCGCCGGAAGCCTGCTAGCAATGCGCAGCGATCTGGCCTGCGCAAAAAAAAGCCGGCGTTTGCTCGCCGGCCTTTTTGGGCATGCCCTGACTTACTTGGCGGGCGTTTCAGCCGGCTTTTCAGCGGCAGCCGGTGCGGCCGGGGCCGACGGCACCGACGCGTCGGACTTGGCCGGCGCGGCAGGCGCAGCCGGAACCGAAGCCGCGCCAGGCACCGACGAGCTACCTGCGTCCGGTGCGGCGGGGGCTGCGCCCGGCACTTGCGGCACGGAGCGGTCGGCCGGGAAGTTCTGCATCACGCCCGAATCAACGGCGGGGCCGCTGGTGCCCTTGTGGCTGACATAGGCCAGGCCGGCGGTGGACGCGAAGAAGACCACGGCGGCCCACTTGGTGGCGCGCGACAGGAAGTTGGCGGCGCCGGTGGCACCGAACAGGCTGCCGGACGAGCCGCTACCGAAAGCGGACCCCATGTCGGCGCCCTTGCCCTGCTGCAGCAGGACCAGAACGATGATAGCCAGCGCCGATATCACTTGGACGGCCAGCAAAAGTTTAAGCATCAAGGGCATTACAGACTCCGGAACGGAAACTTAGATGGCGGCAATACGCAAAAATTCTTCAGCCACTAGCGACGCGCCGCCGACCAGGGCCCCGTCGATATCAGTCATGGCGAACAAACTGGCGGCGTTGGCAGCTTTTACGCTGCCGCCGTATAAAACTTGAACCTGCGCCGCGCCCAGCGTGCGCAAGGCGGCGCGGATGGCGCCATGAACTTCCTGCGCTTGCTCGGGGCTGGCGGTACGGCCGGTGCCGATGGCCCAGACGGGTTCGTAGGCCAGCACCATGCGCGACACGGCTTCCGCGCCCAGCGCCAACACCGGCTTCAATTGGCGTTCAATGACGGCCAACGTGTTGCCGGCTTCGCGATCAGCCAGCGATTCACCCACGCAGACCACCGGGGTCAGGCCAGCGGCCAGCGCGGCTTGCGCCTTGGCAGCCACGATTTCGTCGGTTTCACCGTGCAGCACGCGGCGCTCGGAGTGGCCGGCCAATGCCCAGCGGCAACCAAATTCTTTCAACATGGCGCCGGACACTTCACCGGTGTAGGCGCCTTTTTCATGTGCGCTGACGTCTTGCGCGCCCCAGGACACGCTGCTTCCGGTCAGGGCCGAGCCGGCTTGCGCCAGATAGGGAAACGGAACACAGATACCGATCTCGCAGTGGCTCGCGGCGTCCGCGGCGCGCAGCTCGGTCAGCAACGCGGCGTTCTCGGCCAGGTTGCCGTGCATCTTCCAGTTGCCCAGCACAAGGCGGGCGCGGTTTTCGACTGAAGTCATGGCAAGGTGTCAGAGTGGGTGAGTCCCGGGGGGATGATGCAACCGCGCACGGGACTGCCTGGAAAAAATTCCAGGCGAAACCCGAGATTGTATCCTGTTGCGCGGCGATACGCCGAACGCCGCGCGATTCTTACATCGTCAGGATGATTTTGCCGATGTTTTCACCGCCTTCCATCATGGCGTGAGCCTTGGAGGCCTCGGCCAGCGGGAAGGTGGCGTGCACGATCGGCTTGATGGCCCCTTTTTCCAACAAGGGCCAGGCCTGCTCGCGCAGGGCGCGCGCGATGGCGCCCTTGAATGCGACCGGACGGGGACGCAAGGTGGATCCCGTAATGGTCAGGCGGCGACGCATCACCTGCGAGGTGTCCACGTCGGCGCGCGAACCGCCCAATTGGGCAATGATGACGATACGGCCGTCATCGGCCAGGCACTGCATGTCGCGCGCGATGTAGTCGCCCGCCACCATGTCCAGGATGACGTCCACGCCGCTACCGTCGGTGGCGTCCATGACTTCCTTCACGAAATCCTGGGTTTTGTAGTTGATGCCCTTTTCGGCGCCCAGCGCTTCGACGGCGCGGGCCCGGTCATCGCTGCCGACGGTGGCATAGACTTTATTGCCCATCGCGCGCGCCAGTTGGATCGCCGTAGTGCCGATGCCGCTTGCGCCGCCATGCACCAGCAGGATCTCGCCTTCGGACAGGCGGCCGCGATCGAACACATTGCTCCAGACCGTGAAGTAGGTTTCGGGCAAACCGGCCGCTTCAATGTCGGACAAGCCTTTGGGGATAGGCAGGCATTGCGCGACGGGGGCAACGCAGTACTCGGCGTAACCGCCGCCGGCCACCAAGGCGCAGACCTTGTCGCCGATGGCGAAGCCGCTGTCGGCCACGTCACCACCGACGATTTCGCCAGCCACTTCCAGGCCCGGCAGATCGGACACGCCGCGCGGCGGCGCGTAGTTGCCCTTGCGCTGGAACACGTCGGGGCGGTTGATGCCGGCGGCGCTGACTTTGATCAGAACTTCACCCGCGCCAGGCTCGGGCGTGGGACGTTCTACGGGGACCAGGACCTCGGGGCCGCCGGGGCGGGAGATTTCTACAGCATGCATCGCGTGCCTCCTTTGCAGCAAATAGATTATTATTGCGCCCTTTACGGCATCTCGCGTTTTGGTTTTGGCAGAATGTTTGCCTGACGGCCGAATCGCCCCACAGCCGTAACGCCGCCGCCTGACCCGCGGCACAACATCATCCGGAAGCGTGGCAGAGTGGTCGATTGCACCGGTCTTGAAAACCGGCAACGGGCAACCGTTCGTGAGTTCGAATCTCACCGCTTCCGCCAGACCCTCGATGGCAGCCGACACGCCCTGACGGCGCGGCTGCCCTCCCCGAATTCCCACACTACCCCGGCATACCCGCCCGAAATGTCTTCGGAATACCTGCCGCCGCCACGCCGCTGCGTAGCGCTTCCTGTGGCAGGGCCTGCGCCAGCAATGCGCGCGCGGCCAATAGCCGAGGCAAGTCCACGCCCGTGCGGTAGCCCATGCTTTCCAGCATGAACACCAGATCTTCCGTCACGATGTTGCCGGACGCCCCCGGCGCGAACGGGCAACCGCCCAGCCCGCCCAGGCAGGCGTCGAACGCGCGGATGCCCTCGTCCAGCCCGGCCAGCGCATTGGCCAGCCCCAACCCCATCGTGTCGTGCAGGTGCAGTTTGCTCAGCCGCGCGCCCACTGCGTCCTGGGTGGCGCGCACGACCTGGCGAACTTGCGCGGGGTGCGCGTAGCCCACCGTGTCGGCCAATGCAATTTCGTCAACGCCCGTGCGCGCCACGGCGGCGGCCACGTCGGCCACCCGACGAACGGGCACGGGGCCTTCCAGCGAGCAGCCAAACGCGGTGGCGACCGCCGCGTCGATCCGCATGGGGCGCGGCTGCGCGCGCACCCAATCCACGATGGACGCCATCATCTCCACCTGCGCATCCGTGCCCTTGCCCACATTGGCGCGACTGTGCGTGTCGCTGACCGAAATGGGAAACGCCACCACGTGCGCGCCGGCCTCGTAAGCGGCGATGGCGCCTTTCAAGTTGCATGCCAGCGCGCAGACGGTCAGCCCATCAATCCCAAGGGTATCGGGCAACACGCTGCCCGTATCGGCCATCTGCGGCACCAACCTTGGCGACACGAAGCTGCCCACCTCGATTTCACGCAGGCCGGCCGCGGCCAGTTGGCCAATCCACCGCAGCTTGTCGGCAGTGGCCATCATGCCCCGCGCCATCTGCAGCCCATCGCGCGGACCCACTTCGCAAATTCTGACTTCCTGGCTCATAGGCCACCCCTTGTCGATACCCCTGCGTTCATTGCTGGACCACGATGCCCGCGCTCTTGATCGTCTGCTTGGCTTTGCCTATATCTGACTGAATCAGCGAGGCGAATTGCGCGCTGGAAACGGGATCTGTTTCCAAGCCCTGCGCGGCCAGCGCCTCACGCACGTCTTTCTTGGCCAACAGCTTGTTGAAATCGGCGTTCAGGCGCTGGACGATGTCCTTGGGCGTCTTGCTTGGCGCCAGCACGCCGTAATAAGTCACCACGCTGAAATCCTTGTAGCCAAGTTCGGCTACGGTGGGCACGTTGGGCAGCGCCGCGTTGCGCTTGGGCGAAGTCACCGCCAGCGCACGGACCTTGCCCGATTTGATCAACGCGGCCGCCGACGAAATCGACGATCCCGCAAACTGCAGATGCCCGCCCATCAGGTCCGCCAACGCTGGCGCCGAGCCCTTGTAGGGCACGTGCTGCATCTTGAAGCCGGCTTCGTGCTGCAACATTTCCATGGCGATGTGCACACCGCCCCCGGTGCCCGACGTACCGTAGGAAATCTGGTTGGGCGCTTTCTTTGCGGCTTCGATTACGTCAGGCAGCGTCTTGTAGGGCGAGGCCTGCGACACCAGCAGCACCATCGGGGTGGTGGCCACCAGCGCCACCGGCGTCAGGTCCCGGATGGGGTCATAGGCCACTTTCATCAGCAGCGGAATCAGCGTGACGTTGTCCGACTGGCCGATCACCAGGTCATAGCCTTGCGCCGGTGCGCGGGCCGCCTCGGCCAGACCCAATGCCGTGCCCGCGCCGGGCTTGTTTTCGGGCACGACCGTCCAACCATTCAATTCGTGCAACTGGGTGCTCATCAGGCGACCGATGTAGTCGGTGCCCCCGCCCGGCGTGGACGGGATGATGATGCGGATCGGTTTGCTGGGATAGGTTTCGGCTTGGGCCGTGCAGGCCACGGCCAGTAGCGTCAGCGCGACGAATTTGCGGATCATGTTGTCTCCTCTTTGATGGATGTCTTGGCGGTCTGACGCCGCCTCGACAGGGTTCCGGGCACTACGGCCCGGTCATGCAATCACGCCGGCGGCGCGCAGGGCGTCGATGCGCGCGGCGTCCAGCCCCAGCCCCTGCAAGATGGCGTGCGTATGGCCGCCCTGCTCAGGCGGATCCATGCGTTTGCCGGCCTTGCGACCGTCAAATTCAAGCGGCAGCGCCGCGGCCGATATCTCGGCGCCATCGGGAAGCCGCGTCTTCAGCAACGCGCCGCCAGCGGTCAAATGGGCGTCATCAAGCAGGTCGTGGGGCTGGCGGATCGGGCCGTAAGACAGGTTGGCCGCTTCCAGCGCGGCGCACAGATCGTCCGTCTTCCAGGATTTCAATATTTCACCCACACCCGGCACCAGCCAGGAGCGCGCGGCTTCGCGGTCAACCGCCGTGGCCAGGCGCGGGTCGGCGGCCCATTCGGGCGGCAGGAATTTCTGTGCGAAGTTGCGCCATTGCGCGTCGCCCACCACCGCCACGAACACGCGGCCATCGGCGGTTTCGAACACGTCGTACACGCCCCATGGCGGCTTGCGCTCGGCGCCCATGGGTTTGGGCGCGGTGCCGGTCAACTGATACTGCGCGATGAACTGGGCGACCAGCAGAAGATTGTTTTCAAACAAGCCGGATCGCACGTGGCGACCGCGCCCGGTGGCGTGGCGATCGTGCAGCGCGGCCAAGGCGCCCACCACGCCGAACGTGCCGCCCAGGATGTCGTTGACCGACGCGGCCACGCGCTGAGGTGTGTCGGCGCCGCCGTTGATGTAGGCCAGGCCGCCCATCATCTGCACCACTTCATCCAGCGCCGTCCGGTGCTTGTAAGGCCCGGAAAGAAAGCCCTTGAGCGACACGTAGATCAGCCTGGGGTTTTCGGCCGACAGCGATTCATAGTCCAGCCCGTACTGCGCCAAGCTGCCGTCGCGGAAGTTCTCCACCACCATGTCGGTTTGCAGCGCAAGTTTGCGCACCAGCTCCTGGCCTTGTGCCGACTTCAGGTCAATGGCCAGGCTTTGCTTGTTACGGTTGAACACCGGGAAATAGCCGCTGCCCGAGCCCTTCAGCCGACGCGTGCGGTCGCCGTCTATCGGTTCCACCTTGATCACGTCGGCGCCCAGGTCGGCCAGGGACAAGCCCGCGGCCGGTCCCATGATCATGTGCGACAGTTCCAGCACTTTGATGCCGCGCAACGGCAATTCAGCGCTGTCCATGAAGGGTGAAGGCGGTGCTGCGCTCATCGGGATGTCCTTGTTGGCCGGTGAAGATGCAAGCATGATCGCGGGCGTCGGCGCATCGCGGGTAGCGGTCTTTCAGCACCGGGGCATTCTCGTTTCGGAACGTCCGGGTATGCCCCTAAGCAGGTAGGCCCCTGATCAGGTAGGCCCCTAAGCAGCTAGGCCCGGGCCTGCTCACCTTCAGCCCAACGGCAGCACACCCAGATGCGCCAGCAAGGTTCGCGCGGCAGGCGCCAGTGCATCCGGGTCCCGCACGGCGATGCTCAAGGGCGTGCTGGACCACGGCCCCGTCAGCGGAATGAAGCGGATATCCAGATGGGTGTGGCGCGCCTTAAGGTACAGCGGCACCACCGCCACGCCCATGCCGCGCGCGACCAAAGTGCAGATCGTCTCGTGCCCGCTGACACGAGCGCTGATGCGCCGTGTCACGCCCATGGCTTGCGCGGTTTGCTCGAACACGCTGCTGATGCCGTTGTCACGGTTCAGTTCGATCTGTTCGAAAGGCAGCAACTGCGCATAATCCAGCGTCTCGCGCTGGGCCAGCACGTGCTGGCCCGGCACCACAGCGGCCAGTTCGCAATGCCCGTAGGGAAACACCTGCAAGCCGTCATGCCCGAAGTCCGACCCCGCCGCCACGTCCGCCAGCCCTTCCAGCACGGCGCGAAAGGCGGCTTGCGTCGTGTCTTCTTGCAGCAGGATGTCGATCTCGGGGTGTGCCCGGCGAAACGATTGGATCTGTGCGGGCAAGTCACCCGACAAGGCCGCCACGCTGACCGCCAGGCGCACGCGCCCGCGCACACCGCTCGCAAATCCCGCCATCTCGCGGTGCATCTGTTCCACGTCCTGCAACAGCCGACGCACATGCGTGGCCAGCGCGTTGCCGGCCGGCGTGGCCTGCACGCCCTTGACGCCGCGCTCAAGCAGCGGCACGCCAAACGCTTCCTCCATTTCCGACATCCGCTTGCTGACCGCCGACGGCACGATGTTCTCGCGCGCGGCGGCTCGCGCCAGGCTGCCTTCTTCCAGGGCAGATAAGAACAAGCGCAGCGAGATGGGATCAATATCGCGGGCGTGGCTTGAGGGGGCTTGGGCGGGCTTCATGGCCGAGAGTGTCCCGCGTTGTTCGTCGGCGCGGTGATTCGGGTTTTCCCTAGCGCAAGACTTGAGTATCATCCGCGCTCCGGTCGTTGTTGTACGGCCCCGGCATCACCAGGATCCCTGTTTCCATGCAATGCCCCCGCTGCAATTGGCAAAACCCCGCCTCCAATACGCAATGCTTCAGTTGCCAGGCGCCCTTGCCCGTCCCCGCCGCGCCTGCGCCCGGCAAACCAAAAAACAAACCATCAAAAGCCCCCGCGTCCAAGGCCCCAGCCCAGTCCGCGCATCACAATGCGCAGGTGTTCCCCAACATCTGGGCCCGGCTGGGCGCAAGCGCCATCGACGCCATCGCCATGGCGGTGGGGATGATCGTCTTGATCATGGCCGCCCAACTGACCTACGAAGGCCTGACCGGCAACAAACCGCCCTTTTTGATTGCCCTTGCCGCCGGCTTGATCGGCTGGTTCCTGCCCGCTTTCATGGATGCCTGGGGTAACGGTTCGCCGGGCAAGCGTGTATTGAAGCAGCGGGTGGTCAATCGCAAGGGCCAGGCTCCGGGCCTGCTTCGCTCTCTGTGGCGCCATAGCCTGAAGTACACGGTGAACCTGCTGCTGCCCGGCCTGTTCCACCATTTGCAGCAGATGATCTTTGGCGAACGGGCCATGCACAACGCCTTGGCGGGCACGCACGTGGTCACGCGCGATGCGAACCCGCGCGCGATGCACGCAGCTGTCGCCCGGGCCCCCTCGGTCACTGGCGCGGGCAAGTTTCTGTTTGCCGTGTTTGGCATTTTGGCGCTGGTCGTGGTGGGCATCGTGATTGGCGTCAACGCCACCGGCGATAGCAACAGCGACAACCCGCTACACGCGGATATCAACCGCCTGGACCTGGTATCCGACCCCGTGCGCCGGCTCGCGGAAAACCACTATCGGCGCACGCAGAAATTTCCGGCCAGCCTGGACGACCTGGGCATCAGCGCGCAGTCGCTGGAAAGTAGCGGCTTTTCGAAGGTGGAGATGAACCCCGTCAACGGCGTCTTGCGCTTCACGATTGCCGGCACGCCCAGTGCCGACGGCATCCCCAGTCTGGCGGGCAAGCATCTGGTGCCGGAACTGCGCGCCGAACGCAAGGGCGGCGGCGTGCGGCGGTGGCAATGTGGCAGCGACGACATCCCCGCCAGCGACCGTACCTACTCTTGCCGCCACGACGCCAGCGCCTTCGCGCGATAAGCCGCCTTGATCGGGTCAGCATTTCCTGCCATTGCGCGCCCGGTAAAAGATAAAACCCCACGACGGAACCCCACGCATGTCCGCCTTGATCGAAGCCATCCAACGCGCCGAAGACGGCAGCGACCTGCCGAAGATGCTGTCCCTGTGCGAACAGGCCGTGCGCGAAGCGCCCGGATCCGCCACCGTCTGGGCCTTGCGCGCGCGCTGCCACGCCCAACGCAAGGCCTACGCCCAGCGTGACGCCGACGTGGCCCGCGCCTTGTCGCTGGACCCGCAATGCAGCGACGCCATCGCCGTACAGGCCGTGGTGCGCTACGACGAAGGCGACGAACAGGAAGCCTGGCGCGCCTTGCGCGACGCCCGCCAACGCGCACCGTCCCACTACGGCTTGCTGATGGCCGAAGCCTACCTGCTGATCAACGATCGCCGGCTGGATGACGCCATCGCCAGTTGGACCCGAGCCGCTCAGATCCGCTCGGCCGCCGCGGCGCCCCATTGCTATATCGGTTCAAACCTGCACAACGCCGGCCGCTACGCGGATGCCCTGCCCTACCACCAGCGCGCTGTCGCCCTGGCGCCCAACAATGGCGGCTTTCTGTACGACGCCGGCAACAATTACCGCCGCTTGGGCGACCTGAACAACGCCATCGCCATGTTCGACCGCGCCCGCGCCATCCTGGGCGAAGAGAACGCCATCCAGCACAACCGCGCGTCCTGCCTGCAAGCCATGGGGCGCGACGCCGACGCCGTGGAAGAATGGACCAGCCTGCTGCGGCGCGAACCCGACTGGGACTGGCCGCTGGAAGGCAAGGCGCGCTCGCTGCACCGGCTGGGTCGCGCGGACGAAGCGGTGCCCCTGTGGCGGCATCTGGATGCGCTGTCCGACACCGGCTGGGAAGGCCGCAAGGAACAAGCGCGCGAATACGTGCGCGGCGGCAAACCCGAGCTGGCCGAACAGGCGCTGCTGGGCCTGGACCCGCTTGATAGCGGCGACGCCCAGTTGCTGTTCGTGGCGGGTAACGCCCAGCGCGACCAGCGCAACTGGGAAGCCGCGCTGGCGTACTACCTGAAAGGCTATGAACTCGCGCCCGGCGACGATTTCCTGCCCGGCAACGCGGCTGACATGCTGAACTACCTGGAACGCCACGACGAAGCGCTGCCGCTGGCGGAAGTGGCCATCTCGTTGGACCCCGACTGGCTGAAATGGCGCCGCGTCCGCATTGAAGCGCTGACGCACCTGGACCGCGCCGACGAGGCCGTGGCCTATGCCGACACTGCCCTGGAACGCTGGTCCGACAGCGGCCCGCTTCACGCCGAACGCATCAATGCACTGATCGCCGCCAAGCGCCATGACGAAGGGCTGGCGGCCTGCGACCGCCTGCTGGCGCTGGACCCCGACTATCGCAGCTGGGCGCTGTTTGCGCGTGGCAGGATCTACGGCCAGATGAAGCGCCACGCCGAATCCGCCGTGGCCTACCGCCAGGCTTCCGCGTCCTACCAGCAAAACGGCAAACCCTATTTTCAAGAGCTGTCGATGAAGAACGCGCTGGAAGCGGAAGCGGCCGCCGCCAAACCCGCCGGCTTTCTTGGCCGGTTGTTCGGCCGCAAGTAGCGAAGGCGCGCACGGCGGGATGTTATAGTCACGCCCGCTGCCGGCCCTTGCAAAGGACCGCGCATTGCCCGAGTGGTGAAATTGGTAGACACAAGGGACTTAAAAAATTTGAGCCCTTTGGGGGAAACTCCAAAGGTGTAGCCCGTCAAACTCGGCGAACGCCCTGGACCTGTTCCGAGCCAACGCCGAGCCAAGCCCCGATTGAAAAGCCGGGGAAGGTGTAGAGAGCAGACGGCGGGCACCTACGGCCGCAAGGCTATGGTGAAGGCGTGCTCCAGACCACGAACAGCGCACCCGCGCTGGCGGCGAAAGCCGAAGTGGTAAGAAAATCCCTCGGCCGCAAGGCCGTACCGGTTCGATTCCGGTCTCGGGCACCACAGCGCCCCGGCAAATCTTGCCGGTTCTTGCGCAGACCAATCCCCAAAATAAAACATCCCGGCATTCTCTCCCCTTGGCGAGAACCAATCAGGGTTTACCCTTTTATTATAAAAAGTAAATGAATGTTAGATTCGGTTTCCTCCGAATAACATGATGGTGATTGGTCGTGAATAAAGTCTTGTCTGTCGCAGTCCTTTGCGCTGCGATGAGCGGTTGCTCGATGGTCGCACCGCCCTATCAGGCGTCCATGGATAATGTGACCGCACTGAAAAAAGCAGGTGATTTCACCGCGAAGGTGGGCGAATTCAAAAGCGAGCCGAGCAAGGAAAACGCCAATCCCATCTCTCTGCGCGGCTCGAAATTAAGCTCGCCTTATAACAACAGCTACAGCGCTTACCTTGCTGAAGCGCTGAAGCAGGAACTGACACTGGCTGGAAAGTATTCCGATCAATCGTCTGTTGAGGTGTCCGGCACGCTGTTGAAGAACGATATGAGCGTGCCGATGGGCACGGGTACCGGTATCGTCGAGGCTCGGTTCATCGTCACCCATGCAGGCACGGTCAAGTACGACCAAGTCAAAACGGCCAAACACGAATGGCCGTCGTCGTTCGTTGCGGCGGTCGCGCTGCCTCGCGCCATTGAGGAATATCGCAACCTGGTAAGCAAACTGATCACTGACGTGTTCAGCGATCCCGCATTCCTCAACGCTCTGAAATGAGACCGGCCATGCTGCTGAATAAAATAATTCGCTTGGTCGCGTTAGCCATCGTTGCGGCGGTTGCGTCCGGTTGCGCCCACAAAATCACGATCTCTCCAGACCTCGCCAAAATCGAAGCGCCGGCAGATACCCCGCGCATTAACGCCAACGTTGCTTATTACATCGCCGAAGCGGATCTTGCAAAAACCGTAAAAACACCGGGAGGCGGTGGCGACAAAGTCACCTACCAGCCCTATAAAGAGATCGAGACGGCGTTCTACAAGATGCTCAGCAATGTGTTTACGAACGTCATCAAGATCAAAACGCCTGAACCCACGGCGGCGGATAACGTCGACTATGTGGTTGTCCCGACGCTGGTGACGGACTCATCGTCATCCAGTTTCGTGACATGGCCTCCCACTCGCTTCACCACTAACTTGATCACCAAGGTCAGCGGCACCGCAAACAATGGTGACACCACCATCACGGTGATGGAAGCCGGAGAAGCGGAGTACAGCGAGTTCATCCGCGATTTCGGATTGGCCGCCCGTCGGTCAACGCAGGCGGCACTGATCAAGACCCAGGAAGCCTTGCTCGCTGCGCCCGCACTGAGCGTGAAGCGCTAACCGCAAGAGCTTGCCCCCCTTCGCCCGACGGCCCGCGCGTCACGCAGCGGCCCAAGGGCGATGCGGCCTCCCCTGTCGGGGAGCGGCCAGGGCGCATCAAGGCAAAAACCTTTATTCTTGCGCTCGCCTCCTATTAATTTCTCCGGACGACTGCGGGCCGCATCCCTCGGCGGTGCTCGCTCTTCCCGTACGCGCCGGTGCTCGAACGTATCTTGACCATCCAACCCGCCCCCGCCCCCTTCATCGTCCTGGACGCGTGCGTCCTGATGTCCGGCATCCTGCGCCGGCTGTTGTTGCGCCTGGCCGAGGCCGGCGTATTCACGCCCGTCTGGACCGAACGCATCGGTGAGGAATGGCGGCGCAACGCCGCGCGCATCTGGGATATTCCGCCCGAGGTATTGGCCGAGTTCTGGGCCGAGATGAACGCGAGCTTTCCCCAGGCCAACGAGGTCGACACGCAAGTGTACGAAGCGTCGTTGCGCTATAGCGATCCGAAGGACTTCCATGTGATTGCGGCCGGATTGGCGCGGCGTGCGCGCTGTGGCTTGCAGCAGCCGCCCGTGGTGCAGGTGCTGACCTGGAACCTGAAGGATTTCAACCGTTCGGAATTGCGCCGCCAGGGGCTGGACGTCTACAACCCGGACCGCATGCTGGTGCAATGGTGGCAGGCCGACCCGGCACGCATGCGCGAGGCGGTGGCGCAGATTCCGGCCGACTACGTCGCGTTGGACCGCGAGCCGCTGCCGCTGCCCACAATCTTGCATCGTGAACGTCTATATGGCTTGAAGAGCCTGGTGACGCGTGAACTCAGTTGAAAAAAGCTGAAAGAAACCTGAAAGAAAACTGAAAGAAAACTGAAACCCAGGCTGACATGCGGCACGTGTCGGCAAATCAGACTAAAAAAAAGCGAGCCTGGGCAGCTTGCGCCGCACCAGGCCCGGAGCCAATCTTGTTCCCCGTGGTCAGTCGACCTCGACGAACGTTTCCTCACGTTTCTTGCGCAGGGCCGGCAACATCACCAGCACCAGCAGGATGGCGGCCAGCGCCAACAGCGTCGCCGACAGCGGGCGCGTGACGAAGGTGCTGAAATCACCCCGCGACAGCAAGAGCGCCCGGCGGAAGTTTTCTTCCATCATGGGACCCAGAACCAGGCCCAGCAGCAGCGGCGCGCCCTCGCAACCCAATTTGCTCCACACATATCCGATGACGCCGAAGATGGCGAACATGAAGATGTCGAACACGTTGTAGTTCAGCGAATACACCCCGATCGTGCAGAACACCAGAATGGCCGGGAACAGCATGCGGTAGGGCACGCGCAGCAATTTCACCCAGATGCCGATCAGCGGCAGGTTCAGGATCACCAGCATCAGATTGCCGATCCACATCGAGGCGATCAGGCCCCAGAACAGTTCGGGGTGGCTGGTCATCACCTGCGGGCCGGGCTGGATGTTGTGGATGGTCATTGCCCCCACCATCAGCGCCATCACCGCGTTGCCGGGAATACCCAGCGTCAGCAAGGGAATGAACGAGGTCTGCGCACCGGCGTTGTTGGCGGACTCAGGGCCGGCCAAGCCGGCTGGGTGGCCCTTGCCGAAACGCTCGGGTTCTTTCGACAGCTTCTTTTCAAGCGTGTACGAAGCAAACGCCGACAACACCGAACCACCGCCGGGCAAGATACCCAACGCCGAACCCAGGGCGGTGCCCCGGACGATGGCGGGCGCCGCTTCGCGGAACTCTTGGCGGCTGGGGTACAACGAACCCACCTTGTCGGTAATCTCGACGCGGTTCTCTTTCTGCTCCAGGTTGGCCATGATTTCCGACAGGCCGAAAACACCCATGGCCACGATCGCGAAGTCGATACCGTCCTGCAATTCCGGAATGCTGAAGTCGTAGCGAGCGACCCCGGAATTGACGTCGGTACCCACCATGCCCAGCAGCAAACCCAGCAAGATCATGCAGATGGCCTTGGGCAGCGAGCCGGAAGCGAGCACGACCGCGCCGATCAGCCCCAATGCCATCAGCGAAAAGTACTCCGCCGGGCCGAAGGCAAATGCCACTTCCGCCAAGGGTGGCGCAAACGCGGCAATCAGCACGGTGGCCACGCTACCGGCGAAGAATGAGCCAATGGCGGCAAGCGACAGCGCGGCGCCCGCTCTGCCATTGCGTGCCATCTGGTGGCCGTCCAGCACCGTCACCACCGCGGATGTCTCACCCGGCAAGTTCACCAGAATGGCCGTGGTCGAACCGCCATATTGGGTGCCGTAGTAAATGCCCGCCAGCATGATCAGGCCGGCCGTGGGCGGCAACACATACGTGATGGGGAGCAACATGGCGATGGTGGGAACAGGCCCCAGCCCCGGCAGAACGCCGACCAGCGTGCCCAACAGGCAACCCAGGAATGCATAGCTGAGGTTTTCCGGCGTGAACGCCACCGAGAAACCCAGCATCAGGTTTTGTAGAAGTTCCATTGTTGTTTCCTAGTTGCCGAAAGCGCTGGGCCACAGCGGAAATATCAAACCCAGGCCGCGTATGAACGCAAGGTAGGAGAACGCCACGAGGAACAGGCCGTTGGCGACCGCGACTTTCCAATTGAATTCATGGCTGGCAAGGCTGCTGATGAGAACCAGCAGGAATACCGAGATGTACAGCCCCAGGTAACGCAGCGCGAAACCATAGAACACGACCGAACCGATCACCAGGAAGAGGATGCGGAAATCGTAGCGAGTGATTGTGGTCGTCTCGGCCTTCTTGGCCAGTGCGCTGATCAGCACAACCGCGCCCATCAACGCCAGCACGATGCCGAGCCAGAACGGGAAATATCCCGGTCCCATGCGGGCCGCGCTTCCCATGGAATATTCGGTGGCCTGTACGGAAAAGGCCCCCCCTAAAGCAATAAACATGGCTCCGGACCAAAAGTCCTGTCTGTTTCTTATCAAGCTGCAGTCTCCCTAGTCTGACGCGCCGGAACATCGCTGGAAAAAGTGGCGCGCGCATATCTCAACGCCTTCCCGCCCACAAGAATCGGCAGGCGGAAAAGCGAAGTGGGAGATGCTAAATCGCATGGCGACATATCGAACATCCGGGGGAACCATAACTTTTTCCGGGATATCCCTAGGTCAAATAGTGGACAGATTGTTCCCTCCTGGCCGAGATGGCGGCTTACAGAATTCCTTCAAATTGCTTTCAGCCCAGGCGCCATGGGGGTGTTTGCCGCAACAAAAAAAGTTCCCTGATCGGAAAAAAAAGTTAAACGGGCATTGCGCGTGTTGCACTTTTTTTTGCAACGACTTCCGACTGGAGGGCGCGGACGAAACGAAAACGCCCGCAAAGTGCGGGCGCCTGCGGTCGAGACGGGCTTGATCTGTGCGCGGCATTGAGCCGCCGCCATCAATGGTCGTGGTTACTGGCCGCGAAGCCCGCGGCGTTCAGCACGTCGATGACTTCAAGAATATGTTCCGGCCCGCGCGTCTGCAGCACGAAGTCCACTTCCACATTGCGCACCGGCAGGGAAGTGAAGGCGCGCTGGTGGTGCACTTCAGTGATGTTCGCCTGCGCGTCGGCGATGAGCTTGGTAGCGTGCGCCAGAGCGCCCGGCAAGTCGCGCAGGTCAACCCGGATGCGGGCCAGACGACCGGCGCGCACCATCCCGCGTTCGATCAGTTCGCCCAACATCAGGGGATCGATGTTGCCGCCGGTCAGCACCAGGCCGATGCGCTTGCCCTTGAAACGATCGCTGCCCGCTTCCTGCGCACGCAGCAGTGCGGCCAGGCCCGCGGCCCCCGCGCCTTCGACCACGGTCTTCTCAATTTCCAGCAGCACGACGATGGCGTGCTCGATATCACTTTCACTGACCAGTTCGATGTGGTCAACCAACTGGCTCACGATCGGCTGGGTCAAGGCGCCTGGCGACTTCACCGCGATGCCTTCCGCGATGGTGTATTGCCCCTGCGGCATGGTTACGCCCTTGACGGCGGCGTACATGGACGGAAAACGTTCGGTCTGCACGCCCACGATCTCGATGCCGGGCTTCAAGGCCTTGGCCGCCGTGGCCATCCCTGCAATCAGGCCGCCGCCGCCAATGGCGATCACCAGCGTGTCGAGATCCGGCTGGTCTTCCAGCATTTCCAGCGCCACGGTGCCCTGCCCCGAAATGACGGCTTCGTCGTCGTAGGGGTGGATCATGATCAGGCCGCGCGCTTGCGCGAGCTCGTAGCCGTGCGCTTTGGCGTCATCGAACGTGTCGCCCGCCAGCACCACCTCCGCGCCAAACCGGCGCGTGTTGGCGACTTTGACGGTGGGCGTGAAACGCGGCATCACAATCACCGCCGGCACGCCCATGCGCTGCGCATGGTAGGCCACGCCCTGCGCGTGGTTGCCGGCCGACACGGCGATCACGCCCTTGGCGCGCTCATCGTCCGACAAGGTCAACATGCGGTTCAGGGCGCCGCGTTCCTTGAACGATGCCGTGAATTGCAGGTTCTCGAACTTCAGCCAGATCTCGGCGCCGAAGATGTCGGACAGCGTGCGCGACAGGGTGAAGGGGGTCTTCAGCACCTGGCCGCGCAGGTTGTCGCGGGCGGTCTGGATGGAAACAATATCGATCACGATGGGAAGATCCTGTTAGCGCACAGGCAAGAAATTGAACAGCAGGAGACCCTGCGCATAGTTGATGCCAATGCGGCGCGAATTCTCGCCCAGCAGGTTGGCGATCAGGTCCAGCCGGCCGATGATGGCGCCGAACTCGCGCTCGAAGCTCAGGTTCGTGGCGGTGGGAGAGATTTCGTTCGCCAGCAAAAGCAGCTCGCCCTGGTTGTTGCGGCGCGACGCCAGCAGCCAGGCGGCCGCCTCGACGTTCCGTGCGGCATTGTAGACCCGCTGACCATCCAGCGCGTCGGTGGCGTACAGGCGGGTCTTGCCGTTGTGCGCCGCGATAAGGGTGTCGGCCAGGCCATAGATAAAGGCGCCGACGCGGTCGCCGGTGTAGTTCGGGTCCAATGACACGGCCAGGATCTGGATGTCTCGCAGGCCGGCCAGGTCGCTGGGCGGAACACGGACTTCGATGGCGTGCTTGACGCGGTCAACAGCGGTCTTATGGTCCGCCACGCCGGTCTTGCGCCATTCCCGGGGATTGCGGCGGTAGAGCTTGTCGAGCAGCAAATACAGGCTGTCCAGGTTGTCGCGCACTTCCAGCGTGACCGTGCGATTGAAGTCGGTCTGGCCGAACTGGTCGGCGGACATGGCTTCGCCCTTGGGGCCGCGTTGGCCCGGACCGGGGCTGCTCATGCAGCCAGTCAGCAGTGCGGCAAGCAGCGCCACGGCGGTGGCGCCAGCCGCCCAGCCCGTCATGCTTGGATCATCCGTTTTTCCCTCCGTCTGGCGCAAGACTTTACAGGAAAGGCGGTCATGGCCCAAAAAAAACGGCGCCTTGCGGCGCCGTTCTTCGTTCAATCAGCCTGCCAGCTTATTCAGCTTGCGGTTCCGATTGGGGGGCAGCTTCCGGAGCGGCAGCGGGTTGCTGCGCTTCGATACCGCCGATTGCCTTGATGGACAGGCGCAGGCGGCCCTTGTCGTCGGCCTCGATGACCTTGACGCGGACTTGCTGGCCGACCTTCAGCACATCATTGATGTTCGCGATGCGGTAATTGGCGATTTCCGAGATGTGCAGCAGACCGTCGCGGCCCGGCAGCACTTGCACGATGGCGCCGAAGTCCAGCAGACGCAGGACCGAGCCTTCGTAGATCTGGCCCACTTCGACGTCGGCGGTCAGTTCGACGATGCGGCGCTGGGCTTCTTTGGCCTGCACTTCGTCGACGCTGGCGATCACGATCGTGCCGTCGTCGGAGATGTCGATCTGCGTGCCGGTTTCTTCGGTCAGCGCGCGGATGGTGGCGCCGCCCTTGCCGATCACGTCGCGGATCTTCTCGGGGTTGATCTTGATGGTCAGCATGCGCGGGGCGAAAGCCGAGAGCTCGCCACGCGAACCGTCCAGCGCTTCCTTCATCTTGGTCAGGATGTGCAGGCGGCCTTCGCGGGCTTGCGCCAGCGCCACTTGCATGATTTCCTTGGTGATGCCCTGGATCTTGATGTCCATCTGCAGTGCGGTGACGCCGTTTTCGGTGCCCGCAACCTTGAAGTCCATGTCGCCCAGGTGATCTTCGTCACCCAGAATGTCGGTCAGCACGGCGAACTTGCCGCCGTCCAGGATCAGGCCCATGGCCACACCGGCCACGTGATCCTTGACCGGCACGCCGGCGTCCATCATGGCCAGCGAGCCGCCGCAGACCGAAGCCATCGACGACGAGCCGTTGGACTCGGTGATTTCCGACACGATGCGGATCGTGTATTGGAAGTCTTCCGGCGCCGGCAGCAGCGGGATCAGCGAACGCTTGGCCAGACGGCCGTGGCCGATTTCGCGGCGCTTGGGCACACCGATGCGGCCCGTTTCGCCGGTGGCGAACGGAGGCATGTTGTAGTGCATCATGAAGCGGTCGCGGTATTCACCCATGAGCGCGTCGATGATCTGCTCGTCTTGCTTGGTGCCCAGCGTGGCCACGACCAGCGCTTGCGTTTCACCACGGGTGAACAGCGCGCTGCCGTGTGCGCGGGGCAGCACGCCCAGACGCACGCTGATGGGGCGCACGGTGCGAGTGTCGCGACCGTCGATACGCGGTTCACCGTTCAGGATCTGACCGCGAACGATGGCCGATTCCAGCGAGAACATGATGTTGTCGACGGTCACGGCGTCAGGGGCGGACTCGCCCTTTTCGGCAGCGGCGGCAGCCAGCTTGGCCGACACGTCAGCCGACACTTCACGCAGCTTGGCGGTGCGGGCTTGCTTTTCGCGGATCTGGTAGGCGGCGTTCAGGCCTTCCTGGGCAGCCGCGGTCACGGCGGCGATCAGGGCTTCGTCCTTGGCCGGCGCTTGCCAGTCCCAATCGGGCTTGCCAGCGTCCTTCACCAGTTCGTGAATGGCGTTGATGACAGCCTGCATTTGCTCGTGGCCGTAGACCACGCCGCCCAGCATGATTTCTTCGGACAGCTGTTGAGCTTCCGATTCCACCATCAGCACGGCGTTTTCCGTACCGGCAACCACCAGGTCCAGCTTGGACGACTTCAGTTGCGATGCGGTCGGGTTCAGGGCGTATTGGCCATCGATGTAGCCAACGCGCGCGGCGCCGATCGGGCCGTTGAACGGGATGCCGGAGATGGCCAGCGCAGCCGATGCGCCGATCATGGCGGCGATGTCGGGATCAATCTCGGGATTGACCGACAGCGTGTGGATGACCACTTGGACTTCGTTGTAGAAGTCTTCGGGGAACAGCGGACGCAGCGGACGATCGATCAGGCGCGAGGTCAGCGTTTCCTTTTCGGAGGGCTTGCCTTCACGCTTGAAGAACCCACCCGGAATACGGCCGGCAGCGTAGGTCTTCTCGATGTAGTCGACGGTCAGCGGGAAAAACGTTTGACCCGGCTTGGCCTTCTTGGAAGCCACAACGGTGGCCAGGACAACGGTGTCCTCGATCGACACCACAACGGCGCCGGAGGCCTGGCGAGCGATCTCGCCAGTTTCCAGGACGACCGTGTGCTGGCCGTACTGGAACGATTTTGTCACTTTGTTGAACATGACGATTATTCCTTACAAATGAAAAACCGTGGCCGCTGCGACAATACGTCGCACCGACCACGGTTGCGTCATGGGGAGCCAGCCCCGTCGATCACTTGCGCAGACCGAGTTTTTCGATCAGAGCGCGGTACGAATCGGGATTGCGGCCCTTGAGATAGTCGAGCAGCTTGCGGCGACGGCTGACCATACGCAGCAGACCGCGGCGCGAGTGATGGTCCTTCATGTGTTCTTTGAAGTGACCAGTCAGTTCGTTGATACGGGCGGTGAGCAGAGCCACCTGAACTTCGGGGGAGCCGGTATCGCCTTGAGCGCGTTGGAATTGCGCAACGATATCGGATTTCTTGATGTCAGCTACAGACATTGATGACCTCTTCGGACATGCGACAGGGCCGAGGTGCCCTGACGTGGTTTGGAAAAAATTTGCGTGAATTCCGGCGATAAGCGTTTTTGCTTTCTCACTGCTGCTTCAATAGCTGCCAGAATGGCCCACCACACACGAATTGCTTACGGCTTGGGGGTCACTCCGCAGCCGGACTGCCGGCGCAAAGCATCTTGCAAAATCAATACACTTGATAAAGCTCGGCGATTATAGCTGATTCGCTAGAATTACCCCACAGGTGGTTTTGGGGGCGGCACCGGCCCGCAGCGCCCGAGCGGCACCCTTGAGGAGCAAATACATGTCTAAATATTTCAGACCCGCGCGCGCGGCCCTGGCTACCCTGGCGATCGCCAGCCTGGCGGCTTGCGCCAACATGACCCAGATCCCGCCCGGCACCCCCTACGGCGAAGTGCTTACCCAATTCGGCCAGCCCAACTTCGAATGCCCGCAAGCCGGCGGCGGGCGCCGGGTGATCTGGACGCAACAACCCATGGGGCAATACGCCTGGGGCACCAACGTGGGCACGGACGGTCGCGTGGGCCAGGTGCTGCCGCTGCTGACGGATGCGCACTTCAAAGTGCTGGAAACCGGCGACTGGGGCCCCGACCGCGTGCGCTGCGAATTCGGGCCGCCCGCCCAAATCGATGTCACGGGCCTGGGCGAAAAGCGCGAAGTCGTGTGGTCGTACCGGTACAAGGAAAACGGCGTGTGGAATTCGCTGATGTACGTCTACATGAGCCGCGACGGCAGCAAGGTGACACACTTCCATCCCGGCCCCGATCCCATGTACGACGACGACAGGTTCATGTGGCGCTGAATTCACCACCAACAAAAAACCCGCCAATATTTACTTGGCGGTTTTTTTTGCGGCTGCGATTTGAAGCAGCGGTCAGCGGATCAGGACGAATGGCTGCGGCGCTCTTGCGTCAGGCGGCGCGCCTTGTTCCAGCGCCAGCCCCACATGACCCAACCCGACAAGCCATACAGCACGAACAGGCCGAACAGCACAACCGGGGGGTCGCTGGAGACGAACACGAATACCGCCACCACCAGCAAGATGCCCCAGAACGGCACGCTGCGACCCAGCGCAAAGCTCTTGCCGCTGAAGAACGGGGCGTTGGACACCATGGTGATGCCCGCGTACATGGTCAGCGTGAACGCCACCCAGGCCATCAGGCTGTCGTGAATGGGCAGCTTGTTGTCCACCGCCAGCCATACAAAACCCGCCACCAGCGCGGCAGCGGCCGGGCTGGGCAAGCCTTGGAAATAACGTTTGTCGACGACGGCGATATTGGTATTGAAGCGCGCCAGGCGCAGCGCGGCGCCTGCCACATAGACAAAGGCGGCCAGCCAACCCCAGCGGCCCAAATCATTCAAGATCCATTCGTACATGACCAGCGCGGGCGCCACGCCGAAGGACGTCATGTCAGACAAGGAGTCATATTGTTCACCGAATGCCGACTGCGTGTTGGTCAGGCGAGCCACCCGGCCATCCATGCCATCCAGCACCATGGCCACGAAAATGGCGATGGCGGCAACTTCGAAGCGATCATTCATTGCCTGCACCACGGCATAGAACCCCGCAAACAGCGCAGCGGTGGTGAATGCGTTGGGCAGCAAGTAGATACTTCGGTGGCGGTTCTCGGAATCGCGCATGGAAAAATTGGGCATGGTCTCAATAACTTACAACGGACTGTGAAAGGTTAACTCATATGGCCCCGCTTGCGGGACAGAGCAAGTGCCGTGCCTGGGGAAAAGGCAATAAAAAACGGCATGCCCTTTGGAGGCATGCCGTCTTGCCGGACGGGGCGCGGGACCAGCCCGCGCCGGGCGCCGATCAGTTCTTGGACTTGTCCACCAGCTTGTTGGCGGCGATCCAGGGCATCATGGCGCGCAGCTTGCCACCCACTTGCTCGATCTGCGATTCCGCGTTGATGCGGCGGCGCGAGGTCAGCGTCGGGGCGCCGGCGGTGTTTTCCAGGATGAACTTCTTGGCGTATTCGCCGGTCTGGATGTCCGTCAGGCACTGGCGCATGGCCTTGCGGGTTTCGTCGGTGACGATCTTCGGACCCGTTTCGTACTCGCCGAATTCGGCGTTGTTCGAGATCGAGTAGTTCATGTTGGCGATGCCGCCTTCATAGATCAGGTCAACGATCAGCTTCAGTTCGTGCAGGCATTCGAAGTACGCCATTTCGGGCGCGTAGCCGGCTTCCACCAGCGTGTCGAAACCGGCCTTGATCAGTTCGACGGTACCGCCGCACAGCACGGCCTGTTCGCCGAACAGGTCGGTTTCGGTTTCTTCGCGGAAGTTGGTTTCGATAATGCCGGCACGGCCGCCGCCGTTGGCGCTGGCGTACGACAGGGCCACGTCACGCGCGGCGCCCGACTTGTCTTGGTACACGGCCACCAGGTGGGGCACGCCGCCACCTTGCTTGTACGTGTTGCGCACCGTGTGGCCGGGCGCCTTCGGGGCGATCATGATGACGTCGATGTCTTCACGCGGCACGACCTGGCCGTAGTGGACGTTGAAGCCGTGGGCGAAAGCCAGGGCAGCGCCGGCCTTGATGTTGCCGTGCACTTCCTTGTTGTAGACCGAGGCGATGTTCTCGTCGGGCAGCAACATCATGACGATGTCGGCGGCCTTCACGGCGTCAGCCACTTCCTTGACTTCCAGGCCAGCGTTGGCGGCCTTGTTCCACGAAGCGCCGTCCTTGCGCAGGCCGACGATGACCTTCACGCCCGATTCATGCAGGTTCTGCGCGTGCGCGTGGCCTTGCGAACCGTAGCCGATGATGGCAACGGTCTTGCCTTTGATGAGGGACAGATCGCAGTCTTTGTCGTAGAAAACTTTCATGGTTGTGCTCCAGATTCCAGTATTTTGGATATTCGATTAATTCAGATGTAGGGTGTGGCGTGGCCTGGAAGGCCGGTCAAATCTTCAAAATCCGTTCACCGCGTCCGATGCCGGACACGCCGGTGCGTACGGTTTCAAGGATGGCACTGCGGTCCAGGGCCTCCAGGAAGGCCTGTACTTTTTCCTGCACCCCGGTCAATTCGATGGTGTAGGACTTGTCGGTCACGTCGATGATGCGGCCGCGGAAAATATCCGCCATGCGCTTCATCTCTTCGCGTTCCTTGCCCACGGCGCGCACCTTCACGAGCATCAGCTCGCGCTCGATGTGGGCGCCTTCGGTCAGGTCCACCACTTTAACGACATCCACCAGGCGGTTCAGGTGCTTGGTGATCTGTTCGATCACGTCATCGGAACCGGTGGTCACGATGGTCATGCGCGACAGCGTGGCGTCCTCGGTGGGCGCCACGGTCAGGGTTTCAATGTTGTAGCCCCGCGCGGAAAACAGCCCCACCACGCGCGACAGCGCGCCGGGTTCGTTTTCGAGGAGGACGGAAATCACGTGCTTCATGGGGGCCTCCTTACAGGTCTTCAGAGCCAAGCAGCATTTCGGTCAGCCCACGGCCGGCCTTGACCATCGGCCACACGTTTTCGGTGCGGTCGGTGATGAAGTCCAGGAAAACCAGGCGTTCCTTGTGCTTGCCAAAGGCTTCGCGCAGCGCGGGTTCGACATCCGCCGGACGCTCGATACGCAGACCCACGTGGCCATAGGCCTCGGCCACCTTGACGAAGTCGGGCAGCGAATCCATGTAGGACTCGGAATAGCGCGAGCCGTAATCGATCTGCTGCCATTGCCGGACCATGCCCAGAAAACGGTTGTTCAGGCAGACGATCTTGGGCGTCAGGCGGTATTGGTGGCAGGTCGACAGTTCCTGGATGTTCATCTGGATTGACGCTTCGCCGGTGATGACGGCGACGTCGTGCCCAGGGTTGGCCATCTGCACGCCCATTGCGTACGGCAGCCCCACACCCATGGTGCCCAGGCCGCCGGAGTTGATCCAGCGGCGCGGCTTGTCGAACTTGTAGTACTGGGCCGCCCACATCTGGTGCTGGCCCACGTCGGACGTGACGAAGGCGTCGCCACCCGTCACTTCCCAGAGCTTTTCCACCACGTATTGCGGCTTGATGACTTCGTCCGAGTTGGCGAACTTCAGGCATTCCTTGCCGCGCCAGGTCTCGACCTGCTCCCACCACTTGGTGATGGACGCGGGCTTGTGCTCGGCGGCCGCCACTTCGTATTGGGCGGACAGGTCAGCCAGCACATCCTTGACGTTACCCACGATCGGGACGTCCACGCGCACGCGCTTGGAGATCGACGACGGATCAATATCGATATGGATGATCTTGCGGGCGTTCTGCGCGAAGTGCTTGGGGTTGCCGATCACGCGGTCATCGAAACGCGCGCCAATGGCCAGCAGCACGTCGCAATGCTGCATCGCCATATTGGCTTCGTAGGTGCCGTGCATGCCGGGCATGCCCACGAACTGGCCGCTGCTGGCCGGGTAGCCGCCCAGACCCATCAGGGTGCTGGTGCACGGCGCGCCCAGTTGCGACACCAGCTTGTTCAACTCGGGCGCGGCGTTCGACAGGATGACGCCGCCGCCCGTGTAGATCATGGGCCGTTCGGCGGTCAGCAGCATCTGCACGGCTTTTTTGATTTGCCCCTGGTGGCCCTTGTTGACGGGCGCGTAGGAACGCATCGAGATCTCGCCCTTGGGCGGCGTGTACTTGCACTGCGCGACGGTGATGTCCTTGGGGATATCCACCAGCACCGGGCCGGGACGGCCCGTGCGCGCGATGTAGAACGCGCGGCGCATGGTTTCGGCCAGGTCCTTGACGTCACGCACCAGGAAGTTGTGCTTGACGCAGGGGCGCGTGATGCCGACGGTGTCGCATTCCTGGAACGCATCTTCGCCGATGGCCGCAGTGGGCACTTGCCCGCTGATGATGACCATGGGGATGGAATCCATATAGGCGGTGGCGATGCCGGTGACGGCATTGGTCACGCCCGGGCCGCTGGTCACGAGGCAGACGCCAACCTTTTGCGACGAGCGCGAATAGGCATCGGCGGCGTGCACGGCGGCTTGCTCGTGACGAACCAGGATATGCTGAAATTTGTCTTGCTTGAAGATCGCGTCGTAGATGTAAAGCACTGCGCCGCCGGGGTAGCCGAAAACGTGTTCCACGCCCTCATCGGCCAGGCAGCGCACGACGATATCGGCGCCATTCATTTCCATGTTTATTTCCTTTCAGTACCGGCCCTGCAACCCTGACTGCTGCTCGCCCGGATACGGCGGCAACGGAACCCATACCGGCTACGACAACATGATCCGGCGCTTAGCGGCTCACGGAGCCACGCCACCCGGACACCCTGCCGACCCGGCACACGCTCGACAGAACGCAGTGCAAACGCCCCTTGGGGACGCTGGAGGTCGAAATGGAAGCTTTGGCAACACACGCTTGTGGCGCGGCCAACAGCAAGTATCACTGCGGCAGGATGGCTGGGGAGGTGACCCGTACCATCCGCCTCAACGCGCCGGTATCGGATAGGCAGACCGGCGCAAGAGGTGGAATTTACCGCGTTGCGTCAAAGGTAGCAAATCGACGTGAAACGACCGTTGCGCGCGCGATGCAGCCGGTCTGACAGGGAAAGTCCTGTAACCATCCGACCCCAAAAATTCCACCAGCGTCTCTATACTTGTTGCGTCGTCCCGAACCCAGTTCCGTCCCATGGATTTGCGCATTGCCAGCATTCGCCGTTTCCTCTACAGCCACTACTTCTTCGGAGGGGTGCGCCAGGGGGTTGGCATGCTGTTGCCCGTGCTGGTGCTGGGCGGGCTGTTCGGTAACTACACCACCGGGCTGGTCGCGACCTTTGGCGCGCAGTGCCTGGCCATCATCGACCAACCGGGCGGCCCGCAGCGTCATCGCACCAACGAAATGCTGGGCGGGGCCGCGCTGGGCACCGTTACCGTCATCATCACGGGGCTCGCATCCACGAACCCCATCCTGATCTGGCTGGTGGTGATTGCACAGTGCTTCGTCTATTCGATGTTCACCGTGTTCGGCAAGCGCGGCGGGCTGATCGGCTTTGCCGGCCTGCTGCTGATGACCTTGACGATGCATTCGCCGCTACAGCCGCACGAAGTCTTCGCGCACGCGGTCGCCACCTTGGGCGGGGCGCTTTTCTATGTAGTGTTCAGCCTGGGATTTTCGCGCTTGTTCTGGCTGCGCGAGGAACAGCAGGCCATGTCGGTGGCGCTGTTCGCCACGGCCGACTACGTGGCCGCCCGCGCCGCCTTCTACGACGAGACGGCCGACCTGGACGAGGCCTATCGCACCCTGATCCAACGCCAGTCTGTCATGACGGAAAAACACCAGGCCGCGCGCGACATGGTGCTGCGCGCCCTGCCCCGAGGCAAGGGCGTGGGCGACCGTCAGCGCGTGATGATCTGGAACATGTTCGTCGACATGCTGCAACTGCTGGACACGCTGGTCGCCACCCACACCGACTACGCCGCGCTGCGCCGCACGCTGGCCGGCAACGACTGCCTGATGTTCATGCGCGACGCGCTGGTGAAGATGTCGTTGGAACTCAACCGCATTGCACTGGACGTGTCGCGTGGTCGCCAGGTGCAGTACCGCAGCAGCGCCAAGGCGGAGCTGCGCGCCATCGAATACGAAATTGAACAGCTCAAGCAGCAAGGTCTGGGCGAGCGCGAACCCGAGATGCTGGCGCTGATCATCCAGGTACTGCGCCGCCTGCGCAATTCGGCCCGCATTGTCGACCGCCTGGCCGACCACACGGCGGCATCGCCGGACGCCAAGCCCACCGACGTGCTGCGCATCAACAAGTCGTTGACGCGCTTTATCTCGCGCCAGGAATTCCGCTTTGGGCTGTTGACCAGCAACCTGCGGCTGGATTCGCCGCACTTCCGTTATGCGCTGCGCGTGACGGCGGCCGCCGCCATTGCCATGACGCTGGCCAGCCGCTGGCTGTCGCCGGAATTTTCCGCGCACAACTACTGGATCATGCTGACCATCGTCATCATCATGAAGCCCGGCTTCGCGCTGACGCGGCAGCGCAATGGCTGGCGGTTGGGCGGTACTTTGATCGGCTGCATCTGCGCGCTGCTGCTGTTCAACCTGACCGACAGCCCCGAGATCCTGTTCGCCGTGCTGCTGGGCGCCTGCATCATGGGCAACAGCCTGGTGCAACTGAACTACATGGCCAGCGCCATTTTCAACACGCTCTTCGTGGTGCTGGTGTTCCATTTCGTGTCGCCGGGCACCGTGTCGATGGCGGTGATCGGTGAACGCGCCATCGACACATTGCTGGGCTGCGCGCTGGCGCTGATCTGCAGCTACATCCTGCCGTGGTGGGAAGCACGCTATCTGAAACCGCTGGCCGCCGCCGCCACCCGCGCCAACCGGGAATACTTGCTGGCCGGGCTGCGCTACGTAGAAGCCATGCAAACGAATGCGGGGCTTGCCACGACTGCGGGTACGAATACAGCCACGACGGCAGCCGCGAACGCTACAACGAGCGCCACCACCGCCGCGGACACCCCCGCCGTCATCGATGCGGACCTGGCCTGGCGCCTGGCGCGCAAGAACGTGCACATTGCATTCAGCAATTTCGCCGAAGCGTTCTACCGCATGATGAGCGAACCCAAATCGCATCAGCTCAGCGTGCCGGAATTGAACAACCTGCTGATCCAGAACCACGTTCTGGCCTCGCAGATCACGGCGGCGATACCCATTCTGGCGGCGCTACCCAAAACACCTGAAGCGGTGCAGTTGGCGCTGAACGGCATGGTCGACCTGCTGGACGAAAAGCGCCCCCAGATCGCCACGACCCTGCCCACGCAATTCGACACGGCAGGCGAACAGGCGGCATTGGCCTATCCGCTGAAACAGATGCTGAAAGCAGCACACATGATCCGCCAGGAGCTACAAGCGCTGGCCGACCCCACGCATGCCCCGCCCGTGGCGGCGGCAGCGTGAATGATGCGGTTGGATAGGTAGGATGGGTGCAGCGCGCGTTGGCGTGGGCAAGAAGATGCCGCCGATCGCGCGGAACCCATCAGACAACCGTAAGCTCGTGGCTGATCCTGTTAAGAATTCAGCGCTGCTTGATGGGTTCGCGCGTTTGTATGGACCGGGGACATGGGTGACACATGTTCGGGGACATGGGTAACACATAGGTTTTTATCCTATTGGCGTGCTCTGAGGTCGATCTGTTGGACAATTTTGTACAGGAAGACGACATCGAGCACGCCGTCTTGCGAGGAGGGTCTGACCGCGACCGGCAGACCCGCCATTCCCTCTCCGACGAAGACGACGCGTCCGTTCACAATGATCTGCCCCTTGGTCCTGACCTTGAGCACTCGATCGCCCGGCTCGTATTCGATCGGAGGCAACGAGGCAGGATAGCGACGAGGGCTAGGTCTATATCTCGACAGGGGCGGCATCTGCCCCAACGCCTGGTGGGGCCGGACGTGGTTGTACTGTTCACGCCACTGATCCATGGCTTGCTGGCAGTCCAGCAGACTGCTAAACCCCCGGGCCTGGATCAACTCGCGCTTGAGCGTTCGATGCAGGCGTTCTAGCTTGCCCTGGGTTTGCGGGTGGCGAGGACGACTGTGGCTGATACGCACACCCAGCCGCATGAGCCAAACCTCCAGGCCTGTCAGCCCCAGGCCGCGCACCGATGCCCAGGATGGGCCGTTATCCGCGGTGATCCGTTCGGGCAATCCGTAACGGCGAAATACGGCCTTCAGGTGCTGCTGCACGGTTTTGCTGCGCTCATCGCCACAAGCCTGGATGCACAGGGCGTAGCGTGAGTGATCGTCCAATAGCGTCAGCGGATGGCACCGTCCCTGACGCGCGTCGGTCAGGGCAAAGTGCCCCTTGAAGTCCATCTGCCACAACAGGTTTGGCGCTTCATGCTCAAAGCGCTGGTTCGCCAGCCCGACGTTCGAGTCCTCGCCTTGGACCCGATAGCCATGTCGTCGCAAAATTGCCGAGATGGTACTGGGCGCGGGCGCCGTAGTCGGCCCAAGCAGCGCCCGCAACTTGCGAGGCCCCCAGTACGGGTAACGCTTGTGCAGGTCGATCACCTGCGCTTCGATTTGCTCACACGTGCGCCCAGGACTATTGCCAGGCCTGCGAGACAGATCTTGCAACCCAGCCTGGCCGTTCCGCTCGTAGCGGCCCAACCACTTGTAGGCGGTCTTGGCGCTGATATCGAAACGCCGGCAAAGCTCCCGCACATTGCTGCCCGGTTGCAGGGCAAGCTGAACGAACTCCATTCGGCAGGACATAAGGCTTGACTCCTTCCACGGCATCGCTCGCTCCTAAAAACGACCATACCGTGATGCTAGAAGTGTTACCTATGTCCCCGAACACCCGTTACCCATGTCCCCGGTCCATACAGCGTTGAGCGGTTTCTTTCTTTTTTAGACAATCTCGCGCCACACCCATCCTACGATCATGCCAATTTGCCCGGAACGTAGGATCGGTGCAGCGCGAGTTAGCGCCAACCAAGAAACCCACCGCCAATCGCGCGGAACCCATCACGACCGCCCCAATTCGCCACGAACGTAGGATGGGTGCAGCGCGCGTTGGCCCCGGCCAAGAAACACACCGCCAATCGCGCGAAACCCATCACGACCGCCCCAGTTCACCACGAACGTAGGATGGGTGCAGCGCGCGTTGGCCCCGGCCAAGAACCCCACCACCAATCGCGCGAAACCCATCACGACCGCCCCAATTCGCCACGAACGTAGGATGGGTGCAGCGCGCGTTGGCCCCGGCCAAGAACCCCACCACCAATCGCGCGAAACCCATCACGACCGCCCCAATTCGCCACGAACGTAGGATGGGTGCAGCGCGCGTTGGCCCCGGCCAAGAAACACACCGCAGATCGCGCGAAACCCATCACGACCGCCCCAGTTTGCCCCGAAACGTAGGATGGGTGCAGCGCGGATCGGCCCCGGTAAGAACACACCGCCGATCGCGCGGAACCCATCACACTCACCCCACCTTACGCCGAAACACCAGCTTGTCTTCCGTTGAAACCGATGCGTCATAGGCGTAGCCTTCCAGATCAAAGCCTTGCAAGCCTTCCGGCTTGGCAACCTTATGCTGGATGGCGTAGCGCGCCATCAGCCCGCGCGCGCGCTTGGCGTGGAAGCTGATGATTTTCCAGGCGCCGTTCTTCCAGTCCTGGAACACGCATTGCACCACGCGCGCCTTCAGCGTTTTCAAGTCGACCGACTTGAAGTATTCCTCGGACGCCAGATTGACGATCACCGGCGCCTTCTTGCCCGCCTGACGCTCATTCAGATAATCGGCAATCGTCGAACCCCAATACTCATACAGGTTCTTGCCTTTGGACGTCTCCAGACGCGTACCCATTTCCAGGCGATACGGCTGCATCAGGTCCAACGGGCGCAGCACGCCGTACAAGCCACTGAGGATGGCCACGTGCTCTTGCGCCCAATCCAGTTGCTTGGCCGACAGGCTGGACGCATCCAGCCCTTCGTACACATCGCCGTTGAACGCCAACACGGCCTGACGTGAATTCGCTTGGGTGAGGCTGCGCTTCCAATGCGCGTAACGCTGCGCATTCAGCTCGGACAGCGCCGGGCTCAGGCTCATCAATTCAGCGATGTCTTCCGCCGACTTGGTCTTCAGCACCTTGATCAGGCCGGCGGCCTGATCCACGAACAGCGGCTGGGTGTGCGTCTCGATATGCAGGGGCGAGTCGTAGTCCAGCTTCTTGGCGGGGGAAAGCAAAAACAACATTCCAGAGTTCCTTTATTAACGCGCCGTCCAGCCACCATCGACCGAAACCGACGTGCCGGTAATTTGCGCCGCGGCGTCGGATGCCAGGAACACGGCGGTACCGCCAAGCTGTTCCGGGGTCACGAATTGCAGCGACGGCTGCTTTTCGCTGAGCAGTTCGCGCGCGGCGGTTTCCTGGTCAACGCCGTTCTTTTCAGCCATGGCCGTGATCTGCTTTTCCACCAGCGGGGTGCGGACCCAGCCCGGGCAGATGGCGTTGGCGGTGATGCCCTGTCCGGCCGTTTCCAGCGCCGTGACCTTGGTGAAGCCCACCACGCCATGCTTGGCCGCCACATAGGCCGACTTGTTGGCCGAGGCCACCAGGCCGTGCGCCGAGGCAATGTTGATAATGCGGCCAAAGCCCTGCTTCTTCATGTGCGGCAGCGCGGCCGCCGTGCCATGGAACACGGCCGACAGGTTCAGCGCCAAGATGGCGTCCCACTTTTCAACCGGAAAGTCTTCGATCAGCGCGGTGTGCTGGATGCCGGCGTTGTTGACCAGGATGTCGATACGGCCCAACTGGCGCACCGCGTTTTCAACCAGCCCACGGACCGCATCGCCCTTGGACAGGTCGGCGCCGTCGTAGATCACCTTCACGCCGTACTTCTCGGCCAAACCCGCGCGCTCTTTTTCGATCGCGGCGGCGTCGCCAAAACCATTCAGGACGATATCAGCGCCTTGCTGGGCGAAGGCGGTGGCGATCCCCAGGCCGATACCGCTGGTGGAACCGGTGACAAGGGCAACTTTTCCTTTGAGCATGAGCATTCTCCTGTGGTCTGGCATAGGGACGAAAAGCGAAACGAGGTCAAGTGTAGCCGCCCGACCTGACGGTAATCTTGTCATGACCCCACGGGCAGCGGGGTCAAGCGCTTGGTGGTTTGTCGGACGAGTCCGAGCCAGACCCGGCATCCGCGGCCGAAGGCAGATCCGCCATACCGCCACGGTTCTCCGGCACGCGTTCCAACAACTTGATCAGCACCGGCACCACGCCCATGGATATGGCGACCACCACCGACAGCACGTCACGATGTTCCAGGCTGATCAAGTGGTTGTCCCAGGCTTCGTTGAAGATGGCGAAACTGAATTCTCCTCCCTGCGCCAGCACCATGGCGAACAGCAGCCGGTGGTAGCGCGGCAGGCCCATGAAGCGCGCAAATCCATACAGGACCAGCGCCTTGATCGCCAGCAAGGCGGCCACGCAGCCGATGATGAACGTCCAGTGGTTAGCCACCACCTTCAGGTTGACGGACATGCCGATCGCCAGGAAGAACAGGCCCAGCAATAGCCCCTTGAAGGGGTCGATGGCCTTTTCCAGGTCGTGCCGATAGCGGGACTCCGCCATCAACACCCCGACCAGAAAACCGCCCAAGCCCGCCGACAGGCCCGCGTAGTCGAACAATTGCGCAGCGCCCACCACCATGAGCAAGGCCGCCGCGGTAAAAAGTTCATTCAGCTGCGCCTTGGCGGCCCAGCCCAAGAGCCGCAGCCGGTAGGCCAGCGCCACCACCGCCACGGCGATCAGCGCTTCCTTGAAAGACGGGGCGGACGTGCCCTCAGACCCCAGCAAGCCCGCCGCCACCAGCATCGGAATGGCCGCCATGTCCTGAAACAGCAGCACGCCCAAGGCCGAACGGCCCAGCGGCGTGCGGGTCAAGCCGCGCTCATCCAACAGCCGCAACGCCACCGCCGTCGAAGACAAGGCCAGCGACAGCCCGCACAACACCGCCGCCTGCCATTCCATCCCGGCCAGATGCCTGAGCGCCGCGCCAAACACCAAGCCCAGCAGCAAGCCGCAGACCAGCATCTGCAAGCTTCCAACCAGGAAGACCTCGTTGCGCATGGCCCATAGCCGCCTGGGCGACAGCTCCAGCCCGATGATGAACAGCATCATCACCACGCCCCATTGCGACACGTTGATCATGGTGTCGACATTGGTCACCAGCTTCAGGCAGGACGGCCCGATCAGCACCCCTGCGATCAGGTAACCCGGAATGGCGCCCAGCCCCAGCCGCTGCGTGATGGGCACGCACAGCACGGCGGCAAGCAAGAGGATAAGGATCAGGTCCATGAAGCAAGAATGCCGCGTTGAAAGGGGGGTAGGCCAGGAAGCGCGAAGCCCGGATGGGCGAATTCTGGGCAAAGATCGACGCCGCCGGAAGTGCGGGATGCACCCTTTCAATAATTTTTTTCGCCCCCTTTACACACAGGAAAAAATTCCTGTAGAATTGCGGGCTTCGCTGCTCCAACAACGAAGATCCTTCCGACCAGGGATCTTGAAGTGACGGAACACAGAGGCCGAGAAATCGCCAATGTAGACATCACCGTTTTGGAACCCAGCCACGGAGAGGTGGCAGAGTGGTCGAATGTACCTGACTCGAAATCAGGCGTACGGTATCCCCGTACCGTGGGTTCGAATCCCACCCTCTCCGCCAAGTATTCAAGAACGAAGCCCCTGAGAAATCAGGGGCTTTTTTCTTTGTGGCGGGAAAACGGCGGACATGGTCCGGACCTATAGCCCGGACCTATAACCCGGGTTCCCCGCTTTAGGCCGCCCTACCCTACCGTCGCTAACGCATGGCTGATCGCGACCCGTTCCCGCGTCACCACCACTCCCCCGGCAGCTTGAACGCACTGACCGCGCGCGTCAGGTCGGCGGCCTGGTCCTGCATTGAACCGGCCGCGGCGGCGGCCTCTTCGACCAGCGCCGCGTTCTGCTGCGTTACCTCGTCCATTTGCGACACCGCGCGGTTGACTTGTTCGATGCCGTCGGCCTGCTCGGCCGATGCCGCGGCGATTTCGCCCATGATGTCCGTCACGCGCTGCACCGAGCTGACGATTTCCTGCATCGTGGCGCCGGCGCGCTCGGCGCTGATGGAACCCTGGCTGATCTTGTGCACCGTGTCTTCGATTAGCGTCTTGATTTCCTTGGCAGCCTGCGCGCTGCGTTGCGCCAGCGTGCGGACTTCGGCCGCCACCACGGCAAAACCCTTGCCCTGCTCGCCCGCCCGCGCGGCTTCCACCGCGGCGTTCAGCGCCAGGATGTTGGTCTGAAAGGCAATGCCGTCGATCACCGACACGATGTCGGCGATCTTGACCGAGCTGGACGAAATAGCGCTCATGGTGCTGACCACCTCGGACACGGTGGCACCACCGCGCGACGCGGTGTCCGAGGCGGTGGCGGCCAACTGGTTGGCCTGCCGCGCGCTGTCGGCGTTCAGTTTCACCGTGGACGACAACTGCTCCATGGACGCCGCGGTTTCTTCCAGGGACGCGGCCTGCTGTTCGGTGCGCGAGGACAGGTCCGCGTTGCCAGCCGCGATTTCGCCCGAGGCAGACGCCATGCTGTCCACGCCGGTTCGAATGCGCGCGACGGTGTCCGCCAGGTTGGCGTTCATGGACGCCAGGGCCTGCATCAATTGGCCGATCTCGTCGCGTGATTTCACGATGACGGTACTGGTCAGGTCATTGGCGGCAACGGTGCGCGCTACGCGCACGGCCGCGGACAGCGGGCGGGTAATGCCGCGCGTCAGCAGCACCGCCAGCAGCAAGCCACTGATCAGCGCTACCGAGCCAATGACGATCATCCAGAAATTAGCCGTGCGATACGCGCTTTGAATGTCGGCCGCTCGCGCATCGATCTCGGCGCGTTGCAAGGCGGACAGCTTGGTGATCTGGTCAATGAACTGGCGCGTGGCCGGCAGGAATTCCTGGGTGAAGACGCGGTTGGCCGTGTCCACGTCACCACTCTGCTTAGCCTTGAAGATGGCGTCGCGCGTGCGCAGGTAATCGCCGCGCGATTTGCCCACACCTTGCCACAATTGCTTTTCTTCGGGGGTCTGGATCAGCGGTTCAATCTGCTGCTGCAACGCCGAGGAATTCCGCGACGAGGCGGCGGCTTCGTCCGTGAAGAACGCCGCCAGGCTGGCGTCGGTGCTTTTTGCAATGGCGGTGGTGCGGGTAACGCCGGCCTGGATATTGCGGGCCCAATCGCTGATCAGGCGCTCCTTGATCAGGGAACGTTGGGTTACGGTTTCAACCGATTCATTGATGTTGGCCAGGCTGATAAGCCCGACCAGGCACATGACGGTGATCATGGCCAGCAAAATGCCGAATCCACCCGCCAAGCGGGTTCCAAGCTTCAGATTATTCATGGTGCTCAAAGGGATGAAAGATGCCAGCGGGGAAGTCGAAACCGAGGGTTCTCACCGAGGTTGAGCAGATGCTAGCAGCGGCGATTTGCGCCGCATCCCGGGAACTGGAGAACGAATTGGCACAAGCTCGTCCCTTTGCTAAATCGGGTCCGGACCGCGAGATTGCGCCCACCTGGAACGCCGAAAAACGGGGCCATCTCGCCCGGCGAGCCGCGCCCTAGCGCAGCAGCGGCAGAGCCAGCTCGCGTAGCCGCCGCTTGTCTTCATCCAAGCCCAACGCGTTCTCTGCGTACCCGAGCAAGCGCGCGGCATGCCGGGAAGCGGCCGGCTTGAATAGCGTCGGGTTGATCTCCGCCAGGCTCAACAGCGCCTTGGTCATGCGCATGTCGACTTCCAGCAAGCCCGCGCCGTCTCGGGCGATAGGGCCGAAAAAGTCGTCGAACAGATCGTCCACGTCCAGGCTTTGCACGTAGACCCGTTGGCAGTCGGGTTCGACCTCCTCTTGCTCGGCCGGTGGCTGCGCCCAGCAGGTCAGGCTTCGGACGCCCCTGCCGATGACGTCTATCGCCGTTCCGGGGTCATTGACGGCGGGCGACAAGGCGCGGGACGCAATTTCGGAAAGCACCGACAGGCCAAAGCGGGGGTCGTGCTCGAACGTGCGATACGTGCCCAGGGTGATGGCGCCCATGATGTCGTCGTCGAGCGCGTCGCGCACGGCCGGTTCGCTGCCGGACTCGGGCACCGTCCACGCCAGCACCATCCCGACATGGGCGAAGGCGCCGGGCAAAACATCCAGGTAGATCAAGGTCTGATGTTCCCGCGCGATCTGGCCCAGCGCCTGCACGTCGATGTGCTGGACGTAGCCCGTCTGCCCACTTGCCACAGCCTGCGCCGAACCGGGGCGCTGCCCCGACGCGGGATACGGGCTTGCGCCCAGACAAGGCCACTGAACGCGGTGCCGGATAGCGTCGATAGTCGCGGTTTCAACGCGGTCGATGGTTTCTCCGACGCGCCCGAGTTTCGACAGATGATCGATCCAGCGCAGCAGTGTGTAGACGATCAGGATCACTACCGCGATCGTCACCGCGAACAGCAGGACCCGCCCTTGCGCGCCATAGGCGCCCGTGCTTAGCGCGATGATGCCCACCAGGCTGAACAGAAACGAGCCGATGAAGGTCGCCAGGGCGTTCTGGGTGGTGGTGTCCTGCATCACGAGCGTGGTTGCGCGCGGCGTCACGCCACTGCTTGCCGCACCGTAGGCCGCCACCATGGTGCTGAGCGAAAAGGTGGTTACCGCCAACATGCTGGACGCGATGATGCCCAGGATCTTGTCCACCGCGTCGGCGCCGATGCGGGCGGGCAAGGTCTCGGGAATGGCGCCCTTGAAGATGACGGCAAGCAAGGCGGTCGCCACGCCCAGCAAGGAGAAAAGACTGGCCCTGAACCACAGGCGCCTGGTCAATTGCCTAAGCGCCCAGCGCCAACGAGCAATCATCTTTTCTCCTTTCTGTCATGCGGCTAGGGTTCGGTGGGCCTCGCCAACTGGAACAAATCCGTGCTGCGAGCGTACCACCCGCTGCCGTGCATGCGCGCAACCAGCCCCATTTCGGCGGTGTTCACGTAGCCGCGCTCGGCGTCCTGCACATAGGCATCGGCCACGTGCGCGCCCAGCACCCGGCCGATCACGACGACCTGGTGCGGGCCGGTCACGATGGTGGCCTGGCTGACGCATTCCAAAGACACCGGGCTGCCCTGGATCAAGGGCGGACGCACGTGCGCGGCGGGCAGCGCCGTCAGCCCCGCCTTGCTCAGTTCATCCACCCCAGGCGGGTAGTCCGCGCAGGTCTGGTTCATCTGCTGCATCAGGGCTTCGGGCACCAGGTTCACCACGAACTCGCCGTTTTCGATGATGTTGGCGCTGGTGTCTTTCAGTTCACCGTTGGCGCGGCGCATCAGGCCGATGGCAACCGTGGGTGGCTGGTGCCCCATGACGTTGAAAAAGCTGAACGGCGCCGCATTGACGCACCCGTCGCCCGATATCGTGGTGACCCACGCGATCGGGCGGGGGGTGACGGTCGAGGTCAGCAGCTTGTAGACCGTCTGCGAAGGCAAGGCGCTGAAATCAAAATGCATGTTTCAAGGCTCCTGCACGCCACTCGCCTGGGCGCTGGACACGGCGGACACGGCGGAAACCGCCCGCTTTTCGCGGGTGTCGACCTGAAGCTGAAACACGTCCGGCCGCGCGTAATGGCCGGACACGTCAAAGTCGTACTTGCCGCGCAGGATCTGGTTGGGGTTGATGTCGGCGTACAGAATGGTTTCGTCGGAAAAATCCGGGCCGGCCAGCACTTCGCCCAAGGGGTCGATGATGGCGCTGCCGCCCCGCATCAACACCGTGTCGGGCGCATCGCCCAGCGAGCATTCGAAGTCTTCCGGATAGGCGTCGCGGCGCAGGTGCTGGCAGGCGGTCAGCACATAGCAGCGGCCTTCCAGCGCAATGTGGCGCATGCTGGGAATCCAGCTATCGCGGTCGTCGGCCGTGGGCGCGCAGTACAAGGCCACGCCCTGGCTGTACATGTACATGCGCAACATGGGCATGTAGTTTTCCCAGCAGATGACCGCGCCGATCTTGCCGTAGGGCGTATCGAAAACGGGCATTGTCGAGCCGTCGCCAAAGCCCCAGATCAGCCGTTCGCCCGCCGTCGGCATCAGCTTGCGGTGCTTGCCGACCAGGCCTTGCTGGCCATTGAAGTACAGCACGGTGCAGTACAGCGTGCCGCCGTCGGCTTCAATGCAGCCCATGACGACGAAGCTATCGGTGTCGGCTGCGGCCTGCGCCACGATGGCAACTTCTTCGCCGTCCAGCCGCACGGCCTGCCGGTGATAGCTGGTGAAGGCGTCGCGGCCTTCGGGCTTGCGCACGCCGATGGGGGCGCCAAAGGAATTGCCCTTGGGGTAGCCCCCCAGGAAGGCTTCGGGAAACACCAGCACCCGGGCACCCTGCTCGGCCGCCTGCCGGATCAGCGACGCGGCCTTGTTGGCGCAGGCGACGCTGTCGGTGGGGATGGACGCCGCCTGGATGACGGCGGCCTTGAAACTCGCTTGCACGGACATGTTTCTCCTCGCTTTTTAGTGGATGGGGTCTTCGTCGATGGCTTGGGCGCGGGTGTTCGGCAGGAACAAGCTGCCGATGATGCCCACTACCACCATCACCACGACCGGATACATCAAACCGCCAAAGATATTGCCGCTGGCCTGCGCCAGATAGGTGGCGGTAAAGGGCACGATGCCGCCGAAGATGCCCGCGCCGATGTGGTACGGGAAGGATAGCGCGGTGTAGCGGATGCGGGCCGGGAACAGTTCAACCAGGTAGGACGCAACCGGTCCATAGACCATCGCAACCACGGCGGTCATCAGCACCAGGATCAGGATGATGGTGGCGCGGTCGACGCGGGCGGGGTCGGCGCGGTCGGGGTAACCCGCCGCGCTCAAGGCCTGGGCATAGCCCGCGCGGTCAAAACCGTTGACGGTAACGCCGCCCACGCTCATGGCAATGGTCTGGCCTGGCAGCGGCGCGGCGTATTCAAAGTTGATGCCCTTGCCGACCAGGAATTTCTTGGCCTGCACGCACACTTTCTTGTGGTCGGCATGGCTGCCGACCATCGCGGCCTGCAAACCGAAGTCGCACGCGCCGCCGCTGGTATCGGCATGCACCAGCACCGGCGTGCTCTGCATGGCCTGGGCCAGCGCCGGGTTGCCGGCTTTCAGCAGCACCTCGAACATCGAGTGGTAGCCGATGGCGGCGATGAACAGACCCGCCATCATGATCCATTTGCGGCCGATGCGGTCGGACAGCCAGCCGAACAGCACGAACGTGGGTGCGCCGATGATGAAGCCGATCAGGATCAGCGTGTAGACGCTGGTCTGGTCCAACTGCACGGCTTGTTGCAGGAAGATCATCACGTAGAACTGGCCCGTGAAGTAGGTGGCGCCCTGGCCGGCGGTGACGCCGATCAGCGCCAGCAGCACCAGGCGCAGGCTGGACCATTGGCCGAACGTTTCCTTGATGGGATTCTTCGACAGGCGGTTCTGCTGCTTCATGCGCGTGAAGACGGGCGATTCATGCAGCTTGGCGCGCACGTAGATCGAAATCGCCAGCATCACGATCGACAGAATGAACGGCAGGCGCCATCCCCATTGGCGGAAGTCCTCGGCGCTCATGGACGCCTGGGTGCACAGGATGACGACCAGCGACAGGATCAGGCCGGCCGACGAGGTGATCTGGATCCACCCGGTCAGCAAGCCACGGCGCTTGGGCTCGCAATGCTCGGCCACGTAGATCACCGCGCCCCCGTATTCGCCGCCCACCGCCAGGCCCTGCACCACGCGCAACGTCAGCAGCAATATCCAGGACAAATGGCCGGCAGACTCGTAGGTGGGCAGGCAGCCGATCAGCACGGTGGCCCCGCCCATCATCACAACCGTGATCAGAAACGTGTATTTGCGGCCCCACTTGTCACCCAGGTAGCCGAACATCACGGCGCCCAAGGGGCGAATGATGAAGCCCACCGCCAGCGCGCCCAAGGCGGCCAGCAGCGCCACCGTGGGGTTGTCCTGCGGGAACAGCACCTGGCTCATGAACACCGCCAGGGTCCCGTAGATGAAAAAGTCGTACCACTCGAACAAGGTGCCCAAGGTGGACGCCACCACCACCTGACGTTCCTCTTTCCTGCTTAGCGTCGGCGCGTCGCCGATGCGCCCCACGGCTGCCACATTTGCTTCCATGCTTGCTTTCCCCTGTGTTTTTAGATTGATACTGCTGTATGCATTAACTATTATCAAACGTAAAACCGACCCGGACAAAGCTGGGGGAAACCCGAAACCGGGCCCGGCAGGAGGCCGCAAGCCCCTGTTGGCCGCTGCTACACTGCCGCCAAACACACAGTGGAGGCAGCAATGGCAAGGCCCGCCGGCAAGGTAGAAAAGAACACGGAAAAGACGCCGACCGCAGCGCGCAGGGGGATCCAATCCATTGAAGTGGGCTTTCGCATCCTGGACCTGATCCGCAAGACGGGCCGGCCGTTACCGCTGAAGGAAATTGCCGACGCCTGTGAGCTGACCGTGCCCAACGTGCACTACTACCTGGTCAGTTTTCAGAAGGTGGGCGTGGTGCAGCAGCATGCGGACACGGGCCACTACGGCTTGGGTCCGTACGCACTGCGGCTGGGGCTGGCGGCCTTGGAGCAGTTCGATGTGTTCACCACGGCGCGGCCCATCATGGCCGAGGTGGCGGCGGTGACCGGGCATACCGTGTTTCTGGGGGTGTGGGGCAACAAGGGGCCGACCATCGTGTACCGAGTGGAAGGCAGCCGCAGCCGGCCCTTGCTGGAATTGCGCGTGGGCACGGTGATGCCGCTACTGTCGTCAGCGCTGGGCCGCAACTTCCTGGCGCATTTGCCGGACGCCCTGACCCGCGACCTGCTGGACCGCGAGATGGCCTCGTCCATTCCCGAAAGCCAGGGCGGCGCCCCCGGCAATTCCTATACGGCGAAAGACGTGCAGGCCATCCGCGACGAGGTGCAAAAGCACCACATCAGCCGCTGCCGCCATGCGCTGCTGCCGCACTTCACGTCGCTGTCCGCGCCCATCTTCGACATGCTGGGCGAGATGACGGCGGCCATCACCTTGATGGGGCCGGTGGGCGCCATCGACGACGACCTGGATTCCGACACCGCGCGCCTGCTGCGCGAAAAAGCGCGGTCGATCTCGGCGATGGCGGGGTGGGAAGGGTCGGAGCCGAACGCGACCGCACGCGAGGGCTGACGCGCGTCGCGTCCGGCGGGCTACGGCGGTGCTGACCGCCCGTGCGCGGCGCTGCCGGGCTACGAGCGCGCGCGCATCAGCTTTCCACGATGATCTTCGCGTCTTTGATGGTCTTGGCGTATTTGCGCTGTTCCTGAACCATGAAGTCGGCAAAGCGCTGCACGCTGCCGCCGCCGTCTTCCGCGCCCACTTGCGCCAGCTTTTCCTGCACGTCCGCCATCGCCAAGACCTGATCGATATCGCGGTTCATGCGCTGGACCATGGCGTCGGGCATCTTGCCCGGACCCACCATGCCGAACCAGATGCTGGCCTCAAATCCCGGGTAGCCTTGTTCCGCCACCGTCGGCACAGTGGGGTGGCTCTTTGAGCGCTGCTGCAAGGTCTGCGCCAACGCGATCACCTTGCCGGACTGCACCAGCGGCGTGGCCGTCGTCATGCCTTCAAAGCAATACTGCACGTGGCCGCCCAGCAGATCGTTCATCAACGGCGCCGAGCCCTTGTACGGCACATGCAGCACGTCGATGCCGGCGCGCGCCTTGAAAATTTCCAGCGCCAGATGCTGGGCCGACCCTGCCCCCGCCGACCCGAACACGATCTTCCCTGGCTGCGCGCGACACAGCTTGACCAAGTCAGGCAGCGTCTTGGCGGGCTGCGACGCGCCGCCGATCAGGATGGTGGGCGTCTTGCCCACCAAGGCGATGGATGAAAAATCCTGGTCCACCGCATAGGCCAGCTTGGGCTGCAAGCCTGGCGCAATGCCGTGGCTGTTCACATGCGCCATCAACAGCGTGTTGCCATCATTGGGCTGGCGCGCCACCTGCTCGGCCGCGATGACGCCCGCCGCCCCGGCGCGGTTTTCCACAATGACGGGAATGTTCCACATCACGCCCAGCTTTTGCCCCAACAGGCGCGCCAGCACGTCGGTGCCGCCGCCCGCCGGAAAGCCCACCACGATTTTCACCGGACCCGACGGCATGTCCTGCTGCGCCCTTGCCGCCGTGGGCAGCACAAGCGCCGCCCCCAGCGCCGCGGCGCCGGTCATGAATTGCCTGCGTTGCATGCTTGTCTCCTCGCGCCGGCCTCGAAGGCCGGCTGCTTGTTTTGAAAAGGCGCCGCTTGCCGCGGCCGGTGTTCAACGACTGATGCGGACCCACTTGCCAAACTTTTCGACCATGCCCTCTTCGAAGCTGAAGCCCAACCCTGGCTCTTGGTGCAAGACCACGCGGCCCTGCTTGTGAGTCAGTTGCCGATCAATCAGCTTGCGGAAATTCAACACCTGGTCATCCCAGAAAAATTCGACGTATCGCGCGTTCGGCGTCGCCGCGACCAAGGGCGCGTGCACGTCGTGGAACCAATGCGGGCAGACCACCACGCCGTAGCTGGCGGCGGTGGCCGCAATGCGCTTCCACTCGGTGATGCCGCCGCACACCGCCGCATCGGTCTGCAGGATGCCGGCCGCGCCCTTGTCGAGCAGTTCCTTGTGATACCAGCGGCCATAGCCGATTTCGGCCGTGGCGATCGGCAGATGCGTCAGCCGCGCCAGCTTGGCGTGGCTGTCGATATCGTCCGGCCCGAAGGGCTCTTCGATGAAATAGGGCTCGTACTGCTCAAAGCGGCGGATGTACTGCATGGCCTGGGTCACGTCCTGCCAGGCGTTGTTGCAGTCCATCATCAGCTCGACGTCGGGGCCCACGGCCTCGCGCGCCGCCTTCAAGCGCGCCTCTTCCTCGCGCGGGGACAGGCGGCCGGTCTTCATCTTGACGGCGCGAAAGCCCTTGTCCACATAGCTGGCCATTTCCTCGCCCAGGTGCTGCGGCGTCTTGCCGTCCAGGTAGTAGCCGCCGCTGGCGTAAGCAGGCACGGTTTCCAGTTCGACCGCGCCCAGGAATTTGTGCAGCGGCAGGCTGGCCGTCTTGGCGTTCAGGTCCCACAGCGCAATGTCCAGCGCGCTCAATGCGCGCATCACGGTGCCCTGGCGGCCTTGCAACAACGCCTCTTGGTACATGGCTTGCCACAAGCCTTCAACGGCGTGTGAATCGCGGCCCAGCAGCACCGGCGCCAACAGGCTTTGGACGGCCGCTTCGAAGATGGCGCCGCCGGCACTGCCCACGTAGCAAAAGCCGATGCCTTCCACGCCGTCGCTGGAACGGACCTTGACCAGGCCGTAGTGGCGGGTGGACACGCTGCGGTTCGAAAACGACGTGACTTTGTCCAGGGGCACCGCGGCGGCGCAAACGTCGATGGATTCAATAATGGGCACGGCAAGCTCCTTGATGGCGGGGATCCAACTCGCGACGCCGGCGCAGCGTGCGCGGGCGGATCGCTCTGGACGTATTCTTCCCGCCGCCAAAGAAAACAACAATTATCTTCACCCATCTTTAGAATACGAAAAAAACATCTTCACAAAGGGCAAGCGCCGTGGACTCCCGCTTTCTTCAAACCTATGTGCATGTGGTGGAGCTGGGCTCCATCGCCCAGGCCGCGCGCCATCAGGGCTTGACCCCCGCCACCGTGCAGCAGCGACTGCGCGCGCTGGAGGGCGACGTGGGCAGCGCCCTGATCGCCCGGTCTGGCCGCACGGTCAAGCCCACGCCTGCCGGCATCCGCATTCTTGAGCGCGCCCGCCATATCCTGCGAGATGTGCGCGACCTGCGCTCGGCGGCCAGCGACACCGAGCTTCCGGCCGGCCCCTTGCGCCTGGGCGCCACGCCCACCGCGCTGACCGGCATCATGCCGCCCGTGCTGCGCACCTGGGTGGCCCGCCATCCTCATATCGAGATCTACATCGAGCCCGCGCCCACCACCCTGCTCTACAGCAAGGTGCTGTCGGGCGAGCTGGATGGCGCGCTGCTGGTGCACCCGCTGTTTGCATTACCCAAGACCTGCGACTGGCGCGACCTGCGCCACGAACCTCTGGTGCTGGTGACGCCCGCCGACATGAAAGTGCGCGACCCGCTGGCCGTCATCGCGCGCGAGCCCTATATCCGCTATGACCGCAGCGTGGTGGGCGGCAAAATGGCCGATGACTACTTGCGCACGCACAACCTGCGGCCACACGTGCGCTTCGAGCTGGACGGCATCGATTCCATTGCGAAACTGGTGGCCGAGGGGCTGGGGGTGGCGGTGCTGCCCGACTGGGCCGTCATGGGCGAACCGACCGCGCGAGTGAAGCGCTGGCCCTTGCCGGTGCCCTGCCCGGTGCGCACGGTGGGCGCGATCTGGCAGCGCGCCGGTGTGCGTTCGGAACTGATGCGGGCGTTCGTCGCATTGACCGAATCGCAGCTGGGTTTGACGCGCGATCAGGCTTAGGCGATGGCGTCCTGGCCATTACGGGCGGCCACCACGCCGTGGGTCACGACCAGACGGCGCGGCTTGCGCGTGACCACGGCTTCGGCCACGCAACTGGCGTCGACCAGCACCAGATCAGCCCGCGCGCCCGGCATCAGGCCGTAGTCCGCAAAGCCACAGGCGCGCGCGGCGGCGCCGGTGACGCAATCAAACGCCCATTCCACTTCGTCGTCGCGGCGCAGATCGTTGCGCAGGCCGATCATCATGGCGCGCGCCAGCATGTCGGGGCTGCCATACGGCGTCCAGGTATCGCGGATGCCGTCATTGCCGCCGAAGATCGTCACGCCTGCCTCGCGGCAAGCTCGCACGCTTGGCACCGGCCGCGACGGTGGGGCCGTGGTCAACACCGCAACGTCCAGCGTCGCCAGCCGTTTGAGCAGTCCCTCCAGCCGCTTGGCGTCAATGCCGCCCAGACAGAAAGCATGGCTGATGACCACCTTGCCTTGCATGCCCAACGCCTGGACGCGATCCAAAATCAGATCCAGCGTGAAAGCACCCAGTTCGCCGGGCTCGTGCAGATGGATGTCGACCGGCTTGCCATGCTTGTCGGCCAGGCCGAACAGCACATCCAGGGATTGGGCGGGGTCGCGGTCGATGGCCGACGGGTCCAGTCCGCCCAACACATCAGCGCCTTGCGCCAGCGCCTGGTCCAACAGGTCGGCCGTGCCGGGGCGCACCAACAAGCCCGATTGCGGAAAGGCCACGGTCTGGATTTCCACGCGGCCCGCCAAGGCTTCGCGGGTGGCATGCACGCCATCCAAATGGCGCAGGCCCGCGTCGGTGTCCACGTCAACATGGCTGCGGATGCGGGTGGTGCCTTCGCGCAGGAAAGCCAGCGCCAACGCGCGCGCATGGCTGGCCGCGTCGTGGCCGGTACTGGCTCGCCAGGTGCGTTCGTTTTCTATGCGGTCGGTCAGGGCGGGGCCAACCGCATTCACATACCAAGGCGAATCCCAGTTGGTCTTGTCCAGGTGGGTATGGCCTTCAACCAGCCCCGGCAACAGCAAGGCGCCGCCGCCATCCTCAACAGGAAGGTCGGCTGGCGCCTGGATACCCGATTGGATTTGCAGGATGCGCCCACCGCGCACCAACACATCGACAACATCGGCGGCATTGTTCGCCACAACGCGGACGTTTTTCAACAGCAGGTCGGTCATGGATTTTTCCCGGACGAACGAAAGCGGCCGGCCCGAAAGGCCGGCCACGTATCAGCCCAAAGGTTCAGACTTGTGGCGGTTCGATCCAGAAGAAGCGTTCGCCTTGGCGGACCATATCCGCTACGCCCTCGGCGCCGATGCGGTAGTCCGAGCCCATCAGCGATGCGCCGCCGTCTTCATGGATGTGGATAACGGCCAGCGGGTCATTGGCCATCGTGTACCAGTAGTAACCGGGCTTGAGATTATGCAGGTCTGTAGTCATTGCTCGAGTATACAAACAACACTGGCGGTACAAAAAGACAACATAAATACACAGCCTGCCTGACAGCATGAACTCGACACGTCATACTGCCTGCTCCTGATCTGAATTAGCTGGTGCATTTGTCACACATCGGTTGAAAGCCAAACGCAGTACGCGGACGTTGTATGCGGACGCCGACCGAGAGGAGAACAGCGGGCCCATGAAAAGGCAGTCACTTCAATTCAGCGAACCGCTCAAGCAAGCCGTCCTGGCTGGCTTGAAAGTGCAGAGTCGCCGCATTCTGAAGCCCCAACCCTCCAAACCCACGACGGTTTGGTATGCGGACGCCGCCGATTCCGGCCGCTGGGTGGCAATGGGTCCTAATCGCGATAACCCCTGCGAATTACGCAAAACGTCCAGCTGGGTCAGGTGCCCTTACGGAAAAATCGGCGAAAGCATTATCCTGACCGACGAGGCGGGTAATGGATTCGCAACGGCGCTTATTGTGGGGGTACGCATTCAGCGCCTGCAAAGCCTGACCGAAGCCGACGCGCGCGCCGAGGGCACGGAAGCCATGTACCAATCCTCGGCGTTATTACCGGGCGTTCCCCTTCAAACAGCGTTTGCGTTGATGTGGTGCGAACGCTACGGTTCGCACGCCTGGGCGGCAAACCCTTGGGTCTGGGTCGTGGAATTCCGTGGAGCTCAGTCAATCTGACGCGACCGCGCCACATTACCCGCCGTGATAGTGACTGACTGTAACGTCTCTACCTGACTTCATCTGATTCCACTCCATTTCAATCGATTTCAGGTGTGCTTCTACCAGAGCGCAAGCACTATCTTGCGCCGCAGCAGAAAGCCAGCCTGTCGGCAGGGGACGGTTGCGGATTGTCGCTATTGAGGGTGCGCCGCTTACGAATCCTTGACCGAAAAGCCCGAAAATAGGCACGTCGAATACTCAACTATGCTGTGTCGCGCAGCAGGCAGGTGCAACATGAAAAAATGGCTTATTGCTGGTGCCGGTGCCGCGGGTCTGCTGATTTCCAGCCTGGCCTTCGCCCGAGTGGATGTGGGAATTTCCATCGGCCTGCCCGGCGTGGTGTACCCCGCCCCGGTGTACGTGGCGCCCGCTCCTGTTTACGTGGCGCCTCCCCCTCCCGTGTACTACCGTCCCGCGCCCGTCTATGTGGCGCCTCCGGTGGTTTACCCCGCCCCGGTCTATTACCGTGGCGGTCCCCACTGGCGCGGCGGCCCGCCCCCGCGTTATTACGGCCCCGGCCCCGGCCATTACCGTGGCCATGGCCATGGAAAGGGACACGGCGACTGGCGCCGTTAAAAAGCAAAGGCCACTCTTACGAGTGGCCTTTTTCCGTTAGGGCATTGTCCGGTGCCCCATTGGATCGACTATCAGGCCGCGGGGGCCCGTACCGGCTTCTCCACCGCAACGGCGGATTTTTGAGACACCTGATTGGGCTTGGCATCCGCCCAACGCGGTGATTCCTGAACAAGATCAATCCATCTGCGGGGCGCACTGGACGCCCGCCACCAACCATTATGCGGACGCATGGGCAAACTCCGGTTCACCGTTAAAACGCACACCATTGATTTCTTGGAACAATTGACGGCTTTCCTGTTCTGCTTCGTGCAAGTCTGAGAACGGTGCCTGTCCCGGCACTGTCCAGCATTTTTCCGGCGCGGTTCCGCCTACTCGGCGGGTCCATATCTGCACGCGGTAGCCCTGTTCGTCTTCACGAGCCACAGAGCATCTCACACGAAAATCTCCAATCATTCTTGAAGTCATGGACAACTCCTTGTTATATAAGTGAATGAAGCGTGTAGAACGCGGGTGTATTGTGCCGCATCTATCCGGCCCTTTTATTAAAAATACACAATTGCTCACATCAAAATCATGCACTTACCCGCGTAGCATAATGAGCAAAAACGACAGCAATATGTCGACATGATAAAAAAAAACGGAGCCCAAAGGCTCCGTTTTCTTATCAGCCATATGGCCGATAGACGCGGCGCACGTCAGGGTTTCAGCACCGTCAAACCGCCCATATAAGGCTGCAACGCCTCGGGAACCAATACGCTGCCGTCAGGCTGCTGATGATTTTCCAGCACGGCGACCAACGCCCGACCCACGGCCAAACCCGAACCATTCAGCGTGTGGACGAATTCCGGTTTACCTTGAGCATTACGGAAACGCGCCTGCATGCGACGGGCCTGGAAAGTTTCGCAATTGGACACCGACGAAATTTCGCGCCAGGTATTTTGCGCAGGCAGCCACACTTCCAGGTCATAGGTCTTGGCCGAGCCAAAACCCATGTCGCCGGTGCACAGCAGCATGACGCGGTACGGCAGGCCCAGCAATTGCAGGACGCGCTCGGCATGGCCGACCATGTCTTCCAACGCTTCGTAGGACTGGTCCGGCTGCGTGATCTGCACCATTTCGACCTTGTCGAACTGATGCTGGCGGATCATGCCGCGAGTGTCGCGGCCGCCGCTGCCGGCTTCGGAACGGAAGCACGGCGTATGCGCGGTGAGCTTCAGCGGCAGGTCGGCGGCGGCCTGGATGGTGTCGCGCGCCACGCTGGTCAGCGTGATTTCCGACGTGGAGATCAGGTATTGGTCTTCACGCACGTAAGGGTTGCCCGCGGCATCAACCTTGGGGTCGTCATCGCCACCGCCCTTGGACACGGCGAACATGTCGTCCTTGAACTTGGGCAACTGGCCCGTTCCATACAAGGTGGATGCGTTGACGATGTAAGGCGTATAGCACTCGGTGTAGCCGTGCATACCCGTTTGCAGGTCCAGCATGAACTGAGACAGCGCGCGGTGCAGGCGGGCGATGGGGCCGCGCATGAACGAGAAGCGCGCGCCCGACAGCTTGGCGGCCATGTCGAAATCCAGGCCCAGCGGTTCGCCGATGGCGACGTGGTCACGCGCCTCGAACGCCAGCGCGGGCGGGTTGCCGTCGGCACCCGCTTCGCCCGGCAGCCAGCGACGGACCTCGACGTTGTCGTCGGCGGATTCGCCCAGAGGCACACTGGGGTGCGGCAAGTTCGGCACCGACATCAGCAGGTCGTTAAGCGGCGCCTGCAAGGCGGCCAGCTCTTCTTCCAACTGCTTCAGGCGGACAGGCACCGCCTGCGATTCCGCCATGACGGCGCTGGCGTCTTCACCCTTGGCCTTCAACTGACCGATCTGCTTGGCCAGCGCGTTGCGGCGGGCTTGCAGGGACTCGGTTTCGGTCTGGACGGCCTTGCGGCGAGACTCCAGGTCGTTGAACCGTTCCGTGTCGAAGGACACGCCACGGCTCTTGAGGCGGTCGACGACGGTTTGCAGGTCTTTGCGCAGCAGTATCGGGTCTAGCATGTTGATGTCGGTTGAGGTTCTAGTGAAGGCAACAGGCAGGGCCCGTTACCGGTTCTTGGCGCGTTCCTGTGCGTCCAGCTCGCGCAGGAATGCCAACTTTTGCTGGATTTTAGCCTCCAGGCCGCGATCGGTCGGCCGATAGAAGGAAGGCTTGAGTCCATCAGGGAAATATTGTTCGCCAGCGGCGTAGCCGTGCGGCTCGTCGTGAGCATAGCGGTAGGCCTTGCCATGGCCCAACTGCTTCATCAATTTGGTGGGCGCGTTGCGCAGGTGGATGGGCACCGGCGCGCTGCCGTGTTCAGCCGCGAACTGGCGCGCCTGGTTGTAGGCGTTGTAGACGGCGTTGGACTTGGCGGCACACGCCATGTAGACCACCGCTTGCGCCAGGGCGAGCTCGCCTTCGGGCGAACCCAGGCGCTCATAGATGTCGGCGCCGTTCACGGCCAGGTCGGTGGCGCGCGGGTCGGCCAGGCCGATGTCTTCCACCGCCATGCGAACCAGGCGGCGCGACAGGTATTTGGGATCGGCCCCGCCGTCGATCATGCGGCAGAACCAATACAGCGCGGCGTCGGGATTGGAGCCGCGCACCGATTTGTGCAGGGCGCTGATCTGGTCGTAGAAAGCGTCGCCGCCCTTGTCGAAACGGCGCAGGTTCTGCGACAGCGATATTTCCAGCCAAGCCGCATCCACGGTGTCGCGGCCCGCCGACTGCGCGGATTCCGCCACGACTTCCACCGCGCTGATCAAGCGCCGCGCGTCGCCGTCGGCCCAGGCGGCCAATTGCTCGCGCGCGTCGGGCTCGATGCGAATGGCTTCGCCGTCATCCAGCCCTTCGTTCAGCGCATGTACCGCGCGGTCGACCAGTTGCTGCAATTCCTCGGGCGATAGCGATTGCAGCACGTACACCCGCGCCCGCGACAACAGCGCCGAATTGACTTCGAAGGACGGGTTTTCGGTGGTGGCGCCGATGAAGGTGAACAGCCCGCTTTCGACGTAGGGCAGAAAAGCATCCTGCTGCGCCTTGTTGAAGCGATGCACCTCGTCCACGAACAGAATGGTGCGGCGGCCCTGACCTTGCGCCACCTGCGCCACCGTGACGGCTTCGCGGATGTCCTTGACGCCGCCCAGCACCGCCGAAATGGCAATGAACTGCGCATCGAAGCCATCAGCCATCAGGCGCGCCAGCGTGGTCTTGCCCACGCCCGGCGGCCCCCAGAAAATCATGGAATGCGGACGGCCGGACTCAAACGCCACGCGCAGCGGCTTGTCAGGACCCAGCAGGTGCGACTGCCCGACCACATCGGACAAGGAACGCGGGCGCAGGCGCTCGGCCAGGGGCACATAGGGCCGATGCGCAGGATCGGCCGCGAAGAGATCGTTGCTCATTGGCAGCAGATGGGGGAAGACGGCAAGAAATACAAGTCAGCATTACACCATGACCGCCGCCTTTGCCCCGGGAAGCAAGCGGCCGTGCCTAAGCCAGTTCGGGCGGTGCAAAGCGGCGGTTGGCCAGCACCGGCAGCACCTTGCGCGCATGTGCCAGGCGTTCCGGGTCGATATCGGCAAACACCAGCGCCGGCGCCTCGCCCGCGCGCGCCGTCACCACGCCAAGCGGGTCCACCACCATGCTGCAGCCGATATTGCGTTCACCGCATTCCCCGGTGGCCGCCACGTAGCAGGTGTTTTCCAGCGCGCGTGCCGTAACCAGCACTTCCCAATGCATTTCCTTCAGCGGGCCGCGCACCCAGGCCGCCGGCAGCACCAGCAGGTCGGCCCCGTCCAGCGCCAGGCGGCGCGCCAATTCAGGGAAGCGCACGTCGTAGCAGGTCATGAGCCCCACGCGCAGGCCGGCGATGTCCAGCAACGGCGGAAGCTCGGTGCCGGCCGTGACGTTGGTGGATTCCTTCATCGTGAAGGCGTCATACAGGTGCAACTTGCGGTATTGCGACACGATGCGGCCGTCCTGGACGGTAACCAAAGTATTCCAGACCCGCCCTTCGCCTGTTGGAACGTGCACGCACATCATGGTGGCAAGCGACGAACCACGGCTGGCTTCAAGCAGCCGGGTCATGAAAGGGCCGTCCAGCGGCTGAGCCGCTTTCAGCACGATTTGCGGGTCGGTAATGTCGCGGGCCAGGATGCCTTCGGGCAAGACCAAAAGCCCCGCGCCGCCTGCGCGGGCGCGCTCCATCAGGTCAATGCAGACCTGCGCGTTTTCTTCCCAGACCCGGCTCACGGCGAACTGGCCCAAAGCGACTTTCAACATGGCTTTTCCTTCATGGAGCGCGGTGATTTCGCGAACTGCTTATTGTCGCGCCAACCTGCCCCTGACGCAGCCTACGGGTAAGCCCTAGCTGCCGCTTGTAAATTTCTTTCACGATAATGAAAAAAATAAACTTTCACGTAAATATTTTCCAGACCCGAGCGCCCGCCATGACGAATTCATCTTCCCCCGCCGCCTTGTTGGATGTGAACGGCAAAGGCCTGGGCGCGTTCCCCGAGTCCTGTACGACGGCCGGTGTGGCCGCGCTGAACTGGAACCTGCTGAACGAAGACGTCAGCCTGCCCGTGGCGGTGTTGTACGAAGCGCGCGTGCGCCACAACCTGCAATGGATGCAGCAGTTCATGGAGGCCTACCACGTCAAGCTGGCGCCCCACGGCAAGACCACGATGAGCCCCGCCCTGTTCAAGCGCCAGATCGACAACGGCGCGTGGGGCATCACACTGGCCACCGCGCCGCAAGTGCTGGCCGCGTATCAACACGGCATCCGCCGCGTGCTGATGGCCAACCAATTGGTGGGCCGCGCCAACATGGCCATCATTGCGCGCCTGCTGCAAGACCCCGCGTTCACCTACTTCTGCATTGTCGATTCGCCCGCCAACGCCGCCCAGTTGGGCAAGTTCTTCGGTGAGCAGGGCCTGACCCTGCCGGTGCTGATCGAACTCGGTCCCACGGGCGGACGCACCGGCGTGCGCGACGACGCACAGTTGCAGGCCGTGGTTGAAGAAATCGGCCGCTGGCCCGCCCTGGCACTGGCCGGCATTGAAGTCTATGAAGGCGTATTGCAGGAAGAAAGCGCCATCCGCGCCTTCCTGCGCCGCGCCACCGATGCCCTGCGCGGGCTGGCCACCGCCGGCCGTTTGCGCAAGAACGGCCCTGCCCTCATCTCTGGCGCGGGTTCGGCCTGGTTCGACGTGGTGGCCGAGGAATTCTCGCAACTGGATATCGGCGCGCCGCTGGAAGTGGTGCTGCGCCCCGGTTGCTACCTGTCGCACGACGTGGGCGTCTACCGCTCGGCGGCTGAACGCATCAACGCCCACAACCCCGTGGCGCAAAAGATGGAACCGGGCCTCTTGCCCGCCTTGCAGGTCTGGGCCTATGTGCAATCACTGCCCGAACCCGGCCGCGCCATCATTGCCCTGGGCAAGCGCGACGCCGCGTTTGACGCCGGCCTGCCCACACCCGCCCTGCACTTCCGGCCCGGCCTGACGCGGCCCGACCTGACGCGGCCCGACCAAGACACGCCCAGCGCGGCGCCGCAAGCCTGGAAGCTGACCGCCATGATGGACCAGCATGCCTTCATGCAGATCGCCGACGGCGACGACATCCAGGTCGGCGACATGATCGCCTTCGACATTTCCCACCCCTGCCTGACGTTCGACAAGTGGCGCCAGGTGCTGCTGGTGGACGAGCAATACCGCGTCACCGACGTCGCTGAAACCTTTTTCTAGAACGCCCCCGCACGCCGCACCGCGCCTGGCCCGAGGGGGCTGCTGCACACCCGTGACCACGGCGCAACTCCGATCACACGCGACAACCTGTTTTTGACCCTCTGGAGAGAGAATCATGAACTTCCGACCCTCCCGGCGAGGCAGTGGGCTGACCAGCCTGCTCGCGGCCGGCGCTATTGGCTTGACCGCATTGACCTCCCCCGCCCTGAGTGCCACGCCGGTCAAGGGGGGCACGATATCCGTCGCCACCATCGGTGAACCCCCCACGCTGGACCCGATGAGCAGCACCGCCGACCTGGTGGGCATCCTGACGCAGCATTTCTTTGAAACGCTCTACACCTTCGACGCCAAGTGGAACCTGACGCCGCTGCTGGCCGAGAAGATGCCGGACGTCACCCCCGACGGCCTGGTCTACACGATTCCGCTGCGCCAGGGCATCACCTTCCATGATGGTTCGAAGATGGATTCGTCGGACGTGCTGGCGTCCCTGAAGCGCTGGACCGAAACCGCCACGCGCGGCAAGGGCGCGGCCAAGGTCATCAGCAGCATTGAAGCGCCTGACGCCAACACCATCCGCATCACGCTGAAGCAACCCTATGCGCCGCTGACCGCCCTGCTGGCCCTGAACAACGCCGCGGCCGTCATCATGCCCAAGAGCAAGATCGCGCCGGTGCTGACCGAATTCGTCGGCACGGGGCCTTACCAGTTGAAGGCCCGCATGCCGGACCAATACATCCAGCTGGTGCGCTTCGACGGCTACAAGCAACGCGAGGGCGAGCCCGATGGTTATGGCGGCGCGCGCAAGCAGTACCTGGACGAAATCCGCTTCGTGCCGGTCAGCAACGCCAACACCCGTTCCGAAGCCGCTGCCGCCGGCCAGTTCGACTACGTCGATTCGCTGCCCGTGGAAGCGCTGGAAAAGCTCAAGGGGGGCCGTTCTGATCCGGTGATGTTGAAGCCCTTCGGCTGGCCGCGTCTGGTGCTCAACACCAAGCAAGGCATCATGTCCAACCTGGCCGTGCGCCAGGCCGTGCAGTTGGCGCTGAACGAAGAAGACATGCTGTACGCCGCCTTCGGCAACAAGGACTTCTACAAGCTGAACGGCGATCTGTATCCGGAAGGCTATCCGTGGGCCACGTCGCTGGGCGGCAAGGTCTATAACAAGGCCGACTCCGCCGCTGCCAAGAAGCTGCTGGACGGCGCCAATGTCGCCGACAAAAAGATCCGCATCCTGACCAGCCAGCAGTACGAATTCCATTACAAGATGGCGCTGGTGGCCGCGGAATACCTGAAGGCCGCCGGCTTCACGGTGGACATGCAGGTGGTGGACTGGGCCACGCTGACGCAGCGCCGCCAAGACCCCGCCGTGTGGGACATCTTCATCACCCACAGCGTGTTCCTGCCGGAACCCGCGCTGATCGACTTCCCGTCGAAAGATGCGCCGGGCTGGTGGGACACCCCGCGCCGCGCTCAAGTCATGGACGCTTTCAACCAGGCCCGCACGCAGGAAGAACGCATCAAGCGCTGGGCCGACGTGCAGCAAGCCGTGTATGACGAGGTGCCGTTCGTGAAGGTCGGTGACTTCAACGCCCAGTCCGCACGCTCGCCGTCGCTGCAAGGCACGTACCCCGCCCCCTGGCCGTTCTTCTGGAACGCCTGGAAAAGCCCCAAGTAGGATGGGTGAAGCGCGGCATGCCCTGGGCAAGAACCCGATTGCCTGCCGCGCGCAACCCATCAAGCAGCGGTGGGTTCTTAACGGTTTCAGCCACAACATCACCGTTGCTTGATGGGTTACGCGCGATGGACGTCGTTGTTCTGATTACCGGCCTGCCGCGCTCCACCCATCCTACGAGCCGCCGTGCCGAACCAGTCGCCGTGTCGAATGACGCTTTTTAGGACTTTATCGTGTTGCGTTATCTTTTAAACCGCTTGGTCGGGCTGGTGGCTGTGATGTTTATCGTCGCGACCATTGTGTTCGTCATTATTCGCGTCACGCCCGGTGACCCGGCCGCGGTGATGCTTGGGCCGCAGGCCAGCCAGCAGGACATCGCGGCGCTGCGCGCGCAGTTGGGGCTGGACCAGCCCATGGCGCTGCAATATGTGTCGTGGCTGGGCAAGCTGCTGCAAGGCGATCTGGGCCAGTCCATCTTCATGAACAAGCCCGTGCTATCCGCCTTGGCCGACCGCGCCGAGCCCACGATTCTTCTGACGCTGATGTCGCTGCTGATCGCCAGCGCCATCGCGCTGCCGGTGGGCATTCTGTCCGCGGTCAAGCGCGGCACCACGCTGGACCAGTCGGTGCTGTCGTTTTCGATGTTTACTTCCAGCGTGCCCAGCTTCTGGCTGGGCTTGCTGCTGATGCAGATTTTCTCGGTCAAGCTGGGCTGGCTGCCGGTGTCGGGCTATGGCGGTCCGGACGCATCGCTGGCCACGCGCCTGTCGCATTTGATCCTGCCCGCCGTGGTGCTGGGGCTGGTGAATTCCGCGCTGATCACTCGCTTCATCCGCGCCAGCATGCTGGACGTGCTGCGCGACGACTACGTGCGCACCGCGCGGGCCAAGGGTCTGCCGGAAAGCAAGGTCATCCTGAAGCACGCCGTGCGCAACGCGCTGATCCCCATCCTGACCGTGCTGGGGCTTACCACCGCGCTCTTGATCAGCGGCGCCGTCGTGACCGAAACCGTGTTCGGCCTGCCCGGCGTGGGCAGCCTGGTGGTGTCGGCCGTGCTGCGCCGCGACTATCCCGTCATCCAGGGCGCGCTGCTGATCATCGCGGCCATCTACGTCCTGATCAATCTGATCATCGACCTGCTGTACCTGCTGGTCGACCCCCGGGTGCGCTACTGATATGGCTATTGCAACTTCTCCCCAATCCTCGGGCGGCGCCGACCGCTGGCAGGTGCTGCGCCTGTTGGTGTCGCGCAAGACCGTGCTGTTGAGCCTGATCGTGATCATCGTGCTGGTGGCCGCCGCGCTGCTGGCGCCGTGGGTCAGCCCGTACGACCCCTTCAAGCTGTCCATCATGAACCGGCTGAAAGCGCCGGGCGCCGCGCACTGGTTCGGCACCGACGACTTCGGCCGCGATGTGTTCAGCCGCGTCATCTACGGCGGGCGCCTATCATTGATGGTGGGTTTTTCGGTGGTGATCGTGTCCAGCGTGCTGGGCATTGCGCTGGGGCTCATCGCGGGTTTCTTCCGCTCGGCCGACAAGTTCGTGTCGCGCCTGATCGACGCCATGATGGCCTTCCCGGACATCCTGCTGGCGATCTCGCTGGTGGCGGCGCTGGGGCCGTCGCTGATCAACGTGGTGATTGCGCTGGGCATCGTCTACACGCCGCGCCTGGCCCGCATCGTGCGCGCCTCGACGCTGGTGATACGTGAACTGCCTTTCGTGGAAGCCGCCCGTGCGCTGGGCGTGCCCACCTGGCGCATCGTCACCGTGCACGTGCTGCGCAACCTGGTGTCGCCCATTCTGGTGCAAGGCACGTTCATCTTCGCCTACGCGATCCTGGCCGAAGCCGGCCTGTCGTTCCTGGGCGTGGGCGTTTCGCCCGACATTCCCACCTGGGGCACCATGATCAACGCCGGCCAGCAGTACATGGGCTCGGCCGACTGGATCATGGTTTTTCCCGGCATCGCCATTGTGCTGTCCGTGCTGTCGCTGCAATTGGTGGGCGACGGACTACGCGACGTACTCGACCCACGCCTGCGCAAGGAGCTGTAATCATGACGGCAAGCACCCGAGACGTCGTGCTGTCCGTGGAAGGGCTCAAGACCTGGTTCCACAGCCGCGACGGTATCGCCAAGTCCGTGGACGGCGTCACCTTCGACCTGGCCCGCGGTGAAACGCTGGCCATCGTGGGCGAATCCGGTTCCGGTAAATCCGTGACCAGCCTGTCCATCATGGGCCTGTTGCCCAAGCCGGCGGGCCGCATCGAAGCGGGCAAGATCCTGTTCCGCGACCGCCAGGGCGTGCAGCATGATCTGGCCCATGCGTCGTCCACCACCCTGCAAAAGATACGCGGCGCGGAAATCGCCATGATCTTCCAGGAGCCCATGACCAGCCTGAACCCGCTGTACACGGTGGGCGACCAGATCGCCGAAGCCGTGTTGCAGCACGAAGGCGGATCCTACGCGGCAGCCATCAAGCGCGCCCGCGAAATGCTGGAACGCGTGGAGATTCCCGCCGCCGACCGGCGCGTCAATGAATACCCGCACCAGATGTCGGGCGGCATGCGCCAGCGCGTGATGATTGCACTGGCACTGGCCTGCAACCCGGCGGTGCTGATCGCCGATGAACCCACCACCGCGCTGGACGTCACCGTGCAGGCGCAGATTCTTGACCTGCTGCGCCGGCTGCAAAAAGAGATGAACATGAGCATTCTGTTCATCACGCACAACCTGGGCGTGGTGGCGGAAATCGCGCATCGCGTGGCGGTCATGTACGCCGGGCGCGTGGTGGAAGACGCGGGCGTGTACGACCTGTTCGAAAAGCCCACGCATCCGTATACCCGCGGCCTCTTGTCCTGTCTGCCCACGGCGGCGCTGCTGGCTTCCGGTGAGCGCCTGCGCGCCATCCCGGGCAACGTGCCCAGCGTGCTGTCGCTACCGGCGGGCTGCACGTTCGCGCCGCGCTGCGACATGGCAGCCGACGATTGCCGCGCCGCCGTGCCCGATTTGGTGGCCGTGCAGGCCGAACACCGCGCGCGCTGCATCAAGGTGAACCCGATATGACTAGCCCCCAAGCCACCGTGCGGGCCGAAGACCCGCTGGTCCGCATTGAAGATCTGAAAGTCCACTTCCCCACCTCGCAAGCGCGTCATGCGCCCGTCGTGCGCGCGGTGGACGGCGTCAGCTTTGACGTGCCCCGCAACACCATCGTTGGCCTGGTCGGTGAATCCGGCTCGGGCAAGACCACGACGGGACGCGCCTTGCTGCGCCTGTTCAAGCCCACCGCCGGCCGCCTGCTGTTCGACGGCCAGGACATCACGCATCTGAACGAAAAGCAGATGCTGCCGTGGCGCCGCCGCATGCAGATTGTGTTCCAGGACCCCTACGCCAGCCTCAACCCCCGCATGACGGTGGCCGAGATCCTGGGCGAGGCGCTGGACACGCACAAGTTGGCGCAGCACCGCCGCACGGCCCGCATCGGCGAACTGCTTGAGCGCGTGGGCCTAAACGCGGACCACAGCCGGCGCTACCCGCATGAATTTTCGGGCGGCCAGCGCCAGCGCATCGGCATTGCACGCGCCCTGGCGGTTGAGCCCGACTTCATCGTGGCGGACGAACCCGTGTCGGCGCTGGATGTGTCGGTGCAGGCGCAGGTGCTGAACCTGCTGCAAGACCTGCAACGCGACCTGGGCCTGACGATGCTGTTCGTGGCCCATGACCTGGCCGTGGTGGACTACCTGTGCGACGAAGTGGTCGTGATGTACCTGGGCCGTGTCATGGAGCGCGGCCCCACCAGCGAAGTCTACGCACGCCCGCGCCACCCCTATACTCGCGCGCTGCTGTCGGCCGCGCCCGTACCGGATCCGCGTGCGCCGCGTTCGCGTATTCTGCTCAAGGGCGACATCCCCAGCCCGATCAATCCGCCGTCCGGCTGCGTGTTCCGCACACGTTGCCCCCACGCCACCGACGCCTGCGCCACCATCGAGGCGCAAGCGGTGGAAGTGGGTCCGGGCCACTTTGTGGCCTGTACGCGCCTTGACGCCCCCGAGCTGGCAGCCTAGCCACTGCACCAAACGATCCGACCCAGGAACCCCACATGAACATCATCCGCGACATCGTCTTCCAGATACGCAGTCGGCGGGACGCATTGAGCGTGACCGAACGCAAGGTGGCCGACGCCATTCTTGACGACATCATCTGGAGCGCCAGCGCCACCGTGGACCAACTGGCCACCAAGGCCGGCGTCAGCATCGCCACGATTTCCCGCTTTGCGCGCACCGTGGGTTGCGACGACACCCGCGACCTAAAAATGAAATTGGCGCAGGCCAGCACGGTGGGCAGCCGCTTTCTTGACCCCAGCGCGCCGGCCGAGGAAAGCACCTTCTACGCGCGCATCTACGCCGACATCGAAAGCACGCTGCGCGCGCATCTGCCCACGTTTACCGAGCAGCTTTTCGAACAGGCGGCCTCCATCGTGGATGGCGCACGGATGATCTACGTGTTCGGCATGGGCGGCGCGTCCGCCGTGCTGGCGCAGGAAGTGCAATCGCGGCTGGTGCGGCTGGGCTACCCCATCGCGGTGTACAGCGACGCCGTGCTGCTGCGCATGGTGGCCGCCACGCTGGACGAGCGCGACGCCGTGCTGGTGTTGTCGGCATCGGGCCTGACGCCGGAAATCATCGGGGCGGCGCGCATCGTGAAGCAGTACCGCGCCCGCATCGTCGCCATTACCGACGCCACGTCCGAGCTGGCCAAGCTGGCCGACGTGGTGCTGCCCATCCGCACGGACGAAACCGACTTCATCTACAAACCCTCGGCATCGCGCTACGCGATGATGCTGGCCATTGACCTGCTATCGACCGAACTGGCCATGCTGAACCAAGAGGAAAACCGCGAACGGCTGCGCCGCATCAAGCTGGCGCTGGACGAGCATCGCGGCGGTCCCAACCGTTTACCGCTGGGCGATTGAACCTGGAACCCAAGATGTACGACACCCTTATCGGCAACGTCCGTGTCCTGGACGGCACGGGCGGCCCCGAATACCGCGCCAGCGTTGCCCTGGCCGATGGCCGCATCAAAGCCATTGGCGCCCTGCCCGGCGCGCAAGCCCGCCAGATCATCGACGGCACCGACCTGGCCCTGGCCCCCGGATTTATCGACGTGCATACGCACGACGACACCAACGTCATCCGCACGCCGGGCATGCTGCCCAAGCTGTCGCAGGGCGTGACGACCGTGGTGGTGGGCAACTGCGGCATCAGCGCGTCGCCCGTGTCGCTGCGCGCCGAACCGCCAGACCCGATGAACCTGCTGGGTAGCCGCGAGGACTTTGCCTACCCCAGCTTTAGCGACTACACGCGCGCCATCGAAGCGGCCCGGCCCGCGGTCAACGTGGCCGCGCTGGTGGGCCACACCGCGCTGCGCAGCAATCACATGGACCGCCTGGACCGGGTCGCCACCCGCGACGAAGTGCTGGCCATGCGCGAGCAACTGCGCGAGGCGCTGGCACATGGCGCCATCGGCCTGAGCACGGGCCTGGCCTACGCCTCCGCCATCGAGGCGGACACGGACGAGGTCAAGCTGCTGGCCGAGGCGTTGGACGAATTCGGCGCGCTGTACACAACGCATCTGCGTTCTGAATTCGCGGCCATTCTTGACGCCATGCAGGAAGCCTTCGACATCGCCCAGCACGCCCGCGTGCCGGTGGTGGTGTCGCACCTGAAATGCGCGGGCGCGGGCAACTGGGGCCGAACGAAGGAAGTGCTGTTTGCGCTGGAGAACGCCGGCCGCATGCAGCATGTGGGCTGCGACTGCTATCCCTATTCGGCCAGCTCGTCCACGCTGGACTTGAAGCAGGTCACCGACGAGTTCGATATCGACATTACGTGGTCGGTGCCGCATCCCGAGCAAGCCCGCCGCAAGCTGGCCGACATTGCGGCCGACTGGGGCGTGTCCTTGATGGATGCCGCGCGCCGCCTGCAACCGGCCGGCGCCGTCTATCACAACATGCACGAGGACGACGTGCGCCGCGTGCTGTCGCACCCACTGACGATGGTGGGCTCGGACGGCCTGCCCAACGACCCGATGCCGCATCCGCGCTTGTGGGGCGCCTTCCCGCGTGTGCTGGGCCACTACAGCCGCGACGTGGGCTTGTTACCGCTGATCCAGGCCGTGCACAAGATGACGGGCCTGTCCGCCGCGCGCTTCGGCCTGGCTGATCGCGGGCTGGTGCGCGAGGGCTATCACGCCGATTTGGTGCTGTTCAACCCGGACACCGTCATCGACCGCGCTACGTTCGCCGCCCCTGTGCAAACCGCCGCGGGCATCGAGGCCGTGTGGGTCAACGGCGCGCTGTCCTATCGGCACGGGCAACCCACGGGCGAGCGCGCCGGCCGCTGGCTGCCACGCAACGGCGATTTGCGCGCCAGTTTTGCCGCCGCATCGCCCTATTCTTCCGCATCCACCCAAATTTAAGGAGTGCATACATGAGCAATACCCCCACCCCCGACAACAACGGCATCACCCGCTACGGCGTCGCCGGCGGCACCGGCCAAGGCGGTTCGCATATGCCGTTTGCGCGCGCGGTCGCCGCCGATGGCTGGCTGCACGTGTCAGGCCAGGTGCCGATGGAAAACGGGGAAGTGATTGAAGGCGGCATCGTCGCGCAATGCCACAAGGCGATCCAGCAACTGCTGGGCATCTTGAAGGAAGCCGGCTACGGCCCGGAACACGTGGTCCGTTGCGGCGTCTGGCTGGACGACGCGCGCGATTTCCCGTCGTTCAACAAGGTCTTCAAGGAATACTTCGGCGAAAACCCACCCGCCCGCGCCTGCGTGCAGTCCAGCCTGATGGTGGACGCCAAGGTGGAAGTGGATTGCGTAGCGTACAAGCGGCCGTAACCGGCTAGCGCGGGGGTGTCGTAGGATGGGTGAAGCGCGGAAGGCAAGGGGCAAGAACCCCGGCTTTGAACGCGCGTAACCCATCAAACACCGGCCCAATTCTTCTGGGGGCCGGCCATACCTCCACCTTCGTCTGATGGGTTACGCGCGTTCGACGCCGGGGTTCTTGCGGCCAATCTCCCGCGCTTCACCCATCCTACATTTTCACGACGTCCACGCCTTTGGGCGCCGTGAACTGGAATTCCTTGGCGGGTAGCGTGGGGTTGGCGTTAATCGCCGATAGGTCAACGCGCGTGGTTTGGCCGAACGAATCCAACAATTCCACGCGCACGGGCAAGTTGTCCTTCATGCCGATATCCACGCGTGAAAAGCCGGCATCTGCCGTGCGGGGCTTGGCGCGCAGCCAGTCTACGCCGTCCTTGGACGGCAAGGCCGACACATCGAACGACTGCTCAAGCGAACCCGAACCGAACAGGATCGCGGCGGGCGACGTGCCGATGGCGGCGTCGACCTTGCGTTCGGTGACTTGCGCCAGGTCGGGGTCGAACTGGAACAGCACGCGGCCGTCGGACACCACCAGTTGTTCATAGGGCTTCTGCACCGCCCACTTGAATTTGCCCGGACGCTGGAACGAGAACACACCGGTTTGCGCGGGCTGCGTGCGGCCCTGGTTGTTCACCGTGTACTGCGAGAACGAACCCGTGGCCGACGTGACCGTGGTCACGAACGACTTCAACTGCTCTTGCGCGCTGGCGGCAAACGACAGCGCGGGCGCCAGGCTCAGGGCAGCGACAACGGCCAGGCGGCGAAACGTTTTCATCATGCTTCCTCTCGGGCAGCGGCAGCGGCGGGGACCAGGATCTCGCGGTTGCCATTGGACTGCATCGCCGACACCATACCCGATTGCTCCATCTGCTCAAGTAAGCGAGCCGCGCGGTTGTAACCAATGCGCAAGTGGCGCTGCACCAGCGAAATCGACGCGCGGCGGTGCTTGAGCACCACTTCGCAGGCCTGGTCGTACATCGGGTCGGACTCCGCGTCGCCACCGATGCCGGTGACGCTGCTGGCGCCTTCGCCGTTGTCGCCCTCGACGCCGCCTTCCAGCAGCCCTTCGATGTAATTCGGCTCGCCCTGCGCCTTCAGGTTTTCCACCACGCGGTGCACTTCGTCATCGCTGCAGAACGCGCCGTGCACGCGCACCGGCAGCCCGGTGCCCGGCGGCATGTAGAGCATGTCGCCCTGGCCCAGCAGGGTTTCGGCGCCCATCTGGTCAAGAATGGTGCGGGAATCAATCTTGGACGACACCTGGAACGCGATACGCGTCGGGATGTTGGCCTTGATCAGGCCGGTAATGACATCCACGCTGGGGCGTTGCGTGGCCAAGATCAAATGAATGCCGGCGGCGCGCGCCTTCTGCGCCAGGCGGGCGATCAGTTCTTCGATCTTCTTGCCCACCACCATCATCAGGTCAGCCAACTCGTCGATGACCACCACGATGGTGGGCAACGGCGCCAGCGGTTCGGGCTGGTCGGGCGTCAGCGAGAACGGATTGGGGATGGGCTCCTCGCGCTTGATGGCGTCGCGGATCTTGGTGTTGTAGCCCGCCAGGTTGCGCACGCCCATCTTGCTCATCAGGCGATAGCGCTTTTCCATTTCGCCCACGCACCAGTTCAGCGCGTTGGCGGCCTGGCGCATGTCGGTGACAACCGGCGCCAGCAGGTGCGGAATCCCTTCGTAGACGCTCATTTCAAGCATCTTCGGGTCGATCAGGATCAAGCGGGTATGCGACGCATCGGCCTTGTAGAGCAACGACAGGATCATGGCGTTGATCCCCACCGACTTACCTGAACCGGTGGTACCGGCCACCAGCAGGTGGGGCATCTTGGCCAAGTCAGCCACCACGGGGTTGCCGGCGATGTCCTTGCCCAGCGCCATGGTCACCACCGAATGGCTGGCGTGATAGGTCTGCGACCCCAGGATCTCGGACAGGCGCACCATCTGGCGGCGCGGGTTGGGCAGTTCAAGGCCCATCAGGTTCTTGCCCGGAATGGTTTCCACCACCCGGATGCTGACCAGGCTTAGCGCGCGCGCCAGGTCCTTGGCCAGGTTCACGATCTGGCTACCCTTGACCCCGGTGGCCGGTTCGATTTCATAGCGCGTGATGACCGGGCCGGCCTGGGCCGCCACCACGGTGACGGACACGCCGAAGTCGGCCAGCTTCTTTTCAATCAGGCGCGACGTGAATTCGATGGTCTCGGCAGAGACGGTTTCCTGGTTGGTCAGCGGCGGGTCCAGCAGGCTGATGGCGGGAAGATCGCCCTCGGCCCCACCGGAAGGCGCAAAGAACAGCGACTGCTGCTTTTCCTTTTCCACGCGTTCGGACTTGGGCACGACGGTAATGGCGGGTTCGATCCGCACCGGCTGCTCGTGCACCAGCTTTTCCTGCTTGGCCACGACCTGTTCCGTACGCACGGCCTTGGCCACCTGACCCACCTTGCGGTCTTCGCGCGCGGCGTAGGAATCGCGAACGCGGCGCACCAGGCCTTCCAGCCACGCGCCCACGCGCTCGGCCACGGCCAACCACGAGAACGAAAAGAACAGGCTAAGGCCGATGGCCAGCATGACCAGGAAGGCCAGCGTGCTGCCGGTGAAGCCGATGCTGCGGCTGATCAGATCGGCCAGCATGTGGCCGATGACGCCGCCCGCGCCGCTAGCGCTTTCAGACGCGCCGGGCAGATGCGTGCCGTGGCTGGCCAGGCGCAGGGCTTCCATGCCCAACGACCCTATCAGCAGCAGGAAAAAGCCGATGCCCTCTTCCCAATGGACACGCGGCAGCACTTCCGGCTGCTTACTATTAGTTACCTTAAGCTGGCTGGCCAGGCGACGATAGCCCGCCCGAACCCGGTGCAGCAGCAGGATGACCCACCACCAGGCGGAAAAACCAAACAGATAAAGCAGGATGTCCGCCAAATAGGCGCCCAACCGGCCGCCATGGTTGCGCACGACGTCGCCGGGCACCGAATGCGACCAGCCTGGGTCGGACGCGCTCCAGGTGGCCAGCACCAGGGTGAGCCAGGCCGCCAGGGCGGCAAATAGGATCCAGCGGGCTTCGCGCAGCAACGCGGAGATACGCGTTTGTAGCGGCGAAGGACCGTTGCGGGTGTTGCGCGAGGCGCGCGGGGAAGCAGTCGAGATACGCGGCATGCGGCTCATTATAATTGGGCGTTAACCTAAAGATACCCGCCCATGTCCACGCCCACGCACGCTAAAGTTTTGATACTCGGTTCCGGCCCCGCCGGTTACACGGCGGCCGTCTATGCGGCACGCGCCAACCTGAGCCCCGTCCTGGTGACCGGCCTGGCCCAAGGCGGCCAGTTGATGACCACCACGGACGTCGATAACTGGCCGGCCGACGCGGATGGCGTCCAGGGCCCCGACCTGATGCAGCGTTTCCAGAAGCACGCCGAACGCTTCAACACCGAAATGCTGTTCGACCACATCGCCAAGGTGGATCTGTCCAAGCGTCCCTTCACGCTGACGGGCGACACGGGCAAGATCTACACCTGCGACGCCCTCATCATCGCCACCGGTGCATCGGCCAAATACCTGGGCCTGCCCTCTGAAGAGGCCTTCATGGGCCGCGGCGTGTCCGGCTGCGCCACCTGCGACGGCTTTTTCTACCGCAACCAGGACGTGGTCGTGGTGGGCGGCGGCAACACCGCCGTCGAAGAAGCCCTGTACCTGTCCAACATCTGCCGCAAGGTCACTCTGATCCATCGCCGCGACAAGTTCCGCGCCGAACCCATCCTGGTCGACAAGCTGATGTCCAAGGTCGAGAACGGCAACATGGAACTGAAGCTGTTCCACACCCTGGAAGAAGTGCTGGGTGACGACAGCGGTGTAACTGGCGTGCGCGTACGCCACGTGGACACTGGCGCCACCGAAGACATGCCCGTCACGGGCGCCTTCATCGCCATCGGCCATCAGCCCAACACCGAAATCTTCCAGGGCCAACTGGAAATGAAAGACGGCTACATCGTCACCAAGAGCGGCTTGTCCGGCATGGCCACGATGACGTCCGTTCCGGGCGTGTTCGCCGCTGGCGACGTGCAGGACCACGTCTACCGCCAAGCCATCACCAGCGCCGGCACGGGCTGCATGGCCGCCCTGGACGCGCAACGGTGGTTGGAGAATGCGGGGCAGTAAGGTCGGCCTGGCCGACCTGAAACGCCTGAAGAAAGACCTGCAAGCCGAGCGCGAACGCGAAGCGCTCGCCAAGCGGGTGGCCGTGCTGAAGAAGCCTGAAACCGCCCCCATGGACGACATGGCGGCGTTTCAGCGCACCATGAAGTCGGTCACGCCGATCAAGCAGGCCGCCCGGGTGGAACACAAGCCCGCGGCGGAGCCCGCGCCCGCGCTGCGCCGGGCCAACGCGCTGGGCGAAACGCCGTCACGCGCCGATATCGGCGTGTCAGATGGCGGCGAAATCACGCATCTGCTTTCCGAAGGCGGCACCGCTTTCGTGCGCAGCGACGCGGCGCCGGATACCGCGCGCAATCTGCGGCGCGGCCAATGGCGCGCGGGCGCCGAACTGGACCTGCACGGCTTGCGCGTGGAACAGGCGCGCCACGCGCTGCTGTCGTTCCTGGATGAATGCCAGGATCACGGCATCCGCTGCGTGCGTATCGTGCACGGCAAGGGCTATGGCTCTGAAGGCCTGGAACCGGTGTTGAAAGACAAGGCGCGCACCTGGCTGGTGCAGAAGAACGAGGTACTGGCGTTTTCCGAAGCGCCCGAACGCGAAGGCGGCGCGGGCGCGCTGCTGGTGCTGCTGCGGCAATCCGAAGGACAGCGCAAATGAAATGGCTATACCTGGGCGTGGCGATCATCGCCGAGATCTTCGCCACCAGCGCGTTGAAGGGCTCCGAAGGCTTCACCCGCCTGATGCCGTCCCTCATCACCGTGTTCGGCTATCTGATCTCGTTCTACTTCCTGTCGCTGACGCTTCGTGAAATTCCGGTCGGCATCGCCTACGCCATCTGGTCTGGTGTGGGCATCGTGCTGATCTCCATCGTGGGCGCCGTGCTGTTCAAGCAGCATCTGGACACGCCCGCGCTGATCGGCATCGGCCTCATCATCGCGGGCGTGGTGGTGATGAACGTGTTTTCGAAATCGGTCTCGCATTGACGGCGCGCACGGGAACGCTTGGACGGCTCTCGTCGTGGCGCTGGCTGGCCGCCTGGCTTTGCTTGGCCTGCCTAACTTATCTGGGCTACCTGCCGACCGCCACCGCCGCCACGCAGGACTTCAACCGCGCCGCCGAACTCGCCCGCTACCGCGCGTGGCTGAAAGACTTCACACAAGATCTCGACCGGCTGTCCGCCACGCGGCGCCCGCTTAGCGACGCCCAATTGGACGAGATGTTCGCGCGCACGGTCGTGCCCGGCTCCCGAGCCGCCGGCTTCATCCGCCAGAGCTTTGCGCGGCGCGCCAAGGACGGGTCGTACATTTCCCAAACCGGACCGCGCCGCGTGTTCCTGGGCGTCTTGGAAAGCGGCATTCCGGCCGGCCAAGGCGGCCTCTACCCCGAGACAGACCCGGCGCTTGACGTCGGCGACCTGACCGTCTGGTATCTGCATGTGGACGTGGGCGACATGACCAACACGTACCTGCTGTCGCCCGACCATTTCACGCCCTACCGGCTGCCCCCGCCCGGCAAGCTGGAGCGCAAGGCTTACCCCTTCCTGCTGATGCAGACCGACCAAGGCGCCTTGCGTCTGGGCGGCGTCAGCAGCGAACTCTGGGGCCTGATCGTCTATTTGCACAATGCCGCGTATTAAGTCTGCCCTGCGCCTGCTTGCCGTGGCCACGCTATCGCTGGCGCCCCCCTTCGCGCACGCACTGTGCCAGCCCATGGCGGCATCCGGCCAACGGGAAACCGTGGTTGCCAACGTGCGCTTGAACGACACCAACACACTGCTGGCGCTGGATGGCTCGCGCATCAAGACCTGGGAGCCTCCCGTGGGCGTACGAACCGGCCCGCGCGCCACGCCGTATATCTGGGCCGAAGCCGTGGACTGGTCCGTGTACACCGCCGAACCGGGCGCCACCATCGGCCCGACTCTGCTGCGATTTGAACGCGGCCCGGATGGCGTCAAGCACGTTTGCGGCATCGCCGAATACAGTGCGCGCGCCATCCACGAGGCGATGGAATCCGGACAGTCCTCGCTGCCCATGCCTGACAATGAAACGCGCTTTCTCTACGACGACGCGGGCAGGCTTAGCGGCTACGAACTGCGCTCGCGTAATGCGGCGGGCCGCTCCAACCCCACCCAACATTACTGCCTGCGTTATGACCGCAACGGCTGGCTGGCCGAACATGGCGCCAAGGCCTGCAACAAACCCTCGCAGCCACTGATGCGCTATGTGCACAATACGGCAGGCCGCCTGCTGCGCACGATTTCCTACGTGGAAAGGCAAGGCGACGCGATTGAGGTCAGGGAGTTCGACACGCAAGGCAAGCCTGGCCAGCGCACTCTGCGCCAACGGCTGGATTGGGACAACGACAAGGTGGTGCTGGGCTTGCCCCACCTGGAGCACGCGTCGGAATATTCCATCCTGGTGCTGCCCGGCCCGGACTGGGCGGCGCCGGCATTGGCGTCGTTCCACTACGACTGGGCCATCGTGCAGCCCAAGGGAGATGGTCGCGAGGTCTACGCCGCCCGCCGGGATCCCACCGCCGTGCTCGCGCAGGGCAACAGCGGCCCGAATGGCCGCTTCACGCTAAGCGCCGCACAGCGCCGTCAGGTCTGGGAGGCAGCGGGCCGACACCCCGGCGGCGTGCAATGGCTGTGGGCGCCGGGGCAGATCTACACCCTGCTGCAAGCCCTGCCCGACCCGGTCTGGCAGGCCTGCACAAACCCCGATAACCGCCAACCGAACGCCTGCAAAGCCCCTTAGGCGTTCTTAGCTGATCTCTAGGTACTTTCGGCGGGCGGCCGGGTCGCGCCAGGGCGGCGCAGATAATCCACCAGCGCCACCGTCGCGCTGTCGGGTGGAGGGGTCAGCAAGGACACCACGATGATCGTCAGAAAGGCCACCGGCGCCCCGAACACGCCCGCCGCGATCGGCTGTATGCCCCACCACAAATCCACCGGCTGCGAGCGCGAAATGCCCAGCACCGATTCACGCAGCCACGGATGCGTGTAGGTCATATAGGCGAAGGTCACCAACAAGCCCGCCGCCATGCCCAAGGTAGCGCCCCATTTGTTGGCGCGGCGCCAGAACACGCCCATCACCAGCGCGGGAAAGAACGACGAGGCCGCGAACGAGAACGCCGCCGACACCATGAACAGAATGTCGGCGGGTTTGCGCGCCGCTACCCAAGCCGCGCCAAACGCCACCACCAGCAGCAGGATCTTCGACACCATCACCCGGCGCGCGGCCGACATGCGCGGGGACACCATCCGGTACCACATGTCATGCGACAAGGAATTGGACAAAGTCAGCAGCAGCCCGTCGGCCGTGGACAGGGCCGCGGCCAAGCCGCCCGCCGCGACCAGGCCCGAGATCACATAAGGCAGGCCGCCGATTTCCGGCATGGCCAGCACCACGACGTCCGCCCCAATGCTGATTTCGCTTAGCTGCACCACGCCGTCGCGGTTGATGTCGGTGACATCCAGCAGGTTGCTGTCGACCGCGCTCCAGGCGTGCACCCAGTTGGGCAGGCTCAGGAAGTTGGAGCCCACCACTTGGGTATAGACCTCGTACTTGACCAGCAGCGCCAGCGCGGGCGCCATGAAGTACAGCAGCAGGATGAACAGCAGCGACCAGCACACCGATTTGCGCGCCTCGATCACCGAGGGCGTGGTGTATGAGCGCATCAAAATGTGCGGCATGCCCGCCGTGCCCAGCATGAGGCACAGCACCAGCGCCAGGAAGTTGACGCGCATGTTGCGCTGTTCTTCGGGGTCTTTGGCCGGGAACGGTTCGGCGTGCGGCGTGGCCGGCGCGGCCCGCGCCTCGTAGGTGGCGCGCGCCTGCGACCAGGCCACGCGCGCATCTTCAACGCTGGCGGGGTAAGCCGCCAGTTCGCGCTCGACCGAACGGATGTCGACCATGGGCGCGTCGGACGCGTTCAATTGCGCCAGACGGCTGCGCAGCTTGTCTTTTTCCAGCGTCCAGGATTCCGGCAGCGCCTGCACCCGCTTGGCCATCTCATCGGCATGCTGCTGCCACAGCCCGCGCGCCTCGATTTCGGAGGGATCGTTCTGCAGATAGACCTCTTTTTCGGTCACCTGCTGCAGCACCACGCCGGCGGACAACTGCGGCACGGGCATGTTCGTATGCTTGACCGACAACCACACCACCGGCACCAGGTAGGCAATGACCAGAATGATGTACTGCCCCACCTGCGTCCACGTAACGGCACGCATGCCGCCCAGGAACGAACACACCAGCATGCCGCCCAGCGCAACGAAAATACCCAGCTCGAAAGAAATGCCGGTCATGCGCGTGGTGATGATGCCCACCCCGTAGATCTGCGCCACCAGATACGTGAACGAGCACAGGATGGCGCAGGCCACGCCGGCCAGGCGCGGCATGTTGCCGCCGTAGCGCGCGCCCATGAAGTCGGGGATGGTGTATTGCCCGAAACGCCGCAGGTACGGCGCCAGCAGCGTGGCGACCAGCACATAGCCGCCCGTCCAGCCCATGATGTAGGCCAGGCCGCCATATCCCGTCAGGTACAGCGTGCCCGCCACGCCGATGAAGGACGCTACCGACATCCAGTCGGCGGCGGTGGCCATGCCGTTGTAGATGGCGGGCACGCGCCGCCCGGCCACGTAGTATTCCACCTGATCGGACGTGCGGCAGACGATGCCGATACCCGCGTACAGGCTCACCGTGACCAGCAGGAACACATAGCCGATCCAGTTGCGCGGCATGCCCAGCACTTCGGCCAGCGCCAGCATCAGGATCATCAGCGCAAAACCCGCCGTGTACAGCACGTAGATACGCCGCAGCCGGATCCTGAATTCCTGGGGCGTGTCCCCGCTGAAAAACGGCATCAGCGGTCTCCCCCGGCAGAGTCGGCTTGCTCTTCAGCCAACTCATCAGCGCTGTTCATGATCCGGGCGTAGATACCAATGATGACCAGGTAAGCCAGGGGTGCGCCATAAGCCGCCATCCAGAAGGCGAACGGCCAGCCGATGAAATCAAAGCTGAGCCAGCGCGCAAAGAAGGTGGGCACGAATGTCAGCGCCGCCCAGACGGCAAGCAGCAACAGAATCAGCCGCAAGTTGCGGCGCCAATAGGGAGTCGGGGTGGAAACAGAAAGAGGTGCGCTGGATTTCGGCATAGCTAGGATGTTTTCAGACCCTACCTGGATAGCGCGAAACGCTGCGTCTGAAAAGCCCTTGCGGCAGAAATTCAGGCTTTTTATGCGACAACGGCTGGCACTGCCTGGTGCCAGCCGTTGTGCGTTTTGCTTTTTTTGAGTACTGCTTTACTTTTTTTATGTACCGGTGCCGCCGGTATTTGCCCATGCAGGGCTTTGTCTCCTCACCTGCATGGGAAGAGATTCTGCACCATGTGCGGGATTGTCACACTAGGGGAATGCCCTAAGACGGAGCATTCATTTACATATTCCATGCCCCATCATGGTGCGAAATGACCACAAAGTTCTAAATATTGGGATTTTCTGGCTGAAATCCCGGAATTGAGCCGAATTCAGGAATCTCTCCCGTCCCGGAATATGACGCTTGCCACCACGTCATGCCCGGAATCGGGCGCGGCGCGCCCGGCATGCGGGCGGCTGTATTTCACCAGGGGCCGCATGGATTCCGGCGACGTTTATTTCTTGTTTACACCCCGCCCGCGAAGCTATATCCCGTTTTTACCCCCCGCTCCGTAACCTGCCGGTGTCCTGCTTTGGTCACCTGGCCTGCCCCGGCGCGCATCCGCTTTTGCCGCGCAGGCCCGTCGTTCGAAGGGAGCGCCGCTCCCGGGAGGAAAAACGTGGATGCCATCTATATCGCCGCCTTTGCCGTCATGGCTGGGCTGACATTCGGCCTGTTGCAGTTCTGCGCCGGCTTGTCGTCGGGAGAGCCGTCATGAACTGGCTCTATGCATTCAGCGGCCTGACGGCCGCGGCGCTGTTCGTCTACCTGCTGGTGGCGCTGTTCAAACCGGAGAAATTCTGATGACCGCCGAATTCATCGGACTGCTGGTCTTGTACCTGGCAGTCCTGCTTGCGATCGCGCCGCTGCTGGGGCGCTATATCCGCATTGCCATGGAAAACGGTCAATCCAGGCTGACCGCCTGGGGCCGCCCCCTGGAACGCGGCATTTATCGGCTTGCCGGCATCGACCCGCAGGCCGAAATGGGTTGGAAGCGCTATGCGCTGGCAGTGCTGGCCTTCAACTTGATCGGCGTTGCGATGGTCTATGGCCTGCAACGCTTGCAAGGCATGCTGCCGCTGAATCCCGCCGCCATGGGCCCCGTCACCCCGGATTCGGCGCTCAACACCGCCATCAGCTTTGTCACCAACACCAACTGGCAAGGCTATGGCGGCGAATCCACGATGAGCTACCTGACGCAGATGCTGGCGCTGACGGTGCAGAACTTCGTGTCCGCCGCCACCGGCATCGCCGTGTTGTTTGCGCTGATACGCGGTTTGTCGCGGCACAGCTCCGCCACGATCGGCAACTTCTGGGCGGATATGGTCCGTTGCACGATGTATGTGCTGCTGCCGCTGTCCTTCGTACTGGCGCTTGCACTGGTAAGCCAGGGCGTCATCCAGAACTTCAGCCCCTATCAAGACGTACAAACCGTACAAACCCTGCATTACGAGCAGCCGCGCATGAATGCGGAAGGCCAGCCCGTGCTTGATGCCGCGGGCCAGCCCTTGATGGATCCCGTGACTACCTCGACGCAGACGCTGGCGATGGGTCCCGTGGCCTCGCAGGAAGCCATCAAGCTGCTGGGCACCAATGGCGGCGGCTTCTTCAATACAAACTCGGCGCATCCGTTCGAGAACCCCACGCCGCTGTCGAACTTCCTGGAGATGCTGGCCATACTGGCCATTCCCGCCGCGCTCTGCTTTGCGTTTGGCGAAATGGTCGGCAGCCGCCGCCAGGGTATCGCCATCCTGGCGGCCATGACGGTGCTGTTCGCCGTCTTCGCGCTGACCACCGCCTATTTCGAACAGCAGCCCAACCCCATGGCAGCGCAAGCTGGCGCGGACAGCGCGCTTTCCGCATTGACACCGGGCGGCAACATGGAAGGCAAAGAGTCGCGCTTTGGCATCGCGGCCACCTCGCTCTTTGCCATCATCACCACGGCGGCTTCCTGCGGCGCCGTGAACGGCATGCATGACTCATTCAGCGCCCTGGGCGGGCTGCCGCCGATGCTGCAGATGCAGTTGGGCGAAGTGGTCTACGGAGGCGTGGGCTCGGGGCTGTACGGCATGCTGGCCTTTGCGGTGCTGGCGGTCTTTATCGCCGGCCTGATGATTGGCCGCACCCCGGAATACCTGGGTAAGAAGATCGAAGCCTACGACATGAAGATGGTGTCCATCATCATCCTCACCACGCCCTTGCTGGTGCTGGGCGGAACTGCCCTGGCCGTCTCCCTCTCAGCCGGACAGGCTGGCGTGCTGAATCCGGGCATCCACGGCTTCTCGGAAATTCTGTATGCACTGTCCTCGGCGGCCAACAACAACGGCAGCGCCTTTGCCGGGCTGTCCGCGAATACGCCTTTCTACAACGTGCTGCTGGGCATTGCCATGTGGTTCGGCCGCTTCGCCGTGATCGTCGCGGTGCTGGCCATGGCCGGCTCGCTGGCGGCCAAGCGGCGCTTGCCCGCCGGCCCCGGCAGCATGCCCACCACCGGCCCCCTCTTTGTGGTGCTGCTGATCGGCGCGGTGCTGCTGGTGGGCGCGCTGACGTATGTGCCGGCGCTGGCCTTGGGGCCCGTCGCCGAACACCTGCAACCCTGAATGCAACAGGCTAGGAAACAACATGGCCAAGATTGAAATGCCAACCTCAAGCGCAGGCGGCGCCGCCGCCCACGCCCCCGCGATCGATCCGCAAGAGCGTCCCTTCGGCATGTGGTCACGATCACTCGTCGCGCCCGCTCTGCTGGATAGCCTGCGCAAGCTGTCGCCCGCCGCGCAGTTGAAGAATCCCGTCATGTTCGTCGTGTACGTGGGCAGCATCCTGACCACCGTCCTGTGGGTCATGGCCCTGCGCGGCCAGGCCGAAGCCCCGGCGGGCTTCATCCTGGCCATCGCCGTATGGCTGTGGTTCACGGTGCTGTTCGCCAACTTCGCCGAAGCGCTGGCGGAAGGCCGCGGCAAGCAGCAGGCCGCGACCCTGCGCGGTTTGCGCACCACCATCAATGCGCGTTTGCTCAAGGGCTTTCGCGACGTGGATGTCCGCGATGCGCACCCGGACCAATGGCGCGGCCAGGCCACGAGCCAGGCCTCGGGACTGCTGCGGCGCAATGACGTGGTGCTGGTCGAAGCGGGCGACACCATCCCCGGCGACGGCCAAGTCATCGCCGGCGTCGCTTCCGTGGATGAAAGCGCCATCACCGGGGAATCCGCGCCCGTCATCCGTGAGTCGGGCGGCGATTTCTCGTCCGTCACGGGCGGCACTCGGGTGCTGTCCGACTGGATCTTCGTTCGCATCGCGGCCGACCCCGGCGAGAGCTTCCTGGACCGCATGATCTCTATGGTGGAAGGCGCCAAGCGCCAGAAGACACCCAACGAACTGGCGTTGACCATCCTGCTGGTGGGGCTGACCGTGGTGTTCCTGCTGGTGGTGGTGACCTTGATGCCGTTCTCCATCTACGCGGTCAGCGCGGCGGGTGGCGGCGCGGTGGTCACGGTGACGGTACTGGTGGCGCTGCTGGTCTGCCTGATCCCGACCACCATCGGTGGCCTGCTGTCGGCCATTGGCGTGGCGGGCATGAGCCGCATGATGAGCGCCAACGTCATCGCCACGTCCGGCCGCGCGGTCGAAGCGGCCGGCGACGTGGACGTGCTGCTGCTGGACAAGACCGGCACCATCACCTTCGGCAACCGCCAGGCATCCACCTTCCTGCCCGCGCCGGGCGTATCGGCGCGTGAATTGGCCGACGCCGCCCGCCTGGCGTCCCTGGCCGACGAAACGCCGGAAGGCCGCAGCATCGTGGCGCTGGCCGACAAGACCACCCACGCGCCAGCCGCGCGTGTTGAAGACGCCGAGTTCGTTCCCTTCACCGCGCAGTCCCGCATGAGCGGCGTGAACCTGGGCGAGCGCATGATTCGCAAAGGCGCGGTGGACGCCGTGCAGTCCTGGCTGCAGGAATTGGGCGCCAGCGTACCCGAAACGGTGCGGCATCAGGCCGAAGACGTAGCGCGACGCGGCAGCACGCCGCTGCTGGTCAGCGACGGCAACCGCGCGCTGGGCGTGGTGGAACTGAAAGACATCGTCAAACCTGGCATCCAGGCGCGCTTTGCCGAGCTGCGCCGCATGGGCATCAAGACCGTGATGATCACGGGCGACAACAAGCTGACCGCCGCCTCCATCGCGGCCGAAGCGGGGGTGGACGACTTCCTGGCCGAAGCCACGCCCGAGGCCAAGCTGCAACTGATCCGCGCCTATCAGGCCGAAGGCCGCCTGGTGGCGATGACGGGCGACGGCACCAACGACGCCCCCGCACTGGCACAGGCCGACGTGGCCGTGGCGATGAATTCGGGCACCCAGGCCGCCAAGGAAGCGGGCAACATGGTGGACCTGGACTCCAACCCCACCAAGCTGATCGAGATTGTCGAGATCGGCAAACAGATGCTGATGACGCGCGGCGCACTGACCACGTTCAGCGTGGCCAACGATGTGGCCAAGTATTTCGCCATCATCCCGGCCGCCTTCGCCACCGTCTTCCCGCAGTTGAACGTGCTGAACATCATGCACCTGACCACGCCCGCCTCGGCCATCCTGTCGGCGGTGATCTTCAACGCGCTGATCATCGTGGTGCTGATTCCGCTGGCGTTGAAAGGCGTGCGCTACCGGCCCCTGGGCGCATCGATGCTGCTGCGGCGCAACCTGCTGATCTATGGGCTGGGCGGGCTGCTGGTGCCGTTCGTCGGGATCAAGCTGATCGACATGGTGCTGGCCGCGCTGGGCTGGACCTAGGCCGGCCGCGCCTGAGCCGGCTGAATCTGACTGGCCGGACTTGAGCCCCGCCGCCTCTCCCTACAAACAAGGAATCCATCATGAAATCCATTGCTACCCCAACCCCCGCCCCGGCGCGCCAAGGCGGCGTGCTGCGCCCCGCGCTGGTCGTTTTCGCCGCGCTGTCCTTGGTGACGGGCCTGGCCTACCCCTTCCTGACGCGCGGCGTGGCCGCCGTGGTGTTCCCGCACGAGGCGGCCGGCTCGCTGATCACGCAATGCGACAAGGTGGTCGGGTCGGCACTGATCGGCCAGTCGTTTACCGCGCCGCAGTACTTCTGGGGCCGGCCGTCGGCCACCGCGCCCATGCCGTACAACGGCGCGGCCTCGGGCGGTTCGAACCTGGGCCCGCGCAACCCCGCGTTGGCCCAGGCCATCCAGGACCGCATCGCGGCCTTGAAAGCGGCAGACCCCGACAACCCCACGCCGGTGCCGGTGGACCTGGTCACCGCGTCCGGCAGTGGCCTGGACCCCAGCATCAGCCCTGCCGCGGCCAGCTACCAAGCCGCGCGGGTGGCGCGCGCCCGCCATGTGCCGCGCGCGCAGGTGGATGCGTTGATCCAGGCCCATACGGAAAAGCCCTGGCTGGCCTTGTTGGGCGAACCCGTCGTCAATGTATTGACGCTGAACCTGGCGCTGGACAAATTGCACCCGACACAATGATGGCGCGGCGTATAGTATCGCCAGCCTTTCCCACCCCACCCTTGCGCGTTCATGGCTGACATTGCTGGCGAGCGTCCCGATCCGGACGCGCTCTTGAAAACGCTGGACGACGCCGCGCGCGAGGCGGCGCGCGGCAAGCTGCGCGTGTATTTCGGCGCGTCGGCCGGCGTAGGCAAGACCTACGCCATGCTGGTGGCCGCCCGCGCCCAAGCGGCCCAAGGCGTGAACGTGCTGGCCGGCATCGTCGAAACCCATGGCCGCCGCGAAACGGCCGGCTTGCTTGAGGGCATCCCGGTGCTGCCACTGAAAGACGTGGCGTACCGGGGCCATGTGCTGAAGGAATTCGACCTGGACGGCGCGCTGGCCGCCCGCCCCGGCCTGGTGCTGGTGGACGAACTGGCGCATTCCAACGCGCCGGGCTCGCGTCACGCCAAGCGCTGGCAAGACATCCACGAACTGCTGGCCGCGGGCATTGACGTCTGGACCACGCTGAACGTGCAGCATCTGGACAGCCTGAACGAAGCGGTGGGCAGCATCACCGGCGTGCGCGTCTGGGAAACCGTGCCCGACGAGGTCTTCGACGCCGCCGACGAAGTCATCCTGGTGGACCTGTCGGCCGATGAACTGCTGCGCCGGCTGAAAGAAGGCAAGGTCTATCTGCCCGAACAAGCCCGCCACGCCACGCGCAATTTCTTTCGCAAGGGCAACCTGATCGCGCTGCGCGAGCTGGCGCTGCGACGCACCGCCGACCATGTGGACGACGACGTGCAGGCCTATCGACGCGACCGCGCCATTGAACCGGTATGGCGCACGCGCGAAGCCGTGGTGGCCTGCATCGGCCCGGACGCCGACGCCGAATACGTCATCCGCAGCGCCCACCGCCTGAGCCAGCAACTGGAATGCGACCTGCATGTGGTCACCATCGACACGCCGCGCGCGGCCCCAACACCGCCGGCCGAACAAGACCGCATGCAGCGCAGCCTGGCCTTGGCGGACGCACTGGGCGCCCGCACCGAAACGCTGGCGGGCGCCGACATGGTCGACGCGGTGGTGCGCTACGTGCGCCGCCACAACATTACCAAGGCCATCGTCGGCCGCACGCGGGCAAACGGCCTGCAACGGCTGCGCCTGTCGCTGTCGGCCTTGCTGACAACCGCCATCACACCGGGCTGGCTGTGGCGCCGGCACAGCTTTGCCGACATGCTGGCCGCGGGCTGCCCCGAGATCGACATCATCCGCCTGGGCGCGCCGCCGCTGCCCGCCAGCCTGCCGGCGGGGCGCGACCCGCTGACGCTGGGGCGCCGTGCTCGCGCCAGCACCGACCTGCGCAGCCCGCGACCGCTGTCCGGCTACGCCTGGGCACTGTGCTATTGCGCGGCGGCCACCGGCTTGTCGATGCTGGCATTCCCGTCGCTGCACCAGACCAACATCGTCATGCTGTTCCTGCTGGCGGTCGTGGGCGTGGCGCTGCGCCACGGGCGCGGCCCGGCGGCGCTGGCGTCGGTGGTCTGCGTGGGGCTCTTCGATTTCTTCTTCGTGCAACCGCTGGCTTCCTTCGCCGTGTCGGACGTGCAGTACCTGCTGACCTTCGCCGTGCTGCTGGCCGTGGGCCTGCTGATCGGGCAATTGACGGCCGGCCTGCGCCTGCAGGCGCAGGTGTCGGTCAAACGTGAAGCCGACGCGCGCAGCCTGTACGAGTTCGCGCGCGAATTGTCTTCGGCCCTGTTGCCCGAGCAGATCGTGGCGCTGGCCGGCGCCTTCGTGCATGCCACCTTCGGCTCGCGCTGCGCCCTGTACATCCTGGGCCTGGACGACCGCCTGAAACTGGCCTCACCCACTTCGGACGACATGCCGGCGGTGGAGTCGGCACTGGCCCAGTGGGTCTACGACCATGGCCAACCCGCTGGCGCGGGCACCACCACGCTGTCCAACAGCGAACTGCTGTACCTGCCCTTGAAGGCGCCGATGCGCACGCGCGGTGTACTAGCGTTGGCAGCCCCCCACCGCAGCCTGTTCATGCACCCGGATTCACGCCGCCAGATCGAGGCCTACGCCACGCTCATCGCCATTGCGCTGGAGCGGCTGCACTATGTTGAAGTGGCGCAGCAGGCGCTGGTCAGCATGGAATCCGAGCGGCTGCGCAATTCGCTGCTGGCGGCGGTATCGCACGACCTGCGCACCCCCTTGACCAGCCTTGTCGGCATGACCGACACACTGATACGCCGGCACGCCACGCTACCCGCCGACGTCCAGGACACCGTCCTTGCCATGCGCGACCAGGCACAACGCATGCATGCGCTGGTGGTCAACCTGCTGGACATGGCCCGACTGCAAAGCCATGACACGCCGCTGCGCATGGAGTGGCAATCGATCGAGGAACTGGTGGGCGCATCGCTTGCGGCCATGCGCGAACCCTTGGCGGCGCACCGCGTCACCGTGGCCAGCCTGTCGCGCCTGCCGCTGGTGGAATGCGATGGCGTGCTGATCGAACGCGTCTTGTGCAACCTGCTGGAGAACGCGGCCAAGTACACACCGCCGGGCAGCACCATCCATCTGCACGCGGCGGTCCACGACGACGCGCTACGCGTGGCAGTCAGCGACAACGGCCCCGGTGTCGCTGATGGCGCCGAACGCCGCATCTTCGAAAAATTCACACGGGGCGACCGCGAGTCCGCAACGCCGGGCGTGGGCCTGGGGCTGGCGGTATGCGAGGCCATCATCTCGGCCCACCATGGCCGCATCTGGGTCGAACACGCACCGGGCCAGGCCTCGGGCGCGCAATTCGTCTTCAGCCTGCCCCTGGGCACGCCGCCCGACGTTCAGCCCGAAATGCATTCCGACATTCAACCCGACACCCCTTGAAGACAGGCCCAGCATGTTCGACTACCAGCCTACCGTCCTGATCATCGAAGACGACGCCAACATCCGGCGCTTCGTGCGTCAGGCCTTGGAGAGCGAGGGCTGCGCCGTGCACGAGGCCGACACCGTCAAGCGCGGCCTGATCGAAGCCGGCACCCGGCAGCCCGACGCCATCGTGCTGGACCTGGGCCTGCCCGACGAAGACGGCATGACGCTGATCCGCGAACTGCGCGGCTGGACGCAGGTGCCCGTGCTGGTCTTGTCGGCACGCAGTGCCGAACCTGACAAGGTGGCGGCGCTGGACGCAGGCGCCGATGACTACCTGACCAAGCCCTTCGGCGTCAGCGAGTTGCTGGCCCGCCTGCGCGTGCTGCTGCGGCGCCACGCGCGGGCAGGCGCTGGCCAGGCGGCCGAGATCACCTTCGGCGACGTCCGCATCGACTTCGCCAAGCGCGTCGTCGAGCGCGCCGGCCAGCACGTGCACCTGACCGCCATGGAATACCGCCTGCTGGCCGCGCTGCTTGCGCACCGGGGCAAGGTCATGACGCACCGCGAGTTGCTGCGCGAGGTCTGGGGCCCGTCGCATGTGGAAAGCAATCACTACCTGCGCATTTACATGGGGCACCTGCGCCAGAAGCTGGAAGCCGACCCCGCGCAACCCGTCTTCCTGATGACAGAGATCGGCGTGGGCTACCGCTTCGCGGGCTGATCGCGCGGCATCGATCTGTTTTTCTTAGGCCTTTATCCCGCCTTTACGCGGGCAGCGCGAGTCTTGTCTCGCGGTTTATGCCGATCCTCCTATTGTTGCGATCCCGTTCAACATCAGGAGTACCTCATGTCCCGCAATTCCGTCGCTGCGCTTGCGCTGCTGAGCCTGGCCGCCACCGCACAAGCCAGCGACATGCCCGCCCCCGCTGCCAACCCCGCCGTCAGCGACTTCACGCTATCGGCCAACCTGACGCTGGCCAGCCAATACCGCTATCGCGGCTTGATGCAGACGAACAACAAACCCGCCATCCAAGGCGGCTTTGACCTGGCCCACGCCAGCGGCTTCTATCTGGGTAACTGGAACTCCAGCATCAGTTGGCTGGGCGACAGCAACTCCCACGTGTCCGCCCCCGTGGAAATGGACTTCTACGGCGGCTACAAGGGCAATCTGGCAGAAGGCGTGCCGCTGGACCTGGGCATTTTGCAGTACTACTACCCGGGCGACTTTCCCTCGGGCTACACCAGCCCCGACACCACCGAGCTGTACGCCGGCATCGGCTACGGCCCGATGATGTTCAAGTACTCCATCGCCTTGACCAACCTGTTCGGCTTCGCCGACAGCAAGTACAGCCAGTACTTCGATATGGCCGCCAACGTCGATACCGGGGTGTGGGGGCTGACGCTCAACGCCCATGTGGGACGCCAGCTTGTGAAGAACGTGGACAACGGGTCCTATACCGACTGGAAGCTTGGGCTGACCAAGGACTTCGGGCAGGGCCTGTCCGTGTCGCTGGCCTACCTGGACACCAACGCGGACCGTGCCGTCTACACCAACACGCACGGTCGCGACATGGGCAAGGCCACCGGCTTGCTGTCGTTAACCAAGACGTTCTGAACGCGTGGGGCGTTGACGCGATTTTTACGCGTCACGCCCGCCTTTATCGGCAGGATTTACGGCGTGATTCCTATAGTGGAATCGTCATCAACCAAAGGAAATGCGGATCGCCGCCAGCGGCGCCCCGCTCCGCCCACGCCATGATTCCCCGACTGCACTCGTCCCACCCTGCTACGCACGATCTCATCCCAAGCTTGCCGCTGGCGCAAAGTCGACAGGTTGCGCTGACGATCAGGATCGATACGCTGGATGCCTTGAACGTGCGCCTGGCGCTGCATCGCGCGCTGGGTCAGCGGATCGGCATTTTCCTGCTGTCCGTGGACCACGCCCGTGCGCAAAGCACCTTGCAACTGCAATGCGCCCAGGACGAATTGGACGACATGATGCTTGCCGTCATGCGCGGGCTGCCCCAAGCGGAATTCGGACCGGTGCGCGCGGCCGCCGCCATCACGGGGTGCTAGATCATGGATCTACCGCTGACTCCGCGCTTTGAAGGCATCTGGCTGCCGATGATCACGCCGCTGCGTGGCGGCTACGTGGACATGGACGCCGCGCAGGCTCTGGCCCGCTACTACCGCAACGCGGGCATCACCGGCCTGGTGCTGTTCGGTTCCACCGGCGAAGGCAATCTGCTCAGCCTGTCCGAGAAAATCGACATGGCCCAGGCCATCGCCAGCGACCCGCATGCGCTGCCCTTGATATTCGGCGCGGGCGGGGTCGACACGCGCGGCGTGGCCACGGCCATCCGGCGACTGGACAAGCATAGCCCGGCGGGCTATCTGGTGCCGCCGCCTTACTATCTGGGCCCCTCGCAAGCCGGCATCCTGTGGCATTACCGGCAGATCGCCTGGGCTACCGAACGCCCCATCATCCTGTACAACATCCCCAAGCGCACGGGCGTGACCATGACGGTCGAGACCATGGAATCGCTGGCCTTGCTGCCCAACTTTTCCGCCGTCAAGGAATGCAACCCGGCGGTGCTTGCCGCCTTGAACACGCGGGGCAAGCTGGATGCGCTGTGTGGCGACGACCTGTCCTTGCTGGACCACTGGCTAGCCGGCGGACGCGGCGCCATCCCGGCCGCCGCGCATTTGTTTCCCGAGCGCTATGTGGAAATCATGGGGCTGGCGCACGCGGGCCAGGCGCAAGCCGCGCGCGCGCTTTTCGAGCCGCTGCGCGCGCTGATCCGGCTTCTGTTCACCGAACCGAATCCCGCGCCGATCAAGCGGGCGCTCGCCCTGCAAGGGCTGATCGCCGACGAACTGCGCATGCCCATGATGCCCGCCAGCCGCGACCTGACCCCACGCCTGCAACGGGCGATGAGCGCCGTGCAGGACTTGCCTAGCCGGCTACAGACAGCTTGAATACCGACACAGCGCGCGCCAGGCCGTCGGCCTGCTCGTGCAGGGTCGCCGCCGACGCCGCGAACTCCTGCACCAGCGCCGCGTTCTGCTGCGTCACGCTGTCCAGGTGCGTGACGGCTTGGTTGATCTGCTCGATGCCCACGCTTTGCTCGGCCGACGCGGTGGCAATCTCGCCCATCAGCGGCGCGCTGGTGGCGGCCGATTCCAGCACGCTGCCCATGGTTGCGCTGGCCTGGCCCACCCGTTCGCTGCCGCGCGCAACGGAATCCGACGAGGTCTCGATCAAGCCCTTGATCTCTTTGGCGGCCGTGGCCGACCGCTGTGCCAACGCCCGAACTTCGCCCGCCACCACCGCAAAGCCGCGCCCCTGCTCGCCCGCCCGCGCCGCTTCGACCGCCGCGTTCAAGGCCAGTATGTTGGTCTGAAACGCAATCCCGTCGATCACGCTGATGATCTCGCCGATGCGCTGCGAACTGTGTGAGATCTCGCGCATGGCGTCAATGGCGTGCTGCGTTTCTTCGCTGCCCTGACGGGCCAGTTGCGCCGCCTGGCCGGCCAGGGAACTGACTTCGCGCACGTGTTGCGCGCTTTGCTTGGCGGTGGCCGTAATCTCTTCCACGCTGGCGGCCGTCTGCTCAAGCGCGGCGGCCTGCTTCTCGGTGCGATCCGAAAGGTCCATGCTGCCCGCGGCGATCTGGCGCGAGGCCGCCGCGATGGATCCCGTGGACTGCACGATCGTGCGCAAGGCGGCTTGCAGACGTTCCTGCATGCGCCCCATCCCTTCGAACAGGCGGCCGATCTCGCCGCGATGGTGGTGCGACACGCTGCCGGACAAGTCGCCATTGGCCACGCGCTCGCACAGCGCCACGGCCTCATCCAAGGGGCCGATCACATGCGTGCGGAAGAAGCGCAATGCCCCGATCAGCAGCACCGCCAGCAAGCCCAGCGTCACGCCGCCCTGGCGCCACAAGGTGCCATAGAACGCGTTGTCGACATCATCCACATAGAGTCCGGTAAAGATCAGCCAGCCCCAATCCGCGTCATAAGCGGCATAGCTGATCTTCGGCAAGGCCTCGTCGGCGCCTGGCCGTGGAAAACGGTACTCCACATAACCGCCGCCCGCCTTGCCTTCGGCATAGAGGTTTTCGAAAATCGGCAAGCCGTCCACATCCTTGATGGCGCGCACGTTCGTGCCCACCAGCTTGGCGTCCGGATGCACCAGCAGCGCATAGTCATCGCCGAACACGCCCACGTAGCCGTCGTCGCCGTAGCGCAGTTGCGCCAGACGCCGCGCCACATTCTGCTTGGCCTGGGCCAGCGGCATGCCTTCGCTGACACTCTGCTTGCCATTACGCAGAATGCCCGCCGACAGATCCAGCACATGACGCAATTCGGTCTTGCGCTCGGCCACCATCTCGGCGCGGCGCTGCCAGGCATCCCAGGCACCCAGCATCAGAACGACAGCGCCAATGGCGAATACGAACCACAACAGCTCCCTGCGCAGACTGGAATTTTTCACAGCCTCTCCTCGTTATTTTTTTCAATCTGCCACATGAAACGTTTGACGGCAGAATGTGACGGTTTATGTATTGCGATCCGTCAGGATACGGTGACGCAGCAGGGTTTTCACTAGGAAGGCTTAAGACCGTTGATCTAAAGCAAGACGCATAAAAAAAACGCAAGGCCGGCAGACCTTGCGTTCGGTAGTGCTTGCATTGCGGAGATTTCTCCGCTTGCCGTCAGCGCCGCAATGCTCCCCTGGCCGCCTGCGCGACGCGCGGCGTCGTCAACGCAATCAGCGTCACGACGGCCAGCGAATAGTTGGGCACGCTGCGCATGTTGCGGAACATCATCTCGGTCAGGCTGAAGGCGCAATAACCCAGGCAGAAAAGCAGCCCCAACTGTGCGCCAACGCGGATCACCCTGTCATCGCTGGCCAAGCGGCGGAAGAATACGGCCGCCGGCACCAGGTACAGGAGCAAAATCGTGATCAAGCCCAGCAGCCCATATCCGGCCAACGCAGCCAGCAGGTCGTTGTGGGGCTCTCCATAGCCGTCGACCACCTCTTGGGTAACCACGCCTTGGGTTTGAAGCGTCCGCAGCTCTTCGCGGAACTTGCTGGGACCCACGCCCACGATCGGACTCTTTTCGAACATCAGATACGAGGCATGCCACAACTGCAAGCGGATGCCGAAGGACGTATCGCGGTTGGTCGACGTCGTAAATCGTTGGACGTCTTTCGAGATCTCGTGCATCCGGCTGCTGAACGTCCAGATGGCGGCGGCGCTGGCAACCAGCGCCACAGAGACGGCCAAGGCGCAATACACCTTATGGCGGCGCTGCCAATGGCGCAGGCCCAGCAGGAACACCACGCCCAGGATAGGCAGCAGCATCCAACTGCTGCGCGTCTCGGACAGCCAGGTGGCGATGACAGACAACGCCACCACCAACAGCTTCACCACCACTTCGGTGCGGGGCCAGCGAGTGGAAGGCCCAAAGCCCAGGGACAAGAGCGTCATGCCGCCGAACAACAGCGTCAAGTTCGCAAACCCCACGGCGTTATAGCGCCCGCCGACATCGATCATCGCGCCACGGCTCTCGGTTTCCATGACGACGATCAGCAACAGCGACCCGGCAAGGGCGCCCACCAAGATGCTCCACTGCACCAGCTTGAGCCATCGCTGCGGCGCGCGCAGCAATAGCCATAACACCGGCAGCGCCAGTGCAAAGCGCAGCAGCTTTTCAAGTTCGGAATTGCTCCACACGCCTTGCACCATGGACGTGGCGAACATACAGGCCAGTGGCAGCAGCAGCACCAGCGACATCGGCCACAAGGCGCCGAAATTCATGGGTTCGTACCGCTTGACGGCGTTGACCGCCAGCGCGGTCAGCGCGATCAGGGCGCTCAGATAAAGAATGGCGGGTCCGCCAACCGGACTGGTCAAGGCCAGCGCGGGTACCAACAACACAAGCCAGGTGGCTAAGGAAACATACATTCGGGGCACAGCGATCAACCTGGAAAGAACAACGCAAGCGCAATGCGCTTCATGCGGAATAGGTAGACAAAACCCGCCCGCCATGATGGCGGGCGGGTTCAGCGGAACATCACGGGGTGACCCGCGGATTTACATGTTTTCGATCATGACCTGGCCAAAGCCCGAGCACGACACCTGGGTCGCGCCTTCCAGCAGGCGGGCAAAGTCATACGTGACCTTCTTGGACAGGATGGACTTTTCCATGCTGGAGATGATCAGGTCGGCAGCTTCGGTCCAGCCCATGTGGCGCAGCATCATTTCGGCCGACAGGATTTCGGAACCGGGGTTCACGTAGTCCTTGCCCGCGTACTTGGGCGCCGTGCCGTGGGTGGCTTCGAACATGGCGACCGAGTCCGACAGGTTGGCGCCCGGCGCGATGCCGATGCCGCCCACTTGCGCCGCCAGCGCGTCCGAGATGTAGTCGCCGTTCAGGTTCAGCGTCGCGATAACGTCGTATTCGGCCGGACGCAGCAGGATCTGCTGCAGGAAGGCGTCGGCAATCACGTCCTTGACGATGATCTCGCGGCCCGTTCTGGGATTCTTGAACTTGCACCACGGGCCGCCGTCGATCAGTTGCGCGCCGAATTCCTTTTGCAGCAGCTCGTAGCCCCAGTCCCGGAAGCCGCCTTCCGTGAACTTCATGATGTTGCCCTTGTGCACCAGCGTCAGCGACGTGCGGTCATTGTCGATGACGTATTGCGCGGCCTTGCGCACCAGGCGCTCGGTGCCTTCGCGCGACACGGGCTTGATGCCGATGGACGAAGTGTTCGGAAAGCGGATCTTCTTCACGCCCAGCTTGGTCTGCAGGAACTGGATCAGTTCCTTGGCCTGCTCGCTTTCGGCCATGTATTCGATGCCGGCGTAGATGTCTTCCGAGTTCTCGCGGAAGATCACCATATTGGTCTTTTCGGGTTCACGCACCGGCGAGGGCACGCCCTTGAAGTACGCCACCGGGCGCAGGCAGACGTACAGGTCCAGTTGCTGACGCAGCGCCACGTTCAGCGAGCGGATGCCGCCGCCAACCGGCGTGGTCAACGGACCCTTGATGGACACCACGTAGTCTTTGACGACTTCCAGGGTTTCGTCGGGCAGCCAGACGTCCGGGCCGTAGACCTTGGTGGCCTTCTCGCCGGCATAGACTTCCATCCAATGAATCTTGCGCTTGCCGCCGTAGGCTTTCTGCACCGCGGCGTCGACAACCTTGATCATCACCGGGGTGATGTCGGCGCCCGTGCCGTCGCCTTCGATGAAGGGAACGATGGGCTGTTCAGGCACATTCAGCGAGAAATCAGCGTTGACCGTGATTTTCTGGCCGCCAGCGGGAACCTTGATATGTTGGTAGGACATGAATGCTCCATTTGCTCCGGGTGGTTTTTCTGCACGCGCCGCATCGAAAAGCGTCCGATTCCGCAGGGAAACGCCCTGTCAGACCGCACACCGGATGGCGGATAGCAACCAATTCTATATCGCAAAGGGCCGTCGGCAACCGGCGTCCAGCAGGCGCGCGGTAAAATAATGCGTTCATACACCGCATTCCGTCCCCCGCCGATGTTCAATCCCTCACGCGACCAAGTCCGCGAATTCTTTATCGACACCTGGCGCAAGCACCGCGCCAACGAAGTGCTGACGCCGCTCGAGGCCATCGCGCTGGACTGGATCATCGAGCATCCCGAATACCACGGCGACCTGGAAAGCCCCGAGGCCATGACCATGGAATACGCAGTGGAAAAGGGGCGCACCAACCCGTTCCTGCACCTGTCCATGCATCTGGCCATCGCCGAGCAGTTGTCCATTGACCATCCGCCCGGCATCCGGCTTGCTTACCAACAACTGACGGCGCGCTCGGATGCCCATCAGGCAGCCCATGAAATCATGGAATGCCTGGGACAAGTGGTGTGGGAAGCGCAGCGCCTGGGTACGCCGCTGGAAAGCGACACCTATATAGACTTGATCCGCCGCCGCGCCAGCCTTTGACGCTTGCTTAGCCTTTGAGGCCCAAGCGTTATTTGCGTACGCCCAGGTCGCTGGGCAGGGACGCCAGCCATGCCGACACGTTGGAAATATCCTCGTCGGACAGCGGCGTGGCAAAGGTGCCCATGATGGGGTTCTTGCGCACGTTGGCAGTGGCCGCGCTGCCCGAGGCGCCGCGCTTGTAGGCCTTCAGCGCATGGGCCAGGTAGTCGGCGTGCTGGCCAGCCAATATGGGGTAGGACGGATCCACCGCGGTCTTGGCGTCGGCGCCGTGACACGACGCGCAATTGAATTTATCGAAAACGGCTTTGCCGGCGGCCAGGTCCTGCGCCTGAACGGAGGCGCCCGCCATGGCGAAAGTCGCGCCCAGAAGGGCAAGCATCGTGCGATTCATTGTTTGCCCCTTATTTCAGATTCGAGTAGTACGCGGCCAGGTCTGCGATGTCCTGGTCGGACAGGCTGCCGGCAATGGCGTCCATCGTGGGATGGCTGCGCGCGCCTTTCTTGTACTCGTTCAGGGCGGTCTCGATGTACTTGGCGTTCTGGCCAGCAATCATCGGCACGTGATAGAGCTCGGGGAACGTCGCCTTGTAGCCTTCGATGCCGTGGCAACCGATGCACATGGAGACCTTGTCGCGGGCGTTTTGGATGTTACCGACAGGCGCTGCGTCAGCAGCAACAGCCTGGCCGGCGATCGCACAGGATGCTATCGCGGCCAACACGGAAACCGTGCACTTCAGAGAGGTTCGCAACTTCATTGGAATGGCTCTTCTTGGTATGGCTTAAGGACTAGGGCCTGCTCACACGTCGGCCCCCTGCAAACACGTTGCGGGTCGAACCCAACTGCAAAACCGCCTGATTGTACGATAATTGCTCAGGATTAATACCTTGCGTTGGGTATTGATCACCGTCAATCCTCGGAAGCCATCAGCCTATGTCCGCAGCCCAGTCCGCTCAATCCGCCACGCCTGCCCGCTTCAACGGGACCGACTCTTACGTCGCCACCGACGACCTGAAACTGGCCGTCAACGCCGCCCTGACCTTGCAGCGCCCGCTGCTGATCAAGGGGGAACCGGGCACCGGCAAAACCATGCTGGCCGAAGAGGTGGCGCGCGCGTTGGGCCGGCCATTGCTGCAATGGCACATCAAGTCCACCACCAAGGCGCATCAGGGCCTGTACGAGTACGACGCCGTGTCGCGCCTGCGCGACTCGCAGCTGGGTGACGAGAAAGTGCGCGACATCCGCAACTACATCGTGCAAGGCACCTTGTGGCAAGCGTTCCAGGCGGACGAACCGGTGGTGCTGCTGATCGACGAGATCGACAAGGCCGACATCGAATTCCCCAACGACCTGCTGCGCGAGCTGGATCGCATGGAATTCCATGTGTATGAAACGCGCGAGACCATCTCGGCGCGCCATCGTCCGCTGGTCATCATCACGTCCAACAACGAGAAAGACCTGCCCGACGCCTTCCTGCGCCGCTGCTTCTTCCACTACATCCGCTTCCCCGACCGCGACACCATGCGCGACATCGTCGCCGTGCACTACCCGCATCTGAAGCAGGACGTGTTGCGCGCGGCGCTGGACACTTTCTTTGCGCTGCGCGACGCGCCCGGCCTGAAGAAAAAGCCGTCCACCTCGGAACTGCTGGACTGGCTGCGCCTGCTGCTGGCCGAAAACGCCACGGCGGCAGAAATCGACGCCCACACCGCCACCGCCGTGCCCTTGATGGCGGGCGCGCTTCTGAAGAATGAGCAAGACGTGCACCTGCTGGAACGCCTTGCCGCAATGACCCGCGGCGGCCAGCGCCGCTGATCCCAAAGCCACTGGCCGCCCGCCCATGCTGATTGACTTCTTCTACCACCTTCGGGCGCACAAGCTGCCCGTCTCGGTCAAGGAATACCTGACCCTGGTGGACGCCCTGCGCCACGACTTGATGGCGCCCACGCTGGACGAGTTCTACTTCCTGGCGCGCGCCACGCTGGTCAAGGACGAATCGCTCTACGACCGCTACGACAAAGCCTTTGGCGCCTACTACAAGGGCATCCAGGCAGCCCTGCCGGCGGACAAGGAAATTCCGCTGGACTGGCTGATCAAGGAGTTCGAGAAGAACCTGTCGCCCGAAGAAAAAGCCGCCATCGAAAAGCACGGCTGGGACAAGCTGATGGAGCTTTTCAAAGAACGCATGCAAGAGCAGAAAGAACGCCATGCGGGCGGCAGCAAATGGATTGGCACCGGCGGCACCTCGCCGTTCGGCAACGGCGGTTATCACCCCGAAGGCATCCGCGTGGGCGGCGCGTCGGCCGGCAACCGTTCGGCGGTCAAGGTCTGGGACATGCGCCAGTTCAAGGACTACGACGACCAGGTCGAACTGGGCACGCGCAACTTCAAGGTGGCGCTGCGGCGCTTGCGCCGCTTTGCGCGCGAAGGCGCCGACATGGAACTGGACCTGGACGACACCATCGCCAGCACCGCGCGCAACGCCGGCCACCTGGACCTGCGCATGGTGCCCGAGCGCCACAACACCGTGAAGGTGCTGATGCTGCTGGACGTGGGCGGCAGCATGGACGACCACATCGGCCGCGTTGAAGAATTGTTTTCAGCGGCGCGCAGCGAATTCCGCAACCTGGAAGTCTATTACTTCCACAACTGCCCGTATGAAAGCCTGTGGCAAAGCAACCGCCGCCGCCAGAATGAACGTTTCGACACCTGGGACGTGCTGCGCAAGTACAACCCGGACTGGCGCCTGATCATTGTCGGCGACGCGACCATGAGCCCCTACGAAATCCTGCAGCCCGGCGGCTCCGTCGAGCACTACAACAAGGAACCGGGCGCGCAGTGGATGCGGCGGCTGCTGGATGCCTGGCCGAAATCGGTGTGGCTCAACCCCGAACCCACCGCGTCGTGGCAATACCGTCAGTCCATCGCGCTGATGCGCGACATCATGCAGGACCGCATGTATCCGGTTACCGTCGCCGGTTTGGAACAGGCCATGCAGGTGCTATCCAAATAAGGCCCGGGCGGTTCGTCAGCCATCCACCGGCTGTTCAGGCGTATCCAGCGTCAACTGATAGAACGCCAGGTCCAGCCAACGGCCGAACTTGAAGCCCGCTTCTTGGATCGTGCCCGCGTGCTTGAACCCCAGCTTCTCGTGCAGCCGGATGCTGCCATCGTTGGAAGCGTCGATGCCGCCGACCAGCACGTGCACTTGATTGCCGCGCGCCCGCTCGATCAGCACGCGCATCATCGCTTCGCCCAGGCCGCGGCCGCGAAAACGTCCGTCCACGTAGACCGAATGTTCAACGGAATACTTGAACGCGGGCCAGGCGCGGAAGGTCCCATAGCTGGCAAACGCCATCAATTCGCCGGCCGCGTTTTCAAACCCGACCACCGGAAAACCACCCTGCTGTTTGGTCTGGAACCAGCCCTGCATCGCTTCGCGCGGCCGGGGCTTGTAGTCGTACAGCGCGGTGGAGTTGACGATGGCGTCGTTGAAGATGGCAAGTATCTGATCCGCGTGGCGTTCATACGAGCAATCAACCAGGGTTGCGCCTTCCGGGGCGTGGGTGTGAGCGGGCGAGTTCATGGCGAAAAATTGTACTGTCACGGCCGGCGTCTGTAGCGACGCGCAAGCTCCCAAGGCACAAAAAAAACCGCCAATCCGGCGGTTCAGTAAAGTGTGTTGCCGCTTCTGGCCACTCTAGGCGGCGCGGCTCTCCACAGATCGGTTGGTGGCGGGCGCGTGCCGCAGGCCGGGGCACTGGCGCCATGAAAGCTCGTCCGCATCCATGTCCAGGTCAAACAGATCATTGGCGGCCGGCCAGGGATGGCTGCGCACGGCCGCGCCTTCCATCTCAAGCACATGTCCGGCAAACCCACGGGGCGAACCGCCGCATTCCGCGAAGTATCGTTGTGCGTTCAGGTCCACCACATAGGTGGTCATATCATGGGTCAGTATGGCCACGAATTGGCCGTCATCACTGGCATAGGCGTACTGAAACTGCCCTTTGATTCCGTCGCCGCTCAAGGCGCTACCGGTCAATTGGGACAGAGCACGCGTGACGATTTCGGTCAGCATGGGTCGTTCCTCCGAAAAATGCGCCGGCAGGATGCCGGCAGCGAAGGCGCGAACGACAAGCACCGGCGCCGCGCGTGCAGCGGCGTCTGGCGTTGGACGGGAAGCCGGGTAGACGGCTGTCGCGCATCCCGTCGGCAACAGCTACTACGTTCCGAAAAGCTTACACCCGCTAGCGGGACGACCTCAAATTTGCCTTGTACACGAAGGATATTGCAGCGCAACACCCTCTGGTGGCGCCGCTTTGCGCACCTTATGCCGCCGCAACCGGCATGCCGCCTGGCTCTGCGTCACCGTTATTGCGGCCCCGCCAATGCTCGCGGCGCAGTCGATAAAGCACATGCTCGCGCAGCGGGTGGGCCACGGGCAACGCTGGATGATCGAACGTGCCGGCATCGGCCTGCATGCCCAGGCGCGCCATCACCGCGCGCGATCGCTGGTTGCCCACCGCCGTGAACGCCACGATTTCATCAAGCCTGATTTGTTCAAACCCGACACGCAACGCTGCTTCGGCGCCTTCGCTGGCATAGCCACGCCCCCAAAACGGCTGCGCCAGGCGCCAGCCCACCTCGATCCCCGGCGCAAATGGCAGCAGTGCAGGCATGGGCTTGATACCCACGAAGCCGATGAAAGGCGCCACACCCGGCGCTTCAACGGCCCAGAACCCCCAGCCGTGCTCATCTATACCCGCTGCCAGCCGTTCAGCCAGCGCATCGCTTTCCTTCGCTGAAAGCGGTAGCAGGAACTCGGTTACCCGCGGGTCCGCGTTCATTTCCGCGAACGGTTTGCGATCATCCGCGCGCCACTGTCGCAGCACCAGACGCGACGTTTCCACTTCCATCGATAACGACATGTCGCACTTCCTTGTATTGCGTCTCAGGCTCGCAGCGCCTGAACCATTGCCAACGTATACACTCCAACGGATTCTGCCATGCGAAAGGAATTGTCTGCCATGCGCCTGTCCCTGTCGAAGCTGCCGCGCCCTTTGGGCGCGCTGCTGTTCTCCTCCTTCCTGGCCTTTCAGGCCGGCGCCGCCGATCTTCCGGCCGGCGTCTCGGAGGCCGCCTCGGTTGAAGGCATCACCGAATACCGCTTGGCCAATGGCCTCAGGGTGCTGTTGGTACCAGACGAATCCAAGCCGTCGACCACCGTCAACATGACTTATCTGGTCGGCTCGCGCAACGAGAACTACGGCCAGACCGGCATGGCCCACTTGCTGGAACACATGCTGTTCAAGGGCACGTCCACCACGCGCAATGCCATGGGCGAGTTTTCGCGCCGCGGCTTGCAGGCCAATGGGTCCACCTCCAGCGACCGCACCAACTATTTCGCCAGTTTCGCCGCCAACCCCGACACCCTGAAGTGGTACCTGGGCTGGCAGGCCGACGCCATGGTCAATTCCCTGATCGCCAAGGAAGACCTGGATTCGGAAATGACCGTGGTCCGCAATGAAATGGAAAGCGGCGAAAACAGCCCGTCGCGCATTCTGATGCAGAAAATGCAGGCCGCCGCCTTCCAATGGCACAGCTATGGCAAGAACACCATCGGCGCCCGCTCCGACGTTGAAAACGTAGACATCGGCCAACTGCGCGCCTTCTATCACGAGTACTACCAGCCCGATAACGCCGTTCTGATCGTGGCCGGCAAGTTTGACCCCCAGGCCACCCTGGCCGACATCCAGCAAACCCTCGGCAAGCTGCCCAAGCCCGACCGCAAGCTGCCGCCTGAATACACCGTGGAACCCGTGCAGGACGGTGAACGCTCGGTCACCTTGCGTCGTACCGGCGGCACGCCACTGGTGGCCGCCATGTACCACATCCCCGCCGCCGGCAGCCCCGACTTCGTGCCGCTGGACCTGGCTACCGTCATCCTGTCCGACACGCCGTCGGGACGCCTGTACCACGCGCTGGTCGCCACGAAGATGGCCTCGGGCGTGTTCGGTTTCACCATGGAAAATCGTGACCCTGGCCTGACGATGTTCGGCGCGCAATTGCCGCCGGGCAAAGACCTTGACGCCGCCATGAAAACGCTGACCGGCACGCTGGAATCGCTGGGCAAAACGCCTTTCACGCAGCAAGAACTGGACCGCGCGCGCAGCAAATGGCTGACCGCCTGGGAACAGACCTACAGCGATCCCGAGCAGGTCGGCGTGGCGCTGTCCGAAGCCATCGCCGCGGGCGACTGGCGCTTGTTCTTCCTGCAGCGCGACCGCGCACGCAAGGCCACGCTGGCTGAAGTGCAACAAGCCGCCACCACCTATCTGCTGCAAAGCAACCGCATCGAAGGCCGCTACATTCCCACCGAAAAGCCGCTGCGCGCGCCGCAAACGCAGCGCGTGGACCTCACCGCCATTTTCAAGGACTACAAGGGCGACCCGAACTTCAAGGCTGCATCCGCCTTTGACCCCACGCCCGAGAACATCGACAAGCTGACGCAAAGAAAAACGCTGGAACTTGCCAACGGGCCGGTTCAATTGGCGCTGTTGCCCAAGGCCACGCGCGGCAGCCGCGTACAAGCGCAAATGCTGATTCAGTTTGGCAACGAAAATGACCTGCGCGGCCAACGCGTGAACGCCAGCGCCGCCGCGGATCTGCTGATCCGCGGCACGGCCAAGCTGTCGCGCCAGGAAATCCAGGACCGACTGGACAAGCTGCAAGCCGAACTGGGCTTCAGCGGCGGCGGCACGACGCTGAAAGTCGCCATGTCGACCAAGGGCGAGAACCTGCCTGAGCTGACCGCGCTGGCACTGGAAATCGTGCGCAACGCCAACTTCCCCAAGGAACAACTGGACGAATACCAACGCCAGCTTGAAACTTCGATCCAGAACGCCATGACCGAACCCACGGCCTTGGCCGGACGCGCCCTGGCGCGTCAGGACAACCCCTGGCCTGCCGATGACCTGCGCTACGTGCCGACGTTTGAAGAATCCCTGGCCAGCGTGCGCGAGTTGAACCGCGACGCCCTCGCCAAATTCCACGCCAAGTTCTACGGCGCCGGCAAGATCGAGTATTCGGCCGTGGGCGATTTTGAACCCGAGGCTGTCGAAAAGGCCATCACCACGGGCCTGGCCGGTTGGAAGAAGGCCCCCGCCTACACCCGCGTTCCCAACCCGTATCGCGATATTCCCGCCAAGCAGTTCGACATCCATACGCCCGACAAGGCCAACGCCTTCTACGTGTCGCGCATGCCGCTGAAGCTGCAGGATACCGATGCGGACTACCCCGCCCTGTATCTGGCCAACTATCTGTTCGGTGCATCGGAAACGTCACGCTTGTGGAACCGCGTGCGCGAAACCGAGGGCCTGTCCTACAACGTGCGCAGTTCGCTGTCGGTCTCGTCGTTCGAACCCAGCGCCAGTTGGACCATGTACGCCATTTACGCGCCCCAGAATCGCGAGCGCCTGGAAAAAGCCATCAACGAGGAACTGTCGCGGGTGTTGAAAGACGGCTTCTCGGAAAAGGAAGTCGCGGACGGCATCCACGCGCTACTGAACTACCGCAATCTGGCCCGCGCGCAAGACGACATCCTGGCCAGCACCTGGCTTGATTACCTGCAGCGTGGCCGTACGTTTGAGTGGTCGGCCGAGATGGACAAGAAGATCTCGGCGCTGACGCCCGACGCGGTCAATGCCGCGCTACGCAAATACCTGCGCGCCGACGGCTTCAGCACCGCGGTTGCGGGTGACTTCACAAAGAAAGCCACGCCCTGAGCAGTAGCCGCCCAGCTAAACCCCTGCCCTGTGCAGGGGTTTTTTTGCATCAGCGGAACTGCTCCTAGGTCAACACCGGACGATTTAACCCGCATAGCCCTACGAAAAACGGGGAGATTTTCAAAAATTCAACGTATTACTCGACTATTTGGAAAGATGTTTTCAGGTATTAAGGGTTTATCCCAGGTTCGAGAACGCGCAGAATTCGGTCATCGGGAACAAACAACGAACCACGACGGCAGGCCGCCGGATTCGCTCCCATCCAAAATGACACGGAGGTCTCAATCATGAAAACCCTAACCACCACTCTGTTGCTATCCCTGGCCTTGGTTAGCGTTGGCGCCCAAGCCGCCGGCACTGAACAAGCCAAGACCCGCGACCAGGTCGCAACCGACTTGCAGCAAGCCAAGGCCAACGGCCAATACACGTTCGGCGAACTGGAATACCCGCCCGCCCTGCCCCAAGCCGCCAGCCTGAGCTCTGACGAAGTGCGCACTCAGTTGCAGCAAGCCAAGATCAGCGGCGAATACACCTTCGGCGAACTGGAATACCCGCCCGCCATTGCCGCGCCGGCCAGCGTGAAGACCCGCGCCGACGTCCAGCAAGAACTGGCCCAAGCCAAGGCCAGCGGCCAATATACGTTCGGCGAGCTCGACTACCCGCCGATCACCCGGTGAGCTGCTTGCTGTAGCCCGGCCGGTCTCAGGCGGCATCATGGCCTGGGACCGGTTTTTTTCCGGCATTTCGCCAACAAATTCGCCACGGCAACCGTAGGATGGGTGAAGCGCGCACCGCCCCATTCAAGAACCCCACCCCCCATCGCGCGCAACCCATCAAGCAGCGCCCCCCATCACAAAAATCCCCGCAAAAACCCAAAAATCCCCCCGCAAGAACCCAAAAAAAAGCCGCGACCAAAATCGCGGCTTTTCCTCATCCTTTACCCATCTCAGCTGAAGAACTCCTTCACCCGATCCGTCCAGGACTTGCTTTGCGGCGAGTGGCGGTCGCCCCCGTCGTTCAGCGACGTCTCGAACTGGCGCAGGATGCTCTTTTGATCCTCGCTCAGGCGCACCGGCGTTTCCACGACCACGTGGCAATACAGATCGCCCGGATAGCTGCCCCGCACGCCGCGAATACCCTTACCGCGCAACCGGAAGGTTTTACCCGACTGCGTGCCCTCGGGAATCGAGATTTCGGCCTTGCCGCCCAACGTCGGCACTTGCAATTCGCCGCCCAATGCCGCCGTGGTGAACGGAATAGTCAGCTCGCAATGCAGGTCGTCGCCGTCGCGCTGGAAGATCTTGTGCTGCTTGATGTGGATTTCCACATACAAGTCGCCCGGAGGGCCGCCGTTGATGCCCGGCTCGCCATTGCCGCTGGAGCGGATGCGCATACCGTCATCGATACCGGCCGGAATCTTCACCTGCAGCGTCTTGTTGCGGCGGATGCGGCCCACGCCGTCGCATGCCGGGCACGGATCGGTGATTTCCTTGCCGTTGCCGTGGCAGGTCGGGCAGGTTTGCTGCACGCTGAAGAAGCCCTGCTGCATGCGCACGGCGCCCGAGCCGCCGCAGGTGCGGCAGGTCTTGGGCGACGTTCCCGCCTTGGCGCCAGAGCCGTGGCAGGTGTCGCAGTGTTCCCAGCTAGGCACGCGGATTTCGGTATCGAACCCGGCCGCGGCCTGTTCCAACGTGATTTCCAGTGCGTACTTCAGGTCGGCGCCGCGGTACACCTGCGGGCCGCCGCCGCGACGGCCACCGCCACCCGCGCCGCCGAAGATCTCGCCGAAAATATCGCCGAAGGCGTCGGCAAAGCCGCCGCCCATTCCCGCCCCGCCCATGCCGGCGGAATTGGGGTCCACGCCCGCATGGCCGTAGCGGTCATACGCGGCACGCTTCTGATCATCGCCCAGGACCTCGTAGGCTTCCTTGGCTTCCTTGAACTTCTCTTCGGCTTCTTTGCTGTCCGGATTGCGGTCCGGATGGTATTTCATGGCCAGCTTTCGATAGGCCTTCTTGAGTTCGTCGTCCGAGGCGTTTTTTGCCACGCCCAGAACTTCGTAATAGTCGCGTTTTGCCATGATCCGTGGGCTCAAAAAAGAGCCATCTTTTCAGTGCTACAGAATGAGTACGCCCGGTAGGCGGATTTCTCCGGCTACCGGGCGGCAGAGGCTGGTCAGCGCCCGGCCATTATTGGTCGCGCTTGACTTCCTTGAAGTCGGCGTCAACGACGTTGTCGTCCACCGGCTTCGCGTTATCGGCCGCTTGCTGCTGGCCGGCGGCTTGTTGCGCCTGCATGTCGGCGTACATCTTTTCGCCCAGCTTCTGCGACGCAGTCGACAAGGCTTCCACCTTGGCGTCGATCGCGGCCTTGTCGCCTTCCTTCAGCGTGTCTTCCAGGTCCTTGATGGCGGCTTCGATGCTTTCCTTTTCGGAAGCTTCGAGCTTGTCGCCGTACTCGGTCAACGACTTGCGGGTGGCGTGCACCAGCGCGTCGGCCTGGTTGCGCGACTGAGCCAGCTCGGCAACGCGGTGATCTTCCTCGGCGTTGGCCTCGGCATCCTTGACCATGCGCTGGATCTCGTCTTCCGACAGACCCGAGTTGGCCTTGATGGTGATCTTGTTTTCCTTGCCGGTGCCCTTGTCTTTCGCGGACACGTGCAGGATGCCGTTGGCGTCGATGTCGAACGTGACTTCGATCTGCGGCATGCCGCGCGGCGACGGCGGGATCCCTTCAAGGTTGAACTCGCCCAGCGCCTTATTGCCCGCGGCGATTTCGCGTTCGCCCTGGAACACCTTGATCGTCACGGCCGGCTGGTTGTCGTCAGCGGTCGAGAAGGTTTGCGAGAACCGGGTCGGGATCGTCGTGTTCTTCTGGATCATCTTCGTCATCACGCCGCCCAGGGTTTCAATACCCAGCGACAGCGGCGTCACGTCCAGCAGCAGTACGTCCTTGCGGTCGCCCGACAGCACGGAACCTTGGATGGCGGCGCCAGCGGCGACGGCTTCGTCAGGGTTCACGTCCTTGCGCGGCTCTTTGCCGAAGAATTCCTTCACCTTTTCCTGAACCTTGGGCATGCGGGTCATGCCGCCGACCAGGATCACGTCGTCGATGTCGGAAACCTTCACGCCAGCGTCCTTGATGGCGACGCGGCAGGGTTCGATCGTGCGTTCGATCAGTTCTTCAACCAGCGCTTCCAGCTTGGCGCGCGAAATCTTCAGGTTCAGGTGCTTCGGACCCGAGGCGTCCGCCGTGATGTACGGCAGGTTGATTTCGGTTTGCTGCGCCGAGGACAGTTCGATCTTGGCCTTTTCAGCCGCTTCCTTCAGGCGTTGCAGGGCCAGCACGTCCTTGGACAGATCCACGCCTTGTTCTTTCTTGAACTCGGCAATGATGTAGTCAATGATGCGCTGGTCGAAGTCTTCGCCGCCCAGGAAGGTGTCGCCATTGGTCGACAGCACTTCAAACTGCTTTTCACCGTCGACGTCAGCGATCTCGATGATGGACACGTCGAACGTGCCGCCACCCAAGTCATAGACGGCGATCTTGCGGTCGCCCTTTTCGGTCTTGTCCAGGCCGAACGCCAACGCGGCCGCGGTGGGCTCGTTGATGATGCGCTTGACTTCCAGACCGGCGATGCGGCCGGCGTCCTTGGTGGCCTGGCGCTGGCTATCGTTGAAGTAGGCGGGCACGGTGATGACGGCCTCGGTCACTTCTTCGCCCAGGTAGTCCTCGGCGGTCTTTTTCATCTTGCGCAGCACGTCGGCCGACACTTGGGGAGGCGCCATCTTCTTGCCGCGCACTTCCACCCAGGCGTCGCCGTTGTCGGCGCGGGCAATGGTGTAAGGCATCAGATCGATGTCCTTTTGCACTGCCTTTTCTTCGAACTTGCGGCCGATCAGACGCTTCACTGCGTACAGCGTGTTGCGCGGGTTGGTCACGGCCTGACGCTTGGCGGGCGCGCCAACCAGGGTCTCGCCGTCGTCCATGTAGGCGACGATCGAGGGGGTGGTGCGAGTGCCTTCCGCGTTTTCAATGATTTTGACCTGCCCGCCGTCCATGACAGCCACGCAGCTGTTGGTCGTGCCCAGGTCAATGCCAATAATCTTGCTCATGGTGGGTTACCTTGAATTGAATCTATGAAAATAGAGGAAAACTTCTTGTCCCCCCATAACTGGGGTTGCTCACAGGGTTTTCAAGACGTCTGGCCTGAATTTTCCGCAATCGGATCCTGCAAGCGCTGGATCGCCGCCGTGAATTGGGGCAATCCGGGCCAACCGGTGATGCGCCCCAACCGTTTTCCGGCCCGATACAGCACAAAAGTGGGGACGCCATGCAGCGAAAAGCGCCGGCCCAGGGGTTCGTCGGCGTAGACGTCGGCCTCGAACCAGGTCAAACCCAGGTTCAGCAAACTGTCCTGGTGCAGCAGCGCCGCCTGCTTGAAAAGATTGCAGTTATAGCAATCCTGTCCCCACAAAAACACGCAACGCAGATCCGTTCCCGGCGCCTGGACCACGGCGGCGTCGAATCCCGTGGTGTCGACATGACGCATGCCGAACACCTGGAAGACTTGAGCCGGATCGAAGCGGGGATCGGTCATGGCGCGCGGGGTGCGATTCAGCCTTGGCCGGCCGACACAACCACCAGCGCCGGGCGCAGGGTACGGTCGGCGATGACGTAGCCCTTTTGCAGCAACTGCACCACGGTATTGGCGGGCTGCTCATGGGGAATCGACGAAATTGCCTGATGCAGGTGCGGGTCGAACTTGTCGCCCTGGGCCGGCGCGATGTCTTTCAGCATGTTGCGCTCGAACGCGGCGGACAACTGCTTCAGGGTCACTTCGACGCCTTCGCGCAGGGTCTGAACGGTCTGGTCGGGCTGGGCCAACGCGGCTTCCAGGCTGTCTTTCACCGGAACCAGGCTCTCGGCAAACGATTCGATGCCGAATTTGCGCGCCTTGGACACTTCTTCCTGGGCGCGGCGGCGCACGTTTTCAGCTTCGGCTTGCACACGCAGAAGCTGGTCGTGCTGCTCATTGACGGTAGCCTGGGCGGCGTCCAACTGGGCGCGCAACTCGTTCAGCTCGGCCTGAGCGTCGTCCTGGGCGGCGGGGGCCGCGTCGGCGTTCTGGCCGACTTCGGGCGTCTGATCTGCAGGCTCGTGGGGTGCCGTCATGGGGAATCCTCCAAAAAGAATGGCTTTCGCAGACATGAATGGGGGCCAATACCCCTATTTCAAGCCCGGGAAAGCGAAATATTCCCTGACGGTGCCCGCCCAGGCCTGGGCGGGCTGGGCCGCTTACTTTTTGTGGGGCTGCGCGGGCGCAACCGGATCGCTGGCCGGAAAGCTTTCCTTCAGCGCGCGGTCAACCTGCTTGTCGTCTTCGTCCGGATCAGGCCGGATCGCGATAGGGTCGCTGGCCGGGAAGGTTTCCGCCAGCGCTTCGTCCAGGTCGTGCTCGACCTGATCCTCGTCCACCGGGGTCGCGACCGTCCCCTTTTTTACATCCTTGCCGCTCTTGGGATCATGGTGCATGCGCCTTCTCCTTCAAGTCCGTGTTGACCTGGATCTTCAACGGCCAGCCCTGCAAGTTTCGTTCCACCAAGGCGGCCAAGCCGGCGATCCACGCGGGATCATCGTTCAGCGCTGGGATGTAACGAAACTGCTTGCCGCCCGCCTCGATAAAGGCGTCCCGGCATTCCAGGCTGATCTCTTCCAGGGTTTCCAGACAGTCTGCCACAAATCCCGGGCACACCACATCCACCTCGGTGACCCCCGAAGCGGCCAAGGCCTTGAGCGTTGGCTCTGTATAGGGTTCGAGCCAACGGGCCGTGCCGAAGCGGCTCTGGAAGGTCACTTCAATCTGCTCGCGCGGCAGGGACAGGCGCTGCGACAGCAGGCGCGCCGATTCCATGCAATCGCGGTAATACGGGTCTCCCAGTTCAATGGAATAACGCGGCAAACCGTGGAAGCTCATCACCAGCTTCTGCGGCTTGCCGTGGTCGCGCCAGAAGGCTTCGATGCGGGCAGCCAGCGGGTCCAGCCAGAGCGGGTCTTCGTGAAACCGCTTGGTAAAGCGTAGTTCGGGCTGGTCGCGCAGACGCGCGGCATGCCGGGTCACGGCGTCAACCACGGTGGCCGTGGTGCTGGCGGCGTATTGCGGGTATAGCGGCACGGTCAGAATGCGCTCGCAACCGGCTGCCCGCAGGCGAGAGATTGCGTCCGGAATGGACGGGTTGCCGTAACGCATGCCCAGTTCGACCACGGCGTCGATGCCCGCCACTTCCAGCGCGGCACGCACACCGTCCGTCTGCCGCCGGCTGTAGACCATAAGCGGCGAACCGTCTTTCAGCCAGACGCCGGCATAGCGCGGCGCGAGCTTCTTGGGCCGCAAGGTCAGCACCAGCCCGTGCAGGATGGGCTTCCAGAGATAACGGGGGATTTCAATGACGCGCGGGTCAGACAGGAATTCACCCAGGTATTTGCGGATGCCCGGGATATCCGGCGTATCCGGCGTGCCAAGATTGACCAGCAGCACGCCGACCTTGCTCGGTGCGCGCGCAGGCGGGTCTTCATTGAAGGGGTCGTCCTGCTCAGTTTCCGGCAGGTAGCGTTCAGGCCACAAATACTTGAACAGGCGAAGAAACACAAAAACTCCCCTTCCTCCGAAAGGAGGATGCAGCTTTGAATGGAACTACTGATTGTGGCTAAGGGCGTTGGACAGCAAGCGAGCCGTAATGTCCACAATGGGAATCACGCGCTCGTACGCCATGCGGGTCGGGCCGATGACTCCCAGCGTGCCCACCACCTTGCCGTCCACGCCGTAAGGCGCCGTGATGACAGAAACCTCTTCCATCGGCACCAGTTGGGAATCGCCACCAATATAGATCTGCACGCCCTGCGCACGACTCGATACGTCCAGCAGTTGCAGCAGATCGGTCTTTTTTTCGAACAGCGAGAACATCTTGCGCAGGCGATCCATGTCGGACGCAATGTCGGTCACGTCCAGCAGCTTGCGCTCGCCGGAAATCACCATGGCGTCGCCGTCCTCGGCGGCTTCGGCGCTGGCCTCGACCGCCGCTTGCATCAGGCGCGAGATGTCTTCACGCAATTGGGCCAACTCCGTGGAAAGCGTCTGGCGCACCGCGTTGAAGGACTTGCCCGCGAAATGCATGTTGAAGAAATTGCCGGCTTCCAGCAATTCGGCTTCGGCGTAGTCGCGCTGTACGAACAGAATGCGGTTCTGGACGTCGCCGTCTGGCGTGACGATGATCAGCAGCACGCGCTTGTCGGACAGACGGATGAATTCAATCTGGCGAAACACCTGGGCGCGCTTGGGCGTCAGCACCACGCCAGCGAACTGCGTCAGGTTCGACAACAAGGCGGCAGCGGCATTGACGGCACGGGTGGGTTCCGCGGCTGAGAGCATCTCGCCGATGTTGTGGGGCTGCAGTTGATATTGCTGAACCGCCAGCAGGGAATCGACGAACATGCGATAGCCCCGCGGCGTGGGAACGCGGCCGGCGGAGGTGTGCGGGCTATGGATCAGCCCCAACTCTTCCAGATCCGCCATGACGTTGCGGATGGTGGCTGGGGACAAATCGAAGACTTTCGATAGCGTCCGCGAGCCGACAGGCTGCCCATCGGCGATATAGCGTTCTATCAACGCTTTCAGTAGTGCGCGTGCGCGGTCATCCATAGCAGCTATTTTAGGGAATCTTTTCCAATTAAGGCGATTTTTGTCCCGCAAGCCGATATGCGGCCCCATATAATCGGCTAATCGGCCCATTCCGGGCAGGTTTTGACCTTCGGGTCCCGCCCTTTTGATACGCCCGCATCCATGCATTTTCCTACCGTCGCCCTGATCGGCAGATACCAGGACACCGGCCTGGACACCCCGCTAAGAGCCCTTGCGCACGCGCTGACGCAAGCGGGCAGGCAGGTGCTCATCGACGCGGACACTGCCCGCAACACGGGCCTGACCGAATACCCGGTGGCTACCCTTGAAGAGATTGGCCAGAATGCGTCGCTGGCCGTCGTGATGGGTGGCGACGGCACCGTGCTGGGCGCGGGCCGGCATCTGGCGCCTTACGGTGTGCCGCTGGTGGGCATCAACCATGGGCGGCTCGGCTTCATCACGGATATTCCCTTGCAGGACGCGCACGGCGCTCTGGCCCGGGTGCTGGAAGGCAGCTTCCAGATCGAAGAACGCATGCTGCTCGAAGGCAGCGTGTGGCGCGGCGACCAGAAAATGTATTCCGCGTCGGCGCTCAACGACGTCGTGCTGAACCGCGCCGGACGCGGCGGCATGATTGAAGTGCGCGTCGAACTGGACGGCGCTTTCATGTATACGCAGCGCGCCGACGGCCTGATCATCGCCACGCCCACCGGCTCCACGGCGTATGCATTGTCTGCCAACGGCCCCATCCTGCACCCCGGCTTGAACGCCATGGTATTGGTGCCCGTGGCGCCGCAAACGCTGTCGAACCGCCCTATCGTCATTCCCGACACCGGGGTGCTGAACATGACGCTGACCGCGATGGGCCGCGTGGAAGTTGGCGCCAGCGTGCATTTCGACATGCAGACCTGGTCAGACCTGCAGCCCGGCGACCGTATCGTCGTGCAGCGCGCGCCGCACACCATCCGCTTCGTGCACCCCGAGGGCTACAGCTTCTTTTCCACCCTGCGCCGCAAGCTGCACTGGAACCTGATGCCCCAAGCCACCGACAACGTAGAGTAGTAAGCGCCCCGACATGCTGCGCACCCTGCATATCCGCGACTTCGTCATTGTTGAGCAAACCGAGATCCATTTCGGACCCGGCTTTACCGTATTCTCCGGCGAGACCGGCGCCGGCAAATCCATCCTGGTGGACGCCCTGGCGCTGGCGCTTGGCGAACGCGGCGACGCCAGCATGCTGCGCGAAGGCGCGCCGCGCGCCGACATCACCGCGGTGTTCGATACCCCCAAATCCCTGCACAACTGGCTGGCCGAACGCGAAATAGACGCCGACGATGAACTGTCGCTGCGCCGTGTCATCGATGCTCAGGGCCGCAGCCGCGCCTATATCAACGGCACGCCGGCCACCGTGGGGCAATTGCGCGAGCTGGGCGACAGCCTGGTCGACATTCACGGCCAGCACGCCCATCAAAGCCTGATGCGCCCCGACGCTCAGCGCGACCTGCTTGATGCCCACGGCGGCCACGGCGATCTGCGCCAGGCCGTGGGTCAGGCCTGGAAGCAATGGCGCGCGCTGGCACGCCAATTGGAAGCCGCCGAAAAAGACGCCGCCAGCCTGGCGAACGAACGCGACCGCCTGCAATGGCAGGTTGATGAGCTGGACCAATTGGCGCTGGGGCCGGACGAATGGGACGCCCTGCAATCCGAACACACGCGGCTGTCGCATTCCCAGTCGCTGCTGGATGGTGCCTCGCAGATCCTGGAAGGGCTGGACGGCGAAGGCGATTCCGCGCACCACCGCGTTACCGCCGCCAATCACCGCATTCAGCAAATGTTGCGGCACGATCCCGGCCTGCAAGGGGTGTATGACGAGCTGGAGTCCGCCCGCATCGCCATCAGCGAAGCCGTGTCCGACTTGAACAACTATGTCAGCCGGGTCGACCTCGACCCCAAACGGCTGGCCGATGTGGAAGCGCGCCTGGGCCTGGTGTTTGAAACCGCACGGAAATTCCGTGTCGAGCCCGACGCGCTGTGCGAACTGCGCGATTCCCTGCATGCCGAACTGGCTGCGCTGCAAGCAGCGGGCGACATCGACGCGCTGCGCGCCCAGTCGGCTGCCGCCCAGACGCAATACGACGCCGCCGCTGCCAAGCTGACGACGGCCCGCCGCAAGGTCGCCAAAGACCTCGGCAAACAGGTGACGCAGGCCATGCAGACGCTGGCCATGCAAGGCGGCAAGTTTGAACCGACGCTTGCGCCCGGCGCGCCGTCCGCGCACGGCAACGAGCAGGTCGAATTCCTGGTGGCCGGCCACGCCGGCACCACCCCGCGCCCCTTGGCCAAAGTGGCCTCGGGCGGCGAGTTGTCACGCATTTCCCTGGCGCTGTCCGTTATCGCCAGCCGCGCGGCGCGCGTGCCTACGTTGATCTTCGACGAAGTCGACAGCGGCGTGGGCGGCGCGGTGGCCGAAGCCGTGGGCAAACTATTGCGCGAACTGGGCGAGCGCCATCAAGTGTTATGCGTCACCCACCTGCCCCAGGTGGCGGCGTGCGCCAACAACCAGTTCCTGGTCAGCAAGGCGGAATCGCGCGGCACCACGCGCTCCAGCATCGAAGAGCTGGACGCCGCGGCGCGTGTCGAGGAAATTGCCCGCATGCTGGGCGGCATCAAGCTCACCGCCACGACGCGCGAACATGCCCGCGAAATGCTGCAAGGCTTCGGCCAACCCGCGAGCTGACCCCACGCCGGTTCAAGCGCACGAAAAAAAGCCCCTTCTTATAAAAGGGGCTTTTGATCTCACTGGCCCGCAGCGAGCGCGGCCACAGACCGTGGGGCGGACGCTAGCGGTTTAGCGCCCTTTCATGCAAGTGCTGCACACGCCGTACAACACCATCGCGTGGCTTTCCAGCGCGAAGCCGTTGTCCTTGGCGATCTTTTGCTGGCGCTTCTCGATGTCCGGATCCGAGAACTCGACGACCGTGCCGCAATTCGTGCAGATCAGGTGGTCGTGGTGATCGCCGTCGTTCAGTTCGAAGACGGCCTTGCCGCTGTCGAACTGGCTGCGAGCCAGGATGCCTGCCTGTTCAAACTGCGTCAGCACGCGGTAGACCGTCGCCAGACCGATTTCGACGTTTTCGCCGATCAGCGCACGGTATACGTCTTCGGCGCTGAGGTGGCGCAGATCGGACTTCCGGAAAATATCAAGAATTTTCAGGCGCGGAAACGTCGCCTTCAAACCCATGTTCTTCAGTTCGCTTTGGTCGCTCATGGTGTAATCGCTCTCCGTCCGCGTAGGCATGGGCAGGTTCAAGGGTGCACCGCGAGCCGGCTCACCTGATTTCATGCCGCCTCGCGGAACTATCCTTATGAAACCTTTATGATAACGGTTTTGTCTGCTTCCAAATAATAGGGGCGCGTAGTGTCCATGATTGCACGAATTCCCTCCCGCTCGCTGAAGACCGGATTGGCCGTTGCCGCCCTGGCCATCGCTCTTGCCGGCTGCTCGGGGGACAAGTGGGGCTTCCCCTACAAGGCCGGTGTCCAGCAAGGCAACTGGATCACCCAGGAACAGGTCGCGCTGCTTCAGCCCGGCATGACGCGCGAGCAAGTCCGCTTTGCGCTGGGCAGCCCCACGCTCACCAGCGTGCTGCACGCCAACCGCTGGGACTATCCCTACTATTACAAGCCCGGCTATGGTGAAGCGCGGGAACGCAAGTTCACCGTCTGGTTCGAAAACGACCGCCTGACCCGCTGGGAAGGCGACAAGCAGCCCGACCTGCAGCCTTATCAACTGAACACGCCCAGCAGCATCGCCGACGAAAAAGCGGACGAACGCCTGGATCGGGACGAAGCCCGGGTCGAGCAAGAGCAAGATCTGGAAAGGCGTGATGCCGATGCCCCCGTCAGCCCGCTGAACCAGTACCCCGGTCAGCCCGGCAACGCGCCCGAGCCGCTCCGGTAACTTCCAAGGATTTTTCATGCGTATTGCAATTGCCGGCGCAAGCGGCCGTATGGGCCAGATGCTGATCGACGCCATTCTCAAGTCCAACGGCCTGAAATTGGCCGTGGCGCTGGACCGCAAGGGATCCACCGCACTGGGCCAGGACGCGGGCGCTCCGCTGGGCCAGCAGACCGGCGTGCTGATCACGGACAATCTTGACGCACTGGCCGACGCCGACTGCCTGATCGATTTCACGCGGCCCGAAGGCACGCTCGAACATCTGCAAGCCTGCGTGAAGCACGGCACGCGCGCCGTCATCGGCACCACGGGGTTCGACGACAATGGCCGCGCCGCCATCGAAGTGGCCGCGCAAAAAATCGCCATCGTGTTCGCACCTAACATGAGCGTGGGCGTCAACGCCACGCTCAAGCTGCTGGACATGGCTGCTCGCATCCTGAATTCCGGCTACGACGTCGAAGTATTCGAAGCACACCACCGCAACAAGGTCGATGCGCCCTCGGGCACCGCGCTGAAGATGGGCGAAACCATCGCGTCCGCCTGGGACGTGGCGCTGCCCGACGTGGCCACCTGGAGCCGCCATGGCGACACCGGTGTGCGCAAGCCCGGCACCATCGGCTTCTCGGTCCTGCGGGGCGGCGACATCGTGGGCGACCACACTGTGTCGTTCTGCGGCATTGGCGAGCGCATTGAAATCACGCATCGCTCCGGCAGCCGCGCCACCTATGCGGAAGGCGCGCTGCGCGCCGCCCGCTTCCTGGAAGACAAGCACAACGGCCTGTACGACATGCAGTCGGTATTGGGGCTGTAAACCTGGCTTTGCCAACGAAAAAAGGATCCCACGGGATCCTTTTTTCATGCGCGCTGCATTGCCTTACACCACCACGGGCTCAGGCTCCAGTTTGACGCCGTAACGCGCCTGCACCGACGCTTGAATTTCGCGCGCCAAAGCCATGATGTCGGCAGCCGTGGCGCCGCCTCGGTTCACCAGCACCAGCGCTTGCCGGTCATGCACGCCGGCCGCACCCAGCGCCTGCCCTTTCCAACCGCATTGGTCGATCAGCCAGCCCGCCGCCAGCTTGTAGCGGCCGTCTGGCTGCGCATAGGAAACCAAGCCCGGGAACTGCTGAGCCAGACTGTCGCGCACATCGGCTTCAACAATCGGGTTCTTGAAAAAGCTGCCGGCGTTGCCGGTCACGGTAGGATCGGGCAACTTCGCGCGGCGAATTTCGCAGACCGCATCGAAAATGGCCCGCGCGGTGGGCGCACCCTGGGCAAGCCGCTCGTGGCGTTGCAGGTCGGGATAGCCCAGCATGGGGCGCCAGGGCCGGGGCAAGGCGAAACGCACGCTGACGATCACCCAGCGGCCCGGCGCGTCGTGCTTGAAGGCGCTATCACGGTACGAAAAACGGCAGTCGGACGGCCCCATCTCAACAAACCGCCCCGCTGGCACATCCCAGGCGGTCAGGCTGTGAAACCGTTCTTCGAATTCGACCCCGTAGGCGCCAATGTTCTGCACCGGCGCTGCCCCAACCGTGCCCGGAATCAGCGCCAGGTTTTCCAACCCATCCCACCCTTGCGCCACACATTGCTCGACAAAGCCGTGCCAGTTTTCCCCGCCCGCCGCTTCAACCAGCCAGGCATCCGACCGGTCCTGCAACAGGCGCACGCCCTTGAATGCCACCTTGGCCACCAGGCCGGGAACGCGCTCGGGCAACACCAGATTGCTGCCGCCGCCCAGTACCAAGAGGCTATCCGCACGCCGCGCCAGGTCGGACAAGGCCGGCAGTTGGGACACGTCGTCCACCGATACGAATGCTTCGGCTCGTGACGCCAATCCCAGCGTATTCAGCGGGCTCAGGTCTTGGGCAACGGGAGTCAGCGCGTTTGGCGCCGTTTCGATAGCAGAGTGTGTTGACATGGGTGCTACGGGTTATGCTATAGTTTCGGTCTTCGCTCATATTACTTGATTGAGTGTTTGGGTTTAGCCCACTGGCCACTGGTTCGGCCAAGTACCAAACCTGAATGACAAGCTCAAAAAAATCATGTAAGATGCGCGCCTTCTGATCGATAACCAAGTTGATCAGAGTGAATAAGAAACAGGTTCTGAGTAGTGCATGACGGAACCCATGCGGGAGTAGCTCAGTTGGTAGAGCGCAACCTTGCCAAGGTTGAGGTCGCGAGTTCGAGACTCGTCTCCCGCTCCAAATTCAGATTTGCAGCGTTCAAGCAACCAAGCGTTCATGAACACTGAAAATCACCAAGAAGGGCCCGACACAAGTTGTCCGGCCCTTTTTTCATTTCCGCCGCGCATTCGCGTTCGCGCGCGAGCCCCTCCCCCTTCCTCAACAAAAACAGCCCCCGCCAGAAAACCGGCAGGGGCTGCGGTGCTTCACGCGACAATCGCGTCAGGCTTGGTCTTTGGAAGACTTAACGCTGCATCCACGCGTCCTGCCAATGCGAACCCGTGCCCGGCGCATAGTGCGAAGGCGATTGGCTGCACCAGCCGCTGTACGGGAAGATCTTGCATTCAAACGTCTTGCCCACGTTCACGACCTTGTCGCCCGCTTTATAGATCGTGCCAGCCTTGTACTGCGGGTAGCCGCCCACGGCCGGCTTCGCCAACACCGTCACGGTGTGGCTGGCCTGGACTTCACCGCGCGAGTTGCTGACCGTCAGCGTAAAGCGGTAAGGCGTGTCCTTCGCGGTGGACGGTGCGACGAAACTGATGTCCGCCTGATCCAGCGCCCCGGCGGAAATGCCCGCGGGCACAGTCCAGCGGTAGCGCAGGTCGGTACCGGTGGACGCCTTGCCCGACAGCACCACGCGTTCGCCGCTCTTGACCTTGGCGGGGCCGCTCAGCTTGGCTTGCGGCGCAATCACTTCCGGCACCACTTCAGGCACCACTTCCTTCGCCTTGGCTTTGACCACATGGCTGGCGGTGGCGGTGCGGCCGCGCTCGTCAGTCACGGCGAGCTTGAACGTCAGGTTGCGGTCCTGCGCCAGCGGGGGGCCATAGAACGTGGCCATGGCCCCGTTGGCCTGCAAGGCGATGTCGTCCATGCTGGTCCACACGTACTTCAGGCCCTGGCCCGTGGAACCGGTGGCTGACAAGGTGGCCGATTGCAAGGCCTGCACTTCGGTGGGGCCGCTGATGCGCGCGACCGGAAGCGGCACGGGCGCCGGTTCTAGGTCGCAGGCTTCGGGCATTTTCCACGGCTTGCCGTACTGCGCCGAGTTCTTGTCCGGCGCGGCATCCACGTTCCAGTAGTTCTGGCGATACAGCTTGCCGTTGTACGACACAGCCTCGTTCGGCACGTTGTACACCTTGCGGGCATCCCAGGCGGGAGCGCTGGCGCACACGCCAGCAGCCTTCGCCTTGACCAACACGCCATGGTGCGCAGTGGCGCTGCGCCCTTGCGGGTCGGTCACTTTCAGCGTGATGCGGTAGGCGACGTCCTTCGCGCTTTCCGGCGCGACGAAGCTGGCCTTGACGCCCTGCTCCACGAACTTCAGCGCGGGCTGGCTGCTCCACGCATAGCTCAGGTCCTTGCCGGTCGAGTCAGCGGCCGACAGCATCACCTTGTCACCCGCATTCGCTTGCGCGGAACCAGAGACGTGGGCTTGCGGCGCCTGGCCGCCGATGCTGGTGCCCCCCAACAGTTCCGCCGCGCGAACCAGATCGGGTTGCACGCCGATGGGGCGATCCGGTTCGACGAAGGGCACGGGGTTGCCGCTGTCCACCAGAATCTGACGCATGACCTTGGGCGGAATATTGCCCAGGCCGCGCTCACGCGCCAGGCTCTGCAGCCACGCCACGCTACCCGCGATGATGGGGTTGGCGGACGACGTACCGTTATAGCTGGTCGTGTACAGGTTGTGCTGGCCTTCCTTCCAGTCCGTGGTGGTGACGCGCCCACCCCAACTGAACACGTCCACGCGGCTACCGTATTCCGAGAACCACGCGGTCCTGCCCAGGATCGGATCAGCCGCGCCCACATAGATGGCGCCCGAATCACGCTTGGTACGGTCATAGCGGCCGCGGAAATACGGATCGTCCAGGTTGGCCGAGCCATTGGCCGCCGCCAAGACCACGTGCACGCCCTTCTCCTTCGTCAGATACGAAATGGCGTCGTAGACCGCGTCAACATGCTCGACGGGCAGCCAGCAGGCCGTGGTCGGCCCGCAGCCATTGCTGAACTTGTAGTGCACGCCAATCTGCACCACGTCGCCCGCTTGAAGCACGTTGCGCAGGTCGATCATGCCGCTGACGCTGTACTTGGTGTAGCCCGCCTGCGCTTGCGGCACGATGCCGGTCACGCCATAGCCGTTGTCCTGCCCGAACATGATGCCGGCCGACATCGTGTCATGCGAATCAGGCTTTTCCACATACTGGCCGTGGTGCAGGAAGGGCTTGGGCAGGTCAACGTGGTCGAAGTCCCAGTGACTGATCTCGTTCGAGATCAAGCGCACGTTGGCGCCATAGTGGCCCGTCTGACGCTGCGCCTCGAAGGCATTGATGCCGCCCAGCACCCAATAGCCGGGCTTGGGGCCCTGCATATAGTTTTGGCACGTGGGCGCAAGCGCGCCGTCGCAGTTGGTGTAGTCGGGCGTGCCCGGCGCGGCGCGCGTGACTGCCATGACGGGATCGGCCTCCAGACCTCCGCCCATCGACATCGGCACGGGTTCGATCTGCGCGCTTTCCACCAGCGGATTTTCCAGCAGTTGCTTGACCAGCAGTTCCGCGTCACGGCCGCGCATCATCTCGGCCGAAATCTTGTAGTAGCGCGTGAGGTTATGGCGTTCCAGCGCGGCGATATCCTCGTGGTTGCGCATCATGGGCGACAGCGGAACCAAGGGTTCCATGCCATTGGCCAGGCGCGTCAGCGCGTCCATTGCGCTGGCCACCTCGGGCGTCGGCGCAACACGCTGGACCGGATTGGGCGCTTCCGCCTTCAGCCGAACGTAGATGGGCCGAGGTTCATCAGCCGAGGCCGCATGCCCCGGGGCGATAAATGCCGTGCCGAGCATCAGCGCAAGCATCGATAACTGTATTTTGTTTTTCATGGCTATTCAGTGATCCGCCTTGCCGGCGGATCCAACAACACAAAAAGAAAGCCCACCTCCCATCACTGAGAGGGGGCTGGCGTCCAGCGCGGGCCAAGACGCCTACCGCCTTGGCCCGCTTCTATAACGACGGCTTACTTGACCAGGTCCCAGGCCTGGGTCCAGTAGCCGCCCTTGCCGGGCTCGTAGTGGAACGGCGACTGGCCGCACCAGTTGGTGTAGGGCCACGGCTTGCACTCGTAGACCTTGCCCAGGTTGGTGACGCGCTCATGCGCCTTGTAGGCAGTGCCGGCCTTGTAGGCGGGCGGCGTGTCGCCGGTGCCACCATTGCCACCATTGCCACCATTGCCACCCGTGCCGCCATTGCCGCCTTCGTCAACAACCGGCTTGCCCTTCACCGTCACCACATGGGACGCATTCGACGCGCCCTTGTCGTTGCGGGTCGTCAGCGTGAACGAGTACTGCTGGTCCTTCGTCAGCGTCGGCGCCACGAAGCTCAGCGTGGGCTGATCCTTCACCGCGGCGCTGATGCCGGCCGGCACCGTCCACGAGAACTTCAGATCGGTACCGGTCGACGCCGAACCCGACAACGTCACCTTCTGGCCCGCTTGCACATTGACCGGGCCGGCGATGCTCGACACCGGCGGGATGACCACGGGATCCGGCTTGATATCAGCCGCTTCCTTGGTGACCACGAAGTGGTACTTGTTGCCGTCCATCGAATAGACGTGCGACTTGTCCACACCCACGATAGGGGTCACGGTCTTGCCATCGGCGCCCAATTGGCCGACACGCACGCGCTTGGACGAACCGTTGACGGCATTGCCCAGCACTTGCGTCCAGCGCTCGCCTTGCACGGCGTTCTCGTCCAGCGGCACGCGCAGTTGTTCCAGGTATTCGCCGTTGCGCTTGGGGTCGGCCAGACGCCAGACCAGCGTTTCACCCACCTTGGTTTCGCCGATGGAGTACAGCGCGCCGATGTCCGACGGCTTGATGACGTTGGAGACGCCTTCGATGTTCACGTCGCCGCAAGCGCGATAGGACTCGCCCGAGGTCACGCCATCGCCCACGTGGTTGGTGTTCCAGACACTCATGATCAGGTGGCGGCCCGTCTTGCCCGCGGGCAGCGTGCAGCTGTATTCCTGTTCACGGCCTTCGCCCGCGGCTGCCGGCGTGAAGTCGCGCTGTTCGCAGAACTTTTCAAAGTCGGAAAATTGCAGCGGCTTGGTCGAGTCGTACGGCATCTTCGTAATGAAGAATTGCAGCGACTTCGTGCGGTGGGCCACGGTGTGGTTCCACTTCAAGGTGACGTTGCCATTGGCATCCGGCTTGAGCGTGGTGATGGGCCATTGGGCCAGCGCGTTCAAGCCGCGATGCGAGGCCTTGGTGCCACCGTCGCACAGGCGGTCGCCCGGCGTCGTTGCAACCGTTTTCTCACCGCCCGGCTTTTGCCAGACCTCGCGCCAGTCGTACACGCTGCCGCCCTGCGCCTTGAAGGCGGTGCAACCTTCGCTTTGGCTACCTGCGTAGCAATGCAGAATGCGCGCCTTGGGATGCGACATCGTGCCGTGAGCCAATACCGAACTGGACACAGCCGCCAGGACCAGTCCGCCCAGCAGGGTTATTTTAAATTTCGCCATTTTTTTATAAACACTTCAGAGTGAGGTTGAATAAATCACCTTCCATGCAGCACGCAGGACAAGGTGAATTCATTCTCGGCCGGAAGCTCATTGATAATCAAAGTTGATAAACGATTCCTTAAAGCACTTTCCCCACACTCATTAAGAAAATAATCTGGCGGCAAAAAAAAATCCCCCGCGCTTTCGCACGAGGGACCAGGAACTTCTCTTTCCGCGTTATTTACTGCGGATTTTCAAGCGGTTTCAGCTCAGACTGAGAACAGTGAAGGGAATTACTTCACCAGGTCCCAAGCTTGCTGCCAAGCCAGGCCCTTGCCGGGAGCGTAGTGCAACGGCGAAGCGCTGCACCATGCGGTCACGGGCCAGATCTTGCACTCGTAGACCTTGCCGCCGTTGGTGACCTTGTCGCCAGCTGCGTACGTGGTGCCTTCCTTGTAGGCCGGGTACTGGCCGGTCTGGCCGCCGTTGCCGCCATCGGTGCCGCCGTTGCCACCGCCGGTGTTGCCACCGTCAGTGCCGCCGCCGGTTTGCGCCTGCTTCTTGACCAGCACGGAATGCGTCTTGCTCGACGAACCCTTTTCGTTCGTGACCTTGACGGTGAACGAGTAGGACTTGTCTTGCGTCAGGGCCGGAGCGGTGAAGCTCAGGTCAGCCTGGTTCAGCGCCGAAGCGGTGATGCCAGCCGGAGCGGTCCACTGGAACTTCAAGGTGCCACCACCGTTGTTCGAGCCCTTGGCCGACAGCGAAACGCGCTCGCCAGCATTGGCCGTTGCCGGGCCAGTCAGTTGCGCCGTGGGTGCGTTGATGACGACGGGCGGCGGATCCACCGGCTCGGCAGCCTTCTGGTCAATCGCGAAGCCCACCTTCTTGTTCAGGCCATAGACCTGGTTGTCGGAGTCGCTTTGCTGCGGCACGACCTGGCCATTGGACTGCATCTTGCCGACCTTGATGACGGACGACTTGTTGTTCACTTCCTTGGCCAGTGCGTACATCCACTGAGCAGCCTTTTCTTCACCGGCCTTGACGATGATCGAATGGCTTTCCAGGTCGCCCGAGCGGCTCAGGTCGAACACGCGCAGGGTCATCTTCGAACCGGCTTCGACTTGGCCGCCTTGCAGCACGCCGCTGGCTTGCCATTGCACGTTGGCAGGCATCACTTCCACGTTCGAGCAAGCGTAGAAACCTTCAGCGTTGTCGCTGGGGTCACGTTGCCACACGCTGTAGATCACGCGCTTGCCGGTGAAATGGGCGGGGATCTTGACGTCCAGCGGGGTGATCGAGTTGTTGGCCGGACGCGGCAGGAAGCCGGTGTCGCCGATCAGTTCCAGATCGTCCCAACGCAGGCCGCGCTTGGGATCGTAGCTGTCCTTGCTGATGTAGGTCTTGAAGTACGTGCTGACGTGGGCAGCGGTCTGCATGTACTTGAATTGCGCCTTGCCGTTGGCGTCCGGCGTGATGACCGTGGTGGGCCACTCGTAGTTGCCGTCAAGTTCCTTCCAGCTTTCCTTGCCGCCAGCGCAAAGCAGGCCGTCGCGGATGTGGTCCTTGTGGTTGCTCTTGACACCCAGAATGGCGTTGGACTGCCAGCTTCCCGCCAGATTGGCGATCTTGCCGCAACCCGAATGCTTGGGGTTGTTCCACGGCGTGTCGTGGGTGTTGCAACCGTATTCACGGCTGGGGGGATCGATCACGGAGCCGTGAGCCGAAACCGTGGTGGGCGCCATCGCCATCAGCACAGCCTGCGTCAGCGCCGCGACCGGCAAGGCAAGCTTGGCGGCTGCACCGCGCAAAGAGGTTTTAGTCATCAAATATCCTTCGTTTAATGGATTGTTTTTCGCATTCTCATGAACCGGAAATCGCACGGAACTCGTGAAAGCGAAGCCATTATTCCCGGCGCTCAAAAACGGCAAAACCTTTCTCAACACACTATTAAAAGCAGGTGTTGCATCGTTGCCGCAACGCGTATTCGGCATGGAACAGGCGCACGAAAGATAAAAAAAAGCGCCACAAGGGCGCTTGTTCATGAGGCGGCCTGAAGGCCGGTTCGAAGCCTTTCACGCGGCTCCCGGCGGTCCGCGTCGACGCACGGAATCGGCATCATTGGAAATATGAGTGAAAACTCGCTTCCTTCACCAGGGCGAGAGCTTACCGCCAGCTTTCCAGCGTGCGCATCCACCACTGTCGCCACCAACGCCAGGCCCATGCCGACTCCGTCACGGCTGCCCGGTTCAACCTGGAAGAATGCCTGACAGAGCTGCGGCATGACGGACTCCGAAATGCCGATTCCCTCATCCATCACACTGATACGCGCCATGTCGCCCTGACGCTTCAAACACAAGGTAATTCGCGTATCGGGCTCCGAGTACTTGATCGCGTTGTCCAGCAGGTTCATGACGGCCCGCTGCAGCATGCAGTAGTCACCCGACACCCACAGCTTTTCTCCGCATTCACGGATTTGCACATCGATGCCTTTGCGTTCAGCCAGCACCATTGATTGATCAGCGGCTTCCTGACCCACGTCCAACAGCGAAACCGGCAGGAAATTGGTCTTGTCCAAACGTTCGGCGCGCGACAGATGCATGAAGTCTTGCGCTACCGTCAGGCTGTACTGCACCAGGTCACGCACGGATTCCGCGAACGCCTCCTGCTTCGGGTCATCGCTTTCCGCGCTTTGCTTTTCCACCATCAACAGGATCGTCGACAGCGGGCTGCGCAGGTCATGCATCATCTGCAGCATCACTTCGTTGTCGCGAGCGCAGTTCGGCTTGGCAGTCGACACGGCCTGCGGCGTTGCCGGCACGGCGGCGTGGGGCAGTACACGTTCACGGCGGGCGCGGCGGGTTGCCATTCGCCACCGCACGACGCAGATGTAGGCCAGTGCAAGACCCACCACCGGCGCCACGATTGGCGTCCAGCGGCGCGCCGTGATCACGACGAACGCGGCCAGCAGCCAGAAGCCGATCAGCCAACCCAAGGCACGCAAGCGCCTTTTCGACTGGCCCGCGATCACGCTGAACAAGGCCAGGCCCGCCAGGATGCCAAAGTCGGCGAGCACACCAGGCGCCGCCGCCGTCAGCGGTTCGCCATCACTGGGCATGGCAAAACACAGCAAGATGATGCCCAGGTTGCAGAACAGCAGCGCATCGTTTTTTCGGGCGCCCAAGCGCGCATAAGGCCAAATCAGGAATTTCATCGTCAGGCTCCGAGGCTCAATACATGCGCTCGAGGCGGTAGCCGTAGTTGTACACAGTGGCAATCACATAGCCATTGCGCGACCGCAAGCCCAGCGCGGAGCGCAGGTTGCTGACGTATGTGGCCAGGCTGGCGTCATATTTCCGATCGACGGTGCCCCAGATGTGCTGGCACAAAGCATCCTTGGTAATGATGCGGCCGGGGCTTCTGAACAACATCGTGGCCAGGTCGAATTCCCGCGTGGGCAGGGTCACGGGTCGCCCGTCCACCGTCAAGGTCTTGGCCTCCAGGTTGAAGGAAAAGTGGCCAACCTGGAACTGCAGCGCGGTGGCTTCGCCGCGTTGTGACTTGCGCAACTGTGCGCTCATGCGGGCCAGCAGTTCGCGCTCGCGCACCGGCTTTTGCAGATAGTCGTCAGCGCCCATGTTCAAGGCCTGCACGATGCTTTCTTCGTCGTCGCGCTGGGTCAGCATCAGAATGGGCATGGATGGGGCCAGGTTGCAACGGGCCCACTTCAGCACGGCAAGGCCCGATGCGCCCGGCACTTCCCAGTCAAGCAGCACCACATCAACTTTCTGTTGTTGCAGCAGCGCGATGAAGCCGTCGCCGTCACCGCGCGAGAAGGCCTGGTGGCCGTGGCTTTGCAACAGTTTGGTGACCCACTCGACTTGAGTGGGCGAATCTTCAAGAATGGCAACAATCATTGAGTCAGTTCTTATGTAAGCGCAATTCCCGAAGACTTTTATTTTTACGGCAATCACATTGATACCCCGACAGAATGATTTCATGCAGGGATAGACACAACAATAAGAAATTTCTCAAAGCCAAACCAAGAAAGACAGATCTCAAGATATGAAAATAAGCCGTTAATACGTACTTATTTATTCTCCTCAAAATAGACACAACCAGGGTTATTAACAATGCACCCCGAATTTCCATTCATTGATTAATTAACGCCCATGAATACAAACTTCCAATCCTGATAACTGGATTTTCCAGACATATCACCCAGCTCGGCGTCAAACCCACCCTGCTTGATCGGCTTTCGTTCCGACAAGCTGTATACCCCCATGATGCCGCCGTCCGGCGATTTGACGATGCCCCATTCCGTGCCGCCGGTAATCGGGTCGGCATACAGTCGGCGCAAATGACGACGGGTGAACGACACGCGGTCGTCCTTGAGCAGCGCATCCAGGGTTTTGGGATAGGCCGGCGCCGTGCCGGACTGGTAATAGGACGCCAGCGCGCGCTGGAACTGTGTGCCGACAAACAGCAGTTCGGCCTCCTGGTCGCGCAGCTTCTGCATGGACCACGGCTGCACCACCGCGGTCAGCCCGGTGGCCAACGCCACGACCAGCATCAGCACCGTCAGGTAGCCAAACCCCGCCTGACGCGGCAACGCGCAACGCCTACCACCGCGCATAGTCCAGCCCATCCAAGCCCCTGCCCTGGGCGCCGCTGACCACATCGTTCACACCCGGCGCGTCGCCCGTCTGCGGCAGCCAACTGTCGCGCCGGCCCGTCACCGGGTCCATGGGCAGTTCACGCAGGTACTTGTCCGTGACCAGCGCGCCCAGGGACTCGGGGTTGTTGCCGTGGTCGGCGCGATAATCATCAATGGCGTGCCGGATCGCCTGCAGGTTATGGCGCAGCACCGTTTCACGCGCACGGTCGTTGCTTTTGAAAAACGACGGCGCCACCAAGGACATCAAGGCGCCGATGATGGCCATGACCGCCATCAGCTCAATCAGCGTAAAGCCGGCGCAACCGCGCTTACCATTCTTTGTACGGAACGCCATTGAGGCCTCTTCGTTGACTTTTTGAACGCACATCGAAGACGTCGCGCCCCGATGAGAAAGATTCGGCCGTACTGTCGTAGCTACGGGTGTCCCAGGTGTCAGCGGCCGATCGGTTTTCGCAGTGCTCGCACATGGGGTCGGCCGGCAAACGGCGCAGGAAATACAGCATGCCCCCGTTGGGGTCCGTCTTGTTCTGCACACCCTTGACCAGTGAATCCAGGTCCGGCGGATAACCGCTGCGGTCCAGCGGCTTGTCGACCTTGCCTTCGCGGCTGGCCTGGTAATAGGCGTCGATCGCGTTGCGCAGGGTGTGCAGGCTTTGGCGTAGCTCGCGCTCTTGCGCGCGCTGCTTGATCAACGCGGAAAATGGCAGCGCAACGCTCAACAGCAGGGCCAGCAAGGTCATGGCCGCCATCATTTCGATCAGCGTGAAACCGGATTGCTTTCGCATGGCCCGTCCTTAGAAGGGCGGCTTGGCCAGCACGGCATCCAGCGCCGGAGCATCACCCGCCGCGACCGGGGCATCCGGGGCGGGGGCAGGCGCCTGCGTGGTCATCGGCATCACCGTGACCCGCGATTCCGTGCCCGACGGGAAGTAGCTATCGGCGGCCGACGGCAAGGCCATCGAGCGTTCGATGTGCGGCGTCAGCAGCAGCACGATCTCGGTGTTCTGATCTGTCTTCTTCTGACCGCCAAACAGGCTGCCCAGCCAGCCCATCAGGCTCACGCCCGGCAAACCGCTGCTGCTGCGCGACTGCTGCTGGTTGACCAGTCCGGCCAACACCTGGGTTTCGCCGTCGCGCGCCGTCATCACGGTTTCCGCGTTGCGCGTGCTCATCGGGTAGACCACACCGCCGCCCGCCGTCTTGACCTCGCCCTTCAAGTTGCTGACTTCCATGCTGACCCGGACACTGACCTCATTGCTGAGGCTGATGCGCGGCTCCACTTGCAGAATCAGGCCCACATCCTGGTAGTTCACGGATTCCGTCACGACGCCGTTGGCGTTGGTGGTCGTTACGACCGGCACCTTTTCGCCAATCTTGATGCTGGCTTTTTCCATGTTGCGCACGCGGATCTTCGGATTTGCCAGCACCTTGGTCTTGCCGCGCTTTTGCAGCAGATTCAACGCGGCCGACAGGTCATTGCGGCTGGTCACGCCGATCTTGCCTTGATTCAGGCCCAGCAGATCACCTACCGTGATCCTGCCGTTTTCTCCTTGCGGCAGAATGGAAAACCGCAAGTCGCTGGGGTAATCCACCCCCACTTCAAGCTCGTCGCTGGCGTTGACCTCCAGCACCTGCACGTCCATCGTCACTTCAGACTGCGCAATGTCCAGGGCCGCCACCACGCGCTCCACCACCGCCATGACCTCCGGCGTATCGCGCACCAGCACGGCATTGGCGCGTTCGTCCAGATGCACGTTCTTGGGCGCGCTGATCTGCCGCAACGCGGCCAGCACATGCGTGGCATCCGCGTGGTTCAGGTAGAACACGCGCACCATCAGCTCGCGGTATTCCTTGTCCTTGTCCGGGCGCGACGGGTAGATCAGCAAGGTATGGGCATCCAGTACCTTCTTTTCCAGCTGATTGGTGCGCAACAGCAGGTTGATGGCGTCTTCAGCCGTGGTCTGCCGGGCCATGATGCTGGCCGGCATGCTGGTCTGCACGTCAGGGTCCAGCACGAAGTCCACCCCGGCGGCCAGCGAAATCGTGTCCAGAATCTGCACGATGGGCTGCGCCTTGAAGTTCAGCGTTACCGGCTTGCGCAGCGCATCTGCCAGACGCGGCTTGACCGATTGGCGGCCCACGTCACGGCGTTGCAGTTGCACGCGCAGCGCCTCGGCCGCCGCAAACCCCGGTTGCTCCTGCAGGATGCGGTTGACCTTGTAGAGCGCCTCGCGCGGGTGGTCGAACTGCAGCCGGACAGCGTCGGCCAGTTCCGCGTTCAGGTGAACGCGTTGCTCCAACTGCGTCTTGAGCTGTTGGGCGCGCATATTGCCAGGGTTGACGGCCAGCAGCTCCAACACGTCTTGCAGCGCGGCTTCATCGTCGCCCGCCTCCATCTTGACGCGCACGCGTTGCAGAATTTCGCGTGCCAGCGCGACTTCATCGCGTGCCACATCTTTGCCCGCTTCGATATCGTTGGGGTTCTTTTCCAGCTTCTCCCGGCCGGCGGCCAGGCGGTCGGCGGCCGTCATGGGCTCGCCGCCCAGTGCGCGCTTCAGTGACTCGGGGGCCGCGCATCCGCCCAGCAACAGGCTGAAGAAGGCCGCCAATACAACAGGTTTTGCAATCATGATGTCTTGCCATTCCCAAAAGAATTATTCAGTTCGATGAGCCCCAAGGCTCATTGCGCCAGCGGCGCCAGGTCCACGTGCAGCTCGCGACCCCGCGCGTCCCGCAACACCACGCGCTTTGGTTCCAGCGCCTTGAACCGGTATTGCGACGCCAACATGCCGCCGGGCCTCACCGCGCCGGCGATGTCGCAGCGTTCACACAGCAGGTAGGTCTCTTCTTGATGCGCCAGCACCACAATGCGGCGGCCGGTGTCGGACCATTCACCGATGGCCGTGAACGTCGGCATGCTGGCCGCGCCGTTACCCTCGGGCGTGGTCGGCAAGGCCAGGTCAAGCGCCGGAACGTCGCTCTGCGCCGTGACGGCGTCGGCGGCATCGTCCCGCGCCTGGGCATTGCCGCGATCCAACAACGAGGCCCAGCTTTGCGACGGAAACAGATCCACTTCGCGAGCCGGCTCGGCCAGCACGGCGGCGGCGGGCGCCAGAGCGGCCAACACCGCGGTTATCCAACGCTTCATCACACCACCCCCAACATGCTCAAGCGCATCTTTACGTTCACCAGCATGTTCTCCGGCCGTTGCCGGTCCAGCGACAGCGACTCCAGGCGCAGCAGCGGCTCATCGGTCAGCTTGCGCAAGCCCGCGCTCAGGTCTTGGTAGGAGCCCACGGCGGTGACGTCCACCGACGTGCGGCGCAAGCGGCCCTGGATGGTGTCTTCGCCCTGATACTGGATGTCGACCAGCAACAAGCCGGAGCGCACCAGTTGTTCCATCACGGCCAGCTTGCGTTCGTCCGGGTCCAGCCGCAGTTGCACGCGCAGCTCGTCCATGTCATTGCCGGACGGGGCCACGTGCGGGGTGCAGGCATGGATCTCTGCGTGCAGCTCCAAGGCACGCAACTGCAGCTCGCCCTTTTCCGGCCACAACACCACGACGAAATGCACGATCAGGATCCACAAGGCCACCAGCGCCAGGAGCCCGCCACGCCCAAGCCGCTCGGCCCAGCACTGCCAGTGCCACCGGATGGGTGAACCGGCCTCGCGCTGGCGCAGCGCAGCCAGGCGGCGACGAATTTCGGTAAAGGATTTCATCGCAGCTCCACCCGCACGGTAGACATCGTGGCCAGGTTGGGATCACCCGACTTGATGCCGTGGCGCATTACCGTGGCGCGCAAGCCGGGCTCGGCGTTCAAGCGGACCGCGAAGGCGAATACTTCGGTCAGGTCCACCGTCATCAGTTCAAGCTGGACGGACTTGCCAGCTCCCTCGATCTTCAGGTTCATCACGGCCAGGCGCGGGCTCCAGGCCTGCTCGATGGCGCGCAGCAGGACGGGCCGCAACCGGTCCTCGGCGCTTTGCGCGGAGAGCATGGCATCAACCCTCTTTTCCTCCGGCGACTGCGCCAGGACGCGGCGCTGTTCGCGTTCATGCTGCATGCGGCGCTCGACCAACTGACTCTCGGAGCGGGTGACTTCCACTCGCAATGCCCACAGGTTCCATTCCCGCCATGCGCTCAACAGGGCCACGCACAGCAACAGCAGCACGACGATGGCGGCCCAGGGTCGCGTGGCGCCGCGCTTGGTGAAATCAAGCTTGTTCATCTTCAGACCGGGCATGATCGCGCTCCCAACATGGCGTGGGGAAAGCCCAGCCAACGCGCCTGCGGCGGCAAGGACAGGTCGGGCGGCGCCAAGGTTGACGTCCAGTTGCATTCCGGCACGATGGGCTGATTGCACAGCGCCTGCGCGGCGGCAACCGCCGAGGCGTGCGACTGCCCCGGCGACCGCTGCAAGGTGATCACGTCTTCCCACCCTTGCGCCGACGGCCACAGGCACGTCACCGCGCTTGCCTCCGCCAGCACCAGGCATGCGCCTTCCGTGCTCGAGGCGCGGTGATAACGTTGCAGGCTTGCGGACAGCAGGTCGCGGCAGCCGGCCAGCGTCCATTTCTGTTCGCGCAGCTTGCCTTCCAGGGCGTCCAGCATCACCGCGTCCGCCGCAACGGCCAGGCGCGCATGACCATGGCGCGCCGGCCCCAGCCGCACGCGCGTCTGCAAGGTGATGCCGCGTTCGCGCAGCAACGCCTGGGCGTAGCCGCGCCAGTGCGTATCGCCGCCAGGCAGACCCGGCTGCCAGGGCAGCAGCAGCGTGTGCGCCCACGGATAGCCCAGCCAGACATGCACCCGGTTGCGCCACCACGGGCGCAGCCGCGTGCAGGTGGCCAGCAAGGCGGCCACGGCCTCGGCCGGTTCGCCGCCGTGGCCATACCGCAGACGATCGCCCATCGCCTTCGTCGGCGACATCAGGCTGACCTGTTCCGCATCGATCAGAACGGCTTGCTCATTCCATAGCGACCGCACGGCAAACCTCCTGATAAGTCGTCAGTCCGTGCGCGACGGCCTCGTGGGCGGCGTCGCGCATCGATTGATAGTCGGCGCATTGCGCCAGCGCCTCTAACCGGCGTTCGGGCGAGCGGTCCAGCAGCGCGGTCTTCATGCGGCTGTCCAGACGCAGGACTTCAGCCAGCGCAATGCGGCCGAGGAATCCCGTGTGGCGGCAGGCGTCGCAACCCGGGCCGGCACGCGCCTCGCCCGGCGGCGCGCAATGCGGGCACAAGCGCCGCACCAGGCGCTGCGACACCACGCCGTTAAGCGATTCCAGGAAGGTGGCGGGTTCCACATCCATGTACAGAAAGCGGTCGATCACGCTGAACGCATCATTGGCGTGTACCGACGACAACACGCGGTGGCCGGTCAACGCCGACTGCACGGCAATCGCCGCCGTTTCGGCATCGCGGATTTCGCCAACCAGGATGGTGTCCGGATCATGGCGCAGGATGGAACGCAGGCCGCGCGCAAAGGTCAGGCCCTTCTTTTCGTTCACCGGAATCTGCAGGATGCCGCTCATCTCGTATTCCACCGGGTCTTCGATGGTGATCAGCTTTTCGTCGCCGCTGTTCAGTTCCGACAAGGCGCCGTACAAGGTGGTGGACTTGCCGCTGCCCGTGGGGCCGGTGATCAGCGTCAGCCCATAGGGAAGCTGCGCCAACGCACGGATGCGGCGCGCCGTTTCCGCCGGGAAGCCCAAGGTGTCCAGACTCAGCTTGTCACCACGCTGCGAGCGGTCGAGCAGACGCAAGACGGCGTTCTCGCCATGGTTACCCGGCATGATGGAGACGCGAAAATCCACTTCCCGCCCTTGCAGCACCACCTTGAAGCGGCCGTCCTGCGGCACGCGCTTTTCAGCGATGTCCAGGCTGGACAGCACTTTCAGACGCGACATCACCTGGTTGGCGGTGACCTGCCCCGGCACCTTGCGGATGCGCAGCATCACGCCGTCGATGCGGTAGCGGATCAACAAGCCTTCCTCGTCCGATTCCAGATGAATGTCGCTGGCGCGGCTTTGCAGACCGTCATAGAGCGTCATGTTCACCAGGCGGATCACCGGGCTTTCGTCCTTGGCCAGCGAGGCCAGGGAAATGGATTCGACCGCCTTGGCCAGCGAGTCGTCCGCCATGTCCACGGCCACGCCGTCCAGCACGCGCTCGGTGGCTTCGGCCTGTTTCAACCAGGCATCCACCACGCCGGTGGGGCACACGGCAAAGCGCAGCGCATGGCCGGACAGCATGGCTTGCAGCTTCAGGCGCGCATCGCGCGAGAACGGCGCGGCCATGGCCAGCAGGAATTCGCCCTCCACCTGCAAGGGCGCCACGCGGCACGCCATGGCGTCCGCCAGCGGCAAGACGTCAAAGCGCGGCGTAGCCTGGCGGCATTGCTGGGCGGTCAGGGGCTCCATGCCCAAGGCCTGCGCCAGCACCGGCAGCAGTTGCGGGCGGCGTGCCAATTCCTCGTCCAGATAGTCGGCCAGGGACAGGCTCAGTTCCGCCGCGCGCTCGCGCCACAGCCACCATGCCTCGTCGGCCACGGTCGTGCTTTCCATTGCGCCCTCCTCCTGACTGATTTCGAATTCATGCATTAGGTTCATCCCAGACTCCCGGCCATCTCGAAGATGGGCATGTACAGCAAGATGACGATGGCGCCGACCAGCCCGCCGACGACCAGCATCAGCAGCGGCTCGAACACCTTTCCAAAGACTTCGATGGCGTGGTCCAGCGTGCCATCGTGGAACTGCGCGATGCGTTCGCACATGCCGCCCAAGTCGCCGCTTTGCTCGCCCACACGCAGCAGCCGCTCGGCCACCGCTGTCGTCAAGCCATGGCGTGCCAAGGTTTCCGACACGCTGCGGCCAGCCCGCAATTCCTGCAGCGCCAGATCCAGGCGTTCGCCGTAAGCGGGCGGCAGGATGCGGTCGGCCAGTTCAAAGGCTTGCAACGCGGGGGTGCCGCCTTCGATCAACAAACCGACGGTGCGATAAAAGCGCGCCAGCACGAACAGGTTGCCCACGTCGCGCAGCTTGGGCAGGCGCCAGAACAGATTCATCAACGCCGCCTTCACCGTCTGCGTGCGCAGCGCCAACGCGGCGGCAAGCAGGCTTGCGCCTATGCCCGCGCCCAGCAAATGACCGTCGGACTGCACCAGGCGCGCCCACCACAACATGGCCTCGGCGGTGGCCGGCAAGGTGCGCATGCTTTCGAACACGACCGCAAAGCGCGGCACGACAAAGAACAGCATGAACAGCAAAATGCCGAAGCCCACCGCAATCACCACCAGCGGGTACACGAGCGCACCCACCACTTTCTTGCGGATGTTTTCAATGCGCGTTTCGTAGTACTGATAGCGCCTGAGCACCACCGGCAGTTGCCCGCTGCCTTCGGCGGACGCTACGGTGGCCACCAGCAGCGCGGGATACACCAGCGGCTGCGCCTCCATCGCCTTGGACAGCGGCTGGCCCTGATACAGCGAACGCAGCAACTGGCCCAGCGATGCCTGCAAGGCCTTGTTGCCCTTACCGGCCTTGTCGCTCAGCGCCTCAAGCGCTTCGATCAAGGCCAGCCCGGCGTCCAGCAACGTGGACAGTTCTTGCAGCAGCAGCCCTAGCGAAAAGGCCTTCTTGCCGCGCGACTTGATGCCACGGCGCACGGCCGAACGTTGGATGTCCAGAACCATGCCGTCGGCATCGCTCAACTGCGCGCGTGCCTCGCCTTCGCTTGAGGCGCGCACGGTGTGCACGCGCAGCGTTCCCTGCTTGAGCAAGCGGATCCTGAACTCGTTCATGTCAACGCTCCGCGTGTTGCGACTGGCGATAGCGGGCGTCGCGCGCCTGGCTCAGTTGCAGATAGTGTTGCCACACGCGGCTCACGTAGCGCTTGCGCGCGGCTTCGCGATTGGCCGCGCCGCCGGCGTTGTACGCCCCGACCGCGCGCCAGGTGTAGCCGTATCGTTTGACGAAGCCCGCCAGGATCTCGGCGCCCACGTCGATGGACAGACAGGGTTCGTCCAGCAAGCGCTAGCGTGTGATGCCGCGCTTGGCCAAGCCGGGCAGATGGATGCTGTTGATCTGCATCAGCCCAACGTCCTGGGTGCCGTTGGTGTTGTTGTTGATGGCGCGCGGGTTCAGTGACGACTCCACCTTCGCGATCGAATACAGCAGCAAGGGGTCCACACCGTGGCGGTCGCCCGATTGCTGCCAGCAACTGGCGGCGGCGGCGGTGGACAACGTCATCCCGACGAGCACGGCCGCCGCCGACTTAGAGGCCATAAACCAGTTCACCACTGCCTCCCGCCCGGCCTTCTTCGCCGAAAGAAACCACTTCAGCGTCCGAGCTGCGCCCGGGCACGTTCAACATATAAGGACGACCCCACGCATCAGCAGGCACATCCTTGGCCAGGTACGGGCCGTGCCAGTTGGGCGCACCCTGCGGCGCCTTCACCAGGGACTCCAGGCCCTGCTCGGTGGTGGGATAGCTGCCCACGTCCAGTCGGTATTGCGTCAAGGCGTCGCCCAGCGTCTTCATCTGCGCCTGCGTGGCGCGCACCTTGGCGCGGTCGACCTGGGAAAACAGCTTGGGGCCGACATAGCCGGCCAGCAACGCGATGATCAACAGCACGACCAGCAATTCCAGCAAGGTGAATCCCTGCTGCAGGCCAAGACGGCGTCGGAAGGTAAGAGTCTTCATGAGTCCACTTTTCTGATTGAGCGATCGCCGCGCGGCGGCGACCTGGAGTGAAGTGCGGGCAGAGGCAAGCATCGTGAGGAACGATGCGGGTCCGAGCGTCGGCGTGGCCGAGCGCATCAAAGGCGGAAAAATCTCTACGCAGGCCGGCATATTTCCACGCGGGCGATGGGCCAACAACGTTTCTAAAGAGAGCCTAAATCGCAGCGCGGCAGGCGCTGGACGGGCTTCAGGAAGTGTTGAGGAAGATGGCGCGGCAACCGTGGCGACGCTTCAATCTCGCCTCTCAAGCCATGCCCCGCCGCCAGCGGGAGCAGGCTGACCCCGCTAGAAGGAAGACCATGCATTCCCCTCCCGCCACCCTGGCTACCCAGGCCTACACGAAAGCGCAGATCGCCCTGCATTGGCTGAGCGTCAGCCTGATGAGCATCCTGGTGCTTGCGGGTGAGTTGCGCCATCTGCTGACGGCCCAGACGGGCGTGTCCATGCGCTCGGTGATGATCGTGCACATTGGTTGCGGCATGGCGCTGCTTGCGGTCACGCTGGTGCGGACGGTGGTGCGCATCTCGCACCGCCGCGCCGTGGGCGACGGCTTCTGCATGCAGGACGCCTGCGCGCACGCGGTGCATCTGTGCATCTATGCGTTCATCTTCGCGTCGTGCCTGGTGGGCTGGGTGATCGTCAACGCCAAGGGCCTGGCCGTGCCCGTGCCATTCACCGGCCTGGAGTTTCCCCGGCTGGTCTCGGCCGACCCCGCCCTGGTCGCCACCACGGTATGGATCCACGACCTGCTTGCCTGGGCGCTGTACGGCCTGCTGGCGTTGCACATCGTCGCGGCGCTGGGGCACCACTACATCTTCCGGGATGACACCCTGGCGCGCATGGCCTGGCGTCGCCCCGCGCGCCGGCTTGCCAATGACGGGCCAGCCAAACCCACGCGCGCACGCGCACCGCGGCAAGCCCAAACGGCCGGCGTGCATTTTTCAAAAAATTAGGTATACTTCCGCCTCGCTTGCAAAAAAACGACGTCGAAAGACGGTACGGCAAGCAAAGAAGTACCCCTGCGGGAGTAGCTCAGTTGGTAGAGCGCAACCTTGCCAAGGTTGAGGTCGCGAGTTCGAGACTCGTCTCCCGCTCCAGGATTTTTTTCCATGGAGATGCATAGCAGTCCATGGAAGATTGAAAAAGGCCAAAACTTTGTTTTGGCCTTTTTTTATTTGCTGCCCGCCGGCAGGTATTCCCGCCCCGCCTCCAGCAGCATGCGTCCGACATAGTCCGCGAAGCTGCGGCGCACCACCACTTCAACTCCCCCTTCATCCAGCGCGCGCACCATCACGCCCGCCTTGAAATAGTGGCTTTGCGCGCATTGGCCTGGACCAAAGACGCGCGGATGCAGATCCAGCGGACAGCCTTTTGCCAGCACGTCGCGCGCGTGCTCGCCCGACAGTTCCAGCACCGTGTACCCGCTACTTACATCCACCACGCAGGCGGACAAGCCCTGTAGCACCGGACGCAACGTTTGCTCCAGCTCGGGGCGCGCGGGCGCCAGCGATTGCAGCCACCATTCATCCGGCCCCATCCAAACCAGCAAGTGCCGATGGCCATGCGCCACGGTGTTGGGGGCCAGGGGTGGCGCCGTGCCCAAGGTGCGTTCCAGCGCCTTCGCAAAGTCCGGCGAGCGCGCGTTGCCGCGCAACACGGCCAGGTCCAGGAATGGCCGCTCAATGATTCCCAAGCGCCGGGCGTCCGCGGTCTGGGCACTCAGGTGAACGGGTTCCAGGCCCTTCAGGGGCGATTCCAGATACGTTTCAGTCCACATGCTGGCGTGCTCCTTCGGGGTCGTAGAACACCGGGCTACCGATTGTGGCCGGCAGGAAGCCGCCGCCGGGTAACGCCACCTCGACCTGCTGCCCCATGCGTTGCTGGCCGTCCTGGACCAGAGCAAGCGCGATCGAACGGTTCAAGGTGGGACTCATATAGCTGGACGTGACGTGGCCAACCATTGGCATGATCGACGCCATCGTCGCGCGGTTGGCATGGTTCATGACCTGGCTGCCTTCCGGCAGCACCACGGCCGGATCCCGCGACAGCAGGCCGACAAACTGCTTGCGATTACTGCTGGCCGTGTGTTCGCGCGACAGCGAACGCTTGCCCAGGCAATCCTTGGACTTGGCGACCATGCCGCCCATGCCCAGGTCCTGCGGCGTTACCGACCCGTCCGTATCCTGGCCCACGATGATGTAGCCCTTTTCCGCGCGCAGGACGTGCATGGCTTCCGTGCCGTAGGGCGTGATGCCGTATTCGTGGCCGGCTTCCATCAGTGCATTCCACACACGCTGGCCGAGATTGGCGGGCACATTGACCTCATAGGACAGTTCCCCCGAAAAGCTGATGCGCATGATGCGCGCCGGGGTGGACCAGCCGGCGCCTGCTACCGTGCCTTCGCGAAAGGTCATGAAGGGAAAGGCCGCGTTGGAAAAATCAATATCCGGGCAGACCGCGCGCAGAACCTCGCGCGACCGTGGTCCTGCCACCGCGAAGGTGGCGAAGTGGTCGGTGACGCTGGTCAGGTGCACATCCAGATGCGGCCATTCCGTCTGCAGCCAACGCTCCATCCAGGTCAGCACGCGCGCCGCGCCCCCTGTGGTGGTGCTCATCAGATAGTGCTGTTCGCCCAGGCGCATGGTGACGCCGTCGTCGAACACCATGCCGTTTTCATCCAACATCAGCCCGTAGCGACCCTTGCCAACTTCCAGCTTGGTCCAGAGGTTGGTGTAGACCCAGTTCAGCAAGGTTGCGGCATCCGGGCCCTGCACGTCGATCTTGCCCAGGGTGGATGCATCCAACATGCCGACGCCGTTACGCACGGCGAGGCATTCGCGGGCAACGGCCGCCTGCATGCTTTCACCCGCCAGCGGGAAATACCAAGGCCGCTTCCAGTTGCCCACGTCTTCGAACACGGCCCCGTGCGCCACGTGCCATTCGTGCAGGCAGGTCTTGCGGATGGGGTCGAAGAAGTCGCCCAGTTCGCAGCCCGCCAGCGCACCGAAGGTGATTGGGGTGTAGTTGGGCCGGTAGGTGGTGGTTCCGGTCTGCGCAATGGTTTGGCCCAGCGCGGCGGCCAGCACGGCTGCGCCATTGATGTTGCCCAGCTTGCCCTGGTCGGTACCGAATCCCATGGCGGTATAGCGTTTCACGTGTTCGACCGAGTGGTAGCCTTCGCGGACCGCCAGGTGGATGTCGGCCACGGTCACGTCGTTCTGGTAATCAACGAACTGCTTGGCGCCGCGCCCGGGCCGGCGCCCGTCTGCCACCTGCCAAATGGGCAGCAGCGGATCTTCGGCGATGTCGGCCGTGCGCCACGATAAGGAAGCGGCGCCGTTCACGCCGGCCCGGCTTGCCGCGAGCTCGCCCGCCATGACGCCGCCATGCAGCGCCTGCGCCAGAGAAAATTCTCCGTTTGCCGCGCCCGCGCTTGCCTGCGCCTGCGGTGAACCGTCAGGCACGAAGCAGGCCCGGACATCGTCCCAGCGCGTCTGCCCGCCCGACTGCGCGTGCAAATGCAAGGCGGGGTTCCAGCCACCCGACATCGCCACCAAATCGCAGGGCAGCCTGGCGTTGGGCGGGCCGGCCCGCCCAGCGGTATACGGCGCCAACACCACGCCTGACACCTGCCGTCCGCCGCGGGCCTGCAGCACCACCGTTTCATTGCGTACGTCGATGCCCGCGCTGCGCACCGCATCGGGCAGCGCGCCGCGTCCGGCCGGACGCGGGTCGACCACGGTGACGTTCGCGCCCTGCTCGCGCAGGTCAAGCGCGGTGCGGTAGGCGCCGTCGTTGTTCGTATACAGCACCACTCGCCGTCCCGGAAGCACGGCAAAGCGGCGCACGTAGGTTGACACCGCCGAAGCCAGCATGATGCCCGGCAGATCGTTATTGCCGAACAACAGCGGCCTTTCATGCGCGCCTGTCGCCAGCACGACCTGCCTGGCGCGTACTTTCCATAGCCGTTGACGCACGCCCCGGCGCTGCGACAGGGGAAGATGGTCGGTGACTTGCTCGCACACGGTCACCAGGTTCTGGTCGTGATAGCCGAACGCCGTGCTGCGCGTAAGGATGCGGACTTCTTTCATGGCTTGCAACTCGGCCTGTGCCTGCCGGATCCAGTGCAGGTTGGCCGCGCCATTGATCAAGGCCGGACTGGACAGCAGGCTGCCCCCCAGTTCAGGCTGGTTGTCGACGAGCATCACGCGGGCCCCCGCCATTGCCGCCGCCATCGCCGCCGCCAGACCGGCCGGCCCCCCGCCCACCACCAATACGTCGCAATGGGCGTAGCGCTTGTCGTAGTGATCGGGGTCGGGTTGCCGCGGTGCGCGCCCCAGGCCGCCCGCTTTGCGGATCAGACGCTCGTAATGGGGCCACAAACGCTTGGGCCACATGAAGGTCTTGTAATAGAAGCCCGCGGGAATAAAGCGCCCCAGCCGTTGGAAGACGGCCATGCGGTCTCGCTCCAGGTCGGGCGCCGCATTGACGCTGACGGCACGCAAGCCTTCGTAGAGTTCGATCGTCGTCGCGCAGGGGTTGGGCACGGTGTGACCGCCCTCTTCCAACTGCACCAGCGCGTTTGGTTCTTCGACGCCAGCCGTCATGATGCCGCGCGGCCGGTGGTACTTCCAACTACGCGCCACGAAATGCTCGCCGTTGGCCAGCAGCGCCGAGGCCAGCGTATCGCCCTGGCAGCCGTAGTACGTGCGGCCATTGAAGGTGAACTCGATAGACGACGCGGGATTGATGCTGACGCCGCGTGCCAGCCGGTTGGATTGCGTCATTTGCGATCTCCCGCCGCGTGGTCAAACGTGTGGAACGCATGGAACTCGTGGCTGATGGTATCGCGCTCGGCCAGAAACCAGCGCCGGCAGCCATGCGCATGCTGCCACTGCTCTCGCGCCCGGCCACGCACGTTCTTGCGCATGAAGGCATAGTCCGCCCACTGGGCATCGGTGAGTGCGTCGCAATCCGTGGGGCGGACAATATCGGCTTCGCCACCGCAGGTGAATTCGGTTTCGGCGCGCGGGCCGCAGTAGGGACACGTCAGCATCAGCATGATCAAGCTCCACAATCAGTGCGCGACGGCGGCGGCGCCGTGCTCGTCGATCAAGTGGCCAGTTTGGAAACGGGCCAGGGAGAAAGGCGCGTTGAGGCGGTGCGGCGCATTGTTGGCCACCGTGTAGGCAAAGACCCATCCCGACCCCGGCGTTGCCTTGAAGCCACCCGTGCCCCAACCACAGTTGAAATACAGGCCCTTGACGGGCGTGGTTGAAATGATGGGGCAGGCGTCGGGCGACACGTCCACGATGCCGCCCCACTGGCGGTTCATGCGCACGCGGCTGAACGAAGGGAACATCTCGACAATGGCCTGCAACGTGCTTTCTATCAGGTGAAAGCTGCCACGCTGTCCGTAGCCCACATACTGGTCGATGCCCGCGCCGATGACCAGATCGCCCTTGTCCGACTGGCTGATGTAGGCATGCACGGCGTTGGACATCACGACGGTGTCCAGCACCGGCTTGAGCGGTTCGGACACCAAGGCCTGCAACGGATGGCTTTCCAGGGGCAAGCGTATGCCGGCCATGTCCGCGATCACGCTGGAATGGCCCGCGGCCACGACGGCCACCTTGGCTGCCTGGATATACCCTCGGCCCGTCTCCACGCCACGCACTTCGCCGTCTTCGCGTCGAATTCCGGTGACCGGACAATTCTCGATGATGTCCACGCCCAGCCGGTCCGCCGCGCGCGCATAGCCCCATGCCACCGCGTCATGGCGCGCCACGCCGGCCCGTCTTTGAAACGAGGCTCCCAGCACGGGGTAACGGCAATCGAGATTGATGGCCGGCACGATTTCTTTGACCTGCGCGGGCGTCAGCCATTCGCCGTCGATGCCGTTGTAGCGGTTGGCGGTGATGCGACGCTGGGTGTCTCGCACGTCTTGCAGGTTGTGCGCCAGATTCATCACGCCGCGCTGGCTGAACATGACGTTGTAGTTCAAGTCCTGCGACAGCCCCTCCCAGAGCTGCATCGACTTTTCGTACAACTGGGACGATTCGTCCCACAGGTAGTTGGAGCGCACGATGGTGGTGTTGCGCGCGGTGTTGCCTCCGCCCACCCAACCCTTTTCCAGCACCGCGATGTTCTTCAGCCCGTGCTCCTTGGCCAGGTAATACGCGGTGGCCAGGCCATGGCCCCCGCCGCCCACGACCACGATGTCGTACATGCGTCGGGGTTCGGGACTGCGCCACGCGCGGGGCCAGCGGGCGTGGTTCGACAACCCATTGCGGATCAGGCTGAACAGGGAATAGCGGCTCATCTTGGCTCCTAGGCAGGAACCCATTCTTCTCTGAAGGCGCTAGCCGCTCCTTCCCCCGCCGGACGGGAACTTGCCTGATTCCGCCAAGGGCCGCGCGCTCCCCGGCGCCGACCTCCCAACCACCTGTCGCCTACCCGCTTGTTCCTGTCGCGCCAAGCCGCGTGGCACACAATCCGGCTTGTCAAAATCGGCCATTGGCGGGCACGGGTCCGCATCCATCCGGCCCAGCCGGCAGGGAGACGCAGGCATGGCAGCGAACAGAGGCGTGGTGTATGTGGGCGACGGGCGGGTCGAAGTGCAGTCGATCAGCTTTCCAAAACTGGTGGATCCACGCGGCCGCAAGATCGAGCACGGCGTGATCCTGAAAGTGGTGTCCACCAATATCTGCGGGTCCGACCAGCATATGGTTCGTGGGCGCACCACGGCGCAGCGAGGCCTGGTGTTGGGCCACGAGATCACCGGGGAAGTCATCGAGGCGGGACGCGACGTCGAAACGCTCAAGGCCGGCGATCTGGTTTCGGTCCCGTTCAACGTGGCCTGCGGCCGCTGCCGCACCTGCAAGGAACAAGACACCGGCGTCTGCCTGACCGTGAACCCGGCACGCGCTGGCGGCGCGTACGGCTACGTGGACATGGGCGACTGGATAGGCGGCCAGGCGGAATATGTCATGGTGCCGTATGCCGACTTCAACCTGCTGCGCTTCCCGGATCGCGACCACGCCATGGCCAAGATCCGCGACCTGACCTGTCTGTCGGACATCCTGCCCACGGGATATCACGGCGCGGTCAGTGCAGGCGTCGGCCCCGGCAGCACCGTCTATGTCGCCGGGGCCGGTCCGGTGGGCATGGCGGCGGCCGCGTCAGCCCGCCTGCTGGGCGCCGCGGTGGTCATCGTGGGCGACATGAACCCCTTGCGGCTTGAGCATGCGCGCCAGGTCGGGATTCAAACGGCCGACCTGTCCTTGGACGCCACGCTGGGCGAACAGATTGCGGCGCTGCTGGGTACGCCGGAAGTGGATTGCGCCATCGACGCCGTGGGCTTCGAGGCCCGCGGACACGGCGCCACCGGTTCGCAGTCGGAAGCACCGGCCGCCGTGTTGAATGCCCTGATGGACGTGACCCGCGTTGCCGGCCGCATCGGTATCCCCGGCCTGTATGTCACGGACGACCCGGGTGCCGAGGATCCCGCCGCCCGTCGCGGCAGTCTGTCGGTGCGCTTTGGGCTGGGCTGGGCCAAGGCGCATAGTTTTCACACCGGCCAGACACCGGTGCTGAAGTACAACCGAGCCTTGATGCAAGCCATTCTGTGGGACCGCATCAATATTGCGCAGGTTGTGGGGGTTCAAGTCATCACGCTGGACGCCGCGCCCGATGGCTACGCGGCCTTCGACGCAGGAGCCCCGAAGAAATTCGTGATCGACCCCCACGCCATGCTGCCTGCCTGATCACGCGCCTGGCCCTAGCCCCGGATGAAACGCCGCTCGCTGCTGGGCGAGCGGCCAAAACGGGCGCGGTACGCCTTGCTGAAATGGCAGGGTGACTGAAACCCGCAGGCGACGGTCACGCCCATGATGGTCATGCGCGTCTGCAGCAACAGTTCGCGGGCGCGCAGCAATCGCAACCACAGGTAGTAGCGCATGGGCGACATACCCAGGTAATACTTGAACATCCGTTGCAACTGCCGCTGCGACAGGCCAATCTGGCCCGCGATCTGCTTGAATGTCAGCGGCTCTTCGATATGCGCTTCCATCAGTTGCGCAACGTTGACCAGTTCCTCGCGGTTGAACCCCACTCTGGCGACCATGGGAATGTGCTGTGGCTCCGTAGACGCCCGAATCCGATCCAGGCCGAACTGTTCCGAAATACCATCGGCCAGCGCCATCCCGAAGCGCTCCGCGGTAATGCCCAGCATCAGATCGATGGGCGCCGTGCCGCCCGAACTGGTCAGGCGGTCGCGATCGATCGCGAACAGTTCCTCGGTCAGTTCAACGGAAGGGAATTCCTCGCGCACGGCGTATAGGTTCTCCCAATGCATGGCACAACGGTATCCCGCCATCAGGCCGGCTTTGACCAGCGCATAGCTGCCTGTACAGATTCCACCCAGCGCCACGCCTTGCCGGGCCAGGCCGTGGAGCAGCCTGACGACGGGCTCGGTGACGTGGTCCTGCACCTGAATGCCGCCGCAGACGAATACCGCGTCCCAGCCCTCTTCCCTTCCGGCCGGGGCCAGAGGCCCGATCGGCAGGTGGTTGCTGGCCTCGACTGCCCCTCCGTCCAAGGTCATGACCGACCAGCGGTAGAGCTCGCGCCGACTGACGTAGTTGGCCATGCGCAGCACTTCCACCGCCCCGGAAAAGGCGATCATCGAGAACTTCGGCAACAGCAAGAAGCCGAAGTGCAGTTGCGGTGCGCCGGCAGCGGGCCGCTGGGGCTCGGTTTCCGACCGCGATACAGACTGAGAAGCGGGCTGAAACACCGGCCAGGATTCAGCGGAAAGGCGCGCGACAGCTCGGTGCGTAGTCATTGACTCTTGGCCCCTGTCATTTATCGATGAGCAAATTACTTAAGGGACGACTGCAGCACAGCAACACCATGCCCTGATCGATCTCGCGTTGGCGGATGCCGCCCTGATGCCGCATATCTACCCGCCCTTCCAACAAGCGCACCTTGCACGTACCGCACAGGCCCTGGGTACATGACGCCGCCAGCCGCAGGCCCGCGTCACGCGCCGCGTCCAGCAAAGGCTGATCGGCCGCGCATTGTATGGTGCGCTGGCTTTTCCGGAATTGGATGCGGAAGGCGGGTTCCACCATGCTTGCCAGCGCCGCGTCGGTTGACGCCGCGCCCGCGACAGGTTTGGACAGCAATTCAAACGAGAAGCTCTCTTCGTGATAGCGCGCCATATCGAAGCCGGCGGACTCCAGCATGTGACGCACGGCCAGCATGTAGGGCGCGGGTCCACAAACGAAGATTTCCCGGTGCAGGAAATCGGGCGCCATCAGTTCCAGCAGCGGCAAGCTCAGGCGCCCCGTCAGCCCGTGCCATCCGGCGTGCTGGCCCAGCGCTTCGCAGACGAAGTGTGCGCGGAAGTGGGGCTGGCTCGCTGACAGCAGCGCCAGCTCACGGCTGAAAATAATATCGTCCGGCGTGCGGGCGCTGTGCACGAACACCGTATCGCGGTCATCGCAGAGGTCGCGGTGGGTGCGCACCATGGACATGAGGGGCGTGATGCCAGAGCCGGCCGACAAGAAAAGATATCGCTGGGCGGGATGCAGCGCAGACGAAAATTCGCCCGCCGGACCCAATACCCGCAACACGTCGCCAACTTCAAGGTGGTCATGCAACCAATTTGACACCCTGCCCCCCGGCACGCGCTTGACCGTGATGGATAAGGTGTGCGGCCGTGTCGGCGGAGACGAAATCGTGTAGCAGCGGTTCAGCGGTTCGCCATCGACGTCCAGTTCGAGCGTCAGGAACTGCCCCGGCGAAAACTGGAACGCATGCCCGGCGCGCGAACGGAAATAGAAACTCTTTACGTCGGCCGTCTCTTGCCGCACCTGACAGCACAGCAGGGTTTCCTCGACATTGCTGTCCCACGGCGAAGGCAGCCGCTGCCAAAACCCCGGCTGATGGATACGTAAAAGCGCATGCGGCATGGCGGTCTCTTAATCCAGGTAGCGGGCCGCCAGGCGGCCGATATACCAGTTGCAGAACTTGTCGACCAGGCTCTCGGTAAAAGGTGAATAAGGCCCCGGCTGATACGCCGGACTGCGCACTCCTTGCTGCGATAGTTCGACCAGCGCGCGGTCTTGCGCGTTGGTGGCGCGCCACACGGCGGTCAGGTTGTCGACGTGGTAGTCCACGTTTTCAACTGCGTCCTTGTGCACCAGCCAACGGGTGCGCACCAGCGTGCGTTCCGGCCCCAGCGGCAACGCCGAGAACGCAACGATGTGGTCACTCATCAGGTGGAACCAGGCGTTGGGCTGCGTCCATAGCGACAAACCGCCCAGATCGCGCCGCGCCAGCGTACCCAGAAGCTTGCTGGACGCGGCGTTGCCGTCCAGCGTTTGCGATTCCCCGGCAAGGTCCAGCGGCAACCGCCGCACTCGGTATCCTGTCACACAGCCGTCCAGCGCTTCCAGCTCGGCGGAGGGCAGGCCGGCGGCCTCCCATTCCCGACAGCGCTCCGCCGATATCCGTTCGAAGTGCTCCATCTGCTCGGCGTTCGACGGCGATGGCTGATAGCCAAAGCCGAACTCGAACAGCGACACGGTCAGTTCGGGATGGTTCACCGCGCAGTGATAGCACTCGCGGTTGTTTTCCAGGGTGAGTTTCCAGTTGCAGTCTTCGATGATGTCAATCTGCGCGGCGACCTTGCAGTTGCGTATCTGGTGCGGTCGCAGGTAGGGCTCGACCTGTTCGCGCATCACGCCGAAATCACTGGGCGCTTCCGGATCCAGGCAGATGAATATCAGGCCGCTCAGGCTCTCGACCCTCACGGGCTTCAGGCTGTAGAGGCTTTTGTCGAACCCATCGCCCATGTGCTCGGCATACGCCAGCTTGCCATTGAGCGTGTAGGTCCATTGATGGTAAGAACACACCAGGTTGCCGACCGACCCCTGCGGCTGTACGCAAAGGCGCGCGCCGCGATGCCGGCATACGTTGTGGTACGCGCGTACCTGCCCGTCGTCGTCACGCACCAGCACGACGGAATGCCGCCCCACATCCACCGCCAGATAGTCGCCAGGTTCGGGAATGTCTGGCTCGACGGCCACGAATATCCAGTGACGCCCGAATATCTCTTCCATATCCATATCGAAGATGGCTGGACTCAGATAGAAATCGGCCTCCAGGCTGTAACCCGGACGACGGCGGGCGATCATCGCGCGGACCGGGTCGTCTGCGGGCGGGCGAACAGCGGACATCTGCTTGATGATGGTCATTGATCCACCTCAGTAATCGATCAGGCTGTGGGTGCGCAAATAGGCGATGACCGCCTGCGCCTTCTCATGGGGGCTGCCCTCGGTGATGACGGCCCCACCGCGGCTTTCCATCGTGATTGCGGCCAACAGCCGTGCATGGCCCGACCGGGATTCGCGCGCGGCCAATTTGCGTGGACGCCCCTGCGCGGGTTCGATCCGCAACGCGGCAAGCGGCGCGGGCACCACCGGCGGTACGCGCGCCACGATCTGGCCGGCGCGCTCCCGCGCATAGACGTATCGCACGTCCAGCGTGGCCAGGGGATGCATCGTCACCACCGCCGGCAGCGTGGCGGCCACTTCGCGCCGCCTGCCTTTGGGCAGCCATTGCTGCGTGACGATGCTGCCCGCGTGTATCTCAGCCGACAAGACGGCGGGCAAGAGCGGCCTGTGCAAAGCCTGCGCCAGCAGATAAGGCAGCAAACCGCTGCCCGCGCCGCTTTCCGACCGCGTGCCGCACAGCACCACGTCGTAGCCGCGCACATGCTCAGCCAACGCTTCCAGCACGTCGCGGCCAGGGGGAACGTCAATCGCTTCGATCACGGCCGCGCCTTGCGCCAGGTAGTCGCGCAGCGCCGGCGCGGCGGGATCACCCGCGTGGACGACATCCACCTCACCGCCCGCCAGCCTCCGCGCCAATGCCAGCGCAAGCGTGTCATTGCGGCTGGAACGCGCCACCCCGCTTACGGGATGCTCGCCTAGCGATACCAGCACCACGATGCGCGGCTTAGCCATGGCTGGCCTCATGATTGATACCAGCCGCACGCGCTTGCCTGACTTCGGCCAGCAGCGCGTCGGCCACACGTTTGGTGTCGTCGATGATGCTGAGATCCGCACGCCTGACCAAGGGCGCGCTGGCGTCCAGGTTGATGGCGATGACGTGACGGCAGTCTTTGATGCCTTGCAGATGCTGCACCGCGCCCGAAATGCCGAATGCCAGGTAGGCGCTGGCGCTGACCGTCTTGCCGGTGGCGCCAATCTGCTGGGTCCGCGAGAAGCGCCCGTCATCAACGGCGACCCGGCTGGCGCCCACCGCCGCGCCCAACTCGTCAGCCAGGGCCTGGAAACCGGACAGATCGCAGACGCCGTTGCCCGCCGACACGATCAGATCGGCCTCTTCCAGGCCCACCTCCATCGCTGGTAGCGTGCGGGTGCCATGATCGCGGTAGGCCGAGTTCATTGGCAACGGCATGACCGGCACACGCTCGCCCAGCCCAACGAAGGGCAAGCGCTCATCAATGGCGTCTGGGGCCAGCAGGACAATGCGCGGCAAGGCCTGGCGCGCCCGTCGCAAACCCCCACGCATGTAGGAACTGGCCACGCTATCGGCGCTCAGTTCCAGAACATGGGCCGCTACGGTAGCGCCCGTGGCGGCGGCCAAGCGCCGGCCCAGGTCGCCATCTGGCAGACCGTTGTCGGGCAGGAACACATGCAGCGGACGTTCACTGTCAATCAGCGCCAGCAGAATGGCCAGCTCGACATCAGGCGCATAGGCGGGCGCAGCGGTGATGACAGTGAGGCGGTCCGCCCCCAATGCCCCGGCGTCGCCGTCGAATTCGCCGAACACCAGCAAATGCACGAAGGTGTCCGGTTCGGCAAGCAGGGCCGCGGCCGCCACGGCCTGGCGCGCGTGCGGGTCCAGTTGGCCCCGAGCGCTGTGCGCCACGGCTAGCACGCAACGTTGCGCCTCGGTGGCGCGCAAGGGCTTTCGCGCGGTCTCGGTTGGCAAGGCCGGCCTGGATAGCGGGATGCTTTCGCCCAGCACGATGCGCCGGATTCCCGCTTCCGTGACGGCATGAGGTCTGCGCGGATCAACTCTTCGTATGCGATTCATCCTGCCTCCAGAGCGTCGGCCACGAGTTCGGCGATGTCACGCACATCCGGCCGTGGGCCGACCACGCCTTCCAGCATGGCGGTGCAGTTCGGACAGGCGACCGCAACCCTGTGTGCCCCTACATCGCGAGCGTCCTGGATGCGGATATCGGGAATACGCCGTTCGCCGGGAATATCCGTCAACGCGGCCCCGCCTCCACCGCCGCAGCAGCGTCCGTTGAGACCGTGGCGCGTCATTTCGTTGACCGTCAGGCCCAAGCGGCGCAATAGCTCGCGCGGCGCCTCGGTCTCGCCGTTGTAGCGGCCCAGATAGCAAGGATCGTGGTAGGTCAGGGGCAGAGCGCTGCCGGCCGGTTTCAGCCGCAAACGGCCCGTGGCCGCCAGTTGGGCAAGCAGGCTGGTGTGGTGCTGCACGTTGTAATGGCCGCCCAGTGCGGGGTACTCGTTACGCAGGCAGTGCAAGATGTGCGGATCGCCCGTGACGATGCGCTCGAACGTCAGGTGCGACAAGGTACGCATGAGGCGGGTAGCCAGTTGTTGGAAGGTGGCTTCATCACCCAGGCGCCTGGCGACGTCGCCGGTATCGGTCTCGCAAGCACCCAACACCGCAAAGTCCACCCCGCCCGCGCGCATCGCTTTGACAAGCGCTCGCAAACTGCGCTGGTAGCGCAAGCCGAATGCGCCTTCTCCGACAATCAGCAACACGTCCACGGGTTTGCCGGGCAGCGCCTCCGCGACATCAAGGTCCACCGCCCAGTGGTAGCGCGCGCCCAGGTCGTAGCCCCCGGCAGAGCCGGTTTCACGCAGGTTGGCCAGCACCGCGGGCGCCGTGCCCGGCACCGCGCCATGTTCAAGCGTCTGCTGGCGGCGCATGTCGATGACCGCGTCGACGTGTTCGATCAGCATCGGGCATTCGTGCACGCAGGCGCGGCAGGTGGTGCAGGCCCACAGCGAATCGGCGGCGAGCAGCCCCGGCACGATGGCGCTGTCGGCCCCGCCCTTGCTGTCACCAATGGGCAAGCCCGGCATGGGGCTGCCGGCGTAAGCCGCGTCTGATCCCCCCACCATGCCCACCACCATGTCCTGGATCAGCTTCTTGGGATTCAAGGGCTGGCCCGCCGCATAGGCGGGGCAGGCGGCTTCGCATTTGCCGCACTGCACGCAGGCATCAAAGCTCAGCAGTTGGTTCCAGGCGAAGGCAGCCGGCTTGCCGACGCCCAGGGGCGCGGAAGCCGGGTCGGCAAGCAGCGCCAGCGGGCGCAAGGCCGCCTTCTGACCGGGTGACGCGCCGCCGAATCGTTCTGGCCGGGGATGAAAGGCCAGATGCAGCAGGCCTGCCAGCGCGTGCTTCATCGGCCCTCCACGGGCCATGCCGACCGTCAGTTCCCACGCTCCCAGCGTCAGAAGCGCCACAGTGGCAACACCAGCCGCGCCCGATAGCAACGACGTCGACACCCCTCCAAGCAGGAGCAGTCCCATGGCCAAAGCACCCAGCATCCAGGGCAGGCGGTCCCATACACCACGCGATAGCCGCGCGGGCGGCTTGCGGCGCCGGTGCCAGACGAACAGCAGGCCGCCCAGCATCACTAGCGCCGCCACGGCGATGGCATGGTCCAAGGCCGGCACATATAACGCCAAGCCGTAGTTCACCGCCACCAGCGTCATGGCGGCAACCGCGGCGCCGGCCGTCGCCACGTGCGTACGTGCGATGTAGGGGTCGCGCGCCACCACGCGATGCAGATCAACGAAGTACCTCTTGGGCACGGCCAACAGGTCGCGCCAGCGCACCGGTGCGGACCGCCCCACGCGCCAGAGAGCGGCCCGACGCCAGCCCCCCACACCCAGAGCCAGCAGTGACAGCCAGAACAGCACGGTAATGGCGATGGCGAACGGTTGCATGATCAGAAGTCCTTGCACAGCCGCAATGCGTCGTAGATGGCGGCGTGGATGTTGTGCATCGACACGCAATCGCCCACGCGAAAGAGCAGGAAGCGGCCGTCGCCCAAGGGCTGGCCAAGCGCGGGCTGTGGGGCGGCCGCATAGAGCGCATGCACGTCGGTCTGCCCCATGTTGGCGGACTTGCGTTTGAGCATGCCGTACAGCGCGTCGTTGGGCGTTACGCCGTTTTCGATGACGACCTGATCCACCAGGCGCTCTTCGCGGTCTTCGGTATATTCGTTGCGCAGCAGCGCGACTTTCTTGTCGCCCTCGGCGCTGACACGCAGAAGCCAATGATTCGGCGTGAACACGACCTGCTGGGCATACAGGCGGCGATAGAAGATCGGAAAGGTGGTGCCGCCCACGTCTTCAGCCACTTTGGTGTCGGGCGTGACGATCTCCACCTGCGCGCCCCGGCTGGCCAGAAAGTCGGCCACGCCCGCCCCCGCATGCGTGCTGACGCCGTCATAGACCAGGACGTTGCGGGCAGGTTCCACCGCGCCCGACAGGATGTCCCAGGAACTGACGGCCAACCCGCGCGCCACGCCCCAATCCGGCTGTTCGTGCACGTGGCTCGAACCGCCCGTGGCCAGCACGACGATATCGGGCCGCTGCGCCAACACCATGTCCTCGGTGGCCAGCGCGTGCAGCCGGCAGTCGACGCCCAGGCGCTTGAGTTCCAGTGCAAACCACCGCACGATGCCGTCCATCTGCTCGCGTTGTGGCGCCTTGGCCGCCAGCAGGATCTGACCGCCGACGGCCGCGCCCTGCTCGAACAGCACCACGTCGTGCCCACGCTCGGCACAGACACGCGCGGCCTCCATGCCGGCCGGCCCGGCGCCCACCACCACTATTTTTCTGCGCGGGCCGCTCGAACGCGACACCACGTGCGGCATCGTCTCTTCGCGGGCGGTCGCGGCGTTCTGGATGCATAGCACGTCCAGGCCGTCGTATTGCCGGTCAATGCAGTAATTCGCGCCCACGCACTGTTTGATCTCGTCTTCGCGATCGTCGCGAATTTTCAGAACCAGATGCGGGTCCGCGATATGCGCGCGCGTCATGCCAACCAGGTCGGCGTGGCCCGCGGCCAGCAAGCGCTCGGCCTGGACGGCGTCGCGGATGCTCTGCGCGTGCATCACTGGAATTCGCACCACCGACTTGATGCCCGCCGCCAGATACGCAAAAGGTTCGGGCGGAAGCGCCATCGGTGGCATGCAATTGGCCAGCGAGTTATGCGTGTCCGCCCCCGATCCGATTACACCCAGGTAATCGATCAGGCCGGTTTCAGCCATGGCCTGCGCAATCTCGCGCAGGGCTTCGTGGTCGAGTCCGTCGTTGTGGAATTCATCACCGCACATACGCAGGCCCACGCAGAAATCCGCGCCCACGGCTTCGCGGACGGCTTGCAACACATCCAGGCCGAAGCGCAGGCGGTTGCGCAAGCTGCCGCCGTAAGCGTCGTTGCGAAAATTGGTGCGTGGGCTCCAGAATTGGTCGATCAGATGCTGGTGCGCGGCCGAGATCTCAATGCCGTCCATGCCAGCCTGCTGTACTCGCCTGGCGGCGGCGGCGAAGTCGCCGATGATGCGTCTGATCTCTTCCACTTCGATGGTCTTGGCGTTGCCTCGGTGCACCGGTTCGCGCACGCCGGAAGGTGACAGCAGATGCGGCCAGTGCTCACCGTGCCAGGCGGAGCGCCTGCCCATGTGCGTCGCCTGGATCATGACCTTGGCACCGTGGCGATGCATGGTGTCGCTGAGCTTGGCCAGCGGTTCGATGACGCGATCGGTCGTCAGGTTGACCGACCTCCACCAACCTTGCGGGCTATCTTGCGACACCGGGCTGGATCCCCCGCAGATGGCAAGGCCCAGGCCGCCCTTCGCCTTTTCCTCGTAGTAGGCGATGTAGCGATCCCCGGGCAGGCCACCCGGTTCTGCATGCACCTCGGCGTGCGCGGTGCTGACGATGCGGTTGCGCAGCACCAACCGGTTCAGCGTCAACGGCGCAAACAGATGGGGATAACGCATGGTCGGCCTCAGGCGATGGGGCTAACGGTGAATTCGCAGTGGGCGTGCCCTTGCGCGGCGCACTGGCTTTCCACGCACTGCGCGCGCGTGGCACCGCCGTGCTGCTCGGCCAGCCAGTCCATGGCCCCGGCAAACCATCCTGAGAACATGTGACAACATTTGCCGCCCGCCTGCGGCTGGCCCAGCACGAAGGCGGAATGGCGCACGACGACACGCGCGGTCATCGCGGCGGGGTCGGCATCGGTCAGCCGAAACAAGCCCCAGCCCCGCTGCGACAGCCGCTTCAGATAGTGTTCGTAAACGCCAAGGCCTGCCAGGCGATGTTCGCGTGCTTCCTGCTCGCACCAGTGGTAAGCGGAACGATGCCCCGCGCCATATAGAATGCGCGCGTAGGCCTCCTGGCCCAGGGCTTCTTCGACCGCCACATGGTTATTGATGAAGAAATGGCGCGGCACATACAGCATCGGCATGCCGTCCGTGCTCCAGACGCCGGTCTGTTCATTGACGTTGATCGGAAGCTGGGGATTCATTTGACCGCTCCTTGATCTGCCTGCACGCCCAAGGGCCAGACTTCGCCAAACACGCGCAGCCAGTTCTCGCCCAGGATTTTCCGGATGTGGATCTCGCTCCAACCCGCACGCTGCATGGCGGCGGTCAGATTTGGAAATTCACCGATGGTCTGAATGCCTTCGGGATTGCGGATGGCGCCGAAATCCGTCAGCCGGCGATGCCGGCCTTTGTCGTGCGTCAGCCAATCGAAGAACGGCTGGCCATACCCTTGCGTGAAATCGGTGCCGATGCCTACCGCGTCTTCGCCCACCAGGTCGACTACATAGCCGATGGCCTCGACATAATCATCCACGGTGGCCTGAACACCGCGTTTGAGAAAGGGCGGAAACATCGTTACGCCGATGAAGCCGTCGTGCTCTGCAATGAAGCGCAACTGCGCGTCGCTCTTGTTGCGTGGGTGTGCTTTCAGTCCGGCCGGCAGGCAGTGCGAATAGCAGGTGGGTTTGGACGACGCCAGAATTGCCTCTTCGGAGGTTGTGGCGCCTACGTGGGACAAGTCCACCATGATGCCGACCCGGTTCATTTCGGCAACGACTTCGCGGCCGTAGCCCGACAAGCCGCCGTCGCGTTCATAGCATCCGGTGCCGATCAGGTTCTGGGTGTTGTAGCAAAGCTGAACCACGCGCACTCCCATGTCGGCAAAGGCCTCCACGGCGCCCAGGTTGTCTTGGAATGCGTGGCCGTTCTGAAAGCCCAGGATGATGCCTGTCTTGCCGTCACGCTTGGCCTGCCGAATATCTTCGGTGGTGCGTACCAACGTCACCAGGTCATCGTTGGCGCGGATCAGGGCCTTCATTGCGGCAATGTTGGCGACGGTCTGTTCGAACCCTTCCCATACCGACACCGTGCAATTGGCGGCAGTCAGCCCGCCCCGCTTCATGTCTTCGAACACGGACCGGTCCCATTTCGAGATGATCAGGCCGTCGATAACCATACTTTTCTGATGAAGCGTAGTCATGCGGTTTACCCCCCCGGGATAGGTACCGTTCAGTAGATGGGATGGCGTTGACAGAGCGCCTGGACCTCGCTTCGAATGCGCCGCTCGGTGGCTTCATGCTCGTCAGGGCTGGTGACCAGCATGTCGACCATGTGCAGGATCATTTCCCCGATGGCGCGAAATTCATCCTCGCCAAAGCCGCGCGATGTAGCGGCCGGCGAGCCCAGACGGATGCCGGAGGTCACTGAAGGGCTTTGCGTATCGAAAGGGATGGCATTCTTGTTGCAGGTGATTCCCGCCCGCTCGAGGGAGCGCTCGACATGGGCCCCACTAAGCCCCTTGGAACGCAGATCGAGCAACAGAAGGTGGTTGTCCGTGCCGCCCGAGACCAGATCGATGCCGCCGGCCATCAGCACATGACCCAAGGCTTCCGCATTGGCCAGGACGCGGTCGATGTAGCGCTTGAAGTCCGCCTGCAGGGCTTCGCCGAAGGCCACCGTCTTGGCGGCCACCACGTGCATCAGCGGGCCACCCTGCAACCCGGGAAACACCGCGGAATTGATCTTCCTGGCAATGGCGCCGTCGTTGGTCAGGATGAAGCCGCCTCGCGGACCACGTAACGTCTTGTGCGTGGTCGAGGTCACGACGTGCGCATGCGGAACCGGGCTGGGATGTCTGCCCGCCGCGACCAGGCCCGCAATATGCGCCATGTCCACCATCAGCAACGCCCCGGCTTCGTCCGCAATTTGCCGAAAGCGGACGAAGTCCGGCTGCCTGGGGTAAGCGGAAAAGCCGGCGATGATGAGCTTGGGCCGGTGTTCCAGCGCCAGGCGCCGGACGCTGTCGTAGTCGATCAGGCCGTCACTTTGGCGCACGCCATACTGCACGGCGTTGAACCACCGCCCCGACATCGCCGGCCGTGCACCGTGGGTCAGATGCCCACCGGCATCCAGCGACATGCCCAGGACGGTATCGCCGGGTTCCAGCAAAGCCAGCATGACCGCGCCGTTGGCTTGGGCGCCCGAATGCGGCTGCACGTTGGCGTAATCGGCGTGGAATAGCTCACGCACGCGCAGCAGCGCCAGCGATTCCACCTCGTCCATGTGTTCGCAGCCACCGTAGAAGCGCCGTCCCACATAGCCTTCGGCGTACTTGTTGGTCAAGACCGAACCCTGCGCTTCCATCACTGCGCGAGACACCAGGTTTTCAGACGCGATCAATTCGATTTGCGTCTGTTGGCGGCGCAGCTCGCGTTCCTGCATGGCCATTACGACGGGGTCGCGCTTGGCCAGCGGTGCGGAGAAAAAGGAAGACGAGGACTGGAACATGACGACCCCTGCCTGCGGTAGCAATGACGTTCAGATATCCGGCATGAACCGGCCCTTTGGAGCATTCTTTCGCAAAGGCCCTGGACGCTGTTATCTGAACCGGACCAGATCTTGTCCGATTGCGACAAAGGCAATCACCCGTCGGGCGCAGAGCCTCGTGCATCAATGTTCTGCGAATTTTCGTATTCCTCCTAAGGGCAGCGGCGCAAGGCTGGCCTACGATGCAACGGTCACATGCCGAATCCTCGGAGCCGGCATCCAAGTGCGACCACATCCGACCAAGGAGCCTCGCCATGCCTGCACGTTTGCAGAGCCCGGATCGCCTGCATCTTCGGCACTTCGGTTTCCTGCCCTTGCCGCAATTCACCATGCTGTCGTTCATGACCGCGATCGAAGTGCTGCGCATGGCCAACCATCTACTGGGCCGGCCTTATTACCGATGGTCCATCATCAACGCGTCATCCGGGCCGGTCGCGGCCAGCAATGGGCTGGCCGTACACGCCAGCGTGCTCAGCGATGCCGATCCGCCCGACGCCGTGTTCGTTTGCGGCGGCACACGCGCAAATGCCGATTGGGACCACGCCACATTGCAATGGCTGCGACACCTGGCCACGCGCGATGTGACGCTGGGTAGCCTGTGCACGGGCACTCGCACGCTGTTGCAGGCGGGCCTGCTCGACGGCTACACCTGTGCGACGCACTGGGAAGACCTGGTGAAGCTGCAGCGTGAATTTCCCAAAAGCCGCTTGTCGCAAGATCTGTTCGTGATTGACCGCGACCGCATCACATGCACGGGCGGCACAGCGCCGCTGGACATGATGCTGAACCTGGTAGGGGAAGCGGTGGGCACCGGCATCGTCGCCTTGATCGCCAACCAGTTCACGATCGGCCACGTGCGTGACCACAAGGACAAGCAGCGCATGCCTACGTCAATGCGCATGCCGGCCGCGCATCCCGCGCTGGCCGAAGTCATTGCGCTGATGGAGGTCAACCTGAAAGAGCCGTTGTCGCTGGACGAACTGGCGCATCTGTCGGGCGCGTCACAACGCCAGTTGCAAAGGTTGTTCCGCGAACACCTGGGCACCACGCCCAAGCAACACTATCTAAGCCTCAGGTTGCGGCACGCACGCGCACTGCTGCGCCAGACGCCCATGTCGATCACCAGCATTACGTCGGCCTGCGGTTTCCAGTCGGCCTGTCATTTCAGCAAGACTTACCGAGCCCTGTATGGAGCGGCCCCCAGCTCTGAACGGCGCAATCCGCAGTCGTTCGACCATGACCGCTTTGGGCCGGGCGTGCGGGTGCAGCGCGGTTCGGATCCGGGCCCGGGCGCCTTTTTTTCCCGGCCCGCCCCTAACGCTACACAAGTCTGAGATTCTGTGTATAATCGCTGTCTTTGGTGAATACGGCCTTTGAGAAAAGCTTCTCGAATTTCACCAAAAGCGCTGAATATCTTTCATGAAATCAGCAGCAGTACAGTAGTACGACGCGGGAGTAGCTCAGTTGGTAGAGCGCAACCTTGCCAAGGTTGAGGTCGCGAGTTCGAGACTCGTCTCCCGCTCCAAATACAAGAAGGAAGCATCGGCCAACACCGCGCTTCCTTTTTTCTTGCAAGTGCTGGCGCAATGGCAGAGTGGTTATGCAGCGGATTGCAAATCCGTGTACGTCGGTTCGATTCCGGCTTGCGCCTCCAGTATCTTTAAGGCTCGCAGCGATGCGAGCCTTTTTGTTTTCTGCGGACTACCCAATTCAGTCGAGTTCTACTCGGGTTGAATATTGGCATCCTTCATGACTTTGATCCAACGAGCGCTTTCCGACAGGTTGAAGGCTTCGGCTTGCTGGTAGCTCATTGTGCTGGGAAGGGTGCCCTGCGATTTCAGTGCCTCGACCACCTTGGCCGATTTCGACGCCTCGACCATCGCCTTGTTCAAGGTCGCGACGATGGGCTCGGGCGTATCCTTGGGCACCCACATGCCGTACCAGGTCACGATATCGAAATCGGGCAGGACGGTTTCGGCAATCGTCGGCACGTCCGGCAGTTCGGCCAATCGCGTTTTGGTCGTGACAGCCAGCGGGATGAGCTTACCGCTCTGAATCAACGGAAGGGCCGGCGCCAGGGGCGCGTACATCAAGTCAACGTGGCCACCGGCAACATCCGTCAACGCAGGGCTGCTTCCCCGGTACCCCACATGCGCAATTGATGCCTTGGTTGAAATGTTGATCAGCTCTCCGACCAGGTGCGGCAAGGTAGCGACGCCAGGCGAGGCGAAGGTCAACTTTCCCGGTTCGGAACCCGCGCGCTGGATAAGGTCGGAGAACGTTTTAAACGGGGATGTCGGTGCGACGACGGCCACCATCGGCACCGTGCCCAACACCCCAACCATCCGAAAATCCTTGATCGGATCAAAGCTCAGACTCTTGAACTGGGCAGGGTAAATACCCTGCACGGACGGATTCATCAGTACCGTGTAACCGTCAGCGGGCGCCTTGGCCACCTGGGCCGCGCCGATCGTGCCACTGGCGCCGGCACGGGTCTCGATAACCAAGGGCTGCCCCAGGATCTCTCCCATTTGCACCGCGACTACGCGACCCACTACATCGGTCGGGCCACCCGCCGCCCAGGGCATGATCACGCGGATCGGCTTGTCTGGATAGTTGCCCTGCGCCTGAGCGCCGGCGATCGGCAATACAGCGGCAAGCATCGAGCATGTCGCGATAAGGAAGTTGCGTTTGTTCATCTACTGTCTTCTCCGTCGAAGGTTAGGCTGGCCGAGGGCAGCGCCGCGTGCAGCAGCGCCTTGACCTCTTCCAGTTGTTTTCCAGTGGTGGCTTCGTTCTTCAGCATGCGCCCCAGAGGGCCGGCCACCACAATGGCAAAAGGTTGTTCATATGCTCGAAACCCGAGGGATACGGACATCACGTCTTCAACGTTCTCACCTACCGAACGCTGCCAGCCACGGACCACCCCTGCTTGCAGGTCGCGATCAAATTCCTCGCGGGAAGTGATAGTGCTGTCGGTGTAGGAGACGAAGCTGCCGTAGGCCTTGAACCACTTCTGGCGCTCCTCGGCAGACAGCATGGACAGCAGCGCCTTGCCCGAACTGGTCGCGTGCGCCGCCTTGAACCCACCGGGCTGATGCGAGAACCGGATCGTCTGCTTGGATTCGGCCACGATCAAGTACACCACCTTGTCATCCGCCAGCTTGGCCAGCAGGGCCGTCTCTCCGGTCAGGTCGCGCACCCGCTCCAGCACGGGCTCGAACACGGCGTTCAAAGGGTCGCTACGGCAAATAAGCGTAGCGACATGGATCAGTTTCTGGCTGGGGTAGTACCCATGCTTCTTGCCGATTTCATAGAGATATCCGCGAGCCACCATCGTTTTGAGCAGCCCATGGCAACTGGACAGCGGTATCTCCATTTGCGCGGCGATTTCGCTGTACAGCAGCGGCTTCTGTTCCTCGGCAAACAGGCTCAGCACGTCCAGAACTCTACCCGCTGTTTTCACATCCATGATTTTATTATCCTCTACGTGATAAATTAATGTCAATCCGCTTTCAACGCCAAGGAGTTGCGACACATGAGATGGAAGAACCGTCCCGAAGGATCGAACTGGGGGGACTTCGGCCCTGACGATCAGCGTGGCTGCCTGAATTACATCACCCCTGCGAACGTGCTGAAGGGCATCGAGGAAGTTCGCCTGGGCCTGAGCTTCTGCCTGTCCCTGCCTTTGGACTATCCGGGCGGCAATGGCGTGAATGTCCGACGTCACCCGCCCAAGCTGCGACCCACCGAACGCGACGGCGACCAATACATGAACTTCCCGCTGGGTCGCTTGCGCCCCGGTTGCGTGGACGTGCTGAGCGACGACATCGTCGAGATGAGCCTGCAATATTCGACTCAATGGGATTCGTTGGCGCACGTGGGTGCGCTGTTCGATGCGAATGGCGATGGCCTGCCTGAGCGTGTCTACTACAACGGCTATCGGCCCAATGACCATGTGGTCAGCCCCGTGGATTACGACGAGACCAACGGCTTCGCAAAGACGGATCTTGGCCTGGGAACGGCGTCCAACGCCAAGAAATTGGACATCACCCAGCTGGCGGAATCATGCGTGCAGAGCCGAGGCGTGATGGTGGATCTGGCCAAGCACTACGGGCGCGCTCAGAAGTCGGTGGGCTACGACGATTTGATGCGCATTCTTGATGCGGACCGGATCGAAATCGAACAAGGCGATATCGTCTTGTTTCACACCGAGTTCGGGGACGCCTTGCTTGAAGGACGTCGCGAACCCGATGCACATACCCTGCACGAGATCTGCGCCGGCCTGGATGGCAGCGATGAAAAGCTGCTGCAGTGGATAACAGATTCGAAGGTGTCCGCCATGGCCTCCGACAACCACGCGCTCGAGATCTATCCGACGCAAAAGCCCAATGCCTGCTGCGCGGCCCTGCCGCTGCACCACCACTGCATCTTCAAGTTGGGAATGCCAATCGGCGAGATGTGGTATCTGGGCAAGCTGGCGCGCTGGCTGGAGGCCAACGGCCGCAACCGCTTCCTGCTGACCGCGCCCCCTTGAATCTTCCGGGCGCTGTCGGGTCTCCGGTCACTCCCGTGGCAACGGTGTAAGCCAGGCTCGACTGGCGCGGTACAGTCGAGCCCCTCTTGCACCCGGTATCTCGCAACTCGTTACGCATCCCTACGCGCGGACAATCGAATGATTGCTAAGGTGACGCCGTTTTCCACTCACGTCGACGCTATGCACCGCACTCTGAATTCCCGCGCCTGCTCCCCCATGCTTGCCTTGTCGACCGCGGCATTGCTGTCGCTTGCGCCGATTGCGGCCGAGGCCGACAACGACCGCCATCACCATCGCCACGGACGCGAGTACAAGGAAAAATACTGGGACGGCGCGTGCAAGGTCGAGCGCAAATGGAAGCGCAACGGCGAATACCAGGAAAAGCGCAAGTGCCGCGATGATTATCGGCACGGGTACTATGCACAGCCTCAGGTTGTCGTGCCGATGGCGGCCCCCGCCATTGTCATCACACCGCCTTCCATCATCATTCGGCCCTGAACATGGATCAATCGGTAAAGGACGCACTTGCTCGCTGGCCCAACGTGCCGGCGGTATACGGCTGGCTGTCACTGGACGGACGCGGCCGCTGGCGCCTGCATCCGCAAGGCCAGGCCGGGCAAGGCGGCGCGGGTGAATCCATTACCAATGCGCAGATCCTGGAGTTCATCAACCGCAACTATGAACATGACGACGCTGGCCGCTGGTATTTCCAGAACGGGCCGCAGCGGGTCTTCGTGCGTCTGGATGGTGCGCCGTTCGTGCTTCGCCTGAGCGACGATAACGGGCGCCTGCTGACGCACACGGAAGTAACCGTAAACGCCATTAATAGTTGGTGGCTGGATGATGCTGGCCAGTTGTATGCGGTCACCCAGGCAGGTGCGGGGTTGCTGCTGGACCGCGACCTGCCCGCGGTGCTGGAAAAACTATCGACCCAGGATGGCGCCCCCCTGCTGGAGGCCTTGGCCGATCTTTCGCCGGACACAACGATCTTGGTGTCCTGGCCTGGCGTTTACGCTGCCGCGCCACTGCGCGCGATCACGCGGCGGGACGTGGCGCGAAGCCTGGGGTTCGATCCCAATCCGGCGGGCTGATATTCACCTGCGCGGGTTCTGTCAGCCGCGCCCGCTCTTGACCAAAGCGAACTTGCCATCACCCAGCAGCACCAGCACGGCGGCTGCAACGGTCAGGAAGATCGGGTATTCCCAACCGCCGCCAGCATTGCCGAAGCCCCAGCCGTTGCCAAAGTGCACGGTGGACGCCACGAACAACTGCACCACCGCGATCGCCGCCACCCAGCGCGGCACAACGCCCAGTATCAACAGCACGCCGGCGCCCACTTCGAAGAACGTGACGGGATAGGCCAGCCACCCCGCGAACCCGATCTTGGCGAAGAACTGCGCGGTGCCGGGCAGCGTGAACACCAGCAGCTTGGTCAGGCCGTGGGCCAGGAACATGACACCAAGCGCCACGCGCAGCAGCAGCGCGGCATAGGGTGCGGTACGGGTATCGATCATTGCGGTTTCCTTCTGCGGTTGGGGAATCGCCCAACACGGGAGATCCTTTCAAGGGCGCTATTCTTGCGATTCCAAAAACAAAGATAAACCTGCAGAATTGCAAATTATTGTTCCCCGTTAGGAAACAATCTTGGATACACACACCGCGATGCAGACCTACGCCAAGGTCGTTGAATTAGGTTCTTTCGCGGCGGCGGCCGACAAGATGGGCCAGGCGCGCTCCGTGGTGACGCGGCAGATTGCCTATCTGGAGCAAAAGTACGGGGTGCGCCTGCTGAACCGCACCACACGCAAACTCAGCATGACGGACGCCGGGCGGGCGTTCTACGAGCGGGTGCGCCCCATCCTGGCCGAAGTGGCCGATCTGGAGCTGTCGCTACAGGCCGAGGGCCAGCGCCCCAGCGGCCGCCTGCGGGTCAGTGCGCCGGTGTCGTTCGGCATTCTGCACCTGGGGCCCGCCATTGCTGAGTATCTGCAACGCTATCCCGACGTTGTCATCGACCTGGACCTGAATGACCGCGTGGTGGACCTGGTGGAAGATGGGTACGACGTGGCCGTGCGTATCGGGCCGCTGCAGGACTCGTCGTTGGTGGCGCGCCCCCTGGCGCCGCAGCAATTGCGGGTGTGCGCCGCCCCTGCCTATCTGAAGCGCCACGGCACGCCCAAGACACCGGAAGACCTGAAGCAGCACCGCTGCTTGCACTATGCCTACGCCAGCACCGGCAATGAATGGCATTTCGAGAAAGACGGGGTCACGCATCTGGTGCGCGTCACCGCCGCGTTGCGGGCCAATAACGGCGACGTGCTGCGCACCGCCGCACTGGCCGGCCACGGCATTATTCTGCAACCCGAATTCCTGGTCGGCGACGATATCCGCGCGGGCCGGCTGGTGGCCTTGCTTGCCGACTACGCCCACACCCCGATTTCCATGTACGCCATCTACCCCCACCGCCGGTTCCTGTCGCCCAAGGTGAGGTCGTTCGTCGAGCACCTGGAAGAGCGCTTCGGTGGCGGCGCCCCGGCCGCTCCCGTGGGACGCGCCGGACCTCGCCGCAGCCGTTAGAATCAACCCCATGACTGCCAAATCGCCCATCGAATACTTCCCCGCCCCCCGCCGTTCGCTTTTTTGCAGCCAGTGCGGCACGCCCGTCAACCGCCGGGTGCCGGAAGGCGACAACCGTGAACGCGACATCTGCGATCACTGCGGCGCCATCCACTACCAGAATCCGCGATTGGTGGTCGGCACGGTTCCCGTCTGGGAAAACCGCGTGCTGCTGTGCCGCCGCGCGATCGAACCGCGCTACAACACCTGGACGCTACCCGCCGGCTTCATGGAGCTGGGCGAAAGCACGGCGCAGGGCGCGGCCCGCGAAACCCTTGAGGAATCCGGCGCGCGTATCCGTCTGGGCGATCTCTACACCATGATCGACCTGCCGCAGATCGACCAGGTGCATGTGTTTTATCTCGCCCAGGCGCTGGGCCCCGAGCTGGATCCCGGCCCGGAAAGCCTGGAAGCCCGCTGGTACGATGAAGCGGACATTCCCTGGGATGACCTGGCATTTCGCACCGTTGCAAGCACGTTGCGCCATTACTTCGACGACCGCAAGCAAGGCGCGTTCGTTCCCCATCACTACACCCTAGAATCGCACCGTTGAAGCTCCCCTGGCTTGCCGTCGACACTCCGTTTCCGCCCGCGGAATTTGCGCTGACGGAACCGGACGGCCTGCTCGCGGCCGGTGCCGACCTGTCCCCTGACCGCCTGATACAAGCCTATTCCAACGGCATCTTTCCTTGGTATTCGGAAGGCGAGCCCGTGCTGTGGTGGAGTCCGGACCCGCGCATGGTGCTGGCCACCAAGGACTTTGCACCGTCCCATTCACTGCGCAAGCTGCTGCGGCAAATCGCCAGCCAGGAACATGACGCGCAACCGCGCGTGCAGGTGCGCGTGGATACCGCTTTCACGGACGTCATGGCGCAATGCGCCGCCCCCGCGCGGGGCAGCCGGGCACCTGGATCACCAGCGCCATGCAGCAGGCCTATGCGGACTGGCACCGGGCGGGCTATGTGCACAGCATTGAAACCTGGGTTGACGGCGAACTGGCCGGCGGCCTCTACGGCATCAGCCTGGGCCGCATGTTCTTCGGCGAATCCATGTTCACCCGTGCGCCCAACGCGTCGAAAATCGCCCTGGCCTATCTGGTGCGCTATCTGGCGGCGCAAGGCGTCGAGCGCATTGATTGCCAACAGCAGACACAGCATCTGGCCAGCCTGGGCGCCCGCCCCATACCGCGCGCGCAGTTCCTCCAGTACGTCCGCCACGCGACCGCGCAGCCGCCGGTGTTCTGGACGCGCGGCACCTTGGACAGCGCCGCGCGCCTGTTGCCGGACGCCCCATCCAGCGGCGACTTAAGCGTTAATATGTAGCCATCTCATCGCGGACGTACCGCGCGATGCGCACGACTCCATGAGCCAGCTCAAAGAACTCCCCTTCTCCACGCTGCAGTTCTACGCAACCGCTCCTTACCCGTGCAGCTACCTGCCGGGGCGCCAGGCGCGGTCGCAGGTTGCCGCGCCGGGCCATCTGATCAACGCCGGCACCTATTCGCAATTGGTTGAGCAGGGGTTTCGCCGCAGCGGGCTGTTCACCTATCGTCCCCATTGCGACAACTGCCGCGCCTGCGTACCCGTGCGGGTGGACACGGCGGGCTTCGCGCCCAACCGCAGCCAACGGCGCGCCTGGCGCGACCATCAATCCCTGCAGTCATTCGTGGCGGAATTGGCCTGGTCGCCCGAGCATTACCGACTGTATACGCGCTATCAGCAGGGTCGCCATCCCGGCGGCGGCATGGACGAAGACAGCCGCACGCAGTACGCGCAATTCCTGCTGACCAGCCGGGTCAACACACGCCTGGTGGAATTCCGTGACCCCGAGGGTGTGCTGATGATGGTGTCGATCATCGACGTGCTGGATGACGGGCTGTCTTCGGTCTACACGTTCTACGATCCCGACGTCGAGGGCAGCCTGGGCACCTACAGCATCCTGTGGCAGATCGAACAGTGCCGCACGCTGAGCCTGCCCTGGCTCTATCTGGGCTATTGGATCGCCGAGAGCCGCAAGATGTCCTATAAGTCGAGCTTCCATCCCGCGCAGTTCCTGGTGGATGGGCAATGGCGGGACCAGCCCGATCCGTCCCTTTGACCTGCGTGCGGAGTGGCCCGGGTTTGCCGCAAGCGCGGTGAAATTCGCTCTACAATTCCGCCCCATGTCTATCCTCTTTCACGCCTATCCCCTGGCCCGCCCGGCGTTGTTCGCCATGGACGCGGAAACCGCCCACGAAGTTACGCTGTCGGGCCTGCAACGCGCTTACGAATGCGGCGCCACGCGCAAGCTGATGCATGCGCAGCCCAAGGCGCCATGCACGCTGATGGGCATGCAGTTGGAAAACCCGATCGGGCTGGCGGCGGGGCTGGACAAGAACGGCGCCTATATCGACGCGCTGGGCAACCTGGGCTTTGGTTTTATCGAGGTGGGCACGGTGACGCCGCGCGCGCAGCCCGGCAACCCCAAGCCGCGCATGTTCCGGCTGCCGCGCGCCAATGCGCTGATCAACCGGCTGGGTTTCAACAACCAGGGCCTGCCCGCCTTTCTGGCCAACGTGCAACGCAGCCAGTGGCGCAAGCAGGGTGGCATCCTGGGCCTGAATATCGGGAAGAATGCCGACACGCCCATCGAGCGGGCGGCAGACGATTACCTGATCGGCCTGGAAGGGGTGTACCCGCATGCCGACTACGTCACCGTGAATATTTCTTCGCCCAACACCAAAAACCTGCGGGCGCTGCAAAGCGGCGACGAGCTGTCGGCGCTGCTGGCGCAGTTGGCCGACAAACGCCGCGCCTTGGAAGACCAGTACCAGCGCCGCGTGCCCATGGCGGTGAAGATCGCCCCGGACCTCACGCAAGAACAGATCGACGCCATTGCCGATACCTTGCCGCGGCACGGCATTGATGGCGTCATCGCCACCAACACCACGCTGTCTCGCGACGCGGTCACGGGCCAGGCGCATGCCGAAGAAGCCGGCGGCTTGTCGGGTGCGCCGGTGCATGAGTTGTCGTTGAAAGTAATACGCCGCCTGAAGGAAAAACTGGGCGACAGCCTGGCGATCATCGGCGTGGGCGGTGTGCTGTCGGGCCAGCAGGCGCGCGAAAAAATGGCCGCGGGCGCGGATGCAGTGCAGTTGTACACCGGCCTGATCTATCGCGGCCCTGCTCTGGTCACCGAATGCGTGCGAGCCACGGCAAAACGCTAGCCATCAAGGGGCGGTGCGCGGCCCCGGCCTTGCGCAGCAGGACAAAAAGCGTCAGGCAAAAAAAGGGGCCACCCTGTGGGTGGCCCTAATTCCAGCTCTGCTCTGTCACTCAACAGTACTACATTACTGCGATTTGCGCAGCATCGCGCGCCAAGAATCAGGCGGTGCGACGGCTACGGCTGGCAACCTTGGTGGCGGCGTCGGCGGCATCCGTTGCAGCCTTGAAGGTCGCGTTGGCGGCGGCATTCAGGTTCGACTCGGCAACTTCAGCAGCCTGCTTGGCGGCCTTGCTCACGGAATCGTAGGCGCTGGTCGCGGTGGCCAGCGAGGACTTGATCAAGGCGACGGCGCTTTCCGAACCAGCCGGAGCGTTCTTCGACAATTGGTCGACGGCTTCGCTCAGTTGCTGCTGGTTTTCAGCGATTTGCTCTTCGGTCAGTTTGACCAGGCTGCCTTGCACACCGGCAACGATGTCATACACGTGCTTGGTGTAGGCCATGGCCTTTTCAGCGCCCGGCTGCAGCAGGCCCGAGGCAAACGCCGCGGCTTCCTGCGGGTCCTTGACTTCAGAGGCTTGCTGCGACTTCTGGGCGACTTCGTCCAGCGTGGCGCGCACGACCTTCATGTTCAGCTCGACCAGCTTTTCAAAGCCGGCGAAAACGGCGGACTGGGCAGCCACGAAAGTGTTGATGCTGGCCTTTTGGCGGTCCAGGACTTGTTGCGGAATTGCGCTCATAGAATGCTCCTTTAGTGGTAGCCGGACGCTTTCCGGCAAGAAGGATTGGTTGTCTGCGACGAAAGATAGAAACGTGCGCGGAAACTGGTACTACAAGCTACCGCCGGCCCGTTTGATGCACTGCACAATTCACATTCTAGACTGGCAGAAATTGTTGTCAAGCGGTTTTTGTGCAACGCAACAAGTGTTTGCACTTTAACGGTGCAAGGGATTGCATGTCTTTGATCCACGACAAGTTTTTCCCATGATTCGGGAAATACCGGACATGACGGCGTATCAATTCTTTTCTAAACTGCTTGCACGCTGATGACAGAAAAAACACACCATAAATCAGTGGTCTATAACTAAATCGCAGCAAGCAAAACCCTGCAATTGGAGACTTCATGACCCTAATTCCCCGCACGCTTTCGGCCCTGCTCGCGGCCAGCGCCATGTTCGCGGCCGGCGCCGCCCAAGCGGAATTTCCGGACCGCCCCATCAATATGGTGGTGCCGTTCGCCGCAGGTGGTCCCACCGACAACGTTGCCCGCTCGCTGGCGGAAGCCATGCGTCCAAGCCTGGGGCAGACGGTCGTGGTTGAAAACAAGGGCGGCGCTGGCGGCACGATCGGCACGACGCAAGTGGCGCGCGCCCAGCCGGACGGCTATTCCGTCCTGCTGATGCACGCGGGCTTCACGACCGCTCCGTCGCTGTACAAGAACCCCGGCTACGACCCGTTCAAGGGCTTCGAACCCATCGGCCTGGTGGTTGATGTACCCATGACCATCATCGCGCGGTCGGACTTCCCGCCTAACAACATCAAGGAACTGGCCGAATACGTCAAACAGAACAAGGACAAGGTGTCACTCGCCAACGCTGGCATTGGGGCCGCCAGCCACCTGTGCGGCACCATGCTGGTTGAAGCGCTGGGCGTCCAGTTGCTGACGATTCCGTACAAGGGCACGGCCCCGGCCATGAACGACCTGCTGGGCAAGCAGGTGGACATGATGTGCGACCAGACCACCAACACCACGCAGCAGATCGAAAGCGGCAAGGTCAAGGCCTACGCCGTGACCAGCCTGAAGCGTGTGCCCACGCTGCCCAAGCTGCCGACCATGGATGAATCCGGCTACAAGGGTTTCGAAGTGGGTATCTGGCACGGTATGTGGGTGCCGAAGGGCACGCCCAAGCCCGTGGTGGACAAGCTGGTCAAGAGCCTGCAGGCAGGCCTGGCCGACCCCAAGTTCCAGGAACGCATGAAGGTGCTTGGCGCCGCGGTGCTGACCGAGGAAGCCAACCCGCAGGCGCTTGAGGCCAAGGTCAAGCAGCAAGTCCCGCAGTGGGCCGAGCTGTTCAAGAAGGCAGGCCTTCAGCCCCAGTAACGCCGTTGACGAGAAAAGCCCCGCAAGGGGCTTTTCTCGTGGCGCGGGCCGGGGCCAGACCCGGGCCTGCCCGAGCTTAAGGGCGCAGGGCTTCCGCGGCCATTCCCAAGCCATTGAAGCCGGTGGACACCGACGGTTCGTATCCCAACGCTTCGGAAATACTGGCGGCGGTGTCGACCAGCGCTTTGATCCAATCGTCCTGCAGGCGTTCGGCCGGCGCCGAGATGGACAGCCCGGCCACCAGCTTGCCAGTGTCGTCAAAGATCCCCGCGGCGATGCAACGCACGCCAAGCTCCAGCTCTTCGTTGTCGCGCGCATAGCCATGGCGCCGCACCAGCGCCAATTCGCGTTCCAGGCGGTCCAGGTCGGTCAGGCTGTTGCGCGTGTGGCCAGCCAGCCCCGTGCGCAGCGCATAGGCGCGAACCTGGCGTGTATCGCCGGTGGACAGGAACAACTTGCCGGTCGAGGTCAGGTGCAAAGGCGCGCGGCCGCCGATGGCCCGCACCACCTGCATGCCGGAACGCTCGCTCCAGGCACGGTCGATATAGACGATTTCATCCCCCTGCTGCACCGACAGGTTGATGGTTTGCCCGGTCAGCTTGTGCAGCGAACGCATGGCCGAAATGGCAGCCTCGCGGACATTCAGGCGGCCCTTCACCAACGACCCCAATTCCAGCAAGCGCATGCCCAACTGGTATAGGCCGTTGTCGACGCGCTCAACATAGCGGCCCACAACCAGATCGTTAAGAATGCGGTGCGCGGTTGACGCGTGCAGCCCGGTGGTGGCCGATAACTCCTTCAGCGTGACGGGATCCTGCTGCGCGGCCAGGGCATCCAGCAGACGCATGGCGCGCTCGATGACCTGGATGGCGATGGGATGGCTGGATGCGCCTTCGGTTTCGGCGTCCAGGGGGGTGCGGGGGGGCGAAAGACGGGGCATAGGGTTAGATAGGGCTAGCGCCGCAACACCGAAAAAAGTCCGGTCTTGCGGCAACGCAGCAAACAGTCCTTTCCCGTATTGTGAAATTTACGACGCCATTTTGCAATGGCTTTTTGCAAGGTTTCCTATGCGGCGGCTGGCGGCGCCAGCTTTCCACCCAGGCGCAGTACCTCGGCGCGCAGGAACTCAAGCGCCTCGGCGGCACCGACGGGTTCGCCCTTCACGCCCAGCTCAATATGGGGCGTTCCGCCGGCTTCGCCCACGCTGGGCAAGCTGAATGCGCGCACGTCCGGCCATCGGCTTTCCACGCTGACCATGGCCGGTGTGATGCGTGATTCAGGCATGCTGAACACCAGGAACGAATGCTCGACATGGGCCCGCACATGCTGCAGCGCACGATAGCGGGTGTCCAGCGTCCATTCCAGCATCGGCCAGGCCATCACGGGAAAGCCGGGCACGAAGGTGTGATCCTGAATGAAAAAACCGGGAATGCGGTTGTACGGGTTCGGTACGATTTCACAGCCTTCAGGAAACATGCCCATCTGCAGGCGCTGCTGGTTCTCGGGCGCGCTCATGTCAGCCGTGCCCTGCCCTTTGGCGGCCATTTCAGCGGTGCGCAAAGCAATGGCTTGCTCGGCTTCGGGGTGCAAGGCCAGCGGCAGGCCCAGCGCGGCGGCGGCCGCTTGACGCGTATGGTCGTCGGGCGTGCCGCCAATGCCGCCGCACGAAAACACCACGTCGCCCGTGGCGAAGCTGCGCCGATAGGCGGCCACCAGTGTGTCGCGGTCGTCGGGCAGGAACTCGGCCCAGCCCAGTTGCATGCCGCGCGCGCTGAGCAGCTCGACGACTTTGGAAAAATGCTTGTCCTGACGGCGGCCCGAGAGGATTTCATCCCCGACGATGATGAGGCCTATGCGACGGGCGGCGGATTCTGCGGCCATGTCCAATTCCAGAGGTAAGAGAAAAATACGGTCAGACGTCGATGACGTTGTCCTGGCGCAGGCGCTTGAGCGCGTCCAGCCCATAGTGGGCGTAAACCAGCGCCGAAAACACCGGCAGGATAATCCAGGCAGGCGGCAAGAGGTTTAGCAGCGAACAGATCAGGCCGATGGTCCAGAAGCCACGATTGTTGCGATCCAGGATCAGCTTGCGTTCTTCGGGGCTGGCGTGTTCAACAATGGCGTCCACGCGCATCATGCGCGAGAACGCAAAGGCCCACCAGAAGATCGACAGGATGACCGCCATGGGGGGCACCAACCACAAGGGCAGCGTCAGCACCCAACCGACGGCAAACGCGGCCGACACCCAGACGGCATTCCACACGCTGACCGCCGTTGAAAACTTGCCTCGTCGTGTCACGGTGGCGTATTCGCGCTGCCCCACATGGCGCAACACCAGCGGCATCACGAACACCGCCGCGATCGCCAGGCCCAGAATGCCGGACACGGGCAACAAGATGGCTGCGGCAATGACGGGAATGAGATAGATCTTGAGCGAAAACAAGCCCATGGCGATCATCCATTCGTCGGCTCGATTGACCATGTCCCAGTGCGATACCTCGGCACGCAACCAGTCCGTCAACGGCGTCCAGAATAGGTACAGCAGCAGGAACGCGCCAACCAGCGCAATCAGGAAAGGAAGCAGCACCGCGAACAGCATCGTCGGGTGGCATTGGGACACCAGGGCGCGCTTGAACGCCTGGCCGACGCTGACGGCGCCGCTGCCCGCGCCAGAGTATCGGCCATTGCCGGGAGGGGCGGTATCAGTGCGCAAAGCAGTCATGGAAGCTGGCAAAAGGGGGTGGACATCCCGGGTATGATAGTCAAACACGCCTCGATCTGCTCACATGTCTCTACTCGTACCCGGCACCGACCTGACCACCCTGCGCACTCGGCTTGGCACCACTCCTGAATCCTGGCTGGTCGCCTGTTTTTGTGCGGCATGGTGCGATACCTGCGAGCAATACAAGCCCAAGCTCGAAGCCCTGGCCGACGCACTGCCACAGCATGTCTTTGCCTGGATCGACATCGAAGACCACGCCGAACTGCTGGGTGACGTAGACGTCGAGAACTTCCCCACGCTGCTCGTGCGGATTGGATCGCGCGTCGTGTTCTACGGCCCCATGCTGCCGCATATCGGGCATCTGGAACGGCTGCTTGAAAGCGTGAACGCAGACAGCCCGGCGGTCAACACCGAGCTACCCGACTTGCCCAAGCTGCTGGCGGCCTGATTCCCGCGCGACATAGAAAAACCCGCAAGGCCCATGGTTGGGCGTTGCGGGTTTTTTCATGCGTCGTGGCTGGCGATCAGTTCTTGCGCGAACCGCCCAGCAGTACCGCCACTTGGCGCTTGGGCGCAGTCGAACCACTGTCGTTCTTGGGCGCCTGCTCTTCGGCGGGCGTGGCCGAGGGCGAAGGCTCGTAAGGCTTCAGGAAAAAATCGTCCACCGGCTGACGGGGGCCGCTGGAGGTGTAGCCCGAACGGCGATCCGACGAACGGCTACCGCGGTCGCCACGGCTTTCACGACCGCCTTCGCGGCCTTCGCGCGAGGACGAACCCGAGCGCTCTTCGCTGCGTCGGTGGCTGCGCGCCACGGCATCTGCCGGCAGGTCGAGCGTGCCGCGCGGCACTTCGCGCTTGATCAGCTTTTCGATGTCGAGCAAAAACCGTTCTTCATCGGGCGTGAACAGCGCAATGGCTTCGCCCGAGGCGCCCGCGCGGCCGGTACGGCCGATGCGGTGCACGTAGTCTTCGGCGTTGTACGGCAAGTCGTAGTTGATGACGCACGGCACCCCGGCCACGTCCAGGCCACGCGCGGCAACGTCGGTGGCGACCAGCACTTCCAGATCGCCTGCTTTGAAGGCTTCCAGCGCCTTCATGCGGTCCGCCTGGGTTTTGTCGCCGTGGATCGATTCGGCCTTGACGCCATCGCGTTCAAGTTCGCGGGCAAGGCGCGCCGTGCCGATCTTGGTGTTCGAGAAAACGATGACCTGTTTCAGCCCGCGCGACTTCACCAGATGCACGACCGCGGCGCGCTTGGCGTCACTGGGCATCTTGTAGGCGATCTGCGTGATGGTCGTGGCCGTGGCGTTGCGCGCCGCGACTTCAATTTCAACCGGCTGGTTCAGATACGAACGGCCCAGCTTGCGGATTTCGTTGCTGAAGGTGGCCGAGAACAGCAGGCCCTGACGCTGTGCGGGCAACAGGCGGATGATGCGTTCCAGATCCGGCAAGAACCCCATGTCCAGCATGCGGTCCGCTTCGTCCAGCACCAGGATGCCGACCTGGCTCAGGTTCACGTTCTTTTGTTCAACGTGATCGAGCAAGCGGCCGGGCGTAGCCACCAGGATTTCGCAGCCACGGCGCAGCGCTTCTTTCTGCGGACCAATATCCACCCCACCAAACACCACGGCCGAACGCAGCGGTGTTTGCTTGCTGTAGCGCTTGACGCTTTCGAATACCTGGTCGGCCAATTCACGCGTGGGCGTGAGGATCAGCGCCCGCACCGGGTGCCGCGCGGGCGACGCGCTGGTGTTGGCCAGGGGCATCAGGCGATGCAGGATGGGTACGGTGAACGCGGCCGTTTTGCCGGTGCCGGTCTGGGCGGCGCCCATGACGTCGCGCCCTTCCACCACCACAGGGATGGCTTGCGCCTGAATGGGCGTCGGAATGGTGTAGCCGGTTTCGGCGATGGACTGCAACAACAGCGGGTGCAGTCCAAAATCGGCAAACGTCGGCGCGGGCGCGTCGGCGGTGGGTGCTACGGATTGAGTGGATTCAGTCATCAGGGTTTGGCAGATACCGGGACCAGTGAAAAAGAACAAAACGAGAGTGCTACATGCACTGCACTACATACGCATCGGGGCAATCTAAATACACGTGGTCGCGTTGCGACGGCACGCAAATCGCCGCGAAGCGGATAGGGCTTCGCGGGCAATCGGCACCCTGCCTTGCAGGCCAGCGGGCGCATTCTGGATTCGATACTTATGAGGGCAGTACCAGGCCCGGATTGCTGTGGATACGAGGGATTTTAGCGCAGGCGCCTTACCACAACGTCAAACCGTGGTTTCGGGCGGCGGCCCAAGCCGCGCCAAGCAACGGGCGCGCCCGCTCCCAGGCGATTTGGAGTGTCCACCAGATGGACTAATCATGATTGAGGGCCGGACATCAGCCGGCCAGCCAGCGCAACCCCCACAACACCAGCATGCCCGCCACGATCACCAGCACGGCGCTGCGGGTACGCAAGAAAACCATGATGGCGACCAGGCCGGCCACCAATTTGTAGTCGAATACCGGCCCCAGACCCGCCTTCCAAGGCAGCAGGTCAGGCACGACGATGGCGGTCAGCGCGGCAGCGGGCGCATAGCGCAATGCCCGACGCACGCCATCGGGCAAAGGAATGTAGTCGCCGAACAGCATGAAGCCGGCGCGGGTCAGTACGCTGCACAAGGCCAGCAACAGGATGGCCGAATAGACGTAGATCTCGGAGGGCCAGAGAGTCATGGACGCGCCTTGAAGAATCGTTCGGCCCACATGCCCGCCACCACACCGGCCACGACGGCCGCCGCCAGGCCCAGCCGCAACGGCAGCACCTGGCCCGTCCAGGCCACCACGCCGGCAGCCAGCATGGACACCAGCATCGGCTTGGAGCTGGCAAGAGGCACGGTGATTGCCAGCAACGCCAGCACCGCGGCGAAGTCCAGCGACCAGCCGGTGGGCACCATGGTGCCCAGATAGATACCCACGATCGAAGACGACTGCCAGACCAGCCAGCCCGGCACAATCGTGCCCAGGAAGAACCACAGTTGTTCGCGGGTGCCGCGTTCGGCCGAATCTCCAAAGCGCGGCATGAACAGCACGAAGCCCATGTCGGTGGTGAAATAGCCCAGCCCCAGGCGCTTGGGCCAGGACAGGTGGCGGAAATACGGTTGCAAGGCCGCGCCGAAGATGATGAAGCGCAGGTTCACGACGAAGCCGGCCGCAAAAATCAGCCACAGCGGCGCACCGGTGGCAATCAGCGGAAGTGAAGTCAGTTGGGCCGAGCCGGCATACAGCAACAAGGTCATGGCCAGGGCCATGGATTCGGTCAGGCCGGACTTGACCATGGCCACCCCGGTCACCAGACCCCAGGTCGCCGTGGCGATCAGCGCGGGCACGATGGCATGGACGCCAGCACGAAACGCGCTCAGACGTTGCTGGCGAACCGCGCCGGGATCTTCAGACTCAGGAAACGCAGATTCAGAGGACAACGGCTGACCCCTGGCGATTCGGACAGGACGACATGGGAACTCTTACGGGTTGCGTGGGCCGAATGGCACCACGGCGGTGCGCGAATAGGCCGATATTGTAACCCCGCTGCTTGATACAATACGCGCCTGGAATTTCTTGGCTGGTAGCGGGCTGGCACATGCCGAAATCGACAATGGTGAATGGCCGCGTCCCGAAGTACCATCACTGGCTAAGTAAGATGCGATTCTGATCCTTCATTCGCGCGAGCGGCCGCAGGCCGGCCGCATATTGCCCCAACCTGCCGTTTATCGGTTTTTTTTCAGGAACATCCATGACCGCTGCTGCTCCGGCCGCCGTCCCCAACGCTCACGAAGTCATTGAAGTCGGCGCAGAAGACCTGCCCGTTTTCTGCCCCGGCCCGAAAGCGCCGTTGTGGAGCATGCACCCCCGCGTCTTCCTGGACGTTGCCCGCACCGGCTCGGCCAGCTGCGCCTACTGTGGCGCGCAATATCGCCTGAAAGAAGGCACCGTGCTGCACGGCCACCACTAAGCACGCCGCCCCGCCGCACAACGCCACCGTCACAGCAGCCATGTTTGCCACCCCCGAAGAAGCTGAACACGCATTCTACGAAGCCCTCGAACAGGGGGACAGCGTCCGTCTGATGCAAGTGTGGGCCGACGACGAAGAAGTCATCTGCATCCACCCTGGCGGCCTGCGCATCGTCGGACACTCGGCGGTGCAGGAATCCTGGCAACAGGTGCTGTCCAACGGCCCGCTGCACGTACGCCCGTTGCGCCCACTCGTCATGCTTAGCATGATGTGCGCGGTGCATGTGCTGGTTGAGCAGGTGGCCGTACGCACACGGGAAGGCATGCAGTTCGCAAACTGCTACGCGACAAACATCTACCACAAGGGCCCAACCGGTTGGCGCATGGTCATGCACCATTCGTCTTCGGCGCCCACGGAAGCCGGGGTGCTCGACTTGCACGACGTACCCGACATGCTGCATTGAATCGGGTGGATCTTTAGTTGGCCGCTGCTCGTCTTGATTCGTCCCCCTGCCCCGTTCCCTCCTGGTTGCCCGGAGGCGACAGCCAGACGGTCTACGCATCCCTGTTCGCGCAATACCATCGGATCGCTTTCGTGCGGGATCGGGTGGACACGCCCGACACTGATTTCGTGGACTTTGACTGGACCGGCCCCGGGCTGTTTCCGCACAAAGCCGCCGATGGCGCGCCCGTCAGCGGACAGGGACCTGTCGCCAATGGCAAAACCGCCGCGGCGCGCTGGATGACGGCGCCCGACTGGCAGTCGCTGCCCCAGACGCCCGACACGCCCGCGCTGATACTGCTGCACGGGTTGGAAGGCGGCAGCAACAGCCGGTATGCCCAGTCCATCGCCCACTATTTCCGCGCGCGCGGCTGGATCGTGGTGATCGCGCATTTCCGCGGCTGTTCCGGGGTGCCCAACCGGTTGGCCCGGGCGTATTATTCCGGCGATTCCGCCGAAGTCGGCTTTCTGCTGAATACGGTGCGCGACCGTCTTCCCCACGCGCGCTGGCATGCGGTGGGGGTATCGCTGGGCGGCAATGCGCTGCTGAAGTACCTGGGCGAACACCAGGAAGATACGACGTGGCTGACTGCGGCCGCTGGCGTGTCGGTGCCGCTGGACCTGGTTGCCTGCGGCAAGACGCTATCCACCGGCATATTCAACCGGCGCGTGTACTCGGCCCATTTCCTGAAAACGCTTAAGCACAAGGTGCTGGAAAAGGCGCATCGTTTCCCCGGCGCGATTGACGTGATGCGCATCGCGCACGCGCATGACCTGCGCGAATTCGATGACACCTACACCGCGCCCATGCACGGGTTCCGCAACGCACTGGATTACTGGACCCGCGCGTCCAGCAAACCCTGGCTGTCCAAGATTTCGGTGCCCACGCTGGTACTCAATGCGCGCAACGATCCGTTCATCCCCGCCGCTTCGCTGCCCAAGCTGGAAGACTGCTCGCCGGTCATCTTGCTGCACCAGCCCAGCGACGGCGGGCATGCCGGGTTTCCCACCGGCGCTTTTCCCGCGCACCTGAACTGGCTGCCGCAACGCCTGGGGCGCTTTTTCGAAACGGGCTTGTAGGCAAGGGCGGGCAAAACGCGCCCGGCGTTTCGCCCCGGGCGCATGGCGTGCGCGTCAACCCGACCTGAAGCGTTCCAGCAGTTGCCGCTCTTCGGCCAGCTTGTCTTTCACTTCCTTGATCTGCACATCAATCTGCGATTGCTCGTAGAAATCGGTGGACAGCCCGCGCGCCTGCTGCAACTGCGATTCCGCGGCGGCAAACGCGCCGGTCATCACATAAAAGCGCGCCAGATCGCGGCGCGCCTGCACGGGCTTGCCATTGCGCTCTTCGCTTTGCGCCAGCATCTGATAAAGCCCGGGTTCGTCGCTTCCCCATTGCTTGATCTTCGCGCGCAGATAGTCTTGCGCGTCGGCATGGCGGCCATTGCTTTGCAGCGCCTGAGCATAGGCCATGCCCAACGCACGCTGGTCGGGCCAGCGCTTGGTGGCCGATTGGGCCAGCTCCAGCGCGCGCGGATAGTCCTTTCGGGCCAGCGCGATGTCCACACTGAGCTTGGCGAGTTGAGCGGAATTGCGCCCCCCGGCCGTAGCCAGGTTCCAAAGCCGCTCCGCTTCGGCCAGGTTGTTGCGCTGGAACGCCTGCAAGGCCAGCCCGTAATACGCCGCCGATTGGCGCACGCCGGACAGCGCGCGCGCCTCGTCCTGCAATTGCTGCCCGGCCGACCGCAGGCTGACGGCATCGCGCCCCTGCACCACCCGCATCTTGGCGCGCACGTACCAGAAGTCGTCACTATCGATATGGCGCGAGGGCGGCAGCGAGCGCACGCGGTTCTGCACGTCGGACATACGTTCGATGGACAACGGGTGGGTACTGGCCCATGAGCCCCCGCCCGCGCCCTCGTTCAGGCGCGATGCGTTCATCAGGCGCGAGAACATCTGCGACATGCCTTCGGCGTCGTAGCCCGCCTTGGTCAGCATCTGGAAGCCGGCGCGATCCGCCTCGCGTTCGGCATCGCGCGAAAAACCCAGTTGCCGGTTGATTGCCGCCGCCTGACCAAACGCCGCCACGCCCATCGCCAGGTCGCCGCCGCCGCCCGCCAACGCCGCCAGCAGCGCGCCCGCCAGGCTTGCCAGCATCACCATGCTGTTCTGGCTCTGCTGCGTCATGCCGCGCGCAATGTGGCGCTGCACGACGTGGCCGATTTCGTGCGCCAGCACAGCGGCCAATTCGGATTCGCTGGCCGACGACACAATCAAGCCGGTATTCACACCGATGAATCCGCCGGGCATGGCGAAGGCGTTAATCTCGGGGTCGCGCACGCCGAACATTTCCACCTCGGGCACGGCGCCGGGCGCAAACGCGGCCAGCTTGCGGCCCATGGTCGTCAGGTATTGGCTGAGTTCGGGGTCATCGACGTAGGTGGGGTCGCGCCTGCCCTGCGACATGATGGCTTCGCCCAAGCTGCGTTCCAGCATCGGGGACAGCTCGGCGGCAGACGCCGCGCCCATGGATGGCAGGCCGACGGGTTGCGCCCAGGCGGCGACGGGAATGGACGGGGCGATCAAGGCGGCGCTCAGGCCGAGAATCGCGCTTCGTTTCGCAATAGCGCAAATGGATGGCATTTTCCTGCGGTTCATAAGCCTATGATAGCGATGAGCTTAAAATGTTTCATCGATACTCCCAACGAGGTCTCAATGCGTCCCGTCCGTAAAGCCGTTTTTCCCGTTGCCGGCATGGGCACACGCTTCCTGCCCGCCACCAAGGCGATGCCCAAGGAAATGCTGCCCGTGGTCGATAAGCCATTGATTCAATATGCCGTCGAAGAGGCCGTGGCCGCCGGCATCACTGACCTGATTTTTGTGACCGGCCGCAACAAGCGCGCCATCGAAGACCACTTCGACTCCGCCCCCGAGCTTGAGTCCGACCTGGAAAGCAAGGCCAAACACGAGCTCTTGGCCATGGTGCGGGGCATTCTACCCGCGCATGTGAATTGTCTCTATATTCGCCAGTCCGCCCCGTTGGGCTTGGGCCACGCCGTGCTGTCGGCCGCCCCCGCCGTGGGCGACGAGCCCTTTGCCGTGTTGCTGGCCGATGACCTGATCGACGCCGACACGCCCGCCATGAAGCAGTTGGTGGATGTTGCCGTTGCGCAGAACGCCAGTGTGCTGGGCGTGCAGGACGTGCCACGCGCCGATACGCGCAAGTACGGCATCGTGGCAACTCGTGCCGGCGAAACCCATCTGGACCCCCGCACCGAGCGCGTCACGCATATTGTTGAAAAGCCCGAACCCGACGTCGCGCCCTCGACGCTTGCCGTCGTGGGCCGCTACGTGCTGGAAGCCGCCATCTTCGACCATCTGCGCTCAACCAAAATGGGCGCGGGCAATGAAATTCAGTTGACCGACGGCATTGCCTCGATGATGCGCGAACGCGCTGTCTACGCGCACCGTTTCGAAGGTGTGCGCTATGACTGCGGCAACAAGGCGGGCATGTTCCAGGCCACTGTGGCGCTGGGCAAGAAATACCACGGCCTGGTGCCGGAATAAGCCCAAGCCTGAACCCGAGTCCGAACCCGCGCTAGCCCGATAGCGCCGCCCGCGCCTTGGCCCGGGCCCGCGCATCGCGGTCCACCTTGCGCAGCCGCCCCTTGGCGGACAGGCGCATCAACGTGCCCAGCGCCACCATCAAGCCAATCACCTCGACCAGCGCGGCGGGAATCCACATCGTCAAGCCGCCTATGGTCTGGTCGGTTTGGGCCGACATCGCAATGGCTCGCCCGCACAGTTCAAACAAGGGATAGATATCGCTTTCGGTAAAGGCGATGACCGCGCCCGCCACCATTTGCGGCAGCATGGTCAGCACGGGGGAGATGACACGTCCGCCCGGCGTCATGGCCGCGGGCGGCGCGGGCCGGCGGTCCAGGATCAGGTTCCAGTACATGAAGCCACTGATCACGACTGACCAGTTCATCAGGCGATACAGCCGCCAGTCCAGCATGGAATAGAACTGCACCGACGGAATCAGCCAGATCAGCACCAGGAAGACGAACAGCGCCGGAACGAAGATTTTGTTGGTCAGCACCGCCACCGTGACCCGACCACTGCGCGTGCGCAGGAAATCACGCAGACGGATGCGCCAGGCCATCGGCAGGCCGGCGCGCATGACTTGCCCCGGAAAGGCCGCCATCACCAGCAGCGGGCCCAGGTGGTGCAGCACCAGATGCTGGATGCGATGGATGAAGAACATCCGCTCGGCGTAGTAATCCACCCGGGTGTGCAGCGATAGATACAACAGCACCAGCCCGGCCCAGAACAGGAAGCGGCGCGCCCCGGTCACATGGTGCACACGCTGGCCACGCACGAACAGCACGATCGCCACCACGAAGGAAGCGACCAGCGTGGGAGAGAACTCCCAGGGTATGAGCCATTCAAGACTATCCATGCGGGCCATCCGAAAGACACCGGGGAAGACAAAGGCGGCAACTTGCGCCAACCCGTGCGCTAATTGTAGTAGACCGCGCCGGCCCGTGGTCCGGTGGGCCGGCAAGATCAGAAGTGATGCGAAACGCCCGCTCCGACGCGCGTGGTGTGGGAATGGGCGGGGTCAAACTGCGTATCCAGCGTGTAGTGGGACTCATAGCCGGCAAAGCCGTAGAGCGTCGTGCGCGCGGACAGGGCATAGGTATAGCCCAAGGTCGCCACCTGCGCCTTGCGCGCCGTCATGCCGTTGTCCCATTGCCAGTCGGGCCGCGCCATCGACCACTGCACCAGCACGGCGCCGGGGCCGACGGGCACGCTGGCGCCCAGCAGCCAGGCATTGATGGCCCCGCCCTGCACAAACGGGGCCGGACCCAGCCCCTGGCCCGGCATGTCGGGGTCACCCCCGTTCAGGCCCACATAGCCATTTTTCTGACGCGACCAGGCCAACGAGACCTTGAACACGTCAAAGTCGACTGCCGCGCCCAATTGCACGGCACGGGGCCGCTTGCCACTGCCTGCCGGGGAATCCGCCAGTTGCAACTGGTCCCAGGTGGCCACGGCCAGCAGCGGGCCGCTTTCGAACTTCAAGCCGGCGCTGGCGGCGCGTGGGTTCTGCTGGGTCCGAAAACGATTCTGGTCGTTGGCATCAAAGGAATAGCCGACGCCGATTTGAAAACCGTTCCAGTCCGCCGACGTAACGTTCACCATATTGCTGAACTGGAAGTTGTCCGAGGCCTTGAACGTGGCGCCCATGCCCATGTCCTTCCACGAGGCGATCTCCAAGGCTGAACCATAGATCTGGCCGATGGTGTGTTGGCGCCCGATGCGGACCTCGCCGTAGCGGTCGCTGCCCGCGCCCACCCAGGCCGCGTAGTTGAACAGGCGGCCATCATCTTCCGCCTTGCCGCTGGACGGATCGAAGCCGCTTTCCAGGCGAAAGCGAGTACGCCAGCCGCCGCCCAGATCTTCGGTGCCCGACAGGCCCCACAGCGAATCCGTCAGCCCCCCATTCAAGACGCTGGCCTGGCTGCCTTGGCCGGATACGCGGGTTACCGTCACGCCGGCGTCAACCACGCCGTACAACTGCAGACCAATGTCTTCGACCGCCGCCGCGGCGACCAGCGCCGGCGGCATGCTCAGGCCCGCCATGAGCGCGGTGCAAAATGCTTTTTTCATGCTCTTCTCCTATCAGGGCGGACACCCGCGCCCGCCCTGTCAGATGTGACCCTATCGCGGTCTTATTGCCAGCCGTAGCGGCGTACCCAGATACCCTTGAGCAACTGCGTCAGCACGCAATAGCTCAGCAACACCCCCACCAGCCAAGGGAAGTACGCCCACGGCAAGGCCTGCAACTGGAAGTACTCAGCCAAAGGCGAGAACGGTAGCGCAAGGCCCAGCACCACCACCATCGCCGTCATGCCCAGCAGCGGCCAGGCCGCGCGGCTTTGCAGGAAGGGAATCCGGCGTGTGCGGATCATGTGCACGATCAGCGTTTGCGACAGCAGGCCTTCCACGAACCAGCCCGACTGGAACAAGGTTTGATGCTCGGGCGCGTTGGCCTGGAACACAAACCACATGATGGCGAACATGGCGATGTCGAACAGCGAGCTGATCGGGCCAAAGAACACCATGAAGCGCCCCAGGCCGTCCGCGTCCCATTGCTGTGGCTTCTTCAGCAGTTCCTCGTCGACGTTGTCGAACGGAATTGCAGTTTGCGAAATGTCGTACATCAGGTTTTGTAGCAACAGATGGATGGGCAACATCGGCAGGAACGGCAGGAAGGCGCTGGCCACCAAGACCGAGAACACATTGCCGAAGTTCGAGCTGGCCGTCATCTTCAGGTACTTGAGCATATTGCAGAAGGTCTTGCGGCCTTCGATCACGCCGTCCTCCAGCACCATCAGGCTCTTTTCCAGCAAGATGATGTCGGCGGCTTCCTTCGAGATATCCACCGCCGTATCCACCGAAATGCCCACGTCGGCGGCGCGCAGGGCCGGCGCGTCGTTGATGCCGTCGCCCATGAAGCCCACCGTGTCGCCCTGCGCGCGCAGGCTGCGCACAATGCGCTCTTTGTGCGCGGGCGTCAGCCGGGCGAAGACATTGGCTTCACGCACGGCCACGGCCAGTTGCGCATCGTCCATGGCCTCGATGTCCGCGCCCAGATAGACGCGGCGCACGTCGAAACCGACTTCGCGGCAGACCTTCTGCGTAACCAGTTCCGCGTCTCCCGTCAGCACCTTGACCTCGATGCCAGATGCCTTCAGCGCAGCCAGGGCCGGACCGGTCGATTCTTTTGGCGGATCCAGGAAGGCCATGTAGCCCACCAGCACCAAGTCGGATTCGTCGGCCACGCCATAGGTCAACTGCGTAGGCGGCATCTCCTTGACGCCCACCGCGATCACCCGCAGGCCGTCGCGATTAAGCTCAGCCGTCACCCGCCGGATATCCGCGCGCCGCGCATCCGTCAACGGGAGCACCGCGTCGCCCACGCGCAGCCGCGTGCAGGCCAGCAGCATTTCTTCCAGCGCGCCCTTGCAGATCAGTTCGTGATGATCACGGCCGTTCTCGGTTTCATTGACCACGACCGACATCCGGCGACGCGAAAAGTCGAAAGGAATTTCATCCACTTTGCGGTACCTGGCCGCCAGGTTCAGGCTGCGCTTGAGCTCCGCGTGCTGCAGCACCGCCACGTCCAGCAGATTCTTCAGGCCGGTCTGGTAGTAGCTATTCAGATAGGCATAGGCCAATACGTCGTCGCTGCTGGATCCATAGACGTCGGTATGCCGTTCCAGCACGATGCGGTCTTGCGTCAGCGTGCCGGTCTTGTCGGTACACAGCACGTTCATTGCGCCCAGGTTCTGGATGGCGTCCAGCCGCTTGACCACGACTTTACGGCGCGACATGCGCAAGGCGCCCTTGGCCAGCGTGGCTGTGACAATCATCGGCAGCATTTCAGGCGTCAAGCCCACGGCAATGGCCAGCGCGAACAGCAGCGCCTCCAGCCAATCTCCCTTGGTGAAGCCGTTGATGAGCAAGACGATGGGCGCCATCACCAGCATGAAGCGGATCAGCACCCAACTGACACGGTTGATGCCCTGCTGAAACTGGGTCGGCGCGCGGCTGGCTTGCGTCACCCGGCCGGCCAACTGGCCGAAATAGGTATTGGCGCCCGTGGCGATGACCAAGGCGCTGCCCGAACCGCTGACCACGTTGGTGCCCATGAACGCCATGTTTTCCAGTTCAAGCGCGTTCTGGGTTTCTACGCGCTGGACGGCATGCTTTTCAACCGGTAGCGATTCGCCCGTCAACGCCGCTTGGGCAACGAACAGGTCTTTGGCATTCAGGATCCGGCAGTCGGCGGGAATCATGTCACCCGCGGACAGCAGCACCACATCGCCCGGCACCAGCTCGGCCAGCGGCACTTCCATCTGGTGCGAGCCGGAGTCGTGCAAGGGCGCGCCAAACAATCGCCGACCGTTGCCGGCGGCCGGCGCCTCGGCGTTCACGCGCAGCACGGTGGCGGTGTTCTGCACCATGGCTTTCAGCGCTTCGGCCGCGCGGTTAGACCGTAATTCCTGAGCAAAACGCAGCACGGTGGAAATGACCACCATCGACCCGATGATTGCCACCGCCGTCCACGATTTGTCGTCAGGCTCGGCCATGCGCACATCGGTCAGCCACGACAGACCGGCCAATGCGGTCAGCAGCAGATTGAAAGGGTTGCGATAGGACAGCCACAGATGGGAAACCCAGGAAAGCGGCTTTTCGTGGTCGACCTCGTTGGCGCCGTGTCGTTCGCGCGCCGCTTGCGCCTGAGCTTCCGACAGGCCGCCCCGGCCGCTGGCCAAAAGTGAGAACAAGGCATCCAGCCCCATGCTTGACCGTTCCAGCATCTGGCGGTTGGCCTGCCGCGAGGCCTCGGACGGCGTCGACACGGCGCCGTTTTGGCTGCCCTGTTCAAGAATGGGAGTGCGCCGGAAATGCCGGCTTGCGCGCCGCCGGCTCGCGGCGGACGAAAAAAAAGACTTCAGAAAGAAAAACATCGGAGTGCTCCGGTTCTTGTTTGATTTCTTGTCGGAGACACGGGCGCGCCCACCCTGGGCCAGGCACGCGGACAGCGACGGGCCGCGACTTTCACGCTGAAAGCCGTCAAGCCGCCCCTGATGGGCGTGCGCAGGCACCGGGGCAACGTTGCCGGTGTCCGGATCGCGGTGAAGTCGCGCCGGAGTGCGGAAAACGGAAAGGAGCTAGCTAGGAATCGAGACCGGCGCCTGGGACGCGTCCGTCGTCAAAGACGGGGCCTTGGCCGGGGATTCATTGCTGCGGAGTCCGCCAGAACCGGGATGCTGTCCGGCCGGTCGGCTCAGAAGAGAAGACAGGTCAGACAGTCATGCCGGCGCCACACACAGGGCGCAATCGAGGGTCGGGGTCTAAGGCACTAGGCATGATCTCTCCTGTGGAACGGGTGCCGTTCAAGCGGCCATCGCGGCGGCTTGCGCGCCGAAATGCACGTGGCGAACGGCAGGGTTGGCGCTGAGACGGCGCGCTTGCGACATCAATTCAGCACGCAGTTCGGGCGGGCAATTGACGGTGATGCAAGCTGACGCCATGTTCGGGTCGCGGCCTTGGTCGACCTGCACTTGCGAGACGTCCAGGCCGGCGGCGCTGAAGTCCAGGCAGATCTGCTTGCGCAAGGCGCCCAATTCGTCGCGCGGACAAATGACCGTCAAACGCGACGTGCCGCGACGGCGGCTCAGGGCGGTGGCACGGTCTACGCCAGCGCGGCGTAGGAACAAGTCGAAGAAACGCATAACGACCTCCATTGCAAGATGGGGAGCGGTATCGCGAGTACGCGAGCAGCCGGACGCGGCGCATGGCAACGTGCACAAAAGACGTGCACGAACGCTGACGCTGCGACTAGCGGCGGTTCTGGCGGTTTATGTTGGGGAATTTCCCGGCAAGCCGAAGGCCTGCGCTATTGCCCGGGTAGAAGCCCAGGGCTTGGGATACGCCGCAACCTGTATGACAGGATGCGGCAGATGGAGCTCTGCGTGTTTCCTGTCAGACAGCGATGTCGATGCAAGATCGACTACTTTCGCCGGAATCGGTATTCACGAAGACTGCTCCTGAGATGGATAACGGACGGATTTTACGCGGGTTTCCACTGATGGACAAGGTTTTTGCGGTTTAACGTCACAACGGCGCAAAAAAGATAAAGCGGCGCAAAGCGTGTCAGCCTTGCGCCGCTTTTCCGTCTTTCCGTTCCCGCGTCAGGCGTAGAAGTGCCACACCAAATAGGTCGCGAACAAGGCATAGAAACCGCCCACCGCCGACAACGCGGGCACCGTCATCACCGAGCGGCGGAAACGCAGCCACAGCAGACCGATCGACAACATGGTGAACAGGCCGGCCGCCAGCAGCGGCGCATCCAGCAACCAGGGCGTCATGAAGATCCCCAATGAGCTGGGAATGGTCGCCTGGATCATCATCGCGCCCGAGATATTGCCCAGCGCCAGGCGTTCCTTGCCCTGGCGCACCCAGATCAGCGCATTCATGATTTCGGGCAGCTCCGTGGCGACCGGCGCCAGCAGCAAGGCGGCCACGTGTGGCGACGCACCCATGGCGATGCCCAGCAGCTCGATCTGGTTCACGAACACGTGCGAGGCGCCGGCAATCACGACCAGCGCCAGGATGGTTTGCGTGGCGGCCCAGAACATGGACGGGTCGGTGTCGCTGGGCCGCAGCTTGAGCGGCTCCAGGTCTTCGCAGTCGGCGCGCGCCTCGTCATGGCTGAGTTCGCGCCAGACGTACATGCCGTAAGTGGCCAGAAACAGGATGCCCAGCCAGGGCTTCCACGCAAAGGCCAGCAGACCCAGCCCCACCTTGAAGAGGAAGATGCCCATGAACCAGGCCTGGTCGCGGGCCAACCGGCGTTGGTCCGCGTTAATACAGTTGGCTTTTTCCGGCTGGCCGCCGCGGCGTGCGCGCCACAGGGCAATACCCACCACCGCGTAGGCCAGGGTGGCCAATACCAGCGGGCCGCCCATGGCCGCGCCGACGCCGATGTCTTTCTGTTCAGGGGTGTCGCCGAAGACGACCGCCATGAAAGTCACCGCGCTTTCCGGCAACGCCGTGCCAAAGGCCGCCAGAATCGTGCCGGTGGCGGTGGCGCCCAGGTGGAAGCGGTGTCCGACCCATTCAACGCCGTTGACGAAGAATTCGCAGGCGAAGTAAATCACTGCCGCGGACAGGAAAAACAGAAACAGGGTGAGCAACATAGATACGCAGCCGGACGAGCAGAAACCAATTGGCGCGACGCAACGGCTCGCCCGGCTAGGGTGAACGCTACGCGGCCAAAGGTCTCGCCTGGCTGATCCATGCGGCGGGCGATGCCGCTTGCATGGAAACCGTTAGCGCCATGGAGTTCTAGCAACCGCTACGCGGCCCTGAACCACCAAGTCTGTTGACGCTAACTCCTTTGGGGACAAAGGATGGCTACTCCCCAATGACAGAGCCGCGATTGTAGCAGCGCGAATCGGGCCGTCCAGTGAATCCCGCATGGGCTTCGCGCAATGCACATCCGCTGTTGTTTGCGCGCGATAGCGGGGTAAAGTAAGCCGCATCCACATCTTTCGCGGGGTTCGCGCCCCTGCCCGCCATGAGCCTGCCTCCCGCCGACATCGCCCCGTTCGTCGCCCGCCGCCAACGCCTGATGGAACGGATGCGCGCCGATGGCGGCGGCATCGCCATCCTGCCGACCGCCCCCGAAGCCATCCGCAACCGCGACGCCGAATTCCCGTACCGCCACGACAGCGATTTTTTTTATCTCACCGGCTTTACCGAACCCGGAGCCTGGCTGGTGCTGATCGCGGGCGCCACCGAACGCGCGTTGCTGTTCTGTCGGCCGCGCCATGTGGAACATGAAATCTGGGAAGGCAAGCGCTTCGGTCCCGAGGCGGCGGCCGAGCACTTCGGCTTTGACGATGCGCACCCCATCGATGCGCTGGATGAGTTGATTCCCAGACTGATGCTGGACCATCCCACGCTTTATGCGCCGCTGGCGGGCGAAAAACGTAATGACGGGCGTCTGCACCGCTGGCTGGCCGCCGCGCGCGACGCCGGCCGCGCGGGCCACGCGCCGCCCGCCCGCCAGCAGGACGTCCGCGCCTGGTTGGCGGAAATGCGCCTGGTCAAGGACCCGACCGAAATCGCCACCATGCGGCGCGCCGCCAAGATATCGGCCGGTGCGCACGCGCGCGCCATGCGGGTCGCCCGTCCCGGCATGCACGAATACGAACTGGAAGCGGAACTGCTGTATGAATTCCGCCGCCACGGTGCGCAGGCCGTGGCCTACAACAGCATCGTGGCCGCCGGCGCCAATGCCTGCGTGCTGCACTACCCGGCCGGCGAAGCCGTGCTGCGCGACGGCGACCTGGTCCTGATCGACGCCGGCTGCGAAGTCGACAGCTACGCCAGTGACATCACCCGGACCTTTCCCGTGAACGGACGCTACAGCGGCCCGCAGCGCGCGCTGTATGACCTGACCGTGGCGGCCCAGCAAGCCGCCGCGGCCGCGACCGCGCCCGGACGCACGTTCAACGACGGCCACGAAGCCGCCTTGCGCGTGCTGGCGCAAGGCATGCTGGATTTGAAATTGTTGAAAGGGTCGCTGGATGGCGTGCTGGAGTCCGGCGACTACAGCCGCTTCTACATGCACCGCACCGGCCACTGGCTGGGACTGGACGTTCATGACGCGGGTGATTACCGCCAGCCCGGGCCGGCGCAAGGCGGCGATCGCCCGTGGCGCAAGCTGGAACGCGGCATGATGCTGACGATTGAACCGGGCATCTACGTGCGTCCGGCTGACGACGTGCCGGAAAGCTACTGGAACATCGGTATCCGCACGGAAGACGATGCGCTGGTTACGGATGAAGGCTGTGAACTGATCACGCGCGGCGTGCCGGTGGAAGCCAGCGAGATCGAGGCATTGATGCGCGAATAGGCGCGGGCTACAGCACCAGGCCGTCCAGCCAGCCCATGGCTACCCAGACGTACACCACCACCATGGCGATGGCGAACATCGACACCACCGACCCCACCAGGCACGCCAGCAGCGCCACCAGCACCGGCCCCCAGCCCGTGGACGTGGGCCGGCCATGGGCTGCGTTGTAGCGACGGTCGAATTTCTCGTCGGACATCAGCGAAAAGACAGCGCTTTCAATGAAGCCGTCGATCATCGGAATGAACAACAGGAAGAAGGCGGGGTTGTCGTACCAGACCGGGTAATAGCGGAACGCACAGAACAGGCTGACTGCGGCCAGCAGTGTCACGGCCCAGGCGTATCGGCGGCCCAGATACCACCAGTGCGCGCCCAGCCACCCAAACAGACAAGCCAGCAGCCCCACGGCGACCTTGCCGCGCGGACGTCGGGCGGGGGCGGCGGACAGTGAAGGTGAAAGCTGAACCTGCGTCATGGGGGATCAACCTGGGAATCAACTGTAAAGGGTGAGGCGCGACCGACCGCGCTGGCTGTGCCGGATTGTAGTGGACGGTTAAAATCCCGGCATGACTGCATCCGCCTTCGACATTGCGATTCTTGGCGCTGGCCCCGTGGGCCGCGTGCTGGCCCTGATGCTGGCGCGTGTGGCGCCGGACCCGGCGCGCATCGCCCTGCTCGCCGGCAGCGCGCCGACGCCCGCCGCCTCCGCCGCCGTGCCTGCCGCGGATCCCCGCGTGCTGGCCATGAACCACGGCAGCCGCGTATTGCTGGAATCGTTGCAGGCCTGGCCCGAGCGGTCGGCCGATATCCGCAACATTCATGTGTCGCAGCGTGGGCGCCTGGGCCGCGCCGTTATCCAGAACACGGATTTCGGCGTGCCGCAGTTGGGCAGCGTGGTGGCCTATTCCGGCTTGCACGCCAAGTTGGACGAGCGCGTGGCGGCCTGTGGTGTCACCGTGCTGTCCGGCCCGGCTGCCGTGATCGAACGCCAGGATGCGGACGGCGTGCACATTACGCAAGGGGACCACAGCCTGCTGTGCCGGGTTGCCGTGCAGTCTGACGGCGCGGGCGCCACTGATGTGCGCCGCGACTATGGCCAGCATGCCGTACTGACGACGGCGCACGCCACGCTGCCGCGCCGAGGCTGGGCCTGGGAACGCTTCACTTCCGAAGGCCCGCTGGCCTTGCTGCCTCATCCGCAGACGCCGGACGCCTATTCGGTGGTCTGGTGCAGCGCGCCCGAACGGGCCCGGGAACTGGCCGCGCTGGACAACGCGGCGTTTTCGTCGGCGCTGTCCGCCGCCTTTGGCGACCGCTTGGGCCGGCTGTCCAGCCAAGCGCCCCGCCACGTTTTTCCGCTGGCGCTGGCCGCCCGCCGCGCCCAGGTGCAAGGGCGCGTGGCCGCCATCGGCAACGCCGCCCAGACGCTGCATCCCGTCGCCGGCCAGGGCCTGAACCTGGGCTTGCGCGATGCCGCCAGGCTGGCCCAGACGCTGGCCGGCTGGCTGGCCCGGCCCGAATTTAGCCCCACTTCCCTGTTGACCGAGTTTGCCCAGGCCCGCTATGTCGACCGCGCCATCACCGCGGGCCTGACTGACCTGATGCCACGCGTGTTCGCGACCGGCCTGGCCCCGGTGGAACATGCCTGCGGGCTGGCCTTGCTGGGAATGGATCTGGCTTCGCCGTTGCGTGCCCCGCTGGCCCAGCATTTGTTGCAGGGCTTTCGGACCTGATCCCCCCGCTATCCGATCTCGCGATCCGGCCCTGAGACAGGTCCGGAAATCGGCCCCCGGAATGGGGCCGGATCCGCCTGATTTCTCCCTTCTTGTTACCAAGCGAGCACCCTCGAAAAATGGGGGCTTGATCGAGCCGGTTAAAATGTGACCATGCGCATAGGCCAGTGGACCCTTCCCAACAACGTTCTAGTCGCGCCCATGGCGGGCGTGACGGACCGTCCGTTCCGACAACTTTGCAAGAAGTTGGGGGCGGGCTATGCCGTGTCCGAAATGGCCGCCAGCAACCCCAAGCTGTGGGACAGCGTCAAGACGTCGCGCCGCCTGAACCACGATGGCGAAATCGCCCCCATTTCGGTCCAGATCGCGGGCGCCGACCCGGCCATGATGGCCGAGGCCGCCGTCTTCAATGCCGGCAAGGGCGCGCGCATCATCGACATCAACATGGGCTGCCCGGTCAAGAAAGTGTGCAACGTGGCATCGGGGTCGGCGCTGCTGCGCCATGAAGACCTGATCGTCCGCATCCTGGACGCCGTCGTGTCGGCCTGTGCGCCGCTGGGCGTGCCGGTCACCTTGAAGACCCGCACGGGTTGGGACCGCGACAGCCGCAACGCCTTGCGCGTGGCCAAGCTGGCCGAAAATGCCGGCATCGCGGCCCTGACCCTGCACGGCCGCACCCGCGCCGACCTCTATACGGGCGAGGCGGAATATGACACTATCCGCGCCGTCAAGGCCGAGCTGAGCATCCCCGTGATCGCAAACGGAGATATCGACTCTCCTGAAAAAGCCAAGCACGTCCTGGATTACACTGGCGCCGACGCGGTCATGATTGGCCGGGCGGCCCAGGGCCGTCCCTGGATCTTCCGCGAAATCGATCACTATTTGCGCACGGGCGTATCACTGGCCCCGCCCTCCCATGGGGAAATGCGCGAGCTGTTGCTTGAACATCTCGACGACCACTACCGCTTCTATGGCGAGCACACCGGCGTACGCACGGCGCGCAAACATATCGGCTGGTACCTGGACGGCCTGCCGGGCGCGGATTCGTTCTGCGCCCGCATGAACCTGATCGACAATACCCGCGACCAGTGGCGGGCGGTGTCGGATTGGTTCGATACCCTCTCGCGCGACGGCGAGCCCCACCCGGCGCCGGTCGCAGAAGCCCTGCTGGCGGCATGACCGCCTCAACACCAACATAAAAATATCTGTACTCAAATGAGCAAGAAAGATGTCCTGGAAGAATGCGTGCGCGCCAGCCTGGAGCGCTATTTCGAAGACTTGGGTGAATCCGAGCCCCACGATATGTGGGACATGGTGATGCGCTGCGTCGAACGCCCGGTGCTTGAAGTGGCGCTGGAGCGATCGGGCGGCAACCAGTCGCGCGCGTCTGAAATGCTGGGCATCACCCGCAACACCCTGCGCAAGAAGTTGCTGGCGCACAATATCCAGGTATAGCTTTTACGCAAGGGCAGGCCACCGGCGGCACTGCCCTTTCCCACGCCGATTTCCCATCCTGACCTGAACGAGAAAGGCGCACCGCCCGACTCCCGTCCCCCACCATGAAAATCGAAACCGCCCTGCTTTCGGTGTCCGACAAGACCGGCATCGTTGAATTTGCCCGCGCCCTGGCCGCGCGTGGCGTGCGCCTGCTGTCGACCGGCGGCACCGCCAAGCTGCTGGCCGACGCCGGCCTGACCGTTACCGAAGTGGCTGCCCACACGGGTTCGCCGGAAATTCTGGATGGCCGCGTCAAGACGCTGCACCCGAAGATTCACGGCGGCCTGCTGGCCCGTCGCGACAGCGCCGAGCACATGGACACCATCAAGGCGGCGGGCATCGATCGCATCGACATGCTGGTGGTGAACCTGTATCCGTTCCGTGAAACCGTGGCCAAGCCCGATTGCACGTTCGCCGACGCGGTCGAGAACATCGACATCGGCGGCCCGGCCATGCTGCGCGCGGCCGCCAAGAACCACGGCACCGAAGCGGGTGGCGTGACGGTCGTGATCGACCCGGTGGACTATTCGCGCGTGCTGGCCGAAATGGACAAGAACGGCAGCACGTCCTATGGCCTGCGACTGGCGCTGGCCTCGAAGGTCTATGCCCACACGGCCGCCTACGACGGCGCCATCGCCGCCTACCTGACCAGCCTGGCCGAAGCCGAACCGGCTCAGGAAGCCGTGCCGGCCCGTAACGAATGGCCTGGCACGCTGACCTTGCAGGTCAAGCAGGAACAGGCGCTGCGCTACGGCGAAAACCCCCACCAGACCGCCGCCTTCTATGTGGATGCGCAGCGTCCGGCCGGCCTGTTGGGCAACTACCGCCAACTGCAGGGCAAGGAACTGTCCTACAACAACATCGCCGACGCCGATGCCGCCTGGGAATGCGCGCGCAGCTTCGACGCGCCTGCCTGCGTCATCGTCAAGCACGCCAACCCCTGCGGCGTGGCCGTGGCGGCCGACACGCTGGGCGCCTACCAGCAAGCGTTCAAGACCGACCCGACGTCCGCTTTCGGCGGCATCATCGCCTTTAACCGCCCGGTGGACGCGGCCACTGCCGAAGCCGTCAGCGGCCAGTTCATGGAAGTGCTGCTGGCGCCTGCCTATGACGGCGCCGCGCTGGCCATCCTGGCCGCCAAGAAGAACGTGCGCGTGCTGGAAGTGCCGATGGGCGTGGGCCAGAACGCATTCGACATCAAGCGCGTGGGCGGCGGCTGGCTGGTGCAAAGCCCGGACGCCTACAACGTGCCGCGCGATGCGCTGAAGGTGGTCAGCAAGCGCCAGCCCACCGAACAGGAAATGAACGACCTGGCTTTCGCCTGGAAGGTTGCCAAGTACGTCAAGTCCAACGCCATCGTCTTCGTGGGCGGCGGCATGACCTTGGGCGTGGGCGCCGGCCAGATGAGCCGCATCGACTCGGCGCGCATTGCGTCGATCAAGGCGGAAAACGCCGGCCTGACGCTGCAAGGCTCGGCCGTGGCGTCGGATGCTTTCTTCCCGTTCCGCGATGGCCTGGACGTGGTGGTGGCGGCAGGCGCAACCTGCGTCATCCAGCCCGGCGGCAGCATGCGTGACGATGAAGTCATCGCCGCAGCCGACGAGCACGGCATTGCCATGGTGCTGACCGGCACCCGCCACTTCCGCCACTGATGCGCGTCCTGGGCATCGATCCCGGCTTGCGCCGCACCGGCTTCGGTGTGATCGATGCCGAGGGCTCGCGGTTGCGTTACGTGGCCAGCGGGACCATCGTGGTCCCGCCGGCGCTGACGCTGGCCGAGCGCCTGAAAGTCATTCTGGACAATCTGCGCGAAGTGGCGCGCGACACGCAACCCGATGTCGCCGCGCTTGAAATCGTCTTTCTGAACACCAATCCCGCATCCACGCTGCTACTAGGCCAGGCCCGGGGCGCGGCGCTGTGCGCCTTGGCGGACAGTTCGCTGGCGGTGCACGAATACACCGCCTTGCAGATCAAGAAGGCCGTGGTGGGCACCGGCCGCGCCGCCAAGGAGCAGGTGCAGATGATGGTGCAGCACCTGCTGTCCCTGGACGGTGTGCCCGCGCCTGACTCCGCCGACGCGCTGGCCTGCGCCATCTGCCACGCGCACGTCGGGCCCTTGCAGGACAAGCTGGAGCGACTGGGCACGTCACTGCGCATGGGCGGCAAGACCCGCATCCGCAACGGCCGCCTGATCGGCTGATTCCCTGCCCGCCAGGCCGCACCGCGTTCAAGCGCTGCGCCCGGACATCCCCCCTACCCGCCTCGCCGACTCTTGCGCGTATAGAATGCCCGCATTCGCCGCGCATTCCGCGCGCGCCATTGCTACCAGGCCATCATCACCATGATCGGACGCATTACCGGAACCCTGATCGAAAAGCTGCCTCCCACCATCTGCGTGGATGTGGGCGGCTTGGGGTATGACATCGACGTGTCCATGAGCACGCTGTACTCGCTGCCGGAGACCGGCGCGCGCGTCACGCTGTATACGCACCTGACGGTGCGCGAAGACGCGCACATTCTTTATGGCTTTGGCACCGCGGCCGAACGCAGCGCGTTTCGCGAGCTGATCAAAGTCAGCGGCATTGGGGCGCGCACGGCGCTGTCGGTGCTGTCCGGCATGTCGGTGGCCGACCTGGCGCAGGCCATCACCTTGCAGGAGACCGGCCGTCTGACGCGCGTGCCGGGCATCGGCAAGAAGACCGCCGAACGGCTGTTGCTGGAAATGCGCGGCAAGCTCGGCGCGGATATCGGCGCCACCTCGCACGCCACGCCGGACAACCAGTCGGACATCCTGAACGCACTGCTGGCGTTGGGCTATTCGGAAAAGGAATCGCTGTCGGCGTTGAAGACGCTGCCCGAAGGCGTGGGCGTGTCCGATGGCATCAAACAGGCGCTGAAAGCACTGGTGCGCTAAGACTTGCGCTGCAGATAGCGGGGCGCCACGGCCTCCAGGCCGGTCGGCACCACATGCAATTCGGGCGCGATCGGCCCCACGCAGATATTGTCGCGTCGCAGGGAATCCAGATTGTCGCGCGACATCAGCGGTTCGCCAGGCATGCACTCAAACAGGCGCGCCTGCAAGCGCCCCACCCCCATGGGCACCGGCACCACCGGGCGCGGGTTGCCACTCCAGACGGCGCACAAGCGCGCGATCTCGCCCAGGGTGTAGATCTGCGGGCCGCCCAGCTCATAGGTTTTGCCGCAGGTGTGGGTATCGCCCAGCGCCGTCGCCATGGCCGCCACCACATCGCCCACATACACCGGCTGCATGCGCGCATGCGCGCCGGCCAAGGGCAAGACCGGCAGCCAACGCGCCAGTGATGCAAACATATTGGTGAAATTGTCGTCCGGACCGAAGATGACCGACGGGCGGAAAATGGTCCAGCCCCCGTCGTTGCCGGATGGAAATTCGCTTTTGATGGCGGCTTCGCCATCGCCCTTGGAGCGCTGGTACATGCTGTCGCCCTGCGAGTCGGCGCCCAGCGCGCTGACATGCAACAGGCGGCGCACGCCATGGCGCTGACACGCCCGCGCAATGCGTTGCGGCAGATGCACGTGCGCGCGCGCAAAATCAGAGCCATATGGCTTGCCGACGTTGCCGTGCAAGATGCCCACCAGGTTCACCACCACGTCGCAGCCGGTGACCAGGCGGTCCAGTGCGGCATCGTCGTGGATGTCGGTCTGGATCAGCGTGGTCGTGGGGTGGACTTGCAGTTCGCTGCCGCGCGCCAACAGGCGGGTAGGCACGATGATCTGGTGCAGGTCGCCGGAAAGCCGGGCAATCAGATGGCGGCCGATGAAACCGGTGCCGCCGATGACAAGGATACGCATGCCGCAGCCCCTGTTCGTCAGGATCGAGACCCGATTCTGCCTTGCACGGACCACAACCGCAAGCACGCATCGGCAGCCCCAGGCGCGGGCCGCTTGATGCGCGTCATACGGGTGTCATTCGCGTGTCAGCCTGGCGGTCAGGACGCCAGCAGCTTGGCGTAGGCCGGAAGGTCGACGTTGCCGCCGCTGATGATGACGCCGACCCGCGCGCCTTGCACCGGCACCACGTTCTGCATGACCGCGGCCGCGGCCAGGCAACCCGTGGGTTCCACCACCATCTTCATGCGCTCGGCAAAGAACTTCATGGTGGTGACCAGTTGCGCGTCCGACACCGTGACGATGTCGCGCACATATTTCTGGATGAGCGGAAAGGTCAGGTTGCCCAGGTGGGTAGTCGCCGCGCCATCGGCCAGGGTCTTGGGGGCGGGAATTCGGACGACTTCACCCTTGCGCAGCGACTGCTGGCCGTCGTTGCCGGCTTCGGGCTCAACGCCGTACACCAGGCAGCGCGGGCTGAGCGCAAAGGCCGACAAGGCCGACCCCGACAACAAGCCCCCGCCGCCCAGGCAGACGAACAGATAATCCAGTTCACCGACTTCCTCGAACAATTCCTTGGCCGCCGTGCCCTGCCCCGTGATCACGTCTTCGTGGTCGTAGGGCGGAATCAGCGTGGCCCCGGTTTCGGCCTGGATACGCCGCGCGATCTGTTCGCGGTCTTCGGTGTAACGGTCATAAGTGACGATCTTGCCACCGTAGCCTTCGGTGGCCGCGCGCTTGGCCGCCGGCGCGTCCAGCGGCATGATGATCGTGGCCGACACGCCCTGCAGCTTGGACGCCAGCGCAATGGCTTGCGCATGGTTGCCCGACGAAAACGTGACCACGCCGGCGGCGCGCTGTTCGGGCGTCAGGCGCGCGATGGCGTTGTAGCCGCCGCGAAACTTGAAGGCGCCCATGCGCTGGAAGTTTTCGCACTTGAAGAAGACCGACGCGCCGCTGATGGCGTCGGCCGTGGCAGAGGTCAGGACGGGCGTGCGGTGGGCGTTGCCGGCCAGGCGCTCGCTGGCGCGCACGACGTCATCATAGGTAGGCAGTTCGGGCAGCATGGGAATCCGGTCCTTTGATCGCGGGGGTGTCGAAACCCCAGGATCATAAACCCGCCGCGCCGATTGCGCCGTACCTGCTACCCGGTATCCGCTTCGCCTACTTGTTGAAGAGCTCGCCGCTGCCGGTGGCCGTGCCGGCGGGAGGCGCCAGGCCCAGATGGCGCCAGGTGGACAGCGTGGCGGTGCGCCCCCGTGGCGTGCGTTGCAGATAACCGTGCTGGATCAGGTAGGGCTCGATCACGTCTTCGATGGTGTCGCGCTCTTCGCCGATTGCAGCGGCCAGGCTGTCCACGCCCACGGGGCCGCCGTCGAACTTGTGGATGATGGCTTCCAGCAGTTTGCGGTCCATCAGGTCCAGGCCCTGGGGGTCGACTTCCAGCATCGCCAACGCGCGGCCGGCGACGTCGGCGTCGATGGTGCCGCTAGCCTTGACCTCGGCGTAGTCGCGCACGCGGCGCAGCAAGCGGTTGGCGATACGCGGGGTGCCGCGCGCGCGGCGCGCCACTTCCGCCGCGCCGTCGGGCGTGATGACGGCGTTGAGCAAGCCCGCGCTGCGGGTCACGATATGGCCCAGGTCGGTGGCGTTGTAGAACTCCAGCCGCGACACGATGCCGAAGCGGTCGCGCAGCGGGTTCGTCAGCATGCCCGCGCGCGTGGTGGCGCCCACCAGCGTGAACGGCTGCAGGTCCAGCTTGACGCTGCGCGCGGCCGGGCCTTCGCCGATCAGGATGTCGATCTGGAAATCTTCCAGCGCCGGATAGAGAATTTCTTCAACCACGGGCGACAGACGGTGGATTTCGTCGATGAACAGCACATCGTTCTTTTCCAGGTTGGTCAGCAACGCGGCCAGGTCGCCCGGGCGTTCCAGCACGGGGCCGGAAGTCTGGCGCAGTTGCACGCCCATTTCATGCGCGATGATGTGGGCCAGCGTGGTCTTGCCCAGCCCGGGCGGGCCGAAGAGCAGTACGTGGTCCAGGGCTTCGCCGCGCTTGCGCGCCGCGGCGATGAAGATTTCAAGCTGCTCGCGCGCGCGCTGCTGGCCCACATATTCCTGAAGCGCCTTGGGCCGCAAGGCGCGTTCGATCGATTCCTCGTTGGGCGATACCGGCTGCGGCGCCACAATGCGGGGGGCGTCGGGACGAGAGGAAAGGGAATCGGACTGGATGGCCATGGTGCGGAAAACGACAAGGGACGAAGCAGGATGCATCGTACCGTATGGTGGCGCTGGCTAGGGGCGCCGGCTAGGGGGGCCGGCTTGTGGCCCCACCCTTGCAGATGGCCGCGCCCTAAGCGCTTTCCGACAGCGGCAGCCTTACCCGCACGCACAGGCCGCCGGAATCCGCCTGGCGCAACTCCAGCGAACCACCGTGCGCGCGCGCGATGGCCTCGGCCAGCGCCAGGCCGAGGCCGACGCTGCCAGTGCGCGTACGCGCGTCGTCCAGCCGGCTGAAGGGGCGCAGCGCCTCCTGGCGGCGCTCGGGCACGATGCCGGGACCATGGTCCGCCACGTCCAGCACCGCTTCGTGGTTTTCGCGGCGCAGGCCAACATCCACCGGTGGGGCGCCGTGGTTCAGGGCATTGCCGATCAGGTTGTCCAGCAAACGGCCCAAGGCCACCGCGTCGGCCTGGACTACCAGCGGCGCATCATCGTCCACCGACTTCAGGTGGATGTCCGTACCCGCGCCGTGCCAGGCGCCAACGCGCTCGGCCAGCCATTCGGACAGCACGATGGGCGCATAGCGGTAGGCCGCCGGGTCAGTGCCGCGCACAAAGCCGATGAACTGGTCCACCATGTGTTGCATGTCTTGAAGATCGGTGCGCAGGCCTTCCTTCAGCTTGGAATCGTCGGCCATTTCAATCCGCAGCCACATGCGCGACAACGGCCCTTTCAGGTCGTGCGGCAAGCCGGACAGCAGCGTGCGGCGCACCGAGTCGGATTCGGCCAGCGCGTCCAGCATGGCGTTGAAGCGTTCGCCCAAGGCGCGGGTTTCGTGCGGCCCCGAGGGCTCTACGCGCTGCGGCTGCCCGGCCGCCAGGCGGTCAGCCGCGTCCGCCAGCCGGGTAATGGGGCGCGTGATGTGCCAGGAAAAGCCCACGGCCAGCAACAACAACAGGCCCAAGCCGCCCAACCAGGCGGCGATGAAGGGCGTGGCCACGGGCGGGTCCAATCGTTCCAGGGGGATGACCAGCCATTCCCGCAGGCGCGGCACGTCTTCGCTGGCCGAATTGGGCGCCAAAGAAATGAAGATTTCGGGCGTGGGGCCGCGCGACAGCGCTACGCGGGTGCCGTCGTTCAGCCGTTCGTTCAGCAACTGCACCAGCGCCTTCAGGTCGCGGCGGATGTCGTCGGGCTCGGGCTTGTTGTGGCGCCGCATGCGCTCTTCGTGCGCCACGCGGTCGGCCTCGCGCTGCTGGGCAGTGCGCGTGTCCACCTGGTCGGCGCCCGTCTCGTGCTCGTCGCCGTGCCCGTCCGGCGGTGGCCTGTCGCCAGGTTGGGCGTCCGAGGGCGGCGGTGGCCTGTCGCCGGGCCGGGCGTCCGAGGGCGGCGGTGGCGGCGGGCGGGGCGTGGCTCGGGGCGGCGGCGGCGGACGCCGTCCGTTGAAGCGTTGCAGCTTGGCTTCGGCGGGCAGCACCCGCGACCACAGGCGCCATTGATTCTGCGACGCCGTGCGCACGAAATCGGCACGGTCCTCAGCGGGCACTTCGGACAAGGCGGCGCGCAGCGTGCGAATGGTGGTGACGATATAGCCGATCGCCACGTCTTCCATGAACTTGTGCCGGAAGTACGACACCGTCACCAGCGTGGCCGCTTGCGTCAGCAGGACGGAACCCAGGATCAGCAGGATCAGGCGCGCACGCAGCGAGCGCGGCACCAGGAAGCGGGCAAGAAAGCGCATCAGGGCGAGAACCGGTAGCCAATGCCCCAAACGGTCTGGATCCAGCGCGGCTGTTTCGGATCATCTTCGATCACGCGGCGCAGGCGCAGGATGGCGATGTCGATGGCGCGGTCGTTGCGTTCGCCGGCGTCATCGTCGCGCGCAAGCGCCAGCAGACGTTCCCGCGACAGCGGCTTGCCCGCGTTGCGCACCAGCGCTTCCAGAAGGTTGATTTCGCCACCGGTCAGCTTGACCACCGTGCCATCACGCGACAACTGCCGGGTGGACGGGTCGAACAGGAACGGGCCAAAGGTGACCGGCGCATCCTTGGTCAAGGCGGACGGACCGCGTTTGCGGCGCAACACGGCTTCGATGCGGGCCAAGAGTTCACGCGGGTCAAAGGGCTTGCCGACGTAATCGTCAGCGCCCGCTTCCAGGCCGATGATGCGGTCCACGGCTTCGTCACGCGCGGTCAGCAAAATTACGGGGATGTCTTCGCCTTGCTCGCGCAGGCGGCGGCAGGCGTCGGCGCCGTCGCCGCCGGGCAGCATGCGGTCCAGCACAAGCAGGTCGGGGGCATAGCGGGTGATGCGCGTCGACAGGTCGGTGGCGTCCGGCGCCAACAAGGTGTCGTAGCCGTGCCGATTCAGGTAGTCGGCCAGCAATTGCCGCAGGGCCGGGTCATCGTCGACGACCAGCAGCTTGGTATGAGGATTGTCCATGGTCGCCATAGTGCGGCGCGGCGCGCCTGACCGCAAGGGGCAAGAAATCAACTGAAATAGACCTGTTGCATGATGTACGGCGTCTTGTGGCGCATCCCTCAAGTTCCTTCCAGGCGCGCCCGGCCGGCCCTAAAATGAAGCCCCTGGTCTTGCCCCTGGTCCGGTTTACTAAAAATCGTTTACAGCTACGGCAGCGTCCCCTCTCTACACTGATTTTTATGGTCGCCCCTGCAATCTGGCGCAGACGGCTGTTGCACGTGGTGCTGACGGCGGGCGTGGTTTGCCCGCTGCCTGCCGCCCTGGCCGACACGCTTGATGCGCCCCCATTTTCTGTCCCATCGCCCGCGCAGAGCGCGCCGGTGCTGATGGCACGCGGCATCGGCGTGCTGTCGCCGGTGCAGCCGATTCCTGTGCGCCCGGCGCCGTCGATCGCGGCGCGCGCCGTACCCCTGGACCCGCCCCTGTGCGGCCTGGAGGCCGCCGAACCGGCCCTGGACACCAGCGTGCGCGGCGGCGAAGACGACGGCTCCGACGTCATTCCCGGACTGGGCACGGGCCTGTCGGGTGGCGCACAGGGCATGACGCCGGAATGCCAGACCCAGCCGACAGCCATCGTTGAAGACAGCATGCCCGACTATTCCTTCGCCTTGGAAGACAGCGACATTCCGCGCGTGCCGGTGGTGGTGATCTCGGGCGTATCGCGACCGACCCGCCCCTGGTTCGCGTCGGTCAGCGGCCAGGACGGCCTGCGCTATGGTGGCGACCGCAACTGGGTTTACCGCAACACCGCCGGCCCGTCGCTGACTGTGGGCAACATCAACGCCAATGCCCCCGTATGGGGCAGCAGCGCGCCGGTGGGCGGGCTGCAGATTGCAAACTGGGCAGGCTCCGCCGCCACCGTGCCTGAAGGCAGCTTCGGTTATTCATCGTCGGTTGGCAAACTGAACCGGATGGATCCGGCCGCCCGCTCGGGTCCGGTGGACTACGGCGCGTCGGTCGGCTCCGGCAGCGTGCGCTACGGGCTGACCCCGGTGCTTACCCTGGAAGGCCAGATGCAAAGCGCCCCCGCCCTGACCACGCGCGGCCTGGGCACGACCTACGCCGCGGGCGAATACGGCACGTTCCAGGCGGGCGCCACGCAAAGCTCGTTCGACGCCTCCAACGCCTGGCGTTACCGCTTCGGCTACAACGTGGACGTGGCGGATATGGTCAACCTGGGCTACACCAACGAACAGATCGGGGCGGGTTTTGGTGACCTGTCGACCTACTCCGGCGGCGTGGCCTCGGCGGCGCAAACGCGCAACACCCTGTCGGCGGGCGTGCCCATCACCGGCTGGGGCACCTTCAGCGGAACCTATTCAGGGCTGCGCGAAGGCTCGGCCCTGGCCGAGCAGCGTGTCGGCCTGTCGCACAGCATGTTTGTGGCGCCCAAGGTGCAACTGGCCGTGGGTGCTGACCGCGACATCGTGTCGGGCAACTACGAATGGCGCGCCAACCTCAGCATGCCGGTGGACACCTTCATGCGCGGCACCTGGTTGAGCTGGTAGCGGGCCAGGGGGCCTGCAAGCCGCGAGCCGGACGGAAATATCTCTCTGAAAATGGCCGGCCCGCAATTGCGGCTTAAAATCCCCGCCATGATGCTTTCGGCCTACCCCCATGTCTGACGCGCGCGCCCTTGGCGTCCTGCAGCGCGTTTTCGGTTACGAATCCTTCCGCGGCGACCAGCAAGCCATTGTCGAACAAGTGATCGACGGCGGTGACGCGCTGGTCCTCATGCCCACGGGCGGAGGGAAATCGCTCTGTTACCAGATTCCGTCCTTGGTGCGCGAAGGCACCGGCATCGTCGTGTCGCCACTGATTGCGCTGATGCAGGACCAGGTCGACGCCCTGACGGAACTGGGCGTGCGCGCGGCCTTCCTGAATTCCACGCAGGATTGGCGCGTGGCCCGCGACGTGGAACAGGCGTTCCTGGCGGGCGAACTAGATCTGCTCTACGTCGCGCCCGAACGGCTCCTGACCGACCGCTGCCTGCAACTGCTTGAGCGCGGCCGCATCGCCCTGTTCGCCATCGACGAGGCGCATTGCGTGTCGCAATGGGGGCATGATTTCCGGCCGGAATACCTGGGCCTGTCGATGCTGCACGAGCGCTGGCCCGATGTGCCGCGCATCGCGCTCACGGCCACGGCCACGGCGGACACGCGCACCGAGATCGCGCAGCGCCTGTCGCTGGACGATGCTCGGCATTTCGTGTCCAGCTTCGACCGCCCCAACATCCGCTACCGCATCGTCGAAAAGAACGAGGTGCGCAAGCAATTGCTGGACATGATCCGCACCGAACACGACGGCGAATCCGGCGTGGTGTATGGCTTGTCGCGAGCGCGGGTCGAAGAGACGGCCGAATTCCTGTGCAATCAGGGCATCGATGCCATGCCCTACCACGCCGGCCTCAGCCCCCAAGTGCGCGCGGCCAACCAGGCCCGTTTCCTGCGCGAAGACGGCGTGGTCATGGTGGCCACCATTGCCTTTGGCATGGGTATCGACAAGCCGGACGTGCGCTTCGTGGCGCACATCGACCTGCCCAAATCCGTTGAAGGCTACTACCAGGAAACCGGCCGCGCCGGCCGCGACGGCCTGCCCGCCACGGCGTGGCTGGCCTATGGCCTGCAAGACGTGGTGCAGCAGCGCCGCATGATCGACGAGTCCCCCGGCGACGAATCCTACCGCCGTCGGCTGGGCCAGCAACTGGACGCCATGCTGGGCCTGTGCGAAACCGTGGAATGCCGCCGGGTGCGGCTGCTGGCGTACTTCGGCCAGCAGATCACCGCCTGCGGCAACTGCGACGTCTGCCTGGAACCGCCGCAAGCCTGGGACGGCACCGTGGCGGCGCAAAAAGTGCTGTCGGCCGTCTATCGCTTGTGGAAGGAACGTGGGCAGCGCTACGGCGCGGGCCACATCATCGACATCCTGCGAGGCAAGGTCACTGACCGCACCAAGCAGCACGGCCATGAAACCCTAAGCGTGTTCGGCGTGGGCGAAGACCTGAGCGACACGGCTTGGCGCGGCGTGCTGCGCCAGTTGCTGGCGCAGGGTTTGCTGACCGTGGACGCCGAAGGCTATGGCACCCTGGCGCTGACCGAAGGCAGCCGCGCCGTGCTCAAGGGCGAACGCCAGTTGATGCTGCGCCGGGAGTCCGAGAAGAAAACCCGGTCGGGCAAGACAGGCAGTGGCCGTCCCAAGGCGGCAACGATTGACCTGCCGGCTGAATTGCAACCGGTGTTTGAAGCGCTGCGCGCTTGGCGCGGTGAAGTCGCCAAAAGCCACGGCGTGCCCGCCTACGTCATTTTCCACGACGCCACGCTACGCGAAATCGCCCTGGCCCAGCCAGATTCGATGGACGCCCTGAGCCACATCAGCGGCGTGGGCGCCCGCAAGCTGGAAGCCTACGGCGAAGAGATCCTGCAACGCGTGGCAAGACCGGTGATGTGATCGTAGGACGTCCGCGGCGTGTGCGGACGTGGATGCGTCGTCAAGGGGCGGGGGTATGGCCGAGGGTGTGGCCCGTGGTCCGCGATCCGTGATCCGTGATCCGCGATCCGTGGCCGTGATCCGGGAATTGTAGGATGGGTGAAGCGCGCAAGGCCGCATAAAAGAATGCTGGCCTGAATCGCGCGTAACCCATCAGGCGGCCACCCCGACGTAGCCGCCCGTTGCGAAAAATTCGGCGTTGCATGATGGGTTGCGCGCGATCGATGCCGGGGATTTTGCATTGATCTTTGCGCGCTTCACCCATCCTACTAAGAGGGTGGCGGCAATAGCGGGACCGGTGCGCGTTCCTTGCCGAAGACCGATCGGTACGCCAGGATGTTGAACACCAGCACCACCGGAACTCCCACCACCGCACCAGCCATGACTAGGCGCATCGAACCCAACGCCCCCGCGCCGTCCCAGAGCGTCATGTCGTCCAGGATCAGATACGGGAACAGGCTATAGGCCAGGCCGCTCAACATCAGCAAGAACAGCCCCACACACAGCACGAACGGCAGCCAGCTGAAACGCTCCGCCCGGCCGGGTAAGCGGGCCAGCAACATTTCTGCCGCGACATACCCCGCCAGCATCAGCACCCAGACCGTTGCGGCCAGGCTCAGGTGGGCAATGTTGCTCCACTTGTAGAAGATGCCCGCGTTGGCCAGCCCCAGCGTCACCGCAATCGCCACCATGCCCACCGCCGTCCAGCGGATGGCGTGGCGGGCCCAGTAGGACGCACGGCGTTGAAGGTCACCATCCACTCGCATGACCAACCACGATGCACCCAGCAGCACGTAGGCCGCCACGGCACACAGGCCCACGAACAGCGCGAACCAGCCATAGCCCGCGTCGGATTGATAGCCGGTGGCGATGCGCCCCAGCAGCATCCCCTGCCCGAATGCCGTAATGATGGAACCGGCCCAGAACCCGAAGATCCAACGCGGCTTCATCTCGTTGCGCGCGCGGATGCGGAATTCGAACGACACGCTGCGCAACACCACGCCCAGCACCATGAAGGTCAGCGGCCCGTAAAGCTTGCCCAGCACCGCGCCCCACGCGAAGGGAAAGGCCGAGGCGAACAGGCCCATGCCCAACAGCAGCCAGAATTCGTTGGCGTCGCGCCAGGGGCTCAAGAGCGACATCATGCGGCCGCGCTCGTGTTCGGGCGCCAGTTGCAGCAGGATGCCCACCCCCAGATCAAAGCCATCCAGCACCATGCCCGCGGCGATCACCACGAACAACAGCCCCATGAAGGCCAGCGGCATCCAGAACGATGGGTCTTCGGGGCTGAGTCCCTGCGACGCGGCCAACATGGCGATCATGGCGATCCTCCGCCCAATTTACGCACCGGCACCACGCCGTAGCGCGCCGCGTGGAACAGCATGCCCGTGAATGCGGCCAGTAACAGGGCATACAGCAGGCCATAGCCCACCAAGCCATAAAGAACCGTGCTGGACGGCACCGGCCCCAGCACTTCGGATTGCGTAACGGTGCCGTTCACCACGAAGGGCTGCAGGCCGATGATGGACACCCACCAGCCCGCCACCACGGCGATACCGCCCGAAAACATCATGCCGCACAGCACGCGCTGCCACCACACGGGCAACGTCGAGGGATCCAGCCCGCGCCGGAACGTCCATAGAAACGTGACGCAGGCCACGACCAGCATCAGCAGGCCCAGGGCGACGGCCACGCGCAGTGACCAGAACGTCAGCGCCACGGGCGGCAACATGCCGGAGAATTTATCCAGACCTTCGTAGGTGCCTTCAGCATTGCGATGCAGCCAGGCGCCACCCGCGTTGCGGATGGTCAGGTCCGACACATTGGCATGGGCGCGCGCATCGGGCCACCCGAACAGCACCAGTTGCGGCTCGGTGCCGCTGTTCCAGAAACCCGCCGCAGCCGCCGCCTTGGCAGGTTGCAGCTTGGCCATGAGGTGGCCAGTACCGGTGGCGACCGGAATCTGCAGGAACGCGGCCACCACGCCAATCACCAGCGCCGTCTTGAACGTATTGCGCTCGCCATCGCCCAGCGGACGCCGCAGGGCCTGCAACGCCGTCACGCCCATCATCAGGAACGACACGGACAGCGCCGCGCCCACCGCCACCATGGCCATGCGCCAGCCCACCGACGGGTTCAGCACCACGGCGACCCAGTCATAGACCTGGTAGCGTCCGTCGACCAGAATGGCGCCGTCGGGCGTCTGCATCCAGGATTGCAGGGCCATCACCCAGAACACCGCCACCAATTGGCCCACCGCCACCATCAGCACCGCCAGCGTGTGCGCGCCATCGGACACGCGGCGCTGGCCGAACAGCATCACGCCCAGGAAGCATGACTTCAGGATGAAGACCGACAGGATGCCGTAGCCCAGCAAGGGGCCGGCCACATTACCGATCTTGTCCATCAGGCCAGCCCACAGGCTGCCGATCTGGATCAGCACGGGCACGCTGGCCGCCAGGGTCAGGACGAAAGCCAGCGCGAAAATACGCACCCAGAAGCGGTAGGCGGCGGTCCAGCCCGGGCGGCCGGACCAGCGGGCGCGCACCTTGAAAAACAGCAGCACCCAGGCAAGGGCCAGGGAAACCGCCAGGAACAGCGCCAGAAAGCTCAGGCTGGCCACGAACTGCGCACGGGCCAGGGAAAGGGTGGATATATCCATGATGGCCCGTAGTGTAGAGCCAGTTACATGCCTGTGGGGACAGTTTGAAACCGGTTGCATGGGGTTCAAAAAGGCCCCTGTGGCGGAACGTGGCAAAATTGACGCTTTGTCGCCGCTTTTTCCTATTCTTTCAAGAATGACCTCCGCCACGACGCCGACCCCAGCTGCATCCAATTTCCTGCTTAACATCGTCCAGGACGACCTTGAAGCCAATCGCTTCCAGGGCAAACGCTGGGCGGGCAAGCCTGGCCCGGCCGACGTGCAGGCGCAGGGGACGGCCGATCCGGCCCGCATCCGCACGCGCTTTCCGCCGGAGCCCAACGGCTATCTGCACATCGGCCACGCCAAGAGCATCTGCGTGAACTTCGGCCTGGCGCGCGACTTCGGCGGTGTCTGTCATCTGCGCTTTGACGACACCAATCCCGAAAAGGAAGACCAGGAATACGTCGACGCCATCATGGAAGCCGTGCATTGGCTGGGCTTTGACTGGAAGGCCGCCGACGGACAGGAAAACCTGTACTTCGCCAGCGACTACTTCGGCTATATGTATGAGTTCGCCGAAGCCCTGGTCGAAGCCGGCCATGCCTACGTCGATGCGCAAAGCCCCGAAGAAATCCGCGCCAACCGTGGCACGCTGACCGAACCCGGCACTGATTCGCCCTGGCGCAACCGCCCGGCCGCGGAATCGATCGCCCTGCTGCGCGAAATGCGCGACGGCAAGCATCCGGACGGCAGCCTGGTGCTGCGCGCGAAGATCAACATGGCGTCGCCCAACATCAACCTGCGCGACCCGGTCATGTACCGCGTGCGCCACGCCACCCACCACCGCACGGGCAACCAATGGTGCATCTATCCGATGTACAGCTGGGCGCACCCGGTGGAAGACGCGCTGGAAGGCATCACGCACAGCGTGTGCACGCTGGAATTCGAAGACCAGCGCCCGTTCTACGACTGGATCCTGGCGCGCCTGGCCGAGCTGGGCAAGCTGGCCCAGCCGCTGCCGCATCAATATGAATTCGCTCGTTTGAACCTGAGCTACGTCGTCACCAGCAAGCGCAAGCTGCTGCAACTGGTGCGCGAAGGCCATGTGGACGGCTGGGACGACCCCCGCATGCCGACCATCTTCGGCCTGCGTCGGCGCGGCTACACGCCGGCCTCGATCCGCCTGTTCTGCGACCGCACCGCCGTGTCCAAGTCGGATTCGCGTATTGACTACAGCCTGCTCGAACAAGCCGTGCGCGACGACCTCGACCCCATCGCCGCCCGCTCGGTGGCCGTGCTGGATCCGATCAAGCTGGTGATCACCAACTACCCGGAAGGCCAGACCGAACTCTGCACCGCCCCGCGCAACCCGCACGACCCGGAAGCCGGCGTGCGTGAATTTCCGCTGTCGCGCGAGCTCTGGATTGAACGCGACGACTTCCGCGAAGAAGCGCCGAAGAAGTATTTCCGCCTGTTCCCGGGCAACACCGTGCGCCTGAAGTACGGCTACGTGGTGCGCTGCACCGGCTTCACCAAGAACGAAGCGGGCGAAGTCGTTGAAGTCCAGGCCGAATACCTGCCCGAGACCAAGAGCGGCACCCCGGGCGCGGACAGCGTCAAGGTCAAGGGCAACATCACCTGGGTCAGCGCCGCCCATGCGGTGGCCGCCCAGATCCACCTGTACGACCGCCTGTTCGCCGACGCGCGTCCCGACGGCGGCGACAAGGATTTCCTGACTTGCCTGAATCCGAACTCCAAACAGACCGTCACGGCCTGGCTGGAACCGGGCACCGTCGCCACGCCGGGCGCCACCTGGCAATTCGAGCGACTGGGCTATTTCACGGCCGACCTCAAGGATTCCACCGAAGCCGCTCCGGTGCTGAACCGCATCGTTACCCTGCGCGACTCCTGGGCGCAAGGCTAAGTCCGCCGCGCGTGCGTAACACGGGAAAAAGCGCCTTCGGGCGCTTTTTTCTTTCGTCTTACCCCCTGCGCACCCCACCCCGGCGCGGGTTATCATGCCCGACATCCCGCAGCCGGTTGCGCGCGCCGTTTTCCTGGCGCCGGACCGCCAGCCACAATCAAGATGAATACTGAATCCCTAGCCCTGGACTTCAAAAGCGCCACCCTTTACGCCATTCGCGTGGTTCTGCACAGCGCGGACCCCGAACGCCTCGCCGCCGCGCTGGCTAAGCGCATGGCGGATGCCGGCAGCTTCTTTGAAAACGAACCCGTGGTCATCGACGCCAGCCGCGTCGAAGAAACAGTCGATTGGAAGGCGCTGGTCGACGCGCTGCGCGCGCACAACCTGCCCGCGATCGGCGTGGTGGCCGAAGGCGCCAACCTGAAAGCCGCGCGCGAGGCCGGCCTGGCTCCGGTTGAGCTTTCCACCCCACCCGCGCGCCCCGCTCCGGTCGTGGATACGGCGCCGCCCAATGATGTGGCAACGCCCGTGCCGTCGGTGCCGGCTGCCGCCGTTGAAACCGCGCCCGCGCCCACCGACACGTCGACGGTGGATAACGCCGCCACGGATAAAGCGGCCACCGATAACGCGGCCACGGCTAGCGACTCCACCGACACGCCTGCCAAGCCCGCCGCCGAGCCGATGCCCGCGCGCGAAGCCAGCAGCACCACCTCCGCGCCCACGCCCACGCAGGCCACGCCGCACTCGGCGTCGGCATTGGTCATTACCAAGCCCTTGCGTTCGGGCCAGCGCGTGTACGCGCGCCACACAGACCTGGTCGTGATCGGCATGGTGAGCCAGGGCGCTGAAGTCATTGCCGATGGCAATGTGCACGTTTACGGCCCTCTGCGCGGCAAGGCCATGGCAGGTGCACGCGGCGATACCTCCGCGCGCATCTTCACGACGCATCTGGACGCCGAGCTGCTGGCCGTGGCAGGGGTGTACCGTGTCGTGGAAGACAAGCTGGACCGCACGTTGCACAACCAGCCGGCGCTGGTGCGCCTGGATGGCGACACGCTGCGGATCGAAGCCTTGAAAAGCTGAAGCAGTGGCCGCTGCTTGGCGTGCGCGCCAACGCGGTATCGCAGCGTCGAACATCAGCATCGAACATCAAGTCTCAACACATTCTGTAAGAAGCCTTACACAGGCTTTTTGCTTTACGATAACGCGGTTTCTTCGAACATAAGGGTTTGATCGTCATGACACGCATTGTTGTGGTGACTTCCGGCAAAGGCGGCGTGGGTAAAACCACGACGAGCGCCAGTTTTTCCGCGGGCCTCGCGATGCGGGGCCACAAGACCGCTGTCATCGACTTCGATGTCGGCCTGCGCAATCTCGACCTCATCATGGGGTGCGAGCGTCGCGTGGTGTACGACTTCGTCAACGTGATTCAGGGCGAAGCCACCCTCAACCAGGCGCTGATCAAGGACAAGCAGCTTGAAAACCTGTTCATCCTGCCCGCCTCGCAAACGCGCGACAAAGACGCGCTAACGCAGGAAGGCGTGGAAAAGGTCATCAACGACCTGAAGGAAATGGGTTTCGAATACATCATCTGCGACTCGCCCGCCGGTATCGAAACGGGTGCGCTGATGGCCGCCTATTTTGCCGACGACGCACTCGTCGTGACGAACCCGGAAGTCTCGTCGGTGCGCGACTCCGATCGCATCCTGGGCATCCTCGCGGCCAAGTCCAAGCGCGCGGTGGATGGCGGTGAACCCGTCAAGGAATTCCTGCTGCTCACGCGCTACAACCCCAAGCGCGTGGTCGACGGCGAAATGCTGTCCTTGGGCGATATCGAAGACATCCTGCGCATCAAGCTGATTGGCGTCATCCCGGAATCGGAAGCCGTGCTGCAAGCGTCGAACCAAGGCCTGCCCGCCATTCATCTGAAAGACACGGACGTTTCCGAAGCCTACAAGGACGTCGTTGCCCGCTACCTGGGCGAAGACAAAGCGCTGCGCTTTACCGATTACGAAAAGCCCGGTTTCCTGAAACGCCTGTTCGGAGGCAAGTAAGCAATGTCCTTCCTGTCGTTTCTGCTTGGTCAAAAGAAAACTTCCGCTTCCGTTGCGAAGGAACGGTTGCAGATCATCCTGGCCCACGAGCGGGGCCGCGGCGACTCGCCCGACTACCTGCCGCAGTTGCAGCAGGAACTTATCGCGGTGATTTCCAAATACGTGAAGATCAACCCTGAAGACATCAAGGTGCACCTGGAACGCCAGGACACACTTGAGGTGTTGGAAGTGAAGATCGAGATGCCGCAAAACGAACCGTGATGCGGCTTGGCTGCCCTGCGCGGCCACAAAAAAATGCCCGGCAGTGCCGGGCATTTTGCATATTGGGCAGGCGTTTAGTGCTTGCCGACCTGATCGCCGATCACGCCACCGATCGCTGCTCCGCCAACCGTACCGAGCACGCCGCCATTGGTGATCACGGCGCCCGCGACGCCACCCAACGCGGCCCCGCCCACCGTGCTCTTTTGACGATGGCTCATGCCGTCCCAGGACGAGCAGCCAGCCATGGCGGCGGTCATCGCCAGTGCGACACAGATTTTGGAAAGAGATGCGATTTTCATGATGAGGCTCCTATTCTTGTACCCCGGGGGCCGCACCATGGATCTGACGCGAGCGCGCGATCCCCTTTTGGGTTTAGAAGCTTCAGGATCTCAAAATATCGGGGGCCGGGGTGTTAGGTTTGCCCAGGAATTGTGTCAAACAGCGAGAGAATCTTTGCACGCCCCAGGGACGATGTTGCAAGCCGCGTCGGCTATTTGACCAGACGTAACACATCGCGAAAACGCGGGTGCTCGCAAGTTTCCATCCACTCAAATATGGCCATTTCCGACGTGACGATATCCGCGCCATGCGCCCGCGCGCGACGCAGCGCGGCATGATGGTCCGACGGTTTGCGCGACCCCGCGGCGTCCGACACCAGCACCGCGTTGTAGCCCATGTCCGCCAGGCCGATCACCGTTTGCAGCACGCAGATATGCGCTTCGCAACCGGCCACCAGAATTGTTTTTCGCGCCGCCGGCAACCACGCTTCAAAGCCAGGTTCGCGCGTGGAAGAGAAGTGCATTTTCTGGAAAGTGGATTGCACAAGATCACGTAGCGGGTCTACGGTAACGCCAAGCATCTTGCCGTGGTGTTCCGTCGCGACAACCGGCACATCAAGTATCCGCGCGGCTTGCGCGAGCTTGTGCGCGTTATGCAGCACGGCTTCGTTATCGTGGATGGCGGGCATCAGCCGGCCCTGCATATCGACGATGAGTAACGTGGAATCGGAGGCTTGCAGCAGCATGATGAGTGGCTCCCAAGTGGTGCCTAGAATCTACAGCAGGTCGTAGGATGGGTGAAGCGCGACACGACAAAGAAAAGAATGCGATATCGAACGCGCGCAACCCATCAAGCAACGGTGGACCATGAGGGAGATTGGCCATAACGCGATGGTTGCGTGATGGGTTGCGTGATGGGTTGCGCGCGTTGGGCGGCGGGGTATTTGTGCAAACCGTACCGCGCTTCACCCATCCTACAAGGGATAGGCCCACAAAAAAATCCCGGCGTCGTGAACTGACCCCCGAAAGTTGGACTTTGATCCATCCTTCGGGGGTTTTTTGCATGGCAAAGTACGACGAGCAGTTCAAGCTGGACGCTGTCCGGCGGTATCTGTCTGAACAGCATAGTTATGCGGAAGTGGCGCGGGAGGTCGGCGTGGACTATGCGTTGCTGCGGCGATGGGTGGCTGTCTACCAACTGCATGGACGGGCTGGTTTAGTCAGGCCGCGCAAGCGGTATTCGGCGCAATTCAAATTTGAGGTGTTGAAGCGCATCGAGCAGGACGGCTTGTCGGACAGGCAGGCTGTGGCGGTTTACAACTTGGGCGATTCCGGGGCCATCGGCAAATGGCGTCGTGGGTATGATGAGGGCGGAATGGGCGCATTGGCGCCCAGACGTCGAGATAGCCCCGCCATGCCACACAAGTATCCACCCGAGCCAACAGCCAAGGACATGACAGAGAAGCAGTTGCGCGAAGAGAACGCGTACCTGCGAGCGGAGCTCGATTACCTAAAAAAACTCGATGCCTTGATCCAAGCGGAACGGACCGAAGCGCTGGTGAAAAAGCGCAAATGGTCCAAGGGTTGAGGCATCGTCATCCGCTGGCGCTATTGCTGAGAGCAGCCAAGCTGTCGCGCAGCACGTTCTATTACCACCTGAAGGCGCTTGGCGCCGTGGACCCGTACGCCGAGCTCAAGCAGCGCATCGACGCGGTCTATGCGCAGCACAAGGGCCGCTATGGTTACCGCCGGATCACGGCGGTGCTGCGCCAGGCAGGTGAGCTGGTGAATCACAAGACGGTGCAGAAGCTGATGCAGGCGCTGGGCTTGAAGTCGCTCGTGCGCGCCAAGAAGTACCGGTCATACCGAGGTCAGTCGCATCATGTGGCGGCCAACGTGTTGGCGCGTCGCTTCGAGGCCGAGCGTCCGAACGAGAAGTGGGTCACCGACGTGACCGAGTTCAACGTGCGTGGCGAGAAGCTGTACCTGTCGCCGGTGATGGACCTGTACAACGGCGAGATCGTGGCCTACGAGACCGCTCTGCGGCCGGTGTTCAAGCTCGTGGGCAGCATGCTGAAGAAGGCGCTGGCGCGGCTGCGGCCGACGGAGCGCCCCGTGCTGCACTCCGACCAGGGCTGGCAATACCAGCAGCCCATCTACCGGCGCATGCTGGCCGCCCGGTCCGTCACGCAGAGCATGTCACGCAAGGGCAACTGCCTGGACAATGCCGCCATGGAAAGCTTCTTCGGCACGCTCAAAGCAGAGTTCTTCCACCTCAACCGCTTCGAGAGCATCGAGCAGTTGCAGGCCGGCATCCGGCAGTACATCCATTACTACAATCACAATCGCATCAAGCTCAAGCTAAAAGGCCTGAGCCCGGTGCAATACCGAGCTCAGACCTTCGGGCTTTAGTTGACCGTCCAACTTCTGGGGGTCAGTTCATCGCCGGGATTTTTTGGCTTACTTCAGTGCCTTGTAGCGCAGGCGCTTGGGCTTGGCGCCCTCTTCGCCCAGGCGGCGTTTCTTGTCGGCTTCGTACTCTTGGTAGTTGCCGTCGAAGAACACCACTTGCGAATCGCCTTCGAATGCCAGGATGTGAGTAGCGATACGGTCCAGGAACCAGCGATCGTGGCTGATGACCATGACGCTGCCGGGGAACTCCAGCAAGGCGTCTTCCAGCGCGCGCAGCGTTTCAACGTCGAGGTCGTTGGACGGTTCGTCAAGCAGCAGGACGTTGCCGCCGGCGATCAGCGTCTTGGCCATGTGCAGGCGGCCGCGTTCACCGCCCGACAGTTGGCCCACGACCTTGTTCTGGTCGCCGCCCTTGAAGTTGAAGCGGCCCAGATAGGCGCGCGACGACATTTCAAACTTGCCCACGGTCAGGATGTCGGCGCCGTCGGCCACCGCGTCAAATACCGTCTTCTTGTCTTCCAGCGCATCGCGCGACTGGTCCACATAAGCCAGCTTCACCGTCTGGCCGATGCTGACTTCGCCCGAATCCGGTTGCTCGCGGCCCGCGATCATGCGGAACAACGTGGACTTACCGGCGCCGTTGGGGCCGATGATGCCGACGATGGCGCCGGGCGGAATCTTGAAGCTCAGGTCGTCGATCAGCAGGCGGTCACCATAGGCCTTGCTGACGTTCTTGAATTCAATGACCTCGTTGCCCAGGCGCTCGCCCACCGGAATGAAGATTTCCTGGGTTTCGTTGCGTTTCTGGTATTCGTAGGACGACAGTTCCTCGAAGCGGGCCAGACGCGCCTTGGCCTTGGCCTGACGGCCCTTCGGGTTCTGGCGCACCCATTCAAGTTCTTTCTTGATGGTCTTCTGACGGGCCGATTCCGAGGACTCTTCCTGCTTCAGGCGGTCTTCTTTCTGTTCCAGCCACGAGCTGTAGTTGCCCTTCCAGGGGATGCCGTAGCCACGGTCCAGTTCCAGGATCCATTCCGCGGCGTTGTCCAGGAAGTAGCGATCGTGGGTCACGCCGACCACGGTGCCGGGGAACTTGTGCAGGAATTGCTCCAGCCATTCCACGCTTTCGGCGTCCAAGTGGTTGGTGGGCTCGTCAAGCAGCAGCATGTCGGGCTTGGACAGCAGCAGGCGGCACAGGGCCACGCGGCGCTTTTCACCACCGGACAGGTTGCCGACGATGGCGTCCCAGGGCGGCAGGCGCAGTGCGTCCGCGGCGATTTCCATCTGGTGTTCGATGTCGTCCGAACCGCTGGATGCGGCGGCGGCGATGATGGCTTCCAGGTCGGCTTGCTCAGCGGCCAACGCGTCGAAGTCGGCGTCCGGCTCGGCGTAGGCGGCGTAGACCTCGTCCAGGCGCTTCTTGGCGGTGACGACGGCGCCCAGGCCCTCTTCGACCGATTGGCGCACCGTGTGCTCGGGGTTCAGTTGCGGTTCCTGCGGCAGATAGCCGATGTTCAGGCCCGGCATGGGGATGGCTTCGCCTTCGATCTCTTTATCGACGCCCGCCATGATCTTCAGCAGCGTCGACTTGCCCGAGCCGTTCAGGCCCAGCACGCCGATCTTGGCGCCAGGAAAAAACGAAAGCGAGATATCACGCAAAATCTGCCGCTTGGGCGGCACGATCTTGCCGACGCGGTTCATGGTGTAGACGTATTGGGCCATGGGCTCGTATAGGGAAAGAAAGCTGATGAACCGTCGATTGTAGGCCGGAACCCTGACAGGCGCGCGTCAGGGACGGAACAGCGCCGTCAACCCGCCGCTTTGCCTGCGCGCCCACCCAGGCGAGGCGTGCGCATCTGCGCCAGCATCACGCCCGCCAGCGCCAGCAAACCGCCCACGATGTGGAACAGATGCGGCTTTTCGCCCAGGAAGACCGACGCGATGGCCACCGTACCCACCGGCATCAGGTTCAGGAAAATGCTGGCGCGGTTGGGGCCCAGGTGCTTGACGCCCTGCATCCACAGGAAGGGCGCGAACAGGGACGGGAAAATCGCGGCATACAGCACCAGCGGCACGTTGTCGGCATTCAGCGGCGATGGCGCGGCCATCAGGAACGCGGGCAGTTGGAACAGCACGCCGAAGCCGATCTGCACGTATAGCGACACCCACGGCCCCACCGGCAAGCCCCAGCGGCGCAACAAAACCCCGTACAGCGCATAGGCCAGCGCGGCCAGCCCCATCAGCAGGTCGCCGGGGTTCGCGCCCACGGACAACAGCCGGGCGGGGTCCCCTTCGCCGATCAGCAAGGCCAGGCCCGCCAGCGACACCACACCGCCCAGCATCGCCATCAGCGTGGGCCGCTGGCGCAGCACCACCGTGCCCACCGCGATGGTCAAGAGCGGGATCATGGCGGTGATGATGCCCATGTTGGTGGCCGTGGTGCTGGAAGCCGCCACATAGGCCAGCCCCTGGTATAGCGCCATGCCCAAGCCGCCCAGCACGGCGAATTTCGGCAGATAGGGCCAGATCAGGCGGCGTTGCGTCCACACGCCCCGCAAGGCGAACGGGGTCAGCACGGCGCCGGCCAGCGCCCAGCGGTAAAACCCGATGACGGCAGGAGAGATGACGCCGGCGGCCATCTTGGTAACGATCATATTGATCGACCAGATCAGGGCCGCCAGCAGCGGAAACAGCAGATAGCGGGCGGGAATGGCGGAAGGTTCTGAGGGCGTCATGGACGGAGGACGGTGATGCGTAGTGGGAATATCGGAACAGGCCGCAAGTGTAGGCCCAGTCCGAATGACGGTGTGTCGTCGCCGTACACCATCCGGATAGCGCCGCGGGCCGAGCATGCCGGAACGACGGCGCAGGGCATTACGCCTGAATCACGATTGCAGCCCAAGCCCGCGCCAGCCTGACAGCCTTGTCACGCCGCGTCATCCAAGCGTCGGATGCAACGCAACGCCGATCGCGCGACAATAGCGCCTGACTTTATGTATCTTGCCGTGCCGTCGCGGCTTCATCGCGCCCAGGAATCCCTTCATGTCCGCCTCTGCCACCCCCCCGCCTCCGTGACCCATTTCAGTACCTCCGAACTGGACATGCTGGCCAAGACCGCCGATGCGCTCAGCGCCTACCTGGGCAAGCCCGTGCTGGCCGAAGTGATCCTGGGCGATGAAGGCACCGAGTGGGTCACGTTCGGTGTCCCGCTGGACGAAGGCGCCGAAGCGGACGAAGAGCAGACCCACGTCCAGATGGGCGGCGCGGGCTCGCGCCTGCTGGGCAATCGCGGCGGCCTGCCGCATGCCGATGACGACACCTACGATTGCCTCTACCTGTGGGCCGTGCAGATTTCCTTGAACGAAGGCGAACGCTTCATCAAACTGGACCACGACGGCGAAGAGTCCGCGTGGTCCGACAATCTGGAAGACGTGCTGCCCTTCGCCCTGACCGAGGAACCGCAGCCGGATCCGACCGCACAGGAAGAGGAAGACGACGAGGATGAGGACGACGAGGACGACGACACGCCGTATGACTCGGTCCACGAGCCTCGCCACTGAAACAAGGCGGGACCGGTGACGGCTTGTGCGCCATTCCGACCCGCCCCCGCAATCACACCCGGCCTTCCTCCACCGCGTGGCACGCCACGATTGACACCCCCGCCAGCATCGCCACCGGCGCTTCGGCCCGACACCGCTCGTTCGCATGCGGGCAGCGCGGATGAAACGTACACCCCGAGGGCGGATTCAACGGGTTCGGCACTTCGCCCGCCACCGCCGTGCGCGATTTTCCCGCCCCATTGATGTCCGGAATGGCCTCCAGCAGCATGCGCGTATACGGATGCCGGGGTCGCGCGAACAGCTCGTCGCGCGGGGCCACTTCCACCATGCGGCCCAGGTACATCACGCCCACCCGGTCGGCCACGTGATGCACCACCGCCAGGTTGTGCGAAATGAACAGATAGGTCAGCCCCAGCTCACGCTGCAGGTCTTTCATCAGGTTCAGCACCTGCGCCTGCACCGACACGTCCAGCGCTGAAGTGGGCTCATCGCACACCAGGAATTCCGGGTTCACCGCCAGCGCCCGCGCAATCGAAATGCGTTGGCGCTGACCGCCTGAAAACTGATGCGGATAGCGGCCCTGGTCCGCCGGGTCCAGGCCCACCTGCTTGAGCAGTTCGCTGACGCGCGCCACGCGCTCGTCGGCCGTCATCTGCGTATGCGTCAGCATCGGCTCCGCAATGATGCGGCCCACGCGCCAACGCGGGTTCAGGCTGGCGTAGGGATCCTGGAAAATCATCTGCAAGCGCTTGCGCAAGTTGCGCCCGCCTTTCTCAGACATCCGCGACAGCGGCTGGCCATCGAAACGGATATCGCCGCGCGTCAGCCCGTACAGGCCCACCAGCATGCGCGCGACCGTGGATTTTCCACAGCCCGATTCGCCCACCAGCGCCAGCGTTTCGCCGCGCGCGATGTCGAACGACACGCCATCCACCGCGCGCAGCATCACGCGCGGCTTGCCGGCCAGCTTGCGCTCCAACCAGGGCGGCGACACATCGAACCAGCGCGCCGCGTCTTTCACTTCCACCAAGGGCGTGCTCATGCGGCCACCATCGCTTTGTCGTCATGCAACCAACAGGCCGCGCGAGACGTGCCCGCCGGCATCAATTCGGGGCGCTCGGTCGCGCAGCGCGGCAAGCGCTGGCCGCAACGCGGGTTGAACGCACAGCCCGGCGGAATGGCGTTCAGCCGCGGCATGCTGCCGTCAATCTGCACCAGCCGTTCCGTATGCCCGTCCATGGACGGAATCGATCCCATCAGCCCCGACGTATACGGATGGCGCGGCTTGTGGATCACATCGGCCACCGGCCCGATCTCGGCCACGCGGCCCGCGTACATCACCGCCACGCGGTCGGCGGTTTCGGCGATCACGCCCATGTCGTGCGTGATCAGCATCACCGCCGTGCCATGCTCGCGGCACAGGCGTTTCAGCAGTTCGATGATCTGCGCCTGAATGGACACATCCAGCGCGGTCGTGGGTTCGTCGGCCACCACCAGCTTGGGCTCGGCCGCCAGCGCCAGCGCGATCACCACCCGCTGGCGCATACCGCCCGAGAACTGGTGCGGATAGTGGTCGATGCGTTCGCGCGCGGCCGGAATGCCGGTGGACGCCAGCAATTCCACCGCGCGGTTGCGCGCTTGCGACCACGTCATGTCCAGGTGCGTGACGATGGTTTCGGCCAACTGCCGGCCCACCGTGTACAGCGGGTTCAGGGACGTCAGCGGGTCTTGGAACACCGCGCCGATTTCGCGGCCGCGCACGCGGCGCATCTGCTCGTCGGGAAGGTTGTCGATGCGGCGGCCCGCCAGCAGGATTTCACCCGCGGCGATGCGCCCCGGGGGTTCCAGGAGGCCGATGATGGACGCGCCGGTCAGCGATTTGCCCGCGCCCGATTCCCCCACCACGCCCAGCACTTCGCCGGCCTGGATGGAAAAAGACACGTCGTCCAGGGCGCGTAGCGTGCCGCGGCGCGTGGGAAATTCCACGCGCAGATTGCGGACTTCCAGTAGTGCGCTCATGCTTACCTCAATTCAGCCGCGGGTTGAGCGCATCGCGCAGCCAGTCACCCAGAAGGTTGACCGACAGCACCAGCAGCACCAGCGCCGCGCCCGGGAAAATGGTGATCCACCATTCGCCGGAAAACAGGAAGTCGTTGCCAATGCGGATCAGCGTGCCCAGCGACGGCGCGGTCGGCGGCACCCCAACCCCCAGGAACGACAGCGTTGCCTCGGTGATGATGGCGGTGGCCAGGTGCACCGTGGCCAGCACCAGCACCGGCCCCAGCACATTGGGCAGCACGTGGCGGAACATGATCACGGGCGAAGCCACGCCGATCACGCGCGCCGCCTGCACGTATTCGCGGTTCTTCTCCACCAGCGTGGAGCCGCGCACCGTGCGCGCATACTGCGGCCAGCCGGCCAGCGCGATGGCGCCGATCAGCACGGGGAACGCGATCAGCTCATGCATCTCGCGCGGCACGGCGGCCCGCGCCACGCCATCGATCAAGAGCGCAATCAGAATGGCGGGGAACGACAACTGCACGTCCGCCACACGCATGATGAAGGCGTCGATGCGCCCGCCCGCGTAGCCCGAGATCAGCCCCAGCACAATGCCGATCAGCATCGACAGCAGCACCGACGCCAACCCGATCAAGAGCGATACGCGGGTGCCGTACAGAATGGCCGAGAACAGATCGCGGCCCTGGCTGTCGGTGCCCAGCAGGTAGTTGGCCTGGCCGTTGTCCTCCCAGGCGGGCGGCAACAATGCGTCCAGCAGTTCCACCGTGGTCAGGTCGAAGGGGTTGTGCGGCGCGACCCAGCCGGCGCCGAACGAACCGATCAGCAACACGGCCAACAGCAGCGTCGCCAGAATGGCCACGGGCGCCCGGCGCCAGGCCCAGGCGATGTCGCTGTCCCACCAGCGTTTGAGTACGGCGCGCATCAGTGAGCCCCCCCGGCGCGAGTCATTCCCGAACGCAGGCGCGGGTCTACAACGAAATACAGAAGATCGACCACCAGGTTGATCACCACGAAGACCAGCGCGATCAGGCACAGGTACGCGGCCATGACCGGCACGTCGGCGAATTGCACCGCCTGGATGAACAGCAAGCCCATGCCCGGCCACTGAAACACGGTTTCCGTGACGATGGCAAAGGCGATGATGCCGCCCAACTGCAAGCCGGTAATCGTAATGACGGGCACCATGGTGTTCTTGAGCGCATGGCCGAAATGGATGGCGCGGCGCTTCAGGCCGCGCGCGCGGGCGAACTTGATGTAGTCCGAGCGCAGCACTTCCAGCATTTCCGAACGCACCAGGCGCAGCACCAGCGTCATCTGGAAGAGCGACAAGGTAATGGACGGCAGGATCAGGTGCTTCCAGCCGGTGGCCGTGAACAGGCCCGACGTCCACCAGCCCAGGCTGACGGTGTCGCCCCGCCCGTAGCTGGGCAGCCAGCCCAATTGCACGGAGAACACCAGGATCAGCAGGATGCCGATCAGGAAGGTGGGCAGCGATACGCCCAAGAGCGAACCTGCCAGCAGCATCTGGGATACCAGGCTGTTGCGCTTGAGCGCGGTGTAAACGCCCAGCGGCACGCCCACTACCAAAGCCAGCAAGGCCGCCACCATGGACAGCTCCAGCGTGGCCGGCAAGCGCGATTTCAACAGGGTGGAAACGGGTTCGCTCTGACGCAGGGAGATGCCGAAATTCCCTTGCACGGCGTTGGCCACGAAATGGCCGAATTGAACAATGGCGGGCTCGTTCAGCCCCAGGCGCTCACGCAACTCGATACGCTCGGCATCGGTGGCGTCCTGCCCCAGCATGATGGTGACAGGGTCGCCGACGTATTGAAAAAGCACAAAGGCCAGTAGCGCGACGGTGAGCATCACCGCTACGGCCTGCAACAGGCGGCGCAGTATGAAAGCAAACATAGGGGAACAACCAAGACAAAACGGCGGGAGCCGGGTAGGCTCCGCGCCGTCTGGTTAGCCGGGATCAGTCAACCGTGACCCAATCGGCAACAAGGCGATTGTCGGCACGGTGGATGACCGTGACGTTCTTGCGCATCGCCCAGGGGATGACCTGGTCATGCAGCGGGATGTGGCCGAAGTCCTTGGCGTGCCCTTGCAGCACGGTGGTGATGTCGGCGTCGCGCTTGGCGGGGTCAGTCTCGGTCTTGATGCGATCAATGATCACGTCAAGTTCCTTGTTGCTGTAGCCGCCCAGGTTGTACATGCCGTCGGCGCCTTCACCCTTGGTGCGGATCAGGTTCTGCAGCGTGTACATGGCGTCGAACGTGGGCACGCCCCAGCCGAACAGGTAGGCGCTGGTGTCAAACGACTGCACCTTGGGGAAGTACGTGGAACGCGGCATGGCGTTCATCGTGGCCTTCACGCCCACCTTGGCCCACATGCCGACCACGGCCTGGCAGATGGCTTCGTCGTTGATGTAGCGGTTGTTGGGGCAGTCCAGCGTGAAGTTCAGGGTGCCGTCGTAGCCGGCTTCCTTCAGCAACGCGCGGGATTTTTCGGGATCGTAGGGCACGCGCTTGTGCACCGATTCCGACCAGCCATGCACCTGCGGCGCGATCATCGTGCCGGTGGGCGCGGACAGCCCACGCATCACGGCGCGCTTGATGGCATCCACGTCGATGGCGCGGTACAGCGCTTCACGCACGCGGATGTCCTGGAACGGGTTCTTGCCCTTGATGTTCGAATACTGCAATTCCGGACGCTTCTGGTCCAGGCCCAGGTAAATGGTGCGGTATTCGTTGCCTTCCACCACCTTCTGCGCCTGGCGCAGGCGTTGCAGGTCTTGGGCGGCGGGGTCCAGCACGAAGTCGATTTCGCCCGACAGCAGCGCGGCGGTGCGGGTGGCGTTCTGCTTGATCGGCGTGAACACCACTTCGGTCACGTTGCCGACCTTGCCGGCCTTGTTCCACCAGTCCTTGTTTTCTTCAAAGACGGTACGCACGTCCACTTCGCGCGTCTTCAGCTTGTAGGGACCCGTGCCGTTGGTGTTGCGGGCGCCAAAGGTTTCTTCCTTGTTGACGTAGTCCTGCGGCTTGGCGATGTTGTTCTTTTCGGCCCAGGCCTTGTTCATGATGAACACGTTGGTCAACTGGCGCAGCAGCACCGGGTTGGGCGCCGACGTTTCGATTTCGATCGTCAGGTCGTCAACCTTGCGCGCTTCCTTGATGCCGGTGGTGTAGGCCTTGTAGTTCGACGTGGGCGCCATGGCGCGGTGAATCGAGAACACCGCGTCGTCGGCCGTGAAGGCCGCGCCGTCATGGAACTTCACGCCTGGGCGCAGCTTGAAGCGGTACAGGGTCGGCGACACCTGTTCCCATTCCGTGGCCAGGCGTGGCGCCAGTTTGAACGTCTTGTCGTAGTCCACCAGCGGTTCGTAGATGTAGCTGTTGGCGGCGATCGTCATGCCCTCGTTTTGCGAGTGCGGGTCGAACGTAAGAATGTCGCCCTGGGCGGCCCAACGGAATGTCTTGGCCTGCCCGATCGAGGGCACGGCCACGGCGGCGGCGATCGCGATAGCAATCAAGGTGCGGCGCATAGTGGGTTAACTCCTGACATTAGTCTGAATACCGGCGCGAGTGTGCCTAGCCGGTTGACCCGCGTCAATTCAGGGTTTATGCGTACCGTGACCCCTTTTCACAGAGAGAAACCCATTAAGGGACGCATAAGCATCCAACAAAATAATTGAGCCGAACAATGTTCAAGTGCGCGGACGCAACGGACTTGGATGCTGCCCGGTCATTCCTCGTCGTCAATCGGCAACTCCAGCGGCACATGCTCGGTCATCAGCACTTCCAGCATGTTGATCAGCAGTGCTGCCTTCTCTTCGCCAAAGGGAGCCAGCACCGCTTTTTGATGCTGCAAGGCCTGCTCGCACAAGCCCGCGATCAGGTGGGTGCCCTTGGTGGTGATGCATACCCGCGTTTGCCGGCGGTCGGCCCGCACGCCCGTGCGCGCCACCAGCCCTTCGGCTTCCATGCGCTGCACCACCTTGCTTAAGGTGGGCTGCTTGGTGATGGCCAGCACCGCCAGCGTGCCAATGGTTTCGCCGGGGCTGCCCTCCAGGCTGGCCAGCACCCGCCATTCCGTTACCGACAAGCCGGCTGCCTTCACCTGCAAATGGAATTCGGCCGAGATGCGCTGGCTGGCCTGCGCCAGCAGATAGGCCAGATAGCCGTCGACGAAACGCGGCCCCGACGTACCGCGACCAGTCAAAAGGGTGTCCCGCTGCTTGTCCAACCGCATGTTGCTGTGCCTCCACGCACCGGAATTTCGTGAACGGCCCAGGGCCGGAAAGCGCATTGCACCACGACGGCGCAAACGCGCGCCATGATGTGCCGCAATGCTGTTGCGCAGCACAGGGTATACCCCGAATCGCAACCCATTTTTGCACCATGCCGGGGACGAAAACCCGGCACGAAGCTAGAGAACAACCAGTATATACATCCTTGTTTTCGCGTGATATTTTTTGATTTCCATGAAATTTCATCTTTTTTGTTGACAGCTAAAACGTTGACTCCTAAAGTATTTTTCAGACGGAAGTTTCGTGACACGACGATGCTGCATGGCAGCAAGGCTTGAGGACCGGCAAACCGGCCCGACCAGGAGTTCGAGATGGCTGAAAGGTCTTTCAAGAAAGAAGTCCAGCAGTTGCGAATTGGCGCCGGCGAAGAGTTTCGCGGCGAAGGCATACTTGCCGTCACGAAGGCCTTGCTGCAATCGGGCGTGGGCTATGTGGCGGGCTACCAGGGTTCGCCCATCTCGCACCTGATGGACGTGCTGGCGGACGCCAACGAGATCCTGCAAGAACTTGGCGTGCACTTCGAGGCCAGCGCCTCGGAAGCCACCGCCGCCGCCACGCTGGCGGCCTCCGTCATGTACCCGATACGCGGCGCCGTCACGTGGAAGTCCACCGTGGGCACCAACGTGGCCTCGGACGCGCTGGCCAACCTGGCGTCAGGCGGTGTCACGGGCGGCGCGCTGGTGATCGTGGGCGAAGACTACGGCGAAGGCTCGTCCATCATGCAGGAACGCTCGCACGCGTTCGCCATGAAATCGCAGATCTGGCTGCTGGACCCGCGCCCCAACCTGGAAAGCATGGTCAAGGCCGTGGAAGACGGCTTTGAATTGTCGGAAGCCAGCAAGACGCCGGTGATGCTGCAACTGCGCATCCGTGGTTGCCACGTGCATGGCCGCTTCATCGCCAAGGAAAACAAGCGGCCCGCGTTCTCGCTGGCCCAGGCGCTGGAAAACCCCGCGCGCGACACCAGCCGCATCGTGCTGCCGCCAGCGTCCTTCCTGCACGAACAGGAAAAAATCAAAGACCGCTGGCCCGCCGCCATTCGCTACATCAAAGAACACAAGCTTAACGAGCACTTCGACGGCGACCAGAACGATATCGGCCTGATCCTGCAAGGCGGCCTGTACAACGGCGTGATTCGCTCGCTGCAACTCTTGGGCCTGGCCGACAACTTCGGCAACAGTCGCATTCCGCTGTACGTCATGAACGTGACCTATCCCGTCATCGAAGACGAGGTCACCGAATTCTGCCGGGGCAAGCGCGCCGTGCTGCTGCTCGAAGAGGGCCAGCCCGATTACATTGAACAGAACCTGCACGCCGTGCTGCGCAAGGCGGGCATCGACACGCATCTGTCCGGCAAGGACGTGCTGCCGATGGCGGGCGAATACACCACGCAAGTGATGCGAGACGGCCTGCGCGAATTCCTGAAGCGCCATCGCCCGGAATCGCTGCAGACGCATGCGGCGGTGGCGGTGGATGCACAAGCCGAAGCCCGGCAACTGGAAATCACGGAAGTCTCACGGCCGAAGCCTGCTCCCAAGCCCGCTGAACAGCCCATCACCTTCCACAAGCAGGTGCAGGGCCTGGCCTCGGTGGTGCCGCCGCGCCCCGCCGGCTTCTGTACGGGCTGCCCCGAACGCCCGATCTTTTCCGCGCTGACGCTGGCGCAGGAAAAGCTGGGGCAGCACCATATTTCCTGCGACATCGGCTGCCATCTGTTTTCCATCCTGCCGCCCTTCAACCTGGGCGCCACCACCATGGGCTACGGGCTGGGCGCGTCCAGCGCGGCGGCGTTCAACGTGCCCGCCGCCAAGCGGCCCATCTCGATCATGGGCGATGGCGGCTTCTGGCATAACGGTTTGTCGTCCGGCATCGGCAACGCGGTGTTCAACAAGTACGACGGCGTCATCGTCATCGTCGACAACTTCTACGCCTCGGCCACGGGCGGGCAAGACATCCTGTCGTCGCGCGCCGACAACCCCGACCGGTCCACCAACAATCCCATCGACCATGCCGTGCGCGGCGTGGGCGTGAAGTGGGTCCGTACGCTGGACCGCACCTACGACGTGGCCAAGGTGCGCGCCACGATCGAAGAAGCGCTGACCACCGACATCAAGGGCCCCAAGGTCATCATCGCGCAGTCGGAATGCATGCTGAACAAACAGCGCCGCGTGAAGCCGCTGTTCAACAAGGCCGTCAAGGAAGGCCGCCGCATGGTCAAGGAACGCTTTGGCGTGGACCCCGATGTTTGCACCGGCGACCACGCCTGTATCCGGCTGTCGGGCTGTCCGTCCTTGTCCATCAAGGACAGCGGCGACCCCTTGAAGGAAGACCCCGTGGCGCACGTGGAAAGCAGTTGCGTGGGCTGCGGCAACTGCGGCGAAGTGGCCCATGCCGCCGTGCTGTGCCCGTCTTTCTACCGCGCCGACATCGTGCACAACCCAACCGGCACCGACCGCTTCCTGGCGCGCATGCGCGGCGCGGTCATCGGTTTCCTGCAACGCCGCCGCGCCGCGCGGCTGGCCCAATACGCCCTGTAAGGACTAGCCCTTCATGAACCCGGTGGCAATGCAGCAAGGCAACCCGATCAAGATCGCCATCCTGGCCATGGGCGGCCAGGGCGGCGGCGTGCTGGCCGACTGGATCGTCGACATGGCCGAGCACGCCGGCTGGTGGGCGCAGACGACTTCCGTGCCCGGCGTGGCGCAGCGCACGGGCGCCACCATCTACTACCTGGAACTGCTGCCCGAAGCCGACGTGGCACGCGCCGGCCGCGCGCCCGCGTTGGCCTTGATGCCCACGCCCGGCGACGTGGACCTGGTCGTGGCCGCCGAATTGATGGAAGGCGGCCGCGCCATCCAGCGCGGCCTGGTCACACCGGAACGCACGGTGTTGCTGTCGTCATCACATCGCAGCTACGCCGTCAGCGAAAAGTCCGCGCCCGGCAACGGCATTGCCGACCCCAACAAAGTGCTGGAAGCCGGCCGCGCCGCCGCCAAGCGCTTCCTGTGCTTTGACTTGCAAGACCTGGCAGACCGCGCCGGCAGCGTCATCAGCGCCAGCCTGTTCGGCGCGGTGGCCGGCAGCGGCGCCCTGCCCTTCACGCGCGAAGATTTCGAAGCGACCGTGCGCCGCGCCGGCCTGGGCGTGGACGCCAGCCTGCGCGCCTTCGCGCTGGGTTTCGACGCGGCGCATCAGGCGCCCGCCCAACCCGCCGCCATTGACCTGACGCGGCCCGTGGCCGACGTGCCCGAACGCGCCGCCAGCCCGAAGACGCAAGCGCTGCTGGACACCATCAAGCGCGACTTCCCCGCCTGTGCGCAGCCCATGCTGACGGCTGGCGTGCGCCGCCAGCTTGAATTCCAGGACGCCGCCTACGCCGCCGACTATCTGCGCCACATGAAGGCGCTACGCGACCTGGATGCGCAACACGGCGGCGATGCCCAAGGCTGGGCGCTGACCTGTGCCGCCGCGCGCTACGTCGCCACCGCCATGGCCTACGACGACGTGATCCGCGTGGCCGATCTGAAAACGCGCGGCACGCGCTTTGAACGAGTGCGTCGCGAAGTGGGCGCGCGCGCCGACCAACTGGTCATGACCACCGACTACATGCACCCACGCCTGGAAGAAATCTGCGGCACGATGCCCACGGGCCTGGGCCGCTGGCTGGAAAGTTCCAAGGCCTTCGGCGGTTTTGTGGAACGCCGGTTGGGCAAGGGCCGGCTGATGCAAAGCGGCACGCTGAGCGGTTTCCTAATGCTGTATTCGCTGGCCGGCATGCGCCGCTTTCGCCGCCGCACGCTGCGCCATCAGATTGAAACTGAAGGCCTGCGGCAATGGCTGGACCTGATCACCCGACTCGCGCCACGAGACTACGCGCTGGCGGTTGAAACCGTGAACTGCCGCCGCCTGGTCAAGGGCTATAGCGACACGCATGTGCGCGGTGGCGGCAAGTACCGCCAGTTGCTTGCGGCGGCTGAACAACTGGTGGGCCGGCCTGACGCCGCCGCCTCGTTGCGCGCCTTGCGCGAGACCGCGCTGGCCAACGAAAGCTGCGCCCCCATGGAACGCCAGATGGCTGAAAAGCTGGCGGCCTGATCCAAAGACCCGAATACCGGAATACCGATAGAGACAAACGCCGTGCAGACACTGAAACTCATCATCCGCGAAGTCCGGCAAGAGTCGCCGCTGATTCGATCCTTCCGCCTGGCGCGCGAAGACGCCGGGCCGCTGCCCGCCTTCGGCCCCGGCGCGCATTTGAAAGTCACCGTGCCCGGCCTGCGCGAACCGCGCTGCTATTCGCTGGTGCAACTGACGCCCGACGCCGGCCAGTTCGCGCAGCCCACGGAATACCGCTTGGGTGTGCGGCTGGAGGAAACCAGCCAGGGCGGATCGCGCCACATGCACGCGCTGGCCGAAGGCGACACGCTTGGCGTCGAAGGCCCCAAGAACGATTTCCCGCTGCATGAATCGCCGGCAGGCGACGAACCCGTGGTGCTGATCGCGGGCGGCATCGGCATCACGCCGGTGGCCTCCATGGCCGCCGCGCTGAAAGCCGCCGGCCGCGACTTTCATCTGCACTACTGTGGCCGCAGCAAGGATCAACTGGCCTTCCTGCCTGAACTCGAAGCGCTGGCAGGCAGCAGCCTGACCGTGCACGCGGACGACGACCCCGCCTGCCGCTTCGACCTGCAAGCGTTGCTGGCCGCCTCCAACCCCCGCCAGCACCTGTACGTGTGCGGCCCCAAGGGCCTGATCGACGCCGTCATCGCCGGCGCCAAGGCCCGCCATTGGCCGGATGCCCACATCCACTTCGAACTCTTCGTCACCGCCGCCGCGCAAGCCGGCGACCAAGCCTTTGAAGTGGAACTGCGCCAATCCGGCCGCACGCTGACCATCCCCGCCGACAAGACCATCGTCGACGTCATGGAAGAAGAAGGCTGCGACCCGATGTACGACTGCAAGCGCGGTGAATGCGGCGTCTGTCAGGCAACCGTGCTGGAAGGCGAGCCTGACCATCGCGACTACTACCTCTCGGACACCGAGAAGGCCAGCGGCAAGATCATCCAGATCTGCATCTCGCGCGCGAAATCCGCGCGCCTGGTGCTGGACCTGTAAGGCCGCCGGCCCCGACGACAAGGAAGCGACCATGGCCAAATACCGCGACAACCCCGACGCCATCCGCGCCCTGCTGCGCGACACGGAAGTCCACAAGGACCTGTTCATCGACCAGGAATTGTTCGACCTGGAGATGGAGCGCCTGTACGCCAACACCTGGGTCTACGTCGGCCACGACAGCCAGGTGCCGAACAACGGCGACTACATCACCACCACCATCGGCAACCAGCCCGTGGTGATGGTGCGCCACAGCGACAAGAGCGTGCGCGTGCTGCACAACCGCTGCCCCCACAAGGGCACGATGGTGGCGGGCGAGGCCTGCGGCAACACCGGCAAGTTCTTTCGCTGCCCCTATCACGCGTGGACCTTCAAGACCGACGGCAGCCTGCTGTCGATACCGCTGAAGAAGGGCTACGAGAACACCGGCCTGGAAAACTGCGAAGCCAGCCAGGGCATGGCCGCCGTCAAGGATGTGAAGAACCATCGCGGTTTCGTGTTCTGCCGCCTGAACCCGGAAGGCCAGTCGTTCGAAGAATTCTTTGGCGAATCCTTGTCCACGCTGGACAACATGGTTGACCGCTCGCCCGAGGGCCGGCTGGAAGTGGCCGGCGGTGTGCTGCGCTATATGCACCGCTGCAACTGGAAGATGCTGGTCGACAACCAGACCGACACCTGCCACCCGATGGTGGCGCACGAATCGTCGGCCGGCACCGCCGTGAAGGTCTGGGAGCAAGCGCCCGCAGGCACGCCCAAGCCCATGGCGGTGGAACTGTTCGCGCCGTTTATCTCGCCCTATGAATTCTTCGAGAACATGGGCATCCGCGTGTGGGAAAACGGCCACGGCCATACCGGCGTGTCGGACTCCATCCATGCCTCGTACTCCGGCGTGCCGGGCTATTGGGATTCGATGGTTGCCGCCTACGGCGAGGAACGCGCCAAGCAAATTTTGGGCGACGTGCGCCACAACACCGTGTACTTCCCCAACATCATGGTGAAAGGCCCGATCCAGACGCTGCGCATCTTCAAGCCCATCGCCGCCGACCGCACGCTGGTGGAGTCGTGGACGTTCCGCCTGGTCGGCGCGCCCGACCTGCTGCTGGAACGCACGCTGATGTACAACCGGTTGATCAACGCGCCCACGTCTGTCGTCGGCCATGACGACCTGGAAATGTACGAACGCGCGCAAGACGGCTTGAATTCGCGCGCGCGTGACTGGGTCAACGTGGGCCGGCTGTTTACGCCCGATGAGGCCGGCCAGAAAAACGTCACCACCAACGGCACCAACGAATGGCAGATGCGCAACCAATACCGCGCATGGGGCCGCTACATGACCGGACCGGAGTCGGTATGAGCGCAAGCGACCGCGAGTTGATCGATTTTGTCTACGCCGAAGCGCGCCTCTTGGACGAGCTGCGCTTTGAGGACTGGCTGAACCTGTACACGGAAGACGGCTACTACTGGATGCCGCTGGCCCATGGCCAGACGGATCCGAAGCTGCACGCTTCCCTGATGTACGAAGACAAGCTGCTGTTGCGCGTGCGCGTGGAACGGCTGGCCGGCCAGCGCACGTTTTCGCAGCAGCCAAAAAGCCGTTGCCATCATCTGCTGCAAGCGCCCACGGTGGAACACGACCACCCTGATGCCGCGCCCGCCGAAGGCCGCCATGTGGTGCGCACCGCCTTTCACTATGTTGAAACCCGGCAGGACACGCAGACGCTGTTCGCCGGCTGGGCCACGCACCACCTGGTGGAACAGGACGGCGCGCTGCGCATCCGCTTGAAGCGCGTTGACCTGGTCAACTGCGATGCCGCCTTCGGCAACATCCAATTGTTCATGTAGGAGCGGCGTGTGAACACCACCGTCCATCAGGCTTTCAGCGACACCGCCGCCCGTTATGGCGCCCAGCCCTTCTTGTGCATCCTGCCGGAAACGGCCGATGTTTATGGCATAGCCGCTGGCGAACTGTCGTATGGTCGCGCGGCCGACGCCATTGAAACGCTGCGCGCCGCCTACGCGGCAGCGGGCTACGGCCACGGCCACCGCGTGGGCCTGCTGCTGGAAAACCGCCCCGCCTTCTTCCTGCACTGGTTCGCGTTGAATGCGCTGGGCGTGTCGGTCGTGCCGATCAACCCGGACCTGCGCGCGGCCGAACTCGAATACCTGACGGGCCACTCCGAGATCGCCCTGGCCGTCGCCCTGCCCCAGCGCCACGCCGACCTGATGGCCGCCGCCGAGCGCGCCGGCCGCCCCTTGCGTGTGATGGGCCCGGACGACGCGCCCCCGTCAGCGTCCTTCGCCGCGCCGCTGGCTGACACCGCGCCTACCGAACTGAGCGAATGCGCGCTGCTGTACACCTCCGGCACCACGGGCCGACCCAAGGGCTGCATCCTGCCCAACCGCTATTTCCTGCACGCGGGCGGCTGGTATTCGCGCATCGGCGGGCTGGCCGCGCTGCGCCCCGGTCAGGAACGCATGCTGACCCCGCTGCCGCTGGTACACATGAACGCCATGGCGTATTCGGCCATGGCCATGGTGCTGACGGGCGGCTGCCTGATTCCGCTGGACCGCTTCCATCCCAAGACCTGGTGGGACAGCGTGCGCAACTCCGGCGCCACCGTGCTGCATTACCTGGGCGTGATGCCCGCCATCTTGATGAAGGCCGCGCCGTCCGACAGCGACTTGCAGCCCGCCATCCGCTTCGGCTTTGGCGCGGGCGTGGACCGCACCCTGCACGCGCCTTTTGAAGCGCGCTTCGGCTTCCCCTTGCTGGAAGCCTGGGCCATGACCGAGACCGGCGCGGGCGCCGTCATCATCGCCAACCAGGAACCCCGCTACATCGGCACTAGCAGCTTCGGCCGAGAGGAAGACGATGTGCAGGTCCGCATCGTGACCGACGCCGGCCAGCCCGCCACCGTGGGCGAACCCGGCGAACTGCTGGTGCGCCACGCGGGTGAGGATCCGCGTTACGGATTCTTCGCCGGTTATCTGAAAGACGAAGCCGCCACCGATGAGGCCTGGCAGGACGGCTGGTTTCACACCGGCGACATCGTGCGCCGCGAAGCCGACGGCGCGCTGCGCTTTGTGGACCGCAAGAAAAACGTGATCCGCCGCAGCGGCGAAAACATCTCGGCCGTGGAAGTGGAAAGCGTGCTGATGCAGCATCCGCTGGTCAAGGCCGTGGCCGTGGCCGCCGTGCCCGACCCCGTGCGTGGCGACGAAGTGCTGGCCTGCGTCGTGCCCGAAACCCTGCCCGCCGATGACGCCGCCATGACCGAGGCCGCGCGCGGCATCGTGCAGTGGTGCCTGCAACAACTGGCCTATTACAAGGCGCCCGGCTATGTGGCGTTTGTGGACAGCCTGCCGCTGACCACCACCAACAAGATCCAGCGCGGCGAAATGAAAACGCTGGCGCCGACCTTGCCCGGCACGGCGCGCTGCATCGACACCAACGCCATGAAAAAACGCCAGGAGCCTGCCCGATGAGCCGACTGGGATACGACGGCATCGTGGCGGCCCTGCCCGTCACCATTCCGTACGAGCGCTATTCCACCCATGCCGCGCACTGGTGGCTGGGTCGCGCGCTGGGAGCGTTGATCCGGCAGTCCGGCGTGGCCAAGACCGATGTCGACGGCCTGTGTGTATCCAGCTTCACGCTGGCGCCCGACACCGCCGTGGGCCTGGTCCAGCACCTGGGCATGAGCCCGCGCTGGCTGGACCACATCCCCATGGGCGGCGCCAGCGGCGTGGCGGCCTTGCGCCGCGCGGCACGCGCCGTGCAGGCGGGCGACGCCAACATCGTGGCCTGCATCGCGGGCGACACCAACCATGTGGACTCGTTTCGCAACACCGTCAGCCAGTTCTCGCGCTTTGCACAAGACGCCGTCTACCCCTATGGCGCGGGCGGCCCCAACGCCAGCTTCGCGCTGCTGACCGCGCACTACATGCGCGCCACCGGCGCCACGCGCGAAGACTTCGGCAAGCTGTGCGTGGCCCAACGCGACAACGCGCTGCGCTACCCGCACGCGCTGATGAAAAAGCCGCTGACGTTGCAGCAATACCTGGACGCGCGCGTCATCACCGACCCCATCCATCTGTTCGACTGCGTGATGCCCTGCGCGGGCGCGGACGCCTTCCTGGTGATGCGCGAGGAGCAGGCCCGCGCCTTGAACCTGCCCCACGCCCGCATCCTGTCCACCATCGAACGCCACAACGCCTGGATCGACGACCCGATCCAGACGCGCGGCGGCTGGACGATGGACGTGGATGAACTCTACGGCCAGGCCAACGCCACGCCGGCCGACATGGACTTCCTGCAAGCCTATGACGACTACCCCGTCATCAATCTGATGCAGATTGAAGACCTGGGCTTTTGCGAAAAAGGCGCCGCACCCGCCTTCGTCCGCGACCACACGTTCACCGTGGATGGCAGCTTTCCCTTCAACACCAACGGCGGCCAATTGTCGGTGGGCCAGGCGGGCGCCGCCGGCGGCTACCTGGGCATGGTCGAAGCGCTGCGCCAATTGACCGGCACGGCGGGCGGCACGCAAGTTCCGGATGCCCGCATCGGCATGGTCAGCGGTTTCGGCATGATCAATTACGACCGTGGGCTGTGCACCGCCGCGGCCATTCTGGCAAGGAGCGACGCATGACCGAGCCGCTAGCCAAGCCGCCCCGGAAGAATCCGGTTGCGCGCACCCGCCAGCCCACCTTGCCGCCCGGCTTGCGCAGCCGCACGGCCCTGGGGCTGACGGCCGCCGCCGCCGAAGGCCGCTTTGATTTGCAAACCTGCGCCGATTGCGGCGCGGTGCAATATCCGCCGCGCGAAGTCTGCGGCCACTGCCTGTCGGAACACCTGCCCTGGCGCCCTGCCGACCCCAACGGCGTGCTGCTGGTCAGCACCACCTTGCATCACAGCAACGACCTGTATTTCCGCGAACGCCTGCCCTGGCGCGTCGGCACCGTCGTGATGGACGCCGGCCCGTCCGTCGTGGCGCATGTGCACCAGGACTGCGCTGACGGCGCGCGCGTGCGGCTGGCCCTGAAACTGGACCGCAGCGGCCAAGCCGTGATGATCGCCCTGCCTGAAAGGAACACGCCCAACATGGAAGACGACAAGACCCTGCGCGAAACCTCGTGCGACCCGAAATTCCGCCGCGCGCTGGTCACCGACGGCAAGACCGCCGTGGGCCAGGCCGTGGCGCGGGCCTTGCTGGACGCGGGCTGCCCCACGGTATTCCTGGGCGACGCGCAGTCCTGGAAGCGCAACGCCGCCTTTGACGCGCTGGCCGCCGACCCGCGCGTGCAGTCGGTTGCCCTGGACGTGACGGACTCCGATTCCGTGGACCGGCTGGCCGCCTCCATCGGCGGCAAGGTCGAAATCCTGGTGAACACGGCCGACCTGGAACGCGAAGGCGGCCTGCTATACCGCAAGGACGTGAACACCGCGCGCGACGCCATGGACGTGAACGTGCTGGGCCTGATGCGCCTGGCGCAAAGCTTCGGCCCCGCCCTGTGCGGCCGCGCCGCCGACGGCGTGAACAACGCCACCGCCTGGGTCAACGTGCTGTCCATCTACGCGCACATGAACCTGCCGTCGCGCGGCATGTGGTCGGCTTCCAAGGCCGCCGCGCTGTCGCTGGCCCAATGCCTGCGCGCCGAAATGCGCGGCGCGGGCGTACGGGTGGTGAATGTATTCCCCGGTCCGGTCGACCACGAATGGGAACAGCGCACGCCGCCGCCGCGCGTTGCCCCCGCCGCCATCGCCTCCGCCATCGTGCGGGCGCTGAAGGACGGTGTGGAAGACGTGTACGTGGGTGACGTGGCGCAAGAATTCCGTGCACGCCTAGCCGACAACCCGAAGGGGCTGGAACGCGAGCTGGGCGCCTGACCGCGCCCACCACGCCACTGCCCCCAAGACAACGCCCCAGATTCCCTCCGGCGCATCGCGCAAGCGACGCGCCCACACCCAGGAGCCGCAGCATGAGCCAGAACATTCTTGCCCAATTCATGACGGAACTCGTCACCGGCCGCATCGGCCTGGTGGACTTGACCGAGACGCTGACGCCGGAATTCCCCACCATCGTGCTGCCGCCGGAGTTCGGCCAGGCCTGGCCCTTCCGCATGGAAGAAATCTCGCGCTATGACGAGCGCGGCCCCGCCTGGTACTGGAACAACTTCTCGTGTTCCGAACACACGGGTACCCACTTCGACGCGCCCGCCCACTGGGTCAGCGGCAAGGACCAGCCTGACAACACCGTCGACACCATACCCATCGACGCCTTCATTGCCAGCGCCTGCGTCATCGACTGTTCCGCCGAGGCCCGCGACAACCCCGACTTTCTCCTGACCATCGACTTCGTCAAGGCCTGGGAAGAGAAGCATGGCCGCATCCCCGCGCGTTCGTGGGTGCTGATGCGCACCGACTGGTCCAAGCGCGCCAAGCCGGTTGAATACCTGAACATGCAGGAAGACGGCGCGCATTCGCCGGGGCCGGACGCGGACGTGGTGCCCTGGCTGATCAAGGAGCGCGACGTGCACGGCTTCGGCACGGAGTCCGTGGGCACCGACGCCGGCCAGGCCCATCACCTGAACCCGCCCTACCCCTGCCACTACTACATGCACGGCAACAACCGCTATGGCCTGCAATGCCTGACCAACCTGGACCAGTTGCCGCCCACCGGCGCGGTGATTTTCTCGGCCCCGCTGAAGATCCGCAGCGGCTCGGGCAGCCCGCTGCGCGTGCTGGCGCTGGCGCCGAAAGCCTGAGCCTGACGAAGACGGCAACGTAACCAAGGACACGCATGACTCAACCACACGTAGCGCTGGTCACCGGCGGCAGCGCCGGCATTGGCGCCGAGATCTGCCGCAGCATGCTGGATGCCGGCTATGAAGTGATTTCGATGGCGCGCCGCGCCGCCGACTTCAGCCACCCGCGCCTGCACAACATGCAGGTGGACCTGCTGGACGCCGAGGCCACCGCGCAAGCGGGCCAGGAAGCGGCCGCCAAATTCCCCATCAGCCACGTTATCCACAACGCGGGCGTGATCTGGCCGAATCTGCTGCCGCAAGTCACGCAGGAAGAACTGCACGGCCTGACCCAGATTCACCTGGGCGCGGCGATCAGCCTGGTGCAGGCGGCGCTACCCGGCATGCAGGAACGCCATTTCGGCCGCATTGTGATGATGTCGTCGCGCGGCGCGCTGGGCCTGCCTACCCGCACCGCCTATTCGGCCACCAAGGCCGGCATGGTCGGCATGGCGCGCACCTGGTCGCTGGAACTTGCCCCTTACGGCATCACGGTCAACGTGGTGGCGCCCGGCCCCATCCAGACGGACATGTTCTACGAAGTGATCGAACCCGGCAGCGAACGCGAAAAGCAGTTGGCCAACGGCATTCCGGTCAAGCGCCTGGGCCGATCCGACGACGTGGCGCGCGCCGTGATGTTCTTTGCCGACCCGGCCAACAGCTTCGTTACCGGCCAGACGCTGTTCGTCTGTGGTGGCGCCAGCGTCAGCTCCATCACCATCTGAGCGGGCTGCGCGCAATGCTTGCTTCGGGTTTTGACGGATAGGTAAGCACCCAGAGCCCGTCTACAGTGCTGATCCTTGCAGGTTAGAAATTTTAAGCAACAAGTAATTCCCGCGTTCCCGCTGTTTCTGTTTTCTCCGCTTTTCAGCTGCACCCCCACTCTGCTCCCTATCCGGAGGTTTTGCCATGCTGTCGAAGAAACTCCCCCTGGTCACGGCCGCCGCCGTTGCCGCCCTGTTCGCCCTGCCCGCGTTGGCGCAAATGAAGGTCGGCGTCGTCACGTCTTCCACTGGCCCGACCGCCCTGGTCGGGATTCCGCAGAAGAACACCGTGCCGCTCCTGCCCAAGAAAATTGGCGACCTGACGGTGGAATACATCTCGCTGGACGACGCCAGCGATTCCACCAACTCGGTCACGGCATTCAAGAAGCTGATTTCGGAACAGAACGTGGACGCGCTGATCGGCCCGTCGGGTTCGCCCAACGCCATGGGCGTGATCCAGTTCGCCGCCGAAGCCGGCGTGCCGATGCTGGCGCCGGTGGGTACGGCGGCCGTGGTGCTGCCCATGAACGAACAGAAGAAGTGGGTGTTCAAGACCACGCAGAACGACGACATCATCGCCCGCGCGCTGGTCGACCACATGGCCAAGACCGGCATCAAGACGGTGGGCTTCATCGGCTTGAACGACCCCTACGGCGAGAACTGGTACAAGGTTTTCTCGGGTCTGGCCGCCGCCAAGGGCATCAAGATCACCGCCAACGAACGCTATCTGCGCTTTGACAGCTCGGTAACCGGCCAGGCGCTGAAGATCCTGGCCGCCAAGCCCGACGCCGTGCTGGTGGCCGCCCCCGGCGCCGCCAGCGTGCTGCCGCAAACCACGCTGTTCGATCAGGGCTACAAGGGCAAGTTCTACCAGACCCACGGCGCGGCCTTGCCCGACTTCCTGAAGCTGGGCGGCAAGAAGGTCGAAGGCACGGTGCTGGCCGCCAGCCTGATGCTGGTGCTGCCGGAAATGCCCGACAGCAACCCGTCCAAGAAAGTCGCCACCGACTACATCGCCGCGTACGAAAAGCTGAACGGCTCCAAGCCCGCCACCTTCGGCGCCAACGTCTATGACGCCGGCCTGCTGTTGGAAAAGGCCGTGCCCATCGCGGAAAAAGCCGGCAAACCGGGCACCAAGGAATTCCGCAGCGCCTTGCGCGACGCACTGGAGCAAACCAAGGAGCTGGTGGGCACGCAGGGCGTCTACAACATGAGCGCCGCCGACCACAGCGGTTTCGATGACCGCGGCCGCGAGCTCATCACCGTCAAAGACGGCAACTGGACGCTGGTGAAGTAACGGCTTGGACCTTTTCGCATGAATGCTCAGATCGCCTTGATACTCGGGCAGGACGGCATCACCAACGGCGCGATCTATGCGTTGTTGGCGTTGTCGATCCTGCTGGTCTTCACCGTTACCCGCGTGCTGTTCATCCCCCAGGGCGAGTTCGTCGCCTTCGGCGCGCTGACCATGGCGGCCATCCAGGCCGGCAAGCCCGTGCTGCTGGTCTGGTTGCTGCTGGCGTTCGCGCTGGCCGAAGCCGTGGCCGACCTCATGGCCCGGGCCAAGCGCCCGGGCCGGTCCCGTGGGCTTTGGCGCATCGCGGCTAAGGCGATCTACCCGCTGATCCTGGCGGCCTTGTTGTACCGGCTGCCGCTGGCGCAACTGCCGATGGCCGTGCAGGCCCTGTTGACGCTGTTGCTGGTGGTGCCGATGGGGCCGCAGTTGTACCGGCTGTTCTACCAGCCGATTGCCTCGGCCTCGACGCTGGTGCTGCTGATCGTGTCCATTGCGGTGCACCTGGCGCTGGTGGGCCTGGGGCTCTTGGCCTTCGGCGCCGAGGGCGCGCGCACCGCGCCGTTCTCCGACGCCAGCCTGGCGCTGGGGCCCATCAACGTCAACAGCCAGGCGCTCTGGGTGGTGGCGGTGTCGGCCCTGCTGATCATCGTGCTGTACCAGTTCTTTGAACGGTCGATGTACGGCAAGGCCTTGCGGGCGGCGGCATTCAACCGGCTGGGCGCGCGGCTGATGGGCATTTCGCCCATCTTCGCGGGCCGCGCCACGTTCTTTCTGGCCGCGCTGATCGGCACGGTGTCGGGCATCCTGATCGCCCCCATCACCACCATGTATTTCGATTCCGGCTTCATGGTCAGCCTGAAGGGCTTCGTGGGCGCCATCATCGGCGGCCTGGTCAGCTACCCGCTGGCCGCGGCCGGCGCGGTGCTGGTCGGCCTGATCGAAGCGTTCTCGTCGTTCTGGGCCAGCGCCTACAAGGAAATCATCGTTTTCACGCTGATCATTCCCGTGCTGCTCTGGCGCTCGTTGAAAAGCCACCACGTCGAGGAAGAAGACGAATGAATCCCCGCATCATCCTCTTCGTGTTCCTGGCGCTGCTGGCGCTGGGGCCGTTGGCCCTGCCGCCGTTCTATGTGACCTTGCTGAACTATATCGGGCTGTACGCGCTGGTGGCGCTGGGCCTGGTGCTGCTGACCGGCGTGGGCGGCTTGACGAGCTTCGGCCAGGCCGCCTTCGTGGGCGTGGGCGCCTACACCACGGCGCTGTTGACCACGCGCGCCGACTCCCTGCCGTCGTGGCTGGCATGGCTGGGCGCCTCGCCCTGGCTGACCTTGCTGGCCGGGCTGGTGTTGACGCTGGTCATCGCCTATTTGCTGGGCGCGATCACGCTCAAGCTGTCCGGCCATTTCCTGCCGCTGGGCACGATTGCCTGGGGCTTGTCGCTGTACTTCGCTTTCGGCTCCGTCGAAGGACTGGGCGGCCACACCGGCATTCCCGACATTCCCGCCATCAGCCTGTTCGGCTGGTCGCTGCATGACGGCGGCAACATCTATTACCTGATCTGGGCGTTCCTGCTGGTGGCGGTCTGGTCCACGCAGAACTTGCTGGATTCGCGCGAAGGCCGCGCCATCCGCGCGCTCAAGGGTGGGCGCGTGATGGCGGAATCCATGGGCGTGGACACGGCGCGTTCGCGCATGGTGATCTTCATCATCGCGGCATTGCAGGCCTGCGCATCGGGCTGGCTGTACGCCCACATGCAGCGCTTCGTGAACCCCAACCCCTTCGGCTTGCAGATGGGTATTGAATACCTGTTCATGACCGTTATCGGCGGCGCGGGCCAGGTCTGGGGCGCGCTGGTCGGCGCGGGCGTGTTCACGGTGGCCAAGCAATGGCTGCAAGACTGGTTGCCCAAGGTGCTGGGCCAGACGGGCAACTTTGAAGTCATCGTCTTCGGCTTCGGCATGGTGCTGCTGCTGCACCGCGCCCGCACCGGGTTGTGGCCGCTGTTGACGCGCTGGATCCGCGTGAAGAAGCCCGTGCGCCGCCTGGACATGGATGCCGAACCGCTGCCGCGCAAACCCATGCCGGCGCGCGGCGAGGTGGTGTTGAAGGCGGTGGACGTGACGCGCAAGTTTGGCGGCCTGGTCGCCAACAACGCCATGAACCTGGAGATACGCGCAGGCGAAATCCTGGCGCTGATCGGCCCGAATGGCGCGGGCAAGAGCACCATGTTCAACCAGATCTCGGGGGTGGACACGCCCACGTCGGGGCAAGTGACGCTGCTGGGCCAGTCCGTGGCTGGCGCGGGCGCGCGCAAGATCGCACGGCTGGGCCTGTCCCGCACCTTCCAGCACGTGCGCTTGCTGGGCCGCATGAGCGTGCTGGAAAACGTGGCCATCGGCGCGCACCTGCGCGGTCATCGCGGCGTGCTGCCGGCCGCCTGGCGCCTGGACCGGGCCGAAGAGGCGCGCCTGTTGGCCGAAGCCGCGCGCCAGGTTGAGCGGGTGGGGCTGGGCAAGCACCTGCACGACGAAGCCGGCTCGCTGGCGCTGGGCCAACAGCGCATTCTGGAAATTGCGCGCGCGCTGGCGTCGGACCCCTGCATTCTGCTGCTGGACGAACCCGCGGCCGGGCTGCGCTATCAAGAAAAATGTGAACTGGCCGACCTGCTGAAGAAGCTGCGCGCGGAGGGCATGGCCATCTTGCTGGTTGAACACGACATGGACTTCGTGATGGGCCTGGTGGACCGGGTGGTGGTGATGGACTTCGGCGAGAAGATCGCCGAGGGCCTGCCCGCCGAGATCCAGCACAACCCCGCGGTGCTTGAAGCCTATCTGGGCGGAGTGGAATGATGAGCGCGAATCTGCTGGAAGTGCGCGACCTGCGCGTGGCCTACGACAAGGTGGAAGCCATATCGGGCGTCAGCCTGACGGTGGGCGAAGGCCAGATCGTGACCGTGATCGGCCCCAATGGCGCGGGCAAGACCACTTTGCTGTCGGCCATCATGGGCGTGCTGCCGTCCACCGGCCGCATCGTCTTCGGCGGCAAGCCGCAAGAACATGCCGAGATCGAGGAAATGGTGGCGGCCGGCATGAACCTGGTGCCTGAAAAGCGCGAGCTGTTCGCCGAAATGACGGTGGAAGACAACCTGATGCTGGGCGGCTTTCACCGCTTTCGCAGCGGGGTGCGCGACCAGGACAAGACGCTGGCGGAAGTCTATGAACTATTTCCGCGCCTGCAAGAGCGCCATGCCCAACTGGCTGGCACCTTGTCAGGCGGCGAACGCCAGATGCTGGCGGTGGGCCGCGCGCTGATGGCCAAACCCCGGTTGCTGATGCTGGACGAGCCCAGCCTGGGGCTGGCGCCGCGCATTGTGCGCGAAGTGTTCCACATCGTTGCGCGGCTGCGCGAGATGGGCGTTTCGATTTTGCTGATCGAGCAGAACGCGCGCGCGGCGCTGCAAGTGGCCGACTACGCCTATGTGCTGGAAACGGGCGCCGTCACGCTGGAGGGCCCCGCCGCCGAGGTGGCGGTGGACCCGCGCGTGGTCGAGGTGTACCTGGGCCTGGGACATGGCGCGCCTGCGCCTGCCGTACCCACCGCACCCACTGCGACCACTGCGCCCTAAGCCACGCCGCGGCGTCGGTCGCGGCGGTACAGCGCATAGCCCAAGGGCCACATCGCCGCCACCATGAACGTCGCCATGGGGTTGGTCAGCCGGTACGCGCCCACCGCCGTGGGCACGCCGGAGTGCTTCAGGTGCAGGCGAAAGCGCGTGTACCGCGCGGCCGCCATGATGAATTCGCGCGGCCGGTAGCGGAAGAATTCCAGGTGGTGCTGCAGCATGTCCCAGGCCAGCAGATACAGGCCCTGTGCGTTGCTGCCCACCGAGACGGCGCCTTGTGACAGGCCGCCCGGCGTGTCGTGATACGTGCGCACCACGCGGTTGATGAAGCGGCTGAGATAGCCCGCGCGCGCCACCGCCCACCACACCAGGCTTTCTGGCACGAACCCCGCGACGTCTTCGGGAAAGGGGTATTTGCGCAGGACGTCGGTACGCATACAGCCGAATTTTTCGCCTTTGATGCGATACCGGAAATACACATCCACCGCCGTGCTGTCGAACACGTCCTGCGGATAACGGTCCCCCACGATGCTGCCATCGGGACGCGCGCACAGGCCCGTGATCGCCACGTAGGACTCGCGGCGCGCGGGCGGGATGGCGTCCCACGCTTCTTTGAAGATGGCCAGCGCATCGGGCGGCATTTCGTCATCGCTGTCCAGCGCCACGATCATCTGGCCTTGCGCTTCCCGCACGCCCCGATTGAAGGCGGTTTTCTTGTGCTGGTTGTTCTGCCAGATATAGCGGATGGGAAAATCCGCGCGCGCCTGCCAGGCCAGAATCGACTCGTGCGTGTTGTCGGTGGAACCGTCATCCACCACCACCCATTCGAAGTCCCTGAATGTCTGGCGGGAAAGCGATTCATACACCCGGTGCAGCGTGCCCGCCCGGTTGTAGGTGGGCGTCAGAACGGTGAAAAACGTTGGTGTATCGGTCATGCCTGCTGTGCCCCTTTGCGATCTTCATGCCACCGCTGCGGTCTTGGTCTGCTTCTTTTCGCCTGAAGTGTAGGGGATATGCCCAGCCTAACCGATGCCACGGCATGCAAATTTGCAATCAAATCTGTCAACCCGTGGATTTTTTGGGCAGCAATCACGTTTTTTTTGAATGAGGGCACCGACGGGAGTGGCGTAAACTCGTGCGGCCAAAAAACCGGAATGCCTATGGAAGCTTCGACCGTCCAGCTCAATGACATCGCCTTGTTCGTAGAGGTGGCCAAGCGCAAGAGCTTCAGCCTGGCGGCGCGCGCGCTGGATATGCCCACGTCCACGCTGTCGCGGCGCATCAGCGAACTGGAACGCGCCATCGGCCTGCGGCTGATCAACCGCAACACGCGCCGGCTGGACCTGACCGAGGCGGGCGCGGCCTATATGCGCCGCTGCCAAGGGCTGATTGACGAGGCGCGGCTGGCGCACGAACAACTGCTGTCACTGTCGGGCGGCCCGTCGGGCAACCTGCGCGTGTCCATGCCTTTCAGCCTGGCGATCTGGCTGCTGCCCGAAACCATCAAGGACTTCACCGACCGCTACCCGGACGTGGAATGCGAATTCGACCTGAGCATGATGACCGCGTCCGACGCCCAAGGCACGCCGTTTGACGTGGTGCTGCGCTTTGGCCGGGACTCGGATTTTTCCACGGGCGCGATCGACCCGGGCAATGGCAATGGCGCCTCCGGGCGTCCGACCGGCGCCGTGGTGCAGGAACTGGTGTCGCTGGACAACTACCTGTATGCGTCCGACCGCTACCTGGAACGCCACGGCGAACCCAAGACACCCGGCGAACTGACGCAACACCAGTGCCTGCGCACCACCATCGACGACGCCCATTCGAACTGGACGCTGCACAACGGCTCGGTCAGCGAAGTGGTGCCGGTCAGCGGCCACCTGGCGGCCAACAACATGAGCATTGCCGGCATGCTGGCCGGGCTGGACCTGGCCATTACGCGCATGCCGCATTGCCAGGCGCTGGATCCGATCATCAAACGCAACTCGCTCAAGCGGGTGCTGCCGGGCTGGTCCGTGGACCCGATCTCGATCTACGTGGTGTTCCCGTCAAGCATCCAACCCGCGAAGACGCGCGCGTTCATGGATTTCATCACCCCGAAACTGGGGCCGGCGGGCGGTTGACGCGAAACGCCGCAGCGTTTCCACAAAGAAAAATCCCCGCAAGGCGCGAGCCCTGCGGGGATTTTTCAAAACCAGGAGCGTTGATTAGACGCGCTTGATCTTTTCCAGCATCTTGAAAACACCCTTGGGCGACTTGACGAACAAGCGCTTGAAGGCCTTGCCCAGGCAACGGCGTTCCAGGGTGTTACGACGCACGCGTTTGCGTTCAGCCATGTTGATTCTCCTGTTGATTTTGCGGAAAAAAGTCACCGCACAACCGGAAATCTGGCTGGCGGAAAAAATTCGGATAACTTGGCATTTTAGCCTGAAATTCAAAGGCTGCGCCAATGGCAGGGAAAAGGGACGATCAGGATCGGAACTGAACCTGTCCCCGTTACCGCTTCTTCCTGCCGGACGGTGTTCAGCCGCCTGGCGATTTCAGCCGTTCCCGAACCTGTTCAGCCCGCGGCAACGGGTCGACCGCGCCATAGCCCAGCGTGGACAACGCCGCCGCGACGTTGGCGTAGCGCACCGCGTCTTCCCAGCTATCGCCCTGGCAGCGCCTTGCCAGCAGGCTGCCCGCGAAGCAGTCGCCCGCCCCGGTGGCGTCCACCGCGTCCACGCGCAGGGCAGCCACCGGCGTGCGCGTCTGGCCATCGTCGATGATGGAACCGTCCTTGCCCAGCTTCAACACCACCACGCCGGTCGCGCCGCCGTCACGGATCCAGTCCAGCGTGCGTTCAGGGTCGTTGTTGCCGGTCAGGTACTGCATGTCGTCCATGCTGGGCAGGAACAGGTCGGCCTGGCGCATGGTTTCGCGCAAGATGGCGCGGGCGCGGTCAACCGGCCACAAGCGCAGCCGCAGGTTCGAATCCAGGCTGACCTGCGTTTGCGCGGCATGGGCGCGTTCGATGGCCGCGAATACCGTGTCGCAGGCGCTGGTGCTGATGGCCAGGCTGATACCCGACACGTGCAGGAAGCGGCTGCGCTCGATCAACCCGCTGTCCAGCAAGGCCGGCGTCATCAGGCTGGCGGCCGAACCCCGGCGCAGATAGCTGAAGGCGTGGCCGTCCGGTCCGTGCTGCACGAAATACAGGCCGGTATGAGCGTCGTCGTCGCTTTGTACGCCCGAGGTATCCACCCCTTCGGTTTTCCACAGGTCCAGGAATTGCGCGCCGAAGGCGTCGCTGCCGACTCGCGTCAGGTAGGCGCAGCGCGCGCCCTGGCGGGCCGCCGCAATGACGGCGTTGGACGTATCGCCGCCAAAGCCTTGCAGGTATTGCTGTTGGCCCTTTTCGGTCTGGTTCAGTTCAACCAGGGGCTCGCCCAGCGCGACGATGTCGAAGTCGAAGTCAGCCATGGGCGGCCTCTCGGGTGCGAGTGATTTGCGCCACCAGGGCGGCGGTGTCGCGCGCGGCGAACGCGGCCTTGTCATACAGATTGCTGCCGATGCCCACCAGCCCGGCGCCGGCCGCGAAATACGTGCCCATATTGTCCTGCGTGATGCCGCCCGTGGGGCAGAAGATGGTGTCGGGGTAAACCGACTTCAGCGCGGCCAGATGCTTGGGGCCGCCGGTGTCGGCCGGAAACACCTTCACCACGTCCACGCCCGCGCGGCGAGCCGCCAGCACTTCGGTGGGGGTGAAGGCGCCCAGCAGGCACAGGGCGTCGGCGGCATGGGCCAGGTCGACGATGTCGGTGGCCAAGGCGGGCGACACCAGGAAGTCGGCGCCGGCCACCAGCGCTTCGCGCGCCTGGTTTTCGTCCAACACCGTGCCCACGCCCAGCAGCAGGCTGGAGCCGTGCTTGTCGCGCAGCGCGCGCACCAGGTCGGTCACGCCGGGTATCGTCCAGGTCAGTTCCAAGGTGGTGCACCCCGCCGCCACGGCCACTTCGGCGGCATAGGCGGCGGTGGCGGCATCGGTATAGCGCAGCACGGGCACGACCCGGGCCGCCAGCAGGGCGGAAAGCTTGGATGCGAGGGGAGCGGATGCGTTCATGGAATTCCTCTGGGGCTGACGGTCAGGCGCCGCCGGCGGACACCGGCAAGACGGCAAGTTTGGCCACGGCGGCATCGCGCAGCCGCAGCAAGGGATCGATATAGGCGGATTGCGGCTCGGGCTGCCGCCGGAACAGCAGCGTGCTGACGCTGACGCCTGCCACGGGCCGGCCGGCCGCGTCACACAGCGCCACGCCATAGCAAACGATACCGGGTTCATTTTCCTGGTCGTCCATGGCGTAGCCACGGCCGCGGGCTTCGTCCAGCACGGCACGCAAGGCCGGCAGGCTGGTGACGGTGCCGGGCATGCGCGCCGGCAGCGGCAGGCCGCGCAGCAGGCGTTCACGGGTGGCCTCATCCAGCGCCGCCAGATACGCCTTGCCGACCGCGCTGGAATGCAAGGCCACCGACGAGCCCACGCGCGACACCATACGCACCGGGCCGGGGCTTTCCAGCTTGTCGATATAGATCATTTCCTGGCCCGCCGGCACGGCCAGATGGACGGTTTCGCCGGTAGCGTCGCGCAGCGCCTGCAAGTCGGGTGCCAAGGCGGCGCGCAGGTCAAATTGCGACCACGCGCGGCTGGCCAGCGACATCAGGCGCGTGCCCAGGCGATAGGCGCCGCCTGACTCGGTAAGCATGCCCTGCTCGGCCAGCGCCGCCACGATGCGGTAGACGGTGGGACGCGGATAGCCGCAAGTGCGCGCGAGCAGCGCGGCGGTGGGAGGCTCGGGCGCATCGGCCACGGCTTGCAGCACCGCCATGAATTTCGCAAACGCCGCGGCGCCCGCGACCTTGGTTTCCAACAAGTTCGTCCCCAAATGTGGCAATGCGCCATCAGCAACGCCTGCGCTGATGAATCCGCAGAATTCGCAAGGCAAACAGCACGAATATCAGACGAATCTGCGATACTGTTTATTTGTACAGCTACACCGCCTAGTTTTGTCCATAATATGGACACGCGCCTCACAATATAGGCAATTATTCCATATCGCCGCGCTTGGAACCAGCGAAGGGTTATCGCTCGGGCAGGCGCCTACCTCAGGCTACGATACCGTCCATGAGCTCCCAAATCCGCATTGTTGGCGCACGCCAGAACAACCTCAAGAACCTGGACCTTACCCTTGCCACCGGCGAACTGGTCGTTGTGACCGGCGTGTCGGGATCCGGCAAAAGCTCGCTGGCGTTCGACACGCTGTACGCCGAAGGGCAGCGGCGCTACGTGGAAACCTTCTCGCCCTATGCGCGCCAGTTCCTGGACCGCATGGACAAGCCCCAGGTTGACCGCATCGAAGGCATCCTGCCCGCCATCGCCATTGACCAGACCAACCCGGTGCGCAGCTCGCGCAGCACGGTCGGCACAATGACCGAGCTGAACGACCACCTGAAATTGCTGTTCGCGCGCGGCGCCCGGCTGTACTGCCGGGGTTGCGGCAAGGTGGTCAGGCGCGATACGCCCGACTCCATCTACCATTCGCTTGCCGAACGCGCCGCCGTGGCCGGCGACCCGCGCCTGGTGGTGACGTTCCCCATCGCCGTGCCCGCCAACTTCACCGAAGACGAAGTGCGCGGCTTTCTTGAGCAGCAGGGTTACACCCGCGTGCACGCCGAGGAAACCGCCGTGCCGCGCGCCACCGTCGCCAAGCCCGCCAAAGGCGCCAAGAAAGCGAAAGCCGCCAAGGACGCCGGCGAAGAACGCCGCATCCTGCACGTCATCCAAGACCGCTTCCGCTTTGCCGGCACCGAACGCGAACGCGTCATGGAAGCGCTGGACACCGCGCTGCGCATGGGCGCCGGGCACCTGGCCGTCTACGTCGTGAACGCCGACGGCGACAACGCGCACATCTGGAAATACAGCGACCGCCTGCACTGCGCCGACTGCAACATCGAATACACCGACCCGCTGCCCAGCAGCTTCTCGTTCAATTCCCCGCTGGGCGCCTGCGAAGCGTGCCGGGGCTTTGGCCGCGTGATCGGCATCGACTTCGGCCTGGTCATCCCCGACGAAAACAAGACCTTGATGGAAGGCGCCATCAAGCCGTGGACCACGCCGTCCTACAAGGAATGCCAGGACGAACTGCAAAAGTACGCGCCGCGCGCGGGCGTGCCGCTGGGCGTGCCCTGGAAAAGCCTGAGTGAAGAACACAAGCGCTGGGTGCTTTATGGCACGCCCGACTGGAAGGGCGGCAACGACGCCTGGAAGCATCAGTGGTACGGCGTGCAGCGCTTTTTTGACTGGCTGGAAACCAAGTCCTACAAGATGCACGTGCGCGTGCTGCTGTCCAAGTACCGCAGCTATACGCCCTGCCCCACCTGCAACGGCGCGCGCCTGAAACCCGACGCGCTGCTGTGGCGCCTGGGCACCAAGGAAGAAGCCGACACCGTGCTGCCGCCCGAAGACGGCCGCTATCAGCGCTTCATGCCGGTGGGCGCCAACTGGTCGCGCGACCAACTCAATAACATCGGGGGCCTGTCTATCCATGACGTGATGCTGCTGCCCATCGAACGGGTCCGCCGCTTCTTTGACGGGCTGTCGTTCTCGGGCGCGCTGGACGCCGCCACCGACCTGCTCATGACCGAGGTCCGCGCGCGCCTGAAGTTCCTGTGCGACGTGGGTCTGGGCTACCTGACGCTGGACCGCCAGAGCCGCACGCTGTCGGGCGGCGAAGTGCAGCGCATCAACCTGACCACCGCGCTGGGCACCTCGCTGGTGAACACGCTGTTCGTGCTGGACGAGCCGTCCATCGGCCTGCACCCGCGCGACATGCACCGCGTGGTTGAAGTCATGCACCGCTTGCGCAACGCCGGCAACACGCTGGTGGTGGTAGAGCACGACCCGCAGGTCATGGTGGCCGCCGACCGCATCATCGACATCGGCCCCGGCCCTGGCGAACGCGGCGGCTACATCGTCTTTGACGGCACGCCGAAACAGCTGCGCGCGGCCGATACGCTCACGGGCAACTACCTGGGCGCGCGCCAGCGCGTGGAAGCGCCGCGCCCCATGCCGGTGGCGGCGAACACGCCGCGCCTGCTGCTGGAAGGCGTCAACGCGCACAACCTGAAGAACGTGTCCGTTGAACTGCCGCTGGGCCGACTGGTCTGCGTGACGGGCGTGTCCGGCTCGGGCAAGTCCACGCTGGTGCAAGACGTGCTGTACCCCGCGCTGTTGAAGCAAAAGGGCAAGCCGTCAGAAGCGCCCGGCGCGTTCGACCGCCTCTTGGGCGCCGAACAGATCGCCGACGTGGTCATGGTGGACCAGACCCCCATCGGCAAGACCGCGCGCTCGAACCCCGCCAGCTACGTGGGCGCCTTTGACGCCATCCGCAAGCTGTTCGCCCAGGCCCCGCTGGCGCGCGAACGCGCCTACACGGCCGGCACATTCAGCTTCAACGGCGGCGACGGCCGCTGCCCCACATGCGGCGGCACCGGCTTTGAACACGTCGAAATGCAGTTCCTGTCCGACGTCTACCTGCGTTGCCCCGACTGCGACGGCAAGCGCTTCCGCCCCGAAGTGCTGGAAGTGCGTGTCGAACATCTGGGCAAAAGCGCATCCATCGACGAAGTGCTGGCCATGACGGTCAGCGAAGCGCTGGACTTCTTCAAGGGCCTGCGCGACGTGCAGACCGGCCTGGCGCCCCTGGCCGACGTGGGCCTGGAATACGTGCGGCTGGGGCAACCCGTGCCCACGCTGTCCGGTGGCGAGGCCCAACGCCTGAAGCTGGCTGGCCACCTGGCCGAAGCCGCCCGCAGCGGTATTTCCACAGCCAAGGTCGCCAAAAAGGGCAGCCTGTTCCTGTTCGACGAACCCACCACCGGCCTGCACTTTGACGACGTGGCGCGGCTGATGCGCGCCTTCCGCAAGCTGCTGGCCGCCGGCCACACGCTGCTGGTCATCGAACACAACCTGGACGTGATCCGCGCGGCCGATTGGCTGATCGACTTGGGCCCTGAAGGCGGCGACGCCGGCGGCCTGCTGATCGGCGTGGGCACGCCGCAAGACCTGATGGACAACCCCAAGTCGCACACGGGCGCAGCCCTGCGCGATTACGAAGTCAGCATCCTGCCGGCCGACGTGGTGGTCACCAGCGACATCGACGCGCAAGAAGTCGAGCAAGCCGGTTTGACCGCGCGCATTGCCGAGCCTACCGCCGTGTACAACGACGCCGCCGTGGCCTCCGGCGCGGGCGACGGCACGCCGCTGCAGTCCGTGATGCGCGCGCGTCGCCAAGGCAATATGGCGATCGAGATCCGCAACGCGCGCGAGCACAACCTGAAGAACATCAGCGTTGAAATCCCGCACGACAAATTCACCGTGATCACCGGCGTGTCCGGCTCCGGCAAGTCGACGCTGGCGTTCGACATCCTGTTCAACGAAGGCCAGCGCCGCTATCTGGAATCGCTGAACGCCTACGCGCGCGCCATCGTGCAGCCGGCCGGCAAGCCGGACGTGGATGCCATCTTCGGCATTCCGCCCACCGTGGCCATCGAACAGCGCACCAGCCGTGGGGGCCGCAAGTCCACCGTGGCCACGATGACGGAAATCCACCATTTCCTGCGCTTGCTGTATGTGAAGCTGGGCACGCAGTACTGCCCGGATTGCAACGTGGCCGTTGAACCGCAGAACACGGACCAGATCGTGGCCCGCCTGCTGCGTGACCACAAGGGCGTGCACATCGGGCTGCTGTCGCCCTTGGTGACCGCGCGCAAGGGCTATTACACGGACCTGGCCAAGTGGGCGGGTTCCAAGGGCCATACGCACTTGCGCGTAGACGGCGAGTTCATTCCCGTGGCCCCGTGGCCGCGCCTGGACCGCTACAAGGAACACACCATTGAACTGCCCGTGGCAGACGTGGTGGTGGACCCGGCCAACGAAGCCGACCTGCGCGCCGCCGTCAAGAGCGCGCTGGAAAACGGCCAGGGCGTGATGTCGGTGGTATGGCCGGTAAACAAGCTGCACGAAGCGCTGAACAGCGATTTGCAGCAGCAGCATTTTTCGGTCAAGCGCGCGTGCCCGTCTTGCGGCACCAGCTTTCCCGAACCCGACCCGCGCCTGTTCTCGTACAACTCCAAGCACGGCTGGTGCACGGGCTGCTACGGCACGGGCCTGCAATTGCAGGGCTTTGACGAAGAACAGACCGGCGAGGAAACCGCCTGGAACGCCTGGTATGAAGGCGAGGCCAAGGCCTGCACGCAATGCGATGGGCAGCGGCTGAACCGTGTGGCGCGCGCCGTGCGCTGGCGCGACAAGTCCATTGCCGAACTGGCGTCGTTGCCGGTGTCGGACGCGCACACCTTCTTCACCGGGCTGGTGGCGCGCGGCCGCGAAGGCGAGATCGCCCGCGACATCCTGACGGAAATCCGCGGCCGTTTGAACTTCATGCAGGAAGTGGGGCTGAACTACCTGGCGCTGGACCGCGCCGCGCCCACGCTGTCTGGCGGCGAAGCGCAGCGCATCCGTCTGGCCGCGCAACTGGGTTCCAACCTGCAAGGCGTTTGCTACGTGCTGGACGAACCCACCATCGGCCTGCATCCGCGCGACAACCGCATCCTGCTGGACGCGCTGGCGCGCCTGGAAGGCAACGGCAACACGCTGGTGGTGGTGGAACATGACGACGACACCATCCGCCGCGCCTCGCACGTGATCGACATCGGCCCCGGCGCGGGCATCCGTGGCGGCCGGGTCGTGGCGCAAGGTACGGTGGAAGACGTGATGAACGCGCCGGAATCCATCACCGGCCGCTATCTGAAGACGCCGCTGGCGCATCCGCTGCAAGGCCGCCGTCCGGTCGAGGCCGACACGCCCATGATCGAAATCCGTGGCGCGCGCCTGCACAACCTGCGCAGCGTGGACGCCAAGATCCCCGTGGGCCGCCTGAGCGTCGTGACCGGCGTGTCCGGTTCCGGCAAGTCCACGCTGGCGCGCGAAGTGCTGCTGGACAATCTGATGCAAGCCGTGTCGCAAGGCAAGGCGCCGGGTTGGGCCGGCTGCGAAAGCATCAAGGGTTGGGAAGCCATCGACCGCGTGCTGGAAGTGGACCAGACCCCCATCGGCAAGACGCCGCGCTCGTGCCCGGCCACGTATGTGGGCTTCTGGGACGACGTGCGCAAGCAGTTCGCCGACACCCGCGAAGCCCGCATGCGCGGCTGGACGGCGGCGCGCTTCTCGTTCAACACCGGCGACGGCCGCTGCCCCATCTGCGAAGGCCAGGGCATGCGCACCATCGAAATGAACTTTCTGCCCGACGTCAAAGTGCCGTGCGACGCCTGCAACGGCGCGCGCTTCAACAGCGACACGCTCAGCGTGCAGATGCGCGGCAAAAACGCAGGCGAGCTGCTGTCCATGGAAGTGGACGACGCCATCGGCTACTTCGCGGCGCATCCGAAGATCCACCGCCCGCTGCAACTGATGCAAGACGTGGGCCTGGGTTACCTGACGCTGGGCCAGCCGTCGCCCACGCTGTCGGGCGGCGAGGCGCAGCGCATCAAGCTGGTGACCGAGCTGTCCAAGGCGCGTCTGACCGACGGGCTGATCAAGACCGGCCGCGCCTCGCGCATTCCGCACACGCTCTACGTGCTGGACGAACCGACGGTGGGCTTGTCGATGGCCGACGTTGAAAAGCTGATCCACGTGCTGCATCGCCTGGTGGAAGCCGGCAATACGGTGGTGGTGATTGAGCATAATCTGGACGTCATCGCCGAAGCCGACTGGCTGCTGGACCTGGGCCCCGAAGGCGGCACGGGCGGCGGCCAACTGGTGGCCGAAGGCTCGCCGGAACATGTGATGACCCTGGCCGATCATTCCCACACCGGCCGTGTCCTGACGGAATTCCTGGCACATCAAGCGCGGTAGCAAGCATGGATTGTCGTTTTGAAGACCGGCTGGCCGGTCGCGCGTTTCGGTTCGAGGGCTTTTGTTCCCGGATCGAAGCGCGCACCGCCGCCGACGTCGCGCCCGCGCTGGCGGCCATCGAGGCCGCGCGGCAACAGGGGCGTTGGGTGGCCCTGTTGCTGGACTATGAACTGGGCGAATGGCTGCTGCCCGAAGCCACCCTGGCCGCGCCGGCCGGCCCCTGGACGCCTCCGCAAGACGACGGCCGGCCCCGGCTGACGGCGCTGGTCTTCGAACGTAAGGGGGACGACACCCCCTGGGACGCGCCGGACGCCGCCAGTGCCCCCGCCGCCATCAGCCTGCCCGCGCCGCGCATGACCGAGGCCGACTACGTGCGCCAGATTGACGCCATACGCGGACTGATCGAAGACGGCGAGCTGTATCAAGTCAATTACACCCAGCCGCTGGACCTGCAATACCAGGGCGACCCGGCCACCTTGTACCGGCGCATTGCCGCGCGCAACCCGGTGGCGCATGGCGCCTTCATTCAGGATGGCGAGCGCACGGTGCTGTCGTTTTCGCCTGAATTGTTTGTGCGGCGTGAGGGATCGCGGCTGACGACCCGCCCCATGAAAGGCACCGCGCCGCGCCATCCCGACCCGATCGAAGACGCGCGCCTGGGCCAGGCCTTGCTGGCCAGCGAGAAGAACCGCGCCGAAAACCTGATGATCGTGGACCTGCTGCGCAACGACCTGGGCCGCCTGGCGCAGCCGGGTTCGGTCAAGGTGGATGCGCTGTTTTCGTTGGAACGCTACCCCACGGTTTGGACCATGACGTCAACGGTATCCGCCGAGGCGCCGGGGGCCGGGCTGCAAGAGGTGTTGCATGCGCTGTTTCCTTGCGGGTCGATTACCGGCGCCCCGAAGGTAGCCGCGATGCGCCGGATCCGCCAAATGGAAACCGCCCCGCGCGGTCTGTATTGCGGCAGCGTAGGCTGGCTGGCGCCAAATGGCGATTTTTCACTGAACGTCGCGATCCGCACGCTGGTGCTGGATGACCACGGCCACGGCGTGTATAGCGTAGGCGGCGGGATAGTGCACGATTCCGACCCCGCGGAGGAATGGCAGGAATGCCATTGGAAAGCGCGGATATTGCGGGGGTGATGGCTGGCGCGACGCATGTCGGCAATCCGCAACCCGCAATCGTAGGATGGGTGAAGCGCGCGATGGTGTGCGCAAGAACGCGAACATCTGCCGCGCGTAACCCATCATGCAGCGTTGGTGATATATCCGGCGCCGATTGATGGGTTACGCGCGATTGACGAAGGTGTTCTTGGGGCGGCCCTGCCGCGCTTCACCCATCCTACGACCATGTCCCGCGACCCGCCACGCCCACGCCCCCGCGACCCACCACTCGGTAGTAGCATAGAGCGCGGTCCACAACCGCGATTTTCCAGGAGCGTCCCATGCAACCCGAACTGATCGAGACCATCCTGGTCGATGCCGAACAGCGCGTGCCCTTGCTGGCGCGCCATCTGAAGCGCTTGGAAGCCGCCTGCAAGGATCTGGGTTACGCATGGGCTGGGCGCGCCATTGAAGGCGACATCATGATCGCGGCCATGGGCCTGGTCACGCCGGGCCCGCACCGGCTGCGCCTGCTGGTGGCCCGCGACGGCAGCCGCCATATCCAGACCGCCCCGCTGCCCCCGCTGCCCGCCGTGCAGGAAGTGATGCTGGCGCCTGAAACGCTGCGGTCGTCCGAACCGCTGCTGCGCTACAAGACCACGCACCGGCCCTGGTACACCAAGACCATCGAATGGTTGCCCGCGCATCCCAACATCTTTGACCTGCTCTACCTGAACGAACGCGGCGAGCTCTGCGAAGGCAGCCGCAGCAACGTCTACCTGCTGCTGGACGGCCGCTGGTGCACGCCGCCCGTGTCCAGCGGCTGTTTGCCTGGCGTGCAACGTGGTGAATTACTGGACACCGCCAACGCCCGCGAACGCGTGCTGACGCTGGACGACCTGCACGAGGCCAAGGAAATCCGCCTGTCCAACGCGCTGCGCGGCTGGTTCACCGTCACGCTGCGGGAAGCCTGACCCCTCCGTCCTGATCCGCGAACTGGTCCACCACCACCTGGCGCAGCCATTGATTGGCCGGCTCGCGGTGGTTGCGGGCGTGCCAGAACACATTGATAACCGACTCCGGAATCTTCACCGGACAAGGCGCCGTGGCCAGCCCGAAGGGCGTACAGGCGCAATCGGCAAAGCGTCGCGGCACCACCGCGATCATGTCGGTGGCTTGCAGCACCGGCCCCACCGCCATGAAGTGCGGCACCGTCAGCCGCAAGCGGCGGCGGATGCCCGCGCGGGCAATCACCTCGTCCACCACGCCATGCCCCGTGCCCTCGGACACGATCGCCACATGCTCGGCCGCCCGAAACTGCTTGGCCGTCACCCCCGAGCGCGCCAGCGGATGGTCGCGCCGGAAGATGCACACATAGGGCTGGCTGAACAGCTTGCGTTGAAAGAAACCGCTTTGCAGACTGGGTAGAAAGCCCATGGCCAGGTCGATACGGCCGCGTTCCATCTCATCGCGCACATCGATCGACGTGGTCCGCACCGTGCGTATCGTGACGCCCGGTGCGGCGGAGTCCAGCGCCCGCATCAAGCGCGGCAGGAAATAGGTTTCGCCCACGTCGTTCACACCAATCACAAACGCCCGTTCGCTGCGCGCCGGGTCGAACACGGCGCGTGCGTTCAGCGTGCCATGCAGCGCGCCCAAGGCATCCGCAATGGGTTGCGCCAGCGCTTCGGCATAGGGCGTGGGCACCATCCCGCGCGAGGTGCGCAGGAACAATTCATCGCCCAGCAGCTTGCGCAAGCGGCTCAGCGCGTTGCTGACCCCAGGTTGCGAGATACCAAGGCTCTGCGCGGCGGCCGACACCCGGCCGTGCTTGTGCAGTTCGTTGAAGACGACCAGCAGGTTCAGGTCCACGTCTTTCAGGTTCATGCGTTTGTCTCCACCAATATTGATTTTGGTGATGTTTTCTATTGATCAGATTCTATTTATTTATTTCATCGCCTGCCCGATGATGAAGCAATAAAAATAGGAGACAAGCCATGCACATCGACCCGCCCTGGCAGGGCGACGGTTCCCACCGTATTCCCTTTGGCGTCTACACCGACGCCGCCTTGCACCAGCGCGAGCTGGAACGCTTCTTCTACCGGGCGCACTGGTGCTACGTCGGCCTGGAAGCTGAAATTCCCAACCCGGGCGACTTCAAGCGCACCGCTGTCGGCGAACGATCAGTGATTCTGCTGCGCGGCCAGAGCGGCCAGGTGCGCGTGGTGGAAAACGTGTGCGCTCATCGCGGCGTGCAGTTCTGCCGTGAACGCGCCGGCAACCGCAGCGAATTCGTCTGCCCCTATCACCAATGGAATTACGACCTGGAAGGCAACCTTATCGGCGTACCCTTCCGGCGCGGCGTCAAACAAGACGGCAAGGTCAACGGCGGCATGCCGCCCGATTTCAAGACCGAAGACCACGGTCTGACCAAGCTGGCGGTGGCCTGTCGAAACGGCGTGGTGTTCGCCTCGTTCGACCACGACGCCGAACCGCTGGAAGACTATCTGGGGCCAGACATCCTGCACTATTTCGACCGTGTCTTCGATGGCCGTGAACTGGTCATCCATGGCTACAGCCGCCAGCGCATCCCGGGCAACTGGAAGCTGATGCAGGAGAACATCAAGGACCCCTATCACCCCGGCCTGCTGCACACCTGGTTCGTCACCTTCGGCCTGTGGCGCGCGGACAACCGGTCGGAACTGAAGATGGACCGCCATTTCCGCCACGCCGCCATGATTTCCACGCGCGGCCAGGGCGGCAAGGGCAGCGTGACCAGCGGCGTGTCCAGCTTCAAGGAACAGATGTCGCTGAACGATGACCGCTTCCTGGACATCGTGCCGGAGCCGTGGTGGAACGGCCCCACTGCCGTGCTGATGACGCTGTTTCCCAGCGTCATCATCCAGCAGCAGGTCAATTCGCTGTCCACCCGCCACATCCAGCCCGTGGGCCATGACGCGTTTGACTTCGTCTGGACGCATTTCGGCTTTGCCGACGACACCCCCGAGATGACGAGACGGCGGCTGCGCCAGGCCAACCTGTTCGGCCCGGCCGGCTTCGTATCGGCGGACGACGGCGAAGTGATTGAATTTTCGCAATCAGGCTTTGAACAGAAACCGTGGCACCGCAGCGTGGCGGAACTGGGCGGCAAGACCGCCGAGAACACCGACCACATGGTGACCGAAACGCTGATACGCGGCATGTACGCGTATTGGCGCCGCGTAATGGAGGCATGACGATGCTGGACTTTCCGCTCTACTACCGCCTGACCTGCCTGTACACCGACTACGCCGCCGCGCTGGACGCCGAGCAATGGGAGAAGTGGCCGGACTTCTTTCTGGAAGACTGCACCTACAAGGTGCTGCCCCGCGAGAACCACGAACGCGGCTACCCCTTGGCCACCATGTCGTTCGAAAGCCGCGCCATGTTGAAAGACCGTATCTACGGCGCCACCGAAACGATCTTCCACGACCCCTACTACCAGCGCCATGTGATGGGAGCGCCGCGCGTGTTGTCGGTGCAAGGTGACCGCATCGAATCCGAAGCCAACTACGCCGTCTTTCGCACCAAGCCCAACCAGTTCACCACGGTGTTCAACGTGGGCCGCTACCTGGACGTGGTGCGCAGCACGCCGGACGGGCTGAAGTTTGAATCGCGGCTGTGCATCTTCGACAGCGAGCTGGTGCCCAATTCGCTTATCTACCCCATCTAGCCTAGCCAGGATCACCGCCATGACTATGACTACCCAATGGATCAAGGCCATCGCCCATGCCGATGTGCCGGAAGACGACGTGATCGCCGTGCAGGCAGGCGACCGCGAAATCGCGCTGTATGGCGTGGACGGCCAGGTCTACGCCACCGACAACCTCTGTACGCACGGCAACGCGCGCTTATGCGATGGCTTCTTGACCGGCCATGAAATCGAATGCCCGCTGCATCAGGGGCGCTTTGACGTGCGCGACGGGCGAGCGCTATGTTCGCCCTTGCGCGAGAACGTGGCGACCTACCCGGTCAGGATCGAAGACGGGATGGTGTTCGTGGGAATGTAGCGGCCGCTGCGACTACCGACGCCGCAGTCCACGTGGCCACCGCGATAGCAACCCGGGCGCCCCGCGTTCAGATCGCCATCCGCAACGCTTCGTTGGCCGCCGCCATGCCCATGGCCGCGGTCACCGTCACCACCGACCCGTAACCCGCGCAAGACAAACCCTGCGGCGCGGGGCTCTGCGCCGCCGCGCCCATATCGTCTTCGCCCTCGGTGGGGCGGGTCCAGGCGTCCGGCAGAATGGCCGGCTGGTCGAACCACAGCGCATGCACGCCCATCTTCGGCACGCGCTTGAGCGCCTTGCCGTTCTGGTCGGACGCGCGGGGAAAGCCGTGCTCGCGGCGCAGCTTGTTGCGCAGCTTGGCCAGCAAGGCGTCGTTCACCGCGGCCGACAGGTCGCCCGCCCGCAAGGCCAGCGGGTCGGTCTTGCCGCCCGCGCCGCCGCACAGCAGCATGGGTACGCCCAGCGCGCGCGCATGCAGAATCATGGCGATCTTGGCCGAGGCCTGGTCGGTGCAATCGATGATGACGGTGTACGGCCCCGGCAAGACCTCGGCCACGTTCTCGGGCGACACAAAGTCGTCAATGCGCGTCAGGCGGCATTCGGGGTTGATCTCCAACACCCGCTCGGCCATGGCATCAACCTTGGACTGCCCCAGCGTGGACGTCAGTGCATGGATCTGACGGTTGACGTTGGATTCGGCAATGTGGTCCAGGTCGATCAGCGTCAACGCGCCCACGCCGCATCGCACCAGGGCTTCGACCGTCCAGGACCCCACGCCGCCCAGGCCCACCACGGCAACGTGCGCGCTTTGCAGGCGGGCGGGCGCCTGGGGGCCATATAAACGGGACAGACCGCCGAAACGGCGGTCCAGATCGGCGGAGGGGGCTGGGTGGTCGGGCGAGTTCATGGCGGCTATTTTAGGGCAGGCATCAAGCTTGTAACTTCAACTCCAGCCTCAGACCGCATCGTCCCCGCCCAACGCCTGGTACACCGTCACCTGGTTCACCAGGCGGTTCAGGCCGTTCTCATCGCGGGCAATCTCGGCCGTGCGCCGTTTTTCCTGCGCGTCCAGCCAGTCTTTCAACGACACCGCCCCCGCCCGATACCGAACCTCGTACAGGCGCTCGGCCTCGCGCGCCGCGCGCAGCGACCGCGCAAGCTGCTCGGCCTGCAAGGCCAGCTGGGTTCGATTCGACAGCGCATTTTCCACATCGGCCATGGCCTGATACAGCGCCTGCCGGAAATTGACCACACGCTCTTCGTAATCCGCCTTCGAGATCTTGATGTTCAACTGCATCTGGTTCCATTGCAGGAACGGCAGCGTCAGACCTACGCCCAGCGTGGCGATGGGGTTTTGCAGCATGTTCGACAGCGTGGGGCTGGCGCTGCCCACCGCACCCGTCAGCGTCACCGGCGGGTAGAAGCTGGCGCGGGTGGCATCCACGGTAGCCAGCGCCTCGCGCAGGCGCAGCTCGGTGGCGCGCAGGTCGGGGCGACGGCTCAGCAGGTCCGCGGGCACGCCCGCGCGCGCCTCGGGCAGCGGATACTGCGGCAAGCTGGGCGGGTTGGCCATGCTGCGGTCGGGCGGGCCGTCGAACAGAATCGTCAACGCATTGGTGTATTCCACGCGCTGCTGCACCAGCAGGGTGTGCGCTGCCTGCTGGCTGGCCACGGTCTGCTCGGCTTCGGCCAGTTCCAGCGCCGACGCGCCGCCCGCCGCGTATTGCGCGCGCACCAGGTCTTGCGTGCGGCGCGCGTAGGCGATGCTTTCCTCGCTGCTGGCAATGCGCTGGTTGATGAAGGCCGTCTGCCAATACAGCGTGGCGGTGGTGGCCACCAGCGACAAGGCGGCGGACTGGCGGTCTTGCTCGGTGGCCAGCGCTTCCCATTGCGCCGCATCGCGCTGGCGCGACAGCTTGCCCCACAGGTCCACTTCGTAGCTGACGGTCAGTTGCGCCTGGTTGGCGCGCGTGATGGCCCGGTCGCCATACAGGTTGCGGTTGCGCGTCACGTTGGCGTCGCCGCCCAACTGCGGGATCAGCTTGTCTTCGGTCAGGCCCGCCTGGTATTGCGCGCGGCGCACGCGGATGGCGGCTGCGGCCAGATCGTTATTGCGCGCCAGGACGGCATCGACCAGGCCGTTCAACACCGGGTCGTTGAAATTGCGCCACCACGCACCGCCGTCAGCCAGGGGGACTTGGGCACCGGCTTGTCCGTCTGCCGCTCCACCGTAGGTCCAGGCGGCGGGCGTCTGGGTCAGCGGCGGTTCATAGTCGGTGCGCAGCAAGCTGCCGCAGCCGGCCAGCACCAAAGGCAGAGCCAGCGCCAACGTCCGCACGACAGGTTTGCATTTCAGGGAAACCGCTTTCATCGTCCTCATTCCCGGGCCAGCGCCTCGACGGGATCCAGGCGCGCTGCGTTGCGCGCCGGCAAATAGCCAAAAAGCACACCGATCAGCGTCGAGCACGTAAATGCCGCCACCATCGATGCCGTGGAATAAATCATCTGGAACGAGCCGCCCGTGGCCTTGGACACCAGCACGCCCAGGGCCAGCGACAGAATGATGCCCAGCGCCCCGCCGATCAGGCAGACCAGCACGGCTTCAATCAGAAACTGCTGCATGATGTCGCTGCGCCGCGCGCCCACCGCCATCCGCACGCCGATTTCCCGGGTGCGCTCGGTGACCGACACCAGCATGATGTTCATGACGCCGATGCCGCCCACCATCAGCGAGATCAAGGCAATCAGCGACACCAGCAGCGTCATGGTGGCGGTGGTGCGTTCGATGGTCTTGCGGATGGCGTCCGTGTTGAACACGAAGAAATCCTTCACCACGTGGCGGCGCATCAACACGCGCTCGATGGCCTTTTCGGCGGCGACGGGCGGCGTGGCGTCGCTGACACGCACCGTGATGCTCTTCAGGTGCTGCTGGCCCAGCACGCGCGACAAGGCCGTGGTGTAGGGAATCCAGACGTTCAGGGACTCGTTGTTGCCGAACACCGAGTCCTTCTTGGCGGTCACCCCGATCACGCGCGCCGGCATGGAGCCCAGGAAGATGACCTGCCCGATGGGCTCCGTGTGCGAGCCGAACAGCGCCCGCTGCGTGCCGTCGTCGATCACCACCTCTTGCGCCCGGCGCACGACGCTGGTTTCGTCGAAGAACTTGCCCTGCGCCAGCTTGATGGCGCGCACGCGAAAGTACTGTTCGCCCACGCCCTGTATGGATCCGTTGACCGACACGTTGCGATAGCGCAGCGTGTTGCTGGTGGCCACTTCCGGCGTGACGCTGTCCACATAGGGTTCGCGCGCCAAGGCGTCGGCGTCGGCCGCGACCAGCGTGCGGATATTCACGGCCTTTTCGTCGCCGAAATCCTTGCCGGGAAAGACCTCCACCGTATTGGTGCCGATGGCGCTGATGTCTTCCAGGATCTTGCGCCGCGAGCCCTCGCCCAGCGCCACCACCGACACCACGGCGGCAATGCCGATGATGATGCCCAGCATGGTCAGCGACGTGCGCAGCCGGTGCGCGTTCATGGACAGCAGCGCCATGCGCAAGGCTTCGCCGCAGCGGTCCAGGTACGACTGCCAGGCGGGCCGCCTGGGCAATTCGGGCGGTGCGTCGCGCGCGGCGTCCCGGTGTGGGGCGTCGGGGTTGCGCTTGTCCGCCACGATCTCGCCGTCGCTGATCTCGATGATGCGTTGCGCGTGGCGCGCCACGTTCATGTCGTGCGTGACGATGATGATGGTGTGCCCGGCGGCGTTCAGCTCTTCCAGAATGCGCAGCACTTCCTGGCCGGTGTGCGTGTCCAGCGCGCCGGTGGGTTCATCGGCCAGGATGATGTCGCCGCCGTTCATCAGCGCGCGCGCGATGCTCACGCGCTGCTGCTGGCCGCCGGACAACTGGCCGGGGCGGTGTTCCGAGCGGTCGCCCAGGCCCAGCCGTTCCAGCAGTTGGTCGGCGCGGTCGATGCGCGCCTCGCGGCGCTTGCCGGCGTAGACGGCGGGCATTTCGACGTTGCCCTGCGCGCTCAGGTCGGACAGCAGGTGATAGCGCTGGAAGATAAAGCCGAAATGTTCGCGGCGCAGTTCGGCCAGTTCGTCCGGGTCCAGCTCGCCCGTGCTGCGGCCGTCGACGCGGTAGTCGCCCCGGGTCGGGCGGTCCAGGCAGCCCAGGATGTTCATCAGCGTGGACTTGCCCGAACCGGACGCGCCCACGATGGCGACCATTTCGCCGGCCTCGATGGTCAGGTTGACGTCTTTCAGGACGGCAATGGTCTGGTCGCCCGCGGGAAACTCGCGGCGCACCCCGGACAGCGCGATCAACGGACCGCTCATGTCAGGCCCCCGGCGCTGCGCCAACGGCTGGGGCGGAATCCGCCGACACGACCCGGTCGCCCACCTCCAGCCCTTCCAGCACCTGCGCCTGGACGTTGTTGTTCATGCCGATCTTGACCTGGCGCACCTCGGTCTTGTTGTCTTCCAGGACCACGCGCACGGCATAACGGCCATCGTCACCGCGCTTGCCCAGCGCCGAGGCGGGCACCACCACGGCGTCCTTGGCTTCGCCCAGCACGATGAACACCTGCGCGGTCATCGAGATGCGCAGCTTTTCGTCGGGGTTGGGCACATCGAACAGGCCGTTGTAGTACACGGCGGCGGTGGTGGAGCTGCTGCTGGACGAGGTCATCGACGTGGTGGCGTCGTCTTTCTGGACGGAGTCCGGCGCGGGTTCCACGGCGCGCAGGGTGGCGTGATAGCGCTGGTCGGGCTCGCCCAGAATGGTGAAGTACACGGGCAGCCCCGGCTTGACCCGGGTGACGTCGGCTTCCGAAATCTGCGCCTTGATCGTCATGGTGTCCACCTGGGCCACCTTGATGATGGTGGGCGCGCTCTGGATCGAGTTGACGGTCTGGCCTTCCTTGGTCACCACCGCCACCACCATGCCGTCGATCGGCGACACAATGCGTGTGTACCCCAGGTTGACCTTGGCCGTATCCACCTGGATTTCAGCCTGCGCGATCTGGGCGTCCAGCGACGCGATCTCGGCACGGGTCACGCCCAGCGTGGCTTCGGCGGATTCATAGGCTTCGCGCGAACTGGCGTCGGCCGCCAGCATCTGGCGCTGGCGCTTGAACGCCAGCTCGGCCTGTTTCAGCATGGCGACCTTGGCGGCCCGCTCGGCGCGCCGGGTCTGCAAGGCGGCTTCGGCGTTGCGCAAGTCGTTCTGCTGGGTCAGGTCGTCAATCTCGGCAACCAGTTGGCCTTTCTTGACGCGGTCGCCCAGTTCCACTTTCAAGGACTTCAACTGGCCGGTGGCCTGGGCACCCACGCTGACCCGCTCGATGGCGTCGATGGTGCCGCTGGCCAGCACGCTGTCTTCCAGATTGGCCCGGGTCACTTCCGCCACCGCGAAAGTGGGTGGCGGCGGCGCCGAGAAGAACGCGGCTCGCAGGCCCCACACCCCCAAGAGGATCACGACGGCGATGATTGCGTAGCGTTTGAACTTACTGCGGGACTTTTTCATTGCACCAGTGGATAAGGGGCGAGCCACGCCGCCCGTATTGCGGAACCAGGACGCCATCCTAAACGGGCGGGATGGCCAATCAACCGGCTGTCGTCGGTTGAAACGGGAAAAAAACACTAGCGTTGCACCGCGCGGCGCAACGCGCTTTGGATTGTTCCGTTGCGTGAACGATACAACGCCAACGACCCGCGCGTGAAACCCGCCCCGGGCGCCCGCCGTCAACATGCCGACAACCTGCCGCGATCTTGCACCGTAAGCGCGCAACTTGGCCGCTAGATGGCGCCTATCTTGTTAACACGCTCAAGAACAATATGCGGCGCTGCAAAAAAAGCGCGCCTCGACATAGGGGGACGATACGAACAGAATGAATGCAGTTAACGCCGTGTCTACCTCCAACAGATCCCCCTCCTCGCCCTCTGGTTCCCCGGAATTTTCCGGGGCGGTGCTGCTGTGCCTGCTGGCGATGATGAATCATGTGGCGTTGACAGGGGGACGCATCACCGTATCCCTGACGGCCCTGCAAATGGGGTTGTCCACGTTCAAGGTAGGCATGCTGGTTGCCGTGTTCGCGGTGCTGCCCATGCTGTTTTCGGTGCGCGCGGGGCGCTGGGTCGATCGGGTGGGCATCGTGCGCCCGCTCGTCATTGGCACGTCATTGGTGGCGATCGGTACCGCTTTGCCGTTTATCTCGCAGACTCAGACGACCTTGCTGATTGCGTCCTGCTGTATCGGCATCGGTTTCATGCTGCATCAGGTGGCCACGCAAGACCTGCTGGGCCATGCTGAACCCGCGCAACGGATGCGCAACTTTTCCTTCCTGTCCTTGGCGCTGGCCGCGTCCGGATTTTCGGGGCCGCTGATCGCCGGACTGGCCATCGACAACCTGGGCACGCGTACCGCGTTCGGCTTGCTGGCGTTGGGGCCCATCCTGTCCGGCATCGGGTTGTACGCCTTGCGTCACCAATTGAAGGCGGTGGATTCGCAACTGTCGGGCGCCAAGGAAGCGCAGCGCCGCCGCGTGACCGAACTGCTGGCGGTGCCCGCCCTGCGCCGCATCCTGATGGTCAACACCATATTGTCCGGCGCGTGGGACACGCATTTGTTCGTGGTGCCGATCTTTGGCGTGGCGATCGGGCTGTCCGCCACCACCATCGGCGTCATTCTGGCGTCCTTCGCGGCGGCAACTTTCGTTATCCGCCTGGTATTGCCGCTGATCATGCGCCGGGTGCGCTCGTGGACGCTGGTGCGGGTGGCGATGGCCACGGCCGCCATCGACTTCCTGCTTTACCCGCTTTTCACCGACGTTAGCGTCCTGATCGTGCTGTCGTTCATCCTGGGGCTTGCCTTGGGGTGCTGCCAACCGAGTATGCTTTCCCTCTTGCACCAGCACAGCCCGCCCGGGCGCGCGGCCGAAGCCGTGGGCTTGCGCATGGCGCTGATCAACGGCTCGCAGGTATCCCTGCCGTTGACCTTCGGCGCGCTGGGTGCGGTAATTGGCGTCGCCCCGTTGTTCTGGGCCTATTCGCTGGCCTTGATGGCGGGCGGTTGGGCCAATCGCAATCCCCCGCTCGACTCTGAACGAAAACCGTAGAGCTTTGACCATGCAGTCTTCTTCCCCCGCCTCCGGCATTGCCGGCGCCAGCTTGCCCTTCCGTCTTTGGACGCCCGAGGAAAGGCAGGCATCGCTGGATGACGCGCTGCGCCATTGGCAAGCCGGGGAAGACGTCTGGGTATATGGGTACGGATCACTGATCTGGCGCCCTGATTTTGATTTCATGGAACGCCGGCTGGCCACCCTGCGCGGTCATCACCGGGCGCTGTGCCTGTGGTCGCGCGTGAACCGGGGCACGCCGGAATGCCCCGGCCTGGTGTTCGGCCTGGACCGTGGCGGCTCGTGCCGGGGCGTGGTCTACCGCCTGGCCGGCAGCCAGGTACCCGCTTACTTCCCGGCGCTGTGGGAACGCGAAATGTCCACCGGCGCCTACCTGCCCCGCTGGATCAATTGCACGACCGACGCCGGCACCGTCCGCGCCCTGGTCTTCATCATGAACCGCGACAACCCCGCCTACATCCGCGCGCTGCCCGACGCCGAACTGCTGGCCATTGTGCGCCGCGCGGCTGGCCGCTATGGCCCCTGCACCGATTACGTGGTGCAAACGGCCCAGGCGCTGCGCGCCGCCGGCATCCACGACGCCCGGCTGGACGCCATCGCGCGGCTGCTGGAAGAAGACGGACACACCCTGCCAGAAGGCGCCTGAGCGCGTCACTGGCCGCCCCCAAGCGGAAAACATGCCCGAGGCTGCGCGGGGTCAATAAGGGAACGGCCACCCGGGCGGTATAAACTCCCTGTTATCCACGCTGAATCCCACGCCTCCATGTCCGTCTCCGATCTGCGTCAAAGCTACGAAAAGAACGTCCTGTTGGAAAGCCAGGCCGCCGCCTCGCCGTTCGAGCAATTCACCCGCTGGTTCGACGAAGCCCTGGCCGCCAAGGTGCCCGAACCCAACGCCATGACCTTGGCCACGGTTGACGCCAGTGGCCAGCCCAGCGCCCGCATCGTCCTCATCAAGGGCTTTGACGAGCGCGGCTTCACGTTCTTCACCAACTACGAATCCCGCAAGGGCCAAGACCTGCTGGCCGAGCCGCGCGCCAGCCTGCTGTTTTTCTGGCAGCCGCTGGAACGCCAGGTCCGCATCGAAGGCGTGGTGGAAAAAGTGGCCCCCGAAGAATCGGATGCCTACTATCACAGCCGCCCCGCCGGTTCGCGCATCGGCGCCTGGGCCTCGCCCCAGAGCCAGCCCATTACCCGCGAAGCGCTGGAAGCCCGTGAAAAGGAATTCCGCGAACGCTTTGGCGAACAGCCGCCGCGTCCGCCGCACTGGGGCGGTTACCGCCTGAAGCCCACCGCCATTGAATTCTGGCAAGGCAGGCCCTCGCGCCTGCACGACCGTCTGCGCTATGTAGCCGACGGCTCGGCCTGGAAGATCGAACGCCTGTCGCCCTGATGCCGGGCGCCTTGCCGCGCCCGCCCAATTACCGATTGCATGCCCGCCTCCTCCCCTGATTTTGACGCCGCTTTTTTCCGCACCGCGCTGGGTCGCTACGCCACCGGCGTAACGGTCGTGACGGCCGCCGGGCTTGATGGCGCCCCCATCGGCCTGACGGTCAGCTCGTTCAACTCGGTATCGCTGAACCCGCCGCTGATCCTCTGGAGCCTGTCGCGCGCGTCGTCGTCGCTGGCAATCTTCGAGCAGTGCGAACGGTACGTGGTCAACGTGCTGAGCGCCGAGCAGATCGCGCTGGCGCGGCGCTTTGCCACCGGCAAGACGCCCGACCGCTATGCCGGCCTGACGGTGCACTACGCGCCGGGCGGCACGCCGATGCTGGACGGCCATTGCGCCGCCTGGTTCGAATGCCGCAACCGCAGCCGCTACGAAGAAGGCGACCACATCATCATGGTGGGCGAAGTAGAACGCTGCGGCCACAGCCACGAGCCGCCGCTGGTATTTCACGCGGGCGGCTTCGACCTGACGCCGGCCGGTACCCGCTCTGAAAGGAAAGCACCATGAGCGCGGATGTGGATTGCATCGTTATCGGCGCGGGCGTGGTCGGCCTGGCCATCGCGCGCGCGCTGGCGCAGGCCGGCCGCGAAGTGCTGGTGGCCGAAGCCACCGAGGCCATCGGCACGGGCACCAGCTCGCGCAATTCCGAAGTCATCCATGCCGGCATCTACTACCCCGCAGGCAGCCTGAAGGCGCGCCTGTGCGTGCGCGGCAAGCATCTGCTGTACGCCTATTGCGCCGAACGCGGCGTGCCGCACAAGCGCCTGGGCAAGCTCATCGTCGCCACCGACCGTGACCAGGCGGCCCAGTTGGAAGGCATTGCGCAGCGCGCCCGCGCCAATGGCGTGGACGACCTGCAATTCATCTCGGGCGAAGAAGCCATGCGCCTGGAACCCGCGCTGCAATGCACCGCCGCGCTGGTGTCGCCGTCCACAGGCATCGTGGACAGCCATGCCCTGATGCTGTCGTTCCAGGGCGACGCCGAAAACGCCGGCGGCCAATGCGTCTTCCACACGCCGCTGGTATCTGGCCGCGTGCGCCCCGAAGGCGGCTTCGAGCTGCAATTCGGCGGCGACGAAGCCATGACCTTGACCTGCAACGTGCTGATCAATTCAGCCGGGCTGCAAGCGCCCGCGCTGGCCCGCGGCATCGACGGCGTACCGCCCGCCAGCATTCCCACCGACTACCTGTGCAAGGGCAGCTACTTCACCTTGTCCGGCCGCGCCCCGTTCTCGCGCCTGATCTACCCCGTGCCGCAACACGCCGGCCTGGGCGTGCACCTGACGCTGGACCTGGGCGGGCAGGCAAAGTTCGGCCCCGACACCGAATGGATCGGCACCGAGGACTACACGCTGGACCCGGCCCGCGCCGACGTGTTCTATGAAGCCGTGCGCAGCTACTGGCCGGCCCTGCCCGACAACGCGCTGGCGCCCGGCTACACCGGCATCCGGCCCAAGATCTCCGGCCCGCACGAGCCCGCCGCCGACTTCGTCATTGCCGGCCCCGCCGTGCATGGCGTGCCGGGCCTGGTAAACCTGTTCGGCATTGAATCTCCCGGGCTGACCTCAAGCCTGGCCCTGGCGGAAGAAACCCTGGCGCGCCTGAGCGCCTGAGCCTGATTCCACCCATCCCCTCTTATCCTTACCCTGGCCTATTCCCGCACCATGCAGCACAACGACTACATCCTGACCCTGTCCTGCCCCGACCGCACCGGCATCGTCTACCGCGTCAGCGGCCTGTTGTTCGAATTGGGTTGCAACATCCTGGATTCGCAGCAGTTCGGCGACGAGGAAACCGGCCAGTTCTTCCTGCGCGTGCACTTCGACCTGCCCGTGGCCGTGAACCCCGACGACCTGCGCGCCCGGCTGGATACGCTGTCGGTGGATTACGGCATGGACCTGAAGCTACACGACGCGCGCCGCAAGCAGCGTCTGCTGATCATGGTCAGCAAGCAAGGCCACTGCCTGAACGACCTGCTGTTCCGGGTGCATAGCGGGCATTTGCACGCGGAAGTGGCTGCGATTGTGTCGAACCACAACGACTACGCCAGCCTGGCCGCGTCCTACGGCATCCCGTTCCACTACCTGCCCGTAACGCCGGACACCAAGGCGGAACAGGAAAAGCAGGTGCTGCAAATTGCCGACCAGTCCAACACCGACCTGGTGGTGCTGGCCCGCTACATGCAGATCTTGTCGGCGGACATGTGCCGCGCGCTGAATGGCCGCGCCATCAACATCCACCACAGCTTTTTGCCCAGTTTCAAGGGCGCGCGCCCATACCACCAGGCGCATGCGCGCGGCGTGAAGATCATTGGCGCCACCGCCCACTACGTGACGTCGGACCTGGACGAAGGCCCGATCATCGACCAGGACATCGAACGGGTCGACCACACCATGACGGCGGCCGACCTGACCCAGGTGGGCAGCGACATTGAATCGCTGGTGCTGTCGCGCGCGGTGCGCAGCCATGTGGAACACCGCATCCTGCTGAACCGCAACAAGACCGTGGTGTTCCGCTGATCTGATCTGTATTGCGCGGGTCTTCAGTCGGCCGCGGCCTGGGTCGCGGCCGATGGAAACTGGCGCTCTACCAGCGCCATCGCCCTTTGCTGCAAGGGCGTGCGCGCACCGGCGTGCCAGATCACCTGGCTGACCGAGCGCGCGTCATGCGCGAAGGCGATGAAGCGCGTGCCGGCCAGGCCGCTGCGCGACAGGCAGGCCGGCACGATCGACACGCCCAAACCCTGCGACACCAGCGACGCCACGCTCAGCCAGTGGCGCACTTCGTGCCGGATCACCGGCATGAACCCCGCCGCCACACACATGGACAGCACGGTTTCGTAATAGCTGGGGGATGCCGCCCGGGCGAAGAAGACGAAGTCATCGCTGGCCAGTTCGGCAAGACGTAGCGACTGGCGGCCCGCCAGTGGATGCGAGTCCGGCAGGCATACTACGAAGGGTTCCGCGATCAGGTCGCGCGCCAGCACCTCGTCGGGCACCGGGTTGGCGTGGATAAAGCCCAGGTCCTGCTCACCACGCCGCACCGCTTCAATCTGCTCGTGGGAATTCAGTTCAGTCAGCACATGCTCAACGTCGGGCAACTCCGCCCGCATGGCATTCAACAGCGTCGGCAGACCGCGATACAGCATCGACCCCACGAAGCCGATGCGCAGCCGGCCCCGCAAGCCCGCGTCCACCCTTTGCACCAGCGTGCGTACCTCTTCCGCCTGCCTCAGCAACGTCAGGGCCTCGCGATACAGCACGTGGCCCGCGTCGGTCAGTTCCACATGCCGGCTGGTACGCGCTAGTAAGCGAGCGCCAACGTTGTCTTCCAATTGGCGGATGGCGTAGCTCAACGGGGGCTGGGAAATATGCAGCCGCGTGGCGGCGCGACTGAAGTGGCGCTCTTCGGCCACCGCGATGAAGTAGCGCAAAAGGCGCGGGTCCAGATCCATGGTCTCCCCCTATCTATATTTTTTATGGATTGTTCTACACAAAATCGGTATTTGCATAGATTAATCTACCCGCGCAACATCGGCCATCTTCCCCGTTTTCCGCAGGATGCCGCCATGGACGCCCCCGCCCGCCCCGTTGCCCCCGCCGCCACGCCCGTTCCGGATTCACGCGGCCTGAATCTATTCAGCGCGGACCCTTATGCCGCCGCGCTAAGCCAGCGTTACCTGCCCGCCGCGCTGCACACGCATCTGCTGCCGCACCTGGAACGCCTGGGCGGTTTGGCTGGCGGTGTGATGGACGAACTGGCCGCCACGGCGGACAAGCATCCGCCCACCCTGTCCGTGCGCAGCCGCGCGGGCGCGGACGAATCGCGCGTCGACAAACATCCCGCCTATGTCGAGCTTGAACGGCTGGCCTACAGCGAATTCGGCTTGGCCGCGCTGTCGCATCGCGGCGGCGTGCTGGGCTGGCCCGAACCCATGCCGGCCAGCGCCAAGTACGCGCTTAGCCACCTTTTCGTGCAGGCCGAATTTGGCCTGTGCTGCCCGGTCAGCATGACCGATTCGCTGGCGCGCACGCTGCGCAAGTTCGGCGACCCCGCGCTGGTCGAGCGCGTGCTGCCGCAAGTCACCACCCAGGATTTCGACGCGCTGCGCCAAGGCGCCATGTTCATGACGGAACAGGGCGCGGGCTCGGACGTGAGCGCCACGGAAGTGACCGCGGAAGCGCAGGCCGACGGCACCTGGCGCATCCATGGCGACAAGTGGTTCTGCTCGAACCCCGACGCGGGCTTCGCCATGGTGTTGGCGCGCAGCGAGCCGCAGCCGGGCCTGAAGGGCGTGTCGCTCTTCTTGCTGCCGCGCGACCTGGACGATGGCAGCCACAACCACTACCGCATCCTGCGCTTAAAGGACAAGCTGGGAACGCGCTCGATGGCCAGCGGCGAGATTCGCCTGGAAGGGGCCGTAGCCTGGCTGGTGGGCGAACGTGGTCGCGGCTTCAAGCAGATGGCCGACATGATCAACAATTCGCGCCTGTCCAACGGCATGCGCGCGACCGGGCTGATGCGCCGCGCGGTGACCGAAGCCATCTACGTGTCGCAGCACCGCCGCGCCTTCGGCAAGCGACTGATCGACATGCCGCTGATGCAGCGCCAGCTGGTCAAGATGACGGTATGGGCCGAACAGGCGCGCAGCGTCATGTTCCAGACAGCGCGCGCGCTGGCGGACGCCGACCAGGGCACGGCCGACCCGGCGCTTGCCCGCATCCTGACACCGCTGATCAAGTTCCGCGCCTGCCGCGATGCCCGCAAGGTAACGGGCGACGCGATGGAAGTGCGCGGCGGCTGCGGCTATATCGAGGAATGGACCGAGCCGCGCCTGGTGCGCGACGCACATCTGGGATCCATCTGGGAAGGCACCAGCAACATCGTAGCGCTGGACGTGCTGCGCGCCATCAAGAAAGAAAATTCGCTGCCCTCCCTGCGTGCGCACATCGACCAGTTGCTGGCGGCGGGCGTGCCCTGCCCGACCGATCTGGCCGAACTGCAAGCAGAGGCGCTGGCCAAGAGCTTTGCGTTGGCCGAACACGCGGCGGCGGGCGACCATGATGAACTGGCCCGCCAGGCCGCATCGTTGCTGTACCACGCCGTGTCCATGGCCGCGCTGCGCTGGGAAGCCACGGGCGCCGGGCTGGAAAGCCGTGCGCAACTGGCCGACCAGGTGCTGCTGCACCGCCTGGCGCCGCGCGACCCCTATGCCATTCCCCCCAACGAAAGCGCGGCCTGCCAGGCCATCTTGCAGTACGCGCTGTAATCCGACGCCGGCGGCACAGCCGGCGCGCCTTCCCCACAGGAGACACCACCATGAAACGCTTTATTGCCCCCTTGCTTATGGCCGCGGCTACCGCCGTCATGCCGGCCACGTCCGCGCTGGCCGCCGACGCCTTTCCCAGCGCCCGCCCCATCACGCTGGTCGTGCCGTTCCCGCCCGGCGGGCCGACCGACGCCATGGCGCGCCGCCTGGCCGAGAAACTGCGCGAGCCGCTCAAGCAGAACGTCATTGTTGAAAACCGCAGCGGCGCGGGCGGCAACATCGGATCGGAATACGTGGCGGGGGCCAAGCCCGACGGCTATACGCTGCTGTTCGGTACGTCCGGCCCGCTGGCCATCAACGTCAGCCTGTACAAGAACCAGGGCTACAACCCTGAAACCAGCTTCGCACCCATCATCCGCCTGGGCCATCTGCCCAACATCCTGGTGGTGAACCCGTCGGTGCCGGTCAACAATGTGCAAGAGCTGATCGCCTACGCCAAGAAGAATCCCACCAAGCTCAGCTACGCGTCGTCGGGCAACGGCGCATCGTCGCACCTGGCAGGCATCCTGTTCAACAAGATGGCCGGCACCGACATCATGCACATCCCCTACAAGGGCACGGGGCCCGCGCTGAATGACCTGCTGGGCGGACAGGTGTCCATGTCGTTCACCGACATCCTCACGGCCTTGCCCCACGTCAAGGCCGGCAAGCTGCGCGCCATCGGCCTGGCCAGCGCGCAACGATCGGACGCGCTGCCGGATTTGCCCACCTTGTCCGAGCAAGGCCTCAAGGGCTATGACGTCAGCGTCTTCTTCGGCATCGTCGCGCCCAAGGGCACGCCGGCCGATGTGGTGGACACGTTGAACCAGGCGTTCAAGACCGCGTTGTCGGACCCCACCGTCGAGCAGGCGCTGCGTTCGCAAGGCATCGTGGCGGCCAAGGACCAGACGCCGCAAGGGCTGGCCGACTTCATCAAGGCCGAAGTCCCCAAGTGGCGCGAACTCATCAAGAGCGCCAACGTTTCCATCGACTGAAGCAGAGATTCCATGGCCCCTACTCTTCCGAACGCCGGCGCGCTGGCCGGCTGCAAAGTGATCGACCTGTCGCGCGTGCTGGGCGGCCCGTACTGCACGCAGATACTGGCCGACCACGGCGCCGACGTGCTGAAGATCGAGCCCCCGGGCGGCGACGAAACCCGAGGCTGGGGGCCGCCCTTCCTGGGCGACACGGCGTCGTACTTCATCGGCGTGAACCGCAACAAGGAAGGCATGACGCTGGACTTGTCGCAACCGGCGGGCCAGGAACTGCTGCGCCATCTGCTGGCCGACGCCGACGTGCTGGTTGAAAACTTCAAGCCCGGCACGTTGGAAAAGTGGGGCCTGGGTTATGACAGCCTGAGCCAGGCCTTTCCCAAGCTGGTGCATTGCCGCGTCAGCGGCTTTGGCGCGGATGGCCCCTTGGGCGGGCTGCCCGGCTACGACGCCTGCGCGCAAGCCATGTGCGGCTTGATGAGCGTGAATGGCGAAGCCGACGGCGAGGCCACGCGCGTGGGTCTGCCGGTGGTGGACATGGTGACCGGACTGAACGCCGCGGTCGCCGTGTTGCTGGCGCTGAACGAACGCCATCGCAGCGGCCTGGGCCAATTCCTGGACATCACGCTGTACGACTGCGCGCTGTCGCTGTTGCATCCGCACGCCGCCAACTTTTTTTACAGCGGCAAGGTGCCCAAGCGCAGCGGCAACGCGCACCCGAACATTGCGCCTTACGAAACCCTGCCCACCGCCAGCGGACCGATTTTTCTTGCCGTAGGCAACAACCGGCAGTTTGCGTTGATGACGCAGGTGCTTGAAGCGCCGGGGCTGGCGGCGGATGCGCGCTATGCGACAAATGCCGATCGTCTGCAAAACCGGCAAGCCTTGCGCGATGAATTGTCGAGTTTGCTGGCGAGTCAGAATGCGTCGGCGCTGGCCGACCGCCTGCTTCGCGCAGGCGTCCCCGCCGCCGCCGTGCAAACGGTGGACCAAGCCTTGGCGCATCCGCACACGAAGCATCGCGGCATGGTGCTGGAGCAAGGCGAATACAAAGGCGTAGGCTCGCCGATCAAGCTATCGCGCACACCGGCTAGCCTGCGGAAACTGCCACCAGAATTGAAGGCGTGAATCGATGGGTTTCGCGCGAATTGCACTTGAGTCTTTCTGGCCTGAATCTCGCGCTGCACCCATCCTACGAACCCCAACCGGATATGAATCGTAGGATGGGTGCAGCGCGCGAAAACGGGCAGAAGGAACCCGAAAATTTTCGCGCGAAACCCATCATGCAGCACTGGAACCAGCGCTAATCCAGCCACACAACCGTGTGGCCAAATTTCCCCAGACTCCGACGCTGCTTGATGGGTTTCGCGCGAATTGCACTGGGGTTCTTCTGCCCTGAATCTCGCGCTGCACCCATCCTACGAATCCCAACAACTAAGACATTTCGTTGCACCGTTGTAGCACTGTCTACACCCTCCCCGCCTTAGACTTTTCGGGTCGCCTCCCCCCGCAAAGTCCAAGAAAGAGGAGAAAAGAATATGGCCACAAACGAGACGATCGCCGCGTCCACAGATAATGCGCCGCTCAAGCGCGTGATGGGCGCCAAACTATTGTTGCTGTTCATCGTTGGCGACATCCTTGGTACAGGCGTGTATGCATTGACCGGCCAGGTGGCGGCTGAAGTCGGTGGCGCGGCGTGGTTGCCCTTTCTGGTGGCTTTCGCGGTGGCCTTGCTGACCGCGCTGTCTTACCTCGAGCTTGTCACCAAGTACCCTCGTGCCGCCGGCGCGGCGCTCTATGTGCACAAAGCCTTCGGCGTGCACTTCCTGACCTTTATCGTTTGCTTCACCGTCATGAGCTCGGGGCTGACATCAGCCGCCACGGCTTCGCAGGCCTTTGCCGCCAACATGTTCGCTGCCTTTGGCATCAAAGCAGAAAAAACCTGGATCACCTTCGGCGCACTCGGCTTCATGTTGCTGGTCATGTTGGTGAACCTGCGCGGCGCGGCCGAAAGCGTCAAGGCAAACGTCGTGCTGACACTGATCGAACTATCGGGCCTGTTGATGGTGATCCTGCTGGGTTTCTACGCCATGGCGGGTGGGCAGGCGGATTTCTCGCGCGTGATCGCCTTCGACACACCCGAAGACAAGAGCGTCTTCCTGGCGGTCACCTCAGCCACCGCGCTGGCGTTCTTCGCCATGGTGGGCTTTGAGGATTCGGTCAACATGGCCGAAGAAACGCACGAGCCCAGCCGCATCTTTCCCAAGGTCATGCTGACCGGCTTGGGCATCACCGCCGTGATCTACGTGCTGGTGTCGATCTGCGCGGTGGCGCTGGTGCCGGTGGGCGAATTGGCTAAAAGCTCGACACCGCTGGTGCTGGTGGTCAAGCGCGCCGCCCCGGACTTGCCGGTGGAATACATCATGCCCGTGATCTCGATGTTTGCCGTGGCCAACTCCGCGCTGATCAACATGATGATGGCCAGCCGCCTGCTTTACGGCATGTCGCGCCAAGGCGTGTTGCCGTCGTTCCTGGCGCATGTGCATCGCAAGAACCAGACGCCCTGGACGGCCATCCTGTTCACCACCGCGCTTGCGTTTGGCCTGATCATCCTGGTGGCCCTGGCTGATTCGGAAGCCATCCGCGCGCTGGGCGGCACCACGGCGCTGCTGCTGCTTGGCGTGTTCGCCTTCGTCAACGTCGCGGTGCTGGTCCTGCGTCGCGACGAGGTCAAGCACGAACATTTCCGCATCAGCCGCATCATTCCGTGGCTGGGCGCGGCGGCATGCCTGTTCCTGGTCACGCCGCTGACCGGGCGCGACGTGATCCAGTATCAGGTGGCGGGTTGGCTGTTGCTGCTTGGGGTGGTGATGTGGGGCGTGACCTATCTGGCGCGTCGCAAGGAAGCACGCATGGAAATCGACCCGTCTGCGCTGGAATAAAACGCCGCCTCAACCGCCCTTGGCCAGGCCTTCACGGCGCGGGTCCACCCCGCCTTGCAGGCCGTTGGCGTCGATCACAATGCCATGGATGCCGCTGGGGAATTCGGTGATGCGCACCGGGTGCCCCATGGCTTCCAGCGCGGGCGCCAGCGCTTCCAGCGGCGTGCCCTTTTCCAGTTCCGTGTCCTTGTTGCGGCTGCCCATGTTGGGCAGCGCAATCGCGGCCTGGATATCCAGGCCCCAATCCAGTACGCCCACAATCGTCTTGGCCACGTAATTGATGATGGCGCTGCCGCCCGGCGAGCCCACCAGCATCACGGGCTTGGCGTCGCGCAGCACGATGATCGGCGCCATCGAGCTGCGCGGCCGCTTGCCCGCCTCGACGCGGTTGGCCACCAGCCTGCCTTCCGGGTCCTTGAACGACGAAGAGAAGTCCGTCATTTCGTTGTTCAACAAAAATCCGCGCACGAAGATCTTGCTGCCGAATTCGCTTTCGATGGTGGTCGTCATGGACAGCGCATTGCCTTGCTTGTCCACCGCCACCAGATGGCTGGTGGACGGCAGCTCCAGCGCGTTGTCGCGCCCTAGCGTCAGCAGCTTGCCTTCCGGGTCGCCCGGCAGCGCAACCTTCATGCTGCGATCCGGCTGGATCAACGCACCGCGCGCGCGCAGATAGGCCGGGTTCAACAAGGCGCGTACCGGCACATCGACGAAGTCGGGATCCGCCACATAGAAGTCTCGGTCAGCGAACGCCAGCCGACCAGCTTCAGAAAAGTAATGCACCGCCTGCACCGAACCCGGTGCATACGTCGACATCGGATACTGTTCAAGCTCGCCCAGCATCTGCAACACGGCGATAGGGCCGCTACTGGGCGGCGCCATGCCGCACAGTTGGTAGCCGCGATACGCGCCGCACACCGGGTCGCGCGTCTTGGCGCGATAGTTGGCCAAGTCCGCCAGGCTCAGGTCACCCGGCGTGGCATGGCCATGCACCGCCGCCACGATGTCGCGAGCGATCTCGCCTTGATAGAACGCATCGGCGCCCCGCGTGGCCACGGCGCGCAAGGTGCGCGCGAACTCAGGGTTCTTCAACACATGCCCCACCGGCCAAGGCGAGCCGTCCGATGCATAGAAATACGCGGCGGCGGCCGCCTGCTTCGGCAGGGCCTTGTTGCCCGCCAGCAGCGTGTGCAAGCGCGGCGACACGGCAAAGCCTTGTTCGGCAAGCCGGATGGCGGGCTGGAACAAGTCGGCCCAGGGCAGCACGCCCGCCTCCTTGTGCGCCAACTCCAGGCCGCGTAGCAAGCCCGGCACGCCGACCGCCATGCCGTTGTTCACGGCCTGCGCGAAAGGCAGCGGCTTGCCATCCGCGCCCAGGAAGCGGTCGGGGCGCGCTGCCGCCGGCGCGGTTTCGCGGCTGTCATAGGTTTGGATGCGACCGGTCTTGGCCGAATACAGCACCAGAAATGCGCCCCCGCCAATGCCTGATGATTGCGGCTCAACCAGATTCAATACCAACTGCGTGGCAATGGCGGCATCCACCACCGAGCCGCCCGCGCGCAGCATGTCGTCGCCCGCCTGCGTGGCCAGCGGGTTGGCGGACACCATCATATATTTCGGCGCTCGGACCAGTTCGCGCGCTTGCGCGCCGCTGGCCGCCTCGGGGTTGAGGTCCTCAACCGCCGCTGGGGTACGCGCCCACGCAGCCGGCATGGCGGCCAGGGTGGTGGCAAAAAGAATGGCGGCGGCGTGGCGGCAAGCGCGCATGGTCAACTCCAAGGTGGCGCCGGCATGCCGGCAGGCGTTCATCATCGGCCCGGGTGTCCCGCGCCGTCAACCCGACATAGAATCGCGGTTCCGGTCCCTATTCCCTGCCCTGACATGCGCCTGCGCCACATCGAGATTTTCGAAGCGATCCGCCGTACCGGATCCCTGACCGAGGCCGCCGCCGCGCTGCATATCTCGCAGCCCGCCGCCAGCAAACTGCTGGCGCACGCCGAAACCCAACTCGGCTTCAAACTGTTTGAGCGCGTGAAGGGTCGCCTGGTTGCCACGCGCGAGGCCGAAATCCTGACGCCCGAAGTCGCGCGACTGAACCAGGACCTGAACAGCGTGCGCCGGCTTGTCGCCAGCCTGCGAGACCGGCCAAACGGGCACCTGCGGCTAGGCTGCGCGCCCGCGCTGGGCCTGGGCTTGCTGCCCGACGTGGTGCGCGAAAGCCGCGATGCGCAACCCGGCATCACGTTCGACATCCACACGCATCACAGCGCGGAACTGGTGCAGGGCCTGTTGACGCGCGAACTGGACCTGGCCATTACCTTCGACACCAACGACTACCCCGGCCTGACCCGCATGGGCCTGGGCCATACCGAGCTGGTGCACCTGAGCCGCAGGCCCGCCACCGGAGCGATGCGCCTGTCTGAACTGGCCGACCCCACGGGCGATACGCTGATCGTGCTGGACGCGGGCGATGCCTCGGGCGCGCTGCTGCAGATGGCGCTGGACGCGCAGGGCCTGGCGCCGCAAGTGGCTATTCAGGTGCAGACGCATTACGTGGCTTGCGCGCTGGTGGACGCGGGCTGCGGCGATGCCATCGTCGACGCCATCACTGCCCAGGCCATGCTGCGCCCCGGCATGAGCCTGCGTCGCCTGGAACCCGCGCTACGTGTGCCGATCAGCATCATGGTGCGCAACCAGGACCCGTTGTCGGCCCTGCACCGCGACCTGATCGACCGGCTGCGCGCCGCCTGCGCCGCGCGCATTGCGTCGCTTGATACGCCCGCGTGAAGGACGCGGCGTCGGCAAAATAAACGCCGCCAAAATAAAACGGGCGCCTTGACGTTCAAGGCACCCGTTTTTACTGGCGTAGGAATCCGGCCCAAGGGCCGGCCCCATGCCGCATCAATCCAGCTTGATGTTCTGCTTCTTCACGACGTCTTGCGCCCAATCAAATTGCTCTTTGATTTCCTTGGCGAACTCTTCCGGCGTGTTGCCCGACGGCGCCGAGCCCTGGTCTTCCAGCGCCTTGATGACCTTCGGGTCCTTCAGGGCCACGACAGCGGCGTCGCGCAGCTTGTTCACAACTTCCATCGACGTGCCCTTGGGCGCCAGCAGGCCGTACCAGACCGGCTGGTTCAGCACCGGAAAGCCGGCTTCCTTGAACGTGGGCACACCCTTGATCGACGAAATTTGCTCAGGCCAGGCGATGGCCATGGCGTTCAGCTTGCCGGCCTGGATCTGCGGCATCGACGACGGCAGGTTGTCGAACAGGATTTCGATCTGACCGCCGACGGCATCCGCCACGGCCGGGCCCGAACCCTTGTACGGCACATGCACGATGTCGGTGCCCGTGGCCATCTTGAAGGATTCGCCCATCAAGTGCAGCACGCCGCAAGTGCCCGAGCTGCCATAGGAATACTTGCCGGGGTTCTTCTTCAGTTCTTCGATGAAGCCCTTGAAGTCCTTGGCCGGGAACTTCGGGTTCACGGCAACCACGTTGGCCGTGTTGGCGAAGTTGGTGACCGGCTGGAAATCCTTGATCGGGTCGTACGGTAGATCCTTCGGACGGCAGGCCGGGTTGACGGCCATGGTCGACACCGTGGCGATCGACAGCGTGTAGCCGTCAGCATCGGCGCGCGCGGCTTCCGACGCACCGATGGCGCCGCCTGCGCCACCCTTGTTTTCCACAACCATCGGCTGGCCAAGTTCCTGGCTCATGCGCTGGGTCACCAAGCGCGCGATGATGTCGGTGGAACCGCCCGGCGCGAAGGGAACGATCACGCGGATCGGCTTGCTGGGATACTTGTCGGCGGCATGCGCGACGGAGGCGCCAAGCGTGCCGGCGGCGCCAGTCGCCACGGCGATAGCCAAGGCCAGGGAGCGAACTTTATTCATAGGTGTGTTTCCTCCAAGATTGCGAGCCCGTATGTGAACGGACCGTTTTGAGATGGTCTCGTCTGTAGACGGGCCAGCAGATAACGGTGGGAGCGCTTTGCTTCTGTGCAGCGTGTGTGGCGCTGCTTTTATGAATTGCTTGTGGCAGACGCGCCCGCCAGAATGACGGAGAATAGCAGCAAATGCTTACACCCGCATAGCGCGCCGATCCCGGCCCGCACCCCTAAAAAAACACCCTGGTCCCATGTCGGTTGCCCTTCTGGTTTTCCCTGATTTCATGCTGGTTGCGCTGGGTTGGGCGCTACGTCACAAGCTGGGTTTTTCACGCGAATTCTTTGCGGGCACCGAACGCCTTGTGTACTTCGTGTTGTTCCCGGCGCTGCTGTTCCAATCTATTCTTCGTACCCCCATCACGGCCGGCAACGCCGCCCTGCTGCTGCAGGCCACGGCGGCCGTGATCGTGGCGGGCGTGGCCATGGCCTGGCTGGCGGGTCTGGTGCTGCGGCCGTCCTCGCTGGGGCTGGCCTCATCCGCGCAGTGCGGTTACCGCTTCAATACCTATATCGGGCTGGCGCTGTCGGCCAGCCTGGCCGGTTCGCAAGGGCAGACGGTGATGGCGCTGATCGTCGGCTTCGCGGTGCCCATGGCCAACGTGGCCGCGGTCTACGGGCTGGCGCGCCACAACGGCGGCAATCTGCTGCGCGAACTGGCGCGCAATCCGCTGGTTGTCTCAACCCTGTTGGGGCTGGCCTGCAACCTGGCTGGCTTGCAACTGCCTGGCCCCGTGGATACGGTGCTGGCGCGCCTGGGCGCGGCTGCCTTGGCGCTGGGCATTCTATGCGTGGGCGCCAGCCTGGCCTGGGAGGGCGGCAAGGGCTACGGCGCGTTGATCACCTGGATGCTTGCCGTGAAGCTGGTGGCGCTGCCCGCGGTGGCCCTGGGTGTGGCGCGGCTGCTGGGCCTGCCCCCGCTTGAAGCGCGCATGCTGTTGCTGTTTGCCGCCTTGCCCACCGCGTCCGCCGCCTACGTGCTGGCCATGCGCATGGGCGGCGACGGGCGGATGGTGGCGGTGCTGATTTCGCTGGGCACGCTGTTCTCGGCCGCCACGATTCCGCTGTGGCTGATGCTGACCGCGTAGCCACTATGAAAAATGGCCGCCCATCAAAGGCGACCATCAGGGGCAACCATCAGGGCGGCCGCCGCAGCGGCTCCCGTGAGTTCGATTACGACTTGTGCGCGTTGGTCATGGACCCGGGCACTACCCATTCGGCGAACTGGGCTTCGGTCACATAACCCAGCGCCAAGGCCGATTCCTTCAGCGACAAGCCTTCCTTGTGCGCCTTCTTGGCAATCTGCGCGGCCTTGTCGTAGCCGATGTGCGGGTTCAGGGCCGTCACCAGCATCAGGGAACGATCCACCAGTTCGGCGATACGTTCGTGATTGGGTTCGATGCCGGCCGCGCAGTGCGCGTTGAAGCTGGCCATGCCGTCCGTCAAGAGGCGCACCGATTGCAGGAAGTTGTGGATCACCAGCGGTTTGAAGACGTTCAGTTCGAAGTTACCGCTGGCGCCGCCGATATTGATGGCCACGTCGTTGCCCAGCACTTGCGCGGCCAACATGGTGATGGCCTCGCACTGCGTGGGGTTGACCTTGCCCGGCATGATGGAGCTGCCCGGCTCGTTTTCCGGAATGCTGATTTCGCCCAGGCCCGAGCGCGGGCCGCTGGACAGCCAGCGCACATCGTTGGCGATCTTCATCAAGCCGGCCGCCAGCGACTTCAACGCACCGTGCGCGAACAGCAGCGCTTCGTGCGAGGCCAGCGCCTGGAACTTGTTGGGCGCCGACACGAAAGCCGTGCCCGTTGCATGCGCCAGATCGGCCGACACCTTGGCGCTGAATTGCGGATGCGCGTTCAGGCCCGTGCCCACCGCCGTGCCGCCAATGGCCAATTGATGCAAGCCCGGCAAGGTGGCGCGAATCTGCTGCTCCGCCAGATCCAGTTGCGCCACATAGCCCGACAACTCCTGGCCCAGCGTCAACGGCGTCGCGTCCTGCAGGTGGGTGCGGCCAATCTTGACGATGTCATAGAACTTGGCGCTTTTCTCGGCCAGCGTCGCACGCAATTGCTTCAGCGAAGGCAGCAGGTGATGCTCGACTTCGACGGCGGCCGCCACGTGCATGGCGGTCGGGAAGGTGTCGTTGGACGATTGGCCGCGGTTGACGTGGTCGTTCGGATGCACCTTGCGTTCTTCACCGCGCACGCCGCCCAAGAGTTCGGACGCGCGGTTGGCCAGCACTTCGTTCATGTTCATGTTGCTTTGGGTGCCCGATCCCGTTTGCCAGACCGACAGGGGAAATTCATTGGGCCATTTACCGGCGATGACCTCGTCGGCCGCGCGGATGATGCCGTCGGCGATGGTCGGGTCCAGCTCGCCGAGTTCGGCGTTGACCTTGGCGGCCGCGCGCTTCAGGCGGGCCATCGCGTTGACCAGCGGCACAGGCATTTTTTCGGTGGAAATCGCGAAAAAATGCAGCGAACGTTGCGTTTGGGCGCCCCAGAGGTGATCCTCGGGGACTTCAATGGGCCCAAACGTGTCTTTTTCGATGCGGGTCTTCATGGCGCGTACAACTCCGTGGCGGCTGTCAGTCGCAAGCGGCGGTGTCCGCCAGAAGCGACATATTGAGAATAGCAATCACTTATTAGATTAGCAGAAACCCGCATTCCTATAATTGCGGCGATCCGTGATCTCTTCATCGTTTTTTACCACTCGCCTCGCGCCATGTCCGCCCCTCTTTGCTCCCTGACCTTGCACCTGCCCGACGAAGCCGCCACGGAGTCGCTTGCGCGCCAGCTCGCCCCCTTGGTTTCAGGGGGACAGACTGGCCCCGCAGGCGCTTGCATTCACCTTCAAGGCGACCTTGGGGCAGGCAAAACCGCCTTTACCCGCGCCCTGTTGCGCGAATGCGGCGTCACCGGCCGAATCAAAAGTCCCAGCTACGCGCTGCTTGAATCCTATAAAGTTTTTAACTTATACTTCTATCATCTTGATTTTTATAGATTTAGTGATTCGCGCGAATGGTTAGACGCAGGATTTCGGGATTTACTGCGTGAAGACGCGGTGGTTTTGATCGAATGGCCAGAGCGGGCCGAGGGCCTTTTGCCCCCCCCGACTTGCTCATTTCCCTGGCTTATGCCGATGAGGGCCGCGACGCCACCCTGACCGCGTACACCGCTCGAGGACAAACATGGTTGAACGCGATTGTCCCCCCGCCCAAGACGGCGCCCTTCCCTCGGCAGGCGCCACCCGGCGCCGCCTGATCAGCGTTGCCGCCACGCTGCTCGTCTTGCCGGTCCTGCCTCGTTTGGCGCAGGCGGCAACGATCCTGGCTGTGCGTACCTGGCCGGCTGACGAATACACCCGTGTCACGCTGGAGCTCGACAGCGAGCTCAAGGCTGAACAATTCACGCTTGAAAACCCCCACCGCCTGGTGGTCGACATTGAGGGCCTGACCCTGAGCGCGGCGCTGAACGACCTGGTGTCCAAGGTCCGGCCCGATGACCCCTATATCCAGAGCCTGCGCGTGGCGCAGAACCGCCCGAACGTGGTGCGGCTGGTATTTGACCTGAAGCAGCCCGTGGCCCCGCAGGTGTTCACGCTCAAGCCCGTGGCCGACTACCAGTACCGGCTGGTGCTCGACCTGTATCCGAAGGTCGCCCAGGATCCGCTTATCGCCATCCTGAACCAGAGCGGCCCCGACGTCGACGACCCGCTGGCGCGCATTCTTGAAGACATCCAGCGCAACCCGGTCACCCGCGCCGATCCGCCCGAAGCGCCACGCGTGCGCGGCCAGCAACCCGCCCCGCCCCTGCCGACCGCGCCCAAGCCGCCTACTGGCACCGCCAGCCGTGGCAAGCCGCGCACGCTGACCATCGCGCTGGACCCGGGCCACGGCGGCGAAGACCCGGGCGCCATCGGCCGCAGCGGCCTGCGTGAAAAAGACGTGGTGCTGCGCATTGCGCGGCGCCTGAAAGCACTGATCGACAGCCAGCCTTACATGCGCGCCTACCTGACCCGCGACGACGATTACTTCGTGCCGCTGCATGTGCGCGTGCAGAAGGCGCGCCGGGTAAATGCCGACCTGTTCATTTCGATCCACGCGGATGCGTGGGTCAAGCCGTCGGCCAACGGTTCATCGGTGTTCGCGCTGTCGCAGCGCGGCGCCAGCAGCGCCCAGGCGCGCTGGATGGCCGACAAGGAAAACGCGGCCGACTTGATCGGCGGCGTCAACCTGGGCAGCCACGACCGCCAGGTCGCCAAGGTGCTGCTGGACCTGTCCACCACCGCGCAGATCAATGATTCGCTCAAGGTCGGTAGCGCCTTCCTGGACGAGATCAAGAAGATCAACCGCCTGCACAAGAACAGTGTCGAACAGGCCGGCTTCGCCGTGCTGAAGGCGCCGGACATCCCGTCCGTGCTGGTTGAAACGGCCTTCATCAGCAACCCGCAGGAAGAAGCCCTGTTGCGCAGCAATTCGCATCAGGAAAAGCTGGCTCAAGCCATGATGACGGGCATCCAACGCTACTTCACCGCAAACCCGCCGCTGGCTCGGCTGGGGTGATATCAGCGCGCTGCTGATAGGTTACGTCGTTCATGTGGGTGGTGCATTGTCCGCTCCACCGCTGCTTGATGGGTTTCGCGCGGCATACGGTGGTGTTCTTGCATCCGTTTTGCCGCGCTGCACCCGTCCTACCGGCGGGATTTGATCAGCTTGAAAATGCCGGCGCCCACCACGGGGACGATGGCCGCGGCCAGGCCCAGGAGGACGATGGTGTTCAGGTGTTCGCGCACCAAGGGGATGTTGCCGAAGAAGTAGCCGGCCGCGACCAGGCTGATCACCCACAGCAATGCGCCCAGGATATTGAACAATTGAAAGCGCGACATCGACATGTCCGCCACGCCCGCCACAAATGGCGCGAACGTGCGCACGACCGGGATGAAGCGCGACATCACGATGGTTTTCCCGCCGTGCTTTTCATAGAACGCGTGCGTGCGCATCAGCGCGCCGCGGTCCAGGAATCTTACGTTCATGGAAAACACGCGCGGGCCGATGTAGCGCCCAATCATGTAATTCAGCGTGTTGCCGGTAATGGCCGCCACGATCAACAGCACCGCCATCAGCACCGGGTCGATATGCCCTGTGGCGCCAAACGCCCCCGCAATGAACAACAGCGAATCACCGGGCAGGAAAGGCAGGACAACCAGCCCCGTTTCCGCAAAGACAATCAAAAACAGCACCAGGTACACCCACACGCCATATTGCGCGACCCAGACGCCCAGCGTCTTGTCGATGTGGAGCACCATATTGAAAAATTCAAGCATCAGCGGCCCGGAGTTCGGAAGAAGGTTAAACCCTCGCGACTATAGCCCAGCAGCCATGACGCTAAAATCCCCCACACAGCACCACCAGACTTAAGCCTAATGACAGAACGCCGTTCCATTCTTGCGCTTCCCGACCTGCTCATCAGCCAGATCGCTGCCGGCGAGGTCATCGAGCGGCCCGCCTCCGTGCTCAAGGAAATTCTTGAGAACGCGATCGACGCGGGCGGCCGTGCCATCGAAGTGCGCCTGGAGGGCGGCGGCATTCGCCGCATTGCCGTAACGGACGACGGCGGCGGCATTCCGCCCGACGAATTGCCGCTGGCGCTGGCCCGCCACGCCACCAGCAAGATCCGGTCATTGAATGAACTGGAATCGGTGGCGTCGATGGGGTTTCGCGGCGAAGCGCTGGCTTCGATTGCGTCCGTCGCCCAGGTGACCATCATTTCACGCACGCGCGACGGCGAACACGCCTGGCAGATCGATGCCGGCAGCATGCAGGTCAGCCCCGCGTCCGGCCCCCCGGGCACCACTGTGGATGTGCGTCAGTTGTTTGACGCTGTCCCGGCGCGGCGCAAGTTCCTGCGATCGGAAGCCACCGAATTCGGCCATTGCGTGGATGCGATGGAGCGGATTGCAATGGCACATCCGCAGATTGCCTTCCGCCTGTTCCATCACGATCGCGCGCAGCGGCAATGGCTGCCGGCCGATCCACCTCAACGCATCCGCGATGTGCTGGGCGCGGAATTCGCCGAACACGGCCTGTTGCTGTCGCACTCCGTCGGCGCCGTCAGCCTGGCCGGAATGATCACCCGCCCGACCGCCGCACGCGCCCGCGCCGACCGCCAATACCTGTACGTGAACGGCCGCTACGTGCGCGACCGCACGGTCAGCCACGCGCTGCGCGCCGCCTACGCCGACGTGCTGCACGGCGACCGCCAGCCCGCCTATGTGCTGTTCCTGGACATAGACCCCGCCGCCGTGGACGTGAACGTACACCCGGCCAAGCACGAGGTGCGCTTTCGCGACAGTGGCGCCGTGCACCGCTTCGTGTCCCACGCGGTCGGCCAGACGCTGGCGCAGACTGGCGGCTCGTCGGCGGTGGCGCCGATGCGACAAGATCAAGGCGAAGACGGCGGCTTTGAAACCGTCGCGTCCGGAAGCACCGGCGTGGGCCAGGCCCCGGGTTCGGCCCAGGCCTCCGCCTCGGGCTCGAGTTCAGATTCAAGCTTGGGCGGCGCCGCGAATGCCATCGCCGACGCCACCTCGGCCTCCACCCACGCGCGCCCTCAAGACGGCCACGCCGCCCCCCCGACCGCGCCGAACGCTCCCCGCCCCGGCTACACCGGCCAGAACGCCGCCTATGGCCTGCGTCCGTCGCCCGCCCCGCAACGCGCCCACACACAGGTGCCGTTCCGCCTGCATGCCGAGCCCGCCGGCATCCCCGCAGCCGACTGGCAATCGCTGTACCGCCCCTTGAATGACGACACTGCGGCCAAGGTCACGCCGGTCAGCGAGCCCCGGCCCGCTCCCACCTTGCCCGCCGACGAAGAGCACCCGCTGGGCATGGCCCTGGCGCAATTGCACGGCATCTACATCCTGGCGCAGAACCGCCGGGGCATGGTGCTGGTGGACATGCACGCCGCTCACGAGCGCGTCGTCTACGAACAACTGAAGCAGGCGCTGGACGCCCGCAGCCTGCCGCGCCAGGACCTGCTGGTGCCCGTGGTGTTCCATGCCCAGGAAAAGGACGTGGCCCTGGTCGAGGAATTCGACGCGCAACTGAACGACCTGGGTTTCGAAATGCGCCCGTCTGGCCCGACGTCGATTGCCGTGCGCTCGGTGCCCGCCATCCTGGCGCGCGGCGACATCGAAACGCTGGCGCGCGCCGTGCTGCGCGACCTGGGCGCCGTGGGCGTGTCGCGCTTGCTGACCGAACAACGCAACGAGCTGCTGTCCACCATGGCCTGCCACGGTTCCGTGCGCGCCAACCGCAAGCTGACCATCGAAGAAATGAACGGGCTGCTGCGGCAGATGGAAGCCACCGAGCGCGCCGACCAGTGCAACCACGGCCGCCCGACCTGGGTGCAATGGTCGGTGTCCGACCTGGACAAGCTCTTTCTGCGCGGACAATAAGCTTGCCCTCGTCCCTACCCCCCGACATGCCGCCGGTCATCTGCCTGGCCGGCCCCACCGCCGCCGGCAAAAGCGCGTCCACGCTTGCGCTGGCCGAGCGCTGGCCCCTGGAAATCATCAACGTCGATTCGGCCACGATCTACCGTGGCATGGACATTGGCACGGCCAAGCCCTCGCCCGAGGAACAGGCGCGCGTGCCCCAGCACCTGCTGGACATCCTGGACCCCGCGCAGTCGTATTCGGCCGCCGAGTTCCGCGCCGACGCCCTGCGCCTGATCGACGAGATCCGCGCGCGCGGGCGCATTCCCCTGCTGGCGGGCGGCACCATGATGTATTACAAGGCGCTGCGCGATGGCCTTGATGACTTGCCCCAGGCAGACCCCGCCTTGCGCGCCGAGATCGAAGCCCGCGCCGCTACGCAAGGCTGGCCCGCGCTGCATGCTGAACTGGCGCTTCGGGACCCAGTCACCGCCGCCCGCCTGGCGCCCAACGACAGCCAACGCATCCAGCGCGCGCTGGAAATCTGCCAACTGACGGGCCAGCCCATGTCGGCCCTGCTGCGGCGCGGCGAGCAAAAGCCGGATGACGACACCAATCACTACCTGACCATCAGCCTTGAGCCCTCGGACCGCGCCGCGCTGCACGCGCGCATCGAACAGCGCTTTGACGCCATGCTGGCCAAGGGCCTGCTTGACGAAGTCCGTACGCTGCGCGCCCGGCCGGACCTGCACCCCGGCCTGCCGTCCGTGCGCTGCGTGGGCTATCGGCAGATGTGGGCGCATCTGGATGGCGAGGTCGATCTAACCACCGCGCGCGAACAAGGCATTGCCGCCACGCGCCAGTTGGCCAAGCGCCAGATCACCTGGCTGCGCGCCCAGCCCGACCGCGTCATCGTTGACTGCCTGGCCAGCGACGCGGTGGCGCAAACCATCGACGCCGTGGCGCTGGCGCTGGCGGGCAAGCGCTAACAGCAACGTACGTGCCTCAATGCAGCGCCATGGCCGTGGGCCTATCCATGCCACGCTCGGCGCAGCACGCGCCGTCCGCCCATGAAAAAACCCGCCAGCGGCGGGTTTTTCATTCACGCGGAACCGGTCGGGGTCGGGCTTACACCACGAAGGTTTGCGCCATGCCTTCTGTCTGCTCGACGATTTCACCGATCTTGCTGACGGTTTCGCCCTGCTCGCGCAAGGTTTCAGCGATGGCGTCGGCCTGGGTCGCGTCCACCACCAGCACCATGCCGATGCCGCAGTTGAAGACGCGGTGCATTTCGGTGTCTTCCACGCCGCCCTGCTCTTGCAGCCACTGGAACAGCTTGGGCATTTCCCAGCCGTCGCGATGCAACTTGGCCGACAGGCCGGCTTGCAGGATGCGCGGCACGTTGTCCAGCAAGCCGCCGCCGGTGATGTGGGCCAGGCCCTTGATGTCGGTGCCATGCTTGGCCAGCGCGGCCAGCACTTGCTTCACGTAGATGCGCGTGGGCGCCATCACCACGTCAACCAGCGGCTGGCCGTGGAAGTCGTCGGTGGGCTTGGCGCCGGCGCGTTCGATGATCTTGCGGACCAGCGAAAAACCGTTGGAATGCACGCCGCTGGAGGCCAGGCCCAGCACCACGTCGCCCGGCTTGATGGACTTGCCGTCGATGATGGCGGACTTTTCCACCGCGCCCACCGCGAAGCCGGCCAGGTCGTATTCGCCGTCCGGGTACATGCCCGGCATTTCAGCGGTTTCGCCGCCGATCAGCGCGCAGCCCGACAGTTCGCAGCCCTTGGCAATGCCGCCCACCACCGACGCCGCCGTGTCCACCGAAAGCTTGCCGCAGGCAAAGTAGTCCAGGAAGAACAGGGGCTCGGCGCCCTGCACCAGGATGTCGTTGACGCTCATGGCGACCAGGTCGATACCCACGGTGTCGTGGCGGTTCCACTCGAACGCCAGACGCAGCTTGGTGCCCACGCCGTCGGTGCCCGACACCAGCACGGGCTCGTTGTACTTCTTGGGCACTTCGAACAGCGCGCCAAAGCCGCCGATACCGGCCAGCACCCCGGGGCGCATGGTGCGCGCGGCGAGGGGTTTGATACGGTCGACCAGGGCGTCGCCTGCGTCGATGTCGACACCGGCATCGCGGTAGGTCAAGGGGGCTTTAGGTTGATTCGTCATGAGAAATGCCGTGGGGTATGTAACAATTGCTGGGAATTTGGTGGAACGCCCCGCATTTTACGATGTTGTGGGCCTGTGCAGGGTTCGGCCTGGCCGAGCACCACGAAAGCGCCAGGGGTGGGTCGGACGCGCTGGGGGACCAAAAGCGCGCAAACCCAAGCCTGGCAAAGCCCTTGAGCGCGACACCATGCCCCCAGGTGGTTTAAAGTGTTGGGTTGGCCGGGTTGGATTTTGCCAGTTTCTGGCGGGCAATACCCGAATCGGCCCCGTGCATCACCGTTTTTTGGCTTTTCCGGCAACATCGGCCTGCCCATCGCGCCGCAGCGGGCCCCGCGCGCAGTACTGCGCTGGGTCTTGGAAGTACCGAACAAGCCTGATTGATAACCTCTCATGAACCGCCAGCTGTTGCTTGACGTTCTTCCCGCGCCAGCGCCATCGCTGAACAACTATATCGCCGGCCCCAACGGGGAAGCGCTGGCGGCCGTGCGCGCGCTGAATCCCGGCCGCGCCCTGTATATATGGGGCGCCGCCGGTTGTGGCCGCACCCACCTGCTGCGCGCCCTGACCGCGCGCCCGGACGCCGTCTTCATCGACCCCGCCAAGGGCGAAACCATGCTGCGCCGCCTGGCCGAAGCCGATTCCAAATCGCCCATGCCCAAGTTCGTGGCGGTGGACGACGTGCATCGCATGGACGACAACCGCCAGGCCGCCCTGTTTGCGCTGTACAACCGCTGGCGTGAATCTGCCGCCACGGGCCGCGCCTTTGCGCTGGCGTTGGCCGGCGACCGCGCCCCGCTGTCGATGCCGCTGCGCGAAGACCTGCGCACGCGCCTGGGCTGGGACCTGGTGTTCCGCCTGGACCCGCTGTCAGACGCCGACAAGCTGGCCGCCCTGTCCGCGCAGGCCGCCGAACGCGGCATGCACCTGGCGCCCGAAATCATCAACTGGATGCTGATCCACCACGAGCGCGACATCCGCAAGCTGGCCGCGTTGATCGACGCGCTTGACCGTTACTCCCTGGCCACCGGCCGTCCCATCACCCTGCCATTGCTGCGCGCCATGCTCGCAGATCCTGACTCGCAACGCACATGACTTCCCGACGTCTCGCCCTGTTCGACCTGGACCACACCCTGTTGCCGCTGGATAGCGACTATCAATGGGCCGACTATCTGGCCCGTACAGGCCGCGCGGGCGATCCCGTTGAAGCCCGCCGCCAGAACGACGACCTGATGGATCGCTACAACCGTGGCGAACTCACCGCCGAACAGGCCGCCGAGTTCATGCTGGGCCTGTTGGCGGCGCATTCACCGTTCGACCTGGCCGACTGGCATGAGGAATTCATGCGCGAAGTCATCCGCCCGTCCATCACCGTCGACGCGCGTGCGCTGGTGCAATCGCACCTGGACGCTGGCGACCTGTGCGCCATCGTCACGGCCACCAACAGCTTCGTCACCGCCCCCATCGCGCGCGCCTTTGGCGTACCGCACCTGGTGGCCACCGACGCCGAATACCTGCGCGGCCGCTACACCGGCCGCATCCTGGGCACGCCCAGTTTCAAGGAAGGCAAGGTGGTGCGCGTGAACGATTGGCTGGCCAATATGGGATTTGGGCTTGCGGATTTCCCCGAATCGTTTTTCTATAGCGATTCGGTCAATGATGTACCCCTGCTCGAAAAGGTGACCCGTCCGATCGCCGCCAACCCCAGCCCCACCCTGCGCACCATCGCGCAAGACCGTGGCTGGCAAGTGATCGACTTGTTCGACCACATGGAAGACTCGAAGTCATAAATGATCACTGAAACCATAAAAAAATTCGTCGGCCGCTTGTTCGCGCCGGCACCTCGGGGGCCGTTGCGCATTGGGCGCGACAAACACGGCATTGACCGCCGTAATGTTTCTCGCCACGCCATCAAGGTCTGCGAAGTCCTGCGCCAGCACGGCTATGAAGGCTATATCGTGGGCGGCGCGGTGCGCGACCTGATCGTGGGACTTGAACCCAAGGATTTCGACGTGGCCACCAACGCCACGCCCGAACAGATCCGCCCGCTGTTTCGTCGCGCCCGCATCATTGGCCGCCGCTTCCAGTTGGTGCACGTGGTGTTCGGCCAGGAAATCATCGAAACGTCGACCTTCCGCGCCCCGGCGTCGGAAGAGCAGGAAACCGATGAGCACGGCCGCATCCTGCGCGACAACGTGTTCGGCTCGCAGGAAGAAGACGCCAAGCGCCGCGACTTCACCATGAACGCGCTGTACTACGACCCGCACAACGAGGAAGTCATTGACTACCACGATGGCGTGGCCGACCTGAAAAAGCGTCAGGTCCGCATCATTGGCGACCCGGTCAAGCGTTACCGCGAAGACCCTGTTCGCATGCTGCGCGCCGTGCGTTTCGCCGCCAAGCTCAACGGCACCATCGACCCGGCCACGCGCCAGCCGATCAGCACCATGGCCGAGCTCATCGAAAACGTGCCGGCCTCGCGTCTGTTCGACGAAATGCTCAAGCTGCTGACCTGCGGCCACGCCATGGACTGCCTGCGCCAGTTGCGCGCCGACGGCCTGCACAACGGCCTGCTGCCCTTGCTGGACGTGGTGCTGGAACAGCCCGGTGGCGAGCACTTCGTGGAACTGGCGCTGGAACGCACCGACGCGCGTGTGCGCGCCGGCAAGACGATCAGCCCCAGCTTCCTGTTTGCCGCGCTGCTGTGGCAGCAGGTGGATGTGCGCTGGAAGCAGTTGCGCGCGCAAGGCGAGCACACCATTCCGGCGCTGTCGCAAGCGGCGGATTCGGTGCTGGACGAGCAAACCGAAAAGCTGGCCATCCAGCGCCGCTTCTCGTCGGACATGCGCGAAATCTGGTTCATGCAGCCGCGTTTTGAACGCCGCATGGGCAAGACCATTTTCCGCATGATCGAACAACCGCGCTTTCGCGCCGCCTGCGATTTCCTGCAACTGCGCGCCGCCGCCGGCGAGTTCGACAGCGTGTTGGCGCAGTGGTGGATGGACTTGGCCAATGCCGACGACGCCACCCGCGCCGACATGATCGAAGAAGTCTCGCGCTTGCCGCGCGAAGCCGGCGATGGCGGCCCAAGCGGCCCCGCCTCGTCGTCATCCCCGCGCAAGCGCCGGCGCCCGCGCCGTTCGCCGCGCGGCCCGTCGACCGCCGAGTAAACCGTGTCGCCCCCCTTGGTCCGCGCCTATATCGGCCTGGGCGCCAATCTGGGCGACAGCGCGGCCACCTTGCGCGGCGTGCTGACCGAGCTGAAGGCTTCGGACGGCATCAAGGCGGTGACGGCGTCGCCGTTCTACCGCAGCGCGCCGGTCGAGGCCACCGGCCCCGATTTCGTGAATGCCGTCGCGGCGCTAGATACGGATCTTGCGCCGCTGGCGTTGCTGGATGTGCTGCAGGCGCTGGAAAATCTGCATGGAAGGCAGCGCCCTTATAAAAATGCGCCTCGCACGCTGGATCTGGACCTGCTGATGTTCGGCGATCTGGCGTTGAATCACGAACGGCTGACCGTGCCGCATCCTCGGATGCATCAACGTGCGTTCGTGCTGCTGCCGCTGCGGGATCTTGCGCCGGACATGGTGGTGAATGGCCGGCCGATTTCGGCCTGGATCGATGAGATTCGGGATCAGGCGATTGAGCGGGTGGCCGCCTGATGGGTTACGCGCGTTAGACGCCGGTTTTCGCACAGCGGTCAATCCGCGCTTCGCCCATCCTACGCAAGGACGGAGCGCCAACATGCACCGTAGGATGGGTGAAGCGCGAGACCCGGGTCAGAAAGGCCCAAGCCCCCATCGCGCGCAACCCATCTGCCACGCCCCATACGACGACGGGAGCCAACGAGCACCGTAGGATGGGTGAAGCGCGACACGACCATCACGCGAAACCCACCGTCCGCCGCGCGCAACCCATCACACCGCCCGCCGCCAACCCATCGCACCGCCCCGCGGCCAAGCTCCAAACAATCATCCCTTCGCCGCGAACCCCATCATCGCGCGTTCCACGTCTTCCACTCGCGGCAACCCGGCCTCATTCCCCAGATACTGAATCTTGTGCGCCGAGGCCGCGCGCGCGAAGGTGAAATGTTCCAGCCAGGGCAATTCAGGCCGGTTCAAATACGACCACACATAAGCCCCATGGAACACGTCACCCGCCCCTGACGTATCCACAATACGATCACCCGGCACGTCCAGCGACGGCAGGGTGTCCACCCGCCCTGTCTCGTCGTACCAAAGCATGCCGCGCTCGCCCATCGTGACGGCGCCGATGCGGCAGCCTCGGGCTTTCAGCAGGTCCAGCAAGCCTTCCGGGTTCAAGCCCAATTGTTCGCACATGCGCTCCGCGCAAACCGCCACGTCGATAAACCGCAGCAGCTCGTCGGTGTTCTCGCGCATGCCGCCGCCGTCCAGCGACGTCAGCACGCCCGCCTGCCGGCACGCGCGCGCGTAATGCAGCGCGGCGTCGGGCTGATGCCCGTCCAGATGCAGGGCGCGATAGCCGCCGATATCCAGCTTCGGAAAATCATTCAGGTATTCGACGTCTCGCGCCCGCACGATGGCGCGCTTGCCGTGCCTGGGCATGATGAACGACAGCGACGAACGGCGCACGTGCCGCGCATGCAGCGTGATGCCGTGCGCCGCCGCCATGTCGGTGTACATATGACCCAACCAATCGGGCGCCAGCGAACAGATCAGATCGGGCGGCGTGCCCAGCCGGCCGCAGGCGAATGCGGCCGTGACGGCGTTGCCGCCGAATGAAACCGCGTAATCGCGCGCCACGCTTTTTTCGTCACCGGTGGGCCAGTGATCAGCCAACACGGTGACGTCGATGTAGGTGTGGCCGATGAAGAGCGCGTTGCTCATGTGGGAGCCTGTTCGCCGGCTTGCGCCAGCACCAGGCGCGCGCGCGCGATGACGGGCGCATCGACCATCTTGCCATCCAGCATGAAGGTGCCCGCCGAGGTATCGCGATGCGCGGCGACCACGCGGCGCGCCCAATCGAGCTCTTCGCGCGCCGGCACAAAGGCGGCGTGGATGACTGGCACTTGCGCCGGGTGGATGCACAACATGCCGCCGAATCCCATCTGCTGCGCGCGGCTGGCCGCCTGCTTCAAGCCGGCCGTGTCCTGCACGCCGGGAAATACGCCGTCAAGCGCGGGGTGCAGGCCGGCCGAACGGGTATGCAGCAACACCTGCACGCGGGCATGGTCCAGCACCGTCTCGGCGCCGGGCGTGTCGGGTGTCAGGCCCATATCCAGCGCGTAGTCCAGACTGCCGAACGCCAGCCGCGCCACGCCGGGCGTGGCCGCGACTTCGCCGGCATTCAACAACCCGCGCGCAGTTTCGATAAGGGGAATGACCGGCAGCCCGGTCTGGGCCACATGCCGCACCTGCGCCAGCGTTTCGGCCTTGGGCAGCAGGATGCCGGCAATGTTTGGCCGGCCGCGACACGCTTTCAGGTCGTCGTCGTGCCAGGATGTGGAGGCGTCGTTGATGCGCACCCAAAGGCGGACGTCGCGATGCGTCCCCAGGAAGTCGCACAGCGCTTCGCGGGCAGAGGCCTTGGCCAGATGCTCGACGGCGTCTTCCAGGTCCACGATAACGGTGTCAGCCCCCGCGGCCAGCGCTTTGGGGATGCGCTCGGCGCGAGACGCCGGCACGAACAGGGCGCTACGAACGACGGGATGCGTCACACGACCTCCGATGCATGGAATTGCGCCACCTGATCCGGCGCGTATCCCAGCGATGCTAGCACCGCATCCGTGTTTTGACCCACGGCAGGCACCGCCGCCATGCGCGGCGCAAAGGCGTTGCTGCTGGCGGGCGGCAGCAAGGCGGGCAGCATGCCGGCCGGGCTGTCGACCTGGCTCCAGCGCGCCCGCGCCTGCAATTGCGGGTGCGCCCACACGCCCGCCATGTCATTGACGCGGGCGTTGGCGATCTGCGCGTCTTCCAGCCGCTGCGTAACCTGTTCAATCGACAAGTCTGCAAACGCCGCCACGATCAGGTCGCGCAGGGCGTCGCGGTTGGCGGTGCGCTGCGAATTCGAGATGAAGCGCGCGTCTTCGGCCAGCGTGGCCTGGCGCAGCACCTGGGCGCAGAAGACCCGCCATTCGCGTTCGTTCTGCAGGCCCAGCATGATGGTGGACCCGTCGCCCACCGGGAACGGGCCATAGGGGTAGATGGACGCATGCGCCGCGCCCGCGCGCACGGGCGGCTTGGCGCCTTCGAAGGCGTAGTACATGGGAAAGCCCATCCACTCGACCATGCTCTCCAGCATGGACACGTCCAGGCGGCTGCCCAGGCCGGTTTTCTGGCGCAGCAGCAAGGCGTTCAGGATGGCCGAATACGCATACATGCCCGCCGCGATATCGGCGATGGAACACCCGGCCTTGACCGGGTCGTCCTGCGTGCCGGTGACCGACAGAAAGCCGCTTTCGCTCTGGATCAGCAGGTCATACGCCTTCTTGTCCTGATACGGGCCGCCTTCGCCGTAACCCGAAATGTCGCAGACGATCAGGCGCGGGAAACGCTCGTGCAGGGTGTCGAACGACAGGCCCAGGCGCGCCGCCGCGCCGGGCGCCAGGTTTTGCACCAGCACGTCGGCCGATTCCAGCAGGCGCTGCATGACGTCGCCGGCCTCTTCGCGCTTCAGGTCCAGCGTCAGGCTTTCCTTGGAACGGTTGGTCCAGACAAAGTGCGACGACAGGCCGCGCACGCGCTCATCGTAGCCACGCGCGAAATCGCCACTGCCGGGCCGTTCGATCTTGATGACGCGCGCGCCCATGTCCGCCAGTTGGCGGGTGCAAAACGGCGCGGCGATGGCGTGTTCCAGGCTGACGACGGTAATGCCGTCCAAGGGGCGGGATGCCGGTGTGCTCATTCGGTAAACCTCAGTTCGGCTTGGTGGGCCAGCGTGCCGTCCTGCTCGGCCCACAACTGGGCGACGCCCGGCTCGGTCAAGCGGCCGGCCACCTGGAAGGGGGTGGGCGAAATCAGCGGACGCAGGCCGCGGTAGCTCAGGTGCGTGGGGCGTGCCTTCGGATGGGCGCGGGTGAACGCCGCCACCATTTCCGTGGCGATCAAGGGGCCGTGGACGACCAGCCCGGGGTAGCCTTCGACTTCCGTCACATAGGGGTGGTCGTAATGGATGCGATGGCCGTTGAACGTCACGGCCGAATAGCGGAACAGCAGCACGGACGTGGGGTTGACGGTGTCGCGCCATTGGGCTTCGGGCGCGGGCTCGCTGCCCGCGAGCTTGGGCGGCGACGGCTGGCGGTAGACGATGTCCTGCTCTTCCTGGATGACGATTTCACCCGCCTGGTGGTATTCATGGCGCACGGTCACGAACAGCAAGGCGCCGGTGCGGCCCGCTTTTTCTTCAACCTTGATCACCGTGGACACGCGCTCGGCTGGTACGCCCACTTTCAAGGGTTGACGGAATTCCACCCGGCCGCCCGCCCACATGCGGTTGCGGTCCTGCGCGGGGGGCAGGAAGCCGCCGCGCGAAGGGTGGCCATCCGTCCCCAAGCCATCCATGCCCACCGTGCTGATGAAAAACGCCCATTGCCACAAGGGCGGCAAGGCGTCGCCCTGGGCCGGGGCAACGCCGCCCAGGGTGGCCGCGATGCGCGCGGCGTGGCCGGGGTCCATGGCGTCCGGCTTGCGTTCGCCGCTGCCGATCCAGGCTGCCGGATCCGTAGAAGTCATGCCTATATCCTCTGGTGGGTTCAATGGTGGGGTTTACTCAGGCATCAAGCATGCCCGCAAGCCGTCCCCGTTGTGAATTCGTTTTTCCTCAAGGCGGGGTTTGCGGCGCCTGAATCGACAGGCCAGCCCCAGCCCCGACGCGGCGCGCCGTAAACTATGCCGCATGCACTTCGACCTAGCCGACCTACGCCTGTTCATTCACATCGCCGAATCTCCCAGCCTGACCCAGGCTGCGAAACGCGCGCATCTGTCCCTGGCCGCCGTCAGCGTGCGGATCAAGGCGCTGGAGAACCAGCTCAATTCCCGCTTGCTGTACCGCGACAGCCGGGGTGTGGAAATCACGCCCGCCGGCCAGAAGCTGCTGCAGCACGCCCGCGTCATCATGCGGCAGGTCGACCACCTGAAGCACGACTTCCAGGAACAATCCGACGGCGACGCGGGGCATATCCGCATCTTCGCCAACACCACGGCCGTGACCGAATTCATGCCGGACATCCTGGCGCAGTTCCTGTCGGTGCATCCGGGCGTCACGGTCGACCTGCAAGAACGCCTGACGCGCGACATCGTGCGTGGCGTGCTGGACGGCACCACCGACCTGGGCATCGTGGCCGGCCCGGTGGACGCCCCCGAACTGCAAGCCATCCACTTCAGCACCGACCGGCTGGTGCTGGTGGTGCCTAACGGCCATCCGCTGCAAGACCAGGACAAGGTCAAGCTGGTGGACGCCGTGCGCTACCCGTTCATCACCATGCACGAAGGCTCCACGCTGGTGGCCTTTTTGCGCGACCAGTTGGAGCGCGTCAGCCAGCGCCTGCCGCAGCGCATCCAGCTATACAGCTTCGATTCCATCTGCCGCATGGTGCAGGCGGGTGTGGGCATCGGCGTGATTCCCGATTCCGCCGCCCGCCGCTATGGGGCGGACACCAAGCTGCGTGTGGTGGAGCTTGATGAACCCTGGGTGGTGCGCGAACGCAAGCTGCTGGTGCGCGACATCGACGCCCTGCCCGGCTGCGCGCGTGAACTGATCGAACAGATTCAGACGCCGCGCACGCCTTAGGCGCACGTGGCTCGGGGCAGTCGCGGTCGACCGCGGCAGTCAGGTTCCGCTAAACGCAGGCGGCCGCTTTTCAGCAAAGGCGCGCATGCCTTCCAGGTAGTCGTCGGTGTAGCCCAGCTCGCGCTGCAACTGGCATTCCAGGTCGAACTGCTGTGCCAGCGTATTGCCGCTGGACGCATGCAGCGCGGCCTTAGTGGCCGCGTACGCGCGCGTGGGGCCCGTGGCCAAGGTGGCCGTGATGTCCGACAAGGTGGACGCCAAGGCCTCGTCTGGCACCACGCGCCAGATCAGCCCCCACGATTCTGCCTGCGTCGCGCTGACCGACTCGCCAAACAAGGCCGCGCCCATGGCTCGGGCCGAACCCACCAGGCGCGGCAAGAACCACGTGCCGCCCGCATCGGGCAACAAACCGATCTTGCTGAAGGCCTGCACGAAACGCGCGGACTGCACGGCGAATACGACGTCGCAGGCCAGCACCAGACTGGCCCCCGCGCCCGCCGCCACACCGTTCATCACGCACACCACCGGCACGGGCAGCGCGCGCAGGCGCGTGATCAAGGGTCGGTAGCATTTCTCCAGCATCAGGCTAAGGTCGCGCCGCGCGCCGTCTTCGGCGGGCTTGCGCTCGCTTAAGTCCTGCCCCGCGCAAAAGCCCCGGCCCGCGCCGGTGATGACCAGGCCGCGCAAGCCCGCGTGCGCCACCATGGCGTTCAGCGCGCGCGCCAGTTCGGCGTGCATGACCTCGGTAAAGCTGTTGAGCCTGTCCGGCCGGTTCAGCGTAATCACGCCCACGCCGTTCGACAGCGTGAACTGAATCTGCGTGAAATCTTCGCCCGGGGTGTTCTGCGTCGCGCTCATGCCTGCTCCTCAAGAATCGCCAATTCCTCCAGCACCGCCAATTGCTCGGCGGTGTCGCCCAGCAATTGATCCACCATGGTCAGCCGCTTGAAGTAATCGCCCACCTCCAGCTCGTCGGTCATGCCCATGCCGCCATGCAGTTGCACCGCCATCTGCGCCACCTGGCGTCCGGCACGCGCGGCTTCCAGCTTGGCCGACGCAATCATGCGGCGGCGTTGCACGGCATCGGGTTCCGTCAGGGCAGCCACGGCCACATAGGCCATCGACAAGGCCAGTTCCTTGGCCACCAGCATCTCGGCCAGGCGGTGCTGCAAGGCCTGGAACGACGCCAGCGGCTGGCCGAACTGCTTGCGGGTCTTCAGATAATCGACGGTGATTTCCAGCAGGCGGTCGATGGTGCCGGCCGCGTGCGCGCACAGCGCCGCCGTGCCCCACTGCAAGGCCTGGGCCAGGGCCTCGTCGGCTTGCGGGCCTTCCGCCAGCAAGGCGTCGGCGGGCAGGCCCACGGCGTTGAAATCCAGTCGGGCGCAACGGGCGCCGTCCAGCGTGGGCGTGTCGGTGACCCGCACGCCCGAGGCCTCCGCTGGCACTGCCAGCAGCACCGTCTGGCCATCCGCCCCCAACGCGCTCACCAGCCAGGCGCTTGCGGCGGCGCCGTGCCACACCAGATGCTTGACGCCGTCCAGCCGCCAGCCCTGAGCGGATTTGGAGGCGCGGCAATCTTGCGGCCGGGTGTCATAGCGGCGGCCGGGTTCCTGATAGGCCACGCTGACAATCGCCTCGCCCGAAGCAATGGCCGGCAACCAGCGGCCGCGCGCGGTGTCGCCGCAGGCATCCAGCAGCGCCGCGCCCATGACCGCGCTGGGAATGACGGGTTCGGACACCAGCCCACGGCCCAGCTCTACGTGCACAGGCAGCAAGCTGGCGGGCACTTCGCCGAAGCCGCCGAAGTCTTGCGAAATATTCAGGCCCAGAACCCCCAGTTCGGCCAGTGCGCCCCAGGCGCGGGCGTCCAGCGTGCCCGTGGCCTGGCGCGCGCGGCGTTGGGGGTTGTCCATGCCTGGTCCACCAGGCGGCGCAGGCTGTCGGCCAGCATGCGCTGTTCTTCGGTATAGAGGAAATCCATGCGTGTCTTCCTGTCGGGTTGCGCGGGGCCTACAGGCCCAGCACCAGGCGGGCGATGATGCCCTTCTGCACTTCGGTGGTGCCGCCGTAGATGGAGGTCTTGCGCATATCGGCATAACCCGCGCCGGCGGCGGCGGCCATCTCGGGGCCGGGTCCGTGGGTATCGTGGTCGGCCAGCAGCCAGTCGGGGTCGTAAGGCCAGGCGTCCGGCCCCGCCACTTCCATTTGCAGCATCGCCAGGTCCTGCTGGATTTCAGACCCGCGTATCTTCAGCACCGAAGCCTCGGGGCCAGGCGTGCCGTCGTTGCTGGAGGCCACGCGCAGCAGCAGCATTTCCAGCGCCATGATGTCGACTTCAATGCGCGAAATTCTGTCGCGGAAACGGCTGTCGGCCAAGAGCGGCTTGCCGCGCGATTGCGCCTGCGCCGCCATCTGTTTCAAGATGCCCAGTTCGCGATGGCAATGGCCCAGGCCGGCAATACCGGTGCGCTCGTGGCCCAACAGGTATTTGGCGTAGGTCCAGCCCTGGTTCTCTTCGCCCACCAGATTGGCCACCGGCACGCGCACGTTTTCCAGCCACACTTCGTTCACGTCGTGGCCGCCGTCCAGCGTGCGGATGGGGCGCACCGTCACACCCGGCGCGCGCATGTCCAGCAGCAGCATCGAAATGCCGCGCTGCGCGCGGGCGTCAGGGTCGGTGCGGGCCAGGCAGAACATCCAGTCGGCGTACTGCGCCAGCGTGGTCCAGGTCTTCTGGCCATTGACGACGTAGTCATCGCCGTCGCGCACGGCGCGCGTTTTCAGCGAGGCAAGATCAGACCCCGAACCCGGTTCGGAATAGCCCTGGCACCACCAGTCCTGTACGCGCGGAATGCGCGGCAACAGACGCGCCTGCTGTTCCGCGCTGCCGTATTTCATCAGCACCGGGCCGATCATCGACAAGCCGAACGGCAGCAGGCGCGGCGCGCCGGCCTTGAAGCATTCCACTTCGAAGATCAGGCGCTGCAAGGCGTTCCATCCGGTGCCGCCATGTTCAACGGGCCAGTTGGGCGCGCCCCAGCCGTGGTCCGCCAGGATGTTGTGCCAGCGTACGTAGTCGTCGCGCTCCAGGCGCTGATGGCGCAACACCTTGTCTCGAATATCGGCGGGCAGGTGCGTGCTGGCAAACGCGCGCACCTCGTCGCGAAATTGGCGCTCTTGCGGCGTCCAGGTCAGGTTCATGGTCTACCTCCTTTGCCCGGTATCTAGCCATGGCGCGCGCGGCCGGACAATCTGCCTCTTCCGAAGACCGGCTTCGCGCTGGATGTAGGGCAAGGCAAGCCACCCCCACTACCGATACGCAAAAGGCCTGCTTCAGCAATGAAGAATGGCAGAAGCCCGCCGCAGTGCCGACACTAGCAGCCGTCATCCACTGAAATCCCATCGCACCATGACTGTTTCCGATCCCAAGGAAAGCGTGTCGCAGGGCGTCGAGGCGCAGTACCGCCAGGCGCTCGACCAGGGCCGCTTTCTTATCCAGCACTGTGGCGGCTGCGACCGCGCGGTGTTCTATCCCCGCATGGTCTGCCCGCACTGCGGGGCGGACAAACTGGCTTTTGCACCGGCCGACGGGCGCGGCACGGTGTATTCCACCACCGTCGTGCGCCGCAAGCCCGAGGCCGGTGGTGACTACAACGTGGCGCTGATCGACCTGCAAGAAGGCGTGCGGCTGATGAGCCGCGTGGAAGGCATTGCGCCCGCCGACGTGCGTATCGGCATGACCGTGCAAGCCCGTGTCATTCAACAAGACGGCCACGGCCTTGTGGTCTTCGACCCCACCCAGGAGGCAGCATGACGCTTAACGATTTGCGCGGCGCCGTCGCGGTTGCCGGTGTGGGCCACGCGGGCCTGGGGCAAGCCAACGGCTTTACCGAAATGGAAATCCTGGTGCAGGCGGCGCAGCGCGCCGTGGCCGACGCCGGCCTGACGCTGCGCGACATCGACGGCATCTGCACCGCCAGCGTCGCCGCGCCGATGTGGGCCATGCCGGTGATCGAACACCTGGGCATCCGCCCCACTTTCATCGACAGCACCATGCTGGGCGGTTCCAGCTTCGTGGCGCACCTGTTGCCGGCCATGCACGCACTGGCGTCGGGCCAGTGCAACGCCGTGCTGGTCTGCTATGGCAGCACGCAGCGCACGTCCACGCTGAGCCGCGCCGAAGTGGGCCGCGTGCGCAAGCAGTTCGACCCGCAGCCCTATGAAACGCCTTACGACCCGCTAAGCCCGCTGTCGTCCTACGCGCTGGCCGCCGCCCGCCATATGCACCAGTACGGCACGCGCCGCGAGCATCTGGCGCAGGTGGCGTTGGCGGCCAACCAGTGGGCGCAATTGAACCCCGAGGCGCAATTGCGTGAACCCACGACGCTGGACCAGATTTTGTCAGCGCGCATGGTGTCCGACCCATTGAGCGTGCGCGATTGCTGCCTGGTCACCGACGGCGCGGGCGCCTTTGTGCTGGTGCGCGCCGACCGGGCGCGTGACCTGCCGCGCCCGCCCGTCTACGTGCTGGGCAATGCCACCGCCGTATGGAACCGGCAGATCTCGTCCATGCACGACCTGACCGTCACCGCCGCCGCGCAATCGGGCAAGCAGGCATTTGAAATGGCGGGCGTGTCGCCGCGTGACATCGACGTGGTCGAGCTCTACGACGCCTTCACCATCAACACCTTGCTGTTCCTGGAAGACCTGGGCTTTTGCGCCAAGGGGGAATCCAAGGACTTCATCGCGGACGGCGCCATTGCGCCGGGCGGCAGGCTACCCGTCAACACCAACGGCGGCGGGCTGTGCTGCGTGCATCCCGGCATGTATGGCGTCTTCATCATGATCGAGGCGGTGCGCCAATTGCGCGGGGAATGCGGCGACCGGCAGGTGGCCGACGCGCAACTGGCGCTGGTGCACGGCAACGGCGGCACGCTGTCCAGCCAATCGACCGCCATCCTGGGCACTCAGGCGGCGCTTTGATTTGCGCTTTGATCCGCGCTTTGATCCGCACCTTGCATTGAACCTTGACTCGCACCTTGATCCACACGCCACCATCGATGTCTCAAGCTGAACCCCTTACCCGCATCCATGAATTGCTGGCCCAGCAGGCGCGCCAGCAACCCGACGCCGTTTTTCTCTACGAAGAAGGCGGCGGCACGCTGAGCTATGCGCAACTATGGCAGCGCGTACAGGCCGTGGCCAAGTGGCTGCGCGAGCAAGGGGTGCAGCCGGGGCACCGCGTGCTGATGGTGGGGGAAAACTGCGCCGCGATGATCGCGGCGCTGTTCGGCTGCGGCGTGGCGGGCGCGTGGCCGGTGGGCGTGAACGCGCGGCTGTCGGCCCGCGAAGTCGACAACATCCGCCAGCACGCCCAGCCCGAACTGCTGCTGTACACCACGGAAGTGTCGGACGCGGCAGCCGCCCACGCCGCCGCCGTGGGCGCGGTGGAAGCGGACCCCGTTGTCTGGGGGCCGGGCGTGCAAGCCGCGCACGCGACGACTCCCACTCATGCGGAAACCGGCGCGCTGGCCATGGAAGTGGCCACCGTCATCTACACATCCGGCACCACGGGCGCGCCCAAGGGCGTGCTGGTGCCGCACCGAGGCCTGCTGCATTTCGCTCGCATATCGGCCGCGTCGCGGCGCTTGACGCCGCACGACATCGGCTACGCCGCGCTGCCCATGTCGCACATTTTCGGCATCGCCACCGTGCTGATGGCCACCGTGCACGCGGGCGCCAGCCTGGTGCTGCGCAGCCGCTTCAACGCGGAAGACGCCTTCAAGGCCCTGGCGCATCCCGGCGTCAGCATCCTGCAAGGCGTGCCCACCATGTTCAGCCGCATGATGGCCGTGGCCCCGCCCCGCGCCGACCTGCGCGCCCCCACCCTGCGCTACCTGTACACCGGCGGCGCGGCGCTGGATCCCACGCTGAAGCGCGACGCCGAACGCTACTTCGGCGTGGCCATGCATCACGGCTACGGCATCACCGAATACGCGGGTTCGATGTTCATCACCCGCATCGACGAACCCCGCGAAGACTGCTCCGCCGGCTATGCGGTGGACGGCGTCGAGCTGCGCCTGGGCAGCCCCGATGCCGACGCTCCCAAGCCTGGCCAGCGCGGCGACATCCTGATCCGTGGCCCCGGCGTCATGCTGGGCTACTACCGCAACCCGGAACAAACGGCGCAAGCGCTGCTGCCCGGCGGCTGGCTCAACACCGGCGACATCGGCTATGTGGACGACAGCGGTGCACTCTTCATCGCCGGCCGTTCCAAGGACCTGATCATCCGCTCGGGCTTCAACGTCTACCCCATCGAAGTCGAGTCGGTCATCAACGCGTTCCCCGGCGTGCGCCTGTCCGCCGTGGTGGGCCGCAACACCGACGACCACAACGAAGAGGTCATCGCCTTTGTCGAGCCGCAGCCCGGCGCCAAGGTCGACACCGAACTGTTGATGCTGCACCTGCGCGCGCAACTGGCGCCGTACAAGCGGCCCGCTCGAATCATTCCCATCGACAGCATTCCCACGACCGTCAGCGGAAAAATCCTGAAGCAACCGCTGAAAGAAAGGCTGGCGTAGGCGCGGACTCGCTGTTTCCGCTCCACGACCGGCCTCTTAACCACAAGGAGACAACAGCGTGAAACTCAAGACCCTATTTGCCGTGGCCGCCGCCACGGCAGCCTTCGCCATGGCGTCCTCGGCCAGTGCAGAAGCGTATCCCGACCGCCCCATCCGCCTGCTGGTCGGCTACGCGCCCGGCGGCCCCGTCGACACCACGGCCCGCGTCTTCGCCAAGTACCTGGGCGACAAGCTGGGCCAGACCGTCGTGGTGGAAAACCGCGCGGGCGCCAGCGGCATGATCGCGTCGGACGCCACCGCCAAGGCCACGCCCGACGGCTACCTGCTGGGCTTTGCCGCCAGCCCCACCCTGACCATGTCGCCCTTGGTCCAGCGCAGCAAGCTGTTCGATCCGCGCAGCGACTTCTCGCTGATCGGGCTGGTGGTCGACTACGCCAACGTGTTGCTGATCGGCCCGCAGATTCCCGCCAAGAACGTGGGCGAACTGGTCAACTACGCGCGCGCGCATCCCGATGCCGTGTCGTTCGGATCGGCCGGCATCGGCGCCTCGAATCACTTGTCGGCCGAGCTCCTGAAAAAACAGGCCGACGCGCCCATGCTGCACGTGCCTTATCGCGGCAACTCGCCCGCCATGATGGACGTGGTCAGCGGCAAGGTGACGTTCATGTTCGACATCACCAGCACCGCCATTCCCTTCATCAAGAGCGGCAAGGCGCGCGCGCTGGCGGTCACGTCCAAGACCCGCAATCCGGAACTGCCGGACGTGCCCACCATGATCGAAGCCGGCATGAAAGACTACGAAGTCGTGGGCTGGTACGCGCTGGTCGGCCCGAAGAAACTGCCTGACGCCGTCTCAACCCGCCTGACCCGCGCGCTGCAAGACGTGTCGAAAGACCCCGCGTTTCGCAAAGCCATGACCGATGGCGGCTACGCCATCAACACGGGTGATTCCAAAGCCCTGCAAGCCCGTATCGACCGCGAGTACGCCTTGTGGTCGGACGTCATCCAAAGCGCCAACATCCAGGCCAACTAGACCCTAACCGGAGCCCACTGATGCATCCTCCGCTTGCGCTACGCGCCCAGACCCGCCTGCCGATCATCGGCGCCCCCATGTTTCTGGTCTCTGGGCCCGAGCTGGTCGTGGCGCAATGCGCGGCGGGGATCATCGGCACTTTTCCATCCCTGAACGCCCGTCCGCAGGAACAATTGCAAGACTGGCTCACTCGCATCGAAGACGGCCTGGCCGCCCGCCGACGCGCCCACCCCACGGCCAAGGTGGCGCCCTACGGCGTGAACTTGATCATCCACCCCAGCAACCCACGCTGGCAGGGCGACCTGGCCATCTGCGCCGAACGGCGCGTGCCGCTCATCATTACGTCGCTGCATGCGCCCGAAGCCGTGGTGCAAGCCGTGCATCCCTATGGCGGGCTGGTCTATCACGACGTCACCAACGTGCGGCACGCCAAGCGCGCACTGGAGGCGGGGGTCGACGGCCTGATCCTGGTGGCGGCGGGCGCGGGCGGCCATGCGGGCCAGATCAACCCCATCGCGCTCATCAACGAAATCCGCGCGTTCTACGATGGCCCCTTGGCGCTATCGGGCTGTATCAGCCATGGCAAGGATGTGCTTGCCGCCGAAGTCCTGGGCTGCGACTTTGCCTACATGGGCACGCGCTTCATCGCCACGCAGGAATCACTGGCGGGCGACGCCTACCGCGAGATGGTGCTGCAAGCGCAAGCCGCTGACGTGACTTACACCCCGTACTTTTCGGGCGTACCCGCGAACTACTTGTCGGCCAGCATTCTGGCGGCGGGACTGGACCCCGTGACCTTGTCCCGAAATGGCGAAGCGCCCCCCGCAAACATGGACAAGAACTCACGGCCCAAGGCGTGGAAAGATGTCTGGAGCGCCGGGCAAGGCGTGGGCGCGGCGCAAGAGATCCTGTCGATTGCAACGCTGGTGGATCAGTTGGAAGCGGAATATCGCAGTGCGCGGGCGGGGTTGGCGACGGCAGCGGGCTAGCTTGTACCGGCCGCGTCACTTTTCCGTATCCCCCAACAAATCCATACTCGGCCCGCCAGCGATGAACTGATCCAGCAAGCGCTGCTCAGCCGCGATTTTCACCGGGTCCACATACCGAGCGGGTGGCGGGGCATTGCGCCGGCTTTCTTGCGTGAATTCCGCAAACCGCTGCAGAAACTCCGGTGACGGGGCTTCGCTCAAGGTGCGGGTTTGCGGGCGCAGCTTCACGCCGAAGGGATCGTTCGCCGGCTTCTGGCCCGGCGTCGGCGAACTGATGGTGATGACGGTTACCCGGTCATCGCGGCGCAGCGGGACGATGGCGCTGGTGTCGGCGTTCAGATAGCTGGCCATGGTGGCTAACGCAATTCCAACAAAAGGAGACGCCGCGCCCGTGTCGCCCAGGCGTTGAGTCAGGTCATAGCTTTGGTCAGAAGCAAGCAGATCCAGCGGGCTGTCGGCCAGTTGCAAAGCGGGAAGCAGATCTGCCAAGGCAGAACGGTTCAAACCTGCGTCATAGAAGACTCGTGTAGGCGCGTGGGCCAAAGGCGTCACGGCCTGTGTCCAGGCGCTTGCCATTGCCGCATGGCGAGCCTCGCCGTTCAGGGGAATGCCGTCGGATTGCAACGAGACTTCGACCGGGCGGTGCAACCGGGCCAATGGTGTCAGGCGGTCCCACTGCTGGAAGCCGCGTTCGGTGATGGGTTGGGGGAACCAGGGGCTGGGTTGAAAGGAATATGGCGGGTTGCGGCGCCAACCGGTGAAGGCGGGGTCGATGTCGTTCTTGCGCGGTTTGGTGTATTTGGCGAAGCCGCGTAGCCAGTCCAGGCGCTCGGGGCGGGCGAAGACAATGGCGGTGACTGCGTCTGTGAGCTCGCCGGGTTGGCGGGGGCCTGAGGATAGGCCGATGGGCTTGTCGTCTCGAGAGCCCAGGGCGGAGTGCATTGCATAGGAGTCCAACGCGTAGACAAGAAGCGCCGGCATATCGGGATTCTGTTCAAAGACTCTGAACAAATAGCCCACAAATTCCTCGGGCGTGTTGTTGCAGATCACGCCCGGTCTAAGCGGCTTACTGCGGTGCCAATGTAAGCCCGCAGGCCCCATCGTTCGATCAGCCATCCCGTTCAGGAAAATTGACACCCTTTCCGGAGAATGGCGCAGTTGATCCAGCTTTGGATCGTAATCGCGCACGACCGTCAACGAGGGGATCATCCAGCGCTCAGGAAAGCCGCGCAGCGCCAACTCCAACGCGTTGGCTTTACGCTGCACCCAAGCCGTCGTCTTGTCTTCCGCAATGGTTGGATAGAACGTAGGGTCCAACTGCAACGCCGTTCCAACGTGCACCACCTCAGCTTGCGCGGAATTCTGTTGAAGCAGTTGCGCCCACATCTGGCCTTGTCGATAGACGTCCAAGCTTAATCCAACGCGGATGATATCCAGCGTTTCCAGGCGTGGGGAGGAGGAGGGAGCAGAGAAAGTAGACATCGCAACTCCGGGGGTTTGCGGAATGGGGGCAACAGAAATCCACGCGTCAGGCTCTGGTGGTAAGTCGCAAGCCACTTCCTTCCGCTCGAAAGACTTCTTTGAGCTTTCGGCCTGGGCGAACACCTCCTGCTGGAGCGTAGCGGCCAACATAAGAGCCATACTGCAAGATATGAACTTCATTCCGACTCCCCGTCCCCAGCTGTGAGATGACGGCCGGCATCTCTGCCCTTTCGGGTCTGCGTAGACACCAAGGTGGGTAACTTCATTTGATGGATCGAGGCAGGCAAGCTGCCTCCTCCCCTACTCGACAACTTCCCATCTTCGCCATAGAGCGCAATCTTCCTACTTCGATAGAGATCGGTGGCATTGATGAGTTCGAGGTTGTCGGAGCTTTCATTTTTGTAGTACTCCTGGCTCGCTTCGTCTGGAAGTTTTCCTGTATCCGCTTCTTCATCCAACTCCACCCAAGCCATCCTCCAATCCGCCACCCGGCACAGATACGCATAGAACGGCTCATCATCAATACTGCGTGCCTGCCCTATCGCCAGGTCATACGCCATCGCCCGCTGGCTATGCATGGCATTCGCGGGGATTGAGGAATGAAACGAAATCGGGCTTTGCTCGTCCACCCCCGCGTTCATTCTTCGCCGACGCGCTTCGTTCGGGCTTTCCTGATACGTCACGTTAAAGCGACGTCCGCCCACGTGGTCGACCTGGGTGATCCGGTGCCAGTCCGCCGCCCATTCGTTGTTCTCCGGCGCGCTGTACGGGTTACGCAACGGGTCGTTCAAACCCGTGAGTTCTGCTTCAAGCAATGGCGCATACGCCATGCCTCCACTGCGGGAGCTATAGGTTTGCGGAACCGGCCCAGCGCTTTGCGGCAAGGTCACCGCGCGGGTGCCCGCCACGCGTATTCCCTTGTTCGTGATGGCAATCGATGCATCAATTGGATCATCCGGGGCGTGTACCGGCGCAATGCCCGCCGATGCCTGCTCGGCCATCACCACGCCGCCCGACCTGAAGTCCGCCAGGAATGGCAGCGGCAGGGATGGCGCGTTGATGGGCACCGACTGGCCGGGCGCGAAGTCAGCGCTGGCTGCCCATCGCTGCGGCAAGCCCATGCCCGAACCCTCCCAGGTGCTTTCATGTTGATGGCGCAAGACGTAGTCCTGAGTGGGTGGCAGACCAATGGCTTGGCCCTCGCCATCGCGCGTTCGCATCGTGAATACCCGTTGATGAAAATGGCTTCCCAGTGCGGACAAGCCAGGACCATGGATATCGCCTACCCACTGCTTCGCCATGTTGCCCGCCAGCGTGGGCACAAGATCCACCATCGTCCGAGGCTTGCGCACGGGCATGGCTTGGTAAGTCAAGGTGTCGGCAACGCCTTGCCAGCCGATACCCTGCACGTTGCGCATGCCGACGGTTTTGTCCTCGGGCGTGAAGTAGAGGAACACGCGGCCGCGATTGTCGCGCTCGGAAACGGCAACGTCTTTGCCATCCAGCGTGGTCTGGCATTGCAAACCATTCCAACGCAAGCCACCGATGCAGGCGGGGCTTGATGGGTCGGCCATCTGGGCAAAGGTGGGCACCGGGTTGGGATTGGCGCCGATGAACCCGACGATGTTCGCAAGCGTTGTCACGCGCGCCTTGGTGGTCTGCTGCGCCTCGGACATCTCCATGCGCTCGAAGCGGGATTCCAGCAGACTGTATGGCGGGTTCATCATGATGACCGCATCCACGGGGCGCTTGCCTTCGTCCTTGAGCAAGGCATTGGCCAGCAGGGTGATCAGCGTGCCCTGGCTGTGCCCAACCACATTGATCGTGTCGTTCTCGCCGGTGGTCTTGCCGTCCGGATGGCGGTAGGCGCGAATCATGTTCACCAGCATGGCCAGGCGCTTGGCCGCCAGCAGCATGTATTTGCGGCTGGGCGCCATGACCAGTGGGTGGTCGGGCGACCCAAATAAGGGGTTGATCGGCAGCAGGCCCATCAGCTTGCCGGAGAAGCCCTCGCCCCACATATCCGGAATGGAAGTCGTGGCGTTGGCGAACATCCCACCCTGCTTGATGCCGTCTTTGTCGAGCCTGTTGTGGTAGCGGTCCAGCCATTCTCCGTGCTCGGTCTTCTTGTCGATGTATTGTTCTTCTTCGCGAAAGCCCCAATAGAACGGGATGACGACACTGCGCGACGCGCCGCCGAACTTGCCGGCCGATGCTCGGCGGCGATAGTAGACGGCGTCGGGATTGGGCGCCGCGCCCTGATCCTCGGCGGGCAATCGGTATCTGGCGGGATTCAGCGCGGCGCAGCTTCTACTGCCGTCCGCGGCCTTCAAATGATCCAAGCGCTCATTCAAGCCCACGCAGATGCCGGTTTCCAGGTCGTCATACACGCCGGCCAGATCATTCACCCCGTGAATCAGAATCACCACGCAGGGCTTGGCCTGTTGTACGTGCACGATCGCAGGGCGCGCGCCGGGCAAGAGCAGCGCCTCGGGCTGGCCCGTCAATGGGACGGAACGTGTTTCCATGGAAGCTCCTTTGTCGAAGTGAATTGGCCCGCCAAGAACCACGCCAAACGCATCGCGACCCGACACCCGACCACGTCAGTCGGCGTCGTGCACAGTCAGCTTTGCGATGTGCATCGCATCGCTTTCCATCAACTGCGTTGTGCCTTCCGCGTCGGTAACGCCCTGGACGGTTTCGCCATTGTTCAATGTGATCGTGTAGCGGCGGTGGGCCACCGGGCGCACGCCGTCCGGCAGGGTCACGATGAATTTTCGTTGGGTCTGGCCAAGGTCGAATTTAGGAAGTTCCGCCGCCAAACTGGCCGCCCCCAACATCTGATGGCTGGCCGCCTTGACCGTGAACGTGCCGGGGCAGCCGAACTCAATCGCGCCATCCTGCATCTTGATGTAGGCCCCGCCGCACAACAGCGTGATGTGCTTGTCGGCAACCGCCAGGACATGCGCGTCGGCCGAGGAAATTTCAACGCTTTTTTCAGCCTGCACGCGGACGTTGCCATGTTGCGCCTGCAACAGCATCTGGCCTTGGTGGGCGATATGCCGCATATCGCCGCCTTGTGTGAAGAAGCTGATTCCCTGCCCCGCATTCATGACGACGGTTTGCCCCGCCGTCAGGTGCAGGTTCTTCTGCGCAACGGTGTCCGCGTTGCCGCCCGCCGCCACGGTGATTGATGCGGGCGAGCCCACGGCAATGCCCGCCGGGCTGCTCAACGCAATAACGGGTTGGCCGCCGTTGCTGGCTCCGGCTTCGTCGTTGGCGCCATGCCCAAGATTCCGCACATTGTCCGTCAGCCGCTGCTGGCGTGTTGCGTCATGCGCCAGCGCTTCGTGGCCCGCCGCGTATTCGCCCAGGTTGCTGGCCAGCGCCAGCGCGCTTTCCAGGCCCCGCACCAGCACGTTGCGGGATAGCTGCCCACCCTTGGCGTGGGCTTGTCCGTCCGTGGTCAGCAATATCCCCTTTGCCGCGCGCACCGCGCCCTGTCCGTCGGTACGCAGCTCAAACCCTTCACCACGGGGCGCCCCGCCTTCGGGCCTGGGCTGCGTCAGATAGCCCAGATGCAGCTGGGATGCGTCATGGTCGCTCATCAGCGCCGCGCTGATCTGTGCCGAGGTATCGTCCAGCCGCAGTTCGTTCGCGCGGTGCCCTTTGTGCTCTTTGGATTTGATGGTGGCAAGCGTGTTGTGCCGAGGCAGCGCGTAAGGCGGCAGGTTGGTTGCGCGGAAGAGCCGCCCCATGGCAATTGGCTGGTCGCAATCACCGTTCAAAAAATTCACGAGGACCTCTTGACCGATACGCGGGACCGCCATATGCCCCCACTGCGCGCCCGCCCAATCCTGCGCCACGCGTATCCAGCACGAGCTGTGTTCGTTGTTGCGGCCCAGGCGGTCCCACGGAAATTGCACTTTGATCCTGCCATGGGCATCGCAAAAGATTTCTTCGTTGGGCGGGCCGACAACGGTGGCCGTTTGTGGGCCATCGATGCACGGCTTGCCGCGGGGTAGCGGCTTCCAGTCCGTTTTATCAGGCACGAGTTCAGCCGTGTAGCCGTAGTGCGTGCCTGGCTGGGCATCCGCGCAGTCCTGCTCCTGGCTGACGTATTGCACGCCATGGTGACGCATACGTACCGGACGCCACTTTCGGTTCCACTCGTCGCGCGCGTGGCCCTGCAACAAAAAGGCCAGGCCGGGAACAAGGCGCGGGTCGTTGCCTTCGACTGACGCGGTGCAGGCGTCGTTACGCCGTCCCATCAGGCGGGTTCGGGTAAAGGGCTTGCCCGCCTCGTCACGCTTGTAGCGCCCGGGGTAGTCATAGCGCTCGTAGCGCATGTCTTGATGGGCCTGATCCGCGGCGACAGCGCTGTGTTCCTGCTCGTACCGGGGATGCGTATAGGTGTAGTCGCGTTGTGTCTGGATGGCGGTGCGCACGCGCTCGGCATAGCTGAAACGCTGCAAGCCGGGCGCGGGCGGGTCGCCGCCGGACGCGGGGTGGTAGATGACCGGGCCACCCGGGATGTCGTCGTTGAGGGTGATGCGGTCGCCGTGTGTCAGACGATGCCCAACGTCGGAATGCGCGTAGTAATAGAAATAGCCTTCCTCGGCGGCAAGCCTGTCCAGAAATGCTAAGTCTGTGTCGCCTGCCTGCACGCAATACTCGCGCGGCAGGTGTTCGTAGGTGCTGATTTGTTCGTAGTCGGTGATGCCCTGGCGCTTGATCACGTCGGCCATGATCTCCGGCACGGACAGATGCTGGTAGATGCGCCAATCGGAACACAGGGCGGCGCGCGCCAAAGACGGTTCTACGACGACCCGATAGTGGGTGCGGCGAAAGCCGGTGCCGGCTTGTTCAAATTCAGTGACGATGCCGTGTACGTAACGCGCTGCGTGTGTGCCATGCCAGATCGTGAACAAGGCCGCTTCGTCCAGCATGGCGCCGAAATCCATGTCGGATGCCGTGCTGGACAGCCACAGCGTCAAGCGATACGTCTCCGACAGCGCTTCGTCCAGCGTGAACTCGATGACGTCGTACGTAACGCCGATCGCGTGTGCATTCACCGGCTGAAAGGTGAAACGGAAAGTCGACTGGGAGGGCATGGCAGAGTCCGTAAGGATTTCCTGCCAGGAGCCTAGCCGACCCCACAGCAAACAGATATAGAACAAATCTGAAATGCGGGACCACAATCCGAAGCGCGCCAGAATGTGGCCCGCATTATCGATGCGCTATATCACGGCGGCTTATTCCAAGGATCCCTATTCCAGCTTGATGTTCGCCGTCTTGATCAGGTCGCGCCACTTCACGATTTCATTGCGCACGAATTCGCCAAACTGCTCGGGCGTGCCGGGCTTGGGTTCGGCGCCCGCCGCGATCATGCCCTTGGCCGTGCCCGGGTCCGACAGCACCTTCACCATGTCGGCGTTCATGCGCTTGACGATGTCGGGCGGCGTGCCCTTGGGCGCCATCACGCCGCTCCACGAATAGGCCTCGTAGCCGGGCAGGCCCGACTCGGCGATGGTGGGCACGTTGGGCAGCATGCTGGACCGCGTGGGGTTGCCCACGCCCAGCGCGCGCACCTTGCCGCCGCTCAAGTGCGGCACGGCGGACGGGCCGTCCGCGAACATCACCTGCACCTGTCCGCCCAGCAAGTCCTGCATGGCGGGCGCACTGCCGCGATAGGGCACGTGCTGGATGCGGGTGCCGGCCATGGCGTTGAACAACTCCCCGGCCAGATGCGTGCCACCGCCCGTGCCCGATGAGCCGAACGAGAGCTTGCCGGGATGTTGTTTGGCATAGGCGATCAGTTCGCTCACCGTGTTGACCGGCACCGACGCATTCACCACCAGCACGATGGGAAACACGGCCGCCATGCCCACCGGCACGAAGTCAGTGGTGATGTCGTAGGTGAGGTTGTTGCGCAGGCTGGGCAGCACCGCGTGGTGGATCGAAGCGAAGAAGAAGTTGTAGCCGTCCGGCGCCGCCTTGGCGGCGTACTGCGCGCCGACGATGCCACCCGCGCCCGACTTGTTGTCCACCACGGTGGGCACGGACCACATCTGGCCCAGGGGCTGCGTGGTGAAGCGCGCGGTGGTATCCACCGGCCCACCGGCTGGGAACGGCACGATGAAGGTCACGGCGTGGCCAGGCCAGGTGGCGGCACGGGCAACGGAAGGCAACAAGGTGGGCAGTACGGCTGAGGCGCATGCGGCGCCCAGCCCCGCGATGACGCGGCGGCGTTGAGGATCAATCACTGCAGTCTCCAGGTCTTGGTGTTATGCACGGTCAAGCTTTGGTGCTGCCGCCCGCCGTTTTTTATGCGCGCTGTTGTTGCGCTTTTTTATTATTTGCCGAGCGCCCGGATTCGCCGCTACACATTTTCAAAAGCCCCTCTTTCGCACGACCTGAATGTTCGGTGAGCGGACAGGATTTTCCCTAGGGCCTGGCGCGGATACGGCATCCGGCGCAGGCCAAAGGGACGACAGGCAAGTGGGACCACAAGCAAGTCGAATCGAACCCCGTGCGCTTACTGCCCGCGCGCGGCGCGTTGCACGTGTTCGATGAAGCATTCGGCGAAGCTGGGCAGATCCCGGCCGCGCTGCCGGCATAGCAGGCGGTCGCGCAGCGCCCAGGGGTCTTCCAGCTTCAGCACGTGCAGCGCGTCGGGCCGGCTGTAGCGCGCGGCGCAGGCGCGTGGCACCACGGCAATGCCCGCGCCCGCTTCCACCATGCGGCACACTGCTTCGAAGCTGCCCACGTGCACGCGCTGGCAGATGCGCTTGCCCAGGCCGCTGGCAATATCTTCCAGAAAGGTCTGGATGGCGCTGTCCGGGTGGATGCCCACGAACTGATAGGCATCGACCAGGTCCACGAAGTGCGCGGACTTGGAGGCGGCCAGCGGGTGGTCCAGCGCCGTCACCACGGTGAGTTCGTCGCGAAACAGCGGCGTTACGTCCAAGCCTTCCACGTCGATGTTGCCGGCCACCAGGCCCAGGTCGCCCGCGCCCGCGCGGATGGCAATGACAATGTCGCCAGAAATTTTTTCTTCCAGCTCGACATCCACGTCAGGGTTTTCCGCCAGGAAGGTGGACAAGGCGTCGGCCAGGAAGGAATTCGTGGCCGTGGTGTTGGCAAGCAAGCGCAAGCGCCCTTTCAGGCCGCTGGCGTAGGGCTGAAGATCAGCGTTCAGGCATTCCAGTTGACGGAAGACGGCGTTGGCGTGCTTCAGCAGCACTTCACCCGCCGGCGTCAGCGCCACGCCCGTGGCCAGCCGCACCAAGAGGCGCGCCTTGAAGGCTTCTTCCATGTGCTTGACCCGGGCGCTTGCCGCCGGCAAGGACAGGAACGTGCGTTCCGCCGCCCGGGTCAGGTTAAGGGTTTCGCCCACGTTCAAAAACAAACGCAGGTCGGTCAGATCATGTCTCATGTTCCACCACGCAGAAGGGGGGCATTTCTAATTTTGAATTCTTCGAATGCCGTCACGAATCTACCATGGGGCATTCCCATGAACCAGACCGGTTGATGCGGAACTGTTTTCCAACGACGGCGCGTGCGCCGCAGCAAAGGAGTCAGAGTCAATGAGCGGCATCATTTCCGGAAAGGTAGTGGTCGTCACCGGCGCGGGCGGCGGCATCGGGCGCAGCATTGCGCTGGCGATGGCCGAAGCGGGCGCCAAGGTGGTGGTGAACGACATCGGCGTGTCGCTCACGGGCGAAGGCGGCGCGCAAGGCCCGGCGCAAGAGGTCGTGCGCGAAATCACGGCAGCAGGAGGGCAGGCCGTCGCCAACACGGACAGCGTGGCCGCGTACGACAGCGCCAGCCGCGTCGTGCAGACGGCCATCGACGCCTTCGGGCGCATCGACGCCGTCATCAACAACGCGGGCAATCTGCGCGACCGCGTTTTCCACAAGATGAGCGAAGAGGAATGGCGCCAGGTGATCGACGTGCACCTGAACGGGTCGTTCTTCATGAGCCGCGCGGCGGCGCCGTACTTCCGCGAGCAGGAATCGGGCGCCTTCGTGCACATGACGTCCACCTCGGGCCTGATCGGCAACTTCGGCCAGGCCAATTACGCCGCTGCAAAGCTGGGCATCGTGGCGCTGTCCAAGTCCATCGCGCTGGACATGGCGCGCTACAACGTGCGCTCGAATTGCATCGCGCCCTTCGCCTGGAGCCGCATGACGAGTTCCATTCCGGCGGAAACCGACGAAGAGAAAGCACGCGTCGAAAAGTTGAAGAAGATGGAAGCCGGCAAGGTCGCGCCGATGGCCGTGTACCTGGCCAGCGATGCGGCCAGCGAAATCACCGCGCAGATCTTCGCGGTGCGCGCCAACGAAATCATGCTGATCAGCCAGCCGCGCCCGCTGCGCACGGTGCATCACAGCGAAGGCTGGACGCCCGAACGCATTGCCGACATTGCCGTGCCGGCGATGCGCAAGCACTTCTACGCGTTGGAGCGTTCGCCCGACGTGATCGACTGGGACCCTATCTGAGACCGCCATGCCGCTGGATTACGCCACCGTGAAAGACTGGCGCTTTGACGAGGTCCGTCAGCGCTACGACCAGAAAGACACCATGCTGTACGCGCTGGGCATCGGGCTGGGGCAAGACCCCGAGGACACCCGCCAGTTGCGCTACGTGTACGAAGAGGGCTTGCAGGCGTTTCCCACGATGGGCGTGGTGCTGGCCTATCCCGGCTTCTGGGTGCGCGACCCGCGCACCGGCATCGACTGGGTGAAGGTGGTGCATGGCGAACAACGGCTGACCGTGCACGCGCCCTTGCCGGCGTCGGGCATGGTCGTCAGCCGCACGCGCAACACACATGTAATCGACAAGGGTGCGGACAAAGGCGCCATCGTCATCAATGAACGCACGCTGCATGGCGAAGACGGCGCCTGCCTGGCCACCTTGCGGCAAAGCACGTTTTGCCGGGGCGACGGCGGCTTCGGCCAGGGCGATGCCAGCCCCGAACCGCTGCCCCCTACGCCGGATAGCGAGCCGGACCTGCGCTGCGAATTGCGCGTCGCGCCTAATGCGGCGCTGTTGTATCGGTTGAACGCCGATCCCAATCCGTTGCATGTGGACCCCGAGGTGGCGCGCCAGGCGGGGTATCCGCGCCCCATCCTGCACGGGCTGTGCTCATACGGCGTGGCCGCGCACGCCATCGTGAAAAGCTGCTGCGACTACGACGCCTCGCGGCTGACCAGCCTGAACACGCGCTTTTCGGCGCCGGTGTATCCGGGCGAGACGCTGCAATGCGATATCTGGCGACAGCCGGACGGGCAGCTCCAGTTCCTGGCGCGCTCGCTTGAACGCAACGTGGTGGTGATGAGCCACGGTACCGCGACGGTGCAGTCATGACGCGGCCGCCCGCGCTGGACGGCATCCGCGTATTGGACTTGTCGCGCATCCTGGCCGGCCCCTGGTGTACGCAGAACCTGGCCGATTTAGGCGCCGACGTCATCAAGATCGAACGCCCGGGTGTAGGCGACGACACGCGCGCCTGGGGGCCGCCGTATTTGCAGGACGCAAACGGCCAGGACACCAGCGAATCCGCCTACTACCTGAGCACAAACCGCAACAAGCGTTCGGTGGAAGCGGACATGGCCACGCCCGCGGGCGCGGCGCTGATCCGCGAGCTGGCGGCCGTCAGCGACATCCTGGTCGAGAACTTCAAGGTGGGTGGGCTGAAGAAATATGGGCTGGACTACGACAGCCTGAAAGCCATCAACCCGCGTTTGATCTATTGCTCGGTGACCGGCTTCGGGCAGGACGGGCCCTTTGCGCAGCGCCCTGGGTATGACTTCATGATCCAGGGCATGGGCGGGCTGATGAGCATTACGGGTGAACGTGATGACCTGCCCGGCGGCGGCCCGCAGAAGGCGGGCGTGGCGGTGACGGATATCGTCACGGGCATGTACGCCACCGTCGCGATTCTGGCGGCATTGCAGGAACGGCATCGTAGCGGCTTGGGGCAGCATCTGGACATCGCCCTGCTGGATAGCCATGTGGCGCTGCTGGCGAACCAGAATTCCAACTACTTCAATTCCGGCGTGGCGCCCACGCGCGCGGGCAACGCGCATCAGAATGTGGTGCCTTATCAGGTGTTCGCGGCCAGCGACGGCCATCTGATCGTGGCTACGGGCAACGAATCGCAGTATCGGGCGTATTGCCGCGCCATCGGTGTGCCGGAGCTGGGCGACGACCCGCGCTTTGCCACCAACCGCTTGCGCGTCACGAACCGCGAGGAATTGATCGGGATACTGACGGCGATCATGCAGGCAGGCCGCCGCGATGATTGGATTGCAAAGTTGGAGGCGGTGGGGGTGCCTTGCGGCCCGATCAACAACATCGCGCAGGCTTTCGCGCATCCACAAGCCCAAGCCAGGCAGTTGCGCCGCGATTTGCCGCATCCCTTGGGCGGCACGGCACCCGTCACCGCCAGCCCATTAAGATTTTCGGATTCGCCGGTGGTCTACCGCCGCGCCCCGCCGCTATTGGGCGAACACACGGAAGAGGTGCTGCGCGAGGTATTGAAAAAATCCCCCGCCGCCATCGCCGAATTAATAAAACCGACAGATGGCACGTAGGATGGGTGCAGCGCGGCAGGCCAAATGCAAGAACCCCAACGCCGATCGCGCGAAACCCATCAAGCAGCGCCGGAATCCTTAACCAATTCAGCCACAGCACCGCCGTTGCATGATGGGTTACGCGCGATAAACATCAGGGTTCTTGTCCGCATCCGCGCGCGCTTCACCCATCCTACGATGTGTCCGCACATTCCACCGCCGAGAAAAAGACGCACGTAGGATCGGTCCGCACATCCATCGCCGAAAAAAAGAGGCACGCAGGATGGGTCCGCACATCCATCGCCACAAAAAAGAGGCACGTAGGATGGGTGTAGCGCGGCAGGCCCGGGGTAAGAACCCCACCGCCGACCGCGCGAAACCCATCAAGCAACCGCGACCGGAATCTTCCCGATCTTGGCTTGCCATTCCTTCGGACCCGTCGTGTGGACCGAGGTGCCCTTGGCGTCTACCGCCACGGTCACCGGCATGTCCTTCACGTCGAATTCGTAGATGGCTTCCATGCCCAGGTCGGCAAAGCCCAGCACCTTGGCGCCGCGTATGGCCTTGGACACCAGGTACGCCGCGCCGCCCACGGCCATCAGATACGCCGAACCGTGCTTCTTGATGGCTTCAATCGCGACCGGGCCGCGTTCGGACTTGCCGATCATCGAGATCAGGCCGGTCTTCTCCAGCATCATGTCGGTGAACTTGTCCATGCGCGTGGCGGTGGTGGGGCCGGCGGGGCCGACCACTTCGTCGCCCACCGGATCCACCGGGCCCACGTAATAGATCACGCGGTTGGTGAAGTCCACGGGCAGCGGCTCGCCCTTGGCCAGCATGTCCTGGATGCGCTTGTGCGCGGCGTCGCGGCCGGTCAGCATCTTGCCGGACAGCAGCAGGGTCTGGCCCGGCTTCCAGCTGGCCACTTCTTCCTTGGTCAGCGTGTTCAGGTCCACCTGCTTGGACTTGTTGTAGTCCGGCGCCCAATGCACTTCCGGCCATTCCGACAGCGACGGCGGATCCAGGCGCGCGGGGCCCGAGCCGTCCAGTTCAAAGTGCGCGTGGCGCGTGGCGGCGCAGTTCGGAATCATCGCAACCGGCTTGGACGCGGCGTGCGTCGGGAAGGTGCTGATCTTGACGTCCAGCACGGTCGTCAGGCCGCCCAGGCCTTGCGCGCCGATACCCAGCGCGTTGACCTTTTCGTAGAGCTCGATGCGCAGCTCTTCCAGCTTGTTCTGCGGGCCACGGGCCAGCAGTTCGTACATATCGATGTCTTCCATCAACGACTGCTTGGCCATCAGCATGGCTTTTTCAGCGGTGCCGCCGACGCCGATGCCGAGCATGCCCGGGGGGCACCAGCCGGCGCCCATCGTCGGCACGGTCTTCAGCACCCAGTCCACCAGCGAATCGCTGGGGTTCAGCATGGCAAACTTGGATTTGTTTTCCGAACCGCCGCCCTTGGAAGCGATTTGCACGTCGACCTTGTCACCTTGGACAAGCTCGACGTGCAGGATACAGGGCGTGTTGTCGCGCGTGTTCTTGCGCGCGAACAGCGGGTCGTCCAGCACGGAAGCGCGCAGCGGGTTGTCGGGATTCAGATAGCCACGGCGCACGCCTTCGTCACAGAGCTCTTGCAGGGTGCGCTTGGTGTCAAAGCGCACGCTCATGCCGATCTTCAGGAAGACGTTGACGATGCCGGTGTCCTGGCACAGCGGACGCTTGCCTTCGGCGCACATGCGGGAATTGGTCAGGATCTGCGCCATCGCGTCACGCGCGGCGGGGCTTTCCTCGCGCTCGTAGGCGCGCGCCAGATGGCGGATGTAGTCGACGGGGTGGTAGTAGCTGATGAACTGAATGCCATCGGCTATCGACTGGATGAAGTCTTCTTCTTTAATGATGACGGACATGGCGATTTGCGGGTCTAGATGGAAACTGGATATTGAAAACGCGGCTGGCACTATCAGCCAACCGCAGTGGAAAGAACAATTTTTGCCGCCGGGCCGCCCCAAGGCAAAAAAGCGGCCCCCTCGGGGGGCAGCAAGCGAGCGTAGCGAAGTGCGGCGTGGGGGCTCACATTCACTTGCCCTGCCAGACCGGCTTGCGCTTTTCAGCGAAAGCGGTCGCACCTTCCTTCGCGTCGGCCGACGAAAAAATATGGGCGATCAACGGGCGTTGGCGGTCGAACATGCCTTCCTGTTCCCAATCAACGGCCTGCGACACGATGCTCTTGGCGGTCTGCACGGCCAGCGGGCCGTTTTCGACGATGGCGCGCGCCAGTTCCAGCGCGCCGGCCAATGCGCCGCCCGGCTCGGTCAGGCGGTTGACCAGGCCAAACGAATGCGCGCGTTCGGCGGTCAGCATTTCGCCCGTCAGGATCACTTCCATGGCGATGTGGTATGGCAGGCGGCGCGGCAGGCGCAGCATGCCGCCGGCGCCGGCCACCAGGCCGCGCTTGACTTCCGGCAGGCCGAACTTGGCGTTGTTGGCGGCCACGATCAGGTCGGAAGCCAAGGCCATTTCGCAGCCGCCAGCCAGCGCGTAGCCTTCCACGGCGGCGATCAGCGGCTTCTTGGGCGGGCGCTCGTTCAGGCCGGCGAAACCACGGCCTTCAACATAGGGGCGCTGCCCGGATTTGGCGAATGCCTTCAAGTCCATGCCCGACGAGAACGTGCCGCCGCCACCCGTCAGGATGCCGATGCGGATGTCGTCGCGGCTGTCCAACTGGTCCAGCGCGGCGGCCATGGCCTGGGCGGTTTCCAGGTTGATGGCGTTCTTGGCTTCGGGGCGGTTGATCGTGATGATCTGGATGCCGTCGGTGACTTCCACCGTGATCAGGTCTGACATAGGACTGCTCCTTCCGGGATTTCTCGGAATCGGGTTCCGGGTTTTATATAAGACTTGGGACGTAACCCGGAATCATACGACCATTGGTTTTCAGGCGCAGCCGGGCGGCTTCCCGAGCGTCCGCCAGGGGCACACTCGGCCCGGCCGGGGGATGCCATCCGGGCATAGATGTAACCGCCCGACCGCGCCCGCCAAACAGGACGGCCCCGGGCCAGTTAAAATGCCCGGTTTCCCACGCCCACGGCAGGCCTGCCTGGCGAGTCGAATTCCAAGAATCCTATGCTCACCTTTCAGCAAATCATCCTTACGCTCCAGGAATACTGGGACAAGCAGGGTTGCGCCCTGCTGCAACCCTACGACATGGAAGTCGGCGCCGGCACCTCGCACACGGCCACGTTCCTGCGCGCGATCGGCCCGGAGCCGTGGCGCGCCGCCTACGTGCAGCCGTCGCGTCGCCCCAAGGATGGCCGTTACGGCGAAAACCCCAACCGCCTGCAGCACTATTACCAGTACCAGGTGGTGCTCAAGCCCGCGCCGCCCGACATCCTGGACCTGTACATCGGTTCGCTGAAGGCGCTGGGCATCGACCCCACCCAACACGACATCCGCTTTGTCGAGGACGACTGGGAAAACCCCACGCTGGGCGCCTGGGGCCTGGGCTGGGAAGTCTGGCTGAACGGCATGGAAGTCACCCAGTTCACCTACTTCCAGCAAGTGGGCGGCCTGGATTGCACGCCGACCACGGGTGAAATCACCTACGGCCTGGAACGCCTGGCCATGTACCTGCAAGACGTGCAAAGCGTGTACGACCTTGTCTGGACCGAGGGCGCCAACGGCAACCGCGTGCTCTACCGCGACGTGTTCCACCAGAACGAGGTCGAGCAATCGACCTACAACTTCGAGCACTCGTCGGCCGACATGCTGTTTGCGCACTTCAACGACTACGAAGCCGAAGCCAAGCGCCTGATGGACGTGCCGCTGGCGCTGCCAGCCTACGAGGCCGCGCTGAAAGCCGCGCACACCTTCAACATGCTGGACGCGCGTGGCGCCATCAGCGTGACCGAGCGCGCCGCCTACATCGGCCGCATCCGCAACCTGTCGCGCGCCGTCGCGCAGGCTTATTTCGATTCCCGCGAACGACTGGGCTTTCCCATGCTGCGCCGCAATCAGGCCGCCGGGGAGGCTGCATAAATGACGACGAACATCCGCCCCCTGCTGGTCGAACTGCTGACCGAAGAACTGCCGCCCAAAGCCCTGCAAAAGCTGGGCCAGGCCTTTGCCGAAGGCGTGCGCGCCACGCTGGAGCGCCACGGCCTCTTGGCCGAAGGCTGCGCGGTCACCGCGTATTCCACGCCGCGCCGCCTGGCCGTGCACCTGTCCGCCGTGCTGGCGCAAGCGCCTGACCAGCCCTATGCCGAAAAGCTGATGCCCGCCAAGATCGGCCTGACCGAAGACGGCAAGGCTACCCCAGCGCTGCAAAAGAAGCTGGCCGCCAAGGGCCTGGAAAATATCGACCTGGCCACGCTGGACCGCGAATCCGACGGCAAGCAGGACTACCTGGTGGCTCGCGGCACCGCCCCGGGTTCTTCACTGGCCGTTGGCTTGCAGGAAGGCATCGACACGGCGTTGAACAGCCTGCCGATCCCCAAGGTGATGCGTTACCAATTGGCCGACGGCGTCACCACCGTCAAGTTCGTGCGCCCGGCGCACGGCCTGGTTGCGCTGTTCGGGGCCGACGTGGTGCCGGTATCCGCGCTGGGCATGCAGGCCGGCCGCGACACGCTGGGCCACCGCTTCATGTGCGCCGGCCCGGTATCGTTTGCCGACGCCGATTCCTACGCCGCCACGCTGGCTGAAAAGGGCCGCGTTGTGGCGTCCTTCGAAGGCCGCCGCGACGACATCCAGCGCCAGTTGCTGGACCACGCCGGCCGCCTGTCCGCCACGCTGGGCGACGACCCGGAAGTGGCCGCGCTGCTGGACGAAGTGACGGCGCTGGTCGAACACCCCACCGTCTACGTGGGTCAGTTTGAAGAGCAGTTCCTGCAAGTGCCGCAGGAATGCCTGATCCTGACCATGCGCTTGAACCAGAAGTACTTCCCGCTGTTCGACCCGGCCACCGGCCGCCTGACGCACCGCTTCCTGATCGTGAGCAACATGCACACGGACAAGCCGGTGAACATCGTCGAAGGCAACCAGCGCGTGGTGCGCCCGCGCCTGGCCGATGCCCAATTCTTCTTCGAAACCGACCGCAAGACGCCGCTGGCCTCGCGCGTGGAACAACTGGGTTCCATCGTTTATCACAACAAGCTGGGCACCCAGCTTGAGCGCGTCGAGCGCGTGCGCGCCATCGCGCGTGGCGTGGCCGAGCAACTGGGCGGCGACGTTAGCGCAGCCGACCGCGCCGCCATGCTGGCCAAGGCCGACCTGGGTTCGAACATGGTGGGCGAATTCCCCGAGCTGCAAGGCATCATGGGCGCCTACTATGCAGCGGGCGACGGCGAACCGGCCAGCGTCGTCGAAGCGCTGCGCACGCAGTACCGCAACCGCTACGACGCCCCCGTCACGCAAGACACCCTGACCGCCGCCACGCTGTTCATCGCCGAGCGCGTGGAAACGCTGGTCGGCATCTGGGCCATCGGCCTGGCGCCCACGGGCGAACGCGACCCCTTCGGCCTGCGCCGCGCGGCGCTTGGCCTGATCAGCGCGTTTGAACAATTGGCGGCCGGTGGCTGGCTGAAGGTCAGCCAGGACGGCCCGCTGTCGCTCAATGGCCTGCTGGAACTGGCTGCGGGCACGTTCCCCGCCGGCAAGATCCCGGCCGACACGCTGGCTGAAGTCCGCACCTTCATCTACGAGCGCTACCGCAACCAGCTCATCAACGATTTCGACCGCAATGCGGTGGAAGCCGTGATTGCGCTGACGCCGCCGCTGCATCAGGTGGCCGAGCGCGTGCGCGCCGCCGCCGCCTTCGCGCAACTGCCCGAAGCCGCCAGCCTGGCCGCCGCCAACAAGCGCATCGGCAATCTGCTGAAGAAGGCCGAAGGCGAGATCGGCGCGGTGAACGAGGCCGCGCTGGTCGAACCCGCTGAAAAGGCCCTGGCCGCCACCGTCGCGCAGCTGCGCCCGCAAGCCGAAGCCCAGTTGGCCGTGGGCGACTTTGCTGGCAGCCTCTCCACGCTGGCGCAAGCCCGCGAACCGGTGGACGCCTTTTTTGCCGACGTCATGGTCATGGCCGAAGACCCGGCCGTGCGCGCCAACCGGCTGGCGTTGTTGAGCCAGTTGCATGGCCTGATGAACCAGGTGGCCGACATTTCCAGGCTGGCACAGTGAAACTCATCATCCTAGACCGCGACGGCGTCATCAATCAGGACAGCGATGCGTTCGTCAAGAATCCCGACGAATGGATCGCCCTGCCCGGCAGCCTGCAAGCCATTGCCCGGCTGACGCAGGCCGACTGGAAGGTGGTGGTGGCCAGCAACCAGTCGGGCTTGGCGCGCGGCCTGTTCGACATGGACACGCTGACCGCCATCCACACCAAGATGCGGCGCGAACTGGCCGCCGTGGGTGGCGCGATCGACGCGGTGTTCCTGTGCCCGCACGGGCCGGATGACAACTGCACTTGCCGCAAGCCGCGTCCGGGGCTGTTTGAACAGATCGGGCACCGCTACGACATCAACCTGGCCGGCGTGCCGGCGGTGGGCGATTCGCTGCGTGATCTGCAAGCATCGTCCGCGGTGGGTTGCGCGCCGTGGCTGGTGCAGACCGGCAATGGCAAGAAGACGCTGGCCAAGGGCGGCCTGCCCGAGAACACCCGCGTGTGCGAAGACCTGTCGGCGGTGGTCGACATTCTGCTTCAGGACAATTGATTCAATGGCCCGGCTACGTTCGCTGCTGTATTTTCTGTTCCTGGCCATCACGGTCATCCCCTACGCTTTCCTATGCATTCTGTGGGCGCCGCTGCCGCTGCACTGGCGCTACAAGCTGACGGTGGGCTGGCCGCGCCTGGCCATCTGGGGCGCCAAGGTGTTCTGCGGTATCCGCTGGCAGGTCAAGGGCTGGGAAAACCTGCCCGACGGCCCGGCCGTGATCCTGTCCAAGCACCAATCGGCCTGGGAAACCCTGTTCTTTCCGGCGCACATGCCGCGCGAAGTCTGCTTCGTCTACAAGAAAGAACTGCACATGGTGCCGTTCTTCGGCTGGGGCCTGGCGCTGCTGCGCATGATTGCCATTGACCGTTCCAAGGGCCGTGACGCCTTTGACCAGGTGGTCAAGCAAGGCCAGACGCGCATGGATGAAGGCCGCTGGCCGCTGCTGTTTCCCGAAGGCACGCGCGTGGCGCCGGGCAAGACGGCGCGCTTCAAGATGGGCGGGGCGCTGCTGGCCTCGCGCACCGGCGCGGTCGTCATTCCCGTGGCGCATAACGCCGGCGAATGCTGGCGGCGCAATGCTTTCGTCAAATATCCCGGCATGGTTACCCTGTCCATCGGTCCCGCGATAGAATCCAAAGGACTCTCCCCCGACGAACTGAACCAGAAGGTTCAGGACTGGATCGAAGGGGAAATGCGGCGTCTCAACCCCGAAAGGTATGCCTAGCACTGATCAGCTCGAACTCCTGTTCGACGGACAAGACCACGACGCGCCCCAAGGCGCGTCGCCACTGATCGCGCTCCAGGGCGCGTCGCCGCTGATCGCCACGCCAAAGCCGCCTGCCGCGCGGCCCGAGCCCTCCCCGCAGCCCGTCACCCCCACCAACTTGTTTCCCAACGCCGCCACGGCCGACACGCCCAAGGGCGAGCCGCTGCTGACGCTGTCGCCCAATGCGTCGTCGCGCGTGCCCACGCCCTGTCCGGATCCGCTGCCGCCCGGCGCGCGCTGGCGTGAAGTGCCCACCGAGCAGCAGCCGATTGGTTTCGTGCTGCTGCGCTCGCGCCGGCGCAGCATAGGCTTTGTCATTACCGACGACGGCCTGCGGGTGACGGCGCCCAGTTGGGTCACGCTGACACAGATTGACGACGCGGTGCGCGAGAAAGCCCGCTGGATCCTCACCAAGCTGCGCGAATGGCATGCCCGCAAGCAGCAACTGGCCATCGCCCACACGCGCTGGCAGGCTGGTGGCGAACTGCCCTACCTGGGCAAACGCATCGTGCTCGGCGTGGGTGGCGACAGCCGCCAATCCCGGTTGTCCGGCGATGCCGACGCGCCGCAGGACGGCGACACCCTGTTGCTGGCGCTGCCGTCCGCGGCGGATCAAAGCCGTATCCGCGACGCCGCGCAAGCCTGGTTGCAGCAGCGCGCCGGCGCCTGGTTCGGCGCGCGGCTGGCGCATTTTTTGCAGATCAGCGGCCTGAAGATCCGCCGCTGGCGGCTGTCGTCGGCGGCCACGCGCTGGGGCTCCTGCACCAGCGACGGCAACATCATGCTGAATTGGCGCCTGATTCATTTCGCGCCCGGCATCATTGATTACGTCATCGCGCATGAACTCGCCCATCTGCGCGAGATGAACCACAGCCAGGACTTCTGGCGTGAAGTGGGCCAAATCCTGCCCGACTTCGAAGACGCCAAGAACATCCTGCGGCGTCACGACCCGGCTTCGCTGCCTCAGTTCTAAGACGCTTTATTCTGGAAAGCACCGGCGCCCCCGGGTTCTTTCCCCCACCTGTTATTGCTTCAAGGAAGATTTCCATGCGTATGCTCCACACCATGCTGCGAGTCGGCAACCTCGACAAGTCCATCGATTTCTACACCAACGTGCTCGGCATGCGCGTCCTGCGCCGCAACGACTACCCGGACGGCAAGTTCACGCTGGCCTTCGTGGGCTATCAGGACGAGTCCGAAGGCGCGGTCATTGAACTGACCCACAACTGGGACACCGACAAGTACGACCTGGGCAATGGCTACGGCCACATCGCGCTGGAAGTCGATAACGCCTACGAAGCCTGTGACAAGGTCAAGGAACGCGGCGGCAAGGTCACCCGCGAAGCCGGCCCGATGAAGCACGGCAAGACCGTGATCGCGTTCGTGGAAGACCCGGACGGCTACAAGATCGAGTTCATTCAGAAAAAAGGCCGTCAGGACTAAGCAGGAAAGCCCGCCATGATCCACCCCATCCTGAAAATGGGCGACCCGCGCCTCTTGCGCGTGGCCCCACCGGTGGAGCGCTTCGACACGCCCGAACTGCACGCCCTGATCGACGACATGTTTGAAACCATGGCGGCCGCGCAGGGCGTGGGGCTGGCCGCGCCGCAGATCGGCGTGGACCTGCAAGTGGTGATCTTCGGCTTTGAGCGCAACGAGCGCTACCCGGACGCCCCGCCGGTGCCGCAGACCATCTTGTGCAACCCGGTCATCACGCCGCTGTCGGATGAGATGCAGGACGGCTGGGAAGGCTGCCTGTCGGTGCCCGGTCTGCGCGGGCTGGTGCCGCGCTATCGCCACATCCGCTATAGCGGCCGCGACCCCTACGGCCAGTTGATCGAGCGCGAAGCCGAAGGCTTTCACGCCCGTGTGGTGCAGCATGAATGCGACCACCTGATCGGCCGCCTGTACCCGTCGCGCATCCAGGATTTCTCGCAGTTCGGCTTCACGGAAATCCTGTTCCCCGGCATGGACCCGAACGCGGACGATTAAGCGTCCGGTTCGGGGTCGGGGTTCGCCCCGGCTGCCGCATCGGCAGTGCGTGTCGCCTGCGGCGACAGCGCTTCCGGCGCAAAATCATCCACCTGCAAGACCTTCAGCACCAAGGCCTCGGCCGCTTCCAACTGCGCGGCCTGCGCGTCGGTGACGGCGCCACGCTGGTGCGCCTCGCGCCAATTGCGCACGTTCGACTGGCGCAGGCGGTCGCGGATGGGTTGCACGGCTTCGACAAGCGCAAACGCGCGGGTCAGGTCCGCCAAGGGGTCGCTGCCCGCGCGGCCACCGCCCAACAGCACGGCGGCCGAAGGCCCGGTGCCGCTACTGGGTTCTCGCTGCAAGTCTGCCGCCAGCCGTGCATGCGTGGGCGACGGCTTCAACAAGAGCTCGGCGCAGGCGCGCGTCAAGGCGTCATCCGGGCCACGCGCCAGGCGCAGCGGCAGGATGGCGGCACGCAGGCCCCACGCCAGCACCCGGCCCGGCAGATTGCGCAGCACTTCATCCAGGCTTTTTTCGATGCTGGCGTAACCCTGCGCCATGCACCAATGCACCAGCGGCAGGTCGTCGTGCTTGCGGCCTTCGTCTTCCCAGCGCTTGAGCACCGCCGACAGCAGGTATAGCTGCGACAGCACGTCGCCCAGGCGCGCCGAGATCATTTCACGCCGCTTCAGCCCTCCGCCCAACTGCGCCAAGGTGGCGTCAGCCAGCAGCGCGAAGCCCGATGCGTAGCGCCCCAGCCGCCGATAGTGGCGCGCCGTGGGGCCGGACACTGGCGACGGCGCCAGCAAGCCGCCCGTCCAGGCCCGGCCGATGGCGCGCAGCGCGTTCTTGCCGGCGTGCCGCAGATGGCGCCAGAACACATCGTGAAAAACGTCAATGCCACGTTCTTCGTCGGGGTTGGCCAGCGCCATCATTTCCGGCATCAGATACGGATGCGCGCGGATAGCGCCCTGGCCAAAGATGATCAGGTTGCGGGTCAGGATGTTGGCGCCTTCCACCGTAATCGCGATGGGCACCGCGCGATACAGCGCGCCCAGGTAGTTGCTGGGCCCGTCCATGACGGCGCGCCCCGCGTGTACGTCCATCGCGGCGTTGACGGATTCGCGCATGCGTTCGGTGGCGTGGTATTTCATGATGCCCGACACGACGGCGGGCTTCACGTCCTGGTTCAGCGCGGCGCAGGTCAGGCGTCGGGCCGCTTCAACCAGATAGGCGTTGCCCGCCAGCCGGGCCAGTTGTTCCTGCACGCCTTCGAACTTGCCGATGGGGATGCCAAACTGCTCGCGCACCCGGGCGTACATGCCCGTGGTGTGCGCGCACATGACAGCCGCCGCGGCCGACAGCGACGGCAGCGAAATGCCGCGCCCCGCCGCCAGCGCGCTCATCAGCATCTGCCAGCCCTGGCCGGCACGCGCCTCGCCGCCGATCAGCGCGTCCAAGGGAACGAACACATCATGGCCTTGATTGGGGCCGTTCTGAAACACTTGCATCGCCGGCAGATGGCGCCGACCGATCTCCACGCCCGGAGCCTCGGTGGGCACCAGCGCCACCGAAATACCGATGTCTTCGGGGCCGCCCAGAATGCCATCGGGGTCCGACATCTTGAACGCCAGCCCCAGCACCGTGGCCACCGGCCCCAGGGTGATGTAGCGCTTGTGCCAATTCAGGCGGATGCCGATGAGTTCGCGGCCATCCACCACCTGGCGGCACACCACGCCGGTATCCACCATGGACGCGGCGTCCGAGCCCGCTTCGGGGCTGGTCAGGCCAAAGCACGGTATTTCGCGGCCATCGGCCAGGCGCGGCAGCCAATAATCGCGCTGCGCGGGCGTGCCGAACTGCATCAGCAATTCACCCGGTCCCAATGAATTGGGCACCATGACCGTGACGCCCGCCGTGATCGAATAGGCGGAAATACGCCGGACCACTTCGGAATGCGCATAGGGAGAAAAGCCCAGCCCGCCGTAGCGGCGCGGGATGATCATGCCGAAAAAGCGCTGGGCCTTCAGAAAGTCCCACACACGCGGAGGCAGGTCACGCCGGTTCCAGGTGATGTCCCATTCGTCCAGCATGGCGCATAGCTGCGCCACGGGGCCGTCGATGAACGCCTGTTCCTGCGGGGTGAGCGTGGCGGCGGGCACGTCCAGCAGCTTGTGCCAATCGGGGTTGCCGGTGAACAGGTCGGCGTCCCACCAGGTGTCTCCGGCCTCGATGGCCTCGCGCTCGGTTGCCGACATGGCGGGCAAGGCGTTGCGCGCCCAGCGATACGCGGGTTCCGAAATGCGGCGACGGCGCCAGGCATTGAAGTCCATGAGTGTCCCTCACTGTTATGGCCCTAGGGCGTGTCGATGCAAAGTACCAGAATTGACGGCGCGCGGCCAAGCTCGCAAGGGCTGACTCTGCGACAATGAGCGTCCCCGCGCTGGTGCGCAATCAATCGCTATCCGGGCATCGCCACGCATGCTGAACAAACTCTGGCTGGGATTCTTCCTGACCGCCGCCGCCGCCGCGCTTTACCGCTGGCTGGCGGTTGGCGACCCCGACGTCTTCCGCCTGATGGTGGCCAGCCTGTTCGACATGGCGCGTGTGTCGGTGGAAGTGATGGTGCTGCTGTTTGGCACGCTGACGCTGTGGCTGGGTTTCCTGCGGATTGCCGAAGGCGCCGGCCTGGTGGAAAAATTGGCGCGCCTTTTGGGGCCGTTGTTTGCGCGCTTGATGCCCGAGGTGCCGCGCAACCATCCGGCAATCGGCCTGATCACCCTGAACTTCGCCGCCAACGGCCTGGGGCTGGACAACGCCGCCACGCCGATCGGCCTGCGCGCCATGCGCGAACTGCAATCGCTGAACCCCACGCCGGAAACCGCCAGCAATGCGCAGATTCTGTTCCTGGTGCTGAATGCCTCGTCGCTGACGCTGCTGCCCGTCACCCTGTTCATGTTCCGCGCGCAGCAAGGCGCGGCTGATCCCACCCTGGTGTTCCTGCCCATTCTGCTGGCGACCAGCGCGTCAACGCTGGCCGGCTTCCTGGCCGTGGCCGCGTGCCAGCGCCTGCGGCTGACCGACCCCATCGTGATGCTTTGGCTGGGCGGCGCGGCGCTGGTGTTCGGCGGCTTCATGGCGCTGCTGGCCAGCATGTCGGCGGCGGCGATTGCGTCGCTCTCCTCGCTGATGGGCAACCTGGCGCTGTTCGGCATCCTGCTGGCGTTTTTGGTGGTGGGCGCGTGGAAAAAGGTGCCGGTCTATGAAACGTTCATCGAGGGCGCCAAGGAAGGCTTCGACATCGCCAAGAGCCTGCTGCCTTATCTGGTTGCCATGCTGTGCGCCGTGGGCGTGCTGCGCGCATCGGGCGCGCTGGATCTGGCGCTGGACGGCATCCGCTGGGTGGCGCTGCAGGTTGGCTGGGACACGCGCTTTGTTGACGCCCTGCCCACTGCGCTGGTCAAGCCGTTCTCGGGCAGCGCGGCCCGCGCGATGATGCTTGAAACCATGACGCACTACGGCGTGGACAGCTTTCCCGCCTTGCTGTCCGCCGTGATGCAGGGCAGCACCGAGACCACCTTCTACGTGCTGGCGGTGTACTTCGGGTCGGTGGGAATCGTGCGCGCGCGCCACGCGGTGGGTTGCGCGCTGGTGGCCGATGCGGCCGGCGTGTTGGCCGCCATCGGCGTGTGCTACTGGTTCTTCGGCTAAGGGCTGTGGGCGGGGCTTGCTGCATGGCAAGCGCCCCGTCTGGCCTTCGCGTCAATCCACCATCAGGATCTTCATGCCGTTGGTGCCACCGCTGTCGCGGTAGAAGTCGCCCTTGGTCAGAATGACCCAGTCGCCCGCCTTCACCAGGTTGCGTTTGCGCAGTTCGTCGATGGCGGCCTCGCTGAGTTCGGCCGGTTCGTAGTCCGACGGCGCGAACGGAATGGTGTAGACGCCACGGAACATCGCCACGCGGTTCTGCGTCAGGCTGTGCGGGCTGTAGCAGTAGATCGGCACGCCCGAGCGGATGCGCGACATGATCAGCGGGGTGTGCCCGCTTTCGGTCAACGCAATGATGGCCTTCACGCCGGGGAAATGATTGGCCGCGTACATGGCCGCCAGCGCGATGGTTTCATCGCAGCGCGTGAAGGTTTCGCCCATGCGGTGGTGCGACACGGTCGATGTGGGATGTTTTTCCGCGCCCAGGCAAACGCGCGCCATGGCTTGCACGGTTTCAACGGGATACTGGCCCGATGCGCTTTCGGCCGACAGCATCACGGCGTCGGTGTAGTCCAGCACCGCGTTGGCCACGTCCGACACTTCGGCGCGCGTGGGCATGGGGCTGGAAATCATGGATTCCATCATCTGCGTCGCGGTGATGACCACCTTGTTCAGCGTGCGCGCGTGCTGAATGATGCGCTTCTGGATGCCCACCAATTCCGCGTCGCCCACTTCCACGCCCAGGTCGCCGCGCGCCACCATCACACCGTCGCTGGCGCGGATCAGCGAGTCCAGCGCTTCGTCATCGGCCACGGCTTCGGCGCGTTCGATCTTGGCGATGATCCAGGCCTGGCTGCCGGCTTCGGCCAGCAAGGCGCGGGCTTCGTCGATGTCGCTGCCATAGCGCGGGAACGACACCGCCACGTAGTCCAGTTCCATTTCGGCGGCCAGTTTGATGTCGACGCGGTCCTTGTCGGTCAGGCTGGGTGCGGACAAGCCGCCGCCACGGCGGTTGATGCCTTTGTTGTTCGACAATGGGCCGCCCACTGTTACGGTGGTGTGGACTTCGTCGCCTTCCACGCGGTCGACCACCAGCACGACGCGGCCGTCGTCCAGCAAGAGTTCGTCGCCCACGCGGCAATCGGTGACCAGCTCGGGGTAGTCGATGCCGACGATGCTGGCGGTACCGGCATCCTTTGGATGCACGCGCGACAGCGTGAACGGCTGGCCGACTTGCAACTGCACCAGCTTGTCGGTGAACCGCGCGATGCGGATCTTCGGGCCTTGAAGATCGCCCATGATGGCAACGAAGCGGCCCTGCTGGGCGGCAATGTCGCGCACCAATTGTGCGCGGGCGCGGTGGTCGTCCGCGCTGCCATGCGAGAAGTTCAAACGGGCCACATCCAGGCCCGCGCGGATCAGCGCTTCAATGCGTTCGGGCGTCGACGTCGAAGGCCCCAAGGTGGCAACAATTTTGGTGCGGCGCAATACAGGCATGACGGTCCACTCTCGCAAAAACAACGAAAGCGCTATGGTACGCCGCCTGCGTCGGCGCGGGTATCATGGTCAGCACTCCGACCCATAACCGGCCCCTCCGACACCGTGAAAATCGTCATTGCTCCTGACTCTTTCAAAGAAAGCGTTTCCGCGCCTGACGCGGCGGCGGCCATCGCGCGCGGCGTGAAAGCCGCCTGCCCCGGCGCGCACACTGTCTGCATTCCCATGGCCGATGGCGGCGAAGGCACGGTTGAAGCCGTGCTCGCCGCAACCGGCGGCAAGGCGCAACAACTGACGGTGAACGATGCGCTGGGCTACAAGGTCGACGCCGTCTGGGGCTTGCTGGAAGACGGCACGGCTGTCATTGAAATGGCGGCGGCGGCGGGGTTGGAACTGATCTCGCCATCCAAGCGCGACCCGATGCGCGCCAGCAGCCACGGCGTGGGTGAACTGATGCTGGCGGCCGTGAACGCAGGCGCCACGCGCATCATTCTCGGGCTTGGCGGATCGGCCACGAACGACGCGGGCGCGGGCATGCTGACGGCGCTGGGCGTACGCTTGATGGATGCCGACGGCAACAGCCTGCCGCCTGGCGGCGGCGCGCTGGGCAAGCTGGCTGGCATCGACACGCGCGGGCTTGATCCGCGCCTGGCCAAGATCCGTATCGACATCGCTTCGGACGTGGACAACCCGCTGTGCGGGCCGCAGGGTGCGTCACATGTGTTTGGGCCACAGAAAGGCGCCACGCCGGAACAGGTGCTGACGCTGGACCAGATGCTGTCGAATTTCGCGGACGTCTGCGCGCGGCATCTGGGCGTGGACCATCGAAACGAGGCCGGTGCGGGCGCGGCAGGTGGTTTGGGGTTCGCCGCCAAGGCGTTCCTGCAGGCGCATTTTCGACCCGGCGTAGAGATCGTGGCGGAGTTGGGCCGCCTGGCCGAAGCCGTCGAGGGAGCCACGCTGGTGTTCACGGGCGAAGGCCGCATGGACGCGCAAACCCTGCGTGGTAAAACGCCGGCCGGCGTCGCCAAAATCGCGCAGCAGGCCGGTGTGCCCGTCGTGGCGTTGGCGGGGTCGCTAGGCGATGGCTACGAAGCACTGCACGCCGGCGGCATCACCGCCGCCTTCAGCCTGGCCCCCGGCCCCATCACCTTGCAGCAAGCGCTGGCGGACGCGGAGAAACTGCTTACGGAGCGGGCCAGAGACGTCATGCAGCTATGGATGGCAGCGCAGAAACGGATGCTGTGAGCGATGAAGCGCGGGAAGGCGGGCAGAAGGGAAATGACGCCGATCGCGCGTAACCCATCGGGCAGCGTCGGCGGTGTGGCTGATCCCGGTTCGAAATCCAGCGATGCCTATGTGGCGGATTCCGCCTAAATTCCACCTTCGTCTGATGGGTTCCGCGCGTTTGGCGTCTGCTCAATATTGACGTGATCTTCGCGCTGCACCCATCCTTGTATGTTTTCATAGCACTTACCGATCTTGCTTCGGGGGTGCTGGGGATCGGGACGCACCCATCCATCAGCCGTCACTAGCGGACTGACGTCGGTAGATATCCCACCCCGCCCAAATACGTCGATTAAGAATCTAGCGGCCATGACCGCCGATTGATCGCAAGGTAACGAATCGGGCGCGGCTTCCCCAGCAGACACAACGCTATCGCAGGGAGTCTAGAGATGCAAACGTCTCAATCTTTCTTTGGTGTGGATGTGGGGAAATCCGAGGTTGTTGTGGCGATGCACGGGGCGGCCAAGCCGTTGACCCGGGCCGTCAAAAACTCAACGACTGGCTTGGAAAAATGGTTGCAAACGCTGCCGCGCGGAAGCGTTCTTGCCATGGAGTCCACCGGTGGCTACGAGCGCCTGTTGGCCGACCTGGCATATGAGCGTGGGCTGCGCGTCTACGTGCTGAACCCCAAGGCCCTGCACCATTACGCCAAGTCGCAGGCTCAACGGGGCAAGACCGACCGACTCGACGCTGTCATGATTGCGCGTTACGTGGCGCTCGAGCACGAGCGGTTGCATAGGTACGAACCTTGCCCGGAGCACATCGAGCGCCTGAGTCAGATCCAACGCTTACGCAAGGTGGCGGTCACGACGCGCACGAGGCTGCGCCTGTCCAGCGATCGGCACAAACACGTGGGCTCGCAAGCTCAGGTCCAGCGAGCGTTGGATGCCTTGACGCAGTTGGCAGACGCTCTTGAGCGCGAAATGCTCGATCAGATCGCTGCCGAACCCGCCTTGGCCGACGACTTCAACTTAATCACCAGCATTACCGGCGTGGGAAAGCTGACTGGGGCCGCACTGGTGACCGCCTTCGCCCGCATCCCGTTCGCCTCCTCGGACGCCGTGGTGGCCTACGCGGGGCTAGACCCCAGGCCCAAGGAGTCTGGCGCCTACAAAGGCCTGCGTAAACTCAGCAAGCAAGGCGATGCGGCCCTGAGAAGCCTTGCCTACAACGCGGCATCCTCAGCAAGCCGAACAGCTGCCTTCAAACCCCTCTACACAGCGCTACGAGTCAAGGGCTGGGCCTCAACGCAGGCATTAAACATCATCGCCAGAAAACTCCTACGCATCGCCTTCGGCGTATGGAAATCGCGCAAACCCTTCGATGTAAACCTCTTTATGGCCAGCCAGGCTTGCGCCAAACCATAGAATCTACGTGGCAACGTTTCGTGGTTGGTCGTAGGATGGGTGAAGCGCGGGAAGGCGGGCAGAAGGGAAACTATGTCGAACGCGCGTAACCCATCGGGCGGCGTCGGCGGTGTGGCTGATCCCGGTTCGAAATCCAGCGATGCCTATGTGGCTGATTCCGCTTGAATTCCACCTTCGTCTGATGGGTTTCGCGCGATCCTCGTCTGTTCTTTATTGACGTGTTCTTCGCGCTGCACCCATCCTACGAGAGCAGGCCGGCCTGGACCAATGCGTCCGACAGGCGGATGTACCGGTCGACCGAAATATCTTCGGCGCGGGCGGTGGGGGCGATGTCCAAGGCTTCCCAGGGGACTTGCGGGGCCCAGTCGGCCAACACCCGGCGCAGCATTTTGCGGCGCTGCGAGAACGCGCGGGCCACCACCGTTTCAAAGGCGCGGACGCTGACCGGTTGCAGGCGATCAGCCGGCAAAGGCACCATGCGCACAATCGCGGACACCACCTTGGGCGGCGGGTCGAAGGCTTCGGGCGGCACGTCAAACAGCTTGTGCATGCGATAGCGCGATTGCAGCATCACCGACAAGCGGCTGAAATCCCCCGAACCCGGTGTCGCCACCATGCGGTCGATCACTTCGCGTTGCAGCATGAAATGCTGGTCGCGAATATGGTCGGCCCAGGTCATCAGATGAAACAGCAGCGGGCTGGAAATGTTGTAGGGCAGGTTGCCCACCACACGCAGTGCGCTGCCGAACTGCGAAAAGTCCACCGTCAGCGCGTCGGCCTCGACCACGGTCAGGCGAGACGCCTCGAACTGCTTGCGCAGGCGCGCGGCCAGGTCGCGGTCGATTTCAACCGCAGTCAGGTGGTCCAGACGCTCAAGCAGCGGCCGGGTAAGCGCAGACAAACCTGGGCCGATCTCGACCACGGCATCATCACGGGCGGGTGCAACCGCCCGGACGATGGACTCGACGACGCTTTCGTCGGTCAGGAAGTTCTGGCCGAAGCGCTTGCGCGCCTGGTGTTGAGACATGAAAAGCCCGTAATGCGTTTAGCGGTTGTTCTGCTGGATCTGCTGCTGCTTTTCAAGCCGGTTGTCGATATAAGCCTGAGCACGCAACTGCTCAAGCCAATCTTCAAAAGCCGGTTGCGCGCGGCGCTCGAACAAGGTCTGGCGCGCCCGCATGCGGGCCATGTCATCGGTCGCGTCATGCTGGCGGCGTTCTTCAACCTGGATCAAATGCCAACCGAAAGGCGACTGGACCGGCTGGCTGATTTCACCCGGCTTCAAGGCATTCATGGCGGCTTCGAACGGCGGCACGGTTTCACCCGGGTTCAACCATCCCAGCTCGCCGCCCTGCGGCGCGGTCGAATCCTGTGAGTACTGGCGCGCCATGTCTTCAAACTTGGCGGTGCCCGACACCAGGCGCTGACGCACCTGTTCCAGGCGCTGGCGCGCGCTCTCGTCGCTCATGACGGTCGACGTCTTGATCAGGATGTGACGCGCGCGGGTCTGCATCACTTCGGTGGGGCCTTGCTGCGCCGCCTGCGGACGCGCAGCGGGCTGCGGCGCGGGCGTGGGGGCCGGCGCGCGCGCGGTGCGGCCCGGAGCCGGCTGAGCCGTGCCACGGTCCATCACCTTGATGATGTGGAAACCATTGCCGCTCTGGATCAGGTTGCTGACCTGGCCCTTCTGCAGATTGCTGATGGCCTTGACGAACAGGTCGGGCCAGCCGTCCAGAGGACGCACGCCCATGACGCCGCCTTGCAGCGCTTCCGGGCCGTCCGACGCCGCGGCAGCCAGACTGGCGAAGTCGTCGCCACGCTTGGCGCGAGCCAGGATGTCTTCGGCCTTCTTGCGCAGCACCGCCAATTGTTCGGGCGACGAACCTTCCGGCACACGCACCAGGATCTGCGCCAGCGCGTAAAGCATCGGGCCCGAAGGCACCGCGGCTTGCTCGGGCGCCGGCTCGGGCTGCGCCTGCGGTTGGGGCTGCGCCTGGGGCGCGGCGCCAAATGCAGGGTTGCGGCGCTGGTCCCTCAGGAAAGCGTCCACTTCGTTGTCGGAGATGACAATCGTGGAATCCACCGCGCGTTGGCGCAGGCGGTCCGTACGAATCTCGTCGCGCAGCGACTTGCGGTAGTTATCCCAGGTCGTGCCCGACTTTTCGATTTCGGCGCGCAATTGCGCCACGCTGATCTTGTTGCGGCCGGCAATGGTCTGGATGGCCTGATCGACTTGCGCGTCGTCCACGCGTATACCCAGGCGATCAGCTTCATGGCGCTGCACGCGCTCCATGATCAGGCGTTGCAGCACTTGATGTTGCAAGGTCTGGTCGTCTGGCACCTGGATGCCGCGCGCCTTCAGTTCGGCCGAAATGCGGGTCGACGCCTCGCGCAGTTCGCGCAGCGTGATCACGTCCTTGTCGACCACCGCGGCAATGCCGTCCACGAACTGCTCGCCCTGCTGAGCGGCGGGCGCGGCCTTGGCGCCGTTGTTCGCGGCCCGGCCTGTCTGCGCGGCCGCGGGCGCGGCGGACAGGCCGGCGCAAAGGGCCAACAACAGCGCACTGCCGGACAGGCGGCGCAAAGAGTGCAACCTACGCATCATTCATACCTTTCAAATGTGGTCCCAGCCGGCACGGGCGGTGTAATGCCGGTGTAACCGGGGATACTTCTGTTCAGCAGGCTCATCGGGTCGGTTCCCAGGGAACCCAGTCCGGTCAGCTCAAGCTGGAAGAACACTGCCGAGTTGGCGTCCGTTGCCGATACGGCATAGCGCTGATAGACCACGCGGCCCACCCAGCAGCAATCCCCCTTGTACTCCAGGCCGGCGATGGCCTGCGTTACGCGAGGAGATTCCGTCGTATTGGCGACCGTGCTGGACGGCCCGGAGCGCAAGGAATAGTCCACCCGGCCTACACCGTACCAACGCTTGCTGAACGGCCATTGGACCGCCAGGCTGACCTGGTTCTGGCCCTGGGGCTGGTATTGGACTCCCGTTTGCGGGTCGCGCTGATAACGATACGACAGCGCCACCGTGGTCAGGCGCTGCGGCGACCAGCGAGCGCTGACCAAGCCGCGCGACCACTGGTTGTCGTAGGGGTTGTACTGCGCCGCCACGTCGGTGCTGAGGGTGTCGGTCAGCGCCGCGCTGGCGCCCACCAGGAAGTCGGAACGCACGTTTTCGCGGGGCGTTTCACCGGGCAGCGTGACCTTTTGGTCTTCAAAGTACAGGCGCTGCGCCACGGCCAGCGACAGGCGCTCGAAGCCTGTGTCGGCGTCCAGCCAGCGCGAGGTCAGCGCGGCGGTCAGTTGGTTGGCGTTAGAAATACGGTCCCAGCCGCCGGTATAGATGTTTTCTTCAAACGCCTGCGAGAAGCTGAAATCAGACAGCGATGTATCGAAAACCGGCACCTTGGATTGGTCGCGATACGGCACGCGCAGATAGTACAGGCGCGGTTCGAGCGTTTGCGTGGAGGACTTGCCGAACAAGGTCGTGTCGCGTTCGAAAATCAAGCCCGTGTCCAGCGACATGATGGGCACGGTGCGCGATTGCGAGCGCGGCAGGCCGTCGGCCGAGCCGCCGTTCAAACCAAGTGCATCCGTGCCATACCATTTGGTCTGGTACTGCGTGTAGTTGACGCCCGCCTTGGGGATGATGAACCAGCCCGGCCGCACGATCGGGTAGGAAACGGTCGGGTAGGACTGCAGGCGGTCGCCATCGGGATAACGTACCGTGGAACCGAAATCAGGCCGGCGGAAACGCACGGCGGTCGAGGTCCAGTCCAGATCGAACCCACCCCAGTCGTAGTGCGCGCCGCGCAGGTAGAGCTCGGGCTCCTTGTCATACGGCGGCACCAGCGGCGCGTCGGGGTCCTGCAGCGTCTGGTACTTGTAGACCTGGGCGTAGGTACTCCAGTAGTTGGATGCCCAGCCCACGCGCCCGCGCTGCGGCAGGTAGGTGGTGGACGCCTGGTTCAGGCCCAACTGCGAGATGTCGCGGAAGTAGTTGTCGTCCGACACCTTGGCGATGTCCCAGTCGGCATAGAAGCCGTGCGAGAACGTCTGCTGATGACGCCACCAGTACATCCAACGGTCTTCGCTGGTGAGATTGTCGTCGGGAAGATAAGTGCCGTCGATGGTGCCGACGTAGGACGAACCCAGATAGCGGAATTCGCCACCCAATTGCATGCCGCGCTTGGAGAAATAACGCGGCTGGACCGTCAGGTCGTAATTGGGGGCTAGATTCAGGTAATACGGCAGCGAAAAGTCAAAGCCGCCCTGGCTGGTCGTGCCGTAGGTCGGCATCAAAAAGCCCGACTTGCGCTCTTTCTTGACCGGGAAGGTCATGTAGGGCGACGCCAGGATCGGCACGTCCTTGAAATACAGCACGCCATTGCGCGCCACGCCTTCGTTTTCGTCGAAGTCGATGTCGACCGTCTTGGCCTTGATGTACCAGGACGGCGTTTCGCAGGAGCAACCGCTGTACGTGACCGTATGCAGCCGCATCTGCGACTTGCTGAAGATGTCGGCGTGTTCGGCCACGGCAAAGCCGCCGGTGGCGCCCATCCAGAAATTGGGCTGTTCGACTTCGCCTGAATACTTGTCGACGTTGAACTTCGCGTTCGGGCCGGTCACCAGGGTGCCGTCGCGCATCATGCGCGCGCTGCCCTGGACATCGACTTCGCCCGTGTCTTTCCGATAGTTGATGCGGTCGCCTTTGATGACGCCGTCGATGCGGCGCACCTGCGCGCTGCCGCTCAGGGTCAGGTCCGACTCGGGGTCGCCCTGGATGCTGTCCGCTTCCAGGTATGCGGGAATGTCGTCGTCCGCCAGGCGATGCATCCGCAAACCGGGCGACGTGCGCAGCACGGGAGCCGCGGGTGTCACGGTTGCCGACGTTGCTGACGGCGCCGCGGGAGTCGAACCTTGGCTACCTTGAGCCTGGACGGCTCCGGCGGCGACGCTGACAGCAGAGAGGATCAACCACCGAACCTTGCGCACGAGTGAAAACAGCCCTTTTTAACGATGGAAAAGCCTGGCACCGACGGCAAAGAACCGCCGATGCCGGTGGAATCGAGCCGGTATTATAGAGAAGCCGCGCCATACGCCCAGCCTTATGTGCGCCGAACGCAAATTTCAGCAATCTTGCCCTTCTGACACGGATCATCCTTGAAAAACGATCACGACCCCCGCCTGGCGCAGATCCGCAACTGGCTGGATAGCCTGCCCGCCACCTTGAACCTGGCCGTGGACTCGCTGCGCCCGGCCTCCGCCGACGCCAGTTTCCGCCGCTACTTCAGGCTGGACGCTGGCGACCGCACCCTGATTGTCATGGACGCGCCCCCCGCGCACGAAGACTGCCGCCCCTTCCTGCACGTGGGCCAGTTGCTGGCCGACGCCGGCCTGAACGTGCCCAAGGTGCTGGCACAGAATCTTGACCAGGGCCTGCTGCTGCTGTCCGACCTGGGCGAACAGACCTACTACCAGCGCATTCAGGCCGGCCTGTCCGACAGCCAGCTTCAAACGATGTACCGCGAAGCGCTGGCCGCGCTGGTCCGCCTGCAACAAGCGGCCACCACCGGCCTGGCCACCTACGACACCCCTCGCCTGGCCGACGAGCTCACCCTCTTTCCCGAGTGGTACGTGAACAAGCACCATGGGGTGGCGCTGGACGACAAAACCGCTAACGCCCTGGAAAAGATCTTCGCCCTGCTGTCGGCCAGCAACGGCGGCCAGGCGCAGGTGCTGGTGCACCGCGACTTCCACTCCCCCAACCTGATGGTGTGCGATCAGCCTCAATATGGCCCCAACCCGGGCGTCATCGATTTCCAGGACGCGCTGGCCGGCCCCATCACCTATGACCTGGCGTCATTGGTGACCGACGCCCGCACCACCTGGGAAGAACCGCAGCAATTGGACTGGGCCATCCGCTATTGGGAAATGGCGCGCGCCGCGGGCTTGCCCGTCGATGCCGACTTCGCGGACTTCCACCGCGCCTATGAATGGATGGGCTTGCAGCGCAACCTGCGCATCCTGGGCGTGTTCGCCCGCCTGAACCACCGCGACGGCAAAACGCATTACCTGGCCCACATGCCGCGCGTGAACGGTTACGTGCGCCAGGTGGCCCAGCGCTACGGCGTCTTCACGCCCTTGCTGCGCCTGCTGGACAAGCTGGACGACCGCCAGGTCAGCGTGGGGTACACGTTCTGATGCGGGCCATGATTCTTGCCGCGGGCCGCGGCGAACGCATGCGCCCCTTGACCGACCACCTGCCCAAGCCCCTGCTGGCGGTGGGCGGCAAGCCCCTGATCGTCTGGCACCTGGAGCGCCTGGCCGCGGCCGGGTTCCAGGATGTCATCATCAACCATGCCTGGCTGGGCCACGAGATCGAACGCGCCTTGGGCGACGGCGCCGCCTTCGGCATGCGGATCCGCTATTCCGCCGAAGGCACTGCGCTGGAAACCGCCGGCGGCATCGCGCAGGCGCTGCCCCTGCTGGGCAACGCGCCCTTTCTGGTCATGAACGGCGACGTCTGGTGCGACTGGAATCCCGCACAGGCCCCGGCCTTGGCGGCCGGCGTGCCCGACGGCGGCGCCTGGCTGCTGATGGTGAACAACCCGGTCCAGCACCCGACCGGAGATTTCCGGCTGTCGTCGGACGGCGGCCTGCATGCCAACGGCGACCCGCGTTTGACCTATGCAGGCATCGGCGTCTACCATCCCTCGTTGTTCGCGGATGTCCAGCGCGGCACGGCGGCGCCCCTGGCGCCTTTGCTCAGGCTAGCAATGGGCCGGAACCTGGTGCACGGCGCGCACCATAATGGCCGATGGACCGATGTCGGCACGCCGCAACGGCTTGCCGACCTGGACGCGGAGCTTCTCGCAGCGACACGCTGACGCTCACATATTTCACAATATCAAGGTGCGCAACCAGGATTTTCCGCGCACCCAAGCGCCCCGGCTAACGGGGTATTCTCTGACGCTTTGGCACCCGCGGGCACACCCTGCGGTGGACCAGCACATACACAGGAAGTTTTCTAGGAATGGGGATGTTTGGAAGATCGCAACGGGCCGTGTTCAAGCCCTCCGTATACCAACCCGGCCAGCGCACGCGGCGCCTGCCGCGCTGGCTTGTCCTGCTTCTGGTGGGAATTGCCCTGGGTGCGGGCGGCGTGCTCTTCCTGCAAACCAATTACGGCCCGCAACGCCTGACGGTCGAGCAGTCCGAGTCCCTGCACACGGATCTCAGCGCGTCCAACCTGGAACGCCAGCGCCTGCAAACGCAATTGGAAGAAGCCACCCAACAGCGCGACGCCAACAAGGCCGGCCATGAAAAGCTGACGGCCGAACTGGCCGACGCCCGCGCCAAGATCGACACCCTGAACAAAGAACTGGTCCTGTTCCAGGACGCCATGCCGCCAGACCCGCGCGGCGGCAACCTGGGCATCCGCTCGGCCACCTTCAAACGCGGCACCGGCGTGCTTGATTACCAAGTGCTTGTCATGCGCGAAGAGCCGTCGGGTGCACCCTTCAAGGGCACGCTCACCTTCGCCATCGAAGGCAGCTACCCCAACGGGCGCGCCGCCACGATCACTCCGGAAGGCCCGGCCCTGAACGTCGACCGTTACGATTACGCGTTGGGCCAGCTTACGCTGCCCGACGGCTTCAACCCGCGCGTGGTGGTGCTGCGCGTGATGGATGGCAACCAGAAACAGCAGGCCATGCGCATCTATAACGTGCGCAAGTAAGCGCGACGCGCTTAGCCCGAAACCCGCCTCGGCGGGTTTTTTTGCATCTGAACAAAATCGTTGCGCACGCAACTTTTTGCGAATATAGTTGCGCAAACAACCATATCCCACGGAGACAAGATGCCGCTCCCCTCACACGTACCCGTTCTGATTGCCGGCGGAGGCCCCGTCGGGCTGACCTTGGCCGCTCTGCTGGCCGAATACGGCATCGCCTCGCTGACCATTGAGGCCGACGACGACTATTGCAGCGGCAGCCGGGCCATCTGCATTTCGCGCCGCTCGCAGGAAATCATGGCGTGGGCCGGCGCGGACAAACCGCTGGTGGCCACCGGGCTACCCTGGACCGGCGGCCGCAGCTACTACCGCGACCGCGAAGTGCTGCACTTCGAAATGCCGCACGAACCCCTGCAGCGCTATGCGCCGATGGTCAACATCCAGCAGTATTCGATCGAGGAATACGCCCATCAGGCCATGCAGCGCCACCCGGAATTGGCGGCCCTGCAATGGTCGGCCCGCGTGGCGGGCCTGCGCGCCGACGCGGACGGCGTCACTGTCGACATCGACGCCGACGGCCAGCGCCAGACCGTGCGCGCCGATTGGTTGATTGCCTGCGATGGCGGACGCAGCACCGTGCGCGAAGCCATGGGGCTGAAACTGGAAGGCATGCAGTACGAAGGCCGCTACGTCATCGTCGACATCGAACAGGCATCCCGCCGGCCCGTGGAACGCCTGGCCTGGTTCGACCCTCCATCCAACCCGGGTTCGACCCTGCTGATGCACCGCCAGCCCGGCAACGTCTGGCGGGTGGACTACCAGATCCGCGACGACGAAGACCCCGAAGAAGCCGTCAAGCCTGAAAACGTGCTGCCGCGCGTGCAAAGCCATCTGGACATGATCGGCGAAACCGCGCCGTGGAAGCCCTTGTGGATTTCCGTCTACAACGCCAAATGCCTCACGCTGAACCAGTACCGCCACGGACGCGTGCTGTTTGCCGGAGACGCCGGCCACCTGGTGCCGATCTTCGGCGTGCGCGGCTTGAACTCCGGCCTGGATGACGCCGGCAACCTGGCGTGGAAGCTGGCCTGGGTCTTGAAGGGCCAAGCGCCCGACAGCCTGCTGGACAGCTACAGCACCGAGCGCGTCCACGCCACCCGCCAGAACCTGGCCTATGGCGCCAAGAGCACCGAATTCATGGCGCCGCCCGACTTCGGCTTTCGCCTGATGCGCGAAGCCGCGTTGCGCCTGGCCTTGGTGGATGCAACGGTGCGCTCCCTGATCAACCCGCGCCAGTCCGCGCCCATTTCCTACGACGCCTCGCCCTTGAACCTGCCCGACGGCGCGCCGCAAGCCGGCCCCGCCGCCGCCCCCGGCCAACCCGCGCCCGACGCGCGCCTGCACGACGGCGGCAGGCCCTGCTATGTCAGCGAGAGCTTCGGCCAAGGTTTCGTCCTGCTGGCGGTGTCGCCCTCGGCATCGCTGGCGCGCGAACTGGACGCCCTGGCCGTCGATACGCAAGACGCCCCAAACCCATTACGCGTCCTGCGCACGGGCGATGGCGGTCTGGAGGACGCCCACGGCCAGTTGCGTGAGCGTTACAACGCCACCGAAGGCGCCGTTATCCTGATCCGTCCCGATGGCTACGTGCTGGGCCGCTGGGCCGCACCGCAAGCCGCGCTACTGCGCGCCGCCCTGGCGCCCTATTACCCCTTGATCGCCCAGTCCGCCACACAGGAAGGCCAAGCATGAACAACGACGAACTTGACCAGGTCTACACCCGCATGGCGCAGACGCTGACGCGCGTGGGGGAATCCCAGGCGCCGCTGTTTCTATCGATACTGGGCTTGTCGCTACTAAGCCGGCAGCCAGACGCCGCCACCGCGCTGGCGTTGCTGGCCGAAGCGGAAAGCGCCTGCCAGGGCGAAGCCGCTGTGGCAAACTACCCCGCCACCACTCCTGCCCGCCCAACGTGAAACCGCCTGCCCTGGAACGATTCCTGACGTATCGCCTGCACGTGCTCAACAAGATCACGGACCGGGATACGAATCGCGCCTATCTGGAAGACTGCGGCATTCCCCTGGGTGAAGCGCGCTGCCTGGCGGCGATCGGGCGCTACGCGCCGCTGTCCGTCAACGACCTGGCGCGCGCGGCGAATCTGAACAAGGGGCAGGCCAGCCGGTCGGCGCAGGCGCTGGTGGATCGCGGGCTGGTTGAAAAGGCGCTGTCCACGTCCGACGGACGCGGCGTGGTGCTGACGCCCACCCCGGCGGGCATGGCGCAATACCAGCGCATCATCGATCTGATTGCGCAGCGCAATGAAGAGATCTTCGGCTGCCTGGACGCCAGCGAACAGCAGGTGCTGGGAGAGATGCTCGACCGCCTGATCGAGCATCTGCAAACACAGGAAGACGGCGGCTAAGCATCGGACTTCGGCGCCGTGGCGCCCATCTGCGCCGCCGCTTCGTCCATGAACTGCGCCATGCGCACATCCAGCTCGGTCACCCCGCCCGCGTCATGCGTGGTCAGCGTCACGTCCACCCGGTTGTAGACGTTGGTCCATTCTGGATGATGGTTCAGCTTTTCCGCGAACATGGCCACGCGCACCATGAACCCGAATGCCGCATTGAAATTCGGAAAGCGGAAGCGCTTTTCAATCGCGTCGCGCATGGCCACGGCCTGCCATCCGGTCAGGGCGGCCACGGCGGTATCGGTGCCGATACGGGCAGGAGGAAGCATGCTCATGACCAGGCCTTATTGCTTGACGGCGTACAGATAGATTTCCACGCGGCGGTTCAGCGCGCGCCCTTCGGCGGTGGCATTGTCGCCAATGGGATCGTTTGGCCCGCGCCCTTCCGTGCTCATGCGGCCGGCGGCCACGCCCTGCTTGGCCAGGTAGTCCGTCACGCTCTTGGCGCGGTTGACCGACAGCGTCTGGTTATGCGCCAGCGAACCGGTGCTGTCAGTGTGGCCCACCACCTTGGCGCGCAATTCGGGATGCTGGTTGAGCGAACGCCCCACGCTGTCCAGCACCGGCAGCAAGGCCGGCTTCAACTGCGTCTTGTCGGTATCGAACGACACGCCGCTGGGGATGTTGACCTTCAGGCTGCCATCGGGCATTTCAACGACGTCGATGCCCAAGGACGAGGCGCCCGACTTCTGCACGTCTTCCTTGACGACCTTCCAGTTGTAGCCCACCAGGCCACCCGCCACCGCGCCGATGCCGGCGCCGATGGCCGCGCCCTTGCCGTGCCCGATCAGCGCGCCGATGCCGGCGCCCAGCGCCGCCCCCGCGCCCGTTCCCACGGCAGTATTGGTTTGCTGTTGCGTGGCGCAGCCGGCCAGCAGGGCCCCCGCCGCCGCCACCACCGCCATCCGGTTGAGCATTGTTCTTGAGTTCATGGCAACCTCCACGATTCCTACGTGCGCCGGGTTATTCCGGCGTCGTCCATGCTAGCAAGGGCATGCCACGCGACCCGCAACATTTTGTACTGGCGGCGGACGGCACGCCCCCTGGTTCAGCCCCCTGCTTCAGCCCCGCCTGCCGACCAGCATCGCCAAGCCGAACAACGCGCCCAGGCCGCCCACGATCGCCAGCGAGATCGACGGCTCGCGCATGTTCAGCGCCATTACCGCCGCCGCGACGCCAAGGCCGGTGATAAGCGCACCCACCATGCGGCCGCCGGTGGAACCATAGAAATGGGTGCGGCGCGCGGGTTCGGTGCCGGCGGGCTGGCGCTGTTGCCAGGCGTTCAGCGCCTGTTCGAAGTCGCGCAGCAAGCGCTCACGGCTAGGCAGGTCCACCGCGCTGACCAGCAGCGTCGGCAGGCCCGGGCGGATCAGTTTCAGGTAGTCGTCCGTGCCCCAGCTTTTCAGGTCGGCAAAGGCAATCGGGGCGCGCCGTGAAAATTCCAGCCCATCGGGCGTGACCTTGACGGCATTGCGAGTGGGAAAGCCCTTGAACGCCACCAGCGGCGGCACCAGCAGGCCCAGCACCGCCAGCACGATGGCCAGCACGATCGGCCCCCGATTGAACACCACCAGCATGAAGCTGCCGGCCGCCAATGCGAAGGCCAAAGGCACCGACAGTTGATGCCAGCGCGTATAGACGGCCGCCTGGATACCTTCGTTGCTATTCATGCTTGTGCCCTGTCAATTTTCGGCTCTTACAAGATTGGTGCCATTGCCGCCCACCGGCAGCGATCGGACTTCCGGCATGCGTTCCGGATCCGGCCAGAATTCCACCTTGAGAAACGCTTCGGTGAAGATGTCGTCATCAACCAGGACCTCGGTGCGCAACACCGCGTAGCCATTATGAACTTGGAACTGCACCGAATCTTCCCACGGCTTGCTGGTGAATTCGATGGGCTGGCTGCGGTCCTTGCGTACCCAGCGCCAGATGTCGGCCCACCCGGGGCGCGAGCTCAGGCTGTTCACATAGTCGTCCGCCTTATCCATCCACGTCCTGGGGTCGGGCCGGCCAGCCACCATCTGCGCCTGCGACGGCGCGCGGTTGAAATCGTCCAGTTCGTCCTCGCGCGTCGCGTACATCTCGCGGCCCCCGAAGCCGCCCGCGCCCGCCGTGCGGAAAGTGGCCAGTCGCAGATTCAGCCGCAGGTTCATCGTGAACGCGTCGCGGCCATACCACCAGGGTTCGCCACGTCCCCGAACCCCACTCTCAAGATCGTCAACGGCCTGCGTGTGTCGGCCAGCAAGGACGAACAGGATGTGCTGGACAACCAGCTGAGCGACCGTGTCGTGGAATTCGAGACCGGCAGCACCATCCTGGCGCTGAGCCAGACGCGTGCGGACGCGGTGCGGGATTATCTGGTGGACAAGGGCATGCCGGTGTCGCGCTTAGAGGCCATGGGCGCAGGCCCCGACCAGCCGGTGACGACCAACGCGCCGGCGGAGGGGCGCGCGCCGGACGGCACGTATCTGTAATACCGGGCGGTAGCCCAAGCCATAAGCCGAGCGTGGAAGGCGTGCAGAACGTCAGCTCGGATCGCATGACCGCACTGGAAGGCATGCGCACGTCTTGCGGCGCGACACTGATCGCCAGCCAAAATTTTTATCAGCTTGAGTTTGGGTAAGGGCCGGGGCCCCGCCCTCTTGCGATATCCCGCTATTGGCCGCGCACCAATAATGGGAGTACCGTGCATAGATATGGGAGGCAGCAATTTCCCCTATGCACCCCGGAGGGACCCAGCTCATGGTCATTGGTCGACCTCAGCGGCCGGCGGCCCGAACGCCTTCGATGCTCTGCCTTTTATGGGGCATCGCGTTGTTATGGACGTTGGCAAGCGCCAGCGCCTGGGCCGAAACCCCGCCAGATAGCGCTCAGCCACGATCCGCCGTGGTGCTGTCCCTGGACGGCATCGTCGGCCCCGCCACGGCGGATTACCTGGTTCGCGGCCTGGCGGCGGCACACGAACAGAATGCCGCCGCCGTGGTGCTGCGTATTGATACCCCCGGTGGGCTCGATGTCTCGATGCGCGAGATCATCCGCGCCATACTCGCGTCGCCGGTTCCGGTGCTTGCCTATGTCAGCCCCAACGGCGCGCGCGCGGCCAGCGCCGGCACCTACATTCTTTACGCCAGCCATATCGCGGCAATGGCCCCCGCAACGAATCTGGGGGCCGCCACGCCCGTTGCGTTGGGCGGAGGCTTTTCCAAGCCGGCCGAGAAGGATCCGGGTTCCGCTGACAAGTCCGCTGATAAGTCCGCCGACAAGCCTGGCGACAAGTCCGCGGCGGAGCAAGCCGAACGCAAACCACGCGCAGCGCCCCCCAAGGACGCCAGTGAATCCAAGGCCGTGAACGACGCCGTCGCCTACATCCGTTCTCTGGCCGCCTTGCGCGGACGCAATGCCGACTGGGCGGAAGACGCCGTGCGTTCAGCGGCCAGCCTATCAGCCAGAGACGCCCACGCGCAGAAGGTGGTTGACCTGATCGCCGACGACATCCCGAGCCTGCTGGACCAGGCCGACGGACGCACCGTCAAGGTCGGCAACACCGATACCGTGCTGCAAACCAAGGGGCTGCGCGTGCAGCACAGAGAACCCGATTGGCGCACCCGCGTGCTAAGCGTCATCACCAATCCCAACCTGGCGCTCATGCTGTTGATGGTGGGCGTATACGGCCTGATATTCGAGTTCATGAACCCCGGAGCGCTATATCCCGGCGTCGTCGGCACGATATGCCTGCTGGTCGGTCTCTATGCCTTGTCGGCGCTGCCGCTGACCTATGCCGGACTCGCCCTGGTCTTGCTGGGCGCCGTGCTCATGGTGGCGGAAATATTCACCCCATCAATCGGCATCCTGGGGATAGGCGGCGCGATTTCCTTCGTGCTGGGTTCCCTTTTGCTGGTGGACACGGATGCCCCTGCCTACGAGGTATCGCTACCCCTGGTGACGGGCGTAGCCGTGGCAAGCCTGGGGATGACGTTCCTGATCGCCCGACTGGCGCTGCGCTCGCGCCGCGCGCCGATCGTCAGCGGCGCCGAAGCGCTGATCGGGCAGCGCATCAAAGTGCTTAGCTGGGAAGGGGAACAAGGCCATGTAGCCGCGGCCGGAGAACGCTGGCGCGCGGTTGGCCCAGCAGGCCTGGCGCCAGGCGACACGGTCGTGATCGCGGCCGTGCACGGCGTGACCTTGCATGTGCTGGCGGCCCCCCCTCTTCGCCCATCCGAGCCTGCCCAGGGAGGATGACGGTTCGACGCCCACATCCACACTTTTTCAGGAGCCTGCCATGTTTACGCAACTCGCCTTCTACGGCCCCATCGTTGTCCTGATAATCGGCATCTTTGCCCTATCCATCCGGATCCTGCGCGAATACGAGCGCGGCGTGATCTTCACGCTGGGCCGCTTCACCGGCGTCAAAGGCCCTGGCCTGATCCTGATGGTTCCGGTGATCCAGCAAATGGTGCGCGTGGACCAGCGCATGAGCGTCTTCGACGTGCCCAGCCAAGACGTCATCTCGCGCGACAACGTCTCGGTCAAAGTGAATGCCGTCATCTACTTTCGCGTCATTGATCCGGAACGTTCCGTGATCCAGGTAGAGAACTTCCGGCAAGCCACCAGTGAACTGGCGCAGACGACCCTGCGCTCGGTCCTGGGCAAGCATGACCTGGACGAAATGCTGTCGGAGCGCGACAAGTTGAACAACGACGTGCAAGAGATCCTGGACGCTCAGACCGACGCCTGGGGCATCAAGATGGCGAACGTGGAGATCAAGCACATCGACCTGAATGAAAGCATGATCCGCGTCATCGCCCGCCAGGCCGAGGCCGAACGCGAACGGCGCGCCAAGATCATCCACGCCGAAGGTGAAGAACAAGCCGCCCAGATGCTGCTGAACGCCGCCCGCACGCTGGCGCAGCAGCCCGAAGCCATGCAGTTGCGCTACCTGAGCACCCTGGCCATGATCGGCGCGCAGAACAACTCCACCATCGTGTTTCCCTTTCCCACCGAGCTTGGCCAGGTGCTGAAGGGGATGGTGGGGAAGAGTCAGGGGGATGCGTCGGAGTAGGAGCAGGGGCTGGGACCGTGTTTTTTGGATGCAACGCGGAAAACAAAAAGGCCGTTAACGATTGCTCGTTAACGGCCTTTGAAATTCTGGTGGGCTGTGAGTGGCTCGAACACTCGACCTACGGATTAAGAGTCCGCTGCTCTACCAACTGAGCTAACAGCCCTGCAATTCACGCCACTTCAATTCGTTTTCAACTGCGCCGGTTAGTCGATATTTGCGATCGGTATCCGGTGCCGCTGGCTGCGTTTCGTTGTGTGTGCAGTGCGAAGAAGCAAGATTATATGTAGGTTTTTTTGTTTGTGCAAGTCACACGCAAAAAACTTTCATCTCCGTGACATCAGGCGGCGTATCCGCCGTCCACCGACAGGCTTGCCCCCGTCACATACCGCCCATCGGGGCCCGCCAGAAACGACACCATGCCGGCGATGTCGCGCGGTTCGCCGTAGTGCGGCAGGGACAGCACGGCGACCAGATCGCCTGCGCGTTCGCCGTTCGCGGGATTCATGTCGGTATTGATCGGGCCGGGGTGGACCACGTTGACGGTGATGCCGCGCGGGCCCAGGTCGCGCGCCAGGCCTTGGCTCAGGCCGATCAGCGCGGACTTGCTGGCCGCATACAGCGCCACGCCCGGGCGGCCCGCGCGCTCGGCCAGGCAACTGCCGATGCTGATGATGCGCCCGCCGTCCGGCATGGATGCTTGCGCGGTGCGAATGGCGACGAAGGGTGCGCGCACATTGATGTTCATGGTGCGCTCGTAGTCGTCCAGGCTGGTGTCGCCGATGCCGCCGGTGACAAAGATGCCTGCGTTGTTGACCAGCACAGCCACCGGGCCCAGTGCGTCGATGGCCTGCTCTACCGCTTGTCTTACTGCCAGAGCATCTTCGGCGTCTGCCTGAATGGCGACAACCCGGCGTCCGTCCACCGACAGTTCTCGGGCCAGTGCTTGCGCCGTGTCGGCGGAAGACGCGCTGACGTAGGTGAAGGCCACGTTGGCGCCGTCAGCGGCCAGGCGCCGCACGATGGCCGCGCCGATGCCGCGGCTGCCGCCCGTTACGAATGCCACGTTGCCGTTCAAGTTGCCCATGCTGAATCCTTAATTTGTAGTGATCGATACAAATATCATCGCCGCACACGATTTCTTTCGTCAACAATTTTTTATCGATCAACACAAAATAGGCGTCGCGGGTAAAATCCCGCCATGGCAGAACGTGGGCGTCCCCGGAACTTCGACCGGGACCAGGCCTTGCAAAAGGCCATGGAGGTTTTCTGGTCGAAGGGATATGAAGGCGCATCGCTTGCGGATTTGACGGAGGCGATGGGGATCAACTCGCCCAGCCTATACGGCGCATTCGGCTCAAAAGAAGGACTATTCCGCGAAGCCGTGGCGCTGTACCGCGACACAGCGGGCGGGTCGTCGCGGCGCGCACTGCAAGACGGCGCCACCGCGCGCGATGGCATCCAGGCCATGCTGATGTCGGCGGCCGAACGCTATACCGCCCCCGGCACCCCGCCCGGCTGCATGATCGTGTTGGGCGCGCCGTCCGGCAGCGAGCACCACGACAGCGTCGGCGGATTCCTCTGTGATAACCGCCGCGAAATGCAAAGCCGCATTCACGCCCGTTTGACGGCAGGCATCGATAGCGGCGAGTTGCCTGCCGACACAGACTTGAAGGGCCTGGCGGCCTTCTACACGACCGTGCTGCATGGCATGTCGATCCAGGCGCGCGATGGCGCCAGCCGCAAGACGCTGCAATCCGTGGCGCGCCAGGCCATGTGCGCTTGGGACGCGCTGACGGGCAGCCGCCCGCCGTCGGGCGTCCCGCCGGCCGGCAACGCCCGTTCCTGACGGATACCGCGATGTTCCGCCTTGACCTTCGGCGCCTGATCCTGTGGATCTGTTTGCTGTCGGTGGTATTGGTGCTGGCGGGCGGGCTGCATGCCAGTTATCTGGTGCAACGCGATCTTTTGCTGCACAACGCGCTGGAGGTCAACCGCGCCTACGCGTCCAAGCTTGCCATCACCACCGACCTGTTCCTGGCGGACCTGCGACGCTACCTGGCGTATAGCGCCGACGCACTGACCGACATGGAATCCCAACCGGAATTGATGGCCGTGGAAACGCAGCGGCAGCAAGCGCAACTTGGGCACTTCAATTCCAGCATGGTGGTGTCACCCACCGGCAAGGTGATCGCGGTGTCATCGGCCAACCCGAACCTGCTGGGGCTGCAACTGGCCAGCGAGGCGTCTCAGCAGGCGATCCGCACGCAGCAGCCCGCCATCAGCGAACCCTACCAGGCCAACAACGGCCGCTGGCTGATCCTGTATTCGCATCCGATTTTCTCGCGCGACTACCGCTACCTGGGTTATATCGCCGGCTCGCTGTACCTGCATGAAGACAACGTGCTGGATCGTCTGCTGGACAAGCACTTTTACCGAGACGATTCCTATCTTTACGTGATGGATCGCAATGGCGTATTGATCTATCACCCAAACCGCAGGCTGCTTGGCCAAAAAGCGCCCGACAACGAAAGCTCTGCTGCCGCGCGCCGTGGAGAAACCGGCGAAAAGCGCTATACGGACGCCCAGGGCAATGACATCCTGGCCGGCTATGCCCCGGTGCCCAGCACCGGCTGGAGCATCATCGCGGAACGGCCCGTGACCAGCACCTTGCAGCCCTTGGCCGACCTGTTGATCGCCACGGCCCGCAACACACTGCCCTTGCTGCTCCTGTCCATCGCCACGATCTGGGTGTTGTCGGGCTGGATTGTGCGTCCGCTTGGCGAGCTGGCCAGCATTGCCCGCCGCATGCAGGACCCGGATTCCGCCGACAGCCTGCGCGGCGTGCGGTCCTGGTATTTTGAAGCGGCCGAGCTCAAGCGCGCGTTGCTCATCGGTCTGGCGCCGATTCATCACAAGATACGAGACCTGCGCCGCGAAAGCACCACGGATACGCTGACGGGTCTGTTAAACCGCCGAGGCCTGGATGAGGCCATGGCGCTGCTGCAAGCGGAAGGATCGCCCGTGGCCGTGCTGGCCGTCGACGTTGACCGCTTTAAATCCATCAATGACCGTTTTGGCCACACGGCTGGGGACCGCGCGTTGCAGGCGTTGGCCGCCGTCATGAGCGAAGGCTCGCGCGCGGGAGACACGCTGGCGCGCGCCGGTGGCGAAGAGTTCGTCATGCTGATGCCGGGCGCATCGCTACGATCCGCGGCGGCGGCGGCCGAGCGCCTGCGCCATCGCACTGCCACGCAGCAAATGCCCGACGCCATTGCATCGCGCATCACGATATCGGTGGGCGTGGCGCGCTTTCCCGACCATGGCGCCACACTGGAAGCGGTCTGCCAACGCGCGGACCAAGCGCTTTATCACGCCAAGAACCACGGCCGCGACGCCGTCTGTGCCGCCGACGACACAGCGCCCGAGGGCGTGCGGCGGGTGACGCCGGACGCATAGCCCCAAGACCGCACGATGCGGCTTGCACCCAGCCTGACAGGCGACCCGCAAGCCGGCTATTTGCCCTTGGGCGCGGATGCGGCCGGCGGCTTGCGCATCTGTTCCAGCAACGGTCCGCAGGTATTCTCGTCGTTTGTGCTGGGCGCGATCAGCGCCAGCAAGCCTGCCGCGGGCGTCAGCAACACGCCCAGCGCCACCATGCCCGCGCCACGCGCGGCCAGTGGCCCCACATGCACGCCCACATCAGGGTCGCCAAAGGTGCCGCGCACGTACAAGGGAGAGCGCAGGGAAAAGATGCGGAAGCCCTTGCTGTCGGGCGTGATGTCCAGGTCCATCTTTTCGTTCTTGAAGTCGGCGTTGCCGCTGATGCTGACCAAGGCATTTTCGGTGTCGAATACGAACACGCGCGGCGTCATCACGCCGTTCTTCATGGCAAGGTCGGCAGCACCGCAGTTGATGTTGACTTCGTCGTCGCCAAACAATTTTGAGACCACGTAGTTGGCCACGTTCAAGCCGGCAATCTCCATCAGGCTGCGGCTGATGACGCCGTCGTTGACCAGCATCTTGACGTCGCCGGTAGCCGTGCCCAACAGCGCCGCCACCGAATTGCCGGTGCCGCTGACGGCCATGTCGCCATTGAGTTCACCCAGTGTTTTCTGCATGGCTTCGGTGGCCGGGAACAGTTGCTTGAGCCGCAGGCGGCGCGCGCGCAGGTCCACGCGCCCGTCCATGACTTCGCGCGCGCCGTCCAGCTTGATGGTGCCGCCAATGGTGCCGCCGGCGATGCCGAAGCGGAACGGGTCCAGCGTCAGCTTGCCGTCCTGAAGCACCGCATGCACCGACAAATCGGACAAGGGCAGCTTGCTGTCGTGAACGATGCGCCCCGCATTCAATTCAACGTCGGCGTCCATGTCGCGCCAGCGGTCGGTGCGGAACGCCTGCGTGGGCAGCACCTTGCCGCCCTTGGGCTTGGCCGGTGCGTCCTTGGACTGGTCCGCCGGGGCTGCCTTCGTGCCGTCGGCCGGCACCCCGATCAGCGGGCCCAGGTCCACCATGCGCAGTTGCGTGGAAACCAGCTTGCCGGTGAGCTTGGGCCGGGGTGCGCCCAGGGCAAACGTGATGTCGCCGTGCAGGTCGCTATTGCCGACCTTGCCATTGAAGTCCTTGTAGTCGAACACCGCGCCACCGGGATTCTTCAGCCTGGCCACCAGGTGCCCATCGGTGGAATACGGCGGTGTATCGGGCAGCGTGACGCCGGTCAGCGGGTACAACTGCGCCATGGACGCGCCGGCAAGTTGCAGACGCAGGTCCAGCGCGCCCAGGTTGGCGGGGTCGGTCAGGGTGCCGGTGACCGAGGCCTTGGTGCCGCCCACGGACACGTCGGCCTGCACGGGAAAGGGTTGCTTGGGATCCTGCATGGCCAGCATGCCGCCGACCTTGCCTTCGCCCTGCGTCGCCAGTCCCTTGAATTTGCCGTCCACCTTCCAGCCAAAGACATAGTCGCGGGGCGCGGGCGCCTGCCCGTCCTGGGGCACGAAGGCGGCGCCGGCCACATCCGCGAAAGGCACGGGTTTGCCCAAGGGATCCACCAGCACCGTCAAGTCCGCCTTGAGGACTTCGTCGACATAGCCGACCCGGCCCTTGTCGAACCCGATCTCGTTGATATCCAGCACCCAGGGCGACGGCTCACCAGACTCGGGCAGGGTGAAGACCCAGTTGGCGCGGCCATCGGCCAGCCGTTCCAGATCGGCGGCGGGCTCGGTCAACTGGATCTTGCGGATGACCACGCGCTGGCGCAGCAGCGGCAATGGCGCCAAGCTGAATTCGCCGCGCTTGAGCGTGGCGAAATGCGGCGCCTTTGCCCATGGCGCATTGCCCACGGAGATATCGTTGGCAACGACGTGCGGCCATGGCACCCAGGCGCGCCATCCGCCCTCGGTGGGCTCGCGCCCCCATTCGACGCTCAGGTCGCCATTGATGGCGAAAGGCCGCCCGATGGCGGCGCTGGCGCGTTCGTTGATCATGGGCTTGGCGCGGTTCCAATCAAAGGTAGCGATCACCACCACCAACACCAGCACGATGAGGGCCATAGCCCCTACAATCCCGATCGCTATTTTTCTTGTTCGCGTCATGGTTATCATCCTTGGCGTTATGGCCAGCCTGCCGCCGCTGGCGCTCGTTACCATCAAGGGTATCGCGGCCAAACAGCAGGATTAAGCTTGCCGGCCCCATAATGTGTGCGGATCTTTCCAGATGAAGGTCGCGGGTTTAAGGGGCGATACGCTTGCCGTCGCGTCTGCACGCAGCATGCGGCGTGCCTGGCGTGGCGGACGGGCCGCAGCGTAGTTACAAAGCGAAATGGCTTCGGCCGTTTCGAACAACCTGGAGGCCCCATGCGGCATTCAACCTTGATTTTTGTGGTGGCGGCGTTTGCGCTACTGACGCTTAGCCGCTTGGCGCTGGCCGCCTGGCAGTGGCAGCGCGTGCGCAATGCTGGCGGCCTGTTCCCCTTGTTGCTGGGCGGGCTGCGCATCGACGCGCACCAGATTGCCGTGCTGGCCGCCTTGCCAGCGGTGTTGTCGCCCTTTCTTGGCCACTTTCCCATTGCCGCGACGATTGCCGGCTACTGGTATCTGGTCGCCTTCATCCTGCTGGCGTTCCTGGAAGTGGCCTCGCCGCCTTTCATCCTGGAATACGACTCGCGCCCTAACCGCCTGTTCGTTGAATATCTGAAGCATCCGCGCGAAGTCTCTGGCATGCTTTGGCGCGGCTACAAGCTGGCGCTGCTGGGCGGCTTGGGCGCGCTGGCCGTCATTGGGTGGGGCGCATTCAATCTGTTCGGCCATGCCCAACCCGACGCGCAGCTTGCGTGGTGGCAAATGCCGATAGCCGGCTTCGTTATCCTGGCCGTCGTCATTCTTGCCATTCGCGGCACACTGAGCCACCGCCCCATCAACCCGTCGTCAGTGGCCTATTGTTCGGACGGCATGCTCAACACGCTGGCGTTGAACTCGCTATACAACGTGTTCTACGCCGTCTACAGCATGAAGAACGAAAAGTCGGCGTCGGCGGTTTACGGCGGCATGGACGAAGCCAAGATGCATGAGCGGGTGCTGGCGCAGTCCGGGCTGCCCAACCCGCCGGCCAACCCCGACTACCCCAGCCTGCATCGCCAGCCTGCCACGCGCAAGACGGCGCGCCCGCTGAATCTGGTGATCATCCTGGAAGAAAGCCTGGGCGCGCAGTACAGCGCGGCGCTGGGCGGCGCCAACCTGACGCCGGAACTCGATGCGCTGGCCGCCAAGGCCTGGACCTTTACCCGCGCCTACGCCACCGGCACCCGTTCCGTGCGCGGGCTGGAAGCGGTGACCACCGGCTTTCTGCCGACGCCGGCCCAAGCCGTCTTGAAGCTGCCTCGCTCGCAACGCGGCTTTTTCTCGCTGGCCGACCTGCTGGGGCGCCATGGCTACCATTCGCGCTTCATCTATGGCGGCGAATCGCACTTTGACAACATGAAGGGCTTCTTCCTGGGCAACGGCTTCAAGCAAATCGTTGACCGCGCCGACTTCGTCAACCCCGCCTTCGTGGGCACCTGGGGCGCCTCGGACGAAGACATGTTCAATCAGCTTGACCGCCTGCTGCGCGAAGACGGCGACAAGCCCACCTTCACGCTGGCCTTCAGCGTATCGAACCACTCCCCTTGGGAATACCCCGCCGGGCGCATCCAGACCGAAGGCAACCCGGCCACCGTGGAAAACACGGTGCGTTATGCGGATTGGGCGCTGGGCCAGTTCTTTGAACGCGCCAAGGCCTCGCCGTATTGGGAGAACACCGTGTTCCTGGTGGCGGCCGACCATGACTCGCGCGTGTTCGGCGCCAGCCTGGTACCCGTGCGCCACTTCCATATTCCCGCCGTGATCCTGGGCGCGGGCATTGACGCGCGCCGCGACGACCGGCTGATCAGCCAGATCGACCTGCCCCCCACCCTGCTGTCCTTGATAGGTGTGGACACCGAGCACCCGATGATCGGCCACGACCTGACGCGCAGCACCCCGGGCCGGGCCATCATGCAGTACGACAACACCTACGGGTATCTGAAGGAAAACGACCTGCTGGTGCTGGCTCCCAACAAGACGCCGGTGCAGTACCGCTACACCGCGCCGGAAGACTATGCGCCCGTTGCCCTGAACCCCGAGCTGGCCACCGAGGCGCTGGCGCATGCGCTATGGCCCAGTTGGGCGTACCGCGAAGGGCGCTACTGCCTGCCGGGGCACAGGCCCGACACCGCCGCCGCGCCCTCGCCGGCGGGTCCGCTATAACGGCAGCGGCCTTGATTACAGCGGCCTTTTGAAGCCCTGGCGCGCCTTGTCACTGAGCGCATGGCAATGGCAGCCCGGGCTGTGGTCATTGACCATGCCCACCGACTGCATGAAGGCGTAGACGGTGGTGGGGCCCACGAACTTCCAGCCCAATTTCTTCAGCGCCTTGGACAAGGCGATGGACTGTTCCGAGGTCGAGGCGCCCAAGTTGGACGACGCCCCCGCCGGCGCCTCGAAGCGCCAGAAGAACGCGGCAAGCGACCCCTCTTTGTCTATCATTTCCAGCGCGCGGCCCGCGTTGTTGATGACGGCTTCGATCTTGCCCCGATGGCGCACGATGCCGGCGTCGGCCAGCAAGGCCTGCACCTGCTTGTCGCCAAACTCCGCAACCTGGGCAGGGTCGAAATTGGCGAAGCCACGGCGGAAGGCTTCGCGCTTGTTCAGGATGGTGCGCCAACTTAGCCCTGACTGAAAACCTTCCAGGCAAAGCTGTTCGAACAGTGCGCGGTCGTCGCCTTGCGGGCGACCCCATTCGGTGTCGTGATAGGCCATGTATTCGGCGGACGTATCCACCCAGCCGCAACGGGCAAGGCCGTCGGGGAAATCGTTTTTGGCGTTCAAGATAAAGCTCCAGGCGGCGGTCAGGCACCGATGCTACCGCAGCAACGTCCCTGAAAAAAGTCGTAGCGGCCGCGGTCGGAATCCCGCTACTATTTGCAGCGCTGATCCCGCGCCGGCCATGTCCCGGCGCGCCCGGATCCCCCTACGGGCTTGCGCCAATGCAAGCCCGTTTTGCGTCTGCCCCCCCCCACATGTCGCCACCCCCAACATGTCGCTGCTAGAGACCGCTGTCCTTACCTTCGTGTCGCCCGCCGTCCTGGCCGGCGACAAGCCGGACGCCAACCCTTGCCTGGATTGCGGAGCCTGTTGCTCGCATTTCAGGGTGTCGTTCTATGTCGGCGAACTGGCTGGCGAAAACGGCGGCCATGTGCCTTTGGAACTGGTGACCCAGATGAGTCCCTTGCGCGCCTGTATGAAGGGCACCGAAATGGGCGGCGGCCGCTGCGTGTCCTTGCGCGGTGAACTGGGGCAGCCCGGCATCCACTGCGCCATCTACGAAAATCGCCCGACGCCTTGCCGCGAATTCGATATCTGGATGCCGGATGGATCACCCAATCCGGACTGCCAGCGCCTGCGATTGGGCTTGGGCCTGCCGCCGGTGGCGCCCCGCCCCGACGCGGAAAACGACCCGCAAGGCCCCGTGCATCCGGATCAGCCGGCGGCGGCTTAAAGCGCCTGCAGCTCAGCGAGTTAACGCGTGGGCGCCATGCCGAAGGCGGCACGGAAGCTGCCGATGCAGGCGCTGGAGCTTTCATAGCCGAGCGGACGCGATAGCCATGTGAAGCATGGCATGGCCCACGCAGAATTCGAATGAACCCCGACCACTTTTTCTTTCACGACCGATCCCGCTTTTCCATCGTGACCGCCAAGCACGGCTAAAAGATGGCGCGCGCCTTCGGGCGCGCTTTGCATTTCAGCCCCCCCTGTCTGCCCGTCTGCCGTGTCTGCCCACAACGCAGCCGCATACCCGAGGTTGCCGAAATTAGAATGCAATATTGATAATTTTGCGATTGTGGCAGAAGGTGTAGCTGGCATAAATTGCACGCTTGCGAAGGCCGTTTCCGATGCCATCCGCCCGCGCGCGCCGATTTTGCGGCTGCCAAGCACCTGGACTCGACATTGAGATTTACGGCTCCCCATCAATGAAGCGATTCCACTTCGACAGCACAGCGCTTCGTTATTTCCTCACCGTCGTCGACACGGGGTCCGTCAATGGCGCCGCCGCAAGGCTGAACGTCGTCAGTTCCGCCGTCAGCCGGCAGATCGCGGGCCTGGAACAGCGACTGCAAAGCCAGTTATTCGAACGGCACCCAAAGGGCATGCGCGTGACCGAGGCGGGCCGCATCCTGGCGGACCACGCGCGCCGCGTGGAAGCCGACGCGGCACGCACCTACGCCGAGATCGGCGGACATAACAGCCGCTACACGCAGACCGTGAAAATTGCTGGCGCCCATGGCGTCGCGGCGTGTGCGCTGCCGCCGAAGTTTGCCGCTTTCCAGGCTCATCACCCGTGCGTGCGCTTTCACTTGACGGTCTTGGACGCCGGCCTGGTCACCGAACGTGTGCGCTCTGCACAGGCAGACATCGGGGTGACCTACAGCCACGCCGCTGAAAAAGACATCGCCGTGGTCTACGCGCGCCAGGCTGAGATCGTCGCGGTGATGCGGCCCGGCCATCCGCTGGCTTCCCACGGCACGGTGCAACTGACCCAACTCTCGGCGTATCCGCTGGCGCTACCCGACGGCGCCAGCGCATTGCGGCGGCTATTGGACACGGCCGCAAGTCTGTACAACACCACCCTGTCGCCGGCTTTTACGTCCAACCATCCCGAAGCCGTCTACCACTATGTGCTGGCGGGCGATGCGGTGACCTTGTGCGCGCGATTGACCGCGGCGTCACAACTGAATGACGGCAAGCTCATCTGCCGCCCGATTGAGGACGCCCTGCTCAACGGCGGGCAAATCCAGGTCCAGACCCATGTGTCCCGGCCGCTGCCCGACGCCGCCCACCGCTTTCTGCACTTCATGCGCAGCCACACTGCGGATTTGTTCTGACCGCCACGCGATGCCGCCCCCTGGGCGCTGGCGCCTCGGGTCGCGCCTTTGCGTTGCCGAAACAAGAACAGGCCAGTGAAAAATGATCAATTGTTAAATTTGTAATGCATATTTACATTTGACGCGGGTTTATCACCAGATCACGGTGGCCAGCGTTTGCCTGGCCACCTTTGCAGGAGCCACGCGCATGCTTAAGAACCTAAAAATTCGAACCGGACTGTTCGCCGTCCTGACCCTCTTTGTCCTGGCCTTGGCGGGTACCACCACCATGGGCTGGTCTTTCGTCAAGGCGGCCGACGATGCCGTCGACGACTTGAACCTGGTGTCCACGGAACAGACCCGCCCGCTTTATGAAACCCAGGTATTGCTTCTGCGCACCCGCATCACGCTTGTGGCCGCCTATCTTGATGTGCAGGCCGGCCGCGCCTCCCAGGCGCAGGCCAGCGTAGACCAGGCCACCAAGTTTCTGGCCGACGCGCGTCAGCGTTATGCCGTCTTTCAGCGTGTGCCCAAACTGTCGGACGCCGCGCGGAAGATGACGGCTGACCTGGACGGAGTGTTCGACGCCTACGTGCGCAGCATCGACGCGTTGGGGGACGCCCTGCAAAAGCAATCCGCCGACAATTACGTGAACGCCGTGGCGCAGGCCCGTACCGCCGATGCCCAATTCGAAGAACGGGTCAGCGCCATCCTGAACCACACCGAGCGCCGCGCCATCGAGATCAATGACGACTCGGACCGACGCTACCTGCAAGCCGAAGCCGCCGCCATCGTCATGTTGGGCCTGGCGCTGATCCTGGCGATCGGATGCTGGCGGTTCATCAGCCGCCAGGTGCTGTCGCCCCTGAAAGACGCCGCCGTGCACTTTGACCGCATCGCTTCGGGCGACCTGACGCACCGCGTGGCTGCCATGGCCGACAACGAAATCGGCGTGTTGTTCGCGGCCTTGAAGCGGATGCAGGAGAGCTTGACGCGCACCGTGGCCGAAGTCCGCCGCAGCGTGAATGAAATCAACACCGGCGCGGCCGAGATCGCATCGGGCAACACCAATCTGTCTTCGCGCACGGAAGAACAGGCCGCTTCGCTGGAAGAAACCGCCGCCAGCATGGAAGAACTGGCCACGGCCGTGAAGCAGAACACCGCACACGCCCACCAGGCCAACGCACTGGCCGCGGAAAGCCGTGGCGTGGCGATGCGCGGCGGCGACGCGGTGAATCAGGTAGTGCAGACCATGTCCCGCATCTCGGACAGTTCGCGCCGCATTGCCGAGATCGTCTCCGTCATCGACGGCATTGCATTCCAGACCAACATCCTGGCCCTGAATGCGGCGGTGGAAGCCGCCCGAGCCGGCGAACAAGGCAAGGGTTTTGCGGTGGTGGCGGGCGAGGTGCGGTCATTGGCGCAACGCAGCGCGCAAGCCGCGCGCGAGGTCAAGGACCTGATTGAGCAATCCACCGGCAATGTCGATAGTGGCGCCGAACAAGTGCGTCAGGCGGGCGACACCATGCAGGAGATCGTCTCGTCGGTGCAGCGCGTGACCCAGATCATGGCCGAAATCACGGAAGCCTCTACGGAGCAGTCGCAGGGCATCGACCAGATCAACCGGGCCGTTACGCAGATGGACGACGTGACCCAACAGAACGCCGCGCTGGTGGAGCAGGCCGCCGCGGCCGCCTCCTCGCTGGAAGAACAGGCCAAACGCCTGGCTGCGACCGCCGCATTCTTCAAGGTGCCGGCCGAAACGATTATCGACGTCACCCCGCAACCCGTCGCGTTACACCGCGCTTACGCCAGCTGAGCGGTGTGGCCAGACTCATGCTTTTGTCTTAGGACATTTGTCCTGGGACAGATTCCGGTTTAAGACTTGGCTCGGCAGGCCGTTGTCTTAGGGTAAGGCGCCGCCATCCGACGGCGCCACGCCCCCCGACGATGAGCCGCCAGCCGCATGAACCGCGCACTCGCCTGTATTTTTTGCCATTCAACGCTGGCCCAAGGCGCGCCGCTGCTTGAAAAGAATGGCGCCGCCATCTGCAAGGCTTGCGTAGAGCAATTCTCCGAACGCTTTGCCGAACGGGCCTGGGTGATGGCCGCCACGCTGGAAGAACAGCTGGATGTGCTGCTGGAGGAAAGCCAGCGCGCGTTGGCCCAAAGTGAATCGCTGTCCGAACGTGCTCGCAGTTGTGGATTAAGCCTGCATGCGTTGTCGGGCGTATCAACGCGCACGCCGTCCTGACATAAAAAACCGCCCCATTCTGGACTTGGAAAAATTAAGGGACGTATAACAACCCGAGATATAGGCGGTTATTTCTGCGCTTTTTGGGCTTTTGAACCTGTCAGCTATTCGTAAGATACCTCGCGCGCGTGCAAATCCCAGTATCGCCCGCGCGATTGGCAAGCTTGAGTCACCGCATTCCGTTCGCGCCAATTCAATAATCTGCAGGGCAGCGAGCCATTCCACGTTTTTATCTTGTGCTTGTTGACTGACGGCAGGGGCCGCGCCCACGCCGTCGCCCACATAAATTATTGAAAAGCGAAAATGCCTCCTTACCAGTTGAAAAAAAGGGCGATGTCCCTCGCCCTGCAAGCGCTTGGCCTGACCGGCGCCTGCACGTTGAGCCTGACCGCCACTTCGCCGGCAACGGCCCAGAACATTACGTGGAACGGTACGCAAAGCAGTAATTGGCAGGACCCGCTGAATTGGTCGTCGGCATCGCTTCCGATTTCAACCGGTTATCTATTTATCAATAGCGTGACGCCTAACGCACCGGTTATCGACAACAGCAGCGCGCTGGCAGGCACAATATTTCTTGGCGCAATCGGTTGACCCTCGCTCACCTTGCAAAATGGCGGGCAGTTAACCAGCGGCACCGCCATTATCAGCAACAGCACGAATGGTTTCACGGCTGGCGTTTCTGAGCTTGAATCCGGCACGGCCACCGTTAACGGCCTTGGCTCCCAATGGAATGCGGAAGCGTTAAACGTTGGCTTTTATGGCACGGGCACGTTGAACATTACGGGCGGCGGCAAAGCCATCGCGTCCACCACTGTCTCGCTGGGATCCCACGTGGGATCCCACGGCACGCTGAATATTTCGGGCGCAGGCAGTTCTTTGCAGTCCGGGCAACTCACCGTCAGCGACAACGGCGTCAGCCTCCTTGCAATTTCTGATCACGGCACGGCACAAGCCTCCGGCCTGCTGATGGCCAATAGCGCTGGCTCGCAAGGCACCGTCGAAATCACTGGTCCCGGGGCTTCGCTGACGACAACCGGCGGCATGACAATTGGCTCCCGTGGTATGGGCACGGTAGAGATCAAGGGTGGCGCCTCGGCCACGTCCGGAGCCCGAACCTACGTCGGCATGTACGACGGCGGCGTTGGCAAGCTATCGGTTTCCGGGGCCGGCAGCCAGTTTTCTTCGTTGAACGATTTCATTTCGCTGGGCCTCAACACAGGATCAAAGGGCGAACTGATCGCAACCGATGGCGCCCTGGTCGATGCGTTTCAGATCATCGCCGGTTTCAATGCATCCACCGAAGGCACCATCATCGCCGACGGCCCGCAGACCAAACTCAGAACCTCCAGCATCTTCCTCGTTGGCTATAACGGCGACGGCACCGCCACGGTGTCCAATGGCGCCACTATCGAAACAGCGAACCGACTCCGAATTGCCGATGTCGCGGGTTCGACCGGCACCGTGAACATCGGCGCCGCCGCGGGTGATGCCGCGACGGCCCCGGGCGTGGTGCTGGCAACGTTGGGGGTGCGCTTTGGCAACGGCACCGGCACGCTGGTCTTCAACCATTCCAGCACCGACTACGTCTTCGCCCCGGCCATCAGCTCCCTGTCTCCCGGCATGGGCACCATCAATGTGCTGGCGGGAAAGACCACACTGACGGGCGATTCAAGCGACTTCAGCGGCCAGACCAATGTGTTGGGCGGCGCCCTGACGGTAAACGGCAAGCTCGGCGGTGCGCTGAACGTGGCCAGCGGCGCGTCACTGCACGGCGTGGGCCAGGTCGGCACGACCACGCTGCAAAGCGGCGCCACCCTGGCGCCGGGCAAAGTCGGCGGCACGCTGAACGTGGCAGGCGACCTGACGTTCTCGCCGGGTTCCACTTACCAAGTGGCGGCCGATCCGCAATCATCGACCAGCAGCCGCGTCGTGGTCAGCGGCACGGCGAATCTGGCGGGGTCGGCGGTCCATATCGGGCCGGACGGCGGGTTCCAGGCCCAACGCGAATACACCATTCTTAGCGCGGGTACGGTCAATGGGCAATTCGGCAGCGTATCGTCCAACTACGCCTACCTGGACCCGGCCCTGCGCTACGACGCCCAGAACGTGGTGATGCAGCTTAGCCGCAAGCAGGGGCCCGGAGGCCGCCCCATTACCTTTGCCGACGCGGCGCAAAGCGGCAACCAGCGTGCCGTGGCCAACGCCCTGGACAGCCTGCCCGCGGGCAATCCGCTGCACGACTACATTCTGACGCTGCCTGAAGGCGAGACGGCCGCGGCCTTCAACAGCTTGTCGGGTGAAGCGCACGCGAGCGTCACGTCCAGCTTGACCGGCTTTAACAACACGGTGCGTACCGTGCCCCTGGCCTACCTGCGCGCCAATCTGGGCGCGGGCATGCGGGCGGGCGCTCCCACTGCGCAAGCCGGCGGCACCCTGTCCGCTTCCGCCTTGCCCTCCTCTAACGCGCAGCCCGCCTGGGCCGAGGTCATTGGCAATTGGCAGACCTTGAAGGGCAATAGCGATGCCGGACAAGTCCGCCAGAAGACAGGCGGTGTCTTCGCCGGGGTCGACCACGCCTTGGGCGGCGGCTGGCGCCTGGGCGGTGCGCTGGGCTTCACCGACAGCAACATCCGCGTGGACGATCGCTCGTCCCAAGCGGACGTTGCCGGCTACAGCGCGGCGTTGTTTGGCGGCAGAGTGTTCGACGTCGGCCCCGGTAAATTGAACCTGATGGCGGGCACGTCCTACACCTGGCACGACATTTCCACCGAGCGCCATGCCAGCGTCTCCGGCGTGTCGCAGACACTGAGCGCCGACTATGGCGCCAGCACCACCCAACTGTTCGCAGAACTTGGCTACGCCCTGCCCGTCTCGGAGCACGTCAGCCTTGAACCCTTTGCCGGCCTGGCCTGGAGCGACACGCGCAACCGCGGATTCTCGGAGTCTGGCGGTTCGGCTGCTCTGCGTGGGCAAGGCAACAGCAGCAAACAAACCACCAGCACGTTGGGCTTGCGCGCATTGACGGACTTCACGGTCGGACAAACCGAAGGCCGTCTGCAGGCCACCTTGGGCTGGCGTCACGCTTTTGGTGATGTGCAGTCCCAAACCGTCATGTCTTTCGACGGTGGCCAGGCCTTCAGCGTGACGGGCGCTCCCATCGCGCGCGACGCCGCCTTGGCCGAGCTTGGCGTCGAAACCGCCATTACCAAAAACGCCACCATCGGCCTGACCTACAGCGGCCAATTCGGCAGCGGCAACCGTGAAAACGCGGGTTCGCTGCATATGACCTGGCGATATTGACCCTCCAATCCCCGCATTCAGAGTTTGAATGCGGGGATGCGGGATCCAATCCTTGCGTCAAAACGTTTCAGTGCGAATTTGTCTTTCAATAATAATTAATGTTTCAAGTCGCACCATTTATATAACCAGGATGGCATCCAAAACTGATTAATTAATATGTTGGCTGGTATCCAATACCGCTATATTTTTTAATCTGGATGGTATCCATTCATTAATTCTTGGTTATATAAAAAAACTGAGATAAATTGCGTCCTTTTTTCGATAGCCCCTTAGGCTCAAGCAGTTTGGCTTGTTACGTTGCAATACGTTTAAAGCCATTCAGCATTATTTGAGCCTCGGATTATTAATCGAGATAAAGGATGCAGTTTTGAACTACGGCACGAAGAAGTGGCTGACGGCGACGCTGGCGCTCGGCACGACATACTGCGGCGGCGTCATGGCCGCCGACCTGACCGTTTCCCCGGGCAATACCCAAGTATTCGATGGCTCGGCCAATTTTCCCGGCGGTATTGACGTCAATGGCGGCACGCTGGTGATCGGCGGCAATGGCGGTGGCGCCGGTGTCACGCTGGGTGGAAACGTCAACGCAACATCAAACGGCATCGTCGCCGGCTTCGGCTCCATCAATGGCGACCTCAACGTGACGGGCGCGCGAGTTGCGCCCGGATACGAAGTCGGCACGCCGACCGGGGTTTCCAACGGCAATCTGGTCGTCAACGGCAACCTGTCGATGAACAACGCCGAATTCGCCTTCGAGACCGGCTATGCGGGTTTGCCCATCACGCAGCCCGGCACCGGCGACAACATCACGGTCAGCGGCAACGCCGCCATCAACAACACGACCTTGAACGTCACGGTAAACACCCTTGGCGTGAATGCCGGCTATTACCGGATCCTGTCCTACGGTGGCACCTTGAGCGGCAACGGCCTGACGCTGGGCAGCGTTACCGGCGACTCCACGCCCGCAGCCACCATTCAATCGCTGACGGGCGACAAGCAGATCAACCTGATCCTGGGTCCCAGCACGACCAACTTGTGGAATGGCGACGGTGTGGCGTCCGCAACGCGCGCGGGCGGCGGCAGCGGCACCTGGACCGCCGCCAGCACGAACTGGAACAGCCCCAGCAATGCCACCGGCGCCCTGCCCGACGGCGGCTACGCCATCTTCACGGGCGCGGCCGGCACGGTCACCGTGGATGGCAGCGCGGGCCCCGTGCGCGTGTCGGGCCTGCAGTTCGCCACCGACCGGTACCGCCTGCAAGGCGCGCCCATCACCCTGGTCGGCAGCGGCGGCAACCCGCCGGTCATCGTGGTGGGTGACGGCACCTATGCGTCGGGCCAATTCGTCGACATCATCGACAACCCGCTGCAAGGCACCCAAGGTTTCGTCAAGACCGGACCCGGCTCGGTCATCCTGACCGCCGACAGCAGCGGCTTGACCGGCCCCATCCTGATCGCCGACGGCGCGCTGGAAATCGATGGCAAGTTGAACGGCCCCGTCGATATCGGCCGCGAAGTTGTGCTGGCCGGTGTCGGCCAGTTGGGCTCCACCACGCTTTACCCCACCGCCGTGGTGTCGCCGGGCAATGACGGGTCGCCCATCGGCACGCTGACGATCAACGGCAACCTCACCTTCGGCGAAAACGCCATCTATCGCGTGCATGCCGATCCGGCCAGCAGCGCCAGCGACCGCATCCACGTCACCGGCGTGGCTTATCTTGATGGCAGCGTGGCGCACGTGGGCCCCAACGGCACCTATGCGCCGCGCACCACCTACAACATTCTGACGGCCGACGGCGGCATACAGGGCAGGTTCACGGGCGCATCAAGCGCGTATGCATTCTTGACGCCCACGCTCAGCTACGACGCGAATAACGCCTTCATGACGCTGACGCGCAACGACGTGCCGATTGGCAGCGTCGGCGAAACCAACAACGAAAGCAGCGTGGGCGATGCCCTGGACCAGGAAGACCCGCCCGTCAGCGCAAGCGGATCGCCGTCGAACGGGAACGGATCGCCCTCCCCCGAAGCCGGCTCGTCGCTCATCGCCAGCGGCAGCACCGCGGGCAACAACACTGGCGCCAGGCAGGTGACGACGGCGGTTCTTTCCATGACGCCGGCGCAAGCGCGCTCGGCGTTGACACTGCTTTCCGGCGAAGCGTACGCAAGCACCGCCAGCGTGTTGCAAAGCCAGGGCGATACCGCGCGCACGTTGCCGCTGGCCCACCTGCGCGGCAACCTAGACGCGCCGATGCTGGCAGGACGCCCGACGGCCCAAGTGGGTTCACCGTCGTCCGACGCACTGCCGCAAAGCGGCGCTTATCCCCTCTGGGCGCAAGCGTTTGGCAATTGGAGCAAGTTTGGCAGTGACGGCAACGCGGCCAGCGTAAGCCAGTCGGCCGGCGGCTTCTTTGTGGGCGGCGACGGCGCCGTGGGCAACGGCTGGCGTTTGGGTGGCGCGGTAGGCTACACCGGCAGCCACAGCTCGGTCGCGGATGCCGCGTCGCGCAGCAGCGTGGACAGCTATACGGCCACCATGTTCGGCGGACGAAACTTTGCCGCCGGCCCAGGCCACATCCGCTTCATGGCCGGCGCAGCCTATACCTGGCACGATATCGACACCAAACGCGACATCGCGGCAGGCAGCCTGAACCAGCGGCTGGAGTCTTCGTATCACGCCTCATCGACGCAATTGTTCACCGAGCTTGGCTACAAGCTGCCGCTGAACGATGCCACCAGCATCGAACCCTACGCCGGCCTGGCCTGGAACCAATTGCGCACGCGCGACTTCCAGGAATCGGGTGGTACGGCGGCATTGCACGGGTCGGGCAACACCGACGACGTGACAAGCACCACGCTGGGTCTGCGCGGCACCTGGGATTTCGAATCCAATCGCGCTCCCGGCCGCCTGACCGCAACGCTGGGCTGGCGCCACGCAATGGGCGATGTGACACCCAAGCAGCAACTGGCGTTTGAAGGCGGCAGCACGTTCTCGGTAACGGGCGTTCCCATCGCGCGCAACGCCGCCGTGTTCGGCCTTGGCGTCGACATGTCCATCGCCCGCAACACCACGGCAGGCGTGGCCTACGACGCGCAGTTCGGCGGCGGCAACCGGCAACAGTCGGGCATGCTCAAGTTGGCAATGCGCTTTTAAACCCATGCGCTAGGGCTTAGCGAAAGCAATAAAAAGCACTACGTGCGAACCGCCCCCGAAAGCCGGACACGGATCCGACTGTCGGGGGCAACGCCGTGGGACTTACTGCGCCGACAGATTCAGCTTCTTGATTCCATCGCCGACACGCTTGATCTCTGACTGGTAGAACTGCTCCAGCTCGGAGCGCCGAGGTTGCGCTGGCGCACGGCAAACGGGGGCGTCTTGTCTTTGCAGTACAGGGTGATACTGGGCGGAGCGTCTACGCTCTAGGGCATGGGCACATTGATGCGTACCGCAGGCGAAAAAAAACGCCGCTAAGTGACTTAGCGGCGTTTTCTTGGCATTGCAATGTTCTGTGGTGGGCTGAGCGAGACTCGAACTCGCGACCAACGGATTAAAAGTCCGCCGATCTGCAAATCCCTGTAAGTCACAATGTCTTTTTAATCAACGACTTGCAGTGATAGCCCTAATCCATCAACTGGACATTCAACCAGGGATTTGCAGAGATTCAGGTTCATTTTCAATGATTATGGACAAGATCTGGTCAAAGCCGCCATCAGGCTCGTCACACGCTCCCCCCGTGGGCCATCCCGTCTCTGGCCGCTTCAGCAAGCCCTCCGTTTAACCCTTCAATCCCCGCCGCGCTCTCCCGAAACCATATTGAGGCCAACGGGACGGCGTCCCCCTCGTGCACTGAATCGCTTGCCTCCCATTGGGGGCAAGCGTTCGCGCTCGTCAAAATCGAACGCAGGAGCCCCGTATGGCCAAGTCGCCCACGGCCTATCCCACGGCCGCCGCCTTTGAATTCCCTTCTACGGCTCGCGCAGCACGTCACGCAGCCCGGACATGGTTCGAAACCGCTCCCACTCTTACTCCCGCGCAATTCCGTGATCAGCAATTCCGGGACCATTGCAAAGACAAGCCCGACTCTGCCCTTGAGCGCAGGATCCGGCGGGCGGCCTTCAGACAGGCGTTCGCCGAAGCTATGGGGCATATCGTCGTAGAAGAAGCACGCTTCCATGCGCTCCCTGCTTGAACGCCCCATAACGTTTCGGCTTTCCGATGCTGCCCGCCGGCGGTACGAGCAAGCAGCTGCGGATCGTGGCATGACGCTTTCTGCGTACCTGCGGGATCGGCTCGAAGTCGACGACCAGGTCGCCGAACATGTCTCGCAGCTGCGCCTCACCCTGCTGGACAACGCTCCGAGCGGGCAATCGGACGCTTCGCTGCTGCCCATCCTCCTCGAACTGTTGCTACTCACGAGGCGACAGAGCCAACCCGGCGAGTTGCGCGCCGTCCATCATGAACTTGAACGGCAGGGCGTGATGCCCCGGACTTTCAAGTAACTCTTAGGATCCCCCATGCAAGCACCCCTTCTGGCGGCCGTCGTCTCGGCAGCCTGCCTTCTTTCGGCCTGCGGATTCGTGCCGCCCGCCCCTCCGACACCCCCGGACTCAGGACGCATCCTGATCAACCATGCGGATCCGCGCACCGTTCTACCGGGTAATTCGCGGACAGCCCTGGCTTCGGCAGACATCCCCCCGATTCCGGTGCCCGAAGCGCCGCCCAAGCTTGAAAGTCCAGCGTCGCCCGCCAGCGCCCCGTCGCCGATGGCTACCGATGCAACGGCTGCTACCCCTGGCGCCAGCACCGCCGCGACGCCGGCACCGGCTGCCGAGACGACGGCACAGACCACTGAGGCGAGCACAAGTCCGCAGCAGGTCGCGGCCGCGCCTGGCCCCGTCATCACCGTGGAGGTGGCTTCGACGGAGCCTGTCGCCGAACCGGAGATCGTGGAACCGCCCAAGAAAATTTGGCGCATCAGCCCGCAGGACGGGACGGTCCGCCAAGCGCTCGTGCGCTGGGCGTCCGACGCCAACTGGACGTTTGGGCCTGATCAGTGGGAACTGAATTTCGACATACCGATACAGGCTCCGGCCGAGTTCGAGGAGGCCTCCTTCCGGGAGGCCACCCAGGCGCTGTCCCAGGCGGTCGCGATGAGCGAATCGCCTATCCGCCCCTGCTTCTACGGCAACCGCGTCCTGCGCATGTTGCCCTTCACCCGCAGCTGCAATCGCTCCCCCGCCCCGCAATCCTAGCCGTGGCATTGACCAGGAATATCCATGAATGCATACCGCACTGTAGCGGCCGCGCTGACGCTTGCCGCGCTGTCCGGCTGCTCCGCGCTCCAATCCACAGACCGAGTTAACGCCCGTGCTGACCACGAAGGCTCCAAGGGCGCCTTTGCCATGGACGCCTTCAAGGGCATGGCAGGAGACACCGACCGCGCCAAAGGCCAAGTCGTTGAACTACCGTGGATCGCAGGCCGGCCCCAGCCGCTTGCCCGCGATGTCACGCTGCCTCCAGCGCTGCGTGCGAACGTCAACACGACGCTGTTGTTCGAGAACAGCGCGGCAGACCTCAAGACGCTCGCCGACCGCATCCAACTCGCCACCGGCATCTTGACCCACGTGTCGGCAGACGCGTTGCTGCCGGCCGAATATTTCCTTCCGCGCCTGGCAATCGAACAGGGCATTGCCACCGCAAGTGCCAGCTTGACGGCGGCCACGGCCGACACGCTGGTTCCGGCCCTTATCCCCGGTATTGCCGTTGACCGCACGGCAGGCCCGGTACTGCCCCAGGGGGTTGCGCGCACGAAGATGGCTCCTTTGCCCGCTGGCCAAGCTCCGCTGGCGTCCGTGTTGGACTCGATTGCGCTGCGGTTGGGCGTCTACTGGCGCTACGACGAAAAGATCGGTGCGCTTCGCTTCTATCGGACGGAGACCAAGAGCTACGTCGTCCGCACGCCCACCCAAGCCGCTGAAGAAAACCTTCAACGCGATATCAAATCGGCGAATTCGACGCTCGCGGACAAGTCGTCCAACAGTTCGAAGGAAGAAGCCCGCGAGCTGGCGGCCGTCGTCACCAAGCTCAGCCAGTTCCTCAGTCGCGCAGGCGTAATCAAGTCTGCGGACGGTGCGGCCAACACCATCGTGGTCACCGATACAAAGGATGCGCAGGATCGAATCGGTGAATTTCTGGACGCTGAGAATCGCCAGATGACGCGTCGGGTGCGCCTCGTCTTTGAAGAGATCACCGTCCAGCGCGATCGCCTGAACCAGGGCAGCATCGACTGGAAAATTCTGTTCAACAGCCTCGGGCGCGGTAACACAGCATCGGCAACCGGCGTAGGCCCCTTGCTAGATGCAGCCCAGGCGGCGGGCTCAGTGGGCGCTTCAGTGGGCAGCGGCCCCTTCGCCGGCACCAATATCGCACTGAGCGCGCTTTCGCAACTCGGATCGATCGTCAATCACAAGAGCATTCCGCTTCTTTCGCAGAACCGCCGCCCCGCGAAGTACGACACGCGCAACACGTTCCAATACATCAAGGATCTGCAACAGACACAAAGCACGTCCGACAGCTCGGCGCCGACCGTCACGGTCACGCAAGACGAAAAGACAGTCGGGACGTTCCTCACGGTCGTGCCTGACGCGCAAGATGACGGCCAGGTTCTGCTGACCATCGCTTACGACGACACCCGGCTCATCGAAATGAAGAAGCAGCCGCTCGGGTCACGTGACGATCAGTCCTTTGTGCAGCAGACCAACATCGGCGGCCAGGGACGAGTCCAACAGGTGATGGTTCGCCCCGGAGAGCAGGTGGTCATTGGCGGATATCAACAGTTTGCCGACAGTTCGACCCACCGCCGTCTCGACGACAAGGCACCGATGATCATGGGAGGGTCCGACGCCTCCCAAGAACAGCAACTACTGACAGTGGTGTTGGTAACCGCAATCCCAGAAGAAGGATTCTGACCGTGGCAACGCGACAGAAAGTCGCTCGGCGCACGAGCTACAAGCTCGTTGCGATACCGGGCTCGCCGAATCAACTTGTCCTCGGGCTCAAGTGGCGCACCGTCCTCGGGGAAGACCTGGAAAAACTTGCCCTCAAGACCGCCCGCAAAGCACGGGCAACGCACTTTGTGCAGAGTGATGCGCGTAGTTCGTCGGTCGGCTTGTTGACAGCCAAAGGAAGCGAAACACGCGCAAAGAGCAGAACAACGCTTTTCTCTGGCGCCGCTGCTTTTGCACAGATGCATCGACATGGCACGCATATCGTTGCATGCACGCTTCCCGACCAATCCGTATGGTTGGCGGTGGTCATCGACGGGGTGGTGCAGACGGGCGGCGACACGATATTTCCCGACCAGGCCAAGGCTAAGAACGCCGTCGAGGAACTGACTGCACGCTACCGGGAACACCAGGTCCACAGCAACTACATCACGCAAGCGCGCCTGTTCTCCTTGCAACAGCTCACTGCACATGTGAATGGACAGTCTGCTTTGCGCAGGGCGTCCTTTAGGCTGTCCATGGTGTCGCCCATCTGGTGGGTGCTCGTAGCGGCGGTCGTCGCCTACGAGGCATGGGACTACGGATCCGCTTGGTGGGACGAACGGCAGGCGAAACTTCACGAAGAGGCTCAGGCGGCACAGCCCCATTTCGACGCCAATGCGCTATGGGAAAACGCCATCAGCGCCTGGGCGAAGTCGGTCAAAACTCAGGGCAGCACGGGCATGACCGAACTGCTCAATGTCATTCTGACGGTGCCAGTAGAGCCCGGGCGGTGGCGGTTGACGGAAGTCGACTGCCGACCAAGCACGGGGTCTTGCACCGCCACTTACCGCCGTACACGTCTGGCCGACAACCATACGCTGCGGGCGGCGCTAGCCCAATCGTTTCGCATCGTCCATCCGGATTTGGATACTGCTACCGCAACATGGCCACTTCCGAAGGCACTCTCCGCGCCCACGATGCCATTGCGGGACCTCCCGACGCCATTGGCGATCCAGACAACCTGGGAACCGAGCTGGCAAGCGCTTCGGCCCGCATTGCAAGACTTCACGTTGTCAAAACCTGCGAGCGTGCAGATCCTCGTGCCCAACATCAAGTTGCCGAACGGCCTGGAAGAACCTGTGCCGATGCCGTCGGGCACGAAGCTACCCGCCAGCCGCGCGCTGGTGATCAATGCGCCCCTGCGCTCGCTCTATGGCCTGGCCTTGCCGACGACAACCCAGATAACGCAGCTGCATGTGCGTTACCAGCCAGACTCCGCACCCGGGCTCGCCGCGAGCGCGTTCTCGGCCACCTTGAAAGGAGATATCTATGTACTCGCGCCGTGACACTTCGCTGCGCAATCGGCTTGCCCTTTGTCTGGCGGGCCTCGCCCTGGCGGCTGCCTTACCTGCCGTGGTATCGGCGCAATCCGACACTCTCTCCGTGGCGCCGGAAGCGCCGGCTGCACCGCCAAGCCACTTGGTGCGCGAGCTGCTGGAGCATGACGCAAAACAGGCGCTCGCCATTGAACGCGAGAAGTCGAAGACTGCTCTTGCCGGCTCGCCACTCGCAGTGCCATCTGTGACAGAAATCGCGCCGGCGGATGCGGAACAGGCTGCCGCGCCCTCAGCATCGCCGCCGAAACAACGCCTGGCGCGGCTAATTGCCATCGTGGGCGTTGGACGCCACCTCGCCGCGCATCTGCAACTGGACAACAGACAGGCCGTCTATCTGACCGGGAAGGCCGCTCCGGTCACAGGCGCTGGCCAGGGCATGCGTCTGCTGGAGATTTCTCCTCCCTGCGCAACGTTCCTGTCTCAAGCGGAAGAGACGTTCACCTATTGCCTAGACGAGAGGGCACCATGAAACTCAGCATTTTCCAATGGGCTCGGCGAATGACGCGTATGTTGCGCATCGGGTTTCGGGAAGAAGAGCCGGCGCCTGTCCTTAGCATGTCGGTGACGCCAATCCAAACTGACGACTCTCCGGAAGGCCATCTTGACTCCTTCGAAGATGTGGAAAACATGCGTCCGGCCTTCGAACTTCTGCGCGTGGATTGGTGCGGCTCCGAAGCCGCTGCGAAAGCTTGCGTGGCAGAACTCGAAGGCAAGCGGTATGTGGTCTTCGTCAAGCAAGGGGAACAGGACTCCGATCTGTACCGTGCCGTTCTGCTACGTGCTCGGGAAGCCGCCGGACGCGACAACGTGGACGTGTACACAGTCAATCCCGTCGTGCTGCTTGCCTTGGTCCGTGAGCGCATGCAAGCCAAGGACGTTAAGCAGCGCACATCCAGGACGCGCGCGCTCGGCGCACGCTCTGCGGTACGCGTAGGGTTCCATGACTTGGCCGCCTGGGCTGTTCGTAACGGCGCCAGCGACATGCACTTGAACATTGACACCACGGCGGCCATCTCTCATGTAAGCGCAACGATTGACGGGCAGTACACCACGCCCAAGCAACTGGCGATGCCGACCGAACGGCTCATTGAGATGGGAAACGTCGCATGGCTGGATGTCCACGGCGGCAACGGGCTATTCCTCGATATGACCAATGAACAGCAGGGTCGGCTTTACGAAGTTGTGGATGACCGCTCTTACATGCTGCGCTGGGGATCATTTGTGGCAGACAAGGGACCCTCCATCACCCTTCGGATTCTGGACATGGATGCCAAAGTTGAGCCCGTGGACATGGAAACGCTGGGCTTTATGCCTTCGCACGTCGCGAAATTTGAACGATGCCTGCAAAGCCAGGGCGGCGCCATCGTGACGGGCGGCATTCCCGGATCGGGAAAAACCGTCACCAACGCCCAACTCATCGTGCGGTTGCCCGCAACACGCAAGGTCATGACGATCGAGGATCCCGTCGAACTGACCATCCCGCGCGCTCTGGCCGCGAGTGTCTCTCGCTCGCTTGATGGCTCGGACCGCGACACGATGCGGTCCAAGCTCATGGCACTCAAGCGGGCTGCGGCGAGCGACGTGTTTCTTGGCGAAATCCGCGATTCACTCACCGGATCAGCATTTCAGGACATCGTCTTGTCGGGAAGCAGTCTCTATACAACGACACACGTTGGCCACGCGCTCTCAATTCCGCAGCGATTTGCTTCCAGCGAGATCGGCGTTCCGCGAACGACCTTGGGCACGCCCGGCGTCCTGAAGCTGCTCTCACACCAAGCACTGATGCCTGTCACCTGCGATTGCGCACTGCCGGCAGCTTCACTGCTTGAAGGCGCAGCCGATCGGTTGGGAGTGCGCCGGACGCGGGATGACTGGGCCCGCTACCTAGACGACATCGAAACCCTTTACGACTTCGGCAGCAGTCGCATCAAAGTTCGCAACCCGGACGGTTGTGAGAAATGTCGGATCAAGGGGATTCCGGAGCTGTTCGGGTACGCCGGTCGGACAGTTGTCGCGGAAATGTTCGAACCGTCGTCAGATCCAGAAGCGCTTCGTGCCATCAGCAGCGGCGATGAGCTGCGTCTCCGTGAGATTTACGCCGGTCACAGGACCGCCGCATATGACCACCCCGACATGGAAGGGAAGACCACCATGGACTGCGCTGTCTACAAGATGAGTCAAGGCCTGATCGATCCGCGGGACATTGAGCCGCATTTCCAAGCCTTTGCCACGCTGCTTCGACAAAGCGAGCGGAAATGAAGCTGCCCTTCGCTCTGACTCGGGCCGGCCAGGCCGCGCGCAAGTTTTCCCGCCAGCGGGCGGATTGGTACGAGTATCTGGCCGACATGACCGAGGACACTCAAGGCCAACGGACGATCCTCAATATCCTCGACAGTGACGCCCAGCGGTATGGGCGCAGTGCGCGGGGCATCCTCTCTGCCCACTGGGCGCACAAGATTGTCGAAACTGGCGAAATCGGAAAAACCCTACACGGCACACTGCCCGCCAAGGAGGTTGCTGAATTTGTTTCTTTGCAACGCCAGGGCCAAGCAGTGCTGGCCAGCGGACTGCGGGATATGGCCAGCCTTGTGCGCTTGAACTCCAGGCTGAAGACAATCCTCGTCACCACGCTCATGACTTCGGCCATGGCAATGGCGTTGTTATGGCTTGTGATCATGGTTGGAATCCCCTACTTCACCGCCCCGATGATTCTCGGATCGTTACCGGCGGCTCCACGTGCGTACCTGAGTCCACACAGCCTGGCATTCTTCGACCTCGCCGAATGGATACGCCAGAGCGGCGCTCGGGTTTGGGTGGGCACGCTCGTTGCGGGGATTGCGGTCCAACTGTCGTTCCCGTACCTCGACGGACCGATACGGAGATTTCTGGATCGCTGGGGTCCATACAGCCTCTACCGGGATGTCCAGGGCATTGGCGTTATCAGCACAGCGGCAACTGCGGTCAAGCCAAGGACCGGAAAGACGATGCAATTGCGCGAGGCAATCGAACTTCAATTCGACGGTGCCTCTCGTTGGCTGACCGGGCGCTTGCAGGCCATTCAGAATCGTCTTGAAGATTCAAGATCGGGCGCGCAAGTTTTCGATGTCGGACTGATGGATCAAGAGACTTATTGGTATCTCGAAGATCTCACCAGCACCCTTGGCCTGGACATCGCTCTACAGAAGACCCGCCACAGGATGGAAACGGTCGTCCTCAAGCGCGTCGAAGGACGCGCGCAAGTACTGCGCTGGGTCATCTTGGGCTGCGCCTTGTTCGCAATGGCAGGCCTCTATGCCTGGCATCTGAGCGTTCTGAACGACATGCAGAACGCAGCAGTTCTCGACGCCATGAGCTAGTACAAATCCAAACCATCACGCGTGCCCAAGCGGCAAACATGTTCCATCACTTCAGCCTTTAAACACCTGGAATTCATCATGAAGAAATTCTCCATGCAACCCCGAAATTTGAAGAGCCATGCGGCCAGGCAACGCCTTCGCCAAGGCGGCTACACCATCGTAGAAGTCATCGCCGTGATCGCGATCATTGGCTTCCTGGTGATTATCAGCATGCCCGCCATCAAAGGCATCTTTGTTCAAGCCCGGGTTGGTCCGGCGTCGGCCGAACTTCAACGCTTTATGACGGCGACCCGTTTGCTGGGCGAAGGCGATTCTGTAACGCCCTACGCAGCCATCAGCAACGCGTCGAACCTTGCGCCGGCCATGAGCGAGTCTTCGGTATTCAAAGTGAACGGTGCCACGGTGGCCCACCGACTGGGAGGCTCAGGCGCGGGTTCGAACGGCACGATCACTATCGGCCCTGTGGCTCTCGGGGGTGGCGCTGCCGGCAGCGGCTTTGGGCTGACGTTGACCAATGTGAACCACCGAGCGTGCCCAGGTCTTGCCACCACGTTGAACTCCGTGTCCGAGACGATCAGCGTGAACGGAACCGCAGCAAAAACGCTAGGCACGAACAACGAGCCAGGATCCTTCAATGCAGTCACGGCTCAAGACCTTTGCGTGAAGGGTGACAACAACACGTTCGTCTTCGCCACGCGATAAATCCGTAAACCCGCAATCCGGGCGAGGCGTTGCCTCGCCTGACATTGCATAGACGGCGAACCTGCCATGTGCCCTTCCGAAGTTACTGTGCCTCGATCAGTTCACCGCCAGGCCGGTTTTACGCTCATCGAGTTGATGGTCGTGCTCGCACTTCTCACCCTCGCCGTTGTCCTGAGTGGACCGTCACTAAAGCGGCAGGTTGACGCGACCGCTGCGGAATCCACCGGCCGCTACTTAGCGCAACTCCGCGGTGCAGTGGTCGACCTTCAGGTAAAGCACGAAGCTTGGATTCGCGGAGAGAATATCGCCAGCGCCCCAGCGGGCACCTACCCCCCGCCGCCAGCACTTAGCTGGGTCGCCGTCCCGGGAGCACAGGTCGCGCGAGGTGGTGTGGCAGATCTCGCAACGCTGGGCCTCCTACCACCTAGCACGCCCCGCTTTCCGTCCCTCGGGGAAACCGCCCGCTTCATCCTGGTCCGCGAAGGAACCTGCCCCGGCGACAGCTGCCGCACGGGCGCCTATGTATATACCTGCCAACCAATCAGCGATGTGCGTAGTCGTCGCCTCAATGACACCTGCACCGCACCGGCCGGTAAGGCGGCTCGGTTCAATCAAGTGCTGCTCAGCAAGGTGATGGCAGCGTCCGAAGGATTTGGCGGTCATGACGCCAACGGCGGGACCAATGTACGCGGCCCACTCATGAACATTCCACGCGGGTGGTTCGATTTCGGAGCGGAGCCCGGCCATGCAGTCCTGGCGGCCGGTCTGGGCGCCACGCCGTTCGGCCAGTTTGTTCGCCACGGAGAAACCAGACCGGTCACGTTCAACAACACCCTGACGGTGGCCGGTGCAATTCAGACCAATACCGGATTACTGCTCAACACGGCCGTCGCACCTGGCGTTGCGTGCACGCCTGAAGGCCTATACGCTTCGACCGCCAACAAGCTGCTCGCCGTTTGCACGGGCGGTGTGTGGTTCGCCCAGAACGGTCACGTAATCACGGGCACGTACAGCGACCTTCCCAACGACGCTGCAATCCCCGCGGTAACGTGCCCTGCTGGGTTGTTGCCGTGGCGTCAGATCGCCCTGCAGGGCGTTGACGCAACCGCACGCGGTGGCGATATCAATATCGGTGGCGCGATCGGCGGAAGCATCCAGGGTTCGGGCTATGTCAATGCCGCTGGCGCCGTGTCGGTTGGCGGCTCCTTCAGTGGCACATTTCAGAACTCTGGAAATAGCTATGTCCGTATGGCGCAGCGCGCCGCGATCGCGGGTGATCGCGTTGTGATTACACCCGCAGACATGGGCGCACGCGCCTCGGTCATTCAGGGCTGCAAAAACTAGCCCAGCGCCACAGGCCTTCCCTTCGCCGCCAATCAAGCGGCTCATCTATCGGAGATATCCATGTTCCTTCCCTCCACGCGAGGCAAGGGCCGGGCCTTGCTCGCCCTGCTCTTCACGCTGCTCCTGCCCACGGTCAGCCAGGCATCAACCGCCAATCAAGCGGACGTACAACTGGGAACCGAGCTCAACACGATGGTCATCCGGGTCGACCAAGGCGCGCCGCTACCGCCTGGCGGCTGCGTCGGTGGCTACTCGTGGCACACAACCTACGGCGGATGCCGAATCGCCCAGACGCAGGCCGAGTATTCACAGTGCCCTGCCGGGTACACCGGCAATCAGGTCCGCTACAGGACCTACTACGTTCTGCAAGCCAACGCGAACGATGTCGCCTACGAGGGCTGGGGACCTTGGCAAAACGGTTGCACGGCATCTCGCGCTGGCGGTGTCCTCGATGTCGTGATCGCAAAGGCCCGTGGCAACGAGACAGGCGAGACGCTCGACAACAGTTTGGGCGGCACGATCGCCGCGCAGATGCAAGTCAACTACGGGACGATGTTTGGCGCCACCATCTATCGCCCGACTGCAGAACTGAACTGCATACATGCATCGGGCACGACATCAGGGGACACCACTCGCGTATGGACGGGCCAGCTGATGCCGCCCGGCGCGTCCGTGACCAAAGGTGTGTCGGGCTACTGCCAGCTCTCCAACGGAAATCGGACCGCCACCTTATTCGGCAGCTGCGATAGCAGTAGTGGCGGCGATGCCGACAACTGCCAGAGCGCGACACGGGTGGTCAACATCACATCGGTCAGCGGATGCACGGTCACGACTGAGACGCGCTTGCGCGGCCAGCTTATCGATGTCGGCAACTATGGCATCTGCAACTAAGCCAGGAGAACGCATATGCGAACCCTTCGACACCTCATACTGCTGCTGACGGTGACGTTAGCGCCTGTGGCAACGCCGGTCTATTCAGCCGGATCGCCTAGCGTTGACCTCGGTGACGTGCTGGACGGCGACAAGCGCTTGGCATGCGAAGCCATTCTTTGTCTGTCCAGCGGCACACGTCCAAGCGAGTGCGCGCCATCGCTTTCCCGGTACTTCGGCATCAGCATGAAGAAGCTATCCGACACCTTGGAAGCACGACGAGACTTTCTTTCGTTGTGCCCCGCTTCTGAAGACTCCAAGGAAATGAGCGATTTGGTGCGTGCCATTTCACAAGGTGCCGGCCGATGCGACGCCGCTGCGCTGAATGTCGCGCTTCGAACCTGGCGCGGCGGCAACGACGACGGCAGCCTCATCATCGGCAACAAACGCCCCGGCTATTGCAGCGTTTACGAGTCGCACGAATACACCGCCTTTGACGATGGTCTACCGCTTTACGTTGGGACGCCCGCCGACGGCGGTTACTGGGCGGAGCCACGGGACTACCAACACGAGCTTGCCAAGTACGAAAAGGCGCTTGCAGAACGCAAAGAGCGCGAGCAGAACGGCAAGGGGCCTGGCTTCGGCATGGTGGGGAATTGACCGATGGACTTCCCAACCCTCGCCAGGCAGTGTGCGCCCGACGTGCACATCAGTACGCTCAGCGCTGTGGTCCGTCACGAGTCCGCATTCAATCCGCTGGCCATTGGCGTCAACGCCAAGCCCCACGTAAGCATCCGCCCGAAGTCCAAAGAGGAGGCAGTCCAGGCGGTGCGCGATCTGATGGCCAAAGGAGTGGACTTCGACGTCGGCTACGGCCAGATCAACGTGCGGAACTGGAAGTGGCTTGGTGTCACATCCGAAAGCATCTTCGACCCGTGCGTCAACCTTGCATCTGCCCAGCGTGTCCTCGTTGATTGCTACAAGCGAGCCGCCAAGCTGCACGGCCCCGGACAGAACGCGCTGTATGCGGCATTCAGTTGCTACAACACGGGCAACCTGACCTCGGGCTTCAGGAATGGGTATGTCGGCAAGGTCATCGCCGGCGCTGGCCTGGCTGTACCGGCCATCGTGAAGGAGGGCGGCGCGCCCGCCAATGCTGACACCAAGACGCGTAGCCGCCCGCGTCCGAAGCCGTCCAAACCCGATGCCTTTCAGAAGTCCCGCGACGACGCTTTTGTGGCGCCCCGCAAAGACGCATTCGAACCGCGCCCAGATGCCACATTCGGCAGGCCGATCCCTACGCAGTCCTCGCGCCTGCCGGCGCAGTAGAAGCGCACCCCTCGCCAGTGTTTAGCAGCTAAACACCGGCCCTCTCATCTACCTCAACGAATGCCGCCCCGCTCATCAGCCGGGTGGCGTCACCCATTGGAGTTTCAAAATGACCGCAGCATCCAATATCTCCCCTGGCGACTCGCAGTCCAAGAGCTGCAGCACGCTTGTCGCCCTGGCATACGCGACCCTTGCATTGCTCCTCCTGCTGCAACCGGAACTGGCGATGGCGCAGTTCGAGAAGGCCACCACTACCGTGCAGAAGGTCAAAGACTGGCTGTGGCTCATCATCCCCGTCATCGGCCTTGTTTCCGCCGGCATTATCGGCATCCTTTATTCGTTCGACGTGATTCGCAAGGAAACCGCCTATCAATGGGCAGTGGGTATCGTCTTTTCCGGTGCCATCGCTGGCGGCATCATTAAGCTGGTCTTCGGTTGATGGCCACCTCGCCCAAGCAAAAGGCCAAAGCCCCAGCTGCAGCCGCCCCAGTTGCGGTGGGGTCAGAAGTGCCCCTTAACCGCTTCCCCCTTTTCAAGGGTGCCACCCGCGTCGCCACCGTCCCCGGGGGAGTGCCCACACGAGCATTTGCTGGACTGGTCTTTGTGACCGTCACCGCCGCTTCATTCACGCTGTGGGGCTGGCTGCTCTTTCCCGTCCTTTATCCGGTGATGGCCATTCTGAGCCGCCATGATGACCGCGCCTTCTGGATCTGGGAGCTTTGGGTCAAGACCAAGTTCTTGGCAAAGAACAAGCGCTTTTGGGGTGCGATATCCCTCACGCCAACACCCTACAGCCGGCGGCGCCCCTGGGCCCGCTGGCTCGGAGTTCACGACCGATGAAACAACAATCCATCGTGACGCTGCCGGCGTATGAGCCGCCGGTCAGCACGTACGTCCCCTACTCGCACCACGTCACGCCCACCATCATCGCAACCCGCGACTGGGAGTACCTCTCGGTCTGGCGCATCGACGGGCGCACCTTTCAAGGCTACAGCGATGAGGAGCACTACCGCTGGGTCGAGGAGCTCAACAACGTGTTCCGGGGGTTCCCAACGGGATTCGGGATCTGGTCGCACCTTGTCCGTCGCAGGGTGTTCGAGTATCCCGAAAGCGACTATCCGGACCAGTTCTCCCGCGATCACGATGCCGCGTATCGCAAGGTCTTCGCCGGTAAGCCGCCGATGATCAATGAGATGTACTTGACCGTGCTGACACGGGCGCAGATCGATCCCGCCCTGCGCTTGCTGTCCAACTTTGAAAAGCGAACGGCGCGCTCGGCGCTTGCGTGGCAGAACCAGGCGATCGAACAGCTCGATGACGTCAACCGCAAACTTCGCGGATCGCTCAAGCTCTATTCACCGGAGCTGCTAACCATTGTCGAGCGGGAGTCTCCGCACGACATGAGCGGCGAGGAGGCTCCCCGCCGGAAATCGCGGTTCTCGGAACCAGCCGAATTCCTCGGCTTTCTGCTCAACGGCAAGATGCAGCCGGTGCCGCTGGTGAACGCGCGCCTGTACAACTATCTGCCCACCAGTCGTCAGTTCTTCTCCACGCACGGCGAACTCGCCGAGATGCGGGGGCCTGACTGGACACGTCGCTACGTGATGCTGGAACTTCGGGAGTACTCCAACAACACCAAAGCCGGCCACCTGAACTGCCTGCTCAACCAGCCGCACGAGTTTGTGCTGTCGCAGTCCTTTGGCGCGATGTCAAAGCCCGATGGGCTGAAGGCGCTGTCACGCCAAATCAAGTGGCTGGAAGACTCTGGCGACTACTCCGCGTCCCAGATCGAAGATCTGAAGAAGGCCCGCGACGAACTGGCCGCAGGCCGCTTCGTAATGGGTGACCACCACGCCACTATCCAGGTGTTTGGCGATGACAGCGAGGGGGCCCTTCGGGCGGCCGCGAGTATCAGCGGCGCGCTGGCTGACGAAGAAATCATCGGTCGTCTGTGTGATCGCTCATCCTTGGCCGCGTGGGCCGCCCAGTTCCCGGGCAACTGGAAATGGCGCCCTCGCCCGGCGCCGATCACCTCGCTGAATTTCCTGAGCTTCTCCTCGATGCACAACTACCTCTTCGGAAAGCCGGCAGGCAATCCATGGGGGCCGGCGGTCACGATGCTGAAGACGACGGGCGGCACGCCTTACTACTTGAACTTTCACGCCTCGCTTCAGGACGTTGACGAAACCGGCAAACGCCGCCTCGGGAACACGTCCATCATCGGCCAGTCCGGCGCCGGCAAGACGGTCCTCTTGGGTCATCTCATCACCCAGGCACGCAAGTTCGACTACACGGGCATCGTGTTCGACAAGGATCGCGGCATGCAGGTGACCGTCATGGCGATGGGCGGCAAGTATTTCCCGCTGCGCCTGGGCGTGAAAACCGGCTGGAACTACCTGCAACTGCCTGACACCGCTTCAAACGTCACGTTCATGGCCAGCATGACGAAGCTGTTGGGGGCAAACGGGGACGAGGCGGCCAGTCCCTCCGAGCAGAAGCAAATCGCCATGGCCGTCAACCAGCTTGTGAAGCACATCGACCTGGAGGATCGATGCCTGTCCAACCTGGTTAATTTTCTCCCCGCCGCGCCTGCACCTGAAGGTCAGCTGAGCCTGAAAGAGCGCCTCAAACGCTGGTGCGCGGGCGGCGAGTATGGCTGGTTGTTCGACAACCCCAAAGACGAACTTGACCTGGCGGCTAACAACCTCTTTGGATTTGACTTGACGGAGTTCCTCGAGCAAGGCCCCGTCCGTGACGCAGCAATAACGTACTTGCTTTACCGAACGGACCAGATGATGGACGGGCGGCGAATCGCCCTTTTCTTTGACGAAGTTCAGCACCCTCTGAAAGTGCCCTACTTCCAGGCGTCGATGCAGGATGCCAGCCGCACGGTCCGTAAGAAAAACGGTGTCCTCGTCTTCGCTACGCAGGAGCCCGCCGCGATCCTGGAGAACCCTGTAGGTCGCTCGCTTATTCAGCAGTCCGCGACCGCCATGTTTCTCGAGAATCCCAAGGCCACTGCCGAGGACTACGTCGACGGATTCAAGCTGTCTCCCGCTGTCTTCAAGATGGTCAAGGATCTGCCGCCGTTCAGCCGCCAGTTCGTCGTCAAACAAAACGAGTCTGCCGTCACGGCCGAACTGGACCTCGCCTCATGTCCCGAGGCGCTGCTGGTGTTCTCCGGATCCGAAGACCTGGCCGAAATCGCCGAAGCGGCAGTTGCCAAGCATGGTGACGACCCCGCCCTCTGGCTGCCCCACTACCTCAAGCTCGCCCAAGAGGCGACAAGGAGCTGATCATGTCCCAGACGCACACCCCCAACCACCGCCCGAGCCGCGCCCGGCGCGTGCGGTTTACCGCATTCCTGGCTGCTGTCCTTTTCTCCAACTCCCTGACCCCTGTCCACGCGAGTGGCATTCCTGTAGTGGATGCGGCCAGCATCGCCGACCGGGCCATCAAGCACGTCGAGACGCTGGCCAAGTATGCCGAGCAGATTGCTGTCCTCAGGGATCAGCTTGAGAGCCAGAAGCGTCAGTTGGAAGCCCTAACCGGGACACGGAACCTGGGCGACATCCTGAACAACCCGGCGATTCGCGATGCACTGCCGGCAGACGCACGGGATATTCTTCGCGCCTCCAATGGCGGGCTGGGCGGGATCTCGGACGCTGTGGAGCGCATTGAGCGCGAGGAACGCTTAACTGGCAACTACGAACAGGACAAAAAGAACCTGGACGCCCGGGCCGAAAAGATCGCCGTTCGCAGTCAGGCGATGATGGAGCAGACCCAGAAGGCGATGACCGCCCGTGTCAAGCAGGTGGACCAGCTCCAGGCCAAGATCAATCAGGCCCAGGATCCAAAGGCCATCGCTGACCTGCAGGCCCGGCTGCTCGTCGAGCAGGCAAACATCCAGGCCGACCAAACCCGGGCGGACATGCTCACCCGCCAGATTGTGGCCGAGCAAGCCCTGATGGAGCAGCAAGCCGAAAAGCTGGCCGATAGCTCTTTCAGCCTTGGTGCAATCCGCGCGCCGCTTCCTGGAGCGAGATAATGGCCACCACCGCGGTCAGTCTGGCCAGTCTTGGCGGGATCGCGAACTGGATCGACCAGTCGGTGACTAAGATGCTAACGAGCGTCATCACGCCAATGGTCGCGTCCATCACCGCGAAGCTATTGCCGTTCGTGTCGGTTGGCCTGTCTGTTGCGCTTGTCTGGTACGGTTGGCTCATCTGCGCCGGGGCGATCCAGACTCCCGTCCTACATGCGTGTCGGCGGGTCTTCAATATAGCGATCATCGTGTCCATCGCCGGCACCGGGGGGCTATACCAAAAGGAGATTGTCGGTGTAATGCTCGACTTACCCACCTCCGTGGCCCAGCTGTTCACGGGCACCGTAAAAACCCCATCCGAAATGATGGACGACGCAGCGAACAATGGCGCAGAAATCGGCACACGGTTGCAGGAGCGCGCACCAAGCGGTCTGAAGAAAATCGCGCAGGCCTTTGTCTTCGTGGTTGTCTCGGTCATCATCACCATTATCTCAGCGGTCATGAGCGCGATCGGGATGCTAGTGCTGATCACGGTAAAAGTTGGGATGGGCTTAGTCGTCGTACTCGGACCGCTTTGCATATTGGCGCTGCTGTTCGAACCGACCAAGCAGTTCTTCCACAGCTGGCTCGGCCAGGCCCTCTACTATGCTATTTACGCAGGCCTTTTTATGGTCGTCTTCATGTTCATCATGGGAATGTTCGGACAACTCCAGCAAGGGTTAATCGATCTATCGAAAGCGGACCAGATCAATATATTTTCCATGCTCACGGCTATCGTGTTCTTCATGATGTGCTCCAAATTCATGCTAGAACAGGTCTCAGTGGTGGCTACCAAAATAACTGGCAGCGGCGCCGGCGGCGGAATTGCAGTTCCCTTCATTGGGAAGATTGGCTAATATTGAGTTTCAAATAGCCGCCCTCCCTGACAAGCACAATAATTCGAGGATATAGATGGATCCTTTAAAGCCGCTGGGAAAGGCCCTTTCTCAGAACCCCTTGATGAGCACGGATGTGCCGCTATCGGTGCCGCCCGGTGTTGCGCCCGATCAGCCGATATCAGCTTTCCAATGGATGAGCCTTGCCAAGGCGACTTGGACTTGGATTCTCCGTCCGTTGTGGTATCTCTGCTTCAAGTGGCCGTCTCAATTGTTCCTGATTGGAATGTCAACGCCCCGCTCAAAGAGCAATTGGGATTGGCGCCGGGAGCATGACCACCAGCAGGGCATGAAGATGACCGAGGCTATGACTCGGGACATGCGCCAAGAGCGTTAAAGCTTCCCAAAGCATCATTAGTAGGCCGGTCGGGACGCGACAGTGTCCAGACCCTGTAAATGGCACAGCAATCGCTGTGCCTTTCTCATTGCGCTGCGCAGTAGCCAGCCGTCTCTGATTTAAATCCCCTCATCTCTCCGGAGAAAAGATGAAGCTCGCCATTTCGGCCGCGCTCGCCGCGGCTCGCCCATTTGCGCCCGTACGAAACGTGCGGCGCCTCCGTCCCGTCCACCAATCGGAGGACCAACATGTCCTTTGAAGACCCGAAGCTTTCGCTTCAGCAAGAGCTGGACAGAAACCGGAGCCTAGACCAGGACTTCCTGACGGAGGTCCTTTCATCCAGAGCGAAAGCATGGCGCGTCGCAGTAGGTGCATTCGTGCTGGCGTTCCTGGCGGTCGGCGCCGTGGCCTCACTGATGCTGAGCTACACGCCCCAGCCGCCTTACGTCGTGCGCGTCAACGATGCGACAGGCGAGGTCGAAAACGTATCCCAGCTCGGCGACGCACAGGAGGACTATGGCCCTCGGATCGCGCGCTACTTCGTCACTCAGTACGTGTTGTCTTGCGAGGGCTACGACTGGCGCACCCTGCAGAACATGTACGACCGATGCGGACTGTTCAGCTCGCCGGACGTGCAACAGCAGTACCACGCCAAGTTCGAAGACGACCCCAGGACCGGCCGGGAAGCCCTGGACAAGAAGTATGGGGAGCACACCCGCCTGGTCATCAGCGTGCGGTCGATCACTCCGGGACCCAACCAGACCGCCACGGTCCGGTTTACGCGCAGCGAGATGGGCCCCCAGCGCTCACCTAACACTGAACAGTTCATCGCCACCATCGCCTACAGGTTTGTCAACGCTCCGATGTCGGAAAGCGTAATTCGCGACAACCCGCTGGGCTTTCAAGTCATTTCCTACTCGACCGCTGTCGAAACGCTGAGGTAATCGTCATGCAAAAAGCACAAATCAACGAACTCGCCCGCCGCCTCGAAGATGCAGGACGCATGAGCAACGCAGAGCGCACGGCACTGCTGCGCGACATCGAACGGTACGCGAAGAGCGATCTCTACGGCGCCGCGCGCCTCTGCAAGGACCATCTCCCCAAGGACGCGAACCTTCGTCTTCCCACACCTGTCTTGGCTGCCGATCGTATCGGCAAGCACTTTGAAGAGCGCATCCGCGAAGCGCGTCGGCCGGTGGAACTGTACGGCGAGCAGGACCGGCAAATCCGTCAGCCGGAAGATGGGCGAGAGTACAAGGGTCCGATCGTAGGCACAACGCCAAACTGCTTGATCCAGCGTGACAACGAAACGGGGGACCTCATCGTCCATGCCCGCAACACGCTGAACCGATCCTTTGAGATGAGCGGAAAGGAAGAGGCGCTCGCCATCAGCTACCCCTTCAAGGCGGTAGGCGGCGTGGGCCTTGTGCGCGACGCTGACCACGACAAGCAGGCGGGGATGGGGATGGACCATCAACGTACGCACGAGTCGGCGCGCCAACGTGAAAGCAACCTCGAGATGGGACACGCCCGATGAACATCCGCTTCAGGCCTTTGGCCGTGGCGGTGCTGTCAGTCGCGCTTTGCGCGGCCGCAGCGCCTGCCTGGTCGCTCGACCGACCTGCAGCTTCGCCCAAGGATCAGCGAATCCGCTGGACGGACTATGACGCCGCCGACGTCATTCAGGTCGATACAACGCTTGGTGTGGCCACTCAAGTCCAACTGAACGATGATGAGGACTACGTGACGCACGCCTTTGGCGATTCGGCGGCGTACGACTTCCAGCAAGTGGGCAAGCACCTCTTGCTCAAGCCCATCGTCGAGCAAGCCGACACCAACCTCCTTTACATCACCACCAAGCGAAACTACTCGTTCCTGCTGAAGTATGAAAAGGCGCGTAAGAGCGGCGGCGTCTTTCGCGTTGTACTGCGCTATCCCGAACTGGAGCAGGCAAAGTCTGCGGCCCAGGAGGAGCGCGAGCGCGTGCAGCGCGATCTGGCCACCGCCGACGTCGCGATCAACTGGCAGGCCTATTCGATGAGCGGCGACACCAGCCTGGCGCCGGTCGCCGCATGGGATGACGGCGCGCAGACATGGCTTCGGTTTGCTCCTGGCCAGGATCTGCCTGCGATCTATTTCGTAGACGCTGACGGCCAGGAAGTGATCGTGAACCGGCATATGGAAGACGAGCAGACTGTCGTACTTCATCGGGTCGCTAAGCGCTGGCATTTGCGTATTGGAAACCTGGTCTTGGCCGTCCACAACGACGGGGCGCCCGTTACACGCAGTCTGGCCACCGGTACCGTTTCGCCGCAGGTCGAGCGCGTCATTCGTGAGGAAACTGCGCCATGAATCTCTTCAAAAGGCGAAAAAAACCCGGTCAAACCATAGACGCGGTGGCGGAGATCGAAGAGCACCAGGCGCAGATCGAGGGCCGCGGCCGCCCGGACCTGTCGGGTACTGCAAGGCCGATGCAACAGGGTGCGAAGGCCTTCATGTGGCTCATCACGCTGATGGCGTTGATGGTGATCGGCACGATGGGTTGGCGAGCATTCAATACGCCTGCCGGCGAAGAGGCCGCACCGGCGATGCAAGCCAAGATCGAGAACGTGCTTCCCGGTCTGAAGCTCCGACCCGATCCACCACCACCCCCGCCAGCCCCGCCAGAGCCGCCTGAATCGGCGCCCAAGGTGCCCGGGCCGGAAGGCAAGACGGAGCAGAAAGGCACGCTTTCAAACCTGGCAGAGACCGTTGCTGTCGATGCTGTCACACAACGGCGCCTTAGCAGCGGGCTGCGAAACACCAAGGGAGAGGGGACCAGTCCTCTGCTCAGCAAAGCTCATCCCAGCCGGAGCCTCGCGAAGCGGACAGCGGCCCGATGGCCGGCAAGCTCACCCCTATGAAGCTCTCCGGTTCTCGGGCTGGCCTGGTTGGCAATCGAGATATGTTGATCACGCAAGGATCAATGATCGATTGTGTGCAGGAAACCAAGCTCGTGACTGCACAGGCGGGCATGCTCAGCTGCTTTGCGCCGCACGATATCCGCTCGACGAGCGGCCGCGTGGTGCTGATCGACAAGGGGACGCGATTCATCGGCTATCAGCAAGGTGTATTGGCACAAGGCCAGCCTCGTGTCGGCGTAGTGTGGTCACGTCTCGAAACTCCCAAGGGCGTCGTCATCCAGCTAGATTCTCCGGGCACGGGCCCCCTGGGTGAGGCAGGCTTGGATGGCTTCATCGACACGCACTTCGCTGAGCGATTCGGCGGGGCCATCATGGTCAGCTTGATCAGCGATTTGGGTACGTGGGCAACCTCGCGTGGCAGCAGCGACAACAGCCAGGTCCAGTTCAATACCACGGGCGAGGCGGCCACAAACGCAGTAACCACCGTGCTCGACAACACCATCAACATCCCGCCGACGCTTTACCGCAACCAGGGCGGCCGGCTGGGAATCTATGTCGCTCGAGATCTGGACTTCAGCCCGGTCTACACGCTCAGATCCGTCGCTCGGTAGCAGCGCGGTCGCGCGCCGGTAATGACGCCTCGCGCACCGACACCTCTTACTCGACCAAGCGCCTGGCCCCTGACCATTCGATCGCGGGGCCAGCGTTCATTGACTAGGCATCCCATGAAAGATTCTCACAACGCATCGCCCATCGACTCGGGCGGTCGTGACACCGCGTTACGCCAGATGATGCGACCCATCTCCGGCTACATGGCAGATGACGCCGTCCGCGAGATCACCATTACGCGGCCTGGCGTGATTTTTACGCGCTCTCACGGGCAATGGCACGAACGCCATGATCCGAAGCTGACGTTCAGCTTCCTGGAAGCGCTGGTGTCGGCCATGGCCAGCTATAACAACGTCAACTTCAGCCCCATCATGTCGCTGCTGTTGCCCGACGGTGAGCGCGCTCAGGTGGCCCAGCCGCCGGCCGTGATCGACGGCACGCTTTCGATCAACATTCGCAAGCACAGCAGCGTCGTGAAGACCTTGGACGAGCTGGCCGCCGAAGGAGCCTTTGCTAACTGGGTCGATGTGAGCGGCCCCATGGGCAGCGCCGACAATCTGACCGAGCACGACAAGGAATTGCTCGACCTCATGAAGGCAGGGGACATCCTTCAGTTTCTTCGACGCGCAGTCATTCAATGCCGCAACATCATTGTCGCGGGCAAGACCGGCTCAGGAAAGACGACGTTTGCGCGCAGTCTCATCGACTGCGTGCCGTCCTTCGAACGGCTCTTGACCATCGAGGATGTACACGAACTCTTCCTGCCAAACCATCCCAACCGCGTGCACATGATCTACGGCAAAGGTGCTGGCCGGATGTCGGCCACAGAGTGCATCGAGGCCACCATGCGCAGCTCGCCCGATCGGATCTTCCTATCCGAACTGCGCGGCCCCGAAGCGTGGGACTACCTGAACGCTCTGAACACAGGCCACCCTGGATCAGTGACGACCACCCACGCTAACAGTGCGCGCGATACGTTTGAGCGCGTTGCGCTTCTCGTGAAACAGTCCGCGGCCGGCAACCAGATGGATATCGACACGATTCGGCGCTACCTGTTCTCCACCCTGGACATTTCGCTGTGCTTCGCCAACTACAAGCTCACTCAGGTCTATTTCAGCCCTGGACGCGTGCAATGAACACGCTTGTAGACGTCGAACTTCCGTTTATATCGCCGGTAGGACTGCCAGGTGTTCTGCGGCTTCAGCACGAGTGCGGTAAAGGCAAAACCGCAGTTCTGTCCATGGAGGGCTGTGGCTTGACTGGCGGGGCGACTGGATCCGCAGCACTTACCACTGCCGACATGCACCAGCTTGTGGATGGCTTGATGGACGCGATCCACGCCATCGAACGCGAAGACCGGCTGTCACGCTAACGCCCGTCATAGCCAGCATTGGCGCCTACTGCCAGACGAGCACTGATCAGCGCACGTTCTCTGTCCGACCGTCCACGCACCCAAGTGCGTTTCAACGCTTTTTCCTTGTCGTGGGACGTCTTTCAAAGCCAACCGACCGAGCACGCTCGAAGTCTCGGCTGAGCGCGAGGCGCCAGTCCTAGCAAGCGCCGCCGAACGTGGCCGGCGCGCGCTATTTCTTCTCTGTTTCCTAATCCCAGCGCACCCTCTACTCGGGGCTCGCGCCGCCGGCGACCGACCATCCAGCGTCCCGCCGTCATTTCCTCCCGGAGACTTCCATGACTCGAGCGAACCGCCAACGCGGCGCGCAGGAAGCACGCACCCGCATGGCCTACAAGATCATGCAAAGCGTCTTCGAACGCTGCAGCGCCGAAGGCCTCACCGCCGAACAAACCCACCAGGCCATCAAGGACGCCTACCCCTGGGGTGAGCGCCGCGCGTGGCCCTACAAGGCGTGGCTGATGGCCCGCCGCGAGTTCTATGAAGCACACGGCCTGCCCCTGCGGGCACGCCGCACTATCGCTGAATCACTGGAGACGGACTCGTGACCGGCACGCTGTACCAGCAAGATTCATTACCCGGCAATAACTCGCAGCAACGCAAGGGGCGAACATGAGCGTCGAAGCATCCAAATGGGCCAGAATGGCCGACGTCCAGAAATCCTCATCCAAGCTCGTGCTGCTGAACCTGGCACAGCTCGTTCGTTACGATGCAGACCACTGGACGGTCTTCGCATCGATCGACTACCTGGCCAAAGTCACCCATCTGAATCGCAAGACGGTTATCGAAGCCCTCGGCCGCCTTCGCGATTTGGGCGCGATCCAGGACACAGGGCGACGAGCGGGCGACAACCGTAGCAGCATCATTTATCGCTTGTGCCCGAATGCAGTCCCCCTGATCGACCTTGCGGCCTCTGGTGCCGTCGCCGGCGGCGAATCGCAGTCGACGCAGCAAGATCTCGCGCTGCAGGACGGGCTTGAGCTTGAGGATGGGATTGTGCCGCTGGCAGCTCCGGAGGGCGACCGCGGGGCGAATGCCGGCCAAAGCGAGCCGTCAGAGCGGGATGGATCCGCGATCGACGAATCGCTGTTTCCTTCCAAGCGCGACGCCTCGTCGCCGCACTGCGAGGGGACCGACGCGACATTCCTTCCCACGGGCGGATCAATCGATGCAACGGATACTCGCGTCAGCGCTGAACGTCCTCCTACTTCCGATGCCACACGGCATATGCCCACCAGCAGAGCAGCGAAGGGGGGCAGGCGAAAAGGGCGACGACGCGAGCCTGATGGGCGCCCTGCCGGCGCCAGCCCCACCCGGCTTCCAGCAACCTGGACCCTGCCGGAGCGGTGGCGAAGTTGGACGCAGGAGCAGCGGCCGCTTTGGACGCAGGAGAAGATCGACGCCATGGCCGCCACCTTCAGCGCCTACATGCGGTCCAGGCCCGGAGAACTGGGCATGTCACCCGACTGGTTCGAGTCATGGCGGCTCTGGGTTTTCCGGGAACGCGACGCCGGAGAGACGGCGGGCATGGCCTGGCAGAACAGTTGGACCGGCATCGTGGCCACCGGCAAGAAGCTCGGCGTTGAGCAGGCTCCGAACGAGCCGCCGCCCCATTTCAAGGCGCGCGTATTCCTCGCCGCCGGACTCGTGCCGTCCCATTAAAGGTTGTCCACAGCCTGGACCCATATCGGGATCAGTCCCAGTTTTGGGCCTAGCCCGAAAAGTGTTTTTGCCCGTCCCGATTTGTTCGTTCGCCAGTACCGAAAACGGCTTTTTGCCAGTACCAAAAACGGTACCCAATAGGTATATATAGGTTTTATAGGTTTTAGAGAGAGTCGCGCGCGAGGCGCTGGCTCGTCGCGAACGCCGATCCGCCTACCCTCCCGTCGCTACGCTCCCTCCGCCCCGCCGCCTGCGGCGCCGGCCTGAACCCCTTAGCTTCAGTCCCCCTCCCCGCCGGCGCAATGCGCCGCCAGGCGGGGGAAAGGCATCCCCCCCGGCGTCGCGGGCCGTTGGCCTCGCCCCGCCCCGAGCGCCACGACCCTGCCTGCTGAACACCGTCAACGCCACACCACCGCTGCAGCCCTCCGAGGCTGCGTCGGTGTCTGCCGTGCGGGAGAAAAGGTCCGTCCCCTTCCCGGCGAATCCGCCGGGCGGGGATCGGCAGGCCCCAAAAGCGCGGGGGCTGCTGCCCCCCTGGCCGGCCGCCTGGCGGCGTCCGCGCTTCCGACCCCCCGGGGAACCGCAACGGTTCCCCCGCGCCCGCGCAGGGGCGCGGCTCCCCCTCCTTCAACCCCACGGTTCTGCAGCAGGAGGGACGCCAACGCCAGCGTCAACTTAACCCCACGACCGTGCGCAGCATGGACCGTTTCGCACCATCACACACCCGAGGAAATCTCATGAAAATCTCCGACTGCCCCCCCCCCTCGAACGTTAGACAAGCCAGCAGATAACCGGAAACGGTGTAACGACTTCCCATGGAAAAGAAAAACACATCGCAGTACGGCGTTCAGCCCACCACAGTTCAGCGGCTAAACAACCTGGGGACCACGAGCCGAAAAGCCAGGATTCGGGCGTTGCTGCCGACGCTGGATGCGTTGCAAAGACAGGGCGTCCCGTATAGCGAGATGGCAGAGGCTCTCGCCATGGAAGGGCACACGCTGAAGGCCGAGTCTGTCCGCCAGGCTCTTCTCCGTTGGCGGAAGCGTCAGGTCGGCCCGCCATCCGCCAACCCGGTCGCGACGAACCCTCCACCGCCACCTGACTCCGGCGCCACGCCGCCCTCCAATCCCCCTGCACATCCCGCAGTCCCGCCAACGATTACAAGCAAGGCCGACCTTGTGCGGCTTCGCAAAGCCTCAGATCACATTGATCTCAATGAACTGGCCGAACTCGGCCGAAGAAAATAGGAACTCTCGTATGAAGATCGCAACCGTCAACTATTCCGGTTCTGTGGGCAAAACCATCACGACCAGCCACCTGCTGGCGCCCCGCATCCCGGACGCCGAAATCATCGCCGTTGAATCGACCAACGAAAGCGCAGCCGATCTGGGGCTGGATGTCGAACAGATGCGTGGCGGGCAATTCGGCCGCCTATTTCGCAAGCTGCTCATGGCAGAAGCTGCAATCGTCGACGTCGGCGCCTCCAACATCGAGGACTTTCTGGCCGAGCTGGTGAAGTACGACCAGGCCCACCTGGAAATTGATTACTACGTGCTACCCGTTGTCGCTTCGGGCAAGGCGCAGCGCGAAACCATCAAAACAATCGAGATGCTCGCGCAGATGGGAGTGCCAGCAGAACGCCTGCGGGTGCTTTTCAATCGCGTTGATTCGGATGTGCACGAGGAATTCGCCGCGATCTTTGGTTACGCACGTCGTTCGAATGACTTTCTGGCCAATCCGGAAGCAGCTATCTTTGAGAACGAGGTGTTCGATCTGCTCGCCAACAAGCGCACCACGATCAGGGAGATCCTTGCCGATCCGCGCAACTACCGTCAGGAACTGCGCGAAGCTGATCGAAACGACCAGAAGCTCGTCAGCCATCTCAGCGACATGCACGCCCTGCAATCACTGGCGAGGCCCGTCGACATGCAGCTGGACAAGGCATTCGGCGCCCTCTTCATGTAGGGAGGCACTATGACCGCGATTCCGCACGAAAGCCCGGCCACTTCCTCCGTCATTCCCCGCAGCAGAATGGAGCTTCTGTACCGCGACATGTTGCAGGAAAGCGCGCAGCTCGTCGTTCTGATCGAGCAGCTGACCGTCCGGCAACAAGAAATCGCGGAAACGATGCAGGCAGTTCCGGTCATGGTGCGTCAAGCTGGCTTGGACGCGGCTGCGCACGCGAGCGGCAACGCGACGCGTGCTCTGCTAGAAGCAAGCCGCACGCTCGGAAAATCGGCCACAGACGCCCGTATCGCAACGCGCGTTGCAACTCGAGCATTGCCCGCGGCCGCGTGGCGAGCCGGCGTGCTTTGCGGCGTATGCGCGCTCGTCGGAAGCGGAATCGGCGGCGCGTTGGTGGCCCTCGCTCTTCGCCAGTAGCCCTCGCAGGCCCAATCTCCAAGGCGCTCCGGGCGCCTTAATCATCTTCCAAAAGGACTTTCATGGCACCCGACATACGCCGGCGAATCATCAAATTCGTCCTCTTATTCCTGCCCCTTTCTGCCTGGATTCTCACTGCCAAGATCATGTCAGGCATTCCGCTATCGCACGTTACCTGGCTAGTCCTGTCGCATTGGGTCATATCGACGCCGGACTACCCCGCTCTGATCGCGGCGCCCAGCATCGGCTTCATTCTGGCCCTGGCACTCTCGCTCACGCTCAAAAAATACTCGACCAAAGAAGGCTTTGACGGCGCAGGGTACAAGAAGCACATACGCGGCACCGAGGCGGTGCCGATTAGAAAGCTCCAGAAGGTTTGCACAGAGCGAGACAGGCAGCAGATCGATGTGGCCGGCGTCCCGATGCCGACTAGCATTGAGAACCTCCACATCCTTCTGAACGGCGCGACAGGCAGCGGCAAGTCTGTCCTCCTACGAAACCTCGTCTATTCAGCCCTCCGCCGGGGCGATCGCATGGTCGTAGTCGATCCAAACGGCGACCTCTACGGCAAGTTCGGCCGTGAAAGCGATGTGCTGCTCAACCCATACGACCAGCGTACCGAGGGGTGGTCGTTCTTCAACGAAGTCCGCGCTGATTACGACTGGAAGCGGTTGGCGCTGTCAATTGTCCCGCTTGGCAAGGACGCTAACGCTGAAGAGTGGAACGGCTACGCTCGTCTTCTTTTGCGAGAGACTGCCCGCAAGCTCAACGAGCTGGGAACGCCTTCAATCGACGAGCTTTTCCGATGGACCACTATCGCCTCGGACAAGGACCTGCGCACCTTTCTGTCCGGCACGCTGGCTGAATCGCTATTTGCCGGCTCCTCCGAGGCCAGCAAAGCCCTGACCAGTGCCCGCTTTGTCCTTTCCAAATACTTGGCAGAACACGTCACCATGCCCGCCGGCCAGTTCAGCATCCGCGACTGGATGGAAGACGGCCACGGCAGCCTTTACATCACTTGGCGCGAGGACATGAAGGAGGCGATGAAGCCCCTCATCTCCGCCTTCGTTGACGTCTTCTGCTCGGCGCTGCTCTCGTTGCCAGAAGACCAGGCCAGACGCTGGTGGCTCGTAATCGATGAGTTGGGCTCGATGGAAAAGATGGCCAGCCTCGAGGACTTCCTTACCAAGGGTCGCAAGAATGGCGGGCGCGCACTGGCCGGCCTGCAGTCCGTATCGCAGATGGACGATATCTTTGGAGAGAAGATGTCGCAGACACTGCGGGCTAGCTTTCGCTCGCTGGTGGTGCTCGGCGGATCAAAGACCGACTTTGAAACGGCCGAGATTATGTCCAAGTCCCTGGGCGAGCACGAGGTATTGCGGCCCGACTACTCCGACAGCCGAAACCCCGGAAAGACGGCCAACACGACCGAGCGCATGGAGCGAAAGATCGAACGTGTCGTGACGGCCGCTCAGGTTCAAACATTGCCTGATCTCACTGGTTGGGTCGCATTCGCCGGCGATCGGCCAATCGCGAAATTCCTCCTTAAGCCGAGGAATTTCGCCATTCGCAACGCACCTTTTGTGGAAGCGAAGCGAGCCGGTGCGCGGAGCATGGCCAATGCTCCCATCGGCGGTCCTCAACCTTGGACTGCGGTGGATCTGCCCGAAGATCCGACCATGGCCGCATAACCATTTCACGCCGGACCGTCACCTTGCATGGCGGTCTGCGCGTACTGGAAATCTAATGATCTCTTTGAAATCGATCCATCGGAGCGCTGCCACAAAGGCCTCGCATTACTACGCCGACCAGAAGGACGATTACTACAGCCGCGACGGGACCGCTGCCCAGTGGCAAGGCAAGGCGGCTGACGCGCTCGGATTGACCGGCGCCATTCAGCAGGAGGAATTTCTGCGCGCGCTGCGCGGTGACTTCGGCCCTGACGTCAAACTATCGAGCTCGATCAGGATGGATGCTGAGGCGCGTGCGGCACTGGACATGACGTTTTCACCGCCCAAGAGCGTCAGCATCCAGGCGCTGGCTGGCAAGGATCCGTCGGTCATCGAGGCGCACGACTACGCGGTGGGCAAGGCGCTGGAATTTCTGGAACAAGAGCTACTGCGCGCGCGCCAGACGGAGCACGGAATAACCACTACGGAGCGGACGGGCAACGCGGCTATCGCGAAGTTTCGGCACGAGACGGCCAGGCCCACCGATGGTGCCTATTCGGATCCCCAGCTGCACACCCACGCGCTGTTGATGAACCTCACCCAACGGGCCGATGGGCGCTGGGTTGCCATATCGAACGATGAAATTTATCGATTGAAGTCCATGGTGGAATCGGTGTATCACGCCGAGCTGGCCAGCACCCTGGAGAAGTCCGGCCATCAAATTCGCTACGAGGGCAAAAGCTTCGAACTCGCGCACATCTCTCGGGACCACATCGAAGGGTTCTCTAAGCGTTCGCAGGACATCAATGCCGAACTGGCGGCGTTGGGTGAAACTCGCGAATCTGCGAGCAGAGCACTCAAGCAAACTATCGCCCTCAAAACTCGCCTGGACAAGGCTCCCGAAATTTCTCGCGAAGAGCTTCAGCGTGACTGGGAACGACAGGCGACTGAACTCGGCATTGATTTCAATGGAGCAAAGCAACCGCTGGAAAAAGATGCCGAATTAGAAAGCGGCAAGCCACCCCGGCAGGAATTGACGCCGGAGGCGGCTGCTCTGATTGCCGACGAGTGTATCCGGTGGGCGATCAAACACCACACCGAACGCGAATCCGTAATGGACGGAAAGGAGATGCTCAAGACCGCGCTGCACCGTTCGCACGGCATGGGCATTAAGCTGGGCGACCTCAAATCGGCCGTCAAGCGCTCACTTGACAAAGGCCATCTGATCCTTGGAACGATTCAGTACCGGCACGCGAAGGACATAGACGGCGCTGGCGAATCACGGTCGGACTTGGTCGCCGCCCTCGTCGCCGGGGGCACGAGCAAAAAACATGCAGAAGAGAGAATCCGCATTTCGATTGCTCGCGGCGAGCTTGTTCCGACCGGCGCAAGGTACACCACACAGGTGGCGCGGGAGCGCGAAAAGCGAATCCTCCAGATCGAGCGCGAGGGGCGTGACCAGGTCGTGCCAATTTTGGATATTCAAGCAGCCCAAGGCGCTATGGCTGGCCGCTCGCTCAAGCCTGGCCAGCTGGCGGCCGCCAATCTGATCCTCAGCACGCCACACCGGTTCATCGGCGTCCAAGGCCTGGCGGGAACCGGAAAGTCGCACATGCTGGCTCAGGTCAAGGAGGCCGCTGAAGCCGCGGGCTTCAAGGTCCAGGCCGTGGCGTCCTACGGCAAGCAGATCGAGGCCCTGCGGGAACTCGGAATGGAATCCAGGACCGTCGCGTCTGTTCTAGAGGCACGTCAGAAAGACCGCTTCAAACTCGACCCGAAAACCGTCCTGGTCATCGATGAGGCGGGCGTGGTCCCAGCCCGCCTCATGGAACGGCTGATGAAAATGGCCGAGGCGGACGGCGCGCGCATCGTCATGCTAGGCGACACGGGCCAAACCAAGGCCATCGAGGCTGGCCGCCCGTTTCACCAGTTGCAGGTCGCTGGCATGGCTACGGCCCTAATGGGCGACATCATTCGACAGAAATCGCCCGAATTGAAGGCTGCGGTGGAGTTGGCGGCAAAGGGTCAGGCCTCGGCCTCCCTTGGCGTGTTAGATCAGAAGCTAAAAGCCGTGCACACCATCAAGGACGACGGCGAACGATACGACGCGATAGCGAAGCGATACGCAACGCTGAACGATGATGAGCGGCGGGAGACCCTTATCGTGACCGGGACGAACGATTCGCGGAATGCCTTAAACGAGGCCACCCATCAAGCACTTGGCCTCGGCGGCCGCGGCTTTGAGTTCAAGATGCTTACCCGACGTGACACTACGCAGGCAGAACGGCGAGTGGCCAAGTACTTCATCGCTGGGGATATTGTGCAGCCGGAGCGGGACTACAAAGCCGGGAATTTGCGGCAGGGCGAGATGTACCGCGTCATTGGCGCGCTTGCCGAAAAGCCCAATGACCTAGTCGTTGAGCATATGGAAAGTAAGGTCCGGACCACCTTCAATCCTGCTCGCGCCGCCAAGTTGTCAGTCTACGAACCGGTCAAGGCAGAATTATCCGCCGGCGATTGGGTTCGGGCGACGAGACACAACGCGGCTCTCGATCTGGCCAACGGTGATCGGTTTGAAGTGCTCGCGGTCACGCCCACAACGGTCACCATCGGCGGCAACGGCCGACGAATCACGATGAACGCGGCAACGGCGCCGCTGCATTTAGATCGGGCCTACGCGTCCACGAGCCACAGCGCGCAGGGACTGACATGCGATCGCGCGCTGATTAACTCTGAGAGTTTTAGCCGAACCACGCAGCGCGACGTCTACTACGTGGCGATTTCCCGGGCACGCATTCACACGGAGATCTATACCGAGAATGCCGCAAAGCTGTCCGGCGCCGTGAACCGGCTGGAGGAGAAGACGGCCGCACTCGATATCGGTCTGGAATCCACACGCCCTTGGCGGCCGCAAAAAGACGCGCCAGGCAGGGAACTCGGCGCTTGAAGAAACTAGATCGCTACAACTCACAAGGAGGTTTTATGAGCCAGGATGTGAGGCTGGACAAGTTGTGCTCTGATTTAGGCATTCCGCCGTTGACACCAGACGTCCGCGATAGTCGGCTCGCGGCCAGAAGCGGACAGCAAAAATGGCGAACTTCGGCAAGAAACAATCATTCGCCGCAACAAAGCTGCACTCATGCGGACAGCTCGCCGCGACTGCGCAGGTCCACTCGGACATGCTCCGTGGACGTGGATTTCTGTAGGCACTTTCGTCATCAGAATCTCGGCGGTGAAAAATTTTGTCGCGCCGGTAAGCGAACAGCGCTTCAAGCGCGGCGATTGAAGAGCGACCTCGAGGCCACGGGAGCAATCGGAGGATGTAAGCGCGTCGGCGATCATACTGCTCGCCCTGGTGCCGTAATCCATTTCGGAGCACTGTCCAACACACAAAAATTAAAGTGCTGGACCCGGTGGTCGTACGATAGAGACTCGTTGCGCGTCGAGCCCAGGGGCTAGACGGAGTGCAGCGTCGCGCCGCCTCTCTGTCCTTAGATATCCGATGGCCTGTGTTTCGACAGTCAGATGTGAAAGGTCGTGAATGTGCGATAGTTTGGCCTTATAAAGCGAATTGTCCCTGGGGCACCGAGTCGCGAGCGAGACGATAGCGGAAAAGTGACCAGGGCTAATCTGCCAAACATGCAGATCCTCAATCGTATCTTCGCTCCCAGCTAGCGCCTCGCGGATCTCGTCTGAAATGCAACACTCCTCGTCGAATGCCCGGAATTTTGCCGCCCTGCAGCCAGCGCCACCCCGAGCAGGTGGCGCTGGCGGACACAGATGCCCGCTGTCAATGGGCTCGGTGGAACGGCGAGATGCCTGCAGTTTTCGCGGTTCAACATGAACGAGGAGGGCCTGGGGCTGGCCCTCACCGCAGTGGATTGCAGCACGCCGCCTACGCCATGGCACGGCAGGCCTGGGCACAATCTTTGCAAATGCGCGCGCAATGTTGACAGTGGCTACTCTGGAATTTTTCGCATTCCTGGCCACACTCATCACACACCTTCGCGCAAACGTCACATATTTGGCGAGCGAATTCGCTACTTCGGGCCATATATGCCGCCGCGAGCCTGCATATTTCCGCGCAGTCAGCGTCAAGCTTTACGCATCTTGCCATCTTCGTTGCGTCTTCTTCTGTTAGGCAAGCGGCGAAGCATTGGTCGCACGCCTGGGCGCAGGTATAGCATTCGCGGATGCAGGTTTCATATTGAGTCGAGTTCATGGAGATCTCCAATGGAATGGGGCATTAGCGCCCACATACCGAGCAGCACGTTTCATGCCGCATCTGCCATCACGTCGCTGCTTAAGCGCAGAGGTGGAACGGGCGAACTCAACCCGACCGCAGCGCCAACGCTGTATTCTGTTTCATTACATTTGAGTAATGTCGCCCCACGCGGCGACGCTAGCTTCCTGGGCTCACTGAGGACCAGTTACCGCACCCGCCCCGCGGTCACCCCAGCAAGCGATCCATGCCGCACCTAGCTAGAGCGCGAGCCCACGACTGCTATGCATCCAGGTCTACAGACCTTAGTCGCAGCGAGTTTCCAATTACACTCACCGAAGACAAGGCCATGGCGGCTGCAGCAATAATGGGCGAGAGCAATATTCCGAAGACTGGATAAAGAATACCCGCGGCAACGGGAATTCCTGCAGCGTTATAGACGAATGCGAAAAAGAGGTTTTGTTTGATATTCCGCATCGTCGCTTTGGAAGCACGACGTGCTCGGACGATGCCCATCAGATCGCCGTGAAGCAGCGTGACGCCTGAACTTTCCATGGCGACATCCGCGCCGGTCCCCATTGCAATGCCGACGTTCGCTGCGGCAAGTGCAGGCGCATCATTCACGCCGTCACCCGCCATCGCGACGGTGTGACCTTTTGCCTGATATCGCCGTACAGCAGCCCCTTTGTCCTCTGGCAGCACCTCCCCTACTGCTTCGTCAATTTCCAAAATCCTCGCAACGACTTGGGCCGTCGTCTTGTTGTCTCCCGTCAGCATTACCACCTTGATTCCTGCCTGATGAAGGGCCTTGATCGCCTGTGGCGTGGTCGACTTGATGGGGTCTGCGATGCCAACTAATCCTGCGTACTGGCCATCCAAGCCTACGTAGATAACGGTGCCTCCCTTTTCTCGAATAGCCTCTCCGTGGCGCTCGGCGGGCACGTCCACTCCTTCCTCCTCTAAGAAGTGGGCACTACCGCACACTACTTGGCGTCCAGCCACCAACCCAATCACCCCTTTCCCCACAGGGGAATCAAAATCGGCCACCGGCAACAGCTGGATTCCCTCCTTCTCCGCAGCGCCGACGATGGCTGCGGCAAGGGGGTGCTCGCTTGCGCGCTCCACACTGGCTAGCGCCTGAAGTAGGTCAGACCTGTCTATTGCCTCGACCGGCACAACCTCTGTAACTGTAGGCTTGCCTTCCGTTAAAGTACCTGTCTTGTCGACGATCACGAGGTCCACTTTCTGCATATGCTCGAGCACCTCCGCGTCTCGGATAAGTACCCCGCTTTGGGCGGCGCGGCCGACACCGACCATGATGGACATAGGAGTTGCCAACCCGAGCGCGCACGGACACGCGATGATCAGAACGGAGACCATCGCGATCAGGGCATAGGTGAAGGCGGGCGTCGGCCCCCACAGCATCCATGCTCCGAATGCGAGAACAGCGGCGAGGATGACGGCAGGTACGAACCAGCCGGCCACTTGATCGACCAATCGCTGCACCGGAGCGCGACTTCGCTGCGCCGCAGCCACCATTTGAACGATCCGAGCTAGCAAAGTGTCGGCACCCACACGGTCAGCACGCATGATAAAACTGCCGGTCTGATTCATTGTCCCCCCCGTCACACGGGAGCCCGGTGTTTTCGCCACCGGAATAGGCTCACCTGTCACCATCGACTCGTCGACCGTGCATCTCCCTTCGACGACCTCGCCATCCACAGGCACCTTCTCTCCCGGGTGTACGCGCAGACTATCCCCCACCTGCACGGATTGCAGATCTACAGTCTCATCTTGACCATTCGGACTGACTCGTACTGCCGTTTTCGGCGCAAGACTCAGCAACGCCTTAATCGCACCAGAAGTTCTTTCGCGGGCACGAAGCTCGAGGACTTGGCCGAGCAAAACCAAAACCGTAATTACCGCTGCGGCCTCAAAGTAGATAGCCACCGCACCTTGCGGACGGAAGGCCTCCGGGAACCGTTGCGGTATGAAAGTGGCAACGATGCTGTACACCCAAGCTACGCCTGTTCCCAGTGCGATCAGTGTGAACATGTTCAGACTGCGATTCGTGATCGATTGCCATGCCTTCGAAAAGAACGGCCAGCCTGCCCACAACACAACGGGGGTCGCGAAGATCAGTTGTATCCAGTTGGAAGTTTGCGGGCCGATGAATCGGTGCAGGTTGAAGAGGTGTCCACCCATTTCCAGAACAAATACCGGCAAGGTGAGCAGAAGGCCTATCCAAAACCGACGATTGAAGTCACGCAATTCATGGCCGTCTTGCTCATCATCCAGAGAGACCGTTATGGGCTCGAGTGCCATGCCGCAGATGGGGCAGCTGCCCGGGCCGGCTTGTCGGATTTGTGGATGCATGGGGCACGTGTACTCCGCGGCAATTTCCCCAGGTGCCGGCGGGGCACCATGCGTCGCGTCATGCTCTGTGGGCCGGGCATGGTGCACATGTCGTCCTCCCGTTGCATGATCTCCTCGGCCAGCGTCATCAATAGGCTGGTCGGCGCGGTCTCGGTGACATGCATGGTGGCTAGGCTCGCCCTTGGACGAATGCCCGGAATGACCACTGAGACCAACTGGCGGCTTGGTAGGCTTTGCCATGACATTCCTCGCTACGATGGCGTAGATGTACAGCATAGGCCTTTCCATTGCCGGAAGGTCAATCCCCTATTAGAGGGTTGCTCTGAAAGGGCCATGATCTGAGAAATCGAATCAGTCTTTGAGATACCGGCAGCCGTGCGCTAAGTATAGGACTGATATACTTGTGCCTTCCCTGAGGGCAGGACGAGAAGCACGTCATAGCGCATGTGCCTGCCTCCGTAGTCCGGGCCATCCATTCCTGGCGAGCCCAAAGGCATGCTCGGAACCGCCAGTCCGACTGCGTTAGGCTTCTCCTTCAGCAGTCGAGTGATCTCCCTGGCCGGGACGTGCCCCTCCAAAGCATATTTTCCAACGACTGCGGAATGGCAGGAGCCGAACGCGTCCGGAATGCGGTTACGTTGCCGTACAGACGAGGTATCGCTGACGTCATGAGTGGTCACTTCAAAGCCATTGGCTTCGAGATGGCTCACCCAGTCTTTGCAGCAGCCGCAAGTGGGCGTCTTCCAGACTTCGATGAGCGTCTTCGGTTGGGCCATCAAGGGGATGGGAGACAAGGCGATCGTCGCCAATAGGGCTCTACGCAGAAGATTGGCGGTATGGCTTTCTGTTCGCATCAAGTTTCTCGGTTGGCGGTATAGAAAATGCACTAGAGTCCAAAAAGTCATCACGACATGGGCGATGGTGACAGGACCCCTAATGCTGCAACAAGAAGTAGGATAAGAGTGGCAGCAGTACTCTCGAACATGAGGCTACGACGTAGCGTAAGAACAGCTATCGCATGATCGCCCGTTCGGACCGCGTGCTCCAGACGCGGACTTAGATAGAAGCGATTAGCTGCAGCCAGGGCAAGCATCGTGCCAAATAAACCAAGCTTTGCAACAAGCAGACCACCGTACGATGTCAACGACATATCGGGTACCGAAGCACCGACGATCAACAAATAGTTGACCGTGCCCGTAATGACAAGCGTCAGCACGATGGCTGTGCCCACTTGGGCAAAGCCGTTTGAAGTGCGGTTCAATAAGGCAACGTTGCCGGGTGTGGCTGTCGGCTGAGATAACAGGAGGAACGCGAGAAGCGCGCCCGCCCATGCGCCGGCGGCGATCAAATGCGCGATGTCCGATGTGAGGTGAACGTACCGCCTAACGCCTTCGTCCATGGCACCATGCCCGCCCCAAGCGAGTGTGGACAGCGCGATGCCACCGGCTATCGAAAAAACGCCCAGTCGGAACTTTTGTTGCGTGCGAGCAAATACTCCCACTAGCACGCATAGTATCAACGCACCCAGTCGAGCCAGCCATGCCGCGCCAAAGTCAGTGCCTGTCACGATCATTTCGAAGACGTGGCTTTGAAGCTCTGCATAGGATGTGGCGCCGGTCATGCTTTTGGCCATTATGGCAATATTGACCACCGACAGGGTGATGCCCACAGCAGCGAGCGCCGTGCTAACCGCTAAGAAGCGCGCACCCGTTGACGAGGCGATTTCTCCTTCGCGTAGCGCGTACATACTGAACAGCGGCAGCCCGAACAACATGGCAAGGTCAAGATAGAGTGCGAAACGCACGAGGACAGTCGGCCAGTCCATTCAGGAATCACTTGACGGTAAACGCGATACTGCCGGTGACTGGATGCGTATCGGAGGACACCGCACGCCAATCCACTCGGTAGTTGCCAGGCGCAAGCGCTTGCACCGGCGTGATGATCATAGCCTTCGGGTCATCGCTACCTGAGATTTTGGCGTTCACCTTCATCGGCCCGTGATTCGCCATACCGGGCATACCGGTCATGACTAGCGTCGCTCCAGAGAATTGCGTTGTCAGATTTTCCGAGAATTTCAGCTCGATCTTCGGCGGTGCCGTCACCTCGGCCTTGTCGCCGGGCGAGGAAGAAAGCAACTTCGGATGAGCGATCGCTGCGGCGCTGGCGAGCATGGCGCCCATAGTCACTGCGGCGCGAATTGTTGCGAAAAAGGTTGGCATTGCGAGCCCCTAAATACACTGCGGATTAAAATCACGGCATGAACACCACCCGATAGGTTGGAGCGGCGGTCCACCGTGGCCATGAGGGATGCAGGACGTGTCAAACAATTGTCGGTTGCTCTGCTCGGATCCCATCCAACTCGCACCACGATTTGAATAGGCTCATTCCCAAAGCCGGCGTGTCGGTGCTAAGAGAGCTAGCTCGACATGGATACCGACAAGATGCGTTGGGTGGCACTAGACGCTAAAACCAGATACGAACCCCAGCCAAGATCGCGCGCTCAGACCGGCTTTCTCCCTCTTCGCTCGCATAGCTCGCCGTATTTCCGAACTTTCGTCCGAACGAAACACCGATGTAAGGTGCAACTTCGCGGGTCACCTCATAGCGCAATCGCAAAGAGAACGAGGCATCCGACAAGCCCGCACCGATACCTCGCGCCTTGTCGTCCTTTCCGTACACACTGGCTTCGATCTCTGGAGTCAGGATTAGGCGCTGTGTAAGCAGCAGATCGTATTCAGCCTTCAGCGCGAGCGCGGTTCGTCCAGACCCTCCCACATAACCTGTTATTTCCGTCTCGATGTTATAGGGAGCCACGCCCTGAACACCGATCGCGGCCCAGTTGCGCTTAGGACCAGTGCCGAAATCGCGCCGCGCGCCCAACTGTAGATCCCAGAATGGTGAAACGGTGTGACTCCAGAATGCCTCGATCTTTCCGTCAGTGCTGCCATTGACCCGATCGCCTTCACTCTTTATCCAGAGCTTATTCAGATCACGCCCGACCCAGAACTGGCCGTCCCATTGAAGACCAGTGTTGCCATCTCTGTCATATGCCATACCTAGTTTGTCAAAAAGCAGATGGCTCGTGATCATGTTGTCCATCATGTGTGGATGGATGTCGTAAGCGGAATATCGTTGTTCCGTTGTGCCGTCGCTTGTGGGTAAGGTTCCAACCGGCACTGCGCCTGAATTCGTTCCGCCCGACATGTTCTGTATCGAGCCATGATCCATGCCTTTCATCGAATCCTGGCTCATGCCCTTCATCGAGCCATGATCCATGCCCTTCATCGAGCCATGATCCATGCCTTTCATCGTATCCTGGCTAGAGCCTTCCGCCGAACCGTGGTTCATGGCATCCCTCGAACCGTGGTCCATACCAGGCATCGCGCCGGGATTCGTTTGAGCCATTGCTAACCCACCAGTGCCCGCCAGAACTGCCCCTCCCGCAATCGCCGCGAGCCAATTTCTCGTACGTTTATGGTTTGTCATTTGCCTTCACTCCACGACCACTGCACGGAACATGCCAGCTTCCATATGAAAGAGAAGATGACAGTGATATGCCCAGTTTCCTCGGGCGTCGGCACTCACTCGGTAGGTGATACGCTGCGCAGGATTCAAGCTTATTGTGTGCTTGCGGACTTGGAACTTCCCATCTGGGGACTCCATGTCGCTCCACATTCCGTGCAGATGAATGGGATGAGTCATCATGGTGTCATTGACCAAAACAAAGCGGACCCGCTCTCCAAACTTGAGCACAATGGGCTTTGTCTCAGTGAACTTAAGACCGTTGAATGACCACATGTAGCGCTCCATGTTGCCCGTCAGATGGAGCTCGATCTCCCGCGTGGGATTTCGATTGTCCGCCGGCTCCATCACGGAATGGAGATCGGCATATGTCAAAACCCTGCGACCGTTATCGCGCAAGCCAGGGCCTGGGTCGTCCAATCTCGTCGAGACGACCTCGGGGGGCATCGTATTGGCTGGACTGCGTTCTCCCGGATAGGGGTGCTTGACCTCGACCATGCCTCCTTCATTTCCGTTGTCGCCATGATTCATTCCTGCCATTCCTGACATTGCGCCCATGCCGCTCATGCCGGCGTGATCCATGCCCTGCATCGAACCATGATCCATAGCGTCTGGACTTGACGATGGTGTGCTTCCCATGGAGGAATGATCCATTCCCTCCATTGCCGCTCCACTCGAGCTTCCCATCTCCATCCCAGACATATCGTGAGCCATGCCCATATCCATCATGGTCAAGACTTGCACGCGGTCCAATGCGGGAACTTCCGCCTGCATTCCCTCGCGCGGAGCGAGCGTCGCGCGCGCATAGCCGGACCGATCCATAGCTTGCGAAAAGATGGTGTAAGCGCGGTCTTCAGACGGTTCGACAATAACGTCGAAGGTCTCTGCGACACCTATCCGGAACTCATCCACTTCCACCGGCCTGACGGGCTGCCCGTCAGCGGCCACCACCGACATTTTCAGACCGGGGATCCGGACATCAAAATAGGTCATTGCCGAACCGTTAATAAAGCGGAGGCGCACTTTCTCTCCTGGCCTGAAGAGTCCAGTCCAGTTCGCAGCGGGCGATTTCCCATTCGTCAGAAAGGTGTATGTGGCGCCGGACACATCGGCGAGGTCCGTATTGTTCATGCGCATCTGCTGCCACATCAGACGCTCATTCAATGCCTGCTTCCATCCGACCCTCTTCGCATCCTCTCGGAGACTCTCGACCGATGGTTGGATGTAGTTGTAGTAATCGGGCATCACCTTCAGCTTGCGGAAGACATTCATCGGATCTTCGTCGGTCCAGTCCGAAAGCAGTACGACGTGCTCGCGATCTGCGCTTACCGGGTCGGGACGTTCAGGATCGATGACGATCGCGCCGTACAGCCCGGTTTGCTCTTGGAAGCCCGAATGACTGTGATACCAATATGTGCCGCTTTGGCGCACTTGAAATTGGTAGTCAAATGTCTCCCCCGGACGAATACCGGGAAAGCTGAGCCCCGGCACGCCGTCCATGCCCGTGGGAAGAAGGATCCCATGCCAGTGAATCGAGGTATCCTCTTTCAGGCGATTAGTCACGCGTAGCGTGACAGTATCGCCCTCCTGCCAGCGCAATGTCGGAGCAGGGAGTGTCCCGTTAACCGTTGTGGCCATACGGGGCGCACCCGTGAGGTTCGCTGGAGTCTGCGCGATTTCCAACTTGAAGTCGGTGCCAGACAGCACTGAATTCTGCGACGCGTTGGCGGCTGCCCAGACGGGCGTGCGCCAAAGACCGAGGCCGGCCAACGTGCCTCCGGCCGCCAAGCCCTGAACAAAGCGGCGGCGATGGTTTGAAACTGCACTTGTCATTCGCTATCTCCCCGAGCGGCTCATTAGGCCCCCGGCCTTGGTTACTTGATCGACACTGCGCCTTTCATGCCTGCGGGATAGTGGCCCGGTTCCAGGCATGCGAACGCGACTCGCCCCGCCTTGTCGAACTGCCATACGATTTCGCCCGTCTTTCCGGACGATAATGAAATCGAGTTGGGTTCTTCATGGCGCATACCGGAATCGCTCAGCATCATCTGATAGTGGGCATCGAGATTGGCTTCTGTCCCCAACACCATTTCGTGACGAATCCTCCCCGAATTGGTCACGTTGAACCGAACCGTCTCGCCAGCCTTGACCTCAACGTCGCTCGGCATGAACCGCATGGCGTCTGTCATGTTGACGTCGATCGTTCGAGACACCTTGTCGGACAAACCAGGTTTGCCGATCATCGTGGCCGTGTTATGGCCGTCGCGATGCCCCCCGCCGTGGTCGTCAGAAGCCACCGCACCCAGGGAGATCATCAACGCCGCCGTGGCTGTAGCCACTTTAGCCAATATCTTTTTCTTAGCCATCGCAATCCTCTGTGCTTAGATGGGGAGGTCGTATTCGCACTATAGATAGCCGCGCCCAACCCCAAGCTGTCAGAAAGATTACTTTTTTGTAATGTTAGCTGTATGGCCGATCGATATGCCCACTTCTGTGCCGCCTCGATTAGATACCGCAAACGCGGCACCACCATGCATACGTGCTATTGCATGAACGATCGCCAGACCTAGCCCATGTCCCTCTGCTCTCCCGCTGCGGGCAGTGTCAGCCCGAAAGAAGCGATCAAAGATTCGGGGCAACGCCTCTGGTTCGATGGGGGTGCCCATGTTGCGGACCTTGATGTCGCCTTCGCTGCCACTGCCGCTGCAGAAAATATCAATGTTGAGACCTCTTGGGCTCGCCTTTATGGCGTTGCTCAACAGGTTTGCCAAAGCCCGGCGCAACAAGCGCGGGTTTGCTCCAACCATCCCTCCACCGTGAATCGTGACCGACAGTCCGGCTTCTTCCAATGCCGCCTCGTAGTACTCGACGACGTGCGTTGCTACATCAAGCAGGTGGACTTGTTGCCGATCCTGAGCGAGCTCCCCGCCATCTGCGCGAGCGAGGAACAACATATCATTGACAAGGGCCGTCAGGCCCTGCAGTTCTTCCAAGTTTGAGGCCAGCAGATCCTTCAGCTCATCAACGGAGTGAGCCGAGGAAAGTGTGACCTCGGTACCATTGATTAGCGTCGCCAACGGAGTGCGCAGTTCATGCGCTACATCTGCGTTAAAGCCCTCCATCTGCTGATACGCCGCTTGCAAACGATCCAGTGTGTTATTGAACGTATGCGTGAATTCGCGTAGCTCCCGGTCGATCCCGTGCTCAGGAAGTCGTACCGCCAAGTTCTCAGGCTGGATACGGGAGGCCTGGACGGATAGCCGGCGTATCGGCACTAGCGAACGCCGAACCGCCCAGGCGGATAACACCACCGTGGCGCCGACCCACAGTGCACAGATGAGAATCAGTGCAGTTGCGAACGCATACAGGAACTGCATGCTTGGCCGAATATTCACCGCGACGATCAGGTTGGCGTCTTTGAGAACCGGACTGTCAATCCTCAAACTCAAACCTCGCATGTCCCATCCGTCCTGAGTCTTTAGCCACACTTCGTCCTTGCCCACTTGCCGCAGCGAGGGAGGCGCGTCGGCGCCGTAGAGAACCTTTCCATCACGGCTCAAGATCCACACCCTAAGATTGACATGGCCGACGAGGATATTGCCGAGAGTCTCTCGAAATTGCTCCATGTCCGGAGGCGTATCGAGCATATCGATTAGATGGTCTATTAGCTCCAACTTTCCCGCCACCTCAGTCATCTCCTGGCGCTGCACTTCCCGCTTAAGTGCCCAGAACAAGGTATAGCCGGCAATGGAGGAAACGACGAAAGCGATCACGCCCAGCAGTACCGTCAGGCGAATTTCAATCGACGGTATGCGCCAGCCTCTCACGATGCTCTAGCCTCAAGCACGTAGCCCATCCCGCGAACGGTATGAAGGAGTTTTCTTTCGAATGGGTCATCAATCTTCGCGCGGAGTCGGCGCACTGCCACTTCAATGACGTTTGTGTCGCCATCGAAATTCATATCCCACACCTGCTCCGCGAGCATTGTCCTGGACAGCACCTCACCCTGACGGCGCAACATCAACGCGAGCAAGGAAAATTCTTTCGCGGTCAATTCAAGTCTGACTCCCGCACGGTGAGCCTTGCGACGGGCTAGATCCAACTCTAAGTCGTCCAGTCGCAACAGCGTGGATTCTTGCCCTCGGCCGCGGCGCAGCAATGCCTGTATCCGAGCAAGGAGCTCAGAAAACGCGAATGGCTTTACAAGGTAGTCGTCCGCTCCACCCTCCAAACCTCGAACGCGGTCTTCCACCTTATCGCGCGCAGTCAACATGAGCACAGGCGTGTCCTTACTCCGGCGCAGGTCGCTCAAGATACCGAACCCGTCGATACCGGGAAGCATGACATCCAACACTATCAGGTCGTAGTTGTTCTCCAGTGCAGCATGCCTGCCGTCTGTCCCGTCCAGTGAAACGTCGACGACGTAGTTGTGCTCCCTCAATCCCTTCTGAAGATAGTGCGCAAGCTTGCGCTCATCTTCGATGACCAGAATACGCATAGTCCACCTCAATTCATTGCATAAATGTAATCAGCCAGTCCGAGTCATGTCAGGACAGCCCACGTAGAGTTCAGCCTGTAAGACAACCACGCCGTTCAACTCTGAACCCAAGGACTATTTATGAGCACTCGTAAATCAATCACTTCACTTATTGTGACTGCGGCAGCGCTCGGGCCGGCCATCGCCGGCGCATCCACTACCTTCGAAGTTACCAACGACGAAATCGGCGTCGCGACACATTATGCGCCCTCTGCTGTCACACGCGAGCAGGTCGCTCAAGACCTGGCAGCTTGGAAGAAGCGGCCATTTGCGGCCGATGGATGGACATTGACCGACGGCGAGGAAGGATGGACAGCCGCCTTCGGAAGAAGCAAGGCACCGGGTGACCGACCCAGCATTCTGTCGCGGACGTCCCATCCACACTGGCAAGCTGTGGACGGCGAAGCGGGTTGGGTCAATGCCCTCGGAACTTGAGGCACGACGCTTCCTCCATCGCACTCAGATTTGTGATCGCACCGTGGTCCATGTCCGCGGAGTTCTTCAGCGGCATACTCGAAGCGCGGCCGAAGCCCGGATCAACCGTAGGCCGTGCACTGGAGGTCGGTCGCTGGGCGATGGAAAGCTCGTTTCGCCCTCCAGCGGACGTCTATTCACTATCAAAAAACTCTTGAATCGTTTCACATTTGCCCTTCTCGTCTCTGTGCCATCAGTCGGCATAGCGTCCACTGCGTACGCACAGTCGAAGACAAGAGAACAGGTCCTGCAAGAGTTGCAACAGTCTCGGGCAGCCGTGCTAATTACGTATTGCAAGCAGGCATATGCGCCCGTCTGTTCGCACACGAGTTCGAAGACGCGCCCCAGGGCGGTACGGAATTGCGCGCGGCGAAAGCTGCTGGGCTTGTGAGCGACGCGGACAGGCCTATCCGAACGGCGCTTCTCGAGACGATGTCCCAATCCAGACCTCGCGGGGAAATTCGCGCTGAACTCGATGCGGCTAACGCCGCCGGCCAGATCTCTTTCGGTGAACTGGACTATCCGGAAACTAACGGCTAACTATCTGGAGCTTGGCTCGCACAGCGTGCGGAGCACGGCGTGGGTGCGTTTGTTGGCTATAGCCGGTTCGGTCCCAACAGGGGCCGAACTCTTGGCAAGCCTCCGCGACTTGCTACGGAGATGGACCGAGGACGAGCTCCAGACTTGCGCCCATCGCACTGTGGCAGCATCTTCAACATCGGCTCATCTCATATCCATGCGCAGCTCGTTGATCAGAAACCGGTATAAGTTCGAAGTTGCTTCGGCTTTGTGCTCTTCAACAATCGCCTAGGTCGTACTCGACCGCCGGGAAGGTCACCGCACAGCCGCCGCCAGATCGTGAGCGACCATTTTTGGTGGGGCGAGCACAGCTTCGTTCCTAATGCCTAGTCGATGAGAAATGCTCACGCGCAGCGGCGCGATTGGGCCAACCATCAAAGAATATCGCGAGAGGTTTCATTTGCTTCGCTCCCCTCGCCGATCGGGCTACGGGGTCGCGATTGTTGGCAGGAGGAGTGCTCGGCAACCGATTCGCGCGTTGGTGGGCATGAGATTAGCTGCGCAAGATCCAGAGATGAGACAAATGGCAAAGGAGACCCTCACGGCGCAGAAAAGCGAAATCGCAAAATTTGACGCCTGGTTCGCTGCACACAAAGGGGCGCCGAGTAGCCTTGGTGCACAGCTTCGATATAACGTCGACAGTTTCAACTCCGTATCGAAAGCGGCCGCAGCTCAGCTGTCGCCGGGACGAGCGCGCTGTCAGAGGTCGTAGTGTCTTCTGTACGGACCACGGCCAACGCCGGGCGGCGTCGACCGCCGGGTGCGAGGCTAGCGAGGCGGCCCGCGTAGATGCACCTAACATCAGTCGCCGTTGCCCCCTGCAGCCATCGCGCAGAATTTGCCGCCGGCGGTTCGCCCGGCGCCGGCGCAGTCACGATCGCGCGTTCTGAGGAGCCGTGCGAGGGGTTTCATAGTCAGTTCGATAAACCGAATATCAATCTCGACGAACTTGGATAGCCCGTTCTGCCCGTTATAACGTGGCGCAGGCCGTGCGCGGCGCAGGCTATGGATTAGTGAATATCAGCTCGAACAATGAAAGCGGGGTTGGTTCCGGCGTCCGCTTGTTGACGCGCCGTGGGGGCACGATCGGTTCCCGCATGCACGCCCGTCAGTCGCAGTGCTGAAAGGCGCCGCCATCGAGAGCCGACGGCAGCAATGGGTCGGGCGCGGTCTTTCGCCAAGGACGGCTCCCGGCCATATGCGGACATCGAAACCGTTGCTTTCGTTGGAGCAGTGAACGTGCGCGTCTGCCCGCCGCTGCTTGAGCAATCAGATGTTGATGACACGAGCCAACCGGCCACCCCAGTCCTCGTCCGGATTGGTTGTGCCGTCGCCAAGGCGCTCCTGCTCACGGCAACGGCAAGGTCTCGGCGCTTGGGAATTTGTCGATTGGGTAGTCGGTGTCGTTGCGGATTCTGTCGGGGCGTGGCTAAGCCCACTGATCGTCCGGCCGCCGCAAAAGAATGGACGATGACGCGCTTGTGTCGCGCTTGTGTCGCGGATATGTCACGGTAATGTGGCGGTTGTGTCGCGGTTGTGTCGCGGTTGTGTCGCGGTTGTGTCGCGGCTATGTCGCGGCTATGTCGCGGTTGTGTCACCGGGCTCCTGCCGTGCGCGTCCGAAACCTATCTTGTATACGAGGGCACGGCCTCACCAGCTCGAAGGCACGCGGCTTTCGCCGCCCTCCGCGTTTTCGTTGTCAGACAAAAGAAAACAACTCCACTCAGGAGAAACCCAAAAAAATCAAAGAGATGAACCCACCCGGAGGGTGCGTCCTGTGTGGTGGCTTTAAGGGACCCGCCGCCGCCCTGGCGGCGGGGGCCTTAAAGCCACCTGTGAGCGTCCGGGGGACGCTCACGAAGTCCGCAGGACGGCCCCGCCGGCGCAGCCGGTGGGAAAGGCCGCCCCATACCAAACCCGTTGGTACATCCAAAGCAAAAGGCCGCCCTAGGGCGGCCTTTTGCTTTGGCGGATGGTTTAGGTCAGTGCGCTGCTGCCGTTGAGGCCAAGGGCCGAACAGGCGGCTGCTCATGCTGTAGCGCTTGCCACAAATCATAGTTGGCCTGCATTGCGACCCAAGCCTGGGCAGTACTGGCCCCAGCATGCTCCAGCCGGACAGCCAGATCCGGGCTGATACCAGCCTTGCCATTGAGCACCCGGGAAAGTGCCACCCGCGACATGGCCAGCCGGTCAGCAGCCTCGGTCACAGATAGCCCCAAGGGGGCAATTACATCTTCCCGGAGAATTTCACCCGGATGCGGAGGGTTGTGCATCATGATTGGCTCCTAGTGGTAGTCCTGATAATCGACCAGTTCAGCACCGGCCTCGGTAAAGCGAAATGTCACGCGCCAGTTGCCGTTGACCCAGACTGACCAATGCTCGGCCAGACCGCCCTTGAGCGAATGCAACTTATAGCCCGGGATATTCATATCCTGCGGTCCCTTCGCCACATCGAGCAGGGCCAGGATGCGGCCCAGCTTGTTGGCGTGTGCCGCCTGAATTCCTCGGGTTGAACCGGTGCGGTAGAAGGTCTCAAGACCTTTGTGGCGAAATCCGATGATCATGCGATATTGTATCCCGTAACGATACACGATGCAATGGGGCGGCGCGCAAAATTGGCGTGCTGCCCCCTTCCCTTTCCTAACGGTGGCTTACTCTCCCGCTGCCGCCTCCTGCGAAATCGGCTCCGGGTTCGACAGCAATGGCTTCCCGCGCATCAGTTCCGGCACCCATCCCTTCCCATCGAGCAACTGCTCGGCAGCGGTCGCCGCCTGGGCCTTCTTCATCGCCAACAGCGGCTTGGCCTGCTCCGCACCGACCGCGTCAGTAACGACAGCCGCGATTCGGTCCTTGGACACATGGGCGAGGTACGACTGCGCGGTCGGCTTCCACCACTTGCTCATGTCCAGCCCAACCACTTCTCCCAGGCGGTCCAGGTGCCGGGGCTCCGCGCCATAGGAATGGCTTTGGCGGCGGTAAATTGAAATGCTGGTGAGCACGGCAAGCAATTCGATGAGGTCCGCCTGCGGCTGCGCCAGCAGCCAGGGAAGCACCGCCGCGTCGTCTTCCGGTACGTTCTTGGTGACGGCTTCAATCTGCTCCTGAACCCGCGCCCAGGCTGGGCAGCCCTTGATGTCCGCGTCCGTGTTCGCAAGCTCATGATGCGCTGGCCGCAATGCGAGGTCGAATGAGTCACCGGCGCTGCTGGACCGGCTCCCGTCGAAGTCGCCCAGCATCTGCTCAATGAGCAGGCAAAGCGCCAAGTTCGGGCGGGCCATAATTTCGGCCTGGAGCGCAATGACGCGTTGCGCCTGGAGCCGGTTGGTCAGCGCCTCAGAATGCACGGGCCGGGTCTTGACCGGAGGCAGGTCCACACCCGCCGTCGTGTCGCCCTCCCCAGCTTTGCCCCGCATGATGTGCGCCACGGCCTCGCGTTCGTCCTGGCGGATCAGGCCACGGGTGACGGTAAGCTCGCCGTCATAGGTCAGGTGCACGATGGCACCGCCCACTGCCTTCAACTCAGCCGGGTAGTTGTAAAGCTCGTCGCGAATGGCGCGGATCTCGCCTTGGTAGCCGCGAATCAATGCCCGAACCTTATCGAGGTCGGATTCGTCGTAGCCTTCAACGGCGCGCAAGCCATCCAGCTTTTCCTGTGCGGTGGACACCTTTTTCTCCAGCGCTTCAATCTGCTTGGCCTGGGCTTTGCTCGGGTCGAGGTGGGCGCGTTGGATTTCCCCGAATTGCTTCTTGTCGTCGTATGCGAAAGACACCCGGCATTCCACCCACAGCCAGCCTTCGGTCGATACCGCCTTGAAGAGCTTGGACCGTTGCATCTTCGCCAGGGCCATCGTTCGCGCCATATCCGGATCAGCCAGATAGGTGTCGTTCTCGAACAAGTCGCGGCGCACTTCTCCACCCGCCTTCTCATACGCAGCAACTGTCACGTAGCGGGCAGCGGCCGAGTCGCCCAGCATTTCCGTTTCCGCCAGGAGGTTGCGGATATGAACGTCGCGGTGCCAGTGTTCCGACTGCGCCGCCTTCCATGCCGCTTCCTGTCGGGCGTGGTCCGAAACGGACGCCAACGCCTGCATATCGGCAACTTCAATCTTGCCATCGCGGAATAGCTGCATGAGCTTGGGCGAAACGGCGCCGAGAGCCAGCAGTTTTTTTACGGCGGATTCCGTTGCGCCGTGCGCGGCCGCGATGGCTTCGATGGTCCAGTTTTTCTCCGCGCGCATACGGGCATACGATTCATACACGTCTGCCGGGTGCATAGCCTTGCGGGCGATGTTTTCGATCAGGCTGGCGTGGTGGGCGTATTCGGCCGGAATCACGAGGCACGAAACGCTGTAGTCTGCCGGGAACACGGCGTCTTCGATCAACAGCCCCAGCGCTGCCCAGCGCCGACCGCCCGCGCAGACTTCGTAGAAGCCATCGGCGCACGCAACGACCACGAGGTTTTGCAACAGCCCGCCCATGGCCTTAATCGTGGCCTTCAGTTCCGAAAGTTCAGGATCTTTCTTCGGATCCAGCGGACGACGAGCTTGATAGCTTTCGCTCAGGCGCAGTTGGGAATGCGGGATCTCCGTGCGGGTGCTTGCGGCGTGAATGGCGGCGAGTTCTTTGGAGTCGATCTTCATGGTGTGTGCTCTTGCTTCGATTTATCGGAATTAGTGCAGCTGTGCAGTGACCGGCGCGTCCTGCATCGCGGCGATGAGGGTGGCAAGGTCGCGCACCGTCATCGCCGGAAGGCGGTAGGAAAGGCCCAGCACGTGGGCGCGGCGCATGTCGTTCGCCAATCTGATAAAGTCGTGGTTCATCACGGTTCTCCTTCGAAGGGTGGGTCGAGGTGCAAGCCCCTGTCGGTTGCCGCCGATCAGGGGCTTTTTCGTTTAATAGCCAAGCCATTCCAGCAGCACGTGGCCGCGATACAGCGGGTGATTGCCGCAGTCGGCAAAGAACTCTTGAGCGTTCAATTGATGCCTACCGATTTCTTCCATGACCTGGATGCGCGTCACCACGGCTTCGTCCGCAGATTCCCTATCGCGCAGGCCCCGGGCCGAAACCGGCCCGAGATCGAATAGGTCCGCGAGCAGTTCAATCATGTCGGCCCTGTGGCCTTGCCATGCGACCAACTCGTTTTCGATGGCGACGGCCAAGACCGGCGCGGTGTCATAGCCTTTTGCCGCGAGCGCTTGAGCGAAGTCGGCAGCGCTGCGTTCGGTGAAGTCGATGCCGCGCGCGGCAAGATCATCCTTGGAAAGCTCGCACTGGACGCAAGCCAGGTGGGTGTACAGAACGACGTCGCAAGACATGGCGGATTTCCTCGTTTGACTAGACTTCGGTTGAGCCGACCCAGGACGTGCCCAGGAACGCATCGCAGCCGATCACGGCCGATTCAGGTTGCACAGCGCAAAGCCCCTCATGTGTCCAGCCGTGTGCCGGTGCCTGCTGGACGTGCAGGGGCGATCCATCCAGGCCGCGCAGGAGCAAAGGCTGGTGGCGCAGTGCGGCCAGAATGTCCGGCTCGCCTTCCATCTGGTCCGTTACGTACTTGATTAGCATCTGGGTTCCCCTCTCAGCCGTGATGCGGGCAAGGATTGCCGGAGCCGTCGTTGCAACCCGAACATGCGGCCATGGCTACGGACTCTTCTGCTTCATTCCAGCCGTCCACCCATGCGCTTGCCAGTTCGGCAACATCGGCCAGCAACGGCGGTACGTCGTCGGCGTCACGGCCACGGGTGAAGTCTTCCCGGCCTTGAACGTGAGCGAGGATTTGCGCGTGATCAAGCTCCATGAAACGGCTGTCTTCATCGAACATCCCTGCTGCTTTGGTGCGAGCGACGCGGGCGTCCAGGCCGCGAAGGAACACCACTGCGGGCTTCGGCGTTGCGATTGTCTGAACAGTGTTTGCCATGGTTATTTCCTTTACATTCAAGAGCGTTTTTGCAGCGCTGACCGATCCTGAAGAAGTCGTCCGAGCGTAGGTTTGTTGGATTTGGTTGGTCATGGTCTTTCCCTCCGCGTTATTTGCATCCGTTCCTGTGAGGCCTGTCCGTGCCGTCCGTGGCCACGTAGTGACGACTGGAAAGGGCCGGAGCAGAGGCCGCATGCGGAGCGCAGCCGAAGGCGAGCACCGAACGGGGGAGCACCGGACCCTTGGAGAGAGGAACGCAGTGGTACGGTCGGCGTTTTAGGACAGGGCTCGCGGGAATGGATGCTTTGCGAGAGACAGGGCGGCGACACCAAAGCCAGGCGCGCGCCGAACGCCCCTACCCGCGCGCAGCGCGGGTCAACCTGGCCGCAAGGCGGCCTGCGTGAGCCGACCGTAGGGAGGGTAGGACTGAAGCCCCGCAAGGGGGTGAGACTGGCCCTTTGGCCAGGCTCAACGCGAAGCGCGATGGCCCGACCCGTAGGCGCAGCCGCAGGGGCACGCCCAATGGGGAGTCGTGATCAAAAAATCAGTGCTGGGATTGGGAACCCGGCGGCATCGAGACATTCAGCAAATCCAGGGCCTTATTTGCCCTATCTCGTGCGTCGTCGATGATTTGATTCTGCCGAACGATGTACTCGTACAGGGCTTTGGGGCTGTTTTCGGCCTCGACCAAGCCTTGGTCGTTGATGATTTCGGTACACAAATCTACGCACTCATTGCAGATTGCAAGCGCACTCGCGCCAGGGGCGTTTTCCCGTGCGATCAGTTTGTGCACTTCGTTCTGAGACTTATCGCAAAACGAGCAATGCAGCGCGGCCGGCTGCTTTTTGCGCCGTGGGCTTTTTTTCTTGTTTTCGTCCATTTGGCGCAGGGGCCGCGTCAACGCGTCGCGAGGTCAGAGAGGTGCGAAATCTAGCATATGGCACACCGATCCGAACGGGTGTTTATCCCTAGTGCCCTACCCATCTTGCGGTGGCATTCTTAGGCAAATCGCGCGCGGATTTTTTGGACGAGGAGAACCACTTTGGACGGTACCCTGGTTATCAACGGAGTCCGGGCGTCGTATCGGACCATTCAATCGCCGAATGGAAACGGGGTCATAGCTGAAGTGCAGTATGCCCCGAGCGGACCGTGGGAGAGCGTCGGCGGCGCGCGCGCGGTATTCGCGGATGACGCCTTGGCTCGCCGAGCAATCCAAAGTCATGTCGCCGCGGATTGGTCCAAAAGACTGAACACTACCCGGCGACTGTGAGCGCGCCTCCCTGGACAGCCTTGGACGTCTGATAGTCCAAGTGAGATAGCCAGGCCGCCAGGCCTGGCTATGCCGTTCAGCCGTTTCGGTGATGGTCCACCATGCCGGCCAAGTACGCCGCCTGCAACGCCCTCCAAAGAGCACATGCTGGTATTTCGTGATAGTCCTTGGAGCTGATCCACTGAAGTTCCGTACATTCCATGTCCAGAATCTCCAGGACGATGTTTTCGATGGCCAGTTTCGCAGTGCTGGATAGTTGGGGCATTGCCATGCTTCACTCCTTGTCCAGCTGGGCCAGCACTTGGCTGGCCAGCTCGTTCAGATCGATTGTCGACTGGGCGATGGCGCGCAATTCTTCCAGCGGCAAGGCTTCGAGGAATCGCCCCATGCGTTGTTCAATTTCCTGCTCCGCCAGCACCGGCCAGGCGCCATATGCGGCGATCGCGGACAAACCGCCCCGATTGTTGCGGCCGTAGCCGTGCAGGTATGCGGTTAACCCATTCTTCAGTTCGTTTTCATCCCGGCTCATGCTGCGATCCTTTCCTGGTTGGCCAGCGCAAGGCGCTGCACTGCGGCGCCGTGATACTTGGGGTCCATTTCGATCCCGTAGAAGCGCCGTCCGGTTTGGCGGGCGGCCACGCACGTGGAACCGGAGCCGGCGAACGGGTCTAGAACAATGTCGCGCGGGCGGCTAAAGGTTTCGATCAGCGGCGTCAGGCATTCGACCGGCTTCTGAGTCGGATGGCGGCGATTCCCGGTGTACTTCCAGGGCAGCACATCGGGCAGTGGTGTCGCCGGCAGCGCCGGCTGGCCCTTGGCCAGCAAGTAGGCGGACTCGTGCTGGTACGCCAAGAATCGCGCATTCGACTGGTATTGCTTGGCAAACACGATGTGGCCGACCACACGAAAGCCTGCCGCGCGCCACGCGGCGAAGAATCGATCTACGCGATTCCAGCCGTAGAACGAAATGCAAAACGCGTCATCACGAAGCACGCGGAACATCTGCGCAAACGCCGGCGTCATCCATTCATCGGTTCGGTCGTTGGCAATACTCCGGCCGGAGCGGTCCACGTAGTTGACGAGGTACGGCGGATCGGTCAACACCAGGTCAACACAGCGATCCGGCAAGGTGGGAAGAACGGACAGGCAATCGCCCAGGACAACACGGCTCATGGTTGGCTCCTTTGCGTGCAGCAATGTCAGCCGATCTGCATTGCACTGCACGGGGCAGGCGGGCGCAGCCCACGAAAGCGCGGTCAAGGGACGTGGAATAAATAGCGAACGCAGTGAGCGGTTTATGCCGCGAAAGCCCTTGAAGAAGGGGCCGCGGCTACAAAGCCGCGCGCAGCGGCCCTAGCGTCCGTGCGGGAGTGGGATGCGACTGTATGCTCCGTGCAGTGCTTGTGGCTCTACATGGTCCGCAGTTGGCGCGTGGCTGGCGCGCCAGGCCCCGAGAGGGGCCATCGCAACCTCGCTAGAAGAGCGACATCTGGCCGGCGGCAGCAGCTTGGCGGATCGCCTTCGGAATGGCCTGCGGCGGCGCATCGATCTCGGCCGATGGACTGTCGGCCGCCACCTGGTCGACGTGGATCTCTTCCGGGGCCGCCGGCGCCTGCGGTAGCGCCCGAGCGCCCTCCTCCGCTTCGCGACGGCGAAGCCGCGCGCCCCAACCGCCCAGGACGTGCGCGGGCGTAAACCACTGCTCCCGGCACTCGCCCGTGAGGCCGTTGCCATGTATCACCACGGCCGGCACGTGCAAGAGCGCCAGTTGGATGAACGTCATATGCACGCAGCGCTGATCGATGTCGATCGCAGTCGCGTGCATGCACTGCTGATAGTTCAGCTGCGCATCGTGCATCGCGTGCGCCGCCGCGATCAACATGCCGCCGGCGCCGCAGGCTGGCTCCAGTACGCGCACGACCCCCCGCACGCTCGTCCTGTCGACCAAATCCTGGCCATTGCCCATCATCATGTTGCCCATCAGGCGCGACACCTCATAGGGCGTGAAGAATTGGCCGGCGCCGGCGTTGCCCATGTCCAGCATCATGAACGTGCTGCCCAGCACGTCGCCAAAGTCTGCTGCCTGAACCCGGACCTCGTAAGCCATGACCAAGTGCGAGAACGCTTGCACCAGCAGGGCCAGCTCGGCCCGCTCGTACTGAGCGATTACCTGCAAGTAGCGCTGCTCCCGCGCCTCGCGCCGCATGAAGTCGGCGCGGGCCAATGCGATCGCGCAGATCTCCACCCAATCGCTCCAAACGCGGTCGATCCCACGCGTACGCGCGACCTGCCGAATGAGGCTGACGATTTCCTTCTGATGGGCGTCGGCGCCGTTCAGGAAACGGCATTGTTGTGCATTTGAGGTTTTGGCCATGTGGTCTCTCCGGTTGCCAGGGCGGGAATGCCCGGAACTTGAGAGGCACGGCGCAGCGCAGCGCTTGTGTCGAAGACGGCCAGCGGCCGCAAGTGGCGCCGGCGCAGCCGGCGCCGCGCCGCACTTGAACGCGAGAACGCCGTGGCACACTGACCCGGAATGCAGACCCGCCACCCCGTATGGCTTGCAACGGTGCAACTTCAAAGCGCAGCCGTTGCCCTGCAGCGTCGCTTAGCAGGGGCTGAGCCACGATGGCCTGATGGCGCTCAGAAGAAGAAAGGCCCGCCGAAGCGGGCCGGGATGGCGTCAATCGATCGCTGCAAGAATGGCTTTTGCCTCGGCGTGCTCGCCGGCGAAGTCGCGCAGGGCGTGGTACTTCTCGGCCAGGTCGTCGCTGCGGTATTGGCTGCACAGTTCGCACAGGGCGTACAGCGTTGCCACGATGCCGGCGGCGTCCGCCGACATGGTCCGGTCGCACCAGTTCATCGGCCATACGATGTGAAGCGTCTCGTAGTCGGCCGGCGCCATATAGAAACCGTTCGGGATTTCGTAGTAGTGCCAGTAGCCGCCGCTGTATTCCCGCGACAGGCGATCCAGCCAGTTGTAGACACTGATTTCTCCGCGCAACATCAGGCGACTTCCATATGCCTTGGGGAGAAAGTTCATGCGTTCGCCATCGGGAACCAGGCGTGCGACGGAAAGAGTGGCTTGGGTCATGTCGTGCTCCTCAGAAGTAGGGCCCGGCCGGGTGGCGGGACGGGAGCACTGGCGCCCTGCGGAACAAGCGCCGGGGGCAAGGGGACGTGGAATATAAAGCGAGCGCAGCGAGCGGCTATATGCCGCTACAGGGACTTCCTGGTCGTTGCAAGAGCCATAGAAAAGTTGCCATCAAAGCGTTAATTAAGAACCGTACGGGAACGAACACACGCATACGTGAACGCAGCGCCGATTCGAAGATGACGAACGAACATGGTGCAGACTGCGCTTCTACAGTCGGTCTTGTGCGCTTAACATCACGCGGACCCAGATACAAACCGCTCAGCAAGGCTCCATTCGAAAGTCGGCGCTAACTTCACGCCGGCGGCATATACGAGCTTGCTTGCTGACGGTCTGACCAGTTCTAGTATCTTCGCTTGCGAGCTGCCGATGCGTTACACAGACTCAGGATGATGACGTACTGAACGGGCTAGGACTCACGTACGCTCGATCAAATTTCCGATCAAGCGCCAGGACCGCCCACAGAATCCTGGCGTTCTTGTTGGCCAAAGCAACGGTCGCTTTCTGCCATCCGATACGGTCACATAGTTTTTTCGCCCAGACTGAGGATGGATCATTTCTCTTCGCGCACGAGAAAATTGCCGCCTTGGCGGCGGTGACGATCAGGCACCGCAAGTAGGAATTCCCGCGCTTTGTAATTTTCCCGAGATTGGCCTTTCCTCCACTTGAGGACTGCTTGGGCGTCAACCCAAGCCAAGCGCCGAACTGGGCTCCGCTCTTGAATTGTCGAAAGTCGCCGACGTAGGCGACCAGAGCCGAAGCGGTAATCGGGCCAATGCCCACCAATTCTGTCGCGCGTCGCGCCTGGGGATCTCGCCTCACATGCTCGTTAATGCGGTCATCACACCAGGCAAGATGCTCTTCAAGCTCGATCCAATGTGAGTACGCCTGCCGGATTACGAGGCGTGCAAATGCTGGCATTTCGTTGGTAGCGTCATCGATTATGTCCGCTAACCTACGTCGCAGCACTTCCGGAGAACGAGAGACGCCGATGCCGAATTCCGCCAAAAGTCCACGAATCCTGTTGATGCACGCAGTTCGTTCTTCCTTAACGCCCTCGCGGACCTTATGCACGCTCATGATTGCCTGCTGCTCTGCCGATTTAATCGGGATCGCATGAATGTGCGGTCGCGAAGCGGCTTCGCAGATCGCAGCTGCGTCGTTTGCATCGTTCTTCCCGGTTTTTCCCTGGATTCGGTACGGCGCAACAAACTGCGCGGCAATGATCTTCACATCCAGGCCAAACGCAGTTAGCTTGCGCCCAATATGATGGGCGCCCGAACTGGCTTCCATTGCCACCACGCATCCTTCTGGAAGTTGAATACACCACTCGAAGAATCTCTCTCGAGATACGGCTCGATTGACTATGGTCGCGCCCGCGTCATCAACAGCATGGATCTGCAGGACGGTTTTCGACAGGTCTACCCCAACCCTAACAATCTGCGCCATGATTCGTCTCCAAAGGAATAAAGATGACGATTGATAGTACGGCTGCGGAGTTCGCCATCAGAAGGAAGTCCCTTTGTATTCGAAAGCCCCTTGCGCCTGGTGCGCGCAGGGCAAAGATGCGCCCAAGGACTGACACCAGCGCCAGGCCCGGCGCCGCAAGTCAGGGCATGATGCCCTTCTCTGCGAACGAGACGATCCTGCTGCCGGCCACGACCAGGTGATCGAGTACGGTGGTGCCGACCAGCGCGAGCGCATCTTTGAGCTGACGCGTCATGTTGATGTCGGCAGAGCTCGGTTCGGCATGACCGCTCGGATGGTTGTGCGCCAGGATCACGCTTGCCGCGTTGTGCGCCAGCGCAGCTTTGACGATCTCGCGCGGATATACGGGAGCGCTGCTCAACGTGCCACGGAACGGCTCGTCATATGCGATCAGTTCGGCGCGCGGGTTCAGATACATGATGCCGAACACCTCGTGCTCCAGGCTTCGGTTCAATCGCAGCTGCAGGAACTCGCGCAAGAGCTTCGGCGAATTCATAAGCTGGCCCCGCTGGATCTCCTGAAGGACGACCTCGCGTGCTGCAGCGAGGATCTCTTTCGGCGCAGCCGGGCGCACCGCGCCCGCGGAATCCTGTACGAAGAGCGCGCCCATGGCGTGCTCGTTAGTGCTGAACGCGATGGAATACTGCATGGCTGGATCTCCAGTGCCGGGCGGGATTGCCCGGCGTTCCTGGGATACGCTGCAGCGGAGCGGTCAAGTGGCCTGCCGGCCCCTGGCCGCAAGCGGCGCCGGCGCCGCCGGCGTTGCGCAGCACTTGACGGCGAGAACAGCGTGTCATGATCGCCAAAGACGCAAGACTGCCTTCCCTCCCCTGCTGCTGGCCACCTGCAGTACGGCACGCACGCGCCTATACTGGCCGGACATCTGCATTCACACAGGTGATCGATGTGCGGTCGAATTGTTCAGAAATCGGGCCCGCTGGACTACGTTGAGCGGATCTTTACCAACCCGGGCCAGATCTTCGCGGACCCGACAGGGCCGCGATTCAACATACCCCCGGGCACGCGCCCGCTCACTTTGCCTCGCCTGGCAGGCGCTGACGAGCTAGACCGCCAGTTCTGGACGTATAGGCCCCAGGGTTCCAAGTACAAGATGAGTTGCGCACGCCTGGACAAGGTCCTGGCTGGAGGCTGGCCGTGGAAAATGCTTGTAGGTAGTGGCCGCATCCTCGTGCCGGTGGACGGGTGGTACGAGTGGAAGGCCCTCGGGTCAGGGCCAAAAGCGCCCAAGCAGCCCTACTTCATACATGAAAATGGACCACTTTTTTATGGGTGACCGTCAACGGGTTTGCCGAGACTGTTGGATGTCGGCTCGCACGCACACTGTTGCTGATTTTTGTCGCAAACAGCGGCCCGCAGACCCGGCTCGGGAAGATCTTCGTGGATCTTGCGGAACGGCTTTGGGACGCCAACTGCATCGGCTTGGTCAGCTCTCGCGAGGCCTGGACTGCGCGTCTCCGGATGACTGTACACCCCAATCACTGGGAAAGGCGATGAAGGCCATCGGTGACGAAAGACAGTAGCGGCAGCAACTGTGAGAGATTCCACGTATGGCTTTGCTTCTGCAGAACTACGCTCAGTAGTACCTTTGGGGACCTGTTTAGAAGTTGTCTGTTTTGTGGCTGCTTGATGGGGGCCGGTGGGTATGTGGGAGAAGCCCGGGTAGCCGGTGGGCATACCCTGTGGTCAAGCGCGTGGTCAGGCGGCGCCTGTCCACCGTTTGTCCATCAGCGGTTGTCCACGGGCCGAGTACGGCGAGCCGGGCGGTCGCGGAGCGATCATCCACATATCCACGGGTTCGGATAAGCGTGTTTGGATTGGGTTTTTAGCCGCTGAATCGACCCGGAATATCTGCAAACGGGCGGTTTTTTGAAGAACTTTCCCTGAACCACAGAATTGCCAAGTGGTTTAGGTGTCAATTCTTCATTCATGGCTCTGCTAGTCACAGCGCATAGAGGATCTGCCCTTCGGTAAATATCGACGTTTCATGGCTTCTCCTCGTGCCGCCCGGGGCGTTGAGAAGCAACCTTACCTCTAGTTTTAACCTGGATACTTCCAGGGCACTTCCAGGGCACTTCATGACTGCCGGTAAGGAAAAGACTGTTGTGCAACTTAACGATGACGGCAGCGGTGACGGCATTTCATGAAAATTCGACGGGGTGCCACGCATACTAGGGTCATAGCATTCCTGTATCCTGACAACTGCCGCCTCATGCGCATCCAATTCCGGCCCGATCCGATTCCCTCGCAGCCGTTGGCCAAAACCTTTCCGCTGGAAGCGCTGTGGTCCAGCAAGGCGGCCGAGGTGCCTTATGACATGTGCGTGACTTGCGTAATCCCATGCCTGAACGAAGCAGAAAATCTGCGTGTGCTGTTGCCGCTGTTGCGCGGACATTTGTCGGCGTTGTGTACGCGCTGGGAAATCCTCGTGGCGGACGATGGCAGCACGGATGGCACGGAATCATTGATGTCCGAATGGACGCAACATGAAGGCTTTCGCTACGTCCAGCTATCGCGTAACTTCGGCAAAGAAGCCGCCCTTAGCGCAGGCCTGGAGGCGGCCTTCGGCGACGTAGTGATCTGCCTGGACGCCGATTTGCAGCACCCGCCGGTGCTGATCGAGCAAATGCTGGCGCGGTGGGCGGCCGGCGCTGAAATGGTTTACGCCGTGCGCGAAACGCGCCAGGACGAATCCTGGCTGAAGCGTTCCGGTGCGCGTTGGTTCTACAAACTGCTAAGCAGTGCGCGCGGCGTTGATGTCCCCGCGCATGCTGGCGACTTCCGCCTGATGGACCGTGGCGTGGTCGATGCGCTAAACGCATTGCCCGAGCGCACTCGCTTCATGAAAGGCTTGTACGCCTGGGTCGGCTTCAAAGTCGAAGCGCTGCCTTACACGCCTGACGAACGCATGCACGGCGACAGTCGCTTCAGCAGCATGCGGTTGTTCCGTCTGGCGCTGGACGGCTTGACGGCCTTTACGACATGGCCGCTGCGCTTGGTCAGTCTGGTCGGCGTGGCCTTCGCGCTGATGGCAATGTCGTACGCCGCCTATCTGGTGGGTGACTACCTTTCCTCGGGCAATCCCGTGTCGGGCTGGACCACCATCGTCACCGCCGTGCTGTTCTTTGCCGGGGTGAATCTGATCTCGTTGGGAGTGGTGGGCGAATACGTAGCGCGCATATTCGACGAAGTCAAAGGGCGGCCGCTCTACGTGGTGCGCCGCCGTCAGGGCCGGTCCGCCGACAACGGGGCGCGGTCTCTCTGATTCTTACCACGCAGTAGCGCGTCCCGGCAAGAGGCGTCGAGTGCGTCACACCGGGGGCTTGCGAAAGGCCCATAACCGGCTGGCGATAAACGTCGCGAACGCCAAGATTATCAATATCATTGCCAGCAACACGTCATAGCGGATGTTGGTGGTGCGCAGCAGCAGCGCATACGCAGATTCGTTGATGAAAAATCCTGCCGCTGAAATGAAAAAGAAACGGCGAATAGCTATGGACCAAGGTGTTTGGGCATGTTTGAACGTAAGCCGATAGTGGCCGGAAAAAGATACTCCGAAGGCGGCCAGCCAACCGACCAGATTAGCGGCCAGCGGTTGCAGCGAGAAGGTTTCGACGCAGCCGACTGCGACCGCCCAATGCGTTGCGGCCGCCGCGCACCCGACGGCGACAAAAAAGCTGATTTGACGAAGCAAAGTGCGCATGAGTGCCTGAGAGCAATCGAATTGCGAGGGACTGCAATGAGCAAACGAGTCGTGGTTTGCGGCGACGATTTTGGCATGAATGCCGATATCGATGAAGGCATGATTACGCTGGCCGACATGGGGCGCATCAGTGCGGTTAGCTGCCTGGCGCTCGGTCCGACTTTCGCCGCCAACGCCGGCCGGCTTGGCGCGCGCAACGTGGATGTAGGCTTGCATGTGAATCTGTCCGAATCGCTGGGCGCGGGCGCTGAGTCCATGCCATCCTTGAGCAAAGTCGTCATCAGCGCCTACACAGGGCGGCTGGACATGGAATGGGTGCACGCGCAGTTGAACCGGCAGTTCGATGCCTTTGAAGCGGGGCTGGGGCGAGCGCCCGACTACATCGACGGCCATCAACACGTGCATCAACTGCCAGGCGTGCGCGATCAATTGCTGACGCAGTTGAAGCGGCGTTTTGGCGAACAGCGCCCGTGGCTGCGCCAGACGGCGCCGGGCACATTGAGCGGCATTCCCCTGAAAGAATCGATCAAAGCACGCATCATCGGCGCGTTGGGGGCGGCGGCGCTGGCGCGTCAGGCCAGCCGTGACGGCTTGCGCACCAATCGCCGACTGCTGGGTGTGTATGGATTCAACGGCGGCAAGCGGCGCTACGCCGGCCTGCTTCAGAACTGGTTGTTCAACGCGCGCGACGGCGACCTGCTAATGTGCCATCCCGCGATAAACGGCCAAGAGGGCAATGCCATGTCCCGACAACGGCGGGCCGAATTCGACGTGTTGGCGAGCCCTAAGCTGGGCGACTGGATGAACGCCAACGGCGTGCGTATATCGCGGCTGCCCACCCCCTGAACTTCGCGCCCCGCGCGGTCAGGTCGGCGTGGTGCGGTCCCGTGTCAGGCTTTCGAGCAGCCATGCGCCTGCCGACCTTAGCGCGCGGTGGGTGGGCCACACAGCGTCGACAGATATGTGGCGCGGCCCACCCGGGCAGCGACGATTCCACCAACGGGTCGCGGCCAAGGCGCTGAATCATGCAACGGGGCAATTCAGTCCAGCCGAACCCCAAACTGGCCATTTCCACCAACATCAGATATTCGGGTGCCGACCACGTTGCGTGAGGAGGCGCAGCGTCCTTGTCGTCCACTTTTCCGCGCGCATACGGGCACACGACTTATGCTTGTCGACCGGGCGCATGGCCTTGCGGGCGACGTTTTCGATCAGACTGCCTCTTTTTCGAGCGCTAATGTTTCTTCATGCAGCGACAAGACTCTGGCCGCTCGCAATATTGCCTTGCGAAGCTAGCGAAAGCCGAAGAGAAGCAGGAGCGTTTCCACGAACAGTTGGACAATGCGCAACCGAATTCCGGTGAGCGACGGATCATGCGCAGCGATGATTCCAATAAGCACAGCGGCTGCCACGGCAGTTCCCGACAATGCGGATCCCCGTCCTTGCAACCACCACGACGGCGAGCGAAATTGTCAGAGCCTCTATGAATTCGACTGCCGGGCCATAAAGGAAGTCAGCATAGTAGGTGCGCCAGATGCCCAGGTGATTATTTCACTTCTCTGCTTTGACGATTCAAAGAGGGAATACAAGCAATCAACGAATTCACGTTTACGATTGTCGGCCTCTAACGAAATTGGCACCCCAGTGTTGTGCTGTGCTTCCCAAAGCTGCGCATACCACTGCGACCAGGGCCGCGCCCACCATATCTAATGGCCAATGGATGCCCACATAGATGCGTGCCCATGCCAACACGGCGCCCAACAGGATTAGTGTCCCAGCCAAAGGCCAGCGCCCGCCAAACGCAGTGACCATCGCTATGGTCCAAACAAAAGTGACATGCGAACTGGGCATGGAATTGTTGGCGGCATGAGAAATCAGCGCCGGACCAAACCCCACAGCGAAGGGACGTGCGTGGTAAATGTAAAGATTGGCCAACGCCTCCATCAGTCGAGCTGCAACGCACGCCACAATCAAAACGGTGGCCGTCGCCCCATCGCGGCGCCGGCATAAGTCGACCAATATCAGGGCGACGGCCAAGTACACGGGCAGCTCAGTCAGTAATGCTCCTAATTTGGCCAATAAATGAGGAGTATCAGTGGCTGCGCGAAGAAATTCAAAGGCAGCAACGTTCCAGAGCTCAATCGTGCTGAGGTTATACATATCCGGAAAAATTCAATGTTGTGGCGTAAACAGATCAAAGCTCATTGGACCCTCGATATCAACTCTTCGCATCGCCCTTGGAGATCTTCTTGGCAACACTCGCCCGTATTACGGCGGGTCATATTTTGACAGATGAGGCATTTTGTTCGCGCTCGAAAACCTGGTTCGCGTAAGCCTCTAATAGGCTTACGCAGTCAACCGGCTGTTGCACCATATTCAACCCAGCTATTTGAAGACGAAAGGCATTTCATCTCGGATTCGTTTGTAGAGATAGCGCCATCGGCGGAACCCAGCCGAGTCTAAAAGCCCATACCCTATCGTTGATGCTGGCCACTCTCCCAAACGTCGCGACGCGGACCCCACGGCGGGCCATGAAGCAGGCGCCAAGCATAGAGACGCCGCGTGGACGCTGAAGCAATCGCTGCGGTGATGATGGCAGACTGATTGAATGCAAATACATGGCCGCTGATCTCTGGTGTATCCGACTCATGAAATTCCGTTTAGTCGTCTTCCGAAAGGAACAACATCATCCTAAACTGACGCATTTCGCGAGCCGATCTTGACGCCAAGTTAGGATGTAGCCTACGCGAACCACTAATCCGATGCGTGCGGCGAGCCGGATCTTGAAAATTGGACGATGACACTCAAGCCGATTTGCCTCTCTTCATCTGAGAAGTCGAGCCGAATCTCTGCGCCGACGCGATGGGCGACCGTTTGGACAATGGACAGCCCCAGTCCCGAACCGATCTGCTCGTTGCCGAGCGTGCGGTAGAAGGGATCAAAAACCCGGTCCCGTTCGGCCTGCGGAATGCCAGGCCCGCTGTCTTGAACACGAAGCTCGGCTTTCCCTTCTGATGCCCCCACGGAAAGATCGACCCTCCCGCCCTCCGGCGTGTAGCGAATAGCGTTGTCGACCAGATTTTTGACCAGGGCGATCATGTCCATCTCGCTCGCCCACACTTCTGCGTCTTGCGTGCCTTCGACCCCGATGTCGATGTGCTTGGCCTCGGCCAACGGCATGAGATCTTCCAGCACACGGCGGTAGATGCTTTGGAGGGATACCGGCAACTTTGGTGCGTCAGTGGCCGACTGTGCCCTGGCCAAAGTTAGGAGTTGATTTAGCAGGCTTCGGCCGCGCTCGATACCTTGGCGTAAGACCGTCAGTCGCTCATGTGCCAGGCCGGACATTTCCGCATCTCCCAGCCGCTCCGCTTGCAGCGAGAGCGCAGTCAAAGGCGAGCGCAGCTCGTGTGCGGCGTCTGTCACAAAGCGGTGCTGCGATTCCATAGACTGGCCGACACGGGCGAGCAGGCGATTGATCGCAACGGCGAACGGGCGCACCTCGGCCGGAAGGTGACGGTCTTCGATGGGGTGCAGTTCCTGCTCGGCGCGCCGGTCGATTTCCTCGGAAAGCGCGGCAATGGGGCGGAACATCTTGCGCACCAGATCGGCGACGATCAATAGCAGTACCGGCACGAGAATCAGAAAAGGCATCACGGTGCGCAATGCTCCGTCGCGGGCGATTTCATTGCGGAAGCCCGCTTCTTGCGCCACGGCGATGCCCTCACCTGCAGCCGTGGTCTTGACCAGCACCCGGAACGACTCACCACCGACCTCGAGCGTGTGCAACCCATCAGCGAGAGTCTTCGGAAGGGGAAGCGTGCCCCCTGCATCCACGCTTGCCTCAGATGGATTGGCTTCACCCAAGCGCTGGACGATCACACGCGCTTCTTCATCGATATCAATAGGGCGAACATCTGTCGTCGGCGGGGCCGGTGACAGGCGCTGCCGATCCATGAGCTGTGCCACTTGGCGTAGAACATCGTCCTGTAGCTCATGGGCTTCGTCGAAGGCCGATAGGAACGAGAAGACACCTGCCACGACGGCCACCACGAGGATGGCCAGCGACAGGGTGAAGGACAGCTTGAGCTGAACCGATTCGTTCAAACGTTTTTTGAGACCATCCATCCGACGCCCCTGACGTTCTTGATAATGTCGCTTCCGAGCTTGCGTCGCAGTGCGTGGATCAGATATTCAACGGCGTTGCTTTCGACCTCTTCGCCCCACCCGTATATGCGATCTTCCAGTTCACTGCGCGAGAGAATGGCTCCCGGCCGGGCCAGCAGGGCTTGCAGCAGCGAGAACTCGCGATTGGAGAGTTGCTGGGCAGGGGCGGACTTGACATGCGCCTCCTTGGTGGCCAAATCGAGGGAAACCACGCCATTGCTCATCACCGGTCTGGATGCCCCGGCTTTGCGGCGCAGCACGGCACGCATGCGGGCCTGAAGCTCCGTCATCTCAAAAGGCTTGAGCACGTAATCGTCGGCCCCCCCATCCAGGCCGCGCAGCCGGTCATCGAGCCCGTCCCGAGCGGTGATGATAATCAGCGGCACGCCGTTGTCGCTGGCGCGGACATCGTGCAGGACCTGCAACCCGTCCTTGCCCGGCAGGCCAAGGTCCAGCAGAAGCAGGTCGTAATGCTGGCAGCCCAATGCCGCCAGCGCGCTTTGCCCATTCCGCACCCAATCGACCGCGTACGCGGCGTCCTTCAATGCGCCTTGGACCGCCTCGCCAATCATGAGGTCGTCTTCGACCAGCAAAACCCGCATACGTTCTCCATGCAGTCTGGGTAAGCCGCTCAAGGCAGCATTGATCTGAATACGCCGTCTTTGAGTACGAAGTGGTGGTAGAGGGCGGCAACTGCATGAATGCCCGCCAGCCAGATGATGGCATCTCCCAGGAAGGAGTGGATATCGCCCCAATCGGCCACGCCGAGGACCGGAGCGGAAGCGATCCAAGGCAATTCGGTAATGCGCAAACCGCCCAGCAGCGTCAGCGGTTGGCCTTCCGATGCCAGTGTAAGCAAAGCGGTCAACGGCAATGCAAACAGCAGGGTCCATAAGGCAATGTGCATCAATCTGGAGGCCAGACGCAGCTTGGGTTCGAGCTTGTGATCAGGCGCGCCCGAGCGCAGGGCAACCCACAACAGGCGCAGAAAGGTTAGTGCAAAGATGCTTATTCCCAATGTTTCGTGCCACACAATGTCCAGTCGTGCGCCGGGATCGCCATTAGCATGGACCAGGCGTCCGAAATCTCCGGGGCCGAGAACAAAGGCGGCAAAAATGAGGATGACGGTGAGCCAGTGAAAGATCTTGCTGATTCCGTCGTAGTGAATGGCTTCGGTTTTGCTCATTTTCTCTCCTGGAGACTGCCGCGCCGCTTGCGCTGCGGCTTAAGTTTAATGTGCGGTCCTGGCTGCACGTTGCTTGAAGAGCAAGATGGCGGTCAGCATGAATGTCAGCAGCGCGGCCGACGCGGAGTAGCGATCCAGGGCCAGACCGCCCGCGCTCAGCGGCTTGTCCAGAAAATCCCCTACCACGGCACCTAGCGGGCGGGTCAGGATGAACGCCGCCCAGAAAAGTAGCGTGCGGGATAGATCCGTCCAGTAGTAGGCTGCCACAATCAGAGCAAGCAACCCACTGAACACGACGGCTGCGCCTGTATAGCCCAGGCCCGCCGTATCAGCCGTCCAGTCACCCAACGCCGTGCCCAGAGTCTGGGAAAACATGATTGTCAGCCAATAAAACGCTTCGGCCTTGGGTGAACTGACGGTGCTCACTGACACAGAGCCGAGGGTGCGATGCCAGACTAAGAGCGAACCGAGCAACAAGACCAGCAGCAAGCTCGAACCGCCAGCGTACCCGATTCCGAGTGAACGATCCGCAAAATCGGCCAGCGTCGTGCCGACTGTCGTGGTAGCGATGATGGTGGCCCAATACAGGAAGGGGTGGAAGCTCTTGGCCTTGACCTGCGCGACGACGGCGGCCAGGAAGATCACTGCGAATATGCCTGTGCCGACCAGGTAGCCCAGGTTCATGGACATCGAGACAGCGTCGCCTCCAGTTTCGCCGAGCGTCGTGGCGGCGATTTTGATGAGCCAAAAGCCCAGCGTAACTTCGGGCACTTTGGCCAATGCATCTTGGAGGCTGGCCATCGATTCATTGGTGTTCATTTTCTTCTCCAAATGTGGTTCTTTGCTGCTTGAGTCAGATCGGGATGTGCCCCCTCTCTACCCGATGTCCCTCGAGGGCTGTGTCGCGCGATCAGCCAGGTGAGGGAAACCGATACGGCCAGCAGCGCCAGGCCCCAAAGCTCATCGGCATCGACGCTTTGCAGTGCGTACGCCAGTGCATGACCCGTGCCGTAGCCGATACCGCCAATCAGCATGGCCCAGCACACGGCACCAACGAAGTTGAGCACCAGAAAGCGCGACCAAGGCACGCGGCTCATGCCGATCACGATCGGCCCGGCGACGCGCAGGCCGTAGAGGAAGCGGATTGACAGAATCAGTGGCAGGTGATGACGCTCGAGCAACAGGGCTACCCGCAGAGCGCGTGGCTGCAACGCAGGAAAGCGCGCCAGCAGGGTGGAGCCGTAGTACCGACCGATCAGAAAGAACAACTGATCTCCGATAAAGCTGGCCACGGCCGCCACGGCCATTACCGCCTGGATTGAAAGATGGCCGCGCGCCGCGGCGGCGCCAGCGATCAGCAGTACGGACTCACCTTCGAGAAAGCTTCCGACGCCCACGGCTGGTAGGCCCCAGCTTTGGACCCAGCTGGCAATGTCCATGTTCAGTTCCTGCCTTCGAGTGAGTCGAAGGTTTTTAGCAGGGCACCCATCTCAGCCTTGCAGTCGGCTTGATTCGGCGTATCAGCGCGCAGTGCTGCCAACGCCTTGTCGATGGCCTTGTCGAGGGCATGCCAGTCGTTGGCGGCTCGCGGTTTCAGGCCTGCCTCGGCCCAATCCCATTCCGTCTCCAAATCCTTGATACGTGTCTTGGCGATGGGCAGATCACCGTTGTCTACGATGGCGGCTACATCGGCAGCAATATTGCGAAATGCGGTCAGGTCGCCCAGCTTGGAAGCAGTTTTACCCGGCGATTTCGTGCTGGCGTTGGCCGCGGCACCAGGCTCGGCGCTCGTGCCGCCTTGGTCGGCAGGCTTGGAGCAGCCGGCGGCAAGGGCTACGAGTGCCACCGCCGAAGCTGTTGCGACAAGGCGGGCGATAGAGTGCTGCTTGCGCATGGTTTCTCCTTGGAGATTGAGAAGAGGGTTACTTGGCGGCTTGGGCGGAGCGTCCTGCGTTCATGCCGAACTGCGCAACGGCCACCAGCATGACGATGATGGAGAGGAACAGGGCGCTGGTCCACATAGCCCCCATGCCGAGGCCCCCATACGTCTTGGCTTGCGTCAGCAGGTCGCCGAGCGCAGCGCCGAAGGGACGGGTCAGGATGTAACCGATCCAGAAGGTCAACACGGCGTTTCCACCCATGCGCCATGCGGCAAAGGTGATGCCGATCAGCGCACCAAAGGCGACTGCGCCCCAAGTAAAGCCCAAGCCCAGCGCCTCGGTCGCCAGATCGCCGGCAGCGGTGCCCAGCGCAAACGTGCAGAGGATGGCGGACCAATAGAACAGTTCCCGCCTGCGCGTCACGACGTCATGGATGGATAGGATACGTTCAACCCGATACCAGAAAAAGAAGATCGCGGCGAGCGCCGCGGCGAAAACCGAGGTGCTGACGTATAGGCTGACACCCAGGCCATCGGTTAATAGGTCAGTTATCTGGGTACCGACCACGCTGACCAGCAATACTGTCAGCCAGTAGGTCCAAGGGGTGTAGCGGCGAGTACGCAACTGCATGAACAATGCGGCTGCCAGCAAAGCCGCCATGACCGTAAGGGTCACGCCTTGGCCCCAGCCCGCGTTGACCGCCAGGAAGTCGGCCCCTGTCTCGCCCACCGTGGTGGACATGATCTTGATGATCCAGAACGACAGCGTTACTTCAGGGACTTTATTGAGCCAGTTGCTTGCTCGGACCGTGGGCAAATTGTTCATGGTGTTCTCCTGCCGAGGTGAAAGGGGTTGCCGCCAGTCTGACCAGGCAGACTTAGCCGATCCATAGGCTCATTCGCGCACCCATCCCAGCGCGATCAGCCTGCCGAACAACTTGCGATAGATACAGGCGGCCAATCGGTAGATCGGTCCCAGATACCAACGTGCTCCGTGTAGCGTCAGAGCGGCACTGAACGCTGCGACCACGATGGCACCAACCATGTCCAGCGGAAAGTGAACCCCCAGGTAGATACGCGACCAGGCGATGGGGAGGGCAAACAGTGCCAAAGCGATACCAACTCTTCGCAGTCCTCGCTGCATCAGAATGCTGAAGGCAACCGACCACCAAAGCGTCAGGTGATCGCTGGGAAATGACGAGTCGGCAACGTGGGGAATGAGTGTATGCCCCAGCCCGATCATGAAAGGCCGGGGGTGCGACCAAGCCAGGCCGATGACTTGGTTGGCCAGCAGTCCAACCAAGCCGGACGCGGTAGCGATCAGCAGCGTTTTGCGGGTGTTCTCGTTGCCACGCAGCCAGCCGATGCCGATCAGAATCGGGACGGCCCAGATGAGCCATTCCGAAAAGAAAGTGGCCAGCGTAATCACCTGAGCATTCGGGTGCTCTGGCGCATTGAGCCACAGGAAGATTGTTTGGTTGAGGTGTTCCATCAAGTCTCCGGGCCGGATCACGGCGTCATGCGCGATCCGGCCACACTGGCGGGTGGTCAGTCTTGCTTGTCGTGGCCATCATCGTGATCCGCCTTGTCCTCGGCAGACGAGATGACCGTGCCCTTTTCGGCATCGACCCGGACATCGAAGACTTTTGCCCCGCTGACAACTTCCACGTCGTAGACCCAGCCTTGCTTCGAGTTTTCGTACTCGGCGCGTGATGCCTTGCCATTGGCGTGCTGCTCGGCAACGGTGACGGCCTGGGTGAGAGCAATCTTGGCCTTAGTAATCGCCAGGGCGTCGTTTTCCACGCCGCCCTTGGCGGCATAGGCTGCAGCGCCAGTCGTAGCAATGGCGATGGCCAGCAGGGCGAGTTTGGTGTAGCGGTACATGAGCATCTCCAGAAGGGTGCAGAGATTTGCACCGTGGAGAGAAGGTACGCAGGAAAACTTAGCTGCCACTGAGGCGAGCCGTTACTGTTATCGCAAGGGAGGGCTGGGATTGGCTTGGCTCGCTTTATTTTCCGCCTTCAGAGACGACCTCGAGAGGAAAGAAGAATTGAGACCTTCGGCACAAGGGTCTAGTTCTCGTTGCTCCAATTAGCGCAGCAGCCTTAGTAAGTACTCGGTTGCGCGAAATACTCGTCAGTGAACTTCCTGCAGGAAGCCCCCCACTAAATGGGGTCATCTCAGAAAACGGAAAATAAAGCACGCTAGGTGCTAACCAGGCCATGTCGGGACTGGACTAAATGAGCGGCTTAGGTCAGGCTCATAGCATCTCAGCGCGGCTGAAAAGCAATGATGCTCATACCCGCCAAGGCCACCGCGACTCCCAAGACATCCCAACTGGAAGGGCGAATGCCATCTACCGTCCATAGCCAGAGGACGGCCACGCCGATGTACGCCCCCACCGTATGCGGCGTATACGCGGCCGGACGCCGCATCATGCAGGGTCAACAGCAACGCAAATGCAGCCAGGCTCGCTACGGAGGTACAAGCAACCAAGCCGATCCGTTCTGCTTAAGCCGAAGCCACGGCAAATAGCACCCGACGATTTCAGCCAGTGCTGTGACGACATAGAGGCCAAAGGTTCTCATGCTACCTGTGGCACCCCACCCGATCCACCGTCGCAGTAGTGCATTTCGATGGTCGAGTGGACGATCTCTTCGTGAACGGAAAGGCGTTGACGCACTGTGTCCGGAGTAAGCGAACGGTCGTGTGTGACCACCGTCATGGCACATGAGTACACCTGCTTGCCGACGCGCCAGACGTGCAAATCGGTGATCCGCGTATCTCCCGCGTCGGCTCCCGTCTCAACCACTTCACGAATTTCGTCGACAACCGGATGGTCCATCTCGCGGTCAAGCAAGACCTTTCCTGTATCGGCAATCAAACCCTTGGCCCACACGGCAACCAGCACTGCGCCGACGATCCCCATGAGGGGGTCCAGCCACGACCAGCCGAAAATCCAGCCTCCGAACAGCGCTGCAATGGCCAACACCGAGGTTGCGGCATCGGCAATCACATGCACATAGGCGGATTTCAGGTTGAGATCGTGATGGTCACCGTGTGCATGTCCATGATCGTGACCGTGTGAATGCCCGTGATCGTGGTGATGCGCTTTACCCAGGATCAGCGCACACACCACATTAACCACCAATCCGAGGATGGCAATTACGATGGCTTCCTTATACTGGATGGGCTGCGGAGAGACGATCCGCTCCATCGAACCCACCAACATCATCACTGCCACGCCCACAAGGAAGATGGCGCTGGCAAATCCGCCCAGAATCTCAATCTTCCAGGTACCGAAGGCAAAGCGAGGGTCTTGGGAGTACCGCCGGGCCGTGGCATAGGCGAAGGCTGACAGGCCAATGGCCACCGCGTGAGAGCTCATGTGCCAGCCATCGGCCAGCAGGGCCATCGAGTTGAACCACCAACCAGCGGCAACTTCAACCACCATGGTGATCGCGGTAATCCACATCACCACCCGCGTGCTGCGCTCAGCCGCCTCATTGCTTGTGTGGAAAACGTGGTCGTGAACCCAATCGGAAAGTTTTTCGGTATGCATGGCGGTTCTCATTTGATGTAGGCGCGCAAAACATCGATCAGCTCGTCTGCGCCTTGTGTACGTTCGGCATCGCTGGTGATGGCTGGATCGGCGATATGTGTTCGGATGTGCTCTTCCAGCACCTCAGTCATCAGTCCGTTGATCGCGCCGCGTGCTGCTGCGATCTGGTGAAGGATCTCGGCACACCCCTTTTCTGCATCAAGTGCACGTTCGAGCCCCTCGACCTGACCTCGGATACGACGCACCCTGGCCAGCAGCTTGGCTTTTTCACGAATGGTGTGGCTCATGCGTACCTTCTTTCAAATAACATAGGGGGGTATAGTACCAAGCACATGAATCAGCGCCATCGATGAGCGCGTGGTCCAATCGATGACGTTGACACTCGAAGGTCTAAAAACCGAGCTTCGAACCCGCTCCGAGCAGTGTCGCAATGCCAAGTAGCGCTAAGATTGCAGCGGCAATCGAGCTCACCGGCTTCATCGGCATCTTGCTGGCAAGCTTGTCACCAACGAAAACAGCATGGACGTCTGCAATCAGCATGCCGAGCGTGCTGCCGATGACCACCATCAGCGGTGCAGCATAGTACGCCGCCATCGCGACCGTAGCGATCTGCGTCTTGTCGCCCATCTCCGCGAGGAAGAAGGTGATTAGCGTTGCACCAAAGACGCCGAATTTCTTTGCGACCTGGGTTTCCTCTTCCTCGATCTTGTCAGGGACCATTGTCCAGATGGCCATAGCTGTCAAAGGTTATAGATTTCTTCCTGACACATTTCTGCCGTTTTCAGAAGATGACTGCATGCAACGTCAGAAGCGGGCCGCACTAGCTAAGCCACGGTTAGACATATTCACAAGAACAGTCTGACCAAGAGGGTGGCGCAGACGATCCAGATGGCGATAAACACGCCCGCCGTCATGCGGCTTACCGGACGCGCGATGGCTTTGGCGGCGGTTTCTCGGTGCTCGTTCATTACCTCTTGCGGGATAAGCCTCACGACCAGCATGATCCCGAGCGGAACAATGATGATGTCATCAACATAGCCAAGCACAGGAATGAAGTCGGGGATCAAGTCGATGGGCGAGACGGCATAGGCCGCGACAACCAGTGCAAGCGCCTTTGCGAACCATGGGGTGCGTGGATCACGAGCGGCAAGCCAAATTGCGTGCACGTCCCGCTTGATGGTTCGCGCCCATTGTTTGGCGTTCGAGATTAGTCGTTTGGTCATAATGGTTGTCTCCGCACGCTACTCGTTCCCGACGCGGAGCAAGGCCAGCGTCCCAGCCATCATCAGCAAAGCCGCCAAGCCAAAACCGAGAGTCGGCGAGACAGCAGTCCACACCACACCGACTGTGGCGCTGGAGATGAACTTGGCCGTGCCGTTGACCGTGCCCAGTGCGCCGTAGCTCATCACAAGGGTGTCGGACTGCACCATTTCCGCCGTCACCGTGGATTCCAGCGCTTCCTCGACGGTCACGTATAAGCCTGCAACGAAGAAGATGGCGGCGAGCAGCGGCACGCTGTCCACCGAAAGCCAGAACGCAAGCGCCGTCAGGACAGCCGTGAGGGCACCCAGCACGTATCCGCCGACCAACATGCGTAGATGGCCGACTCGATCCGCCATGGCGCCGACCGGGTAGGACAGCACGACCTGCACCACGTTGCGCCAGACATAGAGCAGGCCGGCGACCTGAGCGGCCTTCACCACGCCCATCGAGGGTGTGAGCAGAGTGGTCGCGGCCAGGATCAGCAGCGAGTGCGAGAAATCGCCGATGCCAAACAGGCCGACCGCGCCGAGATAGCGCTTGAAGCGCGCCGGCAGGGTGCGCAACGAGCTGAAGAACTTGAGCGCCGGATTAGGCGAGTGTTGTGGGTCCCGGACCAGCGTCAGGAAGGCTAGCACGGCCAGCGCGCCAGGAATGGCCGATAGCCACAGCACAAGCCGGAACGGGCCGGCCGCACCGTCCCAACGCAGTCCTTGCGCCCATCCCAACAAAGCGACACCCAATAGCGGGCCGAGGACTGCGCCGATTGTGTCGGCAGCCCGGTGGAATCCAAAGGCTCGGCCCTTGGTTTCCGGCGTCACCGCCTGGATCACGATGGCATCGCGCAGCGGTCCGCGCAGCCCCTTGCCGAACCAGGAAACCATGCGCCCAAACAAGATCAGCGGCCACCCGGCCGCCAGTGCAATCAGCGCCTGCCCGAGCGGCGTCAGGCCATAGCCCACGAGGACCAACAGCTTGCGGTGGCCCAGTTTGTCTGCGACGTAGCCTGAAGCCATCTTGGTGAAGCTGGCCACCGCATCAGCGATACCTTCGATGGTGCCGAGTACGCTGGCCGGCAGTCCCAGCACGGCAAGGAAGCCAGGCAGGATGACGGTTGTCGTCTCATAGCAGAAGTCACCCAGGGCGCTGGTGATCCCAGCGCCGGCGACGGTGCGGTTGAGCCAGCCCTTCGAGCGAGTTGCGGTTGCAGCCACCAATGCGGCTTCGTTCTTATCCTTACTTTCTTCCACTCTTTGGCCCTTCAGTGTGCCCGGCTATTTACGGACGTCCAATCGGATGCCGGTCGCGTTCGTCCACCACGATCAGGTCGATAACTGTGTGGTCGATCTGTACCTGCTCCAGCGGCGCGGAGCCTGGCGGCGGAACGCCGCCGGCACTTTGCAGAGTGCGGGACGCCTCTTGGCCTTCCCGAAGGCACGCGGTCTTGAGCGGGTCGAGAGCGGCGATCCGCGAAGCCACGATATTGCGTGCAGGCACCCGCAGCTTTTGCAGCTTGCACGCTCGCGCAACTTCACGGTGGAAGGCCGCCAGACTGCGCTTCTGCTTGGTCAGGAAGCGCATTTGCAGTAGCTCGCGGATGATGCGTTCGACCGATTCCGACAAGCGGCCTTTACATTCGCCGCCGCTCGCCTGCCCAAGAGCTAGATCAGTGACCAGCCCCGAGCCTTGCAGGGCACGGCGGATCAGGGCGTAGACCTGCCGCCGGGACAGACCCAGTGCTTGGGCTGCCGCGTCAGCCGCTTCATGTCCTGCCGTCTCCGACTGTGCCAGCGGCCCGATGATCTCCGCGCGACGGCGCGCACGCTCCCATGCCTCATCTGGCAGGGTGGCTACGCCGTGCTCGGTAATCGGTGTGGTATCGGTCGCCATGCCCACCTCGCTTTGGTGCACACGAGTATTAAGCATAGACGAGTTCCGTGCAGAGGAGTCCTGATATCTGGCTGTCAGGAGCCGTATGCACAACGGGCTTCAAACCGCGCTGATTGGTGCAGTCGTCTTCTGAAAATGACAATTTCCGTCTGAGGGCTACCTTGCACGGTCAGCGCATTTTGGGGCTGACCGGGATGGGGCGCTTAAGCGTGAAGGCGTCGTTGCCACGGCGGTCATGCCCGCGCAGCCCATTCCAACTCTGCGGCCGGGCCGATCGTGACGGAGACTCGGCTGTTGGCCCACTTTTTTATATCCACGGCTTCGTTTTGCGAACGTGCCGCAGCGAGTTGCACCGGATCGGCCTCGTTGACGATCGATACGAGAACGTCAAACTTCCGACCCTGCGTCCGGTAGAAGTCCAACACGCGGACTTCGTCAGTCGAAAGCAATGCGTAGATTCGGCCATCCAGGGACTTCACATCGTTCAAAGTGGGGATCAAGTTCGGCAAGTCATTTTCCTTTTACGCGTTATGTGCAAGTGGGTTGGGTAGTGTCGATACTTGCGGTTTAGCCGCTAAACATCGGCACGCTTTGTCATTCATTAACGAGCTGGGGCCTCCATATCTTTACTAGCTCCTTGAACGCCTCGTGTACGGTGGTGCTGAGCGTGTCTGGATAGGATCGGCAGCGCCGGACCAGAGAAATGACTGAAGATATATCGTCGTATATCTCCTTGTCCACGCTCCACAGATCCGACAGATCAAAACCACCGCAGCTTGTTGCGTTCCACCAGGCAAGCAGGAAGTCCGCCACTCGCTTGCTTTGGTTGGTGTCTTGTCGAGCTATTTCGATGAGCCGATTCAAGGAGTCCATGCCGGCTTGTCGCAGCGCGGGATTGGCAGCCTCACGCTGCTCTTGCTCGAGCACGTTCCGACGGCGTTGGAACTCCGCCTTCACTTCTGCAGGGATCTCGCCGGCGGTCGACACGAAGGTTGAGCGAGGCGGGAGTGCGCCGTCTGCGGGCGGGGGGCTCGGCTCGTTTGCCAGGAATACGTAGGTCGAGCATTGCGCGGCGACCGTGCGGGCTGTCGCCTCATTATGTGATGACGGTGACGTCTCGTCCGACGGTGCTTCTGGCGACTCTTCCTTGGTCCCTGCGGCTTTGCGAATCGCCTTCACTGCTGACCGCGTCGGCTTCGTCTCGGTGGCGTTTAGCAGATCTGCGACAGCCTGCGGATCCTCTCGATGAGCAACGGCCAGCTCGCTGGCCAGCGTCACGTCCGTGACTTTTCCCGAGGCGACGGCTTTGGCCACCGGAGGCGGCAGATCGAGCATCTTTGCGTGTTGGGTAACCCAAGCCTTCGACTTTCCAAGCCCGACAGCGATCTCGCTCTGCGTTCTGCCCTCCGCCAACTCGTCGCGGATGAACTCGGCAATCTCAAGAGCCGTGATGCCTTCGCGTTTCATGTTCTCGGCCATTTGTGCGAAGCGGTCGAACTTTTCGCGGATAATCCCAGGCACCTGGCGCCAACCTTCAGCCTTGGCCGCACGATAGCGTCGGTGGCCGAAGTTGATCAGATACCGACCAGGACGAGCCGGGTTCGGCCGGAGCGATATCGGGCTCAACATTCCATCGCGGCGCAGCGATTCGCGCAACTCATCGATGCTCTCTTTGCTCAACCCCGGGTTGTAATCCAGCCGGACGTTCCGGTCCTCGTCGATGGTATCCACGTCGAACAGGTCGGATTCGCCGACCTGTCGCTGCGGGCCGTCCAGCATCGAGGCGAGGTCGCCCAGTCCTTTCAGATCCATCATGCCTTTACTCCCATCTTGGCGCGGATGTACTGTCCCAGGGCACGCATTTCGGCGCCCGCCGCACGCGCGGTAGTTTTCTTGGATTTCCAGACGGGTTCGCCAATAGACTGTGCTTCAGCGACGCTGCTGCGTAGGCCGATGGTGACGGGCGCAAGCAGCTTCTCGTGGGTGGCACGGACTTCTGCCAAATGGCGGACCTGGCGCGGATTCCGCCGATCCACCATGCTGGGAAGAAGCCCGAGAAATTGCAGCCTAGGATTGCGCTGCCGAGCATTGAGTATCACGCGCATCATCTTCTTGATCCCTTCGATGCTGTACTCCTCCATCTCCACAGGGGATATGACCGCATCGGCAGCGTGAAGCGCTGCTGCCAAGGCGATGCTTACGCCCGGCGCTGTGTCAATCACGCAGAGGTCATAACCTTGTTCGGCGAAGGCCGACAGATTTACCCGGAAATTTCTCAGCGCGGTCTCGAGCGGCATGTAAATCAAGTTCGCCAGCAGTTGATCTGCCGCGATCAAAGAGATGCTCGAGTCGTGTGTCGGCGCCACGGGCGTGCTGTCGAGAAAGAGCGCGCTTGCAGGGATTTCCAGCTTGAACCGGGCCATGGTCTTGGAGATGTCGCCAGAATCCAAGTCGACAACCAAGACCCTAGCTCCTGCTTCGGCTGCTTCAAATGAGGTGTTGACTGCGGTCGTGGTCTTGCCAACACCGCCCTTTCCTTGTGCGACTGCGAGAATTTTCATGCTATTTGCGATCCGTCTTGTGTTGTGAGGTACGGGCGCAGAGCAGCCACACACAAGTTCCGCTGTTTAGCTGCTAAACACCAGTAGATTGGTGTCACGCTCAGAATTTCTTGACGGTCGGGTCGGGCGACCGAAGAGATTCGGGAATGGGACAAGGGTGCCCGCCGGTGCCGTCTATCCTTGCGAAGTAGTCATCCAGAGCCTGCACCGTCTGCACTCCGGGGTTCTTCACCTCGCCGTAGCGAATCTTCCTTAGATTGCTAAGAGACACATGCGTGGCGTCTGCGACGGTCTGGAGGTCGGTGTATGGGACGGCGCGGAGACGGGCCAGCACCCGGTCGAAAAATTGAAGTTGGCTCATAGACGAAGATTCTAACCCATATTTGGGTTATTTCAACCCACATATCTGCGCGCCTGCGCGGCATAGTGCGGTATGGCAAAAAAAGCTACAGAAATCGTCGGGGCGAACGTAGACCAGCTGATGCGCAGCGCCGGTTTGTCGAATGCCGCACTGGAGAAAAAAACAAACGGCCGCTTAACGCGCTCGACGGTCGACCGCGTCCGCCGCGCCGAGGGCAGCGCGGGTGTTGAAAGCGTTGCGGAAATCGCACGGGCTTTCGGGTTGGATCTTTGGCAATTGTTTGTGGAAGGCCTGGATCCCGGCCAGTTGCCTTCACTCGGACATGATGATGCCGATGGGGTCTCGGCACTTTCCGAAGAAGAAAGGATGCTCCTGGTCAGCTTCCGCAGTCTGAACCCAGCATTCCAACAACTCATCCTGAACGATATAGATCGCTATGCTGAGGCGGAACGCCAGACGATGCTTAAAAAGGGGGAGTCCACCAAGCGACGCGCATAGACCCCCGCAATGGCGGGTCGAACACACGACTGGTGCCACTGTCTACTATTTGGATATAGGTAGAAACGGCAGCTTGCGCAAAAAATTTAGTCCAGGCGTATCAAAACGTGAAAACAATATCATTTTGTTCCCTCCTAGCTCAGGGTAAGCCGCTGCTGCATTCATAAACCCATATCTGGGTTGACAACGTTTATTTACGGGTTATCATGTTCGCACACACCCAAATTTGGGTTGCGCTCTTTAACAACCGAACCTTTATTCGTCCTGCATCGGCGCACGCGTTGATGTCAGAAGGGGAGCCGGTCGCGACATTGAGAGGCCCCAGGGACAAAAACAAGCGGCAAGAATCATTGCGCCAGAAGAGGCCCGTGAAGCTCGTTAGCAATTGTGCTGACGTACAAATCCGGCCAGGTGCAGAGCCTGGCAGGCGCATTGATCTCGTGCGGGGATGGAAGCACATTGAAGCCCACCCTAGTGAAACCGACGAACCGCCAACGCGGGGCTCCAAGTTTCACACGAGCGCCAAAGTAGGACATGCCCCACGTGGCGAATAACGTGTTGGGCGAACACCGGGCAGGGACTCAACTTGCCTGTGCCGTGCAAGTCGGCAGGAAGCCGCCAACGTCGTGGTATCTCGGCGGCGGCATCCGAATCGGCGTTCACCAAGGTTTTTCCCGGTGTTTAGCTGCTAAACACTGCGGAAATCGAGCGCTCCGATTCGGATGGCACATGGCTCCATCTCACGAAGGTCTACACACACATGAACGTTCTTCAGAGAAAGCACGATTTCAACATCAAGTACCACTTGTGCAGTCAGGCTGACGGAAATCGCGCCACTAACGGGCGATGGGCGACGGCCTGGGCGATAAGCGCCGCCGTGCACTTTTTGCGTTTGTAGTCCTGACCATTTTCGGCACAGCCATGTGGCACGCGCATGGCCATGATGTACCGATCGTCCAAGCGTGCCAGGAGGCCTTCTTGGCCATCCTGCTGGATGGCCCACTTCAGATCGCCCTTGCGTTGATGGCGACGGTCGCAGGATTGCGCGGCGGGAAGAAAGCTGTCTACGCTCGCGCCTCGGAACTCTCAAAGCTGCGAAGTCCGATGATATGAAAGGTCGACCCTGGAGGGCACATGGATAGATTTATCGGTGGCCTTGCCACCGGCCTTTACATACAAATTTGCCTATTGATCGGCATATTCGTGGTGACCGTGGGCATTGGCGCCTTTGCCATAACCGCCTTGCACGGCCAGGAAATCTACGCCTGGGTGATGCAGCAGCCGGCGCTGGCCCCGCTCACCGGCGCAGTCGTCCAGTTGGCCAAGCTGAAGATTGACTCAACAGGTGCTAGCTCTGACGCGCTGTTCATTAACAACGGCATCCTTGGCATGTTGGCGCTCTCTTCGGCTGCTGTCTCGATATCCGTCTGCATATCCATGGTGACCAGAGGCATCGCCATGCTGACGCGGAGCATATTTGTCTGCCGCAAATGGTACCGCTCACGCTCGACTTGAGCCCGTCAAGCAGGGCTTCCTTCATACGGAAATTCAATGAAAAAACACATGCTTATCTGGGGGATCGCAATCGCGATCTTCGCCGTCGGCTACGCGCTGTACGAGCTTTACTCCTCCGCCAAAGAAGATTGCTACAAGCAGCCCTACGTAAGCAGCACATTTTGCGCGGTCGAGCGGAAGTAGCAGAAGGGGTCAGCCAATCTTTGTCTTGGTCGGCTACGTCTCCCCTCCAACAGAAAAGGCTGGCCATCTGAAAAATGGAGTACATCTTGCACAAGAAACAGCCCACGCATCGAAATCCAAACAGCACGCTAATGGCTTCGTCCGCGATAAAGGTCGCGATGGGGCTGGTCTTGATCGTCGTGGTGCTGGCCACGGTTGGAAAGCTAATCGAAGAATGGTCAGCTGTTCTGTGGCTGGTATCCATGGGCGGACGGTTCTGGGGAGCTGTCTCCGTGGGACTAATCTGCGTCGCATTCACCGCATGGGCCGGATTGATTACCTATGCCATGACGGAAAGGGGGGGCCTACAGCATATGGCGCCTCGAAACGTAAAACAGTGATCTTGCGCTGGCTTATCGCCACGCAGATTGCGGGCATGGCGATTTTCATCGTCGCGAACCTCGCCCTGTCCGTTTCCTACGACTCGTTCAGCGAACTGAACATCTATCAACAGATCGCTGTGGTCGCTATGCGCGGTTCTCTCTTCCTCACGGTGGCTTTGGACCTCGCCATTCTGGCGTCGATCGATGGCGGAGAAGACTGATGGATCGAAAGATATATACCGTGGAGGTCACTCTAGCCGGAATGACCCGACCGTACTCGTCGGAGTTTCAAACGGCTGATCAGTTCAAGGACAGCTGGAAACGCGTACTGTTGATGGCGCATGGCAAGGCAGACGTGAGGTGCACTTGCCCTGGATCGGGCGAACGGCGCTTGTCGATCCACAGCCGTTCCAACTCTGATCGGTTCCACCTTGCCCGCTTTCCCGAGACAGGGTCGGAGCACAGCGAAGACTGCGTCTATTACGGTGTAGATCCGAGCATGTCCGGTCTTGGTTCCTACCGACGCGGCGTGGTCCAGGAACTCGACGACGGCGCGGTCAAGATTAAGCTGAAGGTCGGGCTTCAACAGCGTGCGACATCCGCCCCAGAAGAAGGGAACGCCTCGTCTGCCGCCGCTCCGTCGATGCCAGCGACGCGCCCTCGAACCGGTCAAGCCAGCATGACATTGCTCGGCCTCCTGCATTTTCTCTGGACACAAGCAGGCCTGCACGCATGGTCGCCAGGCATGGAAGGAAAGCGCAATCTTGGTGTGCTGCATTACCACTTGATGCGCTCGGCCATGACTACCTATGCGGGGCGTGTGCGACTGGCTCAAAACCTCCTGATCTCCACGCCGAACGCAAGCGGGCAGCAGGCGGGGCACAACAAGGCCAAGGCCCTGGAGGCGGTTACTCAACGACGGCGTTTGGTTGTGATTGCCCCCCTCGCGCAGCACCAAGAAGGAATGGACGGCAGCGCCACCCTGCCTATCGCGGGGTTTCATGGAATCCCGTACTTGAACCTCGATGAAAACGTCTGGGAACCCTTAGAACGCCGCTTTACCCGAGAAATCGACTCTTGGCGGGCAGGAAATGCTGTCATCGCCGTCGTACAAACAGATCCCCCCAAGTCTTCCGGAGGGAGTATGCGCGCGCAAGTGGTCGACATCGCGCTGATGCAAACCACGCGGGACTGGATTCCGGTCGACTCAGGCTACGAAGCGCTGGTCGCCGACAAGCTGGTTGCGGAAAAGCGCCGTTTTGAAAAGCCGCTCCGGTTTGACGCTGGCGAGGACGCAGCCTTCCCGGATTTTTGGTTGCGCGACAGGCACACGCCAGCGCCCCTGGAGGTGTGGGGCATGAGTACGCCGGAATACCTGGCGCGCAAGGCAGAAAAGGGCGCGCACTACGACGAGACGTACGGCAAAGAAGGCTGGTGGTCTTGGAACGCGTCGATCGGTGATCCAGTACCAGACTTCCCGGCACCACTGAGATCGCACGATTAAGCAATGACCCCGAACGGTCCCTAGCCTTCTGGCTTTCCTGGAACACCCCGATATTCCCCCGGCCCGATAAAGGAGTTCGCATGTCCTCCATGCCTCCGGCAGAGAACGTGGATGAAAAGGCGCTCACCCTGCAAGAAGCAGCAATGCGCCTCAACATCTCTTACAGCACCATATTCAGCTATCGCAAAGAGCTTGGTTTTCAGCTTAGAGCGAGGGGCGCATGGCGCATTTGGCCATCGCGCCTTGCTGCATTTTCGGAAAAGAACAACAATGTCACCCAGCTATCGCTGCGGGTTGTGGGAGATGCACAATGCCCATCCGCAAAGATGAAACCTCAGGTATTTGGCAAGTTGATATCCGCGTCCCAGGCGTCCCGCGAGTTAGATGCTCTTCTGGAACGACGGACAGGCAAGCCGCGCAGGAATACCACGACAAGCTGAAAGCCGACCTCTGGCGCCAAGCCAAGCTCGGCGAGCAACCCGACCGTTTTTTTGAAGAGGCTGCGGTGCGTTGTCTTCGACTATGGGACGGACTACGCGACTATGACAGCAAGGTCCGGCACGTCGCATATTGGCGTACTCAGTTCTCTGGACGTGCAATTCGCTCTTTAAAATTTGACGAGATCGCGGACAAACTGCCGACGCATACTACCCATAAGCATCGCAAGCCGACGCCGGTAAGTGCAGCGACCAAAAAACGCTACCTCGCCACGCTACGCAGAATGCTCAAGCTCTGCGAAGACTGGGACTGGATCGACAAGTGCCCAAAATTCTCGGAATTTGTTGAACCCGATAATCGTGTGCGATGGGAACCCCCGTCCGTTATCGGCCGACTGATAAGTGCGATGTCGCTCGAGTGGATGCGCGATGTCAGCCTCGTCGCCGTAGCGACTGGGATGAGGGAAGACGAATTACTTTCGCTCAAGCCGAGCAACGTGGACATGCCCCAGCGAAACGCATGGGTCATCGCAGAAGAGGCAAAATCGGGCTATGCCAGATCGGTGCCTCTCAACGCGGACGCTATGGCAGTGCTGCAACGCCGGATCCCCAAGGCCAAACGGTTTGTATTCGAACGGCCATCAAGAGACGGCGTGGTGCGGAAGATCAGCCAGGTCGATGCTCGGTGCTTGCGTCGTGCGTGCGCCGAGGTCGGGATTGACGACTTTCATTTCCACGACCTTCGCCACACCTGGGCCAGTTGGCATGTGCAGGCCGGAACACCACTCATGGTCCTAAAGGATCTGGGGGGTTGGGAGACACTGGACATGGTTCAACGCTATGCCCATTTGGCCCCGTCGCACTTGGCCCACCATTCGAACACGGTCGAATTTTGGTCAAAGTCGGAACAGAAAGAAAAAACGCCGCTAGTGATAGCGGCGTAAGTTCTTGATACTGCGGGTGTTTGGTGGTGGGCTGAGCGAGACTCGAACTCGCGACCAACGGATTAAAAGTCCGCTGCTCTACCGACTGAGCTATCAGCCCGACCGAAGCCAGAAATTATGGCGGATTTCTTTGGGCTTGTCAAAAAGTTTAACGTCGCCCAGCGCTTGGCCCGCAACCCCCGGCGTGCCGCCCAAAAGAAAACGACCGCACGCGGCGGTCGTTCCGGGGCTTGCGATGGACCTGGATTACCAGGCAGCCACCACGGCGCCCTTGTACTTGGTCTGGATGAACTGCTTCACGGCCGGGCTGTGATAGATGCTGATCAGCTTGGCGAATTCGGCGCGGTCCTTGTCCTTTTCGCGCACGACCAGCACGTTGGCGTACGGCGAATCCGGCGATTCCTGGGCGATGGCGTCCTTGGCAGGATCCAGGCCGGCTTCCAGTGCGAAGTTGGTGTTGACGGCCGAGGCGTCGGTGTCGTCCAGCGAACGCGGCAATTGGGCGGCGTCCAGTTCGATGAAGCGCAGCTTCTTCTTGTTTTCAATGACGTCAATCGGCGTTGCCTTCAGGCCCGCTTCCGGACGCAGCTTGATCAGGCCGTTGGCTTGCAGCAGCAACAGCGCGCGACCACCGTTGGTGGGGTCGTTCGGCAAGGCGATGCGGGCGCCGTCCTTCAGTTCGGACAGCGACTTGATCTTCTTGCTGTAGATGCCGATGGGGAAGATCACGGTCTTGGCGATGCTGACCAGCTTGTAGCCTCGGTCGGCGTTGGCGTTGTCCAGGTAGGGCTGGTGCTGGTAGCTGTTCATGTCCAGGTCGCCCGCGGCCAGCGCCACGTTGGGCTGCACGTAGTCGGTGAATTCGATGACCTGGATGTTCAAGCCTTGCTTGGCGGCTTCGGCCTTGACCACATCAAAGATCTGCGCGTGCGGGCCGGCGGTAACGCCAACCTTCAGCGGCTTGTCCTGAGCCAGCGCGGGCTGGGCGAATACGGCGGCGCCGAGGGCGAATGCAGCCAGCGACTTCAAAACCTTGATGCTCATGTTGCGATATCCCGAGTAACGGAAGTAGAAAGAAAATTGCAGCGAAAACGAAGCGGCGCCGCGACGTATCAGCGATGCGACATGCGGCGCACGAAGCGGTCGCCCAGGCTTTGGATTGCCTGGACCAAAATGATCAGCACAATCACGACCGCGGCCATGACGTCCGATTGAAAACGTTGATACCCGTAGCGGATGGCCAGGTCGCCCAGGCCGCCACCACCGATAGCGCCGGCCATCGCCGAATAGCCGATCAGGCTGACCACGGTGACGATGGTGGCGGCGATCAGGCCGGGCAAGGCTTCCGGCAACAGCACCTTCAGGATGATCTGCATCGGCGATGCGCCCATGGCACGCGCCGCGGTGATCAACCCCGGATCCACTTCACGCATGGCGTTTTCGGCGATGCGGGCCATGAACGGAATCGCGGCCACTGACAGCGGCACGATGGCGGCCGTGGTGCCGATGGAGGTCTGCGCGATCAGGCGCGTGAACGGAATGATGGCAACCATCAGGATGACGAAGGGCACCGAGCGCGTGGCGTTGATGATGGCGCCCAGCACGTGGTTCACGGGCTGGTTTTCCAGCATGTTGCCGCGCGCGGTCACGGTCAGCGTCACGCCCAGCGGAATGCCGATCACCACCGCAATGGCGCTGGCCACGCCCACCATCAGCAGGGTGTCAAGCAGCGACGTAATAAGCAGATCGATCAGTTGCGGACTCATGAGCTATTTCTTCAACGGTAATGTCACGGGCGGCCAACGCGGCAATCGCGTCCTTGACCGTGGCGGGCGCGCCTTGGACCAGCACGAACATCGTGCCCACGGCCACGCCCTGGATATCTTCAACGCGGGCCTGCACCAGGCTCACGTCCAGCGAGAACTGTTTGGACAGATCAGTCAGGAACGAGCCCGACGAATCCGTACCGGTCAAGGCCAGGCGCAACAGGCGCACCGCCTGGCCGGGCGTGGCGGCAAGCAGCGTGGCGATGCGTTCCTTCACGGCCGCCAAGGTGGCGTCGGTCAGGTCGGACGCGGTGGCGGCCGACACCATGCCGCGCGTGACCTCGTGGCGCGGCTGCGCGAACACTTCGCGCGTGCTGCCGATTTCAACCACTTCGCCTTGCGAAAGCACAGCCACCCGGTCGCACACTTCGCGCACCACTTCCATCTGGTGCGTGATCATGACGACCGTCACGCCCGTCTTGCGATTGATGTCGCGCAGCAGGGCCAGAATGTTGTGCGTGGTTTCGGGGTCCAGCGCGGACGTGGCTTCGTCGCTGAGCAGCACGTCCGGGTTGTTGGCCAGCGCGCGGGCGATGCCCACCCGCTGCTTCTGGCCGCCGCTGATCTGGCTGGGATAGCGGTCGCGCAGATGCTCCAGGCCCACCAAGGCCAGCAGGCGTTCAACGCGGGCCGGAATCTCGGCCTTGGCGACGCCGGCAATTTCCAGCGGTAGCGCCACGTTGCCATAGACGGTGCGGCGCGACAGCAGGTTGAAGCCCTGGAACACCATGCCGATGCGGCGGCGCTGGCCGCGAAGCTGCGCCTCGTTCAGGCCGGTAAGTTGCTGTCCACCGATGGCAATCGTGCCTTCGTTGGGGCGTTCAAGCAGGTTGATGCACTGGACCAGCGTGCTTTTGCCGGCCCCGCTGGGGCCGATGATGCCGAAGACCTCGCCCTGCTCGATATGCAGGTTGATGCCTCGCAGCGCCTGGAATAGTCCATGCGGCGTGGCATAGGTCTTGGATAGGTTCTCGATGTGAATCATGGCAAGCGATTTTGTATCTTTTCTCTTCTGAAGAGAACGACCGTTTTTTTCATTTTTAATAACTATAAGTAATATCAGCGATCTTTACCGCGACATCGGCCCGCCCCGTATAAACGCGGGCCGTGGTTGCGATAGGGCGTCGGCAAAACGCGCAAAGGGCAGTCGGAAGGAAAGCCTTCCTGACTGCCCTTTTGATGACGGTAGCCGGAGAACCGGCCGCGTCGCTATCAGCGAGCGCGAGAAATGCGGACTTCCGCCCCCCGGCGCTTGACCTCAAGACCTTCGGACGGCGAGATGCGCAGCCCTTCCAGCCCCTTGATGTAGCTGGAGCCCTGCATCTGCATCACGCGGATCTTGTTGCGCATGACAACCGGGTTATGCACCGGCATGCCAAACATCCAGACCTCGTCCAGGATGCGGGCCGAGTTGAACTCGCCCGTATGCTGCGCGGCGGGTCCCAGACAGAGCATGTGCCCTTCGCGGCCAAAAACCGGGAACTGGCCCAGCTCGCAGTCGATTGTCCAGGTGGTGCCGCCTTCGTAGCGATGCCCGGTGTTCAGATCCCACCAGGCCTCGCCCTTGGGCAGGTACACGCGCACCTGCTTGCCGGGTTCGGTGACCGGCGCCACCAGCAAGGCGGGGCCAAGCAGGTATTGCAGGTCCCATTCGTGGGCATGCGGATCGTTCGGGAAAGACAGGGCCATGGAACGCTGCACCGGCAGGCCGGTACGGGCGGAATCCTCGATGGCGCCCAACACATAGGGCACCAGGCGATAGCGCCACTGCATCCAGGTCTTGGCCTGCGCCAGGGTGTCGTCGTCGAAGTCCCAAGGCATCAGCCCTTCCACGCCCTGGAACGAGAAGTTCGCCGAGAACACGCCCACGGTCAGCCAGCGCAAATACAGTTCGGACGTCATGCCCGCGCGGTCACGCGATGCCGAACCGATGCCGTGCACCTGCACGGGCACGCCGCTGGCGCCGATCGACAAGGCGGTGCGCAGCGTATGGCGCAAGCCATCCCAGGAGTTCTCGGCCTGCGGCCCCACCTGCCATGGCAGACGTTGCGCGGCGGGGAACAGGTCGGAGCTGGGGACGACGCCTTCGGGCGGCACCTTCAGGCCGGCCACGGCATCGAACAGCGCGCGGCGCACCAGCAGCGGATACATGCTGCGCAGCGCCGGGCCGGTTTCGCCATTGCGGGCCGTCACGCCATCGGGAATGGCAAGCTGGGCATCGCAGGCGGGCGCGTCCAGGCCATCTTCGATCAGTTGGCGGTGGCGCTCGACCCACATGTTGTAGATGTCGCGGTAAGTCAGGTCCAGCAGGCCGAACGGCTGGCCCGAGGTGGCGGCGATGCCGTCAAACACCTGAGCAGCGCCGTCTTCCTTGGTCAGCAGCCAGCCGCGGTCTTCCAGTTCTTCGAACAAGGGGCTGGTCTTGAGCACGCCGGGGAAACCGGATGCCGCGACATGCACGTTGTGCTTGTGGAACAGGGCCAGCATCTGCTTGGCGTCGGGGAAGCGCTGGGCGTCCCATTCGAACACCGCCTTGTCCGACTGGAAACCCCAAGCCGCCGGCTGTGCCAGCGTTACGGCATCCACGGGAATCTGGTTTTCACGCATACGGGCCAGCAAAGCGACGGTTTGCGTCGGCATTTCGCCTGTAGCCTGTTGCAGCCAGGCGCCCATCGCCCACAGCACGGGCTGGCCGGCGCGGCCAGTCAAGGCGGTGTACTGGTTCAGGATTTCGGCGGGCTCGCCGGCGAACAGAAACATATCCAGCACGGCGTCGTCAACGGTCAGCACGTAGGCCGAATCCGCCGGGGCAACGCCCACGGAATGCTCAACGCGCCGCATCGTATTGACGTAGACGCCCCAGCCGCGCGGGCTCCATGCCAGTGGCAAGGCGCGGTGCTCGGGGTCATCGGACACCACCGATTCTTCGCGGCGGTTCAAGTCGCCCGGTGTTTCCCCCAGGCCGAAGATGCGCTCGTCGGCCTGCAGGGTAAAGCCCGCCGTCCACACCGCGTCGTCTTCCTGGTCCAGCGCGTTGTGTCCGAATGCGGGCGTATGCGCGGAAACCTCGGACTCGAACACCCGGTCCTCGTTGCGATAGATCGCCACGCGCACAGGGTCGGACTGGATCTCCAGGGCAACGTCGCCCTGTGTGATCCGCCAGCCATCCCCGCCTTCGCGAGGGGCAATAGAAGCCTCGCCCACGGCCTCTTGGCGCGCGAGCAGCATCTCGGCCACGGCGCGCGCACGCGCGCCGGGCTTGTCATCGTTCAGGTGGTTCGCCTCGCCGCAGCGCAGGCGAAACACACCAGGCGCATGCGCCTCGACTACCAGGTGCAACCCATCGCCCGCGTCGAAATCGAAGCGACTGGGGCGGGACGTCAGCAGCTCGATGGTGTCGAGCTGGGTAGTATGGGCAAAGTCGAACTTGGGCGGCACAGAGCATCCCCCGGCTTAAGCCAAAAACCATCAAAAGACGCTATTTTGACGGATTTGAGCTTTGAAATAAACTCGGTCCCTCTTCTGGATGGCTTTCTCATCCATAAAAAGGGGTCGTAAAGCCCTCGATCAGCGCCTATCGGCTTAGTGCCGCGCGCCGCCGAAACGCCAACAACGAGGCCAATACAGCCTATTTGGCGCCAAATCCTGGCAATTACCGCAATTCTACGCCACCTGGGTCGAGCCCCCATTCACCGCCAAACTTTTTTTCACCGTGGTGAAATAAGTTTGGACAGATCGGTTTCCAGCAGCGCCGGTTCGCCAGCCAGGCGAGCGCCGATCAAATCGCCCATCAAGGCTGACCAGGACAAGCCGCGCGAGGCATAGCCGATGGCTAGCCACAGGCCCGGCGCATGCGGCAATTCCCCCACTGCGGGCAGGCGCCCGGGCAATACGGCCCGCCATCCCGCCCAACCTGGCAGCGTGCCGGGCACCAACGCATCGAAGGCCGGGAAGTGACCGCTTAGTAGCCAGGCCGCCTTGGCAAGCGTGGTGTGCTGCCCTTCCGGGCTGACCAAGGCCTGCGTAGCGCCATGCACGTAGGTGCTGCCGACCACGCAGCCCACGCCCACGTCCGGCAGCAGATAGCCCTCGCCGCCAACGATGCAGCGCGGCCCGCCCGCAAGCGCCTCGCCGGGCACCAGGGTGACCTCGCCAGCCAGCGCGTGCATCTGCCCCACGCGCGGCAAGGGATCGAGCAAGCCGCTTTCGGCCAGCACCGCGCGCGCGCCAAAGGCATTGGCCAGGATGACGGTGTCGGCTTGCGCCAATTCCCCGCCTTGCGCGTCTCGTACGCTCCATCCTTGCCCCTGTCGTTCGACCCGGGCCGCCCTGCCCGGCAAGACGCTCACGCCGGGCGTTTCCAGCAAGGCGTCGATCAGTCGGTTCGGTTGAACCAGCATGCCCTGCGCGAAGTACACGCCGCCGCGCGCCACCGGCAAACCGGCCAAGGCGCTGGCTTCGTCACGATCCACCTGGCGTACCCAGTCGCGCGGAAAAGCCAGCGTTTCCAATGTGCTCGCCAACGCAGCGGATTTGCCCGCGTCGCGCTCGATCTGAACCGTGCCGCACACGCGCGGCGCGGCGTCGCCAGCCAGCCCTTGCCAACGCGCCAGCGCGCGCTGGCTGCCGGCGCGCGACAGCCGCGCCCGCGCATTGTCGTCACGCGCCACCACGGGCGTCAGCGCAGCGGCCACATGACCGGCGTGCGCAGGCGCCCCCAGCGCCCTACCTGCGTCCAACACGGTGACTCGCCAGCCCCGGCCGGCCAGCGCCTGCGCGATGCCAGCACCCGCCAGCCCTGCGCCCACCACCACCGCATGCTTGACGGCCGCGGGCGTCGCGGCCGCTCCGGCCGCTCGGCCCTGCACGCGGGCGGTGGCTTGGATCATTTGCCGCTTGCCCCCGTCAATCGGCACGCAGCGCGCGTCAAAACCCGCATCCTGCAACGCACGCCGCAGCGCTTCCGTACCGACCCCGGCCGCCAGGGTGGCCCCGGACGCCGCCAGTTGCGCCAGCGCGCGTAGCAAGGGAGCCGACCTCGTGCCGGGATCGGGTTCTGGCGTGTAGGCATCCAGGAAGAAGGCATCCACGCGCGCGTCCAGGCGTGGCGCAAGCACCTGCGCATCGCCGAAACCCAGCGTCAGCGTTACCGCGCCGTTCTCGAATTCCAGCCGATGTAGCCCCGGCAGCAGCGTGGGCCACTGCTCCACCAGATGCCGCGCCAATCCCGCCAAGGACGTCGGCGCATAACGCGCCAACAATGCCGACAAATCAGCCAAAGTGAACGGATGCGCCTCCAGCGACACGACATGCAACGCCGATGGCCGCTGCGGATCTTGCCTCCACGCCTGCCACAGCCCCAGAAAATTCAGGCCCAGCCCGAAACCGGTCTCGCAGATGGTGAATACGTCGCATCCGCGCCAACGCTCGGGCAGCCCGTTACCGCGCAGGAATACGTGTTCCCGGTCGCTGAATGACCCGGCATGCTGGGGGTAGACGTCGCCGGACTCGGCGTCATGGAGCTTGCCGTCGGCATCGAAGTCGACCACTGCGGGTGTCAGGGGAACGTAAGGCGCGGACATGGGCTCTTCAAAAAGAATCAGGGTTGTGACAAACGCGAATTATCGGCTGGCCGCGCCCCATGCGTTGGATAGACGCCACGCGGTGGCGCGGTTTCAAATGGCTGCCTCGGATTTGACGCAAACCTGGGCTTACACTGGTTTGCATGGACACCTATGATCAGCCCCGCTCACTGGCTCAACCCATCGACCTGTGCGCCGCGATCGACGCGGCAGTCACTGCGGCGCATGCCGGTGCGGCCATCCTGCAATCCTACGCGCATCATCGGGCCGACCTCGTGATCGACCGCAAGGCGCGCAACGATCTCGTATCGCAAGCAGACCGCGAAGCCGAGGCCGTGATCATCCAGGAACTGCAAACGCGCACGCCCAAGTTCGGCATCGTGGCTGAAGAGACGGGCGGCAAGCCCCAAGGCCGCGCCACCTGGTACATCGACCCGCTTGATGGCACCACCAATTTCCTGCACGACATCCCTCACTACGCCGTCTCGATCGCGTTGATCGCGCATGCGGGCACCGCAGTGTCTGGCACGGAAACACTGACTGAAGACACGCCCGTGGCCGGCGTGGTTTACGACCCCAACCGCGAAGAGCTGTTCACCGCGGTCTATGGCATTGGCGCCTGGCTGAACGGCCGCCGCATCAAGTGTTCGCGCACGCAGACCATTGAAGATTCCGTGCTGGCAACCGGTTTTCCGTTCCGCGACTTTTCCTTCGCCGGACAATACATGCCCATGCTGAACGACGCCATCAAGCGCGCGCGCGGCGTGCGCCGCATGGGCGCGGCAGCGTTGGACCTGGCCTGGACGGCTTGCGGCCGCTACGACGGTTACTGGGAAATGGGCCTGGCGCCGTGGGACGTGGCCGCCGGCACGCTGATCCTGCGTGAAGCGGGTGGCACGTGTTCAGACATGCACAAGCTGGATCCCTGGCCCATCGGCGGGCGCGTTGTGGCGGGCAACCCCGCCATCGAACGCGCCCTGCACGAGATGATTGCGCCGCACCTTGGCGGCGAGCCACCCGCCGAAGCCTAAGACGCCTTGGCGGGCGCGTCGGGGCGCAATTCCCGGCGCAGAATCTTGCCCACATTGCTCTTGGGCAGTTCATCACGGAATTCCACAAAGCGCGGGCGCTTGTAACCCGTGAGCTTTTCGCGGCACCAGTCCTGCACCTGCGCCTCGGTCAACGACGGGTCGCTTTTCACCACGAACACCTTGACCGCTTCGCCCGAGTGTTCGTCCGGCACGCCGATGGCCGCGCACTCCAGCACACCCGGCATCTGCGCTACCACGGCTTCGACCTCGTTCGGATAGACCTTGAAGCCGGACACCGCGATCATGTCTTTCTTGCGGTCCACGATGCGCGTATAGCCCTTGTCATCCATGATGCCGATATCGCCCGTGCGAAAGAACCCGTCCGCCGTCATCGACTGCCGGGTTTCGTCGGGCTTCTGCCAATAGCCCAGCATGACCTGCGGCCCGCGGATGCCCACTTCGCCGCGTTCGCCCAGCGGCACTTCCTGGCCCGCATCGTCAAGAATGGCCACGTCGGTGGACGGCAGCGGCAGGCCGATAGAGCCGGAATAGGCCGTGGCGTTGGTGGGATTCACCGTGGCCACGGGCGAAGTTTCCGACAAACCATAGCCTTCGATCAGCGGCCTGCCGGTGATCTTCAGCCAGCGTTCGGCCACAGGCTGCTGCACGGCCATGCCGCCCCCAAGCGTCAGGCGCAACGCCGAAAAATCCAGCTTGGCGAAATCCGCGTTGTGCGCCAAGGCATTGAACAAGGTGTTGACCCCGGGGAAAAGATTGATGGGCACCTTGCGCCACGCATTGATCAGCGAAGGCTGGTCGCGCGGGTTGATGATCAGCACGTTGCGCATGCCCGCATGCAGGCCGTACAAGCCGCAGACGGTCATTGCGAACACGTGGTACAGCGGCAGCGCGCTGATGATCGTGAGCTGCGTAGCCGACAAGTCATGCACCACGGGCTGCGCCACGGCTTCGGTCTGCAGCACGTTGGCCGTCAGGTTCCGATGCGACAGCATCGCACCCTTGGGCACGCCGGTGGTGCCGCCCGTGTACTGCAGCACCGCTATATCGTCCATCGTCAGCGTGGGCGGCGTGAACGGCAGGTTGGCGCCGGCCGCCAAGACCTTGGGCAGCGTATGCGCGCCGTCGATGTTCCAGGCCGGAACAATCTTCTTGATATGACGCGCCACGAAGTTGACCAGTGGTGCTTTCAGGCCACCCAGCAGATCGCCTGGCCCTGTCACGACAATATGCTTGAGCTGAGCGCGGTTTTTCACCGCCTGCAGCGTGTGCGCGAAGTTCTCCAGGATCAGGATGACGGACGCGCCGCTGTCCTGCAATTGGCGTTCAAGTTCGTCGGCCGTGTACAGCGGGTTCACGTTCACGACGACCAACCCGGCGCGCAGCGTGCCCAGCATGCCGACAAGATAAGCCGGCACATTGGGCATCATCAACGCAACACGGGCGCCCTTTTCCAGGCCCAGGCTTTGCAGCCATCCGGAAAACGCGCGTGCATGCCGATCCAGTTGCGCGTAGGTGATGTCGCTGCCCATCGCCGTGCAGGCGATGCGGGTGGCGTACTGCTTGCAGGCCCGGTCCAACAGGTCGGCCAGCGAGGAATAGCCCTCGGTGGAGATCTCTGCCGGCACCCCCTGCGGATAGTGAGCAAGCCACGGTCGCGTCATGGTGTTTGTCTCCATTAAACAGATTTTTGATTGATGATAACCTTGTTGCGTTCCCTTTTTCCGCCCCCCTTCTCCCATGAAACTGCTCGAACCCATCGTCGCCTGGCACCAGGATATTTCGAAGATCCGCCGCGACATCCACGCGCATCCCGAATTGGCCTTCGAAGAATTCCGCACCGCTGACGTGGTGGCGGCCAAGCTTGAAGAATGGGGCATCGAGATTGATCGCGGCCTGGGTGGTACGGGCGTGGTCGGCATCATTCGCGGCAAGCTGCCTGGTGATCGCGCGGTGGGCCTGCGCGCCGACATGGACGCGCTGCCCATGCAAGAGGTCAACAGCTTCGCGCACGCCAGCAAGAACGAAGGCAAGATGCACGCCTGCGGCCACGACGGCCATACCGCCATGCTGCTGGCGGCGGCGCAATACCTGTCCCAGCATCGCGATTACGCGGGCACCGTGTATGTGATTTTCCAGCCGGCCGAAGAAGGCGGCGGCGGCGCCAAGCGCATGATCGACGACGGCTTGTTCAAGCGTTTTCCCATGGAAGCGGTGTTCGGCATGCACAACTGGCCCGGCATGAAGCCCGGCCAGTTCGGCCTGACCGCCGGCCCCATCATGGCGTCCAGCAACGAATTTTCGATCGTCGTCAAAGGCAAGGGTACGCATGCGGGCATGCCCAACCTGGGCATCGACCCCGTCATGGCGGCGGTGCAGTTGGCGCAATCGCTGCAGACCATCATCACGCGCAACCGCAATCCGCTGGATGCCGCGGTGCTCAGCATTACCCAGATCCACGCGGGCAGCGCCGACAACGTGGTGCCCAACCACGCGGAATTGCGCGGCACCGTGCGTACGTTCACGCTGGACGTGCTGGACCTGATCGAACGCCGTATGGAAGAGATCACGCGGCACACCTGCGCGGCCATGGATTGCGAAGTGGAGTTCACGTTCCAGCGCAACTATCCGCCCACCATCAACCACGCCGAAGAAGCCGCGTTCTGCGCCGACGTGCTGCGCGACATCGTCGGTGACGCCAACGTCAACGACCACGTGCAACCGACCATGGGCGCGGAAGACTTTGCGTTCATGCTGCAGGAACTGCCGGGCTGCTATGTCTGGATCGGCAACGGCACCGGCGAACACCGCGATAGCGGCCACGGCCTGGGCCCCTGCATGCTGCACAACGGCAGCTACGACTTCAACGACGAGCTGCTGCCCCTGGGCGGCACGTACTGGGTCCAACTTGCCTTGAAGCGCCTGGCCAAGGCCTGAGCGCTACCCGCCGTCTCCCGCCCCGACCGCCAGGCACATCGCCAGAAAGCGTTCGGCGGCGCGGGCGGCGGCATCGGCGTGCGGCACCAGAATGCTCAGCGTGCGAGTCAGCGGCCTGGGCAGCAGACGCAACGCCGCCAAGGCGCCGTCTTCGTGCCGCATCGACATCACCGACACAAACCCCACCCCCAGCCCCGCGCGCACCGCCTGCTTCACGCCTTCCACGCCCGCCAGTTCCAAACCCACGGACGGGGTCAGCCCGGCATCGGCAAACGCGCGCTCGACCAGCCGGCGCACCCCCGAGCCCGGCTCGCGCATCACCAGCGGCGACGCCGCCAAGTCCCGCAAGGTCACCGCCCCCTTGGCTGCCAGCGCATGGTCGGCCCGCACAATCGCCACCACCTCGTCCTGACGCCAGGCATGCACGGCCGTGTCCGACGGCAAGCCTGACGGCACATCGCCTTCAATAAACGCCAGGTCCAGCGCGGGCAGGCGCTCGACGATTTCGCGGGTATTGCCGTCTGACAGGTGCAGGCTGACCGCCGGAAACGCCGAGCGAAAATCCGCCACCAGGCGCGGCAACAGGTAGCTGGCGGGCGTGGTGCTGGCGCCCAGGCGCAAGACGCCCGTTTCCAAGCCACGCCAGGATTCCCGAACCGCCTGGGCCTGCCGGTAGACCTGCCGCAATTGCCGGGCCTGCTCTGCCAAGCGCTCGCCCGCCTCGGTCAGGACGATGCCGTGGCCACTGCGGCGATACAAGGGTTCGCCAAACCAGTCCTGCAGCGCGCGCAGTTGGCCCGACACGGCGGGCTGGGACAAATTCAGCACTTGCGCGGCGCGGCTGATATTGCCCGTGTCGGCCACGCAGGCAAACGACAGCAACTGGTCAGGTGTCATAGCAGCTTCTTTCGATATCAGAATTCTTGATATTACATATTCAAAATCAAGATTTTTCAAATAACGAGGTCAGATCTAATATTTCGAGAAGTTATTTAGATATACCCCAAGAGCCGTCATGAGCACCTCAACCAGCACCGCCGTTCCCCTTCCTCCCTCAGCGCCCGCCCCGTCGGTTGCTGCCGCCCCCGCCACGGCCACCCCGTGGCGTGACAAGCTCAACGGCGTATTGTTTGTCGGGCTGATGGCCGCCGCCGTAATGCAGTTGGCCGACCTGCCCGTCATCCGCCAGTTGGGCTTTTCGCCCCTGGTGGTGGGCATTGTCTGCGGCATGCTGTACGGCAACTTCCTGCGCGGCACGATGCCGGCTGACTGGGGCGTGGGCGTCAACTTCACCGCGCGGCGCCTGCTGCGCATTGCCGTGGCCTTCTACGGCCTGAACATCAGCATTCAGCAGATCGCGGCCGTGGGCTTGCCGGGCCTGGCCGTGTCGGTGGCGGTGGTGTTGGGCACCTTGCTGATCGGCACCGTCGTCGGGCAACGCATTCTGGGCCTGGACCGCGATACCGCCATGCTGACCGCCGCGGGCAGCGCCATCTGCGGCGCGGCCGCCGTACTGGCGTTCGAGCCCACACTGCGGGCCGCCCCCATAAAAGTGCCGTCGCCGTGGCCACCGTGGTGCTGTTCGGCACGCTGTCCATGTTTCTGTACCCCATCCTGTATCACGCAGGCTGGCTCGGCCTGGACACCCAGGCCTTGGGCATCTATATCGGCGGCACCATCCATGAAGTGGCTCAAGTCGTAGGGGCCGCCAGCAATATCGACCCGGCCACCACCGAAGTCGCCACCATCGTCAAGATGACCCGCGTGGCGCTGCTGGTGCCGGTGTTGCTGGTGCTGGGCATGTATCTGCGCAGCGCGGCCAGCCAGGCGGGCGGTCAGGCCAAGGGTGGCAAGCTGCCGATTCCCTGGTTTGCCGTCGGCTTCCTGGTGCTGGCCATCATCAATTCGCTGAACATCATTCCCGCCGACGCCATTGCCGCCATCCGCCGCCTGGACATCTTTGCCCTGACCATGGCCATGACGGCGCTCGGCATCGAAACGCGCTTTGCGCAGATCAAGAAAGCGGGCCCCCGCGTGATGGCCCTGGGCCTGATTCTGTACGCCTGGCTGTTGGTTGGCGGCTACGGGATCGTGAAGTTGGCCACCTGATTTCCAAGCCGTCGCGGCAAAGCGCCGCGACGGCTTGCGCCACGCACGCCGCTGTCTCGTTTTTCCTGCATAATCGGCTGATTCCCATGCATTGGAGTCGGCCGCATGACCTCCAGCCCCAAATCCCCGTTTACGACTTTGCCCGCCAATCGCGACGCGGTGTTGCGCGTCATGCCGATGCCGGCCGACGCGAATATCCACGGGGACGTTTTTGGCGGCTGGATCATGGCCCAGGTCGACATCGCCGGGTCCATTCCCGCCGCGCGCCGCGCCGCGGGACGGGTCGCCACCGTGGCGGTCAACGCCTTCCAGTTCAAAGAGCCCGTATTCGTGGGCGACCTGCTCAGCTTCTACGCAGCCATCGTCAAAACCGGCACCACGTCTGTCACGGTGTCGGTCGAGGTTTACGCGGAACGCCAGCGCCTGGACGCCGAAGTCGTCAAGGTCACCGAGGCCACCCTGACCTACGTCGCCACCGACGAAGCACGGCGCAGCCGCCCCCTTCCTACTCTTTGAGCCGTAACGCATGACGCAGTCCGCCGCCGCGCAGAAACCGCCCGCGACGCCCCGCCGCCTCGACCCGGAAGACGCACAGACCGCCCTGGCCGAAGTGCAGGAATGCCTGCGCCGCCAGCAACTGGTGGCCGACCTGGTGCACCGCCAGGAAGAAGGCGACGCCAAGGCCACGCTGGTCGAAGACCTGGTTCACCGCCAGCACGAAGCCGAACTCAAGACGCTGCTGGACGGCCTGCATCCGGCCGACATCGCCTTCATCCTGGAATCGCTGCCCAAGGATGAACGCCAGGCCATCTGGAAGCTGGTCAGCCCCGAGCACGACGCCGACGTGCTGCTGGAAGTGGAAGACTGGGTGCGGGAATCGCTGATTGAAGCGATGGACCGCCAGGACCTGGTTGCCGCCACCGGCAGCATGGACGCCGATGAACTCGCCGACCTGGCGCCCGACCTGCCGCCCGACGTGGTGGCCGAAGTACAAAAAGGCCTGACCGAAGAAGAACGCGCGCAGCTGCTGGAAGCCATGGGCTATCCGGAAGACAGCGTGGGCGCCATCATGGACTTTGAAATGGTCCGGGTGCGCGAAGATGTCACCTTGGAAGTGGTGCTGCGCTATCTGCGCCGCTTGCACGAACTGCCCGACCACACCGACCAGATTTTCGTGGTGGACCGCCAAGACAAGCTGCAAGGCATCCTGCCGCTGTCGCGCCTTCTGGTCAGCGAACCGGAAACCGAAGTGCGCGCCGTCATGAACGCCGACTTCCTGACGCTGAACCCGCTGGATTCCGACGCCGACGCGGCAGGCGCCTTCGAACGTTACGACCTGGTTTCCGCCCCCGTGATGGACGACCAGGGTCGCCTGATCGGGCGCGTCACCATCGCCGATGTGGTGGACGTGATGCGCGAAGACTCCCAGGAACAAGCCCTGTCGCGCGCGGGTCTGCAAGAAGAAGACATCTTCGCGCCCGTCACCACCGCGCTGCGCAACCGCGCGCCGTGGCTGCTGCTCAACCTCTGCACCGCCGCCACGGCATCCTTCGTGGCATCGCGGTTCGAAGGCACGGTCAGCCACATCGTGATCCTGGCTTTCCTGATGTCGATCGTGGCCGGCATCGGCGGCAACTCCGGCAACCAGACCATGACGCTGATCATCCGGGCACTTGCCATGGGCCGGATCACGGGCCGCAACCTGTGGCAACTGGTCAAGCGCGAATTGTTCGTGACCTTGCTGGTGGGCCTGTGCGGCAGCCTGGTGGCCGCCTTGTTCGCCTGGGTGATCTCGCGCTCGATCTCGATTGCGCTGGTGATGATGGCGGCGATGATCTGCAACATGCTGGTCGGCGCCTCGGTGGGCGTGCTGGTGCCGATGGTGCGCGCGCGCTTCGGCAAGGACCCCGCCATGGGCTCATCGGTGCTGCTGACCTTCGCCACCGATTCGCTGGGGTTTTTCATCTTCCTGGGGCTGGCCACCATCTTCCTGCTGTAGCACGGCCACCACAGAAAATTCTTGATTTCGCGTTTGCCTGACCGCCCCTTTCCTGGGGCCAGGGCCACGAACGCCGTTTGATGAAAGCGTACTGACAGGGACCGAGCGATGACAACATGTACAGTCATGAACTTGTCATTTTCATCCGTCTGTACCCGTAATGATCACCGCATTTCGAGCAGCCCTTCTTGGCCTGCTGCTCTGGACTTTCACCGCCGCCGCGCAAGCCTGTGAAAGCATGCCCTCCTGGGCACAGTCCGCTTGCAATCGCCTTGACCAGATCTGGACCGAAGGCGGCAACGACCTCTACGTTTCCGGCTATGCCTGGCACAACCGCGCCATGTACAGCAAAGAAAAAATCGACAGCTTCAACGAGCTGGCGTGGGGCGCCGGCTATGGCCGCAGCATCTACGACGAAGACGGCGACTGGCAGGGCCTGTATGCCATGGCGTTCCTGGATTCGCACAGCAAGGTCGAACCGATTGCCGGCTATGGCTTCCTGAAAATAGGCCGAGTCAGCGAGAACTTTCGCCTGGGCGCGGGCTACACGGTGTTCCTGACCGCGCGGCACGACATCATGAGCTACGTGCCATTTCCCGGCATCCTGCCGCTGGTGGGCGCCGGCTACAAAGACGCCATGTTCTACGCGACCTACATTCCCGGCTCAAGCGGCGCGGGCAACGTCCTGTATATGTTCGGCCGCTGGCACTTCTAAACCTAAGGCGCAGGGCCAACACTCAGAAAGCCTGGCCCAGCTTGCGCACCAGATCACCCAGCCGCCAATCGTCGATACCGTGCGCGCGCAAGGCGCGTTCGGTCTCCACCACATAGTCCAGGCAAGGCCCCGACTGGCCGACGGCATTGCGCACGGATGCGATCAAGCGGTCGTCACTCAGGTCGGCGGCGTACTCATCGCAGGCGCGATTCAGCAGGAAGACCAGGCCACGCACCGGGGCGACCTCGGTATGGCAAGCGAGCCAACGGGGGGTGTAGGCCCCGGTGACCATTTCGCGGCGCCACAGCGCCTGGAACACATCGGGCACATCGGCCGCCGCGATCTGATATGCCACGCCCCGGCAGCAACCGCCCCGGTTCAAGCCGAAGACCAAGCCAGGGTTGTCTGGCGAGCCGCGATGATCGTGCGACCACAGGCACAACGACCGGTGATAGCCGCGCACCGTCGCCAGGCGGCGCTCGCGCCACGCAAAACCGGGATGCCAGATCAGGGACCCGTAGGCGAACACCCATAGGTCGTCGACGCCGTTCCAGTCGGCCAGCAAGTCGTCCACCGATCGCGCTTGCCGCGCTTTTGCCAAACCGGCACAGCCGGCGGGTACTGCGAACGACATAGGGTCCTCTGATATCCCGATTCATTCCCTGATGGGAACGAGAGATATCCTACGCCGCACCCTGCGCAAAAGCATTGCGAGATAGGCCTTGCGCAACACGCCGAAAGAAATTTGCATCCGCCGTAGCGGCCCGCAACGAAAAAAATTTGCGCGACCGCCGCTATACCGCGTCCAGCGGCAATTCGGTGGTGCTTTTGATGATTTCCATCGAGAAGCTGGCGCTGACGTCCAGCAGATCCACCGCGCCGATCAGCCGACGGTAGAAGCGGTCATACGCCGCCATGTCCTCGACCACCACCTTGAGCAGGTAATCGATATCGCCCGCCATGCGGTGAAACTCCACCACATTCGGCAAGGCCATGACCGCGTTGATCAGGCTTTGCGTCCACTTTTCGTTGTGCTGGCTGGTCTTGATGGACACGAATACCGTCAGGTTCAGGCCCAGCGCGCGCGGATCCAGCAAGATGGCGTTGCGCGCGATAACGCCGTCATCCTTCAGCTTCTGAATGCGGCGCCAGCATGGCGTCACCGACAGGTTCACCTGTTCGGCAATTTCAGCGACCGAGCAGGTAGCGTCCTTCTGCAGCAACGCCAATATCTTGATGTCGGTCTGGTCCATGAGTTTTTCTCGAACACAATGGAAGGCAATCTTGCCCGTTAGTCCGGTCGCCGTCCAGCCGGAAGCAGCCGCCGTGTGTCGCTGGTTTCAGTACGTGCCGGGGTAGCCGCCCCCATCGATCAAGAGGCTTTGCGCCGTCATGTAGCCAGCTTGCGCCGAACAAAGATAGGCACACAAGGCGCCCACTTCTTCCGGCTGCCCAAAGCGCCCGGCCGGGTTGGCGCGTCCGCGCTCTTCCCACAGTTGGTCGAAGGTCTTGTCCGACGACTGCGCCAGCATGCCCTGTACGTGCCGGACCTGGGCGTCGGTGGCGAAGGCGCCCGGCAGCAGGTTGTTGATGGTGACGTTGTGGCGCACCGTCTGCCGCGCCAGGCCGCCCACGAAGCCGATCAAACCTGAACGCGCCCCATTCGACAGGCCCAGTTCGGCGTGCGGCGCCTTCACGCTGCGCGACACGATATTCACGATGCGGCCAAAGCGCCGCTCGACCATGCCATCCACCACGCGCCGGATCATGTCGATGGGCCCCAGCATCATGGCGTCCAACGATGCGATCCAGTCCTCACGCGTCCAATCCCGGAAATCGCCGGGCAGCGGGCCGTCGGCGTTGTTGATCAGGATGTCGGGTTGCGGGCACGCGGCCAAGGCCGCATCGCGGCCGTGCTCCTGGGTCAGATCGGCCGACACCCAGCCCACGCCGATGCCGGCGTCCTTGGAAATCTCGGCCGCGGCTTGCGCAAGCGTCTCGGGATTGCGCGCGGCGATGGTCACCGCCACACCCTCGCGCGCCAGTTGCAGCGCACACGCGCGGCCCATGCCGCGGCTGCCGCCGAACACCAAGGCCGTCTTGCCACTGATCCCCAGATCCATGCCCGATTCCCCTTTGACGTGTTGCAAGCCACGCGGCAACGCCGCGCCAAAGCGGATCAGTATAGGACCGGCTGCCAACACCTTGGACCAAAAATAAGAGGCCCCGAAGGGCCTCTTGCGTTGACTGCGTGGTCAATGCACCGTCAAGCGCGCATCAGCCCATCCACTGGCTGACCGGGGCCGCCGTATCCTGCAGCGGCTGCGCCACCACGTCGATCAGCGCCGGGCCATCGTGTTCCATGGCGGCCTTGATGGCGTCGTCCAGCTTGGCCGGATCTTCCACGCGCCATGCCTTCACGCCATAGGCTTCGGCAATGCGGGCATGGTCGGTGCGGTTGAAGTCCACGCTGTAGTAGCGCTGGTCGTAGCCCGCCTTCTGGCTGGCCTTGATCCAGCCGTAGACCGAATTCGAAAACACGATCAACAGCAACGGTGCCTTGTGGCGCACGATGGTTTCCAGTTCGCCGACGGTGAAGCCGAAGCTGCCGTCGCCCATCACCGACACGCACTTGGACTGCGGCCGGCCAACCCAGGCGCCCAACGCGGCCGACATGGAAAAGCCCAGCGCACCGTGTGCACGGTTGGTGATGAAGTGGCGGCCGGGGCGCGACACATCGTAATAGGCCGAGAAATACGGGCAAGGCGTGCCCGGGTCGGCGCACACCACCGCATCGTCGGGCAGCAAGCGGTTCAGCGATTGCACCACGCGCTCGGGGCGGATCGGCGTTTCAAGGCTGTTGGCCAGCGGCTCCAGTTGCGCCAGGCGCGCGGCCTTCGCACGGCCGGCCAGCACCGCGCCGTCCACCGCGTCCGAATTGCGATGTGCCAGGCGCGCCTGCACTTCGGCGCCCAAGGCTTCCAGCGCCAGCTTCGCATCGCCCACCAGGCCGACTTCGGTCAGGTAGTTGGCGCCGATCACCATGGGATCGATGTCGATGTGCAGAATGGGCACGTCGCGGTTCGGGAAGCGCCAATGTTCCGTGGATGTCGAGCCAGCCCGGCAACCCACGAACAGCACCACGTCGGCCGCGGCCACCACGTCGCGGGTGGCCATCACGCCACCGTTGGAGCCCACCACGCCCGCATTCAGCGGATGCGTGTCGGCCAGGCTGCCTTGTCCGCTGACGGTCACGCACACCGCCGCCTTCAAGCTTTCCGCCAGTTCCTGCAAGGCGCCGCTGGCCCCGGCGATGACCACGCCGCCGCCGCAGATGATCACCGGCGCACGCGCACCGATCAGGCGCTGCGCGGCACGCGCCACATCCGCGGGATCCGGAGCAAAACGCATGGCCGGGAAGCGGGCGTGTTCGGGCTGCGCCCAGATATCGGACGCATCCACCTGCTGCTTCATCACGTCATACGGAAAGCACAGGTGCGCGGCGCCCGGCTTGCCGGTGGTCATGGCGCGGAATGCCGCGCGCACCATGCCGGGAATCTGGTCCGCGCGGTCAATCGTGCGGTTCCACTTGGTCAGCGGACGGTACAGCGCTTCCTGGTCCAGTTCAGTCAGGGGGTATTTCCCGCGTGACCCGACGGCTACGTCCGAGGTGATGCCCAACACAGGAATCGAGGACTCATTGGCTTCGACCAGGCCGGGCAACAGATAGGTGGCGCCGCCACCGCTGGGGCCTTCGCACACGCCAACCTTGCCGGTGACGCGGGCGTAGGCGTCCGCCATGTACCCCGCGCTACGTTCGTCGCGGGTCAGGATGTGCTGCATGCCGTGGTCCAGGCGGTACAGCGCATCGTAAAACGGCAGGCTGGTGTCGCCGCACAGGCCAAAAATATGTTTGACGCCGTTGTGCTGCAGCATCCGCACCATGGCTTCGGCGCCGTTCAGGTTTTCCATGTCATCTCCACGTGATTCGCCCACAGGGCCGGACGGCGCACCGTCCGGCCAACCGTCGCTCAGTTATCCAGATTGATGTTGTTCTTCTTGATGAAGGCGCTCCACCGGTCATATTCCGATTTCACGTAGGCATCCAGCGCCGGGCCATCCGAGGCCACGATCTCGAAGCCCGCTTCCGTCACCTTCTTCTTGATCTCCGGGTCGGCCAATACCGCCTTGAAGTCGGCGGTCAGCTTTTTCACCGTTGCCTCGGGCGTGCCCTTCGGTGCGAACATGCCGCTCCACGAATAGGCGACAAAGCCGGGGAAGCCCGACTCTTCCACCGTAGGCACGTTGGGCAGTTCCGGCAGGCGCTTCTCGCCCGCCACTGCCAGCGCCTTGATCTTGCCGGCCTGGATCTGCCCGCGCAGCGCCGCGAAGCTCAGCCAGGTCATATTGGCCTGCCCGCCCACCACGGCTTGAATGGCCGGCCCGCCGCCGCCATACGGCACATGCAGCAGCTCCACCTTCGACAAGCGCTTGAGTTCTTCCGGCGCCAGATGGTTCAGCGAACCGACCCCGGTGGAGGCGTAGTTGAACTTGTTGGGCGATTCCTTCGCGGCCACCGCCAGGAACTCCTTCAGGTTATCCCCGGGCACGCTGGGGTTGGCGCCAATGACCAGCGGAAAGCGCACGGTCTGCGAAATGGCGACAAAGTCCTTGAAGGTGTCGTAAGGCAGTTTGGGCTTCACGGCGGGGTTGATGCCGTGGTTGTCAAAGCTGACCAAGAGCGTGCTGCCATCGGGCTCGGCGCGCGCCACGAAGGCAGTGGCGATCTGGCTGGCGGCGCCGGGGCGGTTTTCCACGATCACCGTGCGCCCGCCCATTTGCTGCGACAGGCGCGGCTGCAGAATGCGCGCCAGGATGTCGGTGCTGCCGCCCGGCGGGTACGGCACTACCAGCACCAACGGCCGTTCCTCGGCGGCGGCGGGTGCGGCGACAAAGGCGCCCCCCGCGGCTGCCAGCGTGCATAGGCCCGCCAAAATACGCTTCATCGTGTGATTCATTGTTTTTCCCCTGCTGTTGTGGTGTTGGCCGTCGCTACCGTGGCGGGTTCGGCCTGGTCCCGCATGTAAATCGTTGAAAATCCGGTGCGAATCACGTCGGTGATCTGGTCCAGGCGGCGCCCGATATGCGCGCCGATCAGCGCGGGCAAGGCGTCCATGTCGCGCTGTTCCAGCGCCTGGACGATACGCAGGTGTTCGCCCTGCGTGTGGCTGCGTCGGCCCTGCTGCATGTCGATCCAACGCACGAAATGGATGCGGGCATTTACGCTTTCCAGCGCACGCACAAATTCTTCATTACGAGACAGGCGCGCCAGATTCAGGTGAAAGGCTTCGTCCAAATCCAGCAGGCGCGTGGCGTCGCTGTCTTCCGGTTCGTCGCGAGACCGTTCCACGAATTGGCGCAGTTGGGCCAATTCCTCGTCGCTGGCACGTTCGCAGGCGGCCCGCACGATGCCGGCCTCGAGCACCGCCCGGTATTCGTACAAGCTGTGGATCTGCTTGGCGTCCAGCAAGCGCGCGATAAAACCACGGTTCACCGAACGAGTCAGGAAGCCCTCGACCATCAATTGGTTCAGCACTTCGCGCAGCGGCGTCCGGCTGACGTTCAAGCGCCGCGCCAGGTCCACTTCATTGATGCGCTCGCCCGGCTTGAAATCAAACCGCACCGCCATCGCCTTGACCGCGCCGTACAACTCGGCCTGCCCAGCGGAGGTGCGCGGGGCCGGGCGGGGGGCAGGAGAAGGCGGCGTCATGGCTGGTCGAATTGGCGTGGAAGATCAGCGGGGATGAAGTGCATACTAAAGTGCATACACTTTTCAACGCAAGCAGGGTTTGCCCCATGGGGAAAGGGGATGCCGCCGCGATGGCAATTGGCCGTAGGATGGGTGCAGCGCGAAAAAATTGATAAAAAGAAAGCCGGTATAGAACGCGCGAAACCCATCAAGCAGCCGCTGCGCTATGGCTGACTCCGCTAAGGATTCGATCGCTGCTTGATGGGTTTCGCGCGTTGTGATGTCGGGGTTCTAGCGGCGGGATTCGCGCGCTGCACCCATCCTACGACCCGGTGTCCAGGGTGTAGTGGGCGCCGTCGCGGTTTTCCAGGGTCAACGTGGACAGTGCGGGGGTGGGCGACGTGTCATCCTGTTGCACGTGGATGCGCAGGTTGGCCAAGGGAACGTCCCAGCCGCCCTCGGCGGCTTCCGCGCTGACATCCGCCACCAGCGCCAGGCGTTCGGCCACGGCACGGGCATCTGCCGCGCGGGCGTCAATGCGCATCAGGCTGCGAGCGCCATTGGGATGCGCCATCAATTCCGGTGACCAGACACACTCGGGTGTCAGGTGACGACAGAAATACATGCGGATGCCGGGCAAAGGCTGCTCGGCAAAGCGCACGGTGTGGAAGCGGGCCTGTACTTCCTGACCGTCCAGCATCGCCGGGCGCGTCAGTTCCTGTACCGGGTTCACCGCAAAGCCGGCCGCCTTCAGGCGTTCATAGGTCGCATCCGCGTCATACGTGCGGAACACCAGCGCCTCCAGGCCAAACGGAGAATCGGCGATTTCCTTGCGGGCTGGCGGGGCGCCCGTGGGCCACCCCAGCAGTTCGACATACGTGCCTTCCAGCACGATCAGGCGATTGCACGACCCCAGGTTATGCACCGCTTTGTCGCTCAGGTGAAACCCCTGGCGCTCGAAATGCGGGGCCAGCGCATCCAGCCGATCGCGCACCATCACGACGGCGTGGTCGAATTCGGTACGGCCGACGGAATGCAGCATGGCGTTATCCCCTGATCAGACCAGCTTGCCGTGGCACTGCTTGTACTTCTTGCCGCTGCCGCACGGGCACGGGTCGTTGCGTCCGACCTTGGGCATGGCGTTGCGCACGGGCTGCGCACCCTCTTCCGATTCCGTCTTGGCCAGCGCTTCGTCGTAATCGGAGTGGTGGTATTGCACGTTTTGCACATGCGACTGGGCGGCTTCGGCTTCGGCCTGTTCGACCTGCTCGGACGACTGCACACGCACCGTCATCAACACACGCACCACGTCGTCGCGAATGCGATCCAGCATGCCCGAGAACAGTTCGAAAGCTTCGCGCTTGTATTCCTGCTTGGGATTCTTCTGCGCATAACCGCGCAAATGGATGCCCTGGCGCAAGTAATCAAGCGACGACAGGTGTTCGCGCCAATGCGTGTCGATCGACTGCAGCATGATCGAACGCTCAAACTGCGACCACGATTCCGCACCCACCTGGTCAACCTTGGCCTGGTAGGCATCACGAGCAGCCGCCACCACGCGCTCACGCAGATCTTCGTCGGTCAAGGTGGTTTCCTTGTCCAACATTTCGGTCAGCGGCAGGTGCAGATTCCAATCCGCTTCCAGCGCCCGTTGCAGGCCCGGCACGTCCCACTGCTCTTCCACTGATTCCGGGGGCACGTAGGTGTTGAACAGCTCGACCACGGCGGCATCGCGCAAGTTGCTCACCGTGGCGCCCACGCTCGCGGCTTCCAGCACATCATTACGCTGCGAATACAGCACCTTGCGCTGGTCGTTGGCGACGTCGTCGTACTCCAGCAATTGCTTGCGGATGTCGAAGTTGCGGCCTTCCACCTTGCGTTGCGCGGTTTCGATCGAGCGCGTCACCATGCCCGCCTCGATCGGCTCGCCCTCGGGCAGCTTCAGGCGTTCCATGATGGCGCGCACGCGGTCGCCCGCGAAGATGCGCATCAGCGAGTCTTCCAGCGACAGGTAGAAACGGGACGAACCCGGGTCACCCTGACGGCCGGCGCGACCGCGCAGCTGGTTGTCGATACGGCGTGATTCGTGGCGCTCGGTGCCGATGATGCGCAGGCCGCCCGCGGCCTTGACCTGCTCGTTCAGCGGCTTCCATTCCGCGCGGATCTTCTCGATGCGCGCATTCTTTTCGGCTTCCGACAGCGACTCATCGGCGCGGATCAGGTCAACCTGCTTGTCCACGCTGCCGCCCAGCACGATGTCGGTACCGCGGCCCGCCATGTTGGTGGCAATGGTGATATGACCCGGCTTGCCGGCTTCGGCCACGATCTCGGCTTCGCGGGCGTGCTGCTTGGCGTTCAGCACTTCGTGCGGCAGCTTGGCCTTTTTCAACAGGCCCGACAGCAGCTCGGAGTTTTCAATGCTGGTCGTACCCACCAGCACGGGCTGGCCACGCTCGTGGCAGTCGCGGATGTCTTCGAGGATCGCGTTGTATTTTTCCGGATCGGTCTTGAAGACCTGATCGTTCTGGTCCTTGCGGATCATCGGCTTGTTGGTCGGGATGATGACCGTTTCAAGCCCGTAGATTTCCTGAAATTCGTACGCTTCCGTATCGGCCGTACCGGTCATGCCGGACAGCTTCTCGTACATGCGGAAGTAGTTCTGGAACGTGATGGATGCCAGCGTCTGGTTTTCGTGCTGGATCTTCACGCCTTCCTTGGCTTCGACGGCTTGGTGCAAGCCATCAGACCAACGGCGGCCCACCATCAGGCGACCCGTGAATTCGTCAACGATCACCACCTCGCCGTCCTGGACCACATATTGCTGGTCACGGAAGAACAGGTTGTTGGCGCGCAGGGCCACCATCAGGTGGTGCATCAGCGCAATGTGGCGCGGGTCGTACAGCGATTCGCCTTCCGGCAGGATGCCCAGACGGGCCAGGATGGCTTCGGCGTTCTCGTGCCCGGCTTCCGACAAATGGACCTGCTGGCTCTTTTCGTCGACCCAGTAATCGCCTTCGGGTTCCGGCTCCTGCGGCTTGGGCTCGCTGGTCATGCGCGTCAGCAGCGGCGGCACCGCGTTCATGCGGATGTAGAGCTCGGTGTGATCTTCGGCCTGGCCGGAAATGATCAGCGGGGTACGGGCTTCGTCGATCAGGATCGAGTCCACTTCGTCGACGATGGCGTAGAACAGCACGCGCTGGCGGCGGTCCTCAACACGGTATTCCATGTTGTCGCGCAGGTAGTCGAAGCCGAACTCGTTATTGGTGCCGTAAGTGATGTCGGCGGCGTAGGCGGCCTTCTTCTCTTCGTTGGGCTGCTGCGGCACCACCACGCCCGTGGTCATGCCCAGGAAGTGGTACAGGCGCCCCATCCATTCCGCGTCACGGCGGGCCAGATAGTCGTTCACCGTGACAACGTGCACGCCCTTGCCGGCGCAAGCATTCAGGTAAACCGGCAACGTCGCCATCAACGTCTTGCCTTCCCCCGTGCGCATTTCGGCAATCTTGCCGTTGTGCAGCGCGATGCCGCCCAACAACTGAGAGTCGAAGTGTCGCATCCCGAATACCCGCTTGCCCGCTTCGCGCACCACGGCGAAGGCTTCCGGCAGCAGGTCGTCCAGCGATGTGCCCTGCGCGTATCGAGATCGGAATTCGTCAGTCTTGGCCGCCAGCTCCGCGTCGGAAAGCGCGGAAATCTTGGGCTCCAGCCCATTGATCTGGGTTACCAGCTTGCGATACTGCTTAAGCAGCCGGTCGTTGCGGCTACCTATGAGTTTTTTGAGCAGAGAAACCATGCGTATGTCGGCCGCACGAGCCACGCCGCGCCTGCAAAAGGCAAGGGCAGCGCCTCCCGTGACTTTGATTTATTGGTTGAGCGGGGGTCCGCTGGGAAACGAATCAGTTTAACGCACCTGGCGCGTAATAGCCTGGACCTATTGCCAGAGTACTTATGTTGTGCGGTTTGACCGGTCAGCGCACCACAGGTTCAGTCCCTGCGGCTTGCGCCAAGGCAGGCGGCGCGTTCTGTGGAGTTCCCAGGAACAATCGAGGGTCGAGCGGCTGTCCGGCAAGGCGGACTTCAAAGTGCAGATGCGGCCCGGTTGAGCGGCCCGAACTGCCCACGCGGGCCACTTGCTGGCCGCGCTCCACAAGCTCGCCCTGCTTCACCATCAAGGACGAAGCGTGGGCGTAACGAGTGATCAAACCATCGCCATGGTCGATCTCGACCATGTTGCCAAACCCCGGCAGGTACTTGGCCTCGAGGACGACGCCACCGGAGGCGGCCAGGATCGGAGTGCCCGACGGAGCCGCGAAATCCAGCCCTTCGTGCATGGCGGTGCGCCCCGTGACCGGGTTGCGGCGCCAGCCGTAGGACGAACTCAGGTAGGGGTAATCGGTGATCGGCATGGCGGTCGGCATGCGCGCCTGGTCCGCGGATCGCTTGGTCAGGGCCGCGTCCAGCAGCCTCAGGTTGTCCGACTGCTGCGCCAGGCGCGCCTGGATTTCGTCCAGTTGCCGACCCAGCGCCTCGGCCGAGGCCGCGCTGGGCGGCGGGTGGTCGGTAAACAGGTCGTCCATGACGTGGGTGGCTTCAGGCTGCGTCAGCGCCTCGGGCTGCGCCGCGGCCAGTTGCTTGGCCAATTCGGGGTCCGTGTACGCCACGCCCGCCACCTTGGCCACGCGCTGGCCCAGGCCGTCGATGCTGACCAGCTTGGCCTGCAGCGCGCCGACCTTGGCGGCCAGCAAGTTCATGTTTCCCCGCAGGAAATCTGTGTCGCGTCCGGGCTGCTGCGCCAATGGCCAACCCACGGCGTGTACCGACGGCAGGATCGGAGTAAGGTATCGCTGAATGGCGGCGCCAAAGATGGCTGCCGTCATCAGGGCGGCCCCAAGCAACAACGCCAGCCGCGCACCGCCCAGGGTGAAATGCCCGTCCCGCCCGTCCTGGGCGTGCATAATCACGATCTTCAAGATTGCTTCCTAATTCTATAGAGCCGGGATGAATAGACCCACTTCATACCGTCAACGTTCCAGTTCCAGCCGGCGGAAGGAAAATACCGCCCTGGGATGGCTGGGTCATGACATGCGGGGCGCCGGTGTGTTGGCGACCGCCCGCAAGCACTTGCAAATTCAGTATGCGGTGGCGGCGGTTCTGCCCGCCCCGCTAGGTGCTGTGTGCCAGGTCGGCAAGCTGGAAAACCAGTGCCTGCATCTGGTGGTGCCCAGCGCCGCGCATGCAGCCAAGATGCGTCAATTGGCGCCGCGCGTGGCGCGTGCCCTGGCCGATCAAGGCTGGAACCTTAACGAAATTGCCGTCAAGGTACAAGCGGGTTTACCGAAGCCCGGCGCCCGTCAGGCTCGCCCTCCCAAAGAGGCGCAACCCCTGGGCGACACCGCGCTGGGCGCATTCGAGACGCTGCACGAAAAACTACGTCCAGGCCCATTGGCCGACGCGGTGGCCAAGCTTTTGAGGCATCACAAGAGTAGCTGAAGCCATCCGGCTTTGTCCGGCGCCCGGGGCGCATCGAAACGAAGCGAAACCAAGTTCTTGCCGGACTACGACAATGGTTTGCAACCGGATGGCGGCTTTTGCGCTAGAGGATGACGGCTAGCGCCATCCCTTCAGCAGAATCGCGGAAAAAAGAATCGGAGCCACGCCCCGCTATCCGCGTTCAGATGGGAAGCTGGCGTTACGCCAGCTTCCATTCATGGCGGAAGGCCTGCGGCGCTTCTGCCTGCGATTCATAGGTGACCATTTCCCAGGCGTCTTGCTGAGCAAGCAGCGCGCGAGCCAATTGGTTGTTCAGGCCGTGGCCCGACTTGCACGCCACATAGCGCGCCACCAGCGGTTTACCCAACAGATACAGGTCGCCGATGGCGTCCAGGATCTTGTGCTTCACGAATTCGTCGTCATAGCGCAGCCCGTCGCTGTTCAGCACCCGGTATTCGTCCATGACGATGGCGTTGTCCAGGCTGCCGCCGCGCGCCAGGCCCATCGAGCGCAGCGCTTCCACTTCATTCACGAACCCGAAGGTGCGCGCGCGGGCGATTTCGCGCACATACGAGTGCGTGGCGAAATCGATCTCGGCGAAATTGGCGGTGGAATCAATGGCGGGGTGGCGGAAGTCAATCGAGAAGGCCAGCGCGTAGCCTTCATGCGGCTCCAGCCGGGCCCATTTCTCGTTGCGGCCTTCGCCTTCGCGCACTTCCACGGTTTTCTTCACGCGGATGAATTGCTTGGGCGCGTTCTGCTCAACGATGCCCGCCGAGCGCAACAGATAAACAAAGGTTGCCGCACTGCCGTCCATGATGGGGACTTCTTCGGCAGTGAGGTCGATATGCAGGTTGTCGATACCCAGGCCGGCCAATGCCGACATCAGGTGCTCTACCGTGGAAACGCGGACGTTGCCCTGTTGCAGGACCGACGCCATGCGCGTATCGCCCACGCCCGTGGCCTGAGCAGGCAGGTCCACGACTTCAGGCAGGTCCACGCGGTGGAAAACAATGCCCGTATTGGGCTGTGCCGGACGCAGAGTGAGTTCTACCCGCCGTCCGGAGTGGACGCCGACGCCTGTCGTGCGGACTAGATTCTGAATGCTGCGCTGTCGGAACATGGTGCTTGGGTATTAGAGCCAGGAAGCCGGCAAGAAGAGTACAGATTGCCGGCGTAACTGACGTATTGTAACGCTGTCCGATCCCTGGCGCCATCAAGCAACCCGGATCGACCGATACTTCCGTCCCTTAAAACCGTGCAAGGGAAACACGGACCGCTCCGCCTCCGACTCGCCCGCGGGGACAAGCGAGCCGGAGATGAGGGAGTGCGATTAGAGCCTGTGATCGGCTCTTTCGTTCAATCTGCCTGCTTGCGCAAGAACGCCGGGATGTCGAAATGATCCATTCCCGAGCTTTCCAGAGCACGCACTTGAGCCGACGCCTGGCTGCGCGGATTGCGCATGACCGACGGCATGTCCAGATTGCGGTAATCGCCGCCTTGACCGGCCGGCATCGTGCCCATGGGCATATTGTCGGTACCGGTGCGCAGCACCTCAGCGGTGTTTTGCACCAATTGCGGACGCGACTGCGCACGGCCCAGGCCGGTTGCAACCACGGTCACGCGCAGGTTTTCACCCATGGACTCGTCGTAGGCGGTACCGAAGATCACGGTTGCGTCGTCCGAAGCGTAGCTGCGGATCGTTTCCATGATTTCGCGCGTTTCGCGCATCTTCAGCGTGCGGCTGGCGGTGATGTTGACCAGCACGCCACGCGCGCCGTTCAAGTCCACGCCTTCCAGCAGCGGGCAAGCAATGGCGTGCTCGGCGGCGACACGTGCGCGGTCCGCGCCCGATGCCGATGCCGTGCCCATCATGGCCTGGCCCTGCTCGCCCATGATCGTCTTGACGTCTTCGAAGTCGACGTTGACGTTACCTTCGACGTTGATGATTTCGGCGATACCCGCGCAAGCGTTGTGCAGGATGTCGTCGGCCGAACGGAAGCAGTCTTCCTGCGTCGCGTCCTCGTCCATCAGTTCATAGAGGTTCTCGTTGAGCACCACGATGAGCGAATGCACGTGCTTGGCCAGTTCGGCAATGCCGTCCTCGGCCATCTTCAGGCGCTTGTTGCCTTCAAACGTGAAAGGCTTGGTGACCACGCCAACGGTCAGGATGCCCAGTTCCTTCGCCACTTCGGCCACGACCGGGCCCGCGCCGGTGCCGGTGCCACCGCCCATACCGGCGGTGATGAAGACCATGTGAGCGCCGTTCAGCGCAGCACGGATCTCCTCGCGCGCGGTTTCAGCCGACGCACGTCCTTGCTCGGGCTTGGCGCCCGCACCCAGGCCGGTACGGCCCAGACGAATTTGCACCGGGGCATTGGTTGCCGCCAGTGCTTGCGCATCGGTGTTGGCGCAGATGAAATCCACGCCGTGCACGCCGCTGCGAATCATGTGCGCGACGGCATTGCCGCCCGCACCGCCCACACCAACGACCTTGATTACGGTCCCTTTGGTGTTGTTCTCAAGCATCTCAAAGTTCATCATGATGACTCCCTCACAAGTCCGATTTTGCAAATCACAAAAATTCCCCAACAACCTATATTTTGTGAATCGCCTCAAAGCCGATGCCGACTGCTATGGCCCGCCACGGGTTTGAGACGCCTCCCCGTTCTGGACCGCTCCGCCATACCGCCGCGGCGCGTTCCAAGGAGCAGGCCCCAACCTGCCCCTTCCTCTTTAATTCATGAACCATTCCTTCATGCGCGCAAGCAGGCTCTTGAAATTACCTGTCTGAGCGGCAACCTTGCGGCCGCGCACCCGCTGCATCCGTGCTTCCTGCAATAAGCCCATCACCGTCGAAAAGCGCGGGTTACGCATCACGTCGGCCAAGCTTCCTTCGTATTCGGGCACCGCCACGCGTACCGGCTTGAGGAATACGTCCTCGGCCAGTTCGATCATGCCGGGCAACTGCGCGGAACCGCCCGTCAGCACCACACCCGACGCCAGCAGGTCTTCGTAGCCGGAATCGCGCACCACCTGCTGCACCAGCGTGAACAGTTCTTCGACACGCGGCTCGATCACGGCGCCCAGCGCCTGGCGCTTGACCTGGCGCGGACCACGGTCGCCCAGGCCCGGCACTTCCACGGATTCGTCCGGGCTGGCCAGCACCTGTTTGGCCACGCCGTAGCGCAGCTTGATTTCTTCGGCGTCCGGCGTCGGCGTGCGCAGCATGGCCGCGATGTCGTTGGTGATCTGGTCGCCGGCAATCGGCAGCACCGCCGTATGACGAATGGCGCCGCCGGTGAAGATGGCGACGTCGGTCGTGCCGCCGCCGATGTCCACCAGCACCACGCCCAGTTCCTTTTCATCGGCCGTCAGCACGGCCAGGCTGGAGGCCAGTGGCTGCAGGATCAGGTCTTGCACTTCCAGGCCGCAGCGGCGTACGCACTTGACGATGTTCTGCGCGGCGCTGACCGCGCCCGTCACGATGTGCACGCGCACTTCCAGGCGCAGGCCGCTCATGCCGATGGGCTCGCGGATGTCTTCCTGGCCGTCGACGATGAACTCCTGCGTCAGCACGTGCAGCACTTGCTGGTCGGTCGGGATATTGACCGCCTTGGCGGTCTCGATGACGCGGGCAACGTCGGTGGCGGTGACTTCTTTGTCCTTCACAGCGACCATGCCGCTGGAATTGAAGCTGCGGATATGGCTGCCGGCAATGCCGGTGTAGACGTCGCGAATCTTGCAATCTGCCATCAGCTCGGCTTCTTCAAGCGCGCGCTGAATGGAATTCACAGTGGTCTCGATATTGACGACCACGCCCTTGCGCATGCCGCGCGATTCATGCTGGCCCAGGCCTAGCACTTCGAATCGCCCTTCGGGCAAAATTTCAGCCACCACAGCCACCACCTTGCTGGTGCCGATATCGAGGGCGACGATAAGGTCCTTGATGTCACGGGTCATGGCGTTAGCGTTTCTTGGGAGGTTTCGGTGTGGATTTGGATTTGGTTTCCGACGCGGGCAACGGAGCCAGCGCCAGGGCGAAACCATTCGGATAGCGCAGGTCGGCCTGCGTGATGGTGCGCCCTTCCAGGCGCCCCGCTACGCTGGGCCACGCCTGCACAAAGCGTTGAATGCGTGCAGCGAACGGCAAAGCGCCGGGCAGGCCGTGCGGGTCCGGCGCATCGGCGCCCGGATCGCGGCCCAGGTCCAGCAGCATGCCGTTGGACAACACCACGCGCCAGGCATATCGCGGACTCAACTCCAACTGTTTGACATGCATGTCCAGCGGCGCAAACCACCGCGCCAATTCGGCGTAGCGCTGCACCACCAGCGACTCCGTGCCCTCGGGCCCGGAGAACTGCGGCAATACGGTTTCGTCGTCCACCTCGCCCGTGTTCGCCGTGAACGCCTCGCCCCAGGTGTTGATCATCTGGTTCTCGTTCCATAGCGCCAGGGGCTGCTGTTCCTCGATCCGAACACGCAGCACATTGGGCCAGATGCGGCGCACCGTGGCATGGCGTACCCAGGGCACCGATTCGAAAATCTCGCGCGCGTCGTCCAGGTCCACCGTAAAGAAGTTGCCCTTGAAGCGGCCCGCGATGGCCGAGCGCACCGCCTGCGGCGACACGTAGTGCAATTCGGTGTCCGGCATCGACTCCAGTTCGATGGCCGTCAGCGTGAAAAACGGGCGCTGCGCTACCCACACCACGCCCGCAATGAGCATGGCGCAAACCGCCAGCACGGCTAGCGTGTTGGCGATCAGGTTGGTAGTGCGAGCGTCGTTCCACACGGATTATCCAGGTCAAGCGTTACGCGAGGCGCTGTGCACTTTGCACGAGGCTTCGGACAAAATCGCCACGCACAGATCGGCATAGCTGATCCCCACGGCCTTCGCGGCCATCGGCACCAACGAATGGCTGGTCATGCCAGGCGAGGTATTCATTTCAAGCAGCCACGGCCGGTTGTTGCGGTCGAGGATGAAGTCGGCGCGGCCCCAGCCTTCGCAGCCCAGCACCTGATAGGCCTTGACGGCAATATCAGCCACTTCTTCGGCAACGCCGTCCGGTAGCGTTGCGGGGCAGAAATACTGGGTGTCGTCCGAGAAATACTTGTGTTCGTAGTCGTAGTTGCCGCCGGGCGCGGCGATCTCGATCACCGGCAGCGCACGCGCCCCCTTGCCCGAGCCCAGCACCGCCACGGTCAGTTCGCGGCCGGTGATGAACTGCTCGGCCAGCACCACGCTGTCAAAGCGCGCGGCCGCGGCATAGGCTTCCTTCATGTCGGAATAACCCACAACCTTGGTGATGCCGACGGTCGAGCCTTCATGCGGCGGCTTGATGATCAGCGGCAGGCTCAGGCGGTCGGGCACCAGGCGCAGTTCCGTGTCGGCGTCCAGCACCTCGAATTCAGGCGTCGGCAGGCCGTTCTGCAGCCACACGCGCTTGGTCATGGTTTTGTCCATGGCCAGCGCGGACGCCATCGGGCCGCTGCCGGTGTACGGAATGCCCAACAGTTCCAGCGCGCCCTGGATCGTGCCGTCTTCGCCGTAGCGGCCATGCAGCGCGATGAAGACGCGGTCGAAACCTTCGGCAGCCAGTTCGGCCAGGCTGCGTTCACCCGTGTCGAACAGGTGCGCGTCCACGCCTGCGCTGGCCAGCGCCTGCTGCACGCCCTTGCCGGACATCAGAGACACCTCGCGTTCTGCGGAACGACCGCCGTACAACACACCCACTTTGCCGAATTGCGCGCTCATGCCAGCTCTCCTACTTGGGCGGGGACCTTGCTGATCGAACCCGCTCCCATCACGATGACGACATCGCCGTTGCGCACGAAGTCGACCACGGCCTGCGGCAGTTCAGCCACGTCCTCGACGAACACCGGCTCAACCTTGCCCGCCACCCGCAGCGCGCGCGACAGCGCACGGCCATCGGCGGCCACCAGCGGCGGCTCGCCGGCGGCGTACACCTCGGTCAGCAGCACGGCGTCGGCGGTGCCCAGGACTCGCACAAAATCTTCAAAACAATCGCGCGTCCGCGTGTAACGGTGCGGCTGGAAAGCCAACACAATTCGGCGGTCAGGCCAGGCGCCGCGCGCGGCGGCCAGCGTGGCGGCCATTTCAACCGGGTGATGGCCGTAATCGTCGACCACCGTGAAGGTGCCGCCGCCATGACTGGCCGGTACCGGAAATTCGCCCGTCTGCGTGAACCGGCGGCCCACGCCCTTGAAAGCGGCCAGCGAGTCGCGGATGGCGTCGTCGGACACGCCCAGCTCGGTGGCAACGGCAATCGCGGCCAGCGCGTTGCGCACGTTGTGCAGGCCGGGCAGGTTCAATTCCACTTGCAGGGGCGGCAGCAGCGTGTCGAGGTGCGTGCGCTGCACGTTGAAGCGCATGCGCGTACCGGCCGGCTGCACTTCATAGGCGCGCACCTGCGCGTCTTCGTTCAGGCCGTAGGTGGTGATCGGACGCGACACGAACGGCATGATCTCGCGCACGTTCGCGTCATCCGAGCACAGCACCGCGCTGCCATAGAACGGCAGGCGCTGCGTGAATTCGATGAAAGCGCTTTTCAGGCGGGCCACGTCGTGCCCGTAGGTATCCATGTGATCAGCATCGATGTTGGTCACGATGGCCATCACCGGCAACAGGTTCAGGAACGACGCATCGGACTCGTCGGCCTCGACCACGATGTAGTCGCCCTGACCCAGGCGTGCATTGGCGCCGGCCGAGTTCAAGCGTCCGCCGATCACGAAAGTGGGGTCCAGATCGCCAGCGGCAAGCACGCTGGCCACCAGGCTGGTGGTCGTGGTCTTGCCGTGCGTGCCGGCTACCGCGATGCCACGCTTCAAGCGCATCAGCTCCGCCAGCATGACGGCGCGCGGCACCACGGGGATACGCGCGGCCCTCGCGGCGATCACTTCGGGGTTGTCGCCCGCCACCGCGGTGGACGTGACGATGGCGGCCGCGCCCGTGACGTTGCTGGCCACGTGGCCGATTGCGATCTTTGCACCCAGACCGGCCAGACGGCGCGTCACCGCCGACTCGTTCAGGTCGGACCCGCTGATCGTGTAGCCCAGGTTGAGCAGCACTTCGGCAATGCCGCTCATGCCAGAGCCGCCGATGCCTACGAAATGGATATGTTGAATTCTGTGTTTCATGATGAACGCCCCGCTGCTTGTTCGCAGACATCGGCGATATGGACCGCGGCTTCCGGCTGCGCATGCGCGCGGGCCCGGACGGCGACGGCCTCGAGTTCTTGTCGGGTACGCTGGGCCAGCCAGTCCGCCAGCCACTCGGGCGTCAGGGCGGACTGCGGCTGCAGCCAAGCGGCCTCTGCGTCGCTCAAAAAGCGCGCATTGGCGGTCTGATGGTCATCAATGGCATGCGGCAGGGGCACGAACAGCGCGGCGACGCCCGCTGCGGCCACTTCGGACACCGTCATGGCGCCCGCGCGGCAGATCAGCAGGTCGGCATCGCCCAAGGCGCCCGCCATGTCATCGATGAACGCGCGGCAATCGGCCTGCACGCCCGTCTGGGCGTAGGCCTGTTGCAGCGCGGGTAGATGCTGTTCGCCAGCCTGATGGACGACCATCGGGCGGCGATCTTGCGGCAGGCGGCCCAGCGCCTGCGGAACCACCGTATTCAGCGCCTGCGCGCCCAGGCTGCCACCCACGACAAGCAGGCGCAGCGGGCCGGAACGGCTGGCATAACGAACCGCCGGATCGGGCAGCGCGCACAGGTCGGCACGCACGGGATTACCCAGCGCTTCGCCCTTGGGCAGCACGCCCGGAAAGCCGCTGAGCACACGACGCGACATCTTGGCCAAGCACTTGTTCGCGGTGCCGGCCACGGCATTCTGCTCGTGCACTACCAGCGGCGTGCCGCGCAGGGCTGCGATCACGCCCCCGGGAAAAGCCACGTAGCCGCCCATACCCAGCACCACGTCAGGCCGCACATCCGCCAACCGCGACCAAGCTTGTGCGAACGCGCGCAGCAGCAGAAACGGCAGCTTCAGCAGCGCGGACATTCCCTTGCCGCGCACGCCTTGAAAGCGCAGCGGCACCAGTTCTATACCGCGCGGCGGCACAAGCTTGCCTTCCATCTTGTCCGGGTTGCCCAGCCACAGCACGCGCCAGCCGCGCTCGCGCAGCACGTCAGCCACGGCCAGGCCCGGCATGATGTGTCCGCCGGTACCCCCGGCCATGATCAGAATGGTGCGGGCCGCGGTCATACTCGCCCCCCACGCATCATTACGCGGTTTTCCACATCTACCCGAATCAGCATGGCCAGCGCGCACAGGTTCATCACCACGCCCGATCCGCCATAGCTCATCAGCGGCAGGGTCAGGCCCTTCGTCGGCAACAGGCCCAGGCACACGCCCATGTTGATGAACGACTGCACGCCAAACCACATGGCCACGCCATGCGCCACCAGGCCCGCAAACGTGCGTTCCATGGCGATGGCCTGCCGGCCGATATCAAAGCCGCGATAGATGATGATGGCAAACAGCGTGATCACCAGCATGACGCCGGCAAAACCCAGTTCTTCACCCACCACCGCCATCAGGAAGTCGGTGTGCGCTTCGGGCAGGTAATGCAGTTTCTCGACACTGGCGCCCAGACCCACGCCCAGCCATTCGCCACGGCCCAGCGCAATCAGCGAATGCGACAACTGATAGGCGCTGCCGTAGGCGTTGTCTTCGTTCCAGGGGTCCAGGTACGCGAACAAACGCGCACGACGCCAGGGCGACAGCCAGATCAGCGTGAGGAAGGTGCCGACCAGCACGCCCAGCAGGCTGCTGAAGTACTTGCCGTTGATGCCACCCAGGAACAGGATGCCGATGGCGATGGCGACAATCACCATGAAGGCGCCCAGGTCGGGTTCCAACAGCAACAGCATGCCCACGCCAGCCAGCGCGAACGCCATCGGCAAAAAGCCGCGGGCAAACGCCTGCATGTGTTCCTGCTTGCGCACGGTGTAATCGGCGGCGTACAGCAAGGCTGCCAGCTTCATCAATTCGGAAGGCTGGAAGTTCAGCGGGCCCAGCGGAATCCAGCGATGCGCGCCATTGACTTCGCGGCCGATGCCAGGAATCAAGACCGCCACCAGTAAGACAATGGCCAACATGAACAGCGGCACCGCCATGCGCTGCCAGACGCGGATGGGAATGGCCAGCACCACCGCGCCCGCCAGCAGGCCGGCGCTGACGAACAGGCCATGGCGGATCACGAAGTAATAGCGCCCATAGGAGGCGTAGCGCGGGCCGTCGGCCAGCGCGATTGACGCCGAATACACCATCAGCAAGCCCAGCAGCAACAGCGTCGACGCCGCGATGACCAGCGGCAGATCGAAGTTGCGCATCTTGGTACGGCCGGGCCGTACGGCATTGACGCTGGCGGTGAGGTCGGCGATCAGGCTCATGCCACCTCTCCCCGGTCGCGGGCCAGGTCTTCGACCTCTTCCACGAACACTTGGCCGCGATGCGGGTAATTGCGGAACATGTCCAGGCTGGCGCAGGCCGGTGACAGCAACACGGCGTCGCCCGGTTGCGCCAGTTCGGCCGCGCCGCGCACGGCGGCATGCAGCGAATCAACGGCGATGCAGTTGACGCCAGTGGGCGCCAGCACGCGCGCAATCTCGGGCGCGTCCACGCCAATCAGCATGACGGCGCGCGCATGGCGCGACACCACGGGAATCAACGGCGAGAAATCCTGGCCCTTGCCCTGTCCGCCCGCGATCAGCACCACGGGCTGGCCCAGACCTTCCAGCGCGGCCACCGTGGCGCCCACATTGGTGCCCTTGCTGTCATTGATGTAGTCGACACCGCCAATCTGGCGCACAAACGCCGCGCGGTGTGGCTCGCCGGCGTATTCGCGCAGCGTGCGCAACATGGCGCCCCAACCCAGGTCCAGGCAACGGGCCAACTGCAAGGCGGCCAAGGCGTTCAGGGCGTTATGGATGCCACGGATGCGCAGCGCGTCCACCGGCATCAGGCGGCTCATGCGGCCATTGGCGCGCACCGGCTCGGGTGCATCTTTCTTGCGGCGCGTGGGCGGTGCGGGCTCATCGAAATCGATGGGTTCGCAGGCCACCAGCCAAGCAACGCCCTGGCCCAATTCCAGCCCCATGTCACCAACCAGCTCGGGCATATCGCGGCCGAAGCTGCGCACATTCAAGGCGTTCACGCTCTTGACCATGGCAACAGTAAGCGGGTCGTCGCGGTTGACGATGGCAATGCGCGCCATCGTCAAGATGCGCGCCTTGGCCGCCGCGTAGGCGTCCATGCCGCCATGCCAATCCAGATGATCTTGGGTCACGTTCAGCACGATGGCCGCGTCAGCCATCAACGAGCGTGTCGTTTCCAGTTGGAAGCTGGACAACTCCAGCACCCACACTTGCGGCAGCGCATCGTTGTCCAACGCGTCCATCAGCGCCGTCAACGCGGCCGGGCTGATGTTGCCGGCCGCCACGACCGACAGGCCGCTGGCGTCGATGAGGTCACGCGTCAACGCGGTAACGGTCGTCTTGCCGTTGGTGCCCGTCACCGTCAGCAGACGCGGACGGTATTCGCGCGTGTCAGCCAGATCGGCCAGCGCGCGGGCAAACAATTCGATCTCGCCCACCACTTCAATGCCGCGGGCCTCGGCCTCGCGCAGCAAGTCGGCGGCCGGCGCTTGCGTGGGCGCCAGGCCCGGGCTAAGCACCACTTGCGTCACGCCATCCAGCAGGGCCGCGTCGAACGACGCATCGCAGCCCAGACGGTATTCGACGTCGCTTTGCGCCAGCGCGTCGCGCAGCGCGGCCAGCCCGCCCGGTTCGGCGCGTGTGTCGGCCACGCGCAAGCGGGCGCCCAGGCGGGCGCACCAGCGTGCGGCGGCGACACCCGTCTCGCCCAATCCGAGGATCAGGACGAGCGGCGCGTCAGCGCGGGAGGTTTCCATCGTATTCATCGCAACTTCAGGGTTGAGAGGCCAATCAGCACCAGCATCATGCTGATGATCCAGAAACGCACGACCACCTGGGTTTCCTTCCAGCCGCCCACTTCAAAGTGATGATGCAGCGGGGCCATGCGGAATATGCGTCTACCTGTTCCATAACGTCGCTTCGTGTACTTGAACCAGGTCACCTGGATCATCACTGACAGCGTCTCCACCACGAACACGCCACCCATGATGAACAGCACGATTTCCTGGCGCACGATGACGGCGATGGTGCCCAGCGCGCCACCCAGCGCAAGCGCGCCCACGTCGCCCATGAACACCTGAGCCGGATACGCGTTGAACCATAAAAACGCGAGTCCCGCGCCCCCTATCGCTGCGCACAGCACCATGAGTTCGGACGCGCCGGGAATATACGGAAACAACAAGTACTTCGAATAGTCCACGCGGCCGACCACGTAGGCGAAGATGCCCAAGGCGCTGCCCACCATCACGGTGGGCATGATGGCCAGGCCGTCCAGGCCGTCGGTCAGGTTCACGGCATTGCTGGTGCCGACAATCACAGCCCACGTCAGCGCCACGAATCCCAGCACGCCCAGCGGATAGCTCACCGACTTGAAGAACGGCACGATCAGGTCGGCGCGCGTCGGCAGCGGCATCGAGAAGCCGCTTCCCACCCAGGCCTTGAACAAGGGCCAAAGATCGGTGTTGGCGGGGGCCGAGACGGCAAACGCCAGGTACACCGCGGCGATCATGCCGATGGTGGCTTGCCAGAAGAATTTCTGCCGTGCGGGCATGCCTTCGGGATCGCGATAGACCACCTTGCGGTAATCGTCCATCCAGCCGATCCAGCCGAAGCCGAACGTCACCAGCAGCACCACCCACACGAAGCGGTTGGTCCAGTCGGCCCACAGCAAGGTGCTGATGGCGATGGAAATAAGGATCAGCACGCCGCCCATCGTGGGGGTGCCGGTCTTGACCAGATGCGTTTCCGGGCCATAGGCGCGCACGGCCTGGCCGATCTTCATTTCGGTCAACTTGCGAATCACACGCGGGCCGGCTACCAGGCCGATCAGCAACGCGGTCGCGCATGCCAAGACGGCACGCAAGGTGATGTATTCGAACACGCCCAAAGCGCGCACATCATCGGAAAGCAGCCGGGCCAATTCAAGCAGCATGCTGCTCTCCCTGCGTCTTGGCCGCCTGTTCGTCGTTCGTGGAAAAAGCCGTCACTACCCGCTCCATGCGCATAAAGCGCGATCCCTTTATCAATACGCAGGACGGGCGCAAGCCGCGCAAGGCGGCAACCACTTCGTCTACCGATGCGCAGGCGTGCGCGCCAGAACCGTAAGCGGCCGCGGCCGCCCGGCTGGCTTCGCCTAGCGTAATGAGCGCATCAAGCCCTTGCTCGCGCGCATAGTTGCCCACCTCGGCATGCAAGGCGGGGCCGTTGTCCCCGATCTCGCCCATGTCGCCCAACACCAGGACGCGCTTGCCGGCGATCCGCGCCAGCACGTCGATGGCAACGCGAACCGAATCGGGGTTGGCATTGTAGGTGTCGTCGATGAGCAGCGTTCCGTCGCTCATTTGCTTGTGCTGCATGCGTCCCGCCACCGGGGCGAAGCCAGCCAGCGCGCGCACGGCGCTATCCAGCGGCACGCCCGCGGCGATGGCGCTGGCGATGGCGGCCAGCGCATTGCGCAGGTTATGCAGGCCCGGCACCGGCAGCACCAGGTCGGCGACCCCCACCGGCGTTACCACGCGGCAGCGCGTCGAGCCAACATCCGCCAGAATCTGCTCGGCATACACGTCCAGTCCGGGCTGCAAGCCAAAGCGCAGCACACGGCGTGGCTCGGCCAGCGCATCCCAGATTTCCGAATACGGCTCGTCGCCCGGGTACACGGCAACGCCGTCGTCAGGCAGCGCCGCGATGGCCGAGCCATTCTCGTGCGCCACCGCTTCAACGGTGTGCATGAATTCCTGATGCTCGCGTTGCGCGTTGGTCACCAGTGCGACCGTAGGTGCCGCCATGGCGGCCAACTGGGCGATTTCGCCCGGATGGTTCATGCCCAATTCGAACACCGCGGCACGATGCTCGGGGCGCAGACGCAGCAGCGTCAGCGGCACGCCGATGTCATTGTTCAAATTGCCGGCGGTGGCCAAACGGCCCGACTCGCCCTGCCATTCGGCCAACATGGCCGAGATCATTTCCTTGGTGGTCGTCTTGCCGTTGCTGCCAGTCACCGCCACCACGGGCAACGTGAACTGCGCGCGCCATGCCGCGCCGATACGCATCAACGCAAGTCGGGTATCGCCCAACACCAGTTGCGGCAACTTGGAATCAGGCACTACGTGCGCCACGACCGCCGCGCAGGCGCCACGGCCTTCGGCCTGGTCCAGATAATTGTGCGCGTCGAAGTTTTCTCCGACCAACGCCACGAACAATTCGCCAGAACCAATGCGCCGCGTGTCCGTCGACACGCCCTTGACGTGTGGCAGCAGCAGCGCCAGGCGCGCCCATTCGCGGTCATCAAAGGGCAGCTTTTCGCCCGCGATGTCTTGGTAGGTTTCGTGCCCCTTGCCCGCCAGAAGCACCACGTCTTCGGGCGATGCCGACCAGATGGTCTGCATGATGGCGCGCGCGCGGTCGACCTGGACGTCGGCATGCGCCGCTTCAGGAATGCCGGCAAGGATCTGTTCGACAATCGCTTCGGGTGATTCAGTACGCGGGTTGTCGCTGGACACGACGACGTGGTCAGCCAGCTCGGCGGCGATTCGGCCCATTTCGGGACGCTTGCCCGGGTCGCGTTCACCGCCGCAGCCGAACAGGCAGATCAAGCGGCCCGATCGCGCAACCGCCACCGCGCGCAACGCGGTCAGCGCGCGCGACAGCGCATCCGGCGTGTGTGCGTAATCAACCACGACCAACGTGCCCCGGCCCGTGGAGGCCTGTGTTGATGAGGGTACGGTTTCAACGGTTTGCAGGCGGCCGTCAACGGGATCCGTTGCGGCCAGTTCGCGCGCGATCTGTGCAAAGGGCAGGCCCAGCTTGTACAGGACGCCGGCCACCAGCAACAGGTTCGACACGTTGTGCGCGCCCAGAAGGCGCGTCACGATCTGGGCCTCTCCGTGCGGGGACACCAGCGTAAAGATCTGCCCCTGCGATGTCGCCTGAAGATCGCGCGCGCGCATCGCGGCGGGAATATCGGCGGCATCGCTGAGGCTGTAGCCCATTGCATCCATGCCCGAAGGCAAGGATGCCATCAGGCGGCGGCCGGCCTCGTCGTCGGCATTGATGACGGCGGCGGTCAGGCCCGGCCAGTTGAACAGGCGCGCCTTGGCGGCCTCGTAACGTTCCATCGTGCCGTGATAGTCAAGGTGATCGCGGGTCAGGTTCGTGAAGGCGGCCAACGCCACACGCACGCCGTCCAAGCGGCCTTGCTCGATGCCGATCGAAGACGCCTCCATGGCAACGGCCCGAGCGCCGGCGTCGCGCATGGCGGCCAGCGTGCGATGCACGGTCAGCACGTCGGGCGTCGTCAGGTCGCCCCCCAGCGTGCTGCCGTCTGGCAACACGGCGCCCAAGGTGCCGATGGTGCCGCAAGGCTTGTCATTGCGGCTTAGCGCATGCGCAATCCATTGCACCGACGAGGTCTTGCCGTTGGTTCCGGTGACCGCCACCACCGCCAGCGCGGCGGACGGACGGCCGTACCAGGTGTCAGCCAATTCGCCCAGCAGCGTGCGCAAACCATTCACGGGCAGCATGGGCGTATCGGCGCCGGCTTCTGGCACGGCGCCACTGACCGGTGCTTCGAACAACACGGCGCTGGCGCCCAGCGCCAATGCCTTATCTATATAGAGACGTCCGTCGCTGGACAGGCCCGGGCAGGCAACAAACACGTCGCCCGGCTCGATATCGCGCGAGTCCAGCTTGAGATGCGCGGTCAACGACACATGCGCATGCAACCACGCCACGGTTTCAGCAACCGTGGCGACAGGGGGAAAGAGGAAGCCTGTGGCGCTCATCTGCCTGGCTCCTTGATACCAGCAACAATTGTGGATTCGAAAGGCGCGTCCGGCCGCACCCCCATCAACCTCAGGCTTCCCCCGACAATGTGGGAGAACACGGGCGCGGCAATGGCGCCGCCGTAGTAGCCGCCTACCGTCGGCTCATCAATGGACACGGCCACGACGATCTTCGGATCCGACACTGGCGCAAAGCCCACGTAAGAGCTGCGGTAGCGTTGCGTGCTGTACTTGCCATCCACGATCTTGCGAGCGGTGCCGCTCTTGCCGGCAACGCGGTAGCCCTGCACCTGAGCGGCCTTTGTGCCTTCGGGGCCAGCGGCGGCTTCAAGCATGCCGCGCACCAGGGCGGTGGTTTTCGGCGTGTAGATCTTGACGCTGGTGGGATCGCTATCGCGCTTGACCAGGGTCAGCGAAACCATGTCGCCGTTGCGGGCGAAAACGGTATAGGCGCGCGCCACCTGCAGCAGCGATACCGACAGGCCATAACCGTAGGCCATCGTCGCCTTTTCGATCAGGCGCCAGCGATCCCACGGACGCAAACGGCCCGGCGCTGCGCCGGGGAATCCCACCTGAGGCGCTTGCCCCAAGCCTAATTCGGTGAAGCGGTCCCACATTTCCCGGGATTCCAGCTTCTCGGAAATCATCGTCATGCCAATATTGCTGGACTTGCGCAGCACGCCCGCCACATCCAGCGTGCCGTTGCGGCTGACGTCGCTGATCGTGCTGCCTTGGTAGCTGAAGCGGCCATTGCCGGTTTCGAACAAGGTAGACGTCGTGATGCGGCCGAGGTCCAAAGCCAGCGCCGCCGTAAACGGCTTCATGATCGAGCCGGGTTCGAAGGTATCGGTAATGGCCTGGTTGCGCAGCTTGGACCCGTGGAAGGTTTCGCGGTTGTTCGGATCAAAGGTCGGCACGCTTGCCAACGCCAGGATTTCGCCCGTATGCACGTCCACGATGACGGCAGTGGCGCCCTTGGCCTGGTGTTTGTCCATGGCGTCCTTCAATTCCTTGAACACAAGGTACTGCAGGCGTGTATCGATAGACAGGCGCAGGTCGCGGCCATCCACCGGCAAGGTCACCGCCTGCACGTCTTCAATCACGCGGCCCAGACGGTCCTTGATGACGCGGCGACTGCCCGGCCGGCCCTGCAATTGTTCGTTGAAGGTCAGCTCGACACCTTCCTGGCCCTGGTCTTCGACGTTGTTGAAGCCGACCACATGAGCCATCACATCGCCATCCGGGTAGTAACGGCGGGTTTCGGGCTGCTGGTGCACGCCTGGCATGTTCAACTGCTTGACCTTGTCAGCCACATCCATCGAGACCTGGCGCTTCAGGTAGACGAAATTCTTGTCTTCGTCCACCAAGCGACGACGCAGATCGGCCACGGGAGTGTCCAGCAGCTTCGCCAGGGCATCCATTTGCGCTGGCGTGCCCTGCTTGGCATCTTCGGGAATGGCCCAGATGGCTCGCGCGGGCACGCTGGACGCCAGCACGGCGCCGTTGCGGTCCAGGATCTTGCCGCGCGTGGCGGCAAGGGTCAATGTACGTTCATAACGGCGTTCGCCCTGCTGCTGCAGAAACTCCGTCGACAAGCCCTGCAGGAACAGGGCGCGCCCCGCCAGCACGGCGAATCCGCCGAACAGCAGAATCAGTACCAGACGCGCGCGCCATGTGGGCAACTGACCGCGCAACACAGGATTATCGAAGAAGGGAACGCGTTTCATTGCGCGCCTCCGGTCGACGCCGCAGGGGCTTGATTCACATACAGCGTGCGATCCGGAACGATGGAAATCATCTTCAGACCGTCGCGGGCAATAGCATCCACCCGCGCATTGCGAGCGAGTTCCGCGCGTTCCAATTGAAGACGGCGCCAGTTGGTTTCGAGGTCGCGTGCCTGCGCCTGATCGCGTCCCAGCTCAACGAAAAGCAGGCGCGACTGGTATCGGCTGGTGACCAGGGAAATGGCCGACAGCATCAATAAAGCCGCAACGATCAGGTTGACACGCCCCATTAGCGCCGCCCCCCTTTGCCGCCGCGGCGAGGCGGCGGAGCCAGATCGCTGCCGGGCAGCGAACCGATTTTCACAAAAGCAAAACCGCCCTCGGGGGGCAGCGGCGTTTCTGTACGCTCGGCAACGCGCAGGACTGCGGATCGGGCCCGCGCATTGGCCGAGACTTCTTCGTCTTCGGCCAGCACGCGTCCCAGCGACCGCAGGACGGGTTGGGGCATTTCGCTTTCGCGCAGGGGCAGGCGTGCATGCGCGGCGGCAGGCCGAGCCGCCGCCACGATGCACTGCTTGACCATGCGGTCTTCAAGCGAATGAAAGCTGATCACCGCCAACCTCCCTCCCGGGGCAAGCAGGTCTAGAGCTGCCGCGAGGGTGCGCGCGAGCTCTTCGAGTTCCCGATTGATGTAAATCCGTAAAGCTTGAAAGGTGCGTGTGGCCGGATGCTGCCCCTTTTCGCGCGTGCGGACGGCGCTGGCGACGCACTCGGCAAGCTCGAGCGTGGTGCACAGCGGCCGTGTTGCGCGGCGAGCAGCAATCGCCTTTGCAACCTGAAAAGCAAACCGTTCTTCGCCATAATCCGCTATGACCTCCCGCATCTCATCCACGCTGGCTTGCGCCAGCCATTCCGCCACCGTGGGACCACGAGTGGTGTCCATCCGCATATCGAGCGGGCCGTCTCTCATGAACGAAAAGCCCCGCTCGGCGTCATCGATCTGAGGCGACGAAACACCCAGATCCAGCATCAGGCCATCGACCTTGTCGATGCCAAGCTGCTGCAATTCTTCCGCCATGGAGGCAAAGCCGCCATGCACTACCGTGACCCGAGGGTCCGCCGCCGCCAGGGCGTTGGCTACCGCGATCGCCTCGGGGTCCTTGTCGAACACCACCAGCCGCGCGGACTTGCCCAGGCGTCCAAGCAGTTCGCGACTGTGCCCGCCGCGGCCAAAAGTGCCGTCGACAAACACGCCGCGTTCCGCCCGCGTAGCCGTATCCGGCTCGGTCTGGGAGTGCGACCGTGCCGCGCCTTTGCCACCAAAATCGGGCAGCAATAGTGCGTCCACCGTCGGCTCCAGCAGAACGGGCCGATGTTCGAATTCCATAAAATTTTTCAGAACGAAAACTGGTTCAACACATCCGGCATACCCTTGGCCAAATCTTCTGCCTCGCGGCTGGCCAGAGTAGCGGCGTCCCACAACTCGAAGTGCGCGCCCAGACCGAGCAGCATCACATCGCGCGTCATACCGGAAGCGTTGCGCAGTTCAGGCGCGATCAGGACCCGGCCGGAGCCATCCAGTTCCACGTCCTGAGCGTTGCCCAGCAACAGCCGCTGCAACGCACGAGCCGTCATGGGAAAGGCGGCAATCTGCTCGCGCTTCTTTTCCCATTCAGGCCGCGGGTACACCAGCAAGCAGCCGTCAGGGTGGCGGGTCAGGGTCAGCCGGCCATCGGCCTGCGACATCAGCGCGTCACGATGCCGGGTCGGAATCGAGATCCGCCCCTTCGCATCCAGCGTGAGTGCGCTGCTTCCCTGAAACACCACTTTTACCCCACTTAATTGCACAATTTCCTACTATTTCCCACTCTACGGTATGGCAATGGGGCGGTCAAGCGCGTGGTTGCAATTTTTTCAATCACAACAAGGACTTAGACCAATATGTAAAACCGCAAAAAGAAAAACCTCCTGATATATCAGGAGGTTGCGACACACTCTAAAAGTCCTTAGTAAGAAGTAGCGGCTAACGATGCCTTTGCATTGTTTTACGCCGCGCCCCTCCGCCCCGGCTGGCAAGGCTTCCCACCCATCGCGCGCCTTATCCGCTTTAAAAAATGAGCGGACCGGCGGACGGAGCGACCCGGGATCAACGCCCCGGAGCCATGCCGAGGGAAAATTCGATGCAAGACGGATCTATAGGCCGGATTCTGTACACCAGGTTTCCCTGGCGGACGATCATTCCTCTGCGCGGATCATTGCTGAGCCGCTCTAGCCACCTACCCGCATGCTTGGACGGAGCCGCCCTTCGCGGCCCGAGGGCCACACGCATGCCTATTTGATGTTGCTCCGGATAGAGGTTGCCGCGTTTCACCCTGCGACGCCGCGATTCGTTGCCGAACCGCGCGATACGGAGATGGCCGTATCGGTGCGCGCAATGCGCGCCCGCTTCCCAGTCTCGTCTCTGTGGCCCTATTCCTCAACCGCGCCCGAAAACGCGGCCGGACGGCCGTTAGCCGTTACCCTGCCCTATGGAGTCCGGACCTTCCTCGATGAATTCGCATCCACCGCGATCGCCCGACCCGCCTTGCGGTTCGTATTCTATTACAGGTCGCGGCACTGTCCCCATGATGCCGTCCCCACGCCCCGCCCAACGAGCCGGCAATGTTCCTGCGACAATACGCCCTGACTCACTTGTCTGCCGCAGAAAAGACCGACTACATGGCCCTTGCTACCCTCATCACTCTTACCGACATCCAACTGGCTTATGGGCACCACCCGCTGCTGGATCACGCCGACTTCGCCATCCAGGCCGGCGAGCGCATTGGACTGATCGGCCGCAACGGCGCCGGCAAGTCGTCGCTGCTGAGGCTGCTTGACGGCCGCACCGTGCCCGATGACGGCGACATCGCCCGCAGTTCGGGGTTGCGCGTTGCCACGGTCGAACAGGAACCAGAGCTGGATGAAAACGCCACGGTGTTCGATGTTGTCTGCAACGTGGAAGGCGACCACGAAGATTGGCAACGCCCGTCGCGCGTACGTGCCATCCTGGAAAAGCTGGGCCTGCCGGCGGACGTGCAAATCGCCGGGTTGTCCGGCGGCACACGCAAGCGCGTGGCGCTGGCGCGCGCACTGGTCGAAGAGCCCGACCTGCTGCTACTGGACGAACCCACCAACCATCTCGACTTCGAAGGCATTGCCTGGCTGGAAGAGATGTTGCGCAGTTGGCGTGGTGCGGCGGTCATCATCACCCACGACCGCCGATTCCTGGACGCCGTCACCACCCGCATCGTCGAGCTCGACCGCGGTCGCCTGCTGAGCTTTCCCGGCAACTTCTCTCAATGGCAGGAACGCAAGGCTCAGTGGCTGGAATCGGAACGTCTGGAACAAGCCCGCTTCGACAAGCTGCTGGCGCAAGAAGAGGTGTGGATCCGCAAGGGCGTCGAAGCGCGCCGCACCCGTAACGAAGGCCGCGTGCGCCGTTTGGAGAGCCTGCGGGTTCAGCGTGCCGAACGCCGCGAACGTATCGGCGACGTCTCGTTGGCGCTTGCCGAAGGTCAACGTTCGGGCAAACTTGTGGCCGAACTTGAACACATGGGCAAGACGTTCGGCGACAAGATCGTGGTGGACGACTATACAACGACCATCCTGCGCGGCGACCGCATTGGCATCATCGGGCCCAACGGCGCCGGCAAGACCACCTTGCTAAAGCTCATTCTGGGAGAAATGCAGCCCGACACGGGAACGACCCGCCTGGGCACGAACGTGGCGGTCGCGTATTTCGATCAGATGCGCGCGCAGCTGGACGAAGAAGCCTCGCTGGTGGACATCATCAGCCCGGGCAGCGAATGGGTTGAAATCGGTGGCACCCGCAAGCACGTCATGACCTACCTGGGCGACTTCCTCTTCTCGCCCGCCCGTGCCGGCTCCCCTGTGCGCAGCCTGTCTGGCGGCGAACGCGCGCGTCTGCTGCTGGCCCGCCTGTTCGCTCGCCCCGCGAACGTGCTCGTTCTGGACGAACCCACCAACGACCTCGACATCGAAACGCTGGAGCTTCTGGAAGAACTGCTGCAGGAATACGCCGGCACCGTATTGCTTGTCAGCCACGACCGCGCGTTCCTGAACAACGTCGTCACGCAGACGATCGCGTATGAAGGGAACGGCCGCTGGCGCGATTATGTGGGTGGATATGACGAATGGGTCGCACAGCGCCCCGCGCCCGTCGCCCCATCTTCCGACGAGGACGAGGCGTCCAAGCCCGTGGACGAAGGCGCCGCGCGAGCAAAAGTCGCCCGCCCGAAGCCAGCCAAGGCCAGCAAGATAAACGCGTGGGACCTGCGTGAACTTGAAGGCCTTCCTGATGCCATCGCCGCACTTGAAGCCAAGCAGGTCGAGCTGGCGGGTAAGTTGGCGGACGGCAGCCTCTACCGCGAAGCCCCCTCAGAAGTTGAGCGCATCAATGGCGAACTCGCCAAACTGGAAAGCGAGCTAGAAGAAAAGTTTGCCCGCTGGGAACTGCTGGAAGCACGCCGCGACGGCACTCTCTAAGCGGCATCACTATATAGATAGGCACACCGGCAACGACGGTCGGGCCAAAGGAGCGGGGTGGCCGGCATGATGCCGGCCACCCCGCTTCGTTTACATTGGCGGCCCCGCCGTCAGATCAAGCGCCTGGCTATTCAAACGTGCGCCCGCCAGGCCAGCGATTCGCCCGCCGCGAGCGGCACCAGCGTGGTATTGCCGAACGCCAGCTCTTCAGGCACCTGATACGTCTCACGCACAAGCGTCAGCGTACCGGTATTACGCGGCAGACCATAGAAGTCAGGGCCATGGAAACTCGCAAAGCCTTCCAGCTTGTCCAGCTTGCCCACGGCGTCAAAGGCGGTCGCGTACAGCTCCATCGCGTGCAATGCCGTGTAGCAACCCGCGCAGCCGCAGGCGTGCTCTTTAAGACCGCGCGCATGGGGTGCACTGTCGGTGCCGAGGAAAAACCGTGGACTACCGCTGGTAGCCGCCTCAACCAAGGCCAGTCGATGCGTCTCGCGCTTCAGGATCGGCAGACAGTACCAATGTGGGCGCACCCCACCCAGGAAAATCGCGTTGCGGTTATACAGCATGTGCTGCGGCGTGATCGTCGCAGCAGTCGGCCCTTCGGCGTCGCGCACGTATTCCGCGCCCTCTTTCGTCGTGATGTGTTCGAACACCACCTTCAAGGTAGGAAACGCGCGGCGCAAAGGCTTCATGACACGCTCTACGAAAATGGCCTCGCGGTCGAACACGTCAATCGCCGGATCGGTGACTTCGCCATGCACCAGCAGCGGCATCCCGCATTTCTCCAAGGCTTCCAGCGCCTTGGTGCACTTGCCCAGCAAGTCCGTGACGCCAGCATCCGAATTAGTCGTAGCGCCCGCCGGATAGAGCTTTACCGCATAGACCTGGCCGGACGCATGCGCAGTGCGGATCTCGTCTGCGGACGTGTTGTCGGTCAGGTAAAGCGTCATCAGTGGCGTAAAAGCGTCCGGATTTCCGCCTGCCTTGCGCAGCGCCTGGAGGATGCGGTCTCGATACGCCAATGCCTGTTCGGTTGTCGTAACTGGCGGCTTCAGATTCGGCATGATGATGGCGCGCGCGAACTGGCGCGCGGTGTCCGCCACCACCGCCTCCAGCGCCGCGCCATCGCGCAAATGCAGATGCCAATCGTCCGGACGAGTAATCGTGAGCTGGGTCGTGCTTTGAGTAGACATGTAAAGGGCTTCTTAATCTGCCAACGGCATGCCCCGCTCGGCCAGCGCGCAAAACATCGCGCTGCCCAGGGGAATGACCGCATCGTTGAAATCAAAATGAGAGTTGTGCAGCACGCAGCCCGACTCGGCGCCGCCTTGGCCCAGGCGGAAATACGCGCCCGGCTTGCTCTGCAACATGAACGAGAAATCTTCGGAGCCCATCGAAGGCACCAAGTCGCGCACCACGTTCTCCTTGCCGATCATCTCGGTCGCGATATCCGCGACAAGGTTGGCGTGCTGCGGCGTATTGAGGGTTGCGGGATAAATGCGTTCGTAGATCAGCTCGGCAGCACCTCCAAACGCGCCGGCTATGGCAGTGACCAGCTCACGCATGCGCGTTTCGACCATTTCTTGAACCGACTTGCGAAAGGTGCGTACGGTCCCCACCAACTTGGCCTCACGTGGAATCACGCTCATTGCGCCAGGGTGTCCGGCCTGCATTGAACCTATCGATACCACCGCCGAATCCAACGGATTCACATTGCGCGACACGATCGTTTGCAACGCGGTGATGATCTGCCCGGCGATGGTCACCGGGTCGATCGTCTGATAGGGATGCGCACCATGACCACCACGACCAGTGATCTGAATTTCAAAGCGATCGGCCGCCGCCATCATCGGCCCCGGATTGATACCGATGGTACCGGGTCGCAGTCCGGGCCAATTGTGCAGGGCATAGATCGCATCACACGGAAAAGTGTCGAAAAGACCATCCTCCAGCATGGCTCGGGCACCGCCGCGCCCCTCTTCGGCCGGCTGAAAAATCAGGACGGCAGTGCCATCAAAATTACGCGTCTGCGCCAGGTACTTGGCAGCCCCGATCAGCACGGCGGTATGACCATCGTGGCCGCAGCCGTGCATCAGGCCAGGCTTGGTCGACTTATGGCCAAAGTCATTGTCTTCCGTCATGGGCAGGGCATCCATGTCGGCCCGCAGGCCAATCATGCGTCCGCTGTCGCAGCGCCGGCCACGGATCACGCCCACAACACCGGTTTTGCCGATGCCGCGATGCACTTCGATGCCCAACGCCTCAAGCGCGCCGGCGACAATGCCAGACGTGCGGACCTCTTCAAAACCCAGTTCTGGGTGAGCATGCAAATCGCGCCGCAGCGCAGTCAGCTCGTCATGAAAAAGCCGAATTGATTCCAAGGCAGATCGTGCGTACATAGGACGTTACAGAATGGCGTGATAGAGGGGACGGTCAGCGCATTTTAGTTGCTACAGAGGATAAATGCCTTTGTCTTTACCAGAGAGACACGTTATGCTCCGGCCGCAGGACAATTTTTCCAACAGCCAGAGAAGGAGCGCCGCATTATGGCCACAACCTCCAAACCCGCGACCGCGCGCAAGCCGAACGCTGCATTCATGAAGCCCCTGACCCCCAGCGCCGAATTGGCCGCTGTCATCGGCTCGGAAGCCGTGCCGCGTACCGAGGTCACCAAGAAGATCTGGGAATACATCAAGAAGCACAACCTGCAAGATGCCAGCAACAAGCGCAACATCAACGCCGATGCCAAGCTGCGTCCGATCTTTGGCAAGGATCAGGTCACGATGTTCGAATTGACCAAGTTGGTCAACGCACATCTGAAGTAAGCAGGCAAAGGGCGTACCCCGTACGTCCCTGCCTCTTGGATTGTCGCGACGCCCTGGCTTTTCGCCGGGCTAGCTCGCTACCTTCACGCATACGCCATCCCCCGGCGCAACATGCGAGCCCGCACATCGCGGCTGCGTCAAAAATCTTTCTTGCTGTCGCCCTGATCTTCAAGATCTTCGACTGGCGCTGCGCCTACAGAGCTTGCAAGAGCATCGGCTGTTTACGGCAGCCCAGCTTCTGTTTGCGCGCATATCTGAAGGGGGAGCATACGCTCCCAAGCGCCCACTTCCGTACACGAACAGCCGTCACCTGATGCCTGCGCTGTGCATGCTTGACCAGCGGGATTACCGGGGGCAACACCCAGCAGCGCGTCGCACCAAAGCTGCGGGTGTAATTGACTCGCGTAGTCGACGCATCTATCCGTACGTGAAAAAGCCGGCAAGACTGCCGGCTTTTCAAATGCTCAACAGAGCCGCCGTTGCTGGCCCTGTGTACCTTGCAGGTCAGGCGTAGGTAGTCGGTGAACCACCGTCCAGCAGCGCTAACCAACCTTTGATCAAACGGTAGAGCACCCAGACGATGGTCGCGATCAGGCTAATCCAACCAATGAAGATATAGATGGCAATCGCGCTGATGGCCAACCACAGCATCGCCCACCAGAACGTGCGAAGCATCCAATCAAAGTGGGCAGCGTAAACCGTACCCGCAGCGTCCGAACGCTTCAAGTACATCAGCACCACCGCGGCCAACGTCGCAATGCCCAGGATTCCACTCGTCAAAAAGCCCAGGGCGAATAAACCGTAAGCCACATGGGTCAGTGTGCGCAGGTCTAACGTTGTACCGGGCAAGGGGGTCTGGGGATCACTCACGATAACGCTCCAACGAATTGACTCGGTCAATCTTACCGCACAAAACCGGCCCATCTACGGGCGTTGTTATTTCGGCACAATCAGCATTGGCGCGGATTTCGGCCTGATTGACGAGGCGATGCGTATGAGTTCTCAACGCCCAATCCATGATCGCTTTGCCAAAGACAAAGCCCCGCCGGAAACCGGCGGGGCTTTGAGGAATAAGAGCTTAACGATGACCTACTTTCACAGACGTCCGTCCACTATCATCGGCGCGAAGGCGTTTCACTGTCCTGTTCGGGATGGGAAGGAGTGGTACCACCTTGCTATGGTCGTTAAGCGTAAACGCTTGAGCGTTGACCGAGACGTCAACCACTCGAATTTTTGCATACTGACTGGTAGTGACTGAGCGAGGCACACTTTCGTGATCATGGCTACCACCGATGACCACATATCTACGTGTTCTCACTTATATAAAACAAAACCCCACAGGATTACCTGTGGGGTTTTGCGCAATAAAAGCCTGACGATGACCTACTTTCACAGACGTCCGTCCACTATCATCGGCGCGAAGGCGTTTCACTGTCCTGTTCGGGATGGGAAGGAGTGGTACCACCTTGCTATGGTCGTCAGGCGTAACGGGTTGAGCGGCTGCGGGTTAGCGCAACGGCTCCAATCTTGGAAGAAACACAACGTGTGGGTGACCAGAGACAAGCTCGATGATCACGCACAAGGGGGGGTGTAATTGGTGTTGGCTGGCTGCCGACGGTGCAGCCAGATTTTGTATTGAACGACACTTGGAACGCTATATCACCAGGTCAATAACCATCAGTGTTATAGGATCAAGCCTCACGAGCAATTAGTATCGGTTAGCTTAACGCATTACTGCGCTTCCACACCCGACCTATCAACGTCCTGGTCTCGAACGACTCTTTAGGGGGATCAAGTCCCCGGGATACCTAATCTTCAGACGAGTTTCCCGCTTAGATGCCTTCAGCGGTTATCTCTTCCGTACTTAGCTACCCGGCAATGCCATTGGCATGACAACCGGTACACCAGAGGTACGTCCACTCCGGTCCTCTCGTACTAGGAGCAGGCTCCGTCAAGTATCCAACGCCCACGGCAGATAGGGACCAAACTGTCTCACGACGTTTTAAACCCAGCTCACGTACCTCTTTAAATGGCGAACAGCCATACCCTTGGGACCGGCTACAGCCCCAGGATGAGATGAGCCGACATCGAGGTGCCAAACACCGCCGTCGATATGAACTCTTGGGCGGTATCAGCCTGTTATCCCCAGAGTACCTTTTATCCGTTGAGCGATGGCCCTTCCATTCAGAACCACCGGATCACTATGTCCTGCTTTCGCACCTGTTCGACTTGTCAGTCTCACAGTCAAGCACGCTTATGCCATTGCACTATCAGCACGATTTCCGACCGTACCTAGCGTACCTTCGAACTCCTCCGTTACACTTTGGGAGGAGACCGCCCCAGTCAAACTGCCCACCATGCACTGTCCCCGATCCGGATAACGGACCAAGGTTAGAACCGCAAACAAACCAGGGTGGTATTTCAAGGATGGCTCCACGTGATCTAGCGACCACGCTTCAAAGCCTCCCACCTATCCTACACAGGCCGGTTCACAGATCAATGCAAAGCTACAGTAAAGGTTCATGGGGTCTTTCCGTCTAGCCGCGGGTAGATTGCATCATCACAAACACTTCAACTTCGCTGAGTCTCAGGAGGAGACAGTGTGGCCATCGTTACGCCATTCGTGCAGGTCGGAACTTACCCGACAAGGAATTTCGCTACCTTAGGACCGTTATAGTTACGGCCGCCGTTTACCGGGGCTTCGATCAAGAGCTTGCACCCCATCACTTAACCTTCCGGCACCGGGCAGGCGTCACACCCTATACGTCGACTTTCGTCTTTGCAGAGTGCTGTGTTTTTAATAAACAGTCGCAGCCACCGATTCTCTGCGACCCCATCATGCTAAGCGCGCAGGCGCTTCACACTACCGGGGTATACCTTCTCCCGAAGTTACGGTATCAATTTGCCGAGTTCCTTCTCCTGAGTTCTCTCAAGCGCCTTGGAATATTCATCCCGTCCACCTGTGTCGGTTTGCGGTACGGTCTCGTACAGCTGAAGCTTAGAGGCTTTTCTTGGAACCACTTCCAATCACTTCGCAAGCAATGCTCGCTCGTGCCATACCCTTGATTTACGCGCCCGGATTTGCCTAAGCGCCATCTTCGATACAGCAACAGGGACATCCAACACCCTGATGATCTTCCGCGATCCGTCCCCCCATCGCACTGTACGACGGTACTGGAATATTAACCAGTTTCCCATCAGCTACGCATCTCTGCCTCGCCTTAGGGGCCGACTCACCCTGCGCCGATGAACGTTGCGCAGGAAACCTTGGACTTACGGCGAGGGGGCTTTTCACCCCCTTTATCGCTACTCATGTCAGCATTCGCACTTCTGATACCTCCAGCAGCCTTTACAAGCCACCTTCGCAGGCTTACAGAACGCTCTCCTACCGCGTGCACTAAAAGTGCACACCCGCAGCTTCGGTTTATCGCTTAGCCCCGTTACATCTTCCGCGCAGGACGACTCGATCAGTGAGCTATTACGCTTTCTTTAAAGGATGGCTGCTTCTAAGCCAACCTCCTGACTGTCTATGCCTTCCCACTTCGTTTCCCACTTAGCGATAATTCGGGACCTTAGCTGGCGGTCTGGGTTGTTTCCCTCTTGAGTCCGGACGTTAGCACCCGGTGCTCTGTCTCCCAAGCTGTACTTGCGGGTATTCGGAGTTTGCCATAGTTTGGTAAGTCGCCATGACCCCCTAGCTATAACAGTGCTCTACCCCCCGCAGTAATACTTGAGGCACTACCTAAATAGTTTTCGGAGAGAACCAGCTATTTCCAGATTTGTTTAGCCTTTCACCCCTATCCACAGCTCATCCCCTAATTTTTCAACATTAGTGGGTTCGGTCCTCCAGCACGTGTTACCGTGCCTTCAACCTGGCCATGGATAGATCATCTGGTTTCGGGTCTACACCCAGCGACTGAATCGCCCTATTCGGACTCGCTTTCGCTACGGCTTCCCTATTCGGTTAACCTTGCCACTGAATGTAAGTCGCTGACCCATTATACAAAAGGTACGCAGTCACCCCACAAGGAGGCTCCTACTGTTTGTATGCATACGGTTTCAGGATCTATTTCACTCCCCTTCCGGGGTTCTTTTCGCCTTTCCCTCACGGTACTGGTTCACTATCGGTCGATCACGAGTATTTAGCCTTGGAGGATGGTCCCCCCATCTTCAAACAGGATTTCACGTGTCCCGCCCTACTTGTCTTACGCTTAGTTCCACACACAAGATTTCATCTACAGGGCTATCACCTGCTACGGCCGGACTTTCCATTCCGTTCGACTATCTTGCATGCTAAAACGTAAAGGCTCTTCCGATTTCGCTCGCCACTACTTTCGGAATCTCGGTTGATTTCTTTTCCTCGAGCTACTGAGATGTTTCAGTTCACCCGGTTCGCTTCCACTAGCCTATGTATTCAGCTAGGGATACCGCATTGCTGCGGTGGGTTTCCCCATTCGGATATCTACGGATCAAAGCTTGTTTGCCAGCTCCCCGTAGCTTTTCGCAGGCTACTACGTCCTTCATCGCCTGTGATCGCCAAGGCATCCACCATATGCACTTAGTCGCTTGATCCTATAACGCTGTAGGCTATAGGACCTGAGTATTAGCGTTTGTGCCGTTCATAAGTTTCAAAGCAGTCTGAGGTTATTCACCTCAGTCTTGAGAACTTGGAACAAAATAATGCAATCACAACCCATACTTATCTTCCTCGGCTTGCGCCGAGTACTTAATAAGTACATTTCGTTGTGCTTCTTCCAGATTGTTAAAGAACGAATATAGCTGTTAGGTAAAACCTAACTCATAACACTGACAACAGCGCTATGAGTTAGCCTCTACATCACCACCAGGGCGATTATGAGAATCAATGGTGGAGGTGAACGGGATCGAACCGATGACATCCTGCTTGCAAAGCAGGCGCTCTCCCAGCTGAGCTACACCCCCATATCCTGCATCGCAGAATACTTGGTGGGTCTGGTTGGATTCGAACCAACGACCCCCGCCTTATCAAGACGGTGCTCTAACCAACTGAGCTACAGACCCAAAACCTTCTCGGATCAGTAGTCAGGTAGCTGAAGACCCAGGGAAGAATCCCTCGACCCAAGCCTACAACTGATCCCAGCTATATCAAACAACCGATAAGAGTGGACGCTTAACACGAGCACTTAAGCTCTGAAAGGAGGTGATCCAGCCGCACCTTCCGATACGGCTACCTTGTTACGACTTCACCCCAGTCATGAATCCTACCGTGGTAATCGCCCCCCTTGCGGTTAGGCTAACTACTTCTGGTAAAACCCACTCCCATGGTGTGACGGGCGGTGTGTACAAGACCCGGGAACGTATTCACCGCGACATGCTGATCCGCGATTACTAGCGATTCCGACTTCACGCAGTCGAGTTGCAGACTGCGATCCGGACTACGATCGGGTTTCTGGGATTGGCTCCCCCTCGCGGGTTGGCGACCCTCTGTCCCGACCATTGTATGACGTGTGAAGCCCTACCCATAAGGGCCATGAGGACTTGACGTCATCCCCACCTTCCTCCGGTTTGTCACCGGCAGTCTCATTAGAGTGCCCTTTCGTAGCAACTAATGACAAGGGTTGCGCTCGTTGCGGGACTTAACCCAACATCTCACGACACGAGCTGACGACAGCCATGCAGCACCTGTGTTCCGGTTCTCTTGCGAGCACTTCCAAATCTCTTCGGAATTCCAGACATGTCAAGGGTAGGTAAGGTTTTTCGCGTTGCATCGAATTAATCCACATCATCCACCGCTTGTGCGGGTCCCCGTCAATTCCTTTGAGTTTTAATCTTGCGACCGTACTCCCCAGGCGGTCAACTTCACGCGTTAGCTGCGCTACCAAGGCCCGAAGGCCCCAACAGCTAGTTGACATCGTTTAGGGCGTGGACTACCAGGGTATCTAATCCTGTTTGCTCCCCACGCTTTCGTGCATGAGCGTCAGTGTTATCCCAGGAGGCTGCCTTCGCCATCGGTGTTCCTCCGCATATCTACGCATTTCACTGCTACACGCGGAATTCCACCTCCCTCTGACACACTCTAGCTCGGTAGTTAAAAATGCAGTTCCAAAGTTAAGCTCTGGGATTTCACATCTTTCTTTCCGAACCGCCTGCGCACGCTTTACGCCCAGTAATTCCGATTAACGCTTGCACCCTACGTATTACCGCGGCTGCTGGCACGTAGTTAGCCGGTGCTTATTCTGCAGGTACCGTCAGTTTCACGGGGTATTAGCCCATGACGTTTCTTTCCTGCCAAAAGTGCTTTACAACCCGAAGGCCTTCATCGCACACGCGGGATGGCTGGATCAGGGTTTCCCCCATTGTCCAAAATTCCCCACTGCTGCCTCCCGTAGGAGTCTGGGCCGTGTCTCAGTCCCAGTGTGGCTGGTCGTCCTCTCAAACCAGCTACGGATCGTCGCCTTGGTGAGCCGTTACCCCACCAACTAGCTAATCCGATATCGGCCGCTCTAATAGTGCAAGGTCTTGCGATCCCCTGCTTTCCCCCGTAGGGCGTATGCGGTATTAGCTACGCTTTCGCGTAGTTATCCCCCGCTACTAGGCACGTTCCGATACATTACTCACCCGTTCGCCACTCGCCACCAGACCGAAGTCCGTGCTGCCGTTCGACTTGCATGTGTAAGGCATCCCGCTAGCGTTCAATCTGAGCCAGGATCAAACTCTTCAGTTTAATCTCTGTATTTGTTTCGTATTCTTGGTCCGAATAAATCCGAACCAGGTCATACGTCGCTACTCAAAGGAAGTGAGGTATGTTCTTAAACTTGACGTCTAAGGTACTTCACTTCTAGTGAGCACTTGATTTCATTGTGCTTGTGAAGCAAGCCAAGGTTTGACCCCAGACCTGAATCACAGTGCATCGCATCAAGCGCCCACACTTATCGGTTGTTTAATTGTTAAAGAGCGGTACTGCTAAATTCTGTACTACCAACTGCTTGCTGCCACCTACTAAACTCGCCAGCTTCGCTGCGGCTTTCGCCTTGCGTTGCTCGCTGTTTTCAGCAGCAGAGAGGCGAGATTATGAAGAAGTTTTTATCGCTTGTCAAATCAGTGTCGCATTTGTTTCGCTTAACGCGGATCAACTACTGCACTACCTGACTTGCAACTCCTTCAGGCCTCGCTCATCAGCATTTCTGCTGGCTTCTCTTTTTAGCAACTATCGAAACATCGGGGGTTACCCTGAATTTTCGGCAGCAGCCAAGCCCTCAACTATAACATCATTTTTGCAGCTTGTGCAACCGGCCTCTGCCTCATTTGCACCGCCTTGCAACGCTGCTGCTTTCTGAATCTCTTCATCCTACAGCGGCGAGAAGTATAGGTTCTCACTTATATAAAACAAAACCCCACAGGATTACCTGTGGGGTTTTGCGCAATAAAAGCCTGACGATGACCTACTTTCACAGACGTCCGTCCACTATCATCGGCGCGAAGGCGTTTCACTGTCCTGTTCGGGATGGGAAGGAGTGGTACCACCTTGCTATGGTCGTCAGGCGTAACGGGTTGAGCGGCTGCGGGTTAGCGCAACGGCTCCAATCTTGGAAGAAACACAACGTGTGGGTGACCAGAGGCAAGCTCGATGGTCACGCACAAGGGGTATGTAATTGGTGTTGGCTGGCTGCTGACGGGGCAGCCAGATTTTGTATTGAACGACACTTGGAACGCTATATCACCAGGTCATAACCATCAGTGTTATAGGATCAAGCCTCACGAGCAATTAGTATCGGTTAGCTTAACGCATTACTGCGCTTCCACACCCGACCTATCAACGTCCTGGTCTCGAACGACTCTTTAGGGGGATCAAGTCCCCGGGATACCTAATCTTCAGACGAGTTTCCCGCTTAGATGCCTTCAGCGGTTATCTCTTCCGTACTTAGCTACCCGGCAATGCCATTGGCATGACAACCGGTACACCAGAGGTACGTCCACTCCGGTCCTCTCGTACTAGGAGCAGGCTCCGTCAAGTATCCAACGCCCACGGCAGATAGGGACCAAACTGTCTCACGACGTTTTAAACCCAGCTCACGTACCTCTTTAAATGGCGAACAGCCATACCCTTGGGACCGGCTACAGCCCCAGGATGAGATGAGCCGACATCGAGGTGCCAAACACCGCCGTCGATATGAACTCTTGGGCGGTATCAGCCTGTTATCCCCAGAGTACCTTTTATCCGTTGAGCGATGGCCCTTCCATTCAGAACCACCGGATCACTATGTCCTGCTTTCGCACCTGTTCGACTTGTCAGTCTCACAGTCAAGCACGCTTATGCCATTGCACTATCAGCACGATTTCCGACCGTACCTAGCGTACCTTCGAACTCCTCCGTTACACTTTGGGAGGAGACCGCCCCAGTCAAACTGCCCACCATGCACTGTCCCCGATCCGGATAACGGACCAAGGTTAGAACCGCAAACAAACCAGGGTGGTATTTCAAGGATGGCTCCACGTGATCTAGCGACCACGCTTCAAAGCCTCCCACCTATCCTACACAGGCCGGTTCACAGATCAATGCAAAGCTACAGTAAAGGTTCATGGGGTCTTTCCGTCTAGCCGCGGGTAGATTGCATCATCACAAACACTTCAACTTCGCTGAGTCTCAGGAGGAGACAGTGTGGCCATCGTTACGCCATTCGTGCAGGTCGGAACTTACCCGACAAGGAATTTCGCTACCTTAGGACCGTTATAGTTACGGCCGCCGTTTACCGGGGCTTCGATCAAGAGCTTGCACCCCATCACTTAACCTTCCGGCACCGGGCAGGCGTCACACCCTATACGTCGACTTTCGTCTTTGCAGAGTGCTGTGTTTTTAATAAACAGTCGCAGCCACCGATTCTCTGCGACCCCATCATGCTAAGCGCGCAGGCGCTTCACACTACCGGGGTATACCTTCTCCCGAAGTTACGGTATCAATTTGCCGAGTTCCTTCTCCTGAGTTCTCTCAAGCGCCTTGGAATATTCATCCCGTCCACCTGTGTCGGTTTGCGGTACGGTCTCGTACAGCTGAAGCTTAGAGGCTTTTCTTGGAACCACTTCCAATCACTTCGCAAGCAATGCTCGCTCGTGCCATACCCTTGATTTACGCGCCCGGATTTGCCTAAGCGCCATCTTCGATACAGCAACAGGGACATCCAACACCCTGATGATCTTCCGCGATCCGTCCCCCCATCGCACTGTACGACGGTACTGGAATATTAACCAGTTTCCCATCAGCTACGCATCTCTGCCTCGCCTTAGGGGCCGACTCACCCTGCGCCGATGAACGTTGCGCAGGAAACCTTGGACTTACGGCGAGGGGGCTTTTCACCCCCTTTATCGCTACTCATGTCAGCATTCGCACTTCTGATACCTCCAGCAGCCTTTACAAGCCACCTTCGCAGGCTTACAGAACGCTCTCCTACCGCGTGCACTAAAAGTGCACACCCGCAGCTTCGGTTTATCGCTTAGCCCCGTTACATCTTCCGCGCAGGACGACTCGATCAGTGAGCTATTACGCTTTCTTTAAAGGATGGCTGCTTCTAAGCCAACCTCCTGACTGTCTATGCCTTCCCACTTCGTTTCCCACTTAGCGATAATTCGGGACCTTAGCTGGCGGTCTGGGTTGTTTCCCTCTTGAGTCCGGACGTTAGCACCCGGTGCTCTGTCTCCCAAGCTGTACTTGCGGGTATTCGGAGTTTGCCATAGTTTGGTAAGTCGCCATGACCCCCTAGCTATAACAGTGCTCTACCCCCCGCAGTAATACTTGAGGCACTACCTAAATAGTTTTCGGAGAGAACCAGCTATTTCCAGATTTGTTTAGCCTTTCACCCCTATCCACAGCTCATCCCCTAATTTTTCAACATTAGTGGGTTCGGTCCTCCAGCACGTGTTACCGTGCCTTCAACCTGGCCATGGATAGATCATCTGGTTTCGGGTCTACACCCAGCGACTGAATCGCCCTATTCGGACTCGCTTTCGCTACGGCTTCCCTATTCGGTTAACCTTGCCACTGAATGTAAGTCGCTGACCCATTATACAAAAGGTACGCAGTCACCCCACAAGGAGGCTCCTACTGTTTGTATGCATACGGTTTCAGGATCTATTTCACTCCCCTTCCGGGGTTCTTTTCGCCTTTCCCTCACGGTACTGGTTCACTATCGGTCGATCACGAGTATTTAGCCTTGGAGGATGGTCCCCCCATCTTCAAACAGGATTTCACGTGTCCCGCCCTACTTGTCTTACGCTTAGTTCCACACACAAGATTTCATCTACAGGGCTATCACCTGCTACGGCCGGACTTTCCATTCCGTTCGACTATCTTGCATGCTAAAACGTAAAGGCTCTTCCGATTTCGCTCGCCACTACTTTCGGAATCTCGGTTGATTTCTTTTCCTCGAGCTACTGAGATGTTTCAGTTCACCCGGTTCGCTTCCACTAGCCTATGTATTCAGCTAGGGATACCGCATTGCTGCGGTGGGTTTCCCCATTCGGATATCTACGGATCAAAGCTTGTTTGCCAGCTCCCCGTAGCTTTTCGCAGGCTACTACGTCCTTCATCGCCTGTGATCGCCAAGGCATCCACCATATGCACTTAGTCGCTTGATCCTATAACGCTGTAGGCTATAGGACCTGAGTATTAGCGTTTGTGCCGTTCATAAGTTTCAAAGCAGTCTGAGGTTATTCACCTCAGTCTTGAGAACTTGGAACAAAATAATGCAATCACAACCCGTACTTATCTTCTTCGGCTTGCGCCGAGTACTTAATAAGTACATTTCGTTGTGCTTCTTCCAGATTGTTAAAGAACGAATATAGCTGTTGAGTAAAACCCAACGCATAGCGCTGCAAGCAGCGCTATGCGTTAACTTCTACGCCGGGCCAATCAATATTGACCCCAGCTACAAAAAACAACCGATAAGAGTGGACGCTTAACACGAGCACTTAAGCTCTGAAAGGAGGTGATCCAGCCGCACCTTCCGATACGGCTACCTTGTTACGACTTCACCCCAGTCATGAATCCTACCGTGGTAATCGCCCCCCTTACGGTTAGGCTAACTACTTCTGGTAAAACCCACTCCCATGGTGTGACGGGCGGTGTGTACAAGACCCGGGAACGTATTCACCGCGACATGCTGATCCGCGATTACTAGCGATTCCGACTTCACGCAGTCGAGTTGCAGACTGCGATCCGGACTACGATCGGGTTTCTGGGATTGGCTCCCCCTCGCGGGTTGGCGACCCTCTGTCCCGACCATTGTATGACGTGTGAAGCCCTACCCATAAGGGCCATGAGGACTTGACGTCATCCCCACCTTCCTCCGGTTTGTCACCGGCAGTCTCATTAGAGTGCCCTTTCGTAGCAACTAATGACAAGGGTTGCGCTCGTTGCGGGACTTAACCCAACATCTCACGACACGAGCTGACGACAGCCATGCAGCACCTGTGTTCCAGTTCTCTTGCGAGCACTTCCAAATCTCTTCGGAATTCCAGACATGTCAAGGGTAGGTAAGGTTTTTCGCGTTGCATCGAATTAATCCACATCATCCACCGCTTGTGCGGGTCCCCGTCAATTCCTTTGAGTTTTAATCTTGCGACCGTACTCCCCAGGCGGTCAACTTCACGCGTTAGCTGCGCTACCAAGGCCCGAAGGCCCCAACAGCTAGTTGACATCGTTTAGGGCGTGGACTACCAGGGTATCTAATCCTGTTTGCTCCCCACGCTTTCGTGCATGAGCGTCAGTGTTATCCCAGGAGGCTGCCTTCGCCATCGGTGTTCCTCCGCATATCTACGCATTTCACTGCTACACGCGGAATTCCACCTCCCTCTGACACACTCTAGCTCGGTAGTTAAAAATGCAGTTCCAAAGTTAAGCTCTGGGATTTCACATCTTTCTTTCCGAACCGCCTGCGCACGCTTTACGCCCAGTAATTCCGATTAACGCTTGCACCCTACGTATTACCGCGGCTGCTGGCACGTAGTTAGCCGGTGCTTATTCTGCAGGTACCGTCAGTTTCACGGGGTATTAGCCCATGACGTTTCTTTCCTGCCAAAAGTGCTTTACAACCCGAAGGCCTTCATCGCACACGCGGGATGGCTGGATCAGGGTTTCCCCCATTGTCCAAAATTCCCCACTGCTGCCTCCCGTAGGAGTCTGGGCCGTGTCTCAGTCCCAGTGTGGCTGGTCGTCCTCTCAAACCAGCTACGGATCGTCGCCTTGGTGAGCCGTTACCCCACCAACTAGCTAATCCGATATCGGCCGCTCTAATAGTGCAAGGTCTTGCGATCCCCTGCTTTCCCCCGTAGGGCGTATGCGGTATTAGCTACGCTTTCGCGTAGTTATCCCCCGCTACTAGGCACGTTCCGATACATTACTCACCCGTTCGCCACTCGCCACCAGACCGAAGTCCGTGCTGCCGTTCGACTTGCATGTGTAAGGCATCCCGCTAGCGTTCAATCTGAGCCAGGATCAAACTCTTCAGTTTAATCTCTGTATTTGTTTCGTATTCTTGGTCCGAATAAATCCGAACCAGGTCATACGTCGCTACTCAAAGGAAGTGAGGTATGTTCTTAAACTTGACGTCTAAGGTACTTCACTTCTAGTGAGCACTTGATTTCATTGTGCTTGTGAAGCAAGCCAAGGTTTGACCCCAGACCTGAATCACAGTGCATCGCATCAAGCGCCCACACTTATCGGTTGTTTAATTGTTAAAGAGCGGTACTGCTAAATTCTGTACTACCAACTGCTTGCTGCCACCTACCAAACTCGCCAGCTTCGCTGCGGCTTTCGCCTTGCGTCGCTCGCTGTTTTCAGCAGCAGAGAGGCGAGATTATGAAGAAGTTTTTATCGCTTGTCAAGTCAGCTTCGTTCGCTTTCGCGTCACCGCCTTCTTGCTTGCGACCTCTTCAGATCACCCTCTCTTAGCAGCTATCGAAACATCAGAACACCCATCCGGGTTAACCCTAAGTTTTCGGCAACTGCCAAGCCTGAAACTATAACACGACTTTTGCAGATTATGCAACCGGCTCTTGCCTAATTTGCATCCCATCTTGCAACCCCGCCGCTCGCTTTCGCTTTGCTTTGGCTCTGGAAACCAGAGGTCGGTCATCACTTCAGGTGGCTTGCAATATTGATTCGGGTAAACCCTGAATCGCTATCACCAGCCAAGCCCAAGACTTTAGCACGATTTTTGCAATTTGCGCAACTGGCTTTTGCCTGATTTGCTGCAATACTTGCAATTACCGCTTGGCTGCCAGACATCTATCTACTGGTGGCTTTGCGGCAGGCCGGGTAGGTTTCCTTGCGGATCGCCTGCTTGTTGGCCTGTTGCGCTACTCCTGGCTTCGCGGTTCAAAAACTGCCTGAACTGCGAAGGAGCGAGACTATAGCACGGAAATTTCTCACGGGTGATCTTCATGACACCCAATTTGCAAAAAGATGAAGAGTTATGGGGACGATTCCAATTTTTCACGGTGTTGCTACATATTCCGCCTAGGACGCCCATCCGTCTCCGCTGTATGTAGATCCCCCCTATATATAGAGAAGGCACGCACCGTACCCACTCCTGTTATCAAAGCCTGAGCTCAGTCGTCTCCTTGATCTGTTGCAGGGCGAAGAAAGAGCGCATGTCCACCACTGCGGGGTGTCGCATCAAAGTGTCCATGGCGAACCGGGAGAAGTGCGCCAGGTCAGCGACTTGTATTCGAAGTAGATAGTCCATGTCACCGGACATCGCATAGCACTCGACCACTTCCGGCCAGAGCTGCACGTCGCGCGCGAAGTCGCTCATCGGGGCGTGACTGGAGCCGCTGTGCTTGTTCAAGCGGATGTTGACGTACGCAAGCAGGCCGAGCCCCACCTTCTCGGCATTGATCAGCGCCACATACTTCTTGATGAAGCCCTTCTCTTCCAGGCGGCGCACCCGACGCAGGCATGGACTTGGTGACAGCGATACGCGATCCGCCAGCTCTTGATTGCTGAGCCGGCCATCGCGCTGCAATTCAGCCAAAATCCTTAAATCTGTCCTATCAAGCTCGATATCAGACATTTATTGCCCTTTATTTGATTTTCATGGCTATATTATTGCTCAACGTTTGCACTTTTACGCCATATTTGCAATTGTCTGCCCGCCAATCCTTCCTACAATCTTCCTCTAGACTTGAACAACAAGTCGTCCTGAAAACGAAGCAAGGGAGCAGACTTATGAGCAGCGCATTCCAACCCTGGGAAAACCCGATGGGCACAGCGGGGTTTGAGTTCATCGAATATGCCGCGCCGGACCCCGCTGCGCTACGCAAGGTGTTCGAATTACTGGGCTTCAAGGCCATCGCCAAACACCGCCACAAGGACGTCACGCTGTACCGCCAAGGCGGCGTCAATTTTTTGATCAACGCAGAACCTGATTCCTTCGCCCAGCGCTTCGCGCGTCTGCATGGGCCATCCATCTGTGCAATCGGGTTCCGCGTGCAAGACGCGAATGCAGCCTACAAGCGGGCGTTGGAACTGGGCGCTTGGGGTTTTGATTCGCACAGCGGCCCGATGGAACTGAACATTCCGGCCATCAAGGGTATCGGCGACTCGCTGATCTACCTGGTTGACCGCTGGACGGGTAAGGAAGGCCATGGCGGGATTGGTGATATCAGCATCTATGACGTGGACTTCGTGCCGGTGGATCCTGGCAATGCCCAGGCAGACCTGAACCATCGTGGCGCCGGCCTGACGCTGGTGGACCATTTGACGCACAACGTGCACAAGGGCCGCATGGCCGAGTGGTCAGAGTTCTACGAGCGCTTGTTCAACTTCCGCGAAGTGCGGTATTTCGATATTGAAGGCAAGGTCACGGGCGTGAAGTCGAAGGCCATGACGTCGCCTTGCGGCAATATCCGCATTCCCATCAATGAGGAAGGCACCGAGGAGAAGGGGCAGATCCAGGAGTACCTGGACCTGTACCGTGGCGAAGGCATTCAGCACATTGCCATGGCGACGGACGACATCTACAGCACCATTGAGGCGCTGCGCGAGTCGGGTGTGGTGTTCCTGGATACGCCGGAAACGTATTACGAACTCTTGGACCGCCGTCTTCCGAACCACGGCGAAGACGTTGCACGCCTGCAGAAAAACCGCATCTTGCTGGATGGCGCGCCGGGCGGCGGACTGCTGCTGCAGATCTTCACGGAGAATCAGATCGGCCCGATCTTCTTCGAGATCATCCAGCGCAAAGGCAACGACGGTTTTGGCGAAGGCAACTTCAAGGCCCTGTTCGAGTCGATCGAACTGGACCAGATGCGCCGCGGCGTGGTGAAGAGCGTCGAGTAAGAGCTTCCCCGCCAGTGCCCAAGTGCCCTAGCATCGGCACTGGCTTTGTAGCCTCACCTTATGGTGAGGTTTTTTTTGCCCGTTCGAACCGACCCGGGCGTCCACGCGGCAGTTAGCGCTGCAGACGATCCTGGAATTGCTTGCGGAACTTGGCAACCTTGGGTGCGATCACAAACTGGCAATAACCTTGCTCGGGGTGCAGGGCAAAGTAGTTGCTGTGGTAATCCTCGGCTTGCCAGAATTTGGCGGGCGCCAATAGCTTGGTGACGATGGGCGCATCGTAAACCTGTTGCGCCTCCACCTCGGCAATGACCGCTTCAGCTTGCTCACGCTGAGACTCGTTCTGCCAGAAGATTGCCGACTCGTACTGCGGACCGATGTCGTTACCCTGACGGCCCGGCGTGGTGGGATCGTGTGTGGCGAAGAAAACCCGCAGCAAGTCGCTGAAGGACAATTCCTTGGGATCAAATTCGATTCTGGCGACTTCGATATGGCCCGTATCCTTGCCGCACACCTGTTCATAGCTGGGGTTGTCGACATGCCCGCCACTGTAGCCGGGCAACACGCTCTTCACGCCGCGCAGATCGACGAAGACCGCTTCAACGCACCAGAAGCAGCCGCCGCCAAGGACGGCAACCTCGTTGCCCGGGGAGGGTTGTTCTGTCATGGCAATTCCTCATTCATAAAGGGCCGCGCCTTGCAGCCCAAGCCCGGCTTCACGCCGGGGGATCAAGATTAAGACTACTGTTTGGCCGGCGCCAGCGACAATATCCATTCGGCAAGCAGACGGGCATCTTCCTGACTGACATGGGTTTGCGCCGGCATGGGGACCGCCCCCAGGCGCCGCGACCACCTCCACGTATCTTGCCGGCCAGATAATCCACCATGGCGTCGCCCTGCCCCGCATAACGTTCCGCCACACTCTTCAGCGGCGGTCCCACGCGCTTCACCTCTACCTGATGGCAGGCCATACAGGCCTTGCTCTTGGCCAGATCCAGGCCGGTCGTTTGCGCCTGAACCGCGCCTGCGCTCAACATGCAGGCGGTGGCCGCCCACAGACTAATCTTCAAATGCATCGGTGACTGCCCCACGGCTCGCGGTGCTGGCGAGCTTGCCGAACTTGGCAAGCACACCGCGTGTATAACGCGGCTTGGGCTGGACCCAGGCCTGACGACGAGCCGCCAGGTCTTCGTCGCTGATGTTGAGCTGCAGCAGCAGCTTGTGGGCATCGATGGTAACCGAATCGCCTTCCTGGATCAGGGCGATCGGCCCGCCCACGAAGGCTTCAGGCGCAACGTGGCCGACGACCATACCCCAGGTACCGCCGGAAAAGCGGCCGTCGGTGATCAGCCCTACCGTTTCACCCAAGCCCTGCCCCACCAAAGCGGACGTGGGCGCCAACATTTCCCGCATGCCCGGCCCGCCTTTAGGACCTTCGTAGCGGATCACCACCACATCTCCGTCGTTGATACGCTGGGCCATGATGGCCGTCATGGCGTCGTCCTCGGAATCGAAGACGCGCGCCGGACCAGTCATAACGGGGTTCTTCAGCCCCGTGATCTTGGCGACACAGCCTTCCGGCGACAAGTTGCCCTTGAGTATGGCCAGATGTCCCTGCGGATACAACGCACGGTCCAGCGGCATGATGACGTCTTGGTCCGCGCGCGGCGCATCGGGCACATCGGCGAGCGTTTGCGCGATGGTCTTGCCCGTGATCGTGACGCAATCGCCATGCAGCAGGCCGGCATTGAGCAACAGCTTCATGACTTGGGGGATGCCGCCCGCGCGATGCAGATCGGTGGCAACGTACTTGCCAGACGGCTTCAAGTCGCACAGCACCGGGACACGCTTGCGGATACGCTCGAAGTCATCGATGGTCCACGGCACGTCGGCGGCGTGGGCAATCGCCAGAAAATGCAGCACCGCGTTGGTGGACCCGCCCGTGGCCATGATGACCGACACCGCATTTTCGATGGATTCGCGCGTGATGATGTCGCGCGGACGCAGGTTGCGCCGGACCGCGTCGACCAGCACTCGCGCCGACTCGGCGGCCGAGACGACTTTTTCGTCATCTTCATTGGCCATCGTGCTGGAATACGGCAAGCTCATGCCCATGGCTTCGAAGGCGGAACTCATGGTGTTGGCGGTGTACATACCACCACAGGAACCAGAGCCAGGGATCGCGCATTTTTCAATCTGCTTGAAATCCGCCTCGGGCATGCGGCCCATCGTATATTCGCCCACGGCTTCGAAGACCGAGACAATGGTGAGATCCTTGCCCTTGTAGTGGCCCGGCTTGATGGTGCCGCCATAGACATAGATGCCCGGCACATTTGTCCGCGCCAAAGCGATCATGCCGCCCGGCATGTTCTTGTCGCAACCGCCAATGACCACGACGCCGTCCATCCACTGGCCTTGGGCGGCGGTCTCGATACAGTCAGCGATGACTTCGCGCGAGACCAGCGAATACTTCATGCCCTCGGTGCCCATGGACATACCGTCGGAGATGGTGGGGGTACCGAACACCTGGGGGTTGGCGCTGGACGAACGGATGGCGTCGATGGCTGCATCCGCCAAGCGCTGCAACCCGCTATTGCAGGGCGTGATGGTGGAATGGCCATTGGCCACGCCGATCATGGGGTTGTTGAAATCGGCTTCTTTGTAGCCCAGCGCGTAATACATGGCGCGGTTGGGCGCGCGTGCTACGCCTTCAGTGATGTGGCGGGAACGTTCGTTGTTCGGCATGGTCTGTCTCTCCTGTCGGCCGTCGGGGCGCGGACATGGCGAACGCACCCAGGAAGCTGGCTCGCTTGCATGCATGCGAATCTTCAGTGCTCGCCGGTTATTATCATTCAACTTCATTGTGTCGGGCAGAACATGCTGCAATATCCAAAATTCGACCCCGTAGCCTTGCAGATCGGGCCGCTCGCCATCCACTGGTACGGGCTGATGTATTTGGCGGGCTTCGCCCTGGTGTATGTGCTTGGCCGCCGGCGCATCACAAGCGGGCACACCACATCGCTGAACGTGCGCGACCTGGAAGACCTGATTTTCTATAGTGTGCTGGGCGTCGTACTGGGCGGACGACTTGGATATGTGCTGTTCTACAAGCCTGCCTACTATCTGGCGCATCCGCTGGAAGTGGCGTACTTGTGGCAAGGCGGCATGTCGTTCCACGGCGGCCTGATCGGCGTGATCCTCGTCATGCTTTTGTTTGCGCGGAAGAAGAAGCTGCCCTTTTTCGCGGTCAGCGATTTCATCGCGCCGTTGATTCCGCTGGGCCTGGGGTTCGGCCGTTTGGGCAACTTCATCAATGGCGAGCTTTGGGGCCGACCAACCGATGTGCCGTGGGCCATGGTGTTTCCCGGCAGCGGCGACGGGCTGGCGCGCCACCCATCCCAACTCTATGAGCTGGGCCTGGAAGGCATTGTGCTGTTTGCGCTGCTGTGGTGGTTTTCGAGCAAGCCGCGCCCACTGGGACAAGTGAGCGGGCTGTTCTTGATGGGTTACGGGACGTTCCGCTTCCTGGTGGAATTCACCCGTGAGCCAGACAACTTCCTGGGCCTGCTAGCGGGCGGATTAAGCATGGGACAGTGGCTGTCCCTGCCGATGGTCGCTTTGGGCGCCATCATGTTCAGCCTTACTGCAAAACGATCGTCCCGTTGACGGCGACGCTAACCGTGACGTCTCCCGCTTCCAGCGGGACGTCCGGGCTGTAGCCGCCAGAGGCGTCTTTGGCCATGGCCGCGCCAAGCATGCGCGGCATCGGCACGGGGCCGCCCGAGCCGCCGAGCTCCAGCTTGGACAGGCGGTAACCCGAAAAGCCGAACGCGTTGGCAGCAGCCAATGCACGATCCTTGAACGCTTGGGCCGCTTCTTTCAGCAGCTTGCGCTCTTCGGCTTCACGCGCTGGACGAGACAGCGAAAACCCGATGCTGGAAATAGCGGTCTTGTCCGACAGCTTGGCCGCCAGGGCAGCGGCTGCTTCAAAGTCCTTGGACTCCAGCACGATCTCGCCCTGACCGCGCCACGATGCAATCTTGCCCTTGCTATTCGTGTTGGGCCACACGTTGAAGCCACCCGTGCGGACTTCCACGCCCTTGGTGTCGCGCGCACGCTTGACCACATCGTCCAGCACCGACGTCAACTTCTTGCCGGCGGCGGGCTGGTCAGGCGCCTCAACCTCGGCAGACAAGGAAATGCGAACCGTGTCCTGCTTGACCTCCGACGAGGCCGCCGCTTGCAATGTCATTTCCGGCGAACGGTTCGTGGATTCCGCCATGGCCGGCGCATTGGGCGCCTGCGCCTGAGCGGATGCGGGCTGAACCGCAGCAATGGCGGCCACGGCTGCGCACGCTGCGCCGAGTTTCGTCAGCGAGAAAACAGGGTGTTTGAACATGGACGGGTCCTAGGAGGGAGGACAGAGAGAAAAAGAGGGGGATGGTTGTCGCACCCGACGCGGACCTGCGCTGTTGGCAGGCCCGCTGGGATAGATGCCCCGCCTGTGCCGTCAAGGCCGGCATCTCGAACCCTGAGGTTCAAGGTGGTCGCGTTCCGAAGAGCGTCGGGTTCGTCTACGAGAGACAATCACTCCAGCTCTGCACTCCCGCAACCAATATGCCAAAAGACATAGGTTCAGAGAATGTATGGCCTAGTCACGGACACGGCAGGGACAAACTGAAAATTCTTGAATACAGCGTTATGAACGTTTAGAGCAGTTTTTCCTGACCCGACAAGGCGTCATCGAGTACTGCGTTCATGTCCTCAATTCTACGCTTGAAGTCGCCAACCGCCAAACCCCCTAGCGGACCATCAGGCGCTTTCATGGCGAGCAGCTCGCCAGCGACTTGCAACGCGGCCATGACGGCAATGCGTTCGTTGCTGGAAATCTTGCCGGTTCCCTGGATGCGCAGCATCAGTTGGTCAACGTGGCGCACAGCGGCCATCAGCGTGGGCTTCTCTTCGGTGGAGCAAGCCAGGGAATAGTCGCGCCCTAATATGGTTACGTCTACGCGTTCCATCAGTGTTGCTCTCCAGACGGCGCGCCAGGCAAGCGGGCCAGCACGGCGTCAATGCGCTCGCGAGCCGAGGCGGCGGCCACGCGTAAGCGCTGTAGTTCGGTATCACGGCTTTGCAGGCTACCCTGCAATTCCGATTCGCGGGCAGAGAAACGCGCTTCAAGCGATTGGCGTTCGGCGGATTCTCGGGCAAGCTGCTCGCGCAAGGCGGCCTCAGCCTGCTGGGCTTGCTCAAGCATTGCGGTAACCGCGCCGTCGTGATCCTGAAGCTTGCTTTGCAACGTGGCGATGTCAGCGTCGCGTTCAGCCGCGCGCTGCTTCAGCACGCGCTGTTCAGCTTCGAATTCGTTCAAGCGGAGGCGCAACGCATCACGCTCTGCGTGGAGTTGGCGGGTGCGTTGCACCAGTTGCCCGATGCGGGCGGCGAGTTGGTCTAGGTCTTGCAGCATGGGCGCTATCGTAAACCATCCTGAGGTGAACCGGGCCACTTCACGCAAGGTGAGAAACCCGGCAATATTCGGTAGGAAATGCGGTGTTGATTTGGGCGGCGCGAGACTAACCGATTCCGGCAGAACAAGAAAAGCGCCTCCTCCAAAATCCCCGCATCCGGCCGATCTGGCTTTCGCATTTCTTTCTATAAACTTTCACTTAGCTTTCAAAAAGCACTCATTCTTCCTGCGGCGTTACATCTTAGGCTCGGGAGTACCCGAATTCTAGGGAAAACCCCAGGCTTTCACCGAGCTTACAGGGTTTGCAGCATGGCAGGCGTCAATTACCATTCGCCCTTTCAAGAAGCCGCGCCGCCGCTTTCAGAATAACTAATGGCACCCCGAAGTGCCTTTTTTGTGCCTGTCACTCGCCTTTCGGCGAGTCCCATCCGGCTACAAACTTTTTATCTACATGCTGTAAATAGGAGCCAACCAATCATGCAGCTACGCAATCGACAGGACTTCTGGTCGGGGGTGATGTTCATCGCCCTTGGACTGGGATTCGCCTGGCAGGCCAGCAGCTACCAAATGGGTACTGCCGCCCGAATGGGCCCAGGGTATTTTCCTTTCTGGCTAGGCATTGTTCTGGCTTTGCTGGGCGCCATCGTGCTGCTTGGCTCACTTTCCAAGAAAGCCCACGAAACGCATGTCGACAAGTTCGACTGGCGCATCGTCTTTCTCGTCGTGGGTTCCGTGGTCTTGTACGGCTTCATCCTCAAGCCGCTGGGCATCTATCTTTCGGTATTCATCCTGGTTGTCGTCAGCAGCCTGGCCAGCCATGAGTTCAGCCTGAAGGTCGCCGTTGCCAACGCGATCTTCCTCGTGCTGTTCTCGTATCTGGCATTCGTCAAGGGGCTGGGGCTGATTTTCCCGCTGTGGCCGTCCTTTCTGGGCATGAACTAAGGAGCAACCGGTCATGGAATTGTTTGACAACCTATTGTTGGGTTTCTCGGTGGCGTTTACGCCCGAGAACCTGGCCTACGCATTGCTGGGCTGCATTCTGGGTACGCTGATTGGCGTGTTGCCAGGCATCGGCCCGGTTCCCACCATCGCAATGCTGCTGCCGATTACGTATGTGTTGCCCCCGATTGCCGGCCTAATCATGCTGGCCGGCATCTATTACGGTGCGCAATACGGCGGCTCGACGACCGCGATTCTTGTGGCGCTGCCAGGGGAAACGTCCGCGGTGGTTACCGTGCTGGACGGTCACCAGATGGCCCGCAATGGCCGGGCGGGCGCCGCACTGGCCATCGCCGCGCTGGGTTCGTTCTTTGCCGGCTGCGTGGCAACGCTGCTGTTGGCCGCGTTCGCGCCTCCGCTGGCTGAGGTGGCCTTCAAGTTCGGCCCCGCCGAGTACTTCTCGCTGATGTGCCTGGGCCTGGTCGGCGCCGTGGTGCTGGCTTCGGGCTCGCTGCCCAAGGCGATCGCGATGATCATCCTGGGCCTGCTGCTGGGCATGGTCGGCACTGACGTCAACTCAGGCGTTGCCCGCTACGACTTCGGCATTCCCGAACTGCAAGACGGTATCGACTTCGCCATCGTGGCCATGGGTGTGTTCGGCTTCGCCGAAATCATGACCAACCTGGAGCAGAAGGAAAACCGCGTCGACATCACCGACAAGATCGGCACGCTGTACCCGAACCTGCAGGAATTCAAGGAAGCCGCTCCCGCCGTGCTGCGTGGCACGGCCCTGGGTTCGGCATTGGGCATCTTGCCGGGTGGCGGTGCGGTGCTGTCGTCGTTCGCTTCCTACACCCTGGAAAAAAAGATCTCGAAGAATCCGGAACGCTTCGGCAAGGGTCATCCGGCCGGCCTGGCAGGCCCGGAATCGGCAAACAATGCTGCGGCACAGACGTCCTTCATTCCGCTGCTGACGCTCGGTATTCCGGGTAACGCTGTGATGGCGCTGATGGTTGGCGCGATGACGATCCACAACATTCAGCCCGGCCCGCAAGTCATGACGAGCCACCCCGAGCTGTTCTGGGGCCTTATCGCCTCGATGTGGATCGGCAACCTGATGCTGGTGGTGCTGAACCTGCCGCTGATCGGCCTGTGGGTCAAGCTGCTGAAAGTGCCCTACCGCATTCTGTTCCCGGCGATTCTGGTGTTCTGCACGATTGGCGTGTATTCGTTGAACTACAACGCGTTCGACATCTTCACCACCGCCATCTTCGGCATCATCGGCTACGTGTGGTCGAAGCTGAAGTGCGAAGGCGCACCGCTGCTGTTGGGTCTGGTTCTGGGCCCCATGATGGAAGAAAACTTCCGTCGTGCCTTGTTGCTGTCGCGTGGCGATTTCAGCACCTTCGTGACCCGTCCGCTTTCGGCTTCGCTGCTGGCCGTGGCGGCCTTCCTTGTGATCCTGGTGGCGTTGCCCGCCATCCGCAAGAAGCGCGAAGAGACCTTCGTCGAAGAAGAATAAAAAGCGGTCAGGCCGCCCATCGCGGCGCCTTGCCTCTTTCCAAAACCCCTAGGCTTGCCCCAGGGGTTTTTTTTTGATGGGCTCGCCGCCGGCTTTTGGATTGCGTTAAGGTTACTTCCCTAAGATTGACCTAACTCACATTGAGCGGAGCTTCCTGCAATGGCAACGATCGGAACCAAAAACTACGACGCGGTCGTAGCCCAGAAAGTCGCATTTCTCGGCCTGGGTGTCATGGGCCTGCCCATGGCCGGCCATCTGGCCCGCGCCGGGCACGACGTGACGGTATATAACCGTACTCCCGCCAAGGCCCAGGCCTGGGTTGCGGAGTTCGGCGGCCGCCATGCGGGCACGCCGCGCGAAGCGGTGGCAGGTGCACAGATCGTCTTTGCTTGCGTGGGCAACGACGACGACCTACGCAGCGTTGTGCTCGGACCCGACGGTGCGTTTGCAGGCATGGCGCCCGGCGCCGTGTTCGTCGACCACACCACCGCGTCGGCCGATGTGGCCCGCGAACTTTACGCGCAAGCCAAGGGGCTGGGCCTGAATTTCGTGGATGCGCCCGTGTCCGGCGGACAGGCCGGCGCCGTCAATGGTGCGCTGACCGTCATGTGCGGCGGCGAAGAAGCGGTATTCGAAGCCATCAAGCCCGTGGCCCAGTGTTTTGGCCGCGCCGTGACGCTGGTGGGCGCGCCCGGTTCGGGCCAGTTGGCAAAGATGGTCAACCAGATTTGCATCGCCGGCCTCGTGCAGGGCTTGTCCGAAGCCGTGGCTTTCGGCCAGGCGGCCAAGCTGGACATGAAGTTGGTGCTGGACGTGATCAGCAAAGGCGCGGCGCAAAGCTGGCAAATGGAGAACCGGGGCGGCACCATGGTCGACGACAAGTTCGACTTTGGCTTTGCCGTGGACTGGATGCGTAAAGACCTGGGCCTGGTGCTGGCGGAAGCGCGCAACAACGGCGCGCGCGTGCCCGTGACCGCGCTGGTGGATCAGTTCTATGCCGATGTTCAGAAGATGGGCGGCGGCCGCTGGGACACGTCCAGCCTGGTGAAGCGGCTACGCGACTAGGCATTCAACATGCCGCAATGAAAAGGCGAGCCACAAGGCTCGCCTTTTTTCTGACACGCGAACAAGGCCGATCAGGCGGCCATGCCGTCTTGCGCCACGCCCAGCACCAGGGCATCGATACGCTGCTTGGCCAGCGTCACGCCTTCCAGCGCAGCCACTTCGCCCATCGCCATGCCTTCGGCGGCGATGAACGTGACATCGTCCATGCCAAGGAAACTGAGCATCTGACGCAGGTACGGCGTCATCGTGTCGGACGGCGTGCCTTCGGCTTTGCCGCCACGCGCCGTCAGCACGAACACCTGCTTACCCTTGACGAGGCCTTCCGGCACGCCTTCGGGCGTATAACGGAACGTGACGCCGGCACGGGCTACGTGGTCCAGATAGCTCTTGAACTGGGCGGGCAGATTGAAGTTGTAGACGGGTACGGCGAACACGATGCGGTCCGCTTGCATCAGTTCGGCAACCAGCGAATCGCTGAGCTCGACGATGCGTTGCTGCTCCACGCTACGGGCCTCTGCAGGGGTGAACAGCGCGCCGGCGGTATTGCCGTCGAAGTACGGAATGGGCTGCGCGCCGAGGTCGCGGATTTTCACGGTATCGGCCGGGTGGGCGGCTTTGGCGCGCACCATGAAATGATCGGCCAATTCCGTGCTGTGGGAACGGTTGCCAAGAATCGAGGACAGGATGACAAGGGTCTTCATTGCGAATTTCTCCAGTGGTGGCCTGCCATGAGCAGGCGAGGGATCCGTCAGCGCCACGTCCGATTCATAAGGGGTACCGGACTGGGGCTGGGCGCCGGGTGGCGTTGGCAGATCCCGAGTGCATGGCGTCACTGTAGACCGGTTCATTATTCACATAAACCCAGATATGATGAACTATTCGTTCCAGGAATAGAACAATCATGCAAGATCTAAACGACCTCTACTACTTCTCCCAAGTGGTTGAACAGGGCGGGTTCAGCGCGGCGGCCCGGGCACTGGACATCCCCAAATCCCGCCTTTCCAGGCGAATTTCACATCTTGAGGAAAGCTTGGGCGTGCGCCTGCTGCAACGCACGACACGACGCCTGCGGCTGACCTCGGCGGGCGAACGCTACCTGCATTACTGCCGCGAAATGGCGGCCTCCGCGCGCGCTGCTGACGATGCCATGCGCCAATTGCAATCCGAGCCGGCCGGACCGGTGATTGTCAGTTGCCCCGTCTCCATTGCGCAGGATGTGCTGGCGCCCTTGTTGCCGGAATTCCTGGACGCTTGGCCAGCGATATCGGTGCAGTTGCTGGTGACCAACCGGCGCGTGGACCTGATCCGCGAAGGCGTGGACCTGGCCTTGCGCGTGCGGACCAAGCTGGATACCGACGCCGAACTGGTGGTGCGCCACCTGGGCACGGCGCGTGGCACCTTGGTGGCCAGCCCCGGCTACCTGCAACGCCATGGCACGCCGGACACCCCACAGGACCTGGCGTCACACACCACGCTGAGCTTTTCAGACCCGCAAAACGAAGTGCGCTGGCCACTGCGCAATGACAAGGGCGAAGAGTTGCAGATTGAACTCAAGCCGCAACTGTCGTGCAACGATTTCATCGTGCTGACCGAGGCTGCGGTGCGAGGCCGCGGCATTGCCCTGCTGCCCTCCATCGCCACACAAGAGGAATTGCGCCGGGGCCAATTGGTGCAGGTGCTGCCGCAATGGCAATCGCCGGAAGGCATCGTGCATTGCATCTATCCGTCTCGGCGCGGCATGATGCCGGCGGTCAGGACGTTGCTGGATTTTCTGTCGCAACGCCTGCCGTCGATGTATCAGCGGCTGGAAAAGGCCCCAACGCCCCCGGCTCAGTAGCCCCGTGCGCGTTCGACCACACCGGTGATGGCTTCACCGCGCATCAGTTGCGCGACCTTGCCGGCGATTTGCTCGATGCTTTCATCACGCAGCGTGCGCGCGGCGATGTGCGGCGTGACGTGCACGCGCGGATCGCGCCAGAAGGGATGATCGTTGGGCAGCGGCTCGGTGTGGAACACATCCAGTGTGGCGCCGGCGATCTCGCCCTCTTCCAACATTTGAACCAGGTCGTCTTCGACAAGGTGTTCGCCGCGGCCGACGTTGACCAGGTGCGCATCGGGCAGCAATTGCGACAGCGTGTCGCGATTCAGGATGCCGTGCGTGTCGGGCGTCAGCGGCAACACGTTCACCAGGAAGCGCGTTCTGGCCAAAAAGGCTGGCAAGGCGGCTTCGCCCGCGAAGGATTCCACGCCGGGCAAATCGCGCGGGGACCGCGACCAGCCGGCGACGGGATAGCCGAATTCAGCCAGCGTCTGCGCCACGCGTGCGCCCACCTGCCCCAGACCCAGTACGCCAACGGGCCAGTCCGCCTGGCGCGTGCCTTCACGGGTATCCCAGTGTTGGCGCGCCTGCGCCTGATCGAACGCTTCAAAATCACGCGACACACGCAGCAACGCGTATAGCGCGTATTCGGCCATTTGCACCGACATGCCCGCGTCTTCCAGGCGCACGATGCGAACATGCGCAGGAATTTCGGGCATCTTCAGCAGAGCATCAACGCCCGCGCCCAGATTGAACAGCGTCGAGATGCCGGTTTCGTGCTTGAACAGTTCCACGGGCGGGCGCCAGACCAGCGCCACTTCAGCCCCCGAGGGCGGGCCATCGGGGTTCCACACCGAAATGCGGCAGCCGGGCATTGCGGCTTCCAGGCGCGGCACCCAGACATCGGGATCGTGGAGGGGGCAAGCAAAAAGGATATGCATGGTGGCGGTTCTGCAAGGCGTTTTCGAAGCTGCAAGCATGCAGGATGACGCCCTACAAATCAAACGGCCCGGCGTGAAGCCGGGCCGTCGCCGTGACTGCGCAGCGCCCGTTCAGGCGGTTTGCGGGACCTCGGGCTTGCTGTTGTCCTTGCCCTTGCCTTTGCCACGTCGCGCAAAGGCCCAGAGCTGCAAAATGACCAACAAGGCGCTTGCTCCGATGAACCACGCACTGATGGGGCGCTCAACGAACACCGCAAGGTCGCCGCGTGACAGCAGCAGCGCACGGCGGAAATTTTCTTCCACCATCGGCCCCAGCACAAAGCCCAGCAAGATGGGAGCCACCGAGAACTCCAAGGTCATCAGGATTGCGCCGATCACGCCAAACGCCAACACTTCCCAAATCTGGAAGAGGCTGTTCTGTGTGCTGAACACGCCCACCGCGATGAAGAATAGTGCGGACGGGAACAGGTAGCGATAAGGCACTTGCAGCAGTTTGACCCACACGCCGATCAGCGGCACGTTCAGCACCATCAGCAGGACGTTGCCGACCCAGAAGCTGGCGATCAGGCCCCAGAAAATGTCCGGATGCTCGGTGATCAACTGCGGCCCCGGCTGAATGCCCTGAATCAAGAGTGCCCCCAGAATCAGCGCCATCACCGCGTCACCCGGAATGCCCAGGCTCATCGTGGGGATGAAGTCCACCTGTGTCTTCGAGTGCGACGAGGCCTCCGGCGAGGCCACGCCGGCAATCATGCCGGTGCCAAACTTCTCGGGCGTCTTGGAAATCTTGCGTTCCAGCGCGTAGGCGACGAACGTCGTGATGGTCGGCCCCGTACCCGGCATGGCGCCAAACAGCGTACCCACCGCCGTGCCGCGCACCATAGGCCAGAACGCCGTTTTCAGTTCCTGCCTTGACGGTCGCATGTCCCTAATACGCAGCTTGGCGCCGCTGCCGATAATGGTCATGCGGTTGACGCTCATCAGGAAATCGGCCACGCCGAACAGGCCCATCGAAATAGCCACCAGCTCCAGGCCGTCGGACAAGTCCAGCAAGCCGAACGAGAAGCGGATGGTGCCCGTGTTCACGTCCGTGCCGACCACGCCGCACATCAGGCCGAAGAGCGTCATCGCCACGCCCTTGAGAGGCGAACCGCGCGACATCGTCGCCCCGGCCAACAGACCCAGCAGCATGATCGAGAAAATCTCGGTCGGGCCGAATTTGAACGCCACTTCCACCAGCAAGGGCGAAGCGAAAATCATGACGATGATGCCGACCGACGCGGCGAAGAACGAGCAGATCATCGTGATGCCCAGCGCCGTTCCCCCCTTGCCCTGCTTGGTCAATGGATAGCCGTCAAGGCAGGTCACCGCGTGTGGCGGGTGCGAAGGCAGGTTGAGCAGGATTGCGCCGATGGCGCCGCCATATTGCGAGCCGTAGAAGATACCCGCCAGCATCAGGATGGCGGGCACGGGATGCATGACGTAGGTAAGCGGCAACAGGATCGAAATTGCCGACAAAGCGCCCATGCCAGGCAGCACGCCGATCAGGTTGCCGACCAGCACGCCAAAGAACGACCACACCAGGTTATGCCACTGGAACGCAACCCCGAAGCCATACCACAGGTCCATCAAAGACTGAGAGATCATGGCACTTCAACCCCAACGAAACAGCGGCAACTGCAGTTGCAGCGCCCACCAGAACACGACGACCGCGATCGCGGACATCGCGATCGACAGCAGGATGGCTTGCTTGATGGTGTTCTTGCGATCACCCAACGCCGAGATGAAGACAATGGCAAAGGTGGCCGGCAACAGGCCGCCATACTCGCCCAGCAGCAGAAAGGCCAGGATGCCAAGAATGATGCAGACGCTGCCGCGCAGGTCGGGCAAGCCGTGGGCATGGCCGTCGCCCGGCGCGGGCGGCGTGGATTCGCCCGAGCGCGCGGAGACCGCGATCAACACGCCGGTCAAGGCAAGCAGCCCGCCCAGCGCTGCCGGAAAAAATCCAGGTCCCATGTGGCTCAATGTGCCGATGTGATAACCGCTGCCGCCGTATATCGCCCCCAACCCGATCAGGACCATCAGCGCTCCGCCGTAGTAGTCCTTTCTGTTGATATTTTTTTGCACTTGCTTCCTCCTTCCGGGTGCAGGACCGTGCTGGCCCTTGATGCGCCGCTCGACACGAGCCTCGCCCGGCCCTTTGCAACGAACCGGAGCGCAGATTACGGAGGGAAGCTGCTAATCCGCTTTCTATGCGCTGTCGCATTCCTGAATCCAGGGGTTATCCCTGACAGGAAAAGGCCGAAGAAAGGGGAAGCAGAGAAAAAATATTGAAAGCCAGGCGGCTTTATTGCTCGCCGTTCAGGTCCACATCCGCCGGACGCGGATACTGCGAGACCGTGGGTGCCAACGGCAGCCACAGCACTGACGCCAAGCCCATGCCGCCCTGCGCGTTGGGTTCGCCGTCACGCAATTCAATATCACCGTCATTGCGGCGGGCATAAGCCCGGGCAATCGCCAGGCCCAGCCCGGAACCTGACGACACCACGGGCTTGTCAGTACCAACCCGCTCGAAGCGTGCAAAGGCCCTGCCGCGCAACACGGGGTCCAGGCCAGGGCCGTTATCCGAAACAGACACTTCGGCACGATTTTCCAGGCGGCTGACCGATACCGTAATGCGCGCGCCCACAGGCGCGTAGTTGATGGCGTTGTGAACCAGATTGGACAGGGCCTCGTGCAGTTCGGCTTCGTTGCCCGACACTGACGCGGACGTTTCCTGCCCCTCTTCAGAGACCGCCTGTACCCAGCCCAGGTCCTGCTGCTTTTCATGAGCCAGGGGCAGGTACTGCAGGACGACTTCGCGCGACACCGCGTTCATATCGAGCAACTGCCGCGGCAACGGTTCCGCCTGATTGGCGTGAGCCAAGGACAGCAATTGTTCGGTCAGGCGGCGGGTGCGGCCCAATTGGTCGACGATGGCGCGCAAGCCTTCGCGCGTACGCGCGGGATCGCGCTCGCGCAACGCGTACTGCGCCTGCGTCAGCATGATGGCCAATGGCGTGCGCAGTTGGTGCGAGGCGTCGGCCAGAAAATGGGACTGCTCGTCCAGCACGCGGCGATAACGGGCAATGTGATGATTCACGGCGTCGACCAGCGGTGCCACTTCGCTCGGCACGCGCGAGGCATCCAGCGGCGTCAAGTCATCGGGACGGCGGTTGCGGATATCGGCACGCAGCCGGCGCAAGGGCTTCAGCGCCCACGAGACACCCCACCACACCAGCACCACGACCAGAGCCAGCATGCGGGCATCGCGCAGGATTTCCTGGCGCCGCGCGTTATTCTCGGCTTCAATCCGCTTGCCCGTACTTTCGGCCACCACCACAAGCACCTGGCGGTGCAGACCCTGATAGTAAAGATCGCGCACCACGGCCACGACCCGAACCGGGTCATTGCGGTAGACGCCGTCGTAAAAGACGGGCTGGCCGTTGGAACGCGGCCACGTCGGCGGCCGCGGCATTTCGGGCATGCCCAGGAGGGTCTTGCCCTGCTCTTTGGGTACGGTCGAGTCGTCCGGGATGGGCGGATCTATCTGTTCGATGCGGAAGTACTTGCGCAGCCCCGCCCGGGACTCCAGCATGACTTGCGCGTACAAGGGCGTAGCCACCTGCAGATTGCCGTCGGGCGTGAATTCCAGGCTGCTTTCCAACACGCGGGCGGGTTCCACCAGCGCGCTGTCATAGGCTTCGTTGGTGATCTCGGACAGCGTGCGGTAATCGTTCAGGCTGTCGATAACCAGCAACACCACCACGCCGGGCAGCAGCAAGATGATGAGCAGCGCGCGGATGCCGACGCGCGGCAGCCCGGGGATCCGCAGGCTCACTCAGATTCCGTGGATTCGCTGGCCACGCTTTCCAGCATGTAACCCAGGCCGCGCACCGTCACGATGCGCACGTCACTGCCGGCGAGCTTCTTGCGCAGGCGATGCAGCACGACCTCGATGGCGTCAGGATTGGCTTCGCTATCGTGAGTAAAGACCTTGCCGAAGAGCTGGGATTTGTCGACGGGATAGCCGCTGCGGGTCAGCAGCGCCGCCAGTGCCGCGTGTTCGCGCGGGGTCAGGAATAGCAGCGAACCGTCCAGGGTGAACGCCCGGCTTTCACTGTCGTAGGAAAGCGAACCGCATTGCAAGCGGGGATGCTGGCGACCACGGCTGCGGCGCACCAGGGCGGTCAGCCGCGCTTCCAGCTCTTCCAGGGCGAAGGGCTTGGTCAGGAAGTCATCTGCGCCCAGGTTCAGCCCGCGCACCCGGTCTTGCAGCGCGCCCTGCGCGGTCAGCAACAGGACGGGCGTACGGTCGTCGCGGTTGCGCATTTCGCGCAGGACCACCAGCCCGTGCTTGTCGGGCAGGCGCAGGTCCATGACGATGGCATCATATTCGGTGCCGGCCATGAAGGCCTCGGCCGTACGGGCGTCGGCCGCGTGATCCGGGACAAATCCGCTTTGAGCAAGCGCGCGCATCAACCAGGACGCCATGTCCCGTTCGTCTTCAACCAACAATATGCGCATGACCGTCCGTTCCTTCGGGCAAATTCTCTGCTGCCCGCTGCCCATGCACGCGCTGGCGCAGATAGCGGGTTTCGTGATGACGCCGGAAGAGGATCGCCGACAACTCGTTCAAAGCCTGGGTATAGACGTCTCGCTTGAACTCGATCACGGCATCCAGCGGAACCCAATACTGGCTCCAGCGCCAGGCATCGAATTCCGGGTGCTGCGTCGCGCGCAGGCATACATCGCTGTCGCGTCCCACCAGGCGCAACAGGAACCAAATCTGTTTTTGTCCTTTATAGTGGCCACGCCACTCACGCCGGACGAAGTGATCGGGCACGTTATAACGTAACCAATCGCGTGTACGCCCCAAAATACGGACATGCTCGGGCTTCAAGCCCACCTCTTCATGGAGTTCGCGATACATGGCCTGCACCGGGCTTTCGCCATATTTGATGCCGCCCTGAGGGAACTGCCATGCATGTTCCCTGATACGCTTGCCCCAAAAGACCTCGTTTCGACTGTTGACGAGAATGATGCCGACATTGGGGCGGTAGCCTTCGCGGTCAAGCATGGGCCACCCCCACCGAATTCAATACAATTACGGTCGATTATACGTATCTGCTGCCACCTTTAAACATGCGCGCATCCAACTACCACATCAACACCCTCAAAGAAGCCCCTTCCGAAGCCGAAGTCGCCAGCCACCAGCTGATGACCCGGGCCGGAATGATCCGCAAACTCGCGGGCGGCATCTACACCTACATGCCCCTTGGGCTGAAGATCATCCGCAAGGTCGAGGCTATCGTCCGGGAAGAAATGAATGCGTCGGGCGCCATCGAACTGCTGATGCCGGTGGTGCAACCCGCCGAGCTCTGGCAGGAATCGGGCCGCTGGGAGCAGTACGGCGCCGAACTGCTGCGCATCAAGGACCGCCACCAGCGCGACTTCGTGCTGCAGCCTACGTCTGAAGAAGTCATCACCGACATCGCGCGCAATGAAATCCACAGCTATCGCCAACTGCCGCTGAATTTCTATCACATCCAGACCAAGTTCCGCGACGAGCGCCGTCCGCGCTTCGGGCTGATGCGTGGCCGCGAATTCACCATGAAGGACGCCTATTCCTTCGACCGTGACGAAGCCGGCGCCTTGAAGAGCTACGACACCATGTACGCCGCGTACATGCGAATTTTTGGCCGCTTGGGGCTGGAATTCCGCGCGGTGGCGGCTGACACGGGTTCCATTGGCGGCACGCGCAGCCATGAATTCCAGGTCATCGCCGACACCGGTGAAGACCTGCTGGTCTACAACGCCGACACCGACTACGCCGCCAACATCGAGCTGGCCGAAGCCGTGGCGCTGTACCCGACCCGGGGCGACGCCACCCAGGCCATGGCCGACGTCGCCACCCCTGGCGCGGCCAAGTGCGAAGACGTGGCCAAGCTGCTGGGGCTGCCGCTGGAAAAGACGATCAAGTCCATTGTGCTTGCCACCGACGGCGACAAGGGCAAGGTGGATATCTGGCTGCTGCTCTTGCGCGGCGACCACGAGTTGAACGAAATCAAGGCAGGCAAGCTGCCCGGGCTGGCGGGCTTCCGCTTCGCCACGGAAAGCGAGATCGTTGAGTACTTTGGCTGCAAGCCCGGCTACCTGGGCCCCGTCAAGACGGCCAAGCCCGTACACGTGATTGCCGACCGCACCGTCGCCCACATGGCCGATTTCGTCTGCGGCGCAAACAAGGAAGACTTCCACATCCAAGGTGTGAACTGGGGCCGCGACTTGCCCGAACCCGAGCTGGTGGCGGACCTGCGCAACGTCGTCGCGGGCGACCCGTCGCCGGACGGCAAGGGCACACTGTCCATCCAGCGCGGCATTGAAGTTGGCCACGTCTTTTATCTGGGCAAGAAGTATTCAGAAGCATTGAAGGCCACCTTCCTGGACGAAACCGGCAAGCCGGCCGTTCTGGAAATGGGCTGCTATGGCATCGGCGTGACGCGTATCGTGGGTGCGGCCATCGAGCAGAATCACGATGCGCGCGGCATCATCTGGCCGCGCGCGATCGCGCCTTTCGAGGTAGTGATCTGCCCTGTGGGCTGGGGCAAAAGTGAAACGGTGCGTGACACCGCCACCAAGCTTTATGAATCGTTGTTGGCGCGGGGCGTGGATGTCATTCTGGATGACCGCGATGCCCGCCCCGGTGTCATGTTCGCCGAGTGGGAATTGATCGGCGCGCCCCTGCGTGTAACAGTTGGAGAACGCGGCTTGAACGATGGTGTGGTGGAATTGCAAGCACGTCGGGAAACCGAAGCCGCCAAGATTCCGGTAGAGTCCGCGCTTGAAACGGTGCTGACGAAACTCGACACCCTTTAACCCTATAGTAGATACGGACTTCACCGCGTCCCGACCCGCCTCATTGTTTATTTGTACCGTGACCGATCCGAAGTCCAACGAATCCCTCCTGCAGGTCCGTGTCTATTACGAAGACACGGATGCGGGCGGGGTTGTCTTCTACGCCAACTACTTGAAATTCCTGGAACGCGCACGCACTGAGTGGTTGCGCGGCCTGGGGGTCAACCAGTCCGAACTGGCCACCCGAGAACAACGGCTGTTCGTTGTCCGCTCCTTGGACATGTCCTACCGGAAACCGGCCAAACTGGACGATTTGCTTACCATACGCAGCCGGATCACCAAACTCGGCCGCGCTTCGATACACTTCGCGCAGCGCGCGGAACGCGACGGGGAACTGCTTGCCGAGGGCAACATCCAAGTCTGCTGTGTCGATGCCATTCATATGCGGCCGACGGAGTTGCCGGCCGACGTTCGCGCAAAACTGGAATTCATTCAGGAATAACCATGCAAGTCACCAACGACATGTCGTTGCTTTCGCTGATTTCGCACGCCAGCGTGCCGGTCCAGCTGATCATGCTGATGCTGTTGGGCATCTCGATCATGTCCTGGACCTACATCTTCGCCAAGCGCTTGGCCATCAAGCGCGCGCACACCCAAACCCGCCGTTTTGAAGACGACTTCTGGTCCGGCGGCGACCTGTCCATGCTGCAGCAAGCCGTTGCATCGCGCCGCGACGAACAAGGCGCCCTGGCCCGCATCTTCGATGCCGGCATGACCGAATTCCTGAAGGCGCGCCGCGGCAATTCCGCCGGTGACGCCACCGCCCTGCTGGACGGCCCGCGCCGCGCCATGCGCGCCGCCTACCAGCGCGAAATGGACGCACTGGAATCGCACCTGAACTTCCTGGCATCCGCCGGTTCCGTGTCGCCGTACATCGGCCTGTTGGGTACGGTCTGGGGGATCATGCACGCCTTCATCGGCCTGTCGAACATGCAGCAAGCCACGCTGGCTTCGGTGGCGCCGGGCATTGCGGAAGCGCTGATCGCCACCGCCATCGGCCTGTTCGCGGCTATTCCCGCCGTGGTCGCCTACAACCGTTTCACGAACGACATCGACCGCATCTCGATCCGTTTCGACAGCTTCGTCGATGAATTCCTGAACATTCTGCAACGGCAGGTGCGCTAATGCCCTCGGTAAGCTCACGCGGCAGGTCCGGCCGCCGCATGAAGGCCGACATCAACGTGGTGCCGTATATCGACGTGATGCTGGTGCTGCTGGTCATCTTCATGGTGACGGCTCCCCTTATCACGCCCGGCCTGATCCAACTGCCCTCGGTCGGGGCAGCTTCGGACGTGCCCGTGAAACCGTTGGAAGTCCAGATTTCGGAAGACGGCAAGATCGCCCTGCGCATGCGCGAGCCCGGCGCCACGATGCAGGACATCGCGCGCCCGGAGCTCGTGGCGCAGGTGCGTTCGCGTATTACCGCTGAAACGCCGGTGGTCATTGCCGCGGACGGCAAAGTGCCTTACGAGACGGTCGTGAAGGTGATGGACGAATTGCGCACCAACGGCATCACCCGCCTAGGCTTGCTGGTGGACCAATCCGCCGCCGGCACTTCCCAGCCCGCATCCGCGACTAAACGCTAACGCGCCGCCTTCCGCCGGCTTGGCCGGCATGCAACGCCCATGACGCCACCCATTATTCGACACCGCAGCGGCCCACCGGCCACCCCGCCTAACAACGACAACCGGAATGCGCTCATTCTGGCCGTGGCGGTGCATTTGCTGCTGCTGGTCGCCTTGATCTTCGGCGTGAACTGGCGCACTGAGGCCCCCGGCCCCGTCCAAGTCCAGCTCTGGGCCGAAGGCGATTCGCCGGACGCTCCGCCGCCCACGCCGCAACCCGAGGCCAAGCCGCAGCCGAAACCCGAGCCCAAGCCGGAACCCGAGCCCGAAAAGGCGCCCGAACCGCCGCCGCCTCCGCCGCCCCCTCCTCCGCCTCCCCCCGAACCCGAGGTTCAGGCGAAGACCGAGGAAGTCGACCCCGAAATCGCCATCCAGGAAGCGAAGAAGAAACGCGAGCAGGAAGAAAAGGCGCGTGAAGCCGCCGAGGCCAAGGAAAAGGCGCGTCTGGAAGAAGAGCGCAAGCAAGCCGAACTAGAAGAGAAGAAGCGCCTGGAACGGGAACGCCAGGCTGCCGAGAAGGCCGCGGCTGCCAAAGCGGCTGCGGAAAAAGCGGCCGCTGACAAGGCTGCTGCTGAAAAGGCTGCCGCAGAGAAAGCGGCAGCGGACAAGGCAGCCGCCGAAAAGAAGGCTCGCGAAGACGCCGCCAAGAAGGCTGCCGCCGACAAGGCCGCGGCTGAAAAGGCGGCGGCAGAGAAAGCCGCGGCCGACAAGGCAGCGGCAGCCAAAGCCGCCGCTGAAAAAGCAGCAGCCGAAAAGGCGGCCGCCGAGAAGGCTGCCGCCGCCAAGAAGGCCGCCGCGGACAAGGCGCTGAAGGAAGCATTCCGCAACGACGCCCTGGGCGCCGCCGGCATGCCGGGTGGCACAGCAGACCGCAATCAAGCGGGCGGTGGACGCGACAACGGCTATGCCGCGAAGGTCCGTGCTTGCATCCTCCCCGGCGTGGCTTACCAGCCTCCGCCCCGCAACGGGTCCGCGAATCCCACCGCACAATACCGGGTACAGTTAGGGACTGACGGGAAAGTGAACGGCGTGAACTTGACCCAATCTTCGGGGAATCCGGCCTTCGACCGCGCAGTCGAAACGGGTATCCGCCGTTGCAACCCCTTCCCGAAGCCCTCGACGGGCGGCTACGACAAGTTCATTGACGTAGTGCACAAAATGTATGATTGACAGGAGATTGATGAATATGACTCCCGCTTATAGCCGACGAGGCTCCCTCCTCGCTCTCTGGCGATCGTATGGGCTAGGTTTGCTGATGCTCGCGTTATGCCTGATGGTTGCCAAGCCCGCCCACGCGCAATTGCGCGTTGATATTTCCGGCACGGGCGCCACGCAGTACCCAGTCGCAATTGCCGACTTTGCCGTCGACGACACCCATGGCCGAGCCCTGGCAGAAGTGATCCGCGCCGACCTGACCCGTACGGGCCAGTTCCGCCTGATCAACGCCGCCGGTTCCGGTCTGAATGTCGACTCCCCCGTCGCCCACGACGATTGGCGCGGCAAAGGCGCCGACTTCCTGGCATATGGCAGCATCACGCGTGGCGCCGATGGCCGTTACGACGTGCGCTACCGCCTGGCCGACACGGTCAAGAAGGGGCAGTTGGATGGCGTGGCGTTCTCGGGCACCGAGCAAGAGCTGCGCCGCGTGGCCCACCAGATCGCCGACCGCATCTACGAGAAGATCACCGGCGTTCGGGGCGTGTTCTCGACACGTATTGCGTATGTGCTGAAGAAGGGCGCCACCTACGAACTGCAAGTGGCCGACGCTGACGGGCAGAATCCGCAGGTTGCCCTGCGTTCGCGCGAACCCATTATTTCGCCGTCCTGGTCGCCCGATGGTTCCAAACTGGCCTATGTAAGTTTTGAGTCCGGCAAGCCTGTTGTGTATGTGCATACGCTTGCCACCAGTGCGCGCGTGCCGGTTGCCAACTTCAAGGGTAACAACAGCGCACCCGGCTGGTCGCCCGACGGTTCCAAGCTGGCCGTGGCATTGACCCGAGACGGGCTGTCGCAAATTTACGTCGTTGGCGCGACGGATGGGTCCAATCCCACGCGAATTACGCGTTCTCCCGGGATCGACACCGAACCGACCTTTACGCCGGACGGGGCTTCCATTATCTTTACCAGTGACCGCAGCGGCGGGCCGCAGATCTACCAGACCGGCTCGACAGGTGGCGACGCACGCCGCCTCACGTTTAATGGTGGTTACAACATCTCACCCCGAATTTCCCCCGATGGATCGACGCTGCTGTACGTTGCAAGACGCGACGGCGCGTTTCGAATCGCGTCGTTGAACCTGTCCACAGGCTCCGAAACCTTGATCACTGATGGTCGTGACGATCAGTCGCCAAGTTTCGCGCCGAATGGCATGCAAGTCCTATACGCCGCCATTCAAAATGGTCGTAGCGTACTTGCGGGTGTTTCGAGCGATGGCCGCGTACGACAGACGCTTTCGGTACTGAACGGGGAAATACGTGAACCGACTTGGGGCCCATTTACCCGATAACACGTGTGACTCTCTTTGCAAAGGAACTATCATGAAGTCGCGCATTGCCAAAAGCCTGACCATTGCCGCTCTGGCCGCCACCCTGGCGGCTTGCAGCTCCGTCCCTCTCGACGATAAAGCGGGTCAGGGCGGAGGCGCTGGCCAAGGATCTTCGGCCTCTGGCCAAATCCTTGATCCCTTTAACCCCCAAAGCATCCTGGCGCAACAGCGCTCGGTGTACTTTGATTTCGACAGCTACACCGTGTCGGACCAGTACCGCGGCTTGGTCGAAACCCACGCCCGCTACCTGGCTTCGCACCAGCAGCAGAAGGTCAAGATCGAAGGCAACACCGACGAACGCGGCGGTGCTGAGTACAACCTGGCCCTGGGCCAGCGTCGTGCAGACGCCGTGCGTCGCATGATGACCCTGCTGGGCGTCAGCGACAACCAGATCGAAACCATCAGCTTCGGTAAAGAAAAGCCGAAGTCGACGGGTACGTCGGAAGCCGACTTTGCTGAAAACCGCCGCGCCGATATCGAATATCTGCGTTAAGCTTTTCGCTTAGTCCAAGAGCCCTACCACGCGTCGGGACGGTCAGCCGGCCGTCCCGACGTTTGTTTTTATACCGGGAATATTTATGCGCGATAACGTTCTGTCCCTGCGTCCTCTGATTGTGGCCACCGGCCTGGTGCTTGCGGCTCTGGCAGCGCCTGCTCACGCTTTTTCCGACGATGAGGCCCGCAAGGCCATCCTGGATTTGCGCCAGCAGGTTCAGCAGCAGAACGAGCAAAGCCAACGCGCCAAGTTGCAATTGGCCGACCAGATCCAAGCCCTGCAGCAGGAAATTGCCCAACTGCGCGACCAGTTGGAACTGGTGTCCCGCCAGCAGCCCAGCGCCCGGCCGGGAGCGCCTAGCAACACCAACCCGCCAGGCGCCTCCGCGGGCGATCCGCAAGAGCAGGCAGCCTATGATGGCGCGATGGACCTGTTCCGCAAGGGCCAATACAAAGACGCCGCCGAGTCGTTGGCCGCCTTCACCGCGCTCTACCCCAACAGCCAGCTTGCCCCCAGCGCCCAGTTCTATCTGGGCAGCAGCCGCTACGGCATGAAAGACTTCAAGGGCGCCATCGAGCAGTTGACGGCCATGGTCCAGAAGTCTCCCGACAACGCGCGCGCGCCGGACGCCCTGCTGATCATTGCGGGTGGCCAGATCGAATTGAACAACCGCGCCGGCGCCAAGGCCACCTTGCAACGCATCGTGCGCGACTACCCGAACGCCCAGGCCGCCAGCACGGCCAAGAGCCGCCTGCAACTGCTGCAGTAATGGCGAGCGCCGCAAGCGCGGTCAGCGCCTACCGGCACATCGTGCGCCGCCGCGCAGGGCTTATCGCCCTGCTGCTGGCGGCGATTTTCATGGCGCTGCTGATCGACTTCACCATCGGGCCTTCCGGCCTGCCCTGGCGGGATCTTTGGCGCACCTTGACCACGCCCGCTTCCGCCGACGCGACGTACCGTGTGATTGTCTGGGACATCCGGTTGCCCTCCGCATTGATGGCGGCGCTGGTTGGCATGGCCCTGGGACTGGCCGGCGCCGAGATGCAGACCATCTTGAACAACCCCCTGGCCAGCCCCTTTACGCTGGGCGTGTCATCGGCCGCCGCGTTCGGCGCGTCGCTGGCGATTGTTCTGCAATTGGGCGTACCGGGCATTCCCGACGCCTGGCTGATCGCGGGCAACGCTTTCCTGTTTGCGATGCTGGCGGCGCTGTTGCTGGACGTGGTCGCACGATGGCGCGGCATGAACACCTCAGGCGTCGTGTTGTTCGGCATCGCGATGGTGTTCTCGTTCAACTCCCTGGTGTCGCTGGTGCAGTTTCTGGCCAGCGCCGAAGCACTGCAAAGCCTGGCCTTCTGGACCATGGGGAGCCTGTCCCGCTCGAATTGGACAAGCGCGGGGGTCGTGGCCCTGTCCGTCACCATTGTCCTGCCCCTGGCGATGCGCCAGTCATGGAAGCTGACCGCGCTGCGGCTGGGCGAAGACCGCGCCGCCAGTTTCGGCGTTGACGTACGCCGAGTGCGGGTGGCGGCTCTGGCGCGCGTAAGCCTTTTGTCGGCCTTAGCCGTAGCGTTTGTCGGCACTATCGGCTTCATCGGCCTGGTGGCGCCGCACATCGCCCGACGGCTATTCGGCGAAGATCATCGCTTTTATCTACCCGGTAGTGCATTGGTGGGCGGCTTGATCTTGTCGCTGGCGTCGGTCGTGTCCAAAAACCTGGTGCCCGGCGTGGTCGTGCCCGTGGGCATTGTCACGGCGCTGGTCGGCATTCCATTCTTTCTCGCGGTGATCTTGCGCCGCCAACTGCCATGACACGCGGTGCGGCCTTGAACGTGCATCAACTGAGTGCGGGCTATGCCCGCGACGATGTGCTGCATGCGCTGTCGATTCCGTCGCTGGCCGCGGGCGAAGTCACCGCCCTGCTCGGGCCGAACGGCAGCGGTAAATCGACCTTGCTGAAAGCCTTGGCGGGGCTGGTGCGCACCCGCGGCGGCAGTGTCTTGCTGGACGGGCAGGACCTAAGCCGACTGGGGGTGGGAGAGCGCGCCCGGCATCTGGTCTACCTGCCGCAGAGCCTGCCCGCCGCCGTGCACTTGAGGGTGTTTGAGTCCGTGCTGGTCGCTGCGAACGCCAGCCGGCACGCGTCGACGCCTGCATTGGCTTTGACGGACATCGACCATCTGCTGGAGCGACTGGGCATTGCGCATCTTGCGCTGCACTACCTGGACGCGCTTTCCGGTGGACAGAAGCAGTTGGTGGGGCTGGCGCAGGCACTGATCCGGCAACCCCGCGTGCTGCTGCTGGACGAACCCTTGTCCGCGCTGGACTTGAACTACCAGTTTCACGTGATGCGCCTGCTGAAACAGGAAACGCAGGAACATGGGCTGATCAGCGTCATCGTTCTGCATGACCTGAACGTGGCGCTGCAGCACGCCGATCGGGCGGTAATGATTCAACACGGTCGCCTGCACGCAGAAGGCACGCCGGCCGAGGTGATCACACCGGACTCCCTGGCCGCGGTGTATGGCGTGCAGGGCCGCGTGGAAGCGTGTTCGCGCGGACTGCGGCAGGTGCTGATCGACGGGCTGGACGAGCACCCGCGCTGACATCGACGCTTGGCCGATGTGCTTGGCCGATGTGCTTGGCCAATCACTTGGCCCACATAGGCGTGGTCAACCGCGCTGGGCCACATCCACCACCGGTGCGCCCGTCATGTCGGCAAGTTGCCGCGGCGTCAGGTTGAACACGGCATGCGGATGGCCCGCGGCGGCCCACAGGCTGTCGTAATTGAAGAGATCCGCGTCCAGCAGCATGACAGGTTTGACGGCGTGGCCGATGGGGCACACGCCGCCGATGGCGTAGCCCGTCATGTCGCGCACAAATTTGGCGTCGGCCTTGGCAAGCGCCCCCACCTGCTCCGCCACCTTGGCCTCGTCCACGCGATTCGCGCCGCTGGCAATGACCAACACTGGAGCATCATCGGACGCACGCCGAAAAATGATCGACTTGGCAATCTGCGCCACCTCGCAGCCCAGGCCCGCCGCCGCTTCCGCCGAGGTTTTGCCAGTTTGCGGCAGGATCACAACCGGCTTGTCATGCCCGATTTCCAGCAACAGGCGGGCGACGCGTTGGGCGGATTCGGGCAACAGGGCAAGGGACTCAGGGGACATCGTGACAGACTCCATGGATACAAGACGGCAGCGATGCAGACGCTGCGTTCGGAAAGCCGACGCTGAGTTTATCAGCGCCGCCCCGGGGCGCTTGGGCAGATGGGACGCCGCCAGTGCCGGGCTAGAATGCGGACCTGGCCTTTCCGCTTTCTTTGCCCATGCGTTCCGAACCTGTCCTGCCCCTGCAAACCGCCCTGATAGGCGGCTACGCCATGTCCTACACCGAATACGGCAGCGGCGTGCCGCTGGTGCTGGTGCACGGGTCACTGTCCGACTGCCGCTACTGGAAGTCGCAGATGGCGCCGCTGGGCAAATCGTTCCGGGTGCTGGCCGTGTGCCTGCGCCGGTATTGGCCCGAGACCTGGGACGGCGAAGGCGAGGGGTTTTCCATTGAGCAGCACGCCGCCGACGTGTTGGAATTCATCGATACCGTGGCGGGCGGCCCTGCCCATCTGGTGGGCCATTCCCGCGGCGGCCGGGTGGTGCTGGAAGCGGCGCTGAGCCAGCCCGATGCCGTACGCAGCCTGACTTTGGCTGACCCGGGCCTGCCGCTGCCTGGCGGCGGCGACGCGCGCGGAGGCTTCCGCCAACGCGCCTTGGCGCTGATCCGCCAGGGCGAGGTCGAGCAAGGCCTGGCGCTGTTCGTCGACACCGTGACCGGGCCTGACACCTGGCAGCGCATGGTGCCCTGGTTCAAGGAAATGGTGCGCGACAACGTGGGCACGCTCTTCGGCCAGGCCGACGAACACCCCGAAGCGCTGACCCCGCAACAGATCCGTACCCTGAAGCTGCCCACGCTGTTGATCGGCGGGGCACTGAGCCCCGCCCCCTACCCCGCCGTGCTGGATGCCTTGTCGGAATGGCTGCCACAGGCACAGCGCGTGACTGTGGTGGGCTCTTCCCATGGCATGAACCTGGGCAACCCGCGCGCCTTCAATGGCGCCATCCAGGAATTCATCGGCGGCTAAGGCTCAAGCGCTACGCTGCGTAGGCGCTCAGCGCCCCGAGCCTTGCGCCGCGATGATTTCCTGCGCCACCTGGCGCGGCGCTTCGGCGTAGTGCTTGAACTCCATCGTGTACGTGGCGCGGCCCTGCGTCAGCGAGCGCAACGACGTCGAATAGCCAAACATCTCGGCCAGCGGCACTTCGGCACGCACGACCTTGCCACCGCCACCCGCAATGTCTTCCATGCCCTGCACCATGCCGCGCCGCGAAGACAGGTCACCCATGACGTTGCCCGTGAAGTCTTCGGGCGTTTCCACCTCGACCTGCATCATCGGCTCAAGCAAGACCGGGTCGGCACGGCGCATGCCTTCCTTGAAGGCCATTGACCCCGCCATCTTGAAGGCGTTTTCGTTGGAATCCACGTCGTGGTACGAGCCGAAGAACAGCGTGGCCTTCACATCGACCACCGGGTAGCCCGCCAGCACACCCGCGTTAAGCGATTCGCGGATGCCCTTGTCGACTGCCGGAATGAACTCGCGCGGCACCACGCCGCCCTTGATGGCGTCGACAAACTCATAGCCCTTGCCGGGTTCTTGCGGCTCCAGCTTCAACACCACATGGCCGTATTGGCCGCGTCCGCCTGACTGCTTGACGAACTTGCCTTCGACCTCGTTGCAGACCTTGCGGATGGTTTCGCGGTAGGCCACCTGGGGCTTGCCGACGGTAGCCTCGACGTTGAACTCGCGCTTCATGCGGTCGACCAGGATTTCCAGGTGCAGCTCACCCATGCCCGAAATAATGGTCTGGCCGGATTCCTCGTCAGTGCGCACGCGGAATGACGGATCTTCCTGCGCCAGCCGGTTCAACGCGATGCCCATCTTTTCCTGGTCGGCCTTGGTCTTCGGCTCCACTGCCTGCGAAATGACGGGTTCAGGGAAGACCATGCGTTCCAGGATGATGATGTGGGCGGGGTCTGAAAGGGTGTCACCGGTGGTGACGTCCTTGATGCCCACAGCCGCTGCGATATCGCCCGCGTACACCTCGGTGATTTCGCGCCGCTCGTTGGCGTGCATCTGCAGGATGCGGCCCAGCCGTTCCTTCTTGCCCTTGATGGGGTTGTAGACAGAGTCGCCAGATTTCACCACGCCTGAATACACGCGGAAGAACACCAACTGGCCGACGAAAGGGTCCGTCATGATCTTGAACGCCAGGGCCGAAAACGGTTCGTTGTCGGCGGAATGGCGTTCAATCTCGCCATCGCGCTCGTCGTGGCCCTTGATGGCGGGCACGTCCAACGGCGACGGCATGTAGTCGATAACGGCGTCCAGCATGGCTTGCACACCCTTGTTCTTGAAGGCGCTGCCACACAACATGGGCACGATCTCGTTGGCGATCGTGCGCGCGCGCAGGCCCTGCTTGATCTCGTCTTCCGTCAGGGTTTCGCCCGACAGGTACTTTTCAAGCAGGGTTTCGTTGGCCTCGGCGGCTTTCTCGACCATCTTGTCGTGCCACGTCCGCGCCTCGTCCTGCATGGCGGCGGGAATGTCAACGTACTGGAACTTCACGCCCTGGCTGGCGTCGTCCCAGATGATGGCCTTCATCTTGACCAGGTCGATCACGCCTTCGAAGTGGTCTTCGGCGCCCACGGGCAGTTGGATCGGCACGGCGTCGCCTTTCAGGCGCTCGGCGATCTGGCGCTGCACGCGCAGGAAATCGGCGCCCACGCGATCCATCTTGTTCACAAATGCCAGGCGCGGCACCTTGTATTTGTTGGCCTGGCGCCAGACGGTTTCGGACTGCGGCTGCACGCCGCCCACGGCGTCATAGACCATGACAGCGCCGTCCAGCACGCGCATGGACCGTTCAACTTCAATGGTGAAGTCGACGTGGCCCGGCGTGTCGATGATGTTGATGCGGTGTTCGGGGTAGTTGCCCGCCATGCCTTTCCAGAAGGCGGTGGTGGCGGCCGACGTGATGGTGATGCCGCGTTCCTGCTCTTGTTCCATCCAGTCCATCACGGCGGCGCCGTCGTGGACTTCGCCGATTTTGTGGGTAATGCCGGTGTAGAAGAGGATGCGCTCGGTGGTCGTCGTTTTGCCCGCGTCGATATGGGCGCTGATGCCGATATTGCGGTAAAGCTCGATGCGCGTCTTGCGAGTCATGGCCTCTTCCTTGCAGTAACCACTAGGCAGTACGGCAAGCCCGACCGGGCGCTGCCGCGGCGGGCGCCATGCCGCGTTTCGTAGGGGGTAATGCGTAACCGCGCCCGCGCTGATGCGTGAATATTACGCGCCGCGCGCCAAGTTTCAAGCATTGCCACTACGGCCGACCCGGAATCCCGGCGTCATGGCTCAGCGGCGCCCCCTGCGCGGCAATGACACGGGCGGCGCCCACAAAAAAGCCCCTCTTGCGAAGAGGGGCTGCGCGCGGCGCGCAGGGCGCGGCGGCGATCGGGTCAGGCGCGAACGCCCTGCCTTACTTCTTGTCTTCCTTGACGCGATACACCAGCACGGCGGTGGTGGCCAGCGACAGCACCTTGGCGGTGACGCTGCCCAGCAGCAGGCGCGACAGACCGCTGCGGCCGTGGCTGCCGATGAAGATCAGGTCGCAGCCGACGTCAGAGGCGGCTTGCACAATGCCGTCAGCCACGTTGAAGTTGGACACGGCGCGCGATTCGGACTTGACCCCGGCGGTATCGGCGCGGTCGGTGATCTGCTTCAGATACTTGTCGGCTTGCTCGGCCGATGCCTTCTCGTAGTCTTCGTCGGTAATGGCGTAGGCGGCGGCCATGCCGTCAAAACCAATGGTGGCCGCGAAGGGCTGTGTCACATACAGCGCGACGACTTCCGCCCCGACCGAACGTGCGAAGGAAATGCCCGCGTTGGCGGCTTGGGCCGACAGCGGCGAACCGTCGGTGGGAATCAGGATCTTCTTGAACATCTTGCCTGCTCCTGTTTGAGAGGAATATTTATGCTACCGGAAAGCCACGCGGCTCACATCAATGGAATCCCGCGGGCTTGACGCGCGTCAACCTAATTGCTGGGCGGCGGCGAACAAGTTGGTGCAGCGCGTGCCGGTGCGGCAGTATGCCAGCACGGGGCCCGGCAGGGTGTTGAGCAATTCGGCAAAGCGCACCACGTCCGAAACCGTCATGGCGCTGCCCACCACGGGTTGGTATTCGATCTTCAGGCCAACGGCTTCAGCGGCTTTGGACACATCCGCGGCAGTGGGCTGGTCTGGACCGCCTTCGAAGTCGGGGCGGTTGATGATGACGCTTTTGTAGCCTGCGGCGGCAACGTCGGCCATGTCGTCGGGGCCGAGTTGCGGCGCGACGGCGAAGTTTTCAGTCAGGGGCTTGATCGGTGCGGACATGGCGGTTCCTTCAAATAGATAGCTGCACATTATTGATTGTAGGAGCCGTTTTGCGCGAAGAGTTTTTCCAATTGGGTCCAGATCCCGCGGTCATCGGCAATCGAGACGGAAAAACGCAGCATGGTCGACGGCGCCTGCGACGGTGAAAACAGCGTGCCCGGCGCCAGCAGCATCCCTTGGTCGGCAGCCTCTCGCGCCAGCACCTCGCTATCGCGTCCACAGTCGGCCCAGACGAACATGCCCGCGTTGGGCTCGTGCGGCACCGTCAAACCCAGCTTCAGCAGGCCTTTCAGGCACCGTTGGCGCGCCTCGTCCACGCGGGCGCGGACGCGCTCGATGTGGCGGCGATATTGCCCTTCCATGAGAATGCGATGGATCACGCGCTCGCCGAGTTCGGGCGAGGTCAGGCCGGCAAGCATTTTAAGGTCGGCCAGTTTCTGCAGGATGTCGGGGTTGGCCGCGACAAAGCCCACGCGCAGGCTGGCGGCCAGCATCTTGGAATAGCCGCTGACCAGGATGACGCGGTTCAATCGGTCAAGCACAGCCAGTTTCATGGCGCCGCCGGGATGCAATTCACCGTAGGTGTCGTCTTCGACGACCATGAAGTCGTGGCGTTCGGCGATGCGCAGGATGTCGTACGCCACGCCCGCCGACAGTGTGTGGCCGGTGGGGTTGTGCACGGCACTGTTGATGATGAACAGCTTGGGCTTGTGCTCGGCGGCCAGTTGCTCCAAGCGGCTGATGTCCGGGCCGTCCGGCCCACGCGGCACGCCGATCAAGCGCGCGCCGAACGCGGCCAGTCGGCCAAAGATGACGAACCAGGCGGGGTCTTCGACCAGCACGGTGTCGCCCGGTTTGACCAGGTGCCGCGCAATCAGGTCCAGGCCATGCGTGACCCCGTTGGTGGTCAGCAGATTCAGCTCGGGGTGGGCGGGCACGCCGTCGTTCTGCAGCGACGCCGCAATCTGCTGGCGCAACGGCGCAAAGCCCTGCGGGTGCCCGTAACTGACCAGATGCGCGCGCACTGACCGGCCCACCGCGCGCACCGCGCCAGCCACCATTTCCGGATCCAGCCAGTCGGCCGGCAACAAGCCCGCACCGCCCGGCATGCCCTGCGCGGCGGTTTCGCGAAACATGCTGCGCAACAGCCAGGCAATATCGATGCGTGCAGGCGGCGCGAGCGACGTGGCCGGCGCGGCGGCCACCGCCGCCAGGGGGCCGCTGCGCGCGCGGACGAAAAAGCCGGCCCCCCGGCGCGACTGCACCAGGCCTCGGGCCACCAGGCGGTCATACGCCTCGACCACGGTGAACCGGCTGACGCCCGACTGCTCGGCCATTTTGCGGATGGAAGGCAACCGCGTCCCCGGACGCAGGCCTTGCTCGTCGATGCGGCGCGCCAGGCCGTCGGCCAACTGCGTCACCAGCGAGGCATCGGCCTGCCGCACGGGCAGCCAGGGAAGAGAGGAAGCGGGGGGAGGTGCAACTGTCATGGGAATTTGACCAGGCCAGTGATTAAAGTGATATGCAAAGGTGTACCGGTACTGTACCGATAACTATGCGTAGAGTGACAGCAATACGGCGCGCCCGCAACGGGTGTGCGCCCTTTGTCTCCCGGTAATCACATGCCCCGTTCCGCTCTCTACCCGCCAGCCCAGGCTGAGTCCGCCGCGCCGCCCTCTGTATGGGAAGGCTATGGTTACGGCTTCCTGGGCGTCCTGGTGTTCTCCCTGACGCTGCCCATGACCCGTCTGGCCGTGGCCGAACTGGCCCCGCTGCTGGTCGGGTTGGGCCGGGCGCTGGTGGCGGCCGTACCGGCCATCGCCCTGCTTTGGGTGACGCGCAGCCGGCGTCCGAACCGGCAGGAATGGCCCGGCGTCATTCTGGCGGCCTTGGGTATTGTGGTGGGTTGGCCGCTGGCGTCGTCGCTGGCAATGCAGACGGTGCCGGCCGCCCACGGGGCAGTGTTCAACGGGCTGCTGCCGCTGTCGACGGCCGCCTTTGCCGCGCTGCGCAGCGGCGAACGGCCCTCTGCCGCCTTTTGGAGCTGGGCGATCGCGGGCGCGGCGTTGGTCACGGTTTATGCGCTGCGCCAGGGTGACGGCACCTTGACCACGGGCTACCTGTGGTTGCTGGTGGCCGTTGTGCTGGGCGGCATGGGGTATGCGGAAGGGGGACGCGCGGCGCGCACGCTGGGCGGTTCGCGCACCATTTGCTGGGCGCTGGCGATCAGCGCGCCCGTCGTCGCCGCGCCTGTCGGCTGGATGGCGGCGCAAGCCGTCTGGCCCAGCGCGGCCGTGGTGTCAGCTTGCGCGTATCTTGCGATCGGATCCATGTTTCTTGGATTCTTCGCCTGGTATCGCGGCCTGGCCGTGGGCGGCATTGCCCGGGTCGGACAAGTGCAGTTGCTGCAACCCTTTCTGACCGTCGTGGCGGCCGCATTGTTGTTTGGCGAATCCGTGGAGGCATCGACGTTCGTCTTCGCCGCTGCCGTGATCGCCGTTATTGCCGGCGGACGCCGCGCCATCGTAAGGACCCAAAAATGAATCTGCTCCCCACCAACTGGGGCGACGTGCCCCTGGCCTCCATGTCGCTGTTGGGGCCGCTGGCCCTGTTTGCGCTGGTCAGCTCGATTACGCCGGGGCCCAATAACGTCATGCTGGCGTCGTCTGGCCTGAACTTTGGCTTTCGCCGCAGCATGCCCCACCTGCTGGGCGTGAATCTGGGGTTCACCTTGATGATTTTCCTGGTGGGCATCGGGCTGGGCTCGGCATTCCAACGGGTACCCGAGCTCTACACCGTGCTGAAGTATGCGGGCGCCGTCTACCTGCTTTATCTGGCCTGGAAGATCGCCAACGCCGGCGACATGGAAGATGGCGAAGCTCGCGGCAAGCCGTTCACGTTTCTGCAAGCCGCGGCGTTCCAGTGGGTCAACCCGAAGGCCTGGGTGATGGCGGTGGGCGTGGTGGCCACCTATACGCCGCAAAACGGCTTCTTCGCCAATCTGGTCATTGCCACCGTGGTGTGCGGCGTGGTCAACCTGCCCAGCATCGGCGTATGGGTCACCTTCGGCACCGCGCTGCGCCGCGTGCTGCACAGGCCCTGGGCGATCCGCGCATTCAATGTAGGCATGGCGCTGCTGCTGGTCGCCTCGCTGTATCCCGTGGCGCTGGACCTGCTGCGCTGAAGCCCAGGCCGCTGGCGCGCGCGGGGTGTTGACGGCCCCGGCGCATCCGGGAGTATGCTGACGGCGGAACCCAGCCGGCCCGACAGGGTCATATTTTCCATGCCCGCCCTGCCCCGCTTTTCGCCCCGCCGACTATTCATCGCCGCCCTGCTTGCCGCCGCCAGCGTGGTCGGCTGCTCGCAATTGGACTCCTGGCAACGCCAGACGATCTTTTCACCCCAGTCCGAACCACAAACGTGGTGGCGCGAACCTGCCGCCGGCACCGAGGTCTATGACCTGAAGCTGGCCAACGGTGACAAGATTCGCGCGTGGTACCGGCAAAGCTCCCGGGCAAACGCGCCCACCGTGCTTTACCTGCATGGCGCGCGCTGGAACCTGAACGGCAGCGCATTTCGCATCGACGGATGGGCGCGCATGGGCTATTCGGTGCTGGCCATCGACTACCGGGGCTTTGGGGCCTCGACGCCGCGCCTGCCCTCGGAAGAAAGCGCGCAGGAAGACGCCATGGCGGGACTGAAGGAATTGGCCCGGCTGCAGCCAGACCCAGCGCGCCGCTTCGTCTATGGCCATAGCCTGGGCGGCGCCATCGCCATCGACCTGGCGGCCCGCCCCGAACAACCCGAATTTGCCGGCCTGATCGTGGAATCCAGCTTCACCAGCATCGGCGCCATGCTGGGCACTTTGCGCTGGGGAAAAGTGCCCGGCGCCGGGCTGTTGGTCACCCAGCCCTTTGATTCGGTGGACAAACTGGCGCGCATGCAAACGCCCATGTTGTTCATGCACGGCACGGCCGACCGCGTCGTGCCGCACACGATGAGCGACGAACTGTTCGCCGCCGCCCGCAACGTGGCGCCGGAGCTCAAGCGCTTGGTAAAAATCGAAGGCGCGTCGCACTCGGGCGCCTTCCGTAGCGGCCCTCAATACGATGCCGCCGTCAGAACCTTCATGCAGGACGCCTCGCGCGCCTATGCCAACAAGGAAGGCTAGGCTCCGCCTTCACGTGCGCCATTTCGCTAGGTTACGATACTGATCGGCGCAAGCTACTGGCCGATAGGCAATGGCGCAAGCCGAAGGAAAGCAACCATTCATGGCAGGAGCAGAGCCCAAGCGGCGCGCCGCGGACGTCGCCTACGACCAGATCGAAAGCATGATCGCCACGCTGCAATTGGAGCCGGGCAGCGCGGTCGTGGAAGCGGATCTGGTTGAGAAAACCGGCCTGGGGCGTACGCCGCTGCGGGAAGCGCTGCTGCGCATGGTGGCGGCCGGCCTGATCCGCCAGGAACCTCGGCGCGGCCTGCGCGTGTCGATGATCCAACTGGCGGACCACATGGACCTGATTCAGACCCGCCGCGCGCTGGAGCATCTGATTGCCGCCAACGCCGCGCGCCGGGCCACACCCGCGCAGCGCAGCCAGATCGTGGAATGCGCGACGCAAATGATCCGCGCCTCGGAAGGCGGCAACCTGGACGACTACATGCACGCCGACCAGTTGCTGGACCACGTCTGCCACACGGCCTGTCGCAACGAGTCGGCGGTGAACGCCGTTGAACCGTTGATCATTCAATGTCGGCGCTTTTGGTACGCCTATCAGCACGAAGGCGATATCGCCGAAGGGGCACGCCGCCACATGGCGATGGCTGAGGGCATCGCCACCGGCAATGAATCCGCCGCCATCAAGGGCGCGGATTCATTGATGGATTACTTGGAGATGTTCACGCGCAAGGTGATCAGCGCGTGATGCTGGCGGCCGCCGAAGGCACGGCGTCTGCGTGCTTGCCCCGGTTCAGCCACTGCATGACGCGAGGACGCGAGCGGTCGTAAGCCAGGTTGTAAAGGAAGGCATAGGGCAGGTAGAACAGCACCAGCGCGATGTCCAGCACGAAAGCTTCCCACAGGCTGATATTGAGCCACCAGGCCGCCAGGGGAATCACGATCAGGATCAGGCCCAATTCGAAGCCGAAGGCGTGAACGACGCGTACGCGCATGTTGCGGGTGATGCCCAGACGGTTTTCCACGCGGTCGAAGCCGGCGTTGTAGATCATGTTCCACACCAGGGCGATCCAGGCGATCACCGCGGTCAACACGCCCATTTCGAACAAGGACTTGCCCATGGCCCAGGCTGCGGCGGGCGCGCACAGGCCGATGGCCAGGATTTCGAACAGAAAAGCGTGAAAGAAACGTTCTTTCAGGGTTTTGCTGCCGGGGTTTTTGCTGCTAGGAGTTTTACTGCTTTGGGCTGGGGTTTTGGGGGTTTGCATCTTGACCCACCTACGGTCGGATTCACGGAACGGTGGCGATTTTCGAGGATTTTTCCGGTACGATAAAGATACTATCCATCGGAAAAACCGATATCACTATGCGCCACTCGCTTGAATCCCTGGCGGCCTTCGCCCAAGTCGCCTCCGAAGGTTCCTTCTCAGCGGCCGCGCGCAAACTGGGCAAAAGCCAGTCCACCATCAGCGAGACCATCGCCAACCTGGAGGTGGACCTGAATGTCACCCTCTTCAACCGCAGCCAGCGGCAGCCCGTTTTGACGGAAGCCGGCCAGGTGCTGCTGGGCCAGGCGTTGCAGGTGCTGGCCGCCAACGACCGCTTCAACCGCAGCGCCAATCAGCTGGCCGAGGGTCTGGAGCCCAGGCTGACCGTGGTGCTGTCGGACACGTTTCAATCAAAGACATTCGAGAACATGCTCAGCCAGATCGACCAGCGCTATCCGGCGCTGCGCTTCGAATGCCTGATTGCCGAATACGAAGACGTGGTGGCGCAGGTGCAGCAAGGCCGCGCACACCTGGGCTTGATGGCTGCACAGGACGACTATCCGCCCGACGTGGCCCACGCGACGCTATCCGAGCTTTCCGAGATCGTGCTGTGCGTGGGCCGCAACCATCCGCTGGCCAGCCAACCCAACGTCGGCACCGATGCGCTTGGTACGGAACGCGAACTGCGCCTGAGCACCTTCGAACTGGACGATAAAGACGCGGCGCCGCCCAACGCAACGTGGTCGGCGCCGGGTTACCTGATGCTGCTGGAAATGGCGAGCCTGGGCTTTGGCTGGGCTGAACTGCCCCGCTGGATGATTCAACGCTTTGGCCGCGAGCAGCTAGTGGAACTGACGGTGCCGGGTTGGCCCCGCCACATCCGCGTTGACGCCGTGTGGTCCACTCGCCGCGCCTTGGGGCCGGCTGGGGCCTGGCTGCTGGATAGCCTGACCCGCGACGCATCCCGGCAGGGTGCTTGACCCCCGCCCCGCCACCATTCAATGCGCGGGCAGTCGAGAGATCCGCACGCCATTGGCGTTCATCCAATCACCGAGCTTCGGGCTGACCAGTACGTCGAACTCGGCGCGGCGCTGGCTTGACATCGGGTTGCCGTCCTGGCTGCGCATGGCGGGATGGCACATCAGCAAGTCGCCGTCGCGCGCGTTGAACAGCCAGTGCTGCAACAGGTCCGCATAACGCCGCTTGCCGCCTTCGAATCCATACACGCCCAGCAGCCGGCGGTTGGTGCGCAACCCATCCCGACTGGCCTGGCGTGCCAACGCGCCCGCGCCCAGCGCCCCGATGAGGCGCGCCTTGATCGATTCCTTGAGTGGAATGCCGCAAAGCATGCCGGGGGCCGTCTGGCGCAACCAGGGTCGATGCGCGCCCTGGCGGCGCTTTAACTGCGACAGCACCTGATCGCGTATGCCCGGCAACTGATGCACGTGCTGATGGCCGTCGACATAATCCGGCACGCGGCCGAACGCGGCTTCAAACGCATCGAACTGCCGATTCAGTTGCGCCTGGACCCAACCCGCATCCAGCCGGCCCGCGTAGGCCTTGAATATCAACGTACCCAAGGAAGGCATGGGCTCGGCTCCGCCATCCAACGATTCGGACAGGTTCACATGCAGCCCGATATCGACGTTGCCATCGCGCAGGCGATGCGCGTTGGCGGCAAACGTGGGCCCCAGCGCCAGGCAACTTACCGCGCTGATCCGGCGCATGTCGGCCAGTGCAATCATGGCTTCATCGATGTCGGCATTCATGCCAAAATCGTCGCCGCAGACAATCACTCGCTTGCTCATTGCATTACCTCAAGTTTCCTGTTCACGCCGGCCATCAATGCGCCCCTTGCTTCACCAAATCAGCCTCTTTGTCGCCGTCGGATGTGCCGCGGCTGCAACCCATTGGGCGGTTGCCGTGGGCTGCGTCGAGGCCGTCGCCATGCCGCCCTTGGGCGCCAATCTGATCGGATGGCTGATCGCCTTCGCGGTGTCGTTCGCGGGACACTATCGGCTGACGTTCCAACACGCCCAGATTCCCTGGACCATAGCAATCCGTCGTTTCTTCTTGATTTCAGCCGTGGGCTTCGTCATCAATGAATCGGCGTATGCGTTGCTGCTGCACACCACCAACATCCGCTATGACGTTTTGCTGGCATTGATCCTGATCGGCCTGGCAGTCGCCACATTCGTGGCGAGCCGGCTGTGGGCCTTTCGCAGACCCGTCACCTGAGCGATGCGCGCCGGGATCAGAAGTGCGCCAAGGTCAGCCGCCGGGCTTGCCGGCGTCCGTGCTGGCGTCCATGGCCCGCCCACGACGTTGCCGCACCACATACAGCGGCCTCCCCTTGACCTCGTCAAAGATGCGCGCGACGTATTCGCCCACGACACCCAGCGAAATCAGGTTCACGCCGGCAAAGAAAAGGACAGCGGTAACGATGGTCGTCCACCCCGAAACGGGGTTGCCTGAATGCAGGTAATCACCCACCAGATAGGCCGCGTAAGACATCGCCGCCAACGCGAAGACCACGCCGGCCAGGCTCACCATCCGCAGCGGCCAGGTGGTAAAGGCCGTCAAGCCGTCCAATGCCAGGCGAAACAGGCGCAGCCCGCCAAAGCGGCTGTCGCCATGCATGCGCTCGTCAGGGATGTAGGGCAACGCTTCGCCTTTGAAGCCGACCCAGGCGTACAGGCCCTTCATGAAGCGGGTACGTTCAGGCAAGGCGTTCAGCGCGTCCACGACGCCCCTATCCATCAAACGGAAATCGCCCGCGTGCGCCGGCACATCGATACCACGCGCACTGCTCAACAGCTTGTAGAACCAGCGTGCGCCGGATCGCTTGAGCCAAGACTCGTCCTGACGGGTCGCGCGCACGGCATAGACCATTTCCGCACCCGCCGCCCAACGGGCCAGCATCTGTTCGATCAAGGCGGGCGGGTGCTGCAGGTCGGCATCCAGGCTGATCACGGCGTCGCCGATGGCGGCTTGCAGCCCGGCGCTCAACGCGGCTTCCTTGCCGAAGTTGCGCGATAACTGCACATAGCGAAAGCCCGCGTGCTGCGTCCATTCGGCCATCAGCGATTCCGTGGCATCCGTGCTGCCATCGTCCGCCACGATGATTTCCCAGCGTGAGCACAGCGCAGACAGCCGGCCACGCAAGAGCGGCAACAAAACGCGCAGATTCTCTGCTTCGTTCAGGCAGGGAATCACGCAAGAGACACTACTGTCATATGGCACCACGACGGGCGCCACGTCTGGTGCGTTGGCGGACACGACTGCCCCGCCCGCGGACCAAGGTGTTTGCAGCGGGTACGGCTTGGTCAGCGGGCGCTGAGGAATCGGATCAGACCGGAAATGAAGATGCATAAGACGGTGGTCTAGAAATGCAGGGAATGCAATGACGCGAAGTATGGGCGGCGCTGCGTCGAATTTTCATGAAATGCCCCCGCGCGCGCCTGCCCACCGGCTGAAGGCAGCCCCGCAACCGCGTCTATGCGTCCCCGATTCACCACGCCGCGCGACGCGGTGTCCCGCTCCACATCGTTAAAATGCGCGCCAGTTTTCGTCTTTACAGGTTGTTATGCCATACCGAGTCCGACCTATGCTGGCCAGCGACGTGGACGGCATCTTGGATACCCAGGCCCTTGCCTATCCCGACTTTCTGCTGGAAAGCGCTGCGTTCTTTTTGAATCGCTTGCTGCTCGCGCCCGATCACTGCTGGGTGGCTTGCGCGTCAGATGACGACGCCCTGCTGGGCTATCTGATCTCGTATCCCTGGGACGCGGGGTTACCACCCGCGCTGGGCGTGGCGTTGACGGCGCTGCCCGCGCAAGCCGACCACTGGTTCCTGCACGACTGCGCCGTCGCGCCAGCCGCGCAGGGGCTGGGGGTGGGCCGTGCGCTATTGCACACGGCGGCCACGCGCGCCGTGGAATGCGGACTACAACGCGCAAGCCTGGTGTCGCTGGCGTCGGCGGCAAGCTACTGGCACCGCCACGGCTACCGCCCCCTGCCCGCCGCGCCCGATCAAAACGACTTGGCCTTGGCCGACAAATTGGCGGGCTATGGCCCTCAAGCCCGCTACCTGGCGCGCGGCCTCCCGCTGTAGCCGCCCTTTCCCGGACCTTGCAGCGCAAGGCCCGGCGCGTTGCCGCTTCTCATCTATACATCGCGACATCCGCGGTCGTAATATAGGGTCGCAATCCAGTGATGTGGCGGCAACGGTTCCGATAGTCTGACTTGCTGCGCCCCCGCGGGCGCGAAGGTTTATATGATCTCGCTTTCGCCCGTCCAATCTTTGCTAGCGTGCTGCCTGGTGCTTGTCATCGGCCGCGTGCTGACCACCCACATCGGCATCCTGCGCCGCTACAGCATTCCCGACCCCATCGTCGGCGGCCTGCTGTTCGCCATCCTGGCCTACGCCCTGGCTAACTGGGGCGGCGTTTCCGTCTCGATGGAAACCAGCATCCGGCCCACCTTGCTGCTGCTGTTCTTCGGCTGCATCGGCCTGACCGCAAACCTGAAACTGCTGGCCAAGGGCGGCCCCCGCCTGATCGCCTTTCTACTGGCGCTGATCCCTTTCCTGATCCTGCAAAATGCCGTGGGCCTCGGCATGGCCTGGCTGCTGGACATGCATCCGCTAATGGGTCTCTTGGGCGGCACCATCACCCTGGTCGGCGGGCATGGCACCGGCGCCGCTTACGCCACCCGCTTTGCCGACTTCAACAACATCCAGGACGTCATGGCGCTGGCCATGACATCCGCCACCTTGGGTCTGGTGCTGGGCGGCGTGGTGGGGGGTCCGGTGGCGGAATGGCTGATGCGCCGGCACAAGCTGGCCGGCAGCCTGGACCCGCAGGCAGATACCGGCAACAAGGTGCCAGACCTGGCCGAGCCCACGGAACCCGCCACCGCCGGGTCGTTCATCGTGTCGATGACGGCGGCGTTTGTCTGCCTTGTGGTGGGCGGCTATCTGGCGATGCTGGTCGAAGGCGCACCGGTCAGCCTGCCCAACTTCCTGTGGTGCCTGGCCACCGGCGTGCTCATCCGCAACGGCGGTGCGCGCCTGGGCCTGAAGCTGGACGACCGCGCCACCGAAATCATCGGCACCATCGCGCTGTCGCTCTTCCTGGGCATGACCATGATGACGCTGGACCTGTCCAGCGTGGCGCGGCTGGCCGGCCCGCTGGCCCTGATGCTGCTGGTGCAAACGCTGTTCTGCGCGCTCTATGCCGCCTGGGTGGTGTTCCGGCTGCTCAAGCGCGACTACGAAGCCGCCATCATGTCGGCAGCTTTCTGCGGCTTCGGCCTGGGCGCCACCGCCACCGCCATCGCCAACATGCAGGCTTTGACGCGCCGGCACGGCCCCGCGCCGGAGGCGTTCATCGTGGTGCCGGTCACGGGCGCATTCCTGGTCGACATCTTGAACGTCATCGTGCTGACGTCCTTGATCTCCTTGCCGTTCGTGGGAGGGATGTGACCATGTTCAAACGCCTTGTCCTGATAGCGCTCTGCTTGATGCTGGCCGCTTGCGGCCGCGCACCCGACGCCGATGCGCTACGTACCGACGTCAACACCGCCCTGGCAACCACCTATGGCGAGGGACTGTTCCGCATCACGGACCTGAAACGCCGTGGCTCCGCCGCCGACAGCAATGCGCCCCCGGGCGAAAGCCGCCGTGTGGTGTATTACGACGTCGAACTGACCCTGGGGCGCGACATCGCGTTGGGCGCCTGGGACCAACCCGGCGCCGCGTCGCTGGTGACCTTGCTGGGCGCGGGGCCACGCAGCATCATCGGCGTGAAATCTGGCGGCAACCAGGCCGGCGACCGTTTGGTGGCCCACGCCAGCGCCATCTATCGCCAAGAGGGCGACACCTGGAAACGCATTACGCCAGCGGGCTTCAAGGCAGCCGAAGCGCCGTCGCTGGACACCGGCGCCCCGCCGCCCGTCACCCGGCGATTGCTGGACGCCCTGGACCAGATCACCCATTCCGTCGCCTACAACGCGTCAAGCACGGCACAGAATGTGGTGCAGCAGGAACTGGAACGCTCGGTCGCGCGCATCAACGGCCGGTTGGCGCGCCTGCAACAAGGCTACCCGCTGGCGGGCGGCCCCGACGGTGGCGAATACGTGGCATTCGCGCGCGCCCTCAGCGCCGTGGCGCGCGCCCGCCAGATCCGCGTAACGCCGCTTATTACTGGCGGCGGCGCCGAGAACATCGCGCTGCTGCGCAGCGGCGACGCGGTGGTGGGGCTGGCGCAAGCCGACACCGCGCGCCTGGCCTATGAAGGCCGTGGCCCGTTCGCCGCGCAGGGGCCATTCGGCAGCTTGCGCGCGCTGGGCAGCCTGTATCCGGAACTGGTTCATATTGTGGTGCGCGATGACCCCGCATTGCAGGGCGTGCGCGACCTGAAGGGCAAGACCATTGCGCTGGGGCCGGAAGGTTCCGCCGTGCGCGCCACGCTGGAGGCCGTGCTGGCCGCCCACGGGCTGCAACCCGGGCGCGACTACACGGTGGCCGACACGCCTTTCGCCACGTCCCTGCCCGCGCTGAATGCCGGCACGGTGGACGCGGCGGCTCAGGTCATCGGCGTGCCCGCCACGCCGTTGCGCGATGCGCTGACCCAGGCGCAGTTGAAGCTGCTGCCCCTGGACCCTGCCGCGATCAAATCGTTGACGGCAAGCAACAGCGACCTGATGCCCTTGGAAATCGCGGCGGGCACGTATCCCAACCAGTCCGCGCCCGTCACCACCGTCGGCACGGCGGCGCTGTTGCTCACTACGGCAAACCTCACCCGCGACGAAGCGCTGGTGGTGGTGCGCGCCGTCTACCAGACCGGGCAGGACCTGCTCGCTGCCGGCTCGACCCAGGGCGCGCAGGTGTCGGTTGCCAATGCGCGACGCGGCCTCAGCGTGCCGCTGCACGACGGCGCCGAGGAAGGTTTGGCGGGGTTGGAGCACGCCAAGCCGCACTGATCGCGGATGCGCTTATGATTGCGCTCCTAATCAGGAATTCCCATGAATAAATTCGACCTCCAAAAAAACCAGGCCTTGAAATTGGCCGGCCAGCTCAAGCAGTCCGCCACCCCCGACCGCTTCGGCGTGGCGTCACAGGCGCCCGACCGCCGTGAACAGCGCAAGCTGGATCAGGCGGCCGGCCTGGTGCCGTTTCCGCTGAAGCTGTCGCAGGCGCACGCCGACAAGCTGCGTGCCCTGGCGGCCGAGCGCGGTGTGTCCACGAATGACATCGTGGCTGAAGTCCTGCAGAAAGCCTTGGGCGAATAAACCTGTATGCACATCTGGGTCGATGCGGATGCCTGCCCCGTAGTCATCAAAGACATTTTGTTCCGCGCGGCGCAGCGCTGGCAGGTGCCGTTGACCTTGGTGGCCAACCAGGCGCTATTCACGCCCCCTTCGCCGCTGATCCGCGCGGTGCAGGTGCCGCGCGGCTTTGACGTGGCCGACGCGCACATCGTCGAACGCGCGGAACCCGGCGACCTTGTGATTACCGCCGACATTCCGCTGGCCGCCGAAGTGCTGGCCAAAGGCGCGATGGCGCTCAACCCGCGGGGCGAGCGCTATTCACCTGAAACCATCCGCGAAAGGCTGGCGGTGCGCGACATGATGGAAGAACTGCGGGCCGCCGGCATCGATACGGGCGGCCCGTCCTCGTTCAGCCAGGCCGACCGCAAAGCGTTCGCCAATCAGTTGGATACCCTGCTGGCGCGCCTTAATAAAAAGTGATGTAGGCCTTGTACAAGATGGTGCCGATGGCCGTGATCAGGCCAACGCCCATCAGGCCCATTCCGATATTGCGGTCGCGAAAGCCGAAACCGACCAACATCATCGCCACACCCGTGACGACAATGATCAATATGGTGTTGTTGTGGGTATACATGGACGTCTCCCAGGCGCCGACAAGCGCCGCTTCCCTATGCACGGACAAGCGCCGTTGAAGGATGCTCTTCCGCGAGTTGCCGCAAAACAATCATAGGGATCTGGGGACACGATGGCGCACAACGGCAAGCGCCATGCTTGCGCCAAGTCAAGAAAACAAAAAAGCCAACCGGTTAGGGTTGGCTTGCTTTGCTTTTTTTTCCTTTCTTTTTTTCTTTCTTCGCTCTCCAGTTTTTCAACTGGTTTGCTGGTTCCAAATGACATTTGGCTTGGGCGGCAACAGCAATGAATTCATGGCAATGAATTGATTCCCGCGCAGCCTTCCAAGGGTCTTTGGTGGGTGGTACAAGTTTCGAACTTGTGACCCCTGCCGTGTGAAGGCAGTGCTCTACCACTGAGCTAACCACCCTGAAAGAGGCGAAATAATAGCATAGATTTAAAAACGTGCGCAAGCGGACTGCGGCGATTATTTACGCCGCCGCCACCGGCGCATCCAGCTTGCGCCACACGCACTCGCCACCCACCGACTTGTCCAGCGCGGCCAGATAGGCGTCATGCTCGGCCAGCTCTTCATCGCTGGCCTTCAACACGATCAGCCCCGACGCGTCAAACTTCGCCAGCACGATGCCGTCGCTGCCCGCGCCATCGTTGTCGTCGACATCGATCAGCAATGCGTCCTGCCCGCGCGTCATGGCCAGCCACACTTCCGCCAGCAATTGCGAGTCAAGCAATGCGCCGTGCAGCGTGCGGTGCGCGTTCGAAATGCCGAAGCGGTCGCACAGGGCGTCCAGCGAATTGCGCTTGCCCGGGAATAGCGACCGCGCGTGCAGCAGCGAATCGGTAATCGTCTCGCAGAATTCCGAGATCGGGCCGCGGCCCGTCTTGGCCAGTTCGGCGTTGAAGAACTTCACATCGAACGCGGCGTTGTGCGCGATCAGTTCCGCGCCCTGGATGAACTCGACGAACTTGTCCGCCACCTCGGCAAAGCGCGGCTTGTCGGACAGGAACTCCGTCGTCAGCCCGTGCACGGCCAAGGCCTCGGGGTCGCTATCGCGGTCCGGGTTCAGGTAGATATGGAGGTTATTGCCCGTGGGCATCCGGTTGACCAGTTCCACACAGCCGATCTCAACGATGCGGTGACCCTGTGCGGGGTCCAGTCCGGTGGTTTCCGTGTCAAAGATGATCTGGCGCATTACTTATTCCGACGCTGCGTTGGCCGAAGACGGCGGCGTGTGGGCACCCGGCGGGTGGGCCGGCGGGTGCTCCGCGCTACCGGCATGGCCGGGTTTCTTGCGTGCGGTGGCAATCAGCGTATAGGCCACCGGCACGACGAACAAGGTCAGTAGTGTACCCAGCAACAGCCCGCCCACCAGCACCCAGCCGATCTGCTGACGCGACTCGGCCCCCGCGCCCGTGGACAAGGCCAGCGGCACGGTGCCCAACACCATCGCCCCCGTCGTCATCAGAATGGGGCGCAGCCGCAGCACGCTGGCCTCGATCACGGCGGTGAACAGCTCCTTGCCTTCGTCGCGCAACTGGTTGGTGAATTCCACGATCAGGATGCCGTGCTTGGTAATCAAACCCACCAGCGTGATCAGGCCGATCTGGCTGTAGATCGACAGCGTGCCGCCCGTCAGCCACAGCGCCAGCAACGCCCCCGTCATGGACAGCGGCACCGACAGCATGATGATGAAGGGGTTGCGCCAGCTTTCAAACTGCGCGGCCAGCACCAGGTAGATGAAGGCCAGCGCCATGGCGAAGACCAGATAGATGCTGCCCGAGGAATCGCGGAACTCGCGCGACTGGCCGTCCAGGTCCGTGATGATGGTGTTGGGCAGCACGTCGCGCGCCACCTGGTGCATGTGCGTCAGCACCTCGCCCAGCGCGTAACCCGGCGCGACCGCCGCATCGATCTTTACCGCTCGCAGGCGGTTGAAGTGGTTCAGCGACTGCGGCGACACGCCTTCATGCACGCCCAGCAGGTTATCCAGCTGCACCATGCTGCCGTCGCGCGCCCGCACGTAGATGCCGGAAATATCCGTCGGGTTGGCACGGTCGCGCGGCGTCACCTGCACGATCACGTCGTACTGCTCGCCCTCGTCCTTGTAGCGCGTGACCTGGCGCCCGCCCAGCATGGACTCCAGCGTGCGGCCCACGGTATCCACGTTGGCGCCCACGTCGGCCATCTTGTCGCGGTCCACCCGCACCCGCAATTCAGGGGTATTCAAGCGCAGGTCCGTATCCAGGTTGAGCAAGCCGGGATACTTGCGCAGTTCGGTCAGGAAGACCTCGGTCAGACGCGCCAATTCCGGGTAGGACGCCTGGCTCATGATGATGAATTCGATCGGCTTGGACCGGGCAGACTGGCCCAGTGACGGCGGATTGGTGGGAAATGCCCGCACGCCGGGCAGGGATGCGAACTGTGGCTGCAACTGCCGGGTGATTTCCTGCTGCTTGCGGCCGCGCTCTTCCCAAGGCTTCAGGCGCAGGATGGCGGTGCCGTCCGTCACGGTGGGAAAGCCCACCGTGACCTGGCTGCCGCTGGCCTCGGGAATATCTGCATAGAACTTCTCGATGCCCAGCATGCTGTCCAGCGTGTAATTCAGCGTGGCGCCTTCGGGCGCATTGACGATGCCGAACACCACGCCACGGTCTTCCACAGGCGCCAATTCACTTTTCACCACCTTGAACAGCACGCCGCTGCCCGCCGCCACCGCCACGCCAATCACCACCACCAGCCAACGATGACGCAACGACGCACCCAGCAGGCGGCGATAGCCGTTGCTCCAGGCGTTAAGCCAGCCTTCGATCAGGTTGTACCAGCGGTTGTGGCTGCTTTGATGGCGCAGCAGCACCGAGCACATCATGGGTGTCAGCGTCAGGGCCACGAAACCCGAGACCAGCACCGCGCCGGCCAGCGCCAACGCGAATTCAATGAACAGCCGCCCGGTGCGGCCCGTGGCAAACGCCAACGGCGCGTACACGGTCACCAGCGTCATCGTCATGGCCACCACGGCGAACCCGATTTCCTTGGACCCACGCAGCGCCGCTTCCTTGCGCGGCATGCCTTCCTCGATGTGTCGGAAAATGTTCTCCAGCACCACGATGGCGTCATCCACCACCAGCCCGATGGCCAGCACCATGGCCAGCAGCGTGAGCGTGTTGATCGAGAATCCGAACAGGTACATCAGCGCGCAGGCCCCCACCAGCGAGACAGGAATGGTGACGATGGGGATGATGCTGGCGCGCAGATTGCGCAGAAAGAAAAAGATCACCAGCACCACCAGGACGATGGCCTCGCCGATGGTGTGGAACACGGAATCGATGGAACGCTCGATGAACACCGACGAGTCGTACGCGATGTTCAGCTTCATGCCCGCCGGCAGCGTCTCGTTCAGCCGCGCCACCTCCTCGCGAGCCGCCTTGGAAAGCTCAAGCGGGTTGGCGGTGGATTGCTTGGTAAGCCCGATATTGATGGCGGGCTTGCCGTTGAAGCGCGACAGTATGCGGTCGTTGGCCGCGCCGATCTCCACCGTGGAAACGTCGCGCAGGCGTACCGGGTAACCCTTCACGTTCGCGACAATCACGTCTTCGAACTGCGCGGGCGTTTGCAGGTCGGTCGATGACACCACCGAAAACTCACGGGCCCGCGATTCAATGCGCCCGGCCGGAATCTCCACGTTCTGGCTGCGCAGCGCGGCTTCCACGTCTTGCACGGTCAAGCCGTAAGCGGCCAGCTTGTCGCGGTCCACGTAGATGCGCATCGACGGCAGGCGTTCACCAAACACACGCACTTCCGCCGCCCCCGGCAGCACGGACAGCCGGGTCTTGATGTAGCGGTTGATGTAGTCGGACGTCTGGATCGCCGAATACGATCCCGCTTCCACCGCGATGTACATGATGGGTTGGGAATCGGCCTCGACCTTGCCGATGATGGGCTCGTCGATCTCATCGGGCAAAAAACGCCGCGCGCGCGAGACTTTGTCCCGCACTTCCGCGGCCGCCGCGTCGGGGTCGCGAGACAGGTTGAACTTGATGTTGATCAGGCTGCGTTCGGAGCGGCTGCGCGAGGTCATCACGTTTACGCCCTCGATGCCGGCCAACTGGTCTTCCAGCGGCTTGGTCACCTGGGATTCGATCACCTCGGGCGAGGCGCCCTTGTAGGTCGTATCCACCGAGACGATGGGTTCGTCGATCTTCGGATATTCGCGCACCGTCAGGCGCGAATACGAGATCAGCCCGATCAGGACAATGATCAGCGACAGAACCGACGCAAACACCGGCCGCTTGATGCAGGTTTCCGAGATACGCATTGCGTCACCGCTAAAAAGAGAGAGGAGTCGCGCTCACGAGCCGCCGCCGACGACGTTGACGGCGGCGCCGTCCGTCACGCGCTGTATGCCCGCCACCACAAGCTGGTCGCCCGCCGCCACGCCGGTCAGGATTTCCACGCGGCCTTCGCGGCGCTCGCCGATGGTGACTTCGCGCTTTTCGGCCTTGCCGTCCCTGACCCGGTAAACGTACTGCGTTTCACCCGACGGCGACAATGCGGCTTCCGGCGCCACCAGCGCCTTGTCCTGATTGAACAGCAACTGCACGCGGGCGAACATGCCGGGGCGCAGCACGGCGTCGTTGTTGGCCACCGTGGCGCGCAGCAGGATGGACCGGCCACCCGCGTCAACCAGCGGGCTGACGGCATAGACTTGCCCTTGGCGCTCCTGCCCCGGCAGCGCATCCAGGCGCAGCGTCAGTTGCTGGCCCACGCGCACCTTGCTCAAGTACATTTCGGGCACGCGGAAGTCCACTTTCAAGGGGTCGATCGCTTCCAGCGGCGCCAGGTCCTGCCCCTGGTTGACGTAGTCGCCCACGGACACGCTGCGCAAGCCCACGATGCCGGCGAACGGCGCCGAAATCGTCATCTTGTCCAGGCGCGCCTGCGCCAGCGCCACAGCCGCCTCCTGCACTTTCAGCGTGCTGGCGGACTCATCGCGCGCCTGCTGGCTGACGAAACCCTTGCCTTGCAATTCCACGGCGCGCCGGTAATGGCTTTGCGCCAGCGTCAGGTTCGCGCGCGCCTGCGCCAGTTCGGCGCGCGGCACGGAATCGTCCAGCCGGACGAGCACCTGCCCCCGGGTAACCGGCTGGCCTTCCTTGAATTCAATGGCTTGGATCCGCCCCACCACTTCCGGCCGCAGCACGACGGATTCATCCGACCGCAAGCTGCCCACGGCGGACAGGCCGCGCGCGAATGGAACTTCCTTGACGGCGGCAACCTCGACCCGAACAGGAGCGGAAGGCGCAGTAACGGGCTGGGCGGCGCTCTGGGTGGGCGGAGTTGGTGCGGGCGCAAGCCATCGCGGCACGAAAACACCCAACGCGGCCCCCACGGCCAACCCGGCCGCAACGGCGGCCAGCAGTACAGCTTTTTTCATGCGCGAATGTGGCTTTGATGCGGCGCGCCCCGGATTCCCCACTTGGACGACGCCGCAGGAACTGGAATGGGGGAAGGCACTGTAGCACCCGAATTTACATACTGGAACAATCCAGAAGCCGGATGAAAGAACTAAATCCGCCTCATCAGGCGGATTTCAGGGTATTCACCGATGCCCTCAGGCCCGCCGGGCCACTTCCACGCCCAGATTCGCCAACTGGTCGGCGCGCTCGTTGCCCTCGTCACCCGTGTGGCCGCGCACCCAGCGCCACGACACCTGGTGCCGCTGCACCTGCTCGTCCAGCGCCTGCCACAGTTCGGCGTTCTTCACTGGCTTCTTCTCGGCGGTCATCCAGCCACGGCGCTTCCAGTTCACCAGCCACTCGGTCATGCCCTTCATCACGTACTGCGAGTCCGTGTGGATGGTGACGACGCAAGTGCGCTTGAGCGCCCGCAGGCCTTCAATGACGGCCATGAGCTCCATGCGGTTGTTGGTGGTCTGGAGTTCTCCGCCATGCAAGGTTTTCTCGTGGCCACCGGCGCGCAGCAAGACGCCCCAGCCGCCCGGACCGGGATTGCCCTTGCAAGCCCCGTCGGTCCACATTTCCACTTTCTGGTCGATCGCTTTGTTGTCCTGCATGGTGCTGCTTTGTAGTCCTTGTTCGTGCAAAGTGAAACGTGCGCTGCCGCTATCAAGAGCGATCGAAGCCGTCGTCCGCCTGGCGGTTGACCACCACGGAAGCGGCACGCGCGCGCTTGGGCTTGGTCTTCCAGGCCGGCCCGATGATACGCATGCCGGCCACGCGCTTGACGGCCGACACCATATACACCGCGCCGCCCCGGCTCCACCAGCGGGCGCCGGCCGGCTCCAGGAAGCCCCAGCGCTGCAACCATTTTTCGCTGCGGCAGGCGGGCGCATAGCAGCCGAACTGGCTCTCTTCGACTTCCAGCGACAGCAGCTTGAACCAGTCTTTCAGGCGCGCCAAAGACACCTGCGACGAGGGCGGCTGCGGCAGCCAGGGTTCCATGCCGGGCATACGCGTGCGCGCGCCCCACATGCTCCAGGGGTTGAAGCCGGAAATCACCACCCGCCCTTCCGGCACCAGCACGCGCTCGACCTCGCGCAGCACATTGTGCGGGTCCTGCGTGCATTCAAAGGCATGCGGCAGGATCAGCAGGTCCACGCTTTGGGATTCGAATGGCAGGGCCTCGGGTTCGGCCAGCACCACCCGCGACTGCCAGTCAGCCACGCTTTCCGCCGACGGGGTTTCAGTGCCCACATAGCCCTTGAAAGGCATGCGGTTGGCGCGCAGCAGATTCATGTCGGCCAGGCCGACCTGCCAGGCATAATAGCCAAACACATCCGCGACAGCCGCGTCGAACTGGGCTCGTTCCCAGGCCAGGGCGTACTGCCCCGGTGGCGTCTGGAACCATTCGGCCAGTTCTACAATCGGCGGAGTTTCTTCTGCCACGTTCTATTCCTTCGAATCTCATGCAAGCCTTGACCGCCCCCGCAGGCGGCCGCGAGCAACATGCCGCGGTCTTGCCTCTACCCGCCTTTACCGACAACTACATCTGGGCCATCGTCCGTGGCGAAAACGCCGCCGTGGTGGACCCGGGCGAAGCGGGCCCGGTATTGCAATGGCTGGAGCAGGAAGGCTTGAGGCTGCGCGCCATTCTACTCACGCACCATCATGGCGACCATGTGGGCGGCGTGCTTGAATTGTCACGCATGGCGGACCTTACCGTATACGGACCCGCCCGTGAACGCCTGCCGCGCTGCGATGTCGCGCTGACCGAAGGCGACCGCGTGGCGCTGCCCGAACTGGACCTGGACCTGCGCGTGCTGGATGTGCCGGGGCACACCGCCGGGCACATCGCTTACACCGGCCGGGCGGCCGGAATAGAACCGGTTCTGTTCTGTGGCGACACGCTGTTTGCCGGGGGCTGTGGTCGGCTTTTCGAGGGAACTCCCGCGCAAATGCATGATTCCTTGGAAAAATTTTCCGTTTTACCGCCAGATACACAGGTTTTTTGCGCGCACGAGTACACTCTAGCGAACTTGCGCTGGGCATTGGCTGTGGATCCCGCCAATCGCACCCTGCTTCAGTGGTATCAGCGAGCCCAGCAATTACGAGCAGAAGGACTTCCCACGCTTCCGTCGACGATCGGCCAGGAACGCGCGACGAACCCGTTTCTGCGTACGCAGCAAGTCGACGTCATCCGTGCCGCAGCCAGCTGGGCCGGACACAATCAACCTACGCCGGTAGAGGTCTTTGCCTCCCTGCGTGAATGGAAGAACGATTTCAAGTGACCGCCTGATGAATCTATCCCGACTCCTTCTGCCGCTCATGGTGGCAGTCCTCGCCGGTTGCGCAGGAACTAAAGCCCCCGACAAAAACCTCACCACCAATTCCCAAGGGCGTTACATCGCCCGGGATACGTCCCGAACGGTTGACCTGACCAACCCGCCGAGCGACGCCTGGGACCGCATCCGCCGCGGTTTCGCCATTCCCAACCTGAACACCGAGCTCTCGCAGCAGTGGACCGAGTACTACGCGTCCCACCCCGAGTCCGTTCAGCGCATGGCCGAACGCGCGGGCAAGTACCTGTACTTCATCGTCGACGAAATCAACCGCCGCGGCCTGCCCACGGAACTGGCGCTGCTGCCCTTTGTGGAAAGCGCCTACAACCCCACCGCCCTGTCGCGCGCCCAGGCTTCCGGCCTGTGGCAGTTCGTGCCGGCCACCGGCCAGCATTTCAACTTGAAGCAGGACTGGTGGCGCGACGAACGCCGCGACCCCATCGCGTCGACCAACGCCGCGCTGGACTATCTGGAAAAGCTGTTTGAAATGCAGGGCGACTGGTACCTGGCGCTGGCATCCTACAACTGGGGCGAAGGCTCGGTGCAGCGCGCCATGGCCAAGAACGAAGCGGCTGGCCAAAACACGGACTACCTGTCCCTGAACATGCCCAGCGAAACCCGCAACTACGTGCCCAAGCTGCAGGCCATCAAGAACATCATCGCCGACCCGCAACGCTACGCGGTGTCGCTGCCCCCCGTGGGCAACACGCCCTACTTCGTGACGGTGCAGAAAAACAGCGACATCGACGTTGAAATCGCCGCCAAGCTGGCCGAAATGCCGCTGGACGAATTCAAGGCGCTGAACCCGTCGTTCAACCGCCCGGTCATCCGTGGCGACCACGGCCCGACCCTGCTGCTGCCGGCCGACCGCGTCGAAATCTTCAACGCCAACCTCACGAACTACAAGGGCGACCTGAGCGCCTGGAAGATCTATCACTCGCGCCGTGGGGAATCCTACGCCTCGATCGCGAAGCGCTTTGGCGTGACGCTGGCCGAGCTGCGCGAAACCAACGACATCAGCTCACGCCAGAAGTCGGCGTCGGGCCAGGCGCTGCTGGTACCCGGCGAACCCGGCAACGGTGGCGTGCAACTGGCGTCGCTGGCAGCGCCAGTGGGCGCGCTGGAGCAGGCGCCGTCCGACAACAAGGCAGCCGCCCCGCGTGGCCGCGCCGCGCCGGCCCCCGCCGCCCGCGTCGCCAGCGCACGCCCCAATGTGCGCACCCACAAGGTGCGTCAGGGCGACACGCTGTTCTCATTGGCCAAGCAATACGGCACCTCGGTCAACACCCTGCGCGCCTTGAACAACATCAAGGGCAGCGCCCTGAAGATCGGCACGCCTTTGCGTGTGCCGGGCACCAACGCCCGCGGCTGATATTCGCCGCTCGTCAACACAGAACGGCGCCCCCAGTGGGGCGCCGTTTTTACACGTACGCGGAAGCCGCCAAACTCCTTAAAATGGGCGGTCTTTCTGCAGGAAAAAAACTAAAGGAACCATCATGGGCTTTCTCGCCGGCAAGCGCATTCTCGTTACGGGAGTGCTTTCAAACCGATCCATCGCCTACGGCATCGCGCGCGCCTGCCACCAGCAAGGCGCCGAACTGGCGTTCACCTACGTGGGCGACCGCTTCAAGGATCGCGTGGTCGAATTCGCTGCTGAATTCGGCAGCAAGATCGTGCTGCCCTGCGATGTGGCCGAAGACAGCCAGATTGAAGGCGCGTTCACCGAGCTGGCCCAACATTGGGACGGCCTGGACGGCCTGGTGCATTCCATCGGCTTCGCCCCCCGCGAAGCCATCGCCGGCAATTTCCTTGACGGCTTGTCGCGCGAAGGCTTCCGCATCGCCCACGACATTTCCGCCTACAGCTTCGCCGCCATGGCCAAGGCCGCGCTGCCGCTGATGGAAGGCCGCAATGGCTCGGTGCTGACCCTGACCTACCTGGGTGCCGAACGCGTGGTTCCCAACTACAACACCATGGGTCTGGCCAAGGCGTCGCTGGAAGCCAGCGTGCGTTACCTGGCCACGGCGCTTGGCCCGCGCGGCATTCGCGCCAACGGCATTTCGGCCGGTCCCATCAAGACGCTGGCCGCAAGCGGCATCAAGGACTTCTCGTCCATCCTGAAGTTCGTGGAATCGCAGGCGCCGCTGCGCCGCAACGTCACCATTGACGACGTAGGCAACGTGGCGGCGTTCATGCTGTCGGATCTGGCCGCCGGCGTCACCGGCGAAATCACCCATGTGGACGCCGGCTTCTCGACCGTCGTCCCGGGCATGGAAGACTGATTCTTGCCTTGGGCGGGGCGGCTTCCCCCGCCCCACGGCCGGTTCAAGCCGGCCGCGCCACCAGCGTGGACACCTGCACGTCCACGGCCGTCATCAACTTGTGGATCGGGCATTTCTCTGCCACCTTCAGCAGCTCGTCGATCTGGGCGTCCGACAGTTCACCGTGCAACGTCAGTTGGGCGGTAAGGCGGTACACGCCCTTGCGCTCTTCGCTAGCATCGCGCACCACCTCCACATCCACCGACGTCAGGGGCAACCCCTTGCGCTGTGCGTAGACCATCAGCGTCATTGCCTTGCAACCGCCCAGCGCCGTATCGAAATAATCATGCGGATCCGGGCCCTCGCCTTGCGGGTGCGGCATTGCCAGCGGCAAGTCGTGGCCCTCGGCCGTAGCGGTGAATTGCAATGTATTGGGCGCATTCTGGTGGACGCGGATGCTCATGAATTCGATCTCCTGGGTTCGGCATCCGTTGCGGACGCCGCAAGGCCAATTTGTAGCATCCGCCGATGTCACCGACACCTGACGGCAGGCTGAACTTATTTTCGCGCCGTCGGTCGGATATCCCTATCCGCAATTCACGAACTGACTTAGGGGGACGCATGAGCGCCAGACAACTTCTTGATCAATTGCTGCAATCGGGCCAAGGCCTGCTTTCGGACGCCACCAACCGCGTGCAAGGCGCGACGGGCGGCGCTGGCGGCGGCAAGGCTTCGTTCTTGACCGGTCTGGGCGGCGGTGCGCTGGGCGCGGGCGCGTTGGGCTTGTTGATGGGCAGCAAGAAGGCACGCAAGATCGGCGGCAAAGTCGCCATGTATGGCGGCATGGCCGCGCTGGGCGCGCTGGCCTATCGCGCTTATGGCGACTGGCAGCGCAACCAGGCCGGTGGCGCACAAGCCGCGCCCCCTCAAACCCTGGACCGCCTGCCCGCGCCCGAGGCCGAGCAGCACAGCAATGCCGTCTTGACCGCCATGATCGGCGCGGCCAAGGCCGACGGCCACATCGGCCCCGAAGAACGCGGCCTGCTCGAAACCGAATTGGCCAAGCTGTCATCCGATGCCCAAGACCGCCAGTGGCTGGAAACGGAATTGTCGCGGCCGCTGGACCCTGCGTCGGTGGCCCAGTCCGCCAAGACGCCCGAAATGGCCGCTGAAATGTATCTGGCCAGCCTGCTCGTCGTGGACGAGGAAAGCTATATGGAACGCGCCTACCTGGACGAATTGGCGCGTCAGCTCAAGCTGGAACCCGGCTTGAAGGAAAAGCTGGAACAGCACGCCAAGAGCGCGGTCGCCTGAACGGCTGAGATGGCGTCGGCGCCGCGCCGACGCCATCAAACCCCACGATCTTTCAATCCGCGCGCAGACCGATGGATTCCGTCAACGCCGTATAGCGGTCGATGTCGGCGTTGATCATCGACTGGAACTCTTTCGGTGTGCTGCTGGCGGGCGTGAAACCTTGCTCGCGCAGCGCGGCTTGCGTCTCGGGCCGCCGCACGATCTTCGTCACGGCGGCGTTCAGCTTGTCGACCACCGCTCGCGGCGTGGCCGCTGGCGCCAGCAAACCATGCCACTGGTCCAGCGCGTAGCCCGCAATGCCCGCTTCGGCAACCGTGGGCACGGTGGGCATCAGCGGCGAACGTGCCGGCGATGTCACCGCCAACGCGCGCAGCTTGCCGGCGGCAATCAGCGGCGCCGCGCTGGACGCCGTCACGATACCCATCGCCACCTGACCGGCCGTCACATCTTTCAGCGCAGGGCCACATCCCTTGTAGGGCACTTGCTGCAACACGGCGCCGCTGGATCGCGCCAGCATTTCCCCAGCCAGGTGTTGAGGCGTGCCGTTGCCGCACGACGCGAATGGCAAGGGCTGGCCCGGCACGGCCACGGCCAGTGCATCGCCCAAGGTTTGCAGCGGTGATGCGGCCGGCACCACGAAGACGGACGGCACGAACGCCACGTTGATCACAGCGGCAAAATCCTGCTTGGGCGAAAAATCCAGGTTCCGATAGACCCCCGGATTGATGGCGAATGAACTGTTCACCATCAACACCGTATAGCCGTCTGGCGGCGCTTCGGCCACGGCGCGCGCGCCGATATTGCCGCTTGCGCCGGGCCGGTTCTCGACGATCACCGGCTGGCCCAGCTCTTCCTGCAGACTGGCGCCAATGCGGCGCGCCAGCAGATCGGTGCCGCCGCCGGGCGGAAATGTCACCACGATCGTGATGGCGTGATCGGGGTAGGTGGCGTCGGTCGCCGCATCGCCCGACGGAGAATTACCGCAGGACGCCAGCGGAACCGCGCACAGCGCAAGGCAAAGTCGAAGCAGGTTTTTCATATCGGGCTCTCAGGCGTCCAGGCCAATGTCCAGCACCTTGGCGCTGTGGGTCAGCCAGCCGACCGCAATCTGGTCCACGCCGGTGGCGGCCACCTCGGCGGCGGTCTCGGGGGTGATGCGGCCCGAGGCTTCGGTAACCGCGCGGCCCCGGGCCATGTCGACGGCGCGCCGCAAGTCGTCCAGGCTCATGTTGTCCAGCAACACCACGTCCACGCCTAGCGACAGCGCCACTTCCAATTGCGCCAACGTGTCCACCTCCAACTCGATCTTGACCATGTGGCCCACGCCCGCTCGCGCACGCTGTACGGCGTTGGCCACGCCGCCCGCCAGTGCAATGTGGTTGTCTTTGATGAGCACGGCGTCATCCAGGCCGAAGCGATGGTTGCTGCCGCCGCCCACTCGCACCGCGTACTTCTGCACGGCGCGCAAGCCGGGCAGGGTCTTGCGGGTGCAGGTAACGCGCGCGCCGTAGCCCGAAATGGCCCGTGCAATCGACGCCGTGGCGCTGGCCACGCCGCTCAGGTGGCACAGGAAGTTCAGCGCCACCCGCTCCGCGGTCAGCATCGCCCGGGCGTTGCCATGCAAACGCGCAATCTCGGTCCCGGGCGACAGGTCGGCGCCGTCGCGTAGCGATGCGCTGAACTTGATTTGCGGATCCATGGTTTGAAAAGCCAGGCGCGCCATATCCAAACCGGCCAATACGCCCTCTTGGCGGGACACCAGGCGCGTTTCCGCGACGGCGTCGGCCGGCACGATGGCATCGGTGGTCAAGTCGCCAGCGCGGCCCAGGTCTTCAAGCAAGGCTGCTTGAACCAGCGGCAAGAGCATGACATCCGGCAGAGGCGGAACCGTCAGGCGAAAGGCATTCGAAGGCACTTCGGCATTAATGCTCATTTTGAGTATTTATGAGTTAAAAAAAGGCGCGCAGAGATTGCGCACTAGTTATGCTAAATACGAGCATAAGCCTTGTCAAGCGTCACAAGGTGCGGGACAAGGGCAATTTGCTGCCGGCAATGGCGCGTTCCAGCAGCACGTCGCGCCGGAAACGGAACAGCTTGGCAGGCCGGCCCGCCGTGCCCGTGGCCATCTCGCCGGTTTCTTCCACCAGTGCCTGCTGCTCGATCAGGCGACGGAAATTCTGCTTGTGCAGTGCCCTGCCCGCCAAGGCTTCGACCGCCAATTGCAGTTGCAGCAAGGTGAATTGAGCCGGCATCAATTCAAACACCACGGGGCGGTATTTGATCTTGGCGCGCAGGCGCGCGATGCCGGTCGCCAGAATGCGGCGGTGGTCGTGGCGCATCGGTTCACCGGGCAACACGGCCTTGCCGTCGCCATGACCTCGCCGTGCCGCCTCGGGCACTGCTCCGGCTTCGAACAAAAGCTCGTAGCGCTGCAACACCATGTCCTCGTTCCAGGCGGCGCCGTCCAGGCCGAAGGTAATGGCGGCACGCTGCTGGCGGCGCGTGCGCACGGCGGGGTCGGCGGTGGCCTCACACCATTGCGCCAACCACGGCACGATCAGATCCTCGACCAGCGCGGGCGCGCCGGCACGCCGGTCTTCCCACGGGAAATAACGGTACCAGTCCTGCCAGCCAACCTGTGCCACGCCGGTTTCGCCGGCTTCGCGCGTCAGGCCCAGATAGCTGACCGACATGACGCGCGCACCCGACTCGTCGGATCGATCGCCGTCGGCAAAGGTGTAGAGCTGTTCCACATAGCCCAGCGGATGATGCGTCTGCGTTTCCACCCAGGCGCGCAGGCCCGCCTGTAAAGAGCGATGCGATAGTTCAAACGGCCCGGCCGGCAAGGCGCTTGCGTCATCCGTGGTCAACACGCGCGGCTCGCCGTTGGTCACGGCCACCAGCACGGCGACGAGTTCGGTATGGACGGAGCGTTCGACGGATTCGGTCAAGGATAGATGTCGCGAAGGGGTGGGCAAAGGGGTGAGCAAGCGCATTGCACAGGCCTGGCCGCGTATCGGCGAGGAGCCGGAATTATAAGGTTCCGCTGCTGCAACAGCCCCTTGCAAACGTGACAGGCCAGATGGCTGCGAGCGCGCGCTCAAGGTCTAAGATAAACCGCAGGTACACAGGCGCGTCGCCATCCTGGGACGCCCGCAAGCGGAGCAAGAGCCATGTTGAAAACTGCCCCCGACCCCCAAGCCCCGGCCAACCCCAAGGCCGTTGACCCACGCCCGCCCACCGACCCGCGCAAAGGTACGGAAACGCTACCGATGCCGGATCAGAGCAAGCAAGTGGCAGGCATGCCACGCGACGGACGCGCCATTGCGCAACCTGGAGAACCCGGCGTCATCACGCCCGAGGACGATGTGCTGGATACGTCCTACGAGAACCGCAAAACCTGACGCCGCGCGACGAACGATGATGCGCGGGCCGCTTGACGCGGTTGGCGTGCGGGCCGGACCGGCAACGGTTCGGCCCGCTGCACTTGAACACGCGAAATAGGCGTTCGCCTATATCAGGCGAACGAGCCGGTTTCTACACTGCTACGCTTTCAAGGCCCTTTGGGCCGATGCCTTAGCGATATCTCCATGTTCAAGAACACCTTCCCGCGCATCGTCGCGGCATCTCTATTCGCCCTCCTTTTCCCCGCCAGCCAAGCCCTAGCAATGGGCATTCAGCCTGAAACGTCGGTTGTGCTCGTGCACGAAAATACCGGCGAAGGCACGATCGGCATCAAGAATACGGGTGACGAACCCGTGCTGCTGATCTCCATGATCGAACACATTGCCGAAGACCAAGAAAATTGGGTCATGGTGTCGCCGCCCGCTGCCGTGGTGGCTCCCGGCAAAACGCAGTTGGTGCGCTTTTTGCTCACCCACGACAAGCCGCTGGACGCGCAGCGCATGAAGCGCGCCATCTTCGAAGGCATTCCGCAAACCGGTGAACAGGGCAACAAGCTGCACCTGACCATCAGGCAGGATCTTCCGCTGATCGCGCTGCCCAAGAAGATCGCCAACGACAATGCGCCGTGGCGCTCGCTGCAGTGGACTGTGCAAGACGGCAAGCTGACGGTGCACAACCCCAGCCCCTACATCGTGCGCATGGACCAACGCGTCAATGTGCAGCCGTCGGATCAGGCGCTGATCCTGCCCAAGACGTACGTCTTGCCGGGTGAAACGCTGCAGCTGGTCGGCACAGAGGCCCCCCTGCAAGCCGGACAGTCAAGCGTTCGCCTGTATCCCGCCAGCGTCTACGGCTATCAAGTCTCGTCCTTCGACGCGCCGATCAAAAACTGACGGCATCACTGCCCCCGCGGGGCATCAACACGCTTGGCCATGCTCGCAAGACCCGGCAACCGGGTCTTGCGGGCGTTGCGCGCCGGCTCCACTCGTGGCTTTTCATGTTCTGCAACCGCTTACGCAATGCTCGCGGTGGCGCCTTCGTCGCCGCGAGCCTCCTGCTGTGCCTGCACGGGGCTGCCATCGCGCAACCCGGTGCAGGCGGGTTCGACCTTGAAACCCTGAAAAGCCGCGGCTTGAATCCGGCCATCGCATCGCACTTCAAGAACGGGCCACAATTCATGCCGGGCCAACACACCGTGCACGTGAGCGTCAACGGGCGCAACGTCGGGCGCGCCCTGGCCACATTCGATACCGGCGGCAGACTCTGCCTGAGTTCGGAACTGCTGACCCTGGCCGAGCTGAAGGTGCCTGAAGCGCAACGCAGCGACCCACAGGCCTGTCCTGACGCATTTCTTCAGGCCTGGCCCACCACCACCATCGCGCTACAGCCCGAACGCATGACCGTGGACATCGTCGCGCCTCCCGGCGCAATGGACCGAGCAGCCACCGCCACGACCTATCAATCGGGGGGACGCGCCGCCATCCTGAACTACGACGTACTGTCCAGCCAGACGCGCCATCTCGGCGGCAAGTCGACATATCTGCAGGCCTATACCGAACTGGGCCTGAACGCGAACGATTGGATCCTGCGCAGCAACAGCACCTATTCCAATAACGGCGGGAAGTCGACGTGGAACCACGTCGATGCTTACGCCCAGCGTACATTGCCCTCTTGGCACACCACCTTTCAGGCGGGGCAAATCAATCTGCGCGGTTCGCTGTTTGCCGGCGTTCCCGTCAACGGCATGCAACTGTTTCCGGAAACCGCATTACAAAGTAGCGAACAGGAAGGCCCGCCCATCACCGGCATCGCCCACACACAGGCCCGAGTCGAAGTCTCGCAGAACGGCATTCCACTGGCGTCCGCCATCGTGCCCCCCGGCCCGTTCACCATGACCGATGTACTGCCCCGGTCATTGACGCAAGACCTCAAGGTTGTGATCCACGAAACCTCGGGCGAAGAGCGTGTGTTCTACGTGCCCGCGGCCGCGTTGCAGGTAGACCGTGTTGGTACGCCCACTGGATTCACCGGCGGTTTGGGCACGCTGCGCCAAACGGATGCGGGAGGTGGCGGCTCCATGCCGGTCGCCGCGGCCGAATACGGCATCGCGTTGGGCAGGCGCGCCAACATCGCGGCCGGACTATTGCTGACGCAGGATTATCGGTCGCTCGGCGCCCGCTCGGATATGGCTCTGCCCGGCAGCATCCAGACCGGCGTGCAGAGCACTTTCTCGCAAAATTCGCGCACCGGGCGTAGCGGCTCGCAGCACATCGTGTCGGTCTCGGGGCAAGTGCTGCCGGGCGTGTCTTCGAACCTCTCGCTCTTGCGGCGCACCGACGGCTACAGCGAGGTGTTGGACAGCGCCAACAGGCCGACTAGCGGTACGCAGTGGTATCCGCATCTTCGCGAAGACCGTATCAAGCAACAGATCAGCGCAGGGTTGGGCTGGAGCGGATCCACGCTGGGCGGCTTCAATATGAACGTCAGCGAATCCCTGAGTACCCGCGGAAATTCATCGCGTCGCGGCATTTTCAGCTGGGGCAAGAGCTTCGGTCGGGCCAGCGTGTCGCTGTCTTTCGAACGCGACATGGGTTCCAGCCACCGCAATCAGGGCAGCCTCATGTATCTGAACCTGAGCTTGCCCTTGGGCAAGCAAAGGGTCAGCGCGTCGATGCAACGCCAGGACAGCGGCACAAGCTATGGCGTCAATACTGGCGCATCAATCAACGAGCGAAGCAGCTACACCCTCGCGGCCACCACCAGTTCTCACGGCCAGACCAGCTATTCCGGTTCGGTCGGCGTCAATTCGGCCTATACGCATCTGAATCTGGCGGCCAGCAGTTTCAAGGGCGGGTACAGCCATTCCGCGCGCATGCGCGGTGGGCTGGTCGGGCACGCACATGGCTTGAGCTTTTCGCCCTACCGGGTGCAGGACACGTTCGCCATCGCATCGGTGGGTGGTCTATCCGGCATACGCTTGAGCACGCCGGCGGGCAGCGTGTGGACCGACCTCTGGGGCCGGGCCGTCATCCCGTCGCTGCCTGCTTATCGGAACGGGCAGATCCAGGTCGCCACGACATCACTGGCGCGCAACGTGGACTTGATCAACGGCCGCTACAGCCTAGACCCGGCGCGCGGGTCGGTATCGGCCGTGGACTTCAAGGTGGTTACGGTTCGCCGCGCATTGCTGACCGCCACCTACGCTGACGGCTCGCCGGTGTCCAAGGGCGCGGCCGTGCTGGATGCCAATGGCGTGTTCGTCACGCTGGTGGGCAGCGGCGGCCAGATCTTCCTGCCTGACATGCTGGCAGGGGCCACACCGTTCAGCGTGTCGCCCACGGAAGAAGCGTCGTGCACGCTCGAATTCGACATTGCCGACACACCCGACCTGAACGCGTTGTACGAGCGCACCCAGGCGACGTGCATCCCGTAGCCGCCCCATCCCGCTCATCGCAAAAGGAACCCATGACTCTCGCAAACTCTCGTCTCGTTCGATCGTGCCGGCCCGCGCTGGCGGTGGCAACGCTGCTCGTGACCGCCGCCTGGACCACGCCCGCGGCGGCGCAAGCATCGCCCCTGCCGCCCATGATGCGCGGAGCAGCCGCGGCGCCGATAGCGGGCTGCATGATGTCATTCGGCCAAGCCACCGTCGACTACGGCAGTTTCACCGCCGGACAACTGACGTTGGACGGCAACCGGCGCTATCAGCTTGAGCCGCGTCTGGTGCCGTTGACCATCAACTGCCCTACTGCCCGCCCCATCGCACTGCGTCTGAACGCCACCGCAGGGCAACATGGCGCCACGAAATTCGCCGGCACCGGCGCGTTGCACATCGTCCTGAGTCACGTCCGGATCGACGGTGATGAAACCCGTCTGGTCAACCCAGACGCGCCTCATGGCGCCCAGCCCCGGATCTCCCTGCGGCCCGGCGACACGGTGATGTTGGAACATGGCCGTGCCGGACGCAGTCTTACCGCCCAGATTGCGTTGAACCCTGAAGTCGCCGATGCCGACGTTCGCGTCGCCGACCAGACGGTATGGTCGGCGACCTTGCAGCTTGAATTGGTTGACATGTAGCGCGTGCCCGTCACCATCCGCGCGGTTGAATGCCGGCGCTTACAAAAGCCCGCACAGCTTGAACAGGCCGTTGTCCGTTGTGACCCCCAGCTTGCGATAGGCGGTGCCCTTTTGCGCGCTGATGGTTTTGGGGCTGCGGCCAAACTTGATCGCGATGTCGGAAATGGTCATCCCCGCGAGCAGGCAGCGAATCACTTCACGCTCGCGCCCAGACAACGATGCGCCATCCAGCAGGCCGCTTGTCGAGGCGGACAAGGCAGGGTCGGCCGGCGTGTCTCGCGCCAAGGGCTCAATCTGCTCGGTGCTTGCGCCAGACAGCAGGTAAGTCATCTGGGGATCGCAGTAGGTACCGCCCGCTGCCACCTTGCGTAGCGCCAGCACGATTTCCTCTTCGCGCCCGCCCTTGCCCACAAAGCCGTGCGCACCGGAACGCAGGGCCAACGCCACCGTGGCCGGATCGTAGAGCGCGGAGAACACCAGAATGCGCGCGTCGGGAAACTTGATGCGCAACATCTTGATCAGCGAAATGCCGTCGACTTCAGTCGGACCTAATGAGTAGTCGATCAACAGCACATCGACGGGTTGATCCACAAGCGTCCGGATCATGTCGCGGCTGGTCTCGAACTCGCCTATGACAAAGATGTCGCGGTTTTGCGACAGGTAGGCGGACATGCCAGCCCGCACCACCGGATGGTCATCCAGGATTGCGATGCGCAACGGATGAAAATTGGATGCTGACAATATGGAATTCCCCGGTAGAGCCCAGATTTTCCACTGTTTCTCGTTGAACGAAAAACCAACGTGGACAAATAGTAACGCAGCCGTTTACACAACCGTAATGAAGATTAGGCGCATGCCTATATCCTAAAAGTCATGCGTTTCCTAGAGTGATTCCTTTGTTCCACCAGAAACTGGATAGTCATGAATCACTCGGTACGCCCCCTGCCCGCTCTGCGATACCTCCTGGCCGCAAGCTTTTTGATCGCCGCCTCCGCCCAAGCCGCTCCCACCGCGGACCTGACAATCACCGGCCGCATCACCCCGCCGTCGTGCAACCTGTCGCTTGACGGCGGAGGCACCCTCGACTTCGGTGAGCACGCATTTAACTCACTCGTTTTCGACGGCACCAAACTTGACTCCAAAACAATTGGCCTGAACATCACGTGCGAGGGCAAGACGCGCGTCGGCCTGCACGTGGTAGACAACCGCGCCAGCAGCAAAGTTCTGAAAGCCTCGTTAAACGTCAATGCATGGGGGTCAAACAACGCCACCATCACCGACGCCTTCATCTTCGGCTTGGGTTCCGTTGCGGGACCCGACAGCACTCAAATTCCTATCGGCGGCTACATGTTCGGCTTCAAGGAAGGCGACGTCCAAGCCGACTTGAACAAAGCCACCGTCCTCTACAGCGCGGACAAACGCACCTGGCTCGCCGAGACCATACAGCGGCAGTTCATCAGCCCCAATTTCACCTACGCCTTCTTCGTGGGTTCGCCAGGTGCCGGTGCCACGCCTGCAGCAGTCGACTCGGTCACTGGCTCGCTTACCGTCACCCCGACGATCAACCGCGCCGCGGCTCTGCCGACCACCGAGGCCATTAACCTGAATGGCAGCGCCACGATCTCGCTGGTTTACCTGTAAGAAGGGTACCGCGGAGGGCGCGCTGTGGCGCCCCCTCGCAATCGGGCAAGCCCTTGAAATAAGTGCAGCGTACGGCTGTGCGACCGTTGAAGGCCGCACAGTCTCGCTGCAATTGGGCAACGCCAGAACCAGCTCGTTCGCTGCCTCTCGAGGACGGCATTTGTTGACATCAGGAACGTTCATTATGAAAAATCAATTCTTCGTCGGCGTGGCGTTTGCCACGCTAGCTGCCGCATCGCACGCTGCCGGCAACAGCGATCTCAACGTGACAGGCAAGCTCACGCCGCCAGCATGCAACGCCCATTTTGGCGGCAACGCAACGCTCGACTTTGACTCCATCGTGTTCAACGCCTTGGACAACAATGGGACGAAACTGGGCAGCAAAGACACCGCTCTACAAATCAACTGCGGCGGCCCCACGCGCGTCAGTGTTGTCGCGCTGGATAACCGGGCAGGCTCGGGCATCACGCTCCAGGAAGCCCCCAACCTGAACTGGCCGTACCAGAATGACGTGAATGGTCCCAAATATTCCTGGGGGCTGGGTTTTGCAGACGGCAAACAGATCAAGACAGGCGCATTGATTGCATTGATCACCCCGCAGACCACCACGGTCGACGGGGCGGTCCTGACCACAGCGGGAGTGCAGAAGATCCTGGCACGCCCCACAGGCAGTAATAGCTGGTCGGTTGCGTCATCGCATTACTCGCTCAACCTCAGCCCTGACTTTGAATACTCGTTCGGCCCGACAGGCGGACCCGCCGTACCAATTACGAACGCGCAGTTGGCGATCGGGCTCTCCCCCATGATCGGGCAACCATCAACCCTGCCCGCCGCGAACGAAATTCCGCTGGACGGTTCGATCACATTCACGTTGCGTTACCTGTAACCGCGATCCAACCTCACCCGCACGAACCTGCCTCCATTCGCTCACATGACGAAAACCCTGCCACGCCTTTGCGTCGGTCTGGCTCTGGCTGCGGCAAGCACCACGCATGCCGCCACTAACCAGGCCGATCTGGTCATCGGCGGCCAACTCACCCCGCCAGCCTGCAGCATGGGCTTTGGCGGGGCAAGCCCCGTCGACTTTGGCACCCTGCCCTTTCACAGTCTGAACCGCAATGGAACGCTGCTGCCTGAACAGCGTCCACGCCTGGAAATCGCGTGTGGCGGCCCCACGCGCGTCTCTTTCACGGTTCACGAAAATCGTCCGGACACTGCCATCACGCATCAGGCAGCCATCGCCAGCGGCATGCCGTGGCCCTATCAAAACCCACTGAACGGCACACCCCACGCTTGGGGTTTGGGCCGTATCGACGATGTCAAGATCGGTGCCGTCGTGCTGCTGGTACGTCCCCACGCCACGGTGGTTGACGGCGTCCCGCCCTTCCAAAGTACGTCCATGGTCCTTTCCCGTCCACGCGGCAGCGCAAGCTGGCCTGTTCAGTCCGCCATAGACACCATCAACGTGAATCCGGCGGACGAATACTCGTTCGGCAAAGATGCCACCGCCATGCCCATCACGACAGTATCCGTCAGCTTGGCCGTGACACCCGTGTTGAACGGAACCACTGCCTTGCCGACGTCCAAGGAAATTCCACTGGATGGTTCGGTGACATTCACGTTGCGCTACCTGTAGCCTCGTGGCCCGTGGCCATACAAAAAGGCCCTCGACGTCCTTGAAGTCGAGGGGTAATCCCCCCCGCAAAAGCGTTGTTGTGGATTCAGACGGTCAGTGCAACATTGCGTCCAGCGCTTCAGCCGGAATCTTGAATCCCAACGTTTTTCTGGGCCGGGGATTTAGCCTGGCGGCAACTGCATCAAGCTCGCACTGCGTATAGCTTGCCAAGCTTGCTTATCTGTCAGGTGCCTTCCGAGTTCCACTCCCTGGTCAGCCCTTGTCGCAGTTCGATGGCCAGCTAATCCAAATGGAACAATCCATTCAATCGGATTCGGTGCATATTGGAAGACGTTTAACCCACCTGCATACCCAATTGGATCTCGACTAACCAATCGCCCTACCTGCGGACCATAGTACCTATACCGGTTGTAATGTAGCCCAGTCTCTGGATCGTGATGCTGCCCCTGGAACCTGATCGGGTTGCTAATCCCTTACTGCAATGCGCTGCTTGATCGCTCTTCTTTGATCCATCCCTAAGCCTGTACTGCGCGCTCCAGACGATCTCGCCTTGCGCATCCGTCAGCTCTTGCGGCGTGCCCAAGTGGTCGCACTGGTACCAGACGAGCGCGTCCAGCAGATCCGGCTCAGGCGAGGTCGTCCACAGCGGATCCCGATCAATGTCATACGTACCCACATACTCCGGCTGCTTATGCAGCAGCACAGGTTTCCTGCTAATGGCCTGCGCCAGCGGCCTTGTTTGCACGCGCACGGACGTAGTGACAGATAAAAGCCGGCTAGTGATAACCGGCCACTTTCTATTTAATCAGCAACAAAAAAATCAATACCTCATCACCGAAAGATATTGCCCCTTGATTAATAACTTCTATTGATAACAAAAATCCATGCCTAATCTCATCAGATAAAGAATGAATACCCTTAATCTCCATCAATAAATACTCATCCTTATCCAAGTGTATATTTGTCATTCCATCCTCAGGAAATCTAAGGCTGCTTAAGCAATCAATAAAAGCGTTGAAGTTCTTCCCATAGAAATCAGGAAAACCAAACAACCTCTTCATTTCATCATGAAAATCATCATCTATTTTTATTTTATAAAAGTCAGAGGATAATTTTTTAAATTTCATCATCTCCAACCCCCAAGATTTATTTCTATAAAAGATTCATAATGGTCATGACTGTAATACGCTTTCCCTGTCGCGTTATCAATAACAATACGCCTTGCACCTCGATTGCCAACGCCAGGTGTTTTAGCCGTCCATTCTCTATATGGCCCACTGCCAGTATCTAATCGTTGACTATTTGGAGAAATACGGAAACTATTCTCAAATTCGATACCGTCCCTTGCGTAAGCTGGTCGATTTAGTTTGATGTTATCGATCGTTTTATGTAGTTCCCTCATTTCAGCGGGACTCATATCATGTCCCCATTGATCTCTTATAGCAGCATGCGCCTGCTTGGGATTTTCAGCAGAATGACCGCACCTCAACCCCAGTGGATCTATCCACGCCAGCGGACTCGGCGCATATGCATAGGTATTTATCCCCCCCGCCAGCCCTATCGGGTCCTTCGCAATAAACCGTCCGACCTCCGGATCATAGTACCGGTGACGGTTGTAATGCAGCCCGGTTTCTTGATCCCAATACTGCCCCTGGAAGCGGATCGGATTCCGTATCCCCGCCGCCTGCGCGGCGCTTGAGATCACCTCCCTCGCCGCGCCCCAAGCCTTGTACTGCGCGCTCCAGACGATCTCGCCTTGCGCATCCGTCAGCTCTTGCGGCGTGCCCAAGTGGTCGCACTGGTACCAGGCGAGCGCGTCCAGCAGATCCGGCTCAGGCGAGGTCGTCCACAGCGGATCCCGATCAATGTCATACGTACCCACATACTCCGGCTGCTTATGCAGCAGCACAGGTTTCCTGCTAATGGCCTGCGCCAGCGGCACAAAGCTGCCCGGCTCATACAGGTAGTGCGTCGTCTGAACGTAAATAATATTACGCAGACAACCACAGACGGCTATATTCCTGAGTTGATCGATAGCCAGGATATTATCAAGGCGGAATTTGTAGCGGGGGCTGCATTTAATATGGAACCGTATCCGGAAGGACTTATAACAACGTGCTAAGGGAGAGATTTAGCGGCTATTGTTGGAAGCAGACGCTCATCCATATTGATGCGGACTGGATACAGGATAACGGTGAACTGTATCTGGCAGGGGGGGCTGATTGACGCAGTGGGGCCTAACCGGGCAACCGCTGGCGATCAGCGTGATGCCCAGCCGTAAGCTCCCCCTTCAGGTAGACACCGCCCGGTAGAATTTCGGAGCCTCCCTGAGTTGGAGATTCCCTTGAAGAAAAGCAGATTTACCGAGAGCCAGATCGTTGCTGTTCTGAAGGAAGGCGAAGCCGGCATGCCGGTCGCCGAGCTGTGCCGCAAACACGGCATCAGCAACGCCACGTATTACCTTTGGAAGAGCAAGTTCTCCGGCGTTCAAGTTTCCGAGTTGCAGAGGCTGCGCGAACTGGAAGCTGAAAACGCCAAGCTCAAACGCATGTTTGCCGACTTGGCGCTGGAGAATGCAGCGATCAAGGATGTCTTGAATCGAAAATCCTGACGCCGTCGGCCAGGCGCGAAGTGGTGGGACAGCTGGTGCAAGCCAAGCTCTCAATCACGCGCGCTTGTCAGATTGCCGGCCTATCGCGGGCGGCGTACTACAAGAAGCCAATGCCGGCATCTGAGCGGGATTCCCAAGTCATTGATGCTTTCAATGCCATTGTGACCCGGCATGGGCGTTGGGGATTCTGGAAGTGTTTCACCCGGCTGCGCCTCGACGGTCGCGGCTGGAACAAAAAGCGCGTTCATCGGGTGTACTGCGACATGGGTCTGAATTTGCCTCGGCGCCGCAAAAAGCGGCTTCCCGACCGACCGCGACAGCCGCTGGATCTGGCCACAGAGCCTAATCGTTGTTGGGCGCTCGACTTCATGCATGACGCTCTCTACTGCGGCCGGCGGTTTCGCACTCTGAACGTGATCGACGAGGCGAACCGGGAGTGCTTGGCCATCGAGGTAGGCGTGTCCATCCCGTCTGCGCGCCTCATTCGGGTATTGAGCCGTTTGATCGACTGCTATGGGCCGCCTGACGCAATACGCCTGGATAACGGTCCGGAGATGATCTCAGAGGCGTTCACCCAATGGGCTAGCGCAAAGGGCATCGCGATCCGCTATATCCAGCCGGGCAAGCCAAATCAGAACGCTTTCATTGAGCGCTTCAATCGAACTTATCGAACCGAGGTGCTCGACGCGCACCTGTTCGCCAACCTTGAGCAGGTCCAGGCGATTACCGATCAATGGCTGGTCGATTACAACCAGTACCGCCCGCATGAATCGCTGGGTGGCCTCCCGCCGGTGCAATTCATGCCCCGGCTAACCCTTGCTCCGATCGTCTATCAACCGATGTCTACTTGACAGGGGTGCTTACGCAGCGAGGTGGTGACTCAAGTACAACAGAGCAATATGCTGACTTAGCCATTGACAAAAGCCCGGAAGGACCTTTACGGGATCATTCTGGGCTTGGTTTATAAGAAAGTAAAGCCAAAAAAGTTATTAGGATCTAGTATCAGAACTCTTTCAATATCACCCTCATGGCATGTAATAGACATACCCGAAAGAGGTATTTGTTCATAACTAACTTTTGACACGCTTATTTTATTTTCAGTTTTAAATAACTGAGAGTATATTGACATCAATGAAAACTTATCATCTTCATCAACATCAAACCATACTTTTATTTCATTGACTCCATTTGCTTTAATCAATCCATCATCTAAATACACTTCATAAATAAGATCGCTAAAGACAAAAAACAATCTTTCATACATTGGATGAAAAACAGGCAACCCCTCAGAATCAATATAACCGGTAACAATTACGTCACTCAGCGTTTCTTGAGTGAGGTAGTTAATAAAGCTTTCCATGATTAATCCTCTATGGCAATAAAACAATTCCGAGGTCCATCCCCCTACCTGACTCAACAAGAGTTACAAACTCTTCCGTGCCATTAGGCAGTTTTTTAGATACATAATTCATCCCTTCGCCTCTATATATCTCCATAACTGGCTGGCCTTTTTTAATCGTCCCCTGCCCGACATGAGTTAACTTCCCATTATCTCGAAGCGTTTCAATATCCTTAAGAAACTCAGCACCTTCACTAGTTTTCCATTTGGGATATTTCTTGCCGAGGCTTTTTTCAAGAATATCTTTATGCCGAATAAAATGATCTTTAAAGTTTTTACCCGCGCTTATACTGCAAGCAGCTAATCCGAGAGGATCAACATAGGCCAGCGGATTTTTGACATAGGCATACAGATTTACCCCCCCCGCCAGCCCTATCGGGTCCTTCGCAATAAACCGTCCGACCTCCGGATCATAGTACCGGTGACGGTTGTAATGCAGCCCGGTTTCTTGATCCCAATACTGCCCCTGGAAGCGGATCGGATTCCGTATCCCCGCCGCCTGCGCGGCGCTTGAGATCACCTCCCTCGCCGCGCCCCAAGCCTTGTACTGCGCGCTCCAGACGATCTCGCCTTGCGCATCCGTCAGCTCTTGCGGCGTGCCCAAGTGGTCGCACTGGTACCAGGCGAGCGCGTCCAGCGGATCCGGCTCAGGCGAGGTCGTCCACAGCGGATCCCGATCAATGTCATACGCACCCGCATACTCCGGCTGCTTGTGCAGCAGCACAGGTTTCCTGCTAATGGCCTGCGCCAGCGGCACAAAGCTGCCCGGCTCATACAGGTAGTGCGTCGTTTGGCTCTCGCCGCCTTCCCAGGCCAGTGTGTCGCCGTCCCAGCCGTATAGCGTGGTTGTGCAACCCGCGGCCTTGTTCGCACGCGCACGTTCTGCCTGGCGCTGCACATGCGTCATGCCCGGGCGCTCGCGCCAGTGGGCTTCCGATTGCTTGATCAGGCGGCGGCCCAAGGCGTCGTACTGGTAAGTCACCTGCAGCGTATCGTTGCTGTACCCCGTCAAGCGATTGAACAAGTCCCACTCGAAGCGCGAGCGCTTGCCGTGCTGCAGCTTTTCGATGAGGTTGCCGCGCGCATCGTATTGGTAGTGCGTGCCGGCGTACTCGCGCAACAAGTTGTCCAAGCACGCCGAGCGCTGGCGATAGGTGTAGACGGGGCGGCCCATACCCAAGGTGCCCTCTTCGCCCCGCGCGCTTGCCGGGTCCACCAGGTTGCAGGCCGGGTCGAAGGCGAAAGTCTCTCTGCCAAGGCCGCTGGTGGCTTCGAGCAGCCGCCCGACCGGGTCATAGCGATAGGCCTGGGGGCCGCGGCGGCTGTCCTGGATCGCCTCGAGCTGGCCTGCGGCGTCGTAGCGGTACCCACGTTGCAGCAAGCGCTGAGTGCGGCCGTGGCCGCCTGCGCGCGCAACGGCGTCAGGCGTGCCAGGCAACGCGGCCATGCCGGAGGTGCCAGAGATGCCTGGCATCCACGCAACGCTCTGCTCGGCCAGCCGCCCCATCGCGTCCCAGGCTTGCGTCTGCACCAGACGATTCCCCTGGTGGCGCTCCACCTCCCGGTGCAGGTCGTCGCGCTCGAAGTGCGCGAGTTCGTGCCCGTCGATCAGCATGCCGTGCACGTGGCCGGAACCGTAGGTCAGCAAGCTGACTCGATGGCCGTCCGGGCGAAGCGTGGCGATGCGCTGATTCAGTTCGTCGTACTCGTGCTTCCAGACTGCCGTAACCGGCGCCGGCAGGCTTTGGTAATGTTGATGTTCGCGTGTAAGGTTGCCTGCGGCGTCGTGGAACCATTGCAAGCGGCAGGCGGGATTTTCCGCCAGGATCAGGCGGCCGTTGCCGTCGTAGGCGTAGCGTTCGGTCTGCGTACCGGCCGCTTGCGCCGCCGTGCCGGTGGACGGGACATAGGGGCGCGCATGGCGTTGCGTGACGCGTCCCATGGCGTCGAACGCGAGTTCGATGATGCGGTCGCCGTCTTGTGTGGAGAGCAGCGTACCGCTGGCCGGGTCATAGTGGTAACGCGTGGCCTGATCGTCGAAGCCGCGCTGCTCCACTAGGCGTCCTGCCGGATCGTACGCAAAACGGGCTTGCCTGTCGTTCTCGTTGGCCAGGGTAGTCAGTTGGCCGAGTTTGTCCCATTGATAGTGCAGCGTGTAGCCAGCGGCGTCGCGGCGTTGGGCGACCAGGCCCGCCGCGGTATAGCTCCATTGCGTGCGCCGACCCAGCGCGTCGGTGTGGGCAAGCAGACGGCCTTCGGCGTCGCGCTCGAAGCGTTCCTGGGTTTGATCAGGGTGAGTGATGCTGGCCAGGTTCCCCGCTTCGTAGACATAGCGCGTGGCATTGCCCGCCGCATCGGTGAACTCTCGCAACTGGCCTAGTTCGTCATAGGCCCAGGCGCTGGTCTTGCCCGAGCAGTCGGTGTACTGCTTGATTTGGCCGGCAGCGTTATAGGACAACTGCTTCTGGCCGCCCCGAGCGTCCTTTACGGCGACCGGATTGCCGGCGCTGTCGTAGGCATATTCGGTCTTGTTGCCCAGCGGGTCGATCGTCTCGGTCAGGTAGCCGCGCGGGTTGTAGTCTCGCTGCCACAAGCCGCCCTCGGCGTCGCGGATCTTGAAGAGCTGGTCGCGGTCGTCGTAGGCGTAGTGCATCGTCGTGCCATCCGGGCGCATATGCTCCAGCAGATTGCTGCGCTCGTCGTATGCGTAGCTATCGGTGCTGCCGTCGGTGTGGACGTGCGTGACGATGTTCTTGGCGTCGTCGCGGTAAAACCACTCGGACAGCCCGTCAGGGTGCACGATGCGGTAGGTGTAGCCCAGGATATCGTAGTAATGCTCCGTGACTTGGCCCAGAGCATCCGTGACATAGGTCAGGCGAATTTCGGGATGCCAACGCAACTGGGTATCGAAGCTACCGTCGTCCGCCCATTCCCGGATGGCTCGCGCCATAGGCCCCGTGCCGTTCCACTCCAGGTTCATGCCACGCCCGGTGCGGTCCGTGTAGCGGGAGATCAGGTGATTCTGGTATTCATAGCTCCATTGGTGTTCGTGCTCGTCGCGCGCCTGCGCCAGGTCCCCCTGTTCGTCGTATCGGTATTGCGCCAACGGGCGTTTCAACTCCCCGCCCACGATCAGCCAGAGTGCGATGATTCGTCCCTGGGCATCCGGTTGCGTGCCAACATGCGTGTGGACCTCATCGTCTTGATACGTGATGAGGTCCGACAGGACTCTGCGTCGGCCCACCGAGTGTTGATAGTGCAGCGCCACGCGGGCGCCACCACGCAAGTGGATGCCGGTCAGGCGGAAGCCACGCCCGTCTCGTTGATAGGTCGCACGCCGCTCATAGCCTTCGGCCAGGGTCAGTTCGCTCTCCGATACGCGCACCAGCGTCAGATTCTCGATCGGGTCATAGTGAAACTTGCCAATCGGGGGGAGCGGAAACGCGTGCGTTCGGCCGTCAGCGGCGTGATAGCGCAATTCCTCACGGTCCACTCCCGATGTCTTGACGTCAAAACGCGTCGTGAATTCGTTAACCCAACGTGCCCCCAGCGAGCCTTTGTCGTAGGCCGCCAGATTGGAGTAGTAGGTTCGCGACCAGTTCAGCGGGAAAGGTCCGGGCAGCGAGAAGTCCGTGTGCGTGAAGCTTTCGGTGCCCATGGCAAAACTGATGCTGCAGCAGGTGGCCGGGCAGGCGCCATTTTTTTTTCCGTTGGCATTTTGACGGGCTTTGCGCTGGCGCCGAATGCGGGCCAACCGCATGGATCGGGCAATCCGCCGGGCCTGGTTCGCCACGGCGGGACGCACGTTTGCGCCGATGGCGTAGCCTTTGCGCTGGCGCCAGAGCAGCACGGCCACGGACAACTGCGTCAGCAACGTGGCGATACTAGCCGTATTTCTTTCGTCACCCACCGACTGTATGCCCTGGTTGACCGCCGGGGCCAACTGATTCAAACGACTCGCGCCTCCCAGGATCAGGCGCTTGGCCTCGCGCGGGATAAGCCCCTTGGCCGTGTTGTGTACGGCCATTTTTCCACCGCCCCAGAAACTACAAAGAGCGCCCCAGGCATCCTCGAGCGCAGCAGTAGGGTCGTCCAGAATCTTGTCCTGTGCCGAAGCCCAAAGCTGGTCGGCTTTTGCAAACGCCGCTTCGGCCTTTTCGGGCTTGGTCAGGCTTTCCAGCCCCAGGGAAATTGACTTGATGATTTCTTCGGCTTTGTCTCCGGCATCCTTGAGCAACTGTTGCAGGCGAGCCTGAGCCTCTTCGGCGAATTGCTCGATATCGCCCGCAATGTTCTCGTTCAGGTGAGCCGCCAGCACGCTGATGATGGCATCGCCCAGACCGGCCTTGGCTTGCCGCGCGAGTTCCTTTTGCACCAGGAACAAGGCCGGACGCAAGCTCATACGCGCCGCCGCGGTACCCGGCGCGGGAATCACCCCGAACAAGTTGATGCCCAGGCTGACCCAATCCGTAAACTGGCGCCGCTGACTATCGCTTAACTTGATGATGTCGCTCACGGCATCCACCAGCGCCATGATATTGCCCAACACGGGCACTACCCCCGCGGCGGCCGCCAAACGCGGCAACGTGATGATATCGTTGCTGTTCTTGCGCAGCCAGGCGTCAAAGGCATTGACGCCAGCTTCCACATCTTCCACGGCGATCGTGTTGAGCGGCGCCACGACGCCCTGCGGGCCGTCCAGCTCTTCGTCGCTCCACTCCTTGCCGTCGTTCTCTGCTTCGGCTTCCTGATATTCGGCTTCGGTGTATTCCTCTTCCATCGGAGGCGAGTTCGATTGCGTACCGGTAATCATTGTTGAGGCTCTTATCGTTTTTGGATCAGGGTTTTAGCTGCAGCGCGCGCGGCGCCAGCATCGGGCCTGGCGGCGCCCGCACCGAGCGGGCTTGCCGCCTTTTTTCCAAGCTGCACGAGTGCAATGGACGGCTGTGCCTGCCGGGCCGCTGCGGATACACCCGGCTTTGCGGTGTCGGCACGCGCCGCTAACAAGGCCGAAGCACTTTTCACGCCGTCAATCACACCGCCCGAGATAGCCGAAAAATTGGGTGAACTGACCAACTGTTGCGCCTGGCGGGCGAATTCCACCGCCTGTTGAGCCTGTTGCGCGGCACCAGCGATCTCGCCTGCCAGGGACCGGATTTGCGCGGGCAGCGCCGCAGCATGTGAAGAGCCGCTCGGCCACACCGCGCCTCGCTTGTAATTTGCGATGTCCCAAGTGTCGGACGGGTCTTTCCCGAACGCGACGGTGGCCGGCCCTGGTGCGGCTCCCGACACGGCCGCAAACCCCTGCCCATCCAGCGTGCCCTTGAACACCTTCCCCAACGCATCTTCGACTTCAAATTCTCCGGCCTTGAACCCCTTGTGGTTGGCGTATTTGTTGAACAGTTCCAGACTGCCCTTAGCGGGCTTGGGTTCGTCCGGGAACGCCCCCGCCTGGCTCTTGGGGCCGCTGAAGTTCACGTTGGTAGCGTGCACCTTGTACGGCCCGCTGGTCGCGTGCGTGATGCCGCCAGCGTTGTAGGTCGTGCCGCTGCCGCCCGCGTTGATCACGAGTTCTTCCTTTGCGCTGATCGTGATGCGAGTGGCGCTCATCGTGATATTCAACTTGGCCAGCACGTTGATGCTGTCCTTGAGCGCCTTGATGTCGATGTCGCCCGCCGCGGCGACCAGGCGGTATCCCAGGCTCTGCACGAAGAAGCGCATGCCGCGGCTGGCACTCGCCAGGAGGCGCTTGCCAGCCGACACGCTAGTGTGGCCGGTGCTAGAGAGCGCAACGTGTTCGCCGCTTGCTATGTGAGTCGATCCCGGCGTGCTCGCGGCAATCCCAACGGGACTGGCCAGTACCAGATGCGGTGCGCTGAGTTCCGGGTACTGATTGGACTGCGGATTGCCCGGGCCTTGCCCCTGAATATCCCGATGCTGGGTTTGCAGCGCTTTAGCCACCTCGTCCTGATCCCCTGCCTCTTGCGCCATGAGCTCGCGCGCCATGCTGGCGAAGGTCTCTTGCTGGTCGCGCGCAACAGACAGGCGCTCGGCAGTTTCGGGCAGATCCTTGTGATGCTCGCTGGCGTTGGCGCGCATTTCGGTGGTAAGCAGCATGCCCCCGCCCGCGCGCAACACGCCGTGCGCATCCGTGCGCAGCTCGAAGCCTTCGCCGCGCGGCACGCCGCCCGAGGGCCGCGGATGCGTGAGATAGCCGATGTGCAATGCCGTAGCCGCGTGATCGCTCATCAGCGCCGCGCTGATCTGCCCCGAGGTGTCATCCAGGCGCAGTTCGTTGGCGCGAATGCCTTTATGTTCCTTAGTTTTGACGGTACTCAAGATGTTGTGCCGGGGCAGTTCGTACGGCGGCAAGTTCGTCGCCCGATAGGTGCGGCCGACGATAATCGGCTGATCGCAATCCCCATCTACCGCGTCAACGATTACCTCCTGCCCGATGCGCGGTATCGCCATGTGGCCCCAGGCCTCGCCCGCCCAGTTCTGTGACACACGGATCCAGCACGAACTGTGCTCGTCGCTCTTACCTAGGCGATCCCATGGGAACTGGACCTTCACGCGGCCAAAGGCGTCGCAGTAGATCTCTTCGTTGGGCGGGCCCACGACCGTCGCGATCTGCGGACCGTCGATGCGCGGCTTCGGAGCGGGTTCGGGTTTCCAGTCCACTTTGTCCGGGACGATGTCGGCCGCGTAGCGGTACTGAGTTCCTTGCGATGCCTCGGACCCTTCTTCCTGCTGGCTCGTGTGCTGAACGCCGTGGTGCCGCATGCGCACCGGACGCCAGCCATGGTTCCAGTCTTCTCGTGGATGACCAATAAGATCAAAGGCCACGCCAGGGATTAACCGTGCGTCGTCGCCTTCGACTCGCGCCATGCGCGCGTCGCGACGCAGGCCCAGAAGGCGGCTCTGGGTAAACGGCTTGCCCGCCTCGTCGCGCTTGTAGCGGCCCGGGTAGTCATAGCGCTCGTAGCGACAATCTTGATGTTCCAGGTCCGTGGCGACGAACGAATGTTGCTGATCGTACCTGGGATTCGTGTAGGAATAATCAGCTTGAGTGCTACGGGCGGTTCGCACATTTTCGGCGTAAGTAAACCTGCGCAGCGCTGGCTCGGGCTGATCGCCACCGGGCGCAGGGTTGTACTCAACCGGCCCGCCTTCAATCTCCCCATGTATGTAGATCCGATCGCCATGGATCAGCCGATGGCCCTTGTCCGTGTGCACAAAGCGGTAAAAGAATCCTTCTTCCGCCGCCAATCGGGCAAGGAACTGCAAATCGGTGTCGCCCGCCTGCACGCAGTATTCGCGCGGCAGGTGCTCGTTGGTCGTAACCTGTTCGTAGTCCGTGATGCCGTGCGACTTGATGACCTGGGCAAGGATCTCGGGGACTGACTGCTGCTGAAAGATGCGCCAGTCCGAACACAAATCGGCGCGCGCCAGGGCCGGTTCCACGACGGCGCTATAGCGCGTCCGCCTGAACCCACTATCAGATTGCAGGAAGCTCGAGATAACTCCGTGAACGTAGCGCACGGGTTCCTCTCCGCGCCAGATCGTAAAGAGCGCGGGCTGGTCCAGCACCGCGCCGAAGTCCACCGCGGGGTCGAAGCTCGATAGTTCCACGCGCAATAGGAAGGTCTCGGACAGGGCTTCGTCGAGCGTGAACTCCACCACTTCGAAATCCACGCCAACTGCTATCGCGGCAAACGTAAAGCGCATATTGGATAAACGGGGCATGTCGCGATCCTGAACCCCCGGAACGCAAAGCCAAGCGTTCCGGCGGCATATGAACAAGAAGAAGAAGACGGAATCCCCGCTCACGGCAACTCCGTTCCTGGCTGACACAACGGGCCCGGACGCTCACGCCCAGCCCCGAGGCAGGATCAGCTTTCCAGCGGCTTGCGCCAGTCATCCGAGGCCTCCGTACCCGCGACTGTGTGCGTCCAGGTGATCTTGCGGTAGGCCATGGCCACTTTGATCAGCTGCGTGTAGTCCGATTTGCTCGGGTCTTGCGCGTGCGGCAGCACACTGGTGATGTCCACGATCGTGGCGTCTTCCAGTTCGGTGGTGAAGAAGTGCTCCTGTTTGCCGTCGATGGACGTGCGGTACCACTTCACTTCCACCTTGGGCAGCATTTCGCCAGCGGCCAGGGCCTGATACATCAGGGGCGTGGCCTTGTTGAGCGCGCTGGTGAAGGTGAATGGCTTGTGCACGCGCTGGCCGGAGGGCTGGCCGCTTTGCGGGTCGGTCGGGGTGTTGACGCGGTGCTCAATCTCTTGGACCAGAATCTGGTCTTCGTGACCTTCTACATAGACGTTGCCGACCGAGTCGGCGGTGAAGGCGCCCTGGGTGATGTTGCCCTGGGTCTTGCCAGTTATGCTGATGTAGGCGGGAGTAGGCATGAATGGAATCCGTTGTCGTCGTAAATGGGCGCAAGGGCCGGAATGCATCCCGAAGGAGGCGGTACGATGACATATGCAAAATTCGTGCCAGCATTATTTATTCAAAATAAACCCATATAAATCAATTGCTTGGCAACTGTTCCGGTGTGTTTTTGGTTTCTGTTCGCTGTCATGAAGCCAAAAACCCGGGGGTTTTCATGAAAAATCGGGCCAAATTTGGCCCTAAATTTCATAACCTATTGATAAATAACGAAATTTAGCGGGTCAAAGTTGGCCCAATCGGGTCAAAATTGGCCCGCTCTATCTGATGGAACCCGCTTCGGAGGCAAATCGCGTTGAAACTTTCTTAGAGCGCATGGGCTACGAGCCTATGTACGTGACTTAGCGCTTCCTGCCCCCCGCAGAAACTGATCTTCGGCAAGGCTGCCTGGTTGAGATGCATACCGCCAATGGGCAGAGGCGTCACTAAGCGCGTATCGGTCTCCTCCTTGTGTTCCGTAGCGCATGTGATGAGTGGCTATGCCGCATGAAGAACGCTAAACATGCGCAGATTCTGCTGGGTCAATACACCAGAGCCAACCGCCAAATTTTTGATAGCCATTTGTAAACGGCAAACAAAAAGCCCTTGATTTCTCAACGAAATCAAGGGCTTAGATGCGTTCTTGGCGGACAGAGGGTCTCTCTCAAGAAACAGCGCTAATCGCCACTATTGACCAAACTACTAGTAGACCGCTCGGCCGCTTGATGCTGGCGTCTACGCCATTATCCGTTGTGGTTCGCCAACATCGACGGCATCTTTGATAGTTGGTTTGATAGTTGAAAGCGGATTCTAGCCATCGAACTGAGTATGCTTCCGTGGGGTTCTCAAGGAGCGACAAGTGCGCGGCGCGATCAATAAACTCAGTGATACCAAGATAGAAGCAAAGCTCAAGGAAGCGAGGAAGGCCATTGAGCAAGGCCTAGGCAGACCCATCCTCCTCGGAGATGGAGGTGGTCTGACACTCCAAATCACAACCAGCGGCACCTCGTCATGGCTCTACCGGTACATGCGCAATCGCAAAGCCATAGCGATCGGACTTGGAAAATATCCCGATGTAAGCCTGCGCCTAGCACGCGAGCGAGCTTCAGAGCAGCGCCAACTTCGGGCGGAGGGGCTCGACCCCGCTGACCAAAAGCTTGCCAAAACGGCGGAAAAGAAAGCAGCCGCATCTAGCGTTAAGACTTTCGACGATTGCGCCGCCCAGTACATCGCTGACCACCGCGCTGAGTGGAAAAGCACTAAACACGCCCAGCAATGGCGAAACACCCTTGCGACGTACGCCTCGCCGCACATTGGAACCAAAGCCATCTCGGCGATTACGACAGTAGATATCAAGCTCGTTCTAGCGCCGATATGGAATATAAAGCACGAGACAGCGACGCGCTTACAGGGACGAGTAGCCGCTGTTCTAGACTGGGCAACCGCGCATGGTCTTCGGCAGGGCGATAATCCAGCGCGATGGAAGGGGCATTTAGAGCACCTTTTGGCGAAGTCCACGGAATCAAGCCGTGCACAAAAACACCATGCCGCACTGCCCTATTCGGAAATTCCTGAGTTCTTACGCCGCCTTCAGGCCCAAGACGGTAGCGCACGCTGGGCTTTGGAGTTCTTAATCCTCACGGCCGGTCGCACGTCCGAAGTGACTGGGGCACATGTTCGCGAGATCGATCTAGAAAGAGGGATGTGGACCGTCCCGAAAGAGCGTATGAAGGCAGGCAAAGAACACCGAGTACCGTTAACGCCCCGGGCTCTGACTATTGTCGAATCCCGTTTGCCGCTTGCAAATGGAGGCTTCCTCTTCCCCGGAGGTCGGATGGACAAACCATTATCCAACATGGCGATGAGCATGCTACTACGCCGGATGAGCTACGACGCTATCACCGTGCACGGATTTAGAAGCACTTTTCGGGACTTCGCCGCAGAAATGACTACACACGACTTCAGCACTGCGGAAGCGGCGCTGGCTCACACAATGCGAGACAAGGTGGCGGCCGCGTACGCACGTACCGATCTGTATGACAAGCGCGCAGCCCTCATGAGTGAATGGGAGCAGTATTGCTACCGCAGCGCCTCGCCAGCGCAGTTGGTTAACGAATAGCTTCGCAGACCACAGATGACAACGAAGCAAGCACTTACGCGGTCGGCGGCGACGTCCCGAGCTCGGGATGTGGGGTTTCGGCCTCGCGGTATGACCCACTACACACCGAAATACAGCATCGAGACGGGCGACCTCTTCGCCGAGGAAGCTCGGTACGGGCATCTGGATGACTCGACTTCCTATGCTGAGTATGCCTGGGAGTTCCTACGCCGAAACTCGTTTTATCAAAGGATGATTGACAACACAGCCCCTCAACACATTGAACTATGGGGCTATTTGCCCAGTCCGGGTCACCTGCCACACTTCGGCGTTTGTCGTCCGATCCCCTACAGGAACAAATATTCCACCAGCATCCGCTGGGAGCCCATCGAGCAAAGTCGCTTACTGATACGAGAAGCGATTATGAAAACGGCTGGATTAGGTCCGGCGAACCAGCCAATCATCGAGGTCAAGGGACCACAAACAGCATTGGTCATCGACCTATCAGAACAATTTGGGCCCGATTGCATAGGTCTCAGGCATCAACTGGAAATCGCGGTTGAGGAGCTGGCTAGTTGGATGACTAAGAAACAGCTCAAAGAAGAGCACATCAAGCCAAGTAAACGCACGCTCAGGACATACCTACAAATGGCCGACTGCTTAACGTATCCGCAACGCCTCTGGGCCGAGAGCATTAAAGGTTACGGCCCGGCCCACCTTATCACCGTGGACCAAGCCGCAGAGCACCTTCTGTTCGAAGCAGTGACATTCCGTTTATTGTCCGAAAAGCTTCGCGAAGCGGAGTTCAAGCGGCGTCAGGACCGTGCCTACAGATACGCCAAACAGGCTTGGGACTACATCTACAAATGGAAGTGCCTAAATCTGCTGACCTACCCAGACAAAGCGGCATAAAAAAATTTTTTGTCTGACTTTAATTAACTAAAATAATCAGACTTTCCTGCCTGGCCTATGCGTTCTACCGGTTCCCGTTGGAATAAGCTAAATCAGAAGCTCGCCGGCCCCAAGTCTGACTTATACCGATAGATTTAGTCCGACTTAAGCCGTTTTAAATGGAAGTCCATATCGTCAGAATCTCTACATCGCCGCTTCAGACGGCTTCATTGATGGAGATTCGCCGTGACCACCAACCTCAACACATCGCGTAGCCTGTTCAGCGCCGCGCCCTCTAACACTTCGTCAGCCGCTCTGCTGCAGCACGAACAGCCATCGTCGTCCCCTCCCCGCCTTATCCCCATCGAAAGCGTAAGCCACATCTTGGGGCTGAAAAACTCGGCAATCCACGCCAAAGTCGCTTCTGGCGAACTTCCGCCGCCCATCAAATTCGGAAATAGCCGTCGTGCCGCAGCGCGGTGGTGTAATGACCCAGCAGAACCTGCTCAGGTTAAGCGGCTAATGCAAATGCCTCAGCCGGGGTCTTCATGCCGAGCGCCTGGTGCGGGCGCCGGTGGTTATAAAAGCGTATCCAGTCCCCTACCACGCGGCTGGCGTGCTGGATGGTCTCGAAGCGATGCCGATGCGCGCATTGCTCTTTCAACGTGCGGATCACGCGTTCGACCATCCCGTTCTGTTGCGGGCAGTGCGGCGTGATGAACTCTTGGCGCAGCCCGTAGCCTCGCACCAACGCTGTATAGCTACGAGAGGTGAAGACCAACCCGTTGTCGGATCGCAGCAGGAACGGCACAGGCACGCGGCCCAGCGTTCCGAAGCGGGCGATCAGGGCATGTTCCAGTGCGCTTCCTGCGGTGCAGGCCTTGCCGCTGCGCGACAGATGCCAGCCCAGCAACTCCCGGGTATGGCAGTCAATCACCAGCGCCAGCGTCGCCCAGCCATCCCGACCCGCCCAGACGCGGCACAGATCCGTCGACCAGCGCTCGTTAGGCCTCGTGGCCACCGACGGCAATGCCTGGATCCGGGGCCTGAAGCCGATGGGCCGCTTACGGACCTGCCAGCCCATCAACTGGAACACGCGCTGCACGGTGTTCTTGTTGAACCCCAACAGATGCGCCACCGTTCGATAGCCAAACGACGGCGATTCTTCGATCAGCGCCTTGATGGGCGCGACAAACTGCGGATCGAGCTTTGGCGATGCCTTCACCGCCTTGTAGTAGACGGTGCGGCGAGGCACGTTGAACCAGCGGCACAGCTTGGCGATCGAGACGGTGATGCCGTCGGCTTGCAGTCCCTGGTGGATCGTCTCGATCACTTCTCGTCCTCGCCCAGCAGGGACTGCAATTTTTTTCTCGCGCGAAGCTCCAGCATCGCCTCGCCGTAGGCCTCTTGAAGGTCCTTGAGCTGGCGCTCGTACTGCTCGCGCACGTCCTGTGGATTGGCCCGCAAGGCATTCTCCATGCCCCGCTTGCCATCGTCGACCCACTGTTCGACCTCTGAGGGCGACAGGTCGTATTGGCGGCTGGCCTCTGCGACGGTGACCTTGCCTTGAATGATGTCCAGCACTAGCGCGCTCTTGCGCTTGGCCGTCCAGCGTTTGATGTCGTCTTCCATCTTCATGCTCATCGTCAATTCCCTCGATTATGACGTGAGCAGGTTTTCACTGGGTCATTACAGTGGATTGAAAGTGAGATCACGAGCTATGTCCTCACTCTCGCTGCCGCGCGCCGCTACGCGCCCAGCACTGCCGAACCCCAGTAGTTCATCGACGCAGCATAGTTTTCTGTGCCCGTTCCTCGACCCCACTCCCCTACCAGACCCATGAAAAACCCACACTTTCCTGAGCTTTCCTTATCCCAGTTGCTGGATGCAAAGATCCCATCGCCGGACTATTTTTTCCCGCCGCTTATTCCCACCGCAGCCACCACAATCGCGTTTTCCAGTCCAGGAGTCCTCCCACTAACTCTCGCGACTCTCGCGGCATATGCGGTGGCTGCCGCTCTGCCTATCAAATCGCTCGAAGTGTTTGGCCGGTGCTCTACCGGACGAGTGACTTTCCTTGCGCCAGCTCACCAGGCCCAAGGCGTGCAGGCTGCATTCAAACGGCTATCGGAGAAGCAACAACCGGCACCGGCACGCGCTCTTGCTGCCGACAACCTTACGGTTAGCTTGATTGACCCCGGCGAAGACCATGGCCTGGGGATCGACGTTGTGCGTGGACTGCGCCTCCAAGCGGGAAAGCCCACCCATCAGCTTTGGGTTATCTACGATCTGGCGACGTGGTTCGACATTTCCACCTCAGCACACGCTATACGTCAAATCGCCGACCAGTTCGCTGAGCTAAACAAACGTGGGATAACCGTCCTTGCGTTCCGTAACGATTACAGGAAACGCGAAAAATGGATGGAAGCGTTCCCTGCCCTTAACGTACTTCGATTAGCCAGCGGCAACACCACGTGTGCCGACCACAACGCTATCCGCATTTTCCGCCAGAGCAACCATTACCCTCCTAGTTCGCCCAGCCCGCTCGACTTCACGTACACGTCGGCCGGCCCACTTTCCTTTGAATTCTCAGCTGTAGATTCAACGCAGCTACTTTCTCCAAAGCAACAGGAAATTCGACAACGGCGACTCCAAATTCCGAAGCTTTTGCAGCAAGGTATAAGTAGAAGCGAAATCGCGGTTCGCCTCGGCGTATCCGTCGCAACGCTCTCCAGAGACATTGCAGAAAGGCCTCCTTTGCATGAGGCACCTGACGTAGGACGCACATAAAAAAACCGATTTTTTTCAAATTTGCACGACGAGCCACAACGTCTCCTGGGAAAGACAAGTGGCCGAGCAACTATACAAGCCAACATTTGTTCGTAATTTGTACTGCCCCCACGCCCCCGACCTAGCTATCCATCAATCCCCACTGTAGACCAATGAACCCGTATATCACCAACACAACCAACGGCCATGTGCATATAGATCGCATTAGGGTTAAAGGCTCGCTCGCTCATCGTCCTTTGGGAAAACTATGGTTCCAGCTAATGGGAGACACGGGGGAACTCGTGCCCATAGCAGCCAGCGCTAGAAAGCCACGAGGCGCCTCTTACGGGCCTGCAGATCAGGTTTGGATGAAGTCGCGAGACATAAGAGGTATTGACCGGGCGCACCAGATCGAACTTGATTGCTGCCCGCCTCAGATTCTGCAGCGACACAACTTTTTCGGACATGCAAATCTGCAATCGTATGTACACCAGATTTTCGAACAACAAACCACTGCCATGGCGCTTAGTCCAACAGATGAAGAGCGGGCGGAGTGGGCCAACGGACAAGTTGGCATCACCGAAATCCACCTGACGGCGAACTTCTGGTGCCCCCCCGTGCAAAGAGAGATCATTGACGCGATAGACGCCAATAATCGCGAAGGGAAACGCCGTAACCGCGAAACTTCTATCGAACTGGGTCACGGTCCGAAGAGGCGTTCCGTGTATCACAGCGCAACTGTCTACAGCAAACATGAGCTGTTGGCATCGCAGTGGAAGAACCCTGGTGAATATCAAACCGCGATACTTGACCTGGCACGTCTCAGCATCCGCGTCGAGATCAAGCTCCACCACCAGGGCCTGCGCACGCGAAATCTCCAATACGTGTCGAGGTGGAAGCACGAAGACGTGGACAAACTATTTTTTGACCTATTGGGCCGCTATAAGATCACCAATTCTGTGCAACCGGTCCTCACGGAATACGAGGCAAAAGAATTGCCGAAGAACGTGCGCCGTGCTTATCTACTTTGGCTCAACGGCGAAAATCTGCATGAGCATTTTAATAGAACTACCGTGTGGCAGCATGCGAAGGAGCTAAAACAGCGCGTGGGAATCGATATAACGGGGCATCGTCGACCGGAGGCACTGCCAGTGGTAAATACGGCTGAGATTTTTACTCGAGAGAACATCGTGCCGATTCCCGAATGGGCGTACGGCAGCCAGCGCTATTCGCCGCCCGTGTAGGGCGCCGTTGGGCGAATTTACGCAATATCCCCTGCAGGGAAGTGGCTGACACCATGGCATATCCTGCCGAGCGCCGTCAATCTGCCCTTAGCGTGCCCCCCATTGTTAGCAACCACTCTTTTGCGGGGGTGCTGGGTGCCCCACAGCGCCCTTAACCGAACTACGATCGGTATGCCTGCGCATAGCTAGCGCGGCGTGGCCGCAGCGTGGATCCTTATCTAGCCGCTGAAATAGACAGCAGCGAGAAAGTAAAGGCATGCGCCCCTCCCGCCGCAATCCACGGACGACTCAAGGAGCGCGGCTCGCGAAGGTAGAGCTCTTGATTTCAACCTCGGCCAAAAAAATACCACCCTTGAAGTCTCGATCAACGGGATTCTTCGCGCCCCTACGCTTCGCCGGTTGTTTTCCGTTATGATCAAAAAGGCTCGTCGCACGCTTCATGGGCTTAGCCGCGCGAAGCTTCATGAGTTAACAGCGTCCGCTGGAAACCCAACCGCAGTGCTGTCCAGGGAACCCAGCGTGCTCGACCTTCCTGACAGCGGTCCGCAGTTGGAACTCACTGCTACAACAGCGGCTTCCTGCATTTCTGCATTGAATGAACATCGCTTGTCACGTCCGTAGCTGGCAAGCCACTGCCTTCACGACTGTTCCGTCCGGCAACTCATATCGTCCTTCGCCTAGCCATGTCACCTGCTGGCCATCCGCCAAACAGCAATAATAATGCGAGCCGGAATCGTCCCCTGGAAGTGTTCGGCACCGCCTTTCAATTCTGTAGATGTCGCCGTCACAACTGACTGCAAGTATTTCAAGAGCCCGCTGGGTGTACTCCGTCATGGCGTTCCCCTACAGCACGCGCGCGTAGCGTGATTCATTGGGGCACTAATCGGGGATTACGTCAATCCGGCAATACGATATAGGAGACAGCCTCAACGGACTTGAGCCCCCCGATCGAGTCTGCTTATACCGGTATAGATTACAGGCGGTCCAGACGACGTCGTGAGCATCCGCGAACTCGAACTATGGTGCCGTCTGGCATCTCGTATTGCCCGTAACCTAACCAACCGACGACCTCTCCGTTGGGCAGACAGCAGAAAAAGAACACTCTGCCTTTTCCTCCGGGTAACGTTCGCCTTCGTCGTTCGAAAAGGTAAGAGGAGCCGTCGTCGGCAGTTGCAATTACTGCTGTTAGAGTCTCGTTGAAGTTTGCCGGCACCCTCTCTCTCCTTGATGCTCAAAGTTCACGCTCCCAGTTTCGCCCGGAGAGGGATGGTACGGAATCGGGCTTAAGGGCACATCCGTTGTATAGATGATACGGCGAAGGAGGAAGGATCGCTTACACCGAAAACGAGCTCAATAATTAGCGCTATTCTCAACTTCCCGCGGGCTTCATCAGCAATAGAGTGCAGTATCGGCCAAAGGGAGACCATAGTGATGGCAAAACACGCCTTGAAAGGCATAGATGTGAAAATTAGCGCGTTGGAGCGTCAAGTTAAAGCGCTACACGCTAAGCGAAAATCATTATCAGTCCGCGAAATTCTCAGTCTGATGCGCGCGCACGGCATAGCCGTTGAAGACGTGCTAGCTGCATACCGAGATAGCTTCCAAACATCAGTTAAAAGCAATGCGCCGCAAACGGACGGTCGATTTGTAGTAGCAGCAAAATACCGCGACCCTGAAACCGGCAAAACATGGACTGGCCGGGGTGTGCCGCCCCGTTGGCTTACCGCCGCTGAGTCGCGAGGCGAGAGTCGTGGCGACTTCCTAATTGACATGCCCCCTCCACGCCAGGGATTACGTGTACCTAAATAGAGATTGCCATTTACTATGCCCGATCGCCCTAAACTGGTGATTGCGCCCGACTCCAACTAATCGAATAGGCTTGGGCGAGCGCGATGGGGCCACCAAAGTTACATCTGTGAAAATCAAATTTACCAAGTTCACTGTCCAGTATGTGCATCACCGTTCGAGAACCCTTCGGCCGGGATGTCGCTGCAGCTACAATAGCTGGTCTATCCTCGTGCCGGCGAGGGTGGCTGGCGCTGAATACTGCAAGCAGTAATCGGCGTGCTTCAGACCTGTCCGTAACTGGACAGGTTTTTTTTTGAAATTCGGGGTGGGTCGCTGTCTCGGATTGGGCGAGCACTTCCCGCAATGCGGCATCTCCCATCGCTATGTAAAAATAATATATCCCTTACCAACAACAGGATTGGTAGCAGTCTCAATCGGTATATCAGGGGAGCTAATTCAAGTGTCTAGACCCATGTGCTTTCAACTCTCAAGCTGATCATTGACACCCGCCTAGAAATACCCTTCGGCATTCTAGACCCGCAGTAAGAGATCGCATTTGCGGACTATCGCCGAGCCAAATTTCACCGGATTTAGCACTAGTCCGGCAACAGACTCCCTAGTTTACTCCCCCGGTTCTACGAGTTCTTAGGCACACACTAGACTCCTGAGCAACAGCCAATCCAGTGATGCCGGCAGCCAAGAATTCAACGCTCCTTTCAACATAGCGCATATCAATAGTTCTCTGCTGCAGCCCCTTCGCCTTCTCGTTTGCGAAATGCAATAGCGATGGAATCCCGCAACTCCTCATCGTCCCAAGGTTTCGTGAAGTATCGATAGATGGCGCCTTTATTTATCGCGGAAGTTACTGACGCCAAGTCCGTATAGCCCGACAAGATAATGCGTACCGTTTCCGGGTACATGTCCTTGACTTGATGAAAAAACTCCGTACCTGTCATCTCGGGCATCCGTTGATCAGAAACAATAACATCCACTTTATTGCTCGCAAGCAAACGAAATGCCTCTTGGGGGCTTTGGGCGGTTAGAATTTTATAACCATCCCGCCGCAAGACACGCACAAGAGCCCGCAGTATATTTTCTTCGTCATCTAATAGCAGGAGCACCCGCTCCACCTCAGCAGCTCCGCTTTCGCCCCAAGTTTTGCTTCCTTGGGAGCCGTCTCTCAGATACCGCGCCAGCGCTTCATACGGCATAGGGTGCGCGAATAAGTAGCCTTGAAAATAATCGCAGTGATTTCTGCGCAAGAACGCGTACTGGGCCTCGATCTCAACGCCTTCTGCAACCACCTTCAGATCAAGATGGTGCGCCATCGATATAATCGCCTTGGCGATAGATGCATCATGCCGATCGCTGATAACTTCCTGAACGAACGACCGATCTATCTTCACCTTGTCAATTGGAAGGTTCTTGAGATAGTTCAAACTTGAATAGCCTGTACCGAAATCATCGATCGAAATCTTCACCCCAAGTTCCCTGATCTGCCGAAGCGTATCGATTGCTCTCTCAGCATCATCAAGCAGAACACTTTCAGTTATCTCGATTTCGATGCTTCTCGACGTTAGATTCCAACGGAGCAGTTCACTCTCGAGCTCAGATACAAAATCTGTCCGCTGGAAGTAAAGGGCTGAAACATTCAATGCCACAGGGCAATCGGACCATCCTAGGTCCTGCAATGCAGCGGCATCGCGACATGCCCTTTCCAGCACCCATCTACTCAAGGGAATGATCTGTCCCGTCTCCTCCGCCAACGGTATGAAGAACGATGGGGAAACAAATCCACGAGTTGGGTGTTGCCAACGCAAGAGCGCCTCAACACTGGCTATGCGATGGGTACGGCCATCAATGATTGGTTGATAATAAAGAGCTAGCTCTCCATTATCTAGCGCGCGCTTCAGGTCTCCACGCAGAGCTAAACGCTCTTCAATGTCCTTGCCAAGATCGATCGTGTATTCATGCCACGTATTCCTTCCCTCGCGCTTCGCACGAAACATCGCCAGATCTGACTCGCGAACCAACTGCATCGGATCTTTGATTGCCCCGTCGCTCACTGTAAGTCCCGCGCTTGCCGTGATATGCACTTCCAACTCGCCGAACCTATAGGGCGCGCCCACGGCGTTAATAGCAGCCTCTATCAATCTATGCGAACGCTCACGCGTCGTAGATGGCAATACGATAACGAACTCGTCTCCGCCAACACGGGCAACCATCTCTCCCTTTTGAAGGCACGCTCTCATTCGCTGGGCAACCTGTATCAATACACGATCGCCGAAATCGTGCCCCATCGAATCGTTGATCAGCTTGAAGCCGTCCAGGTCGAAGAATCCCACGGCGAGCGTATCGCCCCGTCTCCGAGCCTCGGCGCTGCTTTTAGTCAGGTATTCTCGAAGCAACCGCCTATTTGGAAGCTCAGTCAATATGTCGTGCGTCGCACCATACTCAAGTTGCTCCTCGATCTTCTTTTGCTGCGTGATGTCGTTCAAGATTCCAATAAAATTCCCTACTCTACCCAGTTCATTCGGAACCGGGGCGATAAATAGATGATTCCAGAAAGCAGTGCCGTCCTTTCGCGTATTTTGGATGACAATGTCAATTTCACGATTGTCTGACAAGGCTGCACGAATTTTTTCGACGGCTACCTGATCCGTTTCCGGCCCTTGCAAGAACCTGCAGTTTCTGCCGAGCGCTTCCGTGCGACTGAAACCAGTCATCCGCTCAAAGGCCGGATTGACATAAATCAACGGAAACTCGGGATCCGTGGCATCAGCGATGGTTACTGCGTTGTAGCAAGCCTCGAGGCTGCGATGGAGCAAGTGCAATTGCTGTTCAAAGTGTTTACGCGGTCGCAAATCTCGAAGAGACAGCAGCCGCATTGGCTGCTTCTCCCACTCTGTCTCCGAGAGGGCGACTTCCACGTCCAAGGTACCTCCCCCCCGGTCTACCGTTTTCCACTCAAACAACTTTGGGGGAACTTCTGGTAGGGGAACATGCATGTTCTGCAACCCCGCCTGGCTTCTGCCGAACATTTGCTGTGCCGCTTCGTTTGCAAAGCGCACGTAGCCACCTTGATTCACAACCAACACCGCATCTCGCATATCAATGAGCAACTGGCGAAGCTGCTTCTCCTTCGCTCTAATTACGGCACCCGCTCTCTCCTGTTCCGTCACATCTCTCGCGATACCAAAAACGCCTACCACTTGATCCTCAACCTGAATAGGCATATTGGTGACATCGAATATTCGAACTTTTCCGGTTGCGACCTTGCACCTTGCAAGGTATCGGCGCACTTCTCCCTTCAGGACCGCGTCGAAATGCCTATTGACCATTTCGAGGTCTTCTGCAGTGACAACCGAACGATACGTTAGCTGCAATAGCTCTCTCTCCGAGAGACCGGTCAATATGCCAGCCTGCGGGTTTACGCTTGTGTAGCGCCCCGTCAAGTCAAACGAATAAACCGCATCGGGATTGAAGTGATACAGGGAGCGATATCGCTGTTCGCTTGCTTCAAGGCTCTTGCGATCATCCGCCGCTTTAATGGCAACCGCAGCCAACTGGCAGATTGCTGCAAGAGCCTGTGTGTCGTAGCTCATCCGTTGATCGTCGGGCGAGTACACTCCCACGGCGCCAAGCAGTTTCGGTCCCACGGACATCGGCGAGGCCCAATAAGCGAATGAAGCGGCTCCGCACATTGATGCACAGTCCGAACAATCGACCTGATCAATAAATACAGGGGCTCCATTGCGAACCGCGTCGCACTGGGGCGAATCAGCAGTCAGCGGGAGTTGATCGCCAAGACTACTTTCGAAATCAGCCCCCGGCCCTTCCGCCATGAGTAGTTGGAGCGTGCCCTGGTCTTCCACGAGGCGACGTACAGCGAAACTAGCGCCTGGAACAATCGCTCGAGCCAAGCCGGCTATGGAACGTAAGACGGTATCCAAGGATGCCCTGGCAATGATCTGGTCATAGACGCGTCGCGATGCAGCGTTAAACACGTCCTGCTGTCGGATCCAGTCGACGTCGCGGACTACGCAATACAAAAGCTGCTCGGATTCAACCCATTCGGCGGACCATTTCATCTCGAGCGGCACCCCGAACTTGTCATTCAACTGATTTTGAAACTTCCAGTCTTCCGAAGAATTTTCCATCGCCGACTCTAGCGCTAATCCGGTACGCCGGCGATCGGTTCGTTGCACAAAGTCGATGACTCGCTTGCCTTTTAATTCGTGGGGCGAGTATCCCAAAATTCTCTCCACAGAGACGCTCACCTCGGTAAAAGCAAGGTCCCGGTTCAGCGAAAATATAATATCCCCGGACAGCCGCATAATTCTCGCCTTCATCCCATTAAGACGATGCTGGGCATCCAGGCTTCGCTGAAGTGCGCCGTGGGCCATTGCAAGCTTGTACGATCTTCGCCGCGATGACCAACTCAACTGCTGGTTCAGCATAAGAAATAGGGTCGACACGATGCCGACGAGCAGTGCGGATGTGGAAAGAAATGAAATTGGCCCTTCCGTAACCGTTCCCCGGTACCACCCCTTGATCGTAGCCAGGTTTTCATGATCGATTTCGATCGCTGCCTGAACGAGTAGATCGCCCCGGCTGGCGGCACCCACGCTGTATATTTCCGCGCCAGCGAGATCGACGGAAACCGCTGCCAGGCCGACAGCGGGTCCCGGAATGCTGACGAACAGATCCGCGAGCTGCTGAACTGCGACTAAATACGTAGCCTTTCCACTCTGCATCGGCAATTTCGCCGCCACCAAAGCAAGTGAAGGCAGACCGGCGCTTGGGATGGGTCTGCCAATGTGTGGCTTGCCGCTTTCTTCAACGTGATGCAAGAAAATTCTCGCGGCCGGGGTTGAAAAATACGCTTTCATCAATTGGTCGATTTCGGCGTTCTCTGCGTTGGACAGAAGGATGCTTCCGTCAATGTCGATCAACGCCATCCCTTTGAACCCGGGTATGTCGCGGAGGAATGCGGTGGCGTCGAACTTAAATGATGTGGGTTCGGGCAATCCGCCTTCGATCCCCCATCGGGCAGCCAATCTATTCAGCACGGTAAAGCGAACCCTCACCGCTGCGTTCACCTGTCTGTCAGCCTGATCCAACAATATCCTTGCCTGATTAACCTTTATGCTCAGTTCGTGAGTGCCGATGACGCACCAACACAGGACCGCGACGAACGTCCCCAAAGCCGCCAACCAGACACTTGCCGTCTGTCGGGCTATAACCTTCTCCGAACGTCTTTGCGTAATCAGAGCCATCGCGCTCAGTGCCATGAGCACGAGGAGCAACGTATATAGGCCTTCGATACGGAATATTACCGCCAAGGGATTACCCGCCGGCCAGGCCTGCACTCTCGCGACCGTTTGAAGCACCGCCCCAATACAGGCCACGCCGCCCAACGTCCAACTCAGTCGTTTAAAACGCGGAAAGACTTCTATCAAGCCCAGCGCGCAACACACAAACGCGATGGAGATTTGCATTAGCGGCGTGAGCGACGACTGCTGACTCCACAAATCCCAGCCGATGGGAGGCATTCGAGAAACGGCGATCCATGCGTTTACGGAAAATGCAAATGCATTTACCAGCAATGCCAGGCCCCGAACGCCAAGCGCGCTCAGCAACAGCGTGCCCCCTGCGGCGCCGAAAAGCAATGCCCCTTGCTCGATAGAGCCTGCCAGCTCGGGCAGGTGCTCTGCCAGCAACGGTCTCCATATAAGCCATGCAAGCCCGACCCATAGAAGTATGAATCCGACAACAATGGGCAAAGCAGAAATAACGATATGTCGCATCTTCATGGAGATACCCCGCAATGTGCATGCGTCAATTAATCTTCCGTCTCAGGCATACGAACGAACAATTGATACGTGGCATCTTCATTTTGCTCAAAGACCATCAGCTTATCTATCAGCCGCTCCGTCAGGGGCTTACCTGCGCTTATTAACAACATGCCGCTTAAAGCGTGAAGGTCCTTTACCAATATCATCCCCGGCTCGAGCCTGGCGGTATCGAGCACCAAAACAGTCTCATCGGCGGCGTCGGAATTTTCAATGCTTTCCATGACCTCGATGTACGGCTCACACAAACTCGGGTCATAAAGTCGACCAGAGTATCTACGAACCGCATCAATGGCTTCTTCATGGCCAAGTTTTCTCGATAGCAAGACTCCCATTCGAAGTTCAACATAATCGGTGGCAATCTTCAGAATGCGCGCGCCATAAGGGATGGCCTCGCCTGCCAAGCCATCGGGAAAGCCGGCGCCATCCCAGCGCTCTTGATGATGACGAATTATGTTGGCAGCGTCGTTGGCCGGCTCAAGCGACATGAGCAAACTCTCTCCCACCACCGGATAGGTCCGGTATCGGTCGCGCTGAGTCCTTTCCATTCGGTCCGGAGATCCAGCAATGAGCGTATCGTCCCAAGTCAGTTTTCCAATGTTATAGAGCGCCGAAGCGATGGCCAGATCCTGCATCTGCTTCTCGTTCATCTGCATTTTGTCGCAGAAGGCGCTCACAAGTGATGCAACTTTTGCGTTGGATTGTTTTTCTGCAGGCAGCCTTAGATTTATCAGTGAAGCAAATACTCGCGTGGCCATGACATAACTTTGCTGCAGGCTTTGGTGCGCCTTCTCGATCTCAGCGTTCGCTCGCTCAAGCTGCGCCGTGCGCTCCTTCACGCGCCTTTCTAATGAGTTGTTTAGATGCTGTAACGCCTGATACTGCTGACGATTGATCTGCTCTAACCGCTTTCTTTCGGCTTGCGCTTGATGAAGCGCCAAGCCTTGACTCACTGCGATGCGTAATTGATCGGCATCCCACGGCTTCGTCAGGTATCGATAAATACGCCCCTCGTTAATGGCACGAATCGTGTTGTTGTGTTCCGGATAGCCCGTGAGCAGGATACGAACAGTATCGGGCCACCGCTGCTGTACTGTTGCAAGCAGGTCGGCACCCGACATCCCCGGCATGTTGGCGTCACAGATGACGAGATCAATCTTGTTGCGCACCATTTTATTGATTGCATCAACGCCGTCTGTCGCGGTGAGTATCGACGAGTGCGTACCTCGGAGCTCTCGCACCAGGCTTGACAGGATATGCGGTTCGTCATCGACTAAAAGAATGGCGCCTTCCAGCCCCTCGCTTTGTGGGACTTCCATGTTTGTCATCTCGGACATTTACGCCTCGCGCACCTTTTGGTGAATTGGAAGCCAGATCCTGAAACGGGATCCGCGGCCCAGGTCACTAAATACTTCAATACGACCCGCGTGCTGCTCTACGATGTTGTACGACAGCGCCAACCCCAACCCCGTGCCTTTCCCTAATTGCTTGGTGGTATAAAAAGGCTCGAAGATTCGACGCAGAGCATCTGCTTCAATTCCACAGCCCGTGTCCTGCACCTCGAACCAGACCTCCTCGCCCTCCACTCCCGAACGAACGGTGATCGTGCCTCGCGTCTCAATGGCCTGAGCAGCGTTGATGAGCAGGTTTAACGTGACCTGATTGATTTGTGAGCCATTGCATTCCACAAGAGGCAAGGCCCCGAACTCGCAGATTACGTTTGCCTTGTATTTGAGTTCATTATTTACGACCTTTAGTGTCGTTTCTATACCGTGATGCAAGTCAAATTCGCGGAACCCTTCTTCTTCCGGTCGCGAAAAATCTTTCAGCGCTGTTATTATTTTCTTTACGCGATCAATGCCGTCCGCTGACTCGCTAAGCAAGGCCTCCAAATCATGACGAATATAATCGTACTCAAGATTCCGCTTAAGGTGGCGCAGGTCGTCGAGATGCGCAACTCCTTCAACGGCATCAACGATTTTCAGTAAATCCCGCACATAGTTTCCAAGAGTTTTCAGATTCGAAAAGACGTACCCGATTGGATTGTTTATTTCGTGGGCGACGCCTGCCGCAAGCTGACCGATTGCCGCCAACTTTTCCGTCTGCATGACTTGATTCTGCGTGGGATTCAGTTGTCGCACCTGCTTTGCGGTCACTTCACTTTGTGACCCCGAGGTTGGATATTGGATGGAGTCACTTTCCCTTGGTGCTGGGGTATGACACGCAAATACTAGGCATCGTGAGGCACTGTAGGTGGGCGGGACGACGAAATCGGCGACTGTCGCAAACCCGACGTCATGGCCATTGGCAGCTAGCGTCTTCGCTGGCTCCTCTAGGATTTTCAAACACTTTAAGTCTTCGAAACGCAATCCAATCGCTGAGCTAGCGTCGATCCCCGTTAAACGCTCCATGGCCTGGTCCCACGACTGAATATCTCCCGCCTCGCCCACCATCACGACGCCGCACTGCCTAAGAACTTTTTTTTGAATAGCAACCATTTGCATGCCTCCCATGCTTGCGTAATCAGAGGCGAATCTACCGCAGCACATTACGGTTTATTTCCGTTTTTCGAAATTTTACGTATCAATGCGTTATAAACGATACGGAATGTGTAACTGTTGCGCTGTTGCGACTTGTTCAACGTCGCAAGCCGGAGAGTGACGTAGCACTACTTAGAAATTTCGACCATCCGCCATCGGCCCGCCGTTGAACACCAGCGCTCTGTCTAGCCGACCTATCAACTTAGGTTCACCGAGAGATGAGAGGAAAGGGGCCAAGACAGAGAGCGGCTGCCTTACACGTGGCCTGAAGGACGGCATAAAGCAGCGCATGAAACTACGAACGCCGCAGTGGGGTCGGCGTGCTTGAGCTAGGCCATACAGTGAAGACCGAGCTCCGGTCACGAGCGCCAATGCGCTGAGGGTTGCCGCGCAGATTCCTGGCGAGATGTGATCGACGGTAGAGCAGAGAACTCTTATCGCAAGCACAGTTGTCCGAGGCAATTCATATTGCTACGGCAGCCGTATGTTGGGTTAGCGTTGATGCATGAGAGCAAACGAAGTGATCGGCGCGGATCAACCAGCGCCGCTGCGTCGCTCACAGGGAATGATTGGGCGGGAGGCAGATAGCCCCCCGTTCATAGAGCGGCGTTAGCTACTTTGACCGAATGGCCCCTTAACGGGCCGAGGCGGACCGGATTGTCTGATGGGTGGTGGCCAAGGAGATCCGCTCGTTATGGGCGGATGTGGTTGTGATTCTGCTATCCCTTTCTTGCACATCCGAGTACATGCCGCCGAGCTTGGTGCCTGAGTCACCCAAGGGATGGCGAGTTCAAGCAGGCATCTCAACATTTCAGTGCACCACCACCACTTTGCAAGTCTCAGGACAGGACGACATGGGCTGGCGCGAGGCAGTTGACTGCCCGCGTCGCGATGTTGGAATCGCGACCCGACCTGCTCCGTTGGTGATGGCTGTGGGTGAGCAAGCGCATAGTTGTGCCCCCGTCACGTCTCACGACATCACCTTGCCGTCGAATCTCAAAATTTCACATTTTCAAATTAACGATAATGATGTGTTTGCGCTATTTCAAACTATGTGATATTCCATGCGTCGTGCGGGGCGCACCTTGATTGAACATGTGCCCATTCGATCATTGCCAGCAGTTGGATTCCGCTAGACTGCCTTGTAGATAGACGATCAAATGTAGATAGGCAGAAAAACGTCCCGGGAGATTAAATGCGTATCGAGCTCGTCGAAATAGGAAACTTCCGCAAGCTTCGCAAAGTGAGGGTAGATCTCGCGGAGAAGACGACCGTCTTTGTAGGAGCCAATAACAGCGGGAAGACCTCTGCGATGATTGCACTTCGACAATTCCTCGTCGGGCGCGCCGATTTTTCTATCAACGACTTCACGCTATCGAACTGGACAACGTTGGACGCGCTTGGTCAGCAATGGGAGTTAACCAAGCCCGGGGAAAGCGTGCATCCATTTGACTGGGACGCAGTGCTGCCGCATCTCGACGTGTGGCTCAACGTTCCACCAAAAGAGCTTCATCACGTCCAAAAAATTCTTCCCACGCTCGACTGGGCGGGAGCGCCTATTGGCGTGCGGTTGCGGTATGAGCCTAAGGACATACAAGCTTTTCAGGCCGAATATCTAAAGGCAAAACTTGCCGCAGAAGCGGTCATGAACGCGAACTCGGCGGCAGATGGAACATCGTTTCCAGCAGCCCCACAAGGGACGGAGGGTTTTGCGCTTTGGCCCCGGTCGCTCATGGACTTTTTGTCCATAAGACTGCGCGCGACATTTGAAGTTCGCGCGTATCTTCTTGACCCTGCCAAGCTCGTTTTCCCGAAGGATGGCGTGGCCGTTCCGCAGATGCTTCCACCGGACAGCGAGCCGGTCGAGGGCGATCCTCTCAAGAATATTATCCGCATCGATGAGATCAGCGCTCAGCGTGGCTTTGGATTTGCAGCATTTTCGCCACGGAGCGATGCCGACCAGGACGGAGGACGCTCGCGTAGCGGGAAGAAACTTTCCAGTCAGCTAAGGCACTACTACACACAGCACTTGGATCCATTCGATCAACCTGAGCCAAAGGATTTGGAAGCCTTGCAGGCACTTCATGGAGCGCAAGCAGCCTTTGGCAAGCGCCTTGAGGTCTGCTTTGCGGATGCGCTCAAGGAGTTGGAGGACATTGGATACCCTGGCGTAACAGATCCCAAGCTGACAATCCGCGCAAACATTACTCCAGTGGACGGTTTAAATCACCCGTCGGCCGTTCAATACGTTGTTCCCGCGCATGGGGCTAGTGGGAGCGCCTCAGTTCATCATCTCCCGGAAGATTCGAACGGGTTGGGATACCAAAACCTCGTTTCTATCATCTTCGCTCTAATGAGCTTTCGCGACAAATGGATGCGTGTCGGAAAGGCTGCCAGAACGACAGAAGAGGAAGATCACGCAATTCCTCCACTTCATCTTGTTCTCATTGAAGAACCTGAGGCGCACTTGCACGCGCAGGTCCAGCAAGTCTTCATAAGACAAGCCTATGACGTTCTGCGCAAGCACGACAAGCTCAAAGCGTCGAAGGATCTGTGCACACAACTCGTGGTCAGCACTCATTCCAGCCATCTTGCGCACGAGGCTGAGTTTGCATCCTTGAGATATTTTCGGCGACTCCCAGTAAAGATCGAGAATGGCTCGGTGCCAGTCTCGTGTGTCGTGAACCTGTCGGACACGTTTGGCGACGAGGACAATACAGGTCGCTTCGTTAAGCGATACCTAAAGGCTACGCATTGCGATCTGTTTTTCGCAGACGGGGCCATACTCGTCGAAGGTCCAGCCGAACGCATACTCGTGCCTCATTTCGTAAGATCAAGGAATGAGTATGAGTTCCTACGACGCTGTTATGTGACGTGGCTGGAGATAGGAGGCAGTCACGCCCACCGGCTAAGGTTGCTCATCGAACAGCTCGGGCTGAATACGCTAATCATCACAGACCTGGATGCCAAGGATTCAGCGAACAAGTCCGTTCCGCCAGCGCGTGGTCTTGGCCTCAAGGCTCGTAACGAAACGCTGAAAACCTGGGTACCTAAAGACGAGGCACTAGATTCGTTGCTGGACGCCAAGGAAGAGCACCTATCTTTGTTTGATAGCAGCGGCTACGGGGTTCGTGTGGCTTATCAACTGCCCATGCAGGCCAACTTCAAAAAAACATCTTCTGTTGAACTACTGGCGAACACGTTCGAGGATGCGCTCGTGTACGAGAATTTGGAGCTATTCAAGACGTTGGACGGCGCGAGCCTGATGGGACGATTCAGGAGATCAATCGAAGAAGCGGTAGACGCCAGCGACCTTGCTACTAGGCTAGCCGGCGATCTTGCAAAGGGCGGCAAGGCGGAATTTGCTATGGAGCTTCTGTATGGCAGCGCTATTGACACCATGACGGTTCCTTCCTACATCAATAAAGGGCTGCTATGGCTTGCTGCGCAATTGAAGCGTCGGGAAGATGATGTCCTCGGAAAGGGACCAGCGACCGCCTCGGTCCCAACGGAGATTGCGACCGAAGACACCGCTGCGAATTCGGTGGTTGCATGACGGAGCCGAACGATGCACATGTGGATGACGAGTTGGCGGAGTGCCTCAATCTGGATGCGCCCAAAAGTTTCGTCCTGTTTGCCGGAGCGGGGTCGGGCAAGACCAGTTCTCTGGTAGCCGCCCTTCGGCATGTTCAACACACAGTGGCCGAAAGGATGAGGGCCAAAGGTCAACGGGTCGCGGTCATCACTTTTACGAATGCCGCTAGTGACGAGATCAAAAGGCGAATCCTTTTCGATCCTTTGATCGACGTTCGGACCATTCACAGCTTTTCCTGGTCCCTTATTGAGGGACTGAATTACGACATTCGGGAATGGTTGCGAATTGATCTTGCGAATGACATCGCGCAGTTGAGAACAGAGGAGGCCAAGGGGCGCAAAGGGACTAAGGCTTCCACCACTCGTCTGAACAAGATCGAGTCAAAGACGCGGCGGCTCCATAATTTGCCGAACATTAAATCGTTCACATATAGCCCCACCGGCGACAATAGCGGACGCGGCGCTTTAAATCACTCTGAAGTGATAAAGCTTACTGCGCACTTCCTAACTCAAAAGTCGGCGATGCAAAGCATCCTCGCAGGCCGTTATCCAATTATGCTCATCGATGAGAGCCAGGATACCAACAAGCGGCTTATTGATGCACTCTTCGTCGTCCAATCTAACTTAAAGGGCAGGTTTTTGCTCGGACTGATTGGAGATACGATGCAACGTATTTACTCCGACGGGACGGAGCGGCTTGGGGAAGGCCTTCCCGATGACTGGGCAACCCCAAGAAAGGTCTTGAATTATCGATGCCCGAAGCGCGTTGTTCAGCTACTCAATAAAGTTCGGAGCACCACCGATAAACAGCAACAAGAGCCACAGCCCGCAGCTGACGAAGGATTTGTAAGGCTCTTCATTCTTCACAGCGACCTGGAGGGCAAGCCGGCAGTTGAGCGCGCTATCGCGGCGCACATGGCTCACATTACAGGCGACAAGAAATGGATAGAGCCGAAGGAATTGAAGACGTTGACCCTGGAGCATCGCATGGCAGCTTCGCGGCTCGGCTTTCTCGACGCTTTTGCGGCGCTCTATGACTTCGAGAGCTGGCGAACGAGCTTTCTGGAGGGAACTCTTCCGATCTCTCGATTTTTTTCGGATCAGATCCTACCGCTTGTTCGGGCAAAGCAGGCAGGTGATCGATTCGCGGTCGCGCGCATTATCAAAGCACACTCCCCGTTGTTAAACGCAGCAGCACTGCGTCAAGCGAACGATGCCAAGTCTTTGATGGACAACGTGAACAGGTCGGTAGATGGACTGCTCGAGCTGTGGAAAGGTGATATTGCCCCTTCATTGCTCAACATATTGCTCTATGTCGCGAACACCAAACTTCTTGAAATTCCCGAAGCGTTGCAGGCACACACGCCCCGGGCGGCGGAGAACGGGGTGGCACGCCTGTCCGAGGAAGACGAGCGGGCCGATCCCCAAACGGAACGAGATCTTGCCATTCAGAAGTTTCTGAAGGTACCGTTTTCGCAGATCGAGACAATGACCGAGTATCTGTCGGGCCGAGCGCGCTTCGACACCCACCAAGGAGTGAAGGGGCTAGAATTCGAGCGCGTCATGGTTATTATGGACGACTCCGAAGCGCGGGGCTTTATGTTTAAGTACGATGATTTGTTCGGCGGAAAGCCCTCGGGAGACAAGACTGTCGAAGCCACCAAGCGCCTGTTCTATGTCACTGCAAGTCGTGCAAAGAAGAGTCTTGCGCTTGTCGCATACACGTCTTCAACTGAACGAGTCAAATCGTTCGTGTTACACCAAAGATGGTTCCGCCAGGAAGAGGTCGTTTTGGATTTATCAGGAATTGCTGCGCCACCAGTAAGCCAGGGAGCCTGCGGCGACTCCGGGTCCTAACCTTAGCTCGTACCTGAAATAAAGTCTCCGGCTGAATGCAGCCGTCCGAGCTTCAATTGGCCGATGCCGACTATGTGGTGCGAATGGCCCCTCGAGGAAATTTGGATGCCGTCACCAGCCGAAGAGCGGACGTTTCCAAGAGCACGATGAAGGCTGAATGTTATGGACCAAGGTATAGGATCAAGCGGTGCCTATCAGCCGCTCGGCAGGCCGCACAGCACAATCACTGGACACCAAAACCGACGGATCAAAAACACTGGTCGGCACCCCCGGAGGCGTCACAGGCTGACCAGCACTCTCCCGGGCCGCAACAGCAGCGTTCAACTCGAGAATCTGCGCGAGCAAATCCTTCCCAACTGAGAAGCCATACGCGTCCATTACAGCCTTGTCCAAAGCGGCGTGGGCGTCACGCAGAAGGTTCTTTCCAGGGAGCGCTAAGGTGTCATATAGCGCCCTGAGGCCACCTTTGGCTGCCTTGAGTGCATTTGAGCGAACCGCTTGCAGTTTGCGCGACGCCATAACGACCGCATCGACCTTCGCAGCTGTTGGAAACTGTGGCCAAGGGAACGTGCCGAAAACGTTGGACGATGAATAGCGCGGGTCTGACTTCATGTTCGAGCGCTTGCTCATGAACCACTCAATGTGAGGCTTCGAGTGCAAAATTCCGAAGCTATAGTCGTCTTCGAAGGCGAACACCTGAAGCGCGTCCCCCGGTGTCACCTGTGAGTCTACGAAGAACAGGATGGGACGCGATGTCACGCGCGAACACGCGAGGTAGCGCGGAAGGCGTGCAATCGCTTCCAGAAGATCCGTTCGACGATAAGAGAGTTGCCACCATCGTTCGAGAAACTGCACATGGTGTGAGCGCTCTTCTTTATCGCCGCCTTCCCCCTTCTCAGCTGCCTTCATGCGCTTGGGTAATACGTTCCTCTTGACTAACGCAAGCGCCTTTGGAAACTGCTGCGCGTCCAACAAATCGCGTTGACCGAAGTCAAGAATCATTCGCGTGGCCTTTGTCGCGCCGCCAAGCACCTCCTTGCCAACGACATAGGACTTTAATAGCTCCTCCGCCTCTGGCTCCTCGGCAATTAGCGCCTGTGCGTCAGACCACTGAAGAACGAAGTCCTCATGGCCCGGAGTCACGCCTTGAAACGTACGCTTTGGCTTGGAGTTACACGAAAGGACCGCTGCGGTTTTCAAGTCGGTAGTGTCCGACAGTGCAGAACTAATGTATGAGACCTCTCTCATGTCCAAATCGTATTCTTTGGCCGCGAGTAACGTGCCTTTGGCGCTCTTCGGCCTGCGCAGCGACGTCTTTGATTGAAACCACAAGCGTTTGGACGCAGGTAGGAGCTTCTCGTCTTGCGTTTTGGTCCAGTTAGCGATGGAGACATGAACGTTGGCTTCACCCGACCACGGTTGGCTCTCCACAGCTTCAACCACGGTTCCACTCGCGCTCACGTAGTCCAAGCCTCCGATGCGGGATTCGTTGCTTCTGATGTTCTGTGTACCGACCAACCCAGCCCGGCCTCGCAGCGGATCAGCGACTGTGCAAGCAGGCAGTTCGTCGTGCGTCCGCCTGATCCAGTACACACACATGTCGGCCATTCCAGGCACCTCAGGATAGGCCACGCGGATGCGCTTGATATACTCGGCACCAAGCGCTGGTTTCATTTTTTTGACACCCAAAAATGGCGGGTTGCCGATGATGACGTCGACCTTTGGCCACTCTGATTTGGCCCCCGCCTCAGTCACTAATGCGTCGCGATGTACGATGTTCCTGTCGAGATTGTCCAGGGGCAACGCGGACTCCGAGACATGAAGTTCATCGATGCTAAGCTTATGAGCCAACATCATCGTGACCTTGGCAATCTCAACGGCGAATGGATTCACGTCCATACCGTAGAAGTTCGTGGTGGTCACGAACCCAAGTGTTCGCTGGTTGACGTCCACCGACCTGGGGAACCGCTCGGCCATTCGCAGATATAGCTGGGCCTCAAGGCGTTTCAGCTCACGATAAGCCGTAAACAAAAAATTGCCGCTTCCGCATGCCGGGTCTAAAACCGTGAATGTCTGCATGCGGTTAGCAAGAGCCTGCATCTCAGTTAGCGTCTTGGTGGCCTCAATGGCTTGCCGCCAAGGCTCAACAATAGTTGGCCCCACGATCTTCATGATGTCAACCGGCGAGGTAAAGTGTGCCCCCTTTGCATGTCGCTCAGTCTCTCCAAGAGACCGCTCGAACAACGTCCCAAAAATCTCGGGTCGCACCTTAGACCAGTCGAAGTCACAGGCATCCTTAAGCAGGAAAACCTCTTCAGGCAATAGCTCGATTTTGGCGGGCAGTGCGTAGAGCCCGCCATTGAAGTAAGCAACACCCTTGTATCGGCCGCCGCCGTTGCCCTCCGGACGATTCATGGCTTCAAAAAGCCCGCCGAGGATGTCATAGGTATCTTGAGGAGATTTGCAATCCCCGAACAGCCTCTTAACCAGGTACTTCTCAAGCAGGCCGATATCTTCGGCAAAAAAAGCCAAGAGGATTTGGAGGATAAAGCGCTGCGCTAGAGGACGCTCAATGCCTCTGTCAACCAAGGAATTGAAGCAGGTTGCAAGCTTGTCGGCAGCCTCGCGGGTCACGTCTTCATGGTGATTCCCGAATATGGGAGCAACGTCTCCCGGGAAGAGGAAGTTCAAAGCTCCGTAGCGACTGGGCAAGTCCGCTAGCGGAATCTGGTCAACAGGGGTATCCATCTGAGTCTCAAAGTCGTAGACCCAAAACTCGTCGAAATTACAAAGCACTGCGTATCTTGGCCGGTTTGGAACCAAATACGTCCAGTAACTGAAAGCTTGACTGTAGTGCTTCTTAAGATCAGTTCCCCGCCGTTTCATCTCGATAACGACGCGTGGTTTCCACACAAGGTCCGCGAACGCTGTGCCGCCCGTCCCGCCCCTCTTAACTCGCTCCTCGCATGTGGCACCTACCTCCCGAAAGCCGGAATGCCCGAAGCCCTGAAAGAGACGGTCCAAGAAGATCTGAGCTTCACCCTTCTCGTCGCCTTTGACGTGGAGCTCAACCCACCGGACGAATTCTTCTAGCTTCTTCGCCTTTTCAGTCACGCGTTTTCCCCTCACATCAACTGGTCTGCAGACCCGAAAGCTACGTATTGTGCCCGGATCTGACCCACCCCGCTTTTGTGGCTAGCGGGGAGTTGTGTCTGTCAACACGTCTTCGTGACGAGCGGAGGTCGTTGCGACAATGTGCATGTTGGACGAGGCAAGGCCAACCGCAATCATCCCCCCGTGCGGAACCCCTCAAAGCTCTCTCGACCGTAGTGCAAGATGGCGGCCGTCGCGGGCGGCGATAGTCTTACGCCACCCTGCTTGGCGATTTCGATGGCGACAAGCCCGATTAGGTACGTTTGAAGACCCGCCGTGCCAGCGCCGATAGCCGACACAAGCGCGGGCGCTCCCGTGAATGCTGCACCCCAACTGAGCAATCTAGCGGCTTCGACGAAAACCGCACGTCCAGCAAGGTTTGCCGAACCGAGAAGGCCTATCGACTTAGCGATATCCGCTACGCTTATCTTGCTGCCGTACGCGCCTGCTATGTGATTCACCATGAGGGCGTTCTCGGCAATGATCGCAGCTGACGCGGCGGGCACAGGGATAGCCCCCGTGGCTATGGCCGCCATCACATATTTTCTAAGTACAGCCGTGGCTTGTTGGTCGAGGCTCTCGTGCTTCATTGCTTTCTCCAATTAGATGGTCAGTGTCGCCGTTCGGCAGATAGAGGCACTGTATTGCATATATGCATGTAGTGCAAGTATGCCTATAAAGGAAATTTGTAGCAGAAGAGACTTTGCACGGAACGGTGAATGGCGTAGGATGTTGACGTTCGCCACAAGCCGGAGTAAGCGATGACCGAAATGAAGCCTGTAACTACATACGCCGCCATTGTCGGAGCCGTTCTGGCACAGGTTCGCATTGCGGCAGGCTTGACTCAGGGGGACTTAGCTAAGGCGATAGGAATTGGTCCTTCGACGTGGTCCCGTATCGAAAAAGGGGAAAGCTCGCTGTCGGTTGATCAGCTGAAGCTGGCATCGGACGCTTTGAACATATCGGCGTCGCGGATTCTTGAGTTGGTGGATCTAGCTGAGAAGGCGACTGTCGCAAAAGGCATTTCGCGTGAGCCAATTGGCAATCTGAAATGGACCACTGCTGCTGCGTCTGGCGCCATTGCCGCAGGTTTTATCCCGATAGTAGGACCTGTGCTCGCAAGCATCGTCGGGGGAGTCTTGGCGGCCAACGCACAGAAGGCGCGGAATAAATAATCGCAGTCCACTTCTGGCCCAGACGGTGTCAACTGGCGCGCTTCTCAACCGTGTGTGTAAATCCGCCCGCAGAGCGCCGCATCATCGATTTTCACGAGTTCGGCAAGAAGTGAGGGGCGATGGAAATCGCCAGTTGCGTTCTCACAAAACCTCGACCGCGGACAGTCTTGAAGACCGGCCAGATGAGCGGATAGGGTGCGGCCGCAAGAGCAGGCAGGTGCTTAGGCTGATCCCGAATGCGCTAAGTCCCTCCAAAGGATTCTGTTCTAGAGCAGGGTTGGTATCTTGCGCCGCTCCACTGGTCGGATGTATCGAGCCAAGGTCGCCGTCGAACGGTGGCCCGTCTGTTGCTGAATCTGAAAAGGCTGTAAACCAGCCATCGCAGCGGTGGTTACGTACCCCGCTCTCAGGCTGTGCCCGGCCACAAGACTCGCATTGCCACCGCTACGTTGATACGCTGATTTGAGAATTAGCGAGACTGATTGACCGGTAAGTGGACGACTTCCTACGGTGTCGTGGCGCGTCACCCTTCGGAATACGTAACCGGTGTCTATTCCGCTCAATGCTGCCCACTGATCTATGGCAGCGACTGGGCACCTGGCACCTTTGGCGCGCGGGATAAAGACGATTCGCCCCACCCCTTCCTGGTCTGTCTTGGAACGCCGAAGCAAAATCTCGATGCCTTCATCTACTACTGTTATATCTTCATACTGAACGGCAACAAGTTCCGCGCGTCGGAATGCTCCCGCGAAGCCAATTAGTAGAAGCGCTCGGTCCCGTGCGGCTCTCACCGGCTTCTGCTGGTCGATCAGGGCAAGCATCTCTAACAGATCGTCCTTGACGATGGCTCGGACGCGACGTTGCGCTGTACCTAAGGTTCTACGTATGCCCTGCATTGTCTGTCGCACGCTGACATGGACAGCGGGCGACATGAGGTTTCGATCCTGATGGGCACGGTGGATTCCGATAAGCCTTCGCTCTATGGTCGCTACAGCCAAAGTTGCCGCGAGCTTTGCCAAATATGCGGATAGTTGTTGCGGCGTCGCCGGCAGCTCTCCGCCGTTCGCCAAAAAGTGAGCGAGATCGGACGCATAGGCCTTCTTCGTCGCGGCTGATCGGGCTGCATCAATGTAATGCTCCGCCGTCAATGATGCGGCGCTACTGACGCAGCCACTTTGAGCCTTGGAGGCCTTTGATTTTGCTACCTTGGCAGCATGTCTGCTCGGGAATTTCATGATTGAAATGGAATCCTCGTTGAAAGTGCACCATTGACGGCGGGAAGGTTGGACGAATGAAGCGACTTCAAGGCGCGTAATCAGCCAGATGGGGTCGACAAGCGCTAGAGAGCTCACCGATATACAGGAGTACCTCTCCCAGATCGGCAAGTAGCGCGCCAACACTTGCAATAGAGTGCTGTGGCGCGGCGGCATCGCCAGCATCATCTAGTGGGACACAGGCGAGGAGCGCGCCAAGCCCGGCGATCCCTTTATGCAGACAATCAAGAGTGAGGTCTAGTTGCGAGGCCAATGCCAGCAGGAGTTCGGGATCTGCCTCTGCGAAGTCGATATGAGGATCTGCAGTCTTTGGCAACAGACAGAGCATCGCGCAAAGGTCACGCAATGGAGCTCTATGCGTGGCCGATTTACCAGGATTTTGGTTTGACCCCATGTTCAATATTCCTCTGGCAGCATGAGCGTAGTAGCGGACCTATCGGCCTCCGTGATGATCCATAACCGCTCACCCGCTGCGTCATACGAGGATATGACGCGGTTGCCATGTATAGCCGCTACCTCGTTGGCCAAGGCATCTTCCGGTTGAACATCGCCCCAATCTCCAGACCGGTGGCGCAACAGCATCTGGAACGGGTTCAGGCGCGCGCGCTGTAATAGGTTCAACGCACCCGGAGTTGCCACGACTTGGCCAAGAGGAATGGGTAGACCGCGGCCCTGTGCGGCCAAGGAAGTGTCACAGTGAGATGCTTGCATGGGCTTTCGCTTTTGATTCGCAAAAAGACGTTGGACATCAGAAATGCAAAAGAGCCAAGGTGTGTGGCCTTGGCTCCTGCAGAGGATGCTGCTAGTCGAAAGGGTTACTTCTGGCTGTACTTGCCTGCCATAGAACCCGCAGCGTTCATGCCGCAGTAGCTGTCGCATCCCTTCGTGGTCACTTGAACGGCGCGATTGGAGAAGTTCAACAGCACGACGCACTGGTCTGCCGGGTCTTCCGAAGTCCAGGCCGCTCGGGTGCCGTCAATGGGACGAGCAAATAACGGGTCGTCTTCTCCCAGGCTGCATGCATGGGTGCCCACATTGGTGCTAAAGGCGAACTGGACGCCCTGCTGGGATTCTTTGACGATTAGCTCGCCGCCTTGTTTGATGTATTTGCCCGTGACTCCTGCAAGGGCGGCAGGGCTTGAGAGCGCTAGAAGTAGTACCAACGCGTACGAACGCATCATGAAGTCCTTAAAAGTGGGGCTGAAAACAGAACGGGCGTATAGCTAGCGGCCCGGCATGACGAATTCTTCTTGGGGACGTCCGAGAAGTCGCCAGCCTTGTTCGGACTGGATTAGCAGCACCGCCCCTTGCAGCACGGTCTGTCGCGTTTGCGCGTTCACCGCGCCCGCCATGCCAGCGACGACATTGCCCATTTCGTCCATGCAGGGTTTGTTGCGAGGGTCATCGACGAATGCACGTACACCTGCGTAGGTGGTGCGGGCGAAATCGTCTCGGAACGTCAATGTCGCTTCGTAGTCGAGTTGGAACTTGTCGCCTCGGCGGACGCTGTCGATCTTCCTCGCGTTTGAAATAGTCCACAGAGGGCAGCCAGAGAATCGGCCTTCAAGGTAGTTTTTGGCTTCCGCATTGCCTGGCGCCGCTGCTCCGCAGCCTGTCGTGAGAAGAGCCGCAACAATGCCTACGAAGGCTAGCGTCGCTTTGTGGATGGGGTGTCTGCTAAAGGCTTTTAGTTGGGTCTGCATATCAAGGGGTTAGAAATTCTTAAAAATCACACTTTGGGTTTGGTTGCAGGGCTAAATGTACCAAAACCAAACCCAAAGTGTGTGGATGGGAGGTAAGGGATAAGAAAAACTGCGGCATGTCTAACCCAACGCAAAAGTGTGATGCGCAGGTGTTGTTCGCCGCGAACATGCGCCGCATTCGCAAAGAAAAGCAGCTAACTCAGGAGCAGGTGGCTGAAAGGGCGGGCCTGCATCCGAACTACGTGTCTTCTGTGGAACGCGGGGAACGCAATCTATCGATCGCCAACATCCAGCGCATCGCATGCGCACTCGATGTCACGATGGCGGAGCTGGTCACCCCCTAGCTCTACTTGCCGGCGGCGCTTTTCGTGGCCATGGGATGCACGCTGATATACCAAGCCGCGCCAAGCGGCTTGAGATCAGTTCGGACATGCGCGGGCGTCTCGATCCAGTATGCAGGATCTACCACGTAGGCAATGGTGGTCTTTGGCGAGTGGCTCGCCGACGCACGGTGGAACAGTACGTGGCGGCCGATTTCCTTGTCGGGGTCGTAGTCCACCATCAGGATGGCCAGATCCGGGACATCCGCCAGCTTGCTTACCTCTTTGTAAACCGTGGCAACCCAGCCATAGTGCGCCAGAAGTCCGGCAATCAGGTCTTCGGTGATCCAGTAGGGACCATGCGCGGGATGCTTGAACCGGTTCACTGCAAGCTCGCGGACCTCTGCAAGCGGTTTCCCTGTGATGCTGGCGATACACGCGAAGGCACAATCGAAGTCGTTGTTCTGGGCGACGCGAGCGAAGGCGGGCTGGAAGCCCTCTGCGGTCGAGGTCACGGTGTTGGGTATGCTAGGCATGGCACATTCCTTCGTTTCAGGTGCGCGCAACGAAGCCGCCCAGACCATCAGGGGCACTCAATGGACAAACGGGAGAGGCTGAAAGTGCAGATTGCCGTTGAGGCAGTCGTCTTTCAGGCAGCGTTGCGGCGCTGGTTGAGGGGCGAGCCAGGGGCCGAGCCGTGGCGCGCTAAAACCAGCTTAAACGTGGCGGCTGTATCGGATCAACCACCAAATAACTTTGGCAATTTCGCAAAGATCAAAGTCGGCAACGCCAGGATCGGACCGTCAAACGCAGGGAAATCTCTGCTCCTGAGCGGCTAGGAACACGACCGCATGGATGCAGAATAACGTTCTGAGCGATGGGGCAATGATCACTGCCCACCACAACGCGGTCGTCGTCGTTTGCAGTCATAAACCAGCGATTTGCCAACTTCCGGGTTGGTTAGGTAATGCGTCGCTCTGACGGTAGGCTGGGGAAGAAATATTGCTGCGCCCAGCTGTCGGGCGGTGCTGAATGCAGCAGCTACAGTGAAAAGCAGCGCGAAGTTTCGCCCCTCAGCGAAGATGCGGCCGTGACGCCTGCGAAGCGATTCTAACCGCGCCTCCTTACAGCTCAGTTGGACCCGTCACTTCTGCAATTCCTTCCCGAACATCATGAAGGAAGGAGCCCGACTCGGGGGTTTGAATCATTGTAGGGACTGCAAGTTCAAGCAGGCAGGTCAGCATCTCGGCGAACCACCACTTCGCCAAACCGTTGGATGGAACGACGTGGGTATATGTTAAGTAGGCAATCGCACGGGTCACTATGTTGGGATCTCGGCCCGATTCGATTAGGCTGACGACTTGTTCATTGGCGAGTCGAACGAACTCGCCGGCAAGCTGAGCCAAGGCGATTTCGGGTGTGCCTTGCTCAGACCAAAATGCTTGCCGCGCTAGGGTGCGGCAGGCGATCTGCAGTGCAGGAAGATCAATGTCGCGCATTCGCGGCTCTCCTCGACGGCGGCCCAATGATCCGTGTTTTTATTACTGTCCGCTTATCCCCGCAAGCTATCGTTCATACCCACTGAAGGCCTAGCGATTATCAGTAATCCCGCCTAACTGTGCACAGCAAGCCAAGGTTAACCATGGCCTAAAGATTCGGAGGGCCTTCTCGGAAATCGGCGAGGAGCCCAAAAAAAAAGCCACGACATGAGCCGTGGCTTTTGATAGTTGCTTTGATAGCAGCTTGATAGTAAGCTAAAAATTTTCAGTAAAAACAGCAGCTTACTTAGATTCATGGCGGACAGAGGGGGATTCGAACCCCCGATACGCTTTTGACGTATACACGCTTTCCAGGCGTGCGCCTTCAACCGCTCGGCCACCTGTCCTAATCGGCAATTTCGTAGGTAAAAAGGCACTACGAAAATTGCGAATCCGCGATTCTAGCAGGTTTCGGCGCAACGCAGCAAGCCGAAGCACAAAGGGGGACGCACCGAGCGCTCTAGCTCAGTGTGCCCCCCCTTTTTACCTTTCAGTGCGAAGACGGCGGTTCCTGCTCGCGATAAGAGCTGACCGTGCCGTCCGGCTCGGTTTCTTCCAGCCTGACCCTGAAGCCCCACAGGCGCGCCAGATGCTTCATCACCTGCTCGGCATCCTCGCCCGCCAAGGGGCGGCCACGACTCTTCAAATGCCGCAATACCAATGAGCGATCCGAATCGCGGTTGAACCGCACCACCTGGATGTCCGGCACCTGGTTGTCGCGGTTGTGCTGCGCGGCCAGCAGACGGCGAATGTCGCGGTAGCCCTCGTCGTTGTGGATGGCGGCCACTTCCAGCTTCGGATTCGACTGATGGTCCGAGATTGCAAACAAGCGGAACTCGCGGATCAGCCGCGGCGACAGGTACTGCGAGATGAAGGACTCGTCCTTGAAATTGCGCATGGCGAAGTCCAGGGTCTTCTGCCAATCGCCCCCCGCAATATCGGGAAACCACTTCCGGTCTTCGGGCGTGGGCGCTTCGCAGATACGGCGGATGTCCGACATCATCGCAAAGCCCAGCGCATACGGGTTGATGCCGCCATAACCGCGTTCGTCAAAGCCGCGTTGGCTGACCACATTGGTATGGCTTTGCAGGAACTCCATCATGAAGCCGTCGTTGACCAGCCCTTTTTCATGCAAGCGGTTCAGGATGGTGTAGTGCCAGAACGTGGCCCACCCTTCGTTCATGACCTTGGTTTGCGTCTGCGGGTAAAAGTACTGGGCAATCTTGCGGACGATACGCACCAGCTCTTTTTGCCAGGGCGCCAACTTGGGCGAGTACTTTTCAATGAAGTACAGCAGATTTTCTTCGGGCTCCGGCGGGAACACCGACGTGTCGGTACGGGTGTCCTTGTCGGTTTCCAGGCGTGGCAACGTGCGCCACAAGTCGTTGTATTGCAGCCGCGCATGTTCCTTGCGCTCGGCCTGGCGCGCGGCCTCTTCCTTGAACGACATCGGCGCGGGCCGTTTGTAGCGGTCCACCCCGTGGTGCGACAGCGCATGGCAGGAATCCAGCAAGGCTTCCACCGCGTCGATACCGTAGCGGTCTTCGCACGACATCACATACTTGCGCGCGAATACCAAGTAGTCCAGCACCCCATCAGCGTCGGTCCATTGCCTGAACAGGTAGTTGCCCTTGAAGAACGAGTTGTGCCCATAGCACGCGTGCGCAATCACCAGCGCCTGCATCGTCATGGAATTTTCTTCCATGAGATAAGAGATGCACGGGTTGGAATTGATGACGATCTCGTACGCCAGGCCCTGCATGCCGCGCCGGTAGTACTGCTCGTTGCGGATGAATTCCTTGCCGTAAGACCAGTGTGGATAGCCGATAGGCAGCCCGGCCGACGCATAGGCGTCCAGCATCTGTTCCGAGGTGATCACCTCGATCTGGTTCGGATACGTATCCAGGCCGTACTCGGCCGCGACCTTGGAAATCGCGTCGTCATAGGACTGGATCAGTTCGAACGTCCATTCGGATCCTTGGGATATCGGCCGAGCGCCGCCGGCCGATCCCGGCTCCACGAGAGCACCCACGATGGCATTCATGCGGTTTCCTTCTTGAACAGGTCATGGAACACGGGAAAGATCTCGCCGCGATCGCAGATGCGCCGCATGACGAAATGCGGCTCCAGCTTCTGTTCATACTCGGCCCACAGGCTGCTCTTGCGAGCCTCTTGCGAGTCGGGAATTTCGATATAGGCGAAGTACCGTGTCGACGGCAGCAGATGCTCCGCCAGAAAGCGCGCGCTCTTGCCCGCGTCGGCGCCGAAAGAATCGCCGTCACTGGCTTGCGCCGCGTACACGTTCCACCCCGAGGGCGGATAGCGCTTTTCCAGAATCTCGCGCATCAGCTCCAGCGCGGACAGCACGATGGTGCCGCCGCTCTTGGGGTCGTAGAAGAAGGTCTGTTCGTCGACTTCCTCGGCGTTATCGGTATGGCGGATGAAGACCAGGTCCACGTGCTCGTACTTACGCGACAGGAACAGGTACAGCAGGGTGAAAAAGCGCTTGGCCAGGTCCTTCTTGCCTTCGTCCATGGACCCCGAAACGTCCATCAAGCAGAACATGACCGCGCGCGCCATCGGAATGGCGACTGACACCCGATTGCGGTAGCGCAGGTCCAGGTCATCCAGGAACGGCACGCGGGCAAGGCGCTCGCGACAGTCCTCGACCTCCTGCTCCAATGTGCGGAGGGTCGCGGCGGGCGCGCCCGCTGCTTGGGCTTCGGCCAAGGCTTTTTCAGCGTCTTCAAGATCGGCGCGCGCTTTCACGTTCAGCGCAACGCGACGCGCCAACGATGACTTGAGCGTGCGGCTGATGCTCAACATGCTGGGCGAGCCGGTCGTGGTGTAACCGGCGCGCTGCCACTTCTTCTGGCTGACTTCGCCCAGTTGGTTGCGCGCCAGATGCGGCAGCTCCAGGTCCTCGAAGAACAGGTTCAGGAACTCGGCCCGCGACAAGCTGAAGGTGAATTGATCAACCGATTCGCCTTCGCCAGGGTCGGACCCGCCCTCGCCTTGGCCACCCTGCGGCCGGTCGATGGTGTCGCCCTTGGCGAACTCGCGGTTGCCCGGGTGCACCATCTCGCGATCCCCGCCCGAACCGTGGTGGAACGTGGGTTCGGAAATATCCCGGGCGGGCAGATTGATCTCTCCGCCTTGATCCATATCCTGAATGGAGCGGTCACGGATCATCCCGTGAACCGCCTTGCGGATCTGGTCTTTGTAGCGCCGCAAAAAACGCTCGCGGTTGACGGCGCTTTTATTGCGCCCGTTAAGACGGCGATCGATCAGTGAATTCATGATTCACCTCGCTCAGGAAGACTTCCTCACTCGGAGGTACCACTCGCACAGCAGCCTGACCTGCTTTTCCGTGTAGCCCTTTTCCACCATGCGATCCACGAAGCTCTGGTGTTTCGACTTGTCCTCGGCCGAAGCCTTGGCGTTGAACGAAATCACCGGCAGCAGATCTTCCGTATTCGAGAACATCTTCTTCTCGATCACTTCGCGCAGCTTTTCATAGCTGGTCCAGGTCGGGTTGCGGCCATTGTTATTAGCACGCGCCCGCAGCACGAAGTTCACGATCTCGTTGCGGAAGTCCTTCGGGTTCGCGATTCCAGCAGGCTTCTCGATCTTTTCCAGCTCGTCGTTCAACGCGCTGCGATCGAAGCTTTCGCCCGTTTCCGGATCACGGAATTCTTCGTCCTGAATCCAGCAATCGGCAAACGTGACGTAGCGGTCAAAGATGTTCTGGCCGTACTCCGAATACGATTCCAGGTAGGCAGTCTGAATTTCCTTGCCTATGAATTCCGCATAACGCGGCGCCAGGAACCCCTTGATGAATTCCAGATACCGGCGGCGGATCTCTTCCGGATAGTCTTCGCGGCCGATCCGTTGTTCCAGCACGTACATCAGATGCACCGGGTTCGCGGCCACTTCCGTCTGGTCGTAGTTGAAGACGCTGGACAGGATCTTGTACGCGAATCGCGTGGACACCCCGTTCATGCCTTCGTCCGTGCCAGCGTAGTCCTTGTATTCCTGCAAGGCCTTGGCCTTCGGGTCCACGTCTTTGAGGCTTTCACCGTCGTACACGCGCAGCTTGGAATAGATGCTGGAGTTTTCGGGTTCTTTCAGGCGGGTCAGCACGGAGAACTGCGCCATCATGTCCAGCGTTCCCGGCGCGCACGGAGCGGCCGACAAGGAACTGTGGTGCAGCAGCTTTTCGTAGATGCGGACTTCCTCAGACACCTGCAAGCAGTAAGGCACCTTGACGATATAGATACGGTCAAGGAACGCTTCGTTGTGCTTGTTGTTGCGGAAGGTCTGCCATTCGGATTCGTTCGAGTGGGCGAGGATCGTGCCGTTGAACGGAATGGCGGAGAAGCCTTCCGTGCCCTTGAAGTTGCCTTCCTGCGTGGCCGTCAGCAAGGGATGCAGCATCTTGATCGGAGCCTTGAACATCTCGACGAATTCCAGCAGGCCCTGGTTCGCCAGACACAAGCCACCGGAATAGCTGTAGGCATCCGGGTCGTCTTGCGAGTGGCGGTCCAACTTGCGGATATCGACCTTGCCCACCAGCGAGGAGATATCCTGGTTGTTTTCGTCGCCGGGTTCGGTCTTGGCGATGGCCACCTGACGCAGCACCGAGGGGTTCAGGCGCACGACGCGGAATTGCGAAATGTCGCCGTCGAATTCCTTCAAGCGCTTGACTGCCCAAGGCGACATGATGCCCGTCAGGTAGCGGCGCGGAATGCCGTATTCCTTTTCAAGCGTGTCGCCAAAACGCTCCGGATGGAACAGGCCCAGCGGTGATTCGTTGACGGGCGAGCCCTTGAGCGCATAGATGGGATAGCTCTCCATCAGGGCCTTCAGCCGTTCCGCAATGGACGACTTGCCGCCGCCCACAGGGCCCAACAGATAGAGGATTTGCTTGCGCTCTTCCAGCCCCTGCGCGGCGTGTTTGAAGAACGCGACGATCTGCCCGATCACGTCCTCCATGCCGTAGAACTCCTGAAACGCCGGATAGCGCCGGATGGTCCGGTTGGAAAACAAACGGGAAAGACGTGGGTCGTTACGCGTATCCACGACCTCGGGTTCGCCGATTGCCGCAAGCATGCGCTCAGCGGGACTGGCGTACGCCATGGGATCACGTTTGGCGAGGTTCAGATATTCCTCAAGAGAAAGCTCTGACTCCTGCTCTCTTGCATACTGCGACTTGAAGCCTTCGACGATGTTTTGCACGGAAACCTCCTACAACACGCGAAAAATTCACTACGCCTACGTGTCCCCATTGTGCCTAAGTGCCTGCGCAATACTAGTCAAACTCGCATTTGGCATTTCCGGCCAGTTGTTATGTTGCTTTCGCCACACAGCAACCATGAAGCACGATCGGACCCTTATCGTTTAGGCTGCACGCGCCTGACACAAGTTCCGTCAGGGAATGCAACTTACGTGAATAAGTTAACTGGCTCGTCTTCAGCATATTGCTGTGGCAGGCACGCGTGGTGCGACTGCACATGAAATGGACAGCAATGATTTGAAGGGATGAGCGATATCCCGATGGATTCTTATGATTCGAGCAGTAGCCCGATGCGCCCGCCATGCGATGGCAGCGGACGTTCTGAAGAGCGCGTTGCGCTTCGTTCAGCAGCGTGCCGGTTCGGTTGTGAAATAGCGCCGATATCGCGGCACGGGAATCCGTGGTGACGAGGGCGTGTAGCGCGGTTCGGTGATGGCCGTATGCACGGAGCGCCAAGTCATGCACCTATGCTAAAGCCAATTGACGGTTTTGTGGCAATTCATTTGGCGTAATGATCAAAATCGTAATGCGGGTTTTCAGCAAGGAAAACCACGCAAGTGAATCATTCGCAAACTTGCTGCAATTGCCGTGCCGAACGCGACGCCGGTCATCGCCAACCCGACTTTGCACGACCGCATTAGCAGCCGTTGAGTCCGAGTGCTAGCACACGCGACCACGCCGCCATGGCCTGTGGCGTACGCTTGTGAAGCGCTGCGCCGTGTGGATCAGGCAATTGGCGGCAACGCAACGCGCTGCATCAGCGTGCGCCAAGCGCCTTCAACGCGCGCGCGCAGACGCAGGTCCGCCCCCACCCGGGTGCTCTCGATGAATGCATAGCGTCGCGCGGCATCCAGATGCTCAAGCATCGGCAAACGAACCATGCCTGCGGCGTCACCAAGCAGCACGGGTGCCAGATACAGCAGCAACTCGTCCACGCAAGCCGATGCCACCAACGCCCCGCTCAAGCCCGCCCCGGCCTCCACATGCACTTCATTGAACTGTGCCTGCGCAAACCATTGCATCATGCCGGGCAGATCCACGCGGCCCGCCATCGCGCCCGGCAGCACCACAACTTGCACGTTCTTGTCGGCCAGGCGCGCGGCTTTGGCGGCGTCTTCACGCGCGGTGAAGATAATCACTTCAGCGCCATCGAACAAGCGGGCGGTTTCGGGGATGGCGAACATGCCGTCCACCACCGCCTTGCGCGGTTGGCGCGGCGTTTCAACGTCACGCACATTAAGCAGCGGATCGTCCTTCAACACAGTGCCCATGCCGGTCAGCACCACGCAACTACGCGCGCGCCAGCGATGGCCGTCAGCACGGGCTTCGGGGCCGGTGATCCATTGCGACATGCCGTTATGCAAGGCGCTGCGACCATCCAGGGACGCCGCCATCTTCATCCAGACCCAAGGCAGGCCGCGGCTCATGCGCGAGATAAACCCCGCGTTGATCGCCAGCGCCTCTTCGGCGCAGACGCCTGTCGTCACCGCGATGCCCGCCGCGCGCAAACGGGCCAGGCCTTGGCCATTGACCAGCGGATTCGGGTCACCGATGGCCACCACCACGCGCGCCGGCTTTGCCGCCAGCACGGCATCCACGCAGGGTGGGGTGCGCCCGAAGTGACTGCAGGGTTCCAGCGTGACGTACAGCGTGGCGCCCGCCACCGTTTCGTTATGCGCGGCGGCGTCGCGCAATGCGCGGATCTCGGCATGGGGGCCGCCGGGTGGCTGGGTGGCCCCTTCGCCCAGCACCCGGCCATCACGCACAATCACGCACCCCACGCGAGGGTTGGGCGATGTGGTGTAAAGCACGCTTTCAGCCAGCGCCAGGGCGCGCCGCATCCAGAAGATATCGTCGGATTCGCTTGGGGTCGTCATGGCGGAATTGTATGTCTGGCCGCAGGTGTGCGGTGGACCTCCGGGCACTCGCACGGCGTATGCTGGCCCCAAGCGCGCCGGCCACCCGCATGTCCGTTTTGGGCTGGTATGTGGCTTGGGGGGATCTCGTTCAGGGCCGATATGTCGCGCAGAATACGTTCGCACCCTTTAAAATCCTTGGCCAGGAGCCCGGAACATGAAGCAAGCACTGATCGTCATCGACGCACAAGAGTCTTTTCGCCACCGTCCGTTTTGGGACGAAGCCGAATATCCCGCATTTCTGACCAAGATCCAAGGGCTGATCGATTCAGCCAGCGCCCAGGGTATTCCGGTGCTTCAGGTGTTCCACAAAAGCCCGTCCGACGATGCCGCCAACCCGTTTTCCCTTGCCTCGGGACACGTCAGGACGCTTGAGGAATTGCGCATTTCGCCCACGGCCGTGTTCCACAAAACCGTACATTCGTCGCTGTATGCACAGGGCGAAGACGGCGCAACACTGCACGACTGGCTGCGTGAAAACGGCATCGAAGGCATCATCGTCAGCGGTATTCGTACCGAACAGTGCTGCGAGACGACATCGCGCCACGCCAGCGACGCCGGCTTCAAGGTGGTGTTCCCGACGGACGCCACGTTGACCTTCGCCATGCAAAGCCCCTCGGGCAAGCACTACACCCCCGCCGAGATCCGGGACCACACCGAGCTGGTGCTGAACGGCCGCTTTGCCCGCATCACCCACGCGGCCGACGCATTGGCCGGCTGAACAAGGCAAAGCGCCGCATGATTCCCGTGTATTTCATCCTGACGCGGGGCATCGTCCTGCTGGACCTGGCGGGGCCCGCCGAGGCGTTCCGCGTCGCCGAAAAGCGATGCCCGGGAACATTCGAACAGCACTTCTGCGGCCCAACACCTGAAGTGGAAAGTGGTCTACCGGGCTTGAATCTGGCGCGCATCCGGCCATTACCGGCCGCTCTGCCCGCCAACGCGCTAGTCATTATTTCGGGCGTGGTAGACAAGCACACGCGCCTGGACTCGCCGGATGCGCACGCCATCATCGACTGGCTGGCCCTGCGCCACCCCGCGGACCAGTTCACGCTGATGACGGTGTGCGCGGGCGCGTTGTTCGCGGCCTCCGCCGGGCTGACCCGCCTGCGCGACTGCACCACGCATCATTCTTGCCTTGCGCAATTGGCGGACATCGACCCCAGTGCGCGCGTGCACGACAACCGAATCTTCGTTGAAGACGGCAACCTGGTCAGCAGCGCCGGCATCACGGCGGGCATCGACCTGGCGTTGCATATGGTGGCGCGTCATTGCGGGCCGCGCGTGGCAAGCGAGGTGGCCCGCGACATGGTCGTCTACCAGCGCCGCGCGGGCACGGACTCCGCGCTGTCGCCGTGGCTGGAACACCGCAGCCACATGCACCCCGGCGTGCACCGCGTCCAGGATGCGGTGATCCGCAATCCGGCGGCGCCCTGGTCCGCGCAATCCTTGGCGGACCAGGCGCATACCAGCCCGCGCCACCTGACCCGGCTTTTTCGCGAACACGCTGGCTGTACGCCGATGGACTACCTCTATCAGATCCGGGTGGCGCTGGCACGCGACCTGCTGCGCGAAACGCGATTGGATCTGGAGCGCGTGGCGGAGAAGTCAGGATTTGGATCCGCGCAGCACATGCGCCGGGTCTGGCGCAAGTTCCAGCCGAATACGCCCAGCCTGGCGCGGTCGGCCCCCATGCAATAACGGCGCCGAAGCGCCGTTATTCGCGGGCGCGTGAACCGTGTTTATTCCTTGCGCAGCTTGCCGGGCAGCAGCGGCCCTTGCATTTCGCGGATGGCCTCGACGAATTCGCCAATGTCCTCGAAGCTTTTGTAAACGGACGCAAAGCGAACGTAGGCCACCTTGTCCAGCTTGCGCAGTTCGTTCATGACAAGTTCGCCGATATGTTCGGACGGCACTTCACGCTGGCCGCTGGCCAGCAGTTGTTCTTCGATACGCGCAACCGCCGCATCCACGTCTTCGGTGCTGACGGGGCGTTTGCGCAGCGCCAGGCTCAGGCTGGCGCGCAACTTGACGGGATCGTAGTCGCTGCGGCTGCCGTTGCGCTTCACGATGGAAGGCATGGCGAGCTCAACCCGTTCATAGGTGGTGAAGCGCTTGTCACAAGACAGGCAACGGCGGCGACGACGAATGGCATCGCCCTCTTCCGAGACCCGGCTGTCGACAACCTGCGTTTCGGCATGGCCGCAAAATGGACACCGCATGTGTGTTCCCTATAGGCACGGATAGCAAAATTTGAGCATATTGTAACGACGCTACCCCGGGAAGCGTCGAGACGGGCTAATTCGTCCCCAATATCATCACGGCTAGGAACGAGGATAGCGCCCGCCGCCCTGAAAGCAAAGGGACGGCACCTTGCGGGGCCGTCCCTTGCGTGTCGTGATCCTTCGGCGGTAAACCCCCGAAGGTTTGTCACCGGATGCTTATTGCTTGCTGTAGACCGGCAGGCGCGAGGTCAGTTCGTTGACGCGGGCACGCACAGCGGCGATGTTGGCTTCGTCGCGCGGATTGTCCAGCACGTCGGCGATCAGGTTGGCGGTGAGTTCGGCTTCGGCTTCGGTAAAGCCGCGCGTGGTCATGGCCGGCGTTCCCAGGCGGATGCCGCTGGTCACGAAGGGCTTTTCCGGATCGTTCGGGATGGCGTTCTTGTTCACCGTGATGTGTGCCTGGCCCAGCACGGCTTCCGCTTCCTTGCCCGTGATGCCCTTGGCGCGCAGGTCAACCAGCATGACGTGGCTTTCGGTGCGGCCGGAGACGATGCGCAGGCCACGCTTGACCAGCGTGTCCGCCAAGACCTTGGCGTTCTTGACCACTTGCTGCGCGTAGTCCTTGAAGCTGGGATCCAGGGCTTCCTTGAACGCCACGGCCTTGCCGGCGATGACGTGCATCAGCGGGCCGCCTTGAATGCCCGGGAAGATGGCCGAATTGATGATCTTTTCGTGCTCGGCCTTCATCATGATGACGCCGCCGCGCGGGCCGCGCAGCGACTTGTGCGTGGTCGACGTGACGAAGTCGGCATGCGGCACCGGGTTGGGATAGGCGCCGCCGGCAACCAGACCCGCGTAGTGGGCGATGTCGACCATGAACAGCGCGCCGTTTTCGCGCGCGATGCGGGCCATGCGTTCGAAATCGATGTGCAGGGCATAGGCCGATGCGCCGGCCACGATCAGCTTGGGCTTGTGTTCCTTGGCCAGTTGCTCAACTTGCTCGTAGTTCAGGACTTCGTTTTCGTCCAGGCCATACGAGATGAAGTTGTACAGCTTGCCCGAAGCATTGACCGACGCTCCGTGCGTCAGGTGGCCACCTTCGGCCAGGCTCATGCCCAACACGGTATCGCCCGGCTTCAGCACGGCCATGTACACGCCCTGGTTGGCCTGCGAACCCGAGTTGGGCTGCACGTTGGCGGCTTCAGCACCGAAGATCTGCTTCAGGCGATCAATGGCCAGTTGTTCAACCACGTCCACGTATTCGCAACCGCCGTAGTACCGCTTGCCCGGGTAGCCTTCGGCGTACTTGTTCGTAAGCTGCGTGCCCTGGGCCTGCATGACGGCCGGGCTGGCGTAGTTTTCCGAAGCGATCAGCTCAATGTGCTGCTCTTGGCGTACGTCTTCCTTCTGGATGGCGGCCCAAACGTCCGGGTCAGCCTTGGACAAGGTGAGGTTGCGGTCAAACATGACGGGGGATTCCTGAGGCGGTAAGAGAGGAGAAAGCAGTGTCGGGTGGGTAAACCCGAAGAATCTGCGTAGTTTACCCCGTCAGCCGGAATCAATTGCCGCCAAAATGCGCCCGAAGCGGGCAAATTTCGGTCGAAGAGCGCGAAAACCACGGCACCGGCTGCTGGCCGAAAACGCTGCTCAACCCGACTTGAAGAACTTTCATGCAATGGCGACGGAGTGGCAGTGACGACGGCGCCGACGTTGGCCAGCCTCACCGCTGCGCCGCCGGCCCTTGAACGAAAAAAGGGCCGCATCGCGGCCCTATCGAGGTTGCCCGTGACGCAAACTAGGCCTCGGTGGCGCCAATCTGCTTGGGGGCAAGACGCGGGTTGAGCGTGTATGTCCCCGTTACCGACGCCTGCGCCAGCACATGTTTCTGCATGGCGCGCAGCGCGTCTTCGCCCGTGAACGAACCGTTCAGGTTCAGGCTGCTGACGTCCAGCGCATACAGGGTGAACACGTAGCGGTGCACGATGGAATCGTTCCAGGGCGGGCACGGGCCGTCATAGCCGAAATAATCGCCACTCATGTCGTGGTCGTTGGCGAACCACGACGAGTACGAATTGATACCTTGGCGGGCGTCCATGGGCGCCAGAGGGCCGCCTTTGCCACGGGGCGTGATGCCATTGGAAAAGGCGCCTTCGTCAATCTCGCGCATGTCAGCCGCCAGATCAATAAGCACCCAATGGAAGAAATCAACGCGCGGCAGGTCGGCTGGGACTTCGCGGTCTTCCTGGTTGACATCATCGGGCCGCGACGGCACGTCCGGATCATGGCAGATCAACGCGAACGACTGCGTTCCCGCCGGGACGTTGTCCCAGGAAAACTGCGGGTTGTAGTTATCAGCCAGCGCGACGTGCGATTGCGCATCGATCTTGCCGAACGCATAGCGATCCGGAATCGACTCGTGATCGGAAAAAGACAAACTCGAAAGTTCCATGTCGTGCTCCTTGAAATGCCGCAAGGGCGTACCAGCCCTTGTCCGTTTGCTCAGCGTATCAAAAGTTCGCAATCATGGGTTCAAGTTAACACGCGCGAACTTGCGCTTGCCCACCTGCACCACGTAAGTTCCAACCGGCAATTGCAACGATTTATCTTCGACCCGATCGCCGTTGACACGCACACCGCCCTGCTCCACGTTGCGCTGGGCTTCCGAGCCGGAGGCCACCAGACCCGCCTCGCGCAGCAGCTTCAGAATGCCAATCGGCGCGCCGCCTATGTTCACCTCGGGCATGTCCTCGGGAATGGCGCCGTCGCGAAAGCGCGCCTCGAAGGAGGCGAGCGCGTCGTCCGCCGCCTTGGCGGAATGGAAGCGGGTGATGATTTCCTGAGCCAGCATGACTTTCGCATCGCGGGGGTTGCGGCCGCCATCCGTCTCTTGCTTGAGGGCTGCGATGTCTTCCAGCGAACGGAAGGACAGCAGTTCGAAGTAGCGCCACATCAGCGTGTCGGAAATCGACATGAGCTTGCCGAACATCGAGTCGGGCGACTCCGAAATACCGATGTAGTTGCCCTTGGACTTGGACATTTTCTCGACGCCGTCCGTACCCACCAGCAGCGGCATCGTCAGAATGCACTGGGGCTCCTGGCCATATTCCTTTTGCAACTCGCGCCCGACCAGCAGGTTGAATTTCTGATCGGTGCCCCCCAGCTCCAGATCGGACTTCAGCGCCACGGAGTCATAGCCCTGCATCAAGGGATACAGGAACTCATGCACCGAAATCGGGATGCCACCCTTGAAGCGCTTGGTGAAGTCTTCGCGCTCCATCATCCGGGCCACCGTATAGCGCGAAGCCAGTTGGATCATGCCGCGCGCGCCCAGGGGATCGCACCATTCGGAGTTGTAACGGATCTCGGTGCGGGCCGGATCCAGCACCAGGCTGGCTTGCGCATAATAGGTCTTGGCGTTGGACTCGATCTGTTCGCGGGTCAGCGGCGGCCGTGTGCTGTTGCGGCCGCTGGGGTCGCCGATGGTGGAGGTAAAGTCGCCGATCAGGAAAATGACGTTGTGCCCCAGGTCCTGCAACTGGCGCATCTTGTTCAGCACCACCGTATGGCCCAGATGGATGTCCGGCGCGGTGGGATCCAGCCCCAGTTTGATGCGCAGCGGCACGCCGGTCGCGCGGCTCTTGGCCAGCTTGCGAGCGAATTCGGATTCAACCAGCAATTCGTCGCAACCGCGCTTGGCTATACGCAGATCGGCTTCGACTTCAGGAGTAATAGGGGCTTCAGAGGGAGACATGGCAGGGGGACCAAAGCGGCTTCAGCCGACAAAAAGGTGTAAAAAGTGACGAAAACTATCGAAAATTCTAGCCGAATCAGCTAGGATACCGCCCAATCATACGCAACTACTATCTATACGCAGTTGCGGTTCGGCCTACCACCCCGTTGTTCACAAGATGCGCGCAGCGCCAGCCCTTGCCCCGGATATCGTGGCGCGCGGGGCCGATCGTGCCACGCACCCTGAGAGCCCAGCCACCTGAGAGGGTATCTTCACGATGAATCGTGGCCTCCACGAACTGGCGAGTAGCATCAAGCGCAAAGTTGCTGCCCTGTTTGCGCCCGTTGAGCCCAAGCCCCATCGCTCGGGACTTTTCCGCCGCACTCTTCTCGTCACCGCAATCGGTCTGTTTGCCGGCGCCGCCGCCTTGGGCATGGTGCAGCAACCCGACCGCTCCGAACTCCCCCCGTCCCGCATCATCCAGAGCATTCTGCCGCTGACCGCCGAGCAAGTCGAAGTCAGCACGCCGAGCGCCGCGCCGTACATCAGCGAAACCCGCATCCGCCCCGGGGACACGCTTTCCGCGGTACTGCAACGGCTGGAGCTGGACGCGCCCAACCTGCAAAGTTTCCTGACGCACGACGCCAGCGCCCGCAGCATCTATAAGCTGTACCCGGGACGCTCGGTGCAGGCCGCCACGGATGAGCAGGGCAAGCTGATCTGGCTGCGCTACATCCACACGCCCGGCAACGAAAGCGATGGCCAGGTGGTGACGCGCATGCTGCATGTTGCCCCCTCGGGCGATAGCTACAAGGCCGAGGAAGTCACTGAAAGCACCGAGCGCCAGACACGCGTTGCCGTGGGCACGATCAAGTCGTCGCTCTTTGGCGCCACGGACGGCGCCGGCATCCCCGATTCGGTCACCATGCAGATGGCCGACATCCTCAGCGCCAAGATCGACTTTCTGCGCGACCTGCGTCAAGGCGACCAATTCCGCGTGGTGTACGAAGTCCGCTCCCACGACGGCCGCTACGCTGGCGCGGGCCGCGTGCTGGCCCTGGAATTCATCAACGGCGGCAAGACCTATAACGCCGTGTGGTTCAGCCCGGACGAAAAGTCGGGTTCGTATTACGACTTCGACGGCACCAGCCTGCGCGGCGCCTTCTTGCGCACCGCGCTGAAGTTCAGCCGCATCAGCTCCACGTTCGGCATGCGCATGCATCCGATCCACAAGACCTGGACCGGCCACAAGGGCGTGGACTACGCCGCGCCTTCGGGCACGCCGATCCATGCCACGGCGGACGGCACGGTTGAGTTCTCGGGCTGGCAGAACGGCTACGGCAACGTGGTCATCGTGAAGCATCACGGCAAGTATTCGACGCTGTACGCTCACCAGAGCCGCATCGCCGCCGGCATCACCAAGGGTTCCAAAATCTCGCAAGGCCAATTGCTGGGTTACGTCGGGTCCACAGGCTGGGCCACCGGCCCGCACCTGCACTACGAGTTCCGCGTCAACAACGTGCCGATCGACCCCCTGTCGGTGGACCTGCCCGTTGCCCGCGCCCTGGAGCCGGCGGAAGCTCGCGCGTTCAACCAGGCAGTGGCGCCGTACAAGCAGCAAATCCAACTGTTGACGCAGTTCCAGCAGACGCTGCCCGACGCGCTGACCAACGTGGCCAGCCGCTAGACGGCTAGCAATAGCAAACGTCCTGAAAGGCGGCCCGCGCACACTCTGCCGGCCGCCTTTTTTCTTTCTTGAGGCGCCCGTGAACTCCACCGTACCTGTATCGTCCGCCAGCGCGGCGCTTTATATCGGCTTGATGTCGGGCACCAGCGTCGACGGCGTAGACGGCGTGCTGGTGCGCCTGGCCGACACGCAAGCGCCCCAGGTCCTGGCCAGCGCCAGCCTGCCCATGCCCGAGAACTTGCGGCGCGAACTACTGGCATTGAACCGATCCGGCGACGATGAGCTGGCGCGCGCCGCCCTGGCCGCCAATGCGTTGGCCCGGCTGTATGCCCAGGCCGTGGCCGGCTTGCTGCGGGATGCGGGGTTGAGCGCCCGCGATGTGACCGCCATCGGCGCGCACGGCCAGACCGTCAGGCACCGTCCAGAGAGCGGCTATACCGTGCAGCTCAACGCACCCGCCCTGCTTGCGGAACTCAGCGGCATTGATGTGGTGGCGGATTTCCGCAGCCGGGATGTGGCGGCGGGCGGCCAAGGCGCACCGCTGGTTCCTCCCTTCCACGCTGCCATCTTCGGCGCGCCGCAAGGCCGTGCCGTTCTCAACCTGGGTGGCATCGCCAACGTCACGCTGCTTGTGCCTGGCATGCCTGCACGCGGCTTCGACACAGGGCCGGCCAATGTTCTTCTTGACGCATGGTGCCAACGTCATTTGGGCTCGCCCTATGACGCGGACGGCCGCTGGGCCGCCACGGGCCAGGTCGTGGCCCCCCTGCTTGAACAGTTGATCGCCAGCGAACCCTGGTTCGCCCTTCCCGCGCCGAAATCCACCGGTCGCGATCTATTCAACCTGCAATGGCTGGATGACCGCCTTGCGACATTTGACGGCCCTACGCCGGCTCCGCAAGACGTGCAGGCGACCCTGCAACGCCTGACCGCGCGTACGGTTGCCAACGCCATCGACGCGGCTGCCGCACAGACGCAAGAGGTTTTCGTGTGTGGAGGCGGGGCGCGCAACGGCGGCCTGATGCGGGAACTGACGTATTGCCTGCAACGCCCCGTGCATCCGACCGACGCGCTTGGCGTGCCGGCGCAGCAGGTCGAAGCGCTGGCCTTCGCCTGGCTGGCGCAGGCCTTTGTTCAACGCAAACCCGCGGGACAACCCGCGGTGACAGGCGCGCGCGGCCCGCGGGTGCTGGGCGCACTGTATCCGGCATGACGGGCGAGCGTTTCGCGGGAGTGTCAGACCAATGCAAAAAAGCCCTTCGGCATGCCGAAGGGCTTTTACTTTCCTGCCAGGGCGATTACACCGAGAACGAGGAACCGCAGCCGCAGGTGGTGCTGGCGTTGGGATTGCGGATAACGAATTGGGCGCCTTCAAGGTCTTCCTTGTAGTCGATTTCAGCACCGACCAGGTATTGAAAGCTCATCGGGTCAACAAGCAGTTGAACGCCAGCCTTGTCCAGCACGGTGTCGTCTTCGTTCACGACTTCGTCAAACGTAAAGCCATACTGAAAGCCCGAACAGCCGCCACCTTGGACGAAGACGCGCAGCTTCAGGTCGGGGTTGCCTTCTTCGGCCAACAAATCCTTCACTTTGGCGGCAGCCGAGTCGGTAAATACCAAGGGCACAGGCGGGGCGGCCTGAAGATCGACGGTTTCGGTTACTGCATTCATGGTTCACTCCTGGCCGGATCGGCCATATTTCGGTGAGCGGCAACGGCGCTCGCATGGTGTCACTATAGCGCAGGGCTTGACTAGACTCAAAGTTCCAGTTTGACACTTCGCGAGGCGCGGACGGTTTCGCCTTCGAGGACGCTGACGGTCACACTTTCGGGGACAAATCCCTCGGGAATCGCCAGGATGCCCTGGCTGCGTTGGTACTGATCAAACTGCAAGGCCAGCGATGCGGCTGACGTCGACTCGCCCGTGGCGGTTACCGGGCCAGCTTCGGCCCTCACCTGCATGGGGGCCAGTTCCACCGTAACGGTCTCTCCCCCGAGCACACCGGTGGCCTGAAACCGCAGCGCACCCGCAAAAACAGCACCGCCATTGCGGCCGCTGCGCATCAGCAGCACCTTGTAGCGCAAACCGCCGCCTTCACGGTCTATCTGCACGCCGCGGATATCCACCGACCCTTCCGGCCCAGCGGGCAACAACTGCTCGTAGAACGCCAATTGGTCGCGTACCCGGCCAAGCTCGGCCTGAGCCGTGCGCAACTGGGTTTCAAGCTCTTGGCGTGCCGCGCGCTCGATGACGAGTTCGCCGTCCGCCGTATCCAACTGGCTTTGGGTGTAGCGCAACTGCGCGCCCTGTTGGCGCATGGCTTCGGTTTGCGCCTCGGCCTGCTGCTTGCTGATCACCACTGCGTCCTGCGGCCGTGCTTGCCGCAGCGCGTAGCCGTAACCAGCGGAGCCGCCCACCAACAGGCCGATCAGCGCCCCTGCCAGCATGCGGCGCAGCCCGCTCCTGGAGCGGGGTGGCGGGCTGGGGGAAGCGGAGTCGGCTGGCATAAAGCGCGCAAGGCCGGCAGCATACAGCGCCAGCCCTTGCAAAACATCAAGGCAGAATGGCCACCTGGTCCAGGCCCGTGGACTCGGCAACACCGAACATCAAGTTCATGTTCTGTACTGCTTGGCCCGCGGCGCCCTTGACCAGGTTGTCCTGGACGACCAGGACGATCAATTGGTCACCATTGCCCGGGCGGCTGAGTGCGATACGCAGGTTGTTCGACGCGCGCACTGAACGGGTTTCGGGCAGGCTGCCGGCCGGCATGACGTCAACAAAAGGCTCATTGGCGTAGCGCTGTTCAAACAACGCCTGGAAGTCCGTGTCGCGCGCCTCGGGCAAGATGCGGGCGTACAGGGTCGAGAACATGCCACGGATCATCGGCACCAGGTGCGGCACGAACGTCAGACCAACCTTGCCCCCGGCAATCTTCTCCAACTGGGCTACGATTTCCGGATGATGGCGGTGGCCGGCCACCCCATAAGCCTTGAAATTGTCGGACGCTTCCGAAAACAGAGAACCCACTTCCGCCTTGCGGCCCGCGCCCGACACGCCGGACTTGCAGTCGGCGATCAACGTTTGCGTATCCACCAGCGACTTGCCGCCCTCCAGCAGCGGCGCCAGACCCAACAACACGGTGGTGGGGTAGCAGCCGGGGTTACCGATGACGCGGGCCTTGGCAATGGCGTCGCGGTTCAGCTCCACCAGGCCATATTGGGATTCGGCCAGGATGTCGGGGCAGGTGTGGGGAATCTTGTACCAGCGTTCGAACGTGGGGATGTCCTGCAGACGGAAATCAGCGGCCAGGTCGATGACGCGGGTGCCCGCGGCGATCAGTTCCTGGGCTTGCGCCATCGCAACGCCATGAGGTGTGGCGAAGAACACCACGTCGCAGTCCGTCAACGAGGCCTTTTCGGGCGCGGAAAAGGCCAGGTTCACTCGGCCTCGCAGGTTCGGGTACATATCAGCGACCGGCAGCCCGTCTTCCTTGCGGGACGTGATGGCGGTCAATTCCACGTTGGGATGCTGCGACAGCAAGCGCAGCAGCTCGACGCCGGTATAACCGGTGCCGCCGACAATACCAACCTTGATACGGGTATTCGATGCTTGGGCCATGATAGGTATGAACTCTTCGTAGGACGAAAACAGATTGTATCGCCCGGAGAATACAGGGTTGTGCCGACGCGAGCATCGCGATGGCCATCTGGACTCATCCGACCGGCTTAGATGGGGCGGAGTTCCGCGCAGCAGAAGCTGGCCACCGGAGCCGTAGCGTCATCACCGCCCAAAAAACAAAAAACCCGCCGAAGCGGGTTTTTTGCAGCAACATTAACGCTTGCTGAACTGCTTGCGACGACGTGCCTTGCGGAAGCCGACCTTCTTACGTTCGACTTCACGGGCATCGCGGGTCACAAAGCCAGCTTGCGACAGTGCGGGCTTCAGGGTCGCGTCGTAGTCGATCAGGGCACGCGTGATGCCGTGACGGACTGCGCCAGCCTGGCCGGTTTCACCGCCGCCGTGGACGTTGACTTTGATGTCGAACGATTCCAGGTGGCCGGTCAATTCCAGCGGTTGGCGCACGATCATGCGACCAGTTTCGCGGGCGAAGAAATCGTCGACGGGCTTGCCGTTGACAACGATCTTACCCGTGCCCTTCTTGATGAAAACGCGAGCCACCGAAGTTTTGCGACGGCCGGTTCCGTAATTCCAGTTACCGATCATGGCGTTTCCTTAGATATCCAGCGTCTTGGGCTGCTGGGCGGTGTGCGGGTGCTCGGCACCAGCATAGACCTTCAGCTTCTTGATCATGGCGTAGCCCAGAGGACCCTTGGGCAGCATGCCCTTGACAGCCTTCTGAATGGCGCGACCGGGAAAACGCTCTTGCATTTTCTCGAAGTTCGTTTCGCGGATACCGCCCGGGTACGTGGTGTGGCGGAAGTACTTCTTGTCCTTCGCCTTGGTACCGGTAACGACGATATCGGAAGCGTTGATGATGACGATGTAATCGCCAGTATCAACGTGCGGCGTGAATTCAGGTTTGTGCTTGCCACGCAGACGACGTGCGACTTCGCTGGCCACACGACCGAGGACTTTGCCCTTGGCGTCGATCACAAACCAGTCACGTTGGACTTCATGCGGCTTGGCCACAAAGGTCTTCATGATGGTTCCTAAGAATAAAAAGTTCTTGCTGGCTAGAACGTCTAGCCAGTGTTCTTTCCCCAACTGGGCAAAAGCTGATCAACCGAAACCCAGAATTTTGGTTCGGGTTTTTGCCTTCAGTTTTGCCTTTATCGACGTCCCGCCTAAGCGTTATTACCCGCCCGTGCAATGGTCAAAATGAGGGAAAGCCTGAAATTCTAACACGGCTGCTCAAAAATTGGGCAAGTGAAATGAAGTCAGGCGGTGGCTGGCCGCAAGCCATGTTGCAGCCAGCGCACATGCAAATCCGGGGACAAAACCCGGAACGCGAGGCACGGTCAGGCGCCCAGATACGCTTCAAGCACCCGCGGATGGCCCAGCAATTCGCGGCCCGTGCCCGACAGCGCCATGGCGCCGTTTTCCAGCACATAGCCGCTTTGGGCAATCTTCAGCGCCTGGCGCACATTCTGCTCCACCAGGAACAGGGTCAGGCCGTCGGCATTGATGGCGCGCAGTGATCGGAAAATTTCCTGCACGACGATCGGCGCCAGGCCCATCGACGGCTCGTCCAGCAGCAGCAGGCGGGGCTTGGCCATCAGGGCCCGGCCGATAGCCAGCATCTGCTGTTCGCCGCCGGACAGGTTGCCCGCGATGCCCGTGATCCGTTCCTTCAGGCGCGGAAACAGGTTGAACACATATTCCAGATCGGAACCCACATTCTTCAGGCCCCGGCGGTAGGCGCCCAGTTCCAGGTTTTCCTGCACCGTCATGGTGGTCAGGATTGCCCGGCCTTCCGGCACTTGCACGATGCCGCGCGCCACCAGTTGGTGTGGCGCCAGGTTGGTGATGTCTTCGCCTTCGAACATGACGCGGCCGCGCGCCTTGGGCAACAGGCCCGACAGCGCCAGCAGCGTGGTCGATTTGCCGGCGCCATTGGCGCCGACCAGGGCGGTGATTTCGTTGGCGTTCAGGTCCAGATCGATGCCGCGGACGGCTTCGATATGGCCGTAGTTGACCTCGAGCCCGCGGACTTCAAGCATCGCGCTCATTGTGCAACCTCCGCGCAACGCGCTACGGGATTCGTATTGGGAGCGGCCCAGCGACTCATTTGGCTGCCTCCACTTGTTCGGTGTCTTCGTCGTCTTCGCGACCCAGATAGGCCTCGATGACTTGCTCGTTGTTGCGGATCTCGTCGGGGCCGCCGCAAGCGATGATCTTGCCGAAGTTCAGCACCGCGATGCGTTCGCACAAGCCCATGACGAAGCGCATGTCGTGCTCGATCATCAGAATGGTGTAGCCGCGGTCACGAATGGCGAGGATCTCGCGCATGAGTTCGGCACGTTCGCCGGTGTTCATGCCCGCAACCGGCTCGTCCAGCAGCAGCAGCTTGGGCTCGGTGGCCAGCGCACGCGCCAGCTCCAGGCGGCGCTGTTCGCCGTAGGACAGGTTGTCGGCCAGATCATTGGCCTTGTGATCCAGACGCATCCACGTCAGCAGTTCGTGCGCGCGTTCGCGAGCGCGCTTTTCGTGCTCGCGGTAGGCCGGCAGGCCCAGCAGCAGGCTGGGAAAGCCGTAATTCATGTGCCGGTAGGCGCCGACCACCACGTTTTCCAGCAGCGTCATCTCTTTGAAAAGACGAATGTTCTGGAACGTGCGGGCAATGCCCATGCGCGTGATGCTGTGCGGCTTCTTGCCCAGCACGCTGTCGCCCTGGAACGTGATGGTGCCGCCGCTGGGCGGCAGCAGGCCGGTGATCAGGTTGAACACCGTGGTCTTGCCGGCGCCGTTGGGGCCGATCAAGCCGAAGATGGACCCTTCGGGCACGGACAGGTTGACGTCATGCAGCACATGCAGGCCGCCGAAGCTCTTGGAGACGGAAGAAAGCTCAAGCATGGCGCTTGCCTCCCTGGCCGCCCGAGCCTTGACGCATCCAGCGCTTGAAACGCGCCGGATCCCAGATGCCTTGCGGCAGGAACAACACAATCACCACCAGAATCACTCCGTTGGCGACCAGGCGCAGATCCGCAAAACCGCGCAGCAATTCCGGCAGCACGGTAATGATGAAGCTGCCCAGCACGGGACCGGCCAAGCCGCCGATACCGCCCAGGATGGCCATGGTCAGGATTTCAACACCACGGTCAAAGCCGTATTCATTGGGGCCGATGAAGAAGGTCAGGTGCGCGTTCAAGGCGCCAGCCAGGCCCGCGATCATCGCGCCGGCCACGAACGCCAGCATCTTGTTGGCGCGCACGTCGATGCCCATCAGCCCAGCCGCCGTTTCGTCGCCACGGATGGCGTCGAACGAGCGTCCGATCTTGGAGGCGCGCACACGCCACAGCACGAACAGAACGATCACCACCGCCAGCACCACGTGCCACCACTGCGTCAGTTGCGGAATGCCGTTCAGGCCCAGGGCGCCGCCAGTGAGCGATTCGGTGTTCAGGATGGTGACGCGCACCACTTCGCCAAAGCCCAGCGTGGCCATGGCCAGATAGACCCCTGACAACCGCAGTGTCGGCAGGCCGATCAAGGCCGCGACCAATGCGGGCGCAGCCATGCCCCCGGCAAGCGCGACCGAGAACGGGGCGTCGTAGTTCATGGTGAGCAGCGCGGCGGTATACGCCCCGATACCCATGAAGGCGGCATTGGCCATGGCCAGCATGCCGCAGGCCAGGGTCAGCCAGATGGAGAGGGCCAGCAAGGCATTGGTGCCCAGCGTAAGCACCAGGTTGCCGTAAATGGCCCAGAAGTTTTCGAATCCGCTCATTCTTTAAGCCTTGCGTTGAACCACTTTGCCGAACAGTCCTTGCGGGCGCACCAGCAGGATCAGGAACAGCAGGCCGAAAGCCACCGCGTCGCGCATGGTGGAGCCGATATAGGCCACCGACAGCACCTCGGCGAATCCCAGGAACAGACCGCCCAGCATGGCGCCGCGTATGTCGCCCATGCCACCCAGGATGATGACCGCGATGCCCTTGTGCAGCATCGGCTGGCCCATCAGCGGGAACAGCGCGTTCGAGTACAGGCCGATCAGCACGCCGGCCACGCCACCCAGGGCGGCGGCGGCGAACGAGGTCGTGACGAACAGTTTTTCAACGTTGATGCCCAGCAGCCACGCAGCCTTGGGCGATTCGGCGATGGCGCGTAGCGCGCGGCCGAATTGCGTGCGGCGCATCACGTACATCAGCACGGCCATCAACGCGAACGACAGGAAGATGATGCCCAGTTCGATGACGGTCAGGTGCAAGCCCGCGACTTCGATCACTTCTTCGGGCACGGTGCCGTGCGGGAAGCGCAGGTTGCTGGCGCCGAAGATGCTCTGGGCGCCGTTATTCAGGATGATGCCTACACCAATGGTGGCGATCATGGGAATCAAGTGCGGCGCGTTGCGCTTGCGCAGCGGCTTGAGCACCAGGTAGTCGATGATGACCCCAGTGAAGCCAGCGACGAAGAAGGCGGCCATCAGCGCGCCCCACAGGGGCAGGCCGAATTGCTGAACCACGAACAGTGCCGCATAGGCGCCAACCATGAAGACGGCGCCGTGCGCCAGGTTGATCACCCCGAGCACGCCGAAGATCAGCGTGAAGCCCAGCGCGAACAGTGCATACACACAGCCCAGCGACAAGGCATTGACGAATTGTTGTTCGAACATGATGGGACTTTCCAGATCTATGAGGGCCCCATGCAGCGCCCACTGCATGGCCTGACGCCGCCCGCGAAGACGGCATTGCTTTTATGGGGACGGCCCTGCGATAAAAAGCGCCTTGCGGGCTGCCTGACGGCGGTCCGCAAGGCGCATCCCCCCGCGCGGGGATGCGTAGCGCTTACTTCTCGATGACGTACTTGCCGTCCTTGGTCACGCTGACGATCGGCGACTGGTCGGCATCGTAGCCAGCGGGCTTGCCGGCACGGTCCTTGGCTTGGCGGAACTTGAACGGGCCAGTGGCGCCGGTCCAGGTCACAGCGGGCAAGGCGTCGCGCAGGGCCGCGCGGTCCTTGGCCAGTTCACCAGTGATCTTGGTGTTCTTCAGCGCCTGGGCCACGATGTACAGGGCGTCATACGACTGCGCCGCGAACTGGTCGGGCGAACCGTTGAACTTGGCTTTGTAGGCATCGATGAACTTGACGTTCTCGGGGGCCTTGTTCTCGATGGACCACGGGCTGCCGATCCACAGATTGTTCGATGCGCCGCCAGGGGCCAGGTCGAAAATCTTGACCGAGTTCATGCCGTTGCCGCCGATGACGGGCACGTTCAGGCCCAGTTGACGGGCCTGCACCATGATGGGCGCGCCTTCGGCCAGCAGTGCGGACAGCACGATGGCGTCGGGGTTGGTGCCCTTGATCTTGGTCAGTTGCGCCTTGAAGTCCACGTCGCCCTTGGCGAACGTTTCGGTCGTGGTGACCGGAATCTTCTGGTCTTCCAGGGCCTTCTTGAAGTTGTCGTAGCCGCTCTTGGTGAAGACGTCGTCGTTACCGTAAAGCACGGCCACGTTCTTCAGGCCGGTCTTTGCCTTGACGGTGGAAATGGTGGCCGGCAGCACGTCGGCTTCAGTGACCGAGTTGCGGAACACGTAGTTGCCGATGGACGTGATGCCGTCAGCGGTATTGGACGTGCCAAAGGCAACCGTCTTGGCTGCTTGGGCGACAGGGTCGGCGGCTTGGGCCGAGTTCGACAGCGTCGGGCCGAAGACCATCAGGACGTTGTCTTTGAAGATCAGTTTCTTGAAGACGTTGATGGCTTCTTCTTTCTTGCCTTGTTCGTCTTCAACCACCAGCACCAGCTTGTTGCCGTTGATGCCGCCCGCGGCGTTGATTTCGTCAGCGGCAAGCTGGAAACCGTTGCGAATCGACACGCCATACTGAGCGGCGCCGCCGGACAGGGCTTCCGCCACACCCAGCTTGATGTCAGCCGCGTGCGCAGCCGGGACGATACCGGCGGCGATCAGCGCGGCCAGCAGCTTCTTGGTCTTGGATTGCATGGTTGATACCACCTTAAAGTCTGTCTCGGAATATTGGTAATCCGGGCTGGTGTAATCCCACCGGATTGACGTCATATGCCGCCTAAAGGCGCCATGGTTGCGCGTCAAGACCCGGGATATTACTCCTTTGTATCAGGCCGAAACTCGAATGTGGTTCGAGAAAAGCCCGAAAACCGCCCATTTTTTTGTAAAAAATGCGGTATTACTAGCAAAAACCCTACTTTGCACCGAATGCCATTCGGCCATCGGCGCCCTCCTTGCTACCTGCCAGAAAGCGCCACGGCCACATACTGGCCATAGGCGTTTTCCGTCAAGCGGAACCACGGCATTTCGCTGTCGCGAAAGCCCATGTAACTGTCGTGTATTGCCTTGAACCGCGCGTCTTTGGCGCTCAAGTCCTGATAGACCTTCTGGGTGGCCTCAAAGGCCACGTCCAGGATAGAGCGCGGAAACGCGCGCACTTGCGTGCCGCTTGCCGACAATTGCGCCAGCGTGGCCGGGTTGCGCGCGTCGTAGCGCGCGGTCAGCGATCCATGCGCGGCCAGCGCCGCAGCCTGAACGACCGACTGATAGTGCTTGGGCAGCTTGTTCCACGCTTCGTCATTGATATAGAGCGACAACTGCTCGCCGGGGACGCACCATCCCGGCCCGTAGTAATACTTGGCTACTTTATTCAGCCCAAGTTTGGCGTCGTCATAGGCGCCTGCCCCGGCAATGCCCTGCAGCCCCTCTTTTTCGAAGGCTTCGGCCAGCGGCGCCTGGCTTGCCGGCTGCGGCGCCACTCCCAAGCGCGCCAGCACGTCGGCGGCCAGTCCAGCCATCTGCATCTTCAGGTCTTTCAGGTCGGCCTGGCGCTTGATTTCCTTGGCGTACCAGCCGTCCATCTGCGCGCCGGTATTACCCAGCGGGAAATTGATGATCTTTTCGGGCTTGAAGAGTTCGCGCGTCAGGCGCAGGCCGTCGCCCTCGCTCATCCAGGCATTCATCTGGCGCGCGTTCAGCCCGAAGGGAACGGCGGCGTCAAAACAGAATGCTGGGCTTTTTGCGTAAAAGGCGCGCGAGGAACCGTGACCGCATTCCACCTTGTTGGTGGAGACCGCTTCCAGCAGGTCTGCCGCCGGCACGATCTCGCCTTCGGGGAAATGGCGGATGTTGAATTTTCCGCCCGTGGATTCCGACACGAATTTGCAGAACTGCTCGCCCGCGCCAATGCGCAAGTCCAGCGCGGCGGGAAAGGCCGAAGCCAGACGCCAACTTAACGACGGCATGTCTTGCGCAAACGCAGGCGTGCTGACCGCGGCGCCCGTTGCGACGGCGCCCAGCCCTGCGTGCTTCAAGAATGAACGTCGTTGCATCGCGATGCTCCTGAACAGCAGCTTCTAGGGACTTCGAGCAATACCCGCCGGATATTACACGCTGAGCGCGGGTGGGTGAGTAGAGGAATTCCCGGGCTATGGGGGATGGTTTGGGTGGGAGGGTGGTGATGGGTTTGCGCGTTGCAGGCCTTCATTCTTTTGCCTGCGGTCTCGCGCTACACCCATCCTACGATCGTAGGATGGGTGTAGCGCGGCAAGCCCTGAAGAAAAAACAAACCGCCGCCGCGCTAACCCATCATGGCCCCCGCGCGCTGATCAATCACGTACCCGCAATCGCCATTTGCTCGATCAAGATCGAACCCGTGGTCTTCGTGCCGCGCGAAATGGTATCGGCGCCGACTGCCACGATTTGCTGGAACATGTCGGCCAAATTGCCGGCGATGGTGATTTCCTGGACGGCGTGCTGGATCTTGCCGTTTTCCACCCAGTAGCCGAACGCGCCACGCGAGTAATCGCCCGTGACGTAGTTGACGCCCTGCCCGATCAGTTCGGTAACCAGAAAGCCCGTGCCCATCTTCTTGAGCATGGCTTCGAAATCGTCACCGCGCTTGGTCTGCGTGGAGCTGAACACCAGGTTGTGCGAGCCGCCGGCGTTGCCGGTGGTGGCCATGCCAAGCTTGCGCGCCGTGTAGCTGGACAGAAAATAACCTTCCAGCACGCCGGCCGACACGACATTGCGGCGGCGGGTGCGCACGCCTTCGTCGTCAAACGGCGAACTGCCCATGGCGCCCGGGATGTGCGGGTCTTCGGTCAGGTTGATGTGCTTGGGGAAGATGGGCTTGCCCAGCGCATCAAGCAGAAAGCTGGCCTTGCGGTAAAGCGCCCCGCCATTGACGGCTTGGGTCAGCGCGCCCACCAGGCCCAGCGCCAGCGGGGCCTCGAACAGCACCGGAAACTTGCCGGTGCGGATGCGGCGGGCCGACAGGCGCGACAAGGTGCGTTCGGCGGCATAACGGCCGATGGACTCGGGCGAGGCCAGCTTGGCGGGATCGCGTTCAGACGTGTACCAGTAGTCGCGCTGCATGCCGTTGCCACGGCCGGCGATGGGGGCCACCGACAGGCTGTGCCGCGAATAGGGGTAGCCGCCCAGGAAGCCGCGGCTGTTGCCCATCACGAACTGGCCTTCGTAGGTGCCGACGGTGGCGCCATCGGTGTTGGTGATGCGCGAATCGACGTCGCGCGCGGCGCGTTCGGCGCGCAACGCCAGCTCAGCGGCTTCTTCGGTGGAAACCGTCCAGGCGTGATGCAGGTCCAGGTTGGGAAATTCAGTAGCCAACTGATCAGCGTCGGGCAAGCCGGCGGCCGGATCGGCGGCGGTGTGGCGGGCGATGTGCCAGGCGGCTTCGACCGTCTGGCGCAGGGCGGCTTCGGAAAAGTCGGAGGTCGAGGCGGAGCCACGGCTCTGGCCGGCGTAGACCGTCAGGTCCAGCGAGCGGTCGCGCGTCTGCTCAACGGTCTCGATGTCGTTCTTGCGGACCGTGACCGACAGCCCCAGGCTTTCCGAGACTTCCGCCGCCGCGTCCGAGGCCCCGATCTGGCGCGCATAGGCAAGGGTTTGTTCGACGAGTTCGGAAAAACGCGCGTGATTCGCCGCCAGCGGCAGGGATGAGGAGGATTTAACCATTGCTGTCCAATTTGCAGAGACGGTTATCATAGCCAAGTCTGTCATTGCGCAGTTTTCCATGAATTCCCATACTGAAGAAGAATCCGTCGACGACGGTTACGACGAGAACGGCTACGACCGTCCCAGCAAGTCCCAGGTCAAGCGTGAAATGCACGCCCTGCTGGACCTGGGCAAGCAGCTGATCGAACTGTCCCCCGACCGCCTCAAGCAATTGCCGCTGGCCGAGCGCCTCTATGAGGCGATCCGCACAGCGCAGCGCACGACCGGGCGCGAAGGCCGACGCCGCCAAGTCCACTTTGTGGGCAAGCTGATGCGCGACGCGCCCGCTGACGAAATCCGCGCCCAGCTTGATGTCTGGGAAAACGGGTCGCGTGAAGAAACCGCCGCCATGCATCGCCTGGAAGGGCTGCGCGACCGTCTGCTGGACGACGACGACGCGCTGACCACGCTGCTGGCGAAAAACCCGCAAGCCGATGCGCAGCAATTGCGCACGCTGATCCGCGCCGCGCGCAAGGAAAAGCTGGGCAACGCCTCGCTGCTGCAAGGTCAGGAACCGCAAAAGAAGCACTATCGCGCCTTGTTCCAAGCCTTGAAGACATTGACGCTCTGATTCCCCCTTCCTGAACATCTCCCGCGGCCGCCATGAACGCTCCCACTGACCTGCTCGATTGCATCGAGATCGAAACCGCCCCCAACCCCACGCACGCCGTCATCTGGCTGCATGGCTTGGGCGCCGATGGCAACGACTTCGCCCCCATCGTGCCGGAACTGGACTTGCCCGCGGGCCTGGGGGTGCGCTTTGTGTTCCCGAACGCGCCGGTCCAGCGCGTGACGATCAACAACGGCATGGCGATGCGTTCCTGGTACGACATCCTGGTCATGGACCTGGTGCGCGTGGAAGACGCCAAGGGCATCCGCGCGTCGGAAGCCGCCGTGCACAAGCTGATCGCCCGCGAAAATGCGCGCGGTATTCCGACGTCGAACATCGTGCTGGCGGGATTCTCGCAAGGCAGCGCCATGACCTTGCATACGGGGCTGCGGCTGCCGGAGAAACTGGCGGGGATGATGGCGCTGTCCGGGTATCTGCCGCTGGTGGACACGGCCGAGGCGGAACGCAATGCCGCCAATAACGCCACGCCTATCTTCATGGCCCATGGGCAGTACGACCCGGTCGTGTCGCTGGCGCGCGCCGAGGCGTCGTTGGCGGAGTTGAAGCGTTTGGGTTACGACGTGCGCTGGCACACGTATCCAATGCCGCATTCGGTTTGCGCCGAGGAAGTGCGGGACATTTCGGCGTTTTTGAATGACGTGCTGAGGTGATGCTGGGGTCGACTGTCGCGGGGGCTGTGATGGGTTCCGCGCGGTGGGCACTGGTGATTTGCTGCCTGTGATTTCGCGCTTCACCCATCCTACGGGGCTCGACTGCCGTCGGGCTGTGATGGGTTCCGCGCGCTTGGCGGTCGTGATCTGCTGCCTGTGATTTCGCGCTTTACCCATCCTACGGGGCTCGACCGTCGTTCGTAGGATGGGTGTGGCGCGCCCAGATCGCCGCGCGAGCGCCATCCGTCAGCGCGCAAACCCATCAACCCATCCCAACCTTATTCTGTATACCAACTGGTATCCAAGCCCTAAATTCTCCTGGGCTGAACGGCGCTCGTCCATAGAGAAAAACGCCAATCCCAAAATGCTTGTCGCCCTCTTGTATTGAATATAGTATTCGATCCATGCCTTATCGGCCCGGGCAGCAGGTGTTCGGGCTTCCCTGTTGTTGTTGTCGATTCCACCCCATTGGCCGTGCCGCGCCGGGTTTCGGCGTGCCACAAAGACGCAGGAGAAAGTCCCGTGAAATTCTTGCCATTGCCCCGTCTGGCGGGCGCGGCGTTGCTTGCGCTGATCGCCCCGCTGTTTGCCCCCCCGGGCGCTCAGGCCCAAGCCTTGAATCCCCCCGTGAAGGTTCGCTACGAAGAGGTCGTGCGATCCATCCTGTACGTGCCGAAATACGTGGCCCTGTCGCAGGGTTACTTCAAGGACGCTGGGCTGGACGTGTCGATGAAAACCTCGCAGGGCACCGACAAGGGCATGACGGCGCTCTTGTCCGGCAGCGCCGACATCGTGCTGATCGGGCCCGAGGCGTCCATCTACGTGCAGAACAGCGAATCGCCGGTCAAGCCGAAAATCTTCGCGGGCTTGACCGCTACCGACGGCTTCTTCCTGCTGGCGCGCAAGCCGATCGAAAAGTTTGACTGGTCCATGCTCAAGGGCAAGGAAGTCATCGGCTTTCGGCCCGGGTCGAACCCCATCGTGTTCCTGGAAACCGCGCTGCGCAAACATGGCGTAGACCCGAAGAAAGACGTGAAGCTGCTGAACAACATCGGCATTCCGGCCCGTGCCGGCGCATGGATGGCAGGCCAAGGTGAATACGGCATCTTCCTGGAACCCGAGGCCGGTGAACTGGTCCGCAACGGCAAGGGCTACATCGTGGCCTCGGTGGGCCATGAGGTCGGCCAGGTGGACTACACCGTCTTTACCGCCACCGACAAATACATACGCGACAACCCCAAGGTCATCCAGGCCTGGACCAATGTGGTCGCGCGCGCCGAGAAATACGTGAAGGACACACCGGCCGCCACGTTGGCGCCGCAGATCATGACGTACTTCCCGGGCATGGACCAGGGCGCGGTGACCGAAGCCATCGAGCGCTACAAGCAATATCAGATCTGGAAGACGACGCCGCTGGTCACGGCCGAGGCCATGAACCGGCTGCAAGACATGCTGATTGCCAGCGCCGTGATGAAGGACACCGCCCGCGTGAAATACGAAGACGTGGTGGTGGCTGACTTTGCCAACAAGGTGCAGTAATGGGAGCCGCCGTCCACAACCTGAAGCCCGCCACCGCCACGGCGAAGATCGAACTGCGCGACGTGTGCCTGTCGTACTTCACGGCCGAAGGCGAAACCGAGGCGCTGTCGAACGTGTCGTTCTCGCTGGCGCCGGGCGAATTCGTCAGCCTGATCGGCCAAAGCGGCTGCGGCAAGAGCACGCTGCTGTCGCTGATTGCCGGGCTGATCCCGCCGACGTCTGGCGCGGTGATGATCGACGGCCAAGGCGTGACCAAGCCAAACCCGCGCATTGGCTACATGCTGCAGCAAGACTACCTGTTTGAATGGCGCACGATTCTGGACAACGTGATGCTGGGCGCCGAGATCCAGGGCCGACGCGATGCGCGAAGCGAGGCGCGTGCCGTGCATCTGCTGGAAAAATGCGGGCTGGGTGCGTTCCTGTCGCACACACCACGGCAGTTGTCGGGCGGCATGCGACAGCGCGCCGCGCTGGCGCGCACGCTGGTGACCGAGCCCGACGTGATCCTGCTGGACGAACCCTTTTCGGCGCTGGACTCGCAGACGCGCCTGGCGATCTCGGATGAAGTCGTGGACATCCTGCGGCGCGAAGGCAAGACCGTGGTGCTGGTCACACACGATATCGGCGAAGCCATTGCCATGACCGACCGCGTCATCGTGTTGTCGCGCCGGCCCGGCCGGCTGAAAAGCCAGTACCGCATTCACTATGGCGACGGCGCGCGGCCCACGCCCTTCCAGGCGCGATCGCGGCCCGAATTTAACGTTTACTTCAAACAGCTATGGGACGAGTTGGACGTCCATGTGGAGGGTTGACCCATGAATGCTCCCATCGCCAATACCGTACCGCTGCGCGCCGTGCCCGCGCCCAGCGCCAAATACCTGGACTACCTGCGGCGCGACCGCGCCAAGAAGCGCAACATCCGCCTGACCCAGGCCCTGCTGATGGTGGTTTTCCTGTGCGCGTGGGAAATCCTGCCGCGCATGCACATCCTGAACCCGCTGTTGACCAGTTACCCCAGCGCGCTGTGGCCCACCTTTCTTGACCTGTGGACCAACGGCCAACTGGCCAAACACATCATGACCACGCTATCGGCCACGCTGGTCGGCTTTACCTTGAGCATGGCGATCGGCATCGTGGTGGCCGCGGCGTTGTGGTGGTCCGACTTTCTGTACAAGGTGCTGGACCCCTTTCTGGTGGTGGCCAACGCCATGCCCAAGATCGCCTTCGTGCCGATCTTCTACTTGTGGCTGGGGTCTGACTATGCCGTGTATGGCATGGCCGTCGCCATTGCCGTATTCGTCACCATCATGGTGGTGTACGCGGGCTTTCGCGGCATCGACCTGAACAAGGTGAAGCTTGCCCACACCTTCGGCGCCAGCCGCTGGCAGGTGCTGACCAAGGTGGTGCTGCCCGGCAGCGTGCCCACCCTGATCGCCGCCGTGAAAATGAACATCGGCCTGGCGCTGGTGGGCGTGATCGTGGGCGAATTCCAGTCGGCGGATTCCGGCCTGGGCTTTCTCATCATGAACGGCAGCCAGGTATTCAAGCTGAACATCGTCATGACCGCCATCACCATGCTGGCGCTGATTTCCAGCGTGATGTACATGATCATCTACCGCATCGAAGCCGCCGTGGCGCGGCGCTACGGATAAGGAACCGTCATGGAATTTCCGCAATGGGTACAAGACCGCGTCATGGCCCGCCAAGGTTGCCTGCATCCGTATGACGAACTGCCCGCCGGCCGTACCGCGGTGGTCGTGATCGACATGCAGCAGTATTTCACCCTGCCCGGCTATCAGGGCGAATGCGCGCCGGCCCGCGAGATCATCGCCCCCGTCAACCGCCTGTGCGACGCGGTGCGCGCGGCGGGCGGCACGGTGGTGTGGGTGCAGACGGCGTCCGACAATGCCGACGCTTTCTGGTCGCACCATCACGGCGTGATGCTGACGCCCGAGCGCAGCAAGCGGCGGCTGGAAACGCTGCGCAGCGATTCGCCGGGCTTTCAACTGCACCCCGATCTGCACGCGGCCGATACCGACCTGCGCGTGGTCAAGCGCTTTTACAGCGCCATGGCGCCCGGCTCGTCTGAACTGGAACCGCTGTTGCGCGGCTTGGGCGTGGACACGCTGCTGATCGCCGGCACCGTCACCAACGTGTGCTGCGAGTCCACCGCGCGCGACGCCATGATGCGCGACTTTCGCACCATCATGGTGGACGACGCGCTGGCGGCGGTGACGCCGGCCGAACACGAGCATTCCTTGCAGGGGTGGATGCTGTTCTTTGGCGACGTGCTGTCGGTGGACGAGGTGACGGCGCGGTTGGCGCCCGCCCAGGCCATGCGCAAGACCGCCTGACGGCGAGCGCCGCGGCCCGTCACGGGGCCGGCCGCGCGCCTTGGCCGTCATAGCCTCAGGCCAGGTCCAGCCACACGCGACGCATCGTCGGGTCTTCCGGATCCGCGTCGTTGGTGAAGCCCAGGCTGGTCATCAGCGCCAGCATGGGCCGGTTGGTCGACAGCACCAGGCCATCGATGTATTCCAGCCCCTGCTCGCGCGCGGCGTCGATCAGCGCCGCCATCAACTGACGGCCCAGGCCACGCCGCTGCCAGTCGTCGCCGATCACCAGCGCGTACTCCGCGCCACGCCCATCCGGGTTGCGCAGGTAGTGGGCAAAGCCCACGATCACCTCGCGCGGATGCCCGCGGTTGGCCGGGTTGGGCACCTGCGTGGCCGCCACCAGCGCCAGTTCGCGGTGATAGTCCACCTGCGTGTAGCGCGACACCATGCGCGGCGTCAGTTCGCGCATCATCGACACAAAGCGCATGTAGCGCGAACGCTCTGACAGCCCACGAATGAATTCCTGCAGCGCGCCCCCGTCCTCCGGACGAATCGGGCGCAGCACCCAGGGAATGCCGTCGTTGAAACGGCGCACATGCACCAGCCGCGTCGGGTACGGGTGGATCGCCATGTGCGGATAGCCCGAGGTCTGCGGCGTTTCGCAGCCGGGCGTCTCGGTCAGCGTCATGCGCAGCCCGCCCGCGCGCAGATGCGTTTCACCAGCGTAGAGCGGGTCGATATCCAGCGATTCAATGTCGGGCAGTTCAGACACCAGTTCAGACACCAGCACCACCGCCTGCTGCAAGGCTTCCGCCGCCATGTGGCCGACGCGCGGCGCCAGCACGCGGCGCCACAGCCGGCTGCGTTCAATAAGCTGGCGGGCAAGAAAGCCATTGAGCGGCGGCAGGTCCATGCCGCGGTCCGACACGGACAGCACCGCGTCTGGCCCGCCTGCGCCAAAGCGGATGACCGGGCCGAATTGCGGATCGCGCTGCACCCGGATCGCCATGGGGCGCGACTCGGGTTCGGCAGAGGCCACGTCCACCGGCATATCGCTTAGCGGCACATAGAACAGGCCCAGCAGCGTGCGGATTTCGGACGTGTTCAGTTCGCGCCGGCAATCTGCCCGCACGCGCGCGATGAGTTCGCGCGCGGCGGTCAGGTCCGGCACATGGCTGGGAGGTTCCTGCGGTTGTGTCTGCAGCAGCAGTTGCTGGTTGTAGTGGTGGGACGCCAGCACGCCGAAGGCATCGGCGGCGGATTCCGGGGTCCGGAAGGCGGGCGTGCCCGCGTCGTCCAGCATGCGCCGCAGCGGTCGCATGCCGGCGTCGCCCATGAAGCAACTGACGACCGGCTTCTTGGCCGTGGGTGCAATCTGCGCAAGCTCGCGGGCAACAGCCGGCATGTCGGCCAGCGCGTCGGGCGCCAGCAGCACCAGCACGCCGTCCACGCCAATGTCGTCCAGCACTGTTTCCAAAATGGCGCGTATACGCTCGGGCGTCAGCGGCGTGTAGGTGATGACCGGGTTCTGACAGGCCGCGTCCGGCTCCAGCATGGACTCCAGCGCGCGGCGGGTGGTGGGCGCAAGGTCGGCACGCAGCACGGCCGCGTCGGGGCCGATCAGGTCCATCGCCAATTGCGGAGGCCCATTGCCGTTGGAGATCAGCGCCACGCGCCGGCCCTTGGGGCGGCGCGTGTAGCCCAACACCTTCACGGCCGAAAACAGTTGCACAAAGTAGCGCACGCGCACGGCGCCCGCGCGGCGCAAGGCCGCATCGAAAATGGCGTCGGCACCGTCGGCGTCGGACCGCCCGGCCTTGAGCACGATGACCGGCTTCACGCTGGCCGCGGCGCGCAGCGCGCTCATGAATTCGCGCGCCGGACCCACGTCTTCCAGGTACAGCACGATGCTGTCGGTGCGGGGGTCGCTGGCCAGGTAGTCCAGCACCTTGGACAACCCCACCACCGCTTCGTCGCCCAGCGACACGGCGGTGGAAAAGCCGATATGCACGTCTTCGGCCCAGTCCATGACCGCCGCCATGATGGAGCGCGACTGCGCCACCAGCGCCACGCGCCCGGCCCGCGCCAACACCGGGTGCTGGCTAAAATTCAGGCCGGCGTGCGGCCGCTGCGCGCCGAAGGAACGCGGGCCCAGCAGTTCGCAACGGTTTTCTTCCGCCCAGGCCCGGCACAAGGCCCACGTGCCGCGCGGATACGGGTCCGGTAATTGATGGGGCAGCAAAATCACCGAGCGGGGCGCCAGCGCGGACAGTCGGCGCAGCGTCTCTGGCAGCACGGCCGGTGACACGCAAACCAGGGCCAGATCGGGCCGCGCCCCCGCCGCCAGGCCTTCCAGCGCCACGGGCAGTTCGGGCGCCGCGCCCGGTTCGCAATCCACCACCGTGGTTTTCGCCTTGAGCGCGGGCGACAGCGAACCCGCCGCCGGCAAGGGCCGGTCGGCAACGATCACCAGCGAACTGGGTTCGAACATCGGGGCAAGCGCGTGTCGCAGCATAGGGAGGTGCGCCCTAATCTAAAATACCGTTCATCGTAACAAGACCAGCCCGCCGTCCGCTTGATGTGGACCGTGTCCGACGCCGCTTTGTGGCGCCGCAGCCGCTATCATTGCCCCCTATGACTTCCAACGCCACCTCCCCCATCCGTACCCGCTTCGCGCCTTCGCCCACGGGCTTTTTGCACTTGGGCGGCGCGCGCACCGCGCTGTTCTCCTGGGCGTTCGCACGCCATCACCAAGGCACGTTCGTGCTGCGCATTGAAGACACTGACGTCGAGCGCTCCACGCCGGAAGCCGTGCAGGCCATTCTGGACAGCATGGAATGGCTGGGCATGCAGCCCGACGAAGGCCCTTTCTATCAGATGCAGCGCATGGACCGCTACCGCGAGGTGGTGGCGCAGATGCTGGCCGCCGGCACCGCCTACCATTGCTACAGCTCGCCCGAGGAAGTGGAAGCCATGCGCGAAGCCGCCCGCGCGCGCGGCGACAAGCCGCGCTATGACGGCACCTGGCGCCCGGAACCGGGCAAGACGCTGCCCGCCGTTCCCGAAGGCCGCAAGCCGGTGGTGCGCTTCAAGAACCCCCAGGAAGGCGCCACGTCCTGGAACGACATGGTCAAGGGCACGATCAGCTTCGACAACACCGAGCTGGACGACCTGATCATCGCGCGCCCCGACGGCACCCCCACCTACAACTTCTGCGTCGTGGTCGACGACTGGGACATGGGCATCACCCACGTGCTGCGCGGCGATGACCACGTCAACAACACGCCGCGCCAGATCAACATCCTGCGCGCGCTGGGCGCGACGCTGCCCGAATATGGCCATGTGCCGATGATCCTGGGTCCGGATGGCGAAAAGCTGTCCAAGCGCCACGGCGCGGTCAATGTCATGGAGTACGACAACGAGGGCTATCTGCCCGAGGCCATGATCAACTACCTGGCCCGCCTGGGCTGGAGCCACGGCGACGACGAGCTTTTCTCGCGCGAACAATTGGTGTCGTGGTTCGACACCAAGCATTTGTCGAAGTCCGCATCGCAATGGGATCCGAAGAAGCTGAACTGGGTCAACGCCCACTACATCAAGCAGATGGACAACGCGGAACTGGCCGAGCGCGTGGCTCCGCGCGTGGCGAACCGTGGCGGCCATCCGGAAAAGATCGATCTTCCGGGCGTGATGGGTTTGCTGAAGGACCGTGCCGAAACGCTGGAGCAACTGGCCGACGGCGCCATGCTGTTCTGCGCGCCGTTCACGCCCGCCGCGCCGGAACTGGTCGAGCAACACCTGACGCCTGCCGCGCGCGAGGCGCTGGCTGACTTCGCGCTGCGGGCCAAGGATATCGACTGGACTCGTGAAGCGTTGTCGGCGCTGATCAAGGCGGTGCTGGCTGATCGTGGCTTGAAGATGCCGCAACTGGCAATTCCGCTGCGCGTGGCGGTGACCGGTCAGACGCAGACGCCGGCGGTGGATGCAGTGCTGGCGTTGTTGGGCAAGGAAACGGTGCTGGGACGGTTGGGGGGTATTTAGGGTTTTGGGGCCCTTGGTGGTGCTGGTCTGTTTGGGGCCCCAAGGGTTACGTCCGGTCTTCAGTGGTGTTCTTTTTGGCGCCGCATGGGTGGCGTGGGATCTGCGGCGGTGTTCTATGTAGCGCCGCATGGGTTGCGCGCGATCGGCACTAGTGTTCTTTTTGGCACGGGCGCGCGCTTCACCCATCCTACGGGGTTGAGGGTTTGGGGCGGGCTTTCAGGGCGCGGGCGAAGAAGGCGCCTAGTAGGGGGAGCAGGATGGCGGAGCCGCCGAAGAGGGCCGCGGCGCCTATCTCGTCTACGACCGCGCCCGCGAGCGCCACGCCGGCCGCCTGGCCCATGAAAAGGCAGGATGCGAACCAGGCCACGGCGGTGCCGCGCGCTGACGGCACCATCTGCGTGGCGTTGGTTTGCAGCGTGGCGTGCAGCAGGTAATACCCGAAGCCGGCCAACACACTGGCAAGCAGGCTCCACATCCAGACCGGCCCCAGCAGGTACGACAGGAAGGCCACACCCAACACCAGGCCGCCCGCCACCGCCAGGCCACGTTCGCCCAGGCGCTTGAGGATGCGACCGGCCACCACCGTGTAGATCAGCCCGCCCACCGCGTAAACCGCCACCAAGGCGCCCGCGGCAGTCAGCGAAATATCGAAGCGCTCGTGCAGGTAGGACGGCGCAAACGCCAAGGCGCCGAAGACCAGCAGGCCTTCGATGAACACCGTTGCCAACACAATGCGCGCCCAGGGGGTGCCCAACACCAGCCGCGCCTGCCCGACAAAGCCCTGCCGGACGGCGTTGGGGTCCACCTGCGCAAAGCCCGCCGCACGTTGGCGGCGCACTTCCAGATGCAGCAGAACACCAACGACCAGATAACCGACCACCAGCGCGGCGAACGCCCAGCGCCAGCCCACGGTATCGGCGAACAGACCGCCCGCCAATTGGCCGGCTGACATGCCAAGAATGGTGCCGGTCAGAAAGCGCGCCAACGTTGCCTGCCGACGCTCATAAGGCACGTTGTCGCCAATCCAGGCCATCGACAGCGGGACGATGCCCGCCCCTGCCGCGCCTGACACGGCGCGGCACAAGACCAACATATCCAACGAAGGGGCCAGCACCGCGCCGGCGCTGCCCAGGGCACAGGCCACCGTCGCCACGCTGACGACGCGGTACTTGCCGTAGCGGTCGCCCACCGGGCCGAAGAACATCTGCAACACGCCATACGCCACGGCGAATGCCGTCACCACGCGCGCGGCCTGCCCGGTAGAGGTGCCGAATTCCGCGGCCAGTTGCGGCAGCATGGGATCACAGATACGAAAGGCGCTGGCGCTGACGAAAGCAGCCAGGGCAAGCAACGCGATCGCGCGCGCTTCAGAAGACATGGCGGGCATGGAAAACCGGCGGCAAGGCAAAGTCGAAGCCCGCACCTTACCGCAGCCAGCCCATCTTGGCTTGGCGGACATAGGCAGTGTCCGCCCCGCGCAACGGTCAAACGGTCAGTAAGGCAGGCGGTAGCCCTGCGGCATGCGGCGCGCGGTAACCAACTGGCCGCCGCTCTTGAGCTCGCGCAGCGTGAGCTTGGCGCGCTCGACCTTTTCGACGCGATAGCGGCTCACGTAGATGGGGTCTTTGGCATCCACGGGTTCGCCGGCGGATTTGGTCGTCTGCATCGTGTAGACGTTGTCGGCCACGGTCCAGCAGCCTGTCTCACGCAAGGCCGGACGCGCCTTGCGGCCGATCTTGAGCAACGACTCATAGGCCATCGTGCCATCGGCGGACAAGACGATCAGCGATTGCAGTTCCCCGCTGACGTCGCGCGGCCGTGTGTTCGACAGCCAGGTCCCGATCATGGGATCACCCGTTTTGGCGGGCACACATGCCACCGGCTTGGGCGGCGCCTCGGGCTGGCCTTCCGTGATGGCGGCGGGCTTTCTGGCCGCGCAACCGGCCAGGACAAGAACGGCGCAGACGATGCTGGCCGAACGCAAATACACACTGCTCATGACTTCCTCAACACGTCTGTCGACGCGGCGCACCGATCAGACCGGCACGTCCTTCGCGCAGCAAACATGACGCACTCTAATGAGCCGCCAGGGAAGAATCAACGACGATCCGCGCCGTGTGCAATTGCGCAACAGTGCATGCCGGAATGCGCCGGTTTTAGGTCTGGAAAGCGCACGAATGCGTTGGTTTCAAGCGACACCGCGCCGGCTTGCAGCGGCTTTGGCGCGCAGCATTTCTTCCATGCGCGCCGCCGCCGGCGACAAACTGCGGCCGGCCAGTTTGGTGATGCCCAGTTCGCGTTCGATGCACGGGCGCGTCAGCGGCACGAACGCCAGCCCGGGCGAATCCGGTGGCACGCCCAGCCGCGCCAGCACGGTCACGCCCACGCCGCGTTCAAGCATGGCCAACAGCGACATCATGTTCGACACGAACACCTGGCGGTCCAACATGAAAGCCGCTTGGGGGTAGTCGGCCAATTGGCGGTGCGCCACGGTGCCCACTAGCGGCAGGTCGGCGATCGCGCGCCAGGTCACCGATTTGCGCGTGGCCAGCGGATGGGCACGGTGGCAGACCAGGCCGAAAGCGTCCCGCAGCAGCGGTTCGAAGGTCAGCCGACGATCCCCCAGCACCGGGCTGCACACCCCCAGTTCGACCTCGCCCGCCAGCACCATGCGTTCCACGCCTTCGGAGTTGTCATCGAACAGCCGTAACGCTACGGCCGGAAAGCGTTCGCGATACGCAGCCACCAGTTCCGGCAGCCAATGCGTGGCCACGGTTGCGACAGAGGCCATCGTCAAGGTGCCCGCGCCATTATTTGCCAGCCCCGACAGCGTGCCGGCAACGCGGTCGTGATGTTCGACCAGTTCACGCGCCAGCGGCAGGCAGTCCTGCCCAAATCGGGTGAGGGTATTGCGATTACCGAGTTCGAACAGCGGCTGCCCCAGGCGCTGTTCCATTTCACGGATGGACAGCGACAGGGCCGGCTGCGAGCGGAATGCCCGGGCGGCCGCGGCGCGGAAACTGCGCAGTTCGGCCACCAACAGAAAGTGCCGGTAATGCGTGATGGAAAGATCAGGTGCAGCGGGCATGGAGGGGCGTCTTCAACTGATTTGTGAAACTTATCAAAGCATAGGAAAAATAAAGTTTTCTGATGATAGGGCGACACTTAAGATGACCGCAAGGCGAACACCGGATGTCGCCCCGTTCGCATAACGAGACATACGACTACATGCCCGCCCCCCGCGCCCAAGCAGCGCCCCCACCGCGCGATCCGCTGGACTTCAGCCTGGTCGACCGACTGCCCAGCCGCCCGGCGGGCCGTGGCCGACTGGTGATCGGCGCCCCCTCAATTGGCCACCCACCCGGCCTGCTGTTCGTGCCCGGTGCCTACCACGGGGCCTGGTGTTATGCGCACTATCTGGAGTTTTTTGCCGCCGCCGGTCTGGGCTGCGCAGCGCTGGACGTGCGCGGCCATGGCGCGCTGGCCCAGGACGCGGCATTTGCCCGCGTCGCTATTGCGGACTTGGGGCAGGATGTCGTCAGCGCATTGGATGCGCTGACGGGGCCCACCGTTGTCGTCGGCCACAGCATGGGCGCGTTGCCGGCCTTATGGGCAGCGCGGGCGCGGCCCGTGGCTGGTGTCGTGCTGCTGGCGCCCTCGCCTCCTGGCGATCTGCCCGGCGCGCAGGCCCTGCCAGCCGTACCCAAAGATGCCGCGCGGCCGCCCCCCGCCGAGACCGAGATTCGCGCCCGTTTCCTCGCCACCACGCCCGACCGCGACGTTAGCGCCGTATCGCAACGCCTGAGCGCGGAAAGCCCACAGGTGCTGAACGACCGCTATCTGCTGCGCGTCGCGATCGGCGACGCACCCATCGCCGCGCCGGGTCTGTGCCTGGAAGCCGGCCTGGACACGCACGACCGCCACCCGCCCGGCCAGGACGCGGCCATCGCGCGCCGCTACGGATTTACGCACGCGGTGCTTGCCGGGCAGCCGCATTGCATGATGTACGCAGACCAATGGCAAGTCAGCGCATCCGCCATCCTGCGCTGGTATCGCGAGCACATCGGATGAATGCTCGGCCCCACGGACAACTTCACTCACACCGATAACGACAACAACGCGGCGCACCGCGCCAGACCGCCATCAGGAGACACGCATGATCCTTACCCGCACCCTACTTCCCGCGCTGCTCGGCGCGGGCCTGTTGCTGACCGCCCCTGCGCGCGCGGCCGGCTGGCCTGAAAAACCCGTCACGATCATCGTGCCCTCCGCCGCTGGCGGCGCGGCCGACCTGACGGCACGCACGTTCGCGCAATACCTGGGCGAAAAGACCGGGCAAACGATCGTTGTGGAAGACCGCCCTGGCGCTGGCGGCATCGTCGGCACCAACGCGGCCAAGAATGCCGCGCCCAATGGCTACACGTTCCTACTGTCGACAAATTCGACGCACGCCGCCAATCAATTCCTGTACAAGACCCTGCCCTACGACGCACAGAAGGATTTTCGCCAGGTTGGCATGCTGGGCACATTCGGCACAGTGGGCGTGGTGTCGCCGGACAGCCCCTACCGCAGCGTGCCGGAACTGGTGGCCTACGCCAACAAGCACCCCGGCGAGGTCTTTTTCGGCTACTACAGTTCATCGTCGCAGGTGCCGTCCGAGCTTTTCAAGCAACGCGCAGGCATCAACGTCAGCGGAGCGGCCTACAAGAACATCACCCAGATCATCACGGACCTGCGCGGCAAGCAGATCGGTTTCGCCTTCGTGGACTACCTGACCGCCATGGGACAGATCGACGGCAAGGGGCTCGTGCCCATCGCCGTCACGGGCGCGCAGGCGCATCCGGCCTGGCCCAGCGTGCCGACCATGGCCAGCTACTACCCTGACTTCGTCGTGGCGGGCTGGCTGGGCCTGTCGGCGCCAGCCGGCACGCCGCCCGATATCGTGGACAAGATGAATGCGTACTTGCAGGCCGCGGTCAAGGACGAGGTCACGGCCGGCAAGCTGCGCGCGCTGGGTCTGACCCCGGAATCGATGGACGTGGCGCGCTTTGACGCCTTCGTGCATGAAGACACCGCGCGCTGGAAGGAATGGATCCGCATCTCAGGGATCCAGCCTCAATAAAGAGAGACGCGCGCGGCGCTTTCCCTGGCGCTCTCTATATATAGAGAGCGTCTTATATCGATTACAGCGGCAGCCGCTGTTCGTGCTTGATCTCGCGCAGCGCCACGATGGTGCGCGTCTGGCGGATGCCCGGCATGTTGAACAGAAAGCGGTGCAGGAAACGGTCGTACGCTTCCGGGCTTTCCACCAGGATCTTCAACAGGAAGTCGGAATCGCCGGTCACCGCATAGCATTCCAGGATCTCGGGCGCGTCGCGCACCGAACGCTCAAAATGCTCGACCGTATTCGAGGAATGCCGCTCCAGGCTGATCTGCGCGAACATGCAGCCCAGCCCCACCTTGCTGCGGTCCACCTGGGCGCTATAACCCTGGATGACCCCGCTGGCTTCCATCGCCTTTACCCGCCGCCACACCGGCGCGGCCGATAGCCCCACCTTATCGGACAACTGCTGCGCCGAAGCCCGGCCGTCCTCCTGCAGGGCCTTGAGGATGCCGATATCGGTCTTGTCCATCGCTTTGTCTCCTGGTTTTTGTCGAACACGAAATGTTCATTGCGTATTATAGGGATAGCACGATCCAAAAACGCAATAAATCGGATGCTCCACGAACCTATCATGGTGCCAAATACCAGGAGCATTCATTATGGACGGCACTCCCGCCCCCGATCCCCAGTTGGACCTTGACTACCAGCTAGCCGACAACCTCACCCGTGAGTCCGGCCGCATCTTCCTGACGGGGACGCAAGCGCTCGTCCGGATCATGCTCACGCAGGCCAGGGTCGATCGCGAACGCGGCTTGAACACCGCCGGCTTTGTGTCGGGCTACCGGGGATCGCCCCTCGGTGGCGTGGACATGGCGATGTGGAAGGCGAAGAAGGCGCTGGACGCCAGCCAGATCTCGTTTTTGCCCGGCATCAACGAAGACATGGCGGCCACCGCCGTCATGGGCACGCAGCAGGCCGGCGTGCGCGCCGACCGCAACGTCGATGGCGTGTTCGCCATGTGGTACGGCAAGGGCCCCGGCGTGGACCGCGCGGGCGACGCGCTGCACCACGGCAACGCGGCGGGCGCCTCGCGCAATGGCGGCGTGCTGGTGGTGGTGGGCGATGACCACACCGCCGTGTCGTCGTCCATTCCGCATGCCAGCGAAGCGTCGCTGATCGGTTGGCAGATGCCTATCGTGCATCCGACCTCTATCGACGAGTACGAAACGTTCGCGCTGTGGGGCTGGGCGCTGTCGCGCTATGCCGGCACCTGGGTCGCGTTCAAGGCGGTGTCCGAAACCATCGAAAGCGGCCACTCGTTCACCCCGACCGCCGTGCAGCACTACGACATGCCGGCCGACCCCGACATGCCGCCCGAAGCGCTGGAATATTCCGCTCGCGACTTCCTGTCGCTAGCTGTCGAAACGCGCATGAACCTGCGCATGAAGGCCGTGGCCGCGTTCGCGCGCCGCCACAGCATCGACCGCCTGACCTGTGCCGCGCCGCGCGCCACCGTGGGCATCGTGACGGTCGGCAAGGCGCATCTGGACACCATGGAAGCGCTGTCGCGCCTGGGCGTGGACACCGTTACCGCCAACGCACCGGTGCGTATCTACAAGCCGGGCCTGACCTGGCCGATGGATGGCGAACGGCTGCTGGAGTTTGCGCGCGGGCTGTCGCACATTCTGGTGGTTGAAGAAAAAGGCGCCGTGGTCGAAAGCCAGATCAAGGACCTGCTGTTCAATTTGCCGGAACGCCCCACGGTCATCGGCAAGAAGGGGTTTGATGGCGAAACGCTGGTGCCCTCGGCCGGGCAGTTGCGCCCGTCGCTGCTGGCCCAGCCGCTGGCCGCCTGGTTGACGCGCACCGCCGGCCTGCCGCTGGGCGCGGACCTGGCGGCATTCGAATGCCAATCGGCGTTGTCCAACGATGCCGATGGCATGCGCCGCCGTCCCTATTTCTGTTCCGGCTGTCCGCACAGCACATCGACCAAGGTGCCCGAGGGCAGCCAGGCGCTGTCCGGCGTGGGCTGCCACTACATGGCCGCCTGGATGGACCGCGACACGGGCGGGCTGACGCAGATGGGCGGCGAAGGCGTCGACTGGATCGGCTTGTCGCGCTATACCAAGATGCCGCACATCTTCCAGAACATGGGCGAAGGCACGTATTACCACTCGGGCTATCTGGCGATCCGCCAGGCGGTGGCAGCGCGCGCCAACATCACCTACAAGATTCTGTTCAACGACGCGGTCGCGATGACGGGCGGGCAACCCGTGGACGGCCCGATCTCGGTGCCGCAGATCTGCCAGCAATTGCGCGGCGAAAACGTGGCGCGCATCGTCGTCACCAGCGACGAGCCTGAAAAGTACCAAGGCGTGGATCTGGGCCCCAACATCAAGGTGCATCATCGCCGCGAGCTGGACGCGTTGCAGCGCGAGCTGCGCGAGATTCCCGGCGTGACCGTGCTGATCCACGACCAGACCTGCGCCGCCGAAAAGCGCCGCCGCCGCAAGAAGAACCAATTTCCCGACCCGGCACGCCGCATGCTGATCAATAGCGCGGTGTGCGAAGGCTGCGGCGACTGCGGCGTGCAATCGAACTGCCTGTCGGTGGTGCCGTTGGAAACGCCATACGGCCGCAAGCGCGCCATCGACCAGTCCAGTTGCAACAAGGACTACTCCTGCGCGGAAGGGTTCTGCCCCAGCTTTGTGTCGGTCATGGGCGGCAAGCCGCGCAAGAGCGCGGCGCCCAAGACGGATCAGGAACGCCTGCAACACCTGATCGAACAATTGCCGCAACCGGCCACGCCGTCGCTGGACCGCCCGTATCGCCTGCTGGTCGCGGGCATGGGCGGCACGGGCGTCATCACCATTGGCGCCATCGTGTCGATGGCCGCGCACCTGGAAGGCCTGTCTGCCGCGGTGCTGGACCTGACCGGCCTGGCGCAGAAAGGCGGCACGGTCGTCAGCCATATCCGGCTGGCGCCGGCGGGCGCGCCGGCAGGCCCGGTCCGCCTGGACTGGCAACAAGCCGACGCCGCCATCCTGTGCGACCCGGTGGCCTCGGTGGCGCCGGATTCGCTGGGCGCGCTGCGTCGTGGGCACACCCAGGTCACGGTCAATACCTATGTCGCGCCGGTGTCCGAATTCACCCGCAACCCCGACGCCGCCATGCGACCGGAAGCACTGCTGGCCAAGATCCGTCACGCCGCGGGCGATGCCAACACGGCCGCCATCGATGCACATGAAGCCGCGCTGGCCTTGTTCGGCGACAGCATCCTGTCGAACATGTTCATGCTGGGCTATGCGTGGCAACGCGGCGGCGTGCCGCTGTCGCAAGCGTCCATCAACCGCGCCATCGAACTGAACGGCGTGGCCATCGCGGCCAATCGCGCCGCCTTTGACAGCGGCCGTCTGGCCGCGCACCAGCCCGACGCGCTGGACAGCGCCTTGCGTCCGCGCGCCCAGGTCGTGCAACTGCATGTGCCGGAAACGTTTGACCGCGCCGTGGCTCGCCGCATCGCCGACCTGACTGCATATCAAGACGCCCGTTATGCCCGTGTCTACCAAGACGTCGTCGAAGCCGTCGTGGCGCGCGAACGTGAACTGGCGCCCGACGCCAAGACTCCTCGCCTGGCAATGGCAGTGGCGCGCGGTCTGTTCAAGCTGATGGCCTACAAGGACGAATACGAAGTCGCGCGGCTCTACACCGGCGACGCCTTCCAGGCGCAACTGAAGGGTCAGTTCGAAGGCGACTACAGCCTGCGCTTTCATATGGCCCCACCGATCTTCGCCCGCAAGGACCCGCGCACGGGCGTGCCGCGCAAGATGACGCTGGGTCCGCGCACGATGACGGCACTGAAATTGCTGACGCGTCTGAAGGGCCTGCGCGGCACCTGGTTCGATCCCTTCGGCCATACCGCCGAACGCAAGATGGAACGGGCGCTTGTCGCCGAGTACCGCCAGACCATAGACCAACTTCTTGTAGGGTTGAGCCGGGACAACATCGCGCAAGCAGCTACAATCGCCGGCCTTGCAGAAACCATCCGCGGCTACGGCCACGTGAAGGCTGCGAGCGTCGAGAAGTACCGGACGCAATTGGGTCGATTGATGCAAAGCTATACAGCACCGGCCCCGCGCGACATGCCCCTGCGGAAAACCGCATAAACAGTCGCTTTGAGCCGTGCACTCCTGGGCGCGCCTTATTGGGCGCGCCCAGTGCATTTAGTAACAATCTTTTGTAGGCTTCGTCATATCTTCTTCTTGTTTCAGTAGTTCTCGATCACTAGAATTAGTGTCCAACGAGGGGTGCTACACTACATGTTGTGGTCGCCTAAGCGCTGATTCTCGTCGGCCACGCCTTTTGGACTAAGCCGTCCAAGCCGTTCCGACCCCCTCAAAAGATCACCATTCATACCGGACATGACCGCCGTCATGTCGCTATCTACGCGTTTTCGCACAGGAGCTTCCATGCAGACTACGATCGCCTCTGTGACCCGGCCTTCGGCCGTGCCGCCCTCACAAACCGATTCCCCTGCCGACGCCAATGGCGGGCAATGGGCCAGCTACAACATCATTCGCCGCAATGGCTCGGTGGTCGGGTTTGAACCCAGCAAGATCGCCATCGCCATGACCAAGGCCTTCCTGGCCGTGAACGGTGGCCAGGGCGCCGCGTCCGCCCGTGTGCGTGAACTGGTCGAAAACCTGACCAGCCAGGCCGTGAACGCTCTGGTGCGCAACCGCCCCAACGGCGGCACCTTCCATATTGAAGACATCCAGGACCAGGTTGAACTGGCGCTGATGCGCTCGGGCCAACATGATGTTGCCCGCGCCTACGTCCTGTACCGCGAGAAGCGCACGCAAGAGCGCGCCGCCGCTGCTGCCGCCGAAGGCCAGGAAAAGGCCGCCGCCGCGCCCGCCGAACACGTGCTGAACGTGACCGACGCTGGCGTGCGCCGTCCGCTGGACCTGGCTGAGCTGCGCGCGACCATCGTCGCCGCCGGCGAAGGCCTGGCCGAATTCATCGACAGCGAATCCATCCTGAAGGAAACGGTCAAGAACCTGTACGACGGCATCCCCGTTGACGAAGTGTTCAAGTCCGCCATCCTGTCCGCGCGCGCGCTGGTTGAAAAAGACCCGGCCTACAGCCAGGTCACCGCTCGCCTGCTGCTGCACACGATCCGCAAGGAAGTGCTGGGCGAAGAAGTCTCGCAAGACGGCATGATCGCGCGCTACGCCGAATACTTCCCCACGTTCATCGCTCGCGGTATCGAAGGCGGCCTGCTGTCGCCCGAACTGGCCAACTATGACCTGACCCGCCTGGGCAAGGCCTTGAACGCCAAGCGCGACCTGCAATTCGGCTACCTGGGCCTGCAAACCCTGTACGACCGCTACTTCCTGCACATCCGCGGCACCCGCATCGAACTGCCGCAGGTGTTCTTCATGCGCGTGGCCATGGGCCTGGCGCTGCGTGAAGCCGACCGCGAAGCGCGCGCCATCGAGTTCTACGAGATCCTGTCCTCGTTCGACTTCATGAGCTCGACGCCGACGCTGTTCAATTCGGGCACGCTGCACTCGCAATTGTCGTCGTGCTACTTGACCACCGTGTCGGATGACCTGGAAGGCATCTACGACGCCATCAAGGAAAACGCGCTGCTGGCCAAGTACGCCGGCGGCCTGGGCAACGACTGGACCCCGGTGCGCGCGCTGCGCAGCCACATCAAGGGCACCAACGGCGAAAGCCAGGGCGTGGTTCCGTTCCTGAAGGTCGTCAACGACACCGCCGTCGCGGTGAACCAGGGCGGCAAGCGCAAGGGCGCGGTGTGCACGTACTTGGAATCGTGGCACCTGGACATCGAAGAATTCCTGGAACTGCGCAAGAACACCGGCGACGAACGCCGCCGCACGCACGACATGAACACGGCGAACTGGATTCCCGACCTGTTCATGAAGCGCGTCATGGAAGGTGGCGAATGGACGCTGTTCTCGCCGTCCGACTGCCCCGACCTGCACGACAAGTACGGCCGCGAGTTTGAAGAAGCCTATATCGGCCACGAAAAGCGCGTCGCCAGCGGCGAGCTCAAGCTCTACAAGAAGATGCCGGCGCTGACGCTGTGGCGCAAGATGCTGTCGATGCTGTTCGAAACCGGCCACCCGTGGATCACGTTCAAGGATCCGTGCAACATCCGTTCGCCGCAGCAGCACGTGGGCGTGGTTCACAGCTCGAACCTGTGCACCGAGATCACGCTGAACACCAACGAATCCGAAATCGCGGTGTGCAACCTGGGTTCGGTGAACCTGGTCGCGCACATGAAGCCGGCTGCCGGTGGTGGTTTCGAACTGGATCACGACAAGATCAAGCGCACCGTCAGCATCGCGATGCGCATGCTCGACAACGTCATCGACATCAACTACTACGCCGTCGAGAAGGCCCGCAATTCCAACGCGCGCCATCGTCCGGTGGGCATGGGCATCATGGGCTTCCAAGACTGCCTGCAAATGATGCGCGTGCCGTATGCGTCGCAAGCCGCCGTTGAATTCGCTGATCGTTCGATGGAAGCCGTTTGCTATCACGCGTACTTCGCGTCGAGCCTGCTCGCCGAAGAACGTGGCCGCTATCAATCGTATGAAGGTTCGTTGTGGTCGCGTGGCATCTTGCCGCAAGACACGTTGAAGATGCTGCGTGATGAACGCGGTGGTCACGTTGAAGTTGATGAATCGAGCACGCTCGATTGGGATACGTTGCGCGCGCGCATCAAACAACATGGCATGCGCAACTCCAATTGCGTGGCAATTGCCCCAACCGCGACTATTTCCAATATCATTGGTGTATCTGCGTGCATCGAACCTACTTTCCAGAACTTGTACGTCAAATCGAATCTCTCCGGCGAGTTCACGGTCGTTAACGATTACCTCGTGCGTGACCTGAAGAAACTCGGTCTCTGGGACGAAGTCATGGTCGCCGACCTCAAGTACTTCGACGGCAGCCTGTCCCGCATCGATCGCGTACCTTCCGAACTCCGCGAACTCTACGCCACTGCGTTCGAAGTCGAACCGAGCTGGCTGGTTGAATGCGCGTCGCGCCGTCAGAAGTGGATCGATCAAGCCCAGTCGCTGAACATCTACATGTCGGGCGCGTCGGGCAAGAAGCTGGATGACACCTACAAGCTGGCATGGCTGCGTGGCCTGAAGACCACGTACTACCTGCGTACCCTGGGCGCCACCAGCGCCGAGAAGTCCACCGGTCGCGGCGGCGAATTGAACGCCGTCACTGCTGGTGGCCAATCCACGGCCGCGGCCGTGGGCGCCGCACCTGTTTTGCCGGAACCCGAAGTTCTCGGGGCGGTTTGCACCATGCGGCCGGGCGACCCCGGCTTCGAAGAGTGCGAAGCCTGCCAATAACCGCCTCCGGAGAATTGAAATGATTAATTGGGAAGACGACACCACCGCCACGCAACCTGCTTCCCCCGCCTCCGCGGGCGGCCAGCAGGCTGCGCCCGAAGTCCGGGCGGCGACGGGTGTGTTCGGCGACACCGCCATGCCTACGCCTGCCGCGCCTGAACACGCGGCGGGTCTGGCCGCCAGCGGCGCAGCCACCGCGCAGCGCGTGAAGGTTGCCGACAAGCGCATCATCAACGGCGAAACCGACGTCAATCAACTTGTGCCGTTCAAGTACAAGTGGGCGTGGGAAAAGTATTTGGCCACGTGCGCCAACCACTGGATGCCGCAAGAGATCAACATGTCGCGCGACATCGCGCTTTGGAAGAACCCGAACGGGCTCACCGAAGACGAACGCCGCATCGTCAAGCGCAACCTGGGTTTCTTCGTCACGGCCGACTCGCTGGCCGCGAACAACATCGTGTTGGGCACCTACCGCCACATCACGGCTCCCGAATGCCGCCAGTTCCTGCTGCGCCAGGCATTCGAGGAAGCAATCCACACGCACGCTTATCAATACATCGTCGAAAGCCTGGACCTGGACGAAGCCGAGATCTTCAACGCTTATAACGAAGTTCCGTCCATCCGCGCCAAAGACGAGTTCCTGATCCCGTTCATCGACGCGATCGCGGACCCCCACTTCAAGACGGGCACGCCCGAAGCCGACCAGACGCTGCTGAAGTCGCTGATCGTTTTCGCTTGCTTGATGGAAGGCCTGTTCTTCTACGTGGGCTTCACGCAGATCCTGGCGCTGGGTCGCCAGAACAAGATGACCGGCGCGGCCGAGCAGTACATGTACATCCTTCGCGATGAATCCATGCACTGCAACTTCGGCATCGACCTGATCAACACCGTCAAACTGGAAAATCCGCATCTGTGGACGCCGGCTTTCCGCGAAGAAATTCGAGAACTCTTCCGCAAAGCGGTCGAACTCGAATACGCTTACGCCGAAGACACGATGCCGCGCGGCGTGTTGGGCTTGAACGCACCTATGTTCAAATCCTACCTGCGCTTCATCGCCAACCGTCGTTGCCAGCAAATCGGTATCGAACCGCTGTACCCGCAGGAAGAGAATCCCTTCCCTTGGATGGCGGAAATGATCGATCTTAAAAAGGAACGCAACTTTTTTGAAACTCGCGTGATCGAATACCAAACCGGTGGCACGCTGAGCTGGGAGTAAAGCAGTACGTCATCAGGCCCGGCGCGGGCACGCTCTGCCAACACAGAGCGTCGCGTTCGCGACAGGCTTGATGACGCGCTTCCTGGTCAGGGTGTTTTCGAACACGTAGAACAAGCGGTCGGCGGCCTGTGATCAGGCTGCGACCGGCGCCATTTGAAATGGCTCGCGCCAAAGGAGCGGGGGCCATATCAAATGGCTGTGCCGAATTCATTAGCGCAAACCGTAGTAGCTGTTGCTCGCACAGAACAGCGGCATGCGCCGATGAATAGCCCGGGCACGATTCGCTTTGTTGGCGAGTCGGGGCACGGGTTTAAGTTCTGGGACCCCTGAACCTAAGGAGCATGACCATGGCAACAGCCAAGAAAGCCGTAAAGAAAGCCGCGGCGAAGAAGCCCGCCGCCAAGAAGGCAGTCGCTAAGAAGGCCGCACCGGCCAAAAAAGCCGCTGTCAAGAAGGTAGCTGTCAAGAAAGTCGTCGCCGCCAAGAAGCCGGCAGTGAAGAAGGTTGCCGCCAAGAAGCCGGCAGCCAAGAAGGTCGTCGCCAAGAAAGCGGTAGCCAAGAAGGCCGTCGCTAAAAAGGCAGTCGCCAAGAAGGCCGTCGCCAAGAAAGCGGTAGCCAAGAAGGTTGTCGCCAAGAAGGCCGTTGCCAAGAAAGCGGTAGCCAAGAAGGCCGTCGCCAAAAAGGCAGTCGCCAAGAAAGCCGTTGCCAAGAAAGCGGTAGCCAAGAAGGCCGTCGCAAAGAAGGCAGTTGCCAAGAAAGCCGTTGCCAAGAAAGCGGTAGCCAAGAAGGCCGTTGCCAAGAAGGCGCCCGCCGCCAAGAAAGCAGTTGCCAAAAAAGCAGTTGCCAAGAAAGCGGTAGCCAAGAAGGCCCCCGCTGCCAAGAAGGCGCCTGCCGCCAAGAAGGCTCCCGCTGCAAAGAAGGCTCCCGCCGCCGCCAAGCCGGCTGCTGCCGCCAAGCCCGCCGCTGCCAAGAAGCCTGCCGCGAAGAAAGCCGCTCCCAAGAAGCCCGCAACGCCGCCCTCCACGGCTGCTGCCCCGGGTGCAAAGACCGCGCTGAATCCCGCCGCTTCGTGGCCGTTCCCCACGGGTGGCCGTCCTTAATTCGGACGGTTCGAAGCATTAGCTTCACTAGAGCCGCCTGGCCTTGGCTAGGCGGCTTTTTTGCGTCGCCCCCATCCTCCAAACGCCGCCGCAAACTTTCGACGCAGCGTGCGACAATTGATTCCTCATTTTTTCGGTGATCGCGTCCATGCTCGGTGATATCTTCCGCTTCCTTCTCGAAATCGTGTTCACGCTGTTCGGCGCGGCATTGATTGCCCGCGCCTGGATGCACGCGATCCGCCTCCATGCCTTCAACCCGATTGCGCGCACCATCTACCAGGCGACGAACTGGCTGGTGATGCCGCTGCGCAAGGTCATTCCCGCTGGCAACAAGATCGACTGGACAAGCCTGGTCGCCGCCTGGCTGGCAGCGCTTCTGTACATCGTGCTGATCTGGCTGGTTGCGCTGGGCGCGCTGATTCCCGCCGCGCTGCTGCCCGCCGCCATGGGCTCGGCCCTGATCATGGCCATCAAGTGGGCCCTGAACCTGGTGGTGTGGCTGACGCTGATCCAGGCCGTGCTGTCCTGGGTCAATCCGACGGCGCCGATGATGCCGCTGCTGCAGGCGCTGACCGCGCCCATGCTGGACCCCATCCGCCGCATCCTGCCGCGCACCAGCATCGACTTTTCACCCCTGGTGCTACTGATCGTGGCGCAGATCCTGCTGATGGTGCTGGCCAATCTGAGCCAGCGCATGATGGGTCTGTAGACCAAGACACGGGGCATCGCGCCCCGTTCTTTTTTCCGCTACGCCGGAATCCCGGCGTAGATCTCGACCAGCTTCTTGCGGTCGATCTTGTGGTTGTTCGACATGGGCAATGCCGGGCAAGCCACCAATTCCGACGGCACCATATAGGGCGGCAGGCGCTGGGCCAGCCGCGCTTTGCAATCGGCCAGCGCATCGGGCGCCAGAAAGCGCGCATCCGGCTCTTGCGCCACGCCGGCCACAAAACCAATCAGGCGCACCGCCGTGCCATCGGGACGACGCAGCACCGCGCAGGCGCCGCCTTCCACCCCCGGCAGGCCGTGCAGCGCTTCGTCGATTTCCGCCAGTTCGATGCGATAGCCGTTCAGCTTGATCTGGTCGTCCATGCGGCCTCGGCAAAACAGCAGGCCGCCCTCTTCCAGTTGGCCCAGATCGCCCGTGCGGAAAGCGCGGCGGCCATCTTCGTGGGTGTAGAGCTTGGCGTCGTTCAGATCAGGGCGGTTGAGGTAGCCGCGCATGACGTGGTCGCCCACGATGCAGATCTCGCCTTCATCCACGATCAACAGGCTGTCTGGCTTGGCGTGGCCCACCGGCAGCGGGTCGTGGGCCGCGAGCACGGCGTCGGTGACTTCGATCCAGGTGGTGGCCACGGTGGCTTCCGTGGGGCCATACGTATTCAGGATGACAGCATCGGGGAAGCGCTGGCGCAGCTTTTTAGCCAAGGCCGCCGGCAGCGGCTCGCCGCAAAACAGGAAAGTGCGCAGCGCGGGCAAGGTGGCCGGGGAAAAATCCCGGTTGGCCAGCTGCTGATGGGCAAACGACGGGGTCGACACCCACACCGTCACGCCATGTTGTGCCAAGCGCGGCATCCACGTGCCGGCCGCCGCGATCTGCTCGCGAGCGTTCAGCACGCAGGCGCCGCCCGCAGCCAGGGTGCCGAAGACCTCGTACATGGACAGGTCGAAGCTGAACGGCGCCTGGTTCATGAATATCGGCGCGTCGCCCAGGCCAAAGCTGCCCCCCATCCAATCGCCCAACAAGCCCACGCTTTCGCGGCCGATCTGCACGCCCTTGGGGTCGCCCGTGCTGCCCGAGGTGAACATGACGTAAGCCAGGCCGCGCTCGGCCAGCATGGCGCCTTCCCCTTCGGTGAACGTGCCGGTGGCGGCGTCGTAGACGGCCGCGGCGCGCACGATCTCGACAATGCGGCGCAGCCGCTCCACCGGGTAGATGGTGTCGACCGGCACGAACGGCGCGCCGATCAGCAGCGCGCCCACCATGGCGACGAAGAACGACGCTTCTTTGTGGCCGTAGATAGCCACCGGCACATCCGGGGCCGCGCCGTGTTGGCGCGCGTTCTCCGCCCAGGCGTACGCCTCGTCACGCAACTGCGCCCAGCTCAAAGAGCGATCGGCGGCGGCGACGGCCAAGGCGTCGGGTGACATTCCGGTATCAACAAACTGGAACGTTTTCAGATCAAAACGCATGCCGATGCTCCCGGCGTCAGATGGGGCTGCGGCCGCTGAACACGTACAGCGCCAGCGCGGCCAGAATCAAGGTAAGCACGCGGCCCAAAAGCCGCATCACCGGGTGCGCCAACGTGGACTGCAAGGCAGGTCGGGTGCGCGCCGCGTTGACCAACAGGTTGTGCCCCACCGAATACGTGCCGAACATCAGGCCGCTGACGATGTAATGCAGCGACAGCCCGTTCCACACCCCCATGGCCAGCAGCGTGGCGAAGATGCCGATGTTCTGCGCCGCCAAACGATGCCGTCCGAAGAACCTGGTCTTGCTCAACGCCTTGTAGATCGGCATGAACACCACGTCGCGCAACCACTCCGACAGGCTGATGTGCCAGCGGCGCCAGAAGTCCTGCGGGTTCAGCGTGGCCAAGGGGTTGCGGAAGTTGATCGGCAAGGTGAAGCCGAACAGCATGCCGATGCCGATTGCCATCGTCGAATACCCGGCGAAGTCGAAGAACAGATACGCGCTGTACAGCGAAGCGTTCAGCGCAACCCCGGTCAACGAATAGTCGTGCGCATCCAGCGTGGCCAGGCCATAACGCCAGATCAGCTCGGCCAGGCCGAACTTCTGGATCACGCCCAGCATGATCAGTTCCAGCCCGGTCAGCCAGGTGTTCAGGTTCACGCCTTCATAGCCGCGCTTGAGATCCGCCTGGAAATTGCGCCAGCGGTACATGGGGCCTGCCAACAGCGTCAGCGGGAAGAACAGGTAGATGAAGTAATCCAGCGGCGACACGCGCTCGTTGCGTTGCGCAAACAGCAGCACGTCGATGGCGCGGAAGGTGGCGAACGACAGGCCCAGCATCGCACCCAGGTGCGACACGCCGGTCTTCACCAGCAGCAACGGCGCCATGGTGATGATGACGGCCAGCCAGGTGGGAATGTAGCCGCGGCGCATGGCCCACAAGGCGCCGCCCGACATGGCCAGCAGCGCGATGGGCTGATAGGGGCGCGCCCAGAATACCGCCATCCAGACACCCAGGCAGATCACCCCGATGATGTGGCGATAGCCGATGCGAAACGGCATGCCGAACGAGCGGTACGCCAACAGGCCCAGGCCGCCGCACAGGGCGCCGCCAAAGAAGCTCAAGCTTGCAAACAATTCCATGGCGAGGCTCAGAACTGCTGGTATTGGAATTCGACCTTGATGGGTCCACCGCTGCCCGTGGTGGGTTGTGCCTGCAGCACAAACACCAGGATGACCCCGATGTACAGGCACACATGCCAGAAAAAGCGGCGTCCGGCGCCGTCTTTGCGAAAGAATTTCATCGGGAAAAGTACTCCGCAATGCCTTGGTCGGCCATGGCCCAGCCCAGCTCGGCCAGGTGCATGTCGTCGCGCAGCATGCCCGGTTCGAACGGGATGCTGTAAAGGTCCAGGCAACCCATTTGATAGCGCGCGCACATGCCCGTGATGGCGGCCACCACCGGATCGAAGCGCTCGACATCCAGGATGAGCTTGGGGTTGAACGGTTGAATGACGAAGTAGGCCTTCACCTTGCGCTTTTGCAGCAAGGCCATGACGCGCGACAGATCGCCCAGCTCGGCGCGGGTGATGGGGTCGACGTCGGCGAACTCGTTGCGGGCCGGCGAGTACAGCGGCGCCAGGTATTGCTTGTAGTAGTCGTCGCGTACGTCGTAGGGGTTGTGGCCGCCCAGATTGTGCTCCACCTCGCGCGCCTGATGCGTCAGCCGCCCCCACTGCCCTTCGTTCAAGCGCGCGGCGGACGGCCAGGACACGAAACGATGCGCGGGCACCGACAGCTTGGTGCGCGGGCGGTCAGGCGCGGGGTCCTGGCGGGCATGCCACCACAGCACCAACTTGTCTTTCAGTTCGGCCGCCTGACCGTTGGCGATCAGCCAGAGCAGACCCCAATTCGCGTTGTCGGTGATCCAGGTCTGCATCTGCTCGCGCGTGCTGGGCTGGTCCCACAGGCGGTCCCAGACCGGGCCGGTCACGTGCTCGGCGAACGCGCTGCGCGGCAACTGGCCGCCCGAGGCGAACCATGCGGGCGACACCATGATCACCAGCCGCGTGTTCGGCGTCAGGGAATCGGCCACGGATTCCAGCACGCTGACAATTCCATAAGACTGGAACATGGCATGGCCATAGGCCAGCGTCGGCATTTTCAGCTCGTCGGGAAAGAAGCGGTAAGGAACGAAACGCAGGTCGTGGCTGGACAGTTCGGACGAGCCCAGCACGACCAGCGTGCCGTCGCTTAGCGCGTTGCCCAGGCGATTCAGGTTGACGTGCTGAGTGCCCCAGTCCGGTCCCAGATTGGGCAGGTAGTTGTTTTTGCCGGCCGTGGCCGACAAGGGTGCGGCGGCGGGCGTCACGATGCGGCTGAGCACATCGTCCGCGCCGCAATACGCGCCAACCGCCAGTGCGACCGCCGTCGCGGCAGCCGCAACGTGGGACAGCAAGCGCGTGTTACGCAGAATGGGCAGCAACATAGCCGGCAAGCGACCGAACCGACTGCAGGATTTCCGCGATTTCAGGAGCCGGGATGCTGCAGCCGTACTCCGACTCAACCGCCAGCGTGATGTCCACGGCGGCCAGGGAATCCACCAGGCCTGTGGCGATCAATTGCGTGTCGGGTGTGACTTTCTTCATGACGATCGACTCGACGATATCGCCGATCTTGGTGTGGAGTTCTTGCTCGGTATACATAAGGTGTGCAGGGCGTCTCGTCGGTGAAACGCCCCCGCTCGCAGGGATTCAGGTGCTTGAGAATATAGAAAAAAGCTGAAGCTCAACTGACGGAGTTCAGCCGTTCAGAACAAGATCAAGACGCACTCGGTTACATTAAAAACCGGCGTTGGCCTCGTTCGCAGGCGCAATCATTGCATTTCGATCGTCGAATCGCCATGGAACTTTCAGGATCCATGGCGCGAAAAGGCCAGGAAAGGCGGCACCTGCGGGTAAATCCTGGGGGATCACGTTGCGGCCGAGCGACATTTGGGCAAAAAAATGGCCCCATCAAAGGGGCCTGTGCGCGCATCGGCGCGGCGACTGAAACGCCCGCATACGCAGGCGTTTGATTTACATCGGGGTGACGCGCGTCGGACCGGCGCCGCTGATCACCTGTACACGCTGGCCCACGCTGATGGGCAAGTCGGCTTCTTGCGCCACGACGCGGGTCTCGCCGTTGTCCAGGCGCACTGTGATTTCGTAGCCGGAATTCTTGCCCACCCGGTTCTCCACGGCATTACCGGCCAGGGCGCCCAAGATGGCGCCGCCCACCGTGGCGATGGTGCGGCCCGTGCCGCCGCCGACGGCATTGCCGGCCACGCCGCCCAGCGCACCGCCGGCCAACATGCCGACACCGCTGGACTTGTCATTCTGGATCACGATGGGGCGCACGCCCGTGACGGTGCCCGTACGAACGATCTGTTCGCGCTGAGCTTGGTCGTAGCTATAAACCCCGCTGGATGCGCTGGGATTCGCGCAGCCGCCCAAGACTGCCATCGACGTCACGACGGCCGCAACGGCCAGCCACCTGCCAGTACGCGGCGTTACCAGGGAAAGAGATTTGCTTTGGTTCATTTGGACTCCTCGATCGGGCACTGCCGACGACGTTGATCATACCGCGCCCGCCATCTTGGCCAGGCTCGGCTGCAACACACTGAAACTCACGGCCAAAGCCAGAAAACACCCGTTGAACGCGGTGGCAACGAGGCCACCGCACAAGACGTTTCAACGAACCTTCGACCGCGCACGAACCAGGCAGTTCCCGTGCGCCGCCCAAGGCTCACGCCGGCAGATGGATGCCGTAAGTAGCGTGCAATACCGCGTTGATGTCCGCGCGCGACGGCGTGTGGTTCTGCGGCCCGCGCGAGGCAATCTTGATGGCGCCCATGACGTTGCCCAGGCGGCAGCTGTCTTCCCAGTTCCAGCCGCTGGTCAAGCCGTAGAGCAGGCCGCCGCGTTGCGCGTCGCCGCAACCCGTGGGGTCCACCACTTGCGTTGCCTTCACAGGCGCGATGGAAATGGTCTTGCCGCCGGTCATCAGCGTGGCGCCTTCCGCGCCGCGCGTCACCACCACGGCTTGCAGCGTCTGGGCAATATCGGCCATGCTGCGGCCGGTGCGCTGCTCGACAACGCCAGCTTCGTAGTCATTCACGGTCAAGGCCTGCGCCATCTTCAGCATGCGTTCGAGGTCGGCGCCGTCGAACAAGGGCATGGCCTGACCCAGATCGAAGATGAAGGGGATGCCGCGCTGGTGCAGGCGTTGCGCGTGGGCAAACATGCCTTCCTTGGCGTCCGGCGCCACGATGGCCCAGGCCGCGTCCGCGTCGCTCAGGTCATTGTCCGCCGCGAACGACATGGCGCCCGGGTGGAACGCGGTGATCTGGTTGTCGTCCAGGTCGGTCGTGATGAAGCATTGCGCGGTGAACGTGCCGGGCACCACCTTGACGCGGGAGGTGTCGATGCCCAGGCCCGACAGGCGCTCCATGTATTCGCCAGCGTCTTCGCCCACGGTGGCCACCGGCACGGGCTTGCCGCCCAGCAGATTCATGTTGTAGGCAATGTTGCCCGAGCAGCCGCCATATTCCTTGCGCATGCTGGGCACCAGGAAGGACACGCTCAAGGATTGGATGCGGTCGGCAAGAATGTGCTCTTTGAAGCGGCCTTCGAACACGGCGATCGTGTCGAACGCCATCGAACCGCAAACCAGGACGGGGGTTGCCATGCGTGTCATCCTTTAAGGAAAGAACTTATCAAGTTGGTAGCCATTGACTTGAACGCCAGTCACTTCAATGGGCACGGAAATTTTGAGCTCGCCCGCCGGGGCGAAGGGCCCGCGCAGTTGTTCGGGCGTCAGGTAGTCTTCGGGCTTGAGCACCTTGCGCACCACCACCGTGTCGGACAGGTCCGTCAGGTCCAGCACCAGCGCGGGCCAGTGCTGCGGCTTGTCGTAGCGGTTGCGCAGCACCAGGTTCAACACCAGCCGGCTGCGGCCATCGTCGATCGCGGCGGCGCCCGTGGGCGGCTGTAGCGACGATGATGAAATGGCGATGCGTTCCAGGCGACGCGCATAGCCCACGGTGCAGCCCAGCGGCTGGCACACGGTTTCCAGCACCGGGCGCATCACGGGCATGGAGTTGGCGATGTCGGTACGGTAGACGTAAAGCAGTTGCAGGCCCAGGGCGATCAGGCCCAGCAGGCAGGCAGAAGCCCAGATCTTGCGCATCAGGCCCCGGCGTTCGCTGCGGTCCTGATCCAGGAACTCGGGCGGAGCACGGCCTACGTCCGTGGCGCTGGAGTAGCGGGTGCGCGCCTCGCCCAGCACGGGCTCACGGTCCTCGTCGCGATCGTCGTCGTGGTCGCGATCGTCGTCGTGGTCGCGCTCATCGGGTGTGTCGCGGTCGTCCCACCTGATGACGGGTTCGCTGTCGCGCGAGGCGATGATGGGCTTTTCGTAGTGGGAATCGGTGCGGAAGTTATCGGAACGGCCCTGATCGACACGGCCATGCGGCGCTTCACGGACTTCGTCTTCCAGGTCGTGATCGTCGTCGGGTTCGTCTTCCGGCAGCGTGTCTTCGGGCTCCACCGGGCGGCGTATCGCATCACGCCCACGCAGGACCGCCGGTGGAATCGCGGGCGTAGCCACTGGCGAAATCACAGGCTCGGCGCGTGCGGTAGACGCAGTGGGTGAGATGGGCGCTGTGGGCGTGACGGGCGCAACAGGCGCACTGGGAGCCGACTGTGGCGCGGCGGATTCGTCTTCCCAGGGTGGTGTCTGGCGCGGCTCGGCTGACGGGCGCGCCAGCGTCGGCGCCAGCACTGGCGCGGCGGCGGCGGCTGCCGAAGAAGGCGCAGGCGGCACGGATGGCGCGGCGGGCGGCGGCGATCCCGCTTCGGGCAGCAGGCAGGCGCGGCCGTCGAAGACGGTGGAGCAGGCGCCGCAGCGCACCAGGCCATTGCGAACGCGAAGCTGGTCAGGCACCACCTTGAACGTGGTGCCGCACTGCGGGCAGCGGGTGGTCAGAGCCATGTGATGCAATCCTGCCGATCCGGCTATTCAGGCCTTCTGGCCGTGCAGGCATACCCAGCCGTCGCGGGCACGCCAGACCGACATGGCAAGCCAGGGCGCGTAAGCCGCGGCCACTTCCTCGGCCTGACGCTCCAGCACGCCGGACAGCACCAAATGGCCGCCCGCGGCAACGCGGCCCGCCAACATCGGCGCCAACACCTTCAACGGATTGGACAGGATGTTGGCGACCACCACCTGAAAGGTGCCGTCAGCCAGCGCGTCGGGCAGCATGGCTTGCAGTTCGACGTGGTTCACTTCGGCGTTATAGGCCGTGCTTTGCACCGCCTGCGCGTCGATGTCCACGGCCAGCGTCGGGCCCGCGCCCAGCTTGCGCGCGGCAATGGCCAGGATGCCCGAGCCGCAGCCGTAATCCAGCAACGTGGCGCCCGCCGGCAATTCGGCTTCCAGCCAGGCCAGGCAGAGATGCGTCGTGGGATGGCTGCCGGTACCGAAGGCCAGGCCGGGGTCCAGTTCGATATGGATGGCGCCGTCTTCGGCGGCAGCCGGGTCCAGGCCGGGCACGTCGGGGTTGTCGCGGTGCCAGCTGGGCACGATCCACAGGCGTTCAGCAATATGGATGGGGCCGAACTGCGATTGCGTCAGGCGCACCCAGTCGGCGTCCGGCACGTCGCGCAGCGTCCAGCCTGCAAACAGCGCCGGGTCCAGCTCGCCCGCCGCGGCGGCCTCTTCCATGATCTGCGTGGGGTCGGCGCCATCGGGCAGCAAGGCCACGACGCGGTTGCGGTCCCAGGCTTGAATGTCGGGCTCGGTGCCAGGTTCGCCGAACAAGGGGCGTTCGTCATCGGTGCCGAAGTCGGCGTCTTCCACGGATACCGACAGCACGCCCGCTTCCAGCAACGCATCCGACAGGGCTTCGGCCTGCGCCTCCAGGCAATGGAGCACGAGTTCACGCATGATTATTCTTCCATCTGGCCATCGGGCCACGGCTCGCGCCGCGGCCCGATGGACCATAAACGTAAAAAGGGGCCGTGAGGCCCCGGGGTCGTCGGTCAGGGACGCTGAGCCAACTTGTTTTCCAGATAGTGGATGCTGGTGCCGCCTTCAATGAAGCGGGCGTCTTGCAGCAATTCACGATGCAGCGGGATGTTGGTGGAAATGCCTTCCACCACCATTTCCGACAGCGCAATACGCATGCGGGCCAGGGCTTGATCGCGCGTATCGCCATACGTGATGACCTTGGCGATCATCGAATCATAGTTGGGCGGCACGAAATAGCTATTGTAGGCATGCGAGTCGATACGCACGCCAGGACCGCCCGGCGTATGCCAGTTGGTGATGCGGCCGGGGCTGGGCACAAAGCGGAAAGGATCTTCCGCGTTGATGCGGCATTCGATCGCATGGCCCTTGAACGTGATGTCACGCTGGCGCAGCGTGAACTTTTCGCCCGCGGCGATCAGAATCTGCTGCTGCACGAGGTCAATGCCGGTGATGAGTTCAGTGACCGGGTGTTCGACCTGGATGCGGGTGTTCATTTCAATGAAATAGAACTCGCCGTTTTCAAACAGGAACTCGAACGTGCCCGCGCCACGGTAGCCCATCTTGCGGCAAGCGTCGGCGCAACGGTCGCCGATGCGCTCGATGGCGCGGCGGGCGATGCCGGGAGCCGGTGCTTCTTCGATGACTTTCTGGTGGCGGCGCTGCATGGAGCAGTCGCGTTCGCCCAGCCAGACGGCGTTGCGGCCGCCATCGGCCAGCACCTGGATTTCCACATGGCGAGGGTTCTCAAGGAACTTCTCCATATAGACTTCCGGGTTGTTGAACGCGGCGCCCGCTTCCGAGCGCGTCATGGTGACGGCGTTCAAGAGCGCGGCCTCGGTGTACACCACGCGCATGCCACGGCCACCGCCGCCGCCCGCTGCCTTGATGATGACCGGGTAACCGACTTCGCGCGCAATGCGGATGATTTCCTGCGGATCTTCGGGCAACGCACCCTCGGAACCCGGCACCACCGGCACACCGGCTTCGATCATGGCGCGCTTGGCGCTGACCTTGTCGCCCATCAGGCGAATGGTGTCGGGACGCGGGCCGATGAAGACGAAGCCACTCTTTTCGACGCGATCGGCGAAGTCGGCATTTTCGGACAAGAACCCGTAACCCGGGTGGATTGCCTCGGAATCCGTCACTTCGGCGGCCGAAATGATGGCCGGCATGTTCAGGTAGCTGTCACGCGACGGCGCAGGCCCGATGCACACGGATTCATCGGCCAGGCGCACGTACTTGGCCTCGCGGTCAGCCTCGGAGTGCACGACCACGGTTTTAATGCCCAGCTCACGGCAAGCGCGCTGAATGCGCAGGGCGATTTCGCCCCGATTGGCGATCAGGATTTTTTCGAACATTTTCAGCTATCAGCCAATGACGAAGAGGGGTTGACCGTACTCGACGGGCTCACCGTTTTCGACCAGGATTTCTTTGATGACGCCGGACTTGTCGGCTTCGATTTCATTGAGCAGCTTCATGGCTTCAATGATGCACAGCGGATCGCCTTCCTTGACGGTGGCGCCCACGTCGATGAACGGAGCGGCGCCCGGGTTCGGCGAACGGTAGAACGTGCCGACCATCGGCGCCTTCACGACGTGGCCCTGGATGACCGGGGCGGCTTCGGCGGCCGGCGCGGCAGGCGCGGCGGGCTGAGCCACCGGTGCAGCGGGCACGCCGGCTTCGGGCTGATGGTAAGCCACCGGCTGCAAGGTTTGCGAGAACTTGACGATGCGTACCTTGCCTTCGCCTTCGGTGATTTCCAGCTCGGCGATACCCGATTCAGCCACCAGGTCGATCAGGGTTTTGAGTTTTCGAAGGTCCATAGAAGCTGCTTCCCGAGATAGTGTCGGCGGCGTCCCAGCGTGGGGCCCGCGCCGTGTATAAGATGTAAAAGCCGTGAGTTTGGTGCGAGATCAGTGCCGCACTGCGTAACGCAGAGCCGCCTCGTAGCCGTCCGCGCCGAGGCCGGTGATAAGGCCTATCGCCAAGTCGGACAGATAAGAGTGATGCCTGAAGGGCTCTCGCTTATACAGATTGGACAAATGTACTTCAATAAATGGGATCGCGACCCCAGCCAGCGCATCGCGAATCGCGACGCTGGTGTGCGTATAAGCCGCCGCGTTGATGATGATGAAGTCCGTGCCGTCTTGCCGCGCCGCCTGAATGCGGTCGACCAACGCACCTTCGTGATTGCCTTGCCAAGTAGTCAACTTGGCGCCCAATTCCCCGCCAAGCAGCTCCAGGCGCTCATTGATCTGGGGCAGCGTCAAACTGCCGTAGATATGAGGTTCCCGGGTGCCAAGCAGGTTCAGATTCGGGCCATGCAATACCAGTATGTTTTGCGCCATGCGCTTGCCAATGAGTGGATTGCCAACGGTGGAATTGCTGGCAAAACAGCCGATAAACCAGCTTTTTACGCCAATTCCTATTATTTGTCCAACAGACTTACGCCTTCAGTCCCGACAGGGTTTTGTTCAGGTCGTCTGGTTGGATTTCTCCCAGTATTTTCCGGTTAATTGCGCCATCAGCATTGAACACGATGGTAAAAGGCAGGCCGCCGCTGGGGTTTCCAAGCTTGCGCAAGGTATCGATGGCGCCTACCCCGATAACCCAAAGCGGGTAGGAAACTTGCACTTTCTCGACAAATTTTTGCATGTTGGCGGCGGAATCAACGCCGATGCCGACAAAGCGCACATGCGGGTATTTTTTCTGCAGCGCATCCAGTTCGGGCATTTCGCGCACGCACGGCGCGCACCACGTCGCCCAGAAATTAACCACCATCGGCTGGCCCTTCCAGTTGGCCAGCGACTGCGTCGCACCGTTCAGGTCGGGCAACTGCAATTGCATGAGTCCGGCGACGGGGTCGCTGGCGTCGGCCGGTGCCGAAGACGTGCGGGGCTTTTGCCCCAGCAAGGTGTAGGCGCCCGCAACCGTGGCGGCCACGGCCACGCCGGCGGATAGAAGTAGGCGTCGATTCATGGCGCGATCATAACCGCTGCCGCTGTTTTACGCGTTGTTGCGGCGTGGCCGGGCGGCCCCGGGTGGTGCCGGCTCGGCGCCCCCGGCTCGGCGCCGCCGCTCACCGCTATATATACAATGCCGGACAGGAGAGTTTTCAATGCACCTGCACATTCTTGGCATCTGCGGTACGTTCATGGGCGGCTTGGCGCTGATCGCGCGGGCTGCCGGCCACAAGGTCACGGGTTGCGATGCGGGCGTGTACCCGCCCATGAGCACCCAGTTATCCGAACAAGGCATCGAGCTGATCGAAGGCTTTGGCGCCGAACAGATGGCGCTTGCGCCCGACCTGTACGTGATCGGCAACGTGGTCAGCCGCGGCAACCCGCTGATGGAAGCCATTCTGGAATCGGGCGCGCGCTATGTGTCCGGCCCGCAATGGCTGGGCGACAACATCCTGCCGGGCGCGCACGTGCTTGCCGTGGCGGGCACCCACGGAAAAACCACCACCAGCTCGATGCTGGCCTGGATATTGGAAGCCGCGGGCCTGGCGCCCAACTTCCTGATCGGCGGCGTGGCGGCGGACCTGAAAGTGTCGGCCCGCTACGACCCCGCGCGCCGTCCCTTCGTGATCGAGGCGGACGAATACGACACGGCCTTCTTCGACAAGCGCTCGAAGTTTGTTCATTACCGCCCGCGCACCGCCATTCTGAATAACCTGGAATACGACCACGCCGACATCTTCCCCGATCTGGCGGCCATCGAAACCCAATTCCACCACCTGGTGCGCACCATCCCCGGGTCCGGCCGCATCGTGCGCCCGGCCCATTGCGACGCGCTGGACCGTGTAATTGCGCGCGGATGCTGGTCTGAAACCGTCACGTTCGGTCCCGATGGCGCCTGGCAAGCCTCGCCGCCCGATGACGACGGCGCGTTCACCGTGCTGCGCAACGGCGTTGAAGCCGGCACCGTGCGCTGGAGCCTCAGCGGCGAACACAACCGCATGAACGCCTTGGCCGCGCTGGCCGCCGCCGAACACGCGGGCGTATCGGCCGCCGACGGCATCGCCGCGTTGACCCGCTTTGCCGGCGTGAAGCGCCGCATGGAACTGCGCGGCACGGTCAACGGCGTCAAGGTGTACGACGATTTCGCGCATCACCCCACCGCCATCGCCACCACCCTGGAAGGCCTGCGCCGCCAGGTCGGATCGGCCCGCATCCTGGCGGTGCTGGAACCGCGTTCCAACACGATGAAGCTGGGCACCATGGCCGCCCGCCTGCCCGATGCCCTGACGGATGCCGACCTGGTGTTCTGCTTCGGCGCGCACAGCGGCAAGCACGCCTTGGGCTGGAACCCGGCGGACGTCCTGGCGCCGCTGGGCGACCGGGCTTCCAGTTACGATGACATCGACGCGCTGGTCGCGGCCGTAACCGCCGCCGCCCGCCCCGGCGACCAGGTGCTGGTCATGAGCAACGGCGGGTTTGGCGGCGTCCACGGCAAGCTGCTGGACGCGCTGCGGGCGCGCGGCTGACCCTCCACTCTTGGACGAGCACGAAATGATCCTCTACCTGCACGGTTTTCGTTCCTCGCCAAGCTCCACCAAGGCCCGGCAGATGGCCGACGCCATGGCCCAGCGCGGGCTCGCCGCGCTATGGGCCTGCCCGCAGCTACCCGCCAGCCCCCGGCAAGCCATTGCGCTGTGCATGGACATTGCCCAACGCCAATTGCAGGGCGCGGACAGCCCCCGCGCGCTGACCGTGATCGGCTCATCGCTGGGCGGCTTCTACGCCACCTGGCTGGCCGAGCAACTGGGTTGCAAGGCCGTGCTGCTGAACCCGGCCGTGGAAGCGGCGCGCGACCTGGCGACCCAGGTCGGCGAGCACCACATGTATCATTCCAACGCGCCGTTCGTCTTTCTGCCCGAATATGTGGACGAATTGGCGGCCATCCACGTGCCTCGCATCACCCAGCCCGACCGGTACTTCCTGCTGGCGGCAACTGGCGACGAGGTGCTGGATTGGCGTGAAATGCGCGATCGCTACCTGGGTTGCCAGCAGCGTATCGTCGAAGGCAGCGACCACGGTTTGTCCGATTTTGAACGTTGGATGCCCGAGGTGCTTGAATTCGCCCTTGGCGGCAAGCAGGTTCGCCCTCAATAATCAGTACCAGGCATCAACACTCTATCTATATAGCTGCGCAAGGCGGCGCGTGCGCGTCGCCCAGGAAGATCCCCACCATGTATGTGTTTTACGAAGATGACGGCAGCTTCAAGGCCGGCAACATCCTGTCCGAGACCGACGCCAGCCTGCAGGTGGAGTCGGAATCGGGCAAGCGCAGCAAAATCAAGCGCGCCAATACCCTGTTCAATTTCGCGTCGCCCGAACCGGCGGCGCTGATGAGCCAGGCCGCCGCGGCCGCCGATGAGCTGGACCTGCAATTCCTTTGGGAATGTGCCCCCCAGGAAGAATTCGACACGCCCTCGCTGGCAACCGACTACTTTGGCCATGCCCCCACGCCCGTGGAACATGCCGCGCTGTTGATGCGCCTGCACAGCGCGCCCGCGTATTTCCACCGCCGAGGCAAAGGGCGCTACCGCCCTGCCCCGCCGGACATCCTGGCCGCCGCGCTGGCCGCGCTGGAAAAAAAGCAGCGCCAGGCCGAGCAGCAACAGGAATGGGTGGACGAGATGGCCGCGGGCCGCTTGCCCGAGCCCATTGCCCAGGTTGCTGAAACCCTGCTGATCCGTCCGGACAAGAATTCGCAGCAATGGAAGGCGCTGGACGCCGCCTGCGCCAAGCTGGGCAAGAGCCCCGACCGCCTGCTGCTGGAACTGGGCGCGTGGCCGCATGCGCTAGCCCTGCACAAGCGGCGCTTCCTGGCGGTGAACTTCCCGCGTGGACTGGAATTCCCCGAACTGGAACTGCCGCCCATCGACCGTGAACTGCCGCTGTCGGACGCCGAGATCTATTCGGTGGACGACGTCACCACCACCGAGATCGACGACGCGCTGTCCGTCACCACGCTGCCCGACGGGCGCCTGCGCGTGGGTGTGCACGTGGCCGCCCCCGGTCTGTCGGTCACCCGCGACAGCGAGTTCGACAAGCTGGCGCGCGCGCGCCTGTCCACCGTCTACATGCCGGGCGACAAGATCCCGATGCAGCCCGACAACGTCATCAAGGCGTTTTCGCTGGACGCGGGCCGCGAAGTGCCCGTGCTGTCGCTGTACGTGGTGGCCGACCCTGAAACGGGCGAAGTCATTGAATCCGAGACGCGCCTGGAACGGGTGGTGGTGCGCGAAAACCTGCGCCACAACATGCTGGACGCGCAGGTCACCGAGGCCAGCCTGGCCGACCCGTCTGCCGATATTCCTTACGGCCACTGGCTGCGTCCGCTGTGGAAGCTGGCGCAGGCGCTGTCGGCGCAACGCGAAAACGTGCGCGGCAAGCCCGAAAACAATTCCCGCGTGGAATACAGCTTCTATCTGGACGGCAACCCCGACGACCCGGACACCCCGGTGCGCCTGGTGCCGCGCCAGCGCAACGCGCCGCTGGACCGCATGGTGGCCGAATACATGATCCTGGCCAACAACCTGTGGGGCGGCCTGCTGCACCAGCATGGCGTGCCGGGCATCTACCGTTCGCAGCAGGCGGGCCGCGTGCGCATGAGCACGCAGGCGCTGCCGCACGAAGCCATCGGCGTGCCGCAATATGCCTGGAGCACGTCGCCGCTGCGCCGCTACGTGGACCTGGTCAACCAATGGCAGTTGATTGCCGCCGTGGAACACGGTGTGTCGGCGCGCCTGGTGGCCCCGTTCAAGCCGCGCGACGCGGACCTGTTCGCCATCATCGGCGCCTTCGACGCGCAATACGCCGCCTGGGCCGAATTCCAAAGCGCCATGGAACGCTACTGGTGCCTGCGCTGGCTCAAGCAGCACGGCGTGACCCGCACCGTGGCGCACGTGCTGCGCGACGACCTGGTCCGCTTCGCCAACGCACCGCTGGTGACCCGCGTGGGCGGCATGCCGGAACTGGAACGCGGCACCGCCGTGGAAATCGACATCCTGGGCATGGACGAACTAGGCCTGGAACTGGACTGCCGCTACGTAGGCGAACTCAGCCCGGCCACGTAGGATGGGTAAAGCGCGCAGGGCTTCATGCAACTGAAACACGGCCCCGCGCGCGCAACCCATCAAGCGCCCGTAACCACCCAACGCCCCAACCCGGCCACAGCGTCAGTGGGTGCGCGACGGCGTGGCCACCTTGCGGCGTGCCGTCCAAAAGCTGTTACACAGCGGTCGGTCGGCATGGCCGACCGACGCGGACTCGCCTTACAATGCGACCGTGCAACGCCCTGACTCCCCCTCCCCGCTAGGCCGTTACCTGCGGTGGCTGGGCGCTCCCGCCCAGCACTACCTGCGTATCGGCATTGCAATATCGCTATTGGTGCACGCCGGCGCGCTGGCGTGGCGCTTCGGCGCGCCAGCGCTCACGCGCCCGCCCGTGACCAGCCTGGAAGTGGTGCTGTTGAACGCGCGCAGCGAAACGCCGCCCGAGGCGCCGCGCGCCCAGGCCCAGAACCAGATGAGCGGCGGCGGCAACGCTGAACACGGCATGACCACCACGCCGCTGCCCCAGACCGGCGAGTCCGCCGAGACCATCGTGCTGGAGGCCATGCGCCGCCGCCAGGTGCAGTTGGAAGCCGAACAGACCCGCCTGATGACCCAGTTGCGCTCAACGGACAAGGCGGGCGCCGAACGTCAGGCCGTGAACCCGTGGCCCGATGGCGCCGACCTGGGCCAAGACGCCGAAGACCAGGCCAGCGTCATCCAGAATGCGCAGGTCGCCGCCCTGGCCGAACGGGTCCAGCAATACAGCAATGAACCGCGCAAGCAATTCGTGGCCCCCTCGGCCGAAGCCTCGCGCTACGCCGCGTACCTGGACGCCTGGCGCGCCCGCATCGAGGCCATCGGCACCCAGCACTATCCCGACGAAGCCCGGGGACGCATCTATGGTTCGTTGCGCATCACCGTATCGGTGCGTGCCGACGGCAGCATCGCCGACGTGGAAATCGACCAACCGTCCCCACACGCCGTGCTGAACCAGGCTGCGCGCCGCATTGTCCAGTTGGCTGCGCCCTTTCCCCCCTTCCCGCCCGATATCGCCCGCGATACGGACGTGCTGGTCATCACTCGCACCTGGCACTTCGTCAACGACACCCTGGAAACACAAGCTCCATGACCGAGGCGTCCCCTCTTGCCCGCTACGCCGTCATCGGCAACCCCATCGCGCACAGCCGCTCGCCCCAGATCCACACCCTGTTTTCCCAGCAAACCGGCAAACCGCTCAGCTATGAGCGGCTGCTGGCGCCGGTTGATGGCTTTGCCGATGCCGTGGCCGCCTTCGTGGCCGAAGGCGGGCAGGGCCTGAACGTGACGGTGCCGTTCAAGCTGGACGCCTACGCGCTGGCGGCGGGCCATCTGTCCACCCGCGCGCGGCTGGCCGGCGCGGTCAACACCTTGTCCTGGCGCGATGGCGCCTGGCACGGCTGCAATACCGACGGCGTTGGCCTGGTGTCCGACCTGCTGCGCCTGGGCGTGCGCCTGCCGGACGCCGCCGTGCTGCTGGTGGGCGCCGGCGGCGCCGCCCGGGGCGTGTTGCAACCACTGGCGCAAGCCGGCTGCGCGCGCATCCATATCGTCAACCGTACTGCGTCCAAGGCGCTGGAACTGGCCGACGCCTGGCGCGCCAGCGGCGTGTCGCCGCAAACCCAGGTCACGGCGGGCGGGCTCTCGGACGCCGCGCGGCCTGGCGGCTGGAACGTGGTCATCAACGCCACGGCCAGCGGCTTGCAGGATGCCGCGCCGGACTTGCCGCCGGGGCTGTACGCCGATGGCGCGGCGGCCTACGACATGATGTATGGCGCCAGACCCACCGCCTTCATGCAGCAGGCCGAAACCGACGGCGCCGCGCTGACGGCTGACGGCCTGGGCATGCTGGTAGGCCAGGCCGCTGAAAGCTTTTTCATCTGGCACGGCGTGCGCCCCGACCCAGCCCCCGTGCTGGCGGCGCTGCGCGAGGCCCTTGTGGCCGGACGCTGAGCGGCATGGCGACGCGCAAGCAAGGCCGATCCTGGTTCCGGATCACCACCGGCGTGCTGATGGCGCTGCTGTGCGCGGTGCTGCTTTATCAGTTCTGGCTGTTCGCCCAGGTGGTCTGGTTCAACTACCGCGACCCCGGCAGCAGCGCCATCATGCGCGAAGAACGCTCGCGCCTGCGCGAAGGCAACCCGGCCTTCCAACTGAAGTACGACTGGGTGCCCTACGACAAGATCAGCCGCAATCTGAAGCGCGCGGTGGTGGCCTCCGAAGATTCCAGATTCACCGAACACGATGGCGTCGAATGGGACGCCATCCGCAAGGCCTGGGAATACAACCAAAGGCAGGAAGAGGCAGGACGCAGCAAGATGCGCGGCGGCTCGACCATCACCCAGCAATTGGCAAAGAACCTGTTCCTGTCCAGTTCGCGCAGTTACATCCGCAAGGGCCAGGAATTGGTGCTGACCTACATGATCGAACACGTCATGACCAAGGAACGCATTCTTGAGCTGTATCTGAACGTGGCGGAATGGGGCGTGGGCGTGTTCGGCGCACAGGCGGCCGCACAGCACTATTTCAATACCTCGGCCGCCAACCTCAGCGCCAGCCAGTCGGCCCGGCTGGCAGCCATGCTGCCCAACCCCCGCTTCTACGACACCCGCCGCAATTCCAACTACCTGAACTCCCGCGTGGGTGTCCTGACCCGCCGCATGCGGATGGTTGACATTCCCTGACACGTAAAAGCGCGCACCGGCATCCTGCCATCCCCACCCTGGGCGGCGGGATTTGTTAAGCTTTCACGTTTAGCGCTCCCCCATCATTTTCATGCGTACCGCCCGTCGCTACCTGGCCCGCGAGATCTATCGCTCTTGTGCAGTGGTCCTTATGGCCCTGCTAGGCCTTTTCACGTTCTTCGCGCTGGTGGACGACCTGGACAACGTGGGCGACAAGTTCTCCATGATGGCCCTGCTCTACATGCAGGCGCTGGCCATTCCCACCCGCTTGTACGACCTGCTGCCCATCGGGCTGCTGATCGGCGCGATCCTGGCGCTGGCCGGCCTGGCCCAGCGCAACGAACTTGTCATCCTGCGCGTGTCGGGCGTCAGTGGCATGCGCCTGTTGCGCATGCTGTGGGTAGTGACCATCCCGCTGATGATCGGCGCCGCCCTGTTGTCCGAATACGTCACGCCCTGGGCCGAGATCAAAAGCGGCGAGGCCAATCTGATGTTTCGCGGCAAGGCCGGCGGCGACCGCCTGAACAGCGGCTACTGGTTCAAGGAACCCACCGCCAACGGCGGCATGCGCATCATCAACATCGCCGAACTCAAGGGCGACGGCCAGGTGGCCGGCATCACCCTGTACGAATTCAAGAAAGACCAGACCCTGACCGCGTTGTCCACCGCGCCCACCGGCTCGTTCGCCCACGGCGACCTGGTGCTCAAGGACGTATCGGAAACGCGCCTGGATGATGACGCGGCCGACGCCCTGGCCGACGCGCGTCAACCCAAGAACCCGCCCGCCTCGGTGGTGAAGCTGCCCGAGCGCACGGTGGATACGACCCTTAGCGCCGAACGCCTGCTGGCCCGTGTGCTGACGCCCGAGCGTATGTCCATCATCACCTTGTTGGACTATGTGGAGTACCTGCGCGACAACCAACTGCAATATGGTCGACAGGTTGTTGCCCTGTGGCGCAAACTGGCGTATCCCTTCACCCTGCTTGTGATGATCACGATTGCCGCCCCCATTGGCCTGATGCAGACGCGTCGCGGCGGCGTGGGCGCAAAGGTGTTCATCGGCATCTTGCTGGGCGTGGGTTTCTTCATGCTGAACCAGTTGGCCCTGAACGTGGGCATGCTGGGCAAGTGGCCGCCCTGGCTGACGGCCCTGGGTCCGAACATCGGCGCCATGGCGCTGGCGCTGAGCGCCATGAGCTATATGGAATACCGCCACACCATTACCCGCATCGTCCAACAACGTTGGCCTTGGAGCAAGAGTCCCGCATGAACGGCAGTATCTGGATGATCGGCGACGTGCAGGGATGCTGCTCGCCGCTGGATCGCTTGCTGGCCCACCCCGACCTGGTCGGAGATCCCCGCTCGCGCTTCTGGTTCGCAGGCGACCTGGTCAACCGTGGCCCGCAGTCGCTGGAAACCCTGCGTCGCATCATCGACCTGGGTGACCGCGCGACCTCGGTGCTGGGCAACCATGACCTGCACCTTCTGGCTGCCGCCGCCGGGGTGCGCAAGCCGTCCAAGTCGGACACGCTGGACGAAATCCTGCGAGCGCCGGACGCCAGCGACCTGATCAACTGGCTACGTTTTCGGCCTCTGGCGCATTTTGAACAGGGTCACCTGCTGGTGCACGCGGGCACCTTGGCCAAGTGGGATGTGGCCAAGACGCTGGCCCTGGCGGGTGAAGTGCAGGACGCCTTGCGTGGGCCGAACTGGCAGAAGGCGCTGCAGAAGATGTACGGTAACGAGCCGGCCACGTGGAAAGAAGACCACAAGGGCGGCAAACGGATGCGAGTCATCATCAACGCGCTGACACGCATCCGCCTGTGCACGCCGAACGGCCACATGGAGTTCGCCACCAAGGTCACCCCCGGCGCGTGGCCGCCAGGCCTTGTGCCCTGGTTCGACGTCCCCAACCGCGCTACGCGCGACATCACGACGGTGTTCGGCCATTGGTCCACGCTGGGCCTGCTGCAGCGCCCCGACGTCATCTGCCTGGACACCGGCTGCGTCTGGGGCGGATCCTTGACCGCGCTACGCTTGCAGGACCGCAAGCTGGTGCAGGTCAAGTGTTCGCAGTTCCAGGATCCGTTGTCGGAATAAGCTGTACGCGGGATGAAGCGCGGCGGGGTCGATAAAACAACCTCATCCACGAACGCGCACGACCCATCGCGCAACCGCTGCAGATGGGTTCCGGGCGGCCAGCACCGGCTTTCCCAGGCAAACCATCTCGCCCTCCACCCATCCTACGATCCCAAACCGTAGGATGGGTGAAGCGCGGCGAGCCCGCCAAAAGAACCCAATCCACGAACGCGCGCGACCCATCAAACAGCCACACCCAAAACGACACCCGTAGGATGGGTGAAGCGCGCCAAGGCCGCCAAAAGAACCCAATCCACGAACGCGCGCAACCCATCTCTCCGCAAACACTCAATGCCGAATTTCCGCCAGGAACTTCTGCGCCCGCACCGTTCCCGGCCTGCTAAAAAACGCCTCCGGCGTTCCCGTCTCCACGATCCGCCCCGCGTCCATGAACCACACCCGGTCCGCCACTTCTCGTGCGAACCCCATCTCGTGCGTCACGCACACCATCGTCATCCCGTCGCGGGCCAACCCCTTCATCACCTGAAGCACCTCGCCCACCATCTCCGGGTCCAGCGCGCTGGTCGGCTCATCAAACAACATCACCGGCGGGTTCATCGCCAACGCCCGCGCAATCGCTACCCGTTGCTGCTGCCCACCTGAAAGCTGGGCGGGGTACGCCTCTGCCTTGTGCGATAGGCCCACCCGCTCAAGCAACTGCATCGCCCGCTCGCGGGCCTCGGCGCGTTTTGCGCGCTTGAGTTGCAGCGGCGCCAGCATCAGGTTTTCCAGCACCGACAAATGCGGGAACAGGTTGAACTGCTGAAACACGAATCCGATATGGCTGCGCAACTGATCCAGGTGCACCTTCGGGCCATAGATATCTTGCCCGTTGACCTCGATCACGCCCTTCTGGATAGGTTCCAGGCGGTTCACGGTACGGATCAGCGTCGACTTGCCCGACCCCGACGGCCCGCACACCACCACCACCTCTCCTTGCGTGACCTCTTCAGTCACATCGGCCAGCGCCTGGTAGTCGCCATACCACTTCTGCACTTGTGAAAATCGGATCATGTCGGCACCACTTTAGAAACAGCCCCAAGCCCGGCGCGCCGCCTGCCGATACGTCGTTCGGTCAGGTGCACCAATGAACTCAGGCCAAAATTCAGAATGAAATACGTCATCGCCAGCAGGCCGAACACTTCAAACGGCTTGGTCAGCAAGACGCTGTTGATCTGGTTGGCGGCGTAGGTCAGTTCCTGCACGCTGATCACATAGGCCAGCGACGTTTCCTTCACCGTCGACACAAACTGGCTCAGCATGCTGGGCAGCATGTTGTAGAGCGCCTGCGGCAAAATCACCCGCCGCATCGTCTGCATGTACGACAAGCCCAACGCCCGGCTGGCCTCTTGCTGCCCCGGCGGCAAGGCCTGGATGCCCGCGCGGATGATCTCGGCCAGGTAGGCGCTTTCGTAGCAGACCAGCGCCACCACCATCGTGGTCGTGCCCGCGACGGGGCGGCCGATGATGATCGGTACAAAAAAGTACGCCCAGAAGATGAACATCAAGAGCGGCAGGCCGCGCACCAGATACACCACCGCCGACGACGGCCAGTAGAAGATGCGGTACGGGCTGATGCGGCCCAGCGCCAGCAGCACGCCGCAAGGCAAGGCCAGCGTCAGGCTGACGGCCGCCAGGCCCAGCGTGGCCACCAGCCCGCCTATCGGGCCGTGCGGATACTGCCCGATCAGAAGCAGCAGCCAATTGTCTTTCAGTATGTCCCACATCTCAGCGCGCCCCCAGCGGACGATAACGTCGTTGCAAGATCGCGCCGCCGCCCATGATCAAGAACGACAGCAACAGATAGATGACCGTCACCACGGCATAGGCCTCAAAGGTGCGGAACGTGTAGTTCTCGATCTCACGCCCCGCCGCTGTCAGTTCCGTTACGCCGATCGCCATCGCCAGGCTGGTGTTCTTCAACAGCAACAGTGTCTGGTTCAGCAGCGGCGGAATCGCGATGCGAAACGCCTGCGGCAGCACCACGCAACGCATGGTGCGCAGAAAGCTCAGGCCCAGCGCGCGCGATGCTTCCACCTGCCCCGGCGGAATGCCGCGCACGGCGCTGCGCAGGTCTTCGCAGATGTAGGCCGACATCACCAGCCCGATCGCGATGCACGACATGATGAATTCACTGCCGTGGCTGTTGAGCCAATCACTCAAGCCTTGCGGCAGCAACGCCGGCACGCCGAAGTACCAGAACAGGATGTGCACCAGCATGGGCACGTTACGGTGGAACGCGACGTACACCGCGATCACCGCGTTGGCCACGGGCGAGCCCGTCAGGCGGATCACCGCCAGCAGGCTGCCCAGGCAGAACGCCAGAATCCAGGAAAGCCCGGCCAGCGCCAGGGTGGTGATCAACCCCCTGAGCAGCCAGTCCGGGTACTCGCCTTGGAAAATGGCGCTGAAGTCGAAAACGTAGTGCATCGAAAGAGGCTCCAGCGCGTGCGCGCATCAACCCTTGATGGCTTCGATGCGGAAGTCGCGCTTCAGGTTGAACTGCGTGCCCGCACCAAACCACTTGTCGAACAGCTTGGCGGCCTGGCCCGAGGCCTCCATGCCGTCCAGCACCTTGTTCACCTGATTCAGCATGGCGGTGTCGCCCTTGCGCACGCCCATGCCCCAGGGTTCAACAAACAGCGCCGGTTGCAGAATCTTCACGGGCACCGCGCTGCCGGCGGCCTGCTGCTGAAGCTTCACCAGCATCATTTCCGACGCCACAAAGCCGCTGACCTTGCCCTGTTGCAGCGCCAGGAACGCGCCGCTGGGGTCTTTGAACGTCACCGTATCCACATTCGGGATGTTCTTGCGCGCGCCCTGCTCCGAGGACGAGCCACGCACGGCGCTGACGCGCTTGCCCGCCAGGTCGGCAGGCGCCTTCACGTCTTTCTCGGACTCGCGCGCCAGGATCTTCTGCAGGCTCACGAAATGCTGATGCGAATAGTCGATCTGCTTCGCGCGGTCGGGGCTCCAACCCAGGTTGGCGGCCACCACGTCGACGCGGCCGGCAATCAGTTCGGGGATGCGGGCCTCGACGGCGATCAGCTTCAGTTCCAGCGGCACGCCCAGGCTATCCGCCACGGCCTGGCACATATCGACTTCGTAGCCGACGACGGCGCGCGTCTTCGGGTCCTGGAAGCTGAAGGGTTCGGCGGTGCCCATGGTGCCGCAGATGAATTTGCCGCGCGCCTTGATGTCTTGCACGGTGTCCGCATGCGCGGCGGGCGCCAGCGTGGCGGCCAGGCCGACGGCGGCAACGAAGGAAGCAATGGTGGTCTTCATGGTAATTCCCCTTGAATATAGGTATGGGTACTGCCCGTTATGGGTACTGCTGAAAAAGCACGTTCAACGCAGCGCCGCGCAGGCGCTGTTGATACGGCGGCATCCTTCTTCGATGTTCTCCATCGACGTGGCGAAGCTCAGCCGCAGGTAGGGCGACAAGCCATAGGCCGCGCCGTCCAGCACGGCGACGCCGGCCTCGTCCAACAGGTACATCACCACGTCCAGATCGCTTTCCAACACGCGGCCGGCCGGCGTGCGCTTGCCAAGCAGGCCTTCGACCGACGGATAGACATAGAACGCGCCCTGAGGCTCCGGGCAGCGGATGCCCGGCACCGCGTTCAGCAGGGCCACGATGCGGTCGCGGCGCGCGTGAAACACGGCGGCGGCATCGCTGACGCAGCGCTGGTCGGCGGTCAAGGCCACGCGCGCGGCTGCCTGGCTGATGGCGCTGACGCAACTGGTGCTTTGCGAGATCAGCGTGGCCATGGCCTTGATCAGCGGCTTGGGGCCACCGGCGTAACCCAGGCGCCAGCCGGTCATGGCGTAGGCCTTGGACACGCCATTGATCGTCAGCGTGCGGCCCGCCAACGCCGGCACCACCGCGGCGGGCGATGCGTGGCGCGCGTCGCCGTAGGCCAGGTGTTCATAGATTTCGTCCGTCATCAGCCACACGTGGGGATGGCGCGCCAACACCTCGCCCAAGGCACGCAGTTCGTTCGCGCTGTACATGGCGCCGGTAGGATTGCTGGGCGTGTTCAGCAGCACCCATTTCGTGCGCGGCGTGATGGCGTGTTCCAGCCCTTGCGGCGTCAGCTTGAAGCCATCGGCTTCAGGGCAGGCCAGCACCACGGGCGTGCCATCGTTGACCAGCACCATGTCCGGGTACGACACCCAGTACGGCGCGGGGATGATGACTTCGTCGCCCGCCTGCACGGTGGCGGCCAGCGCGGTGAAGATCAACTGCTTGGCGCCCACGCCGACAATCAGTTCGTCCAGCCCGTAGTCCAGGCCGTTTTCACGCTGGAACTTGGCGCGCACGGCTTCCAGCAGCGGCTTGGCGCCGGCCGACGCGGTGTAGCGGATGTCGCCGCTGTTCAGCGCATCGATGCCCGCCTGCACAATATGCGCGGGCGTGGGCAGGTCAGGTTCGCCCACGGTGAAGTCGATGATGTCGCGGCCTTCCGCGCGCAACTGGTCCACGCGCGTCTTGGCGGCCATGCTGGGCGACGGCTTGATCGCGCGGGCGCGTTCAGCCAGGAAGGCGGTGTCGGCGGCGCTCATGCCAGCCCCTTGGCGGCAAAGGCGGCCTGCATCCAGCTTTGCGTCTTATCGCCCAGGGCGATCTCGGCCATGATGCGTTCTTCCTTGGCCGCATGCGCGTGCGCGGCGGCAATCAGGCTTTCCGCGTCGGACGCGGCAAAGCAGACCAGGCCGTCTTCGTCGCCCACGATGATGTCGCCGGGGTTGACCACCTGCCCGCCAATCGACACGGGCACGTTGACCTCGCCCGGGCCGTCCTTGTAGGGGCCGCGATGGATGTGGCCGCGCGCATAGCAGGGGAAGCTGTCCGCTTCAAACGCGGCCACGTCGCGGATGGCGCCGTCCACCACCACGCCCGCGCAGCCATGCAACTGCAGGTAGCGCTTCATGATTTCGCCCAGCACGGCGTTGGACAGGTCGCCGCCCGCGTCCACCACCAGCACGTGGCCGGGCTGGATCTGCATCATGGCCTTGTAGATCATCAGGTTGTCGCCCGGACGCGTCTTGACCGTCAGCGCGGTACCCACGAGCTTGCCGCTGCCGTTGTAGCGGTGCAGGCCCGAGATGCCCTCGCGGCGCGCCAGGTTGTCGCTAAGGTGGGGCGTGACGATGCCGGCAAGCGCTTCAAGAATGGCGGCGGGGGCAACGGGGGAAGCCGGCAATTGGCGGGCGCCGGTAAGGATATTGGCCATGACGATCTGCAGTTCCTGGGTCGGTAGCCGCCGGCAACCCTGTGGATTTTTCAGGATGCAGGCCGGCCGGGTGAACAATCAGATGGCATGTTGCGAGCTTTTCGTTTTCAGAAAAAGGGATTAAATTTCCACGAGCCTCATCAATTTTTGGAATATAGGGGTTAGCCCTAGGCGGAAATTTCGGAATGAACATCCCTATGACGCGGTGCCCGGCATGCTGACGTTCAAGCAGATCGAGGCCCTGTACTGGACCGTCCGGCTGGGCACGTTTTCCGCCTCGGCGCAGAAGCTGCACACCACCCAATCGGCCATCACCAAGCGCATCCAGGAGCTGGAGGCGGACTTCAACGTGGCGCTCTTCGACCGCTCGGGCCATCGCGCCGAACTGACCGCGCGAGGGCACGAGGTCTATGCGCTGGCCGAAGACATGCTGGGCCATCGCGACCGCCTGCTGGTGCGGCTGAAAGGCCAGCACACGCTGACCGGCACATTCCGTTTCGGCATTACCGAGATCACGGCCATGACGTGGCTGCCCGCCTTGATCCGCCTGCTGCGCGCGCACTATCCGCGTATCACGCTGGAACCGCACATCGACCTCGGGGCCGACCTGCTCAAGCGCTTGCAGGCGGGGCAGTTGGACATGGCGTTCCTGCACGGGGAATTCGCGGAACCGAACTTGCAAGTCGTGGCGCTGCAACGCCTGGAATTCGCCTGGATGGGCAGCCCTGACCTGATCGACGCCAGCCGCATCTACACGCCCGCCGACATCGCGCGCCTGCCGCTACTGCGTCAAAGCCGCGAGTCAGGCTTGAACATGATCTATGACGGCTGGCTGCGGCCGCACACGCCGGACAGCAATATCTTCACGATCAACAGCCTGATCGCCATGGCGGGCCTGACTGCCGCCGGCTTCGGCGTCAGTTGCCTGCCCCGCGATTATTTCGCGGACATGGTCAGCAAGAAGCAGTTGGTGATTGCGCGTACCAGCACCGCGCCGCCGCAATCGGTCTACAGCGCGATGTTCCGCCGTGACGCGGACGTGGCGTTCTGTGAAAGCGTGGCGGAACTGGCGGAAAGCTGCTGCGAGTTTTCCGGCGGGGTGTAGGGGGAAAGGCCTTTACAGCACGCTCAGGATCGCGTCGCGCGCCTGATGCGACAGCTCGAGCCGGGTCGGCAAGCTGCCATCCGGATGCCTTGCCGCCAATACCGGCAGAAACACCACTTCGACGGACAAGCCCGTGGCGCCCAGCACGCGCCACAGATTGGCCACCAGGCTTTCTTCGCCCACGAACGCCGCGAAGCCGTCGCGCTTGCCATCGCGCAGGAAGCGCAAGGCCACGGGTTGAATTTCCACGGCCGCTGAACGCGCCGGTTCGAACAGGCTGGCGTGGAAGGGAAGCAGGTCGAAGCCTTCCGTCGTCGTGCCTTCCGGGAACAGCCCCACCGCATCGCCCAGCTTGAAGCGGGCCTGCATGGCCTCGCCCATGGCGTGCACCGCGTGGCGTTGGCCGCGTTCGATGAAGAGCGTGCCCGCCCCCGCCACCAGCCAGCCGATCACGGGCCATTTACGGATCTCGCTCTTGGCGACGAACGACGTGGGGCGCGCGGAATTCAGGACGAAGATGTCGATCCAGGAGACATGGTTCGCCACCAGCAGCACCGGCCCGGTCATGCGGGGGTCGCCCCTGAAGCTGACTTTCAGGCCGCAGACCGCCATCAGCGCGCGCGACCACGACCGGTTCAGCCAGGCCCGCGTTCGCGGGCGGATGAAGGGGTAGACGAGCCCCACGCAAAACAAGCCAAATACGATCAGAGGCAGCACCAAGGCCAGCCGTAAGACAAAGCGCAGCAGCTTCAAACTGAGGTCTCCCAGACCAGTTGGCCACCGACCACGGTGGCGCGTACCCGACCGGGCAGCATCATACCCGCGAACGGCGTATGCGGGCTGCGGCTTTGCAGCGCCGTGGGCGTCACCAGCCATTCGGCGTCCAGATCCACCACGCAGACGTCGGCGGGCGCGCCCACGCCCAACTGGCCGGCCTGGGCGGCGGGGTTGCTGGTGCTGGTGCTGGTGCTGGTGCCGCTGCCGATACCGCTGAGCACCGCGCCCGGACCCGATGTGACCCGAGCCAGCGCGTCGGCCAGCGGCACGCGGTGGTCGCGCGCCCATTTCAAGGTCAGCGGCAGCAACAGTTCCAAAGCCGTTGCGCCCGGCGTGGACAGCGGAAACGGCGCCGCCTTGCCGTGCCTGTCCACAGGCGTGTGATCCGAGCACAGCGCCTGGACCAGCCCTTCAGCCAGTGCCGCCTGGATGGCGTCGCGATCACGCTGGCCGCGCAGCGGCGGCCGCAGGCGGAAGTGCGTGTCGAAGAAACCGATATCGACATCGGTCAGGTGCAGGTTGTGCGCCGACACGTCGGCCGTTACCGCCAGGCCTTCGCGCCTGGCCGCGCGCAGCAACGCCAAGCCTGGCGCGGTGGACAGTCGAGTCAGGTGCACGCGCGCGCCGGTGGCCCGTTGCAGCTCGAAGATGGTGTTCAGGGCCACCGTCTCGGCTTGCGGCGGCAGGCCTTCCAGGCCCAGGCGTTCGGCATAGGCGCCGCTGGCGGCAACCGCGCCCTGGGCCAGCCATGGGTCCTGCGGACGCAGCCACAGCGTGTAGCCCAGCCCGCTGGCATAACGCATCGCGCCCCACAGCACGCGCGTATCCGCAATGCCGTGCTCGCCTTGCGCATAGGCCAGGCAGCCCGCTTGCGCAAGCAGGCCCATTTCCGTCAGCGTCTCGCCCGCCAGGCCCACCGTCATCGCGCCCAGCGGATGAATGCGGGGCTGACCGGCTTCCATCTGGCGCGTCAAGGCGTCGACCTTGCCGGGTTCGTCCAGCGCCGATTCCAAATCTGAATCCGGCGGCATCACCAGCCGCGTCACGCCGCCGGCCAATGCCGCGCGCAACTCGGCGGGCGCGAACGCCAGGCCCGTTGCATGGCCAGGCTGGGCCACGCGCGCGGACAGGTCCACCAAGCCCGGCAATACCGCCAGGCCGGTCGCGTCCAGCACGCGATCCGCCTGAAAGCCATCCGGCGCGGCGCCAGCCGCCAGCACGGCCATCACCCGGCCATCGGCAAGAAAAAGATCATGCTGCCCGTCCACCCCATTGGCGGGATCGATCAGGCGGCCATTGGCGATGTGCAGCCTCATGGCGTGTCTCCGGCCAGCACGCTCAGGGCGGCCAGGCGCAAGCGGTCTTCCAGGTCGGCCAACTGCGCCTGCACGGGCGGCAGGGCCGCGGCCACGTCGCCATCCACTTCCACACCCGGGGTCAGCGCGCCGCCGGGCAAGAGCAGCGCATCGGGTTTGGCTGCGGCCAACGCAACGGGTGTCAGCCCATACAGGTGGGCGTATTCGCGCGCGGACGGCAGTAGCGCGCCGCTGATGCGTTCCACCTGCAAGGGCAGCACGATGATGACGTCGGCCGCTTGCAGCCCGTCGTGCAAGCTCGCGCATTCGCGCACGCCCAACTGCGGCAAGCCTTCTGGCAGCAGCGTGCGGGGCGCCACCACACGTACCTCGGGCACGCCCAGGGTCGTCATGGCGTGGATGACCGACCGCGCCAGGCGCGAATGGCGGATGTCGCCCACCAAGGTCACGGCCAGATTCGTCAGGTCCTGCTTGGCGTGCAGCATGGCCTGTATCAGCGCCAAGGCAGGCAAGGGGTCTGCGTGCGAACCGTCACCGGCATTGATGACACGCAGGCCCGGCGCAGCGTGCGCGGCGGCACAATGAGCCGCGCCGCTGGCCGCGTGGCGCAACACCAACACGCCGGGCTGCAAGCGCGCCACCGTCTCGGCCAGCGCGTCGCCCACATGCGCGGTGCCGGCAGGCGCGCCTGGCGGTACATGCACGTCGGGCGCGTGTTGTGCGTGTTGTGCGTGCTGCCCGTTTTGCGCGGTTTGCACATCCTGCGCGTCCAGCACCACGGGCAAGAGCGACAACCGCGTTGCCAGTGCGGCATAGGCGTCGCGATCGGCAAGGTCATCGCCAAGGGATAGAAAAACGGGGCATGGCGCGGCGTGCCCATCGGGCATCGGAGTGGCCGGGGAACCGGCGTCGTCCGCTGCCGCATAGGCACGCGCGGCGTCCAGCAAGCGCTCGACGTGGCGCTTGGGCAGCCCTTCCGTTGTCAGCAGATGTATGAGTTCGCCGCGGCGATCAAGTTGCGGATTCAGCATAGAAAAAGCCGGGCCAGGCGCGTTACGCCGCAGGCAGGGTGTCGAGATATCGTTGCAGGATAACAGCCGCCGCCATCGCGTCATCGGCGGCGTGCGTGCCCAGAAGGCGTTGCGCTTCCATGCTGGAACCGCGCTCGTCCACCAGCTCGACCGCGATGCCGAAACGACCATGCAGTTGATTGGCGAAACGCCGGCAGCGCGCGGTGGCCGGCTGTTCGCCGCCATCGGCATCCAGCGCCAGCCCCACCACCACGCGGTGGGGCTGCCATTCCTGCAACAACGCCGCGATGCGGCCAAAGCGCGCATCGCGGATTTCACTGAAGATGATTTCCAGCGGGCGCGCCTGGCGCGTCAGGGTGTTGCCGATGGCGATGCCGATCTTCTTTTCGCCAAAGTCGAAACCAAGCAGTGTTTCTTCAGGCATGGCCCGCATCGCCCGCCAGCATGACCGGATCAATGCCCAGCAGCTTGAGCGCGGCGGGGTAGCGGTCTTCGGCGGGTACGTCGAAGATGATGTGGTCGTCGGCACCCACGCTGAGCCAGGCATTCTGGCCCATTTCGCTTTCCAGTTGCCCAGCGCCCCAGCCGGCATAACCCAGCGTGACCAGCATGCGGGCGGGGCCATTGCCGTCGGCCACGGCTTGCAGCACGTCGCGCGAGGTGGTCAGCGCCATGGCGCCCATCTTGATGCTGGAACTGTAGTCGCCGGCGGGCGCGTGCAGCACGAAGCCGCGGTCGGTCTGGACCGGGCCGCCGAAGTAAACCAGCGTGTCTTTGACCGGGCCGATTTCAAGCGTCAATTCGATGCGCTCGAACAAGGTGCCCAGGGTCAGGTCCGTGGGCCGGTTGATGACCAGGCCCAGCGCGCCGCGTTCGGTGTGTTCGCACACGTAGATGACCGAGCCGGCCAGGCTGCCTTCCACCATGCCAGGCATGGCGATCAGGAACTGGTTGGCAAAGTTGGCCGCCTGCGATGCGGCGGATTCGTGGTGTTTTTCCGTCATGGCAACCCCTTTGGGTAGTCTGAAAGAACCGTGGACGTCGCACACGCGAGCGTGGCCGTCTTGCCTGGCGGCAGACCGTCTTTGGTTACGTGGGATGGGGTCATGCCCCATCTTACGAGCCCTGGCGGAATGGGTCAGCGGGTCGGGTTCAGATTTCCATCAATTCAAAGTCCTCTTTGCGGGCGCCGCATTCGGGACAGACCCAGTTCGGCGGCACGTCTTCCCAGCGGGTGCCGGGAGCAATGCCTTCGTCGGGGAGGCCGGCCTCTTCGTCATAGACCCAGCCACAAATCAGACACATCCAAGTACGCATAGTTCTCTCTTACATCAAAACCCCACCCGGTTCCCCGTGGCGGGGCAAAGGTGGGGGGCTTCCATTAGAATGGGGACAATCTTACCGAAACCCAATAGGGGTTCCCCTGATTCACCTCAAAATGAATCCGGGTACTCCGCTCAAAGCTCAAGCGCTGTCTACGTGGCCCCCGTTACTCCCCCCCTCGTTTTGGTCTTCGGCCCGTTCGATCCCTCGGGATCCGACGGCTTGCCCGCGGATGCCGTCACCTGCGCCCGGCTGGGCTGCCATGGCCTGGCGGCCGTGACCGCGCTGACCGTGCAGGACACTGCCGGCATCGAAGAAATCCATCCCGTTTCGCCCGACCTGCTGGACGACCAGGCACGCTGCCTGCTGGAAGACATGTCCGTGCAGGCCATCAAGGTGGGCGGACTATACACCGCTGAAACTGCCAGCGTGGCAGCCCAAGTCGCCGCCGACTACAGCCAGGTGCCGCTGGTGCTGCACCTGGGCCAGCGCGCCCCGGTGCCCACCGATGCCGCCGACGAAGACGAGGCCGACGACCTCCTGGCCGCTACGCTTGAACTGGTGCTGCCGCAGACCGATCTGGTGATCATCGAGCATCTGCGCCTGGCGCAGTGGCACGCCGACGGCGACATCGATATCGGGGACGCACCTTCGCCCATGCACGCCCTGGTGGCGGCGGGCGCGCAATGGGTGCTGGTGCTGGGCAGCCCGCAGCGGCCCGGCCATTTTGCCAATGTGCTGCTGGGCCCCAACGGCCAAACCCACACCTGGCCGTGGCAGACGCCGCCCGACCGCAATGGCGATGCCGGCGGCCTGGCCGCCACCGCCATTACCGCCATGCTGGCGCGCGGGCTGGACATGCCCGAGGCCGTGCGCCAAGGCCTGGCGCACGCCGATGCGTCGGTCGCGGCCAGTTTCCTGCCGGGCATGGGCCGGCGCATTCCCAACCGGATCCAACCGCAATGAAACCCTTGCGCTTTCCTGCCGGCCTGTATGGCGTCACGCCTGAATGGGACGACACCGACCGCCTGCTGCAAGCCGTGCGCAAGGCCGCCGAGGGCGGGATGCGTTCCCTGCAATTGCGGCGCAAGAACGTGCCCGACGCGGTGCGCGCCGAACAGGCCCGCGCGTTGGCGCCGCTGTGCCGCGAGCTGGGCGTGGTGTTCCTGATCAATGACGACTGGCGCCTGGCGCTGGACGTGGGCGCCGACGGCGCGCACGTGGGCCGCGACGACGAAAGCCTGGCGCGCATCCGCGCCGAAGCCGGCCCCGACCTGATCCTGGGCGGTTCCAGCTACGACGACCTGACTCGCGCCCGCGAACTGCTGGACGCGGGCGCCGACTACATCGCCTTCGGCGCCATGTTCGCGTCCACCGTCAAACCCGACACCGTGCGCGCGCCGCTGTCGGTGCTGACCGAAGCCCGCCGCCTGGTCGACGAACGTGATGCGCCCCGCCCCGCCGTGGTGGCCATCGGCGGCATCACGCCCGACAACGCGCCGCTGGTGGCGCAAGCCGGCGCCGACGCCATCGCCGTCATCACCGCCCTTTTCGAAGCGCCCAGCATCCGCGCCGCCGCGGCGGCCTGCTCCGCGCCCTATTCCGTCAACCCTTTACGCAAGCCTTGAACGCCATGTCCCGTAACGAACAGCTTTTTGAACGCGCCTGCCTCAGCATCCCCGGCGGCGTCAATTCGCCCGTGCGCGCTTTCCGCTCCGTGGGCGGCACGCCGCGCTTCATCAAGCGCGCGCAAGGCCCGTACGTGTGGGACGCGGACGACAAGCAGTACATCGATTACGTGGGCTCGTGGGGCCCCGCCATCCTGGGCCATTCGCATCCCGACGTGGTGCGCGCGGTGCAGGAAGCCGCCGTCAACGGCCTGTCGTTCGGCGCGCCCACCGAAGCCGAAATCGAACTGGCCGAAGTGCTGATCTCGCGCCTGCCGTCACTGGAGCAGGTGCGCCTGGTCAGCTCCGGCACCGAAGCCACCATGACGGCAATCCGCCTGGCGCGTGGCGCCACCGGCCGCGCCAAGATCGTGAAGTTCGAAGGCTGCTACCACGGCCATTCCGACAGCCTGTTGGTCAAGGCGGGCTCGGGCCTGCTGACCTTCGGCAACCCCAGCTCGGCCGGCGTGCCGCCCGAATTCGTGTCGCACACGCTGACCCTGGAATACAACAATCTGGATGCGGTGCGCGAGGCCTTCGCCCAGCACGGCGCCGACATCGCCTGCATCATCGTCGAGCCCGTCGCCGGCAACATGAACCTGATCAAGCCCACGGCCGGCTTCCTGGAAGGCCTGCGCGAAGTCTGCACGCAGCACGGCGCGCTGCTGATTTTTGACGAAGTCATGACGGGTTTCCGCGTGGGTCCGCAAGGCGTGCAGGGGCTGACCGGCGTGAAGCCGGACATCACCACGCTGGCGAAAGTGATTGGTGGCGGCATGCCGGTGGGCGCGTTCGGTGGCAGCGTTGAAGTCATGAAGCACATCGCCCCGCTGGGTGGCGTGTACCAGGCGGGCACCTTGTCCGGCAACCCGGTGGCCGTGGCCGCCGGCCTGGCCACGCTGCGCCTGATTGCCGCGCCCGGCTTTTACGACAAGCTGTCGGCGCAAACCGCCAAGCTGGCCCAGGGCCTGCAAGAACGCGCGCGCGCCGCCGGCCTGGCTTTTTCGGCCGATTCGGTGGGCGGCATGTTCGGCATCTATTTCAGCAACACGGTGCCCACTTCGTTCGCCGAGGTCTCCAAGTGCGACACGGCGGCGTTCAATCGCTTCTTCCATGCCATGCTGGACCACGGCGTGCACTTCGCGCCGTCCGCGTTCGAAGCCGGCTTCGTGTCGGCCACGCACGACGACGCGGTGATCAAGTCCACACTGGACATCGCCGAAAAGGTCTTCGCCGCGATGTAAGCGGCTGGGGGTCCCTGCTGGGGGATCCCCTCAAAACCCCACCACCCAGAACGCCCTCCTCAGGGCGTCTTGTACTGTTCGTACAGGGCGGTCACGTCCCTGACATACGCCTGGGTTTCGGCATACGGCGGCACCGCATCGTATTTGCGCACCGCCCCCTCGCCCGCGTTGTACGCCGCCAGCGCCAGGTCCAGCCGGCCAGGGTATTGGTCGATCAGCCGACGTAAATGGCGCGAACCCGCCTTCACATTGGTCGCCGGGTCCACCAGCGCGCGTTCAATATCATCCACCGCCAGCACCGCCGCCGCCGTGGCCGGCATCAACTGCATCAACCCCAGCGCGCCCTTGGGCGAGCGCGCGTCGCTGCGAAAACCGGACTCGATCGCGATGACAGCCGTCAGCAAGGCCCGGTCCACGCCGGAATCCTTGGCGGCCCGCTCGATCAGGCTGTCATGCGCGGTGGGCAGCTTGATCTCACCCCAGCGTTGCGCCCGGGCCGTCGGCGCCAGCGTGGCCAGCCGCGCACCGTCGCCCTGCTTTGGTGCACATTCCAGACAGACCTTGGTGGTGGTGTTACGGCGCCAGGCCGTGCGCGCCTGCGCCCGCTTGTAATGCTTGGCATAGCCCGTGGGCACTTTCATGACCCGCCAGACGCCATAGGGGTCTTTGTAGCGGTAGACTTCGGCGGCCTGTGCGGGGCTTGCGGGCGCCAGCGCCAGCGCACCCGCCACAAGCGCCATCAACATCGCCAAGCCGCCGGTGCGCGCCAACAGGGCGCAAAAGAAGGCGGAGTACGTTGGCGGGTTACCTCGGTGTCGTGGGTCCATGGTTGGGGCTCCGGCGGCGTCCGAAGACGCGTTGGCGAGCCCCTATGCTGCGGCGATCAAATCGGTTTGTCGCTCGGTCCTACGTCCTAGTCCTGACCCCGCCCTGGCCGCCCCCGGAAAACTTCGAAAACATCGGGGACTTACCTAGGGCATACGGCGGACGACTAGGCTAATATGTCGCAATATTTCGTTTATTTACCAAATGATTGAACCTGGCCGCTCGTGCCAGGCTGGGAGAGGCAAAGATGGACGCAGAAAACACGTTGCAGCTGGTGCTGGACGCCAGCACCAACGTCCTGTCGGCAATTTACACGCCCCCGCCGCGCCCCGACCCCGACCCTGCGCCCCCGGCCCCTTCTCCCGCGGCCAGTGCAGCGGATGCGGACAACAGCGGCGACGATGCCCGGGAAGCCGACGCGGACAGCGATGGGGCAGCCCTCCTGGAGGAAGCCCTCCCTGAGGAAGCCCTGGCTGGGGCAGCCCCCATCATCAACACCGACATTCCCAGTTGGGAAACGCTGACTACCGCCGCTGTCGCCCAAGGCTGGAGCGCCGAGGCGCTGGACAACCACGCCGTGCTGGCCTTCATCGACCGTTGCCGCAGCACCGCCGAACCGATTCAGTTTCCGGTCGGCCAGGTGATGGATGGCTCGTTCGAGCTGGAGCTCGACCCCGACCGCATGACCGCGCTGCTGACGCTGCACCCGCCCCGGGGCGGGCAACCCGTCACCCTGGACACGCTGCGCCAGGCCGTAGCCGACCGAGGCATTGTGCATGGCGTGCAGGAACAGGCACTGGCCGAGGCCGTGGAAAAGGGCAGCGGCGACAACGTCGTCATTGCCCAAGGCACGCCGCCCACCCGCGGCACCCCCACCCGTTTCGAAAGCCTGCTGGACCGCCTCAAGCCGCGCGCGCAGGAAATCGACGAACTGGCCCAGGTGGACTACCGCGACCTGGGCAGCCTGCTGCTGGTGTCGCCGGGCACGCCCCTGATGCGCCGGTACCCGCCCCTGCCCGGCGTGGACGGCGTCAACGTGCTGGGCGAACCGGTGATGCCGGAAGAACTGCCCGACACGCCCTTCTCCAAGGACGTAAGCGGCGTCGCCGTGGACCCCGAAGACCCGCTACTGCTGCGCGCCACCATCGCCGGCACGCCCACGCTGGTCAGCCACGGCGTGCAGGTGAACCCGATGGTCGAGGTAGATGCCGTCAACCTGTCCACCGGCAACATCACCTTTGAAGGCTCGCTGCAGGTGCGCGGCGACATCGCCGCCACCATGGAAGTGCGCGTGACGGGCGACGTGGTGGTCAACGGCACCATCGAGGCGGCGCTGGTGGAAGCCGGCGGCAGCGTCACGGTCAAAGGCGGCATCATCGGCATGGCCGAAGCCTTGCAAGACCCCGCCGCCACCGCGCGCACCGCTCACATCGTCTGTGGCGGCATGCTGCGCGCCAAGTTCATTGAAAACGCCATCATCAGCGCCGGGCAGGACGTGGACGTTGAACGCGAGATCCGCCAGAGCAGCATTGCGGCGGGCGGCAGCGTCAACGTCGGCCCGCCCAACACGCAACAAAGCGCCATCACGGGCGGCCAGATCCGCGCGCTGAACGCCGTGCGCGCCGGCACCATCGGGTCTCCCTCGGGCATACCCACGCTGGTGCAGGCCGGTCTGGATCCGCATGCCGACATCAAGCGCTCGGCATTGACACGCAAGCGCCTGAAGATGAACGAGGAAAAGGCCAAGCTGGAGCAACTGCTGATGTTCCTGCAGGCCAACCCGCAGCGCGCGCCTGGCGACGTAGTGGAACGCGCCCGCAATACCCATATGAAGCTGGGCAGCGACTTGCTGGCGCTGGACGAAGAAGAAGCCCAATTGGTGCGCGACCTGCAACCACTGCACACCGCCACCATCGCCGCCACGCGGCGCTTTTGCAGCGGCGTGAAGATTCAACTCGGCAACAAGATGCAGGAATTCCTGGAAGACCAGATCGGCGGCAAGGCCGGGCTGGAAGAAGGCGAGATCGTCATTCGCTGAGGCCGCGCCCTGCCCTCGCGGGCGGGCGCGCGGGGAATCAAGGCGCCAGTTCCTTGAACCAGACGCGCGGCGAAATGCCGCGGTCTGGCCCCAGGATGGAAAAGCCGCCGTCCACGGGGATGTCCACCCCCGTCATCCAGGACGCCGCATCCGAACACGCAAAGCACACGGCGGCGGCGATTTCTTCGCCCGACCCCACCCGCCCCAGCGGATGAAAGTGCGCCCCCACGGCATCCGCCGCCTGGCGCGAGCCGCCTGACAACTGTTCCACCGACGGCGACCAGGTCCACGCCGGCGACACCGCCAACACGCGCACGCCAGCCGGCGCCAGTTCCACGGCGAAATTCTTGGTGATCTGCAACATGGCCGCCTTGGACGCCGGATACAGCGCGCGCCCCGCCGCGCCGAACTTGCCGCCGGTGCTGCCCATGTTGACCACCACCCCGCCGCGCGGCAGATGCGGCGCGGCCAACTGCGTGAAGATGGCGGCCGACACCAGGTTCGTGTCCAGCGTGGCGTGCCATTCTTCGCGGGTGGAGGCCAACCCCCTGTCGGCATACTGACACGCGTTGTTCACCAGGATGTCCAGGCGGCCAAAGCGCGCCAGCGTGGCGTCAATGCAGCGTTGGATCTGCGCGTCGCTGCCGATGTCGGTTTCGCAATAGAGCGCGCGTCCGTCAAGTTCCTGTTCCAGCGCCTGGCCCGCTTGCGCGTTGCGCCCCACCAGCACCACACGAGCGCCGGCGGCGGCCAGGCCACGCGCGATGTCGGCGCCCAGGCCCTGCGTGCTGCCGGTGATGATGGCGGTCTTGCCGGCCAAGCCGGGAAAGCCTGAAAAATCCATGAGTGATCCTTGATCAATGCGGCGCGGCGGCCCAGCGCACCGCTTGCGCCACCGAGCCGGTTTGCGCAATCAGGCGCATGCTGGCCAGCGAGGCCTCGTGCACCGCCGGGTCGGCGGAGGCGCAGGCGTCTTCGGCCACCATCACGTCAAACCCGATGTCGGCGGCGTGGCGCACCGTGCCTTCCACCACGGAATGCGTGGCCACGCCCGCCACCACCAAGCGGCGCGCACCAATCACCCGCAGCGTTTCTTCCAGCGGCGTGCCGTAGAACGCGCTGATGCGCGTGTGCTTCACGATGAACTCGCGCGGGCTCCCGGCCAAGGGCTGCAAGCCGTCGTAGAACTCGCTGCCCCACTGCCCTTCCGGCACCGCGCCAATCGCGGCCACGTTGCGAAAGATGGCGCAGTTGGGCAGCAGGTCGGCGTAGTCTGGGCGGAAGGCGATGCGCACATGCACGATGGGCATCGCCTGCGCACGCGCCCCATCCAGCAAGGCGGCGGCGCTGTCCAGCAGGCGCTGGCGCGCGCCGTGGTCGGCGTCCAGCCCGACGCGGATCTTGCCGTCGGGATGCAGCACGTCGTTCTGATAGTGCAGCGCCAGCACCGCGGTGTCCGCCGTCATCAGACAAACACCTCGAACACGTCATGCACGTCATCGCAATTGACCAGATCCACGCGCTTCATGCGGATGCGCCAGCCATCCCCGTCGGCCGCCAGCTTGTGCGTGTAGCGGCCGGCCAGTTGGCGGGGCTGGCGCTTGCGCCATTCGGTCATCTGGAACGCGGAATGCACCACCAGGTTGCCGCCCGCGTCCACGCCTTCCACCTGCACGCCGCCCACCAGGCGCACGCTGCGCGTGGGCGGCTGCTGCGACCAATTGCGCGGGTGTTCCAGGCGGCGGATGCGCACGTCGCGCAACATGCGGTCTTCCCAGAACAGCGAAATATGGTCATACGGACTTTGCTGGCCGTGCACGCGCGGCATCCAGTACATGCCGTCTTGCGTCCACAGCGCCTGCCAGTCGTCGTAGCGCCGCTCGTCCAGCAGCCGCGCCTCGCGGTACAGAAACTGCGCGATGCGGTGATAGGCGTCGGCGGGCACCTCGGCGGGTGCCAGGTCGGCCGTGCCGACATCGAAATCCAGGTCTAGCAGCATGCGCCTTCTCCCGTGGCGGGCGCGTTCGACGCGGCGCCGGCTTCCATATAGGTCTTCCATGCGTGGAACTGGTTGCGCATGGGCAGTTCGCTGGTGCCGTTGACGGACACCATGCCGTCCGCGTCGCTGCGGTCGCTGCCGTGGTAGCGGTGCATGCTGACCCATTCCCCGCCGCGCGTGGCGTTGCCTTCCTGGCAGCGGTTGTAGAGTTCAATGTCGTCAGGCATGACGTTGGACGACGGCGAGTTGATGACGTTGGCGTACAGCATCGCGCGCTTGAACACACCGTCGGGCGCGCCCTTGCAGCGGAAGGTCTGGATCTCGATCAGCGTGCGATCCACGGCAATCGGGCGGATCACGCGGAACTGCTGAAACACCGTATGCGGCGAACCGCTGCCGTAGATGACCGTGTTGTGGCGGTTCATGCCCAGGATTTCGCGGGCGCGTTCCTCGCCATAGGCGGCGGTCAACGTTTCAAAATGCGCGCGCGAGACGGGGTCGCGTTCGGCGGCGCCCGGGTTGAAGATGCCTTCCATATAGCCATGGCCGTTTTCGTAGGCACGCAGCTCCAGCTTTTCCCAGAACTCGTAGGGCTCGCCGTTGCCGTCCATGATGTGCAGCTCAAGCGGCATTTCGCCCATTTCCTTGGCTTCGTCGCGCGCGGCGGCATAGGACGATTCATGCGTGACGCGGGCGTGCATGGTGTCGTGCAGGTTTTCGTAGAACACCTTCCAGTTCGACCGTTGCATCACGCGGAAGATGCCGCCGGCCACTTCCACCTCGCCTACCGGCGAGCGGTCGCACAGGTTGTCGATGGACGAGCGCACGCCGCCCAGGAAGTCGGCCAGCGCCGGGCCTTCCTTGGCCTGGCTGGCGAACACGAAACCGCGATAGCTTTCCACGCGCGCCAGGCGGCGCATCGAAAACGTGGGGTCGGTGGGGTCGTAGGACGTGCCTTCCAGCCCTTGCTTGAGCGGCACGCCCAAATGGCTGCCGTCCAGCTTGAAGGTCCAGGCGTGGTAGGGGCAGCGGAAGAACTTGCCCACGCAGCCTTCGCCGTCCGCCACCACCTTGGCGCCCTTGTGCGGGCAGCGGTTGTACAGCACGTGCACGCGGCCATCGGACGCGCGCACCATCAGCACGTCCTGGTCGCCCACGCGGGTGGTGTGATAGTCGCCCGTCTTGGGCACTTGGCTTTCATGGCCCACGTAGATCCAGGCGCGGCCATAGATGCGCTGCATTTCCAGGTCGAAGATGGCCGGATCGGTGTAAACGCCGCGGTGCACGCTGTCGCCGCGCACCATCGCGGACAGTTGTTCGTCGGTGTAAGACATGGGGTGCTCCTACTTGTTCTCGCTGTCTTTCCAGCGCGCCATCAAGGTGTTCGACGGCAGGGTCTCGTCCAGCAGCTTGGCGGCGGTTTCGCGGCCCGCCACCGGCAACCCGGCAGGGTCCAGCAAGCCCACCTGCACCAGCACGCTGGCCTGATCCCAGTAGATATGCTCGTGGTAGAGCTTGTCGCCCCGGAACTTCACGACGGCGATCAGCGGAATTTCCACGGTACGGCCCGTGGGCGCCACGCCGGGCAGCATCCAGTCGATCTCGGTGGTGTGCGTGAAGCAGAACAGCAGTTCGTCCACGATCTGCGTGGCGCCCACCGTGCGAGACAGCGGAATCAAGCGCGTGTCGGGCGGGTTGCCGTTGACGAAATGGTGCTGGTAGAAGCGCGACAGTTCCTTGTGGCCCACGCCGCCCGTCATGGTGGGGATGTGGTTCACATAGGGTTCGGCCACCATCGTGGCCATGGTGGCGGCCACGTCGCGCGTGCCAAATTCGTATTCGCAGTGCTTGTCCCACAAGTACGAATAATCGAACTCGGGGCCGATGGCGCGTTGCAGCGCGGCCATGCTGCGCTGGTGCGCCATCAGTGCCGACGGCTTGTCGTAGTGCTCGCCGCCCGTTCGGGCGAACGCATGGTCCATGCCGGGGTACACGTACAGTTCCACGCCGGGCTTGCCGCTCAGCGCATCCAGGATGCGCTGGCGCGCGGCGGGCGGACAGAAGCCGTCCTGTTCGGCTATGTGCAGCACCAGGCGGCCGCGCAAGTTGGCCGCTTCGTCCAGGCTGTCTTCGATGCCCACGCCGTAATAGCCCACGGCCACGTCCACATCGGTACGGCAGGCGGCCAGATAGGCCAGCTTGCCGCCCAGGCAGTAGCCCAGCACACCCACACCGCCCTGTTGCTCGGGCAGTTCGCGCAGCAAGGCGATGGTAGACGCGATGTCTTTCAAGCCCTGCTCAACATCAAAGCCCTTGTAAAGCTCGAACGCGCGCGGCATGTCGGCCGGACCGTCGGTCAGTTGAATGCCGGGCTGCTGGCGCCAGAACAGGTCGGGCACCAGCACCACGTAGCCCTCTTCGGCCAGCAACTGCGCGGCACGGCGCATGAAGTCGTTCACGCCGAAAATTTCCTGGCAAAGCACCAGCCCGGGGCCATGGCCCGAGGCGGGCACGGCCAGGTAGGCGCTGAATGTCTTGCCATCGTGCGAGGGAACAGTCACCTCGCGCGTCGTGATGTGTTGGGTCATTCGGTTCTCCTGTGTTGCTTGATGCCTGCTGCAAGACGCCCGCTGCGCGTGGCCCGCCGCCTACTTCATCTGGCAGGTGGCGGCAAACGGGTCCTGGTACTGGGTCAGCACCGTGCCCGACAGCTTGTTGGCCAGCTTGCCGTCCGCGCCCGCTTCCACGACGCGCAGGTAGTAGTTCTGGATGGGGTATTGGTTGCGGTTGAACTTGAAGTCACCCCGCACCGATTTGAAATCCGCGCGCCGCAGCGCCGGGCGCAGCGCGTCAGCATCAAGCTTGCCGCCCGTCTGCCGCACCGCGCTGTCCAGCAGCATGGCGGCGTCATAGCCTTGCGAGGCGTACAGCGTGGGCGTGCGCTTGTAGGTCTTCTTGAAGTCTTCAACAAACTTGCGGTTGGCGGGGTTGTCCAGGTCAGCCGCCCATTGCGAGGTGTTGCGCATGCCGGCAATCGGCGCGCCGACGGCGGCGATGGTGTCCTCGTCGCCCGAGAAGCCCGGCGCCAACAGCGCGATGTCCTTGGACAGGCCCGCGCCATTGAACTGTTTGATGAAGTTCACGCCCATGCCGCCTGGCAGGAAGAAGAAGACCGCATCCGGCTTGCTGGCGCGCAGGCGCGAGATTTCAACGCCGTAGTCCAACTGGCCGAGCTGGGTGTAGATCTCTTCAGACAAGCCGCCCTTGTACAGACGTTTGAAACCCTTTAGCGATTCGCGGCCGCCCGGGTAGTCGGGCGCAATCAGCGCCACGCTCTTGTAGCCCTGGTCCGTGGCGTACTTGCCCATGGCGGCGGGAATGTCTTCGTTCTGCCAGGCCACCGCGAAGAAGTTCGGGTTGCAGCCCGCGCCCGCGTAGTTTTCGGGGCCGGTATTGGTGCTGAGGTAAATGGTGTCAGACTGCAAAATGGCTGGCATCACGGGCAGCAGCACGTTGGAAAACACGATGCCCGTCATGACGTCGACGCGGTCACGCTTGAGCAGCCTTTCCACCGCCTGGCGGCCCGTGTCCGCTTTTTGCTGGTCGTCGGCCACCACGACTTCGGCGGGCAGCCCGCCCAGCTTGCCGCCCGTATGCTGCAGCGCCAGATTGAAGCCGTCGCGGATCTCGTTGCCCAGCGCGGACCCCGGTCCGGACAAGGTTGTCAGCATGCCTACCTTGATCTTGTCAGCCGCCGAGGCGCTGGCCACGGCAGAGATACAGACCAGCGCCGCCAGCGCGCGCCGGCTCCAGAGATGTCGATTCATGGGCCACCTTCGATTCTGCCGCCAGCCGCGCTGGCGGAAAGCTGACAGATCCCGTCTGCCGTCGGTACACGCATGCCGCCGATCAAAGTCGCCAAGCTTACGCGCCGTGACGACGCCCTCCAATAGCAAAGGGCCTGCTGGCTAGCGTATGCCGCGCAGGCGCGCCGCTCTATCCGAATACGCGCAGTCTTATCCGGGATTCACTTAATTCCAAAGCCTGGACAGTTAATTTATTCTGGGCTGCTGATACGGGAGCGTTCCCGTCCCGGAGGCACCCATGCACGGCTGGTCCCGACTCGAACTGGCGCCGCTTTTCAAGCGGCGCGTGTTCAGCTCCACCCAACAGGACGAAACACGCACCCGCGTGTCGGAAGCGCTGAAAGAACACCGGCTGACCTGGAAGGCGGGCCGCGTGGACGCCGAATTGAACCGGGGCCGGTTCGGCTCGCTAACGGTCTGTACCTTGCGCTACGGCGCCGAAGTGCATATCGAACCCGACCGCCTGCAGGACTTCATGCTGGTGCAAGTGCCGCTGCGGGGCCGCGCGCGCATCGAGTGCGGTGACGATTACGTGGACGCCCACCCCGATTGCGCCGCCGTCATCGCGCCCAACCGCCCGCTGCGGCTGCACTGGGAAGCCGGCTGCGAACAACTGCTGCTGAAGATTCCGCGCGGCAAGCTCGAAGCCATGGGCCGCCGCGCCTTTGGCGACGCCGCCACCCTGGCGCTGGACTTCAGCCCCGCCCTGCGGCTGGACAACCCGGTGGGCGCGGCCTGGCGCAGCATGGTCACCAGCATGATCCACCTGCTGCCCACGCTGGACGACGGCGCGCGGCGCCCGCCCGCCGCGTGGCTGGAACACCTGGAAGACACGCTGGTGCTGCACCTGCTGTACAACCAGCCCAATAGCTGGCAAGCGCAGGCGGGGCAAGCCCAAGACCTGCCGCGCCGCCTGACGCTGGCGGAATCCTATATGCGCGAGCACCTGGCGGCCCCGCTGACGTTGACGGACATCGCCCGCCACGCCGGCGCCAGCGCCACCGCGCTGACCCGTTTGTTCCAGGAACACCGCGACACCACGCCCATGATGGCGCTGCGGTCGCTGCGCCTGGACACGGCCAGGCAGAAGCTGCGGGCGAACGCCCACGCCAGCGTGACCGAAGTCGCGCTGGGCGTGGGGTTTGGACATCTGGGAAGGTTCTCGGAGTACTACCGGGAACGGTTTGGAGAACTGCCGCGCGAGACGCGGCGTGGGCAAGGGTAAACGGCGCCCCGCCGCGATCAGGCCGCCGGCACCACCGCCGTCACTTCGATTTCCACCTTGGCGCGGTCCTCGACCAGGTCAGCCACTTCCACCGCCGTCATCGCCGGGAAGTGCCGGCCGATGAATTCGCGGTAGTGCTTGCCGATGGCCGGATACGCGGCCACATAGGCGTCCTTGTCGGTGACGTACCAGGTCATCCGCACAATGTGTTCGGGCTTGGCGCCGCCTTCGGCCAGGATGGCGACAATGTTCGACAGCGTCTGGCGGACCTGGTCCGCCAGGTCATCCGATTCGAATTGCTGCTGTCCATTCCACCCCACCTGCCCGCCCACGAACACGAGCTTGCTGCCCACCGTCATTTCGGTAAGCACACCATTCGAATAGCCCCGGGGCGCCATCCAATCCGGCGGTTGCAGAATCTTCATAACGTCTCATCCTATTTATAAAAAACAAACGACAGGGTGGTCTCGCGGCCTTACGCCGCGGGAACCAGATAAGCCTGCATGCGTTCCCGCAGGTCGGCAGGCATGGGCATGGACTTCATCGTCCGTAAATCCACGGTCACGATCGTCAGCGTGGCCGACAAGCGCAACTGTCCGTCCGGGCCTTCGAAGCGCACCAGCGCCTTGAACGATGCGCCGCCAATGCGCTGTACCTCAAGCGTCTGGCGCAAGCGTTCATGCCAGCGGCTGGGCGCGCTGAAATCGCAGGTGACCGAGGCCATCGGTGTACCGATATGCCGATCAACATGCAGCGCATGAAACGGCAGGCCCATGCCTTTGTCGAACCATTCCTCGACAAAGTCATTGATCATCTCGAAATAGCGCGGATAGAAGACAATGCCCGCCGGGTCGCAATGACGGAAGCGGACTTCTACCTGGCTGGTGAAAGCTGCGGACATGATGATTTCCTGATTACTTATCTGAACATCCGATTCAAGCCATCTGGCGCAGCGCAAAGCGTTGCAGCTTGCCGGTTTCGGTACGGGGCAGCGTGGCCACGAATTCGATGGCGCGCGGATATTTGTACGGGGCGATGCTGGCCTTCACGAACGCCTGCATGTCTGCCACCAGCGCGTCGCTGGGCGCAAAGCCCGGCTTGAGCACCACGAAGGCCTTGACCAGTTGGCCGCGTTCCTCGTCCTGCGCGCCGACCACACCGCATTCCGCCACCGCTTCGTGGCGCAGCAGCGCGTCTTCCACTTCGGGGCCGGCGATGTTGTAGCCCGCCGAGACGATCATGTCGTCATTGCGCGCCTGGTAGTACAGATAGCCGTCGTCGTCCTGCATGAAGGTGTCGCCCGGCAAGTTCCAGCCCTGCTGCACGAAGCGGCGCTGGCGGTCATCCGCCAGATAGCGGCAGCCCGTGGGGCCCTTGATGGCCAACCGGCCCACCGTGCCGTTGGGCACGGGCTGCATGTCGTCGTCCACCACCTGCGCCACATAGCCGGGCACCACCTTGCCAATGGCGCCGCGCTTGACGGCTTCGGGCGGGCTGGACACAAACACGTGGATCATTTCGGTGCCGCCGATGCCGTCGATCATCTCGATGCCGCTGGCCTCTTTCCACAACTGGCGCGTGGCGTCCGGCAGCGCTTCGCCGGCCGACACGCTTTTCTTCAGCGAAGACAGATCAAACTTGCCGACCAGCGCGGCCATCTGGCGATAGAACGTCGGCGCGGTAAAGACGATGGTGGCGCGGAAGTCCTGGATCAGTTCAAGCAGGCTTTCCGGCGACAGCTTTTCGGCCAGCACGGTGCTGGCGCCCACGCGCAACGGAAAGCACAGCAGGCCGCCCAGGCCAAACGTGAAGGCCAGCGGCGGCGTGCCGCAGAAGATGTCGTCGGGACCCGGCTTGATCACATGCTTGGGGAACAGGTCGCACATCGCCAGCACGTCGCGATGAAAGTGCATGCAGCCCTTGGGCGAACCCGTGGTGCCGCTGGTGAAGGCGATCAGGCAGACGTCGTCGGCGGCCGTGTCGCAAGCCGTGAAATCGTCGGGCTTGGCCGCGGCCAACGCATCCAGCGCATCGGGCGCGGCGTCGTTGAAAACCATGACCTTGGTCAGTTGCGGGCAATGATGCTCGTGGCCAGGTTCAACGCAGAACCCGGCTTCTTCCTTCAGGCGCGCATCGCACAGCACCGCCTGGATCTGGGCCTTCTCGATGATCTGCTTGAGTTCCTTGGCGCGCAGCAGCGGCATCGTGGGCACCGTCACCAGGCCCGCCTTGATTGCGGCCAGCCAGGACGCCGCCATCATCGGGTTGTTCGGGCCGCGCAGCAGCAGGCGGTTGCCGGGCACCAGGCCCATGTCTTCGGTCAGCACGCGCGCAATGCGGTTGGTCAGCGAGGCCAGTTCGCGATAGGTCATCGTGGCCTGCTTCTCGCCATCGCGCCAGCGCAGCGCCACGCGGTCGGCGAAGCCGCGTTCAGCCATGGCATCCACCAGTTCAACGGCGCAGTTGAAGCGCTTGGGGTAGGCCACGTCGGGGCCATCAAGCAAGAATTCAGGCCATTGATCGCCCGGGGGTAGATTGTCCCGGGCGAAGGTGTCGGTGTGGGCGGATACTTCCATGAAATTCCCCTTGCTTGTGCGTTGTGGTTTGCTGTGCTGATGGCGAGAGCTCGATGGCCCTTTACGCCTTCAGCAGTTCACGGGCGATGATCAACTTCTGCACTTCGGTGGCGCCTTCGTAGATACGCAGCGCTCTGATTTCCCTGTAAAGCTTCTCCACCGGCATCCCCGACACCACGCCCGCGCCGCCAAACATCTGCAAGGCGCGGTCGATCACGGTCTGCGCCGATTCAGTGGCCGTCATCTTGGCCATCGCGGCTTCGCGCGTGGTGCGCAGCTTTTGCACGTCGCGCATCCACGCGGCGCGATACGTCAGCAGCGCCGACGCGTCGATGGCGGTTGCCATGTCGCCCAGCGCCGCTTGCGTCAGTTGCAGGTCGGCCAGCGTCTGGCCGAACATGCGGCGCGACTTGGCGCGCGCCAGGCCTTCATCCAGCGCGCGGCGGGCGAACCCCAGCGCGGCTGCCGCCACCGAAGCGCGGAAAATATCCAGCGTCATCATGGCCAGCTTGAAGCCCTGGCCCGCATCGCCCAGGCGATGCGAGGCCGGGATGCGGCAGTTGTCGAAGGTGATGGTGGCCAGCGGATGCGGGGCGATCAGTTCGATGCGTTCACTGACCTCGAAGCCCGGAGTGTCGGCATCCACCACGAAGGCGCTGATGCCGCGCGCGCCCGGCGCTTCGCCGGTGCGGGCGAAGACGACGTAGAAGTCCGCGATGCCGCCGTTGGAAATCCAGGTCTTGGCGCCGTTCAGCACGTAATGCTCGCCGTCCAGCTTGGCCTCGCAGGCGAGCGCGGCCACGTCCGAGCCCGCGTCGGGTTCAGACAGCGCGAAGGCGGCGATGGCTTCGCCGCGCGCCACACGCGGCAGGTAGTGCTGGCGCAGTTCGTCAGAGCCCATCAAGGAGATGGCGCCGCTGCCCAAGCCCTGCATGGCGAAAGCAAAGTCCGCCAGGCCTTCGTGGCGGGCGAAGGTTTCACGCAGGATGCAGACGGCGCGGGAATCGACTTCCGGCAAGGCGCCGCCCCAGGCGCCGCCCGGGCCACCCGCCACCGCGTAGCGCAGCCAGCCGGCCTGGCCCATGGCCTTGACCAGTTTCTTGCAGGCCGCGTCGGCGTCGTGATGGTCGACATCCCCCAAGGACGCTTCGCACCAGGCGTCGACGTCGTGCGCCAGCTTGCGGTGCGCGTCGTCAAAAAAGGGCCAGTCCAACCAGCTTGCGTCACGCATCATCAGTTCCCCTCGAAGACGGGCTTTTGCTTGGCCACGAAGGCCTCGTAAGCGCGGTGGAAATCGCGCGTCTGCATGCAGATGGCCTGGGCCTCGGCTTCGGCCTCGATGGCCTCGTCCACGCCCATGTTCCATTCCTGATGCAGCAGCTTCTTGGTGACGCCGTGCGCGAAGGTGGGGCCGGCGGCCAGTTGCGCGGCCAGCGTCTGCGCGGCTTCGGCCAAGGTGGCGGAATCGTGCAGCGCGTTGAAGAAACCCCAGCTTGCGCCTTCGTCAGCCGTCATGGCGCGGCCGGTGTACAGCAGTTCAGAGGCGCGCCCCTGGCCGATCATGCGCGGCAGCAAGGTGCAGGCGCCCATGTCGGCGCCGGCCAGGCCCACGCGGGTAAACAGGAAGGCGGTGCGCGCGGCGGGCGTGCCCAGCCGCATGTCGGCGGCCAGCGCCACCATGGCGCCCGCGCCCGCGCACACGCCGTCCACCGCCGCCACGATGGGCTGCGGGCAGGCGCGCATGGCCTTGACCAGATCGCCCGTCATGCGGGTGAAGTCCAGCAGTTCGGGCATGCTCATCTTGGTCAGCGGGCCAATGATTTCATGCACATCACCGCCCGAGCAGAAGTTGCCGCCCGCGCCCGTCACCACCACCACCTTGACGTCGGTGGCATACACCAGCGAGCGGAACAGGTCGCGCAGTTCGGCGTAGGAATCGAACGTCAACGGGTTCTTGCGTTCGGGCCGATTCAGCGTGACCGTGCCGATCTTGCCGTCGGCCGACACCTCCCACAGGAACGTCTTGGCCTGATAGCCGGCCAGCGGGCGCTTGTGGTGCTTCATGGTGTGCTCTTCGGACTGGGTGCTCATGGTGTCTCCGTTCTTTATCCAGGGGTTGATGGGGCGCCGGGCTTAGCCGGTCATCACTTCGCCGCCGTCCACGGCGATCGCCTGCCCATTGACCGAGGCAGATGCCGGCAGCGCCAGCCAGGCCACGGTCTCGGCCACTTCGTCGGGCTGCACCAGGCGGCCCTGGGGGTTGCGCTCGGCCAGTTTGGCGCGGGCGGCGTCCGGCGTCATGCCGGTTTTTTCCACGATGTTGGCAACCGCGCCGCGCACGATGTCGGTTTCGGTATAGCCGGGGCAGACGGCGTTCACGGTCACGCCCTTTTGCGCGGTTTCCAGCGCCAGCGAACGGGTCAGCCCGATCACGCCGTGCTTGGCGGCGCAGTAAGCGCTTACATAGCCGTAGCCGATCAGGCCGGCGGTGCTGGCCACGTTGATGACGCGGCCCCACTTGGCTTGCAGCATGCCGGGCAGCGCGGCCTGGATGCAGTGAAACGTGCCGGTCAGGTTGACGGCAATCATCTGGTGCCAGAGCGCGGCGTCGGTGCGGTCAAAGCGTTGGCTGACGGCCTGGCCGGCGTTGTTCACCAGCACCAGCACCGGGCCAAATTCGGCTTCGGCCTGGGCAAAGGCGGTACGCACCGAGGCTTCGTCCGCGATGTCGGCGCTGACGGCCTGCACCTGCCCCAGGCTGGCCAGGCTGTCGGCGGCGGCATCCAGCGCCGCGCCATCGCGGCCCAGCAGCGTGACACGCGCGCCGCGCGCCAGCAGCGCCCGCGCGCTGGCCAGCCCGATGCCGCGCGCACCGCCCGTCACCAGCGCGTGGCGACCGGCCAGGGGTTGCGCAAGACTCGTCATTTGATGTCCAGTTGCGCCATGGCGGCGGCGCGTTCGAAGTTGGTTTCCAGTTGGCGCTTGCCCGCGAAATACTGGCTGGGCCAGGCGATGTCACGGTAGCCCACGCGGGCGGCTTCGCGCAGCGTCCAGGACGCGTCGGCCAGGTGGGGACGCGCCAGGGCGCAGAGGTCGGCGCGGCCCGACGCGATGATGCCGTTGGCGTGGTCAGCTTCGAAGATGGCGCCCACCGCAATGGTGGGGATGCCCGCTTCGTTGCGCACGCGGTCGGCGAACGGGGTCTGGAACATGCGGCCGTAGACGGGCTTTTCTTCCTTGCTGACCTGGCCGGACGAGCAGTCGATCATGTCGGCGCCGGCGGCCTTGAAGTAGCGCGCGATGTCCACCGCGTCATCAGCGGTGATGCCGCCTTCGACCCAGTCGCTGGCGGAGATCCGCACCGACATGGGCTTGTCTTCGGGCCAGACGGCGCGCACGGCCTTGAACACTTCCAGCGGATAGCGCAGGCGGTTTTCCAGGCTGCCGCCGTATTCGTCGTCACGGTGGTTGGTCAGCGGCGAGATGAAGCTGGACAGCAGGTAGCCGTGGGCGCAGTGCAGTTCAAGCCAATCAAAACCGGCCTGCTCGGCGCGGCGGGCGGCGGCAACGAAGTTGTCGCGCGCGTCATCCATGTCGGCGCGCGTCATGGCGCGCGGCGTTTGCGACACGCCTTCGATGTACGGCAAGGCGGACGCCGACAACAGCGGCCAATTGCCCTCGGCCAAGGGGTGATCGATTTTCTGCCAGCCCAGTTGCGTGGAGCCCTTGCGGCCGGCATGGCCAAGCTGCACGCCGATGCGGGCGTCGCTATTGCCATGCACAAAATCCACGATGCGGGCAAACGCCTGCGTCTGCTCGTCGTTCCACAAGCCCGGGCAGCCCGGGGTGATGCGGCCGTCCGGCGACACGCAGGTCATTTCCACCATGACCAGGCCGGCGCCGCCCATGGCGCGCGCACCCAGGTGCACCAGGTGGAAGTCGCCCGGCACGCCGTCGGTGCAGGAATACATGGCCATGGGCGACACCAGAATGCGGTTCTTCAAGCGCACGCCGCGCGCCTGATACGGCGTCAGCATGGGGATGGCGGGACGCTGGCCGGCGGCTGCCGGTGCGCCGGCGCGTTCGGCGATCCAACGCTCAAAGCCTTCCAGCCAGGCCGGGTCACGCAAGCGCAGGTTTTCGTGCGAGATGCGCTGCGAGCGGGTCAGCAGGGAATAGGCGAATTGCTCGGGTTCCAGTTCGGCGTAACGCTCGACGTTTTCGAACCACTCGGTGGAGTTGCGGGCGGCGTTCTGAATCTTCAGGACCTCGACGCTACGCACTTCCTCGTAGTGCTTCAGGCCCGCTTCAACGCTGCCTTCGGCGCCGCTCAGGCAGCGCGCGAGTTCGATGGAGTCTTCAAGCGCCAATTTGGTGCCGGAGCCGATGGAGAAGTGCGCGGTGTGCGCGGCATCGCCCATCAGCACGACAGGCACGCGGCGCTGGCCGCGCGCCGTGTCCAGCGTGTTCCAGTGCACCCAGGTGTTGCAGATGACGCGCGGGAAACGAATCCAGATGGCGGACCCGCGCAGGTGCGTGGCGTTGCTGATCAGCGCATTGCCGTCCAGCCAGGGCGCGAACAGTTTTTCGCAGTAGGCGATGCCGTCTTCCTGGCTCATCTGTTCGATGCCGGCAGCCTGCCAGGTTTCCTCGGGCGTTTCGACGATGAAGGTCGACATGCCGTCTTCGTAGCGGTAGGCATGCGCCTGGAACCAGCCGTGTTCGGTCTGGACGAAGGCGAAGGTGAAGGCGTCGAACACCTTCTTCGTGCCCAGCCAGACAAAGCGGCAGCGGCGCTGGTCGATGTCGGGGTGGAAGGTGTCGGCGTAGCGGGTGCGGACCTGGCTGTTGATACCGTCGGAGGCAATGACGAGGTCGGCGTCGTATTCGCGGGCGATGGCCTGGTCGTCCTGGACGAAGTTTTCAAACACCAGCTTCACGCCCACGTCTTCGCAACGCGCCTGCAGAATGTTCAGCAGCTTCTTGCGGCCAATGCCGATAAAGCCGTGGCCGCTGCTGCGGATGCTGCGGCCCTTGAAGTGGATGTCGATGTCATCCCAATGGTTGAACGCGTCGCCAATGGTCTGAGCGGAAACGGGGTCTGCCTCGCGCAGGTTCTGCATGGTGGCGTCGGAGAACACCACGCCCCATCCAAAAGTGTCATACGGACGATTGCGTTCGATGACGGTGACGTCGTTGGCGGGGTTCTGCAGTTTCATGAGCAGACCGAAATACAGGCCGGCGGGACCGCCGCCGATGCAGACTATTTTCATTGCCGTAACGCTCCGAGGTACGCGACAGTCGCTCATTTATCGGGAGCGAGGCGCCGCGGATATTTAGGTCTGGATAGTTTAGGCTTGAAATATATACCTGAAGCAAGGGGTTCGCAAATGGGGGAAAGCTATTAGGTGGGATTGAAATGGGGGACGCTTTGGTGGCGGGGAAGAGATGGGTTACGTGCGCTGGGCGCCGCCATTCGCGGGGAGGCCTTCCCGCACTTCACCCATCCTACGTAGGATGGGTGTGGCGCGCACACATGAAGAGAAGAACAACGCCCTCAATCGCGCGAACCCATCAGCGGTGCCCCAACCCGAGACAACGTCCGACGCGGCCCGTAGGATGGGTGCGGCGCGCACACATGAAGAGAAGAACAACAGCCCCCAGCGCGCAAACCCATCAGCGGTGCCCCGCCCCGAGACAACGTGTGACGCGGCCCGTAGGATGGGTGTGGTGCGCACAGATGAACAGAAGAACAACAGCCCCCAGCGCGCAAACCCATCAGCGGTGCCCCGCCCCGAGACACCGTGTGACGCGGCCCGTAGGATGGGTGCGGCGCGCACACATGAAGAGAAGAACAACGCCCTCCAGCGCGCGAACCCATCAGCGGTGCCCCGCCCCGAGACAACGTCCGACGCGGCCCGTAGGATGGGTGCGGCGCGCACACATGAAGAGAAGAACAACAGCCCCCAGCGCGCGAACCCATCAGCGGTGCCCCGCCCCGAGACAACGCGCGACGCGGCCACGTAGGATGGGTGTGGCGCGCACAGATGAACAGAAGAACAACAGCCCCCAGCGCGCAAACCCATCAGCGGTGCCCCGCCCCGAGACACCGTGTGACGCGGCCCCGTAGGATGGGTGTGGCGCGCACAGATGAACAGAAGAACAACGCCCTCCAGCGCGCGAACCCATCAGCGGCGCCTCAACCCGAGACAACGTCCGACGCGGCCCGTAGGATGGGTGTGGCGCGCACACATGAAGAGAAGAACAACAGCCCCCAGCGCGCAAACCCATCAGCGGTGCCCCGCCCCAAGACAACGTCCGACGCGGCCCCGTAGGATGGGTGTGGCGCGCACACATGAAGAGAAGAACAACAGCCCCAGCGCGCGAACCCATCAGCAGCGCCCCAACCCAAGACATACCGTCAGCGGAGATGGGTTACGTGCGATCGGCTTCTGCGTTCGCGGGGCCGCCTTCGCGCCCTTCACCCATCCTACGAGACGTATTCCTACCTGCCCCGCAGCCACTCCTCCAGTTCCTCCGCCGGCAACGGCGGTGAAAACAGGAACCCCTGCCCCGCCGCGCAGCCCTGCTCGATCAAGAACCTGCGCTGCTCCTCATTCTCGACCCCTTCCGCCACCACCGGCAGGCTCAGGCTTTCCCCGATCCTTATGACGGCGCTGGTCAGCGCCCGCGCCGCATCGTCGCTTTCCAGGCCCTGCACGAAACTGCGGTCCAGTTTCAACTCATCCACGATCAAGCGCCGCAAGTGCCCCAGGCTGGAATACCCCGTGCCGAAGTCATCCATCGACAGCCGCACCCCCAGCCGATGCAGCTCGGCAATGGTGCGCAGCGTGCCGGCCGTGGCGTCCAGCACCACGCCTTCGGTGATCTCCAGCATCAGATCCGCCGGCAGCAAGCCGAACTCGGCCAGGGTCGCCGCGATCATGCGTGGCAGGTTAAGGTTGTGGAAATTCGTCGCCGACAAGTTCACCGACACCGACGGCACCCGCAACCCGTTGTGGCGCCAGATCGCCAGTTGCGAACACGCCTCGCGCAGCGCCCAGTCGCCCAGGTCGCCGATCAGGCCGCATTCCTCGGCCAGCGGCACGAAGCGCGCCGGCGAAATGTCGCCCAGCGTGGGATGACGCCAGCGGGCCAGCGCCTCCACCCCATACAGGCTGCCGTTCTTCAAGCCCACCTGCGGCTGATAGTGCAAACGCAGCGCCTTGGCTTCCAGCGCATCGCGCAGCGCCGCTTCCAGGGCCAGGCGTTCTTGCGCCTGGCGGTTCATTTCGGCGCTGAAGAACGAAATGCGGTTGCGGCCCGCCGTCTTGGCCTGGTACATGGCCATGTCCGCGTGGCGCAACAGGGTATCCATGTCGCGCCCGTTTTCCGGGAACACGCTGATGCCGATGCTGACCGACGGGTTCAGTGTGATGCCGCCCACCGAGAACGGCTGGGCCAATGCCACCAGCACGTGCTCGGCGGCCGCGGTCAGACGGCCATGTTCAAAGTCCGGCATCAGCATCACGAACTCGTCGCCTGACAGGCGGCCGACGATGTCCGACGCGCGCGCCAGGCGGCGCAGGCGTTGCGCCACATCGCGCAGCAGCGCATCGCCCACGGGATGACCCAGCGTGTCGTTGACCTGCTTGAAACGATCCAGGTCCAGGAACAGCACCGCCACCCGCTTGCGATCAGGCTCGGCGCGCGCAATCGCCTGCTCGGCTTGCGCCAGCAGCAGGTTGCGGTTCGGCAGGCCTGTCAGCTCGTCATAGAACGCCAACTGGCGGATGCGGGCGCGCGCCTCCTCGCGTTCCAGCGCCAGCGCGCACAGGTACACGCACACGTCGACCAGGCGATGATGGAAATCATCAGGCAGGCGGCGTTCGCGGAAATAGAAGCCGAAGGTGCCGATCACGCGGCCATCGCTGGACTTGATGGGCGACGACCAGCACGCCTTGATGTCGTCCGGCAAGGGCAGATGGCGGTACTCGTCCCACAGCGGATCGGTGGCGATGTCCGGCACGATGACCGGGCGGCCCAGAAACGCCGACGTGCCGCAGGCGCCCACTTGCGGGCCGATCTTCACGCCGTCCAACGCGTTCGAATAAGCATCCGGCATGCTGGGCGCGGCCAGGTGTCGCAAATGGCCGGTGTCATCCACGCGCAAAACCGTGGCGGCCACTTCGGGCGCCAGGCGCTCGACCTCGCGGCACACCATGTTCATGACCTCAACCACCGAGGCCTCGTTGACCATGGCCTGCAGCACGCGGCGCTGTAGCACCTCATGCACCTTGGTGGGCGTGATGTCGGTCAGCACGTCAACGATATTGACGAGCGTGCCACGGTCGTCAAAAACCGAATTGGCCATGACCGACACCCACAGCGGCTTGCCGCAGCGGTCATAGACCAGCACATCCTTGTGGAAGCCTTCGCGGCAGGCAATGCGGCGGTCCAGCTCTTCGCGGGTGCCGCCGTCAGGGCGGCCGCCGGCAAGCAACTCGCCCAGTTCCTGATGCAGCGCGTCACCGCGCGCAAAGCCCAGCATGCGCTGGAATCCATCGTTCACGTAGACGATGCGGCCGTCAGACCCGGATACCGCGACCGCGTTGCCAGTTTCGTTGATGCCCAGCAGCAGCAGGCGGATCTCTTCCTGGCGTTCGGCGTCGGCGATGGATTTGCGAGACACGACCGACACGCGGGCGGTCACACCGTCATCGCCTGCCATGGGCAGATAGGTGGCTTCGATCCACAGGCTGGCGCCGTCTTGCGCGCGGTAGCGGCAGGTGCCCGAAAAGTGTTCACCACGACGCAGGCGGGCCCACACTTCCTCGCCACTGGCGATGCCCTTGCCTTCGTCCATGCTGTCGCACAGCATGTCATGGCGTAGCCGCAAGGCCTCCTCAAGGGTGTAGCCCATGGCGGCCAGGAAATTGGCGTTGGCGTTCAACAGCACGCCGTCCGCATCGAAATCAAACAGCAACAGCGTCCGGTCCATCGACGCCAGGTAATTGTCGGCCTGCCACGCGGCGCCCTGGGGGCCCGCGCTTGAAACGCTTGCTTGAGTGTCAAGCATAAGGGGCTCCATACCGGAATACAGCTGTTCCGGTTTCATTCAGCGCTTGGGAAAACCAAGGGCGACACGATCGCGTCCGTCCTGCTTGGCCAGATACAGCGCCTGGTCAGCGCGGCTCAGCGTTTCCGAGAAGGTTTCACCCAACTGGTGATGCGCCATGCCAATGCTGACCGTCAGCCTCAATACGTCGTTTTCGCCCGCCGCCACCACCAGCCCGCGCACGGCGCCAACCAGTCGGTCCATCACGCCCTGGGCGGCTTCGGGTTGGGTGTTGGGCAGCATCACCAGAAATTCCTCGCCGCCCCAACGGCCGCACATATCGTATTCACGCAGGCTTTCGCCCAGCACGCCCGCCAGTTCGACCAGGGCGCGGTCGCCCGTTTCGTGGCCGTAACGGTCATTGACCGCCTTGAAGTGGTCCACATCCAGCATGGCCACCACAAAGCTCTCTCCGCTGCGCGCGGCGCGCTCGACTTCCTGCTTGATCATGTCCATCAGTGCGCGTCGGTTAAGCAAGCCGGTCAGCGGATCGCGGCTGGACGTTTCCGCAAGCGCCGTGTTCAGGTCGCGCATCATGTTCTGGTAGTGGTCGGAGATGCGCGCAATGCGCGTCAAGCGCCGCAGTTGGCGCTCGAACTGGTCGCACAGGCCCAGCTCTCGCTCGTGCGCCATGGATTGATAGGCGTCCGACAACTGGGTGATGCGCTGAATCCGCGCCATCTGGTCCGCCGTATGCCGCCACAGCGCCTCGAGCGCTTCGCGCAGCGGGTGTCCGGCATGAGCGGGGTCAGCCAGCAGCTCAGTGATGCGGCGATCCAGGTCGGCGGCGCCCGGCTTCATTCGCGGCCAACCACCGAGAACGGAAAGGTGCAGTCTTCCTTGAATTCCTCGGCCAGCTCGCCGACCCGTTCATTGCGCTTGTCGTAGAACCAGGTGACGCTGACTTCGCGACCTTTGCAATGGGCCGCTTCGAGCTGGTCAAAGATGTCCATGACGGACTTGATGCTGCTGGTGTTGAGATACAGCAGCTCCAGTTCCAGGCTCAGCGGCGCGGCCGAACCCAGCAGATAGGCTTCGACCCATTCAATGACCGGGCCGAACAGTTCAAAGGAATTCTCGGGATAGGAGTCGCCGCGCATCGCCAGCACGCCGGCGGCGACGTCGGCGGTGATGGCGGGCGTGGACTGCGTCCCGGGAATGTTCAGGTCTTTCATCAGATACTCCGAAAATAATTCTTTGATGCGCGCGGAGCCTTCAGATCACAACGCTCAGGCTGAAGAACGCCTTGCCTTCGTGCGCGGTGGGCGTCAGGCTGGCTTCCAGCGGAGCGCCGGCGCGCCGCGCAATATCGATCAAACCCAAGCCCGCGCCCGAGGCAACGCCCTGGGCGCGCGGCTTGTGCAACTGTGTCTTGTATTCGGCCTTCAACGCCGCCTTGTCCAGCGCGGCCAGTTCGCGGATGCGGGCGACCAGCGCGTGGCCATCGTCGGACTTGACCAGGTTGCCCGCCGAAACCACGTAGCGGCTTTCGTCGCGGCGGCCGATAACGACCGTGGCGCTGGCCTCGGCATCGCCATTGGCGGCGGCGTACTGGCGGATGTTCTGGATCATTTCGATATAGACCGAAAAGACGTCCATGGCTTCCGCGGGGCGCGCATGTTCCGCATTCAGGTAATTCTTGAGCGCGTTGCCGATTTCTTCGATCAGGCTGCGGGAGATCGGCCCGTTAAAGCAGAGCAGGGTGCGGTTCTGGTTGAACCGTTCACCCAGCGCGTAGAGATCGGAGGCATTCATAGGGGTTACCACCCTGATAACAATTATTCGAAACGGAAAGACAACAGGGTGATGTCGTCACGTTGCGGACGGCCCCCCTGGTATTCGGCCAGCGCCTGCGAAAACGCGGCGGCCTGTTCAGTTAACGGCCGGCGCGCGTGTCTCTTGAGCATTTCCGCAAAACGGGTATTGCCGAATCCAAAGCCGTGCTCGCCGCCCGCCTGGTCCAGGAAACCGTCGGTGGCCAGGTAATACGTCCAGCCAGACTCCAATTGCACGTCGATGTTTTCGTAGCGGCCGACCCGCTTGTCACCCAGCGCGCGCTTGCCGCCAGGTATTTCACGCAAGGTCTCGCCATCGCTGGCATACAGGCTGATCTTGGCGCCCGCATAGCGCAGGCGCTTGGATTGGCGGTCAATATATACCAGGCCCGCGTCGGTATTGGTGGCCAGCGCGCGTGGCAATTGCGCATCCGCAAGCATGGCGCGAATGGCGCCGTCGGTACGGGTCAGGACGCCGGCGGGATCGGCGGGGCCGACCTCGGTGATCGCCAGATCAATGGCGGCGCGCGCCAGCATGGTCATCAGCGCGCCGGGCACGCCGTGGCCCGCGCAGTCCATGATGCCCAGCAAGCAGTTGGCGCCGTCGGAGCGGAACACGTAGAAGTCACCGCCCACCACATCGCGCGGCTTCCACAGCACGAAATGGTGCGCGCCCAGCGACTGCGTCAGTTGGCGGTCGGGCAGAATGGCGCGTTGGATCAGGCTGGCGTAATCGATGGAGTCGCCAATTTTCTTGTGCGCGGCGGCCATGGCGCGGTTGGCGTCTTCCAGCGCCGAGGTGCGTTCGCGCACCTTGGTTTCCAGTTCGGCCGTGTGCTGGCGGACCTTGTCGGCCATGACGCCGAAGGCGCGGCTCAGGTCGCCAATTTCGTCCTGGCCGCCCGGCGGCAGGCGCACGTCGTAGCTGCCGTCCGCAATGGCGCGGGCTGATTGCTGCAGGCGGCGCAAGGGGCGCAGCATCAGGCGTTCAATGGCGTAGCCGAAGCACAGCAGCATCGCGGCAAACAACACCACCAGGCCAATAGCCGCCGGCCACAGCCAGCCGGTGTCCAGCACGCGCGCGGCGCCCAGGTCCACCATCGTCAGGACGTGCCAGTGCAGCTCGGGCATATACGCCACCGCCACCAATTGGCGCGTGCCGTCCATGCTGACCCACGCTGTCTGCACCGATTGCGGGTCGGCTTGCGCCGCGTGCATGGCCGAGCGCAGTTCGTCCTGCCCAGGCCCGGCGTCCAACAGGTTGAACACACGCCCGCGATCCGCCGCACCACCGCCCGCGCCGGAGTTGTAGGCGATCAACGAGGCGTCCATGTGCGCCTGGATGGCGCCGTCTTCGTCCACGATGATGGGGGTGACGCCGGGCTGGCCGCTGTTGACGAATTCCCGCAGGAAGCCGCCCACGTCCAGACCCGCGCCGGTCAGCCCCACCACCTTGTTGCCGTCGCGCACCTGGACGTTGATCCACACTTTGGTGGTCTTCAGCTTCAGGTCGGGGTTGACGTTGATGTTGTATTTGGCCGGCGATTTCAACGACGCGTAGAACCAGCCGTCGTCAGCCGCGTTGGGGCTGAGCGTGTAGCGCGGCGCTTCGGACAGCGGCTTGTCGTCGTTGAAGTAGTAGTTTCCGGTGGCGGCGCTGGCGATGAAGTAGGCGCGCCCGAGCAGGTCGCGCCGGTAGCCATCGGCTTCGCGAAAGAACAATTCGCGCGCGGCCGGGTCGCTTTCATCGCGCAACCAGCGGCGGGTGACTTCGCTGTCGGCCAGGCGCAAGGACAAGGCCAGTTCGCGGGACACCGGCGCCAGAATGCGTTGCCGGTTCAACTGCGTGAAGTTGTCGGCAAAGGCGCGTCCGAAGTGGTCCCTGACCCCATCCAGCACCATCCAACCGATTACCGCCGCGGGCGCCAGGGCGACCACGCACGCCAACAACAGCGCCATTAATGATTTTTTGCGCAAACCCCATTTCGCCATGCGAAGTCTTCCTGACAGCTTGATAAGACGTACTTGCGTAACGTGCGTGCCCGCTCGGTAGGCACGCGATGGGCCTGGCGGGACAAGTGTAGAGAACAGCCGGGGCAATTGAAACAGGTGCAAACATCAGGATGCGGGCTAGACACCCTGTGTTTCAACGCAGCAATGAAAATGGCGGTTTATTGCGATTTATATCTAGTTTTTCTTTCGCTCACCCGCGTGTTTTGCGGCTTTATTGCTACACGCCCAGATAGCGTTCCCACAGGCCGCGGTCGGCATCCAAGGCCTTGGAGTCACCCGTCCAGACAACCTTGCCGCGTTCCAGGATGACGTGCTGGTCGGCCAGGCTCAGCAATCTTTCAACATATTTATCGATGACCAGAATGGTCTGGCCCGCTTGGCGCAGGCGCGCCAGGCAAGCCCAGATTTCTTCGCGGATCTTGGGCGCCAGGCCTTCAGTGGCTTCGTCCAGGATCAGCAGGCGCGGGTTGGTGACCAAGGCGCGGCCGATGGCCAGCATCTGCTGCTCGCCACCTGACAACTGGTTGCCCATGTTGCGGGCGCGTTCGCGCAGGCGCGGAAACAGATCGAACACGCGATCTGGCGTCCAGGGTTCACCAATGCCGGGGTTGCGTGCCGCGGTAAACGCCGTCAGGTGTTCGCGCACCGTCAGGTTGGGGAAACACTGCCGCCCTTCCGGCACGATGGCCACGCCAGCGCGGGCAATGCGGTCGGAGCTCCAGCCGCTGATGTCCTGATCCGCGAAATGGATCTTGCCGCCACGTAGCGGTAGTTGCCCGAACAACGTGCGCAGCAGCGTGGTCTTGCCCATGCCGTTCCTGCCCAGCAATGTCACCACCTGGCCGGCGCCAATCTGCAGGTCCACACCAAACAGCACCTGGCTGGCGCCGTAGCCGCTTTCGGCGGATTCGATGGTGAGCATCATGCGGTCTCCTCGTCGCCCAGGTAGGCTTGCCGCACTTCCGGATTGGCGCGGATTTCGTCAGGGGTGCCGGTGGCGATGACACGGCCATACACCAGCACCGACAGGCGGTCGGCCAGGCGGAACACCGCCTGCATGTCGTGTTCGACCAGCAGCATGGCGGCGCGGCCACGCAGGGTTTCGATCAGTTCGGTCAGACGCACAGTTTCGTCCGGCCCCATGCCGGCCATGGGTTCGTCCAGCAGCAGCACGCTGGGGCGCGCGGCCAGGGCCAGCGCGAACTCCACCTTGCGCTGCTCGCCGTGCGGCAAGGTGCCGGCCGGGCGTTCCAGCAGGCTGGCGTCGATGGCGCATTCCCGCGCCAGTTCGCGCGCCTGCTCGTACAGCGCGGTCTGGGCCGTGCGCGGCGACCAGAAGCGGAAGCTGCTGCCCGCGTGCGCCTGCACCGCCAGCACCAGGTTGTCCAACACGTTGGACTGCTTGAAGATGTTGGTGATCTGGTAGGACCGCGACAGCCCGGCCGCCACGCGCTGGTGCGCGTTCATGCTGGTGACGTCGCGCCCGCCCACGGTCAGCGTGCCGGAGTCCGCCGCCAGCGTGCCCGACAGCAGATGGATCAGCGTGGACTTGCCGGCGCCGTTAGGGCCGATCAGGGCGTGAATTTCACCCGGGTTCAGGGTTAGCGACACGTTGTCGGTCGCGACCAGGGCGCCAAAGCGGCGTACCAGGCCGGTGGCCTGCAAGGCCGGCACGCCCGAGTTGTTGTTGGTGTTGGATGCCAAGCTCATGATCCCACCTTGCCGGATTGGGCCACGGCGCGTCCGCCGAACATCGGGCCGAACAGGCCGACCAGACCGCGCGGCGCGCCAAACACCACGCACAGCAACAGCACGCCCAGGGGCAGGTGCCAGTATTCGGTCCACATGCGCAGCACTTCTTCCAGCGTCAGCATCACCACCGCGCCGGCCACACCGCCCCAACGCAGGCCGATGCCGCCCACCAGCACCATGATCAGCAGGTTGGCCGACTGGGTCCATTGCATCAGGTTGGGCGAGACGAACAGGTTGTGGTTGGCCAGCAGCGCACCTGCCAGGCCCGCCGCGGCGCCACTAAGCGTGAAGGCAACGAGCTTGATGCGGTAGACCGGATAGCCCATGGCTTCCATGCGCGATTCGTTTTCGCGGATGCCCTGCAAGGCGGTACCGAAACGCGAGGACACCACGCGGCTGAACACCCACATCAACACCGCGAACAGCACCAGCACCAGGTAGTAGAAGCTGACGTCGTTGGCCAGGTCGATGCCGGGCAGCGTGGAATAGCCGGGCAGGTTCAGCCCGTCTTCCCCGCCGTATTGGCGCAGCGAAATGAAGATGTAGTACAGCATCTGCGCGAACGCCAGGGTGATCATGATGAAGTACACGCCACGGGTGCGCAGCGAAATCGCGCCCGTGATTGCCGCCAGCACGCCCGCCAGCACCATGGCCACCGGCCAGACGATCAGCGCCGATGTGATGCCCGACATGGCCAGAATGCCCACGGCGTACGCGCCCGCGCCGAAGAAGGCCGCGTGCCCCAGCGCCACCATGCCGCCATAGCCCAGGATCAGGTTCAGGCTGGTCGCGGCCAGTGCGTAGATCAGCACGCGGCGCACGAAGGAAATATAGAAGTCCAGGTCCAGCGCCGGGGCCACCAGCGGGAACGCCGCCAGCGCCAGCAGCAGGATTACGGTCCAGATTGTGCTTTTCATCATCAACCCCGCGCCGGAAACAGGCCAGAGGGCCGGAACACCAGCACAGCCGCCATCAATACGTAAATGGCGATGGCGGCCAGCGTCGGGCCGACGCTGGAAGCCACGGCCGGCGAAAAGATCTGGCGCAGCAGCATGGGCAGAAAGGCGCGCCCGGCGGTGTCCACCATGCCCACCAGCAAGGCGCCCACAAAGGCGCCCCGGATGGAGCCGATGCCGCCGATGACGATGCACACCAGCACCAGGATCAAAATATCTTCGCCCATGCCAAGCTGCACGGCGGTGATCGGCCCCAGCAGCGCCCCGGCTACGGCGGCCAGCATGGCGCCCAGCACGAACACGCCCAGGAACAGCAGCGGCACGCGCACGCCCATCAGCGTGGCCATCTGGCGGTTGGACGCGCCGGCCCGCACCAGCACGCCGGCACGGGTGCGGGTCACGAACCAGTACAGGCCCGCGGCGGCGGCCACGCCGAACACAATGATCATCAAGCGATAGGCGGGATACAGCAGGTCGGGCATCAGGCGCACGGGTCCTGACAGCATGGCCGGCATGTTCAGCATGACCGGGGCAGGCCCCCAGATCATCTTGACCAGGTCATTGGCAATAAGAATGACGGCGTAGGTGCCCAGCACCTGCGCCAGGTGGTCGCGCAGCGCCAGGCGGCGGATCAGCGTCAGTTCCAGCACCACGCCGACCAGGCCGGTGGCGACGGCCGCCACCAGAACGGCGGCGGTGAATGAACCTGTGCGCTGCATGGTTTCGGCGGCGACATAGGCGCCGGCCATGTAGAGCGAGCCGTGAGCCAGATTCATGATGTCCATGATGCCGAAAACCAGGGTCAGCCCGGCCGCAATCAAAAACAACATCAACCCAAACTGCAGACCGTTCAGCAATTGCTCGACGATCAGCGTAAACGTCATGAACACTTCCCCCTGCCGCGTACCTTGCGAGCGGTGCGCGTGCGATTCAAACCTACATTGGACGGCGGCCCGCGCCGGCCGCGTCCGGCATTACCGGAAAACACGGCGGGCGCGAGCTTGGGCGTCTTACCTCAGAGCTTGCACTCGCCGACGTAGACGTCCTGGTACTTGTCGAACACCTTGCCCACCAGCTTGTTGGTGATGCGGCCGCTGCCGTCCTTGTCGACGACGCGCAGGTAGTAGGCCTGGATCGGATAGTGGTTCTTGCCGTAGGTGAACTTGCCGCGCACCGAGGGGTAGTCGGCCTTTTCCAGCGCGGCGATGACGGCCGCGCGGTCCGAGGCCTTGCCGCCGGCCTGCTTGACGGCGGCGTCCATGGCCATGATGACGTCATAGGCCTGGGCAGCGTACACCGACGGGTAGCGGCCGTTGTATTCCTTGCGGAAGGCGTCCACGAACGTCTTGTTTTGCGGCACGTCCAGGTCATGCGCCCACTGTGCCGTGTTGTACATGCCCAGCATGGGTTCGCCCACGGCCTGGATCACGTCTTCGTCGGCCGAGAAGCCCGGGCCGATCAGCTTGACGCTTTGCGACAGGCCCGCCGACACGAACTGCTTGACGAAGTTGATGCCCATGCCGCCCGGCAGGAAGATGTAGACCGCGTCCGGCTTGGCGGCGCGGATCTGCGCGATTTCGGCGGCGTAGTCGATCTGGCCCAGCTTGGTGTAGACCTCGTCGCCCGGGGCGATCTTGTAGCCGCGCTTGAAGCCCGTCAGCGCGTCCTTGCCGGCCGGGTAGTCGGGCGCCATGATGAACATTTTCTTGAAGCCGCGGTCGGCGGCAACCTTGCCGGCCGCTTCGTGGAAGGCGTCGTTCTGGTAGGACGTGCCGAACCAGTAGTTATTGCATTGGGCGCCGGCAAATTGGCTGGGGCCGGGGTTGTTCGACAGGTACGGAATCTTGGCGGCGAACAGCGCGGGGCCCACGGCCAGCGCCACGTTCGAACCAATCGGGCCCGTGAAGAAATCGATTTTTTCGCGCTGGATGTAGCGCGTGACCAACTGGCGGGCCTGGTCCGGGTTGCCGCCCATGTCGGTCTGAACGAATTCGGCGGGCTGACCGCCCAGCTTGCTGCCCAGTTGCTTGATGGCCAGGTTGAAGCCGTCACGCGCTTCGGCGCCCAGCGCCGAGAACGGGCCGGAAATGTCGTTGGCGATGCCGACCTTGACGGCGTCAGCCATGGCTACGGCCGGCACCAGTGCGGCGGCGGCGATAAGGGAAGTGATCAAACGCATGGTGGTGTGCTCCGTGCGCGAGCCCGCGCAGAGGGTGTTCTTATTGAGGGTGCGATTCGAATGACTTCTATGCCCGGCCTGCCGGCGCCAGTGCGCCGCCGTCAAACACGTGCTTGCAAGCCTGAGCTTGCCGCCCCACCATCCCCCTTGTGCTGCACAGGGAAAGCTGGCGCGGTTCATAGTTTAGGTTTAAAGTATTCTTCAAAACAAGACTAGGGTTTTTACCAGCCCTGGGTTTACACCAGCCCTTCCATCAACGAAGACCGTATCGACGAAACGCCTGGTACGACGCTCGCGCGACAGTACCCGACATCTCGCCGAACCTCAAGAAAACGCCGATGACTGACGCTCCTGATCTCGAATCCCGCGCCGCGCCCGACGACCACCACGCGCTGCGGTTATGGCTGCGCATGCTCACCTGCGCCAATCTCATCGAAGGCGAAATCCGCAGCCGCCTGCGTAACGAATTCGACACTACCCTGCCCCGCTTCGACCTGATGGCGCAACTGCAACGCGCGCCCAAGGGCATGAAAATGGGCGAGCTGTCGCGCCACATGATGGTGACCAACGGCAATATCACCGGCATTACCGACCAGCTTGAAAAAGAGGGGCTGGTGGTGCGCACCAAGGTGGAATCCGACCGCCGCAGTTCGCTGATCAAGCTGACGCCCCAGGGCAAGAAGAGCTTTGCGCGCATGGCGCGCGCGCACGAGGCCTGGGTCAAATCCATGTTTGGTGAAATGCCGGAGTCCACCCGCAATGCGCTGTTCCAGGCGCTGGGCGAACTCAAGCTGCAAGTGGTGGCCACCCGCTCGGAATCCGCCAAGACCTGACCTCGCCGCACCTTGCCGCCAGGGCTGAAAACCGCATGCGGATTGGCGCATAATTGCCGCCATGATTCCGGTTTCTCTTCCTGGCGGTAATTTCTACGTGCTGATGGTGGCCTCGCTGGCCTGCCTGGCTACCTTGCTGACCTGGCTGGCGGTGCTGGCCACCACGCCCAGCGCGCGGCACTGGCTGGGCGACCACCGGCGCGCTGGCACGATCCTGATGACCATTCTGACGCTGGTGGGCGCCATTTTTCCTTATCAGCAGCTCAGCGTGTGGTTCACCGCGCAGCGTGACGCCCAGGCCGACGCCGGCCGCAAGACGACGCTGACCGAGCCCACGCGGCTGGCCGGCGTGGACATGCCCGCCGGCACCGTGCTCAGCCTGACGCAGCCAGGCGACTTGGCCTCATTCGACCGCGCCGTCTTCCCCGACACCCAGCCCGCCGCCATCGACGGTCTTGCCGCCACCCGCCTGTTCCGCTACGCCGCCACCGCCAAGCAACCCGAAACCCTGTCGGTGGAAATCGCCCGCGACCAGGCGCAGGAAGGCTGGCTGTGCGCGCATGGGCACCGGCTTGAATTCGTCTTGCAAGGCGGCAAGCCCCGGTTTGCCAGTTGCCACCTGGCCGTGGGTAACACGCTGGACCAGCAAGCGGTGCCGCCCGGCGCCTGGCTGAAGGTGGACGAGTCCGCGCGCGGCACGGCCCCGGACGCCAGCGCTGGCGCGCCGCGCTGGCTGCTGCGCACCGAAGGCAGCGACGCGATGGACTTGCGCCAACTGCCCTTGCTGAAGGTGGACATGCGGCTGGACGGCCAGCGCCGCCTGCTGGGTTTTGAAGGCCTGCTGGCCCGCGACACCACGCTGGGCCCCATGACCTACCCGCCCGGCACCCGCGTGCTGACCGCCAACCCCCGCCTGCCCGGCGCCCAGCCCGGCGACCTGCTGTTTTCGCCATCGCGCGGCCGCTCGGCGCGACGCGACGGCGGCGAAGACGTGGCGGCCGGCAGTTCGGTGCTGCAAGCGCCCGACGGCACGGTGCGCAGCGTGCTCAGCAACCGCGAGGCCGGGGTGCTGGACGTGGCCGCCATGCGCATGGCCCCCTGAGCCGTCCCCTGAAAAATCGCTGCTCCAAAGCGGTGGGATAATACTGAGCTTTCCCCCGCGCGCCGCCTAGCCTGGCGGCGATTTTGTCCTGCCTACTCATAGAGACGAAGTCATGGCCGTTAATTTGCAGATCCCCTCCGAGTCCGAAATTTTTCCTGTTGCCGGTGTTGAAATCGGCGTCACCGAGGCCGGCATCCGCAAAGCCAACCGACGTGACCTGACCGTGTTCCGCCTGGCCGAAGGCACCAGCGTGGCGGGTGTGTTCACCCGCAACCGTTTCTGCGCCGCGCCGGTGCAGGTTTGCCAGGCTCACCTGGCCGCCGGCGGCCCGATCAGCGCGCTGGTCATCAACACCGGCAACGCCAACGCGGGCACGGGCGAAGAAGGCCTGAAGAAAGCGCGCGACACCTGCGACGCGCTGGGTAAGTTGCTGGGCGTGCCGGCCGCGCAGATTCTGCCGTTTTCCACTGGCGTCATTCTGGAACCCCTGCCGCTGGACCGCCTGGTCGCCGGCCTGCCGGGCGCCATCGCCAACCTGGGCGCCGACCACTGGTCCAGCGCCGCCCACGGCATCATGACGACGGACACGCTGCCGAAGATTTCTTCGGCCAAGGTACAGATCGACGGCAAGACCGTTACCTTCACCGGCATCAGCAAGGGCGCGGGCATGATCCGCCCGAACATGGCCACGATGCTCAGCTTTTTGGCCACCGATGCCGGCATCGCCCAGCCGCTGTTGCGGAAGCTGGCGGTGGAAATCGCCGATGCTTCGTTCAACCGCATCACGGTTGACGGCGACACGTCCACGAACGATTCCTTCATCATCGCCGCCACCGGCAAGTCGGGCGTGAACGTCAACAGCGAGTCCGACGCCGCCTACGCCGCCGTGCGCGAGGCGCTGACCGCCGCCGCGCTGGAATTGGCCACGAAGATCGTGCGCGACGCCGAAGGCGCCACCAAGTTCATGACGATCCGCGTAGAAGAAGCGGGCACCACGGAAGAAGCGCTGAAGGTGGCGTATGCGGTGGCGCATTCCCCGCTGGTCAAGACCGCGTTCTTTGCCTCGGACCCCAACCTGGGCCGCATCCTGGCGGCGGTGGGCTACGCGGGTATCGACGATCTGGACGTGTCGAACATTCGCCTGTGGCTGGACGATGTGCTGGTGGCGAAAGACGGCGGCCGCAATCCGGATTACCAGGAAGCCGACGGCCAGCGCGTGATGAAGCAGGCCGAGATCCAGGTGCGCATCGCGCTGGGCCGCGGCACGGTGGCGGACACGGTGTACACCTGCGATTTTTCGCATGAGTATGTATCGATCAACGCGGATTACCGTTCGTAAATTGATGGGGCGCGAGCCATTTATTTGGTGAGGTGCCCGCGATATAGGTTGATGGGTTGCGCGCGATCTTAGGCGGTGTTCCTCTTGAAGCGATCGCGCGCTTCACCCATCCTACGCCGGGACAACCGTCGTACGACGGGACGACCATCGGACGGTGGGACGATCATCGTACGGTTGGACAACCATCGCACGGTTGGAAGACCATCGAACGATTGGACAACCATCGAACGGTTGGACGACCATCGAACGGTGGGACGATCATCGTACGGTTGGACGACCATCGAACGATTGGACGACCATCGAACGATTGGACAACCATCGCACGGTTGGACGACCATCGAACGATTGGACAACCATCGCACGGTTGGACGACCATCGAACGATTGGACGACCATCGAACGATTGGACGACCATCGCACGATTGGACAACCATCGAACGATTGGACGACCATCGCACGATTGGACAACCATCGCACGGTTGGACAACCATCGAACGATTGGACAACATCGCACGGTTGGACGACCATCGAACGATTGGACAACCATCGTACGATTGGACAACCATCGCACGGTTGGACAAACATCGCACGGTCGGACGACCATCGAACGATTGGACAACCATCGCACGGTTGGACGACCATCGAACGATTGGACAACCATCGAACGATCGGACGACCATCGTACGATTGGACAACCATCGCACGGTTGGACGACCATCGTACGGTTGGACAACCATCGCACGGTTGGATGACCATCGAACGATTGGACAACCATCCCAAGGTTGGACGACCATCGAACGATTGGACGGCCATCGCACGGTTGGACGACCATCGTAGGATGGGTGCCGCGCGGCAGGCTGCCGCCAAAAACACAAGCGCCAAACGCGCAAACCCATCAAGCAGCGCCCGAACTCCAACCAAAATCATCCACAGCACAACCGCGACCCACAACAACCGCCCCCACGCCACCCAAGGATGCAGACGTGACCGCAACCGAATTTTCCACCCTGATCCAGCGCGCCGAGCGTGTGCTGGCGCAGCTTGAGGCCTTTCTTCCGCCCGCCACGCCCGAGATCGACTGGAGCGCGCATGCTTTCCGTTGGCGCAAGCGTGGCTCGCGCGGCTGGCTGGACGCGGTGCGCCACGTCGCGCGCATCGACATGCAAGACCTTCAGCACATCGAGCGCCAGAAAGCCACCATCGACCGCAATACCCTGCAGTTCCTTGAGAACAAGCCCGCCAACAACGTGCTCATGACCGGCGCGCGAGGCACCGGCAAAAGCTCCTTGGTCAAGGCCATGCTGGCGGCCTATGGCGAGCGTGGCCTGCGCCTGATCGAAGTCGACAAATCCGACCTGGGCGACCTGCCCGACATCGTTGAACTGGTCGCCGCGCGCCCCGAACGCTTCATCGTGTTCTGCGACGACCTGTCGTTCGAAGAAGGCGAACCCGGCTACAAGGCGCTGAAGTCCGTGCTGGACGGTTCCGTGTCGGCCTCGGGCGACAACGTGCTGATCTACGCCACGTCCAACCGGCGCCACCTGATGCCGGAATACATGAGCGAAAACCTGCAAGCCAAACATCAGCCCGATGGCGAAATCCATCCGGGCGAGACCGTCGAGGAAAAGATCTCGCTGTCGGAACGCTTTGGCCTGTGGCTGTCGTTCTACCCCTTCAAGCAGGACGACTATCTGGACATCGTCTACCACTGGCTGCGCGAGCTGGGATGCCCCGAAGCGCATATCGAGCCGTCGCGCACCGAGGCGCTGCAATGGACCATCGAACGCGGCTCGCGTTCGGGCCGGGTGGCTTATCAGTTCGCGCGTGATTGGGCGGCCCGCCATGTCTGAGAAGATCGTTGACGTTGCCGCCGGTTTGATCCTGCGCCCCGACGGCATGCTGCTGCTGGGCCAGCGGCCCGAAGGCAAGCCGTGGTCGGGCTGGTGGGAATTGCCGGGCGGCAAGCTGGAGCCGGGCGAAACCGTGCTGGAAGCGCTGGCCCGCGAACTGCACGAAGAGCTGGGCATCCGCGTGACGCAGTCGCGGCCGTGGGTGACCTATGTGCACGTGTATCCGCACACCACCGTGCGCCTGGCGTTCTGCCACGTGACCGCCTGGGAAGGCGAGCCGCAAGGGCTTGAGAACCAGCGCCTGGAATGGGTGGCCCCCGCCAACGCAGCGTCGGTCGGCGATCTCTTGCCCGCCACGCTGCCCCCCTTGCGCTGGCTGCAACTGCCCACTACCTACGGCATCAGTTCGATCGGCTCGCGCGCGGGCGTGGCCGCGTTCCTGGGCCGTCTGGACGCGGCACTGGCGCGCGGCGTGAAGCTGGTGCAGTTTCGTGAACCGCAATGGCCGGACGGCGCAAACGCAAGCTCGCTGCACGAGGTCTTGCAGCAGGTGATCAAGCGTTGCCACGCCGCCGGTGCGCGCGTGCTCGTCAATAGCGCACACCCCGCCGCATGGTGGAAGGAAGCCGACGGCGTGCATTTGCGCACGGCGGATGCGGGCCGCCTGCACGCGCGGCCCGAACTGCCGGCCGGCGCGCTCGTCGGCGTGTCCGCGCACGATAATGCGCAGGTGGTCCACGCCCGCGAACTCGGCGCCGACTTCGCGGTGCTGGGTCCGGTGCTGGACACGCCCAGCCACCCCGGCGCGGCCACGCTGGGTTGGGAAGGCTTTGTTGCCGGCAACCGTGATGCGGGCATCCCCGTGTTCGCGTTGGGCGGCCAGTCGACCACGACCGTGTCGCACGCGCTGCGCCATGGCGCGCACGGCATCGCCGGCATTCGTGGCGTGATCTGACACGCACCTTATCGTCTGTCGGCTGCATCAAGACGCCGCGTTCCGTGCTTGCCACGGCGCGGCGTTTTTACATTCCGATTGCGCTTCGATTGCGCTTGGTTGCGTTCCGATTGTCCGTCGCTCGCGTACCCCTTCCCTTCGGCTGCATTGCCCATGCGCCGTCGCCGCATTGCCCCTAGGGAAACTCCCCCCTTGCTGCCCTCTGGCCGAAAGCAATACCTTGGAGCCCTTAATGTGACCACGTAGTCACATGACATCTGAACCGCAGTCGCTGCACCCTCTCTTTGTCGTCGTCCCTACAACAAGGAAGTCCAGCATGGACGCATTCTTGCCGAGCAATCCGACCCTTCATTGCCGCGTACGCCAAGGCGTGCGAATGTCGCCTATCTGGGCAGCGAAGTCTGGCAAGATGGCAGGCGTATCGGCCATACCGTCAGCGAACTCATTGCCGACCTGGCTGACGGGCGAGTGACCGGCGTGCCGGCCCCCGCCCGCTCCCTCATCCTCATGAAGGAATAGGCCATGTCCCGCCGCGAAAATACCGAACGACTGATCTTGCAAGCGCTGGAAGCCCAGATTCTGGAAACCGGCATGGGCGGGGTGGGCATCAACGCCATCGCCAAGCGCGCAGGGGTCAGCAAAGAGCTTATCTACCGCTACTTCGACGGCATGCCGGGCCTGATGCTGGCCTGGATGCAGGAACAGGATTTCTGGACACGCAACCCCGGGTTGCTGGCGGAAGATGAGTCCAGCCAGCGCACGCCCGGAGAACTGGTGCTGTCCATGCTGCGCGCGCAGATCGACGCGCTGGCCGGCAATGAAACCCTGCGCGAAGTGCGCCGCTGGGAACTGATAGAACGCAACGAGGTGTCGGCCCCCCTGGCCGAACGGCGTGAACGCGCGGCGCGCGGCTTCATCGACCGCGTGGACGGCCTGGCGCCCGACGTGGACATGCCCGCGATGGTCAGCGTGATGCTGGCCGGCGTGCTGTACCTGATGCTGCGCGGCAAAACCGAATCCCACTTCCTGGGCGTGCCGCTGCGCACGCCCGAAGGCTGGGAGCGCATCAGCGGTGCGCTGGAACACCTGGTGGCGCATGGCTTTCCAGACCCCTTGAATACCGAATCCCTTGCCACCCTGGAGGCGCGGCGCGGCAAACCGCCAGCCGCCGATCCCCCAACCTGAGCCCTACATGCCCGCGCATCCCGACCCGCAGGAATACGACATCATCATCACAGGCGGCCAGGTGGCCGACGGTTTGGGCGGACCCGCCCGCCGCGCCGACATCGCCATTCAGGGCGAGCGCATCGCGGCCATCGGCGACGGCGCACAATGGCGCGCGCGGCGCCGCCTGGACGCCACCGGCAAGGTGGTGTCACCGGGCTTCATCGATTGCCATACCCACGATGACCGCGCGCTGCTGGGCACGCCGCTGATGCGGCCCAAAGTCAGCCAGGGCATCACCACCGTGGTCACCGGCAACTGCGGCATCAGCCTGGCGCCGGTGCGCACGCCGGGCGACGTGGTGCCGCCCCCGCTGAACCTGCTGGCCAAGCACACGGGGGAACTCTACGCCCGCATGCAGGACTACGCCGACGCGCTGGAAGCCACGCCCGCCGCCGTCAACAGCCTGGCGCTGGTGGGCCATTCCAGCTTGCGCGTATCGGCCATGGACCGGCTGGACCGCCCCGCTGACAAAGGCGAGATCGCCACCATGCGACGCGCGCTGGACGAGGCCATGGCGGCGGGTGCCGCCGGCTTGTCCACGGGCCTGTACTACCCCACCGCCATGCACGCCAGCACCGAGGAAGTGATCGGCGTGGCCGAGCCCTTGAAGGCCTGGCGCGGCCTGTACACCACGCACCTGCGCGACGAAGCCGACCACGTTTGCGACGCCATGGAAGAAGCCTTCCTGATTGGCCGCGCGGCGGACGTGCCGGCCATCCTGTCGCACCACAAGGTCACCGGCAAGCACAACCACGGACGCACCGCGCAAACGCTGGCGCTGTTCGACCGCGTGCGCGCTGACCAACCCGTGGGCATGGATGTCTACCCCTACGCCGCGTCGTCCACCATTCTGGAACCGCGCCGCGTGGCGGCGGGCGAAAAGATCATCGTGACGTGGTCGCAAACGCGCCCGGAAATCCAGGGCGTGGACCTGCGCGAACTGGCCGCGCGTGAAGGCAAGGACCCTACCCGCCTGGCCGAAGAACTGTCGCCGGGCGGCGCCATTTATTTTTCGATGGATGAAGCCGACGTCAAACGGGTCATCGGGCATGGCAGCGTCATGATCGGGTCGGACGGCCTGCCGCATGACCAGCGCCCGCACCCCCGTTTGTGGGGCGCGTTTTCGCGCGTGCTGGCGCGCTACGTGCGCGAGATGCGCGTGCTGGGCCTGGAAGAAGCCGTGCGCCGCATGACGAGCCTGACCGCCGCGCAATTCGGCTTGAAAGACCGCGGCGTATTGCGCGCCGGCTGTTATGCCGACGTGGTGGTGTTCGACGCCGCCACCGTCGCCGACCTGGCCAGCTTTGCCGAGCCTACGCTGCCGTCCACCGGCATCCACGCGGTGCTGGTCAATGGCCAAGTGGTCGAGGAAAACGGCGCGCCCACCGGCGCCCGCCCGGGCCGCCTGCTGCGCGGCGACGAGCGCGCCGCCCCCGGCTTCGAAACACCGGCCTGGGCGGCCTGTAACGCAAGCGCTACGTGAAGCGAATAACGAATAGCGAATAGCCAAAGGCAATTAGCAAATAGCAACCCTGAACGTCGCGCCCTTGGCGCGCGGCGGCTTCCTTGGAGCATCATGCACATCGTTGTCATCGGCGCGGGCGTGGTCGGCATGGCCACCGCCTACTTCCTGCATCGCGAGGGCCATCGCGTGACGGTCGTGGATGCGGGGTCCGGCCCGGGCCAAGCCACCAGCATGGCCAACGGCGCACAACTGAGCTATAGCTTTGTCGCCCCGCTGGCCGACCCCGCCGTCTTGCCCAAGCTGCCGTCCTGGCTGCTGGCCCAAGATGCGCCGCTACGCTTTCGCCCTCGGCTGGACCCCGACCAATGGCGTTGGAGCCTGGCGTTTCTACGCTCCTGCACGCGCGACAGAAACCGTGAGACCACGCGTGAACTGCTGGCGCTGGGCATGTACAGCCGTTTGTGCGTACACACGCTGGTGCGTGATGAACAACCCGACTTCGACTTCACCACGGCGGGCAAGCTGCTGGTCTACCAAGATGCCGACGCCTACCAGCAGGCGCTGGCGCAACGTGACTACTTGGCTGGCCTGGGCTGCGAGCAACGGGTGATGGACAGGCGCGCCTGCCTCGAGATGGAGCCCGCGCTGGCCGGCATCGAAGCCAGCATTCAGGGCGCGCTCTATACCCCCACCGAAGACGCCGGCGACTGCCAGCGCTTGTGTACCGAACTGGAACGCATCCTGCGCGCCGCGCCCGACCCCGTGCGTTTCCACTTCAACACGCGGGTGGACACGCTGCGCCGTGAACACGGCCGCGTGATGAGCGCATCCACCTCGGCAGGCGACCTGGAAGCCGACCATTTCGTGCTGGCCAGCGGCATGGGCGCGCAAGCGCTGGCGCGGCCGCTGGGCTTGAACCTGGGTATCTATCCGTTAAAGGGCTACAGCCTGACCTACACGCTGACGCCGGACAGCGTGGCGCCTACCGCCAGCATCAGCGATATCCGCCGCAAGGTCGTATATGCGCGGCTGGGCCAGCGGCTGCGCGTGGCGGGCATGGTGGACATCGGCACGGGCGGCGCGGGCGTGGACCCGCAGCGCGTGCGCAGCCTGGAGCGCGACGTGGCGCAGTTCTTTCCCGGCCTGAAGCCCGAAGGCGCGCCGAGCGCCTGGGCGGGGCTGCGGCCGGCCCGACCGGACGGCAAGCCGCTGATCGGCGCCACGCCCTACCGCAACCTGTGGTTGAACACCGGCCACGGCGGGTTGGGCTTTACGCTGGCCTTGGGCAGCGCGCGGGTCTTGGCGGATTTGATGCGGGGCCGCGACCCCGCCGTGGACCCATCCGCATTTGCATTGGCATAAAGCAGGAACGGGCACAGGCGCTGGCATGAGCTTTGGCTTGCGCCTGGGCTTTCGCCTGTGGGCCCAAGCGTGGGTTTGCGCGCAGGCTTGGGCTTAAGCGTGGGCCTGGTTCCGCCCAGGCCCGGCGTAATCAGTCGGCCTTGATGCCTCGGCTTTGGATTAGCTTGCTCCACTTGCCGCGTTCTTTCTCTTCAAACGCGGCCAGGTCGGCGCCAAAGACATTGCCCGGCGTGGCGCCGCCTTGCGCCAGCGATTGCTGTAGCTCGGGTGCTTTCAAGGCCTGCTTCATGGCGGCGATCAGCTTGTCGACCACGGGCGCCGGTGTGCCGCGCGGCGCATACAGGCCGGACCAGGCGGTGACCTCGAAGCCGGGCAGGCCGGCTTCAGCCATCGTCGGCAGGTCGGGCGCGGCCGGGCTGCGTTCTGCCGACGTGACGGCGATGCCGCGCAAGCGTCCACCCGGTTTCATCGCGCTCATGGAGCTGGGCAGGTTGTCCATCAGGATATCGACCTGGCCGCCGATCACGGCGGGTATCGCCGCCGACGATCCCTTGAATGGCACATGCAGCATCTGCAAGCCCGCCAGCGATTCGAAGTAGGCGCCGGTCAGATGCACCGATGAGCCGATGCCGGGCGAGGCATAGGAATACTTGCCCGGGTCCTTCTTCACCGCCTTCATCACGTCATCCAGATTGCGCCATGGCGACGTGGCGGCCACCGCCATGACGTTGGGCGTGGACGCGATGATGCCCAGCGGCACCAGATCGGTGGCGGGGTTGAAGCCGATGTTGCTGTACAGAAATTGGTTGACCGTCTGCGTGCCGATGGACCCGAGCACAATCGTGTAGCCGTCGGCGGGTGCGCGCGTCGCGGCGGCCACGCCCAGATTGCCCGCCGCGCCCGGCTTGTTTTCAACCACGATGGACTGCCCCAGCGTGGGCGCCATGTGCTGCGCGATGGTGCGCGCGAAGAGGTCGGTGGTGCCGCCCGCTGGGAACGGCACGATCAGGGTGATGGGCCGCGTTGGCCATGTTTCCGCGGCGGCCACCGCCGAAAATGCCAGCGTGGCGGCTGCCACGGCGGAAGTCACCTTGCCTGCCCGGCGTCCAGCACAGGCGGCGGCGCGCCATTGAATTGACCAGCCCATCCTCTTTCCCCTTCGCATGATTGTGTTCGTGTGATCAAACGGAAGTCGGCGTCGGTGCAGCATGACGACATGCATGGCAAAAGTGACCGCATGGTCACTTTTTTCGCATTAAGAACCTGCGCCGAAAACTTGTCAACGGCAGCAAAGAGAATTAGGCGTAATCCCTAGCCCCAGGAATCCCCTAGGATCCTTGCGACATCTGGGGCGGTTGGGACACTTGCGGCTCCTGGGGCTGCTGGGTTGCTTGGGCTTCCTGGGCTGAAGAGGTTTCCTGGGAAGTCCCCTCCCAGCCGCCGCCCAGGGCCACGATCAGGTTCACGCTGGCCACCAGCCGCGTGCCCAACAGGCTTATCGCATTGCGCTCGCTGTTCAGCGCGGTGGCGTCCACCACCGCCACGCTCAGGTAGTCCACCAGCCCGGCCTGGTACTGGTTCTGAATCAAGCGCAGCGATTCGCGCGCCGACTCCAGTGCGCGGCGCTGCACGATCTGTTCTTGTTCCATGACCCGTAGCTGGATCAGGTAGTCCTCGACTTCGCGCAGGCCCACCAACGCCGCCTGGCGGTACGCGGCCGCCTGCGAATCGTAGGAAGCGCGTGCCTGTTCAACTTGCGCGGCGCGCGCGCCCCCGTCGAAGATCGTCAGCGCCAGCGCCGGTCCCAGGGACCAGAAGCGCGCGGGCGCGGTCAACAAGTCGGCGAACTGGCCGTTGCGAAAACCGCCATCGGCCGACAGGATCAACGACGGGAACCAGGCAGCCTGCGCCACGCCAATCTGCGCGTTGGCGGCTGCCGCGCGGCGCTCGGCCGCGGCGATGTCCGGGCGGCGCTCAAGCAGCTCGGACGGCAGACCCACCGGAATCTGCGGCAACTGCAAGGTGAAGACGCTGGGCACCAGGCTGAAGTGCGACGGCGCCTGCCCCATCAGCACCGCAATGGCGTGCTCGTACTGGCCGCGCTGCCAGTCCAGGTCAATGGACTGAGCACGCGTGCTTTCCACCTGCGTGCGCGCCACCGCCACATCGGCCTGCCCCGCCACACCGACTTCGTAGCGGTTCTGCGTCAGCTTCAACGACCGTTCATACGCCGCCACCGTGGCATCCAACAAACGCTTCTGTTCGTCCAGCACACGCAACTGGAAATAGGTTTGCACCAGCGCCGCCTGCGCGCTCAGGCGGGTGGCGCCCAGGTCCGCCAGGCTGGCGGCCGCGCTGGCCTCGGACGACTCGGTGCTTCGCCGCACGCGGCCCCACACGTCCACTTCCCAACTGACGCTGCCGGTCACGGAATACTGGTTGGACACGTTGCTGCCGTTGGTCGATGACGATGACCCGGTGCCGGCACCCGCGCGTGACATGCCCGCGCTGGCGCCCACGGTGGGGTAGAAGCCGGCGCGCGCGGCGCGCACCAGGCCCAGCGCCTGGCGGTAATTGGCTTCGGCCTGGGCGATGGTCTGGTTCGACGTATTCAGCCGTTCCACCAAGGCATTGAGCGTGTCGTCCCCATACACCAGCCACCACTTGCCACGGTCCGCCTCGTCGCGCGGCTGCGCTGGCTTCCAGCCTTCCACCTGCTGCTGGCCCTGAGCTTCCTTGTAGGACGCGCCCACATCCAGTTCGGGGCGTTGATAATCAGGGCCTACCGCGCAGGCGCCCAGCAGCGCGCACAGCGCCAGCGTGGCGGCGCTGCGGGACAAACGGAAGGTGACAAGCGGCTTGGGTCGGATCATGTAGGTTCTATGGAAGCAGGGGCGTCTTTGCGCCGGCCGCGCCCGCGCGCGGCCCACAGGCGAAATCGGTCCAGGTAAAGATAAACCACGGGCGTGGTGTACAGCGTCAGGATCTGGCTGAGCACCAGGCCGCCCACGATGGTAATGCCCAAGGGCTGGCGCATCTCGACACCGGCGCCGGTGGCCAGCACCAGCGGCAGCGCGCCGAAGATGGCGGCCATGGTCGTCATCATGATGGGGCGAAAGCGCGTCACGCAGGCCTGGAAGATGGCTTCGCGCGGCGCCATGCCCTGCACCCGCTGGGCTTCCAGCGCAAAGTCCACCATCATGATGGCGTTCTTTTTCACGATGCCGATCAGCAGGAACACCCCAATCAGCGCAATCAAGGTGAAGTCATGGCGCACCAGCAGCAGCGCCAGCAGCGCGCCCAGCCCGGCGGACGGCAGCGTTGAAAGAATCGTCAGCGGATGCACGAAGCTTTCGTACAGTATGCCCAGCACGATATACATGGTGACCAGCGCCGCCAGGATCAGCCAGGGCTGTTGCGACAAGGTCTGCTGCAAGGCGGCCGCGGTGCCCTGGAAGCCCGCCTGAATCTGGTCCGACGGCAAGCCGATGCGCGCCACCGCCGCATCGATAGCGGCCGTGGCCTGCCCCAGCGACACGCCGGGCGCCAGGCTGAACGACACCGTGTCCGCCACGAACAGGCCCTGGTGTTGCACGCTGAGCGGCGCGTTGGAATTTTCCAGCCGGGCAAAGGCCAGCAGCGGCACGCGCGCTCCGGTCGACGTGATGACCTCCACCTGCTTGAGCGATTCAATGTCTTCGGCAAATTTCGGCTCAAGCGCCAGCACCACGTGATACTGGTTCAGCGGGCCGTACATGACCGACACCTGGCGCTGGCTGAAAGAATTGTTCAGCACCGTGGATATCGTGGACATGCTGACGCCCAGCCGGGTCGCGGCCTCGCGGTCGATCACCAGATCAATCTGGCGGCCCTTGTCCTCGACATCGATATCCACGTCGGTAATCTCGGGAATCTTGGCCATGGCCTGCTGCACCTTGGGCATCCAGGTACGCAGCAATTGCAGGTCGCCGGACATCAGCGTGTAGTCGTAAGACCCCTGGCTTTGGCGCCCACCGATGCGGATGTCTTGTTGCGACACCAGGAACATGCGCGCCCCCGGCATGTTCTGCAACTTGCCGCGCAGCCGGTTGATGACGTCGTCGGCCGACACTTTGCGTTCTTCCAGGGGCTTAAGCTGGATCTGCATGAAGCTGCTGTTGCTGCCCCCGCGCCCGCCCGCGTAACCCGTCATGCTTTGTACCGCCGGGTCCGCCAGCACCACCTTGCGCAGCGCATCCAGCTTGGGCACCGTGGCCTGGAACGACGTGCCCTGGTCCACCCGGAAAAAGCCCAGCAGCTGGCCCGTGTCCTGTTGCGGAAAAAATCCCTTGGGCACCGCCATGTACAGGTACACGTTCAGGCCCACGGCCACCGCCAGCGTCAACATCATCAGCCGGCCATGCGCCAAGGCCCAGCGCAAGCTGCGGCGGTAGCCGTCCAGCATGGCCTCGAAGCCGCGTTCGGACCAGCGCGCCAGTCGGCCGGGCGGCGGAGCTTCTTCAGGTTCGGGGCGTAACAGCCGCGCGCACATCATCGGGGTCAAGGTCAGCGACACCACCAGCGACACCATGATGGCGGCCGACAAAGTCACGGCGAATTCGCGGAACAGGCGACCCACCACGCCGCCCATCAGCAGGATGGGAATGAATACCGCCACCAGCGACAGGCTCATGGACAGCACGGTAAAGCCGACCTCGCGCGAGCCGCGCAGCGCCGCCCGCATCGGCGACATGCCGTTTTCCACGTGCCGCATGATGTTTTCCAGCACCACGATGGCGTCGTCCACCACAAAGCCCGTGGCCACGATCAGCGCCATCAGCGAAATCGTGTTCAACGTGTACCCGCACATATACATGATGCAGAAGGTGCCGATCAGCGATACCGGCACCGCCACGCTGGGGATGATGGCCGCGCGCCAGCGCCGCAGGAACAGCAGTACCACCAGCACCACCAGACCCACGGCGATGATCAGCGTCAGCTCGGCCTCGTGCAGCGACGCGCGGATGCTGGGCGTGCGGTCTTGCGCCACCGTCATGTTCACGTCCGCCGGCATCAGCGCCTGCAGCACGGGCAATTGCGCGCGCACGGCGTTGACGGCTTCAATGATGTTGGCATCCGCCTGGCGCCGCACGATCATCAGGATGGCCTTGCGGTCGTTGTAGAAGCCGGTCTGATACAGGTCTTCGACGGAGTCTTCCACCGTGGCCACGTCCGACACGCGCACCGGCGCGCCGTCTTTCCAGGCAACGATCAGCGGCCGGTACTGCTCGGCGCGGCTGAGCTGGTCGCTGGCCATGATCTGCCAGTGGTAGCGATCGTTTTCCAGCACGCCCTTGGGCCGGTTCGCATTGGCGTTGGCCAGGGTGCTGCGCAACTGGTCCAGCGACACGCCCTGGTTGGCCAGCGCGCCGGGCAGCACGGTCACGCGCACGGCCGGCAGCGAACTGCCGCCCACCGTGACTTCGCCCACCCCATCCACCTGCGCCAGCTTCTGCGCCACGATGGTGGAGGCAATGTCGTACAACTGCCCCTGGCTCAGCGTGTCGGACGTCAACGCCAAGGTCATGATGGGCGCGTCCGACGGGTTGGACTTGTGATACGTGGGGTTGCTGCGCAAGCTGGTTGGCAAGAGCGAACGCGCGGCGTTGATGGCGGCCTGCACGTCGCGCGCGGCGCCGTTGATGTCGCGCGACAGATCGAATTGCAAGGTGATGCGGGTCGAGCCCTGCGAGCTGCGCGACGTCATCTCGGTCACGCCGGCAATGCTGCCCAATGATCGTTCCAGCGGCGTGGCCACGCTGGACGCCATGGTTTCGGGGCTGGCGCCCGGCAGGCTGGCCGACACCGAAATCGTGGGAATGTCCACCTGCGGCAGCGGCGCCACCGGCAGCAGGAAGAAGGCCAGCAAGCCCGCCATCACCACCGCCAGGCTAAGCAGCGTGGTCGCTACCGGCCGCATGATGAAAGGCGCCGACAGAATCATGACGCGTCCCCGGCCGCCGGCTCGCGCACGCCACGCCAGCGGCGCGACAGTCGGTCGAACATCAGATAGATGACCGGCGTGGTGAACAGCGTGAGCACCTGGCTAAGCAGCAGGCCGCCCACCATGACCAGGCCCAGCGGCTGGCGCAGTTCGGCTCCCGTGCCAGTGGACAGCATCAGCGGCAAGGCGCCGAACAAGGCGGCCAGCGTCGTCATCAGAATGGGGCGAAAGCGCAGCAGCGCCGCTTCGTGGATGGCCGCGCGCGGGCTCAAGCCCCGCTTGCGCTCGGCGTCCAGCGCGAAGTCGATCATCATGATGGCGTTCTTTTTCACGATGCCGATCAAGAGGATGATGCCGATGATGCCGATCATGTCCAGCTCGGTACCGCTGATCAGCAAGGCCAGTAAGGCGCCCACGCCGGCTGACGGCAAGGTGGACAGGATGGTGATGGGGTGGATGTAGCTTTCGTACAGCACGCCCAGCACGATGTACATGGTGACCACGGCGGCCAGGATCAGCCACAGCGTACTGGTCAGGGAATTCTGGAACGCCAGCGCCGCGCCCTGGAAACGGGTTTCAACGCTGGCGGGCATGCCGATCTCGGCCTCGGCGGCGGTGATGGCTTCAACCGCATTGGACAACGACGCCCCCGGCGCCAGGTTGAACGACACGGTCACCATCGGGAACTGGTCCAGCCGGTTCACGGCCAGCACGGTCTTGCCTTCGGAAATATGCGCCACCGACGACAAGGGCACCTGCGTGCCGGCCGAGGTTGGCACATGGATCTGACCCAGCGAGGATGGGTTCATCCTGAACTGCGGCTGCACTTCCAGCACCACGCGGTACTGGTTGGACTGCGTGAAAATCGTAGAGATCAGCCGCTGGCCGAAGGCGTCGTAAAGCGCCTCGTCGATGACGGCGGCGGTGATGCCCAAACGGGACGCCGCATCGCGATCGATTTCAACCCAGGTTTGCAAGCCGTCGTCCTGCAGGTCATCGGTGACGTCTTTCAGGCCCGGCACCTGGCGCAGCCGCTCCACCAGCTTGGGCGTCCATTCGCTCAACACCTTCAGGTCGGGGTTGGACAGCGTCATCTGGTATTGCGTGCGGCTGACGCGGTCTTCAATCGTCAGGTCCTGCACGGGCTGCATGTAGACGGTCAGCCCGTCCTGCTTGCTTAATGATTCCTGCAAGCGCGCCATGACGGTAGCCAAGTCGCCGTTGCGCTCGGCCTGCGGCTTCAGCGCAATCTGCATGCGCCCGGCGCTAAGCGTGGCGTTGCTGCCGTCGACCCCGATGAACGACGACACCGCCTGCACGTCCGGGTCTTCCAGCACCAGGCGCGCCGCGGCCTGCTGGCGTTCGGCCATGGCGGGGAACGAGATGGATTGCGGGCCTTGCGTAATGGCCTGGATCAGGCCGGTGTCCTGCTGCGGGAAAAAGCCCTTGGGTACCATCAGGTACAGCACCACCGTCAGGGCGAACGTGCCCAGCGCCACCAGCAGGGTCAGCGTCTGATGCCGCAGCACCACTTGCAGCAGACGGTCGTAGCCGGCGATGACGCGGTCGATGAAGTTGCCGGTGGCGGTATGGAAACGCCCGTGCTTCTGTTCCGATTCGGCGCGCAGCAGGCGCGCGCACATCATCGGCGTCAGGGTCAATGACACCACCAGCGATATCAGGATGGATACCGCCAGCGTGATGGCGAATTCGCGGAACAAGCGGCCCACGACTTCCGTCATGAACAGCAACGGAATCAGCACGGCGATCAGCGAGAAGGTCAGCGAGATCAGCGTGAAGCCGATCTGCGAGGCGCCCTTCAACGCGGCCTGCATCGGCGTTTCGCCTTCTTCGATGTGGCGGGCGATGTTCTCGATCATGACGATGGCGTCGTCCACCACGAAACCGGTGGCGATCGTCAGCGCCATCAAGGTCAGATTGTTGATGGAGAAGCCGGCCAGGTACATGACGCCGAACGTGCCCACCAGCGACAGCGGCACCACCACGCTGGGGATCAGCGTGGCGGTCAGGCTGCGCAGGAACACAAAGGTCACCATGACCACCAGCGCCACGGCCAGCAGCATTTCAAACTTCACGTCTTCGACGGAATCGCGAATGGTCTGCGTGCGGTCCGACACCACGGTCACGTCCAACGTGGCGGGCAAGGCGGCGCGCAACTGCGGCAACAGCGTCTGGATGCGGTCGACCACGTCGATCACGTTGGCGCCCGGCTGGCGCTGGATATTCAAGAGGATGGCGGGCTTGTCGCCCACCCATGCGGCCTGGCGTGTGTCTTCGGCGCCCTCGACCGCGCGCGCCACGTCGGACAGGCGCAGCGGCGCGTTGTTTTTGTAGGCGATGATCAGGTCGTTGTAGTCAGTGGGCGACTTCAGTTGATCGTTGGCGTTGATGGTGGTGGACCGCAGCGGCCCGTCCAGGTTGCCCTTGGGCTGGTTGACGTTGGCGCCCACGATGGCGGTGCGCAGATCCGACAGCGCCAAACCATTGGCGGCCAGCGCCTGCGGGTTGACCTGCACGCGCACGGCCGGACGCTGCCCGCCCGCCACGCTGACCAGGCCCACGCCCGGAATCTGCGACAGCTTCTGCGCGACCCGCGTGTCGACCAGGTCGCGCACCTGCGGCAAGGGCATGGTGGGCGACGTGATGGCCAGCGTCAGCACGGCGGCGTCGGCCGGGTTCACCTTGTTGTAGGTGGGCGGCACCGGCAGGTCGCTGGGCAGCAGGTTGGATGCCGCGTTGATGGCGGCCTGCACCTGCTGCTCGGCCACGTCCAGCGGCAGCGTCAGGTTGAACTGCATGGTGATGACCGAGGCGCCGCCCGAACTGGTGGACGACATCTGGTTCAGGCCCGGCATCTGCCCAAACTGCCGTTCCAGCGGGGACGTGACCAGGGAAGTCATCACGTCGGGGCTGGCCCCCGGGTACAGCGTCACCACCTGGATCGTCGGGTAGTCCACTTCGGGCAGCGCGGATACCGGCAAGAGCCGGTAGGCGATGAAGCCAGAGATAAGGATGGCCAGCATCGCCAGCGTGGTGGCCACGGGGCGAAGAATGAACAGACGCGACGGACTCACGATGGGCTCGGCTTATTTCGACGGCGGCGTGGTGCCGGCCGGCGCGCCCGCGCCCAGCGTCTTGTCGCGGGTGGCGGGAATGACTTCGGCGCCGCCCACGATTTCAACCTTGGCGCCGGCGCGCAGGCGGTCGGTGCCTTCGGTTACGACGCGGTCGCCCGGCTTCAGCCCTTCGTTCACGGCCACCATGCCGTTGTTGATGGCGCCCAGTTTCACCGGGCGCACGACAATGGTGTTGTCTTGCTGCACCAGGAAGACAAAGGCGCCGGCCGAGCCTTGCTGCACGGCGGCGGTGGGAATGGCGGTGACGTCCTTGCGCGTCAGTACGTGCAGGCGCACATTGACGAACTGGTTGGGAAAGAGCGCGTCGTCGGCGTTGTCGAACTTGGCTTTCAGCTTCAAGGTGCCAGTGGTGACGTCGATCTGGTTGTCCAGGGTTTCCAGCACGCCGGTGGCGATGCGGCGGGTGTCGGCGCGGTCATAGGCGTCAACCGGCAGGGTGCGGCCGGCGGCGAGTTCAGCGCGCACTTCAGGTAGCTGGGTTTCGGGCAGCGTGAAGACGACGGAGATCGGCTGCGTTTGCGTAATCACCACCAGCCCGTTGGTGTCTGAGCTGGACACGAGGTTGCCCCGGTCAACCTGGCGCAGGCCCAGCCGGCCGCTGATGGGCGCGGTGATGCGGGCATAGTCCAGTTGCAGCTTGGCGTTGTCCACGTTGGCCTGGTCGCTTTTGACGGTGCCTTCGTACTGGCGCACCAGCGCCGCCTGCGTATCCACCTGCTGCTTGGCAATGGAGTTTTGCTTGAACAGGGTCTGATAGCGTTGCAGGTCGCGGCGCGCGTTTTCAAGCTGGGCCAGGTTCTGCATCTGCGTGCCACGCGCCTGATCCAGCGCGACCTGGAACGCTCGCGGATCCACCTGCGCCAGCAGGTCGCCCGCCTTCACGCGTTGGCCTTCCTGGAACGCCACGTCCACCAGTTCACCACTGACACGGCTGCGCACGGTGACAGTGTTGTAAGCGGTGACGGTGCCAAGCGACTTCAGGTAGATGTCGATGTCCTGCGTGGTGGCGGTGGCAATGCGCACCGGCACGGGCATGTTGGCCATGGCGACCATCGGCGGGCGGCCCCCGCCCGGCCCCCGCGCCCCACCCGGCCCGGCCTGCTTGGCAGCGGGGCGCAGCGCAAACCAGGCAACGCCCGCCGCCACTAGCAACAACACCGCCAGCCCGACAACGCGGCGGCGGCTCCAGCGGGAAGCTTGGGAAACAGGACGACTTTCGGACATGGAACGGTTCCGGGCACTAATGCGGAAAGCCGTATTGTCTACTAGTCAGTCCCGGTTTCGCGCACGGAGCGATCCAGTTGAAACTGGCCGCAACAAGAATCGGGTTTGAAGGGTGGGGGGGAGGCGGAGGGGGCCGGGTTCTTGGCTTTGGACTGGCGCTGCACGCGGCCTACCTGACGGATGGCGCGATGTTGATCGTAGGATGGGTGGCGCGCGGGAGGCTATCTGCTAGAACATGATTGCGTATCGCGCGAAACCCATCACGCGGCGGCCGCGCTGTGGCTAGCCCTGCTTGGGGTTCAGCGTTGCTTGATGGGTTTCGCGCGATGCACGGTGGGGTTCTTGCCGCTGAGTTCCCGCGCTGCACCCATCCTACGAGCTGCAGAGGGTCATTTGAAAAGCCACGTCGCGGGCGACCTGCTGGGGTTTGAATTCGCCGTCCTGGGTGGAAAAGCGTATCCAGATCATGTACTTATTGGCGCTAATCTCGGGAAACAGGCCTTGATCCTCGTCCACCCAGACACGCAGCAACTGGAATTGCTTGCCACCCAGCATCTGCTGATAAGCGCCCTGCTCGGCCACGATATCGGTCTTGCGGCCGGATTCGCGCAGCAATCGCAAGGCCAGCGTCAGCCCGTCATGCAACGCCAAAAAGGGAGACACCCAGGCCTGCAGGTCCGCGCAGCGGGCGGCTTCGGACTTGTTCTGCCAGGCAAAGTAAGAAGGCATGTCCACTTGCGTCGCGCTGCCCGGCACGGACAGGCGTCCACGCAGGCTGGTCAACCATTCGTTTTCGCGCAGGGATTGCCCGGTTTTGCCAGGAGCGGCCAAGGCGCTGCTGACTTTTTCCAGCTCGCGCAGCATGCCTTCCAACGCATCCTGCGCCACGCCGGGATGATCGCGCAAACCCATCAGCGCCGTACGTTGGCGCTCAAGGTCTTGCAGCACGGCGCCTTTCACGTCGGTGCGTTCGCAGGCGTCGAGCAGATCAAACAGAGACGTGACGGCCACCTGATGTTGGCGAGAGTCCCCTGCCCGCGAAAAGAAAAACAACCTGTCCAACAGGTATTCCAATCGCAGGTAAGCGCGGATGCGCTCGTTGAAGGGATATTCGTAAACAATCACGCTTTTTTTCAGGCCCGTCAGTGGTCGGCCAGGCGGCCGAAAGGTTCAGAGTGCCGGCCAAGCTGGCGCTTACCGGCCCATTGTCGCCGCCAGCGCAAGCCAGCGGTCATGCAAAATCCTGGCTTGCGCGCGCAACTGCTCTGGTGAGGTGGCGCCGTCGTTGGTGATGACGTCGTCCGCGATGTCCAGGCGAGTTTCTCGCGCAGCCTGTGCCGCCATAATACGCCTGATGGCTGGCTCCGTCAGCCCGCTGCGCGCCTGCACGCGGGCCACCTGCGTGTCAGGGTCGCAGTCCACCACACAGATGCGATCCACACGCCCGCGCCATCGCGCCAGTGACTCCACCAAAAGCGGCACCACGAAGACCAGATACGATCCGGCGGCAGCCGCGGCCTGGCGCCGCGTTTCTTCGGTGATGATGGGATGCAGCACCGCTTCCAGCCGCAGCCGCGTGTCCGGGTCCGAGAAGGCACGCTCACGCATCCATTCTCGATTGAGCGCACCATCGGACGTCAGCGCCTGCGTACCGAATTCGGCTTCGATGGCGGGCATGGCGGCCCCACCGGCCGCCGTCAGCGCACGCGCGATCTCATCCGTGTCGACCAGGGTCGCGCCCCATTCCGCCAGCATGTCAGCCACGCGGGACTTGCCCGAACCGATACCGCCCGTCAGCCCAATCTTGAACATGATGCTTATCCTTTCTTGCCGGGCTTACGCCCTAGTGCATTAAGCGCCACAAGCCTTCGTCGCCACCCAGCAGCAGCATCACGATGCCCGCCAGGGCCAGGTAAGGCCCAAAGGGCAGTGGCTGCCCGCGGCTGGCGCGTCCGCTGAGCGTCAGCGCGCCGCCGATCACCACGCCCACCACCGATGCCGCCAACAACAACATCGGCAGTGACTCCGCGCCAAACCACGCGCCCAAGGCCGCCAGCAGTTTGAAGTCGCCGTATCCCATGCCTTCGCGCCCGGTCAGCAAACGAAACAGATGGAAGATCAGCCACAGGAACACATAGCCGGCCACGGCCCCGATCACCGCCAGGGGCAGCGTGGAGAACGTGCCGAACAGATTGACCAGCAGGCCCGCCCATACCAACGGCTGCGTCAGCACATCCGGCAGCAGCGTGGTTTCAAAATCAATCCAGGCCAGGGCGATCAGCATGGCCGACAAGCCCATGGCGAACAAGGCCACGGGCGTTGCGCCGTAGCGCCACGCACAGGCGGCGAACAAGGCGCAGGTCAGCAATTCAATCGCGGGATAGCGCCAAGCGATCACCGCGTGGCAAGCGGCGCAGCGCCCACGCAGCAGCAGCCAGCCCAGCACGGGCAGCCGACGCCATCCGCGTACCGGAGCTTGGCAGGCAGGGCATTGCGACGCGGGGCGGAACAGGCCATCAGGACTATCGGGCCGCGCGCGGCCCACCGCATCCAGACATTGCGCCTGCCATTCGCGTTCCATCATGCGGGGCAGCCGGTACGTCAGCACGGTCAGCCAGCCGCCGATGAACAGCCCGGCCAAGGCGGCCGCGCCGATAAACGCGCCCAAGGGAATATCAAAGGCCTGCCACACCATGCTCGACGTCATGCTCATGTTCTCGCCCGACGAACGCGCGCGCTCCATTCCGCGCCAAGCCTTGCGGCCGGATGGCAAAAAGCAAGGCGCCGGCCGTGTCGTTTATTGTGCATAAAGTGCGGGCTACACCCAAGAGTGGCTAAGGGAACGTATCGAATCTTCGCATAAGTGCGTAAAATCGGAGACAGACTCAATTCACGGATAAGCTGCCATGACCGCCCGCGTCGACATCGTTTCCCGATCCCGCAAACTCAGCGTCATGGGGCTGCTGCTAGCCGGAACCGCCCTTGGGGCGGCAGGCTGCGCCCAACAGAAAACCGAAGGCTATTACGACCCACCGGTGGAAAGCACGGTAACCGATGCCCAATACCAGGGTTCGGGTGCTGGCTACCGCAGCGTCATCCGCGCGCCGTCGCAGGTGCAAATCGCGCTCAAGCCCGATGCCCGCAAACCGCAGAACCAGGCCCCGCAAGCCTCGGCCGATGCGCCCACCACGGAAGACGGCCAGCCCGTGCCGGAAGGCGCCACCGATACCGGCGGCGCGTCCGCCCCGGCCCCCGCCCCCAATGCCGCGTCGCAAAGCTTGGTGCCGCAGCCGCAAACCTATATGGGCACCCTGCCGTGTTTTTCGCCCGCCATGCAATGCACGGCGCAGCGCGTCACGCTGACGTTGGCCCCTAACGGCCGTTGGCGCGGCCGCACGGCCTACCTGGACGACGACCCCAAGAAGGGCCCTGCCGTTACCGAACAAGGCTGCTGGGACGCCACCGACGAACGCCCGCCGCGCGTCATCCTGATGGATGCCAACGGCAATGTGCGGGTTGAATTCCTGGTAGCCGCCAACAATGTGCTGCGCGTGCGTTCCATTGGCGGCAAAACGCCCAACCTGAACTACAACCTGACCCGCCAACCGGACCTGGACCCGATTGACGAGCTGGCCAAGGCCACGGCGCCCAAGTGCCCCTGATGCCATGAAGGCAGTGCAACGACGGGCCGGCTGAATCGGCCCTGTCCCACGACGCCACACCCATCGGGCCTGACGAACACCGCGTTCGCCGGGCCCGATTCTTTTGCGGCGCAACCTGGCGCTGCACGAAGGCGTCATGGCTCGACTCCGGCGGAGTCAGGGTCAAGCCCGGGCGCAGGCTCAGCCTTGGGCTCCGGTTCGAAGCCAGACCGGCCAGCACCGGGCGGGCTGCCGCCGTATTCCTGCGCAGGTTCATGCAACACGTGGCCAGACGCTGGCGCATGTGCGGTGGGCACCATCAACCCCGCGGGCAAATCGTCCTGTGCGGCTTCAAGAATGGGAGACGCGCCGGAACGCCCGTGCGCGCATAGGCGGCAAGCCAGTTGCATGGCGTTGCGCACATCAAGCTTGATGAAGATGCGGGCGCGATGGGCCTCTGCCGTGCGCAGCGAAATGCCCAGGTCGATGGCAATGACTTTATTCGGGCGGCCGGCCGCCACATAGTCAACGATTTGCCGTTCGCGGGGAGTCAACGCAGAAAGCGCCGTTTCAAGATCGGGACGGGAAACACGCATGGGGCGACTCGTTTTTGCAATGTAGGATTACAAGAAGTCTGCCCGGCCGCCCAAAACGGCGATAGCTGGCAATTCTGTCAGGGGTCAGGGCGCCGCATGAATACAGGCCCCGCCCCGCACGCAGGATCAGGCCTTGTAAGCCAGTTCCAGGTTGTCGATCAGACGGGTGGCGCCCAGCTTGGCGGCTGCCAGCACCACCAGGGGTTCGCCTGCCTGCAGGTCGGCGGCGTCAGGGCGGTTCAGGTCACGCTGACGGCGCAAGGCGATGTAATCCACCTTCCAGCCGCGCTGGCTCAGGTGGTTGGCGGCGTCGCGCTCCAGGGCCTGCGCATCGCGCGCCCCTTCGGCCAGACGCTGGCCGATGTTCTGCAGCGCGGCGTACAGCGCGGGCGCCTCGGCGCGCTCGCCCTCGGTCAGATAGCGGTTGCGCGACGACAGCGCCAGGCCGTCATCGGCCCGCACCGTTTCATGCGCCAGCACTTCCACCGGCAGTTGAAACTGGCGGCACATATTGCGCACCACCATCAGCTGTTGATAGTCCTTCTTGCCGAACACCGCCACGCGCGGCTGCACGCAGGAAAACAGCTTCAGCACCACCGTGCTGACACCTTCGAAAAAACCGGGGCGGAACTCGCCTTCCAGGATATCGCCCAGATCATTCGGCGGCTGCACACGGAAGTTCTGCGGTTCGGGGTACATCTCGCGCTCATTGGGCGCGAACAGCACGTAAACGTCGCGCGCCTGCTCCAGTTTTTCGATGTCGGCGGCCAGGGTGCGGGGATATTGGTCAAAGTCTTCGTTGGGCCCGAATTGCAGGCGGTTCACGAAAATACTGGCCACCACGGGGTCCCCGTGCTGACGCGCCAACTTCATCAACGACAGGTGGCCTTCGTGCAGATTGCCCATCGTGGGCACGAAAGACACGCGGTTTTGTCCGCGCAGGTGATCGCGCAATTCCTGGATGGTGTGTACGACTTTCAAGAGGACTCTCCGGGGTTAGGGGCAGCCCGGTCAGGATCAGGCCGCGACCGCCGCCACGCTGGTATAGGCCAGGCGGACATAGATGGGCGCGTAGGGCTCGGCCTGCGTAATCTCTAGCAAGGATTCGCGGGCCAGTTCCAGCATGGCGATGAAATGCACGACGACCACAGCCGCGGGCGCGCCTTCGCGGACGCGCTCCATGAAGAGGTCGCCGAATTCCATGAAGCGCACGTCGTTCAGGCGCCGCAGGATATGCGTCATGTGGTCGCGCACCGACAACTGTTCGCGCGTGATGTGATGGTGCTGGTTCAGTTTGGCCCGTTTCATGATGTCGGCCCAGGCCTGGCGCAGGTCGTCCACGCTGACCTCGGGCATCATGCGTTCAACGCTGAGGTCGGCCACGGCCTGGCTGCTGACGAAGTCGCGGCCCAATTGGGGCAGCTTGTCGAGCTTTTGCGCGGCCAGCTTCATCTGCTCGTATTCAAGCAGGCGGCGCACGAGTTCGGCGCGCGGGTCCTCGGGCTCTTCGCCGGTGTCGGTCTTCTTTACCGGCAGCAGCATGCGCGACTTGATTTCAATCAGCATGGCCGCCATCAGCAGATACTCGGCGGCCAGCTCCAGATTGGTGATGCGGATCTGGTCCACATAAGACAGGTACTGCCGCGTGACATCCGCCATCGGGATGTCCAGAACATTGAAGTTCTGCTTGCGGATCAGGTACAGCAACAGGTCCAGCGGCCCTTCGAACGCCTCAAGAAACACTTCCAGCGCATCCGGCGGAATGTACAGATCCGTCGGCATCTGGAACAGCGGCTCGCCGTACAGGCGCGCAAACGCCACGCTGTCGACGGTGTCTGGCGTGCTGTCCACGGGCGGCGCCACTAGCTTGTCCAGCGCCTCGCCAGGGACTGAAGGGTTACGGGACATGTCTGCCGCAACGGGGATCAGTCTGCCGAATACACGTACGGTTTTTGCGGCACGCGGGCCGCGCGGAAGCCTTCAAGCAGTTCCGAATCTTGCGGTTTGTCCCAAAGACGGGCGCGGCCTTCACGCTGGCGTTCTTCGGTGCCAGGGTGCGACTGCTTGAAGTCTTTCAGGAAAAGGGTGATCTCGGATTCGTAGTTGGTCGCCATGACGCCAATTTCAGTAGGTTGCAGATCCGACGAGTTTACTTCACGCCGGGCAAAATCCCCGGCGTTACAATCGTCAGGCATCCAACGCCCCCCCTCCCCCCATGTCAGCCGAATCCGCAGCCGCAGCCAATCCCGCTCCGCCCTCAAACCCGGACGCGCTGCGCGCGGCACGCATGATTCCCTTCATCGTGGGCTGTGCGCTGTTCATGCAGATGCTGGACGCCACCGTCGTGGCCACCGCCCTGCCCGCCATGGCGCGGGCGCTGGGGTCCACGCCGGTGCGGCTGAACGTGGCGATTACGTCCTACCTGCTGGCGGTGGCCGTGTTCGTGCCGATCAGTGGCTGGGCGGCTGACCGCTACGGCGCCCGCCGGGTGTTCCTGGCAGCCATCGGGCTATTTACGCTCAGTTCGGTCGCCTGCGCCATTTCGCAGGACCTGCCTCAGTTGGTCATGGCACGGATCGTCCAGGGAATGGCGGGCGCAATGATGGTGCCGGTGGGGCGCATCATCCTGCTGCGCACGGTGCCCAAGCAGGATTTGCTGAAGGCCATGTCGTTTTTGTCCATCCCGGCGCTGCTGGGCCCGGTGATCGGACCACCGCTGGGCGGCTTCATGGTCACGTACATGTCGTGGCACTGGATTTTCCTGATCAATATCCCTATTGGTGTGCTGGGTATTGCGCTGGTGCTGCGCTATGTGGCGGAAATCAAGGAAGAATCGGCACCGCGGCTGGACTGGCTGGGGTTTCTGCTTAGCGCGGTCTGCCTGGCGTCGCTGGTCAGCGGCTTTGAGGCCATCGGCCGCGATGTGATGCCCTTGCCCCTGTTGCTGGGGTTGATCGCGGTGGGCGCGGCGTGCGGGTTCCTTTACGCCTGGCACGCCAGGCGCATTGAACACCCCATCATCGACCTGTCGTTGATGCGCATTCCCACCTTCGCCATTTCCACGCTGGGCGGCAATCTGTGCCGCTTCTCCGTGGGCGCCACCCCGTTTTTGCTGGCCATGCTGTTGCAGGTGGGCTTTGGCCTGACGCCGTTCGCGGCCGGCATGATCACCTTTGCCAGTGCCGCTGGCGCGCTGTTGATGAAATTCGTAGCCACGCCCATCGTCCGGCACTTCGGCTTCCGCCGCGTGCTGACCGTGAACGCACTGCTTACCGGTATGTTCATCATGGTGTGCGCCACCTTCACGCCCGCCACGCCGGTGTGGTTGATGATCGCCATTCTGCTGGTCGGCGGCTTCTTCCGTTCGCTGCAATTCACCGGGGTAAATACGCTAACCTATGCCGACATACCCCCGTCCAGAATGAGCCACGCCAGCAGTTTCGCCGCCATGGCGCAACAACTGGGGATCACGTTGGGCGTCGGGGTGGCCGCGGTAACGCTGAACATCAGCATGACCCTGCGCGGCGCCGAGACGCTTGCGGTCCGCGACGTCATCGCGGGCTTTCTCGTCATCGGGCTGATGTGCATGGCCTCGGTCCTTTCCTTTAGACGCCTTGAGCCGCAGGCCGGGGCACACCTGAACGGCGGCAAACAAAGTGACGACGAATGAATTTGTTCTAGCCCTGGACCAGGGCACGACCAGCTCGCGGGCGATTGTGTTCGACCGCGCGGGCGTGGTGCGCGGCGTCGGCCAGCGTGAATTTCGCCAACACTATCCACGGCCAGGCTGGGTGGAACACGATGCCGGCGAGATCTGGCACAGCCAACTGGACGTGGCGCGCGAAGCGCTGCGCAACGCCGGCGCCACGGCGGCTGATGTCGCCGCCATCGGCATCACCAACCAACGCGAAACCACGCTGATCTGGGAACGCGCCACCGGCCGCCCGCTGGCCCGCGCCATCGTCTGGCAAGACCGCCGCACCGCACCCATGTGCGACCAACTGCGCAACGACGGGCACGCCGACTTCCTGCAATCGCGCACGGGCCTGGTGTTGGACGCCTATTTCTCGGGCACCAAGCTGGCATGGCTGCTGGACCACGTACCGGGCGCGCGCAAGATGGCCGATCGCGGCGAGCTGGCTTTCGGCACGGTGGACACCTGGCTGATCTGGCAGTTGACCGGCGGCGCAGTGCACAGCACCGATTGCAGCAACGCGTCGCGCACGATGTTGTTCGATCTGCATACGCAGGATTGGAATGACGAGATCCTGGCGTTGTTGAACATCCCGCGCAGTGTGCTGCCGAGCATTGCGCCCAGCAGCGCGGTCGTGGGTGAAGCCCTGCCGGAATGGCTGGGCGGCTCGATCCCGATCGCGGGCGTGGCCGGCGACCAGCAAGCCGCCACCTTCGGCCAGGCCTGCTTCACCCCTGGCATGGCGAAGAACACCTACGGCACCGGCTGCTTCATGCTGATGAACGTGGGCGACAAGCCAGTGCAGTCGAAGAACCACCTGCTGTCGACGGTAGGCTGGGGCCTGCCGCAAGCCGGCGTAGACGGCTGGAAGCCCACCTACATGCTGGAAGGCGGCGTGTTCGTGGCGGGCGCGGCGGTGCAATGGCTGCGTGATGGGCTGGGCATCATCCAGCGTTCGGAAGACATTGAGTCCCTGGCTGCCAGCGTATCGGATACCGACGACGTCTTCATGGTGCCGGCCTTCGCGGGCCTGGGCGCACCGCACTGGGACCCTTATGCGCGCGGCACGCTGGTGGGCCTGACCCGCGGCACCACCCGCGCACACATTGCACGAGCCACGCTCGAATCCATCGCCTTGCAAAGCGCGGAGTTGCTGACCTGCATGAATGGCGACAGCGGCATCGCGCTGACCGAACTGCGAGTAGACGGCGGCGCCGCCCGCAACGACCTGTTGATGCAGATGCAGGCAGACCTACTGGGTGTTCCGGTAGTGCGCCCGCGAGTACCAGAATCGACAGCCTTGGGCGCCGCGGGCTTGGCCGGGCTGGCAGTAGGCTTCTGGGGCAGCCAGGAAGAATTCGCCTCCAAATGGCAAGCCGAACGCACCTTCGAACCCGCCTGGCCACAAGCCGTGCGCGAAGCCCGGATGAAACGGTGGCGGCAGGCGGTGGAATTATCGAAGGGGTGGAGCTCGGGGAAGTGATGGGTTACGTGCGATACAGGCCGGCGTCCGCGGGCCGCCCCCCTCGCACTTCACCCATCCTACAAGGCACGGCCCCGCATCCGTAGGATGGGTGCAGCGCGCAAGGCCCCACGCAAGAACCCCATAGCCAGCCGCGCGAAACCCATCAAGCAACCCCCACCGTAGGATGGGTGCAGCGCGCAAAGCCCGATGCAAGAACCCCATCGCCAGCCGCGCGAAACCCATTAAGCCCCCCCACCGTAGGATGGGTGCAGCGCGCAAAGCCCGATGCAAGAACCCCATCGCCAACCGCGCGAAACCCATCAAGCACCCCCCACCGTAGGATGGGTGCAGCGCGCAAAGCCCCACGCAAGAACCCCATAGCCAACCGCGCGAAACCCATCACGCAACCCCCACCGTAGGATGGGTGCAGCGCGCAACGCCCCACGCAAGAACCCCATAGCCAGCCGCGCGAAACCCATCAAGCAACCCCCACCGTAGGATGGGTGCTGCGCGCAAAGCCCGACGCAAGAACCCCATCGCCAACCGCGCGAAACCCATCAAGCCCCCCCACCGTAGGATGGGTGCAGCGCGTAAGGCCCCACGCAAGAACCCCATCGCCGCAAAAAAAGCATCAAGCCGCCCGCACTCCAATCGCCACCACGCGCGCACTAAACTCCTTCAACAACTCCTCCCTGACCTGCTCCGCCCGCTCCAACGCTTCTTCCTTCACGTGCCCATACCCACGTATCTCTTCCGGCACACTAGCTAGCGCGACAGCCTTATCCAGATTCCCGCGATTCAATTTCGCCAAGATCGCCGTCAACGTCTCGCGGTACTCCCGAATCAACTCCCGCTCCGCGCGCCGTTCCGCCGTATACCCGAACACATCCAGCCTGGTCCCACGCAAGCGCCGCAGTTTCGCCAGCACCCCAAAAACCTTCAGCATCCCCGGCCCATAGCTGCGCTTGATCAGATGCCCCTTCTTATCGCGCCGCGAGAACAGCGGTGGCGCCAGATGGAAATGCAGCTTCCAGTCCCCCTCAAACTGCTCGCTGACTTTCCGTACGAACTCGCCATCCGAATACAAGCGCGCCACTTCGTACTCGTCCTTGTATGCCATCAGCTTGAAGTAATACCGCGCCACCGCCAGCGCCAGGCGCTGCGTACCCGTAGCTTCCTGTTCGGCGCGGGCCACCTTGTCCACCAGATCCGTGTACTGCTTGGCGTAGGCCGCGTTCTGGTATTCGGTCAGGAAGGCCTTGCGCTGCGCCACCACTTGCGCCAGTTCACCCGACGGCTTTTTCAGCTCGACCACCGGGCTGGCGGTGCGCGGCCGCTTGATCTCGATGATGTCTTCCGGCGGCGCCAATGGCACGCCGCCATTGGCCATCAGCCGCGCCACGTCGGCCGGGTCATGCGCGGCGCGTCGCCCCCACGCGAAGGCGCGAAGGTTGTTGGGGACCTGCTGGCCGTTCAATTCAATCGCGCGCAGCAGCGCCGCTTGCGATAGCGGGATCCAGCCCTTCTGATAGGCATAGCCCATCATCAAGGGATTGGAATAGATCGCATCGCCCAGCAGCGCCACGGCCATTGCAGCGGCATCGACGGCGTAGAACTTGTCGGTGCCGCACGCAGCTTGCAGATCCGCCGTCAGGTTGGCGCCGGGCAGCGTCCAATCGGGGTTGGCCACGAAAGCGGCGGTGGGCGCCGTATCGCTATTCAGCAGCACCCGTGTGCGGCCGGGGCTTACCCGCGCCATGCTATCCGCGCTGGTTGCCACCACCAGGTCGCCCGCCAGCAGCAAGTCGGCCTCGCCCATGGCAACCCGCGTATTCAGCAGATGGTCGGGCGATTCGGCCAGCACCACATGCGAATACACCGCGCCGCCCTTTTGCGCCAGGCCGGCCATATCCAGCACCGAACAGCCCCTGCCTTCCAGGTGCGCGGCCATGCCCAGCAATTGCCCGATGGTGACCACGCCCGTGCCGCCCACGCCGGCAATGAAGACGCCATACGGTTGATCCAGCAACGGCACACCGGGCGGCGGCACGGCTTCGTCCACCACGCCCTCTTGCGACAAGGCCTTGGGCTTTTTCAGCTTGCCGCCTTCCACCGTCACAAAGCTGGGGCAAAAGCCCTTCAAACAGGAAAAGTCCTTATTGCAGCTTGATTGGTTGATCTTGCGCTTGCGGCCGAACTCCGTTTCCAGCGGCTCCACCGACAAGCAATGCGACGCCTTCGAGCAATCGCCACAGCCTTCGCACACGCGCTCGTTGATGACGACGCGGCGGGCGGGGTCAGGATAGGCATTGCGTTTGCGGCGGCGGCGCTTTTCGGTGGCGCAGGTCTGGTCGTAGATCAGCACCGATACTCCCGGATGCTCGCGCAGGTCGCGCATCACCGCGTCCAGTTCGTCGCGATGCATCACCGGCACGCCCGGCGCCAAGTCAGTGATGTCCTTGTATTTGTCGGGGTCGTCCGTCACCACCACGATCTTGTCGATGCCCTCGGCCGCCACCTGCCGGCTGATCATCGGCACGTTGATGGGGCCGTCCACCGGCTGCCCGCCCGTCATGGCCACCGCGTCGTTGAACAAAATCTTGTACGTGATGGGCACCTTGGCCGCCACCGCCGCGCGGATCGCCAACAGGCCCGAATGAAAATACGTGCCGTCGCCCAGGTTCGCGAAGACGTGCTTCTCTTCGGTGAACGGCGCCTGGCCCACCCAGGGCACCCCTTCTCCTCCCATCTGCGTGTAGACCTCGGTGTTACGGTCCATCCACCTGACCATGTAGTGGCAGCCAATGCCCGCCATGCCACGCGAGCCTTCCGGCAAGCGGGTCGAGGTGTTGTGCGGACAGCCCGAACAAAACCATGGCTTGCGCTCTTCCACCACGCGCGGACGCGCCAGCGCCTGTTCGCGGTCGCGGATGAATGCCAGGCGCGCATCGATACCGGCGCGCACGTCTTCAGGCAGATCAAAGCGCAGCAGCCGCGCGGCAATGGCACGCGCCACCATCGCGGGCGAAAACTCGTAGTGCGCAGGCAGCAGCCAGTTGCCCTGCGGCACGGACCATTCGCCGCCGTCCTTGTCGTCGAACTTGCCGACCACGCGCGGAATCTTCTTGCCGCTGCCGATCCAGCTGAACAGCTCTTCCTTCAGTTGGTATTCCAGCACCTGGCGCTTTTCCTCAACCACCAGGATCTCGTCCAGCCCTTCCGCAAACTGCTGCGTGCCGGTGGATTCCAGCGGCCACACCATGCCCACCTTGAACAGGCGCAGACCGATGCGTTGGCACACCGCTTCCGTCAAGCCCAGATCCGACAGCGCCTGGCGCGTGTCCAGATACGCCTTGCCCGACGTCATGATGCCAAAGCGCGCATCGCGCTGCGGCACGTGCCAGAGCTCGCGGTTGAGCTTGTTGGCGCGCGCGTAGGCCAGCGCGGCGTACAGCTTGTAGTCCAAGAGCCGCGCCTCTTGTTGCAAGGGCGTATCCGCCAAGCGGATATTCAGCCCGTCGGCCGGCAGGATGAAATCTTCGGGCAGTAGGATCTGCACGCGCTGCGGGTCCACGTCCACCGACGCGGACACTTCGACGATATCGGTGATGCACTTCATGCCCACCCACACGCCCGCGTAGCGGCTCATGGCCCAGCCGTGCAGGCCGTAATCCAGCACTTCCTGGACGCTGGACGGAAACAGCACCGGAATCATGCAGGCCTTCAGGATGTGGTCGCTTTGGTGCGGCAAGGTGGATGACTTTGCCGGATGGTCGTCGCCCGCCACCACCAGCACACCGCCATGGCGCGACGTACCCGCTGCATTGGCGTGCTTGAAGACATCGCCGCAACGGTCCACGCCGGGGCCCTTGCCGTACCACATGCCAAAGACGCCGTCGTATTTCGCGCCGGGAAACAGGTTGACCTGTTGCGAGCCCCAGACCGCCGTGGCCGCCAGGTCTTCGTTGATGCCAGGCTGGAACTCAACGTGGTGCGCCTTCAGGTACTTGGCCGCCTTCCACATGTTCTGGTCCACCCCACCCAGCGGAGACCCCCGGTAGCCGGACACGAAGCCCGCCGTGTTCAAGCCCGCTTGCGCATCGCGCACGCGCTGCATCATGGGCAGCCTGACCAGGGCATGGATGCCGCTCATCCAGGCGCGCCCGGATTCCAAGGTGTACTTGTCGTCCAGCTGGACGGATTCAAGCGCCGCGCGCAAGGCGGCTGGCAGGGGGGCATTCATGTCTACTCCAAGATCCTGGATGCCCCTCCAGCTACGCGAGCCGCCTCGCTTGACGGTCACGCGGGCCAACAAGGGCCGTGAAAGTGAAGTCGTGGCGCGTTCGCGCTATTGTGCCGATAGTTGTAACCGGTCGACCAAACCCGGGCAATAGGGCGATGCGATAATTGCCGCCATGGACTTCGCCCCTCGAATCGTTGCCTGGCAACGCCAGCATGGCCGCCACGATCTGCCCTGGCAAAACACACGTGACCCGTATCGGATCTGGCTATCCGAGATCATGTTGCAGCAAACGCAAGTGGCCACGGTGATTCCGTATTACGAACGCTTTCTGCAACGTTTTCCGAACGTGGCCGCGCTTGCCGCCGCCACGCAGGAAGAGGTGATGCCGTATTGGGCCGGATTGGGCTACTACGCCCGCGCCCGCAACCTGCATCGCTGCGCGGTGCAGATCGCCGAAAACTGGAACGGCAGCTTTCCACCTTCGGCCGAAGCCATCGCCACACTGCCCGGCATCGGCCGGTCCACCGCCGCCGCCATTGCCGCCTTCGCCTACGGCGAGCGCTCACCCATTCTGGACGGCAACGTCAAGCGCGTGTTCACCCGCCACTTCGGCATCGCCGGCGACCCCGCCAAGCGCGAGGTCGAAACCCGGCTGTGGGCGTTGGCCGACGCGCAGGTCGAGGCTGCGCCCGGCCTGGACATGGCCGCCTACACGCAAGGCTTGATGGACCTGGGCGCAACGCTGTGCACGCGCGGCAAGCCCGCCTGTGAACGATGTCCCATGGCAGAGACCTGCGTCGCCCGTCGTGAAGGGCGCCAGGCCGAACTGCCCACTCCCAAGGTACGCAAGACGATCCCTGAACGCGAGACGGGCATGTTGGTGCTGCAATACCAGGGCGCGTTCCTGTTGCAGCAGCGGCCCGAGCCGGGCATCTGGGGCGGGCTCTGGAGCCTGCCTGAATTCGATGTGTCGGGCGACCCCGACGCCGCTTCCCGCGCGCTGGGCCTGGAACCCGAACAACGCTTCGAACTGGCCGCCTTCGCGCACACGTTCACGCACTACCGCCTGCACATCCGCCCCTGGCTGGTGCCGGTGCGCGCGGCCAGTCTGCGCGAATCGCCGCTGCCCGAACGCTGGGTGCAAGCCGACAAGCTGGCATCGATGGCGCTGCCCGCGCCGGTCAAGAAGCTATTGCAGGGCCTGGTCGACGCGGGGATGCAAGACAGTTTGTTCTCCACGGCCAAGGCCTGAAGCGTGATCGCGGCGGGCGGCAAACAGCGGACGCCAGCGGACCGCGAATGGCGCTCTGAACCGCTACTTGTCTTCGGGCGCCGACCCGCTCAACAACATCACCAGCTTCAAGTCCGGATGCGTGGCCAGCCGGAACGTGATCTGCTGAAACGCCAGCTTGCCGTCGCGCGGATGCTGAAATTCGCGCAAGCCGCCTTCGCGTTCCACCACCGCGTGGCGCGTCCACCAATGGGCGAAGACGGGGCTTTGGCGATTCAGCGTGTCCAGCAAAGCCAGCACGGCGGACTCATCCAGATGCGCCCCCGCGTCGGCACGAAACTCCGCCACGACGCGGCGCGCGCGCTGCTCCCAATCCACCACCAATTCACGGGCGGCCGGGTCCAGGAAGATGTAGCGCAGCAGGTTGGGTTCGGGGTCGCGCGTGGGCCAGTTGTCGAACAGGTCGCGCAGTGGCGCATTACAGGCCAGCACATTCCAGGCGCGGTCCAACACATAGGCCGGTGCGTTGATCGCGTCCACGCATTCCTGCAAGGGTCCGGGCGCGGCACCCGCGTCATCGCGCGCATGCTGGGGGTCGGCGCAGTCGGCCAGGTCGAACAGGTAGGCGCGTTCCGCGCGCGCCAATTGCAGCACTCCCGCAATGCGCGACCACACGGACGGCGACACCGAGACCTCGCGCCCCTGTTCGATCCACGTGTACCAGGTGACGCTGATGCCGCACAACTGCGCGACCTCTTCGCGGCGCAGGCCCGGCGTGCGCCGCCGCATGCCGTCGGGCAGGCCGGCCATGCGCGGGGTGATGCGGGACCGCGCGCTGCGCACGAATTCGCCCAGTGCCTGGCGGCGCAGGGGCGATCCGTCTTGGGAGGCCGAGCCTTGGGGGGAAGTAGTCATACCAGGATAAGCAATGGACTTGTACGTGTATAAAGGCCGGCCTATCTTAGCGCCTGCACCTGACATCCCGCACAACGCCATCAAAGGAATTCCATGACCGCCAGCACCCACGACGCCGCCGTCGACCGCCAGTTCAGCCCTCGCGCCACGGCGTACCTGACCAGCGCCGTCCACGCCCAAGGCGAAGACCTGCTGCAAATGGCCGGCATCGCCCGCCAGCATCCGGCGGCACGCGTGCTGGACCTGGGCTGTGGCGGCGGCCACGTGAGCTTTCACGTGGCGCCCGAGGTCAAGGAAGTCACCGCCTACGACCTGTCCCAACAGATGTTGGACGTCGTCGCGGGCGAAGCCGCCAAGCGCGGCCTGGCGAACCTGGCCACGCGCCAGGGCAAGGCCGAATACCTGCCCTTTGCCGACGGCGAGTTCGACCTGGTGATGTCGCGCTATTCCACGCATCACTGGCAAGACGCCGGCCGGGGCTTGCGCGAAGCGTTTCGCGTGCTCAAGCCCGGTGGCACTGCCGTGTTTGCCGATGTGGTGTCGCCCGGCGAGCCGCTGCTGGACACCTGGCTGCAAACGATAGAAGTGCTGCGTGATACCTCCCACGTGCGCGACTACTCGGTGGCGGAATGGACGCGCATGCTGACCGAGGCGGGCTTCACGTTGCAAGGCCTGTCGCCGCGCCGTCTGCCACTGGAATTCCAGACCTGGGTCACGCGCATGCGCACGCCGGACACGCTGGTGGCGGCGCTGCGCCATATGTTCAGCATTGCGCCGGACGTGGTGCGCGCGCATTTCGATGTGCAGGAAGACGGCTCATTCACCAGCGACACGGCCACGATCGTGGTGAAGAAGCCGGGCTGATTCACGCCAGCGCCCCGCCTACCCCCTGACTGCGTAGCGCATGCGCCGCTTGCGACACGGCCCGCACAAAACGCGGGTCTGCGCCCAGGTCGCCGAACACCGCAGCCAGCCCGGTCAGCGTTTCCGTCCAGGCCAGCATGGCGGCTGGCCCCGGGCCACTACGTTCAGCGGCAAGTTCAGCGGCCAGTTCCGCTTGCCCGTAGCGTTGCGCCAGCTCGGCGGCCATCGGGTCCTGGATGTCGTAGCGCAGCCCTGCCTCGTCAACGCCGCGCAGGAAATGCAGCCACGCGGCCACCGCCAGCGCCAGCTTGCCAATCGGCAAGTCCGCCGCCAACCGTGCCCGCACGGTGTCCAACAGGCGCTGCGGCAGCTTCTGCGAACCGTCCATCGCAATCTGCCGGGTCTGGTGTTTTAACGCCGGGTTCTCAAAACGCTGCAACAGCCTTTGCTGATAGCGCGCCAGGTCCAGGCCCGGCAAGGGCGGCAGCGTCGGCACGATTTCGTCCTGCATCAACGCTGCCAGGTAGGCTTTCAACGCGGGCTGCGCCATGGCTTCGTCCACGGTTGCCCAACCCGCCATCACCGACAAATACGCCAGCGCCGAATGCACGCCGTTGACGGTGCGCAGCTTCAAGGTTTCAAACGGCGCGGCCTCGGTCACGAAGCGCGCGCCGCCCGCGGTCCAGTCCGGGCGGCCGGCCGCGAACTGATCTTCCACCACCCATTCCAGATAGGGCTCCGCCATCACCGGCCAGGCATCGTGCAGGCCCAGCGCCCGCGCAACGTCGCGCCGGTCCTGATCGGTGGTGCGGGGCACGATGCGGTCCACCATTGAACTGGGGAACGCGCATAAGGTGTCAATCCACGTCGCCAGTGCCGGGTCGACCCGCCGTGCAAACGCCAGCACCAAGCCGCGCAGCAAATGCCCGTTGCTGGGAAGATTGTCCAGCGACATCAGCGTGATCGGCCCCTGCCCCGCCGCACGCCGTTGCTGCAAGCCCCGCACCAGAAAGCCGATGGTGCTGCGCGGCAACCGAGGTTGCGCAAGGTCATGCACGATGTCGGGGTGGTGCAGGTTCAGGCGACCGCTGGCCGGGTCGTGGCAATAGCCTTTTTCGGTAACGGTGACGCTGACGATGCGCGTGTCCGCATGCGCAATGCGCGCCAGCACAGCCTGCGGATCTTCCGGCGCAACCAGCATTTCAAGCAGGCAGCCGATTACCGTGGCCTGCTGTTGCTCGCGACCGGTCGCGTCGGCGCTGCGCAAGGCCAAGGTGTACAAGCCCGCTTGCGGCGCCAGCGCATCGCGCGTGTCGGCCTGCCGCAAGGACACGCCGCAAATGCCCCAGGCCAGGTCCGCGCCCCCGCCCCCGCCCACATGCAGCGCGGCTTCGTTCACCGCAGCAAGATGCGCGCGCGCGAACGCGCCCAGGCCCAGATGCACGATGCCCACGCGCAAGGCGTTGCGGTCGTAAGAAGGCCGTGCCACGTCCAAGGGCAGCGAGGCCAGACAAGCGGGCGTCAGGCGCGCGGCATCGACCGCTACCAATTCCATAGCGTGCCGTCCTGCTGCAAGCGGTTCACCGGCAGGTAGGCGCGCTTGTACGGATACTTGGCGGCCAGCTTTTCATCGATGTCAACGCCGTGGCCGGGCACATCACCGGGATACAGCATGCCTTGGTCGAACGTGTAGGCGTGCGGGAACACGGCGTCGGTCTCTGCCGTGTGGCGCATGTATTCCTGGATGCCGAAGTTGGGCACCCACAAATCAAAGTGCAGCGCCGCCCCCATGCAAACGGGCGACAGGTCGGTGGCGCCGTGGCAGCCGGTGCGCACCTGATACAACGAGGCCAGGTCCGCAATGCGTCGCAGATGCGTGATGCCGCCCGCGTGCACCACGGTGGTCCGGATGTAGTCGATCAACTGGTTCTGCACCAGGTCCTTGCAGTCCCAGATGGAATTGAAGATCTCGCCCACGGCCAGCGGCGTGGTCGTGTGCTGCCGGATCAGGCGGAAGGCATCCTGATTTTCGGCCGGCGTGGCGTCTTCCATCCAGAACAGGTTGTAGGGTTCCAGCGACTTGCCCAGTCGCCCGGCTTCGATCGGCGTCAGGCGGTGATGCACGTCGTGCAGCAGATGGTGTTCAACGCCCAGCTTGTCGCGGATGCGGTCGAATAGCTGCGGCGTGTGGCGCAGGTACTTTTCGGTGGACCAGTCGTGTTCGCTGGGCAGGTCGGCGTCAGCGGGTTCGTAGAACAGGTTGCCGCGCCCCACGCCATAGACCTTGTCCAGCCCCGGCACGCCGCTTTGCGCGCGGATGGCGCGGTAGCCCATGTCGGCATAGCGCAGCACTTCATCCAGCGTGTGCTCGATGTCCGAGCCGTTGGCGTGGCCGTAAACCATGACGCCGCTGCGGCTCTTGCCGCCCAGCAACTGATACAGCGGCATGTCCGCGGCCTTGGCCTTCAGGTCCCACAGCGCGGTGTCCACGGCGGCAATCGCCGTCATGGTGACCGGGCCGCGCCGCCAGTAAGCGCCTTTGTACAGGTACTGCCAGATGTCCTCGATCTGATGCGCGTCGCGCCCGATCAGGCAGGGAATGACGTGTTCGGTCAGATAGGCCGACACCGCCAGTTCGCGCCCGTTCAAGGTGGCATCGCCAATGCCGGTCAGGCCCTGGTCGGTTTCGATTTTCAGGGTCACGAAGTTGCGGCCCGGCGAACAAACGATCACGCGTGCATTCGTAATTTTCATTTTGGATTTCCGAGTAGACGGGAAAAGAGGCGGCCTAGCCTTCCCAGCCCAGGTGGCTAAGGAAGTCCCGGGTGCGGGCGACTTGCGGGTTATCGAAAATCTGTGTGGGCGGGCCTTGTTCCAGGATGGCGCCGTTCTCGAACACCACCACCCAATTGGCCACGCGCCGCGCAAAGCTCATTTCATGCGTCACGACGATCATCGTCATGCCTTCCTGCGCCAGCTTCTTCATCACGTTCAGCACTTCGCCCACGGTTTCGGGGTCCAGCGCCGACGTGGGTTCATCGAACAACATCACTTCGGGTTCCATCGCCAGCGCGCGCGCGATCGCCACGCGCTGCTGCTGTCCGCCCGACAGGTTGGCGGGAAAGTTGCCGGCCTTGGCGGCCAGCCCCACCTTTTCCAGCAGCGCCATGGAGCGGGCGCGCGCGGCCTCGGGCGACATGCCCAGCACCGTGATGGGGCCCATCGCCACGTTGTCCAGTGCCGACTTGTGCGGAAACAGCTCAAAGCTCTGGAACACCATGCCCATCCGCTGGCGCACCCGGCGCACGTCGGATTCCGATTCGGGCAGCGCCACGCCGTCCAGCAGCACCCGGCCGCCATCCAGCTTTTCCAGCGCGTTGGTGCAACGCAGCAGGGTCGACTTGCCCGAGCCGGACGGCCCGATCAAGCACATCACTTCGCCCTTGTTCACTTGCAGCGACACGTCGTTCAGCGCGACGAAATCGCCATAGACCTTGCGCACGTGCTCGTAGACCAGCACGGGCGGCTGGTCCGCGCCCTTGCGCGCGGCGGCAGAGGCGGCGGCGCCTGCCACGGCCGGCGGGTGTTCCAGGATCATGTCGTTCATTCCTTGACTCCGTATTTGCGATGGACCCAGTCGACCAGCTTGGCTTGCGGATAACCCATCAGCCAATAGATCACCGCCATCGCGGTCAGCATTTCCAGCACGCGAAAGCTCTGCGCGCGCACTTGCATCGAGGCGTACGCCAGTTCGCTGACCGCAATCACCGACACCAGCGACGTATCCTTGAACAGCGAAATCCAGGTGCTGGCCAGCACCGGCAGAATGCGCCGTCCGGCCTGCGGGATCAGCACCTTGAACATCGCCTGGTGGCGCGACATGCCCATCGCCAGCGCGGCTTCCATCTGGCCCTTGCGGATGGAGTTGATGCCGGCGCGAAACGTTTCAGAGTTGTAGGCGGATACGTTCAACACCAGCGCGACGAGCGCGGTGGTGACCGCCGAAAACTGCACGTCCAGCGCCATCGGCATGACGTAGAACGCCCAATAGATCACCAGGATCAGCGGCAGGTTGCGAAAGAACTCCACGATGGCCACCGCGACGCCGTTGGCGACGCGGTTGGACGACAGCCGCATCAGCGCCAGCACGATGCCTCCCGGCACGGCCAGCACCATCGTCACTACCGTCAACATGATCGTCATCGCCGCGCCTTGCAGCAGCAGGTTGCGCGAATCCCAGATGATTCCCCAGTCCAGATTCATGACCGCCCCAGGTGTGCATAGCGTTGATAAAGACGATCCACTCCGCGCGTGACCGGAAACAGGATCACGAAGTACGCGATGATCACCGCCGTGAACACTTCAATGGGCCGGTAGCTCTGGCCCGCGATCGTCTCTGCCTTGTGCATGAGCTCCGGCACGGCGATCACGGTGGCGATGGCCGTGTCCTTGATGGCCACCGTCAGCACCGACCCGAAGGCGGGCAGCATGCGGATGGTGGCTTGCGGCAGGATGATCTTGCGCAGCGCCTGCGCGCGCGACATGCCCAGCGCCAGCCCCGCGCGCATCTGCCCCGGCCGCACCGATTCGATACCGGCGCGTATCACCTCGGCCGAATAGGCCGCGATATGCAACGTCAGCGCCACCAGCGCCGCCCAGAACGGCGCGAAGTTCACCCCGGCCAGCAAGGGGAACGCGAAGTAGATCCAGACCAGCACCACCAGCACGGGTATGGCGCGCATGCTGTCGATGTAGAACACCAGCGCCACGCGCAGCCAGCGCGGCCCATACAGACGCAACAGGGCAATCACCAGGCCGAGCAGAATGCTGGATATCGCGGTGATGGCGCTGAGCGCGACAGTGATCCCTAGGCCGCCGGCAAAAAAACGCCAGTTATCGACGATGGGAGAAAAATCGAGATCCATGGAGTCTCCGTGGGATTAGGACGCAAGGAACGCGCGACGCCTCAGAACGTCACCATCACTTTCATCGCCTGATGCCGGTCGGCCGCCAGCGCAAACGCGGCGTGCACGTTCTGCACTGGCACCGCCGCCGTCAACAGGGGCGACACGTCCAGCACGCCACGGCTCAGGTAATCCACGGCCCAGGCGTATTCGTCGACAAAGCGGAAGCTGCCGATCACCGACAGGCTCTTGACCATGATCTGGTTGAACGGGCATTGCTCGCTGCTGCCGTTCAAGGTGCCCACCGTGACGATCACGCCGCGCGGGCGCGTGGCGCGTATGCAGTTGGCCAACCCGGCGTAATTGCCCGAGGCTTCGAAGCACACGTCGATGGTGCCCTTGCCCGCCGCCAGCGCATCGATGGCGGCGGGGTCGGTCGCGGCGTTGATGGTGCGCGTGGCGCCCACGCGCGCGCAGGTGGCCAGCGTTTCGTCCACGATGTCGACCACCGTCACCTGGCTGGCGCCCGCCAGCCGCGCCGCCATCAAGGTCAGCGCGCCGATGGGGCCGGCGCCCACCACCATCACCGATTTGCCCAGCAGGCTGCCGGCGCTGCGCACCGCGTGCAGCGCCACGGCCAGCGGCTCGCCAAAGGCGGCCAGTTCGAACGACAAGTCGTCGGGCACCAGCAGGCACTGCTTGTCCTCTACTACCACCTGCTCGCGCATTGCGCCCTGCATGTGCGGATACTTGCTGGCGCTGCCAAAAAAATGCACCGCTTCGCAATGGTTGGAATCGCCCTGGCGGCAATAGCGGCACACGCCGCAGGTGCGGGCGGGGTCCAGCGCCACGCGGTCGCCCGGCTTGACGCTGGTAACGGCCGCGCCCACTTCCAGCACCTGGCCGGACGCCTCGTGTCCCGGCGTCAGCGGTTCGCGGATGACGAAGTCGCCCACTTTGCCGTGACGGTAGTAATGCAGGTCTGACCCGCAGATGCCCACGGCCTTGATGCCCACGCGCACCTGTGTCGCGCCCAACGGCTCGAGCGACTGTTCGGTCAGGCGCAGGTCCTGTGCCCCATGAATCGCGCAATTCAACATGGTTGTGTGCTCACTTCAGGGTTTGCGTCATGCGGCGTTCTTCGGCCGCCAGCTCGGGGTGCAGGCGCGCTTCCACCTTGCGCAGCCAGTCCAGGTAGACGGGCTGATTCTTCGCCACGCCCATGCCCGCCTTGATTTCGAAGATCTTGCTGTCCTGGCAATCGTTTTCCTTCGGGAACACCGCCAGGCCCTTCACCTTCTTGCTGATGTTGGGCCACAGCATGCGGTTCAGAGGCGCCACGTCGGACCGGCCGGCCAGCACTTCTTCAATAGGCGCGACCGAACCCGAATTGGTCACACCACGCAGCCGGGCCTGTGAAAAATGTTCTCGCACCAGCGGCTCTTCGCCCGCGCCCGAGAAGTACGCCATCGTGATACCGGGCTGGTTGAAGTCCTCGACCTTGGTGGCGCTGGTGAACTTGGGGTTGGACGCCAGGCCGAACATGCACACGCTAGTGCTTGAGAACGTGACGAAATCGATGATCTTGGCGCGCTCGGCGTTCTCGTTCAGAGGCCCGATCATGATGTCCATCTGGTTGGCGATCAGCGCGGGCACCTTGGTTTCATGGCTGACCTGCACGGGCACGACCTTCACGCCCAGCAGTTGCGCGAATTCCTTGCCCAACGTCCACGACGATCCCATCCACGGCTCGCCCGAACCGCTGGTGTTCTGCACCAGCCACGGCGGGTTGTTGACCACGCCCACGCGCAGCACGCCCGCCTTGCGGATGGCGTCCACGCGGGCGCTTTCGCCGGGCGCGGGCGGGGTCTGCGCCTGGGCGGAAGCCGCGCCCGCCAGCATCGCGGCGGTCAGGAAGAAGCGGGCGGCGCGGTGGCGCGAGGGGAAGCGGGACGGCATGCAAAGTCTCCTTGATGAACATCGAAATCCGGGGATTCCCGCCGCGTTCGCCCGGAGGCGGCGCGGCGGGTACTGGCGCGCGCAGGCGCCGGCGGGTTCGCCAGATACGCACGCGCCACGCGCGTGCGGAAAAGTGATCGTTTGGAATGCGGCCGAGCGGCCTACTTGCTCTGTTCGATGATGCGGGTTTCGTCGGCCAGCAAGGCGGGCTTCATCGCTTCCGCCACCTGCCGCAGCCAGGCCAGGAATTCGGGTTGGTTCTTGTCCACCGCCAGCCCTACCGGCGACGCCTTTTCGGTGCTTTGCTGGCAGTTCGCCTCGGCGGGAAACACCACCAGGCCGCGCACCTTGTGGTTCAACCCCACCCACGGCACGCGGTTGATCGGCGCGGCGTCGGCGCGCTTGGCCATGATTTCCTCGATCGGCGCGGTAGCGCCGGAATTGGCGACGGCGCGCAACCGTGCGCGCGGGAAACGTTCCTTCACCCAGGCCTCTTCAGCCCCGCCCGTGAAGTACGCGATGGTGATGTCGGGTTGGTTCAGGTCGTCAACCGATTTGACTCGGGCCAGCTTGTCGTTGCCCGCGCGGCCGAACATGCAGACGCTGGTGGCGGAATACAGCACGAAGTCCACCACCTTCAGGCGGTCGGCCGTTTCGGCCAGGGGGCTGATGGTCATGTCGACCTGGTTGGCCGCCAGCACCGGCACCTTGGTCTCGTGCGAGACAGGAATGGCGGTCAGCTTGACGCCCAGTTGGCGCGCGGTTTCCTTGGCTAGCAGCCAGGCGGGGCCGCTCCAGGCCTCGCCACTTTTGCCGGACACATCCTGGATCAGCCACGGTGCGTTCTGCAGCACACCCACGCGCAGTTCACCGGCTTTGCGAATCGCATCCACGCGCGGGCTTTGGCCGGGCGCGGGCGCTGTCTGCGCGCTGGCCGGAAGCGACACGGCCTGCATCGACACCGCCAGCACCGTGGCGGCCGCCAGGCGCGCCAGCGCGCCGTTCCCCTTGTCCTGCTGCTGCATTGCTTGTCTCCTGATCTTGTAAGGCCCGGGTCCGGGACGCGGTTATCTTCCGCGCTCTGCCGGGGGCCACCTGGGGCACTGCATGCCGGGATGCGCTATCGCCACCCCTGCGCGAACTCACCGATAACGCGCTCAAGGTGAGCGCGCATCGCTTGCCTGGCCGCCTGCGCATCGCTCGCGACCAAGGCGCTGAAGATGCGCTGGTGGTCTTCCTGCGATGCCTGGCGCAATGCCTGCGTATGGAAATGCTGTTCAATCTTTTCCCAGATCGGGCCTTGGGCCTGATCCCACATCGACGTCACCGTCGCCAGCAGCACGCTATTGCCGGTGGACTGGGCGATGTACAGGTGAAAGCGGCGGTCGGCCTCTTCGTTGGCCGCTTTGTCCATCATCTGTTCGCGCATCGTGGTGAGCGCTTCAAAGATGCGGTCCAGGTCGGCGTCATTACGGGTAGTGGCGGCCAGCGCGGCGATTTCGGATTCGATCAGGCAGCGCGCCCGCAGCAACTCAAACGGCCCGGCCCCGACTTCCTGCGCGGCTGGCAGGCGGGCCACGCCGGGCTTGGATTCGCAGACGTAGATGCCCGACCCGCCCCGCACTTCCACCACCCCTTGCAATTCCAGCGCGATGATCGCTTCGCGCAACGCGGTGCGGCTGACGTCGAAACGTTCAGCCAGCGCGCGTTCGGCCGGCAGCCGCTTGCCGACGGCGAATTCGCCTTGGGCGACCAGAGCCTGGATCTGCGCGGCCAGCCGCACATAGGCGCGGTCCGCCACCGGCTTGCTGGCCGTTTCGTCGGGTTTGGGGATCAGTTGCAGAGTCATGGCGTTCAAAAAGTGGTTAGACCAAATCATAAGTGGTTTACCAATATTCGGAATCATGGTTTACCACTATTAAAGTGGTAAACCACAGTGCATCGATGGGTGCGCCGCCGCGCCGCGCTCGACAGGCCCGGCCTGTAGCAGGTATAGATGGCGGTTCCATAGATCGAGCAGAAGGGAGCGTCATGCCCGAATCATCCCAACAGCCCTCGTCCGCCCAGCCTGTGCCGCACCCGGCGGGCGACGATACCCTGGCCACCCTGACCGTCGGCCAGGCCGCCGCCCTGATCCGCGAAGGGCGCTTGTCCAGCGTCGCGCTGACCCAGGCCTGCCTGGACCGCATCGACGCCCATGCGGCGCTGAACGCCTTCATCACCGTGGACCGCGACGGCGCGCTGGAGCAAGCCCACGCCTACGACGCGAAACCGGGCAAGGGGCCGTTGGGCGGCGTGCCCATCGCCATCAAGGACAACATCCACGTGGCCGGCTTGCCCAACACGGCCGGCACACCCGCGCTGAAATCGTTTCGACCCGCCGAGGACGCACCGGTGGTGCAACGGCTGCGCGCGGCGGGCGCGGTCATCGTGGGCAAGACCAACATGCATGAACTGGCCTTTGGCGTGTCGGGCTACAACACCGCGTTTCCCGGCCCGTTGGGCGACGGCACGCGCAACGCCTACGACCACAGCCGCATCGCCGGAGGCTCGTCGTCCGGCAGCGGCGCGGCGGTGGGCGCGCGCCTAACGCCGGCCGCGCTGGGCACCGACACGGGCGCTTCGGTGCGCCTGCCCGCGTCGGTGAACGGGGCCGCGGGTTTCCGGCCGTCGGTCGGGCGCTACGACGGCGCGGGCATCACGCCCATTTCGCACACGCGCGACACGCCGGGGCCCATCGCCAACCGCATGGACGACATCGTGCTGCTGGACGCGGTGCTGGCCAACGACGCCGCCCCGCTTGCCGCCCTGCCCGCGCAGAACATCCGCCTGGGGCTGGCCAGTTATTTCTGGACGGACCTGGACCCGCAGGTGCGCGACGTTACTTACGCTGCGCTGCAAAAGCTGCGTGATGCGGGCGTGCAATTGGTGGAAATCGACATGCCCGAGCTGCCGGCCGCGAACGCGGCGGTGGGCATGCCGCTATGCCTGTACGAACAAAAGCCCGACCTGACCGCCTACCTGCAACGCTATGGCACGGGCGTGAGCTTTGACGAGGTGGTGGCGCAGATATCCAGCCCCGACGTCAAAGGTATCTTCGACGGCTTGATCGTGCCCGGCGTGCTGCCCACGCCGGACGGCCAGGTGCTGGCGCTGCAACCGCTGTACGAGCGCGTTATCGCGCAACAGCGTGATGAACTCATCGACGTTTACCGCCGCGCGTTCCAGGAACACCAGTTGGACGGCCTGCTGTTTCCCACGGTGCCGATCCTGCCGCCGGCCGCCACGCCGGAAGCCAGCAGCTTCGAGACGTTCAGCGAATTGGCCCGCAACGTGGACCCCGGCAGCAACGCCGGCCTGCCGGGTTTGAGCGTGCCTGCCGGGCTGTCGAAAGAAGGCTTGCCGGTGGGCTTGGAAATCGACGGACTGCCGGGCGAAGACCGGACGGTGCTGGCCATCGGGCTGACCGTTGAATGCATCCTGGGCCGCATCGCCCCGCCGAAGCAATAAGCGGGAATGGGCGGCGATGGTCGGATATAGGCGCCACAGACGCCAATGACCGGGACTGGCGCTTAGTCCCGCCGAGCCGGCACCTTTGTCCGAAGGGCCGGCTCCTTGATCCGACCAAAGGGCCAGCGCCTCGGCCCGAAAGGCCGGCGCCTTAGCCCAGGTTCGGCGCCAGCGTGCGCTTCAGGTCTTCGATGCTGCGGCCGCTGCGCTTGGCGTAGTCCTCAAGCTGGTCTTCGCCGATCACGCCCACATTGAAGTATTGCGAGTCGGGGTGGCTGAAGTAGAAGCCGGACACGCTGGACGCGGGGTACATGGCGTAGCTGTCGGTCAGCATCATGCCGATGTCGCTGCCGTCCAGCACGCGGAACATGTCGGTTTTCACAACGTGTTCCGGGCAGGCCGGGTAGCCGGGCGCGGGGCGGATGCCCACGTATTTTTCGGCAATCATGTCTTCGTTGCTCAGGGCCTCGTCGGGCGCATAGCCCCACAGGTCCTGGCGCACGCGGGCATGCAGGCATTCGGCGAAGCCTTCGGCCAGGCGGTCGGCCAGGGACTTCAACATGATGCTGGAATAGTCATCCAGCGCCTTCTCGAATTCCGCTTCCTTTTTCTCGATGCCAATGCCCGCCGTGACGGCGAACATGCCGATGTAGTCCATCTTGCCCGACGATTTGGGCGCGATGTAGTCCGACAGCGACTTGTTGCTGACGCCTTCGCGCTTGGCGCCCTGCTGGCGCAGGTTGCGATACGTGAACAGCACTTCGCTGCGCGTTTCGTCCTTGTAGATTTCGATGTCTTCGTCGTTGACGCTGTTGGCCGGGTAGAAGCCCACCACGCCGTTGGCGGTCAGCCAGCGGCCTTCGACGATGCGCTTCATCATGGCCAGGCCGTCGGCGTAGACCTTGCGCGCCTGCTCGCCCACGACCTTGTCGTCAAGAATGGCGGGGAACGGGCCGAACAGGCTCCAAGTCTGGAAGAACGGACCCCAATCCACGTACTTCACGATCTCGGCCAGGTCATAGCTTTTGAACGTGCGGCGGCCAATGAACTTCGGGCGCGGCGGCGTGTAGTTGTCCCAATCGATCACGGGGCGCGAGGCGCGCGCGTCGGCCAGCGGCAGAATCGGCGTGGCCTTGCGGTTGGCGTGGCGGCGGCGCACGTCTTCGTATTCCTGCGCCAAGTCGGCCAGGTAGGTTTCGGATTGGTCCGACATCAGGTTGGTGGCCACGCCCACCGAACGGCTGGCGTCGGGCACATAGATGACCGGGCCGTCGTAGTTGGGCGCAATCTTCACGGCGGTGTGCACGCGGCTGGTGGTGGCGCCGCCGATCATCAACGGCAGCTTGCGGCTGCGGAAGTACTCGTCGCGCTGCATTTCGCTGGCCACGTAGGCCATTTCTTCCAGGCTGGGCGTGATCAGGCCGGACAGGCCGACGATGTCGGCGTTTTCTTCCTTGGCTTTTTCCAGGATCTGCGCGCAGGGCACCATCACGCCCATGTTCACGACTTCGAAGTTATTGCACTGCAAGACCACCGACACGATGTTCTTGCCGATGTCGTGCACGTCACCCTTGACGGTGGCGATGACGATCTTGCCCTTGGCGCGCACGTCGCCGCCGGCCGCCGCGATCTGGCGTTTTTCTTCTTCGATGAACGGAATCAAATGGGCCACGGCCTGCTTCATGACGCGGGCCGACTTCACCACTTGCGGCAGGAACATCTTGCCTTCGCCGAACAGGTCGCCCACGACGTTCATGCCGTCCATCAGCGGGCCTTCGATGACTTCGATGGGGCGGCCGCCCCGGTCAAAGATCTTCTGGCGCACTTCTTCGGTGTCTTCCACGATGAAGGTGGTGATGCCGTGCACCAGCGCGTGCGACAGGCGCTGTTCGACATCCGCCTTGCGCCAGGTCAGGTCTTCTTCGCGCTTGGCGCCGGAGCCCTTCACGCTGTCGGCAAACTGCACCAGGCGTTCGGTGGGCGTGCGTTCGTCGGCCGGGTCCGTCTTGCCCACGGGTTCGGCGCGGTCCAACACCACGTCTTCGACCAGATCGCGCAGCTTGGGGTCCAGGTCGGCGTACACGCCCAACTGGCCGGCGTTGACGATGCCCATCGTCATGCCTTCCTTGACCGCGTAATACAGGAACACGGTGTGGATGGCTTCGCGCATCGGCTCGTTGCCACGGAACGAGAAGCTGACGTTGGACACCCCGCCCGATATACGGGCGTGCGGCAGGTTGTCGCGGATCCAGCGGGTGCCTTCAATGAAGTCCACCGCGTAGTGGTTGTGTTCGTCGATGCCGGTGGCGACCGCGAAAACGTTCGGGTCGAAAATGATGTCTTCCGGCGGGAAGCCTTCTTCGTCCACCAGGATCTTGTACGCGCGGCCGCAGATTTCCTTGCGGCGTTCCAGCGTGTCGGCCTGGCCCAGTTCGTCAAAAGCCATGACGACCACGGCCGCGCCGTAGCGGCGGCACAGGCGGGCGTGATGGCGGAAGGGCTCGATCCCTTCCTTCATGGAAATGGAGTTCACCACCGCCTTGCCCTGCACGCACTTCAGGCCGGTTTCGATAACTTCCCACTTGGAACTGTCGATCATGACCGGCACGCGGGCGATGTCGGGCTCGGACGCGATCAGGTTCAGGAAGCGGTGCATGCAGGCCACCGAATCCAGCATGGCCTCGTCCATGTTGATGTCGATGATCTGCGCGCCGTTCTCAACCTGCTGGCGGGCCACGGCCAGCGCCTCGTCGTACTTTTCTTCGCGGATCAGGCGGGCGAACATCTTGCTGCCCGTCACGTTGGTGCGTTCGCCCACGTTGACGTACAGCGTGTCTTCGTCGATGTTCAACGCTTCCAGGCCGGACAGGCGCGTCTTGACCGGAATGTCGGGCACGACGCGCGGCGTCAGCGATGCGACCTTGTCGGCAATGGCGCGGATGTGGTCGGGCGTGGTGCCGCAACAGCCGCCCGACATGTTCACCAAGCCGGCGCGGGCAAATTCTTCCAGCAGCGCGGACGTGTCGGCGGGCGTTTCGTCAAAGCCGGTTTCGGCCATGGGATTGGGCAGGCCGGCGTTGGGGTACACGCAGACATAGGTGTCGCAGATCTTGGACAGCTCGGCCACGTAGGGCCGCATCAGCGCCGCGCCCAGCGCGCAGTTCAGGCCGATGGTGACGGGGCGCGCATGGCGCACGGAATTCCAGAAGGCTTCGACCGTCTGGCCGGAAAGGATGCGACCCGAGGCGTCGGTGACGGTGCCCGAGATCATCACGGGCAGGCGGATGCCGCGCGCTTCGAACACTTCTTCGGTGGCGAAGATGGCCGCCTTGGCGTTCAGCGTGTCGAAGATGGTTTCGATCAGGACGATGTCGATGCCGCCGTCCAGCAACCCGTTCAACTGCTCTATATAAGCCACACGCAATTCGTCGAAGGTGACGTTGCGGGCGCCGGGGTCATTCACGTCGGGCGAGATCGACGCGGTCTTGGGCTGCGGGCCCAGGGCGCCAGCCACGAAGCGCGGCTTGTCCGGCGTGCTGTAGGCGTCACAGGCTTCGCGCGCGAGTTGCGCGGAAACCAGGTTCAGTTCGTAGGCCAGTTCCGGCAGGTCGTAGTCGCCCTGCGCGATGGTGGTGGCGCCGAAGGTGTTGGTCTCGATGACGTCCGCGCCCGCTTCCAGATACTGGCGGTGGATCTCGGAGATGACGTCGGGGCGCACCAGCGACAGCAGTTCGTTATTGCCCTTGACGTCCTTGCCGTGGTCGGCGAACCGCTCGCCCCGGAAGTCGGCCTCGCCCAGCTTGTAGCGCTGGATCATGGTGCCCATGGCGCCGTCCAGGATCAGGATGCGCTTGCCCAGCAGGCGGGCGAATTCACCACCTTGGGTATAGGCTTCGGGCGGGTACGGCAGGCGGGGATACGACACGGGCAGGTCCGGATAAAGTTGGCCAACGGCGGCGCGGATGTGGCTAAAAAGCGAAAAACGCCGAAAAAACAAGCCCTGATCGTAACAAAACGGGGTCCCGCGCGCCCTCGGGTGATACAGTTTCGGCCCCGAACCGGTGCTTTCGGCGCATTGGGCTGGCAAGAACGCAACACTTGCCTGCCCGCGTGCGAAAGGTAAACGGGAAACAGGAAGACGCCCCCCGGGCCGCCGCCGCCTTGCCACACAGCAGGCTGCCGGCAGGCCCCGCGTCCAGCCTGTGCTGCCCCCGCAACGGTCCCCATGCGCGCTTTGCGCCCATGGCAGCCCGATACCGGCCAGTTCGCTCGTCAGGAAGTCCATCGCCGCCGCGCCAGGCCAGTCTGGCCCAACGTGGCGCGGTGGCATCCTCCCATCGTGATTGGCCTGCGGGGTCGCGGGTCGCATCGAGGTTACGTAGATGAAAGCCCGCTCTATCCGGCGTTACGCCGGCGCCCTGCTCTGTTCCGCTCCGGCCATCGCCGCCGCCCAGCAAGCTGCCTCCCCCACCCCGAACTCGACACGGTCACCGTCACCGCCCAGCGCGTGCCGACCGACGGCCGCACGCTGCCGGTGTCCATTTCGGTGATCACCGCCGAAGACATCGCCGCCAGCAGCGCCCGCACCATGCAGGACCTGCTGTCGACCCAGGCCGGCATCAACCTGATCAACACCAGCAGCTCCAGCGACAACGCCATTGTCGACCTGCGCGGCTTCGGCATCACGGGCGCCAGCAACACGCTGATCCTGATCGACGGCGTGAAGCAGAACACGAATGACCTGTCCGCCCCCAGCCTGGGCGTGGTGCCACTGGACCAGGTGGAACGCGTTGAAATCGTGCGCGGCAGCGGTTCGGTGCAGTACGGCGGCGGCACAACCGGCGGCGTCATCAACATCATCACAAAATCGGATTTCTCGAAAGAGCCGGTGACGGCCCGCGCCACCGCCACGTTTGGCAGCTACGGCCTGCGTCAGTACGACGCCGCGGTGGCCCTGAACAACCAGAAGGTCGGCGTAGACGCCTACATGCAGTCGCTGCACAGCGACGGCTACCGCGACCACAGCGGCGAGCGCCGCGAAGGCGGCGGCGGTGGCATCACGCTGCGCCACGACAACGGCTCGATCCGCCTGTACGGCCGCACCACCACGCAAAAGCTGGAACTGCCCGGCCCGCGCCTGATCAGCCCGTCGACGGGCGTGAACGAATTCCAGGACGACCCGCGCGGCTCGAAGAACGATGTGGACTACGTCAAGACCACGTCCACCACCTTCGGCCTGCAAGTGGAGCAAGCCATTGGCACGGGCATGCTGTACGCCGACCTGTCCACCCGCGAAAAGAAGCTGAACGGTCTGTCTTTCGACGGCTTTGGCGACACCTTGCGCGACCAGAAGCTGGAAGAGAACATTGCCAGCGTGCGCTATCGCCTGCCGATCAACGGCGGCCATAGCATCGTGTTCGGCGCCGACGCGCAAGAATCCAAGACCACCGCCGACCAGAACGCCTACTACGACTTCGAACCGTCGAAGTGGCAATCGCGCCAGCACCAGTACGGCCTGTTCGCCGAAGGCCAGATCCGCGCCACCGACAGCACCACCGTCACGGCCGGCGTGCGCCGCCAGTACGCCTCGGACGACCTGGAAGTGCTTAGCGGATCGGGCACCGCGTCGGACCGCAGCAACCACCTGACCGCCTGGCAGTTGGGCGTGCGCCAGGAACTGTCGGCCGGCTTCGGCCTGTACGGCAAGGTCGGCCGCAGCTTCCGCCTGCCCAACGCAGACGAACTGCTGTCGGTGCAAAGCCCGCTGGCCCCGCAAACGTCCACCGACAAGGAAATCGGCGTGACGTGGCAAGGCGCGGCCAGCAGCGCCCGCCTGTCGTACTTCCGCTATGACCTGACCAACGAAATCCAGTACAACCCGCTGGCCGACGGCATGTGGGGCCCGGGCACCGGCGCCAACACCAACCTGGATCCGACCCGCCGCCAAGGCATCGAACTGGAAGGCCGCACCGCCGTGTCCAGCAGCGTCACGCTGGATGCCAACCTGACCTGGATGGAAGCGCAATTCCGCTCGGGCACCTACGCGGGCGTGGACCTGGCCGGCAAGACCGTGCCGCTGGCGCCCAAGTGGCTGGCCAACGCCGGCGTGACCTGGCGCCCCACCGACGCCTTCCTGTGGAACGTGTCGGCGCAGTACGTGGGCAAGTCGCGCATGGACAACGACCAGGCCAACCAGTTCGACAAGGAACTGGACGCCTACGTGCTGTTCAACACGAAGGTTGCGTACAAATTCACGCGCAACATCGAAGGCGCCATCGGCGTGAACAACATCTTCGATCGCCAGTACGCCACGTACGGCATACGCGGCGGCAATGCATCGTTCGAAATGCTGGGGCCGGTTGCCAACTACAACCTGTACCCGGCGCCGGGCCGCAATTTCTACGCGTCGCTCACCCTGCGCTATTGATGGCGGACATCCGATATAGTCGGCGTTCTTCGCTGACCTTATCGGCTCTTGCATGACGTACGCACGCGCATTGATTCGCCCCTGCCCGGGGCGGTTCCTGAAGCGGTCCCTGGGCCTTCTGCTGGCCCAGGGCGCCCTGCTGGCTTGGGCGGCGACCCTGGCCGCGCCCTCGGTCGCAGCGTCGGCCGCAACTTCGGACGCCCCCTCGGTCGTACCTTCGTCCGCCCCCTTGGCCGCTACCCCGGCCGCAACGCCCGCCGACACCGCCATCCACACGCAGGACGACAAGGGCCGCCCGGTTTCCCTGGCCGCGCCCGCGCGCCGCGCCATCACGCTGGCGCCGCACGCGACCGAGCTGGTTTTCGCGGCCGGTGCGGGCGACTACCTTGCCGCCACCATCCGCGGCAGCGACTACCCCCCGCCGCGCGCCAGGTGCCCGTCATCGGCGACGGCACACAACCCGACGCCGAACGCGTGGCCGCCGTCCGCCCCGACCTGCTGATTGCCTGGCAACCCACCGCGGCCCAACCCGTGGTGCGCGTCATGGACAAGCTGGGCGTGCCGGTGTTCTACAGCGACCCCTTGACGCTGGCCGCCATACCCGACGCCGTGGAACGCATGGGCGTGTTGTTCGGCACCCAGGCACAAGCCCAACCGGCCGCCGCGCAACTGCGCGCTCGCCTGGACGCCCTGACCGCGCGCTACGCCGGCCGCCGGCCCGTGCGCGTCTTTATCCAGGCGGGGCTGGACCCGATCTACACCCTGAACGACAGCAGCATCGTCAGCGACGCGCTGCGCATCTGCGGCGGCGTCAACGTCTTTGGGCAGGCGCCCATCGTGGCCCCCCAGGTCAGCCTGGAAGGCGTGCTGGCGGCCCGGCCCGAAGCCGTGTTGGCGGGCGTAAGCCGGCCCGAGGACACAGCCCGCAACCTGGCCGCCTGGCAGGCGCTGGGGCTGCCCGCCGCGCGCCTTGGGCACGTCTACGGCGTGGATGCCGACGCGCTGTATCGCCCTGGGCCGCGCCTGATCGACGCGGCCGAAGCCATCTGCGCCGACCTGGACCGGCTGCGCTGATCCGTTCTTGGTATTTGGCGCAATCCTTGAAAAACGGAACGCCGCTTCTCATGGACTTCGGCGTGCGGCGTGACATCGTGCTTTATCATTCGCCAAAGCCTTTCAGTCAGCCTACCGCGGGCATCGCTGTGCGCACCCGCCCTTTGAAACACCGCCATGACCACACAAGACACTCTCACCATCGCCGGACGCGCCTATTCGTCGCGCCTGCTTGTCGGCACCGGCAAGTACAAGGACTTTGAACAGACCCGCGCGGCGCTGGACGCCAGCGGCACGGAAATCGTCACCGTCGCCATCCGCCGCACCAACATCGGCCAGAACGCGGGCGAACCGAACCTGCTGGACTACGTCCCGACATCCAAATTCACGCTGCTGCCCAACACGGCCGGCTGCTACAGCGCCGACGACGCCGTGCGCACGCTGCGCCTGGCGCGCGAACTGCTGGACGGCCACGATCTCGTCAAGCTGGAAGTGCTGGGCGACCCGCACACGCTGTTCCCGAACATGCCCGAAACCCTGAAGGCCACCAAGACGCTGGTCGACGAGGGCTTCAAGGTCATGGTCTATTGCACCGACGACCCCATCCAGTGCCGCATGCTGGAAGACATGGGCGCCGTGGCGGTGATGCCGCTGGCGTCCCTGATCGGCTCGGGCATGGGCATCCTGAACCCCTGGAACCTGCGCCTGATCATCGATCAGGCCCGCGTGCCGGTCGTGGTGGACGCTGGCGTGGGCACCGCGTCGGATGCCGCCATCGCCATGGAACTGGGCTGCGACGCCGTGCTGATGAACACCGCCATCGCTGGCGCGCAAGACCCGATCCTGATGGCCAGCGCCATGAAGAAGGGCGTGGAAGCCGGCCGCGAGGCCTTCCTGGCCGGCCGCATGCCCAAGAAGCTGTACAGCGGCGCGCCCAGCTCGCCCACCGAAGGGCTGATCACCGGCGGCCCGGGCGCGGCGAAATGAGTTCGCGCCAACAGGACGGCAACGCCCGTCCCATTCCCAACGCGCTGAGCATTGCCGGCGTCGACCCGTCCGGCGGCGCCGGCATCCTGGCCGACGTCAAGGCGATGAGCGCGCTGGGCGCCTATGGTTGCGCCATCATCGCCGCGCTGACGGCCCAGAACACGAAGGGCGTCACCGGCATCTCGGCCGTGCCGCCCGCGTTTGTGGGCTTGCAGATCGATACGCTGTTCGCCGACGTGCGCATCGACGCGGTCAAGATCGGCATGCTGGGCCAGCGCCCGGTGATTGAAGTGGTGGCTGAAAAGCTGGCCAAGTGGACCCCGGCGCATGTGGTGCTGGACCCGGTCATGGTGGCCAAAAGCGGCGACCTGCTGCTGGAGAACGACGCCGTGGGCGCCATGCGCGAAGCGCTGCTGCCGCAATGCACGATGCTGACGCCCAACCTGCCCGAAGCCGGCGTGCTGCTGGAAGAGCGGCCGGTGGAAACCGTCAAGGAAATGCGGCGCGTGGCCGAACGCCTGCGCAACAAGCTGGCGCATTCGGGCGAACGCTGGGTGCTGGTCAAGGGCGGCCATCTGCCTGGCAACGAGACCATCGACCTGCTGCACGACGGCGACCGCATGATCGAGCTGCCCGGCCACCGCATTGAAACGGCAAATACCCACGGCACCGGTTGCACGCTGTCGGCAGCGCTGGCGGCCTTGTTGCCTCAAATTGGGGACGCACCGGAGGCGGCGCGCCGCGCCAAGGCTTATCTGACCGAAGCCATTCGCCACGCCGAGCGGCTGTCGGTGGGGTCGGGACACGGCCCGGTGCATCACTTCCACGCCTGGTGGTAACGGACGGCCCCAGCCCGGGGCTTGCTCGCTGGGTATGCTGATAATCGCGGCGCTTTTCGAAGCGCCGCAATCGTTTCCGGGCGCTGAAACACCTGCCTGCGGCGCGCGCCGTCACAGGCCGCTACGAATCGGTACAATGGCCGCCTGATTCCTCTGTTTTTTCCTGACCGTCATGAACGCTTCGACCCTGCCCGACGTAGAACAAGCCCGCTTCAATATGGTGGAACAGCAGATCCGCCCGTGGGACGTCCTGGACGCCAACGTGCTGCAAGCGCTGTTCGATGTGCGCCGCGAACAATTCGTTCCGCCGGCCCTGCGCGCCCTGGCGTTTTCCGACCTGGAACTGCCGCTTGAAATCAATGCGGTCAACACCCGCCAGACCATGCTCGCCCCCAAGGTTGAAGCGCGTCTGGCGCAAGAACTGCAATTGACCAAGTCCGACTGCGTACTGGAAATCGGCACCGGTTCCGGCTACCAGGCCGCGCTGCTGGGCTATCTGGCCCAACAGGTGACCTCGGTTGAAATCGACAGCCGCCTGGTGACGTTCGCGCAGCAGAACCTGCAAATGAACAACGTCACCAACGTCAAGGTTGAAACCGGCGACGCCCGCAACGGCTGGGGCTCCACCGAATACGACGCCATTCTGGTCACGGGTTCGGTGCCGGTCGTGCCGGACGCGCTGAAGTACCAACTGCGCGTGGGTGGCCGTCTGGTCGTGATCGTGGGCCAGGCCCCCGTCATGACGGCCTGTCGCATCACCCGCACCACCGCCGCCAGCTTTGAAACGGTGAACCTGTTCGAAACCGTGATCAAGCCGCTGCGTGGCGTTGCGGTGTCGCAGTTCAAGTTCTAACCCCCCTCCCTGCCGCCCCGCGCCCGCCCCGCATCGGGGCCCGCGCGCCCTGGGACGGCCCGGCGTATCGTTGACAATCATGCGCGTCCGACTGCTTACGGCTTTACTGGTTTTTACCTGCGCCGCAAGCGTCGCTTCGTCGTCCGTGTTCGCGCAGAACCTGATCCAGGTCTGGCAAGCCGCGCTGGGCAATGACCCGATCTACGCCGCGGCCCGCGCGAACTATCGCGCCGGCCTGGAAAAAGAACCCCAAGCCCGTTCGCTGCTGCTGCCGCTGATCTCGGCGGAAGCTGGCGGCGCCTACCAGGAAACCCGCAGCACGCGCGGCCTGGGCGTGTCGTATAGCGGCGGGCGCGGCGTCTGGGATCTGGCGCTGACCCAGCCTCTGTTTGATTGGGGCCGCTGGCAGAACTACGAGCAGTCCAAACTGATCGTTGCCGACGTCGAGGTGCAACTGCAGCAGGCCTATCAAGACCTGCTGCTGCGCGTGGCCGACGCCTATTTCAACGTGCTGTATGCGCAAGACGCGCTGACCGCCACCGAGGCCGAAAAGGCCGCCGTGGCCGGACAGTTGGAATCGGCGAAGCGCAATTTCGAGCTGGGCAATTCCACGGTCACCGACACGTATGAAGCACAGGCGCGCTACGACCTGGTGGTGGCGCAGGAACTGCGCCTGCAGAACGATCTGGACGTGCGCCGCGACGAACTCGCCAAGATCATAGGGTCACCGCCTGGCGCGCTGGCCGAACTGCCCTACGGCGTGCAATTGCCGGCGCCCCAACCCGCGCGCGTCAACGACTGGAGCACGCAGGCCGAATCGTCCAGCCTGGAAGTGCTGCGCGCGCAATTACTGACCCGCATCGCGGGGCGAGAAATCCAGATCGCCAAGAGCGGCCACTATCCCACGCTGAACCTGCGCGCCACCAGCGGCAGCGCCAGCGACGCAGTCATGCGCAATGCCGCGCCGGGCAAGCCGATCGACAACACGGTGGGCGTGGTGCTGTCGATTCCGCTGTATTCCGGTGGCGGCGTGTCGTCGCAAGTGACCGAAAAGGTGCAGTTGGAACAGAAGGCCCGCCACGATTTCGAAACCGCGCGCCGCCAGGCAATTCAGGCCGCGCGCCAGTATTACACCGGCGTCACGAGTGGGCTGGCACGTATCCGGGCGCTGGAAGCCGGTGAAAAATCCAGCCGGGCAGCCGTGGAAGCCAACCGTACGGGATACGAAGTCGGCGTGCGGATCAACCTGGATGTGTTGAACGCGCAGCAACAGCTTTATGCGACGCAACGCGATCTGGCGCTGGCGAGGTATAGCACGGTGCTGTCGGGGTTGAGGCTGAAGGCAAGCAGCGGGATTTTGGCCGAAACGGATCTGGAAGCGATCAATCGCTTGTTGAGGGACCCGAGGTAAGGAGGTGATGGGTTGCGCGCGATGGGCGCTTGGTCGTTCATGACCGATGTGCCGCGCTTCACCCATCCTACGCATCAAGGACAAGCGGCCTCGCTCGTAGGATGGGTGAAGCGCGCGATACCCGTCGCAAGAACCCCACCGAAGATCGCGCGGAATCCATCACCTTCCCGCGCAAAAAGATGCGGCCCTTGAGCCGCATGTTTGTCAGCCGCCCTGAATCTTCTTCACCAGCGCCGTCGTGGACCGTTCGAATTCGAACGGGATCGCCACCGCGCGGCCGCCCCAGCTTTTTACCAGCGCCGTTTCCGGCAGCGTTTCCATGTCGTAGTCGCCGCCCTTGACGATCAGATCGGGCTTGATCTCGCCGATCAAGGCTTCGGGCGTGTCTTCGTGGAACGACGTGACCACGGTCACGCAGCCCAGCGCGGCCAGTAGCGCGGCGCGGTCTTCCATGCGATTCAACGGGCGTTCGGCGCCTTTGCCCAGGCGGCGCACCGACTCGTCGGTGTTCACTGCCACCACCAGCGTCGCGCCCAGCTGGGCGGCCTGATCCAGATACGTGGCGTGGCCGCGATGCAGGATGTCGAAGACGCCGTTGGTGAATACCAGCGGCCGCGGCAGGCGGCCAGCGGCGACGGCGGCGACGCATTCGTCGCGGGACAGGACTTTGGATTCAAAACGGGCGGCGGACATGCGGCGATTATATCCGCGCATCCGCCGCCAAGAAGCAGCATCCCCGGGGGCTCTCCGGCGAGCTTTCCCGGTCGCCCCGAAATATCAGGCGCCGCCCAGGATGATCTTCTTTTCCTTGGGCACGACCAGCGCCGTCATTTCCTTGCGGTAGCGATTCAGGTCTTTCACCGTTTCGAAGCTGCGATCCATCAGCTTGGACAAAATGTGCAGGATGCGGCTGGCGACCTTTTGTTCCCAGATGCCGTCAAAGCGAATCTGCGTGTCGAGCCAGTGCTCCAGCCAGCCCGGCTCGGGCAGGCGCGATTGCACGGTGTCGTTGGGGAACAGGTCTTTGTTCACGTGCAGGTTGGTCGGGTGCAGCGCCTGCTGGGTCCGGCCGGCCGAAGCCATCAGCACACCGATCTTCGAGAACGCCAGGCGAGCCTGTTCGCTGGTGTCCTGGCCGCGGTCATGCAGCGCTCGGCGCATGTATTGCAGGTACGCGCCGGCATGGCGGGCTTCGTCTTGCGCCACAGTCTTGTAGATGGCCTTGATGACCGGTTCCGTGTGCCATTCGGCGGCACGGCGATACCAGTGGTTCAGGCGAATCTCGCCGCAGAAATGCAGCATCAGCGTTTCAAGTTCGGGCGCAACGTCGAATTCAAAGCGCACGTTGTGCAGCTCTTCTTCGGTGGGAACCAGGTCCGGACGGAAGCGGCGCAGGTATTCGATCAGCACCAGCGAGTGCTTCTGCTCTTCGAAGAACCACACCGACATGAATGCGCAGAAATCGCTGTCGCCGCGGTTGTCGCGCAGAAACATCTCCGTGGCCGGCAGCGCCGCCCATTCGGTGATGGCGTTCATCTTGATCGTTTGCGCCTGCTCGTCCGAGAGCTTGCTGCGATCGAAATCCCCCCAGGGGATGTCATGAGCCATGTTCCAGCGCACCGCTTCCATGGTCTTGAAGAGTTCAGGATAAAGCATGGTCTGCCCTTGTATTCGTCCCGCTTGTGGGGCGATAGAAATTAATGAATGGCGCACGCGTCTTGTCGGCGTAACGCTGCATTCATCCACCGCAGCGCTATTTTTCGCCGTTTCCCGCGAAGCTATGATGACCGTTTCATGAATGAAACATGACAGCGTTCGTCTAGATCATCGCGCCGCCTACCGGGTCAAGGCCCATATTGCGACCCCGATCGCAAGAGCCACTACCCCAACCAGCGCTGCAACCAGCCGGTTGTTCTGTTCCTGGGCGCGCCGCAAGTGAACCATCTCGGCCAGCAGCGCTGGCGAGACATTCGGACGGCTCAGGTGGTCATGGACTAGCCTGGGCAAGGCGGGCAGCATTTGCGACCACTGCACGGCTTCTTTTTCCAGGCTTTGGCGCAAGCCCTTGAATCCGACACGCTGACGCATCCAGCGTTCCAGATACGGCTTGGCGGTCTTCCAGAGATCCAGGTCGGGGTCGAGCTGACGGCCCAAGCCCTCGACGTTCAGCAAGGTCTTTTGCAGCAAGACCAGTTGCGGCTGGATCTCTACATTGAACCGGCGCGACGTCTGGAACAGGCGGAGCAGAACCTGCCCCAGCGAGATCTCGGACAGCGGCCGGTCAAAGTACGGTTCGCAGACGGCGCGCACGGCGCCTTCCAGTTCTTCTTCGCGCGTGTCGGCGGGCACCCAGCCGGATTCAATGTGCAACTGCGCCACACGCCGGTAATCGCGATGGAAAAAGGCCAGGAAATTCTGCGCCAGATAGTTTTTATCGAACTCGGACAGCGAGCCCACGATGCCGAAGTCAAGCGCGATATAGCTGCCCAGCGTCTCGGGGCGATCCGACACGTAGATGTTACCGGGGTGCATGTCGGCGTGGAAGAAACCGTCGGTGAACACCTGCGTGAAGAAGATTTCCACCCCGGTGCGCGCCAGCGTCGGGATGTCGATGCCCGCCTCGCGCATGCGTTGCACCTGACCCACCGGCATGCCGTACATGCGTTGCATGGTGAATACGGTGGATGCGGTGTATTCCCAGATCACCTCGGGCACGATCAGCATGTCGCCCCGGCCGGATTCCGGGCCGAAATTGCGGCGCAACTGACTGCAGTTGGATGCTTCGCGCACCAGATCCAGTTCGTCGTGCAGGTATTTGTCGAATTCGGCCACGACTTCGCGCGGCTTCAGGCGGCGGCCGTCGGCGCCCAGGCGTTCGATGATGCGCGCCACGATCTTCAGCAGCGACAGGTCTTTTTCGATGATGCCCAGCATGCCCGGCCGCAACACCTTCACCGCGACCTCGCGGCCGTCGTGCAGCACGGCGAAGTGCACCTGCGCGATGGACGCCGACGCCACCGGATCCACGTCGAACTGCGCGAACAACTTGTCGGGCGGCGCGCCCAGCGCGGCCTCGATGCACGCCGCGGCCTGTGCCGACGGGAACGGCGGTACGCGGTCCTGCAGCAGAGCGAGCTCGTTGGCGATATCAGCGGGGATCAGGTCGCGGCGGGTGGACAGCACCTGCCCGAACTTCACAAAGATGGGGCCTAGCGATTCCAGCGCCAGGCGCAGACGCTGCCCGCGCGGCTGGCGCGGACGCGTGCCCAGACGAATGACGCGCAACAGGCAGGTGGCCAAGGGATGGTTCAGGCTGGACAGGACCAGTTCGTCCAGGCCATAGCGCAGCGATACGACGATGATGCGAAGCAGGCGCAGCAGGGGAAACATGGATCAGGCACCCCGCTTTGCGCTGGCGGACGCCAGACGGGTTTGCAGCGCGCCGGCCGAACGCACCAGCGCATCCGCGCGCGCGTTCAGCTCGGCCAGGTCCAGGCGCCATTGTTCCAACGCGGGGCGGCCCACCAGCACGCCGCTTTCTTCGGCCAGGTATTCAGACACGTTTTCGGCCAGCCGCTTGCTGGCCGTGCGCGCGCCATCGGCTGCCGCGCGCGCGCCGCCCACGATGCGCAGCGCCGCGATATCGCCCACCACGCGGGCCAGCGCATCTTCGGGATCCCAGCGCAATTGCCTGGACAGATCCGCCACCACCTGCGCCAGGGCCGCATCGCCAGAAATGTGCGTGGCTTCGGCGAAATCAGGCGCGTCACGCTCTGCCCCCAGGCGCGGCAAGGGCAGTTTTTCAGGGGCGACCGTCAAGGTCACGTCCGGCACCACGGCCGGGTCAGCTTGCGCCGCCTGCCCTTCGCTATCGATCGTCAGGGCCAAGGTGAATCCGCCCAAGGCGAATCGCACGGTCTTGCCGGCGTGCCTGGCCAAACGCTCGCGCGCCCAGTCCTCACGCCGCAACAAGGCGTTGAGCGCGCTGACAGCCATTCGCGAGGGGGTGGGCAGGAACGAAAAAGGCAGCATGACGGTTTGCAACGACCCGGTGGCCGGGGTTGCCGAAATTAGTGGGTAAATCGGGAGTGTAACGGGTTAGATGCGAGCGTGTTTCACGTAGCGAGACAAGGAAAAACCGGCCCATCTAGGGCCGGTTCAATTGGATGCCGGGCGGCATCCTTCAGCAGAGGACAGGGTCAACCCCGGTCAAACAGCGTTTAGCTGGCCAGATCCACGGGGATCTGCTGAATACCAGCCAACAGCCAACCGCCGTTGGCGGGCTTGAACAGGTTCCAGACTTCTTCGAAACGGAAGGCTTCGGTACCCGGGGCTTCGCGCAGCATGCCGGAGAAGCGCACGCTGGCCAGGTGGCCGTCGGACACCGTCTCGATACCCAGCATTTCAGCGTTCAGCAGGACCACTTCGGTCTTGTTGGGCGCCGCGCCGCGCTCGGCCAGTTGCGGCTTGAGCTCGGTGATCAGGTCATCGGTCAGGAAGTCGCGCAGGCCGTCGGTGCTGCCGCTGTCCCACACTGCCTGGATGCGGACGAACTGCTCCTTGGCCTGTTTCAGGAACGCCGGCGTGTCGAAGTCGCCCGGCACGAACCAGTTGTTGTCCTCACCCGCCTTGGGCAGCACGGCAGGCGGCGCCACGGGTGCGGCGGCAGCGGCCGGAGCGGCAGCGGCGGTCGGCTTCAGCGCTTCACGCCACATGGGCTGCTGTTGCTGGCCCGGTGCGTTGTTGGCGCCATTGAACGCGCCTTGCGTTGCCGCACGCGGACCGGCGCCACGCAGGCGGCGGATGATGAACATGACGGCGAACACAACAGCGGCGATCAGCAGCGCGGAACCGAGGAATTCGGCGAACGCGCCCGACAGGCCCATGCTGGACAACAGGGCGGCGATACCCAGGCCAGCGGCGATGCCGGCGATGGGGCCAAGCCAGCGCGACGCGCCGCTCTTGGCGGCGGCGCCCGCGGCACCGGCCGTGGCCGCGCCAGCAGCCGCCGGGGCCGCGGTGGCGCCGGCCGTATTGTTGGTGGCGGTCGGCGGCGTGGTGGCCTGGCGCTGCTGGGTCACATTGGAGGATTGACGGCCGAAGCTGCCACCACCACCCGCGCGACGAGCTTCGGCATCAAACGATGCCGTAACCAACGCCGCGCCGGAAACGGCGATGAGCGCCGCGGCGACAAACCGCGAAAGACAGAATTTGGACATAGAGTTTGCTCCCTCGTACTCGCGCCCCCGCTGCCCCGAGCAGCAAGGAGCCCCACGGACAGTGGGACCTATACGCGACTTTCTTACAGTAATCTGAACGTCGTAAGAATAACGGACAAGCGACTGCCTCACAAGTTCCCCGTGGGTGGTCGCCTCAGCCGATGAACACGCCGGCTTCAGCCCAGGCGCACGCCTTCGTGCAGGGCGGCGATGCCGGCGGTCAGGTTGAAATACTGCACCCGTTCCAGGCCGGCGGTGCGCAGCATGTCGGCCAGGGTGTCCTGGTCGGGATGCATGCGGATGGATTCGGCCAGATAGCGGTAGCTGGCCTCGTCGTTGGCGATTTTCTTGCCCAGCCAGGGCAGCACGTTAAACGAATACCAGTCGTAGGCGGGCGACAAGGGCTTTGCCACGCGCGAAAACTCCAGCACCAGCAGCTTGCCACCCGGCTTCAACACCCGCGCCATTTCAGCCAGCGCGCGGTCCTTGTGGGTCATGTTGCGCAAGCCGAAGGCCACGCTGACACGGTCGAAATACCCGGTGGGGAACGGCAGGCGCTCGGCGTCGCACACGGCGGTGGGCAGCAGCAGGCCGGCATCGGTCATGCGGTCGCGGCCCACGCGCAGCATGGAATCGTTGATGTCGGTCAGCCAGACCTCGCCCGTGGGGCCGGCGCGCTTGGCGAACGCCTTGGCCAGGTCGCCCGTGCCGCCGGCAATGTCCAGCACCTTCATGCCGGGGCGGATGGCGGCGCGGCCTATGGTGAAGGCCTTCCAGACGCGGTGCAGGCCGGCCGACATGAAGTCGTTCATGACGTCGTAGCGCTGAGCGACCGAATGGAAGACTTCAGCGACCTTACGGGCCTTTTCGCCTTCCGGCACCGTTTGAAAGCCGAAATGCGTGGAAGAGTCGTTGGATGGCGTGGAATGTTGCGATTCGGAGGGGTTTTGCATGGTGAATTCCCGATATATCGGGCAATGGTAGCCTATCGGGCAGGGGCCGACGGCCCGAAATCCGGCCCGGCAAGCCCGCCATGGTCACATACCTGAAATATTGCGGCCATACTATCGCAATGTTCGCGCCGCGCCGGCGCTCAGAAGCGTGCCAAATTCGCCATGTCCAGCACCATCCTCGTCGTCGAAGACGAACCCGCAATCCAGGAACTGATCGCCGTCAACCTGTCCTTCGCGGGGCACAAAGTGCTGCGCGCCTTCGACGCCGACCAAGCCCAGACCCTTATCCGCGCCGAATTGCCCGACCTGATCCTGCTGGACTGGATGCTGCCCGGCACCTCCGGCCTGGCCATGGCGCGCAAGCTGCGCAATGACGAGCGCACCCGCGCCGTGCCGGTCATCATGCTGACCGCCAAGGGCTCCGAACAAGACAAGGTGGACGGCCTGGAAGCCGGCGCCGACGACTACATCACCAAGCCGTTCTCGCCCAAAGAACTGATGGCCCGCATCAAGGCCGTGCTGCGCCGCCGCGCGCCTCAGTTGACCGATGACGTCATCGACGTGGGCGGCCTGAAGCTGGATCCGGTGACGCATCGCCTGTCGGGCAACAGCCAGTCGTTGCAGATCGGCCCCACCGAATTCCGCCTGCTGCACTTCTTCATGACCCACCCCGAGCGCGTGTTTTCGCGTTCGCAATTGCTGGACCAGGTCTGGGGCGACCATGTGTTCGTCGAAGAGCGCACCGTGGACGTCCATATCCGCCGCTTGCGCAAGGCGCTGGAGCCCAGCGGCCATGACGCGCACGTGGAAACCGTGCGCGGCAGCGGTTACCGGTTTACGGCACAGCTTCCGACGCGGTAAAACTCCCGCACGATGATCTGGCTGCGCACACTTTTCCTGGTCGCCCTGTGGGCGGTTGTTTCACTATTGGCGCAATGGCTCATAGGCGATCCGTTGGGCTGGATCGTGTTTTCAGCCGCGCTGACCGCCATGCTGCTCTGGCGCAGTTGGCGCCTGACGCTGGTTTCCCACTGGGCCAATAACCCGGACACGTCTCCCCCCGCTTCCGTCGGGCCTTGGGACGACATCCTCGCCCCCCTCTACCGCTACACCCGGGCCCGCGCCCGGGAACTGGCCGAAACCCGCGATGCCATGCAAGGCATGCTGGCCGCCGCCCAAGCCTTGCCGGACGGCGCGGTCACGCTGAATGAAGATTTCCAGATTGACTGGTGCAACCGCATGGCGCGCCAGCATCTGGGCTTGCGCCTGCCGGCCGATCGGGGCCACAACCTGCTGAACCTGCTGCGCGCGCCCGAATTCGTGGAATACGCGCATCGGCCCGCGTGGCCTGAGCCCATCCTGGTGCGCCTGGGCCAACAGGGCCAGGAACGGCTGATGATGATGCAGCTGACCGCTTACGCCAGCAACCAGCGCCTGCTGATCACGCGCGACGTGACGCAGATCGAACGCCTGGAAACGACGCGCCGCGACTTCGTCGCCAACGTCTCGCATGAACTGCGCACGCCGCTGACGGTGCTGGCGGGCTTTCTGGAAACGCTGCGCGACATGCCGGCCGACGCGCTGCCTGCGGAACAGCGCGAGCAGTACATCGACATGATGCACGAGCAGGCCCAGCGCATGCAGGCCATTGTCGAAGACCTGCTGACCTTGTCCACGCTGGAATCGTCACCGGGCAGCGACCCGCGTGCCGTCAACATGGGCGCGCTGCTGCAAAAAGCGCGCCAGCAGATCGAAGCACTGTCGGGCGGCCGCCACGTGCTGGAATGGCATATAGACGAAGCGCTGGACGTGCTGGGCGCCGAAACGGAGCTGACTTCCGCGCTGTCGAACCTGCTGACCAACGCGGTGCGCTACACGCCGGACGGCGGCACGATCACCGTGCGCTGGGAACGCGAAGCCGATGGCGGCGCGCGCTACAGCGTGCAGGACACCGGCATCGGCATCCCCGCGCGCCACCTGCCGCGCCTGACCGAACGCTTCTACCGCGTGGATCGCGGGCGCTCGCGCGCAGTCGGCGGCACCGGCCTGGGGCTGGCCATCACCAAGCACATCGCCATGCGCCATGACGCCGAACTGCTGATCACCAGCGAACCCGGCAAGGGCAGCGTTTTCTCCCTGCGTTTTCCGCCCGAACGCATCGCCGTGGACGAAGCCGAATAAGGGGTTGCGGCCCCGGCTGCAAGCTCGACTGCACCCCCGGCTGCGAGCTTGGCCGCAACCCTGCGGCGCCGTCGGCTGCCCCCCGCCCCCGCCCCCGCCGCGCTTGCGGCGCGGGTGGTAAATTCCGGGCCATGCGCATCCTGGTCATCGAAGACGAACCCAAACTGGCCGACTACCTGAACAAGGGCTTGTCGGAACAGAGCCATGTCGTGGACGTGGCGCGCGACGGCGTGGACGGCCTGCATCTGGCGCTGGAAGGCGCGTACGACCTGATCGTGCTGGACGTGATGCTGCCTGGCGTGGACGGCTTCGGCATTCTGGCCGCCGTGCGAGCGCGCAAAGACACCCCCATCCTGATGCTGACCGCACGCGACGCGGTGGAAGACCGCGTACGCGGCCTGGAAGGCGGCGCCGACGACTACCTGGTCAAGCCCTTCGCCTTTTCGGAATTGCTGGCGCGCGTGCAGGCGCTGTTGCGCCGGGGCCGCGCGCAGGAGCCCACGCTGCTGCGGCTGGCCGACCTGGAACTGGACCTGGCCAGCCGGCGCGCCCAACGCGGCGGGCGTCGGCTGGACCTGACCGCCAAGGAATTCAGCCTGCTGGCGCTGCTGCTGCGCCGCCAGGGTCAGGTGCTGTCGCGCACCACGCTGGCCGAACAGGTGTGGGACATGAATTTCGACAGCGACACCAACGTCATCGACGTGGCCGTGCGCCGCCTGCGCAGCAAACTGGACGACCCCTACGAGGCCAAGCTGCTGCATACCGTGCGCGGCATGGGCTACGTGCTGGAGTCGCGCAGCCAGCCGCTGCCGGCATGAAGCCACCCCGCATGCGCTCGATGCAAGCACGACTGACGCTGCTGCTGGGCGCCATTGCGCTGCTGGTGTCCAGCCTGGCGGGCGCAACCTTGTTCTGGGCGCTCAAGCGCGAAGTCGAACGTCAGGAAATTACCGAGGTCAGCGGCAAGCTGGAACTGATCGATCACTTGATCGACATGCAGAACAGCGCCAGCGGCCTGCAAGACCTGGCCGCCACCTTTGACCAGATGCGCGCGGGGCAAGGCCAGTTGGGCATCTGGATCGTGGACGCGCAAGGCCATGCCGTCTATGGCGGAGCGCCACCTGAAACGCTGGACATGGTCAACGGCCGGCAGGTAGTGCTGCAAACCGCCGACGGCGGCCGCATGCGCGGGCTGCGCGTCGCCATGAACGACCGCATCCTGCCCGGCGCGCAATTGACCGTGGCGGTCAGTACCCGCACCAGCTCGCAATTCCTATACGCCTACGGCACCGCGCTGGTGCTGATCTGCGCGCTGTGGGTGGGCGCGACCGTGGTGCTGGCGGCCTGGGCCGTGCGACGCAGCATGGCCCCCACCCGGCGCCTGTCGGAGCAAGCCGCGCGCATCCAGCCCGACAATCTGGCGCACCGCCTGCCATTGGAAGACACCGACCGCGAACTGCACGACCTGGTGCGCTCGTTCAACCGCACGCTGGAGCGCCTGCAAGCGGCCTATCAGCAGATGGAAGGCTTCAACGCCGATGTGGCGCATGAGCTGCGCACGCCGCTGGCCACTCTGATCAACGGCGCCCAGGTCATGTTGTCGTCGCCCCGCGATGCCGCCGAACTGCGTGACGCGCTGGAATCCAACCTGGAAGAACTTGAAGACCTGAAGACGCTGGTCAACGACATGCTGTTCCTGGCCCGCGCCGACCGGGGCGAACAGGCGGCCGACCTGGCGCCCGTGTCATTGGCCGCCGAAGCGCGGCGCGTGGCGGACTACTACGAGGCCATGCTGGAGGCGCAAGGCGTGCGCCTGCGCTGCGAGGGCGACGCGACGGTGGCGGCCAACCCCGGCCTGGTGCGCCGCGCGCTGGCCAACCTGATCGCCAACGCCATCAAGGCCACGCCAGCCGGAGGCGAAATCGTGCTGAGCTGTTTCGCACAAGCCCCGGGCGCGCGCGTGGAAGTGCGCAACCCCGGCACGCCGATTCCGGCGGCGGACCTGCCCCGCATCTTTGACCGGTTCTTCCGGTCGGGCGCATCACGCGCGCCGCGCAGCGAGGGCCATGGCCTGGGACTGGCCATCGTGCGCGCCATCGCCCGCATGCATGGCGGCGATGTCGATGCGGCGTCTGACGCGAACGGCACGGTGGTGGGCATCACACTGCGCAATTCGGCCCCGCCCCGGGCGAACATTACAAATCCGTAATCTAGGCGACAGAATCAGGTCACCCCGGTTTTCCTAAAGTGTCATCACGGTCACTCCTTCAAGGACTTTCGTGAAAGACGCTCTGCCCCGCTTGCGCCCCGCCGCAAAGCCCAAGGGCACCTCATCTCTTGCCCGCCGCCGCTTTGTGCAAGGCCTGGCCACGGGCGGCGCGTTGGCGGCGCTGGGTGGCTGGCGCGCCGCCTTGGCCGCGCCCCGGCCCATGTCCACATCCGCCGAACTACGCGGCACCGAGTTCCATCTGGAGATCGGCGAAACACCCGTGAACTACACCGGCGCGGCCCGCATCGCCACCACAGTCAACGGGCGACTGCCCGCGCCGATACTGCGCTGGCGCGAAGGCGACACGGTCACGCTGCACGTCACCAACCGGCTGCGCGAACAAACATCCATTCATTGGCACGGCATTCTTCTGCCCTCCGACATGGACGGCGTGCAAGGCCTGAGCTTTGACGGCATCGACCCCGGCCAGACGTTCACCTACCGTTTCCCCGTGCGCCAAAGCGGCACCTACTGGTATCACAGCCACTCGGGTTTTCAGGAACAGACCGGCCTGTACGGCGCCATCGTCATCGACCCGCGCCACCACGACCCTGTTGCCTTCGACCGCGAGCACACCGTGCTGCTGTCCGACTGGACGGACGAAGACCCCATGCGGCTCTTCAACAAGCTCAAGGTCATGCCCGACTACTACAACGGCATCCAGCCCAGCGTCCAAAGCCTGTCGGCCGACGCGCGCGAAAACGGCTGGCGCGCCGCGCTCTCCGAACGGCTGATGTGGGAGCAGATGCGCATGAACCCGTCGGACCTGGCGGACGTGTCTGGCGCCACCTATACCTTCCTGACCAACGGCGCCACGCCCGCTGGCAACTGGACGGGGCTGTTCAAGCCGGGCGAACGCGTCCGGCTGCGCTTCATCAACGGCTCGGCAATGACCTACTTCGATGTGCGCATTCCCGGCCTGAAGATGACGGTGGTGGCCGCCGACGGGCAAGACGTGCGGCCGGTGGAGGTAGAGGAATTCCGCATCGGCGTGGCGGAAACGTATGACGTCATCGTGGAACCGCTGGACGCACGCGCCTACACCATCTTCTCGCAAGCCATGGACCGTTCGGGATACGCCCGCGCCACGCTGGCGCCGCGCGCCGGCATGCAGGCGGACGTGCCCGCGCTGGACCGCGTGCAACTGCTGGGCATGATGGACATGGGGATGTCGCATGACATGGGTGGGGGCATGAAAGCCCCCGTGGAAAATGTCGGCGACACGAACCATGGCGCGATGAACCACGGCGCCGTGCCCGGCATGGAGCACGGCGACGCGCACGACTCGGGGGCAGGCCAAGGCGGCATGGTCGAGGTCCAACATCCCTACGCCACGGAACGCGGCGTGGGCAATTCCATGTTGCCCGACCAGGTATCGACCCGCCTGGACGACCCGGGCGTGGGCCTGCGCAACAACGGCCGCCGCGTGCTCACCTATGCAGACCTGCATTCGCTGCGCGAACCCGACGACAACCGTGCGCCATCGCGTGAAATCGAACTGCATCTGACGGGCAATATGGAACGCTATATGTGGTCATTTAACGGCGTGAAATTTTCGGATGCCAAGCCCATCGTGCTGCGCTACGGCGAGCGCGTGCGCTTTGTGCTGGTGAACGACACGATGATGACGCACCCCATCCACCTGCATGGCCTGTGGAGCGACCTGGAGTCGCCCGACGGCGCCTTCCAGGTACGCAAGCACACCATCACGCTGAACCCCGCGCAGCGGCTCAGCTACCGGGTCAGCGCCGACGCCCGCGGGCTATGGGCTTACCACTGCCACCTGCTGTATCACATGGAGGCCGGTATGTTCAGAGCGGTCGTGGTGGAGTAAGCGATGAAGCTTTCGATGAAAACCTTGATGACATCGAGCACACGGCGACTGAAGCTGTGCGTCCTGGCAATGGCAACGACGCTGGCCGCGGCGGGCGCGCAGGCGCAGTCGCCCGCCGTGGATCACGGCGCGATGGACCACTCCAGCATGGACCACGGCGCGACGCCGCCAACTGCTCCGGCCGCGTTGGATCACGCGGACATGAACCATGACGCCCCCGCTTCGGGCTCGCCCCCCGTGGGCAGCCTGCCGTCCAGCGATGGCGGCAGCGAACGCGGCTATGACAGCTATGGCATCCACCCGCACATGATGGACAACGCGCCCGCCTGGCAGGTGCTGTTCGACAAGTTCGGCGTGTCGCGCAACCGCGATGGCCAGAATGCGCTGAACTGGGATGGCCGCTTCTGGTTCGGCACCGCCACCGACCGCCTGGTCGTCAAGAGCGAAGGCGAACGCGAAAACGGCGGCGGCTCGGACGGCAAGGTCGAAGCGTTCTGGAGCCACGCGGTATCGCCCTTCTGGGATCTGCAACTGGGTGCGCGCCGCGACATCGGCTCAGGCCCCAAGCGCAACTGGGCCGCCTTCGGCATTGAAGGCGTGCTGCCTTACAACGTGGAACTGGAAACCACGGCATATGTGGGCGCGTCGGGTCGCACGGCGCTGGCGCTGAAGGCCGAGTACGACCTGCTGCTGACGCAACGGCTGATCTTCACGCCCGAGCTGGAAGCCAGCCTCTATGGCAAGTCGGACGCCGAACGCGGCATCGGGTCGGGCCTGTCAACGGGTTCGCTTTCCTTGCGCTTGCGCTACGAAATCACGCGCGAATTCGCGCCGTATATCGGCGTATCCTTTGAACGAAAGTTCGGCCAGACGGCACGCTACGCGTCGGACGCCGGCGCCAGCCGGTCGCAGACCGCCGTCATGGCCGGCGTACGATTCTGGTTCTGATGAACCTTGCCCTTGTCCATTACCCTGATCGGAGCATCATGAACGTATCCCGACTGACTCGCCTGGTTCTTGCCGCAGCGCTCTGCGCGTCAGCGTTCGCCACCGCCCAAGGCCCCGTCAAGGTCGAGGTCTGGAAGACGCCCACTTGCGGCTGCTGCGAAGACTGGGTCAAACACATGCGCGACAACGGCTTCATCGTCACCACGCATGATGTGCAAGACACCGGCCCCATCCGCCGCAACGCGGGCATGGCCGACTACGGCTCTTGCCACACCGCGATGGTCGACGGCTACGCGGTCGAAGGCCACGTGCCCGCCCGCGACGTGCGCCGCCTGCTGCTGGAAAAGCCCGAAGCCGCCGGCTTGGCCGCCCCTGGCATGCCGCTGGGTACGCCGGGCATGGACGGCCCCGAGTACGGCGGCAGGAAGACGCCGCACGACGTGCTGCTGGTCGGCAAGCAAGGTGGCGCCCAGGTATTCCAGGGCTACCGTTGAAACAATTCATCCACACCGTCTCAATGGCTACTCCTTGCACTGCAGCAAAAATGCGCCACAATAAATAACAAGCTTTCTCACCACCCCCTGGCAGTCATGGCAAAAATCGTCCTGTTCGAGAACATCCACCCGAGCGCCCGCGCGGTCTTCGAAGCCGCCGGCTACACCGATATCGTCACGCACGCAGCGGCCTTGCCGCCGTCGCAGATGCACGACGCCCTGCGCGGCGCGCAAGTGGCGGGGATCCGTTCTCGCACGCACCTGGACGCCGCCTTGCTGTCCAGCCCCGACCTGCGCGTGGTGGGCTGCTTTTGCATCGGCACCAACCAGGTCGATCTGGACGCGGCCATGCAGCGCGGCATCCCGGTATTCAACGCGCCGTTCTCCAACACCCGCTCGGTGGCTGAATTGGTGCTGGGCGAAGCGATCCTGCTGCTGCGCCGCATCCCGGAAAAGAACGCTCGTGTGCACTTGGGCCATTGGGACAAAAGCGCCTCGGGCGCGTTTGAAACCCGTGGCAAGACGCTGGGCATCGTCGGCTACGGCAACATCGGCTCGCAGATCAGCACGCTGGCCGAAAGCCTGGGCATGCGGGTCATCTACCACGACGTCGAAGCCAAGCTGCCGCTGGGCAATGCACGGCCCGCCGGCACGCTCAACGAGTTGCTGGAACAGGCCGACGTGGTGACGCTGCACGTGCCGGGCGGCAAGTCGACCGAGAACATCATGAACGCCGAGACCATCGCGCGCATGCAGCGCGGGGCCATCCTCATCAACGCCTCGCGCGGCACGGTCGTGGACATCGACGCGCTGCACGCGGCACTGAAGTCCGGCCATCTGGCCGGCGCGGCGCTGGACGTGTTCCCCACCGAACCCAAGAGCGCCGACGAACCGTTGGCCAGCCCCTTGATCGGCATGCCAAACGTGATCCTGACCCCGCACATTGGCGGCAGCACGCAGGAATCGCAAGAGAACATCGGCCGCGAAGTGGCCGAAAAGCTGGTGCGTTTCATGCAGGCGGGCACCACCAAGGGCGCGGTCAATTTCCCCGAACTGCCCTACCTGGAACCGGCCGGCGCCACCCGCATCCTGCACGTACACCGCAACGCCCCGGGCGCGCTGGGCACCCTGGACAACCTGATGGCGCAACATGGTTTGAACATCGTCAGCCAGACGCTGCAAACCAAGGGCCAAATCGGCTACGTCATCACCGACGTAGAAGGCCAGGTAGACGACATCGTCATGACCACATTACGCAGCCACCCCATCACCGTCCGCTGCGACCGACTGTAGGATGGGTGCAGCGCGCGAAGGCAGCGGCAAGAACACTGCCGTGGTTCGCGCGTAACCCATCTAGCGGCGTTGCCTATGTGGCGGCTTTGTTGTGGTTTTACCGCTGCTTGATGGGTTGCGCGCGATTTAGAGCGGGGTTTTTCTGATGGCCCTGGCGCGCTTCACCCATCCTACGAGCCGCGGTCGCCTGTGGGAGGGGGCTGCGCGAGGTTATGCGGACGCGGCTAAACATTCCGCCATTTTTTCCCGCACGCTGCCGGCATCGAAAGGCAGGCGGCCGATGATGCCGATTTCCCTGTAGAAAGCCTGTTCGCCCAGCGGCACCAAGCGCAAGCCCGTCACGTCCAACCCGCGCAACTGCGGCAGCAGCGCCACCCCCACGCCGTGGCGCACCATGCTGGCAATCGCCTCAATCTCATCCAGCTCCACGGCCTCGTGCACGTTGATGCGATGCTTCTTCAGAAAGATATCCACCACGCGCCCGCCAAAAGAAGCACGGTCATACCGGATGAACGGCTGCGTGGCCAGCAGCTCTCGCCACGGCGCCACCGGCATGGATTCCGGCATGGCCAAAACCACCGGCTCACTCAACAGACGCTGCCAACCCAGTTCCGGCGGCAGCGCAAACGGTGGGCGGATCAGCACGGCCATGTCCACCTCGCCCGCGTCCACCTGCCCCAAGAGCGATAACGACACCCCCGGCACCACGCGTACCCGCACGTCGGGATACACCGCGCGAAAGCGGCCCAGCGCTTTGACCAGCAAGTCTTGCTGCACCGACGCAATTGCGCCGATTCGCAGGGACCCGCTGACCTGCCCGGCGCCAGCCGTGGTGACCATGCGTTCAGCCATGGCCACCAGTTCTTCCGCCTGCGGCAACATCTCGCGACCATGGGCGTTCAGCACCGCCGCCCGCGCACTGCGATCGAACAGCGCCACCCCCAAATATTCCTCCAGACGCTTGATCTGGGCGCTGACCGCCGACTGCGTCAGGCCCAGATGCGTGCCCGCGCCGGTGAAGGTGCCGTCTCGCGCTACCGCGATGAATGTCTTGAATTCTTTGATCACGATCAATTTTTTTGAGGCTAAGAAACAAAAAATATCGTTTTTCAATCAAAAAAACAATCCCTAAACTAGGCACTGGTGCAAGCATCCGCATCGCCCTCACACCTTGAATGACCCGGAGTTCTTCATGACTGCCCAAACCAATCTGCCGCCGTTCCATTTGGCCTTTCCGGTTCGCGACCTGGCCGAAGCCCGCGCCTTCTACGGCGAAAAGCTGGGCTGTCCGGAAGGCCGTAGCTCGGACGAATGGATCGACTTCAATTTCTACGGCCACCAGATCGTTGCCCACCTGGCCCCAAGCGAATGCGGTCACAAGGCCACCAGCGCCGTGGACTCTCACAACGTGCCCGTGCGCCATTTCGGCGCCGTGCTTTCCATGGAACAATGGGAAGCCATGTCCAAGCGCCTGATCGACGCCGGCACGGAATTCGTCATTGAGCCCTACATCCGCTTCAAAGGCGAAGTCGGCGAACAAGCCACGATGTTCTTCCTGGATCCGTCGGGCAACGCGCTGGAATTCAAGGCGTTCAAGAACATGGATTCGCTCTTCGCCAAGTAATCCGCCTAACAGGTGTCGCGCCGTTGAACGATTCTTCAGAACCCCCTTCCTCGGCCTGTCCCCGCTGGCGCATCCTGCCCCAGGGTGACCGCTGCATCATCGTCTCGTTTGGCGACGGCATAGACCCCGCGCTGGGGCGCACCTGCCTGGCCGCCGCGCGCAAACTGCGCGACGCGCGCTGGGCGGGCGTCACCGACGTGGTGCCGTCCTTTGCCGCGGTCGCGGTGCACTACCGCCCCGACGGCCAGGGCAACGGCCCTACCTGCGCCAGCCTTTCCGCCCGCATCGACGCCTTGCTGGCCGAAGGCATCCCCACCGACGCCGTGGGCGGACGCGACATCGACATCCCCGTTTGCTATGGCGGCGAACATGGCCCCGACCTGGCCGACGTGGCGCAAGCCGCGGGCTTGTCGCCCGAGGCCGTCATTGCCCTGCACAGCCAGCCACGCAGCATGGTCTTCATGCTGGGCTTTGCCCCCGGCCATGCTTACCTGGGCGTGCACGATGAAAAGTTGAACCTTCCCCGCCGCGCCTCGCCCCGCACCGCGGTCCCCGCGGGCGCCGTCGCGGTCGCCAACCGCCAGACGGTGATCTACCCCAGCCGCCTGCCAGGTGGCTGGAGCATCATTGGCGCCACCCCGCTGACCCTGTTCGACCCCGCCCGCGAACCCGCATCGTTGCTGCAGCCGGGCGATTCCGTCCGCTTCGTGCCGATTTCGCCCGAGGAATTCGACCGTATGCGCCAAGGCCAGCCATGAGCGTGACCGTTATCAAACCCGGCATGCTGTCCAGCTTTCAGGACAGCGGCCGCGCGGGTTACCAGCACCAGGGCATTCCCGCCGCGGGCGCCATGGACGAGCGCGCGCACCGTCTTGCCAATGCGCTGGCCGGCAATACGGGTGACCCCGCCACCTTGGAAATGACGCTGGCCGGCCCCACCCTGCGCTTTGATGCGTCCACCTGTTTCGCCCTGGCCGGCGCCGACCTGGGCGCCACGCTGAACGGCCAGGACATTCCCGTGCACCGGCCGCTGGTGGCCCAGGCGGGGGACATCCTGGCCTTCGGCGCTCGCCCGGCGACGGGCGTGCGGGGCTACCTGGCCGTACATGGCGGCTTTGCCTTGCCGCCCGTGATGGGTAGCGAAAGTACGTATCTGCGCAGCGGTTTCGGCGGATTCAACGGACGCGCGCTGATCAAAGGCGACCGCGTTGCGCTGCGCGCGCCCCTGGCAACAGACCGCGACGTGGGCCGCTTGCGCCAATCGCTGTGGAATCTGCGCATCTATCTGCCCGGCATCTTGGCCAGCAAGCGCCGGGGGCCGATCCGCTTTCTGCCCGGCATGCATTGGCTTGAGTTTTCCGAGGCCTCGCGCCAGGCCTTCACCACGGCGGAATTCCGTATCAGCCCACAGTCGGATCGCATGGGGTATCGCTTGGCGGGTCCGGCGCTGTTCATGGACGCACCGCGCCAGATGTTGTCAGAGGCCGCCAGCTTCGGCACCGTGCAGGTGCCCGCGGGCGGCGAAGCCATCATTCTGATGGCCGACCGGCAGACAACTGGCGGCTATCCCAAGATTGCCCAGGTTGCCACGGTGGACCTGGCGGCGCTGGCCCAGGCTGCGCCCGGCCAAACGCTGCGTTTCGAGCCGATCGACATGGACGAGGCGCAGCGTCTGGACGCCGAGCGCGAACGCGCCTTTGCGCAATTACACGAGGCGCTGGCGCCGCTGCGCGCCACGCTGCTGTCAGCCGATGGCGTCAACGTGACGGATCAGACGCGGGCGTAGCGGGCCGGCGCGTCCGCCGAAACCTGACCCGCGGCTTCGTGATAAGCCTCAAGAATGCTCGGCAGCACTTCCGTCACATAGGTGCGCGTCAGATCGGCCGCGCGGTCGACGTCGCGCAGCGCCAAGGCCTGCGTGATGCCGTGGGTGTACGACTGGATCACATGGGTTTGCACCGACCGCTTGGCCAGCAGGAAGCGCAGCGGCTCTACCTGTTCATAGAGCTTGCTCAACATACTGGTCAGCGGGGTATTGCCCGTATACCGGGCGCAGGCCAGATAGAACTCGCGCGCGGCCGCGATGCAGGCCCGCGCATCGCGCTTGGCCATCGCGGACGCGATGGCCTGGTCATAGCTGCGCAGTTCGGCCAACAGCGGCGCCAGGTCTTGCATGTCGGCCAGCTGGCGCAGGCAATACGCCTCCAGTTCGGCGCGCAGCATGTACAGATGACGGATCTGCGCTTCGGTATAGAGCGTGGCCCGAAAGCCCTTGCGTTGGATATGCGTGACCAGGCCGCTCAGTTCCAGCAAGCGCAGCGCTTCCCGGATCGGGCTGCGGCTGGTGCCGAAACGCTGCTCCAGTTCTTGCTCCCGCAAGGGCTGCCCGGGCCGGATGGTGCCATCCACTATCAACGCACGAATTTGTTCCTGCAGAAAATACGGAATCGTGGCGGGCGCTTTGACGTCCAATCGGCTCCCCTTGTACTGCGCGAGGCATGGTATGAGACAGCGAGAAGATACTAGAAATTTATTGAAACACAAATAAGAAAATTGTTGCAGAGCCGCTGTCGCCCGCCCGCCAGCCCTGGCGAACGGCTCAATGCCAATCGTCTCGGTACACAAACTTGGGCATTTGCCAGTTGAAACGCAAGGCCAGGAGCCGCAGCGCCAGCCCTGCCACCAGCGCCAGCGGCACGGCCGCATTGGCCGACAGCCCCAGGGATTGGCCACCCAGGTACAGCGCCCCGGTCACCACCGACACGCTGGCGTAGAGCTCCTTGCGAAACAGCAGCGGCACTTCGTTGCAGAGCACGTCGCGCAGCACTCCGCCCGCGCAGCCGGTGATCATGCCGCTGATCAGCACGACGGTAATGGGCAGTTGCATCATCTGCGCGACCTGGCAGCCGATGACGGTAAAGGCCACCAGGCCCAGCGCGTCGGCCAGGAGGAACAGGCTGCGCAGCCGCCGCATCACCGGCGCGATCAATGCCGTCAGGATGGCCGCGCCCCCCGTCATCCACAGGTACTCGGGGTGGATGACCCAGGTCAGCGGGTAGTGCCCCAGCAGCACGTCGCGCAACGAACCGCCGCCCAGCGCCGTTACGCAGGCAATGATGCACACGCCCATCCAGTCCATGTCACGCCGGCCGGCGGACAGCGCCGCGGTCATCGCTTCGGCCACGATGGCAACCAGGTACAGCGTGTGCAGCAACAAGGGGGATATGTCTGAGAGCATGAGAAACAGTCAGGAAAGGCGGTGATCGGACGTTGCCTGGCAAGAGACAGGCGACGGCGACAACGGCTGAACCGCAAGGCAAGGCCGGCCCCCATTGTATTGAGACTGCCCCCGCCCCGATCGCATTGCCACCCGCCCCGCCATCCCCTACGCTGGACCGTGCGTTGATATCAATCAATCCCCGTTTGGCATCGCGGCAGGACAATGGGGACATGCCCTCATGGGCAACAAAGCCAGGCTGCGCGGACGCGGGAGTCGCCACTCTGGCCACAACCGGGAGAAAACGTATGACACAACAAACAGGCCCCATCCTTTTGGCGACAGACCTGAGCGCACGCGGCGACCGAGCCCTGGACCGCGCGCTACAGCTCGCGCGTGAACTCGGCACTCAACTGATCGTGCTGCACGTCATGGAAAGCCACGCCACGCCGGCCCGCCTGACCACCCCGGTCTGGCGGCGCCTGTCCACCGACCACAAGGCGCTGGCCGAACGCGAGCTGGCCGAAGACCTGGCCGCCGCCGACGTATCCACCGAAGTGGTCGTCGTGTCGGGCGACCCGCTGACGCACATCATCGAAACCGCCGACAGCTACGGCTGCTCGCTGATCGTGACCGGCACCGCCCGCGACGAAACCCTGGGCCGGCTGCTGCTGGGCACCACCGTGGAAAAGCTGGTCCGCCAGGCACGCCAACCGGTACTGGTGGTGAAGACCCGTCCGCGCAAACCGTATCGCGACGTGCTAGTCGCCACCGACTTTTCCGCCGGATCCCGCCATGCCCTGCGTGCCGCGCTGCAACTGGTGCCCAACGCCAACCTGACCTTGTTCCACGCTTATGACGTGCCGTTCCAGGGCAAGGCGACCGTGCCCGACGACGCCGTCACCCGCAGCTTCTACAAGGGCGCGGAACAGAGCGCGCGCGAATTCACCGCCAACACGCCTGAATTGGCGGGCCTGCCACCGCCCAAGGTGGTGCTGGAACCCGGCCAGCCCGAAACCGTGCTGTCGGAATATTCATTCAACCACCGTTCGGACCTGGTGGTGACGGGCACGCATGGCCGCACCGGCATCCTGCGTACCGCCATCGGCAGCGTGGCCGAGCGCCTGCTGGAAGCGCTACCCAGCGACGTGCTGATCGTCCGGCTGCAAGACGAAAGCTAGACGGCACATGGCGGCGCATCGCGCGCCGCCATGACTTCAGGCCTGGTCGCCCTGCTTTTCCATGGTGTCGATGGTGCCGCGCAAGACCTGCAACAGCACCAGGCCCGGCAAGGCGATCACCACCGTCAGCAGGAAAAAGCCCGGCCAACCCATGTAGTCCACCAGCGGTGGGGTCAGCGGCCCGGCCAGATAGGTGCGTCCCACCGCCGACAACGCCGATAGCAGCGCAAACTGCGTCGCGGAAAACCGCCGCTGGCACAGCGCCATCAACAGGCCCACGAAAGACGCGGTGCCCAAGCCGCCGCACAGGTTTTCAATGCCCACGCCGGTGGCCATCAGCCACAGCGTTTTCGGGCTGATGGCGATCAGCCAATACGCCAGGTTCGACACCGCCTGCAACAGGCCAAAGGCCATCAGAGACCGGTACAACCCCCAACGCGCCATCAAGGTGCCCCCGGCCAACGCACCGACAATGGTGGCGGCCAGCCCCAGCACCTTGTTGACCGTGCCGACCTCGGTGGGCGAAAAGCCCGCGCCGCGTATCAGAAAGGTGGTGGACAAAGCGCCCGCGAAGGCGTCGCCCAGCTTATACAGCACGATCAGCGCCAGTATCGACAGGGCGCCACGGCGGGTGAAGAATTCATGCAAAGGCTCGCCGATTGCCTCGCCCAGGTTGCGCGGCGCGCGCGCGACGTGCTCGGGCTCGGGCGCCAGCAGCGTGGCGATCGCGCACAGCAGCATCAGGCCGCCCATCAGCACATAGGTATAGCCCCAGCCGATCCACTGGTCCGCCATGATCAGCGCCAAGCCGCCGGACGCGATCATCGCCAGCCGGTAACCCATGACCTTGACCGCCGCGCCCGCGCCGCGCTCCTCTTTGCGCAACACGTCCGTGCAATAGGCGTCGAACGCGATGTCCTGGGTGGCGGACAGGAAGGCGACCAGCACCGCCAGCATGGCCAGCGGCATCAGCGCGGTGGACGGCGACAGCGCCCCCATCACCATGATCGTCACGGCCAGCAGCAGTTGCGTCAGCAGCATCCAGCCCCGGCGCCGGCCCAGCAGGGGCGGCACGTAGCGGTCAACAAAGGGAGCCCAAAGAAACTTGATGGTGTAGGCGGTGCCCACCAGCGTGAGAAACCCGATTTCCTGTAGCGGCACCCCTTCGACGGTGGCCCAGGCCTGCAAGGTACCGCCGGTTAGCGCCAGGGGCAGTCCGCTGGCAAAGCCCAGGACCAGCAACGGGGCCACGCGGGGGCTGGTATAGACGTTGGATACAACGGTGATGACGGTCTCCTGAAACGCGGCGGCGTGGTGCAACAGGGTTGCGCCACGGGCTTGCGGCATTTTAGGGCCTGTTCAGCCGTGCCGTCAGGAGGATCGGTGTCGGAATGTCAGGGCGTGGCGAAACGGTACACCGCCAGCGTGCTGCGCCAGCTTGGGAACAGCTTGACCTCGTGCCCTTCGTTGAAGGTGGCGCGTTCAAGAATGCGCAGCTTCAGCTCGCCGGCCAGTTGCTCGAAATCGCGCAGCGTGCACAAGTGGATGTTCGGCGTGTTGTACCACTGGTAAGGCATCTGGCCCGTCACCGGCATGCGGCCGCGCAGAATGGCCCAGCCATGCGGCCAGTAGCCGAAGTTGGGAAAGGACACGATGCCGTGGCGAGCCACGCGCGCCATCTCGCGCAGAATGTGCTCGGTGCGATGCATGGACTGCAAGGTCTGCGACAGCACCACGGTGTCGAACTGCTTGTCGTCGAACAGCGCCAGCCCGTCTTCCAGGTTTTGCTGAATCACCTCGACCCCACGCCGCACGCAAGCGATGACGCAGGTGTCGTCCAGCTCGACGCCCGCGCCGCGCACCTGGCGATGGTCGCGCAGATGCGCAAGCAGCGCGCCGTCGCCACAGCCCAGGTCCAGTACGCGGCTGCCGGGGTCGATCCAGCCAGCGATGCGCGCCAGGTCGGGCCGCAGCGCGCTATGGGCATAGCGGGGGGTGACAGGAGTCATTCGGAGCGTCCTTCGGTCTGCGCGGCGCCGGCGGCCAGGCCTAGCTCGCGCGCGATACGTTCGTAGTAGCCGCGCACCACGGCGTGGTAGCGCGCGTCTTCCAAGAGGAAGGCGTCGTGCCCATGCGGCGCGTCGATTTCGGCGTAGGTCACGGGGCTGGCGTTCTTCAACAGCGCGCGCACGATTTCGCGCGAGCGTTCCGGCGGAAAGCGCCAATCGGTGGAAAACGACACCAGCAGGAAGTCGGCCTTGGCCGGCGCCAGTGCGCGCGCCAGGTCGCCGCCCGTGGTGCGGGCCGGGTCGAAATAATCCAGCGCGCGCGTAATCAGCAGATAGGTATTGGCGTCGAAATAGCGAGTGAACTTCTCGCCTTGGTAGCGCAGGTACGACTCCACTTCGAATTCAACGTCGTAGCCGTAGTGATAGGCGCCGTTCTCGGCCGGCGCGCGTTGGGCACGGCCGAATTTTTCGGCCATGTCGTCGTCGGACAGATACGTGATGTGGCCGATCATGCGCGCCACCGACAGGCCGCGGCGCGGCACGGTGTCTTGCGCGTAGTAGTCGCCGCCGTGGAAATCCGGGTCGGTGATGATGGCGCGGCGCGCCACTTCGTTAAAGCCGATGTTCTGCGCCGACAAGCGTGGCGTGCTGGCGATGACCACGCAATTGGCCACGCGGTCGGGCAAGGTGATGGCCCAGCTAAGGGCCTGCATGCCGCCCAAGGATCCGCCCATCACGGCCGCGAAGCGGTCGATGCCGAAGTGGTCGGCCACACGGGCCTGGGCGCGCACCCAGTCTTCCACCGTCAACACGGGAAACGCCGCGCCCCAGGGCTTGCCGGTGGCGGGGTTGATGCTTGCCGGGCCGGTCGAACCAAAGCACGAGCCCAGGTTGTTGACGCCGATCACAAAGAAGATATTGGTGTCCACCGGCTTGCCGGGGCCCACCATGTTGTCCCACCAGCCGACATCGCTGGGGTTGTCGGCCGCTAGCCCGGCAACATGGTGCGAGGCGTTCAGCGCGTGGCAGATCAAGACCGCGTTGCTGCGCTGGGCGTTGAGCGTGCCGTAGGTTTCCACGGCCAGTTCGTAGGCAGCCAGCGACTGGCCGCTAAGCAAAGGCAGCGGCTCATCGAAGCGGATGAAGGTGGGTGCGACCAGGCCGACGGAACCGGGATCAACGGTGTCGGAAGTCGTGACGGTGGCGGGGACGAACCCGTTGGCCGGATCAGCGGCCAGATCACCGGCCAAATGTTGGGCAGGAGTGGTCATACGGACCTCTTTAGCTGGATTTATTGGAAGGCGCCCGCAAGCGGATCAGGCAAATCGGCGCCGAAATATGGGTGCTGCATGGGTACAGCGAAAAGAATTCTAGCACTGCTTGCGGATGCTGCAGCCACCTCAGGCTGGTGGGACAATCGTGCCTGCTGGCGGCGCCCCACTTTCGACCGGACGCGCGCGCCCCCCTGACAGGAAGGCTATGGCTCATATCTATCTGGACGAACTGCAACATCTGGCGGCCGCCGCGCTGGCCGCCGCCGGCGCCAATCCGGCCATGGCGGACAGCACCGCCCGCGCCTTGGTTTTTGCGGAAAGCCAGGGCATCAGTTCGCACGGTCTGTCGCGCGTGCCGTTCTATGCGGGGCACCTGCGCGCGGGCCGCGCCATCGGCTCGGCCGTGCCGAAAATCGTGCATGAACGCGGTGGCGCGGCGCTGATCGACGCGGGCTCGGGCCTGGCGTTTCCCGCCTGCGCGATGGCGGTCGAACAAGCCGCGCTGCGCGCCCGTGAGCACGGCATCGCCTTCATCGGCGTGGCCAACAGCCATCATTTCGGTGAAGCCGCCTACCACCTTGAAGCCCTGGCGGACGCCGGGCTGGTGGCGCTGGCCCTGAGCAATTCCCCCGCCGCCATGCCCGCCTGGGGCGGCAAGCGCCCGCTGTTCGGCACCAACCCCATCGCGGCGGTCTTTCCCCGGCGCAACGGCGCAAGGCTGGTGATCGATATGTCGCTGTCGCAAGTGGCGCGCGGCAAGCTGATGATCGCCGCGCGCGACAACCAGCCCATTCCGCTGGGCTGGGCGCTGGACGCGGATGGCCAACCCACCACCGACCCCAAGGCCGGTCTGGCGGGCAGCATGCTGCCGGCGGGCGGCGTCAAGGGAGCCATGCTGGCGTTGATTGTCGAACTGCTGGCCTGCGCGCTGACGGGCGCGCACTTCGGCTTCGAAACGGAATCGTTCTTTGTCGACGCGGGCGGCCCCGCCCGGTTGGGGCAGGCGTTCATGGCGATCGACCCCGGCGCGCTGGCCGGCAACAACGCCTATCTGGAACGCGTCGAGACCCTGGTGGACGCCATGCTGGAAGACGACGGCGTGCGCCTGCCCGGCGACCGCCGCCGCAAACTGCGCGACGCCGCCATCAAGCATGGCGTGGACATCCCCGACGCGCTCATGGCGCAGTTGCGCGACATGGCCGGGGCGGCTTGAAGTAGCCGGTGTGGCCGCGTCATGCTTCGCGTACCTGGCCGCGCCATGCTTCGCACCCCGCCACGCCCTACTTCGCGTGCCCAGCCGCGCCGCTATGCCCCATGCGTGAACCACAGCATCAGCGGCGCCAGCAGCAGGAACACCACCGTCGACACCAGCACCGCGCCTGCCGCGGTGTCGCCCATCGTCGTGTAGCGCTTGGCATACATATAGCTGACCACGGCGCAGGGCATGGCCATCTGCAGGGTCAGCGCCCCGCCCAGCACGGGTTCCAGGTCCAGCGCCCACACCACGGCCAGTCCGGCCCCCAGGCCCACCACCAGCCGGATCGCCGCCACCTTGGCGCCGTCGCGCAGGCCATTGGACGGGATCAGCGCCAAGGCGTGGCCCAGGCTCAGCAGCATCAGCGGCACCGTGACGGCGCCCAGCATACGGGCTGTTTCAATCAGCCATTCGGGAACTGGAATGTGCAACAAGCGCATTGCCACCGCCACCACCGACGCCAGCAAAATAGGGCTTTTCCAACTGCCCTTGGTGTTGACGCCGGGCAGCAGCCGCACGGCCACCGTGTGCATGACGAATGAGTTCACCGCAAAAAACGCCACCGCCACCGACAGGCCCGCGTCGCCAAACGCCAGTTGCGAGATCGGCAGCCCCAGGTTGCCGGCGTTCGGCAGGCACGCAGTGGGCAGCAACGTAAGCACGGGCAGCTTCCAGACCTTGAGCAGCAGCGCACCGATCAGCGCGCACAGCAGCAAGGCCAAGAGCGTAGCGCCAACAATGTCGGCCAACGCGCGGTCGTCCAGGTGGGTCGTGACGAAGGTGTGGAACACCAGCGCGGGGGTGGTCACCGAGGTCACCAGCGTAGTGATGAACGCGCCGCCAAAGGGGATGTCGCGCTTGCCCCAGAACACCCCGATGCCCACGCAGGACAGCAAGGGCAGCATCAGCACAATGGCTGAAAGGTAGAACTGGGCGATGGCAAACATACAGCTATTCCGTTAGAGATAAGGAGATCAATGCGCGTACGCATCAATGCTTGCGCAGCGCCCGTGGCGGCCGCAGCATGCAGCAACTTCAATGACGGGGCTTCGTACCCCCAGCCGCCATGACCGCCAGCCGTCGCATGCCCACTTTCCCGCGTTCGTCCACGTTCCCGCGGTCGTCCGCCTTTCAACGCTTGTGCGCGTTCCACCCAGAGCTTGCCCAGGGCGGCGGGCCGCTGTCGGCGCTGGGGCCACCGCTGGCGCCGCTCTCGCCACTATCAGCGCTGCCAGCCCCGAAAACGCTGTCCGACCGCCAGGCCATGTGCCTGTTCTGGTCGGCGGCGGGCAAGACCAGTTGGGAAACCAGCCGCATCCTGGGCGTCAGTGAAAGCACCGTGAATTTCCACCTGCGCAACGCCTGCGCCAAGCTGGGCGTGCGGGGCCGCAGGGCCGCGGTGGTGGCGGCGCTGCGCCAGGGGCTGCTGGACACCGTCATTACCTGACGGGGCTGGCGGGTTCTGGGATACCGCCAGAAACGCCGGCAGGGATCGCCGGCTGGCTGGGCTGGCTGGGCTGGCTGGGCTGGCCAGGCTGGCTGGGCGCGCCGGGCTTGATCACCACTGACTGCAGGAATTCCCGCGCGCGTTCCGGGGGCAGGCTTTCCGTCGTGCCGGCGGCCACCGCTTCGATCAGCATCGTGTCGGTCACCCAGACCCTGGCCTGCAGCCATCCCGGCTTGCCCATGGCCTTGCCGTGCACCTCAATGACCTGCCCGTAGGCTGGCCATTGTGCGGGCGGCGGCGCCTGCATGTTGGTGTACAGGGACTGCATCAGCGCCATGCCCAGCGCCTGCCGGGCAGCCGGGTCCGCCGCCATCTCGGGCGGCAGCGGCGCGGACCCGATCGCGAACACGGCTTCGCCCACGGTCGCGGTCGACAGGGTAAAACGCAAGGTATGAGTATCCAGGCGCAGGTCGCGGCTATCGGTGGACACGCGGTCCGGGAATGCCGCGCGCACATGGCCATCGGCCACGTCGACTTCCCGCCAGTTGTAACGGGGCGAGCACGCCGCCACCAGCAAGGCCAGCCCCACAATCAGGCCGGCTTTCTTGAACATGAAACGAAACAGCGATGAAATCGTCATTACCGTGACCCGACGGGCCCATTCATTTCTAGGAAGGCTGAAATTGTCGCCGATTTCCATGACCCCCGCGCCCGACGGCACCCCCTTGGCCAACTATCTTTGGCCCGCCGCCCCCAATGTGCCCGCCCCCATCACCGGCCCCGGCACCCCCAGCGTCTACCTGATGCATGGGCTAAGCGAACACGCCGGCCGCTACGACCGCCTGGCCCGTTGGCTGGCCGCCCGCGGCTGGACCGTGGGCGCGCATGACCACCGCGGCCATGGGCGGTCGGGCGGCCCGCCCGCCACCCTGAGCCACCAGGACGATCTGGTTCACGACGCCGTGGACCGCCTGCAGGCCTGGACCCAGGCCCAGGGCCGCCCACCCATCTTGCTGGCCCATAGCCTGGGCGCGCTGGTGGCCGTGCGTGTCGCCCTGCGCCGCATGGCCGAACTGGACGCGCTGGTCCTGAGCTCGCCGCCCTTTGTCGTCAACGTGCCCCTGTGGGTGCGCCGCACGCTGACCTGGATGTCGCTGCATGCCCCTGACCTGCGCGTGCCCCACGGCCTGGCGCCCGCGCGTATCTCGCACGACCGGGCCGTCGTCAAAGCCTACCGGTCCGACCCCTTGGTGCGGCGGCGCATGACGGGCCGGCTGGCCCGCTTCGTCGATGAAAACGGCCGCGAATCCCTGCGCGAAGCCGGCCTGCTGCCCTGCCGCACCCTGCTGATGGTGGCGGGGGATGACTCCATCGTCGCGGCCGAGGGCAGCCGCCAATTCGCCCAGCGCGCGCCCGCCGAATTGCTGACCCTGCGCTGGTACGACAGCGCCTGGCACGAGATCTTCAATGAAACGGCCCCTATTTCTGATCCGGTTTATGCTGACCTGGACGAATGGCTGGCGCGCACGGCACAGGCATTGTCCCTGCCCCCTGTATTGACTCCCTCGGCACAGGAGGCCGGCACCCCGTAAAATCCCGCGACAGACCCCAACGAGAAGAATCCGTGACTGATACCGCCGCCAACCGCCTCTCCCGCCTAGAGGCCAACCGCTCGCTGCTGACCCAGACGCTGCGAGGCATTGAAAAAGAAGGCCTGCGCGTGGACGAGCAGGGCATTTTGTCCCGCACGCCCCACCCTGCCGGCCTGGGTTCGGCGCTGACCAATGAACACGTCACCACCGATTACTCCGAATCGCTGCTGGAACTGATCACGGGCACGCACACCGATGTGGATGCGCTGCTGGCCGAGCTCACCAACACCCACCGCCACGTCTACAGCGTGCTGGACCACGAGCTGATCTGGAACCAGTCCATGCCCGCCACGCTGCCCGCCGAAGCGGACATTCCCATCGCTTGGTACGGCAAGTCCAACACGGGCATGCTCAAGCATGTGTATCGCCGCGGGCTGGCCGAACGCTATGGCAAGACAATGCAATGCATTGCCGGCGTGCATTACAACTTCTCGCTGCCGGAAGATCTGTGGTCGGTGCTGGACACGCAGGCCGGCTCCGCGCAAGACCGCCGTTCGCGCGGCTATATCAGCCTGATCCGCAACTTCACGCGCTATTCCTGGCTGCTGATGTACCTGTTTGGCGCGGCCCCCGCGCTGGCCAGCGACTTCCTGCGCGGCCAGGACCACCCGCTGCAACGCCTGGGCGACCATACGCTCTACCTGCCCTACGCCACCAGCTTGCGCATGAGCGATCTTGGCTACCAGAACAAGGCGCAGTCGCAGCTCAAGCTTTGCTACAACGACCTCGACACCTTCCTGGGCCGCCTGTACGACGCCGTGACAAAACCCTGGCCCGATTACGAAAAGATCGGCACGCACCGCAACGGCGAATGGATCCAGCTGAACACCAACGTGCTGCAGATCGAAAACGAGTACTACTCCAGCATCCGCCCCAAGCGCGCCACCGGCCGCTGCGAACGCCCCATCACCGCGCTCGCGGAACGCGGCGTGCAGTACGTGGAAGTGCGCTGCCTGGATATCGACCCCGAATCGCCCGTGGGCATCGATGCCAGCACGAGCCGCTTCGTGGACGCCTTCCTGCTGTTCTGCGCGGCGTCCGACAGCCCCTTCTTTCCCGCTAACGGCTACTGTCAACGCAGCGCCGACAATTTTTCCACGGTGGTCAAAGAAGGCCGCAAGCCCGGTCTGACGCTGGACCGCGACGGCCAGGCCGTGGCGCTGCCGCAGTGGGGTCACGATCTTCTGGACCAGATCGCGCCCTATGCCGCGCTGTTTGATTCGGCCCTGGGCGGCACCGCCTACGCGGACGCCCTGGCCGCGCAACGGCTCAAGCTGGATCAGCCTGACACCACCCCGTCGGCACGCCTGCTGGAAGCCCTGACGCAAAGCGGCATGTCGTTTCACGACTACTCCTTGGCGCAAAGCGCCAAGCACGCCAACACGCTGCGTGCGCAGGCACTGCCCGCGGACGTGGCGGCGGCCTATCAGCAGGCGGCGGTGCAATCCACGCAGGAACAGCAACGCCTTGAGGAATCGGACACGGTGGACTTCGCCACCTACGTGGCCCGCTATCACGACGCTCTGAAAGCGCCGCGTAAATAAAGCGTATCGTTAGGGTTTGCGTTCGCGGCGCGCGTGCCCAACGGGCAGGCGCGCCGTGGCTCAATTCCTTATCCGTTACTCCGGAGGTTTTTTTCATGCGCCGCACCGCAACATTCCTGATGGCCTTGGCCGCCAGTGTGGGCATCGCCCACGCCGCGCCGCCGCCCATGCAGACCGTGGAATCGGTGGACCTGAAACGCTACGCCGGCATGTGGTACGAAATCGCGAATTTCCCCATGTTCTTCCAGCGCAACTGCGTGGGCGACACCACCGCGGAATACACCGCGAATGCCGATGGCACCGTCGGCGTGAACAATCGCTGCCGCACCAAGGATGGCGACATTGATTCCGCATCCGGCACCGCCACCGTCGTGGAAGGCAGCAACAACGCCAAGCTGGAAGTCACCTTCTTCAAGCCGTTCAAGGGCGACTACTGGGTCATCGGCCTGGACCCCGAATACCGTTGGGCCGTGGTGGGCACGCCCGATCGCAAGTACTTGTGGATATTGTCGCGTTCGCCCCAATTGCCCAAGGAAGAATTGGACAAGGCCCTGGCTGCCGCCAAGGCCCAAGGCTACGAGCTGGACGAACTGCGGTACACGCCGCAGAAATAACGCGGGCGTCCCACGCGGGGCTTTTGCGCGGGGGTTCAGCCCGCGCGATCAACCCCCGCGATAGCCCGCGTAATCAGCCCGCGTAATTAGCCCACGTAATCGCGGGCCAACCTCACCACCGTCACGCCGGGCTTCAACTGCCGCAACGACGGCATGATCAGCGTGCAGTTATCGTAAGGCGTCACGATGGGCTGGCCGTCCGCCCAGCCGATCACCGAGCCGGCCTGCTCCAACGTTTCCAGGCCCGTCCATGGCTGCGCAAACGTCACATCCATCGACGGCGCGACCACGGCGTCCGTCACTTCCAGCACGCGCTGCGCCGCCGGGTCCGGCAAGCGCCAGCCGGCCGGCACATCAGCCGCGTCCAGCACCTTCGACTCCACCAGCATGCGGGCCACCATGTCGCGGGCGACATCGCGCGAGGCCAACTCGCCATGGAAACCACATTCGATCAGCAAGGCGCAGGCGTCTTCACGCGCGGGCTCGCCGAACTGCGCGAAGTCACGCATCCGCACGCCGTCCTTGTGGCCCGCGTCCACGATCACGTGCTGCGGCGCTTTCAGCCGACGCGCCAGCGCGATGTTGCGCGGCAGTACGCCCGTCAGCAGCAAGGGCGCGCCCGGCTCGTGCATGGAATGCAGGTCCAGCAACCAATCCGCGCGCTGCACCCAGGGGCGCAGCTCAGCGCCGCGCTGGCGGTCGGGCGTGGTGGGGTTGTCCAGACGCTCGGCGCTCCAGACGCGGTTCATGTCTTCGGCCACAAAACGCGAGGCGTCATGGTTGGCGTGGTCAAAGCGATCGAAGGCGTTCAGGTTGCAAAAGGCCAGCGTCAGGCTGCCACGGCGCGGCTTGACGCCGGCCGCCAGCAGATCTTTCAGCGCCCAGGCGCCGCACAGCTCGTTGCCATGCACCAGCGCGGTCACCATCAGCGCCCGCCCCGGCACGCCCGAATCAAAATGCCAGACGCCCGGCGTGTCGGTATTGCCCGCGCGCTCGGCGCTCAGGTCGGGAACGGGTAGCTTGAATTCCATGGTGTGATCCGCTTGATTCCGGTGTGGCAAGAGCTTGGGCTGGCGCCTGATTTATTGCGCTTCGATCTTGGCGGCCTTGACCAGCGCGCCATACTTCTTCGTTTCTTCAACCTGGTAGGCCGCCAGATCCACACCCGGCTTGGCGATTTCACCGCCCGCGTCCTGCAACTTGCCGCGGAACTGATCCGACTTCAGCGTCTCGTCCAGCGCGCCGCGCAGCTTGGCGACTACCGGCTCCGGCAGGCCGGCCGGGCCATACAGCGCGAACCACAGGTTGATGTCGACGGATTCAAAACCCGGTGTTGCGGCCAGCGGCGCAATTTCAGGCGCGGCCGGCGAACGCTTGTTTTCGGTCAGGCCCAGCGCCACGATGTTGCCGCTGCGTACTTGCGGCAGCCCCGAAGACAGCACCAGCATGCCGAAGTCCAGCTGTCCGCTCATCAGGTCCGTGACCAGGGGCGACACGCCACGGTACGGCACGTGTTCGGCGCGCGTACCGGTGGCCCGGTTGATCATTTCACCGGCCAGGTGCAAGGTGGTGCCCACGCCGGACGAGCCGTAATTGAACGTGCCCGCTTCCGCGCCACGCAGCTTCTGCAGATACTCCGCCGCCGTCTTGACGCCGGAATTCTTGCTGGCGGCCAGCAGCATCGGCTGCGACGCCACCAGGCCCAAGGGGGTGAAATCCTTGGCGCTGTCGTACTTCACCGCGGTGTTGATCATGCGGGCAATCACCATTTCGTTGGTGGAGCCCAGGAAAATCGTATAGCCATCGGGTGCGGCGCGCGCCACGCGCTGCGCACCGATGGTGCCGCCAGCGCCGCCCACGTTTTCAACCACGACGGTCTGGCCCAGGCGCTTGCCCAGCTCTTCGCCCAACAGGCGCGCGGTCAAGTCCAGGCTACCGCCAGCGGGGTAGCCAACAACCAGCGAAATGCTGCGGGAGGGGTAATCGGCGGCGACGGCGGACGGCGCGGCCGCCACGGCCGAGGCGGCACAAAGCGCAACAAGCGCTGCACGCAGCGTATGCAGGTGAGATTTCATGTTTTCTTCCTTGGGGTGCTGAGGTGGACGGCGTGGCCGTCTCGTTGGAGGTATAGGCTTGTATTTTCACGGGTGCCCCGGCCACCCACTGTGCCGAAACGGCACATCTTCGTGCCGATCCGGCCTGGCCCAAAACGGCTGACGCAGCGGCGCGCGTCAGACCTTGCGGTTGGCGGTGGCCTCCCAGGCGGCCTCCGCCAGGTCCGTCAAGCGGGCGCGCGGACGGTACAGGCGCACCTCGAAAGCGATCTCTTCACTGCGGCCGCCCAGCGCGGCCAAGGCCCCGCGACGGCAATCCGCCGCCACCATGGACCATGGCAACCACGCCACGCCCAGACCCTTGGCAACGGCGCCGTGCGCGGCATCCAGCGAATCGCTGCGCACGAAAGGCGTCAGCGCATAGGGCGTCGTTTCCAGGCGGTCGCCCACAATGCGCTCCATCGCCAGGCCGCCCGTGTAGGTGATCAGCGGCACCGGCTGGCCGCCGTCTTGCAGCGTATATCGGGTACGGCCACGCGCATCCACCTGGCTTACGGGCACCAGCTTGTCGGTGGCCAGCGTCATGTAGCGGTAGCGCGCCGGGCTCAAGGGCACGGACAAGGCCGGATGCTCGTAGCAGCACAGCAGGTCCACCTTGCCCTGCTCCAGGCGCACCACCAGGTCTTTGGCCTGGCCGGTCGACAGTTCAACCTGCGTGCCTTCGGTCAGCACCTTGGGCGTGCGATGCCGCAAGCGCGCAATCCAGTCCGCCACCAACGTGCGGGCCAGGCTGCGGCCGGTGGCGATGCGCAACACGGCTTCGCCACCCGCGCCCGAGCTGCTGATGCGATGGCGCACCAGCCCCATCTGCTCGACCACCTGCGTGGCCGTCCGGAGCAGCGCCTCGCCTTCCGGGGTCAGCGTCACGGGCAGGTGCTGGCGTTCGACCAGCGGCGCGCCCGCCCAGGCTTCCAGCGCGCGGATGCGCCGCCCGAATGCGGGATGCGTCACGTGGCGCAGTTCGGCGGCGCGCACGAAACTGCCCGTGCGCGCCAGCGCGATCAGGTCTTCCAGGAGTTTCAGGTCAGCCATGCGCGGCGGCCATCAGCGCTGGCCCTCAACGGGCGGCCAGCCCCATCATCGCCAGCGTGGCCCGGGTCAGCGCGCTGTCCGGGTCTTCCAGCTCGTTGACCAGGTCAAAGTGATTGCAGTGCGGCGTGGGAATGCGGGTGGACGCCAGGCCCGCCGCGTTCCAGGCCGCCTCGAACGCGCTCGTCTGGTTCTTGAAGCCCTGCGTCTCCAGCCCGCCCACGGCCAGCAGCATGGGGCCGGCGCGCTCGGGCAGATTGAAGATGGGGCTTTGATGCGCGGCCTGCTCCGGCGTCAGTCGCAGCCAGGTGTTGGGCAGGATGTCGCAGAGCGGACGCAGATCGAACAGGCCAGACAAAGCCAGCGTGCCCTTGATGATGTCGTCCGGCACGCCATAGCGCGCGGGCCAGCCGGGTGCCGCCAGCATGCCGGCCAGGTGGCCGCCGGCCGAGCTGCCGCTCACGTAGATGCGCTTGGGGTCCACGCCGTAGGCCGCCACGTTCTGGTACAGCCAGGCCACGGCGGAACGCACTTCGCGCACCACTTCGCCCAGCGTGGCTTCGGGCACCAGCGTGTATTCCAGCGTGGCCACCGCCGCGCCCGCCGCGTTGAAGGCCTCGGCCATCACGGGCGCGTCTTCCTTGCGCTGCGCGCGCCAGTAGCCGCCATGAATGAACACGAACAGCGGCGCGGGCGCGTGGGACGCGGCGGGCAGGAACAGGTCCAGCCGTTCGTCCTGGCCCATGCCGTAGCGCAGGTCCAGCACGCCGGGGCGACGCGAGCGTACCCGCGCCGACGACTCCGCGTAGCGGCGCACGCAGGCGTCGAAGTCGGCCACGGATTCGCGCGCGTTGTATTGCACGTCGCGCTCGGCGATAGAGGAAAAGAAAAGATCGATCTCGGCGTTATGCATGTCGTGCCTGGGTGTCGGGCTGTGAAATGATGCGTTCGATGAATTGCGCGGTCTTGCGGTAGTGTGCGGCCAGCATGGCCACGGAACGCTCGGCGTCGCGCGAGATCGCGGCGTCCAGCAGTTGGCGGTGTTCGTCGTCGACGTTGCGTTCCGGCCCATAGGCCGTGGCGCCCGCGCGCGCGGGGCGGCGGTAGCGCTCGGTTTGCGCATACAGCTGCGTGGACAGGTCCAACAGCCAATGCGAGCGGCATGCGCCAATCAGCGCATGATGGAAATCCAGATGGCGAGCTTCCAGCAGATCTTCCAGTTCGTCGGACGGGGCTGACGCTTCGCCCGCCCGCTGCGCCGCCAGCGTCAGCGCGTGATAGGCGCCCACTAGCCGCGCTTCCCAGGCGTCGTCCGCGTTGGCCAGCGACCGGCGCAAGGCATCGCAGTCGATCAGGATGCGGGTTTCACAGGCGTCCCACATTTCCTCGACCGACAAGGGCGCGATGCTGAAGCCGCGCGACGTGGTGTTCACCACCATGCGTTCGCTGCGCAAGCGGTTGAGCGCTTCGCGGATGGGCGAAAAACTGCTGCCGTAGCGCTGCTTCAACAATTCCAGCCGCAGCGATTGGCCCGGCGCGAAAACCCCGCTCATGATGTCGCGCCGAAGCAGGCGGTAAACCTGCTCCGACAGCGTGATGTCTTCCACGTCGGCATTCCCGGCCGATCCGGAATCGTCCTGGCGGGAAGCTTTGATTCTTGGCTTCAACATGCTCTCCAGATGTCAGCGGCGTGTCCGCTGATCCGCGCACAGGCGGCCCATTCTACTCGCGCCCGTGGGCGGCACGCGTGGGCTCGGCCACCTCATATCCCCAGATACCGCTGCGCCAATTCGGGTTGGGCGGATAGCTCGGCGGGCTTGCCAGACCAGGCCACGCGGCCCTTGTCCACGATGTAGTGTCGGTCCACCAGCGTGGCCATCTCGGGCAGGTTCTTATCGATGACCAGAATGGTCTGGCCCTCGGCCTTCAGCGACCGCAGGCAACGCCAGATCTCCTGGCGGATCAGCGGCGCCAGCCCTTCGGTGGCCTCGTCCAGAATCAGCAGCTTGGGGTTGGTCATCAGCGCGCGGCCCACCACCAGCATCTGCTGCTCGCCGCCCGACAAGGTGCGCGACGACTGCGTGCGGCGTTCTTTCAGGCGCGGGAACAGCGTGTAGACGCGCTCCAGGTCCCAGCCTCCCGATGAGCCTCCCGCCGCCGGGCGCGCCGTCGCCACCAGGTTTTCCTGCACCGTCAGCGAGCCAAACACGCGCCGCCCTTCCGGCACCAGCCCCACGCCCAGGCGCGCCACCGTGCTGGGCGCGGACCGGCCCAGCGTCTGCCCCCGAAACTGCACCGCGCCACCGGTGGCGGGCAGCATGCCCATCAAGGTCTTGACCGTGGTGGTCTTGCCCATGCCGTTGCGGCCTATCAGCGAAATCACCTCGCCCTCGCTGGCCTCGAACGACATGCCGAACAGCACCTTGCTGGATCCGTAACCGCCCGTCAGGCCGTCAACCTTCAACATGTTCTTCTCCCAGGTAGGCCGCGCGCACTTCCGGATGGCGGCGCACCTCGTCCGGCGTGCCGCTGAACACCACGCGGCCATACACCAGCACGCTGATGCGGTCGGCCAGCGCGAAGACGGCGTCCATATCGTGTTCGACCAGCAGCACCGCGTAATCGCCCTTCATGCCTTGCAGCAGGCGCGTCATGCGCGCCGATTCCTCGGGCCCCATGCCGGCCATGGGTTCGTCCAGCAGCAACAGGCGCGGCTCGCGCGCCAGCGCCACCGCCAGTTCCAGTTGCCGCCGTTCGCCGTGCGCCAGGTCCGCCGACCGCACATGGCGGCGCTCAGCCAGGCCCACATGTGTCAACCACTGCATGGCCTCGGCCTTCAGGCTGGCGTCGCGGCGCGGATCGGACCAGGCGCCAAACGCGGGGCCGTCCTTCAGCATGCGCGACAAGATCACGTTTTCCAGCGCGGTGAATTCGTGGCAAAGCTCGGTGATCTGGAACGAACGCCCCAGGCCCAGCCGCGCCCGCTCGAACGCGCGCAGCCCGGTCACGTCCTGCCCGTCCAGATGGATGGTGCCGGAGTCAGGCTGGATCTCGCCGCAGATCTGCGCGATCAGCGTGGACTTGCCCGCGCCGTTGGGGCCGATGATGGCGTGGATTTCGCCGGCCCGCACATCCAGGTCCACCCCATTGGTGGCCACCACCGCGTCAAACGCCTTGCGCAACTGCGTCAAGCGCAGCAGGCTTGCATGCGTATCAGTCGGCATGGCGCGTCTCCAGCAATTTGCCGAACAGGCCCTTCTGGCCCCACAGCACCACCAGCACCAGAATCGGCCCCATGTACAGCAGCCAATGCTCGGTCAAGGACGACAGCATCTGCTCCAGCCCCAGGAATACCGCCGCGCCCGCAATCGGGCCCAGCAAGGTGCCCACGCCGCCCAGGATGACAATCGCCATCAGCTCGCCGGACTTGGTCCACGCCGCCATGTCGGGCGTCACCAGCCCGGCATAGTTGGCCCACAGCACGCCCGCCAGCCCCGTGCCCACGGCCGACAGCACGAACGCGCTCAGGCGGTACGGCGTGGGCGCCACGCCCAGGTTCAGCGCGCGCCGCTCGCTTTGGCGCAGCGCCTGCAACACCATGCCGAAGCGCGAATTGGTGATGCGGATGCACAGCAGCGTCCACGCCGTCAGCAGCGCCAGGCACACGTAATAAAACACCATGGGGCTTTCCAGATTGAGGCCCGGCAACACGTTGCGCTGCGTGATCATCAGCCCGTCGTCGCCGCCATAGAACTGCAGCGACACCAGGATGAAATACACCATCTGCCCGAAGGCCAGCGTAATCATGATGAACTGCACACCGCGCGTGCGCAGCGCCAGGTAACCGAAGACCCAGCCCGCCAACGCGCACACGGCCAGCGCAATAGGCCACACCACCAACGCGGCATTGCTGCCGGCCCAGCCGAAGATAGGCCCCGCTTCGGCCGTGTGAAAGGCAATGATGCCCACCGCGTAGCCACCCAGGCCGAAGAACATGGCGTGGCCAAAGCTGACCATGGCGCCATAGCCGATCACCAGGTCCAGACTGACCGCGGCCAGCCCGTAGATAAGAAAGCGCGTCACCACGCCAATCAGGAACGGCGAACCCGAGGCCAGCGCGGCGGCGGGCAGCAGGATCAGCACCACCAGCCCAGCCAAGCCCCAGCGGGCGCGATTTGAAAGTGTTTTTGCCATCATCATCCTCGCGCCGGAAACAAGCCGCCCGGCTTGGCGATCAGCACAATCGCCATCAACACATAAATGCTGGCCGACGCCATGCCGGCGGCCAGCGGGTCCGCCGTGGCGGGCGAGAACATCGTGGACAGCAACTGCGGCAGGAAGGCACGGCCCAGGCTGTCGACCATGCCCACCAGCAAGGCGCCCGCCAAGGCGCCGCGCACCGAGCCGACCCCGCCAATCACAATGACCACGAAGGTGGTGATCAAGATGCGTTCGCCCATGCCGATTTCCACCGCCAGCAGCGGCGCGGCCATCACGCCGGCCAAGCCGCACAGCAACGCGCCCAGCCCGAACACCAGCGTGTAGAGCTTGCGGATGTCCACACCCAGCGCGTCGACCATTTCACGGTCATCCGCGCCCGCGCGTATCAGCATGCCGATACGCGTGCGGTTCACCAGCCACCACAAGCCCACCGCCACCAAGGCGCCAATGGCGATGAACGACAGGCGGATCAGCGGATACTGAAAGCCCGGCGCCAGCGTCACCGCGCCTTCCAGGAACGACGGGATGCTGACCAGCGGCGGACGCCGGCCAAAGATCAGGCTGACGGCTTCGTTCGAGAACAGCAGCAGGCCGAAAGTGGCCAGCACCTGGTACAGGTGATCGCGCTTGTACAGCTTGCGTATCACCAGCACTTCGACGGATATGCCGTACAGCCCCGCCCCCAGCAGCGCCGCCAGCACGCCCGCCAGGAACGAGCCGGTGGTGCCGATGGCATAGGCCGCGCAGTACGCGCCCACCATGTAGAACGAGCCATGCGTCAGGTTGACCACGCCCATGATGCCGAAGATCAGCGTCAGTCCGGCCGCCAGCATGAACAGCATGGCGCCGAACTGCAGCCCGTTAAGCAGTTGTTCGAACAGCAGCGTCATGACGGCATCTTGCAGAATTGGGCGTAGGCGTCCTTGTCGTCAGACACCAGTTTGCGGACCAGATGCGGCGCCAGGCCGCCTGCGCTGTCCTTGTCGATACGCATCAGGTACAGGTCTTGAATGGGATGCTGATTGGTGTTCAAGCTGAAGTTGCCGCGCAAGGACGTGAAGCCGGGCTTGCGCAGCGCCGCGCGGAATTCCGCCGCCTTGGACAGATCGCCACCCGTGGCCTTCAAACCCACGCCGATCAACTGCGCGGTGTCGTAAGCCTGCATGGCGTAGTCGGTGGGCACGCGGCCATAGGCTTCCTTGAAGGCTTTGACGAAGGCCTGCGACTGCGGGTTGTTGAAGTCTTGCGACCAGATGCCCGTGGTGTAGGAACCCAAGGACGCATCGCCCGTGGCCTGGATCATGCGCGCGTCCATCGAGAAGCTGGGCATCAGCATGGGAATACTCTTGTTCAAGCCCGCCGCCGCATACTGCTTGACGAAGTTGATGCCGGTGCCGCCCGGATGAAACTGGTAGATGGCGTCAGGCGCCAGCGAACGCAGGCGCGCCAGCTCCACGGAAAAATCCGACTGGTCGAGCTTGGTGTAGATCTCGGCCACCACCTCGCCCTTGTATGTGCGCTTGAACCCTTCGATGGCGTCGCGGCCAGCCTGGTAGTTGGGCGCCAGCAGCACCACGCGCTTGTAGCCCAGTTCATTGGCCGCCACGCCGCCCGCCGTGTGGAAGGCGTCGTTCTGGTAAGACGCCACGAAATAGTTGGGGTCGCACTTTTCGCCCGCGAAGTTCGACGGGCCAGGATTCAGGCTGACGTAGAACCCGCCTGACTTCACCACGCCCGGCACGACGGCCGCCAGCACGTTGGAAAAGTTCACCCCGGTAAAGAGCTTCACGCCCGATTGCACCAGGCGGTCGGCGGCCTGCTTGGCGTTGGCGGGCTTCAAGCCGTCGTCTTCGATGACCAGTTGCACGGGAACCCCGCCCAGCTTGCCGCCGCCTTCCTTGATGGCCAGGTTGAAGGCATCGCGCTCGTCTTCGCCGATGTAGCCGGCCGGCGTGGACAAGGTGGCGATAAAGCCGATCTTGACGGGCTCGGCGGCGCGCGCGGCGCTTGTTGAAAAGGCCGCGCCCAGCGCGACGGACAACGCGGCGGCCACGCCGCCCAGATGCTGTTTCTTGATCATGTTTTCCCCTTGAAGACTGCGTTGCCCGCCTGGCGGCAGGCCTGAGCTAGACCGCCACCACCGGATGGCGCAGCGTGCCGATGCCTTCCACGCACGCCACCACCACATCGCCCGGCCACAACCATTCCTGCGGCTTGCGGCCCGCGCCCACGCCTTCCGGCGTGCCGGTGGCGATGATGTCGCCCGGTTCCAGCGTGATGCCGGCGCTGATGTCCGCAATCAGGAACGGCACCTTGAACAGCATGTGGCGCGTGTTCGATCCCTGCTTCTTTTCGCCGTTGACGGTGAGCCACAAGTCCAGCACCTGCGGGTCGGGGATTTCGTCGGCGGTGACGATGCACGGGCCGAACGGCGCGTAGGTGTCCTGGCCCTTGGAATAGATCCACTGGCCGGCGCGACGGCAGTCGCGTGCGCTCATGTCCAGCATCACGCTGTAGCCGAACACGTAGGACAGCGCATCGGCCTCGGCCACGCGCGAGGCACGGCGGCCCATGATCACCGCCAGCTCCACTTCCCAGTCCAGCTGCTGCGTAATCTTGGCGTTGTGCTCGATGGCGTCGCCCGGGCCGATCACGGTGGTGGGCGGCTTGGAGAAGATCACCGGCTGCTTGGGCAGGTCGGCCGAGGTATCCAGCGTGCGACTGGATTCCGCCACGTGTTCAACGTAGTTCAGGCCGATGCCGAAGATGTTCTTGCGCGGACGCGGAATGGGCGCCAGCAGCTTCACGTTTTCTTGCGGCAGCGCCGTGCCCACCGGCCACGCGCCACGGTAGGCATCCATCAGGCGGCTGGCCTGCGCCACGGCTACCGGGCCTAAGTCGATGAACGCCAGCATGTCGTCGGGCAGGTCCACGCCGCCGGCGCGGCCCAGCAGGGCCAGGTCGATTACATAGCCTTCGGCCAGCGCGCCAAGCCGCGCGGCAGCGGTGGGATGAGCGCGAAAAGTCACCAAGCGCATAGGAACTCCATTGATTCAGGACGAGTTGAGTAGGAAGAGTTAAATCAGGACGAGTTGAGCCAGGCGCGCGAGCAAGCCCCGCGCGGCGGATAAAAATTCGAATGGGGGGCGGTGCTAGATCAGCACTTGATGGCCGTCGTTTTCCTTGAGCGCTTCTTCGCGGTAGAGCGCCAGCGACCGCATCACGGGCAGGTCGTTGAAGCAGAACAGGCAGGCGTCGTCGTTGCTGGACAGGTTGGCGTGTTCGTGGATGGCCCAGGACGGCACGCAGAAAATATCGCGTTCGGTCCAGTCATAACGTTTGCCGTCGATGATGGAAAAGCCGCTGCCCTTGGCCACCTGGTAGATAAAGCTGCCCGTGTGGCGATGCGCCTTGGTGTGTTCGCCCGGGCGCAGCAATTGCATGCTGGCGCCGATGGTCGGCATGACCGAGCCGCCGGTGGCGGGGTTCACGTAGTCAAGCAGGATGCCGTCGTACGGGCTGCCGGCGGTGGTGCGCGCATAACGGCGCAAGGCGTCGTAGGTGGGCTCCCATTCGTACTTGAACAGCGGCGAATACGGTTTGGTCCAGCCCGACACTTGCGGGCGCAAGGCCGCGTTGCCCCAGGCGGCGCTGGTGTCGTCCACCGGATGGGTCACGGTCTGGTTCAGGTCGGGATGCACGGCGTAGAAGCCCGCTTCCAAGGCATTGACCAGCGGAATGTCCAGGCCGTCCTGCCAGATGCAGGTGGTGCCGTCTTCGGCCACGCCGTGCTCATGCCAGGTGCCGTTGGGCGTCAGCACGAAGTCGTTCGCGCCCAACGTCATCTTGTGGCCATCCACTACGGTGTAGGCGCCCTGGCCTTCCATGATGAAGCGCAGCGCCGAATGCGAATGTTTGTGGGCCGAGGCCAGTTCGCCCGGCTGCATCACCTGCAAGCCGGAATACAACCAGCCCACGGCGGCGGCCACGTCGCGCCGGCCGGGGTTGTTCAGGTAGATCACGCGGCGGCCCGCTTCCTCGGGCGACACCAGTTCGGCCGATCGCAGCACATGCGCGCGCAAGTCCTGGTAGCGCCACACCACTGGCACCGACGCCGAACGCGGCGCCCAGGGTTCAATCTTGTTCGCCACGGTCCACAAGGCGCCGGTTTCCAGGCGCGCCAGCTCCTGGTAATAGGCGATGCGTTCGGGCGAGTCCGCCACGTTGGCGCGGCCTGCGGTGTCCTCGCGATAGGCGTCGTACCGGTTCGCTTCCATCCCTTGCCTCTTTTTTATAAAACCGTGAAGATTTTCGAAAATAATAGAGGCGAGCGGAATTTCGGGCAACGATTGCCCGCTAGGGGTTTTCCCGCCAAGCAAGAATTAGTTGGTGCGACGCTTCAAAATACTGTACAAAAACACAGTACGACGTGATACATTTCGCTCGCCCAAAAACCTGTCATCCAGGGAGAAACCTGTGTCAGAAGCCGCTCATCTTGTTCAGTACATCGTCGTGCCCTATCGCGCCGCCGCCAACGGCGTGGCCCCTGGGGAGATCCGTCCAGCCAGCAGCGAATTCGGCGCCATCCGAATCGCCAATTCCATGGCTTCCAAATTCGCGGGCGTGGCCGCTTATGAAGTATGGATCGACAAAGAAACCGGCGACATGGAATCGCCGCGCATCCTGACGCAGATCGGCACGGTGCCGTCGCTGGATGATTGAACGCAACAAAGCCGCCGCGCGTATTGAAGCGAATTTCAAATCCAGGGGGTTTGATATTCAGGGAGCTTGATGGCCGTATGACTGGATGGCCACCCTGATGTGTAGACGTTGGTGCGCAGACGCTGATGTGTACACGCTGATGGATCCCGGGTTTCGAATATCGAATCCGGGATTCGACTTTCTATGCCACGTCGTTCTGCATCAGGTATTGCTCGTCACTGCATGATGTGTGGTGCGCCCGACAGGAATCGAATCTGTGAGCGCACCAATTAGCGACATTTAACGCAGAACTTCCCCGGCGTTGCCTACATGTTGGGCGCATAGAGTTGCACTAATTCGCGGTCCTGGTCCCAAAAACGGACCCAACCACCCTCGGGGCATTTCCCTGCCCCAAGCGTCGCCAGCCTCCCTCGAGGTTCGCGCTCAGCCATTCAGGAAAGCTCCCCTATGAGGTCCATACAACCTGCGGACGCAATCGCGTCCCGCGGGCACCACGCGTCCTTCGAGTTCCCTTCGACTGCACGTGCCGCCCGCCACGCTGCTCGAACCTGGTTCGAGACGGCCCCAGACTTGAGTCCCGCCAAATACCGTGATCAACAGTTCCGGGACCATTGCAAAGACAAACCTGACTCCGCCCTCGAACGCAGGATTCGCCGGGACGCATTCAAGCAGGCATTCGCCGAAGCCATCGGCCACATCGTCGTTGAAGAAGCACGTTTCCATGCGCTCGCTGCTTGAGCGTCCAGTTAGTTTCCGCCTTTCGGACGCCGCCTACAGACGCTACGAAAGCGCCGCCGCAGATAGGGGCATGACACTTTCGGCTTTTCTGCGGGATCGACTTGAAGTCGACGACCAGGTCGCCGAACACGTTGCTCAACTTCGGCTCACATTGATGGACACCGGAGCCAACGGCGCCGAAGCAGCCCCGATGCTCCCCATCGTCTTAGAACTGCTGCTGCTATCGCGTCGCCATTGTTCCCCCGGCGATATGCGAGCCGTGCATCTCGAACTTGAGCGTCAAGGTATCCCGCCGTGGACACCGGCCCAGGGCCGTGATCTGCCGGAATAACACCCCGGCCATTCCGGCCGCATCTTCTCTGGAGCTACCCATGCAAGTCCCCCTCATGGCCGCCGTTATATCGGTGGCCTGCCTCCTTTCGGCCTGCGGTTTCGTACCGCCCGCGCCTCCAGCCCCGTCCGATTCCGGTCGCGTGTTGATTAATCGAGTAGATCCACGCAGTGTTCTACCGGGTAAATCGCCGTCGATGGTCGCTTCCGCGCCCATTCCGCCCATCCCGGTGCCCGACGCGCCGCCGATCGCTGAAACCACGCCTTCCGCCCAGTCCACATTGGCTTCCGGCAGTGGAGAGCTTCCAACAACGAGCGCGAACCCCACCGCCCAGGCGGAAATGAAGTCGCCGGCATCCGAAGTGGCCTTGCAGCCACCGCCAGCTGACGCAACTGGCGCGCTGACTGCGGCGACTCCCGCGCAAGTCGTGACTGTCGATGCCACACCGACGCCGGCTGTAGCAGAACCCGAGATCGTGGAACCGCCCAAGCAAATTTGGCGCATTAGCCCGCAGGACGGGACGGTCCGCCAAGCGCTCGTGCGCTGGGCGTCCGACGCCAACTGGACGTTTGGGCCGGACCAGTGGGAACTGAATTTCGACATACCGATACAGGCTCCGGCCGAGTTCGAGGTGGCCTCCTTCCGGGAGGCCACTCAGGCGCTGTCCCAGGCGGTCGCGATGAGCGAATCGCCCATCCGCCCCTGCTTCTACGGCAACCGCGTCCTGCGCATGTTGCCCTTCACCCGCAGCTGCAACCGATCCCCAGCCACGCAATCCTAGCCGTGGCGTTGACCAGGAATACCCATGACTGCATACCGCACTGTAGCGGCCGCACTGACGCTTGCAGCGCTCTCGGGCTGCTCCGCGCTCCAATCGACAGACCGAGTCAGCACCCGTGCTGACCACGAAGGCTCAAAGGGCGCGTTCGCTATGGACGCCTTCAAGGGCATGGCAGGCGACACCGACCGGGCCAAAGGCCAGGTCGTAGAACTGCCTTGGATCGCAGGCCGGCCCCAACCGCTTGCCCGCGATGTCACCCTGCCGCCGGCGCTTCGCGCCAACGTCAATACGACGCTGTTGTTCGAAAACAGCGCGGCCGACCTCAAAACCCTTGCCGACCGCATCCAACTCGCAACCGGAATCCTGACCCACGTGTCTGCCGACGCTATGCTGCCAGCGGAGTATTTCCTTCCGCGCCTGGCGGTCGAACAGAGTGTTGCTACAGCAAGTGCGAACTTTGCTGCCGCAACGGCGGACACGCTGGTTCCAGCTCTCGTACCCGGAGTTGCCGTCGACCGGATCGCAGGCCCCGTCCTGCCCCAAGGCGTTGCTCGCACGAAGATGGCCCCCCTGCCCCCAGGCCAAGCACCCCTCGCCTCCGTACTGGACTCGATTGCACTGCGGTTGGGCGTCTACTGGCGCTACGACGAAAAAATCGGTGCGCTTCGCTTCTATCGCACGGAGACGAAAAGCTACGTCGTGCGCACGCCGACCCAGGCAGCTGAAGAGAACCTTCAACGCGATATCAAGTCGGCCAATTCGACGCTCGCGGACAAGTCGACCAGCAGTTCTAAAGAAGAAGCCCGCGAACTGGCGGCGGTCGTCACCAAGGTCAGTCAATTCCTCAGTCGCGCAGGCGTGATCAAGTCGGCGGACGGCGCGGCCAACACCATCGTCGTCACTGATACAAAGGACGCGCAGGACCGGATCGGCGAATTTCTGGACGCTGAGAACCGCCAGATGACACGCCGCGTGCGGCTCGTCTTCGAAGAAATCACGGTCCAACGCGATCTACTCAATCAAGGAAGCATCGACTGGAAGATTCTTTTCAACAGCCTTGGGCGCGAAAACACTGCATCGGCAATTGGCGTCGGTCCCTTGCTGGACACGGCCAAAGCGGCGGGCAGCGTGGGCGCATCAGTGGGCAGTGGCCCCTTCGCCGGCACCAACATCGCACTGAGCGCACTTTCGCAGCTCGGGTCGATCGTCAATCACAAGAGCATTCCGCTTCTTTCGCAGAACCGTCGACCCGCCAAGTACGACACGCGCAACACCTTCCAGTACATCAAGGATCTGCAACAAACCCAGAGCACGTCCGACAGCTCGGCGCCGACGGTCACGGTCACGCAAGACGAAAAGACGGTCGGCACCTTCCTCACCGTCGTGCCCGATGCGCAGGACGACGGCCAGGTGCTCTTGACGATTGCCTACGACGACACCCGACTCATCGAAATGAAAAAGGAGCCGGTGGGGTCGCGCGATGATCAGTCGTTCGTGCAGCAGACCAACATCGGTGGCCAAGGACGCGTACAGCAGGTGATGGTTCGCCCTGGTGAGCAAGTGGTCATTGGCGGGTATCAACAATTTGCCGACAGTTCGACCCGCCGCCGTCTCGACGACAAGGCGCCAATGCTCTTGGGTGGGTCTGACGCCTCGCAAGAGCAGCAACTGCTGACAGTGGTGCTCGTAACCGCAATTCCAGAGGAAGGATTCTGACCGTGGCAACGCGACAGAAAGTCGCTCGGCGCACGAGCTTCAAGCTCGTCGCGATACCGGGCTCGCCGAATCAACTTGTCCTCGGGCTCAAGTGGCGCACAGTCCTTGGCGAAGACCTGGAAAAGATTGCCCTTAAGACCGCCAGAAAGGCACGGGCAACGCACTTTGTGCAAAGCGATGCTCGCAGTTCCTCGGTAGGCTTGTTGGCAGCCAAAGGAAGCGAAACACGCGCAAAGGGCCGAGCAACGCTTTTCTCTGGCGCCGCTGCTTTTGCACAGATGCATCGACATGGCACGCACATCGTTGTATGCACGCTACCCGATCAATCCGTATGGTTGGCGGTGGTCATCGACGGGGTGGTGCAGACGGGCGGCGATACAATTTTCCCCGACCAAGCGACCGCAACTAACTCCGTCGAAGAACTGACTGCGCGCTACCGTGAGCACCAGCTGCACAGCAACTACATCACGCAAGCGCGCCTGTTCTCTTTGCAACAGCTCACTGCGCATGTAAATGCTCAGTCGGCTCTGCGCAGGGCTTCCTTCAGACTTTCCATGGTGTCGCCCATATGGTGGGTGTTCATCGCTGCGGTCCTCGCCTATGAGGCTTGGGACTACGGGTCCAGTTGGTGGGACGAACGACAGGCACGACGTCAGGCGTTGGCTGAGGCCGCACAACCGCAGTTCGACGCCACTGCACTGTGGAACAACGCCATAGGTACCTGGGCGAAGTCAGTCAAGACCCAAGGCAGCACGGGTCTGGCCGACCTTCTCAATGCCGTCCTCACAGTCCCGGTAGAACCTGGGCGGTGGCGGCTGACAGAAGTCGACTGCCGCCCCGGCGTCGGTTCGTGCACCGCCACATACCGCCGTACCCGTTTGGCTGACAACCATACGCTGCGAGCGGCGCTGGCCGAATCGTTCCGCATCACCCATCCGGATTTGGATACGGCCACCGCAACATGGCCACTTCCCCAGGTGCTCTTCGCGCGAACGATGCCCTTGCTGGACCTTCCCACCGCCATTGATATCCAGACCGCGTGGGAGCCCAGCTGGCAAGCGCTCCGACCTGCCTTGCAAGACTTCACGTTGTCAAAGCCGGCAAACGTGCAGGTCATCGTACCCAACATCAAGTTGCCCAACGGACTGGAAGAACCTGTGCCGATGCCACAGGGCACGAAGCTACCCGCCAGCCGCGCGCTGGTGGTCAATGCGCCCCTGCGCTCGCTCTATGGCCTGGCCTTACCGACGACCACCCAGATAACGCAGCTTCATGTGCGTTATCAGCCGGACTCAGCACCCGGGCTTGCGGCGAGCGCGTTCTCGGCCACCTTGAAAGGAGATATCTATGTACTCGCGCCGTGAAACTTCGCTGCGCAATCGGCTCGCGCCTGGCCTGGCGGGTCTCGCCCTGGCCGCTTCCCTGCATGCCACGGTATCGGCGCAATCCGACACTCTCTCCGTTGCGCCTGAAGCTCCGGCTGCACCGCCGAGCCACCTCGTGCGCGAGCTGCTGGAGCATGACGCAAAACAGGCGCTCGCCCTGGAACGCTCGAAGACCAAGACAGCGCTCGCGAGCTCGTCGTTCGCAGCACCGCCCTCCATAGGAATCACGTCGGCAGATTCCGAACAGGCGGCCGCTGCCTCGGCATCACCGTCGAAGCAACGCCTGGCGCGGCTAATCGCCATCGTCGGAGTCGGCGGCCACCTGGCCGCGCACCTGCAACTGGACAACAGACAGGCCGTCTACGTGACCGGGAAAGCTGCGCCGGCCACGGGCGCTGGCCAGGGCATGCGTCTGCTGGAGATTTCTCCACCCTGCGCCACGTTCCTATCGCAAGAGGAAGAGACGTTCACCTATTGCCTAGACGAGAGGGCACCATGAAATTCAGCTTTTTCCAATGGACTCGGCGAATGATGCGCATTTTGCGCGTCGGCTTTCGCGAAGAAGAGCCGGCGCCTGTCCTGAGCATGTCGCTGACGCCTGTCCAAACTGACGACTCCCCTGAAGGTCATCTTGACTCTTTTGAGGATGTTGAAAATATGCGACCGGCCTTCGAACTTCTGCGCGTGGATTGGTGCGGCTCTGAAGCCGCAGCGAAAGCATGCGTGGCAGAACTCGAAGGCAAGCGGTATGTGGTCTTCGTCAAACAGGGGGAACAGGACTCGGACCTGTACCGTGCCGTTCTGTTACGTGCTCGGGAAGCCGCCGGGCGCGACAACGTGGACGTATACACAGTCAACCCCGTAGTCTTGCTCGCATTGGTACGTGAGCGCATGCAAGCGAAGGACGTCAAGCAGCGCACATCCAGGACGCGCGCGCTTGGCGCGCGCTCTGCGGTGCGCGTGGGGTTTCACGATCTTTCCGCCTGGGGCATCCGCAACGGCGCAAGCGACATGCACCTGAACATCGACACGACCGCTCCGATTTCCCACGTCAGCGCCACGATCGATGGGCAGTACACGACGCCCAAGCAACTGGCGATGCCGACCGAACGGCTCATTGAGATGGGAAACGTTGCATGGCTGGATGTCCACGGCGGCAACGGGCTTTTTCTCGACATGACTAACGAGCAACAGGGCCGGCTATACGAAGTTGTCGACGACCGCTCTTACATGCTGCGCTGGGGATCATTTGTTGCGGACAAAGGACCCTCCATAACCCTGCGCATTCTCGATATGGATGCCAAGGTGGAGCCGGTGGACATGGAGACACTAGGTTTCCTGCCTTCGCACGTCGCAAAGTTTCAACGGTGTCTGCAAAGCATGGGCGGCGCCATCGTGACGGGCGGCATTCCTGGATCGGGCAAAACCGTCACCAACGCCCAATTGATCGTGCGCTTGCCAGAGACACGCAAGGTTATGACGATCGAGGATCCTGTCGAACTGACCATTCCGCGCGCGTTGGCCGCCAGCGTCTCTCGATCGCTTGATGGCTCGGACCGCGACACGATGCGTTCCAAGCTGATGGCGCTCAAGCGAGCCGCAGCGAGCGACGTGTTTCTGGGTGAAATCCGCGACTCACTTACCGGATCAGCGTTTCAGGACATCGTGCTGTCGGGAAGCAGCCTGTACACCACGACACACGTTGGACACGCGCTCTCGATTCCGCAGCGATTTGCTTCCAGCGAAATCGGCGTTCCCCCAACAACTCTGGGCACGCCTGGCGTCCTGAAGCTGCTCTCACACCAAGCACTGATGCCGGTCACCTGCAACTGCGCACTGCCGGCAGACTCACTGTTTGAAGGCGCCGCCGATCGACTAGGAGTGCGCCGGACACGGGATGAGTGGGCACGCTACCTCGACGACATCGAAACCCTTTACGACTTCGGCAGCAGTCGCATCAAAGTTCGCAATCCACAGGGTTGTGAGAAATGTCGGGTAAAGGGGATCCCGGAACTGTTCGGCTATGCCGGACGGACCGTAGTCGCCGAAATGTTCGAACCCTCGTCAGATCCAGAAGCGCTTCGTGCCATCAGCGGCGGCGATGAGCTCCGTCTGCGTGAAATTTACGCTGGTCACCGGACCGCCGCATATGACCACCCCGACATGGAAGGCAAGACCACCATGGACTGCGCTGTCTACAAGATGAGTCAAGGCATGATCGATCCGCGGGACATTGAGCCGCATTTTCAAGCCTTTGCCACGCTGCTTCGACAAGGCGAGCGGAAATGAGGCTGCCCTTCGTACTGACCCGGGCCGGCCAGGCCGCGCGCAAGTTCGCCCGCCAGCGAGCGGACTGGTACGAGTATCTGGCCGACATGACCGAAGACACCCAAGGAAAACGGACGATCCTCAATATCCTTGACACTGATGCCCAGCGTTATGGGCGCAGCGCGCGAGGCATCCTTTCGGCACACTGGGCGCACAAGATTGTCGAAACCGGCGAGATCGGCAAAACCCTCCACGGCACACTCCCGTCTAAAGAGGTCGCTGAATTTGTTTCCTTGCAGCGCCAGGGCCAAGCCGTGCTGGCCAGCGGACTGCGGGATATGGCCAGCCTTGTGCGCTTGAACTCCAGGCTGAAGACGATCCTCGTCACTACGCTCATGACTTCGGCCTTGGCAATGGCGTTGCTATGGTTTGTGATCATGGTCGGGATCCCCTACTTCACCGCACCAATGATTCTCGAATCGCTGCCTGCGGCGCCACGCGCGTATCTGAGTCCATACACCCAGGCGTTCTTCGACCTCGCCGACTGGATACGCCAAAGCGGCGCTCGAGTTTGGGTGGGGACGATCGCGGTCGGAATCGCGTTCCAACTGTCGTTTCCGTACCTGGACGGGCCAATACGAAGGGTTTTGGACCGTTGGGGGCCATACAGCCTATACCGGGATGTCCAGGGCATTGGTGTCATCAGCACAGCGGCAACTGCGGTCAAACCACGGACCGGAAAGACGATGCAATTGCGCGAGGCTATCGAACTTCAGTTCGACGGTGCATCTCGTTGGCTAGTGGGCCGCTTGCAGGCCATTCAGCATCGACTTGAAGACTCAAAATCGGGCGCTCAAGTTTTCAATGTCGGGCTGATGGATCAAGAGACATATTGGTACCTCGAAGACCTCACAAACACCCACGGCTTGGACGTCGCATTGCAGAGGATTCGCAACAGGATGGAAACGGTCGTCCTCAAGCGCGTCGAAGCACGCGCAAAAGTTCTGCGCTGGGTCATCCTGGGCTTTGCTGTGTTCGCAATGGCGGGCCTCTATGCGTGGCATCAGAGCGTCCTATGGGACATGCAGAACGCAGCCGTCCTCGACGCCATGAGCTAGTGCAAGCCCAAACCATCACGCAAGCCCGTGCCGCAATGGCGGCCCGTTACTTCAGAGTTAAACCCTGGAATTCAAAATGAACCAATTTCCCAAACAAGCTCGAACCTTCAAGAGCCACGCGGCACGGCAGCGCCTTCGCCAAGGCGGCTACACCATTGCAGAAGTGATCGCCGTGATCGCGCTCATCGGCTTCCTGGTGATTATCAGCATGCCGGCAATCAAAGGCATCTTTGTTCAAGCCCGCGTCGGTCCGGCATCTGCTGAACTTCAACGCTTCATGACCGCGACTCGCTTGCTGGGCGAGGGCGACTCCGTCACGCCCTACGCAGCCATCAGCAACGCATCGAATCTTGCGCCAGCAATGGCCGAGTCTTCAGTATTCAAAGTGAACGGCGCCACGGTGGCGCACCGACTGGGCGGCTCAGGTGCGGGCTCGAGTGGCACGATCACCATCGGCCCCGTGGCCCTCGGCGGGGGTGCTGCCGGAAGCGGCTTCGGGCTGACATTGACCAACGTGAACCACCGGGCGTGCCCAGGTCTTGCCACCACGTTGAACTCGGTAGCCGAGACAATCAGCGTGAATGGAACCGCCGCGAAAACGCTAGGCACGAACAACGAGCCGGGGTCCTTCAATGCGGTCACAGCTCAAGATCTTTGCGTGAAGGGTGACAACAATACCTTCGTCTTCGCCACGCGATGAATCCGTAAACCCGCAATCCGGGCGTGGCGCTACCTCGCCTGGCATTGCATTGATGACGAAGCTGCCATGTGTCCTTTTGACGTTTACGTGCCTCGATCACTACCCCGCCAGGCCGGCTTCACGCTTATCGAACTGATGGTAGTGATCGCGCTGGTTACGCTCGCCATTGTCCTGGGGGGCCGTCGCTTAAGCGGCAAGTTGACGCGACCGCTGCGGAATCCACCGGCCGTTACCTTGCGCAACTTCGCGGTGCAGTTGTGGACCTCCAGGTTAAGCACGAAGCGTGGCTGCGCGGCGAGAATATCGCTAGCGCCCCGGCAGGCACCTACCCCCCGCCGCCCGCACTTAGCTGGGTCGCTGCCCCGGGAGCACAGGTCGCGCGAGGTGGCGTAGCGGATCTTGCAGCACTCGGCCTGCTACCACCTAGCACGCCCCGCTTCCCATCCCTCGGCGAAACCGCCCGTTTCATCCTTGTCCGCGAAGGAGCATGCCCCGGTGACGACTGCCGAACGGGCGCCTACGTATATACCTGCCAACCGATCAGCGATGTGCGGAGCCGTCGACTCAATGACACCTGCACCGCCCCGACCGGCAAGGCTGCGCGGTTCAATCAAGTGCTGCTCGGCAAGGTGATGGCAGCGTCCGAAGGATATGGTGGTCATGACGCCAACGGCGGCACCAATGTGCGTGGCCCGCTTATGAACATTCCGCGCGGCTGGTTCGACTTCGGAGCAGAGGATGGCCACGCCGTCCTGGCCGCAGGCTTGAGTGCCACGCCATTCGGTCAATTTGTCCGCCACGGTGAAACCCGAGCTGTCACGTTCAACAACTCCCTTACGGTGGCCGGTGCGATTCAGACCAACACGGGCCTACTGCTCAACACGGCCGTTGCACCGGGCGAGGCGTGCGCCCCGGAGGGGTTGTACGCTTCTACTGCAAACAAGCAGCTTGCAGTTTGCACCGGTGGCGTGTGGTTCGCCCAGACTGGCCACGTCATCACTGGCACGTATGGTGATCTTCCCAACGACGCCGCGATTCCGGCTGTAACATGCCCGGCAGGGCTCTCGCCCTGGAGGCAGGTCGCGCTACAGGCGCTCGACGCTACAGCGCGCGGCAGCGACATCAATATCGGTGGCGCGATCGGCGGGAGCATCCAAGGCTCAGGCTACGTCAACGCCGCTGGTGCCGTTTCGGTCGGCGGTTCCTTCAGTGGCTCATTTCAGAACTCTGGAAATAGCTACGTCCGTATGGCGCAGCGCGCCAGCATCGCCGGTGACCGCGTCGTGATTTCACCCCCAGACATGGGCGCCCGCGCCTCGGTGATCCAAGGCTGCAAAAGCTAGCTCCTCCAGCAGGTCTTTCCCCAGGCCGCATAACGAGCGGCAAATCTATCGGAGATATCCATGTTCCTTCCTCCCACGCGGGGAAAGAGCGGGGCTTTGCTCGCCCTGCTCTTCGCGCTGCTCTTGCCCACGGGCGGCCACGCATCCACCGCCAACCAGGCCGACGTCCAATTGCAGACCGACCTCAACACGATGGTCGTGCGCGTCGACCAAAGCGCCCCGATGCCACCAGGTGGCTGCGCTGGGGGCTACTCCTGGCACACGACATACGGCGGCTGCCGAGTCCCGCAAACGCAAACGGAATATTCGCAGTGCCCAGCCGGGTACACCGGCAGTCAAGTCCGCTACCGGACCTACTACGTTCTACAAGCCAACGCGAGCGATGTGGCCTACGAGGGATGGGGGCCATGGCAAGACGGTTGCACGGCATCCCGCGCCGGCGGCGTACTCGATGTCGTGATCGCGAAAGCCCGTGGCAACGAGACGGGCGAGACGTTCCCCAATAGCCTTGGTGGAGCGATCGCCGCACAGATGCAAGTCAACTACGGCACGATGTTTGGGGCGACCATCTATCGCCCCACCGCCGAACTTAACTGCATCTTCGCATCCGGCACGACGTCAGGGGACACCTCACGCGCATGGATGGGTCAGCTCATGCCGCCCGGCGCATCCGTAAACAAGGGCGCTTCTGGTCATTGCGAGCTTTCCAATGGAAACCGAACTGCCACCTTATTCGGCAGTTGCGACACAGGAAGCGGCGGAGACGCGGACATCTGCCAGAGCGCGACGCGGATCGTCAACATCACTTCGGTCAGCGGATGCACGGTCACGACTGAAACACGCTTGCGTGGCCAGCTCATCGATGTCGGCAACTACGGCATCTGCAACTAATTTCGGGAGAACAAATATGCGACCCCTCCGACACCTGTTCCTACTGCTGGCCGTGACGCTCGGGCCGTTTTGCATGCCGGCACACGCCGATGGAGCGACCAGCTTCGACGTCGGTGACGTTATGGAAGGCGACAAGCGCCTGGCATGCGAGGCCATTCTTTGCTTGTCCAGCGGCACCCGGCCCAGCGAGTGTGCGCCGTCCCTGTCGCGATACTTCGGCATCAACATGAAGAAGCTATCCGACACGCTGGAAGCCCGACGCGATTTTCTTTCGCTATGCCCTGCATCGGGAGACTCCAAGGAGATGAGCGACTTAGTCCGCGCCATTTCCCAAGGTGCCGGCCGGTGCGACGCCGCAGCGTTGAACGTCGCGCTTCGCACCTGGCGCGGCGGCAACGACGACGGCAGCCTCATCATCAGCGACAAACGCCCGGGCTATTGCAACGTTTACACGTCACATGAATACACAGCCTTTGACGATGGTCTACCGCTTTACGTTGGCACGCCCGCCTACGGCGGTTACTGGGTGGAGCCACGGGACTACCAACACGAGCTTGCCAAGTACGAAAAGGCGCTTGCAGAACGCAAAGAGCGCGAGCAGAACGGCAAGGGGCCTGGCTTCGGCATGGTGGGGAATTGACTGATGGACTTCCCTACCCTCGCGAGGCAGTGTGCGCCCGACGTGCACATCAGTACGCTCAGCGCTGTGGTCCGTCACGAGTCCGCATTCAATCCTCTGGCCATTGGCGTCAACGCCAAGCCCCATGTAAGCATCCGCCCGAAGTCCAAAGAGGAGGCAGTCCAGGCGGTGCGCGATCTGATGGCTAAAGGTGTGGACTTCGACGTCGGCTACGGCCAGATCAACGTGCGGAACTGGAAGTGGCTCGGTGTCACGCCCGAGAGCGTCTTCGACCCGTGCGTCAACCTCGCATCTGCCCAGCGCGTCCTCGTCGATTGCTACAAGCGAGCCGCCAAGCTGCACGGCCCTGGACAGAACGCTCTATATGCGGCATTCAGCTGCTACAACACGGGCAACCTGACCTCGGGCTTCAGGAATGGGTATGTCGGCAAGGTCATCGCCGGCGCTGGCCTGGCGGTACCGGCCATCGTGAAGGAGGGCGGCGCGCCCGCCAATGCTGACACGAAGACGCGTACCCAACCGCTGCCGAAGTCGTCCAAACCCGATGCCTTTCAGAAGCCCCGCAACGACGCTTTCGTGGCGCCTCGCAAAGACGCATTCGAGCCGCGCCCAGATGCCACATTCGGTAGGCCTATCCCAAAGCCTTCCTCGCGCCTGCCGGCGCAGTAGAAGCGCACCCCTCGCCGGTGTTTAGCCGCTAAACACCGCCCCTCTCATCTACCTCAAACGAATGCCGCCCCGCCCATCGGCCGGGTGGCGTCACCCCTTGGAGTTTCAAAATGACCGCAGCATCGAATATGTCCCCTGCCGACTCGCAGCCCAAGAGCCGCCACACGCTTGTCGCCCTGGCATACGCGACCCTTGCCGTGCTCCTCCTGCTGCAACCGGAACTGGCGATGGCGCAGTTCGAGAAGGCCACCACTACCGTGCAGAAGATCAAAGATTGGCTGTGGCTCATCATTCCTGTCATTGGTCTTGTTTCCGCCGGCATCATCGGCATCCTTTACTCGTTCGATGTGATTCGCAAGGAGACCGCCTATCAATGGGCGGTGGGTATCGTCTTTTCCGGTGCCATCGCTGGCGGCATCATCAAGCTGGTCTTCGGTTGATGGCCACCTCGTCCAAGCAAAAGGCCAAAGCCCCCCTACAGCCGCCCCAGTCGCGGTGGGGTCAGAAGTGCCACCCAACCGCTTTCCCCTTTTCAAGGGTGCCACCCGCGTCGCCACCGTCCCCGGGGGAGTGCCCACACGGGCATTTGCTGGACTGGTCTTTGTGACCGTCACCGCCGCCTCATTCACGCTGTGGGGCTGGCTACTCTTTCCCGTCCTTTATCCGGTGATGGCCATTCTGAGCCGCCATGATGACCGCGCCTTCTGGATCTGGGAGCTTTGGGTCAAGACCAAGTTCTTGGCTAAGAACAAGCGCTTTTGGGGCGCGATATCCCTCACTCCAACACCCTACAGCCGGCGGCGCCCATGGGCCCGCTGGCTCGGAGTTCACGACCGATGAAACAGCAATCCATCGTCGCGCTGCCGGCGTACGAGCCGGCGGTTAGCACGTACGTTCCCTACTCCCACCACGTCACGCCCACCATCATCGCGACCCGCAACTGGGAATACCTTTCGGTCTGGCGAATCGACGGACGCACCTTTCAAGGCTACAGCGATGAGGAGCACTACCGCTGGGTCGAGGAACTGAACAACACGTTCCGGGGGTTTCCAACGGGATTCGGAATTTGGTCGCACCTTGTCCGCCGAAGGGTCTTCGAGTATCCCGAAAGCGACTATCCGGACGCCTTCTCGCGCGATCACGATGCGGCCTACCGGAAAGTCTTCGCCGGCAAGCCGCCGATGATCAACGAGATGTACCTGACCGTGATCATGCGTGCGCAGATCGACCCCGCCTTGCGCTTGCTGTCAAACTTCGAAAAGCGCACCGCGCGCTCGGCGCTAGCCTGGCAGAACCAGGCGATTGAGCAGCTCGATGACGTCAACCGCAAGCTTCGCGGGTCGCTCAAGCGCTATTCGCCGGAACTGCTATCCATTGTCGAGCGGGAATCTACGGCCGACCTGGGCGGCGAGATGGGTCCCCGCCGGAAATCGCGGTTTTCGGAACCGGCCGAATTCCTGGGCTTTCTGCTCAACGGCAAGATGCAGCCTGTGCCGCTGGTGAACGCGCGCCTATACAACTATCTGCCCACGAGCCGTCAGTTCTTCTCCACACATGGCGAACTCGGCGAGATGCGGGGGCCTGACTGGACGCGCCGCTACGTGATGCTGGAAATGCGGGAATACTCCAACAACACCAGAGCTGGCCATCTGAACTGCCTGCTCAACCAGCCACATGAGTTTGTGCTGTCGCAGTCTTTTGGTGCGATGTCCAAGCCCGATGGGCTGAAGGCGCTTTCACGCCAGATCAAGTGGCTGGAAGACTCTGGCGACTACTCGGCGTCCCAGATCGAAGATCTGAGAAAGGCCCGCGACGAACTGGCGGCGGGTCGCTTCATCATGGGTGATCACCACGCCACAATCCAGGTGTTCGGCGAAGACAGCGAGGGCGCCCTACGGGCTGCTGCGAGTATCAGCGGTGCACTGGCTGACGAAGAGATCATCGGTCGGCTGTGTGATCGCTCATCTTTGGCCGCGTGGGCCGCCCAGTTACCGGGCAACTGGAAATGGCGCCCTCGCCCGGCGCCGATTACCTCGCTGAACTTCTTGAGCTTCTCCTCGATGCACAACTACCTCTTCGGAAAGCCAGCCGGCAATCCTTGGGGGCCTGCTGTCACCATGCTCAAGACAACGGGAGGTACGCCGTACTACCTGAACTTTCATGCTTCGCTCCATGACGTTGACGAGACGGGCAAACGCCGGCTGGGCAACACATCAATCATCGGGCAATCGGGTGCGGGAAAGACTGCAATGTTAGGGCACTTTATTACTCAAGCGCGCAAGTTCAACTATACCGGCGTGGTGTTCGACAAGGACAGGGGCATGCAAGTCACCGTCATGGCGAATCGAGGGAAGTACTTCACGCTGCGCTTGGGCGAAGCGACCGGCTGGAACTATCTGCAATTGCCTCCCAACGCATCAAACGTCGCCTTCATGGCAAGCATGACCCGGCAGCTGGCCGCGAGGGGAGACGATCCCCCAGCAGTTCCGAACAGAAGCAGATTGCTGAAGCAATCGACCATCTCGTCACCCACATCGACCTGGATAGCCGTTGTCTCTCAACCCTGCTCCAGTTCGTGCCTTCGGCTCCGGCACCCGACGGCCAGCTCAGCCTGAAGGACCGTCTCAAGCGCTGGTGTGCCGGAAGTGAGAACGGCTGGCTATTCGATAACCCGAAGGACGAGCTGGACCTCGCCGTAAACAACCTCTTCGGATTCGATCTGACGGAATTCCTCGACCAAGGTCCGATCCGTGACGCCGCAATTACCTACTTGCTCTATCGGACCGACCAGATGATGGACGGACGGCGCATGGCGATGTTCTTCGACGAGGTGCAGCATCCTCTGAAGGTGCAGTACTTCCAGGATGCCATGCAGGACGCAAGCCGGACAGTTCGCAAGAAAAACGGCGTACTCGTCTTCGCGACGCAAGAGCCCGCAGCGATCCTTGAGAATCCTGTTGGTCGATCGCTCATTCAACAGTCGGCGACTGCCATTTTTCTCGAGAACCCGAAGGCGACGGCCGAGGAGTACATCGATGGGTTCAAGCTTCCCCCGGCTGTATTCAAGATGGTCAAGGATCTGCCGGCGTTTGGTCGCCAGTTCGTGATCAAGCAAGGCGATTCCGCCGTCACCGCCGAACTAGATCTGTCCTCATGCCCCGAGTCGTTACTGGTTTTCTCCGGATCCGAAGACCTGGCCGAAATTGCCGAAGCGGCAGTTGCCAAGCATGGTGACGACCCCGCCCTCTGGCTGCCCCACTACCTCAAGCTCGCCCAAGAGGCGACAAGGAGCTGATAATGTCCCAGACGCACACCCCCAACCACCGCCCGAACCATGCCGGACGCGCACGGCTTACCGCATTCTTGGCCGCCGTCCTTCTCTCCAACTCACTGACGCCTGTCCACGCGAGTGGCATCCCGGTCGTGGACGCCGCGAGCATCATGGATCGCGCTCTCAAGCACGTCGAAACGCTGGCAAAGTACGCTGAACAGATCGCCGTCCTCAGGGACCAGCTTGAAAGCCAGAAACGGCAGCTCGAAGCGCTCACGGGCACGCGTAACCTCGGCGATATCCTGAACAACCCGGCGATTCGCGATGCGCTGCCGGCCGACGCCCGGGATATTCTTCGCGCCTCCAACGGTGGTCTGGGTGGAATCTCGGACGTTGTGGAGCGCATTGAGCGCGAGGAACGGTTAACTGGCAACTACGAACAAGACAAAAAGAACCTGGACGCCCGCGCCGACAAGCTCGCGATCCGCAGTCAGGCGATGATGGAGCAGACCCAGAAGGCGATGACCGCCCGTGTCAAACAGGTGGATCAGCTCCAGGCCAAGATCAATCAGGCCCAGGATCCGAAGGCCATCGCAGACCTGCAAGCCCGTCTGTTGGTCGAGCAGGCGAACATCCAGGCCGACCAAACTCGGGCCGACATACTTACCCGCCAGATTGAAGCCGAGCAGGCCCTGATGGAGCAGCAAGCCGAAAAGCTTGCCGATAGCTCTTTCAGCCTTGGTGCAATCCGCGCGCCGCTTCCTGGAGCGAGATAATGGCCACCACCGCGGTCAGTCTGGCCAGTCTTGGCGGGATCGCGAACTGGATCGACCAGTCGGTGACCAAGATGCTAACTAGCGTCATCACGCCGATGGTCGCGTCCGTCACCGCCAAGCTATTGCCGTTCGTGTCCGTTTCTTTGTCCGTCGCGCTGGTCTGGTACGGGTGGTTAATTTGCTCGGGCGCCATTCAAACTCCGGTCCTCCATGCGTGTCGGCGTGTCGTCAATATTGCAATCATCGTGAGCGTCGCCAGCGCAAATGGACTGTACCAACAGCAGATTGTCGGTGTGATGCTCGACTTACCCACCTCGGTGGCTCAGCTGTTCACGGGCACCGTCAAAACCCCATCCGAAATGATGGACGACGCAGCGAACAATGGCGCAGAGATTGGCACACGGTTGCAGGAGCGCGCACCGAGCGGTCTAAAGAAAATCGCGCAGGCCTTTGTGTTTGTGGTTGTCTCGGTCATCATCACCATTATCTCAGCGGTCATGAGCGCGATCGGGATGCTAGTGCTGATCACGGTAAAAGTTGGGATGGGCTTAGTCGTCGTACTAGGACCGCTTTGCATATTGGCACTGCTGTTTGACCAAACAAAGGACTTCTTCAAAGCGTGGTTAGGTCAGGCTGTCTACTATGCCATCTATGCCGGCCTTTTCATGGTGGTTTTCATGTTCATCATGGGAATGTTCGGTATGTTGCAACAAGGCTTGATTGATCTAACAAAGGCAGACCAGATCAATATTTTCTCCATGCTCACTGCGATTGTATTCTTCATGATGTGTTCAAAATTCATGCTAGAACAGGTTTCCGTAGTTGCCACTAAGATAAGCGGAGGCGGCAGTGGAAGCGGGATTTCAGTTCCCTTCGTTGGGAAGATTGGCTAACATTGAATCTCTAATAGCCGTCCTCCCTGACAAGCACTAATAATCGCGAGGATTAAGATGGATCCGTTGAAGCCGCTGGGGAAGGCCCTTTCTCAGAACCCCTTGCTGGGCAATGACGTGCCGTTATCTGCACCGCCCGGCGTTGCCCCAGAACAGCCGATTTCCGCCTTCCAATGGATGAGCCTAGCGAAGGCGACGTGGACTTGGATTCTGCGGCCCATCTGGTACCTGTGCTTCCAATGGCCCGTGCAGCTGTTGGGCATGGGTATGGCCACACCAAAAGGTGGACGCGACGACAGGCGTTCGAATTGGCAGAGAGAGCATGAACGCCAATTGCACGAAAACAGGATTGCCGAATGGAGACGCAACACTAGCCAGGATTGACTCGGCATATCTGTCGTTGGCCTCCGGCCCGCCGACACCTTAGTATTTAAAGCACAGGGCACAGCAATCGCTGTGCCTTTCTTATTGCGCTGCGTACTAGCCAGCGCCGTCTGATTCAAATCCCCTAGTCTCTTCGGAGAACCGATGAAGCACGCATTTCTGCCCGCGCTTGCCGCGGCACGCACCTTCACGCCCGTACGAAACGTGCGGCCCCATCATCTCGTTCGGCAATCGGAGGACCAACATGTCCTTTGAAGACCCGAAGCTTTCGCTCCAGCAAGAGCTGGACCGAAACCGCAGCCTAGACCAGGACTTCCTGACGGAGATCCTTTCCTCCAGATCAAAAGCATGGCGCGTCGCAGTAGGCGCATTTGTGCTGGCGTTCTTGGCGGTCGGCGCCCTGGCCTCACTGTTGCTGAGCTACACGCCCCAGCCACCCTACGTAGTGCGCGTCAACGATGCGACAGGTGAGGTCGAAAACGTATCCCAGCTCGGCGACGCACAGGAGGACTATGGCCCTCGGATCGCGCGCTACTTCGTCACTCAGTACGTGTTGTCGTGCGAAGGCTACGACTGGCGCACCCTGCAAAACATGTACGACCGCTGCGGGCTGTTCAGCTCGCCGGATGTGCAGCAGCAGTACCACGCCAAGTTTGAAGACGACGCCAAGACCGGCCGTGAAGCTCTGGACAAAAAGTATGGGGAACATACCCGCCTGGTCATCAACGTCCGGTCGATCACTCCGGGACCCAACCAGACCGCTACGGTCCGGTTCACGCGCAGCGAGATGGGCCCACAGCGCTCACCCAACAGTGAGCAATTTATCGCCACCATCGCCTACAGGTTTGTCAACGCACCGATGTCGGAAAGCGTGATTCGTGACAACCCCCTGGGCTTTCAAGTCATTTCCTACTCGACCGCTGTCGAAACGCTGAGGTAATCGTCATGCAAAAAGCACAAATCAACGAACTCGCCCGCCGCCTCGAAAATGCAGGACGCATGAGCAACGCAGAGCGCACGGCACTGCTGCGCGACATCGAACGGTACGCGAAGAGCGATCTCTACGGCGCAGCGCGCCTCTGCAAGGACCATCTGCACAAGGACGCGAACCTTCGCCTTCCCACGCCTGTCTTGGCTGCCGATCGTATCGGGAAGCACTTTGAAGAGCGCATCCGTGAGGCGCGCCGGCCGGTAGAGCTGTACGGCGAGCAAGACCGGCAGATTCGTCAGCCGGAAGATGGACGCGAATACAAGGGTCCGATCGTGGGCACAACGCCAAACTGCTTGATCCAGCGTGACAACGAAACGGGGGACCTCATCGTCCATGCCCGCAACACGCTGAACCGGTCCTTTGAGATGAGCGGCAAGGAAGAGGCGCTCGCCATCAGCTACCCCTTCAAGGCGGTAGGCGGCGTGGGCCTGGTGCGCGACGCTGACCATGACAAGCAGGCGGAGATGGGGATGGACCATCAACATACGCACCAGTCGGCGCGGCAACGTGAGAGCGACCTCGAGATGGGACACGCCCGATGAACATCCGCTTCAGGCCTTTGGCCGTGGCGGTGCTGTCGGTCGCGCTTTGCGCGGCCGCAGCGCCGGCCTGGTCGCTTGACCGACCTGCCGCTTCGCCCAAGGATCAGCGAATCCGCTGGACAGACTATGACGCCGCCGACGTCATTCAGGTCGACACCACCTTAGGAGTTGCGACCCAGATTCAGCTCAATGAAGATGAGGACTATGTGACCCATGCCTTTGGCGACTCGGCCGCGTACGACTTCCAGCAGGTGGGCAAGCACCTCTTGCTCAAGCCCATCGTCGAGCAAGCGGATACCAACTTGCTCTACATCACCACCAAGCGGAACTACTCGTTCCTGCTGAAATATGAAAAGGCGCGTAAGAGCGGCGGCGTCTTTCGCGTGGTGCTGCGGTATCCCGAGCTCGAGCAGGCGAAGTCTGCGGCGCAGCAAGAAAGTGAGCGCGTGCAGCGCGATCTGGCCACCGCCGACGTCGCGATCAATTGGCAGGCCTATTCGATGAGCGGCGATACCAGCTTGGCGCCGACCGCCGCATGGGATGACGGCGCACAAACGTGGATTCGGTTCGCGCCTGGTCAGGACCTGCCCGCGATCTATTTCGTAGACACGGACGGCCAGGAGGTGATTGTGAATCGGCATATGGAGGACGAGCAGACCGTTGTGCTCCACCGGGTCGCCAAGCGCTGGCACTTGCGTATGGGCAACCAGGTCTTGGCGATTCACAACGACGGACCGCCTGTTGCACGTAGCCTGGCCACCGGAACCGTCTCGCCGCAGGTCGAGCGTGTCGTTCGTGAGGAAACAGCGCCATGAGACTTTTCAAAAGGCGAAAAAAGCCCCGTCAAATCATTGACGCTGTGGCTGAGATCGAGGACTATCAGGCGCATATCGAAGGCCGCGGCCGCCCGGACCTTTCGGGCACTGCCAAGCCCATGCAGCAAGGCGCCAAAGCCTTTATGTGGCTTCTAACCCTGATGGCGTGCATGGTGATCGGCACGATGGGTTGGCGAGTGTTCAACACGCCCGCCGCCGAAGAAGCCGCACCCGCGATGCAAGCCAAGATCGAGAACGTGCTTCCCGGTCTAAAGCTCAGGCCCGATCCGCCGCCACCGCCGCCGGCGGCGCCCCAGGAACCGTTACTTGGTGCGCCGACAGACCCGGGCCCGGCACGCCAACCTGAACAGAAGGATGCTCTGTCCAATCTGGCTGAAGCCGTTGTAGTCGACCCCATCATGCAGCGGCGCTTGGCGAGCGGGCTGCGGTCCACAAAGGGAGAGGGCGGTCAGTCCTCAAACCAGGAGGCGCCTTCGCAGCAGCAGCCGCGGGAAGCAGATAGCGGGCCGATGGCCAGCAAGCTCACCCCGATGAAGCTCTCAGCGTCTCGCGCCGGACTGATTGGCAATCGGGACATGTTGATCACTCAAGGTTCGATGATTGATTGCGTGCAGGAAACTAAGCTCGTCACCGCGCAGGCAGGCATGCTCGCCTGCTATGCGCCGCACGATATCCGCTCAACCAGCGGCCGCGTGGTCCTGATCGACAAAGGGACGCGATTCATCGGCTATCAGCAAGGCGTGCTGGCACAAGGCCAGCCACGTGTCGGTGTCGTATGGTCACGACTGGAAACCCCCAAGGGCGTCGTTATCCATCTGGACTCCCCAGGTACAGGCCCCCTGGGCGAAGCAGGCCTAGACGGCTTCATCGACACGCACTTCGCTGAGCGGTTTGGCGGGGCAATCATGGTTAGCTTGATCAGCGATCTGGGCACGTGGGCCACCTCACGAGGCAGCAGCGACAACGGTCAGGTGCAATTCAACACCACTGGCGATGCGGCTACCAACGCAGTGACCACGGTGCTGGATAACACCATCAACATCCCGCCGACGCTCTATCGCAACCAGGGCGGCAGATTGGGAATCTATGTCGCTCGCGATCTGGATTTCAGTTCGGTTTACTCGCTCAGGTCCGTCGCCCGCTAGCTGCGCGCATGGCTGAACCGCGATCGCCGTTCTTCCGGCCGACGCCTTCGATTCAACCCAATGCCAGGCCCGACCGAATATGTGTTTCGGCGGGCCTACCCCATGGAATAGGCATCCTATGAAAGACTCTTCCAGCACATCGCCCGTCGACTCGGGCGGCCGCGACACCGCGTTGCGTCAGATGATGCGCCCTCTCTCCGGCTACCTGGCAGATGACGCCGTCCGGGAGATCACCATCACCCGACCTGGCGTAATCTTTACGCGTTCTAAAGGGAAATGGCACGAACGCCACGATCCGAAGCTGACCTTCAGCTTTCTGGAGGCGCTGGTGTCCGCCATGGCCAGCTACAACAACGTCAATTTCACGCCGATCATGTCGTTGCTGCTGCCCGACGGCGAGCGAGCGCAGGTGGCGCAGCCCCCTGCCGTGATCGACGGCATGCTTTCGATCAACATTCGCAAGCACAGCAGCGTTGTGAAGAACCTGGACGAACTGGCCGCCGAAGGAGCGTTCGCCAATTGGGTCGATGAGAGCGGCCCCAAGGGGAGCACCGACAATCTGACCGACCACGACAAGGAACTGGTCGACCTCATGAAGGCAGGGGACATCCTTCAGTTTCTACGACGAGCTGTCCTTCAATGCCGCAACATCATTGTCGCGGGCAAGACCGGCTCAGGAAAAACAACGTTCGCACGCAGTCTCATCGACTGTGTGCCGTTCCTCGAACGCCTCCTGACCATCGAAGACGTGCACGAACTCTTTCTGCCTAACCATCACAATCGCGTGCACATGATCTACGGCAAAGGTGCTGGCCGGATGTCGGCCACAGAGTGCATTGAGGCCGCCATGCGCAGCTCGCCCGATCGGATCTTCCTATCCGAACTGCGCGGTCCTGAAGCATGGGATTACCTGAACGCGCTCAACACAGGCCATCCTGGGTCTGTCACGACCACGCACGCCAACAGTGCGCGCGATACGTTCGAACGCGTCGCTCTGCTAGTAAAGCAGTCGGCAGCCGGAAACCAGATGGATATCGACACCATTCGGCGCTACCTGTTTTCCACGCTCGATATCTCGCTGTACTTCGCCGACTACAAGCTGACGCAGGTCTATTTCAACCCTGGGCGCGTGCAATGAGCACGCTTGTAGACGTCGAACTTCTGGTCATATCGCCGGCAGGACTGCCAGGTGTTCTGCGGCTCCGGCACGAATGCAGCAAGGGGAAAACTGCACTTCTTTCCATGGAGTGCCGTGACATGCTTGGCGTGCCGATTGGATCCGCACCCCTTACCACTGCCGACATGCATCAGCTTGTAGACGGATTGATGGACGCGATCCAAGCCAACGAACGACAAGAGCGGCTGTAAATCCAAATTTGGCCGCCGGCGGCCGACCACAGCGTCCCACCGTCAATTCCTCCCGGAGACTTCCATGACCCGAGCGAACCGCAAACGCGGCGCGCAGGAAGCACGCACCCGCATGGCCTACAAGATCATGCAAAGCGTCTTCGAACGCTGCCGCGCAGAAGGCCTCAGCGCCGAACAAACCCACCAGGCCATCAAAGACGCCTACCCCTGGGGTGAGCGCCGCGCCTGGCCCTACAAGGCGTGGCTAATGGCCCGCCGCGAGTTCTATGAAGCACACGGCCTGCCCCTGCGGGCACGTCGCACCATCGCTGAATCACTGGAGACGGACTCGTGACCAGCACGCTGTACCGGCAAGATCCTTTACCCGGCAATAACTCGCAGCAACGCAAGGGGCGAACATGAGCGTCGAAGCATCCAAATGGGCCAGAATGGCCGACGTCCAGAAATCCTCATCCAAGCTCGTGTTGCTGAACCTGGCACAGCTCGTTCGTTACGATTCCGAGCACTGGACGGTTTTCGCATCGATCGACTACTTGGCCAAGGTCACCCATTTGAATCGCAAGACAGTCATCGAAGCCCTCGGCCGCCTTCGCGATCTGGGCGCGATCCGGGATACCGGGCGGCGTGCAGGCGACAACCGCAGCAGCATCATTTATCGCTTGTGCCCAAATGCGGTCCCCCTGGTCGACCTCGCGCCCCCCGGCGCCGTCGCCGGCGGCGAATCGCAGGCAGCGCAGCAGGATCTCGCGCTGCAGGACCGCTCTGAGGCAGAGGATGGAAATGCGCCCTCGGCAGCTCCAGGCAGCGACAGCGGGACGCCTGCCGACCAAAGCGAGCCGTCAGAGCAGGATGGAGCCGCTGTGGACAAGTCGCTGTCTCTCCCCGATGGGGACACCTCTTTGCCGCACTGCGGCGGGGCGGACGGAAGTTTTCATTCAGCGGGCGCATCAACCGAAGCAACGAGTCCTAGCGCCGCAGCATGCCTTCCAACATCCCCTGGCGCAGGGCACCTGCCTGCCAGCAAGGCCCTCAGGGGAGCCAAGCGAAAGGGCCGAAAGCGCCAGTCCGAAGCGCGCGGTGCCGGCACTGGCCCCACCAGGCTTCCAACAACATGGGCGCTGCCGGAACGGTGGCGAAGTTGGACGCAGGAGCAGCGACCGCTTTGGACGCACGAGAAGATCGACGCCATGGCCGCCACCTTCAGCGCCTACATGCGTTCCAGGCCCGGGGAGCTGGGCATGTCGCCCGATTGGTTCGAGTCATGGCGGCTTTGGGTTTTCCGAGAGCGGGAGCCGGTGCAGTCGGCGGGCGCGGCATGGCAGGACAGTTGGACCGGCATCGTGGCCACGGGCAAGAAGCTAGGCGTTGAACAAGCTCCGAACGAGCCGCCGCCCAATTTCAAGGCGCGCGTATTTGTCGCCGCCGGGCTCGTGCCGTCCCTCTAGAAGTTGTCCACAGCCTGGCCCGATATCGGGACCAGTCCCATTTTTGGGCCTAGCCCGAAAAGTGCTTTTGCCCGTCCCAATTTGTCCGTTCGCCAGTACCGAAAACGGCTTTTTGCCAGTACCGAAAACGGTACCTAATAGGTATATATAGGTTTTATAGGTTTTAGAGAGAGTCGTGCGCGAGGCGCTGGCTCATCGCGAAGACCGATCCGCCTACCCTCCGGTCGCTCCGCTCCCTCCGCCCCGCCGCCTGCGGCGCCGGCCTGAAACCCATAGGAAAAGTCCCCCCTCTCCGCCGGCGCGCCGCGCCGCCGGCCGGGGGGAACAATCGGTACCCCCCGAGGGCGTTGGCGGCCTTCCAGGCACGCAACGCCATGCGCACCACCATCCCCGCCACAAGCCGCCACGAAGGCTGGCCACGGCAGCTAACGCTCAAGCGCACAACGTACCCAGGCGAACGCCAAAGAAGGTGCGTCCCCTTCCCGACTGCGTACCGCCGCCGGGCGGGGAACCATAGACCCCAAAGCGCGGGGGCAGCTGCCCCCTGGCCGGACGCCCAAGGGCGTCCGCGCTTCCGACCCCCCAGGGGAACCTCAAGGGTTCCCCCACGCCCGTTACCGGGCGAGGCCCCCCCTCCCATCAAGCCCGGTCTCCAGCAAGACGAGCCACAGGCCGCCAGCCACGTCAACTATGACCTCATCAATCGATCACACATCCGATGCAATTGAACAACTCCTGCTCGATATCGCACAGCGAGACCGACGAGCACGTCTGCTCGCGCTCATGCCCGTCATCCACGACCTTTGCGGCCGAGGTGTCCGCCAGCAGCTGCTGGCCAACACCTTGACCGAGGCCGGTATCCCCATCACGGCCGTGGCGCTGCGCAAGTCGCTGTCGCGGTGGCGGCGCCGCTCAGCCGCATTGGCCGGTATCCACGCGGCCGTCTCGCATCAACCTCCCCCGGCCACAACGCAGTTTTCTGCGGTCCTCATACCCCGCCCCGAAACGGGATTGGCAGCAATCACCAGCAAGGCCGACTTGAAACGGCTTCGCGATTTGTCCGACCACATTGACCTCAACGAATTGGCCGAGCTCGGCCGAAGAAAATAGGAAAACAGTATGAAAATCGCCACCGTTAACTACTCTGGCTCCGTCGGAAAAACCATCACCACCAGCCACCTCCTCGCGCCTCGCGTTCCCGATGCCGAAATCATCGCAGTTGAGTCGACCAACGAAAGCGCGGCCGACCTCGGTCTTGATGTCGAACAGCTTCGGGGCGGGCAGTTCGGTCGTCTTTTCCGCAAGCTGCTCACCGCCCAGGCCGCGATCGTCGACGTGGGCGCCTCCAATATCGAGGACTTCCTAGCTGAACTCGTGAAGTACGACGAGGCGCACTTGGAAATCGACTACTACGTCTTGCCGGTCGTCACGTCGGGTAAAGCTCAGCGCGAGACTATCAAGACAATCTTGGCGCTTGAGCAGATGGGCGTACCTGCCGACCGCGTGCGGGTGCTCTTCAACCGAGTGGATTCCAGCGTACAAGAGGAATTCGCACCGATCTTTGGGTATGCCCGACAAGCACGATCTTTCGTCGCTAACCCCGACGCGGCGATACTCGAGAATGAGGTGTTCGATCTCTTGGCCAACAAGCGCACGACGATTGCCGACATCCTTCGCGATACGCGCAACTACCGGCAGGAGCTACGTGAAGCGGATCGCAACGACCAAAAGCTCATCAGCCACCTGAGCGACATGCACGCGTTGCAGTCGTTGGCACGACCCGTAGACCGCCAACTGGACAAGGCATTCGCCGCCCTCTTCATGTAGGAGGTTCTGTGTCAACCCAACCGAATACGCCACCAGCAGCATCCTCGGCCATACCACGCAGCAAGATGGAGCTTTTGTTTCGCGACATGTTGCAAGAGAGCGCTCAGCTTGTTGCGATGATGGAGCAGCTGACTGTCCGTCAACAAGAAATCGCGGACAGGATGCAGGCGGTTCCGGCCATGGTGCGTCAAGCCGGCTTAGACGCGGCCACGCACGCGAGCGGCAACGCGGCGCGGGCCCTGTTAGAAGCAAGTCGAACGCTCGGAAAATCGGCCACTGACGCTCGTATCGCAACACGCGTCGCCACAAAAGCGCTGCCGGCTGCTGCGTGGCGCGCTGGGTTGCTCTGCGCAATTTCGGCTTTCATTGGGAGCGGATTAGGCGCAGCAGTAGTGGCGCTATGCCTTCGAGCTTAGTACACATCCACGAGGCAATACAGCGGCGCCTAATCGCACCGCCGCCATCTCACAAGGACTTTCATGGCACCCGACATACGCCGGCGAATTATCAAGTTCGTCCTCTTGTTCTTGCCCCTTTCTGCCTGGCTTCTAACGGCCAAGTTCATGTCAGGCATTCCCTTCTCACACATCACCTGGCTGGTGCTTTCCCACTGGGTCGTCTCTACGCCAGACTACACGCCTCTAGTCGCAGCTCCGATCATCGGCTTCGTGATCGCCCTTGCATTGGCGCTCACACTCAAACGGCACGCGACCAAAGCCGGGTTCGACGGCGCGGGCTACAAAATCCACATCCGCGGCACAGAAGCGGTGCCGATCAAAGCGCTTCGCAAACTATGCACCGAGCGGGGAAAGCAGCAGATCGATGTCGCAGGCGTGCCTATGCCCACCGCGATCGAGAACCTTCACCTCCTGATAGGTGGAGCCACTGGCAGCGGGAAAACCGTGCTGTTGCGCGGCACGCTGCTCTCCACGCTCAAGCGCGCGGATCGCTCAATCATCGTAGACCCTAACGGCACCTTTTACAGCACGTTTGGTCAGGCGGGAGATGTGATCTTGAACCCGTATGACGAGCGGACGGAGGGATGGTCGTTCTTCAATGAAGTTCGTGCGGACTATGACTGGAAGCGCCTCGCTCTCTCCATCGTTCCATTGGGCAAGGACGCGAATGCCGAGGAGTGGAATGGATACGGGCGCTTGCTGATGCGGGAAACTGCTCGAAAACTCTACGAACTAGGGACGCCGTCCGTTGAGGAGCTATTCCGATGGACCACAATTGCGTCAGACAAGGACCTACGAACGTTCCTCGCCGGGACGTTGGCCGAATCCTTGTTCGCTGGCTCTACTGAGGCCAGCAAAGCGTTGACCAGTGCTCGCTTCGTTCTTTCGAAGTATCTGGCTGAGCACATGAGCATGCCGGATGGAAGGTTCAGTATTCGTGACTGGATGGAGAACGGTTCTGGCTCGCTGTTCATCACCTGGCGCGAGGATATGAAGGAGGCCATGAAACCACTCGTGTCTGCCTGGGTGGACGTATTTGGCTCATCTGTCCTGTCATTGCCGGAAGGAGAAGCCATCCCGTGGTGGATGGATTTGGACGAACTCGCATCACTGGAGAAGCTAGCCTCGTTGCAGGACGTTCTCACCAAAGGACGAAAGCATGGGGTTCGGGTTATCGCTGGCCTCCAGTCAGTCTCGCAACTTACTGACATCTATGGCAAGGAACAGGCGACGACGTTGCGCGCGAGCTTCCGCTCATTAGTAGTCCTGGGCGGATCGAAGACAGATTCTGAAACCGCCGAAGCGATGTCTCTGGCTTTAGGAGAACATGAGGTAGCTCGGCCCGAATACACGGACAGCCGCAACCCCGGTAGCGCACGGAACACCAGCGAGCGCTTGGTGCGCACTACGGAGCGAGTCGTAACTCCGGCTCAAGTCCAGACCCTTCCCGACCTAACGGGCTGGATTGCGTTCTCGGGAGATCGGCCGATCGCTAAGTTCGTGCTCGAGGCTCGCAACTTCGCCATCCGCAATGCACCCTTTGTTGAGGCCAAGCGCAAGACAGCACACCAGGTCGCGCGCGGGGATGTTTCCCAGCCGCAGCCTTGGACCCAGGTCGGCCTGCCCGAAGACCCCACCATGGCCACATAACCATTTCACGCAGGGCCGCCATCATCCATGGCGGCTCTGCTCGCCTCGAAAATCCAATGATCTCTTTGAAATCGATCCATCGGAGCGCCGCCACAAAGGCGTCGCACTACTACGCGGACCAGAAAGACGATTACTACAGTCGCGATGGCACGGCCGCGCAATGGCAAGGCAAGGCGGCCGACGCGCTCGGACTTACCGGCGCGGTTCAGCAAGAGGAATTTCTGCGTGCGCTGCGCGGTGACTTTGGTCCAGACGTCAAACTATCGCGATCTATCAGGCTGGATGCTGAGGCGCGTGCGGCACTGGATATGACATTCTCTCCGCCCAAGAGCGTCAGCATTCAAGCGCTGGCCGGCAAGGACCCTTCGGTTATCGAGGCTCACGATTACGCAGTCACCAAGGCTCTGGAGTTCTTAGAACATGAACTCTTACGCGCGCGCCAAACTGAAAACGGGATTACGACTACGGAGCGCACAGGCAACGCGGTGGTCGCAAAGTTCCGGCATGAGACTGCCAGGCCAACGGACGGTGCCTACTCGGATCCTCAACTTCACACACATGCGCTGCTGATGAACCTTACCCAGCGCGCTGATGGGCGCTGGGTCGCCATATCGAACGACGAAATCTATCGACTGAAGTCCATGATGGAATCGGTGTACCACGCTGAATTAGCGAGCGGTCTGGAAAAGGCGGGTCATCAGGTCCGCTACGAAGGCAAGAGTTTCGAGCTTTCCCATATTTCCCGAGATCACATCGAAGGATTCTCGAAGCGTTCGCAGGATATCAATGCCGAACTGGCCGAAATGGGGCAAACGCGAGAGACTGCAAGCCGCGCACTCAAGCAAACAATCGCCCTCAAAACTCGCCTAGACAAGACGCCCGAAATCTCACGCGAGGAGCTTCAGCGAGATTGGGAACGCCAAGCCGTCGAACTGGGGATCGAGTTCGACAGCGGGAAGCGGCCGCTCGATCACGGCAAGGACCGTGGACGAGAAGCTGGCGTTAAACCCCGACGCGAACTTACGCCAGAGGCAGCCGCGCTCATTTCCGACGAATGCCTTCGATGGGCGATCAAACACCACACGGAACGAGAGTCCGTAATGGACGGTAAGGAGATGCTGAAAACTGCCCTGTATCGCTCACACGGGATGGGCATCAAGCTGGGCGATCTTAAATCGGCCGTCAAGCGCTCACTGGATAAAGGCCATCTCATCTTAGGGACGATTCAATTTCGCCACGCAAAGGACAAAGACGGGGCCGGCGCCTCCAGGTCGGATTTGGTGGCCACCCTAGTCGCCGACGGGATGAGCAAGAAGCATGCAGACGAGAAAACCCGCATTTCCATAGCTCGTGGCGAACTTGTTCCGACCGGCGCAAGGTACACCACCCAGGTGGCACGGGAGCGTGAAAAGCGAATCCTTCAGATTGAGCGCGAGGGGCGCGACCAGGTCGCGCCCATCCTGGATATCAAAGCAGCCCAAAGTGCTATGGCCGGTCGTTCTCTCAAGCCGGGTCAGTTGGCGGCTGCGAACCTAATCCTGAGCACGCCGCACCGATTCATTGGCGTCCAAGGCTTAGCAGGAACCGGAAAGTCGCACATGCTGGCCCAAGTGAAGGAGGCTGCGGAAACGGCGGGCTACAAGGTGCAGGCCGTTGCCTCCTATGGGAAGCAGATCGAGGCCTTGCGAGAACTTGGGATGGAAGCCAGGACCGTGGCGTCTATTCTGGAGGCACGTCAGAAAGACCGCTTCAAGCTCGACCCGAAAACCCTTCTGGTCATCGATGAGGCAGGCGTGGTTCCAGCCCGTCTCATGGAACGACTGATGAAGATGGCTGAGGCTGACGGCGCTCGCATCGTCATGCTGGGCGACACGGGCCAAACCAAGGCCATCGAGGCCGGCCGTCCGTTCCACCAGTTGCAGGTAGCTGGCATGGCCACCGCGCAAATGGGAGACATCATCCGTCAAAAGTCGCCTGAATTGAAGGCTGCTGTAGAGCTAGCCGCCAAGGGACAGGCGTCAGCGTCCCTGGGCGTTTTGGATGCGCAGCTGAGAGCGGTGCACACCATCAAGGATGATGGCGAACGCTATGGCGCGATAGCGACGCGATACGCGGGGCTCAACGACGACGAACGCCGGGAAACGCTCATCGTGACTGGCACGAACGATTCGCGCAACGCGTTAAATGAGGCTACTCACCAAGCTCTCGGGCTGAGCGGCCGCGGCTTTGGATTCAATCTGCTTACCCGCCGGGACACTACTCAGGCAGAGCGACGAGTGGCCAAGTATTTCATCGCTGGTGATGTTGTGCAGCCCGAAAGGGACTACAGAGCCGGCAACCTACGGCAGGGAGAGATGTACCGCGTCGTCGGTACACTTTCCGGAAAGCCAAACGACTTGGTTGTCGAGCATATTGAGAGCAAGGTCAAGACAGCCTTCAATCCTGCTCGCGCGGCTAAGCTCTCTGTATACGAACCCGTCGAAGCGGAATTATCAGCCGGGGATTGGGTTCGGGTCACCAGACACAATGCGACGCTCGATCTGGCCAACGGTGATCGGTTTGAAGTGCTTGCTGTCACACCCACAACAGTCACCATCGGCGGAAGGGGCCGCCGAATCACGATGGACGCGGCAACAGCGCCCCTGCATCTAGACCGTGCCTACGCGTCCACAAGCCATAGCGCGCAGGGACTGACGTGTGATCGTGCGCTGATTAATTCCGAGAGTTTTTCGCGCACGACGCAGCGAGACGTCTACTACGTAGCGATCTCCCGGGCGCGCTACCGCACGGAGATCTTCACAGACAACTCCAGCAAACTGCATGGTGCGGTGGACCGGCTTGAAGAAAAGACAGCCGCTCTGGATATTGGCCTAGAAACCCAGCGGCCTTGGAGGCGGGTGGAAATAGGCGAAAAGCTTCAACTGGGAACTTGAAGTGCGGGGTGGCACGCGGGGGGCTTCCTCAGTCTGAATAGTTTCTGAGCTGATTGGCGGGGAAGCGAAACTAATTAGGGCTTAAATGCAGTGAGGTGCAACAATTAGAACACTTGTTGCAAATACACAACAACCACGATTGTTTCCTGTCAATGACTCGTCGTAAGGCCCCAACAAGTGCGCCGGTCAAAGCCAATCGCGGACATATTCAAGGGGAATCGGATGTGGCGCCTCCTCTGCCCATCATCATTGAACCCCCGGCACGATTGGGTTTTTTACGGCCAGCGCAAGAGCCAGCTGGCGAATTGGAGAACCCCGCAAATCGCATCCTGAGGCCACTGAAGGCCTTCAGCTGCCCGGGCGAGGCCGCAGCGGTCCGCGGGCCCGAAATGCTCCCTACGGGCCTCCTGGAGCGTCTGAGGGGTGGGTTTCGACTGCTCTTCAGCTTTTTCTTGCCCGGGGGACGGCTTTTGCCATAGAATGGCTTCACGCTTTGAGGGAAGCCCTAAACCGGCCGCCCAAAAGGTAGCGGCCCCCGAATCTAGGAAATTCGGGGGCCGCGAAAATGCCCATCTCATATTTCGGGGGTAACCCTGAGACAGGCATCTTGGTGCGTTGATAGCGCTTTGGAAACTTGATCGTAATTCCGGTCAAGTAGAGTTGTCAACGCTCCGAATTGGGTGGACGTATCGCCCAGGTGGGTTACCCCCGCCTTCAAAGGAGCTGACAATGTCAGATGCCAACGTGATTTACCGGATGACCATCCGGCTAAAAAATGGTCGTGTGATTCGCCGTTCCAATGGTCGACCGTTCCGCATACCGTTGCGTGACCTGCTAGATCGCAGGGATGAATCACAGGACAGTCAGAAGTAGAGACGTCCGGATGGGCCGCATACGCGGCCCATTTTTTTTGCGTTGGGCTAATCCCTGCCTGAACTCGGGCTGGCAGGCCGCGCCGCCTGGTGGATCGCCCCGGCGTATCTGGCCTATGCCGTCGTCGCGCATGCACTCGATTGCGCTGGCGCCGCAATGCTACGCCTACCGTCGAAGCCAAAACTGGCTGTGGCGTTCAGCACCGCAACGCACAACACTCTCGTGGTCTTATCTCTTGGCCTAGCCATGCCCATCGCGATACCAATTGTGCCGGGCTTCATAGTCACCCAGACATTCATGGAACTGTTGGGCCAACTCGTGTACGTGAAGCTAGCGTTGCGCGGGTCGATAGGCGCACTAAGAACTAGAACCGCACAACGACTCTCGGTAGGCAATCAAATACCTTCGCCCGCCCTTTGCTCCCCAGCCTTCAGCCATCCAAGGTAGGCATGCTCCAAAACCTCGGCCGTTCTAGCCGTACCAAATTTTCCGTGACGCTGAAACCGTTGGTATCCCCCCCTTCCAAGACGGCGTCGCAAGCCATCGTCCTCAATCAACTTTCCGAGCACCGATCGAAGAATCAATACATCGGAAGCCAACACAACATATCCTGAGACACCATTTTTAATAACCTCTGGGATGCAACCTACCGCGGTACCGACAACAGGCAGGCCAGATGCGGACGCGCGAATAAATGCAGATCCCTCGACGTCGATTTCAGGCGTCACAGCATAGATATCAAACGTTTCAATCAACCTATCATCGGGCAGCGCGCGGTTTGCAAAGTGAACCCTTCCCTTCAGTCCGATATCCAAGGCTCGCCGCTTTATCAAATTCAGGCGAGCCCCATCCAGTCCCGCCAGCACCAAATGAACATCAGGACGCATTTCTATCAGCGGACGCATCGCCTCGACAAGGAGGAGTAGGCCGTTTCCGTCTCGCTCATCCGCCATGCTGCCAACAATGATCGCTGAGTCGGGCAGGCCTAGCGCCAATCGAGTTGAAGCAGACTCTGGAAAGGCACCAGCGACATCTAGGCTCGTTGGCACTGCCATCGCTCGATGGGTCGGAAAGCCTCGGTCAAGGTACCGACGTCTTAGGTAGTCACTGACGGTTATGACATGATCACTCGCACTTTCGTAAAATTTTGGCAGCCGACGCCGCTCTTCTCGGTGATGGGTCCGAACCAACAAGCACGTCTTAACAAATCGCCCCAAAAGCCCGGTGCGTAGGTCATCCGAAACTGAATGAGTGTTAATAATCTCGAAATCACCGGCGTGCAGTATTGCCAATATTCGGAGCGGCGCACATGCTGCCGCGAACAACCCGCTCATCTCAACGGAGTGCGTCGTAAAGCCATGCCTAGTTGACCTACGCTCTAGCTCAGACCTCGCAGAACAAGCGATCTCCAGTCGATGCCCTCGCTCGCGCATGGCCAGCATCTCGTTCAGGACTCGTAGCTCTCGCCCTCCAAAGCTGGAGCTCAGGTTGACGTGCAGAATTCGCAGGCGAGGCATTATTCAAACGTCCGGTCAGATAGGAATCTGGAGGACGCGCCCTCCAAGCCAACCGCAGATCCAAAAACCATCAGCAATCTATTTTGGCGCATCAAAACTGTACCCCTCTACTCTATAGAGTGTGTAGCGGCGGCTTTTGTATATCACTTCAAACCTATCTTCTAGGTCACTACTAAGCGCGGACTCCTTTCCTTTCGGAATTGCCAACAGAACAGCTCCACCCTTCTCGACAGCCAGCCCTTTCAACTCATCGAGGGCGATAACTTCCGCCTGGCCATTTGAATAGAACCGCGCCGAAAACGGGCGACTGTGCACGAAGTAGAGTTTTTCGCCATTGGTCATGTACTCGCTGGCTGCCGCAATCAACTGCTTCTCTGTCTTAAGTTTCGTCGGAACAGTCAGCGAAACAAGCCCAAGGAAAGCCGCCGTCAGAGGGACTAACACTCCAACGCTAATCGATATGCGTCTCACGCGAGATTCGTCCCACTCGGAAACAAACTCTCTGCCAAAAATCGTGAAAAGCAGAGCGAAGCCGGGCAAGCTGGGCAGCACGTACGTCCATAGTATGTTTCCAGAGAAGGTGAAGAACACTGGCGCGGCAAGTGCCCACATTGCCAGATAGCCCACAAGCGGCGATTTGAAGATCTGAAGTGCCTTTACCCTGCGCGAAGCCCGCGATACTGCCCAGCCTGCCAGCAGAACGCCCACCCAGCCCCAAGGGAAAGATGCGAGGAGCCACTCTCCCCATATGCTGCCAAGCGGTCTCTCATGTGCGGTGCCATACAAGTCCCCCCTCCAGCCAGCGTCGACGAAGCGCAGGAAGTGTTCTCCCACTAAAAAGTACTGGACGAACCCCGGGGTCTTGAGTTCAGCGAAGACATACCAAGGAACGGCCAGCGCAAGGGTCAGCAACGTTCCCTTAATCCACGGCAATTTGGTCAAAATGAGCACACGCTCGCGACGCAACGCAAGCCATGGCACTAAGACGATGCCGACTAAGACGAATGTCAATGGTCCCTTGGACAGAAGTCCAATTGCCAAGCCCACAAAGAAGCCGTATCGCCAGAACAGCGTAGGTTTCGCCGGCGCAACAATGAACGCCAGCATTGAGTAGGTAACACCTAGCGCAAAAATCGAATCTGTCAACACTGCGCCGGCTGCCGCAAGCGGCAGCAGCATTGTGGAGAATACGAGCGTTGCCCATCGTGCGGAGTCACGGCCGACCAAGATCTCGGTCGCACGATAAAGCAATGCGACAAGAGCAGCCATAGCCAAAAACGACGGAATTCGAACTGCGAACTCTGACTCCCCTAGAATTCGTATTCCGAGCGCTTGACTCCAAAACGATAATGGTGGCTTTCCCCAGAAGGGAACTCCGGGTTCGAACCAAGGAGTTATCCAATCGCCAGACACCGCCATCAGACGTGCAATCTCGGCGTATCTTGGTTCTGAAGTGTCGATTAGCGGCATGACCGCCATTGAAAAAAGGCGAGCGAGCACAATTGCCGCCAAGCCCCAGAAAAACCATTTAGCCTTCAACTGCGTTCTCCGTCTTGACCTCAGGCACACGAAGATCAGTTACGGAATTCGGATCAAGCACATCACGCACTATGTAAATCGGACGTTGCTTCGTTTCCATGTATCCCTTACCCACGTACTCGCCCAACAGACCGATTGTCAAAAGCTGGATACCGCTTAAAAGCGTAATCATGGCTGTCAGAGATGGGTAGCCTGGTACATCATGACCGAACACAAGGGTCTTGAAGATTATCCAAAGACCGAACGATCCGCCTGCTAACGCGACCAGCGCGCCTATGCCTGTCGCCCATCGCAACGGAGCCGTCGAGAAGGAGGTGATACCCTCAAGCGCAAGGCCAAACAATGCGAAGTAGTTCCACTTGGTCTTTCCAGCGGCACGAACAGCACGGTCATAATCGATGACTGTGGTCGGGAAACCAATCCAAGCGTACATGCCCTTCATGTAGCGGCATCGCTCTGGCATCTCGAGTAAGGCATTCACTGTGCGACGGCTCATCAGCCGAAAGTCCCCAGTGTCTGCGGGGATGCGAGACCGGCTTAAGCGGCTGAGGATTCGGTAGAAGGCGTACGCGGAAATCCGCTTTGCCATACCTTCTCCCTCACGCTTGCGTCGACGCATCGAAACTACGTCGAAACCATTCTGCCACGCCTTGACCATCTCAGGAATTAACTCTGGAGGATCCTGCAAGTCGGCGTCCAATACGATCACTGCCGAACCTCGAGACTGCGCCAGGCCAGCACTCATGGCGGCTTCTTTCCCAAAATTTCGGCTTAAACGCACTACGCGTACTCTAGGATTTCGACGCATCAGCGCCGTCAACAGTGACACGCTCTCATCTGTGCTTCCGTCGTCAACGAAAACAATCTCATAAGACAACTCAAGCTTGCGCAGAATCGGCTCGAGTTTTGCGTGACAGATCGGCAAGACTTCTTGCTCATTCAAGAACGGAATGACAACGGAGAGCTGAATCTCGTGCTCTGCCCCATTGACGGACTTAACAGGATTCGACGGCAACGTAACCATGGAGTGGAACCACTAAATATTGAAGGCTGCCAATTTACGTAGGACCGCACGACAATCGTCATACGCGAGAATTACATTTCCGCAAGCTTGGAGAAGCCTAAGCCTCTCCAAGCTTGAGATGGCTCAAGCCTTCGCTTCAGAAAGCTCCAGTTCTTCGGGATCCCGTCTATGAACCAGGCGATACAGCGCGGGAAGCACCAAGAGGGTCAGAAATGTCGAGGAAACGATGCCGCCGATGACGACCGTTGCCAAGGGTCGCTGCACCTCCGCACCCGTTCCCGTCGCGATTGCCATGGGCACGAATCCAAGAGATGCGACCAACGCAGTCATTAACACCGGCCGCAGACGTGTCAAGGCGCCCTCTCTCACTGCGACGTCCAGCGGTCGACCTTCTTCCCTGAGCGAGCGGATAAAGGACAACAGCACGAGGCCGTTGAGCACAGCAACGCCACAAAGGGCAATAAATCCCACCGCCGCCGTAATAGACAAAGGTATCCCTCGCAGCCACAGAGCAAGAATTCCTCCCGTCAAGGCGAAGGGGATGCCGGTAAACACGAGTAGCCCATCTTTGACATTTCCGAACATCGCGAACAGCAGTACAAACACAAGAAGAAGCGCAACGGGCACCACAATTTGGAGGCGCTTTGTGGCTGATTCGAGTTGCTCGAAAGTACCTCCCCATGCCGTCCAGTATCCGGTTGGCACGGTGATCTGCTCAGCAATCGCCGTTTCTGCTTCGCCGACAAACGACCCGAGATCTCTGCCGCGGACGTTGGCGCTTACCACGATCCTACGTTTTCCGTCTTCGCGCGATACTTGATTGGGGCCAGGCGCCAAATCAAACGTCGCGACTTCTGACAACGGAATGTATGCCGTCTGAACCTGCCCCTCCGCCCTTGGGAGAGCGATGGGTAAGTTCTTGAGAGAAGTGATGTTCTCTCGCACTTTTTCAGGCAGCCGCACCACGATCTCGAACCTCCGATCTCCTTGGAAGAACGTTCCCGCCTCTCGACCACCCGCAGCAATCGTCAGCGCGTCCTGGACGTCAGAAAGGCTTAGACCATAGCGTGCCGCCTTCGCTCGATCGATCGACACGGTCAGCATAGGAAGACCTGTGGTTTGTTCCACTTTGACTTCAGATGCCCCTGGGATCTTTTGAAGAACTTCGGCGACCTCTGTAGCAGTGCGATTTAGCACGTCATTGTCGTCACCAAAGATCTTTACTGCGACGTCACTGCGTACACCCGAGATCAACTCGTTGAAGCGAAGTTGAATCGGTTGCGAGAATTCGTAGTTGTTCCCAGGGATGGTCTGCGCCTCGCGTTGGATCGCTTCTCGCAACTCAGCATGAGTCTTTTTGGGACTAGGCCAGTCTTTCTCTGGCTTGAGCATGATGTACCCGTCCGAGATATTCGGGGGCATTGCATCGGAAGCGATTTCCGCCGTCCCCGTTCGAGCAAACACGCGCTCAATCTCCGGGAATTTCTCCTTCAGCCTTTTCTCAATCTGAATCTGCATGGCGACTGATTGCGTCAGACTTGTTCCGGGAATGCGCAATGCCTGGATTGCCATATCGCCTTCGTTGAGGTTCGGAATAAATTCGCTACCCAACCGCGATGCGATAAAGCCGCACACGAGCACAAACCCCAGAGCGCCCGCGAGCATCATAGGAGTGCGACGAAGCGCCAGGTCAAGCAGCGGTTCATAGCGCTTACGAGCCCAGGTCATCACCCGGATCTCTTTCTCCGATACCTTATCCCCGATGAACATAGCCACCGCTGCCGGTACGAACGTCACCGACAAGATCATTGCGCCGAGCAGAGCCATGACAACGGTGAGAGCCATCGGGTGGAACATACGACCTTCGACACCGCTGAGCGCGAATATCGGAAGATACACCACCATAATGATCAGTTGACCGTACAGCAGCGGACGCCGGGCTTCGCGCGCTGCGGCAAACACCTCATGGAAACGTTCTGAGCGCGTTAACGGGCGGCCATGATGTTGCTGCGCATGGCTCAGCCGCCTCACGCAGTTTTCAACAATCACTACTGCGCCATCGACGATAATCCCGAAATCCAATGCGCCGAGGCTCATTAGGTTTGCGCTCACTTTGTAGGTCACCATGCCTGTGAAAGTGAACAACATCGACAACGGGATCACCATCGCAGTGATGATGGCGGCGCGAATGTTCCCTAGGAAGACGAAAAGGATCACGATCACTAGGATCGCGCCTTCCAGCAAATTCTTCTTTACCGTGGCGATCGCCTTATCCACGAGATTGGTGCGGTCATAGACGGTGATCGCCTCTACACCTTTTGGCAGCGTCTTGTTAATTTCAAGGAGCTTTTGCGAGACCGCCTGAGAGACCGCACGGCTGTTCTCCCCGATTAGCATAAAGACAGTGCCGAGCACCACCTCCTTGCCGTTGTCTGTGGCGGCACCCGTGCGAAGTTCTTTGCCTATCGCAACGTCAGCGACATCTCGAATTTTGATGGCTTGCCCGTCAACGGCTGTTAGGACGATATCTTTGATATCGGTCATCGACTTTACCTGACCGGGAGCCCGAATCAGGTACTGCTCGCCCTTTCGTTCAATGTAGCCCGCGCCCACATTGGCGTTGTTTCGTTCCAGAGCCGTAATGATGTCAGTCAGCGAAAGGCCGTAGGACGCCAAGCGTTCCATGTCTGGAGCGACTTGATATTCCTTTGCATAGCCACCGATTGAGTTGACCTCCGTCACCCCTCGAACGTTGCGCAATTGGGGTTTGATTACCCAATCTTGAATCTCGCGAAGATCAGTGGATGTGTAGGGCGTTCCGTCTTCTTTCTTCGCTTCAGGAGTCGCTTCCACGGTCCAAAGGAAGATCTCTCCCAGTCCAGTAGAAATGGGTCCCATGACGGGAGTAATGCCCTCCGGAAGACTCTCTTTTGCCTCTTGCAGACGTTGATTAACGAGTTGGCGGGCAAAGTAGATGTCCGTTCCATCGTCAAAAATCACCGTCGTTTGGGAGAGGCCGTAGCGAGACAATGAGCGAGTTTGCTGCAGCCCGGGAAGGCCAGCCATGACCGTCTCGATGGGATAGGTTACGCGCTGCTCCGTCTCTAAAGGCGAATAGCCTGGCGCGCTGGCGTTGATCTGGACCTGAACGTTTGTAATATCCGGTACAGCGTCAATAGCCAACCGCGAGTAGTTGTAGACCCCGACGGCAGCGATCCCCAGAGAAAATAATAGAACTAGCCAACGTTGCTCGATGGCGAAGCGAATTAGACGTTCAAACATATGGGGCTCCGACTCAATGCGCGTGATCAGCCGTTGCCTTGCCCAACTCGGACTTCAGCACAAAAGCATTGGAACTGACATATCGCGTTCCCGCCCGTAGGCCGGATACCACCTCAGAGCTTTTCTCCGTAGTCGCACCTAGCTTGACTGCCTGCGGCAGAAATCCACCAGGAACTTCCACGAAGACTGTGGGCTGTCCATTGATGTCCTGAATTGCGTCGCTCTCCACTGCAACCCCCACTTCATTGCGCTCGACGACCACGTTTACAGAAACAAAGAGACCGGGTCGCCAAGCCATATCCGGATTCTTCAAAGTCACCCGGGCGGTGGCAGTGCGCGTTTGCTGTCCTAGCAAATTGCCTATGTATGACACGGTACCGGATGCTTCTTCGGCAAAAGCGGTGGACGTCACCTTCGCATCTTCACCCACTCGTACAGTCTGCAAGTCTTTAGGTGCGATAACGAATTCCGCCCAGACTGTACTCAGATCGGAAATCGTGAAGACGTTCGACGCGTCTGTCAGTGCTTCACCCAGCGCGATGTGCTTCTCGACGACAGTGCCGTCAAATGGCGCGCGAATTTCGAGGAGGCTCAAGTCTTTCGCCGAGGGCTCCGCCCCAACAGCACGGAGCTTCTGTAGAGCGTTTTGGACAGCAATGTCGGCCTCTTGAAGTGCAGTCTGAGCCTGCTGGTAGTCTTGTTGGGCTGATACCTGTTCGCGCCACAGCTTTAGCTCTCTAGCATTCGTCGCCGCGGCCAAGTTTCGACGCTTCGTAGCGGCAAGCCACTCGCTTCGAAGTTCGGAAAGCGAAGCGCTGGAGATAACTGCCAACAGCTGGCCCTTCTTCACTTCTTGTCCTAGATCAGCAGATACCTGTTGAACTGTTCCTGCTGCCTTCGGTACAACGTGCGCTGTCCGATCAGCGTTAAATCGAATCTCTCCAGGAAATCGCGTGCTCGCTTGAAGGCTTTCGGCCTTAGCTTCGCTCGTAACGATCCCAGCAGCAGACGCCTGCTCAGCGGTAAGCGCCACCAAGCCCTCCTCCTTGTGCAACTCTGCATGTAGGGGGCCCTCGCGGCCCGGCAATGACACGCTAATGTCTACTTCAAAGAAGTGTGGCTCGGGAATGACTTGATCGCTCACCAGGCCCGCCGACGAAGGCTTTAGTGTGAGGGACACTTCATCCCCATTTGGCCTTTTCAGGGTTGCAGTTGCCTTCAGGTCACCAGGCCTTACCGGCTTGCCCCCTGTCGCTGCCCAAATCTTTAGACGGGCAGTTTCGCCTTCCTCGACTAGTCCGACCTCGACCGTGTCGTCTCCGTCCTTTGTAATTTCGCCTCCATTCGGACCTGCCGCTGCTTCGGAATGGCCTCCACTCCCATGGTCTGATGGACCCGCAAAAACAGGTGCCGGAATTAGAAATTGAAGCGACAACGCGACGGCAATCACGGCGCGGCGCCGAACTAACGTGAAGTACGGACTCATATTCATCTCTATTTATTGGCCAAGAATTCGTTCAATTTCGGCGCGGGCTGACGCAGCTCTCGACAATGTCGTTAGGTAAGAAATGTTCCCTTGCGACAACGTTCGCTGAGCATCGAGGACTTCCAGGTACCCGACCTTTCCGGCCTCAAAGCCCTTCCGGGCTCCCTCGTAGGCCTTCTGCGAAGTTGGAATGACGGACTGGCGATACTCCGTCGCGGATGCAATCGCAAGGTCATAAGTGGAAGCGGCTATCACCAAGTCAGCGCTCAACCGTGCCTCCAGCTCCCGATAGACGTCTTGCGCCTTGTACGTCTGCATCGTGGCGGCGTAGACGTTGCCTTGATTTCGATCGAAAATAGGCAAGGGCAAGGAGACACCAAACTGAGCTTTGTTGCGACCAACCTCATTGTCACGAGCCACTCCTCCGCTCACAGTAATGTCCGGATACCGCTTGCTTTTCTCGACATTCAGTTCTGCCTTACTCACTTCCAAGGCAAGACGTCCTGCTGCCATTCGGGGCGAATCCAACAATGCAGAGCGCAACTCATCAAGAGTTCGACGCGGAGGTAGATCGTCAATATTCGCGCGCACAAGATCGAATTTTGGAATCGGATCACCCCAAAGAAGGGAGAGTTCTCTGCGTGCAACGTTGAGATCATTTTCTGCTTGCCGCACCTCGAGCTGCGCTTTTGTCAGTTCGATATCTGCCCGGTTTCGCTCCAAAGGAGGAGCCTTTCCAGAGTCAACTCGCTTCTGGGCAACGCGAAGAGCCCCAACGGCAACTTCGGCCATATCTTGGTTCACGCGCAGCGTTTCCTGGGCAATCGCAACCGCATAAAAGCGGGACAGCACGGAGGTCTTTATCTCTGACTTCGCGACGTCATAGTCACGGCCGGCGAGTTCGCTGCTTAGCTGGGCCGCCTTCGTGCGTGCGCTTCTCTTCCCACCTAACTCGATGGGCATGCTTAGCATTGTTGTTGTTGTCCGCGTCGCACGCTGGTGATCGTCGACGCTGACGTCTAGAGAAGGATTTGGAAGAAGGCCTGCTTGATCTACCAAACCCTTTGAAGCGCCAAAATTGTTCTTCGCTGCTGACAGTTGAGGGTTCAAATTGAACGCTGCATCCATCGCCTCAGACAAAGTGAGAATTTTTCCGGACGCAGATGGTGCGTCTCCCTTGGTGTATTGTTCAGGCGTAGTCTGTGCCCACACCTGCGGGCCGCACAGCGCAACGGCCATAAGCAACAGCGGAATTGTCTTAAAGCGCATCATTCAACCTTGGTGAATTCTGAGGAGATGTTGGTCCTTGGTTCGATCCAACCCCACCTAAGATCTCTGCAAGATCGACCCGGACATATGACCGCCCGTACTGTATCCAAGCGCCTTCGTCAGAATCCGGACCCTAAGATGACAAATTGGTAAGGTTTCTGTGCATTACAGATTTGTAATCTTTGCGAAGGGAGATTGACGATCAGCCATTCCTAAAATGCCTGGCGCGGCGCGGATAGCCAGCGGCCGTGAGACGGCCCCTCTCGGCGAAATCGCTACGAGCTCGACCGCAAGAGTTCGCTCCTTTCCATTTAGCGGCACCAGCGTGGATCGATACATGGTGCCGATTACAGTTCGAACGGTTGAAAACATGAAGATTCTGGTCGTTGAAGACGAGCGCAAACTTGCTGAGTACTTAAAGCGAGCCCTCTCAGAACACAACTACGTCGTCGACGTTGCGTCGGACGGAGTCAGCGGCCTACACCTGGCACGCGAGACCCAGTACGACCTCATACTTTTGGATGTGATGCTGCCGGGAATGGACGGGTTTTCTGTCCTGAACGAGCTTCGCAAGTCAGACCGCGTACCGGTTCTGATGCTCACAGCACGGGACAAGGTTGAAGACAGGGTTCGAGGTTTGCAGGACGGCGCCGATGACTACCTGGTCAAACCGTTTGCGCTGTCCGAGTTGCTAGCCCGCGTCCTAGCAATCGGCCGCCGGAGAGGCCAGGTAGTCACGGAGTCCAGCAGGCAAAACGTGTTGAGAGTCGGAGATCTGGAACTTGATCTTCTCCGACGGAAGGCCAGTCGCGCCGGCACGCGGCTCGACTTGACGGCTAAGGAATTTACGCTGCTTGCCCTTCTAATGCGAAAGCAGGGTGAGGTCCTATCTCGTCTGGACCTTGCAGAACAGGTCTGGGACATCAACTTCAATAGCAATACGAACGTGGTCGAGGTTGCTGTACGAAGACTGCGCGGAAAAGTGGACGATCCTTTCGAAGTAAAGTTACTTCACACCGTGCGCGGGATGGGCTATGTGCTTGAACTGAGGAATGAGTGATGCGCTTTCGAGCGATCAACTCACTGCGCGAATGGCTATCGCGGTGGCTTGCGATACAAACCTTTGTCGCACTCGGACTTGTTTGCGTTGTCGTGTACGTCGCGACAAACCTCAATCTCACTTATCGCCAACAGGCGCTTTTGGAGCAAAAGCGAGAGGTGATCGAACACCTTGCTGACGAATTCGCAATCAAAGGTGATCTATCTGCTCTTGAGCATAAGCTAAACGATTTCTTCTATGGAAAATCGGAGTTTTCTCTACGCCTCGTTATAAAGGGAAAGATAAGCGTTTACGGCGAACCGAAAGTCGCTGCAAATGACTCCTCTCGAATACATGTCGTCTTCTCTCTGCCAGCGCCAAGCGAACCGGACAGGAGAATGACTGCTGAGCTATTTCTCGACACGACTCCCGATGTGCGCCTCCGGGTAATGTTGGCATGGACGCTTTTCGCTTGCGCATTAGTCGGAGCAATTGTGGTTTCCGTTATAGCCAACGTGCTGGTGCGGCGCGCATTGCATCCTCTGCACGAAGTTGCGCGGCAAGCAGCATTGATTTCTCCTGACCGCATCGGAGAGCGTTTAGGCGAAGAAGGCCTCGCTCAAGAAATTAAGCCATTGGTTCTGCAATTCAACGCTGTCCTTCAGCGCTTGGAACGGGCCTATGTCCAAATGGAAGGCTTCAACGCAGATGTAGCTCATGAACTGCGCACTCCCCTCGCCACGCTAATAGGGGAGACTGAATTTGCACTGGCGGGAAACCGGTCAACGTTTGAGCTACGAGACATACTTGGCTCAAACCTTGAGGAATTGCAGCGCATGTCAGCAATAATTAACGATATGCTTTTCCTCTCTCAAGCGGACCGCGGTGCGAAGGCTAGGGCTATCCATGTATTGAGCCTTCGAGAGATCACTGAAGAGGTACTCGAATACCACGAGGCCGAAGCACTCGAAGCAAAAGTCAGTCTGACTTTGATTGGCGACCAACCCGGGGAAGTGGACAGATCTCTCTATCAACGAGCCGTCTCCAATCTAGTGACGAACGCGATCCGTTACAGCAAACCAGATTCAGTTGTCACCGTCAGTCTTGGTAAAAATGAGGACGGACAAGTTAGTATCGCTATTCACAATGTCGGTGAACGGATCGAAGAACAGCATCTTCCGCGACTTTTCTACCGCTTTTACAGGTCTGACTCTTCTCGGACAAGTGATGCCAATCACCATGGATTAGGATTGGCCATCGTTGCAGCAATTGCACGCATGCACGGCGGCACGCCTTTCGTTAATTCAGACGAGACGGGCACGACGATAGGTTTCAGCATATCCGAAGATTCTTAGTCTTTCGGCCAAACCAGGTTTGCAATATGACGCCCCTGCACCATGTGCAGCGGGCGTTTTTTGTGCTTAGCCAGATGTGGCGAGGCGCACGCCAAACAAGGTCACCCGTACATCGGGCCATAAATGTGGTCTCTCATGAATTCCGACAACAAAATGACGGCATTCCTCCATTTTTATTGCAGATTCGTAATTGAGGAGTTCGAGTTCTGACGAAGCTCGACCGCTAAAGTAGCTCTTCATATAAAGCGATGCGAGGAGCCGGAACAGTACACGCTGAACATAATCATTGTTCTGCTGTGTTCAGAGAAGCGGAGCGATCTAATGATCCGCGCACTTCGTTTTTTTTCAACGTCATTTTTTTGAATGACGTTTCTAAACGACAAATGAAAATCCTAGTTATTGAAGACGAGCGGAAACTCGCTGAAATGCTACGCCGCAGTCTCACGGAGAATAGCTATATCGTTGACATCGCTTTGGACGGCGTTAGCGGACTGCAACTCGCTCACGAGACTCAATACGACCTGATAATTCTGGACATTGGCCTGCCAGGATTAGACGGGTTTGAAGTATTGCAGCGGATTCGACAGCATGACAACGTACCCGTCATGATGCTCAGTTCTCGAAGCAGCCTAGAAGACCGAGTCCGCGGCTTAGAACAAGGAGCCGATGATTATCTGATGAAACCATTTGCCCTCTCCGAGCTTCAGGCTCGAGTGCTTGCTTTGAAGCGGCGAGGGGTGGGGTCGGGCGACGCCATGTCAGGCCGAAACATTCTGCGTGTGGCTGACCTTGAGCTCGATCTTCTTCGACGACGAGTCGCACGCGGCCACTCACGCATTGACCTCACGGCCAAAGAGTTTGGCCTGCTGACCTACCTGATGCGTAGGCCCGGCGAAGTGCTATCGCGACTTGTGCTCGCGGAACAGGTTTGGGATATGAACTTCAATAGCAACACGAATGTCGTAGAAGTGGCAATTCGGCGGCTTCGTGCGAAGGTCGACGATCCATTCGATACCAAGCTGCTCCACACTGTCAGGGGGATGGGGTACACACTTGAGCATCGGGACGGAGACTAGCCCGCTCAAGGCGCGAGCGCAGTTTTTGCGCTAGGAGTTCACGCACTCACAATTAACGGAAATGCGACATAGAGGAGTCAGTTTCCCTCTATGTCGCAGCAACGTTAGGTTTCCGTTAGGCCTTAGAACGAATGGCGCAACCCGACCATTGCTTCCGTCGCTTTGGCATCACTCTGGAAGGCAAAGTTCTTGGTGTACGACGCGAGCGCATACATCGACGTGCGCTTCGACAGGGTGTAGGAATAGCCCAGCGCAAACGTATTGCTGGTCGAATCGCCACCAGTGAGATCGCTATTGTTCGGATCAACGCGCTGCCACGAACCGAACATGCTGCTGGAACCACCCAGAGGCACGGATGCGGCCAACAGATAGGAGTTAGTGCTGAAGCCGTCAACGAATGCATTAGACGGGGTGCCTCGGAACGACCCGATCGAGGCGCTCGACGGCAGGCTCTTGCCCGCGAACCACCCGTCCGTGGCGCGCTCGTACGCCAGTGCCAATTTGAATGCTTCGAAGTCGTAAGAGCCCCCCAGCGTAAACGAACGAGGCGTTGCCGCAGTCTGCGCGGACGATAGCTTGTTCGATGCGTTCAATTGCTCATAGGCGAAGAAGGCCATCAGCGGACCGTTGGCATAGCTAACACCGCTGGTGATTGCGCGAGTGTTATCCGCCGTCTTAAATCCCGTTTGAGCCGTAGTCCGGTCATCAGCGTTAAACGCATAGCCGGCCGAAACGCGGAATCCGCCAATCGAAGGGCTTTCATACAACGCCAAGTTGTCATAGCGGACGAAATTTGAACCGCTGAAGCCCAAACCTCCGCCGGTGTTTAGTTGGGTGAACCCACCGCCGAAGCTGGAGCCATACATCGCGGCCATCAAGCGCGACGCAACGTTGTACTGACGTCCGAGACGGAATTCACCCCATTGATCGCTGCCGAGTCCGACTGTGGCTTCCCGGCCAAACAGACGACTGTTCTGGCTGGACGAACCGTTTGCGGAGTCATAGCCAGATTCGAGGCGAAAGGTCGCGTACAAACCGTCGCCCAGGTCTTCTTTCCCGCGCAATCCCCAGCGCGAGCCAGCGGTTTGACCTGAAGTCATTCCAAGACGGCTGGCCTTCAGGTCAGATTTTGCGCCAGTTTGCGGGTCAACATAAGAACCATTGACCTTGGCGTAGCCAATGCCAGTATCGATGATGCCGTACAGCGTGACCGAAGTATCGGCGTAAGCGGCGGTGGAAAGCGTTGCTGCGGAAACTGCCAGCAGTAGAGTTTTCTTCACAAAAATGCTCCTTTATCGCAGAGACAGGCTGAATTGCCTCGCTGATAGGTGAAGCGCGAATTCTGATTCGCAGCTTGCTGCTATAAGCAGCGTCCTATCAGCGAGTACGAAAGCAAGTCTGGAGAGCACTCACCGACAGAAAACGGACTACATAATTACAAATATGCCCGCATTCGGTAATTAATCCATCGCCGCCCTCTTTTCTCTACGTAACTCTCTGTTTTTTAAAGAATAAATCAGAGCGAGGGACGAACAAGATTAGTGTTAGAACTCACAATTTTTGTGCGCCCGGCCTACATTGTTGGAAATTTGCGACGAACACTTTCAAAATACATTTGTCGCGCCTCTTAAGAAGATTTCAGTTTTCCGACTAAAACGTAATGCTTTAGTCGCAGTTTGGATCGCATCGCCTCGCTACAATTCTTATACGCGTTAAATGATGATGATTTATTAATACCGGTCTCGATGCGTAGAGCCGGTAATCAAATGGAGTTGGCGATGAAAATTTCCCTCAAAATGTTGTCAGCCGCCGTTTTGGTAGCAGCCCCCATGTCTTATTTGAGTGCACAACCAGCCTCGCCAGCGGGCGTGAAGGCTCAGACGTACACGAGCAACGTCGACCGGGGACTTACCCGAGCCGAGGTACGGGCGGATCTTGCTATGTGGAAGAAAGCGGGAATGGATGCATTCTGGAATCAAAGCGAGACTCCTGACTTTTACAGTCGTGAATACAAGGCGGCATACGCAGAGTATGTCCGCCTGCGCGGAGGCCCCGAATACCAACAGGAGTTGGAACGCCTCAAGCGCTAACAGAACCCTCAGCCGAGGGTGACGAGCGGCCTCCTCCACCGCGAAGGGAAGAGGTCTTTTTGGCGCACACCACAGGTCGTGGTGTGCGCCCTTTTTTTGTTGAGATTATTCTCAGATATGTATTTTTGCGCTTGATCTTATCTAGTTTGCAGCTATAAGCCGCCGTAGCCAATTACGATCAAGGGATGACAACTCGTCTGGAGACAATACAGGGGATGGGGACTTACTGAGGCGCCTTGCGGCTGCAAAATTTGTCCTATCTCCATCATTGGTGCCCCACCTGCCCTGGAGGCAGTATGCGTGGGGGGGGGGCACGGCGAGCTTTTGGGCTTAGAGGAATGTCGGCTTATGAACCCTGAGGTAGAGTCGTCAGTGGTGTGGCCGTTTACGGTTAGATGAATGACGATTTTCGCGAGAAGCTGAATGACTGTCTACGCGAGGGGATGAATGGCCTTCTGCGCCTGAAGATGAATGACGACCTGCGCGAGAACGAGCAGCCCCCACCGCGCGTTGCGGAAAGCCTTGTCGAGTCAAGATCAAGGCCAGCGCGAGAAGGCCGACCACGACTATTGCCCACAAAACCCAACCGGCCACAGCCACTAACGATCCTAGGCCAGTGACTGCGGGCAGGACTTGCACTAGAGCCTGCAATACCCATTCCATACCACCCTGTGCCGCCGCCAGCCAAGCCGGATCGACTAAGCCAGCAGCCCATTTGGGCACAGCCATTTGCGACAGGTTGAGTGCCGCGCCTGGCACTTGAGCCGTAGCAATCGAAGCCAGGATCCAATTGACCAGCTGTAAGGCCAGCGCGACTAGGCCAGTCCAAAGAGCTATTAGCAGTGTGAAAGCGATCCAGATTATTTTTTTCATATTAGTAGTGCTCCAACAACCCATACGACCCAGATAAAAAAAGCGATACCCGTCCTAACAAAAGGAGTCATGGAGTATCGCTTTTCAAAATTCGGATCACTTCCGAAATTTTCTTAATTCGTGGACCGGCAGATCCCGATGACCTCATCAAAAGTCATCATCAGACTCATCAGCACGAGACTTGTCGGTATCAAAATTCTCGTGCAGCGTGGGCCGAGCCGCTATTTTTCGCCATTAGTTAGGCGGGCGACTTCGTCCTTGTACTCCTGCCCGTTGCGGAGCTTTAAATACGTTGCATAACTAGCTCGATATTTTTCACTATATACATTGGGCGAGATCCTTCCACGGTAGAACTTTTCCATCCCCGCGCGTTTCCACATCGCCAGATCCGCACGCACCTCCGCGCGCGTTTTCCCACTGTCTGACACGGGGGTCGGACTACTCGCTATCGCACAACCGGAAAGTGAGACTACCAAGGCGGCAACTGCAAGTTGAATCTTCATACAACGTCCCTGTTAGGCTAAACATCCGCAAATGATCGGAGGAGGGCCCAAACGCAAACCATGCGTCTAAGCAATGAAAGCTCCTCCAACAATGGCAACACTTAAGCGCCCGTGTTGTAGATCTCGTCTATCCGTGCTTGCTCTTCGGGGGTGACAGAGTCGCGTTCTTGCTTGACCTGCTCTCGCGTTTTTTCGGTCTTTACCATCCAGCCCGGTTTAGCAGCATTCAGGTTGGTAAAGAACCACTCCTTTTTGTCGGCCTTCGCGGCAATCAACTCCGCGCGAACCTGCTCTGAGGTTTTACCCTTCGGGCTATCACCAACGTGAACTTCGTAGCCGATTTCGGTGTTGGTACGATGGAATGTCTCCGCTTGAGCGGAAGTCCCGATGGTGGCAAGTGCGAGTGCGATGGCAGCGCCAGAGAGAATTGCTTTCATATCGAACATCCTTAGTTGGTTAAATCATCGCGTAGGCTTGCGACTGAATTAATAATGTAAGGATTGAGGCTCGACAATTTGCAGTCATTAAAATTACAAATTCGTAATCTTCAATTTTTTTGATTTTTCGTATTTAGAATTCTGACCAGGGAGGTTGTTCGTGCCGCCAGCATCATATCTTTTTTACGACTTACGGTGAACTAACTACTGGAATAAATTTCTTCCAATCCTCTTGGACATCCCTGCTCGATTGCGCGCCGCAAGCGCCCCAAAATCGAGCGCCGTCGCTTGACTTAAAAAAGCGTCTTATATTCAAGGCAATGGTTCAAATATGAAAATCAAGTCGACCTGGAAAATTCCATCAATTTCGGCGGAAATGTACTTTGCTTTAGCGTGTGGAGCTCTGCTGGGAATCGGTACCGCGATCGAACGTTGGTGGACGACGGTTCCCGGCGTCGTTCCCTTAGCCATGTACATCATTGCGTATGTGTTCGGCGGAACGTTCACAGTACGCGACGCCATCAAGAATTTGAAAGAGCGGCGTTTAGAGATTGATAGTTTGATGTTGATAGCTGCCGCGGGCGCTGCGGCGCTGGGCGCTTGGGCCGAAGGTGCTCTCCTTCTCTTCCTATTCAGCATCGGGCATGCGCTAGAGCATTTCGCAATGGGCCGGGCGAAACGCGCGATTGAGGCTTTAGGCGAACTAGCGCCAAAAACAGCGTCGGTCCGACGCCACGGAGTGATCGTTGAGGTCGCGATAGAGGAACTCGCTGTAGGTGACGAGGTACTTGTCAAGCCTAATTCGCGGCTTCCCGCAGACGGCTTTGTCATAGGCGGAACGTCAAGCGTCGATCAAGCACCGGTAACAGGCGAGAGCATTCCCGTCGACAAATCTCCCGTGTCCGACGTAGCCCTCGCGCGCAGTCGTCCCACACTCATCGAAGCACGGTCTCAAGTATTTGCAGGAACGATAAATGGGGCAGGTCTGTTGGAGGTTGAGGTCACCCGTAAGGCCAGTGACTCCACTCTCGCACGAGTCATCGCAATGGTCGCGCAGGCTGAAGTTAGAAAATCCCCCACACAGAGATTCACAGACCGATTCGAACGGATCTTTGTGCCTTCAGTGTTGTTCCTTGCATTTATCCTACTGTTCGCATGGGTCGTTGTTGATGAGCCATTTCGAGACAGCTTCTATAGAGCGATGGCTGTACTGGTTGCCGCCAGCCCATGCGCTCTTGCAATCGCGACGCCTAGCGCGGTCTTATCGGGGATTGCTCGTGCTGCGCGTGGCGGTGTCTTAATAAAAGGAGGAGCCCCGCTAGAAGAACTGGGTAGCCTGAATGCCCTTGCCTTCGACAAGACTGGAACGCTAACCGAAGGCCGGCCTCGCGTAACCGACGTCTTGGCCCTCCCTGGCGTCTCCGAACAAGAATTGGTTGCGATTGCAGTCGCAGTAGAGTCGCTGAGCGATCATCCGCTGGCCGCAGCAATTGTCCGCGACGGCAGGAAAATGCTCGGACTTTACCCAATCCCAGAGGCTAACCAAGTCGAGAATCTCGTTGGACGAGGTATCACGGCCAACGTGGGCGAACAGCAAGTCTGGATCGGTAAGGTCGAAATGTTTGGCACGCCTGGTATCCCTGAATTAGGTAGTCAAGCGATTGCTTGGGCCAACGAACTACGTGAAGATGGCCGAACCACGATGGTCGTAAAACTTGGAGATCGCGATCTCGGCGCCATAGGCCTAATGGATACTCCACGACAGGGAGCTCGTGAAACTATCGAAGAGTTGCGACGGCTCGGTATTTCGCACATGGTGATGATATCTGGCGATCATGTGAAGGTGGCCAAAGCCATCGCCACCGAGGTCGGCATTGAGGACGCTCGGGGTGACTTGATGCCAGAGGACAAGGTGACAGTCATTCGCGAGCTCAAGGAAAAGTCTCGAATCGCAATGGTTGGTGATGGCGTCAACGACGCACCTGCGATGGCGAACGCGACTGTGGGTATCGCCATGGGCGCTGCCGGATCTGATGTTGCGCTCGAAACTGCGGACGTTGCCTTGATGGCTGACGATCTACGCCACCTGCCCTTTGTCGTCGGCCTGAGCCGCCAAACACGAGGGATCATCCGACAGAATCTTTACGTGAGTCTGGGCATCGTTGCAGTCTTAGTACCCGCGACGATCATGGGACTCAGTATGGGAGCTGCGGTCGCCGTTCACGAGGGCTCAACCCTGCTCGTGGTATTCAATGCATTGCGATTGCTGGCGTACCGAAACGCATGACGTATCGATATGCCTGGACGTCGCATCAATTTCCATTGCAATGAGTCACCCGTGGGGAGTAACTAGTCACGGGGTGGGAGTATACGGTCACGTCGAGTCACGAGCCGTCGCTCCACGGGCATATCGGGTCACAAACGGGCATTTGTGGGGCTGAGCGCGCTCGGCCATGGCTCGACTGTCGTCTTGTATACGGATGCTGGCCGCGGACACGTCGTATTTTCGGCTTGGAGCGGTGCTTCCTCGATCTCGTTGTAAGACAATAGAATACGTCTCGCCGCCAAGAAAACTCAAAAAAATCAAAGAGATGAACCCACCCGGAGGGTGCGTCCTGTGTGGTGGCTTTAAGGGACCCGCCGCCGCCCTGGTGGCGGGGGACTTAAGGGCACCTGTGAGCGTCCGGGGGACGCTCACGAAGTCCGCAGGACGGCCCCGCCGGCGCAGCCGGTGGGAAAGGCCGCCCCATACCAAATCCGGTGGCACATCCAAAGCAAAAGGCCGCCCTAGGGCGGCCTTTTGCTTTGGCGGATGGGTTAGGTCAGTGCGCTGCTGCCGTTGAGGCCAAGGGCCGAACAGGCGGCTGCTCGTGCTGTAGTGCCTGCCACAAGTCATAGTTGGCCTGCATTGCGACCCAAGCCTGGGCAGTACTGGCCCCAGCATGCTCCAAGCGGACTGCAAGATCCGGGCTGATGCCAGCCTTGCCATTGAGCACCCGAGAAAGCGCCACACGCGACATGGCCAGCCGGTCAGCAGCCTCGGTCACCGATAGCCCCAGGGGGGCAATTACATCCTCCCGGAGAATCTCGCCGGGATGCGGAGGGTTGTGCATCATGATTGGCTCCTAGTGGTAGTCCTGATAATCGACCAGTTCAGCACCGGCCTCGGTAAAGCGAAAGGTCACGCGCCAGTTGCCGTTGACCCAGACTGACCAATGTTCGGCCAGACCGCCCTTAAGCGAATGCAGCTTGTAGCCCGGGATATTCATATCCTGCGGTCCCTTCGCCACATCAAGCAGGGCCAGGATGCGGCTCAGCTTGCTAGCGTGTGCTGCCTGAATTCCTCGGGTTGAACCGGAGCGGTAGAAGGTCTCAAGACCTTTGTGGCGAAATCCGATGATCATGCGCTATTGTATCCCGTAACGATACACGATGCAATAGGGCCGCACGCGTTATCGGCGTGCAGCCCGGTCCATACAGATGCCCTACGCTTCGGCTTCCGCCTCCTGAGATGTCGGCTCGGGGGTAGCCACCAAAGGCTTCCCGCGCATCAGTTCCGGCACCCAACCCCTGCCGTCCAGCAGTTGCTCGGCGGCCGCTGCAGCCTGTGCCTTCTTCATCGCCAACAGCGGCTTGGCCTGCTCCGCATCGACCGCGTCCGTAACGACCTCCGCGATCCGGTCCTTGGACACATGCGCGAGATAGGACTGCGCTGTGGGCCGCCACCATTTGCTCATGTCCAAACCAACGACTTCGCCAAGGCGGTCCAGGTGCCGGGGTTCCGCACCATAGGAATGACTTTGGCGGCGATAAATCGAAACGCTGGTCAGCACGGCCAGCAACTCGATTAGATCCGGCTGCGGCTTCTCCAACAGCCAGGGCAGCACCGCCGAGTCGTCCTCCGGCACATGCTTCGTGACGGCTGCAATCTGCTCGTGAACCTGCGCCCAGGCAGGGCTGCCCTTGATGTCCGCATCCGTGTTCGCCAGCTCGTGATGTGCAGGCCGCAAAGAAAAGTCGAATGTATCTCCGGCGCTACTGCGGCGACTCCCGTCGAAGTCGCCCAGCATCTGCTCGATCAGCAGGCAGAGCGCCAGATTCGGACGGGCGATGATTTCGGCCTGAAGCGCAATCACGCGCTGTGCCTGGAGGCGGTTCGTCAGAGCTTCAGAATGCACGGGCCGGGTCTTGACGGGCGGTAGGTCCACTCCCGCAACCGTCTCACCCTCCCCTGTCTTATCGCGCACGATCTGCGCCACTGCCTCGCGCTCGTCGTGCCGAATCAGGCCACGGGTGACGGTCAAATCCCCTTTGTGGTCCAGGTGCAAGATCGCGCCGCCCAGGGTTTTCAGGTCCACCGGGTAGTCGTACAGTTCGTCGCGGACCACGCGAATTTGTCCCTGGTAGCCCCGGATCAACTCACGCACCTTGCCCAGGTCCGCCTCGTCGTAGCCCTCGACTTCTTGCAGTGCCGCCAACTTGTCCCGAGCGGCTTCGATCTGCTTTTCCAGCCCGTCGATCTGCTTCGCCTGGGCTTTGTTCGGCTCCTGGTGGACGCGCTGAATCTCGCCAAATGATTTTTTGTCGGCGTACTCGAACGACACTCGGCACTCCACCCACATCCAGCCTTCCGCCTGCGCCGCCTTGAACAGCTTGGACCGCTGCATCTTGGCTACCGCCATGCTGCGCACTTTCTCCGGGTCGGCCAAATAGGCGTCGTTCTCAAAGAGGTCGCGGCGAACCTCCCCGCCTGCCTTCTCGTAGGCGGCAACAGTCACATACCGCGCCGCAGGCGAATCGCCCCGCATTTCGGATTCGGCCAGCAATTGGCGGATGTGTTCATCTCGGTTCCAGTACTGGCCCGCCGATGCCTTCCAGGCAGCCTCCTGGCGGGCCTGGTCCGACACCGAGGCCAGCGCCTGCATCTCTTCCATCTTGACCTTGCCGTCTCGGAACAACTGCATGAGCGCGGGCGATACACTCCCCAGCGCCAGCAGCTTCTTTACAGCCGATTCCGACGCGCCATGTGCGGCAGCGATGGCCGCGACCGTCCAGTTCTCGGCGCGCAGGCGTGCATATCCCGCATACACGTCTGCCGGGTGCATCGCCTTGCGCCCGATGTTTTCGATCAAGCTCGCGTGATGGGCATACTCAGCCGGAATCACAAGGCAGGGGACGGGGTAGTCTGTGGGAAAAGCACCGTCTTCGATCAGCAGGCCGAGGGCGGTCCAGCGCCGCCCGCCCGCGCACACCTCATAGGAGCCGTCCGGCGTGGCGACGACAACGAGGTTTTGCAGCAGCACGCCCATGGCCTGGATCGTGGCTTTCAGTTCCAGGATTTCCGGGTCCTGTTTGCGGTCCTGTGAGCTACGGGCTTGATACGCTTCGCTGAGACGCAGTTGCGAATGCGGGATATCCATGCGCGTTGCGGCTGCGTGGATGGCGGCGAGTTCGTGGGAATCGAGTTTCATCAGAATGCTCCAGGTCGATATCGAGGTCAGTGCAGTTGGGTCGGGACTTCGGGCGCGTCGAGCGCGGCGATGAGGGCGGTAAGCTGGCGCATGGTCATCGCGGGAATACGAAAGCCCAGGCCCAGCACGTGGGCACGGCGCATGTCATTTGCCAATCTGATAAAGTCGTGGTTCATCACGGTTCTCCTTTTGACGGGTGGGTCGAGGTGCAAGCCCCTATCGGTTGCCGCCGATTAGGGGCTTTTCGTTTAATAGCCAAGCCATTCCAGCAGCACGCGGCCGCGATACAGCGGATGATTGCCGCAGTCGGCAAAGAACTCTTGAGCGTTCAATTGATGCCTACCGATTTCTTCCATGACCTGGATGCGCGTCAACACGGCTTCGTCCGCCGATCCCCTATCGCGCAGGCCCTCGGCCGAAACCGTTCCGAGATCAAACAGATCCGCGAGTAGTTCGATCATGTCAGGCCTGTGGCCTTGCCATGCGACCAACTCATTTTCGATGGCGACGGCCAAGACCGGCGCGGAGTCATAGCCTTTTGCCGAGAGCGCTTGAGCAAAGTGGGCAGCGCTGCATTCGCAGAATTCGATGCCGCGTTCGGCAAGATCATTTTTGGAAAGCTCGCACTGCGCGCAGGCAAGGTGTGTGTACAGAACGACGTCGCAAGACATGGTGGATCCCCTTTCAACCGTGATGGGGGCAAGGGTTGCCGGAACCATCGTTGCAACCCGAGCATGCGGCCATGGCTACGGACTCTTCTGCGTCGTTCCAGCCGTCTACCCATGCGCTTGCCAGTTCGGCGACATCCGCCAGCAGCGGCGGTACATCTTCAGCGTCACGGCCCCTGCTGAAGTCTTCCCGGCCTTGAACGTGAGCCAGCATTTGCGAGTGGCCAAGATCCATGAAGCGGCTTTCATCATCGAACATTCCGTTGGCCTGAGCGCGGGCCACGCGGGCGTCAAGGCCGCGAAGGAATACAACGACGGGCTTCGGCGTTGCAGTTTTCTGAGCATTGTTTGCCATGGCTATTTCCTCTACATCCAAGAGTGTTTTGAAGTGCTGACCGGGCCTGAAGATCGTTAGCCCGATCGTGAACGGCTGGAATCGCTGGACTTTGTCTTCGCGGTGTTTGCCGCCAGTCCTGTTAGTCGCCGAGCCCGTGCCGATCTGGATCATGGAGAGAGGAGCGGAAAGGGGCAGGAACGGAAGCCGCAGCCTTGCGCGCAGCGCAAGGACCGGGTGAGTACCTGGCGAAGCGAACCCCTTGCAGGGACGAACGCAGTGATACAGTCGGCGTTTCTAGGGCCCGGGGACTGACAGGGTGCCAGGCCTGCGTGAGATAGCCAGAGAGGCGCAGGCGTGCCGCGCGGCGAGCGCCCCAAGCCCGCAGGGCTCAAATTCGGCCGTAGGCCGCGGGCAAGCGGCAGCGCGCAGCGCCGCTAGGCGCGGAGGTGTGATCCGACCATAGGTAGGGAAGGATGGAAGCCCCAAAGGGGCATGGCTGGCTGGGTTGGCCAAGCTTGACGCGGAGGGAGACAGCCCGCCCGCAGCACCGCTGGTGGGGCGCGGTATGAATAGGTACGGGAACTTGGACTTAGCTGACGTGCTCGCCCATGCAAGGGATTCCATATATGGATGGCTCGTACAGCCACACAGAAAATGCTTGGATTCCTAGTTCAATCTCTTTCCTTTCGAAGCCTCGTTCAGCAACCTTTTGAGTATTCGCATCCTGAAGGCGCTAAATCGCCTCAGCCTCGTAATTAGGGCCTATCTCAACGCCATAGAATCCGCAGCCCCCCGCCCCGAGGCATCGCGACGCCAGTCGCGCTGGGCAACGGGAAAGCTTCAGCACGAAGAGCGGGGGCTTACAGAAAATCCTTATGAACGGCTCCACTGCGCTCGGCCGCTACACTCGACCGGCTTGATGGACCCGTAACGATTGTCGACGCCATACATGAAACTAGCCTGTTGTAATATATAGAAAACTATTCTGGGATACAGAGAAGTGGCTACGCTTGAAGATATCGAAAAATGTTTGGGACAAGAAGCAGCAAAGTACGCCACCAACAAAAACACTGGTGGAAATAACGGAAGCAAGGGCACTCGTTATGAAGACTTCTACTTGACCTATAAGCTTGTTGAAGTGGCTTCGGCAATTGCGTGTCTCCGTCGCCACGACAATCCGCACATCAGGGGCCAAGCTTTAGGGTTCGTCGATGATGTACGCATAGAAGAAGACGGCGCCACGGAGTATTTTCAGCTGAAGAATAAGGCTTCGGTAAGTTGGACCGCGGGCGAGCATCCAATTCAGACTGATTTCTCGATGCAGCATCAACTGTCCACTCACCTCCAAGAAAGGGCGCCCCGCACCACCCTGGTTGTAAGCTCCAGCGACCTAAAAGTGTCACTGGACGCTTCAATCCCAAAAGTCATCGAAGCGCACACTAGCGTTTGCCATTTCCCCTGGACAGTCACCGCGAATCGGCTGGTCCTAGAGGATCCACAGTTGCAGGCGTGGCTGAAGGAGCTGGCTCATAACCCAGATGCCACCAAAGAGGCTCTATGCGGTGCATTCGGAGCGCTGATGATGGCCTGCATCAACAGGCCAGAAGGCGCGCACGTAGAAGAACTTTTGAGCGACGCCTCCCTCTTCTATCCTGGCACCGTACGGCTGTTCCCTACTGAGAAGGATTGGCAAGACCAACTTCGGGTTGATTTCACAAAGATTCTTGCTACAATCCGCGGCTTGGCTTACAGTGCCGATAGAGGTTTTTTTCGCTGGCAAGCGTTTGGGACCTCTGGTATCTTCGGTTCGAGTGTTATGAGCGAAGAGTTCGTCAAATTTCAGGACACCGTCGTTCGCACCGCCCCGAAAACATTCGAAGATTTCGAAGGGGTTCTACCATGAGCAGAACTTTTACATCCTTCGCAGAGCAAGACCCTGCCGTGAAGACGCTCGTAAATGAGCTTCCTCGGTTGGTGGACGACGTCCCCACCTATCGGCAGCATATGCTCGAAATCGGCCGACATTTAGCTGAGAGCCTTTTCCCTAAGTTGTTGGCAGCAAATCCTAAAGATATCTGCGTTATTTGCACCGTTGAAGATGCGGACTTCTTGGCAAGGGGCCTAATCGAGAAGCTGGAAGCTCACCATCTCGGTGATCAGACCCACTTGATCTGCATGTGGAATGCTCGCGCCAAGGTCCAAGGCGTATCAATTTCGCCAGTGTTGCGCTCTTATGAAGAGTCGTTTGATAAAGATAATGCGGTATTCATTATCGTCAAGTCGATTATCTCGGGCGCTTGTGTGGTGAAGACTAATTTGACAAAAGCTATTTCGGATAACAACCCGAAGCGGATCTTTATCGCCTCTCCCGTGATGCTGAAGGGGGCAGAGTTGCGACTTCAGGCTGAGTTCCCGGCCGACGTGGCAGGAAAGTTCGAATTCGTTAGTTACGCTACCGACTCCGAGAAGAGCGCAGACGGGGAGGAAGTGATTCCCGGCGTTGGCGGATCGGTCTACGAACGCCTTGGGTTCCAAGGCGAAAAGGATAAGAACCGCTACGTTCCCGAGATCGTGCGCGAACGCCGCCGAAAGGCATATCCCGAAATGTACGCTGTTTAAATAATGGCCCCGGCACACCGGGGCCATTATTTTTGGTGCTCGTGCCATGCGCGATGAACTTGGCCGCACGGAGAATAGGCTAGCCCGACATCAACACAATGCTATCTACCCTATGGCCTCGCTGCTAGCCGGTTGGGCAGTCTCGTCGGCGTCACGGCTGCGGCTGAAGTCTTCGCGGTTTTTGCCGCCAGTCCAGTGAGTCGCCAAGCCCGCGCCGACCTAGATCACAAAGAGAGTTCGGAGACCGGCAGGAACGAAGGCCGCATCCTTGCTCCCAGCACAAGGACCGGGCGCACCTCGCGAAGCGAACCCGGAGGGACGAACGCAGTGATACAGTCGGCGTTTCTAGGGCGCGGGGGACTGACAGGGCACCAGGCTTCCGTGAGATAGCCAGAGAGATGCAGGCGTGCCGCGCGGCGAGCGCCTCAAAGCCCGCAGGGTTCAATTAAGCCGCAGGCCGTTGGCAAGCGATAGCGCGCAGCGCCGTCATGCGCGGAGGCGTGAGCCGACCAACGGGAGGGAAGGATGGAAGCCCCACAGGGGCAAGACTGGCGGGGTTGGCCAGGCTTGACGCGCAGCGCGAGAGCCCGACCCGCAGGCGCAAGCCGGAGGGGCACGCCTAACGGGGATTCGTGATCAGAACCTCAGTGCTGAGATTCGGACGCCGGCGGCATCGAGACATTCAGCAGATCCAAAGCCTTATTTGCCCTATCCCGTGCGTCGCCGATGATTTCGTTCTGCCGAACGATATACTTGTACAGAGCTTTGGGGCTATTTTCGGCTTCGACCAAACCTCGCTCGTTGATGATCTCGGTGCACATCTCAACGCACTCGTCGCAGATCGTGAGCGCCTTCTTGCCGGCAGGATTGTCCCGCGCTATCAGCTTGTGGACTTCGTTCTGAAATTTGTCGCAAAACGAGCAATGCAGCAGGGCAGGCTGCCCTTTTTTCCGCGGGTTCTTTTTATTGTTTTCGTCCATTGAGCGCAGGGTCCGCGTCAACGCGTCGCTAGGTCAGAGTAGGTGCGAAATCTAGCACAGGCCTCGGCAGGCCGGATGCGTATTTTTCCTAGTTGCATCCCAATTTCGCGCCACCCTCGGCATGTTGTTGGTGTCTGATTGCTGAGGTGAGAAAGCCAGGCCGGCAGGCCTGGCTATGCCGTTCAGCCGTTTCGGTGATGGTCCACCATGCCGGCCAAGTACGCCGCCTGCAATGCCCTCCAAAGATCCCACACCGGAATTTCGCGATAGTCCTTGGAGCGGATCCTCTGGAGTTCCAGACATTCAATGTCCAAGATTTCCAGGGCGATGTTTTCGATGGCCAGTTCCGCGGCCTCGGATAGTTGCGGCTTTGCCATCCGTTACTCCCTATCCAGTTCGACCAGCACCTGGCTGGCCAGCTCGTTGAGGTTGACTTCCAACTGGACGATGGCCTGCACCTCGTCCGGCGGCAAGGATTCGAGGAATCGCGCCATGCGTCGTTCGGTTTCCCGTGCCGCAAGCACCGGCCAGGCGCCGTATGCGGCGATCGCGGATAGACCGGCCCGATTGTTGCGGCCGTAGCCTTGCAGGTATGCGGTTAACCCATTCTTCAGTTCGTTTTCATCGCGGCTCATGCTGCGATCCTTTCCTGGTTGGCCAGTGCGAGACGCTGCACTGCGGCCTCGTGGTACTTCGGGTCCATTTCGATTCCGTAGAAGCGCCGTCCGGTTTGGCGGGCGGCCACGCACGTGGAACCGGAGCCGGCGAACGGGTCTAGAACAATGTCGCGCGGGCGGCTAAAGGTCTCGATCAACGGCGTCAGGCATTCAACCGGCTTCTGGGTCGGATGGTGGCGGTTCCCGGTGTACTTCCAGGGCAGCACATCGGGCAACGGCGTCGCCGGCAGCGCGGGCTGGCCCTTGGCCAGCAAGTATGCGGACTCGTGCTGGTACGCCAAGAATCGCGCGTTCGATTGATATTGCTTGGCGAACACGATATGGCCTACTACACGAAAGCCTGCCGCGCGCCAGGCGGCAAAGAACCGATCAACGCGATTCCACCCGTAGAACGAAATGCAGAACGCATCATCGCGAAGCACGCGGAACATCTGCGCAAACGCCGGCGTCATCCATTCGTCGGTGCGGTCGTTGGCAATACTCCGGCCGGAGCGGTCCACGTAATTGACGAGATACGGCGGATCGGTCAACACCAGGTCAACACAGCGATCCGGCAAGGTGGGAAGAACGGACAGGCAATCGCCCAGGACAACACGACTCATGGTTGGCTCCTTGCGTGCAGCAATGTCAGCCGATCTGCATTGCACTGCACGGGGCAGGCGGGCGCAGCCCACGAATGCGCGGTCAAGGGACGTGGAATAAATAGCGAACGCAGTGAGCGGTTTATGCCGCGAAAGCCCTTGAAGTTGGGGCCGCGGCTATAAAGCCGCGCGCAGCGGCCCTAGCGTCCGTGCGGGAGGGGGATGCGACTGTATGCTCCGTGCAGTGCTTGTGGCTCTGCATGGTCCAAAGTTGGCGCGTCGCCAGCGCGCCAGGCCCCGATGAGGGGCCATCGCGGTGAGCCTAGAAGAGCAACATTTGGCCAGCGGCAGCGGCCTGACGTGCTGCCTTCGGCATTGCGTACAGCGACTCGTTGATTTGGGACTTGTGCGCCTCAACTGCGGGCTGTCCCTCGTGCGCCTGGCCAGCGTCCGACGGTGCCTCCACTAGATTGCGCATCGCATCCAGTGCCTCACGTTGACGCAGCCGCGCACTCCAGCCGCCCAGCACGTGCGCCGGAGTAAACCAATGCTCCCATTCCTCGAGCGACAGCGCGTTGCCGTGAATGACGATCGCCGGCACATGCAGCAAGGCCAGCTGCAAGTACGTCATATGTACGCAGCGGTGGTCGATATCGATCGCAGTCACGTGCATGGCTTCCTGATAGTTGATCTCTGCGTCGGACATCGCATGCGCCGCAGCAATGATCATCCCGCCGGCGCCACTCGTCGGCTCCGATACCCGGACGAACCGACGATCGGCAACCTGCTTGGCCAGTGCTTCGCGATCACCCATGACGATCCCACCTATCGCTCGAGACACTTCGTAAGGCGTAAAGAACTGACCGGTCCCAGAGTTGCCCATATCCAGCATCATGAAGGTGCTGCCCAGCACGTCGCCGAAATCGCCTACGGCGACCCTCATATCCCAGCACTGGACCAAATGCGCGAACGCTTCAGCCAGCTGGTGCACCTCGTCCTTTTTGTAGTGGGAAATGATCTCCATGTAGCGCTTCTCGCGCTTTTCGAACTGGGCTTTGTCGACGGCATTGGCCATCGCCAGCGCGCCCATCTCGACCCAGTCCGACCAGGTACGGTCAATGCCGTGCGAACGAGACAATTCCTGAATGATCTTGACGATGACCTTTTGGTGCTCGTCGGCCGAATTGAGGAATTTGCGCTGTTGTGCTTTGCTGCTTTTGGCCATGTGGTTTCTCCGGTTGCCAGGGCGGGAATGCCCGGAACCTAAAGTCACGGCGCAGCGCAGCGCTCAAGTGTCGAAGACGGCCAGCGGCCGCAAGCTGCGCCGGCGCAGCGCCGCACTTGAACGCGAGAACGCCGTGGCACACTGACGGGGAATGCAGACCCGCCACCCCCTGTGGCTTTTACTGGTCTACCTTCGAAGGGCTACCCTCCCCCCCGCCAGCGCTGCTTAGTAGGGGCATCGCGGCATGCCAGCGCCGACGCAGCAAAAGAAAAATGCCCGCCATAGGCGGGCAGTACATTTCTCAATTGATGGCAGCGAAGATGGCGCTTGCCTCGGCATGTTCGCCAGCGAAGTCGCGCAACGCGTGGTACTTCTCGATCAGGTCGTCGACCTGATACTGGCTGCACAGTTCGCTCAGCGCGTACAACGTCGCCACGATGCCGGCGGCATCAGAGGACATATTGCGGTCGCACCAGTTCATGGGCCACTCGATGCGCAGCTTGTCGTAGCCAGCCGGCGCCATGTAGAAGCCGCTGGGAATCTCGTAGTAGTGCCAGTATCCGCCGCGGTAGTCCTGGGCCAAGCGATCGAGCCAGTTGTAGACCGAAATTTCGCCGCGCAGCATCAGGCGGGTGCCGAAGTGTTTGGGCAAGAAGGCCAGACGCTCGTGATCGGGGACCAGGCGGGCTTCAGCGCTGGTGGCTTGCGTCATGTCGTGCTCCTTAGAAGTGGGGCCCGGCCGGGTGGCGGGACGGGAGCACTGGCGCCCTGCGGAACAAGCGCCGCAGGCAAGGGGACGTGGAATATAAAGCGAGCACAGCGAGCGGCTATATGCCGCTACAGGGACTTCCTGGTCGTTGCAAGAGCCATAGAAAAGTTGCCATCAAAGCGTTAATTAAGAACCGTACGGGAACGAACACACGCATACGTGAACGCAGCGCCGATTCGAAGATGACGAACGAACATGGTGCAGACTGCGCTTCTACAGTCGGTCTTGTGCGCTTAACATCACGCGGACCCAGATACAAACCGCTCAGCAAGGCTCCATTCGAAAGTCGGCGCTAACTTCACGCCGGCGGCATATACGAGCTTGCTTGCTGACGGTCTGACCAGTTCTAGTATCTTCGCTTGCGAGCTGCCGATGCGTTACACAGACTCAGGATGATGACGTACTGAACGGGCTAGGACTCACGTACGCTCGATCAAATTTCCGATCAAGCGCCAGGACCGCCCACAGAATCCTGGCGTTCTTGTTGGCCAAAGCAACGGTCGCTTTCTGCCATCCGATACGGTCACATAGTTTTTTCGCCCAGACTGAGGATGGATCATTTCTCTTCGCGCACGAGAAAATTGCCGCCTTGGCGGCGGTGACGATCAGGCACCGCAAGTAGGAATTCCCGCGCTTTGTAATTTTCCCGAGATTGGCCTTTCCTCCACTTGAGGACTGCTTGGGCGTCAACCCAAGCCAAGCGCCGAACTGGGCTCCGCTCTTGAATTGTCGAAAGTCGCCGACGTAGGCGACCAGAGCCGAAGCGGTAATCGGGCCAATGCCCACCAATTCTGTCGCGCGTCGCGCCTGGGGATCTCGCCTCACATGCTCGTTAATGCGGTCATCACACCAGGCAAGATGCTCTTCAAGCTCGATCCAATGTGAGTACGCCTGCCGGATTACGAGGCGTGCAAATGCTGGCATTTCGTTGGTAGCGTCATCGATTATGTCCGCTAACCTACGTCGCAGCACTTCCGGAGAACGAGAGACGCCGATGCCGAATTCCGCCAAAAGTCCACGAATCCTGTTGATGCACGCAGTTCGTTCTTCCTTAACGCCCTCGCGGACCTTATGCACGCTCATGATTGCCTGCTGCTCTGCCGATTTAATCGGGATCGCATGAATGTGCGGTCGCGAAGCGGCTTCGCAGATCGCAGCTGCGTCGTTTGCATCGTTCTTCCCGGTTTTTCCCTGGATTCGGTACGGCGCAACAAACTGCGCGGCAATGATCTTCACATCCAGGCCAAACGCAGTTAGCTTGCGCCCAATATGATGGGCGCCCGAACTGGCTTCCATTGCCACCACGCATCCTTCTGGAAGTTGAATACACCACTCGAAGAATCTCTCTCGAGATACGGCTCGATTGACTATGGTCGCGCCCGCGTCATCAACAGCATGGATCTGCAGGACGGTTTTCGACAGGTCTACCCCAACCCTAACAATCTGCGCCATGATTCGTCTCCAAAGGAATAAAGATGACGATTGATAGTACGGCTGCGGAGTTCGCCATCAGAAGGAAGTCCCTTTGTATTCGAAAGCCCCTTGCGTTCGGTGCGCGCAGGGCCAAGATGCGCCCAGGCCTGACACCAGGTCGGACCTCACGTAGGTCGAGAGAATAGATGCGGCACCGCGAAGGTGCAGCGGCAGGTGCATGCAGAATTCTCCCCGACCCGCTATATTCCATGCCGTTACATAACGGAAAAGATGATGTTAGTTCTTGGCGTATATCTGGCAGGCCTGTGCATAACTGCAGCCTTTGCCCATTATAGAAAATGGTATCGAATCGACGGAAAAGCACTGTCCGCGCAACCAATTTTTTGGATCAGCATTTTGGTGCCTGCGGCATCGTTTTTGTTTTTTGGATGCTTTTCATGGCAGGGATATGAATTTGACTGGAGCCCGAACGGCTATGCGAAATTCATCGAAATCAGCAAACTTCCGCTAGCTTTCCTGTCGCTTTCGATACCGTTTTCCGCCATAGTCGCTGCGATCCACCGCACGACGCAAACAGCGTCGCAGATGCAGCAAGCCGCTTTGCAGTTGTCAATGGCTAGCGCAAAGAACTCTCTTGACGGCTTCTACGCGCATCAGAAAGACTTCATCGAGCATGTAGCCACCTGGAAATTTGGCGAAACAAAGATATTTAACTCTGACGATCGCATATCGTCGGTTTACGTCGCATATCCCCGATTGCTATATCGGAAGATATATCCTGGAGCTAAAGGCACGGCCGAGGCTAGCTATTCTGTCGAGCCTAGTTTTGAGGCGGCCATTCGACTTAAAATAGCATCCATTAACGATGGTCTTTGGAATCACGTTGAGCGGGCGATGAAGAACGATCAACCAAGTATTGGAGACGAAGCGACGACTATTTACGTAGTTTTGCTCCAGACCTATGAGATCTTCGATCACGTAGGGATAGACAACGCCTCGGATAATTATTTCTTCATTCCGCATCATTTGGGCGGGCACCAGCTCAATATTGTGTCGGAAGCAGACTTCAAAGAATTAATGCGGCTCTTGCTGAAAATTGCGACAGCAGTGATTGATATGATCTCCACTAAGCCGCTAGAGAACGTGTCGGGAATCCGGCGCTTCGCTGTCAGTGCTAATCCATTTTTCTTTTCGTTCAACAATGGTCAAAGGGCGATTCCAAAGCGAGCGAATACATGGAGAGAGACAGTCAACTCTTTCCCACATACGCCGCTCTTAGCCAAGTGATTCGCTTTAGATAGATGTTCCGTCCTTCAACGCCCGACACTCCTGACACTGCATTCACGCGCCTATACTGGCCTGACATCTGCATAGGGGGAGAGGTGATCAATGTGCGGTCGAATCGTTCAGAAATCTGGCTCGTTGGACTACGTTGAGCGAATCTTTACCAACCTGGGTAAGATCTTCGCGGACCCAGCGGGGCCGCGATTCAACATACCCCCGGGCACACGCCCGCTCACGTTGCATCGCCTGACCGGTGCTGACGAGCTGGACCGCCAGTTCTGGACGTATCGACCCCAAGGCTCGAAGTACAAGATGAATTGCGCACGCCTGGACAAGGTCCTGGCTGGCGGCTGGCCGTGGAAGATGCTCGTAGCTCACGGCCGCATCCTTGTGCCGGCAGATGGGTGGTACGAGTGGAAAGCCCTCGGGACAGGAACGAAAGCTCCCAAGCAGCCCTACTACATTCATGGGGATGGACCACTATTTTTTGCGGGACTCACCGGCTGGCGGCCTGGTGATGAAAAGGATGAAGCCCACGGTTTCGCCATCGTGACCAACGATGCGCTGGGCGGCATGATTGATGTCCATGATCGACGCCCAGTGGCGCTGCCGCCCGAGCTGGCCATCCATTGGATCGACCCCGACTTCCCCACGCAGCACGCGCTTGAACTGCTGCAATCCGGATTGCCCGAGGATGCATTTAGCTGGCATCCGGTACGACGGGAGGTTGGCAACTCGAAGTATCAACTGCCCGACGCTATTGACCCCGTAGACCCCATCTGAATGCGCGCTATCAACCAGTCTGATGGTCGAAAAGCGCAATCGCGGCTTCGAATGAAGCTCGCATGCCGATAAGCCGCCCTGCTTCTCCACGGGTATGCCACAGCTCGTGCTGATACCGGCCATCTACCCATACGCGACAGATCGTCCAGCCTGCCGGCCCGGCCCAGTAGTAGTCATCCATGCGGCGCCACTCTTCGGGATCAATCACCTTGCTGCCCCTATTTCGGCCCCATAAATCGGGGTGGTATGGCGCGGATTCTAGGCTTGTTTATACTGTATATACATACAGTAGTTCTATCATGCCGTTCAGACCTCCCCTTCCGCTTGCCCAGCTTCGTGCCATTCAGGATCGTCATCGCGGCCCGGACGGCAAGATCCATGACGCGGACGTCCTCGCTCTGCTGCTAGAGGTCAAGCGCTACAGATCCTTCATCCTGCGCACCAAGCAACTGTCCAGCGAATTCAAGCGGCCTGCCGGTGTGCTGGCGCCTGTGTACGACGAGTGGTGGAACACCTTGCTGGCCGAGCCATGCGTGGCCGAACAGGAACAGATGATTCGCGAATTGCTAGAAGCCCCAAATAAACTGCGCAAGGGAATGGCCCCACGGTAGGTCGCACGCAGGGCCAGATCATTGGCTGGAAACTGCCCGAAAGCGCCCCACTGCTGGGCGAATCGTTTTTTCAGAGCGACGTTTAGCTGCTAAACAACCGCGCGCGTTGCGCAGTTAAGTTGCGTTTAGACATATCATGAGATATCTGATTTCATCGATATCTACATGCGCAAATCACTCCTGACCCTGCTTCGTTTCATCGGATACACCGCCGCTGCAATTCTTGGCTGGCTTGTGCATGTCTTCCTCGCCGTCCCTATGCAATTCGCGTTAGGACCGATATCCAGGACATGTTGGGGCCGTCGATGCTTTGTGACGGTGAGCCGATCGCGGGCACGAGTTTGGTGGGTAGCATTGTTCGCGTTCGTGGTGGCCATACCTCTACATCTGGATCCTTGGGTGGGCGCTGGCTTGAGCTTGACAGTGGTCGCCATTGGACGAGTTCTGTTCAACTATCACGGGCGAATCCTCCTCGTAAGCAATATCGGGACTGCCAGGTGGACGGTGCATATGAATCTCCTCAAGGCAGATAAACCAGCCACATTGTGGAAAGGGGCGTTCGAAGAACTCGACAATCTGATTCGAATGGCAAGGGCTGCCGGGATTGAGGGCCTGAAGTTTAAGTCCCCGCTATTGGTCAACGACGCCACGGCGCGTCTGTTGCAGGGAAAGCTGGATAGGGTGCTGGCGAACAATGGCCTTACGGCACGTGCGACCGTGTCTGAACCCAAAGCCATGGGCGTCCTGGGCACCGGCCTTATCCACGTGTACTTGGTCCGTCAGAAGCGGCTCAAATCGAAACGCAAGGCATATCACTACAAGCCGTGGAATCTGAATACCCGCAAAGTCGAGGTCGAAATCACTTCTGCCTCGAGCCCCACCTCTTAGTCGGCGATCTCTGCATCGCGTCATAGGACCGGCCGAGCATTCGCAGTCCGTACCCTGAATGTGATGACTTAATTGCGTCGGTCGCCACATTCGGGCGCGTGTCTTGAACTTCTGTATCTCATGTTTGGTCGGTGGGGGCCGGTGGGTATGTGGGTGAAACTCGGGAAGCCGGTGGGCAATCCCTGTGGTCAAGCGCGTGGTCAGGCGGAGCCTGTCCACCGTTTGTCCATCAGCGGTTGTCCATGGGCCGAGCGAAGCGAGCCGGGTGGTCGCGCAGCGATCATCCACATATCCACGGGTTCGGATAAACGTCTTTTCGGGTTGTATGTGTGGTGAAGCGGCCAGCCAATTGTTTAGCGGCTAAACAAGTCCATCTCACCGCTCATGCCCGCGGTCGCGTTGCAGCTGCATTGAGTTCTCTCGCTCTGGTTGTGACAGAGATGCTTCCACCAAGCCGACGCCACCATGCGGATAGCGGATTCCGATCATCTGCCCTGGAAGGGCGAGATCCACGTTGAGGAGCGCGCGACGGCTGTGCAGGACCATCTCCCCAGCCTGGCCCTTTTGTTCTTGAACCAGGTACCGCTCGGTCAATCCGATAACCACGCCTTCATAACTCTGCCCAGGAATAGCCTGAACGACGTGTGCGCGATCGCCCGCCACCGCCCTCGCCAGATCCAGAGCGTATTCCCAGTCAACTTCTCGGAGACTGGCGCGGATCAGGTGCGCCATGCGCTGCGAGTCTCCTTGATAGGCCTCGATCGACGCCTTCGTCATCTCGCCCCGATCAACGCCCTGCCAGTCAATGCCGTAGCCTGCATCCCTTGCAAGCTGACCGATGAACTCCCGAATACTTCTGCCATTGCCTTCCCGGAAGGGATGAAGCACATTCAACTCGCCCAAGTAATGGCCAGCACGCTCACTGAACGAATCAGGCGCAAGGCCCTTCAGGAGACCTTCGCGCGAAAGTGGTCTCGTGATCTGGGGCGCATAGCTTGTGATCTGCTCGTGGCTGGCGAAGCGTGTTGTGCCCTTCGAAATGTCGACCGTGCGGATCTTGCCCGCCCAGTCATAGACGTCGCCGAACAACCGCTGATGGATCTGTTGAAGGTGCGCCAGGTCAAACTGCCCCCGAATGGGGTCCGTAGCAAGTTCATAAGAGCGCACGGCGGCGAAGGTTGCCTCCACCTTGTCCAGTTCGGCCTGGTCAGTGATTGCAAGACGATTACGCAGAACCCCGGAAACAGGGTCTACGTATGGATCTTGCGCGTTGATGGGGTATTTGGCCATGAACTGGCCTATGCGGTCATTGAAGCTATCGAGCGGGCGACGAACGAAATTCGCCAGCGGCGATGCGGGCATGCAGGGTACGGAGGACGTCCGACACGCTCAATTCACCAGCCGCTGCACGTTCAAGGTCGGCAACTGTGCGTGAGTCGGGTTCCAAGCCTTCCAGCCGCTGGTTCGCCACCGCATTTGCTACAGCGCGGCGCCGTTCTATCACGTCTTTAGAAGTCAGCATTGGGGTATCTCCGAAGGTCTTTCATTTTACTGCAACAAGTCCTGCGTTAGGGGCTAACTTACCGGGTGGACGAAACTGCACGACGTAAAGCCGGCCGAGTCACTCTGGCCAACGCCGCGACATAAAGCATGCACTGACGACGATGAGGAAAGCGATAAAGAAGAACGAGAGAATGTCGACGAACATCCTTGTGTCTGGGGCCAGGCTGTCCATAAAAATGGATGCGAGGTAGAAGAGCCCGATCGCAGCCGCGAGGGCCATAAGCAGCATGCAGATCACAGTCGCCCTGTACACCCACAAGTTGCCCAGGCATTGACGGGGTCTGGGACGCAAATGGCTATCGCTCATGACATATCTCCAAAGTCGCAATGTTGTTTCCAGGATGGCGTCTGATCCATCCTGCTTCAGATTCTGAATTGTTCGCGCGACGCTCCTGCGAGCTCCGCAGCAGTCAGCCAGCGCGGCGCTCGCCCACGTCCGGTCCAGGTATAACCAGATTCAGGATGACGGTATTTCGGCGCGACCGGGCGACGGGATTCGGTTCGCTCAACAGCCTTTTTGCGCTTGGGGCGAGCAGACTTCGTTGCGCCATATGCGGCCTGGATATCCGAGGGAGAAATCTGAAACTCGTGCATTTGCGCGACGATCTTTTGTACAGCTGCCGTCCTGCCATTGATGCGAAGGGTTTCGGCACGTCGCTGGAGAGCTTGGATTTGTGCATTGAGCTTGGCGAGCGGTTTGTTCAAGGGCATTGCAGTTTCCTTACGTTTCATTTTTGGTTTCCTACGTTTAGCTGCTAAACACCGTATCTGCGGATCAGTCCTGATCGAGGTGCGGCCGCCAGAGTTTGACCAGTTCCTTGAACGCTTCGTGCACAGGCGTGCTCAGACTATCTGGATAGGACCGAGTATGGCGGATCAGGTTGATGACCCCCAGCATGTCGTCGTAGATCTCCTTATCTACGTTCCATAGGTCTGTCAGGTCGAAGCCACGGCAGCTGGTGGCGTTCCACCAGGCAAGCAGAAAGTCCGCGACACGCTTGCTCTGGCCGGTGTCCCGTCGAGCAATTTCGATGAGGCGATTCAAGGCGTCCATACCGGCCCGGCGCAGCGTGGGGTTGGCGCTGTCGCGTTGCTCCTGCGCAAGCTGCTCTCGCCGGCGTTGAAATTCGGCTTTCACCTCATCGGGGACTTCACGTCGAAAGCGGATGCCATTCGTGTCCGCAACAAACGTGATCGCCACGCCCTGCTCTGCTTGCTGGCCAGCGTGCCGATCATCGCAGGGATCTTCGGTTTGCGTAGGGCCCTTGGGCTCGGCCGATTGGACCTTCGGCTTGCTACCTTGCCGGATGGCTTTAACGGCGGCGCGCGTGGGCTTTTGTTCTGGCGCTTTCAACAGGTCCTCGACTGCTTTCGGATCCTCCCTGTGCGCGACCGCGAGTTCATTTGCCAACGTTACGTCCGTGACCTTGCCGGAGGCCACGGCACCTGCTACTGGGTCCGGCAGGTCCAGTAGTTTGGCGTGCTGGGTTACCCATGCCTTGGACTTACCAAGACTCTCAGCGATGGCGGTCTGGCTCTGCCCATCTGCCAGTTCGTCCCGGATATAGAGGGCGATCTCATGGGCAGTTAGGTTTTCCCGTTGGATGTTCTCCGCGGCTTGGGCACGGCGGCTGATTTTCTTAAGCGTCAGGAAGCCTGGCACTTCGCGCCAACCCTCAGCCTTTGCGGCCCGAAATCGCCGGTGACCAAAGTTGATAATGAAGCGACCAGGTCGATCAGGGTTGGGATAAAGGGAAATCGGGCTTTCCATCCCATCCGTGCGAAGAGAGGCTCGCAGTTCGCCAATACTTTCCTCGCTGAACCCCGGATTGCCTTCTGAGCGAACGTTGCAATCTTCGTCGATGAGGTCGATATCGATCATCATCGGTTCACCGGTTGTAGTGGACGGCATATCCAAGATGGACGCCAAGTCTCCCAGTCCTTTTAGATCCATCATGCCTTTACTCCCATCTTGGTGCGGATGTACTGGCCCAGGGCGCGCATTTCAGCGCCGGCCGCACGCGCCGAAGTCTTCTTGCTTTTCCAGACGGGCTCACCCATACCCAGCGCCTCGGCGACACTGCTGCGCAGGCCGATGGTGACGGGAGCAAGCAGCTTCTCGTGTGCAGCGCGCACTTCTTCCAGATGTCGCACCTGACGCGGATTCCGCCGGTCCACCATGCTGGGAAGTAGCCCAAGAAATTGCAGCTTAGGATTGCGCTGCCGAGCATTGAGTATCACGCGCATCATCTTCTTGATCCCTTCGATGCTGTACTCCTCCATTTCCACAGGGGATATGACCGCATCGGCAGCGTGGAGCGCTGCTGCCAAGGCGATACTTACGCCCGGCGCTGTATCAATCACGCAGAGGTCATAGCCCTTTTCAGCGAAGGCCGACAGATTTACCCGGAAATTTCTTAGCGCGGTTTCAAGCGGCATGTAGATCAAGTTCGCAAGCAACTGATCCGCTGCGATCAAGGAGATGTTCGATTCGTGAGTAGGCACTACCGGCGGACTGTCGAGAAAGAGTGCGCTTGCAGGGATGTCCAGCTTGAACCGAGCCAGGGTCTTGGAGAGGTCGCCAGAATCCAAATCGACAACCAAGACCCTAGCCTCTGCTTCGGCTGCTTCAAATGAGGTGTTGACGGCGGTCGTGGTCTTGCCAACACCGCCCTTTCCTTGTGCGACTGCGAGAATTTTCATTTCCATAAGCATTCCTCTTTTGCATTGAGGTGCGGGCGTTTAGCGGCTAAAGCGGCGATGTGTTTAGCCGCTAAACATTGAATTAGGGAAAGCGCTTCAACTCGGCTTCGCCAGTGTGTTCTTGATCCGAGGGCTCGGGGAGATCAGGCCAGGCAAGCCAATAATCATGAGGGCGCAACTCGCGACGAGGGACGCCCGTAGCCCGTTCGATGGCCACGCCTCTGCGAGGGCCGACGAGCTTGTAGCCATATGCGATTTGGCGTAGGTATTCCCACGTGGTGTGCTGAGCAAGGCACTGCGCGCGAGCCTCGGCAACAGGCGTTACCTTCAGCCACTTGATCAGGGATTCAATGCGGGGGTATCGTTTAGCGGCATTCATATGTACTAAAGAGTACATTTTTTTGGCACATATGTCTTGTACTTTTTGGTAAAGCGATGTCCAGTCATGCAGAATCCGGCCCATGGACGCCGCTGCGCAGGAGATGCAGGTCCGCCGGGACCAGTTACGTGCGTGGATATCTGCGCACCATGCGAACACGCGCGCGTTTTGCATCGCTCACAATCTCAATGAGAGCGAAATCTCCCAGTTACTGCGTACGAAGAGCTTTGGCTCCCGGCGCGCCAGGAACCTAGAAGCGACTGTGGGCATGCCACTGCGCTATCTAGAGGGCGTGATGAAGAGGGAAGGCACGCCGGTAGCGACGCCGCCTAGCCGTACACCATCGTCGCCCCACACCGAATGGCCCTTTCGGCTGGCGTCTTACGACGATTTCCTGCATCTAAGCCCCGAGAAGCGACACGAATTAGACGTTCGAGTGTCGGAATTCATCGCGGGCGCAATCCAGAAAAAAAGAACGGCCTAATCCTCGCATGAGCAGTCATGCGTGCAGCGTTGGCCGGACACACGCGTCCGCCAAACGCTTGCACCTGCGATTGGTATGGTCCGCGCCCTCGGCTGGCGGCTAAGACTTCCCACTTTCTAGGGGCAGTCGCGATGTGTATCAGTATTGTTTCTCAGTGTATCAATAAATAAAAAAAGCTCGATTATCGGAGACTTTCCGAAATATGTACTAAAAGGTATTGACCAGATATGTACTAAAGAGTACAGTGCTTTTCACACGCTCTTTAACACGACGAAACAAGTAAACGCCCCGCAGCGGCTAATTGAGCGCTGCGGTAGGGGAGATTGCCGCGAGCGAAAGCTTGGCCCCGGGCATTAAAGAAGCGGCAAGATTCAATGCGCCAGACGAGGCCCGTGAAGCTCGTTAGCGACAGCGCTGACGTACAAATCCGGCCAGGTGCAGAGCCTGGCGGGCGCATTGATCTCGTGCAGTGAATGGAGTTGCTTTCCATCCCTGCTGAAGTGGACCGACTGACCGCGAAAGCGAGGTCGGGCATTCAGACGAGCGCCTAAGTAAGACATGCCCCACGTGGCGAATAACGTGTTGGGCGAACACCGGGCAGGGTCTCAACTTGCCTGTGCCGTGCAAGTCGGCAGGAAGCCGCCAACGTTGTGGTATCTCGGCGGCGGCATCCGAATCGGCGTTCATCAGGATTTTTCCCGGTGTTTAGCTGCTAAACACTTCGAAAATCGAGCGCTCCGATTCGGATGGCACATGGCTCCATCTCACGGAGATCTATACACAAATGAACGCTCTTCAAAGAAAGCGCGAGTTCAACAGCAAGTATCAATTTTGTAGCCAGGCTGATGGGAGCCGCGCAACCAACCGACGATGGCTGATGGCCTTAACGAAGAATGCCGCTGCGCACTTTGTGGCCCTGACCATCCTCGGCACAGCTATCTGGCATGCGCACAGCCATGAAGTACCAATCGTCGAAGCGTTCCAGGAGGCGTTTATGGCCATCCTGCTGGATGCGCAACTTCTTGTTGCCCTCGCGTTGATGTCGACGGTCGCAGGATTGCGCGGCGGCAAGAGAGCTATCTACGTTCGTGCCTCGGAGCTCTCAAAGCTGAGTACGGCGTTGATCTAAAGCGAAAGGCTGGCAGTCCGAAAAACGGAGTACATCTTGCACAAAAAACATCCGACTCATCGAAACCCAAACAGCACGTTAATGGCTTCGTCCGCGATAAAGGTCGCAATAGGGCTGGCCTTGATCGTCGTGGTCCTGGCCACGGTTGGAAAGCTAATTGAAGAATGGGCAAATGTTCTGTGGCTGGTTTCCCTGGGCGGGCGGCTCTGGGGAGCTGTCTCAGTAGGACTAATCGGCGTCGCATGCGCTGCTTGGGCCGGGCTGGTCAGTTATGGCATGAGGGAAAGAGAGCCGCCAATAGCCCCTGACGCATCAAAGCGTAAGGCAGCGGTCTTGTTCTGGCTGGGCGTCAGCGGGGTGGCGGGTCTAGTGATTTTCCTTGTCGCTAACGTCTCCCTGTACTTTTCTTACGGCTCCTTCAGCGAATTGAACATCTATCAACAGATCGCTGTGGCCGTTATGCGCGTCCCCATCATCATAGGGGTTCCCGTCCTTATCCTGCACGCGGTGATGCAGGCCGGAGGCGACTGATGGATCGAAAGATATATACCGTGGAGGTTACGCTAGCCGGAATGACCCGACCGTACTCGTCGGAGTTCCAAATGGCTGATCAGTTCAAGGACGGCTGGAAACGCGTACTGTTGATGGCGCATGGCAAGGCAGACGTACGCTGCACGTGTTCCGGCGCAGGTGAAAAACGCCTCTCGATCCACAGCCGCGCCAATTCCGACCGCTTCCACCTCGCCCGCTTCCCCGAGACAGGATCGGAGCACAGCGAAGACTGCGTTTATTACGGCGTGGATCCGAGCATGTCCGGTCTTGGTGCGTACCGACGCGGCGTGGTGCAGGAACTCGACGACGGCGCGGTCAAGATTAAGCTGAAGGTTGGGCTTCAACAGCGTGCAACAGCCGCCCCAGAAGAAGGGGACGCCTCGTCCGCCGCCGCGCCGTCGATGCCTGCAACGCGCCCGCGAACCGGTCAAGCCAGCATGACACTGCTCGGTCTTCTCCATTTTCTTTGGACGCAGGCTGGACTGCACGCATGGTCACCAGGCATGGAAGGAAAGCGCAATCTAGGGGTGGTGCATTACCACTTGATGCGCTCGGCAATGACCACCTATGCGGGACGTGTTCGACTGGCTCAAAACCTCGTGATCGCCACGCCGACCGCGAACGGGCAGCAAGCGGGACACAACAAGGCCAAGGCATTGGAAGCGATCACTCAAAGGCGCCGCTTGGTTGTGATTGCACCTCTCGCACAGCACCATGAAGGAATGGATGGCAGCGCGACGCTGCCTATCGCCGGGTTTCATGGCATCCCACACTTAAATCTCGACGAGAACGTCTGGGAACCTTTGGAACGCCGCTTTGGCCGAGAAATCGACTCTTGGCGGGCAGGAAATATCGTCATCGCTGTCGTACAAACCGATCCGCCCAAGTCTTCTGGCGGGAGCATGCGCGCACAGGTCGTCGATATCGCTCTCATGCAAACCACGCGGGACTGGATCCCGGTCGATTCGGGCTTCGAGGGTCTCGTCGCTGACAAGCTCGTGGCTGAAAAGCGCCGGTTTGAAAAGCCGCTGAGGTTTGATGCTGGCGAGGACGCAGCTTTTCCGGATTTTTGGTTGCGCGACATGCGCACGCCAGCGCCGTTAGAGGTATGGGGCATGAGCACTCCCGAATACTTGGCGCGCAAGGAGGAGAAGGGCGCTCATTACGACGAGACATACGGCAAAGACGGCTGGTGGTCTTGGAACGCATCAATCGGAGATCCCGTTCCGGATTTCCCCGCACCCCTCAATTCACTTCAGGTGGACGAATGATTCAACATTCGACAGTTCTGGCTCTCTGCTTGCTCGTAGGCGTGTCAGTTGCGGGATGCGTGAACGCCGGAATTCGCGGATCGAAGAGAGATGCCTTCGTATTTTTCTCAATGCTAGTTTCCACGGCTCTGATGGGATTCGTGATGAATTCGGGAATGTGGCCCGAGCGGGCTCAGGCCGGATTGGAGCGTCTACTCATCATCTTCTGGTACTCGACGGCCATCTTGATTCTGTGCATCTCCGTGGTTGTGTCGGGGCGAAGAGAGTTTGTACGCGACCTCGGTGTATGCGTCATCTCCGCGGCCACGGCTTACTACATTGTCTGGATGTAGCTGGCCTTCGGACCTGGCCCAGCCCTCCTGAAGTTCAATTGGAACCGATGAGCGTGCTCACTTTTACTATCTTGTTTTCGCTTTTGCTATCGGCCATGGCCTTAATGAATCGCGTCATGCGCGCGCAGACCACGCCGGAAATGCTGATATGCGCTGCACTCGGTCTCGGTATTGGGCTTACGGCAGTGGGGGTGATTTATTACTCCTGCGCCTCTGGACAACCTGAATGCAGTCCCGTCTTCTCTCGCATGCTTGGGCTATCCAGATGAGGGCAACGGAATGACCAGTATTTTTGGAATTTCAGCCCTGGTGTTCGTTGGCACAGTGGGATACGCGCTGATGACCAAGACGCGAGCAGCCTGGATCCTAGTGCTCAGTGAGGCCCTTATCGGATTCGGCTACTTCGCCTACTCAACGTTATGAGGAAAGACTCATGCCTTTACGCTATCGACCCGTTGTGTGGGTCGTAATGGAAAAAGCTGCCGAATGCACCGGCAGATCGGTCCACTCCTTCCGGCATCTGATCCGCGACGGCCACTTGATCGAAGGCAAGCATTGGAAATGGTCCGACGACAACCGACAACACATCAATCTTGAAGCGTACGACGAATGGGTATCAAAGAGCACCTCGAAGGGATCATCGCGCGGACGACGTCGATCCGAATCGACTTCCGATGGAATGATCGCCGCTTCCGCGAGCGCGTAGCACTACGCCCCACCGCCGCCAACATGCGCGCTGCGGCACGCATGCGCAGCGAGATTCTGCAAGCGATCGACCTCGGCGTCTTCACTTGGGACGACTTCGCTCGCTACTTCCCCCAGTCCCCCAGCATTCCAGTCAAAGAGGCGACAAGAAAAGTCACGTTCAACGAGGTAGCAGACATGTGGCTGAAGCTCATCAGCCACAAAGCGCCAACGACGCTCAGCGAATACGAGAACCTCTTGAACTCGCGGTGGCGCCCTTTGTACGGAAATCGCCCAATCGCGGAGATCACCTATGAAGAGCTCGCCATGGACCTGGCCGACTTTCCGCGCATGGCGGCCAAGACGTTTAACAACGTCATGACGCCGGCTCGGCAAGTTTGGGCATTGGCATTCAAGATGAGGAAAGCTCCGGAGAACATCACGCTGGAGATCGAAAGCCGTAAAGGCCAAGATCCGGAACCCGATCCTCTGCTCATGTCGGAAGTACTCCAAGTCGTCCAATACATCGACGAACACTTCAGTGCGACCTGGCGCAACTATTTCGAAGTCGCGTTTTTTACCGGTGTCAGGCCTTCGGAGCAGATCGCCCTTCAGTGGCCTCGCGTGGATCTTTCAAGGGAGCAAATCCGAATCGACCGGGCGCTAGTAAGGCGCCACAACAAAGCTACCAAGACGTACAAGTCGCGAGACGTGGACCTACAAGGGCCGGCGCTGGAAGCTATCAGACGACAGAGGCAACTTACGTTTGAACCTGGAGGCCATGTCTTCCTGAATCCTGATACAGGAAAGCCGTTCGTTGATACGGCGGATGCGGTTCGAAAGGTGTGGCGCCCAACGCTTGCCGCGTTAGGGATCCGGGATCGGGATGCCCGCCAAACGCGGCATACATACGCCACGCTCGGACTGCACGCTGGGATGAATCCTGGGTATCTCTCGCGCCAGATGGGCCACAAGAACGCGCAGATGTTCTTTCGGGTCTATTCCAAGTGGATCGATGGCGAATCCAACCAGCGGGAAAAGGCGAAAATGACAGCGCTATATGCGGAGCATTTGCCCCCACCAGAGACCTAAAAGGACTCTAAAGAACTCGCGTTAATTTGCGTGGTTTGGGCCCAAAATGGGCCCAAAAAAACGTAAGTCTTTGATCTAGTGGTGCGCCCGACAGGAATCGAACCTGTATCAAGAGCTTCGGAAACTCTCATTCTATCCATTGAACTACGGGCGCAGCGCAAAGAGGCGACATTGTACCTAGTTTTGAGTGGCCTGCATGAAGCGCATTAAATCTTCTGCGAATCTCATCGAAAACCCGGCCAGAGGCATTGGACGTGCGTCCCTGACACCGTTATATAATCCAGCGTTTGCTTGCAGGCGGATGCCCGACTTGTTCGCCGATTTGTGCAGTTACTGATTTTCTGTTGCCGCCGTCAGGCGCCCCACCCGTTAGCAGGATTTGGTCATGAGCAACGAGCAGGAACACATAGAAGAGCACTCCTCCCCCATCAAGACCCCCAAGCAACTGGTCGTCACGATCGTCCTGTCTTTCGTGATCCCAATCGCCATCATCATCCTGTTGGTGAACATGGTGGTCTCCGGCAACAAGACCGGAGCCGGCTCGGACACGCTGACCCCGGAAGCCATTACCAAGCGCATCGCCCCGGTCGCGGGGTTTGAACTGGTAGACGCCAACGCGCCCCGAGTCTTCAAGACGGGCGAACAGGTCTTTGCCGCCGTCTGTACGGCCTGTCACACCGCCGGTGTGGCCGGCGCACCCAAAATGGGCGACAACGCGGCCTGGGCGCCTTTCATCAAGGCCGGCTACGACACCATGCTGAACGTGGCCCTGCACGGCAAGGGCGGCATGCCCGCCAAGGGCGGCAACCCCACGCTGTCCGACTACGAAGTCGCGCGCGCGGTGGTCTACATGGCCAACAAGTCCGGCGCATCGCTGCCCGAACCCGCCGCCCCCGCCGAAGAAGGCGCGAAGAAGGAAGCGGATGCCGCGGCGGCCGATGCCGCGCCGGCCGTTGCCGCGGCGCCGGCCGCTGGTGCGGCTCCGGCAGCTACTGCTGCCGCTGCTCCTGCTGCTGCTGCTCCTGCCGCTGCATCTGGCGCCACGCCTGCTGCCGCTCCCGCGCCCGCCACTGCCGCCGCTCCCGCCGCCGCCCCACAACAGGCCGCCGCCGTCAACCCGGCCGGCGAAAAGCTCTACAAGAGCGTCTGCTTCGCCTGTCACGCCACCGGCGTGGCCAACGCGCCCAAGTTTGGCGACAAGGCCGCCTGGGAACCCTACATCAAGACCGGCATGGACGCCATGGTGAAGGTCGCCATGCAAGGCAAGCCGCCCATGCCCCCCAAGGGCGGCGCCGCCAACGCCTCGGAAGAAGACATCCGCGCAGCCGTCCAATACATGGTCGACCACGCCAAGTAGGATGGGTGAAGCGCGGCAGGATTCATGCCACTGAGATACCGCCCAACGCGCGCAACCCATCAAGCAACCGTACAAATAAGAAACCCCCTGAAGAAGAAACTCAGGGGGTTTTTTCTCGCCTGGATCAGGTGAAGCTTGGGGCGCTGCCTGATGGGTTGCGCGCGTTGCCCGTCAGAATTCTTCTGCCGACTTTCGCGCGCTTCACCCATCCTACGTGTCGGACGATTTCAGCAGCGACAGGCCCAATTGGACGCGGCGTTGCAGCCAGAGGCTGGGGCGGTAGCGCGGGTCGCCGGTCACGCGTTGCATGCTCTTCAGGATTTCCAGGATGCGGTCGGCGCCCAGCTTGTCGCCCAAGGCCAACGGACCCACCGGGTAACCCAGGCCCAGCGTCACGGCTTGATCGATGTCTTCCGGCGTGGCGATCTGCTGCTGCGCGATGTCGCTGGCGATGTTGACGATCATGGCCACAATGCGCTGCGCAATAAAGCCCGGCGAGTCTTCGATCACCGTGACCGGCACGCCATCGGCGGCCAGCAGCGCGTGCGCGGCGTCGCGCCATTTGGCTTCGGTGGCGGGCGACACCATGACGGTGCGGCGCTTGGCGCTGTCGAAGGCATACAAGGTATCCAAACCCACCGTGCGGCCGGCGTTCAAGCCTTGGGCGGACACCGATGTCGACACATCATCACCAAACGGCGTGACGACAATCAGCGCGTCGGCATCGGGAGTTGCACCTGTCACCAACGTGGCGCCCAGCTTTTCGATCAGTGCCGATGCGCGCGCGTAGCCTTCCGCGTGCTTGGGGCTGACCCAGACCTTCAGGCCTTCCGGCAGCGCCGGCACGGGCGGTTCGGCCGGCACCTGCTTCTGGCCGTCGGCGTAGACGTAGAAGCCTTCGCCCGCCTTGCGGCCGATCAGCCCGCCCGCCAGGCGCACGGTCGTGATCGGCGACGGGCGGAAACGCGCTTCGTCGAAGAACTGGCGGTAGATGGATTCCATCACCGGGTGCGACACGTCCAGCGCGGTCAGGTCCAGCAGTTCAAAAGGCCCCATGCGAAAGCCGGCCTGCTCGCGCATCACGGCGTCGACTTGCGCAAACGTGGCCACCGCTTCTTGCGCCACGCGCAGGCCTTCGGTATTCATGCCACGACCGGCATGGTTGACGATGAAGCCGGGCATGTCCTTGGCGCGCACGGGCGTGTGGCCCATGCGGCGGGCCAATGCCGCCAATGCATCGCCCACTTCGGGCGCGCTGCGCAGGCCATCGATCACTTCAACCACCTTCATCAACGCCACCGGGTTGAAGAAGTGATAGCCCACCACGCGGCGCGGGTGCTTGCAAGCAGCCGCGATGGCGGTGATGGACAAGGACGACGTGTTCGACGCCAGGATGCAGTCTTCCGACACCACGCCTTCCAGCGCCGCGAACAGGTCGCGCTTCACGTCCAGCCGTTCAACAATGGCTTCCACCACCAGCTGGCAGGCCGACATGTCGGTCAGCGCGGTGGCGGGCTCCACACGCTCCAAGGCGGCTTGCGCATCGGCGGCGGTCAGCTTGCCCTTTTGCGCCAGCTTGTCCCAGGTTTGGCGCAAGGATTCGCGCGCGGCCGCGATCGCATCGGCGCTGGTGTCGTACAAACGCACGCGCAATCCGGCTTGCGCCGCGATCTGCGCAATGCCGCGCCCCATGGCCCCGGCGCCCACGACGCCGATGGTTTGAATCTCCGTCATCAACTCTCTCCTGCCTGTATTGGAATGGATGGTGCGCGCCGCGGCATGGCGCGTGGCAAGCGGGGCGGCGTGCGGCCACCCCGCCGCGATCAAGGCTGGCTTTGGGCCAGCGCCTGGATGTCTTCGGCCGACAAGCCCAGCTTTTCCGCCAGCACCTGCACGGTGTGCTCGCCCAGCATGGGCGGCGGACGGCGGTATTCAACGGGGCTATCGGAAAACTTCAACGGGCTGGCGGCCATCGGCACCTTGCCGGCGGCCGGATGCGGCAGCTCGCGCTTCATCTGCCGCGCCAGCACATGCGGGTCTTCGTAGACCTGATCCAGCGTGTTGATGGGGCCGGCCGGCACGCCCACGGCTTCCAGCGCGGCCAGCCAGTGGTCGCGCGCGCCAGTGGCCATGCGTTCGGCCAGCAACGGCACCAGCTCGGTACGGTTCTTCACGCGCTGGGGATTGGTGGAAAAACGCGGGTCGGCCGACAACTCGGGCAGGCCGATGGCGCCGCAGTAATTGCGGAACTGGCTGTCGTTGCCCACCGCCACGATCAAATGGCCATCAGCCGCGGCGAACACTTGGTACGGCACCAGGTTCTGGTGCGCGTTGCCCGCGCGCTGGGGCGCCACGCCCGAGGTCATGAAGTTCAAGTTCTGGTTGGCCATCATGCTGACCTGGCAGTCCAGCAAGGCCATGTCGATGTGCTGGCCCAAACCGCTGTTGGCGCGTTCAAGCAGGGCGGCCAGGATGCCTACCGTGGAATACATGCCGGTCATCAGATCGGCCACGGCCACGCCGGCCTTTTGCGGACCGCCGCCGGGCAGGTCGTCGCGTTCGCCGGTGATGCTCATCAGCCCGCCCATGCCCTGGATCATGAAGTCATAGCCGGGGCGGCTGGCATAGGGGCCGGTCTGGCCGAAACCGGTGATCGAGCAATAGATCAGGCGCGGGTTGATGGCCTTCAGGCTTTCGTAGTCCAGCCCGTATTTCTTCAGGCCGCCCACTTTGAAGTTTTCAACCAGGATGTCGCTTTGCAGCGCCAGTTCACGCACCAGCTCGGCGCCGCGCGGCGACGCGATGTCCAGCGCCACCGACATCTTGTTGCGGTTGGCGGACAGGTAGTAGGCCGCTTCGGTGGTGTCGTTGCCCGCTTCGTCCTTCAGGTAGGGCGGCCCCCAGGCGCGCGTATCGTCGCCCGCGCCGGGCCGTTCGATCTTGATCACTTCGGCGCCAAGATCGGCCAGGTTCTGGGTGCACCAGGGGCCCGCCAGCACGCGGGTCAGGTCCAGCACGCGGATGCCGGTAAGGGGAGCAGGACGTTGCGACATCTGTAGTCTTTTCGCTAGATGAGAAATGAAAACGTCCGGCTTGCGGCCATGCGCGAAGCCAGACTGGAATTCCGTCATGCTGGCGGCCCGGGCCGCCAGCGCGTCATACCCGGACGCGGACCGTTAGGGTCGCGCCCAGAGCACCATTCGTCAATCCGGATATTAGCTGTTTGGACACTCTGGCCGGATTTCCGCTTGCTGCCGGCTCAGGAATGCGCCTTGATCGTCTCGCGCGCGATCACCAGTTGCTGGATCTGCGAGGTGCCCTCGAAGATGCGGAACAAGCGCACGTCGCGGTAGAAACGTTCCACGGCGTACTCGGACATATAGCCCGCGCCGCCATGGATCTGCACGGCGCGGTCGGCCACGCGGCCCACCATTTCGGTCGAATACAGCTTGCAGCAGGCGGCCTGCATGGTGGTGTTCTCGCCGCGGTCGCGCATGCGGGCGGCGTCCAGCACCATGCAGCGGGCGGCATAGAGTTCGGCCTGGCTGTCGGCGATCATCGCCTGGATCAGTTGGAATTCGGCGATGGGCTGGCCGAACTGCTTGCGTTCCAGCGCGTACTTGACCGCGTCGGACAACAGGCGCTCGGCAATGCCCACGCACAGCGCCGAAATGTGCAGCCGGCCCTTGTCCAGCACGCGCATCGACGTCCGGAAGCCGTTGCCCTCTTCCCCGCCCAGCAAGGCGCTGGCGGGCACGCGGCAGTTGTCGAACACCACGTCGCTGGTCAAGGCGCCTGCCTGGCCCATCTTCTTGTCGGGCTTGCCGATGATCAGGCCAGGCGTGCCGGCTTCGACCAGAAAGCACGAAATGGAATTGGCGCGGCGTTCGGGCGCGGTGCGCGCCATCACCGAGAACAGGCCGGCGATGGGTGCGTTGGTGATGTAGCGCTTGGTGCCGTTGAGCACATAGCCGTCGCCATCACGCTCGGCGGACAGGCGCAGCGCCATGGCGTCGGAACCGGCGTCCGGCTCGGTCAAGGCGAACGAGCCGATCAATTCACCGCTGGCCAGCTTGGGCAAGTAGCGCGCGCGTTGCTCGTCGGTGCCCGCCAGCACGATGGCTTGCGAGCCGATGCCGATATTGGTGCCGGCCAGCGAACGGAACGCGGGCGAGGTCTGGCCCAGTTCGAACACCACGCGCACTTCCTCTTCCATCGTCAGGCCCAGGCCGCCGAAGTCGGGCGAAATCGACAAGCCGAACAGGCCCAGCTCGCGCATTTCGTTAACGATGTCCGGCGGCACCTGGCCGCTAGAGGCCAGTTCGTCTTCGGCGGGAATCAAACGTTCGTGCACAAAGCGGTGCACGGCGTCCAGCAACAGGTTCAGGGTTTCGGTGTCGAGGGCCATGATGGAAGTCTCAGTAGATAAGCAATGCGTTTCCGGACGGCGGCGCGATCAGGCGCGCATGCCGCCGACCAATAAATCGAAGTAACCGGCGGCGATGGCTTCGGCGCTATCGCCCTGGCCGGGCTTGTACCAACGCACCATCCAATTCAGCATGGACAGCACGGCGCGGCCGGTGGCGGCCACGTCCAGCGGGCGGAACACGCCTTGTTCCACGCCCTGGGCGATCAGTTCGCGCAGGCGCTTTTCGTAGCCGTCGCGCAGGCGGGCGGCGTCTTCGCGTTCGGGTAGCGCCATGCCGGAATAACCGATCAGCATGGTGACGAATTCGGCGTGGTGCTGTTCAAAGTAGCGGGCGTGGCCCACCATGAACGCGCGCAGCCGGTCTGCGGCGCCCTGGGCATCGGCCACGTCCTGGCCGACGTTTTGCGTCAGCCCGTTCAATACGCCCAGGATGATGGCGTCGTAGATGTCCTGCTTGGTGGTGTAGTAGTGATAGATGGCCGCCTTGGACACGCCGATGGCGGCGGCCAGGTCGGCCACCGAGCTGCCGTCGTAGCCGCTTTGCGCGAACAGCTTGGCGGCTTCTTCCAGGATGCGTTCACGCGGGGCCACCAGGGTGGGGGGCCGGCCAGCGCGGGCGCGTTTCTGAGCAGGAGGGGCGGAGGTCGCCATGACAGCCTTTGCAAGGGCCGCGCCTGAGGCTGCGGGCAGGCCGCGCGGGCCTCCATTGACAGCGGTTCGGCGCATGCCGTTAAATAAAGATTAATTAATTACCGGACGGTCGGTAGGTAATTATAGGCATATCCGCTTTCAAGGCTCAAGGCCCAATCGCGGAACGCCTTTTCTGGACTGACCTGAACACAACGCGACGACGCTATGCCCCACTCTCTTGTGACAGATTTGTATGGCCAGATGTCCCTGCCGGTCATCAGCGCCCCCATGTTCATCGTGTCCAACCCGCAACTGGTGATTGCGCAGTGCACAAGCGGCATCGTGGGTTCGTTTCCCGCGCTGAACGCGCGCCCGCAAAGCCTCTTGACCGATTGGCTGGACGAAGTCCAGGCCGGGCTGGCGTCGTACCGCGAAGCCAACCCCGGCGCTGCCGTGGCGCCGTTCGCGGTCAACCAGATCATCCACCAGTCCAACGACCGCCTGGAACAGGACCTGGCCGTGTGCGCCAGCCACCGCGTGCCGCTGATCATCACCAGCCTGCGCGCGCCGGGAGACCTGGTCAAGGGTGTGCACGACTGGGGCGGCAAGGTCTTTCACGACGTCACCACGCTGCGCCACGCCGAAAAAGCGCTGGAAGCGGGCGTGGACGGCCTGATCCTGGTGTGCTCGGGCGCCGGCGGCCATGCGGGCACGCTCAGCCCGTTCGCGTTGCTGTCCGAAGTGCGCCGTTTTTACGACGGCCCGCTGATCCTGTCGGGCGCCATCACGTCCGGCGCGCATGTTCTGGCCGCGCTGGCCATGGGCGCCGACTTTGCCTACATGGGCACGCGCTTCATCGCCAGCCAGGAAGCCAACGCCAGCGAGGGCTACAAGTCCGCCATCGTCGAGGCCAGCGCGTCCGACATTCTGTACACCCCGTTTTTCACGGGCATTCCCGGCAACTATCTGAAGGCCAGCATCACCGCATCGGGGCTGGACCCGGCCAACCTGCCGCAGCCTGACAGCGGCGCGTCCAATTTCGGATCGACACGCGTCAAGCCGTGGAAAGACATCTGGGGCGCCGGCCAGGGCGTGGGCGGCATCGCCAGCGTGCTCCCGACCCGGGAGATCGTCGAGACGCTGCGCCGCGAATACGCCGAGGCCAAGGCGCAACTGAACGCCAGGTCGTTCGCATGAGCGCGGGCCTGACAGTCAGCCGTGATGGCGCGGTGCTGACCCTGGTCATCAACCGCCAGGACCGCCGCAACGCGCTGGACACGGCCACCTACGCGGCGCTGACCGAACAGATTTCCCTGGCCAGCGCCGATCAGGCAGTGTCAGCGGTGATCCTGACCGGGGCGGGCGAACACTTCACGGCGGGTAACGACCTGCGCGACTTTCAGGCTGAGCGTGGGGCGGGCGACAGCGCCGGGCTGACGTTCCTGCGGGCCTTGTCCTCCGCCGAGGTCCCGGTCATTGCCGCGGTCGAAGGCTACGCAATCGGCATCGGCGTGACGCTGCTGCAGCATTGCGACTTTGTCCACATCGGCGAAGGCGCCACGCTGCGCATGCCATTCGTGGCGCTGGGCCTGTGCCCGGAGGGCGCCTCCAGTCTGTTGATGCCCCGACTGGCCGGGCGTCGCGCTGCCGAATGGCTGTTGCAGGGCAAGGCATTTTCCGCCGAAGACGCGCGCGAAGCCGGCTTGGCGACGTCGGTTACGCCACAAGGCCAGGCGCTGGCCGCGGCCCAGGCCACGGCTGCTGATTTGGCGCGCCAACCGCCCGCCGCGCTGCGCCTGACCAAGGCCATGATGAAACGTGCGGACCGCCAGGCCATACAGGAAACGCTGGATTATGAAGCCCAGCAGTTCCGCGCCCGCCTGCAGACAGAGGAAGCGCAGGCGGCGTTCGCGAAGTTTTTTAAGAAATAGGGACGAAGCGATGGGTTGCGCGCGTTGGGCTTTGGCGTTCTGACGTCGGGTCATTCGCGCTTCACCCATCCTACGGTTGGGACGTAGGATGGGTGCGGCGCGGCACGACCGACAAAAGAACCCGGCCGCCAACCGCGCAAACCCATCAAACAGCCGCCATCAAACAACACCGTTCAAAACGGTGAATCCGGCCGAAAATTCGGCGCCCGGCGTTCGCGCAACGATTGAATCCCCTCTTTCACGTCCGGCCCGCCAAACCCCATGAATTCCAAAGCCAGCGACGTATCAAAGCTTGGCCCCGCCATGCGCAGCCAGTTGTTCAGCGAATATTTGGTCCAGCGTATCGCCGTCTGCGAGCCTGCCGCCAGCTTGTTGGCCACCTCGAACGCGCGCGAAATCAGCTCGGCTTCATCCACGCACAACGACACCAGGCCGATCCGCTCCGCCTCTTCGCCGGTCACGGTTTCGCACAGCATCAGGTAATACTTGGCCTTGGCCATGCCGCACAACAGCGGCCAGACGATGGCGGCGTGGTCGCCCGCCGTCACGCCCAAACGGGTGTGGCCGTCAATAATGCGTGCATCGCGCGCCGCGATTGAAATGTCGGCCAGCAAACCCGCCACCAGCCCCGCTCCCACGGCCGCGCCGTGCATGGCGGACACGATGGGCTTGTTGCAATTGATGATGTTGTAGACCAGATCGCGGGCTTCCCGCCACACGCGGGTACGCACGTCGAAATCGTCGGCCATCTGCTGCACCAGTTCCAGGTCGCCGCCGCCCGAAAAGCCCTTGCCTTCACCCCGAATCACCACCACGCGGGTGTCGGGATCGGTGTCGATGTCGCGCCAGATGTCGGCCAACTCGCGGTGCATGCGGTCGTCCGCCGTGGACAGCTTGCCGGGCTGGCCGCCCTTGGCCCCCATGATCACCTCCAGCACCCCGCCGGGATGCCGGCGCAGCTTCAGGGATTCATAGGCTGAATAGTGTTGCAGCGTGATATCAGTCATTGTCTACTCCGCGTTGTCTTTAGCCGCTGCGCGAGCCTTCTGCCCGGCGCGTTTTTGCGCACTATAGTGGATACGCGGGCGCCCGCCCCGCCGCTTTCCCATGGAGCCTCAGCCAATGAACACCCTCGTCCCGTCCGTCGGCGCCCCCATCGACCGCGCCAGCCTGCCCGCCCTGTTCGCCCCCCGGGGGCAAGACACGCACAAAGGCAGCTTCGGCACCGTCGGCGTTGTGGGCGGCGGGCCGGGCATGACCGGGGCCGCGCTGCTGGCCGCCCGCGCCGCATTGAAGACGGGCGCCGGCAAGGTGCTGGTCGGCTTCGCCCAGGAAACCGCGCCGTTGGCGTGCGACCCGCTGCAACCCGAACTGATGCTGCGCGACGCCCGTTCGCTATTGGACTCGGACTGGGGCGTGACCGCCTGGGTGGCGGGCTGCGGCATCGGCACGGATGCGCTTGCGGCCAACGCGCTGTCGGAATTATTCGTGTTGCGGCGCGAAGCCCCGCTGGTGCTGGACGCTGACGGCCTGAACCTGCTGGCCACGGGCGGCATCCAGCCCAATTGGGGCGCGGGCCCGCTCGTGCTGACCCCACATCCCGCCGAAGCCGGGCGCTTGCTGGGCGTCAGCGCCGCACAGATCCAGGCCGACCGGCCCGGCGCGGCCCGGCAACTGGCGCAGCGTTACCACGGCTGGATCGTACTGAAGGGCGCGGGCACCATCGTCTGCAGCCCGGCGGGCGACATACGGATCAACACCAGCGGCAACCCGGGTTTGGCCACGGCGGGTACGGGCGACGTATTGGCCGGCATGCTTGGCTCGTTGTTGGCGCAAAAACTGCCGGTGGACCAAGCCGTGGCCGGGGCAGTCTGGCTGCACGGCGCCGCGGCCGACGCGCTAGTGGCCCAGGGAATCGGCCCAATCGGCTTAACGGCGGGTGAACTCGCTGACGCCGCCCGCGCCTTGCGGAACGAAAACTGGGGCAGCTTCCGCGGCTAAGTCCCCGTCAAATAAACATTTTTACAACATACTAGGGTTTTCCCTGAAAAGATCATTGCTTGTGACTAGGGTTATCCCTATAATGGTTTTCACCAAGACGAAACGGACTGGAGAAAGACCATGAGCGAACTGACCCTGAATAGCACTGCCCGCCTGACCGACGCGCTGGAGCGCGACCTGCTCCGCGGCGCCCTCGAGAACCAACCCAATTCCCATCCGCTGACCAGCCTGAAAAAGGCCGGCCAAGCCGTGATCGCCGCTGTCGCCAGCGTGTTTGCCTTCATCGACGAAGTGAACGAATCGATGAACAAGGCTCGCGCCGCCAGCTCGCGCTTCTCCGGCTCGCAGTGGTAAAAACAGCCGCGCTGGGCTGAAACCGCAATAGATATCCGCGGTTTCGCCCGGCGCGTTGCCGTTGTGCGGCCCGCTTGCCCGGCAAGCGCCCCAACGGCAGGCATTCGGTGCCGATGTTGGCACCTTTGCCGCCATTTTCGTTCCCCGCTGCACCCTCTTCTCGGCGTTTTCCCTAGCGCCAGATTCGCCGTTCTTCATTGACAACGCGCGAAGCCCCTATTGATAATCGGCCCCTTGCCGTTGTGCCAGGCGCCAATCCATCCCATTTTCTGCGGCCGAAAAAGTGTTCGGCCGCAGCCGCGGTGGTTTTTGCGCAGGCACGATCCGGTTCGTTATTCCTCCGGAGTTGTCACCATGAAGTTGCGCACCACCCTGGCCCTTGTGGCCGCCGCCATTCCCTTGGCAGCCGCTCAAGCCCAGACGCTGAAGATCGGCCTGTCGGCCGAACCCACTTCGGCGGATCCCCACTATCACAAGATGACGCAGAACGATGCGTTCTCCGCGCACGTCTACAATTCGCTGGTGGGCCGCAGCGCCGACATGAAGTTGAAGCCCCAGTTGGCCACGTCCTGGAAGAACCTGGACGACCTGACCTGGGAATTCAAGCTGCGCGACGACGTCAAATTCTCGAACGGCAAGCCGTTCACGTCCGAAGACGTGCTGTTCACGATCTGCCGCACGTTGAACAACGAAACCAACGTGTCGCAGTCCTACATGGACATGACCAAGCGCATCGCCGACGTGCAGACGCCCGACGCGCACACCGTCATCATCAAGACCGCCGAACCCTTCCCGCTGATGCCCGCCGAGCTGGCCCGCTCGCTGCCCATCATCTGGAACGGCATTGTTGAGCACGGCAAGTTGACGTTCGACCCCAAGAAGGGTTGCGGCGTGACGGGCGCATGGCCCACGGTTGCCGACTTCAACAACGGCAAGGACGCCATCGGCACCGGCCCGTACACCCTGAAGTCCTACGTGAAGGGCACGGGCATCGAACTCGTCCGCAACGAGAACTACTGGGGCGAAAAGCCGGCCTGGAAGGAAGTGAAGTTCGTGCCGGTGCCGTCCGCCGGCCCGCGCCTGACCGGCCTGCTGTCGGGTGATTTCGACATGATCGAAAACCCCGCCGCGCGCGATCTGCCCCGCCTGAAGGACAACCCGAAGTTCGGCTTCGTGGCCACGCCGTCCACCCGCCTGGTGTTCTTCCAGCCGGACGTGGCGCGCAACCCGAGCCCGTTCGTCAAGAGCGCCGACGGCAAGAACCCGCTGCAGGACCTGCGTGTGCGCAAGGCTATTTCGATGGCCATCGACCGCAAGACCATCACCGCCCGCATCATGGACGGCATGGCCACCCCGGCCTACCAGTTCATGCCCGACGGCATGTTCGGCGCGCTGCCCAAGGCCCCGGAAATCAAGTACGACCCCGAAGGCGCCAAGAAGCTGTTGGCCGAAGCCGGTTACCCCAACGGCTTTGAATTGACGCTGTCGTCCACCAACGACCGCTACGTCAACGATGGCCAGATTGCCCAGGCCGTGGCTCAGTACCTGGCCCGCGTCGGCATCAAGACCAACGTGGACGCCATGACGGCCTCGATCTATTTCCCCAAGCGCGCCAAGCGCGAGTTCAGCTTCTCGATGGGCGGCTGGCCGGCGGAAACGGGTGAAGCCTCGGCGCTGTTCCAGTTGTGGGTCGCGTCGCTGGATTCGCCCAAGAGCCTGGGCACCAGCAACTACGGCGGCTTCTCCAATGCCGATTTCGACAAGGTCTACAAGGAAGCCATTGTGACGGTTGACGCCCCCAAGCGCGAAAAGCTGCTTGAGCAAGCCACCCAGATCGCCCTGGACAACGTGCCGCTGATTCCCCTGCACTTTGAAAGCAGCATCTGGGCGTTCCGCAAGGGCATCACCTACGAAGGCCGCCGCGACCAATACACCCTGGCGACGTCGGTCACGCCCGAAAAGAAGTAATCTGGTTCGTCTGAACCGTAAAACGGCTGCCTCGCGCAGCCGTTTTCTTTTGCCGGATCCCTATACAATTCCCCCGCTTCATCGGAGTTCCTCATGCCCACGCCATCCCCCGCGGTTCAGCCGCGCCCCTTTCTTCTTGCCTGTCCGGATTTGTCGTCGGAGCGTTTGGGCAATACGGATACGCCCGGCGTCTGGCATTTTGATTCCGGCGTGCCGGGCAAGCGGGTGATGCTGAGCGCATTGATCCACGGCAACGAGCTGTGCGGCGCCTGGGCATTGAAGGAAGCGCTGGCGGCCGGGCTGCGCCCCCGCCGGGGCTCGCTGACCCTGGCCTTTTGCAACCTGGCGGCATTCGACCGGTTCGACTCCACCAACTACGCGCCCGCGCGTTTTGTCGACGAAGACATGAACCGCGTCTGGAGCGACGACAAGCTCAGCGTGCCGATCAGCCAGGAACGCCGCCGCGCCGCGCAGATCCGCCCGTGGGTGGAACAGGCTGACTGGCTGCTGGACTTTCATTCCATGAGCAATTCCGACGTGCCGCTGCAACTGACCGGCATGGAACAGCGCAATATCGACCTGGCGCTGGCGCTGGGCAACCCCGCCACCATCATCGCGGACGCGGGCCATGCCGCCGGCGTGCGCATGCGCGACTACGGCCGCTTTGGCGAAGCCGGCGACAACGGCACGCGCTCGCTGCTGATCGAATGCGGCTTCCACGGCGCGCCCGAAGCGCGCGGCGTGGCGGTGGACCAGATGGCGCGCTTCCTGGTAGAAGCCGGCACGGTGGACCGCGGCGATATCCCCGACACCTGGTTCGCGCCCGCCGCAACGGCCCAACGCGCGCTGCGCGTCACCCACGCCATCGCCGCCAAAAGCGCGGACTTCCGTTTCGACCAGCCCTGGAAGGGCCTTGAAACCTTGGCCACGGCGGGCACCGTCATCGGTTGGTCCGAAGGCGAAGCCGTTGTCACGCCCTATGACGACTGCGTGCTGATCATGCCGTCCACCGCCAATCTGCGCCCTGGCGTCACCGTGGTCCGACTCGCGCAAGCTATCGTCTGACTTTGAAAAACCCCTGGCCATATCGGCCAAACACGCCAAGTCAACACTCGGCGCCAAGCAACCCTGAGCCCACCAAGGAAATCATCACGTGGCCTTGTTCATCCTGCGCAGACTGATACAGAGTCTGTTCGTACTGCTGGCCGTTTCGGTCGTGGTCTTTTTCGCGGTGTATGCCGTGGGCGACCCGATCGAATTGCTGGTCAGCCCCGAAGCCAGCCAGGCAGCTCGCGAGGCGATGATCGCCCGCCTGGGCCTGGACCTGCCGGTTTGGCAGCAATACACCGGGTTCCTGTGGCGCGCGCTGCACGGCGACCTGGGCACGTCTTTCGTGCATGGCATCCCGGCCATTGAACTGATCGTGCAGCGCATTCCCGCCACGTTCGAACTGGTCATCGTGGCCATCATGCTGACCTGTGTGATCGGGATTCCGCTGGGGCTGGTCGCCGGCCTGTACCGCGACGATTACCTGGGCCGGGGCATCATGTCGTCGTCGGTACTGGGCTTTTCGCTGCCGAACTTCTGGCAGGGCATGATGCTGATTCTGCTGTTCGCCGTGTGGCTGGGCTGGCTGCCGGCCACCGGGCGCGGCGATACGGTCACCGTGCTGGGCGTGCGCCTGTCCATCCTGACCGCCGACGGCTGGTCGCACCTGATCATGCCGGCCATCAACCTGGCGCTGGCCAACATTGCGCTGGTGCTGCGCCTGACCGCGTCCGGCGTGGTCGAGGCGCGCAGCCAGGACTACGTGAAATTCGCGCGCGCCAAGGGCGTCAAGCCCGGCCGCATCGTGCGCCGCCACATCCTGCGCAACATCCTGATCCCGGTCGTGACCGTGATCGGCATGGAGTTCGGCAGCCTGATCGCCTATTCCACCATCACCGAAACCGTGTTCGCGTGGCCGGGCATGGGCAAGCTGCTGATCGACAGCGTCTACCAGTTGGACCGCCCTGTGGTGGTCGCCTACGTGATGCTCGTCACCCTGATCTTCGTGGTCATCAACCTGGTTGTGGACATTCTGTACGCCGCGCTCGACCCGCGCGTGCAGCTCGTGGCCCCCGCTCAATAATCCGCCATGGCTAACATTCCCAATTCCGGCCGCACCCGCACCGTCCAGCCTTTGGCCGAGACCCCGCAGCGTGCCTCCATCCTGAAGAAACTCCGTGCGCGTCCCACCGTGCGCGGCTCCGTGATCGCGCTAGCCGTCCTGATCATCCTGGTGGTTTTCGCGCCCTACTTCGCGCCGCAGAATCCCTACGACCTGGCCAATCTGTCGCTGCTGGACGGCCGCCTGGCGCCGCGCCAGGCGCTGATGGACGGCAGCATCGCCTGGCTGGGCACCGACGACCAGGGCCGCGACATGCTCAGCGCCATCCTGTATGGCTTGCGCATCAGCCTGATGGTGGGCCTGTCGGCCGTGGTGCTGGCCACCGCCATCGGCGGCGCCATCGGCCTGATCGCCGCCTACGTGGGCGGCCTGGTCGACACCATCCTGATGCGCATCGTCGACTTCATCCTGGGCTTTCCGACCATTCTCGTGGCGCTGGTGCTGCTGGTGGTGCTGGGGCGCGGCGTGGACAAAGTCATCCTGGCGCTGGTGCTGGTGCAGTGGGGGCACTATGCCCGCATCATGCGCAGCCGCGCGCTGCAGGAACGCCGCAAGGAATACGTGGAAGCCGCCGCCAACCTGGGCTTTCCGGCCTGGCGCATCATGGTGTTCCACCTGCTGCCCAACTGCCTGGGCCCCGTCATGGTGTTCGCCACCATCCAGATCGCCACCGCGATCGCGCTGGAAGCCACCCTGTCGTTCCTGGGCGTCGGCGTGCCGATCACCGAGCCGTCGCTGGGCCTGTTGATTTCCAACGGCTTCCAATACCTGCTGTCCGGCGACTACTGGATCAGCCTGTTCCCGGGTATCGCCCTGCTGGTGCTGATTCTTTCCATCAACATCGTGGGCGACCGCCTGCGTGAAAGCCTGGATCCCAAGCGATGACGCCCGCCCGTCGCCTGTGGCGCAATGGACTACTGAAATGAGCGATATTCTTCTTGATGTGCGCGGCCTGCGCACCGCATTCCATACCGAAGCCGGCGCGTATCTGGCCGTCGATGGCGTCGACCTTACCGTGCGCCGCGGTGAAATCGTGGGCCTGGTCGGCGAATCCGGCTCCGGCAAATCCGTGACCGGTTTCTCGCTGCTGGGCCTGATCGACCCACCCGGGGAAGTCGTCGACGGCGAAGTGAACTTCAAGGGCACGGACCTGCGCAAGTTCACGGAAGAGCAGATGCGCCAGTTGCGCGGCAACCGCATCGCCATGATCTTCCAGGACCCCTTGATGACGCTGAACCCGGTGCTGCGCATCGGCGAGCAGATGATGGAAGCCATCCTCACGCACGAAAACGTATCCCGGGCACAAGCCGAGGAACGCTGCCGCGAAGCGCTGGAGATGGTGGGCATTCCGTCGCCCGAAAAGCGGCTGAAGAGCTACCCGCATGAGTTCTCCGGCGGCATGCGCCAGCGCGTGGCGATCGCCATCGCCATGCTGAACAAGCCCGACCTGATCATCTGTGACGAGCCCACCACCGCGCTGGACGTCACCATCCAGGGCCAAATTCTCTACCGCATGCAAGAGATTTGCCGCGAGCACAACACCGCGCTTATCTGGATCACGCACGATCTGGGCGTGGTGGCCGAACTGGCCGACCGCGTGGCCGTCATGTATGCCGGCCGCATCGTGGAAAGCGGCCCGGTTGAACAGGTGCTGGAATCGCCGCGCCACCCCTACACCCGGGGCCTGTTGGATTCGATGCCCGGCGCCACCCAACCCGGCGCGCGCCTGCACCAGATCAACGGCATGGCGCCCAGCCTGGCCGGCCGCCCGTCGGGCTGTGCGTTCCGGCCGCGCTGCCCGAAGGCGATTACGCGCTGCACCGAACAAGCCCCCTCTGTTACCACCGAAGGTCCGCGCAGCTACCGCTGCTACGTGCCGATAGCCCGCGAGGCACAGCAAGCATGAGCCAAGCCGATACTCCCGTCATCGAGCTCAAGAACGTCCACAAGCGATTCGAACAGCGCCCAGACCTGGCCCAGCGCATCCTGGCCCTGACCGGCCGCCCGCTGGACCGCCGCACGGTGTATGCCGTGAACGGCGTGGACCTGTCCATCAAGCGCGGCGAAGTCGTCGGGCTGGTGGGCGAGTCGGGTTGCGGCAAGTCCACGCTGGGCCGCGTCGTGGCTGGCCTGCACCGGCAGACCGAAGGCGAACTGCTGTACCAGGGCCGCGATGCCGTGCGCCTGCGCGGCGCCGACAAGCTGGCCTATACGCTGGGCGTGCAGATGATTTTCCAGGACCCGCAAGCGTCCTTGAACCCGCGCCAGCGCCTGCGCCAGATCCTGGGCGAATCGCTGAAGGTCCACAAGCTGGCGCCGCCAGCCGAGATCCCCGCGCGTATCGACCAGGCCTTGAAGGAAGTGGGCCTGGACGCCGAATACCGCGACCGCTTTCCCCACCAGATTTCCGGCGGCCAGCGCCAGCGCATCGGCATTGCCCGGGCGCTGATGGTGGCGCCCAAGTTCCTGGTGTGCGATGAACCCGTGGCCGCGCTGGACGTATCGATCCAGGCGCAAGTGATCAACCTGTTCATGGACCTGCGCGAGCAGCACGGTTTTACGTATCTCTTCATCAGCCACGACCTGGGCGTGGTCAAGCACATCTCGGACCGCGTCGCGATCATGTACCTGGGCAAGATCGTGGAGATTTCCACGTCGGCCGAGATCTTCGCGCGCGCCAACCACCCGTACACTCAGGCCTTGATGGCCGAGGTGCCGGACGTGGCCCGCCGTGGCCGCAAGTTCACACCGATCAAGGGCGAAATCCCGTCGCCGCTGAACCCGCCCCCGGGCTGCACCTTCAACCCCCGTTGCCCCCACGCCATGCCGCGCTGCCGCGAGCAGGCGCCGGCCCTGAAAGAAATCTCGGCGGGCCACTGGTCGGCCTGTCACCTGAACGAAGCGAGCGCCTGATGAAACCCTCCGACATGTCCAACGTGGACCGCATCGCCATCGAAATGGGCCATGCGGGCCGCAACACCATCCAGTACATCGACGAGGACCGCAACTCCGACCGTCCGTTCAAGCTGCAAACATATCGCCCCTACGGCTACACGCCCGACCGCCCTGTCGTCATCGTGCAGCACGGCGTGCTGCGCAACGGCGATGAATATCGCGACTTCTGGGTCGAAGCGGCCGACAAGCACAAGCTGCTGATCGTGGCGCTGACCTTCTCCAACGAAATCTGGCCCGGCGTTGAAAGCTACAACAACGGCCGCGTGTTCTCGGCTGGTGGCAACCCGCGCCACATCGATGGCTGGACCTACGCGCTGGTGGGCAACGTCATCAAGGACATGATCGACGGCGAAATCACCGACGGCCAGAACGTCTACCTGTTCGGCCACTCGGCCGGCGGCCAGTTCGTGCACCGCCTGATGAGCAGCCAGTCGCACGCGCCGTTCAAGGCCGTGACGGCGGGCAACCCCGGCTGGTACACGCTGCCCACGTTCGACTACCCGTTCCCCGAAGGCATGGACGGCGTGGGCCTGACCGAAGAGCATCTGGTCAAGCTGCTGGCCTACCCGATGACGATTCTGGCGGGCGATCAGGACATCGCCACCGACGACCCTAACCTGCCGTCCGAACCCGCCGCGATGCGCCAAGGCCCGCACCGCTTTGCGCGCGCCAAGAACTACTACGAGTTCGGCAAGCAAGAGGCCGAGCGCCGTGGCGTGCCGTTTGGCTGGACGCTGCAAGTGGTGCCCGGCATCGGCCACGATGGCCGCGCCATGTCGGCCGTTTGCGCCAGCCTGTGGTTTGACGGCAAGATGCCCGACGACGCCGAACTGGCCCGCCTGGCCGGCCAGCAGGTCGCCTGATTCTGATCGCCAACTCTTTTTCATTGCTGAACACCGAACCCGCCATGTCCAACACCCAGAGCACTGAACAGATCGTCGCCGGCATTCAAAGCTGGCTGCAATGCGAATCGCCGTCCAACTTTCCCGAAGGCATCGCCGCCATGGCGCGCATCATCGCCGACTACGCGGCCGCCGCGGGCCTGACGGTTGAGCTGTCGTCGCTGGGCCCCACCACGGGTCCGCTGCTGTACGCCACCAACCGCGCCCCCGGCGACACGCGCCCCGGCATCCTGATCCTGGCGCACATGGACACGGTGCATCCGGTGGGCACGCTGCTGGAGAACCCGGTGCGTATTGATGGCGACCGCCTCTACGGCCCGGGCAGTTATGACATGAAGGCGGGCATCTACCTGGCGCTGACCGCGCTGGCCGGCGTGGCGCGGCCCGGCGCGACGCAACTGCCGGTGGACTTCCTGGTGGTGCCGGATGAAGAAACGGGCAGCCATGCGTCCCGCGTGCATATTGAACGCTTTGCCGCCAACGCCAAGTACGCGCTGGTGTGCGAGCCGGCCCGCCCGAACGGCGGCAAGTGCGTGACGGCGCGCAAGGGCACGGGCATGCTCAACCTGAACGTGAAGGGCCGCCCGGCACACGCCGGCATGCAGCACGAGAAGGGTCGCAGTGCAATCCGCGAAATGGCGCACCAGGTGCTGGCATTGGAAGCCATGACCGACTATGACCGCGGCATCACGGTCAGCGTGGGTACGATTGCGGGCGGCACGGTCACGAATACGGTGCCGGCGTTGTGCCGCTGCGTGGTGGACTTCCGCGTGCCCGACATGGGCGCTGCCGAAGACGTGCTGCGCCGCATGCGTGAGTTGTGCGCGGTGGGGCCGGATGTGGAACTGGACATCAACGTTGAACTGAACCGCCCGCCGATGGTGAAGACGGACGAGGCGGCGGCCTTGCTGTCGCTGGTGCAGGGCTACGCGGATCGGGCGGGCTTCCTGCTGGAAGACGCGCCGATGACCGGCGGCGGCAGCGACGCGAACTTCACGTCGGCGATGGGGATTCCCACGCTGGACGGGTTGGGCGCTGATGGGGATGGGGCGCATACGCTGAATGAGTATGTGCTGGTGTCGACGCTGGAACAGCGGCTGAAGTTCTGGGAATTGCTGTTGAAGGAATTGGCGTAGGGGTGATGGGTTGCGCGCGATTTACGGCGGTGTTCTTTTGAACTGCGGTTCGCGCTTCACCCATCCTACGATGGTCGGGTTGATCCACCGGCGGCTGTTGGCTTGTGCGCGTTGCACGGTGGTGTTCTATTGAACGGGTGATTCGCGTTACCGCGGATCGTAGGATGGGTGAAGCGCGCGGGGTCCCTGGCAAGGGCGCCGGTGGCCCATCGCGCGTAACCCATCTTGCGGTGGTCACGGGTTGATCCACGGGCGGTTGATGGGTTGCGCGCGATCTACGGTGGTGTTCTTTTGAACGGTATCTCGCGCTTCACCCATCCTTGTATGTTTTCATAGCACTTACCGATCTTGCTTCGGGGGTGCTGGGGATCGGGACGCACCCATCCATCAGCCGTCACTAGCGGACTGACGTCGGTAGATATCCCACCCCGCCCAAATACGTCGATTAAGAATCTAGCGGCCATGACCGCCGATTGATCGCAAGGTAACGAATCGGGCGCGGCTTCCCCAGCAGACACAACGCTATCGCAGGGAGTCTAGAGATGCAAACGTCTCAATCTTTCTTTGGTGTGGATGTGGGGAAATCCGAGGTTGTTGTGGCGATGCACGGGGCGGCCAAGCCGTTGACCCGGGCCGTCAAAAACTCAACGACTGGCTTGGAAAAATGGTTGCAAACGCTGCCGCGCGGAAGCGTTCTTGCCATGGAGTCCACCGGTGGCTACGAGCGCCTGTTGGCCGACCTGGCATATGAGCGTGGGCTGCGCGTCTACGTGCTGAACCCCAAGGCCCTGCACCATTACGCCAAGTCGCAGGCTCAACGGGGCAAGACCGACCGACTCGACGCTGTCATGATTGCGCGTTACGTGGCGCTCGAGCACGAGCGGTTGCATAGGTACGAACCTTGCCCGGAGCACATCGAGCGCCTGAGTCAGATCCAACGCTTACGCAAGGTGGCGGTCACGACGCGCACGAGGCTGCGCCTGTCCAGCGATCGGCACAAACACGTGGGCTCGCAAGCTCAGGTCCAGCGAGCGTTGGATGCCTTGACGCAGTTGGCAGACGCTCTTGAGCGCGAAATGCTCGATCAGATCGCTGCCGAACCCGCCTTGGCCGACGACTTCAACTTAATCACCAGCATTACCGGCGTGGGAAAGCTGACTGGGGCCGCACTGGTGACCGCCTTCGCCCGCATCCCGTTCGCCTCCTCGGACGCCGTGGTGGCCTACGCGGGGCTAGACCCCAGGCCCAAGGAGTCTGGCGCCTACAAAGGCCTGCGTAAACTCAGCAAGCAAGGCGATGCGGCCCTGAGAAGCCTTGCCTACAACGCGGCATCCTCAGCAAGCCGAACAGCTGCCTTCAAACCCCTCTACACAGCGCTACGAGTCAAGGGCTGGGCCTCAACGCAGGCATTAAACATCATCGCCAGAAAACTCCTACGCATCGCCTTCGGCGTATGGAAATCGCGCAAACCCTTCGATGTAAACCTCTTTATGGCCAGCCAGGCTTGCGCCAAACCATAGAATCTACGTCGAATTTTTCTATTTTTTTTACCGAAAATTATTATGTCCGCCGCTTCTTCCAGCGCCATTGCCTATGGCCTTGCCACGCTTGCTGCCGATGGCTCGGTGCTTGACACCTGGTATCCACGCCCGTCGCTGGCCGAGGGTACGCCCGCTGCCGGCACGCGCCGCCTTACGCCTGAAGAAGCCCGCGCGGCGCTGGGCGAACATGTGGCCACGGCCCTGATCCGCGACACGCGCCGCAAGGTGGATATCGTTGCCGTGCGCACCGCCATTGCGTCGCTGGATGAGCCGCCCGCCGATGCGCATGACGCCTATCTTCGGCTGCATCTGCTCAGCCATCGCCTGATCCGCCCGCATGATGCGAACCTGGATGGCTTGTTCGGCGTGCTGTCCAACGTGGCGTGGACGTCCGTGGGGCCGTGCGCGGTGGATCAGGTGGACGCCTTGCGCTGGCAATTGCGCGCCACGGGGCAAACGCTGGAAATTCGCGGCGTGGACAAGATTCCCCGCATGACGGACTACGTCGTGCCCAGCGGCGTGCGCATTGCCGATACGGCACGCGTGCGTCTGGGCGCGCACTTGTCGGCGGGCACGACCGTGCTGCATGAAGGCTTCTGCAACTTCAACGCCGGTACGCTGGGCGCCTCGATGGTCGAAGGCCGCATCAGCGCGGGCGTCATTGTGGACGACGGCAGCGATATCGGCGGCGGCGCGTCCATCATGGGCACGATGTCTGGCGGCGGCAAGCAGGTGGTATCCATCGGCAAGCGCTGCCTGCTGGGCGCGAACTCAGGCATCGGCATCTCGCTGGGCGACGACTGCGTGGTGGAAGCCGGCTGCTACATCACCGCTGGAACGCGGGTGCTGACGCCGGAAGGCGCGGTGGTGAAAGCCGCGTCGCTGGCGGGCCAGCATGGGTTGCTGTTCCGCCGCAATTCACAGACGGGCGTCGTGGAAACACTGGTCCGCACCGCGGCCTGGGGTACGCTGAATCCCGCGCTGCACGCGGGGCATTGATCCTCGTAACAACAATCACCAAACCCCATGCAAAAGGGCCGCTCGTAACGCTTGGGGCGGCCCTTCATCATTACGTATCAAGCAAGCCCGTTACGCTGCTTGCGGGACGACTCCCGTCAGGCGTATTCCGCCGTTTGACCCAACTGGTCGTACACCAGGTTCACCAGCAGATCCGAGCTGAGAATGCGCGTTGCCACGCATGAAAACACGGTCTTGCCGTTGTCGTCTTGCAGGGTGATCGTTTCGGTCCAGTCGTTCAGGTCTATGCGCTGCAACGATTCATAGGGCCAGGTGGCGCCATCAATATGCAGGCCTTCGGCCGACAGGGCCAGTTCCTGCATGTCAAAGCCGGGAAACTCACCGGACTTGATCGTCCGGAATGCCACGCGCTTGCCGTCGGCCATCAACGCTTCCAGCACGGGCAGGCGCTGCGCGACGTAGCGCGAACGGAATGCATCCAGGAGCTGGGCGAAGTTGCTGACGTCGCCGGACACCACGGTCCAGTCTTGCGTCGTGCTGGTACGGTAGGCAAATTGGTGGATCGGGCCTGCCGTTGCGCCCGCTTCAGCGGGGAACAGGCAAAGATCCAGTACATCCGCGAAGGCGGTGTAGCTGCGTGTGTCGCCTTGCTGGTGGACCACGCCCTTGTCATGCAATTCAAAGCGAAGCGGGGCGTTCCCCGTGTGCGTAAACACCGCCAATGCGTCTGAGACCTGCGGGGTTTTGCTATCTGTCATGCAACTTCCTTATTGAGTTGGGGTGCTTTCGCGGCCCAGGACGTCGCAAAGTCATTGCGACACGCATTCTCCCTTATATGGGCGATACGTGCTTGATGACCCCTATTTATCGGCCATTTTCGACGATATTTGGCCGGATTTTGCTCAAAATACCCGTTACGGCCCTGGCGCGATCGGCGCGAAGGGGTAATGCCGGACGTCGCCGCCCCCGGCGATGATGGCGGTGGCTTCGGGCACTTCCTTCCAGACGCCGGGCATCTCGCTCAAGGGTTCGGACAAGAGCAGGAAGGCGTCTTCGTCCAGCGCGGCAATCTGCGGATCCTGCGGATACAGCTCGCGCAAATGGCGCACGCAGGTGTTGTGGAACAGGCTGCGCGACTCTGCCTCGCTGGAATAACGCACCGCAATCAGCCTTTCGCCGTCCAGCGCGCACACCGTCATGTTGATGGGATGCGTCACGCCGTGGCGGCGGCCCGTTTCTTCCACCGCGCCCACCATGCGGGCCAGCGCGGGAATCGGATCTTCCTCCAGGCCAAAAGTCAGTGCCAGCAGGAACATCACCTCGGAATCGGTGGACCCTTCCATCGATCCGAAATAGGCCGGCGCAATCATCAGCATCAGGTCGCGACGCAGCAAGGGGTAGTCGCGAATCACCCCGTTATGCACAAACAGCCACTGGCCGTGGCGAAACGGGTGGCAGTTGGTTTCTTGCGCGGGCGTGTCGGTGGCCGCGCGGATGTGCGCCACGAACAGCGGCGCGTGGATGGCGCGCGCTGCTTCGCGCAAGTTGCGATCGTTCCAGGCGGGGTGCACGCTGCGGTAGCGGAACGGCGGCTCGATGTGGCTATTGGACAACCGACTGTACCAACCCAGGCCAAAGCCATCGCCATTGGTCGTGGTGACGCCCAGGCGCGAATGCAGGCTCTGGTCGATAAGCGAATGCTTGGCCTTGAACAGCACGCTTTCCATCTGTAGGGGACTTCCGGTGTAAGCCAGCCAACGACACATGATGCGCTCCTTCAAGATGGACCTGCCCAGTGTAGGAGCCAGCCGCAATTTTCTACAAGCCCGCATGCGCGCGCCCCGGCATAGTGGCCACTTTCCCGAATCCGCCAACGCCAACCGTGAACATGCCCTTATCCGTCCCCGCCCCCAATATGGGCTTTTCCAGCGACAACATCGCGGGCGCCAGCCCCGAAGTGATGCAGGCGCTGCTGCGCGCCAGCGCCGGCCAGGCCCAGCCCTATGGCGCCGACGACAGCACCCTGAATGTGCAGCGCCGGCTGGCCGAGCTGTTCGAGCACGAGGTCGACGTGCTGCTGGTGCCCACCGGCACGGCCGCCAATTCGCTCAGCCTGGCCGCGCTGACGCCGCCCTGGGGCGCCGTGCTGTGCCATGCGCAAAGCCATATCGCCAATGATGAATGCGGGGCACCCGAGTTCTACACCCATGGCGCCCGCCTGATGCTGCTGGGCGGCACCGACGCCAAGATCGACCCGGTCGAACTGGCCGAGCAGGCGCGGCGCAAGGTGGGCGACGTGCATTCCGTGCAGCCGTCCTGCGTCAGCATCACGCAGGCCACGGAAACCGGCAGTGTCTACACCCTGGATGAGATCCAGGCCATCGGCAGCGTCTGCCGCGATGCGGGCCTGCCCCTGCACATGGACGGCGCGCGCTTTGCCAACGCGCTGGTCAGCCTGGACTGCACGCCGGCGGAAATGACGTGGAAGGCGGGCGTCGAGATCCTGTCGTTCGGCGCCACCAAGAACGGCGTGCTGGGCGCCGAGGCCATCGTGATGTTCAACCCTGAGCGTGCGCGCGACCTGGCGTTCCGGCGCAAGCGCGGCGGCCATCTGTTGTCAAAGATGCGGCTGCTGTCCGCACAGATGGAAGCGTATCTGGATGATGGCCTGTGGCTGCACAACGCGCGCCAGGCCAACGCCATGGCCGCCCGCCTGGCGGCAGGCATGCAAGGCCTGCCCGGCGTGACGCTGCAAGGCAAGGCCGACGCCAACATCCTGTTCTGCCAATTGCCAGCCGCCGCCATCGACGGCCTGCTGGCCGACGGTTTCCGCTTCTATCACGACCGCTGGGGTCCGGGCGTCGTGCGTCTGGTGACGTCCTTTGCCACCACGGAACAAGACGTCGACCACTTCCTGTCGGCGTTGCGCGCGCGGGTGGGTTGAACCGGCCGGCGGGCGCTTTCGGCCTTACCTACACCGCCGGTTGATAGGCCGAAGGCGGTGCTCCGTAGGCCGCACGAAAGGCGCGGTTGAAATGGCTTTGATCATAAAAGCCCACTTCCGCCGCCACCTCGGCCACCGACATGCGCGCGGTGGCCAGCACCGCGCAGGCCCGCTCCAGCCGCAGCCGCACCAGCCAGGCGTGGGGCGTCAAGCCCGCCGTGTGCGTGAAGCGCCGCAGGAACTGGAACCGGCTGAGTCCGCACAAGCGGGCCAGATCGTCCAACGCGATCTTCTCGCTCAAATGCGCATGGCAGTAATCCCGCACGGCCAGCCGATGCGCCGCCGACAGGCCGCCTTTGACCTGCTGCGGCGTCACTGTGCGCGTGCGCACGAACAAGTCGGCCATCAAGGCCAGTGATTGCGACTGCCGCGCCAGCGGTTCGTCCGGCGCGCGCGACATCCACACGTTGTGCAAGGCCATGAAGCGCTGCGCCAGCGTGGCGTCTTGCAGCAGCGTGCCGAAAAACTGCTCGCGGGGCGCGGCATTCGATACGTCTTCGATCCAGTTGCGCATCAGCGCCGAAGAAATCCGAAACGTCTTCAGCACATAGGCCGAGCCCTGGTCGTCCGCCCCCATGCCGTCATGGATTTCACCGGGCGGCATCAGCGCAATACCCCCTGGCCCCAGCAGAATGCTCTGCCCGCGAAAGTGCTGGCGTTGCACACCGTGGGTCACCAGGCCGATGTGATAGTCCTCGTGATAGTGGCGGTCGAACTGGAATTCGCTGAGACGCGCCTGCCCCAGCACCAGCCCCGGCGTGCCGGACACGGGCAGATAGCGGACGTCGTCTTTCATGGGACGGGCCGCGCGCTACTTCTTCAGCAGTGCTTTCAACATGGCCATGCGCTCCTTGGGGTTCATGGCGGCGGTGGCTTCGTCTTCCTGCACGCGCACATCGCCCAGCCCCATCTCTTCAATGAAGCGTGATGGCTCGCGCACCAGGTCTTCGCGCGCACGGCGGCGGCGCTTGCACCAGCTAAGGTTCAGGCTGCGCTGCGCGCGGGTAATGCCCACGTACATCAGGCGGCGTTCCTCCTGGATGCGCGTGGCCAGGTTTTCGGCCGCGCGCGCGGGGTCGCCCACTTCGTCGTCCTTGCCCAGGTGCGGCAGCAGGCCTTCTTCAACGCCCGCCAGGTACACGTGCGGATACTCCAGGCCCTTGGACGCATGCAGGGTCGACATCTTCACCGCATCGGGCTCGTCTTCCTCGCCGCGTTCCAGCATCGTGACCAGCGCTACGTGCTGCACCAGATCGAAGAGCGTCATGTCGTCCTCTTCGGCCTTGCGCTTGAGCCAGCCGGTCAGTTCCAGCACGTTCTGCCAGCGTGTTTGCGCGGGCCGTTCTTCGAACAGTTCGAACAGATGGCGTTCGTACTGTATGGCTTCCAGCAGGTCGTCCAGGATGACGCCGGCGGGCTCGGCCGGCGCCGCGTCCTTGCCGGTGGCGCCACGCCCGGCGCGCCACTGCATGCGGCGGATGAATTCCGCAAAGGTGCGCAAGGGCTCCAACTGGCGCGGCGCCAGCAGGCTTTCCAAGCCGGTCTCGGCCACGGCGGCCAACAGCGATAGTTCGCGCGTGGCCGCGTACTGGCCCAGCACCTGCAACGTGGCCTGGCCGATGCCGCGCTTGGGCGTGGTGGCCGCGCGGATGAACGCGGGGTCGTCATCGTCGTTGGCCAACAGGCGCAGGTACGACAAGACGTCGCGCACTTCCGCCTTGTCGAAAAAGCTTTGCCCACCCGAGATCGTGTACGGAATCTTCAGGTTGCGCAGCGCCTGCTCCAGAATGCGCGACTGATGATTGCTGCGGTACAGGATGGCGAAATCCTTCCACTGCGCCTGGCGTTCAAAGCGCGAGGCCGACACCTTCATGGCGATGGATTCGGCTTCCTGCTCTTCGCCATCCATGGCGGACACCAGGATGGGCTCGCCCACGCCCAGGTCGGACCACAGCTTCTTGTCGAACAGCTTGGGGTTCTTCTCGATGACTGCGTTGGCGGCGGCCAGAATGCGCTGCACCGAGCGGTAATTCTGTTCCAGCTTGATGAGCTTGATGTTGGGGTAGTCGGTGGTCAGCTTGGCCAGGTTTTCGATGGTGGCGCCGCGCCAGGCATAGATGGCCTGGTCGTCGTCGCCCACCGCCGTGAACATGGCGCGCGAGCCCGTCAGCAACTGCACCAAGCGGTACTGGCACACGTTGGTGTCTTGGTATTCATCCACCAGCAGGTAGCGGACGCGGTTTTGCCAGCGCGTGCGCACCTCTTCGTTGCTGGACAGCAGCAAGGCGGGAATGCGGATCAGGTCATCGAAGTCCACCGCCTGATAGGCCGCCAGCGTGGCGGCATAGCTGCGGTAGATATTGGCGGCTTCCACGTCGCCCGGCGTGACGGCTTCGCGCGCGGCGTCGTCGGGTTCCATCAGCGCGTTCTTCCATAGCGAAATAATGCCCTGGACGTGCCGCAGCCGCGCCTTGTCGGTGGTGGCCAGCAGTTCCTGGATGATGGACATGGCGTCATCGGCATCCAGGATGGAAAACGTGGGCTTGAGCCCGGCGTTGCGCGCTTCCTCGCGCAGCATCTTCACGCCCAACGAGTGGAACGTGCTGATGATCAGGCCTTTGGACAGCTTGCGGTCCACCAGCGTCTTCACGCGCTCGTCCATCTCGCGCGCGGCCTTGTTGGTGAAGGTCAAGGCCACCACGTTGCGGCCCATGTAGCCGCATTCGCGCAGCAGATACGCAATTTTCTGCGTGATCACGCGCGTCTTGCCGCTGCCGGCGCCAGCCAGCACCAGGCACGGGCCGTCCAGGTACAGCACCGCTTCTCGTTGAGCGGGGTTCATCCCTTGGGCAATGGCTTCGTTGGCGGACATGTTGAACCTTAAGCTAGATTTCAAGCGGATCGACTTCCAACTGCCAGCGCACCCGCGCCTCGTTGGCGATATACGGCAAGTGGTGCGACCACGACGTCAGAAAGGCCTGCAAGGCCGGCCGGCTGCTGCTTTCCACCAGCAGTTGGGCACGCTCGATATTCGCCACCCGCACCACCCGCAGCGGCACCGGGTCGTACAGCATGATGGCGTCCAGGCCGGGAAAGTCGACGGCCCACTCCCCTTCCGGCAGCACGCGCGCGCGCTCCAGGAAAGCTTGCGCCACTTTCAGTTCGCGCGCTTCGGCCGTCAGCAGGGCTTGATAGACGAAGGGCGGCAAGCCGGTGCTTTCGCGTTCGTGCAGGGCATGGCGCGCAAAGCCCGCGTAGTCATGGCGCAGCAAAGCCTGATACACGGGCTGCTCGGGGTAGCCGGTCTGGATCAGCACCTCGCCGTTGCCCTGGTGGCGGCCGGCCCGGCCCGCCACCTGCATCAGCTGAGCAAACAGACGCTCGGGCGCGCGGAAGTCGTGCGCGAACAGCATCGAATCAGAATTCAGCACGCCCACCAGGCCCAGCCGCGCAAAATCATGCCCCTTGGCCACCATCTGCGTGCCCACCAGGATGTCGACCTCGCCCGCGTGCACGGAGGCAAACAGCGCTTCGGCACTGCCTTTCTTGCGCGTGCTGTCGGCATCGATGCGCAGGATGCGCGCCCCGGGGAACAGCTCGGCCAGATGCTCTTCGATGCGCTGGGTACCACGGCCCATGGGCGCCAGGTCCTGGTCACCGCACTCCGGGCACGCACGCGGCACCGGCGCCTGGTAGCCGCAGTGATGGCATTGCAGCCGATGGCCGCGCCCATCCGTGCGATGCAGCACGGTAAACGCGGTGCAGCGCGGACAATTGCTGACCCAGGCGCAGGACTGGCAATGGAGCACCGGGGAATAGCCGCGCCGGTTCAGAAAGATCAGCGACTGCTCTTTGCGTTCCAGCCGCTGGCCGATGGCCTCCAGCAAGTGCGGCGACATGCCGTGCTTCATCTGCAGGCGGCGCGTGTCCACCAGGCGCATCGACGGCAGCGTGCTGGAGCGCGCCCGGCCCGGCAGCGTCAGGCGCAGATAGCGGCCGCGCTCGGCGTGCTGCCAGGTTTCCAGGGACGGCGTGGCCGAGCCCAAGACCACGGGAATATCCAGATCGTGCGCGCGCCACACGGCAAGGTCACGCGCCGAATAGCGCAGGCCGTCCTGCTGCTTGTAGGAAGCGTCGTGCTCTTCGTCCACCACGATCAAGCCCAGCTTGCTCAGGGGCGCAAAGATCGACATCCGCGTGCCCAGCACCATGCGCGCCTCGCCGCGTTGGGCGCGAGCCCAGGCCTGCAACCGCTCACCGTCGGACAAACCGCTGTGCATGACGGCCAGGCCATCCGGCCCCACCAAGGCTTCCAGACGCGCGCGCAGCGCGGCTTCCAACTGCGGGGTCAGGTTGATCTCGGGCACCATCAGCAGCACTTGCCGCCCCTGGCCCAGCACTTTTTCCGCCGCGCGCAGGTAAACCTCGGTCTTGCCACTGCCCGTCACGCCGTGCAGCAGCACCGGCTTGAAGCCGGTCAGTGCGCCAATGGTGTCCACGGCGGCGCACTGTGCGTCGTTAAGTTCGGGCGGCTGATCGGCCTTGGCCGGCGCACGCACCGGCTTGCGCTTGCGGTTGTCCAGGCGGGCCACCGGGCCGCCTGCTGACCGCTTGCCCTGATACGCGGTGGGCTTGCGCAACGGCGGCGGCAAGGTCGGCAGCATGACTTCGCCCAGGGGTCGCTGATAGTAGTCCGCCGCGAAACGCGCCATGCGCAGCCAGTCTTCGTCAAAGGGCGGCAGGTCGTCCAGCACCTGTTCGATGGGCCGGATCTGCTTGGGGTCGTATGACGGCTCGGCCGGGTTTTCCACCACTACGCCGACCATCTTGCGCCGCCCGAAAGGAACAATGACCCGCAAGCCCACGGCGACAGGCGCGTCGCTGCGGTAGTCGAACGGGCCGGGCAAGGGCACGTCCAACGCCACCCGCACCCAGCAGACGGCTTCGGGAGTCGTTCCTGGCAACGGTTCAGACATGGAGGCTTGGACGGGTCATAAAAAGAGTTTTAATCCGAATGGCGGATAGAGGATGGGGGATGGCGGCGCCGGACAAATGCCGCCTGGGCGCGCCGGACGGCGGGAACGCCGCCTGTGGATAACTTTGGGGAAAAGGCTGGAGCAACGTCAATTTTAGGAATAAGCCAAGATTGCGCAGTACGTTGCAATCCGGTGGAAAACTCAGTTTTTCCATTTAAAAACAGTGGCTTATATAACGTTCCAAGATTGTAAACTAGCTTCTAAAGGGTTTTCCCCAAGCAAATTCTTGCTGTGCACAAGTACTTGCCGGGGCCCTCAAATGTCGGCCCTTGGGACCGAAGCGTTCACTCACTTACCCCCGCAGCGTGCGGCTGTGTTGGTGGACTTCATCGACCAATTCGGCTACGGCTTCCGGCGGGGTGAAACGCGAAATTCCATGTCCAAGGTTGAACACATGGCCGCCCTTGCCGACCGGGCCAAAAGCGTCCAGCACACGCCGGGCTTCCGCGCGGATGGCGGGGCCGCCGCCAAACAAGGCCATCGGATCCAGATTGCCCTGAAAGGCCACCGAGTCGCCCGTGCGGCGGCGCGCCGCGGCCAGATCCACTGTCCAGTCCAGCCCCACGGCATCGCAACCGCAAGCCGCAATCTGTTCCAGCCATTGGCCGCCACCCTTGGTGAACACGATGACGGGCACACGCCGACCTTCGTTTTCGCGGGTCAGGCCGTCAACGACCTTCTTGGTGTAAGCCAGCGAAAACTGCTGGAACAAGCCATCGGCCAACACGCCCCCCCAACTGTCGAACAGCATGACGGCCTGCGCACCGGCGGCGATCTGCGCGTTCAGGTATTGCAGCGTGGCTTCGGCGTTGATTTCCAGGATGCGGTGCAGCAGATCCGGGCGCGAATACAGCATGGTCTTGATCAGGCGGTAGTCGTCGCTGCCCTTGCCTTCGACCATGTAGCAGGCAATGGTGAACGGGCTGCCGGCAAAGCCGATCAACGGCACCTTGCCGTCCAGCTCGCGGCGGATCACGCCGACCGCGTCAAAGACGTAGCGCAGCTTGTCCATGTCGGGCACGGCCAGGCGGGCGACGTCTTCCTCGGTGCGCACCGGGTGCGCAAAGCGCGGACCCTCGCCTTCGGCGAAGTCCAGGCCCAGGCCCATCGCATGCGGCACCGTCAAAATATCCGAAAACAGAATGGCCGCATCCAGGTCGTAGCGCGCCAGCGGCTGCAGCGTGACCTCCATGGCGTAGTCCGGATTTTGAGCCAGGCCCATGAAGGAGCCTGCACGGGCCCGCGTGGCGCGGTACTCGGGCAGGTAGCGACCCGCCTGGCGCATCAGCCAGATCGGGGTATAGGGCACGGGCTCACGCAGGAGCGAGCGCAAGAACACATCGTTCTTCAAGCTGGAAGCAGACACGACTATCCTCGTTGGTCGGAAGCCGTGATTTTACTTCCCTTGAGGCCCAAGGGCGGTTTAGTCACGCATCCTGCGTCCTTGTGTCGCCTGCCGATACGGCGCGGCCTCGATGCCATGCTTGCGCATCAAGGCCCAGAACGCGCGCCGATGCTTTTCGCAGGCCCTCGCGGCCTGCGCCACGTTGCCGCCATGGCGCGACAAAGCATGGCGAATGTAGTCGCGTTCGAATCTGTCGACCACCCGCGCTTTGGCCTGGCGAAACGATTCTTGCGCGGCTTCACGTCGAGTGTCGCGCAAGTTGGCCAGGCCTTGCTCCAGCACTTCGGGCGCCACCACAGGCCGGGCACCTTGCAGCGGCAGTGCCGGGCTGCCGCCTGGCGAGTGGTAGCGCGCCGGCGCCTCTTCCAGCCCGACCTGGTGCCACATGGGATGCGCGCCTGAATTGGGCCGGCGCATACGGCCCAAGCGCACGCGCATGCTTTCCACGCAAGCGGGTTGCGCCATGAAATCAGTGACGCCCAGGCCCAGCAGGTCTTCGATGGCGGGGGCTTTCATGCCGTCCATCAGCAGCAGCAAGGGCGTCGTCAGCGCATCGCCGGCGTGCGACAGAGCCATGCGCGCCCAGGCTACCGACGACGGCGCCACCGGCAGCACGCAGCTGTCATAACGGCGCAGCGACACGGCAACGCGGGCCAGCGCCTGCACATCCGCTGGCAAGCTCGGGGGCAGGCCGGCGGCGTCAGGCCCGGCCCCGGTTGGCGCGGCCGTCAGCGTTGCCAAGGGCACCAGGTGCAGGCGCACGCGAGGCAGCCCGGCCCGATACCGCGCCACCCAGTCGCGCATGGCGGCTTCATGGCCGGGCGCCAGCAGCACCCCGCAATCCAGGACTTCTCGCACGCTTTCCCCCAGGCTCGTTAGGCAAGCTTGAAGGCTACTGTTGCATAACCCGCCCAGCTATTCGTATCGAACGCATTGCGGTCGCCACGCGCAGAGCCGGCGCGGCTTGCCGACGCAGCTCGAGCGGGCATGAAAAAAGCGGCCCGGAGGCCGCTTTCTTCTTACCGGAGCAAGCCCCGGCGTACTACTTTGCCGCTTAGTGCGAACGGCCGCCTTGGCGCAGCTTGCGCGCCGCGATGGCTTGCGCAGCCAGCATGGCGAGTTCGGCTTCGACAACTGCGATGTCCGCCTTGTCCTTGGCGTTCGCCAGGGCCTCTTCGGCCTTCTTGCGAGCTTCCACGGCGCGGGCTTCGTCCAGGTCGGAAGCACGGATAGCGGTGTCGGCCAAAACCGTCACGCTGCCCGGCTGCACTTCCAGAATGCCCCCGGCGACGAAGATGTTTTCCTCGCCTTGGTCGGCACGAACGATCTTGACCGTCCCGGGGCGTATGCGCGAAATCAGCGGGGTGTGGCCGGGCAAAATGCCCAGTTCACCCGCTTCGCCAGGCAGCACCACGAACTTCGCCTCACCGGAGAAGATCGCTTCCTCTGCGCTGACGACATCCACATGCAGGGTAGCCATATCGGTTCCTTATTGCAGTTTCTTGGCCTTCTCGAAGGCCTCGTCGATCGAGCCGACCATGTAGAAGGCCTGTTCCGGCAGCGCGTCGCATTCGCCGTTCACGATCATCTTGAAACCACGGATGGTTTCAGACAGCGGAACGTACTTGCCGGGCGAGCCGGTGAACACTTCAGCAACGTGGAACGGCTGCGACAGGAAGCGCTGAATCTTACGCGCGCGGGCCACGGCCTGCTTGTCTTCCGGCGACAGTTCGTCCATGCCCAGAATCGCGATGATGTCGCGCAGTTCCTTGTAGCGTTGCAGCGTTTGCTGCACGCCACGGGCAACGGCGTAGTGCTCTTCGCCAACGACTTGCGGGTCGAGCTGGCGGCTGGACGAATCCAGCGGGTCCACGGCCGGGTAGATACCCAGCGAAGCGATGTCACGCGACAGCACGACGGTGGAGTCCAAATGCTGGAAGGTCGTAGCAGGCGACGGGTCGGTCAAGTCATCCGCGGGAACGTACACGGCCTGGATGGACGTGATCGAACCGGTCTTGGTCGACGTGATGCGCTCTTGCAGCTTGCCCATTTCTTCAGCCAGCGTGGGCTGGTAGCCCACGGCCGACGGCATACGGCCCAGCAGTGCGGACACTTCGGTACCGGCCAGGGTGTAGCGGTAGATGTTGTCCACGAAGAACAGGATGTCGCGGCCTTCGTCACGGAACTTCTCGGCCATCGTCAGGCCGGTCAGCGCCACGCGCAGACGGTTGCCCGGGGGTTCGTTCATCTGACCGAACACCATCGCCACCTTGTCCAGAACGTTCGACTCTTCCATTTCGTGGTAGAAGTCGTTGCCTTCGCGGGTACGCTCACCCACGCCGGCAAACACCGACAAACCGCTGTGCTGCTTGGCGATGTTGTTGATGAGTTCCATCATGTTCACGGTCTTGCCCACGCCGGCGCCGCCGAACAGGCCGACCTTGCCGCCCTTTGCGAACGGGCAGACCAAGTCAATAACCTTGATGCCGGTTTCCAGCAGTTCCACCGACGGCGACAGTTCGTCGAAACGGGGAGCCGGTTGGTGAATGCCACGCTTTTCTTCGTGTTGGATCGGGCCGGCTTCGTCAATGGGACGACCCAGCACGTCCATGATGCGGCCCAGCGTGCCGGTGCCGACGGGCACCGAGATCGGGGCGCCGGTGCCGGTGACTTGCATGCCGCGGCGCAGGCCGTCGCTGGAGCCCAGCGCAATGGTACGCACCACGCCGTCGCCCAACTGTTGCTGCACTTCCAGCGTCAGACCCTTCTCGGCGAACGAGGAGGACTCGTCGTCGGCCAGGGTAAGCGCCTCATAGATCTTGGGCATGTGATCGCGGGGGAACTGAATATCCACCACGGCGCCGATGCACTGAACGATGGTTCCGTTGCTCATGTCGATTCCTTGCTTGATAGCTTTAGATGGGAGCTGCCTGCCTTATACGGCGGCAGCGCCCCCTACGATTTCCGAAATTTCCTTGGTGATCGCGGCCTGACGGGTCTTGTTGTAGACCAGTTGCAGCTCTCCGATGACCTTCTTGGCGTTGTCCGACGCCGCCTTCATGGCGACCATCCGGGCCGACTGCTCCGAAGCCATGTTCTCGGCCACGGCTTGATACAGCAGGCCTTCAACGTAACGCTGCAGCAGGTCGTCGATCACGCTACGGGCGTCGGGTTCGTAGATGTAATCCCAGCTGTAGTCCGACTTCACTTCCGACGTCTTGGCCAGGCTCTCGGCGCCCGATTGATACGGATCGTCCAAACCACTGGCCAAGGGCAGCAGACGCAAGAACAACGGCTCCTGCTTCATCGTGTTGACGAAGCGGGTCGAAGCCACGTACAGCGCGTCGATGCGGCCTTCCAGGTAGGCGTCCAGCTGCACCTTGATCGCGCCCAGCAGGCGGTCCAGTTGCGGCTTGTCGCCCAGTTGCACTTCCTGGGACACCAGTTTGGCGCCGATACGGGTCAGCACACCCACGCCCTTGTTGCCGAAAGCGGTCGCTTGCACGGCGATGCCGTTTTTCTCGAACTCTTTCAGCTTGCCCAACGTCACGCGAGTGATGTTGGTGTTCAAGCCGCCGCACAAACCCTTGTCAGTCGTCACCATGACCACGCCGACCGCCTTGACTTCGCGTTCGACCAGGTACGGGTGGCTGTACTCGGGGTTGGCCTGCATCAGGTGCGCAGCAATCTCGCGCACCTTGGTGGCGTACGGACGACCAGCACGCATCCGTTCCTGCGCCTTGCGCATTTTGGATGCGGCGACCATTTCCATCGCCTTGGTGATCTTGCGCGTGTTTTGCACGCTCTTGATCTTGGTTCGGATTTCCTTAATTCCGGGCATTGCGCTTTCCTGTGAAGACTGGCCGATGGGTTCCGCTCACGCCTCAACCATCCGGTAAGGACGGGTGAGGCGTTGCAGACGCCTAACCCATCACTTTCTTAAAAAGCACCGTGCTTCTTGAATTCCTGAACGGCGGTGGCCAGTTCGGCCTCGTCGTCCTTGGACAGTTCCTTGGTGTCTTCGATGCGTTGGATCATGGCCGCATGCTTGGCCTTCAACTGATCCTTCAGCGACTTCTCGAACGACAGCACTTGGGCCACGTCCACGTCATCCAGGTAGCCGTTGTTGACCGTGTACAGCGTGACGGCCAGTTCCCACACCTGCAGCGGCTGGTATTGCGGCTGCTTGAGCAGTTCGACCACGCGCTTGCCGCGTTCCAGCTGGCGACGGGTAGCGTCGTCCAGGTCGGAAGCGAACTGCGCGAAGGCGGCCAGTTCACGGTACTGCGCCAAGTCGGTACGGATACCGCCGGACAGCTTCTTCACAACCTTGGTCTGCGCGGCACCACCCACACGCGACACCGAGATACCGGCGTTGATGGCGGGGCGGACACCGGCGTTGAACAGGTCGGTTTCCAGGAAGATCTGGCCGTCGGTGATCGAGATCACGTTGGTCGGAACGAAGGCGGACACGTCGCCGGCTTGCGTTTCGATGATCGGCAGTGCGGTCAGCGAACCGGTCTTGCCCTTGACGGCGCCGTTGGTGAACTTTTCGACGTAGTCTTCGTTCACGCGGGCAGCACGTTCCAGCAGGCGCGAGTGCAGGTAGAACACGTCGCCCGGGTAGGCTTCACGGCCCGGCGGACGGCGCAGCAGCAGCGACACCTGGCGGTAGGCCCAGGCTTGCTTGGTCAGGTCGTCATAAACGATCAGGGCGTCTTCGCCACGATCGCGGAAGTATTCGCCCATCGTGCAACCGGCGTAGGCGGCCAGGTATTGCATGGCGGCCGAGTCCGAAGCCGAAGCGGCCACGACGATGGTGTATTCCATCGCGCCGTGCTCTTCCAGCTTGCGCACCACGTTGTTGATCGTGGAAGCCTTCTGGCCGATAGCGACGTACACGCAGGTGACGCCCTTGCCCTTCTGGCTGATGATCGTGTCGACGGCGACAGCGGTCTTGCCGGTTTGGCGGTCGCCAATGATCAGCTCGCGCTGGCCACGGCCGATCGGCACCATCGAGTCGATAGCCTTGACGCCGGTTTGCAGCGGCTGCGACACCGAGCGACGGGCGATAACGCCAGGCGCCACTTTTTCAATGATGTCGGTTTCTTTGGCGTTGACCGGGCCCTTGCCGTCGATCGGCTCGCCCAGCGTGTTGACCACGCGGCCTTTCAGTTCCGGGCCGACCGGAACTTCCAGAATGCGGCCGGTCGTCTTGACCTGGTCGCCTTCGGAGATGCCGGTGTAGTCGCCCAGAATAACGGCGCCGACGGAGTCGCGCTCGAGGTTGAGCGCCAGACCGAAAACGTTGTTGGGAAATTCGAGCATTTCGCCCTGCATCACGTCGGACAAGCCGTGGATGCGGGTAATACCGTCGGTCACGGACACGACGGTGCCCTGAGTACGGACATCAGCCGAAGCGCCCAGGCCCTCGATGCGGCTCTTGAGCAGTTCGCTGATCTCGGAGGGATTGAGTTGCATATTGACTCCTGGAATCCTGTTAGTTGCCTTAAGCGGCGAGCTGATCGCGCATGCGGACCAATTGGGCTTGTACGGAAGTATCGAGCACCTGGTCACCGACAGCCACGCGCACGCCGCCGATCAACGACTGGTCGACGGTGACGTTGGGCTTGAGCTTGAGGCCGAATTTTTGTTCGAGCGCGTCGACCAGGTCTTTGACCTGGGCGTCGCTCAGTTCGAACGCGCTGGTGATTTCCGCCTGCGCCGTGCCCTCGTGACGATTGCGCAGCACCACGAATTGCGTGGCGATGTCGGGCAGCAGCAGCAGCCGGTCGTTTTCAACCAGCAGCTCGATGAAATTACGGGCGGCCTGGGGCAGTTCGGCCTTGATCAGGCCGGAGAACAGCTCGACGCGCTGCTTGTCACCCAGACGCGGGTCGGCCATGGCCTCGCGCACGTCGGGGTTGGAGGCGACCTGCGACATTTCGCTGACCAGGTCGGCCCAGGCCGGCAAGCCGGCCTTGTCGTCGCGCGCTGCGCTGAAGAGCGCTTCAGCGTAGGGCCGGGCAACAGTGGAAAGTTCAGCCATGACGGTCCCGGATTAAAGCTGCGCGCGAAGCTGGTTGAGCAGCTCGGCGTGGGCGCGGGCGTCAACCTCGCGCTTGAGGATCTGTTCAGCACCCTTGACAGCCAGCGCGGCAACATCGTCGCGCAGCGAGTCACGAGCGCGCTGGACTTCCTGCGCGGCATCCTGAGCGGCTTGAGCCACGATACGGGCGCGTTCAGCTTCCGCTTCACGGCGGGCTTGCTCGATCAGGGAGGCGGCTTGCTTCTCGGCCTCGATGATGCGGGCGTGGTTTTCGGACTTGGCAGAAGCCTCGATCAGACTGACACGCGCCTGGGCTTGAGCCAAATCGGCCTTGCCCTTCTCGGCGGCGGCAAGGCCGTCGGCGATTTTTTGGCGGCGCTCGTCCATCGCCTTCGTCAGAGGAGGCCACACGAATTTCATCGTGAACCAGCCCAGAACGAAGAACACGAGCATCTGGAAAATGATCGTCGCGTTCAGATTCACGGTCGTTCCTTTAACACCTTGCGGCTCCGACCGCACCCGGAAAGGGGCGTCACGGAGCACTCGATACTTTGCTGGCCGGCGACGGGGCTGTTGCCCACATCGCCGCCAACGTCATGACCCGCCTATTCGCCGGCGGGCGCTGCCTTAGCCGACGAACGGGTTGGCGAAGGCGAACAGCATGGCAATACCCACGCCGATCAGGAATGCCGCGTCGATCAGGCCGGCCAGCAGGAACATCTTCGTTTGCAGAGCGTTCATCAGCTCAGGCTGACGAGCCGAAGCTTCCAGATACTTGCCGCCCATCAATGCGATGCCGATGCAAGCGCCGATAGCACCCAAACCGATGATGAGACCGCAAGCGAGGGCAACGAAAGCGACGTTGGTCATGACAACTCCTTGGTTAGAAATCTGAAGTCAAAAATTGAAAATAAGGGGTACAGCTCAATGCAAGATAATCTTGCTATCCCACGCTGGCCGGGTGGCCAGCGCAGGAAATTCGGGGGATCAGTGGCCTTCGTGTGCCTGGCCGAGATAAACCAGCGTCAGCATCATGAAGATGAAGGCCTGAAGCAGGACGATCAGGATGTGGAAGATCGCCCAGATGGAGCCGGCCAGGATGTGGCCGATTCCCAAGCCGATGCTGGCGCCGTTAAAGCCGGTCCAGGCGCCACCCAACAGGGCGATCAGCATGAAAATCAGTTCGCCGGCGAACATGTTGCCGAACAACCGCATGCCCAGCGACACGGACTTGGCGGCGTATTCGATCAGGTTCAGCAGCAGGTTGAACGGGGCCAGCACAATGGCGCCCAGGCCATGCGCGTGGAACGGCGCGGTGAACAATTCTTTGACGAAGCCGCCCGGGTGCTTGATCTTGATGCCGTAGTAGAACATCAGCAGCAACACGCCCAGCGACATGCCCATCGGCACGTTCAGGTCGGCCGTCGGCAGAATGCGGTGGTAATAGAGGGGATCGCCGTGCTCGGCACCCAGGCCGGTCAGGCGCCAGATGGAAGGCAACAGGTCAACCGGCAGCAAGTCCAGCGCGTTCATCAGGATGATCCAGAGGAACACGGTGAGCGCCAGCGGGGCGATGAAAAGACGGCTTTTGGCGTTGTGGACGATGCCCTTGGCCTGGTCGTCGACCATGTCGACGATCATTTCCACGAAAGCCTGGAAGCGGGTCGGCACGCCACTGGTGGCGCGGCGAGCAGCGCGCCACAGAAAGAAAATGACGATCAGACCCATCAGGCCGGACCAGAACAACGAGTCGTAATTGATGATGTCGAACTGAGCAATTGCGCTCTGTTTTTCACCGGTATTGTTCAGATGCACCAGGTGATGCTGAATATACGCGGACTGAGGCGACACGTCGCTGGCAGCAGCCATTTGAATCCTACCCTATTTGCTGTATGCCCGAACCCTTGCGAGCCGGACGATTCCACGATCACGTTTGCCGCTACTTACTGCTCGGCGCTAAGACAACTTGCGGAACATCAAGAGCAAGAGATAACCCTTCAATGTGAGTATCAGACCCAGCAATGCGGCAGGCCAAACCAGGCTGTCCTGTGCAACACGCGAAAGCATCCACAACAACAACGCCGTTGCGAACAACTTGATCAACTCACCAGAGAGAAAGGTAAAGGGATTGGCTTTGCCGGCCCGAACACTGACAGCCAGGCGCAATGCAAACAATGCATTGGGTATGAAATACGCTCCCGCCCCCGCCAGCGCCGACCAACCAGCCGCCGCCCCTCCGACAACTCCCGCAATTACCGCTGCTGCGAGCCCCATGGCGCCTTGCGCCGCCAGTGCCAACAGGAGACCGCGGCTTGCCTGAGCATTCAACGCCACGCGATCCGCGTCGCTTAGAACCAGGACCTTGATGTCGTCATCGTTGATGCCATCACAGTTGATGCCACCCCCGCCAACTTCACCCCCACCCTGGCCCGACAACCCTCGCTGCTGCGCACTTTGCATTGTGTCTCGTACTGAGTCCCGCACTGTGCTTTGCATCGAGTTTTGCATTGGCTCATGCATCAAAAACCCCGCTACTTCTTGCCCCTGTCAGAACCGGCTTAGCCTGCGCAAAAGCAGTGTTATTCAACTACTTTTGCCTACCCGGCCGCCACGTGTTCTTATCCCGCAAGCGTCAAACCCGCAGAGTATAGCTTGAATCTTTTTTCCCAAGCAAATGAACTTTCGGGAGTTTGTAAGGTGCACGCAACGTCCCGGCAAGCATCGAAATTAGGGACGCGAACCCGGGCTGGCCGCACGCTGCGCAAGCCTTGCGCAGCGTGGCCTCGGCACGAAAAAGCGGCCCTTCATCGAAGAGCCGCTGTTGGTTCCGTCAGGCGGTTCTAAACCGCGACCAAGCTCAGTCTTCCTTGACCGGCGGCGGTGCCCACAAGCCGTCCAGCGCCGTATCCTGCGGCCAATACAAACGCATGCTCAACAGGAACGGGCCGTCGGCGGCCGGCGTGCTGACCCAGTTCGAACGCTTCCGGTCGCCCGGATCGCGGCGCTGGATGTAGATATCCAGCGAGCCGTCGTCGTTGTACTTCAGTTCATCGGTGCTGCGCAGCACGTAGCGATTGGCGGGATTCTCGGCAAAACCATGCTTGTCGTTATAGACATGCAGCGACCAGAACGCATTGGCCGGCGGCAGTTGGCCCTTGTCGAAATGCAGCACGTAGTCTTCGTTCGAATCCAGCTGGCGGCCCTTGGAGTCCGACATGGTCACCGGGTACAGCACATCTTCCGGCGTGGGCGCGCCCAAGCCCGCGTAGGCAATGGCGGCGCGACGCGAATAGTCGGTGCCATAAGTGCCAATTCCCGACAGCACCGTGTTCCAGTTATTGATCGGCGTGCCCAGGCGCGACACCCCGTCGGCAATGCGACGGCCGGCCAGCGGCTGCGCGTCGGCCAGCGCCTGTTGCACGGCCGGGCTCAAGCGTCCGTACGAGAACGGCTGGCGGCTGTCCAGGCCGATGCGGCGCATGCGGTCCAGGATCGGCGTGTCGTTGGCATGCGGCGGGTTGTTGCGCAACACGTCAAAGAACAGCGTAAAGAACGAGGCCGCGTCCATGCTGGCCGCTTGTTCGGCGGGCGTGCCGTCAGGCACGTTCACCGGCATTGGCATGGGCAAGCCACTGCCGATGGGCGCCGAGCCCACGCGCGAGCCGGTTTGCGGATAGGCGTTGCCGGCGTTGCGGTTGCGCGCAGAGCCGGTGGGGGTCGCGGCCATCGGCGCCATCATCGGCGAGGCCGTCATGCCGGCCTGGATCTGATTGACGGCGGCATAGTCCTGCGGCCCCTTGGCCTGCGTCCAGCCGATCAACCAACCCGTGGAGGTGGGGCTATGGATGACATCGACACCCGCGGGCACGCTGCCCTGCCAGTTGGGGCCGACGATGGCGAACGACTGCGCGCCGGAGCCGTTGGTGCGAGTACCGCGCGAGGCGAACACGTCGCTCCACATATCCAGCGCCGACAGCACCGAATAGCGGCCGCCGGTATCAGGCAGGTTCACGATCAAGGGCGCTTGCGACACGTCGAACCACAGGCTGGAATACAGCGCATCGGCGCTGGGCCACGGCGTGTCGGCGGCGCGCGGATCCGGGAAAGCGGTCTTGTGGCCGAACTGGTTGACCGGCGCACGGCCATCCAGGGGCGTCTGCACGGCGGTGGCCTTGCGGCGCGCCAGTTCCATCAACACCATCGGGTAGGCGTAGACGTAAGCGTCGATCGCCGTGTCGCGCAGTTCCTGTTCGCTCATTTGCGGGGCGGGCGCGGAAGAAGCCGGGTACGGCGTTTCCGAGACCAGCCGCAGGGTGGACTGCGGCGCTTGAGCCTGGGTGGCGGTCATGGCGCAGGCGCTCAACGCGCCGGCAAGCACCGCGGTTGACCACCGGCGGCGAGCAATAAATGTACGCATGCAAGGCTCCTTCTTTATCTTGTTTGCTAGCGAGCCGCCGCGCGGGACTTGCCAGTGGGGCAAGCCGCTCTGGCGCGGCACCTCTTGATGACGCCTAACCAGCATAGGGAAGAAGCCTGCAACAAGGTGCTGCCCAGACGTTTCAAGGCGCAACGGCCGCGCGCGGCCTCGGCGCCCATGAAAAAGCGCGCCGGAGTCGGCGCGCTGGGGATCCTGTCACGTGGCCGCGGGCATTTCGCGGCCGTAACAAGGCTTAACGGTGTTTAAAGTCAGGTTTGCGCTTTTCAGTGAATGCGGCCATGCCTTCCTTCTGGTCTTCCGTGGCGAACAGGGAATGGAACACCCGACGCTCGAACAACAGACCTTCGTTCAAGGACCCTTCGAACGCGCGATTCACGCATTCCTTGGCCATCATGACGGACGGCAAAGACATCGACGCGATGACAGTCGCGGCGTCCAGCGCCTCTTCCATCAGCTTGTCGGCGGCCACCACGCGCGACACCAGGCCGGCGCGTTCGGCTTCCTCGGCGCCCATCATGCGGGCGGTCAGGGCCAGGTCCATGGCCTTGGCCTTGCCCACCGCGCGCGGCAGGCGTTGCGTGCCGCCCGCGCCGGGAATCACGCCCAGCTTGATTTCGGGCTGGCCGAACTTGGCCGTATCGGCGGCGATGATGATGTCGCACATCATGGCCAGTTCGCAGCCGCCGCCCAAGGCGTAGCCGGCCACGGCCGCGATCACGGGCTTGCGGATCCGCTTCAGGGTTTCCCAGTTGCGGGTGATGTATTCGCTGCCGTACACGTCCATGTACGACCAGTCTTTCATGGCGCCGATGTCCGCGCCCGCGGCAAAGGCTTTTTCGCTGCCGGTAATGACCACGCAGCCGACGTCGGCGTTGTCCTCGAACGCCAGCAGCGCCGCGCCGAGCTCATCCATCAGTTGATCGTTGAGTGCGTTGAGCGCCTTGGGGCGGTTCAGCGTCAGCAGACCGACGCGGCCCCGGGTTTCGACCAGTACAAACGACTCGCTCATTGAATGTCTCCAGTAGGAAGTATGAAATAAGATACGAGCATGAAAAAAGACAACGCTTGCCCCGTACTTTACCGCCTGACGCCCCATGACCCGGCCGGACACCGCTACCGGATAACCCTAACGATCGACGCCCCCTCGCCCGACGGCCAACGCTTGTCTTTGCCGGCCTGGATTCCTGGCAGCTACCTGATCCGCGACTTCTCGCGCCAGATCGAATCGGTGGCGGCTTACGCGGGCTCGCGCCGCGTGATTGTCGACAAGATCGACAACCACACCTGGCAGGCCGCCCCCACCGACGGCCCGCTGCGCGTGGAGTACGTGGTCTACGCCTGGGACTTGTCGGTGCGTGGCGCGCATCTGGACGAAACCCACGGCTTCTTCAATGGCACCAGCGTGTTCCTGCGCGTGCATGGGCAAGACCACCTGCCCTGCCTGGTTGACCTGGCGCCCCCGCGCGGCATCGACGGCTGGAAGGTCTACACCAGCCTGCCCGAAGCGGCGGGCCAGCGCGGCGCGGCACGGCGCCACGGCTTTGGCCTGTACCAGGCGCCCGACTACGATGCGCTGATCGACCATCCGGTGGAAATGGGCACGCCGCAGGTCACAAGCTTTACGTCCCATGGCGCCGAGCACGAACTGGTCTTCACCGGCGTTGCCCCCAATCTGGACCTGGCGCGCATCGCGGCCGACGTGAAGAAGATTTGCGACACGCAGATTGCATTCTTTGAACCGCGCACCAAGCGCGCGCCCTTCCTGGACAGCGCCAACCGCTACGTCTTCATGACCATGGTCACGGGCGACGGCTACGGCGGCCTGGAGCATCGCGCCAGCACCGCGCTGATGACCGCGCGCAAAGACCTGCCCGTGCTGGGCCAGCAAGGCCAGGGCGAAGGCTATCGCGGGTTTCTCGGGCTGGTCAGCCATGAGTACTTCCACACCTGGAACGTCAAGCGCATCAAGCCGCAAGCCTTTGCCCCCTACCATCTGGAGCAGCCCGACCTGACCCGCCTGTTGTGGGTATTCGAAGGTTTCACGTCCTACTACGATGATTTGCTGCTGCTGCGTTCCGGCGTGATCACTCAAACGGAATATCTGCGCTTGCTGGCCAAGACCATCACCAGCGTGGCCCGCACCCCGGGCCGCGCCAAGCAATCGGTGGCGGAAAGCTCGTTCGACGCCTGGACGCGCTATTACAAGCAGGATGAGAATTCGCCGAACGCGCTGGTCAGCTACTACACCAAGGGTGCGCTGGTGGCATTGGGCCTGGACTTGTTGATCCGCCGTGAAAGCGGCGGCCAGCATTCGCTGGACGACGTGATGCGCCTGCTGTGGACCCGCTATGGCCGCGACTTCTATCAAGGCAAGCCGCAAGGCCTGCCCGAAGACGCGCTGCCCGAACTGATCCGGGAGGCCACTGGCGTCGACACCCGCCGCTTCATTGCGCGCCATGCTTACGGCACGGCGGATGTGCCCTTGGCAGACCTGCTGGCCGATCAGGGCATCACGCTGAGCTGGAAAACGGCGATGAACATTCCGACTCTGGATGTGCGCCCCCGCAAGCAAGGTGACACGGTGATGCTGGCCACGGTGCTGGAAGGCGGCGCAGGCCACAAGGGGGGACTATCGGCGGGAGACGTGCTGGTGGCGCTGGACGGGCTGCGCGTGGATTCGCCGGCAGGCCTGGACATGCTGCTGTCGCAGTATCTGCCCGGCGACCGCGTGACGGTGCATGTGTTCCGGCGCGACGAACTGCGCGCGTTCCGCGTCAAGCTGAATGCGCCCGAAGCACTGGACTGCGTGCTGACGGTGTAGGAAAACGGGCGGGCCGCTTTATCCGCGCCCGCCCCCAATCACGGGTCCCTATTCGTAGAACAGCGTCACGGTGGCCGTGGTATTGATGTGTCCCGCCACCAGCGTGTCATCGGTCTGGTAGTAGCGCGCTACCAGCGGGATAGTCAGCATTTCCTTGTCAACCGTCGTCACGGCGGTTGTGAATTCGGTGCGGGTCGCAAGCGGTTGGACGAGATTGCTGCCAAGATCGCCCTGCAGCAATTGCACGCCGACGCCCCGCGCCATATCGGCCCCATGAGCGTTCTTGATGACGTGTTCCGGCGTGCCATCCGCATCGATCCGATAGGCCACCTTGACGCCTTGATCGCATTCCAGCTTGATGCCAAACGCCTTGTCCGCGGCCGTGGCGCCGCGATGGCCCAGGTGACGGTTGTTGATCGTAAGAAGCTCCACCTTCACCGTTTGCTCGCCGACCGTGCAGCCGCTGCTATTGGCTTCGTAGGCCACGTTACTGAACTCCACCATATTGCTGCGCAGCGCGCCGTAATAAACATCAGCGCGATGCGCGAAGGACACGCCGGATTTGATGGGGCCGATCTTGATGAGCTCGAACTCGAAATGCTGCGGCGGGTAATACTTGTAGTTTCCGAGCTTGAACCCATGTCTGGGGTAGTTCATATACACACCCCCTTCGTGCGTCCAGAATATCCGCATACCTATACCCGGAATGCCACTCTCATACACGTTTTTGTAGCCTGGCACCGCTTTCGCACCCGCCTGCAGACCATACGAGAACCGCTCGCCGACGGTGTTGCAATGGAGATAGGCAATACCCTCGTTAATCGTTTTCTTGTAGATCGTGCTGCCTATCGCCGCGTCTCGCGGTGGCTTCATTTCTTTCAAGTGCTGCGCGGTGATGGTCGTCGTCAAAGACATTCCGGTACATGCCGCCCAAGCCGGACGCGCCAGGCACATCAACAGGGCGACTCCCAAAACCACCCTTCGCAAGTTTGTATTCATGACGCTGAATCCTGTAGAGCAAAGGGTTGGACGGACGTGCACGACAACTCCAACTGCGGGTAGTAATGCGCGTCTTCGGACGCCGCCTGCTCGTCCACCTGATAGATGGCCTGGCATTGCTGGTCGGCAGCTTCTCCCCACTTGACCGCCAACTGCCCTTGCCCTTGCAAGCCGCGCACAAAGGCCCGGCCGCCCTGGCCCACCAGGGTGACGGCCTTGATGCCCGTGATGATCACTTCGGCGCCCATGGGTATGGTTGCGCCGTTGTCACGCACCAGTTTCAACAAGATCGGCCGGCCCGCCACGGTGGGATAACGCAGCAACACGATCGCTCCCGCGCGCGGGGCAACCTGCTGTGACGTCATTTCCAGTTCAACGTCACGCGACGTGCCCTTGGGATCCAACGCGACCTCGTTGCGGCGATAAGGCATCAGGCCCGCCATGACGCCATAGCCGTTACTGCCGATGCGCCCTCGCGAGCCCGACACAATTCCGGCTCCGTAGGCGTCGGGGGCTTCAAGCACCGCCATCGTTTCACCCTGCGCCTGGGTCGCGTTGATGCCACCCGCGTGGGCGATCAAGGTGCCGCGCATGCCTGCGCCGTATTGGCGATAGCCGCTGCCGCCGCTACTCGACAAGGTGTAGTTCGCGTGCGCCGTGTCATAGCGCAGGCTGCCACCCTGATTGCGGCTGCCTTGGCCGTCGGTGCGGTTATAGGTTCCGTAAACGTTGTACCCGAACTGCCCCATATCACCGGCGGATCCGCTGACAGATGCATTGGCGCCGCGCTTGCCATTGCCATCAAGGTTCAGCGACGTACTGAGATACGCCGAGTTTGGCCCACGCCCCAAGGGCAGGTTGAGGCTAAGCAAATACTGGTTGCCGAAACGGCCACGATCGTTACGGGTGCGCACCAGACTGATGCTGACACTGCCCCACGCGTAGCCGTTGGCGTAGCTGGCGTAGTAGCTGGTATCGCGGCTCTGGTGGCGGTTCCAGTAGTTCTGCGACACGCCGGACAGCGTCACGTGTCCGTAGCCTTCACCCAGGGGTTGGCTGACGTTGAATTGGAGGCGGCTGCGTTCCTTGCCGCTAAACACCGCCGCGCCGCGTGATTCGCGTAGACGCGCAAATTCGCCAAGGCTCAGATAGCCCTCGCTGGAAAACCGGTACGCCACCACGCTGAAGTTCGTCGATGTAGGCTCCAGCAGCTTGCTGTAACTGAGCCGCACACTGCGCCCGCTTGAGGTGTTACCGGTGGATTTCATTGTGGCGTGCGACTGCGTCAAGTCCGCCGCCAACGCGCCCAGCGGCGTGCTCAAGGCAACGCCGCCCTGCATCGCCCGATACTGCTGCGCCGCGATGACGCCACCGTAGCCCGTCACCGTGTCGGACAGCCCGCGCTGATACGTTCCCTGCACGAAGGCGGGCGGCGCATCCAGGGTGTGGTCGCGATACCGTCCGCCCGTCACGCTGAAGCGCGCGCTGCCGGGGCGCAACAATTGCGCCACCGACGCATAAGGCACCACGAACTGCTTGGTGCGTCCATCGGCTTCGGTGATGGTCACGTCCAGGTCCCCGGCGTAACCGGTGTTGTAGAGATCATCGATGGCAAAAGGCCCGGGCGACACGGTCGTTTCGTACAGCAGGTTGGCGCCCTGGCGCACGCTGACCTTGGCCGTGGTGTCGGCCACGCCGCGCACCACCGGCGCAAAGCCGCGCATCGAATCCGGCAACATGCGTTCGTCGCTGCTGAGTTGGACGCCCGTGTACGGCATGCTGTCAAAGAGATTGCCGGGCGTGTAGAACTGCCCCAGCGTGAGCTGGGCGCTGGCTGCCGTCACGTCACGCTGCGCATAACTGCTTAACGCCTGATAGCGACTGCGCTGGGGAGCGCCCGGCCGATCGGTATAGCTGAACGACCCGTTGTGCCGAAAGCGCCAGTCACCCAGGTTCAGGCCCGCGTTCGCGCTGCTGAAGAACTGGCGCTCGGTGCGGTTGCCAAGGCGGTTGGACGACAGGTTGATGCCATACCCCAGATAACCAGCGTCGATGCCCGCGTCCCATTCTTCCGGCGGCACATAGCCGCGCGCCACCGACTTCAGGTAGATCTGAGGAATGGAGAGATCGGCGCGCAGCTCGCCCATGTCAATCTGGAATTGGCTGGCGGGAGGAAGATGATCCGGGCCCAGGCAGGCCGTATCCGACGCGAGAGCGTCGGACGCCAAACCCAGAGCGGCAAGGTTTACACCTATCCGCGCCAATACCTTGGCCGGCAAGCACGGTTGCATGCTTGCATGGGCATTGGGCTTGGGCGAAGGCGAGGCTTTGACCTGGATCTGCTCGCGACCGACTCGATTGCCGTTCAGGTACAGATCCAATTGATAGCTGCCCGCCTCCAGCGGATTACCCTGCTGAAAGCGCGACAAGTCCACCGCCTGCCCTCGGCGATTGCCAAAGAACGCGGGGTTGAATTCGACCGCTTCGCTGGCTTGCGCCGCAGCGCTGGCCAAACCGGAGCACAGTAAAAGCCAGCGGCTGATGGAGAGACGGCGGAGCATGGCGCCGTTTAAGGATCAAGACGACTTTCGCGCCGAACCGTGGCGCCGTAGTCGTTGATCCATTCAAACACCACGGCGCCCTTGGCGCCCGCCGCATGCGGCAGTTTTCCGTCGTCGAGTTCCGTGACGGAACGAGGGGCAAGCATGCGGCTCGGCAGCGACATTGTCCGCCCCTCCGGCAGCCTCAATTCGACCGAGGTCAGCGACACATGGAAAGCACTGTCGTTACGCACTTGCAGCGTGGGACCCTTGCCCGCCTGCACGACCCGCCAGCGCAATTGGGCGGCGGCATCCGCCACCGTTCCAGGCAGCCCCATCGGCCGGAAGAACAGCTTGATGCGGCTGCGGAAAGCCAATTGCATGTGGTTGGCAACCTGGGCGGACGGCAGGGGTGGTACGTCAAGCACGTTCATCCAGAACACGGATTCCCGGTCTGAAGGAATGTTGGCGGATGGCGCATAGGCAATGCGCAGCGTTTGCCCCTTGCCGGGATTGATGCGCGCAAGCGGCGGCATGATGATGAACGGCACGCTGACTTCATCCGGACCGACGTCCATGTCGCCGTCGTCAATCCACGCCTGTACCAGCGCCGGCTGGCTGCCGTCATTGCTCAGGCGCAGCGTGACTTCGCGTTCTTCGGCGGGGTAAATGATGCGCGTACCGCCCATCACCACGTTGGACTGGGCGGCTGGGGGCAGCAGGGTCGCGCATGCCAGGCACAGCAACGCGCAGAAGCGGCGAAACATGGCCTGGCGGGTACGGTCCGGAAGCCCCTCAAGCGTGCGCTCAAGGGGGATCGGCTTCATTCGTAGATCAGGTCCAGCAGGACTTCGGTCTGGACCGGGCCGGGCGTGGTGTTGGCGGTGGCCGCCAGGTATTGGGCGTAGAACTCGATCTTTGCAGCGTTGCCCTCGATGCTAACGGTTTCGGTGCCAGCGCCGTTGGACAGATGGATGGGCTGGTACTTGCTGTTCAGCAACTGGACTTGTGCGTTGGACGGCGTCTCACCGCCGCCGGGCGTGGCCTGGTTGATCAAGGCGCCCGTGGAGGGATCGACGCTCGAACCGGAATTAAAGCGCGTGGTGACCTTGCTGCCCGAGCAGCCGGTCAGGTCCAACGCGACCAGCTTGCGGCCGGCCACATCGTTCTGCTTGGCCAGCGCGCTGACGCTGACGGTGGTGAGATCCACCTGAAAGACACCTTGCTCGCCCAGATCCGCGATTTTGCAAGTGGACGGAGACACCTTGCCCGTGAACACCAACTTCACATCCGCTGCCATCGCGCTGCCGCACAACAGCAGGGACGAGAAGGCCAAACTTGCCGCAACAATCTTCTTATTCACCGAAATCTCCGAATGCCTGTTTCCCCATGTGAGGGATGGCAGTCATTGTTTCGATTTCACTCGGCAAGCAATATGAGAAAGTTCTCAAAGGAAAGACGCTGGAAAAATAGTGGTGTTGCCGCGCCACATATCCTGCTGGTGATCGACAGGCGTCAATTCACTTTGGCGCCCGACCTTTCGACCGCCTGCTTCCACGTATCCAGTTCGCGATCGATATGGCTGGCGAAGGCCTCTGGCGTGGACCCGACGGTTTCGTAGCCATAGCCCATCAGTTGCTGCTTCAAGGCGGGCACCGCCACCGCGTCGGCGATGGCGCGGCTTAGCGCGTTGACCACGGCGGGCGGCGTGCCCGCGGGCGCCAGCACGCCGTACCAGCCGTTGACCACGAAGCCGGGCACGGTCTCGGCCACCGTCGGCACATCGGGCAACAGGGGCGAGCGGCGTTCGCCCGTCACCGCAAGCGCCTTCAACTTGCCGGCCTGCACCTGCGGCAACGACGTGGAAATGCTGTCGAACATCAACGAGACCTCGCCGCCCAACAGCGCCACCACGGCCGGGCCGCTGCCTTTGTAGGGCACGTGCATCATGTCGGCGCCCGTCTGGCTCTTGAACATCTCGGCGGCCAGATGGCTGGTGTTGCCGTTGCCGGCCGACGCAAAGCTGAGCTTGCCGGGATGGCTTTTGCCGTAGGCGATCAGCTCGGCAATGTTGTTGGCCGGCGTGCCCAGGGGCGCGGCCACCAGCATCGGCAAGGTGGCCACCAGGGACACCGGGGCAAAATCCTTGCGCGTGTCGTAAGGCAGAGACGGGTACAGGCTGGGGTTGATGGCGTGGGCCGCCAGCACCATCAGCAGGGTGTAGCCATCGGGCTTGGCGCGAGCCAGTTGCGCCGAGGCGATCGCCCCACCCGCGCCGGGCTTGTATTCCAGCACCACGGGTTGGCCCCATTTCTTTTGCAGTTCCGCCCCAAGGGGCGCGCCAGCATGTCGGCGCTGCCGCCGGGCGGGTATGGAATCAGCAAGGTGACGGGCTTGTCGGGATACGTGGGCGCGGCTTGCGCGACGCCCAAAGACGCCAGGCAGAGCGAGGCTGCGGCGAACAGGGAACGGATCATCAACGGTCTCCTTGGCCCGGGCCGGGCGCTAACAATCAGGCGTAGCGCGGCGCGCCGGCCGGGTCCAGGACGATCACGCGTGGCGTCGCCGGAAAGTTCAGGGGTGCGTCGGTAACGGAACGCAGAAAGGTGGCGTCGACGCCGTCGACCATGGCGTAGACGGCCAGCCCATCCGGCGTTACGTCGATCACCGCCAGGTCGGTATAGATGCGCGTCACCACGCCCTTGCCGGTCAGCGGATACGTGCATTGGCGCAGCACCTTCGGCGTGCCGTCTCGGCCGCGGTGCTCCATGGTGACCAGCACCTGCTTGGCGCCCACGGCCAGATCCATGGCGCCGCCCACGGCGGGTATGGCGTCGGCCGCGTCCGTTTTCCAATTGGCCAGGTCACCCTTTTCCGACACCTGGAACGCGCCCAACACGGCGTAGTCCAGATGGCCACCGCGCATCATCGCGAACGACACCGTGTGTTCGGTAATGGACGCGCCGCCCAACAAGGTAATGGGCTGGCGGCTGGCGTTGATGAGGTCCGGGTCCACGTCCTTGCCGCTGGCGGCGGGGCCCATGCCCAGGATGCCGTTTTCGCTGTGCAGCAGGATGTCTTTGTCGGGCGGAAGATAGTCGCCCACCAGCGTTGGCATGCCGATGCCAAGGTTGACGATGGAGCCGTCCGGGATATCACTGGCCAGCAATTGCGCAATCTGTTGCCGGGTCAAGCCCTTGATGTCCTGCGCGCTGTTCGCGGCGTTGTTGGTGCTGTTCGTGCTGTTCGCGTCTTGCATGTCAGGCCTCCACCCGCACCACGGCTTTCACGAAGATGCCCTGCGTCATCACCTGTTCCGGCACGAAGGTGCCCAGCGGCACCACCTCGTCCACCTGCGCAATGGCGTGGCCCGAGGCCATGCACATGACCGGGTTGAAGTTGCGCGCCGCGTGCCGGTACATCAGGTTGCCCCAGCGGTCGCCCAGATGCGCGCGGATTAGCGCGAAGTCGGCGCGCAGCGGCTGCTCCAGCACGTAGCCCACCCCGTCGATCACTTCCTGGCGGCGGCCCTCGGCCAGTTCCGTGCCGTAGCCGGTGGGCGTGAAAAACGGCCCCAACCCGGCGCCCGCCGCGCGCAGGCGCTCGGCCAGCGTGCCTTGGGGCACGCATTCCAATTCGACCTCGCCGGCCCGGTAGGCGCGAGCGAAGGCATCGGAATTGGGCGGGCGCGGATGCGAGCAGATGATCTTCCTGACCTGCTTGCGGATCAGCAATGCAGCGATGCCGCGTTCGAACGTGCCAGCGTTGTTGGAAATGATGGTCAGGTCGCGCCGCCCGGCATCCGCCAGGCATTGCAGCAACTCGTACGGCACGCCCGCTTCGCCAAAGCCGCCGACCAGCACCGAGGCGCCGTCGGGAATCACGGCCACGGCCTCGGCCATGGACGCTTGGATCTTGTCGATCATCTATTGCTCCCGGGCCAGTCCGGCCGTATCCACAATCTGCTTCCAGCGCGCGCGCTCCTGGTCGATGAAGGCTGTGAACTCGGCAGGGGTATTGCCACCCGCCTGCCCGCCCATGGCCTTGAACCGGCCGCTGATGTCGGGGCTGCGCACCACGTCGCGCGCGGCGGCGTACAGCTTGCCGACCACGTCCTCGGGCGTGCCGGCCGGGGCTATCAAGCCGAACCACGCCGTGACCACCATGTCCTTGACGCCCGCCTCGGCCATGGTGGGCACGTCCGGCAGCTCGGCCAGCCTGGTGTCACTGGTGACGGCCAGCGCGCGCAGCTTGCCGGACTGGATGAATGGCATCGAGCTGGGCAGGTTGTCGATCATGAAGGTGAACTGCTGGCCCAGCAGCGCGGCGACGGCGGGGCCGGCCCCTTTGTAGGGAACATGCGTGCCCGCGATGCCCGCGCGCTGCTTGAAGAGTTCGGCGGACAGGTGCGGCGATTGGCCCGCGCCGGAACTGCCGAACGACACCTGGGACGGGTCGCGCCTGGCCTCGGCCAGCAATTCCTTCACGCTGCGGGCAGGCGACGCTTCGTTGACGACCAGCACGTTGGGCACCGAGATCACCAGCGTCACGGGCGCGAAATCGGTGGGCTTGTAGGGCAGTGTTTTGTACAGCGCGTAGTTGATGGCGTTGGGACCGATGTTGCCCATCAGCAGGGTATAGCCGTCGGGCTTGGCCCGCGCCAAGGTTTGCGCGCCGATGATGCCGGCGGCGCCGGCGCGGTTTTCCACGATGACCTGCTGGCCAAGCTTGGCGGCCATCTTGTCGGCGATCAGCCGCGCGGAAATGTCGGTGGTGCCGCCCGGGGCCGCCGGAACAATCAGGGTGATCGGCCGTTCAGGCCAGGCGGCGAGGGCGGGGCTGGCAATGGCGGCCGCCATCACGCCCGCGGCCAGCCAGCGATGCGCTTGCAACATGCTTGTCTCCGAACGCGGTCATGGGTGACCAACTTGTGAGGCAAGTGTGTGCGCCACGCGGGCAAATGCCAATTCTGCAATCTGGAGGGCAGGCTTCGCCTGGGCTGAACGCCGGGCTGGTCGCGCCAACGGGCTTGGGCTGCCAAGCAGCCGCGCGGGGACTTAGTCGCCCGCCCGCTCCCAGCGGCGCTGGATGGCCTTGGCCGCCACCACGCCGTCGGCCATCGACGTCACCACGCAGGGGTGCATGCGATGGGCGACTTCACCAATGGCATAGATGTCCGGCACGCTGGTTTCGGCGGTGGCGAAGTCGGTACGGATATAGCCGCGTTCGTCGCGGGCCAGTTGCAGGGTGTCGGCAAAGGCGGCCTGCGGTTCCCAGCCATAGAACACCAGGATCAAGTCGTACTGCCGGCCATCGACACTGCGGCTGGCGGGGTCCACGGTGTACGGGCCGATGCGCACGCCTTCGCGGCTGGCGCGCGTGACCCATTGCTGCTGGGCGCGCACGCTGCGGGCATACAGATGCACGGCGCGGGCGCCCCGGTTGCGCACATAGACGTAGTTTTCGAAGGCGTTGTCGCCCCCGCCCAGCACCGCCACCGACAAGCCGGAATAGTCTTGCGCAACGATGGGCGAACCCGGGCCGATCAGCACGCCGGGCCATGACGCGCCAGCGGGGTGATCCGGCAGGCCCTTGGCGCGCACGCCCGAGGCGATCACCAGCGTGCGGCCCCGCACCTGCGTCTGGCTGCCATCCGCCCCGGCCAGGCTGGCTTCAATGCCGCCCTTGCAGGGCACGACGCCGACGACGCGGGTTTCCATGCGCAGCGGCACCTGGGCCGCGCGGACGCTGGCGTCGATGTTGTCAGCCACTTGTTGCCCGGTCACCCCAGGCAGCACCGCGATCCAGTCGTCGGCGAAGGGGTTGTCCTGGGCCAGGCCGCCCAGGCGGGCGCTGGCCTCAATTAATATTGGGGACAAACCAAGCCTGGCCAGCCACAGGGCGCAGGACGCGCCGGCCGGGCCGCCGCCTACAATCACCGCATCGTGCATTTGTTGCATTTGAACCCTTATTGACCGCGCCGGCGCCTTACGGGCGCACGGACGTGGCTGAATTGTAGCCAGCGCGCCGCCCCCGATCCGCCATCCCCTTACAATTCCGGCTGTCCCACCCAGGTTTTCATCATGCCCACACGTCGCATCATCCTTTCCGGGCTTGCGCTCGACGCCCGCATCGGCATCCTCGAACACGAGCGCCGCGCCACCCAGCCCCTGCATGTCGACGCCGAGTTCGACGTGGACATCCATCGCTCGGTCGACGACCACGATATCCACAGCGTGCTGGACTACCGCCGTCTGCGCGAGGCCATCGTCGAGGAATGCACGCAGGCGCATGTGAACCTGATCGAAACCCTGTCCGAACAAGTCGCCGCGCGCCTGTTGGCCGACTTTCAGGAAATCCGCTCGTTGCGCTTGCGCATCAGCAAGCCCATGGCCTTTTCCGACTGCGCGGCGGTAGGCGTGGAAATCCAGATCACGCGCTGACCATGAACGATATTGCTCCGCCCCCCGCCGTCCGCTCCCCCGAGGTCCGCTACCGTACCGAGGCCGAGGAAAAGGCCCGCCACGAAGGCAACAAGCTGACCAAGCGCCTGGCCCGCGAAACGACGCGCGCCCTGTCCGACTACAACATGATTGAAGAAGGCGACCGCGTCATGGTCTGCCTGTCGGGCGGCAAGGATTCCTATGCCATGCTGGATATCCTGCTGCAACTGCAGAAGCGCGCGCCGTTCAAGTTTGAACTGATCGCCGTCAACCTGGACCAGAAACAGCCGGGCTTTCCCGACCACATCCTGCCCCAGTACCTGAAAGACCTGGGCGTGCCTTTCCATATCGAAACGCAGGACACGTATTCCATCGTGACCCGCGTGCTGGAAGAAGGCAAAACGATGTGCTCGCTCTGTTCACGCTTGCGCCGCGGCATTCTGTACCGCGTCGCGTCTGAACTGGGCGCCACCAAGATTGCGCTGGGCCACCACCGCGACGACATCCTGGCCACGTTCTTCCTGAACCTGTTCTATGGCAGCAAGGCCAAGGGCATGCCGCCCAAACTGGTGTCCGACGACGGCCGCCACACCGTGATCCGCCCGCTGGCCTATGTGGCCGAAACGGACCTGATGGCCTACGCCGAACTCAAGCAATTCCCGATCATTCCGTGCAATCTTTGCGGCTCGCAGGAAAACCTGAAGCGCAAGGAAGTGGGCCGGATGATCAAGGACTGGGACAAGCAGCACCCCGGCCGTTCGTGGAACGTGTTCAACGCCTTGTCGCGCGTGGTGCCCTCGCACCTGATGGATCGCGACCTGTTCGACTTTGTCGGCCTGAAGCCCACCGGCGTGCCGGATGCGAACGGCGACACGGCGTTTGACGCGGTGGACCCGGACGACAGCGCGGACGAGGCTTGCGGCGACACTCCCGAAGCAGCGACCGACGCAAGCGGCATCATCGAGAAAAAGGTGATGTTCACGCGCGGGTAGTTGCCTGGGCGGTGGCCTCAGTTTTTTTGTGGACAGGCGCGCGAACGGGCGCGCCTGCGATCAAGCCGTGGATGATGCGTTCAGCACCCGAATCGGCTTGCCCGCCTGAAACGCCTTCACGGCGTCCAGCGCGTTCTGGTAGAACGCCTCGAAATTCTCGCGGCTGACATAGCCCAGGTGTGGGGTCAGGATCACGTTGTCCAGGTCGCGCACGGTGTCTGTCGGCGACAGGGGCTCTTCAGGATAGACGTCCAGGCCGGCGCCCGCGATGCGAAACTTCACCAGCGCGTCCATCAAGGCTTCGTTGTCCACCAGCCCGGCGCGCGACGTGTTCACCAGATAGGCGGTGGGTTTCATCGCGGCCAGCGCCGCGGCGTCCACCACGTGGCGGGTTCGGTCGGACAGGATCAGATGCAGGCTGACCACGTCGGACGTGGAAAAAAGCGCATGTTTGTCGACCCGCTTCACGCCCGCGGCCTCGGCGCGTTCGTCGCTCAGGTTGGGGCTCCAGGCCACCACATCCATGCCGAACGCCAAGCCCACCTTGGCCACGGCCGCGCCCAGCTTGCCCAGGCCCAGCACGCCCAGGCGTTTTCCGGCCAGCGGTTCGGGCATGGCGGTTTGCCACATGCCGCGCCGCATGGCCGCGTCTTCAGTCGGCAGGTTCTTGAACAGGCCCAGTATGTGCGCCCAGGCCAGCTCGGCCGTCGCCGTGCTGGCGTCGGCGCTGCCGGGCGCGCCGCACACCACGATGCCCTGCTCGGTGCAGGCTTGCATGTCGATGGCGTTGTTGCGCATGCCGGTGGTGATCAAGAGCCGCAGGCGGGGCAAGGCGCGAATGCGCTCGGCGGGGAACGGCGTGCGTTCGCGCATTGCGACGATCACGTCGAAGGGTTCGAGCGTGGGCTCGACCTGTTCCACCGGAATGAAGTTATTGAAGATCTGCACCTCGGCGTCACCGCCCAGCGAGGTCCAATCCGCATAGCGCCGAGCTACGTCGTGGTAATCGTCGAGTATTGCGATTTTCAAGTGAGGTCTCCGGGTGGCTAGGCGCTGATCGCGCCAGCCACTCGGCCGGCGCGATCAGCGCCGGTCAGTTCAAGCGTTCTTTCAATTGGTCCAGCGGAATGGCGCCGCTGACGCGCGAGCCGTCGGCAAAGAACAGCGTGGGCGTGCCGCGCACCATCAGCTTGTGGCCCAGCGCAAGCAGCTTGTCTTCGGGCACGTCGCAGTTGGCGGTGGCTGGCTTCTTGTTGCGCACCATCCAGTCGTCCCAGGTCTTGCCCTGATCCGTGGCGCACCAGACGTTGCGCACCTTGTCCTTGGAATCCGGCGACAGGATCGGGTACATGAAGGTGTAGACGGTGACGTCGGTAAGCTCTTCCATCGTCTTGCGCAACTGCTTGCAGTAGCCGCAGTTGGGGTCTTCAAAAATGGCGACCTTTTTCGCGCCGGTGCCCTTGACCTGCTTGATGGCCAATTCCAGCGGCAGTTGGTCGAAGGTGACGGCGCTGAGCTTTTCTTGCGAAGCGCGCGTGACGTCCTGGCGCGTCATGGCGTCGATCAACGGACCTTCCATGACCCAGGTGACCTTTTCGTCGGTGTAGATCAGGTCCATACCCAATTGCACTTCAAAAATGCCGTAGGGCGTCAGGCGCACGGCGGTCACGTCCATGCCGGAAAAACGTTGCTGGAAGCGTTCCTTGACGGCGTCGAGCTGCGGCGTCGACACGCTTTTCTCGCCCTTGCCGGGTTGGCCGACCGAGTCGGTGGAAATGGTCTTGGCGCCTTGAGCGGGCGACTGTGCCAGCGCCGAGGCGGACAAGCCCAGCCCGCCGGCCAGGAAACAAGCCGCCAGCGTGGCGGAGATGCGGAAAGTCATGGGTGCTCCTGTACTTATCGTGTTCTTTGGGGAAAAGCGTAACTCATCCGGCAGGGAGCCGGGCCGGACGACTTGCCGGGGCGACGCGGAAAGGCGGAGTGTCCTTCAGACGCCAGCCGCCCTTCAAGGTTCCAAAAGAAAACCTCAAAGCGCGCACCACAAGGCGCGCGCCTAGAAGCCGTATCAATTGGCCGAGGCCCCGGCGATCAGGCGGCGCTTGATCAGGGGCGCTTTTTCCACCCAGTGCATGCCGGCGTTGCGCAGCCACACCAGGGGCGTGGCGCGCGAGGCGAACAGCTTGTGCAAGCCGTCGGTGGCCAGGCGCATGGCCAGCACCGGCTCGGCACGCGCACGCTGGTAGCGGTGCAAGACCCGGATGTCGCCCGCCGATCGGTACGGCTCGCGCCCCGCCACCGTGCGGGCCAGCGCCTCGACGTCGCCCAGCCCCAGGTTCAACCCCTGCCCCGCCAGCGGATGCAGGCGGTGCGCGGCGTCGCCGGCCAGCGCAATGCCGGGCGCCACCATCTGGGCGCGCTCCAGCGTGAGCGGAAAGCCGTGCAACTTGCTGCGGACCTTCAGGCGGCCCAGCCGGCCCTCGGCGGCATCGGCCAACAAGGTTTCCAGGCGCGTGGCCTGTTGGTCGGGAGGCAAGGCCAGCAGGCCCTGCGCCAGTTCGCTGCGCATGGACCACACCATCGACACCTGCGGGCCATCGGTGGTATCGGGCAAAGGCAGCAGCGCCAGCACGCCGTCGTCACGGAACCATTGGAAGGCCGTGCCATGGTGAGCGTGTTCGGCGTCCAGATGCACCACCAGGCCGGTATCGTGGTACGAGACCGCGTCGTGCTTCAAGCCCGCCGCCGTGCGCAGCGGCGAGGCCGCGCCGTCGGCGCCCACGAATAGTTCTGCCTGAATGCGCGCGCCGCTTTCGGTGTCGACCGCGCCATCCTGGTAGCCGGTGCAGCGATCTTCCAGCCAGGGAATGCCGAACATCCGCACGGCCTGGATCAGCACACGCTCAATTTCGCCGGACTCAACGATCCAGGCCAGTTGCGGCAACGCCGCCTGCCAGGCGTTCAGGTTGACCTGCCCGTCGGCGTCGCCATGGATCTCCATGGCCTCGACCGGCATCAGTCGGGCGGCGGGCATGGCGTCCCAGACGCCCAGGTCAGCCAGAAAACGCTGGCTGGCGGGCGAAATGGCGTAGACGCGCGGGTGGTAGCGGTTGGGGTCCGCCGCGGGCACTGCCGCGCGCGGCGCCAGCACGGCAACGCGCTGGCCGCGCCGGGCCAGCGCCAGGGCGGTGGACAGGCCGACGATGCCGGCCCCGCAAACAACGATTTGATGGCTCATCTTGCCGAGGGCTCCCCCGCTTGCTTGGGCCACAGCACCCACATCTGGCCCCGTTGTTTCATGCGACCCGCCTGCTGGCCAGCTTCTTCGCCGTAACCCCAATAGAAGTCGGCGCGCGCGGCGCCCCGGATGGCCGTACCCGTGTCCTGCGCGAACACCAGGCGTTGCAGCGGCCGGTCAGAGGCCGGGAAGGTCGTGCTCAGGTAGACCGGCGTGCCCAGCGGCACGAAGGTGGCGTCCACCGCGATGGAGCGCATGGGAGACAGCGGAATCGCGTAGGCGCCCTTGGGCCCTTGCTCCGGGTCGATGACCGGCTCTTCGCGGAAGAACACGACCGCCGGGTTGGCGTTCAGCATCTCGGGCACGCGCTTGGGGTTGCGCTGCGCCCAGGCGCGGATGTTCTGCATGGACGCCTGATCGGCGCTCAGCTCGCCACGGTCGATCAACCAGCGGCCGATGGACGCATAGGGCTGGCCGTTGTGGTCGGCGTAGGCCACCCGGATCGTCTTGCCGGCGTCGGGCCCATCGGTCAGTTGCACGCGGCCGGAGCCCTGAACCTGCAGAAAGAAGTTATCCACCGGGTCGTCCACCCAGACCACCACCGGGGGCTTGCGCCCGGAGGACTCGATGGCCGCCCGGGTGTCGTAAGGCACGACGCGCTTGCCGTCCAGCTTGCCGCGCACGCGCTTGCCGGCCAGGTCCGGGTACACCGACCCCAGGTCGATCGTCAGCAGGTCGGCCGGCACGGCGTAGAGCGGCCACTGATACTTGCCGCCCTGGCGGCGCGAGCCGCGCACCAGGGGTTCGTAATAGCCGGTGACCGTGTTCGCGGCGGGCTTGCCATCGGCGGCGTTCAGGCGCCAGGGCTGCAAATAGATTTGCAGGAAGCGGCGCACGCCTTCGCCGTCACCGGCGGCCGGGGCGCGGGCCGGGTCGATGGCGGCGGCGCACACAGGCTGCCAGACGCGCGGTGTGGCGCGCGCGGGCGCGGCCAGGTTGCCGCTGGTCTGGCGCATCAAACCCTTGCAGTTACGCAGGAACAAGGGCCAGAACCGGGTCAGGTCGTCGGACGTCCAGCCCGGCATTTCGGACCAGTTGGCGGGCTTGAACTTGCCGGCCAGCGCACGAGGCGGCGTATCGCGCAGCGCCGATAGTTGCGGCACCACCAGCGGGCCGTCGGCCGCCGGGGTGGGCACGCCGGGAATGCCGGAACCGCCGGCATCAGGAGGAATATCCGACGGGGTGGAACATGCCGCCAGCAGGATGGACAGCAGGGACAGACTAAGAATGCGCTTCATGAGCAAAGGGAAAAAGCAGGCGACGGGCTACGGGCGACGGGCGGACCATTCAATGCAGGGTGCGAGGCATGGCCAGGACGAATTCCGAGATCGGCACTTCGAACGGAATGCCGTTTTCGCCAACGCAATGGTAGGTGCCACGCATCGTGCCCACTGGCGTGGGCAGCGGACAGCCGCTGGTGTATTCGAAGGTTTCGCCGGGCGCCAACAGGGGCTGCTGGCCCACAATACCCAGCCCGCGCACTTCCTGCACGCGCTGGTTGCCGTCGGTGATGACCCAGTGGCGGCTGATCACCTGGGCGGGATGCTCGCCCGTATTGGTGATGCGCACGGTATAGGCAAAGACGAATTGCTGTTCGCTGGGATCAGACTGTTCAGGCACGAAGCGCGGAGAGACAGAGACGCTCAGGTCGTAAGGTTTCACAGTCCTTCCTGTGTGGCTGGACGCCCCGGGCCACAGAACGGCGCCGGGCGCTTGGGAGACATTTGGGAGACGTATGGGAACGTGTATAAGAGACGCAGATTTCGGTCCCGCGAAACCGGGCCTTGCCCGAACCCGCGCCTCAAACTGCAATAATGGCACATTATGCCCTCCCCAATCCCGAACATCATGTCATCCTCCATGGCCTCCACTCGCATCACCCCCAGCATCCTGTCGGCTGACTTCGCCCGTCTGGGCGAGGAAGTCCGCAACGTTGTCGCCGCCGGCGCAGACTGGATCCACGTGGACGTGATGGACAACCACTATGTCCCCAATCTGACCATCGGTCCGATGGTGTGCGCGGCGATCCGCCCCCATGTGCAGGTGCCGATTGACGTGCATCTGATGGTTGAGCCGGTGGACGACCTGGTGCCGATGTTCGCCAAGGCGGGCGCCGACTACATTAGCTTCCACCCTGATGCCAGCCGCCACGTGGACCGCACGCTGTCGCTCATCCGCGAAAACGGCTGTAAGGCCGGCCTGGTCTTCAACCCCGCCACGCCGCTGTCGTACCTGGACTACGTCATGGACAAGATCGACCTGATCCTGATCATGTCGGTGAACCCGGGCTTTGGCGGCCAGAGCTTCATTCCCGGCGCGCTGACCAAGCTGCGCGAAGCGCGCGCCCGGATCGACGCCTGGACCCAGGCGGGCGGCCAGGAAATCGTGCTGCAAGTGGACGGCGGCGTCAAAATCGACAACATCGCCGAAATCCGCCGCGCGGGCGCCGACACCTTCGTGGCCGGCTCCGCCATTTTCGGCAAGCCGGACTACGCCGGCATCATCAAGTCCATGCGCGAACAGATCGCCATCGGCGAAACCACCGCCGTCTAAGCCCCAGGAAGAATCGACATGACCGCTTTTCGCGCCGCGCTGCTGGACCTGGACGGCACCCTGCTGGACTCCATTCCCGACCTGGCATTCGCCGCCAACGCCATGCGCGTGGACCTTGGCATGACCGTGCTGCGCCAAGACGTGGTGGCCACCTTCGTGGGCAAGGGCGTCGACAACCTCATCCGGCGCAGCCTGGCAGGCAGCCTGGACGCCCCCGATCCGTCGGCCGAGGAATTTGCCCGCGCCCGCGAGTCCTTCTACCGCCACTATCATCTGGTCAACGGCGAGCGCGCCCAGATCTACCCCGGCGTCATCGACGGCCTGAAGCACCTGCGCGACCAGGGCCTGAAGCTGGCCGTCGTCACCAACAAGCCCACCGAATTCACGCTGCCGCTGTTGCAGCGCACCGGCTTGGCGGGCTTTTTCGACGCGGTCGTCTGCGGTGACACCTGCGTGCGCCGCAAGCCTGACCCGGACCAGGTCGTGCACGCCTGCGAGCTGCTGGGCGTGGCGGTGGGCGAAGCCGTCACCATCGGCGACTCCATCAACGACGCCCAGGCGGGCCGCACGGCCGGCACGCAGGTGCTGGTGGTGCCTTATGGCTACAACGAAGGTCGTGACGTGCGAGAGCTGGATGTCGATGGTATAGTTGACACGCTTGTTGACGCCGCCCAGTGGGTGGCGCTCTGGAACCAAAACCAGAACGCCGCGAAAATCGCCTGCTGATCGGTGCTGCAAACTGAACATCGGTACATCGACAACAGCCGCAATACCCCAATACCTGAATACACAGCCAGATCAATGAACGCCTACCCCCAGAACCAAATGCTCAGCGCCTCGTGGCGCTGGTGGCGTTTGTCTTCCGGGTGGCGATGATCCCTCCCGGCCCTGGACGCGTATGCCGCCTAGTGCCGTAGCTGTGTAAACACAGAGCCAAGCCCGGAACCAGACACCTGGACCGGGCTTTTTTGTTGTGCGCCCGGTCTGAAAGCAAATCAAAAATCGCTCACGAGACCCGACATGACCGAAATCGAATTCAAGGCCCTCGCCGCACAAGGCTACAACCGCATCCCGCTGGTGGCCGAAACCTACGCCGACCTGGATACCCCGCTGGGCATCTACCTGAAGCTGGCGCACGCGGGCCCCTTGGCCGGCCGCATGACCTGCCTGATGGAATCCGTGGTGGGCGGCGAGCGCTTCGGTCGCTATTCCTTCATCGGCCTGCCCGCCCGCACCGTGATCCGCGCCAGCGGCACGCTGACGGAAGTGCTGCACGACGGCAAGGTGGTGGAAACGCACGAAGGCGACCCGCTGGCCTTCATCGAGCAATACCAAAGCCGTTTCAAGGTGGCGCTGCGCCCGGGCATGCCGCGCTTTTGCGGCGGCCTGGCCGGCTACTTCGGCTACGACACCGTGCGCCACATCGAGCCCTGCCTGGGGCCTGCCGTCAAACCGTTCCCGGCCGGCATGGAAGGCGGTACGCCCGACCTGATGCTGATGCATGTGGATGAACTGGTCATCGTCGACAACCTGGCCGGCCGCATCTACCTGATGGTGTACGCCGACCCCAGCCAGCCCGAATCCTACAGCCGCGCCCAGCAGCGCCTGCATGACCTGCGCGCCCGCCTGCGACGCCCTGTTGAAATTCCGTACAGCCACGCCAGCATGCAGACCGAAGAACGGCGCGACTTCAAGAAAGAAGACTATCTGGCCGCCGTGCACCGCGCCAAGGAACACATTGCCGCCGGCGACCTGATGCAGGTGCAGATCGGCCAAGTCATCGCCAAGCCGTTCCGTGATTCCCCGCTGTCCCTCTACCGCGCGCTGCGTTCGCTGAACCCCTCGCCCTACATGTACTTCTGGAACTTCGGCGACTTCCAGGTGGTGGGCGCGTCGCCCGAGATCCTGGTGCGCCAGGAAAGCGTGGTGGACAACGGCGTGCCGAAATCGCAGATCACCATTCGCCCGCTGGCCGGCACCCGCAAGCGCGGCGCCACGCCCCAGGAAGACGCGGCGCTGGCCGCCGAACTGAAGGCCGACCCCAAGGAAGTGGCCGAACATGTGATGCTGATCGACCTGGCGCGCAACGACGTGGGTCGCGTGGCTGAAGTGGGCTCGGTCAAGGTCAGCGACACCATGGTCATCGAACGCTATTCGCACGTGATGCACCTGGTGTCCAACGTCACCGGCAACCTGAACCCCGGCATGAGCAGCATGGACGTGCTGCGCGCATCCTTCCCCGCCGGCACCCTGACGGGCGCGCCCAAGGTGGAAGCCATGAAGATCATCGACGAACTGGAACCCGTGCGCCGCGGCATCTACGGCGGGGCTGCGGGCTACCTGAGCTATGGCGGTGAAATGGACGTGGCCATCGCCATTCGCACCGGCGTCATCAAGGACGGCACGCTGTACGTGCAAGCCGCCGCCGGCATCGTGGCCGACTCCAACCCCGAAGCCGAATACGCTGAAACCGAAGCCAAGGCCCGCGCGGTGCTGCGCGCCGCCGAGCAGGTCCAGCACGGCCTGGACGAACCCATCTGATCCCGGCCCCGGCCAGACGACACCGCCCGCACGGAGAAAAAAATGCTGTTGATGATTGATAACTACGATTCGTTTACCTACAACCTGGTCCAGTACTTTGGCGAACTCGGCGAAGACGTGCGCGTGGCGCGCAACGACCAGATCACGCTGGAAGAGATCAGCGCGCTGAACCCCGACCGCATCTGCGTGTCGCCCGGCCCGTGCTCGCCTGCTGAAGCCGGTATTTCAGTGGCCGCCATCCAGGCGTTTGCCGGCAAGAAGCCGATTCTGGGCGTATGCCTGGGCCATCAGGCCATTGGCGCGGCCTACGGCGGCGACATCGTGCGCGCCCAGCAGATCATGCACGGCAAGACGGTGCAGATCTCGCACACCGGCACCGACATCTTCACCGACCTGCCCACGCCGTACACCGTGATCCGTTACAACTCGCTGACCATCGACCCCGCCACCCTGCCCGACTGCCTGGCCGTGACGGCCACGGCGCCCGACGGCGACATCATGGGTGTGCGCCACAAGACCCTGCCGCTGTACGGAGTACAGTTTCACCCCGAGTCCGTGCTCAGCGAACACGGCCATGCCCTGCTGCGCAATTTCCTGAACCTCGCCTAAGACAAGAAGGACGCACCGTGACCATTTCCCCCACCGAAGCCCTGACGCGCTGCATTGAACACCGCGAAATTTTCCACGACGAAATGCTGCATCTGATGCGCATGCTGATGCGCGGCGAGATGTCGCCGCAGATCGCCAGCGCGCTCTTGATGGGCCTGCGCGTCAAAAAGGAAACCATTGGCGAGATCACCGCCGCCGCGCAGGTCATGCGCGAGTTCGCCACGCCGGTCGTCACGCCCAACCCGCAAGACCTGCTGGACATGTGCGGCACGGGCGGCGACGGCAGCCACACTTTCAACATCTCGACCACCGCCATGTTCGTGGCGGCGGCGGCCGGCGTGCCGATTGCCAAGCACGGCAACCGCAGCGCCTCGTCGTCCAGCGGCAGCGCCGACGTGCTGGAAGCACTGGGCGCCAATCTGGTGCTGACGCCCGACGAAGTGGCCGAATGCATCCAGGCCACCGGCATCGGCTTCATGTTCGCGCCCGCGCATCACGGCGCCATGAAGAACGTGGCCGCCGTGCGCAAGGAATTGGGCGTACGCACCATCTTCAATATTCTCGGCCCCCTGACCAATCCGGCCGGCGCCGCCAACCAGTTGATGGGCGTGTTCCACCCTGACCTGGTCGGCATCCAGGTGCGCGTGCTGGAACGGCTGGGTTCGCGCCATGTGCTGGTGGTGCATGGCAAGGACGGCATGGACGAAGCCTCGCTGGGCGGGGCTACGCTGGTGGGCGAGCTGAAAGATGGTCAAATACGGGAATATGAAATCCACCCCGAGGACTACGGGCTATCCATGATGTCCAACCGGTCCATCAAGGTGTCCAATCGCGAGCAGTCACGCGAACTTGTCATCGAGGCGCTGGAAAATGTCGAGGGCACGGCCCGCGACATCGTCGCCCTGAATGCAGGACTTGCCATCTACGCCGGCAATAAAGCCGATTCCATTCCCGAAGCCTTAGCGCTAGCATTTGAACTGATCGCCACCGGCGCGGCGCGAGCCAAGCTGGAAGAATTCTGCGCATATACCCGGAAATTCCAGAAATGAACGATATTCTCGCGAAGATCCTCGCCGTCAAGGTCGAGGAAGTCGCCGCCGCTCGCCAGATGCGCAGCGAAGCCGAAGTCCTGCGCGAAGCGCAGGCTCGCCAGGACGTGCGCGGTTTCGCGCAAGCCATCGAAGACAAGATCTCGCAGGGCAAGGCCGGCGTCATCGCTGAAATCAAGAAAGCATCACCGTCCAAAGGCGTGCTGCGCGACACCTTCGCCCCCGCGGACATTGCGTCGTCCTATGCCGTGCATGGCGCGGCCTGCCTGTCGGTGCTGACCGACGTGCAGTTCTTCCAGGGTTCGCACGACCACCTGCGCCAGGCGCGCGCGGCCTGCTCGCTGCCCGTGCTGCGCAAGGACTTCGTGATCGACTCCTATCAGATCATCGCCGCACGCGCGATGGGCGCCGACTGCGTGCTGCTGATCGTGGCCGCGTTGACGCCGTCGCAATTGCGCGACTACGAAACGCTGGCGATGGAACTGGGCATGGACGTGCTGGTGGAAGTGCATGACGCCCGTGAACTGGACGTGGCGCTGACGATGAAGACGCCGCTTTTGGGCATCAACAACCGCAACCTGCGCACCTTCGAAACCAGCCTGAAGAACACGCTGGACCTGCTGCCCAACATTCCGGCGGGCAAGCGCGTCGTGACCGAAAGCGGCATTCTCAAGCCCGAAGACGTCAAGCTCATGCGCGACCACCAGGTCAACGCCTTCCTGGTGGGTGAAGCCTTCATGCGCGCCAAGGACCCGGGCAGCGAACTTGCCCGCCTGATGCACTAAGGCGCCACGGGCTCTGGGCCAGGGGCCCAGAGGTCATGGGCCAGACGTCATGGCCCAGACATCCAGGGCCGATATGTCCAAAGCCAAGAGGTCCAGGGCCTAGCGTGATCGCGGCAAGCCCAGCCCGCCCGCGCGCCGGTACACGGTGCTGCGGTGCACACCCAGGGCCCGCGCCGCGCGGCTGACATTGCCGCCGTGCGCGGCGAGTGCGTCGCGGATCGCCGTGTCGGTGATCGATTGCAGATCTTCCATGCCGCTGTTTGCGGAAGCGGGCGCGGCCGTATCGTCGTGACGCGCGGCCGCGGTTGGCATTGATGAGGTCGGCAGCACCGAAGCCGACAACAATGCGGTCGGCGACACCTTGGCCTGCAACAACTCGGCGGGCAGCATGTCGGCATCCACCACGCCCGATGGCCCCGCCAACACATGCATGTTGCGCAGCACCGCCGCCAGTTGCCGGTAGTTACCCGGCCAGGGATACGCCGCCAGCAACGCTTCAATGTGCGGCGGCAGCATCGGCCCAGGGCCTTGCGCCGCCCATAGCCCGCGCAGCAATTCCAGACGGTCGGCGCGCGCGCGCAGCGGTTCCAGCGTGACCGTGTATTCGGCGATACGGAAATACAGGTCAGGACGCACCGGCGCATCCGCCCCCTCATGCGCCAGCGGGCGATGGGTGGCGCACACCAGCGCAAAGTCCACCGGCACCGGCCGCGCCGCGCCCAGCGGCGACACTTCACGCGTTTGCAGCACACGCAGCAAACGCGATTGCAGCAGCAGCGGCATATCGCCGATTTCATCCAGGAACAGCACCCCGCCGTGCGCTTGGCGCAGCAAGCCCTTGCTGCCCTGGCGGCGCGCGCCGGTGAAGGCGCCGTCCTCGTAGCCGAAGAGTTCGGATTCGATCAGGCTTTCGGGCAGCGCCGCGCAATTGACCGCCACGAACGGCCCTGCCGCGCGCTTGCCGCGCGCATGCAATTCGCGGGCGAACACTTCCTTGCCCACGCCGGTTTCGCCTTGCAGCAAAATCGACACGCCCGCATCCGACAAATGCACGGCACGCGCCAACGCGCCCAGGGTCGCCGCGTCGAAGCTGGGCGCCACGGGGCGCTTGGCCTCGGTGGGCGGCTCGCTGAGCGGCAACGCGGGCGCTACCGGTCGCGGCGGACGCGAACGCGGCAGCCGCAGGCGCGCGTGGTAGCTCGTGCCCGCGCGCGCCTGCACGCGGCCGGCCGCGTCTGGGCAGCGTTCCAGCTCGCCGTCGAACACATCGGCGTAGCGGTACACGCCCAAGGCGGTCGCGGCCAGGCCCAAGGCCTGCAAGGCGCGGCGGTTCGCGCCAATCAACACATCCCCCTGAAACGCCAGCAAGCCCTCGCCCGGCCCGCCCAGGCCGGACGCATCGGCATGCAGGCGCAGCACGGCGTAATGCTCGTAGGCTTGTTCGAACAAGCGGTGCTCGATCACATCCACGGCCGCGCGCACCAGGGCCAGCACATCCGGGCGAACGTCGCGCGCCTGGCTGGACAGGTCCAGCACCCCCAGCATGCGCCCTTCACTGTCAGTGATGGGCACGGCCGCGCAAGTCAGGATGCGATTGGGTTCAAAGTAATGTTCCGCGCCATGCACGGCGATGGGTCGGCCTTCGACCAGCGCGGTGCCGATGGCGTTGGTGCCGGCCGCGGCCTCGTCCCAGGGCGCGCCCGGCATCAGCGCCACGCGGGACGCGCGGCTGGCGAAGCTGGTGTCGCCATCGCTGTCCAGCACCAGCCCTTGCGCGTCCGACAAGATCACCAGATTGCCATTGCCGCCGGCCTGGCGGCGCAGGTAGGACATGGCGGGTTCGGACAGCCGGCGCAGCGCTTCGTTGCGCTGCTGGGCCTCGCGCAGTTCGCCTTGCGTCATGAGTTCGGCGCGGCGCACGCCACGCATGTCAAAGCCCAGGTCGGCGCAGCGTCGCCACGATCGCAGGATGGGTTCAGCAACGATGCCGCCGGGCACCGCTCCCTGCTGGTTGAACAGCAGGCGCGCTTGCGTCAGCGCGTGCTGACGGGATTGACTGGCCATGCATGTCTCCTTGGACGGGTGTTCTGCGACACCTGTTCCGCGACAACGTCGCAAAAAACGTCATCTTGAAAGGGCAAAAATCGTGCACGCCCGTCGGGGCGCGTCGAAATCAACTTTCGCACGCGGGAGGCCGCACTGTCCAGCGGGGAAGCCCCAAGCTTGGCATGCTCTTTGCTTGATAAGAAGCAGGCAGCCCACTGCCGCAATCCCAACAATATCGGAGACAAGCATGGACATCGCGACCCGCATCACCCCGGACACGTACGGCACCCGTCTGGACCTGAAAACGCAGTACGACAACTTCATCGACGGCAAATGGCAGAAGCCGGCTGACGGCGAATACTTTGACAACGTGACCCCGGTGACCGGCCAGGTATTGACGCGCAACGCGCGCTCCAAGGACCGCGACATCGAGCTGGCGCTGGACGCCGCGCACCGCGCCGCGCCGAAATGGGGTGCGACCCCGGCGGCCGAACGCGCGCGCATGCTGATGCAGATTGCCGACGTCATGGAAGCCAACCTGGAACGCCTGGCCACCGCCGAAACCTGGGACAACGGCAAACCGATACGCGAAGCCCGCGCCGCCGACATTCCGCTGGCCATCGACCACTTCCGCTACTTCGCCTCGTGCATCCGCAGCCAGGAAGGCGGCTTGTCGGAAATCGATAGCGACACCGTGGCCTATCACTTCAACGAACCGCTGGGCGTGGTGGGACAGATCATTCCGTGGAACTTCCCCATCTTGATGGCGGCGTGGAAGCTGGCGCCCGCGCTGGCGGCCGGCAACTGCGTGGTGCTTAAACCCGCCGAACAGACGCCGCTGGGCATCCTGCTGCTGATGGAACTGATAGCCGACATTCTGCCCCCCGGCGTGCTGAACGTGGTGACGGGCTTTGGCCTGGAAGCGGGCAAGCCGCTGGCTTCCAGCAAGCGCATCGCCAAGATCGCCTTCACCGGGGAAACCACCACCGGCCGGCTGATCATGCAGTACGCCTCGCAGAACATCATTCCCGTCACGCTGGAACTGGGCGGCAAGTCGCCCAACATTTTCTTTGCCGACGTGGCCGCGCAAGACGACGACTTCCTGGACAAGGCCGTGGAAGGTTTCGTGATGTTTGCCCTGAACCAGGGCGAAGTGTGCACCTGCCCCAGCCGCGCGCTGATTCAGGAATCGCTCTACGACAAGTTCATGGAACGCGCCTTGAAGCGCGTGGCCGAGATCAAGCAGGGCAACCCCCTGGACGGCGACACCATGCTGGGCGCGCAGGCATCCACCGAGCAGTTGGAGAAGATTCTGTCGTACCTGGACATCGGCAAGCAGGAAGGCGCCGACGTGCTGGCGGGCGGCTCGCGCGCGCAGATGCAGGGCGCGCTGGAAGGCGGCTACTACGTGCAGCCCACGGTCTTCAAGGGCCACAACAAGATGCGCGTGTTCCAGGAAGAAATCTTTGGCCCGGTCGTCGCGGTGACGACGTTCAAGGATGCCGACGACGCGCTGGCGCTGGCCAACGACACGCTCTACGGCCTGGGCGCGGGCGTGTGGTCGCGCGACGCCAATACCTGCTACCGGATGGGACGCGCCATCAAGGCCGGCCGCGTGTGGACCAACTGCTATCACGCCTATCCCGCGCATGCGGCGTTTGGCGGATACAAGCAGTCGGGCATCGGGCGTGAGAATCACAAGATGATGCTCAACCACTACCAGCAGACGAAGAACCTGCTGGTGAGCTATTCGCCGAAGAAGCTGGGTTTCTTCTAAGCATCACACCGCGACACGCGCACCGGGCTCTGGGGTCCGGTGCGCGTATTTGCAGTAAGGAATGCCGCCAGGCAAGCGACAAGGAAAACTCCATGGATGAACCCACCCCGCGCGTGGTCGCGACCGACGCGGCGCGCCAGTTGATCGACACGTTGCGCGCCAAGCACGGCGCGCTGATGTTCCACCAATCGGGCGGTTGCTGCGATGGCAGTTCGCCCATGTGCTATGCACAAGGCGAGTTCATGGTGGGCGGGTCGGACGTGTTGCTGGGCCAGCTTGAAGGCTGCCCGTTCTACATGGGCGAAGACCAGTTCGCGTACTGGGAACACACCCAGCTCATCATCGATGCCGTACCCGGACGCGGTGGCGCGTTTTCGCTGGATAGCGCGGAAGGCAAGCGCTTTTTGCTGCGCTCGCGGCTGTACTCGGACGACGAATGGGCGCGCGTGGCGCCCGTCACGAAGGGATAGCGCGCGGGTAAATATTGAACAACCCGGGCTGGCGAATCAGGCCAGTCCGCGCCGCGCCCAGTCCAGCGCATCCTCCAGCCGGTCATTACCCCAAAACATTTCATCGCCCACAAAAAACGTGGGTGCGCCGAACAGACCCAGATCGCGCGCCCGATCCACCTGGCGGCGCAAGGCTTCCTTGGCGGCCTCGGACTTGGCGCGCGCGATCAGCGCGTCGGCGTCCAGCGACAGGCTGTTCAACAAAGCGTGCACCACGTCTTCCGCCTGGATGTCTTCGTCGTGCTGGAAGTTGGCGCGAAACACGGCCACGCAGAAATCCCGGCACCAGGGCTCATCCTGACCCAGCAACGCAATGCGGGCCGGCAGCACGCTCATGCGCGGAAACAGACGCGGGCGCTTGTAGACCACGCCGTACTTGTCGGCCAGGCGCGCGATGTCGCGCATCATGTACGCGCCCTTGCCCGGAAACAGCCGGAACGGCGAATCGTTCCAGCCCTGCGCCTGAAAAATCGGCCCCAGCAAAAAGGGGCGCAGGTCAACCCGCACGCCGGCGTCGCGCGCCAGGGCGTCGATGCGCTCGATCGCCAGATAGCTGTATGGGCTGGCAAAATCGAACCACATCTGCATGCGGGGGCCATCGGGCAAAGGCGTGGTCATTCGGGAGACTCCGGCTGGGAAAGTAGCGCGACCTGCGCATCCGGCAGGCCGCTGAGCACGACATCGCGATCGCTGGCGACGGTAAGCGAGTCGCCCGCTTGCAGCACGCTGTCATCGAAGCGGCGGTATTCGGAAATCCACACGGCGCCGGCATGGCACACGATGCGAACGCCCGAAGCGCGCTTGAGCAGCATAGTCGAGCCGTCATTCAAACGGAATGACATTCCCGTGGTGCAGCGTAGCTGAATCATGGCAACCCCCAGGCCGCGACGGCGGCGATCACGTCAGGCATCAGGGCCTAGCCCATTCGCCCATCGCATGCTTGCCATTGAACGCTGTCGGCGTACTATTCCTCAAGCGACATTTCCGTTCAACACGCATGAGTTTCACGAATGCCATACCCGCTAGCCAAGCTCCCACCGCTGGATTTGGTCCGAGGCTTTGTCGCCGTGGGCCGCCGCATGAGCATCACCCTGGCCGCGCAGGATCTGCACGTGACGCAGTCCGCCGTCAGCCGCCAGATCCGCGCGCTGGAAGAACATCTGGGCGTGTCCCTGCTGGTGCGTGGCTTTCGCAGCGTGTCGTTCACGTCCGAAGGCGCGCAACTGTTCCGCATGGCCGACGAGTGGCTCAGCCAATTGGGTGAGCTGACCGAACAACTGCGCGCGCCCGAACGGCGCACCCCGGTCACCGTCACCACCACCATCGGCGTGGCCTCGTTATGGCTGCTGCCTCGCCTGGGGGCATTCCAGGCGGCGCATCCGCACATCGACGTGCGCGTGGCGGCCGACAACCGGCTGATCGACATTGATCGTGAAAGCGTGGACATCGCCATCCGCTATAGCCCGCGCGACAAGGTGCCGGACGCCGCCGTTTGGCTGTTCGGGGAGTCGGTGGTGCCGGTGGCTCACCCGTCGCTGAACGCGTGCGAGCTCGACGCGCGTGAACTGCAACGCCATGTCCTGCTGGAATTCGACGACCCGACGCGGCCCTGGCTGCAATGGTCGGAATGGCTGAGCGCGCGCGGGCTGGGCCGCACGCGTGCCCGGGGCATGCTGCGTTTCAACCAGTACGACCAGATCGTGCTGGCGGCCTTGGCCGGACATGGCATTGCGCTGGGCCGGCTGGCCTTGATTGCGCCCATGTTGGCCGACGGCCGGCTGCAAGCGGTGGGCAGCCAGACCGCCCACGCCACCGAACTGGCTTATTGGCTGGTTCGCAACGCGCGCCGCAGCACGCCCGACGCCGACGTCGTGGCCCACTGGCTGATCGAGCAAGCCACGACCACCGCGCAAGATCTGCGAGCTTGAGCGCAACATCGGGCAGCTTGAGGCGGCCCGAGTCTGTCAGCCCACCTGCTCGGCCCGCCGCTCAGTCCGCCGCTCAGTCCGCCGCTCAGTCCGCCCGCTTGTTCCACGCTTATTCCACGCTTATTCCACCAACACCCGCGCATCGCCTTCGAGCATTTCGCCCACCACCGTGGCGTCGTCGAAGCCCTGGCTGTGAAACAGCGCCAGCACCGCATCGGCCGCTTCCGGCGCGCATGACACCAACAGCCCGCCCGAGGTTTGCGGGTCGGTCAGCAGGGCGCGGTGCGTGTCGCTCACATTGGCGCCCAATTGCACGGATTCTCCATAAGACGCCCAATTGCGGCCCGATGCGCCCGTAATCACGCCATCCGACGCAAAGGCTTCCACCCCCGGCAACCACGGCAGCGCGTCCAGGCGCAACCGCGCCGTCAGCTTCGCGCCGCGCGCCATTTCCAGTGCGTGGCCCGCCAGGCCAAAGCCGGTGACATCGGTGACGGCATGCACGCCGTCCAGCGTCGCCAAGGCGGCGCCGGGCCGGTTCAGCCGGGTCGTTGTGTCGATCATCACGCGGTAGCCGGCGTCATCCAGGCGGTTCTTTTTCAGCGCGGCCGACAAGATGCCCACGCCCAGCCCCTTGCCCAGGATCAGCACATCGCCCGCGCGCGCGTCGGCGTTGCGCTTGACGCGGCTGGGGTGCACCAGCCCCATCACGGCCAAGCCGTAGATGGGCTCGACCGAATCAATGCTGTGCCCGCCCGCCACCGGAATGCCCGCTTCCGCGCAGACCGATTCGCCGCCACGCAAGATCTCGGCAATGACGCTGTGCGGCAGCACATTGATCGGCATGCCGACAATGGCCAACGCCATGATGGGGGTGCCGCCCATGGCGTACACATCCGACAGCGCGTTGGTGGCCGCGATGCGGCCGAAGTCGTGCGGGTCGTCCACGATGGGCATGAAGAAATCGGTGGTGGCGATAAGCGCCTGCTCGTCGTTCAGCCGGTAGACCGCCGCGTCGTCGGCGGTTTCGGTGCCGACCATCAGGTTGGGATAGCTTGCGGCGGGGCCGAAACGCTTGAGCAATTCGGACAGCACGCCCGGCGCGATCTTGCAGCCACAGCCGCCACCGTGCGATAGCGATGTCAAACGCGGCACTGCCGCGGACGCGACTTCCTGGGTCATTTCAGTCTCCGGGGATCAATCAAAAAAGAATAGCACCGCGCCCGCCGATGGTCCTATGATGTTTCGGCGGCAGGCAATGCCGCAGTATGCTCGACTTCAGCAGCAACGGACGGCCGCCCGGCCCCGGGCGCACCGACAGCCAATCTTCACCGTGCGTGAGGGCTCTATGGATCGCCGACACTTTCTCCGTTTATCTGGCGCATTGTGCGCCGCCACCACCACCGCGTTGCCCCAGGTGCTGCGCGCGCAGCAGGCGCCCGTTACCGTGGGCTGGCGTGGCTTTGAACTCACTACCAGCATCAGCGTTGCGGACTCCGCCGCACACACGCGCATCTGGATTCCGGTGCCCTACGCTACCGACACGGACTACCAGCGCGGCGTGGCCACCACCTGGGACGTCAGCGGCGGAGGCGCCGCGCAGTTGACGCAAGCCCCCGGCTACGACGTGCAGATGCTGGCCGTGCAATGGCCGGACGCCCAGGCGCCACGCAGGGTGACGGTGACCAGCCGCTTCCAGACCCGCAACCGCCGCGTCGACCTGACGCAGCCGCCCCCGGCCAACGCCGTGCTTGAAGACCCGGCCGTGCTGCGCGAATTCGTGAAACCCACGGCGCTGCTACCCACCGACGGCATCGTCAAGGCCACCGCCGACCAGATCACACGCGGCCACCAGGGCGACGTGGCGCGTGCGCGCGCCATCTATGAATGGGTCGTTGAAAACACATGCCGCACCGCATCAACGCCGGGCTGCGGCGTGGGCGACGTGCATTACATGCTTAGCGCCAACGACTTGAACGGCAAGTGCGCCGACATCAACGCGCTGTTCGTCGCGTTGGCGCGCGCCTCGGGCATTCCGGCGCGCGATGCCTATGGCGTGCGCGTGGCCAACTCCGAGCTGGGCTACAGAAGCCTGGGCAAGGCAGGCGACGTCACCAAGGCGCAGCACTGCCGCGCCGAGTTCTACGCGGCAGGCTATGGCTGGGTGCCGGTCGACCCGGCCGATGTGCGCAAGGTGATGCTGGAAGAGCCGCCGGGCGAACTGCCCTTGACCAACGCCAAAGTGCGCGCGGCGCGCGTCATGCTGTTTGGCGCTTGGGAAATGAACTGGGTGGCGTACAACCATGGCCACGACGTCGTGCTGCCGGGCTCGGCCCACGACCCCGTGCCGTTCCTGATGTACCCCAATGGCGAAACCAGCGCGGGCCGGCTGGACAGCCTGGACGCCGATGGCTTCCGGTACAGGATCAGCGCGAAACCCGTGTCCGTCTGAGCGGACAAGACACGCCGCCTGGGCCAGAAAGGAAGGAGGTGGCGGAAGGCAGCAGGAGTCGAACCTACCTGGGAACGTCTGACGCCCCCAACTGGGTTTGAAGCCCAGCCGTGCCGCCGGGCACGGATGCCTTCCGTGGCGGACTGCCTATGATACCGGCTGCGGCGGATTTTACGTCGCCTCTTGCAGCGCTGCATACGCGCTTTCACCGCGCAGGACGTGGGTGTCGCGCAAGCGCCGGGTATAGCCCACGCGGTCGAAGAACTCCAGAATCTGGATGGCGCGCTTGCGCCCCAGCCCCGTGCGGTCGCGGAACACCGCCGCGTTCAGGCCTTGCGGCTGACCTGCCAATTCGGCCGCCAGGCGCGCCAGCTCGCGCATCTGGTCACGGTGATAGAACAAATCCTTCACGACTTGCGCAACGTCTCCGCGCCGCAGCAGCTTGCGCAACAGTTGCCGCACCCGCTCTTCAGGCTCGCCTTGCATGCGCGCCAGGTCCCGGACCCAAGGTGGATCAAAAGCCCCCGCCTCCAACAGCGGCAACAAGCGCGCTGCCAGCGCGCTTTCCTCGTCGGCCAGCGTGGCGGTATGCGACGGCAGATGCAGCCAGGGGCCGTTGCGCGCCACCCGCCCATCGCGTTGCAAATGGTCCAGCACCGCCGTCCACAACGCATCCGAACCCACTGGCATGACCATGCGGCGCAGGCGCGCGCTGTCCGGGCCGGGTTCGTCCGGCGCACTAAGATGGAAGCTTGCCAGCGCCTGCTCCACGCGGCCAAGCAGCGCATCCCAATGGGCTGACCCGATCAGCGTGCGCGGGCCCTGCGCGTGGCGCGGCTCGATCCACAAGGCACCGTGCGGCGCGGCGATGTCCTGCACGGGCTTGCCGGTCAGGCGCTGCAAGGCGCCTTCGTCCAAGCCCAAGGGCGCATGTGCCAATACCGGTTCCAGCCCGCTGCCATCCAGCATGTCGGACAAGGCCTGCAGGCCTTGCATGCGCGCCGCCGCGCGGCGCTTGCGATCTGGCGCGTTGGGGTCCAGCACGCGGCCCCCGCCCACCGTGCGGGTGGCCTGCGCATTGCGCACGATGTAGCGGTCACCGGGCATGGCGCACACCGGCTCGTCGAATACCAGTTGCACCCAGCCCGATTGCCCCGGCGCCAACGTCTCCGCGCTCAGCGGCACCACGTGCGCCACCTGGCGCGCAGCGCCGATGTGCACATGCAAGGGCGCCCAGGCCCGCAAGGGCGCGTCGGCCGATGGCAGCAGGGTCAGCGCCACGTCAACATGGCGCGACGGCTGAAAGCAGCGCGCATCCGCGATCCAATCGCCACGCGCGATGGCCTGCTTGTCGATGCCGGCCAGATTCAAGGCGCAACGCTGGCCGGCCGTGCCCGTATCGCTGGGCTGGTTCTGCGCGTGGATGCTGCGCACCCGCACGCGCGTGCCGGCCGGCATCACGCGCAGGTCGGCGCTGTCGTCGCCCGCGCGCGCCTGGCCCGAATGCGCCGTGCCCGTCACCACCGTGCCGTGGCCGGCCAGCGTGAAGACGCGGTCGACCGCCAGTCGGCACAGGCCGGCGGCGTCGCGCCGTTGCAGGTGTTCGGCCTGCGCATGCAGGTGTTGCTTCAGTTGCGCCGTGCCGGCGTCGTCCACTTGCGCCGCGCATACGGCGTAGACCGGTGCGCCATCCAGGAAGGTGCCGGTAGTCAATGCCGCGATCTCGGCGCGCACGGCGTCTAGCCGCGCGGCATCGGCGCGGTCGGCCTTCGTCAACGCCACCGCGCCCTGGGTCACGCCCAGCAGCGACAGGATGGCCAGGTGCTCGCGCGTCTGCGGCATGACGCCGTCATCCGCCGCCACCACCAGCAGCCCGAAGTCGATGCCGCTGGCGCCGGCCGCCATCGTATGCACCAGCTTTTCGTGGCCGGGCACGTCGATGAAGCCCAGCACGTCGCCATTGGCGAGCGGGGTGTAGGCGTAGCCGAGTTCAATGGAGATGCCGCGCGCCTTCTCTTCCTTGAGCCGGTCGGTGTCGACCCCGGTCAGGGCGCGCACCAACGTGGTCTTGCCGTGGTCGATATGGCCCGCCGTGCCGATGATCATGCCAGCGGCTCCGCCAGTTGCTCGACGAAGGCGGCTTCGTCACGCGCTTCCAGGCAGCGCAGGTCCAGCCACAAAGCGTCGTCGGCAATCCGGCCGATGACGGGCGTAGGCAAGCCGCGCAGCAGTGCTTCCAGCCTGTCCAGATGCCGGCCCGGGCGGCCGCTGCCGGTGTAGCGCGCCGCCAGGCCGAAGCTGGGCAGTTGGTCCACGGGCAAGGCGCCGCTGCCGATCTGGCTGAACATGGGCACCGCTTCAACCGCGTAGTTCGTGCCCACCGCGTGCGCCAGCACGGCGCGCAGCCGTTCGGCCTGCGGCTGGATGTCGCGCTGCGGCCGGGTCAGCAAGCGCAAGGTGGTCAGGCGCTGGGCCAGGAATTCCGGCGCGCGGTACAGGTTCAGCACCGGTTCCAGCGCCGCCAGCGTCAGCTTGCCAACACGCAATGCGCGCTTGAGCGGGTTCTTCTTGATCTTGCGGATCAGGTCGGCGCGGCCCACCAGCAGGCCCGCTTGTGGCCCGCCCAGCAGCTTGTCGCCGCTGAAGGTGACCAGGTCCGCGCCCGCCGCGATGGTGTCACGCACTGTGTCTTCGCGCGGCAGGCCGAACTGCGTCAGGTCCACCAGCGTGCCGCTGCCCAGGTCCACGGTGGCGGGCAGGCCCTTGGCATGCGCCAACGCCGCCACCTCGGCCAGGCCCACGCTTTTGGTGAAGCCGGTAACGGCGTAGTTGCTGCAATGCACTTTCATCAGCATCGCGGTGCGCGGGCCGATGGCGCCGTCGTAGTCGGCGGCGTGGGTGCGGTTGGTGGTGCCCACTTCAACCAGCTTGGCGCCCGCGCGCTTCATGATGTCGGGAATGCGGAACGCGCCGCCGATCTCGACGAGTTCACCGCGCGACACCACGACCTCGCGCCGGTCGGCCAGGGCGTTCAGCATCAGCAGCACTGCGGCGGCGTTGTTGTTGACGACGGTGGCGGCTTCGGCGCCGGTCAATTCGCACAGCAGCTCGTCGATGAGGTCGTCGCGGTCGCCGCGCCCGCCCGTGTCCAGGTCGAATTCCAGATTGGCCGGCGTGGTCAGCGCGCGCATCACCGAGGCCACCGCTTCGTCGGGCAGCAGGGCGCGGCCCAGGTTGGTGTGCAGCACGGTGCCGGTCAGGTTGTAGACGGCGCGCAGGCGCGGCTGCGCGGCCTTGTCCAAGGCCGCCGTCACGCGGGACGCCACGGCGGCGGCTTCGAGTTCCGCTCGCATCAAGCCGCCCGCCAGCCCGCGTTGGCGCAAAGCGTCCAGGTCGCGCCGCAACGCCGCCACCACTTGCGTGCGGCCATGCGTGTCGAGGGCGGCGCGCAAGGCATCGGCGTTCAGCAGACGATCCAGCGGCGGGATATCCGAAACGGCGGCCACTTCACCGCCAGACGGTTGCTGGGCCATGCTATTCCTCGTTGCCATGCCACAACAGGGGGTTGCCGCTGGCACGCGAATAGCCAGCCTCGCCCACCAGCACATCCAGCATCAGGCTGGCCAGGTCATCGGCCACCGGTTCAACGTACAGGTCTTTGTCTTGATAGAAGATCTTGCGATAGGTGTGGCAGTGGTCGCAGGTTTCGGCCTTGATGGCCGGCGCGCGGCCGTCGATGGCCTGGTAAGCAACCGATTCCACGTCCTCGCAGTGCGTGCACTTGACGCGCACCATGTGCCACTGCGTGGCGCACAGGCTGCAACACAGGTAGCGGTAGCCCTCGAACTGGCCGCCCACCCGCACCACGCTGGCCACGGGCAGGCTGGCGCAGACGGGGCACACGCCAAAGGGGCTGACCACCGGCAATTGCTTGGCGTCGAAGCGGCTGGCCAGATCGGTCCAGTAGACCTGCAGGGCCGCCATCACGAAGGGCGCCGCGGCGCCGTCCACGCCCTGGTCCTGCTCGGACAACACGGCTTCGGCCAGGTCTTCCAACGATTCGGGGTCTTCATCCACCGCGCGGCGCAGCGCCGTACAGACGTCAATGGCTTCGGCCAGCACGCCCTGGCCGCGCGCCACGTCATCCACCAGCCGCGCCAGGATGCCGCGCCACATCGGGTCACGCGGCCAGCCCACCGCCTGCAACGGCGGCATGCCATGGGCCTGCGCCAGCGCCAGTCGGTCTTCGGATACGCCGGGCGCGGCGCAATCCTGCAAGGCACGGTGTTGGGCGTCGACCAGTTGCGCCATCAAGAGCAGGTAATCGGCCACCGGACTGTCTGAGGCCAGTTGCCGCAGGCGCGCGGCGCGCGTCGAAAAAACCGAGCCGCGTTCAGGCAGGCTGACGCGGGGGATGACATTGTGGTCTAGCGCTTCGATCTCACCGCGCGGAAGAATTCGCTGCAATTGCGTCTCCAAGAAAACAAACACGGCTGCCAGCCTTCGTGAAAAGAAGGATAGCAGCCGTTGGCTACCAGAGGGCAAGCCCCCGGGCGGGGCGGGCGAACCCTATTTCTTGACTTGCTCGCGGAACCAGGCGCGGTGGTGTTTCCAGGCCCATCCCGCAGTCACGTAACCGCGCAGCATCGCCGTCAAGGATCCCTTGACCCAGATCGCCGCATAAATGTGCACGATGATCGAGCAGATCAATACCAGCGCGCTTACCGCATGCACGACCGACGCAGCCCGCACCACCCAGATCGGGAAATAGAACGCGAAATACTCGCGCCAGATCACGATGCCGCTTACGAACAAGCCCAGCATGCACAGCACCAGCACATAGAAAAGCAGCTTCTGGCCAGCGTTGTACTTGCCGACTTCGGGCAGCTTTTCTTCGCGGTTTTCAACCACGTCGTTCAACTGCCTGAGCCACTGGCGGTCTGCTTTCGTCAGCATGTTGTGCCGCCACATGTGGCCGGCGAACACCACGAAGCACACGAACATCACCACCCCGATGATGGGGTGGAGAATGCGCGTCCACGGACCGCCCCCGAACAGGTTGGAGAGCCAGTACATCGACGGGTGAAACAGCGCCAGCCCGGACAAGGCCAACAGGATGAACGTCAGCGCGATGATCCAGTGGTTGGTGCGCTCGCCGGGCGAATAGCGTTTGATGCGGCGGTGATGGCGGTCTTCAGTCATGACGCATCTCCTCTTCGGCGCGGCGTTCGTCTTCTTCCGACACCTCGTTACGGCCCACGCGGGCGTAGTGGAAGAAGCCCGCCAGGGCGGTCAGGGCCATCATGGCCACGCCCACCGGTTTGGCCAGGCCCTTCCACAGCGACACCATGGGGCTGATCTGCGGGTCCTTGGGCAGGCCGTGATACAGCCCGGGCTGATCGGCGTGATGCAGCACATACATGACGTGGGTGCCGCCCACGCCTTGCGGGTCGTACAGGCCCGCCTGGTCGAAGCCGCGCGACTTCAAGTCCACGATGCGCTCTTCGGCATGCTGCTTCATATCTTCCTTGGTGCCGAAGACGATGGCGCCGGTAGGACAGGCCTTGACGCAGGCCGGCTCCTGGCCGACGGCCACGCGGTCAGAGCACAAGGTGCACTTGTACGCCTTGTTGTCCTTCTTGGCGATGCGCGGCACGTTGAACGGACAGCCGGTGATGCAGTAGCCGCAGCCGATGCAGTTTTCTTCGTGGAAATCCACGATGCCGTTGGTGTACTGGATGATGGCGCCGGGCGATGGGCAGGCCTTCAGACAGCCCGGGTCTTCGCAGTGCATGCAGCCGTCTTTGCGGATCAGCCATTCCAGGTCGCCCGCGGGGTTCTCGTATTCCGAGAAGCGCATGACGGTCCAGGAATGCTCGGTCAGGTCGGCCGGGTTGTCGTAGACGCCGACGTTGGTGCCGATCTCGTCGCGCAGATCGTTCCATTCCATACAGGCGCTTTGGCAGGCCTTGCAGCCAATGCACTTGGACACGTCGATCAGCTTGGCCACCGAACCCGTGACAGGTTCCCGGATGCCGGGCGGCGGCGTGGTGGTGGCGGAGCGCCGCTTGATGTCTAGGGATTGCATGGACATGTCGGTTCTCCTAAACCTTTTCGACCTTGACCAGGAACGACTTGAATTCCGGTGTTTGGGAATTGCCGTCGCCCACGAATGGCGTCAGGGTATTGGCAAGGAAGCCGGGTCTGGCCAGGCCCACAAAGCCCCAGTGGATGGGAATGCCCACGTGGTGCACGGTCTTGCCCTCGATGGTCAAGGCGCGCAAGCGCTTGGTGACCAGCGCCACCGCCTTGATGTAGCCACGGTTGGACGTCACTTTCACCCGCGACCCGTTGGCGATGCCCAGTTCCTTGGCCAGCGCGTCACCGATCTCCACGAATTGCTCCGGCTGGAGAATCGCATTGATCTCGACGTTCTTGGTCCAGTAGTGGAAATGCTCGGTCAAGCGATAGGTGGTGGCCACATACGGGAAGTTTTCGACCGTGCCCATCGCGGCCAGGTCGTCCTTGAAGATGCGCGCGGCGGGGTTGCTGGTTACGCCCTTGGCCTTCGGGTACAGCGGGTTGTAGCCCAGTGGCGTCTCGAAGGGTTCGTAGTGTTCGGGGAACGGCCCTTCGGCCATGCCCGCCCGCGCGAAGAAGCGCGCCACGCCTTCCGGGTTCATGATGAACGGGCCCATGCCGCCCGCGGGGTTTTCATCGCCCTTGAAGTCAGGGATGTCGGCGCCCGCCCAGATCTTGCCGTTCCAGCTGATCAGCTTGCGGCGGGGGTCGAACGGCTTGCCCGTCACATCGCAAGACGCGCGGTTGTACAGGATGCGGCGGTTGGCCGGCCACGACCACGCCCAGTTCAGGGTCTGGCCAATGCCGGTGGGGTCGCTGTTGTCGCGCCGCGCCATCAGGTTGCCGCCGGGGCCCCAGGCGCCGGCAAAGATCCAACAGCCACTGGCCGTGGTGCCGTCGTCGCGCAGTTCCGCAAAGCCCGCCAATTGCTCGCCGCCCTTGCGGGTGATCTTGGTGGGGTCCTTGGGGTCAACCAGGTCCGCCAGCGCACGACCGGAATATTCCTTGGCCAGCTCTTCCGCGGTGGGGTTCTGCGGGTTGGAGTACGGCCAGGACAGGTTGACGATGGGATCCGGATACTTGCCGCCTTCTTCCTGGTACATCTTGCGCAGGCGCGTGAAGATGAGCGACATGATTTCGATGTCGCTCTTGGCTTCGCCGGGTGGCTCGGCGCCCTTCCAGTGCCACTGCAGCCAGCGCCCGGAGTTCACCAGCGCGCCATCTTCCTCGGCAAAACAGGTGGTGGGCAGGCGGAAGACTTCGGTCTGGATCTTGGACGGGTCCACATCGTTGAGTTCGCCCGCGTTGCGCCAGAATTCCGAGGTCTCGGTGACCAGCGGGTCCATGATGATCAGGTACTTCAGCTTGGCGAAGCCGTCGTTCATCTTGGACTTGTTGGGCGCGGCCGCCAGCGGGTTGAAGCCCTGTGCGATGTAGCCGTTCATCTTGCCCTGGACCATCAGCTCGTAGACTTGCAGCATGTCGTAGAGCTTGTCCAGCTTGGGCAGGTAGTCAAAGGCCCAGTTGTTTTCCGCCGTGGCGGCGTTGCCCCACCAGGCCTTCATCAGGCTGACGTGGAACTTGTTGTAGTTCTGCCAGTAGCTGAGCTGGTTGGGGCGCAGCGGCTTTAGCGTACGAGTCTCGATGTACTTGGCGTAGTCCTGCTCGGGTTCGTTGGGCAGTGTCATGTAGCCCGGCAGCAGGTTCGACATCAGGCCCAGGTCGGTCAGCCCTTGAATGTTCGAGTGCCCGCGCAGCGCGTTCATGCCGCCGCCCGCGATGCCGATGTTGCCCAGCAGCAGTTGCACCATCGCGCCGGTTCGGATGATCTGCGAGCCGACGGAATGCTGCGTCCAGCCCAGTGCGTAAAGCACGGTTGCCGCGCGGTTGGGGCTGGCGGTGGACGCCAGCATTTCACACACCTTCAGGAACTTGTCCTTCGGTGTGCCGCACACGCGCTCGACCATGTCTTCGGTGTAGCGCGAATAGTGCTTCTTCAGCAGTTGGTAGACGGTGCGCGGATGCGCCAGCGTCGGGTCTGTCTTGACGTAGCCGTCGTCGCCGCGCTCGTAGTCCCAGCTTGCCTTGTCGTAGGTGCGCTTGTCGGCGTTGTAGCCCGAATACAGGCCCGCGTCGAACGCAAAGTCCTCGCGCACGATGAAAGAAAAGTCGGTGTAGTTGCGCACGTACTCGTGCTGGATCTTGTCGTTATCCAACAGGTACTTGATGACGCCACCCAGGAAGATGATGTCGGTGCCGCTGCGTATGGGCGCGTAGAAATCCGCCACGGATGCCGAGCGCGTAAAGCGCGGATCCACGACGATCAGCTTCGCCTTGTTATGGGCCTTGGCTTCGGTCACCCACTTGAACCCGCAGGGGTGGGCCTCGGCGGCATTGCCGCCCATGATCAACACTACGTCCGCGTTCTTGATGTCGACCCAATGGTTCGTCATCGCTCCACGGCCAAACGTCGGGGCAAGACCTGCCACCGTCGGGCCGTGTCAGACACGTGCTTGATTATCGAACGCCAACATCCCCATGCTGCGCACGGTCTTGTGCGTGATGTAGCCCACCTCGTTACTGCTTGCCGAGGCGGCCAGCATGCCGGTGGTCAGCCACCGGTTGACCGTTTTGCCGTCCGCGGTCTTTTCCACGAAGTTCGCATCGCGGTCGGCCTTCATGAGTTTGGTGATGCGAGTGAGTGCTTCGTCCCACGACATCCGCTGCCATTTGTCCGACCCGGGCGCCCGGTATTCCGGGTACTTCAGGCGGTTGGGGCTATGGATGAAGTCAATCAGCGCCGCCCCCTTCGGACAGAGCGTCCCGCGGTTGACGGGGTGATCGGGGTCGCCTTCGATGTGCATGATGCTGGCGCGCGCGTTCTTGGACCCATCGCCCAGACCGTACATCAGCAAGCCACAGGCGACCGAACAGTAGGGACAGGTGTTGCGCGTTTCAGTCATGCGCGCAAGTTTGTACTGGCGGACCTCGGCCATGGCCGTGCCGGGGGCTACCCCCAGCAATGCCAGGCTGGAGCCTGCCAGGGTTGCACCCGTCACCTTGAAGAACTGGCGGCGATTCATGTTGACCATGAAGCACTCCTCTCCTGGTGAATGAACAAGGCTGATGGCTCGCCCGATGCGGAAAAGCCCCACGGCCCTGAAGGACATTGCAAAAGTATATGCCCAAGGCGGACGCCCACGCCATGCATAACGCACGCTGCACTGCGGAAATGAAAGCGAAATGGAAGTTGTTCGCAGATTTTGGATTGCCTGGCGGCTGCTACATTTCGCGTTCACTGCCTGATCGTTGGAACGCCGATGCGCCGCTTTGCTTGCTTTGCCCGCTTGGACTGTCTGGACCGCTTTGCCCTCTCGGCCCTCTTGCTTGCCTGCCTGGCTGCAACGCCCGCCCCCGCCGTGCATGCCGCCCCCGCGTCCGGCCAGCCCACCCCCGCCGCCGCCGCCACCGAAGCCGCGCATCAAGCGGCCATGGAGGGCTATCTGTACTTTTATCCGCTGGTCACGATGGACCTGACCCGGCGCCAGTTCACGCACCCGTCGCAAGGCGACAAAGGCGCGGCCGCCAACACCTTTCTGCATGGCCGCGCGCTGCCCCAGGCCGGCGCCGTTGCGGTCTCGCCCTGGGCCAACCCCGACATGCTGCGCAGCACCGGCTGGGTGGATTTGACGGCTGGCCCCGTCGTGCTGTCGGTGCCCGACACCCAGGGCCGGCTGTCCACGCTGACCCTGCTGGATATGTGGACGGACGTCTTCGCCACGCTGGGCCCGCGCACCACGGGCACCGCCAAGTCCAACACCGTCATCGTGCCGCCCGGCTGGACGGGCACGCTGCCCTCGGGCATGGCGCGCATCGACGCACCGACCCGCCACGCCTGGGCCAAGATCCTCATCCAGACCAACGGACCCGCCGACTATGCGGCCGTCCACGCCTTGCAGGACGGCTACACGCTGACGCCGCTGTCGCAATGGAACCTGCCCGCGCAATCGCAGCGCGTGAAGTCCGACCCGAACCTGGACCTGAAGATTCCGGTGCGCGAACAGGTGGAATCCATGCCGACCGATGCCTTCTTCACCTACGCCGCCGCGCTGCTGCGCAAGCACCCGCCGCACGCCACCGACCAGCCAGTGCTGGCCATGCTGCGCCGGGTGGGATTGATAACCGGCAGGCCCTTTGACTTCGACAAGCTGGACCACCCCGCCAAGCAAGGCATGCGACGTGGCCTGCGCGCCGCGCGCGAGCGCATGGCTGCTGCCTCGGGCGCCAGCTTGCGCAGCCTGAACGGGTGGCAGCAGGAGACGGCCAGCGTGGGCGTGTATGGCAACGCCTATCTGCGCCGCGCGCTGGCCGCCCAGGCCCAGCCGGGCGCCGGCCTGCCCGAGGACTTGTCCGTGCTTCTGCTGGCGGCCGACAGCCAGGGTGCGCCCATTGATGGCGCGCATCACTACGTGATGCGCTTTGAAGCCGGGCAGTTGCCGCCCGCCGGCGCGTCATGGTCGCTGGCGGCCTACGACGACCAGGGCATGCCAGTGGCAAATATCCTGAACCGTTATGCCCTGGGCGACCGCTCGCCCTTGCTTTACAACGCCGACGGTTCGCTGGAATTGCGCCTCAGCCACGCGCCGCCCGAGCCGGAACAGCAGGCCAACTGGTTGCCTCTGCCGTCGGTGGGGTCGGCAACCCTGCTGCTGCGCGTGTACGAACCGCTCCCCGCGCTGCTGGATGGCTTGTGGATGCCGCCACCACTGGTGCGCGACGGGCAAGAGGCATTGCCCGACGCCGCATCGCCAGTCGCGCAGGCGGCGCCCGCGAATAAACCCTAGGACGCGCCCTGATGTCGGCACCATGACAGCCACTGCCGCTACCATAGGCGTTTTATTTTTGAGTGATGAGCGCCCGCCATGGACGACGCCTTTAGCCACCAATTGTCGATGACCATCCTGATGACGCCGGACATGGCGAACTTTTCAGGAAACGTCCACGGCGGAACCATCCTGAAGTACCTGGACCAGGTGGCCTACGCCTGTGCCAGCCGCTACGCCGGCCAATACGTGGTGACGCTGTCGGTCGACCAGGTGGTGTTTCGCGAACCCATCCATGTGGGTGAATTGGTGACTTTCCTGGCGGCCGTGAACTTCACCGGCCGCACGTCGATGGAGATCGGCATCAAAGTCGTCACCGAAGACATCCGCCAGAAGCTCGTGCGCCACACCAACAGCTGTTATTTCACAATGGTGGCGGTGGACGACAAGGGTGCGCCAACGGCCGTGCCTCCACTGGCCCCGCGCAACCTGGAAGAAAGGCAGCGCTTCGAAGCCGCCCGCCTGCGCCGCGAACTGCGCCAGGAAATGGAACGCCGCCACAACGAGATCAAGCGCGAAACCACGCACGACGCGGCGTAGGGCCCGGTCGATTCGGCCGCGCTATGTCTCTGTGCCGGGTTTGCTTGCGATAAAGGCGTCCAGAGCTTTCCGGTCGGCTTCCGCCTGGGCGGGGGTAGGACCACGGAAAGCCCTTTCCGGTTCGCCGCGGGGGGGCACAACGGCCCCGTAACGCGGGCGCAGTGAACGCATGGCGTGGTCCCAGATTGCCAGTGCCTGATCCTTGCTCAAGGTGGAGTCGACGGGCGGACGGGGCCTTTTTCGTTGCCATAACGGAGGATCGCCCCGAGGGACAAAGTTGGGCAGAAGCCAATTAAGCAACTTGTCCGGAGTCATCTCCGGGTCGACGTGCAGCCTGGGCACGCCGCCCGCGGTCAGGCGGAAATTGACCGATGGACTCGCCAAGGAACGGCTATCACGGTAGTTTTCGGCGACGAACAACAACCCGCGATGGTCTTTCATGTCATACCGCATCAGGTATTCCTCGGCGGGATTTCCGGCCAACGTGGTATGCCCCTTACGCAGCAGATCAGGGTCCCAGACGCGGAAGGCTTTGAAGTCGCGGACCATGCGTTCGATAAGACGGGGCGACTCATTGCGCGCGGAGTCACTGAAGTAGATTTGCAGTTTGACGTTCGAGCCTCGCGCCATGAAGCTCACGATGCCCATCTCGTGGTCGTGCGTGCCTCGGATGATGACGGGGCCTAACGAAATGCCGGGGCCGGCCGCTTCGGCTTGCTTGACGGCGACAACTTGCGGAGCGAGCTCAAGCAGGCGCGACTCGACCTGTGCGTTGCTGCCCTCGTACGAGTCTGCTGCCAGCTTGACGTGCGTGCCGTTCACCAGCAGATGCAGTTCATAGGTCTGCGACCATGTACCGCCCAGACTCTCTTGAAATTGGAATAGCCACTTGCCCCGAGCCAATTCCTCCGCGCCGAGAAGCATGGACTTCCCGGTTTCAGAACTTTGGACGGCGCGGATGCGGCGGGCTCGTTCTGATAGCGCCTCGTCAAACTGAGCCAGCGTGATGTCTTGCCCCAGAATATCGATTTCAATGCTCGTATGATCGGCCCCTCCTCCGTAGTAAATCTTCGCGAACCCGCTGGAAGGCGACCCCCAGTCGGCAGGAAGTTCGATCAGTTGCCTGCCTACCGCCCACGTTCGCATGGGGCCGGTAATCTCGTTCACGGCGGGTTCCTCCTTTGAATGAAATAGGGCCATCGCGCCAGCGGCGAGCCCGGCCAACAGACAAAGCAGCGGGATCAAGCGACGCATGACGGACGCTTGGCTTGGGCTGCGATCTTGATGAGGCTATACAGCGTGAAGTGCCGGGTCTGCATCACTTTGAACGCGCCTTCATGGTCAAAGCCCGTGGCACAGACTTGCACCCGCACTTGGCCTTCACGCGCCTGCGCGGCCGGCGCCTGGCCTGAACTGACCGGAACCGTGCCGTCACCGATGCCGTCCTGCATCTCGCAATGCAGTTCCCAATGACTGACTTCCATGGACAGGGCTAGCCGGCCTGCTCTGGCCGGCAGGTGTTCTACGACGCGACTGCCCCCAACGTACAAGGGGCTGGATCCTTGATCGCGCACCTGCTCCATCTGCATGGTGGACACGACGAAGGCCTCCGGGGGCACGCCCAGGGGCCGATTCAGATCACCCCGTCCGGGTCGCATTTGCCAGGTAATGGTTTCGAAACTCGGTTGTTTGGCGTCGGCCCCGTAATACACGTAGGTGTAGGGGTGATAGGCGGCGCCTATCCTTTCGTGAAACTGCTTCGCCTTTTTGATATTCCTTGCGTAGTGGACCCACTCGATGGGAACTCCATCCTTCGGCTTTAACCACTCTTCGCGCAGCAATGCCCACCAGCGATCACGGCGCAGATAGATTTCCTGGTACGGGTCTGCCTCCGGAAGCGCAGGCATGGCGGGCGCGTGATCGAGGTCTCGCAGTCGTAACCATCCCAGCGAATAGTTCTTGGTGGGCAGCAATTGCAGCGCCCCCGGCGACTGGGCGAATACCGCTGTGACGTCCTGGCCGGTCACGCCGATCACGGCGGCGGCCATCTCACTTTCTTGCTGCATTCCCACTTTGCATCGCCGGTAAGCCACCGGGGCACCATTGGTTGGCATGACGCCGTGCATCACGCCGGCAATTGCATCGCTCATGCCGGGCAATTGCGCACAACGCCGTGCCACCAGCCCTCCCATCGAGTGCGTAACCAGGATGACCTGCCGGCATTGGGATCCGTACTGATGCCTGATTTCTTCGATCCGCCCGGCAAGCTTTATTGCCGCCGCATCGTTGTCCGCCAGCCAGTTGTAGCCAAACGCGTGCACCGGCATCCGGTACGCGGCACGGGCGGAGAGGTCGTCCGTCTTTAGATGCGGCAATTGGTGCAACAGGTGTTCGCCCAGGCCCGCCAGCGGCACCTCCAGCCCGGGCTTCAGGCGTGGCTGTAGCGAGGCGTCGTCGGGCATGTCCAGGTGCATGGACTTCAATTGGAATTCCGGCCACTCGTGCGGCCGGTAGGAGCTGTTCAGCGAGTCTTCAAGCCAGAGCAGGAACGGGTGATAGCTGCTTTCGCTGACTTCGCCCCAGCCCCGTTCGCGATAGCGATCGATAAGCGCCTGTTTGCGTTGCGCGGCGGATTCGACAGTAGGCACGATCACCGTGCCCGCACTGCGTTCGGGCACGGCCCCGCCGTCATCGACGGTGACGCGGTCGGGATGCAACACCGCCTGCCGGATACCCGGGGGAGCCCCGTTCCAGCGTTTGAACAAAGCAATAGGCTTGCCTGCCAGGCCCGCATCCAGACGCCAGGCGGGTTCCGACTCCTGGCCTGCCTCAGGGACGGACTTCAGATTTGACCCCATGATGCCGGGGATGAACACGACCGGCAGGATCGCTTCGGGCGGAATCAGCAGAATGACCGGATCGCAGAGGGCCGTGGGCGTGAGGGTCCAGTGGAACACGGGGTGGCCCCGGGCATCGTAGGACATCGGGGCGAAACGCGGTGCGGTCGGGGCGGTGTCGGTCATGGCGGGTTCCTAAGCGGCCAAACGCATGGCCTTCGAAGCGTGCGTGGCGTTGCGCAAGCGAATCACTCAACCGACCAGGGTGGTGCCGATCCGGCAAAAAGACTATTGGAGAAGTCTGATTCTTGGATCTGATTTCTAAGGCTGAGTCTTAGGGCTAACCAAAGCACACGGGGCGACGCCAACCGGCGCCGCCCCGTGTGAAAACTGCCACGACATCAGGCCCGTTCCGCCGCTCCCGGCGGCGCGGGCGGTGCGGACGCCGGCTCGCGATCACGCCCCACCATGCGCTTCAAGCCCAGCCATTGTTGCGACCAGAATCCGCGGCCGTAGTCGCGTCCGCCCAATTCGGCCTGCTGGTCATGAATACCCGTGGGGCCATAGCCCACGCCAAAACGGGCGGTGCGAAACAACACGTCCCAGATGGGGAACAGCGCGGCGAAGTTATAGCCGCCGACGGGGCCGGGGGTGGATGCGTCGTAGGCAATGGAATGGTGATGCCGATGAAAGCGCGGGCTGACCAGCAAGCGTTCGCCCAACGCGCCAAAGTGCATGCGCAAGTTTGCGTGCGACAGGCTCTGCGCCAGCTGGGTAATGGCCACCACCACCACGAACTGCGCGGGCGGCACGCCCACCAATTGCGACACGAACACGACCAGCACGTCGCGCAGCATGTCGTCCAGCAGGTGGTTGCGGTCATCGCTCCAGACGGTCATCTGGCGCTGGCTGTGATGCACGGCATGCAGCGCCCATAGCCAGCCGAAGCGATGCTGCGCGCGGTGGTAGAAATAGTCGACCGCGTCGAACAGCAGCAGATAGATGATCAGGCTGACCCAGGCTTTGTCCGTGACGCCGGGCCAGTACTGGTCAAGCTGGAACGGCGCAAAGCCCCACACATGCAACTGCCCGAACACGCTGTCCCAGAAGGGATCGATGGTGAAGAACAACGCCAGCCTGAAAACGCCCAGCCGGTGGATCAAGGTGTAAAGCACGTCGATGCCAATCTGGCGGCGGTCGGTAACGGGCTCGACCGGCCGCAGGCGTTGCAGCGGGCCAAGCACCAGCACCAGCACGGCCACCTGCACCAGGCCGACCAGCAGCCACATGGTGGCGTCGTAGCCGTCTTCGATGAGGTTGCTCATGCCCAGGTGAAACAGCGCGGGCTGAATCAGCGTTTCGAAGAGCCATTGCTGGCTTGCGCCGAAGAATTGGCTAAGCGTGTCCATGATCAATGATGCGTGGCGATCCAGTCGCGATAGGCGGGGTTCTTGTCCAGGGTGGCGAAACAAAAGCCTTTCTGCTGCAGGCCGACAATCAGGGGCTCAAGCACGGCGGGCGCCCAGGGATCTTTGCGCGACCAGATGCCCAGGTGCGCCAGCAGGATGTCGCCCGGCTTGATGGTGCGCAGGGCTTGGTCCAGCAGCTTTGCGTTGGGGAATTTGTCGCTGGGCAGCTCATCGCCCAGGAAACCGGCGGGCGACCAACCCACGTGTTCGTAGCCACATGCCTTCGCGGCCTTGAGCAAAGCGGGCGAGGTCTTGCCGCCGGGCGCGCGGTACAGCGGCAGCAGGGTGGCGCCCGTCATCTGATGGAAGCGGGTGGCGGAACGCTTGATCTCGGCGCAGTACTGTTCGGCCGACATTTCAGCGCGCTTGCCGGTGTTGGGGCCGGCGCTGGGCTTCACGCGGAAATTGCCGCCGGGCAGGTCGCCCTGCCAGTAAACGTGGTCGTAGGTGTGGGAGGCAAACGCATGGCCTTCCGCCACGCGCGCCTTCCACCAGGGCGCCCACACGTCGTCCAGGCTTGCGCCGTCGGTCTTGGTGCGTTCGTTGGCCAGGAAGAAGGTGACCTTCACATGATGGCGCGCCAGCACGTCGGCGATCAGCGGCGCCACGCCCATGTGGCCGGTGTCGAAGGTCAGGTAGACCGGCTTGTCGCAGGTCGTCGGCGCCGCGGCATGCGCCATCGGAACGGCGAATGCCAGCGCGGCGGCCAGCAAGCTCTTAACGGGTTGGTGCATGGTTAAGCGTCCATACGCCGTGCGGCGATTTTCCTACCGGCACTTGCTGCACCACCTTTTTCTGCTCCAGGTCCACCACGGTCAGCTTGCGTGCCCAGCGCGACGTGACCAGCAGCGTCTTGCCGTCAGCCAGCACATCCATGCAGTCCGGCCCGCCCGGCACGGGGAAGGTGTCGGTGACGGTCAGCGTCAGCATATCGATGCGGCTGATGGAGTTGGCCGTGCGGTTGCTGACGAACAAGTGGTGCTTGTCACCCTGCGCGCGAAAAGCGTGCGCGCCGGCCCCGGTGGGGATGCGCTTGACCAGCTTGGCGGGGCCGTGGCTGACGTCATAGGCTTCCACGAAGGAATCGCCCGTCAAGGCCACCAGCAGGGTTTTCTGGTCGGGCGTCAGGAACACGTCGGCCGGCGTCTTGCCCACCGACACGGTCCACTTCGGCGTCTGCGTGGCCAGGTCGATGGCGATCAGCTGGTCGCTGTCCTGCAGGGTGACGTAAGCCGTGGTGCTGTTCTTGTCGATCATGATGTGGCTGGGCGTCTTGCCCGCCTGCACGCGCTTGACCAGCTTCAGTTCCGCGCCCACATGCTGCGGCTGCCAGGCATAGATGTCGATATGGTCCAGCCGGTTGGCGGCGGTGACGAACCACTTCATGTCCGGCGAAAACTGCAACTGATAGGGGTCGACGATATCTGTCAGGGTGCGCTGCACCTGGCCCGTTTTCGGATCCATCATGGTGATGGTGTTGCCGGTTGCGTTGGCCACCATCAGCGACTTTTCGTCGGGCGTCAGGTACAGGTGGTGCGGTTCTTTGCCGGTGGGCACGCGCCGCAGTTCCTTGTAGGAAACCGGGTCGACGATGCTGACGTTGGCGTCCAGTGAATTCAGGACAAAAATCGGGGCGGATGCCGCCGCTGCGCTAAGCGCCATCCCTACGCCGGCCAAGGCGTAGCGGACAAAATGCAAGGGGTTCAATTTCAAGGTCCGGCGAAGAAGGATCGGGCACCGATCCCAGTGCTCGACATTTTATGCACACGCACCTTTCAAAAGAGCATCAGGCAGGGGCGGGGGTGCATTCGCTTGCGCCTGTTGCGACTCAGCAACAACCCCGACAGACGACGCCCTGAACGCGCCAAGAACCTATTGGGTGCCAGCGGGCTGCGCGTCGGCATCGACCCAGGTGTCAGCGTCCAGGTCGCGGTCGCGCAGCGCTGGCGCTCGGGTGGCGGACGCGGGGCCAAGGTCGGCCTCGCGCACGCCGCCCTGCGGGCCGATGACGAAGGTGCCGATGCCCGTCCGCCCGTATCGCGCGGGCCATGCCACGATGCGGTACGGCGAGTCTTCGCCGGCCAATTTCCCGCCCGGCAGGATTTTGTAGCGATAGCCGTAATAGGCATCGGCCACCGGCACCTCCGGGCCCATGACCAGCGCGTCCGGGCCCAAGACTTGCGGCGGGGCGCCTGGCACTTCCGGCCAGTACAGGCCGTCCATGGCGCCGGGGCGGCTGACCAGGCGACTGGCGTAGCGGCCTTGCCCCACGCCCTGCTGGTAGCGGGCCTGGGCGGCCTGAAGCTGTTGCAGCGTTTCGATGGCGGTCAGTTCGTTACGGCCGATCGCGCGGCGCTGAAGTTCGGCCTTGCCCGCCACGGGGTCGAAGCGCCAGCCCTTGCCCGCGCTCACGATGGGCACGGGCAGCGTCCAGCCGGAATCGCCCACGGCCAGCCAGGAACGGCCGCCGTCGGTGACGACCTCGTGCTTCTTGGCCCAGGCCGCCAGGAAGCGGTAGATGTCGTCTTGCGCCACACCGCCCGGCACCAGTTGATTGTGGTTCGGCCCCAGCACCTTTGCCATGGCAACGGAATCGCTGGTGGCCAGGGCGTCGCCGAAAGCATCGGCCGCCGCCTGCGGGGTGGGATACAGACTTTGCGCCGCCGCTGGCGCGGTCAGCCCCAGCACCAGCAACGTCGCGGCGCCCATCGCACGTGCACGAACCCAGGCATTCGTCATGAAAGCTCCCTTATCCATGGTGCTACCTCCGGCCGCCGGAACGGCCACCGCCTGCGTGTCCGCCGCCGCCGCGAGGGGCGCCACCACCGCTGCGGCTCATGTCGCTTCGTTGGCTTTGCTGGCGCATGCGGTCGCCGTTGCCGGAATCGCGCAGCGCGTTATTGCTGTTGGCGGTGCGGGCGCGGTCGCGGGCCGCGGCTTCATCCGCCCGCTGGCGCTGGGCCGCCGCCTGTTGGTTTTGCGTGGAAACGCTTGAAGAGCGCGGGCTGGGGGTGCCGGTCTGCGTGCTGCGCGCCCCTTGGCCCTCTTGCCGTCCTGCCGCGCCCTGGCCATTACGGCCCGCCGCCCCCTGGCCACTACGGTCAGCGGCGCCCTGACCACGTCCTGCGCCAGATTGTGAATGGCCCGCAATGGGCTCCCCGGTACGTCCCTCGAACGACTGTGCCGCGCGATCGCGCGCAGCGTCGCGTGAATTCGGCGCGGGTGCAGCGCCGGCAACACGGCCGCCCTGTGCGCCCTGCCCTTGCCCCTGCCGCTGGCCCGCTTGCCGGTTTTGCAGGCCCGCCTGGCGTTCGCTATCGAAGCGCTGACGGTTGGCCTGGTCCGCATAAGGCGTGTTGCCACGGTTCTGCGGGTTGTGCTTCCAGGACACATTATTGTTGCGGGCGTTATCGATGCGCTGATTGACGTTGATGTTGTTGTACCGGTTGACGTCGATGTCGACGTCGTTGCTGCCCCAGTTAAACCCGCCCCACATCGAGTTCACCGCCGCCACGCCCAAGCCAAAACCGATGCCCGACACCAGCGCGGTCGCAAAGACAGACCCGGGCGGCGGCGGATAGTAGTACGGCGGATAGGAAGGATAGGCCCACGCCCCGTAGACCACGGTGGGGTTGTAACTGGGCACGTAAACCACCTGCGGATCAGCCGGCTCGATCACGACCACCGTCTTGTCGTTGGTGGTGTTGGTGGTGACCGTCTGCTGCGGCGTGCTTTTCAGGTTGCCGGCCTTTTGCGCCTGCGTGCGCAAGCGCTGGACTGAATCCATCACGGCGTCCGGCTGCGCCAGGAAGGCATCGCCCACGGACTTCACCCAGTCAGGCTGGCGGCCCATCATGTCCATGACGGACGGGAACGCCACCAATGATTTCACGCTGGGGTCCCAGGCCTCGCCTTCCACCGCCTTGACCGCCTGGTCACCTGATTCGGACGTATGCGCGGCCGACCATTTGGCAGCCGCGGCGACGTCGTCGGGGTAGGTAGCCCCCATGAGGATCTGCGACAGCAAGGAATCGGGGTACAGCGCCACCGGCGCCATCAACTGATCCAATTGCCCGTTGTCCAGCTTGGTTTGCGCCGCCGCGGGCAGGCACACCGCCAGCCCCAGGCACAAACAAGCGATTAACCACCGCTGCAGTCGACGCATGAACCGTTCTCCGTGAAGCAACGCATGAAGCTGAAAGCCACGAGGGAACTGCCGGATAACGCGCTGTCAATATATGCCTATCACTCTGTCATGGGAAGGCCCGGCGCCGCGCGCCTCGTCCGTTTGCGGGACTGGATTGCCAGCAGGGCCAGGCCTATACTGATTTCGCCGTTGCTCGACATTCCTTTTCCTAAAGGAGAGGCAACATGTACAGGCACTTGCTCATCGCCGTGGATGGCTCCCTGCTGTCCGAATCGGCATTCAAGCGCGCCCTCATTTTCGCCAAGGAAATGGGCGCAACCATCACGCTCATCCGCGCCATTCCGGAGGACCATCTACTGGTTCACCAGGCCGAAATGCTGGGCACCACGCAAACGCATCACACCGATCAGGCACGCAAGAACGCGGAAAACTACCTGAATGGTCTTGAAATGGAAGCCCGCCACGCGCTGGTGCCGTGCAACTGTGTCGTGCTGGTCAACGACCACCCGCACGAGGCCATTGTGGAAACCGCAAAGGGCCAGGGCTGCGACCTGATCATCATGGGGTCGCACGGGCGCCATGGCATGACGGGCTTTCTGCTGGGTAGCGAAACCCAGCGCGTGCTGGCCAAGACGCGGCTGCCCGTGCTGGTGTTCCGCTAGCGCGCGGGGTGGCGTGGCCTGACGCGGCCCGACCTGACGCGGCGCGACCGCGCTTCCAGGCCAGACGCCATTGCCTTCAGACCGCCGGCTCCAGCGCGTGCTGGAAGGTGAAGCTGTCGGCGTAGATATGCTCCAGGCTGGCGCCGCGCGCGGCCAGCACGTGCTTGGCGTCTTGGATCATGGCAGGCGCCCCGCACAGGTAGATGGCGTGTTCGGACAGGTCGTCGTGGTCTTCGGCAACGGCGTCCTGCACGTAACCCCGCCGGCCCTGCCAGCTTGCGTCGGCGCGCGACAACACCGGCACGAAATTGAATTCGTACAAGCGCCCCGCCCAGCCCGCGATTTCATCTTGCAGATACAGGTCCGCCTGCGTGCGCATACCCCAATACAGGGTCACGGGCGGGCAGTCTTCCTGGTCCAGCAAGGATTCCAGAATGGCCTTGATGGGCGCGATGCCGGTGCCCGTGGCCACCATGATGAGCGGGCGCCAGTCTTCCTCGTGGTAGCTGAACACACCCAAGGGCGCTTCAATCGTCAGGGCCGCGCCAGCTTGCGCCTGGCCCAGCCATTGGTCCGTGTAACGGCCCCCGGGAATGCGGCGCACATGGAAGTCGACCAGCCCCTCCGACGACGCCGACGCCATGGAAAAACTGCGCGTTTCGCCATCGGGCAGCAGCACGTTCATGTACTGCCCCGGCACATAGTCCAGCCCGCCGTCGGGCAGCGCCAGCGTCAGGTGGATGATGTCGTCCGTGTAGGCTTCAATGCGGTGCACGGTGGCGGGCAGTTGGCGCGGCTCGGGAAACACCTGGCGGCTGCTAGGCACGCTGATGCATAGATCGCTTTCTGCCCGCGCCTGACACGCCAGCGCGTAGCCCTCGGCGGCTTCCTCCGGCGTCAAGGCCATCGGAAATTCGTCATAGCGCACCGCGCCGGATTCCAGCTTGATGCGGCAGGTGCCGCAGCCGCCGAACGTGCATTCGTGCGGCAGCTTCACCGCCGCGCGTTCGGCGGCGTCCAACAGGGATTCGTCGGCGCCGGCAACAAAGGTCTCGCCGGTCTGCAGGAGGTGCACGCGGTATGCCATGACGGGCCTCGCTTATTTCTTGATGTCCGCCTGCACCAGCACTTTCATGCCGCGCGGCTCCAGCAATTCGGCCAAGGCCGCCAACGCGGCCAGGCCCGCCTGCGTATCCTGTTCGCCGTTGCCGCCACTCAGGCCCACGCCGCCAATCACCTCGTCGTTCACCACGATGGGAAAGCCGCCCACGAACACGGCGAACTTGCCGTCAAAGCTCCATTGGATCCCGAAGGCTTCGTTGCCCGGCAGCGCGGGGCCATTGGGCGGTGTGTTGAACAGGTGCGTCGAACGCTTGTGGCCGGCGGCGGTAAAAGCCTTGTTCCAGGCGATCTGCGGGCCGGTGATGCGGGCGCCATCCATGCGCTCCAGCGCGATGGGATAGCCGCCGTCGTCCACGATGCAAATGGATTCCAGCACGCCGATTTCTTCAGACTTGGCCATGGCGGCGCGCACCATCACGCGCGCTTCTTCCAGTTCCAGACGGTAGATCTGCTTCATATTCGTAGCCTCTTCAGAGATTGGTCGCGCGCGCTCAGCCCGCGCGGTAGATGGTTTTGATCTGGGTGTAGAACTCCAGGCCCACGCGGCCGGATTCCCGGAACGTGGACGTGCTGGAATGCTTCAAGCCGCCAAAGGGCGCGTTGATCAGGTTGCCGGTGGTGGTGCGGTTGATCTTCACCGTGCCCGCCTGGATGTCCCGCGCAAAGCGGTGGGCGTAACGCGCGTCGGTGGTGGCGATGGCGGCGGACAGGCCGTATTCGGTGTCGTTCGCCTTGGCGATGGCGTCGTCGTAGCCGTCGACTTCAATCAGCGCAATCACCGGCCCGAAGATCTCTTCGCGCGCGATACGCATTTGCTGGGTCACGTCGGTGAACAGCGCGGGCGTGACGTAGTAGCCGCCATCAAAGCCCGCGCCGGTCAGTTGCTCGCCGCCACACAGGTGCGTGGCCTCTTCCTTGCCGATTGCCACGTAGCTCAGCACGTTGTCCAGTTGCTTGCGCGTGGCCAGCGGACCCAGATCGAAGTTGCCGTTCAAGCCATTGCCGATGGTCAGCGCCTTGACGCGCGTCAGCAGCTTGTCGGTGAACGCCTGGCGCACCTTGGCGTCGACCAGCACGCGGCTGGTGCCCGTGCAGGCCTGGCCGCTAAGCGAAAAGCCGCCCTTCACCGCCAGGTCCACGGCGCGGTCCAGGTCGGCGTCGGCCAGCACGATCAGCGGGTTCTTGCCGCCCAATTCCATCTGCGTGCGCGTCGTCAGGCCCGCGCTGCGGTGGATCTGTTCGCCCGCGGCGGTGGAGCCCGTGAACGAGATGGCGCGCACGGCCGGCGCGCTGGTAATGGCGGCGCCCACCGCCGCTGCGGGGCCGATCACCAGATTCAGCACGCCCGCCGGCAGGCCGGCCTGCACAAAGGCTTCGGTCAGGCGGTAGCCGGATAGCGGCGCGTCGGAAGACGGCTTGAACACCACCGTGTTGCCGGCGATGAGCGCGGGCGCGATCTTGCGGGCCGGGATCGAAATGGGGAAGTTCCAGGGCGAGATCACGGCGGCCACGCCCAGCGGTTCGCGCTGGCTGTAGACGACCATGTCCGGGTCATCGTTGACGAAGGTTTCGCCCGTAAAGCTCTGGCCTTCGACGGCGTAGAAACGGATCGTCTGCGCTGAACGCAGCACTTCGTCCTTGGCCAGGTTCAGGCCCTTGCCCTCTTCGCGCGTCAGTTCGCGGGCGAATTGGTCCGCATGGTCTTCCAGGTACTGCGCCGCGCGGAACAGGATGGCTGCGCGCTTCGAGATTGGCGTGTCGCGCCAGCCGGCGAAGGCGGCATCGGCGGCCTGTACCGCGCGCCGCGCATCGTCGGCGTCCGATACCGGGAAGTTGCCCACGATGTCGCTGGTATCCGCCGGGTTGATATTGGGGGCCGTGCGGCCGGAGGCGCTGGGCACCCAGGCACCGCCGATATGGTTCATGAAGGTTTGCTGCGAAAGATCGTCCACGGAAGCGCTTCCTTTGCCGGTACGGGAGTGGCCCGAATTGGGTCGCCTGAGATAGCTTATGAACATTGTATACTTTAATCTCTACGCGACGATACGTGGAAACCCCAGGCAGCGGCGTGAAAAAGGGACCCGTAGGCCCCTTTTGACAGCTTGAATGGCGTGATCAGAGCTAGGTCAGCGCCAGATCAGCACCGCGCAGATGGTGGATACCGACAGCGCCAGCACCACCGGCAGCAGCAGGGCCCGAACCAATGACAGCACGTTCACGCGGGCGAAGCCGGCCACCGCAATCAAGGACGACCACGCGATCAACGTGCCGCCCCCGTCCACACCGCGCCCATCTGACCTACCGCGGCCAAAGTGGCCGGGTCCACGCCCACCACCGGACCCAACGCGCCAGACAGGGTGCCCGTGAGCGGTAGCCCGGCGAAGCCGGAGCCATCGATGCCGGTAATCATGCCCACCAGCAAGACGCCGAACGCGACCAGGAAGTGGTTTTCGGGTATCAGGTGCTGCCCGGCCGAGATGGCTTCGAACAACAGTCCAGGGGCCTGCGCCTGCGGCACGCCCAGGATCTGCGCCGCGGTTTCATTGGCGCCGATGAAGAAGAAGCCGGCAATCGGCAGGACCGATCCCATGGCCTTGAAGGCGAACACAAAGCCGTCGGTGACGTGCTCGGGGCACACGTCCAGCATCTTGCGCGGGCCTTCGGCGGCCAGCGTCACCAGCATCATCACCACGAAGGCAACGCCGCCCACCAGCGCCGCCGCGTCGCCGCCGCGCAGCGCGGGCAACGTCGGGAACAGCCGGGGCAGCACCATCACGCCGATCACGGCCAGGAAGGCCAGCGGCGTCACGACGGCAAAGGTCTTGGACCAGCGCACGCGGCGGCGTTCTTCATCGCTGACGCTGGGGCCGCTGGGCAAGGCCGGGTCGGCGCCCATGGTGCCGCGGGCCAGTTCGGCCTTGTCGAACGAGCCGGACTGCTCGATGCGCGCCAGGCTGCCGTCCTGGGCACGCGCCTGCCAGGCGTCCAACAGCCCCGCGTTGGCGGGCACGATGTGCTTGCGGATCAGCAGATAGGCCGCTGTCAGCGCCACGGCGCCCGTGATCAGCGACAACACCAGCGCACGGTCGGCCACCACGGCCGCGCTGACCGCCGCGCCCGCCGCCTTGGCGCTGATGCTGGGCGCCACGCCAATCACATAGTCCGACGACAAGGCCATGCCCTGGCCGGCAATGGCAATCGCCATGGCGCCCGCCAGGGGCGGCAGGCCAGCGGCGATGGCGGCGGGCAGCAAGATGGCGGACACCAGCGGCACGGCGGGCGTGGGCCAGAAGAACAGAGAAAGCACATAGGTACAGAGCGCGATGATGATGAACGACGAATGGCCGCCCCGCATCACGCGCCGAAACGGCTGCACCATGCGCACGTCCGCCTGCAAGGTCTTCAGGGAATTCAGCAGGGCGGTCATGAAGGTGATGACCAGGAAGATGTTGAACAATTCCTTGGCGGCCACGAAGCTGGCCGAAAAGATGCCGATCAGTGCACTGATCGGGTTGCCGGTGATGGCCAGCACCACCAGAAAGGTGCCGATTACCGATGGCACCACCACGTTGGCCCGCAAAATCATCGTCAGGATGATGGCGGCCACGCTGATCAGATACATCCAATGAGCAGCAGTGAGCACGACGTCCGCTTGCATGCGTGATTCCCCTTGTGACGTGGCTGTTAGGTCGCCACAATCGGTATACTATATTTCGTTTGCAGGCATACCAATCGAAATATGCAGTGCCTAGGGAAACCGATAATTCTGAAAATCTCATGAATACAGCCCGAATTTTAAGGGTTCACCCTAGGTCCGACAGCTGCGTCGCATTGCGGTAGAAACGCATGCCTGACTATCGTATACAACAATAGGCCTAGACCATGTCCGCCCTGTCTTTTCCCGATGTCTGGCATTACGCCGCGATGGCCGTGGTGGTGTTCGGCGCCGCCGTGGCGCAAGGCGTGGGCGGCATCGGCTTCGCGATGTTCGCGGCCCCGGTGGCGGCAATGTTCTTTCCGCAACTGGCTCCGGGCCCGCTACTGACGCTGGGCGGCTTCATTTCCCTACTGACTGCCTTGCGTGAGCGGGCCTTTATCGACTGGTCGTCCGTGTCGTATGCGCTGGCCGGCCGCGCCGTCGGCACGCTGCTGGCCATCTATGCGATGGCGCGCTTTGCGCCCCAGACCCTGGGCGTGCTGTTTGCCGGCATGATCCTCGTGGCCGTGGCCCTGAGCGTGGCGGGCTTGCGCTTTACCGCCACCCCGGGCCGGGTGTCCGGGGCCGGCGTGGCCTCCGGCATCATGGGAACGATGACGTCGGTGGGCGCGCCCCCCATCGCCATCGTGTTGCAGCACACCGCGCCGCCGCAACTGCGCGCCACGCTGGGCGTGGTGCTGTTCCTGGGTTCGATTTTCTCGCTGGCCATGCTGGCGCTGGCTAAGCGGTACACGGGCTACCACCTTGGGCTGGCGCTTAGCCTGGCGCCCTTCTTGCTGGCGGGTTTTGCGGTCTCGAACCGCTTGCGCCACCGACTGCCTCCACACGCCGTGCGCAGCGTGCTGCTGGCGGTATGCGCGCTAAGCGCCGTGGGGGTGCTGGCCAAGGCGTTCTGGGGCGCCTGAGGTTGGCGGCCTCGACGTTGGCCACCCCGCTGCCGGAAGTCCCGGGGTCCGGCGCCGCAATGCACGCTTGTCGTCGCGGCATTCGGCTACACCGGGTAATACAATGCGGACTGTATCCATTAATCCAACCCAGCTCGCCATGACCACTTCGCCCGTCAGCCCGCAAGCCGCAGAGACCCCGTCTTCCGCTCCGCTGAAGATCGGCGAGCAGCACCCGCAGTTGTTCGCCGTTATCCGCGACAAACTGCGCGAACGCATTCTCAGCGGGGAATTCACCCCCGGTGACCGTTTGGTGGAAGGCCGTTTGTCTGAAGAAATGGGCGTGTCGCGCATCCCCGTGCGCGAAGCGCTGCGCGCCTTGGCCGCCGAAGGGCTGGTCACCATCGAGCCGCGCCGTGGCGCATCCGTATCGGTGCTGTCCGACGCCATCGCCTACGACATGGTGGAAGTGCGCGCCACGCTGGAAGGCTTGAACGCCAAGCTGGCGGCTCAACGCCGCGATGCAAAAACCGTGGAACGCTTGCAGGCATTCCTGCGCGAAGGCACGGAAGCCGCGCGCGGGGAACAACTGGACAAGTTCCTGGCGTTGAATTCCCAGTTTCACGAAATGCTGGCCACCATTGCCGGCAACGTGGTGCTGACAGATTTGATGCGCTCGCTGCGTGACCGCACGGCGCTCTTGTTCGCGCCCAGCAACATGCATCGCGCCAAGGCGAACTGGGACGAACATTCGCAGATCTTGAATGCGGTGATTGCCGGCAATGGCGACCTGGCCGCCTTGTTGGCCAGCCAACACGTGCACAACGCTGCCAAAGCCTATACAGACGCTCAACAGCCGCACGGCGCGGTTGACTGATCAGTCAAAAATCAAAAGCGACAGCGCCACGGGCGTGGCGCCCGCCGAGTCAGGCGGACGACACCGGCGCGTCGGCCGCGTCTGACGCCACGCCCACCACCACGCCCTTGCCGTTCTGCACCACCCACGACACCTTCACGTCGCCGGTCACAAAAGTTTGGCAGGCCATGCGGTAGCCGGCTTCGAAGTCTTCGGGCCGCAGGTGCTTGCGTTCCTTGGGCTTGATGGCGTCCGTGTGCTCCAGCCCTTCCTCGATGCGGCATTTGCAGGTGCCGCACAGGCCGCCCCCGCACTTGAAGGGGATGCCGCCCTTTTCCTTGAGCGACACGCGCAGCAAATTGCTGTTCTCAGGCGCGGTGGCGACCTTGCCGCCGTTCGAGACGAATGTAATCTGAACCATTTTTTTCAATGCCTTGCGACGGCGGCGGCGGGGCGCAGCGTCAAGGTGGATTCCATACTGCCAAATCGAGTCAGATGGGCAAGTTCCTTGCGGGCCGCCTCCACCGACGCGAATTTCTCCAGAAACTTGGAGGGCACGCGATTGACGACGTAGGGCGGCGTTTCTTCCGTCACGATCAGGCGCGTATCGCCGTGCAGCCGCGCAATGCAGAACACGGCCAAGGCCCGCCCGTAGAACTCGTAGTCATACGTTTCAATGATGTCGACGTCGTCGCCGACCTCGGTGCGAAACACGCCAGGTTTGGACGTCAGGATTACGTACACGGCATCCATCGCGCTAGGCCTCCCCGTCCTGGACCAGCTCGATATCGTTGTTCAACCACAGTTGGCAGGCCAGCCGATAGCCTTGATCAATGCGGTCGCCCAGCTGCTTTTTCTCTTTCCAGTTAACGGGTGGCAGATGCTCGGCGCCGGCCAGCACGCGGCACGCGCACTTGGCGCACTTGCCCATGCCGCATTCGTAGCGCAGATGCGGATACGGAAACTGCTTGATGCCGGCCCGCACCACCAGATTGGTGTTGTCCTTCACCACGTCGGTGTAGGTCTGGCCGCCTTTATGAAATACAACGGTAGGCATGAGTCTGTCGTCCAGGAACCGCGGGCCGGGCGCACCGCATGCGCAGCGCTGCCCGGAAACACCCACAACAATCAGGCGGCCAGGCCGAGTTCGGGCAGCTTGATCTCGTGCTGCACGTAATCGGTGTAAAGCGCCGTGGTGTAGAGCAGCCGCATCTGGGCGCCGATTTCGCAGATCTTCAGGCAGCGCTGCTGTAGGTCGACCGTGTTCGCGTGTTCCAGCACGATCTGATAACCGCGTTCACCGTGGATCTCGTCGGACACGATGTGCAAGTCGAAGAACTCCACTTCTTCATCGGTGAAGCCGTACTTCTCGCGCAGCGTGGGCGTTTGCTTGCGATAGATGGACGGCACTTGCGATTCCAGCCCGACCACCAGGCCCGCCACCGCCACAATGGGGTCCTCGCGCATGGCCACGGCATAACACCAGCTTTGCAGTGCGCGCGTGGTGGGCGACATGTTGTCCGGGTTGGTGACCCGTTCGCGCGTCGTGCCGCAGGCTTCGGCAAAGCGGATCAGCAGGTCGGTATGGCGGTCGCCGCCAATCTCTTCTTCATACATATTGGCCAGCAGGAAATCCTTGGCCTCGGTGTAGGTGTCGGGCGTGCGGGCGTAGAGATACCCCAGGTAGTCCGCGAACGGGCCCACGTAGTGGTAGTGGTTCTCGGCCCAGCGCGACAGATGTTCGCGGCTGAGCTTGCCTTCGGCCCAGGCAATGGAAAAGGGCGACGCATTGGCGCTCTTGCCCTTGATCGCGTTTTCCAACGCGGTACGGAATTCATCTCGGTTCATCAGTTCTGCCATGACGCGCTCCAGTCCAGTAGGGAGGGATACCAGGCTGGGTTTAGCCCGGGAATGATGAACATTGTATACCGTCTACTGTTTTGGGCTGCTAGGGCAATCCCGAAGAAGCCGGGAGAAAAAGGGCCGGAACGATGTAAATCAATGGGTTGTGGCAGATGTCGCGGCAGGAGGCTGGTGGACGCCGCCGCGCGTGCTGGGTACAATGAATACATTATCAATGCAATACGGAAATACCATGAATACCCGCCACCCTCTGGGAGACGCCCCCATCGGCCAGCAACTGCTGACGCATTACGCCCGCCGCGATGCGGTGCGCCACGCCACGCCCCTGTTCCCCTCGTCCTGGGCCGAGCTGTTTGCCCCGTTCCGCAGCGCCCGTCTGCAACCGCTGCGCGCAGCAGCCCCCACGGTTCGTCGGCACGACGACGAACCGGTGTGTCAGGCAGGTTGAAGTATTGCTGACCGGGTAGCGTTGCGCCGGTCGCCGCGCCGGGGCGCAGACCCCGGACGCTGCCGCCTAGCGGCGCGCGCGCAGACTGGCCCGCATCCGCGCGTGTTGCAGGGACGCCGCGTGTTGGCGGCGTTCATTGGCGCCAGCCAGCATCAGCACCACCACAAACCCCACGGTATAGGCCAGCACGTCCCACCAGTCGGGCACGCTGCCCAGCACCACGCGCAGCACCGGCTGCTGGATTTGCAGGCCGTACAGCCGCGCCAGGTATTGGCAGAATTCAACCGCGTAGCCCGTCAACAGGGCTGCAACCGCCAACGGCAACACGCGCGCGCGGATGAACGTGCGGTACAGCAGAAAGGCCCAACCCACCGCCACCACATCACCCATGAACCCGCGCAGGAACGGATAGGGCGCGCCATACAGGGCAATCAGCGCCAACAGCGCGGTTACGGCAAGCAGGGCGGCGAACGCGCGCCCATTGAAAGTCAGGGTCATGGCAAGAAGCAGCTAAGGGTGAAAACGGACGGCGAACGGAAGGCGGGAGATATCGTCGGACACGGACGACGGACGGCGCCCATATACCCTGACGCACCGCCATGGCGACACGGGCAAGCGCGGTAGCCTTAGCGGCACGCGCGAAGCACCGGGCAGCGTACCCGAAATCTACGGGAATACCCGGAAACAGAGATCGCGTATGCGTCACCAAAAGTTATCCCGTGTTGTCCACCGGCTATCCACCGCCTATCCACCGCCTATCCACCGCCTATCCACTGGCTATCCACCCGTTTTCCACCGGCTTGCCCACATAGTTATCCACCGACGGCCCCTGCCCGGACGGCGTCTTCAGGCGTACCATTGATCACCGCGCAACGCCCCGCTTGTCTTCACGATTCCCCCGATTCCCCCCTGAACCGCGAGGCCATCGATGCTTACCTCCCTTTGGCGCAAGTGGCGGGCCGCGCGCCACGGCGGGCCGCAATTGGACGTGATACTGGCCAACGCCGATCCGGACGCGCCGCTGGCCGAGCGCAATTTATGGCTGGTGGACCTGTGCCGCTGGCTGGACCGCCCCGGCGTCCCAGCTCAAGACACGCCGCAGGCCCAGGCCGCTGCCTCTGACGCCGCGCCAAGCCCGCGCTACCCGCAGCACGCGCGCCTGCGTTACCTGCTGCAAGTGCTGGAACACACCCCCGAGCGCGCCGAGCGGGTTGCCGCCACCCTGCGTTCGCTGATGAACGACAACGACCCGACTTCGCTGCTGTGCGACACGGGCGTGGCCGCGCATCCCGGCTTCTGGAACGAGTTCTGGAACCGCGTCCAGACACGCCTGCTGCCGCCGCCCCCCACTCGTGGCGACATGTTCAACCTGTTCTCGCAGATCTTCCGCCGCCGTGGCGCGGTGGAATGGATCGAGGCGCTGGACGACGAAACGCTGGCCCGCATGTCCGCCGTGTTTCGCACCGGCTTGCGCGCGGGTGACACGCCCGAGTTCCCCGCCGCGCCCGCCGTTGAACCGTTTCCCCCACACATCGAACAAGCCCTGACCAGCAGCATCCAGGTACTGGTCAGCCAGGTGCGCGCCACCGGCCTGGGCCAGGACATTCGATCTCGCCTGCCTGGCCCGGTGCAAGACTCGCCGTTCTTTGCGCTGGCCCCCGCCGTGGCCGAACTCTGCGACCGCGCGCCCGACACGCCTGATGACGTCTTCGCACGCCGCCTGAACATGTTTCGCGCGCTGCTGGATAGCTGCCGCGTGGCCGCGCAAGGCGTCTATGACGAGCTCGCAAAAAACGGCGTGTCGGTCGACGTCGTGTTTCAGATCGAACGCATGAAGCTGCGCCTGGCGCGCATCGAACTGCTGCTGAACGTATGGGTGGACCCCACTCAGCGCCACAAATTCGTACACCTGACCACCGAGCTGATCCGGTCCACCCAGGCGCGCAACAGCATCCGCCACCTGGTGAGCTCGGCGTTCGCGCAACTGGCGCGCCGGGTGATGGAACGCACGGCCCAGACCGGCGAACACTACATCGCGCGCGACAGCGTCGAATACCTGGCGATGCTGAAGGCGGCGCTGGGCGGCGGCTTCGTCATGGTGTTCACGGTGTATTTGAAGTTCTTCATCCTGTCGCTGCACCTGGACAAGCTCCTCGAAGGGCTGTTGGCGGCGTTGAACTACGCGGGCGGCTTCCTGGTGATCCACTTTGCGCACTTCTCGCTGGCCACCAAGCAGCCCGCCATGACCGGGCCCACGCTGGCTCACCGCCTGGATGACTCCCACTCGCCGGAAGGGCGCGACGCCTTCCTGGACGACACGTTGGCCATGATCCGGTCCAATGCCGCGGCCATCGCGGGCAACCTCGCCGTGGTGTTCCCGCTGGCCTGGGCCGTACAGTGGGTGGCGGTCCACGCCCTGGAGCGGCCGCTGATCAGCGCGGACAAGGCGGAAGAAACGCTGGCGTCGTTCTCGATCTGGGGCGCAACCCCGCTCTACGCCGCCGCCACCGGCGTGCTGCTGTGGCTGTCCAGCCTGATCGCCGGTTGGGCCGACAACTGGTTCGCGCTGCACCGCGTACACGACGTCATGGCCTACAGCCGCCGAACGCGGCGCCTGTTTGGCGCGCGCGGCGCGGTGCGTTGGGCCGGCTTCTGGCAACGCAATATTTCCGGCATCGCGGCCAACGTGTCCCTGGGACTGATGCTGGGCTTGGGGCCGGCGCTGATCGGCTTGCTAGGGGCGCATGTGGAAGCGCGCCACGTGACGCTCAGCGCCGGGCAGTTGGGCACGGTGATCGGCACGTTGGGATGGGACATCGTGCGCACGCAGACGTTCTGGCTGGCCGTGGCCGGCCTGGCCGTCACGGGCCTGCTGAACGTGGCGGTCAGCTTCGCGCTGGCCTTCAATGTGGCCCTGCGTTCGCGCGACCTGCGTCGTGGCGACCGCGATTCGTTGTCGGCCGGCGTGCGCCAGCGCATCTGGCAGCGGCCCACCACGCTTTTCTGGCCGGTCAAACCCCGGCCCGCATCCAGGCAGGCCTGATGCCGCATTAGAATCAGTCCTCTTGGTGCCGGACACCCCGCCCCGCACCCCTCGCCTTCTGCCGCCTCATGCTCCCGTTCTTACGCAATACCGTTTATCCGGCAGGCGCCGGCTTGCCCGCTTCAGAACGCCTGGGCGCCTTGCTCGCCGTCATGCTGGCGGTTTGCATGGCAAGCCTGGACACGGCGATTGCCAACACGGCGCTGCCCACCATCGCGCGCGACCTGCAGGCCAGCGACGCCGGGTCGATCTGGGTCATCAGCGGCTATCAACTAGCCATGGTGGCCGGCCTGCTGCCCGCCGCCGCGCTGGGCGAAATCCTGGGGCATCGGCGCGTGTACATGGTGGGCCTGGTGGTGTTCACCTTGTCGTCGCTGGCCTGTGGCCTGGCGCCGTCCTTGCCCACGCTGGTGGTGGCGCGCATTCTGCAAGGCCTGGGCGCGGCCGGCGTGATGAGCGTGAATGGCGCCTTGCTGCGCTTTATCTATCCGTCTTCCATGCTGGGACGCGGCTTGGGGCTGAACGCGATGGTGGTGGGGCTGTCATTCGCGGCCGGCCCCACCGCCGCGTCGGCCATTCTGCTGCTGGGGTCCTGGCACTGGCTGTTCCTGATCAACGTGCCCATCGGCATCCTGGCCGCGGTGCTGGGCTTGCGCGGCCTGCCCGAAACCGCGCGCGCGCGCCATGGGTTTGATGGCATCGCCGCCGTGTTGTGCGCGTTGACGCTGGGCCTGTTCGTGCTGGGCTCCAATGAACTGGCGCATGGCGCGCCCTGGCCGCGCATCGCGCTGGAATGGGGCGGCGCCATCGCCAGCCTGTGGCTGCTGATGCGGCGCCAGGCCGGCCACCCCGCGCCCATCCTGGCCGTTGACCTGCTGCGGCGCCCTTTGTTCGCCCTGTCCGCCGCCACCGCCGTCTGCGCCTTCGCCGCCCAGGGGCTGGCCTTCGTGTCGCTGCCGTTCATGCTTCAGACCGTGCTGGGCTACAGCCAGGTACATACCGGCTTTCTGATTACGCCGTGGCCGGTGGTGGTGGCCTTCATGGCCCCGATTGCCGGCCGGCTGTCGGACCGTTATCCCGCCGGCATCCTGGGGGGAGTCGGCCTGGCCTTGCTGGCCTTGGGCATGGTGCTGCTGGCGCTGCTGCCGGCCGCCCCTTCAGCGTGGGATATCTGCTGGCGCATGGCCATCTGCGGCGCGGGCTTCGGTTTTTTTCAGTCGCCCAACCTGCGGGCCATCATGACGTCGGCGCCTGCCTCCCGCGCGGGCGGCGCCAGCGGCATGATCGGCACCGTGCGACTGCTGGGCCAGGCGTCCGGCGCGGCGCTGGTGGCCGCGTGTTTTCACGTGTCCACCACGCACGGCGCGATAACCGCCTTGTGGCTGGGCGGCTTGTGCGCCGCCTTGGCCTGCATCGCCAGCTTTTCGCGCCTGCGCTTTGATGCCTCTGAACCGATGGCATGCCCCGCGCCACGATCCATGAAATAGCATCCAAAACGCAATAATGTTGCACTATTTATCGATATATTCGTCGAACAGACCGATATATTCGTAAGTTGTGAAACAGTTGCTAAATATCCCCTGACCGGCGTCGTTGTTCGTAGTGCAGCACTCGCTGTATATCGGACGACTCGCTATGACACAGATACTGAAAAACATCACGATCCGACGCATGATTCTGTGCACCTTGCTCGCCATCAGCGCGCTGGTCACGGGCTTGTCAGCCATCAGCGTCAATGGATTACGCAGCGCCGGGGAAGCGCTTGCCACCAGCGCCGACCTGCTCCACGAGGTCTCGTCGCTATCCCGGGTCAATGACCAGATCATGCGCGCCCGCCTGCGCTTGTCGCGGCAATTGGAATATGCCGCCGAAGGCCAGGCCGCCAAGGTGGCGGAAGAAGGCCGCAGCATCGACACCGCGCTCAACGAAGCGCGCAAGCAGCAGGCCATCTTTGTTGAATTGGCCAGCAACGACGCCCCCGCCAGCATCCTGCAACCCATGCAAGCGGGTTTTGATGCGCTGGTCAACGGCGGTATCGCCGTGCAACGCCAGCACCTGGAAGCGGGCGACATCGCGCGCGCCCGCGAGCACGCCGCCACTGTGGTGGTGACGGCCAGCCGCGCCTTCGGCAAGAGCATGGAAAACTACGAAGCCTATGCAAAAGACCGCGAAACGCAAATGTGGGAAGACGCCGCCGCGAAGCGCCAGCAGGCTTATGTCGGCATGGGGCTTACGTTGGGCGTCTGTCTGTTGCTGCTGGTGCTGGGCGACCGTTACGTGGTGATATTCGTGCGGCGCCCGCTGGATATGGTTCAGGCGCATTTTCAGCGAATCGCCAGCGGCGACCTGACCACGCCCATCGCCTCGTATGGCAAGAATTGCGTGGGGCAGCTCATTCCTTATCTGCAGGAAATGCAGAACAGCCTGGTGCAAACCGTGCACGCGGTGCGCGAGGGCGTGGTCGAGATCAACGCCGGTTCAAGCGAAATCGCGGCCGGCAACCAGGACCTGTCCAGCCGCACCGAGCAGCAGGCGGCGTCGCTGGAAGAAACCGCCGCCAGCATGGAACAGTTGCTGTCCACCGTGACCAGCAACGCCGAAAATGCCCGCCAGGCCAACCAGATGGCGACCACCGCCAGCCAGGTGGTGCAGCGCGGCGGCATGGCCGTGCAGGAAGCGGTCAGCACCATGCGAGAAATCGCTCAGGACTCGGGCCGCATCGAAGACATCGTCGGCGTCATCGACGGCATTGCCTTCCAGACCAACATCCTGGCGCTGAATGCGGCGGTCGAGGCCGCGCGCGCGGGCGAAGAGGGCAAGGGCTTTGCCGTGGTGGCCGCCGAAGTGCGGTCACTGGCGCAGCGCAGCGCCGGGGCGGCGAAAGAGATCAAGCAACTGCTGTCGGCATCCAGCGCCACCGTGCAGGCCGGCTCGGCGCAAGTTGAAGCAGCCGGGCACACCATGCAGGAAATCCTGCAGACCATCGAACGCCTGACGCTGCTGGTCAATGACATTGCCACGGCGTCGCAGGAACAGGTGACGGGCATCGACCAGGTCAACACCGCCGTGAATCAGATGGACCAGGTCACGCAGCAGAACGCCGCGCTGGTAGAAGAGGCCGCGGCGGCGGCCATGTCGCTGGAAACCCAGGCGCAACGTCTGCAGGGCGCGGTCAGTACGTTCCGCCTGCCAGCGTTGATACAGGACCAACGGCAGATGGATATCGCCGCCTGACGCGAGGTGCGCACGCTGGCCTGAACCCAGGCGGCTTCAGGCCAGCGCCGCTACGTCCACCAGCGCGCCATGACGCACCACGCGCTTCGGGATATCGCCGCCGACCCAGTACGCCAGCTCAGCCGGATGCGCCACGCGCCACGCGACGAAGTCCGCCATCTTGCCGGCTTCCAGCACGCCGTGCCTGGCATGCAGGCCCAGCGCGCGCGCCGCGTTTACCGTGGCGCCGGCCAGGGCCTCTTCCGGCGTCATCTTGAACAGCGTGCACGCCATGCTCAACATCAGGCGCAGCGACAACACGGGTGAAGTCCCCGGGTTCAGGTCGGTTGAAATGGCAATGGGCACGCCGTGGCGGCGCAGCAGGTCCAAGGGTGGCAACTGCGTTTCACGCAGCGCATAGAACGCACCCGGCAACAGCACCGCGGCGGTACCGGCTTCGGCCATCGCCCGCACATCGCTTTCGGTCAGATATTCCAGATGGTCCGCCGACAAGGCCCCGTAGCGGGCGGCCAGCGTCGCGCCATGCAGCGAAGACAACTGCTCGGCATGCAGCTTCACGGGCAGGTCCAGATGCTTGGCGGCCTGGAACACCCGTTCGACCTGCTCGGGCGAAAACGCCAGATGCTCGCAGAATGCATCAACCGCATCAATCAGCCCTTCGGCCGCCAGCACCGGCAGCATGCGCCGCGCCACTTCGTCGATGTAGTCATCCGAGCGCCCCGCAAACTCCGGCGGCAGCGCGTGCGCGGCCAGACAGGTGGCCTGCACGGTCATCGGCAATGTCTGCCCCAAACGCCGCGCCACGCGCAGCATCTTGCGTTCATTGGGCAGGTCCAGGCCATAGCCTGACTTGACCTCTACCGTGGTCACGCCATCGCTCAGTAGATGCAGTGCGCGTTGGCGGGCGCTGACATACAGCGCGTCTTCGGACGCCTCGCGCGTGGCGCGCACCGTGCTGGCGATGCCGCCGCCCTGCGCGGCGATCGTTGCGTAGTCCACGCCTTGCAGCCGCTGTTCGAACTCCTTGCTGCGGTTGCCACCAAAGACCAGGTGCGTGTGGCAGTCGATCAACCCGGGCGTCACCCACGCGCCGCCCAGGTCGTGTTTCTGCGCCGCATCCACCGGCGGCAAGTCCGCTTCGTGGCCGATCCATTCGATGCGATCGGCATGGGTCACGATGGCCGCGTCTTCAATCACCGAATAGGCGCCGCCCGCCATGGTGGCGGCGTGGCAATGTCGCCAGATCTGTCTCATGCACGTACTCCTTGAAACCGGCGCCGCGCCACCAGGGGCGGCGGGCGCCGTGCTCGGTCATTCAGACCCATCAGTCAAACCCTTTCAGTCGGACCCCTGCGCCACCGGCACCGAGATGCCGCCGCTGGGGCCGCGCGGCAGGACCAGGTAGCGGTAGGCCACGCACAACAACGCGATCCACACCGCGCCCACCACCAAGGCCATCTGCGTGCGCGGGAAATATCCCAACACCCCGATCACGAACACCAGAAACGCGATAGCCAGCAGCGGCCCGATCGGCCAGAACGGCACCGGGAACTTCAGCTCGGCCACTTCCGCAGGACTCATCTTGCGCCGCATCGCCACCTGCGACAACAGAATCATCAACCACACCCACACGGTAGCGAAGGTGGCAATCGACGCAATAAGCACGAACACATCTTCGGGAATCAGATAGTTCAGCAGCACGCCCAGCAGTAGCGCAACCGTCATCACCACTACCGTCATCCATGGCACGCCGGATTCCGACACTGCCGCGAAACCGCGCGGCGCCTGGCCTTGGCGCGCCATGCCGTACAGCATGCGGCCCGCGCCGAAGATGTCGCTGTTGATGGCCGACACGGCCGCCGAGATCACCACGATATTCAAAATGGTGGCCGCCGACTTGATGCCCAGCCCGTCAAAGATCTGCACGAAGGGGCTGCCCTGGCTGCCGATCTGCGTCCACGGGAAAAGGGACATCAGCACGAACAACGTCAGCACGTAGAACAGCAAAATGCGCAGCGGCACCGCGTTGATCGCGCGCGGGATGGTGCGGCCGGGGTCCTTGGCTTCGCCCGCCGTGATGCCGATGATTTCGATGCCGCCAAAGGCGAACACCACCACCGCCAGCGATGCAATCAGCCCGCCCACGCCGTTGGGCATGAAACCGCCGTGCTCCCACAGGTTATGCACACCCGTCGCCGCGTTATCCACGTTCAGCCCGAAGCCGAACAGCATGATGCCCAGTCCGCCGGCAATCATGGCGATAATCGCGCCCACTTTCAGCAATGACAGCCAAAACTCCAGCTCGCCAAACACCTTGACCGAACACAGGTTGATGGCGCCGATGAAGAACACGATGGACAGCACCCAGATCCAGCGCGGCACGTCGGGATACCAGAAGCCCATGTAAAAACCGAAGGCGGTCACGTCGGCCAGGCAGACGATGATCATCTCGAAGGCATACGTCCAACCGGTCAGAAAGCCCGCGATGGGCCCCAGATAACTGGTGGCGTACTGTCCGAAGGACCCGGACACCGGGTTTCTGACCGCCATTTCCCCCAACGCGCGCATCACCATGTACACGGCCGCGCCGGCGATCAGGTAGGCGATCAGCACCGACGGGCCGGCCTCCTGGATGGCCTTGGCCGACCCATAGAACAGGCCGGTTCCAATGGCCGACCCCAATGCCATGAAGCGTATGTGCCTGGCGTTGAGCCCCCGTTTCAGATCCTGCGTTTCTGCTTGCATTTCCGTCTCCGTAATTGTTATAGGCGTGCAGCATCACGCCGTGCGGGCGTCTTCTACGGACGCGTACGCACAGCGCGCGAATGCGGCCGTCAGGCGACGGCCGCAAAGAGGAAAATCAGAGGCTGGGCAGCAGCCCCGCGGGCATCAGCCCGTTCAGGACCTGCGCCGATATCAGGCTGCTGGCCGCGGCGATATCCGGCGCGAAGAAGCGGTCTTCTTCGTAGTGCGGCACTTGCTCGCGCAGCACGCGGCGCGCCTGTTCAAGCTGGGGCGAGGTCTTCAAGCCTACGCGGAAGTCCAGCCCCTGGCAGGCGCCCAGCCATTCGATGGCCAGGATGTCGCGCACGTTGTCGGCCATGGCCCAGAGCCGCTTGCCGGCGTTGGGCGCCATCGATACATGGTCTTCCTGGTTGGCCGACGTGGGCATGCTGTCCACGCTGGCCGGATGCGCCAGCGCCTTGTTGTCGCTGGCCAGCGCGGCGGCGGTCACCTGGGCAATCATGAAGCCCGAATTCACGCCACCCTTTGCGACCAGGAACGGCGGCAACTGCGACATGTGCTTGTCCATCATCAACGCGATACGTCGTTCAGACAGCGCGCCGATCTCGGCCAGCGCCAGCGCCAGGTTGTCCGCCACCATGGCCACGGGTTCGGCATGGAAGTTGCCGCCCGAGATCACGTCGCCCTGGGACACGAACACCAGCGGGTTGTCGGATACGGCGTTGGATTCAATTTGCAGCACATGCGCCGCGTGGCGGATCTGCGTCAGGCAGGCGCCCATTACCTGGGGCTGGCAGCGCAGGGAGTACGGGTCTTGCACCTTTTCGCAATCGGCGTGCGAATGGCCAACTTCGCTGTCCTGGCCCAGCAGGTCGCGATAAACGCCGGCCACGGCGATCTGGCCCGGCTGGCCGCGCGCGGCGTGAATGCGTGCATCGAAGGGCACGCGCGAACCCAGCATGGCTTCCACGCTGAGGCTGCCGCACACCAGCCCGGCGGCCATCATGTCTTCGGCGTCGAACAAGCCGCGCAAGGCATAGGCCGTGGACACCTGCGTGCCGTTCAACAACGCCAGCCCTTCCTTGGCCGCCAACGTCAACGGCACCAGGCCGGCGCGCGCCAACGCTTCCTGCGCGGGCAGCCACTCGCCTTGATGGCGGGCGCGGCTTTCGCCCAGCAGCACGATGGACATATGCGCCAACGGCGCCAGGTCGCCCGAGGCGCCCACCGACCCTTTAAGCGGAATATGCGGATAAACACCCGCGTTCACCATCGCGATCAGGCTGTCGATGACGTGGCGGCGAATACCGGAATAGCCGCGCGCCAGGCTGTTGATCTTCAAGACCATGATCAGCCGCACCATGGCGTCATCCAGGGGTTCGCCCACGCCCGCCGCGTGCGAGCGCACCAGCGAACTTTGCAGTGCTTCGAGGTCTTCGCGCGCGATCTTGGTGGACGCCAGCAAGCCAAAGCCCGTGTTGATGCCATACACCGTGCGGCCCTCGGCAATCAGCCGTTCGACGGTGGCCACGCTGGCGTCGATGGCGTCCGCCGCGCCCGCATCCAGCGTCAGCCGGACCGGCTCGCGGTAGACGCGCCGCAAATCGGCCAAGGTCAGGTGGCCGGGTTTCAAGTGCAATTCCATTTTTTTCTCCTGCGCCGGTGCGTCGGCGTCTTGCAATGGGGTGGTCAGGCCGGCCGTCATGCGGGCACGTGCGCCGCAATCCGCGTATCGCGGAATAGGATTGAGTGTGGCCTTAGCGCTGGCCCGTGACCATGGGCAGGTTCAAGCCCTGCTCTTTCGCGCAGTCGATGGCGATGTCGTAACCCGCGTCCGCATGCCGCATCACGCCCGTGGCCGGGTCGTTGGTCAGCACGCGGGCGATGCGCTCGGCGGCCTCGTCGGTGCCATCGCACACCACGACCATGCCGGAGTGCTGCGAGAACCCCATGCCCACGCCACCGCCATGGTGCAGCGACACCCAGGTGGCGCCGCTGGCGGTGTTCAGCAAGGCGTTCAGCAGCGGCCAGTCGGACACGGCGTCCGAGCCGTCGCGCATGGATTCGGTTTCGCGGTTGGGGCTGGCGACCGAGCCGGAATCCAGATGGTCGCGGCCAATGACGACCGGCGCGGACAGTTCGCCCGAGCGGACCATTTCATTGAAGGCCAGGCCCAGCTTGGCGCGTTGGCCCAGACCCACCCAGCAGATGCGCGCGGGCAAGCCCTGGAAGCTGATGCGCTCGCGCGCCATGGTCAGCCAGTGATGCAGGTGTGCGTCGTCCGGAATCAGTTCCTTGACCTTGGCGTCGGTCTTGTAGATGTCTTGCGGGTCGCCGGACAGTGCGGCCCAGCGGAACGGACCCACGCCTCGGCAGAACAGCGGGCGGATGTAGGCGGGCACAAAGCCGGGGAAGTCAAAGGCGTCGGCCACGCCTTCTTCCTTGGCCATCTGGCGGATGTTGTTGCCGTAGTCGAAAGTGGGAATGCCCTGGCGCTTGAAGGCCAGCATGGCTTGCACGTGGACGGCCATCGATTGCTTGGCGGCCTTGACGACGACGGCGGGCTCGCGCTTGGCGCGCTCGCGGTATTCCGGCCAGGTCCAGCCGGCGGGCAGATAGCCGTTAAGCGGGTCGTGCGCGCTGGTCTGGTCGGTGACCATGTCGGGTTTGACGCCACGGCGCACCAGTTCGGGCAGGATGTCGGCGGCGTTGCCGCACAGCGCGATGGATACGGCGCGGCCTTCCTTGGTGTACGTGGCAATGCGCGCCAGTGCGTCGTCCAGGTCGGTGGCCTGTTCGTCCACATAGCGGGTGCGCAGGCGGAAGTCGATGCTGGCCTGCTGACATTCAATGTTCAGAGAACATGCGCCAGCCAAGGTGGCGGCCAGCGGCTGCGCGCCGCCCATGCCGCCCAGGCCCGCGGTCAGCACCCAGCGGCCGGTCAGATTGCCGCCATAGTGCTGGCGGCCAGCTTCCACAAAGGTTTCGTAGGTGCCCTGCACGATGCCCTGGCTGCCGATGTAGATCCAACTGCCCGCCGTCATCTGGCCGTACATGGCCAGGCCCTTGGCGTCCAGTTCGTTGAAGTGTTCCCAGGTGGCCCAGTGCGGCACCAGGTTGGAGTTGGCGATCAGCACGCGCGGCGCGTTGGCATGGGTCTTGAACACGCCGACCGGCTTGCCCGACTGCACCAGCAGGGTTTCATCGTCGTTCAGCTTGGTGAGCGACTCAACGATCTTGTCATAGCAATCCCAGTTGCGCGCGGCACGGCCGATACCGCCGTACACGACCAGTTCCTTGGGATTTTCGGCGACGTCGGGGTCGAGGTTGTTCATCAACATGCGCAACGGCGCTTCGGTCAGCCAGCTCTTGGCCGTCAGTTTATTGCCACGCGCGGCGCGAATCACGACATCGCGGTATCGGTTCGATTGGTCCAAGAGAGTCTCCTTGATCGGTTCTGCCGCGAAGTTCCCCACGCAGCGGTTGCCCGCATCATAGGATGCCTATGGTTGTATATACAAGCCTAGGTGAGTGGATTTTTGGTAGGGGAATACCCGAATGGATGGATGGTTGTCAGGGGACGGTTGCCTGATGGGTTCCGCGCGATCCGCAGTCGGGTTCTTGCCGCTATTCGTTCGCGCTGCACCCATCCTACGATCACGCGATGCAACGTAGGATGGGTGCAGCGCGCACCGGTCAACGCAAGAACCAAAACACCCCAACGCGCGAAACCCATCAAGCAGCGCAAGGGCTCGCAACAAGATCCGCCACAGCACCGTTGGGTTCTGCACGAAGCTGGTCACAGCACCACCGCCGTCTGATGGGTTACGCGCGATCCGCAGTCGGGTTCTTGCCGCTATTCGTTCGCGCTTCACCCATCCTACGATCACGCGATGCGACGTAGGATGGGTGCAGCGCGCGCCGGTCAACGCAAGAACCAAAACACCCCAACGCGCGAAACCCATCAAGCAGCGCAAGGGCTCGCAACAATATCCGCCACAGCACCGCCACGTTCTGGACAAGATCCGCCACAGCACCGTTGGGTTCTGCACGAAGCTGGTCACAGCACCGCCGCCGTCTGATGGGTTACGCGCGATGCGCAGTCGGGTTCTTGCCGCTGTTCGTTCGCGCTTCACCCATCCTACGTGCCTTGTGGGGTCAGCTCTATCATGCAGGCGTCGATGTTGCCTTGCAGGCGGTACTCCGTCAGGCCTGCCTGGCCATGGCTGTGCAGGCAGTCGTACCGCGCGTGCAGCGTGTGGCTTTCGCCATTCACCTGCGCCACCAACTCAGTACCCGCGTTCAGCACCAGCACATCGGGCGCGGCGCTATGGAACACGCAGGATGCCGATATCCATTGCAGCCGTGCCTGATAGCGGCCAGGCGCATAGATCAAATTGAAATCCCGGACCGGCCCGTTCAGCAAACGGCAATGCACCCGCGCATCGCCCGGGAATGCATACGCCTCACGGGGTATTAACGGCGCCTGCTCGTGTCCTTCGATCGTCAACTGAATCCCCGCCCCTTCCAGCACGGTGATGATCCGCTGATAGCCATCGAACGCCGAAAACCCGCCGTCCTGCGCCACTTCGGCAATCGACAGGCGCCAATCAAACGCAGCGTTGCTGCCGCCCGGATTGCGGGCGACCTCTTGCGTGATGCCACCGCCGTTCTTCCACGGCATGCGCGGGTAATCGGCGGCGCGATACAAACGGATGTTGCGCGGTGTCATGTCGTGAACTTGCCTTCCAGGCGGTGACGCGACCCGGGGTGGATCAGACGCGCAAGCGTCACCGCGCGCTCGCCCGACCAAGTGCGACGGCGGATCAGCAAACACGGTTCGTTGCGCTCGATTTGCAACAACTGGCATTCACGCGGCTTGGCCAATATGGCCTCGACCACGTGCTCGCCCTCGCTAAGCGGCGCCACGCGCGTCAGGTATTCGTAGGGGGTGTGCTGGGTGAAATCCTGCTTCAGGTAGTCGGGCGCCAAGCGCACATTGACGTAACGGTCTTCCAACTGGATCGGCACGTCGTCTTCAAAATGCACGATCACGGAATGGAACACGGGCTCGCCCGCGCGCAATTCCAGCGCCTGGGCCTGCTCGGGCCCGGCCGGTTCTTCTGCCAGGCGCACCACGCGGCTGTGATGCCGATGATTACGCGCCGCGATCTCATCCGCGATGTTGTTCACCGCAAACAGCGCCGAACGCGCCTTGGGCTGCGCCACGAACGTGCCCACGCCCTGCATCCGCACCAGCAGGCCTTCGGCGGTCAGCTCGCGCAGCGCACGATTGATCGTCATGCGGCTGAACCCCAATTCGTCGACCAGTTCGCTTTCCGATGGCACGCGGTAATGCGCGGGCCAGGCGCCGGTGCGGATCTGCTGGGCGATCATCTGCTTGACCTGTGCATACAGGGGCGCCGGCAGGGAATGGGTCTGAACGGGCAATTGGGGGGGAGGAGAAGCCACGGAAGCATCCTGGGTGGGCGCCGCTGGGGCAACCCCCAAGGCGCAGTGAAAAAATCGGCCTCCAGTATAGACAGGTACATATGTCTTGCGAATTGCCCGACGGTTTTCGTATACTCCCCCCCTGTATCGTTTTCGGAGCCTGCCGTGCCGCATTCGCCGGAAGAAAAAAAACGCGTCGTCACCCGCTTGCGCCGTATCCAGGGGCAGGCGTTAGCATTGGAACGCGCGGTCAACGAGGGCACGGAATGCGGGGCGCTGCTACAGCAACTGGCCGCCTTGCGCGGCGCCGCCACCGGCCTGATGGCCGAAGTGCTGGAAAGCCATCTCCGGGAAACCTTTCTGCAATCCGCCCAGGGCGGGCCGCAACACACCGGGATCAACGCTGAAGCCGAGGTTGATCAGCTGATGCGCATCGTCCGTTCCTATTTGAAGTAATTCCCCCGACATTCGTGGAGCCCAACTATGAAATCACGCGCAGCAGTCGCATTCGAACCCGGCAAGCCGCTGGAAATCGTTGAAATTGACGTCGCGCCCCCGCAGCGCGGCGAGGTGCTGGTGCAGATCACCCACACCGGCGTCTGCCATACCGACGCCTTCACCCTGAGCGGTGACGACCCCGAAGGCCTGTTCCCCGCCGTGCTGGGCCACGAAGGCGCGGGCATCGTCGTGGAAGTGGGCGAAGGCGTCACGTCCCTGAAACCCGGCGACCACGTCATTCCGCTCTACACGGCCGAATGCCGCGAGTGCAAGTTCTGCCTGTCCGGCAAGACCAACCTGTGCCAGAAGGTGCGCGCCACCCAGGGCAAGGGTGTGATGCCCGACGGCACCTCGCGCTTCAGCTACGAAGGCAAGCCGCTCTATCACTACATGGGCTGCTCGACCTTCAGCGAATACTCGGTCGTCAACGAGATCTCGCTGGCCAAGATCAACCCCGCCGCCCCGCATGAAAAAGTCTGCCTGCTGGGCTGTGGCGTCACCACCGGCCTGGGCGCCGTGCACAACACCGCCAAGGTCAAGGAAGGCGATACCGTCGCCGTGTTCGGCCTGGGCGGCATCGGCCTGGCCGTGATTCAGGGCGCGGTGCAGGCCAAGGCCGGCCGCATCATCGCCGTGGACACCAACCCGAACAAGTTCGTGCTGGCCAGCGCCATGGGCGCCACCGACTGCATCAACCCCAAGGACTACGACAAGCCCATTCAGGACGTCATCGTCGAACTCACCGATGGCGGCGTGGACTTCTCGTTCGAGTGCATCGGCAACGTGCACGTGATGCGCGCGGCGCTGGAATGCTGCCACAAGGGTTGGGGCGAAAGCATCATCATCGGCGTGGCCGGCGCGGGCCAGGAAATCAGCACGCGCCCGTTCCAGCTGGTCACCGGCCGCGTGTGGCGCGGCTCGGCATTCGGTGGCGTGAAGGGCCGCACGCAACTGCCGGGCATGGTCGAAGACGCCATGAGCGGCAAGATCGACCTGGACCCGTTCGTAACGCACACGCTGCCTTTGGAACGCATCAACGAAGCCTTCGACCTGATGCATGAAGGCAAGTCGATCCGCACGGTGATTCACTTCTAAGTTCCTGGCCCGTCGCGGTATCAAAGAAGGTCCGACGCATTTCCTGCGCCGGACCTTTTTTCATGACACCCGCAAGACCGCGATCAGGACGTCAGGCCGAAGTGACGGGCGGGCGTCCTGCCCTCCAGGTACACCAGTTCGGTCTGCCCGACAAACTGCGCCAGTGAGAACTCTCGCAGCGCGGTGTTGCGGGCCTCCTCGCCCATCTTCAACACCACGCCGCGGTCGTTCAGGATGGTGGACACCGTCGCCATCACATTGCTCACCGAACCCGGCGTCACCACCCAGCCGTTGCGACCGTCGGTGACGTTCTCGGTCAGCCCACCCATCTTGCTGACGATGACCGGCTTGCCGGCCGCCATCATTTCGCGGCAGGCAAATGAAATCGTCTCCAGCCGGGACGACAAGACAAAACCCACATCCAGCGCGGCCAGGACCGGGCGGACATCGTCGAGCAGCCCGGTGAACACCACCTGATGCGTCATGGCCAGATCAGCCACACGCTGACGCTGCGCGGCATCGGGTTCCTTGCCGGCGATCAGGATCACGACCTGATCACGCTGATGCTCGGGCAAGAGCGACACGGCCGTCACCATGTCCAGCCAATTCTTATAGGACGCGGTGCCCGCGTTGCTGCCGATCACAAAGCGGCGCCGCATGCCTTCGGGCAGCAGCGCGGCGCGCGCCTGCGCCGCTTGTTCCGGGGTAGCCGGCTGGTACTTCTGGGTGTCCACGCCGTTATGCACCACGCGCAGGTCTTCGTCGCGGAAAACCGATTCCTTCATGCGCCCGAACGTATGGCCGCAGACGCAGATGACGCGGTTGGTGCCCCACTTGGCCCGCACGCGTACGCCCAGGCTCTTGCCGCTGCGGTCGTTGTGCTGCGTGTAGACGATGAACGGGCGCTTGGCCCCCATGCCCACAGCGGCCAACATGCACAGGCGGTGGTCGGCGGAGCCGTTCACGTGGATGACGTCAAACCGCTCCTTGCGCAGCAGCGTGCGCAGGCGATGCAAGGCGCCTAATTGCTGAAACGGTCGGCCTTTGAACTCCAGGTCAATCGAATGCACGCCGGGCAAGGCATCCGCTTCGGCCAGCAGGCGGCTGCCGCGTGGCGCGGCAACCGTGATCTGGGCGCGTTGGCGCAGCATGCGCGCCAGGGACATGACGTAGGTCGTGTGCCCGCCGCCATCGCCCTGGTGGAAGTTGGTGTAGAGAATTTTCATCATGACAGACCTGCAAGCCGTTGCGGGGATGGCGGTGATTCCCCTTGATTGAGCAAACAGCTCCAATGGCGCTTTTCAAACACGTCGTCGCCCAGGCGGCTGTCGGTGGACAGGTTGTAGACCTTGACGCCACGCTCGGTCAGCAGGCGGCTGGCCTGGCGGAACGCGGGTTCGATGTGCCCGGCAAATTGCCGGTCCAGCGCGGTGGCCAATTGCGCGCCGGGGTGTTCATAGAAACGCGGACCCGCCGTGGCGGTCAGGTCTAGTCCATGCAAGTACAAGGTGCGCGCGCCCATCCACGCCAGCAATTGCAAAGCGGTATACGCGACGGTGCCGCCCCCGAAAAGCCCGCGCGCCGGGTTCAGGCTGAAGCCGTGCGCGTGCTGCGGGTGGTGGGCGTCGAACAGCACCAGCTCGGCATCGTCGGCCAACTGGGTTTCAAGCTCGTGCGGCTGCGCGCGCGCCTGCAGTGCACGCTGATGCACTTCTTCGAACAGCGCGATGCGGCAGCCGACGGTCTTCGCATCGAACAGGAACGAGATCCACCGATACACCTCGGGCGTGACGAACAGCAGCAGGTCTTGCGACAGCACGTCGGCCACCAGATCGCGCCGGCGCTTGACGAAGCCCGCATCCAGCATCGCGTAGTAATGAAAGCGCAATGTCGGGTGCGCGCGCCGCAGCGCGATGGAGCCATTCACGCCCATGACAGTGCCCAGACGGCACCGCGCGTAGTCGATCTGGGCAACCGAGGGGCCGCTAAGAATCAGATGCGCGTCGCCCGGTATGTCCTGCGGCACCTGCGCCATGGGCAGCGTCGCCGGGCCACGCACGCCGACCAGGTCGCACGCCACCAGCCGTTCGCGACCATCGCGGCGTACCTTCACCAGCGGCCAAAGCGTTTCGTTGTGCCGATAGGCGCCGTCGCGGGTATAGCGGTACAGATAGCGAAAGCCCTTGGTCAAGGGGCGCGAGCGGAGCAGACGAGGAACGAGGGCAAACCGGGTCATGAATGGTGCCGCTGAAAGCGCGGCGAAACCTTGCGAGGCGCTGATTCTACGCAGCCGATTCCCGTCTCAGGAAGTTCGAAACATTTGAGATGTAACAGCGTGGAAAGGACGCCTTCGCGCCCCATTTTTCCACGCAAGCCCTGCGTGAGCGCTGCTTCCCACATAGCGGAATAAGCACCGTCGCTTGCCCCGAATCAGCACCATTTCCGTGCATGGTCACCCTGCCGCTGATACCAGGCTTCCATGACGGGGCATTTGCCGCGCTTGTACCTTCCATTACCATTTGCGCCAAAGCGAAAGGCGATTGCAAGCTTCTCCCGGACGCGGCGACCCGTCCCCGTTGACGGGCACCGCCACCCGATGTGCTCAGCCCGCATGCCGGACACTGATCAAGCTGAGAATCTCGAAAAGCATCTGCGCCCCCGCATGCGCGGTGTTGGCCGTGGCGTCATAGGCGGGCGCCACTTCGACCACGTCGCCACCGATGATGTCGATGCCTGCCAGGCCGCGCAATATTTCCTGCGCTTCGCGCACCGTCACGCCCCCGACCTCTGGTGTGCCCGTGCCGGGCGCGAAGGCAGGATCCAGGCAATCGATATCGAACGAGACGTACACGGGCGTGTCGCCCACGACGTCCAGCGCCCGGGCAATGACCGCGGGCACGCCCATCCGCCCGATGTCTTCCGCGTGGATCACCGTCATGCCGGATTCATACGAAAATTCCCACAGGTATTCCGCCGACCCTCGAATGCCGATCTGTATGGTGCGGGTAGGGTCCAGCACGCCGTCCAGCACCGCCTGGCGAAACGGGCCGCCATGGTGGAAGCGGCTGCCATCAAATGGCCCGCCCGTATCGCAATGCGCGTCAAAGTGAATCAGCGATACCGGCTGACGCCGGCCAAGGGCTCGCAGGATCGGCAGCGTGACGGAGTGGTCGCCGCCCACCGACACGGGGATGACGCCCGCCGCAAGAATCTGGGCATAGGCGCGTTCGATGTCTTCGTGCGACTGCTCCAGGCTGAAGCGGCTGCGCATGGGCACGTCGCCAATATCGGCTACGCGCAGGTCGCGCGTGGGGGTACAGCGCAACACGTGGTTATACGGGCCCACCCGTTCAATGGCGCGCAATGCGCGCGGCCCGAAGCGGCAACCGCTGCGGTTGCTGGCGCCCAGGTCCATCGGCACACCGGCCAGCGCCACTTGCAGGGCGCCGAAATCAGGCGACTGCCAGTCGATGTATCGGGCAGGCGCGTCCAGCAAGGTGGGCATGCCCGCATAGGGCGCGCTGCGCGTGCCGCTGTTGTCGATGATGTTTGCGGCTACCGCCCGAAAGTGGGCGTCGTGGATGGCGGCTTCGTTGTCGCCGCCGAAGCGGGCGCGCAGCGCCGCAAGGCGTTCCGGGGTAAAGCTCATGGGTTGCTCCTGGATAGGGATGGAATTCGTCGGCGCGGATCAGTCGGCATCTGCCGGCGACACCACGGGGTGCCGAGAGGGTTCGCTGGCGCGGCCCATCAGGCTGATCAGCACGAAGCTGAGCGCGCTGGCGGCCAATGCCGCATAGATCGGCGAGTTGGCCGCCAGGCCGTCCTTGACCATGAAGACGATGGCCGCGGCGCAGCCCAGCAACATGCTGGCAATGGCTCCGGCGGTGGTCGCGCGGCGCCAGTAGATGGCGCCCAACAAGGGCACCAGCATGCCGCCCACCAGCAGGTTGTAGGCGCAGGTCAGCGCGCTGAGGACGTCGTCGACCACCAGCGCGATACCCACCGCCGACAGTGCCGCCAACAACGTGATCACGCGATGCGCGCGCAGGTCCTTGAAGGGCCGCCCCCCGCGCAAGGCCGGCAGCAGGTCTTCCGCCAGCACGGTGGCCGTGGCCAGCATCGTGGCGCTGGCGGTAGACATCATGGCCGCCAACGCCGCGGCGATGACCAGCCCGCGTATGCCGTCCGGCAACTGCGATTGCACGATGGCCGCGAAGGCGTTGTTGGCGTTCTCCAGACCGGGAAGCAGCACCTGGGCCGTCATGCCGATCAAGGCGCCAACCAGGCCGTAGACAATGCAGTACAGGCCGGCGGCGGTGCCCGCCACGCGGGCCACGCGTTCGTCGCGGGCGGTGAACACACGCTGCCATATTTCCTGGCCGATCAGGATGCCCAGGAAGTAAATGACGAAGTACGTGATGATGGTGCTCCAGCCGATGGTGGTCAGGTCGAAGCTGGCGGCGGGCAGGCGGGCGACCAACTCGTCCCAGCCCCCGACCCGCATCAGGCAGATGGGCAGCAACACGAACATCAGCCCAACCGTCTTGATGACGAACTGAACGATGTCGGTCAGCGTCAGCGACCACATGCCGCCCAACGCGGAATACACCGCGACGACCCCGCCGCCCACCACCACCGCCACCCAGAACGGCAGGTCGAACAGCACTTCCATCACCGTGCCGATGGCGATGACGGAGGTCGCCGCCAGCATCAGCGCATAGGCCATCATCACCAGGGCGCTGACGTGCTTGGCGCCGGCGCTGAACCGGCGTTCAAGGATCTGCGTCACGGTAAAGATGCGCAGCTTCAGCAAGGGCTTGGCCAGCACCCGGTTCAGCACGATGATGCCCAGGCCCAGCGTCCCGCATAGCCAGAACCCCGACAGGCCGTACGTGTACCCCAGCCGCACCGTGCCCACCGTGCTGGCGCCGCCCAGCACCGTGGCCGCCATGGTGCCCATGTACAGGCCCGGCCCCAGATTGCGGCCCGCCACCAGATAATCTTCATGCGTCTTCGCGCGCCGCATGCCATACCAGCCCAGCAGCAGCATGCCCGCCAGGTAAATCGCGATCACGGCGATGTCCAAAATCATGTCCGAAGTCTCCTCACCAGCCACGGCAGCAATGGTTGTTTTGAATCCGGCGTGCCTGCCTGCACGCCGGACTTATCAGGCAACCCGGATCTTCGTTCAAGCCGTGCCGAAAATATCGCCATTGGCGCGAATGTCGGACGCATCTGATATCGTTGCTCAATCCCCCGCCTTAGCGCCCACCGCCATGCCGCCTCTCCGCCCCGACTCCCCCGCCTTGCAGGACGCCATCGCCGACGCCATCAGCACGGCCACGCGCGGCGCGGGCCGCGTGAACATCCTGATCGCGGGCAAGACCGGGGTGGGCAAAAGCACATTGATCAACGCGGTGTTCCGGGGCGAACTGGCCAAGACCGGCGCGGGCAAGCCCGTCACCCAGACCACCCAGGAATACACCAGGGCCGGCCACCCGCTGACCATCATCGACACACGCGGACTGGAAGTGGGCGACTACGCGCGCTCGCGCCAGCAGTTGGCGGATCTGATCCAGGAACGCTCGGCGTCCGACGACCAGGACAAGCACCTGCACGTGGCCTGGCTGTGCATCCAGGACAGCAGCCATCGCGTGGAAGACGCCGAGATCGAGCTTGCCGACATGCTGGCCAACGCCGGCATTCCCGTGGTGGTGGTGCTGACCAAGGCGCGCAAGAACAGCCCCTTCGTGGACCAGGCGCGCGCCCTGCTGCCGCGCGCCAAGCAGGTGGTGGCGGTGCGGGCGCTGCCGGAATGGATCGAGGAACTGGACGCGGAACTGCCGCCGATGGGCCTGGACAAGCTGATCGAAGTCACGGCTGAACACATTCCCGAGGCGCAGCAGCGCGCCTACGCCAACGCGCTGTCCACCCGCAACAAGAAGGCCCTGGAAGTAAAAAAAAAGCGGGCTGAGATAGAGGTCAACGTGGCCGCCGGCCTGGCGGCTTCCGCCGCCGCCGCGCCCATTCCGTTTTCCGACGCCTTCGCGCTGGTGCCGATCCAGGTCGGCATGATCGCCAAGATCGGCATCACCTTCGGCATGGAGCTGGACACCACCGCCATCACCACGCTGGTGACCTCCACGCTGGGCGCCTCGGCGGCCACGCTGATCGGCCGGTCGGTGGTGTCGGGCATGCTGAAGTTCATTCCCGGCGCGGGCAGCGCCGTGGGCGGCACCATTGCCGCCACCACCGCCGGCGCCATCACCAAGCTGCTGGGCAATGCCTACGTGGCGGTGCTGTACGACTTTTGCCAGAAGAACCCGGGCAAAGACATCGACATCGGCATGATCGCGCAAGCGCTCAAACAGCGGGTCAAGCTCTAAGCCGCGCCAGCGCTGCCCCCCGCCGCCGCCCAGGCGAACGCAATGAATTGTGTTTGCGCGACATCATTCGATAGATTTGCGCCTTTTCATGTGCTCGGCTTAACTATTGCGCGCCATACGACGTAAAGCCGTATATCCCTTCGTCTTTTCGCGGGACGGCCCACGCCGGCAGGAACGCAATGCAAGCACACGTGCTGGCGCGACGACCCTGCGGCGGGTCCGGCTCCCGTCACCTCCCAATGATCATCGATAATTCCGACGTCATGTACCGGCACCTTGTGCAAGGTGTCATCGACTACGCCATCTACATGCTGCACCCGGACGGCACCGTCGCCAACTGGAACGCCGGGGCGCAACGCGCCAAGGGCTACACGCAGGAAGAAATCGTCGGCAAGCACTTCGCCTGCTTCTATAGCGCAGCAGACCAGGCGTCCGGCCTGCCGCAGCGCGGGCTGGCCACCGCCCGCGAACAAGGACGCTTCGAGGCGGAAGGATGGCGGGTGCGCAAGGACGGCACGTTGTTCTGGGCGAATGTCGTCATCGACGCCATCCACGACGATCAGGGCGAGCTGCTTGGCTTTGCCAAGGTCACGCGCGACATCACCGAACGGCGGGAACGCGAACAACAGCTTGTCCGCGCCAAGGAACTGGCCGAGCACTACAACACCGAGCTGACGTCGCTGTCGAGCTTTCTGGAAGCCGTGGTGTCGCACATTCCGTCATGCGTGCTGGTGCTGGATGCCGTGTCGCGCAATATCCTGCTGGCCAACCGCCAGGCCGAGGCGACGTTCGGCGCCACGCGCGCCGACATGTTGGGCAAGACCGCGCAGCAATGCCTGCCCGCGCCCGTCTGCGAATTTTTCGACCGCCTGACCCACGACGCCCTGCGTTCGGATGGCGCGCTGCGCGAAGCGGAAGAAGAATTGCAGACCGCGCGCGGCCTGCGCACCTTGCGCACGCGCACGCGGGTATTCCACAGCAGCGACCCGCGCTCGCGCTACGCGCTCTTGATCTCCGACGACGTCACCGACGAAAACGCGGCGCACGCGCAAGTGCGCTACATGGCGCACCACGACACCTTGACCGGCATGCCCAACCGCCGGCTGTTTCGCGAACAGCTGCTCAAGGCCCTGCAGAACCGCGTGGGCGACCGCCGCACCGCCGTACTCTGCCTGGACCTGGACAACTTCAAGAGCGTGAACGATACGCTGGGCCACCCTTGCGGCGACGAACTGCTGCGCCTGCTGGCCAAGCGCCTGCCCAAGGCGCTGCGCGAACAGGACACGCTGGCCCGCCTGGGTGGCGACGAGTTCGCCGTGGTGCTGCCCAACATCGGCCAACAGGAAGACGTGCGCAAGCTGGCCGACCGCTTGATCGAGGCGGTGCGCCAGCCTTTCGAGGTGGACGGCCATACCGTGCCCGTTACCGTCAGCATCGGCATCGCCCTGGCGGAAACGACGGACTGCACGGCCGACCACCTGCTGCGCTACGCCGACATGGCACTGTACGAAGCCAAGCGCAACGGCCGCAACCGCCTGGCGTTTTTCGAACCCGAGATGGAAGCCGCCGCCCTTAAGCGCCATGAAATCGAGATGGACCTGCGCCAGGCCATCATGGAGCAGCAGTTTCAATTGCATTACCAGCCCATCATGGATGTCAGCCACGTCCGCATCGTGGGTCGCGAGGCGCTGATGCGCTGGCAGCATCCGGTGAAGGGTCTGATCATGCCCGACGACTTCATTCCCATCGCCGAAGAAACCGGGCTGATCCACGAGCTGGGCGCCTTTGCCCTGCACGAAGCTTGCGCGCAAGCCATGCGCTGGGACGACCACGAAACCGTGGCGGTCAACCTGTCGGCCACCCAGTTCACCAACAGCGCGCTGGTGTCGCTGGTGGAATCGGCCCTGTCGAACTCTGGCCTGCCCGCACGGCGGCTGGAATTGGAAATTACCGAATCGGTGCTGCTGGCGAATTCCGCCGCCAATCTGACCACGCTGAACCGCCTGAAAGCGCTGGGCGTGAAGGTGGCGCTGGACGACTTCGGCACGGGCTATTCATCGCTGGGCTATCTGCGGTCGTTCGACTTCGACAAGATCAAGATCGACAAGTCGTTCACGCAGGACGTTGAATCCAGCAAGGAAGCGCTGGCCATTATCCGCGCCATCAACGGCATCGGCCGCAGCCTGGACATTCCCACCACCGCCGAAGGCGTGGAGACCGCGGCACAACTGGCGCGCTTGACCCAAGAGGGCTGCTCGCATTTCCAGGGCTATCTGCTGGGCCGGCCGATCTTGCACGACACGCCAACGAACGACCCGGTCTAAGGATGGCGGGGCGGCATGAATACAGGGGCCGACCCCGCATTTTCCCGCTACGCCACGGCTGCGCCAGACCTATACTTTTGACATCATCGGGTGCGCTGCGACGCGCCATCCCGCCCGATGTCCCAGTATGCAGCGCGTCGGAAATTCCATCGCGCAAGCCGCCCCCGGGCGCTGCGCAGGGAGAACGTCATGACCCGCAAATACATCGATTGCCGTGAGTACCCCAGTGACATGAACTGCTCGGTGGCCCTGGCCGCGGATAGCGACGACGAACTGCTGGAAGCCGCCGTGCAGCACGCCACCACCGTACACAAGCACGCCGACTCACCCGAGCTGCGGTCGCAGTTGAAAGGCATGTTCCATGAGGGCACGCCACCGACCCAGGCGCCCACACGGGCGTAGGGGGAGCCAAGCCTTCAACCCGCGCCACCTGTCGTGACGCGGGTTGCCGCAAGCACCACGTCGAACAGGTTCTTGGGGTCGTGCAATTGCGGCGCCACTTCAATGCGGGTGCCCACGCCCAGCCGGGCAGCGCTGTCGCGCAACCAACGCAGGGCCGAGAAATCCTCCAGCGCAAACCCGACTGAATCGAAGATGGTCACCTGGGACGCGCTTTGGCGTCCGGCCGCCTGGCCCGTCAGCACGCGCCACAACTCCGTTACCGGAAAATCCGCGGGCATCTGCTGCAGGTCGCCTTCAATGCGGGTCTGCGGTTCGTACTCAACAAAAACAGGGCCCTGCTTCAGCACGTCGGCATGCAGCTCGGTCTTGCCCGGGCAGTCTCCGCCCAAGGCATTGATGTGCATGCCTGGCTCGACCATGTCGGCGCTCAGAATGGTGGCGTAGGCCTTGTCGGCCGTGACGGTGGTGACGATGTCCACGCCCTTGACGGCCTGGGCGGCACCGTCGAAGACCAGCACCGCTAAGGCCGGCGCGGCGGCGGCCAGGTTCGATTGCAGCTTGCGGGTGGCGTCCGGGTCCACGTCGTACACGTGCAGCGTGTCGATGCCCAGCACATAGTGGAAAGCCAGCGCCTGGAACTCGGCCTGCGCGCCGTTGCCGATCAGGGCCATCGACCGAGAATCGGGCCGCGCCAACGCCCTTGCGGCCAGGGCGGAGGTGACGGCGGTGCGCAAGGCGGTGGTCAGCGTCAGTTCGCTGATCAGCAGCGGCTCGCCGGTGTTGACCTGGGCCAACGCGCCAAAGGCCATCACGGTGGACAGGCCGGCATGCGGATTATTGGGGTGGCCGTTGACGAACTTGAAGCTGTAGAGCTCGTGGTCGGCGGTGGGCATCAGTTCGATGACGCCGGTGGGGGAGTGACTGGCGACGCGCGCGCATTTGTCGAATTCCTGCCATCGCAAAAAATCGGCCAGTACGTAGTCGAGCAGTTCGGTAAACACCTTGCGCGGGCCTTGCAAGGCCATGATGTTGGCAACGTCCGATGTTGTGAGCAGTGTCGTCATTTTTTTCTCCCCAAGTGATGGAAAGGAAATTCTGGCTGATGCCCAAATCAATTCATAGTGACAATATTCCATACGAAACGCTAAGATTCTGGCATTCCGACAGCCATGATTAGCACTTTTCGCAATGGACACGCTAGACCAGAATCTGCTTGGACTGCTGCGCGCGAATGCCCGCCTGTCAATCGCCACCCTGGCCAAGAAACTGGACGTATCGCGCGGCACCATCGACAACCGCATCCGCAAGCTGGAAGAGCGGGGCATCATCGTTGGTTATACCGTGCGCCTGCGCCCCGAAGCAGAAACCGATGACATCGTGGCGTGGATAAGCATCGCCGTGGAAGGCCACGAAACCCGCAAGATCGTGAACCTGCTGATGGGCGAACCCGCCGTGGCTGGCCTGCATGACACGAACGGGCGCTGGGATCTGCTGGCGGAACTGCGTGTGCCCACCATCGATCAATTGTCTGAAGTGCTGGACCGGCTGCGCACCCTGAAGGGCATCTCGGCCACCGAAACCAGCATTCACCTGAAGACCTTCAAAGCCATCTGAGCCACCGGCCCGCCCACGCCGCTTGAGGCCCAGGCGGCAAGGCGGGCGGAAGTCGCCCCCCGCCCGCCCGGCGTTTGCCCTGGCCCTTGTTTTGCCCGGGCATTCCTGCCTGCATCAAGCGCTTAGTCCAGCAGGTCCATCAAGGCGATGTCCTCCACATCGTGCTGCCGCGCCGCTTGTTCCAACTGCACCGAAAACGGCGTGCCCGCCAGCCGCACCGGTGCGGCGGCCGCCGCGCCCGGCGTGCGGTCAGGCGCGGTCTGCGGACGCGGCAACGAGTCCCCCGGGGCGCGCTGCTCGCGCATCGTGCCCGACAGGAAGTCGATCGTGATCACCCGGTCAACGCCGGCATTCGGCCCTGACCTGGACGTCAGGCGCAGGCTGAGTGTTTCCACGCCAGCCGGCCGATTGATCAACACGACGCCACGCCCATCCGCCTGCACCCAGGCCGGCAATGCCGCGCCGTTGGCCAGCGTGATGCCCATGTCCGCCTTGCCGTCGCCCCCGTTGATGACGAAGAGCAACTGATCGCCGCGCCCCATCAAGTCCAGTTGCAAGCCGCCACCCAGCGGCAGCGTCGACAACACCGCCTGGCTGTCGCCCCATCCGCCGCCCAGGCCGGCGCCCAGCAGCTGATGCAAGCCGCCCCGCGCGCCCATATCGCCGCTGCCGTTCAGCGGCGAGATATCGTTGACGGCTTGCAGCACCGCGCCCAAGGCATCGAAGGTTCCCAGATGGTCCAGGCTGTTGACGCCATTGACCGCCCGCAACACGGCGCCACCCGATTGCGGAAGGTCCGCGGTGCCGTTCAGCGATCCGAGCCGGTTCACGGCGTTGATCAACACCGAACTCACCTCGCTTGCCGACAAGCCGGCGTTGCCGCCTATGTTCGACTCGCCTGCCCCTGACTGCGGAACGAACAGGAAGTTTTCCTGCTCCACGAACAACGGCGTCGAATTGCGCAGCGTGAAGGTCGATTCCGTGAACCCGCCATTGCCGTCGCTGACGCGGTAACGCACCACCAGTTCGCCCGTGAAGCCCGTGGACGGGGTGAAGACGTAGCTGCCGTCGGGCCTGACCAACAACGTGCCTCCCCCCGGAATCGCCAGGGGCGAGCCGGCCGGCGTGCTGCCCGGCACGCCATCCACACTGACCTCGGTCACGCGCAAGGGGTCGCCATCGACGTCCGACGCGCCGGCCAGCAAGCCCCCATCCGCCGACACCTCCAGGCCGCCGCCGCCCAGCGGCAGGCTCACGGCCACCGCCGGTACGACCGGGCTGTCGTTCACCGCCGTCACGTTCACGGTAACGTTCGCCGTCTCGGTCACGCCACCCGAGGTGACGGTGTAGGTGAAGGTCGTGGTGCCGTTGTAGTTGGTCGAAGGCGCGAAGTCCAAGGTGCCATTGGCGCGCAGTGTCACCAGGCCGTTGGCGACCGCGACCGGCGTTCCCACCACCACCGCCGACCCATCGATAGCCGTGATGACGTGCCCGGCGTTCTCGAACGTGTTGTTGGCCTGCACCGCGATATTCACGGTCGTGTCTTCGTTGGTCGTCACCGTATCGTGGTCGATGTCCACGATTGCCCCGACGGTCACATTCACCACCGTTTGCACCAAGCCTCCGCTGCCATCGGTAATCGTCACCACGAAGCGGTCGTTGCCGTGGAAATCACCGATGGCCGTATAGACGTAGTCTCCGGTAGCGGCATTCAGCGTCACCGCGCCGTGGGCCGGCAAGGTGGTCACCGTGTACTGGAGCGGCTCGCCGTCCGAGTCCAACGCCTCCACACGTCCAGCGACCGATGTGTCTTCCGTTGTCGGCACGCCGTACTCACCCGTGACGGGATTCAACACCTGGCCGCCAATCCTGACGTCCACCAAGATGGGTACATCGTTGATCGCAGTGACGTTGATCGTGGCCGTAGCGGTCTCGGTGACGCCACCGGACGTCACGGTATAGGTGAAGCTGGTTGAACCGTGGAAGTGCGAGCCCGGCAGGAAGTCCAGGGTGCCGTCCGCCTTCAGGGTGACCGACCCGTTGGCGACTGCCAACGGCGTACCCACCACGATGGCGTTGCCGTCGATGGCCGTGATGCTGCGCCCGGCGTTCTCGAAGCTGTCGTTGCCGAACACCGCGATGTTGACCGCTGTGTCTTCGTTGGTCGTGACCGTGTCGTTGGCAATGTCCACTACTGCCGCCACCGTGACGCTTACCGTCGACTGCGTCACGTTGCCTTGGCCGTCATCGATGCTGATGATGAAGCTGTCGGCACCGTAGTAGTCGCCCGTTGGCGTGTAGGTGTACGCCCCCGTTGCCGGATCAACCGTCACCATGCCGTGCATGGCCGCCGAAGATACGCTGTAGACCAGCGTATCGCCGTCGCCATCCGCCGCCGAGACCTGGCCATTGAAGGCCGTGTCTTCAACGGCGCTGACCGCGTAATTGCCCGTGGCGGGGTCAAACGTCTGACCGGGCACCGCCGGGTCCACCATCATCGGCACATCCGCCACGGCGGTCACTGTGACCGTCACGGTCGCCGTCTCGACCGCGCCGCCAGACGTCACGGTGTAGGTGAAGCTGGTCGAACCGTTGTAGTTGGCCGTGGGCGCGAAGTCCAAGGTGCCATCGGCCTTCAACGTGACCGAACCGTTGGCCACCACGATTGGCGTACCGACCACGACTGCGTTGCCATCGATGGCCGTGATGACGAAGCCCGCGTTTTCGAACGTGTCGTTGCCGACCACCGCGACGTTGACCGTCGTGTCTTCATTGGTCGTGATCGTGTCGCTGGTGATGTCCACCACGGCGGCCACCGTCACCGTCACCGTCGACAAGCTGATGTTGCCCGTGCCGTCGTCCATGCTGATGATGAAGCTGTCGGCACCGTAGTAGTCGGCCGTCGGCGTGTAGGTGTACGCGCCCGTTGCCGGATCAACCGTCACCATGCCATGCAGCGCCGGGGTGCTTACGCCATAAATCAAGGTGTCACCGTCGCCATCAACCGCCGAGACCTGGCCACTGAAGACAGCGTCCTCGTTCAGGCTGATCGCGTAGTTGCCCGTGGCAGGGTCAAAGGTTTGACCAGGTACTGCCGGGTCGACCGTCACCGGCGCATCCGCCACCGCCGTGACGGTCACCGTGACGGTTGCCGTCTCGACCGCACCGCCAGAGGTCACGGTGTACGTGAAGCTGGTCGGGCCGTTGAAGTCCGTAGTCGGCGTGAAGTCGATGGTGCCATCGGCCTTCAACGTGACCGATCCGTTGGCGACTGCAACCGGCGTGCCCACCAAGATGGCAGTGCCGTCGATGGCAGTGATGGTGCGTCCAGCGTTCTCGAAGCTGTCGTTGCCAACCACGGCGATGTTGACCATCGTGTCCTCATTGGTCGTGACCGTGTCGTTGAGGATATCCACCACTGCCGCGACCGTGACGCTTACCGTCGACTGCGTCACGTTGCCTTCGACGTCATCAATGCTGATGATGAAGCTATCGCTGCCGTAGTAGTCGGCCGTCGGCGTATACGTGTACGCGCCCGTTGCCGGGTCCACCGTCACCATGCCGTGCGTCGCAGCGCTGTTCACCGAATACAGCAGCGTGTCTCCATCGCCATCCACCGCCGAGACTTGGCCATTGAAGGCCCCGTCCTCGTTCAGGCTGATTGCGTAGTTGCCCGTGGCCGGGTCAAAGGTTTGACCAGGTACTACCGGATCCACCGCCATCGGCGCATCCGCCACCGCGGTGACGGTCACCGTGACCGATGCCGTCTCCACCGCCCCGCCAGACGTCACGGTGTAGGTGAAGCTGGTCGAACCGTTGAAGTCGGCCGAGGGTGCGAAGTCCAAGGTGCCATCGGCTTTCAGCGTGACCGAACCGTTGGCAACCGCGACCGGCGTACCGACAATGACTGCGTTGCCGTCGATGGCCGTGATGCTGCGTCCGGCGTTCTCGAAGCTGTCGTTGCCCACTACGGCGATGTTGACCGGGGTGTCTTCATTGGTCGTGATCGTGTCGCTGGTGATATCCACCACGGCGGCCACGGTCACCGTCACGGTCGACAGGCTGATGTTGCCCGCGCCATCATCGATGCTGATGATGAAGCTGTCGGCACCGTAGTAGTCGGCCGTCGGCGTATAGGTGTAGGCACCCGTTACCGGATCAACCGTCACCATCCCCTGCGTGGCAGCTGCGGATACGCTGTAGACCAGCGTATCGCCGTCGCCATCCACTGCCGAAACCTGGCCATTGAAGACAGCGTCCTCATTCAGGCTGATTGTGTAGTTGCCTGTGGCCGGGTCAAAGGTTTGACCAGGCACTGCCGGATCCACCGTCACCGGCGCATCCGCCACCGCCGTCACGGTCACCGTAACCGTTGCCGTCTCCACGGCCCCGCCAGACGTCACCGTGTACGTGAAGCTGGTCGGGCCGTTGAAATCGGTGGCGGGCGTGAAGTCCAAGGTGCCATCGGCCTTCAACGTGACCGAACCGTTGGCAACCGCGACCGGCGTGCCCACCATGATGGCATTGCCGTCGATAGCCGTGATGCTGCGTCCGGCGTTCTCGAAGCTGTCGTTGCCGAACACGGCGATGTTGACCGTCGTGTCCTCATTCGTCGTGATCGTGTCGTCGGCAATATCCGCCACGGCGGCCACGGTCACCGTCACCGTCGACAGGCTGATGCTGCCCATGCCGTCGTCGATGCTGATGATGAAGCTGTCGGCACCGTAGTAATCGGAAGCAGGCGTGTAGGTATACGCACCCGTTGCCGAATCCACCGTCACCATGCCGCGCGTGGCTGTCGAGGATACGCTGTAGGTCAGCGTGTCACCGTCACCATCCACCGCCGACACCTGGCCATTGAAGACTGCGTCCTCGTTCAGGCTGATTGCGTAGTTGCCCGTGGCAGGGTCAAAGGTTTGACCAGGTACTACCGGATCCACCGTCATCGGCGCATCCGCCACTGCGGTGACGGTCACCGTGACCGATGCCGTCTCCACCGCGCCGCCAGACGTCACGGTGTACGTGAAGCTGGCCGGGCCGTTGAAATCCGTGGTCGGCGTGAAGTCCAAGGTGCCATCGGCCTTCAGCGTGACCGAGCCGTTGGTGACTGCGACCGGCGTACCGACCACGACTGCATTGCCATCAATGGCCGTGATGCTGCGCCCGGCGTTCTCGAAACTGTCGTTGCCGAACACCGGGATGTTGACCGTCGTGTCCTCGGCGGTCGTGATCGTGTCGCTGGTGATATCCACCACCGCCGAGACCGTGACGCTTACCGTCGACTGCGTTACGTTGCCTGCGCCGTCGTCGATACTGATGATGAAGCTGTCGGCACCGGTGTAGTCCGCCGTGGGCGTGTAGGTGTAGGCACCCGTTGCCGGATCGACTGTCACCATGCCGTGCGTGGCAGTTGCGGATACGCCGTAGGTCAGCGTATCGCCGTCGCCATCAACCGCCGAGACCTGGCCGTTGAAGACAGCGTCCTCGTTCAGACTGACCGCGTAGTTGCCCGTGGCCGGGTCAAAGGTTTGACCGGGAACTGCCGAGTCGACCGTCACCGGTACATCCGCCACCGCCGTGACGGTCACCGTAACGGTTGCCGTCTCCACCGCGCCGCCAGACGTCACGGTGTACGTGAAGCTGGTCGAACCGTTGAAGTCGGCCGAGGGCGCGAAGTCCAAGGTGCCATCGGCTTTCAGCGTGACCGAACCGTTCATGACGGCGACCGGCGTGCCCACCAGGATGGCATTGCCGTCGATGGCCGTGATGGCGTGACCCGCGTTCTCGAAGCTGTCGTTGCCGACCACGGCGATGTTGACCGTCGTGTCTTCATTGGTCGTGATCGTGTCGTTGACGATATCCACCACGGCCGAGACCGTGACATCCACCGTCGACAAGCTCACATTGCCGTTGCCGTCGTCGATGCTGATGACGAAGCTGTCGCTGCCGTAGTAGTCGGCCGTCGGTGTGTAGGTGTAGGCGCCCGTCACCGGGTCCACCGTGACCACGCCGTGCGTCGCGGCGCTGTTCACCGAATACAGCAGCGTGTCTCCATCGCCATCCACCGCCGAAACCTGGCCATTGAAGGCCTCATCCTCGTTCAGGCTGATCGCGTAGTTGCCCGTGGCAGGGTCAAAGACCTGGCCCGGGACCGCTGGGTCGACCGTCACCGGCACATCCGCCACGGCCGTGACGGTGACCGTAACGGTTGCCATCTCCAGCGCGCCGCCAGACGTCACGGCGTAGGTGAAGCTGGTCGAACCGTTGTAATTAGCTGCCGGAGCGAAGTCCAAGGTGCCGTCGGCCTTCAACGTTACGGAACCATTGCTGACCAAGACCGGCGTGCCCACCACCACCGCCATGCCGTCGATGGCCGTGATGGCGTGACCCGCATTCTCGAAGCTGTCGTTGCCGACTACGGCGATGTTGACCGTCGTGTCTTCATTGGTCGTGATCGTGTCGTCGGTGATATCCACCACCGCAGCGACCGTGACACTCACCGTCGACTGCGTCACGTTGCCTTCGCCGTCATCGATGCTGATGATGAAGCTGTCGGCACCGTAGTAGTCGGCCGTTGGCGTGTAGGTGTACGCGCCGGTCACTGCATCGACGGTGACCATGCCGTGCGTGGCGACTGCGGATACGCTGTAGACCAGCGTATCGCCGTCGCCATCCACTGCCGAGACCTGGCCACTGAAGACAGCGTCCTCATTCAGGCTGATTGCATAGTTGCCCGTGGCCGGATCAAAGACTTGGCCGGGGACCGCTGGATCCACCGCTATCGGCGCATCCGCCACCGCCGTGACCGTAACCGTGACGGTTGCCGTCTCCACCGCGCCGCCAGACGTCACGGTGTACGTGAAGCTGGTCGAACCGTTGTAGTCCGTTGCCGGCGTGAAATCCAAGGTGCCGTCGGCCTTCAGCGTGACCGAACCGTTCGCGACCAAGACCGGCGCGCCCACCACCACTGCAATGCCGTCGATGGCCGTGATGGCGTGACCCGCGTTCTCGAAACTGTCGTTGCCGAACACGGCGATGTTGACCGTCGTGTCCTCATTGGTCGTGATCGCGTCGTCGGTGATATCCGCCACCGCCGCAACCGTGACACTTACCGTCGACTGCGTCACGTTGCCTTCGCCGTCATCAATGCTGATGATGAAGCTATCGCTACCGGTGTAATCCGCCGTCGGCGTATACGTGTACGCGCCCGTTGCCGGGTCCACCGTCACCATGCCATGCGTCGCAGCGCTGTTCACCGAATACAGCAGCGTGTCTCCATCGCCATCCACCGCCGAGACTTGGCCAGTGAACGCTCCGTCCTCGTTCAGGCTGATTGCGTAGTTGCCCGTGGCCGGGTCAAAGGTCTGGCCAGGCACAGCCGGATCCACCGTCACGGGCACGTCAGCCACGGCAGTCACGGTAATCGTGACGCTTGCCGTCTCCACCGCGCCGCCAGACGTCACGGTGTACGTGAAGCTGGTCAAACCGTTGTAGTTCGCAGCCGGGGCGAAGTCCAAGGTTCCATCGGCCTTCAGCGTTACCGAACCGTTGGCAACCGCAACCGGCGTACCGACCATGACTGCGTTACCGTCGATGGCCGTGATGATGCGTCCGGCGTTCTCGAAGCTGTCGTTCCCGACTACGGCGATGTTGACCGTCGTGTCCTCATTCGTCGTGATCGTGTCGTCGGTGATATCCACCACTGCCGAGACCGTGACGCTTACCGTCGACTGCGTCACGTTGCCTGCGCCATCGTCGATGCTGATGATGAAGCTGTCGCTGCCGTAGTAATCCGCCGTGGGCGTGTAGGTGTAGGAACCCGTTGCCGGATCGACTGTCACCATGCCATGCGTGGCAGCCGAGGATACGCTGTAGGTCAGCGTATCGCCGTCGCCATCAACCGCCGAAACCTGACCGTTGAAGACCGCGTCTTCGTTCAGACTGACCGCGTAGTTGCCGGTGGCCGGGTCAAAGACTTGGCCGGGGATCGCAGGATCCACCGCTATCGGCGCATCCGCCACCGCCGTGACGGTGACCGTGACGGTTGCGGTCTCCACGGCCCCGCCGGATGTCACGGTGTACGTAAAGCTGGTCGAACCGTTGTAGTCCGTTGCCGGCGTGAAGTCCAAGGTGCCGTCGGCTTTCAAGGTGACCGAACCGTTGGCAACCAGGACCGGCGTGCCCACCACCACCGCAATGCCGTCAATGGCCGTGATGGCGTGACCCGCGTTCTCGAAACTGTCGTTGCCGACTGCGGCAATGTTGACCGTCGTGTCCTCATTGGTCGTGATCGTGTCGTTGACGATATCCACCACGGCGGCCACGGCCACCGTCACCGTCGACAAGCTGATGTTGCCCGCGCCGTCTTCGATGCTGATGACGAAGCTGTCGCTGCCGTAGTAGTCGGAAGTCGGGGTGTAGGTGTACGCGCCCGTCACCGGATCCACCGTGACCACGCCGTGCGTGGCCGGGGCATCCACCCCATAAGCCAGCGTGTCACCGTCGCCGTCAACCGCCGAGACCTGGCCGTTGAAGACAGCGTCTTCGTTCAGACTGATCGCGTAGTTGCCCGTGGCAGGGTCAAAGACCTGGCCCGGGACCGCTGGGTCGACCGTCACCGGCACATCCGCCACGGCAGTGACGGTCACCGTAACGGTTGCCGTCTCCACGGCCCCGCCAGACGTCACGGTGTAGGTGAAGCTGGTCGGGCCGTTGAAATCGGTGGCGGGTGTGAAGTCCAAGGTGCCATCGGCCTTCAGCGTGACCGAACCGTTGGCAACCGCGACCGGCGTACCGACCATGACTGCGTTGCCGTCAATGGCCGAGATGATGCGTCCGGCGTTCTCGAAGCTGTCGTTCCCGACTACGGCGATGTTGACCGTCGTGTCCTCATTCGTCGTGATCGTGTCGTCGGTGATATCCACCACGGCCGCCACCGTGACACTTACCGTCGACTGCGTCACGTTGCCTTCGCCATCGTCGATGCTGATGATGAAGCTATCGCTGCCGTAGTAGTCCGCCGTGGGCGTGTAGGTGTAGGCGCCCGTTGCCGGATCGACTGTCACCATGCCGTGCGTGGCAGCCGAGGATACGCTGTAGGTCAGCGTGTCGCCGTCGCCATCAACCGCCGAGACCTGGCCATTGAAGACAGCATCCTCGTTCAGGCTGATTTCATAGTTGCCGGTGGCCGGGTCAAAGGTTTGACCGGGTACCGCCGGGTCCACCGTCATCGGTGCATCCGCCACCGCAGTGACGGTGACCGTAACGGTTGCCGTCTCATCCGCGCCGCCAGATGTCACGGTGTACGTGAAGCTGGTCGAACCGTTGTAGTTCGCAGCCGGCGCGAAATCCAAAGTGCCGTCGGCCTTCAAGGTCACAGAACCGTTGCTGACCAGGACAGGCACCCCCACCGTAGCCGCAATGCCGTCGATAGCGGTGACGCTGCGTCCGGCGTTCTCGAAGCTGTCGTTGCCGATCACCGGGATGTTGACTGTCGTGTCTTCGTTGGTGGTGATCGTGTCGTCGGTGATATCCACCACGGCCGCGACCGTGACACTCACCGTCGACTGCGTCACGTTACCTTCGCCGTCATCAATACTGATGATGAAACTGTCGGCACCGTAGTAGTCGGCCGTGGGCGTGTAGGTGTAGGCACCCGTTGTTGGATCGACTGTCACCATGCCGTGCGTGGCAGCCGAGGATACGCTGTAGGTCAGCGGATCGCCGTCGCCATCCACTGCCGAGACCTGGCCGTTGAAGATAGCGTCTTCGTTCAGGCTGATTGCATAGTTGCCTGTGGCCGGGTCAAAGACCTGGCCGGGGACTGCCGGGTCGACCGTCATCGGTGCATCGGCCACTGCCGTGACGGTCACCGTGACCGTTGACGTCTCCACCGCACCGCCAGATGTCACGGTGTAGGTGAAACTGGTCGAGCCGTTGTAGTTGGCTGTCGGCGCAAAGTCCAAGGTGCCGTCGGCCTTCAGCGTGACTGAACCGTTCGCGACCGCAACCGGTATGCCCACCAAGATGGCATTGCCGTCGATGGCCGTGATGCTGCGCACGGCGTTCTCGAAGCTGTCGTTGCCGACCACGGCGATGTTGACCGTCGTGTCTTCATTGGTCGTGATCGTGTCGTCGGTGATATCCACCACTGCCGCGACAGTCACGCTGACCGTGGAGAGGATGATATTGCCCGCGCCGTCGTCGATGCTGATAACAAAGCTGTCGGCGCCGTAGTAGTCGGCCGTCGGCGTGTAGGTGTAGGCACCCGTCGCCGGGTCCACCGTGACGACGCCGTGCGTGGCCGGGGTATCCACCCCATAAGCCAGCGAGTCTCCGTCGCCATCAACCGCCGAGACCTGGCCGTTGAAGACAGCGTCCTCGTTCAGGCTGATCGCGTAGTTGCCCGTGGCAGGATCAAAGGTTTGACCGGGGACCGCCGGGTCCACCGTCATCGGCGCATCCGCCACGGCAGTGACGGTGACCGTGACCGTTGCCGTCTCCACCACACCACCAGACGTCACGGTGTAGGTGAAGCTGGTCGAACCGTTGTAATTAGCTGCCGGAGCGAAGTCCAAGGTGCCGTCGGCCTTCAGCGTCACAGAACCGTTGTTCACCAGGACCGGCGCACCCACCACCACTGCGATGCCGTCGATGGCGGTGATGGCGCGTCCGACGTTCTCGAAGCTGTCGTTGCCGACTACGGCGATATTGACCGTCATGTCTTCATTGGTCGTGATCGTGTCGTCGGTGATATCCACCACGGCTACCACGGTCACCGTCACGGCCGACAAGCTGATGTTGCCCGCGCCGTCGTCGATGCTGATGATGAAGCTGTCGCTGCCGTAGTAATCCGCCGTGGGCGTGTAGGTGTAGGCACCCGTTGTCGGATCGACTGTCACCATGCCATGCGTGGCAGCTGCGGACACGCTGTAGGTCAGCGTATCGCCGTCGCCATCAACTGCCGAGACCTGGCCAGTGAAGGCTCCATCCTCATTCAGGCTGATTGCATAGTTGCCTGTGGCCGGGTCAAAGACCTGGCCGGGGACTGCCGGGTCGACCGTCATCGGTGCATCGGCCACTGCCGTGACAGTGACCGTGACGGATGCCGTCTCCACCGCGCCGCCAGACGTCACGGTGTAGGTAAAGCTGGTCGAACCGTTGTAATTAGCTGTCGGCGCGAAGTCCAAGGTGCCGTCGACCTTCAGCGTTACGGAACCATTGCTGACCAAGACCGGCGTGCCCACCACCACCGCGTTGCCGTCAATGGCCGTGATCGTGCGTCCGGCGTTCTCGAAGCTGTCGTTGCCGACCACGACGATATTGACCGTCGTGTCCTCGTCGGTCGTGATCGTGTCGTCGGTGATATCCGCCACGGCTACCACGGTCACCGTCACGGTCGACAAGCTGATGTTGCCCGCGCCGTCGTCGATGCTGATGATGAAGCTGTCGCTGCCGTAGTAATCCGCCGTGGGTGTGTAGGTGTACTCGCCCGTCACCGGATCCACCGTCACCATGCCGTGCGTGGCCGGGGTATCCACCCCATAAGCCAGCGTATCTCCGTCGCCATCAACCGCCGAGACCTGGCCAGTGAACGCTCCGTCCTCGTTCAGGCTGATCGCATAGTTGCCCGTGGCCGGATCAAAGGTTTGGCCAGGCACTGCCGGGTCCACCGTCATCGGTGCATCCGCCACGGCAGTGACGGTGACCGTGACCATTGCCATCTCAACCACACCACCAGACGTCACGGTGTACGTGAAGCTGGTCAGGCCGTTGTAGTTCGCAGCCGGGGCGAAGTCCAAGGTGCCGTCTGCCTTCAGCGTGACCGAGCCGTTGGCAACCACGACCGGCGCACCCACCACCACCGCCATGCCGTCGATGGCTGTGATGGCGTGACCCGCATTCTCGAAGCTGTCGTTGCCGACGACGGCGATGTTGACCGTCGTGTCCTCATTGGTCGTAATCGTGTCGTCGGTGATATCCACCACCGCCGCGACCGTGACACTCACCGTCGACAGGACGAAGTTGCCCGCGCCGTCGTCGATGCTGATGATGAAGCTGTCGCTGCCGTAGTAGTCCGCCGTGGGCGTGTAGGTGTACGCGCCCGTTGCCGGGTCAACCGTGACCATGCCGTGCGTTGCCGGAGTATCCACCCCATAAGTCAGGGTGTCACCATCGCCATCAACCGCCGAGACCTGGCCGTTGAAGACAGCGTCTTCGTTCAGACTGATCGCGTAGTTGCCCGTGGCCGCGTCAAAGACCTGGCCCGGGACCGCCGGGTCGACCGTCACAGGTACATCCGCCACTGCGGTGACGGTCACCGTGACCGTTGCTGTCTCCACCGCGCCGCCAGATGTCACGGTGTACGTGAAACTGGTCGAACCGTTGTAGTTCGCAGCCGGCGCGAAATCCAAGGTGCCGTCGGCCTTCAGCGTCACCGCGCCGTTGGCAACCGCGACCGGCGTACCGACCACGACTGCGTTGCCGTCAATGGCCGTAATGGCGCGACCCGCATTCTCGAAGCTGTCGTTGCCGACCACCACGATATTGACCGGGGTGTCCTCGTCCGTCGTGATCGTGTCGTTGACGATATCCACCACTGCCGCGACCGTGACGCTTACCGTCGACTGCGTCACGTTGCCTTCGCCGTCGTCGATGCTGATGATGAAGCTGTCGCTGCCGTAGTAATCCGCCGTGGGCGTGTAGGTGTACGTGCCCGTTGCCGGGTCCACCGTCACCATGCCATGCGTTGCCGGCGTATCCAACCCATAAGTCAGGGTGTCGCCATCGCCATCAACCGCCGAGACCTGGCCAGTGAACGCTCCGTCCTCGTTCAGACTGATTGCATAGTTGCCCGTGGCAGGATCAAAGGTTTGACCAGGTACCGCCGGGTCCATCGTCATCGGCGCATCCGCCACCGCAGTGACGGTCACCGTGACCGATGCCGTCTCCACCACCCCGCCGGACGCCACGGTGTAGGTGAAGCTGGTCGAACCGTTGTAGTTCGCAGCCGGCGTGAAGTCCAAGGTGCCGTCTGCCTTCAGCGTGACCGAGCCGTTGGCAACCACGACCGGCGTTCCCACCACCGCCGCCATGCCGTCAATGGCGGTGATCGTGCGTCCGGCGTTCTCGAAGCTGTCATTGCCGACTACGGCGATATTGACCGTCGTGTCTTCATTCGTCGTGACCGTGTCGTCGGCGATATCCACCACCGCCGCCACCGTCACAGTGACCGTCGACAGGATCACATTGCCCGCGCCGTCATCGATGCTGATGACAAAGCTGTCGCTGCCGTAGTAGTCCGCCGTCGGCGTGTAGGTGTAGGCACCCGTTGCCGAATCCACCGTCACCGAACCGTGCGTCGCGGGGGTGTCAACGCCGTAAACCAGCGTATCGCCGTCGCCATCCACCGCCGAGACCTGGCCAGCGAATGCCCCGTCTTCGTTCAGGCTGATCGCATAGTTGCCGGTCGCCGGATCGAAGGTCTGTCCGGGCACCGCCGGGTCCACGATCATCGGCGCATCCGCCACCGCCGTCACGGTCACCGAGACGGTTGCCGTCTCCACCGTACCGGCCGACGTCACGGTGTACGTGAAACTGGCCAAGCCGTTGTAGTTGGGCGTCGGTGTGAAGTCCAGGGTACCGTCGGCTTTCAGCGTGACGGTACCATTGGCGACCCCGACCGGCGTGTCCACCACGACCGCAATGCCGTCGATGGCCGTAATCACATACCCGGCGTCATCGAAGTTATCGTTGCCGCTCACCGCGATATTGGCCGTGGTGTCTTCATTGGTCGTGATCGTGTCGTTGGCGATATCCGCCACCGCCGCCACCGTCAGGTTGACGCTGGACGCCACCGTGCTGCTGAAGCCGTCCGACACCGTTACCACGAAGCTGTCGCTGCCGTTGTAGTCCACGGCGGGGGTGTACGTGTACATGCCCGTCGTGGCATCGATCACCACCGTGCCATGCAGCGGTTGCGTCGACACTGCGTAGGTCAGCGTGTCGTTGTCGGCGTCGGTGGCCGTGACCTGGCCATTGAAGGCGGTGTCCTCGGTGGCGCTGACGGCATAGTTGCCGGTGACCGGGTCAAAAGTCTGTCCCGCCACCGCCGGGTCGGCGGGCACGGGCGGGCGGTTGCCCGGGGTGACTTGCACCGTGGACACGGCCGACGCGGACGTCGCGCCTCCGGTGTCCGTCACAACGAAGCCAAACAGGCGCGCGCCGGCTGTAGCCGACAACAGCGTGTTGCCGTAGGTGGCGCCGCGCACCAGCGTGTCCAGCACGGTGTGGGCAATTACCCCCCCACCGCTGCGCGTGATCACGAAGCCGCCCGCCACGGTGTAGTTGATCAGCAAGTCCACGCTGTCGACGGTCACCGTCTGGGTTGCCGTGGCGTCCAGGGCAAAGCCGGTTCCGCCCAGCGTCAGGATTTCGTTGGCGCCATCCTGCACGCCGGAAACGGAAATCGCCAATTGTTGAATGTCGGTGTCGCCAATGTCCGAGACGTCGGCGGTGGCGGCTGCCGTGTTCACGGCGGCCCCGGCGCCGATCTGGCTCGTGCTGTAGGTGATCAGGCCATCCGCCGCGCCCACCGTGGAATTCAAGTCGATGGCGGGGTTGTTGAGGCCGTCGCGCCAATCGAAATCGCGCGTGAGCGGCACGGCGTTGCTGCCGTCGATGGCCGTATCCGCGTCGGTGTCGCCCAGGTTGAAGCTGACGACGGTGGTCGCCAGGCCCGATCCGCTGGTGACGACGTTGCCGTCGTGCACGGCATAGCCATCGTTGGGCGTGCCGTGTTCAAAGATATCCAGCAAGCCGTCCTGATCGGTGTCGGTGGTGCTGGTGACCGAGGTGGGCTGGCCATCGCCGCGTTCGGCCACGTCGGCCACGCCGTCGTTGTCGCTATCGGTATCCCGATAGTCCGCGAGACCATCGCCGTCGGTGTTCACCGGTGTCAGGCCCAGGCTGGCCGCCGCCGTGGTCCGGTTGGCGCTGACGGTGTCGGCGTCGTAACGGTCGTCCAGGCCGTCCAGGTCCACGTCGACGATGGACGCGCCCTGGCCGCTGGGCGGCAAGTAGCCGGCGGTGGTTTGCGCTTCAACACTGTCGGTGATGCCGTCGTTGTCGCTGTCCAGATCCAGGCGGTCGACGATGCCGTCGCCGTCGGTATCACCGCTTTCGTTGATATCCAGGATGCCGTCGTTGTCGTCGTCGATGTCGGCCAGATTGGTCGCCCCATCGCCGTCGGAATCAAGCAGCGTGATGGTGGTGACCGCCACGTTGGACGCGGTGGGAAACGCCACCGACGTGGCCTGTACCGAGATGGTGCGCGTGGTGGCCGAAGTGGACGTCGTGGTGAACGTGACCAGGCCCAGCGCGGTCTGGTAATTGGCCAGCGTGGTGTTGCCCGTCAGTGTCAGCACGCCCGTGCCGCTGTTGTAGTTGGCCGTAATGCCGGGCGCGGCGCCGCCCAGCGCCAGGACGTCAGCCGCCGTGGCGCCCGACAAGGTGATCGTCATCGAGCTCAGGTTTTGGTTCTCGGGATCGGTGACAGACACCAGGTTGCCAATGCTGATGGTGGTTTGATCGTAAGTCGTGCTGTGGTCGAAACCCGCCGTCGCCCCATTCAGATCCACGCGCGCCGCATCCTGCACCTGCGTCACGGTAATCATCACGTTGGCGGTCTCGGTCATCACGCCGGACGTCACGGTGTACGTGAAATTTACGGTGCCCGACGCCAGATTTCCAGGGTAATCGGCATTTGGCGTGAAGGTCAGCGTGCCGTCGACGTTCAACACCACCGACCCGTTCGCCACGCTGACGGCGGCCCCGCCCGCGGTGATCGCGGTGCCATTGATGGCCGAAATGAAACGGCCGCTGTTCTCGAAGGTATCGTTGCCCAGCACATTGATGATCACCGCGGTGTCTTCGGTGCTGACCAGCGTGTCCGGCGCGATATCGGCGATGGCATTGATGAGCAGACCGACCGACGCCGTCATGCTGGAGAAGGCGGTGTCTCCGCCGTTGACGCTGGCGTCGGCCGTTGCGCCATTTGCACCGCTGGTCTGATCCCAGGCGCGGATCGTCAGTGGGGCCGTGCCGTTGTAATCCGCGTTGGGGCGGAAGTACACGCGCGAATTGCTGCTGTTGATGAGCAGCAAGGCGCTGGTGTCGGACACCGCGCTCATCTGTGTCCAGTTCGTGCCGTTGTTGATCGAATACCACCACGTGCCATTGGTGGCGTCCGCGCCCACAATGGCGACGCCCGTCAGCGCACCGCTGTCCGCATCGGACGTCGAGCCGATGAAGTTGTTGACCGACGTACCGACCGCGCCGGTGGGTACGGGCGCGGGCACGCTGGCGTTCAAGTCTTCGTTGATGGTCGTCAGGTTGCGCGTGGCCACGTTGAGCACCGGCGCGTCATTGACGTTCGTGATGAAGACCTCGACGGAGTCACTGGCGCTTGAGAAGGCATTGGAAGTGCCGATAGTGACTTTGGTGCCCGCCGTGCCGGAACTCTGGTCCCAGCCGCGCAACGACATCTCGATGGTCGCATCGCCCGTGAAGCCAGGATCCGGCACGTAGTAAATGCGCGCGTTCGGATCGTCGGGCAGCAGCAAGGCGTTGCTGGTCGACACCGAGCCCATCGCGGTCCATGTGGTGCCGCCATCCAGCGTGTACCACCAGTCGCCGTGCGTGCCCGTGATGCTGATGATGGCAACACCCTTGAGCGCGCCCGCATCCGCATCGCTCAGGCCGGCCGTGAAGTGGGAAACCAGCACGCCCACGGCGCCAGTCCGCGTGGGCGCATCTTCCAGCCCGGTGTAGAGCAGGTCCAGCGAGGTATCCAGCACTGGCGCCGTGTTGGCGCGCATCAGGATGGTGTCTGTCGTGCCCGAGTATGCCGTCGCAGCGCCGTTCACCGTGGCGTCGCCCGTCCCGCCATTGGTGCCGCTGGTCTGGTCCCAGGCGCGGAACGTCAACGCGTCGGCCACGTTGCCCACCACGCCGGTATTCGGCCGGAAGTACAGGCGCGTTACGCCATCGGCCGCCAACAGGCGCGCCGTGGCCTCGGTCAACGTGGTGACCTGCGTCCAGTTGGCGCCATTGTTCAGCGAGTAGTAAAGCGTGCCCGAACTGTTGATGGCCGTGACGGCCACGCCCTTGACCGCGCCCGTGTCGGCGTCCGTGACGCCGCCCACCAGGTCCGATATCAGGATGCCCACCTGGTTGCTTGGCGCGCCGTTGGACGGCATGACCCCCACGACCGTCAAGCTGGTGTCCGCCAGCACCGGCGCGTCATTGACCGGCGTGATGGCAAGCGACAGGTCGCCGTTGGAACTGCCGCCGGGGGTGGTGATGGTGTAGCGCACCAAGGGCACCAGGCCGTCGTAGTTGGCGGCCGGTGCGAAGGTGTAGGAGCCATCGGCGTTCAGCGTCAGGATGCCGGTGGGGATGCCGTTGCGCAGCAGCGTGGTCGCAGCTCCCACGGTGATCGCCGTGTCCGGCGTACCGTCGGCGTTGCTGTCGTAGCTGGCGGCGGTAAGACTGCCGTCGCGGTTGAAGGTGTCGTTGGCCAGCAGGCCTGCCGCCGCCGATACCGACAGCGGCGTGTCTTCCACGGCGGTGGCGGAATCCGCCAGCGCCACCGGCGGGGCCACGCCGACGAAGTTGTCGCGCCAGTCAAGGTCGGCGCTCAAGACCTGGGCATTGCTGCCGTCGGCCAAGATGTCGCCGTCGCTATCGCTCAGGGTGAAGCCGGTAACCGCGGCGCTCAGGCCGCTGCCACTGGTGATGACGTTGCCGTCCTGGACATCGAAGCCGTCGTTGACGGTGCCGTGTTCAAAGATGTCCAGCAGGCCATCCTGGTCGGTGTCGGTGGTGCTGGTGACGGACGTGGCTTGGCCGTCGCCGCGTTCGGCCACGTCTGCCGTGCCGTCGTTGTCGCTGTCGGCGTCGTAGACGTCGGTGGTGCCATCGGCGTCGGAATCCACTGGCGTCAGGCCCAGGCTGGCGGCCTCCGTGGTCCGGTTGACGCTGACGGTGTCGGCGTCATAGCGATCGTCCAGGCCGTCGTCATCCACATCCACCATGGCCATGCCCTGGCCGCTGGGTGGCTGGTAGCCGGCTGTGCTTTGCGCTTCAACATTGTCGGTGATGCCGTCGTTGTCGCTGTCCAGATCCAGGCGGTCGACCAGGCCGTCGCCGTCGCGGTCCTGCGCAGCGGTCAGCGAACTGACCTTGTAGACGCGCACATCGTCCAGGCCCAGATACGCACCGTCACCGCCATTGGGTCGGCCAATGGAAAACACGACCACGGGCGCTGTCGACGTGGCGGTGAAGGTGATGCCCCCGGTGGACCAGGTCTTGAAGTTGTTGCCGTTGTAGGTCAGGGTATCGGCGTTGTACGACACGCCGTCCACGGTGACGATGAAGTACGCCTCCATGCCCGGGATGGTCTCGCCGTTGACGCCGCCGAAGATCTCCTGGAACGAGATGTGCACCACGTCGCCCACCTGGATGCCCGCGGAGGCGGGGATGATCACTTGCGCGGCCTCTTCCACGAAGCCGCTGTAGATCGCCATGAAGACCTGCCCCTCCGCCGCGCCGGGCACGCCATTCATGGCGCCCGCCCACTGGCCCGAACCCGCCAGCGAGAACGTGCCCTTCCAGGTGTCTGGCGTGGCCGCAGCGTCCGTGAAGCCGGTGCCGTCGATGCTGAAGTTCAGGCTTTCATTCTCGGTGTGCGCGACTCCCAACGCGCCTTCCATCGAACCGTCGATCAGAGACGGCGTGGTGGCCAGGGACTCCACACTGTCCAGGATGCCGTCGTTGTCGTCGTCCAGATCGGCCGTGTTGGCTACGCCGTCCCCATCGGTGTCGATGGGCGTGATGGTGCTTACCGCCACATTGGACGCGGTGGGCGCGAGGGCCGACGTGGCCTGTACCGAAATGGTGCGCGCGGCGGTGGAGCCGGACGTGGTGCTGAAATTGACCAAGCCGAGTGCGGTCTGGTAGTTGGCCAGCGTGGTGTTGCCGCTGAGCGTCAGCACGCCTGTGCCGCTGTTGTAGCTGGCCGTGATGCCGGTGACGGTGCCGCCCAACGTCAGCAGGTCGCCCGCCATGGCGCCCGACAAGCTGATCGTCATCGATGCCAGGTTGTTGTTCTCGGGGTCGGTGACGGACACCTGGCGGCCGATGGCGGCGGTGCCTTCGTCGAGGGTATTGCTGTAGTCGGCGCCCAGCGTCATGCCGTCAAGATCAATGCGCGGGGCGTCCTGCACCTGCGTCACGGTGACCGTGACGTTGGCGGTCTCGGAGACACCGGCCGAGGTTGCCGTGTAGGTGAAGACGGTGTTGGCGGACGCGGCCGCGCCCGGGAAGTCCAGCCCCGGGGTGAAGGTGATGGTGCCGTCGGCGTTCAACACGACCGAGCCATTGGCGACGCTGACGGCCGGGCCGCCCACGGTGATCGCGGTGCCGTTGATGGCCGTGACCGCGCGCCCGCTGTTCTCGAAGGTGTCGTTGGCCAGCACGTTGATGATCACCGCCGTCTCTTCGGCGGTGGTGGCGGTGTTGGCCACGATGTCCACGATGGGATTGACGATGATGTTGACGGCGCCCGTGGCGCTGGAATAGGCCGTGGTGCCGCCGTTGACGCTGGCGTCCGCCGTGCCGCCGTTCGTGCCACTGGTCTGGTCCCAGGCGCGGATGGTCAGGCTGGCCGTGCCGTTGTAGTCGGCGCTGGGGCGGAAGTAGACGTGCGAGTCACCACTGTTGACGAGCAACAGCGCGTTGCTGTCGGACAAGGTCCCCATCTCTGCCCAGGTGGTTCCGTTGTTGATCGAATACCACCACGTGCCGTTGGCCGTGTCCGCGCCCACGATGGCGACGCCGGTCAACGATCCGCTGTCGATGTCGGAGACCGACTCGATGAAATTGTTGACCGACGTGCCCACCCCGCCGGTGGGTGCGGGCGCGGGCACGCTGGCGTTCAAGTCTTCGTTGATGGTCGACAGGTTGCGGGTGTCGACGTTAAGCACCGGCGCGTCATTGACCGCCGTGACCGTTACCGCGACCGTGTCCGACGCGATCGATACCGCGCCGGTGATCGTGGTGGGATTGACCTTGGTGCCGGCTGTGCCGGCGCTCTGGTCCCAACCGCGCAGCGTCAGCGCATTGCCCGCGCTGCCATTGAAGTTGGTGTTGGACTGAAAGTAGATGCGCGAATCCGGCGTGTCGGACAACAACAGCGCGCTGGTGCCGCTGACGGTGCCCACCGCGGTCCAGTTGGTGCCGCCGTCCAACGTGTACCACCACGTGCCGTTGGTGGCATTCGCGGCGGTCAGCGCAATGCCCTTGAGCGCACCCGGATCAACGTCGCTCAGGCCTGCCGTATACGCTGAAATCGTTGTCCCCACCGCGCCAACCGGCGCGGGCGCGTCTTCGACGCCGGTGTAGCTCAGATTCAACAGCGTGTTCAGCACAGGCGGCGCCAGCGCATAGTTCCAATCCTGGGCCGAGACGGCCACGGCCTCGACGGATCCGCTCTGGCGTTCCAGCGTCCAGTCGCCGCCCAGCGCCAACGCGCCGGTGGTGTCCGTGGACGCGGCCACGTCGGCGCCGGTGATCACGGCCAGCGTGTGCACCGCCGCTTCGCCGGCCTCGCCCTGGCCGAAGTCGCAGCCATAAAGCAGCACGTCGGCGTCGGCGCTCAGGGCCGCCCCGATCTGCATCAGCTCGTCGCGATATTCGCCTTGCATGGATTCCAGCGTCAAGGTGGCCGTGCCCAGTTGCAGCATGCCCGCTTCGCCGTGGCTCAGGATGTGGATGGCGTCCACATCCTGGCGGCCATTGAGTGTGTCGGCAATGAAGCGCAGGCCGTCCACCCCTGGCTCGATGTAGTGCAGCTCGGCGCCGGGCGGCAACGACTGCGCCAGCGTGTCCGCTTCCTCAACGGTGCGGTCGATGAAATAGACCTCGCTGCGCGGCTCCGTCGGTTCACTGGCGGCCGCCTTGTGCTGCTCCACGGCGCCCAAGGCGGCGATCAGCTCGGCATGCGCCTGGGTCTCGGCCGCGGGCGGCGCGTCGGGTACCGCCTGCGCCACGTCCTGCGCGGTCTGGGCCATGGCGGCATCCAGCAAGACGCGGGGTTCAAGGGCCTGGAGGAAGAGGCGCGAGCTCAACGTGCGAGTGCCGAGGGCTTGCGGGGTCTTCTTGCCGAAACGCGAAGCGGAATTGTTTTTCACTGCACACCTCTCACAGAGATCGCTTGGACGCCGCCGGTGGCAACGCCCCAATACTCATGCAACACGCCTACGGCGCGTCGTTCATGTTTCTTCGTGCTCATGCGCCGGCCTCGCGCAACAGCACGCTTGCAACGCGCCGCACCAGGCGGCTGGCCAAGCTGATCGGTTCACCACGTATCTGCATTTCGCCGCGCAGTTCGGTCAAGGGCAGGGTGTGGCGGGACAAGTCGGTCACGTCGCCGGCCACTTCGAACACGGCCTGTTCGGCGCGCAGCCGGCCTTCGAACTGGCGCGCCGGCACGTCGCCGCCATGCGCGGACGTCAGCACCCAGTTGTCCAATGTGTCGTTGGCTGCCGCGCCCACGCGCGAGACCTGGATGGCGCGCGCGGGCATCAGGCGCTGCCCGTCCACGAACTCGCCCGCGTCGCCTTCACGGATGCGATGCAAGTCGTCCGCATCGATGTAGCCGCGCGCCTCCAGGCTGTCGGGCGCGGCAATCAGGGCCAGGCGCGTCTTCTCGTCCACCCAGCGTCCGGGCGACAGTTCCAGCGCCAGCTCGACCACCACGCCGTCGATGGGCGCGCGCACCGCCAGACGGGCACGCTCGCGTTCCAACCCCGCAATGCGGTCGCGCTCCAACTGGACTTCGCGCGTCAGCGTCAGCGATTCGGACAGATCCTTGCGGTCGGCGCTGCGACGGTCCAGCCGTTCGTTCAGCAGCCGTTCACGCTCGCGCGCGGCGTCCAACTGTTGTTCGATCTCTGACGCGCTCAGCGCCATCAGGATCTGTCCGGCACGCACGGTCTCGCCCTGGCGCACGCGCACGGCTTCCAGGCGCGCGGGGCGCGGCGCAAACGCCGGCGCCTGCTCCGTTGCGGTCAGCACGGCGGGGATGCGCACGGTGTAGGGCAAGGGCACCAGCAACACGGCCGCGAGTATCGCCACGACCATCATCGTCACGAACGCCTGCCGCCCCACTTCGTGGCGGCGGCGTACCCACACTTTCATTTCGCGCCAGATCGGCAGCGCGATGAACCAGCCGATCTCGACCACGAACAGGAAGATGCCCAGGATCTTGAAGAAGTAGTGATAGATCAGCAGGGCGATTGCCAGGAACAGGAAGAAGCGATAGATCCAGGTGGCGTAGGCAAAGACGATGAACAAGGTGCGCGTCGAGCCGTAGGTGGGCTCGGGCTGCTCGTCGCCGTAGCCGAAGAGCCGTTCCCGCATCCACCAGCGCGCCATCGCAAATGATCGGTCTTGCAGGCTGGGAATGCCGATCAGGTCGCTGAAGAGGTAGTAGCCGTCAAAGCGCATCAGCGGGTTGAGGTTGACCGCCAAGCTCAGCACCCAGCTGGTGGTGGCCAGCGCGAAGGCCACGTTGCGCCAGGCGCCGTCGGGCAGGAACACCCAGGCCAGCGTCGCCAGCACCGCCACCAGCAGTTCCACCGCCATGCCGGCGCTGTCGATCAGGACGCGCTGGCGCCGGGGCAAGCGCCAGGCGTCGGTCGTGTCGGTGTAGAGGATGGGCGTCATCACCACGAACGCCACGCCCATGGTGGTAACGCGCGATCCCAGGCGCACGGCGGTATAGCCATGGCCCAGTTCGTGCAAGGTCTTCACCAAGGCCAGGCTGAGGCCGAATGCGATCAGGCCCGTGGCCGAGATCATGTCGGGGAAGGTGCTCAGGAACGTGTCCCATTGGCGCGACACCAGGTACAGGCTCAACACGCCCAGCAACGCAGCCAGGATCCAGAAGAGGCGCGAGAAGAACACCGTTACCCACGGCAAGGTGCGCCGCAGAAAGACATCGGGGCGCGCCAGCGGCACCTTGAAGAACAGATAGCCGTGCAGCAGGCGTGTCGCCAACGATCGCTTTTGCGCCGCCCGTTGCTGGCGCACGCGCGCATAGGTTTCGCCCGGGGCGGGCGCCAGCAGGTCATGGCGTTGCAGGAATTCGATCAGGCCCAGGATCTTCTGCTCGTCGGGCGTGCGGCCGCTGCTTCGCGCCACCGCCAACCGCAGCGCGCCCACCGTGCCCTGGTGCCATTGGGCCAGCATGCCGACCGTATCCTGGTCGATGGCGAAGAAGCGGTGCGCGGCCGGGTCATGAATACGCCAGTTGCCGCTCCATTCGCCCGCGCGCGCGCCGCCTTGATCCGGGATCAGGCGCAGGTCCTGACGCAGGGGCGGCAGGATGCGCGCGTCCAGGCTGACATCACTGGCATCGGGGTCGTCGCCAAGCAGGGCGGTGGCGTCCATGGCGTCAGACTCCCGTCCATTGACGCAACGCCGTTATCGGCCGCCGCAACAGGTAATAGAACAAGGACACCGGCTCGCCATAGACCCGTGCCGTGCCGCGCAGGCCCAGGCGTTCGGGTGGGGCCGTGGGGTCGTTGACGCGCGCCAGCACGGTGTAGCTGGACACGCCGGCCGCATCGGCTTCGGCGCGGTACGCCACGCGCACGATCTTCGCGTCCAGCGGGTCCAGTGGAGCCGCATCCAGGAACACGCGCACCGACGCGCCCTCCTGCAAGTTGACCGAGTCGGCCACCGGCACCTTCAGTTGATATTGCACCCGACCGGGGTCGGCCACGCGCATGATGGCTTCACCCACGGCCACCGGTCGGCCCAGCCAGTCGCGCGGGTCGCCATACAGCGCCACGCCATCCTGCGGCGCGCGCAGCACCGCCTTGGCCAACATGGCGCGCGCATAGTCGCGTTCCGCCGTCGCCACCGATTCCTCGCTTTGCGCCACGGCCAGCTCACGCTTGGCGGTGGGGTCGGACACGGCGGCCTGTTGCAGCCGGAACACCTTGGCGCGGGCCACTTCACCCCGTTGGATGGCGACCTCGTAGTCGCTACGCAATTGCGTATCCACCAACTGCACCAGCGGCGTGCCCGCCGCAACCTGCGCACCCGGCGGCACCAGAATGCGTTCCACGACGGCGGGCAGCGCCGCCGTCACCACAAAGGGATCCTGCGGCGTGACCTCCACCGGCGCCAAGGTCGTGAGCGGCACATGGACGAAGGCGAGCGCCGCCGCCAATACCGCCAGCCCCCCAACCAGCTTGGGACGATGGCGACGTAAGCCGGCCACGGGGCGCGCACGGCCCGCGATGGCGGACAGGCCGTGGGCATAGGCGCCGCCCAAGCGGCCCGCCAGGCGCAGATGCGCTTCTTCCCAGGGTTGGTCGCGCGCCAGCAACCAGCCGGCGCGAGGCGCCTGCCCCACATCGGCCAAAGGCACCCACAGCAACGAGGTCAGCACGGCGTCCGCCGAGCAAGGATCCGTGGGATCCGCATAGGCGTGCGCATCGAAGGTGCGCAGCGCGCGCGGATCGGGCGCATCCGCGCCAGGCCGGCACAGGGCCGTCACCATGTTCTCGTACCAGCGCACCAGCGGCGCATCGCGGTTCACGCTTGCCAGGCCCGAAATGGCCGCCACGCGCCAGCGGCCGCCGGGCGTGCCGTCAAACACCAGCGCCTGGCCAAAGGGCAGCAGCGCGATGGGTTCATTGGCCAGGTGCTGCCACAAGGCCTCGCGCGTGGCGCAGCGGCGCAACTCGCCTTCCAGGCGGATCAGCTGCGCGCCCGTGCTGTTCTGCGGGTCGGCCTGCGACACCGACGGCGCATTCGCGGCGGGCCGGGGCCGCGCGGGCTCGCCTGACGCCACGGGGGCAGCCGGCCCACTACGGGAACTCGCCACATGAAGGGCCATGGAAGCCTCTCCTTAGCGGGCACTGCCGTTGCGGGAAGGCGGCGCGCCGACGCGCACCGATCCGCCGGGCACGGCCTGGCTTGTCGCCGCGGGGATGGGCGTGATCGCAAGCGGCAGGCCTTCACTGCCCGGCGGCACGTGGTAGACGGCCTGCACGGGCAGCTTGCTGGCGGAGCCCGGCCCGGGGCGAGCACCCGCGCCCGCTGCAGGTCCCGGTCCAACTCCATGTCCAGGCCCGGGCGTCGACGCCATCGGGGTGCCCGGCGCGGCCGTGGCGCCTTCCAAGGTGGCGCGTCCGCTCATGCCGGGCAGCACGCTCGCGGGCGCCCCCTCCACGCGCGCCACCACCTTGATGGTCTGGCTGACGGCGTCCACCGCCGCCGACACGCGCGTCACCTTTGCCGGCAACACGTCGCCGGTCTCATCAACAATGAAGTCCAGGTCCGAACCTTCCTTCAGCCACACCAGCCATTTGGACGGCACGACCATATGCAGTTCCATCGGGCCATCGCTCACGATGGAGATCAGCTTTTCATTGGCCGGCGGCGTTTCATCCAGCCGCGCCAGCGTTTCCACCACGCTGCCCGCATACGGCGCCACGACCTCGCAGTCGACCATGCGCTGCTGAATGACATCGGCCTGCGCCTGGCGCTCCTGGTGCTTGAAGCGCGCGATGTCGGCGTCGGCGCGGCCGGTGGCCGCCATGCGCAGCAATTCGGATTGCACTTTCGCGTTGCGCGCTTCCACCGCCGCGCCCGCGCGCGCGGCGCGCAACTCGGCTTCCAGGCGACGGCAATCGAAACTGACCAGCACGTCGCCCTGCTTGAACCGTTCGCCTTCGCGCAGCGGCATGCTGAGGATCTTTTCAGAGATCGATGACGACAGCGAGGCCTCGGCGCTGGCGCGCAGCACTCCGCGCGCCGAACCGCTGCCAACGTCGGGCTCGGCGGCCCAGGCCGTGGCGCAAGCCAGCAACAAGGGCGTCAACCAGACACGGCGGGCCCTGCCCGCCAAGGGCGCAAGACTTCTTTGCTTGTTCATGATGGATCCCGCCTAAAGGGGTTAGCGTGTCGGTGCAACGACCGCCACGCGGGCGTCCTGCTCGTTGATGGCGAAGTTGTCGCGCGCTGTCCACATGTCGCGCAGCTTGCCCGCCAGCGTGGGCACCGCGTCAGACGTGCTCATGTTTGTGTCAACGGGGTCGATACCGAGCGAGGCGAACACGTTGGCGTAGGCGTTTTGAAGATCCGCCAGCGCCAGGTCATAACGCACCCGCGCGACCAAGGTATTCATCTGCTCGCGGATCAAGGATTGCCGGCTGAGTTTTTCCGCCTTGAAGCCCGAATCGATCTGGTCTTCGATGCGCGCCTGCACGTCGTAGAAGCGTCGCGCCGTGTCCAGCTCGTCCTGGCGCAGCGCGTAACGCGCGCGGCTCACTTCCACCTGCGTCGCCACCGCGGTGGTCAGCGCCAGTTGCCGCTGATCCAGCAGATCTCCTTCCGCCTTGATCTGCGCTTTCTCGGCGGGCAGGCGGAAGATGTTCAGCAGATTCCAACTGGCCACCGCGCCCCAGCCGATCCAGTTGCTGTTGTAGAGCAGGTCGTTGGTGCTGGCGTTCACCCCGCCAAATAGCTTCAGGCTGGGCAGCGAGCGCAGCAAGGCGGCGGTGTCTTCCTGACCGTTGACGCGCAATTGATACGCCACTTCACGCAGCTCGGGCCGGTTCTCGATCGCCACTTGCAGCCAGGCGGCCGAGTCATCGGCGATGCCGGGCAACACCAGCGACCGCTTGCTTTCCATGGGTGGCGGTATCGCAATGGTGTATTGCGTATTGGGCGGCAGATTCATCAAGGCGGCCAGTTGCTGCTTGGCCACGCCGAGTTCCCTGCCCAGCGCCTGCACGTCGCGCCGAATACCCAGCATTTCGCGCTGGTAGCTCAAGGGAGCCAGCGGCGCGGTCAGGCCCAGCCGGTCTTGCTCGGCGGCCAGGTCCAGCGCGGTCTGCGTGGCCGTTTCCAATTCGCGGATCTTGCCCAGCAGACGTTCCGCGCTGACGGCGCGCCAGTAGGCGGTGCGCACGTCTTCAATCAAGCGGTTCATGACCTTGCGCTTGCGCTCTTCGGCCATGTTGACCCGATCGGCCGCTTGTTTGGCGCGCACATACGACAGGCCGAAGTCCAGCACGTCCCAGCTCAGTTGCAGATTGCTTTGCAGCACGTTCTTTTCAGACGAGGTGGACGGCTCAAGCGAGGTCCGCCCGGTCAGCAAGGACTGGCTCGCGCCGCCCGAATAATTGTCGCGCCCGGAGTAGTCAAGCGACGCGACAAACTTCGGCAGCATGTCGTAGTGCTTCAGGTCCAGCTCACGCTGCGCCAGGGCCACGCCCATCATCTCGACGCGCACGTCCAGGTTGTATTTGATGGCGCGCGCCATTGCTTCATACAGGTCCACCGCGCCCAGGATGGGTTCTTGGTTGGCGGTGGAACGCGCGATCAGGTCGATGGCGCGATCGCGGTTTTCGGCGGCTTCGAATTGCTTGGGCTGCACCGAGCAGCCAGCCAGCAATACCGCCGCCATGGAAGCGGCCAGGGCGTGCAAGCTGGCCTTCTTTTCTATCTTGGGCCGGCGCATGCCGCCGATGCAGAGGCTTACGATGGTGCTCATGTTCTTTACCCTTGTCGCGCACGCTCGCGTGCGTCCCTGACTGAATCCGCCTGCGCCGCCACGACGTGGCCGCCGCACCCAATCGCCTGGTTGAACTACCCAAACCCTGAAGGTCATTCGTATGGAGTCAGCTCGAAAGACTCGTTCAAATGGCCCATAGCTGTAAGTACGACCGCGCGGATCATCCAGTTACGGCGTCAATAGTTAAGAACGGTAAATTAAGGAAATGAGTTTAGGGATATCGACACAAGTGTTCGCGAGTTCGCGATTGGACGCTGTTTGAAATCGCGCGTGCGAACGCCAGCCGCGCCACGCCTGCGCAACAGTCTTGCGAAGGGTTGGGCAATTGCATCAAGGGGAAATGGCAACGCGCGTGGTGGCACGCGCGCGACCGGCGATGCCGTCACATGCCGGCTCGCGCTACTTCGTGACGGGCGTCTTCGGCGATGGCCTCGTTGAACTCATGATCATGCAGACGCAGGATCATCGTGCGGCGAGGCCGACCACGCGAGGTCGCCAAGCCTGACACGAATGAGAACGGCGCCTTCGCGCGGGTCCAGCGCATCACATGCGAACGCGCATCCAGTCGCGCATTGCAGCGATCGACGGCGGCCTGTATTTCGTCGTCGGACAGGGTTGGCCCGATGGGCCACAGCACCGCGCAGCATCCGACGCGTGGCTTGACGAACACGGCGGCCTGCATGAACAGCGCGGTATCCATCAAGGCGCGTTCGGCATTAGCCTGCGCGGGACCGATGCGCGACGTGGCGACGATGGCGGGGCCCGCGCGATCCAGCAGGTACACGTGGCCGTCGTCGTCAATCTCTCCGTGCTTGTCGGTGGCCAGCCATTCACCAACAAAGGGCGGCTCGTCGACATAGCCCAGGAACCCCGAACCCTTGACTTCAAGTTCGCCGCTTTCGGACGCGCGCACCTGCAAGTGCGGCAGGGCTTTGCCCGCCGAGCCCGCGTGGCGCATGCCGTCAATGTGCATCGTCACCACCGACGCCGCTTGCGCCACCGCGAAGGTCGGCACGACAGGCAGGCCGGCCGCCTCGAACAGCCGGCGCATGCCGAGTTCGTTCGCCGCGCCATCGATCAACGCACAGCGCAGCGTCACTGGCGCCCGCGCGCGCCGGTCCTGTAGAAAGAGCGCGTAATCGACCAGGGCCTGTGGCGTGGCCAGGAAGCTCTGCGCGCCATGGTGTTCAAGTTCTTCATGCAAGGCCAGGGGGTCCACGCCCATCGCGTCCAGCCCAAGATGGCTGCCCGGCAGGGCCACGCAGGTTGCGCCCGAGATCAAGCTTGCATAGACCCCAATCACACACTCTTGCAGCGTTGCCAAGGGGCGGGTCATCAAATGCCGTTTGATTCCTCGATCAGTCAAGGCAGCCGCTACCGCAGCCGCCGTTGACAGCAGCGCGCTCGCGCCCAGGCAGATGCCCTTGCCCATGTCGTCGGTGTCGGTGTTGAACACGATCTTCGCGGTGCCTGGCGGCAGTTCGCGTGGCGGCACCGGCGCGTGCCGCACAAACAGGCCATCGCCGCCGGACAGCGTGACCGACTGCCGCAGCCCCAAGCGGACTAGCCTTGCGGTCATGGCGGCCGGCGCAATCACCGTGTCCACGCCGCAGCGTTCCAGGGCGCGTATCAACAAGCTGTCCGTGGCAAGCGGTGGCAGCGGAACATGCGCCACGTTCGCCATCAAGGCCGCCACGTCATCGACGATGGCCCATGGCGCATTGTCTTGCAGGGTCAACAACACCCGAACCGACAATTTTTCGTACCAGGCCGCGCGTTCTTTCACAGCGGCGCAGAACGCGCTGTAGGTCAGCGATGCGCGCGCCCCGATCGATGCGGGCCGATACGTGCTTGCCGCATGCTGAGTCAACACATTGAAGAATTCTTGGGTATTCATGGCTGGCCCGTGTGCGTCGGCATGTCTTCTTATTCGACGCGGCACGCCGTTTCGTTACCGAGCCCGCTCAAAACAAAACGGACCCGACAGGGTCCGTGAAGATATGCGTGCATTCATCCTTGAGCGCATGCGCCAGGCTGCGCGCACCACACGCGCCTACCAGCGCAGCACTTTCGGTCCAAGCAGCATGCCAAGCAAAGCGCTCAAGGCGATGCCCAGCGTATACCAGACCGCCACGAACAAGAATGATTCCTCGGGGCATATGACCGCGTAGCCCAAGGCTCCCTGCGCCCCCGCGAAGATGCCGGCGGCAAAGCCGGCCAGGCGCAAGCGCGTGGGCGCCAAGGTGCGCAAGGCCCATAGCGCCGCCGCCAATGCGGGCAAGGAAAACGCCAGGATCAACAATGAGCAGACTTGCCACGTCTGCCCCAGGAACAACGCGGAAACCTGATCCGCGGGCGCGGCCACCCAGGTCGACACACCGAAGCCGGCCATCACCAGCACCACCAGCGCCAAGGCCCACAGCGGCTTGGCAATGCGCGATATCGGCCGGGCCAATTGCGTGACCATGAACCACCCGCAGGCAAGAATCGACAAGGCATACGCCACCTTGTACCAACGGACCACCCACAAAATAGCGGGGGATGCGTTGCCGTTCGCCATCATTCCTATACCCAGGCTGGCGGCCAGCCCGGCAAGCAAGGCGGTACGAAACTTCAAAGACACATTGAACGCTGGCGCGGGCCCGGCGTCGGTGGCCAGAAAATCGATGAAGTCCTTGGTTTTCACTATATGACCACCTTGACGAGTAAGCTCAATCGCTTTAGCCCGCGGTGCACCTGAACCCGAATGGCGCCCTCTGTCATTCCGATTCGTGCCGCCGCTTCCGCCACGCTCAATCCTTCCAGTTTCGTCAGCTCGATGGCGCGTCGCTGCGCCTCGGGCAACAAGCTCAGCAAGCGGGCAAGATCCACATGAGACATCGGTTCTATTGCCTCGCCAGCCAGCAGCAATTCATCTACGTCATCAATAGAATCGTTAAGGGCACCATAGCGTCTATTGCGGCGCCAGAAGTCAATCAGCTTGTGACGAGAGATTGCATATACCCATGCCGACAACGGCTGTGCCGGGTCGTAGCTGGCGCGCTGCAAATGCAGCGCCAACAAGCATTCCTGCACCAAGTCTTCCACATCATCCTGCCAGCCCGCCATGCGTCTGCGCAAATAGGCTCGCAATAAACGTGCGATGCGGCCCAGCACATCGCGATACGCTGCTTCGTCTCCGGCCTGAGCTTGTAGCCAAAGCGCTCTAAGTTCGGATTCCACAGTCCCTAAGCGGGCGGAGAATTCTCTTGGCATGTCGTTCGCCATTTTGGTCAACGGGCCAGTCGCACGAGCGTGCGGCTAGTCTGAGCCATGCTGCGGAGTATACGCGCGGCAAACAGATGGATACACAAATGATTCGGCGGCCTATTACCGATCATTGCTTGCGATGCGATGTTCGCAGAATTCGCCGTAATTCAAATGCAAATTAACGTTAACGATGCAACAAGCCAACGCTTCAGCGCGAATTAGTTAAGGCGTGTCGGCGCATATCGGCACGGCCTTGCAACGGTGTCCGGATGGTCACGATGCGAGCTTTCATTCAAGCGCGGCATCCGTTTTTTTTGCCGCGAAATCCCGGACATCTTTTCGCCTGGTTCGCATCCATGACGACAATCTCTCAGCAGTTCCTGCGGCCCTTCCTGCCGTACTTTTCCTTGCTTATCCTGACCTGCGCCGTTTTGGGCGTGGCGGCGGGCGCGGTCACGCCTGCGTCCGACACGGACAGCGACAACGCCGCGGCGCGGCAGGTGTGGGACCTGTGGCTGCCCGCGCTGGGTGGCGTCTTCAGCGGGGTGCTGCTCTGTCTGCTGATCTACCGCTGGTCGATCGGGCCGCCCGGGGTACGCCGTCGATTGAAGCGTGCAATGCGGCGCGGCCATATTCATGTGGTGTATCAGCCGCTGGTGCAGATGTCCTCGGGCCGCATGGTCGGCGTCGAGGCCTTGGCGCGCTGGACGCACGAAACCCTGGGGCCCATCCCACCCGAAACGTTTTTCGCCTGGGCGGAATCAAGCGGCCTGGGGCGCGAGTTGACGCGGCATGTCGTGCGCACCGCCTTGAGCGAGCTGCGCGGCAGGCTGCGCGAAGCCGACGGTATCTATGGCAGCATCAACGTCACGCCCCGCGATATCGAAGACGCTTCCTTTGTGACGTTCATGGTGAATACCGCGCGCGAGTTCGACATTCCGGTCGACAGGATCGTGCTTGAGATCACCGAGTCGCTGGCCTTCGTGGTGGAGGACCCGCGCACGCTGATCGCCCAGCATCTTCAAGCGGGATTCCGCGTGGTCATCGACGACTTCGGCGCGGGCTATGCCAACCTGAACAATCTGCTCACGTGGCGCGTCAACGGCCTGAAGCTGGACCGCACGCTGATCCGCTGGGTCAGCGCGAATGATTGGGCGGCCACGGTGTTGGACACGGTGTTCGAGATGACACGCCGTTTGAATATCTATGTGCTTGTCGAAGGTATCGAAACCGAAGAGCAGGCGCGCTACGTGTTGGAACGCGCGCCTGAAGCCACCGGCCAAGGCTGGCTGTACGGCCGCCCCTGCCGGGCCGAACTGCTGCGCGCCAATGCGCCCCTTGCCGTTGACGCGGCAGCCGCCGCGCAAACAAGCGCCGCCTTCTGTCCGGCCGCGCGGGCCGCGGCGGCGTATCGGCGGCCCACCCGCCAGGCCGCCGGATGAGAACACCGCCCGCGACGCATCAGCGACACATCAGCCGCCCGCCAGCCCCAGCGGCAGGTGCTCGCGCATGATCTCGACAAAGCGGCGCAGCCGCGCCGGCTGAAACCGCGACGGCGCATACACCAGGGACACCGGCAGCGGGTCAGCGCGCCACTGCGGCGCCACATGCACCAAGCGGCCGGCGGCCAGATCGTCCTGCATGACCCATGCCGACCCCAGCGCCACGCCCAGTCCCAGCACGGCGGCCTTGCGCAACGCGTACAGCCCGTCGGTGGACAGGCGGGCATGAATGCCGAAGCGTTCTGTGGCGCCCGTTTCGCAATGCGTCAGGCTGACCTCGGTGCGATAGAACGTGCGCAGCGCCAGCCAGGGCAGGCAGGCCAGCGCGTCCGGATGTTGCGGCACGGGCGCCCCGCGCAACAGTTCGGGCGATGCGACAACGATGCGCGGCACTTCACCCAGCTTCACGGCGATCACCGACGGGTCCGTCACGGCGCCCACGCGAATGGCGCAATCCACGTTCTCGGCGATCAGGTCAGGCATGCGGTCATGCAGCAGCCATTCCACGCGCATCGCCGGGTACTGCTGCAAGTAGCGCGCCAGCGGCTCCACGAACTGGTCCTGGCCGAAGGCATGCGGGGCCACCACGCGCAAGGTGCCGATGGGTTCATCGCCCGCGCCGCGCACATCGCTTTCAAACGACTGCCAGGTAGCCAGCAGTTCTTTGGCGCGTTCATAACAGCGCTGCCCATCCTCGGTCAGCCGGATGGCGTGGGTGGACCGCTGCAACAGTCGCACGCCCATTGATCGTTCCAGCAATTGCAGGCGGCGGCTGACGGTGGGCTGCGTGCCACCCAATTGCGCGGCGGCGGCCGACAAACTGCCGGCTTCGACGATACGCACGAACGTTTCAATCAGCAGCAGGCGGTCGGTGCCGGCGGTGGCGGCCGTGGTATTGGCGGCGGATGTGACAGTCTTGGCAGAGGTGCTCATACGCCAACCGTATAACCGATGTACCGCCGCGCCGGCTACCAAAACATGGTCCAGACGCCCAGAATCTGCCTCGTACACGAACCTACGGACACCTCATCATGTCATCCCACCCCGCCTCCGCCACGCTGTCTCGTGGCCTGGTCTTCCTTCTCGCGATCGGCGCCGGCCTGTCGGTTGCGTCCCTGTATTACAGCCAACCCATGCTGGGCGTGCTGGGCGCCGAGATCCACGCCAACGCCGAAACACTGGGCTGGATACCCACCCTGACCCAACTAGGCTATGCCTTCGGCATCTTGATGCTGGCGCCGCTGGGCGACCGCCACGACCGCAAGCGCATCATCCTGATCAAAGCCGCCGTGCTCAGCCTGGCGTTGCTGGCGGCCGCCCTGGCGCCGTCCATCGGCGTGCTGCTGGCGGCAAGTTTCGTGGTGGGGGTGTCCGCCACCTTGGCGCAAGACATCGTGCCCGCCGCCGCGCATCTGGCGCCCGCCGAGCAACGCGGCAAGATCGTCGGCACCGTCATGACCGGCCTGCTGCTGGGCATTCTGCTGTCACGCGTGGTCAGCGGTTTCGTGGCCGAGCAATTCGGCTGGCGCGCCATGTTCGTGGCCGCCGCCGTCGCCATCGTGGCCTTGGGCGCGGCGCTGTGGCGCGGCCTGCCGCGCTTCGTGCCGACGGCTCAGTTGTCGTACGCGGCGTTGCTGGGTTCGCTGGCCACGCTGTGGCGCCAACACCCGGGTCTGCGCCGCGCGGCTACCGCGCAGGGCTTGCTGTCGCTGGGGTTCAGCGCGTTCTGGTCGACGCTGGCGGTCATGCTGCACGGCGCGCCGTTTCACCTGGGCGCCGGTGCGGCGGGTGCGTTCGGCCTGGCGGGGGCCGCTGGCGCCTTGGCCGCGCCGCTGGCCGGCCGCGTGGCCGACACCCGTGGCCCGAAGGCCGTGGCCAGCCTGGGTGCGGGCCTGACCATGGTGTCGTTTGCCGCCATGATCTTCCTGCCGTTCCTGTCGCCGCACGCCGCGCTGTGGCTGATCGGCGGCGCCGCCATCGGCTTCGACCTGGGTATCCAGACCTCGCTGATCGCGCATCAAAGCATCGTCTATGGCATTGACCCGGCCGCCCGCAGCCGCCTGAACGCCATCCTGATGACTGGTGTGTTCATCGGCATGGCCGCTGGCGGCGCGCTGGGCAGCCTGGCGCTGGCGCATTGGGGCTGGACCGGCGTGACGGTGGTGGCAACCGGCGCGGCAGCCCTGGCGTTGGGCCTGCGCGTGTGGCCGGCCGCTCGCGGCGGTGCGATTATTGCGGTGCGTTGATCTCGTCCGCCGTGATGATCTCGGCAACCAACACCTGCGCGGGACCGTCCAGGAAATACTCTTCCTGGGCGGGCTCGCGCAGTTTCATATAGGCGTTTTCGCCGATCTGCATGGTGTGCCCGGCGGCCAGTTCCGCGCCGCTTTCCAGCATGTAGCCCATGATGTTGTTGAACATGTTCGAGTAGTACTCGCCTTCATCATGGCCACGGGCCAGCGCCGCAAAATCGGGCAGGCCGAAGCAGTCGGCGCCATACGTGCGCATCCACACGCCCGCCACGCCTTCCACTTCATATTTCACAAAGCCGCAATACAGCATGGTGAGCGGCAGCGTGCGCAACAGATCCAGGCTTTCTTCACCCAGCGACTCGGCATCGAACACGCCGGCCGGCAGCGAGGTGTGCGCGTGTTCATTCAACACCGCCACGGCGCCGAATCCCGTTAGCGCACCGGCCACGGCGGCCAGCGCCACGTACTGCTCCAGCGGATCTTTTTCAAACCCTGCGTAGTACAGGATGATGTGGCTGGCATGCGCGCGGACTTCGTCCTTGACCGTGCCAGGGTAATGGGCCGGCGCCACGCAGGCTTCCAATGAATCCTTGGGATACGGCGCATCAAAACCCACCAGCCGCACCACGTGCTCGCCCCAGCCCGCCAGGCCCAGCACTTCCGGCATGTCGGGCGCGATTTCGACGCGGGCCTCGCTCATTGACGGGTGATACGCGCTCAACGCAGCCTTGAGGGTGTCCTCATTCAGCGCCAGTGGCGCGGCGAACAGCACCTGCAAGCTCAGCGGGTTTTCAATGGCGGGGTTGGCGGCCAGCGCGCGAGCGTCGGCGGATTCTTCCTTGCGGCCAAAGAAGCGGGAGAAGATGCTCATGGTTTTGGGGCTATCCAGAATTAAAACGGGGGCAGTATACGTTTGCCCCTGGTCGCGCCCGCTGCCATGTCTCGATTAGACACATCTCTCACCGTCCGGCCGGCTCCGAGAATCCATTGGGCCCCACCATTTCAACCACATAGTCGATGAACGATTTGATGCGTGATGAGATCGCGGTGTTGCGGTAGTACACCGCATTGATCGGCTGCCTGACATCTTGCGTGTGGCGCGGCAGCACTTGCTGCAAGGCGCCCGATTCACGGTCGGCTCGCGTCATGAAATCGGACAGGCAGACGATGCCCCCGGCATTCAGCGCCAACTGCCGCAGCGTTTCGCCGCTATGGGCGCGCACGCCGGGCTTGACGTGCAAGGCTTGGCCGTCGGTATCCAGCAACGGCCATTCGTTCAGCGCGTCCAGCTGGCTGAAGCCCAGCAGCGTGTGCGTGGCCAAGTCGGCCACGCGCTTGGGCGTTCCGTGTTGCGCCAGATAGGCCGGGCTGGCCAACACGCGCACACGGCTATGGCCCAGCAACACCGCGTGCAACGACGAGTCCTTCAGGCGCCCGATGCGGATGGCCAGGTCGGTGCGGCGTTCCAACAGATCGATATTGCCTTCGTTGCTGTTGAGCTCCAGTTCCACTTGCGGATAGCGCTTGCGGTAGCCCGGCACCAGCGGCGCAATCACATGCAGCATGAACGGCGAGGCGGCATCCACGCGCAACAGGCCGGCCGGCTGATTGCGCCGCACATTCATCAGGTCTTCGGTTTCTTCGACCGCCGCCACGATGCGCCGCACCTGCTCCAGATAGGCGCGGCCTTCTTCGGTCAGCTCCAGTCGGCGCGTGGTGCGCCGCATCAGCGTGGTTTGCAGCTTCTCTTCCAGCCGGCTCATCGTGCGGCTGGTGGCGGAAATGGTCTGGCCCAGCACGTCGGCGGCAGCGGTGATGGACCCGCTGTCCACCACGGCGATAAAGACCTGCATTTCGTCGAGCGTCGTTTTCATGTTTGACGTTATATCAAAAGTCTTTCGCCAATACAGGGCTTTTTCAGCAAGGATCAGGCGGGCACACTGGCGTCATTCCCAGGCCATTGCCGCCTGGATCTTCACCCCCCATTCGGAGTTTTACATGAGCATTCCCGCTTTTGGCGTCGGCACCTTCCGCCTGCAAGGTCAGGTCGTCATTGATTCGGTGCGCAACGCGCTGGACGTCGGCTACCGCGCCATCGACACCGCGCAGATCTACGAAAACGAAGCCGACGTGGGCCAGGCCATCGTCGAATCCGGCGTGGCGCGCGCAGACCTGTTCATCACCACGAAAATCTGGGTGCCCAACATGGCGCAGGCCAAGCTTGTACCCAGCTTGAAAGACAGCCTGGCCAAGCTGCGCACCGACTACGTCGACCTGACCCTGATCCACTGGCCCGCGCCCGGCAACGGCGTGTCGATCGCGGAATGCATGGGCGCGCTGGCCGAGGCCAAGTCGCAAGGCCTGACGCGCCAGATCGGTATCTCGAACTTCCCCATCGCCGAAACCCGTGCAGCCATCGCCGCCGTGGGCGCTGACGCCATCGCCACCAACCAGATCGAACTCAGCCCCTATCTGCAAAACACCGCGCTGACCGCCTTCCTGAAGGAACAGGGCATCCACGTCACGTCTTACATGACGCTGGCCTACGGCAAGGTGCTGAAAGACCCGGTCATCCAGCAGATCGCCCAACGCCACAACGCCACGCCCGCGCAAGTGGCGCTGGCCTGGGCGCTGCAACTGGGCTATTCCGTGATTCCTTCATCGACAAAGCGCGACAACCTGGCCAGCAATTTGCTTGCCCAGCAACTGCGCTTGAGCGACGAGGATATGACGCGGATTGCCGCGTTGGAACGCAATGGGCGCGAAGTCAGTCCCGAAGGATTGGCGGCGAAGTGGGACTGAGCGGCTGCTGAGATAACCGCGCCAGCGCGCTGGCCGCGTCCAACAGCATCGGCTCGCTACCCGCCGGACCCAGCAAGTCCAGCCCGACCGGGATGCCGCTCTGCGTGAAGCCGATGGGCAGGCTCAAGGCCGGCAAACCGGTCACCGCCGCCAGCAGCCCATTGCCGCCGCGCTGCGGTTCGCCCAGCAACACCGGCGCGCCGCGCACGCTGGGATAGGCCAACAGGTCCAGCGAGCCGGATGCCAATGCCGCCAGCACCTCGGCACGGATCGCCGCCGCGCGCCCTAGTACAGCCTGGCGCACGCTGCCGTCGGGGTCGCGCAGCGCCTCGCGCTCGCGCAGCAGGGTCATCACTTCCGGATGGGGGTAGGCGCCGTCCAGAATATCGGACAGGCTGCGGACGGGCAGGCCGGCGTCATGCAGGCAGCCCGCGAGCGCATCGCGAAATTCGTAGCCCGTGACGTTGGCCGCCATCAAGCGCGCATCGTCCACGGGAAGATTCACGGATTGAATCCGCACCCCTTGCGTCTGCCAACGCGTCAAGACGGTTCGCGCGTGCGCTGAAACTTCGCGTTCGCCAGGATCGTCTCCAAAGAGCGAATCCAGCGTGCCGACGCGCCAGTCAGTGCCCGCTCGCGGCGCGGCCGGCGTTGCCCGGTCCGTGCCCGCCATCACCGACCACAACCGCGCCAGATCGTCCGCGCAGCGTGCCATCGGGCCCACGGTGTCCAGCGTGGGGGACAAGGGCACGACACCGGCCGTGCTGCAGCGCCCGGCTGTCGGGCGCAGGCCCAGCACCTGGTTGAACGCCGCCGGAATGCGGATTGAACCGCTGGTGTCGCTGCCGATCGCGGCCGCCGCGAAGCTTGCCGCCACCGCCACCGCGCTGCCGCCGCTGGAACCGCCCGGCACACGCGCGGCGTCATAGGCATTGCGGGTACGGCCGGACAAGGAAGACACGTTGGTGATGCCGCAAGCCAGTTCATGCAGCGTGGTCTTGCCCAACACGATGGCGCCCGCCTGGCGCAGGCGCCGCACGACGTCGGCGTCCTGCGCCGGCCGCCGTTGCGCCAGCGCGCGCGATCCGGCCGTGGCCGGCATGCCGACAGCGTCGATGTTGTCCTTGATAAGAATCGGAACGCCATGCAGCAAACCCAACGGCGCGCCGTGCCGTCGCTGCGCATCGCAGACTTGGGCCTCGTCCTCGGCCCGCGGATTCAATGCCAGCACCGCGTTCAACACGGGACCGTGCTGGTCGTAGGCAGCAATGCGCGCCAGATACGCACGCACCAGGTCGACGGCGCTGAGTTTCCCCGCCGCCATCGCCGCCTGCAATGCCCCGATCGATTGGCCGAATACCGGATCGATATCCGTCGACGACGACGACAGGGGCCCCGCCAACAATGCAGGCGCGTTCATCGGAAGTGGCACGCCACCCATTGCTGCCCAGCGCCCGATGCCACGGGCCGTTCGGTCAGCGCCGGTTGCGTTTCACGGCAGATCGGTTGCGCCAGCGGACAGCGCGTATGGAAACGACAGCCACTGGGCGGATTCGCGGGACTGGGCGGATCGCCTTGCAGCAGTTTGCGTTGCGCCGGCTTGTGCGGGTTGGGCACCGGCACGGCCGACAGCAGGATCTCGGTGTACGGGTGCCTGGGTTGCGAAAACAAGGTGTCGCGGTCTGCCACTTCGACGATGCGGCCCAGGTACATCACCGCGACGCGATGGCTGATGTGCCGCACCACGGCCAGGTCGTGCGCCACGAACAAGTACGCGATGCCCATCTCTTGCTGCAAATCCATCAGCAGGTTGATCACCTGCGCCTGCACGGACACGTCCAGCGCCGACACGGGCTCATCGCATACGATCAGCTTGGGCCGCAGCGCCAAAGCCCGCGCAATACCAATGCGCTGCCGCTGCCCGCCCGAGAACTCGTGCGGAAACTTCTTCATGGATTCCGGGCGCAGGCCGACCTTGCTGAACAGCCAGGCCAGTTCGTCCACCCGGGCACGGGCGCCAGGCATCGGGTAGTTGCGCAGCGGTTCGCCGACGATGTCGCCCGCCGTCATACGCGGATTCAAGGACGCATAGGGGTCCTGGAAGATGATCTGCATGTCGCGCCGCCGGTCGCGCATTTGTTCCGGCCGCAACGACAGGATCTCTTCGCCTTCCAGCTTCACCGATCCGGCCGTCGGCTGGATCAGGCGCAGCACGGATTTGCCCGTCGTCGTCTTGCCGCAACCCGACTCGCCGACAAGCGCCAGCGTTTCTCCGCGCGCCACATTGAACGACACGCCGTCCACCGCCTGGATGACCTTGCGGCGCGGCTGAAACCAGCCGCCCGCGCCGGGGTAGTGCATCTTCAGGTCGCGCACTTCCAGCAAAGGCGCGGTGGATGCCGATGCCGGCTGCTGCATAGGGGCGCTCATGCTTGAACTCCGGTCAGGTCGGCGCTGGACGCCGGAATGGAGGCGGCTTGCGGAGCTGGCTGCGCCGCCACGCGCGCCACCTCATGGCAAGCCACCACATGATCGTCGCCGTGTATGGTCAGTTCCGGGGCTTCGACGCGGCAGCGCTCCGTCGCATAGGTGCAGCGCGGCGCGAAACTACAGCCTTTGCCCAGCTCGCTGGGCGCGGGCACCATGCCGGGAATCTCGGCCAGGCGTTGCGTGGCGGCATTCATCGACGGCATCGAGCCCATCAGTGCCCGCGTGTACGGATGCAAAGGGCGGTCGAACAATTCGGCCACCGGCGCTTCCTCGACCTTGCGGCCCGCGTACATGACAGCCACGCGGTCGCAGCATTCGGCCACCACGCCCAGGTCGTGGGTGATCAGCACGATGCCCATGCCCAAGGTCTTTTGCAGGTTGCGCAGCAGGTCCACGATCTGCGCCTGGATGGTGACGTCCAGCGCCGTGGTGGGTTCGTCCGCAATCAGCACCTCGGGGTTGCAGGCCAGCGCCAGCGCAATCATCACGCGCTGCCGCATGCCGCCCGACAACTGGTACGGATACTCGTGTACCCGGCGTTCGGGCTCGGCAATCTGCACCAGCCGCAGCATTTCCTCGGCGCGGCGGTAGGCGTCGCGACGGCTCAGTTTCTGGTGCACCATCACCGTCTCGGCAATCTGGCGCCCCACGGTCAGCACCGGATTCAGCGAGGTCATCGGTTCCTGAAAAATCATCGAGATGCGGTTGCCGCGAATCTGGCGCATCTGCTTTTCAGTCAGGCTGAGCAGGTCGGTGCCGCGATACCGGATCTGGCCGCCGGCAAAGCGTCCGGGCGGCGTCGGCACCAGACGCAGAATGGACAGCGCCGTCACGCTCTTGCCGCAACCGGACTCGCCGACCACGCCCAGCGTGCGACCGGCCCGCACTTGATACGACACGCCGTCCACCGACCGGACCGTGCCGGAAACGGTATCGAAGTACGTGCGCAGGTTGTCGACTTCCAGCAGCACGTCGCCAGGGGCGACGGCGTTGGCGGGGGATAGAGCCATGGCGTCCTCCTAGCGTTGGTTGGCCAGGCGCGGGTCCAGCGCATCGCGCAGGCCGTCGCCCATCAGGTTGATCGCCAGCACGGTGATGGCCAGCAAGATACCCGGGTACAGAATGGTGTAGAAGGCCACGGCCACGTAGTTGCGCGCATCGGCCATCATGTTTCCCCAACTGGGTACCTGGGCCGGCACGCCGACGCCCAGGAACGACAGCACCGCTTCGGTCAGCACGGCGGTGGCGGCGATGAAAGTCGCCTGCACGACCAGCGGCGTCACCATGTTGGGCAGCACATGCCGGCGCAGTATCACCGGCAGGCGCGTGCCAATGGCATGCGCCGCTTCCACATAGAGTTGTTCGCGCAGCGTCAAGGCCAGCGAACGCACCAGCCGCACTACGCGCGGCACCTGTGGAATGGCGATGGCGATGATCACGGTCGTGAGGCTGGCGCGTATCACCGCCATCAGCGCAATGGCCAGCAAGATGTCCGGGATGGCCATCATGCCGTCCATGATGCGCATGATGATGGCGTCGGCCCAGCGCACAAACCCGGCCAGCAGGCCCAGCACCACGCCCAGCAGGCTGGCCACCAGCGCCACGACGATCGCGACCACCAGCGACACCCGGCCGCCCCACACCACCCGGCTGAACACATCGCGGCCCATCGCATCGGTGCCGAAATAGTGTTCCGCCGACGGCGGCTTCAAGCGCTGCAGGGGGTTGATCGTGATGGGGTTGTGCGTGGCGATCCAGGGCGCGGCAATCGCCAGGGCCGCCACGATCAGCAGCAGCACCAGCCCAATGATCAGCGTGGGGTGTTTGCGTATCCAGCGCCAGCGCCGGCCCCCCGTCGTCAGCGCCTCATGCAGCAGGATGGGCGCGGCGGGCGCTTGGGTGGAAATCGAATTTTCTGACATGAATCTTTCCCGCGACGGCTCAATAACGGATACGCGGATCGAACAGCCGGTAGCTGAGATCGATCAACAGGTTGATCAGCACGTAGGCGCCGGCCGAGATCAGCAGCACGCTCTGGATCACGGGGTAGTCGTGGTGCTGAACGGCGTCGATGACCAGGCGGCCAATGCCCGGTATGGCGAACACCGTCTCGGTCACGACCACGCCGCCAATCAACAACGCAATGCCCACGCCCACCGTCGTGGCAATGGGAATGGCGGCGTTGCGCAGCGCGTGCTCCAGCACCGGCAATACGGCCAGGCCCTTGGCGCGCGCGGTGCGGATGTAGTCTTCGTGCAGCACTTCGACCACGGTGGCTCGCGTCATCCGCGTGATCAGCGCGATGTACACCAGCGCCAGGTTGATGCAGGGCAGGGTCAGGTTGCGCAACCACGGCCCGACGCCATTGGACAGGCTGACGTAGCCCTGCACCGGCAGCCATTGCAGCTTGACGGCAAAGCCGTAGATCAGCAGATAACCCACCAGGAACACCGGCAAGGAAAACGCCAGCACCGCGAACAGCATGACCAGACGGTCGATCCAGGTGCCGGCGCGATAGGCCGCCAACACGCCCAGCGGCACCGCCACCAGAATGGATACCAGCATCGTGATGGCGGCGATCGACAAGGTCGGTTCCACGCGCTGCGACAGCAGTTGCGTCACGGGAACCTGCGTGAAGATCGACGTGCCCAGATCGCCCTGCAGCAACTTGCCGGCCCACAGCCCGAACTGCCGCCACAGCGGCTCGTCCAGGCCCAGCGCCGTGTGCAGCGTGGCGATGTCTTCCGCGGTGGCGAAGTCCCCGGCGATCAATGCCGCCGGGTCGCCGGGCGACAGGTGGATCAGCAGGAACACGATCACTGCCACCACCGCCATGACTGGCACGATGGCCAGCACGCGCCGAATGATGTAACCCATAGTTGTCTCGCGTATCGGTAGCGGCGGGCGCGGACTACTTGTCCAACACCCAAAGGTTGGGCAGGCTCCAGATCTTGTCCGTGTTCTTCAGGCTGTTGTGCGCGGCGAAGGCTCGCGAATATTGGCCAATCGAGATCACGGGGAAGACTTCGTAGACGCGCTCCTGGAACAGGTCCAGCACCCGCTTGCGTTCGTCGGAGGTGGTTGCGGAGATCCACTGCTGGCGCAATTCGTCCAGCTTCTTGTCGCACGGCCAGCCCGGCAGGCTGTTGCCGCACACCGCGCCCAGATAGGTGTTGCTGAGCGGCGAGTCGACGTTGAATTCAGAGGCGGCCGACAGGAAGATGTTCCAGCCACCCTTGTCCAAAGGGGCTTTGCGCGCGCGGCGCGCCGTCAGCGTGGCCCAGTCCATCGACTGGATGTCCAGGTTGACCCCGATATCCTGCAAGGCCTGGATGGCAACCAAGGTGGCGGAATTCAGATAAGCCAGGTCGGTGGGCAGCAGGATGGCCAGCTTCTCGCCCTTGTAGCCCGCTTCCGCCAGCAGCTTCTTGGCCAGCGCCGGATCGGGCTTGGCATAAGGCGCCGCGCCCGCCGTGCTGTCGTTGGGGCCACCGCAGATGAAGACCGTGGCGCAGTACTTCATGCGCAGGTCATCCGGGTAGCCCATGGCGGCGGTGAACTTGTCCTGGTCGATCAGGTGCGCAATGGCCTGGCGCGCCTTCGGGTTGTCGAACGGCGGCATGGACTGATTCAGGACGATGTAGCCTTGCGCGCGTTCCAGCACGCCGATCTTGACGTTCTTGTTGGCGCGCAACGCATCGATGTAGTCGGCGGGCGCCTGCTCGATCATGTCGACTTCGCCATTGGTCAGGGCGGCGGTTGCGCTGTTGGAGTCCGGCAGCACGCGCCATTCCACGCGGGCGATGTGCGGCGTCTTGTCGCCAGCCAAGCCGTCCGCCGGCGCCTTGGGGCCGATGTAGTTCGGGTTCCTCTCGAACACGATCTTGCTGCCGGGCACCCACTCGTCGCGCTTGAACATGTAGGGGCCCGAGCCGACCACTTCGGTCAGCGGCCGGGTGGCCGGCTGGGACGCCAGACGCTTGGGCAGGATGAAAGCAGGGTAGCTCGACACCTTGGCCAGGCCATCCAATACCAGGTCGAACGGTTGCGTCAGCGTCAGCGTGAAGCGGCTGTCGTCTTGCGCTTCCCATTTGCCGCCCGCGCGCGTGATGGCCTGCCCGATGTTGTCGCGCGCCGACCAGCGTTCCAGCGACGCAATCACATCGGCCGTGGTCAGCGCCTGACCGTCGCTGAATTTCAGGCCGGGCCGCAGCGTGAAGGTCCAGGTCTTCTTGTCGGCGCTGGCCTCGTACTTTTCGACCATCTGCGGCTGCGGCTTGCTGTGCGTATCCATCGCGAACAGCGTGTCGTAAACCATATAGCCAAAATTGCGCGTGATGTAGGCGGTGGTGAACGTCGGGTCCAGCACCTTCAGGTCGGCGTGCGGAACGATACGCAGCGTCTTGGCTTGCGTTTGTGCCTGCGCGGGCGCGGCGCCCAAGGTGCAGGCAAGGCCAAGCGTGGCCATCGAGAACAGGCAAAGCAGGCGGTTTTTCATCGCACTAGGCTCCCATCAAATTGGTGGATTTGCCGGCGCATTTACGCCGGCAGGATCTTAAAGCGGCCACTTCGGCAGCCGGATGTTGCGATACGTCAGGGTCTTCCAATCGGGCGTGGCAACGCCCCGGCCGCCCACATAGATGATGTGGCGCGCCACCTGCGAGAACGAGGCATGGAAATGCTGAGCGGACTTGACCACGACAATCTTCCTGGCCGAGAGATCGCATCCCAACTGCGTGAACAGGTCCATGTTGATGGCCTGGTTGCGCACGGATGTCAGCACGATCTGGATGCCTTGCGCTTCAACCAGCGCACAGTCGCCCATCGGCGCGGGCGCGCCGGATAGCCCCGTCATGACGAGTTCCGCCTGCACCGCGAGGACGGTGCAGCGCAGATCAACAGGGTCGCCGGACAGCGGGCCAACCTTGCCGCCGATACGCAAGTCAAGTTCGGCGCCCACGCCCGCGTCGAACGCGATGCGCGCGGCGACTGGGTCCCACATCGGCCCAAGCGCCGCGTTGCTCACGCCGCGTTCCAGCATGCGGCGCAAGACGAAGGTCGCGTCGCCCGGTGCACCGCTGCCCGGGTTGTCGGGCCGGTCGGCCAGCACCACGGGGCCGCCATCGAAGGCCAACGCTTCATCCAGCGCCTCGTCCACGCTGCGGTAAGGCACCATCAACTGCTCGCGCATGCCGATCAATTCATCAGCCAGCGTGCGCGCCAGGGCTTGCGCGGAAGCCGCGTCGCCATCGGCGTAGACCAGCACCTTGGTGCCCATCTCGGGTACGTCACCGGTTGCAAAGCCCTGCGCGGCGGACACCGACAGAATGCCGTCGCGGCCTTCCAGCGCTTTCATGCGGCTGACAAAGCCGCGCGCCGGTTCGCGCGTGGTGTGCATGGGCACGATCATCTCGCAATCCACCAACGCGGCGACGGGGCGCGTGCGGCCGGCCTGCGCATCCAGGCACAAGGCCAGCAGGTCTTCCGCGCGTTCGCGTATATCGGTGTGGGGATATTCCTTGAACAGCACCAGCACGGTAGCCTGCTCGACCATCAGTGGCGTCAGGTGCGCATGCGGATCCAGTTCGGCGCCCACGGTCACGTTGGGGCCGACCAGCTCGCGCACGCGGCGCAGCAGGTCGCCTTCGCAATCGTCATAGCCATCGGCGACCATCGCGCCATGCAGGCCCAGCAACACCATGTCGACCGGTAGCGCGGCGCGCAGATCCGCCAGCAGTTCGTCGCGCAAGGTCTCGTAGGCGGCGCGCGTGGTGATGCCACCCGGCTGCGCGGATGTCACCAGCCCTTCGGCCAGCGTCCACCCCGCCTCGCGACCTTGCAGGCGCGCCACGTAGAGCGGCGCGCCTGCGAAGGTGACCGAATCGGGATGCGTGCCCGCCGGGTAGTAGTCGCGCTCTTGAAATGCCGCAAGGCTGGTGGGCATGGGCGCGAAGGTGTTGGTCTCGGTGCCCAGACCAGCGCTGAAGACCTTCATGGCTGCGCTCCCGGACAGGCTGGCGCAAGCGCCGCGACACACGCGGCGTTCCGGTAAGACGTCATCATTTCCCCTTGTATAGGCCGGTTATCCGTCATCGCCATCCTGTTCAAGGCGGCGCTGCGTTCCGTAAGCGGATCATCGGCGGGGCACACTCGCGGCACAAATAGCTAACGTGCGCCTATGGATAACCCAAGGTTATGGTGTGCGTGTTTTTCCCGGTAAAAGCGGTTGAAAGCCGCTTTACGACGTTCGCGCTTTAGGGAAAACGATAGGGCGGCAATCAGCGAGCGACGGGGTGACGCACGCGCGCCGCACACATATCGCAAGGTTATGGATGGCATGTGATTTGGAATTTGCCCGGCCTCATTGCGCGGCCCAGAATCGTGCCCAACCTGAACCTACGAGGCGAGTCATGCGGGTATGCGTAATTGGGGCGGGCGTGGTCGGCGTGACGACGGCGCACCTGTTGTCGCGGGCGGGGCACGACGTGGCGTTGGTGGACGAACGGGCGCAGCCGGCCATGGGCAGCAGCTTTGCCAACGGCGGGCAACTCAGCTACAGCTACGTGGCGCCGCTGGCCGGCCCCGGCGCCTTGGCCGACATGCCGGGCTGGATGTTCCGGCGCGATTCGCCGCTGCGTTTGCGCTATCGATTCGATCCGTCGCAATGGCTGTGGCTGGCGGGGTTTCTGCGAGCTTGCCGCGCATCGGTATCGCGCGCATCCACCGCCGAGCTGTTGTCCTTGTCCTACCTCAGCCGCGACACACTGCACGCGATGCTGGCGGATGCGCCCATGGATTTCGGCCTGTCGCGCACCGGCAAGCTGATTGTGTATCGCGATGCCGCGCAGCTGGACAAGGCTGCCGCGCTGGTGCGGTATCAAGCGGCGCATGGCACGGATCAACGCGTGCTCTCGCGCGACGAAACGCTGGCGGCCGAACCCGCGCTGGCGGGCATGGGTGCGCGCATCGCGGGCGCGGTCTACACGCCCGGCGAGGAAACCGCCGACTGCCATCGCTTTACGGATTCCCTGTTCCAACGGCTGCGTCAGGCCGGCAACGTGACGGTGCACATGGACACCCGCGTCAAGCGCCTGCGCCGCGAACGCGGCCGCATCGTCGCCGCGCAGACGGCGGCGGGCGATATTCAGGCCGACGCCTTTGTTGTCGCCTCGGGTATCGGCAGCCGGCCGCTGCTGGCGGCGCTGGGCCAGCGCGTACCGCTCTATCCGCTCAAGGGCTACAGCCTGAGCGTGCCGATCACGGCGGACACCACCGACGTGCCGACCATCAGCGTCACCGACTACGAGCGGCGCATCGTCTACGCGCGCCTGGGCAAGGTGCTGCGCATTGCCGCCATGGTCGACATCGGCGCCAAGCATGACGAAGTGGACGCCACGCGGCTGGACACGCTGCGGCGCCAGGTGGTCGAAGCGTTTCCCCGCCTGGACTTGTCCCGCGCGCAGGCCTGGGCGGGCGTGCGGCCCGCCACGCCCACCAGCAAGCCGCTGATCGGCAAAAGCCGCGCCGCCGACAACCTGTGGCTGAACCTGGGCCAGGGCGCGCTGGGCTTCACGCTGGCCTGCGGCAGCGCCGCCTTGCTGACCGCGCAGATGACGGGCGGCGCCTTGCCCATCGACGCCGCCCCCTTCCAACCCTGATCGGGCGCCGCGCGCCTTTTGGAGCCGTCCCATGCGTATCTTCACCGGCGCACTCGCCACAGAAACCAACACGTTTTCGCCCTTGCCCACGGGCCTGGCGGCCTTCACGTCGCGCGAATACCTGCCGGCGGGTACGCACCCTGACCACATGACGTTCTACGGCGGGCCGTTATGGGTGGCGCGCGAGCGTGCCCAAGAATACGGCTGGACGGTGGTGGAAGGGCTGGTCGCGTCGGCGCAACCGGGCGGCATCACCACGCGCGCCGCCTACGAAACCCTGCGTGATGAACTGCTGGCCGACCTGCGCGCCGCGTTGCCCGTGGACATGGTGCTGCTGGGCCTGCATGGTGCGATGGTTGCCGATGGCTATGACGATTGCGAAGGCGACATCCTGCGCCGCGTGCGCGAGCTGGTCGGCCCCGATGTGACCGTGGGCGCCGAACTGGATCCGCATGCCCATCTGACGCCACTGATGGTGGAGCAGGCCACCGTGCTGGTGCTGTTCAAGGAGTATCCCCACATTGATGTGTACGAGCGCGCCTGCGAACTCGTTGAGCTGTGCCGCGCGGCGCATCAGGGCCGGCAACACCCCACGCCAGCGCTGGTGGATTGCGACATGGTGGTGCCCATGCACACCACGCGCGACCCCGCGCGCGCCTTTGTCAGCCGCATCAAGGCGCTGGAAAACCGCGATGGCATCTTGTCGATTTCGGTGGCGCAGGGTTTCGCCACCGGCGACGTACCGGAGATGGGCACCAAGGTGCTGGTCTACACCGATGGCGACGCTACCGCCGCGCAAGCGCTGGCGCGAACCCTGGCCGACGAACTGATCGGCATGCGCGAGCAATTGATGGTGCCCTACCGCGGCGTGGATGACGCGCTGGACGAAGCCCTGGCGTTCGGCCAGGGTCCGATTGTGCTGGCCGACCGGTCCGACAACCCCGGCAGCGGCGCGGCCGGCGACTCGACGTACATCCTGGCGCGCCTGCGCGAACGCGGCGTTCGCGGTGCCGCGCTGGGGCCGATGTGGGACCCCGTGGCCGCGCGCATCGCCTTCGACGCGGGGGTGGGCGCGGAACTGGACCTGCGCATTGGTGGCAAGATCGGCCCGCTGTCGGGCTCGCCCGTGGACGCGCGCTGCCGCGTGGTCGGCACGCACGCCAACATGATGATGACCGGCAACGCCGACACCCGCATCGCACTGGGCGACTGCGCGCTGGTCGATGCGGACGGCATTCTGATCGCGCTGGTGTCGCTGCGCACGCAGGCCTATCACACGGACCTCTTCACGCAGTTGGGCTGCGATCTGAAGGCGCAACGCCTCATCGTGGTGAAGTCGGCCCATCACTTCTACGCCCGCTACGCGCCGCTGGCCCACGCCGTGCTGTACGTTGCCGCGCCCGGTTCCGCCAGCCCGGATTGGCGCAGCCTGCCATACCGCAAGATCCGTTTGCCGAAGTGGCCGATCGGCTAGGCCCGTCCGTCACAATTTATTGACGGCGCTTGGCATACAGTGCTTCATAGCATCTTGAACCAGAGATTTTTATGAAGCCAAGCAAGAACCCGCCCAAGAAACCAAACCGCCTGACCGGCATTCAACGCTACGACGCCCCCGCCGGCGGCTGGGGCGCGCTCAAGGCCACGGCCCAGGCCGTGGCCGACCAGATGCGGATCGCCGAAGCGCCCGTGCTTCTGCTGCGCACCAACAAGCCGGACGGCTTTGACTGCCCGGGCTGCGCCTGGCCCGACAAGGCCCATACGTCCACCTTCCAGTTCTGCGAAAACGGCGCCAAGGCGGTCACCTGGGAAGCCACCAAGAAGCGGGTCACGCCTGAATTCTTCGCCGCGCACACCGTCACCGAATTGCTGACCTGGAGCGATCACCAGCTGGAAGACGCCGGCCGCCTGACGCATCCGTTGCGGTACGACGCCACCAGCGACACCTATCAGCCCATCTCGTGGGACGCGGCCTTTGCCCACATCGGGCGCACGCTGTCCAGCCTGCCGGCCCCCGACATGGTGGAGTTCTACACGTCTGGCCGCGCCTCCAACGAGGCCGCCTTTCTGTTAAGCGTGTTTGCGCGCGAGTTCGGCACCAACAACTTTCCCGACTGCTCGAACATGTGCCACGAGGCCACCAGCGTCGGGTTGCCGCAAGCCATCGGCATCGGCAAGGGCACGGTGTCGCTGGATGATTTCGACGCCTGCGACCTGATCATCTCGATGGGCCACAACCCCGGCACCAATCACCCGCGCATGATGGGCACCTTGCATGAATGCGCCCGGCGCGGCGTGCCGATCATCGTGTTCAACCCCTTGCGCGAACGCGCGCTGGAACGCTTCGCCGACCCGCAAGACCCCATCGAAATGGGTACGTTCGGCTCGACCCGCATCGCGTCCACGTATTACCAGGTGAAGGTTGGCGGCGACGCGGCGGCGCTCAAGGGCATCATGAAGGCGCTGGTGGAGGCGGACCGCAAGGCGTCTGGCGTTCTGGATCACGCGTTCATCGCGGAGCACACGAACGGGTTTGACGCCTACGTGCAAGACCTGGACGACACCGCCTGGGCCGACATCGAACAAGCCAGCGGCCTGGCGCGCGCGGAACTGGAACAGGTGGCCGCCGCCTACGCCAGGTCCAAGGCCACCATCGTCACTTACGGCATGGGTATCACCCAGCATGCGCGCGGCACGCAGAACGTGCAGCAGATCGCCGCGCTGCTGCTGATGCGGGGCAACTTCGGCAAGCCCGGCGCCGGTATCTGCCCGCTGCGTGGGCACTCCAATGTGCAAGGCAACCGCAGCGTCGGCATCACCGAAAAGATCGACCCGGTGATGTTCGACAACTTTGAAAAGACGTTTGGCTTCCGCCCGCCCGAACGCCATGGACACGACGCTGTTGACGCCATGAAGGCGATGGTGAACGGTGAGGCGCGCGCGCTGATCTGCCTGGGCGGCAACCTTGCCATGGCCTTGTCCGACACCAGCCAGTGCGAGGCCGGTATGCGCCGCCTGGACCTTGCCGTGCACATGAACACCAAGCTGAACCGCTCGCAGTTGCTGATTGGCCGCGACGCGATCATCCTGCCGGTGCTGGGCCGCACGGAAAGCGACGTGCAGGCCAGCGGCGCGCAGTCCATCACCGTGGAAGACTCAATGTCGATGGTGCATGCCTCGCGCGGCAAGCTGGCGCCGGCGTCCGAGCACCTGCGCTCGGAACCCGCCATCATCGCCGCCATGGCCGCCGCCACGCTGCCCGCCAGCCGCGTCCCGTGGCGACAACTGGTGGAAGACTACGGCCGCATCCGCGACCTGATCGAACAGGTGTACCCGGACTTTCATGGCTACAACGAACGCATCCTGAAGCCGGGCGGCTTCCGCCTGCCGCTGCCGCCCACCGAGCGCATCTGGAAAACGCCCTCGGGCCGCGCTGAGTTTCTGCCGTTCAAGGGAATACAAGATGGTGGCTTGCAGGAAGACCCCGCCGGATCGCCCGGCAGCCTGACGCTGACCACGCTGCGCAGCCACGACCAATACAACACCACCATCTACGGCCTGGACGATCGCTACCGTGGCGTGTTCGGCCGGCGCGACGTGCTGTTCATGAATGCATCCGACCTGACGCGCCACGGCCTGGAACCCGGCGACGACGTCGAGCTTCAGACCGACCTGCCCGGCCAGTCGCATCGGCGCCTGCGGTTGACGGCGATTGCCTACGACATCGCGGCCGGCTCGGTCGGCGCGTACTACCCCGAAGCCAATGACCTTTGCCCGCTGGACTACCAGGACAAGCAAAGCGGCACGCCCAGCTACAAGTCGATTCCGGTGCTGATTCGAAAGGTGGCGTAGCTAGCCGGACGGCCAAGCATCCGGTGGCCTATCGAAGCTCCAGCGTCGCCCCGATCACCCGCATCGTCGGCATCAACTGGCGCCAGGCGTCACGGGGTATCGACGCTGGCCGCTTCAGTTCCGCGGCGGCGGGGTCGTTCAACAGGTCGCCCTTGCAGGCAAAGACGATGCTGTTGGTCATGTCGTCGTCCACCACTTCGAACATTGCCGGCCCGAACGAGGCGCGCACGCGGGCCAGGTAGTCGTGGTGCATGGGGTGGTTCACGTGGTAGTTGATGACCAGAATGCCGTCGTCGCGTAGCGCACGGAAGCAGTCGGCGTAGAACGCTTCCGAGCACAGGGCGTCGGGGATGCCGCCCACGCCGTAACCGTCCAGGAAAATCACGTCGGCGTGGTCAGACAGGCCGCGCAGATGGTCGGCGGCGTCGGCCTGGATGACCTGGAAGCGCTCATCGTCGCGCGGCACCATGAAGGTGTCGCGCAGCGCGATGACAGCGGGGTCGATCTCGACCACTTCGATCTGGGTGCCGGCCAGGTAGCGATAGCAGAACTTGGGCAGTGAGCCACCGCCCAGGCCCACCATCAGCATGCGGGCGGGCTCCGGCTTGAACAGCACGAAGCCCATCATCATTCGCGTGTATTCGATTTCCAGCGCATCGGGGTTGAGCACCGACATGCTGCTCTGGATTTCCTTCTGCGTGAAATGCAGCGTGCGGCGCGTGCCGGCGTTCTGGACGAAAGGCCGATGGATGGCGGCGGGCGCGTCGGAAGATGCGGCGTCGGAAGGCGCCGCGTCGGCGGGAAGATGGGGGTCGGACATGGGTAGGGCGGGTGGTGAAAACAGGCACAAGATACCACCTGCGATCAGGCCCCCATCACACCGCCGTCTTGCGACGGCTTGCCCTTACTTGCGGACCCAGCGCCCCAGGCCGGTCTCGTCATAGAACTTGATGTCCAGGCCGCTGGCCTGGCCCTGGCCCATCTTGAACACGATAGAAGCCTGCGAGTCGACCAGATCCGCTTCCCCGGCGGGCGCGAAGGCGAACGTGTCGCCGTCCCAGTGCCTCATCGGAAACCGCATGCCCTTGGGCCCAAGCACCAGCGTCAGCGCGCCGCCGGCCTCTTGAATCTCGGCAGGGCCGTAGTAGGCGTTGTCATAGCGGCCCACGTACTGGCGCAGCGGCTTGGCGGGGGTGGGCGTCGCGGGTTTGGCGGCGCCGGAAAGATCGGCCTGCGGTTCAAAGAAGCCCAGCATGGCGCCGTGATAAGCCGCGTACCAGTCGCGCGTGGGCTTGCCGTACAGCGCCGTATCGATGAAGGTGGCCGCTACGGATTCGGCGGCGCCCACCGGCGCCCCATTGGTCAGCACCACGATGCCGATGCCGGCGGACGGGACGACCTTGAACGTGGTGCCCGTGCCCATCAGGAACGCGCCGGAATGCCCCATCGATGGGCGTCCGCCCAACTCCGTGTTGACGTTGAAACCATAGCCATAGAAGCCGGAACGCGCGTCGATGTCGTGGGCACGCGCGCTGAATGATTGCGGCGACAAGGCGGGCAGCAGCGCGCTGGCGGCAATCATGGGCTTGCCCTGGTATTGGCCGTTGGCCAGCAACAGCTTCAGCCATTGCGCCAGATCGACCACCGTGGACGACACGCCGCCCGCCGGCGCCTGCTGATCGGCATTGCGCTGCCCCAGCGGCACGAACTTGCCCTTCTGATAGCCGTGCAGCACGGCGCGATTGGCGTGCGCCATGAAGTCGTCGTAGCGATAACTGGTGGACGTCATCCCCAACGGCTTGAACAGCAGGTCTTGCGCCAGGCTTTCCCAAGGCCGGCCCGCCGCTTTCGCGACCGCCTCGGCGCCTATCGTCGTGCTGAAGTTCGCGTAGTGATACGACGTGCGAAACGCGTCCAAGGGTTGCAGCCGCAGCCGCGCAATGACGTCGTTGCGCGTATAGCCCAGGTCTTCCAGGTCGTCGCCCGCCGTGCCTGGCAGCCCCGAGCGGTGCGCGAAGAAATCGCCGATGGTGCCGTGCGTGGAAACGTAGGCGTTGCTGAGCGCGAAGTCCGGCAGATACCGCGCAACCGGGTCGTCCCACGACACCTTGCCCTGGGAAACCTCGATGGCCGCCACGGTCGCCGACAGCGACTTCGAGATGGACGCAATCTGGAACACCGTGCGCGCATCCACGGGCGCGTTCTTGCCTGCCTCGCGCGTGCCCCAGCCTTGGGCCAGCACCGTCTTGCCATCGATGACCACCGCCACTGCCATGCCGGGCACCTGGCTGCGCGCCATGATGTCCTGAACAATGCCCGGCAAGTTCTTCACCGCCAGGTCCTTGCTGCCCGCCGGGATCGCGATGGCGTCCGCAGGCGGGCTGGTGTGGCTTTCAATGGAAATCGGCTGCGCCCGCGCCGCCATCGACGCGCCCAATGCCAGCACGACCGCGCTGGCGATGATGGATTTTTTGTTCGTCATGATGACCTTAGAACCCCGCTTGATAGGCGATGCGGAACACGCCCTGGTTGATGCGGATGGCCTGATCGCGCTGATGCGTGATGCCGGCCTGAATGATGAAGCCCATCGGCGTCACGTAGGTGACCGCGCCCGATAGCGCCCAGTCCCACTCGTCTTGCAAGCCGTACTGCGCCAGCTTGCCGTTGCTACCCGACAACTTGCGCGCGGCGGCCGTCGCGGTGAATTGCCAGCGTTCCCGCGACAGCGATACCGACGTCACCCCATTGCCGTTGCCTACCGGCGCGCCCCGGAACGCGCTGGCGTAGGTGGCTTCGTTGAACCAGCTCAGGTTCCAGGCGTTGGCAAGCGGCGCGTCGTAACGAAGCCGGGCGGAAACCGTGTTGGCGCTTTCGCCCTGGCCCGGGTCCACATGCAAGCGGCCGGCGTCCACCCCGCCGGACAGCCCGTCCCAGCCCGGCAAGCCACGAAAGTCATAAGACACGATGAACGATTTCAGTTGGTCGCTGAATGGCGGCGGCTGGTCGGGCCGGATGAAACCATCGTCCACGCTAAGCCGATGGTTCAGGGCAGTGTCGTCGCGCTTGAACAGCACCGCCGCCACCGAGTGCGTGCCATGGCCGCCGGCGTCGAGGGTGTAGCGACCACCCAGGCCGATGGATCCGCGAAATTCCGAGTTCTCGTTGAAGCCGCTGTACAGGCCGTCGATGACGTGCCAGGCGTCGCCAAAGCCCAGGTCCATCTTGCCGCCGTACAGCGCGTAGCGGTCCGCGGTGTAGGCGGCGAACAGGTTGTCCAGGTCCACGCCCAGATCCGAAAAGGCGTTGTCCTTCGTTTCGTTGTTTGACGAGTTGAGCGTGGCCTTGGTCCGGATCGAAAAGCGCTGCGTCAGTTGCAAGACCAGCGCGGCTTCCGCCGTGGGCTGCACGCTGCTCCAATGCGAACGCGGAATCTGTCCGTTATCGTCCTGGATGCCAAAGAAGCCGGTGTAGCCGGTCATCAGCAAGAAGCGGCCGTTCACATGCGGATAGGCGTCCGCGCCGTCGCCCAACTGGCTGTAGGGCGTCAGGAAGATCTCGGTCTTGAAGGGGTCGGGGCCCTCTTGCGCGGACACCGCGCCAGCCGCCAGGGCGAACAAGGCACTGGCCTGGCAAAGCGATTTTGCAATACACGCGCCCATTGCTGGACACCGGCCAAACCCGATCACCGCGCCAGCTCGGCCGCCAGTTCGCGCACTTGGGAATGGATGTTCCCGAACATGGCGAAGTTGACCCGACTGGCCACGACGAATATGCCCAGATCACGATTGGGCGACAACACCGCGTAGCTCATGAAGCCGCCCAGGCCGCCGCTTTTGCCCAGCAACAAGGGCGCGCCATCGCGGGGCAGGCTGACGACCCAGCCCAGGCCCATGCCATCGGCATCGGTCACTTCCGTGCCCACCACCGACTTCAAGCCGTCATACGGCAGCCACATCGTGTGGGCCAGGGTGAACGCTTCCTTGCCTTGCCTGGCGCCGTCCAGGTGCCAGCGCATCCAACGCGCCATGTCGCCGGCCGTGGAATAGATGCCGGCGCTGGCGTACATCACGTCAGGAACCGGCGCGTTCGGATCGGGTTTGTCGAAGGGATCCAGGCCCGTCATCAAGCGCTTTTTCTGCGCGTCGTTCAGCACGTTGGTCGTGTCGACCAGCCCGGCGGGCTTGATGACTTCGTTGGTCAGCACCGTGGAATAGTCGGCGCCCCCCGCCCGCGCCAGCGCATCGCCCAACAGGCCAAAGCCCAGGTTCGAGTACAGCGTGGTGGTGCCGGGCCGATAGGCGGGCGGGTTGGCGCCGATCCACTTCCAGTAGTACGCGCGGTCGAAGGCGGCGAAGGGGTTGTCGGACGGCTTGGCGTTCGGGTCCGGCAGTTCGCGCGGCAGGCCCGCCGAATGCGTGGCCAGGTCCAGCAGGGTGATGGGGCGGCCCTGGGTCTGCACGCTGGCGTTGGCGGGTGCGTACTTGGACAGGGGATCCGTCAGCTTAAGCTTGTCCTGAGCCGCCAGCGATGCCAGCACGTCGCCAGCGAATACCTTGGAGACCGAGGCGATCCGGAAGATGGAATGTTCGTCGGGTTCCACGCCATTGCCAGGCGCCGTTTCTCCATAGCCCTGAATGAACACATCATCGCCGCGCACCACGGCGATGATGACGGCGGGTGCGCCAGCGTTCAGATAGAGCTGCATGCCGGCCATGGACACGGCGTCTTGCAAGGCCAGGTCCGTGGCGCGGGCCGGGGTCGTGCCCAACACGCAAGCGGCGGCCACGGCCAGGAAGGTAAAGCGCGATAGGACGCGAGACGCCAGCATGCCGATTCTCTCAAGAGTGCCTTGGGGAAGCGGGAAGTCCCGCCAAGCGAGATGATCCCAAAAACTCCGGCATTGGCCACATTGCAAGGACGAAACAACATTCCGGCATGACGAACGGCATGGCGGGGTGAGTCAAATCCGGGGGTCAAAACCCCGGAGTCAAATCCCCATGCGTTCGCGCAACGGGCGGCGGTACGAGCGCGACACCGGCCAGGCGTTCTCCACTGATCGCATCCGGATCAGCCACTTGTCGACGCGTCGGCGGTCCACGTCCATGACATGCAAGGCATTGGCAATGGCGGTGCGGTGCACGCGGAAGAAGAGCTTGTCGGGCAGCAAGGTCGACCACAGCCCCAAGGAGCGGGAATCCAGCACCATCGAACCGTCTTCCAGCCAGATCTCGCTGTAGTTGCCGGCCGATCGCACGCCCACGATGGCCTCGGGCTGTACGCCTCGCACCACGCCGCGCATGTTCAGATAGACCACGGACGTGGCGCTTTCATGCATCGCCGTGCGGCTCTGCCGCAGGCTTTGCGCATACTTGGCCTGCCCGATCAGGTTGGCGCATTGATACAGGGCGTTGATCTCGGCGGCGGACCAGGTCCGATGCTGGACCGTGGTGTCGAAGCCGATGATCCCGCATAGCTTCTTGTCGTGGAATACCGGCACGCTCAGCACGCTCTTGTTGCCCTGGCGCACGAATTCGGCCTGGATGATGCGCGCGGTGCGCGGCAGGTCGTGCACATCGTGGATGGCCACGGCATAGCCTTGCACCATGAACTTGTGCAGCCACGCGATCAAGGTCGTGGGCACATCCTGAAGCTCGGCCACGAAGGGCTGCGTCTGGCCCCGGCACCATTCATGGGTGTTGCGAAAGCGCAGCATGTCGGGCCGGTATTCAATGAACCAGGCGCGGTCGACATCCGATGTTTCGCCCATGAAAGACAACTGCTCGGCGATGGCGTCGTCCACCGGATGCTTGAGCAAGCTCATCGCGCAGCGATACAGCCACTTCGACGACGAGTCAGGTACGAGTTCGGCTACGGTGTGCGTCTGGTATTGGACTGCATCCTTCACTGCGTTCCCCTGGCGGCCGGATCTGACATCGTCCATGTGCTGCCGTGCAGCACGCCAAGCGGCGATTTTCACTCCGGCCCGGGGTAAAGACAAGCTTGGATCAGGATGACGCGCCGCTGAACAGATCCGCCTGGCGCGGGTCGGCGGCGGTCAGCTCGTAGCCGATCTGCTCGGCGACCTCGCGCAGGATGGCCTGCGCCAGGTTGAACGCGGTGTTGGCGGCGGGCACGCCCGCGTAGATCGCGTTCTGCAGCAACACTTCCTTGAGCTCATCCGGTGTCAGGCGAGAGTCATCCGACGCCGTCAACGCGGCGCGCACATGCAGCTCGAATTCTTCCCAGCGGCCCAGCGACAGCGTCACCGCCAGCACCATCATGCGACGGGCCTTGTGCGGCAGGCCGGGCCGGCTCCAGATGTCGTGCCACGCATAGCGCGTGATCATGTTCTGGTAGTCGGCCGTGAACGTGGTGGCGCGGTCCAGCGAGCGCTGCACCCATTCATCGCCCAGCACTGCGCGGCGGTTGGCCAAGCCCCGCTCGAAATCGTCTTCCCGGCTCATGTGATCCCTCTTTGCGTGAATGCCTGAGGACAGGGGCACGGGCAGAAAATCCGCCCGCGCCCATGTCGATCAATTCACCGAGATGTTATTGGCTTTCACGACCTCGGCCCAACGCACTTGTTCGGCGTCGACGAACTTGGCGAAGTCAGCCGCGCTGCTGCCCACCGCGGTCAGGCCCAGCTTGCCGAGCTTTTCGCGGGTGTCGGGGCGCGCCAGCGCCTTTTGCACCAGGTCTTGCAGCTTGGCCACCACGGCGGGGTCGGAACCGGCCGGCAGGAAGAAGCCGTTCCACTCCGACACGTCAAAGTCCTTGATGCCGGCTTCGCCAACGGTCGCCACCTTCGGCAGTTCGGGCATGCGCTTGGCCGACGACACCGCCAGCGCCTTCAGCTTGCCGCCGCTGACGTAGTTCAGGCTGGATGCGGCGTTGGCGAAATAGACGTCGACCTGACCGCCCATGACGTCGACGATGGCCGGCGCACCGCCCTTGTAGGGCACATGCACCACGTCGATGCCCGCGTCTTTCTTGAGCAGTTCGGCGGCCATCTGCGCCAGGCTGCCGGGGCCGTAGGACGCGAAGGTGTAGCGACCCGGGTTGGCGCGCGCGGCGCTGATGAAGTCAGGCAGGTTGTTGAAGGCCGAGCCGGGCGCCGCCACCAGGATGTTCGGCACGCTGATGGCTTGCGAGACCGGGATGAAGTCCTTCTTCACGTCGTAGGGCAGCTTGCGCAGCGCCGGGTTGATCGCGAAGGCGGATGCGTCGTACAGCACCGTGTAGCCGTCCGGCTTCGCACGCGCCACGTAAGACGCGCCGATCGCGCCGCTGGCGCCGCCCTTGTTTTCAATGACCACGCTTTGGCCGGCCACTTCGCTCATGCCTTGCGCGATGATGCGCGCGGCGTTGTCGGCGCCGCCGCCCGCGGAATACGGCACCACCAGGGTGATGGGCTGGTCGGGGTAACCGGCGGCGTGGGCCGTGCCCAACGCGCTGGTCAGGCCAATGGTGGCGGCCAGGGCCGCAATGTAGGTCTTCTTCATGTGTGCTCCTCAAATCCCCCCTACGGGGATGTCAAATGGATCATGGAATCGTGGCGCGATCCGCCCGGCAAAGTCAGACAGTCGCGATGGGGTTGACCGGCGCGCCCACCAGGCCGGGCACGTACATGGGTGCGGCGGTCAGGAAAAAAGCGTGTCGGCCATGCTGGCGCAACCATTGCGCCAGCGGGGTCAGGTGCCAAAGCTCGCCCAGCGGCAGGCCCAGCTTGAAAAGACATTGTTCGTGCAGGGGCAGCAACGGCCCCGTGCCCGAATCCAGATGATGGTTGCGCAATTCCACCGCGTGGTTGTCGGCGGCGATGGCCGCGATACGGCTGTCCTTGATCCAGGCCAGCAGTTGCGCATCCGCGCCATCCAGCACGCAGCAACTGGTCTTGAGCCGGTCTTGTTCGTCGTCGCCCAAGGTCAGCGCCAAATCGGCCAGGCCCGTGTGCAGGCACAGCACGTCGCCCGGCCTGACCTGCACGCCATCGGCCTGCATCACGTCCATCAGGTCGCGATAGGACACCTTGCGGTGCGCGTCGCCAAAGCGGGCGCGCAAGTCCACCATCACGCCACGGCCCTGAATGCCGTGCCGCGCCATCGGCGCAATGGACAGGTCCTGGGTGCCGGTGAAGTTGTCGGTTTGAGGTTCACTGACGGTAAAGCCGTTGTAGCCGGTGGGCTGGGCGTCGCCGGTGCCATGGGCGTCGTACATCGACCCCACATGGCCCAGCGCATCCCATTGCGTGGAGTACTGCGGCGACAGGGTGACGCGGTCGTCGCTGACGACGTCGGTGGCGCCGGGCACGTCGCGCGCCAAGGGGTAGCGGTAAACCGGCACGCCATTCTTTTCAGCGGGCTGGATCACCGGGCCCTTGCGGCGCGGGTTGAGCACGGGCGCGCGCGGTACGTTCAGCGGCAGGCTCAAGGAAAACGACAGGCCGGTCTGAATTTCAGCAATCGCGGCCAAGCGCGCCTGGCTGTCCAGATGATTCAGGGTGCCGAGCTGGTCGTCGTGCCCGAAGTCCCCCCAATTCGATCCTTCCGGCCGATGCTGGTAGCGGCGTGCTTGATTCATGGCTGCGGTCTCCTCGTCCTGTGACAGACGAATTTTGCTATCGTTTTGTTACGGCTTATTGCACCACGGCGGACTGCATTAATTGCTCAATTTCCTGCGCGGTGTATCCCAGGGTGGACAGTATTTTTTTGCTGTGTTCCCCCAGACTCGGCGCGGCGCGGCCGATGGCGTTGTCGTTGGCGCTTCCCGTGGCGGGCCCCGCGACACTCCCCGTGGGGTTCTCGGTGACCTCTACGGTGGTCTTGCCTACGCTGGCGCGGGCGTCGCCGGACGCATCGAAATGCGCCCATTGCGCCAGGCCCAGATAATTGCCCGCCTGCTTGCTGTGATACGGGCGCATCAGCCCCATGGCTTCAACTTGCGGGTGGTCGAACATGTCTTCCACCGGCCGCACCTCGGCGCAGGGCACGCTCTGGCCAAAGCGCTCCGCCCATTCACGGGCCGATGCGCGCGACAAAGCCTGACGCACCAGCGGCACCAGCACGGCCGCCTGCGCCGCGCGCTTCTTGACGGTGTCGTAGTCGGGGTGGTCCGCCAGCTCGGGCAGATCCAGGTGGCCGCACAGCGCGCGCCAGAAATGCGGCGTGTTGGCCGACAAATACAGATGGCCTTCGCGCGTGGGATGAATGCCCGTGATACCGCCCGAGCGCATGTCGCGTTCGATGTGGCGCGGTTCGCCCTCGGCCCATACCAGGCGGGCCGATTGCATGGCCAGCGCACTGCCCAGCAAGGAAACCTCGATAGCCTGGCCCCGCCCCGTCTTCTCGCGCTGGTAGAGCGCCGCCGACACGCTGTTCGAGATCAAGGCGGCGCCGTAATAGTCAACGACCGATCCGTACAGCACTTCGGGCGGGCCGTCGGCCTTGGCCTGCGCCGCGCACATGCCCGTCATGGACTGCAGCACCTGGTCGTAACCCGCGTGGCGCGCCATCGGGCCCACCGCGCCGTAGCCCGTCATGGCGCAGTAGATCAGGCGGGGGTTGACGGCCGACAGGGTGGCGAAGTCGATCCGCAGGCGTTCCGGCACACCCGGCCGGAAGTTGTGGACCAGCACGTCGGCCTCGCGCACCAGCCGAAGCAGCACGTCGTGGCCGGCCGCGTCTTTCAGGTTCAGGCACAGGCCGCGCTTGTTGCGGTTGATGCCCAGAAAGGCGCGGCTTTCAGACGCCAAGGTGGACGGGTACTTGCGCAGGTTGTCGCCTTCGGGCGGCTCCACCTTGATCACGTCGGCGCCCATGTCGCCCAGCAGGGCGCAGCCGTAGGGGCCGGCAATATAGGCGCTAAGGTCCAGCACCTTGATGCCTGCCAGCGGCAGATTGGCGGGGGATTCAAATTCCATGTTGCGATTCACTCAATATCCAGGGGCCAGGTCCTAGGCCCGATTCAGGCCGCGCGGCCGGCAGCCAGCAGCACGTCGCGGGCGCGCTGCACGAAGGGCGCGTCGATCATCTTTCCGTCCAGCAGGAAGGCGCCCACGCCGTCTTGCTCGCGGCTGGCCGACACGATGCGCTCGGCCTCGGCGACCTCTTCGGCGCTGAAGCCGAACACCTCGTTGGCAATGGCGATCTGGCTGGGATGCACGCAGGACTTGCCCAGAAAACCCAGCGAACGGGCCAGTTGCGCTTCGGCCCGAAAGCCGTCGGCGTCGCGCACGCGCGCATAGGCCGCGTCCATGGCGTACTTGCCCGCGCAACCCGCGCCCAAGCGCAAGGACAGCATCACGGCGCGCAGCGTTTCGGGTTGATATCGGTCTATGCCCAGCGGCTCGAACAGGTCGGCCAGGCCCAATTGCAAACCGGCCACACGCGGATGCGCGGCGGCCAATTCGGCCGCGCAGGCCAAGGCGCGCGGGGTTTCCACGGTGATGAGGAATTCATTCTGGAAGCCGGCGGCAATGGCTTGGGCGGCAGCCTCGCACAGCGCGGTGGCGCTTTCCACCTTGGGCAGATTCAAGAGGTCAATCGGCAAGCCGCCAAGCGCGTCCAGGTCGGCGGCAAAGTACGGGGTGTCGGCCGCGTTCACGCGGACGATAATTTTCTTGGGATGTAAGGCCTGTGCCGCCGCGAACCCGGGCGACGCCAACCAGTAGGCCAGGGTGTTGCGCGCCTCTTGCTTGCGGGTGGGCGCAACGGCGTCCTCCAGGTCGAAAGACAGCGCATCCGCCTGACTGGCCATGGCTTTATCGAAGAGGTCCGGGCGCGAACCCGGCACGAATAGCTTGCTTCTCATTGGAGTCTCCTGGTGGCATTGTGGCGCTGGGCCACGCCGCCAGGGGACAGCCAAATTACGATAAGAAGATAGAATATCTATCGTTATGAACACCGACTTCCTACATACGCTGGCCGCCGTGGGCCAGCATGGATCCATGGCCGAGGCCGCTCGCCGCCTGGGGCTGACCCACGGCGCCGTGGCGCAGCAAGTGCGCAAACTGGAACAGGAATTGGGCGTGGCGCTGGTGGCGCGCGCCGGTCGCACCGTGCACCTGACGGCCAAGGCGATTGAACTGATCGGCCCCATGCGCGAGGTTCTGGAGCGTATCGAGAAGATCCGCTACCTGGCGCGGTCCGACGAAATGATGGGCGAGCTCAGGCTGGGCGCGGGCAACACGGCCTTGAACTCCATGGTGCCGGCCATTCTGGAACACCTGGTCAGCCGCCATCCACTGATCAACGTTGAGATTCAGCCGGGGCATTCGGTGCGCTTCTATCCCGCCATCGAAAGCGGCGAGCTGGACGCCGCCATCGCCCTGGAGGCGCCTTACCCCTTATCAAAAAGCCTGGGCTGGCAGTTGCTGCGCGAAGAACCCTATGTGCTGGCGGCGGCGCCCCGCCATGCCGGGCGGCATCCGCACAGCCTGCTGACCACCGAGCCCTTCATCCGCTATCAGCGCAGCGACTGGGGCGGCCGCCACGTTGACGACTATCTGCGGCGCGTGGGCATTACGCCGCGCGAACGTTTCGAACTGAACGCCATTGAATCGATTGCGGTGATGGTCAGCCGCGACCTGGGCGTGGCCATCCTGCCGCAATCCACCAACGGCGCGATCGAACGGCTGGGCTTGTTGGCCCTGCCACTGCCCGAACACTGCGAGCCGCGCCGCTTCGGCCTGATCTGGTCACGGGTGTCGCCCCGGCTGGCGCTGATCCGGGCGTTTCGCGACATCGCGGTGGTGGAGTACGCCCAGGTGCAAGGCGGCAGCCAGTAAGGGCTATGCCGCGCCTCAGTACGCCGTGCGATAGATGGCCAGCGCCTGCGCCTCGTCGATGGGCAGCGGATTGTTCATCAACAGGCGTTGCTGCAGCATGGCCGAACTGGCCAACGCGGGCAGGTCGGCCTCGGTAATGCCCACCGCCCGCAGGCCTTGAGGCAACTGCGCCTGGCGGATCAGGTCTTCCAGGAAGGCGATGAAGGCGGCGGCCCCGGCCGCGGCGTCCGTGCTTGCCGGCAAGCCCACCGCCGCACCCAGTTCGGCATAGAGCGGCGCGGCGGCCTGGGCATTGAAGTGCAGCACGGCGGGCAGCACCAAGGCGTTGGACAGCCCGTGGGGCACATGGAAGATGCCGCCCACCGGATACGCCAAGGCGTGGACGCCACCGACGGGCGCGTTGGCAAACGCCTGCCCGGCCAGCATGGCGCCCAACAGCATGTCGGAACGCGCCTGCAAATTCGTGCCGTCGCGGCACACGGTCAGCAGATTGGCGCTAAGCAGCTTCAGGGCCAGCACCGCCAGGTGGTCCGACAGGGGATTCTTCAGGCGCTTGCTGGTGTAGGCCTCGATGGCGTGAACCATCGCGTCCACGCCGGTGGCGGCCGTGGCGGCCGGCGGCAAGCCGACGGTAAGCTCGGCATCCAGATAGGCGGCATCGGCATAGAGCTGCGGCGCGACCACGCCGCTCTTGGTCGTTGCCCCCGTGGTGACGATGGAAATGGGCGTGACTTCCGAGCCGGTGCCGGCCGTGGTCGGCACCTGTACCAGCGGCAGGCGCTTGCCGCGCACCTGATCGATGCCATACATGGCCGACAAGGGCTGCTCGCCCTGACACAACACCGCCACGAGCTTGGCCACGTCCATGGACGAGCCGCCGCCAAACCCAATGACCATGTCGGCGTTGAAGGCGCGTGCGCGCGCGGCCGCGGCCTCGACCACGGCTTCAGGCGGGTCAGCCACCACATCGTCGATCACCAGCGTCTGCCAGCCGGTGGCCGCCAGGCTGTCCAGCGCGGGCTGCAATGCGCCGCTGCGATGCAGGAAGCTGTCGGTCACCAGCACGGCACGCTCGCCCGCGTATCGTTCGCGCAACAACGCGCCCAGGCGGCGGGCCAGTCCGGGTTCGACGACAAGATGGGCAACAGTCTGAAATGAGAAGGCGGTCATGGGATCAGGACAGTTCGTTGATAAGGGATTGGGCAACGTCTTCAAGCGACGAGCGCGTGGCCATGGCGCGGCTTTGGATGCGGCGATGCGCTTCCTGTTCGGTAATGCCCTCGCGAGCGATCAGCAAGGTCTTGGCCGTAGCCACCTTGCTGGCGGCCGCATAGCGGCCTTCCAGCTTGCGCACATGGGCCAGCGTGGCGGCCTGCTGGCGCCACGCGGTACGCGCCAGCAACAGCTGCGTCAACAGGCCGAAGGGCCGGATGGGGCGTTCGATGACGCCGGTACAACCGCTTTGCAGCACCAGTTGCAGGGTGGCGGGGTTTTCGTATTCCACGATGCCGACCAAGGGCGGGCTCAGCTCGGTAAGACTGTCCGCCAGACGCTGGATGGCGTCGCGCTGGTCTTCTTCAATGGGCAGCACCACCACGTCGGCATCCGCGCCCAGCCGTTCGGGCAAGGGCCATTGCTGCGTCGGCACACAGCCGATGCGCTTCAGGTGCGACATCAGCAAGCGTGATTCGGCGTCCTGCGGCAGCAGGACCATCACGCGCAGGCCGTTGAGTTCGCGCAGCGCGGTGCTGCTGCGCGCGGGCCGGTTACGAGGCGCCGTCACGATAGGGCCAGGGCCTCGGGGTCCAGCGCGTGGTCCACCAGGTACGGCACCGGCCGTACCGCGGCGCGCGCCGCGTAGACGATTTCGAACTGACGGCGCGCGTTCACGCGGGCAATGCGCGGCCAGAGCGAGGTGTGCTGGGTGTCGCCATCGATGGTGACCAGGCCCTGCGGCGCTTCGAAGCTGGCCCCGTCCAGCGCGTTGACCAGGGCCGGCAAGGCCAGGCCGCCCGCGCGACGGGCCGCGTCGGCCACCAGATGCACCTGAAAGTAGGCGGCTTCGGCCCCCGCCGTGATGGGGCTGTCTTCGCCAAAGCGGGCCTGGTAGGCCCGCGAGAAGCGCCGGCTGGGTTCGGTGTCCAGCGTGGCGAAGTAGGGTGCGGCGGTGATGTGGCCCTCGGCCTGCTCGGCCGTCAACGCCGCCACATCGGTTTCGTTGGTGGCCAGGCTGACAATCGGCATGCGCGCGGGGTCCAGGCCCAGCTCGCGGTAGGCCCGATAGAGCTTGACGATGTCGCGCCCGACCATGGTCGAGTAGATGGCGTCCGGGCGCAGCGCCACGGCGCGCTTGAGCACCTCGGCCAAGTCTTCCTGCGGTGCGTTGAGCGGCAGATAGACCTCGTCGACCACTTCCCCGCCGGCCTGTTCGTAGAGCTCGCGCATGATGCGGTTGGATTCGCGCGGGTATACGTACTGCCCGCCGATGAACAGCACCCGGTTGCCGAAATGACGGATCACATAGCTGGCAAGCTGCACCGAATTCTGGTTGGGCACCGAGCCGGTGTAGAAGCAATACGGCGAATACTCAAAGCCTTCGTACAGCGTGGCGTAAAAGAGCAGCGCGCGGCGGCTTTCCACCACCGGCAGCACGGCCTTGCGCGTGCTGGACATATGCGTGCCGAAGATCAGCGGCACGCGCTGGCTGTCGCACAGCCATTCGGCCGCCTGGCGGTAATCGGGCGGTTGCGCACCCACGCGCGCGCTCACCGGCACCAGCGGAACGCCATCGATACCGCCCGCCGCGTTGACCTCGTCGATGGCCATCAGCGTGGCGTTTTCCTGGGTGATCTCGGTGGCGGCCGTCAGGCTCTCGTGCGAGAACAGCAGACCGACCCGGTGACCGTCGCGCGCGCTCACAGTGCCGTCCAATCAAGGTCGCGCTCAAAAGCGTGGGCCGCGCGGTACAGCGTGGATTCGTCGAAGTGGCGGCCCACCAGCATCATGCCCACCGGCAGCCCGTCGCGCAGCGCGCAGGGCACAGAGATGGCCGGATGGCCGGTGACGTCGAACGGGGCGGTGTTGGCGTTCATTTCCAAGGCGCGGGTCACGAAGACGTCCGGCGCGGCGGTGGCGTCGATCAGCCGGGGCGCGCGCATCGGCACCGTGGGCATCAGCAGCATGTCCACCTGGCCAAGCGCCTGGTCGTAGGCCAGACGCAAACGGCGCGCCAGGTTCTGGGCCTTGCCGTAGTACTGGCCGCCGTAGCGCGCATGGAAGTATTCACCCGCCAGCAGGCAGGTTTTGACGTCATGCGGGAACTCGTCGGCGTGATCGCGCCAGTGGCGCTGCGCCTGCATCAATCCGGTCACATAGAGCCCTTTCCAGTTGGTGCCGTAGTTATACCCCTTCATTTGCTGCGTCGTGCCTTCCACGGCAATCGGGGTCCAGATCGCGTGGCCTTTGCGATGCAGGGGGACCGACACCTCGCTCACCTCGGCGCCCAGCGCGGCCAAGTGGCCGGCGGCCTGGCGCACGGCGCGATCGACCTCGGGATCGCTGTTGCTCCATCCAAACCCTTCCGGCACCACGCCCACGCGCAGGCCTTTCAAGGGCAGGCCCTGCGCGGGCAGGTCAAGCGCATCGACGTAAGCGGGGCGTTCGGCGGGCAGGTTCTGCTGGCGCGGGTCCAGGCCGTCGGGGCCGGCCACGGCATCCAGCAAGCGGGCGTTGTCGACCACGTTGGCGCTCATGATGCCGGCATGGTCCAGCGTCATTTCGATGGGCATGATGCCGGTGTACGGAATCAGGCCGTGGGTGGGCTTCATGCCGTAGATGCCGGAATAGGCGGCCGGTATGCGAACGGAACCGCCCTGGTCGGTGCCAATGGCGATGTCCGCTTCGCCGGCGCCCACCAGCGCCGCCGCGCCGGACGAGGAGCCGCCCGCCGCATGCGCCGGGTTGCGCGGATTGCGCACCGGGCCGGCCGCGCCGGTGTGGCTGCTGCCCGACACGCAGAAGTATTCGCAATGGGCCTTGCCCACGATGCGGCCGCCGGCATCCAAGATGCGCGTGGCCACCGTGGCGTCCTGGTCGGGCACATAGCCGCGCAGCGTGGCCGCGCCATTCATCATGGGCACGCCAGCCAGGCAGATGTTGTCCTTCAAGACCACGCGCTTGCCCGCCAGCGGGCCGTCCGGGCGGCCGTCGATCTCGGTGCGAACGTACCAGGCGTTGAGCGGATTGTCTTCGGGCTGCACGCCCGGGGTGCGCGGGTAACGCACCACCGGCGGCTGGTCGATCATGGCGTCGACCTGGTCATACTCGGCAAAGGTGGCTTCCAGAATGCTGTCGTAGGCGCGCAGCGTGGCGTCGTCCAGATTCAGGCCGATGCGACGCGCGGCCTGGTCCAGCGCTTCCAGAGTGGGACGGGGAAGGGACATCTCGGATTCCGTATCAGGATTGCAGACCGCCGTAACGCCGGGCGATCTCTTGGGGTGTGGTGGAAGCGGTCGGCACATCGGCGATCAGTTCGCCTTTCTCCAGCACCAGAATCCGGTCGGACAAGGCGCACAGGAAGTCGATGTCTTGCTCGACCAGCAAAATGGCGATGCCATGGGACGCCCGCAGGTTCTGCAAGGCCTCCACGATCTCGTCGCAAATTGAAGGCTGGATGCCTTCGGTGGGTTCGTCCAGCAACATCAGCTTGGGGTCGCCGCACAGGCAGCGGGCCAGCGCCAGCAATTGCTGCTCGCCGCCCGACAGGCTGCCGCCCGGCCGGTCCAGCAGGCGCTGCAAACGCGGGAACACCTTCAGCACCGACGCGATCTTGGCGTCGGCCTGGCTCAATTGCTTCACGCAGCCCATGCGCAGGTTTTCGGCCACGGTCAACGCCGGGAAGATCTGCCGGCCCTGCGGCACGAAACCCAGCCCATGGCGGGCGCGCGCATACGGCGCCAACGCGCCCAGGTCCCGGCCATCCATGGACAGAGAGCCCCCGGTCAGCGGAAGTTCGCCCATCAGCGTGCGCAGCAGCGTGGTCTTGCCCATGCCGTTGCGCCCCAGCACACCGGTGAATTCACCCGGGGCCATCTCGAACCCCACGCCGTGCAGCACGGGAATGCGGCCATAGCCGGCCTTCAGTTCATGCGCTTTGAGCATGCGGCTCTCCTTGCTTGCCCAGATAGGCGGCACGCACTTCAGCGTGCGCCATGATGTCGTCAAAGCTGCCTTCGGCCAGCACCTCGCCCTGGTTGAAGACCGTGATGCGGCCGGCAATCAGGCGGATGAAGGCCATGTCGTGTTCAACCACCACCACGGTGCTGTGGCGGTTGATGGCGGCGATCAGGTCCGCGGTCTTGCGTACTTCTTGCTGGGTCATGCCGGCGGCGGGTTCGTCCAGCAACACCAGTTCGGGACGCGAGGCCAGGATCATGCCCAGCTCCACCCATTGGCGTTGGCCGTGCGCCAACGCATTGACTGCTTGATGCGCCACGGATTGCAGGCCGATTTCCTGCAGTACCCGCGCGGCGATGTCGGCGGGATCGCCGTCGCTGCGACGGCCCGCGGCCAGCCGCAAGCCTTCAAGCACATCCAGCCCTTCAAAGACGCTGGGCACCTGCGTCTTGATGCCTATGCCCAGCCGGGCAACTTCGTGCGTGGCCAGGCCGCGCAGCGGTTTACCCTTGAAGCGGATTTCGCCCCGGCTGGGCCGCAGCTGGCCCGACAGCATCTTGAAGAAGGTGCTCTTGCCTGCCCCATTGGGGCCGATCAGGCAGCGCACCTCGCCGCGCTGCAAGCGGAAGTCCACATCGCGCACGGCGTGCACGCCGCCAAAGCTGACGCTCAAGCCCTGCGTTTCCAACAGCATGTCGTTCATGCTTGCTCCTTGACGGCAGGCGTGGCCGAGCGCGATGACGACCGCCACAGGCGGCGCGCGGCATCCGCGATGGTGGGCGCCAGCCCGCGCGGAATCAGCAGCACGAACAGGATCAGGATCACGCCCAGCACCAAGCCTGTGTCCACCGTATGTTGCGCACCCAGCCGCGTGACCATGGCTTGCAGCGCAACGCAGGCGACGATGGGGCCGATCAGCGTGCCGCGCCCGCCCACAATGACCCAGATGATGATCTGCGCCGACTGCGCCAGCCCGAACACACCGGGGCTGACGAACGCGCCCCAGTTGGCATAGAGCATGCCGGCCAGGCCCGCCAGCGCGCCGCCCAGCGTGAAGGCGGCCAGCTTGTAGAAACTGGCGTTGTAGCCCAGCAGCATGGCGCGTTGCTCGTTCTCGCGCACGGCAGCCACCACGCGGCCAAAGCGCGACGCCATCACGGCGCGCAAACCAAAATAGGCGGCGATGAGCACAAGCGCCGCCAGCGTGAAGGTGCCTTCTGGCGACAGCGGTTCGGCGGCGCCGGGCAAGGTCAGCGGCGGAATCGAGGGGATGCCGTTGAATCCACCCAACAGGGCCTCGCCAATGCGATAGCTGTCACCCGAGGTGGAGTTCATCAGGTTGAACAGAATCAGCGTGACGGCCAGCGTGATGACGCCCAGATAGACGTCGCTGATCTTGCCGTAGAACATGAAGTAGCCCAGCAACGCGGCGCACGCCGCCGGCACCGCGACCGCCAACGCCAGCGCGCCCAGGCCCGGCCCGAAGTTGAACGCGCCGACGGCCCAGGCATAGGCGCCCAAGCCGAAGAAGGCCGCCTGGCCAAAGCACAGGATGCCGCCGTGGCCCCAGACAAAAGCCAGGCTAAGGGCCAGCAGCGCCATGATCAGATAGACCGTCATGGACAGCAGGCTGAACATATCCACCACAAAGGGCAGCGCCACGGCGGCCGCAACCGCCACCGCGCCCAGCGCCAGGGAAAAGACAGGTACACGCATCAGATTGCTCGCTTGAAGAATCGACCGGTGATGCCTTGCGGCAGCAAGCGGATCAGCACGATGGCGGCCAGCAGCAAGGCCACCTGCCCATAGACCGGCGTGGCAAGAAACGTCACGCCCTGGCTGATGGCGCCGAAGATGCCCGAGGCGCTCACGGTGCCCGCGATGACGGCCGAGCCGCCGCTGATGACCGTGATGAAGGCCTTGGCGATATACGCCGCGCCTATCGTCGGGATGACGCCGGTCAACGGCGCCAGCACCGCGCCCGCCAGCCCCGACAGCGCCGCGCCCAGGCCGAACGTCAGCTTGTAGACCCCGTTGGGATTCATGCCCAGCGCGTTGGCCATGGCGGCGTTCTGCATGCAGGCACGTGCCCGCAAGCCAAAGTCGGTGAAGCGCAGCAGGCACCACAGCGCCAGCATCACCATGGCCGCCAGACCGATCAGGAACAGCGTATAACCGCTGGCCTGGCGCGCGCCGATGGCAATGCCGCCCAAGGGCGACGAGATACCCACGGTGGTATTGCCGAACACCATGGTGGCCATGCCGATGACGGCCAGCGACAAGCCCCAGGTGGCAAGCATGGTGTCGATCATGCGGCCATAGAGGTGACGCACCAGCAGATGTTCGACCAGCACGCCGAAGAGGCCCACGGCCAAGGGCGCCAGCACCAGCATGGAAATCCAGATCGGCACGCCCCATTGGTTGGTGGCCAGGATGGCGACATACCCGCCCAGCATCATGAATTCGCCATGCGCGAGATTGATGATCTTCATCATCCCGAACACAACCGCCAGCCCCACGCTCAAGAGCGCGAGGATGGCGATTGCCCCCAGGATATCGATGGCATAGATGGCAACGAGATCCATGGAGTGCTCAGAACTTGATGGCGTACTGGCGGTTGTCCGCCGGGTTCTTGATCAGGTCGCACACCGCCGCGGTATCGCCCGGCTGTTGCTGCGGGAAGCTTTCCACCAGGTTGAGCTTGCGGTCGCGCACTTCGGCAATGTGCACGTCCAGCGTGCAATGGTGCGTGGCGGGGTCCAGCGTTACGCGGCCGCTGGGCGCGTCGATGGCCACGCCCGATTCCAGCGCTTCGATAACCTTCATGCGGTCGATCGACCCGGCCTTGCGCACGCCTTCGGCCCACAGCATGAAGCCTTGGTAGGCGCCCATGGCCAGCTCGGTGATGTAGGGGTAATCGGCGCCATAACGCGCGTGGAAGCGCTTGACGAAGTCGGCGTTGGCCGCGCCCGGCAGCTCTTGCAGGTAGTTCTGGCAGACCAGAAAGCCGTTGCATTCTTCCGGCGACAGCACGATGTGTTCATTGCCGCCCGCGAACGTGGTCGAGGCAAGCGGAATCTTGCCGGTCATGCCGGTCGCCTTCCATTGGCGATAGAACGACATATGCGCGCCGCCCACCAGGGCGGACCAGATGAAGTCCGGCGATGCCGCCTGGATCTTCGAAATGGCCGCGCCAAAGTCGGTCACATCCAACGGAAAGAATTCAGTGGCGACGGTCTTGCCGCCGACGTCGGCCGCGTACTTGCGCACCCAGTTGGAAACGATCTGGCCGTAGTTGTAGTCGGCCGCCACGATGTAGACCTTCTTGCCCCATTGCTTCACCGCATGCGGCGCCAGCTTCTGCACGGTTTGCGCCGGCGTCACGCCCGCGGCGAAGTAGTTCCGGTCGCACACGCCGCCTTCATATTGGTTGTCGTAGAAGTACAGCGTGCGGTAACGATTCAGCACGGGGCGCACCACCTCGCGCGAGGCCGACGTGATTCCCGCATGCACCACGGCGGCCTTGTCGCGCAAGGCCGCCTGTTGCGCGAACTGCGCATAGAGCTGCATGTTGGATTGCGCGTCATAGGCGATGAAGTTCAGTTGCCGGCCCAGCAGGCCGCCGTTGGCATTGATTTCTTCCGCCGCGAAGCGCAGCGCGTCCATGACCGGCTTGCCATAGATGTCCAGCCCGCCCGACAGGTCATAGATGGCGGCAACATTGATTTTTTCTTCGCCGGCGGCGAAGGCGCGTGTGCCCGTCAGGCCCGCCAGCGTGGCGGACGCGGCGGTGACGGCGGTGGAAGACAGGAACTGGCGGCGGTTCATGCTCATGTTGGTAAGCCCCTTGTGCGCAGGCGGCGCGCAGCACTTGCCCCCGGCGCGAAACGCACGGACGAGCAGAGGCCGACGCCGAAGTTGCGTAGACGTGAGTAGGTGTTGGGATATGCCGAGAGACCGGCAGAATGTCGACGTCGTTGTCGACTAGAGGATTGCTGAACGACCGCTGCGGCAGTTGCGCCTTTGGAACTTACCGGGTCGGCCTCCTTGCGAAAGGAGACAGGAATTATTTTAGGAGAACGGCGTAACGCGGCATAACCCCGTGGTTTCCCTAGGGCCGGCCGCGCTACGCCACGGCACAGGGCCTTTGCCGCACTACCGCGTCGGGCATCCCGACCCGGTGCGTGACGCCGCCAAGGGCGTATCGCCGGACGTGTTGCCGGCAAACTTGCGAATCTTCTCGGCCAGTTCCGGCGTTGGCCGCTCGTAGCTGTAGCAGTACGGCGGCGTGGGAGCAGACTCGGGGCGGTAGTCCTTGAGCACGGGCTTGGCATCGCCCAGGTACAGGTTGTCTTTCAAGCGCAGGAAGGCTTTGTAGTCGCGCGTGTAGCCATGCACGGCCTTCAATTTTTCGTAGGCGCCGCGATCCGATTCGCCGTTGTCCAGCGCGCTGCGCCCCGACGCAATGGGGATGTAGCGGCAGTAATTCACATTGATGCCTTCCACCGTGGGGAAGAATTCCGGCTCGACACATTTGCGTTTCGTGTCGTTGTTGAAGATGTTTCCTTCCACCAGCGCCTTGGCTTCCAGGCTGAAGCTCATGCCGTAGAAATCCCAGTTTTCAAGCAGGTTGTTGAACAGGTGGAAAGTGCCGAATTGCCCGCGCGGATTGCGCTGCACGGTATTGAAAAAATAGTTGTGATGCAGCGTCACGCGCGCGATGGAATCGCGCTCGTAGTTGTGGAACAGGTCTTTGGACGTAATGTTGTTCAGCAGCATGACCTTGTTCGAGTTATGGAACTTGGTCCAAGAGATCGTGACGTCGGTCGAGCCGTTCTTCACGTTCAGCAGTCGGTCGGACATGCGTGAAAGATCCATATGGTCAACCCACACGTCGCGGCTGCCATTGGCCACGTTCACCGCCTGCGTCAGCCGGTTCAGGCGTCCGTCGATCGTCAGATGCGTCAGGATCACGTTCTGGCTGCCATACACGCCCAGACCGTCGTCGATCAAGGCGACACGCTTGCCACGCCCGTCGATCGTGGTGTTGGAGGGCACGCGAAGCTGCTTCTTCAGCACGATCGTCATGTCGGACGCGAAGCGGATCCAGGTGGGACCCTTCTTGGCTTGCGCCAGCGCGGCGCGCAGCGTGCCCGGCCCCGCGTCCTGGTCGGAGGTGACCTCGATCAGCCTGCCGCCCAAGCCGCCCGTGGCCCGGGCGCCGTAGCCCTCGCGCTGTTGCAGCAGCGACGAAACCCAGGCGCAGCTTTCATCCGGGCTGGCGCACGATTCACTGGCCGCCGCGGTGCCGCCCGCCAACATGGCGAAGGCCGCAATAGCCCAGGCCAGGAAGCGACGCATCGCCTTCATTCCAGGCTTCGTTCGGGTCTTCGTTTCTGGCTTCTTTCCAGGCTGCATACGCGCCCTCCTTGTTACTGCGCGGAGCGATCCGCGGGCGTCACGTGGCGCCAGATTCCGCCGCTTGCGCGCAGGTCTTCCGGCGGGCCGGCCAGGTGTTCGCGCAGCCGTTCGAAGTAGGCGGCCTTCCAGCGCTCCGCATACGCATCGGCGTCTTCCCCGGGATTGGCGGCGGGCAGCATTTCCAGCGTGTAGGCCACTTGGCCGTTCTCCCAACGCGGCACGTAGAACACCGACGGCACGCCCAGCCGATGCGCCAGGTGCGACGCAAAGCTGGAATACGTGACCTCCTGCCCTTCGAACGTGGTTCGCGGCGCGGCCGGGTTCGCCGCGCCATCGATGGCCAGGCACAGCACATAGCCCGAGTTCAATGCGCGCATGCAGGCCTTGGCCACCTGCGCCTCGGTCTGGTCAGCGGTGGAAATCAAGGCCGTGGCGTAGCTGCTCTGAGCAACGCTGGGCGCTGTCGCCAACCACCGCGACGGGATGCCCAGCAATTCCAACGCCATCAGCCCGGCATACATGGGGCCGACGTGGGCCGTGGCAACCACCACCCCCCGGCCGGCCGCCAAGAGCGGTGCAAAGAAGCGTTCGCCGGTGTCCAGTTCGCCCAGCACCTGCATGGCCTCTTCGACGCTGTCCTCGCGGCATTCCAGCCAGTCGAACAGCAGGTGGTCCATCATGTGGCCCCAGCGCACCCGGCGCTCCCATTCCACGCGGTCAATATCCTTATCACCGCGCAACGACCAGGCCCAGTCCAGACGCGCCTGCGGAATGGGCGCGGAATCCAGGCGCGCTTCCATCTGGCGCACGGCTTCCTGAAAGGTCGCGGGCAGTTGCTCGCTACGCGCCGCGACATACTTGTCGTACAGCGCTTCGGCCTCTTGCTTGCGGCCCGCCTGTGACAAGGCGCCGATGGCCGCGCGCTGCCACAGCCGCTTCTCGGGCGATTTCTCCAACAGCTTCAGCATCTGCTCGGCGGCTTCGTCGTACTGCAAGGTGTAGCGCAGCGCGCGCGCATACAACGCACGCGTCTGCTCCAGGTCAGGCGCCAGTTCAATGGCTTGCGCAAGCGGCGCCACGGCGTCCTTGTAGCGGCCAGCGCGCAGCAGGGTTTCACCATAAAGCGTCAGCAGCCTGACGTCGGCCGGCGACGCGCGCAAGCCCGCCTCGAAGTGCGTCAGCGCATGCACCTTGCGGTCGTCTTCGGTGCTGCGTCGAAGGTGCGACAGGCCCAGCGACGAGCGCAATGCGGCACTATCGTGGCCCGCGCCCAGCGCCGCATTGCCAAGCTGGATGGCGGCCTCGGCGCGTTCATCGTCCAGCAAGGCGCGCACGGCAACGGTCGCCACGCGCTCGTTCGGCAGCTTGGCCGGATCCAGCATCGCCGCAATGCCCGCCGCGTCGGCCGCGTCGCCATTGCGCGAAAAGGCCAGCATCCAGAAGTGCGCTTCGCCGGGGTCCGCGTGCGCGATGTTTAGCGTGGCCCGGGCGACGTCGGCGGCCTCGGCAACACGGCCGGCCTGCATTCGCAACTGGATCCGCGCGGCATGCATGGCCGCCGATTCCGGCGCCAGCGCGCCGGCCGCGTCGGCTTCGGCGATGGCGCGTTCCCACTGTTCGGTGCGCCCCAGCAGGCTGGCCAGCGTACGGCGTTCATCGGCGCGCAAGGGGTAGGCGGCAATCAGCGCCTCAAGCGCGGCGATGGCAAGCGCAAGCCGTCCTTCCCGCATGTACGGCGAAACCAGCAAGCGGCGCACATCGCGCCAGCCATCGCTTGCGCCCGCCAGCACCGGCGCAAGCTTGGCCATGTCGCGCGCGGGGTCGTCGGCGTCCAGGATTTCCTGGATGACTTCGCGCAGCCGCGTGGTGGCGTCGGCCTGCGCGCGGCGAGCCGCGACAGCAGGATCGGGCGCCGAAGCAACAACGGGATCAACCGTTTTTTGAACTGAATTTTGAACCGGGTTTTCAACCGAATTTTCAACCATGTCGCAGCCCCCTCAACAACGCCATCCCCACACGGGTGATGAACATCAACACGAATCCCAGCGCCAGCGCTTGCAGCAACAAGATGGCGGTACGCGGGCTGCTCGGCCGGTCGGTCGGCACCGGTTGCGCAATGATCGACAGGTACCGCTGCAAGCGCAGCGCGTCCGTCATGGCCTGCTGATACGACTGCTGCGCCAAGGTCAGGTTCGAATCGGCGAAGGCCTGGGTATTTCTCAGCGCCTCGTAGGACTTGAGCTGCTTGGCTTCGGTGTTGCCCTGGCCGCTCAGGCGACGGCGCACCGACTCGATCCGCTTCTTCAAGGCCACCACCTGCATCTGGGCGGGCTTCAGCATGAAATGGTCTTTGTTGCCCAGCGCGCGGATCTTGTCCAGATTGATCTGCGCGCTGCTCAACTCGGTCTCGAGCTGGCTGGACAGGTTCAGCAGCATCGACACCGTGGCCGTCGGGTCGATATTGCCGTGCGTGGTGCGCCACGCCGTCAGCGCCTCGCGAGCGGCAAGCGCCTTTTGCTCGGCCAGCCGGACCGATTCTTCGCTGACCTTGAGCTTGTCGGCCACGCCTTTCTTGTTCATCGAACTGACGAATTCCTCGGCCAGCCCGATCAGCGCGCGGGACAAGGTGGCGGCGTCGTCGGGTGAATACGCGCTGACGCGCAAGACGTCGATCTGCTCAAGCGCATTGAACGACACGTGCACCGCCCGTTGATAGGCACGGTAAAGATCATCATTGCTTGAGTCTTCGGAAAGATGGTTCAGCGGGTCCACGCCCGCATGCACCAGGTATTGGCGCAGGCCGACGCGTTGATCCAGCTGCTGCATGGCGTCGCGCGATTTCAGGAAGTCGGCCACCGCCCAGCCGTCCACAAAGCCGCCCAGCATGCCGCCCATGTTGCCGGTGGTAAGCAGGCTTGCCGGTCCACCGCCACCGCCTTGCTGGCCGGAACCCGCCTGCACGAAGAAGCGCGATTCCGCTTCGTAGCGCGGCGTGGCGATGATCAGCGCGTACACCAGGGCAATCGCCACCGGCGCGATGACAATCAACGCGTTGATCCAGCGGTGACGGCGGCGCTGGCGTATCGACGCCTGCCGTTCCAGACGGCGGCGTTCGATCTCGGACCCGCCCTCAGATGCCAAGCTGGCTGTCTTCGAAGCCTCCGAAGACGTCGTCGCCTGCGCTGCCGGATTCATTCCTTGATCGTCTTGGGGGGAACCGGCTGATGCATTGGTCGAGGTCGTCTTCGATCCGGAGGTCGCTTCGTTCATAAATCAAGCCTTTCAGGCAATAGTCCGCCAACTGATTCTGGCGATAACTGGAAAAAATCAATGTCCGGCCAATCAGCCGCTCTTCGAACAGCGCCAGCCAGAGACGGGTGAAACGGCAGGGTTCGAAAGGGATGGACCCTTCGATCACATACACGTCGAACGCCGGCGCCAACGCCAGTGCGAACGAAAATTCCTGCCGTGCGTAGAGCGGCCAATGCTCCATGGGCTTGGCCAGGGTCTTGGGGTCGCTGACCAGGTCGGCCACCAGTTCGTAGGTGGCATCCGCGTCGATCTCGTACATCTCGCTGACGAAGTCGATCATGCTCAGGCCGTTTGCCTTGCCGCGAATGAAGCCTTGCCGGCCGATGGCCCACGACACGTTGCCGTCGTGCTTCACGAAGCCCTGGCGCGGCGGGCGCAGGTTGCACAGCACGTCGATAATCTGGCGATGCATTTCCGGCGCGGGCGACAGCAAGGCATAGCGCCCCACCGGAATGTCCAGGGTGACGTTGGCCAGCAGCGCCTGCCTGGCGCCAAAGGCAAAGGGCTCGTCGGTGACGCCGTTCAGATGAATCATCGTCGTGCCTCACATTGGCTGGATATTGGGGCGGGCCAGACGCTCGGCCGCCAAGGCGACCACCATCAGGAACACCAAGGACGTCAGGAAGTAGCCCACGCTGGCGTCGGTCGATTCGTAGGCTTCGAAATAGGCGGAGCGCAACAGCTGCATGCCATGCGCGAACGGCGACCACAGGATCCACGGGCGCAGATGCTCGGGCAGCTGTTCCGACACGAAGAACACGCCTGAGAAAATCTGCAAGAAGCGTTCGATCACGGGCGCCAGCCGCAGGAAGAAATGCCAGTAGGTGGCAATCGACCCGAACAGCAAACCCATGGCCGAGCCGCAACACCCCATCAGCACCACATACAGCACAAACCCGCCCCAGCTGATCGGCAGCGTGATGAACCCCAGCGCGTGGCCGGCGCTGATCAATATCGCGAACACCACCAGGTATACCGACAGGTAGATAAGCGACTGCACCAGCGCGCACATCAGCGGCGTCACCCCCTGAAAATTCAAGATGCCGCGCGCCGAGATATAGGCCGCGCTGCTTCTGAAAATGATCTGCCGGAACATGATCCAGGTGGTCGCGCCCAAGAGCGAAAACGTCTGCACATCCATGCCCAGGATGTAGTGCGTGCCCATCAGGATGTACAGCGACGAAATCAGCGTCAGCAGCACCACGGGGCCCACCAGGGCCCACAGCAGCGCGATGCGGCTTTCGCCGTGGATCACGCGCAACTGAAACACGAACAGCGCCAGCAGGGTGCGCCCCACGGGACGGTGTTCGGCCATGCGCGGGTGATACCCGTCATGCAGCGTCCGCAGGTGTTGCCGCAGGATCGCCAGATCAGCGGCCTCGTCACGCGGCAGCTCGACTTCCAGCGCGATGTCGTTGCGCGAGGCATGGCGGCGCGCATCCCGCGCCTCGTCCTGTTTGCGCCGCTCCACGCGCCGCGCATGCGCATCGGCCAGGCGTTGGTCTTCCGCCACCAGCTTGGCCGGCATGTAGCCCGGCGCGAACACCTCGACGCCCGCGCGGATGTCCTGCTCAAGCAGACGCACGATGATGCGCAGCCTGCGCCGCGAAAAATCAGCGACGGTCTCATCGACTTTGCCGCGCGCGATCTCCGCGTCCAGTTCCGCCTGCACAGCCTCGTACACCGCCCGGCGGGCGGCCACGGAATCGTGCGGCTCGCCCTGCAGGCGCGCCAGCAAAGGCTTGAACAAGACGGCAGGCGGCGCCTTGGCTTCAAACAGCACGGCCGGGTCCAGCCGCCACGCGGCGACCCCGGACCCTACCTCGTAACGACTGTCCTTGCGGCGCGAACGCCAACCCTTGATCCGGTCCTCGTTGCTCATCGACACGCTATTGAGACACGCCGGTAGAGCTGCCGCCCGAATCGCTGTCGATCGCCCGCGTGGCGCTGAAGCCGGCGCTCATGGTGACGCGGAATGCCGACAAGACCTTCTGAACCTGGGTAAACGGCGCATCCGAAATGTAGATGGCCTGGCCTTCGTGCACGGTGAACTCACGCGCCAGCGCCACCTGTTCCGGACGGGTCAGGTCAAACTGATAAACCACGGGCAGCATGTCCGGCTTGCCTTCCACACCCGCCTTCGCGGGCGTGAACAGGAACACCGAACGCGGATCGGCCAGCTTGTCGTCCAGGCCGCGCGAATCGGCCAGCGCGTCCAGCACGCTGTAGTTGCGCTTGCTGATGGCCACGCGCCCTTGCGTGCCGGCCGCGCCCAGCACCGTCAGGTACTCGCGCGAATCGTAGGCGGTGATGACATCACCCGGCCGCAACAGAATGTCGTTGTTCTGGTTGCGGTAGATGTCCGACAGCCGCACGGACGCCACCTGGTTGTTGCGGCGCAGGCTGATGACCAGTTGCTCGGGATTCGTCTGCACGGGCGCGGCTTGCGCCAGCGCGCTGCTCAGCCGTTGCGAGGTCTGCGTGATGGGATACATGCCGGGCTTGGTCAGGTTGCCCTGCACGGTCACCATCTGGCCACGCTCGGCGGCGGCGCGCGTCACGCTGACGTCGGCGCCCACCACCAGTTTGGCCAGGCGCTTCACGATGGCGTCGTGCAACTGGGCCAGCGTCAGACCGCCGGCCTGGAATTTTCCGATGATGGGGAAATAGACGTTGCCCGCCCGGTCGATCTGCTGGTTGCCCAGGTCGCTGACGCCGGACGGATCCGCGGCGAACACGCCCAGGCCACCGCGCTCCCACACTTTTACGTTGATGCCGTCGCCCGGCACCAGGCGGTCGAACCCCGCCTCGGTCAGGTCACGGTAGCGGACCGGAAAGTCCGCCACGTCAGGCACCCTGCTTGCCTGCACAAGCTCGCGCGAGGCCGGCATCACGATGACATCCTTGTCGTCGTGTGCCCCCGTCATCTCGCTCAACATGGGACCGGAACGCGGCAGTTGGCAGCCCGTCAGTGACAGTGCGGCAAGCACCATCAGGGTGATTGCCGCGTTGCGCCGCAGGCTCGGAGCCGGGACGTTCATTTGCATAAAAACCTTAACCTTTAAGACCTCGGAAGAATGAGCGGCTGATCAGCGCAAGCGCTGATCAGCCACCCATGGCTGCCTATCAGGCCAGCATCCGTTGCATCGGCACGAAGTCGATGCGTTCATCGTTCTCGGAGACGGGCATGACGGGTACGCACAGACTCAGGAACATGGACAACATTGCGTCCAGCGAAAACAGGTTCTGCGCCCGCTGCCGGCTTTGCGTCTTCAATTCCTGGTTGGTGCGCGCCAGGTCGACCATCGACTCCACCTTGTCGCAGGCCTCGTGCATGTCCGGGTGTTCGACATCCGAAAGCAGATGCCCCGTCTCGTTCTCGACAAAGCACTCGCCCGCGCCGCCGGCCGGTGTGGAGATCACCGGCACGCCCAGAAGCTGCGCCTCGATCAGCACGTTGGGCAAGCCCTCGTAGCGCGACAGCAGCACGCTGGCATCCATCTGCGAATACCAGTAGCCAACGTGGTTCGACAGCCCGACCAGCAGCAGCCGGTCTTGCACGCGCAGCTCTTCGGCCAGCGCCACGATGTTGTCGTGCAGGCGTCCGTCGCCCACGATGACAAAGCGCGCCTGCGGTCGTCGCTTCAGATAAAGCGCGGCAAGCTTGATCCACAATTGCGGGCGCTTGTCGGGTTCCAGGCGGAACACGCCGCCGATGGTTTCGGTCGCGTCAGGGGTGCTTTCCTTGAAGGCCTCCCACTTGGCTTCGTCCGCGGGCGAGGCATTGACCGCCAGGTCCGGCACGCCGTTGTACAAGACGTGAAAGCGCACGATGGGGATGCCGAGCCAGTCCGCATAGGCTTCGGCGGCCGTGCGGCTGTTGCTGACGAAATACACTCCAGGCACTTGCGCCAGCGCCTGGAACAGCTCGGGGTATTCCTCGCGGAATCTATCCTTGCGGATGTTGGGCGGCAACCCACGAAACACCAGATGGATGGTCGGCGCGCCCGCAAGCAATGCGGCCAATGCGCCGAACAGGCAGGTGCCGTCCTGCCACAGGCTGACCACGTCGAACGGGTTGGCGCGCAAGACCGGCGCCAGCCGCGTGACGCCATAGTGCACGGGCGGCGGCAACTGTTCCAGCAGACGGCCCAGACGACCGTCGGGCACGGCTTGATGCGCGACCGACACGGCGGGCAGGCGGTTGATTTCGGTGACCGGAATCTGCGCCTTGACCAGCACGGGCAAAAAGAAATCCAGCCCCTGCTTCTTGGAGGAACCGGTCGGCTCGGTGTGCTGCTTGACCATCACCTCCACCTTCTCCGGCCGCATCGGCACGGGCGCCGTGCCATTGCCCGGCAAAATCTGATCCGGCAATTCGGCCATGCGCGTCAATTCGCCAGCCAAGCGCGTCAGTTGCCGTTCGGCGCCGCCCGGCCCCAGGCTGCCGGTCACCAGCGCCACCGATATCGGCTTTTCGGGCGGCTGCTCGGCAATCTGCCGATTGCGAAAATGCAGGATCGCGTGCTTCATCGACACGATCCTGATGTCCTTGCCCGCCAAGGCCGCTTCAGGTTCCAGGCCGCGATAGAAGGCGTAGTCGCGGGCCAGGCCCTCGGCCAATTCCGCCGCCTTGCTGCCCGGCGCCAGATGGCTCGCCACGGGCCGGATCGCCTCATAGGCTTCAAGCAGCAAGCCGCGTTTGCGCAAACGCTTGGCGAATTCAACGCGGATATTGCGATCCGTATGTTGCAGGATCAAGCGCCGAAACAAGGCATCCGACTGCGCATGCGCGCGGATGTCGCTCAACAACTTGGCCCGGGCGAACAAGCGCGAAGGGTTCTCCGACGACTCGGGCAGGTGGCGGTCGACCAAGGCCATGGCCTCGTCGACATGCCGTTCTTTCACGAGGCGAGTCGCGCAATAGCGAACGATCTGAAGATCGTCCGGCCATTCTTTCAACAGCGTGGCCCACTGCTCGGCCATGCCTTCATTCAAGCCCGCCTGCTCCTTCAGGCGTAGGAGCAGGAAGCGCACTTTGGAGTCTTCCAGGTGGTCGCGCGCCAAGGCCTCGGCGCGCGGCAGGTTTTCCTGGGCGACCTGAACCCGCACCGACGCCGCAACGATCTCCTCCAACTGGGCATGCACCCATTGCAGGTCGGACATTACGCCAGTCCGCTCGGCTGTCAGCGGCGGGTTCATGCGGCCTTCCTGCGGTTGGCCTTTTCAATCCATACCAGGCAGCGGTCGATGTAATGATCGAACTGCGCCGGCTTGTCGGACTGCTCCTTCAGGCGCCGCCAGTAAGGCAGGGCGTGCTCGAAGCGATGCAGGCGCATGGCGCCCACGGCAGCCAGACGCAGGCCGATCACATCGTTGGGCACCAGTTGCAGGATGCGTTCGCCCAGCGCCAGGCGCTCGGTGGTGCTGGCCGGGTCCAGCGCGCGCGCTTCGGCGTACAAGACCGCGATGATGCGACGCTTTTCGTGTTCGACCTCGGTCATGTCCGGCCACGACTGCGCCACGCGCTCCAGCAGGTTCCAGGCGCCGCGATGGTCGCCGGCGGCCAGGATTTCGCGGGCGGCGCGAATGGCGCGCGGACCCAGGCGGCCAAGCTGGCGTTCGGCTTCGTCCTTGGCGCTTTGGTCGGCCGATGCATGCGCCAGCACCATCTTGTAGGCGTCGATCGCTTCGCCGAACCAGCCGCCATTGAAGGCCACGCGCGCAAAGTACAGCTGCGTGCTGAGCGGGGCGGCCTCTTCCGCCGCGGCCTGCTCAAGGTGGCGCATGGCGGTTTGCTTGTCGCCCAGGGCGTCGGCCGCGCGGCCGCGCATCGTGTCGAGCTCGGGGAAGTCAACCTGGCTATCCAGGGCGATGTCCGTCAGGTCGATCACTTCCTTGTGGTTGCCCGCCAAGAGCGCGGCGCGCACGCCCAGGCGCATGGCGCGTTCGAAGGCGCGTTGCGAGCGCAGGGCGGTCAAGGCGTCGGGGTTGAGCAGGCGGTGCGCGCAGATGCGTTCGGCCGCATCGCGCAAGCGCCCTTCTTCCAGGGCGCGGGTGCCTTCTTCGGCCCACGCCGACGACTGCGATTGCAGCCAGGCGCGAATGTCTTCCTGCTCGCTCTGGGCCAGTTGGCAAGACACTGCCAACGCGGCGGCGGCCAGAATGAAGCCGCGCCAGGAAGCCTCTTTGACCAGTTCCAGCGCCACCACGTCTTCCAACGCCGCTGACTCGGACGCCAGCACGCGCAGCGCCGCGCGGTCACCATTCAACAGCCTGTCACGCCACAGCACCGCAAAGCCTCGGCCATGCGACGGAATGACCGCGCGCACTTCCTGAACCCAGCGAAGCACGGCTTCCATGTCGCCGCTGGTCTGCAGCAGTGACAGCACCGTGTCGGCCGCTTCCAGCGCGCTGGCCTCGTCCGGCGAGGAAATGCGGAACAACTGCTTCCAGTTGCCCAGCGCTTCGTCCACATAGCCCAACTGCCCCGCCGACACCGCTGCGATACGCACGATTTCCGGGGTCTCGATTTCGTCGCCCAGCAGGCCGGCCGCCAGCGAGTACGCCACGTCGTGGTGACCCAGCTTGAAGTGGTTGCGCATCAGCACCTGCTCGGCCTTGCTGCCGGTGGCCAACGCACCGTCTGCGCCGTCCGCGCTGCCCAGCAGCGCCAGCGAGCCTTCGTAGTCGCCCAGCTCTTCTTGAATGCGGGCGAACAGCAGCGTGTGCTCGGGCAGGCCGGGATGGCGGCGCAGCACGTCGCGCACACGGCGCGATGCCTCGCGCAGGTCGCCCGATTCCCAGATCTTTTCAATGCGCTCGGCGCTTTCGTCCGCGCCAAGCTTGGGCACAACGGGCTGCGTCGTGGCGGTGCTCATGCGCGGACGCATGTAGTTCTTGAACCACTCGGCGTACAGCCGCTCGGCGAACGTCTGCGTGTAGTGCGTCAAGTCCAGCCCGCCGTCTTCCATGGCATCGGCCTGGCCGATCTTGTTCATCAGCGGCGTCGGGTCATAGCAAGGCACACCGATGCGCTGCGCGCCGGCGGCTACCGCTGCAATCAATTGCGCGCGCTGTTCAATCGGCAGGTTGTCCGGCGTCAAGGCGTTCACGTGCGTGACGAACACCACTTTGTCGTGGCCCAGCAGGTCCACCAACTGACGCATCTCGCCGTCGATCTCTTCGTCCGTCTGGTCGCGCTTGACGATGCGGGCCAGCAGCTCGCGGTCGTCCTGGGAAAGCCCCTTGAAGACCGGATCCTGGTCCAACAGCGCGCGGCGTTCAGCCAGGCGGTCGGCGTGAGCCAGGGACCAGAACATCCGGGTGCGCGTGCGGTCGGCGAAGAATTCGCTGAAGTAGCGGACCAGGTAGTTGGACTGGATGGGGTGGCCATCAATGGTCAGCAGCTTGCGCGAAGACAGCTCAACCATGTACAGGTCGGCTGGCTTGTGCGTGCCACGGCGAGCCTGCTCGCCGTTGGACGGTCGGAAGATCAGGCGTTGCACGTCGGCCGGAATATCGGTCTGGCCGAACATGAAGCGCGCTTGCTGCAGCGCCTCGGCGCTGGTGTGCACGAAGCCGTAGTTGCGACCAAGCTGCAGCTTGATGGGGTAGCGGCCCACGGCATCGCGCAGCGGGGTGTGGATGCGGCAGGTGCCGATCGGAGCGATGGTAAATGCAGTCATTCAGGGTCTCTCCTGCAGTGATGGACGGCGAACCTGAACTTAAAGAGTCCAGTACAAGAGGTCGGAGGCGAGCCGCTTGCTATCAAGCACGGACTTCAAGTCGCACACCATGCCTCCGGCCTTGACCAGGCTGGGCAAGTCTTCCCAGATGGTCTCCATGGTTTCGCGGTGCGGAACCGCAAGAATCAGCACGTCCATGTCGCGGAATTCGTCGCGCTTGACGAGCTTGATGCCGTATTCGTGCTCCATCTGGTCAGGATCGACCATCGGGTCGCACGCCACCGGGGTAATGCCGTAGTCACCAAGCGCCTTGTACAGATCGACGACCTTGGAGTTGCGGATGTCGGGCACGTTTTCCTTGAAGGTCATGCCCAGGATGCCGACGCGGATCGACGCATTCAGGCGGCCATTGCGGGCCAGGGTCTGGACCACGCGCGACGCCACATGAGTGGCCATGCCGTCATTGATGCGACGGCCCGACAGAATCACTTCGGGGTGATAGCCCAGTTCCTGCGCTTTGGACGTCAGGTAGTACGGGTCGACACCAATGCAGTGGCCGCCCACCAGGCCCGGCGAGAACTTCAGGAAGTTCCACTTGGTGCCCGCGGCGTTCAAGACTTCCGACGTGCGGATGCCGACCAGGTCGCAGATCTTCGACATCTCGTTCATCAACGCGATGTTGATGTCGCGCTGGGTGTTCTCCAGCACCTTGGCGGCCTCGGCCACCTTGATGGACGAGGCGCGGTGCACGCCCGCATCAATGATTTTTTCGTAGACGCCCGCAATGATTTCCAGCGACGCTTCGTCCTGGCCGGACACGATCTTGACGATCTTTTCCAGCGGGTGCTCACGGTCGCCCGGGTTGATGCGTTCGGGGCTGTAGCCCAGCTTGAAGTCGACACCGCAGCGCAAGCCCGACACCTTTTCAAGCTCGGGTCCGCAGATTTCCTCGGTGGCGCCGGGGTGCACGGTGGATTCAAAGACAACGATGCAACCCGGACGCAGCACGGGGCCGATGGACCGGCACGCCCGCACCAGCAGGGAAAAGTCGGGGTTGTTTTTTTCGTCCACCGGAGTCGGGACGGCCACCACGAAGAAGTCGCAACCTTCCAGTTCGGAGATCTGGTCGGTGAAGGTCATGGGGGACGCCAGCAATGCGTCACGTTCGATCTCGCCAGTCCAGTCATGTCCCTCTTTCAGTGTCGCGATTCGCCGCTTATCCACATCAAAGCCGATGACATCAAAGCGCTTGGAAAATGCGACTGCCACGGGCAGGCCGACATAACCAAGGCCACACACTGCGATTCTCTTTACCACGGGGGCCTCACTGTTTTCGTCGTGTCTGGGACACTAGAAATCGACGCCCAAAAGACAAAAAATCGACGCGAAATCGATTTACTTTTGCCTCGCTTGGGCGGACTTATTGCTAGGGGGAGTGTTACAACCCGATACCCAAATACAGCTGCTGGGCGGCGAGCAGACGAATCGTAGAGGCCATGAACAGCAATTTTCTTTCTAAAGATTTATTTTGCTGTGCAAATAAGTCTGGAACTCCGCAATAAACCCCGGAGATTCCCTCAAATAATTACATTCATTACACAAACTGCAACATAGCGATGTCGCAGAGTTGTTAGCGAATATTGAAATTCGTGTTTTTTATTGTTAATTCACGAAATTGAAAACCGATAACACAGCGCCATAATATCGACTCAGGCAACGGTTATTAATTAATAACTGAAAAAAATATTATCAGTTTCCAATTCAGGTAACCGAGCCGTGCTAGCCATGCGCCCCTCGGGCACGCAAGCATTCCGGTTGCGGCGTCGCTTGACAACGTAACCGACCAACTAGTAGATTGGCTGCCATGCGTAGCCAACCACCGGCGCTGCGCCATTGCGCACACCGGCGCTTCGTTTTTTTTCAGCAGACCAGAGTTGTTACCCATGAGCTTGGAGCTTTCCCCCCGCGCCCTTGAAATCGTTGAGCAGACCCGACTGCTGCTGGCTGTCGGCGGCTATCACGGGTTCAGCTACGCCGATGTGTCCGAACGAGTGCATATCGGCAAGCCCAGCATCCATCATCATTTCCCCACCAAGGCGGACCTGGTGCTGACCGTGGTGTCGCATCACCGCGCGCAAGCCCGGCAGGGCCTGGCGGCGCTGGACCAACATGTGCCCGACCCGCGTGCGCGCTTGACCGCCTATGCCGACTACTGGGCCACCTGCATCCGCGAGGGCACGATGCCCATGTGCATCTGCGCGATGCTGGCCGCCGAAATGCCGATGATTCCGCAGCCCATCGCAGACGAGGTGCGCGCCTATTTCGGCGAACTCACGGCGTGGATCAAGGCGGTGCTGGAAAGCGGTGTGTCGCAGGGGCAGTTCCAGTTGCGCGACAGCGCCGAGGCGGACGCGCAAGCGTTCATGTCGACCCTGCACGGCGCGATGCTGACCGCGCGCGCGTTGGAAGACCCCAAGGTATTCGCCACGATTTCAAGCGCGGCCATCAAGCAACTGGCCGTCTCGGCCTGATCACCGCAGAACGCGCACCCGCAAGTCACAAACGGGTGCGCTTTTTTTAACTTCAATACCAACCAACTAGTCGGTTGATTTTCTTTCGGAGACATCCCCATGCCACATCCTATTTCCACCCTGGGGGCCGCACACACCCTCATCAGCCTGGTGCCTCTTGCGGCTGGCGCGTACAGCTTTGTGCGCTATCGCGGCATCGACAGCGCAACGCGCGCCGGCAAGATCTACCTGGGCGGCTTGCTGGTGGCGGTGCTGACGTCGTTCGGGCTGTCCAGTTCCGGCGGATTCAATGTCGGGCACGCGCTGGGTATCCTGGCGCTGCTGTCGGTGGCAGGCGCATTGCTCGTGCCGCGACTGCCGCTGTTGTCGCGCGCGCATCCTTATCTGTCTCAGCTTGGGTTTTCTTTCAGCTTTTTCCTGATGTGCGTGCCGGGCATCGCGGAAACGCTGACGCGGCTGCCCGTTAGCCATCCACTTGCTGACGGCCCGCAAGCCCCCTTGGTGCGCGGCGCGCTTGCCACATGGTTCGCGGTGTTTCTGGTGGGCTCGGCCGTGCAACTGATTTGGCTACGCCTGCAACGACGCGCCCAGAAAGCAAGCGGCGGGAAACGGTAGCCGCTCGCCATGCTGAGCCGCCATGCCGCAACGGTATGCCATCGCGCCATGCGCCGTAAATCGCCACGGCCACGCAAGGAGTTGTCATGAGTTCCAGAGCCGTCGACCCGATTGGGCACACCCGTATCGACACGATCCCGGACCCTTACCGCGCCCAACACGCGGCACGCCCGCAGGCGCAGCAGTTTGCGCGCATCCACGCAGCGCGGCAGGCTGTGCCGGCAGCAGCCGCGACGCCCAGCCGGCAAGCAAACAAGACGGGAAGCGATGAGGCGGGCGCGTCCTTGAACCCGCTGCGCGATGCGTACACCGCCCACTGTTTGAAACTGGCCATCCAGGCGTTTCACGATCAGCAGGCCAGGCTGGACGCGCATGCCATCGCCGTCAACCGGGCCCTGCGCGACGAACAGACCGCCTTGCAGGTGCGCGCCGAAGCGGCCAATGACCTGGGCACCATCCAGGGCCTGTTGCCGCAGTTGCCGTATCGCTTCGTGGTCGGCGTGCCGCCAATGCTGCCGCTGCCCTTGAGCGCGGCAGCGCAGCCCACGTCCGCCACGGTTGCCCCGGTGAACCAGGCGGAGAAGCTGCGCAGTGGCACCGAAGACAAGGCGTCTAACCCGCCGCCGCGTCCGCAACAGAAGGCTGGCGCTGAGCCCGATGCCGAATCGCGTTGGCCAGGTCAGCAATTGGCGCAAGAAGACCACGATCAAAGGTCTCGCGCGCCGCACCCGCGCGCAGCCTAGCGGGCCAATCGGCATGCGTCAGCGCCCCCCGGCCCAGCGACACGAAGTCCGCCTCTTGCCGGGCAAGCATGCCTTCGGCCTGCGTGGCGTCATGCAAGGAACCGTTGGCCAGCACCGGCACGGAAACGTGCTGGCGCGCCAGCGCCGCAAGGCTTGCACCATGCTCACCGAAAGCAGGCCGCCAGGCTTCGAATTCCGTCGTGTGCAGGTAATCGATGGGCTGCGCCCCCAGCGTGCGGAAGATGTGCGCCGCATCGGCCTCGCCGCCTTCCCACTTGTGCGTGAAGTCGTTGACCTTGCCTTGTGAGCAGCGCACTCCCACCACGAATGGCGCAGACGTGGCCTGCCGAACCGCCTGAATGACGTCCACTGTCAGGCGCAGCCGCTTGTCCAGGCTGCCGCCGTAACCGTCATTGCGCACGTTGGTATGGGCCGTCAGAAACTGGTCCAGCAGATAGCCATTGGCGCCGTGGATTTCCACACCATCAAACCCGGCCTCTTGCGCCCGGCGCGCGGCTTGCGCAAACCCGTCGATCGCCTCGGCGATGTCATCGGCCGACATCGCTTCGGGCATGCGGTACGGCCCTTCGCCACGATAGAAAGCCATCTGCTGCCCCTTCGGCAGCACCGCCGAAGGCCCCTTTGCCGTATCGCGATAGGGGTTGCCCTGCGACAGCGCGCCCGCCTGCATCAACTGCGCCACGATGCGGCCGCCTTGGCCGTGCACGCGGTCCACCACGGCGCGCCACGCATCGCGCTGCGCGTCGTCGGCCAGCCCCGGCTGAAAGAGATAGCCCTGCGCGTAAGCCTTGTCCGTATAGATGCCCTCGGTAATCACCAGGCCAAAGCCGCCAGCCGCGAAGGCCTCGTAGTAATCGGCCACCAACGCCGTGGCGTGGCCACCCGCCGTGGCGCTGACGCGGGTCATGGGCGCAACGACAAGACGGTTGGGCAGGCTTAGCGCTGTGCCTACCCGCAGCGGCGTGAACAGCCCCGCGTGCGCGGTCGGCGTGTGGCTCGCGGGACGATCGACAGGCGTGTTCATGTCAGTCGCCCTCTTGGTGGCGCACGGCCGCGATGGCTTCGATTTCGATCATGGCGGCGGGGTCGTACAAGGCCTTGATCTCGGCGATGGTGTCGGCCGGATAGGGTGCCGAGAAGAAGCGGCGGCGCAGGGCCACGACGTCCTTGAAGTGCCCCATGTCGGTCACGAAGATGGTGACCTTGATGACGTCGTCCAGGCTGGAGCCGCCCGCTTCCAGCGCGCGGCGCAGGTTGGAGAAAGCCTGCTCGCCTTGCGCCATGAAGCCGCCTTCCACAATCTTGCCGTCATCCGCGGCGCCCGCTTGTCCCGAGATGAAAAGCAGATTGCCAAACTGGATGCCCTGCGACAGCAGGAAGGGCGCGTAGTTGTCGGGTTGGGTCGTGACACGTTTCAGCATGATGAATATTTCCTCATTTGTAGATGGTTGGAAGATCAGCCGTAGATGACTGATCCATGCCTCTACTGTAGGAATGCGCCGCTGCGCTGACAAAGGTTCATTTGTCAGCTATAAGACGAGATAAATTCATCTATACGCCACCCCAGCCCTCATTCCGCCATGCACCGCCGCACCCTTCCGCTATCTGCACTGCGCGCCTTCGAAGCCGCCGCCCGCCTGGGCAGCTTCAAGGCCGCCGCCACCGAACTGGCGGTAACGCCAACCGCCGTCAGCCATCAGATTCGCGCTCTGGAAGCGCAGACCGGTCTGGCGCTGTTCGACCGCCAAGTGCGCAAGGTGGCGCTGACCGAAGCGGGCGCGCAGTTGTTCCCGGTGCTGCGTGACGGCTTCGATGCCTTCGAGGCGACGCTCGCCCGATTGACCCAACAGCGCACGCGGATTCAAGTCAGCATCTCGGCCACCAATGCGTTCACCGTGAAATGGCTGGTGCCGCGCATGAGCGATTTCCGCAGCCAGCATCCCGGCATTGACCTGCAGTTGCAAGCCAGCGACGAGCTTGCCGACCTGCGATCCACGGCGGTCGACATCGCCATTCGCTACGGTCGTGGGCCCTATCCCGGCTTGGTCACGCAACCCTTGTTCACCGACCGCTTCGCCCCCGTGGCGAACCCGCGTCTCGGCGCCACATCGCCGGCGGATCTGGCGCGCGTGCCCCTGATCCGTTTCGACTGGAAGCAGGCCCATCCCGAAAACCCCACCTGGGAACGCTGGTTCGCCGTCGCGCAATTGCCGCTGCCGCAACAAGCAAGCCAGTTGCGCTTTTCAGATGAGGGGCATGCGATACAAGCGGCCGTGGCCGGGCACGGGATTGCGCTGGTCAGCCTGGCGTTGATTGCCGACGAGTTGGCAGCCGGCCATTTGGTGCAGCCCTTCGGGCCCGAGATTGATGGGCACACTTATCACCTGGCGATGTATGCCGACCGGCCGAGTTCGGCGCCGGTTCAGACGGTGGCGGCGTGGTTGCGTGCGCAGGCGGCTGCAAACAGCTAAGCACATGATTTCATTGCGTTTTGGATGGTTTTGAACAAAAAAACAAAAACCATCCAAAACGCTTTTAAATCAATGACTTATGCTTGGCGACGGCCAATGCGTCGCTGCTCAGGAAGTCGGACGCGCCGGCCGGGACACACCACGGTTGCACGGATGCCCAGCTCGGCCACTTCTGCCGTCAGCGCTTCTGTCAGCCCTGCCAGCGGCGTTCAGTAAGGGCTGGCAGTAGGCCGCACCACGATCTCGCTGACGTCGACGTCAGCGGGCTGCTCAACCGCGTAGGCGATGGCGCGGGCGATGGCATCCGGCGTGATGGCGATGCGGCGGAATTCCCGCATGGCCTTGCGCGCGGTGTCGTCGGAGATGGTGTTGGCAAGCTCGGACTCCACGACACCGGGGCAGATCACCGTGACGCGGATCTTGTCCGTTTCCTGGCGCAGCCCGTCGGAGATGGCGCGCACCGCGAACTTGGTCGCGCAGTACACCGCCGCCGTGGGCGACACCGACAGGCCGCCGATCGACGAAATGTTGATGATCTGGCCCTGTTCTTGCGCTTCCATCGTCGGCAGCACGGCGGCGATGCCATGCAGCACGCCACGCACATTCACGTCGATCATGCGGTTCCACTCGTCGACCTTCAGCGCGTTAAGCGGCGAGAGCGGCATCACGCCCGCGTTGTTGACCAGCACATCAATGCGGCCAAACGCTTCAAGGGCGAAGCGTGCAAACGCCGCCGTGTCATCGGCCAAGGTCACGTCAAGTTCGCGATAGCGAACAACGCCGCCGGTCGTTTCAATCGATTGAGCCAGTTCGGCAAGCCTGTCGGTGCGGCGCGCGCCAATGACAAGCCGGTGGCCCTGTGCCGCAAGCAAGCGGGCGGCGCCCTCGCCAATACCGCTGCTGGCGCCCGTGATCAGAATGACTTTGGACTCGTTCGAATTTCGTGCCATATTGCATACTCCTATCGTTGGTTCGACTCTGGCTGACGACGCCCACGCTGATCCCTGATACCGCCGTTGCCGGGTTACGGCCCTGAATGAAGCGACATTTCTTATGTGCCGCTAAATGAATGATAGGGATGGCTAGCTCTCCGGCGAATACACGGAGCAATGCGGTTATTGCCTATTCCTATCGTTCGCGCGGATACCCTGCGCAGCATGCAGTTAGAATTCCGGCTATCGCGAACCACCAGGAGACCGCGGTGTCGACAGCCCGTTCCCCCGCCTCGATCAAGATGGTCAGCCTTATTCAAAAGCTGGCGCCTAACGAGGGCTACACCCAGACCACGCTGGAAAGCGTTCGGCTGATGCGCTCTGATCGCCCGCTAGGTCGTACGCCGGTGCTCTATGAACCAAGCATCGTGATCGTTTGCCAGGGCCGCAAACTGGGCTTTTTGGGCAGCGAGGTCTATATCTACGACGCACAGCACTACCTGGTGCTGTCGGTACCGTTGCCGTTCTCAACGGAAACGCAGGCCTCGCCAGAGGAACCGATGCTTGCGGTATCCATCCGTTTGGATTTGCTGGAGCTCAGCGACCTGATCACACAGATCGGCGCCACGGGCCTGGCCGACGACCCCCCAATGGCATGGTGTCGACCAAGCTTGACGACAACCTGGCCAGCGCGACGGTGCGGCTGCTGGAGGCGCTGACGGTGCCCAGGGACGCCAAGATTCTGGGGCCCAGTCTGGTGCGCGAGATCTGCTATCGCGTATTGACGGGTGGACAGGGCGGCGCGATGCGTGCGGCGCTAGCCCACCACGGCCGATTCGGCCGCGTCGCGAAAGCGCTGAAGCGCATCCACATTGACTATGCCGCGCCGCTGAATGTGACGCACCTTGCTGAAGAAGCCGGCATGAGCGTGCCGGCGTTTCACGCAAACTTCCGCACGGTGACGCAGACGTCGCCCATCCAGTACATCAAGTCCACTCGGCTGCACCAAGCACGCCTGATGATGATCCGCGACGGCCTCACTGCGGCGGCGGCAGCCGGCCGCGTGGGGTATGAAAGCACCTCGCAGTTCAGCCGTGAATTCAAGCGCCTGTTTGGGCGAACTCCGGTTGAAGAGGCGCGCGACATGCGGGAGTCTTTTACGCTGTCGCCGCCCGCTTTCAGTGACTGATCATCCAGGGCCGGGCGCCGGCGAAGGTTTTGCCGCCGTCGGCTGTCTGGCGTGTTCGACCAGTAGCCTTGGCGCCTGAGCAGCAAGCGCAACCCATGCCGTGGCCGCTGCGGGTGCTGCGGGGTTCATGGGCGGCGCGTTCGTTGACGGCGCGGGCGCGGTGCATTGCCGATGACAGCGCCGAGACCGCCGGCGCGCCGCTCACAAAGCGCTCGCAGGCGCCGCCGCAATCGGGGCAAGGCGCGGGGTCACGCCATTGCGACAAGGGCCTTAGCACCGAGAACTCGCCGCAGTCCTGGCAGCGATAGTCATAGAGCGGCATGGCGCCTCCTTAAAGGTCTTTGGCGATAGGCATGTCCATGCCGCGCGTTATCTGCGGCACGTCGCCCAGCGCGTTGGGCTGGATGTCGATGTCGAAGATCTCGGTCGGCAGCCACAAGGTCGCGCAGGCATTGGGGATGTCCACCACGCCGCTGATGTGGCCCTGCACCGGCGCGGTGCCCAATATCGAATACGCCTGCGCGCCCGAATAGCCAAACTTCTTCAGGTATTCAATGGCGTTCAGGCAGGCCTGGCGATAGGCGATGTGTACGTCCAGATAGTGCTGCTTGCCGCCTTCATCGACCGAAATGCCTTCGAAGATCAGATAGTCTTTGTAGTTCGGCGTGATGGGGCTGGGCTTGAAGATGGGATTGCGAATGCCGTACTTGGCCATGCCGCCCTTGATGAGCGACACGCGCATATGCACCCAGCCCGCCATTTCGATGGCGCCGCAAAAGGTGATCTCGCCATCGCCTTGCGAGAAGTGCAGGTCGCCGACAGACAGGCCGCCACCGTTGACGTAGACCGGAAAGAACACCCGGGAACCGCGCGACAGATCCTTGATGTCGCAGTTGCCGCCATGCTCGCGCGGCGGCACGGTACGTGCGCCGGAGGCTGCAGCGCGATCCCGCTCGGCCCCCTTCAGCTTGCCCATATGCGCCGTCTTGGGCGCGGGCGGATTGGCCAGGGGCGGCACGCGTTCGGGGTCGCTGTCGATCAGCTTCTGTTCACGCTCATTCCACGTGTCCAGCAGTGCCTGATCCGGCAGGCAGCCGATCAAGCCCGGGTGAATTAGGCCGGCGAAGCGCACACCGGGGATATGGCGCGAGGTGGTGAACATGCCTTCAAAATCCCAGATCGACTTTTGCGCCGAGGGGAAGTGTTCGGTCAGAAAGCCGCCGCCATTGTTCTTGCTGAAAAAGCCATTGAAGCCCCACAGGCTTTCCTGCTTGGCGCCGATATCCAGCAGGTCCACCACCAGCAAATCACCGGGCTCGGCGCCTTCGACGCCGACCGGGCCGGACAGGAAGTGCACCGTGGACAGATCCACATCGCGCACGTCAGAGGCATCGTCATCGTTCTTGATCGCGCCGCCCGTCCAGTCGTAGGTTTCAAGCACGAAGTCATCGCCCGGCTTGACCCACGTCGCCATGGGAATATCGGGGTGCCAGCGATTGTGCACGCCTTCGTTTTCGTAGGGGGATTGGGCCAGGTCGACCTTGATCAGGGTTTCAGGCATGTCATGCTCCTTTGAGATGGACAACGACTTCAGACAGACAGGTATTTGCTGATCGTCTTCTCGTCCACGCGCTCGCGCGGGTCTTCGTGCACGAAGCGGCCCTTGTCGATCACGATGAGCCGGTCGGCGATCTGCATGGTGAAACTCAAGACTTGTTCGGACACCACAATGGCCAGATTGCGCAGCTTGCGAATCTCCAGCAGGCTGCGGGCGATGTCCTTGATGATGGACGGCTGTATGCCCTCGGTGGGTTCGTCCAGCAGCAGCACGCGCGGGTTGGTGACCAGGGCGCGGGCGATGGCAAGCTGCTGTTGCTGCCCGCCCGACAGATCGCCGCCACGCCGGCCGCGCATGTCGTGCAACACCGGAAACAGGGCGTAGATGTCTTCCGGAATGGTGTCGCGCAGCGCCCGCCCGCGCATGCCGGTACGGATGTTCTCTTCAACGGTCAGCGTCGGAAAGATCATGCGGCCCTGTGGCACGTAAGCCACTCCGCTGCGCACGCGCTGATGGCTCTCCAGGCGTTCGAGCGGCTTGCCGTCCAGCAAGATCGAGCCCTGCATGGTGGGCAGCATGCCCATCATGGTTTTGAACAGCGTGGTCTTGCCCATGCCGTTGCGGCCCATCACGGCGACGATTTCACCGGACGCCACGGCCAGGTCGACACCGTGGATGACTTTGCTTTGCCCATAGCCTGAAACCAGGCCAGCGATATTGAACATATTGCCTCCTGGCCTCAGTGGCCGAGATAGACTTCAACCACGCGCGGATCGGACTGCACCTTGTCCATGCTGCCCTCGGCCAGCACACGGCCCTGGTGCAGCACCGTGACCTTGTGCGCGATGTTCTTCACGAATTCCATGTCATGCTCGATCACGATGAGCGATCGATTGCGGCTGATTCGATTGAGCAATTCGGCCGTGCGCTCACGCTCGGACACGCTCATGCCGGCCACCGGTTCGTCCAGCATCATCAGCTCGGGCTCCTGCATCAGCAGCATGCCGATTTCCAGCCATTGCTTCTGGCCGTGCGAGAGCAGCTCCGCTGATCGGTCCAGATGATCGGCAAGAAAGATCTCTTCGGCCACCTGCTCGACCCGTTCGATCACGGCCGCGCTACGCCGAAAGGTCAGCGCGCCAAACACGCTGCGCCCGGCCGGGAACGACACTTCCAGGTTTTCGCGCACGGACAGGGTTTCGTAGATGGAAGGGGTCTGGAATTTTCGGCCCACACCCGCACGCACGATTTCATACTCGGCTAGGCCGGTGAGTTCCGTGTCCTTGAAGCGGATGGAGCCGGCGGTGGCCTTGGTGCGGCCGCAGATCAGATCCAGCAGCGTGGTCTTGCCGGCGCCATTGGGGCCGATGATCACGCGCAGCTCTCCCTGATCAACATACAGGTTGAGGTCGTTGACGGCGACAAAGCCGTTGAACGAGACGGTCAGGCCTTCGACGTACAAGGCGAACTCGGACGGGTTCATGCGGCCTCCGTGGCGCCATCCGCCTGCCGGCGCGATGCTTTGCGCGTCAGGCGTTTTTGGGCGTATTGCTGATACAGACCAGCCAGCCCGTTGGGAAAGGCCATCACGACGGCGATGAACAGGCCGCCCATCAGGAACAGCCAGAGCTGCGGGAAAGCCTCCGAGAAATAGCTTTTTCCGAAGTTGACCAGCAGCGTGCCGTAGACCGCGCCCAGCAGCGACAGGCGGCCGCCAACCGCGGCGAAGATGACCATTTCAATGGAAGGCACGATACCCACGAAGGACGGCGACATGAAGCCGACCTGCAAGGTGAACATGGCCCCCCCTATGGCCGAGAACACGGCGGCCACGCAGAAGACAAAGACCTTGAAGCTGGCGACGTCATAGCCCGAGAAGCGCACGCGCTCTTCTTTGTCGCGCATGGCCATCAAGAGCTTGCCCAGCTTGGAAGAAAGCAGGTAGCGGCCGAACAGAATGCAGGCAAACAGCAGCGCGCCGTTGATGAAATACAGCACCAGCCGGGCGCTGTCGGTGCGGATATCCCAGCCCAGCAGCGTCTTCAGATCGGTGATGCCATTGACGCCGCCGGTCCAGCCTTGCTGGCCGATGATGAGCACCGACAGAATCAAGGCCACGGCCTGCGTCACGATGGCGAAGTAAGTGTCGCCCACGCGGCGCTTGAACATGGCCGCGCCCAGAATCAAGGCCAGCAGGCAGGGCAGCACCGGTACCGCCATCAAGGTGAACCAGAAGCTTTTGAAGGGCACCCAGAGCCAGGGCAGCGAGGTCAGTTGGTTCCAGTCCATGAAGTCGGGGATGCCGGGCGTGGACTGAATCTTGGTGGCCTCCGGCGTCGAGGCTTCCAGCTTCAGGAACATGGCCATGCAATAACCGCCCAAGCCGAAAAACACCCCCTGGCCCAGGCTCAGAATGCCGCCATAGCCCCAGCACAGCACCAGGCCGAGCGCGACAAAGGCATAGGAAAGGTATTTGCCAATGAGGTTGAGCCGGAAGACGTCCAGGCTTAGCGGAAACACCACAAAGAGCAGCAGCGCCAGTATCACCAGCCCAGCCAGCCCTTCGCGCCCACCCACGACATTGCGAAAGAATTTCTGCATGATCCGCCCCCTACTTGCGTACCTTGATGCTGAACAGGCCTTGCGGGCGCAGCATCAGAATGATCACGATGGCCGACAGCGTCAGCACTTTTGCCATCGAACCCGTCAGGAAGAACTCCGAGATCGATTGCGTCTGCGCGATGACGAAGGCCGATGCGATGGTGCCGAAAAGACTGGCCGCGCCGCCGAACACCACGGTCAGGAAGGTGTCGACGATGTAGAGCGAGCCGCTGGTCGGGCCGGTGGAACCGATGGTTGTGAAGGCCGCGCCGGCAATGCCGGCGATACCGCAACCCAGCGAGAACGTCACGCGGTCCACGCGCTTCGTATCGATGCCGACCGCGCCGCTCATGGCGCGGTTTTGCACCGTGGCGCGCACATGCAGGCCCCAGGTTGAGCGGAACAAGGCCAAAAGCAGCCCGCCGGTCAACAGAATGCTGATGGACATGACGAACAGCCCGTTGATGGGGATGTCCACGCCGTCCAGCGGTTGCCAGGAACCCATCAGCCAGTCGGGCAGCGTGGGGCTGACTTCACGCGGGCCGAACAGCGAGCGCAGCGTCTGCTGCAGCACCAGCGACAGGCCCCAGGTTGCCAGCAGCGTGTCCAGTGGCCGGCGGTAGAGATGACGGATCATCAGCCACTCGACCAGCCAGCCCAGGCCAAAAGTCACGGCAAAGGCCAACAGGATGGCGATGAAGAAGTAGGCCGGCATCAGGCCGGGCGCGTACTGCTGGACCAGTTCGGAACAGAGATAGGTGCAATAGGCGCCCACCGCCAGGAACTCGCCATGGGCCATGTTGATGACGCCCATCTGGCCAAAGATGATCGCCAGGCCCAAGGCCATCAGCAACAGCACGCTGAAGACCGATAGACCGTTGAAGCCCTGCATCAGCAGGATGGCCCCGAGATCGGAGAAGGATTCCATGGATGGCTCCCGGCAGTGGAAAGGGCGCCGCGCGCGGCGCCCGGATCGAGGTGATTACTGATAGCCCTTGGGGAAGGGATCAGGCTTGATCAGCTCCGGGGTTTCGAAGATCACGTCAAACTGGCCGTCCTTGCGAATCTGGCCGATGCGGGTCTTGCTCCACAGGTGGTGGTTGGGGTCGATCTTGACGTAGCCTTCGGGCGCTTCCTTGAATTCCAGCCCGGCCGAGGCGGCGACCACTTTGTCGACATCAAAGCTGCCAGCCTTTTCCACCGCCATCTTCCACAGCCAGGGGCCCAGATAGGCCGCCTGGGTCACGTCTCCGATCACGGCAGTGGCGCCGTACCTGGCCTTGAAGGCTTCAACGAATTTCTTGTTGTTGGCGTTGTCCAGACTCTGGAAATACTTCATGCACGACCAGAAGCCCTCGGCGTTTTCGCCGCCGATGCCCAGCAATTCATCTTCGGTCACCGAGATGGTCAACAGCTTTTGTTTGCCGCTGGTGACGCCAGCCGCCTTGAGCTGTTTGTAGAACGACACGTTGCTGCCGCCCACCACCACGGCGAAGACCACATCGGGCTTTTTCAGCTTGATCTTGTTGATCAGCGAGCCGAATTGCGTGTGGCCCAACGGGTAGTATTCCTCGCCGACCACCTCGCCCTTGAGCACGTTCTCGATATGCTTGCGGGCAATCTTGTTCGAGGTGCGCGGCCAGATGTAGTCAGAGCCGATCAGGTAGAACGAGCGCGCTTTCTTCTCGCGCGACAGCCAGTCCAGGCTGGACAGAATCTGCTGCGTCGCTTCCTGGCCGGTATAGAAAACGTTCTTGGATTGCTCCAGGCCTTCATAAAAGGTCGGGTAGTACAGCAGACCGTTTTCCTTTTCGAACACCGGCAAGACCGCCTTGCGCGAGGCCGAGGTCCAGCAGCCGAACACGGTGGCGACCTTGTCGCTGACCAAAAGCTTGCGGGCCTTTTCGGCAAACGTCGGCCAGTCGGACGCGCCGTCTTCCTGGATGATCTTGATCTTGCGGCCCAGAATGCCGCCCATGGCATTGATCTGCTCGATGGCCAGGCGCTCGGATTGAATCGACCCCGTTTCGCTGATGGCCATGGTGCCGGTCGCCGAGTGCAACTGGCCTACGGTGACTTCGGTGTCGGTAATGGCCAGGCCGGTGGTGTTGATGGCGGAGGTGGCCGGGGCGGCCGCGCGAGACAGAGCCGGTATGGCCAACAGCGGCAGGGAGGCAAAGGCCAGGGCCAGGCGCCGGCGCGAGGGCAGTTCCGGGGCAGTATCAAAAGGGGTTTTGCCAGACATCGATGACTCCTCAATGGATCACGACCAGGGAAACCGAGCATGCGCGGCACATGCCACGGCCCGGGGGGTGAGGGCATACTAGGAGCCTATGACGCAGTGCAACATACGTTGATTGACGTACAGGCAGGCCCGCCCCGGGGCGTTACAACGGCAACTACGTTCAATGACGTATCCCCTACTCCCTCGGAGCTCGATTTGTCTGCCAGCGCGCCTCAACGCATCGTCAAGATCCGTCGCGACTACAACACCTGGGTCGCCAATGAGACGCTAGAAGACTATGCGCTGCGTTTCACGCCCGTGTCGTTTCGCAAATGGTCGGAGTTCCGCGTCGCCAATACCGCCCTGGGCGCCGTGTCTTTCCTGGCGCTGGAAGCCATCGGCGGTGCGCTGGCGCTGAACTACGGCTTCATCAATGCCTTCTGGGCCATCATCGCCGTGGCCCTGGTCACCTTTCTGACCGGCTTGCCGATTGCCTATTACGCGGCGCGCCATGGCCTGGACATGGACCTGCTGACGCGAGGGGCCGGCTTTGGCTATATCGGCTCGACCATTACTTCGCTGATCTACGCCTCGTTCACCTTCATCTTTTTTGCGCTTGAAGCGGCCATCATGGCGCTGGCCATCGAGCTGGCCACCGGCTTGCCGCTGTCTATCGGCTATCTCTTGTGCGCCGTGGTCATCCTGCCCATGGTGGCTTATGGCATTACCTTCATCAGCCGGCTGCAATCATGGACGCAGCCGATATGGCTGGTGCTGCTGCTCTTGCCCTATGCCTTCATCGCCTTCCGGGACCCCGGGACCTTGCAGGAGTTTCTGCGGTTTCCGGGCCATGACGGCCGGGGCGGCAACTTCAATCTGCTGATGTTTGGCTCGGCGGTGGCGGTGGCCGCCTCGCTGGTGACGCAGATCGGCGAACAGGTCGACTTCCTGCGCTTTCTGCCCGAACGCACCGCGGCCAACCGCAGACGCTGGTGGCTTGCCCTGATCTGCGCGGGTCCGGGCTGGATCTTGCCGGGCGCGGCCAAGATTCTGGGCGGCGCCTTTCTGGCGTGGCTGGCCCTGTCCCTGGGCGCGCCTGCCGATAAAGCAGGCGACCCCACCCATATGTATCTGGCGGCCTATACCTATGTGGTCAGCGATCCCGGCCTGGCGCTGGCGCTGGTCACGGCCTTCGTGGTGGTCTCGCAGGTCAAGATCAATGTGACCAATGCGTATGCCGGCTCGCTGGCCTGGTCCAACTTCTTTGCCCGCATCACGCACAGTCACCCGGGCCGGGTGGTGTGGCTGGTGTTCAACGTGCTGATCGCCGTGGTGCTGATGGAGATGGGCGTGTTTGGCGCGTTGGAGCATGTGCTGGCGGTGTTCTCGCACGTTGCGCTGGCCTGGATCGGGGCGCTGGTGGCGGACCTGGTGATCAACAAGCCGCTGGGTCTGTCGCCGAAACGGATCGAGTTTCGCCGCGCCTATCTGTATGACATCAACCCGGTCGGTGTGGGCAGCATGCTGGTCGCCATGACGCTGGGCCTGCTGGCCTTTGCCGGCGTGTTTCCGGGCACGGCGGGCGCGCTGGCGCAGGCGTTATCGCCCTTTGTGGCCTTGCTGGCGGCTTTTATCTGCGCGCCTGTCATCGCCTGGCGCACGCGTGGCCGCTACAACCTGGCGCGCACGCCGGTCGATGTTGCGGGTTCGGACCATGTCTGTGTGATCTGCGCCAACCGTTTCGAACAGCCGGACATGGCGCATTGCCCGGCCTATAACGGCGCCATCTGTTCCTTGTGCTGCACGCTGGATGCGCGCTGCCAAGATCGCTGCAAACAGCAGGGACGCTTGAAGGATCAGGTGCAGGCAGTCCTGGGCTGGCTGTTGCCGGCGCGGGTCACCCCGCTGCTGCATAGCCGCCTGGGCCACTACCTCTTGATCGTGGCGGGAATGGGGTCGCTGCTGGGCGGCATCCTGGGCTTGATCTACTACCAGGAGTACGCCAGTCACATGCGGGCCGGCCTGGACCCTTCCGGTTTACGGCCCACCTTCCTGAAGCTGTATGCCGCCCTGTTGCTGATTGGCGGCGTGCTGGCCTGGTGGCTGGTGCTGGCCCATGAAAGCCGGCGCGTGGCGCAAGAGGAATCGGATCGTCAGACCCATTTGCTGCTGCGCGAAATCGAGGCGCACAAACAGACCGACGCACAGTTGCAACAGGCCAAGGAAGCGGCCGAAAGCGCCAATCTGGCCAAGAGCCGCTTCATGGGCGGCATGAGCCATGAGTTGCGCGCCCCTTTGAACAGCATTCTGGGTTACGCGCAGATTCTGCAGCGCGACCCGAGCCTGCCACCGGCGCGGCGCGAGGCGATTGATGTGATTCATCGCAGCGGCAAGCACTTGATAGGCCTGATCGACGGCCTGCTGGACATCGCGCGCATCGAGGCGGGCAGGCTCAGGTTGGAGAACAGCGAACTGCGCTTGCCGGAGTTTCTGGAGCAGATCGTGCAGATGTTCCGGCCGCAGAGCACGCTGAAAGGGCTGCGCTTTTGCTATGAAGCGGCGGAACTGCCGTCCATCGTGCATATCGACGAAAAGCGGCTGCGGCAGATCCTGATCAACCTGTTGAGCAATGCGCTGAAGTTCACTTCGGAAGGGCAGGTGTCGATGCGCGTGAAGTCGGCGGCGGACATGGTGTTGTTCGAAGTGGAGGATAGCGGCCGAGGCATACCGGCCGAAGATCTGGAACGCATCTTTCTGCCCTTTGAACGCAGTTGGGCGGCGCTCGAGCAGGCCGATTCCGGCACGGGCCTGGGCCTGACCATCTGCCAGATGCTGACCGGCATCATGGGCGGCGAATTAACGGTGCGCAGCGCCGTCGGCCGTGGCAGCGTATTCACGCTGAAGCTGTTCTTGCCCGAGGTGCGCTCGCCGCGCAGCGATGCCCGACCGTCGGGGCTGGTGGTGGGCTATCGCGGCGAGCGGCTGCGGATCCTGACGGTGGATGACCAGCCTTCGCAACGCCGCCTGGTTCGCGACCTGCTGGAGCCGCTGGGCTTCGAAGTACACGAAGCGCCGCATGGCGCCGCTTGCCTGGCCTGCGTGCATACGCTGCGGCCGGCCCTGATATTGATGGACGTCTCGATGCCCGACATGACGGGATGGGAAGTCTTGCGGCGCTTGCGTGATGACGGCGTGGCCGTGCCCATCGTGATGCTGTCGGCCAATATCCTGGGCCTGGATCCGAAAGACCCGGCGCAGAGCGGGCATGACGCGTTCATTGCCAAGCCCGTGATGGTTGAAGATTTGCTGAGTCAACTTGGCCGTCTGCTCAAGCTGGACTGGCAGGTGGCGCAGGTGGAAGCGGCGCTGCCGGCGGGGGATCTGCATCAGGTGGCGCTGGAGCGCGAGGATGCCGAGGCGCTGCTGGAACTGGGGGCCATGGGCTATATCAAGGGCATACAGGCCAAGCTGGAAGAAATACAGGGCAGCCGGGCCGAAGCGCGCGAATTGACGACGCATCTGCGGGCGCTGGCGGGCGAATTTCAACTGCATGAATTCAACCAAGTGCTTAAACACCATGTACAGCGTCACCATGCCCACGCCCGATAAAAACCTCGTCATGCTGGTCGATGACGCGCCAGACAACTTGAAAATGCTCTCCACCGCATTGGACGCAGCGGGCTATCAGGTGCTGGTGGCAATTGATGGCCAATCGGCGATAGAGCGGGTGGATTTCGTGGTGCCGGATATCGTGCTGCTCGATGCGGTGATGCCGGGAATGGATGGCTTCGAAACCTGCGCGCGCCTGAAAGCGCATCCGGCGGCGGGAAATGTGCCGGTGGTGTTCATGACGGGCCTGACCGAGCCCGAGCACGTGTTGAAGGGGTTTCGGGTGGGCGGCGTGGATTATGTGACCAAGCCGCTGGACCCGGATGTGGTGGTGGCCCGGCTGCGTACGCATTTGCGCAATGCGCGCAGCCTGTCAGCGGCTTTTGATGCGATCGATGCGGCCGCGCGAGCCGTGGTGGCGCTGGATGCGCGCGGGCAGCCGATCTGGAAGACGGGCAAGGCGCGGATCTGGTTGGCGGCGTATTTTGGTTGCGGGGAAGATGCGGCGGAACTGCCGGCGCCCTTGGCGGATTGGGTGGCGGGCAATCTGGCGGCGGGACCTACGGCGGAACCCTTGGTGATCGTCGGTGCGCGAGGGCGTTTGACCTTGAGTCTGTCGGCATCACGGCGTAGCGGCGAGACCTTGCTGCTGTTGCAAGAGGCGGCGACGTTGGCGCCGGTCTACGGTCTGACTCCACGTGAGGCCGATGTGCTGCGCTGGCTGGCCAAGGGAAAAACCAATCGGGATATCGCCGAGATCCTGGGCATGGCGCCGCGCACGGTGAACAAGCACCTGGAACACATCTACATCAAACTGGGCGTGGAAACACGCGCGGCGGCGGCGGCGCTGGCGGTGCGGCAGGGGGAATCCTTTTAAAGCGCTTCGCGCCACTGCATCGCTTGGCGACTCGAAGCCAAGCGGTAAGACCGTACGCCTGGGCAAATCAGACCACGCTTGAAACCCGTTGGGCCAGATCGCCCTGAAGCAACTCCGCCAACCGGGTCAGACCGTGCGCCAGGCGATGTCGATCGATCGCGCCGCCCAATGAGACACGAAGCGCTGCGGGGCTGAAGGCCCCCGTGGAAAACGAGCCCGAGTCAGTGACGCTCACGCCTTGTTGTAGCGCCGTTTGTGTAAGGCGGTAGAAGTCGATATGACGCGGCAACTGTAGCCAGAGGTGCAGCCCATTCGGGTCGGCCTGAATATTTCCCGGAAGAATCGATGCCGCGATGGCTTGTCGATGCCGCAGCTCGCTCTTGACCTGTGCCAGCCATTGAACGGCAGCGCCCGATTCTATCCAGGCCGACGCCATTTCCGTCATCCAGGGAATGGGCATCAGCGCCAGCGAACGCAGGGCATCAAGAATCGGGCTTAACGGCTCACCCGAAGGCACGACCAAATAGGCGGTTCGCAGGCCTGGCGCCAGGCATTTGGAGAGCGTCGAGACGTAGTAAACCGGCGTCGAAGACGTGTTGGCGGCCATTGAAAACATTGTGCTTGGCGGACGCTCGGCCAACAGCCAGTAGGGGTCATCTTCAATCACCGGCAGCGCGTATTTCTCTGCGACACGCAGCAGCTCCATTCGTCGCTCGGCGGATAGCGTCAGCGCCGTTGGGTTCTGAATCGTCGGATTCAAGTACAGCAGGGCGGGACGATGTTGTTCGCACACGCGCTCGAGGTCCGCGGGATCCATGCCGAACTCATCTGACTTCACCCCTACGGCCAAGCGCTGAAGCAAGCGGGCCGCGGCCAAGAAGCCTGGGTACGTCAACGCATCGCAAGCTATGACATCTCCGGACTGGCTCCTGGCCAGAAGCAATGCCGCGATAGCGGTTTGAGCGCCAGGGCAAATCACGATGCGCTCCATGTCCGGGTTGCCAATCATCGGCTGCAGCCATTTCGCCGCTGCGGCACGATGCCGATTGGCCCCTGCACCCACGTGATAGCTCATCAGATCCATCGAGCTTGCCGTCACCTGCGTGGTGCCACTGGCCTGCGTAAGCATGTGCGAAAACTCGGCGCTGCTGAGCAAAGGCGGGATATTCATCCCCAGATCGATCGTCCCTCCGGCGTCCAACCCGGAATAGGCCACATAGGTCCCACCCGCTCCCTGAGCTTCCAAAATCCCTTTGTTTCGAACTTCCGTGTACGCACGCGTGACGGTCGTGAGATCAACGCCTAATGTCTGGGCGAGTTCGCGCTGCGGAGGCAGGCGGTCGCCCGGGCGAAGCACACCGTCTTCCACCGCGGTCAGGATTTGCGTGGCGATCTGCTGGTACCGAGAGCCGGACCCTGCGGTGAGGGGACGCACCCAAGACATGTTTGCTTTTTTAAGGCGACGTGAAAGAGCCATGTCTTATCTTTATGTATGGATTTTTGCCACTTCCGCAGAGATAAAAAACATACAAGCTGAGGAATTCAACAGTTTGTATGGATTTTAGCGGTAGAATTTTGAGGTTTGTACGGAGTATAGCGCTGGCCGCACGGAGTTTGTCCGGATGCGGGGAGTCCATGCTCTTCCAGCCAGAACGCAAGTTGGAATCGAGCAGCGTGATCTAGTAAATGAAGCTGCTGAAGCAGCGTCCAGAGGAAATGATGAATTTTTGGGTCCCTGTAGTCTTCGGTACGTTCAAGCTTCTCGTGTTGGGCACGGGCATGTTTCTCGCCATCAAGTCTCATTACGACGGAGAAAAAAAGGACAAGGAGAAAAAGAAGGAGATGGAACGCCCCTAGTGGCTGGGCAAGGCATGCCCGCGGTGATGCTCGGAAGCGCGTTGTCATCTTGCCGAGGCTGACGCGCCGCGCTGGCGCGGATGGTTTTCGCGGCGTCGATACCGGTCAACCGGACGGCAAGCGGTACAGGTGCACTAAAGCAGTTGCGCTTTGCCGTCGCGCGGCATCCGTGCTTACATCGTCGGAACCCGTCGCGGGGCGGTATCCGAGGAGACCACCATGGCGCAGACCGATGAGCGGGGCAATCCCGTTTCCACGGATGATCAAACATCCCTGGCCACCTACGAACAGGCGCAATCCCTGTTTCTTGGCTATTACGGCGATCCGGTAGGGATTATTGACCGGGCATTGGCCGACAACCCCGTGTTCGTCATGGGTCATTTGCTGCGCGCCGGGACGATGATCACGGCCAGCGACCAGTGCGTGGAGCCGCTGTTGCGCGAAAGCGTGGAGGCCGCCGAGGGCCTGCACGACATCGCCAACACGCGCGAACGGCGCCACACCGCCGCCGCGCGCGCTTGGCTGAATGGCGAATTCTCCAATGCCTTGCGGCGCTACGCCGACATTCTCATCGACTACCCACACGACACGCTGGCCCTTCAGGTGGGCCATATCGGCGACTTCCTGCTTGGCCGTTCGGCCATGCTGCGCGACCGCGTGGCCGGCATTCTTCCGGACTGGAACAGCCAGATGCCGCACTATGGCTACGTGCTGGGCATGCATGCCTTCGGCCTGGAAGAAACCAACTTGTACACCCAGGCCGAGGCCCAGGGCCGGCGAGCGCTGGAGTTGAATCCCCGCGATCCCTGGGCCGTGCACGCGGTGGCCCATGTGCTGGAGATGCAGGGGCGGGTGGAAGAAGGCATCGCATGGTTGGACGGACGCCGCGAAGACTGGTCCACCGACAACATGCTGTCCATCCACAACTGGTGGCATCTGGCGCTGTTTCATCTGGACCGCGACGAGATCGACGAGGTGCTGGCCCTGTACGACAAGCGGCTGCGCGAATCGTCCACCGGGCAGGTCCTGGATCTGATCGATGCGTCCGCCATGCTGTGGCGCCTGCTGCTGCGCAACGTGGACGTAGGACCGCGCTGGCGACAGTTGGCCGACGTATGGCAGGAGCGCGGGGGCACGGGCTATTACGCGTTCAATGACGTGCATGCCTTGATGGCCTACCTGGGCGCGGGCGATGGTGCGGCCGCGCAGCAATTGATCGCGGCCATGGAGGCCGCGGCGCAAGGCAGCGGCACCAATGCCATGATGACCCGTGACGTCGGCCTGCCCGTGGCGCATGCGCTGGTGGCCTTCGCCCGCCAGGACTATGCGCTAAGCGCCGACCTGCTGCGGGACGTGCGCCTGATCGCGCACCGCTTTGGCGGCAGCCACGCCCAGCGTGATGTGCTGGCGCTGACCCTGGTGGAGGCCGCCTTGCGCGATGGCGCTCGCACCCTGGCCAAGGTGCTGACAGCAGAACGCATGGCCTTGAAACCCGCCAGCGAAGGCAACCGCAAGCTGGCCTCGCGAGCGGCGGCGCTGTAGCGGGAGGGCAAACCTCGCGACGGCGCCATACTCACTTTTGAGTATGGCTGGCAACGGAGATGAAGACCACGCTCGCACTTGATCGGCACGGCGAAACAACAACCAAATGACGACTGCCTCCAACAAGGAGAAGTGCGGTGAAACGTAGAACTTTCCTCTCTGGCAGCGCCACTTCAATTGCCGCGTTATCGGCACAGCCGGTCCTGGCGCATTACGAGCCTCCGCTCAATGCGCCGCCAGCGCCCGGCGAATTGGCGGCGACCGCCGCTCGCCTGCGTGCGCAATTCATGAAGGACTTCGAACCCGCCTACGTGGAAAACGTGATCCTCCCGCATTTTCTGGTCAGCGTTTTCGAGGGCGAACGGTCGTTTCTTCCGATGATTGACCTTGCGCTGACCAAAGAGAATGCGCTGCCCAATGATCTATGGGGTCTGCTTAGCGAAACCTGGCGGCCCGACCCGGCCGATGGCGTGACGGTCTTCCTTCAGGGGCTGGAAAAGCGAGGCCCGGACAACCGCCGCAAGCGCATCTACATGTCGGCCGTAACGCCGGATCTCTACCGTGAACAATACGGTGGGAAGGTGATGAAATTCTTCGACGGCTTCCTGTCCGACGCCAATGCCGGGCAGCCATTGATGCGCAAATACCTGGATTCATTCTGGGACCTGTACTGGGACCTGCACCTGGGCGTGTCACCTGACCAGATCCCCAAGCGCGTTCGCCAGATCGGCGAGAGCTTCAATACGGTTCTGGCCTATCGTGACCCCACGCAGCGCATCGTGTACGAAAACTACATGATCGTTCGATCCCACCTGGACTTCCTGAAGTCATGGATCGATGAAAGACTTGCCGACATCGCATCCGGAAAGACGAAGGCCCCCGAAAAGACCTTCGCCTGGTATTGGATGAAGAATGGCGAAGACAGCGCGTACTTCAATCACAAGGATGTGGTGTTCGAGTGCTTCCACAACTTCGTTGCCTTCAGCCAATGGGGCAACACCATCTACAACATCATGCGCCGGTTGGCCTCTGACGTCGGAGACCCAACGATCAGAAGCGCTTTCAAACAAACGATGGAAAGCGAACCCGATAACGCGCGGGGTGCGCCTTATACGCCGCTGGAAGCGTACGTCATGGAGCTTTTCCGGCTGATTTCACCGAACGGCGGCAGCATTTCCGCACTGGGCGAAACGCAGACACCTCGGTTCGACCGCCACGGCTATATCGTCAGCCCACACACCTCGACGAGCCTCGACCCCGTGCATTGGACCAACCCCGACAAGTTCGATCCATCACGATACGCAGCGGTACCGACAAGCGCCGATATCGACGAGGCCAAGGCCAAACAGATAGGCTTCGCCAAGTGTCCGTTCGACCTGACTTCGTTTGAGGTCAAGGACGGGCGCAAGGCGTCGCTGCGCAACAGCGGCTTCGGTACCGTCTTTGGCGAGGCCGACGGCAAGGCGCTTCCCGTCTGCGATTACGCGGGCTTTGCCCCATTTGGATTCGGCTATCGTCGCTGCCCCGGCGAACAGTTGACGATCATGGCGTTCGAGGACTTTCTACGCAAAGTCTGGAAGGACAAGATCACGTTCAAGAAGCTCAACATCGCCAATCCGGAACCTCTTCCGATCGGCCCCACTACGGTTATTGGCGACGATATCGGTTTTGAAAGGGCAACATAAAAAAGCGCCCCGCAATGCTTGCGGAATGCCCCTGCATACCGGGCACGGAGGGTACGGGCAACGTGCTGTTCGTGTTCGGCAAGTGGTCGTTCTGACGTAAGACCCAGGCCTGCGCCTCGACGGGCCGGCTATTCAGCACTGTCGATCAACCTGCCCAGTGGGGAGTAGGAACTGATGCGTCTGAAGGGCAAGCTTAGGTCCGTGCGCCGTGTCGCGCCGCTGCTGCTGGTCGTACTGATGGGGTGTGGCGACCGCGACGCAAACATGGGTGGTGGGCCGCCACCCGCATTCGTTACGCTTGCCACCGTGCAGGCCGAGTCGGCGAACGTAGACATCGAATTACCCGGTCGTATCGTGCCGATCCGAAGCGCCGAGGTGCGTGCCCGCGTTGATGGCATCGTGCAGAAGCTGCTGTACACCGAAGGCAGCGACGTGGAGGAAGGCGCTCCGCTATTCCAGATTGATGACAGCGACTACCGCGCGCAATTGGCGCAGGCGCGGGCCATGCTACAGCGCGCCGAAGCCGTGCAGCAGAATGCGCAATCGGTGGTGAACCGCTTCCGTCCATTGGTGAAGCGCCAGGCCGTGAGTGCACAGGAATTCGAGGCCGCCGTGGCTGCGCTCGGCCAGGCCCAGGCCGGCATGACCGACGCCCAGGCCGCGGTCACGCTCGCTACGCTGCGGCTGGAGCGTTGCGTCGTGCGCGCTCCGATCGCGGGCCGGGTCGGGCGCGGGCTCGTCAGCGAGGGCGCCCTGGTAAGCGCCGCATCGGCCACGCTGCTGGCAGAGGTGAATCAGCTCTCGCCGATCAGCGCTACCTTTCCCAAGTCCAACACCGCGATCCTTGATCTGGTTGACGAGTTGCAGCACGGGGCGCTGCAACTCGATGACGGCGACCGCTTCCCGGTGCACCTGACACTCGCCAACGGCAGGCCCTATGACGAAGTGGGCCGGGTCGACTTCACCGACCTGACGGTGGATGCCAGCACGGGCGCGCAAACCGTCCGCGCGCGTTTCGAGAACGCCGGACGCGTGCTTCTGCCAGGCCAGTTCGTGACTGGGCGGGTGCGGGTAGGCGCGCGCGGCAACACGATCTGGGTGCCGCTGGGCGCCGTGCAGCTCAATGCCGAGAGCGCTTCGTTGTACGTGGTGGGGACCGACGATGTTGCACAGTTGCGCCGCGTCGCGGTCGGCGCGCAGCTCAACGGCCGTTGGGAGATACGCGAAGGGCTGCATGCCGGGGATCGCATCATCGTGGAAGGCTGGCACAAGGTTGCGCCGGGGCAGCGTGTGCAGCAGGCGGCCCCGGCCGGGTCCGGAGGCGCCCGATGAATGCGTTCTTTGTCGATCGGCCGGTTTTCGCGTGGGTGGTGGCGCTGTTCGTCCTGCTGTTCGGCGGCATCGCGCTTTGGCTGTTGCCGGTGGAGCAGTATCCCAACATCGCGCCGCCGTCGATCACCGTCAACGCGAACTATCACGGCGCGGACACGACGACCATCGATCGCACCGTCACGTCGGTGATCGAGTCGGAGATGAATGGGGTAGACGACTTGCTCTACCTGTCTTCGGTCAGCCGGGCCAACGGCACGGCGCAGATTACCGTGACCCTGCTGCCTGGCACGGATCTCGATGTTGCGCGCGGCCAGGTGCAGGACCGCCTGAGCCGGGTCGAGCCACGACTGCCGGCCGAGGTAAGGCAACTGGGCGTCACGGTGACCAAGGCGTCCAGCGGCTTCCTGATGCTGATCGCGCTTCAATCCAATAGCGACGGGGTCAGCGCCGTCGCGATGGGCAACTTCATCTCCAATAATGTTCTTGATGAACTGCGCCGCATCCCGGGGGTGGGCGACGTGCAGTTGTTCGGTTCGTCGTACGCCATGCGCATCTGGGTCGATCAGCGCAAGCTCGATAGTTTCCGCTTGAGTAGCGGCGACGTGATGCGCGCGGTGCAGGAACAGAATGCCCAGACCGCCAGCGGCGCGCTGGGCGATCAGCCGCTGGCCGATGGCGTGGAGTTCAACGCGCCCATCATTACCCAGAGCCAGCTTTCCACGCCGGCCGAATTCCGCCGCATCATCCTGCGCGTCAACCCGGACGGCTCCACCGTCACGGTGGGCGATGTGGCGCATGTGGAGCTTGGAAACGAAAACTATGGCTTCCGGCTCAGCGTCAATGGCAAGCCAGCCGCCGGGATCGCGATCCAGCTTGCCAACGACGCCAATGCCCTGGCCGTGGCGCAGCAAGTGCGCGAACGCATGGCAGAGCTTGAATCGGTGTTTCCGCAGGGAGTGAGCTGGAGCGTCCCCTTCGACACGACGCCCTTCATCGTGACCTCGGTGCGCTCGGTGATGGGCACGATGGTCGAGGCCTTGCTGCTCGTGACCGTCATGGTGTTCCTCTTTCTACAGAGTTGGCGTGCGACCTTGGTGCCGACGGTCATTGTGCCGGTGGCGCTGATCGGCACCTGCGCCGGGCTCTACCTGTTCGGGGCATCCATCAACCTGCTGTCGCTATTTGGAATGGTGGTGGCCATCGGCATTCTCAATGATGACGCGATCGTGGTGTCGGAGAACGTGTCGCGCATCATGAACGAAGACCAGCTCGACGCGCGCGCCGCAACGAGTAAGGCGGTCGGGCAGGTCTGGGGGCCCGTGGTGGCCAGTACGCTGGTGCTGGTCGCGGTGTTCGTGCCGATGGCGATGTTTCCCGGCTCGAGCGGCGCCATCTACCGCCAGTTTTCGATCACGCTGGCCGTTTCCATCGTGATATCGACCGTGCTGGCTCTGTCGCTCGGCGGCGCGCTGTGCGCGACCTTGTTCCGGCCTGCCCCGCCTCGCACGCATGGCAGGCTGGCACGCGCTAAATATTGGGTGTTCGACCGGTTCAACCAGGGTTTCGACAGCTTGACGGCCAGCTATGCGCGGGCGCTGGCGCGCATGCTCAAGTATCCCGTGCGATGGCTGCTGGCGTTCCTTGCAGTATGCGGGCTGACCATCCTGCTGTTTTCGCGCATTCCCGGTGGCTATCTGCCGAGCGAAGACCAAGGCTACTTCTTCGTGTCGTACACGGGCGCCCCAGGGGCGACCGCGGACCGCACCGAGGTGGCGGTGGCGCAAGCCGAGGCGTACCTGAGGCGCCAGCCGGAAGTGCGTAACGTGGCGTCAGTCGTCGGCTTCAGTTTCTTCGGCCAGGGCCAGACGGCGGCGCTGTCCTTCGTCGACCTGTACCCCTGGGCGGAACGCGAAAGGTCGGTCGATGCCTTGGTGTCGCGCAGCAATGCCGCCTTTTTCACGATCCCGCAGGCGCAGATCTTCGCGCTTAATCCGCCGCCGATTCCCTCGATGGGTAACGCCGCCGGCTTTTCGCTCAAGGTGCAGGACCGCACGGGCCAGGGCGGCGCGGGCCTGAGCGCGGCGGCCAGCGCCATGATGGCGGCGGCTGCGCAAAGTCCGGTGCTGGCCGGCATCCGGCTGGATGGCATGCCGCCCGCGCCGCAACTCTATGTTGAGGTCGATCGTATCCATGCCCGCGCGCTCGGCGTGCAACTTGGGCAGGTCAACCAGGCGCTTGCGTTGGCCTTCGGCGCGAACTATGTGAACGATTTTTTGCATGACGGCAGCGTGCTGCGCGTGTTCATGCAGGCCGACGCGGCACAGCGCATGAGTCCGCAGGACGTGATGGACATGCAGGTGCTCAACGATCGTGGCGAGCTGGTGCCGATGTCGGCCTTTGCCCGCAGCCGCTGGATCAGCGGACCCCAGCAGCTTGAACGCTACAACGGATTTCCCGCCATCACCCTATCCGGCCAAGGTGCGCCCGGGCAGTCCAGCGGCAATGCGCTGCAAGCAATGGAGACCATCGCCGACGCCGTATTGCCCCCCGGCATGACCTATGAATGGACCGGCACCGCGTTCGAGGAACGGCAAGCCGGCAACCAGGTGGCGCTGCTGCTGGCGCTGTCGCTGGTTGTCGTTTTCCTCTTGCTTTCCGCTTTGTATGAGAGCTGGTCGGTGCCGATCTCGGTGCTGCTGGTGCTGCCTTTCGGCGTGCTGGGCGCAGCCGCGTTCACGCTGGCACGGGGCATGTCGGCCGATATCTACTTCAACATCGGTCTGGTGACCATCATCGGCCTGGCGGCGAAAAACGGCATCCTGATCGTCGAGTTCGCGCTCCAGGAGGAGCAGGCCGGGCGGCCACGCGAGGAGGCCGTGCTGGATGCGGCGCGCCAGCGCCTGCGGCCCATCATCATGACCAGCGTCACCTTCGTGCTGGGCATGCTGCCGCTGGTGTTCGCCACCGGCGCTGGCGCCGCCAGCCGTCAGGCGGTGGGCACCAGCGTGATGGGCAGCATGATCACCGCCACGATCTTCGGTGTTTTCTTCACGCCATTGTTTTACGTTGCAACGCGCAAATGGCTCGGCCGCCGCAGCCCGGCCGGCGCGGCGCCCAAGGAGGCGCCATGACGCGCCTGACACTGCTGCTGGCGATTGCCCTGTTGTTGAGCGCTTGCAACTTCGCGCCGCGTGAGCCGGCCCCCGTCGTTGCGCTGCCCGAACGGTTCTCGGACGACGACACCGCGGCCGGCACGAGCGCGCAAGACGTGGCCTGGCAGCAATTCTTCGGCGATATGCAGTTGCGCATGTTGATCGGCGAAGCCCTGATCCACAACCGTGATCTGGCGGCCGCGGCGGCGCGTATCGAGCAGGCGCGCGCCTTTTATCGGATCGAGCGCGCCAACCAGGTGCCGCACATTGATGTCGGGGTCAGCGCCAGCCGCAACCAGGCGCCGCTCTCGAGCCTGGATCCCGCGCTGGCGGGCAGTACGCGCACTATCGAATTCAGTCAGTTCGGCGCGCAGGTCGGCGTGAGCGCGTTCGAGCTCGACCTCTGGGGCAGAATGCGCAACCTTAGCGCGGCCGCATTGCAACACTACTTCGCCACGGTGGAAGGCCAGCGGGCCTTCCGCCTGAGCTTGATCGCGAACGTGGCGGCAAGCTATTACGACGCCCGCGCCGGCGAAGAAGGGATTGCGCTTGCGCTGCGCACGGTGCTGGTAAGGCGCTATGCCCTGTCGGTGGCGCGCGACCGGCTCGACGCGGGGGTGACGTCTTCCGTCGATTTCGATCAGGCGGCCATTTTGCTGACCCAAGCCGAGGGGCAGTTGGCAGAATTGCGCCGCACCACCGCCGAAAGCTGGAATCGGCTCTGGGTGCTGGTGGGCTCGCGGCCCGACCTGACCGCAACGCCGGCCAATCCCATCGCCAACGCCGGTCAGTTCGAGGCGCTGAACCCGGGCCTGCCATCTGAAGTGCTCTTGTTGCGGCCCGATGTGCGCCAGGCAGAAGCCGCGCTGGCCGCCGCCGACGCCAATATTGGCGTCGCGCGGGCAGCGTTATTTCCCCGCATCGCCCTGACCGCCTCGTTCGGCTATGCCTCGGGTGAGCTTTCGGGACTCTTCGAGGGGCCCAACAAAGTGTGGACCTTCGGCGCCGGCGCTGCCTTGCCGCTGTTCGACTTCGGCCAGCGCCGCGCGGCGGTCGATCTATCACTCGCGCAGCGCGAGGAGCGCGTCGCGCTGTACGAGAAGACGGTACAGACTGCCTTCAGCGAGGTAGCAACCGGCCTGGTCCGACGCCAGCAGTTACGCGAGCAACTGGCCGTGCAGGAAGCGGCGATCCAGGCCCAGACCCGGCTGGCTGAGACCGCGAAATTGCGCTACGAAAACGGCATCTCGATTTATCTGGAGGTGATGGACGCGCTGCGCAACCTGTTCAGCGCCGAACTGCAATTGCTGATGTTGCGCGCGGCCGCCCTGCAGAACGGGGTGTCGTTGTACGTGGCGCTGGGCGGGGGGCTCGACGACCCTGTCGTCACGCAAGCCGCGCGGAGCGGACAATGAGCGGGCGCCGTTGGCCGCGCCTGCGCCGCGCGCTGCGCATCCTGGCGCTGGTCCTGCTTGTGTGCGTCGTGACCGTGATCGGCCTGCGGCTGTATGACATTCAGCAGAGCCCGCCCCTGGCCGTGTGGCACACCTACGTGCCCGACGAGCTCGACCGCGAAACCCTCGCGCACAGCACCTGGCAAGATTATCTGGCTCGCGAGCAGAAGATATTCGAGCAGGTCCGCGAACATGTGAGCGAGCAGCTAGAGCGGCAGGATCGCGTCGAGAGCAACCGTTACTTCAGCGGCGCCGCCGTGCATCCCGCGAATTTTTCCCATGACTGGAACCGCTCGTACGTGCTGATGCCCGAGGGCACGCCCGCCGGCGTGGCGGTGCTGCTGCACGGGCTGACCGACTCGCCGTACAGCCTGCGCCACCTGGCGGTGCACTATCGCCAGGCAGGTTATGCCGTGGTGGCAATCCGGTTGCCGGGTCATGGAACCGTGCCTGCCGCGTTGACCGACGCGGGCTGGGGAGATTGGCTGGCCGCCACGCGCCTGGCCGTGCGCGAAGGGCGCCGACTGGTGCCGGCGCCGTTGCCCCTGCATATCGTCGGGTTCTCCAACGGCGGGGCGCTTGCGCTGATGAGCGCCATGGAAGCGATCGACGACCCGTCGCTGGCGCGTCCCGACCGGCTGATCCTGATCTCGCCGATGATCGGCATCACGCAGTTCGCCCGCTTCGCAGGTCTTGCGGGGCTGCCGGCGATCCTGCCTGCTTTCGCCAAGGCGGCGTGGTTGAACATCGTGCCTGAATTCAACCCGTTCAAGTACAACTCTTTCCCGGTGAACGCGGCGCGGCAGTCGTATGAACTAACGAACGTCTTGCAGGAAAACATCGCCCTGCGCCAGCGGCAGGGCACGCTGGCAGCGTTGCCGCCGATACTGACCTTCCATTCGGTCCTGGATTTCACGGTCAGCACACGCGCGCTCGTCAATGCGCTGTACGCCCGTCTTCCGCCGAACGGCAGCGACCTGGTGCTGTTCGACCTGAACCGCGCCACCAAGCTTGGGCCCTTATTCCGCCGTGGGGTGGACTGGTCACTGGCGCGAAGCCTGCCCGGCGAGCCTTGCAACTATCGCCTCACCATCGTGACCAACGCCTCTGCCGAATCCAGCGACATGGTCGAGCGCATCAGCGAACGCTGCGAAACCCGCGTGACCGAACTCCCGATCGGCATGCGCTATCCGCGAGATATCTATTCCCTGTCGCATGTGGCGTTGCCGTTTCCCACCGACGACAGCCTCTACGGGCAGCATCCCGACAACATCGAGGAGTATGGAATCAGCCTCGGCGCACTGTCGATTCGGGGCGAGGTAGGCGCGCTGATCGGAGGCATGGACTCCCTGGCGCGACTGACGTCGAACCCGTTTTATGCGTATCTGATCCACCGTGTGGACGAGGTGATTCCCAGATGAAGAGACCACCAGCCCGTGCGCGTTTCACTGCCCCGCCGCTATCCAGCGCGGCGGCGCGCTGGAGCGCCCTGCTCCTCACGCTAGGCCTTTTGTACCTGGCCAGCCCGGTGTTCGTGCCACTGGCGTTCGCCATCTTCATCCTGGCGCTGGTGGCGCCTTTGCAAGCTGTGCTGCGGCCCCGGATGGGCGCGGTGCTTGCCGCGACCCTGACGCTTGTGCTGACGCTGGCCGCGGCGCTGCTGTTTCTGTCGTTGGCGGCGTGGGGCTTCACCCTGGTGGCGCAGTGGATCATCGCCAACGCGGCGCGGCTTCAGCGCTTGTTCAGCATGGAAACGGCCGACATGCATCCGCGGCTGGCAATCATGGTGACGCTGTTTCTGGACAACTTCAACGCCTCGCTGCTGCTTCGCGCAATCCAGGAAGTGCTGTCACGGCTCAACAGCATGGCCGGGCTGGTTTTTCTGTCGTTCCTGTTCATCACGCTTGGCGTGTACGAACTGCACGACGCGCCAGCGCGCCTGCGTCAGTTGCTGCCGCGTGCCGACCACTGGATCGCCGTGGCGGGCAGCATCGCGCGCAAGCTGCGCCGCTACATGCTGATCCGAACGATCGCCAGCGTGCTCACCGGCGTGACGGTCTGGCTGTTCGCGATCTACGCGGGGCTGGAGCTGGCCACGGCATGGGGCGGGCTGGCGTTCTTGTTGAACTACATCCCTTTCCTTGGCCCCCTGCTGGCGACGCTCTTTCCGTCGTTCTTCGCGTTTGTGCAGTTTGAATCGCTGCAAGGCGCGCTGGCGGTATTCCTGATTCTGAACGTGATCCAGATCGGCTACGGCTGCTATCTCGAGCCCCGCCTGGCCGGCAACGCTTTCTCGCTTTCGCCGCTGTTGGTGATGCTGGCGGTGTTCTTCTGGGGGCTGGTCTGGGGCATCCCCGGCACGTTCATCGGCGTGCCCATGCTCATTGCCGCCACCTCATGCTGGAGCGCAAGCCGGCCGCCGGGTTCGCCCGTCAGCGACCGACCTGGGATCCGGCCGCATGCATCCCACCCACGAACGGCCTTGGAGCCTACCGGAGATGAACCATGAACAGCAGTGCTGAAAAGAAGCTTGGTTTGCTTGCCCTGACCGGTATGGTCGTGGGGTCGATGATCGGCGCGGGCATTTTTTCCCTGCCGCGCACCTTTGGCGGCGCCACGGGCATCATCGGCGCGGTCATCGCTTGGCTGATCGCGGGGGCCGGGATGTTTACGCTTGCCCGCGTGTTCCAGACCCTGGCAGAGCGCAAGCCAGATCTGGACGCCGGCGTGTTTGCCTATGCCAAGGCGGGGTTCGGCGACTACCTCGGGTTCCTCTCCGCCTTCGGTTACTGGATCGGCAGTTGCATAGGCAACGTGTCGTACTGGGTGCTGATCAAATCCACGCTCGGCGCGTTCTTTCCGGTGTTTGGTGACGGCAACACGGTGATCGCGATCCTGGCTGCATCAGCAGGAATCTGGACGTTCCATTTCGTGATCCTGCGCGGCGTGCAGCAGGCCGCCATCATCAACGCGGTCGTCACGGTAGCCAAGATCATTCCCATCCTGGTCTTCATCGTGATGCTCGCCATCGCTTTCAAGCTGGACCTGTTTCGCGCCAACCTCTGGGGCGACGGCAGCGGCGCCAGCCTGTTTGACCAAGTGCGGCGCACCATGCTGGTGACCGTGTTCGTGTTTCTGGGCATTGAGGGCGCCAGCGTGTATTCGCGCTTCGCGACAAAGCGTTCGCACGTAGGCGTGGCAACGCTGATCGGCTTCGTCACCGCCCTGAGCCTGATGGTGCTGGTGACCTTGCTGCCGTACGCCGCGCTGCCACAGGGCGAAATCGCCGGCCTGCGCCAGCCGTCAATGGCCGGCGTGCTTGCCTCCGTGGTTGGCCCATGGGGCGCCGTGTTCGTGAGTGTGGGTCTGTTGATTTCGGTGTTGGGCGCGTACCTGGCGTGGTCACTGATCTGCGCCGAGGTGTTGTTCGCCGCGTCAAAGAACAAAGACATGCCGCGGATCTTCGCTCGCGAAAACAAGAACGGCGTTCCGGCAACCGCGCTGTGGTTGACCAACATCATCATCCAGTTGTTCGTGATCAGCACGTATTGGTCCACCGACGCCTTCTCGCTGATGCTCAACCTTACCAGCGCGATGTCGCTGATTCCCTATCTGCTGGTGGCGGCGTTCGGCTTCATGCTCGCGCATCGAGGCGAGACCTACGAGGGCGACAGTGCCCGCACGCGCGACCTGGTGCTGGCAGGCATCGCTGCGTTCTACAGCGCTTTCATGATCTACGCGGGCGGCCTGAAGTACGTGCTGCTGGCCGCCTTGCTGTATGCGCCCGGCACCATTCTTTATTACTGGGCCCGCCGGGAGCAGGGGCAACGACTCTTTACGCAGGTGGAACTGGTGGTCTTCGTGATCGCTGCGGTCGGTTGTGGAGCGGCCATCGATGGCCTGATCCGCGGCTGGATCGTTATTTAACCTTTAAGGGAGAAGGTCATGTCGGAAAATCAACAATTTGGCGTGCACTCTGAAGTCGGCGTGCTGCGTAAAGTCATGGTTTGCGCACCAGGCCGCGCGCATGAGCGGCTGACGCCGTCAAACTGCGACGCGCTGCTGTTTGACGATGTGCTGTGGGTCGATAACGCCAAACGCGATCACTTCGATTTCATGAACAAGATGCGCGACCGTGGCGTCGATGTCGTGGAGATGCACAATCTACTTGCCGAGACGGTGGCGTTGCCCGAAGCGCGCACATGGATTCTCGACAACCAGATCGTGGCCAATCAGCTTGGCTTGGGCCTGCTGGACGAGATACGCGGCTATCTGGAATCCCTGCCGCCGCGCAAGCTGGCCGAGACGCTTATCGGGGGGCTTTCCACCGAAGAGTTTCCCGAAGACATTGGCGGTGAACAGCTGGCGCTCATCAAAGAGGCGGCCGGCGTCACCGAATACCTGCTGCCGCCATTGCCCAACACGCTCTACACGCGTGACACCACATGCTGGATCTATGGCGGGGTCACGCTCAACCCCCTGTATTGGCCTGCGCGTCATGAGGAAACCATCCTCACGACCGCCATCTATCGCTTCCATCCCGACTTTGCCGGCCGCGTCAACGTGTGGTGGGGTGACCCGGTGCACGACCATGGGCTGTCCACGCTGGAGGGTGGCGACGTGATGCCGATCGGCAACCGCACCGTGCTGATCGGCATGAGCGAGCGGACCTCGCGCCAGGCAATCAGCCAGCTCGCCGCGGCATTGTTCGAACAGGACGCCGCCGACCGGGTGATCGTCGCCGCCATGCCCAAGCTGCGGGCCGCGATGCACCTGGACACGGTGCTGACCTTCGCCGATCGGGATTGCCTGCTGATGTATCCCGACATCGTCGACAAGATTCAGGCCTTTTCGTATCGGCCCGGCAGCAAACCCGGCACGCTTGAACTGCACAAGGACAAGGGCTCGCTGGTGGAGGTGATCGGCGAGGCGCTGGGCGTGAAGAAAATGCGGGTGGTGCAGACGGGCGGCAATGCCTACGTGCGTGAACGCACGCAGTGGGACAGCGGCGCCAACCTCGTTTGCCTGTCGCCCGGCGTCGTGATGGCCTATGACCGCAACGTCTACACCAACACGCTGCTGCGCAAAGCCGGCATCGAAGTCGTGTCCATCGTGGGCGCCGAGCTTGGACGCGGCCGGGGCGGCGGGCATTGCATGACGTGCCCGATTATCCGCGACCCGGTCTGACACACCCGGTCATCTGACGCCGCAGGGGGAGCATGGGATGAGCAACGAGACGGCAAAACTCTCACGGCTGGCGCTGGTCGCCATGGTGGTCGGCTCCATGGTCGGCGCCGGCATCTTTTCGCTGCCGGCCCTGTTCGCGCGCTATACGGGGCCGGTGGGGGGGCTGCTCGCCTGGGCCATCTCCGGCACTGGCATGCTGACGCTCGCGCTGGTGTTCCAGTACCTGGCACGCCGGCGCCCCGATCTTGACGCCGGCATCTTCGCCTACGCCAAGGCCGGTTTTGGCCGCTATATCGGCTTCCTGGCGGCGCTGGGCTATTGGACGGCGGCGTGCCTGGGCAATGTCAGCTACTTCGTCGTCTTCAAGGCCACGCTAGGCGCGGTGGTTCCAGGGTTCGGCGACGGCGACACCGTCGCCGCGGTATTCGTGTCGTCGCTGTTGCTCTGGAGCGTGCACTTCGCCATCCTGCGCGGCATTCGTCAGGCTGCCGGCATGAACCTGGCGGTCACCATCGCCAAGATCGTGCCGATCCTGATCTTCGTCGCGTGTGTGGCGGTCGCGCTGGATACCGACGTGCTGCTCGCCAACATCCAAGAGGGTGCGTCGGTGGGCGGCAGCTTGCTCGAACAGGTCCGGGGCACGATGTTGGTGACGGTGTTCGTCTTTCTGGGCGTGGAAGGGGCCAGCGTCTATTCGCGCTACGCGCGGCGGCGCGAAGATGTGGCCGCCGCCACCATCATCGGCTTTCTGTTGGTATTGACATTGCTGGTGGCGGTGACGCTGCTTTCCTATGGCATCTTGCCGCGCGCTGAACTGGCGGCGCTGCGCAACCCATCGATGGCGGGCGTGCTGCGTGAAGTGGTGGGGCCATGGGGCAGTGTGATGGTAAGCATCGGCCTCATGATCTCGGTTGGTGGGGCCTACCTGTCGTGGGTCCTGCTGGCCGCCGAGGTGTTGCACGCGGCCGCCAAGGCCGACACGATGCCGGCCATCCTGGGCCGTCAGAACCGCCATGGCGTGCCGGCCGCGGCACTCTGGTTAAGCAACGGATTCGTGCAGGTGTTCCTCATCGTGACCTTGTTCACCGACGACACCTTCGTGCTCATCAAACACATGGCCAGTTCGATGAGCCTGATGCCATACCTGTTCGTGGCCGGCTTTGGGCTGCTGACCGCCTGGCGCGACAGGCAGACCCGCCCGCGCTGGAGCCGGCGCAGCGGCTATGAGATCGCGCTGGGCGGCATTGCCTGCATCTACGCCGTCGGCATGATGTATGCGGGTGGGCTGCAATACTTCGCCTTGTCGACGCTGGTGTACGCGCCTGGCACGCTGCTGTTCTTGCGCGTGCGGCGAGAGCAGGCTGGCGCCGTGTTCTCCGCCCGCGAATGGCCGGTGTTCGCGGCGGTGCTGGCCGGCTGCGTCTATGGCGTTTGGACACTCACTGCCGGCGCCATCGCGCCCTGAGCCTGGGGGCCTTCACCATGACGCCCGATCTCGCTCTCGTTCTTGCGCTGCTCGGCGTGGCGATCGTGCTCTTCCTGATCGGCCGGCCCCGTGCGGACGCGGTCGCGCTGATGGTGATCGTGGTGCTGCCGTTGAGCGGAACGATCAGCTATCGAGAGGCGATCGCAGGCTTCGCCAACCCCAACCTGATCCTGATCGCCTGCCTGTTCGTGATCGGTGAGGGGCTGGTGCGCACCGGCGTGGCCCAGGCCGTGGGCGATTGGCTGCTGCACAAGGGGGGAACACGCGAGCAGCGGCTCATCGTACTCATCATGGGCGCCGTGGCGACGATGGGATCGGTGATGAGTTCGACGGCAGTGGTCGCCATCTTCATCCCTATCATCCTGCGGATCGCGCAACAGACCGCGGTATCGAGCCGCCAGGTGCTGTTCCCGATGGGCGCGGCGGCGGCCATCAGCGGCATGATGACGCTGGTGGCAACCACGCCGAATCTGGTGCTCAACAGTGCGCTGGTCTACGCTGGGCACACGGGTTTCGGCTTCTTCGCTTTCACGCCGATCGGCCTGGCGGTGCTTGCCGTGGCGATCCCGTATCTATTGGTGGCGCGGCGCTTTCTGCCCACGGAGCCTACGCGCAGCTCGCATTCGCGGCGCCCAAGTCTGTCGGGCTGGGTCGAGAAATATACCTTGCGCAAACGCGCCTACCGCTTGCACGTAGATCCCCGCTCCGACTTGGTAGGCATGCGGCTTGAGGTCTGCCACGAGGAACTGGGCGCGCGGGCATGCGTGGTCGCAATCGAACGTAGCGCCCGGTTCGGCCGCGCGGTGCTCGAGGCCACCGATGACGCCCTGCTGGAGGCCGAGGATGTCTTGCTCCTGGACATCGACGACGAGGCATTTCCGATCGGCGAATATTGCCAGCGCCACGAACTGCGCATCTTGCCCATGACTGGCGACTATTTCTCTGACCAATCGCGCGACGTGGGCATGGTCGAGGTGATCATCCCGCCGGACTCTCGCCTGGTGGGCGCCTCGGCCCGCAAGTCAGCGCTGCTGCGCCGACATGGGCTGTTCGTGGTCGGCGTGTGGCGCCATGGACAATCGCAGGCCCCTGTACACACACTTGCCCTGCGCGCGGGCGACACGGCGTTGGTGGTCGGGCCGTGGAAGGGAATTTTCGCGTTGCAGTCTGTCGAGCATGATCTCGTGAGCCTTGCGCTGCCAGTGGAAACCGATGCGGTGGTGGCCGTGCCGGGACGTGCGCCCGCTGCTGTACTGGTCATGGTGCTTACGATTGCGCTGATGCTCACCGGCTGGGTGCCTATCGTCATTGCCGGCCTGATCGGCTGTCTGTTGATGGGGCTATTCGGCTGCATCACACTGGACATTGCCTATCGGTCCATCAACTGGCGCGCGCTCATCCTCATCATCGGCATGCTGCCGTTCGCGATTGCGCTGGACCACACCGGCGGGGTTGATCTGGCCGCCGAGAACCTGCTGCGCTTGTCTCAGACCTGGGGCGCGCACGGCCAGATCGCTCTGCTGTTCGGCGCAACGATCGCGCTCGGCACGGTGATCTCGGGGACGGCCACGGCGGTGTTGATGGGACCGGTCGCGATCAGCTTGGCCGAAGCCATTCATGCCGAGCCCCATCCCTATGTCATGGCGGTTGCGATCGCCTGTTCGGCGGCGTTCATGTCACCCGTCTCCACGCCCGCCAACGCGCTGGTCAGCGTGGCCGGCGGCTTCCGATTTGTCGACTATTTGAAGGTGGGTACGCCGCTGATGCTGGTGACCTTATGCGTCAGCGTCGTGATGATTCCTTTTCTGTTTTCGATGTGAGCCGCCAGGTGGCGACCGCACATCCCTGCGCACTCGCGCGACCGCTACGTCGTGGTTGGCGGTGACTGGCGTTCCGGCGGCCTTGTTAGCCGGGATGGCCTTTTGTTCTTGAGGAGGACTGTTCATGAAACGATTTGCGCTTGCCTGCGCGTTCGGCATGCTTGCCGGATGCGTCAACCAGCCCACTGACCGTGGCGACCAAGCCCGCTACGGCACACCGCCCAGCGAGGAAGACCTATATCAATACCTGTCCGTGCTGCGCGACAGCCTGCCACCCACGCGGTATATCAGCTACCGGGATGCGGGCTATGCGGCGTCGCTCAAGCAAACCTCGGTGGCGGACGCGGATGGCCAGCAGATTGCGGGCTGGGAATACGATTTTGAAGCATCGGGCTACGACGCCGTGGACGGCAAACCCGTGCGCTGGACGCCTTACCGCGCGCTGTTCTTCAACGGACGCCCAATCGGCGTGATCGACGCGCAAGGACGGCTGCACCGTGCGCCCACCCTCCCAGACAGCGCGGCGCCACCGGCACCTGCGTCGACGCCGGCCCCAGGCAAGACGCCCTGAGCCCCTTCCGCACACTCGTCTCAATTCCGTATCTTTCGAGGACTGATCATGAACCTATGCATTAATCTGACGCGCGGTCGACGCCTGCGATTCGCGCTGCTAGTCGGCGCGGCGGCGATGGCCCTGGGAGGCTGCGCCCAGCAAAGCGCATCGTCGCGCGTCTACACCTTCGACCAGGCCCAACGCGCTCAGACTGTTGTGTTGGGCACCGTGGTCGCCGTACGAGGCATCACCATCCAGTCGTCCGGCAGTTCCGGCGCGGGATTGATTGCGGGCGGCGCGCTGGGCGCGGTGGCCGGTAACGCAATCGGCGGTGGATCCGGCAGACGCTTGACCACGGTCGGAGGCTTGATCGGAGGCGCGGCAGCCGGCAACGCCATCGAGAATGCCTCAGCGCGCCGCGCGGGGCTGGAAATAACGGTGCAACTGGACAACGGCGAAGTACGCGTCATCGCCCAGGAGGCCGATGTGCCCATCTCAGTGGGGCAGCGGGTGCAAATCGTGACCCAAGGAGGCACCAGCCGTGTCGGGGTGATTTGACCGCTTGATGCAGACATCTCGCCACCTTCTGGCCCCTGGTGACGGGCAAAGCGACTTGAATCCACGAAGCAGGCCCCGGGCAACCTTACTCGCCGCGAAGACAGTCTAGGAATGCGGCGGTCAAGTTCGACGTGGCCTGCTGTTGCGCCGCCAGGATGTGGCGGGAGAATACAACCGTCGGTGCAAAGGGCAGGCTGACCACGCCCGGAATCTTCAAATGTCGCATCACCAGGGGATTGATCACGCTCACGCCCAACCCCATCGCCACCATGCGGCAGATAGTCGCTGCGTAGGGCGTGTCCAGGATGAGCTTGCGGCGATCCGGCTCAAAAGCGGCATCGATCGCCGCCCGGGTGCCGTCGCCCTGCGTCAATGACACAAAGGGCTCTCCATCCAGGTCGCGGGCATTGACCTTGCGCCTGCGCGACAGGCGGTGCCCGCTCGGCACGATGCACACTCCCTCTTCCTGTGCCCAGAGGCTCGCGGTAACGCCTGGCGTGTCGGCAAGATAGGACACCAGGCCCACGTCGCAGTAGCGCGTCGCGGTCCACTTCGCGACCATCGGTGAGTCGCCTGTGTGTATCGACACCGGCACGTCCGGGTAGCGTTGGCGGAACGTCCGCATGACCTTGGGCATGACACACATGGCAATCGACGGCACCGCGCCGATGCGCAACGTACCGGGCCCGACCTGGCGGATCAGGCGGGCCGCGTCGGACAGCGCATCCATGCCGAGAAACGCGCGTTGCACTTCCTGGTAGAACGCCTCGGCTTCAGGGGTGGGAACGAGGCCGCCCGCACGACGTTCGAAAAGACGAAATCCCGTTGCGCTTTCCAGTTGGCCGATGACGCGGCTGACGTTCGATTGAGACGTGTGGAGCTGACTGGCCGCCAGCGTCATGGATCGCGTCAGCATCACAACGCGAAAGGTCTCGATGTGCTTGAACTTCATCCGTGGGTTCTCCTGCCTGGGAGACACAGCATATCAAAATTGCATGCACAGGCGGAATACTGTCATTTGACGTAATGATGTTCGATTTCCATACTTCATTCCAATCTCAGCGAGCAGTCAGCGCGCGCAAAAGGAGCAGAAAAAGCATGGAATCGAAGGTCAGTCGCCGCTTGCAGCAAGCCACCGCCCAGGAAGTCTGCGACCACATCTACCTGCCGCGCTTGAACCGCGAGTTCAACAGCGGCTTCGTCTATCTTTCCGACATCAACCAGGCGCACTTGCTCATGCTGGCGCACGCTGGCCTGATGCCTCGGGAATCGGCGATTGGCCTGGCGCAGGCGCTGCAGCAAATGGAACGGGATGGCCCCGCGGCGGTGCCGCTGGACCCGCAGCGTGAAGACGCCTATTTCAACTACGAAGCGCAGTTGATGCGCCTTGCGGGCGCGGAGGCAGGGGGCCGTCTGCACGTGGCGCGCAGCCGCAATGACATCCTTGCCACCCACGACAGGTTGCGGGCGCGCGATGCCGGTCTAGACGTGCTCGACGCGCTGAACAACGTTCGGGAAGTGGCGATATCCCGCGCGCAGCAGTACGCCGGTGTGGTCATGCCGGGCTACACGCATCTGCAATCGGCGCAGCCGATCACTTACGGCCATTACCTGATCGCGGCCGCGGACGCCATTGCCCGCGATGCCGCCCGCATCGAGCAGGCGCTGGCTCACATTGATGCCTGTCCGCTAGGCGCTGGCGCGCTTGCGGGCACGACCTTCCCCATCCGGCGCGACGACACCGCGCGACTCCTGGGCTTTGGCCATTGCGTGGCCAATTCGCTCGACGCCGTGGCGTCGCGGGATTTCGCCTGGGAACTGATGTCGGCCATGACCATCGCGTCCTTGACCTGGGGAAGGATTGCCCAGGACTTCTACGTATGGGCCACCCCCGAGTTCGGGCTCATCCACTTTCCCGATCGCGTCGCGGGGACGTCAAGCATCATGCCGCAGAAGAAGAACCCCGTGGTGGTCGAGTATTTGAAAGGCAAGACCAGCCACCTGATCGCGCTGTTCACCGGCTCGATGACGGCGGTGAAAGGCACCCACTTCACGCATAGCGGCGACGGCAACAGGGAGAGCATGCGCAGCTTCTGGGAAAGCGCCGACGAGTGTATCCGCTGCCTGACGCTGTTCCGCCTGGTATTGGATGCCGCGGAACCTGTCGAACAAACCATGCTGCGCAAGGCCAGAACCGATTTCTCGACCGCGACCGACCTGGCCGACGCCCTGGTGCGCGAGTCGGGTCTGTCGTTTCGCGAGGCCCATCATGTGGTGGGCGCGGTGGTGCGCCAGGCCATTGATGCCGACCTGGCGGCTGACGAGATCACGGCGGAAATGGTCAACGCCGCCGCCTCGCAACAGACCGGACGCGACATCCGCCTGGACGCGGCATCGGTGCAGCGATGCCTGGATCCGCTGGCCAGCGTGCAGGCCCGTTCGGCCCACGGCGGCCCCGCGCCGATCCTGTCGGCCCAACGTATTGCCGAACTGCGTGACGCCCTGGAGGCGGCCAGGACGCTGGCGGCGGCGCGCCGCGCTTCCGTCGCCGCCGCGCGCGCCACGCTCAAGCAAGAGATAGCGGCACTGGCTTCGGCGCCGCTGCACTAAGGCGTATCCCTACGCCTCCATTCCTAATACACAACGACACAAGGGGTTCCCTCATGAAGCTTGCCATCACGCTTGCCGCCGCCTCGGCGCTGGCATTTTCATCCATCGCGGCCGCGGATAACTACCCGACGAAGCCGATTCGCCTGATCATCCCATTCGCCGTGGGAGGCAGCACCGACAACCTGGGCCGGGTGTTGGCCGCGCGCCTTTCGGAGAAACTTGGCCAGCAAGTCGTGGCGGACAACCGACCCGGCGCCGGCGGCAACATCGGCACGGACCTCGTCGCCAAGGCGCCCGCCGATGGGTACACGCTGCTGTTCGCCACCGAAGGCACCTTGGGCATCAACCCTTCCCTCTACAAGCGGCTGCCATTCGACCCGGACAAGGACTTCACCCCCATCGCGCTGTTCGCCAGCGTACCCAACATCCTGGTCGTCAATCCCAAGGTCCAGACCAAGAGCGTGGAGGAACTGGTCGCCTATGCCAAGGGCAAGCCCGCAAGCCTGAACATGGGCTCGGCCGGCAACGGCACAACCAACCATCTTTCGGGTGAACTGTTCCAGGCAATGACCGGCACGTCGTTCACGCACGTCCCCTACAAGGGCAGCGGCCCGGCGATGGTTGATCTGCTGGCCAACCAGATCCAGTTGATGTTCGACAACCTGCCGGGTTCCTTGCCGCAGGTGAAGGCCGGCGGCCTGCGCGCCCTGGCCGTAACCAGCGCCAGGCGCTCGCCCTTGCTGCCGGACGTGCCGACCATGGCCGAGGCCGGCGTGCCAGGTTATGACGTCGAGGTGTGGTTCGGCGTGGCGGCGCCCAAAGGCCTGCCCACGCAGACGCTTGCGATCCTGTCCAAGACGATCACCGAAATCTCGCAGGAGCCGGCCACGACAGCGAAGATCCTGAATATCGGCGCAACGCCCTTGACGTCCACGCCATCCGAGTTCGGCCAGCAGATCCGTAGCGCGCGCGAAAAATGGGCGCCGATCGTGGCGCAGTCCGGCGCGACCATCGATTGAGTCCGCGGCGGCGTGGGCGCTGGCGGACCGCTAGCCGACCTTGCCGCTGCGCGGAGCGCGGGATCAATCATCCGACGATCGGGACGGAAACCGATCGCCCCTGACGAGGCCGTTCAGGCGGTCAGGAAGCGCGTGACTTCGGCCCAATCGTTAGTCGACAGGGCGACGTCCTCGAAGTCGCCAGCTTCCTCGTCGTAGCGCGAAACACAGAAGCGCTGGCTCCTGCCCGATTCGCGGTCGGCATAGTTGGCGTAGTCGACATACACCTTCAAACCGCGCTCCTTGTTCTCGAATGAAGGAGCCGCATCGATATAGCTCGACGTGTCGAAATACCCTTCGGGAAGGGGCGGCAGGGTGGTTATGTCGAAGTCGGGAAATTCGCGACGTAGTCGTTCAAGATTCATAAGAGAAGCAGGTAGAGGCTGGAAGCCTGACATTTTACGTTGCTTAGCGTCAGTCAGGCGTTAGCCCCCTTTCCCTCACTCCACCGTCACGCTCTTCGCCAGATTCCGCGGCTTGTCCACATCCGTACCCCGTGCGCAGGCCGTGTGATACGACAGCAGTTGCAGCGGGATCGTGTGCAGAATCGGCGACAGCTTGCCGTAGTTTTCCGGCATGCGGATCACGTGCATGCCTTCGGCGCTTTGGATCTTGCTGTCGGCATCGGCGAACACATAAAGCTCGCCGCCGCGCGCGCGCACTTCCTGCATGTTGGACTTCAGCTTTTCCAGCAGCTCGTCCTTGGGCGCGATGGTCACGACGGGCATGTGCTCCGTCACCAGCGCCAGCGGGCCGTGCTTGAGTTCGCCGGCCGGGTAGGCTTCGGCGTGGATGTAGCTGATTTCCTTCAGCTTCAGCGCGCCTTCCAGTGCGATCGGGTAGTGCATGCCACGGCCCAGGAACAGGGCGTTTTCCTTGGACGCGAAGCGGTCGGCCCAGGCCATGATCTGCGGCTCCAGCGCCAGCACCGAACCAATGGCCACGGGCAGGTGGCGCAGCGCCTTCAGGTGCTCGGCTTCCTGCTCGTCGTTGAGGTGGCCGCGCACTTGCGCCAACGCCAGCGTCAGCAGGAACAGCGCGGTCAACTGCGTGGTGAAGGCCTTGGTGGACGCCACGCCGATTTCAACGCCGGCGCGCGTGATGTACGACAGCTTGCACTCGCGCACCATGGCGCTGGTGGACACGTTGCAGATGGTCAGCGTCTTGTCCATGCCCAGCGAACGCGCGTGCTTCAGCGCCGCCAGCGTGTCGGCGGTTTCGCCGGACTGCGAGATCGTGACGACCAGCGAACGCGGGTTGGGCACGCTGTCGCGGTAGCGGTATTCGCTGGCGATTTCAACGGCCACCGGAATCTTCGCAAGCGATTCAATCCAGTACTTGGCGGTCAGGCCGGCGTAGTAGCTCGTGCCGCACGCCAGGATCAACAGCGAATCGATGTCCTTGAAGATCTTGTAGGCCTCGTCGCCGAACAGCTCGGGCGAAATCGATTCGATGTCTTGCAGCGTGTCGCCAACGGCGCGCGGCTGCTCGAAGATTTCCTTTTGCATGTAGTGGCGATACGGGCCGAGTTCGGCGGCACCCGTGTGCACGTGCACGGTGTGCACTTCACGGTCCACGTTCTTGCCGTTGGCGTCCACGATCCACACGCGCGAGAGCTGCAGGTCGACGACGTCGCCGTCTTCCAGGTAGATGATCTGATCGGTCGTGCCGGCCAGCGCCAGCGCGTCGGACGCCAGGAAGTTCTCGTTCTGACCCACGCCCACCACCAGCGGCGAACCTTGGCGAGCGCCCACCACGCGATGCGGCTCGTCGCGGCAGAACACGGCAATGGCGTACGCGCCATGCAGGCGGCGCACGGCGTTCTGCACCGCTTCGAACAGGTCGCCCGCGTACAGGTGGTTCACCAGGTGCGCGATGACTTCGGTGTCGGTCTGGCTTTCAAAGACGTAACCCACGGCCTGCAGCTCAGCGCGCAGTTCGTCGTGGTTTTCGATGATGCCGTTGTGCACCAGCGCGATGCGCGGTTCGTCGTTGCCCAGGTGCGAAAAATGCGGGTGGGCGTTGTGCGTGGCGGGCACGCCGTGGGTGGCCCAACGCGTGTGGGCGATGCCCGTGAAACCCTGGACCTTGTCCTGGGCCACCTGGTCCGCCAACTCGGCCACGCGCTGCGTGCTGCGCGTACGGCGCAGATTGCCGTCGGCGTACACGGCGACGCCGCAAGAGTCGTAGCCGCGATATTCCAGCCGCTTCAGACCTTCAACCAGGATAGGGGTGATGTCGCGCTGGGCGACGGCGCCAACAATGCCGCACATAGGAAGACTCCGCTTAAGTTCGTGTACCGACGCATTGTGCGCGAGGCGGAAAGAAATATGATTTCTTAATGTTGACGAATTTGAAAGTTAATTCACTTACAGATTTGTGATTAAATAATCTTTCTTCAAATCGTCATTTTTGAATTAATCATGCACAACACGTCGATTTCCCCGCCTGAACTGGACGATTTGGATCTGCGCATCCTCGAGCAGCTGCAAGCCGACAACTCGCTGACCAACCAGGATCTGGCGGCACGCGTGCATGCGTCGCCCCCCACCTGCCTGCGCCGCGTTCGGCGCCTGGTGGACGAAGGGGTCATCGAAAGGCAGGTCGCGATACTTGCCGCTGAAAAACTGGGCAGCACCTTGACGGCGATCGTCGAGATCACGCTGGACGTGCAAGCGGCCGAGAGCCTGGATGCGTTCGAACAAAGCATGCTGACCGAACCGGCGGTGCTGCAGTGCTACCGCGTGTCGCCAGGACCGGATTTCGTGGTGATCGCCCAGGTAAAAGACATGCCCGCCTACCACGCCCTGGTGCACCGCGCGTTCACCGCCCAGGCCAACGTGCGCAACGTGCGCACATTCTTTTCGGTGCACCGCGCCAAGTTCGAAACCAGGATTGATGTGCGGGGGTGAATTGGGAATGGCACAAAAGGGCGGCTGGCCAGTGGATAATACGAAACGACTCGGCGACAGGCGCCAAAACGCCCCGCACAGGAGCATTCCGTGTATACGCATTCCACCAAGTACCTTGAGATGATCGCGACTCACCTCAACGCCCCATACGGGCGCGTGGTGGAACCCAGCGACGTTGCTGCCGCATTGCGCGGCGGCGATCTCTCCTCGGCCTCGGGCGACGAACTTGTACAAGAACTCCTGGCCAACATGTTCATTGAACTCGAACCCGAATTTATTGGCAGGGCCAGCTTTGAAGCTGGCGTCCGGCTAGAAGAGGCGCACGCACTCTATCAACGGGCTCGCGAGCAATTCGGACTACCCCGGGTAGAACAATGGGAGCAAGCGCTCGAGGGGGTCCTGTGACCAAGACCACGCTTGCCGATATCCAAAAGCATCGCGAGGCCGGCCCGTGGAGAACACTTGAAGCGCGTGCGCAAAGGCTCGTTGACGACGCCCGCCATCATGGGGGCGAATCGTTTAAGCCCGTATTGGGCGGCGGCACACGCCTGATGCTGGCGCTAGACCATCGAATCAGCGACGACGTCGATCTTTTCGTTGATTCGCCCGCTTGGCTTCCCTACATTTCGCCACGCCTGAACGATATGTTTGAAAGCGAGCTTGCCGGATACAACGAAGACAACGCGCACGTGAAATTGCGTTTTGCCGAAGGCGAAATCGACTTTGTCGTCGCCGCCCCCCTGCTTCCCGCCTCGACAAACACGTGGAATCCGCCTGCCGACGAAACGAGCTTTCCGATGGAGTCTCCCGCGGAAGTCCTAGCCAAGAAACTATTCTTCCGTGGATGGGCGCTTACCGCACGCGACTTGTTCGATTGGGTGATCCTTCAAACAGAAGGGCCAGCGGGCGCCGTCCCTGAAAAAGCGCTGGCGACGTTGCTAAACGCCAAGCTGGAAGGGATAGATACCGCGCTGTCGCACATGGCGCAGCGGCATTCGCAGCGTCTGGCTTGGGAGCGGATTCGTACGCATCATTTGCCGGATTTTGACTGGGCTACGCAATGGGCCAAGGCGCGTTTGACGCAATGGTCTCAGCTGGAACACCCAGCCAGACTCCCTCCGTCGGCTTAACCCACAGGCGCTAAAAGACCGCGCCCTTGCCTAAGCCCGCCCCAGCAGCCGCTCGAACTGCGCCAGATACCGGTTCCCCATCTTCTGCACGTCGTGTTCGTTCTTCACGTATTCATACGCGCGATCGGTGACGTCTTTACGGAATGCCGCGTCGTCCAGGCAGCGGGCCATGCCGGCTGCCATGGCTTGATGGTCGCCCACGGCCACCAGCACGCCTCGGCCATCGGCCAGGCTTTCCTTCAGGCCGCCCGCGTCGGTGGAGACCACGGGCACATGCTGCAAGAAAGCGTCCAGCACGCTGCTGCCCAGCGCTTCTTCTTCTGAACTCATCACAAATACGTCAAGGATGCTGTAGAAGTCTTCGACGCCTTTGCGAAAGCCCGCGAAGCGGTAGACGTCTTCGATACCCAGGCGGCGCGCTTCGTCCTTGGCTTGCTGCTCACGGTCACCGCCCGCGCCAAAGTGCAGGAAGATGAAATCGCGCCGCGTCTTGGCCAGTTCGCCCACGGCGCGCACCAGGGTCACGGGGTCTTTGTCGCGGATCAGCGCGGCGGACGTGGCCATGACCTTCTTGCCGGCCAGGTCGAATTCCTGCACCAGCTTGGCGACGTTTTCAGCGTCGATGGCGTGGGGCTCCACCGCGCTGCGGATGATGACGGGTTCAATGCCCAGGCGGCGCGGCTCACCGGCGGCCATCTCGCTGATGGCCACGAACAGGTTGGCATGGCGCCACTTGAAACCGGTCTTCCATTCGTCGCCAGGCTTCACTACAAACGAGGTGCGGCGCGAGAACACGACGGGGCGACGATGCAGCCATTTGGTCAGCACGGCCCAGGTGATGGTGTTGGCCGTTTGCGCGTGGATGATGTCGTAGCGGCCCGCCCCCGCCAAAAAAGCCAATTGCCCCGGCACGTTGCGGCAGGTGTGGGCAACAAACCCTTCCTGGCGCGCGCGCTCGGCCAGCGGCGCGCCTTCCCGGCACATCACCTCGACGTCGTGGCCCGCTTTGCGGAAGGCGCGCATGCAATACAGCGTCTGCCGTTCGCCGCCGCGCCAGCCCTTCTCGAAGTTCAGTTGCAGGATCTTCATGCGCGTCCGATGCCGGAATACTCGAAGCCCAGGGCGCGTACGTCGGCCGGCGTGTACAGGTTGCGGCCATCGATGATGACGGGGGTTTTCAGCAGGGCCTTCACGCGGTCGAAGTCGGGCGCGCGGAAGACTTTCCATTCGGTGGCGATCAACAGCGCGTCGGCGCCGTCCAGCGCGTCATACATGTCGGTGGCGAAGCTGATGCCGGGCTGGCCGACCAGCACGCGGGCCGCCTCGTGCATGGCCACGGGGTCGTAGGCGCGCACATCGGCGCCACGGCGCGTCAGTTCGGCGATGACCGTCAGGCTGGGGGCTTCGCGCATGTCGTCGGTGTTCGGCTTGAACGACAGGCCCCACAGCGCAATCTTGCGGCCGCGCAAATCGTTGCCGTAGCGCGCGACAAGCTTTTCGGACAAGCGGAATTTCTGAGCGTGGTTGGCAGCCTCGGCCGCTTCGATGACGCGCATGGGCAGCGAATTTTCGGCGGCGGTGTTCACCAGCGCCTGCACGTCCTTGGGAAAGCACGAGCCGCCGTAGCCCGCGCCCGGGTACAGGAAGTGGTAGCCGATGCGCGGGTCCGCGCCGATGCCACGGCGCACCTGTTCAATGTCGGCACCCAGCGCTTCAGCCAGGTTCGCCATTTCATTCATGAACGAGATGCGCGTGGCCAGCATGGCGTTGGCGGCGTACTTGGTCAGCTCGGCCGAGCGCACGTCCATCACCATCAGGCGGTCGTGGGTGCGCTGGAAAGGTTCGTAGATACGGCGCATCACGCCGACGGTGTAGTCGTCGTCGGCGCCCACGACAACGCGGTCCGGGCTCATGAAGTCATTGATGGCCGCGCCTTCCTTCAGGAATTCGGGGTTGGACGCCACGCTGAACGGGATGTCCACGCCGCGCGCGGCCAGTTCCTTCTGCACCACGGCGCGCACCTTGTCGGCGGTGCCGACCGGCACGGTGGACTTGTCCACGATCAGTTTGCGGGACGTCATGTGGCGCGCGATGTTCTGCGCGGCGGCCAGCACGTACTTCAAATCGGCGGACCCGTCTTCGCCGGGCGGCGTGCCCACGGCAATGAATTGCACGTCGCCAAAGGCCACGCTTTGCGCCACGTCGTCCGTGAAATGCAGGCGGCCCGCCTGCACGTTGCGGCGGACCAGGTCTTCCAGGCCGGGCTCATAGATCGGGATGCCGCCTTGGCGCAACAGGGCAATCTTTGCGGCGTCCACGTCCAGACACATGACGTCGTTGCCCATGTCGGCCAGACACGCTCCCGACACCAACCCCACGTAACCGGTACCCACGACCGTGATTTTCATGCCTGCACGCCTTCAAAATAGGGAATCTTGCGCGCCTGGCAAAAGGAACCAGGCGCCGGCCGCCATTATAGAAGCGGCCGGGGGCCAGGGGCGCTGCGGCCCCTAGACGCGTAATTTGTTGAATCGGACGGTATTCACCACCACCGCCAAGGCCGCGCATATCGTGCCCAGCACCAGCGCCAGTCCCGGCCCGTGCGCCAGGCTGATGCTGAACGCGATGGCCACCAGCGCGGTGCCGAAGCTTTGCCCGAACACGCGGGTGGTGGCTTGCAGGCCGCCCGCCGCCCCGCTACGCGCGCGGGGCGCGGCCGATAGCATGGCGCGGTTATTCGGCGTCTGAAAGAAGCCAAAGCCCACGCCCGCCACGAACATGCCGGCCACGATGGGCCAATTCGACACCGAGGCCGGCAGCAGGGTCAGCCAGAGCATGCCGGCCACCATGGTTGCCGCCCCCACGCCGCTTAGGGTGGCGGCGGAATAGCGGTCGGACAGGCGGCCAGCCAGCGGGGCGATAAGCGCCGTGCCCACGGGCCAGGCGCCCATCAGCAAGCCCACTTCCAGGTACGGCCGGCCCAGCACCTGCTGGAAGTAGAACGGCAGGGCCACATACGACGCCATCTGCGCGGCGAAGGTACAGGCGGACGCGCCCACCGCGAACGCCAGCGGGCGGATGCGCAGCAGGTCCACCGGCACCAAGGGCGCCGGCTGCTTGCTGGCGCGGCGCACCAGCACCCAGCCCGCCACCGACGCAATGGCCACCAGGCCGATACCACGCAGCAGGTCCTGGCCCATCATGTCGACGCCGGAAATGAACACGCCCAGCGTCGCCATGCAGAGCAGCACGCTGACCCAGTCCAGCTTCACATCGTTGCGCGGCACTTCGGGCAGATGGCGCAGGCCGAACATGGCCAGCACGCAGATGGGCAGGTTGACGGCGAAGATCCAGGGCCACGGCGCCACCGACAGAATGGCGGAGCCGATGGTGGGCCCCAGCACCGACATCACGGCCACCGTGGTGGCGTTGATGCTGATGCCCCGGCCCAGCATGTGCAGCGGATAGATATTGCGCACCAGGCCGCCGAACATGCACATCAGCGTGGCGGCGCCCACGCCCTGGAAAACGCGCGCGGCGGTCAACTGCCACAAGGTGCCGGCCAGCGCACAGCCCAGCGATGCCAGAGTGAACAGGATCAGGCCGAAGGTGAACATGCGGCGAAAGCCGATGCGCTCGGCCAGCGCCGACAAGGGCAGCAGCGTCATCACCACCGCCAGGTTGTAGGCGTTGACGATCCACACTGCCTGGGCGGGCGAGGCGTTGAGGTCCACGGAAATCGTGGGCAGCGCCACGTTGGCGATGGTGGTGTCCAGCACCGACAGGCTGATGCCTGTCATGACCGTGGCAGCCGCCCAGTAACGGCGCGGCGCGGGCAGGCCGTCAGGCAGGGCGGCCTTGCCGGCGTCGTTCTCCGCCATCACGACTTCTTCGCGGGACGCTGCCAACCCTCAACGGTGATCTGCTTGGCGCGCGACACCGTCAGCTTGTCGGCCGGCGCGTCGCGGGTCAGGGTGGTGCCCGCGCCCAGGGTTGCCCCCCGGCCCACGCGCACCGGCGCCACCAACTGCGTATCCGAACCGATGAAGGCGTCGTCTTCGATGACGGTGCGGTGCTTGTTCACGCCGTCGTAGTTGCAGGTGATGGTGCCCGCGCCCACGTTCACGCGCTGGCCAATGTCGGCGTCGCCGATGTAGGCCAGGTGGTTGGCCTTGCTGTCGGCGCCCAGCACGCTCTTCTTTATTTCGACGAAGTTGCCGACGTGGCTGCGGTCGCCCAATTCAGCGCCCGGACGCAGGCGGGCATACGGGCCCACGCGTGCATCCTGGCCCACTTCGGCTTGCTGCAAATGGCTGAATGCCTCGATCTGCGTGCCCGCGCCCACGGTCACGTCGCGCAGCACGCAGTGCGGACCCACGCGCACGCCGTCAGCCAGCGTGACCTTGCCTTCGAACACGCAGCCCACGTCAATGAATACGTCGCGCCCGCAAGTGAGCGTGCCGCGCACATCAAAGCGGGCGGGGTCGGCCAGCGTCACGCCGGCTTCAAGTTGGCGACGGGCGTGCTCGCCCTGAAAGCGGCGTTCCAGCTCGGCTTGCTGCACGCGGCTGTTCACGCCCAGCGTTTCCCAACCCGCGCCGGGTTGCGCCGCGCCCACCGGCACCTTGTCGACCACGGCCAGGCCGACCACGTCGGTCAGGTAGTACTCGCCTTGCGCGTTCTTGTTGTCGATACGGCTCAGCCAATCTTTCAGCTTGGCCGTCGGCGCAGTCAGAATGCCGGTGTTCACTTCCTTGATGGCGTGTTCGGCTTCCGACGCATCTTTGTGTTCGACGATGCGGCACACGTTGCCCTTGTCATCACGCACGATGCGGCCATAGCCGGTGGAATCGTCCAGCACTTCGGTCAGCACGGCGGCGCCCTGGCCTCGCGCTTCCAGCAGGCGTTGCAGCGTGTCGGGCTGTACCAGCGGCACGTCGCCGTACAGCACCAGCGTAACGTCGTCCTTGCCATCGCCTTCCAGCAGCACCGGCACGGCTTGCTGCACCGCGTGGCCCGTGCCTTGTTGCGGCTGCTGCAACACGAAGTGCAGATCCGCCTGGCCTGCAAAAGCCTGTTTGACGCGATCCGCGCCGTGGCCCACCACAACGATGATGCGCGCGGGCTTCAACTGGCGCGCGCTGTCCAGCACATGTGCCAGCATGGGTTTGCCGGCCAGCGTGTGCAAGACTTTGGGAAGGTCGGACTGCATGCGTTTGCCCAGTCCGGCGGCGAGGATCACTACATTAAGCATAAGTTCTGATAGGTTGAGAGACGGCGCAAACGGCCTTGCGGCTGATGCGGGTCGATTGAAAGGAGTTCAGGGCTTGCCGTCGGCAGGCCCGTTGTTCTTGGACGCCCGAGGCGCGGACTTGGCTGCCGTCTTCGAAGTGGACTTGGCCGCGGGCTTGCGCGCGGCGGGCTTGGAAGCCTTGGCTTCGGTCTTGGCGGCCGGTTTGGAATCCTTGGATTTGGGCGTGGCGGACGCGCCCGACTCGGCGGGGTTGGTCGGCATGGACGCGGCGGTGGCGGCTGCAATCTGGTTGAACTGCTGCTGCAGCAGGTCCCACCACGCCTTCGACGCCGACTGCGCGGCGGCGCCCATTTGCTCGGTCATGCCAGGGCCGGCCGATTCGGAGGCCGATGCGGCCGATGCGTTAGCGGCATCCGATTCCGACGCCGCGCCAGCGGAAGGACCTTGCGGCTTGGTGTCGCGTGCGCTGTCCGGTGCTGCCGGTTTGGCAGCGGATGTCGGTGCGGGTTTCAGCCCTAGCACCACTTCCAGCGGCGACGCCGCGCCGCTGTCGCGCACGGCGTTCATGTCCATGCTGGCCGCGCTGTCCACAAACGCACGCAGGGTGCTGATGGTGGAACGCTGCACTTCCATGCCCTGGATGGTGGACGACAGCATGGACAGGTTCATGCGCAGCCAGTTTTCCACCGAACGCAACTCGGCGATACGGCGGTCCAGGTCTTCAAGATTCATGGGAGGCGCCATCGGCAGGCTGCTGGCCAGGCCGCCCGGGCCGGTCAGGCCGGCCCATGCCTGGCGCATCATTTCCATGCTGGCCAGCAAGGGGTTGCCCGACAGGTCGGAATTCTGTCCCATGCCGGGAAGGACAAACGGGTTCGTGAATTGGTCGCTCATGCCAGGTCTCCCCATGGACTGATTGCCGCCGGCCGCGCGGGTTAGCCCGGCAGCAGCTGGTTGTTTTCCACGCGCACGTGATCGCCCGAAGCAAAGGCGAACGGCTGCGCGCTGCGGAACTGGCGCGCACTGCCGTCGCTCATGCGGACCGTCAGCTCATAGTGCGTCACCGTTTGTTGCTGTCTGATATTACGCTCAACTTCACGGCCTGCCAAAGCACCGCCCACCGCGCCCAGCACGGTCAGCGCCGTCTTGCCGCTGCCTCCGCCAAATTGATTACCCACGACGCCGCCGACCACGCCGCCACCGATGGTGCCGACCAGGTGGTCACTGTTGTCCTTCACCGGCACCTGCACCTGCCGGATGGTTTCCACTACCCCGCAGCTTTGGCATGCCTGCTTGGCGGGTGCCGGAGCGGATGCTCGCGGCGCCGAGGCCGGGCGGGCTTGCTGCGCCTGCGGCGCGGACGGCTGCGCTTGTGCTTGTGCAGGCGCAGGAGCCAGATTGGCGTCTTCAGGGCCAGCTTCCGCCACCGGGGTGTCGGCATGCGGATTGGCCGACGGCGACGGCAACCAGCCCATCACCGCGGCCACGCCCACGGCGCACATGACAATGACGGCGATGGCGGCAGCCGCAACCAAGGGGTGCAAGCCGCTGCGCGAGTGCTGGATTCGGGTGGATGTATTCATGACGATGCTCCATCGTAACTAACCGGCATCGGTATAGCACCCGCACGCGGTTTCGGCATGTTGCGATGGTGACGCTTCTTTGCAGGGGTTGCAGGCGCCGGGCACGTCGGTGGACAGCCATGCCCATTCGTGGACAATACGCGCATGGATTCCATTTCCCTGCCCCAGCTCGAACAGGCCATCAATTACTGGCGCAACGTCTCCCCGTCCGTTGGCGACGAGTCGCGCCTGTGCCCTGAAGCCGCGGCGCTGGCCACGCCCTATGCCCTGATGATCATCACGCACCGGCACGACATTGCCGTGGCCGAGCTGAATGAAAAAGCCCAGGCGGCGTTGGCCGGCTGGGCTGCGGCGGGTTCGCAAACCCGCTGATCCTTCTTACGCACTAGCCCGCTAGTCTTTAAGCAGCGCCTGGATGTCGTGCGTGAGCGCGTCCACACCCAGCGTGTTGTTGGCCAGCACGCGCGATTCGCCCTTGCCATCCAGCAGGTAGAACGCGGCGGTGTGGTCCATCGTGTAGTTGCCGTCCTTGGTGGGCGCCTTGGCGTAATACGCCTTGAATGACGCGGCAGCCTTCTTGATCTGGTCCGGCGTGCCGGTCAGGCCCAGAAAGCGCGGGTCGAATGCCGTCACATACTGCTTCAACACTTCCTGCGTATCGCGCTCGGGGTCCACGGTGATCAGCAAGACCTGCACGCGGTCGGCGTCCGGACCCAGCTTCTTCATGACTTCGGTCAGTTCAGCCAGGGACGTGGGACACACGTCCGGGCATTGCGTGAAACCAAAGAACACCACGACAACCTTGCCGGCAAAGTCGGACAACTGGCGGGTCTTGCCATTGGTGTCGGTCAGCTCCAGGCCACGGCCCAACTGGGTGCCGCTGATGTCGCTGCCCTTGAACTTGGGCGCGCTGTCGCCGCAGGCGGCAAGGGTGGCGCTAAGGACAGTGATGGCGGCAGCGGCGGCAAAGCGCAGACCCTGCCGGCGGCTCGCGGAAAACAAAGACATCAAACAATCTCCAGGGGTCAGCGCAGCAGGCCGACCCAGTGGTCCACCAGCAGGGCGCCGAACAGCAGCGCCAGGTAGAGAATGGAAAAGCGGAACATGCTGCGCGCCAGTTCGTCGCTATAGACGCGGTACAGGCGCCAGGCATAGGACACGAACATGCCGCCCAGCACCAGTGCCGACAACAGATAGAGCACGCCGCTCATGCGGATGGCGTAGGGCAAGAGCGTCGTGGCCACCAGCGCCACGCTGTAGAGCAGGATGTGCAAGCGCGTGAATTGGTTGCCATGCGTGACCGGCAGCATGGGCAGGCCGGCCTTGGCGTAGTCATGGTTGCGGTACAGCGCCAGCGCCCAGAAGTGCGGCGGGGTCCAGATGAAGATGATCAGCACCAGCACCCAGGCCTCGGCAGGCACGGAATCCGCCACGGCGGCCCAGCCCAGCGCCGGCGGCATGGCGCCCGACAAGCCGCCAATCACGATGTTCTGCGGCGTGCGCGGCTTGAGGATGACGGTATAGATGACGGCGTAACCCACAAACGTGGCGAAGGTCAGCCACATGGTCAGCGGGTTCACCAGCGTGTACAGCACGAACATGCCCGCGCCGCCCAACAGGCCCGACAGGCTCAGCACCTGGAACGCGGAAATGGTGCCCCGGGCGGTGGCGCGCCGCGCCGTGCGCAGCATGCGCGCATCCACTTCCTGTTCGATCAGGCAGTTGATGGCGAAGGCGGCTGCGGCCAGCAGCCAGATGCCGATGGTGCCAAACAGCACGCGGCGCATATCGGGTACGCCCGGTACAGCGAGAAACATACCGATGACCGCGCAAAACACCGCCAACTGCGTGACGCGCGGCTTGGTGAGTACGAGGTATTGGCGGAGCAATCCGGGTTGAGGAGCGGCAAGACTGGTCATAGTGGACCCTATTTTAAACGCGCACCGAATTGGGGCCATAGCCCCCGGTCGGCACGCTTCCCGCCGTGGATAAACGCACCATCAGCACCACGGCGGCCAAGGTCAGGCCGGCGGCGCCCCCATTGTGCAACACCGCAATCAAGAGCGGCCACTGAAAGAAGATGGTCGTCAGGCCGGTGAACAATTGCGCGACCAGCAAGGCCAGCATCAGCGTGGCGGGGCCGCGCAGGCCCGGTTCGGCCCGCAACCGCCAGGCCAGCGTGCCCAGGTACAGGAACACGACGAACGCGAAATTGCGATGCACCCAGTGGATGGCGGTCAGCGCGGGCTGGGAGATCATTTCGCCCGATGGCAATTCACCCAGGCCACGAATCACCGAATAGCCGCCGTGGAAGTCCATGTCGGGCACCCACTGGCCGTGGCACATGGGAAAGTCCATGCAGGCCAGCGCGGCGTAGTTGGTGCTGACCCAGCCGCCTAGCGTCACCTGCACCAGCAGCAGGCCAAAGCCCACCGCTACCCAGGGCTTCCAACGCGCAGCGGTTGCTGCAATGGCCAGGTGCGGACGTTCGCGGGCCGATAGCCACGTCATCAGCGCCAGTACCGACAGCCCGAACACCAGGTGGGCCGTCACCACGGCGGGCATGAGCTTGTGCGTGACGGTCCACGCGCCGAAGGCGCCTTGCACGCACACGGCGACCAGCGTCGTCACGGCCAGCGCGGGCGAGCGGCCCAGTTCGCGGCGATAGCGCCATGCCATGTAGACGATGCCAATGATGAGCATGCCCAGGATGGTGCCGACGTAGCGATGGATCATTTCGATCCAGGCCTTGGACATCGTGACGGGTCCGAAGGGCATGGCCTGCGACGCCTGATGGATGTCGCCCTGCGCGCCCAAGGGCGTGACGCTGCCGTAGCAGCCGGGCCAATCCGGGCAACCCAGGCCGGAGTCCGTCAGGCGCACGAAGGCGCCAAACATGATCAGGTCCAGCGTCAGGAACCAGGTGAAGAAAACGAGCTTGCGATAACGCGCTTTGATGCGTTCCATATCAACCAACTGTAAGTACCCCCGAGCCGCGCACCCCATAGGGTGCCGGTGGCGGGCAAAGAATGCTTAACCAATGCGCGAGTTATAGACCAGCTTGCTGATGTCCTTGCGCACCTTCACGCCATCCGCCTGGGCAGGGTACTGCATCATCAGGTTGCCCAGCGGGTCGATCACCCAGATCGGGTCCTGCAAGCCCGGCTGCCCGGCGGCGGTGTCGCGGGCCAGCAGGTAGTGCGCAAGCTGGTCCGGGTTCACGCGCAGCATGACGGTGCCCTGATAGGCATCCAGCACTTTCTGCGGCACCGGCGCGTCGTCGGTAATGAACCAGACGCGGGCCAGGCGATCCACGTTCTTGCCCTGGCTGGCGTGGGTGTTGCGCGTAATGTAGAGCTTGCGAGCGCAGCTTTCCGGGCATTCCGCGCCATCGGCCGCCACCAGCAGCCACTTGCCCTTCAAGCTTTGCAGGTCGAACGGCTTGCCGTCCAAGGTCGTCAGTTTCAGTTCGTTGGCGGCGGGCATGGGGCGCTGCGGCGACACCAGCGTGCCGTAATTGCTGGACTCGTCCGGCCACCATTGCGGGTTCATGTACACCACGAAGGCGGCCACGATGGGCGCCAGCGAACACAGGAACACCAGCAGCATGGGCATCAACGAACGCTTGCGTGCGGGTGTGTGGGATGAGATGTCGCGAGCCACGTTATATCCTGGAAGAGTCATTCATTGATGCGCGCGCTCAGGGCCTTGCGCCCTGTCCCGCGCGCTGGCGCATGCGCTTGATGGCGCCCCCCAGCACCACCAGCCATGCGATGGCGGCAATCAAGCCGAACGCGAACCACTGGACCGCGTAAGACGTATTCTTTTCAAAATCCACGGACGGCTGAGGCCAGTCGCGCACCAGGCCGTCGCCGTCGGCCTGGTTGGGCTGAGCGGTCTGGCTGGTCTGGCTGTTCGGGCTGCTTTGAGCATTCGAACTTCTCTGAGCGTTCGAACTGCTCTGAGCGTTCGCGCTGCTCTGACCGCTCTGGGCCAACACGACGGGCAGCAGGTTCAGCCCTGTCGCACGCGCATAAGCGTCCAGCGGCAAGTTTTGAACCTGCGGCACCTTGCCGTCCGCGACCGGCAGCGTGGCGGGCAGGGCCGATTGATCCTGCCCACCAAGCGACCACAATTCAAACAGGCGCGGCACACGTTCGGCCATTTCGCCGGTGACGGTCTGCGGGCCTTGCGGCGTGGCCGGCAACGCGGGTTCGCCCCGGCCGGGCATGGCCCGAGGCAGCCAGCCGCGCAGCACCAGTACGGCCTGACGCGAAGACCCATCCAGCAGCAGCGGCGTGGCCAGCCAGTAGCCGGGCCGCCCTTCGTGGTTGCGGTTGTCCAGCAGTACACTGAATTGCGGTTGCCACACGCCCGTGGCCTGAGCCACACGCCAGGGCGTCAAATCGTCAGAAGGGGTGGCGGGTGTCAACAACACCGGCGCTTGCTTGCGGCCCGCTTCGATAGCGGCCAGAATGGCGCGTCGCTCATCGCTGCGACGCAACTGCCACTGCCCAAGCGACACCAGAATCACCACGGCGATGCCAAGCAGAAGTAGGGCGGTTACCGTGTAGCGTGTTGAATGCGGTCGGGCCATGTATCGTTGCTAACTCTGTTTTGTCCGGAGACCACCATGCGCGTTTTCGTCGTACTGGCCTTCATCGGAATTCTGGCCAGTCTGGCATCCGCCCTGGTCTATCTGATGCGGGACAAAGGATCCACCAACCGCACCGTCAATGCGCTGACGGTACGCATCGGGCTGTCGGTCGCCCTGTTCCTGTTCGTGCTGTTCGCCCATCACATGGGCTGGATCGAAAGCACGGGCCTGCGGTGATGGGTATGGCTATGGCAACGTAGGATGGGTGAAGCGCGCTGGATTCTCCGCAAGAACCCCAACACCCAACGCGCGTAACCCATCACGCAACGCCACCCAATCAACAAGCTTTGCCACACCTCAGCCTTCCGTTGGAGGGCTTGCACCACTTCACCGCTGCTTGATGGGTTGCGCGCGATTATCGACAGGGTTCTTGCGCAGGAGTTCCCGCGCTTCACCCATCCTACGATGTCCGGCTGCTGCAACCTCGCCACGTAGGATGGGTGTAGCGCGCCGGATTCACCGTAAGAACCCCGGCATCAAGCGCGCGTAACCCATCACCCAACATCAGAACCAATACACAAACAAATACAGCCCCAGCCACACCACGTCCACAAAGTGCCAATACCAGGCCGCGCCTTCAAATCCAAAGTGATGGTCGGCGGTAAAGTGGCCCCGCATCAGGCGTATCAGGATCACCGTCAGCATCGTGGCGCCCAGGATCACGTGGAACCCGTGAAACCCGGTCAGCATGTAGAACAGCGAACCGTACGCGCCCGAGTTGAACTTCAGGTTCAGTTCGGTATAGGCGTGGTGGTATTCCGCGGCCTGACAGGCCACGAAGATGAAACCCAGGATGACCGTGGCGGCCAACCAGAACATCGTCTTGCCGCGATGGTTTTCGCGCAGCGCATGGTGGGCGATGGTCAGCGTGACGCCCGAGGAAAGCAGCAGCGCGGTGTTGATCGTGGGCAGCCAGAACGGGCCGACCGTCTGGAATTCCTCGACCACGCCGGCCGGTCCGAAGTTGGGCCACGCGGCCTTGAAATCGGGCCATAGCATCAGGCGGTGATCGATGTCGCCCAGCCACGGCGTGGTGATGGTGCGCGTGTACCAAAGCGCGCCAAAGAAAGCCGCGAAGAACATCACTTCCGAGAAAATGAACCAGCTCATGCCCCAACGGTAAGACCCGTCGATGCGCTTGCTGTTCAGGCCGGCTTCGGATTCCTGGATGGCGTCGCCAAACCAGTAATACAGCACCACGATCAAGCCGATGAACCCCGCCAGGACAGACCACTTGGCCCAGTCGACCCCGTTGATCCAGGCCGCGGCGCCCAGCCCCATGAACAGCAGCGCCACCGCCGTGCGTACGGGATGACCCGAGTCGGCGGGCACAAAGTAGTACGGTGCCTCTTTACCTTGAACCGAGTGGCTTGCACTCATGGCTTTCTCCCTGGTACAGATTTATAGAATTAAGTGATTCAAGTCAGGCTGGAAACGGCCCAACGCACAATTAAAACCAGCACAGTTACGAAGATTGCCGCCGCCAGCAGCCCCGCCACAATCACGTGCACCGGGTTCAGCTTGGCGATGTCTTCCTGGTGGCCAGACCCCTTGCGCACACCGAAGAACCCCCAAGCCACCGCCTTCATGGTCTGAAGGAAACTCAGCTTGCGCCGGGAGGTTTCGTGCAGATCGTCGCTCATGGCCTGCGCCTAGCTGACCGCGTTGCCGGTCAGCAGGGCTGAACCGCGAAACACGGTCCAGCCGAACACGGCAATGACAAAGGCCACGAGGACCCATCCTGCAATCTTGTTACGGCGGCGCTGCTCGGGTGTCATTGCTGTGCTACCTGAAACGTGGAAGACGGTTTATTTGACTTCGGGCGGGGTTTCGAAGGTGTGGAACGGCGCGGGCGAAGGCACCGTCCATTCCAGCCCTTCGGCGCCTTCCCACGGCTTGGCGGCCGCCGGTTCGCCCTTGCCCATGTAGCAGCGCACGATCGCCCACAGGAAGATCAGCTGCGACAAGCCGAACCAGAACGCGCCAATGGTGGCCATCTGGTGGAACGTCGTGAACTGCGCGGCGTAGTCGGCGTAGCGGCGCGGCATGCCGGCCAGCCCCAGGAAGTGCATCGGGAAGAAGGTGACGTTGAACGAAATCAGCGTGGACCAGAAGTGCAGCTTGCCCAGCTTTTCGCTGTACATGCGGCCCGTCCACTTCGGCACCCAGTAGTAGGCGCCCGCGAACAGCGCGAACAGGGAACCCGCCACCAGCACGTAGTGGAAGTGCGCCACCACGTAATAGGTATCGTGCACCTGGATGTCGATGGGCGCCACCGACAGGATCAGGCCGGTGAAGCCGCCCATGGTGAACACGAAGATGAAGCCGATCGAGAACAGCATCGGCGTTTCGAACGTCATCGAGCCGCGCCACATGGTGGCAACCCAGTTGAACACCTTCACCCCGGTCGGGATGGAGATGAGCATGGTGGCGTACATGAAGTAGAGCTGGCCGGTTACCGGCATGCCCGTCGTGAACATGTGGTGCGCCCACACGATGAACGACAGCACGGCAATCGACGCGGTGGCGTACACCATCGAGGCGTAGCCGAACAGTTTCTTGCGGGCAAACGCGGGCACGATGGCCGACACGATACCGAACGCCGGCAAGATCATGATGTAGACCTCGGGGTGCCCGAAGAACCAGAACACGTGCTGGTACAGCACCGGGTCACCGCCGGCGGCGGCGTTGAAGAAGCCCGTGCCGAAGTGGCGGTCGGTCAGCACCATGGTGATGGCGGCGGCCAGCACCGGCATCACGGCCAGCAGCAGGAAGGCGGTGATCAGCCAGGTCCAGCAGAACAGCGGCATCTTCATCAGCGTGAGGCCGGGCGCGCGCATGTTCAGAATGGTCACGATGATGTTGATCGCGCCCATGATCGAGGACGCGCCCATCAAGTGCATCGCGAAAATGCCCAGGTCCATGCCCGGACCCATCTGCAAGGACAGCGGCGCATACAGCGTCCAGCCCGCGGCGGTGGCGCCGCCCGGCACGAAGAACGATGCCGTCAGCATGATGGCGGCCACCGGCAGCAGCCAGAAGCTGAAGTTGTTCATGCGCGCGAACGCCATGTCGGATGCGCCGATCTGCATCGGGATCATCCAGTTCGCAAAGCCCACAAAGGCCGGCATGATGGCGCCGAACACCATGATGATGCCGTGCATGGTGGTGAACTGGTTGAACAGTTCGGGGCGGAAGAATTGCAGGCCCGGCTCGAACAATTCAGTACGCAGCAGCAAGGCAAGCGTGCCGCCTTCCAGCAACATGGCAAACGAGAAGATGAGATACATCGTCCCGATGTCTTTATGGTTCGTGGCGAAAAGCCAGCGGCGCCAACCGGAGGGGATGGCGTGGTGGTGGTCATCGTGACCGTGGCCGTGGCCCGGCGACACGTGGTCTACAGTGACGCTGCTCATGATGGACTCCTTCCTGCTGAGTGCCGGCCCCGATCCACGGGACCGGCAGGGTATCTCTAACTAAACGGAACCGGTTCTATCGGTGTAGGCGTGGGGTGCGCGATCAGCGCGCAGCCGCAACGTCCTTCGGTAGAACCGTCGGGTCCTGCCCCTTGCCTGCATTGCTCCAGGCATGGCGTGTATAGCTGATGACCGCTGCGATCTCGACATCATTGAGCTGCCCGCCAAATGCCGCCATGGCGGTGCCGGGCTTGCCCTTGAGCACGGTGTTGATCTGGGCCGCTTGGGGACCCAGAACAACCTTGTCTCCGTCAAGCGGTGGGAAGCTGCCCGGAATGCCCTTGCCGTTGGCCTGGTGACAGGCTACGCAATTGGCGGCGAAGACTTTTTCGCCACGGGCAACCAGTTCGGCTTCCGTCCACTCTTTATTGGGATCGTCGGCGTTTGCCGCCATCTTCTTCTTTTGGTCTTCAACCCACTTATCGTAGTCGGCTTGCGCCAGGACTTCGACAACGATGGGCATGAAGGCGTGGTCTTTGCCACAGAGTTCCGCGCACTGGCCACGGTAGATACCCGGGGTGTCGGCACGGAACCAGGCGTCGCGCAGGAAACCAGGGATGGCATCCTGCTTGACGCCGAAGTCGGGAATCATCCAGGAGTGGATGACGTCGGCCGCGGTCAGCACGACGCGGACCTTTTTATCCACCGGCACAACCATGTGGTTGTCCACTTCCATCAGATAGAACTGGCCCTTGGGCTCGCGGTTCTCGATCTGTGCGCGAGGCGTGGCCAGCGTGGACAGGAACTTGACGCCGGCGGCGGAGCCGTCGAGGTATTCGTAGCCCCACTTCCATTGATAGCCGGTGACCTTGATGGTGAGGTCGGCGCTTGAGGTGTCCTTCATGGCCACCACCGTCTTGGTGGCCGGCAAGGCCATGGCGATGACGATGATGAAAGGGATGACCGTCCAGGCGACTTCCACGCCCAGATGTTCATGGAACGTCGCGGCCTTGTGCCCGCGAGATTTGCGGTGCGCCCAGATGGAATAGAACATCACCCCGAACACACCGATGAAGATCACGATACAGATCGTGAGCAACAGCCAGTGCAGCCACATGATGTCGCGCGAAATCGCGGTCACACCTTCATGCAGGTTGAGCTGATTGACCTTCGGGCCGCCGGGCATGTCTTGCACCTGAGCACCGGCCACGCTGCCAATCAGCATCGCACAAGCCCCCAGTATCCCTCTCCACTTCTTCATGCTTACCTCGAAACACGGCGCGAGGGCCCTTGTCGCCTAGTGGCACGAGTGTCACTTCAACAGGACTACGCGCAATTATTAGATGGCAGGGTTAAGCAGGGAGATAGAGCGGCCCCCGCGTTCCCACTCGAAATCACAAAGAAACTGGCGGATTATAGCGGACACGCAAATAGATGTAAGACAGGGCTCTTGAATAAAAAGGCCTCGCCCCCATCTGCGCCGCCCCAAGCTTCGGCCCTTGACGCGCACGCCAAACCGTGTGGCATAAAATCGTCAGCAACCTCATCACCACACGCCACGATGCCCAAGCAGTTGCCCGATTTGTATGCCGACCTGTGCGCCCGCGCGCAGGAAGCCGCCCCCGAAGGCGCGCACGCTTTATATATAGCGGGCCGCCGCTGCGGCTGGGCCACGCATGCCGCCTGCGACGCACTGCGCGATGCGCCCGGCATCGTCTGCGACGACGCCGCGCTGCACATCGGCGCGCACCTTAGCCCCGGCGCCGCACTGAACGCCGTGCTGGAAAATACCGCGCAACTGTTGCGCCAAGCCAACTGCCTGCGCGGCTGGCGCGACGAGCTGCTGGACGTGATGGACGGCGACGACGCGTTGGGCGTCATCGAGCGCGCGGCGGTTCGCCCCCTGGGCCTGCTGACCCACGCGGTGCACCTGAACGCCTGGACCCCGGACGGTCGCATGTGGGTGGCGCGGCGCGCGCTCAGCAAGTCGACGGATCCCGGTATGTGGGACACGCTGGTGGGCGGCCTGGCCGGCAGTGGCGAAGACCTTGAGCAGGCGCTGGTGCGAGAATGCGGCGAAGAAGCGGGCCTGGACGCACCTGACCTGGTCAACCGCACGCCGTTGCGCACCATCCTGCGCATACATCGCCGGCTGCCCGAGGGCTATCAGGTGGAAGACGTGCTGACCAGCACCTGCGTGTTGGCGCCCGGCGTGCGGCCCGCCAACCGCGACGGTGAAGTCATGGAGATCGCCACCGTCGACGTGCCCACCGTGCTGCGGCAGATCGCCGACGGCGAGTTCACGCTGGAGGCGGCGCTGGTGATCGTCGAAGACATCATGCAACGCCAGGCCGCCGGCCAGATCTGAATCAGCGGGACGCTGTTCCCGGCGCATCGGTCGCCGGCTCATCCAGTTCACGCGCCACGCCCGCGGCTTCGGCCGCTTCCGCCGCCTGCGCCGGGCTTGGGGCCGAGGCGGGGGCGGGCGTTGCGGCGGGCGCCGCCTGCGCCGCCTGAGAAAACTGCTTCCACACTTCGATCGCGCGCAAGCGCTGCTTGGCCACGACCTGGATACGTTCGCGCAGATTCTCGTCACGGGCCAGCAAGGCATGAAAGTCGCGCGACGACAGCATCAACAGCTTGCTATAGCCCAACGACGTGACCTCCGGCGTAATGTTCTTTTCGCCCAGCAGGGCAAGTTCGCCAAAGAATTCGCCGCTGCCCAGCTCGATCAGGGTGTTGTCGGGCAGATGCACCGCCACGGCGCCCGACGCCACGAAGCACATTTCCTCGCCATGCCGGCCTTGCGTCAGCACGCGCTGGTCGGGCAGCGCCAGACGCGGCTTGAGCAGCTTGCTGATGGCACGCAGCGAATCCGGCGACAGCCCCTCGAACAACGGCACGCGCTTGATCAGCTCGGCCGCGCTCATCTCGATATCCAGCGGCGGATGCGAGTCGATATGCGCCCAGCGGCTTTTCAACTGCGCCATCAGGTCAGCGTAAACCTCCCCACTGATCAAAAACTGCTCAAGCATGTCGCGGTAGCGAATACGCTCGAGTTCACGCGCAACGCGGCCCAGATAGCTTTCCTGCAGCCATTGTGCATAAGCTGGGTATTGCAGGTTCAGCGCCTGCAGGGCGTTTTCGATCAGGTCGAGCCGGCGCTGGTGCAAGGCCACAATGCGCTGGGTCGCCTCTTCGCCCAGCAAAGGCGTGATCTGTTCCCGCGCGAACACAATCAGCCGTTGCGCTACGGAGCGCTTGCTCATCAGATTGGCGAAGCGCTGGCCCAGCTCTCGCGCCAGCCAGCCCTGGAAACCAAACAGGTAATGCATGCGCAGCGCCAGCCGGAAGCCGGTGGAATAGCGCACGTCCTGCACAATGGCGCGCTCAAAACCAGGCACGCCGCCCAGACGGATGGCGTCTTCCAGCCGCTCGGCGCGCGCCAGCAGCGTCTCGGCCATGCGCCAGTCCACGATCTGCGCCTTCAGGATGTCGAAAAACATTTCCTCTTCGCGCTGCGCCACGATGGCCAGGCCCACGGCTACGCGCTGCTCGTCACTCATCTGGCTGACCTGGCCGTCGTGCACGCTGGTCAGGCTGGCGTCGAACACGGCGCGGATGCGGTCGCGCACTTCGTTGCCGATGTGCTCGGTCTTGGCCACTTCATCGGTTTTGTCCTGCAGGTCTTCCAACGCCACAGCCAGCGCCTGGTTGCGGATGGTGCGCTCCACCGACGACAGTTGGTTCAGGCCCAGCATGCGGATCAAGGGCCGCAGGCTGATGCCATTGATGAACAGCGTCAGCAGCACATAGCTGGTGGTTGCCACCGCGATGAACTGGCGCGCCTCTTCCGGCACGCCGGTCTGCTCGGTCACCGCCAGCGCCAACGCCAGCGACACGGCGCCGCGCAGTCCGCCCCACAGCATCACCACCTTGTACGGGTTGCTGACCTTGGTGCCCAGGCGCGTCAGCCCCAGCAGGGGCAACAGGCCGAAGACGACGATCGCGCGCGCCACCAGGGTCGCGACGAACACCACGGCCACCAACAGCAGTTCCTGCCAATCCGCGGCCGCCATCAGCTTGGGGATCAGCATTGCCGCGAACAGGAAAATCAGGGAATTGGCCCAGAAGCCGAATTGTCCCCAGGCGCTGGACAAGTATTCAAAGGTGGTGGGCGACATGCGTGTGCGGCCGGTGGAGCCCACGACCAGGCCCGCGATCACGGTAGCCACCACGCCCGACACGTTCAGATAGTGTTCCGAGATGAAGAAGGACAGGTAGGCCAGCGTCAAGGTCAGCGTGATCTCGGCCGTGGGAAAGCCGCGCAGCCAGGCGAACAGGAAGCAGGCCAGCCGCCCCATCGCAAAGCCCGCGACGCCGCCGCCGATAAAGTGCACGATGAAATCGTTGAAAATGCCGCTGACGGTCAGTTCGCCATGGCCGCTCAGCACGGCCAGCAGCACGGAGTACAAGGCGATGGACGCGGCGTCGTTGAACAGGCTTTCGCCTTCGACCAGCGTTGTCAGCCGCTTGGGCGCGCCCACTTCCCGAAAAATACCCACCACGGCGACCGGGTCCGTCGTGGCCACAATGGCGCCCAACAACAGGCAGACCACCAGGCCGTAGGACGAAATCGCGTCCAGCGTCACCCCGACCACCACGGTACACACCACCACGGCCACAATCGCCATCATCAGAATGGGGCCGATGTCGTCCATGAGGCGGCGCACATTCATGGCCAGCGCGGTCTCGAACAACAGCACCGGCAGGAACACCATCAGGAAGGTTTCAGACGAAATCTCGAAGCGTTCCAGTGAATCGAGAAAATCAGCGATCCAGCTGGGTGCCCAACCATGGACGTGGATGATGATGCCAAGCAAACACCCGACAATAGCCAGCAATACCGAATAGGGCAGCTTGAGCCGGCCAGCCAGCGGCGGCATAAAGCAAACCAGCGTGAGCAATCCGGCCAAGCCGAATACGAGAAATCCTACATCCATGGGTATTGCCACGTCCCGAGCAGTGAGAGGTGCGACAAGAATAGCGGTATTTTTCAGTGAGGCAGGCTAGGAAACTGTAGGGAATCGTAGAGAATGCACGTTTCGTTACCCTAGGTGCCGCGGCTGATACGCGCCGCGCCCTGTTTTTTGGGTAATGTGCAAACGTACAAACTACGCAGGAGCGGCACTTGCCACGCGTCCACTCTCTGGCCCGCCGTCACGACGCGCCCGCCATGCTGGTCCAGTTGACCGACAGCCATTTGTTCGGCGAACCCGACACCGCGATGCTGGGCGTCAATACCGACGCGAGCCTGCGCGCGGTGCTGCGCCAGATTGAAGCCGACGGCAAACGGCCCGACCTGCTGCTGGCCACGGGCGACTTGTCGCAAGACGGCGAGGCCGCCGCCTATCGGCGCTTTGCAGCGATTTTGGGTGAAGCCGGCGGTTTGTCGGGTGCGCAGATCCGTTGCCTGCCCGGCAACCACGACCAGCCGGCCGTGATGCGGCAAGAACTGCCGCAATGGTCAGTGCCCGTGACGGATGTGGGCGCCTGGCGCGTCGTGACTCTGGACACCACGGTCCCTGGCTCCAATGCCGGCCACTTGTCCGACAGCCAGTTGGACATGCTGGAAGCGGCGCTTGCGGCCGAGCCCGGACGTCACACCCTGATTGCCATGCATCACAACCCCATGCAGATCGACAGTCATTGGCACGACTCGATGATGATCGACAACCCGCAGGCGCTGTTCAAGCGGCTGACGCGCTGGCCGCAGGCGCGCGTACTGCTGTGGGGCCACGTCCATCATGAATTCGACCGCCGCCGCCACAACCTGCGCATGCTGGCCACGCCATCGACCTGCTTCCAGTTCAGCATTCGCGACGGCAAGCATGTGGTCGACAACCTGGCGCCAGGCTACCGTTGGATCAAGCTCTATCAGGATGGATCAATGGCCACGGGCGTGCGTCGCGTGCAGGACGCGTTGTGGCATACGGCGCTGGCGCCGGACGACGCGCAAGCCGCATAAAAATCGGGGCACCAGATATATGAATATATGTGGTGCCCCGCAAGCATCCGTCTCATAGGGGAGGGGAAAGAGGAGAAGCCGAGACGGATGGCAAGACTGCAAACTAGCTAAAGTTCGCGGTCTACATGAACTTAGGCGGCGCTCTCTTTATTAAGTTTCTGCAAGAGCCCGAAATTTGCCGGCGAATTTGTATCAATTTATTGGCGCCGTTATTGGCAGGGTGGCACGCGGAAACGCTGGGCAAAGAAAAGGGCCGCTTGCGCGGCCCGAGTCAGGCATCAACCAGCGGATCGGGAACCGAATCAGGAAGCCAGATTGCCGCGCATCTTCTTTAGCGCCGCGGCTTCGATCTGGCGGATGCGTTCGGCGGACACGCCGAACTCTTGCGCCAGTTCGTGCAGCGTGGCGCCGCCGTCATCCTGCAGCCAGCGCGCTTCAACGATGCGGCGCGAACGGGCGTCCAAGGCATCCAGCGCGCTGGTCAGGCCAGTGCTTTGCAGTTGGTCGCGCGCGGCGCGTTCCAGCACCCGCGTGGGCTCCTGGCGGCCGTCGTCGGACAGGTAGGCGATGGGCGCATAGCTGTCGTCATCGTCATCCTGGTTTTCCAGCGACATGTCGCGGCCGGACAAACGCACTTCCATTTCGCTGACATCTTCGCGGCGCACGTTCAGTTCGCTGGCGATGTGGTCGACTTGGTCGGGGTCCAGCGTCTGGCCGTCGGGACGCATGCTGCGCAGGTTGAAGAACAGCTTGCGCTGGGCCTTGGTGGTGGCCACCTTGACCAGACGCCAGTTGCGGATGATGTATTCGTGAATTTCGGCCTTGATCCAGTGCACGGCAAACGACACCAGGCGCACACCGCGCTCCGGGTCGAAACGCTTCACGGCTTTCATCAGGCCAACGTTGCCTTCCTGGATAAGGTCGGCGTGGGGCAAACCATAGCCCAGGTACTGGCGCGCCACCGACACCACCAGGCGCAGGTGCGAAAGAATCAGTTCGCGCGCGGCACCCAGGTCTTCCTGGTCGCGCAGGCGACGGCCCAACTCGGTTTCACGCTCGGCCGACAGAACGGGCAAGCGGTTGACGGTAGAAATATAAGCGTCGATCGTGCCAAGTGCGCCCGGATTGGCAATGGCCAACGCCAGAGCGTTGCCAGACGCGGCCAACGAGGTACTGGGTTGCTTCATAGCGGGGGTCTCCGGAAAGCGAGGGGATAGCGACATGGATTCGATGTTAGCACTCTAGTAAAGGGAGTGCTAATACGACTATTGCGCCGCGTCAAAGTTTCAAGTTTATGGCGTGTCCCCATTTTTTCTGACGCACCGATCAGGCCAAAAGGCGCTACCAGCCCAGACGCTTCAAACCCTCTGCCGTGGCCTCTCCATCCGGCCGGATGAACAAGGCGCCGCGCGGGTCCATATACACCTGGTATTTCGCGCCGTCGAACATCGGCATGTAGGCGGCGCTGCCAAATTGGACATCGACGAAGGGGAACCAGTTCGGAAAACTCTTCTTCAGGGACCCAAGATCCGGCGCGGGCCAATCGTCCAGCGCGTGGACGGACCTGGTGCCGGTCGCTTCACGCGCGATGTCGCTGTGGCGCCCTGACAAGCGCTCAAGGCGGTACAACGGCGGCACACCCGCCATCAGCGCCGGCAGCTTCCAGCGCACGACGCGGGCGTCGATTTGCCATTGGTCGCCATACAGCACGTATTGCTTGGGCTCCGTGCCCGGCCCGGTGGCGGTCAGCTGAAACTGCCCTTCGGCCTGTTGGCGAATTTCGACCCGGGCCACGGATTCGTCCGTAGTCAGCTTGTAAAACTGCACCAGCGACAAGGCCAGCAGCCCGGAAACACATCCCAGCAAGACCAGCATCAGGCCGAACAGGCGGCGTACCGGACGAAACTGGAACATCTTGCGGCCGCGCTCGTCACGCGGGCCGCCGCGGCTCAGCAGCATGACAAGGCCGGGCAGCAGGACGACGAGGGCGCCCAGAAGAATCCAGACGAAGGGAGCAATACCGTTGATCAAGTCAGGCGTTCCTATATAGCGCACCACGGCTGATAGCCCGATGCGCCCAGAGCGCCGCGAGCCTGCCGCGGCAGGCTACCCAGTATAGAAGCGGGCTTTCACCCTGCCGGTTTTCCAAGCCGCTCGACGTGAAACCGGATGTGATCTTCGATGAAGGTCGAGATGAAGTAATAGCCATGGTCATAGCCGGGCTGGCGGCGCAGGGTGAGTGGCTGGCCGGCGGCGGCGCAGGCGGATTCGAACACCTCGGGATACAACTGCTCGGCCAGGAATTGGTCGGATTCTCCCTGGTCGATCAGGATGCCGCCCGGAAAGGGCTGTTTCATCCCCTGCATCAGCGAAGCAGCGTCGTACGCGGCCCAGTCGGCGGGGTTGTCGCCCAGGTAGGCGCCGAATGCCTTCTTGCCCCAGGGGCACTGGCTGGGCGCGGCGATCGGCGCAAAGGCCGACACCGAACGGAATTTGCCCGGGTTGCGCAGCGCCAATACCAGCGCGCCGTGGCCGCCCATGGAGTGGCCGAAAATACCGGTGCGCGACGCATCGCCCGGCAATGTGCCGCCCGTGACGATGGCGTGCAGTTCTTCGGTCACGTAGCTGTACATGCGGTAGTGGTCGCGCCACGCTGGCGTGACGGCATCCACATAGAAGCCCGCGCCAGTGCCCAGATCCCAGCTTTCGTCTTCGCCAGGCACGTTGGCGCCGCGCGGACTGGTGTCTGGCGCAACAAGCATCACGCCCAATTCCGCCGCCAGGCGCTGTGCCCCGGCCTTGATCATGAACGTCTCTTCCGTGCAGGTCAGGCCTGCCAGAAAGAACAGCACGGGCACGGGGCCTTGCTCGGCTTGGGGCGGCACGAAGACCGAAAAGCGCATGGGCAGGCCGATCTGGGCGGACTCATGGCGGTAGTAGCGCTGCGTACCGCCAAAGCAGCGATGCTGGGAAATGAGCTCCAGGGCCACGGGCATGGACGTTCTCCGGTCGGGGGATGAAAAAGCGAAGACGGGTTAGGGTATATCCACGGTACGACGTTCCGTCGCCGAATGTTAACCTGCGCTGCATACCGGCCGGACGACAAAAAAAAGCGATTCCGTGCCCATATTGTGATCGCGGTACTTGACCAGCGCCCATCGTGGCACTATTTATATACCGTGAGCGAAGACAACCCGTTCTTCCAGATACGCAAGCCCTGACACTATGGCCCGTCTGCCCCGTCTGTACGCCCCTGGGCTGCCCCAACTGGTGCAGGCCAACTTCATTTCGCCGCTGGCCGCGCCGTCTCAACCCGCGCCCGCCGACATCCTGAACCAATTGGCCACCTGGCTGGGCGAATCCGCTCAACGCCATCGGGTGTCTGTCCACGGCTGGCTGCTGGCGAACGACCGCATCCTGCTGTTGGCCACCCCCGCCGACGAAGAAGGTTTGCCTCGGTTGATGCAGACGCTGGGCCGCAACCTGGCCGCTCGCCTGCGCGGTGGCCGGGTCTTCGCGGGGCGTTACCGGTCCGCCTTGCTGGAACCGGGCGCATGGGTGCTGCCGGCGCTGGTCTGGCTGGAAACGTATCCCGTGCGCAGCGGCGCCTCGCAAGATCCTGATTCATGGCCATGGTCCTCGGCGGCCAGCCACACCGGCAACACCACGGCCGCGCCCGCGCAATGGCAGTCCGACCACGCGGACTACTGGGCTTGCGGCAACACGCCTTTCGACCGTCAAGCCAACTACCGCAAACGCTTGCAAGACGGCTTGTCGCGGGAAGAGTCCCAGCGCATTGATCAAGCTGTATCCGGCCAGTGGGCATTGGGCGGGCCCAGCTTCATTGCCAGCCTGGCGCATACCGCCAGCCGGCGCGTGGCACCGGGCCAGCGCGGTCGGCCGCGCAAGAAACCCGCCGCTGCAACGGAATCGGATTCGCCCGCGACCCCGCCGCCCAGCAACAACCCTCCGGCAACTTCTTGAATTTCCAAACCCGCCTGCCTGGCGGGTTTTTATTTGACGCCCTTTGTGGACCTGGACTGCCCCCGGCTGTGCATTTTTCGCCACAGGCGATGGCGCACATGCGCGCCAAAAAATGGGGACGCATTATTCGAAAAAGATCGATTTTGGTGCAGACTCGGATCGCCTCGCGCTCACCCCTGCGCATCGCCCCAGGAATGGCGCGGACCTTAATATGTCCCCATATTAATGCCCTATGATGGATCATCAATATAAATAGGGTCATACCCTGTTTGTTTTTATTGCACCCTACCCTCGGTGGGGGTATTGTCCGTCTCCTGCACTGCAACATTACGACGCAGGCTCACTGCGGAGCGCGCCATGCCCCAAATTACCCCGATCGAATCCTGTCCCACGCCCAAGGCCACCCCTATCGATGCGTCCCGCATCGGTCTGCCCGCGGCCCAGGGTCTGTACCACCCCAAGAACGAGCATGACGCCTGCGGCGTTGGATTCGTTGCGCACATCAAGGGCAAGAAAAGCCACGCGATCATCCAGCAAGGCCTGAAGATCCTTGAAAACCTGGACCACCGCGGCGCGGTTGGCGCGGACAAGCTGATGGGCGACGGCGCCGGCATCCTGATCCAGATCCCCGACACGCTCTATCGCGACGAACTCGGCCAGCAAGGCATCATCCTGCCGCCTCCGGGCGAATACGGCGTGGCCATGGTGTTCCTGCCCAAGGAAACCGCCTCGCGCCTGGCTTGCGAGCAAGAGCTTGAACGCTCGGTGCGTGCCGAAGGCCAGGTCGTGCTGGGCTGGCGCAATGTGCCGGTGGATGTCGACATGCCCATGTCGCCCACGGTGCGCGATTGCGAGCCCGTCATCCGCCAATTGTTCATCGGCCGTGGCGCCGACGTGATGGTGCCGGACGCGCTGGAACGCAAGCTGTACGTCATTCGCAAGACCGCCAGCCACGCCATCCAGGCCATGCATCTGGCCCACGGCAAGGAATACTTCGTGCCGTCGGCATCGGTTCGCACCGTGGTCTACAAGGGCCTGCTGCTGGCCGACCAGGTTGGCCGCTACTACCGCGATCTGGCCGACCCCCGCACGGTGTCCGCCCTGGCGCTGGTACACCAACGTTTCTCGACCAACACGTTCCCCGCCTGGCCGCTGGCCCACCCGTACCGCATGATTGCCCACAACGGCGAAATCAACACGGTCAAGGGCAACTTCAACTGGCTGCGCGCCCGCGAAGGCATGATGCAATCGGCCGTGCTGGGCGACGACCTGAAGAAGCTGTACCCCATCGTCTATGAAGGCCAGTCGGACACCGCCACGTTCGACAACTGCCTGGAACTGCTGGTGAATTCGGGCTATTCCCTGGCCCACGCCATGATGATGATGATCCCGGAAGCCTGGGAACAGCACACGCAGATGGACGAGTCGCGCCGCGCGTTCTACGAATACCACGCCGCCATGATGGAGCCGTGGGACGGCCCCGCCGCCGTCGCGTTCACCGATGGCCGCCAGATCGGCGCCACGCTGGACCGCAACGGCCTGCGCCCCGCCCGCTATCTGGTCACCGATGACGACATGGTCATCCTGGCGTCCGAAGCCGGCACGCTGTCGATTCCGGAAAATCGCATCGTCAAGAAGTGGCGCCTGCAGCCGGGCAAGATGTTCCTGATCGACCTGGAACAAGGCCGCATCATCGACGACGCCGAAATCAAGCTGCAACTGGCCAATAGCCGCCCGTACCGCCAATGGATCGAGCGCCTGCAGATCAAGCTGGAATCGCTGCCCGCGCCGCGCCAGACCGCCGTTGCCACGCAGTCGGCCGTGTCGCTGCTGGACCGCCAGCAAGCCTTCGGCTGGACCCAGGAAGACTACAAGTTCATCCTGGAACCCATGGCGTCCACCGGTGAGGAAGTGATCGGCTCGATGGGCAATGACGCCCCGCTGGCCGTGCTGTCCGACCGCGCCAAGCCGTTCTACAACTATTTCCGCCAGTTGTTCGCGCAGGTCACGAACCCGCCCATCGACCCCATCCGCGAACAGTTGGTGATGTCCTTGGTGTCGTTCATCGGCCCCAAGCCCAACCTGCTGGACATCAACAACGTCAACCCGCCGCTGCGTCTGGAAGTGTCCCAGCCGGTGCTGGACTTCGCCGCCATGGCGCAGATCCGTGACATCGAACAGGTCACGGGCAAGAAATTCCGCAGCTTCGAACTCGACATCACGTACCCCGCCGCCTGGGGCTCCGAGGGCATTGAGGCCCGCGTGGCCGCGCTGTGCGCGCGCGCCGTCGATGCCGTGCAAAGCGGCTACAACATCCTGATCGTGTCTGACCGCCTGGTCGACAGCGAGCGCGTGGCCATCCCCGCGCTGCTGGCAACGTCCGCCGTGCACCAGCACCTGATCCGCGCCGGCCTGCGCACCAACACCGGCCTGGTCGTGGAAACCGGTTCCGCGCGTGAAGTGCACCACTTCGCGCTGCTGGGCGGTTATGGCGCCGAAGCCATCCACCCGTACCTGGCGCTGGAATCGCTGGGCAAGATGAATGACCCCGAAAAGGCGGTCAAGAACTTCATCAAGGCCATCGGCAAGGGCTTGAACAAGGTCATGTCCAAGATGGGCATTTCGACCTATATGTCGTACACCGGCGCGCAGATCTTCGAAGCCGTGGGCCTGCAAAGCAAGCTGGTGGACAAGTACTTCACCGGCACGTCCTCCAACATCGAAGGCATCGGTATTTTCCAGGTGGCCGAAGAAGCGCTGCGCCAGCATCGCGCTGCTTTCAGCACCGACCCGGTGCTGGCCAACGACCTGGACGCGGGCGGCGAATACGCCTACCGCGTGCGCGGCGAAGAGCACATGTGGACGCCGGATTCCATCGCCAAGCTGCAGCACGCCTCGCGCGCCAACAACTACCGCACGTACAAGGAATACGCGCAGATCATCAACGACCAAAGCCGTCGTCACATGACCTTGCGCGGCCTGTTCGAGTTCCGCTTCGACCCGACGCGCGCCATTCCGCTGGATGATGTGGAACCTGCCAAGGACATCGTCAAGCGCTTTGCCACCGGCGCCATGTCGCTGGGTTCGATCTCGACCGAAGCGCACTCGGTGCTGGCCGTGGCCATGAACCGCATCGGCGGCAAGTCCAATACCGGTGAAGGCGGCGAAGACGAACTGCGCTACCGCGCCGAAATGCGCGAAGGCAAGAGCACCATCAAGGACGGCGACACGCTGGCCTCGCTGCTCGGTTCGGACCGTATCGAAGCCGACGTTGCGTTGAAGAAGGGCGACTCGCTGCGTTCGAAGATCAAGCAGGTGGCCTCGGGCCGTTTCGGTGTGACCGCCGAATACCTGTCGTCCGCCGACCAGATCCAGATCAAGATGGCCCAGGGCGCCAAGCCCGGCGAAGGCGGCCAGTTGCCCGGCCACAAGGTGTCGGAATACATCGCCAAGCTGCGCTATTCCGTGCCGGGCGTGGGCCTGATTTCGCCCCCGCCGCACCACGACATCTATTCCATTGAAGACCTGGCCCAACTGATCCACGACCTGAAGAACGTGAATTCCAAGGCCTCGGTGTCGGTCAAGCTGGTGTCCGAAGTGGGCGTGGGCACGGTGGCCGCTGGTGTCGCCAAGGCCAAGGCCGATCACGTTGTGATCGCCGGCCATGACGGCGGCACGGGCGCGTCCCCGGTGTCGTCCATCAAGCACGTGGGCACGCCCTGGGAACTGGGCCTGGCCGAAACGCAGCAGACCTTGGTGCTGAACCGCCTGCGCAGCCGCATCCGCGTGCAGGCCGACGGCCAGATGAAGACCGGCCGCGACGTCGTCATCGGCGCGCTGCTGGGCGCCGATGAATTCGGTTTCGCGACGGCGCCGCTGGTGGTGGAAGGCTGCATCATGATGCGCAAGTGCCACCTGAATACCTGCCCGGTGGGCGTGGCCACGCAAGACCCCGTCCTGCGCAAGAAATTCCAGGGCAAGCCGGAACACGTCGTGAACTTCTTCTTCTTCATCGCCGAAGAAGTGCGCGAAATCATGGCGCAGCTGGGCATTCGCAAGTTCGACGACCTGATCGGCCGCGCCGATCTGCTGGACATGCGTTCGGGCGTGGAACACTGGAAGGCGCAAGGCCTGGACTTCGCCCGCGTGTTCCATCAAACGCAGTCGGATGCCGACGTGCGCCAGACCGAAGAGCAGGACCACGGCCTGGCCAACGCGCTGGACCACCAGTTGATCGAACGCAGCCGCCCCGCGCTTGAGCGTGGCGAGAAGGTGTCGTTCATCGTGCCGGTGCGCAACCGCAACCGCACCATCGGCGCCATGCTGTCGGGCGCCGTGGCCTCGCGCTACGGCCACGACGGCCTGCCCGACGACACCATCCACATCCAGTGCAACGGCACCGCCGGCCAAAGCTTCGGCGCGTTCCTGGCGCACGGCATCACGATGGACCTGGTGGGCGAAGGCAACGACTACGTCGGCAAGGGCTTGTCGGGCGGCCGCATCATCGTGCGCTCGCCCAACGACTTCCGCGGCTTCGGCCCCGACCACATCATTGCCGGCAACACCGTGCTGTACGGTGCGTTGGCGGGCGAAGCGTTCTTCAACGGCGTGGCCGGCGAGCGTTTCGCGGTGCGTAACTCGGGCGCGGCGACGGTTGTCGAAGGCACGGGCGACCACGGCTGCGAATACATGACGGGCGGCACGGTTGTGGTGCTGGGCGCCACGGGCCGTAACTTCGCGGCCGGCATGTCGGGCGGCGTGGCCTATGTGTGGGACCCGGAACGCACGCTCAAGCACCGCGTCAACCTGTCCATGGTGGAACTGGAAAGCGTGGCGCCGCATGCGGAACAGCAAGCGCTGAACAACATCGACATCTGGCACAGCGCGCAGCGCGGTGGCGAACGCGAGACGGATGAAACCATCTTGCGCCGCCTGGTGGAAGACCACTTCCGCTACACCGGCAGCTACCGCGCCCGCGAAATCCTGGGCGACTGGGAAGCCTCGCGCGGCAAGTTCGTAAAGGTCATGCCGACGGACTACCGTCGCGCATTGGGTGAAATGTGGCGTGCGGCCAATCAGCAACAATTGGCTGCGTGAGGAATACCATGGGAAAGATTACTGGCTTTATGGAATTTCAGCGTCTGCAGGAGGCCTCCGAGGCCCCGCAGAAGCGGCTGAAGAACTGGCGCGAATTCGTGCTGCACCTGACCGATGACCAGGCCAAGCAGCAAGCCGCGCGCTGCATGGACTGCGGCATCCCGTTCTGCAACAACGGCTGCCCGGTCAACAACATCATCCCCGACTGGAATGACCTGGTGTACAAGCAGGACTGGCGCCGCGCGCTGGACGTGCTGCACTCCACCAACAACTTCCCCGAGTTCACCGGCCGCATCTGCCCGGCGCCGTGTGAAGCCGCCTGTACCTTGAACATCAACAGCGACGCCGTGGGCATCAAGTCCATCGAGCACGCGATCATCGACAAGGGCTGGGAAGAAGGCTGGGTGGCGCCGCAGGTGCCGGCCCGCAAGACGGGCAAGAAGGTCGCGGTGGTGGGCTCCGGCCCCGCCGGCATGGCGTGCGCGCAGCAACTGGCGCGTGCCGGCCACTCGGTGACGCTGTTCGAAAAGAGCGACCGCATCGGCGGCCTGCTGCGCTATGGCATCCCCGACTTCAAGCTGGAAAAGCACCAGATCGACCGCCGCATTTCGCAGATGGAAGCGGAAGGCGTGGAGTTCGCGCCGTCTACTTACATCGGCAACCCGAAAGACCCCGTGGCCGATGGCTTGACGGTGCGCACGCCGGATTCGCTGAAGGCGGAATTCGACGCGATCGTCATGACGGGCGGTTCGGAAACGCCGCGCGACCTGCCGGTTCCGGGCCGTGAATTGTCGGGCGTGTATTTCGCCATGGACTTCCTGCGCCAGCAGAACAAGGCCGTGGCGGGTGATCGCCTGGCCAACCAGACGCTGGCCAAGGGCAAGCACGTGGTCGTGATCGGCGGTGGTGATACGGGTTCGGATTGCGTGGGCACCAGCAACCGCCATGGCGCCGCGTCGGTCACGCAGTTCGAGCTGATGCCGCAACCGCCCGAATCCGAAAACAAGACCATGACGTGGCCGTACTGGCCGCTGAAGATGCGCACATCGTCGTCGCACGAAGAAGGCTGCGAGCGCGACTGGTCCGTGACCACCAAGCTGCTCAAGGGCAGCAACGGCAAGGTCGAAAAGCTGGTCGGGGCACGCGTCGAGTGGTTCAAAGACGACGCCACCGGCCAGATGAAGATGCGCGAAGTCGAGGGCTCGGAGTTCGAGATCAAGGCTGACCTGGTGCTGCTGGCCATGGGCTTTGTGTCGCCGGTGCAGACCGTGCTGGAATCTTTCGGCGTGGATCGCGACGGGCGCGGCAACGTGCGCGCCAACACCGACGACTACCGCACCAACGTGGAAAAAGTCTTCGCGGCGGGCGACATGCGCCGGGGTCAGTCGCTGGTGGTCTGGGCCATCCGCGAAGGCCGCCAATGCGCGCGCTCGGTGGATGAATTCCTGATGGGCAGCAGCGAACTGCCGCGCTGATCCTAAAGCTCTGCAACACCCATTCGCCGCCTTCGCGCCGTAGCGCCAAGGCGGCGAATGCTATTTGGGCGGCCACCTGACGGCGTTGCTTGATGGGTTTCGCGCGATCGGCGGTGGCGTTCTTTTTTTGAATCGTGCGCGCTGCACCCATCCTACGGTGTGTTCGCGAAGCGGCTGTTGCCGCGTGGCGACGCGGCTACCTGATGGCGTTGCAGGCTGGGCGTAGGATGGGTGAAGCGCGGGTGAAACGATAGAAGAACGCTGCCGTCCAACGCGCGAAACCCATCATGCAGCGCTTGCCATGTGGCTGCTCTGCAGAAGAACCCGGCGTTGCTTGATGGGTTTCGCGCGATTGGCGTTGGCGTTCTTTTTTGAAATCTCTCGCGCTACACCCATCCTTGTATGTTTTCATAGCACTTACCGATCTTGCTTCGGGGGTGCTGGGGATCGGGACGCACCCATCCATCAGCCGTCACTAGCGGACTGACGTCGGTAGATATCCCACCCCGCCCAAATACGTCGATTAAGAATCTAGCGGCCATGACCGCCGATTGATCGCAAGGTAACGAATCGGGCGCGGCTTCCCCAGCAGACACAACGCTATCGCAGGGAGTCTAGAGATGCAAACGTCTCAATCTTTCTTTGGTGTGGATGTGGGGAAATCCGAGGTTGTTGTGGCGATGCACGGGGCGGCCAAGCCGTTGACCCGGGCCGTCAAAAACTCAACGACTGGCTTGGAAAAATGGTTGCAAACGCTGCCGCGCGGAAGCGTTCTTGCCATGGAGTCCACCGGTGGCTACGAGCGCCTGTTGGCCGACCTGGCATATGAGCGTGGGCTGCGCGTCTACGTGCTGAACCCCAAGGCCCTGCACCATTACGCCAAGTCGCAGGCTCAACGGGGCAAGACCGACCGACTCGACGCTGTCATGATTGCGCGTTACGTGGCGCTCGAGCACGAGCGGTTGCATAGGTACGAACCTTGCCCGGAGCACATCGAGCGCCTGAGTCAGATCCAACGCTTACGCAAGGTGGCGGTCACGACGCGCACGAGGCTGCGCCTGTCCAGCGATCGGCACAAACACGTGGGCTCGCAAGCTCAGGTCCAGCGAGCGTTGGATGCCTTGACGCAGTTGGCAGACGCTCTTGAGCGCGAAATGCTCGATCAGATCGCTGCCGAACCCGCCTTGGCCGACGACTTCAACTTAATCACCAGCATTACCGGCGTGGGAAAGCTGACTGGGGCCGCACTGGTGACCGCCTTCGCCCGCATCCCGTTCGCCTCCTCGGACGCCGTGGTGGCCTACGCGGGGCTAGACCCCAGGCCCAAGGAGTCTGGCGCCTACAAAGGCCTGCGTAAACTCAGCAAGCAAGGCGATGCGGCCCTGAGAAGCCTTGCCTACAACGCGGCATCCTCAGCAAGCCGAACAGCTGCCTTCAAACCCCTCTACACAGCGCTACGAGTCAAGGGCTGGGCCTCAACGCAGGCATTAAACATCATCGCCAGAAAACTCCTACGCATCGCCTTCGGCGTATGGAAATCGCGCAAACCCTTCGATGTAAACCTCTTTATGGCCAGCCAGGCTTGCGCCAAACCATAGAATCTACGGCGCGTCGCGAAGCTCCTGTTGCCATACCGCCACGGCGCGATCCGCATCTTTTAACGGCTTGATACACGTCAAGCGGGCCGGGCGCCACGTCTGAGAACCTGTGGCCTCACCCTCATGGAAAGATCGGAGAACAAAAATGTTTTCGTTGAATGGGCGTATCCGCGCCGCCGCCATCGCTGGACTGATCGCCGTCGGCGGGTTTGCCACCCCGGCCCACGCGCATGAAGCGGGCGATGTGCTGTTCCGGGTGGGCGTCACGCAGGTTCGCCCCTCTTCCAATAACGGCACCGTACTGGATGGCAGCGTCAAGCTGGACGTCAACAACAACGTGCGCCCCAGCTTCACGCTGGGCTACATGGTGACGCGCAACATTGGCATCGAACTGTTGGGCGCCTGGCCGTTCCAGCATGACGTCAGCGGCAGCGGCCTGGGCAAGATTGGGTCCAGCAAGCAATTGCCCCCCACGCTGAGCCTGCAATGGCACATCTTGCCGGACAGCATGATCCAGCCTTACATCGGCGTCGGCATCAACTACACGCACTTCTTCGACACCCAGGCTGAAGGCGCGCTGAAGGGATCGGACTTGAAGTTGGGAGATTCCTGGGGCGTGGCCGCGCAACTGGGCGCGGACTTCAAGATCAACGAACGCTGGTTCATGAACGCGGACATCCGCTACATCGACATCAAGTCGAAGGTGAAGCTGGACGGCCAGCACATCGGCACCGCGCGCATCGACCCGTGGGTGGCGACGCTGGGCGTGGGCTACCGCTTCTGAACCTTGGCGGGATGGGTTGCGCAACATGCCGCGCAACCCGCATGCAGATCAATCGCCTTCAGACTGCAACTGCTGACGCAAGGCCTGCAATGCGGGCGTGTCGTCATCCGCGCGCCAGACCAACTGCGTGCGCGCCTGCCCGTACGGGCCGCGCAGCGCACTGACGCGGACGGCATGCTCCGCCCCCAGCACCGCCAACACCGAACGCGGCACGATGGCCACGCCAGAGCCCGCTGCCACGCACGCCACGATGGCGTGATACGACGCAAACTCCATCACTCGCCCCGGCGCCACGCCTTCGTGGTTCAGCCAGGATTCCAGGATGCGCCGATACGAACACCCGGCCGCAAACGCGATCACCGTGCGGCCGCCCACGTCGCGCGCGCCGTCGATGTCGCCCCAGGCCAGCGGTGAAATCAACGCAAGGTCTTCATCGAAGGCGTCCATCGCCGCCAATCCTTCGTCGGGAAACGGCTGGGCCACGAAGGCGGCTTCGATCTCGTAGTTGCGCACCTTGGCCGCCAACGCGCCCGACGTGCCGGTGACAAGTTCAATGCCCACTTGCGGCCACGCCGCGTGATAGGCCGCCAGAATGGGCGGCAAGCGCGCGGCGGCCGTGCTTTCCATGGTGCCGATGCGCAGCACGCCTTGTGGTGCGCCATCGCGCACGGCGGCCTGTGCTTCGTCTGACAGGCGCAGCAGGCGGTCAGCGTAGGACAGCAGCACGCGCCCCTGGTCCGACAACACCAGCCGGCGATTCTGGCGTCTGAAAAGCGGGGCGTTCAATGACGCCTCCAACTGCTTCAAGCGCGTCGACACATTCGACTGCACCCGGTTCAGGTGCGCGGCGGCCCGCGCCACGCCGCCCTGGTCGGCCACCGCTTTGAAAATCTGCAAGGCGTCGAGATCCAAGTTTCTCATTTCAAGAACCTATGTTCTTAATAATTCACTATTAAAGATATAAGTACAGCCGTAGAGTGGACGCATGTCAACGCCTGCTTACCCTTTCACTTCCGATTCCCGCAGCGCGCTCAGCCTGGCGTGGCCAGCCGCGCTGGCGCTGGCCGCCGCCATGGGCATCGGCCGCTTTGCCTTCACGCCGGTGTGGCCGCTGATGGCGCAGGAAGGCGGGCTGTCGCTGGCCCAGGGAAGCTGGGTTGCATCGGCCAACTATGCCGGCTACCTGTTGGGTGCGCTGGCCGCCGTGGCCTGGCCGGTGCGCCACGTCCGCGCCCAGCTTGCCATCAGCCTGCTGGCCGTGGCGCTTTTGACCTTGGCGATGCCGCTTACGCATGATGTGGCGGTTTGGTGCGGGCTGCGGCTGGCCGCCGGCTACGCCAGCGCCAGCGCCTTCATCTGCGTGGCCTCCAGCCGCGCCGTGCCCCCGGGAGACCCGCGCGAAGCCGCCACGGCGGCGCTGACCTACGCCGGGGTAGGCGCAGGTATCGCGCTGACGGGGCTGGCCTGCCTGGTGCTGATGGCCGGGCAGGTGGGGGCCGACGGCAATTGGCTGATGCTGGGCGCGCTGACACTGGCGCTGTCCGCCATGGCGTGGCCGGGCCTGAACCGGCCGACCGCACCGACCGCAGCAAACGCTGCAATTGCCCCGAGCGCCGCATACGCTGCGAACACCCCAAGCGCTGCGAACGCCGCAATCGCCCCAAACGCTGCATTTGCGCCGAGCGCTGCAAACGTTGCAATCGCTCCAAACACACCGACCGTCGCACCACCCGCCCGCCTGCCCCGCACCACCCCCTGGCTGGCGCTGCACTACGGCGTGTTCGGCGTGGGTTACATCATTCCCGCGACGTTCCTGCCCGCCATGGCCAAGCAGCTTATCCCCAACCCCGCCATCTTCGGCTGGGCCTGGCCGCTGTTTGGCCTGGCCGCGGCGGTGTCTTGCCTGCTGGTGCCCCGCCTGGCGCGCGGTCGCGACGAAAAGCGCGTATGGCAAGCCGCCCAGGTGCTAATGGCCGCGGGCATGCTGACCGCGGCGCTATGGCAGCACATCGCCGCCGTGATCGTGGCCGCGCTGCTGGTAGGCGGCACCTTCATGGTGATCACCCAGGCCGGCATGCTGACGGCGCGGCGCACGGCGGGCGCGGCCGCTGCGCGTGCCGCCGCCGTCATGACCGCCGCCTTCGCGGCCGGCCAGATCCTGGGACCCTTGTTGGCGTCATGGGCCGGCCACTGGGGCGCGGGTTTGCCGCAGGTGCTGGGCGGCGGCGCGGCGCTGCTGGCGCTGTCGGCATGGCGTTTGGGAAAAATCCCCACAGAAGGCGAAGGCGCTGGGCATAATGCGATCGGCCCCAAGGGCTGTACACATTAGAGAAGAGAACGAGGAGTCACCCAGCATGAAAGCATTGCGCCCCCTGATTGCCGCCCTGTCGGCCGCTGCCGCCTTCAGCGGCGCCGCCCACGCCCAAACCGGCGAGTGGCCCGCCAAGCCCATCACGATGATCGTGCCCTACGCTCCCGGCGGCTTTGCCGACACGCGCGTGCGCCTCCTGGCACGCAAGCTGGGCGAATCGCTGGGGCAGCCTATCGTGGTTGAAAACAAGGCGGGCGCGGGCGGCGTGGTCGGCACCAGCCTGATCGCCAAGGCCGCGCCGGACGGCTACACCATCGGCACCGGCAACCTGGCGCCGATGGCGGTCAACCCGACGCTGATGAAGGACATGCCCTACAACCCGCAAAAGGATCTGGCGCCGATCATCCTGATCGAAACCAGCCCGCTGGTGCTGAGCGTGAACAACGAGCTGCCGGTCAAGACGCTGGACGACCTGATCGCGCTGGCCAAGAAGCAACCCGGCAAGCTGTCGTTCGGCTCGTCCGGCGTGGGCGGCGCGCATCACCTGTCGGGCGAAATGTTCCGGGAACAAGCCAAGATCGACATCGTGCACGTGCCTTACAAGGGCGGCAGCCTGGCCGCCACTGACCTGATGGGCGGCCATATCTCGATGATGTTCGAAATGGGCTATTCCGCGCTGCCGGCCATCCAGGGTTCCAAGATCCACCCCATTGCCGTCACGTCCGCCAAGCGCCTGGCCGTGTTGCCCAATGTGCCGACCATGGCCGAATCGGGTTTGACGGGTTTCGAGTCCTATAACTGGCAAGGCATCGTTGCCCCCGCCGGCACGCCCGCGCCGATCATCGCCAAGTTGAACGCCGAGTTCAATCGCATCCTGAAAGAGCCGGATGTGCAAAAGGCCATTGCCGACACCGGCAGCCAGGCCGGCGGCGGCACGCCCGAGGAATTCGCGGCCTTCATCAAGAGCGAAACCGAGAAGTGGGCCCACGTCATCAAGGCTGGAAACATCCAGCTTCAATAACCTAAAGGAGTCTTCCCATGTCCCCCCGTATGCTTGACCTGCTGAAGCTGGACCATCCCATCATCCAGGCGCCCATGGCCGGCGGCGCCACCACGGTGGGGCTGGTGTCGGAGGCATCCAAGGCGGGGGTTCTGGGATCGCTCGGGGCGGCTTACATGAGCCCGGCGCAGATTGAAGCCGCAGTGGACGGCATCCGCGCCCGAACGGACCGGCCGTTCGCGATCAACCTGTTCGCCAGCGTGCCGGACCAGCCCATGCAGGGCGATGCCGCCCCAATGCTGGCGCTGATGGCCCGCTACCACGCGCAATTGGGCCTACCGGCCCCGACCATGCCAGGCCCGCAGGCAGACCCGCTGCCGGGCCAGATCGACGCCATCCTGCGGCTGCGCCCCGCCGTCTTCAGCTTCACGTTCGGCCGCATCGCCCCCGATGTCCTGGCGCGCTGCCGCGAACTGGGCATCCTGACGGTGGGCACGGCCACCACCGTGCGCGAAGCGGTCACGCTGGAGCAAGACGGGGTGGACGCCGTGGTGGCCCAGGGCGCGGAAGCGGGCGGGCATCGCGGCACGTTCCTGGACGGCTTCGAGCAGTCGCTGATCGGCACCATGGCGCTGGTGCCGCAGATGGCGGACGCGGTCTCGGTGCCGGTGATTGCGTCCGGCGGCATCATGGATGGCCGTGGCATCGCTGCCTCGCTGGCGCTGGGCGCGCAGGCCGCGCAAATGGGGACGGCCTTTCTGACGACAGACGAATCCGGTATCAGCGACGCCTACAAGGCCGTGCTGCCGGCATCGCGCTCGGAACAATCGCGCCTGACGCGGGCGTTTTCGGGCCGCCCCGCGCGCGGCATCGCCAACGCCTTCATGCAGGACGCGGACGCCATCGCGGCCGACATCCTGCCGTATCCCCTGCAGAACGCCCTGACCCGCCCGATGCGCACCGAAGGCGGCAAGGCGGGCAACGTCAATGTTCTGTCCCTGTGGGCGGGGCAGGCCGCGCCGCTGGCCCGGCGCGAATCCACGGCTGACCTCGTCCGCCGCCTGGCGCAGGAACTGGCCGCCGCGCAAGCGCGCCACTGACGCGACACGAATTCCCGCTAACCGCGACGCGATTCCCACGCAAGCCAGGGCAGCGCCCCGGCCCGCCGCTCTGGCCGCAGACGCCAGTGTGGCATTCGGGCCGGATTGTCCCTCACGCCGAAAACACTGTTCCATGGGCGCACCCTTACGTTGTGATTACAAAGCGTCGAGCTACAATGGCGCCTCGCCGCTGGCAGCCATCGCCTTTCTTGGCTCCCGCACCTGAGTAACCGGGCGCTTCCCGCCACCGCTTGTCTCGCCCCCGCAGCCTCGGTTTCCGCCCTGCGTATCGACAAGCCGACAGGGCAAGCTCCGCCACCGAAACACCCTTTCGTTGCCCATGCCCGCTCAAACAAGCAGCACCCCGGAATTCGCCCTGCGCCTGGACGGTGTGGCGCTAGGCTACGGTGATTTCACCGTCTTGCGCGACATTTCCATGGACGTGCGCGCGGGCGAAGTGGTCGCCATCATGGGCGGCTCGGGCTCGGGCAAGACCACGCTGTTGCGCGCGGCCACCGGCCAGCTCATCGCCCGCCAGGGCCAGGTGCAGGCGTTCGGCCAGGACATCAGCCGCGCCAACCCCGACGAATTGCAGGCCCTGCGCAAGCGCATGGGCGTGCTGTTCCAGCAGGGTGCGCTGTTTACCGACCTGAACGTATTTGAAAACGTGGCTTTTCCGCTACGTGAACACACCCGCCTGTCCGAAGCCGACGTTACCGAACGGGTGCTGGACAAACTTGACGCCGTGGGCCTGCGCGCCGCCGCGCACCTGAAGGTTGCCGAGATCTCCGGCGGCATGGCGCGGCGCGTGGCCTTGGCGCGCGCCGTGGTGCTGGAACCCGAACTCATCCTGTACGACGAGCCCTTTGCCGGGCTGGACCCGATCTCGCTGGGCATCACCGCCCGCCTGATCCGCCACCTGGCCGACCGCCTGGGCTGCGCCTCGGTGCTGATCACCCACGACGTTCAAGAATCCTTTTCCATCGCCGACCACGTGTATCTGGTCGGCCAGGGCAAGCTGGCCGCGGCCGGCACGCCGGAAACGCTGTCGGCGTCGCAAGACCCCTATGTCCAGCAATTCCTGAAAGGCGAACCCGACGGCCCGGTCGCGTTCCAGTACCCCGAAACGCCCGCTTTCCAAAAGTGGCTGTCCGAACAGAAAGGGCGCAAAGCATGAGCGGTTCCAACAACGCGGTTAGCGCGATGGGCGGCTGGGTGCGCAAGCAAGTCTCCGGCATTGGCTTTTTCACCCGCTTTTTCGGCGGCATGCTGGCACGCAGCGGCATCGTGTTTTCGCGCCCGCGCCTGGTGTCGCAGCAGGTCCATTTCATCGGCAACTATTCGCTGCTGATCATCGCCGTGTCGGGCATGTTCGTGGGCTTCGTGCTGGGGCTGCAAGGCTATTACACGCTGAACCGCTACGGCTCCGAAGAAGCGCTGGGCCTGCTGGTGGCGTTGTCGCTGGTGCGCGAATTGGGGCCTGTCGTCACGGCGCTGCTGTTCGCCGGGCGGGCAGGCACGTCGCTCACCGCCGAGATCGGCCTGATGAAGGCGGGCGAACAACTGGCCGCCATGGAAGTCATGGCTGTCGACCCTATCCGCCGTGTGCTGGTGCCGCGCCTGTGGGGCGGCATCATCGCCATGCCCATCCTGGCGGCGGTGTTTTCCATGGTGGGCATTCTGGGCGGCTGGGTCGTCGGCGTCTTGATGATCGGCGTGGATGCGGGCGCGTTCTGGTCGCAGATGCAAAGCGGCGTTGACGTCTGGAACGACGTGGCCAACGGCGTCATCAAGAGCGTGGTGTTCGGCATTACGGTCACGCTGGTCGCGCTTCATGAAGGCTGGCAGGCCAAGCCCACCCCGGAAGGCGTGGCGCGCGCCACCACGCGCACCGTGGTCGTGGGTTCCCTGGCGGTACTTGGGCTGGACTTCCTGCTCACCGCCTTGATGTTTGGAAATTGAAACGGATTGATCATGTCACGCGAAAAAACCGACTTCTGGGTAGGCCTGTTTGTATTGCTGGGCGCGGTCGCGCTGGTGTTCCTGGCGTTGCGGGCCGGCAACCTCAGCACCTTTTCCTTCGCCCCCACCTATACGCTTTCCGCCAACTTCGATAACGTAGGCGGCCTCAAGCCGCGCGCGGCCGTGAAAAGCGCCGGTGTTGTGGTGGGCCGTGTGTCCAGCATCACCTTCGACGACAAGACCTTCCAGGCGGTCGTGTCGGTGAACCTGGAAAAGGCTTATCAGTTTCCGAAAGACTCCTCGGCCTCGATCCTCACATCCGGCTTGCTGGGCGAGCAGTACCTGGGCCTGACGGCGGGCAGCGAGGAAGAGAACTTTACCGACGGTGGAAAAATCCGCTATACACAGAGCGCGGTCGTGCTGGAGCAGCTGATCAGCAAGTTCCTGTATGGGTCCGCCGAAAAAGAAGGCACCACATCGCCTTAGCCCGCCGCGAAAGCGCCGAATTAAAGACGATGCGATAAACGCTGTAACGGCGCCACGCCTCGACATCGCCATAACATAAGAATCGTTGATAGGGATCTCCTGATCATGAACAAGAACGCACTCTCCCGAATTGCCACCATCGCGGCGGCGGGTGTCCTGATGGCCGGCTGCGCCGCGCCGCAGAACCCGGACCCGCGCGACCCATGGGAAGGCTTCAACCGGGGCGTTTACAAGTTCAATGACACGGTCGACCGTGCGGTATTCAAGCCGGTGGCCCAGGCCTATACCTTCGTCACGCCGCAGCCCGTGCGCAGTTGCGTGCACAACATCTTCAGCAACATGACCGACCTCTGGTCGGGCACGAACAGCTTCCTGCAGGGCCGTGGCCACGACTTCGTGAACACGCTGGGCCGCTTCCTGTTCAACACCACCATGGGCGTGGGCGGCTGCTTTGACGTGGCCTCGGCCAATGGCGCCCGCAAGATCCCGAACGACTTCGGCACCACGCTGGGCGTGTGGGGCTTTAGCCAGGGTCCGTACCTGGTGCTGCCCATCTTCGGTTCGTCCACCGTGCGCGACGGCGTCGGTCTGGCCGGCGATTTCGCCGGCACCACCTACGGGTACATGGGCATCGATTCCATCGACAACGTGCGCCTGCGCAACTCGCTGTGGGGCCTGCGCCTGGTCGACACCCGCGCCAGCTTGCTGGACGCCACCGACACGGTCGACCGTGTGGCGCTGGACCCGTACAGCTTTATCCGCGACGCCTATCTGCAACGCCGCAACGCCATGGTGATGGGCAACCGAGCGGATGACGAAAGTTCCTTGCCCAACTACGAAGACGACGAGGACGATGCCCCTGCCGCGGACAAGGCCGCCCCGGCGCCTGCCCCCGCAACCAAGTAAGCTGTGGCCTTGCGTTCATCGGTACAGTAAGGAGTTTTGATGCGATTTGCTTTTGTTCCCCTGTTGCAACGCCTGGCCTTCGCGGGCCTGCTTGGTCTTGCCGCGGCCGGCGTTGCCCAGGCCAAGCCCGATCCCAGTGGTCCGCCCGACCAATTCGTCATTGCCACGGCCAACGAAGCACTTGACGTGCTGAAGGCCGACGGTGCCGTCAAAGCCGGAAACACCGCGCGCATCAACGAAGTGGTCAACCAGCACATCCTGCCCTACGTCAACTTCCAGAAGACCACGCGTCTGGCTGCCGGCCGCTTCTGGCGCCAGGCATCCGCGCAACAAAAGACCGAGCTGGCCGATGCCTTCCGTGGCACGCTGGTGCGTACCTACAGCGGCGCGCTGACCCGCGTTACGCCCGACACCACCGTCAAGGCGCTGCCGTTCCGTGGCGATCCCAAGGCCGACGACGTGGTCGTGCGCACCTTGATCAGCCAATCCAACGGCCAGCCCACCGGCGTGGACTACCGCCTGGAAAAGACGCCGCAAGGCTGGAAGATCTACGACATGAACGTCGAAGGCATCTGGCTGATTGAAAACTACCGCAACCAGTTTGCGCAGCAGATCAACCAGAGCGGCATCGACGGCCTGATCCAGGCGCTGAACAAGCGCAACCAGTAACCGCGCGGTTCCGGCTGCTTCCGGCCCGGCGCGCCCTGAGTGGCCCGCCGGGCTGATTATTTCGGGGACGCATAGCTTGCGCATCCCCCACGCTTGCCGGGGCCATAGGCGCTTGCCGTCACGGTGCGCTTATATAATGATCAATTCGCTCTTTTTCGGGCACCACCCGCCGTCATGTCAGCCGTCAGTCTTGAAAACGTCTCCAAAATCTACTCGCCGCGCCAACGCGGCTGGCAAAAGCTGCTTGGGCGCAAGTCCGCCCCCGGCTTCCAGGCGCTGGACAACGTCAGCCTGAACATCGAACACGGCGAATTCTTCGGCCTGCTGGGGCCTAATGGCGCGGGCAAGACCACCCTGATTTCGATTCTTGCCGGCTTGGCGCATGCCACCTCCGGCCGGGCCAGCGTCTGTGGCTACGACGTCGTCACCGACTACAAGTCGGCGCGGCGTTCGCTGGGCGTTGTGCCTCAAGAACTGGTCTACGACCCGTTCTTCACCGTGCGCGAAACGCTGCGCATCCAGTCCGGCTACTTCGGCCTGCGCAACAACGACGACTGGATCGACGAAATCCTGTTCAACCTGGGCTTGGCCGACAAGGCCGACAACAACATGCGCGCGCTGTCCGGCGGCATGAAGCGCCGCGTGCTGGTGGCGCAGGCGCTGGTGCACCGCCCGCCGGTCATCGTGCTGGACGAACCCACCGCGGGCGTTGACGTCGACCTGCGCCGCACGCTGTGGGAATTCATATCGCGCCTGAACAAGGCCGGCCACACCATCATGCTGACCACGCATTACCTGGAAGAAGCGGAAGCCTTGTGCGGCCGCATCGCCATGCTCAAGCGCGGCCGCGTCGTTGCGCTGGACACCACGCAGGCGCTGATGGCGCGCGTGGGCGGCGTTGACCTGGAAGACGCTTTCGTGCGCATCATGCACCAGGGCGATGAACCCGCCGCGCCCGCCCTGCAACCTGAAGAGATCTCGTCATGACGCAGTCCAACGCGACCGCCAGCCAGCCGCTGGTGCAGCCCCGCCTGGATGCGGGTTCCGGCTTTCCCACCCTGTTGCGCAAGGAATTGCTGCGCTTCTGGAAGGTGGGTTTCCAGACCATCGCCGCGCCCGTCATCACGGCGCTGCTGTATCTGCTGGTCTTTGCGCACGTGCTGGAAGGGCGCCTGATGGTGTATGGCACCGTGCCCTACACCGCGTTCCTGATCCCCGGGCTCATGATGATGAGCATGCTGCAGAACGCCTTCGCCAACCCGTCGTCGTCGCTGATTCAAAGCCGCATCACGGGCAACCTGGTGTTCATGCTGCTGCCGCCGCTGTCACACCGCGACATCTTCGGCGCCTTCGTGCTGGCGGCCATCGTGCGCGGCCTGTGCGTGGGCCTGTTCGTCTGGTTCGTAGCGCTGGGCTTCGTGTCGCTGGTGCCGGCCAACCCGCTGTGGCTGCTGGTCTTCGCGGTGCTGTCCTGCGGCATCATGGCCGTGCTGGGCGTGGTCGCGGGCCTGTGGTCCGAAAAATTCGACCAACTGGCTGCCTTCCAGAACTTCCTGATCATGCCCGCGACGTTCCTGTCCGGCGTGTTCTATTCCATCCACACCCTGCCGCCTTTCTGGCAGGCCGTGTCCCACTGGAACCCCATCTTCTACGCCATCGACGGCTTCCGCTACGGATTCTTCTCGGTGTCGGACGTCTCGCCCTGGCGCAGCCTGGCGGTGGTGACGGGGGTATTCCTGGTGCTCTCGCTTTACGCGCTGCGGCTTCTGGCCAGCGGCTACAAACTCAGGAACTGACGTCCATGCTTCCCACTCCCGCGCAAGTCCGCCAATACATTGCGGATGGCCTGTCCTGTGAACATCTTGACGTGCAAGGCGACGGCTCGCATTTCGACGCCGTCATCGTCAGCGCGGCCTTTGAAGGCAAGCGCCTGATCCAGCGTCATCAAATGGTCTACGCCGCCCTGGGCGACCGCATGAAGGCCGAGATCCACGCGCTGTCCATGCGCACACTGACTCCCGACGAATACCAGCAAGCAGGCAAGTAATGGATAAATTGCGCATCACCGGCGGCTCGCCGTTGCACGGCGAGATCTCGATATCCGGCGCCAAGAATTCGGCCCTGCCGATTCTGTGCGCCGGCCTCTTGACCGCCGACGCGCTGACGCTTGCCAACGTGCCGCATCTGAATGACACGGCCACGATGCTGCGCCTGCTGGCGCGCATGGGCATGCGGGCCGAGCGCGGCGCCGATGGCGTGGTCACCTTGCAGGCCAACCACGTCGACAAGCTGGAAGCGCCGTACGACCTGGTCAAGACGATGCGCGCGTCGATCCTGGTGCTGGGCCCGTTGCTGGCCCGCTTCGGCGAAGCCCGCGTCAGCCTGCCCGGCGGTTGCACCATCGGCCAGCGGCCGGTGGACCAGCACATCAAAGGCCTGGCCGCGCTGGGCGCGGAAATCAGCATCGAACACGGCTTCGTCGTGGCGCGCGCCAAGCGCTTGAAGGGCGCGTCGGTACGCACCGACATGGTCACCGTCACCGGCACCGAAAACCTGCTGATGGCCGCCGTGCTGGCCGAGGGCCAGACCGTGCTTGAAAACGCGGCTTGCGAACCGGAAGTGGTGGACCTGGCCGAACTGCTCATCAAGATGGGCGCCCGCATCCAGGGCCACGGCACCGGCCGCATCGTGATCGACGGCGTTGAGCGCCTGCATGGCGCCGAGCATCGCGTCATCTCCGACCGCATCGAAGCCGGCACCTTCCTGTGCGCCGTGGGCGCGGCGGGTGGCGACATCCGCCTGACCAACACCGACCCCGCCATCCTGGGCGCCACGCTGGACAAGCTGGCCGACGCCGGCCTGACCATCGAAACCGGCCCCGACTGGATACGCGGCGCCATGTCCACGCGCCCCAAGGCCGTGGGGTTTCGCACGCATGAATACCCCGGCTTCGCCACCGACATGCAGGCCCAGGTGATGGCGCTGAACGCCGTGGCGGAAGGCACGTCCGTCATCGTCGAAACCATCTTCGAAAACCGCTACATGCACGTGCAGGAACTGCGCCGCATGGGCGCCGACATCGACATCGACGGCCACACCGCCGTCGTGCGCGGCGTGAAGCGCCTGTCGGGCGCCACCGTCATGGCCACCGACCTGCGCGCCTCGGCCAGCTTGGTCATCGCCGGCCTGGCGGCCGATGGCGACACGCTGGTCGACCGCATCTATCACCTGGATCGTGGCTACGACCAGATGGAAGTCAAACTGCGCGCCCTGGGCGCGAATATCCAACGCGTGACCGGCCAGGAACAGGCATGAAATGTAGTAGCCCCCACGCTGCGCCTTCGGCTTGCTGCCCCCCGAGTGGGTCCGTTCATTTTGAGGCTGCCCGGCAATGACCAATGCCACCACGATGAAGCCCCTGACCCTGGCGCTGTCCAAGGGTCGGATTTTTGAAGAAACCATGCCGCTGCTGGCTGAAGCCGGCATTGAAGTCACGGAAAGCCCGGAAAGCTCGCGCAAGCTGATCCTGCCGACCAGCGACCCCGGCCTGCGCCTGATCATCGTGCGCGCCTCCGACGTACCGACCTACGTGCAATATGGCGCGGCGGACCTGGGCATCGCGGGCAAGGACGTGCTGATCGAGCACGCCAAGGAGCAGCCCGGCGGCCTGTACCAGCCCATCGACCTGAACATCGCCAAGTGCCGCCTGGCCGTGGCCGTACGCAACGGCTTTGACTACGAAGGCGCCGTGCACCAGGGCGCGCGCCTGCGCGTGGCCACCAAATACGTGCACTCAGCCCGTGAACACTTCGCGGCCAAGGGTGTGTACGTGGACATCATCAAGCTGTATGGTTCGATGGAATTGGCGCCGCTGGTTGGCCTGGCCGACTGCATCGTGGACCTGGTGTCCACCGGCGGCACGCTGCGCGCCAACGACCTGGTCGCGGTGGAAGACGTCATGCCGATTTCGTCGCGCCTGATCGTCAACCAGGCCGCGCTGAAGACCCGCGGCGCCCGCCTGCAACCCTTGCTGGACGCCTTCGAAAGAGCCGCCTCCCGCAACGCCTGACCCCCGCCCGCCGCGACGTCGCGGCGGCCGCTTTCCGCTTTGCTCCATGACGCCATGGCCCTGATCAATCGTCTTGACTCCCGCGATCCCGGATTCAAATCCGCCCTGTCCAAGCTGCTGGCCTTCGAGGCCACCGAGGACGAGTCCATCGACCGCGCCGCCGCCGGCATCCTGGCTGACGTGCGCGCGCGTGGCGACGCCGCGTTGGTGGAATACACGCAGCGCTTTGACCGCATGCCGGCCGCCTCGGCAGACACGCTTGAAATTCCCAAGGCCGACTGGCACGCCGCGCTGGCCACCTTGCCCACCGCGCAGCGCAACGCGCTGGAAGCCGCCGCCGACCGCGTGCGCAGCTACCACGAGCGCCAGCTTGCCCATACCTGGACCTACACCGAAGCCGACGGCACCATGCTGGGCCAACAGGTGACGCCGCTGGACCGCGTGGGCCTGTACGTGCCGGGCGGCAAGGCCGCTTACCCGTCGTCGGTACTGATGAACGCCATTCCCGCCAAGGTGGCGGGCGTGCAGGAACTGATCATGGTCACGCCCACGCCTGACGGCGTGCGCAACCCCATCGTGCTGGCGGCCGCCGCCATCGGCGGTGTGGACCGCGTGTTCGCCATCGGCGGCGCGCAAGCCGTGGGCGCGCTGGCCTACGGCACCGCCACCGTGCCCGCCGTGGACAAGATCGTCGGCCCGGGCAACGCCTATGTGGCCGCCGCCAAGCGCCGCGTGTTCGGCGTGGTCGGCATCGACATGATTGCCGGCCCCAGCGAAATCCTGGTCATCTGCGACGGCAAGACGCCGGCCGACTGGATCGCCATGGACCTGTTCTCGCAAGCCGAACACGACGAATTGGCGCAGTCCATCCTGCTGTGCCCGGACGCGGCCTTCATCGAAGAAGTCGAAGCCGCCATCGCGCGCCTGTTGCCCACGATGCCGCGCGCCGACATCCTGCGCATCAGCCTGGCCAATCGCGGTGCGTTGATCCAGGTGCAAAGCCTGGAAGAAGCCTGCCAGATCGCCAACGACATCGCGCCCGAGCACCTGGAAATCTCCACCGAACAGCCTGAGATCTGGACCGCCAAGATCCGCCATGCCGGCGCCATCTTCATGGGCCGTTTCAGCTCGGAAGCGCTGGGCGACTACTGCGCCGGCCCCAACCACGTGCTGCCCACGTCGCGCACCGCGCGCTTTTCTTCCCCGCTGGGCGTGTACGACTTCCAGAAGCGTTCCAGCCTGATCCAGGTGTCGCACCAAGGCGCGCAAACGCTGGGCCGCATCGCCGCCGAACTGGCGCTGGGCGAAGGCCTGCAAGCGCACGCCGCCAGCGCCCAGTACCGGGTCGACAAGCCATGAGCGCGGCCCCGGCGGCAAGCGTCGCTGGCCGCATCCAAGGCACCCTGCGCGCGGACGTCCTGGCGCTGGCCGCCTACCCGGTCGCCCACGCGGATGGCTGCATCAAGCTGGATGCGATGGAATGCCCGTATGAACTGCCCGACGCGGTGCGCGACGACATCGCCCGCGCCGTGCGTGACACGCCGCTGAACCGCTATCCCGCCGCCGATCTGTCCGCCTTGCAGCAGGCGGTAAAGGCCGGGTTCGGCGTGCCCGATGCGGCCGACGTGCTGTTTGGCAACGGCTCGGATGAACTCATCCACATCATCGTCCAGGCCTGTTGCAACCCGGGCGACGTGGTGCTGTCGCCGTGGCCGTCGTTCGTTTATTTCGACATGGCGGCGCGCTTTGACCACGCGCGCTTTGTCGGCGTGCCGCTGACCGAGGATCTGGCCCTGGATCTACCGGCCATGCTGGCCGCCATCCGCGAACATCAGCCCAAGGTGGTGTTCCTGGCCGTGCCCAACAACCCCACCGGCGGCCTGTGGTCGGACGAAGACGTGCAGGCCATCATCGCCGCCGCCCCCGGGCTGGTGGTGTTGGACGAGGCCTATCAGCCTTTCGCCGACCGCACCTGGATGCCGCAAGTGCTGGACGCCCCCAACGTGGTCGTCATGCGCACGGTGTCCAAGATCGGCCTGGCCGGCCTGCGTTTCGGCTATCTGGCCGGGCATCCCGACTGGATCGCCGAACTGAACAAGCTGCGCCCGCCCTACAACCTGGACGTGCTGACCCAGGCCACGTTGATGGCGGTGTTGCGCCACAAGCCCGTGCTGGACGAACAGGCCGTGCGCCTGCGCGCCGACCGGGGCCCGCTGGCCGATGCGCTGGCTGCCTTGCCGGGCGTCAGGGTATTCCCTTCCGCCGGCAACTTTGTGCTTGCCCGCTTTTCCGGCAAGCTGGATGGCAACGCCGTGCATCTTGCGCTGAAAACGCGCAAAATATTGATTCGCAACTTTTCCAACGCCCATCCGCTCCTGGCAAACTGCCTGCGTATCTCGGTGGGCGCCCCGGCCGAGAACGCCGCCTTGCTGGTTGCCCTGCAAGAGATTTTGAGTGCTTAACATGCGTACCGCAGAGATCACCCGCAACACCAACGAAACCCGCATCCGCGTGGCCATCAACATCGACGGCACCGGCAAGCAGACCATCGACACGGGCGTGCCGTTCCTGGACCACATGCTGGATCAGATCGCGCGCCACGGCCTGATCGATCTGGACATCAAGGCCGAGGGTGACCTGCACATCGACGCGCACCACACGGTGGAAGACGTGGGCATCACGCTGGGCATGGCCATTGCCAAGGCCGTCGGCACCAAGGCCGGCCTGCGCCGCTACGGCCACGCCTACGTGCCGCTGGACGAAGCGCTGTCGCGCGTGGTGGTGGACTTCTCGGGCCGCCCCGGCCTGGAATATCACATCCCGTTCACGCGCGCCCACATCGGAAATTTTGATGTAGACCTGACGCGTGAGTTCTTCCAGGGGCTGGTCAACCACGCCCTCATCACCCTGCATATCGACAACCTGCGCGGCTTCAATGCCCACCATCAGGCCGAAACCGTGTTCAAGGCCTGTGGCCGCGCCCTGCGCATGGCCATGGAAGTCGACCCGCGCATGGGCGACGTCGTGCCCTCCACCAAGGGCGTGCTGTAACGTTCGCCAACCCCAACGCAGCAGGCAAAAGAAGTGACCACTATCGCCATCGTTGACTACGGAATGGGCAATTTCCACTCCGTCGCCCGCGCCCTGAAGTTCGCCGCGCCCGACGCGGACATCCGCATCTGCAACCAGCCTCAAGACATCGACGCGGCTGACCGCGTGGTGTTTCCCGGGCAGGGCGCCATGGCGGACTGCATGCGCACCCTGAACGAATCCGGCCTGCGCGAAGCCGTCGTGCGCGCCGCCCGCAACAAGCCCTTGCTGGGCGTATGCGTGGGCGAACAGATGCTGTTTGACTCCAGCGAAGAAGGCGGCACGTCTTGCCTGGGCCTGTTCCCGGGCGTGGTGCGCCGTTTCTCGGGCCCCCGCTTTGCCGACCTGATCCCCGCCGATGACGAAGCCTGCCTGGCTGACACCGGCGACGCGGGCCTGGCCGACACCCGCCCCGAACGGCTGAAAGTGCCGCACATGGGATGGAACAAAGTGCGCCAGACGCGCTCTCATCCCATCTGGGCCGGCATTCCGGACGATACGCACTTCTATTTCGTCCATAGTTACTACGCCGATCCGGATGATTCCAGCCTGACAGTTGGTGAAACCGATTACGGCATCGCCTTTACCTGCGCGGTGGCGGCGGCTAACATTTTCGCGGTGCAGTTCCACCCCGAGAAGAGCGCCGAACACGGTTTGCGCCTGTATCGCAATTTTGTAGACTGGCAGCCGTAGGTCCCGGACCTGCATGCGCCAGCCCATTCAACCCCTCTTTCTTTTTTGCTGCCCACCATGCTGCTGATCCCCGCCATCGATCTCAAAGACGGGCGCTGCGTGCGCCTGCGCCAGGGTGACCTGGACGATGCAACGGTGTTCTCCGAAGACCCCGCCGCCATGGCCACCCGTTGGCTTGACCAGGGCGCGCGCCGCCTGCATCTGGTCGACTTGAACGGCGCCGTTGCCGGAAAGCCGAAGAACGAAGCGCCCATCAAGGCCATTCTGGAGGCCGTCGGCGACGACATGCCCGTCCAGATCGGCGGCGGCATTCGCGATCTGGACACCATCGAACGCTACCTTGACGCCGGCATTTCGTACGTCATCATCGGCACCGCCGCGGTCAAGAACCCGGGCTTTCTGCAAGACGCCTGCGGCGCTTTCCCCGGCCAGATCATCGTCGGCCTGGACGCCCGCGACGGCAAGATCGCCACCGACGGCTGGAGCAAGCTGACCCGCCACGACGTGCTGGACCTGGCCAAGAAGTTCGAGGACTACGGCTGCGAGGCCATCATCTACACCGACATCGGCCGTGACGGCATGCTGTCGGGTGTGAACGTCGAAGCCACGGTCCGCCTGGCCCAACACGTGCGCATCCCCGTGTACGCCTCGGGCGGCATCGCCGGCATCCAGGACATCGAAGCCCTCTGCGCCGTCGAGGAAGAGGGCGTCGAAGGCGCCATCCTGGGCCGCAGCATCTACGAAGGCACGCTTGATTTCCAGGCAGCCCAGGCTCGCGCCGACGAATTGGCAAAATGACTCTTTCCCGCAGCAGCACCGAGGCCGGCGCGCCCGTAACCAGCGCGCTGACCCGCCGCATCATTCCCTGCCTTGACGTCACCGCTGGCCGCGTCGTCAAGGGCGTGAACTTCGTCAATCTGCTGGACGCGGGCGACCCCGTCGAGATCGCCCGCCGTTACAACGAGCAGGGCGCCGATGAGCTCACCTTCCTGGACATCACCGCCACCAGCGACGGCCGCGACCTGATCCTGCCCATCATCGAGCAGGTGGCGTCCCAGGTGTTCATTCCGCTGACGGTGGGCGGCGGCGTGCGCCAGGTGTCCGACATCCAGCGCCTGCTGAACGCGGGCGCCGACAAGATCAGCATCAACAGCGCCGCCGTGGCCAACCCCGAACTGGTTCGGGCCGCATCCGACTACCACGGCTCGCAATGCGTGGTGGTTGCCATCGACGCGCGGCGCGTGTCGCCCGAGGGCGAACCGGCGCGCTGGGAAGTCTTCACGCACGGCGGCCGCAAGGCCACCGGGCTGGACGCCGTGGCCTGGGCGCGCCGCATGGCCGCCTACGGCGCGGGCGAAATCCTGCTGACCAGCATGGACCGCGATGGCACCAAGTCAGGTTTCGACCTGGAACTGACGCGCGCCGTGTCCGACGCCGTGCCGGTGCCCGTCATCGCCTCGGGCGGCGTGGGCAACCTGCAGCACTTGGCCGATGGGGTCACCACCGGCCGCGCCAGCGCCGTGCTGGCCGCCAGCATCTTCCACTTCGGCCAGCACACCGTCGGCGAGTGCAAGCGCTTCATGGCCGAACAAGGTATTTCCGTACGGTTGGACTAACTATGAGCACCGAACCCGCCTGGATGGCCGACGTTGTTTTCGATGAAAACGGCCTGATCCCCGCCATCGCCCAAGACGTTGAAAACGGCCAGATCATGATGGTGGCCTGGATGAACCGCGAATCGCTGGCCGAAACGGCCGCCACCGGCCGCGCCGTGTACTGGTCGCGTTCGCGCCAGCGCCTGTGGCGCAAGGGCGAGGAATCCGGACATGTGCAGGAAGTGCACGAATTGCGCCTGGATTGCGACGGCGACGTCATCCTGCTCAAGGTCCACCAGGAAGGCGGCATTGCCTGCCATACCGGCCGTGCAAGTTGCTTTTTCCGTCGCCTGGAAGGGCCGACGGACCACGCCTCCTGGGTCACGGTCGACCCCGTGCTCAAAGACCCCGAACTGATCTACAAATGACCGATCAAACGCTAAGCGCCGCCGATATCCTGGCCCGCATCGCCGACACGCTGGAAACCCGCCGCCCTGAAAACGGCGGCGACCCGGCCGCGTCGTATTCCGCCAAGCTGCTGGCCAAAGGCCCCGATTCCTTCCTGAAGAAGATCGGCGAAGAAGCCACGGAACTGGTCATGGCCGCGAAAGACGGGGTGCCGGAACGCATCGTCAGCGAAACGGCCGACCTGTGGTTTCATTGCCTGGTCGCCCTGACGCATTTCAAGCTGCGCCCAGAAGATGTGCTGGCCGAATTGGCCCGCCGCGAAGGCCTGTCGGGCCTGGCCGAAAAAGCCAGCCGCCCCAAAGACTGACCCCGGAGCCCGGAAACATGAGCGACAACTGTCTTTTTTGCAAAATCGCCGCTGGCGAAATCCCGTCCAAGAAGGTCTATGAAGACGAGGACTTTGTTGCATTTCACGATATCAATCCGGCAGCACCGGTGCATTTGCTGCTGATCCCTCGACGTCATGTCACATCCATGCAGGATATTACCGGCGAGGACGCAGGTTGGTTGGGTAGAATGATGTCGTTGGCGCCGCGGCTAGCAGCCGAAAACGGTTGCCGTCCGGGCCCTGATGGTGGATTTCGCATCATGATCAACTCTGGCGTCGAAGGCGGCCAGGAAGTCCCGCATTTGCATTTCCACATTATTGGCGGCGCGCGACCCTGGAAAGGGCGCGTGGCCCCCACCGCGTAATTCGGAGAAACATCATGGGTAGTTTCAGCATTTGGCATTGGTTGGTTGTTCTGGTCATCGTGGCGCTGATTTTCGGCACCAAGAAGCTGCGCAACATCGGCTCGGACCTGGGCGGTGCGGTAAAGGGCTTCAAGGAAGGCATGAAGGACGCCAACGGCGACAAGCCAGCGGAACCCATCGCGCAACAGCGCGTGTCCGATGACACCATCGACGTGCAGGCCAAGGAAAAGACCAATTCCTGAGCCGCGGCTCGAATCCCGGGCCAGCCCTGAAAGGGCCGGCCCTTATTGCTTCCCTTCCCGAGCGGCCGTCGCATGTTTGATGTCAGTTTCACTGAGCTGATGGTGGTCGGCGTCATCGCCTTGATCGTCATTGGCCCCGAACGCCTGCCCAAGGTAGCCCGCACCGTCGGCCACCTGCTGGGTCGCGCGCAGCGTTACGTCAATGACGTGAAGTCCGATATCCAGCGCGAAATCGAAATCGACGAGCTGCGCAAATTCAAAAGCGAAATGGAAGACGCCGCGCAAGGCGTACAACAGTCGCTGAATGAAACGCAAGCTTCCTTGCAAGAGCCGGTGCAGCAGTTTCGGGCCGAACTCGACGAAGTCGCGCGTGAAGCCAACGGCAAGGTTGCCCCCGTGATCGTGGGAGACGCGTCGGCCTCCGCGGCAAGCGCGTCGGTTGAACCCACGCCCGACGCCGTGCCCGAACCCACGCGCACGATCGCGCCGCCCGGGCAGAGCCACAGCCTGGACCTGGACCTGCCGCCCGCGTCCGCGCCCAGCAGCACGGCGGCTGCGGCCCCCGCACCTCAACAACCCGCCCAGGCGCCTCGCGCGCCCAAGGCTGACGACGCAGCGCCCGCCGCCAAGCCCGTCCCGCCCTCCGGAACACCGACGTGACCCAGGACGCCTCCCAAGAAGAAGGCCAGCAAGAGACCTTCATCTCTCACCTGGTCGAATTACGCACCCGCCTGATGCGCGCCGTCGGCGCGGTAGTGGCCGTGTTCATCGTGCTGTTCATCTATCCCGGCGCATCGGCCATTTACGACGTGCTGGCGGCCCCCATGCTGGCGTCGCTTCCCCAAGGCACGCGCATGATCGCCACGGGCGTCATCACGCCGTTCATGGTGCCGGTCAAGGTCACGATGATGGCCGCCTTCATCGTGGCGTTGCCAGTTGTGCTGTATCAGGCCTGGGCCTTTGTGGCCCCGGGGCTGTATCGCCACGAAAAGCGACTGGCGTTGCCGCTGATTGTCTCCAGCACGTTCCTGTTCATCGCGGGCATGGCGTTCTGCTACTTCGTGGTGTTCCGCACGGTGTTCCATTTCATCGCCACGTTCGCGCCGCAGTCCATCACGCCGGCGCCGGACATCGAGGCCTACCTGAGTTTCGTCATGACGATGTTCATGGCGTTCGGGATCACCTTCGAAGTGCCCGTGGCCGTGGTGCTGCTGGTGAAGATGGGCGTAGTCGAACTGTCCAAGCTGCGCGCCGCGCGCGGCTATGTGGTGGTGGGCGCCTTCATCATCGCCGCCGTGGTCACGCCGCCCGACGTGGTCAGCCAGTTCATGCTGGCGGTGCCACTGTGCCTGCTTTATGAAGTGGGCCTGCTCGTTGCCCGAATGGTAACGCCCAAGGCGGGCGCGGCCGACGACGCCGTCTCTGACTCACTGACCGAGCGCCACTGACAGGGCGCCACTGGGGTCGTATTGCGCAGGGCCGCCTTCGAGCGGCCCTATTCATATCCGTCGCTTGCGTCCGCGGCGCATGCCAGGCGAAACACCCCGAAAGAAACGCACGGCCCCACGAAAGACAAGGCGCAGGGCACGGCCCAGTATCGGACTCTTTCACTCTTGCCGGCGCCTGGCCGCCACCCTACATTGTTGGCATGTCGCCTGCTCAAAGGCTGCGCGCCCTGATGCGGTGGCGCGGCATCCACAGCCAAAACCAGTTGGCGCGCCTTTCCGGCGTGCCGCAGTCCTGCATCCATCGAATCCTTACCCGCGATGAGCACTACGCGCCCTCGCGCGCCACGTTGCTGCGCCTGGCGAAAGCGCTGGACACCAGCGTCCCCTGGCTGAGCGACGGCGTGGTAAGCGCAACGGAATCCGCCACGCCCAGCGCGCCCTTCGCCACCCTGGACGGCTACTGTGCCGAGATCGGCGCATTGCTGCAAAGCCAACCCGAGAGCATCAAAAAAGCAGTGTTGTCGATGGTGCGCCTGCTGGCCGAACGGCCGCCCCCCGATGCGTAGTAGCAGCATGCCAGGCAGCCCCGCCCGCCGCGATCACCCTTATCGTGGCTTGCCGGGGCGGGTGCCCACCGCTACGGCCACCTCGACCGCCTTGCCCGCGCGCAAGACGCCCAGCGTGGCGCGCTGGCCCGGCGGCAACTGTGCAATCTCGGCCAGCAATTGCACGGTATCGGCCATGCGCTTGCCATTGACCGTTTGCACGATATCGCCCACACGCAAACCGGCGCGCGCCGCCGGGCCATCGCGCATCACGCCGGCGATGATCACGCCGCGCGTGTCATTCTTGAGGCCAAACGCGCGGGCAAGCTCCGGCGTCACGTCCTGCGGTTCCACGCCCAGCCAACCGCGCTTGACCGAGCCCGTCTTGACGATGTCATCCATTACCTTGCGCGCAATCTCGATCGGCGTGGCAAAGCCGATGCCCATCGACCCGCCCGATTCCGAATAGATGGCCGTATTGATGCCCACCAGATTGCCCTCGGCATCCACCAGCGCGCCGCCAGAATTGCCGGGGTTGATGGCCGCGTCGGTCTGAATGAAGCTTTCGTAGGTGTTCAGCCCCAAGCCATTGCGGCCCAACGCCGACACAATGCCCTGGGTGGTGGTCTGGCCCACCCCAAACGGGTTGCCTATGGCCAGCACCACATCGCCCACCCGCAGGCCACGGTCGGCAGCCAACGTGGCGGCGGGCAGCGTCCGCAAGGAACTCAGCTTCAGCACCGCCAGGTCCGTATCGGGATCCGCGCCCACAAGCTTCGCGGTGTCGCGCCGGCCGTCGCGCAGCGCGACTTCAATCGCGTCAGCCGCCTGCACCACGTGGTAGTTGGTCAGCACATGGCCGTCCTGGCTGACGATGACGCCAGAGCCCAGGCTGGTCGTCGCCTGACGCCGGCTCATGCCCGGCACTTGTCCGAATAATTGGCGCAGCACCGGATCGTCGGGCAGCGGCACCAGCGGTACGTTCACGTGCTTGGTCGTGTAGACGTTCACCACCGATGGCGCCGCTCGCGCCACGCCGTCCGCATACGACACCGGCCCCACGCCGCCGCCGGCGGGTGGACGCGCTGCCGCCACGGCGGCGGGCGACGCGGCCCCTGGGCCGCCAAGGCGCAGCAGGTCGGGCCGCAACGTTGTGACCACGAATAGAATACCCAGGCAGACCGTGACGGCCTGAGCAAATATCAGCCAATATCGGCGCATGATTCTGATAGGACGAACGATGAAAAAAGTGGACTCCCACGTGCTGGCCAGTTGGCTGGACGACACCCTGCAAGCCGCCCGCTTCAAGGACTACTGCCCCAACGGCTTGCAAGTGGAGGGCCGATCTGAAGTCGGACACATTATCACCGGTGTCACCGCCAGCGAAGCATTGCTGCGCGCCGCGGTCGAACGTGGCGCGGATGCAGTGCTGGTGCACCACGGCTGGATGTGGCGCAACGAAGACCGCCGCGTGATAGGCACGCGCCGCACGCGCATGGCGCTGGCCTTGAAAAACGACCTGAATCTGTACGCCTATCATCTGCCCTTGGACGCCCACCCCAGTCTGGGCAACAACGCGCAACTGGCCCGCGTGCTGGGCCTGGTCCCCGCGCGGCGCGACGATGGCTCTCCGCGCACCTGTGGGCAGGACAACCTGGTGTGGCTGGGCGAGGCCACGGGCCTGACGACGCTGGGCCAACTGGGCGCGCGCGTGGCCGAACGGCTGGGCCGGCAGCCGCTGGTGGTGGGCGATCCGGATCAACCCTTATCCAGCGTGGCGTGGTGTACCGGTGGGGCGCAGGGCATGCTGTCCGATGCCGTGGACGCTGGCGCCAGCGCTTACCTCACAGGAGAAGTGTCGGAGTCCACCGTGCATCTGGCGCGCGAGACCGGTGTCGGCTTCATTGCGGCCGGCCACCACGCCACCGAGCGCTATGGTGCGCAGGCGCTGGGTCAGGCGGTGGCCGAGCAGTTCGGCATCAAGGTCGAATTCATCGACCTTGATAACCCGGCGTAGTACCGCCGCAACACCAGCAGCAAGCCCCCGACGCGTGTGCCGCGCGGGGCATTCCGGGGTTTTATTTCTTGAGCAGGTCGCGGATTTCGCGCAGCAGCGCCACGTCTTCCGGCGTTGCGGCCGGTGCGGCCGGTGCTTCCTCGGCCTTGGTGCGGGCCTTGTAGATGGCTTTGACCATCCAGAAAATCACGAACGCCAACAACACGAAGTTGATGAGGATCGTCACGAAATTACCCCAGGCGAACACGGAGGCGCCCGCTTTGGTGAGGTCGGCATACGTCATCGGGCCGTTGTAGCCGGCAGGCATCGACAGTACAAAGAATTTGTTCGAAAAATCGACTGCGCCCCCCAGGATGAAATTGACCAAGGGCATGATGATGTCTTTCACCATCGAATCGACGATTCGGCCGAACGCCGCGCCGATAATCACACCAACCGCCAGGTCGATCGCGTTGCCTTTTACAGCGAAATCTCGGAATTCTTTGACGAAACCAGTCTTTTTGCTCATAAAAGCACTCCCATCGTGATACGCCCTTGAGTGGGCTGGCGCTATAATACGCGGTTGCTATGTTGTTACATATTCCCGCGAACCCGATGCCGCAGAAGTGATGCTACTCGTAGAGCGGGCGCATCAACAAGGATAGGAAGATGAGTCAGGATACGCTGGTGCACGATGATGACGGTGCGGTTGATCCCAACCTGCCACCTGATCCTTCGCGACGTTTCTGGGTTACCACCGCCTGTGCTGTGGGTGGCGTAGCAGGTGTCGCAACGGCAGTGCCGCTTGTGAGCACATTTTCTCCCTCTGAAAAGGCCCGCGCGGCCGGGGCCCCCGTTGAAGTGGATATCGGCGATATACCCGTCGGCACCATGAAAACCGTGGAATGGCGTGGGAAGCCGGTGTGGATCATGCACCGTTCTCCCGAACAGCTCGCCGCCCTCAAGACGCTTGACCCCTTGCTGGCCGACCCGGAATCCGAGCGGCCTGGCTTCACTCCCGAATATGCCAAGAACGAAGTTCGCTCGCGCAAGCCCGAGATCTTCGTTTGCGTCGGCATCTGTACTCACTTGGGCTGCTCGCCCACCTCGCACTTCGAAACAGGCGGGGGGGCGGCATGGGCGCCAATTGGCAAGGCGGATTCCTCTGCCCCTGCCACGGCTCCACGTTCGACCTGGCTGGCCGGGTCTACAAGAACAAGCCTGCTCCCGATAATCTCGAAGTTCCGCCGTACCAGTATCTGAGCGATACCCGCATCATTGTGGGCGTCGATGAAGACAACAAGGCCTGACGCTCGCGTCGCGCTTTTTTCCCGATTACGTAAGTAAAACAAATACGCCACGTATTAGAGAAGGAGCCGTTACATGGCTGGCGAGAAAACCGTCGAGACAACAGGCCTGTTGGGGTGGCTGGACCGGCGTTTTCCGGTGACATCCACCTGGAAAGCCCATCTGTCCGAGTACTACGCACCAAAGAATTTCAACTTCTGGTATTTCTTTGGCTCTCTGGCCTTATTGGTCCTGGTGCTGCAGATCGTGACCGGTATTTTCCTGGTCATGCATTACAAGCCGGACGCCGAACGCGCGTTCCAATCCGTTGAATACATCATGCGCGAGGTCCCCTGGGGCTGGCTCGTGCGCTACATGCATTCCACCGGCGCGTCGATGTTCTTCGTCGTCGTCTACCTGCACATGTTGCGCGGGCTGCTATACGGTTCCTACCGCAAGCCGCGCGAGCTCGTGTGGATCTTCGGCGTGGCGATTTTCCTCTGTCTGATGGCGGAAGCCTTCTTCGGTTACCTGCTGCCGTGGGGCCAGATGTCGTATTGGGGCGCCCAGGTGATCGTGAACCTGTTCGCCGCCATTCCGTTCATCGGCCCCGAACTGTCCATCTGGATCCGCGGCGACTACGTCGTGTCGGACGCCACCTTGAACCGCTTCTTCGCCTTCCACGTCATCGCGATTCCGCTGGTGCTCGTGGGCCTGGTCGCGGCTCACCTGGTGGCGCTGCACGAAGTCGGCTCGAACAACCCGGACGGCATCGAAATCAAGCAGGGCCCGAAAGACAAGTACGGCCGCCCCAAGGATGGCATTCCGTTCCACCCGTTCTATTCCGTGCATGACCTGATGGGCGTGGCGGGCTTCTTGCTCGTGTTCGCGTTCATCGTGTTCTTCGCGCCGGAAATGGGCGGCTACTTCCTCGAGTTCAACAACTTCATTCCCGCTGACTCGCTGAAGACGCCGCCGCACATCGCGCCGGTCTGGTACTTCACCCCGTTCTATTCGATGCTGCGCGCCACTACCGACGAATTCACGTGGGTGCTGGCGGGTGCCTCGGTGCTGGGCGCCATCGCGTTGCTCGTCAAGAGCAACCTGCGCGGCATCCTGCGCATTGCCATCCCCGGCATCCTGATCGTCGTGGCCGTGCTGCTGCGCGTGATCGACGCCAAGTTCTGGGGCGTGGTGGCCATGGGTGGTACGGTCGTGATCCTGTTCTTCCTGCCCTGGCTAGACCATTCCCCGGTCAAGTCGATCCGCTACCGCCCCACCTGGCACAAGTGGATCTACGGCATCTTCATGGTCAACTTCCTGGTGCTCGGCTACATCGGTACGCAGCCGCCCAGTCCGCCGTTGAACATCACGTCGCAAATTGGCACGCTGCTGTACCTGGCATTTTTCTTCCTGATGCCGGTCTGGAGCCGCCTTGGCACCTTCAAGCAAGTGCCCGAGCGCGTTACGTTCCACGCCCACTGAGCCCACCAGATAACGGATTAACCATGATCAAGAAGCTGATTGGTGCCGTGGCCTTGATGCTCACGTGTACCACCGCATTTGCCGCCGAGGGCGGTTTCCCGCTGGACAAGGCGCCGTACCGCGTCAACGACATGTCGTCGCTGCAAAACGGCGCCAAGCTGTTCGTCAACTACTGCCTGAACTGTCATAGCGCGTCGTCGATGCGCTACAACAAGCTCAAGGACATTGGCCTGACCGACCAGCAAATCAAGGAAAGCCTGCTGTTCACCGGCGAAAAGGTCGGCGACATGATGCATATCGCCATGACGCCCCAGGACGCCAAGAAGTGGTTTGGCACGACGCCCCCGGATTTATCCGTGATCGCCCGGGCCAAATCGGTCAACGCCGGCCCGTCCGGCGCAGACTACATCTACACCTACCTGCGCACCTTCTACCGCGACACGTCGCGCGCCACGGGCTGGAACAACCTGGTTTTCCCGTCCGTGGGCATGCCGCACGCCCTCTGGGAACGCCAGGGTCCGCGCGAGCTGACGACCGTGGCCATGCATGAAGTGGAAGCCAAGGATGCCAAGGAAGGCGCACCCAAAAACTGGGAACGCATCACGACGGTGTACGATGCTCAAGGTTTTTCCACGGTCAAGGCCGAACCGGTAGCTGATTACCACGGCCATGCCACCTTTGATGCCAAATTTAAGGCCGCCAACCCGGCCCAAGTCGCAACATACGACAACGACGTCGCAGACCTGACCGCATTCATGTCCTGGATGGCCGAGCCCGTCCAGACATTGCGCGTCCGTATCGGCGTCGGCGTCATGTTGTTCCTGCTGTTGTTCTTCCTGGTTACGTGGCGCTTGAACGCCTCGTACTGGAAACACGTGCGCTAACCGCAACGCCCCGCCAGGCATGCAAGCCGCTACCTCATTAATAAGGGACGGCAACGGAGGATAGGGCCGTACGCCTATCCCGCCTGGCAATCGGGGCCAGCGCCTGCTAGATTTAGGCGCTGGCCTTTCGTTTTTCATAAAGGACTTTCACCATGATGGTGCTCTATTCCGGAACCACGTGTCCGTTTTCGCAACGCTGCCGCTTCGTGTTGTTCGAAAAGGGTATGGACTTCGAGATCCGTGACATCGACCTGTACAACAAACCCGAAGACATCGCGGTGATGAACCCGTACGGTCAAGTGCCCATCCTGGTTGAGCGCGACCTGATCCTGTACGAATCCAACATCATCAACGAGTACATCGACGAGCGCTTCCCGCATCCGCAACTGATGCCGGCGGATCCCGTCATGCGCGCCCGCACCCGCCTGTTCCTGTACAACTTCGAGAAAGAACTGTTTGTTCACGTCTCGACGCTGGAAGACCGCAGCACCAAGCCCGACGAGAAGAAGCTGGCCAACGCGCGCCAGAACATTCGCGACCGCCTGGCCCAGTTGGCCCCGATGCTGCTGAAGAACAAGTACATGCTGGGCGAAGAATTCTCGATGCTCGACGTGGCCGTGGCTCCGTTGCTGTGGCGCCTGGATCACTACGGCATCGAACTCCCCAAGAACGCGGCTCCGCTGCAAAAGTACGCCGAACGCATCTTCTCGCGCCCGGCCTACATCGAAGCGCTGACGCCTTCGGAAAAAGTAATGCGTCGTTAAGGCTGGCAGTGTGATGGGTGAAACCTCGACCAAACCGTATCTGATCCGCGCACTGCATGAATGGTGCACCGACAACGGCTACACGCCGTACATCACCGTGCAGGTCGATGAGCACACCATGGTGCCCGTCGCGCATGTCCGTGACGGTCAGATCACACTGAACGTCGGCACGCTGGCCACCAACCGCCTGGTGCTGGGCAACGAATTCATTGAATTCCAAGCCCGCTTCAGCGGCGTGACCGAAAACGTCTATGTTCCCGTCGGCGCCGTCAGCGCCGTCTACGCGCGCGAAACCGGCGCGGGCATGGGCTTCGAAGTGCAGCCCTATGAACCGCCGGAAGCAGGCGCACAGGGCACGGCGGACCCCGCTGCCCTGGAAGGCGTTGAAGCCCAGGCCGACGCCACGCAAGGCGACGACGGCGGCAACGACGACGAACCCAAGCGCCCGCGCCTGACGATCGTCAAGTAGTGTGCGTGACACAAAGACGGCGTGCCTGGCACGCCGTCTTTGCTTTTCCGGCTTACTCAATTCAAGCGCCTCACGCTGAAGCCTGAAGTATCCACTCGTGCCTGGGGTCGTTGCGAAACGCCCATTCGCGTCGCGGACCCGCCATCGTGTTCAGGTAGTAGAGATCGTAGCCATGGGGCGCGACGCAAGGATGGTAGCCGCGCGGCACCGTCACAACATCGTGATCTTCCACGGCCATGGCTTCGTCCAGACTGCGATCATCGGTGTACACGCGCTGAAATGCGAACCCTTGCGGTGGGTTCAAGCGGTGGTAGTACGTCTCTTCCAACTGCGTTTCGCCTGCTTCCGCCGTGTCGTGCTTATGCGGCGGGTAGCTTGATGCATGCCCCGCGGGCGTGATCACTTCAACCACCAGCAGGCGCTCGGCCACGTCGCCTTCAGGCAGAATGTCGCATACATGCCGCGCATTGCTGCCTTGCCCGCGAACGCTGCGTTGCATCGACATCGGCTCAATCACGCGCGGCGCATGGCGCCCTAGCGCAGGGGCAAAACAAAGTCCCAACTCGACATTCGTGATCGCGCGTATCGACACGCCCCGGCCAGGCGGCACGTAGACGGCATAGGGCGACACCGGATCAAACACGGACATGCGGCTACCCAGCGCCCGATAGCGGTGCGCGCCGACGCTCACATCCACTTCGCCCGCCAGCACGACAACGCAGCATTCGCGCGCGTCCGTACTGAATAGCTCCTCTTCGTCCTGCAGCATGCGCAACGCGCGAAACCCCACATGCTTCCAGCCCGCGCTGGCGGGCGTGACTTCCACGATCTGCCTGCCGCTTGCGCTGGCCTTGATCAATAAACTCATGCCTGATCTCCCTGAAGGTCAGCCACAATGGCGGACAAGGTTTGATAGCCCAGCTTGGCATATTGGTAGGACGGCGCCACGGCGGGATCCTGCTCAGCCTCAACCACCAGCCAGCCCTGATACCCCGCGTTGTGCAATACCGCCAAGACCGCGTGAAAATCGATGCAGCCGTCGCCTGGAACGGTGAACACGCCGTTCATCACCGCATCCAGGAAGGACCAGCCCTCGTTGCGAACCGCTCTTGCGATCCGGGGCCGTACATCCTTGCAATGCACGTGCACGACACGCTGCGCGTGCCGGGCCAATTGCGCCACGACGTCGGTGTCCAGCCCCGCGACGGCACCCGCCAGATAGCAATGCCCCGTGTCGAATAGCAAACCCACGTTCTTGTCCGTGACCGCCATCAGCCGGTCGACGTCGTCGGCGGTTTCAACGTAGGCGCCCATGTGATGGTGATAGGCCAGGGTCAGGCCGTAGCGCGCTCTCAAGTGCTCGCCATAGGCGTTCAAACGCTTGCCATAGTCGCTCCAGGATGCGTCGCTGCGCCAGCGCGGCCGCTTGGCCAGTGGAGTGCCGCGCCGCCCCTGGATCGAATCGGCAACCTCGCCATAGACCACCACGTTGCAACCCTGCGCCTGCAGCTTTTCCATGTGCGCCGCGCCATCGCGGATCTCGGCATCCACGCCCTGATGAGCGAGTCGGCCCGAGTACCAGCCAGATACGCAGGCCACGCCATACTCAGCCAACACAGCCTTCAACGCCTGCGACGACTGGGGAAACTTGTTGCCCAGCTCGAAACCCGCGTAGCCGATTCGCGCACCTTCGGACAAGGCCGTTGCAAGCGGCGTGTCGCCGCCTAGCGAAGGCAGGTCGTCGTTGCTCCACGAAATGGGGTTGACGCCTATGCGTACCTTCCAAGCAGACTCTCTGTTCACGATGCCGGTTCCTTCAAAGTGCCTGTCGGCGTTTGTCCGCGACGTAGGCCGCATGCGCCGTTTGCGCTTGAACGCGGTCAGACACTTCCGGCACGGCCACGTCCCACCAGCAGCCGCCGTCCGACGTCGTGTGTGAGGCCGACGTATCAATGACCAACACCGTGGTGTGTTGACGGCTGCGCGCCTCGCGCAAGCGCAGTACGAGTTCGGCAACATCAGCGACGTGCTCGGCATGCGCGCCAAGGCTGCGGGCGTGCGCCGCAAAGTCGATGCGGGGCGCGATGCCCGCGGGTGCGACGCAGTCGTCCAACAAGTTGTTGTAGTTTTCGCCGCCGCAAGCGTGCTGTAGGCGGTTGATGCATCCAAAGCCACGGTTATCGAGCACCACGATGATCAGCTTGCACCCCAACATGACCGACGTGGCAATCTCGGAGTTCATCATCAGGTAGGAACCGTCGCCCACCATCACGATGACTTCCTTGTCGGGCTGGGCCAGCTTCACGCCCAGGCCACCCGCGATTTCATATCCCATGCAGGAATAGCCGTACTCCACGTGGTAGCCGCCCGGCCGGCTGCTGCGCCACAGCTTGTGCAGTTCAGCGGGTAGCGTCCCCGCGGCGCACACGACAATGTCATGGCTCGCCGACGCCGCATCGGAAGATTGCACCGCGCCGATCACGTCGGCCTCATAGGGCAGGCCATCCGGCGCCGCCGTGGTCAATGCCAGGACCCGTTCGCGCCATTGTGTCCCAAGCCGCCGGGCTTTCTCCGTCCAATCCGCATCGGCGCGCCAACCGGTCAGCGCGTTGCCCAACTGCGCCAACGCCAGCGCCGCGTCCGCCACCAGCGCCTGCCCACGTCGCTTGCCAGCGTCCAGCGCCTGCACGTTGATCGACAGCAACAGCGTATTGCCGAACAGGGAGTTCGATCCGGTTGTGAAATCCTGCAAGCGCGAGCCCACGCCGATGATCAGGTCAGCGCGCGCGGCCAGGGCGTTCGACGCTGGGGAACCGGTAACGCCGATGGCGCCCAGATTCATGGGATGGTCCCAGGCCAGCGTGCCCTTGCCGGCCTGCGTCTCGGCCACGGGTACGCCATACGCCTTGGCAAACGCGGACAGCGCCTCCGAAGCCTGAGCGTAGAGCGCGCCGCCGCCCACCACCAACAACGGTCGGCGCGCGGCACGGACGGCCACTACCGCGCGCCGAAGTGCATCCTCGTCGGGAGGAGGACGCAGAAAATGCAGGGGCGCGGGCTGTAGAAATTCAAGCGGGCAATCAAACGCCTGCGTCTGCACATCTTGTGGCAAGGCCAGCGTGACCGGACCGCACAGCGCGGGATCAGTCAGCACCTGAATCGCGCGCGGCAACGCAGTCAGGATCTGCTCGGGCCTGACGAGGCGGTCGAAGTATCGCGATACGGGCCGGAACACGTCATTGGCCGTCGTGTCGCCATCGCCGAAGGGTTCAAGCTGCTGCAGCACCGGGTCGGGCGCGCGTGAGGCGAAGGTGTCGCCCGGCAGCAGCAGGACCGGCAAGCGATTGACGTGCGCAAGCGCCGCGGCGGTGACCATGTTGGTGGCGCCGGGGCCGATGGACGTTGTGGCCGCCATGATGCGCCGGCGCATGTGCGCCTTGGCATAGGCGATGGCCGCGTGCGCCATCGCCTGCTCGTTGTGGGCACGCAGGACGGGCAAGGCATCGCGCGACTCTGCCAATGCCTGACCCATGCCCGCCACATTGCCATGACCAAAGATTGCCCACACGCCGCCCAGGTAGGGCGTAAGCGTGCCGTCCGGTTCTTGGACCCGCAACGCGGCCAGATAGCGCGTAAGCGCTTGGGCCGTCGTCAGGCGCAGGGTTTGGCGGGGGCTCATGACGCGGCCCTTTCGGCGGGCGCGGATACGATGTCGGCGCGGGCCGCGACCGTCCGGTGGGTGTCGGAACGGCTCGCTTGCCAGCCGGTGATCAGGCTGCGAAAGCTCGCGGCAACCCGATCGACCAATTCCGCATCGGCGATATCTGCGCGCAACCAGGCCGCGGCGGGTTCGCTCCAGACGCTGCGGCCGATCATGAAGCCCTTCACCACCCGTGCCCGCGCTTGGGCAAAGCCCTGCAATAGCGTGGGCACCGGCTGGTTCAAGCCCAGGATGACCGCCCCCCAGCAATGCGGGTCGCGTTGCGTCACCAACTGATCCAGCGCGTCCCAGGATTCGGCCTCCATCATGCCCAGCTTCCACCATTCCGGCCGGATATCCAGGTTGTACAAGCGCCGTACCGAACGCAGCACGGCATCATCGGCGGCTTCGCCGAAAAGCATGTCGTCTGGGGGAATGATTTCCAGCAGCAGTTCATGGCCGCTATGGCGCGTGGCCTCCCAGACATGCCGCAGTTGGTCTTCCTGCGCAACGCGCAAATCCGCGTCGTCATCGGGGTGGTACTGCACCAGGCATTTCACCACCTGTTCGCGCGGCCACTGCTGCAAACGAGAAGCCAGCGACCGGGCGCCCTCGAAGCGCAACGGGCGCGAGCCCGGCAGTTCGATGGGTCGGCCTACCCACCAACCCCGGCCGGTCGACGCGTGCAGGCTTTGTTCGCCATAGACGTCGTCAATCAGCACCCCGATACGACCTTGCATGCCGGGCGCCTGGGCCACCACATCCACCGCCTGCACGATCAGGCGCTTGAGCGCCGCGATATCCGCATCGGACCGGCCATGGCTTGCCGCCAACTCGTGGAACTGCGAACGATGATCGAACGCCAGCACATAGAGTTCGCGCCATTCGGGACGCGGCGTGGTCACTCGGTGCAGATGCGACAGCATGACGTCAGCGTCCGGCTGCCGGGATTTATTCCCCGACAACCAGTAGCGCAGTTCGGCTTGCGTGGGCATGGCGGGCGCGCAGCCGTGCCGCGACACCACGATGGCGCCGCATGCGTTCGCCATGCGCGCCGACTCCTCCCAGCCCTGTCCACGCAACAGGCCCGCCATCAAGCCCGCGGCAAAGGCGTCCCCCGCCCCCAGTACATTCAAAACCCGCACGTCTTCACCCACGACCGTGAGTGCGTCCTCGATTCGTTCGGGCACGTCACCCGGCACAATGGCGCATCCGTGGGGGCCAAGCTTGATCACGAGCACGGCCTCGCTGTGGGCGCGCACCGTCCGCAACGACGCCATCAGGTCCGTGGGCACGCCGCCGGCGATCAGGAATTCTTCTTCGGTGCCGATGATCAAGTCAAAATGGCCCAGCAAGGCCTGCAACCGCGCGCTGACTTCCGCATCGGGCACATAGCGGCGCTCTCCGTCGCCTTGCTCCACCAAGCCCCACAGCACCGGGCGGAAATCGATATCCAGCACCCGCGTCACGCGATGTTGCGCCGCCAGTTCCAACGCTCGCAGCGAGGCCTGGCGCACACCCACGGTGCTCAGATGCGTACCCGTGACCAGCAACGCCCGGCATTGCGCAATGAAGGCCGCGTCGATATCTTCAGCGTCCATGGCCATGTCGGCGCAGTTTTCACGATAGAACAGCAGCGGGAACGTGTCGCGGTCCTTGATGCCAAGCAGCACCAGTCCCGTCAGCCGTTGCGGATCTTGCCGTACCTGGCTGACATCGCAACCCTCGGCCTGCAACGCGCCAAGTAGAAAGCGGCCCATCTGCTCGTTGCCCACGCGCGAAATCATGGCGGACTTCAGGCCCAGGCGGGCCGCGCCGGAAGCGATATTGGCGGATGAGCCGCCCAGGTACTTCGCAAAGCTCGAGACCTCTTCCAGCGCGCATCCAATCTGCTGCGCATACAAATCCACGGCCAGACGACCCAGGCAGGCCAGGTCAAAACGGCGGCCCTCGGGAAAGCAAAGTTGTTTCATGGCACCCTCAGACGATCACGCCTTCAAGATCACGCATCAGAGCCTTCATCTCGGCCCCCCCCGCCATCATGTCCAGCACCTCTTCCTTGGAGATGTCGTCTTTTCGGTAGGTGCCCAAGGATCGGCCCCGGTTCAACAGCGTGAAACGATCTGCCACGGGGTAGGCGTGGTTGACGTTGTGCGTGATGAAAATGACGGCGATGCCGCGTTGGCGTGCCGTGGCGATCAGCTTGAGCACGTTGGCCGATTGCTTGACGCCCAGCGCCGCGGTGGGCTCATCCAGAATCAGCACCCGGGCGCCGAAGTGCATGGCGCGCGCGATCGCCAGGCATTGCTTTTCACCGCCCGACAGGGTACCGACAGCCTGCTGGGGATCGCGTACCCGAATGCCCATTTCGCCCAGCTTCTCGCGGGCGGTGCTGGCAGCCTCGCGATGATCCATGACCGGCAATACGCCCAGCCATCGGCGCGTGGGTTCACGGCCCATGAAGAAATTGCGCGCGATGCTCATCAAGGGCACCAGCGCCAGATCCTGGTACACCGTGGCGATGCCGGCGTTCAGCGCATCACGCGGCGACGTAAAGCGCGCGGGCTTGCCGTCCAGGAAATAGCGCCCTTCATCCGGCGGATGCACGCCCGCCAGCGTCTTGATCAACGTCGACTTGCCGGCGCCGTTATCGCCCAGAAGGCAGTGCACTTCACCGGCACGCAATTGAAAGGTCACCCCGTGCAACGCAATAACCGAGCCGAACGTCTTGCGTATGCTTTCAAGTTCAATGATGGGTGCGCTCATGGTGGGCTCCTTCAATGCCTGGCCACGGCGACGCGGCGGCGCACGATGCTATTGAAGACCACCGCCAGCAACAGCATGATGCCCAGGAAAACGCGGTACCAGTTGTTGTCGATGCTGGTGTAGCCGATGCCGATCTGCACGACGCCGAAGATCAGCGCGCCGAACGCCGCCCCAACGACGGAGCCAAACCCGCCCGTCAACAAGCATCCACCGATGACGGCGGCGATGATGGCTTCAAACTCTTTTTGCAGACCTCGATCCGCCGCGGCCGAGCCGGCGTCCACCACTTGCAGGACCGCGAACAAGGCGGAGCAGAGGGCCATGATCATGAACAGGATGAGCTTCACCCGCGCAACGGGGATGCCCATATTCTTGGCCGCCGCGGCGTGCCCGCCGGCCGCCAGCACCGCGTTGCCAAACCGCGTGCGGGCCAGCACGAAGGCGCCGATGGCCGCCAGGCCCAGCCACCAAGCCACGACCTTGGGCAGGCCGATCGCCAGCGCGCCGCCTCCTTCGCGCGCATCGATCCATCCCATTGCCGCCAGACCGTCGAACAGGCCGGTCAGCAGATAGCCCTGGAAGAGCACCTGCATGACCCAGTCGGATTCCAGCAGGTCGCGCAAGATCAGGGGGCCGTTGGCGCTGATGATGGTCTTGCCGGTGAATAGCGTGGACAAGGCCAGCGTCAACCCGCGCAGGATGTAATAGAACGCCAAGGTGACGATGAAGGAAGGCAGGCCGGTGCGGATGACCAGATACCCGTTGAGCGCGCCGATGGCGATGCACAGGCCGAACATGAACAGGCACGCCAGCCAGGGCGGCCAGCCCCAGTACAGCGTGGGTATCGCCAGGCCCATGCCCGCGAAGCCGATCATCGAACCGATGGACAGGTCGAATTCACCACCGATCATCAGCAAGGCCGCGCCGGTGGCAAGAATGCCGATGAAGGCGGCCACCGTGGCCCAGTTGACGATGCCTTCGGCGCTGAACATGCCGGAGCCGCCGGCGACCAGGCCGAACACCAGGAAGACCGCCACCGTTCCAGATACCGACGCCGCTTCCGGTCTACCCAGCAGGCGCTGCGGCCATGCCAGCGATTGCACGCGCTCGTCGGGCGACGACGGCATCACTGCCGAGCCTTCTGTCATGTCGTGCTCCTTCGCTTAGCGATACTGACCGGCGTATTTCTCCACCTTGGAAAGATTTTCCTGGGTGATGAAGCCCGGCCCCGAGCTGATGTGGCGCGGTCCGTACACAGGCGTCAGTCCGTATTCCTCGAAGCGCGCGACGGCCTTCGCGTTGGCTTTCAGCGCGGCTTGAAAAGACTCGGCCGGCGCGGCGCCGCGCGCGCGATCCGCCTTCATCGCCACCATGACGGCCACGGGGATGTAGCCCTGCAGAAAAGGTTGCTGATCGATGGCGAACTGCACCGTGCCGGCCTTGATGGCGCGAGCGAGCTCGTCGGACAGGTCGAACGAGGCAAACCAGATTTTGTTTGTCAGCCCGGCCTTTTCCAGCAGGCGCAAGGTGGGGCCTGCCGCATCCGGACCCAGGGCAAGAATGCCCTGGGTGTCGGGGTGCTGGCGCAGGTACGCGGACACCTTGGATTCCACCGCACTGGGATCCACGCCCCCGGTATCAAGCGTGCTGGCCCGGAAATCCGCACCGATGGCATCGGCAAAACCCTTGCAACGTTCAAAGGACACCGGGTTGGTGGCGTAGTGGTTCACGCATAGAAAGCGTTCTACGCCGGCCGCCTTCGCGCGCAGGCCCGCTGCGTGGCCGGCGTCGTACTCGGGCTGGCCCACATGCATGATGGCGCCCAACTGCTCGGACTGTTCGGCCGACCCGGAATTGATGGTGATCAGCGGGATGCGCTTGGCCCGAACCTTTTCCAACGCGCGCTGCAACACGTTGAAGTCGGCAATGGTGACCATCACCCCGTCATAGTTGGCGGCGGCCGCCTGTTCGATCAGGCGCGCCATTTCCGCGATATCGCCGGTGGCGGGATTGCGGTAGTCCACCTGCACCCCGTAGTCCTCGCCCGCCTGCTTGAGCGAATTCTTGATGACGTTCCACCAGGAATCGGAATCGGGCGCGTGGCTGATCAAGACGTATTTGTCGGCCATTGCTGGCATGGCGCCCAGCAGCAGAGCGCTGAACAACAAGGCGCGCAGTGTGAATTTGAATCGCGGGTGCGTCATCTGTCTTCTCCGTGCGGCGTTGCGGCAGGGCGGCGGGCTTGTGTCGTCAAGCCCTTGCCGTTCCAGCGTCTGGCCGATCAATGTGCAGGGATCATAGGCCGGAATGGAATTTAATTTGTGAGAGTAAACCCTATGGAAATAATTTTCTAAATATTCCTATGGATTCCTATAATTCGTTCGATCCGCCCCCGATACCGAGTCTTCCCAATAGCCGAGCCGCCATGCCGAAATCCGCCACCAAGACCGCCCCCTACGCCACCGTCGCGCAATTTCTTGGCGATATCTCGCATCAGTACCCGGGCCTGAGCCGTCAGCTCAAAGCGGTGGGCAGATACATCGAGCAAAACCGCGACCACGTCGCCCTGGACCGCATCCAGGACATGGCCGAGCGTTGCCAGGCGCAGCCGTCGGCGATCGTGCGCTTCGCCAAGCATTTCGGGTTTTCCGGGTTCTCGGACATGCAGCAACTGTTTCGCGATGGCATGGCGCAGCAGATTGCGCCGGGCCGCAGCTACCAGGACCGGATTCGTGACCTGATCGAGTCCGCGCCCGCAGACCTTTCGCTGTCGACCTTGTCGCACGAGGTCATCGGCGGCGGCATCGCCAGCCTGGAAGCCTTGTCACGCGATCTGGATCCCAAGGCTTTCGATGCGGCGGTAAGCCTGCTTGAAGAGACGCCCGCCGTGTGGGTGGTGGCGTCGCGGCGCTCGTTTCCGGTGGGCGCGTATCTGGCCTATGCGCTGCAGCACACCCGCAAGACGGTGCATTGGATGAGCGGATTGGGCCACATGCAAGAAGGCCAGCTACGCAGCTTGGGCGCGGGCGATGTGATGATCGCCATCTCCTTTATTCCCTATGCCGACGAAACGGTTGCCACCGTGACGGAAGCGGTGGCGCGCGGCGCGCGCGTCATCGCGATTTCCGACAGCCAGATGAGCCCCATCGCGCGCGTGGCCAGCGCCACCCTGGTCGTGCAGGAAAGCTCCACCTTCGGTTTCCGATCCCTGACCAGCACCATGAGCCTGGTGCAGTCGTTGTTCATCGCGCTGGCCTACAAACTGGAATTGAAGTTTGACGCCAGCGAAACCGGCGCCGCGCAAGCGCGCGCCAGACCCTGACCCCTTTGCGGAGGCTGCAGCATGAAAGTCGCACTCTTCGGCGCCGGACGTATCGGTGCTATCCACGCCGCCAACCTGGCCGCCATGCCGGGCCTGACACTGGCGACGGTGTGCGACCCCGCCACCGGCTTGGCGGACGCACTGGCGCACAAGCACGGCGCACGCCGGGCAAGCGAGCAAGACGCCTTGAACGACCCCGACATAGACGCCGTGCTGATCTGCTCGTCCACCGACACGCACAGCGACCTGATCCTGCGCGCCGCACACGCCGGCAAACACATCTTTTGCGAGAAACCGGTGGACCTGTCCACCGAGCGCGCCATCCGCTGCCAGGACGCCGTGGCCGCGGCAAATGTGCGCTGCATGATGGGCTTCCAACGCCGCTTTGACCCTACCTTCGCCTCTGCCCGCGATCGCTTGCAGCGCGGCGCGATCGGCACGCCGGAGATGCTGATCATCACCAGCCGCGATCCCAGTGCACCCAGCCAGGCTTATCTGCGCCAATCGGGCGGCATGTTTCGCGACATGCTGATCCACGACTTCGACGTCTTTCGCTGGCTGCTAGGAGAAGAGGCAACGATGATCCATGCAAGCGGCTCGTGCCTGACGGACCCGCGCATTGCGGACGCCGGCGACATCGATTCCGCCGCCGTGACGCTGCGCACGGCCAGCGGCAAACTCTGCCAGATCAACGCGTCGCGCCGGGCCGCCTATGGCTACGATCAGCGCTTCGAAATCCTGGGTTCCGACGGCATGCTGGCCTGCGGCAACCATCGCCCCACCGAGGTCGAGCACTGGACGGCGGCGGGACTTGTTCGCGACGTACCCGAGCCATTCTTCCTGCAACGCTACGGGCAAGCCTACCGGCTGGAGCTGGACCATTTCTTCACGCAATTGCGCTCGGGCGGCGCGCTGGGCACCACGATCGCCGATGGCGTCGCCGCGCAACGGCTCGCGGATGCCGCCACCCAATCCCTGTCCAGCGGCCAGCCGGTCGCACTTTGAGAGGCGCCACCATGAGCACTGCAAGCGCACCCTTGCGCGTCGGTATCGCCGGCATGGGCCGGCTTGGGCGACGACACGCGGAAAACCTGGCGTTTCATACGCCTGACTGCATCTTGGCTGCTGCGTGCAGTCCGGTCGAAACCGAGCTCGCCTACGCGCAAGCCAAGCTGGGCGTCCGCAAGACATACCGCGATTTCAATGCCTTCTTGCAAGATCCCGACCTTGACGCCATCGTGCTGGTCACCCCCACGTCCCTGCATGCCGACCAGGCCATCGCCGCGCTGCAGGCAGGCAAGCACGTCTTCATCGAAAAGCCCTTGGCGCTTGATGTGGCGGATTGTCTGCGGGTGGAGGCCGCCGCATCGGAACGCCCCGACCTGATCGCCATGGTGGGCTTCGTCAGGCGTTTCGACCCCAGCCACGCCCACGCCTTCGACAGCGTCCGGCAAGGCGACATCGGCCGGCCCTTCCTGGTGCGCTCGCAAACCTGCGACCGCCTTGACCCGGACGGCGGCTTCCTCGCCTTCGCGCCCACCTCGGGTGGCATCTTCATGGATTGCAGCGTGCATGACGTCGATCTGGCGCGCTGGATGCTGGGCAATCCCAAGGCCACGCGCGCGTTCGCCAGCGGCACCATTGCGGTTCATGATGAACTGGCCGCCATGGGTGACGTGGACAACGGGCTGGCCATCGTTGAATTCGAGGGTGGCGCCCGCGCCGTGTTCTATGCGTCGCGCACATTCGCGCACGGACACGAGCAACACACCGAAATCATCGGCACAGAGGGCAAGCTATTGATCGGACAGGGCGCACCCCGCGACCACGTTGTGCGCAGTGACGAGCACGGCGTGCGGCATCAGGCGACGGCCGATTTCTTCGAGCGCTTCTCCGATGCCTTTCGTCATGAGCTGACGGCTTTCGTAAACGCCTGCCGCATGGGCGGCGCCTCGCCGCTGTCGCTCCAAGACGCCACCGAAGCCACGCGTATTGCCCGTGCCATCACGGCATCGCTGCATCACGGCCAGCCGCAAAAGATTCCGCGATAAAGGAGGACGGCGGACCCGTTTTCCCCCTGGGGGATGCTGGCCTTACAAACGCCGCAATATTCATTACAATGCAGTCCCTGCGCGTGCCCCGGCACGCCGTGCCGGTGTAGCTCAGTTGGTAGAGCAGCTCACTTGTAATGAGAAGGTCGAGGGTTCGATTCCTTTCACCGGCACCAATGAAATCAATGCGCTAGGCCGATTCCTTATGGATCGGCCTTTTTTGTTTGCGTAATTTGGCGCAATTGTTTCGGCCAAACGGCCGTCAAGCTTGTCCAATGCAGCATGGATGTAATCGCCATCTTGGTTTGCGTAGCGCGCCACCATGGCTAGGGTAAGCGCCCCGCGAACACGTTTTGGGCGCAGCCACTGTCTCCGATAGTCCTTACCACTTTTAAGTGGGCATCCTTCCGAAGACTGAATTAGCGTCGGTGCCTAAGCGCCAGTCTTATCCGAGGGCGAGAAGGCATAGATCGTACCAGTACAGTCAACCGAGGATATTTATTTCTGAGAACCAAATCCGCGCCAGGGCGATCGGGCGTTCGAGCTGGCTGTCCGCGAGATTCGCGAGCTGCCGTGGGTGGCATTTGAGGGATTCGGACGTGGTGAAGTGGGATAGTAGCGGTGGCTACAGACTGTTGAAATATGGTTAGTTGATGCTATGAATGGCACACGGCGAATGCGTAAGTTCCCATGTGCTCCGAACCGCCTGGGTATCTATTGGCAAATGCGAGCGGCCAACAAAAAAGCCACCCGGAGGTGGCTCTTTAAGACACTTGAGATTCCTAGTTGATCGAACTATGCACGCTGGCCAGATGCTCTAGCTTGCTCATCATTAGGACACCCGCCACCGCGCCCAGAACTGCGCCTTCACTTTTGGCTTGATCTGGCTGGGCGCGGTCATCGAGGACAACCGTTAGCGAGATGTTCTGGTTGAAAGGAGCACTAATGACATCGACCATCTTTTTCAATGCCGCACTCACCGAAAGGGGGTGAGGCGAAATCGCGATGACTATGTCGCTACCTTGCTGGAAATCGAACCGGTAGGCGTGGCCGGATATCCCGGTAAATTCCGGTCCTTCCACCAGTTCGTCAGCCGGCTTCCAAGCCTTCAGGCACATAGCTACTTCCTCGATGAAAAAGGATATGTCTGTGGATGTGCCTTGTTGCTCGCGCTCCCAGCTAACCAGCCCCAATACAGTGGCCATGTACTTAGCAAAGGCCATGTTTGCCTGCGCTTCTGGCGCCCAGACTTCAAGTTCACCGTCCTCGTTGAACGTCGCGCCGTTGTGTTGGGCAATCGTTTTGAGGAATCGGGTCTTTCTGCCGGAATCCAACGACAGACCCCGGCCTAAGAAATGCATGACCACCCCGCCGTCGTCGAAGAATCGGACATGCCCCGGCACCTTCTCGATGTACACGGGGACGCCGTCACCATCTTCGAAGGTGAACGGGGTGGAAATCATCGCTAAGCTTCCCTCATCGTTGAGAGGGAAGCAGGTAAGCCCGAGGATGTCTTGTATCTTGTCGCAGATCATTATTGCCCCTTCAGTCGGAGCTCTTCCGGGTGCGGAACCGGAGGAACGAACGTGATGTTCGTTCTGGCGCAGAAGTACGCCAAGACTTCATCATAAGACCATTTTGCCCAGGAATCATCCCCCAGGTTACGTTCGTTGCCAAAATGCTCATGAGGCATTTGGTGCTGATCGCGCACCGGCTTGGGCCATTGCATGACGTCTAGCTGGTAGACCCGCTCCAAGCCCTTCGGCAACACTCTACGGAAGACGGAGAAGACATACTGCGCGACATTCGTCTTACTGGAGCGCCGGAATCTGAGCTCGACAATTAGTTTCGCGCTCCGTCCGTTTGCATCGAGTAGACCGCAGCTCATGCTGAGAAGGCCCTTCAATTCGTTGCCTGGAAGCCAGTCAGGGCAATCTTCACATGTCAATGGCAATGAGAGCATCTCGTACGCTTCTGCAGCCGTAACGTTGTTCACTACAGTCCCTTATCTTGTTCTTCTGAGGCTGGGGGAGGGGCGCTCAGATTTATGAATACAAGCTCCATTCTGGAACATTCTCCGATACACATGCCGACTGCAAAAGGTTGCTCAGGACTTGAAAGGCCATCGGATGAGGCCGTCGTCGCCCTTGGGATTCTCTGAAAATCCTGCCGTCACCCAGGCGATGGCTTGAATGATGATGTAAGCGACAACACCAAATACCGAGGATGCGTAGACGCCAACATGGTCAGGGTAAGAGAGCGCAGCTATCCAAATGAACGCGGCGAGCGCAACCCAAGCTGCTATTGATATGACTCTGACTACGCGGCGCATGCCTACATAAACGATCATGGGTGCATTCCTGGACGTCTTTGTATGTCGCCATGTACGGTTTCCTGCCACGCTTTTGCTATGACCTTACCCGCTGTCCCGACTCATCATCGCGCAGACGCGCGCCCGTTCGAAGCATAGATGCTACTCGAAAAGGCCTAGTGTCCAGCCCCCTTCGGTCGCCCGGGCAGCGCATGACATACACGCAGATTTCTGAATATGGGGGTACTCCTGGGGTGAGCATTCATTTTTAAGTTCTATTCTCCAGAATTGGCGCGGCCTCCAACAACAATACGATTCCTTTCACCGCACAAAACCGCAGTTCAAAATATCGCAAGATAGTATGAAAGCCCGCACCAGGTGAACTGACCCCCGAAAGTTGGACTTTGATCCATCCTTCGGGGGTTTTTTGCATGGCAAAGTACGACGAGCAGTTCAAGCTGGACGCTGTCCGGCGGTATCTGTCTGAACAGCATAGTTATGCGGAAGTGGCGCGGGAGGTCGGCGTGGACTATGCGTTGCTGCGGCGATGGGTGGCTGTCTACCAACTGCATGGACGGGCTGGTTTAGTCAGGCCGCGCAAGCGGTATTCGGCGCAATTCAAATTTGAGGTGTTGAAGCGCATCGAGCAGGACGGCTTGTCGGACAGGCAGGCTGTGGCGGTTTACAACTTGGGCGATTCCGGGACCATCGGCAAATGGCGTCGTGGGTATGATGAGGGCGGAATGGGCGCATTGGCGCCCAGACGTCGAGATAGCCCCGCCATGCCACACAAGTATCCACCCGAGCCAACAGCCAAGGACATGACAGAGAAGCAGTTGCGCGAAGAGAACGCGTACCTGCGAGCGGAGCTCGATTACCTAAAAAAACTCGATGCCTTGATCCAAGCGGAACGGACCGAAGCGCTGGTGAAAAAGCGCAAATGGTCCAAGGGTTGAGGCATCGTCATCCGCTGGCGCTATTGCTGAGAGCAGCCAAGCTGTCGCGCAGCACGTTCTATTACCACCTGAAGGCGCTTGGCGCCGTGGACCCGTACGCCGAGCTCAAGCAGCGCATCGACGCGGTCTATGCGCAGCACAAGGGCCGCTATGGTTACCGCCGGATCACGGCGGTGCTGCGCCAGGCAGGTGAGCTGGTGAATCACAAGACGGTGCAGAAGCTGATGCAGGCGCTGGGCTTGAAGTCGCTCGTGCGCGCCAAGAAGTACCGGTCATACCGAGGTCAGTCGCATCATGTGGCGGCCAACGTGTTGGCGCGTCGCTTCGAGGCCGAGCGTCCGAACGAGAAGTGGGTCACCGACGTGACCGAGTTCAACGTGCGTGGCGAGAAGCTGTACCTGTCGCCGGTGATGGACCTGTACAACGGCGAGATCGTGGCCTACGAGACCGCTCTGCGGCCGGTGTTCAAGCTCGTGGGCAGCATGCTGAAGAAGGCGCTGGCGCGGCTGCGGCCGACGGAGCGCCCCGTGCTGCACTCCGACCAGGGCTGGCAATACCAGCAGCCCATCTACCGGCGCATGCTGGCCGCCCGGTCCGTCACGCAGAGCATGTCACGCAAGGGCAACTGCCTGGACAATGCCGCCATGGAAAGCTTCTTCGGCACGCTCAAAGCAGAGTTCTTCCACCTCAACCGCTTCGAGAGCATCGAGCAGTTGCAGGCCGGCATCCGGCAGTACATCCATTACTACAATCACAACCGCATCAAGCTCAAGCTAAAAGGCCTGAGCCCGGTGCAATACCGAGCTCAGGCCTTCGGGCTTTAGTTGACCGTCCAACTTCTGGGGGTCAGTTCAAGGACTCGGGTTTTTTCTTGCAGAAATTGTAGGCATTCAACGAACCTACAGCGACCCTGAAATCGTCTGATTTCCAGGTTGCCCAGGCAGGGGAGCTGCTCATCGGCCATGCCCCGGACTACACTCATGCCTATTCCCTGGTTTGAAAAGGCTCGGCGGCGTGAATACCAATCACCTTCCGGGGGCCAAACAAAAACGCTTCTGGCAAAAAAAACCAAGAGGAATTCTGTTTAACGGCCCTCGCATTACCGTTGTGGAGATCGTTGGCGTTGGTACCAAGGCCATTAGCGACTTTGTCACGAAAAGGTATTGATATGAAGCCCATCACCGAACGACAAGCCGAGACTTTCGTCAAAGAGTCCAAGCTTATTTCGAAGCCGGGTGCGGTCATGAAAGTTCATGAGCTGACGCTTACCGACTTTGGGGTGCGCGCGATCACGAGCGGAAGCGCGGGCATTCGGCAGGGTGCGCGGGAAGATGCCGGGCCGCCCTCGCCGTTGCGGACGTCGGCTTCCGCGTAAAGCCAGAAAAGGAATCCCCTGTGGGCTTCCTTTTTTTACTGGGCAAATCTAACGCCGCCACACCCCGCCGCCCTCAACCCAACGCCGGCAGCATGTTGAACAGCAGCACCATGATCAAGCCTGCTACCGCCACGATCGATTGCACGACCGAAATCGTCTTGGTGGCTTCGCCCATCGTCATGCCGAACGACTCTTTCACCATCCAGAAGCCGGCGTGATTGGCGTAGTTGAAGAACAGCGAGCCGCAGCCGATCGACAGCGCCAGCAGCGGCAGGTTCAAGGTGGGGTCTGATCCTGCCAACGGCGCCAACAGGCCCGCCGCTCCCACGATGCCGACGGTGGCTGAACCGGTGGATACCGATAGCAGCATGGCGATCAGCCAGCCCAGAATCAACGGCGGAAACGCGAACTGATGCGTCAGGTGCACGATGGCGTCGCCCACCTTGGCGCTGGTCAGCACCTGCTGGAACGCGCCGCCGCCCGCGATGATCAACATGATGCCGGCGATGGGTTTCAGGCTTTTGCCCAGGCCGTCGCGCAGTTTTTCCGCGTCGCCGCCGCGCATGAACACCAGCGTCACGGCGGCGAACAACACGCCCAGCAGCATGGCGACCAGCGGGTTGCCCAGGAAAGCCGCCACGTGCATCAGGCTGGAATCCTTGGGCAGCAGCATCTCGGCCAGCGCGTGTACCAACATCAGCAGGGCGGGCAGCAAGGCCGCCAGGACACCCAGGCCGACGCTGGGTGGGGATGCACCGGAATCGCTTTCCTGGGTAGCGGTGAATTGTTCCAGCAGCGCTTCATCGGGGCGGGTCGTCATGCGCGGCGTGAGAAACGCGCCGTACAGCGGGCCACCCAGCACCATGGCGGGCAGGGCGGCAAGAAAGCCGTAGATCATCGTGGGGCCCACCGTGGTCTTCAAGGTGGCGATGGCGGTGAGCGGGCCGGGATGCGGCGGCACCATGCCGTGCATGGCGGCCAGCGCGGCAATGACCGGCACGCCCACGTAGATGTAGGCCGACCCCTTGAAGCGTTGCTGGCTTTCCAGTTTGCGCGCCACGCTGAAGATCAGCGGCAGCATCACCACCAGGCCCACTTCGAAGAACATGGGGATGCCGATGACGAACGCCACCAGCGTCATGGCCCACGGAATCATGCGCACGGACGTGCGCCGCAAGATGGCGTTGGCCAGACGCTCGGTGGTGCCCGAATCGGCCAGGATCTTGCCCAGCATGGCGCCAAGCGCGATGACCACGCCGACCGCGCCCAGCGTTTTGCCGGCGCCGTCGGTGAGGTTTTTCACGATGGCCGTGGGCGCCATGCCCGTGGCGAAGCCAACGCCGATCGACACGATCAATAGCGCCAGCAGAGGATGCATGCGTATGCGGGAAACGATTAGGGCGACCAGCACCAAGACGCTCACCAGGGCGGTGAGCAGCAACTGAATGTCGAACGAAGACATGGATGAATCCAGAAAAATCGAGAGAGGTCGCGAGCCTTCTGGTTGCCATGATAAGGGATCAGCCTGACGCGCATCGGTCACGCCGGAACTGCCGGACGAATGGGCAAATTCCGGCGTGTGCGCCAGGCGATTCAGCCGATCAATCCGGCTTGATGCCCGCCGCCTTGATGATGGCCACGTTGCGCTCCAGTTCGCGCTGCACCTTGGCGCGGAACGCGGCGGGGTCTTGGTAGGTGGCGTCAAAGCCCAGTTCCTGCAACCGGGCGCGCGTGTCGGGCTCGGCCATCACGGCCTGGATTTCCTTGGACATCTTGGTCACCACGGGCTCGGGCGTACCTTTGGGCATGACCACGCCGAACCAGGTCTGAAAGTCGTAGCCCGCCACGCCGCTTTCCGCCACGGTGGGCACGTCGGGCACCAGGGGCGAGCGCTCGCCGCCGGTCAACGCCACCGCGCGCACCTTGCCCGCCTTGATCTGCGGCAGGCCCGCCACCAGCGTGTCGATCGACAGCGGGATCTGGTTGCCGATCAGGTCCGTCATGGCGGGCGCGCTGCCGCGATAAGGCACATGCAGCAGCTTGGCGCCGGTGCGTTGGGCCAGCGATTCGCCGGCGATATGGGGCGTGGAGCCGTTGCCGAACGACCCGAAGCTAAGCGCCTGCGTGGGTGACTTGCTGGTGATGTCAGCCACCGTGCCGATACCGGTTTGCGGATTGGTCAGGATCACGAACGGCGTGCTGCCCGCCACGGCGACGTACTCGTAGCTCTTGACCGGGTCGTAGTTCAGGTTCGGATAGAGCAGCGGGTTCGACGTGAAGGTGGGCGCGCCCGTGATCAGCAAGGTGTAGCCGTCAGGCGCCGCGCGCGCCACGGCCACCGCGCCGATACTGGTGTTGGCGCCCGGCTTGTTCTCGATCACAACGGTCTGGCCCAGGCGCTCGCCCAGCTTGGCGGCAAACAGCCGGCCGATGACGTCGGTGGAGCCGCCAGGCGGGAACGGCACCACCATCGTGATCGGCTTGGACGGATACGTGTCGGCCGACGCCAGCAGCGGCGTGGCGGCCAGGGCGCATACGGCGAGTGCGCTTGAAACGGCTTTCTTCATGGATTTCCCCTTGTGTTGTTTGGAATGATCAGTCGGGCAGCACAGGCGCGCGGCGCCAGTGCTGCGTGGCAAGCTCGAACGCATGCGCCAATTGCAGCAGCGCGTGTTCCTGCCGATAGCGGCCAACGATCTGGATGCCGACCGGCAAGCCCTCATCGGTGAAGCCACAGGGCACGGAAATGGCCGGATGGCCGGTCAAGGACAGGTAATAGCCCGAACGCATCCAGTCGATGTAGTTCTGCATCGATGTATCTTCGATACGGCTGACGGTTTCGTCTTCAACCGGAAAGGGCAGCACCTGGCTGACCGGCCCGATCAGGAATTCGTGGGTCTGCATGAACGTGTGCATGCGCGCGAACAACGCCGCGCGGTCGCGCTCGGCCTGCAAGACGGCGGCGGGGGACTGCGTCAGCCCCAGTTCAATATTCCAGATGACCGTGTCTTTCAGTTGATGGCGATGCTCGCGCAGCGCGGCCTCGTAGCCCACCGCGAAGACTTGGCCGCGCAGCGCTTGGAAGGCGTCGTTGGCGCCGGTGAAATCCGGGCAGGCCGGCTCCACCCGCGCGCCCAGGTCCCTGAAGACCGGCAACTGTCGCTCCAGCACCTGCGTTACCGCGCGCTGCACCGGCAAGCCGCCCCAGTCGGGCGCGTAGGCGATGCGCACGCCCTTGAAATCGCGCGACAGGCTGTCCAGGAAGCGTGCGGGGTCTTGTTCGATGGCCAGGGGGTCACGCGCGTCGGGGCCCGCCGTGGCGGCCAATAACAGCGCTACGTCGGCCACGGTGCGCGCCATGGGGCCGGCAACCGTCAACGCGTTGTAGGGGCTGGCCGTTGGCCATTGCGGCACGCGGCCGGGCGAGGGGCGCAGCCCCACCACGTTGCAGAACGACGCCGGGTTGCGCAGCGAGCCGCCCATGTCGGTGCCATCCGCCAGGGGCACCATGCGCGCGGCCAATGCCGCCGCCGCGCCGCCGCTGCTGCCGCCCGCCGTCATGCGCAGGTCGTAGGGGTTGCGGGTGGCGCCGAAGACCGTGTTGAAGGTTTGCGAGCCCGCGCCGAATTCCGGCAGGTTGCTCTTGCCCAGCGTGATGGCGCCAGCGGCGCGCTCGCGGGTAACGATCAGGCTGTCGCGTTCGGGCACAAAGTCGCGGTAGAGCGGCGAGCCGTAAGTCGTGCGCATGCCGGCAGTCAGGAACGAATCCTTGTGCACGATCGGCAGGCCATGCAGCAAACCCAGCGGATGGCCATTCGCTTGGCGCTCATCGGCCAGGGCGGCGTGGGCCATCGCGCCTTCGGCGTCCAGGGTCACCACGGCGTTGATGTGCGGGTTGCAGGCGTCGATCCGCGCCAGGTGCGCGGCCGTGACCTCGCGGGCGCTGAGGTGGCCGGCGGCGATCTCGGCGCGCATCGCCACGGCGCTCAGGTGGCAAACGGAACTAGGGGTGCTCATAAAACGGGGTTCATCCGGGGGTTGATTCTGGGGCAGATTGGGGAGGCCGATCCAACGGCCCCAATGTATTGCTATGCGATACAAAGTATTGAATAATCAACTTTATAGTGCGTATCCGGCGCCCGGACAATTCGGGGAAACTAGCGCCGACCACGGCGTCGCGCCTCATCCTCCCCTTGCCAACAGCGCCTTGCGCCCCCTCGGCTTCCCAATCATGACGACTCGCAAACTGCCGCTTGCCAACACCGACACGCCCGACGCGGAGGATGCCCTGTTCGTTGCTTCGTTGGAAAAAGGCATGCGGGTGCTGGACGCCTTTCGCGACGCCTCGGATTCACTCGGCCTGACTGACATTGCCACCCTGACCGGGCTGGGGAAAAGCGCGGCGCAGCGCTTTGTCCATACGTGGGAACGCCTGGGCTACCTGGTCAAGGACACGGCCACGCGTCGCTACCGGCTGGGTCCGCGCGTGGTGGAGCTGGGCTATTTCTTTTTACGCAACGACCGCCTGGTGTCCATGGCCGCGCCGCATCTGGTTGCGCTGCGTGACCGCTGCGGCCTGGCCGTACACATGAGCGTGCTGGCGGGCAGTGACATGATCTATCTGCTGCGCCTGCCCAGTCGCCAACTGACCCTGGCCGAAATGCTGCCGGGCCGGCGCATGCCCGCGTGGTGCAACAGCGGCGGCCGCATGCTGCTGACACAGCATGACGACGACGTCATCCGCCAGGCGCTGTTGAACGCGCCTGCACGCGCCTTCACGCCGCGCACGGTGGTTGAGCCCGACGCCTTGCTGGCGCTGATCCGCCAGGCGCGCGACGACGGTTATGCGCTGACCGAAGACCAGGTATTGCAGAACCAGGTGGGCGCCGCCGTGCTGTTGCGCGATGCGCGCGATGTGCCGCTGGCGGCCATCAGCGTCAGCGCGCCACGCCATGATTACCCCAGCGACCGCTTGCTGCGCGATATCGTGCCGCAACTCTTCCGCACGGCCCACGCGATCCAGCACGCTTGAACAGAATTTCCGGGCCGCTTTGCATTCTTCTTATTTTTTGTGCATAATTCGGCCCCTCTACCTGTTCCCCGATAGCTCAGTCGGTAGAGCGACGGACTGTTAATCCGCAGGTCGCTGGTTCGAGCCCAGCTCGGGGAGCCAAGAATTCAGCAGTGCATGTAAAAGCCGCACCGCTAGCAGTACCCCTAAAAAAGCCCGCAACTTGTTTGCGGGCTTTTTGCATTGGTGCTTGCACAAGCGTTTTTCACCCGCGCTTTGCTTCCCGGGTTTCGAAACGCGTAGCATGACGCACATCCGTATCCACGTCACCGCGCGAAGTCACCGAGCAACACACCGAGCGACACCACCGCCTTCCCCATGCGTTCCACGCGATCCCTGCCCGCCCTGGTATCCCTGCGCGCTTTTGAAGCGGCCGCGCGGCGCCTTAGCTTTTCGCTGGCCGCGCAGGAGCTCTTCGTTACGCAAAGCGCCATCAGCCACCACATCCAGCGGCTGGAAGGCGAACTGGGCGTTGCGCTCTTTGAACGCCGCACGCGCGCGGTAGCGCTGACGCCCGCCGGGCAGGCCTATTTCGAACAGGTGCACGCGGCATTCGAACTGCTGCGCCAGGGCACCGAGCAGATCCGCGCGCCCGCCGCCGCGGGCGTCACGCTGAAGATCGGCTTGCTGGCCTCGTTCGCCACGCGTTGGCTGGCGCCGCGACTGCCCGCGTTTGCCGCCGCGCACCCCGGCATCGCCCTGCAATTGCAGCCCGACATCGGGCTGGCCGACGTGGCGGGCGGCGAGGTGGACGTGGCCATACGCTATGGTCGCGGCGCATGGCCTGGCGTGAGCTCACGGCTGCTGATGACGGAATCGCTGTCGGTGGTGTGCGCGCCGGCCCTTGTATCCGGACGCAAGCGTGCCCGCACCCCGGACGATCTGCTGCGCCATCCCCTGTTGACCTCGCACGCCAGGCAACCGTTTGAATGGGATGCCTGGGCGCGACGCTTCGGCATGGACTTGGGCCGCGCCCAGACGGTGCGGCTGCATGACTACAACATCGTGGTCGAAGCCGCCTTGGCCGGGCAGGGGCTTGCCATGGGCCGGCACCGGCTGATTGCCCCGCATCTGGCCAGTGGCGCGCTGGTGCAGGCATTGCCCAACGCCGTCCTGCAAGACCCTCGCATCGGCTGGTGGTTCGTGTCGCCACGCGGCGCGCTGCCGCCCGCCGCACTGGCCTTGCGCGACTGGCTGGCCGAGGCAGCGCGGGCAGACGGCCCGGACAACGCCGCTACGCATTAGTTTCACTCATGCGTTCAAGGCAAGAATTGATTGGTCAGGCAGCGGCGCGGCCGATAGCATCAACACTTGCCTGCGTGCACCCGCGTGCGCCCCGCGCACCAAATGCACCAAATGCACCCACTACTTATTCACAGGTGATCCACCATGACTCAAACGATTTCCGGCCGCGTCAGTGAACTGGGCTACACCCTGGAAGCCGCCGCCGCGCCCGCCGCCAACTATGTGCCCTTTGTGCTGGAAGGCAACCTGCTCACCATCTCGGGGCAGATCTCACGCAAGGGCGGCAAGCCGCAGTACCTGGGCCAGTTGGGCAACCAGATCTCGGATGCCGACGGCGTGGAAGCAGCCCGCCTGTCCGCGCTGGGATTGCTGGCGCAGATCGCCGCCGCCACCGGCGACCGCCTGGACCGCGTGGCGCGCGTGGTGCGCCTGGGCGTCTTCGTGGCCAGCACGCCCGACTTCAACCGCCAGAGCGCCATCGCCAACGGCGCCTCCGACCTGATGGTTGAAGTGTTCGGTGACGCCGGCCGCCATGCGCGCAGCGCCGTCGGCGTGGCATCCTTGCCGCAGGGCGTGGCGGTGGAAATCGAAGCTGTCATCGCTCTGACCTCAGCCTGAGCCACCATGTCCGCCCCCCTCAGTCCCGCCACCCTCCAGGCCTTGCGCGCGCAGACACCGGGCACGCAAACCAGCGTCCACTTCAATCACGCCGGTTCCTCGTTGCCTTCGTCCGGCACCGTGCAAGCCATCCAGGCACATCTGCATCGCGAGGCCACCCAAGGGCCGATGGAAGCCGGCGTGGCCTCGCGCGCGTTGACGGAAAGCGCCCGCACGCTGGCCGCCCAACTGCTGAACGCGCAACCGGATGAAATTGCCCTGACCAGTGGCAACTCTGCCGGCTGGGGCGCGGCCTTCGCGGCGCTTGCGCCGTGGCGGCCGGGCGACCGCATCCTGGTCGGGCGCCATGAATGGGGCGGCAACCTGGCCACCATGCGCTATAGCGCCGAGCGCGCGGGCGCCGTGCTGGAAACCATTCCGTCGGATGCCAGCGGCTGCGTGGATGCCGACGCGCTAGCCGCCATGCTGGACGAACGCGTGCGTCTGATCACGCTGACGTGGCTACCGGCCAACGGTGGCCTGATCAACCCAGCGGCCGCCATCGGCCGCGTCGCGCGCAAGGCTGGCATTCCCTATTTTGTGGATGCGGCGCAGGCAGTCGGCCAGTTACCGGTTGATGTTGCCGACATCGGCTGCGACGTGCTCAGCAGCGTGGGCCGAAAGGCGCTGCGCGGCCCGCGCGGCACCGGCCTGCTGTATGTGCGGCGCGGCTTCCTGGACCAGTTGACGCCTGCCTTCGTCGACACCCACTCCGCTCCCCTGGGCGCGGACGGCCGCCCCATGCTGCGGGCGGACGCCGCCAGGCTGGAGTGCGCCGAAGCCTCGATGGCCCTGCGCTGCGGCCTGGCCCATGCCTTGCAAGAGGCGCTGGAACTTGGGATGGATTCCATCCGCGCTACCGTGGACGCCACCGCGCAGAAGTTGCGAGCCGAACTCGCGGCCATCTCCGGCATTACCGTGCTGGATCAGGGTCGTGAAAAATCCGGCCTGATCGCGTTCAATCTGGAAGGCTGGAACGCCCCCGACGTACAACGCGCGCTGGCGGCGGGCGGCATCACGATCGGCAGCAATGGCGTGCCCTACACGCCGCTGGACATGCAGGCGCGCGGCCTGTCGCAGATTGCGCGGGTGTCGGTCAGCCCCCTGACCCACGACGACGAGATCGACCGCCTGCTGGATGCGCTGGGCCGCCTGGCGCGATCGACTCCCGCGTGATCGCGGCCTACCCCGCCACCCGCCGTACAAACGGCGACCACTTGGAAAACACCAACAGGTTGCCGCTCATCACCAGCACCAGGCCCGCCAGCGCGGGCGGCGTCCACTGGTAGCCTTCGGCCACCGTCGACACACCCAGCGCCACCACCGGAAACAGCACCGTGCAGTAGGCGGCACGCGCCGGCCCCATGCGCCCGACCAGCGTCAAGTACGCCGTAAACGCAATCACCGACCCCGGGATCGCCAGATACAGCAGGGCGCCGACATACGGGGTGGACGTGTCGAACTGAAACGGCAAGCCGGCCACGAGACAACCCGCCAGCAAGATCGCCGCACCGTAAAGCATGCTGTAGGCATTGCCGGTCAGGGGCCGCACGCCCGCGCGCTGCTGCAAGGACGACAGCATGTTGCCGGTGGAAAAGCAGAACGTGCCCAGCAGGGCAAAGCCCAGTCCCAGCAAGGTTTCATGGCTGGCCTGCTGGCTGGCAAGCTCGGGCCAGAACAACAGCACCAAGCCCGAAAAGCCGATGGCCCCGGCCACCATCACGCGCGGCGCGATCCGGGTGCCGAACCACAGGCGGGCATTCAGCGCGTTCCACAGCGTCGCGGCCGAAAACACCACCGACACCAGGCCGCTGGGTATCCATTGCGTGGCCGTGTAGAAGCACAGGAAATTCAAGCAAAAGAGACACAGCCCCTGGCCCACACAGAGCCAGTGCCCGCGCCGGTCCAGTTTTTGCAGCTTGCGGGTCAAGCGCAGCACGGCGAACAACACCAAGCCCGCCAGCGCGAAGCGATAAAAGATCGATATGGGAATGGCCACGACACCCAGTTGCAGCTTGATGGCGATCCAGGTGGTGCCCCAGATGACGACAGTCAGGAAATACAGAAAGAGGTTCACGATACGATGCGCAAAAAAAGGGTCACGAGGCCGCCATGGCAGGCCGCCCGCCTGACCCCCAGTGTGCGCCGCCGCCCTTCAGGGCGATTGCCGGATCTTGCGGTTTTTGCATGCACCGCCAGCCCGGCGCGCGAAAGATCGCTTAGCATTTCGCCACTATGGGCACCGCTGCTTCGGCCCCGGCCGACTTCTCCGTCTTCCGCACCCTGTCGCGTTCCACCGCCACGCTGGAACGCGCGTCGCCCCTGAGCGAAGGAATGGCGATATCGCAATGGCGGCGCAGCGCGCACGAAACGCTGGGCTACGACACGCCCGGCCATCACACGCTGTCGCTCTACCTGCACGGCGGCGACAAGTCGTTCCGCGTGGGCCGCGACACGCTGCATGGCGGCGCCGGAAAATTCTGCGTGCTGCCGGCCGAACATTATTCGCGCTGGTGCATGAACGACACGGTTCATTTCCTGCACCTGTACATCGCCCCCGAACGGCTGGCCCGCGAAGCCGTCATGCGCCTGGACTGCGAGCCCCGCGCGCTGGAACTGCGCGACCGCACCTACATTCAAGACCCCTCGCTGATCGACGTTTGCCGGCAACTGCTGGGCACCGATTGGGCGCAACCCGCCGACCGCCTGGCCGCCAGCAGTGCGGCGGAAACGGTGCTGCACCATTTGCTGCAACAGGGCGTGGCGCGCAAGACGCCGCAACCCGCGCGCGGGGGGCTGGCGCCCGCCGTGCGCCGCCGCGTCATGGACTATGTGGACGCACACCTGCACGAGTCCTTGACGCTGGACCAACTGGCGGGCGTGGCGGCCTTGTCCACCTACCATTTCGCCCGCATGTTCCACACCTCGTTCGGCGAACCGCCGCATGCCTGGGTGCGCGCACGGCGCCTGGCGCATGCGCGCGGGCTGCTGGCGGCGGGCAAGGGGGACCTGGCCGGCATTGCGCAGGCCAGCGGCTTTGGCAACGCCAGCCACCTGTCGCGCGTGTTCCGCGAGGCCGTCGGCCTTACCCCGGGCCAATACCGCAACGCGCACCGCCAGCACTGATCGCGGCCAGTGTCCGCTTTCGCGGTGTGGCCGACCTGTGGCCAGACGCGTGGCCCGCCTTCCGGCTCCGCTGTCCGCCTCCGTCCGCGAATCCGCCGGGTCTACAATGGCGCATCGCCCTTTGCGGCCTTACGTTGCGGTTCGACCGCGCTGCCTACCGACGCGATGCCGTCCTCGACCTCTCGCGCTTTTTCCTCCCCGCCTGGCCCCGCCACCCCGCGCCCCTTGCGCGCGCATTGGCTGGCCGAACTGATCCGTCTGCGTGAAACGCATTGGGGTCCGATGGACGATGCGGACGCGGTCCGGCGCGTGCGCCAACTCGACACCGATCTGCCCTCGCGCATCCTGGCCCGCGCCGACTTGCTGGCGCAACGCGAAAACCTTGCCCCGCTTGTGGACGGCTGGCGGCGCAGCGCCCGGGCCATGCTGGCGGCCCTGTTCGTGCTGGCCCTGATGTCCGGCATTGCCGTGGCCCTGGGCGCGCTGGGCGATGGCTCCCGACCCGTGAACGTGCTGTGGGCGCTGGGCGCCTTGCTGGGTCTGCACGCACTGACCTTCCTGCTGTGGCTGGGCAGTTTTCTGCTCAAACCCTCGGCCGCGACCGGACTGGGGCGGCTGTGGCTATGGGCCACCCGCAAGCTGGCGCGCGGCCCCGACAGCGCGCTGGTGCCGCAAGCCTTTCTGAACCTGCTGGCCCGCGCGGGCGCCTTGCGCTGGCTCTTTGGCGCGGTCAGCCACCTGCTGTGGCTCACCGCGCTGTGCGCCGCGCTGGCGGCCTTGCTGGTGGCCTTGTCCACCGCCAGCTACCGCTTCGTCTGGGCCACCACGCTGCTCGCGCCCGATACCTTTGTCTGGCTGACCCAGGCCATAGGCTGGCTGCCGGCGCACCTGGGCTTTCCGATGCCGGATGCCGCCGTCATCCGGGCCAGCGACGGCGCGCAAACGCTGGCCGCCGAAGCACAGGTGCAATGGTCGTGGTGGCTGATCGGCGTGCTGGTGGTCTACGGCATCTTGCCGCGCCTGCTGGCCGGGGCCTTGTGCATCAGCGCCACGTTGCGGGCGTTGCGCCGCTTGCGCATCGACCCCACGCTAGCCGGCTTCTCGCCGCTGCGCGACCGCCTGGAGCCGCCCGCGCAATCCACCGGCATCGACCGCCCGGTCGACGCGCTGCACCAGCCGCGCATGCCGGCCGCATCCCTTTCCGATCTGGCGGGGCAGCCCGTGCTGCTGGGGCTGGAACTGCCCGCCGACCTGGCCTGGCCACCCGCCGGCCTGCCCGCCAGCGTGCAGATGGCCGGCAACCTGGACACGCGCGAAGAGCGCAACCGCGTGCTGGACGCCTTGGCCCAGGCCGCGGCGTCGCGCTTGCTGATCGCCTGCGACGCGCGCCAAACGCCAGACCGCGGCAGCTTGTCGCTGATCGCCGAACTCTCCGCCCATGCGGGCCACACCGGCGTCTGGCTGATCGCCTCTGCCGAAGACGGCATGGCGACGCGCGCCGCGCTGTGGCGCGAACGCTTGCTGGCGCTGGGTTTGCCCGCCGACGCCATCCTGCAGACGCCCACGCTGCCACTCACGTGGCTGGAGCCCGCCCATGGCTGAGGACATCATCAAGATCGCCCTGGTCGGCCACACCAATACCGGCAAGACCTCGCTGTTGCGCACCTTGACGCGCGACACCGGCTTTGGCGAAGTTGCCGACAGCCCCGGCACCACGCGCCACGTGGAAGGCGCGCGCCTGCGCCTGGACGGGCGCGCGGTGCTGGAATGGTTCGACACGCCGGGTATGGAAGACAGCATTGCGCTGCTGGAATACCTGGACCGGCTGGGCAGCACTGACGAACGGCTGGACGGCCCCGCGCGCATCCGCCGCTTTCTGGACACGCCCGAAGCGCATGGCCGTTTCGAACAAGAAGCCCGCGTGCTGGCAAAAATGCTGGAGTGCGACGCGGCGCTGTACGTGATCGACGCGCGCGACCCCGTGCTGGGCAAGCATCGCGACGAACTCGCCATTCTTGCCGCCTGCGGCCGCCCCCTGCTGCCCGTGTTGAATTTCGTGAACGCGCCCGCGCACCGCGCCGACGAATGGCGCGGCGCCATGGCGCGGCTGGGCCTGCATGCGGTGGTGGAATTCGACACCGTGGCGCCACCGCTGGATGGCGAACAGCAGCTCTATGCCAAGCTGGGCGTACTGCTGGACCGCCACGCCGACGCACTGGCACGCCTGGCCGACAGCCTGTCCGCACAACGCCGCGAACGCCACGCCGCCGCCTACGAACTACTGGCCGATCTGCTTATCGACGTCGCGGCGCTGCATCTCACCAGCCCCAACGATGACAAGGCGCTGACCGCTGCGTCCCAACAGTTGCGCGATCATGTGCGCCAACGCGAGCAAGCCTGCGTGAACGCCTTGCTGGCGCTGTACAACTTCCGCGCGTCCGACTTCAGCGACGACGCGCTGCCGCTGCAAGGCGAACGCTGGGGCATGGACCTCTTTCATCCGCAAGCACTCAAGGACATGGGCGTGCAAGTGGGCATGGGCGCTGCCGCCGGCGCCATGGCCGGCGCGGCGGTGGACTTGCTTAGCGCGGGCCTGAGCCTGGGCACCGGAATGCTGATCGGCGCCGCGGCGGGCGGCTTGTGGCAGGGCGTGGAAAAACTGGGCAAGCGTGTCGCGGGCAAGCTGCGCGGTTGGCGCGAGATCAGTGTCGATGATGCCGTGCTGCGCTTGCTGGCCTTGCGCCAACGCCAATTGATCGACGCGCTGGAACGCCGCGGCCACGCGGCGCGTGAACCCTTGAAGCTTGCCTTGCCAGATGACGAAACCTGGCAGAAAGGCCCCTTGCCCGACGCGCTGAAAGAAGCACGCAGCCGTCCGGAATGGTCGGCATTGGGCAAGCACCATGAAGACAGCGACCGCCGCAAACGCATCGTCCAGGACTTGGCGCGAACCCTTGCCAGCGGCCCCGCCGCCACCGCCTGAACCGCCGCCAACCTGCACCATTCAAGGCAGACGGCAAGCGCGGGCTAACCCCAATCCAAACCGATTGACGCTTAAACGAATGGGTCTATAAGATTCGATCTGCATTGGCGCGGGCTCGTCCCGGCCATGACAATCAAAAGGGGTTGGATCTATCGTGAAGTCGAAGTCCTCTGCAGTGATGCCCGGCATCGCCCTCCACGGCCTGTGCGCAGTTCGCGCCGCGCGCCGCTCAACCCCGCACCATCTTTCGCAGTAAGCAGCAACGCCATGCCCTGGACCCCGTTGGGGCCGGGGCTCTGTCACTTCTGTCGCGCTATCCGCGCACCACACGGAGCATGAGGGCTATGCGTACTTTTCCCCACCTGAAGCAAGCTGCGCTGGCGGCCACCATTGCGGCATCGCTGGCGTTCAGCGCCGGCGCAGCCGCCAAGACTTTCCACTGGGCGTATCAAGGCGACGCCACGTCGATGGACCCGATGGCCTTGAACGAAACGTTCACGCTGGGATTCCAGGGCAACATCTACGAAACCCTGGCCGGCTATGACGGCGACTTGAAATTGACGCCCCTGCTGGCCGAAAGCTGGGAAAACCCGGAGCCCACCAAGTGGGTGTTCAAGCTGCGCAAAGGCGTCAAGTTCCATGACGGCTCGCCGTTCACCGCCGACGACGTCATCTTCTCGTGGAAGCGCAGCCTGACCCCCGGGTCCGACATGAAGGGCTACGGCGCCAAGGCTTCCGACATCAAGAAGATCGACGACTTCACCATTGAAGTCACGACCCCCACGCCCAACCCCATCCTGCCGCGCGAATGGGTGTTCCTGTACATCATGAGCAAGACGTGGGCAGAGAAGAACAACACCACCGAAGCCACCAACGTCAAGGGTGACAACCAGGGCAATTACGCCAACCTGAACGCCAACGGCACCGGCCCCTTCATGCTGGTCTCGCGCCAGCCGGATGTGAAGACGGTGCTCAAGCGCTATGACGGCTACTGGAACAAGAACATCAAGACCAACGTCGACGAGGTCATCTTCCAGCCGATCACGCAGGAAGCCACGCGCGTGGCCGCGCTGATCTCCGGTGAAATGGACCTGGTGCAACCGGTGCCGGTGCAAGACTGGAAGCGCCTGGAAGACGCCAAGGGCGTGAAGCCGCTGACCGCGCCCGAAGCGCGCGCCATCTTCATCGGCATGGATCAGCACCGCGACGAACTGCTGTTCTCGGACGTCAAGGGCAAGAACCCGTTCAAGGACGCCAAGGTGCGCGAAGCCGTCGTGCTGGCCGTGGACACCAAGGCCATCAACGAAAAAATCATGCGCGGCGCGGCCAAGCCGCTGGGTTCGCTGGTGGCCACCGCCATCAACGGCTACTCGGACTCCTACGGCGCGCCGTTCAAGCCCGACCCCGAACGCGCCAAGAAGCTCCTGGCCGAAGCCGGCTATCCGAAGGGCTTCACCGTCACGATGGACTGCCCGAACGACCGCTACGTCAACGACGAAAAGATCTGCCAGGCGGTCGCCGGCATGCTGGCGCGCGTGGGCATCAAGATCAACCTGCTGGCGCAGACCAAGTCCAAGTACTTCGGCAAGATCCTGCTGCAAGCCGGCAACCAGACCAGCATGTACATGCTGGGCTGGACGCCCAGCTCCACCGATGCGCACAACGTGCTGCTGAACCTGGCGGCCTGCCGCGATGCGAAGACGGCCGCCGGCCAGTTCAACCTGGGCGGCTACTGCAACAAGAAGGTGGACGACCTGACCAACAAGGTCGGCGTCGAAACCGACCAGGCCAAGCGCAACGCCATGATCACGGAAGCCTTCGAGATCGTGCGCAAGGACTTCGGCTATCTGCCCTTGCACCAGCAGCCGATGTCCTGGGGTGTGAAGGACAACATCAAGGTCATCCAGCGCGCCGACGACGTGCTTGATCTGCGCGACGTGGTGTTGCCGTAACTCCTCTTGTCGTAATTCTTTGACGACCTCAGCCCCGGATGGCGCAAGCCATCCGGGCGCGCCCGGCCCAGCCCCGCTTGCGGCTTTACCCAGCAAGCGCGGCCCGGCGTTATCCGCAAACGAGGGCACCTGATAATGCTTTCCTTTATTGCGCAACGGCTTATCCAGTCGGTGCTGGTGATGTTGACGGTGGCGCTGATCGCGTTCTCCATGTTCCGCTACGTAGGCGACCCCATCGCCAGCATGGTCGGCCAGGACACCACGCCTGAACAACGCGCGGAACTGCGCGAACGCCTCGGCCTGGACGACCCCTTCGTTGTGCAGTTCGCGCGCTTCGTCGGCAACGCGGTGCAGGGCGACTTCGGCATCTCGTACCGGCAGCGCCGGCCCGTCAGCGAGCTGCTTGAAGAGCGCATGCCCGCCACGCTGGAACTGTCGTTCGTGTCTGCCGTGATGGCCCTGGCGCTGGGCATTCCCATGGGCATCTACACCGCGCTGCGGCGCCACGGCGTCCTGTCCAAGGCCTTCATGGCGCTGTCCTTGGCGGGTATCTCGCTGCCCACTTTCCTGATCGGCATCCTGCTTATCCTGGTTTTCGGCGTGCAGCTTCGATGGCTACCCAGCTTCGGACGCGGCGACGTGGTCAGCCTGGGGTGGTGGACTACGGGGTTCCTGACCAAATCCGGATGGCTGGCGCTGATCATGCCCGCCATCACGCTGGCGCTGTTCCAGATGACCTTGATCATGCGGCTGGTGCGCGCCGAAATGCTGGAAGTGCTGCGCGCCGACTTCATCAAGTTCGCGCGCGCCCGCGGCCTGCCGGAACGGCTGATCAATTTCCGCCACGCGCTGAAGAACACGATGGTGCCCGTCATCACCATCACGGGCCTGCAACTGGGTTCCATCATCGCGTTCGCCATCATCACCGAAACCGTGTTCCAGTGGCCCGGCATGGGCCTCTTGTTCATCCAGGCAATCAGCATGGTCGACATTCCCGTCATGGCGGCGTACCTGGTGCTGATCGCCTTCATGTTCGTGGTCATCAACCTGGTCGTCGACCTGCTGTACTTCGCCGTGGACCCACGTCTGCGCGTGCAGAGCAAGTAAAGGAATCAACATGATTGCTCGCATCGCTCCCATGTTTGCCCGCGCGGCCGACAGCGACATCTGGCACAGCTTCAAGCGTTCGCCCGGCGCCATCATCGCCGCGATCGTCACGCTGGCCATTCTGCTGGGCGCCTTGTTCGCGCCCATCGTCGCGCCGCACAACCCCTTCGACCTGGCTTCCTTGAGCATCATGGATGCCAACACGCCGCCCGCCTGGGAAGAGGGCGGCAGCCCCGACTTCCTGCTGGGCACCGACGACCAGGGCCGCGACATACTTTCCGCCGTGCTGTACGGGTCGCGCGTGTCCTTGCTGGTGGGCTTTGCGTCGGTGTTGTTCTCGATGGTGCTGGGCGTCACGCTCGGCCTCATCAGCGGCTACGCCGGCGGCCGCATCGACAGCTTCATCATGCGTATCGCGGACGTGCAACTGTCGTTTCCCGCCATCCTGGTGGCGCTGCTGATCGACGGCGTTGCGCGCGGCGTATTGCCGCGCGACATGCACGACCAACTTGCCCTGTACGTGCTGATCTTCGCCATCGGCATTTCAGGCTGGGTGCAGTACGCACGCACCGTGCGCGGCTCCACGCTGGTCGAACGCAACAAGGAATACGTGCAGGCGGCCAAGCTGATCGGCATTGGCCCCATCACCATCCTGCGCCGCCACATCCTGCCCAACGTCATGGGGCCGGTGCTGGTCATCGCCACCATCCATTTGGCCATCGCCATCATCACCGAGGCCACGCTGTCGTTCCTGGGCGTGGGCGTGCCGCCCACCGCGCCATCGCTGGGCACGCTGATCCGCATCGGCAACAGCTATCTGTTTTCGGGCATGTGGTGGATTTCCATTTTCCCCGGCATTGCGCTGGTAGCGCTGGTGCTGTCGGTCAACCTGCTGGGCGACTGGCTGCGCGACGCGCTCAACCCCAAGCTGCGCTGAGGACGTCATGGCCCTGTTGAACATAGAAGACATCCGCATCGAATTCCCCAGCCGCCGCGGCACGATGGTGGCGGTGGACGGCGTATCGCTGGCTCTGGAAAAGGGCGAGATCCTGGGGGTGGTGGGCGAATCCGGCGCTGGCAAATCCACCATCGGTAACGCAGTGATCGGCTTGCTGGAAGCGCCCGGGCGCCTGGCGGGCGGGTCGGTGCTGCTGAACGGCGAACGCATCGACACGCTGACGCCCGCGCAAAAGCGCAAGGTGCGCGGACGCCGCATCGGCATGATTTTCCAGGATCCGCTGACATCCCTGGACCCGCTGCAAACGGTGGAAAGCCAGTTGGTGGAAACCATGCAGGTCCACCTGAACCTGACGCAAGCCGAAGCCAAGACGCGCGCGGTGCAACTGCTGGTGCAAGTGGGCATCGACCAGCCGGAGCTGCGCGTCAAGCAATATCCCCACCAGTTTTCGGGTGGCATGCGGCAGCGCGTGGTGATTGCCTTGGCGCTGTGCTGCGAACCCGAAGTCATCATTGCCGATGAACCCACGACCGCGCTGGACGTGTCCATCCAGGCGCAGATCCTGGAACTGCTGAAGAAGCTGTGCCGCGAAGAGCAGGTGGGCATGATCATCATCACGCACGACATGGGCGTGATTGCGGACGTGACCGACCGCGTGGCGGTGCTGTATCGCGGCAAGCTGGTTGAACAAGGCCCCACGGCCAAGATCCTGGGCGACCCCGACCACCCCTACACACGCAGCCTGATCTCGGCCGTGCCGCGTCCGGACATCAAGCTCAAGCGCTTTCCGCTGGTCACCTACATCGAGGACGTCAAGACGCCGTCGCAACCGCTGGACCTGGCCACGCACTGGTTGGGCCAGCGGCGCGACTTCGGCGCGCAGACGGATGGCCCGCTGGTGCAGGTGCGTGATCTGTCGATGCGCTTCGTGCTCAAGAGCGCGCTGTTCAAACGCAACCAGCGCACGCTGGACGCGGTCAAGCGCGTCAACTTCTCCATTGGCGAAGGCGAGGTGTTTGGGCTGGTGGGCGAGTCCGGATCAGGCAAGTCCACGGTGGCGCGGTTGATATCCGGCTTATACACCCCGTCGGAAGGTTCGGTGACGTTCGGCGGCACGGACCTGACCGCGCTGAAAGGCGAAAAGCAGATGAATCCGTTCCGGCGGCAGATCCAGATGATTTTCCAGGATCCGTTCTCGTCGCTGAACCCGCGCATGCGCGTGCTGGACATCATCGCCGAACCCATCCGCTTCCATAAGCTGGCGGCATCCGAGGCCGAAGCGCGCCGCATCGTCGCCGACCTGCTTGACGTCGTGGGTCTGGGCGACCGCGCCGCCGAACGCTTCCCGCACGAATTTTCAGGCGGCCAACGCCAACGCATCTGCATCGCCCGCGCATTGGCCACCCGCCCGCGCTTTCTGATCTGCGACGAACCCACGTCCGCGCTGGACGTCTCGATTCAGGCGCAGATTTTGAACCTGCTGAAAGACCTGCAGGAAGAACTGGGCCTGACCATGCTGTTCATCAGCCACGACCTGCCAGTGATACGCCAGATGTGCGACCGCGTCGGCGTGATGCGCTACGGGGAATTGCTGGAAGTGGCGGAAACTGAAAACCTGTTCGAGCATCCGCAACATCCGTACAGCCAGCACTTGCTTGGACTGATGCCCCGCCTGCAATCCATGTCTCGTGAAGGCTTGGATGTGGTGGAAGGCTGACGCCTGAGCGCAACCGGAGCGAGACATGACGGCGACACGACAGACCCTGTTCATCGGCGGCCAGGTATTCGATGGCGAGGGCAAGATATTGCGCGATCACGGCGTGCTGGTCGAAGGCAAGCGAGTGGCGCGCGTGGCGCCCGCGAGCGCGTTCGAAGGCTATGCCGGTCCGCAGGTCAACACCACCGGCATGACGCTGATGCCCAGCCTGGCGGATTGCCACGTTCATCTGGTCTACACGGGCGGCGCCGATCCCAATGCGCAATTAAGCAAGCAGGGGCCGGCGCAGATCACGCTGACCGCACTGGAGAACGCACAAGCTAGCTTGCGCGGCGGCGTCACGGCATTGCGCGACTGTGGCGGCAAGGACTACCTGGAATTCGGCGTGCGCGACGCGATTGCGCGCGGCGTTTTTCCCGGCCCCACCATCAAGGCGTCTGGCCGCATCATCTGCATGACGGGCGGACACGGCAACCGCATTGGCCGCGTCGCCGACGGCTGTGAAGACGTCATCAAGGCCGTGCGTGAACAAGTGCACGCCGGCTGCGATCTCGTGAAGATCATGGCCACGGGCGGCGTCATGACACCGGGCGTGAGCCCGATGGACGCGCACTACAGCTTCGACGAATTGAAGGCGGGCGTGCACGAAGCCAAGCGCTTTCGCAAAAGCACGGCCAGCCATGCACAAGGCACGCAGGGCATTCTGAACGCGGTGCGCGCAGGCATTGATTCCATCGAACACGGCATCTTCATGGACGACGATTGCCTGCGCGAAATGCTGGAAGCCGAAACCTATCTGGTACCCACCATCGCGGCGGTGCGCAACATCATCGCCAACGCCGACAACGGCATCCCCGCCTACGCGGTGGAAAAGGCGCGCGCCGTTGAACAGCGGCATCGTGAGTCGTTCCAGATGTACTACAAGGCTGGCGGCCGCATCGCGCTGGGCACGGACGCGGGCACGCCCTTCAACCTGCATGGCGAAAACGCCATGGAGCTGGCCTACATGGTGGAATTTGGCATGACGCCCATCGATGCGCTGATTGCCGGCACCTCACGCGGCCACGACCTGATGGGCCTGACGGAACACGGCGCCATCGCCGACGGCAAGGTCGCTGATCTGCTGCTGGTGCAGGGCGACCCGACAGAAGACATCCTGAAGGCGGCCGACAAGCGTTTTCATGTGGCGGTGCTGCGCAATGGCGAATTGGCGGCGGGCGCACTGCCGATGTAATTCGGTGCGCCCCGAGCCCAGGAAGGCACGATGAAGCGGTCGGAGTCAGGTGCCGGCAACGATGCCCATCATGAACGGACATGGATAGGGTGGAAGGCCAAGCCTCAAGTCCCAAGATCGAGCATGCCGCCAAGCCGGCCCAGGAACGTATCCAATGGCATGACGGCGCCGTTGGCTTCCACCAAGCCGTCAGCCAGGCTCACACGGGCCAGTATGGCGTCGCCGTCAATGCTGGCCAGCCCCTTTTCACGCAGCGCATCCGCAATAGTGTCGACCTGCTTTGCCGCCATCGTCTTGCGGATGCGCAGCGGAACCTCTACGCCAGGCGGACGCTGCCGCAGAGCGATCACGTCGCGCAGCATGGGCTTGGATAGCGCCATGCTGAAATCCAGCGTCTTCAGCATGCCAAGCAAGGGAATCTGAAGCTGCGGCTGCGTAGGGTCGGCCGGGGCCAGGCCAAGGTCCAGCTTCAGGGCGGATGTGTTCGACGCCGAGCGCACCGTCAGCGACGAGGACAGGGTGGGCCTGCGGGCAAGAAACTGCTGAAGATACAGCGCCATCGACGCCATCAATTGCTGCGCACCCGCCCCATATTCCGTTTCACCGGCGCGGTCAGCCAAGGTCAGAGAGGTATCGACCAGGGCCTTGAAAGCGTGCTGATCCCAGTTCTTGACGGCTGCGGCCCATTGCAGGCCGACGGTTTCATTCCCCGTTTCCCGGCCCTTCAACGCGCCGATATCAACATTTGCGTCGATGGCCCAAAGACGGCCGGTTCGCGCGGCGTCCAAGGCAAGAGCCGTGTCCTTCGCCACCCATAGGGGTTGGCCATGCTCGGTCAATGTAGCCGTTGTGAACGACAGCTTTTGTTGTGTGGCAAACGCGCCGGCCGGCATGCGGGTCAGTTCCTGGCGCCAGCTCGGCGCGATCAGCTCAAAGCTTGAAGACGGATGCCGATGCCCCAACACCAGCAGCTTGTCCGCGCGCCACTGCGCAACCCCGCGTTGCCGGGCGGCGGAGTAGGCAACGTTGCCCGTCAGGTTCCAGGCCTGGATGATGGCCGTGCCTTGTTGCAGCGCCATCACCGTTGCGTCGAAGCGGGCCGAATACTGCTTGCTGTAATCAATGTCGTATTCGCCCGACACCGGCACTTTGCCATTGGCGGCGGCAAACCAATCTTTGACGAACGCGGAATCTTCCAAGCGAATGCGGCCCGCCACCATCGCCGGCGCATACCTTCCCGCCTTCAGGCGTTGAAGCGGAAACGGGCCGTGGTCCAGCGTTTCGACAAACTCGAGCTCTTGAGCCTGACCCGTCCCCCCGCGGCGGGCGCCAACGTCAACCGGTATCGCCGCGTAGTCGAGAAAACGCCACGCTCGGATGCCATCAGCTCAATGACGGGCACGGCTTGGCCGCCCCATGCGCCCAATGCCTGCAACGCGCCGTTGATCTGTCCCAGCGTCTGGTCCAGATCGCTTTGCGCCTGTTTGCCTGTGTACCAGGCCGCCCCGGTGACCGTCGCGCCAAGAGCCAATCCCAGCACGCCTGCAATCCCTGTTTTCTTCATGATTCCATCCCCGATGACCTGAGGTCACAGTATGGACAGCAACCGTTATCGGGATGCCCGCCGGGCATGTGCGGACGTGACTCCGCATGTCCGGCTCATACGGATTCCGAGATTTTTCTTGTTTTGATGGAATCGCCAAGCCCAAAAAAAAACTGCCACGCCTTTACGGCGCAGCAGTCTTTACGCGACGGCGCCGATGCTTATCGGCGCCGCGGGGTCACCACGCGCTTAACGCGCGCCACCCATCGCGCCGCTCATGACCATCATCAGGAACTGTTCAACCGGCATCTTCTTGCCGTTGAAGTCGACTTGGCCGTCAGCGTAATTCACGTAGGTAACGATGTTGTTGTCCTCGACCTTGGCCATGCCCATGGCAGTGGCCATGGTGGCGACCATTTCGGCTTGGCCCTTGGCGGTTTGCACGGCTTGTTCGGCCGGCACGCCGCGCATTTGCGGCTCGATGGCCATCAGGTCACCCAGGTTGCCCTTGGACAGCACCAACTTGGCGTTCAGCTTGCTTACGGCTTGCGTCAACGTATCGGCGATTTCACCGTCCATGGACGCGGGCTTGGCAAAATCCAGATTCAGGTTGAACGTGGACGTGCCGTTGGCGGTGCGCACTTCCAGCGGCGACACAGCCAGCGTGGGGTTGCCCGCCAGGATCTGTTCCACATTGGCCTTGATGACCTGCTGCTCTTCAGGCGTGAATTCCGGCACCTGCTCTTCGCCGTTGCTTTGCATCATGCGGCGCGAAGCGGCTTCGTAGACGTCGTTCAGCGCCTTGAACGCCTTGGAGTCCAGCTTCTGCACGTCAAGGCTCAGCTTCATGCCGGCCACGTCCTTTGCCTGCACGTTGATCATGCCGAAATCCAGGTCCATCTTCGCGCCCATGGCCGAACCGGTTTCGGTCATGTCGACGGCAATCGACGTGTCCTTGAACTGGACGGGCGGCTTTTCCTTGGAGGTGATCGTCCAGTCCTTCAACGTCAGCTTCTGGGTGCCCACGTACATGTCGTTGGCCGCCGGCGTCATGTCGCTGGTCAGCGCAATGCCTTGCAGGGTCATGTTGACGACGTCGCTGTTTTCGCTCTGGCCGGCCAGCACCAGCTTGTCGGTCTTCAGGTCGAAGATGCCGTGCTTGGTGTCGATCGTGTAGTCGAAGTTACCCGTCATGCCCGAAAACGACAGGCTGGTGGTGTCCTTGGTGACTTCGGCGGGCGCCATGTTGAACTTGCCGGTGATGTCCTTGCCGTAGCTGACGCTGTAGTGGCCCGACAGCGGCACCGCGCCCTTGGTGGCGGCAAACCATTCCTTGACGGTGGGGGTCTCTTCCAACGCAAAGTCGCTGGCGACCATGGCCGGCGCGAAAGAACCCGACTTCAGGTTCGACAGCGGCAGGGGGCCATGGGACAAATGCTCCACGAACACCACGTCGCGCTCTTGGGCGGGCTTGCCCTCGGCGGCGGGCATGGTGAACTTGACGCGGTAGCGCGCGGTGGACGAGAACACACCGCGCTCGAACGACATCAATTCCGCGCTGGTAGCAATGCCCCATTGGTCGCTGAACTTCTTGAGTTCAACGTTGGCGTCGCCGATGGATTGGTTGACGAACGCCTCGGCCTTTTGGCCCGTGTACCAGGCCGTGCCGGTCCACACCGCGCCCAGAACAACCACGACGCCCACTAATGCCGATTTCTTCATAGCGACCCTTTATTTCTTTGAATGGATAGATGCGCAGCGATTATAGGGAGTGCGCCCTAGGGAAAACACGTATTTCGTTCTGATACGCTGCAATTTGTTACTTCGCAATACAGCACCGGTAAAGCAATCCGCTGCTGCACCGCCACATCAGCTACAATCGCCGAGTGTGCTTTGCCAATCTGCACACGTCCGCTATGGCCCTTCGCTGCCAAGCTTCGCCCATCAGGGCGCTTCCCTTTTCTCCTTATTCGTCCGCCTGGATTGGAGTCTCTCAACTTGAGCGACGGGCTGCCGCTGGAGTTGTTTTGACTACCTCTTCCCCTTTCGCCGACCTCGGGCTGGCTGATTCCCTGTTGCGCGCCATTGCCGATACCGGCTACACCGCACCCACGCCTATTCAAGCCCAGGCGATTCCCCAAGTTTTGAAAGGTGGCGATTTGCTCGCCGCCGCCCAGACCGGCACCGGCAAGACCGCCGGTTTCACGCTGCCCATCCTGCATTTGCTGATGCAGCAAAAGCCGGAAGCGCGCAAGCCCGGCCGCCCCCGTTGCCTGATCCTGACCCCGACGCGCGAACTGACCGCGCAGGTGGCCGAATCGGTGCAGACCTACGGCAAATACACCTCGCTGACGTCCATGGTGATGTTTGGCGGCGTCAATATCAACCCCCAGATCTCCGCGCTGCGCAAGCCGCTGGACATCCTGGTGGCCACGCCGGGCCGTTTGCTGGACCATTGCGGCCAGAAGACGGTGGACCTGTCCGGCGTCGAAATCCTGGTGCTGGACGAAGCCGACCGCATGCTGGACATGGGCTTCATCCGCGACATCCGCAAGATTCTTGCCCTGCTGCCCAAGCAACGCCAGAACCTGCTGTTCTCCGCCACGTTCTCGGACGAAATCCGTACCCTGGCGCGCGGCGTGCTGAACAATCCGGGCGAAGTGTCCGTCACCCCGCGCAACACCGCCACCGAACTGGTCACCCAGACGGTGCACATGGTGGAACAGCATCACAAGCGCGACCTGATCAGCCACATCATCCGTGAAAGCGGCTGGCATCAGGTGCTGGTGTTCACGCGCACCAAGCACGGCGCCAACCGCCTGGCTGAAAAGCTGGTCAAGGACGGCCTGACCGCCGCCGCCATCCACGGCAACAAGAGCCAATCGGCCCGCACCCGCGCGCTGGCCGGCTTCAAGGACAGCACCGTGACGGTGCTGGTGGCGACCGACATCGCCGCCCGTGGCCTGGACATCGACCAGCTTCCCCAGGTGGTGAACTTTGAACTGCCGAACGTGCCGGAAGACTATGTGCACCGTATCGGCCGTACCGGCCGTGCCGGCGCCACGGGCGCGGCCGTCTCGTTGGTCGACAACAGCGAAATCAAGCTGTTGAAAGACATCGAACGCCTGATCAAGAAGACGATCGAGCGCAAGCCGGTCGAAGGCTGGACCCCGTCGCCCACCAGCGCCGCCGCCTTTGAACGCCAGGAACGCGATGAAGACGCGCGCAGCCCGCGCGGCGGCAATCGCAACGGCGGTCGTGGCGGCAATGGCGGTAACGCCGGCCGCGGCGGCAACGCTGGCGCCGGCCGTTCGCGTCCGGCCCAGGGCCAGGCTCGCGCAGCCACCGGTGGCCGCGCCCCCGCACCGGCTCGCGCCGGCGGCGAGGGCCGTGGCAACGGTGGCCAACGCGATGGCAAGCCCGCTGACCGTCCGGCTCACGCTGGTCGCGGCGAAAGCCGTCCGCAGCAGGCCCCCCGCCGTCCCGAAGGCGCCCCGCGTCCGGCGGGCAATGGCGGCTCGGGTCGTCCGCGCGCGGCCTTGCTGGGCAAGTAAAGCCAAGCGAGTAATATCCCGGCACCTCTATCCTGCGATCCAAGGACCCGCGCCATCATGACCTTATCCACCTGGTTGACGTTCTTCCTGGCCTCCTGGGCCATTTCGTTCTCACCCGGGGCGGGCGCGATTTCCGCGATGTCATCTGGATTGAAATACGGTTTTGCACGCGGCTACTGGAACACGGCCGGCCTCATCCTGGGCATCCTGTTCCAGTTCGTCGTGGTGGCCGTGGGCTTGGGCGCGGTGCTGGCTACGTCTGAAATGGCCTTCAATGTGGTCAAGTATCTGGGCGTGGCGTATTTGATCTACCTGGGCGTGCGCCAGATCCGCACCGACGCCGCGCCCGTCGCGGTGGATGCGGGCGACCCCAAGCAGGCCTCGATCCGTGAGCTCGTCATGCGCGGCTTCCTGATCAACACCATGAACCCCAAGGGCACGGTGTTCCTGTTGGCCGTGGTGCCGCAGTTCGTGGACCCCACGTTGGCGCTGACGCCGCAGTACATGGCGCTGGCCGGTACGCTGGCCTTCACCGACCTGGTCGCCATGGGTGTCTATACGTTGTTGGCGGCGCGCGTGCTGCGCCTGCTGCGTGACGCCAAGCACATCCGCTGGATGAACCGCACTTTTGGGTCGCTGTTCATTCTGGCTGGTGTATTCCTGGCGTCGTTCCGCCGCCATTCCTGAATTTTCGGGCCTTGGCGCGCTCGCTGGCGACAGCGCGTGCCCCAAGGCTTTTTCATGCACGATGCCGTACCGCGCCGGCTCCAAAAGCGGCGTTAAGTACAATCTCCCCGACCATGAATATCCCTCACGAAGTTGCGCGGCGCCGAACGTTCGCGATCATTTCCCACCCCGACGCGGGCAAGACCACGCTGACCGAAAAGCTCTTGCTGTTCGCAGGCGCGATTCAGATCGCCGGTAGCGTCAAGGCGCGCAAAGCCTCGCGCCATGCCTCGTCCGACTGGATGGAAATTGAAAAGCAACGCGGCATTTCCGTGGCCTCGTCGGTCATGCAGATGGAATACCGCGACTGCGTCATCAACCTGCTCGACACCCCGGGCCACCAGGACTTCTCGGAAGATACCTACCGGGTGCTGACGGCGGTGGACGCCGCGCTGATGGTGATCGACGCCGCCAACGGCGTCGAACCGCAGACGATCCGCCTGCTGCAGGTCTGCCGCGCGCGCAACACGCCCATCATCACGTTCATCAACAAGATGGACCGCGAAGTGCGCGAGCCGCTGGAACTGCTGTCTGAAATCGAAGGCCACCTGGGCATGGACGCCGTGCCGTTCTCGTGGCCGGTCGGCATGGGCAAGGCCTTTGGCGGCGTGTTCGACATTCGCCGCGATCGCATGCGCGTGTTCCGCCCCGGGCAGGAACGCCGCTCGGACAATGACGACGTCATCGAAGGCCTGAGCAACCCCGAAATCGCCCGCCGTTACGGCTCGGCGTTTGACCAGGCCAGCGGCGAGATCGAGCTCATCAACGAAGCCGCGCCCCCGTTCGACCGCGATCAGTTCCTGGCCGGCAAGCAGACCCCGGTGTTCTTCGGGTCCGCCATCAATAACTTCGGCGTCCAGGAAGTGCTGGATGCGCTGGTCGACCACGCGCCGCCCCCCGGCCCGCGCATGGCGCTGCAACGCGAAGTGCTGCCGGAGGAACCCAAGTTCACCGGCGTGGTGTTCAAGGTGCAAGCCAACATGGACCCGGCCCACCGCGACCGCGTTGCATTCGTGCGCGTCAGCTCGGGCCGCTTTGAACGCGGCATGCGTTTGAAGGTGGCCCGCACCAACAAGGAAATGCGGCCCAACAATGTGGTGTCTTTCCTGTCGCAACGGCGCGAGCTGCTGGACGAGGCCTATGCCGGCGACGTGATCGGCATTCCGAACCACGGCGTGCTGCAACTGGGCGACGTGCTGACCGAAGGCGAAACGCTGCAGTTCACCGGCCTGCCGTTCTTCGCGCCTGAACTGTTCCAGGCGGTGGAAGTGAAGGACCCGCTGCGCACCAAGCAACTGCGCACCGGCCTGACCCAACTGGGCGAAGAGGGCGCCATTCAGGTGTTCCGCCCCGAGGCCGCCGGCGGCTCGTTGCTGCTGGGCGCCATCGGCCAATTGCAGTTTGAAGTGGTCGCTCACCGCCTCAAAACCGAGTACGGCGCGGACGCCCGGATGCTGCCTTCGCGCTACACAATGGCACGTTGGATTACGTCTGAAAACCCGAAAGCGCTGCGCAAGTTCATGGATGCCAATGCCGCCCATATCGCCTATGATGTCGTCGATGCGGCGGCCTTTTTGGTCAGTTCCCACGCGCAGTTGCGCGTAGCCGAGGATCTGTATCCCGAGGTTAAATTCCATGCCATGCGCGAGCATGGAGGCAAGGTTTTCGGGGACAAGGCGTAGGCCCGTTCGGGCTCCGCACGGCAGATGAGGGTAGCAATGTCTTGGCGCTTATTATTCGCAACGCTCCTGGTCGCGCTTGGCGCGTCGGCCTGGGGCGGTATTCAACTGGGTGACTGGCTGGTAGCACACGCGCCGCCCGCGGCACCGGCTCCTGGACAGGACGCGGCGGCTTCGCAGCAACCTGTGCTGGACGCCAACGGACGCCCTTATGTGGCGCAACCCCCGCAGCCCCGCATTGACGGCACGCTGGGCGTGCCGGACAAGCCCGCTGACCGGGAATGGCAGGTCAACACGGTGTCGCTGTTCGACACCGTCAGCGATCCCGCCGTGCAGATCTCGCGCGAGCGCATCACGCCCGAACAGGCGCGAGAAATCGCGGCGGCCTCGGAAGTGCCGTTGCCGTCAGGCTCTTCGGATGTCACCACAATGGATCTGCAAGTGCCTGGCACGTCTACCGCCATCAACGGCGGTCAGATGCAAACCAGCGGCTACGGCACGTCGCAAATGATCCAGGCGCCTCCGCCCCCGCCCAACACATCGCCCGCGCCGGGCGTACCCGGCTGGCAGGACGCGCTCAAACGCGAATTGGCCCATTGCGCCACGCAAGGCTTCTTCGAGCGCCCCTCGTGCTCTTGGAATGCGCGCAACAAGTACTGTGCGCCCAACCGCGCCTGGGGCACGATGGCCGAATGCCCGGCCCGGCCGCAGTAACTCGGCGCACAGTAACGCCGTATTTTCTTTACGCCGCCCATGAAAATGGCGCCCCACGGGGCGCCATTTTCTTGCCTGCTGTCGAACCGATTACTCGGGCACGGACATCTGGCTTTGCAGGTAGTTCTGGATACCGACCTTGTCGATCAGTTCAATCTGGGTTTCCAGATAATCGATGTGTTCTTCGGTGTCGTCCAGGATGTCCTGGAACAGATCGCGCGAGACGTAGTCACGCACCGATTCGCAATAGGCAATGGCTTCCACGACGGTCGTGTGGGCGGCTTGCTCCAGCTTCAGGTCGCAGGCAAGCAGCTCGGGCACGTCTTCACCGATCAGCAGCTTGTGCAGATCTTGCAGGTTGGGCAGGCCGTCCAGCATGAAGATGCGCGCGATCAGGCGATCCGCATGCTTCATTTCACCGATGGACTCTTCGTACTCGTGCTTGCCCAGCTTGTCGAAGCCCCAGTGATTCAGCATGCGAGCATGCAGGAAATATTGGTTGATGGCCGTCAGTTCGTTGGTCAGTTGCTTGTTCAAGAACTGGATGACGGTTTTGTCGCCTTTCATAATGGACTCCTTGCAGTCAGGCGCGACGCGAGTGCATCGCGACAAAGGAGCGCACGATGCCGCGCGTACGCAACCCCGGCAGACTACCACCTGCCGCGGGGCCGCGCCTAGCCTTGCTCTGCATTTGGTAAACCGCTTTAGGACCGCTACAAGAAAGCGACAAGCCAATGAGAATGAGTATGCGTACTTGATGCCTTGCACACACAAGGCAAGCGATATGCGGCCTTGCGCGCACCGATACGCCGCAATCGTTCAGGATATTGCGCGCGAGGGCTCGGTAAATGAGAGGAAGGCTGGGTGTTTTCGGCGACATACGCGCTGATGCCGTCAGGTTGTGCATTTGCAACCCGGCGCGGGCAAAAGGGGATCGACAGGAAAACAGCGGGAGAAACTGCAGGAACAGCAGTGGAAATCTGGAAGGAAAAACAGCGCGGCCCGCTGGGAAACCTCAGCGAGCCGGAAGGGGACGGCAATACTCAGCCCGCGGCGACCAGCGGAATGGGGAAGCTGCTGTTGTTGGCAGCCGCGCCCGACTCAACCAGCGTGGCAGGAGCATTGACCGGAACGGCGATGGAGCGAACGTCGCACACGCTGGAGCAGCGGCCGCCCGGCAGGTATTCGGCGGCGGTTGCCGCGCAGCAGCCGCAGCACGTGGCTACGCCCAGCTCGAATTGCAGGTCGGACAGCGTCGTCGCGCCACCGTCCACGCTGGCGCGGACTTGGCGTTCGGTGATGGCATTACATACGCAAATGTACATGCGAATGATTATCGAAAATTATTCGACGAATGACAAGCCCCGCACCCAAAAAAAGTTGTAGCGGAATTGTCACGCAAGCCCTTGATACAAAGGACGAATCCGCGCGGAATCGTCCCCTATTTCAACGCGCGCTGGCCTGCGCCTTGCGCAGCGTGGCGGGGGCAATCCGCAGCGCCTCGCGGTACTTTGCCACCGTCCGGCGGGCGATGACTATCCCCTGATCGGCCAGTTTCTGCATGATCTGGCTATCCGACAAGGGCTTGGCGCGGTTCTCTTCCGCCACCATTTGGCGGATGAACGTCTGCACCGCGGTGGCGGAAGTCGCATCCCCCCCGTCCGTGGACACGCCCGTGCCGAAGAAGCGCTTGAGCTCCAGCGTACCAAACGGAGTAAGCATGTACTTCTGCGTAGTAGCCCGTGAAATGGTCGATTCGTGCAAGCCAAGCTCGCCCGCAATGTCTTTCAGGATCAGCGGACGCATGGCCGATGGCCCTTGACTGAAGAACGCAGTCTGGCGTTCCACGATCGCCTGGGCCACCCGCAGGATCGTGTCAAAGCGCTGCTCCACGTTGCGGATCATCCATCTGGCCTGCTGCAACTGGGTCTGCAAGCCGGCGTGCGCGGATTCCTTCTGATTGCCCAGCATCTGCGCATACAGGCCGTTGATCTGTAGCCGGGGCACCGCAGCGCTATTCAGCGTGACCTGCCAGCCGCGCCGGGTCTTGCGCACGATGACGTCGGGCACGGCGTAGTCGGCGGCCGGCACGGTCCAGGCGCGACCGGGGCGGGGTTCAAGCCGCAGGATCAGAGTATGGGCGGCGCGGAAAGTCGCCTCGTCACAGCCCACGGCGGCGCACAGACGGGCGGCGTTACCCGTGGCCAGCACGGGCAGATGCTGTGCGCAGATCGCGCGCGCGCACGCCAGGACCGATGCGTCCGCCGCTTCCGGCAGACGGCTCAGGTCAGGGTGGCGCAACTGCAACACCAGGCAGTCGGCCATGTCGCGCGCACCGATGCCAGGGGGGTCGAACGACTGCAACAAGGACAGCGCAGCGCGCAATTCGTCCAGGTCCGGTTCCATGTCGGCGGGTAGCCACGTCAGGATTTCCTCAAGCGGCGATCCCAGATACCCGTTTTCGTCCAGCTCGTCGATCAGCAGGGCTGCCAGCGCGGCGTCGCGCGGGGCGGCCCGCGTCAACATCAGTTGGCCCAACAGGTGCTCGCGCAGGGTGTCGGGGCGCGCCGCCTCGGGCAGGCCGGAATCATCGTCCGAATACACCCCGCCAGACCCAGGCATTTCTTCGGCGGGGGAATCTCGTTCGACGGCGGGTTCATCGTCCTGCACGGAGGACTCGCGCTCGGATTCGGCTTGCGCCTCGGCGGCGGGGGTGTCGTCTTCCCGCTCCAGCAGCGGGTTGTCCGCCAGCACTTGCGAGATCTCGGCCTCGAGGTCGAGCGTGGACAACTGCAACAATCGGATCGATTGCTGTAGCTGAGGGGTCAGCGTCAAATGCTGGCCAGGTCGCAGTTCTAAAATTGGACGGGTCATAGGTACAATATTTTGCATGATGAATCTGACTTCGCCCGCAAGCGTTCGCCAGGACAGCCGACTTATCGGCCAGACCCTGCTCAAACTGGCGCTACCCCGAATCGTTGTGCGCGCGATAGTGATCGCCGTCGCCGTCGTCCTTTGGTATCTGATTGCCTCGTGGATACTGGATTTCGGCAAGCGCATGAACTACGACTTCCTGCATACCCTGGGCCAACCCACCCAAGACATGGCGCAGAAGGTCAATCCTTACATCTGGTGGGTCGTCACCGGCATCTGGACCCTGATTGTCTTCTTCTCCGTGCGCGCCTGGTTTTCGGCCAGCCTGGCCTCGGGCGCCGCGACGCCGGTGAGCACCGACGTGCTGGCCGATCTGGCGCCCAATCTGACTGAAGAGTCGCTGGGCGTACTGCGCTGGACCTGGGGCGACCGCCAGGAACCCTTCACTGTAGGCGACTTGCGCCGCGCATTGTCTGAAATTCGCCACAATCGCAGTGGCAAGATCGCCATGGTGGCGGAACAGGCGCAGATTCTGGACGGATCGGCCAGCCCGCCGGCCCGGGATCCGCGCGATGAGGGCCGTCGCGAACCGCGTGGCGAAACCCGCACCGAACGCTACGTCGAACCGCGTATCGGCCCGGCGCGCTGACCCCCAACCTGGCAGTTTCTGTTTGCGCTTGTCGAAAAAGTATGTTTGACTAGCACCCTATGGCCGCTTACCGCACCCTCCCCGCGATTGCCACCGGACGCTTTGCCGCTCCGGTCGCCGGCCTGCGCGCTCGCTCGTCCTTTGCCGCCGCGCTATCGCTATACCTACCGATCGGTTGCCGGGCCTAGTGTCCCCGTGGTAGCTCGGCAGCCACGTTTGCCACACGCGATTTCCCCCATTTATTTGTGAATCCTGCCGGTTAATCACGGCAACCCCTGGCGCAAAACCGTCATCCGGTCACAGGCGCCGCCGAGACTCAGTGCTCACGGGATTCAAAAGATACCGATCGAGGTGTAGTAATGATGCTTGCCAACCCCGCCACCAAATACGTCCCCTTCGCGCCCTTTACCCGCGACTTCTCCGAACGCACCTGGCCCAGCCGCCGCATCACCAAGGCGCCGATCTGGATGAGCACCGACTTGCGCGACGGCAACCAGGCATTGATCGAACCGATGAGCGTCGAGCGCAAGCTCCGCTTCTTCGAGCAACTGGTGAAAATCGGCTTCAAGGAAATTGAAGTGGGTTTCCCGTCGGCGTCGCAGACCGACTTCGATTTCGTGCGCAAGCTCATCGACGAAAAGCGCATCCCCGATGACGTCACCATCATCGTGTTGACGCAGTCGCGTGAAGACCTGATCAGCCGCACCGTGGAAGCCGCCGCCGGCGCCAAGCAAGCCATCGTCCACATGTACAACGCCTGCGCGCCGGCCTTCCGCAAGGTCGTGTTCAACATGTCCAAGGACGAGATCAAGGGCATCGCCACCACCGGCACGCGCCTGATCAAGCAATACACCTCGCAGCGCCCCGAAACCAAATGGAGCTACGAGTATTCGCCCGAAGTGTTCAGCACCACCGAACCCGAATTCGCGCTGGAAGTCTCCGACGCCGTGGCCGATGTGTGGCAGCCCACGCCCGACCACAAGATGGTGTTGAACCTGCCCGCCACGATTGAGGCGACCAGCCCCAACCTGTACGCAGACCAGATCGAATGGATGCACAAGAACCTGGCGCGCCGCGACAGCATCGTGCTTAGCGTGCACCCGCACAATGATCGCGGCACGGCAGTTGCGGCCGCTGAATTTGCCGTGATGGCCGGCGCCGACCGGATCGAAGGCTGCCTGTTCGGCAGCGGCGAACGCACCGGCAACGTCGACCTCGTCACGCTCGCGTTGAACCTGTACACGCAAGGCGTGCATCCGGGCCTGGACTTCTCGGACATCGACGAAGTGCGCCGTTGCGCCGAATACTGCAACCAATTGCCGGTGCACCCGCGCCATCCGTACGCGGGCGACCTGGTCTTCACGGCGTTCTCGGGTTCGCACCAGGACGCCATCAAGAAGGGCTTTGCGCTGCAACAGGCCGACGCCGTCTGGGAAGTACCGTACTTGCCCATCGACCCCGCCGACCTTGGCCGCAGCTACGACGCCGTGATCCGCGTGAACAGCCAGTCCGGCAAGGGCGGCGTGTCGTACCTGCTTGAACAGGAACACGGCCTGGTCTTGCCGCGCCGCCTGCAAATTGAATTCAGCCGCGCCATCCAGCGCGTCACGGACGAGACCGGCAGCGAAGTCACCGCGGACGACGTGCACACGATTTTCAACCGCGAATACCTGGAACAGAACACGCCGTGGAAGCTGATCCGCCACCGCATCGACGGCAACCCGTCGGCGGGTGAAGGCCAGCACTTCAGCATCGAAGCCGAACTCGAATACAACGGCGAACGCCGGGTCGTAACGGGTAAGGGCGATGGCGCCATCTCGGCCTTCGTTGCCGCGCTGGACGTGCCCGTGCGCATCATGGACTACCACGAGCACGCCATTGGCACCGGCACCGGCACGCGCGCCGCTTCCTACGTGGAACTGCGCGTCGGCGAGTCCAGCACGGGCTTTGGCGTGGGTATCGACCGCGACATCGTGACCGCGTCGTTCCAGGCCGTGCTGAGCGCCGTCAACCGTCACATCAATGCGGGCGCCGTGGCCTCCGTTGACCAGGAAGCAACCGAAGCCGCGTGATTCCGCTGCACAAGCTGCACTGAACGCCCACAGCCAGCCCGAAACATGGGCTGGCCACCACCCAAAGACACACCTCTCTTTGGCGCACCCGGCAAAACAGAGCCCGCCTTATCGGCGGGCTTTCTGCTTTCCGCTCAACACAGTCCGAATAGCGTTCAACCGCGCGGCCACATATCGGACGCACCGATATCGGGTGCGTTGGCCTCCAGCAACCGCTCATGGACCCAGGCGCCGATTGCCAGCGCGCGGTAGTCTTCGTAGCGTTGCCCGATCAACTGCAGCCCAACGGGCAGGCCTTGCGGGCCGGTGGCAAAGGGCAGGTTCAAGCAGGGCAGGCCAAATAGCGTCCAGGGACGCGAGAACTGCGGGTCGCCCGTGCCCAAGTCGGCGAACGGGGCTTCGCCAGCGGCGCTGGGCGCCAGCACCACGTCGTAGTCGTCGAACCAGCTGTTCACGCGGGCACGCGATTCTTCGGCCCGCGCCAGATTTCTGATGTGTTGTTCAGCCGTGATCTGTGACCCCGCTTCCAGCACCGCCTGAATCTTCGGACTGAGCTGGCTGGCGTGTTGCAGGCGTTCGTAGGCCAGCGACTGCGAGGCTTCGAACGCCATGATGTCGGCGTGCAACTGCACCAGCATGCAATCCTGCGCGGGCAGCGGCACCTCTTGCACCACGGCGCCGGCGCGCGACAGCGTGGCCGCGGCCTGCGCGAAAGCTTCCTTGGTTTCCGCGTGCGCATGCCGCCATTGCAGCGTGCGGCACATGCCGATGCGCGGCTTGGCGTCGTAGGACAAGTCCAGCATGCGCGCATCGCGCATCATGACCGAGGCGAACAACGCCACGTCCGGCACCGAGCGCGCGAATCCACCAACGGTGTCCAACGATTCGGCCAGGCTCTTTACCCCCGCGCGCGGAATCGCACCAAAGGAAGGCTTGAAGCCCACGATGCCGCAGTACGACGCCGGACGAATGATCGAGCCCGCCGTTTGCGACCCCAGCGCGAAGGGCACCATGTCGTCAGCGACAGCGGCCGCTGAACCGCTGGACGAGCCGCCCGGCGTATAGGCTTCGTTGCGCGGATTTCGCGTAGGGCCCGCCTGGTAGGTGGCGAATTCGGTCGTGACGGTCTTGCCCACCACCACGGCGCCCGCGCCACGGCAAAGCGCCACCGAAGCCGCATCCAGGCCGGGACGGTGGCGTTCGTAAATGGGAGAGCCATAACGGGTGGGCAGATCGAAGGTGTCGAACAGGTCTTTCACGCCAATGGGCAGCCCGTGCAAGGGGCCGCGCAAGGCGCCTTCATCCAAGGCCTGCGCGTGCTCCAGCGCCGCTTGCTTCTGCAGCGCCGTCCATGCATGGATGGTGTTCTCGCGCTGCTCGATGCGGGCAAAACAGGCCCGCACCAGTTGCACCGCGGTCAACTCGCGCCGTTGCAGCTTGCGCGCGGCTTCAAGCGCGCCAAGTCTGTTCAAGGCTGTAGACATTTCCTGTTCCTCTATCCCGGCGCCGCGCATGGCGTGGCTACTGACTGCGCACCCGGTCCCCTTGACCGAGGGTCTGTCCTGCTTGCCGCGAGGCATTGTCGCCACGCGATTTCTGCGGACCGATCCCAACCATTGTGCGCGTCGCGTCAATTGGGAAAAACACCGAAAACACCGTGTTTTCCCGGGTAAACCGACTACGCCGCGCCCTGGCTTTGTGTTGTTGCGTTCACGTCAGCATAGCGCAAACCCGTGCAACACAAAGGTCATATTTGTCTTGTAAGATGAAATCGTTTTCAGTAAATCGGCAGTAATTCAGATATGGCTACGCGCCCGTCGCCCCGCTTTTCCATTATTGAAGTGGCTCGCAAGGCAGGTGTTTCGCCGGCGACGGTTTCGCGCGCGTTCAACCAGCCCGAGATCGTGCATCCCGACACGCTGGCGCACATCCGCAACGTGGCCAAGCGCGCCGGTTTCAGGCCCAACCGCGTGGGCCGCAGCCTGCGGTCGGGCAGCACCCGCACCATAGGTTTGATTCTGCCCACCTTGTCCAATCCCGTCTTTGCCGAATGCTTCGAAGGCGCGGAACGGCGGGCGCGAGAATCCGGCTACAGCGTCATGCTGACCGCCACCGGCTATGACCCGGCCGTTGAATCGGCGGCAGTGCAAGGCTTGATGGACCATCAGGTGGATGGCTTGATTCTTACCGTTGCCGACGTGAACAAAAGCGCCACGCTGGACGATCTGGACAGCGCCGGCATGCCCTACGTGCTCGTCTATAACGAGTCGTCCACTCACCCGTTTGCCTCTGTCGACAATCGCGCCGCGGCCAGTGACATGGTTGCGCACCTGGCCGCACTGGGGCACCGCCGCATTGCGCTGGTGACCGGCCCCTTGACCGCGTCCGACCGTGCGCGCCGCCGGCTGATGGGCGCGCGCGCCTGCGCCAAGAAGCTGAACCTGGACACCGTGCAGCACATCGCCATGAGCTCGCATACCGGCAGCGACGCCGACGTGCTCAAGGCCGCGCTGCGAGGCAAGCAGGCGCCCACCGCGCTGTTCTGCTCGAACGACCTGTTGGCAACCGCCGTCATCGCCGACCTGGTGGCGTTGGGGCTGCGCGTGCCCAGCGATATTTCGGTCTGCGGCTTTGACGGCATGCGCTTTGGCGCCTTGCTGACCCCGCCGCTGACCACCGTGGCGCAACCCAGCGACGGCATCGGGCAGACAGCGTGCTCGAACCTGCTGGCGCAAATTCACGGCCAGCCGCCGCAATCGAACCGCCTGCCGCATTGCATCGTGGTCGGCGGCACCGCGGCTTCCGTGCGTCGTTGACCGGATTTCACTGACGACATTCCGCGGCTTTCATCCAAACCCCACACACCGCACGCATCATGCTCATCGCACAAATCACCGACCTGCACATGCGCACCCCGGGCGACAAGGCCTACGGCGTCATTGACCCCGCGGCGTTCCTCGCGCCGGCCATAGACGCGTTGAACGCGCTGACACCGCGCCCCGACTGCGTGCTGATCACGGGCGACTTGACCGACCTGGGCCGCCCGCATGAATACCAGGTACTGCGCGACCACCTGAGCGCGCTGGAGATTCCGTATTTTCTGCTGCCGGGCAACCATGACGATCGCGCGGAGCTACGCGCGGCATTTCCCGATCATGCTTACCTGCAAGGCGGCGGCCCGTTCATCCAATACGCGATCGAGACCTATCCGCTGCGCTTGCTGGCGCTGGACACCGTGGTGCCAATGAAAAGCCATGGCGAGCTTTGCCAGGACCGACTGGACTGGCTGGCGGCGCGTCTGGCTGAACAACCCGACCGCCCCACGCTGGTGGTGATGCACCATCCGCCTTTCCTGACCGGCATTGAACACATGGACGACATCGGCCTGTTGGCCGGCGCACCGGAACTGGAGCGCATCGTGTCGCGCTTTCCCAACGTCGAACGCGTGTTGTGCGGCCATTTGCACCGCACGATCTTCCAGCGCTTTGGCGGCACCATCGCCTCAACCTGCCCCGGCACCGCGCACCAGTTGGCGCTGGAGCTCGGGCCCCGTCCGACGCTGCAATACATCATGGAACCGCCGGGCTACCAGCTGCATTGGTGGCAGGGCAAGAATCTTGTCACGCACCACGCCGTTATCGGGGATTACCCCGGCCCGTATCCCTTTGCATGAGCGCTGCGCCGAATAGGCGTCGCGCAGTTTGAAGCCGTGGAACTTGCCACGAATCCGTCATGTTTGCGCTGCACAATGAAAAGGTTTTCATAACAGGCAACAATGCGGATCTAACAATTAGATCTTCGAGACAGCATGTCATCCATCGTTCTGGATAACCTCACCAAACAGTACGGCAACGCCGCCGCCATCCATGGCGTGAGCTTCACGGTGCCGGCAGGCAGCTTCACGGTACTGCTGGGCCCGTCGGGCTGCGGCAAGTCGACCACCTTGCGCATGATTGCCGGGCTGGATACGCCCACGTCGGGCACCATCCGCATCGGCGACCGCGACGTGACGCAACTGCCTCCCGCCAAGCGCCGCATTTCGATGGTGTTCCAGTCGTACGCGCTGTTCCCGCACTTGTCCGTGCGCGAGAACATCCTGTTCGGCTTGAAGGTGCGCAAGGAACCCGCGCGCGATTTCGACCGCCGCTTGCAGCGCGTGGCCGCGCTGCTGGGCCTGGCCCATCTGCTGGACCGCAAGCCGTCGCAATTATCGGGCGGCCAGCAACAGCGCGTGGCGTTGGGGCGCGCCGTGATTTCCGAAGCGCCGGTGTGCCTGATGGACGAGCCGCTGTCGAACCTGGACGCGCAACTGCGCCACGAGATGCGCCGCGAGATCCGCGCGTTGCAGCAGGACCTGGGCATCACCATGGTGTATGTCACGCACGACCAGACCGAGGCCATGAGCATGGCCGACCAGGTGGTGCTGTTGCGCGGCGGCCAGATCGAACAGCACGACACGCCTGACGGCCTGTATGCGCGCCCGGCCAGCGAATTCGCCGCCCGCTTCATCGGCACGCCGCCCATGAACCTGATCGCACTGACCAGCCTGCATGGTTCCACGGTCATCACCGGCACGCATGGCCCGGCCATTGCGAATGCACCGGCCGGCGCGGTCAAGCTGGGCGTGCGCCCCGAACACATCCGCATCGACGGCGCGGGCATGCCCGCCATCGTCGAAAGCGTCGAGTACTTCGGCGCGGACTCCATTGTGGTGTGCCGCGTTGGAGACACCAGTGGCGTCGCCGTGCGAGTTGGCGGCCACCTGCGCGCTCGCGCCGGCGAGGCCTTGGGCCTGTCCTGGCCGAACGAGCAACAGCATTTCTTTGCCGCCGATTCGGCGGTCATCAACACCGACGGGCGCTGAAAGACGCCCAATCCACAGGAAAGGAAACGCACCATGCGACGCATCGTACTGAAGACCCTGGCCGCCAGCCTGGCCGCCGCCTGCCTGTCCCTGCCGGCACAGGCGCAGAACAAACCCGTTGAAGTCGAGTTCTATTACCCGGTGGCCGTGGGCGGCCCCATCACCAAGATCGTCGACGACATGGTGGCGGAATTCCAGAAGGAAAACCCCGACATCAAGATCAAGCCCATCTACGCAGGCTCCTACCAGGATTCCATCGCCAAGGCGCTGACGGCGCTCAAGGGTGGCACGCCGCCGCAACTGGCTGTGCTGTTGTCGACCGACATGTTCACCCTGATCGACGAAGACGCCATCGTGCCGATCGATTCGCTGGCGAAGTCCGATGCCGACAAGAAGTGGCTGGGCAGCTTCTATGACGCCTTCATGCAGAACAGCCGCACGGGCGGCCACACCTGGGGTGTGCCGTTCCAGCGTTCGACCATCGTCATGTACTACAACAAGGACCTGTTCAAGGCCGCGGGCCTGGACCCCGAACGCGCGCCCGCCACCTGGGCCGAACTGGTTGAATACGGCAAGAAGCTGACCAAGCAGGACGCCTCGGGCAACACCACGCAATGGGGCATCGAGATTCCGTCAGGCGGCGCGTTCGCGTACTGGCTGTTCCAGGCGCTAACCACGCCCAACGGCGCCATCCTGATGAACGAGGCCGGCAACGAGGTCTACCTGGACAAGCCGGCGGTGGTGGAAGCCGCCCAGTTCTGGCGCGACCTGTCGGCCAAGCACAAGATCATGCCGACCGGCACGATCGACTGGGGCACCACGCCGAAGGACTTCCTGGAGAAGAAGGCGGCCATGGTCTGGACCACCACCGGCAACCTCACCAACATCCGCAAGAATGCCGACTTCCCGTTCGGCGTTGCGATGATGCCGAAGCAAAAGCGCGGCGGCAGCCCCACGGGCGGCGGCAACTTCTACATCTTCAAGAGCGGCACGCCGGCGCAGCAACAAGCCGCGCTGAAGTTCGCGCAATGGGCCACCACGCCGGAACGCGCGGCTGACTGGAGCATCGCCACGGGCTACGTCGCCGTGACGCCGGCCGCCTGGCAGACCGAGAAGATGAAGAAGTACGCACAGGAAGTGCCGGCCGCAACCGTCGCGCGTGACCAGTTGGAAGTCAGCGTGGCGGAATTCTCCACGCATGAAAACCAGCGCGTCACCAAGACCCTGAACGATGCGCTGCAAGCGGCGCTGATCGGGTCGAAGACGCCGCAGCAAGCCCTGACCGACGCCCAGCGCGAGGCCGATCGCGTGCTGCGTTCCTACAAGTAAGCCGACAAGCACGATGAGCCGCTCTTTACATGCGCTTTATGGCTGGCTGCTATTGCTGCCAGCCATCGTGCTGCTCGCCGCGTTCACGCACTACCCGGCCGTGGCGACGCTTTGGCACAGCTTTTTCTCCACCCCCAAGGGCGCGCGTCCGGCGCGGTTCGTGGGGCTGGAGAATTACGCCCTGATGCGTGACGATCCGGTGTTCTGGCAGTCGCTGTGGAACAACCTGTGGTTTGCGCTGGGCACGATCCCCACGTCCATCGGCATTGCGCTGATCATGGCGCTGTGGGTAAACCGCAATCTGAGCGGCCGCGGCTTTCTGCGCATGGCGTACTTCACGCCGACGGTGCTGCCGATGGTGGCGGTGGCCAACATCTGGCTGTTCTTCTACACGCCGCAATACGGCTTGATTGCGCAGGTAATGGGTTGGTTCGGTGCGCCCGGCCCCAACTGGCTGGGTAGCAGCGCAACCGCCTTGCCGGCGCTGATGCTGGTAACGGTGTGGAAGGAAGCCGGCTTTTTCATGATCTTCTACCTGGCCGCCTTGCAGACCGTGTCGCCGTCGCTGCGCGAGGCCGCCATGCTGGAAGGCGCCTCGCGCTGGCAGTATTTCCGCCGCATCCTGTGGCCGCTCTTGATGCCCACCACGCTGTTCGTGCTGATCAATGCCCTGATCAACGCCTTCCGTCTGGTGGACCATGTGGTGGTCATGACGCGCGGCGGGCCGGACAACGCCAGCACCTTGCTGCTGTACTACATCTACCAGGTGGGTTTCAGTTTCTGGGACACGGCTTACGCCGCCACGCTGACCGTCGTGTTGCTGGTGGTACTGGCGCTGACCGCGCTGATCAAGTTCCGCTGGCTGGACCGCAGGACGCACTATCAATGAAAGACAAGCTAGATACCCTGGGCGCCTGGGCGCTGGGCCTGTTGTGGATTCTGCCGCTTGCCTATGCCATGTGGGCGGCGTTCCACCCCCCGGCCTACGCAACCCGCTTCGAGCTGTTCGCGCCGCTGACGCTGGATAACTTCGCGCGCGCCTGGAATGCCGCGCCGTTTCCGCGCTACTTCCTGAACACCTTCATGCTGGTCACGATGGTGCTGGCGGCGCAACTGGTGCTGTCCACGCTGGCGGGCTACGCCTTCGCGCGCTTTGAATTCCGGGGCCGCGATTTCGTCTTCATGCTGGTGTTGCTGCAGCTGATGATCATGCCGGACGTGCTGCTGGTGGAGAACTACCGGTCGATGAGCCAACTGGGCATCCGCGACACGGTGTTCGCCATCGGGCTGCCGTACTTCGCCTCGGCGTTCGGCATCTTCCTGCTGCGCCAGACCTTCAAGACGGTGCCGCGCGAGCTTGAGGAAGCGGCGCGCATGGAAGGCGCCAACGCCATGCAGATTCTGTGGAAGGTATATGTGCCGCTGGCCAAGCCGATCTACGTGGCCTATGGGCTGGTGTCGGTCAGCCACCACTGGAACAATTTCCTGTGGCCGCTGATCATCACCAACTCGGTCGAATCCCGGCCGTTGACGGTGGGCTTGCAGGTGTTCTCGTCCACCGACCAGGGCATCGACTGGTCGGTCATCACCGCCGCAACCCTGATGTCGGCCGCGCCGCTGTTGATCGCCTTCCTGCTGTTCCAGCGGCAGTTCGTGCAATCGTTCATGCGGGCGGGGATCCGCTAGGATTTTGCCTGCTGCCGCAAGGCATGCAGACGCCGCCCAAAGCAAATCCCCGCCTTGCGAGCGGGGATTTTCACGTATGCCGCGCCTGGGCCGTCAGTAGCCGACGGTCAAACCCGGCAGGTCGACGGTGATGCGCGGGCGCTCCAGCGCCATGGCCAGATGCTCCGCGAACTCGCGGGCTTCCTTGGCGTCGGAGGACAGGGTGTCGTAGCCCAGCGCGTCGGCCACGCCCAGCACCTTGTCCAACAGCAGCACTTTGCCGCTGGGGCGCAACGGTTCGCAGCCCAGGGTTTCCCAGGCGCCGTCGAACCAGTCGCGCGCGTCGCTCTGGCGTTGCGGGGACGTTTCCACCGTGGCGGTCAGGTCCAGCGACCGGCGGGTGTCGAAAACAATGGTGATGTCGCAGCGCATAAAGGGGTTCCTTGAAAGGGCGTCAGGCGGCAAGGGTAGGCAAAAAACGCCGGGCAGATTGTCCGCCGGGCGACATTGCTTACCAACCGCGCGAAGCTTCCCAGGTAACTTCGACGCCCGCGGCTTGAGATTGCCGCATCATGTCCAGCAGCGGAAACGCGCGTTCCTTCAAGCCGACCATGCGCGCCATGGCCGAGCGGGGCGCCTTGTCTTCGTCGTCTTCGTCCTCGTCGGGACGCTCGGCGCTTTCAATGGCGTGCTCGATGCCGCTGATGGCGGGGCCCAGTTGCTCGACGGTGAAAACACCACGTTCGGGGATCTTGTCGCCGATGGGCTTTCCCGCCGCCTGCAGGATGGGGACGGCGTGGTCGGACACCATCAGAACTTCGGCCACGACCTTGGAGTGAAAGGTAATCAGCATGTTGCGGTCTCCCTCAATGAATACGTTACATACACTACCCCAACGCCAAAGCGATGCCAACTGGCGCTATGGCGCGGGCGCAGGGGCGGTTGCCGTCGGCGCGCCCTCGCAAACCTAGGCGATTGATTTTATTGAGAGTTCCGCCGTCCCCGCGAACGCTTGCCGGACAGTTTGCGCCCCCGAGGCCGCCGGTTGGACCGCCAAATCAACTATCATTCCGGATGATTCCCGTGACATCGCCGGCCCGGACACCGTCCGCTTGATCCCCGCCTTGGTCACTCACCCAGAACTTCTTCAGACGCCCATGCTCCCCGAGCAACAAAAACAGCTTATCTCCCTGATCCAGGCCGCCGTTGCGCAGAGCCTTCCCGACGCCCAGGCCAACGTGCTGCTCGAGCGCCCCAAGGTTGCCGCCCACGGCGACGTTGCCACCAACGTGGCCATGCAACTGGCCAAGCCGGCCCGCCGCAACCCGCGCGAATTGGCCCAAGCCATCGTGGACACGCTGCTGGCCAACCCCGAGGCCCGTGATCTGGTCGACAGCGCCGAAGTGGCCGGCCCCGGCTTCATCAACTTGCGCATCACCGCCGCCGCGCGCCAGGCCGTCATCGCCGCCGTGGCCGAGCAGGGCGCAAGCTTTGGCCGCGCCCCGCGCAGCGGCGAGAAGATCCTGGTTGAATTCGTGTCGGCCAACCCCACCGGCCCGCTGCACGTGGGCCACGCCCGCCAGGCCGCGCTGGGCGACGCGCTGTGCCGCCTGTACGACGCCATCGGCTGGGACGTCACCCGCGAGTTCTATTACAACGACGCCGGCAACCAGATCCACAACCTGGCCATCAGCGTGCAGGCGCGCGCCCGTGGCCTGACGACCGAATCCCCCGACTGGCCGGAAGACGGCTACAAGGGCGACTACATCGCCGACATCGCCCGCGACTTCCAGGCCGGCAAGACCATCCAGCCGTCCGACGGCGAGCCCGTCACCGCCACCGGCAACATCGACAACCTGGACGACATCCGCGTCTTCGCCGTGGCCTACCTGCGCCGCGAACAAGACCTGGACCTGCAGGCCTTCGGCCTGGCGTTCGACAACTACTACCTGGAAAGCTCGCTGTACACGTCGGGCCGCGTCGAAGCCACCGTCAAGGCGCTGGTCGCCGGCGGCCATACCTATGAAGAGGGCGGCGCGCTGTGGCTGCGCACCACCGAACTGGGCACCGGCGACGACAAAGACCGCGTCATGCGCAAGAGCGAAGGCGGCTACACCTACTTCGTGCCGGACGTGGCCTACCACAAGGCCAAATGGGAACGCGGCTTTCACCGCGCCGTGAACATCCAGGGCAGCGACCACCACGGAACCGTGGCCCGCGTGCGCGCCGGCCTGCAGGCGCTGGGTGAGGGCATTCCGAAAGACTACCCATCGTACGTGCTGCACAAGATGGTCAAGGTGATGCGCGGCGGCGAAGAGGTCAAGATCTCCAAGCGCGCCGGCAGCTACGTCACCATGCGCGACCTGATCGACTGGGTGGGCCGCGACGCCGTGCGCTACTTCCTGATCCAGCGCCGCGCCGACACCGAATTCGTGTTCGACGTGGACCTGGCCTTGTCGAAAAGCGACGAGAACCCGGTCTATTACATCCAGTACGCCCACGCGCGCATCTGCACGATGATCAACAACGCCGGCATGCCCGCCGCCGACGTGGCCGCCGCCGATACGTCCTTGCTGACCGCGCCGTCCGAATTCGCGCTGATGCAGCGCCTGGCCGAATTCCCCAACGTGGTGGCGCTGGCCGCGCAAGACCTGTCGCCGCACCACATTGCTTTCTGGCTGCGCGATTGCGCGTCTGACTTCCACGCCTGGTACAGCGCCGAACGTGTGCTGGTGGACGACGTGGCCTTGAAGCTGGCCCGCCTGCGCCTGGCCGCCACCACGCGTCAGGTGCTGGCCAATGGCTTGACGCTGATGGGCGTGTCCGCGCCCGAGCGGATGTAACATCGGTTCATGGCAACCAAGCGCAAAACCACCCGCCGTTCCTCGGGCGAAAGCGGCAGCACCCTTTACGGGGCGCTCGCCGGTCTGCTCCTAGGCTTGATCGTGGCCGCCGTCGTGGCCTTTTACGTCACCAAGGCTCCCGTGCCCTTCGTGGACCGGGCCAGCCGCCAGGGCGACACGGGCAAGCTGCCCGACCCGCGCCAGGCGCCGGATCCGAACGCCGGCCTGTACGGACGCGACGGACCGGCAGGCGCGCCGCCCACCGGTCCCACCGCCACCGCGCCGGTGCCCCTGCCAGGCGCCGGCACCACGTCCAAGCCCGATGAGACGCCGTCCCGGCTGGATGACCTGGGTGCGCTGATCGCCACCTTGCCGTCCACCAACAAGCCGCAGGCCGCCGCGTCGGGTCAAACGCCGGCTCAAACGCAAAATCCAAGCCCGACACCGCTGTCCAAGCCCGCCCCAGCCCCAGCCGCCAAGGCCGCGCCGGCGGCAACGGGCACGTATTACTTGCAGGCAGGCGCGTTTCGCGGCGAAAGCGATGCTGAATCGTTAAGGGCGCGCATCATCCTGCTGGGCCTGCCGGTGGCGGTGCAAAAGGCGGAAGTCAACGGCAAACCGCTAAACCGGGTGCGGGTTGGCCCGTTTGCACGGCTGGACGACATGAACCGCGCACGCGGCCGCTTGGGCGAAAACAAGATTGAAACCGCCGTGGTGCGCCAGTAAGCCTATCCGACGCCATTTTTTGCATTGAACTTATCCGGCCCCGGGCCTGTCTGTAACTTTTTACTCAGGAACCTCTCATCCATGTTGTCCCCAAAGATCATTCGCATCATGGCCGCGGCCGCGCTGACCGCCTCGGCGTTCTTCAGCCCGGTAAGCCACGCGCAAGGCACGCAAGCCTATGTGGCAATCAATCCGCCGCTGCCGTCGGACACCCCGGGCAAAGTGGAAGTGCTGGAATTCTTCGCCTACACCTGCCCGCATTGCGCCGCCATGGAACCCATGGTTGAAGAGTGGGCCAAGACGGCCCCGTCGGACGTCGTGCTCAAGCAGATTCCCATTGCGTTCAACGCCGGCATGAAGCCGCTGCAACAGGTCTACTACACGTTCCAAGCGCTGGACCGCCCCGATCTGCACGCCAAGTTCTTCACCGCCATCCACGGTGAACACAAGCGCCTGTTCGACAAGAAGTCCATGGGCGACTGGGTTGCCACGCAAGGCGTGGACCGCGCCAAGTTCGATTCCGTCTTCGATTCGTTCAGCGTGCAGGCGCAGGTGCAACGCGCCACCCAACTGACCGAGGCCTACCGCATCGACGGCACGCCGTCGTTTGCCGTCGGTGGCAAGTTCATGACCTCGCCGGTCATGGCGGGCAACAGCTACGAAGGCGCCTTGAAGGAAGTCAACAAATTGATCCCGATGGCGCGCAACCAGTAATTCGGTTTGCGCAGGGATTGCAGAGCGCCCCGGCCGCATGGCCGGGGCGCTTTGCTTTTGGGAATGCGTTGAGACATTGCGCCGCCCCCTCAAACGCTGGCGGCGGCGTCAGCGTTATGCGCCGACCGCGGCGGCCTTCTCCAGCGCCTGGGTCAGGTCGGCGATGATGTCGTCCGGCGACTCCAGGCCGATGTGCAAACGCACCAGCGCGTTATCGCCTTCGCCCCAATAGCGATGCTTGGACAGGTCCTTGGGCGACACCAGTTGCACCAGGCTTTCGTAGCCGCCCCACGAAAAGCCGATGCCGAACAAGCTCAGCGCATCCACGAAAGCGCCCGCACCGGCGGGCGATAGACGCAGCTCGACGGACAGCATGCCGTTGGAGCCGGTGCAGTCGCGCTGCCACAGCGCATGGCCCGGATCTTCGGGCCACGCCGGGTGGAACAGGCGCACGGTTTCGGGACGGCTCTTGAAGAATTCGCACACCTGCATAGCATTGCGCGCGTGCTGCGCCATGCGGATCGGCATCGTGCGCACGCCGCGCAGCGCCAGCCAGGCGTCGTCGGCGCTGATGGAATACCCCATCGCGTATTGCGTGCGGTTCAGCTTCTTGGCGATGGCCTCGTCGTTCGTCACCACCGCACCCAGCATCAGGTCGGAGTGGCCGCCCACGTACTTCGTGCCGGCAATGACGGACACCTGCGCCCCCAGCGTCAGCGGGCGGTAGATATAGCCGGAGCCCCAGGTGTTGTCGGTGGCCAGCACCAGGCCGTGGCGGTTGGCAACGGCCGCCATCGCGCCCATGTCCAGCATTTCAAACAACAGCGAACCCGGTGATTCCACGTACAGCAGCTTGGTGTTGGGCTGCACCAAGGCGTCCAGGTTTTCATCGGCCGCGAAGTAGGTGATGCTGATGTTCATGCGCTTGAGCACCGCGTCGTCCAGCTCGCGCATCGGGCCGTAGACGCAATCAGAAATCAGCGCGTGGTCACCCGCCGAGCACAGCGCCATCATCACCATCGTCATCGCCGACAGGCCCGACGATGCCAGATAGCAGTGCGTGCCGCCTTCCAGGTGTGTGAAGACCTCTTCCAGCGCGGCGTGGGTATCCATGCCCATGCGGCCGTAAGTGGTGGCACGGTCGCCAGCGGCCTTGCTGCGCTGTGCCTGCTCCAACGCAGCCAGGTTCTGGAACCGCACGGTGCTGGCGCGCATGGGCGGCAGCGGCACGGGCGCCGTGCCGGTTTCGGGGTCGAACGGGGCGGTGCCCGCGTGCTGCAATACCGTATCGATGTGTTTGGAGGTCATCTTCAAGGGGGATGCTGGAGGAATGAACAGGGCCGGACGGGGCCAAACGAAGCCAGCCAAACGGCAAACATGGTGAACCATATCAGGCGTCGCGGCGTCTGTCCTCTGGGTGGATCGTCAGCCCTTGCTGCTAGCCAGAAATCCAGCTGACGATTTCCGGCAACTCGGCACGCCGCGTGCGGTAGCTGTTGGCCGGATGCGCCGTATCGGCGTAGCCGAAGGAAATGCCGCAGACCACGCGCCGGTCGGGGCCGATGCCAAGCACCTCGCGCAGCACTTCCGGATACATCGCGAGCGAAGCCTGCGCCACCGTGGCTACGCCATTGGCCTGGGCCGCCAGCAGGAAGTTGGCGACGTAGCCGCCGCAGTCCATCGCGCCGTATTCGCCCAGCGCCTCATCGGTGGTGATGATGGCCACGTGCGGCGCGTCGAACAACTGGAAATTGCGCATCTCTTGCCGGCGGTAAGCGTCGCGGTCACCGCGCGCCACGCCCACCGCGCCGTACAACTGGAAGCCCGATTCACGGCGGCGCGCCAGATATTCGTTGCGGTATTCGCGGGGGAAAGGGAAGTCAGGGGTGAAGCCGAGGCCAGCATCGGCGGCTTGCGCCCGCGCTTGCAGCGCCGCGCGCAGGCGCTCGGTGCCCGCGCCTTCGGTAATGGCCACCTGCCAGGGCTGGCAGTTGCACCAGGACGCCGTGCGCTGCGCCAGCGTCAGGATGCGTTCGATGACATTGCGCGGCACCGGCGCGGGCAGGAAAGCGCGGCAGCTATGGCGAGCAAGCAGCAGGGCTTGCAGCGCGACGTCGGGGTGCGCGTCGGGGTTCGTGTCGGGGTTCGCGTCGGCATGTGCATCAAGATGCGCGTCGGGACTCACGGCTTCATCCTCAGGGGCTTGCTGGCTTTGCGCGGCGTGTGTCGTCATGGCGTGTCTCTGTGTCCTTTGTGTCCCGTGCCGGGGGCTGAACGATGTGGTTTTGCCCTTATGATGCCATTCTCCGGCTGACCGGCGCCCACCCCCAACCAGGCCACACCCATGCTGCCCATCGACACCCTGACCGCATTTTTCGGCATTGCCGTCCTGCTCGCGCTGACGCCGGGGCCGGACAATGTGTTCGTGCTGATGCAATCGGCCATCTGGGGTCGCAAGGCGGGCATGCTGGTGGTGCTGGGGCTGTGCACCGGGCTGCTAGGTCACACGGCCGCCGTGGCGCTGGGGCTTGCCGCCGTGTTCGCCGCGTCGCCCATGGCGTTCACGGCGTTGAAGCTGGCGGGCGCGGCATACCTGACCTACCTTGCCTGGCAGATCCTGCGAGCGCCGGTGGAGTCCGATGCCGGCAAAGCGCCCGAACCGTTGAAACCCGGCGCGCTGTACCGGCGCGGCATCGTCATGAACCTGACCAACCCCAAGGTGCTGCTGTTCTTCTTTGCCTTTCTGCCGCAATTCACCACGCCGGCGCTGGGTCCGGTGGGCTTGCAGGTCATGCAGTTGGGCGCCGTGTTCATCGTGTCGACGCTGTTGGTGTTCGGCGCCATCGCCTTCTTTTCCGGCGCCTTTGGCGAACTGCTGCAACGCTCGGTGACGGCAAAGCGCTGGCTCAACCGCATCGCCGCCCTGGTGTTCGTGGGCCTGGCCGTCAGGCTGGCTACCGCCACGCGCTGACGCTGACGGGTTCCGCCCGGAACCCGTCTTGCTTGCCGCGTATTGCCTGCCACATCTTACTTGCCGCGACTTGCTTGCCGCTCAGGCCGCCGTGAACCGCACGATGCCATCCGCGCCGGTCGCGCGCTTGAGCTTGCCTTCGAAATAAAGCGCATGCAGGTGTGCCAGCGCCTCGCCCATGGCGAAGGTCAGTTGGTGCAAGTCGAGCTTGCGCTTGAACAGCACGGGCACGATGTCGGACGTTGACTGTGGCTGCGCCGCGCACGCCTCCAGCACTTCGGCCAGGCGGTCCCGGTGGTGCTCGTGCTGCTGCGCGATGCGCTCGTGCAGGCCCTTGAACGGACGGCCGTGCGACGGCAGCACCAGCGTGTCGCGCGGCAGGCCAGCGTAGCCGTCCAGCGACCGCAGGTACAGGGGCAGGGGGTTGGCGTCGGGTTCGTAGTCGAACACGCTGACGTTGGTGGAGATGCGCGGCAAGACCATGTCGCCGGAGATCAGCACGTTCAGGTCGGGCGAAAACAGCGACGCATGCTCGGGCGCATGGCCATAGCCCACGATCACGCGCCAGTCATGGCCGCCAATGCGGACCTGATCGCCGTGCATGATGCGCGTGTAGCGCGCGGGTACGGCAGGCACCAGGTTCGGGAAGTAGTTGGCGCGCTGGCGGATCTGCTCTTGCGCGTCGGGGTCGGTCAAGCCATGGCGGGCGAAGTGCTCCACCGCCGACTGGCCACCGGGACCGGCGCCCGCATCGTTGCGGCGCGACGACCACAACGACGCCACCATGAAGTCCGTCATCGTCATCCACAACCGCGCGTTCCAGCGTTCGCACAGCCAATGGGCCAGGCCGATGTGGTCGGGGTGCATGTGCGTGACCAGCACACGCAGCACGGGCAGGCCTTCCAGCTCGTTCTTGAAAACGTCTTCCCACAGCGACTTCACTTCGTCGCGCGAGATGCCACAGTCAACGATGGTCCAGCCGTCCTGGCCGTCGATGTTGTCGCGCAGCAGCCAGAGGTTGATATGATCCAGCGCGAACGGCAGCGGCATCCGGATCCACTTGACGCCGTCGGCCACCACTTGGGCACGGCCGGCTTCGGGCTGAAGGTCTGCCCAGGGGTACTGCAGTTTCTGTTCGTTGGGGTTCATTGCCTCGCGCTCCACGCTTGACGTTCACGTCAAGTCATCATAATTTACGTTTACGTAAACTGCCACACGTCGCATGCCCTCGTCAACCTGGACCATCTCTGAACTCGCCCGCGAGTTCGACGTTACGCCCCGCACGATCCGCTTCTACGAAGACCAGGGAATCGTCAGCCCGGCGCGCGAGGGCCGCAACCGCATCTTCGGCCCGCGCGATCGCACGCGCTTGAAGCTGGCGCTGCGCGGCAAACGCCTGGGGTTGCAGCTGTCTGAAATCCTGACGCTGATCGATATGTACGACAGTCCGGGCGACACCGAGGTGCAATTGCGCCAGTACCTGAGCGTACTGGAACAGCATCGCGCCACGCTGGAGCAACAGCGCCGCGACATCGAAGACACGCTGCAGGAAATCGCCCAGCAAGAACGCGAGTGCCGCGCGCTGCTCGCGAAAAAACCGTAAAGGCCAACGCATGGCCATGCTGCAAACCCTGGCGCTGTTCGTCCTGACGGCGTTGGCCGAAATCATCGGCTGCTATCTGCCTTACCTATGGCTGCGCAAGGGCCATTCCATCTGGCTGCTGGCGCCCGCCGCGGCCAGCCTGGCCCTGTTCGCCTGGCTGTTGACGCTGCACCCCGCCGCGTCGGGACGGGTCTATGCCGCGTATGGCGGCGTGTACATCGGCATGGCGCTGATGTGGCTGTGGGCCGTTGACGGCGTGCGTCCCAGCCTGAGCGACTGGCTCGGCGTGGGCCTGTGCCTGGCCGGCATGCTGGTGATCATGTTCGGGCCGCGTGGCGGCTGAGGACGGCGGCTCGGTAAGGCGCCCCACGGCGCGGTGTTCCCCCCGGCGCGCAATATGCCGGCATGCCGGCAGCGCAATCATTGGGGTCGGCGGATCGGATAGTTCCGCCCAAAAATAAGACTTATCCAATATCTTTGCGCCCAACGGGAAGGCAAGATCGGCCATCGCCATCCAGGCCGTCGCGGCTGCGATTGTCCGGAGCAAGTCGTGCCCCTTGCCTGCACCTGTCAAATTTCCCAAGCGGTGTTCGGCATCTCTCGCGCACGGCAGTCATGGCGGTGTCTTTGGCAACAGGATTCCTCATGCACAAGAGTCGTCATCACCCCATTCTTGACCGTCAGCCACGGCTGCGCGCCGGCGCCGACGCCGCGGGTTTCCAATGCCTGGACACCGATTGGCGCGGCTTGTCAGCAACGTATCGCTTTCAATGCCGTGAAGGACATCTGTTCCAACGGACGCTGCAAACCTTCGGCCGCGCGCTTGAGATCCGATGCCCCGTATGCGCCGCCGCGTCCAACTTTGCGCGCCTGATCGAACTATCCCAGCAAAACGGGGTGACCTGCCTGGAAACGCACTGGCTGGGCTGGGACAAACCTCATCGCTTCCATTGCGAGGCGGGCCACGCCTGGAACCGCAAGGGCAACAAGGCGTTGCAACGCGTGGGCTGCGCCGTCTGCGGCCGGAACGCGGGCTACCGGCGCAGGCGCGACGACCTTCTGCTGCGCATCCATCAAACGGCGGCCTTGCGGGGCGGTCAGTGCCTGGACACCGCCAGCCCCCGTGGCCAGCGAACCTTCCAATTCCGCTGCGGCGCCGGCCACGAATGGGAGGCGGCGGGCGTGGATGTATTGCGGCGCACCTGGTGCCCGGAATGCGCGCGGCTGCGCAAGGTGGAAGGCTATCGGCACCCCGACGGCCTGGAGCGCTTGCAGCGCAAAGCGGCCGAGCGCGGCGGCGCCTGCCTGGCGGACGCCTATAGCGGGCTCGGGGTACGCTACCGTTTCCGTTGCGCCGATGGTCATGAATGGCTTACCACCGGCGGCAAGATCATGTTGGGCAGTTGGTGCGGCGTGTGCGCCAACCTGCACAAGCGCCTGGGTATCGAAGCCGCGCATCAGGCGGCGCGAGAACGGGGCGGCGAATGCCTGACGTCCGTCTACCAGAACACCACCAAGAAAATGCACTGGCTGTGCCATCGCGGGCACGATTGGCACGCGCCGTTCGCGTCCATCCGCGCGGGCCACTGGTGCGCGCAATGCGCCCACATGGCGCGCATCACCAATCCGAAGTCGCTGGCGGTCATGCGGTATCGCGTCATGGACCTGCCCGTGGACGACCGCGGCGTGCCCCACAAGCCGCACAGGCGCGCCACGGTAGCGGCGATCAAACCCTGATCTGGCTGGACGGCGCGCGCCCGCGCGCCATTCCCTAGGGATAACCCGACTCCAATTTACGTTTACGTAAACGTAATATTTGCGGTGCATCATTGCGTAGCGATGCGTGATCGGCGCATGATGAGCCACACGATGGCGGCGCGGCGCCGGCCCCAAGGCGCCCACAAGAATGTAAGCACCCACTATCACGGAGACATCGATGAACCTACCCGGCCTGAACTTCGACCTGGGCGAAGACCTGGACATGCTGCGCGACGCCGTGCGCAATTTTGCACAAGCCGAGATCGCGCCGCGCGCGGCCGAGGTAGACCGCAGCGACCAGTTCCCCATGGATCTCTGGCGCAAATTCGGTGAACTCGGTGTGTTGGGCATGACGGCCGACGAGGAATACGGCGGCGCCAACATGGGCTACCTGGCTCATATGGTGGTGATGGAAGAAATCTCGCGCGCCAGCGCCTCGGTGGGCCTGTCGTATGGTGCGCACTCCAATCTGTGCGTGAACCAGATCAACCGCAACGGCACCGCGGCGCAAAAAGCCAAGTACCTGCCCAAGCTCATTTCCGGCGAACACGTGGGCGCGCTGGCCATGAGCGAACCGGGCGCCGGCTCGGACGTGGTCAGCATGAAGCTGCGCGCCGACAAGAAGGGCGACCGCTACGTGCTGAACGGCACCAAGATGTGGATCACCAACGGCCCCGACGCCGACACGCTGGTGGTCTACGCCAAGACTGACCCCGAGGCCCACCAGCGCGGCATCACCGCCTTCCTGGTTGAAAAAGGCTTCAAGGGCTTTTCGGTGGCGCAAAAGCTGGACAAACTGGGCATGCGCGGCAGCCACACGGGCGAACTCGTGTTCCAGGACTGCGAAATTCCCGAAGAAAATGTGCTGGGCCAGGTCAACGGCGGCGTGCGCGTGCTGATGAGCGGCCTGGACTACGAACGCGCCGTGCTGTCCGGCGGCCCGCTGGGCATCATGCAAGCAGTGATGGACGTGGTAGTGCCCTACATCCACGACCGCAAGCAGTTCGGCCAGGCCATCGGCGAATTCCAGCTGATCCAGGGCAAGGTCGCCGACCTGTACACCACCTTGCAAGCCAGCCGCGCGTTCTGCTACCAGGTGGGCAAGAACCTTGACAAACTGGGCGCCGAACACGTGCGCCAGGTGCGCAAGGACTGCGCCGCGCTGATCCTGTACACGGCCGAAAAGGCCACCTGGATGGCGGGCGAGGGCGTGCAGATCCTGGGCGGCAACGGCTACATCAACGAATACCCGGTGGGCCGCCTGTGGCGCGACGCCAAGCTCTACGAAATCGGCGCCGGCACCAGCGAAATCCGCCGCATGCTGATCGGCCGCGAACTGTTCCAGGAAACCGCCTGATCTTTCGGCCGAGCGTCCCACCATGATCCGCATGTCCGACGTCCAGCACATCGAGCAGGCCCCCGTACCGGGGCCTTCGCCGCTGGACGTAGCGCGGATCATCCTGGCCGGCTTTGACCGCCACTACGCCCTGTTTCGCTACAGCGCGCAGCGGGCCAAGGCGCTGTTTGAATCCGGCGACTGGCACGGCATCCAGCACCTGTCGCGCGAACGTATCGAGTACTACGACATGCGCGTGCGCGAATGCGCCACGCAGTTGGAAAGCGTGCTGCGTGGCCGGCCCGAAGGCGCGCTGGACGACCTTCCCAGCCACAGCGGCAACGGCAGTGGCCGCGGCAATGGCAATGGCAATGGCAACGGCGCGGCCGTACCCGCCCTGACCGACGCCCAGACTGCCTACTGGCAACAGATCAAACAGGAATTCGTGGGCCTGCTGGGCGCACACAAGCAGCCCGAATGCGCCGAGACCTTCTTCAATTCGGTCACATGCCGGCTGCTGCACCGCGACTATTTCCACAACGATTTCCTCTTCGTGCGGCCCGCCGTCGCCACCGACTATCTGGACAGCAGCATGCCGTCGTACCGGGTGTATTACCCGGCCACAGACGGCCTGGAAAAAAGCCTGATCCGCATGGTGGCCGACTTCGGCCTGGCACTGCCCTTTGAAGACCTGCCGCGCGATACCCGCATGCTGGCGCGCGCGGCGGTTGCGCAATTGCGCGCGCTGCTGCCGCGCCACGTGGGCCGGCGCATCGCCAGCGACTGCCAGGTCCACGCGCTGGGCTCGCTGTTCTTTCGCAACAAGGGCGCCTACATCGTCGGCCGCCTGATCAACCAGACCACCGTCTACCCCTTTGCCGTGGCGCTCACGCGCAACCCGGCCGGGCAGGTCACGCTGGACGCGCTGCTGCTGGGCGCCGACGACCTGAGCACGCTGTTCAGCTTCACGCGCGCGTATTTCCTGGTGGACATGGAAACGCCCGCCGCCGTCGTCAACTTCCTGGCGACGCTGCTGCCGCGCAAGCCCAAGGCCGAGCTCTACACCATGATCGGCCTGCAAAAGCAGGGCAAGACGCTGTTCTACCGCGACTTCCTGCATCACCTGGCCCATTCGCGCGACGCCTTCGACATCGCGCCCGGCATCAAGGGCATGGTGATGTGCGTGTTCACGCTGCCGTCCTACCCCTATGTGTTCAAGCTCATCAAGGACCGCATCGACAAAGACGGCATGGACCACGCCACCGTGCGCCGCAAGTACCAGATGGTGAAGCTGCACGACCGCGTGGGCCGCATGGCCGACACCTGGGAATATTCACAGGTGGCGCTGCCGCGCAGCCGCTTCGCGCCCGCCTTGCTGGACGAACTACGCCGCCTGGTGCCCAGCCTGATCGAAGAAACCAGTGACACAGTCGTCATCCGCCACGTCTACATCGAACGGCGGATGACGCCGTTGAACATCTATCTGCGCCAGGCCTCCGACGCCTTGCTGGACCCCGCCGTGCGCGAATACGGCGACGCCATCCGCCAGCTTGCCGCCGCCAATATCTTCCCTGGCGACATGCTTTACAAAAACTTCGGCGTAACGCGTCTGGGCCGGGTCGTCTTTTACGACTACGACGAAATCCAGCGCATGACCGAAATGAATTTCCGGCGCATCCCGCCGGCCCCGAACGAAGAAGCGGAAATGGCCTCCGAACCCTGGTACGCCATCGGACCGAACGACGTATTCCCCGAAGAATTCGGCCGCTTCCTGCTGGGCGACCCGCGCGTGCGCGGCGCCTTCATGCGTCACCATGCCGACTTGCTGGAACCGGACTGGTGGCAGGCCTGCCGCGCCCAGGTGGCGCAGGGCCGGATTGAAGAATTTTTCCCTTACGATACAGACAGACGCCTGCGTCCGGCACGCCCTTCGGGCGACCACGCAGTGCCGACACCCAGACGCTGTCCCGATCCTCACAGGAGCTAGTCATGTCAGATCCCATCGTTATCGTTTCCATCGCCCGCACGCCCATGGGCGGCATGCTGGGCAGCTTGTCCGGCCTGGCCGCGCATGAGCTGGGCTCGGTGGCCATCAAGGCCGCCATCGAACGCGCCGGCATCAAGCCGGAACAAGTCGACGAAGTCATCATGGGCAACGTGCTTCAAGCCGGCCAGGGCCAAGCGCCCGCGCGCCAGGCTGCTCTTGGCGCCGGCCTGCCGCTGGGCGTGGCTTGCACCACCATCCACAAAGTCTGCGGTTCGGGCCTGAAGGCGGCCATGTTCGGCCACGACCTGCTGGCGGCCGGCAGCGCCGAAGTGGTGGTGGCCGGTGGCCAGGAAAGCATGAGCAACGCGCCGTACCTGCTGTTGAAGGCGCGCCAGGGCTACCGCTTTGGCCACAACACCGTGTATGACCACATGGCGCTGGACGGCCTGGAAGACGCCTACGACAAGGGCAAGGCCATGGGCGTGTTCGCCGAAGACTGCGCCGCCAAATATGAATTCACGCGCGAACAGCAGGACGAGTTCTCGCTGGAATCGCTGCGTCGCGCCCGCGCCGCCACGGAAGATGGCAGCTTCAAGTGGGAAATCGCCCCCGTCACCGTGGCCGGCCGCAAGGGCGACACCGTGATCGACACCGACGAAGCCCCCACCAAGGCCATGCCGGAAAAGATCCCGACGCTCAAGCCCGCCTTCAAGAAAGACGGCACCATCACCGCCGCGAACTCGTCGTCGATTTCCGACGGCGCCGCCGCCATGGTGTTGATGCGCGCGTCCACCGCCGAGAAGCTTGGCGTGAAGCCGCTGGCCCGCATCGTGGCGCACAGCCAGCACTCGCAAGAGCCGGGCTGGTTCACCACCGCCCCCGTCGGCGCGCTGAAGAACCTGTTCGCCAAGACCGGCTGGAAGGCCGAGGACGTGGACCTGTACGAAATCAACGAAGCCTTCGCGGTGGTCACCATGGCCGCCATGAACGACTTCAAGCTGCCGCACGACAAGGTCAACGTGCACGGCGGCGCCACCGCCCTGGGCCACCCCATCGGCGCATCGGGCGCCCGCCTGATGGCCACGCTGGTCGGCGCGCTGCGCAAGACCGGCGGCAAGCGCGGCGTCGCCACGCTGTGCATCGGCGGCGGCGAAGCCGTGGCCATGGCCATCGAGATGGTGTAAGGATTGGGCGGGACAACGTCCCGCCCCATTCGTAGGATGGGTGAAGCGCGAGAGACCGATGGCAAAAACCCAAAAGCCTCAACGCGCGCAACCCATCAAGCAGCGCCAAATTCCTAGACAACCTACGCCAGAAAACGATGGCCCCCACCCCCCATCATCGCTACACCGCAGTTCTTTTCATCTTCTGCCACAACTTAACGTCTGTTTGATGGGTTGCGCGCGTTGAGACCTTGGCGTTCTTGCCTCTGGTCTCTCGCGCTACACCCATCCTACGCCTTCAAATCCTCATTTCGCAGGACGGGTGGTACCCCATGCCCATCATCGAATCCCGCATCAATCCGCGGTCGCAAGATTTCACCGACAATGCGCGTGCCATGCAGGCGCAGCTGGATGATCTGAATCAGAAGCTGGCGCAGACCGCGCTGGGCGGCAGTGAAGCCGCGCGCGCCAAGCATGTGGCGCGCGGCAAGCTGCTGCCTCGCGACCGCGTTGAAAACCTGATCGATCCGGGCACCCCGTTCCTGGAACTGTCGCCCATGGCGGCACACGATATGTACGACGGCGACGCGCCCGGCGCGGGCGTCATCACCGGCATCGGCCGCGTGTCCGGCACCGAATGCGTCATCGTCTGCAACGACGCCACCGTCAAGGGCGGCACGTACTACCCGATGACGGTCAAGAAGCACCTGCGCGCGCAAGAGATCGCCGCGCAAAACCACCTGCCCTGCGTCTACCTGGTGGATTCGGGCGGCGCCAACCTGCCGCAGCAAGACGAAGTGTTCCCCGACCGCGAACACTTCGGCCGCATCTTCTACAACCAGGCGCAGATGTCGGCGCAAGGCATTTCGCAGATCGCCGTGGTGATGGGTTCCTGCACCGCGGGCGGCGCGTATGTGCCCGCCATGAGCGATGAATCCATCATCGTGAAGAACCAGGGCACCATCTTTCTGGGCGGCCCGCCGCTGGTGAAGGCCGCCACGGGCGAAGAAGTCAGCGCCGAAGACCTGGGCGGCGGCGACGTGCACACGCGCCTGTCCGGCGTGGTGGACCACCTGGCCGCCAACGACATGCACGCGCTGCAACTGGCGCGCAACGCCGTTGCCCGCCTGAACCGCAAGAAGCCCGCGCAACTGGCCACCATCGCCCCGCGCGAACCGCGCTACGACCCGAGCGAACTGAACGGCATCATTCCCGCCGACACCCGCAAACCCTACGACGTGCGCGAAGTCATTGCGCGCATCGTGGACGGGTCTGAGTTCGATGAATTCAAGGCCCGCTTCGGCCCCACGCTGGTCACGGGCTTTGCGCACATTCAGGGCATGCCCGTGGGCATCGTGGCCAACAACGGCATCCTGTTTTCCGAATCGGCGCAAAAGGGCGCGCACTTTATCGAGCTGTGCGCGCAGCGCAAGATTCCGCTGGTTTTCCTGCAGAACATCACCGGCTTCATGGTCGGCCGCAAGTACGAAAACGAAGGCATCGCGCGCCACGGCGCCAAGATGGTGACGGCCGTGGCCACCGCCGCCGTGCCCAAGTTCACCGTGCTGATTGGCGGCTCGTTCGGCGCCGGCAACTACGGCATGTGCGGCCGCGCCTATTCGCCGCGCATGCTGTTCATGTGGCCCAACGCTCGCATCTCGGTGATGGGCGGCGAGCAGGCCGCAAGCGTTCTGGCTACCGTCAAGCGCGATGGCATTGAAGCGCGCGGCGGCCAATGGACGGCGGAAGAAGAAGCCGCGTTCAAGGCGCCCATTCGCGATCAGTACGAACACGAAGGCCACCCGTACTACGCCACCGCGCGCTTGTGGGACGACGGCATCATTGCGCCCGCCGACACGCGCCGCGTGCTGGGTCTGGCCTTGTCCGCCGCATTGAACGCCCCCATCGAAGACACCAAGTTCGGCGTCTTCCGCATGTAGCGCCATCGCGCTATTCGTGCCCGCAGTTCAAGAAGAATTACAGCCAGGATGACATTCATGTTCGACACTTTGCTGATTGCCAATCGCGGCGAAATCGCCTGCCGCGTCGCCGCCACCGCCCGCCGCATGGGCATCCGCACCGTTGCTGTGTACTCGGACGCGGACGCCAACGCGCGCCACGTGGCCGCCTGCGATCAAGCCGTGTACATCGGCGGATCGGAGCCGCGCGCCAGCTACCTGCGCGCCGACGCCATCCTGCAAGCCGCGCTGGATACCGGCGCGGGCGCCATCCACCCCGGCTACGGCTTCCTGTCGGAAAACGAAGCCTTTGCCGAAGCCGCTGAAAAGGCCGGCATCGCCTTCGTGGGCCCGCCCGCATCCGCCATTGCCGCCATGGGCAGCAAGTCGGCCGCCAAGTCATTGATGGACAAAGCCGGCGTGCCGCTGGTGCCCGGCTACCACGGCGACAACCAGGACCCGCAATTCCTGAAGACCCAGGCCGACGGCATCGGCTACCCCGTGCTGATCAAGGCCAGCGCGGGCGGCGGTGGCAAGGGCATGCGCGTGGTGGAATCATCCGGCGCCTTCCTGGACGCACTGGCCTCGTGCCAACGTGAAGCGGCATCCAGCTTTGGCGATGACCGCGTACTGATCGAACGCTATCTGCAAAAGCCGCGCCACATTGAAATCCAGGTATTCGCGGACACGCATGGCAATTGCGTCTACCTGTTCGAACGCGACTGCTCGGTACAGCGCCGCCACCAGAAAGTGATCGAAGAAGCCCCCGCCCCCGGCATGACCGAAGAGCGCCGTCGCGCCATGGGCGAAGCCGCCGTGGCCGCCGCGCGCGCCGTGGGCTACGTGGGCGCGGGCACGGTGGAGTTCATTGCCGAGCCGGACGGCCGCTTCTACTTCATGGAAATGAACACGCGCCTGCAAGTGGAACACCCGGTCACCGAAATGATCACCGGCCACGATCTGGTGGAATGGCAGTTGCGCGTGGCCGCCGGCCAGCCGCTGCCGGCGCGCCAGGAAGATCTGCGCATCAATGGCCATGCCATCGAAGCCCGCATCTACGCCGAGAACCCGGAAAAGGGCTTTCTGCCGTCGATCGGCACCCTGGCTTATCTGGGCCTGCCGCCGCACAGCGCGTTCACCAACGCCGACATTCGCGTGGATGGCGGCGTACGCACGGGCGACACGATCACGCCGTTCTATGACCCCATGATTGCCAAGCTGATCGTGCACGGCGCCGACCGCGACCAGGCCCGCGCCCGCATGCTGCAAGCGCTGGCGCAAACGCAGGCCGTGGGCGTGCAGACCAACGTGGCCTTTCTGTCGCGGCTGATGAAAGACACCGCGTTTGCGGCGGCCGACCTGGACACTGGCTTGATCGAACGCCAGCGCGCCACGCTGCTGCCCGAACCACAGGCCGCCAACGACGCCACGCTGGCGCTGGCCTCGGCCGCCGTGCTGGTGCGGCTGGGCCTGGCCCAGCCCGGCGTGCAGGCCGCCGGCAAAGGCCCCGCCGACCCCTGGGACGCGCGCGACGGCTGGCGGCTGGGCGGGCAGTATCACCGACATCTGCAATGGGTGGACAACGGCGAAGCGCGCCGCGTCACCGTGGCCCGCCAAGACGGTGCGTGGACGCTGGATACCGGTGCGGGTCCGCAACCGTTCCTGTGGCGCTCGCATGCCAGCGCCAACCCCAACCTGGCCTACGGCCTGCGCATCACGCTGGCCGGCCACGAGCACGCCGGCACCGTCGTGCTGCATGCCGACCGCGCCCACGTCTTTGGCGACAACGGCGTGCATGTGCTGGAGCTGTATGACCCCTTGGCGCATGCCCAGGACACCCAGGGCGAGCATGGCGGCGGCCTGACGGCGCCGATGCCGGGCAAGATCATCTCGATCTCGGTCAAGGCCGGCGACACCGTCGAGAAAGGCCAACCGCTGTTGGTGATGGAAGCCATGAAGATGGAGCACACGATTTCCGCGCCCGCCGATGGCAAGGTCGAAGAAGTGTTCTATGGCGTGGGCGACCAGGTGACCGAAGGTGCGGAACTGGTGTCGATCGGGGGCTAGCCCGCCGGGCATCGATGATCGGGGCATCGTCGATGTGGAACATGGACCCTTGGGGCGCTGTGGATGCCGTCAGCGCACTGAGGACCTTGCAGGGGCAGGAGTCGGCAAAAGAGTAGACTGACCGCCTCTTTCCTTTGTTTGAGTTGAACATCCATGTTTGTCAAAGCCTTGCGTGTCGGCCTGGGTCAACTGATCGTTCTTGGCGACGCGCTGACGCGTCCGCGCCCGCAACAACGATCAGCACAAGGCCAGGCCACGGTAAACGCTGAAGCCGCCGCGCTGTCGCTCTATCAGTTCCACGCCTGCCCGTTCTGCGTGAAAACACGACGCGCCATGCATCGCTTGAACGTGCCGGTAACGCTGCACGACGCCAAGAACGACCCCCAGGCCCGTGAACAACTGCTGGCCGGCGGCGGCAAGGTCAAGGTGCCTTGCCTGCGCATCGAAGAAGCCGGCGGCACGCACTGGATGTATGAATCCAGCGAGATCATCGCCTACCTGGACAAGCGCTTCGCGGGCGTGGCCTGAGTTGGCCAGGCGCGGATAGCGTCGCTACCTCCGTTCCGCCCGAATCACATTCGGCGTCGCCTTGTTGGCGGGTTTGACAAGCATTGTGGGCGCCCGATACTCCAGGCTTTGCAACGCCGCCTCAAGCTTCGGCATATCGAAGCTGGCGGCGCTAGGCGCTTGCCGGAAATCCTGGATGCTGGCGGGCAGGCGCCGCACGAGCAAGGATTCCAGCCCGCAGGTCCTTTGCTTCTCGGCATAGCCGCACATATCCTTGTCGATGACCGGCTGCCCGTCCGGCAACACAAAGCCGTCGGTGAGCACCACGTCGCCTTTCTCCAGGGTGATCGAGGCGATCGGCGCAAAGGACAGGTCGACATCCATCCCGGGCACCTCCACCACTTCCGCGGCGCCCGCATCGACCGCACGCGCGGCGTCCCGCTGCCAGCGCAATGCCCGCGCCGCCTCGTCGCAACCGCCGCCCAGGCGCATCACCACCGTGCACCCCTGGCCCAGGCCGTCGTCGGTCTCTTTGTCGTAACGTGGCCAGGGGCTGATCGTTGTGAAATCAAAGTCGACACGCTCGCGCACCGTTACAAAAGCCATTTCTCTTTTCATGTCCAGGACCTCCAGATACGGGTCCAATGTGGGCATGTCGGTGCGCGGTAGTTGATACGTGATGCGCGTCAGCCGATATTCCCCCGGCCACACCGGAATCACCTGATACGCGAGCTCGCCCCGCGTCGTCTGGAATATCGGCCCGAGGTCGGCCTTGGAAAATTTGTGCTTGCCCGGCCCCGCGGTGATCCCAAAAAAGCCCTTTTCCTTCGTGTGTTCCCAGTGCATCAACACACTGCTTTGTCGCGCGTAGGCATCGCGTACGGCTGGGTCGTCGAAATTGCGCCCCGCCTGAGCGTCAAGGTTGGCAGTGGGTATCACCAGCAGCGCCATGTCCTGCGGTGCGTCGCCCACCAACTTGTCACCGATCATGCGCTGCCGCTCGGCACGCTTGGCTTCGGCGGCGGCCACTTCAGGGCCGACGGGTGGCAGGGCAAGGGCTAACGGCGGAAACATCAAGCCCAACAGGCACACGCGGGCAAGCACGGTGGAAAGCGGCATCGTTCGTCGTTCCTTATTCACATTGATAAAGGGAGGCGGCATCGCAATCGAATCCGCATGATATCCCGATGCGGCGCGCGCCCTTGGCATGGCGCTTGCTGCGCAATCGATGCAGCAAGCAAAACAGGGAGCAATCATGGCAACACTCAACGAGGTAAACATCGCCGTTCTGGCCGTCGATGGATTCGAACAGGTAGAACTGACCGGTCCGCGTGATCGTCTTCAAGCCGAAGGAGCCCGCACGGTACTGGTATCGGCGCGCAATGATCCGATCCTGGGCATGCATCACGACAAACCCGGCGACCGCTTTCCGGTGGATCTGATATTCGCGCAAGCCGAAGCCGAACCTTCGGTGTTCGACGGGCTGCTATTGCCCGGCGGCGTCGTCAACAGCGATGAAATCCGCATGCACCCCAAGGCGCAGGCGTTCGTGCGCGCCATGTTCGACGCCGGCAAACCCGTGGCCGTCATCTGCCACGGCGCATGGCTGCTGGTGTCGTCCGGCGTGGTGCAAGGCCGCACCATGACCAGTTGGCCGTCGCTACAGGACGACCTGCGCAACGCGGGGGCCAACTGGGTGGATCAGGAAGTCGTGGTTGATGGCACGCTGGTGTCCAGCCGCAAGCCCGATGACATCCCGGCGTTCAGCCGCGCATTCATCGAGGTCTTGCAGGCGTCCAAGCGCTGACGCGCGGGTTAGACCAGCGCAGGGCCAGCGTGATCGAAGCGCGGATCGGGACTCGGCCCCTTCAACCGAGGCGCGGCTACCGCAGGTCGGCAACGTTCAGTGTGCGCGCCTTACACGCCTGCACCAGCTCGGGGTCATGGCTGGCGAACAGCACGACGCGGTCGCGCGCCCAGGTCGTGAAAACTTCGGCCAACACTCCGCGCGCCTGCGCATCCAGGCCGCTGCTGGGCCCATCCGCGACGACGACGGCCGGGTCGCCCAGCGCGGCGGCCGCCAGGTACACCTTGCGCCGGGACCCGGTCGACATCTGCTCGAAGCGCTTGTCCAGATGCGGTTCCAACCCCAGGCGAAACGCCAGGTCCAACACGCGATCGTCCAGGCTCACGTTCTTTTCGGCGGCGGCGTTCAGCAGGAATTCGCGTCCGGTCTGCGTGGGAAACGCCATGCAGTTATCCGGCACGTAGGCCAGACGGGCGCGGGCTTGTTGCGGCGCGTTGGCCAGCGAATGGCCATCGATGTAGACGTCCCCGCCATCCGGCGCGATCACGCCCGCGATAATGCCCAGCAAGCTGGATTTGCCGGTGCTGTCTTCTTCGCACAGCGCCATGCATCCCGGCTGAAAAGTGTGGGTCAGGCCCTGGAATACAAGGTAGTCGCCGTAGCGCTTGCTGAGATTGTCGATGCGTAGCATGGCGGAAAGTTTAATCCATGCGCAGGCTTGCGGGACACGGAACGCCGGCTCAAACGCGCGCCACTTCCACCCAAAGCCGCGTCATGACAACGTGCTTGACCAGCTCGAACAGATGCGTGGGCGCGCTCGTCGGCACCAGCACACGCCGGATCAGGGCTTGCAGGTCGACGCGCAGGCACGCTTGCGACGCACCCTGCCGCGTGGACAGGGTGCGCAGGCGGACGCGGCTTTGCGTAGGCATGTCGATCTTCAGCTCGGCATGTTCAGGCGCCAAGACGGCGTCGTGCAACGCATCCAGCGTGGTGCAGACGTAGACCGCGCCAGGGGCGCTGGATTCGCCGTCGATGCGGCGCTGCCATTCCTGCGTGCCGACCCACGCCGTACCTGCCTCTTGAGGGGACGCGTCCAAGCGCAGATGGCTGAATTCAAGCAGTTCAATCAGCTCAACAAAGGCCAGCTCACGCACCACCGTCAACGCCCCGCGTGGCTCATCACCGCGTGGACCGCGCGCCCATTGCTTCACGACGCCCTCCCGTTAATTGACAGGGGGGCTCACGAATGGCCCCCCGTTCAGCCCTGCCTGCGTGGCGTGATCAGGCCTGAGCCTGCGCCTGCTCCAATGCGCGCACCTTCTTCCGGTTGCGCACCGTGGAGAACACCAGCCAGATGGCAAGCGCCGCGATGGCGTAGATGAAGCCCGCGCTGATCGGGCGGTCAACGAACACGCTCATGCTGCCGCGCGACAGCAACAAGGCGCGGCGGAAGTTCTCTTCAACCATGGGGCCCAGCACGAAACCCAGCAACAGCGGCGCGGGAGAAAAGCGCAGCTTCAGGAACAGGTAGCCCACCAGCCCAAGCATCAGCACCATGCCCACATCGAACAGGTTGTTGTTGGTGCTGTACACGCCGACGCAGACAAAGAACAGCGCGGACGGGAACAGATACTTGTAGGGCACCTTCAAGAGCCTTGCCCACATGCCGATCAAGGGCAGGTTCATCACCACCAGCATGATGTTGCCAATCCAGAAGCTGGCGATCAGCCCCCAGAACAAATCGGCGTGCTCGGTCACCATCTGCGGGCCAGGCTGGATGCCGTGGATGATCAGCGCACCCAGCATCAAGGCCATCACGGAGTCGCCGGGAATGCCCAGGCTCATGGTCGGAATGAAGCTCGTCTGCGCGGCGGAATTGTTTGCCGCTTCGGGTCCCGCCACCCCTTCGATGGCGCCATTGCCAAAGCGCTTCGGCGTCTTCGACACGCGCTTCTCGACCGCATACGACATGAACGATGCGATGGTTGCCCCCGTGCCCGGCAGGATGCCCAACACCGCGCCAATGGCGCTGCCACGCGCAATCGGCATGGCCGATTTCTTGATGTCGCCCGGTTCCGGCCGTACCGACATCTTGGGGCCGGCGCCCACGGTCGTGGCCTTGCCAATGCGATTGACGTTGGCAAAGAAATCCGCCAAGCCGAACAGGCCCATCGCCAACGCCACCAACTGCACGCCATCGCTGAGTTCAATCACGCCGAAGGCATAGCGGATGGTGCCAGTGTTGACGTCGGTGCCCACCACGCCCAGCAGCAAGCCCAGGAACACCATGGCGATGCCCTTGATGGCCGAACCCTTCGCCAGGGTTGCCCCGGCGAACAGGCCCAACATCATCATGGAAAAGTATTCGGCCGGCCCGAACTGAAACGCCACTTCAACCAGCAAGGGCGAGAACAGAATCATGATGACGATGCCCACGCTGGCGCCCACGAATGACGACATGACCAGCATGAACAAGGCCGACCCGGACTTGCCTTGCCGCGCCAGCGGATTGCCGTCAAGGCAGGTCACCGCATGGGAAGGCGTGCCCGGCAGGTTGAGCAGAATGCAGGTGATGCCGCCACCGTACTGGGCGCCGTAATAAATGCCGGCCAGCATCATCAAGGCCGCCACCGGCGTCATCGCATAGGTGAGCGGAAGCAGGATGGAAATGGCGGCCAGCACGCCCATGCCCGGCAGCACGCCGATCATGTTGCCCATGAAGACGCCGAACAGCGACCACAGCAGGTTCTCCCACTGCAGCGCCACGGAAAAGCCGTGCAATACGTTATCGAACAAATCCATGGCTTACCCCCAGCGCAGCATCGGGAACTGCAGTTGCAGCGCCCACGAGAACACAAGCGCGCCGAACACCGTCATCGCAATGGCCAGAATGGCCGCGGACTTGATGGAATTCGACGTATCGCCCAGCGCCGACACGAACACCAGCGCAAAGGTGGCGGGCAGGAAGCCCACGAAGCTGCCCAGGATGATGAACAGCGCAATACCCGCCGCAATGCAGGCCATGCCACGAAGGCGATCGCGGCGCGACGGTTGCGGCAGATGTTCTTCGATCAGGTCTTCCTGCACCTCGTCGGGGTCGGGGCTAAGCGGAATCAGAATGCCCAGCGCCACCAGAAAGCAGCCGACCATCATGGGGAAGTAGCCTGGCCCCATCCGGGCCAGCTCTCCGATGTTGTACGACGTGGCTTCAAGAATGGTGAGCGCGCCGCAGAGTGCTATGAACGCACCTCCCCACAGATCGCGCTTTCTAGAGAATATGGTGCTGCCCACGGCTTGCTCCCCGGTTTGTTGTTGACTTGCTTCGGCCATGCAACCGTGCACGCCGAAGGAGCGGGCACTTTAAGGAGGGCGCCTTCCAAACGGCTTTCACGCCAGGTGCGCAGCCATACGGGATAACCATGAACGCGGTGGTCGGCGGGCGGCCCGCCTGAACACGAATGAACAATCGTGTTCAGGCGATGTTCACAAAAGTGAACATCGCGGCACGATCGCCTGGCCTCGCCCGCAGGGCAGTGCCAAGCGCCATTCATGGCTGGCACGGATTTTTCCCAAGGCGCACACGCTTTCCATTTTTTGCAAATCCGATAGCCGCATGTACCCAGGCATAATTCCGTTTTCGTGGTCCAGAAGCGCCGTCATGCTCCGCCTGTCTCTTACCTCGCGCATTCCGCTCGCGGTCTCACTGCTTTTTCTTGTGATCTCCGCCGCGCTTATCTCCTTGGCGCTGCACGGCGTTTCCCGGCAGTTCGACAGGCAGATCGCCAACTTGGGTCAGGTGTATCTGGACGGCTTGTCGGCCGCGATCCTGCCCGCCGTGCGCGCAGCCGACTCGCAGCACATGGTCGACGTGCTGAATCGGGCGTTGGACACGCATCTGGGCGTGGTGGATCGGACGCTTGCCGTGGTAACGCCGGACCAGCATCTGCTTGCGCACGTGGCGCGCTATCCCAATGTGGAAAGCGTTCCCCTGGAAGCACTTGCCGCGCCGTCCGGCACCTTGATCAGCCCGCGCTCGGACGGGGTGTGGACGTGGCGCCTGCTGGATAGCAAGCAGCCAAGGCTGGGCACCTTGGTGGCCAACCTGGACGTCAGCGATTTTCATCGGCAGCGCAAGGAACTGGCGCTTGAGCTGGGCTTGCTGGGTCTGACCATCAGCCTGTTTGGCGCGGCGCTTTGTTTTGGCATGGCCAAGCGGCTGCAACGTCCCATCATTTCATTGACCGAAGCCATGCGCGCCCGACCACCGGAACGTCTGGCCACCCGGCAAATCCACACGGCCGACCCCGAGATCGCGGATCTGCTGTCGGCCTACAACGGCATGGTGGACAGCGCGCTGGAACGCGAGGCGCTGGCGGAACGCAACGCACGCATCGAACGTGAAGCGGTGCTGGGCCGCATGTCGGCCGCGCTGGCCCACGAAGTGCGCAACCCGCTGGGCGGCTTGCGTACGGCGGTGCAGACCTTGCGCCAATTCGGCGAACGCCGCGAGGTAAGAACCGAGTCACTGGATTTCATTGAACGCGGTGTGCAGGCGCTGCAAGCCGTGGTGGATGCCAGCCTGCGTACGTTTCGGCCTGGCAACACATGGCTACGCCAGGAAGACATTGCCGACATCCAATTGATGGTGGACGCGCAGGCCGGCAAGGCAGGGGTTCGCGTACAACTGCATTGCCTGGGCATGCACGACGACCAGCCCTTGGTGCTGCCCGCCGGTGCTGTCCGCCAGGTCTTGCTTAACCTGGTGTTGAACGCGATCCAGGCCTCTCCGCCCGGCGAACTGGTGCGGGTGTTGGCGCGGGCCAGGCGCGGCGCATTGACACTGCACGTGGCCGACGGTGGCTCCGGCTTGCCGATCGCCGCGCAACGCGCGTTGGCCGGCCACCCGTCCGAGGGCGACGGCATAGGCCTGCGCATCGTTGCGGACCTGATCACAAGCCTGAAAGGCCGACTGCGCGTGACGCGCTTTGGAAGCGGTACACGCATTTCGGTGCGCCTGCCCTTTGCCACAGAGGAACCCTTGCCGTGAACGATATACAGGTGCTGCTCATCGAAGACGACGCCTTGCTGGGCGCGGCGCTCTTGCAGCGCTTGCGGCTGGAGGGCATCTCGGCGCAATGGGTGCAAAGCTGCGCGCAGGCGGTCGAGCTGTTCCGCCGTACGCGCATGCGGCCCGCGTTCCTGCTTGCCGATATCCGGCTGCCGGACGGATCGGGCGAAGACCTGTACCGCCGCCTGATTCCGCATCTGGCGCGCACCACCGTGGTCTTTGCCACGGCCTATGGAGACATTGCGCAGGCCGTGCGCCTGGTTGCCGCCGGCGCGAATGATTATCTGACCAAGCCCTATGACGCCGATGCGCTGGTTGCCCGCATACGAACGGTTATCGCCGCCCAGCCCGCCAGTGGCAGCCCTGCCGTGCTGGAGAATCCGTTTGCGCTTGACGCCACGGCCCACGACACCGCGCAGGAACTTGAACGGCTCGCGGCCAGCGCCTTGCCGGTGCTCTTTGAAGGCGAAACCGGAACCGGCAAAGACCGCGCGGCACGCTATGTCCACGCGCGCTCGGCGTTTTCAGCCGGCCCCTTCGTCGCGGTCAATTGCGCCACGCTGACAGCCGACTTGGTCGAGAGCCTGTTGTTCGGACATGCGAAGGGCGCCTTCAGCGGCGCCAGCGCAGCGCGGGCAGGCCTGTTTTCCGAAGCCGCGGGCGGCACCCTGTATCTGGATGAAGTGGCCGAGCTCACGCCCAGAGCGCAAGCCGCCCTGTTGCGCGTGCTGGAAAACGGCGAGTACCGGCCCCTGGGTGAATCCACCAGCCGCCAGACGCAGTGCCGCGTGCTGGCCAGCACTTGCGCGGATCTGGAAGCGGCAATGGCGCAGGGGAGGTTTCGCGCCGATCTCTTCTATCGGCTTGCCGTGGCAAGAATTGCGACCTTGCCGCTCAGAAGCCGGCCGGGCGCGATCGAGGTGCTGGCCAGCGCCTTGTTGGACGAACAGCCCACGACGGGCGTCACGTTTTCGCCGGATGCCATGCAGGCGATGCATGACCATGCCTGGCCCGGCAATATCCGAGAAATGAAGAACCGGATCGCGCGCGCCCTCGTCATGATCGACGGCGCCACGCTACATGCCAGCGACCTGTTTCCTGAAAGACGGCTCACGGAAAAGCAGGATCTGGCCACGACCCGCCTGGACGCCGAGCAACGCGCCATTCAGCAAGCCGTTTCAGAATCCGGCGGCCACATGGGGCTGGCGGCAAAACGGCTGGGCATTTCGCGCACCACCTTATGGAAGAAGCTGCGTGCCGGGCGGGACCAGGCCACGGCGCTCGATGGGGGTGGAGAAGATGATTGAGGTTCGCGTTTCGCCATACATGTTGATGGTTCCGATAAAACGCTCAAGGTCCATCAAGCCCGTGGCCACCACCGTCATCAGGTAGGAATCCGCCCCAGCCACATGGTGGCATTCCAGCACTTCAGGTGCATGGCGCAGCCGCTCAAGCAGGGCTTTCTTGCCGGGTTGGGTGGCGGTGATGCCGACTATCGCCTTTACCGGATAGCCGACTTTTGACGCATCCACCTCAAGCGTGAAACGTTGCGCGATGCCGGCATCCTGCAGCCGCTTGAGCCGCTCGGCCGTCGCCGCGACAGACAGGCCGGCGGCCTCGGCAAGCGTCTTCAAGGGCGCGCGCGCGTCAAGCTGCAGCGCTCGCAGCAAACGCCAGGCCACATCGTCCAGTTCGTTTTTATCCGTTCTTGCCATGACGCATTTTCACCAGAAAACTGACGGATAAATTTAGCATCTACCAAAAAAATGCGCTGTATCGAGCGACACCACGAACGGGATAATCGGTGCTGTGCAAACCCGACCCCGACGCGACATGCTCGACATCCAGCACTACGGCAGTTTCATCCTGGCCATCCTGGTATTCCAGGCCATCCCCGGCGCGGGCACCATCGCCATCCTTGACGCCACGGCGCGCCATGGCAAGGGCGCCGGCATGGCCGCGGTGCTGGGCACGATCGCGGGCGACTTCCTGTTCATGGTCGCCGCCGCCGCTGGCCTGGCCGCGATCATGCGGACGCATCCGCTGGTCTTTCAAGGCTTGCAATGGGCCGGGGTGGCGTATCTGCTATGGCTGGGTGCGCAACTGATCCGCACACGTCCCAGTGCGCAGGATCAGGAACACGGGCGCGATCGATCGCCCTGGGTGTATTTTCGGCGGGCGTTCATGGTGAGCCTGACCAACCCCAAGGTGATCCTGTTCTTCGTCGCGTTCTTTCCCTTGTTTCTCAAACCAGCGGCATCCACGCTGACGCTGGCAGTCATGATGCTGCATGTGACCTTGCTAAGCCTGCTCTATCAAGGCGCGCTGGTGCTTATTGGAAACGCCGTGGCGCTGCGCCTGGTAACGTTTCCCGGCGCCAGGCGGCTCGCAACACGGTTTGCCGGCCTGGCGCTGGTGGGCCTGAGCATCCAACTAGCCGCGAGCGTCACCTAGCCGCCACGGCGGGTGGGGCGAAAACTACCCGGCCTGGATCATCTTCCACCCATTGCCGGCGGGGTCGCGGAACCCGGCGTCCACATTGCCGTAACGTTCCGTTGGCGCTTGCGTGAACTCAACGCCAAGCACCTGCAATCTGGCGTAGCTGGCGCGGCAGTCCGTCACCGACAACACCAACGGCGGCATCGCGCCTTTGGCGACCATCGCAAGCAGGGTTTGCGCGGTGGCCTCGTCGTGGACGGGCGGGCCGGGCTTGAACAGGCCAAGCTGAAACGAGGGCTGGTCCGGGTGCTGGATGGTCAGCCAGCGGTAGGCGCCATTGCCCACATCCGTGTGTACCCGAAAGCCCAATTTTTCGACGTAGAACGCCAGCGCTTCGTCCTGATCGTTCACGTACAAGCCGACAACATTGATTCCTTCGCTCATGACTCCTCCTTGGTGGATTCACGCAATGTAGCGGCGGCGGCGCGACGGCGCTTCTCCAAAACTGCGCTGCCCAGGTCGGGACGTTGCGCGGCCTTGACCACACAGGCGGGAACACGGGCAAGCGCCGTGGGTTCAGCTTGAAGCTGGGCTTGAGACTGCGCCCGCATCCCCCCCGGGCTAAGGCCGGTTACGTCATGGAAGATGCGGCCGAAGGTACCCAGGCTCTGCCAACCGGTGTCGAACGCAATCTCCGTAATGCTCAGGTCGGTATCCCGCAGCAGGGCGATGGCGCGCTCGATCCGGCGGGTCAGGAGATAACGGTGCGGCGGCAGCCCGAACGCGCGCTTGAACGAGCGCGCGAAATAGGCGGGGGACACACCGCTGACCTCGGCCAGACGGCTTACCGGCCAAGCCTCGCTAGAGGCCGCGTCCATACGGTCCTTGGCGCGCAGCAGGCGGCGTAGCAGCGCCGCGTCCTCCAGGGGCCGGGACGCGGCGCTTGCCGAGGAAGCGGCAAGCGGCCGCGGATCATTGCTTGCCTGGCTTGGCATGGGTATCCGGCGATTCCGCTTCTGAATCCGGCTCCGCGCGCGCCTCCAGTTCGTTGCCCAGCACCTCGGCGGCATCGTCGCCGCCGGCCTCTGGCTGCAGACGGCGGCGGGTGTGCCCGGCGGCGCGGGCATGCTCGCCTTCGTCCGGGCGATCGGTTTGCAGCGCCACATTTGCCGGCGGTGCGTAGCCCCGCTTGTCCTGGCCGAAATAAACCACGGTGTGCGGATAGGGCAGCTCGATGCCGGCGGCGTCGAAGTGCTTCTTCAACAAGCGGTTATAGCCGCGCTGCACGGCCCACTGCATGCCGGGCGTGGTCTTGATCAGGATGCGAATGGTCACGCCCTTGTCGTTGACCGCCGTGACGCCCGCAATGGTGATCTCTTCCAGGATTTCCGGGCCCAGCACCGAGTCCGTCATCAGCTCGGCGAAGGCCGCGCGCAGATGCTCGATGGCGTCGTCCACGCTCTCGCGATGCGCGATGGTGTATTCGCCCAAGTGATACGAGAAATCACGCATGTGGTTGGCCACCACATCCACCGACGAGAACGGCACCAGGTGATAACCGCCGTCCAGCGTGCGTATGCCAACAGACCGTATCGTCATCTTCTCGACGGTGCCGAACACACCGGCCACCTGCACCACGTCGTTCTCGTTCATGCCGTTTTCCAGCTGAATGAAAATGCCGGTGATGATGTCCTGCACCAGCTTCTGCGCGCCAAAGCCAATCGCCAGACCCACCACGCCGGCGCCCGCAATCAACGGCGCCACATCGATACCGATCTGCGACAGCAGCACCATCAGCGTCATCGTCACAATGACGATCAGGGCGGCGTTGCGAAACAGCGCCAGCAGCGTGCGCTCGCGCGCGGTGGGCATGCCGCGCCCCTCGCTCTGGCTAAGGCGGTGTTCGATGATGCTGGCAATCACCGTCCAGACCAGCGCCGCAATCAGCAGCACGATGACGATATTAAGCACCATCTTGATCGCAGCGCCCCCGGCATCCGAGGCCAGCCAGCTGGAGAGGTCAAACGCATGCCAGGCGTCAAAAATTAGCAGCACCGCGACGATGCGGATGATCCATCCCAGCACTTTCAACAAGGCCGGCACATAGGCGTTGACGCGCGCTTCAAGCATCGGCAGTCGCCGCCGCAGGTCGGCCGACAAGGCAATGGGCTTGGCCAGTACGGTGTTCAGCAACAGCACCAGCAGACTGCTCACGCCAATGACCAGCAAGGTCTGCGCAGTAGCGCGGGCCATGAAAGGCAGCGCGTTGGTCGGATCAATCTGGCTGACCACCAGCAGGATGGTGAAGTACCCGATACCCAGCACGTGCCACACGCGCGACAGGAAATTCAGCCTCGACCCCATGAACGTGGTCGCATGGGCGGCACGGCGGCTAAGCCGTTCGCGCACCGATTGGCGGTTCTGCCAGATGACGCGCACCGCGTACACATACACCGCCAGCATGATGACCATATTGGCCAGCCGGCCCAGGGCGGGCGACAGCGTGGCCGAAATCACCGGGTCGATCAGCAGCGTGCCGTAACCCGCCGCGGCAACCACGCGCACCAGCCAGCCGTTCCAGTACTTGGCCAATTCGTCTTCCATGGGCAGCAGGCGCAGATGCGGATGCCGCACGGCGAATACGGTGCGGACCAGCACCTTGACGATTTCCACCGCCACGAAAGCCTGCAGAAATACCGCCGCCAGCGTGTCCAGCGTGCCGCGTCCCGGCGTGCCCCACAGGGCCGCCGCGCCGCCCGCCATGGCCGCCAGCAGGACCACGCCCGCGTCGATGGCCACCGCGCCGATGATGGCGCCGCCGCGCCGGATGAGCACACGCATTGAGGCCGGCACGCCGCGCTGCGGCGGCGCGTTGACCTCTGCCCCCGCGCCTTGGTGCGCCACCCAGCGATCGATGCGGGTGTAGATCCGCATGGCGATCATGCGCAACAGAAGGAAGGCGATGATGGTGGCCACGGCGGCCAGCGCCAAGGGCAGCAAGGCTTGGCCCGCCGTGCCGCTGTCCATCCGCAGGTTGCGCCCCGAGGCCAGCGCGCGCATATCGTCCACGCCCTGGCCCAGGTCGGCGGCAACGCCTGTCAGGAAACGCTGCACGCCAGCGGCCATGCGAGCCTGCAAGCCGGGGATGCCGGCGTCTTCTTTGGCTTCAGCGGTTTTGGCGGCTTCGCCTGATTTTGCCGCCGCAGACTGGCGAGCTGGGTCCGCCTTGGTGCCTGACGCCTGCGCTCGCAACTCGTCCACCAGCGCCTTGCGCGCCTCGGGATTTTCCAGCAGATCCGCCAGCGCGGCGGGGGTCAGCGCCGAAGAGGAAGCGGCGGGTTCCTTGGTTTGCAGCAGGGGGATCGCCGCCTTGGCGGGGGCCTGCCACAGCATCGACAGGCAACTCAGCATCACCGCCAGCAGCAGGGCCGCCAGCCACGGTCTTTCACGTCGACGCCGCCAAAGGCTGGCGGCATGGTTGCGAAGCAGGAAAGAAACGGATGCTGTCGTTGCGGATCGAACCACTAATAAATCTCCTTGCGATCAGGGCAAAAATCGCGGCGCGCGATCGCGGTGGGGACGCCGGCAATGTACAAATGATATCGCCCATGGCGCCGCCCCCATGCTCGGTCGCCCACGTTCCCCGATCCGCAACGCCAGGTTTCAGACTGCATCAGGACATCAGAAATTGCAGTCTGACACCCGATTAATTGCCATCTGTACCGTCATCCGCCATCGTCGGATTAATGTGTGATTAATGTGTCAGACTGCATTTCCTGACCAGTTCTTAACGACGAACGCAGCCACGGCCTTGGCCTGCGTATGGGAATTGGTCGTGACCACGCATGAACGCAACGCCTGGGTTCGGCATATGCTGACGGCCCAGCCCGACGCGCGCGCTTATCTTGCAGACGTCCTTCCGGCGGGGCGGTATTGAAACGCCTGTCCTCAGCCTGACGCCTCAACCCTCATCCCATTTCCATGACCAAACCAAACATCAAGCCGCCCGCCCCATACGAAGACGCCGTGACGTTTCGATTCGGCGATTCGCCCGAACTCGCCGACGAATTGCTCGCGCTGGTTCTGGCGGGCACGAAGACGGCCACCTGCGGCGCGCTGCATCACTTCGACGACGAAGAACCCGTACCCCAAGCGGGCCGGCGCGATGTCGTGCTGGATGGCCAGGGCCGCCCCGCCTGCGTCATCGAAACCACCGGCGTGTTGATCCAGCGCTTTGACCAGGTCGACGAAGCCTTCGCGCTGGCCGAAGGCGAGGGCCCGTACCCCGTCTGGCGCGATGCGCACATTGCCTACTTTGAACGCAACGGCGGATATGCGCCGGACATGATGCTGGTGTGCGAGCGCTTTCGCGTCGTAGAGGTCTTTGCGCGTTAGCCGCTATGTGACTGCTGGCGCACGCCGCCCGGCGAAGGAGTCAACCCATTGCCAGTTGCCTTCAGCGTTGAAGGCACCTCTTGGATAGCGGTCCGACGGTTATAGCTCAGGGCTAGTCAGCGTCCCGCTGCGCCAGCCACACCGTCGCTCCACCGCAAGCCGGATCGTTTTCCACATGCTGCTTCACGGTAAAGCCATTGGCGTTGAGCAGTTGCTGATACTCATCGCGATCCAAACTGCCGTGATAAAGCGGTTTGCCTTCGAACTGGCCAATGGCTTCCCCCAGCGACGTACCGCTGGTAAACATCAGCACCGCCCCGGGCGCCGCCAGACGCCCAAAAGTGCTGAACATGGGCCGTTGGTCTTCGGGGCTTAGATGAAAGAAGCTATGCCAGGCGATCAAGCCGTGAAAGGGCTCGGTGAACGGCAAGCGCCGCATATCGGCGGCGATCCATCGATGGTTGGGAAAGGTGGATTGCGCCCGCGACAACAAGGGCAACGACGTATCGATCCCCGTGATCGAGCAACCGCTTTCGATCAGATGACGCGCGATCGGGACGCCGTTGCCACAGCCGATGTCGAGCACGTGCGGGTGCGGGCCGGGCAGTAATGACAGGAATTTCGTCAACCAGCCGAGTTCGACAAGCTCCGTCCCGCGCAGCGCTTCAAACGCCGCTGCGTGGTCTTGGTAGAGGGCGATAACGTCGTCGGCGGGTGAGGGCATTTTCGTTGTCCGAGGTGGCGAATTGCAGTCTGACACCTGAAGCACAAAGACAGGTCAACCCGCTCCCCACTTCCAAATGGGGTGGGCGGGCGCAAGGCAAGGTTGGAAGACCGGCCGTCTTTGGCACCGGCGTGCGCGAACGCACCCTCGCCAAGGCCCGCCCATAGGGATGTGCAAAGGCGCGCAGACGCAAAAAACGCCGCCTAAGCGGCGGCTGTCCGCCAAAGACATTGCCGGCTTCCACTCCGGACTAACGTTGGTGCGGTAGTGGGCGGAGTATAGGGCAACGAAGGAAAAGTTTGAGAGACGTGGAGACCAGAGGGGAATGTGCTGGCGAACGCCCGCAAGTTGACTTTTGCCCTATCGCGGGGATACACGGCCAAGGGATGCGAATTGAAAGACGCGGCCATCGTGTGGGATTGCGAACTGAAGGTGTCAGCCTGCCTCTTTGGCCTCGTCCCGTTCACCACGCACTCAGTCCGGCTTCCCGTCATGGTCGCCCAGCGGCCTGATGGGCCAGTCTACCCAGCGGTTCACGCGGGTACTCTCATACGCTTCGTTGAGCGGGAAGCGCACACGATTGTCCTCGCGTGTCGGTTCGCCGACCACCATCAACCTGACTTCGTCCTGCGTGTTGTTGATGAAGGTATGGCAGATGCCGGTGCCGGCGGGAAACGCAACGGAATCCCCTTCGGCGATGGGATGCAGCACGCCGTCGATCCAGACATCGGGCTTGCCTTGAAGCACGAAGACGAATTCCTGCTCGGTGCTTTCGGCGTGCGGATATGAGGTGCGTCGACCGGGCAACAACCTGACGTGATGAATGCCGATGCGCGTGATGCCGAGCGCTGCGGAAAGCGGCGCGTCCAGCGCCATGGGTTCGGTATCGCCCTGGTAGTAATGCGCATCGGGGGTTTCGAGTTCGGTCCAGTGCTTGATGAATTCCGGTCGGCTCATCGGCTGTTCTCCAGGTTGTTCCTACGAAGGGATGTGTGGATTGCAGTCTGACACTCGAACGCCGCGCCGCCAAATTCCATCGCCAATCCGCCTTCACCCATCCGTCGACACCGTAGTCGCCTCCCATTCTTGAAACTCCTCTTCCAACCCGGCAAGCTTGGCCCGCACCAGCATCAACGCATCGCTGCCCAGCAATAGATGTGCCGGAGGATTCTCAGCCTGGATCGCGGCAAGCATCGCACGGGCGGCCTTCACCGGGTCGCCAAGCTGCTTGCCGCTTTTCTCTTCACGTGCCTGCCGGATAGGGTCGAAGATGGTGTCGTAGTCCGGGATGGAACGCGGGGTGCGTGTCATTGAGCGGCCGGCCCAGTCGGTACGGAACGAACCCGGCGCCACGGCAGTGACGGCGATGCCCAAGGGTTTGACCTCTTTGCCGAGGGTTTCCGAAATGCCTTCCAGCGCGAATTTGCTGCCGCAGTAATAGGCGATGCCCGGCATGGTGAGGTGTCCGCCCATGGACGTGATGTTCAGGATGTGGCCACGTCGTCGCGCGCGCATGAAGGGCAGCACGGCCTTCATCATGGCGACGGCGCCGAATACGTTCACGTCGAACTGTCGGCGCATTTCCGATAGCGGCGATTCTTCCATCACGCCCTCGTGCCCATAGCCCGCGTTGTTGACCAGGACGTCGATGGGTCCGACGCTGGTTTCGATTTCGGACACGACATCGTCAATGCGGTCGAAGTGGGTGACGTCCAGCACGCGTCCATGGGCCGCTTCGGAAAGCGATTCGAAATCGCGCTTTGCCTCTGCGCTTCTTACCGTGCCCACCACCGTATGGCCAGCGGCCAGCGCTTCTTGCGCCAGCGCGCGGCCGAATCCGCTGCTGACTCCGGTGATCAGAAATATCTTGCTCAACGCCATGATGCGTCTCCAGAATACGAAAGAGAGACTGCATACTATTCTTGCGGTAGACGACTTATCAGCCGAAATTCGCTGAATTTCTTGCATAAAGCTATGAGCCATGACTACACCCCGGATCAGGATTCGGCCACGCTGCCCGATACGCGAAAGCGCACGGTCGCGCTGCTGCGCGACTTGGCGCCCACGGAAGGCTATAACCTGACCGCGCTGCCCAGCGTACGTATCCTGCGTTCCGACCGTGCGCTTTCGCGCACCCCGGTTTTGTATGACCCAGGCATCGTGATCGTGTGCCAAGGGCGTAAGCGCGGGTACTTTGGCGGGCGGCTATACCAGTACGACGCGGATCATTATCTTGCCGTCTCGGTACCGGTTCCGTTCAGCATGGAAACCGATGCCACGCCGGAACGCCCGTTGCTGGCGCTGTATCTGCATCTTGATTTCACGGTGGCAGCCGAGCTGGCCGCGCAGATCGGCAACGCGGGCATCGGCGATGGGGCAGACCTGCCTCAGAGCATGATGTCGACGCGGATGGACGACAGGATGCATGCCTCCGTTCTGCGCTTTCTTGAAGCCATGCACCAGCCAATCGAAGCCGCCGTGCTGGGACCGGGCCTGCTGCGCGAACTGTACTTCCGCGTGCTGACCGGGCCACAGGGTGGGGCGATGCGCGAGGCGCTGGCGATGCGAGGGCAGTTTGGCAGGATAGGGATGTCGCTACGGCAGATTCATGCCGACTACGCCAAGCCGCTTGATGTGACGCAGCTTGCCAAGCAGGCGGGCATGAGCGTGCCCAGTTTCCACAGCCATTTCAAGGCGATTACTCAGGTGTCGCCAATGCAGTACGTGAAGTCAACGCGGCTGCATCAGGCAAGGCTGTTGATGGTGCGCCAGGATCTGACCGCTGAAGCGGCGGGCCATGCCGTGGGCTACACGAGCACATCGCAATTCAGCCGCGAGTTCAAGCGGCTTTTTGGCTTGACGCCAGCGGTCGAGGCGAAACGCATGCGCGAGAGTTTTGCGATTCCAGCGTCGTTTGCCGACGCCACGTATGTGTCGTCGCACTGACGCTGGCGCTAGAGCCTATCCAGGCGCTTGGGGTTGAACGCCCACTGATGGGTGTCGTCCGACGTGCATTGGATGACGGTCTTGAGGTGTCGACTGGGGCCGATGTCCTTCAACTTGATCTCCCCGTTGCACACCGGGCAGTCTCCCCCCAGCGTGGTGAGAGAGATGCGCCCCGCCTTGTCGGCTTCTAAGTTGAAGGCGCCCACTAAGCGGACGAAGCCCTTGCGCATCAAGCCACGCCCGACGAGGAAGGCGATGCCACTTGGAACGAACAGCCAGAACCACCAGACGCCCCATCTGAAGGCTATATCGCCGATTGTCATCAGCACGCCGGCCGCGCCAAGCGCCGTGAGCCAACCCCGCTTGATTGGGCGGCCGGCCAGCGTCAGGGGAATGACATCGGTTCGAACTAGTTCGGGTTGATCCCAGCCGCCTTCCTTGGATAGCGGCTTTTGCGGCTCGTTCCAGCCGCCGTCCTTCGGTGGCGGCTGTTGCGGCTGAGGCGCGGGGAAAGTTTGATCGGTATTGAAGTCGCCAAGGGGCGGAAGTCTGCTGGGCTCGGAAAAGCCGGACAAGGTCTTGGTGCATTCGTCGCATAGACGGCCACGGCCGCGATGCGCGGCCCCACAAGTTTCGCAATGCACGCGCGCTTCCTCGCGAATGATGACAACGGCCAAAAGGATACAACTGATTTGGGGGTTCAATCCGACGCAGGCGGCGGGGCGATCTGGCGGGGGCTTGGTCGGCGTGTTCGTCCAGCAAGCATTTCCGTACACTTTACGTTCCACCTCACGGGTAGCCGCCCATGCCACCAAACCCCCTGGAAAGCCAGCTTGCCTTCCTAAGAGAAATCGACAGGCTCAAGACCGTCGTGCTGCAATCCCCGCTGTTAGACCGCAGCAGAAAGGAAAACTCGGCCGAGCATTCCTGGCACCTGGCGATGTGTGCCCTGATCCTGGCCGAGTACGCCGGCGGCGCCGTGGATGTGAATCGGGTCACGCGGATGCTCCCCACGCCTCCCACGCCCGTCCCACCAAAAAACAAGGGCCGCAAATTTGCGGCCCTTGCTCATTTCCTACCTACCTGAATCAATCAAGCCTTGCGCACCTGTGCGATCAGCGCGTCCAGTTGCGACAGCATCAAATCGATTTCTTCGGCCGTAACGTTCAGCGCCGGCATGAAGCGCAGCAGGTTCGGGCGCGGGGCGTTCAGCAGCAGGCCTTGGGGGTTTTGGTTGCGGGCGGCTTCGACGATGGCGGGGCCGTCGTCGCGGTCCATGATCAAGGCGCGCAGCAGGCCTTGGCCGCGCTCGCCCTTCATGCCGTACTTGGCCGACAGGGCCAGCAGGCCTTCGGACAACTGCTTGGAACGCGCGTTGACGGCGTCCATGAAGCCCGGGGCGGCCAGGGCGTCGAACACGGCCACGCCCACGGCGGTGGTCAGCGGGTTACCGTTGTACGTGCCGCCCTGGTCGCCGTGCGAGAACACGCAGGCGTCCTGGCGGGCCAGCAGTGCGGCCAGCGGCACGCCGCCACCGATGCCCTTGGCCAGCGTCATGATGTCGGGCGTAACGTCGGAATGCTGGTAGGCAAACATCTTGCCGGTGCGGCCCATGCCGGTCTGGACTTCGTCCACGATCAGCAGCAGCTGGTTTTCATCGGCCAGCTTGCGCAGGCCTTGCATGAACTCTTTGGTAGCGGGGATGACGCCGCCTTCGCCCTGCACCGGTTCCAGCATGATGGCGACGGTCTTGTCGTCGATCAGCTTTTTCACGGATTCCAGGTCGTTCAGTTCGGCCTTGGGGAAGCCTTCCACTTGCGGAGCGAACATCTTGTCCCAGCCCGGCTTGCCCGATGCGGACATCGTAGCCAGCGTGCGGCCGTGGAAGCCGTGGTTCATGGTGATGATCTTGTAGGCGCCGTTTTTCTTGACCTGGCCCCACTTGCGCGCCAGCTTGATGGCGCCTTCGTTGGCTTCGCCGCCGCTGTTGGCGAAGAAGACGCGGTCAAAGCAGGACGCGCCGGTCAGGCGTTGGGCCAGCTCGATGGACGGGATGTTGTAGAACGCCGGCGACGGGTTCATCAGCTTTTGCGACTGTTCAACCAGCGCGCGCTGCATTTCCGGGGCCGAGTGGCCCAGCGTGTTCACGGCCCAGCCCTGCACGAAGTCCAGGTATCGCTTGCCCGCGTGATCCTCCAGCCAGGAACCCTTGCCGCTGACGAACACGAGGTCCGGGCGGGAAGTGATATCCATGAGGGTGTTGACGTTGAACTGGCTGAATTCCATGGCGGTTCCTGCGGGGGGTAAGGACAGCGGTGAAGGAAGAAGTTCGCGAAGGGAAAGCGCGAAAAGGCAAATGTAGCACCGACAGAGGGATGCTATCGTGACGCACCCCCCGCCGAATCGCCCCGGGCCGCCTCACAAGGGCCGCCTGATCGGGCGCTCTATTTTATGAGCAGTGGCGCGCCCCGCGCGCGCACTCCGTTGTCGCTTTTTACTGACCAATCATGAAACGTATCCTTTCCAGTCTTGCCGCTGGCCTGACGCTGGCGGCGGCCAGCGCCACGGCGCACGCCGAATTCCCCGACCGCCCCATCCGCCTGGTTGTGCCTTTCCCGCCGGGGCAGGCCACCGACATCTTTGCCCGTGCCCTGGCTGAAAAGCTGGGCGCCGCCGTCAAGCAACCGATCGTGGTGGAAAACCGCGCGGGCGCCGGCAGCAACATCGGCATGGAGCAGGCCGCCCGCGCCACGCCGGACGGCTACACGCTGGTCATCGCCGGCAGCGCCGCCGCGGTCAACCAGACGCTCTACAAGAACATCAAGTACAGCCTGACGCAGGATTTCGCGCCGGTGTCGGGCGTGTTCTCGGTGCCGCTGATGTTCCTGGCCACGCCGGCCTCGGGCATTACCTCGCTTAAGCAACTGGTGACCCAGGCGCGCGCCAATCCGGGCGAACTGGCCTATGCCAGCGCCGGCATCGGCGGCACGCAGCACCTGTCGGCCGAGATGTTCAAGGCGGCCGCCAATATTGATATTCGCCACATTCCGTACAAGGGCAGCGGCCCGGCGCAGGCGGACTTCCTGGGGCATCAAGTGCCCCTGATGGTGGATTCCGTTACGGCCGGCCTGCCGCACGTGCAAAGCAAGAAGGCCGTGGCGCTGGCGGTCACCACCGCCACGCGTCTGCCGCAATTGCCAGACGTGCCGACGGTGGCTGAATCCGGCTATCCGGGTTTCGAGGCCATCGGCTGGGCCGCCGTGCTGGCCCCGCGCGACACGCCGCCCGAGGTGACCAACTACCTGAGCAAGCAGATTGGCGCGGCGCTCAACACCCCGGAAATGCAGAAGTTCCTGCGTGACCGTGGCGCCGAACCGATGCCGCTGACACCTGAAGCCACGGCCAAGTTCATCACGGCCGAAGTGGACAAATGGGGCCGCGCGGTCAAGCAGTCGGGCGCGCAGGTGGACTAAGCGTCTCGACGCTGCCAAGAAGCCGTTCCGGGCGTTGTCCGGGGCGGCTTTTTTATTTCAAGCTGGCATTTAGGCCAGGAACGATTTCACGTTGCCGGACGCTTCCAGATCAGTCCGGCGGCCAGTGCGAGCGCCGCACCTATGGCCACCGAGGCCGCGGCGAAACCGAGCCGAACGTCTTGCGCACTGGCGCCATCAGGCGCGATGGTGATGAACAATCCGCCGATCATGGCGACGCTTACGGCGGCGCTGATCTGGAAAGTGGCGGTCACCAGGCCCGACGCCAGCCCGGCCCAACGTGTTTCGACCTGGTCCACGTTCAAGCGCACCAACGCGGGAAGCGCAATGCCTTGCCCGGCGCCGATCAGGAACAAGGGCAACGGCAGCCAGAACGCCGCGCCGGCAACGGCCAGGACCGCAACCATGATCAGGCCGAACACCTCCAGGATCATGCCCACTGCGGCGGTACGTGCCCCGATCCGCCGGACGATATGCGGGCTGCACAGCGGCCCAAGGAAGAAGCCAATGCCCAGCGGCAAGATCGCCAGGCCGGCTGTCAGGGCGTCGTGTCCCAGGCCGTGCTGTTCGTACACCGCGAACACGAAGAAGAACGCGGCAAGCGCATAGAAAAAGAACGTGGACACCAGGCTGCGCCGCAGCCCGCGCACGGCCAACAGCGAAGGCAGGATCAAGGGCGTTCTGCCCGCAAGTTCCTGGGCCTTTTCGTAGCGCCAGAAGAACCACAGCAAGGGCATGCTCAAGATCAGCAGCGCCACGCACCATACTGGCCAGTGGCGCTCGCGCCCTTCGATCAGCGGCACCACAAGCGCCAGCAAGCCAGCGGCCAGCAGCAAGGCCCCCGGCACGTCCAGGCGCGCCGAACGCTCGGCTCGGCTTTCACGCAGCAACAGCATCGCGGCGGGAACGGCAAGCACGATGATGGGAAGGTTGATCAGAAACACGCTGCGCCAACCCAAGCCCCACGGGCTGGTCGATACCAGCACGCCCCCCAGCAACTGACCGCCCACGGAAGCCAGGCCGAATGTCGCGCCATACAGGCTTAGCGCGCGATTCTTTTCGCTGGCCGGAAAGAGAGCATGAATGGACGCCAACGATTGCGGCGCCATGATCGCCGCCGATATCCCTTGCAGCAAGCGGCCGACGATAAGCAGGTCTGGCGATGGCGCCAGGCCACACAATGCCGAAGCAACGCCAAAGCCAAGCATGCCGCTCACGAATACGCGCTTTCGGCCGTAAAGATCGCCCAAGCGCCCGCCCAGGATCAGCGTGACGGCATAGGCCGCGGCATAGACCGAGATCACCAGTTGCGAAACATCCGACGTGGCTTGCAGGCCAACGCGGATGGCAGGCAGCGCCACGTTGACAATGAAGAAGTCCAGGGGCGGCAAGAGGGTGCCGGTCAGAAGGACAAGCAAGGCAAGCCAGCGGCGCGAGTCAGGGGCAGCTACCGCGCGGGTTTGAGTCAAGGTCATGGCGGGCTCGCGAGGTTCGAGAATCAGTGGGTTCGCAGGTGATCGGACGGGGGTGGGCGTTAACGATTGGGGCCATCATGCCACCCACAATGTTGTTTGTTCACTGCCATTTCTGTATATTTTTCGTACATATTTGAACGGGTAGGTGGGAGCATGGAATGGAGTGACGTACGCATCTTCCTGGCGGTGGCCCGTGGCGGATCTTTCGGCGAGGCCGCCCGTAGCCTGGGCGTAAGCCATCCAACCATTGGCCGCCGAATCAAGGTGCTTGAAGACGAAGCCCAACAGGCGCTGTTTCGTAGAACGAAGGACGGCCTGGTGTTGACGGATGCGGGTGATAACGTGCTGGCGCTGGCGGAATCGATGGAAGATTCCGCCTTGTCGATGGAAAGGCGTCTGGCCGGCAACCACCAGCGCCTTGAAGGCATTCTGCGGATTTCGTCAGCGGACTGGTTTGCCGGTTATGTCCTGGCGCCCGTGCTGGTTGAGTTGGCGCGCCGCCATCCAGCCGTGGTGCCGGAAATGATTGCCAGTTATCGCTTGCTGGATCTTTCACGGCGCGATGCCGACGTGGCCTTTCGCATCGTTCCCTTCAGCGAACCGGATATTGTCCAGCGCCGCCTGATGCGGATCCCATACGGTCTTTATGCATCGACGGAGACCGCACAGGCATTGCAGGCAGATCCGGCCTCCGTCGGACTCATTCTGATGAATACGGCGCAATCCCATTTTCCCGACGTGGCCTGGGTGCTGGACACGTTCCCGCGCTCCCGGCGGGTGTTCACCAGCACGAACCGCACGGTCCAGGCGCAGATGTGCCTGCGGGGCCTGGGCTTGGCGGTGCTGCCACGGCCGCTGGGCGATGCACTGGCCGGATTGCAGCGCATCGACACGCCGGATCAACCGCCGATGCGAGACGTCTGGGTGGGCTATCACCACGACTTGCGGCATATGGATCGCTTGCGGGCCATGCTGGATATCGCGGACATGATGCTGTCGGATTCGCCCGCACAGTGACGCCGGCCCGGGCTGCATAGGTCGGTAAACCTGTCCGTCGCTGCAGACCCGTCGCCGAACGCTCCCAACCGGTGCCGTTCATGCCCACATTCGGCGCATGACACGCACCACATCGGGGCAGGGTTCACGCGCTTGGCGCCCGCGCTCCGGGCGTGCGCGAGTGGCACGGAACTTGCTTTTCCAGTTTTGTATACCGAATTGGTGTGCAACGCATCGACCCGCCCCGGGGCGATGCGCGCCCTGGAGAGTCCCCTCATGAACCGTAGAACCCTGTTGTTGTCCCTTTGCACCGCCGCCACCCTGCTGGCCGCGCCGCTGACGCATGCCGACACGCTGGACGATATCGTCAAAGCCGGCACCATCAAGATCGCCGTGCCGCAGGATTTTCCGCCCTTTGGGTCGGTGGGCGCCGACATGAAGCCGCTGGGCTATGACATCGATACGGCAGCACTGATCGCCAAACAACTGGGCGTGAAGCTGGAGCTGGTGCCGGTCACCAGCGCCAACCGCATACCGTACTTGCAGACCCGCAAGGTGGATCTGGTGATTTCCAGCCTGGGCAAGAATGCGGAACGAGAAAAAGCCATCGACTTTTCCGATGCCTACGCGCCGTTCTTCAATGGCGTGTTCGGCCCGGCCGACCTGAAGGTGTCGTCGGCGGCGGACCTGGCCGGCAAGACCATCGGTGTCACGCGCGGCGCGGTGGAAGACATCGAGCTGTCGAAGATTGCGCCGGCATCCGCCACGCTCAAGCGCTATGAAGACAACAACGGCACCATCACCGCTTTCCTGTCTGGCCAGGTGCCGATGATTGCCACCGGCAACGTGGTCGCGGCCGCCATCCTGGCGCGCAACCCGACCAAGAAGCCCGAAACGAAGTTCCTGATCAAGAACTCGCCTTGCTACATCGGCTTGAACAAGGACGAGCCCAAGCTGCGCGCCAAGGTCAACGACATCCTTGCCGCCGCCAAGCGCGACGGCTCGCTGTCGGCGATCTCGCAGAAGTGGCTGGGGGCCGAGCTGCCCAAGGACCTGTAAGTTCCGAAGGCGGCCATCATGGCTTATCAATACGACTTCACGTCGGTGTTCGACTACACGCCGGTGCTCATCAAGGGCATCGGCGTCACGGTCGAGCTGATTGCCTTCGGCGCGGTGGCGGGCGTGGCGCTGGGCATCGCCTGCGCGTGGGTCCGCACGCAGGGGCCGCGCGCGCTGCGCGCCCCCGTCACGGCCTATGTCGAGGTCATCCGCAACACGCCGTTCCTGATCCAGTTGTTCTTCGTGTTCTTCGGCTTGCCGTCCTTGGGCGTGCAACTGGGCGAAATGCAGGCCGCCTGCCTGGCGATGGCCTTGAACCTGGGCGCCTACAGCACCGAGATCATCCGCGCCGGCATCGACGCCACGCCCAAAGGGCAGTACGAAGCAGGCGCCAGCCTGGCGATGACGCGCTTTCAGGTGTTCCGGCACGTGGTGCTGAAACCCGCCTTGCAACGCATCTGGCCCGCGCTGTCGTCCCAGATCGTGATCGTGATGCTGGGCTCGGCGGTGTGTTCGCAGATTGCCGCTGAAGACCTGACCTTTGCCGCCAATTTCATTCAGTCGCGCAACTTCCGCGCGTTCGAGGTGTACCTGGTTACGACCGGCATCTATCTGGCGCTGGCCATCATCTTGCGCCAATTGCTGCGCATGACGGGCCGGCGTCTGTTTCGCAAGGCGGCGCGATGATTGAATTTTCAATGTGGGACATCGTCCGCAACCTGCTGCTGGCCGCGCGCTGGACGATAGTGCTGTCGCTGGTGGCGTTCGCGGGCGGCGCGCTGATGGGCGTGCTGGCGCTGATGATGCGCACATCGCGCGTGGCGCTGATGCGGCGAGCCAGTTGGGCGTATATCGAACTGTTCCAGGGCACGCCGCTGCTGATGCAGCTGTTCCTGGCGTTCTTCGGGCTGTCGCTGCTGGGCCTGGAAGTGCCGCCGTGGCTGGCCGCGGGCGCGGCGCTGACGCTGTGGTCGGGCGCGTTCCTGGCCGAGATCTGGCGCGGCTGCGTGGAAGCCATACCCAAAGGCCAGTGGGAAGCGTCCGCCAGCCTGGCGCTGGGCTATGTACAGCAGATGCGCTATGTGGTGCTGCCGCAGGCGCTGCGCATTGCCATTGCACCCACCGTCGGCTTCGCGGTGCAGATCGTCAAGAGCACCGCGCTGACCTCCATCATCGGGTTCACCGAGCTGTCCAAGGCCAGCACGGTGATCACCAACGCCACCTTCAGTCCCTTCACCGTCTATGCCTGCGCCGCGCTGATCTACTTCGCGCTGTGCTGGCCCCTGTCGCGCCTTAGCCTCCGGCTGGAAAGGAAGTTGCATGCCCCTCATCGCCCTTGAAGACGTCCGCAAGAAATTCGGCGACAACGAAGTCCTGAAGGGGGTGACGCTGCGCGTCGAACCCGGTGAGGTCATCGCCATCATCGGCAAGAGCGGCTCGGGCAAGAGCACGCTGTTGCGCTGCGTGAACGGGCTGGAACAGATAGACGGCGGCGCCATCATGGTGGCCGACGCGCAACTGGGCGACGATGAACTGCGGCTGCGCGCGCTGCGGCTCAAGGTGGGCATGATCTTTCAGCAGTTCAACCTGTTCCCGCACCTGACGGTGGGGCGCAACGTGATGCTGTCGCCCATGGTGGCCAAGCGCATGCCGGAAGCGGAAGCGGCCGACATGGCGCGCGCCATGCTGACCCGCGTGGGGCTGGCGCACAAGTTCGATGCCTGGCCCGAGGAACTGTCGGGCGGGCAGCAGCAGCGCGTGGCGATTGCGCGCGCGCTGGCGATGCAGCCGCTAGCCTTGTTGTGCGATGAGATCACGTCGGCGCTGGACCCGGAACTGGTCAACGAAGTGCTGGCGGTGGTGCGCGAACTGGCGGCCGATGGCATGACGCTGCTGATGGTCACGCACGAAATGCGCTTTGCGCGTGAAGTGTGCAACCGCGTCGTCTTCATGCACCAGGGCCGCGTGCATGAGATTGGCCCGCCGGAGGAATTGTTCACGGCGCCCGCCACCCCGGAACTGCGGCAATTCCTGGGGATGACGAACCTGTAAACCGCCGCCCGGCGTTGATCGTTGAACGTTGAGCTTCGTGCGGCGGCGATCAGCGCGAAAAGCCGCGCGCCGCGATTTCCCAGATGTCTTGCACCACGCCGTCGCGCACCACCACCAAGCCGTCATGCAAATTGAACGTCGGGTCCACATGCGAGGGCACCAGCCGCAGCACATCACCCAGCGCGGGCGCCTGCGTACCGGGGGCCACGCTCACCACGCCGTGTTCGTCGTTGATGGCGACATAGGTCAGGCCGTCCACGCCGAAGACGGCGGGCGGACCGCATTCGGCGGTGGTGGATTTCAGGCCCGCATCCAGGATCACGCGCTCGGGCGCGGGCACGCTCATCACCGTGGACAGCACGAACAGGCTGTTCTGGAAGCTGAGCGGGCCGTCCCATTCATTGGCGCCGTAGTCGCCGTCCATGAAGGCATAGGACCCGGCCTGCAGTTCCGTATAGACGCCGCTTGCCGCGTCGAATTCCACGCTGCCCGTGCCGCCACCCGTGATGACGTCGCAGGCGATGCCGCTTTCACGCAGCAGTTGCGCGTAGGACGCGGCGATGCGCGCCGCCTGGCGGCAGACCTGGGCGCGCTCTTCGCGCGTACGGGCATGCTGCACCGAGCCGTGGTAGGCCTGCAAGCCCACGAAATTCACGCCGGGCAGGTCGCGCGCCTGCTGCGCCAGGGCCAGCACCAAGGCGTCGTCCGACACGCCGCAGCGGCCTTGCCCGACGTCAACTTCCACCAGCACGTCAATCTCGGCCCCGGCTTGCGCCATGGCTTGGGAAATGTCCGCCAGATTCTTGGCGTTGTCCACGCAGACGCTCATCTTGGCCGTGCGCGCCAATTGGCCCAGCAAGGCCAGTTTGGCAGGCCCGACCACTTCGTTGCTGATGTGGATGTCATGGATGCCGGCGGCCACGAAGGGCAGGGCTTCACTGACTTTCTGGCAGCAGATGCCGCGTGCGCCCAGGGCCAGTTGGCGCAGGGCGATCTCTGGGCATTTGTGCGCCTTGGCGTGCGGGCGCAGGGCCACATCGTGGCGGTCGGCCCAGGCCTGCATGGCGCGCAGGTTGGCCTCAAACGGCGCCAGGTCCAGCACCAGGCTGGGGGTGTCGACGCGGGCCAAGGGATCGCCGGGCTGCGCGGCTGGGGGCAGCGCTATGCCGCGTATGACTTCCTGGGACATCGGGGGAAACTCCGTTATCTACTGCGCGTGGAATGTAACCGTGGGGCGGGACGCCATAACCAAAGCATGAGCATCCATAACCAAAGGGTTCATTGACCCCCAGGTAAACGATAGCTCCGTAACCATTGGCTACGTCCCCCCTCATGCCAGAATTTCAACATGAAAACGGCCCCCAAGGGGAGGCCCATTTTTGCGCCAAGGCGGCGCTTTTTTTGAACCGCCAAGCGCAGGAATGACAAGACGATTTTCGTCACACGAACCCTACCTAACAACACCCGGAGAAGCACGCATGAAACTCAAACACTGGATCACCGCCCTGACCGTCGCGGTTGCCGCCGTCGGCACCGTGGGTTCCGCACAGGCCCAACAATTCTTCCGCATCGGCACGGGCGGCACGGCCGGCACGTACTACCCCATTGGCGGCATCATCGCCAACGCCGTGTCGCAGCCGGGCAAGCTGGTCGCCACGGCGGTGGCGTCCAACGGTTCGGTGGCCAACATCAACGGCATCCTGGGCGGCTCGTTTGAAGCCGGTTTCACGCAGTCGGACGTGGCCTACTGGGCCTACAGCGGCACGGGCACCTTCGAAGGCAAGCCCAAGGCGCAAGACCTGCGCCTGATTTCCACGCTGTACCCGGAAAGCATCCACCTGGTGACGCGCAAGGGCGCGGGCATCAAGAGCGTGGCCGACCTGAAGGGCAAGCGCGTGTCGATGGACGAGCCGGGCTCGGGCACGCTGGTTGACGTGCGCCTGATCCTGGGCGCCTACGGCATGACCGACAAGGACATCAAGGCCGAATACCTGAAGCCCAATCAAGCGGGCGACAAGCTCAAGGACGGCGGCCTGGATGCGTTCTTCTTCGTGGGTGGGGCACCGGCCGGCGCCATCGCCGAGCTGGCCTCCAGCGGCAACATTGAGCTGGTGTCGCTGGTTGGCCCCGAGATTGACGCGCTGCGCGCCAAGCAAGAATTCTTCACGCCCGATGTCATTGCGGCCAACACCTACCAGAACCTGCCTGAAGTGAAGACCATCTCGGTCAACGCGCAAATGGTCACGTCGGCCAAGCAGTCCGAACAGGTGGTGTACGACGTCACCAAGGCGCTGTACAGCGACGCCACGCGCAAGACGCTGGACAACGGCCACGCCAAGGGCAAGCTCATCACGCGCGAAAACGCCATCAAGGGCGCCGGCATCCCGTTCCACCCGGGCGCCGCGAAGTTCTACAAGGAAATCGGCCTGCTGAAGTAAGCACGAGCCGTTCTCCCGACGGCGATACGCCGGCGCGCTGGGTAGCCCCGGCGTCGCGCCGGCATTGCGCAGGGCCGCCTAGTGCGGCCCTGTTTGCGGATTCACCTGAGAAATACGTCGATGGAAATAGACCAAGAAAAGACCCAGCAACTAGCGGAAAAGTACGATTCCGAAATCCGCTTCCGGCCCCTGGACAAGACCGCCACCTGGATCGTTTCCGGCCTGCTGGTCACGCTCTCGATCTTTCACTACTACACCGCCGGCTTCGGCCTCTTGCGCGAAGCCACCCATCGCGGCGTGCATCTGGCCTTTGTGCTGAGCCTGATTTTCCTGGTGTTCGGCTTTTCAAAGTCGCACTACAAGCGCGAGCCGAAGTCCACCTGGTACGCGCCGGGCGGCATTCCGCTGTATGACTGGATCATCGCCGTGGCGCTGGCGCTGTCGGTGATGTACATCCCGTACATTTTCGAAGACCTGGCGTTCCGCGTGGGCAACCCGCTGCCCATCGACGTGTTCATGGGGTCCATCCTCTTGATCGGCCTGCTGGAAGCCACGCGCCGCGCCATGGGCTGGCCCTTGCCAATCATCGCCATCGTGTTCATGGCTTACGCCATGTTCGGCCAGTACTTCCCCGGCCTGCTGCAGCACGCCGGCAACACCTGGTCCCAGATCGTCAACCACATGTACCTGACCAGTCAGGGCGTGTACGGCGTGGCGGTCGGCGTGGTGGCCACCTACGTGTTCCACTTCGTGCTGTTCGGCGTATTGGCCACCCGTATCGGCCTGGGCCAGTTGTTCCTGGACGTGGCCTCGACGATTGCCGGCCGCTACGCGGGCGGACCCGCCAAGGTGTCAGTGTTCGGATCGGCCATGTTCGGCATGCTGTCGGGTTCGTCGGTGGCCAACGCGGTCACGGTCGGGTCGCTGACCATTCCCGCCATGATCCGCGTCGGCTATCCCCGGCATTTCGCGGCGGGCGTCGAAGCCGCCAGCAGCACGGGCGGGCAGATCACGCCCCCCATCATGGGCGCGGCCGCGTTCCTGATGATCGAGTTCCTGGGCATTCCGTACCAGCAGATTGCGATTGCCGGCGTTTTCCCGGCCTTCCTGTATTTCTTCGGCCTGTTCATGCAGGTGCACTTCGAAGCCAAGCGTGAAGGGCTGCGCGGGCTGACGGCCGAAGAAATGCCGAAGCTGAAGCAGTCGCTCAAGATGCGCTGGCCCACCTTGATCCCCCTGTTTCTGCTGATCGGCGTGCTGGCCAGCGGCCGCACGCCTTATCTGGCGGCGTTCGCGGGCATTACGGGCTGCATCGTGGTGGGCTTGCTGAATCCGTTCCAGCGGCTGCGCCTGCGCGACCTCTACGAAGCCTTCGAGACCGGCGCCAAGTACGCGCTGGCCGTGGGCGCCGCGGCCGGCACCGTGGGCATCGTCATCGGCGTGGTGACGCTGACGGGCGTGGGCTTCAAGGTGTCGTACATCGTGATCTCGGCGGCGCAGTCCATCGCGGGCGTCGCCTCGGTGGTGATCCCGGAAGCCATCGCCAACACGCAATCGCTGACGCTGGTGGCCGCGCTGATCATGACGGGCATCGTCTGCATCCTGATGGGCTGCGGCATTCCCACCACGGCCAACTACCTGATCATGGTGGCGGTGGCTGCGCCCACGCTGGTGCAGTTGGGCGTGCAGCCGATTGCGGCGCACTTCTTCGTGTTCTATTTCGGCATCCTGGCCGACATCACGCCACCAGTGGCCCTGGCGGCCTACGCGGCGGCGGGCATGGCGGGCAGCGACCCGTTCAAGACCGGCAACACGGCATTCAGGCTGGGCATCACCAAGCTGATTGTGCCGTTCGTGTTCGTGTTTTCGCCGTCGCTGCTGATTTCGGTGCAGGGCTTTACCTGGTACGCGTTCTTCGTGACCTTGTTCGGCTGCATGGTGGGCCTGGTGCTGCTGTCGGCGGCATTCTCACGCTACATGCTGGTAACGATGAAGAGCTGGGAACGCTGGCTGTGCACCTTGGGCGCCTTGCTGACCATCTTGCCGGGGCTCACCAGCGGCTTGATCGGAATAGCCATCTGCATACCGGTGTTCATCCGCCAACTGGCCGGACTCAAGCTGGAGAACGGGGCCAAGATGGCGTAACGCGAACGCCAGGCACTTAATCTTGCAGAAGATAAAACAGGGGCGGACCTACGTGTCCGCCCCTGTTTTTCTTTCGGCCAATCACGCATTTTGTCAGCAAAACCGGGCAGAATGGGGGCCGTCAAACGACAGGTGACGCCATACAACATTCCGCCTTTTCGCCGGTTGCCCGGCTAAATAAATCAGCGTAAAGTAAAATTCATGTTTGCTGGTCTGCCGATATGCGGGCCGACTGTGCAAACAGGCACACACTGCGCCATATGTTCGATATCCTGGTTTATCTGTTCGAGAATTACTACACGCCGCAAGCCTGTCCTGCGGCCGATGTGCTCGCTAAGCGGCTTGCCGCTGCCGGTTTCGAGCACGAAGACATCGACGACGCTCTCGGTTGGCTGTATGGCCTGGCCGAAACCACCGAACGATGTGTCGACCTCGCTCAGGCGCCCAACACCGGAACCCGGATCTACACCGACAACGAATACAGCCAGCTCGGCACCGAATCCATTGGCTTCATCGCCTTCCTGGAATCGGCCGGCGTGCTGCCGGCGCCCCTGCGTGAGATCGTCATCGACCGAGGCCTGGCTTCGCCCGAAACGCCCGTGCCGCTATCCAAGATCAAGATCATCGCCCTCATGGTTCTCTGGAGCCAGGAAGCCGAGATCGACAACCTGGTCCTGGAAGAGCTGCTGGACGAAGAAGGCGTGCGGCTGTTGCACTGACCCGGCGCGCAGGCCCTTGCTTTTGCTGTGACCTACGTAGGCCGATTCGCCCCCAGCCCCAGCGGCCCGCTGCACGCGGGCTCGCTTGTGGCCGCGCTGGCCAGTTGGCTGGACGCGCGCGCCCACGGCGGTCGCTGGCTGCTGCGCATGGAAGACGTGGACATGCCCCGCACCGTACCGGGGGCCGCCGACGCCATCATGGCGCAGTTGAACGCGCTGGGCCTGCACTGGGACGGCGACGTCATGTGGCAGTCGCAGCGCAACGCCGCTTACCAATCCGCTTTTGACACGCTTGCCGCACGTGGCCTGATCTACGGCTGCGGCTGCACGCGGCGCGAAATCGCTGATTCCGCCTTGCGCGGCCAGACCGCGCCGGGCGCCGACGGCGAACGCCCCTACCCAGGCACCTGCCGCCACGGCTTGCCGCCCGGCCGCCAAGCTCGCGCGTGGCGGCTGCGCGTGCCCGACGGCATCGAACGCTTTGAAGACCGCTGGCTGGGTCCGCAGGAACAGGACGTGGCAACAGCCGTTGGCGACTTCGCCCTGCGGCGCGCGGACGGCTTGTGGGCGTATCAACTGGCGGTGGTGGTGGACGACGCCGAGCAGGGCGTCACGGACGTGGTGCGTGGCGCGGACCTGCTCAGTTCCACGGCGCGCCAGCGTGTGCTGGGCCGCCTGCTGGGCTTGCCGCCGCTGCGCTATCTGCATGTGCCCCTGATTCTGGACACCGTCAGCGGTTTGAAGCTGTCCAAGCAGAATGGCGCCGCCGCCATCGACACCGGCACGCCGATGGCCGCCTTGGCCGACGCCTGGCGCGCCCTGGGGTTCGGCCCCATCGCCGCAGCGGATCGTGATGACTTTCTTCGAACGGCCACCGCACAGTGGGCGCAGCACTTTCCGCTGGCCCAGTCGCTGCCCTAGCCGCTGTCCTGGCTGATGCCCTCGCACGGCACGCCGCGCCAAACCGGTGATTCGCTACAGCGGCTGCAAGTCCTCGCCCAGCATCCGCACCAGCAGCGCTTCACCGTTTTCAGCCACGCGCAGTTCGCCGTAACGCGCGACCTCATAGCGCTTGGCCTGGCCTTCGGGAAAGAAATACGCATTGGTGACGATACGCACGCCCCGATCGCGGACGCGATAGCGCAGCGGCACTTCGTCTTCGGCATGCGGCTGCGCGTCGGGTTGGATGCGCAGCGGCGTGGCGACCCCACGCGCATCGGCCTGCAACATCACATAGCCGTCGGGCTCGAAACCCAGAACAGAGTCATCGTCCACCGGGCGGTCGGCGCTGAGCCGCAGACGCGTGATGTCCCGGCTGGCCGCGAAGTTCAGCGCCATGTAGTCGCCCTGCATCAACGACCGGGGGTCGACCGGCGCCAATTCCAGAATCACCACCTTGCCCGTGGCCAGCAGCTTTTCGCGCTGCCAGATGCCGCCGTTGGCCACCACCAGCACCAGCGCCAGGCCGCCCAGGATGGCCAGCGTGCGCCAACGCAACAGCGCCGACACCGGCGGCAGCGGCACGCGCCGTTGCGGCGCCTGCGTGCGCATCAACCTGGGCACCAGCCACACCAGGCCACGCAGCACGAACAGCAGCAGCGCCCCGCCGCCCAGCCACAAGGCCTTTTGCAGCAAGGGCACATCCAGCTGGTAGTAATAGACGCCCAGGTAAGCCAGCAGGCTCAAAACCCCGAAAATGACCAGGCGCAATTGATTCAGCCCAAAACCCAGCAACAGCCAGGCCAGCGCGAAGCCCACGCCCGGGCTGGGCAACCAGAACAGCGCCAGCACCAGCAGGGCGATCGGCACGCCCCAGGTCACCCCGGCCGTCAGCACATGGCGGCGCGGCCATAGCACCGCCAGGGCAGCCGCCGCCGGCAGCAACGCGCCCGCCACGACCAGGAAAGCGCCTTGCGGGTTCAGTTTCCACATGGCCGGCAGATGCAGGGCCGAAATGCCGCCCGCCAACCACACCATGCCCTGCACGGACAGCAAAAAGGCCCAGGCCAATGGCTCGAGCGCGTGGCCGCGCTTGCCGCCCACGCGGTGGCTCCAGGTCAGGATGACGGCGGTGGCCCAGGCGCCGATCACGGCAATGGGCAACCAGACAAAACCAGCGCGACCCGGGTCGAAATAAAGCCAGGCGTCCAGCAGATCGTCACGCATCAACTCCGGCGACAAGCCGCGCCAGATCAAGGCGGCGCCCGCCGCCGCGATCATCAGGCCCGATAGAAAGCGCAGGATCACGTCTGGCCCCAGCGCGTAGATCACCGCCGCCAGCAACAGCACGAAGAAGCAGGCGCTGGTGAACGACGTGGAACTGGACAAGCCGTAGATGATGAGGATCTGGCCGGTGAAGGCCATTGCCGTGCCGCATTGCCGCCAAAATGGCCCGGCGTCGCTGCGCAGCACCGCCACGCCCGCGCCGCACAGCACCAGCCCGGCCACCAGCGCCGCCTCGTCCGACGTCACAATGCCCGAGAACGCCACGAACACCAGCAGCAGCAAGGTCGCCAGCCAGGCGCTCAGGCCCAGCAGGCATTGCACATACCACGGGGGTTCGGCATGCGGCGTGGCAACGGGCGCCAGTTGCACCACGGCGGCGCCGGAATCACCCGGCTCGACGGCATTGCCCGCCGAGGCCGCGGCCGGTTCCGCGTCCGCGGCGGCCACGGGCGCCTGCGGTTCAGCCGCCAGCCTGCGCAGCCAGCGCGCCGCCAGCACCGCTTCGGCCATCAGCAAGGCAGCCAGGGGCAGAGCGGCCCACACGCCGGGCTCCAGCCGCAGCAGCCATTCGCCCACCACGCGCAGCGACACGCAGATGACGCCCGCCGCCAGCATGGCCAGAATGACCAGGTCCAGCCGGCCGCGCTGATAGTAAAGGCCGAGCCCCACCGTGGCAGCCAGCCAGGCGATGCCGTGCAGCGAGCCCACCCCGCGCAGGATGAAGTCGCCGAACATCAGCGACAGCACCAGGGCGCTGATGGCGATGGCGGCCAGCACGCGCGGGCCGATCAAGGTGCTGGCGCGCCAGCGGCGTGCCGCCAGTTCCCAGCCCAGCAGCAAAGTCAGGTTCAGGGCCGCCATGATCAGGTTGGGCAAACCCGTGCCGTCGTAGATGGCGTACCAGGTGAAGACGCGCTCGCCCAGCCACAGGGCAACGGCCATATTCAGCACCAGCGCCCACAACAGCCACACCGCCTGGCTGGCTGAGGCCAGCGCCCAGGGCAGCAGCAGAACCGCCCACCAGGCGAACAATTCCCAGGTATCGGCGCCAGTCTGGTAAGTTTGACCCAATAACGCGAGCAAGGCGCCCAGCAAGATGCCGGCCAAAGCCAGAAGCGCGCCAGGGACGCTGCGCCGCACGCCAGGCTTGCCGCGTAGGCGCAAACCGGCCCAGGCCGCGGCCAGTGCCGCAATGGCCAGCAAGCCTTGCGTGCCGGCAAAGCGTTGCACTTTTGTCATGTCCTGCCAGTTGGCGGCGACCCAGCAAATTGCAGCGCTGCCCAGCAGCAAAACGCCTAGCCACAGGGTGCTTCGCGCCAAGAATTGACGCCAAGCGTGCAGTTCGGATCCCGCTTGCCTTTCAGTGCCGACTTGCATCTGGCGAATCTCCGATCTTATTATCCGCGCTACTAAGGCGGGACTACCGCCACTGGATACACATGAATAAAACGCTGATTATTGCCGAGAAGCCCTCGGTGGCCCTTGATATATCACGCGCCTTGGGAGGCTTTGCGCGCGAGGGCGACTATTTTGAAAGCGAACGTTACGTACTCGCGTCCAGCATCGGCCACTTGCTGAGCTTGGTCGCGCCCAATGATCCGGTCAAGGGAAAGTGGAGCTTTACGCACCTGCCCGTGATTCCGCCGGAATTCGAATTGGGCCCCACCGACAAGAAATCCGCGGAACGCCTGAAGCTGCTGGTCCGCCTGGCCAAGCGCAAGGACGTGGACGCCATCATCAACGCCTGTGACGCGGGACGCGAAGGCGAACTGATCTTCCGCTACATCATTCAGTACGCGGGCGTGAAAAAGCCGATTCAGCGCCTCTGGCTGCAATCGATGACGCAGGCCGCCATCCGCGAAGCCTTCGCCAACCTGCGCGACGACGCCCAGCTGAAACCGCTGGAAGCGGCCGCCCGCTCGCGCGCTGAAGCCGACTGGCTGGTCGGCATCAACGGCACGCGCGCCATGACCGCCTTCAACAGCAAGGACGGCGGCTTCTTCAAGACGCCGGTCGGCCGTGTGCAGACGCCCACGCTGGCCATCGTGGCCGAGCGCGAAGAGCGCATCCGCCGCTTCGTGCCGCGCGACTACTGGGAAGTGCGCGCCACCTTCATCGCCGCCGCCGGCCTGTACGAAGGCCGCTGGATCGACCCGCAGTTCAAGAAAGACGACCGTGACCCGGAAAAGCGCGAATCGCGCCTGTGGTCGGCCGCCGCCGCGCAAAGCGTGGTGGCCGCCTGCCGCGACCAACCGGGTAACGTCACCGAGGAATCCAAGCCGTCGACCCAGATGTCGCCGGCCCTGTACGACCTGACGTCGTTGCAGCGCGAGGCCAACGGCCGTTTCGGCTTTTCGGCCAAGACCACGCTGGCGCTGGCCCAGACCCTGTACGAACGCCACAAGGCGCTGACCTACCCGCGTACCGATTCGCGCTACCTGCCCGAGGACTACATCACCACGGTGCAGGAAACGATGCGCGCGCTGGCCAAGGGCGGCTCGAACGCCGTGGGCGGCCTGTCACGCCACGCGGACACCGTCGTCAGCCAGCAGTGGGTGAAGCCCAACCGCCGCATCTTCGACAACAAGAAGGTGTCGGATCACTTTGCCATCATTCCCACGCTGCAGATCCCGCACGACCTGAGCGAAGCCGAGGCCAAGCTGTACGACCTGGTGCTCAAGCGCTTTCTGGCCGTGTTCTTCCCCGCCGCCGAATACCGCGTCACCACGCGCCTGACCGAAGTGCAGGGGCATCGCTTCCGCACCGACGGCAAGGTGCTGGTCACCCCGGGCTGGCTGGCCGTGTACGGCAAGGAAGCCCAGGGCGAAGACGCCAACCTGGTGCCGGTTGCCGACGGCGAAACCGTGCGTACGGAAGACGTGGAAGCCGTGGGCCTGTCGACCAAGCCGCCCGCCCGCTTCAACGAAGGCACCTTGCTGTCCGCCATGGAAGGCGCGGGCAAGCTGGTGGACGACGAAGAACTGCGCGAAGCCATGTCCGAGCGCGGGCTGGGTACGCCGGCCACGCGCGCCGCCATCATCGAAGGCCTGCTCAACGAGGTCTACCTGCGCCGCGAAGGCCGCGACCTGGTGCCTACCGCCAAGGCGCGCCAGTTGATGACGCTGCTGTCGGGCCTGGACGTGACCGAACTGACCTCGCCCGAACTGACGGGCGAGTGGGAACACAAGCTCAAGCAGATCGAGCAGGGCGGCCTGGGCCGCGAGGCCTTCATGCGCGAAATCGCGCAGATGACGCAAGTGATCGTCAAGCGCGCCAAGGAATACGAGCGCGACACGGTGCCGGGCGACTACGCCACCTTGCAAACGCCGTGCCCCAAGTGCGGCGCCGTGGTCAAGGAAAACTACCGCCGCTTCGCCTGCACCGCCTGCGACTTTTCAATCGGCAAGCACCCGGGCGGCCGCACGTTCGAACTGCCGGAAGTGGAAGAGCTGCTGGCCAAGCGCGAGATCGGTCCGCTGCAAGGCTTCATCAGCAAGATGGGCCGTCCGTTTGCCGCCATCCTGCGCATCAGCGACGAATACAAGCTGGAATTCGACTTCGGCCAGAACGACGAAGACGATACCGAAGCGGTGGACTTTTCCGGCCATACGCCGGTGGGGGCCTGCCCCAAGTGCCAGTCGCGCGTGTTCGAGCACGGCATGAGCTACGTGTGCGAAAAGTCGGTCGGCCCCGAAAAGACCTGCGACTTCCGCTCGGGCAAGGTCATCTTGCAGCAAGAGATCTCGGCCGAACAGATGGGCAAGCTGCTGGGTAACGGCCGCACCGACCTGCTTGAAGGCTTCGTGTCCAGCCGCACCAACCGCAAGTTCAAGGCCTTCCTGGTGCGTCAGCCCGACGGAAAGATCGGCTTCGAATTCGAACCGCGCCCTGAAAAGCCCGGCCGCGCCCCGTCCAAGACCGCCGCCAAAACGGCAACAAAGACGGCCGCGAAAAAGGCCCCGGCCAAGAAAGCCGCGGTAAAGAAAACGGCAGTAAAAAAAGCCGCCGTAAAGAAAATCGCCGCCAAAAAAGCCGCCCCCAAAAAGACCCCGTAGGATGGGTGAAGCGCGATAACCCGGAAAGAAGAACCCAACCGCAGAACGCGCGTAACCCATCACACACACCCCCAAAAACGCCCGGCCCCACCGGGCGTTTTCCATTGTTGCCCCCCGACCCCCTGCGTTATCGTCTACCCCAAAACAGCAACACCCAAACTCAACCGAGGACGACATGACCCATAGCCCCCGCTTCACCACCCGCCGCCGCATGCTGACCGCCGCCGGGGCCTTGGCCGGCGTTAGCCTGCTTGATGGCCGCATCGCCTTCGCCCAGCCCAAGCTGGGCCGCGTGGCCTACGGGCAAGGCAGCATCGACCCCTTCTTCGCGGCGGGCTACGTGGCCTTGAAAAAGGGCTACTTCGGCGAAGGCGGGCTGGACGTTGAATACCTGAATTCGCAAAGCGGCCCGCGCACCAACCAGTTGCTGGCGGCGGGCCAGATCGTGTTCGGCGCCACCGCCGCCACGGCCGCCCCCGCGCTGACCATCGCCGGCAAGGCCGCCACGCTGGTGTTCGGCTTTGACCGCAAGCTGACCTACGCCAACATCATCGTGCGCCGCGAAGACTTCGACAGCGGCAAGATCAAGTCGCTGAAGGACCTGGCCGGCAAGCGCGTGGGCGCCACGCAACCGCAGTCCAGCACCTGGCTGATGGCGCTGTACCTGATGCAAAAGGCCGGCGTGGCCGACAAGGTCGACATCCGTCCGCTGGGCGACCTGGCCACGATGCTGGGCGCGCTGAAGACGGGTTCGGTTTCCGCCAGCATGGCCACCATGTCCATGATGGAACAGGCCCGCCAGGAAGGCTGGGGCGTGCCAATATTCGACGCCACCACCGAAAGTTCATGGAACGAATTCATGGGCGGCGACGTGCCGGGCATTGCCGCGCTGACGCTTGAAGACACCATCCAGAAGCGGCCGGAAGTGGTGCAGGCCTTTGTGACCGCCATGGTCAAGGCGCAAGACTTCATCACCGCCAACAGCGCCGCGGGCGTTACCGATGTCATCTATGACGACTACCTCAGCGCCTTTCCGCGCGCCGCCATCGAAAAGACACTGGGCGTCTACAAAGACACGGTGTTCTTGAAAGACAACCTCATCACCGAAGACGCCTACAACCGCATGACGGCCATTATGGGCGACGGCCGCCAGTTCTCGAACGACGAGATCAAGACCGTGCCTTACGCCAAGTGCGTGAACATGAGCTTCGTGCGCAAAGCGCGGGGCCTTTGATGATTACGCTGGACAAGGTTGGCAAGGCGTACCAAACCCGCCAGGGCACGACGCACGCGGTGGGCGAGGTCAGCCTGACGATCGAGGCGGGCGAATTCGTTTCCATCGTCGGCCCCTCGGGATGCGGCAAGAGCACGCTCTTGAACATGATCGCGGGCTTTCTGCGCCCCACTACGGGCACGATCCAAGTAGACGGCCGGGTAGTCGACGGGCAGGTGCCGCCCGCGCTGGGCTACATCTTTCAGAAAGACACGCTGCTGCCTTGGTTCAGCGTGAAGAAGAACGTGGCGCTGGGGCTGAAGTTCCAGGGCGTGGCGGCCGACAAGATCGAACGCCGCGTGGCCGAACTGCTGGAACTAGGCCACCTGAGCGCCTTTGCCGACGCCTTTCCGCATCAGCTATCGGGCGGCATGCGGCGGCGCGTGGCGCTCTTGATGAGCCTGGCGGTGGAGCCGCGCATCCTGCTGCTGGACGAGCCCTTCGGCGCGCTGGACACGCACACCAAGACGCACCTGCATCGCGAACTGATGGAGATCTGGCGCAAGCTGGGCCAGACCATCGTGATGGTCACGCATGATCTGGACGAAGCCATCCTGCTGTCTGACCGCGTGGTGGTGCTGTCTGGCCCGCCCAGCCGCGTGCTGCTGGACGAGCGCATCCGCATCCCGCATCCACGCGACGTCTTCACCTTGCGCGAAACGCCGCAGTTCGTCTCTCACGTGCAAAGCCTCTGGAGCGTGCTGGGCCAGCAGTTCCGTGCCGCCGCCTGATCCGATTCGCACCATGATTTCAACTGAAACTTCCGATTCGCTGCAGGACCAGCTGCGGCTGGACCGCCGCGCCGGCGTCAAGCGCCGCGTTCGCATCACCTTGTGGCAAGTGCTGATTCTTGCCGTCATTCTGGGCTCGTGGGAAACGCTGACACGCATTCCCTGGTTCACGCAAAACACCCTGTTCGACCCCTTCTTCATCAGCCAACCGTCGCGCGTGGCGGTGCGGCTTTGGGAATGGATGCAGCCCGGCCCGCGCTCGGTCTGGCCGCATCTTTGGCTGACCTTGCAAGCCACGATGGTGGGGCTGGTGGTGGGCGTGGGCAGCGGCTTCATCGTCGGCATGACACTCAGCCGCAGCCGCTTTCTGGCCGACGTGTTCAACCCCTTCATCGTGGCGTTCAATTCCATGCCGCGCATCGCCTTCGTGCCGCTCATCACCATGTTCTTCGGCCTAGGGCTGGCGTCCAAGGTGGTGACGTCGTGGTTCGTGGTGTTCTTCCTGGTGTTCTTCAACACCTACAAGGGCGGGCGCAGCGTGGAACGCGAACTGGTCGACTTCTGCCGCACGCTGGGCGGCTCGCCGCGCCAGATCCTGTGGCGTGTGCGCATCCCGACCGCAGCGGCCTGGACGTTTGCCGCCTTGCCCAATGCCATCAGCTTCGCGCTGATCGGCGTGGTGCTGGCCGAGTTCGTCGGGTCCACCACGGGCATGGGGTATTTGATGATCACCGCGCTGGCCACGCTGAACGCCACCGACATGTTCGCGGCCGTGACGCTGCTGTCCATCGTGGGCATTGTGTTGGTTTATTGTGTGACCTGGCTGGAACGGCGGCTCTTGCATTGGGCGCCGGAGTTCAGGGAATGACGATGAAAAAATCGGGGCATCATTGATGAGCACACTTCCATATCTGCGTAACTTCGACTTGACCGGACAGGTCGCGCTGGTGACCGGGTCCGCGCGCGGGCTGGGCTTTTGCATTGCGCGCGCGTTGGCGGGTTGCGGCGCGCGTGTCTTGATCAACGGCCGCAACGGCGCGTCCGTGGACGCCGCCGTGGCCGAGCTGACCAGCGCGGGTTTGGACGCACATGCCTTGCCCTTCGATGTCAGCGACGATGCCGACATGGAACGCGCGTTCCGGCGCATTGACGACGAACATGGCCGGCTGGACGTGCTGGTGAACAACGTGGGCGCCCGCAACCGCAAGACGCTGCGTGACACCAGCCCCGCCGAAATCCGCGACTTGATCGATACGGATCTGGTGGCCGGCATGCTGTTGGCGAAGTTCGCCGCCGAGCGCATGATGCGCCAGGGCGGCGGCCGCCTGATCGCCATCACGTCAGTGGTGGGCGAGCTGGCGCGCGCAGGCGACGCCGTCTATCCCGCCGCCAAGCAGGGCCTGACAGGCATGGTGCGGGCATTGGCGGCGGAGTTCGGCGGCCACCACATCACCAGCAACGCGATCGCGCCGGGTACGTTCGCCACCGAGACGAACGCGGCCATGGTGGCGGACCCGAATTTCGGTCCGCGTATTGCGGCGCGCAATCCGACGGGGCGGTGGGGTGAGCCCGAGGAAATCGCCGGGGCGGCGGTGTTTTTGGCGTCACCAGCGGCGTCGTATGTGAACGGGCACGTGTTGGTGGTGGATGGGGGGTTGTCGATTCAGTTTTGAGGTGATGGGCGTTTTTGTGGCGATGATGGGTTGCGCGCGAACGCGGGCATCGTGGAACAGTTAGACCGGTGCGCGCTTCACCCATCCTACAGAGACAACGACGGTCGTTCACAACGCCGCGTCATCGCACGGCGAATGCCGTGCGCCACCTCCGTAGGATGGGTGCAGCGCGAAATCATCTCGCCGCGCACGGTCACGCCCATCGCGCGAACCCATCACCCCCGCCAAAAACTCAGGTCGTCTCGTCCTGATACCAAACCCCTTCGGCCAGCATCATCTTCTGATGCCCGTGCCCCGCAGGCATCATCGGAAAGCAATTTTCCTGCGCCGTCACCGCCACGTCCAAAAAGTAAGGACCATCGTGCGCCAAACATTCGGCCAGCGCCGCGTCCAGCTTTGCCGGATCATCCACGCGCGCCGCGCCCCAGCCGAACGCGCGCGCCAGCGCTACAAAATCGGGCAATGACGCGTTATAGCTGTGGCTATACCGCCCGCCATGGATCAGCTCTTGCCACTGGCGCACCATGCCCATGTAGCCGTTATTGCACAACACGACCTTCACCGGCGTTTCGTGCTGCATGGCGGTGGACAGTTCCTGAATGTTCATCAACACCGACGCATCGCCGCTGACGCACACCACCGTCTTGTCCGGATGCGCCACCTGCGCGCCAATCGCGGCCGGCACGCCGTAGCCCATCGTGCCCGCGCCACCCGACGTCAGCCAACGGTTCGGCTTGTCGAAACGCAGGTATTGCGCGGCCCACATCTGATGCTGGCCCACGTCGGTGGAGACGATCGCATCGCGGTCGGCCAGCGCGGCGTTCAGGCTTGCCATCAGGTGCTGCGGAAGGATCGCATCGGCGGCGGGCGTGAAGCCCAGGCAGTCCTGCGCGCGCCACGTATCAATACGCTTGAACCAGGGGGCCAGCCGCGCGGCGTCCAACGGCGCATCGCCCATTTCGGCGCGCAGCGCGCGCACCAGCGGCAGGCAGTCGCCCACCAGCGCCACGTCCACGCGCACCACCTTGTTGATGGAAGCGGGGTCGATGTCGATATGGATCTTGCGCGCATGCGGGCAGAACTCGGACAGCTTGCCGGTGATGCGGTCATCGAACCGGGCGCCAATGCATACCACCAGATCTGAGTTATGCATGGCCAGGTTGGCCTCGACCGTGCCGTGCATGCCCAGCATGCCCACAAACTGCGGGTCGGACGCGGGGAAGGCGCCCAGCCCCATCAGCGTCAGGGTGCAGGGCGCGCCGGTGTGGCGGACCAGGTCGGTGAACGCCTCGCAGGCTTCCGGGCCGGCATTGATCAGGCCGCCCCCGCCGTAGAAGATGGGCCGCTTGGCCTGGGCGATCAGCGCAGCGGCGCGGCGCACGGCCGACTGCGGCAGCTTGGCCGCCAGCTTGCCGGACTGCCGGCGCGCGCGCAGCGCGGCCAGCTTTTGCTGCGACGGCAAACCCGGCACATCGTCATCCGCGTCGCGCGGCACCGCCAGTTGCACGTCTTTCGGAAAGTCCACCAACACCGGGCCGGGGCGGCCCTGGCGGGTCAATTCAAATGCACGCGCCACCACATTGGCCACGTCGTCCACGGCGCGGATCTGGGTATTCCACTTTGTGACGGAACGCGAAATGCCGATGGCGTCGCACTCTTGAAATGCGTCGGTGCCGATGGCGGCCGTGGCCACCTGACCGCTGACGCACAGCACCGGAATCGAATCGCACATCGCATCCAACAGGCCCGACGTGGTGTTGGCCATGCCGGGGCCCGAGGTCACGAACACCACGCCCGTGCGGCCCGTGGTGCGGGCGTAGCCTTCGGCGGCATGCACGGCGGCCTGTTCGTGGCGCACCAGCACGTGGCGCAAGCGCGGCTCGGCATACAGGGCGTCGTACAGCGGCAGGACCGCGCCGCCGGGGTAACCAAAGACCGTGTCGACCCCGTTCGCAATCAAGGTGTCCAGCAGAATCTTGGCCCCGTTTGCAGGGGGGGTTTCAGTGGCGGCAAGCGCGGCGGTGGCGGTGGGGTGCAGGCGATCGTTCATGCTATCTATCTTATTCGGAGCGGCGAAGAATTTTTATCTTCTTTTCTACTAATCAGGGCCATCCAGAGTAAATTCATCTTTGATTTTGAGGAATCAAAGAAAATGAACCTGGACAAGTTTGATCTGGCCATTTTGAAGGTCTTGCAGGACAACGCGCGCGCCAGCCTGAATGAAATCGGCGCGGCGGTGGGGCTGTCGTCCACCCCGTGCTGGAACCGCATCAAGCGCATGGAGGGCGCCGGGGTCATCCGCGGCTACACCGTGGACATCGATCCGGCCAGCCTGGGCTTCATGGACACGGTCATCGTCCACGTCACGCTGGAAAGCCACAGCGAAGAAACGCTCTACGAGTTCGGCCGCGCCCTGGCGGCCATACCCGAGGTGCTGGAAGCGTTTCTGGTGTCGGGCGACTACGACTATTACATCCGCATCGCCGTGCGCGACACCCGCGACTACGAACGCCTGCTGCGCGAACAGCTTTACCGCATCCCCGGCATACGCCACAGCAAGTCGTGCTTTGTGCTGCGCCGCCTGAAAGAAACCATGCTGCCGCTGACGGGGCCCGTGGGCTAGGCAGCCATCAGCGCAGGATGAAGTCTTCAGGCACCGCGGCGTCCGGCAACGGGCGCACGCCCAGGCCTTCCAGCAGGTCGATCTCGATCACGCGCGCCAGGGCCGACAGCGGCAGGTCGTTCTCTTCCAGGCCGAACGGGTCTTCCAGCTCGTCGCCCAAGGCATCCAGTCCGAAGAAGGTGTAGGCGATGATGGTGACCGCCACGGGCGTCAGATATTCCAGCGTGCCCACCAGGCCGAAAGGCAGCAGCAGGCAGAACAGCCATGCCGTGCGATGCAGCAGCAGCGAATAGGCAAACGGACAGGGCGTGAACTTGATGCGTTCGCAGGCAGCCTGGATGGCGGCGCACTGCGCCACCCGCTGGGTCAGCGCCTGGTAGAGAATGTCGCTGAGTTCGCCGCGCCGCAGACAGCCGGCCAGGTCGCGGTTGATGGCCATGAGCAGCGCATCCGGCACATTGCGGCAACCGGCAAGCGTGTCCAGCTCGTCTTGTTGCACCCAGGGGCGCACGGCCTGCACCATGTCCTGACCGCGCAGCCGCGCCGCCAGCCCGTAGCCGAAGCCGATGCAGCGCCGCACCAGCCGTTCCTGAATCGGATTGCCCGTGCTGGCGGCCAACAGCACCGCGCTTTCGCGCGCCAGGCTGCGCGCCTGCACGATCAGGTCGCCCCATTGCTTGCGGGCTTCCCACCAGCGGTCATAGCAGACGTTGTTGCGAAACCCCATGAAGACCGACAGCGCCAGGCCGAACAGCGAAAACGGCACCGCCGTCAGGTGCGCGGGCGAAAACCATAGTCGGTGGTACATCCACACCACCACGCACGACAACAACGTGATGACAAGGATCTTGCCGACAATGCGCGGGATGATGGAACCGCGCATCACAAAGAACAAAGCCAGCGCGGAGGGACGCGGACGGACGATCATGATGAAATCAACCAAGGACAAGGCGGCGCCAACTATACGCCTGTGATCCTGTCACGGGCGCGTCGATATAATTCTGTTTCCTCTCACGTGCCCACCCGTCTCCGCCCACGCCTACATGACCACCGAAGCCACCCCGATCAAGCCCTGGCATGTTGTTCGCCGCTCGAAGCTGCATGGCAACGGCGTCTTCGCCGCCCGCAAGATCCCCGCCGGCACACGCATCATTGAGTACGGCGGCGCGCGCATCAGCGCCAAGGAAGCCGACCGGCGCCACCCGACCAACCCCGACGACCCCTTCCACACCTTCTTCTTCGCGCTCAGCTCTGGCCGCGTGATCGACGGCGGCGACGAAGGCAATGACGCCCGCTGGATCAACCACTCCTGTGAGCCCAACTGCGAGGCGCAGGAAGGCAAGCACGGCAAGCGCGTGTACATCGTCGCCTTGCAGGACATCGCCCGCGGCACCGAGCTGTCGTATGACTACGGCCTGGTCCTGGATGGCCGCATCACCAAGGCGCTGAAGGAAGGCTACCGCTGCCTGTGCGGCACGCCGCCGTGCCGGGGCACGATGCTGGCGCTGCCGAAAAAGAAGGCGGCGAAGAAAGCGCCGGAGGCAGCTAAGAAAGCAGCGGCTGAGAAGGCGTCGGAGCCAGTGACCGATAAGGTGTCGCAGCCGGCGACGAAGGCGCCCACCAAGAAGACGGCGACCAGGAAGACGACGACCAAGCCCGCCCAAGCCGACAAATCCGTCCCCTGAAAATCCGCGTTCACAATCCCGCCCGGCCTGTTCCGCCATCCGCGCGGACAGGCGTACAATCGCCGATGTCGTTAACACGACATGCAGTACGTCTTCAGGGCGGGGTGTAATTCCCCACCGGCGGTATGCCATGCAATGTGGCGAGCCCGCGAGCGCCCGGCGTCCTTCACGGACATCGGGGTCAGCAGATCTGGTGAGACGCCAGAGCCGACGGTCATAGTCCGGATGAGAGAAGATGTGCCGGCACAACACCCCGTTATCCGGGCGCCCATGCGCCTGGAACGTCGTATTGCGTTCGGCTGTCGATTAGCCCTGAAACGTTTTTCGCCCACTTCATTTTGCGAGAGCGTTTCAATGTCCAACCTCAATACCCCGCAGTCCCTTCCCAGCCTGGCTTCACAACCCTTTGCCGCCCGCTTGCAGCGCGCGCTGCATCATCTGCGCCTGGGCCGTCCGGTCATCCTCATGGACGACTTCGACCGCGAAAACGAAGCCGACCTGATCGTCGCCGCCGACAAGCTCACCGTGCCCGTCATGGCGCAGCTGATCCGCGACGGCAGCGGCATCGTCTGCCTGTGCCTGCCCGGCGAAACCCTGGACCGGCTGGCACTGCCGCCCATGGTCACGCGCAACCAAAGCCGCTTCGCCACCGCCTTCACCGTATCGATTGAAGCGCGCGAAGGCGTCAGCACCGGCGTGTCGGCGGTTGACCGCGTCACCACCATCCGCGCCGCCATCTCGCCGTCGGCCCAAAGCGACGACATCGTCAGCCCCGGCCACGTGTTCCCCCTGCGCGCGCAACCCGGCGGCGTGCTGACGCGGCGTGGTCACACCGAAGGCTCGGTGGATCTGGCCGTGCTGGCCGGCCTGCGCCCCGCCGGCGTGCTGTGCGAACTGATGAACGCCGACGGCACCATGATGCGCGGCGCATCGCTGGAGCGTTACGCGGCGCAGCACGGCCTGGTTGCGTTGACCATTGCCGAACTGGCCGATCACCTGCAGAAGCTGAAAGACGGCAACGCCGAAGCCGTGGACGACGAAGTCCTGGAAATGGCCGCCACCGTCTAAGGGGAACCGCATCCCGTCGGGGCTGCGGCCCCGATGGGTTATTGCCCCGCCGGACGCCGCAGCGCCAGGGCTACGAACACCGCGGCCAGCGCGCATGCGCCGCCCATCGCATACACGGCGCCAACGCCTTGCGCGCCGGCCAGCCCGCCCGCCACCGGGCCGCTGATACCCAGCGCCACGTCCAGAAACGCCACATACGCCCCCATGGCCGCGCCACGGCTTGCCGCCGGCACGCGCCGCACGGCCTCGACGCCAAACGCCGGGAATGCCAGCGAATAGCCCGCACCAGTCAGACATGCGCCGGCATACGCCCACATCGGCGTGACGCTTGTCCAGATCAGCCACTGGCCCACGGCCTCGATCAGCACGCACACCAGCGCCACGCGCGCGCCGCCCAGCTTGTCAGGCAGACCCGCGAAGAAGACGCGGGCAAGAATGAACCCCACGCCGAACGCGCTGAACATCCATCCCGCTCCATCCCAGCCACGTTGCGCAAACAGCAGGCTGACAAACGCGGTGATCACGCCAAAGCCCACACTGGTCAGGGCCAGGCCCAGACCGGGCAGCAGCACCATGCCCAGCACCCGATAGAAGGGCGTGCGCACCCCACCCACGGCAGGCGCGGCGCGTTGCGGCAGCACCAGCGCCAGGGCCGCCAGCGGAATCACCACCGTTGCCCACGCCAGGCCCGCGAAACCTGAATAGGCGTACAGCCGCATGCCAGCAGGTGCGCCCAAGGCATAGGCGGCGTAAATGGCGACGCCCACCCAAGCCATGACGCGGCCCGCGTTCTGCGGCCCCACGCGGCCCACGCCCCAGCTCAACGCGCCGGTGACGATCAGGCTTTCGGCGCATCCCATCAGCGCACGGCCCGCCAACAGCGCCGTCAGCGCCGCTTGTGGCCGCGCGGACAAGGCGTCGGCCAGCACATACAGCACACCCGCCGCCGCGCCCAGCAGGCAACCTATCACCACCGCCCGCTTGGCGCCTTGGCGGTCGGCTAGCGCGCCAGCATAGGCGCGCGACAGCAGGGCGGCGGCAAACTGCAGGCCGGCCACCACGCCCACCACGAGCGCACTCATCATCAGCGTGCCAGTCACATAAAGCGGCAAGACCGGCATCGGCAGGCCGACCATGAAAAATGCAATGAACACCACCGCCACCAATGGCGACAACTGCACAAAAACAGCGCGCACGGGTACACCGGCTGCGGGTGCGGCCCCAGCCGTCGATACGTTCGACATGAGAAATCCTTGATAGGGTTGTGGCAATCCGAAACCATCGCGGAGAATTCGTCGATGGCATAATCCGCGCTTGCGGGTGAACAATCAGATCGCCTGCCCTGAATTTTATGAGCCATTGCTCAGGTTTGATACTCGCCTTTCCACGCATCCATGACCGCTATCCCTCAGCCCCGAAAATCGCCGCGCCAGCTCAGATCCCAGCACACCGTCGACACGATCCTGCAAGCCACTGCTCACATTCTGGCCACGCACGGTTACGCGGGCACCAACACCAATCTGATCGCCGAAACGGCTGGGGTCAGCGTCGGGTCGCTGTACCAGTATTTTCCGAACAAGAATGCGCTGATCGCCGCCTTGCATCAGCGGCACGACAACGACATGCTGGATGTCATTGATGAAGTGCTGAACAGCAACCCCGCCGCCACCTTGAAAGAACGCGTGGCCGCCATCGTGCAGGCCATGCTGCACGCGCACCTGCTGGAACCGGCCTTGCACCGGGTGCTTGAACGCGAGTTTCCGCTGTTCGACACACCGCGCGAGCACAGTCTGGCCGACCAGGACATCCACCGCCGAATGCGGCATCTGCTGGAGCTGCATCGGGCCGAGATCGCGCAACAAGACCGCGATCTGGCCACCTATGTGGTGCTGCGCATCATGGAATCGTTGGTGCATGCGGCGGCGTTGGAGCCGCCCGTGGGCTTTTCCACCGAGCAGCTTGAGCAAGCCGTGGTGGACGCGGTGATGGGATATCTGGGTACGCCTACGGCCAAGAAGGCGACATACAAGAAGGCGGCACACAAGAAGGCCGCGAAATAGCAGCCTGCAAAGGCTTGCCGCCGGGGATCCCTGCTTAGCGCAGGCGATTCACCGGCTGGCCTCCGCGGCCATCAGGGCCAGGCAGTCCGATGCTTTACCCACGACGATGCGCGCGCTGCACGCCAGCATCAGGTTCAAGTTCAGGCCGAAGTCTTCCACCGTATAGCCCTCGGCATCCACCATGCGCGACGCGCCGTCGTCCGCCGCCGCCCCCACCGCCACCTGATCAATCAAGGGTCCGGCCTGGCTGGTGTAGCCCCAGACCGGCTTGCCGCAGGCAATGGCGTAGCCCACCTCGAAGGCCGTGCCTGAATCCGGTTCGGCGCCACGAAAGGTATTCAGGTTGGCCATCACCATGTCGGCGCGGCGGATCAACGCGACGTTTTCTCGATAGATCCATTGCGCCAACGCGGGCCCCGACAAGTCCTTGGGTGCCGCATTATCCAACGGGAACAGGCCGTCGAACCCGTAGGTGGCGCATAGCGCCTTCAGGCGCTGGCCATGCGCCACGGCATCGGGCAGGAAGACGTCGAACCCCGCGAGATACACGCTGCGCATAAGGGCTACTCCGATTCTGAAACGTTGAAGGCTTCGCCGGTGGCAAAAAACGAACCGCCCGCCAGGTAGTGGATCGAACGCCGCTCGTCTTTGGGAAAGTGCCAGCGGTTTTTAGAGAACACATCCGGCGCGGCCCAGGCGGCGACGACTTCGCCAATGAACAAATCATAAGCCTGTTGGTTGTGCGGCTCGGGCACCACCTTGCATTCCAACCAGCCCAGGCAGTCGCTGACCAATGGCGCGCCGATCTTGCTGGCCGCAAACGTGTTCAAGCCGCAAGCCTTGAACTTGTCCACATCCCGGCCCGTTTCCGAACCCACTTTCAGCGTGGCGGCCGCCTGAGCGCGCGAAGGAATACACAGCGCGAACTCGCCGGACGCCTCGATCAATTCGCGCGTGTAGGTGTTCTTGTCCACCACCACCAGCATCTTGGCCGGGTTGAAGTCCAAGGGCATCGCCCAGGCCGCGGCCATGACGTTGCGCGCCGCGCCATGGGCACTGGTGACAAGCACCGAGGGCCCATGGTTCAGAAGCAGATAAGAGCGAGGCAGTTCGACGGGTTCGATAGGGGACATGGGGTCGCGGGGTAGGGTTGCTGGCTTCAGGGCGCCGACTTCAATACCCGACCGTGAAGCGGCGTCGGGAGTGTATAGGGGACTCGATTTCATCGACCAGCGCAATCGCGTAGTCTTCCATCGAGATCCAGCTTTTGCCATCCTCGTCGGCCAAGAGGGTGTCATCGCCAACCCGGAATGCCCCGGTACGCTCGCCGGGTTCAAACATGGCCGATGGCGACAGGAAGGTCCAGTTCAGCACTTTTTCCTGGCGCAGCGTGTCCAGGAAGACGACGCCCGCGCGCGCCTCGGGCTTGTACGCGTCCGGGAATTCGGGGGTGTCGATCAGCAGCATGCCGGGCGCCACTTGCAGGCTGCCCGCGCCGCCCACCACCAGCAGGCGCGGCACGCCCGCGTTCTTCACGGCAGCCAGCAGCGGCTTGGCGTCGGTGGACACAAAGCGCGTGGCGCTGACCACCGCGTCGTGGCCGGTCAGCAGGGGGGTCAGGGTTTCGGGGTCGGTGGCGTCGCCCTGTTGCACGGTCAAGCCGGGCTGGCTGTTGACGTCGGCCGGATTACGGGCGATGCCGGTCACCTGGTGGCCGCGCTTGAGCAGTTCGTCCGCCACTCGCGAGCCTACGCGGCCCGAAATGCCGATCAATGCGATTTTCATGGTCTTGCTCCTTAAGAGGGAAACCGGGGCGGCTGGCGGCGCACCACGCGCCTTTGCCCTGCGCCGCCCCGAAAGGCAATCCATACTATTCGGTCAAATCCGAACAAAAAACCCAATAAATCAGACGAGTTTTTTGCAATCCATGCATCAATAAATCAATGCCACTATGTCTCAAGGCCGCCGCCCCAGGCAGCAACTCAAGCCGCCGCGCGCTGCGCTTGATAAACCTGCAAGTGCGAATAGGCCACGCGCAGATACGTCGCATCCACGCCCAGCGTACGGGCACGGTTGACCATGTCGCCCACGATGTGATCGGCCTCGACCGGCAGGCCTTGGCGCAGATCGCGGAACATGGAGGCCGTCATGGGCTGCGTGCGGTCGCTGATCAGGTTCTGCACAAACGCATCGGCTTCAGGGCGCACGGCATGGCCGGACGCCGCCGCCACGGACTGCGATTCCTGCAACAGGCTTTTCAGGATATCGATACCGTCATCGGTGGACGCGATCTGGCCGATCGAGCCGCGCATCAAACACGTGGCGGCCGCCAGCGTGGTCAGCATGACGTACTTTTCCCACATGTCCTGATGGATGTCTTCACTTAGGCGGCTGACGTATTCGCCCCCGGCCAGCGCCTGCTCCAACGCCACGCAACGTTCACTGCGGGCCGGGCCGGCACGTTCGCCAAAGACAATATTCGCGTGCTTGCCCAAATGCACCACTTCACCTTCGGGGCCCAGCGTGGCGTTGATTTGGCACAGGCCACCCAGCACGCGATGCGGCTCGAACTCGCGGTCCAGCACGTCGTATTGCAGCACGCCATTCATGATGGGCAGCACCGCCGTATTCGGTCCGACAGCAGGGCGGATGGCGTCGATGGCGCTGGCCAGGTCATACGCTTTGCAGCTCAGCACGACCACGTCATACGCGCCCTGCAAGGTCTGTTGCGTGACCAGCTTCGGCTGCAACGTGACATCACCCAGCGGGCTCTGGATGCGCAGCCCTTGTTCACGCAGACGCGCCGCGCGCGGCTCGCGCACCAGAAAGGTCACATCCGCGCCAGCCTGCGCCGCGCGTCCGCCAAAATATCCACCGGTGCCGCCAGCACCCAAGAACAACAACCGCATTCGTCTCTCCTGTAGCCACCCGCCTGTTTTGCGGGCTGATACGGAATTATGCGCTTGGCGTGGAACATCGCCCAGCCTGGCCCAGAGGGGCAGTCCAGCGGGCGGCCAGGCCAGGCCAGGCCACGCCGAACCCGGCGTCACGGCTGAGAGTCGCCAGTGGCCTGCTGCTATTTCAAGAACCTTACCAACACCCAGGTCACGTCCTGGCCGTTGACTTGCGGCAAGATCACTTGATGCATGAAGGTCTGGGGACCCGTGGGAAATTCTTCGCACGTCCACGTTCCGGGGTAAGGGCAGGGCGCGCCAGATCGCACACGCACGGCGCTCGCGGGGGCCACCACGGCGTCGTGCATCCAGTGCCACGTTACCGATTCACCGCGATACGCCGGCAACGGTTCGTGCTCGGACACAACGCAGAGGATTTCGCCCTTCTCATCGGCCCGCCACTGGCCGGCGCGGGGCGCAAGCTGGCCGGTCTCGGCGCGACGCGCCGGCTCGGGCTCCGGCGCGCGCTGGTCTACGTCGCGCTGCCAGATGACACGCCCGCGCGACGTGTCTTGCGATATCGGCGGCGCCAGCTCGCCCGCCTTGAAGTAGCGGCGTGAATGGGTTTTCGCCAGGGTGTACCAATAGCCTTCCGACGGAATCGTTTCGCCCACAACGACGTGGGTCGGCGTGGGTTCGACCGCCGGGGCGCCAGGCACACGGCCACGGATTTCAGGTGTGGGCCAATCGCTGTCGTCATCGAACCGGCCCAGCCAACGCTGCGTATCGTGGCGGTCGAAGCGTTCGTTGGGATCGCCATCCCATTCGCCGAATCCGATCAGGTCCAGTTGCGGATGGCGGATGCGGCGCAGCACGCGGTTCAGCAACACGGGAAGTTCGGGCACACCGTCTTCGACGGGATAGAGCTCGGGCTGAGGGCCGAGTTCTATCCATTGCCCGCAACTCAAGGTGTCGACGCGAATGCGCGGGTCGGCAAGCTGCGTGGCGACGTCGTCGCGGCTTATCGAGAGCTTTTCCCGCCAGATGTCGGACAGGAAGAAGCCCCAGGTGGGCGGGCGGATGCCTGAAGGCAGTTGCGGCGTGAGTGACATGCCGAACGGGTAATCGGTATCCAGCCCGTAGAAGTGCGGGGTCAGCGCACGGTCCCACACCGCCGCTTCGGCGCGCATGCCGAATTCCAGCGGGTTGCCCATCGAGAATCCGCTATAGACTTGCGCGGGCTTCAGGCGTCCGATCGTATCGAGCACGAATCGGCGCCAGGCATCTTTGTTATCCAGCCACCATTGCCAGCGGTAGTAGAACTGGATTGACGAGTAGTTCTGTTCACGGTCACCCCGCAAATTGTGCCGCCACAGATAAGCGGAATGCGTTGGCGAACTTTGATGGTTCTTTTCGTCAGAGAACTTCACGACGAAGGCCTTTTTCAAAGGCGTTCGCCTTGCCCAATCACGTAGATCGCCAAGACGCTTTGAACCATAGGAATGTGGGCGCTCGGAATCCGGATGCGTGGCGACAGTAAAGGGGCGGCCAAGCAGCTTCTCAAATGACTCTTGCACATCGATCATCGCGAGCGTTGTCTGGAGATAATGCGTGGGCTCGTAGGTAAAGTAGAACGTCGAAAACAAGGTCGTCGACATTTCAAACATGCCGTTGTCAATTGCTGTGTGGGGCCAATTTTTTAGGTCGGTGATCATGCCGGACAGATCATCGTCGTCGATCAAAGGATGGCTGGTGCTCATCGTCCTCTCCTTGGCTTTCGATCGCTATCGCCCGCCTTTTTGGGCTGATAGCCAGTGCAATCCTCCGGCACCCGCAGGAGTGCAACTTTCCGGGAATCTCGACCCATGAGATCGAGGTAATCCTGCATCTGCGCCTCCCGCACCCAATCATTCGGAAACTTGATCTCCACCGCCGCGAACACGTTGCTAACTTCAAACGGCTGCTGCCGGTATTCCACGATCACGAGATCCGGCGCCAAGCTGCCCTTCGGCCTTGGCCAGAAGGGAAAAACCTCACTGACGCGCATGGGTTTCGTCGCGGGCTCTCCCAGCATCGCCGCCCCCGTCGTTGCGTTGTAGTTCGGTTCCGCCTTCAAGGGACTCTGCCACGACAGCAAGTCATCCACCGCTTCAAATACCAGCGATGCCGTGGTCTGCTTCAGCGCAATATCGATCGTGGTTTCGATGACCTCGCCGGGGATCTTCTTGCGTATCCGCCTGGGCACGACCAGCGGCGACTTCAACGCCCACTGGCACACCCTGCTGATGACGGGCCGGAATGGAATCTTGCGTTCGATGTACTGCTGGTACGTCACGTTTTCGCGGCGGCCGCGCGACACCGTGGCGTTGCCGCCAGTGAGCACGAACGTCGAGCTCTTGATGTCGATTTCTTCTTTCATGCCGCCAATGACATCCTTCAGGATGGTCTCGACGTCCCTTCTGCGCTGGCTGATCTGCGCCAGCGTCTCGGCCGTCTCGATGGCGGTTTGCGCGGTTTCGTACGCCGCATAGGCACGATAGGCGCGATATCCCCAGATAAGCGCGCCGACAGCGGGGGCTGCCATGGAAGACCTCCTTGCGACGGGGATACGGGAAGTCGTCCATGCGTGATGGCGCGGTGCTCCCCAGAACTCAACCGAAGCCAAGATCTTGCGCAAGGGGCGCAGGGGGCGTCTATAGGATCTTTACGATTCCGCGTGTCAGGGGCCAGGCGTCCGCCAGACGCGCGCGTCGATAGCAGTGCCTTCCAAGCCCGGCGACTCAAGCCTCGTGATTGCGTTCCATCCACGCTTCAAAGCCGCCCCGCAGCGCCCACGTCTTCGGATACCCCGCCGCGCGCAGGCGCGAAGCCAGCAGCGCGGCCGAGACCTCGTTGGGGCAGGCGCAATAGACCACGATGTCGGACTCCAGCGCTTGCGGGTCCAGCGCGGGCAAGGGCGCCTTCAGGTCCACGGCGATGGCGCCGGGTATGCGCGCGACATCACGCTGCGCGTCGGGCCGCACGTCGAAGACCAACGTGTTGCGGCCGTCCTGGCGCCATTGCATGAGCTCGTCGACGGACACGCGGGGAATGACGCGCAGGCTGCGCAGCAGAATCCGACGGCGTAGAAAACGCGCCAGGATGTACAACCCCAGCACCGCCGCCAGCACGCCCAGGCCCATCGGGCCGTAGGTGCCCAGCACGTCGAGCACATCGTTGATCACGCTGTGGAACAGCCCGCCCAGCAGCAAGCCGGAGCCCGCCCAGAGCATGGCCCCGACAAGGTCATAGAGCAGGAAGCGACGATAGGCCGTGCCGGTCAGGCCCGCCATGACGGTCGACAGCGCGCCCGCGCCGGGCAGGAACTTGCAGACCAGCAAGGCCCGCACGCCGATGCGCAAATACAGGCGCTGCGTCTGGCGGATGCAGGAGTCCTGCGACAAGGACATCTTGCACACCACGCCCAGCAACCGCGCGCCATAGCGCCGGCCCGCCACATACCAAAGCGTGTCGGCCAACAGACAGGCCACGGTGGCCGCCAGCCAGGGCGTCAGCCAACCGGCCGCACCGCCCAACGCGCCCGCCGCAATCAGCATGGGATAGGCAGGCACGGGCAGGCCCGCTTGTTCGACCAGGACGTTGGCGAACACCAGCCACCCGCCGTACTGCTCGAGCAGCAATTGAATGTCTTGCATGAATCTTCCAGCACGCCGCGCCGCGCGCGACCGAAGCGACGATTTTAATGGCGTGGCCCCCTGCCCAGCGGTTTGCCCGCGTGGCTGACAGGGGAACCCCGCGTTTTGCCAACACGTGTCCATTGCATGGAACGACGGGCACCAAACTGGTGCCACGGATCCCAGCCAGGGTGCCTATAATCCTGCCCGTCCATCAGGTTTCCCCGACTTGTCGCGAGGAATGCCGCATGGCATACAACTTGCTTCGCCAGGATGGGCCGCGATGCCGATCCTGCCGCCGCATCGCTGCCATCCCCATCAAGTTTCCATCCCCCGCGAAGGAGTCACCCGCATGAAATCCCTGTCCACCCCGTCCGCTGGCGGCATCGCCCGCCGTGGGCTGCTCAAGCTGGCCGCGGCCGCCGCGACCGGCGCGCTGCTGTTCTCGGGCGCAGTGCAAGCCCAGGCTCCCGCCAAGACCAAGGTTGCCGCCATCTATACGGTGCCGGTCGAACAGCAATGGGTGTCGCGCATCCACAAGGCGCTGACGGCGGCGCGCGACCGTGGCGAGATCGACTACACGTTCTCGGAAAACGTCACCAACGCCGACTACGAGCGCGTGATGCGCCAGTACGCCGAGCAAGGCAACAAGCTGGTGGTGGGCGAAGCCTTCGCCGTGGAATCCGCCGCCCGCAAGGTGGCCAAGGACTATCCGCAAACCGCTTTCCTGATGGGGTCCTCGGGCAAGCCGCAGCAGCCCAACTTCTCGGTGTTCGACAACTACATCCAGGAACCCGCCTACCTGACCGGCATGATCGCCGGCGGCATGAGCCAAAGCGGCAAGATCGGCCTGGTTGGCGGCTACCCCATCCCGGAAGTGAACCGCCTGATGCACGCCTTCATCGAAGGCGCCAAGGAAGTGAACCCGAAGGCCGAATTCACGGTGACCTTCATTGGTTCGTGGTTTGATCCCCCGAAGGCCAAGGAAGCCGCCTTCGCCATGATCGACAAGGGCGCGGACGTGCTTTACGCCGAACGTTTCGGCGTGTCGGACGCCGCCAAGGAACGCGGCAAGCTGGCCATCGGCAACGTGATCGACACGCAGCCGCAGTATCCGGAGACCGTGGTGGCATCGGCCCTGTGGAGCATGGAGCCCACCATCAACGAGGCGCTCAAGCAGATCAAGGCCGGCACGTTCAAGGCCGACGACTACGGCCAGTACTCGCTGATGAAGTACAAGGGCTCGTCGCTGGCGCCGCTGGGCACCTTTGAAAAGAAGATTCCCGCGGACCTCGTCGCCAAGGTTGAAGCCAAGCAGAAAGCCATTCTGGACGGCAGCTTCACCGTCAAGGTCAACGACAAAGAACCCAAGTCCTCGGCACGATGAACCAAGCGCCTCTCGCCCTGCAACTGACGGGGATCACCAAACGCTTCGGCAGCCTGACGGCCAACGACGATATCTCGCTGACGCTGCGGCAGGGCGAGGTCTTGGCCTTGCTGGGCGAGAACGGCGCCGGCAAATCGACGCTGGTGTCGATTCTGTTCGGCCACTATCTGGCCGACGCCGGCAGCATCGATGTATTCGGCAAGCCCTTGCCGCCCGGCCGGCCCGACGCCGCGCTGGCGGCGGGCGTGGGCATGGTGCATCAGCACTTCACCCTGGCCGACAACCTGACCGTGCTGGACAACATCATGGTCGGCACGGAATCGCTGTGGAAGCTGGCGTCCGGCCGTGGCAAAGCGCGCAAACGCCTGGTTGAACTGGGCCAACGCTTTGGCCTGGGCGTGGACCCGGATGCGCGCGTGGGCGGCTTGTCGGTCGGTGAAAAGCAGCGCGTTGAAATCCTGAAGGCGCTGTACCGTGGCGCGCGCGTGCTGATCCTGGACGAACCCACCGCGGTGCTGACGCCGCAGGAAGTGCAGGACCTGTTCGCCACGCTGCGCGGCTTTGTCGACGACGGCTTGGCTGTCATCTTCATCTCGCACAAGCTGGACGAAGTGATGGCCGTGTCGCGCCGCGTGGCGGTGCTGCGCCAGGGCAAGCTGGTGGCCGAACGCGACACCGCCGCCACCAGCCCCGCCGAACTTGCGGAACTGATGGTGGGCCGCAAGGTGGTCATGCCGCGCGCCGAAGCCGTGGCCGCCGCCGAACAGGCAGCGCCCGTGGTGACGCTGTCGCAAGTCACCGTGCGCGACAGCCGCGCTGGCGCGCCGCGCCTGGACAGCCTGGACCTGACCGTTCACAAACATGAAATCGTGGCGATCGCGGGCGTGGCCGGCAACGGCCAACAGGCGCTGGTGTCGGTCTTGACCGGCTTGGCGCAACCGTCCGACGGCACGATCCGGCTGGGCGCGGAACACGCCCCCGCGCCCACCTCTCCCGCCGGCTGGACCGCGGCCCGCGTGGGCCGCATCCCCGAAGACCGCCACGGCGAAGGCATGATCGGCGACAGCCCGCTATGGGAAAACGCCATCGTCGAAGACCTGAAGGACAAGCGCTTCGCGCGCTACGGCCTGATCCGCGCGCGCGCGGGCCGGGCCTATGCCGCGTCGCTGGCCAAGCAGTTCGACGTGCGCGCGGCGTCGCTGGATGTGCGTACGCGCAGCCTGTCAGGCGGCAATATGCAGAAGCTGATCCTGGGACGCACGCTGGCGCGCGAACCGCGCTTCATCGTGGCCGACCAACCCACCTGGGGCCTGGACATCGGCGCCGTGGCCTATGTGCGCGAGCAGTTGCTGGCCGCCCGCGCGCGCGGCGCCGGCGTGCTGCTGGTGTCCGAAGACCTGGAAGAAATCTTCGCCCTGGCCGACCGCATCGCCGTGCTGTGCGGCGGCAAGCTGGTCGCCATCAAGCCGGTGGCTGAATGGACACCCGCCACTGTCGGCCTGGCCATGACGGGAACCCGCGCGTGACGGTTCACGCCGCCTTGCGCCGCTTCCTTTTCTATTGAGCATTCTTCGCATGAAACTGATCCTGGAACGCCGCCCCGAGCCCAGCCGCATGGCGCTGGCCTTGGCCCCCATCGCGGCCATCCTCTTCACCCTGGCGATCTGCACCTTGCTGGTGGCGTGGGCCGGTGCGCCCGTGGGCCGCACCTACGCGCTGCTGTTCGAAGGCGCGTTCGGCTCGCGCTTCGCGCTGTCTGAAACGCTGACCCGCGCCACCCCGTTGATGCTGACGGGCCTGGCCTGTGCCGTGGCGTTTCGCGCGCGCTTCTACAACATCGGCGCCGAAGGGCAGTTGTATCTGGGCGCGCTGGCGGCGGTGGCCATCGGCGGGCTGCATGACGGCACGGGTTTCGATCTGCCGGTGCCCGTGCTGTTCGGCGGCATGATGCTGGCGGCGGCCCTGGCCGGCGCCTTGTTGCTGCTGATTCCCGCGCTGCTGAAAACCCGGCTCGGCGTGGACGAAGTGGTGACCACCTTGCTGGGCAACTTCATCGTGCTGCTGTTCGTGTCCATGATGCTGGACGGCCCCATGAAAGACCCGATGGCGATGGGCTGGCCGCAATCCGTGGCGCTGAACGGTGACCTGGAACTGGGCAAGCTGATCGAACGCACGCGCGCGCATACCGGGCTGTTGTGGGCGGCGGGGCTGGCGCTTGGCTTGTGGCTGCTGAACCGCTACACCGTCTTCGGTTTCCAGATGCGGGCCGTGGGCGCCAACGCGCATGCCTCGCGCTTTCTGGGCCTGCCCGTCAACCGCGTGATGCTGGGCACCGCGATGCTATCCGGCGCGCTGGCGGGCCTGGCGGGCGCCATTGAAGTGGCGGGCCGCACCGGCTACGTCACGCTGGATATGTCGCCGGGCTACGGCTACACCGGCGTGGTCGTCGCCATGCTGGCCGGCCTGCATCCGCTGGGCGTGATCCTGGCCAGCATCTTCGTGGCCGGCATGCTGGTGGGCGCCGACAGCATGAGCCGCGCCATTGCCGTGCCGAACTACATCGCCGACGTCATCGTCGCCACTTCGTTGCTTGCCATGCTGGTCGCGACGCTATTCGCGCAGTACCGCCTGCGCCGCAACCAGGCTTGAGGAGCACGCCATGGAATGGATGGATCTACTAAGCACCTCGGCCTTCTGGGTGGCCGTGCTGCGCCTGGCCACGCCGCTGATTCTGGGCACGCTGGGCGTGCTGCTGTGCGAACGCGCCGGCGTGCTGAACCTGGGCATCGAAGGCATCATGGCCGCGGGCGCCTTCACCGGCTGGCTGGTCGTGTATCTGGGCGCGCCGCTGTATGTGGGCGTGCTGGCGGCGGCCTTTGCCGGGGCCGTGTTCGGCCTGTTGCACGCGGTGCTGACCGTGCCGTTGGGGCTGTCGCAACACGTGTCGGGGCTGGGGGTGACCTTGCTGGCGACCAGCCTGTCGTACTTTGCGTACCGCGTGACGTTTCCCAGCGTGAACACGCCGCCCACGATCACGCCATTTGCCGAAATGAAATTCCTGGATGGCATTCCGTTGATCGGCCCCGTGCTGGCCGGGCAAACGCCCATGACGCTGATCGCGCTGGCCGCCGTGCCGATTCTGGCCTGGGTGCTGAATCGCACGCCGGTCGGGTTGGCGATCCGCATGGTGGGCGAAAACCCCGCCGCCGCCGAGGGGCAGGGCCTGTCGGTCACGCGGCTGCGCATGGGCGCCATTGTGGCGGGGTCGGCGCTGATGGGGGTTGCGGGCAGCTTCCTGACGCTGGCCGCATTCAACGCCTTCTTCTTCAACATGGTCAATGGCCGTGGCTGGGTCTGCGTGGCGCTGGTCGTGTTCGCGTCCTGGCGTCCGGGCAAGGCCTTGCTGGGCGCGCTGATCTTTGCTTTCTTCGATGCACTGCAACTGCGCCTGCAACAAGGCGGCGCGGCCTTGCCCGGATTGCCTGAGCTACCGTATCAGGTGTATTTGATGCTGCCCTACATCCTGTCCATCCTGGCCCTGGTAGTGATGGCGCGCCGCGCCGCCTACCCGCAGGCGCTGATGAAACCCTATCGCAAAGGCGAACGCTAAAAGGGTGGATCCCACCCCCGAAGCGCTACGCGCTTCCCCCTCAAGGGGGCGTCGCGACGGACCGGCGGAGCCGGCTCCGTGCGACCTGGCGGGGCCGGTGACCATTGCAGCGTTATAACTATTGAGAATTTCCGCTAGGACCTGAACATGCTCGACCTGATCATCAAGAACTGCACGCTGCCCGATGGCCGCACGAACATCGACATCGGCGTGGCGCAGGGGCGTATTACGGCGGTGGAACCGGCGTTGAAGGCCGAGGCCGGCCAGACCATCGATGCGGCCGGTCAACTGGTGTCGTCGCCTTTTGTCGACGCGCACTTTCATATGGACTCCACGCTGTCGTTCGGGCTGCCGCGCGTGAACCAGTCCGGCACGCTGCTGGAAGGCATCGCGCTGTGGGGCGAACTGAAGCCGCTGTTGACGCAGGAAGCGCTGGTGGAACGCGCGCTGGCGTATTGCGACTGGGCGGTGGCGCGCGGCCTGTTGGCCATCCGTTCGCACGTGGACGTCTGTGACCCGCGCCTCTTGGCCACCGAAGCGCTGCTGCACGTGCGCGAGAAGGTCAAGCCGTACCTGGACCTGCAACTGGTGGCCTTTCCGCAAGACGGCGTGCTGCGCGCACCCGGCGCGCTAGAAAACCTGAAACGCGCGCTCGACATGGGCGTGGACGTGGTGGGCGGCATTCCGCACTTTGAACGCACCATGCAGGACGGCGCCGAGTCCGTACGCATCCTGTGCGAACTGGCCGCCGAACGCGGCCTGCGCGTGGACATGCACTGCGACGAAAGCGACGACCCGCTGTCGCGCCACATTGAAACGCTGGCGTATCACACGCAGCGCCTGGGCCTGCATGGCCGCGTCACCGGTTCGCACCTGACGTCCATGCATTCGATGGACAACTACTACGTGTCCAAGCTGATCCCGCTGATTCGCGAAGCGGGCGTGGCCGCCATCGCCAACCCGCTGATCAACATCACGCTGCAAGGCCGCCACGATACCTATCCCAAGCGCCGTGGCATGACGCGCGTGCCGGAATTGCTGGCGGCCGGCGTGCCGGTGGCTTTCGGCCATGACTGCGTGATGGACCCCTGGTACAGCCTGGGTTCGGGCGACATGCTGGAAGTGGCGCACATGGGTCTGCATGTGGCCCAGATGACGGGCCAGGACGCCATGCGCGCCTGTTTCGAAGCCGTGACGACCACGCCCGCCAAGATCCTGGGGCTGGACGACACGGGCATCGCGGTCGGCAAGCGTGCCGACCTGGTGCTGCTGCAGGCGCGCGACCCGGTCGAGGCGCTACGCCTGCGCGCAACCCGGCTGATGGTGCTGCGCGCCGGCCAGGTCATTGCGACCACGCCGCCCGCCACCGCCACGCTGAATCTGCCTGGCCGCCCCGGTCAGATCAGCTTTCAGACACCGGCCCGCTGACGTAACCCGGCCGCTTGGCGGCCGTCACGATGATCTCCACCAGCAGCTCCGGCGCGGCCAGCTTGGCCTCGCAGGTGGCGCGGGTGGGCATCGCCTCGGGCAAAGCCCACTCGGCCCACACGCTGTTCATGCCGGCGAAGTCGCGGTCGATATCCTTCAACCAGATCTGCACCGACAACAGCCGCGATTTATCGGTGCCGGCCTGCGCCAGATAGCCGTCTATTTTCGCCAGCGCATCGCGCGTCTGCGGCACGATGCCGCCTTCGGCCGTAGAGGTCACGCCGGCGACATAGACCGTATCGCCATGGATCACGATGCGGCTCAAGCGCTGGTTGGTGTCTTTGCGCACGATATCGTTGTTCATACGTCTTGCTCCTTTTCTGATGGGGTGGGCGCCATCGTGGCGTCCGAAAAACGTTCGATCCGGAATGGCTCGATCGGCATGTCCGTTGTGCCGGTGGTAATCAGGTCGGCCATGATGCGGCCCACGATCGGGCCCAGTTCAAAGCCATGAGCCGAAAAGCCGAAGGCATGGAAGGCGGTCTCGTGGCGGCTGCTGCGGCCTATGACCGGAATCTCGTCCGGCATCGCCGCTTCAATTCCCGCCCAGCCTCGGTTCACGATGGCGTCGCGCATGTGCGGAAACAGGTCGCAGACCGTGCGCGCGCCTTCGGCCAGGGAACGAAAGTCCAGCTCGGTCCATTCCGCGTCGCGATCCACCCAGGCGCGCCGCCCGCCGCCGATCAGCACCGTGCCGTTCGTGCGCTGCTTGAACGATAGCGCGCGCCCCGTGCCCAGCACGACCGGATCCAGGAAATGGTCCATGCGCAAGGTCACCAGCATCATGGGGCTGATGGCAAGCAGCGGCACGGGTTCGCCCCATTGCGCCGCGATGCCGTCGGCCCAGGCGCCCGCGCAGTTCAGCACTTGCGGCGCGGTGTACGTACCCGCATCGGTGTCCACGCGCCACTGTCCGCCGTCTTGCGCCACACGGTCCACGCGCACCCCTTCCAGAAAGCGCGCGCCCAAGCTTGCCGCCTTGCTGCGAAACGCCAGCGTCGTGCGGTAGGGGTCAGCCGCCGCATCTTCACGCGCGATCAGGCCGCCCTGGATGCTGGGCGCAATCATCGGGATCATGTCGCGCAGGTCGTCGGCGCTGATCCATTGTTCGTGCGTGTAGCCGTGATCGGTCATCGTGCGCAAGCGCGTTTGCAGCGTTGCCACGTCGGCGGCGTTCTCGGCCACGCGCACCTGGCCGTGCTGCTCGAAACCGCAGTCGTCATCCACCAGCTCGCCGATGCGATACCAAAGTTCACGCGAGGCCAGCGCCAGCGGCACTTCGGCCAGATGCCGCGACAAGGTGCGCACACCGCCCGCGTTCACGCCCGAGGCATGCCGCCCCACGTAGTTCTTTTCAATCACCAGGGCCGACACGCCCGCGCGCGCCAGATGCAGCGCGGCCGAGCTGCCATGCAGGCCGCCGCCGATGATGATGACTTGCGCCGACCGCGTTGCATCGGTCATGGCATTACTTCTTCAGGCGGACCACGGCCTGGCGGGAATCATCCGTCTGCGGCAGCGACGCGAGTTCTCCCAAGGTCAGCGGCTTGGTCGGGAAGCGCAGCCGGTAATAGCCCACTTCCTGCGTTGGCACGCCGCGTTCCTCGGCAATGATCTCGGCCACGGTCAGCCCGCAGAAGCGCCCTTGGCACGGCCCCATGCCGCAACGCAGAAAGGCCTTCATCTGGTTCGGACCGGTGCAGCCCAGCTTGACCGTCTCGCGCACTTGCGCGGCGGTGACTTCCTCGCAGCGGCACACGATGGTGTCGCCGGTGGGCCGCCGGAAGGCATCTGGCGCCTTGTACAGCGCGTCGAAGAACTCGCGCCCCCTGACGGCACGGGCCAGCGCCTCGCGCGGCGCCACGGCCTGGCTATCGCGTTTGCGCGCGTCGATGCGGCCCAGCAGATGTGCGGCTTGCAGCGCGGCCAACCGGCCCCGGTGTTCCGCCGCCAGCGCGCCCGCGATGCCCGCGCCGTCGCCCGCCATGCCGATGCCGTCCACCGACGTCAGCCCCCATTCATCGACCTGTGGCTCCCAACAGTCCAGTGCGTCGTTCCAGCGATGCTCCGCGCCCACGGCGCGCGACAGGTTCACGTTGGGCACCACGCCCTGATGCAGCATCAGTTGTTCGGCGGGCAAGGTCTTGGTGACGCCGCCCGCCGTGTAGCGCACGCTTTCCAGCTTGCCGTTGCCTAGCGCTTCCAAGGCCGTTACGCCACGCGTGATCGGCACCGCCGCCTTGACGGCGCGCAGCAGCTTCAAGCCCTTGCCCAGATAGGGTGATCGTAAAAATCCCCACACCTTGGGCAGCGCCTGGCCCATGCGTCCAGGCGGCGTGGTTTCCAGCAGCGCGTCGATCTTCACGCCCGCATTCAGGTATTGCCAGGCCACCAGATAAAGCAGCGGGCCGCTGCCCGCCAGCACCGTGCGGTCGGCCGGCACCACGCCCGCCGACTTCAGCAGAATCTGCGCCGCGCCCGCCGTGATCACACCAGGCAGCGTCCAGCCCGGAATCGGGAAGGGCCGCTCTTGCGCGCCCGTGGCCAGCAGCAGCCGGCGCGCATGCACGATACGCGCCTCGCCCGCCACCGAGTACGCCACCTCGAAGCCTTTGTCGGGCTGCGGCGCGGTGCGTTCGGCCACCGCCCAGACGGTGGCGCCCGGCACGTAGCGCGCGCCCGATTGCTGGAACGGCGCCACCAGCGACGCGCCATGCCAATAGTCTTCGCCCAGGATGCCCCGGTCAGTGACCGGGGTGGTGGTAATGGCGCGATAGATCTGTCCGCCAGGCGCCGGCTGCTCATCCAGCAACATCGTATCCACGCCCAACGTGGCCGCCAGCGTTGCCGCCGCCAAGCCCGCCGGGCCCGCGCCCACCACCAGCAAATCGCATTGCGTTGTTTCGATCATGCCTGCACCTTGCGCGCGCCCAACTGGCGCTCGATCTTCATGCCTTCGCGCACGGCCGTCATACAGCCCTGCTGGTTCGCCTGGCCATCAATGGTGACCAGGCAGTCGTAGCACACGCCCATCATGCAATATGGGCCGCGCGGCACTTCATTCACGGCCGTGTCGCGACAGGCCGACACGCCGCCCGCGAACAACGCCGCCGCCACCGTATCGCCCGGCCGGCATTGCAGTTCGGCCCCATTGACCGTCACGCGCACGGGCGCGCTTTGCGTCTGGCGCTGCGCCTCGTCAAGCCTCTTGAACATGAAACCTCCGGGTCGAGAAGGGCGCCATGTCGTCGGCAAGCTTGCCGGCCACGATCATGGGCGCCAGATTGAGCGCGTGCGCGGCGGCCAACGTCACGCCGCTATGACAGGTGGCGATAAAGGCGCCGGGGCACGTTTCGGATTGTTGATAAATGGGAAAGCCGTCCTTGGACATCACGCGCAGCGCCGCCCAACTGCGCACCACGCGCACGTCGCGCAAGGCCGGCAGCGTGCGCACGGCGCGATCGGCCAGCGTACCCAGGATAGGCAGGCCCACCAGGTTATCCACATAGCCCGCTTCTTCCTGCGAATCACCGATCAGCCAGGTGCCTTCATCGGTCTGGCGCAAGGTGGATAGCGGCGTCTCCAGCATGCGGCGCGTGCGTTCCAGCACCACGATCTGGCCGCGCTGCGGGCGCACCGGCACGTCCAGCCCGACTTGCGCGCCCAGATCCTTGTTGGACAGGCCCGAGGCCAGCACCACCTTATGTGCGCGCACCGTGCCGCCCGGGGTCGCGATCTCGAACACGCCATCGCGCTGCTTGATGCTCTGCGCCGGACGGCGCGGCAGGTAGTCCACAACCCGCTGTGCAAAACTCGCATGCAGGGCACGCAGCAGCTTGAGCGGGTTGGCAATGCCATCCACCGGCGTCCACGTGGCGCCGCGCACGTCGGGGCCGATACCCGGCACAAGGTCTGCCACTTCCGCGCGGTCCAGCAGCTTCCAGTCGTACTGCGCCATGCCGGGCTGTGCCAGCAGGGTCTTCATGAAGTTGCCGCGCGCTTCCACCTCTTCGTCGCTCAGCAGCGCGTGCAGGCCGCCGCGTTGCTCCAGATGCACGTCCACGCCGGTTTCTTCCAGCAGTTGCGCGGCCAGGCGTGGCCAGCCGGAGGCGGACGTCATCGTCCACACGCCGTAGCGCGGCAAGCCCATGCCTTTGCTCTGCACCCACACCAGCCCGAAGTTCCCGCGTGACGCGCGGTAAGCCACGTCGCCTTCGTCCAGCACGGCCACGTGGTCCAATTCGCGCCGCAAGCCATAAGCGATGGCCGAACCCACCAAGCCCCCGCCAATCACCACGGCGTCATAAATGCCGCGATGCACGGGCGCGCGGGGCGCCAGTTCTTTCTCGTCCGTCATTAGCGTCCCTTTCCTACAAACAGCTTTTCCAGGCCGACCACGCGGTCCAGGATGAAGATGGCGATGATGGTCACGTAGATCAGCACGGCCGATACGGCGGTGACCAGCGGGTCGATCGTGTCTTCGATGTGCAGGAAGATGCGCACCGGCAACGTCGTCGTGGACGGCGAGGCGATGAAGATCGACATGGTCAATTCATCAAAGCTCGTAATGAAGGCGATCACCCAGCCGCTGACCACGCCCGGCAACAGCAGCGGCAGCACCACGCGCCGGAACGCTGTCCAGTTGGACGCGCCCAGCGACTGCGCGGCGCGCTCCAGCGCGGGGTCGATGCCGGTGGCCGACGCCAGCACCAGGCGCAGCGCGTAGGGCATCACCAATATCACATGCGCCACCACCAGGCCCACATAGGTGCCGGCCAGGTCCACCGTGGTGAAGAACTTCAGGAAGGCCAAGCCCAGCACCACATGCGGAATCATCAGCGGCGACAGGAAGAAGGCCACCAGCGCCTCGCGGCCGGGGAAGCGGTTGCGGGCAAGCGCCAGCGCGCTGGGCACGGCCAGGCCGATGGCCAAGGTGGCCGACAGCGTACCCAGCCCCAGGCTGAACCAGAACGCTTCAATGAAGCGCGGATTGTCCAGAATGGCGCGGAACCAGCGCAGCGACAGCCCGCTGGTGGGCAACGAGATAAAGCCTTCGGAGGTGAACGCCACCGCGCACACCATGACGATGGGCGCCAGGATGAAGAGGATGAACAGCGTGTGGAATACCAGGCCGATGGGGCCGTTACGAAATTGCATCTCAGCCTCCGGCCTGGTTGAAGACGGCGCCGTACTTGCGCTCGATGATGCGGTTGGCCGACAGCAACACCACCACGGTCGCCAGCAGCAGCACCACCGCCAGGGCCGCACCCAATGGCCAGTTCAGCGTGTTCAGGAATTCGTCGTAAGCGGCGGTCGCCACGTTCTTCAGGCGCCGCCCGCCGATGATGGCTGGCGTGGCGAAGGAACTTGCCGCCATCGCAAACACCATGATGGCGCCCGACAGAATGCCCGGCATCACCTGCGGCACGATCACGCGGCGGATCACGGTGAACTGCGACGCGCCCAGCGACAACGCCGCCGCTTCCGTGGCCGGGTTGATCCGTTGCAGCGACGCCCACACTGAAATCACCATGAAGGGCACCAGCACATGCGTCAGCGCGATGCCCACGCCCAGGTTGCTGTACATCAGGTCCACGGGGGTCGAGGTCAGTCCGATGCCCATCAGCACCTTGTTGATCAGGCCGGTGGAACCGAACAGAAGCGCCCAGCCCAGCGTGCGAACCACCACCGAGATCAAGAGCGGCCCCAGCACCACCATCAGGAACAAGCCCTTCCATGGGTTGGCCATGCGCGACAACACATACGCTTCGGCCGTACCCAGCACCAGGCAGGCCACGGTCACGGCAGCTGCCACGCCGAACGTGCGCGCGTAGATCTCGTAGTAATAGCCGTCGCTGAAGATCTCGAAGTAGTTCTTCCAGGTGAACGTGGCCTGCATGCCGCCGTAGAACTGGAAGTCGAAAAAGCTGATCAGGAACACCAGCGCCATCGGCACCACCAGGAAGGTGGCGTACACCACCAGCGCCGGCGCGCTCAGTACCCAGGGGTTGGTGCGCGTACTCATGACGGGCGACCCTGCGGCGCGGGCGCAACCTCGCACATGTCTTGCGCGCGCCAGCGCAAATGCACGGCCTCGCCCTCGGCGGGCACCGGCACGCCGTCATTCTGGCGGATCACCATCACTTCGCCCACCGACGTATCCACCTGACATAGCCAGTGGTTGCCCTGGAAGACGCGGGTCTTCATGCGGCCGGGCAGGGCACAGGCGGCGGGTTCCGAGAACAGGATTTTCTCGGGCCGCACGATCACCGCGCCTTGTGGCACCGCCGCGCCGGCCATCGGAATATGCGCCTCGCCGATACGGGCGCGTGTTTCGTTTTCGTACTGCTCGGCTTTGGGGGTGAACACATTGGCCTTGCCCAGGAAGCCGCCCACGAAATGGCTGGCCGGCCCTTCGTAAGCCTGGAAGGGTTCCGCCACCTGCTCCACGCGGCCCTGGTTCATGACCACGATGCGGTCCGACAAGGCCAGCGCCTCGGACTGATCGTGCGTAACCAGGATGGTGGTGGTGCCGATGGTGCGTTGGATGCTGCGCAATTCCAGCTGCATTTCCTCGCGCAGCTTGGCGTCCAGGTTGGACAGCGGTTCGTCCAGCAACAACACGCTGGGCCGGATGACCAGCGCGCGGGCCAAGGCCACCCGCTGCTGTTGCCCGCCGGACATCTGCGCGGGATGGCGATCCGCCAGGTGCGACAAGCCCACGAGCTTCAACGCATCGGCCACGCGCGCTTCGCGTTCGTCCTTCTTGACCCGCTGCATCTCCAGACCAAACGACACGTTTTCGGCCGCCGTCATGTGCGGGAACAGCGCGTAGTTCTGGAACACCAGGCCCAAGCCGCGCTTGTTGGCCGGCACGCGGCTGACGTCGCGGCCGTCCAGCACGATGCTGCCGCCCGTGGGTTCGACAAAGCCCGCAATCATCTGCAGCGTAGTCGTCTTGCCGCAACCCGAGGGCCCCAGCAGCGAAATGAATTCGCCCCGGTTCACGGACAGGCTCAGCTCTTGCACAGCGGTGGTCTCGCCATAGCGCTTGCTAAGGCGGTTCAACACTAGATAGGTCATGAAGGCTCCCGTGGGCGGCGCGCCGCGCCGCCCCGTATTGCACTACCGGCTGCGCCTTAGCGCTCGACTTCCCGCGTCCAGCGCTTGTTCCATTCGTCGCGGTTCTGGTTGACGGTGTCCCAATCAATCACGATCAGGTCATCGGCGCGCTTGCCGATCGGCAGCGGCACGCGCGGGTCGTCAACCGCCTTGGCCTTCTTGTTGACCGGGCCGTAGCCATAGGCGGAGGCCAGTTTTTCCTGCACTTCGGGCGACACCAGGTATTGCACGAAGGCCTGGGCGGCGGGGTTGGCGTTGGGCTTGGCCACCGGGCACACGGACGACAGCAAGGCGTAGGCGCCTTCTTGCGGGTACACGAAGCCCACCGGGAAGCCGGTGTCGGCGAAGGACTTGGCGCGGCCACTGCCCCACACGGAGATCAGCGCCTGACCGCTGGAGAACAGCTCGGTCATCTTGCCCGGCGACGGCTCGTAGACCAGCACGTTGGGGCCGATTTCCTTCTTGAAGGTGGTGAAGCCGGGGTCGATATTCTTTTCACCGCCACCGCCTTCGCGGGCGTATTCCACCACGGCGTGCAGGCCGTAGGTATTGTTCAGCGGCGGCACCACCAACAGCTTCTTGTACTTCGGGTCTTTCAGGTCTTTCCACGACGTGGGCGGGGCCCACTTCTTCTCTTCGAAAGCCTTCTTGTTGTACATGATGCCGGTGGCCACGATGCCGATGGCCACAGCCTTGTCGTCCTTGTAGCGCGCGGTGCTGTAGAGGTCGTCGGCGGGCAGGCCCTTGATGGGTGCGCAAAAGCCCAGCGCGATGGCTTGATACATGGGGCCGTCATCAATGATGGCCACGTCGATCTGCTGATTGCTTTTCTGCGCCTGCAGGCGCGCCACCGTGTTGGTGGAATTGCCGGCAACATAGTCCAGCTCAACGCCGTGCTGCTTGGCGAAGGGCGGGAAGATGTCCTTGCGCATGATGTCTTCGAACGAGCCGCCATAACCTGCCACCACCAACTTCTGCTGCGCCATGGCGTTGGCGCTGAGCCCTGCGGCCACGGTTGCCGCTGCGAGTACTGCAAGTACCTTGCTCATGAGAAACCCCCGATTTGTTGGTACACTTTGTCCGTACATGAATGTCCGGACAAATAATGAATCCGACCGGACATCGTTGTCAATCGGGTTATTGTCCGTACAAACCCCATATAACAATTCAAGGAGCCTCCCCATGACCCGATCCTCCGAGCGCGCAACCGGCCCCGGCGGAGCACGGCAAGCGCGTGGCAAGCCCGAATCGCAAGTGCCGGACGTAGACGCCGGCGGCCCCCGCTACAAGAGCATTTTTCAAACCTTGTCGCAGGACATCAGCGCCGGCCGCTATCCCGTGATGACCCTGCTGCCCACCGAACACGAACTTTGCGACCAGTTCGACGCCAGCCGCCACACCATCCGTGAAGCCATACGCATGCTGACCGTGGCGGGCATGGTGTCGCGCCGCCCCGGCGTGGGCACCCGCGTTGAAACGGCCCGCGCCAGCACGCGCTTCACGCAGCGCATCTCGCAATTTCCCGACTTGCTCCAATACGCGCGCAATGCCGCCCTGCTGGTGCAGGACGTGCGCACCATCAAGCTGCCCAAGCGGCTGGCCGAAGCCTTGGGCTGCCCCGCCGACAAGTCCTGGCTGCATATCAACTCCATCAAAACGCTGGACGACCAGGGCACCGCCGCCGCCAGCACGCTGATCTACGCGGACCCCGAGCATTCGGACGTGCGCGTGGACGTCAAATCGCGCATTTCGCTGCTGCGCCTGATCGAAGACCATTTCGGCGACCGCATCACCGAGGTCAACCAGGAGTTCTCGGCCACGCCCATCAACGCCACCATCGCCAAGCAGCTCAAGGTGGAACCCAAGACGGCGGGCTTCGTCATCACCCGCCGCTACTACGGCGATGGCGGCTTGCTGCTGCTGGCCACCATCACCACCTTCCCGCACGACAAGATGAAGTACTCCATGACGCTCAACGTGGGGTAGCAGCCCCCAAGCCTTCGGTCGCGCGCACGCCTCGCATGCCGTAGGCCGCGCGTGCCGCATCCACGCTGATCTTGCCGTCGGCCAGGTCCTGCGCGATGCGTGCCTGAGCGCGTTCGGCGGGCGGACCAAAGCCGCCACCGCCGGGCGTTTCGATACGCACGCTTTCGCCGGCCGCCAGCGCAATGTTGGCGGTCTTGGAAAACAGTTCTTCCTCTTGCGGCGTGCCGAAGTTGCGCACCAACCGAGCGCGCCGCCCGTCGCCACCGCCGTCCACGCCCACCGCCACGCCCACCGTATGGCTATCCGAACGCGCCGAGAACACGATGCCTGGGCCTACGGCACGAATCTGCTTGGCAATCGCCATGCCACCGCGCGTGCGGCCGGGGCCGCCCGAGTCCTGGATCATGGCGTACTCGTCCATCAGCAAGGGGTATTCGTTTTCCAGCGCTTCCACGGGCAGGTTCGAGGTGTTGGTCATGTGCACGTGCACGGCGTCCATGCCGTCCGCATCGAAGCGCGCACCCGCGCCGCCGCCCAAGGTTTCCAAGTACACGAAGTGGCCCGCGCGCTCGCGCCAGCGGCCTGAAAACACGATGGCGGGGCAGCAGTCATTGCTGGACGCCATGGTCTTTTCCGGCGGCAGCAGGCCACGGAAGGCGCCGAAGATCGCACCCGCGACTTTCTGCGCGGTGATCGACCGCGCGCCCACGGCGGCCGGGTGTTCGGGGTTGGTGATGGTGCCCACCGGGGCCGACAACGTGATGGGGTCGAACAAGCCGGCGTTGGGCGCAAGGTCCGGGTCCAGCAGCGCCTTCACGGCGTAGTACACGCAGGCGCGCAAGGCATTGATCGGCAGGTTCATCGCGCCGCGCGCCTGCTTGCCGGAGCCTGCAAAATCAAAGTGCAGCTTGTCGTGGCTGACGGTCAGCGTCACCTGGATGGGCACGGGATCCCCGCCCATGCCGTCGTCGTCCAGGTCGCTGCGAAAGGTATAGCTGCCGGCCTGCAGTTCGGCGATGCGGTTGAGCAGGCGGCGGCGCGTGTAGGCGATGACGTCGTCCACCGAACGCAGCACGGCGTCCAGACCCATCTGGCGGATCAGGCCTTGCACGGCGGCCGCGCCACGACGGTTGGTGGCCATTTGCACACGCAGGTCCAGCACGCGCTCTTCCGGGTCGCGGGTGTTGGCGCAGATCAGGCGCAGCATGTCTTCGTCGTTCTGGCCGTGGCGCGCGATGCGGCAGGCGGGGATGCGGATGCCTTCTTCGAATATCGACTTCAAGCCGCCCGCGATGGACCCGGGCACCGCTCCACCCACGTCTGAATGGTGTGCGATGTTGGCGGCGAAGAAGCGCAGCACGCCGTCCCAGAACACGGGGGTGACGATGTTGATGTCGGGCAGGTGGCTGCCATCGGCCAGATAGGGGTCGTTGCAGATGAACACGTCGCCCTCGCGGATGTCATCCACGGCGTAGGTGCGCAAAATCGCGCCCATGGCCCCGTCCAGCGAACCCAGGTGCAACGGTATCTGCGTGCCTTGCGCCACCAGCCTGCCGGCCGCGTCGAACAAGGCCACGGAGCAGTCCTTGCGTTCCTTGATGTTGGTGGAGAACGAGGCGCGCACCAGCGTGTTGTTCATGTCCTCGGTAATGGACAGCAGGCGGTTGCAGAACACCTCCATGCCGATGGGGTCAGCCAGCGTCACCGCGGCGTTGGCATTGTCGGTCTTGGCGTCTTCGGGCTTAGTCATGCAAGCCTCCTTGCAAACGGATGATCAGGTTGCCGTACTCGTCCACGCTGGCCGCATGGCCCACGCCCACCACCGTGGTCGAGCTCATTTCCTCAAGCAGGGCAGGGCCGGTGAAGCATGCGCCGGTCGGCACACGGTCGCGGTCGTACACGGGCGTTTCCTTCCAGCCGTGCACCGCGCCGAAGTAGGCCTTGCGCCGCCCCAGGCTGGCGTCTTCAAGCTCGCCGCCGACGTAGCGCGGCGCAAGCGGCGCCTTCACCACCTGGCCCACGGCCTGCATGCGGCAATTGATGATCTGCACTTTGCGGTCATCCACCGTGTAGCCGTATTCGCGTTCGTGCGCCTCGGCAAAGCGGCGTGCGAATTCGGCGTAGCCGCCCGCGCCCATGTCGACACCGTCCAGGCTGACCTGCACTTCAAAATTCTGGCCCTCGTAACGCGCGTCGATGGCGCCTTGGCACACGCGCAGCGCCGGGTCCACACGCTCTGCTGCAAGCCAGTCGTCGGCCTGCGTGCGCAAGCCTTCGAAAAGGGCGGCGATGGCGGGCCAGGTGTCTGACGACGCCACCGAGATTTCGCTTTGCACGAAGTCGAACGAGATGTCGCTGAGCAAGATGCCGCGCGCACACATGGTGCCCGGCTCCTGCGGCACGATGACGATGGGGATGCCGCATTCCTCGGCCACTTCCACCGCGTGCAGCGGCCCCGCGCCACCATAGGCGTAGAGCGCGAAGCAGGACAGGTCGTAGCCGCGTTCGGTGGATACCGCGCGGATGGCGCGGCTCATGTTGGCCGCTGCAATGCGCAGGATGCCTTCGGCCGCCGCTTCCATGTCCAGGCCCAGCGGCTGCGCCACGCGCTGCTCGATCACGTCGCGCGCGGCTTGGGCGTGTACCGGCATGCGTCCGTTCAGCAATGCGACGGGATTCAAGCGTTGCAACGCGATTTCGGCATCGGTAATGGTGGGTTCCTGCCCGCCACGGCCATAGCCCACCGGCCCCGGCACCGCGCCCGCGCTGTGCGGCCCCACCTTCAAGGCGCCGGCGTCGTCCAGCCAGGCGATGCTGCCGCCGCCCGCGCCGATCACATGGATGTCGACCATGGGCGTCTTCACGGGGTAGCCCGCCACTTGCCGATGGGAAGTAAACAGCGGACGCCCGTCGCACACCAGCGACACGTCGGTGCTGGTGCCGCCCACGTCGAAGGTGACCAGGTTCAGGCTGCCGATGGCGCGCCCCACCGCCGCCGCGCCCACCACCCCAGCCGCCGGCCCCGACAGGCAGGTGCGCACGGGGTATTGGCGCACGGTGCCGATCGACATCAGGCCGCCGTTGGAATGGATGGTGTGCGGCTCGTGGCTGATGTCCAGGTCGCGCACCCGTTGCAGGAAGCGTTCCAGATAGCGCGCCATCTTCGGCCCCACCGCCGCGTTCAGCACCGTGGTGGACAGGCGTTCGTATTCACGAAATTCGGGCAGCACATCGGACGACATGCTGATGTAGGCGTCGGGCATGAGCTCGGCCACGATCTGCGCGGCGCGGCGTTCGTGCGCGGCGTTGCGGTAGGCATGCAGAAAGCAGATGGTGACGGCTTCGATGCCGGCTTGCGCGAATTGCCGCGCGGCGTCCCGCACCTGGGCTTCATCCAGCGGCGTGAGCACGTCTCCCGACGCGCTCACGCGCTCGCTCACTTCAATGCGGAACTCGCGCGGCACGGCCACGGGCGGCTTGCCGACGCTGTAATCGTACAGGTGGGGCCGCGTCTGCCGGCCAATCTCCAGCACGTCGCGAAAGCCGCGCGTGGTGATCAGGCCAACGCGCGCGCCCTTGCGTTCGATGATCAGGTTGGTGGCAACCGTGGTGCCATGCCCCACGTGCGACACCTGCGACGGCGCCACGTCGTGGTCCGCCAGCATCTGCCCGATGCCGGTGGCAATGGCCTCGGACGGGTCGTGCGGGGTAGAGGGCACTTTGTGAAAGTGCACCACACCCGCGTCCTCGTCGATCATCGTGAAGTCGGTGAACGTGCCGCCGACGTCTATCCCTATGCGATACATATCGTGTGTTCCAAAGAAGGTGTGCAGCCAGGTCAGATCAGTCCAGGCGGATGCCGGCTTGCTTGACCACCCCGCACCATTTGCTGATCTCGCTTTTGATCATTGCGCCGAAGGCGGGCCCCGCCACGTCGGACACCTGCGCGCCCTGTTGTTCCAGATACGTCTTCATGGCGGGTGCGTGCAGGGTCTGCACCAGGCCGTCGGTGAGCTGCTGGCGCAGCGGCTCGGGCATGTTGGCGGGGGCCAGCATGCCGAACCACACCATGGCCTCGTAGCCGGGGTAGCCGGATTCCGCGACGGTGGGCACATCGGGCAACAGCGACGAGCGTTCGGGCGAGGTCACGGCCAGCGCCTTGATCTTGCCGTCCTTGATGTAGGGGTATGACGTCATCACCACGTCCATCATCATGTTGACCTGGCCGCCCACCAGATCGATGAGCGCGGGGCCTGAGCCGCGATACGGCACGTGCACCATGGAGACGCCCGCGGTGGACTTGAACAGTTCGGCCGCCAGGTGGTTGGACGTGCCCTGGCCGTTGGAGGCGAAGGAGTATTTTTCGGGTTCTTTTTTCAGCAGCGCCACGAACTCCTTCAAGCTGTTGGCGGGCACCGATTGGTTCACCGACATCACGTTGGGAATGGTGGCCACCACGGTCAGTGGCGTGAAGTCCTTGACGGCGTCGTAGGGCAGCTTGGAATAGATGCACGGGGCACTACCGTGCGTGCTGACCGAACCCATCAGCATGGTGTAGCCGTCGGCCGGTTGGCGGGCCACGTATTCGGTGCCCACGGTGCCGCCGGCGCCGGGCCGGTTTTCGACGATGACGTTGGCGGACAGGCGCTGGCCCAGTCCCTCGGCGATCTTTCGAGCGATGAGGTCGGTGGACCCACCCGCGGCAAACGGCACGACGATGCGGATCACCTTGTCCGGCCACGCGGCGGTGGCGGTGCCGGCGGCGGCAAACAACGCGACCCCGGCGGCAATGCGGAAGCAACTGCGTATCAGCCCTTGGTTCATGGCTTGGTTTCCCCTTGTTGATAGAACTTCGTGGTGGCCGGATCATGCGTGTCCGGTCCTGGTTCGCTGCAACAACAGGGCCATCCTAGGCTTCTGACTTCGATGACAGCAGTCCTACAGGTTTATATTTGTATAGATGCCATTTATAGGTGCGCGGCCGTGAAAAATCCGGACTTGAATCTGCTGATGCATTTCGACGCCTTGATGGCGTGCCGCAACGTGTCGCGCGCGGCCGAGACGCTGAACATCAGCCAGCCTGCGATGAGCGCGGCGATGAACCGGCTGCGTCATTTGTTTGGCGACCCCTTGTTGGTGCGCGAGGGCGGCACGTGGCAGCCGACGCCGCGCGCGATGGAGCTGCATCAGAACTTCAAGCCTTTGCTGGAAAGCTGGCATCGCGCAACGCGCACGCGCGATGCATTCGACCCGGCGCATTCGTCACGCACGCTGTCGCTGTATGCGACGGACTATGTTCAATACACCTTGCTGCCGAAGCTGATTCCGCGCCTGGCGGTGGATGCGCCGCATTTCCAGTTGCAGATCGTGCCGGCGCGGCCGCAGCATGGCTTGAGCATGCTGGACACGAATCATGTGGAGTTGATTGCGGGCTATTTCCCGGACCCGGCGCCGGATCTGCGCACGCGGTTCTTGTATCAAGAGCCTGCGGTGTGCATCGTGCGGGAAGGCCATCCGTGTTTGCGCAAGCGTTGGAATCTGGATGCGTACCTGCGCTATGGCCATCTGGATCTGGCGGCGCATACGCGCTATTTCAGTACGGCGATTGACCGCATCCTGTTGGGGCAGAATCGCAGCCGCAAGATCGTGGCGACGCTGTCCAGTTATCTGGTTTGCCCGTTCATTGTGGAAGGGTCGGATCTGATTGCGACGATGCCGGCAAGCATTGCACGGGCGATGGCGGGCGCGGCGCGCATCGTGACGCAGAAGGTGCCGCTGACCTTGCCGCCGATTGCGGTGTCGCTGTACTGGCACGAGCGCTATCAGGACGACCCCGCGCACGCCTGGCTCAGGCAGTACCTGGCGGGCGTGCTGGGGTAGCGTGGGGTGCTATTTCAGCGGCAGGCAGATGCGGGTTTGCAGCTGGGCGGGCGGGGTGGTGCGAGGGTCGTTGAGGTATTGCTCGAACATGGGGATGTCGGCGGGAACCAAGCCGCTGGCGGGCAGCCATTCCGAGAACATCCATTGGTAGGGCTTGGCCATTTCGTTGTAGGGGCCGGTGTAGGTGAGGATGGCGCAGCGGGTGGCGGGGATGTCGAAGCGTTCGAGTTCGTCGCCGAGGTCGGCGTCGGGTTGGACGACCATGCCGGCCAGGGAACGCAGTTGGCTGGCTGGCACTTGTTCGGGATCGTCAAAGTAGATGCCGAAGCCGGTGGACTCGGGGTTGGCAATGCCACGGCCCAAGGCAAGCAGGAAGGCGCGGGTGAAGACGGGTCCGATGTCTTGGTAGCTGCCTTGGTGGGGCAGGACGGCCAAGGTGGCGCCGGGAAAGTTTTCGATGACGATGGGGTACATGGCAATCTCCTGGGAGGCTAGGGGTAGGGAGCGCGCGGCGCGATACCGGCCCGGCGGGATGCCGAATAAAGCACCGAAGGCCCGGTTGAACGCAGCGTCGGAGTCGTAGCCGGCGCGTTGTGCAACATCCCTGAGCGAGGCCTGCGAATCCGCCAATGCCGCCGCGGCACGATGCATGCGGAGGCGCTGGACGGTGGCGTTGACCGTTTCGCCGATCATGGCGCGGTAGACCCGGTGAAAGTGATACGGCGACAGGCAAGCCAGGTCGGCCAGCTGGTGCAGATCGGGGTCGGCGTCAGGGTGGGCGGCAAGCCAACGCAGGACAGGGTCCAGGCGTTCGGTGTACAGGGTTCGGGTTTCGGGCTTCATGCTTGCTCCTTGGAGGGCAATGTAGCTTTGGTGGATTTGCGGATTTTGCGGTTTTTTTGGGAGGGGTGCGGGGATTTTTGACGGGGGGATGGTGGCGTCTTGGGACGCTCGGCGGGGCGCGTTCTGGTGGCGCACGGCGGGGCGGCGGCTGGTGGGGAGCGGGTCAACGATTGCGGTCCGGAGCCTTCGCTCCGGACTGCCCCCTTGTCATCCTTGTATGGTGTAGGTGCGCCCTCTGCAGTGGGGAGGGCGCTGGGGTATGGGACGTCGTCATCCATCAGCCGGTAGGCGCCGGACTGCCACAACGAGAGCATCCCACCCCGCCTCACAGCGTCGATAAGGAATCTAGCGGCCAGGACCGCCGATTGATCGCAAGGTAACGCCCGAGGCGAGGCTACCCCAGCGGACTTAACGTATCGCAGGGAGAGCAATCATGCAAACATCAGGCTGTTTTATTGGGGTCGATGTCGGTAAGTTTGAGCTGCAAGTTGCCGGTCATGAAGGAAGGATTGTGGCGGGCGTGCTGCCCAACAATCGTTCCAGTATCGTCGGTTGGCTCAAGCGTTTGCCCGCCGGCAGCGTGATCGCGATGGAGGCGACTGGGGGCTACCAGGAGTTGTTGGCCCGCACGGCGCACGACCAGGGATTTGAGGTTTACGTCCTGAACCCTACCCATGTGCATCATTACGCCATCTCGTTGGGCAACCGGGGCAAGACCGATCGTCTGGATGCCGAGGTTATTGCGCAGTACATCGCACAGCGGCGTACAAAACTACACCGTTATGAGCCAATATCGCCAGAGCTGCAACAGGCCAAGTCGCTCCAGGCGCTTCGGTCAACGGTGGTGCGCGTAGGCACGTCGTTGAGGCTGTCCGCGCAGCGCCATGGTTGCGCCAGCAGCCATCAGAAGAAGGCCCTGGCAAGCCTGAACTTGTGGGCCGAACAGCTTGAGCGGGAGTTGATCGCCACGATCAAGGCCGACAGTGAGTGGGCCAAGACCTACGGCCTGCTGACTAGCATCTGCGGCATCGGCCCGATCAATGGCGCGGCCCTGACGACCTTGTTCAACCGGGTCCACTTCGCCAGCAGCGATGCAGCGGTGGCCTTCTGTGGGCTGGACCCCAGGCCGAACGAGTCCGGTAGAAAAACGGGCCGGCGGCGCTTGAGCAAACAGGGAGACAAGGCAGCCAGGACCTTGCTCTACAACGCGGCCAGTTCGGCAGCGCGTTCGATTTACTTCAAGGATTACTACGCCATGCTCCGGGCACGCGGCCTGGCTTCGACGGCAGCCTTGGTGGTGATTGCGCGCAAACTCTTGCGCATCGCCTACGGGGTCTGGCGCACTGGTCAGTCCTTCGATCCTGGGAAATTGCGGCCGGTTATGGGTTGACCCAAACCATAGAATCTCGTTGCCGCCTGCGGCGGCTGCCTTCGGATTCCCTCGGGCGCATCGACTCCCCGCCCCCCACCAGCCACCACCCCACCATGCTCGAATTGCGGCAATCTGGCGTCAGCAGGGGAGACCCGCGTGCTTGGCATTTTTGCGCACGATGTCGGTGGCTTGAAAGATCTTGCAGGGCCCGCCCCAGGCCGGCCGCGCAGGCGGCCTTTTGGGGCTTACGCAATGTGCCATTCTTTGGACTGATGCGATGTGCCAATGCTTGGACTGACTCGTACATCGTAGGATGGGTGAAGCGCGTCCGGGTCTGCGCAAGGGCGACAACGTCAAACGCGCGTAACCCATCATCTCACCCCCTCAATACCCACGCCCCGGATCATAAATATTCGGCAACGCTTCCCCACGTTCATTGGCCGCAATCAACCACGACGTATGACGGGCGCGTTCCTTGCGGTCGGGAATCGCCGCGCAATGCGGCGTAATAATCACCCCCGGATGCGACCACAACGCCGACTCCACCGGCAACGGCTCGGCTTCAAACACATCCAACACCGCCTGGTGCAACTGACCGCTATCCAATGCGGCAATCACATCTTTCTCCACCATGTGCGCCCCCCGCCCCGCATTGATCAGGCTGGCGCCGCGCGGCAATTGCGACAAGGTGGTGGTGTTCAATATGCCCTTCGTCGCCTCGGTCGCCGGCAACAAACAGACCAACAAATCGGTATTGCCCAGGAACTCGCCAAACTGCTCCTGCCCCGCATAGGACGGCAAACCTTCCAGCTTGCTGGCCCCGCGTGACCAGCCGCTGACTTGAAAGCCCACGCGCGACAACAATTGCGCCGCCGCCACGCCCAGATGCCCCAGGCCCATGATGCCCACGCGCACATCGGCGGCCACGCGCAGGGAATCGAAAAGCTCCCAATGTCGGCGCGCCTGGTTATCCACAACGCGCTTGATATCGCGCGTCAGCATCAACGCAGACGTCAGCACGAACTCGGCCATTTCGGTCTGGGTGCGAGGGGTGACCATGCGCGCGATGCGCAGGTGGCGCGGCAGTTGCGGGTCGGCCAGGATGTGGTCGACGCCGGCGCCGGCGCTGATGATCAGTTTCAGGTTGGGAAAGGTAGCCAGGCGGCCGGGGTCGGGCGCCCAGACCAGCGCGTAGTCCACGCTGGCGGGGTCGACGTCTTCATGCCAGCCCACCACGTCCAGGTCGGGCGCGAAAGTGTGGAACTGCGCACGCCAGGCGTCGATTGCCTGGGGACCGCCGGAGTTGATGATGAGCCGCATGGGTCGTTTTCCTTTTGCCGAAGACATCGAATGCATCGAACACATCAGACGCCTCTGGCGCATCATGCGTGTCGCCCCGTCGGGTTGCGCGCGGCGCCGGCGGTTTATCCACAGGCGCCGCGCCGCACGATCTTATCAACGTTCGACGGTGCGGTTCCAGCGGGCGTTGAAGGCGGGGCGCGCCTTGTTCACTTCGTCCCAATCCAGGATCTTGGCGTTTTCCATGTAGCCCTGAAAGCGCTTGAGCGTGTCGACGGTGTCAGCCGGTGCTTTCACGTTTTTGTTCGACGGGAAGTGGCCGCCCATTTCCAGCGCCTTGGCTTGCGCGCTGGCGGACAACAGGTACAGCGCCAGCTTTTGCGACAGTTCGGGCTCGCTGTTCTTGGCGATGACGCATTCCCCCACCATCAGGATCACCGAGCCTTCCTTGGGCTGCGCGTATTCCACGGGAATCTCGCGCTTCTTCAGGCGCGCGATGGCGGTGGGTGTCAGCGGGAAGATGGCGGCTTCGTTGGACTGGATCATCTCGGCAAGCTTGGCCGAGTTGGGGATGTATTCCAGCACGTTGGGGCCGATGGTGTCGGGCCATTTCTTGAAGCCGGGTTCGTAGTTCTTGTCGTCGCCGCCCTGGATGCGGTTGAACATCAGGAAGCCATGCAGGCCAAAGGTACTGCTGGAGGCGGACTGGAACACCACCTTGCCCTTGTACTTGGGGTCTGCCAGATCCATCCAGGACGTGGGCGGCGCCCAGCCCTTGTCGGCGAACATCTTGGTGTTGTAGCCCAGGCCGGTCATGCCGATGTCGATGCCGGCCGCCATGCGGTCCTTCATCACGGCGGTGGGGTAGAGCTCTTTCAGGACGGGGTCGTCGTTAAGCTGTTGGCACAGGCCCATTGAAATGGCGCGCGCCATGATGCCGTCGTCCAGGAACATGACGTGCATCTGCGGGTTGTCCTTGTAGGCTTGCGCCTTGGCCAGCACATCGGTCGAGGTGCCGGGCACCACGACGATCTTCACGTTGTTGGCTTTTTCAAAAGGGGGGAACACGTACTGCGTGAAGGCGCGTTCCATGTCGCCGCCGTTCATGCCGACGTACAGCGTCTTCTGATCCGCCATCGCGCCTGCCGACAGCATCATCAACATCGCCGCGCCCAACAGCCGCTTCCCCTTGTTCAGGCGCGATGCGCCCTGTTTCTTATCCATCATGGTGACTCCAGCGTTTGCTCACGAACAGGTTCAGGCCGAGCCACGGCGCCGTGAGCGGCCACCGCGTATCGTTCGATGCGAAAGGCATCGATAGGAATGGAGGACTGTCCGCGCACGACCAGCTCGGACAGCACTTCGCCCACGGCGGGGCCAATCTGAAAACCGGCGCCAGACAAGCCGAATGCGTGAAACAGGCCGGGCGTGGTGGCGCTGGGTCCCAGCACCGGATTGTGGTCGGGCATATTGCCTTCCACGCCGGTCCAGAAACGGATGACCTGCGCGCCGCGCAGCACCGGCAGTAGCTTGATGGCCTTGGCCATCAGCGAGCCCAGGCCGGCGCGACCGGGCCGCGCGTAGTCGGCGCCGGATGACACGCCGCGCCCGCCGCCGATCACGCAATTGCCGCGCGCCACCTGGCGTGCATAGATGCCGCCGCCTTGCACGCCCAGGCTGACGTCCATGAAGACGGGCAGCGGTTCGGTCACCATCATCAAGGGATGGATAGCAGTTTCGGGCACGGCTTCGCCAAAGCTTTCGGCGAACTGTCCGGCCCAGGCGCCCGCGCAATTCAGCAGGTAGCGCGAGCGCACTTCCAGCCCTTCGGCGCGCACGATGAAGCGCGAGCCGTGATGTTCAGCGGTGGTGACGCGCACGCCTTCGCGTACGTCGGCCCCCAGCGCAGCGGCGGCGCGCGCGAAGGCGGGTGACACCAGCCTGGGGTTGGCGTGGCCGTCTTCCGGGCAGAGCGATCCGCCCACCACGTCCTGCCCTAGCCAGCCGAAGCGGTCGGCAAGCTCGTGGCGGCCAAGCAGCCGCAGGTTCATCCCGAAGCCGCGCGTGCGGTCGCGATACGTTTCAAGCAGCGCCATGTCGGCATCGGACGCCGCCAGTTTCAAATGGCCGGAGCGCACGTATTCGCCGTCGATGCCAATCAGCGCGGGCAACTGACCCCACAGTTCATGCGCGCGCCGCGTCAGGGGCATCTGTTCCAGGCCGCGCCCCTGGCGGCGCACGCCGCCGTAGTTCACGCCGCTTGCGCGCGCGCCGCACAGCGCGGATTCCAACAGCACGACGGGCAGGCCCGCGCGGCGCAGGAACAGCGCAGCGCTGCCGCCCACGATGCCGCCGCCGATGATGGCGACTTCGGTGTCGATACGCTGCGTCATGCCGACACCTTTTCCTGGCGCTCCAGGCACACCACGCGCACCGGCACGGGCTTGACCGGCGGCTGGTTGCGCAAGCGCCCGACTTCGGCGGGTGTACGGCCACAGGCTTGCGCCAGCACTTCGGCCGCCGCCGCGCCGCACATGCGACCTTGGCAGCGGCCCATGCCCACGCGCGTCAGCGCCTTCAAGCGGTTCATCTCTTGTGCCGCCGTGTCGTGGACCGCACGCCGTACCGTGCCGGCAGTGACCTCTTCGCAACGGCAGATGACGGTGTCATCGGCAATGCTTGCCGCCCAATCCTCTGGAAATGGAAAGGCGCGTTCCAGCGCCGTTCGGATGCGGCTGTTGGCGGCAAGGCGGCTTTCGAGCAACTGCGCGCGCGGGGCATCGGCCGGCTGCCCGATGTCTTCCAGCAACGCCAGCGCCGCGCGCTCACCCGCCAGTTCAGCGGCGTCCGCACCGCCGATTGCCGCGCCGTCGCCGGCCACGTAGACGCCCGGCACGCTGCCGCGTCCGGCTGTGTCACGCCGAGGCGTCCAGTTACGGTCGCGCGCGTTGAATTCGAATTCACAGCCGACCAGGCTGGCCAACTGGGTTTCGGAACGCAGGGCCAGGCCATAGGCCAGCGCATCGCATTCCACGCTATGTTCGCGGCCGCCTTGGCGGTAGCTCAGGCCCGTGACGCGCGCCTGACCTTGCACGGCCACCGGCCGCACGCCGCTACGCAGCGGCACGCCATGCGCGCGCAGCCACGCCATGTAGTACAGCCCCTTGGCCAAGAGGCCCGGCGCGCGCAGCATGCCGGGCAAGGCCGCCAGGCGATCGGCAAAGCGCGAGGTGTCCAGCACCGCCGCCACCTGCGCACCGGCGCGAGCGTATTGGTAGGCCACCAGGTACAGCAGCGGCCCGGTGCCCATGAACACCACGCGCGACCCAATGGCGCAGCCCTGGAACTTCAAGGCCACTTGCGATCCGCCCAAGGTGTAGACGCCGGGTGTCAGCCAACCGGGGAAGGGCAGCACGCGGTCGGTGGCACCCGTGGCCAGGATCAGATGCGTATACGGAACGGCGGTGCTGACGCCGTCTTGCAGCACGTCCAGCGTCTTGCCTTCCACGTTCCACACCAGGCTGCCGGGGCGGTAGTCCACCTGCGGCAGCAAGGCGTTCATGGCGCGGTGCACGGCATCGGCCTTGCGATGTTCGAAGCCATACAGCGCGGGCTTGTCGCGTTGGAACCCCGGTGGCGGCTGGCGATAGATCTGGCCGCCGGCGCGTGGGGCTTCATCCAGGATGACGGGCCGCAGGCCCTGGGCCACCAGCGCCTGGGCGGCGCGCACGCCGGCAGGACCGGCGCCGACGATAACGGGCATCACGATACTCATGCGATGTCGTCCTCGGGCCAGGCGGCCACCGCCAAGGTGCCGGGCACGGCGGTGGGCGGCAGGGGCGCGCTTTGCAGGCGCATGCCGGGTTCGATGAAGGTGGAACATGCGCGCAGGCGCGAGCCGTCTTCCAACTGCATCCAGCAGTCCTGGCAGGCGCCCATCATGCAGAAGCCGGCGCGCGGCGCACCGCTGAATTCGGAATGTCGCAGGCGCTCGGCCTGCGTCAGCACAGCGGTCAACACGGTGTCCCCCGCCAAGGCCTGGCAGGCTTGCCCGTCCAGCGTGAAGGGCACGGCGGGCCGGGCGGTTTCGGCCAGGCGTTTCAGTATTGCCATGATGCCGGCGCCTCTCTATTCGCCATCGGCAAGGGTTTCATTTCTGCCCCACCAGCACGCGGTCCAGGCCATACACGCGGTCCAGCAGCAGCATGGTGACGGCGGTCAGCACGATGACCAGCGCGGACACGGCCGCCATCATCGGGTCGATGGATTCGGTGGCGTACATGTACATGCGCACGGGCAGAGTGATGGTGGATGGCGCGGTGATGAACACCGACATCGTCAGTTCATCGAAGCTGTTGATAAAGGCCAGCAGCCAGCCGCCCGACACGCCGGGAATGATGAGCGGCAAGGTCATCTGAAAGAACACGGTGGCGCGGCTGGCGCCCAGCGACAGGGCGGCGTGTTCAATCGAGCGGTCAAAACCGACCAGCGCGCCGATCACCAGCCGCATCACATACGGCGTGATGACGACGACGTGCGCGGCCACCAGCCACGGAAAGCTGCCCGCCATGCCCATCAGCGCGAAAAAGCGCAGCAGCGCCACGCCCAGCACCAGATGCGGAATCATCAGGGGCGACAGGAACAAGCCGTTCAACACGTCGCGCCCCGGAAAGCGGTAGCGCGTGATGGCGATGGCGGCGGGCACGGCCAGGCAGACGGCAATGGTGGCCGACAGAAAGGCCAGCCACAGGCTGTTCTGGAATGCCTGCATGAAGTTGGGGTGCTCGAACACCGCGCGGAACCAGCGCAGTGAGAAGCTGGTGGTGGGCACCGTCAGCGTCGATTCCGGCGTGAACGCCACCAGGCACACGATGGCTAGCGGCGCCAGCACGAACACCACCACCAGGAAGTTGAACGCGAGCGCGAAGGGGCCATTTTTCTGCATGTTGGTTCCTTGGCGCCTTAGCCCAGGCTGCGGCGGTAAGAGCGTTCAACGACGCGGTTGTAGGCCATCATGATCACAACGTTGACCACCAGCAGGATGATGGCGATGGCCGCGCCCAGCGGCCAGTTCAGCTCGGTCAGGAACTCGTCGTACACCACGGTGGCCACCATCTTCAGGCGGCGTCCGCCCAGCAAGGCGGGAATGGCGAATGAGCTTGCCGACAGGCCGAACACGATCAGGCTGCCGGACAGAATGCCCGGCATGGCCTGCGGCAGCACGATGCGCGTCAGCGTCTGAAAGCGCGAGGCGTTCAAGGACAGCGCGGCGTGCTCAACAGTGGGATCCAGTTTTTGCAGCGAGGTCCAAACGGGGATCACCATGAAGGGCAGCATCACGTGCACCAAGCCAATGATGACGGCGGTGGGTGTGTACAGCAGCGGCCCGATCCCCAGCGCGTCGGCCGCGCGCCCGACGACACCGTGCGGGCCCAGCAGCATGCTCCAGCCAAAGGCGCGCACCACCAGCGAGATCAATAGCGGCGACAGCACCACCAAGAGGAAGATGGAGCGCCAGGGCTTGCCCATGCGCGACAGGATGTAGGCTTCGGGCGCGCCGATCAGCACGCAGATCAGCGTGGTCACGCCGGCGATCCAGAAGGTGCGCCAGAAGATTTCGATGAAGTAGCTGTCGGTGACCACCGCCAGATAATGTTCGAAGGTATGGCCCGGCAAGATGCCCGCGCTGTAGTCGAACGGACGGAAGGACAGCACCAGGGTCAGCGCCAGCGGCGTCAGCACCAGGGTCAGGAAAACGAGGGTCAGCGGGATGGAACCCAGGATGGCAAGCAGGCCATCGTTGCGGGGCTTGGGGCCGGCCGTGGCGTGAGTCAGCGTTGCCATGTCAGGCGGCCTCTTGCGCAGTCGAGGCGGCCGGGGCGCGCAGCACGCGCAACACGCCCTCGGCCCAATCCAGCCCGATGGCCTCGCCATCATCATGCGGGCGGCGGCCGTCGTTCGGAGTCAGGACGGTCAGCGTGCCCACCGGCGAATCCAGGTCGTACATCCACTGGCTGCCCAGGAAGTAGCGCGTGCTGACCACACAGGCCAGCTTGCCCTGGCCCGGAGGCACGGGCACCAGTTTTTCCGGGCGCAGCGACAACTGCACGTTGTCGCCGTGGCGCAAGCCTTCACCGTCGACCAGCACGCGCAAGGCGCCGGTCTCGATTTCAGCTTGCTCGCCGCAGCGGGTGACGCGGCCGGGCAGCAGGTTGGTCTTGCCCACAAAACGCGAAATGAATTCGCTTTGCGGATGTTCGTACATGCGGAATGGGGCGTCGACCTGGGTGGCGCGGCCATCCTGCATGACCACCACGCGATCGCTGATGGACAAGGCTTCGGCCTGGTCGTGCGTGACCATGACGGTGGTCGTGCCGATCTTCTTCTGGATGCCGCGCAGTTCAAACTGCATGTCTTCGCGCAGCTTGGCGTCCAGGTTGGACAGGGGCTCGTCCAGCAGCAGCACGGGCGGGCGGATGACCAGCGCGCGGGCCAGCGCCACGCGTTGCCGCTGGCCGCCCGAAAGCTCGCGCGGATAGCGGTCGGCATGCTTGTCCAGCTTCACCAGCGCCAGCGCTTCGCGCACGCGCTCCTGGCGTTCGGCGCGCTCGACCTTGCGCATCTTCAGGCCGAAGGCCACGTTGTCGGTCACGGTCAGGTGCGGGAACAGCGCATAGCTTTGGAACACGATGCCCAGCCCGCGCGTATTGGGCTTGGCGCGCGTGATGTCGCGCCCGTCCAGCGTGATGACGCCCTGCGTCACTTCCGCAAAGCCGGCAATCATCTGCAAGGTGGTGGTCTTGCCGCAGCCCGATGGGCCCAGCAGCGAGACGAATTCCCCTTTTTCCACAGTCAGGTTCAGATCGGAAACGACGCGCAGGTCGCCGTAGTTCTTCGAGACGTTGTCCAGCCGCAGAAATGACATTTTCCAAACCCCGTCGCCCGATGCGGGCGTTGTGCCACCCCGTAAGGCCGGTTTCCCGGCGTGGTGGCTTATTGATGGGGCAGTCTAGGTTTCGCGAAAAGGCAGGGTCAATTAGGGTTTTCCGAAGAATCGAATTTTTTAGAATGAATTTCCGTTAAGCTGAATTTACCGATAAAAATACGTTCATATATTTTGATCAATGGAATCAAACAATGAAGAAATCAGAGACAGCGGACGATTCTGCCGGCCAGGGCGTGTTGCAGCGGGCGTTTGCCGTGCTGCGCGTGCTGGCCGATGCAAAAGGGGAGAAGCTGCGCCTGACCGATATCGCGGCCCGTACCGGGCAGGCGCAGGCCACGGTGCACCGCGTGCTTCAGGGCTTGATGCAGGAAGGCGTGGTGGAGCAGCCGGCGCAAAGCAAGGGGTATCAACTCAGCGTGGCGTTCTTTGCGCTGGCGGCGGCGGCGGGCACGCACCAGTCCAGCCTGCGTTCGCTCTACCGCCCCGCCATGCTGCGCCTGTCGGGCATGTTGAACGACACGATTTTCCTGCTGGTGCGCAGCGGCTTTGACGCGGTCTGCGTGGACCGGGTTGACGGTGCGTTCCCGGTGCGTTCGCACACCGGCGATATCGGCGGGCGCGTGCCGCTGGGCATGGGCCAGGGCGGCCTGGTGCTGCTGGCCAGCCTGCCGGAAGCCGAACGCGAAGAAGTCATCCGCTTCAACATTCCGCGTTTGCACCATCTGGGTTTTGTGGACGAAATTTCGATGCGGGTGCGCATCAAGGAATGCCTGGAACGGCGGTACGCGCGCAGCCAGGGGCAGGGCGTGTTCCCAAATATCGCGGGGCTGGCGGTGCCGGTCTACGACCCCAACGGCGTAACGGTGGCGGCGCTAAGCGTGGCCGCCCCCATCGAACGCATCGACGACGACCGCCTGCCACTGATCGTTGAAATGCTGCGCCGAGAGGCGGACGCGGTAGGCGCGCAGATCAACCCCTTCGACCCCGCGCTGAGACGCCCCAGCCATTATTTGGGCGCGGGTAACGGCGGTTGATGGCGGGGGATGGATGTCGGTAACGGCGGTTGACGTCGGGGGTGGATGTCGGAACGGCGGTTGACGTCGGGGTGGGGCGCTGGCGGTAGGATGGGTGCAGCGCGCGATGCCATACCCAAGAACGACGCCGCCGACCGCGCGAAACCCATCAAGCAGCGCCGGAACCCGAAATAACCCAGCCATATCTTGGCGGTGGTTCGATGGGTTGCGCGCGTTCGGCAAATGCGTTCTTGCCGCGAATCTTGCGCGCTTCACCCATCCTACGAGTTGCCGTAGGATGGGTGTGGCGCGCGACGCGGTCGCAAAGAACCACGCCGCCGATCGCGCGAACCCATCAAGCAGCCCCCGCCCCAAAACACCCCAACAACATCACGTCGGATACGTGCCCGGCAGCAAAATGCTGCGGTCGCCCGGCTCAATATTGCGGCGGCCGCACAGCGCCATCGTCGTATCCATTTCCTTGTATAGCAGCTCCAGCACGCGGGTGACGCCCGCCTGGCCATACGCGCCCAGGCCATACAAAAATGCGCGGCCGATCATCGTGCCGCGCGCGCCCAGCGACACCGCTTTCAGGATGTCCTGGCCGGAACGGATGCCGCCGTCCATCCAGACTTCAATCTTCGAACCCACCGCATCCGCAATCGCCGGCAACGCGGCAATCGACGACATGGCGCCGTCCAGTTGGCGGCCGCCGTGGTTGCTGACGATCAGCGCGTCGGCGCCGCTGTTGGCCGCCAGTTGCGCGTCTTCCACATCCAGGATGCCCTTGATGATGAGCTTGCCGCCCCAGCGCTGCTTGATCCATTCCACGTCGTCCCAGCTCAGGCGCGGATCGAATTGTTCAGCCGTCCAGGCCGACAATGACGACAGGTCGCTGACGCCCTTGGCGTGTCCGACGATGTTGCCGAAGGTGCGGCGCTTGGTGCCCAGCATGCCCATGCACCAGCGCGGCTTGGTCGCCAGGTTGATCAGGTTGCGGATGGTGGGTTTGGGCGGCGTCGACAAGCCGTTCTTGATGTCCTTGTGGCGCTGGCCCAGGATCTGCAAGTCCAGCGTCAGCACCAGCGCGGTGCAACCAGCGGCCTTGGCGCGGTCGATCAGGTTGGCCACGAACTCGCGGTCGCGCATCACGTAAAGCTGGAACCAGAACGGCTTTTTGGTGGCCTCGGCCACGTCTTCCAACGAGCAGATGCTCATCGTGGACAAGGTGAACGGCACGCCGAAATCCGCCGCGGCCTTCGCCGCCAGGATCTCGCCGTCGGCATGCTGCATGCCAGTCAGGCCAGTGGGCGAAATCGCCAGCGGCATCACCACGTCGTGGCCCACCATCGTGGTGCGCAGCGACCGGCCTTCCATGTTCACCGCCACGCGCTGGCGCAGCTTGATCTTGTGGAAATCGCTTTCATTGGCGCGGTAGGTGCCTTCGGTCCAGGCGCCGGAATCGGCGTAGTCGTAGAACATGCGGGGCACGCGCTTTTGCGCGACGACACGCAGATCTTCGATGCAGGTGATCGTAGAAAGGTTAGCGGTCATGAGAGGTCTGAGGAGTGATGGAAGGGCGCCAGCTACGTTTCGTATTCTTGGAATCTGGAGCCGCCGGCTGCGGGCGGCTGCACCGCAACGCTTGGGCGACAGGCCCTGCGGCGCCGCTCAGTATACGCGCCGAGGCCGGCAAGCGTTGCTTGCCGGCCTCGTTCGCCCCCCCTCTGACTGGGGCTCTATGGCCCCGTCGCCCGAGCTATCGCGGCCAGACCTTGCTGACCGCGCGTATGGTGGCCCACGCTACCCAACGCGGGCTGGTCAGCCGCGCACCCGGCAGCCGGCGCATCACATCCACGGCCAGCCCACCACGCTTGTGCCACTGCTTCTTGCGCGTCTGGCTATCCGTCCAGCGGCCTTCCAGCCACGGAAATTCGCGGCGCCCCGGCTTGTAGACCGGCGGCGTGTTGTAGATCAGGATGTACGCCAGGCGCGGCGACGGCGACGTGTTCGGCCCGGTGAAGTGCAGCGTGCGGGCGTCGTGCACGGTGATGCCGCCCGGGTCCAGCGGTTCGGCCACCGCCTGGTCACGCTGGAATTCGCCGCAGCATTCCAGCGGATGCAGGCTCTTGTCGCCGCCGGGCGAACGGTGCTCCAGCACGTCCCATTTGTTGGACCCGGGGATGAACTGCATGCAGCCGTTTTCCACGGTGGCGGGTTGCAGCGCCAGCCAGATGCTCAGCTCGTTGTAGACGAAGTCGGGCGAACGGAACGCCTCGTCCTGGTGCCACGGCGTTTCCGGGCCGAACGGGCCGGGCTTGAGCAGCGCGTGCTCGCCATACAGCGCCGCCTCTTCGCCCAGCAATTGCCGCGCCAGGTCCAGCGTGCGCTCGTGGTAAGTCGTCTTCAGTAGACCGGGGGCATAATGACGCGGATCGTGCAGGCTTGGAAACTTCGCGGGCTTGGACGGGTCGTCGCGGCTGACGAAGTCATACTGCGCGCCCTCGTTGTATCCCGTTTTGTTCGCGAACAAGTCCAGCAGGGTGCGACGGATGTAGCCCACCTCATCCTGCGGGCACATGTCCTTCAGGGCCAGGTAGCCCTGGTCCCTGTAGCGCGCTGTCTCAGCTTCCGACAACAAACTGGTCTCTTCCATAATGGCTTCTCCAAGCTCTGGTAGCGGGTGTTCCCGTTGGCACGTTTTGACATGAGCACTAACGTATCGCTTCGACACCCACCGGGCCTATAGACCATCCGCTGTAGCCTTAACCGCCTACTCATCCCATTGGCGGCGCATCATCCGAAGGAAACATCCATGCAAGACCCTAAGACCGACTCCCATATCGAAACCGTCCTCGTGTCAGTCAGCGGCACGGTGCAAGGCGTGGGGTATCGCCACGCCACGGTGCGGCGCGCCCACATGCTGGGTGTGACGGGCTGGGTGCAGAACCTGCTGGACGGCACGGTTGAAGCCCTGGTGCAGGGCACGCCCGACCAGGTGGACCACATGCTTGAGTGGCTGCGGCGCGGCCCGCCGGGCGCGTCCGTGCAGGAAATGACGACGCGCCGGGAATACACCGACAAGCGTTATATCCGCTTTGAACAGGTGTAGCCGGGCAGTGTGCGATTCAGCGCCCTCGGCGTTAAGCCGTAGTCCGGCTGGTCGAGGGGTTGAGGCAAGGTTGAGACAGTGGTTGAAGCCGGGCTGATAGGGTCGCAGACGCCTGCCTGATGACCCGGTTTGAACGGGTATTTCAGCGGCTGCGCAGCCAGCGTCCGCCAACCTGATTGATGATCAGGCCCGCCAACACGCAGCCCGCCCCCAGCCACTGCAACGGTTGCAGCCGTTCCCCGAACGCCATGGACGCCGCCCACAGGCCCACCACCGGCACCAGCAGCGAGAACGGTGCGATCTTGGCCGCCGGATGGCGCGTCAGCAAGCGTGTCCACAGCGTGTAGGCCACCAGCGTCGCCAGCACCGCCAGGTACAGCACCGACAGCGCCTCGCCCCAGCCGATGCCGGTAATCATGCCCAGCACCGGCTCCCAGCCGTCGATCAACACTGCCAGCAGCAAGAATGGCAGCACCGGCGCGGCGCTGCTCCAGGCGATGAAGGCAAAGGGGTCGTAGCCAGGCGCCATGCGACTGGCCCGCCGCACGATCATGTTGGACGCTGCCCACATGAACGCGGCGCCCAGCGTCAGCACAAAGCCCAGCATGGTCATCTGGCCCGGGCCTTCGCCCCGGCCGCCCGCAATCACCGCCAGCCCCAGCGCGGCCACGCCCAAGCCGATCCAGTGATGCCGCCGCGCGCGTTCGCCCAGCACGGGGGTCGCCAACAGCAAGGTGAAGAATGCCTGGGTCTGGATGACCAGCGAGGCCATGCCGGCCGGCATGCCGAATTTCAGGGCAGTGAACAGCAGGCCGAATTGGCCCAGCCCCTGCACCAGCCCGTAGGCCGCGATCCACTGCCACGGCAGTTGCGGCCGGCGCACGAAAATAATCAGGGGGAAGGCAGCCAGCGCGAATCGCAGCGCGCCCAGCATCATGGGCGACAGGCCCTGCATGCCGACCTTCATGACAACAAAATTAAGACCCCATATGACCACGACCGCCAGCGCGCAGAAATAGTCTTTTCGGGTGAGGTGAGTCGTGGACATGCGGCATTATCGCACCGCCGCAATGGGCCGGCGGTGCCGATGAACACTGGGTTTCAGGGCCAGTTTTCAGTGCTGGCGTTCAGCACTTTTTCAGTGACTTTCAGCGTTTCTCCAGCACCGCCGCGAAGGCCTGCACGGCGGTGTCGATGTCCTCGTCCTCGATGTGGCGATGCGTGACGCAACGCAGGCGCGTGCGGCCCCAGGGGCGTGTCAGCAGGCCTTCGGCTTGCAAGGCCGCCACCCACTGCGTGTTGGTCATGCCGGAATCGGCGGTCTCGACCTGCACGATATTGGTCTGCGGCACCGTGGCCGACAAGGCGGGCGCCAGGCGGTTGATGCCGTCGCTCAAGCGGCGCGCGCGGACGTGGTCTTCGACCAGCCGGCCGGTCATCGTCTGCACGCCTTCCAGGCCGGCCGCCGCCATGATGCCCGACTGGCGTTGCGTGCCGCCCAACATGCGGCGCAACGTGCGCGAACGAGCCATCACCGCCTTGCTGCCCGTAAGCACCGCGCCCACAGGGGCGCTAAGGCCTTTGGACAGACATAGCGACACCGTATCGGCGTACTGGGTGATCTCGGGTGCCGGCACGCCCAGCGCCACGGCCGCGTTGAACAGGCGCGCACCGTCCAGGTGCACGGGAATGCCACCGGCGTTGGCCATGTCGTACACGGCGCGCATGTGATCCAACGGCAGGACGGCGCCCCCGGCGTTGTTGTGCGAGGTTTCCATCGCCACCAGCGACGTCTTCAACCGGTGCCCGCCCGACAGCAAGGCCTCGTCCAGCCGGTTCAGGTCCATCGCGCCATCGGTGCCGGACACGCCCTGATAGAACAGCCCGGTAAACGTGGCCGCACCGCGTTCCGAGGTGTACATGTGGGCTGACGACTCCAGCACCACCTGCTCGTTACGCTGCGTTTGCGCCAACACGGCAAGCAGGTTGGCCATCGTGCAACTGGGCACGAACAACCCGGCGTCCTTGCCCAGCAGGGCCGCCACGTGGGCTTCCAGCGCGCGCACGGAAGGGTCGCCATCCAGGCCGTCATCGCCGATCGGCGCGGTGCGCATGCGTTCGTACATGGCCGCCGTCGGATGGGTCACCGTGTCGCTGCGCAGGTCGACGGGAAGGGCGGGATGGTCGGCGGGAGTCCGCTGGGTCATGGGTATCAATGCTGCAAAATCTTGGAAAGAAACTGGCGCGTGCGCGGGGCACGTTCCTCTACATTGCCGAAGAACTCGTCCTTGACGCAGTCTTCGACAATCTTGCCGCCGTCCATGAAGATCACACGGTCGGCAACGCGGCGGGCAAACCCCATTTCGTGGGTCACCACCATCATCGTCATGCCTTCGCTGGCCAGGTCCGTCATCACGTCCAGCACCTCGTTGACCATCTCGGGGTCCAGCGCCGAGGTGGGCTCGTCAAACAGCATCACCACCGGGTCCATCGACAGCGCGCGCGCAATCGCCACGCGCTGCTGCTGGCCGCCCGAGAGCTCACCGGGGTGCTTGTCCTTGTGCGCCGACAGGCCCACGCGCTCAAGCAGCGTCAGCGCCCGCGCACGGGCTTCTTCCTTGCCGCGGCCCAGCACCTTGGTCTGGCCCAGGCACAGGTTTTCGGTCACCGACAGATGCGGGAACAGCTCAAAGTGCTGGAACACCATGCCAGCCACCGACCGCAGCTTGGGCAGGTTGGTGCGCGGGTCACCCACCGAAATACCGTTGACCACGATGTTGCCCTTTTGAAAGGGCTCCAGCGCGTTCACGGTCTTGATCAGCGTGGACTTGCCGGACCCCGACGGCCCGCACACCACCACGACTTCACCCTTGCCGACTGTCGTCGTGCATTCATCCAGCACCTGAAAGGCGCCGTACCACTTGCTGACCTGCGAGATCTCGATCATCGGAGGCGTCGTAGATAGTTGCATCGCTAAACCCTATCGCAGCACACGGGTGCGCTTTTCCAGTAGTTTGACCAGGCGGGACGCCGTGAAGCAGATCACGAAATACACCACCGCCACGAACAGATAAAGCTCCACCAGCCGGCCATCGCGCTGGCCGATCTTGGACGCCGCGCCCAGGAAGTCGGTCAACGACAGCACATAGACCAGCGACGTGTCCTGAAACAGGATGATCACGCGGGTCAACAGCGCGGGAACCATGTTGCGAAACGCCTGCGGCAGCACCACGTAGCGCATGCCCTGCCACGGCGTCAGGCCGATCGCCATGCTGGCCGACACCTGGCCGCGCGCAATCGACTGAATCCCCGCCCGCATGATTTCGCAGAAGTACGCGGCTTCGAACAAGGTGAAGGTGATGACCGCCGAATTGAACGCCCCCACGCGCAAGGGCGTGGCCGAGCCCACCACCCAGGCGGCGATGTACGGCATCAGGAAGTAGAACCAGAAGATCACCAGCAGCAGCGGAATCGAGCGCATCACGTTCACGTAGATGCCCGCCGGCACCGACAGAATCTTGAAGCGCGACAGCCGCATCATGGCCAGCAGCGTGCCCAGCGCCAGGCCCATCACGGCGGCCAGCACCGTCAGCGTCAGGGTGAACGTCATGCCCGTCTGGAACAGATAGGGCAGCGCGGTCCAGATCACATCGAAATCAAATTTACCCATCGCGATCCCCTATCGGCTCAGGGCGGCGGTCTTGACCGCGGCCGGACCAGCTTTGCTGGCCGCGCCGTTGCTGGCCGCGCCGATCAGGCCAGGCACCGCGATATGCCGTTCAAGCAGACGCATGCCCAGCACGACGATGCCGTTGAGGATCAGGTAGATCACCGTCGCGGCGGAGAACGCCTCGAAGATGTGGAAGCTGAATTCCTGCATGGAACGCGCCTGGCCGGTCAGCTCCAGCAGGCCGATCGTCAGCGCCACCGAGGAATACTTGATGGTGCCCATGAATTCGGACGTCAGCGGCGGCAGCACGATGCGAAACGCTTCGGGCAGGATGATGTAGCGGTACACCTGCACCTCGGTCAGCCCCAGGGCGGTCCCCGCCTGGAACTGGCCGCGCGGCAACGACTGGATGCCGGCGCGCAACTGCTCGGCCACGCGCGCCGAACCATAAAACCCCAGGCACAGCACGGCAGGCACGAACTGCCCCCAGGGCTGCGGCATCTGCTTCATCGCCAGGCCCCAGGCATGCGGCAGCAATTCAGGCAGCACGAAATACCACAGGAACATCTGCACCAGCAGCGGTATGTTGCGGAACAGCTCGACGTAGGTCGCGCCCAATAGGTTCATCACGCGGGACTGCGCCGTACGCATCACGCCCAGCCAAGATCCCAGCAACAGCGAAAACACCCACGCCGTCAGCGCAAGCGCCAGCGTCCAGCCCACGCCGATCAGCAGCGTTTCCAGAAAGTTATGCACGCCATCCGGCGACATCTCCAGGAAGACGCTCCAACTCCAGTCGTAATTCATGCCCGTGCCCTAGATGGCGGCGCCATGCGCGACGCCTTGCCCCAAAACCGCCGCGGGACGCCTGGGCGTCCCGCGGACTAGTTGCTGCTTACTCGTATACCTTCGGGTCACCCGAGTCGGTCGGGTTGGCCAGCGCACGCTTGAGCGCATCGCTCATCGGATACTTCAGGTTGATCTGCTTCGGGGGAATCGGCGAATTGAAGTACTTGTTGTAGATCGCCGCGACCTTGCCGCTCTTCATCAGATCCACCACGGCATCGTCCACCACCTTCTTGAATGCGGGGTCGTCCTTGGGTTCCATGATGCCGTAGGGCGCCATTTCCAGGCCCTTGGTGCCAATCACGAACGCATCCGGATTCTTCGACGAGGCCACGGCGCCATAGGCGATGCCGTCATCGTTGGCCGACCCGGCGGCACGGCCCGATTCCACCATCAGAATGGTTTCGGCGGTGTCCTTGGTGGGCGCCATCGTGATGCCCAGGTTACCCTTGGCATTCAATTGCGAGATCAGGCGGAAAGTCTGGCCGCCGGCTTGGGCGGCGATGGTCTTGCCCCGGAACGATTCCAGGTTGTTGGGGTCCACGCCGCCGTCCTTGCGCGCCACCAGCACCACCTGCGCCACGAAGGTCGTGGGCGCGAACGACACCAACTTGTGGCGGTCGAGCTTGTTGGTGGTATTGCCGCATTCCAGGTCGATGGTGCCATTGGCCAGCAGCGGAATACGCGTGGCGGAGGTCGTCGGGTTGTAGCGCACTTCCAGCTTGGGCAGCTTCAGCGCCGTCTTGATGTGCTGCACCACTTCCTGGCAGATCTCGACCGTGTAGCCGATGGGCTTCTGGTTGCCGTCAAGATAGGCGAAGGGCACCGAGGTCTCGGGGTGGCCGAGCGTGATCACGCCAGTTTCACGGATCTTGTCCAGGCGGCTGGTGCCTTCGGCGTGGGCGGTGGCCGTGCTGCCCAGCAGGGCGGCAGCGACGGAGATCGCGGCAAATGCTTTCATCTGATTCCCTTGGCGCCGTGCAACCGGCGCGTGTTTGTAGTCACGATCGGCGGCGCCGGTTTGTCCGACGTCCGCCACGTCCCGCGATGAGCCCCGCGGCTGGCAAAAAGTATCAACTAGCAGTATGGTTTTATCCAGTTCCAATCAGGTATTCCTCTATACGGATTTGATATGGCCATTCCACGGATGGGCTTAAGACACATCGAGGCCTTCCGAGCCGTCATGATGACCGGCTCGATGACGGCCGCCGCGCGGCGCGTGCATACCTCGCAGCCGCACGTTAGCCGCTTAATTGCGCAATTGGAAGCCATCACCCAGTTTCCCTTGTTCGATCGCAATGGCAGCCGCCTGAGCCCCACGCAGGACGGCTCGCGCTTCTTTCAAGAGGTGGAAAAAACCTTTATTGGCCTGGCCGGCCTGGAGTCGGCGGCGGCCAGCATCCGCTCGTTCAGCGCCAGCCGCCTGAGCGTGGCGGCCATGCCACGGCTGGCGGGCGGCATGCTGGCGCGCATCGTCGCGGCCTTCAAGACCGAATACCCCGACGTGATGGTGTCCATCCATTCGGGCAACGCCAGCACCGTGCACAACTGGATCAGCTCGGGCTTTTGCGACACGGGCCTGGCCATGCTGTCGGGCGACAGCCCCGGCATTCAGGTCGAACCCGTGATGACGATGAACTGCGTGGCGGTACTGCCCAAGGGGCACCGCCTGACCAAGTTGAAAAAGCTGAAACCCGCTGACTTCGCAGGCGAGCCCTTCATCGCCTTTCCCAGCGCCACGCCGCTGCGCGAAAAGATCGACGCCGTCTTCAAGGCCGCCAAGGTGGAACGGCAGACGGTGGCCGAAGCGGGGCTAGGGTCATCGGTGTGCGCGCTGGTGGGCGCGGGCCTGGGCGTGGCGCTGATCAACCCCTTGGCCGCGCGCGAAGAGTACGAGGCCAACGGCGTGGAAGTGCGACCCTTCAGCCCGGCGGTACCGGTCACGGTGGCCTTGCTGTATCCGCCGTATCACACGCGCACGCGGCTGGTCAGCGTGTTTTCACGGTATGCGCATCAGTTGATGAATGAAGAGATGGCGGATTTGAAGGCGCGGGCGGCGCGGTGAAGGAGCCGGCCTTTGCCGCCTGCTAGATGAAGGACCGTTCCAGGTAGTCGGCCGCTTCGCCAGACGGCTTCAGTGCCTGCCTGTACGCCAGGTTCAACTGCGGCAGTGGAGTCCCAACCGCTAGGCAGCATCGGTTTTCCCATTTCAACCACGCTCCCGGCGATTCAATACCTTCTCCACCCGTTCCAACTCCCTCAAGTCCTCCCGATCCGCCGCCAACGCCTCCTCCTTCCGCCGCGCGGCATCGAATTGCTCGTACCGGTCATACACAATCGTCGTCATCGACTTGTGGCTCATCTTTCCCGCCCCCTTCAATAGCGGGCTCTCGTTGAACTCGATAAAGCTATCCACATACGCACGCCAGTCGGCCATGCGCAGGTTCTGCCGCTTCTTCGCACGCAGCTCTGCAAAGTCCATGAACATGGTCGCGATGCGGTTGAAGTCGTCCAACTCTTCAGCATTCAAATAGTTCTTCGCCACGATCACATCGGCCTTCCGCACGCGCCCTTGTTTCCAGGACAGCAGCGCCATATTGGGCTGAGACGGATCGGCACGCCGCACCACTAGCTCGGCCGCCGTGTGGCGCGTCACCGCGTAGAACATCTTGTTCTGCACTTCCGCATAAAACAGCCCCGTCGCTGCGGGGTCGTCGGCGTAGTCCACAGACAGAGCGAACAGATCCCGGATCTTCTGATAGAAGCGCTTCTCCGACGTTCTGATATCCCGGATGCGCGCAAGCTGCTCATCGAAGTAATCCCAGCGGCTCACGTCCTTCAGGCGTTCGTCGTCCATGACGAAGCCCTTGACCAGGAACTCCTTTAGATGGGTCGTGGCCCATTGCCGGAACTGCGTCCCCCGCGGCGACTTTACGCGGTAGCCGATCGCCAGAATCATGTCCAGGTTGTATTGCTGCGTGCGGTAGCGCTTGCCGTCGGCGGCAGTTGTCAAGTCTTGCTTGACAACTGAACCCTCCTGAAGCTCCCCCTCTGCCAGCACATTGCGCACGTGCAGGCTAATGTTCTGCTTTGTCGTCTGGAATAACTCGGCCAGCTCAAGTTGGGTCAGCCAAATGGTGCCGTTTTCAGCACGCAAGAAGAACTGAGCGTCTCCATCCTGCGTTGTATAGAGCACAAGTTCGGCATTCATCGGAGCCTCCAATTGTTTGACACTGGTTCATCATCCCCTGCAAACCGGATCCGCACTGTGGCGAACGTATCGAATTCATCATCCATGACACGCAGCAAGACCACTTCTATTTTGTGCAAGCCAAGCATGCGCTGCTTGGAGAAAAGGCATTCTGACGCGCACTTTGGCCGCTCGCAACTTGAACGACGTAACGCCTGCCAAGTGCAGTAAGAAAAGGGCTGCTTCTTTGCAGATCCGCTGACATGAAATCCTTGGCCGTGCGCGAAGAGTAAAAGACCAACGGCTGAGCCCAGCCTGCGCTATTTCGGCTCGGTTTGCACCCGCCCGTCCGCATGCAAATAGCGCATCGCGCCGTCAACATGCATGGCCGGCACGGCTTGCCCCTGGCGCCAGCATTGCGCAATCGCCGTCGGGCAGCCGTGCACGCCATCCCCCGTGCGCAGCGACTCGGGTATACCGATCCACGCATAGACCGGTTCGTGCAGCCACGCGCCGTCTGCTTGTGCGATACCGATGTGCAGGCCATCCGGACTGTGGTCGCTGGCCTGTTCCGGGACCACGGCGCACAGCCAGCCGTAGGTGTCTTTCCACATCAGGCCGAACACCATGTGCTGCAAGCAGGGCAGCGCCTCGCGGCGCTCGACCATGTCGTAGGCGCCTTGGAACCATTCGTCCCATTCCCCATGATCCACGCAGCGCAGCACGCGCACATAGCGGCCGGCTTGGCCCGCGGGCGGGGGCGTGATGTTGGCGGGATCGGGCGCGGGTAGCCAGATGATGTCGGCCAGATCGGTATAGGTCACCGGTACGATGACTTCGCCTTCGCCGTTCACAATGCCGCGCTGATCGTCTTCTGTCAGCACCCGGATTTGCATCTGGCCGCTTATCCACAGGCCGGCGGGATCGGACTCCGTGTCCACAGGCCCCAATGCCGCGTACAAGGCGTCCCGCACGAGTCGACCTTGCGCATCGATCAGGCCGCAACCGTCACCGCGCTGCGTCACGTAGGCATGTAGCGCGTCATCCCAATTGATGTCGTCCCATACGGGCGCGCTTGCCCAGGCGCCGCTACGGTCGATCAAGCCCCAGCACCCGGCCTCGTACGCAGGCGCCAAGCCACCGGGGGAAAAATCGCCCGCCGACTCGAACGCCGGAGGAATCGCCCACGCCCCCGACCTATCCACAAACCCGATCTGGTCACCCACGCGCGCCATCGCCAGACCCTGTGAATAACTCCACACTTCGTCCAGCTCGCACGGCATCAACTGGCGGCCATCGGTATCGATCAGCCCAAGCCTGTCGTTCTTGAGAACCGCCGCCACACCGTCTTCAAACCGCCAGATGGAATCGAACTGGGGCGCCAGCACCACGCGGCCGTCTTCGCCGCGTCCTTCGCGCACGCCGCACAGCTTGTCCACAACAAAGCGATGTAAACCGCCGCCGAGGTGGGTATCGTTGCCGTTGCCCTCATCTTCGTCCTTATCCTCGTCTTGGTCTTCGCCCTCGTCGAAGTCTTCATAGCGAACGCGCCGGGCAGGCTCTTGCGGGAAAAAGTACGGATGCGCCAGGCCGCCCAGGCCGACACGCCAAGCCCAGCCGGATTCATCGTCGGTGTCTTGAACATCCAGCAAGCGCCACACGGCCGCGGCGTCGTCCTTGCGCATGCTGTGCTGCAAGGCATTCCAACGTGCCGTACAAAGCGCGCGCGCATGCGGAAGGTACGCGGCCGCGCCATCGGCATGCAGCCACGCCAGCTCATCAAGATTTGCGCTTATCCACAAGTCGGCGGCATCGGCCCGCTCGCCCGAAGCGTCCCCCGCCCCCCGCGCATCCATCCGTTCGGCCAGGTAGGCCACCGCCGCATCCCACTGCACGCAATGCGATGCGTCGCTGTTTACCGCATGCGTCCGCAAGAACGCCGCCATCTGGCGCAAGCGATCGTGCGCGGCTTGCGCGGGGGCGGCCAGCGCCGCCGTACCCGCGTCGCCAAACACGCGCTGCGACGCATCGGCATCACGCAAGCTGCCATCGGCCAGCAGCACCTGCCATAGCGTCGGCAGGTTGCCGTTGGCGGCGGCGATTTCTTCGGATGACACCGTGTGTCCATCCCGTTCCGTCTGCAACGACAACCACGCGCGATTACCCATCACTGCATCCTTGAAGCACGCCAGCCACCGCTCGATCAGCGCGCGACCAGCCGGAAAAACAAAGGCCAGCCCTTTCAGGCTGGCCCGGGTCATGCGAGGCAAACGCTTACGCGTCGATATTGCCCGCCGACAGCGCGTTGCGTTCGATGAACGCGCGGCGCGGTTCCACGTCGTCGCCCATCAGGGTCGTGAAGACTTCGTCCGCCGCGATGGCGTCTTCGATCTGCACGCGCAACAGGCGGCGCACCTTCGGATCCATCGTGGTTTCCCACAGCTGTTCCGGGTTCATTTCACCCAGACCCTTATAGCGCTGCTTCGAGATGCCGCGATCGGCTTCGCTGCGCAGCCATTGCATGGCTTCGCGGAAGTCGGACACGGCCTGTTCCTTGCGCTTTTCGCCTTCGCCACGCGCGGCGAGCGAACGCGGGCCGACCTTGCCCAGGAAGCTCTTGGCGGCCTTGGACAGGATGGTGTAGTCAGCGCCGTTGACGAAGTCGGCGTCAATGATGCTGACGCGCACGTTGCCGTGGTGCATGCGCTGCACCGACAGGCGATGGCGTTCGGTGGCTTCATCAAACTGCGGCACCACGTCCACGCCGTTGCCGCTGACCGGGTCACGCATGGCCTCGGCCAGGCGCTTGGCGGAATCCGCCGTGGACTCAGCCGTTTCCAGGTTGATTTCCACGCCTTCGGCCATGGCCGACAAGGCGCCCACGTCGAACACCTTCGACAGGCGCGCAATGACGCCGTCGGCCGCCACGTACTGGCTGGCCAGGTCGGTCAGCTCTTCGCCGCGGATGATGTTGCCGCCCGAGATGATCTCGGCATCCTTCAGCGCCTGTTGCAGCATGAACTGCGCTTCTTCCTGGTCGTCCTTCAGATAGCGTTCTTCGCGGCCAACCTTCACCTTGTACAGCGGCGGTTGGGCGATATACACATAGCCGCGCTGCACCAGTTCCGGCATCTGGCGATACAGAAGCGTCAGCAGCAGGGTGCGGATGTGCGCGCCGTCCACGTCCGCGTCAGTCATGATGATGAGGCGGTGGTAGCGCAGCTTTTCCACGTTGAAATCGGGGCCGATGCTGGTGCCCAGCGCCGTGATCAGCGTGGCGATCTGTTCGCTGGCGATGAGGCGGTCAAAGCGCGCCTTTTCCACGTTCAGCACCTTGCCGCGCAGCGGCAGAATGGCCTGGAACTTGCGGTCGCGGCCTTGCTTGGCCGAGCCGCCTGCGGAGTCACCCTCGACGATGTACAGCTCGCACAGCGCCGGATCTTTTTCCTGGCAGTCGGCCAGCTTGCCGGGCAGGCCGGCGCCTTCCAACACGCTCTTGCGCCGCGTCATTTCGCGGGCCTTGCGCGCGGCTTCACGCGCGCGGGCGGCTTCGACGATCTTGTTGCACAGCGCCTTGGCGTCGATCGGGTTTTCAAGCAACCAGCTTTCCAGCGTGCGGGCCACGGCTTCTTCAACGGCCGGACGCACTTCGCTGGACACCAGCTTGTCTTTGGTCTGGCTGCTGAACTTGGGCTCGGGCACCTTCACCGACAGCACGCAGGCCAGGCCTTCGCGCATGTCGTCGCCGGACGTTTCCACCTTGGCCTTCTTGGCCAATTCGTTGTCGGCGATGTACTTGTTGATGATGCGGGTCATCGCCGCGCGCAGGCCGGTCAGGTGCGAGCCGCCGTCGCGCTGCGGGATGTTGTTGGTGAAGCACAGCACGCTTTCGCTGTAGCTGTCGTTCCACTGCATCGCCACTTCCACGCCTACCGACACGCCGCCGGCGGCCGATTCGGTGCTGACCGAAAACACGTTCGGGTGCAGCACGGTCTTGGCGCGGTTGATGTATTCAACAAAGCCCTTCACGCCGCCCGAGAACGCGAAGTTCTCTTCCTTGCCCTGGCGTTGATCCACCAGGCGGATCTTCACGCCGTTGTTCAAAAACGAGAGCTCGCGCAAGCGCTTGGAGAGAATCTCGTAGTGGTATTCGATGTTGTTGAAGATGACCGGGTCGGCCAGGAAGCGCACTTCCGTGCCGCGCATGTCCGTCGTGCCCGTCACGGCCAGGGGCGCCACGCGAGCGCCTTGGCGGAATTCCATCTGGTGGACCTGGCCGTTGCGGCGGATGGTCAGGCGCAGCCATTCGGACAGGGCGTTCACGCAAGACACGCCCACGCCGTGCAGGCCGCCGGACACCTTGTACGAGTTCTGGTCGAACTTGCCGCCAGCGTGCAATTCGGTCATCACGATTTCCGCCGCGCTGCGGTGGAATTCGTCGTCTTTGTGGATATCCGTGGGGATGCCGCGACCGTTGTCGGTGACCGAGATGGAGTTGTCGGTGTGGATGGTGACGACGATGTCGTCGCAATGGCCGGCCAGAGCTTCGTCGATGGCGTTATCCACGACTTCAAACACCATGTGGTGCAAGCCGGTGCCGTCGGACGTGTCGCCGATGTACATGCCGGGGCGCTTGCGCACGGCCTCCAGCCCCTTGAGCATCTTGATCGAGTCTGCGCCGTAGCCGCTGTTCTCGGGAGTGGTGTTCTGCTGATCTGACATGTCTGGTTCGATAACGCTTTAAAGAACGGCCTGGCGGCCGGACCGCCCGCGAGCCATCAGGCCCGCAAGCGGCACAAACCCACAAAGGAGTGGGACGCGGATCAAATCCGCATGGGCATGACGACGTATTTGAACTGGTCGTCTTCGGGCAGGGTGATGAGCGCCGATGCATTGGCATCGGGCATGACCGACCACTGGATGTTGTCGACTTTCACGTTGGCCAGCACATCAAGCAAATAGCCCACGTTAAAGCCCACGTCCAGGGCCTCATGGCCGTAGTCGATGTCGATTTCTTCCTGCGCTTCTTCCTGCTCGGCGTTGGAAGACGAGATCTTCATCTGGTTTTGCGCCAATTGCAGGCGCACGCCCTTGAACTTGTCGGTCGTCAAAATGGCGGCGCGCTGCAAGCTGCCTTGAAGCGCTTCGCGGCCCACCATGAAGTGGCGCGTGTAGTTCGTGGGAATCACACGCGTGAAATCGGGGAACTTGCCTTCGACCAGCTTGGACACCAGTTCGACATCGCCGAAGCGGAAACGGATCTGGCCTGGCGCCACATCAATGGAGACCACCTCGTCGGAGTCTTCCAGCAGGCGCTGCATTTCCAGCACGGTCTTGCGCGGCACGATCACTTCGTGGCGTTCGGCGATGCCGTCGGCTTCGGTGGAGCAGTGCGCCAGGCGGTGACCATCGGTGGCGACGGCGCGCACACGGCCCGGTTCAAACACCAGCAGCATGCCGTTCAGGTAGTAACGGATGTCTTGTTGCGCCATGGCGAAGTGCACCATGTTGAACAGGTGGCGCAGCGTGCGTTGCGGCATGGTCAGCGACACATCCCACTGCTCGGGCTGAGCCACGGTGGGGAACTCGCTGGCGGCCAGCGTCTGCAACGCAAAGCGGCTCTTGGCCGACTGCACCGACAGCTTGTTGCTGGCCAGGGCCAGGCGCACGTCGCCGGTATCCGGCAGCGCTTTCAGGATGTCGAGCAGCTTGCGCGCGGCAACCGTGGTGGACTCGTTGTCCTGGCCCACGCCGAAGTCGGCATGGGTGGTGATCTGTACTTCCAGGTCGGTCGCAATAAAGGCAACCTTGTTGCCTTCCTTGCGCATCAGGATGTTCGCAAGAATGGGCAGGGTATGGCGTCTTTCGACGATGCCCGCCACAGTCGACAGCGGTTTCAGCAATGCATCGCGTGTGGTTTGTACGAGTTGCATGTTCATCCTTTTAGAGTTTGTTCCAACACGTGCAGGGTATGGTTGAGCTCCGCTTGTTTTGCGCGGGCGTCGGAAATCTTGCGTACGGCATGCAGTACGGTGGTGTGATCGCGCCCCCCGAACAGATCACCGATTTCCGGCAGGCTTTTCTGCGTCAGCTCTTTAGCCAGGTACATCGCGACCTGACGCGGCAAGGCGATATTGGCGGGCCGGCGTTTCGAGTACATGTCCGCGACCTTGATCTTGTAGAAATCCGCCACCGTCTTCTGGATGTTTTCTACCGTGATCTGGCCGTTGGACACGGACAGCAGGTCTTTCAGGGCTTCCTTGCAGACATCCACCGTCAGCACGTCGCGACCATGGAAGCGGGCGTAGGCCAGAACCTTGCGCAGCGCGCCTTCCAGTTCGCGCACGTTGCTGCGCAGATGCTTGGCAATGAAGAAGGCCACTTCCTCGGGCATGGGCACGCCTTCGGATTCCGCCTTGCGCAGCAGAATTGCCACGCGCATTTCCAGCTCCGGCGGCTCGATCGCCACCGTCAGGCCGGAGTCAAAGCGCGAAATCAGGCGGCTGTCGATGCCGGACAGTTCCTTCGGATACGTATCGCTGGTGATGATGATCTGCTTGCGCTGGGCCACCATCGCTTCGAACGCATAGAAGAATTCTTCCTGCGTGCGGTTCTTGCCGGAGAAGAACTGGATGTCATCGATCAGCAGCAAGTCCAGCGAATGGTAGTAGCGCTTGAAGTCGTCGAACGCCTTGCGCTGGTATGCCTTCACCACATCGGACACGTATTGGTCAGCGTGCACGTAGCGCACCCGCACGCCCGTGCCAGCCGCGACCATGGCGTTGCCGATGGCGTGGATCAGGTGGGTCTTGCCCAGGCCCACGCCGCCATACAGGAACAGCGGGTTGTAGGACGTGCCAGGGTTCTCGGCCACCTGCAACGCCGCGGCGCGCGCCAACTGGTTGGCCTTACCCGTCACGAAGTTCTCGAAGGTAAGGTCCGTGTTCAGGCGCGAACGCTCGTACACGATGTTGGCGGCATCCGCGTTCACCGACTGCGCCGCAACCGTCGTGGCAGGTTGGGGCGGGGCGGCCGGAGCCGGGGCCTGCATGGGCGGCGCGCCGCCTGAGGGCTGTGCAGCGGACAGGTGCGATTGAACGGGTTGCGGTGCACGCACGGGCGCGACCGGCATGCGCGGGGCGGCTCCATGAGAAGGCAACTCGAACAAGACCTGTACCGGTCGCTTGAACCACTCCGCGGCCAACGCTTCGATCTGGTGGGAAAAGTTCTTGCGCACCCAATCCAGCTTGAAGCGGTTGGGCGCGGCAACGCGCAGCACCGCCTGCGTTTCGTCGTACGCAAGCGGGACCAGCGGTCGTATCCACGCGCTGATTTGTTGGGGGGGGAGTTCCTGCTCAAGACGACTGACGCAGGTCTGCCAGAATTCTTTCAT